>NZ_CM177850.1:0-4855232 GCF_058273205.1 Candidatus Latescibacter sp. IFSED24 | reverse complement strand
TCATGGAACGCTCGTCCACTGGCCTGACCGCCAACGTGGCCGCCACCCTCTGCTACGCCTTCTTCTGGGTCACCGGCCTCATCTTCCTGATCATCGAGCAGAGGAGCCCCTTCGTACGCTTCCACGCCATGCAGTCGCTCATGACCTTCGGCATCCTCTCGGTCGCCGGCTGGGCCGTGAGCATCATCCCCGTCCTGGGCACGCTCCTGGGTGGCGTCATCAGCCTGGTGACTGTGGTCCTGTGGATCTACTGCATGTTCAAGGCCTGGCAGGGCGAACAGTTCAAGCTGCCGGTGGTGGGCGACGAGGCCGCCAAGCAGGCCGCCCGCATGGCCCCATGACCCGCTGCCAGTGGTGCGGCGAGGACCCGCTCTACATCCGGTACCACGACGAGGAATGGGGCACGCCCAGCCGCGACGACCACCACCTCTTCGAGATGTTGCTCCTGGAAGGCGCCCAGGCCGGCCTGGCCTGGATCACGATCCTGCGCAAGCGCGAGGGCTATCGCCGCGCGTTCCACGGCTTCGATCCCGAGCGGATCGCGCGGTTCACCGAGGCGGATCAGCAGCGGCTGCGGCTCGACCCCGGCATCGTCCGCAACCGCCTGAAGATCGCCTCGGCGGTGCGCAACGCGCGGGCGTGGCTGGCGCTGGTCGCCGAGCACGGCAGGTTCGCGGACTACCTCTGGGATTTCGTGGATGGCCGCCCGGTCCAGAACGCCTTCCGTACGCTGGGCGAACTGCCCGCCTCGACCCCGCTGTCCGACCGGATCAGCAAGGACCTCCAGCGCCGGGGATTCAACTTCGTGGGGTCGACCATCGTGTATGCGTACCTCCAGTCGGTGGGCGTGGTCAACGACCACGTGGTGGATTGCTTCCGGTACCGTGAGGTGCAGGCGTGAGGGGCTGGATTGTCCTGCTGCTGGCGGTGATCCTGACCGTCCCGGCCACCGGGCTGGATCTGACGGGAGATCTGGACGGCGACGGGCACGCCGATACGGTCCAGGTCCGCTTCGACCGGGACGTGCTGGGTATCGAGTCGTTCCACCTCCGGCTGGGCGACGAGACAATCAGCGGCCAGGGCGTGGCCATGACCGGCGAAGCGTTCCTCGTGGACGTGGACACCACCGACGTGTTCGTCGAGATCCTGATCCCCGAGAACGGCCCCAGCGACGACCCCGCCACGAGCTTCGTCCGCTGGGACGGCGAGCGGTTCCAGTTGATCGGCAAGCTGCCAGGCAAACCGTTCGCCGCGACCGGCCCCGCCCTCACCTGCGACGGCGCGGGCACCATCGCCACCCGCCAGCACGGCAAGGTCCTGCACACCTGGTCCTACGAGGCGCGTTTCCACCTCGCCAACGACACCCTCGTCGAGGAACCGGCCGACCTCTACGACATGGGCCTCTACCCGCTGACCATGAAGCACCACCTCCCCTTGTTGATGCAGCCCGGCGACGAGGAACCCTTCGGCGTGCTCCGCCCCGGCGAACACGTCCAGCTCGTGGCCACCGACAACCGCCGCTGGATCCACATCCAGCGCGAGGACGGCCTGCTCGACGGCTGGTTCGAGGTGCAGGGTTTCCACCGCCTACCCATGGTGAATGCCTGGGCCCGCGATGTCTTCGAGGGCCTCAACCAGACGGACTGACGCCCTCGGCACACTGGAAAGACGCGGATTCGCGACCCGGGAACCAGACCGGCGGCCGCCCTCGCTCGTGCCACAGCCGGTGGCAGGCGCTGCAGAGGGTGATCAGGTTCGCCGCCGCGTTGGTGCCTCCCCGGTTGCGCGGCACGATGTGATGGACCTCCAGGAAACGCGTGTGATGGCAGCCCGGCGTCCGGCAGCGATGGCGATCGCGCGCCAGCACCGCGCGCCGCGTACCGGGCGGAATCGTGGTGGTGTTCCGCCCGCCGGGCTCGGCCAGCGCCGCATCGCATTCCACGCGGGCAGCGTCGGCATTGTCCAGTCGCCGCCCGGCCGCCTCCATGGCCCCGCACTCGGGGCAGCGATGGACGTGGATCTGGACCGGAGGACGCGTCCCCCGGGGGCTGGCTCCAGCGCATCTGATTTCATCACTGTCACTTACGCCTTTCGATGTTCCCCGCGCCTCCACCAGCTCCGCCAGCGCCGCCAGCAGGTCCTCCGCGTTCGGCGCCCGACCCAGCTCCTGCCACAGCGCCTCGTACCGCGCCGCCTGCTCGGCCGTCAGCCGCAGGCCGACCTGGACCGGAGCGGCCGCCGCCAGCCGGGTCTCGGACGCGGACTCGGTGCTCGGCAGCAACTCCCCCTGCCCCACCCGCGCCGCCCGACGCGCCTGCGCCTTCCGCCGCACCCGCTGGACCTTGGCCTCCAGCTCGCGGCGCGAGGAGGATGCCGCCGTCTGCAGCCATTCCGCCTCGGTGCGCGGGCTCGCCACCTTGACGATCTCCCGCGCCTTGGTGTAGCCCAGCTCGCCGCTGGCCACCGAGGCCCGCAAACGCGGCAGCTCGTCGAGGCGCGCGGCCAGGCGGTCGAAATCGGCGGCGCGAGTGACGGAAAAGCCCAGGCGGGTCACGGCGTACTGGCGCATGGAGGCGCAGTCGAAGGCGCGGTAGAGCCGGCGGCGGCGCACCTCGGCGAACCAGACCACGACGTGGTGCTCGGCCTGGTTCAAGGAACGAACGGCTTCCACCAGGCGTGCGTGCACGGCCTCGGCGGGCAGATCGGGTTGGAAGGACATGGGAAGACCAGCGATCCGGGAGGAGGTTGGCTAGCAGATATTATACGAACATATGGCGAAAATGTCAAGTTTCATTTTCGAGAGGAGACCCCGACCCCCACCATCGCCCCGCCGGAGACCAACAGCCCCGGAAAGATCGCCTCCACCCCCAGGAACGGCTCCCCCCCGCCGGCCACCAGCCACCCCAGCGACGTCAGCCCCGCCAGCGCCATCCCCCAGGCGACCCGCCGCGGCGCCCGCGCCCCGCCGCCCCGGCGCCCCAGATGCGCCAGCAACAAGGGCAGCAGCAGCACCGGCGTCCCCACCGATCCCAGCGTCTTCCACAGCGCCACCACGCTCTGCGACCACAGCGCCAGCACCACCGCCAGCACCGCCGTGGCTAGCAATCCCCAGCGCACCGGCCGCAGGTTCGCCACGTCCTCGCCGCCGAGCAGCGTGCCCGGCGGCTGCGTGCGCCGCCGCACCAGGTCGCGGCCCAGGGTGACCGCGGCGAGGAACGCGTAGCTGTCCACGGTCGACATGATGGTGGCTAGCAGGCCCACGGTGAACAGGCCCTGCCAGACCGAGGGCAAGGCGACCGCGGCCAGGGCGGGGAAGGCGGCCACGGGGTCGGCGAGGTCGGGCAGGACGGCGCGGGCGTAGAGGCCGGCGGTGGTGGTGAGGAGGTCGAAGACGAGCCAGAAGACCAGCGAGACCAGGATGCCGCGGCGGGCGGTGCGTTCGTCGACCGCGGCGTAGCAGCGCTGGTAGAACGCGGGTTCGACCAGGGTGGCGGCGGCGATGGCGTACCACACGGCGATGGCCTGCCAGCCCAGGCCGCCGTCGGCCCGGAGGTGTTGCGCGGGGAGGTTGGCGCGCAGCCAGTCGACCCCACCGTACTTGGCCAGGCACACCGGGACCAGGATCAGGAAGGCCAGGAACATGAGCACGAACTGGACCTTGTCGGTGGCCACCACGGCGCGCAGGCCGCCGCGGAACACGTAGCCCACCGAGAACGCCGTGCCCAGGACCACGCCCAGCCAGAGCGGCCAGCCGGTGGCGAGCTCGATCAGCACGCCGAGCATGAGCACGTAGGCGGCGGGGGCGGTCATGACGAAGAGGGTGGCCGCGCCGATGAGCGCCGCGGGGCGGCCCCAGGCGCGTTCGAGCTGGTCGCAGGGGCTGAGGGCGGCGGAGGCGCGGGCGCGGCGCGCGAGGACCAGCGCGAAGACCAGCGCGTAGAGGTAGTAGGGGACGCCGAAGACGAGCCAGCTGCTGATCCCGTGCGACCAGCCGTACTCGCCGACCCCGAGGATGCCGCCGTACCAAGTGGTGACCAGCGAGGCCACGAACGCGGGCAGGGTGAGGCGGCGGCCGGCCACCAGGTAGTCGGCCTCGCCGTCGACGGGGCGGCGGAACAGGCGCAGCACGACCCAGAGCAGGAAGAGCGCGTAGACCGCCGCCAGGACCATGATCAGTCCTCGTACCGGGCTCCGGCCGAGGGGCCCTCGCGGTCGACGAGCACGAGCAGGGGGCCGTCGCCGGCGCGGATCAGGAGCGGGTCGTAGGCCACGCGGTTGCTCACCGAGCTGGGGCCCTGCGGGCCGAGCTCCTCGCCCAAAAGCGGGAACTCGGCGCCCTCGACGGTCACGCCGCGGCTGGTGCCCAGCAGCGGCGTCAGGCTGAAGCGGGTGCCCGGGTCGAGGGACCAGGACACGGTCTCGCCCGGGGCGAGGCGGACGCCGTCGGCGGCGTAGCCGGCCAGGGCCAGGCGGAGGCGGTCGGCGTAGCGTTCGAGGAGCTGGGTGTTGTAGAGAGTGTGGTCGAGGCGCCAGCCCACGGCGCCGAGGAGGACGACCTCCTGCATGCCGCGGTCCAGGGCGTAGAGGATGGCCTTCTCGCTGTCGGTGGTGTCCTGGTCGTCGTCGCGCAGGAAGACCGGGCCGTCGCGGCCGTCGAGGAGGCGGCCGGCGAGCGAGTCGAAGTCGCCGATCACCACCTGGGGTGGGATGGGCAGGTGGTCGTACGGATGGCCGGCGGCGTCGGTGGCGATGAAGAGGTCGGCGCCGCCGAGCCAGTAGGCGATCACCTCGGGCTCGGGGGGCGGGCCGTCGCAGAGGATCACCGCGCGCGGGCCCTTCTTGGGGAAGATGGGGCAGGCGGCGCCGCCGGTCTCGTGGTCATAGAAGGACATGGTCGCCTCGACCGTGCCGCCGGCCCGGTGGCCGCGCCGCCGTGGTGAGCGGCGCGGCGCGAGCGGGCGGTCGGTTAGAAATCGTAGTTCACGCCGACGAGGAAATGACGCAGGGCCGCCGGGATGTACATGTTCTCCCCGTAGTCCCAGGCATCATAATACCCGGTGGTGTAATAGTCCTCATCGAAAACATTGAGCACGCGCAGGTAGGCCTCCATGCCGTCGAGGGCGCGCAGGCCGGCGCGACCCAGGTCGAGGAACAGCGAGACGTCGACGGTGGTGGAGGCGGCGATGGTGCGCGCCTCGTCGCCGGTGTTGTCGAGGTACTGCTTGCCCAGGTGGCGCACGCGCAGGTCGCCCGAGAGCGCGCCGACGCGGCTGGTCCAGGTGGCCGAGGCCAGCGCCTCGGGGAACAGGGCGATGGGGTTGCCCGAGTAGTCCTCGACGTAGGGGTCGCCGCCCTCGGGGTCGGGGACCTCGAAGCGGAAGCGGTCGTACTCGTTCCAGCTGCGGCTGAGCCCCACCGAGAGGCGATGGTCGCGGTGCGGGCGCCAGCGGAGGCCGAGCTCCAGGCCCTTGTGGACGGTCTGCTCGGCGTTGGTGCGGGCGGTGCGGTTGTTGTCGGCGTCCCAGTAGCCGGTGGCCACGATCTCGTTGGCGAAGTCCATGTAGTAGCCGTTGACCGTGACACTCAGGTCGCGCGCGTGGTAGGCCAGGCCGCCCTCCCAGTTGGTGACCTTCTCCTCGTCGATCTGGGCGTCGGACCAGCGGACGTACTCGACGGCGCCGCCCGCGCCGCGGACCTCGGTGCGCTGGTTGAACAGCGGGGTCTGGCCCAGGTCGTCGGGGCCGGCCCAGGCGCCCCAGTAGTCGGTGTCGGCGGGCTCGCGGTGGGTGACGCCGACGTGGCCGTAGACGCCGAGGCTGCCGCCGCCCGGACGCAGCGGGGTCTGCCAGAAGAGGCCGCCCTTGGGGTTGAAGAAGTCGTACTCCACGGCGTAGGCGTTGCGCAGGTCGCCGGTGAAGTTGCCGACCTCCTCCTGCAGGAAGTCGTACGCGCGGTGCTGGAACTGGAGGTCGGCGAGCAGGGTGAGGCCAGGCAGGAGCTCCCAGCGCTCGTTGAGGTAGGCCGACCAGGCGTCCTTGTCGCCGGTGTAGTGGTGGTACTTGTAGCCGTCGGGGATGTCGAAGGGGGTGAGCATGCCGCCGGTGGCGTCGGGTCCCGCCAGGAGGACGTCGCCCCAGTGGTTGCTGTGGAAGGTGTACCAGTCGCCGCCCACCACGAGCCGGCCGCCCGAGTGTTCCCAGAGCAGCGACGGCACCCAGCCGGTCTGGTCCTTGCGGACCCACTTGGTGCGGACCAAGTCGGTGTCGGTGTCGGTCTCGAAGCCGTCGAGGCGGTCGAGACTGAAGAGCCAGGCGCTCTCGTCCTGCTTGTAGTTCTCGTAGAAGCCCCGACCGTGGACGTGGTAGACGCTGTTGCGCAGGAGGAGGTTCTCGGCCAGGTCCCACTCCCAGTGCAGCTCGTAGTGCGGCTGGCGGAAGTCGTCCACCGCGTTCCAGTACTGCTCCGGGTTGTAGCGGCGGTTCTCCGCGAGCACCGACGCGGGCGCCGGGTCCCAGGCGTGGTGCGTGAGCTCCTTGCCGGTGTACATGTTGGCCTGCAGCAGGTGGCGCTCGCTGCGCCAGCGGCCCGACCAGAACACCGCCCACTGCTCGCTGCCGGCGCGCTCGCGGTAGCCGTCGCTCTCGAGCTGGCTGAGGCGCAGGCCGGTGGAGAAGCCCTGGCCCAGTTCGCCGGTGCGGTAGCTGAGCATGCGCCGGTTGGTGCCGTAGCTGCCGGCCTCGACGGTGGCGCGGCCCTTGGGATGGTCGCCGAGGACGTCGGTCACCAGGTTCACGCTGCCGCCGATGGCGGTCACGCCGCCCACACCGTTGGTGATGCCGCGCTGCACCTGGATGTCCTCGAGGCTCGAGGCCAGGTCGGGCAGGTCGACCCAGTAGACCTGGTGGTCCTCGGGGTCGTTGAGCGGGATGCCGTTGACCAGGACGCCCACGCGGCGCTGGTCGAAGCCGCGGATCTTCAGGTAGGTGTAGCCGATGCCGTTGCCGGCGTCGCTGTAGCTGAAGACGCCGGGGATGTCCTGCAGCAGCATGGGGATGTCCGCGGCGGTGCGCGCGCGGCGGATGGCGGGACGGGGCAGGTTGGTCTGGCTGAGGTGGACGTCGGTGCCGTAACGCGAGGCGATGACGACGACCTCCTCCTCCTGGTAGACCGGCACCCGGGTGGTGTCGTCGGGCGCGGTGGTGTCGGCCGCTCCGGTGGCGCTGGCCACCCAGGGCAGGGCAAGGATCAGGACGCTGATTCCCGCCGCCGCCACGCGATGCGGACGTTCGGACATGGCGAACCTCGCTTCGTGGATCGGTATGCGGGAGCCGAAAAAAGACCGGCTCCTGGACAGGGCCGGTGGCGGAAGATGAGAGATCGGGCGGTTTCCGTTTTCCTACGCCGGTACGACCCGGGTCAGGTGCGGAGGGTGTGATCTCAGGCTTTCCAGCCACCCCTAACGGACGTGGGGAACGTAAGCCCTGTTGCCCAGATGGTCAAGCGTCTCGCCACGACCGGAATCCCAGATGCGCGTTGCCTTCCCGGGTGTCCCTGCCTAACCTGAGAAGCAGCGATCCGGAGCGGACGTCCCGGACCCGGCGTACTGCAACACCCGTATCCCGAAAGAACCCCCATGCCCACCGAACTCGACGACCTCCAAGCCCCCCTCGACCTCCCCCCCGGCACCCTCGCCCTGGACCGCGACGCCCGCCTCTTCGCCACCCGCCGCGCACTGATCGACCGCCTGCGCCCCCAGTGCGTCCGCCTCGAGCTCATCCCCGACGAGCTCCTGCACCCCGAGCCGCCCTGCGACCTCGTGGTCCGGCGCGGCAACCTCCGCGTGAGCGAACTGCTCGCCGACGGCCGCGAGGTCACCCGCGCCGTGCTGCAGGCCGGCGCGGTCTGCCGCGTGCGCGAGGAGGGCGAAGAGAGCGTTGGCGAGAGGCCGGGATCCGCGCTATATAGCCTCGGACGGACCGTGCTCCTGGCGCTGAGCGATACCGAGATCTGGCGCTTGCCCGCCGGAGCCGTGGACACCGATTGACCTGCCTGCCGGGAGCCTTCCCCATGACCGACCAGCCCCGCCCGCGCCTCGTGCTCTGCATCCTCGACGGCGTCGGCTACCGCGAGGACGACCACCCCGACCGCGGCAACGCCCTGACCGCCGCCAAGCCCGCCTTCTTCGACAGCCTTTTCAAGACGTATCCCCACACCGTCCTCGACGCCTCCGGCCTCGCCGTGGGCCTGCCCGAGGGCCAGATGGGCAACAGCGAGGTGGGCCACCTGACCATCGGCGCCGGCCGCGTCATGTACCAGGAGCTGGTGCGCATCGGCAAGAGCCTCGAGGACGGCGAGTTTCCCCAGCGTCCCGCCTGGCGCGAGTTCACCCGCAAGGGCCTCGAAGGCACGAAGCGCCTGCACCTGATCGGCCTGGTCTCCCCCGGCGGGGTCCACAGCCACACCGACCACCTCTACGGCATCGTCCGCGAGGCCAAGGTCGCCGGCTTCACCGACATCTGCATCCACGCGCTGCTCGACGGCCGCGACACCGACCCGCACAGCGGCCTCGGCTACGTGCAGGAACTCCAGGCCAAGCTCGCCGAGATCGGCGCCGGCCGCGTGGCCACCGTCATGGGCCGCTACTACGGCATGGACCGCGACAAGCGTTGGGACCGCAACGAGAAGGCCTGGAACGCCATCGTCGACGCCGAGGGCCCACGCGCCGATGACGCCCTGGCCGCCATCCAGGCCAGCTACGACGAGGGCGTCACCGACGAGTTCATGCTGCCGGTGGTCCTCACGGGCGACCGGGTCGAGGATGGTGACAGCGTCTTCTTCTGGAACTTCCGCGCCGACCGCGCGCGCCAGCTCACGTGGGCGTTCATGGACCCCAGCTTCGAGGGCTGGGGCCCCGAGCGGCGTCCCCGGGTCAACTACCTGACCATGACCCCGTACGACGAGAAGCTGGCCGACGTGCCCGCCGTGTTCACGCCCGAGCAGCCGCACCACGGCCTGGCCGAGATCTTCGCCGAGCACGGCATCCGCAACCTGCGCACCGCCGAGACCGAGAAGTACGCCCACGTGACCTACTTCCTCAACGGCGGCCGCGAGGATCCCTGGCCCCACGAGGTGCGCAAGCTGGTGCCCTCGCCCAGGGTGGCCACCTACGACCTGCAGCCCCAGATGTCGGCGCCCGAGGTGGCCGAGGTGGTGGCCCAGGCGTGCCGCGGCGGCGACTACGACGTGGTCATCGTGAACTTCGCCAACGGCGACATGGTGGGCCACACCGGCGTGTTCGAGGCCGCCGTCGCCGCGGTCAAGACCCTCGACCGCCTGCTGGCCGAGATCATGCCACCCAGCCTGGAAGCGGGCACCATCTGGCTCGTGACCGCCGACCACGGCAACTGCGACGAGATGCTCGACCAGAGCGGCAAGGTCCTCACCCAGCACAGCCTCAGCCGGGTCCCCTTCGTGGTGGCGGGCAAGGAGTTCGCGGGCCAGACCGACCGGATCGCCGACGAGGGCTGGGGGCTGGCCGACATCGCGCCCACCATCCTCCACCTGCTGGATCTGCCGAAACCCCAGGAAATGACCGGACGATCCATCATTTAGCCGGCTTTTGAATTGAAAATTCTCAAGGATTTTTAACCCGGGGGGATTGGAACCCCGGGTTTCCTTGTGTTATAATGCGCCCGACCAGAGCCAGGAGATCGCATATCCCGGGAGGCCGTAATCCTCCCGCGGGTTTGCATACCCGGAGAGGGACCCCAGTCGTTGGACTGGTAACAATCGCCGTCTGGATCGCGCCCCGGCCCACTCGTCAGCCATCGCTTGACACCATGCGAGTCGTTCAGGGTTCTCGTATCCGAGCCTCAAGGAGTCCACAGGATGAAGACATTGCTCACCAGCATCTTCCTCGTCGCGCTGATCGCGGGCATGGGCGTGGCCCAGACCATCGATCAGATCCAGCAGTATACCGAGACCGGTGACCCGGACAGCCCTTACGCCGGCGAGACCGTCACCATCACCGGCGTGGTCTTCGCGCCTCCCGGCGTCTACAACAGCGGCACCCACTACATCCACGACGGCACCGGCGGCATCGGCTTCTTCCTCAACGGCACCGGTGCGGTCCTGGGCAGCACGGTGACGGTCACCGGCCCCGTGGGCGTCTACGGCGGCGAGATCCAGATCACGCCCAACCCCACGGTGGACGTGACCGGCACGGGCACGCTGCCCACGCCCATCGAGGCCACGCCCGCCGAGATCCTCAGCGACTACGAGTGGGTCGGCGAGCTCGTGTCGGTCATCGGCATCGTCTCCTCGGTGGACACGGACCAATTCACGCTGGCCACCGGTGGCGCCGAGGACCTGGTCGTCTACATCGACGACACCACCGGCATCGACTTCAGCGCCGTGGCGGTGGGTGACGAGTACAAGGTCATCAGCCCCGTGGTGAAGTACAACGCCCTCATCGAGCTCAAGCCGCGCTACCAGAGCGACCTCGTCGAGGACCCCATGGGCGACACCCTGCCCGTGATCAGCAACGTGCGGCTCGACAACTACGTCGTCATGCCCGATGCCCCGATCATCGTCTCGGCCACCATCGAGGACAACAGCGCCGTGGCCAGCGCCAACGTCTTCTACCGCAACAGCGACGGGGAGACCCCCGGCAGCTGGAGCAGCGTCGCCATGGTCGATCAGGGCGACGACTACTGGGAAGGCACCATCCCCGCGGGCCATCCCCAGAGCCAGATCGACTACTACGTCGAGGCCACCGACGACGGCGACCAGACCGTCACCCTGCCCGGCAACGCGCCGGACGGCTTCTCCCGGGTGGCCGTGGGCATGACCCCGATCTACGACCTGCAGTACGTCGACCCCGACGCCGAGGACCAGACCACGCCTTATCTGGACCGCGTCCTGAACATCCACGGCGTGATCACCGCGGCCGGCGAGAACGAGGCCGGCGCCAACAGCAAGTTCATCCTGCAGACCCTCGAGCCCCACCCCACCGAGGGCTACCGCTGGGGCGCCGTGCTGGTCTACGAGAGCAGCGCCACCTACGAGTACTTCCGCGGCGACGAGGTCGAGGTCGGCGGCTACGGCGACGAGTACTACGACCTCTCCGAGATGATCCCCCACAACGCCGACGCCGTGAACCTGGTGGGCTTCGGCACCGCACTGCCCGAACCCGAGCGCGTGCGCACCCGTGTGCTGGCCGACAACACCCTCGAGGACGGCAACGGCTACCTGGGCGAGGCCTACGAGAGCGTCTGGGTGAAGACCTACGCCGCCAAGGTCCTCGGCACCAGCGAGTACCTCGAGTTCTACGTCAGCGACACCGAGGCCTGGGCTGACAGCGTCGAGGTGGAGCCCGCGGTGCCCCTGTCCTACACGCCCACGGTCGGCGACGTGATCTACGCCGAGGGCTACATGGATTACGCCTTCAGCGCGTTCCAGGTCACCCCCCTGAGCGACGAGTTCATCATCCTGACCGACTGGGTGGGCGTGGAGGACACCCCGACCGTGGAGGCGGCCGGCGGGTTCAAGTCCATCTACCCCAACCCGTTCAACCCCGCCACCAAGCTGAGCTTCGTGGTGGCCCGCGACGAGCTGACCCAGCTCAACATCTACAACATCCGCGGCGAGCTGGTCCGCACCCTGGTCAACGAGCGCCTGCCCATGGGCGACTATCAGCTGACCTGGGACGGCCAGGACGCCGGCGGCAGCGCGGTGGCCAGCGGCCAGTACTTCGCGCGCCTGCGCATCGGCAAGACCGTGATGCAGGTCCGCAAGCTGAGCCTGGTCAAGTAGCGACCAGACCGCCCGCGATCATACGAACCGCCGGTCCCTCGGGACCGGCGGTTTCGTCTGACATTGCCTTGCCTGGCGACCCTGCCTATGCTTGGCCGCGGGAGGTAACCCATGAGCCGACCTGATCCCGCCACGACCTGGCGCAAGTTCGTCGCCCCCGAGTTCGTCTTCGGCTGGGATTGCCGCCAGCTCGCCGGCCACAGCGTCGGCGCCCTGGGCGCCACCCACGTGCTGCTGGCCGCGGGTCCGCGGCTGGCCGAGGCCGGCTGGGTCGACGACGTCGAGGCCATCCTCGCGGCCGAGGGCCTGCGCGTCACCCGCTTCCTCGACATCAGCCCCAACCCGCGCATCGGCGAGGTCTCGGCCGGCGCCGAGCGCTATCTCGCGGCCGGCTGCGACGCCATCGTGGCCCTGGGCGGCGGCAGCCCCATGGACTGTGCCAAGGCCATCGGCGTGGTGGCGGTGAACGAGCGGCCGATCACCGAGTTCGAGGGGGTCGACCTGGTGCCCGTGCCCGGGCCGCCGCTGGTCTGCCTGCCGACCACGGCCGGGTCGGCGTCCGAGGTGAGCCAGTTCGCCATCATCCTCGATCCCGAGCGCGGCACCAAGCTGGCCATCATCAGCAAGTCCATGGTGCCCGACAAGGCGCTCATCGACCCCGCCATGACCGTGACCATGGACCGCGACCTGACCGCCGCCACGGGCCTGGACGCGCTGACCCACGCCGTGGAGGCGCTGGCCTCCAACGCCCACTCGCCGCTCACCGACCTGCATGCCCTGGAGGCCGTGCGCCTCATCCACCAGCACCTGGAACAGGCCATCACGTCGCCCCACGACGTGGACGCCCGCAGCGGCATGATGCTCGGCAGCCTGCAGGCCGGCCTGGCCTTCTCCAACACCAGCCTCGGCGTGGTCCACGCCATGGCGCACAGCCTGGGCGGCCGCAAGGACCTGCCCCACGGGCTCTGCAACGCCATCCTGCTGCCGGTGGCGGTGGCCATCAACTTCTCGGCGGTGCCGCAGCAGTACGCCAAGCTCGCCACCGCGCTGGGCCTGGATGCCGCCGCGGGCAGCGAGGCCCTGGTCGCGGCGCTGGTGGATTTCGGGCGCCGCGTCGGTATCGACACCCGCCTGCGCGACCTGGGCGTGACCCAGGCCGAGCTGCGCGATCTGGCAGCCAACGCCCTGGCCGATCCCTGCATGGTCACCAACCCCCGCGAGCTGAGTCGCGAGGAGGTGGAGCGGATCTATGAGCAGGTCCTCTGACCAGCCCGAGCCCCGCGAGGATCTGCGCGCGCGGATCCTCGGCTTTGGCGAGCGCTCGCAACGCAAGACCTACTACCCCGAACTGCGCCAGAAGCTGGTGGAGCTCGAGCGGTTCCGGCAGCTCCTGGACCACGCACACGATGCCATCCTCTGCGCCGAACTGCCCGGCGGCCGCCTGCTCGACGTGAACGAGGCCGCCAGCAGGCTCCTCGGCCACCCCCGGGATGCCATGCTCACCCGACCGCTCTCCGAGGTGCTGCCCACCGAGGTCTGGTCGCGTCTGGAGAGCCTGGCCCGACCAGACGCGCCCCGGCGGACGCTCATGGAAGTCGACCTCGCCCGTCCCGACGGCACCATCGTCCCGGTGGAGATGACCCTCGGCCGCCATCAGCTCGGCCACATCCCCTACGTGGTGGTGGTAGCGCGCGACATCGCCGACCGCCACGAGGCCGATCGCCAGCGCCAGCTCCTCGAGCGCCGCCTGCGCCAGGCCGAGAAGCTCGAATCGCTGGGCACCCTGGCCGGGGGCATCGCCCACGACTTCAACAACATCCTGGCCTCGCTCATGGGTTACGCCCAGCTGGCCCAGGAGGATCTGCCCGCCGGGGCGGATCAGGTCCGCGGCTACCTCGACGGCGTCCTGCGCGCCGGCCAGCGCGCCACCGCCCTGGTGCAGCAGATCCTCACCCTGGCGCGCCGCCACGACCCCAAGACCCAGGCGGTGAGCCTGCAGGACATCGTCGGCGAGATCGCGGGCCTGCTCCGCAGCTCGCTGCCGGCCACCATTGCCATCGAACTGGACCTCGACGATACCTGCCCGCCCGTCCTGGCCGACCCCGCCCAGCTCCACCAGGTGGTGATGAACCTGGCCGCCAACGCGTTCCACGCCATGCGCGAGCACGGCGGGGTGCTGGGCCTGAAGCTCGCCACGCGGATCAATCCCACCGGCACGGACAAGGAGCCCGGACCCGGTTGCTGGGCCGAGCTGGCGGTGCACGATTCGGGCAGCGGGATGACCGCAGAGGTCCTCGCCCGCGCCTTCGAGCCCTACTTCACCACCAAGGCCGTGGGCGAGGGCACCGGGCTGGGACTGTCCACGGTGCACGGCATCGTGACCAGCTGCGGCGGGAAGCTCCAGGCCCACAGCCGGCCTGGCGCGGGGACCACGGTGACGGTCTTCCTGCCGGCCACCGAGGAGGAGCCGGCTCCCGAGCTGGCGCCAACCGACCCGACGCTCGGCGCAGGCCGGGGCGAACACCTACTGGTGGTGGACGACGAGGCGGAGATCGTCCGCTTCCTCGACGCGCTCCTGACGCGCCAGGGTTACCGCGTCTCCACGGCGGCGACCCCCGATGCGGCGCTCGCGGCGCTCGCCGACCATCGTCAAAGCATCAGGCTGGTGATCTGCGACCAGACCATGCCCGGCCGCACCGGCCTCGAACTCGCCGGCGAGATGCGTCGCCAGTGCCCCGGGTTGCCGGTGATCCTCTGCTCCGGCATCACCGACGACGCGTTCGAGTCACGGCTGAGGGACGCCGCCATCGACGCCTTCCTGCTCAAGCCGGTGCCGGCGCGCGATCTGCTGAGCGAGGTGCGCGCGCTGCTCGACCGGATCTAGCGCTCCAGCGGGCGGACGGCGACGTCCACCGCCTGCCAGGACTGATCGCGCCAGGCCAGGACGGTGACCACCTCGGCCAGTCGATCGGCGTTGGCTGTTCCCCTTGGTTGCTGGATCAGCCGCAGGCCCGGACCGCCCTCGGTCGACCCCAGAGGCTCGACCGCCATGAGCGCGTCCCCCCAGATCTCCACCGGCCTGGCCAGCTGGCCGTCCTCGGCGTAGATGCCGGCTGCCAGGTAGCGATCGCGGCGGCCCGCCAGGTCGAGACGCTCGGTGCGATCGGCCTGGCCGGCCACGCGGATCTCGAGGCGAGCCGCGAACCCGGTGACGAGGGCCCCGGTCAAGGCCGGGCGCACCCCGCTCTCGGTGTCGAAGAGAGGCCGGTAGCGCCAGTGGTCCCCTTCGCGCTCCACCCCCACCACGACCGCGTTGACGAGGCCGCCGCTGCCGCCGGTGTCGGCGGTGACGACCACCTCCGGCCGGCCGTCGCCGGTCACGTCGACCAGTTCGAGAACGGGCTCGTAGCCCGAGGCGCAGGCGCTGGGCAGGGGCCAGAGCCGGGCCGAACGGCCCACCGCCAGGCGGAGATCCTGCCGGAACGGGCCCTCGCCCGGTCCCGCGCGACCGACCAGGCGGACCAGCGTGTCCGCGCCGCCGGCCAGATCGGCGCGGGCTTCGGCCAGGACGTGGAAGCCCTCTGGCAACCCGGATGCGGGTTGGTCGCCGCACCCGGTAGCGAGCAGCATGGGGATGGCGAGGATCACGGGCAGGGAACGCCGCACGGTCGGACCTCCGGTTCGGGACATGCATGGGGGCATGATCTCACCGGCCGGCCGTGGTCGCCACTGCCGCGCGTGCCACCGCCGATCAGCCGCCGAAGCCCAGCCGCAGGCCGATCAGGCCGAACCACTCGGTCTTGGGCTGGTTGATGGCCGCGTCGGCATCGTCGTAGGTGTAGTCCTCGCGCGGGTTGACGTCGTCGCCGTCGGGCTCGTAGGCGGTGTCGTGGCCCTCGAGGCGGCTCTTGAAGTACTGGTCGAGGCCGAGCTGGAGCGTGAAGTCCAGCTTGTCGGACACCGTGAACGCCGCCTCCAGAAACGCGCCCACGCCCCAGGGATCGCTGGTCACGTCGAATTTCTCGTTGCCGCCGACGTAGTCGAACGAGCCCGTGAAGAAGGCCTTGCGGGCGCCGAGGCCCAGGTGCAGGGGGGTGCGGCCCAGGGTGGCCACCGGGAAGAGCAGGTCGAGGCGGAGCTGCCAGGTGCTGGCCGAGGTCTCGGGAGTGCCGTTGGTGTTGTTGTTGATGAACACGCGGCGGGCGTCGAGGGCATGGCCGGCGTCGCGGCCCGAGTAGGCGCCCGACAGGCGCAGCGAAAGCGGCACGTCGCGGGTGAAGTGCTCGAACGTGAAGTCGCCCTGCACGCCGAAGCCGGCGGTGGCGCCCAGGCCGAGCCCCACCGAGGTCTCGGCCGAGCGGGCGGGCAGCGTGCAGCAGAAGCAGGCGGCCACGGTCAGCATGAAGAGCGTTGCGAAACGTCGCGGAATCATTCGGTAGCCAGGCATGTCGACATCCCTCCGGTGGTCGGATCCAGGCGGGCACCTTGCACTCTGGAGCTCGCTTCTAAACGAGATTTTCAGTCCTGGATCAAGTCCCGTGCCAGGCAACCTCTTTCCAGGGCTTGCGTCATGATAGCCGACCCCGCTACGCTCCGCGTCCACCAATCCCCCGGGAGGATTCCATATGGCTCACGAAAGCTTCGGCCACCGGCTCGTCCGCCAGGTCGCCCTCAGCCTGCTGTCGCTGGTGATCGTGCTCGCCGTGATCGCCGGCGCGGCCTACCTCGTCCTGAGCCAGAAGCCCGACATCGCCGACGAGAGCTGGCTGATCCTCGACCTCTACGGCGATCTGCCCGAGTACGCACCGCCGGGCAGCTTCCCCGCCAACCTCCTGGCCGACGACACGCTCACGCTCCAGGACGCGCTGGACGCCATGGCCAAGGCCGCCCGGGACGACCGCGTCGCCGGCGTGATCTGGAAGCTCTCGGCGGCCAACGGCGCCGGCTGGGCCTCGCTGCAGGAGCTGCGCGACGGGATCACCGCGGTGCGCGACACCGGCAAGCCCGTGTACGCCTGGGGCGACTACCTAGACCTGAAGACGCTCTACCTCGCGGCGGCCTGCGACTCGATCTACCAGCCGCGCGGCGGCTACTGCGAGGTCCGCGGCCTGCGGCGCGAGTCCATGCACCTGCGCGCCATGCTCGACAAGCTGGGCATCGAACCGCACATCTCGAAGATCCGCGAGTTCAAGGGCGCCGCCGAGCTGGTCATGGAGACCGAGATGACCGACCCCGTCCGCGCCCAGGCCCAGCGCGTGCTCGAACGGAACTGGGACGAGGTCACTGGCACCCTCGAGCGCGAACGCGGCCTCACCCGCGAGCGCCTGCTCGCGGCCATGGACCACGCCGCGCTGCTGCCGCAGCAGGCCCACGAGTTCGGCCTGATCGACGGCCTGCTCTACTGGCAGGATCTCGAGGCGCGCCTGCTGACCGACAGTGACCTTCACGTCCTGCCCACCGTCACTCCCGCCGACTATCGCGACGTCGCCTGGAAGGACCTGGGCCGCAAGGGCAAGGCCACCGTGGCGGTGATCCACGCCCAGGGCACCATCGCCGGCCGCCAGAGCGGGGTCAACCCGCTGCTGGGCATCACCATGGGGCACGAGTCGGTGGTGGCCGATCTGCAGCGGGCACGGTTCGACGACGACGTGGCGGCCATCGTCCTGCGCGTGGATTCGCCCGGCGGCGAGGGGCTGGCCAGCGACCTGATCGGCCACGAGGTGGCGCTCTGCGCCGCGGCCAAGCCCACCGTGGTCTCCATGGGCGACGTGGCGGCCTCGGGCGGCTACCAGATCGCGTTCCGGGCCACCCGTCTACTGGCCGACCCCCTGAGCGTGGTGGGCTCCATCGGCTCGATCAGCGGCTACTTCGACATGAGCGGGCTGTACGACCGCATCGGCCTGGACAAGGACGGAGTCGAGGTGGGCCCGCTGGCGGGGCTGGGTCGTGACGACCGCGCACCTACCGATCACGAATGGGAGGCCTTCACCGCCGCCCACGAGGCCGGCTTCGCCGACTGGCTGCACGAGGTGGCCCAGCAGCGCGGACTCTCCTTCGCCGAGGCCGAACAGCTCGCCTATGGCCGCGTCTTCACCGGCCGCGAGGCCGTGGCCAACGGCCTGATCGACGGGCTCGGCAACCTGCAGGCGGCGATCCGCGAGGCGGCCGGCCTCGCCGGTGTGGCGCCCGAGACAGCCCTCAGCGTGGTCCACCTGCCCGAACAGCCGGGTCTGCTGGAGAGCCTGTTCGGCGACGACCCCGCGCCCGGCGCCCCCGTGACCGCCGCCGCCCGCTATCTCCTGCACAAGCAACTGCGCACCGAGCTGATGGAGACCCGGCAGCTGTTGCAGACCGAGGTGCTGGCTCGCTGAACGATCAGCCCGCTCCCCCGACGAGGCCGACCCCCACTCCGGGGCGGCCTCGTCCGTCCCCTCCCCCGCTCTGGCGATTTCGGTGTTTCATACCGAACATGTCCGGTCAGAATTGACCTCCAGCCCTAACACAGCGCGGGGAGAGCCATGGCCACCCACTACCATGAACTGAATTTCGACCATGGCGAGGCGATCGATCTCCTGCGCGCCCACGTGCAGGAATTCGCCCGCCGCGAGATCGCACCCCTGGCCGAGCGCATCGATCAGGAGAATGCGTTCCCCCAGGAGGTCTGGCGCAAGCTGGGCGAGGCCGGGCTGCTGGGCATCACCGTGAGCGAGGAGTACGGCGGCGCCGGCCTCGGCTACCTGGCCCACGTGGTGGCCATGGAGGAGATCAGCCGCGCCTCGGCCTCGGTGGGCCTGAGCTACGGCGCCCACTCAAACCTCTGCGTCAACCAGATCTTCTGCAACGGCAACGACGAGCAGCGGCGAACGTACCTGCCCAAGCTGGTCAGCGGCGAGCACGTGGGCGCCCTGGCCATGAGCGAGACTGGCGCCGGCAGCGACGTGGCCGGCATGCGGCTGCGCGCCGAACTCCGCGACGACCACTACGTGCTCAACGGGACCAAGATGTGGATCACCAACGGCCCGGAGGCCGACACGCTGTTGGTGTACGGCAAGTCCGAGCCCGACCGCGGCGCCAAGGGCATCACCGCCTTCATCATCGAGAAGGACATGCCCGGGTTCAGCACCGCCCAGAAGCTCGACAAGCTGGGCATGCGCGGGTCGCAGACCTGCGAGCTGGTGTTCGAGGACTGCGCGGTGCCCGTGGCCAACGTGCTCGGCGCCGCCGAGGAGGGCGTGAACATCCTCATGTCGGGGCTCGATTACGAACGGGTCGTCCTGGCCGCCGGACCGCTGGGGATCCTGCGCGCGTGCCTCGACCTGGTGATCCCCTACGTCCACGACCGCCGGCAGTTCGGCCGGTCCATCGGCCAGTTCCAGCTGATCCGCGCCAAGATCGCCGACATGTACACCCTGACCAACGCCGCCCGCGCCTACGTCTACACCGTGGCCCAATCGTGCGATCGCGGCGAGACCACGCGCAAGGATTCGGCCGGCGCCATCCTCTTCGCCGCCGAGACCGCCACGCGCATGGCGCTGGACGCCGTGCAGATCCTCGGCGGCAACGGCTACATCAACGAGTTCCCCGCCGGCCGCCTGCTCCGCGACGCCAAGCTCTACGAGATCGGCGCCGGCACCAGCGAGATCCGTCGCCTGCTCATCGGCCGCGAGCTCTTCGAGGAGACCCATCCCGAGGGCGCCGAGGCCGCCAAGCAGCGGCGTCTGAAGGGAGGCGACGCGTGAGCGTCATCCGCAGCCGCGTGCTGACCCGCAGCGACCTCTTCCGCCAGAACGACCAGGCCATGCGCGAGCAGCTCACCGACCTGCAGCGGGTGATCGCCGCGATCGAGAGCGGCGGCGGCGAGAAATCCCAGGCGCGCCACCTCGCCCGGGGCAAGCTGCTCCCCCGCGACCGGATCCAGGCGCTCCTGGACCCGGGGTCGCCGTTCCTCGAGCTGAGCCAGCTCGCCGCCCACGAGGTCTACGACGACGTGGTGCCGGCGGCCGGCCTGATCACCGGCATCGGCCGCATCGAGGGCGGCGAGTGCATGATCGTGGCCAACGACGCCACCGTGAAGGGCGGCACCTACTATCCGCTCACCGTGAAGAAGCACCTGCGCGCGCAGGAGATAGCCGCGCGCTGCCACCTGCCGTGCGTCTATCTGGTGGACTCGGGAGGCGCCAACCTCCCCTACCAGGACGAGGTCTTCCCCGACCGCGACCACTTCGGCCGCATCTTCCACAACCAGGCCAACATGTCGGCGGCGGGCATCGCCCAGATCGCCGTGGTCCTGGGACTCTGCACCGCCGGCGGCGCCTACGTGCCCGCCATGGCCGACGAGGCCATCATCGTCAAGGAACAGGGCACCATCTTCCTGGGCGGACCCCCGCTGGTGAAGGCCGCCACCGGCGAGGAGGTCACCTCCGAGGAGCTGGGCGGCGCCGACCTGCACACCCGCGTCAGCGGCGTGGCCGACCACTTCGCCCAGGACGACCGCCACGCCCTGGCCCTGGCTCGCCGGGCGGTCCGGCACCTCAACCGACGACGGCCGCTGGACCTCGACCTGCGCGATCCGGTCCCTCCGCTCTACGATCCCACCGAGATCTACGGCATCGTCGGCACCGATCTCAAACGCCTCTTCGACATGCACGAGGTCATCGCCCGGCTCGTGGACGGCAGCGAATTCGACGAATTCAAGACCCGCTACGGCGACACCCTGGTCACGGGCTTCGCCCACCTGTACGGCTACCCCGTGGGCATCCTGGGCAACAACGGCATCCTGCACTCGGACTCGGCCATGAAGGGCGCCCACTTCATCGAGCTGTGCTGCCAGCGTCGGATCCCGCTGATCTTCCTGCAGAACATCACCGGCTTCATGGTGGGCCAGAAGGCCGAGGCCGAGGGCATCGCCAAGCACGGCGCCAAGCTGGTCACCGCCGTGGCCTGCGCCCAGGTCCCCAAGTTCACCGTGCTGGTGGGCGGCAGCTACGGCGCCGGCAACTACGGCATGTGCGGCCGAGCCTACGATCCCACCCTGCTGTGGATGTGGCCCAATGCCCGCATCTCGGTCATGGGCGGCGAGCAGGCGGCCAACGTGCTGGCCACGGTCAAGGCCGACGGCCTGGCCCGCAGCGGCCAGAGCTGGACCGAGGAGGAGGCCGAGGCGTTCAAGGAACCGATCCGGCGCCGCTACGAACAGCAGGGCCACCCCTACTACGCAAGCGCCCGCCTCTGGGACGACGGGGTCATCGATCCCGCCCAGACCCGGGACGTCCTGGGTCTCGGGCTCTCGGCAGCGCTCAACGCCCCGGTGGGCCAGACCCGCTTCGGCGTCTTCAGGATGTAACCAGCCATGGGAGCAGGGATGCAAGAGATCCGGACAACCTGCCATGCCGCCATCGACCCGCGCGGCGTGGTCACCCTGACCCTGGCGCGCCCCGAGAAGCACAACGCCTTCTCCAGCGTCATGGTGCGCGAACTGACCGAGCTGCTGCAGTGGGCCGCCGACCAGGAAGACGTGCGGGCGCTGGTCCTGCGCGCCGAGGGCAAGCACTTCTGCGCCGGCGCCGACCTCGACGACATGCGCGCCATGGCCGAGGCCGACCGTCAGACCAACCTCACCGACGCGGTGGCCCTGGCCCACCTCATGCGCCGTCTGGATACGTTCCCGCGACCGGTGCTCGCGGTGGTGCAGGGCGCAGCCTACGGCGGCGCCGTGGGCCTCTGCTGCTGCTGCGACACGGTGTTCGCCGGACCGGCGGCGCGCTTCTGCCTGAGCGAAGCGCGGCTTGGTCTGGCCGCCTCGGTGATCTCGCCCTACGTGGTCCGCGCGCTGGGTCCGCGACGCTCCCGGCACTGCGCGTTGACCGCCGAGCTGATCACCGCCGAGACCGCCGTCCGCTACGGCCTGGCCAACGATGTGGTCGACGATCTGGAGGTGGCCACGGCGAACTGGCTCGCTGCCGTGCTGGCCGGGGCCCCCGGCGCCCAGGCTGCGATCAAGGAACTGGTGCACCGCGTGCACGGCCATCCGGTCAACGACGGCCTGATCCGCGAGACCGCCCAGTCCATCGCCGAGCTGCGCGCCCGTCCCGAGGGTCGCGAGGGCCTGGCCGCGTTCTTCGCCCGACGTCCGCCTAGCTGGGCGCCCACCGAGGAGTGAATGTTGCTTCGTAAGCTGCTCATCGCCAACCGCGGCGAGATCGCCTGCCGCGTGATCCGCACGGCTCACCAGCTCGGCATCCGCTGCGTCGCCGTGTACTCCGATGCCGATGCCGGCGCCCTGCACGTGGCCATGGCGGACGAGGCCGTCCGTCTGGGACCGGCACCCAGCGGGGAGAGCTACCTGGTCCAGGAAAAGATCCTGGCGGCCGCCCGCCTGACCGAGGCCGACGCGATCCATCCCGGCTACGGCTTCCTCTCCGAGAACGCAGGCTTCGCCCGGGCCTGCGCCGCCAACGATCTGATCTTCGTGGGGCCGCCCCCCGACGCCATCGACGCCATGGGCAACAAGAGCCGCGCCAAGGAGATCATGGCCGACGCGGGCGTGCCCATGCTGCCCGGCTACCACGGCACCGACCAGGACGACCAGGTGCTGGCGGCCGCCGCCGAGGAAATCGGCTTCCCGCTGTTGATCAAGGCCGCCATGGGCGGTGGCGGCAAGGGCATGCGCGTGGTCGAGCGCCCCGAGGACTTCGCCGAGGCGCTGCAACTCGCCCGTGGCGAGGCCCAGAGCGCCTTCGGCGATCAGACCATGCTGCTCGAGCGGTTCCTGGCCCGGCCGCGTCACGTGGAGGTGCAGGTCTTCGCCGACAGCCAGGGTCATTGCATCTACCTGGGCGACCGCGACTGCTCGATCCAGCGGCGCCATCAGAAGATCATCGAGGAAGCCCCCGCACCCGGCCTCTCCCCCGCCCAGCGCCTGGAGATGGGCGAGGCGGCGGTGCGCGCCGCCCAGGTCATCGGCTACCAGGGCGCCGGCACCGTGGAGTTCCTGTTCGGCGAGGACGGCGGCTTCTACTTCATGGAGATGAACACCCGGCTGCAGGTGGAGCATCCGGTCACCGAGATGGTCACCGGCCAGGATCTGGTGAAGTGGCAGCTGCTGGTGGCGGCGGGTGACGCGTTGCCCCTGCGTCAGGAGGATGTGCACATCAATGGCCATGCCATCGAGGCGCGCATCTACGCCGAGGATCCCGACGACGGCTTCAAGCCCACCCCCGGCCGCATCACCTTCATGGCCGAACCCGAGGCCTCACGCTTCGTGCGCATCGACAGCGGCGTGCGCGAGAACGACGAGATCACAAGCCACTACGATCCCATGATCGCCAAGCTGGTCTGCTGGGACGAGCAGCGGCCGCTGGCGGTGCGGCGCATCAACCGGGCGCTGGAGGAGTACCGGATCGTGGGCGTGACCAGCAACCTCAACTACCTGGCCAACATCCTCGACTCGCGCCCCTTCGTCACCGGAGACCTGTCGACCCGCTTCCTCACCGACCACGCGGCCCTGCTGGTGGGCAACAACGGCCTGTCGCCCGAGCGGTTCCAGGCACTTGCGACGCTCTACATCCTGGAGTGCCAGTCTCGCCTGGCACGTCAGAGCGCTCACCGCACTGCCGACCCGCACTCGCCGTGGGCCGACCTGCCCGACTGGCGGCTCAACGGTCCGGCGCACACCATGGTTCGCCTGCTCGATCACGAAGGCCAGGAGATCCTGGTGGGTGTGGTGCGCACCGGCGCCGGCAAGTACCGCCTCGACCTCGGAACGCGCGAGATCAGCGCCGCGGCCAGCCTCCAGGGCCGGCGCCTCTTCGCCGAGCTGGACGGGCACACGCTCAAGGCCACCGTCACCGCCACCAGCAGCGCGGTCACCGTGCACTTCCGTCACCACGTCCACACCTTCGCCCTGCCGGCTCCGTCGCTGGCGGCCGAGGAGGAGGAGGCCGCGGGGCAGCTCGACGCGCCGATCAACGGTACCGTGGTGAGCGTCCAGTGCCACGAGGGCGACCAGGTCAAGCGAGGCAGCCAGCTCATGGTCATCGAGGCCATGAAGATGCAGTACAGCATCTGCGCGCCCGAGGACGGCACGGTCAAGGAGATCCTCTACGGCGTTGGCGACCAGGTCCTCGAGGGACAGCCGCTGCTGGTGCTCGAAGGGATCGGTTGACCGTGGGGCATGTTCCCGGACACGTGGCGCTGGTGGAGGTCGTCGGCGAGGGCCTCGCCCTGCCGGCCGACCTGCGGGTCGAGCTGGTCGAGCGTCTGCTCGCCGCCGGCCTGCGCGACGTGGCGGCCATCGCCACCGCCGCCGACGTCCTGCCGCGCCTGCCGCGTCAATCCGGTGTGCGCTACCCCGTCATGGTGTCCGACCTCGCCGGCCTCGAGGGCAGCCTCGCCGCCGGCGCCACGGAGATCCTGCTGCCGGCCAGCGGCAGCGAGGCCGACGCCCACCGCCGCTGGGGGCGATCGGTGGAGGACCAGCTCCGCAGCCTCGAGCCCCTGGCGCGGCTGGCCGCCGAACATGCCGTCCGCCTGCGCGGTCGACTGACCGGAACCGACTCGGCGAGCGCGTCCGCGGAGACCTGCGGCGAGTTGCGCAACCTCGGCTGCTTC
The DNA here is from genome assembly GCF_058273205.1 of Candidatus Latescibacter sp. IFSED24. Classification (NCBI taxonomy): domain Bacteria; kingdom Pseudomonadati; phylum Candidatus Latescibacterota; class Candidatus Latescibacteria (ex Chuvochina et al. 2023); order Candidatus Latescibacterales; family Candidatus Latescibacteraceae; genus Candidatus Latescibacter; species Candidatus Latescibacter sp. IFSED24. Next base: position 4,830,809 of record NZ_CM177850.1, on the reverse strand, counting down.
GAGGTGAGCCTCACGGCCACGGCCAACCACGGGGCCCATGTCCCGCGCCTCTGGCAGGCCTGTGCCGACCGCATCGGCCCCGATCGGCTGGCGCTGCGCCTCCAGGGAAACGGGGAGGCATCGCTGGCGACGATCCGGTCGCTGCTGCCGCTGGGATTGCAGACCATCGACACGGCGCTCGGCGGCCTCGATGGCATGACGGTGCCCACCGAGGATGTGGTCCAGCTCCTGGCCGCTCAGGAGATCGTCACCTGGGTGGATCCGGACCGGCTCGTGGAGACCACCTGGTGGCTGAGCGCCCACCTGGCCCGATCCTAGCTACCGTCCTCTACCAGGGCAGTGCCCAGGCATGCATGTATTCCACCACGCCTTCGGCGGTGAACGTCTGGGGCCAGAGCATCTGGATCGCGAGCAGACCGGCTAGGATCCGGCGGAACCTCTGGCCGCCGTGGTCAAGGCCGTCCTCCAGGGCTGGCAGCAGGCAGGGGAATGCCAGTGCGGCCATGCGCGACCAGTCGTAGGCCAGGACCATGGCCGCCATGGCAGCCAGGATGGGCAACCCGACCAGCGTGCCCACCTGCGACCAGCGACGCCGGCGCAGCTGGCCGATGGTCCACGCCAGCGGCAGTATCCAGAGCCACTGCAGCGCGGTGTAGAATCCCACCACTGGACGCAGGTAGCCGTAGAGTTCGAAGTACCGGAGCGGGTGGCTGAGCAGCGGGATCAGGTAGCTGGCGGTGTCGTGCACCGCCGGGCGGCGGGACTCCAGGAGCAGGTGGACCGCGAACCAGATCAGCGCGGCGGTGGGCGGACCTAGCCAGGCCCAGCGACGGCGGCCGGGTTCGGGACCGACGTTGCCTGCGAGCAGGGCCACGACCCAGGGCAGCAGCAACAGCGCGCGTTCGTGGTCGAGCAGGGTGAGCAGCCAGATCAGCACGGCCAGCCGGGTCCGCCGGCGCAGCGCCCAGATCCCGAACAGGCCGAGGTAGGTCACCACGTCTGGGTAGGCGCCGCAGTGCACCGAAGTGCGCACCAGGAGAGTCAAGCCCAGGGTTCCGGCGGCGAGGAGGGCGCCGGTCCGCCCGTAGCCACGCGCCAGGGCCCAGCGGGCGACCAGCGTGGGCAGGAGGAGACAGAAGGCCAGGACGGTCCAGACCACGAGATCGCCGCGCAGGCCCAGCAGCCAGCTAACCAGAGGTGTGAGCAGACGCGCCGGGATGGGATTGGGCGAGGTGCCGAAGGGGTCGGCGGCGAGGGCGGCGAAGGCCTGGCCGAGGCCACCCAGTGGCGTGATGGAGGGGGTGGTCGCCAGCGAGGCGGCCCCGAGGACCACGCTCCCGATGCCCAGGGAGTAGGCCCAGGGTGCGAGGCGGGCGAGGCGAGGCGGGCAGGCATCGTTCATGGTCGACCGATGATACCGTCGATGGGGGCGATCGCCAAGACGAAGCCAGGCCACGGAATCGTGACAAGGATCACTGAAAAAGAATCATGATTTCTTGGAACATTGGCGGTGGATCTCCGTAATTTCAGTTCAGCCGGTCCGCCTGTGCGAGTTGCCACCCCCCAGCCATGGCGCCCGCAACCCGGAAGATGCCATCGTGCTTCAGTCCATGTCCCGTGGTCGCCTGCTGGTCGGCCTCGTCATCGTCCTGGCGGCGACCACCACACGACCCCCCGTGCCGCACGCCGCGACCCTGACGGACGCCGTCCCGCGCCTGATGGAGCTGGGTGACATCCCAGGCCTGTCGATGGCCGTGATCCACGGTGATTCTCTCTCCTGGAGCGGCGCTTTCGGGATCCGGGATGCCCGGACTGGCGGGCCGGTCGATCAAGAGACCGTGTTCGAGGCCGCCTCGCTGAGCAAGACCCTCTTCGCCTACCTGACCCTGCGGCTCGCCGACCGCGGCGTCATCGACCTCGACACGCCCCTGGTCCAGTACGCGTCCTATCCGCGGCTGGCCGCCGATCCCCGCCACCGCCTGGTCACCGCGCGCATGTGCCTGACCCACACCAGCGGCCTGCCCAACTGGGGCATCCGCTTCGCCGCCGAGCCGGGCACGCGCTTCATCTACTCTGGCGAGGGCATCCGTTTCCTGCGCAAGACGCTCGAGGCCATCACCGGACTGACCCTCGAGGAGATGGCACAACGCGAGGTCTTCGCACCGCTGGGCATGTCCCACAGCAGCTATCTGTGGCGGGCGGACTTCGCCGGCAACCGCGCCCAGGGCCACGATGCCCAGGGCCACCCACAGCCGCGTCGCGAGTGCCCCGACGGCAGCGCCGCCGCCAGCCTGCACACCACCGCCCGGGACTACGCCCGTTTCCTGCAGGCCTGTCTGCGCGGAGAAGGCCTTTCGCCCGCTCTGCACGCCGAGATGATCCAGACCCAGACCGCATGCAGCCTGGCCGGATCGCCGGCGGGCAGCCCGCACGTGGGGTGGGGCCTGGGCTGGGGCACCATGGACGGCCAGGACGGTGAGGTCATCTGGCAGTGGGGCGACAACGGCGACACGGTGGCCCTGGTGGCCGGCTGCCCCGCCACGGGCGATGGGCTGGTCTACCTGGCCAACAGCGCCACGGGCCTCTCGGTGGCCTACGACCTGCTGGCCGCCGTCCTGCCCGGCCATCCCTGGTGTCTCGACGCCCTGGGCTATCAGCGCTACGACGATCCCCAGCGCATCCGCTGGTTCGAGACCCAGGCGCGCGACGCCCTGCAGCACGGACAATGGGCACGGGCCGGCCTGAGCCTGCAGACCCTCCTCGAACTGCGGCCCGACCACCCCTGGGCCGCCGTCCAGTTGCGGGAGGTCCAGCTGCGGCAGGCCGGCCATCGTCAGCGAGGCGCCGACCGCAGCTGACCCGCGACCAGGGTTTACAGTCCCCGTACGGTGCAGTATATCTTGGCAGCTCGTCCTGCCTTCAACCGGGAGACTGCACCTTGATCCGCTATCGCTTGTGGCCGCTACTGGCCTGTCTGCTCGTGTGCCTGAGCACCTCGGCCCTCGCCGTTTCCCAGCCGCTGACCGACTTCGACCATCTCCTGTCCACCCTGCGCCAGGGTACCCCGGTGCGTGTGGTGGTGGAATACGGTCGCTGCGAACTCATCGCCGACAACGAGCCCAGCGAGGCCCCCGAGGCCATCGGGGGCATGGTCGTCGACACGTGGGAGTACTTCGCGGCCGGGTCGGTACGCAACGATCAGGCATTCCTGGTCTTCAGCCACGCCAGCCTCATCGAGCATCCCCGGCGCGGCATGACCACCAATCACGTCAAGTTCAAGGTCTTCGCCGACGGCGAGGTGGTGATCAGCGCGCGGTACCTCGATCCGCAGACCGGCCAGGAGACCATGTTCGAGAAATTCTTCACCCGGATCGCCAGCGGCGACCAGGGCGCCGCCGCTTTCTACGGGCTCGACTGAGAACTGCTGCTTGCGCCGCGCCCGTTCGGCCCGAAATTATAGGTTCACATGTACAATGCTCCGCGGGGCTGCCCCCCGCGATTCAGGAAGGGGTTCCGGTGAAGATCAACCGCAACGCGCAGGAAACGGCCATGGTCCTGCAGCTGTCCGGCGATATCATGGGCGGCAAGGACTACGAGCTCTTCACCAACGAGATCAAGAAGCTGGTGGACGACGGGCACGTGGACATCGTCCTGGATCTCGGCAAGGTGCGCTACATCAACTCCACCGGCCTGGGGATCCTCGTCAGCGGCTTGACCAGCCTCAAGAAGAACATGGGGCAGATGAAGATCTGCAACCTGAGCGAACGCATCGACCGTCTGTTCTCGGTGACGAGCCTGACGACCATCTTCCCGACCTTCGAGTCGGTGGATGAAGCGCTCGCCTCGTTCAAAGAGTAGCGAACAGGCCGGTCGGCATCTCGCGAGCCGTCCACGCGGCCATCCGGCACGCTCCGCTAGCGTCCAGGGACAGCTAAGCAGCCCGGTCGTCCCATCCTGATGGATGCGTCGACCGGGCTGCTGGTCCGTCCGATGGCGTTCTACTTCAACAGGAGCATCTTCCCGCCGACCCGCTCGTTCCCGTGGCGCACCTCGTATAGGTACATCCCCGACGGCGCCGTCCGGCCAGCATCATCGCGTCCCTGCCAGGTCCAGTTCTGCATGCCGCCCGCAGCGTGGTCGCGCTGCACGCTCCGGATCAGCGTGCCCTCGGCATCGTAGATGTTCACGACGACCCGTCCCGGCGTGGCCAGATGGTACTGGATGGTGGTCTGCGGGTTGAAGGGATTGGGGTGGTTGCCCACCAGGTGCAGCACGGCGTCCTGGGGCCGGCCGTCGCCCACCTCGGTGGTGGCCTGCCGGTAGAACACCACCTGGCCCATGATGTGGTAGCTGGCGTGGCCGGCGCATTCGCAGCTGGCCGTGTTGACGCAGTCCGGGTTGTTGGGGCGGCACCAGTTCTCGTAGGGCTGCAGTTCGAGGACCATGTCGTGGGTCCCGCCGGCGGTGATCCAGTCGCTGAGGTCGACGGTCCACGGCTCGGCCTTGTCGCCGGGGCACCAGCCGGCGCGGTCGTACTGCCAGGTGCCCTGCTGGGGGGAGCATTCGTTGTACTCGCAGTCGGGGCGCCAGAGGTAGTGCTGCTGGGTGTTGCCATCGAGGCGCAGGCGCTGCCACTTGTAGCTGAACTCGGCGGCGTTGTCGGTGTTGAGGAAGCCGTGACCGGTGGCGTAGATCTTGGCGGCAGCCCAGGTGGCCTCGGCCGGGACGGTCACCGGGACCACGGGCAGGTTGTCGGCCACCGGCATTTCAGGATCGCCGTAACGCACGTTGCGCCCCGAATAGAGCTGCGCGATGGCGAAGGGCTCACGCTCGGGGACGCCCTGGACCATCTCGAACGACACGTTCAGGAGCCAGCCGTTGTCGTTGCCCATCCAGGTCTCGATATAGGCCTTCAGCGTCACCGCGCCGTGGAGCAGGAACTGGTAGTCGGTGACGTCGATGTCCCAGGCGCAGGTCTGCGGGCCGCTCGGGTAGGTGATGTCGTAGGGCGTGATGAAGCGGACCAGCTCGTAATCCTCGAAGACCCCGGGTTCCACCTCGTGCTTCAGGCGCAACCAGCCGAGTCGGTCCCAGGGGTCGCAGTCGGCGGGCGAGCCCGGGCAGCTGATCACCATGTGGCAGATCACCTGGGAATAGAGCTGCTGCTCGGGGAAGGCGAAGGTCTGCTCGTGGACGTTGGCCCAGTTGAAGAACTCGCGATTGAAGGTGGTGACGTTGATCGTATCGGCACCGGCGGGCACGGCCAGGGCGATCAGCAGGGTCGCCAGGGCGAGGCCGGGCAGGAGGCGGGGGTTGCGACGCATGGCAAGGCTCCTGGGGTCGGGTGGTCCAGTCCAAGGAATCCTGCGAATCCTAGCACATCGATGAGGTTGGAGGGAAGTGTCTGCGGGACAGGGGCCGTGGCCGGGAGCCGTACGGCCCCGATGGGCTGTTGTTCTCCATCCTTGATCCCGGTCAAGACATGAGCGCTCCGGTTGGACGATCTTATCGCCATCGACGCGAGGAGCCCCGGCGCCGCGGCGCCATACCCTGACGGAGGACGAGTCAATGGAGACCTTCCCCATGTTCTGCAACCAGTGCCAGGAAGCGGCCCACGGGACCGGTTGCGACGAGAGCGGAGTCTGCGGCAAGACGCCAGAGTGCGCCGCCGAACTCGACGGGCTCATCGCCCGCCTGGTCCGCCTGGCGCGCGGCGCGGTGGCGCGCGACGCGGTCGAGGCCGGTACGGCGCGGCTGATCGCCGACGGCCTGTTCGTCACGGTGACCAACGTGAACTTCGATCCCGAGGACATCCGCAGCTGGGAAGAGCGCGTCGACCGTGCCGCCGACCTCATCGAGGCTCCCGCCCTCGCGGTCGGCCGCAGCGGCCTGCCCGCCTGCGACCACGAGGACGTGCAATCGCTCCGCGAGCTGATCCTGTTCGGTCTGAAGGGCATGGCCGCCTACGACCACCACGCCGCCGCCCTGGGCCAGACCAATCCCGAGACCGACCAGTTCCTGGTGCGGACCCTGGCGGCCATCGCCACCGAGAGCGACCCGGGCGTGCTCACCGCGCTGGCCCTGAAGACCGGCGAGGTCTCGGTGGAGGTCATGGCCCGCCTCGACGGCGCCCACACCGGCCGCTACGGCAAGCAAGAGGCCACCGAGGTCACCCTCGAGGTGCGCGACAAGCCCGCCATCCTGGTCTCCGGCCACGACCTCCGCGACCTCGAGGACCTGCTCGAGCAGACCCGCGGCACCGGCGTCGACGTCTACACCCACGGCGAGATGCTCCCCGCCCACGCCTACCCCTTCTTCAAGCAGTACGACAATCTGGTGGGCAACTACGGCGGGGCCTGGTTCGAGCAGCGCACCGAATTCGCCTCGTTCAACGGCCCCATCCTCATGACCACCAACTGCATCAAGAAGCCCACGGCAGCCTACGCCGACCGCATCTGGACCACCGGCGTGGTAGCTTTCCCGGGCCTGCCGCACGTGGGCGACCGCCCCGAGGGTGGCCACAAGGATTTCTCGGCGCTCATCGAGCAGGCCAAGCGCTGTCCGGCGCCCACGGAGATCGAGAGCGGCAGCGTGATGTGCGGCTTCGGCCACGACCAGGTCCTGGCCGTGGCCGACAAGGTCGTCGACGCGGTCAAGAGCGGTGCCATCAAGCGCTTCGTGGTCATGGCCGGCTGCGACGGGCACCACAAGGAGCGGCAGTACTTCACCGACGTGGCCGAGGCGCTCCCCCGGGACGCCGTGATCCTGACCGCCGGCTGCGCCAAGTTCCGCTACAACAAGCTGGACCTGGGTGACATCGGCGGCATCCCCCGCGTGCTCGACGCCGGCCAGTGCAACGACTGCTACTCGCTGGCCGTGATCGCGCTCAAGCTCACCGAGGTCTTCGGCGCCGAGAGCGTCAACGACCTGCCGCTGAGCTTCGACATCGGCTGGTACGAGCAGAAAGCGGTCACCGTGCTGCTGGCGCTCCTGCACCTGGGTGTCAAGGGCATCCGCCTCGGGCCCACGCTGCCGGCGTTCCTGTCGCCTGGCGTGGCGAAGGTGCTGGTCGAGAACTTCGACATCAAGGGCATCGGCGGCGTGCAGGAGGACGTGCAGGCGATCATGGCCGGGGCGTGACCCCGACAACCGTCACGAACCAGGAGGGCCGACCCCACGGGGTCGGCCCTCTGTCCATCGCCGGCGTGTTCGCTCAGTTGAGCGGCGACCCGAGGTGGATCCCGAAATCCAAGTGCACCGCGTCGTTGCCCACGGTGCTGCGCCCATAGCCGATGTGCAGCGGTCCCAGCGCGGTCTCGAGCAGGAGCGAGATGGCGCCGTTGTAGAGGAGGTCGTCGAACGACGCGTCGCGCGAATCCAACCAGATGTTCCCGGCATCGGCCCACACGCCCAGGTAGTACTTGCTGGCGAAGGGCATGTCGCTGCCGCCGATCCGGTGCAGCCAGCCGATGCTCGCCACGCCGAAGGCCGATCCGCGCAGGTGCATGACCTTGTAGCCCGACAGGGTGCGCAGCCCGCCCAGGTGGAAATCCTCGTAGTAGGGCATGCCGCTGCCCATGCTGGTGCCGCCCTGGAAATCCACCAGGATGCTGTTGTCAACGGTGCCGGCGGCGACGCTGAAATGGCCCCAGAGCCGGTCGTACTCGAGACCGGTGTCGAGCCAGCCCTGGGGCGAGTGGAAGGTCACGCCGGCATTGAGGCCGCGGTGGGGAACACGGTGGTCGTCGAGGGTGTCGATCATGAACTGGGCGCTCAGCCCGACCACGCCGTCGATCGCCTTGGGAACCGGCAGCAGGCCGCTCGACCAGTCGGTGCGCAGGTTGCCGCCGAACACGCCGACACGCACCTCGAAGGTCCGCCCGATGGCGCGTCCGAGGTCGCAACCGGCCAGCAGCCTGGTGTACTGGTAGTCGAGGAGTTGCTTGCCGTCCAGGAAGAACGCGTCGGTCTGCGTGCTCACCACGCCGTGCGGCACCACGAACCAGCGCCGTTCGAAGTCGAGCGGCTGGTAGAACTCGGTGGCCAGGCCGAACTGCGCGCCGATGCTGGCGTCGGTCCGCCACTCGGCGCCGCGGCGGTTGACCTCCAGCTTGTTGATGCGCATGTGCAGGACGAAGCGGCTGAGCCCCGAGTAGTTCAGGCGGTAGGCGCCGCCGAAGTTGACCAGGTAGGGCGCGTAGGGTTTCTCGTGGACGTAGACGCGCAGCACGTTCTCGTCGTGCCGGCGGACGAGGTCGAAATCGCTCGACTCGACCAGGCCCAGCTCGTAGACCTCCTCGAGGCTGGCCTGCAGGCGATCGGTGTCGAGGGGCTCGCCCAGAGGCACGTCGAGACGCGAAAGGATGACCGCGTCGTCGATGCGGGTCTCGTTGGTCAGCTCGATGCGGTCGATGACGGGAATGAGGCCCGGATGGGACCCGACCTCGCGGCGCCAGGCCGCGTACTCGTCGTCCGGCACGCCCAGCGCGGCGAGATCCGCCAGATGCCGGCGCGCCGCGACCTCGCCCGGCCCGATGATGCGGGCGAGCTGGTCGTACTCGGTGCCGCTCCATGCCTCGAGCTCGGGGCGGATCACGATGTCGGCCCGTGACAGCTCGTCCTGCAGCGCGAGCTGCGACTGGATCCGCATGGCCTGGGTCTCGATCCCGCCCAGCGTGTTCAGGTCCTCGCGGGTGAGTCCGTCGAGGCGCCGGCCGACCTCGACCGCGATGATGATATCGGCACCCATCTCGAGCGCGGCATCCACGGGCACGTTGCTGACCAGGAAGCCGTCGACCAGGATCCGGTCGTTCATCTCCACCGGGGGGAAGACGCCGGGAATGGACATGGAGGAGCGCACGGCACGAATGAGGTTGCCGCGGTTCAGGACCACCTTCTCACCGGTCTCCAGATCGGTGGCCACGGCGCGGAAGGGAATGGGCAGATCGTCGAAGCTGGCGTGGCCCTGGGTGTACAGCCCCGGGTTGGCGAAGGCGAAGGCGAACTTCTGGCCGGCGATGAGTCCCCGGGGCGTGGCCAGCTTGCCCCGGCGCAGCCCCAGCTCGATGGGGAAGAAGGTCTTCTCGTCGTCTTCCTTGCGGCGCATGGTCCGCGAGCGCCTGGGTTGGCGGTCGTCGAAGAGCTCGCCCCAGTTCACGGTCAGGAGCTCCTGCTCGATCTCGTCGGCGGTCAGCCCCAGCGCGTAGAGCGCACCCACGATGGAGCCCATGCTGGTGCCGGTGATGTAGTCGACGCGGACGTTCTGTTCCTCGAGGACCTTCAGCACGCCCACGTGCGCCGCGCCGCGGGCGCCGCCACCGCCGAGGACCAGGCCGATGCGCGGGCGCTCGTCCAGCGACGGTTCGGCGGTCAACGCCGGCGTCGAGAGCAGTAGCAGGGCCAGGCACAGAGCCTCTGACGCTCGCAGGGGGGAAAGGAGCCGAGTCGGTTTCATGCCGCCAGATTGCCTGACCGTCCTGACCAGAGCAAGACCAAAACTGGCCAACGGCAGGCATGCTCACCACCGGACCGAGCGCGCGGCACTGTCGACGGGATCGCGCGGAAAGATCTAGAGTCCGGTCCCGAAGCGGCTCCACCGCGGCCGCCACCAGCGGTCGCGGTCGAGGCTGAAGGCCACTCCTTCCACACGGCCTTCGAGCGTGGTCATGGGAACGAAGCCGAACACCCGCCCATCGGCGCTGTTGTCGCGATTGTCGCCGAGGACGAGCACGTGGCCCGCGGGAACCCGGATCGGCCCCCAGTCACGCAGACGAGGCTGGCGATCGGTGGTCATGACGGGATGGTCACAGCCAGCCAGCTCCTCGGTGAAATAGGCGTGGTCGTATGGATCGTCGGGGCGCAGCGGCCAGTCCGGATGCGCGGCGGGTCGGTAATCGAGTGTCTGCCCGTCGATCATCAACCGACCACCACGCATGGCCACCACGTCACCGGCCACCGCCACCACCCGCTTGACCAGGCGCTGGCCGTCCACCGGCGAGGGGAAGGTGACCACGTCGCCGCGCTCGGGATCGGCCCAGCTGGTCACCCGGAGGCGCGTGAAGGGCACCTTCAGGCCGTAGGCCAGCTTGTTGACCACCACGCGTTCGCCCACCAGGATGGTGGGCTGCATCGAACCGCTGGGCACGTCGTACCAGTCGGCCAGCGACGAACGGAAGGTGAAGAGCAGTCCGACCATGAGCAGGGTGGCGGACCATTCGCGGGCGCGGTGCTTGAGACGGGTCGACATGGCCATGGTCTACTCCTGGTTCGGGCTCACCTGCTGCATACGCCGGCAACCTTCCCGGGGTTCCCGCTTGTCACCGGCAGTGGTCTCGCCATACACTCTGCGGACCATCCATTGTCAAGACTCCGCGCTGGCCCAGACCGCTGATCCCGATCGCCCCCGCCTCATCAGGCGGCGGGTCGGAGGTTGCCATGCCCGCATCCACTCTCGACACCACCGACCTCTACCGCCTGCCCTGGACCCTCGCCGACAACGGGATCTCCTGGCTCGAGCCCACCGTGCTCTGCAACCTGCGCTGCGACGGCTGCTACCGGCGCCAGGAAGAGGACCCGCACAAGCCATGGGACGAAGTGTTGCAGGAGCTGGACACGTTCCAGAGCCTCCGCCGCAGCGATTGCATCTCCATCGCCGGCGGCGACCCGCTGCTCTATCCCCGCATCGTGGATCTGGTGGCGGAGATCAAGCGCCGCGGTCTCAAGCCCATCGTCAACACCAACGGCGTCGCGCTCAGCCCCGAGATGCTCGTGGCACTCAAGCGTGCCGGTATCTACGGCTTCACCTTCCACGTGGACAGCCGCCAGGGCCGCCCGGGCCGCTGGGCCGGCAAGAACGACTTGGAGCTGAACGAGTTGCGGCGCGAGTACGCCGAGCTGGTGGCCCGCGCCGGCGACATCGCCTGCAGCTTCAACGCCACGGTCTACGCCGAGAACCTCCATCTGGTGCCCGCCATGCTGGACTGGGCCCACCGGCACATCGACATCGTCCAGACCATGGTCTTCATCTGCTTCCGACACGTGGTCCCCGACATGCCGTTCGACTGGTACGCCGGCGCCCGGAAGGTGGACTGGGATCAGATCTGGTACAGCAGCGACGAACAGCGCGAGGTCGAGATCGACGCGCGCACCCTGGTGGACCAGGCCCGCCGCCAAGATCCGCGTTTCCAGCCCGCCGCCTTTCTCAACGGCACCCACGACCCCCAGGCCTGCAAGTGGCTGCTGACCCAGCGCGCCGGCGACCACCGCACCATCCACGGCTACCTCGGCCCCCGCTTCGTGGAAGCCGCCATGGGCACGTACCACCTGCGCAAGGGGCGCTACCTGAGCTACGTCTCCCCCGCCGAGACTCGCCGCGGCAAGCTGGCCATGTTCCTCGCCAGCTTCCTCGACCACGATGCCCGGGCCGCCTGGCGCACCTACCTCGGCGCCGCCCTGCGCGATCCGCGCAAGCTCTTCCGCCCGGTGCATCTGCAATCGCTGATGTTCATCCAGCCGGTGGACTTCATGGCCGACGGCGAGCAGAGCATGTGTGACGGCTGCCCCGACATCACCGTCCACGAGGGCAAGCTGGTGTGGTCCTGCCGCCTGGACGAGCTGAAGCAGTACGGTACGTTCCTGCGCACGGTGCCGCGCGGGGCGGCCGCCTGCGACGGCGGCGCCTGCCACCGCCAGCACTGCGACGAGCACCAGGCGGGGCCGCCGGCCGCCGGGGCGGAGGCATGAGCGGACAGACCTTCGGCAGCTTCGTGCGGAACCTGGTGCGGCTGCTCGCCGGCCGGCCGCGCCTCCCGCAGGGGCTCGCGGACAACGCCATGCTCCGCACCATCCTCGAGCGGCGCAGCATCCGCAGATTCCACCAGCGCGATCTGCCCGCAGACCACTGGGCGGCCATCCTCGAGGCCGGCCGGCTGGCCCCCTCCACGGTGAATCTGCAGACCTGGTCGTTCGCCTGCTTCACCGCGGACCAGTGGCGGGCGACCTTCGGCCGGACGCTCCCCTACGGCGCGCCGCGCGCGGTGATCGTCCTGGCCGACACCCACCGCGCCCGCCGCGTGGTCGAGGGATTCCCCGCGGTGCCGCTCTGCGACCACACGGTGGGCGTGATGAACGCCTCGCTGGCGGCCATGGCCATGACCCTGGCCGCAGAGGCCCTGGGCGTCGGCTCGGTGATGCTCTCGGAGACCGGCAAGACCGGCTTCTACGACGCCCGCGAACTGAGCGGGATCCTGGCCCTGCCGCCGGGCGTGGTGCCGCTGACCACCATCGTCTTCGGCTGGCCGGCCCAGGCGCCGGTGATGCCGCCCAAGCTGCCGCTGGAAGCCGTGGCCTTCACCGGTCCGTATCGCGAGGCGCCGCAGCCGATCCTGGAGGATTGGTACGCCCAGATGCAGGCCGGCTACCGCGCCAGCACCGGCCAGGCCTTCGCGCGGCAGATCGACCACTACAACCGGCGCCTCGCCGAGGCCGAGGCCGATCTGCGTGACCTGGTCCTGCGCGACGCTCACCGCCAGAACGACCCGGCTCAAGACTGAATCCGCTCGACCTCGCTGGTGAGTTCGAAGCCCAGCCGGTGGATCCCCTCGTCCAGGATGCGGTGGTGCCGCAGCGTCAGCCCCGTTCGGATGACCTCGTTCTCCTGGAACCAGAAGCGTTCCTTCTGCCGAGGTGGTTCGCCCACCACCACGAGGCAGAGGCCGCCGTGGCATTGATCGACCACCAGGGCCGGCAGGATCCGTTCGTCGGATCCGGACTGACGCACGAGGCGGATCAGCAGCTGGCCGGGATCACGGTAGCGGATGTGGCGGCGGTCCGGATGCTTGGTCCTGGTCATGATTCCCCCTGTCGAGTCCCCCCCTGTTCCCGGTCGATCATGCCTGCCAGACGCTGTTTTTGCAACCCCGTGTTCATCCATGCCCCGCGAACCGGTCGCGGACAACGATTGAATCCTTGCTTTGTTTGAAACAGACGTTTAAACTAGTCGCTTGAATCACTTGATTGAATCAATCGCTTCAAACGAGGCCATCATGACCGTGGAACCAAGGGACACGCGCGAACGGTTGCTCGAGGCTGCCGAGAACCTCTTCGCCGACCGGGGCTTCGCCGCCGTCTCGGTGCGGGACATCGCCGCCGAGGCCGATGTGAACGTGGCCGCGGTCAACTACCACTTCCAGGGCAAGGACAACCTCTACCACGAGGTCCTGCGACGCGTCATGCTGCGCAAACAGGAGCGCTACCTGGCCGCGGTGCAGAAACAACTGGATCGCGGCCCCATGGCCCTCGACGACATCGTCCGCATCTTCTTCCAGACCCATTTCCAGGACACGCTCAAGCACCGCAGCGGCAGCAACTTCCTCAAACTGCTGGTCCGCGAGATCCACCACGGCACGAGCGAGAGCGCCCCCCACCTCCAGCAGATCCTGCAGCCCATGTGGGACCAGATCGCCACGGCGTTGCAGGCGGCCGAACCACGCATCCACGAGGAGCAGATCGGCTGGATCATGGGCAGCCTGCACGGACAGCTGGTCCATTTCACCATGCGCTGGCACCAGTCCCACGCGCCGTGCGTGGGAGAGGGCGCCGCCCGGGCGATCCAGGCCATGTTCCCGCCGCTGGCCGACGATGTCGATGCGTACATCGCACTGGCCGTGGACCACATCACCCGCTTCTCCATCGCCGGGATCCAGGCGGTCGTGAGCACCCGACCGGACACCGGCCAGACGTCCCAGGAGGCCAAGCAGTGAGCACAAGGAATCGCAAGCGCTCGGCCGCGGCCGCCGTGTCGGCGGTCCTGCTGCTGGCACTAGCGGGCTGCGCGGTGGGTCCCGACTACGTCCGGCCCGATCTGGCCACGGACGTGCCCGGGGCCTTCGTCGCCAGCACCGCCACCGACAGCATCCCTCCCGACCTCGACCACTGGTGGGCCGCCTTCGGCGACACCACCCTGAACCGGTTGGTGGATCAGGCCCTGCGCGACAACCAGGACCTGAAGCTGGCCTCGGCGCGCGTGCTCGAGGCCCGCGCCGCGCTGGGCGGGGCGCAGAGCGACCGCTGGCCGAGCATCGAGGTGGGCGGTACCGCCAGCCGCTCCAAGTCGAGTCTGGCGGCCTTCGGCGGCCAGGGATCGGCCTACCGCAACTACTTCGACGCCAACCTCGCCGCGAGCTACGAGCTGGACCTCTGGGGTCGGCTGAGCCGCGCCGAGGAGTCGGCCCGCGCCACGCTGCTGCAGAGCGAGATGAATCGGCGCACCGTGACCCAGACCCTGGTGGCCGACGTGGTCCGCACCTGGCTGCAAGTGCGCGAGCTGCAGTGCCAGCTCGGCCTCACGCTGCGGACCATCGACAGCTTCCGCAGCACGCTGACCACCGTGGAGGACCGCTACGCCCGCGGCGTGGTGCCGGCCCTGGACGTGCGCCTGGCCAGGCAGAACCTGCTGGTCGCCCTGGCCGCCGAGCCCGAGTTCCGTCGCCAGCTCGGCGAGAGCATGCGACGGCTCGAGATCCTGCTCGGCCGCTACCCCGCCGGCGTGGCCGCCACCCTGGCCGACGATGTGCTGGCACAGGCGGTCATGCCCGACCCGCTGCCCGCGGTTCCCGCTGGCCTGCCCAGCAGCCTGCTCGAGCGGCGACCCGATCTGATGGCCGCCGAGGCCGGCCTGCACGCCAGCGTGGCCAACGTGGGGTCGGCCAAGGCGCGGCTCTACCCCACCATCGCGCTCACCGCCGGTGCCGGCTACACTAGCGGCGATCTCGACACCTGGTTCGACAGCATGTCCGATGTGTGGTCGCTGGGCGCCAACCTGTTCATGCCGCTCGTCAACCGCGGCGCGACCACCGCCCAGATCAAGGCCGCCGAGGCGCGTGCCGACCAGGCCGTGGCCCAGTACCAGTCGGCGATCCTCGCCGCGTTCGGCGAGGTGGAGAACGCCCTCGATTCCGAACGCTATCAGGGCGAACGCGAACGCCTGCTCGAGGCCACCGTGCGCGAGGCCGAGCGCTCGCTGCAGCTGGCGCGGCAGCGTTACTCCGCCGGCCTGGACAACCTCCTGTCGACCCTCGAGACCCAGCGGCGCTACTTCAACGCCGAGAGCGACCTGCTGTCGACCCAGCGCGCCTATCGCACCGCGCGCGTCAACCTGATCCTCGCCCTCGGAGGTCCCTGGGACGCCGAGCTCACCGAGCCCCTGCTGGCTGCCGAGCGCAGCGGCAACCAGGAAGGAGACCAGGAATGAGCAACCAGATCCTCGTCCGACGGACCGTCGCCGGGCTCGTCGTCCTGCTCGCGGTGATCATCGCCGTGGTCCTGATCGCGCTGCGGCCACGGCCCCAGCGCCAAAAACCCCAGGCCCCCGTCCCCATGGTGAGCGTGCACACGGTGACCGCCGAACAACCGCCGGTGATGACCACCGGCTGGGGCACGGTCGAACCCAAGCGGTCGATCAGCCTGGTGCCGCAGGTGAGCGGCCTCGTGACCCGGGTTTCGGAGAACCTGCTCGCCGGGGCGTTCTTCACCGAGGGCGAGGTCCTGGTGGAGATCGAGGACACCGACTATCGCCTCGCGCTGGAGCAGGCCCGCAGCCAGGTGGCCCAGGCCGAGTACAACCAGGCCACGGCCCAGGAGGAGGCGCGGGTGGCCCGTGAGGAATGGGAACGCATCCAGAGCGATGCGCTCGAGGGCAGCGGTCTGGGCGACGCCACCCCGAACCCGCTGGTCTACCGCGAGCCGCAACTGCGCCAGGCCGCGGCCGGACTCGAGGCCGCCCGGGCGGCGCTGGCCCAGGCCGAACTGAACCTCGCCCGCTGCCGGCTGACCGCGCCGTTCACCGGACGGGTCCTCGAGGAGTCGGTGGACCGGGGACAGTACATCCGCGCCGGCGAGGTCGTGGGACGGATCTACGACACCGGCGTGGCCGAGATCATCGTCAACGTGGCCGACCGCGACCTGGCCTGGATCCGGGTGCCCCAGACACAGGGCGATCAGGTGACCGGCTCCGTCGCCTCCATCCGCGGCGAATTCGCCGGCGGCACACACGTCTGGACCGGACGCGCGGTGCGGATCGGCGGCGCCATGGACCAGGCCAGCCGGACCGTGCCCGTGGTGGTGGAGGTGAACGACCCCTACCGGCGCGAGGGTGAGCGGCCCCCGCTCTTGAGCGGCATGTTCGTGGCCGTGACCTTCGCCAGCGAACCGCCGGCCGGATCGGTGACCATCCCGCGCCGCGGCCTACGTCCCGGCGACCAGGTGTGGTTGCTCGACGACGACAGCACCCTGCGCATCCGGCCGGTGACCGTGGCCCAGGTCGGGGTGGAGGAAGCGGTGGTCACCGACGGGCTTGTTCCGGGCGACCGACTGATCACCAGCAACCTGCAGCTCGTGGTGGAGGGCATGCCGCTGCGGGCGAACAACGGCGGCGGCGCCGTGGCCGCAGGGGGGGAGCGGCCATGAAGTCCACGCTGACCTGGTTCGCCGAGAACCACGTGGCCGCCAACCTGCTGATGTTCGTGATCCTGGTGGCCGGGACGATCTCCATCGCCACCATCGTCCAGGAGGTGTTCCCCGAGACCGAGCTCGACATCATCACCGCATCGGTGGTCTTCCTGGGTGGCACGCCCGGCGAGGTCGAGGAGAGCATCTGCATCAAGATCGAGGAACAGATCCAGGGCGTCGACGGCATCAAGAAGGTCACCAGCGCGGCCAGCGAGGGCATCGGCACCGTGACCATCGAGCTCGAGACCGGCACCGACCGCCAGAAGGCTTACGACGACATCAAGAGCGAGATCGACCGCATCATCACCTTCCCCGAGGAGACCGAGAAGCCCGTGGTCACCCTGGTCGACGCGAAGCGGCCGGTCCTGGACGTGATCATCTTCGGCGACACCGACGAGCGCTCGCTCAAGGTGCTGGCCGACAACGTGCGCGACGACCTGATGGCCATGCCGAGCATCACCTACGCCGAGGTCAAGGGCACCCGCCCGTACGAGATCTCCATCGAGGTGAGCGAGGAGGCGCTGCGCGCCCACGGCCTGAGCCTGGGCCAGGTCGCGGCGGCCGTGCGGCAGAACAGCCTCGATCTGCCCGGCGGCAGCGTCAAGACCGACGGCGGCGAGATCCTCATCCGCACCAAGGGCCAGCGCTACACCGGCCGCGAGTTCGCCGCCATCGTGGCGATCAGCAAGCCCGACGGCTCGCAGGTGCGGCTCGACGAGATCGCCACGGTCCGCGACGGCTTCGAGGACCTCGACCTGCGCACCCGCATGGAGGGCAAGCCGGCGGCGCTGGTCTCGGTCTACCGCTCGGGTGACGAGAACGTGCTCGAGGTGGCCAGCGCGGTGAAGGAGTACATCGCCGCGCAGAAGGAGCTGCTGCACGAGGGCATCGGCCTGGAGGTCTGGCGGGATCGTTCGATCATCTATCGCCAGCGCATGAACCTGCTGCTGAGGAACGGCCTGATGGGCCTGGTGCTGGTGTTCGGCGTGCTCGCCATGACCATGCAGTTCCGGCTCGCGTTCTGGGTCGCCCTGGGCATCGGCATCAGCTTCCTCGGCGCGTTCTGGGTGCTGCCCTGGTTCGGCGTCACCCTGAACATGATCTCGCTCTTCGCGTTCATCCTCTCGCTGGGCATCGTGGTGGACGACGCCATCGTGGTCGGCGAGAACGTCTTCGCCCGCCGCGAGCGCGGCGAGGACCCGCAGACCGCCGCCACGCGCGGCGTGCTCGAGGTGGGCGGCCCGGTGATCTTCGCCGTGCTGACCACGGTCACCGCCTTCACCCCGCTGATCGGGGTCGAGGGCATGATGGGCAAGTTCATGTACCCCATGGCCATCGTGGTGATCGCGGTCCTGACGTTCTCGCTGGTGGAGTCGCTGCTGATCCTGCCGGCGCACCTGTCGACGATCAAGGAGGTCCGCGCCCACGGCTCCGAGGTGCCCGACGAGCTACGCAACGCCGCCGGCATCAAGGGCTTCTACCACCGCAGCAAGCACGTGGTGAGCGAGCGCCTCGAGTGGTTCGTGGCGAACGTCTACCGGAAGCACCTGACCTGGTCGCTCAGCAACCGGGCGCTGGTCATGGCCCTCGCCTCCGCGGTGATGCTGATCACCATCGGCTTCGCCGCCGGCGGACACATCCGCTTCACCTTCATGCCGCGCATAGAGTCGGACACCGTGACCTGCGCCCTGACCCTGCCCCAGGGCACCACCATGACCGAGTCCCTCGCCGCGGTGCACCAGCTCGAGGACGCGCTGGAGACCGTGCGCCGCGACGTGCTGGCCGACCTGCCCGACGGCACGCCCGACCAGGTCAAGCTGGTCCAGACCACCGTGGGCAGCCAGCCGCGCGCCTCGGGCGGCGCCGGACCGTTCGGCGGCTCGAGCACCGGCAGCGGCGCCCACCTGCTGGAGATCTCGGTGGAGCTGCTCTCTGCCGACGAGCGCCTGGTCACCGCCAACGACATGGCCCGCCGCTGGCGCGAGGCGGCCGGGGCCATCCCCGATGCGGTGGAGCTGTCCTTCAGCGCCAACCTCTTCTCGGCGGGCAAACCGATCCAGGTCCAGCTCTCCAGCCCCATCACCGCCGACCTCACCCACGCGGCGCAGGAACTGAAGGACGAGCTGGCCACTTACCCCGGCGTCATCGACATCTCCGACAGCTTCCGCGAGGGCAAGCTCGAGCTGAAGCTGAACCTCAAGCCCGAGGCCCGCACCCTGGGCCTCACGCTCGACGACCTCGCCCGCCAGGTCCGCAGCGGCTTCTACGGCAACGAGGTCATGCGCATCCAGCGCGGCCGCGACGAGGTCAAGGTCATGGTGCGCTATCCCGAGAACGAACGCACCAGCCTCGGCTACATCGAGGACATGCGCGTGCGCACCCCCGCCGGCGCCGAGGTGCCGTTCTCGCGGGTGGCCCAGGTGGAGATCGGCCGCGGCTATTCCACCATCGAGCGCAGCGACCGCCAGCGCATCGTCAACGTCTACGGCGACATCGACCAGGACTCCGCCAACGCCGGCGAGATCCTCAAGGAGCTGGAGGCCGGCTACCTGCCCGACCTCCTCGCCCGCTACCCCGGCCTGCGCTACGACCTCGAGGGCGAGGAACAGGAACGGGCCGAATCCATGCAGAGCCTGGCGCGTGGGTTCGTGCTGGCGATCTTCATCATCTTCTCGCTGCTGGCGGTCCAGTTCCGCAGCTACCTGCAGCCGCTGATCGTCATGAGCGCCATTCCCTACGGCATCGTCGGCGCCATCTGGGGCCACGTGCTCATGGGCTGGGACCTGACGCTGCTCTCCATGTTCGGCGTGGTGGCGCTGGCGGGCGTGGTGGTCAACGACTCGCTGCTGATGATCGACTTCATCAACCGCGCCCGCCGCAGCGGCCTGCCCGTGGAACGGGCGATCCTCGAGAGCGGCCAGCGCCGCTTCCGGCCGATCCTGCTGACCTCGGTGACCACGTTCCTGGGCCTGACCCCCCTGCTGCTGGAAACCAGCCTGCAGGCCCAGTTCCTCATCCCCATGGCCATCAGCCTGGGCTTCGGCGTGCTCTTCGCCACGGCGATCACCCTGATCCTGGTGCCGGTGAGCTACAGTCTGCTGCACTCGTTCAAGATGTTCTTCGGCCTGAAGGACGAGGTTTGGGTGTCCGAGGGCGAGGCGGAGCTGGGACTCGGCGGAGGGGAGTTCGGCGAGCAGAGCTGAGATCGTCGATCTGGCGAACGACCGGCCGTCCGACCTGGCTTGGTATAATGATTATTCTTAGCGCCTGTCTTCGTGCGGCTAGGCCCGGCCTGCGACAATTCAACCTCAACAATAGTTGCGATACCTCGAAACAAGTACGATCTTGACCCCTTGACAGGACCCTACCGCCCCGGATTACAATGGCGGCGACACACCAACTGGAGAGCATGACCGTGAGCGATTCCCAGCTGATCCAGGTGACCGAATCTGCGGACACCGCCCTGGGCGCCTTCGATTTCTCGGCCCATCAGGGCAAGGGCGTCCGCGTGTTCATCCAGGGCTTCGGCTGAAGCGGCCCCGCCCTGGGCATGGCTCTGGACGAGCCCAACGACAAGGACGAAGTGATCAGCCAGGGTGACTATGCCATCCTGGTGGACCCCCAGACGAAAGACATCGTAGACCAGAGCGGCGGGCTGACCATCGACTATGTCGACGAGGCCCACCAGAAGGGATACCTGCTGCGGCTGAACAAGGCTAGCGGCGGCTGCGGCAGCGACGGCGGCGGCTGCTCCGGGTGCGGTTAGAGGACGAGCCGGCCACGGACCAGCACCCCGACGCCAGGGGGATCGAGGCCGGGACCCACGAGGTCCCGGCCTTCACTCTATCCACACCTGGACACCTCCGACGGCAGCTGCCAGTATCCGACCGTGCCTGGAACCGGACCACCTGGAGCCCGCCATGACCCTGACCCAGCGCCGCCTCCTGCATCTCGGCCTCGCCCTCGCGCTGGCTGCCGCCACGCTGACGGTCTTCCACCGCCTCTTCGGTCACACCTTCTTCCACGACGACTGGACGCTCCTGGCCCGGGCCGCCGACATCCTGCCGGCCCTCTCTCCTCCGGTGCGCATCCTCTCCTTCGACCTCTACTGGCGCCTGCTCGCCGTCGTGACCGATCTCGACCCCGACATCTACCTGGCCAGCCGATTGCTGCTGCATCTGGCCAGCGGCGCCATGCTCGGCCTGATCGTCCGGCAGCTCGGCGGTCGCACCGCGGGCATGGGGCTCGCCGCCGCGCTCTATCTCCTGAGTCCCCTGGTCTTCGAGGCGCTCTTCTGGGCTGCGGGCGTCACCGAGCTGCTGGCCAACCTGGGCCTGCTGCTGGCGGTGCTGGGCGCCCTGCGCGGCGGGCGGTCGGGTGTGACGCTGCTGATCGTGGGCGGTCTGGTCTGCCTGACGAGCAAGGAGACCGGCTGGTGGCTCGCATTGCTCGCCGTGGCGGCCGGGCGCCGGCATGGGCAGCGCGCCTATCTCGGAGCGGGAGTCGTCCTGCTGGTCGTGGCCGCGATCAGCCTCATGAGCACGGCCCGGGGCCTTGCCCACGACTACACCTGGACGCCGGTCGCCGTGCCCTGGAACCTGCTGCGCTCCGGATCCTGGCTCCTCCCCCGGGCCTGGGACCTGACCCGGGTCTGGGAAGCCGGCACACCGACCCTGGTGACAGGCGGCATGGCGTGGCTGGCGTGGCTGGCCTGGGCAGGATGGCGCCTCAAGCGGCACGACCCCGTACCAGCGGTGGCGCTGGGCTGCGGCTTGCTGGCGCTGGCCCCGGTGGTGGGGCTGGAAGGCCACATGGTGCCGCGGTATCTCTTGCCGGCCCAGGCGAGCCTCGCGGCGTCTCTGGCCCTGGCGCTGCCGGAGCGGACCCGCTGGCCCAACCTGCTCGTCCCGGCGGCGGCCGTGGCGCTGGCTCTGTACACGAGCTGGTGCGTGGATCAGTTCCTCGACCGCACCTTCGCCAAGGGTCGCCCCTGCCATCGGCTGGTGGCCAAGGAGATGATGGTGCGCATCGCCTGGCGCAAGCTGGCCACGAGCGGGGTGGATGCGGGAACCGGAATCGCCTTCCTGGAGCGACCCGAAGACGATGTCAAGGGACGCGAATACATCCTCGATGTCATCGGCCGCGAATGGGGGCCCCGGCTGTTGCTGGGGCCGGAGACGCCGGTCATGATCACCGATCGTCCCGCCGACATCCCGCCGCAGACCCTGACGTTCGGCTTCGGGTCCTGGTCCCTCGAGTACCTGGGCGTCCGGCGTCAGTAGTCCTCGTCGTCGTCATCGGCGAGGAGGTCGTCGTCGAGATCGTCGTCCAGGTCATCGTCGAGATCGTCGTCATCCAGATCGACATCATCCAGGAATTCATCGTCCTCGAGATCGTCGCCCTCGAGGTCCACGAGGTCCGGCACACCCTTGTCGAGGAATTCGTCCTCCCAGGTCTCGCAGCACTCGTCGCTGCAGAAGATCTGGCGGCGGAACTTGATCCCCTGGTCCGTGATCTCGGCGCCGCAATAGGTGCAGACTTTCGGTTCCATGGCGTCACCCTTCGACGAATCAGCGGTAAGGCACATGCTCCCGCGAGAAGTACTCGCTGGTCAGGGCCCGAACCTTCCTGTTGAGCAGGACAAGGGCGATGAGGTTTGGCAGCGACATGAGACCCAGGGCGCTGTCGCCGAAGTTCCAGACGATCTCCAGCGAGAAGATGGCCCCCAGGAAGTTCATGACGCAGAACAGGATCTTGTAGGGCAGCACCCACTGTGGCCCGAACAAGTAGACCACGGCGCGGTCGCCGTAGTAGCTCCAGCTGATGGCGGTGGAGATGCCGAAGAGCACCACGCCGATGGTCACGATGAGGTAGCCCCACCGGCCGAGGATGGGCGCCAGCCCGCGCTGGAAGCCCCAGGCGGTCAGTGGCGATCCGTTGAGCGTCAGGTCGCCCTCGAGCGTGAGGGCGGGGATGGCGGCGAAATCCATGACCCCATCGTTCACCGGGATCATCCCGCGCCACGGCCGGCCGGCGTCCAGGAAGACCGGTCGCCCGATGGTCGAGTGATTGTAGACGAGCTGTCTGGCCACGGGCTCGCCGTGCTCGACCTGCAGGTCGCCGGTGAAGCGGTCGGTGGCTGCCACCCGACCGTTGGTGCCCACGCTCGCGGCGTCGATCATCACCGTGATGTCCGACTGGGCGTTGACCGGGATCTCGCCGCGGTTCTTCTCGGTCCAGACACCGGTGGAGAGGATGACCAGGCCGGTGATGGTGCAGATGATCAAGGTGTCGATCAAGGGCCCCATCATGGCGACCACGCCCTCGCGCACCGGCTCGTCGGTCTTGGCCGCCGCGTGGGCGATGGGCGCCGAGCCCTGGCCGGACTCGTTACTGAACAGTCCGCGCTTGACACCCCAGGTCAGCATGAAGATGAACGTGCCCCCGGCGAAGCCGCCGAGTTGTGCCGCGGGCTGGAAGGCGCTCTTGAAGATGAGGACCAGCATGCCGGGAATCACCTGGAAGTTCAGCAGCAGCACGAGCAGGCCGCCCGTCACGTAGATCACCGCCATGTAGGGCACCAGTTTGCTCGTCACCGCACCGATGCGCTTGATGCCGCCGAGGATCACCGCCGCGATGAGCGAGGCCGACACGAGGCCGGTGATCCAGGTGGGCACGCCAATGTCGGCGCGCATCTGGTCGGCCACGGTGAACGCCTGGATGCTGTTGCCCGAGCCGAAGCTCGAGATCACCGTGCACACGGCGAAGGCCACTGCCAGCGGTTTCCAGCTCTTGCCGAGCCCGTGCTCGATGTAGTACATGGGTCCGCCGGCGGCCGAACCGTCGGGCAGGATCTGGCGATACTTCATGCTCAGCGTGCACTCGGCGTACTTGAGCGCCATGCCGAAGACCGCGGTCACCCACATCCAGAACAGCGCGCCGGGACCGCCGTAGTGCAGCGCGGTGGCCACGCCGGCGATGTTGCCGATGCCGACGGTGGCCGACAGCGCCGTGGTCAGGGCCTGGAAATGCGAGAGGTCGCCATCGTGGGACGGGTCGTCGTACTTGCCGCGGATGACATCGAGGCTGTGCTTGAGCTTGCGCAGCTGCAGGAAGCGCAGGCTGACCGTGGTGAACAGTCCGGTCAGGAGCAGGGCGGCCACCATGACGGGGAACGCTTCGGGCCAGCCCCAGACGGTTCCCGAGAGGTCGGCGGCGAACTGGCGGATGACTTCCATGCGGCGTCCTTCGGTTGGTTCGATGGCCGACCCCGGGGCAGGCCCTTTCCTTGCGTTTAACGGATTAAGCCGCGCGGCTCAAGTGGGAAATCACGACCGGTAGTCCGGTTTTCAATTCCGCCGGCGCACGAGCTGGGGCAGGAGGCGCAGATCCTCCCGGTCGAGAACGCGCAGGCCCAGGACCACGACCGCGTAGATCAGCACCCAGAGCAACACTCCGCCCAGGAAAGGCACCCAGCCGGCGGTGGTGGTCAGGCCGAACCACCCGGCGCACCAGTCGGGCGCCGCCAGGTGCAGGATGCCGGACGCCGCCGCCCAGCTCGACACCAGGGCCAGCCAGGTTCCGGGCAGCGCCCGCAAGATCGAGAAGCGGTACGCGGTGCGCCGCAGGTAGTAGAGGTGCAGGACCATGCTCTGGAACAGCGTGAAGACCGTGGCGGCCCCCGCGCCGTAGTAGCCGTAGCGCGGGATCAGCAACGAGTTGAGCGTCACGTTCACCACCAGCGCGGCGCTGCCGATGAGTACGAAGACGCTCTCGCGTCCGGCGGCGATGAGCGTGCGGTTCAGCACATGGTTGGCCGACTGGAACGGCAGTCCCCAGATCACGATCTGCAGCACCAGGATCGACGGCGTGAACTGGCTGGGATCGGCGCCGCTATTGCCGCGGGCGAACCACTCGATCAGAGGCCGGGCGCTCAGGCTGACCAGCCAGGCCAGCGGCAGCATGAACACCAGCATGAAGCGGAGCGACCGCTCGGAGAAGCGGGTGGTGTCCTCGTTCGACTGCTGCGAGTAGCGGGCCAGCGCGGGGAACATGGCGGTGGCGAAGATGTTGGGTGCGATCAGGAGGATGTCCAGCGCGCGATGTCCCAGGCCGTAGATGCCGGTGGCCGCCTTGCCCACCATCTCGTTGAGCATGACGGTGTCGACCTTGAAGCTGATGATGCCGAAGGTGGTGGCGGCGAACATGGGCAGTCCCAGACGCAGCATCCAGCGCAGGTCGGGCACGTCCTCGCCGGGCAGGGCGCGCCGCCAGGGACCAGCCTTCCAGAACATGAGCGGGGCCATGACCAGGAGGCGCACCGCACGGCTGGCGAAGTTGGCCCAGATCACGCCCATGAGGCCCCAGCCCAGATCGAGCCACCAGTAGGCGAGCACGAAGTAGGCCACCGCCGACACCACCTGCCCCACGCTCTGGTACTGGACCTTCTCCCGGGCCTGGAGGACCGAATCGCAGGCCATGGCCGTGGTCTCGAGGAACAGGCCGGCCGCGGTGACCAGGACCGCGGCGGTGGCCAGCTCCGATTCGCCCGTCACGTGCAAGTAGACCACCAGCGCCAGGTAGCAGAGCGCGCCCAGGCCCCAGCGCAGCCGCAGCGCACCCCACATGAGCGGCCACGAGAGGCCGGGCTGCTTGGTGACCTCGCGGGTCAGCAGCACCCCCAGGCCGAAGTTGGCCAGGGTCAGCAGGATGACCGTGAGGTCGTTGGCCAGGAACCAGATGCCCATGCCCTCGGGACCGAGCAGCGGGGTCATCTTCTTGGTGATCAGCAGCGCGAGCAGGCGCCCGAGCATGAGCCCCGTGGTCAACAGGAAGGTGTTCTTGGCGACGCTGCGCGTGGCGGTGGGGGGCACGGGGGCTCCTTGACGAGGCGAGGGACGTGGGTGGAACGATCTTGGCATCGGAGTCACCGGCGCTGCAAGCTAGAAGTAGCCGCGGGAGACGGTGGTGATGACGATCCCCTGGGTCCCGGTCAGGTCGTAGGTCAGATCGACGCGCGCCAGATCGCTGGTCCCCGAACGCGTGCCGCCCAGACGCAGGCCGACGCCGATCTCGTGGCGGGCGTCCTCGAGCCGGCGGGTCTCGTCGGGGAAACGGGCGATACCGCCGGTGTAGAAGAGGCCCCAGCCGGTCTGGACGATATCCAGCGGAACCCAGGTGAGCACACGCCCCAGTTCGCAGCTCCAGCGCAGGAGGCGTTCGCCGGCCATGCCGTCGACATCGAGGGTGCGCAGGCCGCGGTCGAGCCCCAGCACCGCCACCTCGTCGCCGCGCTGACCGTCGGCATGGTACGCCTCGACGAAGGTCTTGACGGTGTAGGGCCGCTCGGGCGGGCCGAAGCGCGCGTACGACCCCAGCACCACGTCCACGGAGTGGTTGCGGTTCTCCGGGTGACCGAGATCGGCATCTGCGGAGATGGACTGGAACCAGAAGTGGCGGCCGGTGCGATCGTAGTTGGAAGCCCCCAGATATACGCTCCAGCGTTCCCCATAACCGGTGTCTGAACCGACCGCATGGCCGGAGGGACCCGCGCGCAGTTCCAGGATCGCGTCGAGGGGGATGTCCTCGCGGTTGCCGTAGCGCCGGAGGTAGCGGGTCTCGGCCCAGCGCCGGCCGTGGGTCCGCAGCCAGAGGTAGGGATACACCCGCGTGCCGATGTCGCGCGCCAGGGGCTGGCCGGGTTCGGCGAGGAAGGAGAGGTCGGCGGTGCGGCCGTCGGAGAGCGTGAAGACAGGTTGATCGAGGTCGTACGACCGTTTGGTGATCTGCGCGCCAGGGCCCACACGCCAGACCCGACCGCGCCCCTCGGGGCTCAGCCGCAGCGCCGACTCGACCCGTAGCCCTTCGTACTGCCGAGGCAGCCTGGCATAGAGGCTCTGCTCGCGCGTGGGATCCGCTCCCGCCGGGCCTGCGTTGCTGAGGTACCAGCGGGTCTCGTAGCTCTGGCTCCAGCCCTCCAGGCTCAGGGCCCAGCGCTGGTCGTCGGCACGGAAGGGCACCGCGATGGCGAACCAGCGGTCGTAGCCGTCGGTACGCTGGTCGAGGTTGAGCTCGAGGGTGACCGGACTGCGCAGGAACCGGTTCTGGCGGAAGTAGAGACGGCCGTAGCCCGCATTCAGGTCGTGTCCCACCGAGCCGCGCACCAGCAGGCCCGTACCCAGGAAGTTCTTCTCGGTGAGCGCCAGGTTCCAGCGGATCTTGCCGCTGGAGGCCAGGGCGAAGTTCAGGCCCAGACCCAGGGTCCAGGTCTCGCGGGTGCGGACACGCACCCCGACCCGGCCGTCCGCGGTGGTGTCGACGGCCGCCACGCGGACCCGGTTGAGGATCCCGAGCGAGCGCAGGTTCCGGGTCGATTCCTCGAGCAGTTCGGCCCGGAAGGGATCCCCCTCCTCGAAGAGCAGCTCCTGGCGCACCACCCAGGGTCGCGTGTCGAAATGCAGGCCGTTCATCACCTTGCGCAGGGTGTGGTTGAGCCCCCGCGCCGAATCCACCTCGGCGTCGGTGAAGATCCGGTCCATCTGCAGCTCGATGGCGCCCACGCGCAAGGTGGTATCCGCCGGCGCCGGGACCTCGGCCTCGGCCAGCCCTGCCGAGGTCAGCAGACAGAGTGTCACCACCAGGCTGACAGCACGACCGCATACTCTGTCACGATGACAGTATCGACCTGACAAGAAGGGACTGGAATCGGTCAAGGGCACGGAGAGCTCCCATGGCGGCACAGCATTATCTCTTTGATGTCATTAGTCTTACAAAAACGACCGATTCTTGGCAAGTGCTGGCACGGCAGTTGTATTAGAGAGGGCAAATGGTCAACACGGGAGGCCCACCTCCCTGGAACTGTAGACAGAGGACACGAAACAGGAGGAAGCAACATGTATCCCATCGCTCAGCTGATCAACGCCGCTCTCGAGAACAACCCCAGCACCTGCAGCCCGCGCTACGCCGCGGCGCACACGCCCCGGGCCAACATCCTCGAGGGCGAACAGGATTACCGCATCGTGATGGATCTGGCCGGTGTTCGCAACGAGGATCTGGACATCAGCCTCGAGGACGACAGCCTGACCATCAAGGCCGAGCGGAGCCTGGAGGTTCCCGAGGGCTATACCAGCCGCCGCAGCGAGATGGTCGGCAAGGCCAGCATCCAGCGCAGCTTCAACCTGGGTCACCAGGTGGACGCCGAGAAGATCAGCGCCAAGCTCGACCACGGCGTGCTGACGTTGACCCTGCCCAAGAGCGCCAAGGCGGTGGCGCGGCGCATCCAGGTCAAGTGACCCGAGATATCCCCGGACAGTGACACGACCGGTAGGCCCGCCCCGCAGTTCCGCGGGGCGGGCCATCTGCGTCGGTGACAAGACCCGCAGGCTGGTCCATAATCCCGCCCATGAGACTCATCACCTACACGCAGGGGGCGGATCCGCGCTGCGGGCTGGCCCTGAGCGACACGGTCGGGCTGGACCTGCTGGCCGCCGACCCCACGCTGCCGGGCACCTGGCATGCTTTGTTCAGCGAGATGCGCCGCCTGCGGCGCCTCCACGACGATCATCTGCCCCGACTGGACGGTGTGGGCGAGGAGGGCGAGCTGCCGGCGCCGTTCTTCCGCCTCGCCGAGGCCCAGCTGCTGGCGCCGGTCCTGCTGCCGTCGAAGATCATCGGCGTGGGGTTGAATTATCGCGACCATGCCGCCGAGCAGAACAAACCGCTACCCGAGTTGCCCATGCTCTTCGGCAAGGCTCCCAGCTGCCTGCAGAGCCACGACGGCCCCATCGGTTTGACCGAGGATCTCACCCAGGTGGACGCCGAGGCCGAGCTGGCGGTGGTCATCGGCCGGCCGGCGCGGTCGGTCACGCGCGAGGAGGCCGGCCAATACATCGCGGGCTACACCTGCTTCAACGACGTGAGCAACCGCGAGGCGCAGCGCCGCGATCGCCAGTTCTTCCGGGGCAAGAGTATCGACACCGGCGGCCCCTGCGGCCCCTGGATCATGACCCCCGACGAGCTGCCGCCCGAGGGCCTGGGCCTACGCATCCGCT
This sequence comes from Candidatus Latescibacter sp. IFSED24, assembly GCF_058273205.1. Lineage (NCBI taxonomy): Bacteria > Pseudomonadati > Candidatus Latescibacterota > Candidatus Latescibacteria (ex Chuvochina et al. 2023) > Candidatus Latescibacterales > Candidatus Latescibacteraceae > Candidatus Latescibacter > Candidatus Latescibacter sp. IFSED24. The sequence continues at coordinate 4,802,253 of NZ_CM177850.1, read as the reverse complement.
GCCTCTGGAACGACACCGTGATGCAGGACAGCAACACCGAGCAGCTGGCCTTCACGCCGCACGCGCTGGTGGAGCACGCCAGCCGCCACATGACCCTTTTCCCCGGCGACATCATCGCCACCGGCACCCCCGGCGGCGTGGGCGAGTTCCGGGACCCGCCGGTCTTCCTCGCACCCGGAGACGTGATCACGGTGGAGATCGAGGGCCTGGGCCGCCTCGTCAACCCGGTGGTGCGCTGGTAATTGCGACCTAGCACCACTTTTTTGCAAATCGCGCCCCGGGGTGCCCGGAAGTTGCAAAGCGCACCTTCCCGCGCCCCGGGGCGTTTCCATGGTCCTCGCGCCATCACGCCGTAACCCGCCGTTTCAGGCGCGTTCCCACCCCACCCCACGATCCTTCCCCCCTCCGGAACGCTCCTTGATGTTCCCTGCCGTGGATGCTGCAACACCGGGCAGTCCGCAAGCAGGATCGCCCTCGCTCGGCCAACCCACATCCCTGGAGCGCACCATGCCGGCCGCAAGCGTGAGTCACAACGAGATGACCACCCTCATGGAGCACCTGCCGCGCTACGACGGTTACCACTCGGGCCGTCGCGCGGTGGCCGAGGAGCGCGAATTCCGCCGCTCGCTGGGCCAGCTGCTCAAGGACTGCGGCGATCACCTGCTCGGGGTGGCCGAACGCCGCAGCCAGCTGCTCAGCGGGGAGCAGGAAGAGATCATCGACCTGCTGGTCGACCACATCAGCTCGATCTTCCGCAGGCTCGACCGCGAGGGCAAGGTGGTGATCGCCGGCGATCCCGGCGAGGTCGTGCCCGAGCTCGAGGAGCTGGACAACCGGCTGCTGCAGCTCGCCGAGGAATCGCTCAGGCTCACCCGCGACCTCGACGGGGAAACCCCATCGGAGACCTGGTTCCGCAATCAGGCCATCCAGCTCAGCCAGGATCTGGCGGATCTGAGCCGCACCACCGAGGAGCGCAACTTCCTCCTCGGCCTGGGCTGGGAGTCGGAATTCGCCCGCATGCGCCGGAGGTAGGTCATGAACCGCGAACAGCAGCCCTGGCAGGAGCACGAACCCTCCAGCGTGGTCGAGTGGCAGCCCGCGGCGCCGCCGCTGGCGGTGGAGGGACCGCTCGAACTGGCCTGCTTCGCCGACCAGACCCTGGTCCTGGACCTGGCCGACGACCAGGTCGCCTTCTGCGAGCTGGCGGGGCAGCTGAAACGCGTCTTCCTCGGCGGCCTGCATCGCGTGAGGGTGGGTCATGGCAGCGGCCAGACCTCGCCCGAGGGACGCCTGCTCTTCGTCCGTACCGCTGCTCCGCTGTCCTGGCGCTGGCAAGATCAAGCGTCGCTGTGCATGAACACGTCCGGGTGCGAGGTCCAGCGTCTCGCCCTGCGTGGCGTCTGCGGCGTGGTCGTGGAGGATCCCGTGGTCTTTCACACGACCGTGCTGCAGGGGCTGGAGAGCATCTCGCTGCCGGTCATCCAGGGCGTGCTCGACACCATGGTGCGCGCGCTGATCGAATCGCGGCTCCGGAGCCTCGAAGAGCCCCACCGCCTGGATCCCCTGCGGGCCCAGGTCCTGCTGGGCGACCTCAAGGCCGAGGATCTGGCCGAGGACCTGGCCGAGCTGGGGCTCGGTTGTTGCCAGCTGGCGGCCTACACGCCCCTGCCCCGCGAGGAGTCCCTCCCGGAAGTGGTCGAAAGCCAGCCGGTCTTCTCCTACGACGACGTCCTCTAGTCGCGCCGCTGGACAATTCCCCGAAGACGTCGATAATAGCCGGGTAGGGGTCGTCACGCCGGCGATCCACACCGTTGCCTTTCAGGGGGGACCCATGCGCCGCCTGCTCCTGCTCACCTGCCTCGCCCTTATCGCCGCCATCAGTGCCTGGCCGGCCGCCGCGCAGGAACCGGTCCTCGCCGAGGTGGTCGTCGCGGGCAACACCAAGACCGACCGCGCCGTGGTCGACCGCGTCATCGGCCTCGCGCCTGGCGACCCATTCCCGCTCGAGGCCTTCGACTCGGTCTGGGACCGCCTGGAAGATTGCGGCTACTTCGCCTTCGTCGACCTCGACAGCGAGGAGGACGACCAGGGTCGCGTGACCCTTTACGTCACCGTGGAAGAGGAGCGGACCGCGCGCTTCACTCCCTACGTCCGCTACAGCCGCCGGCACAAGTACCTGCTCGGCGCGGCCATGCGCGACGTGAACGTGGGCGGTCGGGGCGAGATCCTCGAGCTGCAGGCCATCGTCTACCGCATCCAGCGCGCCCAGGCCAGCTTCACCAAGCCCTGGTTCCTCGGCCGCGACGGCCTGAGCCTCCTGGCCGACGCCGGCTGGGAGCAGGGCGGCTTCGTCTGGCGTCCCTTCGATTACGACCAGTGGCAGGCACACCTCGGCTTGCGCCAGACCATCGCGGGGCCGTTCTACGTCGAGGGTGGCGGCGGCTACGAGAGTTTCCAGCAGAAGGACGACTACTCCTGGACGATCCAGGACGCCTCGGTGTTCTTTCCCGCCGAGCGGCGCAGCACCTGGCAGGTGCAGGGCCTCCTGGGCGTCGACACCCGCGACAGCCGCTTCTACCCCACCCGGGGCATGTTCCACACCTACGCGCTGTCGTATCGCTTCGGCGGCGACGTCGCCGACCAGACGACCAACGAGCTGGACCTGCGCGGCTTCGTTCCCTTGCCCGGCAAGACCATCCTCGCCCTGCACGCCTACGGCCGCAACGTGAACCAGGCGCTCAGCGACGAGTACGTCATGCGCTGGGGCGGTCCGGAGACGGTGCGCGGCGCCCCGTATGCCAGCCGCGAGGGCTCGCGAGCCTACCTCGCCACGGCCGAGTTGCGCTACCCGCTGTTCCTGATGCCGGTGGCGGTCACGGGCGAGACCGTGGGCCTGGGACTGCACGCCTTCACCGACGTGGGCGATGCGTTCTTCCCGGTCGACGGTCAGAGCGATCCGCGCGCCATGGTGAGCTTCGGCGGCGGCCTGCACGTCAGCCTGCTCAGCTGGCAGCTCCGCTTCGAGGCCGCCAAGGAGCGCGACCACGACTGGACCTTCGAGTTCATGGACGTCTTCAACTTCTGATGACCACGTTCGCCATCCACGAGAGCGGCCGGTTTCCACTCGGCACGTTCGCGGGGCTGGCCGCCCTCGCACGCGTGCGCCACGGCGTGACCACCCGCGACGGACCGGCCTTCGGCACCGAGGCGGTGGCGCCGATTTGCGCCGAGGCCGCCGCCACCGCCGCCGACCAGCTCGGCCTGGCCGGGGTGGCCTTCGTCCGTCAGGTCCACGGCGGCACCGTGCTACGCGTGCGCACCCCGGGACTGGTGGGCGAGGCCGACGGCCTGATCACCGACGTGCCCGGCCTCGCGGTCCTGGGCCGCAGCGCCGACTGCCCCCTGATCCTGGTGGCCGGCCGGCGCCCCGACGACTCCCCCGCGGTGGGCTTCGCCCACGCCTCGTGGCGCGCCACCGTCCGCGGCATCACCGCCACCCTGATCGCCAGGCTCACGGGCGAATTGCAGGTTGTCCCGGCCACCATCCACGCCGCCATCGCCCCCTCGGCCGGCCCCTGCTGCTACGAGGTGGGCCCGGAGGTCCGCCAGCAGGCGCTCGCCGCGCTGGGCGAGGACGCCGCCGCCTTCTTCATCCCCGCCGCGGACCGCTGGCACCTCGACCTCTGGGCCGCGAACCGCGCGCAGCTCACCGCCGGCGGCGTCCCTGCCGATCAGATCGAGCAGAGCCGGATCTGCACCATCTGCCAGGGCGATCGCTTCTGGAGCTGGCGCGCCCAGGGCGAACGGGCCGGTCGGTTCGCGGGCCTGATCGGGGTGGTCTCGCGGCGTGATCCAGGCTAGAGTCAGCGCGAATACCGCCATGCTCCGAGCCAAGGGAAGGGCGACATGACCTGGCGCAAGATCAACCTCACCGGCTGGATCCTCATCGGCCTGGCGGCGGGCATCGTCTGCGGCCTGCTCCAGTACTGGTTGCTGCCCGACGCGGTCAACCAGGCCACCGTGCGCTGGTTCCACGATCCCATCGGCCGCGTCTTCCTCAACGGCATCCGGCTGCTGGTGGTGCCGCTGGTGCTGGTCTCGCTCACCCTGGGCACCGCCGCCATCGGCGACCTGGGCAAGCTGGGCCGCATCGGCGGCAAGACCATGGGGATCTACCTCGCGACCACCGCCGTCGCCATCTCCATCGGGTTCCTGCTGGCCAGCGTGGTGCACCCCGGCAGCGGCCTCTCCATTCCCCTCGACGCCTCGTTCGAGGGCGCCCAGGCGCCACCCATCACCGACATCCTGGTGGACATCGTGCCCACCAACCCGTTCGCCGCCATGGTGTCGGGCAAGATGCTGCAGGTGATCTTCGTGGCGCTGCTGGCGGGCCTGGCCCTGGCCGCCGTGCGCGAGCGCGCCGAGCCGCTGGTGCGCGTGCTCGAGAGCGCCGACCACGTGATCCAGCGCATGGTCGTGATGATCATGTGGTTCGCGCCCGTCGGCGTGTTCGCGCTGATCGCCAAGGTGATCGTGGGCGAGGGCCTGGCGGTGTTCGTACCGCTCTTGAAGTACATGGGCTGCGTGATCGGGGCGCTGGCCATCCACGCGCTGGTGGTCTACCCGCTGTTCCTGACCCTGCTGGGTCGGCTCAATCCCTGGCAGTTCTACCGCAACATCTACCCCGCCATGATCGTGGCCTTCTCCACCTCGTCGTCCAACGCCACCCTGCCGGTCACCATGGAGGTGGCCGAGACGCGGCTCGGCACCCACGAATCGATCCACGCCTTCACGCTGCCGCTGGGCGCCACCATCAACATGGACGGCACGGCGATCATGCAGGGCGTGGCCACGGTCTTCATCGCCGGGGTCTACGGCATCGACCTGACCGTGGGCGACTTCCTGCGCGTGGTGATGATGGCGACGCTGGCGTCCATCGGCACGGCGGGCGTCCCCGGCGTGGGTCTGATCATGCTGTCCATGGTGCTGGTGGAGATCGGCCTGCCCGTGGAGGGGATCGGCATCATCCTGGGCGTGGACCGGCTGCTGGACATGTCGCGAACCGCGGTCAACGTGGCCGGCGACATGATGTGCACCACCGTGGTGGCGCGCAGCGAGGGCGAATTCGAGCCTGCGGTGTACGGGGCGGAGAACTGACGCGTCCCCCGCCCTGGCCGCGATCTAGAGCGAGAGCTTCATCAGGCCGGCCAGGCTGCGCGTCACGCCGCCCGGCGGTGGCAGCAGGGCATCGAGCTCCTCGGTGGTGTCCAGCCACTCGCAGAGGCCCGGCAACAGGATGAAGTCGAGGAAGCCGAAGAGGCTCTGCCAGCCGCCGAGCAACACCATGACCTCGCCGTCCATGACCATGCTGCGGTAGTCCATGTTGGTGCTGCCGACGGTGAAGTAGTAGATCAAGTCCTCGCGCTGCGCGGGCGTCAGATCGCGCAACAGGTTCTCGATCAGGTCATACCACGCCGCGGCGAGACGCTCGGGGATGTCCCGTACGTCGGGCTGGTCGCCACCCTCGCCGCCCTCGCCCGCTTGACGGGCCAGGTAGGCGATGTACTCGCGCACGACCCCGGCCAGCTCGGGTCGTGCGTGCAACTTGTTCCAGGCCGTGGCCGAGGTGAAGTAGTTGGCCTTGAGATGGATCTTGGGCCGTTTGGCCGATTCCTCGGCCGATTCCTCGGTCGATTCCTCGGTCGATTCCTCGGTCGATTCCTCGGTCGACAGGTATTTCACCTGGTAGCCCAGCGAATCGAGGATCGCCGGAGCGCTGGCGACCACGGCGTCCAGCTCCGGGTTCCGCGGAAAGGTCCCCCGAGCCCATTCCAGCTCGGCTTCCTCGGCCTGACGGAAGCGGTCCGCGATATCGCCGACTCCCTGCTGCGGCGCGTAGAGGCCCACCTTCAACAGCCCGTCCTGGGCGGCGATCTCGTCCTCGAGATCGTTGGCGAAGACGATGAGCCGACCCATGAGCCCGTGGGCCCGGGCCAGGGTGGGTGCCGCATTGCTGGGTGCGGTGTCCTTGGTCGGCGCGATCACCAGCACACGGCAACCGCGCAGCGCGCTGCCCGAGAGCAGCGAGGCATAGAGGTAGCTCTGCCATAGCGAGTCCGGAACATTGAGCACCGAGCCCTGTGGCATGAGCGAGTAGAGTACGCCCTTCGCCACGTTGATGGGCTTGTCGTGGAAACCCGTCTCGTTGTGCAACTGGAGCACCTTGCCCCGATCATCGAGCCAGTCCGGGGTCCTCGTCGCGTGCTCCTCCGCGAGCCGCTGCTCGTAGGCCGCGGGCCGGTCCTGGGCACGCAGCGGATAGGGGATCTCCTCCGGTTCGTAGCCCTGGGCCTCGAGCAGGCCACGGGCGGCGATCTTCACCGCCAGGGCGCCGGGGCCCTGGACCATGATGGCCCGATCCTCCCAGCCGGCGCCCACATAGTGCTCTCCGATCCCCATACCGGTGAACATGGCGATCCCGCGGTAAGGGTCGGCCTCGGTGATGTCGTAGAAGGCGATCTTGCGGTGGTCGCGCATCATGTTGTCGGGGATGGGAATGATCCCGGCGATGTGCCAGGACCAGAACGAGGGGTCGGCGGGGTTGGTGATGTTGACGTGGACCTTGAGAAGATTCTTGAGCCACTTGTCGCCGTACTGGCTGGCGCCGACCCGCAGGAGGAAGGACTGGGCCACGGCCTCGCGCAGGCGATCCTGGGTCTCGCGGATCCGCTGTTCCCAGTCGGCGTGCTCCCCGGGAAGGTCCAGCTCGTAATCGAGGGGTTCGCGCAGCAGGCGCAGCCAGAGGCGGGCCTTGTTGATCTCGAAGTAGTGCTGGTCCAGGAGCAGGAAGTACTGTGGCAGCTTGCCGGTCTCGTCGTAGGCCTGGACACGTTCGATCATGGCCTCGAGGTAGTTGAGCGTGTGCGCGTAGGCGATGGCGTCGGGTTCGCCCTGGCCGTTCTTGCCGCGGAAGTCGTGGATCCAGAGCACGTGGTAGTCCTCAGCCTCGCGCACCGAACGGGCCATCTCCCACTGGAACTCCTCGTTGATCACGTACCAGACCCGGTTCTCGCATGTGAACTCCTGGCGTGTCGCCCTGGCGATGATGGCGTCGAGTTCGCGCTGGCTGTCGTGCTGATCCGGCCGGAGCGCGTACTGCAGCGGCAGCCACACGAAGCGGGAATCCTCCCAGCGCTCGCGCAACGCCCGGCGATTTTCCTCCATGATGTCGCAGAGCGTCTGGAAGACGTACAAGACCCGGCGCGAGCGGTCCCTGGACAGCTCCAGTTCCGTGAGCACCCAGCTGGAAAACTCGGTCTGGCCGATGGCGATCATGCCGACGAGCGAGTCGTCGGTCTTGCGCTGGCCGATCAGGTGGTTATAGGGCAGGAGGACCTCGTCGAGCAGGTTCGTGCAGGCCTGGTCGCGGATAAGGCACCCCTCGGCGGCGCTGACGCCGGCGGCCAGGGTGAAGGCGTGGCCGAGCGCCTGGTGGTAGCCGTCGACCTCCGCTGGCAGGGTGTGTCCTTGCGGAAAACGAGCGTCGCTCAGGGCCAGGTGCTCCCGCAGCTCGGACAGGACCGGCGCCATGGCCTGATGCGGATCGGCGCCGGAGTGCTCGGCGAAGGGCTGGCTGAGGCGCATGATCCAGTGGGCCCGCAGACGCAGGTCGTCGAGGGTGCGCTCCAGCTCCTCGCCGGCCAGGTCCAGCTCCAACCGTTCCGGGTCGTGCTTGACCAGCCGCACATGGTCGCGCTTGGGACGGGTCGCCCCGATGTTGCGGCCCCAGAGCGGAACGTTGACCCCCAGGCTGAACGATTGTTCGCGCGAAGGCAGCCAGCGCAGCGCCAGGGTGGTGCCGCGGCCGAAGATCCCGCCGCGGTGGATCGGCAGATCGAGCGCGTAGAGGACATCGACGACCTCGTCGGAACCGTTGTAGTCCACGCCGACTCCGACATGGAAGCTGGGCACCTCGAACAGCGCCCGGCCGCCGCCGTCGAATTCCTGACTCGTCACGCCGAGGTAGCCCTCCAGTCGGAGCGCGGCGATGCCGACCACGGGGCTGCCCAGGCTCTTGCTCACGCCGAGGTTGTAGAAGCCCGAGAGTTCGCTGAGGCCGCTGGGACGGTACCAGCCGAGCTCGAATCCGGAGCGGCCCTTGTAGACCGGCGGCATGCCGAGCGCGTAGGTCAGGCCACCCTTTTCGGGGGGAAGGTCGCGCTGGGCCGGAGCGAGGTCAGCCGCGAGGATCGCCACCAGTCCCAGAACGACACCGACGGCTGTTCGTGCCGGCATCTTGCCTTCTATGCGCGCATCTCGGTTGCCCACGGGTTCCTCCTCGGTGCTCAGATCCCTCCGCCCCAGCGGACTTGCCAGGCGAGGCTCCATCTGTCGAAGTCGGCGCCGACCACGGTGCTGAGGCTGTTGAAATAGATGAGCTTCAAGCTCTGCCTGGCGTCCAGCGGATAGACGAGCGTGGCGCCGAAGCGTTTGTTGATCTGCCGGGTGTCCTTCGCGACCCCGCTGACGGTGGTCTGCCCGCCCTCGCCGTAGCCGACCCCGGCACCGATCCAGAAGCCGCGCCGGAACTGGCGGATGGCATTGAACTGGACCGCCAGGAGGGGGTCCTGGCTGATGCTCACACCGCCGAAAGCCTCGGGGTTGCGGGTGAAGGCCCATAGCTCGCCCATAAGTTCCAGGCTCCATGGCCCCAGCCGGTGCGACGCGCCGATCCTGCCGCGAATGGCCCAGCGGTTGGAACCGAGGTTGATGAGCTTCGACGCGTCGTACTGCCCGAGCGGCACGCTGGCCAGCAGAGAGGCGCCGACAATGGTCCCCTCGCGGTAGGCCGCCAGTTCCTGCAAGGTCCTCGCTGGCGCCCCCACGAAGTTCACAGCGAAGCTCAACAGAGGATCGGCGAAGCCTCTTCGCGAGGCACTGGCCGGCTGGTCGAGCCAGAGTCCCTTGTAGTCGCCCCAGGCGAAGGGGACCGCCGCGCCCAGCTTGGCGGTGGCGCCGAAGAAGTCCAGCGTGCGCAGGTAACCCATGGTCGCACTGTGCAGCGTGCCGGTGGCGTCCTCCACCGGCAACGACTGGTCGAAGAAGACGTTGCCCTCGCCATAGCCATAACCCAGGAGCCCGAAGTTCATGCTCACCGGTGCCGGGGAGAAGGCACGCGGCTCCAGATCCTGCGCGCTGGACGCCGGAACCAGGGCCAGCATGGACAGGATGACGATCAACAGCAGGAGGCGCATGGTCAGGTCTCTTTCGTGTCGAGGCACGGCACCGGCTCGGGCCCACCCGGCCCATCATACCCATCACCGGCGGATCTCCACAGCGGAATCGAGACCGCCAGCGCCACCAGATCCGCTCGCGGTCAGCTTGGCTCGGGATGTCGCCACCGGGACGGAGGGGGCATCATCGGACACCGCGAAGCCGCCCACCCTTTGACTCCAGCCTCTCTTGCCATTAGCCTTTCCCCATTCCCGATCCCCGACCCCTACCAGCGAGGCGCCCCATGACCGGTCCCGAGAACACCACGCCCCCGGGCGAGCACGTAGCCGACGGCGACAGCGCCGAACCCCGCAACTTCCTGCGCGAGATCGTCCACCAGGACGTCCGGAGCGGCAAGCACGGCGGCCGCGTCCATACCCGCTTCCCGCCCGAGCCCAACGGCTATCTGCACATCGGGCACGCCAAGGCCATCCTCATCGCCTGGGGCCTGGCGCAGGAATTCGGCGGCAAGTTCAACCTGCGCTTCGACGACACGAACCCGGAGAAGGAGGAGACCGAGTTCGTCGACTCGATCCAGCAGGACGTGCGCTGGCTCGGCGCCGACTGGGAGGACCGCCTCTTCCACGCCAGCGACTACTTCGACACGCTCTACGAATGGGCCCAGCACCTGATCCGCGAGGGCAAGGCCTACGTCTGCTCGCTCACCGAGGACGAGGTCCGCGAGTACCGCGGCACCGTCACCACCGCCGGGCGCCCCAGTCCCGACCGTGACCGGCCCGCCGCGGAGTCCCTCGACCTGCTCGAGCGCATGAAGAACGGCGAGTTCGAGGAGGGCAAGTACACCCTGCGCGCCAGGATCGACATGGGCCACGCCAACATGAAGATGCGCGACCCCTTGCTCTACCGCATCAAGCACAAGGCGCATCATCGCACCGGCAACAGGTGGCACATCTACCCGATGTACGACTACACCCACGGCCAGAGCGACGCCATCGAGGGCATCACCCATTCCACCTGCTCGCTGGAATTCCAGGTCAACCGGCCGCTCTACGACTGGTTCATCCAGAACCTGCCCGTGCCCCACGAACCCCATCAGTACGAGTTCGCACGCCTGAACCTGACCTACACCGTGATGAGCAAGCGCAAGCTGCGGCTGCTGGTGGAGGACGGCCACGTCACCGGCTGGGACGACCCCCGCATGCCCACCCTGACCGCCATGCGCCGCCGCGGCTACACTCCCGAGGCGATCCGTGAGTTCTGCGACCGCATCGGCGTGGCCAAGGCCGACAGCACGGTCGATTTCTCGCTCCTGGAGTGGGCGGTGCGCGAGCACCTGAACCGCGTGGCGCCGCGGGTGATGGCGGTGCTGCGGCCTTTGAAGGTCGTGATCACCAACTATCCCGAGCACCAGGTCGAGCAGATCGAGTGCGTGAACAACCCCGAGGACCCCGCCGCGGGCACGCGTCAGGTGCCGTTCAGCCGCGAGCTGTGGATCGAGCGCGAGGACTTCCGCGAGGAGGCGCCGCGCAAGTTCTTCCGGCTCAAACCCGGCAGCGAAGTGCGGCTCAAGCACGCCTACTACATCACCTGCGACGAGGTGATCAAGGACGACAAGGGCGAGATCACCGAGCTGCACTGCTCCTACGACCCCGAGTCGCGCGGCGGCGATACTCCCGACGGGCGCAAGGTCAAGGGCACCCTGCACTGGGTGAGCTGCCAGCACGCCGTGGACGCCGAGGTCCGGCTCTACGACCACCTCTTCGCCCAGCCGTTTCCCGAGGAAGGCTCCGGGTTCCTGGACAACCTCAATCCCGGGTCACTGGAGGTGCTCGCCGGCTGCAAGCTCGAGCCCGCGCTGGCCGTCGCCCAGCCCGGCGACCGGATGCAGTTCATGCGCAACGGCTACTTCTGCGTCGACATCAAGGACTCCCGGCCCGCGCACCTGGTGTTCAACCGGACAGCGACGCTGAAGGACAGCTGGGCCAAGCTCGAGGCGAAGAAGTAATCGCTCCCTGTCTTGATCGAGAGGGCGGCCCTTGGCAGGACCGCCCTCTTTGTGTATCCGTGGTCTCAATCGTCGATCACCGCGGCAGAAAGGACACCCATGCCCGCGAAGCTCCGCATCCTCTTCCTCTGCACCGGCAACAGCTGCCGTAGCCAGATGGCCGAGGGCTGGGCCAACCACCTCAAGGGCGATCTCCTCGAGGCCTGCTCCGCCGGCATCGAGGTCCACGGCCTCAACGAGCGCGCCGTGCAGGTCATGGCCGAGGCGGGCGTCGACATCAGCGACCACCGTTCGCAGCACGTCGACGAGTTCCTGGACCAGCACTTCGACGTCGTGGTGACCGTCTGCGGCCACGCCCACGAGAGCTGCCCCGTCTTCCCCGGCGACACCAGGATCGTCCACCACGGCTTCGGCGACCCGCCGCGGCTGTCGGCCGGGCTCGAGGACGAGGAGCGTATCCTCGACGTCTACCGGCTGATCCGCGACCGGATCCGCGACTGGGTGGCCGAACTGCCCGACAATCTCTGACCGCGAACGTGAAGGTGGCTGGACATGGCGGCGCACGACATCGTCGGCAGTGTGGGTGTGGCGCTGATCCTCGGCGCCTACGTGCTACTGCAGACCGACCGGCTCACGGTCCGCGACGTGCGGTACTCGGCGCTCAACGCGCTGGGCGCCGGACTGGTGCTCTTCTCGCTGTGCTTCGAGTTCAACGTATCGGCCTTCGTGGTCGAGGCGTTCTGGCTGGTGATCTCGGTGGTGGGGATGATCACGTCGTGGCGGCGAGCGCGGTCGCGAGCTTAGCTCGATCGAGCCTCAGGTGACGGCCGTAGGGACCGTCGTCCTCCACCCAGGTCGTGAACGAGCCATGCACCTCGTGGCTGCCCGTGAGGCGGCGCAGCTCGGTCAGGCTGGCCGGCGTCACGCCACCACCCGGCAGGATGGCGACATCGCAGCTGCGGTCGATCAGAGCCCTGATCGTCGCGGCTCCCGCCAGCGCCGAGGGTGCCCCACCCGCCGTCAGCACCCGGCTGACGCCCAGTTCGCCGAGCTGGTCGAGGCTGGCCAGGAGATCCGGCGTCTCGTCGAAGGCGCGGTGGAAGACGACCTGGCGGCCGGCAGCCAGCGCCACCAGTTCACGAACCCGCTGGCGGTCGATGGTGCGGTCGTGGCAGAGGCAGCCGCAAGCCACTCCCTGCGCCCCTGCCGCCAGCGCAGCCGCCGCGTCCGCGAGGACGGTCCGCCACTCGTCCGCGGTGTAGACGAAGCCGCCGGGCCGCGGTCGGATCATCACCACCACGGGCACGGCCACCGCCGCGAGCGTGCGCTGCAAGCTGGCCGGCGACGGTGTCAGCCCACCCACTTCCAGCCCCGTGTTCAGCTCGAGGCGCTGGGCGCCGAGAGCCGCGGCGGCCACGGCATCCTCGACCCCACCCGCGCAGACCTCGATCAGGATGCTCATAGAAGCCGCAGCGAGTAGCGGACCGTGAACACCAGCCCCACTCCCAGGAACACCGCGCCGGTGGCCCAGCGCGCCCACTTCTCCACGACGGAGACGCGGTCGAAGATCTGCCCCACGCGTCCGGCGGCGAACGCCAGCACCAGCCCGAACGCCAGCACCGGCAGCGCGGTCCCGATCCCGTAGACCAGCGGCAGCCAGAATCCCGACCCGGTCTCCAGGCAGACCGGCAGGAGGCTCCCGAAGAACATCGCCGCCGACACCGGGCAGAACGCCAGCGCGAACATCACGCCAAGAAACAGGGCCGCGCCCAGACCCATGGCCGACGCCCGACGCTGCACCCAACCGGTGAAGCGCCCCCCTCCTCCGCGCGGCAACGCCAGCCACTCCACCAGCACCAGGCCGGTCACCAGTAGGACCGGTCCCAGAAGGCGGATCATGTTCTCCTGCAACCAGGCCGACACCGCGGGCACTGCGAGTAGGCCGCCCACCAGCACCATGCCGAGACCGACGTAAGCGAGGGCGCGACCGGCCGTGTAGAGCAGGCCGGTCCAGAGCGCCCCGCGCGCGCTGTCGGTCCGGCGGCCGATGAATCCCATGGCCGCCACGTTGGTGGCCAGCGGGCAGGGGCTCAGACTGGTGAGGATACCGAGCCAGAGCGCGGTGCCGACCGCCGCGAACATCAGGCGCCGCCCAGGCCGATGTCCTGCAGGCAGGCCGCGAGATTCTCGGCGATGTAGGCCTTGTAATCGTCCTCGTCGCCCACCTTCTCCCATACCAGGTCGAGCCGGCGCCAGCCATGGTCCTGGCCATCCTTACGCTCCACCATCACCACCACCTTGGTGGCCAGCTCGAAGTCGTCGATGAAGTGGCGGGTGGCATCGGTCTCCACGTTCACCACCTTGAACACCACCAAGCCGTCGCGCTGTTGCGCGGCGAAGCGTTCGTCGATCACCAGCGAGGCCAGGGCCTCCATGCGGTTGCACGTATAGCACCGCTTGGTGCCGTGGAAGTAGTAAACCACCACGCCATCGGCCGGCAGTGCATCGGCTCCAGGCACGGCAGCCGTCGCACCGGGATCACCCGTGCATCCGGGGGGGCAGGCTCCCGTCGTATCGCACGACTGGGCGGACTGACTCGAGTCAACGCCGATGCCGTCCCCGCCGGCGACGACATAGATCACGCCGCCCACGGCCAGGAGTAACAACAGTCCCGTCACGATGGTCTTGATGTTCATGGTCCCTCTGTCCTTGTTCCAGGGTCCTCGTTCAGCCGAGCAATGCCTTGACCTCGTCGAGGCCCGGCACCTTGCCCACCACCTTGACCTCGCCGTCGATCGCCAGCGCCGGGGTCATCATGACGCCGAAAGCCATGATCTCCTGGATGCCCGAGACCTTCTCCAGCTCGGCATCGAGGCCGAGCTCGGCGATGGCCTGCTCGGCGGTCTCGTACAGCTTGGTACACTTGGCACAACCCGTGCCCAGGATCGACACCTTCATGGGGCATTCCTTTCAGGCGAGGGCTCCGTAGAGGAGCCCGGTCAGGGTGGCCATCGCCACCACCAGGGCCACGAACACCGCCGTCTTCCGTCCCCCGATGACGCTGCGGATCACCAGCATGTTGGGCAGGCTCAGCGCCGGCCCGGCCAGCAGCAGCGCCAGCGCCGGACCCTGGCCCATGCCGCTGCCCAGCAGGCCCTGCAGGATGGGCACCTCGGTCAGGGTGGCGAAGTACATGAATGCGCCCACCAGCGACGCGAAGAGGTTGGCGCCCAAGCCGTTGCCCCCCACGGCGTCCGAGACCCAGCGCGCCGGGATCATCCCCTCCTCGCCGGGTCGACCCAGCAGGAATCCCGCCACCAGCACGCCCCCCAGGAGTAGCGGCATGATCTGCTTCGTGAACTGCCACGATTGGTCGAACCAATCACCCAGTTCGCCGTCACGACCCGCGGTCACGAAGCCCAGGCCGAGCACCCCGGCGAGGAACGGCGCCTCGGGACGACGCAGAACCAACGCCAATCCCGCCACCACGAGGCCGGTGGCGACGAGTCGCCGGCGCGCGGCACCCAGCCAGGCCCCCAGCTCCACCGCCAGGGCCAGGGCCAGCCCTGCCGCCAGCCACCACTTCACGCCGAAGACGGCGGCCTGCATCCCGGTGCCGTCGCCGGGACCCCAGGTGGCGGAAATCAGGATCAGGATCAGCGTGGCCAGGAAGACCACGTTCTGCCAGAGCGGGCGTACCGGCTCCTCGCACGGCATCTGCAGCGCCGCGGCCTGCCGCAGGCCTTCGCTGCGCCGGAAGATCCCGGCCATGGCGAGCCCGATCACCACCGCGAAGATCACCGCGCCCAGGGCTCGCGCCAGACCGAGGTGAGGGCCCAGCACGGTGGCCGTCAGGATGACCGCCAGCACGTTGATGGCCGGTCCGCTGTAAAGGAAGGCGCTCGCCGGGCCGAGCCCCGCGCCCATGGCGTAGATCCCGGCGAACAGCGGCAGCACCGTGCACGAGCACACCGCAAGCACGGTTCCCGACACGGCCGCCACGCCGTAGGCCACGGGCTTGGGCGCCGTGGGACCGAGATAGCGCATGACCGATTGCTGGCTGAGGAAGGTCCCGATGGCGCCGGCGATCCAGAACGCCGGCAAGAGGCAGAAGATGACGTGCTCGCGGGCATACCAGCGCACCAGGTGCAGCGCCTCGCCCAGGGCATGGTCGAAACGGAATTCGCCCACCGGCAACCACCAGCAGGCGGCGAAGGCGGCGGCGAGTCCGACGAAGGACTTCCACTGGCCACGCAGGCTCATGCCCCGGCCTCCCGGGCCGGCGCCGCTTGAATGGTCTGCGGACGGTTGCCGGCCAGGCTCTCCACGCAGCTCATGAACTCGAGGACACAGGGTGCGGCGAGGCTGTAGAAGATCTGGTTGCCCCGGCGCTCGTCGCGCACGAGGCCGGCCTCGCGCAGCACCGCGAGATGCTTGCTGACGGTGGAGATGTCGGCGCCCACCAGGACCTGCAGGTCGCAGACGCAGCGCTCGCCGCGGCCCAGCTCCTGGACCAGGAAGAGTCGCGTGGCGTGGCCGAGGGCCTTGAAGACCCGGGCATGGTGGCGGCAGCGGTCGAGTTCGGTCTGAGGCATGGTGGAACCTCCACTGGCAAAGTTTGGCTATTTTGCCAAATAGTCAAATAGAATTCGCCACCGGAGTCGACGCCGGGCCCTTGCCGGGTCAGTGGATCTTCAGCAACAGGGTGAAGTGATAGAACGCCAGGCCCCCGTAGACCACCACGAGGATCAGCAGTGCGGTCCGCACCCAGCTGAAGTAGCGGTGGATCGACAGCAGCAGGAACGCGATGGGCAACGGCCCCAGCTTGATCATCAGGAACCAGCCCACCCCGCGATTCAGGGCGTTGACCATGATGGGATTCACCTCGGTGCCGCCGTTGTCGAGGATGTAGAGCGTGGAGGCGGCATCCAGGGTGATGAAGATCATCAGGAGGAGGATCAACACCAGGTGGCGACCGGTGGAGCGGTCGACATAGCGGCCGCGCAGCAGGTCCGTGTCGCGGCGGATGCGGGTGCGCCGGCCGCGCAGGGTGAAGCCGGAGAACATGGGCGTCGGGCGCAGGCGACGATCGCCGCCATGACGGCGGTTGCTGCTCTGGGACTGCTCGGGTCGTGGGGCCAAGGAAACCTCCGGCGGGGCCAATCCATCGATCTGCAGAAGGTGCCGTCAACCGGGCTCATTGGCAAGTCCCGGTGTTCCGGTATCGGCCGTCCGAGCCGGATGTTGACACCGGTGTCCGGCGCCCTGACATTGACCGGAGTCCGCGCCCGACCGGGGCGCCGCGTCGCCGCCACGAGGAGATCTCGCATGTCCGCAGCCGAGCAATTCCAGCTCACCAAGTTCGCCAAGAGCGCCGGCTGAGCAGCCAAGCTGAGTCCAGGGGACCTGGACGGCCTGCTCGCCAAGCTCGCGGGAACCGCCTCGCCCGACCTCCTGGTCGGCTTCGACACCGCCGACGACGCCGGGGTCTATCGTCTCGACGCCGAGCGAGCGCTGGTGGTGACGGCGGACTTCATCACACCCGTGGTGGACGACGCGTTCACCTTCGGCCGCGTGGCGGCGGCCAACTCGCTCAGCGACGTCTACGCCATGGGTGGGCGCCCCCTGATCGCCATCAACCTCACCGGCTACCCTCAGAACGAGGTGCCGGGCACGGTGCTGGGCGAGATCCTGGCCGGCGCCGCCGCAGTCTGCGCCGAGGCCGGGTGCGTGGTCGCCGGCGGACACACCGTCCGTGACAGCGAGGTCAAGTTCGGCCTGTCGGTCACCGGCCTGGTCCACCCCGACCGCATCCTGCGCAACAGCACCGCCCGCCCCGGCGACCGCCTGGTGCTGACCAAGCCCCTGGGCACGGGTGCCCTGGTCGCGGCCAACCGCGCCGCGGCCCTCAGGGCCGAGGAGTACGACGCCCTGGTCGCCTGCATGACCACCCTGAACCGCCAGGGCCTCTTCCTGGCCGACCTGGGCGCGAGCGCCTGCACCGACGTCACCGGCTTCGGCCTCACCGGCCACGGACTCGAGATGGCCCGCGGCGCGGGCGTCCAGCTCGCGCTGGAAACCGCCGCCATCCCCCAGCTGCCCCGGGCCGCCGAGCTCTGCGCCAGCGGCTTCACCTGTGGAGGGACGAAGGCCAACGCGTCGTTCACCGAGGCACTGATCCGCTTCTCCCCCGAGCTCGACGCGGGCCAGATCGGCCTCCTCCACGATCCCCAGACCAGCGGCGGCCTGCTGGTGGCCGTGCCCGCCCAGCGCTGCGACGAGCTCTGCGCCGCGCTGAGCGCGGACGGCGCGCTGTGCAGCGTGGTCGTGGGCGAGGTCCGCGAGCGGTCGGGTCAGGACCCGTATCTGGTGTTCTCCTAGGCCGTTTTACCGCTCAAGCCCCCGGAACGCGGGTCGATGAGGATCCTAAGGAATCCTTATCGACCCGTTTCGGGAGGACCCCCTTGTCCGCGCCCACCCAGCACCAGTCCCTGATGGACATTCACCCGCGCGAACTGCGCGAGTTCGTGAAGGATCTGCCCACGCTCCCGGTGGTGTTCCAGGAGCTCTTCTCGCGCATGCAGGATCCCGACACCCAGGTCAGCGAGCTGGCCGAGGTGATCACCCGCGATCCGGCGCTCACCGCCAAGATCCTCAAGCTGGTCAACAGCGCGTTCTACGGCCGGCCGTCGCAGATCACCACCATCAGCCGCGCCGTGATCATCATGGGGTTCCAGGCGGTGCGGTCGGCGGCGCTGGCGGTGTCGGTCTTCGAGCGGTTCAAGGGCCTCACCTCGTCGGCGGCCTCGTTCTCCATGGAGGGCTTCTGGCGCCATGCGGTCGGCGTGTCGTGCCTGGCCAAGCAGCTCAGCATGGTGCTGCATGTGGGCGAGCCCGAGGACGCGTTCGTGGCCGGACTGCTCCACGACGTGGGCAAGCTTGTCATGCTCCAGCACTTCCCCGAGGACGTGGAAGACCTCACCCGCGCGGCCGCCGAGCAGCAGCTCACCTGGCGTGCGTGCGAGGAGGTGCTCTTCCCCATCCACCACGCCGCCATCGGTCGCGCGCTGTTCCGCGCCTGGGACTTCCCCGCCCCGGTGATCGAGGCCGTGGCTTGCCACCACGCGCCCGAGACCGCCAGCCGCCACGCCGAACTGGCCTGTCTCGTGCATCTGGCCGACTACTTCAGCTACCACATGGAGAGCGGCTGCCCGGGCGCCGCCACGCCCCGCCAGCACTCGCACGACGCCGCCAAGCTCGTGAACCTGACACCCGATCTGGCCAGCCAGGTCCTGGAGCGCGCGCGCGAGGAGTTCGACGAATCGCTGGAGATCCTCAAGCTTCTGGACTGACCCGCGCCACTTCGGGCAGTCATGGGGCGGCGGTCCTGGAAGGGGCCGCCGTCCTTCTGGTGGCGCCCGGGCCATGGTCGACCATGCCGGACAGCGGTTTCCCTGGCCATCGTCGATCCTCCAGGCACAACTCTTTACGTCGTTCCCGGCGAGTTGCATACTGCGAGGATCGGAAGGAATCCTCTCGTGCCCACCCGCCTGCTCGCCATCGGCGACATCCACCTCGGCCGCGCCAGCGGTCGCCTGCCCGGTTCGCTGGATCCGTCCCGCCTGGGTCCGGCGGCTGCGCTGCGCCTGGCGGTGCAGACGGCGCTGAACCTGGAGGTGTCGGCAGTCCTGCTGGCCGGCGACGTGGCCGACGACACCCGCGACCTCTACCACGCGCTGGGCGTGCTCACCGACGTATGCCGGCCGCTGGCCGAGCACCGGATCCCCATCCTGGCGGTGGCCGGGAACCACGACCACGACGTGCTGCCCCGCCTGGCCGCCCTGCTGCCCAACGTCCATCTGCTCGGGGCAGGCGGCGTCTGGGAGACCCGCGAGGTGACCGGTCCCGGCGGGCCGGTCCGGGTGCTCGGCTGGTCGTTCCCCGGGGCGCATCACACCACCAGTCCGGCGCGCACGCTCCCCTCGCTGACGCCTGGCCCGCCCACCATCGGCCTCCTGCACGCCGACCTCGACGCCGCCGTGAGCCGCTACGCGCCGGTGTCCCGTCGCGAGCTGTCGGCCGCCCGCGAGGTCCGCTGGCTGCTGGGCCACCTGCATCAGCCCACGCTCGCGGCCGAGACCACCGACCCCGGCTACCTCGGCTCGCTCCTGGGGCTCGACCCCACCGAGACCGGTCCCCACGGGCCCTGGCTCCTCACCGTGGCAGGTCCGCGGCTGACGCTGGAACACCTGCCCCAGGCGCCCTTGCGCTGGGAACGGCTCGACGTGGCGGTGGACGACCTGGCCGACCCAGCCCGCGAACTCTCCACCCGGGTCGCCGCCGCGTTGCAGGAGTTCGCCGCCGCCGAAGAGGTCGACCTCTCCCACGCCAGAGTCCTCGGCGTGCGCGTGCGGCTGGTGGGTCGCACCGCCGAGTTCGCCGCGCTCGAGACGGCCTGCCAGCGGCTGGCCGACAAGGAGCTCGCTCTGCGCCAGGGCGAGCAGCTCGTCTTCCTCGACGCCGTGACCAGCGTGGTCGCCCCGCTGCACGACCTCGCCGTCCTCGCCGAACAGGACGATCCACCGGGACTCCTCGCCCGCGAGCTGCTGGCGTTGCAGGCCGGCGAGGGCGACGACCTGCTGCGCGAGGCGCGGGACGCAGTCCAGGCTGTCGACCATCAGGCCAATTTCCAGCCGCTGGCCGACCTCCCCCTAGCGGAAGACGACCTGCGCGCGCGGCTCCTTCACGAGGGCTACCAGGTGCTCGACGCGCTCCTGGCCGCGAGGGAGGCGCCGCATGGATCTGCGTGAACTGCGCATCGGGCGCCTGCCCGGCCTGCCACGACCGTTCACCGTGGTCGCCGAGCCAGGCTTCAACCTGATCCTCGGGCCCAACGGTTCGGGTAAGAGTTCGCTCTGCCGGGCCGCCCTGGGCCTGCTCTGGCCGCAGACCGCGCCGGCCGGCGAGCTGAGCGCCACCTGGCACGAAGGCGACACCGTCTGGCACGCGTCCCGCGCCGGCGGGACCGTGGTCGGCTGGCAACGCGATGGCCAGCCGAGCGAGCCCCCCATGGTCCCCGCACTCGCCCAGGCCAGCGCCTTCCGCCTCGGCCTGCTCGACCTGCTCAAGCTCGAGGCCGACGCCACCGACCAGGACCTGGCCCGCGCCATCCGCAACCAGATGGCCGGCGGCTACGACCTCAGCGCCATGCTGGACCAGGAGGCGGTCAGCGGCCTGGAGGGCAAGAAGGCCGCCGCCGACCTCGCCGCCGCCGAGCAGCACGTGGCCGCTCTGCGCCAGCTCCGCGCCGAGCTGGCAGACCAGGAAGCCAGCTTGCAACGGCTGCACGACGAGCTGGATGGCGCGCGCAGCGCCGCCGGCCGTCAGGAAGCACTGCGCGTCGCTCTGGCCGTGGTGCAGGCCAGGGCCGAGGCGGAGGACGCCGCGCAGCAGCTGGCCCAGCGCTATCCCGCCGTCATGGCGAACCTGGCCGAGAACGCCGCCGAGCGCCTCCAGACCCTGCGCGACCGTCACCAGAACGCCACCACCGAGGCGGAGCATGCGCACCGGGACCAGGCCGTCGCCGCGGCCATGATCGCCGAGGCCGGACTGCCCGATGGAGGACCTGACCCGGTCACGCTGGCCACCGCGCGCCGTCGCCTGGACGAGGCACGCCACCTGGCCGCCCAGCGCGCCACCGCTGCCGAGGACCTGGCCGCCGCGGTCGCCGCCGAGCGGACCGCCCGCGAGCAGCTGGCCCCGTGGGGCGAGCCCGCGCCCGACAGCGAGGTTGACGATGCCAGGCTGCGCGAGGTCGCCGCCGGCCTCCACGAACAGCTCAGGCTCGGCGCCGAGCGCCAGGGCCTCGAGCAGCTGCTCGGCGACGACGGTCTGCAGCCGCCCGATCCCCCGTTGCTCGCGATCGAATCGCTGGCCGCCGCGCGAGCGAGCCTCGTCGCCTGGCTCCTGGCCGCCCCCGAGCGCACCCTGCAGTGGCTCCCGCTGGCGGTGGGCCTGTCGCTGGTGGCGGTGGGCGTGTGGCGGCGTCCCGACCCCGTCTGGCTCGTCCCGGGCCTGGGTCTCGCGGTGCTGGTCGCCGCGCTGGTGCCGTTCATCTGGCGGCCGCGGAGCCGGCGGGCCCGCCGGGCGTTCGCCGCCAGCGAACTGCCGGCGCTGGTGTCCTGGACCCGCGCCGCGGTGGACGCGCGGCTCGCCACCCTGGACAGCGATCTGGTCGCCGCCCATCACCAGGTCCTCCTGCAGGCCCTCCGCCAGCAGCTCCGCCAGCGTCGCGACCGCGTCACCGGCGACCTGACCGCGCTCGCTGCCGCGCACGAGGAGCCTGCCGCGGCCCTGAGCGCGGTCGAATGGCTCCACCGGTCGGCCGCATATCACCGGGCTCGCCGCGAACAAGCTGCCGCCGAGGCTCGCGTGGCCCAACTCGCCGCGGAGCTGGTAGAGTGCCTCGAGGCCGCGGCCGCCGACCTTGCGCCCTGGCTCCAGTCTCCGATCGATGACCTAGTCGCCCTCGCCGCTGGCGTCGAGGATCTGGAGCAACGGAGCCAGCGACACCAGCACGCCACGCGCGACCACGCCGAGGCCGAACGCCGACAGGCCGACAAGGCCGAGGTGGCCACCGTGGCCGCGGACGAGATCGCCGAGCTGCTCGCCGCCCAGGAGCTGGGTCCCGACGACGACGCCGTGCTCCGCGCCCGTGTCGCCCAGCTCGCCACCTTCCGGCAGCGGCAGGCCAGCGCCGCGAGCAAGGCCACCGAGCTGGAGCTGCGCCAGCGGGCCCTCGACGCGCTGCCCGCCGACCTGCGGGAGATCGCCGGGACCGCCGTCGGTCGCCCTGCCGGCGAGCTGGCGATGGACCTGGCCGCCGCCGAGGCCAAGGCCGCCAGCGCCGAAACGCTCCAGCAGAGCATCACCGCCATCGAGACCCGCCTCGATCAGGCGCGCCACGACAGCGCGCTCGACGCCGCCATGACCCGGCGCGACACCATGGCGGCCGACCTGGCCCAGGAGCGCGATCGCGTCCGCCGCACTCACCTCCGCCGCCTGCTCCTCGAGCGCCTGCAACGTCAGCACCGCCGGCTCAGCGAACCGCCGGTCCTGGCCCGCGCTCGCGACCTCTTCCTCGACTTCACCACTGGCCAGTTCGAGCTCACCATCCCCGACCAGGACGCCGAGAGCTTCCGCGCCCGCGACACGCGCACCGGCGAGGGCCTGGCCCTCGGCCAGCTCAGCGACGGCACTCGGGCCCAGCTGCTGCTCGCCGCCCGCCTCGCCTTCGTGCGCGAGGCCGAGCGCGGGGTGCGGATCCCCTTGTTCCTCGACGAGTCGCTCACCGCCAGCGACCCCGCCCGCTTCACCGCCGTGGGCCGCGCCGTGCTGCGCCTGGTGGCCGAGGAGGGGCGACAGGTCTTCTACCTCACCTGCGACCCCGCCGACATCCGCGCCTGGCAGGACCTCCTGGCCGAGGCCGGGATGCCACCCGCACCCGTGGTCGACCTCGCCGCCCTGCGCCATCGGGATGCCGCCGCGCCCGCCGCCCGCCTGGAGCCCCGGCCGCGACCCGAGGTCCCCGGACCCCGGCCCGACGAGGACCCCACCACCTATGCCCAGCGCCTCCAGGTACCCGCGCTGGACGGCCACGCGCCGGCCACGGCCGCCCATCTCTTCCATCTCCTGCGCGACGACCTGCCGCTGCTCCACGGCCTGCTCGCGCACGGCGTGGTGGCGCTGGGGCAGGTCGAACCGCTGGCGGCGGTGCTGGCCGCCGAGGAGGTCCTGCCGGCGTCGGCCTGGGCCCGCCTGCAAGCCCGCGGCCAGGCCCTGTCCCGGTTCCTCGACCGCTTCGTCGTGGGCCGCGGCCGCCCGGTTCCGGCCGGTGCCATCGCCCAGCAGAGCGGCATCAGCAGCACCAAGCTGGACGAGGTGGAGGGCGTCCTGGCCAGGGAAGGCCACGACGCCGCACGCCTGCTGGCGGCTCTCGCCGCGCGCGAGGTGGCGCGTTTCAATCAGGAAAAGCAGGGAGAACTGGCGGCGTGGTTGCGGGCTCAGGGATATCTCGACGAGCGCGATCCGTTGCCCCTGGCGGAGATCCGGTCCCAGGTCCTCGGCGCCGCCCAGCCGGACCTGGCAGCGGGCCTGGTGACGCTGGCAGAGCTCGAGGGCCTGCTGGCGGCCTGGTGGACCGCCGCCGGCGGTACCTGAGCTACTGTCCCTTCATCATGGCCATCTGGTCCTCGAGCCGCTCGACGAGGATCTGCCGGGTCAGGGCGCAGGCCTCGCTGATGCGGTCGGAACGCAGGCTGTAGAACACGTTGATCCCGTCGCGCCGCGTGTTGACCACGCCCGCCTGGCGCAGTACCGCCAGGTGCTGGCTCGTGTTGGCCTTGGGGATCTCCAGATGCTCGGCCAGGCTGTTGACCGTGATCTCGCCCTCCTGCTTGAGGATGTCGAGGATCTCCAGCCGCTTGGGGTTGGAGAGGGTCTTGCAGAGCTGGGCCTGCATCTCGTAGAGCTTGCGATCCATCATCCCGTCCTTCCGGTTTCCAGGCACGGTGGGCCCGACGCCCACGCCACCAAGATACCACGATGATGCATAATGTCAAAGCTCTACAATTGCAAATATGAGAAACTGGTAGGGCATCTCATTCGAATCCAGCGAGTTCCCGGGGCATCTTGAAGGTCACGTTCTCCTCGGCCCCGGTCACCTCGCGCGGTTGCCAGCCGGCGGCGCGCAGCTTCTCCGCCACGGCCTGCACCAGCCGTTCGGGCGCCGACGCCCCCGCGGTCAGCCCCAGCACCGAGTGCCCGGACAGTGCGGCGGGATCCACCTCGGCGGGTCCGTCGATGAGGGTCGCCCCCGCACCACCCTGACGCGCCACCTCGCAGAGCCGCACGCTGTTGCTGCTGTTGGCCGAGCCCACCACCAGCACATGTTCGGCGCCGCGCGTCACCAGGTCCTTCACGGCGGCCTGCCGGTTGGTGGTCGCGTAGCAGATGTCGTCCTTGTCCGGTCGCACCGCGTGGGGGAAGCGGTCCTGCAGGGCGGCCACGATGCCGGCGGTCTCGTCGACGCTGAGGGTGGTCTGGGTGACGTAGGCGACCTCGGCGTCCTCGGCGAGGTCGAGCCGCGCCACGTCCGCCACCGTCTCCACCAGGTGCACCTGGCCCGGCGCCTCGCCCATGGTGCCGACCACCTCGTCGTGGCCCGCGTGGCCGATCAGGACGATGGGCCGCCCCTTCTCGGCGTGCCGGAGCACGCTGCGATGCACCCGGGTGACCAGCGGGCAGGTGGCGTCCACGGTGCGCAGACCGCGGCGCGCCGCCTCCTCGCGCACCGCCGGCGCGATCCCGTGGGCGCTGAACACCACCACCGCCCCGTCGGGGGCCTCCGCTAATTCCTCTATGAAAATGACACCGCGATTGCGAAAATCCTCGACCACGGCTTGGTTGTGCACGATCTCCTTGCGCACATAGAGAGGGGTGCCATGGATCTCCAGCAGGCGTTCGACCACGCCCACGGCTCGCTGGACCCCGGCGCAGAATCCACGCGGACTGGCAATCAACAGTTGCCGCTGCTTAGCGTTGCTCACGTTTGCTCCTTGCTGCTGGGCGGCGTCGCTCGCTCCCGCCAAGAAAACCCCGATGGACCGGTCTCACAAGTCCCGCCCGGCGGGGCTTTTTTTCTTGCGCCCTCACGAAATAAGTGTAGAATAGCAATAGTTTAGAAACTTCGAAACTAACACTCTTCGAAAGGATGCCATCATGACCGTCGACCGCTGGCTCCGCGCCATCGCAGGCGCTCTGCTCATGATCAGCGTGGCCCTGGCCGTATTCGTCAGCCCGAAATGGCTCTATTTCACCGCCTTCATCGGCCTGAACCTCTTCCAGAGCGCCTTCACCTGCTGGTGCCCCATGATGACCATCCTGCGCAAGCTCGGTGTCCCGGACCAGGCCCCCTCCGGCCAGAGCTCCTGAGGTGAACCCCATGATGCGATCCATGCCCCTGTCGCTGTTGACCGTGGTCGTCGTGTCCGCCCTGGGGACCGGCGTCCTGGCCACAGAGAACAGCGACCCCGGCCCGGCCGACCCCTCGCGCCTGGGCACGATCCGCGGCGACACCCTCTTCATCGACCAGCAACGCCTGGTGGCCACCGCCCTCGAGCGCAACGAGATGCTGCTGGCCAGCGGTGCGCTGGTCGAGGCCGCGGGCGCCGAGGCCGCCGGCGCCTGGTCCGGCTTCCTGCCCCGGGTCTCGGTGAGCGAGTTCTTCCTCCGCTCCGACGACGCCCTGATGGCCTTCGGCTACAAGCTCCAGAATCGGGGCGTGGCCGCCGCCGACTTCGACCCCACCCGCCTCAACGACCCGGGCGAGACCAACAACTGGGTCACCCGCCTGCAACTCATGCAGCCGATCTTCAACGGCGGCATGGGCTGGAACGGCAAGGCCGCCGCCGATGCCGCGGCCCAGGCCGCCCATTTCGACCACGTGCGTGCCCGCGACACCGTGGTGCTGCAGGCCGTGGAGGTGTACGAGGCGCTCAACCTGGCCAGCGCCTTCGAGGAGGTGGTCGAGGCGGCCATCGTCTCGGCCGAGGCGCACGCGCGCCAGGCGCGATCGCTGCTCGACGCGGAGATGGCCACCGAGGCCGACATGCTGCAGGCCGAGGTCTTCCTCAGCCGGCTCCGCCAGCAGCTGATCACCGTCCAGAACCAGCGCGCCATGGCCGGCGAGATGGTGCGACTGCTCACCGCCATCGAGACGCCCCTGGAGATCGCCACCGGCCAGACCGACCACAGCATGTTCGCCACCGACGCCCCCGACACGGCGGCCACCCGCCAGCGCGCCGACATCCTGGCCCGCGAGCAAGAGGCCATCGCCGCCGGCAAGATGGTGGGCGTGGCCACCGGCGCCATGCTGCCGCACATCAACCTGAGCCTGCAGCGCGATTACTACAGCCACGACGACATCTTCGGCAGCGACGCCAAGAGCTGGGGCCTCGGCGTCTACGCCACCTGGGACCTCTTCAAGGGGCTCGAGAACGTCTCGAGCCTCCGCCAGGCCAAGGCCGAGCGCCGGGCCGCCGACCATCGTTACCAGTTCGAGCTGCGCCGCGCGCGCCACGAGGCCCAGCAGGCGTGGCGCGACGCCGAGGCCGCCCGGGCCCGGGTCACGGTGGCCGAGAGCGCGGTCGACGCCGCACGCGCCTCGCTGCGCATCGTCTCCAACCAGTACCGCGAGGGTCTGGCCAGCATGATCGATCTGCTCGACGTGCAGGCCGCCGCCACCCGGGCCGAGGGCGATCTCGTCCAGGCCCGTCACGACTACCGGGTCGACCTGGCCCGGCTGGCCCACGCCGCGGGCAGCGGCGGCGCCCAAGGAGGGAACCAGTGACCTACCCGACCAATCACCACGGTGTCCGCCTCACGGCCGGCAGCCTGCTGCTGGCCCTGGTGGTGGCGGTCGCCGGCTGCGGCGGCGGCGACGAGCCCGCCTCCTACGAGCCCAAGACCGTCCGCGCCGATCTGGTCGAGGCCGTGCGCACCACCATTCCGCGCACGGTCATGGCCACCGGCACGCTCGAGGCCCAGAACTCAGTGGAGGTCTCCACCCGGATAATGGGGCACGTGCGCGAGGTCCTGGTGCGTGAGGGCGAGACCGTGACCACGGGCCAGTGCCTCGTAAGGATCGACGAGACCGACATGCTCGCGCGCAAGCGCCAGGCCGAGGCCGCCATCGCCGAGGCCCAGGCCGTGCTCGACAACGCCGAGACCAACCTGGCGCGCTTCGAACGCCTCTTCGCCGAGAAGTCGGTCTCGCGTGCCCAGCTCGACGACGTGCGCACCGGCCGGGCCCGCGCCCTGGCCGGATTGCAAGGAGCCCAGGCCGCGCTTTCCGAGGTCGAGGTCCAGCTCGACTACCTGCGCATCAAGGCGCCCAGCCCCGGCACCGTCACCCACCGCCTGGTCGACCCCGGCGACATGGCCAGCCCCGGCCAGCCGCTGGTGATGCTCGAACAGACCGGGGTGATGAAGGTCGTGGCCGGACTCGGCGAACGCGACGTCGACCTTGTGGACGTGGGCGCCGAGGTGCGCGTCAAGGTGACCTCGCTCGACCAGGCCGTCTTCACGGTGCCCGTGGCGCGCATCCTGCCCGCCGCCAATCCCATGAGCCGCACCTACGACCTCGAGGCCTACCTGCCCAACCAGGGCGGTCGGCTCAAGAGCGGCATGTTCGCCCGGGTCGAGGTCGCCGTGGGCTCGCGCGACGCGGTGCTGGTGCCGACTGCGGCGCTGCACACCCGCGGCCAGCTCACCGGGGTCTGGATCGTGGACGACGAGCGGACTGCGCACCTGCGCTGGATCCGCACCGGCCGCGAGATCGGCGACGAGGTCGAGGTCCTGTCCGGCCTGCAGGGCGGCGAGACCCTGGTGCTGCGCGCCGATCTGCCTCTGGTCGAGGGCGACAAGGTGGTGAACTGACATGAGCGACTTCATCGACAAGGAGACGCAGTTCCTGCACGAAGGCCCCGATCCCGACCTGCCTCCCGACGCCGGGCCCATGACCCGGCTCGCTCACACCTTCATCAACAGCAAGCTCACGCCGCTCCTGGCGCTGAGCATGCTGCTCATCGGCCTGTTCGCCATCTCGCTCACGCCGCGCGAGGAGGAGCCCCAGATCGTCGTGCCCATGATCGACGTCATGGTGATGCTGCCAGGCGCGACGCCGGCCGAGATCGAGAACATCATCACCAAGCCGCTCGAGCAGAAGGTCTGGGAGGTGGAGGATGTGGAGTACGTCTACAGCTCCTCCTATCCCGGCTTCTCGCTGGTCACCGCGCGCTACGTGGTGGGCACCGACATGGAGAAGGCCATCACCCGGCTCTGGAACAAGATCCAGGGCAACATGGACCTGGCGCCCATGGGCATCATGCAGCCCATCGTCAAGGTCCGCTCCATCGACGACGTGCCCATCATGTCGCTGACCCTGTGGAGCGAGACGTACGACCTCTACGACCTGCGCCAGATCGCCGGCGAGCTGCGCGCCGAGATCGCCGCCATCGACAACGTGTCGGTGGTGGACATCCACGGCGGCCGGCGGCGCACGGTGCGCGTCGAGCTTGACCCGCAGCGCATGGCCGCCCTCGGTGTGACCACGCTCTCGGTGCTGCCGGCGCTGCAGATGCAGAACCAGAGCCTGCCCGCGGGATCGTTCAGCATGGCGGGCGAGGAATTCTCGGTGGAGACCGGCGCCTTCCTGCGCGACGCCGACGACGTGGGCAACCTGGTGGTCGGCGTGCATCAGGAACGGCCGGTGCGGCTGCTCGACATCGCCTCCATCACCGACGGCCCCGCCGAGATCGACAGCTATGCGTTCTACGGCGTGGGCCCCCGCGCCGCCGACGTCGGCGTGGACCCGGCCACCCTGCCCGTGGGCAGCGAGTACCCCGCGGTCACCCTCTCGGTGGCCAAGCGCAAGGGCAGCGACGCCACCCGGGTCTCGCACGCTGTGCGCGAGAAGATCGAGAAGCTCGAGGGCCGCCTCATCCCCGGCGACGTCCAGCTCTCGGTGACCCGCGACTACGGCGAGACCGCCAACGAGAAGGCCAAGCACCTGATCGAGAGCCTGGGCCACGCCATCCTGCTCGCCATGCTCGTGGTGTTCCTGGCCATGGGCTGGCGCGGTTCGCTGATCATCTTCGTCTCCATCCCCACCACCTTCGCGCTCACCCTGTTCGTGTACTACATGTTCGGGTACACGCTGAACCGGGTCACGCTCTTCGCGCTGATCCTGGTGACGGGACTGGTGGTGGACGACACGATCATCGTGGTCGAGAACATCCACCGCCACTTCCAGGAGAAGGGCAAGCGTTCGGTCAAGATCGCGCTGAAGGCCATCGAGGAGATCGGCAACCCCACGATCCTCGCGACCCTGACGGTGATCGCCTCGCTCTTCCCCATGGCCTTCGTGCGCGGGCTCATGGGCCCCTACATGCGACCCATGCCCATCGGCGCCTCGCTGGCCATGGTGTTCTCGCTGTTCGTGGCGTTCGTCATCGCCCCCTGGCTGGCCATGCGCCTGATCAAGCCGCACACCGGCAAGGACGGCCAGGCCAGCGAGGGTCGTCCCCTCGAGGACACCAGGATCTACAAGCTCTACGCCCGGACCATGCGGCCGCTGATCTCCAAGCCGGCCCGCGGCGTGCTGGCGCTGGTCGTGGTGGCCGTCCTGACCGTGGCCAGCACCGTGCTCTTCTTCACCCGCACCGTGCAGGTGAAGATGCTGCCCTTCGACAACAAGAGCGAGTTCCAGGTCGTGGTCGACATGCCCGAGGGCACGACACTCGAGGAGACCACCACCGTGGCGCGGGAGATCGGCGACTACCTGGCCACCGTGCCCGAGGTCACCGACTACCAGCTCTACTCGGGAACCGCGGCGCCCATCAACTTCAACGGACTGGTGCGTCACTACATGATGCGGCGCGGCCCCAACGTGGCCGACCTGCAGGTCAACCTGGTGGACAAGAGCAAGCGCAGCGACCAGAGCCACGCCATCGCCGTGCGCGTCCGCGGCCCGATCCAGGAGATCGCCACCCGGTACGGCGCCGCGGTGAAGGTGGTGGAGGTGCCGCCCGGTCCGCCGGTGCTGTCGACGCTGGTGGCCGAGATCTACGGCCCCGACCACGCCGGCCGGATCGAGGTGGCGCGTCAGGTGAAGGAGATCTTCGAGACCACACCGGGCGTGGTCGACGTGGACTGGTACGTGGAGGCGGACCAGACGCGCTACCGTTTCATGGTGGACAAGGAGCGCGCCGCGGTGCGCGGGGTCAGCTCGCAGCAGGTCGCCCAGACCCTGGCCGTGGCCCTGGCCGGCCTGGACGGCGGCCTGGTCCACGTGGAGGACGCCGCCGAGCCGGTGCCGGTGAACGTGCGCCTGCCGCTGGTCGACCGCAGCAGTCCCGAGGCCCTGGGCCAGCTCTACGTGGGCAGCCGCGACGGGGGGCTCGTGCCGCTGTCCGACGTGGTCCGCGTCGAGGCCACCTCCATTCCCAAGAGCCGTCACCGCCGCAACCTCAAGCCCACGGTCTACGTGACCGGCGACGTGGCGGGCGCGCTGGAGTCGCCGATCTACGCCATCCTCGACATGAAGCCGCGCATCGCGGCGATCCCCATCCCCAGCGGCGTGGAACTGGCCCAGCACTTCAAGGCCCAGCCCGAACTCACCGAGAAGTACAGCCTGAAGTGGGACGGCGAATGGCACATCACCTACGAGGTCTTCCGCGACCTGGGCGTGGCCTTCGCCGTGGTGATGGTGATCATCTACCTGCTCATCGTGGGCATGTTCCAGAACTTCACGATTCCGCTGCTGATGATGATCCCGGTCCCGCTGACCCTGATCGGCATCATCCCGGGCCACCTCATGTTCGACGCCTTCTTCACCGCCACCAGCATGATCGGCCTCATCGCACTGGCGGGGATCATGGTCCGCAACAGCGTGCTCTTGATTGACTTCATCCTGGCCCGCCAGAAGCACGGACTCGCGCTGGAGGAGGCGGTGATCGAGGCGGGCGCCGTGCGCTTCCTGCCCATCGCCCTGACCGCGGGGACCGTGGTCGCCGGCAGCTTCGTCATGGTCTTCGACCCCATCTTCCAGGGGCTGGCCATCTCGCTGATGATGGGCGCCGCCATGTCCACGATCCTCACCATCGTGGTGATTCCGCTGGCATACTACCTCTACGCGCGTAACCGCGGGGGGTCATCTCGAGATGACTAGCTTTCCAGGAGGGTTCTGAACACGGTATTCCGGCCCGCCCGATCCCGGGTGGGCCGGGGTGCCGGCTAGAGAAGAGAATGGCCAGAGAGCCCGGATTCCGAGCAAAAACAATGTTTTTATGAAAGGAATCAGACAGGGAGGAATCCTGTCGTGACAAGGGTGCCACCGTGATGCGAAAAAGGCGTTGATCGACACGATCGGTTTGGGTATATTGACGGCAGCTACGGGTGATCATTAAAGAAGCACGGCCTGTCGGTTTCTCCCTCCAATCCCCCACCGGCAAGCCGTCCCGGCCGAGACTCTGTCTCGGCCGGTCTTTTTTCATGTGCTCAATCTCCCCTGATGGCGGCGGCCAGGATGACCTCGCGCTCCCGCTGGAACCGCATGTCGTCCGGCGCCGCCGCCATGGCCCGCTTGATCCAGACCATGGCCTCGGGATACTCCTGGCGCCGGCGCAACACATCGGCCAGAGCGGCCAGGGATTCGGGATCCTGCCGTTCGGTGAGCTCGACGGCCCGGCGGGCGGCTGTCTCGGCATCGTCCAGACGCCAGCCGGCCGCCGCGGCCGCCCGGGCGAAGGCGGCCAGGGGCTCGGCGCGGATCGGCTCGATCCTGGCGGCCTCCTGCATGGCGGCCGCCGCGCCCTGCAGATCTCCCGACTCGCGTCGGCACCGGGCCAGGAGCTGCCAGCTGACTCGTGGATAGGCATGGTCGGGCCGTTGCACGAGCAAGCGCTCGAGCACCAGTGCACCGGCCTGCGGGTCGCCCTGACGCAGTTGCAACTCGGCCAGGGCGCGACCGCCGTCGGCGGCCAGGGTGTCGGGCAGGAGCGCCGGGTTGCGGATACCGGCGGTGAGCAGCTCGTCGGCGCGCAGGAGGTCGAGGTGTTCGTAGTAGCGCAGGCCCAGCGCGACCTGCAGCGACGCGTCGCCGGGGTGCGCGATCAATTCGGTCCGCAGCGCCTGGAGGGTGCCTTCGCCGGCACGAAACCGTGCGAGGTCGCGCAGGAGGATCCGGCGCGTGCGGTAACCCCGGATGCGCTCGATCTCCACGCCGTCGGGAGCGAGCATGACGAAGGTCGGAACGGTGCCCACGCGGAGGCTGTCGGCTAGCAAGCGCCCTTCGGGATGGTCCAGGTCGAGGCGGACGAGTTCATAATTCGCCAGCTCGGCCTGGCCCAGGTCGTTCGCGAAGACCTCGCGTTCGAGCAGGCGGCAGGGACCGCACCACGGTGCCGTGAAGTAGAGCAGCACCGGGTCGGCCGAGCCCGTGGCCAGGACCTCGTCCAGACGCGGGTTGTCTCGCCAGCGGAGTTCGCTGGCCGCGGGGGTGGCCACGGCCAGGAGCAGCAGGAGGGCCAGGAGGCCGCGCGCGCGTGGGGTGTTCATGGTCCGGGCAGGCGGCCCACGAGCTCGCCGAGGGCGGTTTCCAGCAGCTGGACCAGATCGGGAAGCTTGAGCGCCCCGCCCTCGCGCTCGATGAAGCGGACCTCGCCGGCGGCCGCCAGGCGTTCCTGCAGATCGGCTGCCCCGGTGGTGGGAGCCTCGTACTCGTAGCGCATGCGGCCGCGCGAGCGGGCCTCGGCGCGCCAGACCGAAACTCCACGGGCGAGGTCGAAGATCTCCAGGGAGACGGTCACCGCGCGCTCGGTGGTGACCGTGGTCTCCCAGACGGTCTCGTGCTCGGCCCGGCCCTCGATGCGAGCCTCGGGATCCTGCGGGTCGGTCTTCAGGCTGGTGGACTTGATCTCGTCCTCGAGCAGGCGGGCCAGCGCGAGGTAGCGGCTGCCCTCGAGATCGGCGGCCAGGGGCTCCAGCTGGTCGGCGCGCAGGCGGCCGAAGCGGCCATACTGGTCCTGCAGGACGAGGAGGTCCTCCCCGGCGGCGAGGTCGGCCACGGTGGGCACCGACCACGTCTGCAGGTCGGGTCGGCCACCGAGGAAGGCGCGATAGAGGGCCTCGTCGGCGTCGGCGGCGTCGGCTGGCGCCAGGACGGCATCCACCGGCGGCGCCACCGTGACGCCGGCCAGAGCCACGGTCCCGGTGGCGGCGAACTCCGCTGCGAATTGGGGGTCGAGGTCCTTGTCCGCCATTTTCACCCTGGTGGCGCAACCACCGAGGATCAGGGCCAGCAAGGGCAGGGTCACCAACCGGATCCAGCTCCATCGAGTACCTGTCATGTCCGCTCCCGATCCGGGCGGCGGTTGCCAAAGCCCGGAGCTTGCAGGAATATTGAATGCTGACTTCGGACCAAGGCTAACATAGGTCCTGGCGCTGCCGCTGTCACCGACCACTGTCCAACGGAGAGTCCATGCCCCGCCGCCGCCTGTTCCTGCTGCTGTTCCTGGGCGTGGCCCTGCACCTGGCGGTGGCGGGCTGGTTCGCCTGGCAACGGCCCATCGACGGCGACGAGGGCTACTACGGCCTCGCGGCGCGGCTCGTTGCCACGGGCCAGGCACCGTACGCCGACTTCTTCTATCCCCAGGCTCCGTTGCTGCCCTACCTGTACGCTCCCGCCGCCAAGCTCGCGGGCGCCCCCCAGCTGCCCGGCCTGCGCCTGATGTCCGTGGTGCTGAGCGGACTCGCCCTGGCGCTGGCCGCCGGCTGGCTCGGCCGGGTCCACGCGGGACGGCCCACGGCCGCGCTGGTGGCGATCCTGCTCCTGGCCCTGTCGCCGGAGCTGCTCACCTGGAACACCACGGTCAAGACCTTCGCCGCCGCCAACCTCGGCGTCCTGGCCGGCCTGCTGGCGCTGGACCGGGCCGGCACAGGCAGCCGTCGCCATCGCTGGCTCCTGGTTGGCGGCCTCGTCCTGGGCCTGACCACGGCCACGCGCCTGCTCTACGCGCCGGTGGCACTGGTCCCGGCAGCGTGGCTGGCCTGGCGGCGCCGCGACCTGGCCGGCGGGGCCAGCTGGCTGGGCGGGCTGGCGGTGGGTCTGATCCCGATCTGGATCGCTCTTCTGGCGGATCCGGCGACGTTCTGGTTCAACAACGTGGGCTACCACCAGCTGCGCTTCAGCCCGCTCGAGCAAGCGCCGCTCTTGGTGCGGGTCCAGGCCGCCGGCGAGGTGCTGGCCACGTCGCTGCTGGCCAATCCCGGGCTGCTGGTCGCCCTGATGCTGGCGCTCTGGGGCGCCGCGACCTGGCGCCAGGCCGGACCCGAACGGCGCTCCCCGCTCGAGCCGGTCTCGCTGGCCGCCGCGGGCACGCTCCTGGTGACCGGTCTGCTGCCCGATCCGGTCCACATGCAGTACTTCACCGGCGGCCTAACCGTGCTCCTGCTGCCCGCCCTGGCCGGCGGACTGGCGCGCCTGCCGGCTCCCCATGGCGGGCGCTGGCGTCTGGCCGTTGCCCTGGCCGCCCCGCTGCTCTGCTGGTTGGGCCTGGGCGTGATCCGCCACGACCTGTCCAGCCAGCCCGAATGGCGGTTGGATCACTACCACCGGGTGAGCCATCGGCTCGCCGAACTCACCGGTCCGGATCAGCTCGTCTTCTGCTACTGGTCGGGCTACGCCGCGGGCGCCGGTCGCCAGCCATACCCCGGCACCGAGAACCACTTCGCCGTGGGCGTGAGCGAGCGTCTCCCGTTCGAGGACCGCCGGCGCTTCAAGGTGATCGGGCGGCATGAGATGGCCACGGCGTTCCGCTACGAGGTGCCGGCCACGGCGGTCATCGGCGCCTGGATGTACGATGTCGACACGGCCCTCGACGACGACCAGATGCTCGACCTGCTGGCCGAGTTCAACCAGCATTACCGTCTCGTCGCCGAATTCGAAGGGGTCGGCATCTGCCAGCGTCTCCGCGACCTCCCCGACGCAGGAATGCCATGACCGGGCGCCAGGACGCCGTGCTGACCCACGGCCGCATCGGTCGCGCCATCTGGACCATGACCCTGGGCATGCTGGTGGGCCAGGTGGCCATGACCATCTTCAACCTCACCGACACGCTCTTCGTGGCGCGGCTGGGCACCGTGCCCCTGGCCGCCATCAGCTACACGTTCCCCGTGGTCCTGATCACCAACGGCGTGATGTTCGGCCTCGGCGTGGGCGTGAGCGCGGTGGTGGCCCGAGCCATCGGTCAGGGCGACCGCGACCAGGTATGCCGCCTGACCACCCACGCGCTCTACCTGACGGTGACCGTGGGCCTGGTCATCGCCGGTTTCAGCCTGGCGCTGTACCGGCCGCTCTTCGCCGCGCTGGGCGCCTCGGGCGAGACCCTCGAGCTGACGCTCTCGTACATGCGGATCTGGTACCTGGGCTTCCCCATCGGCGGCATTCCCATGGTGATGAACAACGCCATCCGCGCCACCGGCGACGCCCGCACACCCGGAGTGATCATGGCCACGGTGGCCATGGTGAACCTGGCCCTCGACCCGGTCTTCATCTTCGGCCTCGGCCCCGTCCCCGCGCTGGGCCTGGAAGGTGCCGCACTGGCCACCGTGATCGGCCGGGTGATCAGCACGGCCTGGGCCCTGCACTACATCCACCGCAACCTGCACCTGCTCTACTGGCGTTGGCCACGGTTCGCCCTGCTCCGCGATTCGTGGCGCCGATTCCTGGCCGTGGGCCTGCCCGCCACCGGCACCATGATCGTGCTGCCGCTGTCAGGGGCGCTCTTGACGCGGATCCTCGCCGGCTTCGGCGACCCTGCGGTGGCGGCCTGGGGCTCGGGCGGCCGCATCGACATGTTCGCCTTCATGATCCTCATGGCCATGGGCTCGGTGCTGTTGCCCTTCGTGAGCCAGAACGAGGGCGCCGGCCGGCACGACCGCTCGCGCCGCGGCGTGAACTGGGCGCTGCGCTTCGGCCTGATCTACGCCGCCCTGATCGGCGCCACGGTGGTGGTCGCCGCCCCCCACCTCGCCCGCATCTTCTCCGAGGATCCCGCGGTGCTGCGCCCCCTCACCAGCTACCTGCGCATCATCGGCGCCTGCTACCCCGGGGTGGCCGTGGCCATCATGTGCTACAACGGCCTGATGGGGTTGAACCGGCCCCTGGTCGCCATGTGGCTCACCGTGTTGCGGAACCTGGGCATCTACGTGCCCCTGGCATGGTTCGGCAGCCTCTGGCTCGGCGTCCCCGGAGTGATCTGGGGCGTGTTCGCCGGAGCCTGGCTCTCCGCGCTCATGGCCTGGCTGATCTACCGCCATTTCGAGCATCGCGCCCGGCCCAGTGCCGGAAAGCCTTCGCCAGCATAACGGATCTTTACTATCTTGCTTTGCAGCCGGCAGGGGGCCGCCAGCGAAACGGGGATCACCATGCCCGGATGCGACCATCTGCCCTACAACGAGGTCTGCTTCAAGGCCACCCACAACTCCTACGACCGCGACGGCCTCGACCTCGGCACCCAGTTGGCCCACGACGCCGCCACCCCGCATCGCTGTGGCTGCCGCGGCCTCGAGCTGGACCTCTACCAGGACGGCGAGATCACCGAATTCTGGGTGAGCCACGAGTCGCCGCTCTTCTCCTCGCACTGGACTCCGCTGCGCCATTTCCTAGGGCAGCTCACGACGTGGTCGGACCGGCAGGATCGCGGCCACGAGCCCGTGACCGTGACGGTGGACCTGAAGAAGATGCGCGGCGAGGACGACCGCTGGGTCGACCTCTTCGACGGCTACCTGCGCGACCACTTCCCCACCGACCGCCTGTTCAGCCCCGGCGCCTTCCTCGCCGACGACACCAGCCTGGTCCGGGCGGTGCACCAGCAGGGCTGGCCCACCATCGGCGACCTGCGCGGCAAGTTCCTCTTCGTGCTCTCGGGCACCGAGAAGCGCAAGCAGGTCTACGCCCGCGACCCGGCCCGCAGGCTCTGCTTCGCCGACCGCCTGCTGAAGCCCTTCGACCCCGAGCCCGCCACCACGCAGGGCAACCGCATCTTCTTGAACTTTGCCATGAGCGATCTCGACGAGGTCGAGGACCTCTCCCTCGACCCCGAGTTCGACGCGCAGAAGTACAACCGCGTGTTCGCACGGATCGTCAACGAGACCAGGTACGTCACCAGGGGCTTCGGGCTGAACAACCGGGAGCGATGGCGGCGCAGCGGCCTGCTGGGCGTGAACATCCGGGCGACCAACGAGGCAGCCGGCGCAGCCTGGGCCAGGGTGGCCGCCACGCCCCTCGCCCCCCGATCGTTCGCGGGGATCTGAGCAGCCTTCTACTCGTCGTAAGGCTCGGTGGGTGGACCGGTACCCGGCCAGACCTCGGCCACGAACACCGGCGCCATGGCCAGCACCAGTTCGACCCAGGCCGTCACCGCCGCCGGCCCGACGCCGGCGCCGAGGAGCAGGTCGCTGGCCAGCGTTGGTCCGCCGTCGTCGTCGAGATAGGCCCGACCATACCGCCGGGAGGCGTTCCAGCGGGCCACCGCCGCGGTCGAGCCGCGTCGCGACCCACCGGTGTAGGGGAAGATCGCCTGGAGCGAGGTGCCGCCGTCCTCCTGGAAGACCAGTACCTGGCGCACGCCGTCCTTGACGAGCACCGTGTGGCCATCGAACGGCACGGCGTTCAGGCCGGCGCTCGCCAGGATGGAGGCCAGCGTACCCGAGTCCAGCGCCAGCACCGGATCGGTGACCGGCGGCGGTGTCTGGTCGGCACAGCCCAGGAAGCCCAGCCACGCCACGAGGACCGGCACGGCCAGCCGCTTCATCCGCCGAACTCCTCGTCGTAGTCCTCGGCGGCGGCGCGGATCACCTTGAAGGCCTCCTCATGGCCATAGGTGTCCTCGACGAGGAGCGCGGACGGCTCGCCGGGCACCATCTTGTAGGTGGCGAAATAGTGCCGCAGCCGCTCGACCAGCGCCGGCGGCAGCTCGGTGATGTCGTTGACCTCGCCCCATACGTTATCGTTCTCGAGCACCGCCACGATCTTGTCGTCGGCCTCGTCCTGGTCGATGCAGCGCAGGCCGCCCACCACACGCGCGCGCAGCACCACCTCGGACTTGTCGATGGGTCGCTCGCTGATCACGCAGATGTCGAGCGGGTCGCCGTCGCCGCGGGTGGCGGCCGGGGTCAGCGCACCCACCCGCGGACCGCAGAAGGTCCGCGGGATGAAGCCGTAGAGCGCCGGCGGCTGGCTGCTGGTGCGCTGGGGACGATCCACCACCAGGTAGCCGGTCTTCTTGTCCACCTCGTACTTCACGCGGTCGTAGGGGGTGATCTCGATGTAGGCGGTCACGGTGCGGGGCGGGTCGTCGCCCACTTCGAGTCCGTGCCAGGGATGGGGTCGCCAGCGGTAGAAGGACTGGGGGAAGGCCATGATCACTCCTTGCAGGTCGGTCGTGGTGCACGTCGCGCACGACAGGATAGGGCAAAACTGGCGCCTGGCCGCGACGAATCAACCCGCCGGAGCCAGAAGGTCGATCATCCCCAGGCCCCAGGCCACCGTCAGGGCCAGGAGCGCCGCCGACACCAGGAGGGCGACCGCCGCGGGCGGGTGATCCCGATCACCATCGCTGTCGGTCTCGGCCGACGGCTGGCGCCAGATCCGGACCAGCGGCAGCAGGTAGACCACCAGGCCGAGGATCGTGCCAAGCGCCACCACCGTCCCCAGCAGGTAGCGGTCGTCGGCCAGCAGGGCGGTGAAGAGGCCGAGGCGGGGTCGCCAGCCCGCCAGCGGCGGTACGGCGGCCAGCGAGAGCAGCAGGCCGGTGAGCAGGAGCGCCGCCAGGTCGCCACGGCGGCCGCGGCGGCCACCGGAGACCAGCTCCCCGGCCAGCAGGACGGCACCGATCTGGGCGACGGCGAAGGCCAGCAACTGGCCCATGGCGGCCTCGGCCCCGCTGGGCCGGGTCAGGAATCCGAAGCCGAGCAGGGCCAGGCCCACCTGGCCGGCCGCGGCCCAGGCCAGGCGGCGTACCAGCTCGCGCTGCACGGCGGCGGCGGCGAAACCGCCGAGGACGAGCAAGGCGGCGGCGGCGGTGAGAGTCGCGCCGAGCGGGGCGAAGGCGGGCAGCTCGCCCCGGGCCAGCAGAAGACGGGGCAGCAGGACCACCAGCCCCAGCGGCGGCGCCGCGGTTAGCCAGGCCGTGAGCGCGGGCGGCACGGTCGCCGCGAGCTCGTCGCGAGCGAAGCGCCCGGGCTCGAGGAGCAAGGCCAGCGCCAGGCCGCTCAGCAGGAGGGACAGGACCGCGGGCACCGCCAGCGGCGGCAACGAGGGGCGGGCGACCAGGCCGGCCAGCGCACGGTCGAACTCCAGCGATCCGGTCAGGCCGCTCCAGAAGGTCAGGCCCACGAAGACGAGGGCGAAGCCCAGCGACGCCGTGAGGTGCCAGCGGCGGACGACCGGCAAACCGGGCCCTGGGGCGGCCGCGTGCGCCGCCAGGCTGCCACCCAGCACGGTGGTGGCCACCGCGAGCAGGAGGGCGCCCGCCGTGGCCGCTTCGGCGATCAGGATCACCCCCAGGGCGGACAGGACCAGGAAGGGCGACGCTGTCCGGACGGGCACCGGCATCGCCAGGAGGGTCAGCAGGGCCGCGGCACAGAGAGCGAGGCGCACCAGCTGCGCCGCCTCGTCGACGACCAGGTGAGCCCCCAGTGGGAGAACGGCCTCGGCCCCCAGAGTGGTGGCGGTCAGGCCTGTGGCCAGTGCCAGGCCAGCCAGCGCGATCAGGTGGCCCGGCAGACGCGGGACCAGCCGGGCCAGCAGGCCGCACAGTACCGTGGCCACGAGGGCGAGCTCGGGACGCCAGATCGCCAGGTCGAGAATCGGAACGGACAAGTCACCTCTCCTGAAGGTTCGGCCAGGGCGATCCTAGCCGCCGCCGACCACGCGGACCAGCGATTCCAGCGCCGCGCTGGTGCGGTCGGCCAGCAGCCTGGGATAGATGCCCAGCGCCAGCAGCAGCAGGGCCAGTGGCAGCAGCACGCCCAGTTCGCGGCCACGCACGGCCGGCACGTCGCCCAGATCGGGCGAAGGGTCGCCGAGGCAGATGCGCAGGATGACCCGGCTGGTCCAGGCGGCCGCCAGCAGCAAGCCGGCCGCCGCCGCCACCGCCGCCGCGGGGTGGTCGGCCAGGGCGCCCGCCAGGACCAG
Organism: Candidatus Latescibacter sp. IFSED24; assembly: GCF_058273205.1. Classification (NCBI taxonomy): domain Bacteria; kingdom Pseudomonadati; phylum Candidatus Latescibacterota; class Candidatus Latescibacteria (ex Chuvochina et al. 2023); order Candidatus Latescibacterales; family Candidatus Latescibacteraceae; genus Candidatus Latescibacter; species Candidatus Latescibacter sp. IFSED24. The sequence goes on along the minus strand of NZ_CM177850.1, from coordinate 4,762,195 downwards.
CGCCGCGCCGGGATAGATGGCCAGGCCAGGCAGGCCCCAAGCGGCCAGGAGCGCCAGACTCAGGAGCATGCCGAGCATGGGTGCGCGGACGTAGAGTCCGCCCCAGCGTTCGATGTCCAGATGACCCTTGCGGTCGCGCAGACCGCCGGCGGCCGAGAAGAGCATGGCGTACACCAGCCCGTGGGTCACCAGGAGCTGGCCGGAGCCCTGCAGCCCGGCCAGGGTGAAGGAGCCCAGACCGACCAGCGCCAGTCCGAGCAGGCTGAAGCTGCCGTAACCGAGGATCACCGCGAGGTCGCGACGGCCGAGAGCGGCCAGGCCGCCGTGCACCGCGGCGATGGCACCCAGGGTCATCAGCACCGGTCGGGCCCAGGCCGCGGCGTCGGGCAGCACGGGCCAGGCGATCCGCAGGAGCCCATAGAAGCCCAGCTTGGCCACCACGGCCGCCGCCAACAGCGGCACCGCCATGGGAGCCGACCGGTGCAGGCGCGGTTGCCAGACGTGGAGCGGGAACACCGGGATCAGCACCCCGCAGCCCAGGGCCAGGCCGCCGAAGATCCAGTGGCGGACACCGGTGTTGCTGAGCCAGAGATCGTGGTTGGCCTGGTCCATCTGCAGGAGGAGGTTGAAGGTCGGCCCGCCGCTGACGGGGTCCACCGTGTGCTGGCGCAGCGCCAGGATCGCCAGCAGCAGCGCCAGGGCCCCGGTCTGCCCGAGGATCAGGAACTGGCGGCCGGCGCGGCGCCCCTCCCGGCCTCCCCAGAGCGAGACCAGGAAGAACATGGCCGCCAGAACCATCTCCCAGAAGACCCAGAGCAGGCCGGTATCCAGGGCGCACAGCACACCGAGCAGGCCGCACTCCAGGACGAGGGTGAGGGCGAAGAAGCCCTTCACACGCTCCTCCACGCTCCAGGCGGTGAGCAGCGCCAGGAAGCAGACCAGGGTGGTGAGGGCGAGCAGGGGCAGCGACAGGCCATCGAGGCCCACGAAGTACTCGAGGCCGTACACCGGCACCCAGGTGTAATGCTCGATGAACTGGAACGCGGTCTCGGCGGTGTCGAACCGTAGCAGGAGCACCAGCGCCTGGGCCACCGGCAGCGCCGCCGTGCACAGCGCCACGGTCTTGATGGCCTCGCGCCGCTCGGGGGGCAGCCAGAAGATGGCCAGGGCGCCGCCCAGGGGCAGGAAGATGATCCAGGAGAGGCTGTGTGCAGCCGCCACGTCAGGGCTCCTTGTCGTCGGCCAGGCTGTCGGTCATGCGCGAACCAGCAGCGCCAGTAGCAGGATGGCCACCATGGCCAGGGTCACCAGATGCGCCGGCTCGCCGCCGGCGGCGCGAGCACAGCCACGACCCACGCGCGCGGTCACGGCGCCGGCGCCGTGGCCCAGGGCGTCGAGGCCCCGGCGGTCGAGCCACGCCACGAGCCAGCCCGCGCCCAGGCTCAGCCAGCCCAGACCCTCGACCACACCGTCGAGCACCACGCGGTCGATGGCGGCGGCGAGGCGGGCCAGGGTCGCGGTGGTGCGTTCGAGCAGCTGGATGACGGGTCCCGGTTCGCGGCCGAGACGGGTCGACCAGCCCAGCAGCGGGGATCCGGATCCGGGGGTGCTCGGGCCGATCACCGGCCCCCGTTCCCGATCGAGCTGCGGGACCCAGCGCCCCAGCAGGCCCATGGCCAGCAGCCCCGAGCCACCCAGCAACGCCAGCAGCGGCGAGGCTGGCGGTCGACCCACCAGGCTCGAGAGTCCGGGCCCGAGCACCAGCACGCCGCCGAGCGAGAGCAGGGTGCGCCGCCACGCCAGCGGCCAGCGCGGGGTGGCTGCCACCAGGTGGACCAGGCCGGCGCCGGTGGCCAGCAGCCAGGGGTCGGCAGCCGCGAGATGTCCGTGGCTGGCCGCAGCCAGCAGGGCCGCCCAGCGACTGGAGACGAGGAAGGCGGCTCGTCGGGCGCCATGGCGCTCTCCGATCGCGGCCAGGATGAGCAGGAGCGCCCCACCGGCGCCGCACCAGAGCGCGGCGGTCCGGTGCCAGGGCAGCAGCCAGTCGCCCAGACGCTGCCACAACAGGATGGCGGTGATCGGGTGCAGGCCCGCCTGCAGGAACACGCGCACCACGGCCGGCGCCGCCGTCACCCACGGCGTCCACCAGGGCAGGGGCGCCAGTCCCAGCCGGGCCAGCACCGCCAGGAGCACGCCGAGGCCGGCCCAGGGCAGCGCCTCGCGGCCGAGGTCGAGGATGACGAGGCGCAACGGCAGCAGTTCGAGGTCCGCCGTGCCGGCCGAAAGCACCAGCAGCAGGCCGCCCAGGCCCAGGGCCCAGGCGCCGAAGATCTCCACCAGGAACGCGTGGCGGGCGGCGTTGGCCGCCCGGCGTCCCCTGCCCGCCGCGGCGAGGCCCGCCTGCAGGACCGCGCCCAGGGTCCAGCAACCGAGCAGTAGCCGGAAGCTGTCGGCCAGGACGAGCCCGGCGGCAGCCATGCCGGCCAGCAGCAGGCCGATGACGAGGATCACGGCCCCTCCTCCCGCTGCTTCAGGGCGACGGCCACGAGCACCAGCAGCAGACCCAGGACCAGCCCCACGAGCAGGGTCGACAGACCCGCCATGGGGAGCACCGCGTGGCGCACCAGCGCCGCCAGCGATATGGTTGCGGCTCCGAGCGTCAGCACGACGGCGGTCAGGGCGCCGCGGGCATCGCGACGCAGCACCGCGGCCAGCAGTCCCCAGACCAGGAACGCGGCACCCAGTGCCAACCAGGCGGGCAAGGCGAGCAGGTTCATGGCCGTTCCTCCGGTCGCGCCGCGGCGGTCAGCGCCACCGTCAGCAGCAGGGCGGCACCCAGCCAGAGCACCAGATCGGACGTCTGGAGCAGGCCACCCACCTCGGCCGTCTGGGCCCGGAACGGACCCGCGGGCAGGCCGACCCAGTCCACGCGCAGGATCACCTGGTAGAAGAGCGCGAACAGCGCCACGGCCAGGGTGCCGGCCAGGGCGTAGCGGCCAGCGCGGTGTGACGAGGGCGGCTCATCGTCGGAACCATCGCGCAGGATCAGCGCGGCGGCTCCGGCCGTGATCAGCCAGGAAGCAGCCACGAGGTCCGCGCCGAGCAGCACGAGCAGACCGCCCAGTGCGAGCGTGGCCAGGGCCAGGCCAGCGGCACGGCGCCCGGGCACGGCCGACAGCGCGGCCAGGCCGGCGCCGAGCATGGCCCCCGTGACCAGCAGCGTCCAGATCAGGACCGCCATGTTCTGCTCCCTTGCGTGGTGCGGCTCACCAGGCCGCCCCCGAGAAACCGAGCCAGGCGGCGGCTCCGACGGCGCCGACAAGGGCGGCCAGCGGCAGACGCCAGGCCAGATTCTCCGGATCGACCAGCGCCGGGCGGCGGCGTAGGCCCGCCTGGGTCGCCAGGACGACCAGGGTCTTGAGCGCGGTGTTCAGCCAGGGCGCTCCGTCGAGGAAGGTGGCGAACGCCCACCAGCCGCCGAGGTAGACCACCACGAAAAGATGCGCCAAGGCCAGCGGCAGTCCGGCGGCCACCGCCAGCGTCAGCAGGCCCTGGGGCCCGGCCGGGTGCCGGGGCACGGGCGGCCACAGCGCCGCCGCCGTCAGCAGGTGGATCGCGCCGCAGACCAGCAGCAGCGGGTCACGCACCACGAACCAGTTGCCCGCACCGCCCTGCTGGGCGACGGCGATGTCGCTGAGGTTCAGGGTGGCCGTGCGCAGGATCACCGGGACCATGCTCAGCGTCAGCGCCACCAGCGCGCCCGCAACGCGGCCTGGCACCACCTCGGTTCCCAGCACCAGGGCCGACAGCGCCAGCGCCGCCAGCCAGAGTAGGCCGCCATCGAGATCGGCTCCGACCCAGCGGTCACTGACAGGCAGGATGGCCAGGGCGGCCAGGAGTGCGAGCCAGGCAGCCGAGGTGACGACCGTGGGCTGACCGTCGCGACGGCACGCTGCGCCGAGGCTGGACCATGGTGCAGCGGGCATGTCCGCCAGCCGATCCGGCCACCATTTCCGGGCCAGGCTCAACAGCCAGGGCCAGGCCAGGAGCAGGGCCCCGGCCCAGCAGGCGGCCAGGACGGCCACCAGTGGCGCGCCCCCGGTCAACGGTCCGTCCTTGCGCGCGAGGTCCGCCAGGCCAGCAGCAGCCACGCCGCGCCGGGCACGAGGCACACCGCGAGCCAGGTCCAGAGCAGCCGTCCGCCGAGGGCGGGATGCGGCCAGAGCTGGCGAACGACCACGGCCGTGGGCACGACCAGGACCAGCAGCAGGGCGGCGCCCAGGAACGGGACACCGCCACGGTCGTGGTCGACCTGGATGCGGGCGGGCTGTGGGCCGGCCGGTTCGGCTGCTCCCTGCCGCCGGCGCCAGAGCACGAGACCGCCCACCAGGACGGCCAGCAGCAGCAACCCGGTGCCCAGGGCCAGGCCCAGTGCCAGCAGCTGGACGGCAGCGCCGGGGGCGATGACGGGGGCGGGATCCTGGGGCATGCTTCCTCGCTACCGGTGGGGGCCGGGTCGGATGGCGTCTTCCTACCATTACAGCGACTCGACCCGGGTTCGGCAAGGTTCTTCTGCGACCAGGCTTTACCGCACACGCGGCAGCGCTTACCCTCGACGAAGGAGGATCAGCATGATTCGCGTCATCGCCGTGGGCAAGCTCAAGGACCGCCGCCTGGCCGACCTCGCCGCCGACTACCAGCGCCGCATCCGTCCGCTGGCGTCGCTCGCGGTGCTGGAGCTGAAGGACCAGTCACCGGACAAGGAAGCCCGCCAGTTCACCGACAGCCTCGGTTCGCCCGACGGCAGCGAGCTGGTGATCGCCCTGGACGAACGGGGCGAGAGCCTGGATTCGCGCGAGCTGGCCGACCTCCTCGGCCGACACGGCAGCCTGGCCTTCCTCATCGGTGGCGCCGACGGCCTCACCGACGCGGTGCGCGCCCGGGCCGACCGCGTGGTGCGCCTGTCGCGGCTCACGTTCACCCACGAGATGGCGCGCATGATCCTGCTGGAACAAATCTACCGCGGGCTGAGTATCCTGCGGGGCATGCCGTACCATCGGGGCTGAGCGGCCCGCTTCGGCGCTTTCCCGACCGCTGGGATTGGCCTATACTTCCCGGGTCCTGCCGGCCCGCGCGGCCGGAGCGCCGCGTCCCTCGACCGACAGGTGCCACACGCGATGACCCCATCTTCACCGCCTCGCACGAACCGGGTCCTGCTCCTCTTGCTCGGCCTGCTCCTCGTGGCCGCGGTCGCCCCCGCGGCCACGCTCCAGCTCTCCGGCCCTCCGGGCGCCACGGTCCAGCTGAACGACCGCGCCCTGGGCCTGCTGCCGCTGGCCCGACCGCTGCAGCTCGCGCCCGGCGTGTACCGTCTCGAGTGCAAGGCGCGCGGCTACAAGGACCTCACCCAGGTGGTGATCCTCAGCGAGCCCGACACCTGGCTGCACGTGCGCCTGCGCCCGGTGCGGCTGAAGCGCAGCCACGCGGTCACCGGCAGCCTGGTCTACGCCGGCATGGGCCAGTGGTATAGCGGCGCCGACGTCCGCGGCTGGATCTACTTCCTGGGCGAAACCGGCGGGCTGCTCACCGCTCTGGGCGCCGAGCTGCAGCGTTCGAACGAGCGGGACAACTACCTCGACTACAAGGCGCGCTACGACCAGGCGGTCGACCCCGAGGACCTCGCCGGCTGGCGCGCCAAGTCTGAGAAGTCGTACCAGGACATGGAGGACTGGGAAGACCTGCGCAACACCGGGCTCTACGTGGCCCTGGGTTCGTACGCGCTCAGCCTGCTCGACGCCTGGCTGCTGTTCCCCAGCGTCGACGTGGGCCCCGGCACCGTGCCCCCGCACACCACGCTGGGCGAAGCCCCCGCGTTCCCGTCCGCCGGCATGCACGCCGCCATCACCCTGGGCTTCTGACCATGACCGGGAGAGAGACCGCCATGACGCCGAACCGACTCCTCCGCTGGCTGCCCCTGCTGGTGATGCTGGCGCTGCTCGCCGCCGCCCTGCTGCCCGGCTGCGCCTCCAAGCCCGACGAGCCCCAGTTCGACAACCCGTTCGACCCGGAGAATCCGGACAGTGCCGATCCGCTGGGCCTGCAGGCCAACTATATCCACGGTACGGGCGAGGTCTTCCTCAACTGGGATAACCGCGTCGACCTCGGGATCACAAGTTATCAGCTCTTCCACAGCACCGATGCCGACCTCATCCACACCGTGCCGGCCTTCGCCGACACCAACGCCAAGACCGATGGCTCGGGCATGGCCTATGCCTTCAAGACCCCGGTGCCCAGCGCCACCAATTATTTCATGGTGAAGGCCCTCCGCGTGCTCGACGACGGCACCGTCGAGGAGCCCGCCACCTCGCAGATCGTGCCCGCCGCGGCCGCCGTGCCCGCCATCATGGCCAACGCCACGGGCAACTACAACGTCCCCACCCGATTCCAGCAGATGACCCTGGCCGCCTCGTGGGGCGACTCGGCGGAGATCCAGCTCGTCTACGATCCCACCATCAGCTGGCTGGCGCCGCTGGACGGCGACGGGGTGGCGCAGTTCGACCTCATCGACCTGCAGCCCGCCGCCGACAACACCAAGCTCAAGGTCTTCGGCCGGGCGTTCCTGAACACGGGCAGCAGCCGGTTCTACACCGACGGTGACACCGTCGCCTACACGGTCGATTTCGGACCCATCATCAAGCTTCCCGGCAATGCTTCCACCACCGGCACACGCATCGTCGACGTGCAGGTGACCCAGCACTGGCAAGGCATCGATTCCATGCGCATCGCCAACAGCCGGGCCGGGCTGGCCACGGCCGCATGGGTGCCCGGCGACACCATGTTCTTCGACCACGAACTGCCCGACCAGATCTCCCTCATGACCATGTTCGCCGAGTTCGCCGGCGATTTCGGCTTCGCCACGGTCGACACGCAGAACATCAGCCCCGACACCCTCGAGAACGCCGATTTCACCCTGCCCGACGGCTACAGCACCAACGACCCCCTCGTGTTGATCCGCCACTCCGCCAAGGCCACCCACATGAAGGTCGCGCTGAGCGACGACTTCGCCGACGCCGAGTGGATTCCCTACGAACGCGAGATGTACCTGGAGATCGAGGGCGAGCCTGGGATCTACCTGATCCAGGCGCAGTACCGCAACGACTGGACCGAATCGCCGCTCCGCGCGCACCTGCTGGTCTACGGCGGCGGCGACATCCAGATCAACTTCACCAATCCCAGCAACGACGGCGTGGTCGAGGGCGGGAGCGTCTTCGACGTGTCCGGCTTCACGAGCCAGGGCCTCCCCGACGAACCGGTGACCGAGGTCTACTTCGAGGCGTTCGGCGAATGGACGCTGGTGGAGGGCACCGAGTTCTGGGAATACCCCTGGGACGTGCCCCGGGTGACCGAAGACACCAGCCTGTTCGTGCGGGCCCGCGCCTTTGCCGAGCGGACGCAGGGCAACAACACCGTGGTGGTCGACAGCGCCACCGCCATCATCAACGTGACCATCAGCAACCTGGCCGTGGAGATCACCAAGCCCGCCCTGGGCGACACGCTCTTCCTGGGCAGCCGGGTCTCGGTCAGGGGAACCGCCCAGCCCTATCTCCTCGGCGCGCCGCTGGATTCGCTGAAGATCCTCACCGGCACCGGCGAGGTGCTCCACCCCGCCTTGCCCGCCGACCGCGCCTGGACCATCACCTGGAACACCCCCAGCGAGTACGCGAACACCTCCCCCACCATGACCGCCTGGGTCTATGCCGGTGGCGACAGCACCTCGCACCAGGTCCTGTACCGGTTGCTGGTGAATCCAGAAGAGGAATGAGCGGCGCACGGGCCGGCGTGGGCCGGTCCGTCTCCCGTCAGCGGTTCTGCGGAAATCGTGTGACCACCACACCTGCATAGCGCTCGACCCGCGTGAGGTACTCAAGCAGCGGCACCCGGACGATGCCGGCCTCGGCGTACCAGGGCGCAAGCGGTCGGCTGGCGGCATGAACCAGCCAGGGCTGACCATCATCCATGATCACCACCCCCACGTGGCCGATCACCAGACCATGGTCCCGGCGCAGGGCGGATGCTCGCGGCTCCACGGCATCGAGGACCAGCCAGACCAGGTCCCCCTCCTGCAGCTGGCCGCTTGCCAGCGCCGCCTCGGGAACGTAACGAAAGCTGCGTGGCTCGAGCCGGGCGCTGCCCAGGGTGTCGAACACCGCACCGCTGAAGGTGCCGGTGATGTCTTGACCCCAGTGTCCGCTGCGGATCATGTCCAGCGAGTAGTCCAGATGCTCGGGCCGCTCGTAATCGACCGTGCCATCGGCGGCGACCACGCTCTCGGGCGGCGCCCCGGCGAAGCGCACGGCCACTGCCAGCGCCACGGCGTGCCGAGCATCGCGGGCACGGGCCAGTTCGGTGGTGCGGTAGAGCAAGCTGATGCAGTCCTGCCGGGGCCCGGGCACCAGCAGACCGCGCGTCACGTAGCCGCCTTCGGCCAGGCCGAAGCAATACTCCGCCTGGCCCCAGGCCAGGTACCGCCGCGCCCACAGTCCGACCCGCTGGGCGGTGGGCCGCGCCTGTTCGTCGGCGAGCAGGCTGTCGAGCGCCGCCTCGCTGGCCACGCTGGGCACGGTGAGGTTGAGCGCCACCGCCCGCTCGATTGCGTCGGAGGGGGCGCCGGCGGCGAGCAACGAGGCCAGCAGCAACGATCCGACCATGCCTCCTCCTGGTGCCTCGATGCGAAAGGGCCCCGGCCAGAGACGGCCGGGGCCAAGGTGTCGGGTTGCCTCTACGCGACTAGCCGCTCCATATCACTTCACCAGCATCATCTTCCTCGTCAAGGTCCGGGTCTCGGTGACCAGCTTGTAGAGGTAGATGCCGCTGGCGGCCTGGTTGCCCGCATCGTCGCGCCCGTCCCAGAGCACGGTGTGCTGGCCGGCGGCGAGCGCCTCGCTCACCAGCGTGCGCACCCGGCGGCCGGCCACGTCGAAGACCGCCAGCTCCACCGGCCCACCCGCGGGCAGCGCGAAGGCGATGGCGGTGCTCGGGTTGAACGGGTTGGGGTGGTTCTGGCCGAGCATCAAGGTGGGCGCAGGCAGCTCGTCCGCGGGATGCTCCACGACCGAGACCGGCCCGCCGCCGCCACCGGCGGCCACCACGTTGGCCAGGAAATCCTCGACGTCTTCGCCGTAGGTCATGATGAAGGTCGCCCTCGCCACCTCGCCCGGCTCGAGCGAGAAGGGGCCCGCGGCGCAGAGCGCCGACAGGTCGGTGGGCTCGGTGGCCTCGGCCTGGTTGATCTGACCGCTCAGCAGCCGGAACTTGTCGCTGTCGGTGACGTGGCTGAGCGGATACACGTAGGCGAGGTTGTCCACCAGCGTGATGTTGGCGGCCGGCGTGTCGCCCGCCACCGCCATGCCGAAGACCGGACCGTCGGGCATGCCGATCCAGACCGAACGCGTGCCCATGTCCACCGCCCCGACGTTGCTCATCAGGTCGACCACGTCCCAGTCGACGAAGAGCCCGGCGTAGTAGTGCGCGTGGGGCTGGTTGCCACGGTTGCGGATCACGTACTCCAGGACCACCGCGTCCTCGCGGTCGGTGGTGGCGTAGGCGTGGCTGACCAGGGTGACCTCGATGTCGTGGGGACTGGCATGGCCGCTGTCGGTGAACGCCATGGCGAAGATCTGCTCGGGACCGCCGTCCTGGAGGATCGCGACGTTGCCCACGGGATCGCGGCGCGGCTCCCATTCGGCGGGGTCGGCGCCGCTGGCCGTGAGGTCGTTGTTGCAGACGTAGGTCGCGCTGTCACCGCCCCAGAGCGAACTGACGAAGAGCGAGCTGGGGCCGCCGATGAGCCCCATGCCGTCACCGTTGAGCTGGGCGTCGGTGAGGTAGCCGAGGCTGCCGCGCGCGGTCACGGTCAGGAAGACCTGGCCCGCATCGTGGGTGCGGAACTCGGGCAGTCCGACGTAGCCCTTGAGGTCGAAGGTCCGCTCGAAGCCCTCTTCGGTGCTGAGGGTGAGGTTCATGACGAAGGTGAAGCCCTGGGGCGCCACCGGCGAAATGGCCAGGCGGAACGGGTCGGTGTCGTTGCCGCGGGTCTCGCCCGGCGCCAGGTCCGGGAACTGGGCGTTCTCGACCAGCACGCTCACGTGGGGGTTGTTCTCCACGACGAGCCGGCCCGTGACGCCCTCGGCCAGCACGATGCCCACGTTGGTCACGTCGAAGGCCAGCGGCATGAGCTCGCCCGGATCGACCACGCCGTTGCCCGCGGGATCGGGACGATAGACCACCTTGTCCAGGTTCGGCAGGTAGTCCGTGGGCACCGACGTCACCGCGGCGTAGGCATCGACCAGCCCCGCCCCGAAGACCACGTCCTTGCCGGCGTTGCCGAGGTCGCGGGCCGAGAGCTGGATGAGGCTGTCGATCCCCACCGGCGAGAGCGTGGGGTTCTTCTGGAGCATGAGCGCCGCCACGCCCGCCAGGTGCGGGCAGGCCATGGAGGTGCCCGACCAGGTCTCGCCGCTGTAGAGGCTCGGCGGCAGGGTCGAACGGATGCCAACGGCCGGCGCCACGACATCGGGCTTGAGCAGGCCGGGGCCGGGCACGTACGGCCAGTCGAACCAGGGATCGATCTGGCCCCAGGTCACCGGACCGCGGCTGCCCTCGGCGTAGGGATCGTCGTTCTGGTAGCCGGTGCCGCCCACGGTGACCACGCCGCCGGTGCTGCTGTGGGGAACGGTGAGCGCATTCCAGGGCGAAGGGATCCGCGCGGTCATGCCGGGTTCGATGGGCGGGTCGTACTCGTTGGCGTAGTTGCCCGCCGAGTTGAAGAGGATCGTGCCCGTGGCACGGATGGCCTCGGCGTTGAAGCGGTCGTTGCGCAGGAAGGCCGAGGGGATCTCGCCCTTGATGCCCAGCGACATGGTGATGACGCGGGCGCCGTTCTCCACGCAGTACTGCTGCGCCGCCCAGATCCGGCCCAGCGTGCTGGTGCCGGCGCTGGTGAAGACCTTGGCCGGCAGCAGGCGCGCGCCGGGGGCCACGCCGGTCTGGATGCCGCCCGAACCGTCGCCCACGGCGGTGCCGGCGGTGTGCGTGCCGTGTCCGGAGTTGGCGCCGTCATCGGCAGGATCGTTGTCGTCGTCGCCGAAGTCCCAGCCGTAGACGTCGTCGATGAACCCGTTCTCGTCGTCATCCACGCCGTTGCCGGCGACCTCGCCAGGGTTGACCCAGATGCGGTTGCGCAGGTCGGGATGCTCGGAGGCGACCCCGGTGTCGAGATGACCGATGAGGATGCCCTCGCCGGTGAAGCCCAGCTCGTTCCAGACCCGATCGGCCTGGATGTACTGCACGTTCCAGACCGTGTCGCTGCGGGCGGACTTCATGCCCTCGGCGGCGCCGCGCGCGGCCAGGCCCGTGAGCATCTCGTAATCCTTGTCGTGGAACAGGATCGCCTGATCGGCGGACTTGTCCTCCTGGCCGGCCACCGCGAGGATGAGTTCGGTATCGCCGCCGAAGGCGATGGCGTTGCCGAAGTAGAGCATGTCGGCGTAGACCAGCGTGCCCGGATGGTCGGGATCGTCCAGGATCTCCCAGGCCTCGGACTGCGCCTTGCGGATCTGTCGCTTGATCGCGGCGATCGCCGATTTCCGCCGCTTCTTCGGGGTGGCGCGTTCGAGAATCATCTCGAGGTCGTCGATGTCGGGCTGGTCGGGGAAGACCATCAACACGGGGATGACTTCGTAGCGACTCTTCTCGTCGAGCAGCCGCTTGAGTTCGGGATCGATCTGGGCCGCCGAGGCCGACAGTGCCCAGCTTGCCAGTATCAGGCAAAGAGCGGCGGCGATCCTGGAACGACGACCCATGAAAACTCCTTACAGCCAAACCACGCCCGGACGGCGACAGCGACGGCGCCATCGTTCCCGGGTCGCAGCGCGGTCCCGAAAAGGACAATCGTTCCTTAATGATACCAAAACGGGAGGACTGATACAAGGAATGCTGGATTATTGTCGGATCCTGATGATTTGCCGTTTCGTTAGACCTGCTCGTCGAGGACTTCCCCGGAATAGGTGAGCTGGGCCGTGCTCCGGAGCATGGCCGCCACCGAGCAGAAGTCCTCCACGCTCAGCTTCAGGGCGCGTTCCAGCTTCCTGGGCGCGATCTCGCCCCGCGCGACCACGTGCAGATGGATGGCGGTATAGACCTTGGGATGGCTGTCGGCGCGCTCGCCGGTGACGGTGATCTCCAGGGCCGTGAACGGCTGTCGCATCTTGTTCAGGATCAGCGCCAGATCCACCCCCGTACAGCCCGCCAACGCGTGCAGCACGAGTTCCATGGGCGTGGGCGCCGAGTTCTGGCCGCCCACGGTCTCGGGCGCATCGGTGACCAGGGCATGCCCGGTCTCGGATGTATGGAGATAGCGGACCCCGTCGGTCCAGACGGCCTTGCAGGTGGGCATGTCGACACTCCCGGTCTCAGCGCAGGGGTCGGAAGAGCGGGTGTCCGTCCTCGCCCTCCATGCGCTTCATGAGCGCGTTGATCTCGGCGCCGAGCAGGAAGATGAAACCGGTCAGCCAGAAGTAGACCAGCAGGATCACCACCGCTGCCAGCGAGCCGTAGGTCGCGTTGTAGTTGCCGAAGTTGCGGACGAAGAGCCGGAACGCCGAGGCGGCCACCAGCCAGAGCACCGAGGCGGCCACGGTCCCGGGCAGGATGTGCACGAAGCGCTGGCGGGCTTCCGGAGCGTAGAAATAGAGGACCGCCAGCGCGATGAAGGCGAGCATGCCCGCCAGGGGCAGGCGGATGGAGGTCCAGAAGGTGTTGCTCTCGTCGGCAAGATGCAGGAACTCGAAGACCCGCTGCGTGACCTGGGGGCCGAAGAGCAGGATCAGCATGGCCATCAGCAGGATCGCCGAGAGCACCAGCACCAGGGTGAGCGCCAGGAGCTTCTGGATGACCATGTTGCGGCGCGGGCGCAAATTGTAGGCGCGGTTGATGGTGGTGATCAGCGCGCCCACGGCCATGCTCGAGCCCCACAGCGCCACGAAGAACGACACGAACGTGGTCTCGCTGCTGCGCGAGGGCAGTCCCCGCAGGACGATGTCGGTGATGAAGTTGGCCGCGTCGATGGGCATCTGCTCGCGGAGCGTGTCCAGCAGCACCGGCTCGAGCGACGCGCCGATCTCGAACTGGCCCATGACCGACAGCACGAAGATCAGGAACGGGATCAACGACAGCATCATGTAGTAGGCGATCTGGGCCGCCATGCCCATGCAGTCGTCATAGGCGATCTCTCGCCGCAGCCGTTCCAGGAAGATCAGCGCGCGTTTCCAGGTTCGTTTCGACATGACGCCATAGAATGCTCTGCGGCGACGGCAAAGGCAACCCCGCTTTGAACCGCGGCGTATGGCGTGCCATTATGGAGGGCGACCTCGCCTCCATGCGCACCTCAGCCCGGGAGCCGTCATGAGCCACCGCCTGCCCGCCCTGCTCCTCGCCGTCCTGCTGCTGGCCGCCGCCGCGCCGGCCCAGGACGACGCCGCCTCCACCGAGACCGTGACCGTCGCCGTGGACCAAGCCCTGCGCCTGGGCCCGGTGCCGCTGCCGCTGCCCGCATTCCATGATGCCGCCCGCCGAGGAGTCGACCTGGACGGGCTTTTGAAGAGCCCGAGCCTCGACCTCGCCGGACAGCGTCCCCGCTCCGGCCGGACGGTCCCGCTGCCCGGCGGCAGCGAATTGACCTGGCGGGAGATGGCGGCCCCGTTCGCCGGCGACACCCAGGCGGACGTGACCAGCGAGGTCTGGTTCGCCTTCTACCTGCGCAGCGACCGCTGGCAGGAGGCGTCGCTCCTGGTCGACGTCCCCGAAGAGGTCCGGCTGCAGGCCTGGCTCGATGGAGGGACGGTGGAACTCGCCGAGGTCTTCGCCGATGGCGGCGCCAAGGAGCGCAAGGGGACCCTGGCACTGGAGATCGGCACCCGGCTGGTGGCGCTCCACGCTGTGGTGGCCGCCGAAGTCGCGGACGGCTGGACCCTGACGCCGCGCCTCGAGCTGGCCGACGGGGTGCCCGCCGAGTCCTTGACGGTCACCACCGACAGCCGCCGCGCCGCCGACATCCACCTGATCCTCGACGCGCCCCGGGTCGGCAGCGCGCGCATCTCCCCCGACGGCGAGCTGGTGGCGCTCACTCTCTCCGCCTACGCCCCGGACGGGCAGCGCCAGAGCTGGCTCGAGATCCGCCGCGTGAAGGACGGCTCGCTGGTGACCACCTGGCGCGGCAGCGACGCCGGCAACCTGGCCTGGGCCCCCGACGGTCGGCGGCTGAGCTTCACCTTGCGCCACGAGAAGAAGACCGACCTCTTCCTCTTCGATGTCTCGACCGGCGCCGTCGAGCCGCTCCTGCGCGGCGTGGCGGACATGGGCCGCTACCGCTGGGCGCCCGACGGCACGTTCGTGGTCTACGCGGTGAACGTGGAGGCCGAGCCGGACGAGCGCAAGGTCAAGCGGGTCGCGAACCCGGCCGACCGCCAGGGCTGGTGGCGCGACCGCAGCTACCTGATGCTCGCCGCGGTCCCCGGCGGACTGACCCGGCGCCTCACCGCCGGCCCCCTCAGCCCCGGTAGCTGGTCCATCAGCCCCGACAGCCGGAAGCTCCTCTTCTTCCTCGAGGACCAGGACCTGGCCGCCGGCCGCCCCTTCTTCTCCAGCGAACTGTGGGAGCTGGACCTGGCCACGCTGCAGGCCGAGAAGATCCTCGCCGACCGCTGGATCGGCGGCGCCGAGTACGGCTCCGACACCGGCACGCTCCTGCTCCAGGGCTCGCCCTCGGCGTTCGACGGCCTGGGCCGGAACCTCCCCGCCGGCGTCCAGGCCAACGACTACGGCGGCCAGCTCTACCTCTACGACCGCCAGCACGGCGTCGCCAAGCCCCTGACCAGGGACCTGGTCCCCGACGTGGGCGGTTTCTGGTGGTCGCGCGACGACGAGCGCATCTATGCGCTCTGCACCGACACCCAGTTCCGCACCGTCTGGCACTGCGACCCCGGGAAACTCGACTGGCAGCGGCTCGACACGGGGATCGAGTACACCGATCAGTTCGACCTCGCCCGCGAGGGCCGCGTGGCCGTGAGCCGCGGCAGCGGCGCCGCCACGCCGAACCAGGTCCACGCCGTGGACCTGAAGAAGGGCCGGCCGCGGCTGCTGCTCGACCCCGGCCGCGACGACTACGCCGACGTGGCCTTCGGCGCGGTCGAGTTCTGGCAGGCGCCGCTGCCCGACGGCGAGCTGCTCGACGGCCGGATCTACTGGCCTGTCGATTACGACCCCGACCAGCAGTACCCGGTGATCGTCTACTACTACGGCGGCACCTCGCCGGTGACGGTGGACTTCGGCGGCCGCTACCCCAAGAACGTGTGGTCGGGCCAGGGCTACATCGTGTACGTACCCCAGCCCAGCGGCGCCACCGGCTACGGCCAGGAATTCGCCGCCCGCCACGTCAACGACTGGGGCAAGCGCACCGCCTGGGAGGTGATCGAATCCACCAAGGCGTTCCTGGCCGCACACCCGTCGGGCGACCCCGCGCGCGTGGGCTGCATCGGCGCCTCGTACGGCGGCTTCCTCACGGAGTACGTCATCACGCAGACCGACCTCTTCGCCGCCGCCGTGAGCCACGCGGGCATCTCGTCGATCGCGAGCTACTGGGGCGAGGGTCTCTGGGGCTACGTCTACGGCGCGCGGGCGCTGGCCAACGCCTTCCCCTGGCAGGACCGCGACCTCTACATCGAGCAGAGCGCGCTCTTCCACGCCGACAAGATCACCACCCCGCTTCTGCTGGTCCACGGCGACAGCGACACCAACGTGCCCGTGGGCGAGAGCGACCAGCTGTTCACCGCGCTCAAGGTCCTCGGCCGCGAGGTGGAGTACGTGCAGATCCAGGGGCAGGACCATCACATCCTGGACCACGACCAGCGGATCGTCTGGAACGACACGATCCTGGCGTTCTTCGCCAAGTTCTTGAAGGACCGGCCAGGCTGGTGGGAAGCGCTCTATCCGGAAGAGTAGCCGCAGGCGACCGGACACTGACGGCCCGCCCCTCGCTGGAGCGGGCCGTTCTGCTGCCGCTCGGCTCCGCGGGCACCGTCAGATGGGCGGGTTGCCGCCACCGCCGCCGCCGGACTGGTTGGGCACGTTGCCCTCGCCGCCACAGACCGCGCAGGCGGGTTCCAGGTGTGCGTAAGACCCATCCAGGTTGCACGCGGGACAGAGATAGGCCACCCCGTCGCCGCCGCAGGTCGGGCAGGCGGGGTCGGGTTCGGCGCCCGGCCCCTGCAGGCAGGCCGGGCAGGGGATCGACAGATCGGCCATCGCCACTCCCTCCGGTTGGCGCCGCCGGCCGGCGCCGGTGATGGGCACTCCGGACAGTGAGACAGCCGCCGTGGCACGAAAATCACAGGCGCACCTGCACGGCCAGCGAGTACCGGCGGCCGATGCCCGCTAGCCAACCGGTTCGGATCTGGCGTAGACTGTCCCCATCGACATGGTCCCGGTGCCCACACGAGGGAGCCCCGATGTCCGGATCGCTGCTGCGCCTCTGCGTCCTGGTTTCCATCCTGCACGGCGTCCTTGGCAGTGTCAGTGGAGCCTCGCTCATCCAGGTCGAGGAGATCGAACGCGTCTTCGCCGACGAGAGCGCCTACGGCCAGGTCGTGCGCACGATCCGCCTCGAGGGCAACGGCTACACCCGCAACAGCATCATCTACCGCGCCCTGGCCACTAAGGTCGGCGCCACCTACACGCAGACTCTGGCCCAGAAGGACCTGCTCTCACTGCTGCGCCTCGGCAGCTTCACCAGCGTCCACTTCGATGCCGAACCGCTGGACGACGGCATCCTGCTCGTGGTAACCGTCGCCGAGGCGACCCCCTACATCCCCAGCCTCAGCTTCGCGCTGACCCAGGAGAACGGGATCGAGATCGGGCCCGCGGTCTCCTCGAGCAATCTGTTCGGCTACGCCGCCCGGGCCTCGGTCTACGCGCGCTTCGGCGGCGCCACCAACATCGGCCTGCGCTACGCCGATCCCCAGCTACGCGGCCAGTACTGGGACCTGGGCTGGCGCTTCGAGTACTTCCACCGCGAACGCAGCAACGAGATCCTCGACTTCAAGGAAGGCACCGACGAGGTCTTCGTCGAGTTCAAGCGCAACATGACCGACGACTTCCGGCTCGGCCCCCGCTTCCGCTACATGACCCTGCGCAGCGATCAGGACGGGATCACGCTCGCCACCGACAACCGCGACAATGTGCCCTCGCTGGGCGTGTTCATCGAGTACGACACGCGCAACGGCGTCTACCCCACCAGCGGCTGGTACCTGGACTGCGAGGGGGCCAGGTACGGGATGTTCGGCACCGACACCGATTTCTGGCGCTGGGACGTCGACATCCGTCGCTACGTCCCGCTCTCGTTCCTGGGCGACCAGCACTCGCTGGCGCTCTATTCCTACCTGACCATCGCCGACGGGACGGTCGGCGAGACCCTGCCGGTGCACCAGCTCTTCTACATCGGCGGCACCAACTCGGTCCGCGGCTGGTCGCTGAACTCGCGCAGCGGCCAGCGACAGTGGCTCGGCACCGCCGAGTACTGGTTCCGGCTCATGGAACAGCGGCGCTGGAAGATCTGGTTCCTCAAGCTGCGGCTGGGCTTCTCGCTCGGAGCCTTCGCCGACCTGGGGTCGGCCTGGAACGGTTCGGAGGATTTTTCCAGCAACATGATCGGCGGCGGCGGCGTGGGCTTCCGGATCACCATGCCGGTGATCACGGTGATCCGCTTCGACGTGGCCGCGGGCGAGGACGGGCTGGGCGTACGGATGTTCATCGGCGGCAACGAGAAGGCCGTGGCCCAGAAGTACCGCGTGCGTTGAGCTCCGCTCCGGACGGTAATGACTGGCAAGGTTCGACGCCGGAACGTATTCTACCCGGATGCAACCCCATCCCCACGAGGTCTGTCGATGCTGAACATCGCGCTGTTCGGAGCCCCCGGAGCCGGCAAGGGCACCCAGTCCAAGCTCCTGATGGAGAAGCACAACCTGGTCTACATCGCCACCGGCGACATCCTCCGCAAGGAGATCGACGAGGGCACCGAGCTGGGCCGCGAGGCCCAGGCGATCATCGACAAGGGCGGGCTCGTCTCCGACGAGATGATCGTCCAGATCATCGAGAAGACCATCGACAGCCACCCTGACGCCGCCGGCTTCCTCTTCGACGGCTTCCCGCGCACCCTGGTCCAGGCCTACATCCTCGAGGGTCTGCTCCTGAAGATGCACACCTCGCTGACCTGTCTGCTCAGCCTCGAGGTGTCCCACGAGGAGGTCACCAAGCGCCTGCTCGAACGCGCCAAGACCTCGGGCCGCGCCGACGACACCGAGGACGTGATCAAGTTCCGGCTCCAGGAATACGAGAACAAGACCGCGCCGGTGGCCGAGTTCTACAAGGAGAAGGGCATCTACGTGCCGATCCAGGGCCACGGCCCCATCGAGAAGATCAATCAGAAGCTGGAAGAGGCCATCGCGGTGGAGCTGCGCAAGGTGCTCTTCAACGTGGTTTTGCTGGGCTATCCCGGCGCCGGCTGCGGCACCCAGGCCCGGCTGCTGGCCAAGAAGTACAACCTGGTCTACGTGTCGACCCGCGAGCTGATCCGCACCGAGATCGAGAAGAACACGCTGACCGGCCAGGCCGTCAAACCGATCTTCGACCGCGGCGGCCTGGTGCCCGACGAGATCGTCATCCAGCTCATCGAGCGGAAGATGGCCAAGCACCCCGAGGCCAACGGCTTCATCTTCAAGGGCTTCCCCCGCACCATCGTGCAGGGCTACATCCTCGACGGCATGCTGCGGAAGATCGAATCCTCGGTCTCCTGCATCGTGGACATCCAGCTCTCCACCCTGGACCTGATCAAGCGCCTCGACGCCCGCGGCAAGACCGACCGGCGCATGAGCTACGACCTGGAGACCGCCACCATCGTCAAGCGCCTCGAGGAGCACGAACAGAAGTGCCTGCCGCTGGTGGGCTACTATCAGCGCACCGCCGAGGTCACCGCCATCGACGGCACGGGCTCGCCCGAACAGGTGTTCGCGCGGATCGAGGGGCCGGTGGAGCGGGCGTGGCGCAAGGCGCGGTGAGTCGGCCGGCGGCGAACCGACCATTGCGACCGGCAGGCCCAGGTTTGCGACCGGGGCGTTAGCGCGCCTCGGTCCGTCCGGGCTATCATTCCTGCGGCCACCGACGACCGCCGGCCGGCACCGATTCGTCTGGGACGGTCGCGACGAGCAGGGCAGCGGGGTCGGCAGCGGGGTCTATCTGGCGCACAGCGTGGATGGACAGGGACGCGCGCAGAGCCGGCTGATGGTTCTCATCAAGTAATCCATATCCTGGCAGAGCATTGCCCGGTCGTCCAGCCTATGCGGGCGCGACGACCGGGCTTCTGAACGCTGGAGTGACGGCCTACCTCAGGAGCATCACCTTCCTGGACTCGACAGCCCGTCCCGTCTGCAGGCGAACGATGTAGGTCCCAGAGGGCAGTTCGCGCCCGGCGGCATCCGTCCCCTGCCAGGCGACGGCGTGATCACCCTCGCCGTATGGACCGCTCGCGAGAACATCGACCCGATGTCCCTTCAGGTCATAGACGGCCAATGTGACCTCCTGCGGCTGCTGCACCGAGAACGTGACCGTCACCCGCGGGTTGAACGGATTGGGCCACACACTCAGCGCCCGCACTGATTCGGGTACGGGGTGACCGAGGTCCTCGACCGCTACGGTCTCGCCGCACTGCACCAAGCTGACCTGAAGGCCATCGCTGCCGGTGGCCACGCAGACCAGTTCTCCATCGATCGCCAGTCCCTTGGCGTTATTGGTCGTCGCGATGGCGCCGACCAGGACGGGGGCCGCGGGGTCCAGGACGTCGATGACGTGGACGGTCTGGGCGCCATCGGCGACATAGATCCAGTGATCGGCGAAGGCGACGCCCACGGCGCTCGTCGGGGTGACCAGCGATCCGACGAGGGCTGGCGATGACGGGTCGGTGATGTCGATCACCTCCAGGCCGCCGGCGCCAGCCGCCACGTAGGCAAGATCCCCGGCGATGGCGATGCCGCTGGCGGGACCCGAGGTGAGGAGGCTGCCCACGACGGTCGGGACCGTGGGATCAGCCAGGTCGACGATCTGGAGGCCACCATCGCCATCGGCGACGTAGGCGTGATCACCGGCGGCCGCGACACCCTTCGCCGTACCCGGAGTTTCGACCGCGCCCACGATGGCCGGTGCCGAGGGATCGGTGACGTCGACGACCTGGAGACCGCCGGCCTGGTCCGCGACACAGGCGAGAGCCCCCACCAGATCCACACCGACCGCGGCACCGGGCGTATCGGCCGCACCCACGATGACCGGACTGTCGGGCATGGTCACGTCCACGATCTGCAAGCCACTGGCGCCGTCGGCCACGTAGGCGAAATCACCTGCCACGGCGACCCCCAGGGCGAAGTTCGGGGTGTCCGCGGTGCCGACAACCTCCGGAAGCGCCGGATCCGAGAGGTCGACGACCTGGAGGCCGGCCGTGAAGCCGGCGACGTAGGCATAGCCCTCCGCGGCCGCCACGCCGGAGGCGTTGCCGGCCGTATCCACCGAACCGACGAAGGCCGGTAGCCCTTCAGTCCCCAAGGCCAGGATCACGAAGCTCGCGCCGGTGATGTAAGCAATGGATTCGTTAACCACCATCCCGTAGCTCTGAGTAACAGGCAGCGTGCCATTGATGAAGGGATTGACCGGATCGGAGATGTCGACGACCGTGAAGGCACCTCCTTCCTGCGTGAGATAGGCGAGTTCTCCGGAGACATGGATATGCCACGACTCCCCGGTGGCGAGTTCACTCACCAGAGCGGGCGCCGTGGGGTCGGCGATATCGACCACCGCGAATCCCCCGCTCCCACTGGCCACGTACGCCAGATCTCCGACGACATCGAAATATCCCGTGCCCAAAGGCATGGCAAGCGAGCCGATGATATGAGCGGACAAGGGGTCGGAGATGTCCACGATCTGGAGACTGGTGTAATCACCCAGCAACAGGAGGTCGCCGAAGATGTTGAGCCCGGCGGCCAGGTTCGGGGTGGGCACCGTGAGCATGCGGACCGGGTCGGCGGGGTCGGAGATGTCGACGACCTGCAGGCCGGCCAGCCGGTCGGCAAGATAGGCGTAGTTGCCTGCGACCTTGACGTCGAGAGTATAGTCTAGCGGCGCCAGCGAGCCGATCACCATCGGCGCCGTTGGATCAGAGATATCGTAGATCTGCAGCCCGCCATCATGAGCCGCCACGAAGGCGTGGTCCCCAACGACCCCAATACTCCAGGGAAAGCTGCCGGCGATGGCGGTGCTGGCAATCTGGACAGGCGCAGATGGATCGGCGATATCCAGGACACGGAGAGACATATCATCATGAATGACAAAGGCGTAGCTACCCTCGATGTCGACATCCACGGTGAATCCCTCGGTGTTCAGTCCACCGATCAGGTGTGCATACTGTTCATAGTAGAGACAGTCCTGGCCGACGCAGACGGACGCGGCCACCGCGAACACCGTGAGAACGAGAATGGTGGATGGAAATCTGGGCATCATAGCGCATTTCATGTCCTTCCCCTTCGCTCTTGTTAATTCCTACATATCGGGAAACCGGGCATCCTGACGGCGGTATCGATCCTCCTTATAGTC
This sequence comes from Candidatus Latescibacter sp. IFSED24, assembly GCF_058273205.1. Taxonomy (NCBI): domain Bacteria; kingdom Pseudomonadati; phylum Candidatus Latescibacterota; class Candidatus Latescibacteria (ex Chuvochina et al. 2023); order Candidatus Latescibacterales; family Candidatus Latescibacteraceae; genus Candidatus Latescibacter; species Candidatus Latescibacter sp. IFSED24. The sequence continues at coordinate 4,740,451 of NZ_CM177850.1, read as the reverse complement.
CCCCGGGTTGATAACAAGACATTCTGCGTGCCTGTTTGCACCTCCTCCGGATTGGTCACCTGGGAGGGACGAGATCACACTGATCCATGGTCGCCGAGCTGGTTGGCGGCCGGCAGACTATCCTTCTAGCCTTGCGGCTCAGACACGCCTTCGTTCTCGAGAACGCCGCCGCTCGTCATCAGCAACCTCTCCGCCTTCAACTTGTGCCTGTCCAGTCCCACCTCCGCCGCCGCCAGCCCCTGCGCCAGCGCCAGCAGCTGGAAGTAGTAGACCGGCGGCACCACGAACTCGAGCCCGTACCGCCTGGCCACCTTGATCTGCCCCACGTCGAAGCTGTCGAAGCAGCTCGGACAGATCACCCCCATCACCTCCGCCCCGCTGGCATGCACCGACTCCAGCACCGTCCGCGTCATCTCCGCCGGCAGGTCGCACTCGAGGCAACTCTTGCCGCAGCAGATGATCCGCTCGTCGTGGGTCACGGGTTCGGCACCGATGGCGGCCAGCAGGTCCTCGAAGATGGTGGGATGGTCGGGGTCGTCCACCTGCATGACCGCCCGCGGCTTGAGCAGGTGGCAGCCGTAGTGCACGGCCACCTTCAGGCCGGTGAGCGGTCGCGTGACCGAAGCCGAGACCGCGGCCATGCCCACTTCGTCGCGCAGCACGGTCAACAGGTGCCGGGCCCGGACGCCGCCGTCGTAGCGCAGGCCGATCCGGTCGAGCCTCTCGTTGACCTGGGCCCGCAACGCGGCGTCCTCGTTCAGCAGGTGTGCCGCCTCGCACAGCGTCTCGGTGCAGCCGCTGCAGATGGTGACGTAATCGAGGCCCGCCTGCTCGGCGATGGCCAGGTTGCGCGCGGCGAGGGACAGCCAGTCGAGCTTGCGCGCCGCCTTGAAGAACACCGGATCGGGGCAGCAGCCCAGGCCGTCGAGGTCCACGAGCTCGATGCCCAGCGCCGGCACCGTCTTGCGCACGGCGGCCTCCATCTGCGGATACCGCACCTGGATCATGCAGCCGGGGAAGAACGCGTACCTCATGACGACGCCTCCTCGTCAGCGTCGGCGCCGGACACCAGCGCGCGCAGTATCGTCGAGTCCAGGTCGCCCAGCTGCGGCAGGCCCAGCTCCTCGCGCCGCCGGGTGGTGAATGAGGTCACCACCGCGCTGCGTCCGGTCTCGAGGATCCGCTCGGCTGCTTCCACCACGCCGTCGGGAGCCAGTCCGCGCTGTGTCATGAGGTTCTTGAGCGCGATGATCACCTCGATGGGTTTGACGTCCTGGGGACAGCGATCGAAGCAGGTGAAACAGTTGGAGCACTGCCAGATCACCGAGTCCGGGCCGATCAGCTCCTCCTCCATGCCATAGAGCACCTGCATCATGATGGTGCGGGGATTGAAGTCCTCGCTGAAGCGCGCCGAGGGGCAATCGCCCACGCAGGCGCCGCACTGGTAGCAGTAGTTCACGCCGTCGCCCTCGAGCACCTCGCCGAGGCGTTCGCGGAACGACGGGTCCAGCGCAACGGGCTGGCCGTCCTTCTTGCGGGCCATCATGCTGCCCCTTCCTACTTCGCGGCCTCCAGCGGCCGCACGCTGTTGCTGCGGCACTCGGGGCACGAGCGTTCGCGGAGCGGCGCCTTGGGGTCGTACTCCTCCTGGTAGTCGTGCCCGCAACGCAGGCATTTCCACTGCCACGTATCGGCCACGTCACACCTCCGCCGGGGTCTGGGCCTGGACGCGGCGCCGGGCGGCCTTGGCCTGCCGCGCGCGCCGTTTCTCCTCCTCCTCGGTGAGCACCTTCACCGTGTGCGCGATCTCCTCCGCGGTCACGGTCCGGCGCAGCTCCTCCATCTGGTTCATGGTCTTCTGGAACTTGGGCCCCTCCGCCGCGCTGATCCATTCGAGTTGCAGCCGCTCGGGACGGATGCCCTGCTTCTCGAGGAACTTCCAGAGGCGGTACATGCGCTTGACGGTCTGGCGGTTGGCGTCGATGTAGTGGCAGTCGGCGAAGTGGCAGCCCGACACCAGCACCACCGGCGCGCCCTTGCGCAGCGCGCGCAGCACGAAGTCCTCGTCGACGCGGCCGCTGCACATGGTGCGGATCAGCCGGCACGAGGCTGCGTACTGCATGCGGCTGATGCCCGCCGTATCGCCGCCCGCGTAGCTGCACCAGTTGCAGGCGAAGACGATGACCTTCTCCTCGCCCCTCTCCACCAGCAGCGAATCGACCTGGGCCAGGATCTGGGCGTCGGTGAAATGCCGCATGGTGATGGCGCCCTGGGGACAGGCCGCGCCGCAGGTGCCGCAGCCGGCGCACGCCGCCGCCACCACCGCCGCCTTCTTGCCCGCCGCCTTGTCGGCGCTGAGCGCCCCGTACGGGCACACGCCGACGCAGAGACCGCAGGCGTTGCAGAGGTCGGTGTCGATGGCGCAGGTGATGGCCTCGACGGTGACCTTGCCGGCGTTCAGGAGCGCCCCCGCCCGCGCCGCCGCCGCGCCCGCCTGAGTCACCGAATCCTTCACGTCCTTGGGCGACTCCACGCAGCCGGCGAAGTACACCCCACGCGTGGGTGCGTCCACCGGCTTGAGCTTGGGGTGCGATTCCATGAGCCAGCCCTCGGACGTGGTCGACAGCGTGAGCAGCCGGCGTAGCGATTCGCCGTCCGCGCGCGGCCGCACGCCCACCGAGAGTACGACCAGGTCGAACTCGTGCTCCTCCACCTGCTGGGCCGTGGTGTTCTCCACCAGGAGGCGCAGATGGCCCTCGGCGGTCTCGGTGATCTCGCCGGGGATGCCGCGCACGTACTTCACCCCCGCCTCGCGGCTCTTGTCGTAGAGGTCCTCGAAGCCCTTGCCGAACGCGCGGATGTCGAGGTAGAAGACCGTGCACTCGGAGTCGGGGTAATGGTCGCGGATCAGGAGCGTGTCCTTGACCGTGTTCATGCAGCAGATGTTGCTGCAATAACCCGCGCCGTCGCGCAGCGAGCGCGAACCGACGCACTGGATGAAGCCGATCCGCCGCGGCGTCCGCCGGTCGCCCGGGCGCACCAGGTGGCCCACGGTGGGGCCGCCGGCGCAGATCAGGCGCTCGAACTCCATGCTGGTGATCACGTTCTGGTAGCGGGTGTAGCCGTACTCGTCGAGGGCGGTGGGATCGTAGACGTCCATGCCCGTGGCGACCACGATGGCGCCCACGTCGAGGACCACCAGCTCGTCCTTCATGTCGTAGTCGATGGCCTCCTTCTCGCACACCTCGGCGCACTTGCCGCAGGCGATGGGGTTGGTGCCGAGACAGCTCTCCATGTCGATGAGGTAGGCGGACGGGACGGCCTGCGGGAACGGCAGGTGGATGGCGCGGCGGCTCGAGAATCCCATCTGGAACTCGTCCGGACCAGCCACCGGGCAGACCTTCTCGCACTCCCCGCAGCTGTTGCACACCGCGGGGTCGACGTAGCGAGCCTTCTTGCGAACCGTGACCTTGAAGTTGCCGACGTAACCCTGGACGTCGTCGACCTCGCTAAAGGCCAGGAGCTTGATGCGGGGATGCCGACCGGCATCCATCATCTTGGGTCCAAGTATTCATATCGAACAGTCCATGGTCGGGTACGTCTTGTCGAGCTGCGCCATGAGACCGCCGATGCTCGGCTCTTTCTCGATCAGGTACACCAGGTGGCCCTGGTCCGCGAGGTCCATGGCCGCCTGGATGCCGGCCACGCCGCCGCCGATCACGGCCGCGGCCCTGGTCACCGGGAACGTCATCTCGTCCTGGGGCTGCAGCCGGGCCGCGCGCGCCACCGCGCTCGCCACCAGATCCTGCGCCTTGGCGGTGGCCCCCCGGGGGTCGTCGCCGTGCACCCATGAGCAATGCTCGCGCAGGTTGGCCATCTCCATCAGGTAGGGGTTCAGCCCCACGTCCCACACGCAGCCGCGGAACGTCGGCTCGTGCATGCGGGGCGAGCAGCTCGCCACCACCACCCGTTCGAGCCGGTGTTCGACGATGGCGTGCTTGATCTCCTGCTGTCCCGGTTCGGCGCAGGTGTACTTGTTGCGGACGGCGCAGACCACGCCGGGCAACGTCGCCGCGTGGTCGGTCACCGCCTGGGTGTCGACCGCGCCCGCGATGTTGCTGCCGCAATCGCACACGAAGACGCCGATGCGAGGGAGTTGTTCGGTCATTCGGTTCACCTCCTTTCCTCGACACTGGAACCGGCCGCCGCCTCGCGGTCGGTTCGTTGGAGCGCTCCCGCCACCACCGAGGCGAGATCCCGGATCGCTAGATCCGGGGCCCCCTCCTCCTGGCCGCGCTGGGCGCAGGTAAGATGGATGAGGCACTTGGGGCAGGCGGTCACCAGCGTCTCGGCGCCGGTGGTCGCCGCGTCGTGCAAGAGGTCGGTCTGGATGCGCTTGGTGGCCTGGTTGCACCCCTGCCAGTTGCCGGCGCAGCACACCGCGCGGCGTCCCGAACGCGCCAGTTCGCGGCGTTCGAGGCCGGGGACCGCGTCCAGCGCGGCGCGGGGTTCGGCGTAGAAGCCGCGGTGACGGCCGAGGCGGCAGGGGTCGGCGAAGGCCACCGTCTGCGTCATCTCGGTCAGCGGCAACTCGTCCCGCCGCTCGGCGAGGAACTGGGCCAGGTGCTGCACCTCGCCCGCCGGCACCCCGAATCGCTCGCGATACTCGCGGTCGAGCATCAGCGCGCATTCGGGGCAGGCGGTGATGATCAGGTCGGGCGCCGCCTCGGTGAGCCGGTCCACGTTCCGCGCGGCCAGCTGCTCGAACAGGTCCTCCTGGCCGCCCCAGAGCTGGTCGTGGCCGCAGCAGCGTTCGTCCCCGAGGATGGCCGGTTCGATGCCCAGGGCGTTGAGGATGCGGATCGTGTCGCTCGCGGCGTCGGTGGCGCGCACACCCTTGTCGTCGTGCAGGGCGTCGAGGTACGGGGCGCAACCGACCCAGAGCAGGGTCTTGCTCGCCGGGTCGGTGCGCACATCGTCGGGGAGCCAGTCGAGGCGGTTCTGCGACCGCTCGGTCCGCGCCTGCAGGTCGACCACCGTGTCGAGAGTGCCGCAACGGGTGGCCGGCGGCTGGCCGCCGTTCCGCCGGGCCTGTTCGCGCAGTCGGGGCATCAGGCGGCTGATGGTAACCTCCTGCGGGCAGACCGCATCGCAGTGCATGCAGGTCAGGCAGGCCCACACCGCCTCACGATCGCCGTCGAGGCGTCCGGCCAGGGCGCGGCGCACCAGACGGCGCGGCGAGAGCACCTGATTGTAGCGGGCCACGGGACAGACCGCGGTGCATTTGCCGCAGTCGAGGCAACGCAGGAGCTTGATGCCCTGGAGGTCGATCATCAGCTCGACACCTCCAGCTCGGGGGCGATGTCGCCGTCCAGATCCACCGGCGCCGTCTGACGCCAGGGGCTGGGTCCCAGCGCGGTGATCTGGGCCACGAACTCGTCGATCAGGGCCGCCCACCGCGGACCCTCGGCCGCCGACACCCACTCGAGCCGCACACGCCCGGGTTCCAGCCCCAGCGTGTGCAGGAGCCGCTCGGTCACCGCGAACTGCTCCACCGCGCGGTGGTTGCCGAAGATGTAGTGGCAATCGCCGAAGTGGCAGCCGGAGACGAGCACGCCATCGGCGCCGAGCTGGAACGCGCGCAGCACGTGCGCGGTGCTCACGCGGCCCGAGCACATGGTGCGGATCACCCGGAACCGTGGCGAGTGCTCGAGACGGCTGGCGCCGGCGGTGTCGGCTCCGGCATAGCTGCACCAGTTGCAGGCGAAGACCACGATGCGCGGCTCGAACTCGCTCATGGCGCCTCCTCCCACTGCAGCATGCTGGTGAGCATGGCGTCGATCTGCTCGTCGGTGAAGTGGCGCGCCGACAGCGCCCCGCTGGGGCACCAGGCCACGCACGTGCCGCAGCCCTTGCACGCCGCCTCGTTGATCCGGGCCACCGGAGTGCCCAGTTCGCCGGTGACCAGCTCGGGCGCGTGGAACTCGCACATGGACACGCATACCCCGCAGCCGCGGCAAAGCCAGGGGTCGACCGCCGCCACCGTGGGCTCAAGGTCGAGAGTGTCGCGGACCAGGAGCTGGGCCGCCTTGCCGGCGGCCGCCCCGGCCTCCGCCAGCGCCTCCTGCAGCCCCTTGGCCCCCACGGCGGTGCCGCACACCAGCACGCCGTCGACCACGGTCTCCACCGGCGCCAGCTCGGGATGCCGCTCGAGGAAGAACCCGTCGGGGCCCACGGGCACCTTGAGGACCTCGCGCAGGTGCGCCACCACCTCGGTGTCGGGCACCAGGCCCACGGCCAGCACCACCAGGTCGGCCTGCGCCACCACGGGCCGTCCGAGCACCGCGTCCTCGACCACGACCTTCTTGGCCCGCTTCGCGGTGCCCAGCACCTCGGGCGCCGTGTCCTCCGCCATGCGCACGAAGAGCACGCCGGCGCCGCGCGCCCGCCGGTAGAGCTCCTCGCGACCGGTGCCCGCGGCGCGGATGTCGCGGTGGAAGACCGTCACCCGCACGCCATGCTCGGCCAGGGCCAGCGCCTGACGCAGGGTGGCCACGCAGCAGTAGCGCGAGCAGCCGGGATTGCAGCCGTCGGTGTCGCAGCGAGAGCCCACGCACTGGACGAAGACGGCGCTGGCTGGCAGGTCGCCGTCCTGGCCGAACCAGCGGTCGTCCGGGTCGTGGAGCCGCTGTTCCAGGTCCACGCTGCTCAGGACGTTGCGCTTCTCGCCGTAGCCGAGCTGGCCCGTCGGATCGAACGGTCGCGCCCCGGTGGCCAGCACGATGGCCCCGACCTTCTCCAGCTCCCCGCCCGCAGGTCCCCGGAGTTCCACCTCGTAATTGCCGACGGTGCCACGGACCGCCGTGAGCTGGGTCGCCGGTCGGACCGACACCCGCGAACGGGTGAGCTGGCGGTAGAGGCGGTCGCGCAGCGAATCGGCCTCGGTGTCGCTGTCGGCGAGCCGGTGCAGGCCCGGGTCGGCCAGCAAGCCGCCCAGGTTCTCGTCGCGCTCGACGAGCACCACGTCGTAGCCGTGGGCCTCGAGCTGCAGCGCGGCGTAGAGCCCCGCGGGACCGCTGCCCAGGACCATCACCCGGCGGTTCACGTCGATCACGATGGGGTCGAGGGACTGCAGGCGGGCCGCACGGGCCACCCCCATGCGGATCTGGTCGCGGGCGCGCTTCTGGGCGCCGGGCCGGTCGTGAGCGTGGACCCAGGTGCCCTGGTCGCGGATGTTGACCATCTCGAGCAGGAACGGGTTCAGGCCGCTGCGGGCGAGGACCTCGCGGAAAACCGGCTCGTGCGTGCGCGGGGTGCAGGCCGCCACCACCAGGCGGTTGAGGTCGTGCTCGGCGATGGCGTCCTCCAGGGCGCGCTGGGCCACGTCGGCGCAGGCGAAGCTGACATCGGTGACGTGGACCACGTGGGGCAGTTCGGCCGCTTCCCGGGCCAGCGTGGCCACATCCACGACCCCGGCGATGTTGGCGCCGCAATGGCACACCACCACCCCGACGCGCGGCGGCCCCGCGGCGTCGCGCGGGTCGACCTCGTGGCGTAGCGGGGCCGCGTCGCGGGACGCCAGGACATGGGCCCCCGCGGCCATGGCCGCCGCCCCGCCCTGCGCCACGCACTCGGGGATGATGGCCGGCGCCCCGGCGCTGCCGGCCACGTAGACGCCGGGCCGCGTGGTCGCCGCGGGCGCTCCCTCGGGATCGGGTCGCCTGATGAAACCGCCAGGCTCGATCTCGACGCCCAGCGCCGCCGCCAGATCGGCCATGCCCGCCGTGGGCGTGGCCGCCACCGACAGGACCACCAGGTCGGCTGTCAGCCGTTGCGGCCGTCCGGTGGCCTGGTCCTCCACCCAGAGCAGCAGATCGCCGGTGGCCGGATCCTCCTGGATCTTGGCCGGCCGACCGCGCAGCACCCGCACGTCGTCGCGAGCCAGGACGCGGGCGACGAAGGCGTCGTGGCCTCGTCCCATGGCGCGCATCTCCGTGCCCAGCAGCACGCACTCCTCGATCCCGGGCTCGTGGTCGTGGGCCACCTGCACCGCCTTGACCGCGTTGAGGCAGCAGTAGCGCGAGCACCACCCGCGGCCGCCCTCGCCCCGCGAGCCCACGCACTGCACGAAGACGATGCGCCGCGGCACCTGGCCGTCGGTGGGCCGGACCACGTGGCCACGGGTGGGGCCGGTGGCGCAGAGCAGCCGCTCGAACTCCAGGCCGGTCATCACGTTCTCGGCGCGGCCGTAGCCCAGGGGCAGCAGCTCGCGCGGATCGAGTTCGTCGAAGCCCGTGGCCACCACCACGGCGCCGACCTCGAGATCCTGTTCCGCAGGCTCGCGGTCGAAATTGATGGCCCGGGGCTCGCAGGCGTCGACGCAACGCTGGCAACGCAGGATCTGGTCGTTGAGGCACGCTTCGCGGTCGAGATGGTAGACAGCCGGCACCGCCTGGGGGAACGGACGGTCGATGGCCTTGGCGGTCTTCAGGCCGAGATCGAAGGGATTCGGACGCACGGCGGGACAGGCCTCGGCGCAGAGGCCGCAGCCCACGCAGAGGTCGGGGTCGACGTACCGGGGCGCGGTGCGGATCCGCGCACGGAAGCGGCCGGGGCGACCGTCGAGGCCGATCACCTCGGACTGGGTGTGGAGGGTGATGCGGGGATGCCGACCGGCATCCATCATCAAGGGACCGAGGATTCAGATCGAGCAATCCACGGTGGGGAACACCTTGTCGAGCTGGCTCATGCGGCCGCCAAGCGAAGGCTCGCGTTCGACCAGATGGACGGGGAACCCCGAGCGGGCCAGATCCAGAGCCGTCTGGATGCCGGCGATGCCGCCCCCGATGACCAGCACCCCTCTAGTGCCGTTGGAAGTACTCATAACCCTTCTCGAACGCCTTCAGGTTGAGGTCGATCAGCGCTTCGGGCACCGATGTCTCGATGGCCCGTTGCGCCGCCTCCTTGCCGACGATCTCCGTCGCCGCGGTGGCGAATCCCACCACCACGATGTTCTGGACGATGCGCTTGCCCAGCTCCTCGGCGATGCGCGCCGCCGGGATCCCGCAGGCCCGGATGGTGGCACGCTCCAGATCTGGTTCGACGAGATCGGCATCGTAGATCAGCACACCGGTGTCCTTGAGCTCGGCCGCGTACGTCTCGTAGCCCTCGCGCGAGAGCGCGATGAGCAGATCGGTGCGGCGCAGGTACGGATAGGCGATCACCTCCTCGTCGAGGACCAGGGCCGCGGCGCAGGCGCTACCGCGGGCCTCTGGTCCGAAGCTCTGCGTCAGGGTGGAGTGGCGGCCGTCGTAGAGCGCGGCGGCGCGCCCGAAGACGTAGCCGGTCATGATGACCCCCTGCCCCCCGTATCCGGTGACCCGGATCTCACGCCTCGCCATGTCCCACCTCCTCTGCACAGCACGCCTCGTCCTTGCGCGCGGCCGCCTGGGCCGCCAGCTCTTCGTGGCGGAAGTACTTCTCGCCGAGGACCTTGTCGTGCTGGGCATCGGTCAGGTCCTGCCAGGTGGGCCGCTCGCGGTCGACGAACTTGCCCACGATGATCTTGTCCTGGTAGCCGATGCCCACGTCACGGACGTCGGCGCCGTGCCGGATCTCGCTGTTGTCGTGGTAGAACTTCATGAGGTCGAAGCCCGAACCGAGGCGGTTGCGCCGGGCGTAGAGCGTGGAGCACGGCGCGATGGCCTCGACGAACGAGAACCCCCGCTTCCGCAGCGCCTCGGTGAGCGAGGTGGTGAGCCGGCGCACGTGCAGCGCGGTCCAGCGGGCGATGTAGCAGGCCCCGCACGCCTCCAGGAGCAGCGGCAGGTTGAACGGCGGCTCGTAGGCTCCCCACGGAGTGGTGGAAGTGTTGGCGGTGCCCGGCGTGGTGGGCGCCGCCTGGCCGCCGGTCATGCCATAGATGAAGTTGTTCACGCAGATCACGGTGAGGTCCATGTTGCGCCGGGCGGCGTGCATGAGGTGGTTGCCGCCGATGGCAGACAGGTCGCCATCGCCGCTGATGACCACCACCTTGAGGTCGCGGTTGGCCAGCTTCAGACCGGTGGCGAAGGGGATGGGCCGGCCGTGGGTCGTGTGATAGGAGTCGAGCTTCACGTAACCCGCGGCGCGTCCGGTGCAGCCGATGCCCGAGACCACCACCACCTTGTCGAGGTCGAGGTCGGCGCACATGAGCGCCTCGGTGAAGCACTTGACCACCGTGCCGATGCCGCAAGTGGCACACCAGATGTGGGGCAGGCGGTCGGTGCGCAGGAGATGGTCCATGGGGTGGCCGGAAGCGGCCGGTGCGTCGCTCTTGGATGTGATCCTGGTCACGCTCATGACGCTGCCTCCACGATGGCGCTCTGGATATCGGCCGGGTCGTGAACGCCGCCGCCCATGTGGCTGACGGGCACGACGCGCGCCTGCCCGGCGGCGCAGCGCTCGACCTCCAGGACGATCTGACCGTAGTTGATCTCGGGCACCACGAAGGCCTTCACGCGACCAGCCAGGTCGCGGATCCGACGCTCGGGGAAGGGCCACAAGGTGACCAGCCGCAGGCCGCCCACGTCGAGATGCTGCTTGCGCGCCCCCTCGATGGCCGCCCGCGCCACCCGCGAGGTGATGCCGTAGGAAATCACCACCACTGCCGCCTCGTCGACCTCGTCCTCCTCGAGGATCGCGATCTCGTCGGCGTGGTCGCGGATCTTGTCGCAAAGCCTCCGGACGAGTCGATCCTGGGCCGCGGCGCTCATCACGGGATAGCCCCGCTCGTCGTGGGTCAGGCCGGTGACGTGGTAGCGGTGCCCGCTGCCGGCGTGAGCCATGTCCGGGATCTGGCCACCGTTGCACGCGAACGGCAGGTACTCGCCCGGCGGCTTGTCGGTGAGGCGCCGGGGCCTGATCTCGATGGTCTCGGCGCCGGGGATGGTGACCTTCTCGGTCATGTGCCCGACGCATTCGTCGAGCATGAGCATCACCGGGCAGCGGTACTGCTCGGCCAGGTTGAAGGCGGTGATGGTGAGCGTGTACGCCTCCTGCGGCGACTGGGGCGAGAGCGCGATGATCTCGTAATCGCCGTGGGAGCCCCAGCGCGCCTGCATGACATCGGCCTGGCCGACCATGGTCGGCAGCCCGGTGGACGGTCCGCCCCGCTGGACGTTGACCACGACGCACGGCGTCTCGAGCATGGCCCCCAGCCCGATGTTCTCCATCATCAGACTGAAGCCGGGCCCGCTGGTGACGGTCATGGCCTTGGCCCCGCCCCACACCGCACCCAGCACCGCGGTGATCGAGGCGATCTCGTCCTCCATCTGGATGAAGGTCCCGCCGACGGTGGGGATGCGCCGCGCGTAACGCTCGACCACCTCGGTGGACGGCGTGATGGGGTAGCCGGCCACGAAGTTGCAGCCCGCCGAGAGCGCGCCCTCGGTGCAGGCATGGTCGCCGTCGAGGTAGTGGTCGCCAACGAGGACGTGGCCGGGATCAGCCTGTGCCATGCCGCACCTCCCGTTCGACCAGGGACAGCGCGGGCCCCGGGTCGTTATCATCGCTGGAATCGGGGGCTTGTTCCTCGCTTACAGCCGGCGGTGGGTCGGGATCCGCCGTCGCCACCAGCGTCTTCTGACACGCCTGAGCCTCGACCGGCTCGCAGTAGATGGCGAAATCGGGGCAGATCACCTGACAGAGGTCGCAATCGACGCACTGGCCCGGTTCGGCCACCACGGGATAGTGATATCCCTTGGCATTGTAGTCGTCGGACATGGCCAGGACCCCGCGCGGACAGAACTCCACGCAGAAGGCGCAGCCCTTGCAACGCTCGATGATCAGGTGGATTTCGCCCCGGGGGATCTGGACCTCGTGGGCATCGAGGGGGACTCGCCAGAAACGCATGGACCCGCCCTCCCGGATGGAGCCGGGCCAGGCAGGTGACCGCCAGACCCGACAAACGCGGGCCACGGTCCGGTGAAGTCCATGCTCTCCCTGGCGGTGCGGTGCCCTGGCAGGGTGCTGGTCCTCTGGGTCGTTTGCAGTGCCGATCGGACTCCCCCGACCCATGGCCAGGGTTGCTCGACTAGTGGGGACCTTAGCACGTTCGCGACGGTGAAAACAAGGGGTCAACAAGATTATTGTTAGCGATTTTAGCGGATTTTACACTCATCCCGGCGAAAATAGGGTATGCTTTGAGAAGGCCTTATCAAGAGTGCAACGATCTTATTTTGCGCGGTGAAACCGCGCGGAGGCTCCGGGGCGCCGTGGCGCTCGGCCCCAACCATCGACCTGACTCCTCGGAAGCCGAGACATTCGAGCTGGCCACCGCCACCGGGACAGAACGGAGGTGTCCGGCATGTTCATCGTCATCAACACCCCCAACGGCAACATCGGTCGCGTGGTCACCGACATGCTCCTATCCGCCGGCGAGTATGTCGCGCTGCTGACCCGCCATCGCGATCGGGTCGCCGACTTCGCCACGCGCGGCGCCACGGTCTGGGACGGCGACCTCGAGGACTGGAACTTCGTCAGAGAGGCCACGGTCGGCTGCCAGCGGCTGCTTTGGGCCTCGCCGCAGGCCTACACCCACCCCGACCTGATTGAGTTCCAGGTCCGGCTCGGCCGCAACATCACCCGGGCCATCGTCGAGAACGAGATCCCCTACGTGCTGAACATCTCGAGCATCGGCGCGCAGCACGACCACGGCACCGGGGCGATCCAGGGTCTGCGCGAGGTCGAGAAGCTGCTCGACGACTCGCCGGCCAACGTCATGCACCTGCGCGCCGGCTACTTCATGGAGAACTTCGCCTTCTCCGAGCGCGCCATCCGCGAGGACAACGCCATCAACCTGCCCATCGACGGCGCGGTGGAACTGCCCATGATCGCCAGCCGCGATGTCGCCGTGCTCGCGGCCAACCTGCTCTGCGAGCCCGACTGGGAGGGCAACGTGGTGCGCGAGATCGTGGGCCCCAAGTGCCGCAGCTTCGACGACGCGGCCCGGGTCTTCAGCGAGGTCCTCGGCCGCGAGATCCGCCACGTGAAGGTCAGCCCCGAGCGCGCCCGCGCGGGCATGCTGCGGCGGGGCTGGAGCCCGCGCTCGGCCGATCTGATCGTCGAGATGTACGAGGGGTTGGCTGCGGGATTGCTCGTACCCGAGGACACGCCACAGGTGGCCATGACGACGCTGCGTTGCTTCGTGCGGACGAAGATACTCAAGCAGCAGGAGGCTCAGGCCTGATCTAGCGCGGCTTCCGCACCACGATCCGCTTGTCCGGCCGCTGCCGGCGGGCATAGGCCACGAAGCGGGCGATTCCGGGATGGGCCCGCAATGCCGCCAGGGTGTGGTAGCGGTCGGCCAGTTCGCGATGGGTGAGTTCGGCGTGGACCGTGCGATGGCAGGCCGGGCAGAGGGTGATCGTGCCGTTGCGCGCCGCCTCCAGATCGAAGCCGGGCGTTCCGCGCAGCCGGGAGTGCTCCCGCCTGGGAACGAGATGATGTGCGGTCAGGTCCGGCGCGGGACGCCGGCAGAGTTCGCAGGTCTCGGGCATGCCGTCATGATAGGATCACGAGGTAACCGCCGCCGGGGAATACCCGTCGGTGTGGGGCGAATAATGCCGCGTCGAGACCGCGGACGTCGGCACGATAGCCCTCGGCTCACCACATTCCTCCTGGCAAGCCGAGCACTGCTTTCGGCCCAGGACTTGGTGCTCGGATCAGGCGCTGCGTGCTTCCGTCACCGGAGGTACTTCAACTGCGCCCAGAGCGGATCGTAATGGACCGTGTCCGTACCGTGCGCCTCCTCGACCCGATCCTCGCGCACGACAAACGTCGCCTGCTGGCCGGCGATCCGCGAGAAGAGCAGCCGCGACTCCTGACCGTCGGACCTCAGCACCAGCCGGCAGAGGTCGGGATCCTCCTCCGACGTCAGGCTCACCTGGCAGACGGGACAGGAGAAGTCCCACCGGGAGCCCGGCACCGCGTGGAAGCCTGGCGGCAGGTAGACCTCGTAGTTGCCGGGTTCGGGGTGGAAGCCGATGAGGATGTGCGTGTCGTCGAACGACGCGGTGAGGATGATCGACCGATCCGGATTGAGCACGGCCCCGCAGTTCGGGCAGCAATAGTCCTTGCTCATGGCGACCTCCTTGGTGAGGTGCGTGGAAGAAGCAGGACAATCACAGGATAACGAGTGATGGCGGGGGACGGCTACCCGAACAGACGGATCGCCGGGCATCCGTTCGCTGGTCGTAGGATTTCGACTCGACCCAGATACGGCCATGGGCAGGCCTGGCAACAGCGATCGACCGCGGCGATCCCGTCGAATACACTCTCCCTGACCGGTGTACCAATCCCGTCCACCCGTCGCCACCTTCACCCGGAGTCCGACCACCATGAACGTCCTCCTCTGGCTCATCCTCTTCATCCTGTGCTGGCCCCTGGCCATCCTCTTCCTCGTGCTCTATCCCCTGGTCTGGCTCCTGCTGCTACCCTTCCGGCTGCTCGGCATCGCGGTCTCCGGCGTCCTGGAGCTCTTCAAGGCCATCATCTTCCTGCCGGCCAGGCTGCTGGGGCAGCGGCCGAAATAGCCCGAGAGTCCCGGGTGGGCACGGGATTCCTGCTGCACGGACCCCACGACTCGGCTAGAGTCGCGGGCAGGCGGACCCAACCCGAAACGAGGTGAACTCCATGGCGGAATGGTTCAACGCCCTGACCCTCGACCTGCAGATCTTCTACGGCCTCGGCTGCCTCGCCACGCTGCTGCTCGTGATCCAGCTCATCATGACCGTGCTCGGCCTCGGCGACGACGTGGCCGGCGACGCGGTGACCGTCGATGACGGGATGCTCGACGTCGGCGGCGACATGGAACACGGCGACGGCCTGGGCCTCGTCTCCACCCGCACCATCGTGGCCTTCCTCGCCGGTTTCGGCTGGACCGGCGCCATCGCGCTCAACAGCGGCCTCGGGCTGCCGGTGGCGGTGATCGTGGCGCTGGTGATGGGATTCGTGCTCATGCTCATGGTCTTCTGGCTCATGCGTGGGCTCTACTCGCTGCGCCAGAGCGGGTCGCTGGACTACCGCAACGCCGTCGGCCAGAGCGGCACGGTGTACATCAAGATCCCGGCGGCCGGTAGCGGCTCGGGACAGATCCAGGTCGTCGTACAGGGCCGGCTCGCCACGGTCGCGGCCCAGACCGCATCGCCCGAAGAGATCCCCAGCGGACAGCAGGTCAAGGTGACCAAGGTCCTGGCCGGCAACACCCTGCAGGTCGAGACAATCTGATTGGTGGTGCCGCCCCGGCGCCGCTCGAGAGGGAGAGAACATGGCTGGATTCGAATTCCTGATCCTCATCGCCACCATCGTCCTGATCTTCTTCGTCACCCTCATCGGCTTCGCCACGCGCTACAAGCGCTGCCCGTCGGACAAGATCCTGGTGGTCTACGGCAAGATCGCCGGCAAGGGCCCCGCCCAGTCGGCCAAATGCATCCACGGCGGCGCCACCTTCGTCTGGCCGGTGATGCAGGACCATGCGTTCCTGGACCTGACCCCCATCCCCATCGAGATCAAGCTCGAGGGCGCCCTCTCGCTGCAGAACATCCGCGTCAACACCCCGTCGACCTTCACCGTGGGCATCTCCACCGAGCCGGGCGTGATGCAGAACGCCGCCGAACGTCTGCTGGGCCAGACCATGCAGGCGGTGCAGGAGCTGGCGCGCGACATCATCTTCGGCCAGATGCGTGTGGTCATCGCCACCATGTCCATCGAGGACATCAACGCCGACCGCGAGCAGCTCATCGACAACATCACCAAGGGCGTGGAGTCCGAGCTGCAGAAGGTCGGCCTGCGGCTGATCAACGTGAACATCCAGGACATCACCGACGAGTCGGGCTACATCGACGCCCTGGGACGCGAGGCCGCCGCGCGCGCCATCAACGAGGCCAAGAAGAAGGTGGCCGAGCAGGAGCGCGATGGCGAGATCGGCAAGGCCCAGGCCGAGCGCGAGCAGCGGATCCAGGTGGCCGCCGCCCACGCCACCGCGGTCGAGGGCGAGAACCGCGCCAAGATCACCATCGCCAACTCGGACGCCGAGCGGCGCGAGCGCGAGGCCGAGGCCGAGCGCCAGGCCGTGGCCGCCGAGAAGGTGCAGTCGGCCCAGGCGCTCCAGGAAGCCTACACCGCCGAGGAGCAGGCCGAGCGCGAGCGCGCCCGGCGCGAGGAGGCCACCCAGGTGGCCAACATCGTGATCCCGGCGGAGATCGAGAAGCGGCGCGTGGAGACCATCGCCGAGGCCGAGGCCGAGCGGATCCGCCGCACCAAGCGCGGCGAGGCCGACGGCGTCCTGGCCATGATGACCGCCGAGGCCGACGGTCTGAAGGCCATCCTCTCGCGCAAGGCCGAGGGCTTCGCGCGCATGGTCGCGGCCGCCGAGGACAAGGCCGAGCTGGCCTCGCTGCTGTTGATCACCGAGCAGATGCCCAAGCTGATCGAGGAGCAGGTCAAGGCCATCAGCAACCTGAAGATCGATCAGATCACCGTCTGGGAAGGCGGGCGCAAGGGCGACGGCAAGACGTCCACGGCCGACTTCCTCTCGGGCCTGGTGGGTTCGCTGCCGCCGTTGCACGAGCTGACCAAGAACGTGGGCATCGAGCTGCCCCAGTACCTGGGCAAGATCGACGAGATGAAGGAAGGCGCCGAGGCGGATCCCGCCGCCCCGGACGAGACGCCGCCAGGCGGCGCGGCCTAGGACCGCCGCAGCGGGCCCCGGCCACCCGGCCGGGGCCCTTCTCATGTCCACAGCCCGACCACGCGCTCGATCTCCCGGGCTTGCCTCGCACCGCACAGGAACTTACCCTCGACCAGGTCGGTTGGAGCGCGGAGGCGCCGGTCACCCAGCCAAGGTCGGAGAATGTGCTGATGCCACCTCGAGAACGACGTCTCTGCGCCTGCGTGGCCGCGCTGGTCGTGCTCGCGCTGCACGGCGGGGTCCCGACGGCCAGAGCCGCGGACCTGCCGGAGGCGCCGCGCATGCCGGGGGAGTTCGAGCCGCAGGAAGCCCTCGCCATCAGCTCGGCCCAGATGCTCCAGTTCCACCCCGAGACGCTGGTCGATCTGGTGACCGCCCTGCACGAGGAGACCCGCGTGGTCTGCCTCGTGGGTTCGGTCGAAGAACGCCGCGCCGTGGGCGAGCTGCTCCTGGGCAGCGGCCTGCCCGCCGGCTGCGTGTTCTTCGTCTACACGCCGGTGATGACCATGTGGGTCCGCGACTTCGGCCCCTTCACGGTGCTCGACGCGGCCGGCGCGCCCTGGTTCCTCGACCCCCATTACGGCACCCAGCGCGCCAACAAGGTGGACGATGGCGTTCCCGGGCATCTGGGCAAGGCGCTCGGGGTCCCGGTGGCGGCGCTGCCGTTGACCCTGGAGGGCGGCGACCTGCTGAGCAACGGCCGGGGCTTCTGCATCAGCTCGCAGCACATCCTCTCGCGCAACGAACGCGAGCGGGGTTACGATCTGGCCACCACCTGGGGCATCCTGCAGCGGTACCTGGGGTTCCGCGACTGGTTCCCCTCGCTGTCACTGGAGGGCGAGCCCACCGGGCACGTCGACATGTTCCTGACCTTCACCGCCCCCGACGTGGTGGTGGTGGGCCGCTACGATCCCGCGGTGGACGCCGACAACGCCAGGCGCCTCGACTGGGTCGCGCGCGCGCTGCGCGACAAGCGCTGGAACGACCAGCAGCTCCAGGTCGAACGCATCCCCATGCCGCCCCACGACGACGGCCGCTGGCGCACCTACACCAACGTGGTCTACGCCAACGGAACCCTGCTGGTCCCGACCTACCCCGGGTTCTGTCCCGAACTGGACGCCGAGGCGCTGGCCGTGTACCGGCGGCTGCTGCCCGACTGGCAGGTGGTCGGGGTGGACGCCTCGAGCCTCATCGAGCGCAACGGGGCGCTGCACTGCGTGACCGCGAGCTTGCCCGTGGTGGGCGACGGGCTGCGCTGACCGCTCGGGTCACTCGGCCAACCCGGCCAGTTGCAGCAGGAAGGCACACTCCAGCGCCGTCTCCCGGTGCCGCCGGAACCGACCCGACGCCCCGCCGTGCCCGGCCTCCATGTTGGTGTGCATCAGGAGCAGGTTCTGGTCGGTCTTGCGCGCCCGCAGCCTCGCCACCCACTTGGCCGGCTCCCAGTACTGGACCTGGGAATCGTGCAGCCCGGTCATGACCAGCAGGTGAGGATAGTCCTGGGCGGCGACCTGGTCGTAGGGCGAATACGACAGCATGTAGTCGTAGTAGGTCTTCTGGTTGGGATCGCCCCACTCGTCGTACTCGCCGGTGGTCAGCGGGATGCTCTCGTCGAGCATGGTGGTGACCACGTCGACGAACGGCACCTGCGCCACCACGCCGTGCCACCGCCCGGGAGCCATGTTCAAGACCGCCCCCATCAAGAGGCCGCCGGCGCTGCCGCCCATGGCGTACAGCCGTCCGGGATCGGCGTAGCCCGCGGCAGCGAGGTGCTCGCCGCAGGCGATGAAGTCGGTGAAGGTGTTCCGCTTGCGGAGGAGCTTGCCGTCCTCGTACCAGCGGCGTCCCAGCTCCTCGCCGCCGCGCACATGGGCGATGGCGAACACGAATCCGCGGTCGAGCAGGCTGAGGCGCCAGCTCCGGAAACCGGCCTCCATGCTCAGGCCGTACGAGCCGTAGCCGTAGAGCAGGCAGGGATTCTGGCCGCGGACATACCGATCCTTGCGGTAGACCAGCGAGATGGGCACCGCGGTGCCGTCGGCGGCGACGGCGTGGATGTACTCGGCCTGGTACCAGGCCGGGTCGAACTCGCCCAGGACCTCGTCCCGCTTGCGCAGGATCTTCTTCCGGGTCCGCATGTCGTAGTCGAAGACCGAGCGCGGCGTGGTCAACGAGCTGTACCCGTAGCGCAGCTGGTCGGTGTCCAGCTCGGGCGAGCCGATGATCCAGGCGCTGTAGGTGGGCTCGCCGAAATCGAGGTCGTGACCCGCGCCGGGCGACCAGGAGCGGACATGCAGGCGGGTCAACCCGTCCCGCCGCTCCTCCACCACCAGGAAATCACGGTACAGCTCGAAACCCTCCACGAGGACGTCGGCGCGGTGCGGCACCAGATCCTGCCAGTGTTCCAGACCGGTCCCGGCGGGGTCGCAGGTCACGAGCCTGAAGTTCTCGGCGTCCAGATTGGTGCGCACCACGAAGCGGCCGTCGGCGTGGTCGACCGAGTATTCCAGGCCGCGTTGCCGGGGCTGGAAGATGCGCCAGGGGCCCGTAGGCTGGTCCGCGGCGAGGAAGCGGACCTCGTCGGAAACGGTCTGGCCCGCATGGATCAGCAGGTACTCCCGCGACTTGGTCTTGGTCACGCTCACCGAGAAGGTCTCGTCGTCCTCCTGGTAGACGAGTGCGGCCGTGGCCGGATCCGCCCCCAGCTCGTGGCGCCAGACCTGATAGCTGCGCAGGGTCTGCGGATCCTTGCCGGCGTAGAAGAACGTGCGCCCGTCCTCGGCCCAGACACCGTTGGCGGTGACCATGGCGATGGTGTCGGCGAGGTCCTGGCCGGTCGTGAGGTCGCGGAACCGCCAGGTGTACTGGCGGCGACCCACGGTGTCGACCGCATAGGCCAGGATGCGGTTGTCGCTGCTGACCGTCAGGGCGCCCAGGGCGAAGAAGTCGTGTCCCTTTGCCAGCGCGTTGCCGTCGAGCATCACCTGCTCGGGCGCCTCCATGGTGCCCTTCCGCCGGCAATGGAGGGCGTACTCGCCACTCGCGACGAAGCGCGTGTAGTACCAGTAGCCGCGAGCGAAGGTCGGCACCGAGGCGTCGTCCTTCTTCAGACGCCCGACGATCTCCTGGAAGAGGGTCTCCTGGAGGCCCTCGGTGGGGGCCATCACCTGCTTCAGATACGCGTTCTCCGCCTCGAGATGAGCGATCACCTCGGGATTCTCGCGTTCGCGCAGCCAGAAGTACTCGTCGGTTCGCTCGTGGCCGTGCGCGGTGAGCGTGTGGGGAATCTGCTTGGCGACGGGAGGATCGAGTTCCCCCGTACAGCCGCTCAGGGAAAGGATCACCATGGTCACCACCATCGTTTGCAGGGTTCGCATCGGAGTGCCTTGTCTGGCTCTGGCTCGGGCTCGGGCTCGGAACGTGGATGGCAATATAGCCATCGGCTTGGCGAGAGCGAGAAGGACCTTCAGCCGAGGCCGGAACTCGCCGTGAATCGTGGCGAAGTTGTTAGAGCTTTATCATAATGAGAGTGATTTCAGCCTTTTAATTCTTCGCGCTTTCTTTAATAATCGGGGACCGTGATTCCAGGACCCCACCTCTGAAGGAGAGTTCCCATGACACGACGTTGGATCCTGACTGCCGGACTGTTGCTGGTCGGCGCCCTCATGCTCCTGCCCACCACCGGCCTGGCCAAGGATCGCCTGGCCTTCTCCGGCGGACCCGAGGGTGGGACGTTCCAGTACTTCTCCAACGGCATTGCCATCCGTCTCTCCAAGACCATCCCGAACCTCGAGGTCTCGAACATGGCCTCGGCCGGTTCGTTGGAGAACCTGCGCCGGGTGAATTCCGGCGAGGCCGACTTCGGGATCGTCTACTCGGGCGACACCTACCTCGGACGCAACGGCCGCTTGACCAAGGACGAGAACAAGTACGAGAACGTCATGGCCATGGCGTATCTCTACGGCGCCCCCGCGCACCTCATCGTCCTCGACGGAGGCGGCATCAAGACCATGGACGACCTCAAGGGCAAGCGCGTGGCCGTGGGCGGCGCGGGTTCGGGCGCCGCCGGGGCGGCCCAGCGCTACTTCACCGCCCTGGGCCTCTGGGACGAGATGAAGGTGGAATTCCTGGGTTACAGCAAGGCCGCCGCCGCCCTGGGTGACGGTCTGATCGACGCCTTCTGGGTCTTCGCCGGCTTCCCCAACTCGTCGGTAATCCAGGCCGCGGCCAGCAATCCCATCAAGATCCTCAACGTGGTCGAGGCGGGCGAGAAGGCCGGCTTCTTCGAGCAGTATCCGTTCTACACCAAGCTGACCATCCCCGCCGGAACCTACAGCGGCATCGACTACGACGTCCTGTCGTTCCAGGATTCCGCCCTCTGGGTTGCCGGCAAGCACGTGCCCACCACCATGGTCGCCCAGGCGCTGGAGCAGATCTTCTCCAAGGATGGGCTGGCCTACATGGTGAAGGTCAAGAGCACGGCCAAGGCCATGTCGGTCGCTGGTGCCCTCAACGGCATCGTGACGCCTGTCCATCCTGGCGCCGCAGCGTTCTGGAAGGATCAGGGCCTGACGCTCACGCCCGATCAGACTGCACCCTGACCGTCTGCTGGGGAGCGGGCCCGACCCGCTCCCAGACCAGTCATCTCCCGGGAGACGCCATGGCCAGCACCGACCTGCCCCCCCCGCCCCCCGGCGGCGACGCGAAGAAGCTCGAACAGATCATCGAAAAGGATGCCCGCTCCACCCGGACCCCCACGGGACTCTGGCATCTGACCATCTCCGCGCTCGCCGCGGCCATGGTGCTCTTCTACTTCTACGCGGCAGGCGTGGCATCCGTGGCCACCCAGTATCACCGCGGCGTCTACGTCTTCATCACTTTCGTGCTGATCTTCCTGCTCTATCCCGTGGGCAAGAGCTGGGTGCGGTACCCGCTCGACCTCTTCGTGGGCATGGTGGTCTCCAGCGCCGCGGTGGCCTGGATCTTCTACCCGGATGCCACGACCTTCCATGATCGGGTCACCCAGATCGGCGCCATCTGGTCGGAGTCCGGCGCCGGCGCCGGGCTCGCCAACGCCCTCGGCCTCTGGTGGCTGGCGCTGCTGGCGATCCTCGTGACGGTGGGCCTGCAGTTCGCCAACCGCTGGACCGAGCGGCGCTGGCCCGAGCACCCCAGCTTCTCCGACCTGCTGCTGGCGGTGATCTCGGCCGGCGTGGTCGGGTACTGGATCTTCGAGTTCGAGAACCTCAACTACCGCGCCGGTGCCGAGACCCCGCTCGACGCTTTGGTGAGCGTCGTGGGCATCGTGCTCAGCCTCGAGATCTGCCGCCGGGTGCTGGGCTGGGCCATGACCCTCATCGGCGTCTCCATGCTCTGCTACGCCTATTTCGGCCCTTATTTCCCCGACGTCATCGCGCACCGCGGTTTCGGCATCGAGCGGCTCTGCACCTCGCTCTACCTCACCACCAACGGCGTCTTCGGGGTGATGGCCAACGTCCTGGCCACGTACGTGATCCTGTTCATCTTCTTCGGCGCCTTCCTGCACAAGTCGGGGGCCGGCAAGTTCTTCATCGATCTGCCCATGGCGCTGGCCGGCCGCTCCACCGGCGGCCCCGCCAAGGTGGCCGTCATGGCCTCGGCGCTCTTCGGGTCGGTCTCCGGGTCGGCCATCGCCAACACCGTCTCCACCGGCGCCTTCACCATCCCGCTCATGAAGCGGGCGGGATTCCGGCCCCACGTGGCCGGCGCCATCGAGCCCGCTGCCTCCATCGGCGGCATGTTCATGCCCCCGATCATGGGCGCCGGCGGCTTCCTCATGGCCGAGCTGACCGAGACGCCCTACGCCCACATCATGCTCATCGCCATCGGGCCGGCGCTGCTCTACTTCTTCTCGGTGTTCTGCATGATCCACTTCGAGGCCAAGAAGCACGACATCCAGGGCATCCAGGACCCGAACATGGAGCACTGGACCACGGTGCTGAAGCGCGAGTGGTACTTCGCGCTGCCGCTGGTGATCATCACCGTCCTGATGGTCCTGGGCAGGTCGCCCGGCTACAGCGCGTTCTGGGCCACGATCTCGTGTATCGGCGTGAGCTGGGTCCGCAAGGAGACCCGCATGGGCCCGCGTGAGATCTGGGAAGCGATCCAGACCGGCGCCCGCAACACCCTGATCATCGGCGCCACCCTCGGCGTGATCGGCATCATCGTGGGCACCATCTCGCTCACCGGCATCGGGCTCAAGTTCTCCGACATCATCATCTCGCTGGCCAGCGGCAACCTCCTGCTGGCGATCCTCCTGGTGGGTCTGGCCTCGCTGGTCCTGGGCATGGGCGTGCCGGTGACCGCCGCTTATCTGATCACCGCCGTGCTCGCGGTGCCGCCGCTCATGGAGATGGGCGTGGTGCTGATCGCCGCGCACATGATCGTCTACTGGTTCAGCCAGGACTCCAACATCACGCCGCCCGTGTGCGTCGCCGCCTACGCCGGCGCCGCCATCGCCGGCTCGGATCCCTGGAAGACCGGCTGGACCTCGTTCAAGTTCGCCAAGCTGCTGTACGTGATGCCGCTGCTGTTCGCCTTCACCCCGTCGATCCTCTTCGAGGGCAAGCCGCTGCTGGCCCCCACCTTCCAGGACGAGATCATGGGCGCCATGGTCACCGAGGTGCGCGTGGCGCCCGGCGACGCGGTCAACCGTGGCGACATCATCGCCACCGTGCTCGACGGCGACGCCATCGTCGAGATCACCGCCCACCGCACCGGCGTCGTGAAGGAGCTGACCGTACGCGGGGGCGAGTTCATCGATTCGGGTCGAGTGCTCGCGGAGATGCGCGCCAAGCCGACCCAGATCTTCTCCTCGCTATTCTCGGCCTTCCTCGGCACCATGGCCTTCTCGGCCTTGACCATGTTCTACCTGATCAGGCACACGAACATCGGCGAGTGGCTGCTGCTCGCCGCGGCGACGTTCTTGCTCTTCTGGCCCGGCTTCGTCACCGATGGCGCGGGGCTGCTCCTGGTGGCCCTGGTCTTCATCCTGCAGCGCGCTCGTAACCGGCGCGACCAGCAACGTCTGGCCGCCGCCTGAGGTCACTGTCATGCTACCGACCTTCGAACGGATCCTCTACTGCACGCAGCTCGGCCCCAACACGGCCTACGTGTTCCGCTACGCGTACGCGCTGGCCAAGGGCTTCGGCGCCGAGCTGCACGTCCTGCACGTGGTGGAGACCCTGACCGCCGAGCAGCGCGCCGTGGTCGACGGTTATGCGGGCGAAGGCGCCATCGAGGAGCTCGTCGAGGCGCAGGAGGATGAGCAGATGGCGCGCATCCCGCGGCGGATCGGCGAGTTCTGCACACGCGAGATGGGCGAGGAGGACTGGCAGCAGGTGGTCACCAAGATCATCGTCGCCGAGGGCAAGGCCCACCAGCAGATCCTCGACCATGCCCGGGACCTCAAGTCCGACCTCGTGGTCCTCGGCGCACACGCGGAGTCGTCGCTGCTGGACCGCCTGGTGGGCAATACCGCCCAGCGTGTGGTCCAGCGGTCGCCGGTGCCGGTGCTGATCTGCCAGGTGCCCGACGGCAAGCAGGGTCTGAGTCTGGACCTCTAGAAGCTCCAGTTCACCAGCGGCAGGATGGGCAGCTTGTCCTTGCTCTTGATGATGTTCACCAGACCGATCTGCAATCCGTTCATCTTCTCGGCGAAGTTCACGAACCCGAGCTGGAAGCCGCTGAAATCCTCGGTGATGTTGACCAGGCCCCACTGGAAGCCTTCACCACCCACCGCATGATTGACCACGCCCGACTGGAAGCCCTGGAAGGTGCCGCGGGTGCTGGAGTAGAGACCGGTCTGCCAGCCGGTGAAGTCGCCCGCCACCATGCCGACGCCGGCCCACTGCACCCCCACGCCCTTGCCCGTGTTCATGCCGACCAGTCCGATATCCAGCCCGGTGACGTCGTGGTTGCGGCCGTAGAGCAGCGAGAAGCGGAAGACCGTCACGGAGGTCTCCTCCGCAGTGATCTGGAGCGGATGGAAGAGAGCCAGATTGACCGGGCTGGTGCCCTGCTCGGCCTGGGCGGTCCCGGCTACCAGGATCATGGCCAACAGGAGCGAATAGTGGCGTGAGGAGAACATGCAACAGACTCCAGGTGCGAGGAGGTTCTGGCCGCCACGACCAAATCTGACTGGCGACCTCGAAGCTGGAATGCTAATACCATTGCTGAGGAGACGCACTCCCTGCCGCAGGAGGAGCTGATCATGATCACCCGCCGCGTAGCCCTGATCCTCGTGCTGGTCTGCCTGCTGGCCGCCCTGGCCGGATGCTCCAAGTTCAAGTCCAGGAAGCGGCTGAACCTGGGCCCCTTCGCCGAGGACATGATCGCCCTGGCCGGCGACATCCAGTACGGCCTGGGCATGCACCAGCCCGTCTATCTGCAGGGTTATACCGACGTCCCGGAGGCCGAAAAACTCGACATCCTCGGGCACAAGATCCGCGCCGTGATGCGCGCGGTGATCGGCTACTCCATCCAGGTGGTCACGCTCGGCGAATCCGAGCTGTCCGGGCCCGAGCGGACGGATGCCCTGGCCGAGTACCTCGACGGACTGCTCCGCCCCGTCCTCGCCAAGCCGGTGCCACCGATGATGATGACCCTGGCCGACCTGGACACCGTCCTGGCCGACATCCGCAGTCGCTCCGATCTGCTCGGCGGCCTGCACGCCTCCCAGCCCGTGGTGGACGAGATCGCGCGCGTGGCGGGAGAGTTCTTCGACGAGACCGCCACCGAGCTCGAAAACACGCGCCAGGCCATCCAGGACCGCATCGATGGCGATTTCTTGGACGTCCGGATCACCGACCGCGGGTTGCGGAACGCGCAGCTCAGGACCGTCGCCGATATCGCCCTCCTGCCGATGATACGCAGCGGCGACCTGGCCGCCGTCGACACCTTGCGCGCCCGTCAGCCCAGTCTGCGTCCACTTCTACGCTCCGGCGTCGTCCCCGACGAGGAGGCCATGCGCCAGGTGGATGAGCGGCTGCTCTACATCCTGACGGGCTTGAGCGACGTGCGTCGTCAGCTGGAACCGGACCTGGTCACCTTCCGCGAGGCCCGCCGAGAACTCGGGCTCATGCATGCCACCTACAGCGCCGCGCTGCGCCAGGGACGCGTGGCCATCTTGGCCTGGGCCAGGGCCCACAACCGTCTCGCTTCGGGAGTAACCGACCCGGCCGCCATCGACGTGCTGGGAATCGCCCGCAAGGCTGCCGGCGCCGCGGTGCCGTTCTAGTCCGGCGGCCTTACCTTGAAGCCTCGAATACCAACCCGGCGAAGGACCTGGTGATGCCCCGTTCCCTGCTCGTGATCCACGCCCACCCGGCCCTGCAGAAGTCGCGGGTCGGCCGCGTCATGGTCCAGGCCATCGCCGACATCCCCGGCGTGCGGATCCATGACCTCTACGAGGCCTACCCCGAATTCGACATCGACATCGACCGCGAACAGGACCTACTCCAGACGCACGACACCATCGTCCTGCAGCACCCCTTCTACTGGTACAGCGTACCCGCGCTGGTGAAGGAATGGTTCGACCTGGTCCTGCAGTACGGCTGGGCCTACGGCCAGGGCGGCGACCGGCTGGCCGGCAAGCAGTACCTGGCGGCCATCACCTGCGGCGGTCCCCTGGAGGCCTACAGCGCCAAGGGGCGCAACCGGTACACGATCCGTCAGCTGCTGGCGCCCGTGGAACAGACCGCCCGTCTCTGCGGCATGGAATGGCTCGGCCCCTTCGTGGTCCACGGCACTCACCAGCTCACCCAGACCCAGATCCAGCAGTATGCCGTGGACTACCGCCGCCTGCTCGAAGCGGTGCGCGACGACCGGCTCGATCGGAAGCAAGCCGACAAATGCACCCACGTCAACGCAGACCTCGCCGCGGTCATCCGGGAGGGTTGAGCGATGCACGGGCAGGACTTCTTCGGCATGGCCTTCATCATCCTCCTGGCCGCGGTGATCGCCGTGCCCCTGGCCAAGCGGCTGGGGCTGGGCTCGGTCCTGGGCTACCTGCTGGCCGGGGTGGTCATCGGCCCCTTCGTGCTGGAACTGTTGGGCGACGAGGGCGAGGACATCCTGCACTTCGCCGAGTTCGGCGTGGTGCTCATGCTCTTCCTGATCGGCCTCGAACTGCGTCCCGCCAAGCTCTGGCGGTTGCGGCGACCGATCCTGGGACTGGGCGGCCTGCAAGTGGTGGTGACCACGTTGGCGCTGGGTGGCGTGGCGCTGGCCGCCGGCCTCGCCTGGCGTCCGGCCGTGGCCATCGGGCTCTCGCTGGCGCTCTCCTCCACGGCCATCGTGCTGCAGACCCTGGCCGAGAAGGGCTGGCTGAAGATCGACGCCGGCCAGAACGCATTCGCGGTCCTGCTCTTCCAGGACATCGCCGTGATCCCCATCCTGGCGATCATGCCGTTGCTGGCCGACCCCGCGCTCAACGTCGCCATCGCGGCGGACCCGACGCCCCTGGCGGGTCTGCCGGCCTGGCTGAGGCCGCTCTCGGTCCTGGCGGCCATGTCGCTGATCGTCGTGCTCGGACGCTTCCTGGTCGACCCCGTGCTGCGGGTCATCACCCGGACCAGGCTGCACGAGCTGTCCCTGGCCGCCGCCCTGGTCCTGGTCATCGGCATCGCCCTGCTGATGGATCGCGTGGGCCTGAGCCCCGCCCTCGGCACCTTCCTCGCCGGCGTGGTCCTCGCCGGCAGCGAGTACCGGCATGAACTCGAGGCCAACATCGAGCCCTTCAAGGGATTGCTGCTCGGGGTGTTCTTCGTGGCCGTGGGTGCCAGTCTCGACCTGGGTCTGATTTTCGAGACGCCCCTACGCATCGCGATCATCGTGGTCGTCCTCATCGTGGTGAAGCTGGTGATCCTGGCCCTCCTGGGCAGGATCT
Source organism: Candidatus Latescibacter sp. IFSED24 (assembly GCF_058273205.1). NCBI lineage: Bacteria > Pseudomonadati > Candidatus Latescibacterota > Candidatus Latescibacteria (ex Chuvochina et al. 2023) > Candidatus Latescibacterales > Candidatus Latescibacteraceae > Candidatus Latescibacter > Candidatus Latescibacter sp. IFSED24. The sequence continues at coordinate 4,712,795 of NZ_CM177850.1, read as the reverse complement.
TCGGACTGCGTCGCGATCAGGGACTGCTGTTCACCCTGACCCTCGCCCAGGGCGGCGAGTTCGCGTTCGTGCTCCTGGGTTTCGCCATGAAACAGGGGGTCCTGACCGGCAACGAAGTCGCCCCCCTGATCGTGGCCGTCACCCTCTCCATGGCGCTCACTCCCCTCATGCTGCTGTTCTATGAACGCGTCCTCCAGCCCCGGGTCGGGACCTGCCGGCAGGCCAGCCGCGAGCCCGACCGGGTCGAGTCGCACGAGGACGTGATCATCGTGGGCTTCGGACACTTCGGCAGCACTCTCGGCCGGCTGCTGCGCACCGCCGGGCACAGCCCCACCGTGCTCGAGAACGATTCGGATCGGGTCGAGACGCTGCGCAAGATCGGCCTGACCGTGTTCTTCGGCGACGCCACCAGGCTGGAGGTGCTACGCGCCGCCGGCGCCGAATCGGCCCGGATCCTGCTCCTGGCCCTGGACAACCCCGAGGCGCAGCTCGACATCGTGCGCCTGGCCCGGGAACACTTCCCCCAGGCCACCATCGTGGCCCGCGCCAAGGGTTGGCCCCAGGCGCACGACCTCATGGATGCCGGCGTCGAACATGTCTTCCGCGAGAATCTCGACTCGGCGCTGCGCATGGGCGCGGAAACGCTGCGGCTGCTCGGACAGCGCGGTCACCAGTCCTACCGCCTGGCCCGTGGATTCCGCCAGCGGGACGAGGCCATGGTCCGGGACCTCCTCAGTCATCGCCACGACCAGGGAGAATTCCTGACCCGGGCCCGCGAACGCATCCACGATCTCGAACAGCTCATGCGCACGGAGCAGGCCGAAGACCGCAGCGAAGACGCCGGCTGGGACGTCAGCGAACTGCGCCAGCCGAGCGATGAGACCGGGGCGTGAACCAGGCAGCACGCAGGGCGGCTCCAGGCGAATGGAACCGTCACCACACCAGCGCTGGGGGCTCGGCATGAACGACCATCAGGATCCCGAGAAGCAGCTCCAGATCGTCCGTGAGCGTTACGCCGAGATCGCCACCGGCAAGACCGAGTCGTGCTGCGGCGACGAGGGATGTGGTCTCACGAGCAGCCCGCTGAGCCTGCGCGAGGCCGCCCTGGCGCTGGGCTATGCCGAGGACCAGCTTGCCGCCCTGCCCCCGGGCGAGAGCCTTTCGCTCGGCTGCGGCAACCCGCTCGCCGTCGCCATGCTCGAGCCGGGCCAGACGGTGCTGGACCTGGGCGCCGGAGCAGGCTTCGACTGCTTCATCGCCGCCAGTCAGGTGGGCGAGACCGGCCGCGTCATCGGCGTGGACATGACTCCCGCGATGATCGCCCGCGCCCGGGCGGCGGCCGCCGGCAAACCCAACGTCGAATTCCGCCTCGGCGAGCTGGGTCACCTGCCGGTGGCCGACGGCGTCGTCGATGTGATCCTCTCGAACTGCGTGGTGAACCTGGCTCCCGACAAGGCCCAGGTCTTCCGTGAGACCTGGCGCGTGCTCAAGCCCGGCGGCCGGCTGGCCATCAGCGACGTGGTGCGCGTGGCCGAATTCCCCGCCGAGATCCTGGCGCGCCCCGGATCGCTCAGCGCCTGCATCAGCGGCGCCGCCTCGGAAGCGGAGCTCAACGATCACCTGCGGGCTGCCGGATTCGCAGAGGTGCGGATCGTGCTCAACGACCGCAGCGGCGAGTTCATCAAGGACTGGGATCCCGGGTCGGGGGCCGAGCAGTTCGTCCGCGCAGCCTTGATCGAGGCGCGCAAGGCCTGAGCTGCTGGCTGCCGGAAGGGGCTTCAGTTCGTGGTGCCGTTCGACCAGTCGCTGCTCTCGGCCGAGCTGTCCCACTCCTCGCGGATGATCACCAGGATCGCGGCGTTGGGCACGATGAGGTACTGCTTCTTCTCGAAGGTGATCTCGATCGCCGCCTTCTTCAGGAACAGCACGTAGTCGCTCTCCTGGGCCTGCAGAGGGAGATAACGGGGCTCGTGGTGCTCGTCGAAATCGTCGTCGTCGAGGTCCATGGGCTCGGGGATGGGGATGCCCGGGCCCACCGACACCACCCAGCCGCCCTGGGCCTGGCGCGCAGAGACCGCGGTCTGGGGCAGGTAGAGGCCGGCGCCGGTGCGCTCCTCGCCCTGCTCGGGGCGGACCAGGATCCGGTCGCCGACGACGATGAGTTTCTTCTTCAGATCAGCCATGCTGCCCCTTCCTGATGACCGCGGGCGGTGCCCGACAGCCGCTCAACGGCCAGGGAACAACATAACATCGGGACGCAGCCGGGGGAAGGAACCAGGGTCGACGGCGGCTTCGAGATCGCGGACGACCTGCCCCAGCGAGCGGCCGTCGCCCGGCAGGACGAGCGCAGCCGCCAGATCGGCCAGCGGACGGGCGGCGTGCAGATACCTGGCGATATCCGGGTCGGGAACCGGCGTCCCGAGAATGGTGAAGACCCGGTCATCCCAGAGCGCCACGTCCAGGTCGATGGTCCGCGGCGCGAACTTGTCCCGTGGGTCGCGGACACGACCCAGCTCCCTCTCGATGGTGGCGCACACCGTCTGCTTGAAGGCCTCGGGAGCGAGATCGGTTTCCAGCATCGCGGCGGCGTTCAGGAAGGGTTCGGGATGGTCCGTGCCCACCGGGGGCGTCTCGTAGGCCGGGCTCACCGCCTGCAACCCGTGCGGACGCAGCAAGGATACCGCCGCGGGCAGGTTGCGCTCCTTGTCCACGTTCGAGCCCAGCAGGAGATAGACCCGGCTCATGAGGCTAGTCCGCGAAATCGGACGGCTGGCGGGTCAGCGTCACCCCCACCGACTCGGCGAAGCGCAGCGCGCCCGGCTTCTCCAGCCGGACCGTGGCCGCCGACACGGCATGGCGCGTGACGCAGAGGCGCGCGATCTCGGTGGCCAGCTTCTCCACGGTGTGGTAGGAAGACGTCTCCACCAGCTTGACGATCTCCTTGGTCACCGATCGGTAGTTCACCGCGTCGGCAATGTTGTCGCTCGCGCCGGCCGCCCGCAGGTCCGCCGTCAGGACGAGGTTGATCAGGATGTCCTGTCGCTTCTCGCGCTCCTCGGGCTTGATGCCGATGATGCCGCGCAGGAGCAGGTTCTTGATCACGATCTGATCGCTCATGTTCGCTCCAGGGTTCAGACCTGGTGACGGCCGCCATCGAGATGGATGGTCTCACCGTTGACCGCCGGGGTCTGCAGGATGAAGTGCAGCGCCGCTGCCACGTCGTCGAGGGTGGGGAAGCGCCGCGTGGGGATCTCCTCGCGCAGGGTGTGGAGATAGCCGTCCTCGCCGCCCTCGGGCGGCAGCACCGCGCCCAGCGCCAGCTCGTTCACCCGCACCCCATGCGACCCGAGCGCCTGCGCCAGGCTGCGGGTCAGGCCGTGCAGCGTGACCTTGCTCATGGTGTAGGCGAAGTGGTCGGGGCCCGGCCGACCGGCCCGCCAGTCGTTCATGTTGACGATGACGCCGTCGCGTCCCGGGGGCAACTGGTGGGTGAACTCGCGGCTCAACAGGAAGGGCGCGTCGGCGTGGATGGCCTGGTAGCGCCGCCACTCCTCGAGGGTGGTGTTCAGGACATCGCCCGCCGCGAAGATCGAGGCGTTGTTGATCAGCACGTCGAGCGGACCGAAGTGGGCCGCGGCGTCGCCGACCAGGCCGAGCGCCACGTCGGGATCGGCGAGGTCGCCCTTCAGCAGCCCCACGCGTCCGCCTTGTCCGGTGATGGCCGCGGCAAGCGAGCGGGCATCGTCCTCGCTCTGGTTGTAGTGCACCACTACAGCGGCGCCCGCGGCGGCCAGCGACAACGCGAGGTGACGGCCCACGCGTCGGGCTGCGCCGGTGATCAGGACGATGCGGTCGGCCAGGTCCGTGATGGGTTCGCTCAATGGCATGCTCCTGGTCAGACGTTCAGGGTCAGGACCACCGCGCCGTCGCCACCCCAGCTCGGAGGGGCCGGCCGCCAGTCCAGCACCAGGTCGGGGTGGTCGTTGCACCAGGCGCGGACCGCCGGGCCGAGGATCCCGCGGCCGTCGGGCGAACCGCGGCCCTTGCCGTGCACCACCACGATCTCGCCACGACCTTGCCGGGCATGGGCGCGCACCTGCTGGTCGAGGCGGCGCAGGGCTTCGTCAAAGGGGACCATGCGCAGGTGGATCTCCGGCGGCCGGGCCGGTCGCGACGCGGGCTGGGTGTCGGTTTCCGGCGGGTGCTGCTCCCTGGCGCCTCGTCGAGATTTATGGCGACCCATGTCAATCCTCCGCAGCCAGCGGTCGCAGCTGGACCACGGTGGCGCCCCACGAGCCTCCATCGCCGGGATGGCCGAAATCGATCACGGCCGGATGGCGGCGCAGAAGGGCATGCACCATCTCGCGCTGCACGCCGATGCCCTTGCCATGGATGATCCGCACCTGGAGGATGCCCCGTTCACGGCAGAGGTCGAGGTACTCGGGGACCAGCTCGCGCGTCTCGGCGGGCTGGAACATGTGCAGGTCGAGGGTGCCGTCGATGGGCATGTCCACCGGCTGGTCACACACGGTCGTCTCCGTTCATGGTGGTCGCTGGACACGATAGCGCCAGGCACCGCTCGCGTCACCAGCCGGTTGACGACCGCACCGGCGAAGGCGGTGGATCGGCACCGGTCCCGGCCGTCATGGTAGCCAGGTCCGGTGGCACGGACAACGCCCGATCAGCCCGAAGACGGGCAGCGGGCGTCCCGGCAGGCAGCGCTGAGGAGACGCCGGATCCGGCCCAGGGCCCGCCAGGCTCCGAGCGTCAGGATGCCGCAGAGCACCAGCTGCACCGGCAGCCTGGCAGGCCCAGCAGTCGGCCACACTCGGTCGAGCCAGGCGAACAATCGCCAGGGCAGGCCCACGACCATGGCGAGCAGAGTCGCTACGGTCAGCAGTCGCCATAGCGCCAACAACCAGCGGCGCTCACGGCTCCACCAGGGTGGCGGTGCCGACTGCAAGCTGGGCAGGCCCAGCAGGTCGCAGATCAGCCAGTGGCCATCGGTCCGGGCGATCGGCAGACAGTTCCAGATCACCGCCGCCAGGGTGGAGCGGACCGCCAGGATCGCCCAGGGTGCCTCGCCGAGGGTGGCGATGATGGTCAGCAGACCCGCTGCTCCGAGCTGCCAGCACACCCCCGCCAGATCCACCCGCACCCGACCCCGCCGGGGCAGAGCCCCCACCGCGCTGACGTCGCACCAGCACACTGGCAGGACCCAGAGCATCCCCAGGCCCACGGCCCCGGGCGACCAGCCCTCGCGATGGAGCGCCGCCGCGTGGCCGAGTTCGTGGATCAGCGTCGTAGCCAGGAGCAGCCCGTAACCGGCGAGGATCTGGCCGAGCGTCAACGACGCGAGCGGTCGCCACCAGCCCAAGGTCGCCAGCAGACCGCCGAGGCTGAACGACAGGAGCGCCGGCCACGAGGCCAATCTCCGCAGGAGCCAGGCTAGCCGGGCCACCACGGTCGGTGACATCAGGGTCACGCGCAGCCAGATTCCCCGCCGGCAGCGAACCGCGGGCGTGGCCCCGCCAGAGGCCGCCAGCAATTCCCGCCAGCGCTGGGCGCCGTCGGCGCCGGCCAGACGCCGGGCGAGGTCGCCAGGCACCAGATATCGCCGGCCCTGGTGGATCACCAGCCCCCGACCCCCGGCTCCCGTGCGGACTTCAAAACGCGGCATGGAGCGCATCGCCACGCAACCGCGCCACACCCAGCAGACAGAGGCGCAGGACATGGTAGGTGACCCAGGTCCGACCATGTCGCTCGAGCAGGGTCGCCAGGGTCAGCGGTCGGAGGCGCAAGGGAACGAGGTCAACGTCGCGGAGCCCCTCGGCGGAATAGAAGCGGTCATGGGTGAGATCGGCCAGCACGTCGCCGGGCCAGACCGCCAGCTCGACCTCCAGTTCGAGGAGCGTGGTTTCCGGCGCCCGGGCCAGGCAGAGCAGGAAGGCACGGCGGTAGTCGGGGTACAGGCTCCGGGCGCTGGGACCGGGCGTCAGGCCCGAGGCCGTCCCGGCCAGCATGTCCCAGTAGCTCCACTGCTGCGGCGTCCGTTGCACCTCGCTGAAGACCCAGTCGAACAGGTGCTGGGTCACCATCCCCGGATCATCGCGCTGGCTCCATCGCTGGGTCGGCTGCCGATGCCAGCCGACGCTGCCCGCATCGGTCCAGCGCACACAGAGCGGGTGCACCGCGCAACCGGTCCGGCAGACCATCCGGGCCAACCCGGTCCGGACTCGAATCTCGCGCCCGGGCAGGCGGTAGGGCATCCCGTGGCGCCGGGTGCCCGCCAATCCGCCGTGGCCCTGGTTGCCGTCGGCGAAGGCGAGCAGCAGGCCGCCGCTGCGCAGGGTGCGCAGGAGGCTCCGCCCACATCCCGGGTCCTCCACCCGAAGCCAGCGCAGCCGCCCCCGGTGGCCCAGGCGGCGGCTGAGTTCTTCCGCCGGCCCGCGTAGACGGCGTTCGGCCGGGGTATTGAGCAGCACGGTGAGGTCGTGGCCCGCGGCCAGGAATGGCTCGAGCGTGAACTGGTAGGGTCCCAGGTGGATGGTCAGCACCAGCCCCGAGGTCAGCTGCGAGTTGGACGCCAGCAATCTTCGCCCTGGCTGCAATGCACCGTATTCGCCAGCCAGCAGGCGCTGGTAGAGCGCCTGTTCCCAGACGGCCTGCTGTCGCCGAGCAGCTCGCAGGGCGTGGACAGCCGTCTCGTCGGCCGAGGGATCGAGGGCCCGCAGAACCCAGAGGTCCCACGGCGAGACCGGGCAACGGTTGGAGGACATGACGGGCTCCACGACTGGGGAGGCGGTCGAAGGGATGGGACGGGCGCCGAGCCGGAGCCCGGCGCCGCTGATCCACGGGGACGATCAACCGTCACCATCGCCCGGGCTGTCCGGCTGGTCGGGGCGCGGCGGGATCTTGCAGGAACAGCAGTTCTCGATCTCCTGGTCGCACACCCCGTCGTCGGCGAGGATCGGGCTGATCTCCAGCCGTTCCTGGAGTTCCTCGATGCCCAGGCTGGCGAGCGTTTCGGGTAGCGGGCGTGGTTGGCGGTGGTCCATGGCGGTCTCCTTTCGCGTGAGAGCCGGGCCGTCCGTGACGCCGGCGTCGAGCAGGTGCAGGACCGATGCCCGGATGGCGAGGCGGGAGAACTGCCGGGATGCAGGAGGTTGACGCCGTGGGGAGGAATCCGGTAGGACGCCAGCGGTGGACACCGCGACCGGCGCTGTCGCTGGCAGTCACCCACGCAGCCGCAGGCACTCAGCTCCGGTTGCCCGGTTTCAGGAGCTTGAGGAGTCCCAGGGTTTCCGGCCAGAAGCGTGGTTCGATGGCCAGGACCAAGATGACGTAGATCAGGCCGCCGCTGGCCACGCAGCCACCGAACCGATACCAGAGGTTCCAGTCGGCCAGCCAGTGGTTCTTGAGGAACCAGACCGCGAGGCCCATGCCCAGGGTCGCCAAAATGGGGGTGCGTATGGCCAGGAAGAAACCGCGCCAGGCGAAGGCGTCGAATCGCCTGAGGATCAGGGGCTCGAGCGGGAAAAGCACCCAGGCACGGATTGTGAAGACCAGCGACATGGCCAGAACGCCATGACGGATCACGAGCAGGAAACCGACGATGTTGCATACGGTATGGGCAATGTTGGCGTACAGCCGGTAATCGGCTCGCCCGAGCGCCAGCATGGCCGCGTGCATCATGTACTGGACCACGATGACGACTCCCGCCAGGGCGAAGACCCGTAGCAGCGGGGCAGCGGTGGCCCACTTGGCGCCGAGAACCACGAGGACGAATTCCTCCGCCATGACGCTCATGCCCAGGAAGAGCGGGAACGCCAGCAATGCAGTGAAGCGGCACGCCTGGTTGAGCACGCGACGGAACTTGGGCAGGTCGAGCTTCAACTGGGCCAGGCCGGGCATGAGGGTCATGGAATTGGCGCCGACGATCATGCCGACGATCTGATCCATGAGCCGATAGGTGACGCTGTAGAAGCCGAGCTGGACGTTGCCCAGGACGCGGCTGATGAGAATTCGGTCGAATTGCCGGGAGAAGACCTCCAGGATGCGATGGCCCATGACCGAGAGTCCGAACGGCAGCAACTCACGCAGGTGGGGCCAGGAGAAACGGCGCCTGGGTCGCCAGGGACTGGTTCGCCAGAGATAGATGACCGACACGACACGCTGCATGAGTTGCTGTCCGACCAGGCTCCAGACCCCGAATCCGGTGAATGCCATGCTGATGCCGACGGCGCCGCCACAGACGATCGACAGCAGGTTCGAGACGGCCAGGGGTCTGATCTTGAGCTCCCGCCGCAACAACGAGGCCTGCAGACCCCGGCCGATGAGCAGCAAGTAGCCAGGGGACAGGGCCCTGATGACCGCGGTGAGCTCGGGCTCCCGGAAATAGCGCGCGATCACGGGCGCCAGCAGGAACGTGCTGCCCGTCAGCAGGATGCCCAGACCGACGAAGGGCCAGAAGAGCGAGTCCAGATGCTCGGGCTCCAGGTCCTGCTTCTGCTCGATGACCGTGGTGAAGGTCTGGTCGGCGAAGATCTCGAGGAAGGCGATATAGATGAATGCCGTGGCAATGAGCCCGTATTCCTCGGGCCCCAGGAGGTGGGCCAGGATGGGCATGATGAGGAAGCCGATGACCCGTCGCCCCCAGCCCTGGATGGCGTTCCAGCCGGCACCGCGCACGAGCTTGGCCTTGAGGGTGTCGGTCATCGTGAACGCCTATCGGATGTAGGTATGCCGGACCCAGGGCGAGTGCATCAGCTTCGTCAGCGCATAGTAGCCGAGCTGGAAGCGCAGGGTGTCGCCGGCTGCCAGTCCGGGGTCGGCTTCCTCGAGGTCGACCAGTGTGTGGTCGCTGAAGGCCTTGAGCACCTTGACCCCGGGGTCCAGGGGATAGAGGTAGTCCGGGTCGGTGTCGGTGTGCCCCATGGCCAGCAGACCCAGGCGGCGCCCGCGGGTCTTGACCTCGTTCAACTCGACATTCAGCTCGAAGGTGTCCTGGTGGAAGCCAGGGATCTTGAGCGGACCGATCGAGGAGGCGATCCCGAGCAGGATCGCCGTGCCCAGGCGCAGATTGTTGATGTCGGCCGGCTGGCGACCGTTCATAAGCTGGGTGCGTACGATGCTCGTCGAGCCACCGGAGATGACGGGGATCTTGCAACCGATCTGGTGTTCCGTGTCCGCGACGAGATCGCAGAGCTGGCGGAGCGTCGCGGCCTGCTCGTCGGGATCGCCCTTGCTCTCGAAGTATAGACCCAGACCGCGCAGGTCGAGATGACTGTGGTCGTGGGCGACATTGCAGATCGTCGCGATCTCCTCGGGCAGGAAACCCTCGCGCCCGGTCTTCATGTCCACCATGACCACGATGCCGTGGCGCCTCCTGGTGCGCTTGGCTTCAGCCTGGAGCAGGTCCATGACCTTGCGGTCAGAGACAAGGCTGCCGTCGGTCATGGCGACGCATTCGGGGATCTCGCAGTAGGCTGGCGAGCGAAGCAGCCAGTATGGCCCCGGCAGCCCGCTCTCGCTGAGGCGGTTGACGGCGATGATCCGTGTCTCGGCAAGGGCGGAAACTCCGCCCTCGAGCATGGCCCGGGCGATGCCAGGCTGGGCGGCCACCGCCTTGGTGACCCCCCAGACCTCGATCCCGTAGGGTTTGCAGAGTGCACAGGCGGTGGCCGCATTCTCGGTGATGTGCGGCAGGTTGACCTTGACGGAGACGGGGATCATCGTCGCTCCTCATCGCGGGTGTCGAGCCATTGCCGGGCGAACAGCTCCAGCGTGACGGCATCCCATAACTCGCCGAGCAGCATGTTGGTTCCGCGGATACAACCGTCGAAGTCCGCGGCGATGGTCCGGGCGTGCCACCAGGGACGGGACTGGAACGAGCTGCTGCCGATGAGGTCGCCGCAGAAATCGCGGATGTCCGGCACGAGCAGCCAGCGGACCGGGGCGAGTCCGGTCGATCCCTGTTGCCGTCGCTTGACGAGCCGCCGCAGCATCTTGGCCGCGATCAGCTTGTTGCCATGGTAGTTCGCCGGCAGGCCGCTGTTGGCATAGGTCACCCGGGACAGTTCGGGCAGCAGCCGTTCCAGGACGTCGGCGTAAGCCCGGTTGCCGCGGCGATCGCCGGGCGCGATGGCGAAACAGCGGTCGCGGACGTCGTAATCGTAGAACACGCTGGCATCGGCGTAGAAATGCCGGTCGGCAAAGATCGAGGGCAGGGTGAGATGGCGCCCGCCGCCGAATTCCTCGGTCCACTGCTCGATCCGGTACTCGCGCGGGGTCGCCGCCAATGGACCTGCGAGCGCCGCCGCGAACATCTCGCTCAGCGGCGGCTCGGGGACCACGGTCCAGTCACCGATGCGAGGATCGGCGGCATGGCTGAGCGCCTGGTAGAAGGCCGACATCTGCGCATCGCTACGGGCGTCCTCCAGGTTCGGCGACACGCTGGTCGGGCCCAGCCCCAGACGTCCTCGCCACCAGCGGAGACGGGGCTTGAAACCGAGGTCGACGATGGCGTTGCCGAGCAGCACTCCTCCCCGGTAGCCATTGAGAATGCGATCGGTCTTGCCGCGGAGCGCATGGCAGCGGGCCAGGCCGTAGGCGTTATGCAGGGGACCGCTGCCGTTGAGGATCGTGGTGTAGGCCTGGACGTTCGCGAGGACATCGCCGGAATCGCCGCCAAATGTGTGGTGCGGCATCCCCTTGATCTGACAGATCCGACCGGCGATCTGCATGTCCAGCGCATCCGGCTCGCCGAAGGTCCAGGCCTCGAGCCGGGCTCCCTGTCGCAGGGCCAGCCCCGTCATCAGGCGGGAATCCAGGCCTCCGGACAGGCTGGTGAACTGGCGGCCCGGAAGCTTCAGCAGACGGTCCGTGGCATCGATCAGCGTGTCGCAGAGATCATCGATCCGCCGGCCATAGGGAGTCTCGTCGCGCGGAAGGTCGCGGCCGTAGTGCCAGTACTTGGCCACCTGACAGCTCGGCTCCTGCGCCGTGGAGGCGGCCACCGCCGCGGCATCCTGCAACTCGACTTCCGCCAGCAGGGACTGGCGGTAGAAGAGATGATGATGACCGAGATGGGTCGCCGCCGAGGCCGGGTCGATCCTGGCCGGGAACAGACCGCTGCGGGCCATGGGGCCGAGCATGGAGCAGAACACGAGGCCTTCGTCGCCGTCGTATCGGTAGAGCGGGGTGAGACCATGCCGCTCGGTGGCGCCGAGCAGCCGGCCGGTACGGTGGTCGAAGAGGATCAGGCTGAACGGGCCCTCCAGACGCTCGACGAAGGTCTCGCCAAAGGTCCGGTAAGCCAGGGCCGCCGCCTCGGCATGCCGGCAATCGGCCAGGGCCGCGGCGGCGCCGCAGTCCTCCCGTGTGCGCACGAGGTAGCCGTCGAGAACACACGAGACGTCAGGCGCGGCGAAGTGCGAGGCGCCGCGGGCAGCGGGGCTGAGGTCGTTCCAGGCCACCCCGAGGTAGGCAGCTTCAGGCGTGGCTTCCAGCGAGATCGCCTGCTGCCAAGGGAAGAGGCAGAGGTCCTCACCGAGGCGCTGGGCGATCCGACCCGCATCCGACCTGGGCCGACGCAGGACAAACCCGAAGATACCAGGCATAGGAGAAGCTCCGGAATGTCTAAAATTATCTCCATGGATCAAGCGAAGACATTATCAGAGATCTTGACCCAAAGCACAAGACCCATGTATCGGCTTTTACGTTCCTGACTTAAACCGACACGGCGACCCGGTACCCCGTGTACTTCCGCAGATTGATCACTCCGTCCGCGAAGATCAGGTACTGGCCCTTGATCCCCTGCAGGAGGCCGCCGGCATGCGGATCCTTGTCGAGGTTGAAGCTCTTGACCTTGGTGGGGTAGGTCCGCACGGGGTAGCGGCAGGTGAATTCCCGGCGGTCCGCCGCCGGCAGCGGCGGCACGTTCATCTCCATCAGCAGCGAGAGGACCCGTTCGGCGTAGGCCGCCAGGTCCCCCTCGCCCTGCTCGAGCTTGAGCAGCTTCGTCCAGTGGGTCTTGTCGGCGAGGCCCGCCAGGTCCCGCAGCCTGGCCTCCAACAGCCCCACGCTCCGTCGATCGGGGAGTTCGGCCAGCGGCACGGCCGCCGTGGCGCCCTGATCGAGCCAGCGCGTGGGGATGTTCTCGCGGCGCGTGATGCCCACCTTCAGGCCCGAAGTCAGCGCGGCATAGAGGACGTGCGGCTGAAAGCAGTGCGACCGGGCGAAGCCTTCGTCGCGGCAGGGATCGTCGGGCTCGTGGTAGTGGCAGAGTTCGGGTTTGACGATGCAGATGTCGGCCTCGGCACGTGCCTGGAAGCAGGGATAGCAGAAGCCCTGGCCGAAACTCTTTTTGGTGGCGCGACCGCAGTAGACGCAGTTGATCTGGCCCAGGTGCTCGAGGTGCAGTTCCCGGCCGAGCAGGTCGGCGAGCGGCAGATCCGCTACACGCTCGGCGGGATTCCAGAAGCCATCGGCGAGGGCATATCGGGCCGGTTCGGCGCCTTCGCCGGGCTGAACGCGCATCTTGCGCAGGGTGCCTTGCCAGATCTGGGTCACGGGTGCCACCTCCTGGGCAGAGGATAGCACCCGCGGCGGCGGTTGCCCAGCACCCCGACCGGGCAACCGACGGGCTCGGGATCGCCGCTACTTGCGGTCGATGTCGCCGATGCCGTGGACCGACTTGGCGAAGTGTTCGGGCTTGCCGTACACGTCGACGTCGCCCACGCCGTTGATGGTCACGTCGGCGCTCTCGCTGGCATGGACCGACACGTCGCCGGCTCCGTTGACGGTGACCTCGACCTCGCGCGCCGTGAGCCGACGGGCGTCGATGTCGCCGGCGCCGTTGACCCGGACGTCCAGCACGTCCACCTGGCCATCGACTTCCACGTCGCCCGCCCCGTCGACCACCAGATCTAAGGTGTCGCCCGCGAAGTCGTTGATCTCGATATCGCCGGCGCCATCGATCTTCAGTTCCTTCAGCTGCTTCAGGGTGACCTCGAGGTGGGCCCGCTTGTGCGGCCGCGTGTTCTTCTCGGAGTCGATGACCAGCGTACCCCCGCGCTCCGCGATCTCGAAGTACTCGACCAGGTTCTCGTCCATGACGAGCGCGATCTCCTGGCGCGGGCCGAAGCCGATGGTCACGTCGAGGCCGCACTCGAGAAGGATGGCGTCGCAATCGTCGAGGTCGTAGGTGACGGTGGTCAGCTCGCCGTTGCCCTTGATCCCGCGGTCGAAGAAGCCGGCGCTGGCGGGGGTGGCGAGGCACGCGACGATAGCGAGGAACAGGCAGAGCTTGAGCGAATGGCGGATCATGGAAAGACCTCCCGGGGTGTCAACGAAACGTCCGGACAGGTCTATGACGTACGGGAGGGCGGTTTGGTTTGCCGGAAAATGCCCGCGAGGCCAGAAAAGTCACCGGACCTCGCCGAGCCAGTCGGTCGGGAAATCCGGCGGCAGGCGCAACATCTCGAAGAGCGTGGCGATGAATTCCCCGTCCGCCCCGGCACGGTGGGGGTTGTAGAACTCCCAGACCGTCTCGCCGGCGGAGTCGACCTCGAAGGCGCGTCCGTTGTCCGACTCGGTGATCAGGATGTTGCCGTCGGGCAGCGGCTGGCTGGTGCCGCAGGTGTTGGAATAGAAGGGGCGCTCGGGGGTGCCCGCGAATTCCCGGAGCTGTTCGCCGGTGGCCGGGTCGAGGACCAGCACGGCGGAGACGCCGGGCGCGTGGTGGTTGTCGAAGAGCATGAGGTTGCCATCGGGCGCGATGGTGGCGTCGTGCTGGCGCGTGAAGCGGTTCTGCAGCGCCCAGACCACCTCGACCTGTTCGAGGTCCACCACCGCGACGGTGTTGAAGCTGAGGATGGAGACCAGGACGCGGCCGGCGGCGAACTCGGGAGCGCGGTCGGCGATCCGGCCGTCGAGCAGTTCGAGGCTGTTGGTGTGGAAGATGTCGCCCACCTTCTTGGCGCGCTTCCGCCAGATGTACCCATAGGGCGCGGAGTTCTCGAAGCACTCGAGCAGCGAGACGCGGCTCTTCTCGCGGCCGTCCGGGTCGAGGCGCACCACGAAATCCTCGAGGATGGGAGTCTGGGGATGGACCCGCCGCAGCACGTGGGCCTCGCGGCAGAGCACGAGGATGTCGCCGTCGGGCAGGACCTCGAGATCGTGGTGGGCGTGGCAGTGGTTGGCCCAGATCAGGTTCGATTCGCGGTCGAGTCGGGCCAGGCCGAGGCCCTCGAACACCACCAGCAGATCGCCGCCGGGCAGCAGGCGGGCGCGGCGCCAGTTCTGGGCGCCGCGGTGATCTCGCGCGGTGTCCTGATCGGGGAAGACCTCCCAGTAGCTGCGGGCCCAGCGGTGGACAACTCGACCCTCCATGTCGATGAGCAGGGCCTCGGGGGCGTGGCCCGAGGTGTAGAGGTTCAGGCCGGCGACGACGCGCGCGGGATCGTGGACCGTGACGCTCTGCTGCGCCGGCGCCGGCCGGGAGCCGCTCACGTAGCCCAGGGATTCGAGACGCTTGATCTGGTGGCGCTGGGCCGCGGTGAGATCTCCGGTGGACGTGCCGGGACGCACGCGGGTCCAGCGGCCGACCTGGTCGTCGTGGTGGAAGACCTGCTGGAGGTCGGCGATCTCCTCGGCGGTGGGGGGCGCGACGGCGGTGGTGTCGGCCCGCGACTCCGCCTCCTCACCCGCTCCCGTGCAGGCGGGCAGCAGCGGCAGGCCGGCCATGATCGTGAGGGCCACGAAGCAGGAACGGCGGATGGATCGGATCGCGCGCAAGCTGGCCTCTCCGGTTCGGGTCGCTGGACCGACGGACGCCCTGCAATAAAGCACCGGAGGCACCGGAGCGTCAATCGCGGCGCGGTCGCACGTGATAATCCATGACATCACCGGACCGGTCGCCTAATCTCGCCCGGAAAGCGAGAGGATGCCCCGTGCTCAACCGAATCTGGACCGCCTTCTTCTTCGTCGCCTTCGCCGCCGCCCTGATCCAGTGGCTGGTGCTGGGCAACCCCGGTGTCTGGCAGGACATCGTCGGCAGCACCTTCGACATGGCCCGGACCGCTTTCGAGATCGCGCTGGGCCTGACCGGCGTGATGACGCTCTGGCTCGGGATCATGCGGATCGGCGAGCAGGGCGGCGCGGTGGAATGGCTCGCGCGCGCCTTCGGCCCCCTGTTCCGCCGGCTCTTCCCCGGAGTCCCCGCCGGCCATCCGGCCGAGGGAGCGGTGGTCATGAACATGGCCGCCAACATGCTCGGGCTCGACAACGCCGCCACCCCCCTGGGCCTGAAGGCCATGCGCGAGCTGCAGACCCTCAATCCTTCCGACGACACGGCCAGCAACGACCAGATCCTCTTCCTGGTGATCAACACCTCGGCGGTGACCATCGTGCCGGTCACCATCTTCACCTACCGCGCCCAGCTCGGCGCCGCCGACCCCACCGACATCTTCCTGCCCATCCTCATCGCCACCTTCTGCTCGACCCTGGTCGGACTGATCATCACCGCCGCCGTGCAGCGGCTCCGCCTCTGGCAGCCGGTGGTGCTGGCGTATCTCGGCGGCCTGACCGCGCTGGTGGTCGGCCTGGTGGCCTACTTCGCGCGGCTGCCCCGCGAGGCCATGGAGACCCAGTCGGCACTCCTGGCCAACCTGCTGATCTTCACCCTGATCGTGGCGTTCTTCGCGCTGGCGGTGCGACGGCGGGTGAATCTCTACGAGGCGTTCGTCGAGGGCGCCAAGGACGGCTTCACCACCGCGGTCACCATCATCCCCTACCTCGTGGCCATGCTCGTGGCCATCGGGGTCCTGCGCGCCAGCGGCGCCCTGGACCTGGTGCTCGACGGCCTGCGCGCCGGCGTCACGGGTCTCGGCCTGGATGCCCGGTGGGTGGACGGACTGCCCACCGCGCTCATGAAGCCGCTGTCGGGCAGCGGGGCGCGGGGCCTGCTCATCGAGACCATGAACCAGCACGGCGCCGACAGCTTCGCCGGCCGCCTCGCCTCGGTCGTCCAGGGCTCCACCGAGACCACGTTCTACGTGCTGGCGGTGTATTTCGGCGCGGTGAAGATCAAGCACACCCGGCACGCCCTGGCCTGCGGACTGGCGGCCGACGCGGCGGGGATCGTGGCGGCGATCCTGGTGAGCTATCTGTTCTTCGGCTAGTCGAGAACTCGCAAGCAGGAAATGGATACGAGATTCCGTTGTCGGGTGATCGTGATCACCCGACACTCGCCCCCGGCGGGGCCGTTCGAATCCGCTCGCTGCCCGAGCGAGATCATAGTATCCTCACGAGCCTGATCACGTTGCCATTGCTGGCCCTAACCAGAAGAAAGACAACGGGTTGCCATGAGCAGACCCTCTCCGGTGCTCCGCCCCACCCCTGCCATCGTCCCGCTTGCGGTGTGCGGCCACATCCTGCTGGCCGCCAGCCTCGTTCTGGTCGCCGGCTGCGGCCGCGGTCCCGGCGAGGAATCCAGCGTCGGCAATCTGATCCCCGCCGTCGAGGCGGTGCAGGCCCGTCACGGCTCCCTGCCGCTGATCCAGCGGGTCAGCGGCGTGGTCGAGGCGCGCGGGCAGGTGGAGATCCATCCGGAGATCTCCGCGGTGGTGACCGAGGTGCTGGTCTCCGACGGCGACAGCGTCGAGCGGGGCCAGGCGCTGGTGAAGCTCCGCGCGACCGAGTTCGAGAAGCGCCTCAGCCAGGCGAACGCCAACCTGCGCATCGCCGCGGCGCAGCTCAAGCGCGCCGAAGCCCAGGCCCGCGAGGCTCGCGCCGAATACGAGCGGCTGCGGACTCTGGCCGCCGAATCGCTGGCCAGCGACGCGGAGCTGGATTCCGGCCTTGCCCGCACCGAGACCGCCGACGCCGAGGTCGAACTGGCCGCCGCCCGTGTCGACCAGGCCCGCGCCGTGGCCGAGGAGGAGGAGGAGAATCTCGCCCGCACCGTGGTGCGGTCCCCGATCCGTGGCAATGTCGGCAGCCGCGACGTTGAACCGGGCATGCTGGCCAGCTCGGCCACCCGCCTGCTGACCCTGGGCCAGCTCGACAGCGTCCGCGTCCAGATCATCCTGACCGACCGCATGCTCGCCGACATCGAGGAGGGGCAGCGCACCGAGATCGTGCTGCCCGGGGGTATGTTCTCCGGGTCCATCCACGCGCCCCTGACACGGATCTCCCCCTTCCTCAACCCCATTTCCCACACCACCGAGGCGGAGATCGAGCTGCCCAATCCGGATCGCCACCTCAAGCCCGGCATGTTCGTCACCGTCGACATCTTCTACGGCGAGAGCGAGGAGGCCACCCTCGTACCCATCAGCGCGGTATACGAGCACCCGCTGCTGGCGCAGACCGGCATCTACGTGGCCACCGATCCGATTCCCACCGAGAGCGGACCCGAGACGCAGAGCGATCAGTCGGCGTATCTCACCCCGCCGGTCGTCTTCCGCTTCGTGCCGGTCGAGGTGATCGCCGAGGGGCGCATGCAGGCCGCCGTCCGGCCCGTCACGCCGGGATCGTGGGTCGTCAGCCTGGGCCAGAATCTGCTGGCGGGGCAGGAAGCCCAGGCCCGTGTGCGGCCGGTCGATTGGCAATGGGTCGAACGCTTGCAGAACCTGCAACGCGAGGACCTGATGCGGGCGCTGAACGAGAAGCGCGGCGAAGCACAGGACCGGCCGGCGAACGGGTCGGGGGCGCCATGAGGATCACCGAAGTCGCCGTCGAGCGTCCCATCGCGACATCGATGGTCTTCCTGATCATCATCACCGTCGGCGTGATGGCCTTCCGCTTCCTGCCGGTGGACCTGCTGCCGCCGATCGAGTGGCCGCAGCTGACCGTGCGCACGAACTATCCCAACGTGGGCCCCGAGGAGATCGAGCGCATCGTCACCGACCGCGTGGAGAATGCCCTGGCTGGCGTGCCGAACGTCGAGAAGATCACATCGCGTTCCGAGGAGGGGCAGAGCCGCGTCACCCTCGAATTCGCCCAGGGGACGAACATCGACGAGGCGGCCAACGACGTGCGCGCCGCCCTGGACCGGATCCGCGACGACTTCCCCCCCGAGGTCGAGTCGCCCCGGCTGTGGAAATTCGATCCGGACAACTTCCCCGTGGTGATTCTCGGCGCGCGCTCGCAGCTGGGCATGGAGGAGATGACACGCATCCTCGAGCGTGAGGTGTCCCAGCGTTTCGAGCAGATTCCCGGCGCCGGCTCGGTCGACGTCTGGGGTGGCGTATACCGCGAGATCCAGGTGCAGCTGCGGCGCGACCGGCTGGCCAGCAGCCGCCTCTCCGCCCTCGACGTGCAGCGCGCCTTGCTGCGCGAGAACGTCACCCTTCCCGGCGGCGACATGCGCGAGGGCACCCGCGACATGTACGTCCGCACCGAGGGCGAGTACCGCTCGCTGGCCGAGATCGCCGCCACCGTGATCACCATGGTCGACGGCCACCCGATCCGCGTGGGCGACGTGGCCGCGGTCGTCGACGGGGTCCAGGACGTCCATCGCCTCGTCCAGGTCGACGGCATGCCGATGGTGCGCATGGGCGTGCGCAAGCAGTCCGGCGCCAACACCGTTCAGGTCGCCGCCGCCGCCCGCCGCGTGATGGAACGCATCAACGCCGAGCGCGACGACATCGAACTGATGATGATCATCGACCAGAGCACCTTCATCCAGAACTCGATCGACAACGTCCAGCAGTCCGCGGTCTGGGGCGGACTCCTGGCGGTGCTGATCCTCTATCTCTTCCTGCGCAACGGCTCGACCACGTTCATCATCGCCCTGTCGATCCCCATCTCGCTGATCGCCACCTTCGGCCTGCTTTTCTTCAACGGCTTCACCCTGAACCAGATGAGCTTCGGAGGGCTGGCCCTGGGCATCGGACTGATCGTCGACAACGCGATCGTGGTCCTGGACAACGTGGTGCGCCTGCGCGAGAACGGAAAGCCGCTGCGCGAGGCCGCGCTGACGGGTACCTCCCAGGTGGGCGGCGCGATCATCGCCTCGACCCTCACCACCAGCGTGATCTTCCTGCCGGTGGTCTTCATGCGCACGATCTCGGGCATGCTCTTCAAGGAGCTGGCCCTGGTGGTGGTCTTCGCGCTGATGTGCTCGCTGCTGGTCGCGCTCACCCTGGTGCCGATGCTCGCCAGCCGCTACCTGCATCTGGGCCGGGGCGAAACGGTCGGCCTGGGCGGCCCTCTCGCTCGCTTCGGAACCTGGTTCCGCAACATCGAAGAGGGCTACGCCCGCCGGCTGGAGGACGTACTGCGCCACCGCACGACGGTCTTCCTGGTGACCGGCGTCCTGCTGGCGGGCGCGATCCTGGCCTGGCCGCTGCTGCCGGTCGAGCTGGCCCCGCAGACCGACGCCGACGAGATCGGGGTCGACCTGGAGATGGCCCAGGGCACGAATATCGCCGTGGTGAACGAGTACCTGCACGACCTGGAGCGGATCGTGCGCGAAGTCGCGCCGATGGAAGACGTCAAGCACGTATCGGTCGAGATCCGCAACGGCGACGCCGAGATCGAGCTCGCGCTGCGCGAGGCCGGCCAGCGCCGGATGGAGAGCATGGCGATCGCCGACCACGTGCGCGCGATGACCGCCGGCAAGATACCCGGCGCCCAGATCCGCGTCACCGCCCAGTCTGGCCTCTGGATGCTGCGACGACTGTTCGGCTCCGGCAGCGGCTCGGCCGTGCAGATCGAACTGCGCGGCTACGACCTCGCCCTGGCCGACCGCGTCGCCCAGGATCTCAAGACAGTGATGGAGCAGATCCCCACCATCGCCGACGTGAACGTCAGCCGCCGCGAGGGCCGCCCCGAGCAGAACCTCCACATCGACCGCGAGAAGATCGCCAACCTGGGCCTGACCGTCAGCGAGGTTGCCGAGACCATCCAGGCCAATGTGGGCGGCGTGCGCGCGGGCGTCTTCCGCGAGGGCGGCGACGAATTCCCCATCATCGTGCGCCTGCAACCCGAGGACCGCTTGACCGCCCTGGACCTGGGCTCGGCCTCGGTACGCACACCCGACGGTCAAGTGCTACCCGTCTCGGCGATCGTCGACGTCGATCGCCGCCGCAGCCCCACCACCATCGAACGCGTCGATGGACAGCGGGTGACCTACATCTCCGCTAACCTCGCCGCAGGCGCCGCCCTGGGCGACGTGATCAGCGATCTGCAGGGCCGCCTGCGAAGCTTCCCCCTGCCGGCGGACTTCTCGCTGCTGTTCGGCGGCGAATTCGAGGAGCAGCAGAAGGCCCAGCGCGATTTCGTGCTCTCGATCATCATGGCCGTCGTGCTGATCTACATGGTGATGGCCGCCCAGTTCGAACGTTTCCTCGACCCGATGATCGTGATGTTCTCGGTGCCGCTGGCGCTGATCGGTGTGGTACCCACGTTGCTGCTGACGGGCACCTCGCTCAACGTGCAGAGCCTGATGGGAATCGTGATGCTGATCGGCATCGTGGTGAACAACGCGATCGTGCTGGTGGACTATATCAACCTGAAGCGCCGCGAGGACAACATGGCCGTGCACGACGCGGTGATCGCCACCGCGCGGCTGCGCCTGCGGCCCATCCTGATGACCGCCTCGACGACAGTGCTGGGCATGCTGCCTCTGGCCATCGGCGCCGGGGCGGGAGGCGAGATCCAGGCCGCGCTCGCGCGCTCGGTGATCGGCGGGCTGACTGTCTCCACCCTGATCACCCTGGTGGTGATTCCGGCGGCCTACACGGGGATCCATGATTTCCGGGCCAAGAAGCGGCGCTGATTCGATTGCAGCCCCAACGACCTGCTCGCGTTCTGGAGTACGCCGGCTCATTAGGGGCGGCACCGTTTTGATGACTTTGAAGGCCGTGGGAAGCCTGCCGCGGCCACCGACCGTTCCTCCGACACCATGCCCGGCGATCCAGCCTCCAGACAACACCCGGGTTGGCATCTCCCCCGCGAAGCCCTACCCTCTGCTACGATCGTCCCGACCGCCCGGCCCCGCGCTGGCTCGAGTACCTGACCCCCGACCGGAGACTGCACGGTGACCGTACTCTTCGCCCTCTGCCTCCTGCTCCTCGTCTACATCTACCTGGGCTACCCCGTCCTGGTCTGGCTGCTGGCCCGACTCGACCCGCGCCCCGTCCAGCGGCCCGCCGGCGAATATCTGCCCACCGTGACCGTCCTGATCGCCGCCTACAACGAGGCCGCCGTGATCGAGCGCACCGTCCGCAACAAGCTGGAGCAGGACTACCCGCCCGAGAAGCTCGACGTCATCGTGGTCAGCGACGAGAGCGACGACGGCACCGACGAGATCGTCCGCGGCATCGGCGACCCCCGCGTCCGTCTGGTCCGCCAGCAACCCCGCGCCGGCAAGACCAGCGGCCTGAACATCATCGCGCCACAGGCCACCGGCGCGATCCTGGTCACCAGCGACGCCAATTCCTTCTACGCCCCGGACACGGTGCGCGAGCTGGTCAAGCCCCTGGCCGACCCCACGGTCGGGTACGTCACCGGACGCATGCTCTATCGCGCCCCCGACGGGTCGGCCAGTGGCGAGGGTTGCTCGACATACATGCGCTACGAGAACCAGCTTCGCGCCTGGGAAACGGCCATCGGCTCGATCGTGGGAGTGGACGGCGGCGTGGACGCCATCCGCAAGGACATCTGGGAGCCCATGCGGCCCGACCAGCTCCCCGACTTCGTCGAGCCCCTGACCGTGCGCGAGAAGGGCTACCGCGTGGTCTACCAGCCCTCCGCGCGACTCTACGAGGACGCCCTGGCCGACACCGGTGACGAGTTCCGCATGCGCGTGCGCGTCTCCTTGCGGGCCTGGTGGGCGCTGAAGGACAAGGCCGCGCTGCTGAACTTCGGTCGCTTCGGCCGGTTCGCCTGGCAGCTCTGGTCGCACAAGGTCCTGCGCTACCTGGCGCCGTTCTTCCAGCTCGGTCTCCTGCTCACCAACCTGGCCCTGGCCACGACTTCCCCTCTGTTCGCCAGCCTGCTCGGCTTCCAGGCCGTCTTCTACGCGCTGGTCGTCGTGGCGCATCTGAAGCGGGAGGGGACGCTGCCGGCTCCCGTGACCGCGGCCTACTACCTCTGCGTCGTGAACCTCGCCAGCGGCGTGGCGTTCAGCCAGTTCCTGCTGGGCAAGAAGAAGGTGATGTGGAAGCCACGGACCTGAACGGATCACTCGGCGTGCCGCTGTTCCAGTAGCGGAGTCGACGCAAGCAGCTTGCGCACGCGCTGGTTGAGGTCGCGCGGACGGTAGGGTTTCTGCAGGAATTCCTGGCCCGGCAACCCCATCTGGTACTCGGTTTCGAGCAGGGTCGGGCTGTAACCGCTGCAGAAGATGACCTGTAGATCTGGCTGGCGCTCACGGGCCTGGCGGTAGACCGACCAGCCGTTCAGCCCCGGCAGCATGACATCCATGATCACCAGTTCGAAACGCCGGGTCCCGTCGCGCAACAGCTCGAGTGCGTCCTGGCCATCGGTGGCCACGGAGACCTGGTGCCCCTCGCGCTCGAGGATTGATACGGCCAGGCGGCGCACCGCGGGATCGTCCTCGACCACCAGGATCGAGGCCGGCCTCACGGCGGGCGAGGTGGCGGTGGACTGCTCCCGGGCAGCCGCCATGATCTCGCCCGTGGGCCAGCCGATCCGGAAGATCGCGCCCCGGTTCTCGGCGCTCTCCAGCTCGACGAAGCCATGGTGCGCCCGGACGATGCCATAGACCGTGGCCAGCCCCAGGCCCGTGCCGCGATCGAGGCTCTTGGTGGTGTAGAAGGGGTCGAAGATGCGATCGTGCAAGCTGGGCGGCACCCCCACGCCCTCGTCGGCGACGCTCATGACGACGTAGGCGCCGGCCGCCGGCGCCCCGTGCTGGCGCGCCCCGACCGCGTCCAGCTCCACCAGCTCCAGCGTGATGTCCAGGCGCCCGCCGGCCGGCATGGCATCGCGAGCGTTGAGGCAGAGGTTCAGGAGCACCTGCTCGACCTGCGACGGATCCGCGGTCACCAGCGGCAGGTTGGGCGCCGCGGTCACATGGACATCGACCTGGACGCCGACCAGGCGCCGGAGCACATCGATCTGACGGATTACGCGTTCGGTCAGGTCGAGGGTCTCGACCCGGGGCTCCTGCTTGCGGCTGAAGGTCAGCAACTGCCGCACCACGTCGCGCGCCTGCTCGCCGGCGCGCAGCACGGGCTCCAGGTAGCGACGCGCCTGACTGCCCTCCGGAAGCTCCCCGGCCAGCAACTCGCCGTAACCCAGGATCACCTGCAACCCGTTGTTGAAATCGTGGGCGACGCCGGCCGCGAGCTGGCCAACCGCTTCCATCTTCTGGGACTGCTGCAGGCGCTCGGCGAGGTGCCGCTTCTCGGTGATGTCTCGTGCTGTCTGGACCACGCCCACCAGCTCTCCCTGCTCGTTCCGCACCGGCGACGCCGCCAGGCGCAGGATCGAGCCGTCACGGCAGTTCACGACCCCCTCGGACGCCACGCCCGTGCGCAGGACTTCCGGCACCGGGCATCCCGCACAGGGGGCGATCTCGCCAGCGATGGCCTGGTAGCAGAATGCTCCCGGCACCACCGGCAACTCGGTGCGCTGGTCCTCCCGCTCGGCCCAGTTGGTCCAGACGATGTGCAGGTCGCGGTCGAGGTAGGTGACGCGGTCGGAGATGCTCTGCAGGATGAGGGTCTTCTCGCGGCTGGCGGAGCGGAGTTCGGCCCGGTGGCTCGTCAGGCGTCGGCGCAGGAGAACGACGAACGCGGCCAGCGCCAGGACTGCGATCACGAGGACGGCCAGGAGGATGGCAGTGGCTTGTTGCACGACGCCCACGGCTTCCAGGATACCAGGCATATACAGGGAACAGCATTGATATTCTACGCCAAAAACCGAATAACAGTAAAGACAAAATTATCACAGAATGGCGTAAATCTTTAAATGGATGCTCAACATGGAACAAGGGCCGCACCTTCGATGGCGCGGCCCCGATCTCCGGCTCCTCTGCCCGATTCACTGCCCTAGCAGCACCGCCTTGGCGATCATGCCCGCCATGTCGGGGTTCTCCTTGAGCCGCCGGGTGGAATAGCCGTACCAGTCCTCGCCGAACGGGACGTAGACCCGCAGGTGGTGCCCTTGCTGCAGCAACTCGCGGCGGGTGCGCTCCTTGACACCCAGCAGCATCTGGAACTCGTACTGGTCGGAAGTCAGCCCGTTGGCCCTGATGACCTCGCGCGCGTCGTCGATCAGGGGATCGTCGTGGGTGGCGATGCCGCAGTAGAGGCCGTTCTCGAGGATCAGCCGGAGCAGCCGCTTGAAGCTGTCGCGGATCTCCTCGCGACCGGTCCAGGCCACCTCGCGCGGCTCCTTGTAGATACCCTTGCAGAGGCGGATGGAGGGGCGGTACTCGAGGAGGTCGCGCACATCCTGCTCGGTGCGGCGGAGCATGGACTGCAGCACGACGCCCACGTTGTCCACACCCTCGTCGCGCAACCGGCGGTACACCTTGAGGGTCTTGTCGGTATAGGGCGTGTTCTCCATGTCGATGCGCATGAAGATGCCGAGATCGCGGGCCTTGAGCGCCAGCTCGCGGATGTTGTCGTAGGCGAAATCCTCATCGAGGCTCAGGCCCAGGCTGGTGGGCTTGATCGAGAGCCCGGCCACGCCGCGCAGGTTGTTGGCGGCGATGGCGTCGAGGACGCTGGCGCTGTCGGCCTTCTCCTTCAGGGCGCGGCTGCGGTCGCCGACGAACTCGCCAAGCACGTCGATGGTGGTCCAGGCCCCCTCCTCGCCGTTGAGCTGGCGGGTGGTGGCGATGGCGTCGGCCAGGTGATCACCGGCGATGTAGCGCATGCTGATCTTGTGGATGATGGGCCGGGGGACCAGGGGCATGCAGGCAACGATGAGCTTGTTGAACATGGACGTCACCAGTCTCTTCGGGGTCCGCTAGGGGCGGTCCGGATCGCCGGGATGGCGGGCCGACCGGGCCGGACAACGCCCGAAATATGGCCATTGAGGGGGACCGGGGCAAATGGTGTGATGGGCTCGAATCAGGACGGGACCGATCGACGTTAACCCCGGCGCCGCAGGAGGTTCGCGATCCTGGCTCAGCGCTGCAACCGGGCCCACGTCGACCGATGCTGGAAGATGAACGCGTTGCAATCCTTGCAGACCGACAGCTGGTCGTAACGACCCTCGAGCATCCGCTGGCGGTAGCGCTGTAGCCGTTCACCGTTCCAGATCTCGGCGATGCTGGCGTCGCGGACGTTGCCGAGCGGGGCGCGGAGATCGAAATCGAGGCAGCAGAGGCCCGCGGTGCCGTCGGCGGCGATCACCAGCTCGTCCCAGGGGTGTCGGCAGGCGAAGTCGAAACGCCCCTGCTGGCTACGCACGGCGACCTCGCCCAGGTTGCGGTCCTCCTGCGAGCCGAGCCAGGTGTTGTAGTCGTTGACCTCGACCCGGTCGACCCGCGGTCGCCAGTAGGCGACGAAGCGGTCGATCTCGGTCTCGGTCTCGGGCATGCGGATGATGGTGACCCGGGTCTGGGGACGGCGCCGCCGTTGCTGGCGCTTGTAATCGAGGAAGTAGCCGACGTTGCGCATCACCACGTCGAAATCGACCCGGCGGCGGACGCCCTGGTAGGTCTCCTTGGTCATCCCGTCGATGTCGAAGTTGATCACGTCGAGAAGGTCCTCGTCGATGATGGCGCGGCTGTTGGCCTCATCCAGGAGGCCCGCGTTGGTCGAGATGTAGAGGCGCACGTCCGGCAGGTCGCGGCGGGCCAGGCGCAGGGCATCGAGGATCCGGCGGTGGCAGAACGATTCGCCCATCCAGAACAGGTTGAGCTTCTGCAGCGGCTGGCCCTGGCAGTCGTGGACGATCCGGGTGAGCAGGTCGAGCGGCATGGGTTGCTTCGGGCGCTGCATCTGGTCGTGGGGGCACATGATGCAGCTAGCGTTGCACATGCTGCACAGCTCGATGGAGAGCAGGCGGGGAAAGCGCTCGCGGCGGCGGCGGAGGCGGTTGAACAGGAAGCGCTTGAACATGACGGTGACCCTCGGCCTACTCTCGCCTGGGATGCGGATACTCGGCGCTGCGATTTTGGAACGAGAGGATCCGCGGGTTGATCACCACACCATCGCGCACCTCGACAGCATCGGCAATGACCCGGTTCCGGGACCAGGCCTCTGGTCCGCCCATCACCGTGGCCAGGTGCGGCAGCAGTGCCTCGGAGATCACCCAGGAGGCCGCATTCCAGAGGTGGCTCGGGGTGTGGTCCACCGCGTAGTAGGTGGCCGGTCCCAGCGGGTAGGTCGGCTTGGCGAAGGTGGTGGGCGTGGCGCCGGGGAAACCCATGCCGTGGTCGCAACTGATGTCGATGATCAGGCAGCCGGGCCTGAGCCGCTGCACATCGGCCTCGGTCATGAACATGAGCGGCCGTTCGGTGTCCTGCAGGATCCCGTTGACGATGACGTCGCAACGGGCGAGCTCGTCGCTCAGGGATCGCCGTGTGCCGTCGGGCTCGACGATGACCGTGGGTGCCTCGCCGGGTTCGCCAGCGGCGATCTGGCGATAACGGCAGGCGAAGATCTGGTCGACGATGCGATGCGGCGGTCGCAAGGTGAAGACCGTGACATCGTTGAAGCCACAGCCCACGAGCGCGTTGGCCGCGCCACGGCTCACCGAGCCGAAGCTCAGGATCACGGCCCTGCGCGGCGGTCCGTAGTGGCCGTCGATGCCCAGCAGCTGCAGCGCGTGCAAGACCCCGGTGTAGCCGGCCAGCTCGTTCTGGCGATAGAAGTTCTTCACGCGCTGGGCCCGGCGCCCGTCGCGCGACCCCTGATACATCTCCTCCCAGGCAATGAGCGTCAAGCGCCGGTCGATGGCGGCCTGGGTGACGTCGCTGTTCTGCACGCAGTGCGGGAAGCCCCAGAAGACGGTCCCCTCGCGCAACTCGCGCAGGTCGGCCGCCACCGGTTTCATGAGGATGATCGCCTCGCAGCGCGTCAGGACCTCGGATCGGTCCACCACCGTGACCCCGGCCGCGGCGAGCGTCTCGTCCGAGACGCCGAATTCCCGGCCGTAGCCGCGCTCGAAGACGAGGTGGCGGCGCAGGTCGGTGTCGATCCAGGCGAGGTGTTCGGGATGGATGGGAACGCGCTTCTCGTTCTCCTTGCGCGCGCTGGTGAGGACGCCGGTCTCTAGCCAGGACATGCTGAACTCCTTGTTCGAGGGACGACGATTCTAGCAGGACCCGGTCCCGGATTGAACCCGGATGATGGCCGGCGCGCTGCCCTGGCAACCGGCGGCTTGCACGAGCCAGGCCGTGGTGTACGCTTGCCTCCGTGAACGGACCCCCACACCTGGAGCCAACCCACGCATGAAGGCGATCACCGCCAACACCCTCCGCCAACGCTTCGGTCCGGGCGCCCCGATGGTGACCGCGCGGGCTCCCGGCCGGGTCAACCTCATCGGCGAGCACACCGACTACAACGACGGCTTCGTGCTGCCCACCATCATCGACCGCTGGGTCGAGGTCACGGTCCGGCGACGCCCGGACGACCTGCTCCGGCTGCTCGCCATCGATCCGGACGAGACCCTAGAGCATCGCCTCGGCCAGACTCCGGCCGCCGCCTGGCCCGGCTGGGCTCCCTACGTCTGTGGCCTGGCCGAGGAGATGCGCGCGCGGGACCTGCTCACCGGCGGCGTCGACCTCGCCTTGCATGGCACCGTACCCCAGGGCGCTGGTCTCAGCTCCTCGGCCGCGCTGGAGATCGCCGCCGCCCTGGCCTTGACGCGGGCCTTCGCCTCCCCGCTCGAGCCGCTGACCATGGTCCAGCTCTGCCACGACGTGGAGCACCGGTGGGCCGGCGTCCGCTGCGGGATCATGGATCAGATGGCCTGCCGGTTGGGCCAGCCGGCCAGCGCCCTGCTCATCGATTGCCGCCGGCTCGATCACCGCCCGGTCCCCCTGGATCTGCCCGGTCACGCCATGGTCATCACCGACAGCGGTGTGCGACGGCGCCTCGGCGACTCGGCCTACAACCGGCGGCGCCAGGAATGCGAGCAAGGCGTGGCCCTCCTGCGTCGCCACGACCCCGCCATCGGTGCGCTACGCGACGTTGCCCCGGCCTTCCTCGCCGCCCACCGGGCCGATTTGCCTGGCGACGTCGCCGACCGCTGCCGCCACGTGGTCGAGGAGAACGACCGCGTGCTCGCCGCCGCCGCGGCCCTGGAGCGCGGCGACCTCCCCCACCTCGGCGCGCTGATGACCGCCTCCCACGCCAGCCTGCGCGACCTCTACGCCGCCAGCCATCCCGTGCTCGACCAGCTCGTCGCGGTAGCCTGCACGGTGCCCGGCGTCCTGGGCTCCCGCCTGACCGGGGCCGGCTTCGGCGGCTGCACCGTGACGCTCTGCACCGCCGACGCCGTGGCGCCGCTCTGCCGGCTGATGGAGGAGGTGTGCGGCGAACTCGGAGTCCCCGGCTCGTGCCGACCGTTGGGAACCCCCGCGGCCGCGGCCGTGCTAAAGGACACATCATGAGCGGCCCCTCGCTGGTCATTCTCGCGGCCGGGGCCGGACGTCGCTTCGGCGGCCTGAAGCAACTGACCCCGGTGGGCCCGGGCGGTGAGACTCTCATGGACTACACCGTCCACGACGCGCGGCGCGCCGGCTTCGGCGAGGTGGTGCTCGTGATCAGGCGCGAGATCGCTGACGAGGTGCGTGCCCACGTCGATCCGGGCTTCGGGCAGGTCGTCCCCGTGCATTACGTGTACCAGGAGCCGGGCCCCCTGCCTGCCGGAAGCCCGGTCCCGGCCGGGCGCCACAAGCCCTGGGGCACGGGCCAGGCCGTCCTCGCCGCCGCCTCCCGGCTGAGCGGCCCCTTCGCCGTGGCCAACGCCGACGACCACTACGGTACCGAGGCCATCGCCACCCTCGGCGCTTTCCTCGCCCGGCCCGCCACCAACCCACCCACCTGGTCCATGGTCGGCTTCCCGGTGGCCGAGACCCTGCCCGCTGCGGGCCCGGTCTCGCGCGGTCTCGTGCGCGCCCGGCAGGGCTGGCTCAAGGCCATCGACGAGGTCCACACCGTGCGCCGCCATGCCGACGGCGCCTGCTGGGACGCGCCCGAGGGCCCGCGGATCCTGGCGGCCTCGGCGCTGGTCTCCATGAACCTGTGGGGATTCGGTCCCGAGATCCTGGAAGACCTGGCGCGCCGGTTCCAGAGCTTCCTCGCCGCCCGGCCGGGACCGGAGGACGAGTTCTACCTGCCGCTCGCGGTGGGCGCGGCGGTGGCCGAGGGCAAAGCAAGGGTTCGGGTGCTGCCGGCCCGCAGCCGCTGGTGCGGCATGACGTCGGCCACCGACCTCGCCGGCGTGAAGCGCACCCTGGCCGACCTGGTGGCCCGGGGCGTCTATCCCTCGCGGCTCTGGCCATGAAAAAGGCCCGCGGTCCCCGTGAACCGCAGGCCTTCCCCTCTCGAACCGAACCGGACTATTTCTTGTCGGTCTCGCCCTTGGCCGCCCGGTGCAGCTTCACCTCGACGTTCGCCTCGTCGCTCAGACCGGCGTAGTACGTCTGCAGGATCGCCAGCACCTCGGGGCGCGAGAACTCGGCCGGCACCTCGCCGCCCTCCGAGAGCGCCTTGCGCAGCGCGGTGCCGCTGAGGAACAGGCGGTCCTCCTTGCCGTGGGGGCAGGTCTTCATGGAGACCATGCCGCCGCACTTGTAGCACCAGAAGGTCCAGTCGATGGGCAGCATCTGGATCTCCAGCGCGCCGGCGGGGATCTCCGACCAGATCCGCTGGGCGTCGAAGGGGCCGTAGTAGTCGCCCACGCCGGCGTGGTCGCGGCCGATGATCATGTGCGAGCAGCCGAAGTTCTGCCGGAACACGCCGTGGAGCAGGCCCTCGCGCGGGCCGGCATAGCGCATGTCCAGCGGATAGCCGCCGCAGAGCACGCTCTCCTTGATGAAGTAGTTCTCCACCAGGGTGTCGATGCAGTCGACGCGGACGTCGGCGGGGATGTCGCCGGGCTTGAGCTTGCCCACCAGCTGGTGGATGAACAGGCCGTCGGAGACCTCGAGGGCGATCTTGGCCAGGTACTCGTGACTGCGGTGCATGGGATTGCGCAGCTGCAGCGCGGCCACCCGCGACCAGCCCCGCTCGGCGAAGATCTGGCGGCTCTCCTCGGGGCGCATGTATAGCCCGGGGAACTCGGCGGGGAAGTAGGACTCCGACAGCACCTTCACCGGGCCGCCCATGTTCACCGCGGGCTGGGCCATGACCATGGCCACGCCGGGGTGGTTCTCGTCGGTGGTGGTGAACACGTGCTCGCACTCGAAGGCCTTGTCGATCTCGTAGCGGTCCTCGATCCGCATGGTGGCCATGATCTCGCCGGTGTCGGCGCTCTTGAGCGCGATCTCGGCGCCGTCGGGCAGTTCGAGCGCGAACTCCTGACTCACCGACAGGGTGACCGGGATGGGCCAGAACACGCCCGACGCGGTCTTCATCTCGCGGCAGACGCCGTCCCAGTCGGCCTGGGTCATGAAGCCCGCGAGCGGGGTGAAGCCGCCGATGCCGAGCATGATCACGTCGCCGGTCTCGCGGCTGGACATGGTCCACTGGGGCAGGTCGGCGGCGCGGGCCAGCTCGGCCTCGCGGTCGGCGCCCACGAGCAGGAGGGGCTGGAGTTCATCGCTGCCGTGGGGGCGGATGAGAGCGGCCATGGGATGGGTCCTTTCACTGGGCAGACAGAAAACCGTGCCGGGGAAAACTAGCCCCCGGCACGGGTCGAAGCAAACGCGGTGACTCTGGACCGACCGTCCTAGCGCAGGCCGATGCCGATGCGCAGGCTCAGATAGCTGGTCTCGCCCACGTCGCCGGCCTCGAACGCGTAGTTCCAGCGCAGCGCGACGTAGCCCAGGAGCCGGTCGTACGGGAACTGGACGCCGAACTCGGGGGCGAAGGCGAAGTGCCAGTTGCTCTGCTTGAAGGTGTACATGCCCATGTCCAGGCGGCGCTCGGTGTACATGGTGCCGGCGTTCATGCCGATGAACGGGCGCCACTGGTAGGTGTCGCCCCAGTAGCGATGCGCGTTGACGAAGATGGGCACGGCGTTGATGTCGCGGGACTGGTCGCCGGTGATGTCCCGGCCCGGATCGCTGATGGTGTCCCAGTCGCGCTCCTCGTGGAAGACGTTCCAGCTCACCGCGAAGCCGGCCGAGAGGTCGGGATTGAGCCAGTTGCGGCCCTCGAAGCCGACACCGCGCCAGCTGAACGAGTCGTCGGCGAAGTCCTTGGCGTCGCCCATGGGGATCGACGGCTCGTAGGTCAGGCCCCAGAACCAGCCGGTCTGGGCGACCGCGGGCAGCGCCACGGCCACGAGACCGAGGATGGTCAAGCAGAGGATCAGGCGGTGCTTGGTCATCACTGGACCTCCCAGTTGCGGAAGGACTTGCCCTCGGCCGTGGTCTTCAGATAGGGCGACTGGGCGAACACCTGGTTCAGCCCGCGCTCGATGCGCTCGCGCGTGGCGGTGGCGCTGCTCTCCAGCACACCGGCGATGCTGCCGGTCCAGATGGGGTCGACCTCTTCGTTCTCGGGATCGCGGTTGACCCAGTCGGCCATGAAGATGAAGACCGAGCCCGCGGTGAAGTCCACCGACCCCCAGGCGGGATACCAGTAGCCGGGATTGTATCCCCACCAGGGGTAGTACGTGTAGAAGAGCTCGCCCTCGCGGGTGAGCGCCCCCATGCCCACGCGGAGATCCGGATCGTCGTCCATGGCGACCCGCTGGTAGCCTCGATTGGCCAGTTCGGTCTGCACGTGCTCGAGCATCACGGCATCGAAGCGGCGGTCGAGGTCGCTCTCGTAACCGGGATCCTCGCCGGAGATCTCATCGAGATCGTAGATGGTGTCTTCCATGGCGTAGGTCAGGTAGGCGCCGAAATCGACGTCCTGGGCGTAGAAGGTGGCCGCCACGTCCAGCTCCGACACCTCCTCGATGCTGCCCGGATGGCAGCCGGTCCCCAGAATCAGGATCCCGCCGAGCAGGAACAGCAGGATGGCCAGCGGTCGCTTGGTCATGTCGTCATCCTCCCTCGTGCCGGCATCCCCGTTGACGCCGGACGGTCGACGGCAAGGGTAGCCGAAAGTGCCCGCCCTGCCAAGCGCCGCCGGACCGCCGGGCAAAAAACCACACCGGGCCCAGCTGGTGGGCCCGGCGTGGCTCGCAAGGCAGGTCCGGGAGGATCGGACCCGGGCGGGAATGCTGTCGGGAATAGGTGGTCGTTCCACTTCCGCCCGGGTCTTGGTGCCCCTCCCTGTGGTGACGAAAGGGAAATGGTCGAGCGGGGTCAAGACCGGGGACGGGACGAGCCGGAGCCCGCTCAATCCTCCGCCTGCAGCACCCCCACCGTCACCATGCCCACCACCATGGGCTCGAGCATCTGGCCGCCGCCGGCCTCGGCCCGCTGCACGACCCGCCGCACCCACGGCACCGCCGCCGCCGCCAGCCCGGCCCCCAGCAGGAACGACCACAGATCGCGCATGGCGTTCTCCGCCGACCAGATCTTGGTGCCCAGCCACACCCCGACCAGCAGCAGCAAAAGCGGCAGCCCGTAGACCAGGAACGACGCCTTCAGCACCGCGCCGCCCGGTACGGCCACCTTCACGCGGTCGCCCA
This sequence comes from Candidatus Latescibacter sp. IFSED24, assembly GCF_058273205.1. Classification (NCBI taxonomy): domain Bacteria; kingdom Pseudomonadati; phylum Candidatus Latescibacterota; class Candidatus Latescibacteria (ex Chuvochina et al. 2023); order Candidatus Latescibacterales; family Candidatus Latescibacteraceae; genus Candidatus Latescibacter; species Candidatus Latescibacter sp. IFSED24. The sequence goes on along the minus strand of NZ_CM177850.1, from coordinate 4,680,104 downwards.
CCGCCACGCCCACGGGGTCGGTCACGTCCATGGTGCGGCGATCGCCCTCGCCGGGCTGGCACATGATCTTGGCGGGACAGCCCTCGCAGTGGTCGCCGGCGATCAGCCGGACGCGGACGCGGGCGGGGTGGTCATCCTCGTGGGGCAGGACCGCCAGCACCTCGCCTTCCTCGTAAAGGACCTCGCCCTGGGGCTCGTGGGTCATGGGATTCCTCCCGGCATGGAGACGGCCCGTCGCCGGGCCGCTCCACCGATTCGTCGCTGCGCGGGGCGGCCCGGCCTAGGCTTCCTCGCCGGTCTTGCCGTCGGCCATCAGCTCCTGGAGGTGCTGCTGCGGGTGGAGCCAGCCGATGGCGTTGGTCTTGCACTTCTCGATGGGGATGATGTCCGGGTTCAGCTTGTCATAGTCGATGACCGCCAGGCCGTCCACCATGCTGATGGCGCCCTCGCTGTTGCGGGCGCAGATGCTGCAGCCGGTGCACGCCGCGTCGCAGACCGCCTTGCTGGTCTTGGGGTCGTCGTGGCTCTTGCAGAAGACGAAGAACTCGCGATCGATGGGGTGCAGCTCGAAGAGATCGCGCGGACAGGCGGTGACGCAGGCGGCGCAGGCGGTGCAGAGGTCGTCGTAGACCACGGGCAGGCCGTCGGGGCCCATCTCCAGCGCACCGAAGTCGCAGACCTCGACGCAGTCGCCGCCGCCGAGGCAGCCCCACTGGCAGGCCTTGGAGCCGCCCGAGACCAGGTCCTGGACCGCGCAGTTGGTGGGCCCCTCGTAGCTGGCCTTGTCCTTGGCCAGACTGGCGGTGCCGCGGCACATCAGGCGCGCCACGTGCTTGACCGCGGCGCCGGCCTCCACGCCCATGATCAGGGCCAGCGAGTCGATGACGTCCTGGCCGCCGACGGGGCACTTGGTGATGGCCAGGCCCTCGGTGACCACGGCCTCGGCGTAGGCGTTGCAGCCGGCGCAGCCGCAGGCGCCGCAGTTGGCGCCGGGCAGGGCGTCGGCCACCAGGCCGATGCGCGGATCCTCTTCCACCCGCAGCTTCTTGTCGGCGATGGCCAGGGCGGCGGCGAAGAAGGCGCCGAGTCCTCCCATGGCCAGGAGCGAGTACGCGAGGGCGGTCATGCTGCGGTCCTCCAGGCTCGTCCGACTCAGCCGTCGGACAGGTACGCGTCCATTCCCGAACTGTCGTGGCGCTCGCCCGCGGCGTCGATGATCAGGCACTCGATGCCGTCCAGGCGCTCCACCAATTCCATGCCTCGTTGCGGCCCCAGCACGAACACCGCCGTGGCCAGGGCGTCGGCGCGGGCGCAGCTGGGCGCCAGCACCGTCACGCTGCGGCAGCCGTCGGCCGGCCGGCCGCTGCGCGGGTCGAGCAGGTGGCAGTAGCGCACGCCGTCCTGCTCGAAGAATTGCTCGTAGTCGCCGCTGGTGGCGACGGCCAGCTCACCCGGCTCGACCACGGCCAGCACCGCTCCCGGCAACCGGGGATGCTGGATCCCCACCTTCCAGGGGCGACCGTAGCCGCGGATCTCGCCGCCGGCGTTGACCAGGGCGGCGTCCTGTCCGGCCTGCCGGAGCACGTCCAGCGCCCGGTCCACCGCGTAGCCCTTGGCCCAGGCTCCAAAATGGAGAACATCGGGCCGAGATTCAAGTTCCGTCGCGTCGGCGGGCTGACCAAGCTCTTTCAGGCGAGCGACTTCCGCGGCCAGCGCTGCCGCGTCGGGCACGGCCGGCTCGCCGCCGTCGAAGCCCCAGAGGTCGACCAGAGGGCGCAGGCGTGGATCGAACGCGCCGTCGCTCTCGCGGATCACCGCCAGCGCCACCTCCAGCACCGCGCGCTGCTCGCGGGCGAGGGCGGCGGGGTCGGCGCCCCGCGGGACGGGCAGTCGCCAGGAGAAGAGCGAGTCAACCCGCGCGGCCTCGGCGAGCGCCCGTCCGGCGGCCACCGCCGCGGCCTGGCGCGCCTGCTGGTCGTCCGTACCGGGCAACGTCACCGTCACCAGGGTGCCCATGGCCGGCCGGTTGAAGACCAGCGGTTCGGGTTCGGGCGTCCGGTCGCGCAGGCGATGCACCGCGAAGCCGGCGGCCAGGCAGACCAGCAGCACCAGCAGTCCCTGCCGGAGCGACCCGATCCGGTTCTCCGGATGCCCCTCGCGGTGCGCCACCGGCTAGGCCGTCTCGACCCGCAGCACGAGGCGGTTCGGGGCGCAGGCGATCAGCTCGCCCGGCCGCGCGATGGCGCCCTGCAGGCGGCACGTGGCGTGGCGGCAGCTGGCGCCCGTGACGCGCACGCCGTTCTCGTCAGCCTGGACCCGGGTCAGGCCCGCGGGGCCGGCCAGGGCGAGGTCGCGGCGGACGTTGTCCAGGGCGATGCGGTCCTGCACGCCGTTCTCGGTCTCCACCACCAGCACCCGACCGGCGGCCAGGGCCTCGGGGCGATCCTCGAGGCGGCAGCTCACGGCCAGGCCGGCGCGGCGGCCCTGCAACTCCTCGCGCAGCGCGAGCAGGCGGCGGCCGAAGCTGCTCGCCGGGTCGAGGACCCGGCCCTGCTGTTGCAGCATCAGGTCGGCGGGCAGCGCGCGGTCCAGCTCGGTGACCTGGACGGTGAGCACCTGGCGGCCGCCGCGGTCGTAGCGGTCGGCGCCGGTGCGCAGCGCGCTCGCCACGGCGGCGCGCCAGTTCGCCGGCACGGTCACCGCCGGTGCCGGCAGGCGACCGCCGGCGAGGCCGAGGAACGCGGTCAGGGTCTCGGCCACGGCGGCCTCGTCGGCGGGCACGAAGCCGTGCAGCACGGTGCGGCCCGCGGTGGTGGGGTCGAGGACTCCGCTCAGCTTGTAGCCGGCAGCGAAGGCCCCGCCACCGAGGAGCGCGGTCTTGAGGAAGGAACGCCGGTCGATCATCGGACTGTCTCCTTTGCTCGTCACGTTCGCCGGAGTGCGGCGGCTAGAACTTCATGCCCGCGAAACCCATGAAGCCGAGGGCCAGGATGCCCGCGACCACCATGGTGATGCCCGCGCCCTGCAGGGTCCGCGGGACGTTGGCCAGCTCCAGCTCCTCACGGATGCCGGCCATGAGAGTCAGCGCCAGCGTGAAGCCGACGCCCGCGCCCAGCGCGTAGATCAACGCCTGGATGAAGGTGTATTCCTTCATGGCGGCGAAGAGGCAGAGGCCCATGATGGCGCAGTTGGTGGTGATCAGCGGCAGGAAGATGCCGAGCGCCCGGTACAGCGGGGTCGACACCTTCTTGATGACCATCTCCACGAACTGGACCAGCGAGGCGATGACCAGGATGAAGGCCACCGTCTGCAGGAAGCCCAGGCCCAGAGGGATCAGGATGTAGTGCTGGATCAGGAAGGTCACCATGCCCGCCATGACCATGACGAAGGTGGTGGCCATGCCCATGCTAGTGGCCGAGCTGAGCTTGCCCGACACGCCCACGAACGGGCAGATGCCGAGGAACTGGCTCAGCACGAAGTTGTTGATCAGCGCGGCGGTGATGAAGATGCCGAAGAGTTCCACGTCACGCCCCCTTCGCCGCGGCCCGCAGGCGGGCGGTCTTCAGCGCCGCATCTTCGCGCCGGTGGGTGATGATGTTCGCCAGGCCCAGCATCAGCCCCAGCGTGAGGAACGCGCCGGCGGGCAGGATCATCACGATCCAGGGCTCGAACGCGTCGGGCAGCAGCTGGAACCCGAACAGGGTGCGGTTGCCCAGGATCTCGCGCACGCCGCCGAGGACGGTCAGGGTCAGCGTGAAGCCGAGGCCCATGCCCACGGCGTCGACGATGGCGCGGAAGGGGCTGTTCTTCGAGGCGAAGGCCTCCTGCCGGCCGAGGATCACGCAGTTCACCACGATCAGCGGGATGAACGCGCCCAGGCTCTTGCTCATGGCCGGGAACTGCGCCTTCATCGTCAGGTCGACGATGGTCACGAAGGTGGCGATCACCACGATATAGCTGGCGATGCGCACCTGGGTGGGGATCGCCTTGCGCACCAGCGAGATCAGCAGGCTGGCGCAGACCAGCACGAAGGTGGTGGCCACGCCCATGCCCACGCCGTTCATGGCCGAGGTGGTCACTGCCAGCGTCGGGCACAGGCCCAGGAGCTGGCGCAGGACCGGGTTCTGGTCCCAGAGGCCCTTCACGAACTCGCCGGAGATGCTCGTCTGCTTGCTCACGAGGCTCCTCCCTGCTTGGCCAGGATGGCATCGAGCTTGACGACCGCGGCATTGACGATATCGGTCACCGCGTTCGAGCTGATGGTGGCCGCGGTGATGGCCTGGACCTCGGAGGGACCGAGTTGCCGGCGCGTCTTGCCCTTGACCACCTTGAGGTCGCCGGCGGCCGACAGGTGCTTGCCGCCGCCGTAGCCGAAGAACTGCAGCGGGAAGTTCTGCGCCACGTCGACCTCGTCGCCGAGGTCGCGGTCGGTCGCAGTGGCCAGCGCCTGTTCGTGCTGGGGCTGCAGGCGGATCCAGGTGCCCAGGCCAGGAGTCTCGGAATCCTGCAGGACCTTCAGGCCGCGGATCTCGGTGCGGTCAGGGTCGAGGGCGATCATGACGTCGATCTTGTCCTGGAAACCGGTCAGCGCGTAGCGCACCACCCAGCCGGCGAGCTCGCCGTCGCGCCGGACCTGCCACGCGGCCAGACCGTCCTCGTCGACCACCTGCTCGGGAGCGCCGCCGGGCACCAGGAAGCCGATGGCCTCGTCGCGGATGCGCCGCTGGTTCTCCTGGATGAGCGGGTCGGCCCAGTCGTTGACCAGCGACAACGCCCCGCCGGACAGCATTCCCACCACGATCAGCGTGGCCAGCATGTGCAGCGTCGTCTTCATGATTGTGCTCCGTAGATCCGGGGTCGGGTGTATCGGTCGATCAGGGGCACCGCGGCGTTCATCAGGAGGATGGAGTACATCACGCCCTCGGGCAGGCCGCCGAACAGGCGGATCAGGATGGTCAACAGCGCGATGCCGCCGCCGAAGATCCACTGGCCGCGGCCGGTGGTCGGGCTGGTCACGTAATCGGTGGCCATGAAGACCGCGCCGAAGAGGAAGCCGCCAGAGAGGATGTGGAAGAGCGGGCTCGGCCCCACGCCCAGCAGGTTGAAGATCCCGCCGAAGACCACCCCGCCCAGCAGCATGCTGAGCATGATCCGCCAGTGCGCGACCCGCGTCAGCAGGAGGATGGCCCCCCCGACGAGGATGGCCAGCGAACTGGTCTCGCCGATGCACCCGCCGACGTTGCCGAGCAGGAGCTTCTGCGTGGCCACATCGCCGGCGAACTGGCTCGGATCGCCGAACTTGAACAGGCCCAGCGGTGTGGCCTGGCTCATGGCATCGACCCGCGAGACGGCGTGCGACCAGTCGGTCATGCCCGCCGGGAAGCTGGCCTGCAGGAACGCGCGGCCCACCAGCGCCGGATTGAAGATGTTGTCGCCCAGGCCGCCGAACACCGACTTGCCGATGCCGATGGCCACGACCCCACCCAGCGCCGCATGCAGCGGCGAGAACCCGGGCGGCACCACCAGGCCGAGCAAGAGCCCCGTCAGGAACGCGCTGCCGTCGGGGATGGTCTCGGCCTTGCGGTTGATCCGTCCGACGACCCATTCGCAGACCACCGCGCCCAGCACCGCCCCGGCCACCGGAGCGAGCACCCCGAAGCCGAAGAAATAGACGGCGCTGCCGAGGCAGGGCACCAGCGCGAGGGTCACCGTCCACATGATCCGGGCGGTGCTCCAGCCGAAATGCGAGTGGGGCGAGGTCACCAGGTTGAGGTTGCCCTCGCTGACACCCTGGACGACCGAGCCCTTGCTGCTCTCGTTGGCCATGGGTCAGGCTTCCTTCCGGGGCAGGTTGCGGACGTTCTTCTTACCGAGCCGGAGGTACTGGACCAGCGGGATGTGGGCCGGGCAGGTGAAGGCGCAGGTCCCGCACTCCATGCACACCTCGATGCCCAGGTCGCGGGCCTCCTCGAAGCGCTTCAGCTGCGACAGCCGCGCCAGGCGTGTGGGCAGCAGGTTGATGGGGCAGGCCGCGGCGCACTTGCCGCAGTTGAGGCACGCGGTCTCGGGCGGCGCCTTCAGCTCGGCCTCGGTGAGCACCAGGATCCCGCTGGTGGCCTTGACCACCGGCGCGTCGAGGCTGAAGGCGGCGAAGCCCATCATCGGCCCGCCCACCACCACGCGCTGGGCGCTCTGGTGCACGCCCCCGCAGTACTCGATCACGTCGCGCAGCGGCGTGCCGATGGTCACCTGCAGGTTCTTGGGTTCCTTGACCCCCAGGCCGCTCACGGTGAGCGTGGCGGTCCGCGGCACTTCGCCCGCCAGCACCGCGTCGCGGATGGCCAGCGCGGTGCCCACGTTCTGGATCACGCAGCCCACCTCCATGGGCAGCGCACCCGGCGGCACCTTGCGACCGACCGCGGCGTCGATGAGCATCTTCTCGCCGCCCTGCGGGTACTTGGTCCGCAGCTCGAAGACCTCGATCTTCACCCCGCGCTTGACGATGGCCTCGCGCATGGTGGCGATGGCCTCGGGCTTGTTGTTCTCGATCCCGATCCCCAGGTTCACGTTCTCGCCCAGGGCCTTGCCGATCAGCAGGATGCCGTCGATGAGCGCGTCGGTCCGCTCGAGCATCAGACGATAATCGCGCGTGAGGTAGGGCTCGCACTCGGCGCCGTTGATGATCATCCAGTCGATGGGCTTGTCGGGCGGCGGACTCAGCTTGACCGCCGTGGGGAACGCCGCCCCGCCCTGGCCGACGATGCCGGCCTCACGGACGCGGTCGATGATCTGCTCGCGGGTCACCGATCCCAGGTCGTAGGCCGCCAGCAGCAGCGGGCTGCTATCGACCGGCGGGGCTTCCTCGCCCTCCTTGGGCGGATCGGGCTCGCCGGGCTTGATCTGGAGCATGTCGGCGGTGGTTCCGCCCACCACCGGCCCCTTGATCATCTTGATCACCTTGCCGCTGACGGGGGCATGCACCGGCGCCGAGATGAACCCGGAACTCTCGGCCAGCACTTGCCCCTGGCGGACGTAGTCGCCCTTCTTGACCAGGGGATTGGCCGGCTTGCCGAGATGCTGGCCCAGGGGCACGAAGATCTCCGCACTGGGCGGCATCACCTCGAGGGCCTTGTCCTCGGTGAGTTCCTTATGCTCGGGGGGGTGCACACCGCCCCGGAAGCTCCTCAAAGCCATACCGGGTAGCTCCTAAATTGAGGCCGGATGCGGGTTTTTGGCGGTCCTGGCGAAACGTAGAACGAATCCCCACCGGAGTCAAAGAAACTTGCTTGTGCCATGGAGATTGTGCCCGGGGTGAAGGAGACGCTGATCTGGACACAGGAGCCCGGTTATCCGACACAGACATGGGGTTTAAAATATTGAATTGATATAAGTTAACATTCTCAGGAATGGATCCCAATCCCAATTGGATCGACCACGCAGGCCCGGACACACTCTCGTTGGCACAAGGGCGGGGCGCACATCCTGCAACGGTTGGGACAGGTTGCATCTTCCTCCCCATCCCCGTCAACGAGGGTGGCCACCATGCCCCACCGGTGTCTCCAGTACCTGCTGATCACCCTGCTCGCCGCCCCGACAGCCGTGTTCGCGGAGGCCCACCTGCCGCCATTGCTACGCCAGCGGCCCTTCGCCGCGGGCGAGACTCTCCACTACAGGATCAAGCTGGGACCGCTCATCGTGGGAACCGCCACGCTGGAGATCGCGGGTCCCCGGCCGGTGGCTGATCGGGCGGCCTTCGAGGTTCGCGCCCTCACCCGCTCGAATGCCCTGCTCTCCAGCCTCTATCCCGTCCGGGACCGCATCGTGAGCTGGACCGACACGGAAGACTATCGCTGCCATCGGCTGACCAGGCGCATCAGGGAGGGGTCATATCGCGAAACCGGGGACTGGAAAGTGGACCACGCCCTCGGGGTGGCCGACGATGGTCGGGGGACTCGGGTCGCGCTCCCGGCCGGCAGTCATGATGTCTTCTCGGCGCTCCTGCGGCTGAGGGCCTCGAGTCTGGCCACCGGCGATCATGTCAGCGTGCCGGTGCTGCTCGGGGGAGCGGCGAGCTGGCTCCATGTCGACGTGATTGCCAGCCGCGAGGTCGAGGTGCCGGCCGGACGGTTCCGCTGCCTCACCCTGCGACCGGCCCTGGGCGGGGCGGGGCCCTTCCATCATGAGGGCGACGTGGAGGTGGACATGGCGGCTGGCGAGGCTCGCTGGCCGGTCCGGGTGCGGGTGCGGGTGCCCGTGCTGGGTGGTCTGATCGTGGAACTCGATGCGGTCGGTGGGCCACCGGATTCCAAGTTGGAGCAATCGAGTCTCTGTTATTGAAAATCCACGAGCAATCGTGGTAGAATTGGCTCCAGACCATGAAATACTGTCTGAATTCCATCCCCCGACCACAGAGGAGTAAGGCCATGAAGAATGTTATCGCCCTGATCGCCGTGATCCTGGTGGCCGGCCTCGCCCTGGCCGCCGACGACAAGCCACTCGACATCCGCGATGGATCGATCGCCGCTCCCAGCCGCATCCAGATCACCGGGACGTTCACCGAGAGCACCCCGGTCTGGGACCGCGGCTATGGCAGCGGCGCTCCCGATCCGGCCTGTGCCTTCGCCCTGAGCCCGGCCTTCTACACCGGCCAGTTCCTCGAAGCGCACTGCTTCGTGGTGGCCGACCAGAATCCGGTGGAGTTCGAGGTCATGCTCGACGGAACCACCCTCCACGACACGACGCTGCACATCTTCTGCGACAACTTCGATCCGGCCATGCCGCTCGATGCCTGCGTCTACTTCGATGACGACGGCGGCGAAGGCCTGCTGAGCGCCATCCTGGCCGCGGACAACGTGGTTCTCGACCCCAGCGCCGAGTACTACCTGGTCATCAGCAACTACGGCTCGGGCGACCCCGACGACCTGGGCGACTACGTGATCAACACCAGCGAAAACGTCGCCCTGTGCGGCGGAGTCGCGGCCGAGAGCCAGACCTGGAGCAGCGTGAAGGGGCTGTTCGAGTAGCAAGGTTCCGATGACGCCTCCGGAAACAGCAGCGGCCCCCGGCTTGAGTCGGGGGTCGCCGTTATTCCGGGAACGCCTCATCTAGCGGGAACCCGGTGCTGAATCTGGCGTATCAGGGCCCATGATACCAAGACGCCACGCGTTCCTTTCCGGCTTGCTCGCCCTGGTCCTGGTCGCCACCGGCGCCGGGCCCGCCAGGGCCGCGGACCAGGTGCCCAACCCCAACACCCCCACCCGTTCGCTCTTCGTCGGCCTGGGCGCCGGCACCGTGGGATTCCTGGCGGGTTTCATCATCGGCGCCAGTGCCGCCGACGACGGCAGCGGAGAGTTCGACAGCCTCGCGGAGGGCCTGGTCCTGGGTTCGGTCACCGGGGGCCTCCTGCTGCCCGTGGGCGTCCACGCCGGCAATGGATCACGAGGCAACGGGCTCGCCGTCGTGGCGACGTCGGTGGGGATCGGCCTCGCGGGCTGGGCGCTGACGCTGGAGACCGAGAACGGGATCTACCTGCCTCTGACCGTCATGGCGCAACTCGCCGCCTGCACCACGGTGGAATACCAGACCGCGCGGGCCAGGCAAAAGGCCGAAACGCGAACCCAGACTCCTCCGCAGCCAACGATATCCGTCGGCCCGAGCCTGATCGAGGGCCGGCCGGGCCTGCTGGTGGTGGGCACCTTCTGAGCGAACGCTCAGTGGAAGATCACGTGAATGGAGGCCAGCAGGAGCAACAGCGTCGCTCCCAGCCAGCCCACCCGCCGATCCGCCACCGTCACCAGCGCCGGACCGGAGAGCCGCCAGCCCTGACGGATCAGCGTGGGCACGGCCACGACCAGGATCCCCGCCATGATCACCATGCCGGTCACGATGAGGTAGGGCACGTCGCCGTACACCCGATCGGCCAGGATCGACAGCGGGATCGTCCCCACCATGGCCGCCAGGACCAGCCTGCGCGACGGGCGGGCCAGGAAGACCGCCGCGACCACCAGCACCACCAGCCCGTTCTTCACGTAGAAGCTGGCCTGCTTGAACACGGGATCGAGTGGGAATCCTGGATTCTTGAGCTTGGTGTAGGCGAAGACGAATCCGAAGCAGATACCCACCGCCAGGGTCACCAGGATGGCGCGGCGGCCGGTGGCCACCACCTGCCGGTCGGTGGCCCGGGGGTTCAGGTGGCGTTGATAGATGTCCACCGACCACAGCGTGCTGAGCGAGTTGAAGATCGAGTCGACGCTGCTCATGAGCGAGGCGAAGAGGCCACAGAGCACGAGGCCGCGCACGCCGGGCGAGAGCAACAGGTCGACGATGGTCAGGTAGGCCTGATCGGGATCGGTGAGCCGGCGATCCTCGCCCAGGATCCCGATCAGCGCGATCCCGGGCAGGACCAGCATGGCCGCGGTCACGAACTTGACGAACCCGCCCACCAGCAGGCCGACCTGGGCGTCGCGCAGGCTGCGGGCGGCCAGCGCGCGCTGCAGGATCACCTGGTTGCAGCCCCAGTACTGCAGGTTCAGCAGGTTCATGGTGACGATACCCAGCCACGGCAATTGCGCATGGGAATTGGGCAAGTGCAAGTGCATGAAGTCGCCGGTCCGGGTATGGAACTGATCGAAGCCGCCGAGAGCATGGACGGCCAGACCGGTCACCGTGAGGCCGCCGCCCAGCAGCAGCACGAACTGCACCAGATCCGTGCGCACCACGGCGCCAAGACCACCGAAGTAGGTATAGACCGCCGAGAACGCGCCGAGCAGCACGATCATGGTGCAGATCCTGACCGCCGGGTTCCCGCCTACCAGTTGCTGCAGGCCGTCGCCGAAGAGCACCTCCAGCGAGTAACCGCCCCAGAACAACGCCGCGCCCAGGTAGAGCGTCCCGTAGAGGAACATGATCATGATCGAGTAGGCCAGAGCCACCCGCGTGCCGAAGCGCTGCTCGAAGAACTGGGTGATGGTGACCACACGGGCGCGCAGGTACATCGGCACGAACACGAAGGCCGCCAGCACCAGGCCGAAGATGGCGTTGAGCTCGAAGTTGGCCTGGGCCAGGCCGAACGCGTAGGCCGAGCCGATGACCGCCAGGAAGTGGCCGGCGTGCAGGTTGGTGGCGATGGTGGAGGCGGCGATGGAATACCAGCGCAGGCGGCGGCCCGAGACGAAATACTCCTCCGCCGACACCCCCGGCTGCAGGCGGGAGCGGATGGCCACCACCATGATCACGGCGAAATAGCCGAGGATGATCAGGCCGTCGAGCACCGCCGGCGCCTAACGCCGCATGACCTCGACCTCGCCGCGCTTCGCCCTGGTCTTCAGGCGCAGCACGGGGATCGGGGTCTCCTGGTCGGCCAGGCGCAGCTCGCCGCCGGTGACGGTGACGCCCTGGACCTCCACATCGTCGGGGACGGTCACCGCCAGGCCACCCATGTTGATGGAGAGATCGGCATCGCAGTCGTTGAGCCACCGGCCGCGCAGGTCGATGTCGGCGCCGCCCATGGCGCAGTCGACCGTGAGCACGGCCGGGCTGGCGTTGCCGAGACCGGCCGCCTCGATCCCACCCATGCTGCCGTGCAGGTACAGGTGCTCCATGGGCTGATGCAGGGGCTCGCTGATGCTCAGGGCCAGCCCGCCCTTGCTGAACTCGATGTCGGCGGCGGTGAGCCAGAGTCCGCCCAGCTCGGCCTCGGCGCCGCCCTGCTGGATGTTCGCCTCCAGGACGATGGGGGCGTCGGGTGCGATGGTGATCTCGACGCGGGAGTCGTTGCCGCCGCCGATGATGGCGCGTGCGAAGGCCTGCAGGCCGGAGATGGTGCGGAAGTAGCGCACGGTGTAGACCCAGGTCGAGTCTGGCAGGATCTGCAGGTCGTCCTCCAGGTGGTACGCCTCGAGGTCGTAGCGGGCACGCACCTGGACGCCGGTGCCCGGGGCGCCGGGGCTGATCTCGAACTCGCCGTGGGCCAGGTCCAGGACCAGGCGGCCAGCCGGGCCCGCCGGCAGCTCGATCGGCGTCACGGCCACCGGGGCGAGTTCCTGCGTCTCGATGCGCTGGCCCCTGAGGCCGCGCCAGGCGGAGAAGCTGGTGATCGCCGTCAGCAGGACCAACAGGGCGATCAGGCCGAGGCAGCCGAAGAGGGCGGGCTTGAGGCAACCGTTCTTGAAGCTCATGGGATGCTCCGTTGGGCAGGTAACGGGTTGGCGACGACCGGTCCAGCCTAGCCCAATTCGCCCATGGCGGAAACCCGGAACCTGCGGCGAGGGCCGACCCCCGTTGGGGATCGGCCCTCCGGTCGCGCCAAGACGCCGCGCGTCAGACCTTCTCGCGCGGCGTGTAGTGCGTGTGCAGCAGCTCGTGCGCCTTGTGGCTGTTGGGCTGCCCCAGGAAATCCTCGTAGATCCTGGTGATGTAGGGGTTCTCGTGCGACTTGCGCAGCTCCTTGCCCTCGTCCTCGGCTAGGATCGCCTGGAAGCGGGCCTGGCGGACCGCATCGGTGGTCAGGCGCGGCTGGCCGCCGCCGCCGATGCAGCCCCCGGGACACGCCATGACCTCGATGAAGTGATAGGGGCTCTCGCCCGCCTGGACCTGATCCATGAGCTTGCGCGCGTTGCCCAGGCCGCTGGTGGCCGCGACGCGCGCGGTGACGCCGTCCAGCCACTTGAACTCGTCCTTGCAGCCGGTGAACGTGAGCGCGATCTCGCGGATGCCCTCGATGTCCATGAGGTCCGTCACGTGCAGGTTCTGCACGGGGATCTCCTTGCCCGTGACCACCTCGTGGATCGTGCGCAGCGCCGCCTCGGTCACGCCGCCGCTGTTGGCGAAGATGTCGGCGGCTCCCGAACCGAGGCCCAGGGGATCGTCGAAGGTCCCCTTGGGCAAGTTCTGGAAATCGACGCCGTACTTCTTGATCAGCCGCCCGAGTTCGCGGGTGGTCAGGACATGATCCACGTCCACCGTACCGCTGTCCTTCATCTCGGGACGACCGGCCTCGTACTTCTTCGCCGTGCACGGCATCACCGACACCACCACCACGTCCTCCGGCGCGAGGCCCTTGTTCTTGGCGTAGTACGACTTGATGACCGCTCCCATCATCTGCTGCGGGCTCTTGGCCGTGGACACGTTGGGAATCAGCTCGGGGAAGAAGTGCTCGAGGAACTTCACCCAGCCCGGCGAACAGCTGGTGGTCATGGGCAGGGCAACCTTGTCGTCCTTGTCCACCAGCGCGCGCTTGAGCCGGCCCAGCAGTTCCATGCCCTCCTCGAGGATGGTCAGGTCGGCCGACCAATCGGTATCGAAGACCGCATCGAAGCCGAGGATCTTCAGTGCCGTGACCATCTCGCCGGTGACCAGGCTACCGGGGGCCAGGCCCTGGGTCTCGCCGATGGCGGCGCGGATCGCGGGCGCGGTCTGCACCACCACGTGCTTGGCGGGATCGAGGAGCGCCCGCTCGACCGGCGCGATGTGGTCGACCTCGTAGATGGCGTTGACCGGGCAGACCGCCGCGCACTGGCCGCAGTTCACACAGACGGCATCGCCCAGGCCGGTGAAGGCCGGCGCGATCATGGACGCGATGCCGCGACCCTGGATGCCGATGGTGTTGACGGTCTGCACGTCCTCGCACACCGAGATGCAGCGGCGGCAGAGGATGCACTTGCCCGAGTCGCGCACCAGCGAGGCGCTACTGTCGTCGATGACGCGCTCGGAGCCCAGATTCTGGCCGAACCGGCCGCAGTCCACGCCCAGATCGTGGGCCAGGGTCTGCAGCTCGCAGTCCTGGCTGCGGTCGCAGCTCAGACAATCCTGCACGTGGTCGGAGAGCATGAGCTCCACGGCCGTGCGGCGCGCCCGCTGCACCTTGGGCGTGTTGGTCCGGATCTTCATGCCGTCGCCGGCGGCGAGCATGCAGCTGGCGAGCAGGTTGCCCCGCCCCTCCTGCTCCACCACGCAGACACGGCAGACGCCCACCTTGTTCACGCCGTCGAGATGGCAGAGCGTCGGGATCCGGATGCCGATCTGCTTGGCGGCCTCGAGGACCGTGGCCCCCTGGGGAACCTCGACCTCGATGTTGTCGATCGTCAGTTTCACGGTGTCACTCATGGTCGCCCTCCGCTAGTTGCACGCTTCTTCGCGATAGTCACAACGCAGGCAGCGCTCGGCTTCCTTGCGGATCGCCTCGTCCCAGTTCACGCCGCGGTTGACCAGCAGGAAGTTGCTGATCCGCTCCGCCACCGAGGAGTACTCGGTCTGGACGCGCGGCCGTTCCACCGGTTCGCTGTCGGGATCGTAGGCCACGTCCGGCGACCGCATGACCCGCCAGGGGAAGCTCGCGGTCTGCTCGGGGTTCAGGGCCCGTTCGATGCTCACGGCCACCTGCTCGCCATGGCCGATGGCCACGGCCAGGTTGGCCAGGCTGAGCACGTCGCCCGACCCCCACACCTGCGGATCGCTGGTGCGGAAGGTCAGGGGATCGCACTTGAGCGTGCCGTTGCGGTGGGTCTCCAGTTCCTCGGCGAAACCGAGGTCGATGCGCTGGCTGATCGCAGTGATGAGGTGCTCGCACTCGAACACGACCTCGCTCTCGGCGCCCTCCTTGGGCCGCGGCCGGCGCCGGCCCGAGCTGTCGAAGGGGCCCAGCTCCTGCAGCCGCGCCCGGATGCCGCGCACGCAGCCCCGGTCGTCGAGCAGGATCTCGTCGATGTCGGTGAGCTCCTCGATGCGGATGCCTTCCTCGAGCAGCTCGGCGATCTCCTCCTCCTCGGCCGGCATCTGGTCGATGGTCCGCCGGTAGGCCACCATGACCTCGGTGGCGCCCAGGCGCAGCGCGCTGCGCGCCGCGTCGATGGCGGTGTTGCCGCCGCCGATGACGATGACCGAGCCGCGAACCCGCTTGAGATCCCCGTGAGCCACGAGCCAGAGGAAATCGATGCCGGCCTGGACGCCGTCGGCGTCCTCGTTGGCCAGGCCGAGGTCCACGGCCTTCCAGCCACCGGTGGCCACCACCACGGCGTCGTGCTGCTTCTTCAGCTCGGCCATGGTGACGTCCTCGCCGATCCGGCAGTTCAGGCGGTAGCCCACGCCCATGTCCAGGATGTTGCGGATCTCGTGGTCGAGGACCGCCTTGGGATAGCGGTACTCGGGGATGCCGTAGCGCATCATGCCGCCCAGCTTGTCCTGGCCCTCGTAGATCATGACCCGGTGGCCCATGCGCCGCAGGAAGTAGGCGGCGGTCAGGCCGCTGGGGCCGCCGCCGATGATCCCGACGCTCTTGACCTCATCGCCCGGGCGCGACAGGACCGACGGCATGGGATAGGTCCCGTTGTGCCCGCCGATCTCGGCCATGAAGCGCTTGATCTCGCGCACCGCCACCGGCGCGTCCATGCTGACCCGCCGGCACTTGTCCTCGCACGGGTGGGTGCAGGTCATGCCGCAGGCCATGGGGAACGGGTTGCGGTCGAGGTGCGCCTCGAGAGCCTCGCGGTATCGACCCTCCTTCGCCAGGTTGACGAAGGCGGGCACGTTGACGCCGGCCGGGCAGGCGTTCTGGCAAGGTGCGAAGACGAGGTCGCCGCAGACGCCCGCCCGGCAACGCTTCAGATGGATGTGCTCCTCGTATTCCTCGCGGAAGTTCTGGATCGTGGAGATCACCGGGTTGGGCGCGGTCTGGCCCAGACCGCAGATCGCCGTGGCCTTGATGTCCTCGCCGAGCCGGATCAGCTCCTCGATGTCGCCCTCTTCGCCGTGGCCCGACGTGATCCGCTCGAGGATCTCGAGCATCCGCTTGGTGCCCACGCGGCACGGCGGACACTTGCCGCAGCTCTCCTCCTGGATGAACTCGAGGAAGAACTTGGCGAGGTCGACCATGCAGGTGTCCTCGTTCATGACGATCAGACCGCCCGACCCCATCATGGCGCCCACGTCGCGGAGACTCTCGTAGTCGACCTTGACGTTGAGGTTGTGGCGCGGGATGCAGCCGCCCGACGGCCCGCCGATCTGCGCCGCCTTGAATTCCTTGTCGTTGAGGATGCCGCCGCCGATGTCGTAGATGATCTCGCCCAGCGAGATGCCCATGGGCACCTCCACCAGGCCGACGTTCTTCACCGCGCCGGCCAGCGCGAACACCTTGGTGCCCTTGCTCTTCTCGGTGCCCAGCTTGGCGAAGTTCTCGGCGCCCTCCTCGAGGATGCGCGGCACGTTGCCGTAGGTCTCGACGTTGCAGACCACGGTGGGGCTGTGCCACACGCCGTCCTGGGCGGGAAACGGCGGCTTGGGCATGGGCTCGCCGCGGCAGCCCTCGATGGAGGCGATGAGCGCGGTCTCCTCGCCGCAGACGAAGGCGCCGGCGCCCATGCGCACCTCGATGTCGAACGAGAAGTCGGTACCGCCGATGTTCTGGCCCAGCAGCCCGTACTCGCGCGCCTGGGCGATGGCCTTCTCCAGGCGGTCGATGGCCATGGGGTACTCGGCGCGGCAGTAGATGTAGCCGAAGTCGGCGCCCACGGCGTAGGCGCAGATGGCCATGCCCTCGAGCACGCTGTGCGGCAGACCCTCGAGCTGCGAGCGGTCCATGAACGCGCCCGGGTCGCCTTCGTCGGCGTTGCAGACCACGAACTTGTGGCCGGTGGTGCTCTCCTCGCGGGCGGTGAGCTCCCACTTGATGCCGGCGGGGAAGCCGCCGCCGCCGCGACCGCGCAGGCCGCTGGCCTTGATCTGGTCGATGACGTGTGCGGGCGTATCGCCGGTGACGGCCTCCAGCAGCGACCGGTAGCCGCCCACGGCGATGTATTCGTCGAGGCTCTCGGGGTCGATGATGCCCGCCCACTTGCGCGTGAACTTGAGCTGGCGCTTGAAGAACGGGATGTTCTCGATCACCGGGATCTTCTCGCCGGTATCCTGGTCGGTGTAGACGTGGTCCAGGACCGGCTGGCCGCCGATGAGATGCTCCTCGACGATGCGCGGCACGAACTCCGGCTCGAGGCGCGTGTAGAGCACGCCCTCGGGGTAGAGCACCGCCACGGGTCCCAGTTCGCAGCTACCGATGCAACCGGTGACCACGATGTCGAGCGTGCCCTTCAGCTCCTTGCGGGCAGCGATCTCGGCCTCGAACGCGGCCTTGACCTGCTGGCAGCCCGACGACACGCACCCGGTCTCGCCGCAGATCAACAGCTGCATCTTCCTGGCGCTGGCGCCCACCGAGCGCGCGACCACGTCGGGCGCGGTGGCTTCACGGATCCTGGTCAGGTCGGCGACCGTCTTGATGCGGGCCATCAGCGGACCTCCTGCACGGCGGGAGTGGCGGCACGGTAGGCGTCCAGCAGCTCGGCCAGCTTGGCCGGGCGGACACGACGGTGGGTGTCCTCGTCGACGAGAACCACGGGAGCCAGGGCGCAGGCCCCCACACACCGGACCACCTCGAGGGTGAAGAGGCCATCCTCGGTTGTCTCGCCGGCCTTGATCCCCAGATCCTTGACCATGGCTTCCATGATCTGCTTGCCGCCACGCACGTAGCACGCCGTGCCCAGGCAGACCTTGATGGTGTGCTTGCCGCGCGGGAAGCGATTGAAGAACGAGTAGAAGCTGGCGACCCCCAGGACCTTGGACGCTGGCATGTCCAGGGTCTCGGCGACGTGCTTGAGCACGTGGTCCGGCAGGTAGCCGAAGATGGTCTGGGCCACGTAGAGGCAGTTGATCAGGCTGCCGGACTGATCCTTGTAGAGCGCGAGGATCTCGTCGAGCCGTGCGAATCTTTGCTCCTCGGTCAATTCCTCGCAGTTGCACCCTGCCGCTGCGATCTTCAGTGGGTTCTCCAGTGCCATGGCGTCCTCCGCAGCCGGTGATACTTATGACTGATTCCGGCAAAATTTTAACAGGATACTCGAATAAAAAAATCGAGATTGTCCCGCTTGTCGAAATCAAGACCTCCCGAACGAGCGTAAGTCTAATATGGGCGCGCAGGGGTTCCAAAAAATAATTCAAATTGCTTTGGTACAACGATTTAGTCCGAATTGTCCCGTCGTCTGGCTGGCAATGTAACGCCATTTATGGCAACGGCTTATCGATCGGCTGCCTGCTGATCAATCATTAATAATCGTGTTAGCATAAATTGCTGGCGAGTCAAAAATGTGCCATGGGGCGGGCTATCAGGTTTGCAACCTGACAATTCTAAAACAATTCAGGGGCGGTATTGTTGGACATTGCAGGATCGTCAAGAATCCTGGTATGGAGGGCTATTCGAGGGTTTGAGGCTTGCAGAGCCACTTCTTCTTGTCCGCCACCCGCCCGCATTTCTCGCAGGCATACCGGGGCGCCGACACGATGGCCTTGAGCTGCTGGAACTCCTTGGCGTAGTTGTCGCGCTTCCACTTGCACAGTTCCTTGAGCTTGTCTGCCAACGCGCGCTCCCTGTCCGGACGGAATGGTCAGTCGCTTCACGAAGAATTAATATGCATTGGCGAATCCCGCCCGCGTAATCTGTACCTTCGCGAGGGATTTCTCCCAGGAGGGGTCCCGCCGGTCTCGAGACAATCTTCAGGAGGACGATCGTTTGGCCGAAGCCAAGAAAAGCCCGCGCGATGCCAGCGTCGCGGACGCCTCGCCCGACAACGGCCCGATCGTCGCCGAGCCCGGCCCCGAGCACTACTTCGTCAACCGGGAATGGAGCCTGCTGCAGTTCCAGAGCCGCGTGCTCGAGGAAGCCATGGACCCCACCACGCCGTTGCTCGAGCGGGTGAAGTTCCTGGCGATCCTGGGCTCGAACCTCGACGAGATGGTGATGGTCCGGATGGCCGGACTGGTCGCCCAGAAACGGGCCGGCGTCTCCGAGCTGTCGCTCGACGGCTCCACCCCCGCCGAGCAGCTCGCCATGGTCCGCAAGCAGATCTCCAATCTGCAGCACCAGTCACGGAAGCACTGGCGGGAGGAACTGGCGCCGGCCCTCGAGAACGCCGGGATCCACATCCTCGATCACGAGCAGCTCACCGAGAAGCAGCAGAACCAGGCCGCGCTGATCTTCCAGGAAGAGATCTTCCCCGTGCTCACCCCGCAGGCCTTCGATCCGGGGCACCCCTTCCCCCATATCTCCAATCGAAGCCTCAACCTCGCCGTGGCGATCCGCGACCAGCAGGGCCTAGACCACTTCGCCCGCCTCAAGGTCCCCTCGCTCCTGCCGCGCCTGGTCCCGTTGAAGCGGTCCTCGGGTGGCGAGCGCCGCGACGGCACGATCCCGCATCACCACTGGTTCGTCTGGATCGAGCAACTCATCGCCGCGCATCTCGATGCTCTCTTCCCCGGCATGAGCATCGTGTCGTCGGCACCGTTCCGGGTGATCCGCGACGCGGACATCGAGATCCAGGAGCTCGAGGCCGGCGACCTGCTCGAGACCATGAGCGAGCGCGTCTACGAACGGCAGTTCGGCGCCGCGGTGCGGCTGGAAACCGCGGTGAGCATGAACGACACCAGCCGCCGCATCCTGGTCTCCAACCTCGGGCTCGACCCCATGAACGAGATCAGCCTGGACGGCCCGCTGGGACTCGCGAGCCTGATGCAGCTCCACGGCATCGAACGGCTCGACCTCAAGGAGCCCTCCTTCACGCCCGCCCTGCCGCGGCGCCTGCGGCCCGAGACCCGCGAGGGCAGGAGCCTGTTCCACACCATCCGCCAGGGCGACATCCTGCTCCACCATCCCTACGAGAGCTTCGACCCGGTGGTCGACCTCATCCGCGCCGCGGCCCGCGACCAGCGGGTCCTGGCCATCAAGCAGACCCTCTACCGCGTGGGCCGCAACTCGCCCGTGGTGCAGGCCCTGCTCGAGGCCCGGCGCGAGTACCGCAAGCAGATCACGGTGCTGGTCGAGCTGAAGGCCCGCTTCGACGAGGAGAGCAACATCGGCTGGGCGCGGATGCTCGAGCGCGAGGGCGTGCACGTGATCTACGGCATGGTCGGGCTGAAGACCCACGCCAAGACCTTGCTCATCGTCCGCCGCGATCACGACCGCGTCCGCCGCTACATGCACCTGGGCACGGGGAATTACAACGCGCTCACGGCGCGCGTGTACGAGGACCTGGGCATGATGACCTGCGACGACGCCGTGGCCGAAGACATCAGCGACCTCTTCAACTACCTCACGGGCTACTCGGCCATCGAGAGCTTCCAGCGTCTGCTCGTGGCGCCCATCAACATGCGCCAGCGTCTGACCGAGCTGATCCGGCGCGAGGTCGCCCACCAGCAGGCCGGCCGCAAGGGCAGGATGATCCTCAAGTGCAATGCGCTGGTGGACGAACCGCTGATCCGCGAGCTCTATGCCGCCAGCGCGGCGGGCGTCCAGATCGAACTCATCGTGCGCGGCATCTGCTGCCTGCGCCCCGGCGTGCCGGGACTGAGCGAGAACATCAGGGTCCGCAGCCTCGTGGGCCGGTTCCTCGAGCACAGCCGCATCTACTGGTTCGCCAACGACGGCGATCCCGAGGTCTTCCTCGGCAGCGCCGACCTCATGTACCGGAATCTCGACCGCCGCGTCGAGGTGGTCTTCCCGGTGACCGACCCCGATCTCATCCGCCGGGTCCAGAAGGACATCCTGGCGATCTACATCCGCGACAACCAGAAGGTCCGCCTCATGGCCGCCGACGGCACGTACCACCGGGCGCGTCGCAGCGGGCGCACGAAACTCGTCGACGGCCAGGAATGGCTGCTGGCGGCCGCGACCAAGGAGGGCGCCTGATGGCCACCGGTCTGCGCTTGTACTTCCTGCGGCACGGGCTGGCGGACCGGGACCAGTTCGACGGGCCCGACGACGCCATGCGGCCCCTGGTCGCCGAGGGGCGCCGGCGCATGCAGGTGACCGCCGAGTTCCTCTGCCAGCTCGATCTCCGGATCGACGTGGTCGTCACCAGTCCGCTGATCCGCGCGCTCCAGACCGCCGAGATCGTGGCCGCCCGCCTCGGGCTGAGCGAGGCCATGCTCGTCGATGACCGGCTCGGCCTCGATTTCGACCTGTCGGCCCTGGCCGCCATCCTGGCCGGCCTGCCGGACGACCCCCGGCGCATGGTGCTGGTGGGTCACGAACCCAGCTTCAGCGCGGTCGTCGCCGATCTCACCGGATGCGTCGTGCCCCTGAAGAAGGGCGCCCTCGCGCGGGTCGACCTGCAGCCGGGGCACGAGCCGCGGGGGCAACTCGTCTGGCTGCTGCAGCCCCGCGTGATGCTCAGCGGCGATCAACGCCCGGCAGCAGACGCCGGGCGCGGGGAAGATTGATCCCTCGTTCGACCATGATCGCGAAGACGGGCGGCAGGCCGCGGCGACGGATCTCCCGTCCCACCAGGTCCGTGTCGTAGGCCACGCGCTGCAGCCGGATCGCGGGGCGCCTGTCCGCGAAATCCACCAGCACGTAGGCCGCCCGCGGGTCCCCGTCCTCGCTACGGCCGCAGGCGCCGGGATTGACGAAGAGGGTGGTCCCCTCGTAACGCGTGTGCGGCAGGTGGGTATGGCCGTACAGCACCAGGCTGGCCTCGGCGGCCGCCGCCAGTTCCTGCCAGCGGACCGGCGGCGTGGCCGGGCCCAGCGGCTCCTGGCGCGAGGCTGGCGAGCCATGGCAAACCAGCACCGACAGCCCCAGTCGCCTGGGGCGGGCCTGATCCGGGCGTGCCGCCAGCAGCTCGCGGGCCTTTGCATCGAGCTGCTCGAAGGCCCAGATCAAGGCCTCTGCCTTCAGCGGGTCCTTGCGCCGGCGCCAGCGCTCGAGCCGCAGAGGCGCCTTGAGGACCTTGCGGTCGTAGTTGCCCCTGATCGTCACCGCGCAGGCCTCGGCCAGCAGGTGCACGCATTCGTTGGGCCACGGGTGATAGCCCACGGCGTCGCCCCCGTCCCAGACCAGGTCGGCGCCCTGCTGGCGGGCATGTCGCAGGACCGCCTCCAGGGCGGGTAGATTCCCGTGGACGTCGGTCAAGAACGCGACGCGCAAGCGGATCCTCCGGTCGGTCGGTCGCCGCGCCGGCGCGGCCCCTCAGACCACGCCGACGATGTAGGCCAGCCAGCCGGGCTGGTTCTCCGCCGAGATGGCCGGGCGGTAACGGTCGACCTCGGGATCGGGGGACTTGTCCCAGTAGATGATGCACTCCTTGAAGCCGGCGTCCAGCAGCGCCTCCTTGGCCTCCACCGGGGTGTAGAGCCGCCAATCGTAGCGGAACGACTTCTTCAGCTTGCGGCCGCCCGCCAGCTCGAAGTGGATATAGCAGAGCGCCGTGTTGTCGATGGGATCGAAGCCCGCCTGTTCCCAGGTGTAGGTGAACAACCCCTCGGGGCTCTCCACCAGCCGCGGCTCGGCCATGACCTGCTGGGCCTCCCAGCCGCCGTAGCAATCCAGGAAGATCAGGCCGTCCTCCACCAGGCTCTCGCGGACCGTGCGGAAGTACTCCACCAGCTCGTGCCTCTGCTTGAGCAGGAACCACGAGAAGTTGTAGGCGCAGGCCACGTCGGCCAGCGGCTCGGTGGCCGAGCGCACGTCGGCCAGACGAAGGTCGACCCGGTCGGCGGCCTTGCCCAGCGGCTCGATGTTGTGCTCGCGGCCCCACTCCAGGGTCTCTTCATCCAGGTCTAGGCCCACCGCCTCGCGGAGCTTGTGGCTGCGGACCCACTGGCCGCAGAGCAGGCTCGTGCCGCAGAAATCCTCGCGCAGGCGCATGGGCCGGCGCTGGCGGAGCTTGAGGAAGACCTCGTCCATGAAGTCCACCTCGAACTCGGGAACCTGGACGGACCACTGGTACAGGAGGTGCCGGTCGGTAAAGGTGTCCGGCAAGGTGTTGGCGGAATCGCCCTTGTGCTTCTTACCCATCAGGCCCTTCCCAGGGTCGCCTCACGACCCCATGAGAGTGAGGAGTTCATCGTCGGGAATGCCCAGGCACGTGCCCAGGCGGCGAGCGGAATCGATCCAGTCGTGGTCCAGCGGGACCAGCTTCTTCTGGCCGACCACATCGGCCAGGGGCACCGCCACCACCTGGTCGCCCTGCAGCGCGACCATCACGTTGTAGGTGCCGGCAGCCAGAAGTTCGGCGGTCCGGGTCCCGAGCCTGGCGGTAAGCAGACGGTCGGCGGCCGAGGGCACCCCGCCGCGTTGCACGTGGCCCAGGCTGGTGACCCGGGCCTCGGTGCTGGTGCGCTGCTGGAGGTTGCGCGCGAGGCGGCTGGCCAGGCTCTCCTTGACCAGGCGGTAGCCGCTGCGACCCGGTTCCGGCGGCGCATCCTCGACCGCGGGCTCGGCCTGCTGCTTCTTGGCGGCCTTCTTGTCCCGGGCGGCGGCCTCCTCGCGCGTCAGTGCGCCCTCCGCCACGCAGACGATGGAGAAGCGCTTGCCATAGCGGCGCTGGCGCTCCCTGAGGTAGTCGGTGACCGCCTCGAGCTGGTAGGGGATCTCGGGGATGAGGATCACGTCGGCGCCGCCAGCGATGCCCGCGCCCAGCGCCAGCCAGCCGGCGTTGTGCCCCATGACCTCGACCACGATGATGCGGTCGTGGCTGGTGGCCGTGGTGTGCAGGCGGTCGATGGCCTCGGTGCAGATCTGCAGCGCCGTGTCGAAGCCGAAGGTGACGTCGGTGCCCGCCACGTCGTTGTCGATGGTCTTGGGCAGCGTCATCACGTCGAGCCCGCCGGCCTTGTGCAGGTGGTAGGCGTTCTTCTGGGTGCCGCCGCCGCCGAGGCAGACGATGCAGTCGAAGCCCTGCTTGCGGGCGTTGTCCACCGCGGCCTGGGTCATGTCCATGACCTTGCCGCCCATGAGCATCTTACGCGGCTTGTCGCGCGAGGTGCCGAGGATGGTCCCGCCGCGGGTGAGCACGCCGCTGGTGGTGCCGTACTCCAGCGGGATCGTGCGGTTCTCCACCAGCCCGCGGAAGCCGTCGAGGATCCCCACCACCTTGATGCCGTAGTCCTGGATGGCGGCCTTGGTGATGCCGCGCAGGGCGGAGTTCAGCCCGGGGCAATCGCCGCCCGAGGTCAGCACGCCGATGCATCGGGTCTGGGAAGGAAAGCGGCTCATCAGCGGACTCCAGTCGAACAGGATCGGCCGCCGGCCGGGCCGGACGATCCGACGAACTTGCGGGTGCCAGTCTAACAGCGCGACCCGCGGCATCCTAATCCTAATAACACGCCATTCTTCGCGGCCATGCTAAATTGTCCATGTTGCGTGTCGCGCGGGCGTTCAGCCGGTCGCGCCAGTGCAAGGAAGAGCCGTCGTGCCCAGCGTCAGTCTGATCATCCCCGCGCTTCTCGATATCGACCAGCTGGTCGCCGACCTCGCCGGCGGTGCCCCCGTGGCGGCAGATCCGAGGCGGCCCGTGCGCCAGTCCTACTTCGACACCTTCGATTGGCGCCTGCACGCCGCCGGGCTGACCCTCCTGCGCGAGGCGGGAGCCTGGCGGCTTCAAGACCTGACATCCGGAAAGATCCGGGCCGTGGAGCCGACCTGGTCGGGCCCCTGGCCCCGCTTCGCCGCGGATTTCCCGTCCGGTGACCTGCGTGACCGCTTGCATAAGCTCCTGAAGGTCCGGGCCCTGCTCCACCTCCTGACCGTCGCCGGCGAGGAGCGGCTCTGGCGCGTGCGCAGCCAACGCCGCAAGGTCGCCCTGCGGATCACCGTCGCCAGGCTCCAGCCCACGAGGCCCGCACGCGACACCGAACTACGCCTGCTCCGGCTACAGTCACGCCGCGGCCACGCGAAGCGGACCGCCGCCGCCCTGGCGGCGGCCGCCGCCCTCGGCCTCGAGCCCGCACGCGACCCGTTCCCGGATCGGCTCCTGGTGTCCGCGGGCCTGGATCCCGAGGGCTATCGCCCCGGCTTCCGGGCCGAGCTCTCGCCCGAGCAGACCGCCCTGGCCGCTGCGGCCGTGATCTGCCGCACCCTGCATCGATCCTGGCGGTGCAACGAAGAGGGCCTGAAGGCCGACCTCGATACCGAGTTCCTCCACGATTTCCGCGTGGCGATTCGCCGCACCCGCTCGGCCCTGACCCTGCTGCGGGGAAGCTTCGCGGCGACCCCGACCGCCCGCTTCAAGCGCGAGTTCGCCGCCCTCGGGCGGCTCACCGGCCCCCTGCGCGATCTCGATGTCTACCTGCTGAACGAGCCCCGCTACCGCGGCCTGCTCCCCGCGGGCCTGCATGGCGGTCTCGAGGACCTGTTCGACGAGTTGCGGCAGCGACGTCGGGCCGAATTGCAAGCGGTGCGACGGGCGCTCTCCACCGCCGCCTACCGTCAACTATGCCGCGACTGGGAGGCGTTCCTCGCCGATCCTCCGGCCGGTCCCGCGGCCGACACCGGCATCCTCGACCTCGTCCAGCACCCGCTGGCCCGGCGCCAACGCCGGGTCTTGCGCCGTGGCCGGGCCCTCGGCCCCGAGAGCCCGGCCAGGGCCTGGCACCGCCTCCGCCTCGAATGCAAGAAGCTGCGCTACCTGCTCGAATTCGGCGCCTCGCTGCTGCCGGCCGGGGAGGCGGCCAGGCTCATCAAGCCCCTCAAGCGGTTGCAGGACAACCTGGGCGAGTTCAACGATCTCGGCATCCAGCAGGACGACCTCGGACGGAGGCTGGCCGCGTTGCGCGGCCGCGGCCGCCGGACGCTGGACGAGGCCGCGGCGCTCGGCGGCCTGATCACCGCCCTGGCCCGTCGGCAGGACGAGGTCCGGGGCGAGTTCACCGCCGCCTTCGCCGCCTTCGACAGACCCGCGGTGAACCGCCGCTTCCAGCGGCTACAACGCTGAGGGGCGGCCCGGCGGACCGCCCCTTCGCGATGCATGCCGTCCAGGTCAGGCTAGAACGTGTAGCCCAGCCCGATGGACATGGTCTGCTTGAGCTGACCCTTCTTCCGGATCGAGCCGTCGACCGAGGCCACGTTGTGCATCTCGCCGTCGACGACCACCGGCTTGACCGAGTTGTCGTACTTGTCGTAGATCCAGCGCACCTGGAGCTGCACGTTGATCACGCTGGTGATGTTGGCCTTGAAGGTGTTGTCGAAGTCGATGTCCAGCGTCGTGGTGTAGTCGGCCAGATCCGTGGGCAGCCCGACGCTCTCCAGGTAGTCGCCACCCAGATCCTCGACCGCGCTCTTCCCGCTGTAGTAGACCGGCTGGTAGAACCGCAGCTGGCCGGCGTACTCGATGCGCTCGGCGATGACCTTGTCGGTGTAGTTCAGGGTCAGCTCCAGGCCGCCGTCCCCCGACTTCTCGTTGACCGGATCCTGGCTGAAGGCCGGGTCCAGGTAGAGGTCGCGGATCATCTGGTGGAAGGTGAAGCCGAAGCGGGCGAGGAACTTGCGCTCCTCGGTGTCGACCAGCATGCGGCTGATGCCCAGGGTCTCGAAGAACTCGAGGGGATTCAGGGTGAAGTCGCCGCGCGGATCGGTCTGGTCGAGGAACTGGCTCTCGAAGCGCAAGCCGGCGAAGGGATCCCAGCCGGACTTGGTGTAGCGCAGCAGCGACTCGGCCTTGAACTGGTCGGTGGTCTTGTCGGGCTTGGGCCAGTAGAGATCGCCGTTGTCGTCACGGGCCTGCTGGTGATTCTGGCCGAAGGCCAGGTTCAGGGTGTTGAACCAGTGCCAGGTGGGCGAGAGCTGCTTCTGGGCCACGGCGTCGAGGGTGGCGTTCCAGACGATGGAGCCCTTGTCGCCGCCGTTCCAGTTCTCGGTGTAGTAGCTCTGCAGCATGTTCAGGCCGATGGTGGCCTGGGTTCCCCAGTTGCCGGCCTCGAATTCGGCGTCCACGTCCTCGGCCGCCACGGCCAGCGGCGCGGCCAGGACGACCGCCAGCACGATCATCATCGCGCCGTTCACTTTGTGCCAGGTGCTCATGAATTCTCCTTCCAGGGCAAGTGGCCCCCCAGAGAGAGGGGCCACTGGTTGGATCCACGCGAGTGGAGATTAAGCGTCCTTGACCATGGTGACAACCCGCTGCGGGAACGGGATCTCGATGCCGTTCTCGTCCAGGGCGTTCTTGATGCGCTGGGTGAGGTCGAACTTGGTGGGCCAGTAGTCAGAACCCTTGGTCCAGGGGCGCACGATCAGGTTCACGCTGCTGTCGCCAAGCTCGGCCACGGCCACCTGGACGGCCGGCTCGGCGAGCACGCGCTCGTCGGCTTCCACAATGCCCTTGATGACCTGGATGGCCTTGCCCATGTCGTCGCCGTAGCCGATGCCCACCACCATGTCGATGCGCCGTGTTTCGTAGCCGGCGTAGTTCTTGATGATGTCGCCGTAGATCTTGCCGTTGGGCACCTCGATGCGGACGTTGTCGGGTGTGGCCAGGGTGGTGGAGAAGATGGCGATGTTCTTGATGGACCCCGCCACTCCGCCGACCTCGACGTAGTCGCCCACCTTGAACGGCCGGAAGAGCAGGATCATGACGCCCGCGGCGAAGTTGCTGAGGCTGCCCTGCAGCGCGAGGCCGACGGCGAAGGTGGCGGCACCGAGGACGGCCACGATCGACGCGGTCTGCACCCCGAAGCTGCCAAGGACGGCCACGACCACGAAGGCCATCACGAAGAAGTAGATTAGGCTCGAGAGGAACCCGGTGAGGCTCGGATCCCACTGGCGCGCGTCGCCGAGCTTGTTGACGCCCTTGCGCACCTGGCCGGCGATGATCCGACCGATGATCAGGATCAGGATGGCGCCGATGACCTTCAGCCCGTAGGAGGAGGCGAAGTTCACGAGCGTCGAATAGATCTGCTGGAGGTACTCGGGCGAGGCAGCGATGGCATCGGTGGCCTGCTGCACGGCGGCATTGTCGTTCATGGCAATCCCTTCGGAATCGGTTCAAGGCGAGGGCCGTCACTGATGAGCGGCTAGCGTTCTGATGCCAGACAATTCGAGGCATGAAAAGCTCACAATCAACCCGCGCAACCTACAAAGAAAATGAAAACCGTCAAACACCAATCGACCGGCATGCATCCGCTCGCCGTCGGCTCACAGGCCTATCCGCGGAACCAGCGTTGTAGCGACAATTGGCATGTGCTATATCTTGACGCCGTCGTATCAAGGTTGCGACGGGACTGGGGCCGCCACGAGCCTTTCAGGCCTGCGCCCCCGGGGAGGCGCCTTCTTTTTCGGATTGCCGGTTTGCATCATTGCCCCTACATCGTAGCCTTCGCGACCATACGATTCCGTGGTGTCACATTGGCCACGCATCGTGTCAACTAGCTCGGAAGTGCATCCTGCCCAACGTCAGCGAAGCGATGTGACCCTCAGGCCAGACGGTGGTTCTGGCCGGATGAACGGTACGATCCCGAGCCTGCCGGGATCCTCACCCCGACGAGGAGATTCTAGAATGCGACGCATGCTATTGATCATGGCCCTGCTTTGCTTCGCCGCTGGCGGCGCCATGGCTGGCCACAAGGAAGATCGCTGGGGCTTGGGCCTGGAGGGCGGTGTCTGGAAACAACTGGGCGGCGACCATGACTATAGCAACCTGGACCAGTTCGGGGCGATCAAGCTCCGTCACGGACTCACCGACATGTGGACCCTCGACCTGAACTTCAAGTACGGCTGGACCCGCCCCGGCGTCGCCTACCCCGGCGAGGACGCCGGCTGGTCCTTCGACTCGGGCGCCGGTCTTTATACGCGCATCTGGCAGCCCAACCTCACGGGCACCTACAGCTTCCTGCCCGACGGCACCGTCCATCCCTGGCTCAGCGTGGGCGCCGGTCTGACGCGCTGGGACGTGCGCGACCTGCGCAACGGCGAGAGCCCGGGCATCTGGCCCGATGGCAACAGCCTCCAAGTCTACAACAAGGACGGCGAGCTGGTCGAGGGCCACGGGGTCAACTTCACCGCGCTGTTCGGCGCGGGCGTGACCTTCGACGCCGGCGACAACTGGACCTTCGACCTCGGCGTCCGCTACGACCTGCTCTTCGGCCAGAACAAGGACTCCGTGGGCATGAGTGCGTTCTGGGGACCCGACGACGTCGACGCCAACAGCGGCATCTTCCAGGGCCAGGTGGGCGTGAGCTACTGGTTCGGCAGCAGCGATAGCGACGGCGACGGGATCCCCAACTCGCGCGATGCCGCGCCCGATGACCCCGAGGACATCGACGGCTATCGCGACGAGGACGGCGTGCCCGATCCCGACAACGACAACGACGGCGTGCTCGACGTGGACGATCAGGCCCCCATGGATCCCGAGGACATCGACGGCTTCCAGGACGAGGACGGCGTGCCCGACCCCGACAACGACGGTGACGGCATCATGGACGTCGACGATCAGTGCCCCGACGAGGCCGAGGACATGGACGGCTTCCAGGACGAGGACGGCTGCCCCGATCCCGACAACGACGGCGACGGCGTCCTCGACGCCGACGACCAGTGCGAAGGCACGCCCGCCGGAGTCGCGGTCGACGCCACGGGTTGCCCCGTTGCCGCCGAGATCCGCGCCGACCTGGTGCTCGAGGACGTGACCTTCGATTCGGGCAGCAGCGATCTGACCGTCGGCTCGCTCGCCACCCTCGACAAGGTGGCCGACAGCCTCATCGCCTGGCCCGAGGTCAAGGTCGAGGTGGGCGGTCACACCGACAGCAGCGGCTCGGCCGAACTGAACCGCGACCTCTCGCAGCAGCGCGCCGAGAGCGTGCGTCAGTACCTGATCGACCGCGGGGTCGATCCGGCGCAGGTCACGGCCGTGGGCTACGGCGAGGACTATCCGCGGGACGACAACAGCACCCGCGATGGCCGCGCCAACAACCGCCGCGTGGAGCTGAAGCGGCTCTAGGACCATGGATGACGGATGGGGTCGATGCGCATCTCCCCCTCCCCCAACTGCCATCGACCCAAGTCGGCCGCGGGTGGACAACCCGCGGCCGGCGTCTATCTTGCGGGGATGCAGACCGCACCCATCAGCTTCAGGCGTCTGGCCGGGTTCTGGTTCCCGCTCCAGGCCACCTGGGCCTTCATGGCGCTGGAAGGGCCGTTCCTGACCGCGGTCATCGCCCGCCTGCCCGACCCGGTCTACAACCTGGCGGCCTACGGCGTGGCCTTCGCCTTCGCCATCATCGTCGAGGCGCCGGTGATCATGATGCTCTCGGCCGCCACCGCGCTCGTGGACGCCCGGCCGGGCTATCTCGCGCTGCGCCGCTTCGCCCAGATTCTCAACGGACTGATCACCCTGGTCATGGTGCTGCTGCTGGCCACCCCCGCCATGCACTGGATCCTCGGCGGCCTGCTCCGCCTGGAACCCGAGGTGGCGCGGCTCACCCATCAGGCGCTCTGGATCCTGCTGCCCTGGCCCGCGGCCATCGGCTACCGCCGCTTCTACCAGGGCATCCTGATCCGGGCCGGCCTCACGCACCTGGTGACCGCGGGCACAGCGATCCGCCTGGTCAGCATGGCCGGCGCCGGCCTGCTGGCTGCCCGCGCGGGACTCGACGGCGCCCGGGTGGGCGCCGTGGCGCTCAGCTTCGCGGTCTGCGTGGAGGCTCTGGCGAGCCGTCTGATGGCCCGGCGCACCGTGCGCTCCCTGCCGGCAACCACCAGTCCCGAATCACCCGCCTTCGATCTCGGCTGGCGCGGCCTCACGGCGTTCTACTGGCCCCTGGCCCTGACGAGCACCATCTCGCTGGCCGTCCATCCGCTGGTCACGTTCTTCATGGGGTTCGCCCGGGCCTCGCTCGAATCGCTGGCCGTGCTGCCCGTGCTCAACGCCCTGGTCTTCCTCTTCCGCACCCCCGGCCTCAGCTTCCAGGAAACCGCCGTGGCCATGCTCGGCCGCAGTGGACACAACCAGCGTCCCGTCCTGCGTTTCGCCGCCATGCTGGGTCTGGGCGCCTCGGCCATCCTGACGGTGGTGGCCTGGACCCCGCTGTGGCGCGCCTGGTTCGAGGGCGTGTCGGGCCTGGAACCCGCCCTGGCCGCCTACGCGCTGGTGCCCCTGCGGATCCTGGCCCCCATGCCGGCGCTGTCGGTCCTGCTCAACCTCCAACGAGCGATCCTGGTCCACGGCCGCCGGACTGGTCCCGTGACCATGGCCAGCATCCTGGAGGTGGGGGGCATCGCGGGCATCCTCGCGCTCGCCATCCTGGGCTGCGACCTGCTGGGAGTGACCGCCGCGGCCCTGGCATTCCTGGGCGGGCGTCTGGCCGGCAACCTGCGGCTCTGGCGACCGGCTCGCCACGTCCTGCAAAGGACAGCGCCGCGGGCCTGAGGCCCACGGCGCCTGGCGATCGGCCGGCCTGGGGAGAATCAGCCGATCTCGAGTTCCGCGCTGCCATGCGACAGGCGACTGGTGTGGTTGTCCTGGATGAACTTGCGCAGCTTCTGCAGGTCGGGCGACTCGCCGGTGGCCGTGAATTCGACCCCGAGCGAGGCGCCGCGCCGGGTCGGGTCCTCGAGATTGAGGTGCAACCGCCGCACGATGCCGGGCAGGGTGACGGTACCGTATTTCGGCGGCAGCTCGAACACGCACTCCACCAGCGAGCCGCCCTTGAATCCCGAGATGATGGTGTTGGCACCGAGCAGGAGCTTGGCGCCGGTGTAGCTGATGTCCTGCACCTTCGTGGGAATGCGGCTGAAGACCAGCACCTCGCCCTGTCCCTCGGGTGTCTGGCGCTGGACCGTGCCGAGGATGCGCTCGGACGGTTCGAGACGGAAGGCACCACGACGCTGGCCATAGGTCACCGAGCCCGGATAGCCCAGCTCCAGGCAGGGCAGCGAGATGTCGTCGTCGAGCCAGACCTGGTCGTGACCCAGCACCGGACAGCCGCACTGCAACAACTTGTCCTGCAACACGAACACGATGGTCAGCTTGTCCGGGATGTCCTCGGCGCTCTCGAGCGAGGTGCGGCGGGCGCAGGTCAGCGCCAGGCGCTCGCCCTTGGCCTCGTAGTGGCGCGCCAGGAAGGTGGCCTGCAGGAGCTCGAGCCGGTCGCCCGCCACGGGCAGCTTCACCTGCACGTCGGCGCCGGACTCGGCCAGGTAGTGCATGATGCGGTGGACGACCTCGGGGTCGTCGATGGATTCCTCACCTCCGCCGACCCGCAATTCGCGGCCCGCGTCGATGGCCTCGATCAGCCACTCACAGCCCAGCACGCGCGGGGCCAGGTCGATGACGAGGTCGAGCCGGCCCTCGGCCACCGCGGCGCGGAAGAGGAAATTCCGGACACCGTCGCAGTGGACCTTGAACTGGTCGCGTTCGTGGACGAGGAAGTCCTGGTCGCCCGCCCAGGGCAGGCCGCTCTCGGCCAGCGCGAGGCGGACGCGCTGGCAGAACGCCGCCAGTCCCGACTTGATCTCGCTGGGATCATCGGTGGCGCTCGGTTCGACCAGCGCCTCGACGAAGTGCTCGGCCAGCCGCTCTTCGCAACCCAGGAGCAGGCGCCGCACCGGACCGCCGGGGAAATGGGCGGCCGCCACCGACTGGAAGTTGAATTCGCGGTGGTCGATCTGGACCAGATCGCAGGCGAGAATCTCACCGGGAACCGCCGTTTCGAGGGCAGAAAGCACCGATCGACAGATGGCGTGCAGGTTCTCGGTCATTGGCCTCTGCATGCTCAGGCTTCCCTTCCGTAGCCAGCCCGACGCAGTCCACGACCCGCAGGCAGGTCGGAACTCCACGTTCGTCCGGGTTATCGGCTGGGAGCCAGGGAGGTTGAGCGGGAATCCGTTCAGCGCGGCAGGGCGGCGGCGAGCGCGGCGGCCAGGTCCTCCACGGTGGGCCTGGCGGCCATCACCACCCGACTCCAGCCCGCCCGGCGTGCCGCGTCCGCGGTGACCGTCCCGATGCACGCCGCCACGGCACTGTCCTGCAGACCGTGCGACGGCAGGCCCTCGTCCAGGCCGTCCACTGCCGAGGGCGATAGGAAGGTCACCGCGTCCACCTCGCCGCGGGCCACCACCGCGGCCACGGCATCCGGTGGCGGCACCGTGACCGTGCGATAGACCGTCACCACCTGGACGCTGGCTCCTGCCTCGCGCAGGGTGTCCTCCACCAGGGATGGCGCGCGGTCGCCACGCACACGCACGACTCGATCACCGGCGTTCAGGCCCATCCGCGTGAACGCCGCGGCCAGACCCGCGCCGGTGGCCGGTTCGGGAACCAGATCCACCGTGAATCCACGTTCGGTGAGGGCGGCAGCGGTACCCGGACCCACCGCTGCCAGGCGCAGGCCCGCCGGCAGGAGCGGGTCCCGCCCGGCCGTCGCCAGCAGGGTCAGCAGCTCGCGCACGCCGTTGCGGCTGGTGACCACGAGCCAGGCCGCGCGCTCGAGATCGGGCAGCTCGGCCGGCGTAACCGCGGGTTCGATGCGCAGGACCGGGCAGGCGAGGGTCGTGGCGCCGCGCGCGACCAGGGCCTCGCGCAGCGCCTTGGACTGGGCCTCGGGGCGGGTCAGCAGGACCAGCCGCCCCGCCAGCGAGGAAGCGTTGTCGGCCGTGGGTGTCACGGGCGCTCCGTGGGTTCCACCGGCACCGGCGGTTCGGCCCCCGCGGCGTCCGCGTCGTCCATCAGGTAGTGGCGGAACCAGGCGAGCTCGCGGGTCTGGTAGTCGAGCATGTGGCTCGGCCGGTTGATGCCGTGGCCCTCGTCGGGATAGAGCACCAGGCGGCTGGGGACCGCGTTGAGCTGCAGGTAGCTGAACAGCTCGATGGACTGCCGCGGGTCCACCGGTTCGTCGTCCAGGCCGTGCATCACCAGGGTCGGGGTGGTGATCCGGTCGGCCCGTGACGCCGGGCTGTGCTCCCACATGCGCTGCAGGTCGCCGGCCCACGGCTGGCGGTAGCTGTCGATGAAGAGCTGCGGGTTGTTCTGGCCCATGGCCGAGGTGTAGTTCCAGATACCGGCGATGGACACGGCGCAGCGGAAGCGGTCGGTACGGCTGATCACCACGTTGGTCATCAGGCCGCCGTAGCTGTAGCCGGTGAAGCCCAGGCGCGCGCCATCCATGACGCCGCGCTCGACCAGGGCGTCCACGGCACTCATGAGGTCGTCGAAGTCGTCGGTGCCGAAGTTGCGGTAGACCCCGCGCTGGAACTCCTCGCCGTAACCCGTGCCGCCGCGCGGGTTGGCGATGAAGACCGCGAAGCCCGCCTGGCTGAGCACCTGCCAGGGATAGCGGGTGGTCCAGGCGTTGCCGTAGCGCGCGAAGGGGCCGCCGTGCATCTCGATGATGCCGGGGAGGCGGTCGCTGTCGCCGGCGCCGGGGGGCAGGAACAGGAAGCCCTCCACCACCACGCCGTCCTTGCCGGGGAGCTGGAGTTTCCGGGGCGGTTGCAGCGCGAAGTCCGCCACCCGCTCGTTGACCGAGGCCAGCAGGCGCGGCCGGTCCTTCTTGACGGGGCGGACGTAAAGCGCGCCCGGTTCGTGGAGCGCCGACTCCACGTAGGCCAGGGTCTCGCCGCGCAACGACCAGCTGCTCAGGTCGCCCGCGAGGCGGGTCACCGGTTCGAGCTCCTTGCGCTTCAGCTCGACGCGGTGGAGGTCGTGGGTGGTGCCCTGGGCGGCGCTGAGATAGAGAGCCTTGCCGTCGGGGCTCCAGAGCGGGTCGTGGCTCGGCGTGGAACCGGTGCCGCCGATGGTCAGCTGATGGCCGGGCGTGACCACCTCGGTGGCGCCGCTGGTGAGGTCGTGGACCACCAGATCCTTCAGGTTGAGGTAGGCGCGGTAGTCGGCCTCACGGTCGGTGAAGTAGGCCACCTTCGTGCCGTCGGGGCTGAAGGCGGCGTGGGAGCTGTGGCGCGCGGGGTCGCTGATGTCGCGCCACTCGCCGCTGGCCACGTCCACCAGCGCCACCCGCTGCTCCTCGTCGACCAGACTCGAGAAGAGCGGGTTGTAGGTCACCGCGAGGGTCGTGCCGTCGGGCGACCAGGACACCGCATACACGTGGAAGGGAGGGTCGCTGAGGCGGCGGGCCTCACGCTCGTCGTCGGGTGTGGTGGCGGCGCCCGCGGGGACGAGCCAGAGCTGGGGGTACTCGTCGGGCTGTTCGAGGCGATCGTGGACGATCCAGTCGGCCCGGTCGTCATCCTCCGCATCGTCGTCCTCGTCGGTGTCCGGCGTCTCCTCTGCGTCCTCGCCGGCCGGCGCCAGCACGGCGAGCCACTGGCCGTCGGGGGACCACCAGTAGGCCTGCACGCCCTCGGCGAAGGCGGTCACCGGCCGCGGCTCGGCGCCGTCGAGGGTGTTGATCCAGACCTGGCTCGCGTCGTCCTGGGTGCGCAGGAAGCTGAGGGCGCCGCCGGGTCGCCAGGCCAGGCCGCCGGTCCGCTCGTTCTCCCAGGTCAGCCGGCGGATCCGGTCGCCGTCCTTGTCGGCGATCCAGAGCTGGCTGAGGCGCTCGTCGCTCTCGAGATCGCGGCGCGATTCGATCCAGGCGACGTGCTCGCCATCGGGAGAGACGCTGACGGAACCCAGGGTGGGCACCTGCAGGAAATCCTCGAGGGTGAAGGGGAGCGGGCCCTCCTGGGCCAGCACCGACGAGGCCAGCAGCAGGGTCAAGAGGAATGGCAGGCAGCGGCGCATGGGAACAGCCTCCTGGCAAGGGTCGCTGGTCGTGATGTTGCAACCGGGTCATGAAAGCAGGCTCGGGCCAGGGAGACAAGGGGGAAGGAGGTCGGCCCCGACCCTTGTCATTCGCCGGCCTGGGGCCTATCGTCGACCCATCGCCAGAGGAGAGCCCGACCGATGCGCCCACGCCAATCTTGCCTGTTGATGCTGATCGCGCTGCTCGCGGCATGCTCGGGCGAGCCCGCCGGCGAGCGGATCGCCGCCCACAAGCTCGTGACCGAGACCCGCACCGACGCCATGTCGCTGCCGGGCCAGTTCCGCGAGGCCGCGGTCGAGACGACCACGCTCTGGCTCGGCCCCGCCGGCCAGGCGCGGCGGGACAGCCGCGAGGGCAGTTTCCTCATCGACGCCGCCCGAAGCCGCCTCACCACCCTGGATCATGCACAGCGCACCTGGACCACCCTGACCACCGACCAGGTCGCCGCCCAGCTGGCGCTGCTGGCCGCCGACACCACCGGCCGTGCCGGCCTGCCCACCAGCCGTCTGCACAGCATGCTGGAGGTGATGGCCCAGGTCACCGACACCGGCGAGAACGCCACGGTGGATGGCTTCCGTTGCCGCCGCTGGATCGTCGAGCTCCATCTCGGCAACCAGATCACCACCAGCGAGATCTGGCTCACTCGCGAGATCCCCGTGGATTACGCGCTGCTGCACCAGGCCACGCAGCCCGCCCTGGCCGCCCTGCCCGGCGGCCAGCAGGCCCTGGCCGAACTGGAGCGCCTCGAGGGAGTGCCAGTGCGCTCGGCCAGCAACCTGCGCATCCTGAGCCGCAAGGGGCATAGCGAGAGCAGGCTGCTGTCCTCCGCCGCGGTCACCGTGCCCCGGGACTGGTTCGAGATCCCTGCCGACTACGCTCCCGCGGAATTGTCCAACTAGAACGCTCTGCTTTCCAAACCGCACGATCCGTGGTAAAATAGGACCTGAAGACGATCCCAAGATGACGGTGCGCGCCCGGAGATCCCGGGCGTCCCTGCACCCTGGCAAGGAGCCACCATGAAGATTCTCCGCATCGCCGGCGCCACGCTGGGGCTGCTGGCCCTGCTGACCGCGGCCGCCGGTGCCCAGGAGCCGACGCTGGGCTGGTCGGATATCCACGACGGCGGCGCCGGACTGCTCGATGACGGCGTGGCCGTGTTGACCGAAAGCGACGGCAGCGTCCTGGTCGGCGGCATGCGCACCGACCCGGGCGGGCCCGCCGACATCCTCATCCGCAAGCTGGACAGCACCGACGGCTCGGTGCTCTGGACCTACGAATACATCGACCCCGACGGCAACGACATGGAACTGACCGACATGGTCCTCGACCATCGTGGCGACCTGCTGGTGGCCGGCTACCTGTCGTCCTGCGACAGCTGAGGCACCGGCGGCGACGACATCATCGTCCTGCGAGTGGACGGTGAGACCGGACAGTTGGTCTGGTTCGAAACCTACTCGACGCAGTACAACGAACGGGCCGTGGCGGCGGCGGTCGATCAGGACAACAACCTGTACGTGGTGGGCCGCGCCTTCGGCACCGGTTTCTACGACATCATCGTGCAGAAGTACGCCAGCGAGACCGGCACCCAGCAGTGGTCGCAGACCATCGCCAGCGAGGACATGCTCGACGACGTGGGCTGGGACATCGCGGTGGACAGCCAGGGCCGGCCGGTGATCTGCGGCATGCTCGGGGTCTCGCTCGACGCCTCGGACATGATCGTGGTGGCCTTCGACCCGGCCTTCGGCGAGGTCGACTGGCGCGTCCAGCGCCCCGGCGCGGTGGCCAACTTCGAGGCGCTCTCGGGCTGGCTCGCCATCGCCGAGAACGACGACGTGATCCTCGGCTCACGGACCTGGGAAGCAACCACTGGTTACGACCTGGTGCTCTACCGCTTCGCGGCGGCCGACGGCAACGAGGTCTGGGCCCAGCGCTGGAACAGCGGCGGCACCGGCGCCGACGATCCCCGCGGCATGTCCATGGACGCCAATGGCGACATCGTCATGGCCGGCGTCTCCGGCGCCGACTACCTCGTGGCCAAGTTCTCCAGCCTGGATGGCGCCCCGCTCTGGCAGGGCAGCTACGCCGGCCCCCCGGACTGGTACGACGTGGCCACCTGCGTCACCGTGGCGCCCGATGGCACCGTGGTGGCCAGCGGCTTCAGCGACGGCTCGGGCACCGGCTGGGACGTGGCCACCGTGGGCTTCGACCCCGCCGACGGCAGCCAGCTCTGGGCGGTGCGCTTCGACGGGTTCGGCCAGAGCGACGAGGCCCGCGACGTGGCCGTGGGCCCGGGCGGCGACATCATCGTCACCGGCTACTGCTACAGCTACGACACCAACAACGATGCCCTCACCGTGTGCTACGCCAGCAGCGTGACCGCCGCTCCCGGTGACGAGGTCCCGTTGATCGCCGGCCTCACCCGGGCCTGGCCCAATCCGTTCAACCCCCGGGTCACCCTGGCCTTCTCTCTCCTGCGCGGCGGTCCGGTGCACCTGGCGGTGCACGACCTGCGCGGTCGGGAGGTGGCGGTGCTGGCCACGGGCCGCCGGCCGGCCGGCGCCCACGAAGCGGTCTGGGACGGCCGTGACCAGGCGGGACGGGCGTTGCCCTCGGGCCTCTACCTCGCGGTCCTGAAGACCGCCGAGGGCGTCAGCAACCAGAAGCTGGTCCTGACCAAGTAGCCAGCCGCCGCCCTGACACGCCGAGGCCCCGGATCGCTGATCCGGGGCCTCGCTGCAAGGCGCGACGGTCTCTCAGCGATAGACCGCCTTGAGCGCGCTGAAGGTGGTCCTCGTCGTGCTGGCCGTGCGCTGGAGCGAGACCTCGACCTCGCCGCACTCGCCGGTGGTATCGACGAACAGGTAGAGATCGCCACCGCCGACCACAGTATGCTCCAGTACGCCCGCCGCGGACGTGGCCGCCGCCAGGCAGCTGCTCTCGGGATCCTCGCAGTCCGTGGCCAGGTAGACGCGCACATCGGGATCGCCCGACAGCACGGAGGTCTGGACCCGCAGCAGCTCGCCGGGCTGGGTGTCGAGCGCGGCCACCACCTCGGGGCCGGGCAGGGCACAGGGTGAACAGCCGAAGGCGCCGGGGTCGTAATCGTTCCAGGCCTGGCAGAGATCCAGCTGGCGCGATTCGCCGTGAGACAGGGCGAAGGCCGTGACGCAGAGGTCGCCCTCGATGGTCCGTCGAGCGCGCGGTGGGGGCAGGGAACGCTGGAACGAGGGGTCGGCCGCTGGCTCCCGGGCCGTGCCATCGCTGAAGACCAGGATCGACAGGAGCAGCAGGGCGACGATGAGGTGGGGTCTCATGATGCCTCTCCGATCAACGTGTTCATGGATGCGAGTCTAGCATATCGCCCGTGGAGGTGGCAAAAAAAAGAACCAGGCGGCAAACCAGCGCAGATGAGCGGGTTGAAATGCAGGGATTTGTCAACAAGCCCGCTGGAGTCTCGATTCCACGGGGAAGCCTCAATAGGGGCTCTGTTCAGGGGTGCGGCTCAGCGGATCGCCGCCACGCTCGTCGCAGCCCACGCCCAGGGCGCCCAGCCAGGCATCGCCGTCCGGTCGCCACGCCGGCGATCGCGGGCTGAGGTGCAGGTCGTCCCGGAGGTGGTCGCAGTAGAGCGGGTCGGCCACGATCTCCGAAGCATGCAGAGCGTCACCCAGGATCGCGCCCCCGGCGTTGCCAAAATAAAGGTTGTCCTCGTGGCGACCGGTCGCATCGAGGAACACGAGCCCGGCCCCGTCCCAGTCCCCGGTGATGATGCAGCTCCGGATCACCACGTCATCGGTCTGGTGGACCAGGATGGTGCCGTGATCCAGCGAATCGTTGTTGTGGAACGTGCAGCCGATGATCTCGGCCGAGGCCCCCTCGATGACCACCGTGGCAGCATCGGCGGCGTTGCGCAGGAAGATCGAGTTCCGGATCAGGAGCCGGCCCCCGCGCCAGGTCGACAGCGCCGCCCCGATCCGATCCGAGGTGTTCTCCACGAAGAGGCAATCCTCCACGCGCAGCACGGCATCCCAGATGACGCCCGCCGCCCCCGCGCTGTGCACCGCCTGGTTGCGTAGGAACGTGCAGCCGGAGAGGGTCACCTCGGTCCCGGCGTGGCGGACATGGACCGCGCCGCTGTCCCAGCCCACGGCGTTGTCGGCGAAGACGCAGTCCCGGACCGCCACCTGGGCCCCGTTGCGCACGTACATCACCGCGCCCTCGCCCCCCTCGCTGCCGATCCAGCCGTGGACGAAGGACAGGCCAGCCAGGGTCACCCGGCACGGTCCCTCGATCTCCATGAGCCGCGACTGGTCGCGTCCATCGAGGATCGTCGCCTCGGGGCCCTCCAGCGAGCGCAGCGTGACGTCGGCCTCGAGGCAGAGGTCGGCCGCCGTGTAGGTTCCCGGACCGATGAGGATCTCGTCGCCGGGGGCCGCCGCCGCCAGAGCCTGCGCCAGGTCGCGGTAGGGCGCCGATCCTTCGGTGCCCAGCAGGAGCGTGGCCCCCTGGGCGGCGGACACGCCAACCACCAGCAGCGCCGCCACCTGGCTCCATCGACCCTGAAATCGCCGCATGGACCTCTCCGTCGCGAAACCAAAAAAGACACCGAAGCGTTGGACGCTCCGGGCCTTCCATCCCTCGCCTTCATTGTACCGGATCCACGCCGCCCGGTCCAGAAACGAGGCCGCCCCCTGGCCATCCCACCGGATCCGGCTTGCTTGTGGGCACGGCGACCGCCAGTATGGTCCCCGCCGCGAGCGACGACCCCCAACCCGGAGAACCGACCCATGGCCCAGCAGTACATCTTCACCATGCAGGGACTGCGCAAGACCGTGCCGCCCAACCGCGTGATCCTCGACGGGATCTGGCTCAGCTTCTTCCCCGGCGCCAAGATCGGCGTCATCGGTCTGAACGGATCGGGCAAGAGCACCCTGCTGAAGATCATGGCCGGCGTGGAGACCGAGTTCGAGGGCGAGGCCTATCCCGACCCCTCGGTCAAGGTGGGCTGGCTCCCCCAGGAGCCCGAGCTGAATCCCGACCTCGACGTCAAGGGCAACGTCATGGAGGCGGTCCGCGAGGTCCAGGACATGGTCGACCGCTTCAACGAGATCTCCCAGGCCATGTGCGATCCCGACATCGACCCCGACCAGATGACCGCCCTGATGACCGAGATGGGCGAACTGCAGGACCGGATCGACGCGGTGGAGGGCTGGGAGCTGGACCGCCGCCTCGAGGTGGCCATGGACGCGCTGCGCTGCCCCCCCGGCGACCAGGCGGTGGCTACGCTCTCCGGCGGCGAGAAGCGCCGCGTGGCGCTCTGCCGCCTGCTGCTGGAGAAGCCCGACCTCCTGCTCCTGGACGAGCCCACCAACCACCTCGACGCCGAGTCGGTGGCCTGGCTCGAAAAGCACCTGCGCGAGTACCACGGCACCGTGGTCCTGGTCACCCACGACCGCTACTTCCTGGACAACGTCACCGGCTGGATCCTCGAGCTGGACCGCGGCAAGGGCGTGCCCTGGGAGGGCAACTACTCGAGCTGGCTCGAGCAGAAACAGGCCAAGCTGCTGCAGGCCGAGAAGCAGGATCAGAAGCGGCTCAAGACCCTCGAGCGCGAGCTCGAGTGGGTGCGCACTTCACCCAAGGCCCGCCACAAGAAGAGCAAGGCGCGCCTCTCGCGGTACGACGAGCTGGTGGAGCAGGACCGCGCCATGCAGCAGCGCGCGGCGCAGATCCGCATCCCCGCCGGCCCGCGCCTGGGCGACCTCGTGGTCGAGGGCGCCGGCCTCAAGAAGTCCTTCGGCGACAAGCTCCTCTTCGACGGCCTCGATTTCCACCTGCCCAAGGGCGGCATCGTGGGCGTCATCGGTCCCAACGGCGCCGGCAAGACCACGCTCATGCGGATGATCACCGGCGAGGAAGAGCCCGACGCCGGCACGCTGCGCATCGGCGAGACCGTGCAGCTGGCCTACGTCGACCAGGCCCGCGACGACCTCGACGACGAGCAGTCGGTCTACGACAACATCAGCCGCGGGGCCGAGGAGCTCGACCTCGGCGGCCGCCTCGTCAACGCCCGCGCCTACTGCGCCGGCTTCAACTTCAAGGGCGCCGACCAGCAGAAGAAGGTGGGCACGCTCTCGGGCGGCGAGCGCAACCGGGTCCACCTGGCCAACCTGCTCAAGTCGGGCGCCAACGTGATCCTGCTGGACGAGCCCACCAACGACCTCGACGTGGACACGCTCCGCGCGCTCGAGGACGCGCTCCTGGACTTCGGCGGCTGCCTCGTGGTGGTCAGCCACGACCGCTGGTTCCTCGACCGCATCTGCACCCACATCCTGGCCTTCGAGGGCAACAGCGAGGTGCGCTGGTTCGAGGGCAACTTCTCCGACTACCTCGAGGACAAGCGCCGGCGCCTCGGCGAGGAGGCGGATCGGCCGCACCGCATCGTGTACCGGCGGCTGGAGGCCTGAACCGAGCATCCGGGGAGCACGGGCCGATGAACCATCTCCGCGTCGGGGTCGCCATCGCCATCGTGGCGGTCACCGCCTACCTGGCGGTCGACCCCGGCCGGTCCGCCGCGCTCTGGCCGCCGCTGGCCGCGCTGCTGGTGATCCTGCTCACGCGCCGCGCCCTCGCGGGTCTCTTGATCGGCGGTTTCCTGGGTTCGGTCCTGCTCTGCGGCGGCGACCCCTGGCAGGCCTATCTCGCCGTGTTCCGCGACCACCTCGCGCCGAGCCTCGTCAGCCCCTGGAAGACCGGCGCCATCGCCTTCACCCTGGTCCTCGGCGGCTTCGCCGCGGTGCTCGAGGCCGGCGGCGGTTTCACCACCCTGCTGCGACGGCTCGCCCCCCCGGGACGCGACGCCGCCCGACGCTTCCAGCTGGCCGCCATGGGCCTGGGCCTGCTCTGCTTCTTCGACGGTCTGGCCAACAGCATGATGGTCGGCCGCGTGGGTCGCGACCTGGCCGACCGCTGCGGCGTGGCCCGGGTCAAGCTCGCCTACATCGTCGACTCCACCTCCTCGGCGGTGGCCTGCGTGGCGCTCGTCTCCACCTGGATCGCCTTCCAGCTGACCATGATCGAGGAAGGATTCCGGCTGGCCGGGCTCGCGGTGAACCCGTACGCCGAGTTCCTGCGCTCGCTGCCCTACAACTTCCACTGCTGGTTCACGCTGATCCTGCTGGTCGCCGCCATCGTCTGGCGATTCGCGCCTGGTCCCATGGCGGCGTTCGAACGTGCCGCCAGGGGAACTGCGACGGACCCGCCCCCCGACGCGTCAACCGTGGCGGGCAGCCCCAGGGCAGCCCTGGTGCCCCTGGCCGCCCTGCTGGTGGCGTTCGTCCTGGGTTTCCTGGTCCTCGGCAGTCCCGGGCCTCTCTGGCCGCCGAGTCGCGACCGGCTGGTGGCGGCCTTCGGATCGGACGCCGGACCCCTGGTGATGGTCCTGGCCGGCGTGGTGGCCACCCTGGTCGCCACCGCGTTCATACCCGGTCGCCCGACGGATCGCGTGAGCCGGGCGAACCGCGCGTTCGCGCATGGCCTGCGCACCATGGTCGCGCCGGTGTTCGTGCTGATCGCGGCCTGGATCCTGGGCAGCGTGGTGCAGGCCCTGGGCACGGCCGACCTCATCGCCGGACTCGTCCGCCAGGCCCAGTCCCCCGCCCTGGTGCCGCTGGCCACCTTCGTCACCGGCGCCCTGATCTCCTTCGCCACCGGCACCTCCTGGGGCACCATGGGCCTCCTCTTCCCCCTGGCGATCCCGGCCGCCGCGACCGCGGGCGGCGGCGACCCCCAGCTCCTGCACGCCACCGTGGCGGCGGTGTTCAGCGGAGCGGTCTTCGGCGACCACTGCTCTCCCTTCAGCGACACCACCATCGTGACGTCCATCGCCTGCGAGGTCGAGCCTCATGACCACGTGCGCACCCAGCTGCCATACGCGCTGATCACCGCCGCGGTGGCCGCGCTACTGGGCTTCCTGCCGGCGGGATTCGGCCTGGCGCCGGGATGGTCGTTGCTGGCGGGGACGGGGACCCTGCTGGCCCTGGCCTGGTTGATTGACAGACGGCACGGATCTTGATAGTGCTCCCTCAATCAACCACCCCTCGCTGGAGGAGAAGCCCATGCGCCTCGCCCTATCCGCTCTCTGCGTGATCGTCCTGAGCACCCTCCCCGCCGCCGCCGACCCCCTCGAATTCTCCCAGGCCGCCGAGATTCCCGGTTTCGAGGCCTTCTATGGCGAGATGGACGCTGTCTGGCAAGACGGCGCCCTGCACGCGGTGTCCTGCACCAGCGGCAAGGATATCATCCACGCGCGCCTCGTCGACGGCCAGTGGACCGCACCGGTTCACCTCGCACACCACCGCAGCGGCATGTCCCCCTCGCTGGCGGTGTGCGACGGAGTCCTGCACATGGTGGCCACGCCCGGAAGTTTCGTCCTGGCGCACAGCGTCTGGGACGGCCGCGCCTGGCAAGAGCCCGTGGAGATCCCCGACATACGGTCGTCGCGCCGGGCGAGCCTCGCCGGCTTCGACGGCGCGCTGCACCTGGCCCACGGCGGCAAGAACAACGACAGCAAGCCGATCTATTACGTGGCCGAGGCGGGCTGGGGCTGGGGC
This sequence comes from Candidatus Latescibacter sp. IFSED24, assembly GCF_058273205.1. Lineage (NCBI taxonomy): Bacteria > Pseudomonadati > Candidatus Latescibacterota > Candidatus Latescibacteria (ex Chuvochina et al. 2023) > Candidatus Latescibacterales > Candidatus Latescibacteraceae > Candidatus Latescibacter > Candidatus Latescibacter sp. IFSED24. The sequence continues at coordinate 4,635,993 of NZ_CM177850.1, read as the reverse complement.
CACAACGTGAGGCTGCCCGATCAGCGTTCGCGCTCGAACGTGGCCATGTCCGGGCTCGGCGGGACCCTGCACATGGTCTACGTCGCCAAGAATTCGCCCACCCTGTGGCACACCCAGCGCGATCGCTGGGGCGAGTGGGCGCCGCCGGTCCAGGTACCCGGAGTGACCACCGCACGCATTCCCGATCTGGTCACCGCCTTCGGCCGCCTCTTCGCCTTCTTCACCGCGGGCGACAGCCGCATCGGCCAGCAGGCTCCCGTGGCGTACAGCGTGTTCGAGGACGGGCTGTGGCAGCCGCCCGTCGCCATCGAGGGCTATGTCTGCTACGGCAACCCCACCGCCGCGGTGGAGCCGGGCCTGCCGCAGAAGATCCACGTGATGATGCCCACGCCCCAGGGCGTGCTCCATCTGCACACCGAGGGTGAGGCCACCATCGCGCCACTGCCCATGAAACAGGTGCAAATGGTCCGCTGAAGCGCCATGCCTGACAGCATTACGGGGCCGGCATGACGCCGGCCCCGAACCCACCAAGAACAGATTTTCGGGATACCCCGGCCCTACCCGAACCGCCCCGTGATGTAGTCCTCGGTCTCCTTGAGGTGCGGATTGGTGAAGATCTCCGCCGTCGGTCCGTACTCGATGAGCTGGCCCAGGTACATGAAGGCGGTGTAGTCGCTCACGCGCGACGCCTGCTGCATGTTGTGGGTCACGATGAGGATCGAGTACTCGCCGCGGAGCTGGTTGATCAGCTCCTCGATCTTGCTGGTGGCGATGGGGTCGAGCGCCGAGCAGGGCTCGTCCATGAGCAGGACCTCGGGCTCGGCGGCGATGGCGCGCGCGATGCACAGGCGCTGCTGCTGGCCGCCGGACATGCCCAGGGCCGACTCGCCCAGCCGGTCGTGCACCTCATCCCAGAGCGCGGCGCCCTTGAGCGTGCGCTCGCAGACGTCCTTGAGCACGTTGCGATTGCGCTCGCCGTCGATGCGCAACGGGTAGACCACGTTCTCGAAGATCGACATGGGGAACGGGTTGCTCTTCTGGAAGACCATGCCCATGCGGCGGCGCAGCTCGATGACGTCCACCGAGCGGCCGTAGATCGAGTCGCCGTTCAGGAGCATGTCGCCCTCGTGGCGCACCGTGCCGATGAGGTCGTTGAGCCGGTTCACCGACCGCAGCAACGTGGACTTGCCGCAGCCCGAGGGACCGATCAGCGCGGTCACCTTGCCGCGCGGCACCGGCATGGTGATGTCGAAGAGCGCCTGCTTCTGCCCGTACCAGAGGTTGAACTTCTGGACCTCGAGCACCGCCTCTTCGTGCTTCAGCTCGTCGTGGATATCGCTCTCGACGGTGGCGCCGGCGGCGATGGCCTCGAGCCGGCTCTCACCGGTCCGGCCCCGTTTCTGAGCGCCTGGCTTCACGGTGGCGGGGACCTCGGTCTCCGACGTCTGGGCTTCCATATCTCTCTCCTCGCTCATGTCGACCTCGAGCAAGTCATGCCTAGAATTGCGACGCCACGAACTTGCGGCGCAGGCGGGTCCGCAGCCAGATGGCCGCCAGGTTCAGGGCGGTGATGATCAGGATCAAGAGCAGCGTCGTGGTGAACACCATGGGCTTGGCGGCCTCCGAGTTCTGGCTCTGGAAGCCGAGGTCGTAGATGTGGAAACCCAGGTGCATGAAGCTGCGCTCGGGGTGGAGGTAAGGCGCGATGCCGTCGATGGGCAGCTCGGGGGCGAGCTTCACCGCGCCAACCAGCATCAGCGGCGCCACCTCGCCGGCGCCGCGGGCCATGGCCAGGATGGCGCCGGTCATGATGCCCGGCATGGCGCGCGGCAGCACGATGCGCTGGATGGTCTGCCACTTGGAGGCGCCGCAGGCGTAGCTGCCCTCGCGCATGGAGCCGGGAACTGCGGCCAGCGCCTCCTCGGTGGCCACGATGACCACCGGCAGCGTCAGGAGCGCCAGCGTGAGCGAGGCCCACATCACGCCGCCAGTGCCGAACGTCGGGCTGGGCAGCTTGGCGGCGAAGAACGCCTGGTCCATGGCGCCGCCGATGATGTAGCTGAAGAAGCCCAGCCCGAACACGCCGAAGACGATGCTGGGCACGCCGGCCAGGTTGTTGATGGAGATGCGCACCGCCGAGACCACGGCGCCGGCCTTGGCGTACTCGCGCAGGTATAGCGCCGCCAGCACGCCGAACGGCACCACCAGGATCGACATGATCAGCGTCATGACCACGGTGCCGAAGATGGCCGGATAGACCCCGCCCTCGCTGTTGGCCTCGCGCGGCTCGTCGACGAGGAATTCGCGCCAGCGCGAGGCATAGAGACCGATCTTCTCGCCCAGCGAGAGCTGGTTCGCGGGATAGGCCCGCACGATGTCGCCGAGGGCGAGCTCGGTCTCCTGTCCATCGCCGGTGCGCAGACGCAGGACAAAGCGCCGGTTCTCCGCGCGTAGCTCCTCGATCTGGCGCGAGAGGTCGGCGAACTGCTGGCGGGTCTGCTCCTCGACCTGACGCGAGGCCGCGTCGCGGGCCCGCCACTCGGGCGAATCGAGCCCGTGATCGAGCTCGGCCTGGCGCGCGGCGAGGCGGGCCTGCTCGAGGCGATGGTTCAGCCGGGCGACGGCGTGGGTCTCCAGGTGGCGCTGCTCGCGGTAGCGCTCGCGGACCTCGGCGTGCTCGGCCTGGAAGGCGGCCCAGATCGCCGCCGGCTCCTCGGCGCGGACCTCGCCGTCGACCACGTAAGCGGTCGGCTCGCCGTAGAACCGGCCCCACGACAGGCGTTCGAACACCAGCGCCCACTCGGGCCGTGTCTCGCCGCCCGGAACGATCTCGTAATCGCTGACCCAGTTGAAGTGCTCGCCCGAGAGCTCGAAGTTGCCCGACCGCACCAGCCGTCGGGCGAGCCAGCCTTCGCTGGCGACCAGCTCGGCCTCGGCCTCGGCACGCTCCCTGGGCGCCAGGCCGTCCAGGAGCGAGGGCTCGGGCTGGAAGCTGTCGTGGCGGGTGACCTCGCCCCAGACGGTCTGGCCGTCGCTGGTGGTCAGGCTCACCACCGGCTGCGGCCAGAAGGTCCCGAAGCCCTGGTAGAAGACCAGCGCGAGCAGGCCAACGATCATCACGCAGCTGAGCACCAGGCCGCCGCCGGTGAACCAGAGCAGCGGTTCGCCCTGGGCCAGCATGCTGGTGACCACCCGTGACTGGCGGCTGCGCCGGCGGGCCGGACGCACCGGCGCCGGCGTCGGCGGGGGCTGGGTCTTGAGGGCGTCGGTGCTCATAGCTCCAGCGACTTCTTGCGGAAGCGGATCCGCACCGCCTCGGCCGCAGTGTTGAGGATGAACGTCATCACGAACAGCGTCAGGGCGGCCAGGAACAGCGTCCGGTAGTGCGTGCTGTTCTGGACCGCCTCGGGCAGCTCGACGGCGATGTTGGCCGACAGCGTGCGGAAGCCGTTGAAGATGTTCCACTCCATGACCGGCGTGTTGCCCGCGGCCATCAGGACGATCATGGTCTCGCCCACCGCGCGGCCCAGGCCGATCATCATGGCGGAGAAGAGCCCGCTGATGGCCGGCGGGATGATCACCCGCACCGCGGTCTGCCAGGGCGTGGCGCCGGCGCCCAGCGAGGCGGCACGCAAGTGGTTGGGCACCGCCGAGAGCGCATCCTCGCTGATGGTGTAGATGATGGGGATGATGGCGAAGCCCATGACCACCCCCACCACGAGGGCGTTCCGCTGGACGTAGGTGTCGACGTAGCTGCCGCGGGGGTCGAGCCCCATGGCTGCCAGCAGGCCGGAGCAGCCCCAGGCCAGGATCAGGACCGCCGCCGAGCTGATGGCGAACCGCGCCAGGTCGACCAGGCCGAACTGCAGCCGCGACCAGTCGCGGTTGCTCTGGCGCAGCCAGCCGTCCACCACCTGCGTGTTGAAGACGAAGAGGGCCAGGGCGCTCAGGGGCAGCAGCAGGAACATCCAGGCGCCGGTGCCCGAGCCGATCTGTCCGTCGAGCCAGGCCACGATGTCGCCGGCGAAGAGCGTGCGCTCGACTCCCGGGCCGAGGGCGCCGGCCAGCAGCAGCCCTGCGGGCAACCCGACGAACATCAGCGCGAACTTGTACCTCTCCCAGAGCAGCGCCTTCTGCTGGGGCAGCAGCTGCCAGAGGTAAGCGCCGGCCAGGAAACAGAAGGGCACCGTCAGCATGGCGGTCAGGGTCTCCGGTACCAGCTTCTCGAGGAACGGGGCGAAGACCAACGCGGCCAGGAAGCCCAGCACCACCGACGGCAGGCTCGCCATCAGCTCGATCACCGGCTTGATGCGGGCCTTGGCCTGCGGGTGCAGGAACTCCGAGGTGTAGAGCGCGGCGAACCAGGCCAACGGCAAGCCGAACAGCAGGCTGTAGAAGGTGGCCTTGATGGTGCCGAAGATCAGCGGCATCAGGCTGTACTTGGGCTCGAAGCTGTCGGTGGCCGCCGAGGACTGCCAGACCCAGGTCGGTTCGTTGTAGCCCTCGTACCAGACCTTGCCCATGAGCGAGGTCCAGTTGGTCTCCGGATGCGGCGCGTCGATGCGCCAGACCCTTGTGACGTCGGCCGCACGGGCCAGGATCACGTCGTCGCGCGGGCCCAGGGTCACGAAGTCCAGGGGCTCGTCGTCCTCGGTGGCGTCCACCTGGGCGGTGAGCTGGTTGCTGGTGATGTGGTAGAGCGCCACGGTCCCGTCGGCGAAACCGGCCACCACGCTGCGCATCCGGGCCGACGGCGAAAGCGCCGTGGCCACGGCCGCCATGCCGGGCAGCTCGTGGGCCAGGACCAGCGAGGTCCCGTCGTGGTTCTCGGCGTCGGGATCCTTGACGCGGAACCAGACGCGGATCCGACCCAGATCGTCGCCGGTCACCAGCGAGGCCTTGCCGATCTGGAAGCAGATGGCGGTCAGGCGGTGTCCGTCCTCGGGCACCAGGTCGACCTCGCCCGTGGGCTGCAGATCCTCGGGGTCGGCGGTGTCGATCCGGATCAGGCGGCCGTCCGACCAGGCCAGCATAGCGTTGTCACCGAGGCCGGTCAGGAGCAGCTGCGCGGGGGCGATGCCGCTCTCGCCGAGCAGCCCCGCCGCCCGCAGGTCGAGGCTGCCGCCGGTGGTGGTGACGGTGACCTCGCCGGTGAGCAGGTTGCGTCGCTCGCGGAGGCTGCTCATGTGCAGCACGCCGGCGCCGTCGAGGGCGGCGAGCATGGGCCCGGAGTTGCCGAGGCTCTGATCGATCCTGACCAGCGGGCTCGTGGCCAGCGGCACCGGGTCGCCGATGGCGAGGTCGAGTTCCTGGAAGCGGAACTGATTCTCGGGCGTGCGCTCCACCACGCCCCGCTGCCAGGGCGCCGCCGAGCCGACGGCGATGTTCCGGATGTCCGCGGGGACCTCATCGGCCTCGAGATAGCGGGTGGAGAAACCGATGGTCCCGACCCGCGCCGAACCGTCGCTGTAGCCGAACGCGCAGCGGTCGCCCTCGATGCTGAACGACCAGCAGGTCAGCAGCTCGGCGTCCGGGATCGCCGCCTGCTCGAGGATCCGGCCGTCCGCGAGGCTCCGCACCTCCAGCGAACCGTCGCGGTGCAGGGTCCAGGTGATGGTGGCGTACTCGTTGATGCCCACGTACACCACGCGCGCCGGCAGGTCGCCGGCCGCGAGGGTGTTCTGCTCCTCGAGGCCGGGAGCGAGGAAGAGCGGCAGAACCACGTAGAAGAGGAAGAGGCCGACCATGGAGACGGCCAGGATGCTGCCGATGCCGCCGAGGGAGATGATCCAGCGGGCCAGGCGGTCCTTCACTAGGACCGACTTCTTGGGCCGCCGCTGCCGCGTCCGGCCGGAGAACACCTGTCCTGTGGCCTGCTGCTTCTTGTCCATGGCGTCCCTTTCCGGGGCCGGCGTCGCTCTCCGGCAATCCTGGAGGTCGGCCCGTCCACCGGACCGACCCCCAGAATGCCGGATCGTCGAGCGATCCTAGAAGCCGGGCTCGATCCCCAGCTTCTGCAGTTCTTCGCGGGCGATGGCGGCGGTCACGGGATAGTAGCCGTCCTTCACCACGTTCAGCTGGCCGTCCTTCGAGAAGAGGTACTTCACGAACTCGCGGCGCAGGGGATCGAGCTGGCTGCCCGGCTTGTGGTTCACGGTCAGGTACAGGAACCGCGCCAGGGGGTACTCGCCAGTGTAAGCGTTGTCGGCCACGGCGCCCACGAACTGGGGGTGGCGACCGGTGTCGGCGCTCAGAGCCACCGCGCGCACGTCGGCGGTCTTGTAGCCGATGCCGCTGTAGCCGATGGCGTACTTGTCGCTGGCCACGCCCTGGACCACGCTCGAGCTGCCGGCCTGCTCCTTGACGCTGTCCTTGTAGTCGCCCTTGAACAGCGCGTGCTCCTTGAAGTAGCCGTAGGTGCCGCTGGCGCTGTTACGACCGTAGAGGCTGATGGGCTTGTTCGCCCATTCGCCGGTCAGGCCCAGGTCGCCCCAGGTCCTGATGTCCTTGTCATAGCCGCCCTTGCGGGTCTTGGCGAAGATGGCGTCGAGCTGCTGCAGGGTCAGGCCCTCGATGGGGTTGTCCTTGTGGACGAAGACCGCAAGCATGTCGATGCTCGTGCGCAGCTGGGTGGCCTTGTAGCCGAACTTGCCCTCGAACTCGTCCATCTCCTTGGACTTCATGGCGCGGCTCATGGGGCCGAAGTTGCTGGTCCCGTTGATCAGGGCCGGCGGGGCGGTGCTGGAGCCCTTGCCCTCGATCTCGACCTGCACGCTGGGGTACATGCCGCGGAAGTCCTCGGACCACAGGGCCATGAGGTTGTTCATGGTGTCCGAGCCGATGCTCTTGATGGAGCCCGAGACGCCCTTGGTCTTCTGGTAGTGGGGAAGCTTGGCGTCCACGGCGACAGCCGCGGCGACCACGCCGGTCAGCAGGCACACGGCGCCGACAGCGACGAGGGCCTTGACCATCAGCTTGCTCTTGTTCATCACACGCATCCCTTGTTGGGGTGACAACAGAACCGTTCCGCCCATCCGGGCGACGGCGAAAGGGTAGGTGTGGCGTGTGTTGCCAATGCAAAGGAAACGTTAAAAATGCGTTAACCGTCAGGGTTGCGTGAAGATGCCGTTAGGCAGCGATCATCGAATTTCACCGCAACAGCAATGTTTCCAGAACATTACGATCATCGAGGCACCCGACGGGATAGACGTAGGCACGCTGGTCGTAATACGCGGTCCGCGCATAGAACCAGTAGCGGATGGCCCAGGGGTCGGCGGCCAGCTCGGGATCTGCAGCCTTGGCCGCCTCCAGTTCCGCCAGCAGGCCGGGATCCGCCGCCACCATCTCGGCCATCAGTTTCTCGATGACGTAGCTCTCCACGTACTCGACGCGGGTCATGGCGGCGTCGAAGAAGCCCCAGCGCAGGAAGGCGTCGGGGGCCGCCGGCTCCAGGCCGTGGGCGGCGGCGCGGGCCGCGGACTGCGCCAGGTCGATCACCGCGGTGCCCGCGGGAAACACGCGCCGCTCGAGCAGCGGCTCGAGTTCGCAGGTGAGCGGGTGGCGTCCCTCGTAGGGTTCCGGCCGCCAGCGGGGATCCCGCACCCGCCAGCCGCGCACGGCGAGTTCGACCGGCTCGCCCAGCCGGCGCAGCGCCACCCCGTGCAGCGCCAGGCGCTCCAGGACCTCGCCCCATTCCGGCGGCACCAGGTACGCCTCGGGCAGGGTGGCGCTCACCGAGACCTGCGGCTGGTCGAAGAACGGGACCGTGAAGGTGGCCGGCCGGTCGCCGTGGTAGATGAAGTAGTCGCCGCCACTCAGCTCGCTGGTCACCCTCTCGTACTCCACGCCCTGGAACTGGAATTCGGTGCGGGCCTCCGACGGCCCCCAGTCCAGGGCCAGCGGCGCGGCCCTGAACGAAGGCGAGGCCGTGTGGCGGTCGGCGGCCGCGACCAGGGCGAGCAGTTCGCCACGCGTGTCCGCCAGGTGCGCTAGCGTGTGCTCGAGCATGGCCCGCGTGGCCCGCACCCGCTCGGGATAGGGCTTGAGCATGTGGGTCTCGATGAGCAACGCGGGCCGGTTACGGATCGCGGCGTAGCCCTGGCTGTACCGCGGTCCGGCCACCCAGCTGTCCAGACCGCTGCGCGGATCGTGCCAGGCCCGGAAGCTCACGTAGGGCGCGATGGCGAGCCCCGACGCGCCCATGCGCGCCTCCATGTCAGCGATGTACCGGTCGAGCCAGGCCGTGAGTCCCGCCTCCAGGTTGCCGTGGCGCTCGAGGCCGTAGGTCAGGACATACTGGTAGTCGGCCCCGTCCGTGGCATGGACATCCACCAGGAAATCCGGTCGCCAGGCGTTCCAGAGCCGGAGCCAGGCCTGCATCTCGGGACAGTCGGCCTTGTAGAAGTCGCGGTTGAGGTTCAGGTTCTGGGCGGTCACCCGCCAGCCCATCTCGCGCGGACCGTTCTGGTTGATCCGGCCGTACGGCGAGAAGCGCTCGTGGCCGTCGACGTTGAAGATGGGGATGAAGAGCACGGTGATCCCCGCCGGGCCCTGGTCGCAGAGGTCCCGCAGCCAGCCCATGCCCGCATCCTTGCCGCAGCTCTCCCCGGCGTGGATGCAGGCCTGCACCAGCAGCACCAGCCGCCCGGCCTCGCGGCAGGCCGCCGGGTCCGCCAGCCCGTCCCGGTCCCAGATCACGAGCGGCAGGTCGCGTCCCTGAGGACTGACCCCGAAGGTGGCGTAGGCGACCTGGTCGCGCGCGGCCGCCAGCTGCCGGCACCAGTCCACGGTTTCCGCATAGCGCGGCGTGGCCTCGGGATCGCGTTCCCAGGGCGTGGGCAGCGGCGCGGCGTGGGCGGCCTGGGCGACCAGCAGCAGGGAGGTCACGAGCAGGATACGCATGGCCGTCTCCTCGGCGATTCCGGTCCTCGATCAGCGTCATTTACAATTCGTTGACGAGATTCTAACCTGAAGTCCGCAATCTCTTCATATACTGCCGATTCCAGATGAAGGAAAGCACCCGTTCAGCTGGAGCCCCGGGCGATCCGCGAGGAACGCACCCAGCAAGGAGAAGGTTGCCATGGCCGACGAGTTGATTCTGGTGGTCGAGGATGAAGAGGACATCCAGGAACTCCTGGAGTACACTCTGCTCAACTCCGGGTACCGTGTCGACGTGACCGATCGTGGCGAGGAAGCGCTGGAGCTGGTCGCCGAGAACGGTCCGGACCTGATGGTCCTGGATCTCATGCTCCCGGGCCTGGACGGGCTCGAGGTGTGTCGCCGGCTCAAGCAGAACGAGCACACCAGCACGTTGCCGGTGATCATCCTCACCGCCAAGGGCGAGGAGGAGGACGTGGTCGCCGGGTTCGCGGCCGGCGCCGACGACTACATCACCAAGCCGTTCAGTCCCAAGGTGCTCTCCGCCAGGGTCGCCGCGGTCCTGCGCCGCAGCGCCGACGGTCGCCCCGACGCCGACGGCGCACTCAACTACGCCGAGATCAGGATTCACCCGGGGCGGTACGAGGTCCATGTCAACGACGAGCCGGTGGCCCTGACGCACACCGAGTTCCGCATCCTGCACTTCCTGGCGTCCCGCCCCGGCTGGGTGTTCAGCCGGTCGCAGATCGTGCGGGCCGTCCATGGCGAGGATTATCCCGTGACCGGCCGCTCGGTCGACGTCCAGGTGGCCAGCCTGCGCAAGAAGCTGGGACCAGCGGCCAATTACATCACCACGGTGCGCGGCGTGGGATACAAGCTCGGCGAGTGATATGCACCGCAGAAGCCTGCTCTGGCACATCTTCCTTCCGTTCCTGGCGGTGATCGTCCTCTCGCTGGTGCTGATCACGGGGTACACGTCCCGGTCGCTCCGCGAATTCTTCTACGACCAGACGCGCCAGGATCTCACCGACCGTGGCCTCCTGCTGATCACCGAGGCGCAACCGCAACTCCTGGCCGGCCGGCACCAGGAGGTCCAGCGATTCTGCCGCGAGAAGGGACGGGCCGCCAACACGCGGATCACGGTGGTCCTCCCCGATGGCCAGGTCGTCGGCGACACCAGCGAAGATCCCCAGCGGATGGACAACCATGCCGACCGTCCCGAGATCGCCACGGCGCTGCGGGGCCAGCCCGGTCGCGCGGTCCGTTATAGCGCCACCCTCGGCCACCAGCGCATGTACGTGGCGCTGCCCATCCAGCAGGGGGAGACGCTGATCGGTGTGCTGCGGACCTCCCACTCGTTGGAATCCATCGACCAGGCGCTGGTGGTCGTCCAGCAGCGCATCGCCCTGGGCGGCCTTTTGCTGGCGCTGTGCGCCGCCCTGATCAGCTACGGTCTGGCCCGCCGCATCAGCACCCCCCTGCGCGAGATGAAGGCCAGCGCCGAACGCTTCGCCCAGGGGCAGTTCGGCGGGCGCCTGACCACCGACGCCGACAGCGAGGAGATCGGCGCCCTGGCCGAGGCGCTCAACGCCATGGCGGAGCAGCTCGAGGACCGGATCCGCACCATCGAGAACCAGCGCAACGAGCAGGAAGCCGTGCTGGCGAGCATGGTCGAGAGCGTGCTGGCCATCGACCGCGAGGAGATCGTCATCGGCGTCAATCAGGCGAGCTGCGACCTGCTCGGCATCGTCGCCCGCCAGGCCAAGGGCCGCACGCTCCAGGAAGTGACCCGGAACCCCGACCTCATCGCCCTGGCCAAGACCGCGCTGTCCGGCAGCGAGCCCGTGGAGGGCGAGATCGTGCTGCGCCGCGACGGCGAGCGCTACCTCCAGGTCCACGCCACGGGCCTGCAGGGTCGCGATGGCCAGCGGCTCGGCGCGCTCCTCGTGCTCAACGACGTCACCCGCATGCGGCGACTCGAATCGCTGCGCCGCGACTTCGTGGCCAACGTCTCCCACGAACTGCGCACGCCCATCACCTCGATCAAGGGGTTCGTGGAGACCCTCCAGACCACGCCACCCGACGAGCCCGCCGCGCGCGAGCGCTTCCTGGACATCATCAACCGCCAGGCCGACCGCCTCCAGGCCATCATCAACGACTTGCTCTCGTTGTCACGACTCGAACAGGACAGCGGCCCCGGGGCGCTGGGCAAGGAAAGCGTCCGGGTCGCCGAGGTGCTCATGGACGCCGTGAACCTCTGCACCGCCCGCGCCACCGAGCCCCAGCCCGCCGTCAAGATCAGCTGCCCTGCCGACCTTCACCTGTCGGCCAATCCGGCCCTGCTCGAACAGGCGGTGGTCAACCTGGTGGACAACGCGCTGAAATACAGCGGCAGCGAGAGCGCCGTGGAGGTCTCAGCAAGGCAGGATCGGGATCGAGTGCTGATCACCGTTCGCGACCAGGGCCACGGCATCGCGTCCGAACATCTGCCGCGCCTCTTTGAACGATTCTACCGGGTAGATCGGGCCCGCAGCCGCAAACTGGGGGGCACCGGTCTCGGTCTGGCCATCGTCAAGCACATCGCCCAGGCCCATGGCGGCGAGGCCTCTGTCTCCAGCGTCGTGGGCCAAGGCAGCACGTTCACCATCGCCCTACCCGATCGCGCATTGTCAAACCGGAACGGCTGATTCAGCCAATGGTTGGTTGCAGCCATACCGCTTGTCGATTACATTCCGGCGCCGTGAGCGCAGGGAAGGCGCCGCGGCCGCTGCGGCCAGAGAAGGAGCATGGTCATGCACGCCCATCTCGGAACCTCCTTTCGCAAGCTGAAGAAAGCCCTCTTCACGCTGAGTGCCGCGGTTGAAGAAAACCTGCACCTGGCCGTGAAGATCGTTTCTACCGGTGAGACGGCCCTGGTGGATCAGGTCCGTTCTCGCGACCTGGAGATCGACCTCATGGAGGTGGATTTCGAGGAGGAATGCCTCAAGATCCTGGCGCTCTATCAACCCGTGGCCATCGATCTGCGGTTCGTGGTCGCGGTGCTGAAGATCAACAACGATCTCGAGCGGATCGGCGACCTGGCGGTGAATATCGCCGAGGCGGCGCCGGCCGTGGCTGGTAAAGAGATTGTTGACACGGCCCGGACTCTGCCCAAAATAGCGGAGAAGGCCCAGGCCATGGTGAGCAAGAGTCTCGACGCCGTGGTCAACATGGATGCCGCGCTGGCCCGGGAGGTCCTGGCGGCCGACGACGAGGTGGATCGGGAGTACCACGAACTGGTAAGCCGGATTCAGCAGGAAATGACTGAGGGTGGATCCAGGGTTGACGTACTGGTCTCCCTCATGGTCGTATCCAAGCATATCGAGCGGATCGCGGACCACGCGACCAACATCGCCGAGGATGCCATCTACATGGTGGATGGCGAGATCGTGCGTCACGGGCGACACCACGGGACGCACGGGAGTTGAGGATCGATTGAAGAGATGCCCCCCCTTCACAGGGGGCCAAGAGGTTTCCGGTAACAAGGTGGTAACCGGGAACGAACCCATGAGGACTGCAAGGAGGTCCCACATTGAGTAAGAAGTTGTTCACTACCGTCATGGTCATGACCCTGATGCTGACCGGCGCCGCGATGGCGGGCGAGATGCACTACAAGGTCTACGGCAAGGCTCATGTCTCCATGGAGTCGCTGAATAACGGCGAGGACTCGAGCTTCTTCGTCTCGTCCAACAGCACCCGCCTGGGCGTGAAGGGCAAGTACGAGACCGAGGTCGAGGCCCTCACCGTCATCTTCCAGTACGAAAGCTTCGCCGACTTCAACGGTGAGCAGGGCAACACCCTGTCCAGCCGCAACAGCTACGTCGGCGTCATGGGCAACTGGGGCTCGGTCATCTGGGGCCGCCACGACACGCCCATCAAGAGCCTGGGCCGCTCGGTCGACTTCTTCGGCGACCGCATCGGCGACACCCGTAACGTCACGCGCTTCGACATCAACTACATGGACGACAGCGATCGTCCCAAGGGCTTCGACGAGCGCGTCACCAACATGATCATGTACAAGACGCCCAAGCTGGCCGAGTCCGTGGTCGTGGCGCTGCAGTACGTGCCCGAAGAGGGTAAGGACAGCTACATGTCCCTGTTCAGCGGCTCGGCCGTGTACGACAAGGACGCCTTCATGGTGGGCGTCGGCTACGAGATGCACGACAAGGGCTACTTCGGCTACGACCCGACTGACGAGGACGACGAGACCGAGAGCAGCAGCATCTTCCGCGCCGTGGCCGGCTACACCGCCGAGAAGTTCGCGGTCAAGGGCCTGTTCCAGACCGTCAGCAACATCGGCGGCGACAAGGACATCAGCGGCACCGCCTACGGCCTGGGCGCCAGCTTCATGGCCACTCCCGTCTGGGAGCTCAAGGGCCAGTACTACATGATGGACTACTCCGTCGACAACGTGGACCCCGAGCCCAAGGACCTGGGCAACGCCCTGCTGGCCCTGGGCGTGGACTTCCACCTGAACAAGAGCGCCCTGCTGTACGTGGCCTACGCCATGAGCATGAACCAGGACAACGCCTACAACACGCCGTTCCGCGGCGGCCATGGCCAGGACTACCGCATGGCCGTGGCGACCGGCGACGATGGCATGATCACGCGCAACGGCGAGAGCCCCTACGGCATCGCCATCGGCATGATCGCCAAGTGGTAATGTCGTTCGATCGGATCGTCTGACGATCCCGACGGGCCCCCCAACCGGGGGGCCCGTTTTCATTCGAGCGTTGACGCCATCCCCCCGCTTTCCGATAATGAACACGGATACTTGACGGACGACTTTCTTTCAGGGGGAGAGATCATGACCGTCTACCAGCGGCGCAATACCCGCCAGCGCCAGGTGGTCCTCGAGGAGTTGCAGGCCAGCGTCAGCCATCCCACCGCCGGCGAGCTCTACCGGACCGTTCGCGAACGACTGCCGCGCATCAGCCTCGGCACCGTGTACCGCAACCTGGAGATCCTGCAGGAGACCGGTGAGGCCGTGCGCCTCGCGGGCCTCGCCGGCCAGGAGGCCCGCTACGACGGGCACACGCAGCCCCACCTCCACTTCCAGTGCCGCCACTGCAACCGGATCCTCGACCTCGAGACGGTCATGCCCGTGCTCGACGACCTGGTCGGCTCCACGGTCGAGGGACACGAGATCAGCGGTTACAACGTGATCCTGCAGGGCTCCTGCCGCGAGTGTCTCGGCTGAGGCGGACCTCTTGATCGATAATATCGGAATGGTTGCGGTTTATCAGAACCGCCCTTTCATGTCTCCCCGAGTTTTTGATATCCCTGACATCAACCCCGGAGGACCGACACCCATGAGCTTCCTCGTCACCAAGCCCGCCCCCGATTTCACCGCCACCGCCGTCATGCCCGACAACAGCTTCAAGGAGGACTTCAAGCTCTCTGATTACCGCGGCAAGTACGTGGTGCTGTTCTTCTACCCCCTGGATTTCACTTTCGTCTGCCCCAGCGAGATCATCGCCTTCGACAAGGCGCTGGCGCGGTTCCAGGCCAAGGGCTGCGAGATCATCGGCGCGAGCATCGACTCGCACTTCTCGCACTTCGCGTGGAAGACGACCCCGGTGGACCAGGGCGGCATCGGCAACATCCAGTTCCCCCTGGTGGCCGACCTCAAGAAGCAGATCAGCCGTGACTACGGCGTGCTCTTCGACGACGAGGTGGCGCTGCGCGGCCTGTTCCTCATCGACAGGGACGGCGTCGTCCGCCACGCCACCATCAACGACCTGCCCCTGGGCCGCAACGTCGAGGAAGCCATGCGCGTGCTCGACGCCCTGCAGTTCGTGGAGAAGCACGGCGAGGTGTGCCCGGCCAACTGGGTCGAGGGCGAGGAGGGCATGACCCCCACCGCCGACGGAGTGGCCCGCTACCTGGCGAAGAACGCCTAGCGCCGCCTCCGGTCTGGCAGCCACGGCCCCTCGCCTCTCCTGGCGAGGGGCCGTTTTCGTGATGGGATCCGCAGACTGGCCCGCTTCCTGCGATATTGGCGGCATCATCGTCTGGAGGATTCGCCATGCAACACATCCTCGGCTACCTGATCGCGGCCATGGCCAGCGCCATCGGCTGGAAGCTGGGCTGTCTCGTCAGCCCCTTCTTCGGCTTCTTCGTGTCCCTGGTCTTCGCCGCGCTCGGCCTGTGGACGTCACGCCGCTGGCTCCGCGAACTGCTGGGCTGAGCGGCGCCCTGCCGCTGGCCGCCGTGCAAAAAGCCCGCCGTACCGTGAGGTACGACGGGCTCGGTGCGGCCACCGCCGGGGGCTAGTCGGGCAGATCCCAGCCGGTCGGCAAGGACTCCGGAGGCAGCACGACCCGCGGCTTGCCGTTCTGCTGGCCCAGCGACTCCAGGAACCACAGGGCGTAATCGAATCGCCCGGAATCCGGACCCGCCAGCGCATCCTCCGGCGTACCGGCCCAGGGTGCGGCTGCCGCGATCCGCTCGAGGACCTGTTCGGCCGGCTGCGTCAGGCCGAACGGGAAGCCCAGCAAGCCGCCCCGGCTGCCGAAGATCGCCGACCAGTCGATGAGCGGTCGCGGCGGGTATTCCAGCAGCGTCACCTCGCGGTCGGTGTCGAGGCCGGCCTTCTCGCGCGCCAGGGCGATGGCCTCGCCGAGGCCGCCAACCTGGTCGCAGAGCCCGCGCTCGATGGCGTCCTCGCCCATCCAGACCCGGCCCTGGCCCAGCTCGCGCACGCGATCCTCGGGCAGGTCGCGGCTCTCGGCCACCTGGGACACGAATCCGTCGTAGGCCTTGAGGATGAAGGTGCGCGCCATGTCCAGTTCCTTCTCGTCCAGCGCCCGTTGCGGCAGCTGGAGGCCGAGGCCGGGCACGGTGAGGCTGCGCAGCAGATCGGCGTGGTCACCGCGGCGCAGGCCGTCGTAGTGCAGGCCCAGCTTCTCGTCGAGGCCATCGACGTAGATCCAGGCGCCGATCACCCCGATGCTGCCGGTGATGGTCAGCGGCGTGGTGAGGATCTCGTCGCCGTCCATGCTGATCCAGTACCCGCCCGAGGCCGCCACGTCGCCCTGGCTGACGATGACCGGCTTGCCCGCCGCGCGCAGACGGCGCACCGCGCCGGCGACCAGATCGCTGGGCAGGGGGTCGCCGCCGGGGGAATCGGCGCGCAGGACCACCGCGGCGACGGAGGGGTCGTTCACCAGCCCGTTGAGGAAGCGGCCGGTGGCGCGACCCCTGATCCCCTCGTCCATCATGCAGCCGCCCACGGCGTAGACCACGGCGATGCGCTCGGGCTCGCCCCAGTGCTCCTCGGGATAGGCGCCGGGCAGGTAGGCGTAATGCGGCCCGGCCAAGGTGGCATGGCGCTCGCTGCGCAGCCACTGCATGAGTTCGGCCTGCCTGCCGACAGCGTCGATCAGACCCGCGGCCTCGGCCTCGTCCGGCAGCAGCGCCAGCTCGTCGTCGACCAGCGCGTCGTACTGGTCATGGGTGAGATGGCGCGCGGCGCACGTGCCGGCCCGCATCTCCTCGTAGATCACGTCGACCATGCGCTGCCGCTGCTCGCGCTCGCCCTCGGACATGTCCATGCGCGCGCCGACCTCGGCCGCCGACTTGTACTTGAAGTACCGCAGCTCCTGGTAGCCGACACCGATCTTCTCGAGCATGTCCTGAAAGTAGGTGCGTCCGCTGGCGATGCCCTGCAGCACGATGACGCCCTCGGGGTCGAGCATCAGGTGGTCGGCCACCGAGGCGATGTAGTAGCCCACCATGTCCAGGCGGTTGGCCAGGACGATCACCTGCTTGCCCTGGGCCTGCAGGTCGAGCAGGCGCTGGCGGAATTCCCAGACGAGCGATGGCCGTGCCTGGAAGTCGCTGAGGTTGATCAGCAGCCCGCCGAGCTGGTCGTCCTGCGCCACGGCGTCGAGGAATTGGGACAGCTCGAGCCAGGCCACCCGGCGCTCGTCGAAGTACTGGTAGCGCTGGTAGGTGAGGTACTTGTTCTCGAGGTTCAACGTCGCCAGGCGCAGCTTCTGCTTCTCGGTGGGCAGCCGCAACTCGTTGGTCAGGTTGCGCACCGGCGGGTTGCTGCGGACCAGGAACGAGCTGCGGGCCAGGTCGCCGTCGGTGTTCCAGCGCGGTAGCCAGTGGAAGCCCAGATCCTCCAGGGTCACGCCCACGTTGGCCACCCAGTCGACCTTGCTCGATCCCGGCGCGTCGCGGGCCGTCACGCCCAGGTGCAGCCCCGGCACCGGCCGCACCGTGACGCCGGCGCCCCAGAGCCCGTCGTCCCAGCGGTCGGTGGTGGCCAGGGTGTAGTCGGCGTAGAGCGTGACCTTGTCGTCGCCCAGGGGTCGCAGGCCCAGGTCGAACACGCCCTGACGCGCCCGCGACTGCATGGACCAGGTCCCGGACATGCCCACCGAGAGCAGGCGATGCGGGCGACTCAACAGGCCCGCGACCAGGGCATCCTCGCGTCCCAGTTCCTGGTCGTCGCCCGTGGCCCAGCGGTAGGCCAGACCGAGGCGGCTGCGGCGGTCGCCGCCCGAGAGGCCGAGCTGCCAGTCGGTCACGCGGTAGGTCTCGCCGCCCAGGGCGTAGACCTGGCTGTTGGCGCCGAAACCGAGCCAGCCGCTGGTGGAGAAGCCCCAGTTGTCGAGGGAATTGCGGCGGACCGAGCGGTCGTTCCACCAGAAGGCGAATTCGGGCCGGCCCATCTGGAGGGTGGACCACGTGGCGGGGTTGATGAACCCGCCCACGGCGCCGCTGGTCACGCCAGGCGTCTCGGGAAGCCAGTCGGTCATGGTGTGGTAGTCGAGGAGGCGGGGCTCGCGCACCGGCGCCGGATCCTGGGACCAGGCGATACCGGCGAGCACGCTCGCGAGCACGAGCAGCAGGAAGAATCTGCGCATGGGACGAACCTCGGGGATGTCGGCCGCGGCCGGGCTGGCGCCGGGGGTCCGGGGCGCCTATCGTTCGCAGCACCTTACCAGTGTTCGCGGCGCCCTGCAACGAGGAGGCGACCATGCGCCACGGCCTGCATCACGGCGTCTTCCTGCGCCAGTCCGGCAGCGACCGGCGCGACCGCACCCTGCTCTGGATCCACGGTCTGGGCGAGTCGGGCCTCTGCTTCGAGGACGTGCTCGACCGACCCGAGCTGTCCGGCTGGCACCACCTCGTCCCCGACCTGCCCGGCTACGGCCGCACCGCCTGGCAGACCTCCCCGCTCTCGCTGGCCGACCACGCCGACCTGCTCGCCGACCTCTGCAGCGACCTCGCCCAGGGCCCGGTCGCGGTGGCCGGTCACAGCATGGGCGGCGTGGTGGCGCTGCTGCTCGCCGAACGGCACCGCGCGCTGGTGCGCGGCGTGGTCGACATCGACGGCAACAAGAGTCCCGACGACTGCACTTTCAGCGGCCAGGCCGCCGCCCAGGATCTGGTGACCTTCGCTACCGGCGGCTTCACCGAACTCCGCGAGCGCGTCTATCAGGCCGGCCTGGACGACCCCGCCCAGCGCGGCTACTACGCCAGCCTGTGCCAGGCCGACCCCGCCGCCTACCACCTCAACAGCCGCGAACTGGTGGAGCGGTCGGCGCGCACCGGCGACCTGGCCGAGCGCCTGGCCCGCCTCGCCTGTCCGCGGGTCTACGTGGCCGGAGCACCGGGGGGCGCCAGTCCCGAATCGCGGCGGCAGCTCGCCGAGTCGCGGGTGCCGGTGCTGGAGATCGCACCCAGCGGGCACTGGCCGTTCATCGACCAGCCGGCGGCGTTCACGGCGGCGCTGGGGAGCTTCCTGGACGAGGTGAGTTGAACCCGCTCCTGACGGCGGCAGCGGCCGGAACCCGGAGGTTTCGGCCGCCGCTTCGTTCCCGGGGAGTTGCAGGCCCCGAGATGAACCGTCAGCGGTGCGTCCGGAAGGACGTCTCGTCCAGCGGCTTGGCGTCGACCCAACCCGGCGGCGGGGTCTGCTCCTCGATGCTCGAGCCGTCCGGGCGGTGCATCACGATCCGGAAGGGCTTGACCAGGGGGAGGCCGTCGTTGCTCGGCGCCGCGAAGTTATCGAGCTCGATGCCGTTCAGCTCGCGGATCTCCTCCGAATCGTAGAACCCTTCCTCGCAGATCCGGCCGTTTGGCGTGGGGATGCGCGTCCCGTCGTAATAGTGGTACATGCTGCTGCGGGGCTGCTCGTCGCAGGCGGCCTGGTCCCAGGCCACGGCCTGGACCGCGCCGGCGCCGAACACCAGGGTGGTCAGGTCCCAGCACGTCCGGGCGTCGCGGACCGCGGGGTCCTGCTGCCAGGCGGGCCACTCGTCGGGATCGGCCGGGCGCTCGGGAGCGCCGTTCAGGCTGAGTAGATAATACCAGTACCCCTCCTCCCCGATCATCATCAGGATGGTCGGCACCTTCACCTCGAACGCCAGGCCCCAGACGCCCTCCTCGGTGAGGAAGCCCTCGCCGAAGGGCGGCACGGAGATATCCTCGTCGGGATCGAGGCTGAAGCGCAGGTCGATGTCGTCCTGCCCCGGACCCTCGCGCAGCAGGTTCTCGGGATCAGCCTCGTGGTCGATCTGGTAGCTCCAGGCCTTGATCCGCTCGACCATCCGCTGCGCCGGCGGGAACTCCTGGAGATGGTCCCGGCCGTGGAGGTAGAGCACCATCCGGTAAGGCAGGGCCAGGATCTCGACCCAGCCGGGCTGCGGCGGCTCGTCGTAGCGGATGCGCCGGCCGGCGGGGTCGACCCAGAGCGTGGGTTCGGAGATCCACGTGTCGTAGCTGAACTGCCCGGGATCGTTGTCGGGGTCATAGCCGTCGTCGAGGTCGCTGTAGATCTCCAGCAACGCCTCCTCCGCCAGATCGCCCTGCCCGGTGCAGTCGGCCGTAGCCGGGATCGCGGCGGGATCGTGGGAGAGGTTGACCAGCTCGATGTCCTGGATGCACGGCGGGAAGTTCGCATCGAACTCCAGGACGTCCGGTGTCTGATCGCGGATACCGTCACCCGGACCCTGATCCAGGAGCCCGCGCATGGAGACCGCGTAGTGGAACGGACCGACCTCGAAACCGAGGGTGTCGGCGGCCAGGCTCCGGTACGGAGCGTACCAGCCGGGCTTGAGGTCGGCGCGGCTGTAGGTGCTCTGGAACTGGTAGTGGACCCCGCCCAGGATCCAGGCATCGGCCTGGAAGACCCCCTGGACGTGGAATGCCTGCGGCGCGGGCTCCTCGCTCCAGGTCAGGGCCTTGAGGACGACGTAGGCGCCGTCGGGCACCGTATCGCCGGACGTGAAGGGGTAAATACCCGCCTCCGGTCCGTGGTGGACGATGTAGTAGGGGTAGACCTGGGGATCGTCGGGGAACTCGGGATCGGCCTCGCCGTCGAGGATGTGGGTGTCGATCAGCTCCAGGGGATCGAGGATGTCGCCGGTGGACACCTTGTCCGGGGCGGCGGGGCCGGAAGCCGGGTCGTCGGCGCAGCCGGCGAACCAGAGCATCGCGGTGATGGCCAGCAGGATCAGGATAGAGCGGTACATGGTGGACCTCCCTCCAGAGTCCGGGGTCGTGTCGGGTTGGGGCTCATCATCACCAAAGGGAAACGGAGGTGGGTTGTCAATGCGGCGGAGAGACTGGATCCGGGAGCAAATAGTTCGTCATTCTGGCTTGAGTCCTGACCGCTTCCCCGGGTTGTCCGGCGAATGACGATAGCGTAGAATCATCTCAGGCCCACCCAGTTCGGAACGACAAGAACCGGCCACCATGCACCTGGCTCATGGGGGATGAACCATGCTGAACCACACGATCCGCCCGCTGGCGGGGTTGCTGCTGACCCTGCTGATCTTGCCCATGTCGATCCAGGCCCAGGAATGCCTCCATTACCGCGATTACCTCTCCTGGCAGACCAGGGCGTTCCAGCCGCCCGAGATGGCCTTCGACGTCGCGCTGGCCGGGGACCTCGCCTACGTCGCCGACCTTTCGGGCGACCTGCACGTGGTGGCCTTCGCTGCCGACGGCACGGCGCAGGTTGCGGGCTCGGTGACCCTGCACGACTACCCGCATCATGTGCTGGTCCTGGGCGACCAGGTCATCGCCGCCGCCGGCAGCGCTGGTCTCGAGGTGGTCGACGTGAGCGATCCCGAGGCGCCCACCATCACCGCCACCATCCCCACTCCGGGGTATGCCCACGACCTCGCCGCCACCGGGAGCCACATCTATGTCGCCGACAGCAACGGCCTGCAGATCTTCGCGAAGCCCCTCGCCGACACTTCGCTGCCGGTGGGATCGCTCGCCTTGCCCCCCAACGTCGTCCGCATCGACGTGGCTCACGAACACGCCTACGTGCTCCTATCTGACAGCGGCCTGGCGGTGGTGTCGGTGGCCGACCCCGGCGCGCCGTCCCTGGTGACCACCCTGCCCATCTCCGGTGGTGTGTACGACATCCTGGTCCAGGGCGATCGGGCCTTCGTGGCCGACGACCAGGTCGGCGTGAGGATCTACGACCTCACCGAGCCCTCGGCGCCGGTCGAGCGCGCCTCCGTCCCCATGGCCAGTCAGACCCTGGACCTGGCCCTGGAGGATGATCTGCTCTTCGTCGCCGACGGGGCCACGGGCCTGGTCATCGTCGACGTGGCCGATGCCGACCAGCCCGTGGTGGTCGGCCAGTACCCCACGGCCGACTGGGCGATGGGCGTGGCGGTGGCGGGTCCGCGGGTCTGCGTGGCGGACTTCCAGTGGGGCCTGCAGATCTTCGATGCGACCCATCTCGCGCCGGCGCCCCTGGCCTCGTCGTTCGCTCTCGCCGCGCCCGCGGCCGACGTGGCCCTCGCCGGGGACCGCGCCTGCATCGCCGCGGGACTGGCCGGCCTGCAGATCGTGGACCTCGCCGACCCGGAGGAGCCCACGCCGCTGGCCGTCGTCGATACTCCGGGCAGCGCGCGAGGGGTCGCCGTGAACGGCACGCACGCCTTCGTCGCCGACTTTGACGGCGTGCGGATCGTGTCCCTGGACGGACCGGGCGCGCCCCGGATCGTGGGATCGGTGGACCTCGACCACGGGGCGGTCAACGACATCGCGCTGGCGGGGTCCCTGGCTTTCGCCGCCTGTGGCGGCGGCCTGGTCGTCCTGGACGTGGCCGAGCCCACCGAGCCCACCGAGGTGGCCGCGCTGGACGTGTCGAATCATCTGACCGATGTGGTCGCCGCCGGCGACCATCTCTACCTCGTCGGGACCGGTACGCAGCTCCACGTGGTCAGTGTGGCGGAGCCCACGGCGCCGATCCAGCAGGGAACCGTGGATCTGTCCGGCCAAGCGTTCAGCCTCGCGGTGAGGGGCGATTACGTCTATGCCGGCACCGTCTTCGAGGGCTTGCGGATCGTGGATGTGAGCGATCCGACCGCTCCGGTCCTCAGCCGCGTGCTCGACCCCATGGGCGATGCCGCGAGCGTGGCCGTGGCCGGCGACCTGCTCTGGCTCGGCGGTGGCTCCGGGGTCCTGGAGGCCTATGGCCTGGTCGACGGCATGCCCGACCAATACCTGGGCGGGACCGTGCTGCTGGCCGACGCCGCCAGCATCGCCATCAAGGACGGGCTGGCCATCGCCGTGGGCACCGCCTCGACCCTGGCCGTGGCCTGGCCACCCTGCGAAGCAGTCACCGCGGTGGCGGAACAGACGCCGCCGACACCCGCGGTCCTCACGGCCTACCCCAACCCCTTCAACCCCCAGACCACCCTGCGATACCGCCTGACGACCGCCGGCCCGGTGCAGGTCACCATCCACGATGTCGGCGGCCGCCGCATCCGCATGCTCGTGGCGGGAGTCCAGGGCGCCGGCGACCATGCGGTGACCTGGCGGGGACAGGACGATCTGGGACGCGGGATGCCGTCGGGCGTGTACCTCGCCCGCCTCGCCACGCCAGGCGGACAGGACACCACCAAGCTCGTTCTCGTGCGATGAAGAGTCGCTGGAGACTCCGCGTCCGAGGCCATCCCGCCGTCGTGGCCGTGATCGTCCTGGCCCTCGCCTGGCTCGCCCTGGAGGCGGTGGTGGGCCTCGACTTCCTGACCGACCGGTACGGCGCCTATGCGGGGACGGTCCGCGACATCAAGACCACCTGGATCGACCGGCTCACCCTGGATTTCACCCCGGTGGAGCATCTGATCATCGAGACCGATGATGGCCGGATCATCGACAAGCTGGTGTCCGTGGAGAACCGCGCCTTCTTCCGGATCGCGGTGGGCGACCGCGTGGAGAAGGCGCGCGGCTTCGGCAACCACGCGCGGGTGCCGGGCAAACCCTCGGTGGCGGAATTGCTGGAGGCCGCCTCCGGCGCCGAAAGCGGCCACTGACCTCGGGAGGCCAGGCGTCCTCGTGGGCCTGGGCCACGGCTCTTCGTGGCTAGACCAGCTGTCCCACCCGTCCGGGGATCACCATCTTTCCCAGCTCGGCAGCCAGGAAGGCCGTCGCCGCGTCGCCGGTGCAATGGCACGGCACGATCCGGCGCGGACCGAGTGTTCGCAGCGCCGCAACCGTGGCCTGCAGGCGCGCCTCGTTCGCGGCCGCCAGGTGCATCCCGCCCACGATCGTGTCCACCTGATCGCGGCCGGTGACTTGCCGGATATGCGTCAGGATGTTCACGACTCCCGCATGCGCGCAACCGAGGCAGACGACCAGCCCATCGGGCGTGTCGATCCAGAGCGAGAGGTCGTCGGTGATGGGATCGGACTCGAGACCGTCGGGGTCCAGGAAGAACGGGCCGCCGGTGTCCTCGAACGCGCTCATTCGCGGCACCGGTCCGGTCAGGCCGATCCCCGGCGCCAGTTCGCAGGGCGCCAGGACGTGCTGCACCCTCGCGGCCGGCCAGGCCGCCAGTGCCGCCAGCGCCGCCGCCGGCATGCCGATGGGTCGCACGGTTCCCTCGTGGATGCTGAACCGCGCACCGGTGGCCTGCGGATGCAGGTGCACGATCGCCCGCGGCGCCCGCTCCAGGACGAACGGCAACGCGCCGGTGTGGTCGTAGTGACCGTGGCTGAGGACCACATGGTCAGCGGCCGAGAGGTCGATGCCCAGCGCGTCGACGTTGGCCGGCAGCGCGTCGCCCTGACCGGTGTCGAAGAGGATGTTGCCGCGGTCGGTCTCGATCCAGAAGGCCAGTCCGTGTTCCGCGGTCAGGTCCTGCCCGGGGTGGTTGTCGACGAGGATCGTGATGGTCATGAGTGGAACTCCCGCGTGTCTCGTGCGCGGACCAGGACTTGGCTGCCGATGGCTCCTCAGGAGCCGCATGGCAGAGATGGCCGGTGGCTGGGCGACCATGATCCTCGAGACGGTCCGGCCGGCCTAGCCCCACGTCGCCGCGAACACGTCCTCCTGGAAACCCACCGTGGCCCGCGCACCGTCGGTCACCATGGGCCGCTTACAGAGCCTGCCGTTGTCGGCCAGCAGGTCGACCGCCGCCGCATCGGTCAGGCCCGGCAACCGGTCCTTGATGCCGAGCTCGCGGTACTGGACACCCGAGGTATTGAAGAGCGCCTTGCGGTCATACACCTTCAGCAGCCGCCTCAGCAGGGCCTTCGGTGGCGGGGTCTCGGTGATGTCGACGAACTGGTAGACGAGACCGCGCGCGTCCAGCCACTTCCGGGCCTTACGGCAGGTTCCGCACTTGTCGTAGCCGTAGAACTTGAGCAAGGGGGCCTCCTGGATATGGGTACGCGCCTGCGGACAGGGTGAACCTATCCCGACCTGAAGACATCGAAGATGGCTGCCAGGTCCTCGTCGCCTCGCCCCTTCATCAGGAGCCGCGCATACTGCTCCTTCACCACGCCGGCCAGGTGCTGCGGCACGCCCAGTTCACGCGCCAGGTCCTGCAGGCAGTGCAGGTCCTTGTGGATCATGGCCGCCGAGAAGTGTGGCGACCAATCGCGGTCCAGCAGCTTCTGGCGCTTGGCGTCGAGGACCTGCGACTTGCCGCCGCCTTCGCCGAGGACCCGGAGCGCCTGCTCGGGATCCAGCCCCGCCGCCTCCGCGGTGGCCAGCGCCTCGGCCAGCACCGCCATGATGGTGCCCAGGCAGAGGTTGTTGATCAGCTTCATGCGCGTGGCCTGGCCCGGCGCGCCCAGTTCGTGGATCGAGACCGTGAGCAGCTCGAGCAAGGGCCGCGCCGCATGGACGTCGCGGGGTTCGCCGCTGGCCATGGCCACCAGCTTGCCCGTGCTCGCCGGGATGACGCTGCCCGCCACCGGCGCCTCGACGTACCGCGCGTCCTTCTGGCGGCAGAGCTGGTGGAAGAGCAGGACCGGCGCGTGGTGGTTGGTGGTGGTGTCGATGATCAGCTTGCCCGCGCAATCGCCCGCGAGCAGGCCGTCCTTGCCGCGCAGGACCACCTCCACCGCGTCGCTGTCGGCGAGGCAAAGCAGCACCGCGGGCACGTCGCCGACGAGCGCGGCCGGGCTGTCGGCCAGCGGCAGGCCGAGGGCATGGGCCTTCTCCGGCGTGCGGTTCCAGACCGTCAGCTCCACCCCCTGTTCGCGCAGGCGGCCGGCCATGGCGCGGCCCAGATTTCCCATCCCGATGAATCCGGCTCGCATGGCGATCTCCTCAGCGTGTGGTGGATGTAGCATACCGGCAGGCAGATTGTCCGCGACACGTGTCACCGAGTCAACCGGCTCGGTGTACACCATGGGCCCGACAGGGCACAAGAACGGGCCGGCCCCGAAAGGCCGGCCCGTCGACACCGAGAACAGGCGTCACTTGGCGGGGGTGATGACGATGTCGATCCGCCGGTTCTTCGCCCGGCCCTCCGCTGTCTCGTTGTTGGCAATGGGTTTGGTCTCACCGTAGCCCACGGCATCCAGATGACTCGCCACCAGGTTCGAGTTGGCCAGCAGGTACTGTGCGACCGCGTCGGCGCGCTTCTGGGACAGCTTGAGATTCGCCTCATCGGTGCCGTAGGCGTCGGTGTGGCCTTCGATGATGATCGAGGCGTCCGGATACATGGCGATGGCCTCCTTCACCTTGGTCAACAAGGTGAAGTTATCCGGCCGGATCACGGCCTGCCCCGATGCGAAGTTCATGCCCACCAGACGGATGACCACGTTGCCGCTCTCGCGCAGGACACGGGCCTCGTCACGCGTGAACGCCTGCTCGACCTGAGCGAAATGACGGTTGGCCATCTCCTGGCTTTCCATCTGGGCCTGCAAGGCCTTCTGGGCCTCGGAGGCTCCACCCAGCTGGGCCTCCAGCTGGACCACCTGTGCGGTCAGAATGTTGACTCGCTCATCGCGATCACGCACCTCGCTTGCCAGCCGATCCTGCTCCGTCTCGCGGTGCTCGATGGTCTCCACGATCATCTCGGTGGGCTTGGCGAAACCCTCCTCGAACCCGATCCGCAGATCGAGGGTACCGGCGATGCGGGCCAGCGGCTTCTCGGTCTCGAGCATGAGTTCTTCCCGACTCATGACCTTGTCCTCGGTCAGCTTCACCAGCTTGGCCAGATGCATGGCATGCAGGGCCTCGTACCGGGCCTCCATGGCCAGGGAGCGGGGACGATCGGTATCATAGCGGCTCTCGTTCAGCGCCGCTTCGGCCTCGGCCAGCAGCGACCGCGAGCGCGCCAGGGTCAGCGGCGCGTATTTCGTCATCTTCTCCTGCTCAGCCTGGGCCAGCAGCTTGCGGGTCTCGTCGAAGAACGAGGTCTTGATGGCCGACAGCTCGGCGTCGCGGAACAAGGACTCGGCTTCGGCTCCCTTCTTGCGGGCATCGTTGACATCGCCTTCCTCGAGCTTGCGACCGGCCTCGACGAACTTGGCTTCCGCCGCGAGCCATAACTCGGTGGCGGCGCGGGCCGCATCGACGCTCATGGCATCGTCGCGGGCCTTCAAGGGAGTCGCCAGGGTGACCATGGCCAGCTCGGTAGCCTGGATGGCATCCTTGAAATGACCGGTGGCCTGGTTCAGATCCTTGCGAATGTCGTCGAGGTTCTTGCCGTCGGCGAGCTTGCGCTCGGCAGCGACGTAGCGTTCCATCGCCTTGCCCCAGCTCTTGGGCGCCAGCACGTCGGCGCGGACCTCCTCGCCCTGCGCGATCAGGCCGTCCACTTCGGTGAAGAGAGTCGCCCGGAGTTCCTGGCACGTAGCGGTCACGGGCACCAGGGTGGTCGCGATGAATATCAGCAATAGAGCAACCCGTATTGGTGCGGCAGTAATCGTAGGCATTGCGAACCTCCGCAATCTTGGTATTCGATTGACCATCATTGTGATGGCCTCATCGGCTCAGGCACCAAGGATGCCAGGAGCGGCCGGTACATAGACCGGATCAGTCTCGTTGGCAAGGGGTGGTGACGTCACGCAGGCCTGGCCCGGCCGCCACCACACCGATCATGCCGCGGCCCGGAAGGTTGTGGTTTTTCCTGACCGAACGGCTACGATGAGCTGGATCCGTCGCGCCGCATGCCGGCACACGGCCGTAATGCCATATGAGAGCGTGGTTAATGAGCCTCAAGAGTGATCACGAGCAAGAGTCCGGTCCGGCCGCGGCGGCCGCCAGGATGCCCCGACCAGGCCTGCTGCTGGCCGCCGGCTGCCTGCTGATCCTGCTGGTCTGGCTCAAAAATGCCTGGGTCTGCGACGACGCCTACATCAACTTCCGCGTCCTCGACCAGCTCCGCGCGGGCCACGGTCCGGTCTGGAACCCCGGCGAGCGGGTGCAGGTCTACACCAGCGTGCTCTGGTTCTGGCTGCAGGCGCCGCTGCGCCTGGTCTCGTCCGACCCCTACGCCAACGTCCTCGTCCTCTCGCTGGCCTGTCTCGCGGCGCTGCTGGTGGTCCTGCGCCGTGCCGTCGGCTCGGATCGCGCCTGGCTGCTGGGAGTGCTCCTGATGGTCGGCGCCAACGGCTTCCTCGACTGGACCGCCTCGGGGCTGGAGAATCCCCTCGTCTTCCTGGCCTGCGGGCTGCTCCTGATCCAGTACCAGGCCGCCATGGCCGCCGACGCTGCCGCAGGCGCGGCCACGGCGCCCGTGCGCCGTCTCTTCCTGCTGGCCGGCTGGGCACTGCTCGTCCGGCACGACCTCCTGCTGCTCTGGCTGCCGCCGCTCCTGCACGCCGGGATCCGGCATCGCCGGCTCTGGCCCCGCCGCGCCTGGCTGCGACTGCTCGCAACAGCCGCGGCGCCGCTGGCGATCTGGTCGGCCTGGGCGCTCTTCTACTACGGCTCGCCCTGGCCCAACGCGGCACTGGCCAAGCTCGCCACCGGCCTGCCCCGCGACCTCCTCGTCCAGCAGGGGCTCGCCTACCTCGGCTGCCACCGGCAGGACCCGGTGCTCCTGGCCGTCCTGGCCGGCGGACTGGGCGTCATGCTCGCGCGCGGGAGCACCCGGAGCCTGGCCGCGGGCCTCGCCCTGCACCTGGGTTACCTGGTCTGGACCGGCGCCGACTTCATGCTCGGCCGCTTCCTCGCCGCGCCCTTCCTGATCGCCGTGGCGCTGCTGGCCCGCGAGGCCGACCGGTTGCCCGGGAGCGTCTGGCGCTGGACGCCGCATCTGGCCGCACTCCTGGCCGCGGCGCTGCTGCCGCACACGCCGCTCAACAGCCCGCTCTCCTTCGCCGACGAGGAATTCTGCCACGGCGTGGCCGACGAGCGCGGCTATTACTTCCCGACCACCTCGCTCTGGGCCCGCCTGCACACTCCCGCCGACAAGTTCCCCGACCACGAATGGGCGCGCGAGGGCCGCCACCAAAGCAACCGCGACCGCGAGCTGGTGGGGTTCGTCAACGTGGGGTTCTACGGCTACTTCGTCGGCCTAGACAAGCGGATCACCGACCGCCTGGCCATCACCGAGCCGTTCCTGGCCCGCATCCCCTACAAGGGCATCCCCGAGCAGTGGCGGCCGGGGCACATCAAGCGCGATCTGCCCCCGGGCTACAACCGGACCCTCCAGACCGGCCGCAACGGCCTCGCGGACGGCCACCTCTCCGCGCTCTACGACGACCTGCAGCTGGCCATCTCCGGGCCGCTGCTGGCCCGCGGCCGACTGGCGGCGATCTGGCGGCTCAACTCCGGCCGTTACCGGCGCTGAATCGACGCATCAGAAGCTCGCCAACTGGCTGAAGGTCCACTGCGACTCGTGGCGATCGTTCTGCGACCATTCCAGGCGCATGGTACCCTGGCCGAGCACCAGGTGCAGCCCCGCCCCTAATCCCTTGCCGAACCGCGTGTCGCCCACGTGCTGTCCCGCGTTCCAGGCGCCACCGAGATCGCCGAAACCATGGACGCCGAGGACCATGGCGTTCTCGCGGTCGAATACCAGGTCGAGGATGGGCCGGCGCACCTCCAGCGAGAACAGCAGGCTCGCATCACCGCGGATCTGGCCGCCCGTGTAACCGCGCAGGTCGGTGGGGTCACCCAGATACGACCGCTCGTAATAGGGCAGCGCCTCGCCACCCGCCTGCCACTGCACGCGCTGGCCCAGGATGCCCAGGTATGGAATGCTAACGAAGCCGAGGCCGCTGGCCCGGGCGAGGTCGTAGCGGTCGCCGTGGCCCAGGCGGCCGAGTCGGTACTCGGCCTGGAGGTGGCAGCCGCGTCGAGGATAGGCACGGACGTCGCGGCTGTCGTAGCCGAGGCCCACGCGCAAGGTGGGGTCGGTCACCGCGCCGGCCATTGGGGACGCGGCTGCGGCCTGGTCGGTGCGCAGCCAGCGGTGGTTGAAGCCGACCTCGCCGAGCCAGCGCTGGCCGAAACGGCGCCACAGGCCCAACTCGTAGCCGCGGTCCAAGGTGCGCACGTGCTCATAGCTGAAGTCGAAGCGGTGCCAGTAGCCCTCGACGTAGATCCCCGAGTCGCGACGGCCGAAGAGCCAGGGGATGGTCCAGTGCAGCGAGGCGGCCTCGTTCAGCGGCAGGCCCGTCTTCACGGCGAGCGTCTCGCCGCGACCACGCCAGTTGCGCACCGTGGCGCCCGGGCCAAAAAAGCCCTCGGTCCAGCGCGGCAGACGGTCGTAGGTGTCGATGAGGTCGACCTGCAGGCGCCGGCCCTCCTCGAGCTGGACGAGAAGCACGGCGGTGCCATCGGCGCCGGGTCGGAGCTGGAGATCGGCGTACTCGATGAAGTCCAGGGACTCGACACGCGCCCGGGCGGCGGCGAGGTCGGCGGCGGTACAGCGGTCGCCTTCTTGGAGCTGCAGTTCGCGCCGCAGGTAGCACTCGCGGGTAGCCTGGTTCCCGTAGAAGACGATGCGGCCGAGCACCGGGGCGGCCGGCTGGGCAGCGACGCGCACGGCGGCAGCGGCGAGCACGATGACGAGCACTGCGAGCGGTTTGCGCATGAGCGACGTCATCCTCTCAGCGGCTCTGGTGAAAAGCAGAGACCGTGGGGTGTGGGCGGCTGAGGACCACGTTGATCCAGCTGGTGGCGAAGGGTTCGCGGTCGGCAAAGCGGTCGAAGGCCAGATCGGTCAGGCCGTCCTGGTTGAAGTCGCGAGCCGTCAGATGGGGCGAACCCGGCGTCTCGAGCTCGAACGAGGGCTTGCGCGCGTAGAGCTCGCCCTTGTCGGCGCGGCGGCCGGCGGCGAGGAAGATGGCCACCTTGCGGTCGTCGGTCTGCAGCAGGAAGTCCTTGCGGCCGTCGCCGTCGTAGTCGCCGGAGATGTCCACCGCCGGGGTGAAGTTCTCGTCCATGTTGGCCAGCGAGATGCGGATGTCGAAGGTGCGTTCCTCCTGCGGCTGGTCGGGGTAGCCGTCGGGTTCGCGCAGGAAGAAGGCGAGGTCGATGCCGACGCGTTTGGTCAGCAGCGCCTTGACGATGTTGCCCAGGCTCAGCTCGAAATAGCCGGTGGCCAGGTCGAGGCGGCCGTCGCCGTCGAGGTCGAGCAGCTCGGGCTCGTCGAGATTGCGCAGCACGAAGGCCTCGTCGGGCAACGCGTCGAACGTGCCTCCGCCGCGGTTGAGATAGAACTGGTATTGCTGCTTGTCGTGGACCACGGCCTTCTCCTGGACCACCACCTTGCCCGCCATGAGATCGGCCAGGCCGTCGCCGTCCACGTCCATCAGGCGCAGGCCCACCAGCTCGTCCACGGGCTCGGGACTCTGGAAATCCATGGGGGCGAGGATGGCCAGGTCGCGCACGAACCACGGCCGGTGGCCGAAGCGACCGCCATCGCGACGGTGCACCACCAGGCGGTCGAGGAACGAGAAGCCCAGGTCCTGCCGACCGTCGCCGTCGAGATCGGCCAGATGGATGGCGGCCGGCACCACGGTGTACTCGCCGTCGACGAGCCGGTGGACGTGTTCGGCGGCGAGGTCCTGGCCCGCGGCGTAATTTTCGTCGGGGTAGAAGAGGCGGTAGCCCGTGGTGACGGGGATCAGCAGGGTGGCCTGCTCGGCACCGTCCAGGCACTGCGCAAAGTCCACGGTCATCAGCGCGTTCCACTGGGCGTGGGCGTAGATCGAATCCACGGCCACCAGCGGCTTGCCCGCCGCGGCCAGGCGGTGCTCCCCGGCGCGCTCCGTGGGTGGTGGCAGCGCGAGCCACGAGATACCCGCACCATCGAGCAGCAGGAGTTCGCGGCCCGGGGATGCGAGCGTCACCTCGCCGACATCGATGACCGCCACGATGTCCGGCAACGTCACCAGCAAGTCGGCCCGCGCGGCAAAACCGTCGGCCCGCTGGAAGAACACCGCCAGGTCGCGGGCCGGCAGCCGCGGGTCGGCCGGACCGTACACCGCCAGCACGTCGACCAGACCGTCAGCATCGAGGTCCTCGTACATGGTGAGCTGGACCGGTCCCGGCACCTCGAGCAGATGATCCTGGAACCGCCGTCCTTGTTCCGTGGCCGCGGCTGCGGAATTGGCGGCCCAGATCACGAGCACCAGCAGGAGCAGACCCGCCGCCAGCCGACACCGCCAGCCGTTCAAAGGGAGCATGAGATTCACGCCAGATCCTTTCGCCGACACGCCGCCACGGCCGTCACCAGGCTGCCGGCGATCCAGAGGAGGTTGACCAGGATGTGCTGCCAGAGCAGGTCGCCGAAGGTGAGGGTGCGCAGGCCCGCCGCAAGGTTGGCGGCCACCTGGAACGGCCAGGTCGCCGTGGCCAGGAAGGACATCGCGCCCACGCCCGGCAACGAGGCCGCCGCCGTCAGCGCGAGCACCAGGCCCACTGTGACCGCCTGGGCCACCGCCGAGGAGCGCGCCAGCGACGACACCGCTACCGCCACCGCCAGCAACGAACAGAGGGGCAGCACGGTCAGCAGGGTCGCCGCGCACCCGGCGCCGTACAACTCGCCACGCGAGACCAGGGTCACCGATCCCGCCTGGATCGCGGTCAACGAGAAGGTGCTGTGGCCCACCACGAGAGCGACCCCCAGCAACGCCAGGGCGATCACCAGGATGATCACCCCGTAGAACATCGCCTTGCCCAGGGGCAGGGCTGCCCGCGGCGCACGCAAGGCCAGCAGGCGCAACGTGCCGCGGTCGCGTTCGCCGGCCACCGCGTCCGCGCCCCATTGCACCAGCAGCAGGCCCATCACCAGCAACAGGTCGCGCTCGATGCGGAAGGCGAGGTGGAAGCCCGCACGTTCGAGCCCGGCGAGGTCCATGAGGCCGACGCCGAGTCCCCGGGTCTGCAGGAGCGCGCCCAGCAACCAGCCATAGAGCCCCGCCCCCACCAGCAGGACCCAGCCTGCGACCAGCCCGTCGCCACGCCGCCGCCACTGGCGCCATTCGCTGCCCAGGATGCCGATCACGCCCATGTCCGGTGCTCCTGTCCGCCGGTATGCGCGAAGTAGCACTCGCGCAATTCGTGCTCACTGCCGACAGATCCCTCATGGACCAGCCTCCCCCGTGACAGCATGCCTACCCGATCACAGAGCGCCGCCACCTCGGCGAAGACATGGCTGGTCAGGAGCACGGTGAACGAACGTTCGGCGGCGACCCGGTGGATCAGTCCCAGGAATGATTCGCGACCCTGGGGATCGAGGCCCGTGGCCGGTTCGTCCAGCACCAGCAGGTCGGGCTCGCCGAGCAGCGCCGCCGCCAGGCCCAGACGCTGCCGCATACCCGTGGAGGCCTCGCGGAACCGGCGGCGAGAACGGTCCTGGAGGTCGACCGTGTGCAGCAGGTCGTCGACCTGACCCACCGGCCCGCCCTGGAGCCGAGCCAGCAGCTGCAGGTTCTCGCGCAGCGAGAGGAAACCCCAGAACGCCGGCTGGTCGATCTGGGCGCCCACGAGACGCCTGGCCAGCGCGGGCTGGAGCCGTCGGTCGACCCCTTCGATCCACACCGTGCCGCGGTCCGGCCGCACCAGGCCCGTGCAGATCTTCAGCGCGGTGGACTTGCCCGCGCCGTTGGGGCCGAGCAGACCGTAGATCTCGCCGCGGTCGAGGCGTAGCGAGAGGCCGTCGAGCACCGTGAGACGGCCGTAGCGTTTGTGGATGTCGGCCAGGTGCAGCATGGATGACCTCCGGTCTCGGGCGGCGGATGTCGCCGTCACGAGACCGGTACTGCACCGGGCATGCCACTCTGAACGGGCGTGTCAGCCTCACCGAGACAATTCTCAAATTGCTCCACTGCAATGTCTTGCGAGATCAAGCGCGGGAATGGGCGGGCAGCCTGGAACCTGCCGCCCCACGCGGCCGTGTCCCGAGGCCACGGCGCGCCGGCACACCGTGACGAAACGGCACGGCCCCTAGAGATCGATGTGCAGGAGGAGCCGGAAGGTCTGGCTCCGGGCGGTGGGATGGACGCTGATCGCATCCCCGTCGGGAAGCTCGAAGGTGGTGCGTGCGAATCGTCCCACCAGGAGACGGTAGCCGGCCTCCAGGCCGAGCGGCCCCAGGAACGCGATCCGGGCGGTCAGGCCGAAACCCGCTTCGTACCCACCGATGAACTCCGCCTCGGGCAGACCATCGTAGGCCAGGCCGAGGGTGCCCACGGTGGCGGTGGCCTCGAGTGCGGCGAGGCGGTTCTCGAGCAGCGCCACGTGCAGGTCGGCCAGGGCGCGCACGACGTAGCCGTCCACCTCGGTGCGGTCCAGGTCCGCCTCACAGGCGCTGACCGCCAGATCCAGGCGCAACGGTGCGGCGAAGATCCAGCCCACGCCCAGCACCACCGAGGCCGTGTCCACGGTGGGGTCGAGGCCCGCGGTCACGAACTCCTCGCTGCCGCGTGGGTCGAGGTCCAGCTTCAGGTGCTCGATGCCGGCGAACAGATGGAAGTTGCTGCCCTCGCCCTCGACGGGTCGCTGGGGTTGCACCGCCAGGGCCGCGCCGGCGACCAGGAGTACGATCAGCACCAGAACGGGGTCCCGTCGCGTCACGATCCATCCTCCCCGTCGTCGTCTCGCAAGCCCAGAGCTCGGATGCGCTTGTGCAGATTGGTCCGTTCGAGGCCGAGATCGCGGGCCGCCCGGGTCACGTTGCCCTCGTGACGCGCGAGCGCCTCGCCGATCAGATCGCGCTCGAGCGCCTCCTTGGCCTCGCGCAGCGGCAGGTTGGCGTACCGCAACGTGGCTTCGCCGCCCGTGGCGCGGGCGTTGCAAGCCGCGGGGTCGCGGACCTCGTCGGGCAGATCCTCACGGGTCACCTCCAGGCCGTGGCGCAGGATCACCAGGCGCTCGGCCACGTTCATCAGCTGGCGGATGTTGCCCGGCCAGGCGTGGGCCGCCAGGAGCTTGGCCGCCGCGGCGTGGATGGTGGGCGCGGTCACGCCGTGCTGGGTGGCGAAGCGCTGGAGGAAGAAGTCGAGTAAAAGCGGCACGTCGCCGGGCCGGTCGCGCAGCGGCGGCACCGTCACCGGCACCACTTCCAGTCGGTAATAGAGGTCCTCGCGGAACCAGCCCTCCTCCACCCCCAGACGCAGGTCCTTGTGGGTGGCGGCCAGCACGCGCACATCGACCGTGCGGGTCTGGGTCGACCCCACTGGTTCGAATTCGCCCTCCTGCAAGACGCGCAGCACCTTTGCCTGGGCGGCCTGGCTCATGTCGCCGATCTCGTCGAGGAACAGGGTGCCGCCGTTGGCGGCGGCGAAGCGGCCCTCGCGCGCGGCGCTGGCCCCGGTGTAGGCGCCCTTGACCGCGCCGAAGAGCTCGGTCTCGATGAGCTCGTGCGGGATGGCGGCGCAGTTGAGCTTGATGAACGGCCGGTCCGCGCGTGGGCTCAGGTCGTGGAGCGCCCGGGCCACCAGCTCCTTGCCGGTGCCGCTCTCGCCGCGGATGAGCACACGGGCCTCGGTGGGGCCGATGCGCGCCACCTCCTCGCGGAGGCGCAGCATGGCCGGGCTGCGGCCGAGGAGGTTGCCGAGCGGGTCGCCCTTCAGGCGCATGTTCTCCTGACGCAGGCGTTGCAGCTCCAGCATGTTGCGCGCCACCAGCAGCACGCGGTCGCGCGAGAAGGGCTTCTCCATGAAATCCAGCGCGCCCAGGCGGGTGGCCTCCACCGCGCGTTCGATGGTGGCGTGACCGGAGACCATCACCACCGGCAGGACGGGATGGTCCTTGCGCAGCCGGCGCAGCACCTCGATGCCGTCGAGCCCCGGCAGGTTGATGTCCAGGAGGACCGCGTCGTACTCCTGTGCGGCCAGGGTCGCCAGCGCGTCCTCGCCCGAGCCGACCCCGGTGACCTGGATGCCCTCGCCGCCCAGGATCAGCTCGATGCTGCGGATGATGTTGGTCTCGTCGTCGACGACCAGGATTCTAGCGGGCATGGTCTTGCTCCAGGGTCTCCGCCGTGCGACGGCGGGGAAGTCGGATGGTGAAACGGGCGCCTCCCCAGCGGCCCGCATCCACGGTGATGGTGCCGCCGTGCGCCAGGATGATCCCCTTGACCAGCGCCAGCCCCAGCCCCAGGCCGCCGGCCTTGCCGCTGCGGTAGGGCTCGAAGATACGCTCGCGCTCGTTGGGTGGCACGCCGGGGCCGTTGTCCTCGATGGTGACGACCAGCTGGTCGGCCTCGGCCGCGACGGACAGGTCGAGACGCGGTTCGCTGGCCTGGCGCGTGGCCTCGCGGGCGTTGACGGCCAGGTTCATGAGGATCTGGCGCAGGCGGTCGGGGTCGGCCAGCACGGGCTCCAGCCCCTCGGCCACCGTCACGGTGACCGTGAGGTCGCGCTGCAGGGTGGCCACGTCGCGCACCAGCTGGCCGAGGTCGGTGGGCACGGGCTCCAGTTCCACCGGGCGCGAGAACTCGCGGAACCGGGCCACCACCGTGCGCAGGCTCTCCACCTCCTCCACCACGATGCGCGTGCATTCCTCGAGCAGCGCCGCATACTCGGCGTCGCCGCCGGGGTAGCGCGCGCGAATCTCCTCCACCGTGAGCTGGATCGGGGTCAGCGGGTTCTTGACCTCGTGGGCCAGGGCCCGCGCCATCTCACGCCAGCCGGCCATCTTCTCCAGGTCCACCAGGCGGCGGCTCTGCAGGTTCAGGGTGCGCACCATGGTGTTGAAGCCCGCGGTCAGCCGGCCCAGCTCGTCCTCGCGCGCCACCGGCACCTGGACGTTCCAGCGGCCGGACGCCACCTCCTCGGTCCCCGCCAGCAGGCGATGCACCGGCTCGGTGATGCCCTGGCCCAGACGCCAGGCCGCCACCAGCCCCACCGCCAGCGCGAGCAGGAAGAGCGCGAGGAAGGGGAGCCAGTACATGCGCTCGAGCTGGCCCTGCTGCAACCGCAGGCCGCGCACCACCTGGAGCGTCTCCGCCAGCAGGAAGGCGTCGTCCTGCCATTCGGTGCCCACCGGGGCGGCCAGCTGCAGGCGCCAGCCCTC
Organism: Candidatus Latescibacter sp. IFSED24; assembly: GCF_058273205.1. Lineage (NCBI taxonomy): Bacteria > Pseudomonadati > Candidatus Latescibacterota > Candidatus Latescibacteria (ex Chuvochina et al. 2023) > Candidatus Latescibacterales > Candidatus Latescibacteraceae > Candidatus Latescibacter > Candidatus Latescibacter sp. IFSED24. Next base: position 4,599,375 of record NZ_CM177850.1, on the reverse strand, counting down.
GCCCAGCGCCATCTCCAGGTCCACTGCCCGCGGTGGCGCGTCGGGGGCGCGCTGGAGATCGTCGACCGTGACCTGCCCCGCCTGCAGCAGGCTCTGCTCACCGGTGTGGGAGATCAGCACCACCCGCTCGCTCCCGTCGAGCCGTGTGCCAAGGGCGCGGGCCAGGGCCTCCCGCCGGGCGCCGGGTTCGGCGCCACCCGCGGCCCAGATCGCCGCGAGCGCCTCGCCCTGGTCGGCGAGGTCGCGCCGCTGCCAGCGATAGGCCTCGCGCGCCTGGCGTACGCCGGCCTCCAGGGCGGCGTCGAGTTGCGGACTGAGGCCCACCTCCAGCACCTCGCGCACCAGCTGCCGTGTCACCAGCACGCCGGTCAGGACGGGCACCACCGTGGCGAAGAGAACGAGCAGGGTCAACCGCCAGCGCACGCTCATGGCGACACCTCCAGGCTGCGCGGCCGGAACGGCGGGCCCTCGTAGGCCAACGAGGTGCGCCCGGCGCGCCCGCCGGTGAAGAGGCGACCGAAGAGCGAACCCAGGTCGAGGTCGAGCTCCTCGCGGTTGCCACCGCCCCGGCGGCTGATGTAGTGCGAGAGGCGGTCCTGGTCCTCGGCCGCCAGCGGCAGGACCTCCATGACCAGGCTCAGACGGTATTCGGTGTCGGGATCGAGACGATCCAGCGGCAGCAGGCGGAGATCCTGGATCCGCGAGCAGAGCGAGTCCATGGCCGCCAGGCTCGGCAGATCGTGGGTGCCCCCGTCGCCGCGCACGAGGTAGCGGTCCTCCCAGAGGTCGTGCTCGAGGTGCAGCGTCCAGGTGCGGCGGCCCAGGGCCGCGTCGCCCGGGCCGAGCAAGGTGACCTCGTAGGCGCAGATTCCCGACAGCCCGCTGTCGATGGTGCTGGCGGTGCGCATGTCCAGGACGTCGCGGAGCTGGATGTCGGCGTACAGCCAGCCGCCAGCCACCCGCAGGTCGGTGTCGACCACCGCCGCCTGGTCGGCCCGGTCGGCAGCCGCAGCGACAGTCGTCCAGGCCATCGCAAGGAGCAGGATGATGCCGCCCGCGCGCCGCATGATCAGTAGGACCATCCGAGCGCGATGTTGACCACCACGGGCGAGATATCGTCGAGCTTGACCAGCGGATAGCCCACTTCCAGGCCGATGCTCTGGACCCAGGGCAGGCGCACCCGGATGCCGAAGCCGCCGCCGAGGACCCAGCCGTAGGAGTCGCCCTCGGCGTCCCAGGCCTGGCCGGTGTCCAGGAAGAACACCCCGGTCACGCGCGGCAGCGGGGCGCGCCGGTCCAGGAGCGCCGTGCGCAGCTCGAGATTCGCCTGCACCAGGTCGCTGGCCCCCAGCGGGCCGCTGAGGTAGGCGAAATCGTAGCCGCGCACCGAGTAGATGCCGCCGAACTGGAAGCGCTGATGGTAGGGCGTGTCCGCGCCGGCGTGGGCGCCGCGCAGCCGGCCGGCCAGCGAGGTCGTCTCGCCCAGGGGCAGGGTCCGGCGACCGTCCAGCTCGACGGTGTAGAAGCCCGTGCCGGCAAGATCATGGCTCAGGCGCAGCCGGCCGCCCAGCCACGTGCCGCGCCACCAGGGCCGCACCGGATCACGATTGGACCAGTCGCCCTCGAGCCAGAGGTTCAGGTACTCGGCGTCCGTGAGGTCGGCCGCGATCAGGTCGCTGGCGGGCCGCTTCTGATCCTCCTCGTCGAAGTAGGTTTCGATCTCCTCGTCGGGATCGATCTTGTCGTAGCCGAGCCAGGCTGCCAGCCGGCTGCGGTCGCCCAGCGGGACCTCCCGTCCCAGCCGCAGCACGTGCGAGATCACGTTCTGGGACCACGATTCACGCTGCTCGTAGGCGAACCAGAGCTTCTGCTGGACGTGGAAGTCGAAGAGCCAGGCCTGGCGAGGGCGTCGCGCCACCGGCACCCGGCCCTCCAGATAGACGCCGCCGATGTTGTAGCCGTCGCGCCAGGCCAGGCGCACCTCGCTGCCCGCGCGCGGCCGATTCAGGAGGCTGGCGCCCAGGAAATTGAGATACCAGCCGTCCATGGGGTCGTAGCCGAAACCGGTGAGGAAGCGGATCCGCCGGTCCAGCTCGACCTCGACGTGCAGGACGACCTGGCCGGGGGATCGGCCCCGCGAGGTGTAGAGGATCACCTCGCTGAAGTAGCCGGTCTCCTCGAGGGATTGCCGGGCCAGCGACAGCACCGTGACGTCCAGGGGTTGCCCGGGAGCCAGCGGCAGGTGACGACGGACCAGGGCCTGGGTGCCCGGATCGTCCGGCAGGATGGCGATGTCCGACAGGCGCAGGGTGCGGTCGGGCGGGGCCTGCTGGTCGGCGAAGGCGGGGTCGACCAACCAGAGCAGCAGGGCCGCCAGGACCACCAGGATGACGGGGAGAGGGCCGCGCAGCCGTCCACCCCCGGCGATGCAGATGCTCATGGCTGGCAATACTAACGCAACGAGGGCCTCGAGGAAACCACTGGTTCGCTCAGGCGCCGGGCGTCCTGGGCGGCCGGAGCCCGCGCGTCGAGGCCGGAGGCGAGCCGGGTACGGCTTGCGCCGCGCGCCGCCCGGCGTTACATCTCGAACCTGACTACTCCGCGCAAAGGATACATCAGTGGCCCGCCGGATCGACCACGACCAGGCGGCCACCACGGAAAGGGGCCCGCGTGGCCACCCTGGTCGTCACCTACTCCGAGATCGCGCTCAAGGGCAAGAACCGGCCCGTCTTCCAGCGCCGCCTGCTCAACAACATGCGCAAGGCGCTGGCGGGCGAACCCGTGGCGACCATGAACCACGTCGAGAGCCGCTACCTCATCCGGCTCGACGACCCCGCCCGCGCCGAGGCCTGTGCCGAGAAGCTGCAGCGGGTCTTCGGCATCCGCTGGGTCTCGCCGACGGTGGCCGTCCCGCGCCGGCCCGATCGCAGCGAACTCGCTGCCGTCTGTGCGGAAGCCGTGGAACTGGCCCGCCGCGACGTGGGCGAGGCCCGCACCTTCAAGGTCGACACCCGCCGCAGCGACCGCGACTACCCGCTGATCTCCCAGGAGATCAACAAGATCGTGGGCGACGCGGTGGGCGAAGAGATCAGGCTGCCCGCCAGGATGTCCCATCCCGATTTCTCGGTCCACGTGCTGGTTCTGCGCCAGGAGATCCTGGTGTTCACCAGCAAGCTTGCCGGCCCCGGCGGCCTGCCCGCCGGCACCGGCGGCCGGATCTGCTGCCTGCTCTCGGGCGGCATCGATTCGCCGGTGGCGGTTTGGCTGCTCATGCGACGCGGTTGCCGCCCGGTCTGTGTCCACTTCTTCTCCGGCCGCACCTTCGCCGAGGCCGAAACCGCCAAGATCGCCGAGCTGACGCGGATCCTGGCAGCCTGGTCGCCGGTGCCCCTGACGGTGTGGATGGTGCCGGTGGTGCCCTACGAGATGCGCGCCCTCGAGCACGTGGACGACTCCTACGACATGGTCATGTTCCGGCGCTTCATGATGAAGGCCGCCACCGCCATCGCGCGGCGCGAGAACTGCCTGGCGCTGGTCACCGGCGACAGCCTGGGCCAGGTAGCCAGCCAGACCCTGCACAACCTCGCCGCCATCGCCCCGGACATCTCGCTGCCCGTCTTCCGGCCGCTGATCGGCATGGACAAGGAGCAGATCACCGGCCTCTCCAAGCAGATCGGCGCGTTTCCCGTCTCGATCCAGCCCTACCGCGACTGCTGTTCCATCCGCTCGCCACGGCCCGTGCTCAACGCCCGCGCCGAGACCCTCCAGAACCTGTCGGCGGCCATGGATCTCGACCGCGCGGTGCAGGAGGCCCTGGGCAGCGCCGCCAAGCTGGTGATCGATGCGGCAGGAACTGTCCGGGTGAAGGACCTGGCCGGATACTCCGGCCCCGCTCCAGACCCTGCCTCCTGACCCTCCGACACCACCATCATTGCCGGTTTTGCTCGCTCCGGAGGCGAAACCCGGGCCGCGGCCTGGATTTTGCTTAATTGCCGCCGGAATGCGTCGATGCATTGGGAAATCGAGACGGCCGCCGCAGCGCTTCCCGGCGATGGGCACGCCGTGCATCGCATCCGACACGGAGGAACCGAACATGAAGATTCTGGTCGTGGACGACAGCCGGGCCATGCGCCGCATCGTCTCGCGTACGATCCGTCAGGCCGGATACGAGGGTCACGACATCGTCGAGGCGGAGAACGGCCGCGAGGCCCTCGAGGTGGCCAAGGCCGAGAAGCCGGACCTGATCCTTTCCGACTGGCACATGCCGGAGATGACGGGAATCGAGTTCTTGCGCGGCCTCAACGCCGAGGGCATCGAGATCCCCTTCGGCTTCGTGACATCCGAAAGCACCGCCGAGATGGTGGAAGCCGCCACCGAGGCCGGCGCCCTGTTCCTGCTGGCCAAGCCCTTCACGGCCGAGGACATGGGCCAGGTCCTGGGGGCATTCATTTCGTGAGTGATGCCGTCTACACCATCACCCCGGATCAGCAGCAGGATCTGGTGGTCAAGCTGGAAGCGCTCAGCGATGCGGTCAACGCCGCCCGCGAGACCTTCCGCCGCCAGCTGGGCGAAGAATTCGAACTGGTGGGCACGCCGCGGTCGCCCGACAGCGAGGACGTCTGCTACGGCAGCACCATCGCCCTGACCGGCAGCCTGGCCAACTTCACCTACGCCGTGGTCTGCGACGAGCAGACGGCGGCCTGGCTAGCCCGACGCTTCTTCGACATGGACGCGGGGGAGGAACCACCGCTGGCCGACCTGGCCGATGCGCTCAACGAGGTCCCCAACGTGGCCGCCGGCATGTGGAAGGCGAAGCGAAGCGAACAGGGCGAGAAATATCAGCTGGGATTGCCGCTCTTCATGCGTGGCAGCAGCTGGCTACGATTCTTTTCCAAGGGAGTCAACGCGATCAGCCAGCATCTGGCCGGCCCGGAGGATACCCGCCTCCAGGTCGTCCTCATCTGGCAGAGCGGCGTCCAACCGGGAGGCGTTCCACCCATGACGACCAAGACGACCGAGCACGTCGATGCCTCGGCCCACTTGCCCATCAACGTGTTGCAGGAGGCCACCGAAGCCGTGGTCAACACCTGCGACGTGCAGATGGGTCTGAAACTCGAGATCGACGAGAATCCCGGCGACCCGCGCGAGGCCGCCGTGGATTTCGGCAGCAGCATCGCCTTGACCACCGAGGAAGGTGGCGGCTGGAACCTCGCCGTCATGGCCGACAAGGCCAGCAGCGAGAAATTGACGCGCATCCTCTTCGCCATGGATGAGGACGAGACGCCCGCCATGGAGGACCAGGCCGACGGCATCGGCGAGATCGCCAACGTGGCGGCCGGCGTCTTCAAGGCCAGCCGACTCGCGGCGGGCCAGCGCGTGCAGATCGGCCTGCCGTTGTTCATGGAGGGCCGCGGCTGCATCGAGTTCTTCGCCAACGGTTTGCAGGGGCTCTCGCAGAGCCTCCACGGTCCCGACGGGATCGTGGTTCACGTGATCATCATCTGGCAGGAGGGTTAACCGTGACCCTGACTCTACCCGAACACAAGGACGTCCTGGACCTGCTCGGCATGTTCCTCGGCAACCGTCCGCCCATGGCCCCGGGCTCGGGGCCGGATCTCAAGCAGCCGGCCTACGGCACCTACGTGACCTGGCTCAAGGCCGCCGACGGCACCATCGAGGGCGCCATCCTCACCGACCTGCCCGCCTCGCTGTACATCGGCGGCGGACTGATCATGATGCCCGAGGCCGCGCTGCGCGAGATGCTCAGCCAGGGTTCGGTGTCCGACGCGGTCCTCGACGGGCTGAGCGAGATCTTCAACAACCTGCGCGGTCAGCTCAACCGGATCAACATGAACCCCCATGTGTCGCCCACCGATCCGGTGCCGTACATCCCCCCCGCGGCCGACAGCCCCGAGGGCTGGATCTACGACGCGCCCAAACGGATCGACCTGCAGGGTCCCACCGCCTTCGGGCTGGCCACGCTGACCCTGGTGGGCCGCTAGCTCCACCCGTTCGCCGACACGCGGAAGCTCTCCTCGACCAGGAGAGTGCTTCCGCGCGTCTGGCGTTCGATCGATTCCGGAGGCGGGCTAGACCACCGCGGTCGGCCGGCGGCCGAGAGCCTTCAGGATGTGGCGGGGGATGTCGTCCAGCGAGACCACCTCGTCCACGCCGCCCTGGGCCACGGCCTCGCGCGGCATGCCGTAGACCACGCAGCTGGCCTCGTCCTGGGCGATGGTCCAGGCCCCGGCGTCGTGCATCTCCTTCATGCCCTTGGCACCGTCGGCGCCCATGCCGGTGAGGATCACGCCCATGGCGTCGGCGCCGGCGCACTTGGCCACCGACCGGAACAGCACCTCGACCGCAGGCTTGTGCAGACCCACCCGCGGGCCGTCGCGCAGTTCCACCCGGTAACGGCCGGGGCGGCCCTGGACCAGCAGGTGGCGGTCTCCGGGAGCGATGAGCGCCACACCGGGTCCCAGCACGTCGCCGTCGCGCGCCTCGCGCACGTTCAGGGCGCACTGACGATCGAGACGGTCGGCCAGCGAGGCGGTGAACATGGGCGGCATGTGCTGCACGATGACGATGCCCGGGGTCTGTGCGGGCAGCGGGGTCAGGGTCCGTGAGAGCGCCTCGGGCCCGCCGGTGCTCGAGCCGATGGCGATGATGCCACGACTCGTGGCGCCGGACGACACGCTGAGGTTGCGGACCTGCTGCGGCTCCCGCTGGGCGAGGCTCGGCGCCTTTCCCGGGATCCGCGACGCGGCGGCGGCCTTCACCTTCCGGACCAGTTCATTCACCATGGCCTTGCCCGCTTCCTGGTTCTTGCTCATGACCTCCACCGCACCGCGGCTCAGGGCCTCCATGGCCTTCTCGCTGCCCCCGCGGGTGAGCGAGGAGCAGACCACCACTGGCAGCGGCAGATGCTTCATGAGCTTGCCGAGAAATGTCAGCCCGTCCATGCGCGGCATCTCGATGTCGAGGGTCAGCACGTCGGGCTTGAGCTGGACGATGAGATCGCGCGCGGCATAGGGGTCGGGCGCCTCGCCCACCACCTCGATGTCGGGGTCGCTGTTCAGCCCCGCCTTGAAGAGGTTCCGCACCACCGGCGAATCATCCACCACGAGCACGCGGATCATGAGCGCCCCTATTCGGTCTTGAGGTTCAAGAGCACGGGTTCGTCGTCGAGCAGGAAGCCGGACGTGCCCGGATCGACCCAGATCGCCTCGAGTTCCTCCTCGGACAGGACCTCGTTGCTGGGTGCCTGCAGATCGAAATTGGTATCGCTGCCGTTGATGGCCATGATCACGTGGCCGCAGACCACGTTGAGCATCTCGCGCAGCGCGTCGTCGAGCACGGCCTGGGTGTCGATGCCGTCGGCGTCGAGTCCCAGGATGTTGGCGGCGATCTCGGGCTGCAGCGACTGCTGGACGATGACCGAAAGGCTGCCGCAGAGGTCGCCGGTGAAGTGCATCCGGGCCTCGACCCAGGGCTCGTCGCCGCGCTCGATCTCGTCGAGCTCGGTTTCTTCGCCGAACATGAAGGTGAGCTTCTCCACCACCTCGAGGAACGTGGCGTTCATGGCCTGGGTGTTGGTCTCACTCATGACTGGTCACTCCCATCACCTTGTCCACGACCTCGCGAATCTGCTCGGGAGTGAACGGCTTGTGGATGTAGTCGCGGACGCCCAGCTCCTTGAGGCGCTGGATGCGACCATCGCTACCTGCCGACGAGACCACCACCACCGGCAGGTCCTTGATGGCGCCGGTCTCGTTGAGCCTGGTCACGAACTGTTCGCCGTCCATGACCGGCATGCTGATGTCGGCGAAGACGAGGTCGACCCATTCCTTGTCCAGGACCTCCAGGGCCTCGGCCCCGTTGCCGGCCTCGAAGAGCTGGCCGATCTCCACCTCCGCCAGCTTGAGGGCCTTCGCGATCACTGCCCTGACGGTCAGCGAATCGTCAACGAGCAGGATGTTGAACGCCATGACGTTCTGCCTCCGGATTGGGGGTGAAGACCTGGAGCAGTTCCTCTAGGCCGATCATGACCTGGGCCGCAGCGGCATCCGCGTCCCCGGATTTCAGGTTCAGGCGCGCCGCGGCGTCCTCGTCGAGCCGATATTGCAGGCCGTCGGCCCCCAGCCCCCAGCCGCAGTCCAGGCAAATCACGTCGGCCACGTGGATCAGGTCCACCATGTCGCGCTGGCCCTCGGGAACCTGGGCGGGTTCGTGGTGCCAGCGCGTGACCACCGCCACGTCGCCGGGCAGGTTCCACTTCTCGAGCAGATGCGCGCCGACCTCGGCGTGATCCACGCCCAGCACCATGCGCTCGGCCTCGTTGAAGGTGAGGCCGTCGAGTTCCACCAGCTCCTTGATGGGCCGGTCGTCCACGTCGACGAACGTGCCCAGCAGGACCTTGCCCACGTCGTGCAGCAGCCCGGCGGTGAACGCGTGCGGCTGGCACTCGGGACGCCGCTTGGCCGCCACCTTCTCGGCACAGATGGCCACGGCCACGCTGTGCTCCCAGAGCTTGTCGGCCTCGAGGTCGTAGCCACGGATGGGCTTGCGGACCATGGGCGCCACCGACATGCAGAGGACCATCTGGAAGATGCGCTTGGTGCCGAGACGGCTGATGGCGTCGCGGACCGAGCCGATGCCGCCCTGCCAGCCGAAGTAGGCCGAGTTGGCCAGCTGCAGCACGTTGGCGGTCAGGCCGGGGTCGCATTCGATGACCCGCGACAGCTGGCTGAAGTTGACCTCGGGATCATCGAGGAATTCCTGCAGCTGGCAGACGACCGCGGGTAGCGATGGCACCGAGGTCACCTGGGCCAGGATCTCGTCGCGCCGGCTCATAGCGGCACCTCCTTACCCTCGCTCTTGACGGTCACCAGACCGTCGGACATGTAGAGGAACATGGTGCGGGCCTTCGAGCCCCCGATGTCCTCCGATTCGATGAGGATATTGTTCTTCCACAGCAGCTTGCGCGTGATGGTGTAGTTGCGCTGGCCGATGCGGAAGGTCTCTTCCTTGCCCAGCGGCGACCCCGCCCCGGCGACCTTGGCCACCAGGTTCTGACGCTGCGCCCCCATCTGGAAGAGCTTGGTGAGCAGCTTGGTCACCCCGGTGTCGACGAACATGTAGGGCTTCAGCTTGGCCTTCTCGACATCGATCTTCGAGAGGGGCAGCATGCAATGGATCAGGCCACCGACTCCGGCCACCGGATCATGCAGCGCCAGGCCCACGCAGGAACCCAGCGAATAGGTGACCAGGATCTCGTCGGGATCGCTGGAGACCTGCATGTCGGAGATGTCGACGGTGACCGTCCTGACCCCCGGTTGGGCTTGTTTCCGCTCGAGCAATACACTTGCCACGAGAGACTCCATTCACGGTGCCGCAACAGCGCTTGCGGCGGACGAGTGACCGTTACTGTGCAGCCTGGGCCACGGCTTCGAGTTCCTCCCCCTTCAGCACGCGATCGGCATCCAGAAGGATGACCACCTTCTTGCCGAGCTTGCCCATCCCCGTGATGAATTCCGCCTCGTCCATCCCGCCACCGAACGCCGGCGCCGGCTCGATCTGCTCCTGCGCGAAGCTGAGCACCTCGGACACCTCGTCCACGATCACGCCCATGGTCACGGTGAGGTCGCCCTGGGTGACCTGGACCACGATGACGCAGGTCTTCTCGGTGTCCTCGATGGATGGCATCTGGAACTTGGAGCGCAGGTCGACCACCGGAATGACGCGGCCGCGCAGGTTGATGACGCCCCGGACGTAGGGCGGTGTGCGCGGGACCCGGGTCACATCCATGATCCCGATGATCTCCTGCACCTTGAGGATCTCCAGGCCGTACTCCTCCCGTCCCAGGATGAAGGACAGGTACTTGCCTGGCTTGGCGAGCGTGGCCGCCATGGTATCGGTGGACATTTCCGACAACCTCCAGTGTTGAGCGGGACGGCCCGCCACGGCGGGGCCCCGGATGCGCCGGGTCTACGTGGACGCCGGCTCGGGTGACCCCTCCACCTCGGCGGGGAGGGCCGTATCGGATGCGTGCGCGACCCTGATCAGGCCGGCCACGTCCAGGATCAAGGCGACGTTGCCGTTGGACATGATGGCGCCGCCGGCGACGCCCTCGGTATCCTGCATGGACTGACCGAGGCTCTTGATGACGATGGATTGCTGGCCGAGCAGATCGTCGGCCAAGAGGCCGATCTTGCGGCCCTCCTCCTCCACGACCACCACCACGGCCTCGGCCGGGTTCTGCTTCCTCGGCTCGACGTTGAAGAGCTTGCCCAGGCGGAACAGGGGCAGGTGCTCGTCCTCGAAGGCCAGCATCTCGCCGCGGTCGAAGACCAGCGAGATGTCGTCGGCCGTGGGCCGCACCAGCCGCACCACCGACAGGGTGGGCACGATGTAGTGCTCGGTGCCGCAGCTGATGACCATGCCCTCGATGATGGCCAGGGTCAGCGGCAGCTTGATGCTGAAGACCGAACCCTTGCCGGGTTCGGACTGGATCTCGCAGGTGCCGCGCAGCTCCTCGATGTTCCGGCGCACCACGTCCATGCCGACGCCGCGGCCGGAGATGTCGGTGACCTGCTTGGCGGTGGAGAAGCCGGGCTCGAAGATCAGGTTGTTGATCTCGCGGTCGCTGAGGACCTCGCCCTCGCGGATCAGGCCGCGCTCGATGGCCTTGGCCAGGATCTTGTCGCGGGGCAGGCCGCGCCCATCGTCCTCGATCTCGATGCAGATGTTGCCGCCCTTGTGGAACGCGCGCAGCTCGACGCGGCCGCTCTCGGGCTTGCCAGCCGCCACCCGGTCCTCGCCCGTGGGCTCGAGGCCGTGATCGATGGCGTTGCGCACCATGTGCACCAGGGGATCGCCGATCTTGTCGACCACGTTCTTGTCCAGCTCGGTGTCCTCGCCGGCCATGACGAAGTTGACCTTGCGTCCGGTCTTCTTGGCGAGGTCGCGCACCAGCCGCGCCATCTTCTGGAACACCGGGCGGACCGGGACCATGCGCAGCGACATGCCGATCTCCTGCAGTTCGCGGGAGATCTTGTCGAGGTGGTCGAGGTCCTTGGCCAGCTTCACCGAGAGGTTCTCGCGCATCTCGGGACTCTGGCTGACCATGGACTCGGCGATGACCAGCTCGCCGATGGTCTCGATGAGGCGGTCGAGGCGCTCGGCGTCGACCCGCACGGCCTCCTTGACCTTCACCGCGCCGACGGCGTTGGGGCTCTTGGGTCCGGCCGGCTTGGCGGTCGCCGGAGCGGTGGCCGCCTCGGCTGGTTCGGATCGGGCGGTCGCTGGTTCGACGACCGCCTCGGTCTTCTTCTTCATGTTGGCCAGGGGCACGAAGCCGCTCTTGCCGGCCACCGACCCGGCCTCGCCAGCGGGCGGAGCCTCGGTCTTCTTCTTCATGTTGGCCAGAGGCACGAAGCCGCTCTTGCCGGCCACGGCCTGGGGCTCGGGGGCCGGCGCTGGCGCGGGCTTGGGAGCGTGAGCCGCGGCGCCACCCTCGGTGGCCACCATCAGCCGCCCCACGAGCGACGGCAGCTCGGCCACCTCGTCGGGGTAGCCCGAGTGGGCGAGAGCATCCACCACTCCCGCCACCAGTCGCTTCATCATGTCCACCGACTCGAAGACCAGATCCATGGAGCCGCCGCGCAGGTCGATCTCACCCTTGCGCGCCATATCCAGCAGGTTCTCGGCCTTGTGGGCCAGTTCCTGGATGTGGTCGAGCTCCGCGAAACCCGCCAGGCCCTTGATGGTGTGAAAACCCCGGAACACGGCGTTCAGGGCCTCCATCTCGTGGGGGTCCGCCTCGATGGTGAGCAAGTGGCCCTCGGCGGCGTCCAGATGTTCGTTGGCCTCGCCGATGAAGTCCTGCAGCAGGCCCACATCGCCTTCGAGCAGGTTCTTGTCGGCATAGGGGGGCAACTCGACCGTGGGCAGGGGCGCGCTCGGCGCCGGCGCCGCTTCGGCGATATCGTCCTCGGCAGCAGGCGATCCGTTCTCCACCGTCACCTCCGGTTCGGCCACCGCCATGGCCGCGTCCACGGCCGGGTCAGGTTCCGCCACTGCCGCGAGCGGGGTCCGTAGCTGGGTCAGCAGATCATCGGTGGCGGGGGGAAGCGGCCCCTGTTCGCAGAGATAGTCGAAGCACGAGCGGAGCCAGTCCATGACCTCGAGCAGGCGATCGACGCAGGCCGTCGCGGGCTCGGCCTGGATCATGTCCTCGGAGGCATGGCAGAGTTCGGCCAGCGCGGTCAGGCCGAGCAGGCCGGACTCGCCCTTGAGCGTGTGGAACCAGCGCTTGAACTCCTCCTCGGCCTCCTGGTCCACCTCGCCAGACTCGAACGAGAGGATGAGCTTCTCCACGTCGCCGATGGCGTCGGTCTGCCGGCTGAGGAACTCCGAAACGATGGCCTCGTCCACCAGGGGCGAGAGCGCCAGGCCGGCGAGGGCGGCATCGCTATCGGCATCCTCGGCGACATCCTCGGTCTCCGCATCCGCCTGGGCCTCTTCCGGCACGGTCGACGGCTCGTCCGCCGGGAGCTCGACAGCGGGCTGCTCGAGGCATTCCTGCACCGCCTCGATGGCCTTGGTCAGCGAATCGAGCACCGCGGCTGGGATCGTCCCCTCGGCGGCGCAACCATCGGCGATGGCAGCCGCGTTGTTCGCGGCCACGGCCTCGGTCTCCCGCCCCGTCTCCTGTAGCATCCCGCCCAGTTCGCGGAGCTGGCTGGCGATCACCGCCACGGCTCCAGGGTCATTCGCGTCCAGCATGACCAAAGCCTGGGCAATTTCTTCCACCTGGGTCTGCACGTCCGTGATCGTCATGCGTCACCTCTGGATCCGTGATTTTCTGACGTCTGGCGCCGCCACCGCCTGTGCGCCGGGTCCGTGCTCGTCCCGTGGAGGCGGCTGATGTTCGCTCAATCTCCGCAAACGACGTGCCATCGCCCTTCTCGCGGCGGAAGCCCGCCCGGGAAACCTTTAAGCGCTATTTCATAATGAGTTAGAACAAGAAAGCCCGCTGGCAAAGGAGCCAGGAACGCGGTCGGCGGGGTGAAGAAACTGCCGGTCCGACCAGGACCCGGGCGTTATGGCCGGTCCACGGCGACCACCCGGCCGCTGGCGGCAGCCACGTAGACCACAACCGGTCCTTGCCAGTCCTGGTCGCGCGAAACCTCCCAGGCCACGGCCAGGAACGGCCGTTCCGGGGAGCAGGCCGGCAGACCGGCGGTGGTCAGGCTCGCGTGCGGACCGGCCGCCGGCATCCAGCCGCTCCAGTCGCCCCCCTCGCGATCGGCCCCCACCGGTCGGCTGCGCCAGCGATAGCGCGATGTTGTTCCGGGGTAGACACCCCGTTCGGCGCCCAGATCGCGGCCGCGCAGGGTGTCGCCGTCGCTGACGAAGAAGTCCAGGGGCGCCACGCGGTCGAACCAGGTGCGGGCGATGATGTCGCGCCGCCGGGCCAGATGCAGGACTAGCCAGTCCACCGCGCGCGGGTCCTGGTAGCGGCCTTGCTCGACCAGGACGCGCAGGTCGAGGTCGGTGAAGGCGGAGACGATCTTGGCGGCCCAGTAGCCGTCGTGATCGTCGAGGTCGGCGAAGGCGGAGTGAGGGCTGATGGATCGCCACTGCTCGGGCTGGAAGTACTCGGACGACCAGTAGCCCACCTCCGGCAGGTGCTCGGGCCAGGCGATCTCCTGCCAGCGGTCGTGGCCGAGGCCGAAGGTGAAGAGACGGCGCAGGGTGGCCGGCGCGTCCACTCCGTGCTCGAAGCCGAACTTGGCGAAGCTCTCGGCGCCGCTGGTGCCCAGGGTGCTGGCGAAGTCGAGGAGATGGTGCCGGACATGGCCCTGGCCGGGCCGCCCCACGTACATGTCCAGGCTGTTCTGGATCTTCATGTCGATGTGGCCGATCCACGCGCAGATCACCCGCAGGCCGCGCCATTCGCGACGTCGCTCGTGGTCGATGGTGTCGTTGGGATCGTCGGGGCGGCGGCCCTTGGCGCGGATCGGACCCAGGGGGATGCCCTCGAGGTACTTGCTGACCAGGGCGTGGTAGCGGCCAGCGAAGACCGACTTCGTGGCCTGGAGCACCGAATCGAGGTTGGCCTCGGTGAGGGCGAGGTCGCCGCCCTGGCCGCGGATGGTGCGCAGGCTGGCGCCCTCGCCCACGCGCAGCTGGGCGCGGTCGAAGATCACCAGCCGGTCCTCGGGCACGTTGTAGCCGCAGGCGTGGACGATGAGATTGCTGACCGCTCCCGCGCGGATCGATTGCCCGGGATGGTCGGGAGGGTCGAACTTCATGAGCCAGACCTGGCCCCGGGCATCACGGATGCGGAAGCCCATGGTCACGCCCTCGCTCTTGGCGCCGATGATGGTCCAGGGAGCCGAAAGGTCGGGGCCCGTCACCGCGCCGGGACCGGCGGCCAGCTCGGTCGCCGAGAGCGGGCGCAGCCCCATGCGGTTGGTGAACCAGCTCGAGTTGGGCACCTCGCCCAGGCTGTTGACCCCGGCGGCCGGCCCGCCGCCGGCGAGCCAGCGCACGGGATTCAGCGCGCGCGCGATGGGACGCGAGACGGTCTCGGTGATCTCGGTGGCCAGCAGCTCGGGATCGTATTCTGCGGGCACGGGGATGGGACGCCGGTCGTCGGCGTACCAGACCACCGGCGCGTCGCGCAACGGCGCCGGCGCAGCCACGGCCGCGGCCGCCGCCAGCAACACCGCCGCGAGCGCCGCCAGGCGCTCAGCGCATGAACGGAATGGGCTCGCTCCCACCATGGAATCCCGCCTTGATGTACTGGAAGAGCTGGCTGGTGGTCAGTCGGACCTGCAGGCCCTCACGACCGCCGGCGAGCTCGAGACGCAACGTGAGATCACGCTGGCTGTTGATGACCCGCAGGCCGCCGCCGGCGCTCCAGAAGAGGTTGTGCGTGGCCAGTTCGTCGAGATCGTCGAAGGGCTGGCCGAGGTCACCGAAGACGTAGGCGTCCACCCCGCTGTTCTCCGGTTCGTTGAGCATCCACACCGGCCAGCGGTACTCCACCGTGGCGCCGGTCGACCCGGTGGCGTGGAAGCGGGTGGAGTTGTATCCCCGCAGCTGATAGGGACCGCGATTGCGGAGCAGGCGCGTGAAGGGGATGGGGTTCTCGCCAAGGCCATGCTGGCGCAGCCACCAGGCTTTGACGGCCAGGGTGCGCTGGGGACGCCCCAGTCCGAAGAACTGCTCCGCCGACAGGCCATGGGTCCAGTAGCCCTCCTCGTTGCCGTCGGTGGAGAGGTAGTACTGGAAGAATCCCAGGAGGCGTGCGCCGCGCGCCGGGCGGGCGGACTCCCGGGTCGAATCGTAGCCGAGCTGCAGCCCCGGCGTGATCCCGGAGCTGGCCTGCCCGTAGCCGTAGGGCAAGTCGCCGGCGAAGACCGTCTCGATATCGTCCTCCACCTCGTACCGGCTCCGCCGCGCGTCCGCCACCGAGTAATGGCCGATCATGACCACTTCCAGACCGCTGGTCAGTTCCTGCCGCCAGCCGACACCGAACCAGTCCACGTCGCGCCGGTAGACCGCGCGGTCGTCCTTCATGGTGCCCACGCCGGTGCCGTAGAAGTTCGCCTGTGCCACCTGGCGCGAACCGCCGCCCAGCTCGAACCAGCTCTCCCGGCCGAGCTCGGTGATGGCGCCCAGCGACCAGGTGGTGGCTCGCTTGGTCGAGGTCGAAACGGCTCCCTTGGTGCGCCAGCCGGGTAGCGGGAAGTCGGGCCGCTGCCCGATGATCCCGAACTCCAACCCCTTGGCGTCGCCGATGGAGCCGTCGGGCAGCCAGTAGTTGCCGAGCGGGTCGGGGATGCCGCGCACGACCGCGGTAGTGGTGGCGAACACCCCCAGCTTCTGCAACCCGACCAGGGTGCCCTTGGTGATCCCGTCGACCATGGTCAGCGGCACGCCCACGATGTGGTACGGCACCAGCAGGGCGGTCTGCCAGGCCGGTGGCGCGGGCTGCTCGGGGCGGGCGGTGGTGGAGTCGTCAGCGGCGGGCAGCGGGCCCCAGTAAGTGACGCTCGTGTCCGCCGGCGCCGGCACGATCTCCTGCCCCAGCGCGGCGAGGGGCAACAGGAGGCAGAGCAGCAGGCTGGATCGCGACAGTTTCAACGGGATCCCTCGGCCGGAAGCAGGTGCGTGGACTCGCGGCATGATAAACGACCCGCACCGCCTGCGAAAGGATCATCGCTCCGCGGCTACCCGCCGCGACCCCCGCCACCGCCGGCGCCAGTAAGGATCCTCCAGCGAATCGGTCCGGACCGGATTGCCTGAGCTGGGCGCGTGCACGAACTCGCCGTCACCCAGGTAGAGCCCCACGTGGGAGACGCGGTCGCCACGCATGGAGAAGAAGACCAGGTCGCCGACCTGCAGCTTATCGCCCTGGACCTGCTCGCCGCGCTGGCGCTGGTCGCGCACCACCCGCGGCAGGTTGATCCCGACGCAGCCGTAGCTCCACTGCACCAGGCCGCTGCAGTCGAAGCCGCGTGCGGGATCGGTACCGCCCCAGCGATAGGGACGGCCCACCTGATCGCGGGCCAGCCCGGCCGCCTGCACCGCGACCTGCAAGGCCTCGGCGGGTTCGCGCGGCTTCAGCGGGGACCGCGAAGGAGCCGTTCGCGGAGTCGGCGTGGTCGCGGCCGGTCCGGATTCCACGCCGTCCACGGGATCGACGGCAGGTTGCCGGTAGACGCGTTTGGGCGCGCAGGCGCTCAGCAGCAGCACTGCCGACAGCAGGAGCAGCCCGGGCAGGATCAACGGGAATCGCGGGATCGGCCGCCGCGTCATGACCACCTCGAAACGAATAATACCATCGCCATGCGCTTGTTATTGGCTCTGGAGCAATTCCGATGCTAAGGTTGGTCCATGAGCGACACAACCCACGAATTCATCGAGCTCGACATCGAGAAGCTCGTCACCGGCGGTCGCGGCCTCGGGCGCCACGAGGGCCAGGCTGTCTTCGTGCCCCTGACCGCCCCGGGCGACCGGGTGCGCGTCAAGACCTCCCCCAGCAAGAAGAGCTTCCGCGAGGCCGAACTCGAGACCGTCCTCGAACCGGGTCCTGGCCGCCGCGAGGCGCCGTGCCCCCACTTCGGCGCGTGCGGAGGCTGCGACCTGCAGCACCTCGACGAGTCCGCCCAGCAGCAGGCCCGGCGCGAGATCCTCCTCGACTGCTTCCAGCGCCTCGGCGGCCTCGAGGTCGCCGACCTCCTGGAATGCGCCGAGGACGCGGCCAGCCTGGGCTATCGCAACCGCCTGCGCCTGAGCGCCCACCCCACCGGCCAGTACGGCCTCAAGCGCCGGGGCACCCACGACGTGGTGCTGCTGGAACAGTGTCCGGTGATGGGCGAGCCCTTCGCCGAGACCATCCTGCCCTGGCTGCGCATGCTGCCCCCGGTGGACCAGATCGTGGTGCGTCTGGATGGCCGCGGTGGCTGGCTGCTCTCGCTCTACGGCCAGCCCCAGCGCCAGAAGGTGCTCAAGAAGATGCTGGCCAGCACCCCCGAGGACGGCGCCCCGGCGCCGGGTCTGCAGGGCCTGCTCCTCAACAACCGGCCCATGTGGGGCCACAGCTACCTGGTCTACCACGTGGCCGGCCACAAGTACCGCGTCTCGAACCAGAGCTTCTTCCAGGGCAACCTGGCCGCCGCCGAGGACGCGGTGGCCACGGTCCGGTCCTGGCTCGATGCCGACCACCCCGGTGGCGGCGATCTGGCCGATCTCTACGGCGGCGTCGGCCTGTTCACCCTGGCCCTGGCCGATCGCTTCGACCGGATCCTGCTCGTGGACTCCGACCCCGCCGCGGTGCTCGACGCCCGCGAGAACATCCGGCGCGAGGCCGACGTCCGTCGCAAGGCCATCGTCCGCCAGGACGAGGTCCACACCGCACTCGCGGACCCGGAATTACGAGATTCCCTGGCCTGGGACACTGCTTGCGTCGTGGTCGATCCGCCCCGGACCGGCCTGGGCAAGCCCGTGCTCGCCGCGCTCACCGAGTTGCTCCCCCGGCAACTGATCTACATGAGCTGCGACCCGGCAACTCTGGCCCGCGACTGCGCGGCCCTGGCCGCCGTCGGCTACGAACTCAAGCGCGTGCGTTTGCTCGGAATGTTCCCCCAGACCTCACATCTGGAAACTGTTGTTCAACTGGCACGGGTCTCGCTATAGTTGCTTGACCGTGGACGATCGTTTTCACAGGATGCGCCGGCCCACGGCGTATCCTCTTCGCCCGTTCGGGAGGACGTTTCATGCGCAAGCTGATGATTCTCATGCTGTTGGTTCCGGCGCTGCTGCTCTGGGGCTGCAGCGACAGCGATGACGACAACGACAACGGCAATGGCAACCCGGCCGATCCGGTGACCCCCGAGGAAATGGCCGCCGCCGATTCCACGGCCACAGCGGCCATCGGCGACATGATGGACGGCATGGAGGAAATCGTGGGCGAGGATATCGACCCCGACGACCTCGAAGCCCTCATGGACATGGACATGGAGCCCATCCAGGAGGATCTCCAGGACGCCCTGGACCTCGATCCCGACTGCGCGGCGGCCCACTTCGGCCTGGCGTTCATCGAGATGATGCTGATGGCCCAGGACCAGGGCCTGCAGGACATCATGGACGACATGGAGGAGGAATTCGGCGGCGCCGAGGTGCCCATCGGCATGGCCAGCAGCGCCATGTCCACCCGCACGCTGCTCGAGGGCGGCATCCTCGGCCGCAGCTTCGAGATCCTGCACCGCGCCCCGCTGGCCATGTCGCCGCAGGAGCTGAACCTGGCCGGACCCGGCGCCGACAAGGCCGACGGTCCGCTGATCCGCGGACTGCAGACCTACATCCACGACACCATGCTGCCGGCCACCCAGAGCATCGTCAGCCACCTGGCCGTGGTGGAGGCCAACCCCAACTTCCAGATCCTGATCATCGGCGGCGAGGTCGAGCCCGACACCACCGAGATCGATCTCGGCGAGGTCTACGTGCTGGACGCGGTGGTGCGCGCGCTGCGCACCGGCCTGATCCTGGCCACCGCCTACGACGTGGAGATCGCCCCCGACGGCGACTACAGCTGGATCACCGGCGCCTTCTCGGGCGGCGGCTACACCAGCGCCGAGGTGGTCGAGGGCACCGCCGCCGGCGACACCCTCTACCTCTACGACGACGAGTACGTGGACGTGCAGCAGGCCGCCGCGGTCTACGGCGAGATCGCGGGCCTGCTCGCCCCCGGCAGCGATTTCCTCACGCTGTGGACCGACCCCTGGTCTGGCGAGGACGCCATGCAGGCGGCGTACGACGAGGGCTTCCTGCTGCTCGGCAAGCTCGAGGCCGCCTACGAGTTCATCCAGGACGAGACCGACCCCCAGGACAACGACGTCATCGAGCAGCTGCTCATCGCCGAGCTCGACGAGGCCATCCTGGAGATGGGTGCCGACCTGCCCGAGTGGATCGGCACCTTCGAGACCCTGCCCGACGTGATCGCCTGGATCGAGGAGATCTTCTCCGGCCCCTACACCATCCCGGTGCCCATGGGCGAGGACACGACCTTCGACCTGACCGTGGACATCTCGGCGCTGTTCATCGACCCGGTGGACGACTGGAAGACCAAGCTGCCTTACATGGCCTGGCTTTCGGTCGAGGAATGGGCCGTGTTCGACGAGCACTACGTGGGCGGTCCGTACTCCTGGAATCCGGCCGTGCCGTACAACGCCTACGTCGACGGCGAGGACGTGGCCTACACCAACATCGTGAGCTACTACTCCGTCGAGGACGACTGGGACATGGACATGCCCTTCGTGTTCCTCGACGGCCCCGGCGGCGATCCCATCGACGGCGCCTTCCCCCACTTCCCCGATTACACCATGGGCGGGCTGTTCCCCGACATGGAACGGGTGGACTGGCTGACGCTGCTGGGCATCACGGAATAGCACCCGCCAGCGGGCGGATCGACCGGGCGGGCGTCGCAGCAGCGGCGCCCGCTCTCGTCGACGGAAACGTGACAACCCGGCCAGTTTGCGCCATCTTGGGGCCACGGCACCGGACACCAACCAACCGTCGAGGACCCATGGACGAGAAGCTGCCCGACTCCATCTTCGAGGACGAGACCTCCCCCACCATCGAGATCGGCACCGACGCGGCGCCCGATCCCGACAACATCGTCATCGTGCTGAGCCGGACCACCGAACCGGGCAACATCGGCGCCACCTGCCGCGCCATGAAGACCATGGGCCTGCGCCAGCTCCGGCTCATCGACCCCCTGAATCCCAAGGGCCGCACCGCCCAGTCGCTGGCCCACGGCGCCCAGGACATCCTCGCCCAAGCCGTGGTGGTGGACACGCTCGAGGAGGCCATCGCCGACTGCGTTGTGGTCTGCGGCACCACGGCGCGGCGACGCCAACTGCGCAAGGCCAACCTGATGCCGCCGCACCACCTGGCGCGGCGGGTGGTCGAGCACGCCCGCGAGGGCAAGGTGGCCATCCTCTTCGGCACCGAACGCACCGGCCTGACCAACGACGAGGTCGACATCTGCCGCTACCTGAGCATGGTGCCCACCGACGAGAAGCAACCGTCGCTGAACCTCTCCCAGGCAGTGATGCTCTACGCCTGGGAGGTGCGCAAGGCGTGGCTCACGGTGCAGGGCAAGGAGGACTGGGTGGGCACCGGCGCCGGTGCCGGCGCGCCGCCGCCGCGCCCGGAGATGGCGGTGCGCCACCCGCACCGCTCGACGCGCCTGCCCTCGCAGCACGAGCTGGACACCATGTACGCCCATCTGGCCGAGGCCATGGCGGCCGTGGGCTACAGCGAGTTCGAGCTCCGCAAGTTCCTGACCTACCTGCGCCAGCTCCACGGCCGGGCGGGCATGGTCAACTGGGAACTGCAGATCTTCCACATCCTGGCCAAGCGGATCCTGGAACTCGCGGGGCAGCCGAAGTTTAAAGGTCTTGATTGACGCTTCGGACCCCTGACCCACGGATGCCGCACCATGATGCTCTCGACTCCGCCTCACCGCCGCCGGCTGGTCGCCGCCGGACTTCTGCTGGCCGGCTCCGCGGTGCTCTTCGCCGGTTGCCGGCAGCAGGACCCCGTCGACGTCGGCGAGGAACGTCAGCCCGAGATCGCCGCCAGCCAGATCCTGGTCGCCTGGTCGGGCGCCCGTGATTGCCCCGCCGGCGTGGTCCGCACGCACGCCGAAGCCGAGGAACGCGCCCGCCGCATCGCGGTGCTCCTGCGCACCGGCCGCGGCGACCTTCCCGACATCGCACGCCGCTACAGCGACGACGCCACCGTCGAGCGCAACGGCGGCTATCTGGGCAACTTCCGCTGCGGCGACCTCGAACCCGCCTTCGAGGACCTCGTGCTCTCGCTGGACGAGGGCCAGGTGGGGGGGCCGGTGGAGACCCCGTACGGTTTCCACATCGTGCGCCGCGAACCGGTGCGCCGGGTGCGGGTCCACCACCTGCTGATCGCCCATCGCGACGCGGTCCATGCCCCGCCCAGCGTCACCCGCGACCGCGCCGAGGCGGCCCAGATCGCCATGGCGCTGCAGCTGAAGATCTCACGCCACGAAGCCGACCTCTGTACCCTGGCCGAGCAGTTCTCCGATGACCCGCGCAACCGAAGCCAGTGCGGCGACCTCGGCTGGGTCGAGCCGGGCCTCCTGAAACCCGAGGTCGAGAAGAAGGTGTTCGCCCTGGCGCCCGGCGAGGTCTCGCCGGTGGTGGAATCGGAGTACGGGTTCCACCTGTTCTGGCGCGATTAGGCTCTGTCCGAGAACCCTCGGATCGAACGATGTGCGCCCGCACGGACCGCTAGTGAGGCGCGGACCGCAGCCGTAGCCATCGCTGCGGCGAGGATCCGCAACGAAGCGAGCGGGTCGCGCGGGCATGCAGCGCCACGGGATAGGGTTTGCAGACGGAGTCTAGCCCGTCCCGACCGCCGGACGTCGGCCACCCACCACATGAGCGATCCCCAGGGTCATGCGTTCGGCGAAGACCTCGGCACATCCCTCGGCGCGCAGAAGGTCCTGGTAGCCGGCCACGGTGAGGAAGCGGTCCATGCTGCCGGGCAGATAGTCGTAGGCCGCGTGGTCCCGCGCCACCAAGCGGCCGACCAGCGGCACGAGCGTGCCCAGGGCCCAGCGGACCGGTGCGGCCGGTCCGCACGCCGTGCCGCGAGCCCGGGTGTCGGCGCGGAAGAACTCGAGCACCAGGATGCGGCCCCCCGGGCGCACCACGCGGAGCATCTCGCGGACGCCGGCGGCGGGGTCGGCCAGGTTGCGCACGCCGAACCCGGCCACCACCGCGTCGACCGCGGCGTCGGACAGCGGCAGGCGGAGGCCGTCGCCCGCGATGGGGCGCACGTGCTCGGCGCCGCGCTTGCCGGCGATCCCTGCGAGCATCTCGGGGACGAAATCCACCGCAATCACGCGGGCCGCGCGTCCGGAGTCGAGGCAGGCCAGGCCGAGGTCGCCGGTGCCGGCGCAGAGGTCGAGGAGGGTGTCGGTCCCTCGATCCAGGTGGCCGGCGAGCCGGCGGCGCCAGCGGCGATCCAGATTCAGCGAGAGCAGGTGGTTCATCGGGTCGTAGACGCCGCTGATGCGCGCGAACATGCCGCGGACCGCGCGGGCATGGGCCTCGGGGTCCCGGACCCGGCCGGTCTGCTCATCGCGGTGGTGGATCTCGGGGAGGTCGTTCATGGCAAGCCATGGTAGCGGCTGGGCGGGGCGGGCGCCAGGGCCGGATGCCCCGGCGCCCGGGCCGGATCAGGACTCGCTGACCACCTCCAGGACCACCGGGCCCGCGAGGGTCTCCGCCAGGTCGACCCGGAACGTGGCCACGTTGCCCTCCACGGTGTCGGCATTGCCGCCGACCACGGCGCCGGGCATGGTCACCGTCAGGACCAGGCTCGACTCCAGGCAGTGGTCCAGTCCGGGGATGGCCTCCTCCAGTCCGCCGAAATAGTCCCAGTCGGCCGTCGCGCGCACCACCGCCTGGGCCAGGTCCGGCGCAACGCCGGCGCGCAGCAGGCGCAGGACGAGGTGCTGGTTGAAGCGCTCGCCCAGCTCCTGCTCGGGCGTGCTCTCCTCGTCGCCCGCCACGAGCTCGCGCCAGCTCAGCGCGATGGTCGCCGCCATGGCGCCGCGCGCCTCGTGGACCAGGCTGTCGGGCAGGGCCGGAAAGTCGTGCCGCAGGAAGGCGGCGTAGCCGCGGGCCACCAGGTCGGCCACCTCCTCGCGGAGTTCGGCCCAGCCCAGGGACTCGCGGTAGACGTGGCGCATGCCCGCGGCGCCAAGGACCTGCTCCACCTGCACCTCGGAGATGAGGCGGACCCGGCCGTCGAGAGTGCCGCGGAGCAGTGTGCCGCTGGTCTGGCGCCAGCGGTCGAGACGATCGACACGGCGCTGGCTGCGGTAACGCCAGGACCCTTCGCCATCCTGATCGGAAGGCCCGGTGGCGGACCAGCGATCGCCATCCAGACCCCAGAGACGGCGCTCGTCGCGCGGCAACTCGCGCTTGGTTTCCAGCGTGGTGCTGCGGACGCCGGTACCGTCAGCAGCCACGTCCACGGTGACCTGGTACTCGTGGCAACCGGCCAGGAGGCTCATCCCCAAGGCGAGCAGCAGACCCAGACTGAGGTGGCGGATACTCATGATCTAACTCCTGCGGACGGCGGCGCCGCCCAGATGGATGGGGGTGTCGGCAGCGAGGCGACCGAGCACGGTCAGGGCCTCGGCGGCGGTCACGCCATCGCGGGTGATGGCGTCGAGTCGGGGCCCGCGGACCAGCGCATAGAGCAGCGGCTGGCCGTGACGCAGCAGCTGCTCGGCCTCGACGGCGGTGAGCACCGGGGTCTCGGGAGGCAGCAGCGCGAGCCGGCGGGTCAACTCGCCGGCGGTGATGGTGTGAGATCCAGCCGGCACTATCACGCGCGTGGCGACCGACGAATGTTCGCAGGCGAGGTCCTGGCGGAGTTGACGGTTCTCCAGGGCGAGCCAGCCACTGACCGTGACCAGCGCGGCCAGCGTGGCGGCCAGTGCCAGCGAGAGCCAGCGCTGGCGTCGCCGGCGCACCGGCCGCGCCGCCAGTTCGGCGGCGAGCCGCGGCCAGGCGCCGGCCACCAGATCGTCGGGAACCATGGCTTCCAGATCCGGTTCGGTCGCGAAGGCCTGGCGGAGCTGCGGATCGGCCTCGTGATGCTGGTCGGGGTGACGGTCGGTCATGTCCTTGCCTCCCTTTGCAGGCGTTCCGCCAGCGCCCGTCGAGCGCGGTGCAGAATCACCCGGAAGCTGGCCGGGGTCAGGTCGAGCGCCGTGGCGGCCTCGGCGTGGCTGCGCTCCTCGAGGTCCACCATGACGAGCGCCTCGCGCTGCGAGGCGGGCAGGGTGGCCAGGTGCCGCGCCAGCCGGCGGCGCAGGTCGGCCAGCTGGGTCGCGTGGTCGGCCTGGTCGGCGGGGTGCTCGCTGGCCGGATCGCCGGCCACGGCCAGGGACACGGGGACCGGACGGGCGGCGTGGCGGGCGAGGTGCTGGAGGCAGCGGTTACGCAGGATGGTGCGGATCCACGGCAGGAACGGGCGCGCCGGGTCATAGCGCTCGATGGCCTCGGTGGCGCGGAGCCAGGTCTCCTGGACCAGGTCGGCCGCCAGATCCCAGTCGTGGATGAAGCGATAGGCCTGGGCCAGGAGCGTCCGGGCCAGGCCGCCGACCAGGGGCGGCAGGGCGTCGGGTCGACCCGCTCGATAGGCGGCGGCGAGACAGTCGGCGGTGGTGTGGTCCATGACTCCTCCTGCGGCCGGTCCATACCGTCCGTTCGTCATGGAATACCACCGCGACGCCGAATCGTTAACGAGGAATTCGAGTTTCGACTAGGCGTTGGCCTTGAACCGCCGGTGCTGCTTGAGCTGGAAATCGACCCAGCGCTGCAGCCCCTGGTCCACGCCGAGCACCTTGAGGGCCTGTTCGTAGTCCTCGGGCTGGACGTGCAAGATGTAGCGGTAGCGGCCGCGACCGTCGGTCAGGCCGGTGCTGCTGGCCACGTTGATCTCGGCGGCGCACAGCTTCTCGTGGATGTCCACCAGCGCGCCCAGCTCGTCGTCGCCCTGGACCAGGAACGCATGGTGCGGCCCATGGAGGGTCAACCCCTGGCGGCGGGCGATCTCGCCGAGCCAGGTGGCGTTCTGCGGGTAGATCACCAGCTGGGTCCGATCCGCGCTCACGGGGAAGGCGTTGAAGGCCAGGAGATTGACCTCGTTGGCGCCGAGCAGTTTGAGGAACCGGCACCCCTGCCCCGGATTGTCCGCCACGGTGGTGTAGTAGTAGTCGACACTGAAGATCCTGGCTGACATCTTGGCTCCTCCTTGCGGGACGGCCACCGGCGGACCGGGACTCGCTGTCGGAGCGAGGACCCCAGGGGCGGCCGGAGGAGCATGATCAAGGCTGTCATCTCGGGAGCCGTCCCCGTCGGTGGGGTGGCGACGGCTTCCAGGCGTCCAGGGTCCGCGCGAGAGTGCGGACTATTCCTACGCTGGGCGATCGATCCTGTTGCAGACAGGATAGCACAGTTTCGCGAAGACCAGCAAGGAATCGCACCGCTACTGAGATCCGTCTTGGCGACGGCTAACTTCCAGACGTGCAACTACTTCAGAAGAAGCACCTTCCGACCGTCCTCCACGCCACCGCCCTGCAGGCGGACCAGATAGGCGCCGCTGGCCACCTCGCCACCGAGGTCGTTGCGGCCGTTCCACAGGACCCGGTGCTCCCCTGCGGCGCGGTGCTCGGCCACCAGCGTCCGCACCCGGTGGCCGTCCAGCGCGAAGATCTCCAGCCGGACCTCGCCGGGCTCCGCCAGCGAGAAGACCACGTTGGTCAGGGGGTTGAACGGGTTGGGATGCACGCCGGCGATGTAGGCCGCGGCGGGGACGGTCGCTCCGTCCGGGGTCGCCGAGACGGGGTCGCCCCACAGCAGGTTCACCCATTCGGGATGGTCGATGAACGGGTTGCGGTTGTGCTGGTACTGGTAGACCACATCGTTGCGCGAGCGCTCCTTGTCATCCACCGGATCCTGCTCGTGCCACTCGAGGAGCACCGTGAGCAGACCCATGTACCCGACCGGTTCGTTGTCACCGGTCTGGCAGGAGACGATCAGATCGACATCGTCGGTGGCGATGAGGTCGGGCTCGCCGGCGGTGCCCTCGTAACGCACGTCCATGTAAAGGATCGCCCGGGCCACGTCGCCGCGCCGGCCCTGCCAGGTCTCCCAGACGCCGACGGGCGAATCGTCGCGCGTGTAGTTGACGCCGCTCGTGCCGTCGTGCTCGTCGGTGGGTCGTGCCGTGCAGCCCGACGGGCAGTCGTCGAACACGCGGCTGCCACGGTATCCGTTGTAGCTGATGTCGCAGAGGAAGAGGTGGTGGCAGTCGGAGTAGGGCTTGTTCGTGGAACCGTCGTCGGGGAAGCCGTAGCTGTTGGGCCACGAGTGCTCGCGGTTGTAGTAGTTGTTGCCGCCGCCGTACTTGATCAGGTCGCGGTTGCGGTAGAGGTCGAGGATGCGGTTGCTGTCGAGGGGATCCTCGTCGGCCTGCTCGAGGACGTCCCAGGTGTCGGTGGACGACGAGGTGTAGGGGATCTTGGTGTGGCCGTCGATGACCGCGTGCAGCGTGGCCCGCATGGCCTCGGGCGTGGACGTGTCCACACTATCGTAATAGCCCGGCGGTGGGTCGGCCTGCACCGGCAAGGAGCCCAGGATCAGGGCGGTCAGGATCGTGGCCGAGAGCTGACGGAAACGCACGGGGATACTCCTACACTGGAGGATAGAATTGCTCGCGCTGACGCCTCCAAGTAATTATATCGCAATTCAACGCGCAAATCATCATTTCAGTTGGCGGCATGTCGAGCTGGATGCCATCTGGCTCTCAATCTCCGACCCGGACCGGTCGATGACAAGATAGAGGCGATCCTGTGCTGGACGCACCGCGATCGGCGTGGCAACATCCTGGCAGGATCCATTCAGGTAGCGAGGATATCACCATCAAGACGCTGCTGTCTGCAACCTGGCGATCGATCAGGATCCATGGCCCCGTGCTGGCCATCCTGCTCGCCGTGGTGTATCTGGCGTTCGGCAGGCTGGCCACCACCAGCTTCTGGTATCCCCTCGACTTCGAGATTCTCAGCGACGCCCACGGGCTCTCGCCCGAACCCTGGCTCATGTTCCGGCATGTCGGGGCCTGGTTCAGCCAGCCGCTGCTCCAGCTGGCCTTCCTCTTCGAGTATCGCGCGTTCGGGCTGGAATATGGCGCCTACATCCTGGTCAGCCTCTTCCTGCACGCGATCAATGCCTTCATCGTCTACATGCTGGTGAACATGCTGTTCTTCCGCGAGCGGATGGCGCTGCTCGCCGCCCTGCTCTTCGCCCTCGGCGTGGGCAGCTACAACCGCAACCTGCTGAGCATCGCCAGCCAGGAGAGCCTGCTGCTCGCGCTGTTCCACCTCCTGGTCCTCTACCTCTTCATCCGCAACGACTTCCGCCGCGAGGGCAAGCTGCTCTCACCGTTCTTCGTGGCCGGCCTGATCATCTACAGCCTCACCGGGCTGACCAAGGCCTCCACCCTCTCGCTGCTCGGCTGCCTGGTGGCCTACAAGGCGTTCTTCTACGAGCGGCGCGACCGGCGACCGATCTTCTCCAACGACCTGCTGGTCTTCCTGGTGGTCGGCCTGGTCTTCCAGTATGGCCAGAACCGCTGGGGCTTCCGCACGCCCACGGTGGTCACCGAGACCGAGGGCCCGCTGGTCTACACCTGGCTCTCGGTGGTCAATCTGTTCCGTTACATCAACCTCATGGTGTTCCCGCTGCAGGAGAGCACGCTGCTGCGCGAATCCGGCGTCGTGGTGCAGGCCCTTTTCCAGATCCGCGTGGCCATTCGGGCGCTCCTGACCCTGGCGGTCATCAGCTACAGCTTCTTCGGGTTCATCTTCGGCAGCCGACCGTTGCGCTTCTTCATCGCCTGGACCTTCATCACCCTGGTGCCGTTCAGCGCCCAGGCGCCCGGCGCCGAGTGGCTCAACCTCACGCACCTCTACCTGGCGAGCACCGGTTTCTGCGTGGTCCTGGCCGCCGCCACCACCGGCTGCGCGGGCCTGCTGGCGGGCAAACGCTGGCACCAG
Source organism: Candidatus Latescibacter sp. IFSED24 (assembly GCF_058273205.1). NCBI lineage: Bacteria > Pseudomonadati > Candidatus Latescibacterota > Candidatus Latescibacteria (ex Chuvochina et al. 2023) > Candidatus Latescibacterales > Candidatus Latescibacteraceae > Candidatus Latescibacter > Candidatus Latescibacter sp. IFSED24. Next base: position 4,571,180 of record NZ_CM177850.1, on the reverse strand, counting down.
GCGTTGCCCTTCGCGCTGCCGCTGGCCTTCGTCATCACCGCCATGTCGCTGACCTACCGCCTCGATGCCCGCAACCGCGCCACCGCCGAGACCCCCGAGATCCGCCGGCTCCAGGCCGAGACCCTCGAGCGCATGCAGGAGCGCCCCATCCGTTTGCAGCAGACCCGCTGATTCTGGCTGGATTTTCCCGCTTCCGCCGCCCAATTTTCCGGAACCCGGTGATATTCACCCTTCGAAGGAGCCATGATGAGCGGCTTGACCTTCAGCCAGAAGATCCTCGGCGCCAAGGCCAGCAAGAGCGTGGTGCCCGGCGAGATCGTGGACGTGACGCCCGACGTGGCCATGAGCCACGACAACACCGCCGCGATCAGCAAGACCTTCAAGCAGATCGGCGTCGACAAGCTGTTCGACCCCGACCTGCACGTCATCGTCCTCGACCACTGCGCCCCGGCGGCGAACGAGAAGTTCGCCACCAACCACAAGGAGATCCGCGCCTTCGTGGAGGAGCAGGGGATCGAGAACTTCTACGACGTGGCCACCGGCGTCTGCCACCAGGTCCTGGTGGAGCAGGGCTTCGTGCTGCCGGGCCGCCTCATGGTGGGCAGCGACTCGCACACCACGAGCTACGGCGCGCTGGGCGCGTTCTCCACCGGCATCGGCCGCAGCGAGATGGCCGTGATCATGGCCACCGGCAAGATCTGGCTGCGCGTGCCCGAGACCATGAAGATCGACGCCCGCGGCCGCTTCGTGCCGGGCGTCTACCCCAAGGACCTCATCCTGAAGATCATCGGCGACATCGGCGCCGACGGCGCGCTCTACCGCGCGGTGGAGTTCGGCGGCCAGGCCATCGAGGACATGTCCATCAGCGGCCGCCTGACGCTCTGCAACATGACCATCGAGATGGGCGGCAAGAACGGCTACGTGCATCCCGACCAGAAGACCCTCGACTTCCTCAACGGCATCGCCCGCGAGAACTTCGAGGTTGTCACCAGCGACCCCGACTGCGCCTACGTCCAGGAGCTGCGTTACGACGTCACCGACCTCGAGCCGCAGATCGCCAAGCCCCACACCGTGGACAACGTCTGCGACGTGAGCGAGGTCGCCGGCACCAGGATCGACCAGGTGGTCATCGGCTCGTGCACCAACGGCCGCCTCGACGACCTGCGCCAGGCCGCCGCCATCCTCGAGGGCAAGAAGGTCAAGAACGGCGTGCGCTGCCTGATCCTGCCCGCGAGCAGCGAGGTGCTCAAGGAGGCGACCCGCGAGGGCACCATCTTCAAGCTGATGGACGCCGGCTGCATCATCCTCAACGCCAACTGCGGCCCCTGCATGGGCAACCACGAGGGCGCCCTGGCCCCCGGCGAGAAGGCGCTCAGCTCGGCCAACCGCAACTTCAAGGGCCGCATGGGCTGCAAGGAGTCGGAGATCTTCCTCGGCTCGCCCGCCAGCTGCGCCGCCGCCGCCATCACCGGCGAGATCTGCGACGTGCGCGAGCTCGCCAGCCCCGAGACCCTCAACGCCGGCCAGGAGGTCTGACATGGAACCCATCACCGGCAAGGTCTGGAAGTACGGCGACGACGTGAACACCGACGTCATCTTCGCGGGCAAGTACACCTACACCCTGACCGACCCCGTCGAGATGGCCAAGGTCGCCCTCGAGGACCTCGACCCCGAGTTCGCGCCCAACGTCCAGAAGAACGACGTCATCGTGGCCGGTCGGAACTTCGGCTGCGGATCGAGTCGCGAACAGGGCGCCACCGTCCTGGTCTACGCCGGCGTGGGCGCCGTGGTGGCGCGGTCGTTCTCGCGGCTCTTCTTCCGCAACGCCATCAACGCCGGGCTGCCGCTGGTGCAGTCCGACGAGGCGGTGGCGGCGCTGGAGAAGGGCCAGGAGGTCACCGTGGACGTGGAGGCGGGCAAGGTGATCACGCCCGGCGGCACCTTCGACTTCCCCCCGCTGCCCGCCGCGGTGATCGGGATCTTCGAGGACGGCGGGCTGATTCCCCATACGCGGAAGTCGCTGGGGATCGACTGAGCCGCCGCCGGTTCGACCTGGAGACGACGACGGGGCGCCCCGCGGCGCCCCGTCGTCTTTGTTCGCCGACAGCTTCAGCGCCCCGGATCCCCGTCCACTCCCGAGAGCTGGCGCAGGAAATCGGCATTCCGCACCTGGACTCGCCCCCGTGACAGCGACAGCGCCTCCTGCCGCTCGAACGACTTGAGCAGCCGGCTGACAACCTCGCGCGCCGTGCCCAGATCGGCGGCGATGGCTTCATGGGTCAACTCGATGACCTGGCCTCCGGAAGCCTTGCCCAGCAGATAGCCGGCAAGCCGGCAATCAAGCCGCTGGAACGCCACCTCCTCCACCAGGGTCATCATGCTGGCCACCCGGCTGGCCATGATGCCGAAGACGAACCGGCGCAGATCCTCCCGCTGCTCGATCCAATCCAGGAAGATCCGGCGCGGGTAGACCACCGCCGTGACCGGGGCCTCGGCCACCGCGGTGGCAGGGCTGGCGGTTCCCGAGATCAGGCTGAGCACGTTGACCATGCAGCACTCGCCCGGCTCGACGCAGTAGAGCGTGATCTCGCGGCCGTTGGCGCCCATGGTGAACACGCGGAGCGAGCCGGTCTCCAGCACGGCGAAATGCTCGAGGTGATGGCCGGCATGGAAGAAGAACTGGCCCGGCTCCAGTGTCACCCGCTGACCGGAGCGGTGGCGTTCCCGATCCAGGAATTCGGGCAGGGTTGGCACGGTGTTCGTCTGCGGCATCGCGGAGGGTTTCATGTCGCATTCCTTGGCGGAGTCGAGGTGTCGATGAACAGCGACAAAACAGAGTCAAATGAGCCGAAACGCAAGGGAACGCTGACGACCTCAGGTGCCAGGGGAAGGCCGGCGGGGGTGCCTCCGTACCCTCGGCAGCCCGGCCGTCTCGCCCTCGCGGGATCGACGACCGGGCTGCGGTCCGGACGCGAGCGCTTCTACTTCAGCAGGGTCATCCGCCCGTAAGCGCGCTGCCCCGCGGCCTCGACCACGAACATGTAGGTGCCCGAGCCCATCGGACGGCCGCCGTGGTCCCGGCCGTCCCAGGCCACCGCCTGCGGACCGCCGCTCCGCGGGCCGTCGACGAGCGTGGCCACCCGGCGGCCGTCGACCGTCAGGACGGTCACGCGGACATGCCCGGCCTGCGGCAGATCGAAGCGGATCTGCGTGCTGGGGTTGAACGGGTTGGGCACTGCGCCGTGGAGCGCCAGCGCGCCCGGCGTGTCGAACACCGGCACGCCGGTGTCTTCCTCGGCTGCGAAGCTGGTGGCGTAGATGCGATCGCCGCTGCTGCCGCCGTTGTTGTTGGCTCCGTTGCCGGCGGCGTACAGGTTCATGTTGCCAGCGCCCGCCGGCGGTGCGGTCCAGCGGAAGGACCAGCTGGCCGACCCGCTTGTGCCGGGGTAGGTGCCGCTCGAGTTCTGCTTGAGGTAATCGCGCCCGCTGGACGAGGAGAGCTGCGTGCCGCCGTCGGTGGCGACGAGGGTTCCGAGCGCGTCGCCGGCATCGTCGAGCACGGTCAGTTCGAAGCCCCAGCGGCTGGCGTCGGGGTCCTCGACGGTCAACGTCAGGTCGTAGCTCTCACCGGGCGCGTAGGCGGTCGGCAGGCCGGCGAGGGAGATCATGCCGCTGCCGCTGTTGAGGGGGAAGGTGCTGTGGCACATCACGCAGGTGCCTTCACCGGGCGCACCGGTGCGCCCGTCGGGCGGACCGCCGGAATAGGCGAGGGCCGAGCCGGCCACGAGCATCAGGGCTCCGGCGGCCAGCAGGCGCAGGACACGGGAACGGTTAGCCTTGGACATGGAACACTCCTCCAGTCGGTTGTGCGCCCGGGGGCGCTCAGGGGTCAATTGTCGAGGGCCCCCTCCTCGATCCAGGTCTGGACGAGGCCCAGGGTGGCAGAGTCGAGCGGGGCGCCGGGCGGCATCTCGGTGCCGACGGTCTGCTGCCCGGTGAGCTTGAGATGGAGCCAGGACTGGTCCGGTTGCTCGGGTTGGACCCGGAAGAGCGCCGACTGGGTAGCCGCGACCTCGACCAGGTTGCCGTGGCTGACGCCGGCACGCAGATCGAGACCCGCGTTGCCTCCGTCACCGTGGCAGCCGACGCAGTGAGTGGTGAAGATCGGCTGGATATCGGCCGCGAAGCTCACCGTGGCTGGAGGCGGCTCGAGGGGTCCGCCGCCGTCGTCGGGGTTGTCGGGATCGTCGCCGAAGTCGCTGCAGCCGCAGAGCGCCAGCAGCAGGATCGTCAAAAGCCACAGCGATCGTTTCATGGGCTCTCCTTGCGGGCGGTGAGCGTCACCTTCACCTGCTGCTCGTCCGCCAGCTTCATCACCAGGAACTTGGGTCGGTCGATGTCGTGATCGCTCAGCTTCACCTGGAATTCACACGCCACGGTGAGCGTGCCGTCGGCGGCGAGATTCACGTTGGCCGGGATCTCCAGGGGGCGCGTCACCCCGTGCAGGTCGAACTGGCCGCTGACCAGCAGCACGACGGGCTCGCCGACGGTCAGTTCGGGCAGGGACATGGTGCGGATCTCGCCGGCGGTGAAGACCGCCTCGGGATACTGGTCGGTCTCCAGATGACGTTCGCGCATGTGGGTGTTGCGCATCCCGATCCCGGTGTCGAGGCTCGCCAGATCCACGGCGATGCGCAGATCCAGGGGCGAGGAGAGGTCGCCGGGGTCGATGGCGATGTGGCCCTGGACCTGGTCGGTGCGGCCGTCGAAGCTCTCCATGGGAGCCTTGGAGGTGAAAACCACCTCGCTGCCTCCGGTCACGGTCCACGTGTCTGCCGAGGCCGCGGCCGCCAGGATCAGGACCAGGATCGCCATGCTGAGTGCGCGTGTCATGTCGCCTCCCGTCAGTAGAGGAAGTGCAGGACCAGTTCACCCTGCCAGTAGTCGGATTCCGCCACCAGCTCGCCGCGCCGGAAGTGGTAGTAGTTGGCCATGACCTGGGCGCCGAAGAACGGGTTGAGCAACGAGTCCACGCCCACGCCCCAGCGGTTGCGTGTGCCCGACTTCTCGCGATGGTCGGGATCATGGTAGCTGTAGGTTCCCCGGGCGCTGATGCCCCGGACCAGGCGGTAGGTCAGTTCCTGGGAGACGAGGATGCCGTTGCGCAGCGCGTTGCCGGTCTCGTCGACCTGGAACACCCAGGCTGCAGGGCCCGCCGCCACGTAACCGAAACCGCCCCAGGCGCGGACATGGTCCGTGGTTAACTCGCGGCGCAGGATCGACGCGCCCAGGGCCAGGTTCACCGGACCGGCGCTCCGCCGCAGCGCCAGCCGGCCGGCATAGCTGTCCCCGTTGTCGGCGGCCCCTTGCAGGAGCGATCCCGTGGCCTCCCACCATTGCCCATGCATCCCCAGTTCGACCCCTGCTTCGGTGAGCGCGCCGGGCGAAGGACTGCCGTTCTCGTCGAGGAGGTACTCCCGCGAGGCCATCTTGTGGTCGGCCCACTGCCAGCCGTAGTCCGGCGTGAACCGCCCTGCCTTGAGGTAGCCCCCCAGTGGCAGCACGTAGGCCAGGCCGGCGTATTCGTGGGTGCCGCCCTTGCCCATCTCGACGTAGGCGGCGAACTGCGGGCTCATCTGCAGACCGGCGTAGACATCGCCCTGCATGTCGAGCTGGCTGCTGCGCCCCTGTTCGCCCTGATAGATCAACGAGCGCAGATCCAGGCCGACCGTGACCGCCGGGCTCAGGTCGGGTCGGATCTGTTCGAGCTCTTCAGGCTCCATCTGCAAGAAGCTGAGCTCCTCGGGGATCAGCGCCATGGTGGCGTACTGGGTGCGCATTCCGCCGCCGGTAGGCTCGACGTGGCAGAGGGCGCACCGCTGGCCGTACTGGGCCGAGTAGCGCGGCAAGGCCTGGGTCGGATCCGCGGCCAGGAACTGACCGGCGACCACAAGAATCAGCAAGCAGGCTCGATCAAGATTCTTCATGAACCCTCCTCCATGAGTCGCGAACGGCGTGCCGCAAAATACTCATACCATATTAGTCTTTATTTTGGAGGGTGTATGTGACCGTAGTCACCGATCGGCGACGGTCTGTTTCCGGATCCCTTGCTCTAGGAATCGGCCGGCTACCCCGAGGCCGCCGTTCGCAGCAGGTCGCCGAGCAGCGCGGTATTGGCATCGAGGTCGTACTCGGCCACCACGGTGCGGCGGGCCTGTTCACCCAGCCGCTGCCGCAGGCCGCCGTCGACCAGCAGCCGCGCCAGGGCTCCCGCCAGGGCCTCGGCGCTCTCCGGCGCCACCAGCAGACCGTTCTCGCCGTCGCGGACCAGCTCCGGGATGCCCGTCAGCCGGGTGGAAGCCACCGGCAGCCCCCGCGCCATGGCCTCCATCATGGCCACCGGGATCCCGTCCATCTCGCCTCCCTGCCCCACGCAGCAGGGCAGCACGAAGACCGCGGCGCGGGCGAACTCGCCGGCCATCTCGCCGTGGGGCACCACCCCGGCCAGCTCGACCACGCCGTCGAGGTCCAGCTCGGCGTGCAGGTGGCGCAGCGCGGTTTCCTCCGGGCCCGAACCGATGATGCGGCAGCGGAAGGCGAGGCCCCGCTCGCGCAGCGTGTGGCACGCGCGCAGCAAGAAGCGGAATCCCTTGTAATCCACCAGCCGCCCCACGGCCAGCAGCAGCGGCGGTTCTGCGGGCGAGGGTCCCGTGGCCGTGAACCGCTCGGGATCGACCCCGCAGCGGATCACCTCGCAGCGGTCCGGGGCGATGCCGAGATTTTCGGCGAGCCAGCTGCGGTTGAACTCGCTGATCACGCGGATCGCCCTGGCCTCGCCGATCCGCCGCCGCGACAGCGCGCGCGGGAAGCGGCGCATGAAGATGTCGTGGGCATGGACGGCCACGGTATAGGGGATCCCGAACACGCGGTGCACCGCGCAGGCGTAGGTGGCGGCGCTGTCGGCGAACTGGACGTGCACCAGCGCGCAGCCCTCGCCGTCCAGGAGCTCGCCCCAGGCCACGGCCTCCAGGACGTGGAGCTTGGTCTTGGCCATCTCCACGGGGTTGGGTCCCGCGGCGAGCACCAGGTCGATCATGGTCCGCCACCAGCGGCCGGCCCGGCGCCCGCAGGCCGCGCGCAGGTTGGCCGAGATCACGCGTCCCCAGCCGAGCGGCCGCACGTAGCGGGTGGCGGCGAGATCGGCCTCCAGCTCGTCGGTCATGAAGGCGGCCGGCGGCGTCCGGAGCGACCAGGCCTGCACCGGCAGCCGTTCCACCTCGGCCCGGGTGAAGGTGGTGCTGTAGTTGGGATAGGTGTGGGTCAGGTAGGCGATCATACGCGCACCACCTCCTCGTAGACCGCCCAGGTATCGCGGGCGCAGCGCTCCCAGCTGTAGGTGGTGGCGGCGGCCTCACGGCCCTGCTCGCCGTGGCGGCGGGCCAGGTCAGGATCGGCGAGCAGGCCGGCGAGAGCATCGGCCAGCGCGGCCTCGTCGCCCACGGGAACCACCAATCCGCAGCCCGATTCGCGGACGGTGTGGCCGAGGGCGCCGGTGTCGGTGGCCACCACGGCGCGGCCGGCGGTCATGGCCTGCAGGACCACGCCGCTCTGGGTGATGTCGCGATAGGGCAGCGCGACCACGTCGGCGGCGGCGAAGTGGGCATCGACGTGGGCGTCGTCGACATAGACCGGCCGGAAGTCCACCGCGTCACGCAGGCCCAGACGATCGATCTCGCCGGTGATCTCGGCGGGATCCAGATGCCGCAGCTTGCCGGCCACGAGCAGGTGGGCGTCCGGCACGCGCCGGCGGACCTGTGCCATGGCGCGCACCAGACCGTCGACGTTCTTCTCGCGCCGGAGCTCGCCGAACAGGAGCACCAGCGGCGCGTCGTGCGACAGGCCCAGCAGGCGACGGGCGGCGGCCCGGTCCACCGGCGTGGTGCGGAAGGCGTCGTAGCTGCCGTGCGGCACAACGCGGATGCGGTCGAGCGGGATCTGGAAGCGCTCGGCCAGGCGCGGTCGGTTGGCCTGGTGATGGACGATGAGCCGGGCGGCCGCCTGGAAGGTCTGGCGCAGCAGGGCGGACGAGCCGCCCTGGACCGCGTCCCAGGCGTCGATGTCGTGGACCGTGGTGACCAGCCGGCGCCGGAGCGGGCCCAGGGCCCGGGCCGTGAAGGTCTCCAGCGGCGGGAAGACGTTGAAATGCTGCCAGTGGATCACATCGTAGCCGCCGCGGCGGACGGCCGCGAGCATGCGCAGGGTGGCGGCGGAATAACGGAGCCCCTTGACCAGCTGGTTCGGCTGGTGGCGCAGGTCGGGAAAGCCGCGCCACACGCCCCCGGCACAATCCTCGCCGGCGGGGAAGCAGGCCGCCGAATAGATGGTGACCCGGCCGCCCAGCGCCTCGAGGGCGCGGGCGAGGCCGAGGTCGTACTTCCACATGCCCGGCAGGGCATGGGTTTCGAGGAGCGCGATCTTCATGGAGGCCATTGTAACTCGAAGAAGCCTTTGGGAATAGCGCGGAGTGCCCATTGGTGGACCCACCGGTGCTGCCTGGTCACCCGGCGTGATCATTGTCACGGAATCCGAATTGATATATGATGTTTTTCGTTACAAATCACTCCCAACACCGGAGGTCGCCCCATGCGCCCATTGCGAACGCCCCTGATCTTCAGCTTGCTGACCCTGGCGGCCCTGCCGGCCTTCGCCGACTGCATCATCACCGGCCACATCACCGCCACGGAGGCCGACGAGGGCGCCCCGGGCGAGTGGTGCTACACCCTCGTGGTCGACTGGGACACCGGCACGGTGCACGCCCTCAGCCACCTCGACCTGATCGTCGACCTGCCCGGCGGCACCTGCCTGTGCAGCGACTTCGCCCAGAACATCATCTTCGCCGAGCCCGGTGGCTCGTCCGACGGCTACCCCGACGGCTGCACGGTGGAGTACGACGCCTACCTCGAGTGCAACGGCGATCCGTCGATTCCTGGCATCGAGGGCATCCTGTTCAAGTGGGAGCCCATCGAGGACATGGGCTGCGAGCCCGGCCCCACCGGCCAGGGCACCTTCGTGTTCTACAGCGACCTCGATCCGGTGCCGGTGGACGAGGAATTGCCCCTGGTGGTCCAGAAGGCCAGCGGCGACTACTGCGAGGGCAGCATCGGCGGCGTGTTCCCCAGCCTGCCCTGTGATCCGGTGGCCGGCGACGACGCGAGCTGGAGCCGCGTCAAGGGCCTGTACCGCTAGTCGACATCCCGCCATCCCTGTCGGAGACGGCGCGGCCCCCGGGTCGCGCCGTCCGACGTTTCAATGCGCCACCGTCACGCTGTCGAGGATCTCGTCGGCCACCGGCTGCCAGTCTTCCAGGGGCCGGCGAGGACCCCAGATCAGGATCACCAGCAACCGCAGGTGATCGGGGAGGTCGGGCGAGGGGCCATCCGACTTCACCACCATGGTCTCGATCACGTCCTGGCCGAACTCGCGGCCCGGGGCGGTGACCTGCCAGGCCTCGCCACCGGCCACCGTGATCGAACGGGGTTCCCCGGGGCCCTCGACGTCGCGCATGCCGCTCATCTTCCAGCAGTACTTCCGGGCCGACTGCTGGGTGTCGGTCTGCCAGAGGACCACGTGGATGGTCCCGTCGCTGAGGTGATGGATCGAGCGATCCTCCGGGCGCGCGACCTGATGGAATTCCCGCGGCGACGAGAAGGCCAGACCATTGGTGGGATGGCGATAGACGTGGCGGTCGCCGGCTTGGCCCGCCAGCGGCAGAAGCAGGGTCAGGGTCAGGGCGAGGTTCTTGGCGTTCATGGGAGACCTCCGGGTTCGGGTTCACCGATCTGGATGCAAGATCGGGGACGTTGGCCCAGGTTCCTGCCCTCCTGCCTCAAGTGATTATCAGGCATAAGTTTGCGCCATCATCATGATGGCCCGACCAGCCAGCCAAACCGGGCACTGTGTCCGTGCTGACACGTCGTTCCGACCCCTCCCCGTGTCCAGGAGGCCACCAGCGCTCCGTTCCGGACGACGGCCCGGTCACCCGTCCGGGGCGATGCCGCGAAGTTTCCCTGGCAGATTCCCTTGTCCTCGCATCCGCACGTCCTATCTTTCCGCCAATACCCGCAACCGCGGTTGCCTGACGCCCCGCGGACCCGAACCAACGAGCCCCTGGCGGAGGACACCGAACATGGCGAAGTACAAGATCGGCTGGATGCCCGGCGACGGCGTGGGCGTGGACGTGATGGAGGCCACCAAGGTGGTGCTCGACAAGCTCGGCTTCGACGCCGAGTACATCCACGGCGACATCGGCTGGGAGATCTGGCGCACCGAGGCCAACCCCCTGCCCGACCGCACCATCGAGATGCTCCAGTCGGTGGACGCCGCGCTCTTCGGCGCCATCACCTCCAAGCCCAAGGAGGAGGCCGAGAACGAGCTGATGCCCGAGCTGCAGGGCAAGGGTCACGTCTATCGCAGTCCCATCGTGCGCCTGCGCCAGACCTTCGACCTGCAGACCAATCTCCGTCCGTGCAAGGCCTACGCGGGCAACCCCCTGAACTTCCGCGACGACCTCGACCTGGTGGTCTTCCGCCAGAACACCGAGGGCCTGTACATGGGCGTGGAATACCATCCGCTGCCCCAGGACGTGCGCGACAAGCTCACCGAGACCCACCCGGCGCAGATGTCGCGCATGGACGGCGTGGACAACGACGACATCGCCATCTCGTGCCGCATCTTCACGCGCGAGGGCTGCCAGAACATCGTGCGCGCCGCCTTCGAGTACGCCAAGAAGTTCGGCTACAAGTCGGTGACCGTGGTGGAGAAGCCCAACGTGATCCGCGAGACCAGCGGCCTGATGGTGCGCGAGGCGCGCAAGATCGCCAAGGACTACCCCGGCATCGAGCTCTGGGAGACCAACATCGACGCCATGTGCATGTGGCTGGTGAAGAACCCCCAGGACTACGGCGTGCTCGTGGCGAGCAACATGTTCGGCGACATCGTCAGCGACCTCTGCGCCCAGCTCGTGGGCGGCCTGGGCTTCGCCTGCTCCGGCAACATCGGCAAGGACGTGGCCATCTTCGAGCCGAGCCACGGCTCGGCGCCCAAGTACGTCGGCATGAACAAGGTCAACCCCATCGCCATGATGCTGTCGGCCAAGATGATGCTCGACTACCTGGGCGAGACCGCCATGGCGGACAAGCTGGAGAAGGCCATCGCCGACGTCATCGCCGAAGGCCAGCACCGCACCTACGACATGGGCGGCACCACGACGACGACCGAGATGGCGGCGGCCGTGGCTGCCAAGCTGTAGCCTCCAGCGGCCAACGGAACGCCCGCGACGATCCGCTCCGGATGCCGTCGCGGGCGTTCCTCTCGTCTGCCCCGCCGACACTGTGCGTTGATCCTCCCTTTGCCATGGGGCGGCCATAAGCTAGGATCCCGTCGCGCTTCTCGATATCCTTCGCCCTGTCTCGAGGAGGGACCTGATGACACGCGACTACAACGCCCGCCTGCCCGGCCCGAGACGGTGATCGTGCCGACCAAAGCCGAGACACGGACCGACCGGCCCGATATCCTCGCCGTAGCTCGCAGGGACCTGGCGCGACGGCAGCTGAGAGCGATGCTGCTGTTCTTCACCGCAGCGGTCATGGTCCTGCTGCTCACCAGCCTTCTGCTGGGCGACACCGAGGCGATCATCATCACCATCAGCAACCTGGCGGTGCTCCTGGTCATTGGCTGGCTCCGCCACCGGGATCACCTGAGCAGCGCGGTGATGCTGGCCAGTATGTCCATGCTCGCCACGGCGGCCTGGGGCACCTGGACCACGAGCTGGGGATTACTCGATTCGACCCTGCTCATCTTCGCCACCACGGTCGTATTTGGCGCCCTGGTCCTGCGCCCACGCCTGTTCTATTCGCTGATGCTTCTGACCTTCACGGCCGTGCTGATCATCGGTTTCCGCGCGCGGCTCGGCCTCGCCATTGGCCTCGACGACGGCCACACCCGGCTCATCGACGTGGTCGTGGTCGTGACCGCACTGGCCATGCTGGCGTTCCTCGCGCGCCGACAGAGCGAGATGCTCTGGCACACGCTGGAGCGTGCGGTCACCAATGAACAGAACGTACGTGAAGCCAATGTCGCCCTGGAGCAGCAGCGCGAACAGCTCGCGATCTCGGAGCGGCGCTGGCGTTCGCTCGTGACCGCCGCGCCGGACTGGATCGTACAGCTCGACCACGCCGGCCGGGTGGTTTACGCCAACTGTGACGGCTTCTTCGCCGGCTCACCCCAGGGCCGTCACCTGGATGAGATCCTCGCTTCCGGTGACCGGGCCCAGCTGCGCGAGGCCATCGCCACCGTCGTGGCCGAGGGAACGCCCGCGACACTGGAGCTGTCGGTACCCCAGGCCGACGGCCCCCGTCACTGCGTCTTCCACTGCGGCCCCCTGCGCGACGATGATGTGATCGAGGGCGTGATCGTCCTGGTGAACGACGCCACCGACCGCTGGCATCTCCAGCAACAGCTGCAGCAGACCCAGAAGCTGGAATCGCTCGGCCAGCTCGCCGGCGGCATCGCCCACGATTTCAACAACTTGCTGACGGTCATCGGTGGCCATGTCGACCTCGCCCGTGACCATGTCGCCGCCGATCACCCGATCCAGAACGACCTCGAGGTCATCGACACGGCCATCAGCCAGGCCTCGACGCTGACCCACCAGATCCTCGCCTTCTCGCGCCAGCAGACGCTCCACCCGCGTCCGATCTCGCTGGCGGCCACCGTGGATACCATGGGGCGCATGCTCGAACGCATCATCGGGGAGGACACGAGCCTGTCCATCTCGATCGAAACGGATCTGCCCCCGGTGATGGCCGACCCCGGCTCGCTCGAACAGGTGATCATGAACCTGGTGGTCAACGCCCGTGACGCCATCCGCGAACATCCCGCCCCTGGCGAGCGGAAGATCGAGCTGGCGGCCGGCTCCCGCGAACTGACGGACGCCGACGCCGAGGCCCACGGCGGCCTCGCGCCGGGCCGCTACGTGGCCTTCTCGGTCCGCGACACCGGTCCGGGCATCCCGCCCGAGATCCAGCCGCGGATCTTCGACCCCTTCTTCACCACCAAGGCGCCGGGCCAGGGCACCGGTCTCGGGCTGGCCACCGTCTTCGGCATCGTGACCCAGAGCGCCGGCGCCATCGAGCTGCAATCCGAACCTGGCGCCGGCACGTGCCTGACCATCCTCCTGCCCACCGTCGACGCCACGCCGGACGTGACCCCTGAGGCGACCGCGCCGGCCGTCCCCCGTGGCGACGGCGAACACATCCTGCTGGTGGAGGACGATCCCGCGGTCCTCGAACTGGCCCGGGCCTGCCTCCTCAACCAGGGCTACCGGGTCACCGAAGCCGTCGATGGACGCCAGGCCCTGGGCGCCTTCACCGCGGCGGGAGACATCGATCTCGTGGTCACCGACGTAGTGATGCCGGAGCTCGACGGCTACCAGCTTCAGCAAGCCCTGCCGGCCGGCACGCCCATCCTCTTCACCTCGGGCCATACGAATACCGACCGCATCACGGGCCGCCCCCTGCCCCAGTTGCACCCCTTCCTCCCCAAACCTTATTCCCCGGACGAGTTGTTCCGTCTGGTCCACGGGATCCTGCGCGACGGGACACCCGGCCCCTGACGTTCATCGCCGGTGTGCCGGATCTTCACACCTGTGAAACGCCACCACGCCGGGCGGCCCACGAGTGGATCCAGCCCTGAGTCTGTAGTAGTTTAATCCATTTAAAAACAACGACTTGAAGTACCAGTCCGCCCAGGCATGCCACCTGCATCGGGGAGCTCAAGCCCGCAGCAGCAGGTGGATCCCGGGATCCGGCGCGGGGTCGTCCCGCAATTCCGCGGGGACATGTCGATCCCGGATCCGCCTGCTCCTGCGGGCCTGAAGAGGGAGAGCCAGCCATGACCCACGCTTGCCGACCGCGCCGCTCAGTCGGCCCCGTGAAAGCCCGCGGCCAGGGCGCAGGTCGCGACCGTCTCGTCCAGATAGGTCGCGGCCTCCACCCCGGCCGGCGCGTTGTGCAGCAACCACTTGGTCACACCCTGGCAAAGCGTCAGCACGAGGCGGGCCGCCACGGTCGGATCGGTCGGCTGGCAATCGCGGCGCCGGGCGAGGATCGCGGCGATCTCGGTCACCAGCTCGTCGTCCTCCGCCTTGCTGCCCCGCCACTGGGGAAAGACCTGACTCAGCTCGCGCTCCATGGCACGCATGAGGTCGTCATCGTGAGTATGGGCCTGCACCATGCCGTCGAGGACCCGGCGCAGGCCGGTGGGAAAGTCGTGACGCTCGTCGGCCATGGTCACCATGGCCTGCTGCGCCTGGCTGCGCATCTCCTCGATGTGCTCCTCCAGGATCGCGGCGTAGATGGTCTCCTTGTTGGGAAAATACTGGTAGAGCGAACCCACCGAGACCCCGGCCCGCCGGGCGATGAGGTTGGTGGAGACCCGGGCGTACCCCACGGCCACCAGCAGCTGGGCCGCCGCCTCGGTGATGGCGGCCACCGTGGCGCGCGCCCGTTCCTGACGCGGCTGGCGGCGCAGCCGGCGGTCGTCCTCGGCGGATTGCCGACCAGCCAGAATCCGAGCCTTGTCGGTACCGGCAGCTCTGGAATCACGACTGCTCACATCTCACTCCGTTCTCTCGCAACACGTTATGGACGCCGCGGTCCAGCTGCTCGCATCCGGTCAAAGCGAGTCAACAATCCGAGCGATCACTCGTATCTTAACTGTACGCGAGCGATCACTCAAGTTTGAATCCCGATCCGAGGAGAACGATCATGCCTGCCAGCCCAGCCTTCGCCCTGCCCGAGGATCAGCGACCGCAGCCGCATGTCGCCCCCTGGTGGGTCGGCTATCTCCTGCTGCTGCCGATCCGTCGCTGGTACCAGAACCCCGACCGCCTGCTCGCCCCTCATGTCGCGCCCGGCCAGACCGTCCTCGATGTAGGACCCGGCATGGGCTACTTCACCCTGCCCCTGGCCCGCCTGGTGGGACCGACCGGACGGGTCCTGGGCGTGGATTGCCAGGAGCGCATGCTCGAGCAACTGGATCGGCGCGCCGCCGGCCAGGGGCTCGCCGATCGCATCGAGACCCGCCGCTGCAGTCAGGAGTCGCTGCAGGTCGGCGACCTGCGCGAGCAAGTCGACCTGGTCCTCGCCTTCAACGTGGTCCACGAGGCCAGCGATCCCGAGCGCATGATCGGCGAGATGGCGCGCAGCCTGCGCCCGGGCGGTCGGCTCTTCCTCAGCGAGCCCCGCGGCCACGTCGACCGCGACGTGTTCCTCTGGGAATACGGTCTGGCTCGCGAGGCCGGTCTGCAGGCCGTGGCGTGGCCCAAGCACGTGCGCCAGATGACCGTGGTGATGGAGAAGCCCGTGGCCGGCGCATAGATCGCCGGCCACTGTGGCCTTGCATCCCGGCCGTCAGCATCGATATTGATCCGACGACATCGACCCGGATCCCGCAACCCGAGACGCTGCACCATGGTCACCAGGCACGCCACACCGGTCCGCCCTCGTTGCGAGGGCATGGTCACCCGCGGCAAGACCGCACGCAACCGGCTGCGCGGCAGCGACCACTTCCTCCTGCACTACGATCCCGGCCTGTTCTCCCGCACCCAGGGTGCCTGGGACGGTGCCTTCTGCGTGGACCTCGGCTACGGCGCCGAGCCTTTCACCACCCTGGAGTGGGCCCAGCGGCTGCGCAACCACGTGCCCGGACTGCCCGTCCTGGGCGTGGAGATCGATCCGGACCGGGTGGAGCGCGCGCGGCCCTTCGCCGATGCGGCCACCCGGTTCCGGCTGGGTGATTTCGACCTGCCGCTGCACGGAACCGAGCGCGTGCGTCTGATCCGCGCCTTCAACGTGCTACGCCAGTACGACGAGGAGGCCGTGGGTCCGGCCTGGACCCGGCTCACCGCCCAGCTCCTGCCCGGCGGGCTGCTCGTCGAGGGCACCAGCTGCCCGCACGGCCGCGTCTGGAGCGCCTGCCTGGTCCGGCGCACCGCCGAGGCGGCCCAGCCCTGGCGGCTCGAGGCGCTGGTCCTCGGGGCCAACCTGCGCACCGGCTTCGATCCCGAGGTCTTCCAGACGCGCCTGCCCAAGGCGTTCATCCACCGCATGGTCCCCGGCGAACCGATCCATGACCTCCTCGCGGGACTGAAGCGCGCCGCCGACGAGACCCGCGCCATGGCCACCTGGGGCACGCGCCAGTGGTTCGCCGCCGCGGCCGCCCACCTGGCGGGCCAGGGCTTCGCGGTGGAGTTGCGGCCCCGCTGGCTGAAGCAGGGCTGGCTGGTGTGGCGGCAGCCGCCGCTGCCGGACTAGCTCTCCGGACGATCGAAGCCGACCGGACCCGCCGGCGCCGCATGGCCGGTGATGTGCGCCACGATCCTCTCGGCGTGCACGTGGCAGTTCTCGATGAAGACCATGAAGCTGCTCTGGGTCCCCGCGGTGGCCGTGCCGGCGATGTAAAGCCCGGGCACCGGGGTCTGCATGGTGTCCGGGTCGAAGACCGGAATGTCCTCGGGTCCCTCGAGCGGCACCCCCGCCTGGCGCAGCAGGGTGGTGTCCGCCACGTAGCCGGTGAGCAGGAGGACATCGTCCGCCGGCACGACGCGGGGTTCGCCGCCGGCCGTCGGCTGCAGGGTCACCGTGTCGGGTCCGATCGCCACCGGCACCGTGCTCCGGTGGTCCCCGATCTCGCCGCGCTTCAGCCGGCTCTTCAGCTCGGGCAAGAGCCAGTACTTCACCGACGCCGCGTTGAAGTCCTCCCGCCGGTAACTCAGCGCGACCCGGGCGCCGGCGTGGTGGCAACGCAGTGCTGCCTCCACCGCCGAGTTCTTCCCCCCGACCACGAGCAAGCGCCGGCCGAAATAGCGATGGGGTTCGTCGAAGTAATGCGAGACGTGGGGCAGGTCTTCACCCGGCAAGCCCAGCCGCCGCGGAGCATCCATGTCTCCCACCGCCAGCACCACGTGCCGGGCCTGGAACCGCCGCGGGCCGCCGGCCGGCTCGGCGGTGACGACGAATCCCGACCCGGCAGCGACGACGCCGGTGACCGGCGTGAAGGTCCGCACGGCGATGCCGTGGATCCGCACCACCTGGCGCAGGTATGCCAGGTACTCCTCGCGGGTCGCCTTCTGCTGGTCGAGGGTCTGGATGGGCACGCCCGCGATGGCGATGCGGTCGTTGCTCGAGAAGAAGTGCATCTGCCGCGGGAACCAGGTGATGGTCTGGCCCACGGCCCCCTTCTCCAGGACCGTCACCGTCAGGCCGGCGGCGCCCAGGCATGCGGCGCACTCCAGGCCGATGGGGCCGGCGCCCACGATGATCACGTCGTATTCCTGGTGCGATTCGGTCAAGCGTCCACTCCCGGCTCGGGTCGAACTGGCAATATAGGTCCAGGTCGCCGGGGCATCATCCTCGAGTTTTATGCAACCAGTTGCGCGTTTTTTCGTATACCGCCTCACCGGAGGTGATCCGTGGATCTGATCGATCAACTGGGCGAACTGGCGCTGGCCTCGCGGTTGCACCGCCTGGCCGACACCCTGCAGAAAGACGTCACCCGCATCTACGCCGAGCTGGGACTCGACTTCGAGGCCCGCTGGTTTCCGGTGCTGGCCGCGCTGCGCGACGGTCGGTCACGGTCGGTGACCGAGCTGGCCGTCGAGCTGGGGTTGACGCACCAGGCCGTGTCCAAGACCGCCAGGCTCCTAGTCGATCGCGGTCTCCTGGCCGAGACGAGCGACCCCGCCGACAATCGCCGCAAGCTCCTGGTGCTGGCCCCGCCGGGCCGTCGTCTGTGCCGTCGGCTGGCGCCGATCTGGCAGGAGATCAAGACCGCCAACCGCGAGTTGCTGAGCGAGACGGGGACCGACCTGCTGGCCGATCTCCAGCGTCTCGAAGCAGCCCTGAGCGCCGATTCCATGGCCGCCCGCGTGCGCCGGCGCCTCGACCTCGCCCAGGTCGATCCGGTCCGCATCGAGGACTACCGCCCCGGCTACAAGAAGCATTTCCGCCGGCTCAACGAGCTCTGGCTCGAGGACGGCTTCGCCATCGAGCCCGGCGACCGCCGCCTGCTCGACGACCCCAACGGCCACATCGTCCGCCGCGGCGGCGCGGTGCTCTTCGCCGTGGTCGACTCCACGGTGGCCGGCACCTGCGCGCTCCTGCGGCACGACGGCCGGGAATGGGAGCTGGCCAAGATGGCGGTGGACCCGGCCTATCGCCGCCGCGGACTGGGCCGTCGTCTGAGCGAGACCGCCATCGCCCGCGTCCGCCAGGCCGGCGCCTCGCGTCTCTGGCTGCGCACCAGTCCCCGCCTGCGTGCCGCCGGGCGGCTCTATCGGAGCCTCGGCTTCCGCCGCACCCGCCGGCACCCCTTCCCCTCGGACGACTACGCGCGCGAAACCTTCACCATGGTCCTGGACCTGGGGCCCTGACAGGAGATCCCGTCATGAAACGTCTACTCCCCCTCGCTATGATCCTCGCGGCGGCCATCCCGGTCCTGGGCCAGCCCCAGCCACCGAGCTTCCCCGACCTCGACGCCGCCCGCCGCGCCGCCATCGTCGACAGCCTCACCGCGGCGCTGGACACGGTCTACGTCTTCCCCGACGTGGCGCGCCAGATGGTCGACGACGTCCGCGGCCGTCTCGCCCGCGGCGAATACGACGACATCACCGCAGTGCCCGAGTTCACCGACCGCCTCACCGAGGACTTCCGCGCCATCAGCCACGACCTGCACCTGCGCGTGGGCGTGACGCCGCCCCCGCCGCCCGGCGAGGCCGAGGACCCGGCTGTGGCCCGCCGGCGCGAGCAGGAGCGGAACCGCTTCTACAACTACTCGTTCGAGAAGGTCGAACGCCTGAACGGCAACGTGGGCTACCTCAAGCTCAACGGCTTCAGCGGCGACCCGGAGGCTGGCCCCACCGCGGTGGCCGCCATGAACTTCCTCGGCCACTGCGACGCCCTGATCGTCGACCTCACCGACAACGGCGGCGGCTCGCCGACCATGATCCAGCTCTTGACCAGCTACCTGGTGGACGGCCCCACGCACCTCAACAGCTTCTACATCCGGACCACCGACACGACCAAGCAGTTCTGGACCCTGCCCTGGGTCCCGGGACCGCGGCTGTTCGAGATCCCGATCTTCGTCCTGACCAGCCGGTACACCTTCTCCGGAGCCGAGGAGTTCACCTACAACCTGAAGAACCTCGAGCGCGCCACCATCGTCGGCGAGACCACCGGCGGCGGCGCCCACCCGGTCAACGGACACTTCTTCGATTTCGGCGACTACCACGTCACCATGTCGCTGCCCTTCGGGCGCGCGGTCAACCCCATCACCGGCACCAACTGGGAAGGCACGGGCATCGAGCCGCACGTGGCCTGTGCCCGGGACGCGGCGTTCGACACCGCCTACATCCAGGCGCTGCAGACCCTCGAGGAAGCGTGCGAGGATCCCCAGCGCAGGTTCAGCCTCGCCTGGGCCCGCGAGGATCTGTCCGCCAAGCTGGCGGCGGTGTCGCTGTCCGCCGAAGAGATGCGCCAGTACGCGGGGAGCTACGGCCCGCGCCAGGTGCGCCTGGAAGACGGAACCCTCCTCTATCAGCGTCAGGACAACGACCCCATGGTCATGATCCCCATGGGCGACGACACCTTCCGTTTCGAGGAGATCGACTGGTTCCGCGCCCGCTTCGAGCGCGATGAAGACGGCCGCGTGGTCCGGTTGAAGGGCCTGTACCGGAACGGCCGCACCGACATCACCGAGCGCGACGGCTGATCCGGAGTCCCGGAGCCACGAACGAGGCCGGGCTCCCGACGGAGCCCGGCCTCGAGTGTACGGTCGGCGGCGAGAAGATCAGTCGGCCGGCATCTGCGCCCCGCGGCTGCGGCTGCGCTCGATGCTCTGCAGCGCCAGGTAGTCCTTGCCGAACCGCGCCAGGTTGTCGAGCTCGGTGTCGTACTGGTCGAAGTGGCGTTCCTCGTCGGCCACCAGCTCCTCGAAGAGCTGCTTGCTCATGGCGTCGGCGTTCTGCGCGCACTCGTTGGCCCAGGTGTTGTAGTCCTTGGCGCTCTGCGCCTCCATGGCCGCGGCGGTCTCGAGCATCTTCTGGACGTCGGTCTCCTTCTTGACCGGGTCGGTCACGTCCATCTCCACCTCGCCCTTGAGGAAGAGGATGCGCTCGGCCAGCTTCTCGACGTGGAGCATCTCCTCGATGGCCGTGCGCTTGAAGAGCTGCGCCAGCAGGTCGAAGCCCTGATCGTCGCAATGGAAGTGCCAGTACATGTACTGATGGACGGCGCTCAGCTCGTCGCCGACAGCCTTGTTCAGCAACACGATACTCTTCTCGTGCATGGCAATCCTCCCGGGTGGGAAAGGGGTCCTGGACTAAGTCTGCCAGGTCTACTGCGTTCCCCGGCATGCTACCGATGTCCTCTCCCGACTGCAACCGGCGAGTAGCCTCGCCTCAAGCAGGAGCGAAAATGGCCGACATGAACCAGAAAGGAGGGCACCATGCCCAAGATTCGCCCGCACTTCAGCGCGGGGCTCCTGATCGCCCTGCTCGCAGCGTCCGGCTGTGGCAGCCAGGATCAGGCCACGTCCCAGCGGGAAGGCTTCGACAAGCAGGCCGCCATCGCCCAGGCCCGCACGCAGCTGCAGTCCCCCGACCCCGGCACGCGCGCCAGCGGCTGCCGCGAGCTGGGCAATCCCCTCAAGATCGACCCCGCCAGCTGCCAGCTCCTGCGCCGGACGCTGCGCCACGACCCCGAGACCGTGGTCCGGCGGGCCGCCGCCAGCGCCCTCGCCGTGGACGAATACGTGACCGCACTGCCGGACCTGCGCACGGCGGCCACCGACGACCCGGACATGTTCGTGCGCCGCGACGCCATCGCGACGCTGGCCTACCATCGCGACGCCGGCAGCACCGAGCTGATGGATCGGATCATCCGCCATTCGCGCGAGGACTCGTACACCAAGGCCGAGGCCATCGAGGCGCTGGGAGCCATCGACACGCCCGAGGCCGGACGCATCCTCTGCGATCTCCTCCGCGGCCGGGACCTTTCCCGTGATCTCGACCTCAAGGTCCTCGACGCCCTGGCCGGCATGAGTCCCGCCAGCGCCTACGACGAGCTGCTGCGGGTCATGGACCGGCGGGGCATCGGCGTGGACGCCATGAGCGCGCGCAAGCTCCGCGAGAAGCACACCGACCAGACCATGGCGCAGCTGGTCAAGTGCTACCGGCAGCGGGACCAGATGCTGGCCGATGGTTTCCGGCTCACCGGCAACGCGTTCCTGGACCTCTGATCCCGCCCCGCCTGCTCAGGGTCGATAGTACCGGAGGGCCTCGGGCATGTGCTCGTTCAACTGGCGCACGCGGGTCTCGTCCGCCGGGTGGGTGCTCATGAACTCGGGCGGCTTCTCGCCGCCGAGCGCCGCCATGCGCTGCCAGAACACCGGCGCCTCGCGGGGATCGTAGTCGGCCATGGCCATGAAGATCAGGCCCATGTGGTCGGCCTCGCTCTCGTGGAGACGGCTGAACGGCAACATGGCGCCGTACTGGGTGCCCACCGCGAAGGCCGCCATGTAGATCGCGCGCGTCTGCTCGGGCTCGGTCTTGACCGCCTCGCCCAGGGCCATGCCGCCCAGCTGGGCCGCCAGGCCCTGGCTCATGCGCTCACCGCCGTGCTCGGCGATGGCGTGGGCGATCTCGTGGCCCATGACCACCGCCACCCCCGTCTCGTCCCGACAGAGGGGCAGGATCCCGGTATAGAACGCCACCTTGCCGCCTGGCATGCACCAGGCGTTGACCTGGTCGCTCTCGATGAGGTTGAACTCCCACTGGTAGCCGTCGAGGTGACTGCTCAGCCCCTGCTCGGCCAGGTACTGTTCCACCGCAGCCTGGATCCGCTGCCCCACGCGCCGGACCATGGCGGTCTGTTCGGAATCGCGGCTGAGCTGGCTGCCCTGGATGACCTCGTCGTATTGCTGATAGCTCATGGCCTGCATCTCGGCATCGGAGACGAGGCTGAGCTGCTTGCGACCGGTGACGGGCACGGTGGCGCAGCTGGCCAGGAGAGCCAGCAAGAGCACCGCGGCGAGGACGGGGACACGGCGAGTCATGGTCGTTGAACCTCCAGAAAAGCGAGGGCGAATCGGGTCGTCATGCGGGCACGATAACGGTGGCTGCCGGCTCCGGCCAGCCGCCGGATTTC
The DNA here is from genome assembly GCF_058273205.1 of Candidatus Latescibacter sp. IFSED24. Lineage (NCBI taxonomy): Bacteria > Pseudomonadati > Candidatus Latescibacterota > Candidatus Latescibacteria (ex Chuvochina et al. 2023) > Candidatus Latescibacterales > Candidatus Latescibacteraceae > Candidatus Latescibacter > Candidatus Latescibacter sp. IFSED24. The sequence continues at coordinate 4,548,918 of NZ_CM177850.1, read as the reverse complement.
AAGGCGATGGTCGCTGGTACTGGCGGTACGCGCCGCCCAGCCACTGCCCCAGCGCGAACGACCCGGCCAGCACCGGCACCGTGCGCCAGGAGAGGCCCACTCCCAGCCAGAGCCTCAGCCCGATGGCCAGGACCACCGGCGCATGGACCGCCACGAACCAGCGCCCCGACAGCTTGCGCAGGCCGGCGCGCCAGTAGCCGAACGGCAGGTTGATGGCGACAATGGCCGCGGCCAGGCAGGCCAGGGTGGTGCGGGCAGTGATGTCGGGACCTCCGGGGTTTGAGCCGCGATGATGCATCAGGGCGTGTCGGACAGCTACCAGCCTACCGCCAGGGCGATCGCCAGCGCCAGGAAGATCCCCGCGGTCAGCCAATCGAAGAGCCGCTGGATCCATGGCCGACGTGCGATCAGCTCGCCCAGGACGCCAGCGAACAGCCCGAACGCCGTGAAGATCACGAAGGCCTGGGCCATGAACAAGAGGCCCAGGACGATCATCTGCAGCCAGACCGGCACGGCGAGGTCGCGGCGGACGAACTGGGGCAGGAAAGCCAGGAAGAAGAGCGCCACCTTGGGATTGAGCACGTTCATGAGGAAGCCGCGGCGGTACAGCGCCCAGGCCCCGACGGGAGCGTGGTCGGCCGTGGCCTGGGGGCCGCCTCCGCGCTCGCGGACGATCCGCCAGGCGAGGTAGGCCAGGTAGGCGGCGCCCGCGTACTGGACCGCCCGGAACGCCAGTTCGCTGGCGGCGAGCACCGCGCTGATGCCCAGCGCCGCCGCCGTGGTGTGGACCAGGACTCCCGAGACCATGCCCCAGGCGGCAAGGACCGCGGGGCGTCGGCCGCGCGCCAGGCCCAGCGACACCACCAGCACGTTGTCCGGACCGGGCGCCACGGTCAAGAGCACGCAGGCCGCCAGATAGGGGCCGAGGGTCGTGGGGTCAACGGCCATGGCGGCCCTCGTCGCCCACCTCGAGCAGTGGCAGCCATACCTCGGGGACGAGATCGGGGACGGTGCGTTCGCGGGCACGGGAGTCGGCCCAGGCCAGCAGGACGGGATCGCGCGCGGCGTCGGTGGCCAGACGGTCGGGGTCGGGAGTGATGGCGACGCGGCTCAGGTCGAGGCGGTCCGCATCCCAGCAGGTGCGGACGGTGACCTCGCCGTCGACCGCGCCATCGGTGTGCCGCTCGCACGCGTCCAGCAACAGCACGAAGGCCGCATCATCGAGATCGAACGCCACGCCGCGCAGGGCGCGCGCCAGTTTGGCGCCCCGGTCGCCGTGCCCCGGATCGATGCTCTCGTTCTGGCGACGCGCGTCGTGGAAGACCGCGAAGAGTTCCACCACCCTGATATCGGCGCCCGTGCGCGCGGCCAGGAGGCGTCCGTTCTCGAACACGCGCGCCCAGTGGCCAATGCCGTGGACCCCCTCGAGGGACAACAGATAGCCGGAAACAATGGCGTCGAGCAGTGCGGCCGTGATCACGAGGGGCTCCTTCCGCGCTGCATTCTAAACGCATCGCGCGTCGACGTCCACGGCGCGGCCGTCCGGGGGATCAGCGGAGACCCGCCGACCGACCGCCGCTCGGTGCGCATGAGCGGACGGCCGGCGGCGGGTCAACTGCACCAGGGCCTCGGGGAGGGATCACGCTGCGGACACTTCGAAGACCGGCATGACCTCGGAACGGTCCGTTCCCCGGTGCAGCGAGGCGAGAGGGAGCCAGGGGTTCGAGCTGGGTCGGAGAGGGGCCGCGGGCGGTGCATGGACACTCCTGGATTAGGCAGGCCGTGGCACCATGAAGCCGCATCGGCCACCATATGCCATCACGTGAACGGCACGACAGGCCTCGTATTATATCAAACATGATTGATTCATATCAATAATAACATGTTAAAAATACAACGAGAAACCGCGATTCCGACGGTTGCCTCCGCGACCTGCATGACGTATCATCATTTCACGAGGTTCAAGCGATGACGACCCTGATGCAGACCTGTAACGTCCTGTTCTGGTGGTGGCCCACCGCCGGACGGATGGGTCTGCCCTGATGTAGGGCCTCTCGCGAGAGACAACGACCTGACCGCCGGCTTCCCCAGCGAAGCCGGCGGTTTTCTTTATCCAGGACCAACCGACGGAGGAACGACCATGGCCGCCAACGCCCCGAAACTCAGCACCATCCCCGACGAGAACGGCTTCTTCGGCCCCTATGGCGGACGCTTCGTACCGCCGCCGCTGGAGGCGCCGCTGCAAGCGCTCACCGAGGCCTTCCTCGCGGTCCGCCAAGACGAGGTCTTCCAGGCCGAGCTGGCGCGCGAACTGCGCGACTACTCGGGCCGCCCCACGCCGCTTTACCTGGCCCGCCGCCTCGGCGAGGACCTGGGCTTCACCGTGCTGCTCAAGCGCGAGGACCTCAACCACCTCGGTGCGCACAAGCTGAACAACTGCCTCGGCCAGGCCTTGCTCGCCCGGCGCATGGGCAAGACCAAGATCATCGCCGAGACCGGCGCCGGTCAGCACGGCACCGCCACGGCCGCGGTGGCGGCCCGCCTCGGGCTGGCGTGCGAGATCCACATGGGCGCCGAGGACATGCGCCGCCAGCGGTCCAACGTGCTGCGCATGGAGCTACTCGGCGCCAGGGTGGTCCCCGCCGAGGCCGGCGACAAGACCCTCAGCGAGGCCGTGGACCAGGCCATCGGCGCCTGGGTCGGCGAGAGCGAGACCGCGTTCTACCTGCTGGGCTCGGCGGTCGGACCGCACCCCTATCCGCTGATGGTCCGCGAGTTCCAGTCGGTGATCGGCCGCGAGACGCGCCAGCAATGCCTGGACCAGCACGGCCGTCTGCCCGACCTGCTGGTGGCCTGCGCCGGCGGCGGCAGCAACGCCATCGGCCTCTTCCACGCCATGCTCGAGGACGACCAGGTCTGCATGGTGGGCGTCGAGGCCGCCGGCAGCGGGGTCCACACCGACCGCCATGCCGCCACCCTGACCTGCGGCTCCCCCATGGTGATCCACGGCATGAACACCTACTGCGTCCCCGAGGGCGAGGTGGCCAGCGGCGACAACCATTGCCTCGCCGCCGGCCTCGACTATCCCGGCATCGGGCCCGAGCACAGCTACCTCAAGGATCTGGGTCGCGTCCGCTACGAGGCCGTCACCGACGCCGAGGTCCTGGCCGCGTTCGCCAAGCTGAGCCAGCTCGAGGGCATCGTGCCCGCGTTCGAGAGCAGCCACGCGCTGGCGTACCTCGAGCATCTGCGCGGTCGGATCGCTCCCGAGACCATGGTGGTGGTCAACGTCTCGGGCCGCGGCGACAAGGACATGGAGGAATACTTCCGGCGGATCACTTGAGGCGCCGCCGGGGCGGAGGCTGCATCCCCCCCAGCCTCCGCCCCGCGGCCGACCCCATGCCCTGCCCACATTGGTCTTCTCACGGGAACCTGACATGCTACGCTCCACGCCATGACCTACTGGCTCGACCTCTTCGGCGTCGCCGTCTTCGCGGTGACCGGCGCCCTGGCCGCCGGCCGCAAGCGCATGGACCTCTTCGGGGTCCTGGTGCTCGCCATGGTCACCGCCGTGGGCGGCGGCACCACCCGCGACCTGCTGCTCGGGGTGCGCCCCGTGTTCTGGGTCGCCCAGCCCGAGTACCTCGGCGTGATCGGCGGCACGGCGCTGGGCACCGTCGTCCTGCAGCGCCGGCTGGGGTTCCTCCTCGACAAGCCCCTGATCTACTTCGACGCCTTCGGCCTCGCCCTCTTCGCGGTCCTCGGCGCCCAGAAGGCCCTCGGCCTGGGCGCGGCCCCCGCGGTCTGCGTGGTCATGGGGGTCCTGACCGGCGTCTTCGGCGGCGTGATCCGCGACACCATCAGCGACAAGTTCCCCCTCATCTTCCGCAGCGACCTCTACGCCACCTGCGCCGTGCTCGGGGCCACGGTCTACGTGGTGCTGGCGCGCCTCGGCGCCGGCGAACAGCTGGCCACCGCCGCGGGACTGCTGGCCGGGCTGGGGCTCCGGCTGCTGGCGATCCGCCGGCACCTGCACCTGCCGGTGTTCTCGCTGGACAGATCCCGGTAGCCCGCCTGATCGCCCCGGCGCCTCCGTGGTAGAATCGCCAGACCAAGAGGGATGCAGTCCGACCGCTTGCTAAAGCCCGACATCGCCAGCGCACCATCGTTGCCCAGGGCATCGGTGCATCCGTCCACCCCCCAGGAGGCCCATCACTCCTTGCCAAGGCGTTCCCGTCCCTCGCTCCACCCATGAACGCCCGACGAGGAGGTCCCCGTCACCGTGGAGGTGGCCGGCGAGGAGATCCTGGAGGGAGAGGTCGTCCATGCTGTCCGGTACTCGGTCACCGGCCTGAGCACGTCCCAACCCGCGGCCTGGCTCCAGCTGCCGCTGGTGGCGAGCAACCTGGTGGTGCCGGCCAGCGGGACCAGCTGGACCGACCTGAAGGACCGCTTCCGCTGAGACGGACCACCACGGCAGGACACGGCCCCGGTCCGACACTGTCGGCGGACCGGGGCCGGTGATGTCTGCTTCGCCGGTGGGTCAGGACGCTTCGATTTCCTGGATGCACGCCGCGGCGCTCTGGTCGCCGTAGATCAGCTTCATGAGGCCGGGGTAGTAGCGGTGCATCATGCCCACGCCCACGCCCACCAGATTCTTGACCATGATCGGGCTGAGCTGGCTGCCTTCCACGTCGACGCTGGTCTTGTAGCGCACCTCGCCATCGCTCATGTCGAGCTCGAAGTTCCCGATCTTCAGCGCATAGTTGGCGCGGCAGACGAACTCGGCCGCGGCCAGGCGCTTCTCCTCGGGGACCTGGGTGGGGCTGTAGATGTAGACGAGGAGCTGGTCGACATCGTCGTGGGCGTCGATGAAGACGCGGAAGCTCACGCCGTCGCCGGTGATGCCGGTCTTCAGGAGCCCCTTCTCGTCGTCGCGTTCGAACGGCCAGTCGTCGGCGGTGAGGAACTCTTGGGCGATGTCCAGGAACTTCGACATGGAACCTTCCCCTTTTCGGGTCTCCGGCCAGGCCGGGATGATGGCGCCGCAGCCGGCGCGTGGGCGCGGACGATTGAACGGACTAATGCAAAAAAGGGGCCAGCCTGACGCTCAGGGCTGTCCCGTCTCGATCACGACCTCGGAGATCCCGTCGCCAGGCATCTCCATATGCCCGGCGACCTGGAGCGATCGCAGCCGCTGCGCCAGCGCCGGCGGCAGCTCGGCCATCTCGTCGTCGATGTCGATCTCCAGGGTGGCGAGCATGGCGCCGACATCGAGATAACCCCAGCTGCAACCACGAGCGGTGAGCTGGCGCCGTCCGTGCTCGGGTGCGGCGTCCGCCAGGGAGGTTCCGCCGGTCCCGGCAGCGAAGGCCAGCAAGGCCTCGGGATCCTCCACCATGAAGACCAGCATCACGGTATCGCCGCGATGGCCGAGGACATGGCTGCGGCCCTCGGGATCCATGGGCCAGAGGAAGCTGCGCAGGGTCACGTCCCCGGCGGTCAGAGGCTCGCCCTCCGTAAGCATCGCCAGCGCCGGGCTGGCCGCGAACATGTCCTCGACCTGTACGGCTCCGGCCTCGTCGCGCGCCCGCATGAGCAGCGCGTAGCCCAGACCGTCGGCGCCGGCCACGGTCCACTCGTCCAGCAGCGCGGCCAGATCGGGCAGCGAGAAGCCCAGCAGGCCCTCGGCGGCGGCGAATGGATCGCGCTGCATCGGCGCCAGCGTCTGGCCCGAGGCCTCGGCGGCCGCCGCCATCATGTCCACCACGAATTGCTGGATCAGCTCCATCTTGGCCCGACCCTCGTGGACCAGCGCCCCCTCGTACAGGAAGGTGCCGGCGGGAAGCCAGGCCTGCAGTTCGCTCGGACCGACCGGATTCTCGTAGAGTGGAGCCAGGGCGCTGCCCTCGGTGAGGGCCTGGCGCGAGATGAGCCGGGTCAGGAGATAGTCGGCGCCCAGGTAACCGTACTGCGAGCCGTACTTCTCCATGAGCGGCCCCATGCTGGCGGGATCGAAGCCCGGAGGCGTGGGCCCGAAGCCGCGGAATTCGGACTGGAATTCGGGCGTGATATAGATTGTGGCCTGATGGGTCCGGCCGTCGCTGACCCGGGCATAGGCGGGCGTGTCCATGAGGCCGCTGGCGGGCGGGTCCAGCAGGGCGGCCATGGCCTCGCCCCAGCGCTCGCCCTCGCTGGCCATCATCACATGGGCGCCGGTGCGACCCACGAAGAGCTGCACCTCGTCCGCGGTGTCCAGGACCAGGGCCGGGATGCCCGCGATGTCCTGGGTCTGGCCACCCTGGCGCTGCACCATGGCGAGGACGCGTTCAGCCGCGGGCTCGTCGGCGCATTGCAGATGGACCAGCAGGACGGGGTCCTCGGCGCCCTCGTGCAGGGGCGGGTGGATGGAGACGTCGGCGCGGCTCAGATCCTGCAACAGCGCATGGACGTCCTCGCGCGGATCGGCCGCCAGCTCCAGGCCCAGCTCCTCGCGCAGGGCATCGCGGGTTTCTTCCTTGTCGAGTTCCGTCACCACGAGTTCGAGCAGCCCCGAGGCCTCGAGTGCGGGTTCCAGGGCAGGCAGCTCCTCGAGGTGGAGCCAGAGGAGGGTGTCAACGGGCAGCAGATGGCCCAGATTGTCCTGCTTGTCACCGGTGGCGCAACCGTACAGCAGGATCGCCAGCGCGAGGGCGATCGAGAGGGCAACGAGACGGCGGGCGATCATGGCGCGGTCCTTTCTCTTCGGACATGACGAAGCGGCCACCGCCATCCCCGGGCAGCGACCGCTTCACCGTAAGCGACCCGTCATGATCCTGTCAACGCGCGCTCAGGCGCGACCCTCGGCCCGGCCCGCCGGATCGATGGCATGCTCGAGCAGGTCCACGAACGACACCACCTCCAGGGCGCTCTCGTTGGTGGCCGCCAGGATCACCGGCGGTGCCATGTCGGCTTCGAGCGCCTCCTGCCAGCGCGCGGCGCACAAGCACCAGCGGTCGCCAGGCTTCAGGCCGGCGAAGCCCCAGGCCTCGTTGGGTGTGCTGAGATCGTTGCCCACCAGGCGGCTGTAGTTCAGGAAGTCCGCGGTCACCACCACGCACACCGCGTGCACACCGATGTCGTCGGGACCGGTATCGCAGCAGCCTGTGCGGTAGAAACCGGTGACGGGGTCCGTACTGCAGCTCTCGAGCGGTCCGCCGAGGACGTTCTTCTGCCGGCTCATGACTGAGGACCTCGCTGGTCTGATCTGTTCATGGTACGGGCTCGTCGAGCCCTGGGACAAGTTTCTGGACCATTATAGTCAATATTTGCGGTTCCGCCCTACTCTTGCCAGCACGCCCTGGTCGGGTAAAATGACGACTTGCCTCGCGAAGGAGACCCGTGAACGGCGACATCCTCATCCAGCTGATCCTGCTCACCGCGACCGTCGGGCTCTTCGCCAGCGACCGGGTCCGGCCCGATGCCGTGGCCCTGGGACTCATCCTCGCCCTCACGCTGACTCGCCAGCTCACGCCGGGAGAAGCCGTTGCTGGCTTCGGCGACCCCCTTGTCCTGATGATCGCCGGCCTCTTCATCGTGGGTGAAGGCCTGGCCAGCACTGGCGTGGCCCAGGCGCTGGGCGGCATGCTCGTCCGGCGTGCCGGGGCCAGCGAGGTGAAACTCCTCGCCGGCATGATGGTCACGGTGGCGGTGCTCTCGGCCTTCATGAGCAGCACCGGTGCGGTGGCAGTCTTCATCCCGGTGGCCCTGACTTTGGCCAGGCGCACGGGCATTCCCGGCTCCCGTCTCCTGCTCCCGGTGGCCTCGGCCTCGCTCCTGGGCGGCATGCTGACCCTGATCGGCACCCCTCCCAATCTGGTGGTGAGCGAGGAGCTGGAACGCCAGGGCCTCAGCGCCTTCGGCTTCTTCGATTTTCTGCCCATCGGAGTCACGGTGCTGCTGCTTGGCATCGCCTACTTCGCCCTCATCGGTCGGCACCAGCTTGGCCACGCCAGTACGACCTCGTCCGCAGCTCCAGATCCCACGCTCCGCGACCTGGTGGAACGCTACGATATTGTCGGCCAGAGCCGTGCCCTGCAGGTCACGGTCGACTCACCGGTCCGTGGACGCAGCCTTGCCGAACTGGGCCTGCGTGAACACTTCGGCCTGACGCTGATCGGCCTCGACCGTCGCCATGGCCTGGGAAGGGAGGCGGTGGTGGCGCGCGCGGATCTGATGCTCCGCGAGGGCGACACGCTGCACGTCCTCGGCACCGACGAGGCCGCCGACGCCTTCGCCTCGACCCATCAGCTGCGCCCGGTGGGCCGATTCCGCCATCATCAGGCCGCGATGCTCCGCGAAATCGGCCTGGCCGAGGTGCTTATCCCGCCCGGCTCGACCCTGATCGGCGCCTGTGCCAGGGATGTCCAGCTGCGCAGCCGCCGGGGTCTGACCGTGCTCGCCGTGGCCCGGCGCGGCGAGTCCCTGGATGGGGATCCTGGCGAGATCGTGTTCGCTGCCGGGGACACGGTCCTGGTGCTGGCCGGCTGGCGGGAGATCCGCGAATTGCCTCGCCCGTCGCGTGAGCTGCTCGCCCTGACGATCCCTCGCGAACTCGAGGATTTCGCACCCACCCGGCTGCAAGCCCCCCAGGCCCTGGGGATCGTCCTGGCCATGCTGCTGGTCATGACCTTCAAGGTCCTGCCCGGGGTGACCGCGGTACTGCTGGCGGCCCTGGCCATGGTCGCGCTGCGTTGCGTGCCGGCCAACCGCGTCTATGGCAGCATCAACTGGCCGAGCCTGGTCCTCATCGCCGGCATGCTGCCCATGGCCACGGCACTGGAGCGTTCGGGGGCCTTGTCCCTGGTGGTCGACGGTCTGGTCGACTTGCTGGGCGGAGTCGGTCCGGTGGCCATGATGGCGGGGCTGTTCCTGCTGACGGCGTTCTTCAGCCAGTTCATCTCCAACACCGCCACCTCGGTGCTGGTGGCCCCCATGGCCGCGCTGGCCGCCGAGCAGCTCGGCGTCTCGCCGCGCCCCTTCCTGATGGTGGTGGCGCTGGCTGCGTCGGCCGCCTTCCTGACCCCGGTGGCCTCGCCGGTCAACACGCTGGTGATGGGACCGGGCGGGTACGGATTCCGTGATTTCCTGCGCGCCGGGGCCCCGCTCTTCCTGATCACCATGGTGGTCGCCCTGCTGCTGGTCCCGCTGGTCTTTCCGCTCTGAGTCGGATCCGGCTCATGACGTCCTTGGAGCATCAAGCCGCCTAACCACCACTGTATCTTCTCCTGGTGCCGGCGGTAGTCGGCGATCAGCGAGTCGACGAGAGCGGCCTCGGCCCGGCAGCGGCCACCAGCGACGAGAGGCTGGGCAGGAGGGCAAGACAAGGGGCGACGCGGCGCGCGCTCATGCAGGCGTTCCTTTCCAAGGGTGGCAATTCGGTATCGGCGGCCGGTTCTCTCCCGACCTGTTGTATGCGACCTGGACGACGGCTTCAATGGCCGTGATCGACCGGCCCCCATAGCTCCCGCACGGCAGCCTGCTGGCCGGCAGCGCACGCGACCGACCCCGCGGCGTGGACCAGGTAGTGCTCGCAGGCGGTGCCGAGCAGCGATTGCAGCGGTCGGACTCCCGGCACCTGGAATCGGCCCACGGGGTCGAGCTGGGGCACGCGGACCCAGAAGCGGTGCAGCAATTCGTCGCGACGCAGACTCGGCTGGCGGGCGAACCAGGTGATCTCGTCGCTGCCCCAGACGCACTCGGGCAGCTCGCACCCGCCGGAGGTGGGCCCCGCATATCCGTTGTCCAGCTCGACCAGGAAGCGCTGGTGCGCCACCACCTGGCCGCCGGGGGTCACGCCACCCCGGCTGCGGCCGTAGATGCTGTCCTGGAAGCCCAGTTCCAGCACCACGTCCTCGAACTCCGGATCGCCGATCTCGCGTGGGCGCAAGGGCCAGGAGTGGAAATCGAGGAGCAGGCGGCCCTGCCGGACCAGGCCGTGGGTGTGGGCGTCGAGCAGGACCCAGCCACGACGGGCGTGGAGCACGGCATAATCGCGGATCCGCCGCAGCAGCTGGTCGGTGGCCGCGAGATCCTGGTCGTGGACCGTCATGCGTTCGAGGGCGCCGAGATGAATGGCCTCGAGACCGGCGTCGATGTAGAGCGTGGCCAGGTGGTAGAACCAGAGCTGGGTCTCGAGACGGGTGAGGTCGGGCACCGCGGCCTGTTCGTCCCAGCCGGGCCAGTAATCGGGCTCGGCTTCGCGCGGTAGCATGGACGCGAAGTCGTAGGTCCGCTCTGTCGGGGGGAGGCCGAAGGCGGCCAGCACGTGGGCGGGCACCGGGACCCGCTGGATATCGGCGCTGACGAACTCGAAGATGCATCCCTGGACCACGGCCCCGGGGACCCGGTCATGGATGCGATCCACGCGGGAGTTCAGGCCCGAGAGGCTGCGCAGCATGAGGTGCTCCCAGCCCCAGACCAGCGCGGCGCGGCCCACGAGCGACGGCTGGAGATCCTCCAGCAGGTCGAGGTTGGCCGACCACTGGCGCGCCGCCCAGGGATAGCGATGGAGCACCGAGGCCATGGTGATGGCCCGGTCCAGACAGCGTTCGACCTGATCCGGTGGCGGTGCGCCGTCCACCGGGATCGGCGGGGCCACGGCCCGACCGCCGCAACCGGCCAGACCCAGTCCGCAAACGACGATGACGATCCGCATCATGGCTCTGCTAGTCATGCCGGCATGGTAGCCGGGTCGTCGACAGTTGTCACCGTCGGGATCACGCGATAGGATCGCCAGAACCACCTCGCGACCGCCCTGAAGGGGGAACTCCATGTCCAGAGCGCAACGTCTCCTCTGCCTGGCCGCGCTGCTCGGCCTGGCTGCCTGCGGCTCCACTCGCACCGACACGCCACCGGCCCCGGCGGCTCCCGCCGGTCCGGCCCCGGTTGGCACGACGGCCGCCGCCCCCGTCCTGCCGGGGCAGATCGACCCGACCGCGCCGATCCCCTCCGACCCGGCGGTGCAGACCGGCCAGCTCGCCAACGGACTGACCTGGTACGTCCGCGAGAACCACAAGCCCGAGGGACGCGCCTCGCTCTTCCTGGTGGTGGGAGCCGGCTCGGTGGACGAGGACGACGACCAGAAGGGACTGGCCCACATGGTCGAGCACATGGCGTTCAACGGGACCGAACACTTCCCCCGCCAGGAACTCGTGGACTACCTCGAATCGGTGGGCATGGCCTTCGGCCCCGAGGTCAACGCCTTCACGAGCCTCGACCAGACGGTCTACATGCTGCAGGTGCCCACCGACGACCCGGAGTTGCTGGACACGGGCCTGCGCATCCTCGACGACTGGGCGCATCGCGTCGCCTTCGAGGACGAGGAGATCGACAAGGAACGCGGAGTGATCGTGGAGGAATGGCGCAGCGGCCTCGGTGCTCGCGACCGCATCTTCGACGCCCAGATGCCCATCCTGTTCCACGATTCGAAGTACGCCGAGCGCCGGACCATCGGCGACATGGACGTGATCCAGCACCACGAGCACGACGTGATCCGCCGCTACTACCGCGACTGGTACCGCCCCGACCTGCAGGCCGTGATCGCGGTGGGCGACTTCGCGAACGAGGCCATGATCGCGCGCATCGCGGAGCTCTTCGGCGCCATCGCCGAGCCTGCCGACGCTCGGCCGCGTGCCCTGCCCCCGGTGCCCGGGCACGAGCAGACGCTCTACTCGGTGGTCACCGACCCCGAGGCCCAGCGCACCGCGATCCGGGTGCTCTGGAAGCACGATCCGCAGCCGGTCCGGACCATCATGGACTGGCGCCGGCGGCTCGCCCTGGACCTGGGCACCCAGATGCTACGCGACCGCTTCGACGAGCTGAGCCAGCAGGCCGACCCGCCGTTCGCCATGGCCTTCGCCGGCTACCGGCGCCAGGTTCGCACCATGAGCGGGTTCAGCTTCTTCGCCCAGGCGCCGGAAGATCACGCGGTGCGCGCCCTGGAGGCGCTGGCCATCGAGGCCGAGCGCCTGCGCCGATACGGCTTCACCCAGGGTGAGCTGGAGCGCGCGCGTGCCAGCTACCTGCGGCGGCTGGAGAGCCGCGCCGAGGAGGTCGACAAGACGCCGTCGCGACGCTGGTCGTTCCAGTACGTCCAGCACTTCCTCTACGGGCAGCCGATCCCCGGCCCCGACAACATGCTGCAACTGGCCCGGCAGCTCGCGCCGGGTCTGACCGTGGACGAGGTCACCCGGGCGGTGGTCGACCTGATGACCGACACGAACCGGGTCGTCCTGATCTCGGGCCCCGAGAAGGACGGCCTCGCGTGGCCCGACGAGGCCGCGCTGGCCGCGATCCTGGCCGAAGTCGCCGCAGCCGACATCGCGCCCTACGTGGACGACGTGGTGGAGCGACCACTGGTCCAGGACGTGCCGGCGCCCGGGGCCATCGTCACCCGAACCGAGGACGCCGAACTCGGCACCACCACCTGGACCCTGGCCAACGGCGTGACCGTGGTCCTCAAGCCCACGGACTTCAAGAACGACGAGGTCCTCATGTCCGCCTACGGCTGGGGCGGCACCTCGGTCATCGCCGACCTCGACGATTACCGTCGCCAGCGCTGGGCGGACCGGGTGGTGAGCGCCGGCGGCGTGGGCGCCTTCGACCGGATCGCGCTGGAGAAGGCGCTCGCGGGCAAGATCGTCTCGTGCACCCCGTTGATCGAAACGCACTTCGAGGGTTTCCGCGGCCAGGCCTCGCCGCAGGATCTGGAGTCCCTCTGTCAGCTCACTTACCTCTACGCCACGGCGCCGCGTCACGACGAGGACGCCTTCTCCGCCTGGCGGCAGCGCCTGGAGACCTGGCTCGCCAACCGCGACACCGACCCCATGAACGCGCTGCGGGACACGGTCCAGGTGCGGATCAGCGGCGGCGACCCGCGGCTCGCCCCCCTCTCCATGGTCGACCTCGCCGCCGCCGACCTCGACGCCAGCCTGGCCTTCTACCGCGAGCGCTTCGCCGGCTGCGGCGACTTCACCTTCTTCTTCGTGGGCAACGTCGACCCCGCGAGTTTCGAGCCCCTGGCCCGGACCTGGCTCGGCAATCTGCCGGCCAACGGCCGCCAGGACCGCTGGGTCGACCGGTATCCAGAGCCGCCGCGCGGCGTCATCGAGGCCACGGTGGTCAAGGGCCTCGACCCCAAGGGCTACGTCCAGATGGAATTCGTGGGCGAGGCCCCCTGGTTCGAGGAGCAGGCCTACGCCCTCGAGTCGCTGGTGGCAGCGCTCCGTATCCGGCTCCGCCAGGTGGTGCGCGAGGAGAAGAGCGGCACCTACGGGGTGCGGCTCCGCGGTCGGCTCGGCGATGTCCCGCGTCCGGGCTACACCCTGAGCCTGGGCTGGGGCTGCGACCCCGAGCGGACCGGCGAGCTCACCGCGGCGGTGTGGTCGGTGATCGAGGAATTCCGGCGGGACGGGCCCGACCCGGAGACCCTGGACAAGGTCCGCCAGACCCAGCTTCGCGAGGACCAGACCGACCTGCTGGAGAACCGTTTCTGGCTCGGCCAGCTCGCGGAGCACCACCGTCACGGCACCGACCCGCGGGGCATCCTGACCCGGTCGGATCAGGTCCGTCGCCTCGACGCCGCCATGGTGCACGAGGCCGCCCGGCGCTACCTGGACCCCGACAACGTGGTCAAGGTCGTGCTGTATCCCGAGGGGTGGCAGGACTGATCCGAGCATCGAGCGGGGCCGTCAGCTTCCTCGTGGAGGTGGCGGCCCCGCGCTTTCCATGCCGGGGTTGCAATAAAGCACACCCTTAGTCGATCCGGCTGGCAAAGTACCGGATGCCGCTCCCCTGAACCGAGACTGACCACCACCCTCAACCACCCGCGTGATGGCACGTGGCATCCCCACGTCTGCCAGCTCTCCTCACGAATTCTCGCCATTTACACCCGGATCAAGCCTGTAAACCCCAGGCGTCCCCCTTGCATGTCCCCGCGCCGGAGGGAACCGCCAATGGAACCAGACGGCCCAGGAGGATGCGTCATGAACTACAGGCTACTTTACACCGTTATCGTCACTCTTCTCCTCTTCGGCGGCGTGATCATGGCCTCCGAGCCATCGCTCGACTACACCTTCTGCTGGTCGCCAGGTCCGCTGGAGGCCGAGGACGGGACACCCCTGGCCGCCGCGGTGGCCTACGAGGTCTGGCTCCAGGAGGATGTGGGGGATGCGTACCTGGCGGAGACCGTGGTGGGCGACACCACTTATGTCCTGCAGCCCGAGTACGACGTCGTCTACCGGCTCCGGGTCTGCGGGATCGATGCGGAGGGCCGCTGCTCGGTGCCCAGCGAATGGTCGGACCCCATCCAGGCGTTCCTGACCACCGACGTGCCCACCGTGGATGCTGCCGAACTGCGTCCGGCCCAGCCCAACCCGTTCAATCCGCTGACCACCCTGTCATACGCGGTGCCGGCAAGCGGCCAGGCCACCGGCCGTGTGCGGCTGCAGATCTTCGATGTCCGGGGCAAGCTGATCCGCGACCTCGACACCGACACCGCTCCTGGCTGGCACGAAGCCCGCTGGAACGGCACCGACAACGCCGGCAAGCAGGTGGCTACCGGGACCTACCTGGCGCTCTACGCCTGCGGCCAGGCCGTGCAGACCACGAAGCTGACACTGGTCAAATGATATGGAGAGGCTAGGAGCCTGCGTCGGCCAGCCCCGGGTTGGGCAGCGCCTCGGCCACCGAGGTCGGCAACGGCGACACGCCGCCTCGCGAGGCGTCCAGATACGCGTGTGGGTTATGCTCCAGCGCTCCGGCGGGCAACCATGGCCATAGCGGTCCCAGGTCGCGGCGAACGATCGCGGCGTCGTGGGTGGGCACCTGGTCGCTCTCGCGGTCGAGGAACGCGCGAAGCTCCGGGTCGGTGTCGAGCCGCCGACGCAGCTGGCGGAACTGCTTCAACCGTCCGAACCCCTCCGACGACACGCCGCGGACGAGGTTGAGCCAGCGCGGGAGCGCCTCGCCATTGGCACGGAAGCGCCGGCCCATGGTGCGCCAGGAGAAGGTGTAGCTGGTGAGGTCGATCACGTGGTCATAGAACTCGGCCCACTCGTAGTGGAGCGGCTGGACATTCATGGCGTGGTTGTTGTCCAGGAAATGGAACGGGAAGGGGATCACCCGGTTGCTCAGCTGCAGCTCCAGGTTCAGCGGCGCGGCGCGACCGAAGGCGGTCAGGAGCGAGTAGCCGGGAAACACGCCCGGGGTCAGGTCGATGAAGCGCTTGGTCAGCGCGAAGGGCTCGGCGCCCTTGTCGGAGTCCAGACCCAGCACGAAGTTGGCCTGCACGTAGGGCACGTGCCGCAGGATCATGTTGATCTGTTCGGATACGAGCTGGACCCGCTCCTCGGCGTTGCGCTTCCCGCAGCGCGACTTGTTGCCCAGGTCATACCAGGATTCGACCCCGGGCAAGAGGGCCTTGAAGCCATTGTGCCGCAGGCGCTTGACGTGATCCTCGGTCAGGAGGGACAGGGAGCTCTCGGCGGCGAACTCGATGCTGCCGGGCGGCACCGCGTCCTCGATGGCGTCGAGGCAGTCGTCGAACCGGACCCCGAAGTTCGGGTCGTGCCAGCCCACCCGTGGTCGCGCCAGATGCTCGCGCAGGAAGCGAAGATCCTGCTTGAGGGTGTCGAAGCACAGCGGTTGGTACGGAACCGTCGAGTCGATGCAGAACGAACAGGTATAAGGACAGCCGAGGCTGCCGATCATCGGCACCAGCTTCAATAGCGGCGCCTTGCGGAGCGCATGTTCGACGAAGGGCCAGCGCGCCGCCAAATCGGGCAGAGCGACGGGGTGGCGCTCCGCCGAGAGGGCCAGACCGAGGGGTCGGTGCCGCGCGCAATCCTGCAGGACGTCCTGGATCAGGGAGCGGTCCGTGAAACCCAGCACGTAGTCGAAGTACAGCTGCGCGTCTTCGGGGTAGCAGCGGGCGTGGGGCCCGCCCAGGACCGTGACGGCCCCCTGGGCGCGGAAGAGATTGCTGAGAGCATAGGCGAGCTGGGCGGACTCGGTGAAGCCGCAGATGAACACCAGGTCGCAATCCTGCGGCAGCTCGCGACTCAGGTGCTCGAGTCCGGTGTAACAGACGAAAGCGACCCGGTGTCCCATCTCCTGACACCAGGCCGCCACGACCTGCGGCATGATGGCCGCGAGATTGGCGTGCATGACGCGTGCGTACAGAGCGCGTGTCGGCGCCTTGTGCACCAGGTCGATGACGCCGACGCGGAGCTTGCGCACCTGAATTCTCGATTCCGTTGACCTTGGTGGCAGCCACCCCGTGTCGGCACGCCCGGCGCGCCTCTTGACTGTGATTGTCGACAGGATAGCACTGCCGGCTCCGAAGCGCGAACCGCCGCGGCCCTGATCAGGAGGCTCTCAGGCCTTCGTCGAGAGCCAGGGCGCCAGGACCCGGCCGAGGGTCTGCTGCCCCTCGTACCAGCTCAGCGCCAGGCCGTAGTTGGTCACCGGGATGCCGGCCGCGCAGAGCCGCTGCACCCGCGCGGCCAGCTTCTGCGGCCGGATCATGCAGCCGCCGCAGTGGATGGCCAGGGCATATTGCCGGAGTTCGTCGGGCTCGGGGAACTCGCGCCCGAAGGCGTGGTCGACCAGGATGCCCGGTACCGCCTGGGCGAGCTTGCGCGGTAGCTGCACCGTGCCGATGTCCTCGGCGATGCGGTCGTGGTTGCAGGCCTCGGCGATCAGGACCCGGTCACCGGCCTGGAGACGGTCGAGGGCCTGCGCGCCCTCGACGAACACCGCCATGTCGCCGCAGGCGGTCTGGTTGACCATCATGATCGAGAAGGTGGTCAGCGGGATGTCGGCGGGCACCCACGGGTCCATGATGTCGATGGCCTGCGAATCGGTGAGGACCAGCTGGACGCCGCCGCTCGCGACGAACGAGCCCAGGAAGTCGAGGAAGCCCTGCTTTTGCTGCGCGACCACCGCCGCGTTGCCGCAGCGCGCGAGCCCCAGGTCCACCCGGTAGAGCCCCACCGGCACGCCGGCGCGCAACAGCGCCTCCATGGCCATCTCCTGCGGTCGGAGCAGGCGGCCCGAAGGGGTCTCCTCGTCCATGGGGATGTGCATGACCACCACGCCGTGCCGGTGCACCATGGGCAAGAGCGGTGTCTCGTCCGCGGTGTGGCCGCCGGCGGCGGCGAGGAACGCGGCCAGCTCGCCGCTGCGGTCGGGATCACTCAGATCGAGGTCGAGGATGGGCGTGCCGACAGGGTCCGGGAGCACCGCGAGGCAGAAGCGGCGGGCCTGCTCCATGGTGGCGCCGCTCCCGGCCAGTCGCTTCTCGGCGTCGGCATGACGGTTGAGGACCACGCAGAGGCGGCGGCCCAGCTTGCGCGCCAGGGTGGCCACCGAGTCCTCGACGCTCAGCTCCTCGGCCAGCAGCGCCTGCACCGGGTCGATCACCAGCACCGCCAGGTCCACCTCCTCGAGCGCCGCCAGCGTCTTCTGGCGCTTCTTCTCGCCCAGGCGCGACTCCTCGTCGAGGCCGGCGGTGTCGAGGATCTTGGCTGGCCCGATGGCGTGGATCTCCATGAGCGCGCTCTTGATGTCGGCGGTGGTGCCGGGCTGGGCGTCCACCAGCGAGGTCTCCTGCTGGGTGAGCAGATTCATGCAGGTGGATTTGCCGGCGTTGATCCGGCCGAAGATACCGATGATCTTGCGTTGGAGGCGGGCCATGCGCAGACTCCCTGGAGCGGTGCGTGCCGTGGTGCGGACTGGCCACCAAGATAGCCGACCGCCGGCGCCTGGACCAGGACAGGCCGCCAGCGAACCGGACCATGGCGCTGGACCTTTTTTCCCTTATTCATGATAGGCTGGCGCGTGGATCCTCCACCGGTCGTCGAAAGGTCGTAGTGTGACACCATTCTCCCGTACGGGCGCCCGGGCGCTGCCGTGCCTGCTGCTGTCGCTGGCCTGGATCGCCACGTCGGCGGTGGCCTCGTCCTCCTGGACCATCGACTTCGAGGCGGCCATGGTGACCGCCGGCAAGAACGACGTCGCCATTCCCGGCGATACCGGGACGCGGTTCTCCCTGACCGATGACCTGAAGACCGCCGAGGACGTGGCGTTCCGGATCCAGCTCGATCGCCGCCTTGGCCAGCGCAACCACCTCACGGCTCTCTACGCGCCACTGACCCTCCACGCCTCGGGCGAGCCCGGATTCGCCATCGACTTCAACGGCGAGAATTTCGCGGCCGACGCCGACCTCAGGGCCGTCTACAAGTTCAACAGCTACCGGCTGACCTGGCGCTATGATCTGGCGCAGAAACCGTCGTTCACCTTCGGCCTCGGCCTGACCGGCAAGATCCGGGACGCCTACATCGAGCTCAGCGACGGCACAACCACCACGCGCAAGGACAACGTGGGCTTCGTGCCCCTGGTCAACATCCACCTCGACTGGCGTTTCAGCCGGAAGCTGGGCCTGCTTCTGGCCGGTGACGCCGCCGCCGCCCCGCAGGGCCGCGCCGAGGATGTGCTGCTGGCCATGGCCGTGCGGCCGTGGAACCAGGGGGCCCTGCACCTGGGCTATCGCGTGCTCGAAGGCGGCGCCGACGTGGACGAGGTCTACAGTTTCGCCCTCATCCACTACTACGTTTTCGGCTGGAGTCAGCAATTCTGACGGTGAGCGGCTGGGCGGCCGCGCAATACTGTCGTTATTTTGTCCAGTCTAAATCATTGCTCCAGCCCGATGAGGTCCAGCATGTCTCAGCCACGCCTCACCCTGCACGGCCGCCTCGCCGGCCAGGCTCTCCAGTTCGGTCTCGACGAGGGTGACCACGTCCTCGGTCGCGCCTCCACCTGTGACGTGCGGCTCGACGAGCCGTCGGTGAGCCGGCAACATGCTCGCCTGCGCATCCGGGGAGCCACCATCGAGCTCGAGGACCTGGGCAGTTCCAACGGCACCCGCCACAACGGCCTGCCCCTCTCGGGACCGGTCATGCTGAACCACGGCGACCAGGTCGACCTGGGCAACGTGATCCTCACCGTCGACGGTGGTCGCTCCACCACCCAGATGTTCCGCGACCAGACCAACATCAAGGCGGGCATCGAGGTCTCGGTGGACGAAGTGCGGCGGACGCGCCCCGATGTCGGCGACAAGAAGGCCTACCTGTTCCGGATCCTCGCCGAGGCGGGCGAGCTGCTCACGCGCCCCCTCAAACCCGAGGAGCTCTTCGACCCACTGCTCGAGCTGGTGGAACAGGCCCTGGAGCCCGAACGCATCTTCCTCCTCCTGAAGGAAAACGGCGGGGAGGAATTGAAGGTGATGGCGTCCCGGGTGCGCACCGGCGGTCCCGGCGGCATGATCCTCAGCCAGACCCTGGTCTCCCAGGTCATGGACCAGCGCAAGGCCTTCCTGACCGAGGACGCCAGCAACGACCAGCGCCTGCTCGGCGGCGAGAGCATCGTCAGCTCGGGAACCCATTCGGCCATGGCCGCGCCGCTCTTCGACAACGAGCAGGTCATCGGCCTGCTCTACGCCGACACCAGCGATCTCACCGTCCGCTACACTCGCGACGAATTGAGGGCCTTCGTGCTGCTGGCCAACGTGGTGGCGGTGGCCATCACCCACGCCCGCATGCACGCCCTCGAGGAGGAACGCCGCCGGCTGAGGACCGAGCTCGACGCAGCCCGCCTGATCATGAGCCGCCTGTTGCCCCGCCACATGCCCCTGGTCCCGGGCCTGAACATCAGCGCATACCTGGATGCCTGCGAGGAGGTTGCCGGCGACCTCTACGACGCCCGCTCGCTACCCGACGGCCGCGTCCTGCTGGTGGTGGGCGACGTCTCGGGCAAGGGCCTGCCCGCCGCCCTGCTGGTGGCCGCCTTGCTGCCCGCCATCCGCGTGGTGGCCGAGGAATGCAACGACCTCGGTCGGCTCGCCACCCGGATCAACACCGAGCTGTATGCCTCCACCGACGCGCTCCGGTTCGCCACCCTCTTCATCGGCCTGCTCGACCCCGCCACCGGCCAGATGGAGTTCGTCAACGCCGGGCACAACCCGCCGATGCTCGTCCACAAGGGCAACCTCGAGATGCTGAATGCGGTGGGGCCGCCGGTGGGCATGATGCCCGATTTCGTCTACCCCATCACCCAGTGCGTCCTGCCCCAGGACAGTCGCCTGGTGTTCTACAGCGACGGCCTGACCGAGGCCATGAACCACGACGAGGACATGTACGGGGACGAGCGGCTGCAGACGCTCCTGGCCCACTGCCCCGGCTGTTCGCTGGACGACCTGCAGACCCGCCTGCTCGAGGACCTGGCCGAATTCACCGGCGGCGCCCCTCAGAGCGACGACATAACCCTCCTGTTGGTGGAACGGAAGGCCGAAGCATCGTGAAACTCGCCCTGATCAGTGACATCCACGCCAACCTCGAGGCGTTCAACGCGGTGATCGCCGACGCCCGCGCGCGCGAGGTCGACGCCTTCGCCTGCCTCGGCGACATCGTGGGCTACGCCGCCGACCCGTCGGCCTGCCTCGAGTTGCTGCGCTCGCTCGAGCCGGTGGCCATCATCCAGGGCAACCACGATGCCTACTGCGCGGACGACCGCGACCTTTCGGGATTCAACCCGCTGGCCCGCGAGGCCACGCGCTGGACCCGCAAGCAGCTCTCCGAGGGCCAGCGCCGCTGGTTGGCCTCGCTGCCGCTGGAAGCCCGCCTCGAGCCCGACCTCTGCCTCGTCCACGCCACCCCGAGCGAGCCGGAGACCTGGAACTACATCCGCTTCTTCGGCGAGGGGGCGCTGGCCATCGAGGAGCAGACCACCCGGATCTGCTGCTACGGGCATACCCACGTGCCCATGGCGTTCCGGCTGGCGGGCGACGAGGTCCTGCAGCTCGAGGAGGGGGACTACGACCTCGCCTCCGGCGACCGCTGGCTGATCAACGTGGGCAGCGTCGGCCAGCCCCGCGACGGCGATTGGCGCGCCGCCTGGTCGCTGCTCGACACCGAGGCACAGCGCCTCACGTTGCACCGCGTGGACTACGAGATCGAGACCTGCATGACCAAGATCCTCGATGCGGGCCTGCCGCCGCGCCTCGCCGAACGCCTGACCGAGGGGCGCTAGGCTTTCCAGATGCCCTGCGCCACCAACTGCTGCGCGGCCTGGGGCGCCCAGCCGCGGTTGGCCACGGGGCTGGCAGGGCTCGGATGCAGCACCCGACCCACCCGCATGCCGTCGCGCGCGAGCCTCTGCAGGCGTTGCTCGGCGAAGCCCCCCACGCCGATGGCCCACTCCGGAGCGTAGAGATCGACCAGCCGCGCCAGCGCCTCGTCGCAGACGGCCAGGAGCGGCTCGCGTTCGGTCGCCGGCAGCTTGTCGGGCGTGCGGTTGCGCCCCGACTCCTCCATGAAGACCAGCGGGCAGTGGTTCAGGACGAGGTGGTCGGCGAAGAACCGCCGGGCGGTCCCGAAACGCTCGGCGAAGAGTCCCCAGAGCCGCCGCCCCGAGACCTCGCTGCGCTGGCAGGCCAGCCCGTACACCGGACGTTTGGGATGTTCCACCGGCGGCTTGCCCACCGTGGCGTCCAGCCCCATCCAGTCGCGGACCGCCGTCACCTCGCCGAAGGGTACGCCGGTCTGGGCCATGCCCCAGGGGCCGGGATTCATGCCGAGCAGGAGCACGCGCTTGGGTGTGTCGCCGAACCGCTCGAGGTACTGGCGGAGCGCCGGTTCGGCGTAGCCCAGGGGGTTGTAGACATGGGTGACGGGCGCGTCGAACCGGAGCCGGTCGACCGCGCGACGCAGGTCGGCGCAGATGGCGAGGGCCTGGGCGGCAAGGGACATGCGGGGCCTCGGGTGTTGGCGTGAGAGGCGAGTCGAGCCCCCAATATAGCCCCTGGCGCCATTTCTGGGGATGGCTGATCGGGCGCGCCGGGCTAGACTGTCGGGACCGTCCCGCAGCTCCAGCGAAAGGTCCCCCCATGCCGCCCATGCGTCCCCCGCTCCTGGTCCTGGCGTTCCTGCTCCTGATGGCCGCCTGCGGGCAACGTGTCGACCCCGCCTACGTGGCCGAGGTCGACCAGTGGCATGCCGAGCGCCTCGACCGCCTCACGGCCGAGGATGGCTGGCTCACCCTGGTCGGACTCCACCCGCTGCACCCTGGCGAGAACAGCCTCGGCTCGGGCGCCGATCACGATATCCGCCTGGACGCGGCCGCTCCTGCCGACGTCGGTGTGCTCACCATCGCCGACGACGGGATCAGCTTCACCGCCGCCCCCAGCCTCGATGTCCGGATCGACGGCGCACCCGTGACCACCGCCGCCCTCGCCACCGACGCCGACCCACCTGCCACCGTGGTCCGTTTCGGCTCCCTCAACGTCCAGGTGATCCGGCGCGGCGACACCTTCTACCTGCGGGTCAAGGACAACACGAGCGCGGTCCGGCGCGCCTTCGCGGGGATCGACCGCTTCCCCGTGCACGACCGCTGGCTGGTGACCGCCCGGCTCGACACCACCGGCACCCCGCGCACCGTGGCCATCACCAACGTCCTCGATCAGACCGACCAGTCGCCATCGCCCGGCATCCTGGTGTTCGAACTCGCCGGCCAGACCTGCCGGCTCACGCCCGTGGGCGCGGCGGGCCAGCCACTCTTCCTGGTCTTCGGCGACGCCACCAACGGGCAGACCACGTACGGCGGCGGCCGCTTCCTCACCACCGAGCCAGTGGGCCCCGACGGCACCGTGGTGCTCGATTTCAACCGCGCCACCAACCCGCCCTGCGTCTTCACGCCCCACGCCACCTGCCCCTTGCCACCGCCGCAGAACGTGCTGCCGGTGGCGGTGGCGGCCGGCGAGCGGATGTGGGGGACGCCTCACTAGCGTCCGCAGGAAATCCGTGCTCCGGGCGTGCGGGCTGCCGGGTCCGCCTGCGCGGCGCCCGCCCCGGGCGTGGTGATCCTCCCCGACCTCCGGATCCCGGCCCGCATCGGTCCCCGACCAGCCGCCTCTTTCCCGCCCACCGCCGGCCTGCTACATTCCAGCCCATGCGGATCCTCTTCGTCCTCAGCCAGCGCCCCGAACTCACCGGCAGCGGCATCACGCTGGACGCCCTGGTGCGCGAGGCGACCGACGCCGGTCACGAGCCCTGGGTGCTCTGTGGGGTCCCGGTGGACGAGCCGGTGCCGTCGGTCGGCGGCCTGCCCGCACGGCGTGTCCGGACCGTCACCTTCGGTCCCGGCGGCGACCTCTCGTTCGCGGTGCCCGGCATGAGCGACGTCATGCCCTACCCGAGCACGGTCTGGTCGACCATGACCGCCGACATGCTCGCGGCGTACGGCACGGTCTGGCGCCATGCCCTCGCCGCGACGGCCACAGCCTGCCGGCCCGACCTGGTCCACTGCAACCACCTCTGGCTCGTCTCGTCCCTGGCGCCCGCGACACTCGCCGGCGTCCCCTCCCTGGCCCACTGCCACGCCACGGGCCTGCGCCAGATGGCCCTCTGCCCACATCTGCGCCCGGAAATCGTCGGCGGCCTGCGGGGGCACCGCGCCTTCGCTGTCCTGCACGACGACCACGCCCAGCAGGTTCAAGAGACGCTCGCGGTCCCGGCCGACCGCGTCTTCACAGTGGGCGCCGGCTATCGCGAGGACCTCTTCCATACCCGGGGCGCCGCCGCCGATTCCACGCGTCGCGATCACCTGCTCTACGTCGGCAAGTTCGCTGCCGCCAAGGGCGTGCCCTGGCTGCTCGACGCCTGCGACGCACTCTGGGAACGCGGTCGGCCCTTCACGCTGCACGTCGCCGGCGATGGCGCCGGCGCCGAGGCCGAGGAGTTGCGCCGCCGCATGACGGCCCTGGCCCCCAACCTGGTCCTGCACGGTCGGCTAGGGCAGCCCGCGCTGGCCGATCTGATGCGACGCTGCAGCGCCCTGGTCCTGCCGTCGTTCTACGAGGGCCTGCCGCTGGTCCTGGCCGAGGCCCGGGCGTGCGGCTGCCGGCTGGTGAGCACCGCGCTGCCCGGAGTGGTGAGCGAACTGGCGCCGGCGTTGGGCTCCGACCTGCTGCTCGTGGACCCACCGCGCCTGATCGGACCCGACACGCCCGAGCCCGCCGACCTGCCGCCTTTTTCCGCACGCCTCGCCCACGCCCTCGAGACGACCCTCGAGGCCGGCCCCCGTGCACCGGCACCCGGCCAGCTCGACCCGTTCACCTGGCGTGCGGTCTTCGACCGGGTCGCACGGATCTGGGGCGAACTGGCGCCCACTGTGACATCACGCTAACCTGTTGGCCACGAATCCACTGGACCCCCAATCGGAGGCTTCGATTTGAGCAGCACCCGCGCCGCCATCGTGGGCCCCATGCGCCCAAACTTCCTCCTGCTGACCCCCGCCTGCGTGGTCCTCGGCCTGGCCGTGGCCCACTGGCGCGGTTTCGCCCTGGACTGGCCCCAGTTCCTGCTGGTGCTGGCCGGCGCGGTGGCCTCGCACATCGCGGTCAACGCGCTCAACGAATACGCCGACTTCAAGAGCGGCCTCGACCTCGCCACCATCAAGACTCCCTTCTCTGGCGGCACCGGCACGCTGCCCGCCAACCCCGACAAGGCGCACTTCGCGCTGATCACCGGCCTGGTGGCGCTGGGCGTGACCGCGGCCATCGGGGTCTACTTCGTGATCCTGCGCGGCTGGCTCCTGCTGCCGCTGGGCGTTCTCGGCCTGGTGAACATCGTGGCCTACACCCCGAGCATCACCCGCAACTGGCTGCTCTGCCTGCTCGCTCCGGGCCTGGGCTTCGGGCCGATGATGGTCATGGGCACCGAGTTCTGCCTCACCGGCAGCTACTCCTGGACCGGTTTCGTGGCGTCGCTGACCCCGTTCTTCCTGGTCAGCGATCTGTTGCTGCTGAACCAGTTCCCCGACCAGGAGCCCGACCGCGCCGTGGGCCGCAATCACCTCATCATCACCGCGAACCTGCGCCGGGGCGTCGCGGTCTACGGCCTGTTCCTGCTGGGCGCCTTCCTGGCCCCCGTGGTCGGCTGGATCCTGGGCGTGCTGCCGGTGGGCGCTCTGCTGGGCTTGCTGGTGGTTCCGCTGGCGGCGCAGACGTTCCGCGGCGTGCGGCAGGATTTCGAGAGCCTGCCGCAGCTGTTGCCGAGCATGGGCAAGAACGTGGTCCTGAACCTGGTCACGCCGGTGCTGATGGCGGTGGGGCTATTCGTGCTCTGAGGCGAGCCAGCGCCGGGCTTCTGCCATGTCGGTGAAGACCCGGTGATCCATGGTCAGGCCGCTGTTCTCCATGAGGGCCTCCCACATGCGGGTCAGGCCGAAGTGGAGCTGCGAACCGCAGACCGAGGCGATCCGCCGTCGCGCCAGGGCATCCTTGAAGTCGACGAGATGTCTGGCGTAGCCCTGGACGTCGGCCGAGGTGATGGCGCTGAAATCGGCGCTCAGCTCGCGATGATCGGAGAGGATGCAGGCGTGGTCCCGACCCAGCAGGCGCTGGTGGAGATCGTTGGAGTAGGCCATGAATCCTGCGATGTCGGGCACGCCTCGCGTGCGCACGATGACGAATCCCGTGGCGTCCTCGATCTCGATCTCGTATTCCATCCTGGTCATGGGCTTGCTGATTCCTCACGCGGCAGAACAGGCACGGAACCTTCCCGGATCATATCAGGACCTTAGCACAAAGAAACAGGAATCATCCCGCCCACAAGGCCTGCGCAGGCCCGCCGGCGGGATCAATGGTCGTGGCCCTCGCAGTGGGCCATGACCCGGTCCTCGAGCTGCTGGCAGTGCTCGGGATCGGGCAGACGACCCAGCAAACGCCTGACCTGCTCGCCCAGCGTCCGGAGCTGGGCCACGTAGCGGGCGCAGTGCACGCACATCATGACATGCAGCCGGAGCTTGAGACGCGCCATGGCGCCGAGGTCCTCGTGGTCGCCCGTGGCGACGAGCTGGTGCACCTCGCGACAGCTGAACATTCCCGGCATCTTCATCATCGTCATCGCTCCTCGAATCCCCGACCCTCGAGACATTCCCTCAGCCGGTTGCGCGCACGGTAGAGGATCACTCCCAGGTTGGTGCTCGTCACCTCGAGGGCATTACAGATCTC
This sequence comes from Candidatus Latescibacter sp. IFSED24, assembly GCF_058273205.1. Taxonomy (NCBI): domain Bacteria; kingdom Pseudomonadati; phylum Candidatus Latescibacterota; class Candidatus Latescibacteria (ex Chuvochina et al. 2023); order Candidatus Latescibacterales; family Candidatus Latescibacteraceae; genus Candidatus Latescibacter; species Candidatus Latescibacter sp. IFSED24. The sequence continues at coordinate 4,522,811 of NZ_CM177850.1, read as the reverse complement.
CGCACCAGACAGGCCCTCCACCTCCTTCAGGACGAAGGCCAGGCGGTGACGCTCGGGCACGGTCTCGAGGCACTCCTCGAGATGGCGGCGGATCTGCTGGTCCCACATCTCGTCGTCGGCCTGGCGCGGCGGCGACTGCCACATGCCGCGGTCGTCGAAACGGCTCTCGAGCACGTCGTCGATGTCGTCATGCCGGCCCTGCTTCTGGAAGCCGCGGCGCGCCTCGCGGAGCTTGTGGTAGAGGATACCGAAGAGCCAGGTGCGCACCTGGCTGCGGCCCTCGAACCGCGGCAGGGTCTCGATGAAGGTCAGGAAGGTCTGCTGGGTGACGTCGTCGGCCTCGGCCTCCTGCAGGCCGGCGCCACGAGCCGCGCGCAGGATCTGGGGCAGGTACTCGTGCACCACCTGCTGGATGGCGGCGCGGTCCTGTCGCTGCAGGCGGGCGAGGAACTCGGGGGTGCCGAACTCGGGCGGCGGTGTGTAGGCCATGCTCGGATCGCTCCGGGAATGGGTCGGCAATCAGCGGCTCCGTTCAGGGTAAGGCCAATCCACGCACCCGTCGACATCGCTGTCATGATCGCGGCGGCGGCGGCACTGACTTCACGACAACGATCGGCGGGTGGCCCGGACGGGAGGGGCCGGGTTCACCGCCGGGAGCCATAGAATGCAGGCAGGCGGATGGGTGGTTTCACGACGAGGACGATTCTTGCTTGAGCGGTCTGCTGGATGGGCGGTGTTCGGGATGCTGATGGCGAAGATGGGCATGCTGCCCATGATCGGCAAGATGGTCGGCGCGCCCACCGTGGCGGCCGGCTGATCACGGGACGGATCAGCGGCCTGGTGATGGGCCTGGTTTACGACCTGGTGCTGCGGCGACTCGCCAGCGGGCGGTCGACTGCGGTCCAGGCGCCAAGGGAGGCGGAGGTCGTGGCCTAGCAGGGATTGGCCACGGCCGGCGGGCCGACGGGACACCGGTCCGCCGCCTCCGCTTGCACGGCAGGCCGGCTCCACTGCTGGAGCCGGCCTGCACCGTGGTTGCCCGGGCGGGACGGCCCGAGAATATCCTGAAAATACCCGTGCAATTCTGGTATATTGATCGGGTTGGCGACGCCCCCCTCATCGCCCAATGCGGAGGTCGCCTGGTGGAGCCTGATCTCGGCATCCTGCTGGCCACGGCAGCAACCATCGGCCTGGTGCACACCCTCACCGGACCCGATCACTACGTGCCGTTCGTCGTGGTCGGGCGCGCTCGTGGCTGGTCCCTGCCCCGGACCCTGGCCGTGACCCTGGTCTGCGGCGTCGGGCACGTGCTCGGTTCGGTGGTCCTGGGACTGGTGGGCATCGCCCTCGGGCTGGCGGTCCACCGGCTCGAGATGATCGAGGGGGTGCGTGGCGACATCGCCGGCTGGCTGCTCATCTCCTTCGGCCTGGTCTACACGGCCTGGGGACTGCGTCGAGCGCAGCGACGGCGACCGCACCTCCACGAGCACGTCCACTCCGACGGCACGCGCCACACCCATCGCCATGTCCATGTCCACGAGCACTCCCATGTCCACGACCGGGCGGGCGCACGCGAACTCACTCCCTGGATCCTGTTCGTCATCTTCGTCCTCGGTCCCTGCGAGCCCTTGATCCCGATCCTCATGTTCCCGGCAGCCAGGGCGAGCACGGTCGGCCTGATCCTGGTCACCGTGGTCTTCGGAATCGTCACCATCGGCACCATGCTGGCGGTGGTGGCGCTGACCGCCCACGGCATCCGGTTGGTGTCGCTGCAGCCGATCGAACGCTACACCCACGCCCTGGCCGGCACGACCATCCTGGCCAGCGGGCTGGCCATCCGCTTCCTGGGGTGGTGACCATGCACGAACTGGCCCTGGCAGTGAACATTTTGGAGATCGCCACCGAGCAGGCACGAGCGGCGACAGCCACGGTGATCCGGCGCATCGAGGTGGAGGTCGGAGAGCTGGCCGGCGTCGAGACCGAGGCGCTGGCTTTCGGTTTCGAACTCGCCCGGCAGGGCACCCCCGCCGCCGAGGCTCGGCTGGAGATCAAGGAGATCCCCGGGCGCGGCCGATGTGCACGGTGCGGCCGGGAGGGACCGGTGAGCTTGCCCGTGTCCGGCTGCGCGGCCTGCCGGTGCGGGGTGGAGATCATCCAGGGTCGCGAGCTGCGCGTCCTCTGCATCGATGTCGACTGAACCGGCCGGGCGGATCCGGCCTCGAGAACTGGAGAGACCATGTGCGACACCTGCGGCTGCGGCCAGACCACCGAAACCGGGAGCCGGACCCTGCGCGTCCAGCAGGATGTCCTCGCGCGCAACGACGAGCTGGCCCGCCATAATCGCGAACACTTCGCCGCGCGGGGCATCCTCGCCGTGAACCTGGTCTCGTCGCCGGGAGCCGGCAAGACGACGCTGCTCGAGAAGACACTCGACTCCCTGCGCGGCCAGGCCCCGACCGCGGTGATCGTCGGCGATCCGCAGACCACCAATGACGCCGACCGCATGGCCCGCACCGGCGCCCCCGCGATCCAGATCAACACCGGCCAGGGCTGCCACCTCGACGCGGGCCAGGTGCACCGGGCCTGCCACCGCCTCGATCCAGCGCCGGGCACCGTCCTCTTCGTGGAGAACGTGGGCAACCTGGTCTGCCCCGCGCTCTTCGACCTGGGCGAGGCGGTCCGGGTGGTCCTGGTCAGCGTCACCGAGGGTGACGACAAGCCACTCAAGTACCCCACCATGTTCGCCGGCAGCGACCTCTGCCTGATCACCAAGATCGACCTGTTGCCCCACGTGGACTTCACGGTGGCGCGCTGCCAGGAGCACGCGCGGGCGGCCAATCCTGGGCTGTCGTGCCTGACACTGTCGGCCAGGACCGGCGAGGGAATGGCGGCGTGGTACGAATGGCTCGCCGCGCTCCAGGCTCGCGTGGCGAAGTCGCCATGACAGCCCGCCGCCAGCGCCTGCTGGTCGACGGCGTGGTCCAGGGCGTTGGTTTCCGTCCATTCGTCTACCAGCTGGCCCGAGACGAGGCCCTCACCGGATTCGTGTCCAACACCAGCGACGGCGTGGTGATCGAGGTCGAGGGCCACCCGGCCAACCTGGAACGCTTCATCCGACGCCTCGAGGCCGAAGCGCCGGCCCTGGCCCGATTGCTCTCCCTCACCGTGGAGGACGCGCCCCTCGCCGGAGACCGCGACTTCGTCATCCGTCCGTCGCGCCATACTCCCGGCACCCGCACCCTGATCCCCCCCGACGTGGCCACCTGCGGCGAATGTCGAGCCGAGATCCTCGACCCCGACGACCGTCGGCACGGCTACGCCTTCACGAATTGCACCAACTGCGGACCGCGCTGGACCATCGTCGGTCGCATCCCCTACGACCGACCCTGGACCTCCATGGCGGTCTTCCCCATGTGTGACGCCTGCCAGCGGGAATACGACGACCCCGCCGACCGCCGCTTTCACGCCCAGCCCAACGCCTGTCCGGCCTGCGGCCCGCGCCTCTGGCTGATCGACCCCGCGGCGCCCGAACGCGACCGCGGCCAGCCCATCGCCGACGCCGCGCAGGTCCTGGCCGACGGCCGCATCCTCGCGGTCAAGGGCCTCGGCGGCTTCCACCTCGCCGTCCGCGCCGATCAGGAAGCCGCGGTCGTCCGGCTGCGCCAGCGCAAACACCGCGAGGCCAAACCGCTGGCGGTGATGGTCGCCGACCTCGCGGTGGCCCGCCGGCTCGCCATCCTCACGCCTGCCGAGGCAGAGCTCCTCACCGCTCCCCAGTCACCCATCGTGCTGGTGACGGCGCGGACCGCGGCGAGGTCGGCCATCGCCGCGGCCGTGGCGCCAGGACACCGGCGACTGGGCTGCCTGCTGCCGTACACTCCGCTGCACCATCTGCTCATGGCAGCGCTGGGCAAGCTGGGCATCGAGGCCGTGGTCCTGACCAGCGGCAATGCCGGCCAGGAACCCATCTGCCTCGACAATCGCGAGGCCCGGTCGCGCCTCGAGGACATCGCCGACGCCTGGCTGATGCACGACCGCGACATCCTGCGCCGGGCCGACGACAGCGTGGTCCAGGTCGTGGGAGACCACCCGCTGCTGCACCGCCGCAGCCGTGGCCATGCGCCGTTGCCCATCGCGGTGGCCGACGGGACCGGGACCTGCGTGCTCGCCCTGGGCGGCGATCTCAAGAACGTGGTGGGCGTGCTGAAGGACAGCCGCGTCTTCCTGAGCCCCCACGTGGGGGATCTCGAGAACCGCCAGGCCCACGACTTCTTCCTGGCGACCATCACGAACCTGCAGCAGCTCCTCGAGTGCAAGCCCGCGGTCATCGCCCACGATCTGCACCCCGGCTACTTCGGCACACGCTGGGCCCATGGCCCCATCAACCGCGATCGACAGCGGATCCCGGTCCAGCATCATCACGCCCACCTCGTGGCGGTGCTGGCCGAACATCAGCACCCCGGCCCCGCCATCGGCCTGATCCTCGACGGCACGGGCTACGGACCAGACGGCACCATCTGGGGCGGCGAGATCCTGGTGGGCGACGCCGCAGGCTACCGGCGCGCCGGCCATCTGGAGACCGTGCCGCTGCCCGGCGGAGACGCCGCCATCCGGGCGCCCTGGCGAACCGCCGTGGCCTACCTCCGCCACGCCTACGGCGACGAACCGAGCCGCTGGCCGCGCCTGTCCTGGCTGGCCAGGCAGCCCGTCGGACCGGTCCTGGAGATGTTGCGGCAACGGATCAACTCGCCGCTGACCAGCAGTTGCGGCCGGCTCTTCGACGCCGTGGCGGCGCTGACCGGACGCTGGGCCGACAGCGAATACGAGGCGCAGGCGGCCATGGAGTTCATGGCCCTGGCCGACACCGCGGACCTGGCGGCAGCCGTCGCCTGGCCGGGCATGATGGCGGAGTCCGATCTGGACCAGGAGCCCCTGGTGATCCCAGTGATCGGCCTCGTACGGGCCGCGACCGAAGCCGTGGCCGCCAGGGTCGCCCCCTCGCTGATCAGCGCCCAGTTCCACCGGACCCTGGCCGACGTGCTGGTGGCGGCGGTGTCCCGGATCAGTCAGGCGACCGGCCTGCGGGACGTGGTCCTGGCCGGCGGCGTGTTCCAGAACGAGCTGTTGCTGGTCGCCGTGGAAGACGCGCTGACGGCGGCGGCGTTGCGACCGCTCCGGCCGCGTCTGGTACCTCCCGGCGATGGTGCGCTCGCGCTGGGGCAGGCCATGGTGGCGGCCCGGTCGGCCGGCCGGAACGGTTCGACCGCGAGCCGGCCTCGTGCCTAATCGCCGCGAGCCTCCTCGCGCGCGAGCTCCTCGCAGAGGATCGAGAGGTTGCACCGCATGACCACCAGATCCTGCATCTCCCCCTGCATGTCCTGCACGTGATCGGGGAGCAGGAACTCCTCGCGGAAACCCAGCTTGCGGAAGATCTCGCGCGCGGCCCTCTGTGGGCGGAGCATGCGGACGTTGATTCGCGCAATGTCGTGCTGGTTGGCGATGACGAAGAGCTGTCGCGCCAGGCAGAGGCCGAGGCCCACGCGGCGGAACTCCGGCGCCACGATGAGCCGGATCTGCGCGCTCTTGACGCCCCAGCCGTAGCGTTCGTGCTCGAACGAGCCATCGGCCACGATCTCGCCATCGTGATCCGCCACCACGCGCTCGACCAGCGGCGAAGCGGCCTCCAGGATCCGCTCGGCCACCACCGCCCGCTGGGTCACGTCGCGGCGCAGATACCGGCGTTCGGCGGGGTCGAGACGATTGAAGAAGCTGTACGACCGCTCCAGATCCGTCTCCTGCAACGGGCGCAGAACCACCGAGCGGCCATCCTTCAGAATGATCGTGCGTTCCATGGGCGACCTCCTGGTTGCTCCCGTGTATACTGGTTCCTGTCTTGAGACCGAGGAGGTCGTGGCGTGGAAATCATGAAGTGTCCTCAGTGTGGTCACGAGAATCCGGTGGCGACGGTCGAGGACGAGGTCCGCAAGTTCCTCTGTCGCCACTGCGGCATGGCCTACTATGGCCCCGACGGCTGCATCACCGATCCGGACCGACCGCGGCCGCGCACCGACGGGTCCTGAGCGGGGCGGGTGCCAGCAGCCGCCGGACGGCCGCCAGGGCGAGCCGCCGACACCCGGGGTAGCGCCGCGCCAGGACCGGCGTCAGTTCGCTGCCGAACGTCGTGTCGTCCACCACCTCCACGGCGAACACGTGGATCCGGTCGTCGGCGGGCAGGTCGTGGCCGAGCAGGCGGCCCAGCGCCAGCGCGGTGGCGAAGTTGGCGTCGTGGATGTTGCTCAGATGGGCCGTGGGGCGCAGGTCGGCCGCCGTGAAGCGGTAACAATCGCCGGGGCGCCCCGACCGGGTCCGGATCGCGTCGAACACCATGACGCGCTGATGGCCTTCCAGATATTCGAGCAGGTTGAGGCCGCCGACACTGCATTCGGGCACCACGGTCACGTCCGGCCGTCCGCCCAGCGCCGCACCGACGTCGGTGGCCAGACGTACGCCCACGGCATCGTCGGTGAGGATGGGGTTGCCCATGCCCAGGATCAACGTGCGGGCCGGCATGCCTGGCCTCTCGTCTTGACGCGGCGCCTCAGCTGGCGTCGCGTCGGAAGGTGCGCACCACCGCGCCGCCCTGGACCAGGTCGATCTTCAGCGGCATGCGGCCCGGCAGGCTATGGGTGGCGCAGCTATAACAGGGGTCGAAGGCGCGGAACGCCATCTCCACCAGGTTGAGGATGCCCTGGTCGGGGTCGACGCCGGGCTTGATCATGGTCGCGGCGACCTTGCGGGTCACCATGTGGATGGCAGCGTTGTTGTTGGTGGTGCCGACGATGAGGTTGGCGCTGGTGCAGAGGCCGTCCTCGTCGCAGGTGTAGTGGTGGGTCAGGGTGCCGCGCATGGCCTCGACGATGCCCACGCCCTCGCCGGTGATCCGGTCGGGGACGACGCGGTATTCGGGGCCGGTGATCTCGGGATCGTCGCAGTAACGCTCGAGCATCTCGGTGTTCTGGACCATCTCCACCAGCCGCGCCCAGTGGGCCGCCAGCAGCGCCTTGCACGGCCGGCCGCCCAGGGTGTCGAACATCTCCTCGTAGGCCTCCTGCGCGCGCGGCGTCGCCATGCGCTCGGCCACGTTCAGGCGGCTCAGCGGCGTGGCGGTGTAGAGGCTGGTTTCCCGACCCTCCACGAAGCCCTGCCAGCCGCGTTGCTTGAGGTAGGGGAACTTGAGGTAGGTCCAGGGCTCGACGTGCTCGGCCACGTATTCGGCGTACTCCTCGGGCGCGTACTTGCAGATCTCGTAGCCCTCGAAGTCCACCACCCGGACCTGGCCGTCGTAGAAGTTGGGAGCGTTGTTCTCGTCCACCAGGCCCATGTTGTGGACATCGAGGGTGTAGGGTCCGTTGAGGATGAGGTCGACATACTCGGGATTGCCCAGGACCACGTCGCGGAACAACTGCAGCGAGAACTGCACGAACGAGGTGAGATTTTCCACGAGGGGCCTGATCTCGGCCAGCTCGTCGACGGACAGCCCCTTGGACACCCCGCCGGGCAGGCACCAGACCGGATGGGTGGAGCGGCCGCCGAGGATGGTCTGGATCCGCTGGGCCTGTGACCGCGCGGTGATGACCTGTTCGCCGATCTCGCGCCCCACCGTGGCCACCACCCCGAGGATGTTGCGCACGGCGGGGTCGGCCCCCGGACCGACCACGAAGTCGGGCGCCGCCAGCGCGTAGAAGTGGGCGATGTGGCTGTGGATGTAATGGGCGTGGTAGTACATGTCGCGGAGCTTGGTGGCCAGCGGCGGGATCTGACCGCCGAAGCAGCCGTCCACCGCCTTGGCGCTGGCCATGTGATGGCTGGCCGGGCAGACGCCGCAGATCCGGGTCACGATGCGCGGCAGCTCCTCGATGGGGCGCCCCTCCACGAAGCGCTCGAATCCGCGCAGCTCGGGGATCTGGAAATAGCAGTCCTCCACCGCGCCATCGTCGTCGAGGAAGATCTGGATCTTGCCGTGGCCTTCGAGCCGCGTGATCGGGTCGATGGTGATCTGACGTGTCATCTCACAGACTCCTCAGGCTCTGCTCCAGGGTGCCGGACGGCAGCCCGAACCGGTAGGCGTAACCCATGATGTCGGGGATCTCGTCGATGATCGCGGTGATCTCCTCGGGGTCCTGGCTGTCGATGATCGAGGCCACGGCGCTGATCAGCTTGGCGCCCTGGTCGCGGACGTTGGGCGCCGGGCCGTAGCAGCCCCGGCACGGCATGCCGCTGTCGGGACAGCGGACGCCGCAGCCCGAGCGGGTCACCGAACCGGCGCAGACGATGCCCTGCTCGAGCAGGCAGCGCTCGGGGTCCTGGATCACCTGCCACGGCCGCCGGAAACGCTGGACCTTCTTCTCTTCCTTGCGCCGCTGGCAGTCGTCGCAGAGCGTGCGCTCGCCCGCGCCCACCACCGACCCCGCCGGTGGCAGCGCTCCCTGCGCCACCGCCAGCAGCACCGCCTCCACCTGGGCGGGCGCCGGCGGACAGCCCGGGACGAAGTAGTCCACCGCGACCACGTCGGACAGCCGGTGGACCCGCCGGTAGAAACGGGGGATCTCGAGGGTGCCGGCCGCCACCTTCTTCTCCACGACCGGCAAGGTCACGTTGTCTTCTTCCAGCGAGGGGTTGTCGAGATAGGCCCGGTGGAAGATCTCCTCGCGGCTGGCATCGTTGGCCAGGCCGGGGATGCCGCCGAGATGGGCGCACGAACCCAGGGCCACCAGCACCTTGGCCTTGCGCCGCAGGAGCTCGGCGACGTGATGGTTCTCGCTGTTGCGGACCGCTCCGTTGAACAGGGCCAGGTCGAGCTCGCCGTCGGCCATGGCCTCCAGATCGGCATACTTGCCGTCGACCGCGATGGGCCAGAAGCGGATGTCGGCCACCTCGGCCAGGGTCAGGATGAACGCGTCGGTGTCGAGGACGGCGACGTCGCAGCCGCCGCACGCGGCGCCCCAGTAGAGCGCCACCTGGAGCTTCCGATCAGCCATGGCTCACCTCCGGCGCGATGCGGTCGTGGGCCCTTGCGGGCTGGGGGAACGTCTCGAGGTCGAAGCCCACCTCGCGCCGGAGATGGGGTCCGAGTTCGAAACGGCCGAGGGGGCGCACCTGCTCGATCATCTCGTCGACGATGCGGGCGAAGCGCTCGCCCTCGCTGGCCGAGACCCAGTCGAGCCGGAGCCGGCGCTCGTCGATGCCATAGTCGAGCAGGAGCCGCTTGAGCAGCAGGAAGCGGCGCAACGCCTTGTAGTTGCCCTCGAGATAGTGGCAATCCCCGGGGTGGCAGCCGCAGATCAGCACCCCGTCGGCCCCGGACGCGAAGGCCTGGACCACGAAAGTGGGATCGACCCGGCCCGAGCACATGACGCGGATGACGCGCAGGTTCGGCTGGTGCTTGATCCGCGCGGTGCCCGCCAGATCGGCGCCGGTGTACGAGCACCAGTTGCACAGAAAGCCTACGATGGTTGGTTCGAAGCCCATGCCAGCACTCCTTCGATCTGCTCGAGAATCTGCTCGTCGGTGAAATGACGCGCCGTGATGGCCCCCGAGGGGCACGCCGCCACGCAGGTGCCGCACGCCTTGCAGAGCGCGCTCTGCACCGAGCTGCGGCTCTTCTCCTCGTCGTAATGGATGGCGGTGTAGGGGCACAGCTCGTTGCACATGCGGCAGCCCGAGCACAGCTCCTCGTCCACCTCGGCGAAACGCGCGTCCACCTCCACCCGGCCCTGCGCGACGTAGGCCAGGATCATGGCCGCCGCGGCGCGGGCCTGGGCCACGGTGTCGGGGATGTCCTTGGGCGACTGGCAGGCGCCGGCGATGAACACGCCGTCGGTGGCGGTGGAGACAGGCGCCAGCTTGGGATGGCTCTCGATGAACCAGCCCGCGGCGTCCTGGCTGATGCCCACCGTGCGCGCCACCTCGCCGCTGTCGCGCCGCGCCTCCATGCCCACCATGAGGACCACCAGATCGGCGGGCACGTCGATGGTCTCGCCCGACAGCTTCTCGCGCACCTGCAGCAGCAGGCCGCAATCGTCACCGGCATCGGCCGGCCGCACCTGGGGAATCTCGTCCTTCTCGTACATGAGGAACATGGTCTTCAGCTCGCTCGTGCGGCGGTAGAGGTCCTCGCCGCCCTTGCCGAACGAGAGCATGTCCACGTAGACGTCGGTGACCATGGCCTCGGGGATGGCCGACTTGATCTCGTGGCCGTACTTGAGCGCGGTCATGCAGCAGACCCGCGAGCAATAGCCGTGGTACCTGGCGCTGCGCGAGCCCACGCAGTGGACGATGGACACGTAGCGCGGCACCCGGCCGTCGGCGGTCTCCAGCTTGCCGCTGCGCAGCCGCTGCTCCAGCTCGAACGACGTGATCACGTCGGGCAGCTTGCCGTAGCCCAGGCTCTCCACGCGGCAGGCGTCGAACTCGCGATAACCGGTGCAGACCACTACCCCGCCCACCAGCCGGTGCTGACGCTGCCCCTGGCCGCTCAATACCGTGGCGGTGAAGTTGCCGACGAAGCCGACCAGCTCCTCCAGCCGCGTGTCCAGCAGCACCTCGATCCGCGGACTCTTCTGCACCGCGGCGATCTTCTCGGCCAGGATGTCCCGGGCCGAGTCCAGGTACGGCGCGGTCAGGTCCACGCGCCCCACGTTGCCGCCCAGCCGGGTCTCCTTCTCCACCAGGTGCACCTGCTGTCCCGCCTCGGCCAGCTCCAGCGCCACCGTCAGGCCGGCGATGCCGCCGCCCAGGACCAGGGTGGCCGGGTTGTACGGCGCCTCCTCCTTCTCCAGCGGCTGGTGATGGCGGACCCGGTTGATGGCGGCGTGGGTCAGGTCGGCGGCCTTGCGCGTGGCGGCCACCGGATCCTCGTGGACCCAGCTGCACTGTTCGCGGATGTTGGCCATCTCGAGCATGTACGGGTTCAGCCCCCCCGCCTCCAGCGCCTTGCGGAAAGTGGGCTCGTGCATGCGCGGGCTGCAGGCGGCCACCACCACCCGGTCGAGCATCATCTCCTTGATGTCGTGGACGATCATCTCCTGGCCCGGATTGGAGCACATGTACTTGTAGGTCCGCGCGCACACCACTCCGGGCAGGTCGCGCACCTGGGCGCACACCTGGTCGCAATCGACGACCTTGGCGATGTTCGTCCCGCAGTTGCAGATGTAGACGCCGATACGGCAATCGTCGTTCATCTCAGCCTCCTCAGGCGATCTGCGGCGCCACCGCCGGTGGTTGCTCGCTGTCTACAGCCTCCCGAACCGCCGCCTCGCGCACGGCCGACAGGTACATGGCCAGCGGCCGGTATGCCATGTGCGACCACTTGCTGAACGGGACCTCGAGCATGAGCATGGGCACCACGCCCATCATGTGCGCGATGTAGACCACGTTGGCGGCCAGTTCCAGTCCGCTGCGGTGCAGCACGTGCTGGGCGATCCCCGTCACCGTCACCACCAGCAGCAGGATCAGGAAGATCCAGTCGGTCTCGTGCGAGTGCTTGTAATGGGTCTCGGTCCGGCGCAGGCGACCACGCAACGCGAAGATCGTGGTCGTGACCAGGCCCAGGGCCGCGACGTAGCCGAAGCCGTGGACCCACCAGTCGATGGCCGGACCGTGCTGGACGCGGTGCAGGAAGAACATGATCAGGATCAGCATGGTGATGTAGCTCAGCATGAGCGCCAGGTGGATGGCCCAGGGCCGCTTGCGGTCGCACTCGCGGTACCGCTTCTGGGTGAAGAAGTGCAGCGGGATCAGGAACAGCTGTTTCAGGTAGACCAGCGGCGACACGGAGACGCTGCGATCGCTGCCGAGCGTGAACCACCACATGCGCACGCAGTTGATTCCCAGCAGGACCACCAGCAGACTTGCCATGGCCCAGTCGAAGAGGTGGATCTTCTCGGCGGGCAGGAACGCTCCCTCTCCCGAATAGACCGCGAGATCGCCCTGGGCCAGGCCGAACAGCACGAGACCCAGTCCCGTAAGGAGCGCCAGGACCACGATGGCCAGCAACTCCGCACGTGGCGAGCGGTAGAAGAGCGCCGAGATCCCGGTGAAGTCGTAGCGTGAGGTCAGCCAGCGGCGCATGCTCATCATGGTCTCCCCCGGCTCGGCCTCGCGGGGGCATTCGTCGGAGCATTCGCCGCAGTAGTAGCAGAGCCAGGGTTCCAGGGTGCCGCGCAGGCGCGTCTCCAGACCGAGCTGGAGGTAGCGCATGGATTTGCGGGGAAAGAGATAGGGCTCGCGCGAGAATGGGCAGGTGGCGCTGCAGTTGCCGCAGTGGTAGCACTTGACCACGTCCTGGGCCCCGTAGAGCTCGAGTTCGTCGATCAGGTGCGGATTCGCTCTGATGGCCATGGCTCCTCCTACGTACGGGCTGCGGCCAGCCGGGTCGCGCACTGGCCGATATCCGCCGCCGATGGGGCGGCCGGACTGGTCTGGATCGAGCCGCTGATCACACCGCCCAGGACGCGCGCCGCCACCGCCGAGGCCTGGGCCACGGTGTCGGGAATATCCTTGGGTCCCTGGCAGACCCCGGCCACGTGGATCCCGGCACGGTTGGTGGCCGTGGGATCGCTGTTGTAGTTGAGCTCGGTGAACCAGCCGTCCGGTCCCGGCCTGATGCCCAGGATCTCGGCCAGGCGCCGCGTGCCGCGTGCCGGCTCCAGCCCCACGGCCAGCAGCACCATGTCCACCGGGAATTCCATGATGCGGTCGTGGACGATGTCCTCGCCCTTGATGATCATCCGCCCGTCGCGCAGGTCGATCTTGGCCGAGCGGCCACGGATGACGAACACGCCCTCGTCCTTGATCCGCTCGAAGAACTCCTCGTAACCCTTCCCGAAGGCGCGCATGTCGATGTAGAACTGGTAGCAGGTGGCGTCGGGCAGCTTCTCCTTCACCAGATGCGCGAACTTGAGCGAATACATGCAGCAGACGCGCGAGCAGTACGGGTTGTAGTTCTGATCGCGCGACCCCACGCAGTGGATGATGGCCACCGACCGCGGTGCCGGCGCCTCCTCGTCGAACACCCACTCCTCCCGTTTCAGACGCTTGTTCAGGCGTTTGACCCGGGTGACGATCCGACCGCCGGTGGGCCCCGACGCGTTGGTCAGACGCTCGAACTCGAGCGAGGTCAGCACGTTGGGCAACGTCCCGTAGCCATAGCGTTCGATCCGCCCGGCGTCGAAGGTGTCGAAGCCTGTGGCCACGACGATGTTGCCCACACGCCGGTCCTCGGTGCGCGCCTCCTCGTCGAGGTCGATGGCGTCCTTGGGACACTTCTTCACGCAGGCCCCGCACTTCTGGCCCTCGGTCTGGACGTACAGGCAGTGCTCGCCGTCGACCACGTAGGAGTTGGGGATGGCCTGCGGAAACGGCATGTAGATGGCCTTGCGGTCGACGATGCCCTCGTCGAACTCGCTGGGCACCCGGGTGGGGCAGACCTCCATGCAGGCGTGGCAGGCGATGCAGGCCTCGGGATCGACCCGCCGCGCATGGCGCAGGACCTGGACCCGATAGTCGCCGGCCGAGCCGGAGACCGACAGGACCTCGGCGCAGTTCAGGATGTCGATGTTCTCGTGCTGCCCCACGGCCACCATCTTGGGCGTGAGGATGCAGGCGGCGCAGTCCAGCGTGGGGAAGGTCTTGTCGAACATGGCCATGTGGCCGCCGATGGTGGCGGTACGCTCCACCAGGTCGACATGGTAGCCGGCGCTGGCGATGCGCAGCGCGGTCTCGATCCCGGCCACACCGCCACCGATGACCAGCGTGTTGGGATTGACCGGCACGCGCTCGGACGTCGCCGCCAGACCGAAGGGGATGCCGTGGACCGCACAGGCGGTGATGGCCTTGGCCATGGCCAGCAACTCGGAACTGTCGTTGGCCTGGATCTCGCCGAAGGAGGCGAGACGGACCTCGTCGGGATCGCGGTCGGCCGCGGCCATGGCACGGGTGAAGATGGGCTTGAAGTGACCGGGGGATCCCCCACCGAGGACGATCCGCTCGAGGTCGTGCTGCTGGATGAGGGCGACCAGATCCTGCGCGGCGAGCACCGGCCGCTCGCCCAGATCCGCCACCGTCACCACCGCGGGCAAACCCTCGGCGTAGGCCGCGATCTTGGCGATGTCGATCTCCGGCTGGCGCCCCGCACCGGCGCGGCAGAAGAATACCCCGACCCTCTTGATGGACGTCATCAGACCGATCCTTTCTCGACCGCTGCGCAGCGTTGGGCTGCGTGAGCCGGTTGGCCAGAAAGGAGTCGGGCGATGCGTCCTGCGGTGTCTGGTGTTCCTGCAGCGGTGTCGAGGCTTCCTGGCTGGCTTGTTGGCCAACTGGGCGATTTAGGACCCTCATGATCCGCCCGGAGATCCTATCATTGCGCTGTCATCCCATCAAGCGATTTTATCAAATATTTAACAGGACAAATGCACATAAACGGCCTTTATTGGCCCCGCAGGGCTGTATCGCTCAATCAAGCCACCGATATTCACGATATATATGTTAAAGATATCACAATAACTGTCCACCCAACCCGCTGAAAATAGATAATTTACAGTGAAATAGTATTGCTTTCATCAATTTCAATTCGAACGACCCTCTTGCCCTGACATCCATTCCGGGGCATGCTCGTGGCCAAGACCACGCTCGCAGCCGAAGGAGTCGCCATGTGCCTGGCCATCCCCGGCAAGATCCTCGAGCGCTTCCTGGACCAGGACCTGCCCATGGGTCTGCTCGATGTCTCCGGCGCCAGGGTCCGCACCTGCCTGGCGCTGACTCCCGATGCCCGGGAAGGAGACTGGGTCATCGTCCATGCCGGGTTCGCCCTGCAGATGCTCGACGAGGCCGAGGCCCGGGCCACCCTGGACGAGATCGCACGCCTCGCAGCGGTGGCCGATCCGGACACCGTGCCCCCGCCATGAAGTATCTCGACGAGTTCCGCGACCCGGCCCTGGCGCGCCGCCTCCTCGCCGCCATCGCCGACACGGTCACCCGGCCCTGGGTGATCATGGAGGTCTGCGGAGGTCAGACCCACGCGATCCTGCGCCACGGTCTCGATCAGCTCCTGCCGTCAGGCATCAGCCTGGTCCATGGTCCCGGCTGCCCGGTATGCGTCACTCCGCTGGAGACGCTGGATCGAGCCCTGGCGCTGGCCGGACGACCCGAGGTGATCCTGACCTCGTTCGGCGACATGCTGCGCGTCCCGGGCAGCCGCGGCAGCCTGCTCGACGCGCGTGCGCGGGGCGGGGATGTGCGGGTGGTGGATTCGCCCCTGGCGGCGCTCCAGCTCGCCCGCCAGGACCACGGACGCGAGGTCGTCTTCCTGGCCGTGGGGTTCGAGACCACGGCACCGGCCACGGCGCTGGTGGTCAGGACGGTCGCCGCCGCGGGCCTGACCAACTTCAGCGTGCTCTGCTCCCATGTCCTGGTGATCCCGGCCATGGCCGCCATCCTCGCCGCGCCGGACAACCGGGTGCAGGGATTCCTGGCCGCGGGCCACGCCTGCACGGTCACGGGCTGGCAGCCCTACAGCGAACTGTCCCGCACCTTCGGCGTGCCCATCGTCGCCACCGGATTCGAACCGCTGGACATCCTCTCGGGAATCCTCGGTGTGGTGCGGCGGCTCGAGACCCGCCGGCCGGACGTGGAGAACCGTTACCAGCGCGTCGTGCAACGCGACGGCAACCCCACCGCCCGGGCGCTGATCGACGAGGTCTTCACCGTCTGCGATCGCCGGTGGCGCGGGATCGGCAACATCCCCGCCAGCGGGCTGTGCCTTCGTGATGAATTCGCCGCCTACGATGCGGAGCGGAAGTTCTCCGTGGCGGCGATCCGCCCGCAGGAGGCCGCGACCTGCCTCAGCGGTCAGATCCTCCAGGGCCTGCGGCGTCCCGACCAGTGTCCGGCCTTCGGCCGTGAGTGCACTCCCACCACGCCGCTGGGCGCCACCATGGTCTCGAGCGAGGGCGCCTGCGCCGCATACTGGCAACACGCCCGACCCGACCGGAGGAGCGGGGAACCATGAACGACCGGCGCGAGATCACGCCCCACGGGTACCCCGTCACGGGCCTGGATCGAGTCACGATCCAGCTCGCCCACGGCGCGGGTGGTCGCCAGAGCAACGACCTGGTCGCGCAGGTGATCCTCCCCCGCTTCCAGTGCGCCGAACTGGCTCGTCTCGAAGACCAGGCGGTACTCGCCCGACCACCGGGCCGGCTGGCCATCTCCACCGACACCTTCGTGGTGGACCCGATCTTCTTTCCCGGCGGCGACATCGGCGACCTGGCGGTCAACGGGACCGTCAACGACGTGGCCATGTGCGGCGCCGTGCCCCAGGTCCTGACCGTGGGCCTGGTGCTGGAGGAAGGCCTGCCCCTGGCGGATCTCGAGCGGATCCTCGACTCCATGGCCGCGGCGGCGCGGCGGGCCGGCGTGCGCGTGGTGGCCGGCGACACCAAGGTGGTCCCCCGCGGCGCCTGCGATCGGATCTTCATCAACACCACCGGACTGGGCCTGGTCCCCGACGGCGTCGACCTGGGCGCCGACAACCTGGCAGCCGGCGACGCCCTCCTGCTCTCGGGCACCCTCGCCGATCACGGCATGGCGGTGCTGACACGGCGTGAAGGCCTCAGTTTCGCCAGCGACATCCACAGCGACACCGCCGCCCTCTCGGGACTGGTGGCCGAACTGCTGGCCGCCTGTCCCGGCCTGAAGGCCCTGCGCGACCCCACCCGCGGCGGCCTCGCCACGACCCTGAACGAATTCGCCGCCGCCAGCGGCGTGGGCATCCGGTTCGACGAGGGTGCGCTGCCGGTGCGCCCCGCGGTCCGGGGGGCGTGCGAGCTGCTGGGGCTCGACCCCCTGCATGTGGCCAACGAGGGCAAGCTGGTGGCCGTGGTGCCCGGGGACCAGGTCGAGCGAGCGCTGGCGGCCATGCGCGCCCATGAGCACGGTCGCGAGGCCGTGATGATCGGCACCGTGACCGCCGACCACCCGGGCACCGTCGTCGCCTGCACCAGCCTGGGCGCCGAACGGATCATTCCCATGCCGCTGGGCGAGCTGCTGCCCCGGATCTGCTGAAACGGCTGCGAGCTGGTGCGCAATTATTCAACAGCCCACGAAGTGAGGGCCCGGGCAACCGCCCGGGCCCTCACTTCATAACCGCGAACCGGATAGTCAGCGCAGCAGACCCGCGTCACCGTCCCCGGCGTGGAACTGGAAGGTGACCTCGTCGCTGGCGCGTCGCTCGTCGGCCAGGACTCGCAGCTTGAAGGTGTAGTCGCCGGGCGGCAGCGGGATGGTGGCGCCCTGGGTCTGGAGCGTGGCGAACTCGCGGGTCACCAGGTCGAAGACCGTGCCCACCTCGCTGCTCGAGGGGTTCTTGAAGTAGCGGCCACCGCCGGCGTCGGCCAGCGCCTGGAGCTGGTCGTCGCGCACCGCGGAACCCAGGCCGATGACGTGGGTGATCAGATCCGGATGGCTGGTGATGGCAGCGACCGCGGTATCCTGGTCCGTGGTGGCGAAGCCGGTCCGCACGTAGGGCGCGAAGCTCGAGGTCTCGCCCTGGGCGACCTGGTCGGCGTTGTCCCAGTAGCTGTAGTTGTCGGCGCCGTCGGAGAAGACCACCAGGACGTGGTGGTCGTTGGGACCGTTGGCCACCGACTCGTGGGCCGCGGTCATCTTGCGCGCCTGGTGCGTCACCGCTGCGAAGAGCTTGGTGGCGGTGCCGGATTCGGGCGCGGGGATCGTGACGATGTCGCCGGGCGTCCAGGCGCGCCCCTCGGGATCGGGATAGAAGATGTACTCGTGGAACCAGGCCAGGTCCCAGCTGAAGGTGCCGGGGCGGCCGACGTAGAGGTCGAGCCCTTGCTGGATCGCGTCGCGCGCGGCCTCGAGCATGGGCGTGAACGCCGGGGGCTCGTGCAGCAGCATGCTGTAGCTGGCGTCGAGCACCAGGCCCAGATGGATGCTGGCGCTGAGTTCCTCGGACCCCTCCTGCAGGATCGACTCGTTGTCCACCGGTTCGTCGTCGAGGATGAACTCCACGGCGATGTCTTCCGGCGCCAGGGCGTACCCGTCCTGGTCGCGGGCGATGAACTGCATGATGACGCTGGTCTTGCCGGTGCCCTCGGCGAAGGTGATGGCGGGCTCGCCGGTCATCTCGATGTCGACCGAGTTCTGGGAGCCGGGCGCGGTGGGGGGTTCGTCCTCGCCGTCACAGCCGATCATGGCGAACGCGATGGTGACAGCGAGCAAGAGAGACAGGAATCGACGGCCGTCCATGGCACCATCCTCCAGGTCGGGGAACCTGGCCGCCGGCGCGCGTCATCCCTGACGGCGGGGCGGCATCACTTTCTGGACTCAACAAGTACACGATCGAATGGCCGCAGCGCAAGGGCGCAACGACGTCGGGTCTGAACAGCGGTGTTCGCCCTACACCCCGCCAGCACCTTGAAGGCCTGACCGGGCGGCGGGTTCCCGGCTAGTCCCCGGCCAGGTCGGCCGCGAGCTTTTCGAGGGCCTTCGCGAGACTCTGGCCGCTGGCGGCGGCCACCTTCGCCTCGGTGCGCAGCTTCGCCGCGGCGGCGGCGGACAGCTCCTGCAGCGCCGGATCCTCGCCGATGGCCTTCTTGAGCTGGCGATCCTTCAGCAGACCCAGCTGCTCCTTCAGGTCCGCCTGATGTGCCTCGTGACGCTTGGCCATCCGTTCGCCATAGGCTGCCAGCTGCTCGCTCAGGACGGCCCGGATCTCGTCGTCGGGACCCTCCTGACCCTTGCGTGGCCGGACCCGGGCTCCCGGCACCTCGGGGATGGTGAGCACCGTGCCCGACTTCAATCCCGCCAGCCGCTTCAGCTGGGGATTGGCCTTCAGCAGCGCGGCCTCGGCGGCCTTGCGCTGGGTGGGCGTGAGGTCGACGAAGGCCTTGTCCACCAGGTCGGCGACCTTCTTCTCGCCTCGATACGCGATGATTCTCATGACGCCGTACTCCTAAGGTCAGGTCCCGATGATGTTCAGACCGTGCCAGGGCGTGTCGGGCAGGGACGTGCCGTCGATCCTGATGTTGCCGGTGCTGATGTTGCCGATGACGATGCCCCGCTTGCCGAGGTTGAAGACGTGCAGCGTGTCCTGTTCGCCGGAGCCGATGAGCCGGTTGTTGCTGGCATTGACCACGTTGCCACGGAGCAGACCGATGGCCGCGGTCTGCACCCCGCCCTCGCCGAGGACCTGGCCGTGGTTCTCGGCGAACAGGCAGGTTTCCACGGCGTCGATCTGCACCAGCGGTCGATTGGTGAGCCGCGCGCGCAGGCGGTTGCCGCGCACCGAGACCGCAGGGGTGGCGACCGCCATGGCGTGGATGCGTCCCACGGTGAAGACCACCGCGCGGGCCACCAGCCCGACCACCGCGAAGGAGCCCGATGGCTCGGCCACGCGCCGCTCGTCACCGCGGCCACCGGTGTCGATGCGCAGCGCCTGCCAGGCCGCCGGCTGCAGCTGCTCGGCGCCGGCGGCGCGGGCGATGGTGTTGTCGTCCACCGCCAGGTGATGCAGGGGAACCAGGACACGCACCCCGGTCACGGCGCCCGCGCTGCGCTCGGGCCCGACGCCGTGCAGACGGTTGCCCGCCACCCGCAGCTCGCCCACGCCGCCGGCGAGGATCCCCGCCACGTCGGGCGCGCTGGTCGCGCCGCGGGCCACGCCGGCGAAGACGTTGTTCAGCACGTCGGCCCGCGTCACGGCCACCAGTTGCAGGCCGGCGAAGCCCACGTTGTCGGTGTCGAAACCACGGCCCAGATCGAGGAAGTGGTTGTTCTCGATGGTCAGATAGCCGGCGCTCCCCTCGCCCTCGATCACGAGCCCGCCCAGACCCGTCTCCGCCACGGTGTTCTGCTTGATCATGCCGGTCTCGACCCGGTGCCGGATCGCGATCCCGTGGCCGTCCATGGCGCGGATCCGATTGCCCACGATGCGCACCTGGTCCAGGGCCACCGGATCGAGCCCGCGCCCCAGTTCGATGCCGTCGGCCGAGCGTTCGCCGTAGCCCGCGATCTCGTTGTCCTGGATGCGCAGACCGTCCACGCCGGCGCGCACGCCGACCCCCTCGACGTAGAGCACGTTGTCGCGCACGGTGAAACTGGAACCGGGCAGCACGCCGCCGGTGGCGATGACGCCGGCGTGACGACAGCCCAGGACCAGGTTGTCCGCCAGCACCGTGGCGCCATAGTGCACGCTCATGTCCACGAAACCGAAGCCGCGCTGGCTGCAGAACACCAGGTTGCGGCGCGCGGTGAGGTGCGCGGTGAGGAGTCGGTCCTGCTTGCCACTGCCGCTGGCGACGCCCTGTTCGGCCACCAGGACGCAATCGTCGATCAATCCGCCGAGCACCAGACCCGACAGCTCGATCGCAGTGCTGGTGGCATCGCCGGGCGACACGCCGACGACGTTGACATGCTCGAGGCGGAGATCGAAGGCGTTGGTCACGGTCACCATGCCCGTGCGGCGACTGCCGGCGGCCGAGCCGAGGATCGACAGGTTCTCCAGGGCCACACCCAGACTGCCCGTGATCGACAGCACCGTGCCCGGCGCTTCGCCCAGCAGGACCGTGCGCCAGCCCTGGCCGCGAACCCGCAGCGACTGGGCGCCGGCGATGCGCAGCGGTTCGCGGATCCGGTAGGTGCCGGCGCCCAGGCACACGGTGCCTCCGGTGGCGCGGACCTCGTCGAGCGCTTGCTGGATGGTGGCCGTGCCCTCGTTGTGGGCATCGGCGGTGACGCACACGGTGCAGTCGCAGCTCTCGCCCGTACCCTCGCAGCGTGGCGGCCAGAGGATGCGCCAGTCGTCCTCCTGGTCGGGGAAGGTGACCAGGGCGAGCCGTGCATGATGGTGGTGGATGCCCAGCGGCGGCGCCTGGTCCAGGATCTCCACCGAGGCATCGACGCTGCGCGCGGCGAACACCCAGTAGTCGCCGGCATGGAACTCACCGCCGGCCGGGTCGAGGGTGAAATCCACCAGGATGCCGTGCTCGAGGAAGAGCCTCGTGCCCGCTGGCGGCACCGTGATCTCGCCGTCGCTGCCGGTGGCGTCCAGATCGAGGTAGCTGGTCCCGTCCTCGCGACGCACCTGGCCCGACTGATCCCAGCGGCGGATGCGGGTATGACGGCGAGGGTCGGTCTGCCCCTGGCCGTCGACGGGGAAGGCGCCGTCGGGCAGGGGTGTCTCCAGGTCGATGGTCCGGCTGGTGTCGTCCACGCCCTGGTCCACCTTGATGCGCCGCAGCTCGCCCGGCTCGCCGTGCAGCTCGCGCCAGTCGTCGGTGATCTCGACCCAGTCGCCGTTGTGGAAGCGCAACACGTCGTCGCGGCCCACGCTCTCCACGGTGAGCTTGTTGCGCGCCGGGTTGATCTGGCTGACCCGGGTGGCCACCGTGGCATTGTCCCGCGACCACTTGAAGGAGGCCTCGCCGGGTGGGCCGGGCCGGTGGATCTCGACGCGGTAGAGCTGGTTCTCGAGGCCGCGATAACCCGCCGACGGCGGCACGTGGCAGGGGTCGGGGTCCTCGGTGGGCTCGCCGGTGCCGGTGGAGAGCCGGCCCGCCGACGGGGCCGTGGCCTCGTCCCAGCCGGGAATGTCCTCGGGCGGCGTGTCGCGGGTGATGGCGCCCACGTCGGGCAGGACCTTGACCTGCCACACGGTCTGCCGGCGTCCGGTGGAATCCACGCCCACGGCCTGCTCCACCAGGTCGGGCGCCTGCAGGTGGGTGACCGCGCGCTGCCAGACGTCGAGGTAGACCAGGTGCGGGCCAGCACCGGCGGGCAACGCCGGCGGGTCGGGCAGGTAGGGCTGGGCGGCGTAATCCACGGCCGCGGTGCCCGTCTCCTCGGCCAGGTGCCGGTTCCAGACCTCGGGCGCCGCGCCGTGGTTCTCCGCCAGCAGCCCATCGACGTAGATCCGCCCCGGTCCGATGGTCAGGCCGCCGCCGTCGGCCGCGATGAGGAACCCGTCCGCGGTCTCGCGCGGCACCACCGCCTGCCCCACCGTGTCGAGCGTTCCGGCCTGGATGCGACGGGCGAGCTGGGCGACCCACTCGTTCCAGTCGCTATCCAGCTGCACCCGACCCTGCTGCATGATGACGCCCAGGAAGTCGCGGCGATGGTCGAAGCGGATACGGCTCAGATCGAAACTCATGACGAGCGCTCCTTCATGATTCGTAGAAGATGCCGGCGCGCAGGCCCACCCGGAGGTATTCCCGCAGGCGAATGCGCAGGTTCGTCTCGCGCAGGGCTCCGTAGAGGTGATGTAACGCGCCCATCTCGCCCTCGTCCTCGGCGCCCCGGCGGATGGCGTCGCTGGTGGTGGCCGCGAGCTGGCCGTAGGCCGGGGTGCCGAAATGCAGCGAGGTGAAGCGGGGTGCGAGGCGGCGGGCCGCGGCGGCCGAGTCGGGCTGGCAGCGATAGCGGCGCGGCACGATGGCGTCGATAGGCACGTAACTGAAACGCAGGCAGCCGGTCTGCTTGCGTTCGGCGCGCACCGGCGCCGGCCAGGTATCGGCCTCGGCGAGGGCCGCCAGCAGGATCGAGTCGGACACCACGCCGAACTCGCGCACGTGGATCTTGCCGACCACGGTACAGCCGGCGAGCGAGAGCGCCGCTCCCGGCGCCTCGCCGTCGAGCGCCGCGAACGCCGTCCGCTCGCGGGACGTGGCGTCGACGAAGCTGTCGCGCGCGGTGAACGTCGCCCGCTCATGGGTGCGCACGGCGCCGAGGATGCTGCGCTCCACGGTCACCGCGAGGTCGGCGAGGGCGGCCACCAGGCTGGGCGTGTCGGGCTGCTTTGGTCGGCCGTCGGGCTCGAGGGCCAGCCCGGGAATGAGGGTGGCATGACGCAGGTCCAGGGTGGCCAGCGCGTTGCCGGGATCGTCGACGACCTGCAGCGGACCGCCGGTGATCAGCAGGCCGTCGAGGACGCAGCGGCCGCCCTCGCCCCCGCTAACAACCAGCGGCTCGGTGAGCACCACGGTGGGCCGGCGACCGTTCACGGCGCGGACCTCCACGCTGCCACCGGCCGCCACGGCAATCACGAAGTCCTCCTCGTAACGACCGCTGTCGGTGATCTCCACCACGCCGTTGCCGGCGAGGTCGGCCAGCGCCTGGCCGATGGTGGCACGATCGTCGGGCACCCGGACCACCGCCACGCCCTCGGCCGGGACCGACAGGCTCGCGCCGCGCTCGTACTCGCCGCCGCCGAGGTCGGCGCTGAAGCCCTCGTGCCAGGTCACGTGGACCACGGCGGGGTCGGCGGCCTCCGGCGGCAGCGCCACGCGCCCCAGCACCGGGTCCACCGCGTAGCGACCCGCAGGGGGGATGTGCGCCCAGGCCGGGCCGTCGTCGCTCAGGTTGCAGACCAGGAGCTGGTCGCGCTCGACCGTCACCCCGTCGACGCGGAGGACCAGGCTCGGCGCGGGGTTGTCGACCGCGGCACCGGCGGTGGGCCGCTCGCCGTAGAGCCGCGCGAGGTCGCGGCACAGCCGCCGGCGCGACAGCGGCCAGGGCACGTTGCCGGGTTCGGCCAGGTGCGTGATGTCCTCCTCGGCCTCGGGCCGGTTGTACAGCGGCAGATCGTGGTTCAGGGGACTGATACGGTAGCGGCGCGCTCCGGCCCGGACCGCCGGACTCTCACGGTGCCGGTAAGCGCCGATGCGCCAGAGGAACAGACCCACGTTGGGGATGTTGTGCCGGCCACGCGCGGTCTCGATCCGGCGCACGTCGACGCTGCGGCTGGCGCTCTCGAACGCCGTGCCGAGCCACTCCAGCGCCTCGCCGTCGCGCAGATCGGGACAGCGACGGTTGTGGAGTCGCGGGTGATTCATGTACTGGGTCGTCGCCAGCAGCTCGAAGAACTCGACCGCGCGGGCGTGCCAGCCGGTGACGTCGCGCGCGAGCTGCTCGAGCACCAGCGCCGTGCCCTTGCGCCGGCGCAGGGCGATGGTGTGCGCCACCTCGGCGCGCGGGCTCGCCACCCGCGGCACCACGCCGTGCAGGCTCTCGTAGCCGATCAGATCGCCGATGTAGGGAATGACCCAGTCGGCGCAGGTCTCGATGAACAGGTCGTCGTGGAGCTGTTCGAGGTTCTCCTCCACCACGGCGACCTGTTCGGCGAAGACCGCCAGCAGCTCGGCCAGGGGGCCACGCTCGGTACCGTTCTGCCGGGCCAGCTCGGCGTCGCGGATCCGGTGGATGGCCGGCAGGAGCTCGTAGAGGGTCCGGGCATCGAAGCTCATGGCAGCACCTCCAGCGCCAGCGGCTCGTCGGCCAGGGTCAGCAGCTCGGCCGCCACCGGCATGCCGGTCAACGAGGCCAGGGGCAGTTCGGCAACAAGGCGTGGCTTTACCGCGGGCACCACCCCGGAGTCGGGCCGGTAGAGCGCGCGCACGTGCGCCGCCACCACCCCCGCGACGCCGTGGGTCGCAGCGAGCACCTCGTCGAGCGAGACGCCCTGGCCGAAGCCCCGGCTGGCGAAGCCGAAGCGCTGGCGCAGCGCAGCCTCCACCGCCGCCAGCACCGCCTCGCTGTCGTGGTCGTCCGCCACCTTGATGGCCAGGCCGAGGCGGAAGGTCGCGGGCCGGTGGTCCACCAGGTGCAGCGGCACCAGTGGGTCGCCGTAGGTCCTGAGCGCGGCGGCCAGGTTGCGGTAGGTGTCGCTGTCGTCGGGCACCGCGGCGCCGTCGATCCCCGCCACCGTGAGGAAGACGCCGCGGGCCGGCCCGGCGGGCACCCAGAGCGCGTGCGCCTTGTCGATGCCGGCGAAGGCACGGGCGAAGTCGGCGTAGTCCTTCACCGACACCGCCCGGTCCAGAGTCAAGACGGTCAGGGGCGCATTCTCGCGCGCTCGGTCGAGGGGCTCGGGATCCTCACCGCCGGTGGCCGGCACGGGGTTGGTGGCGCCCTCGAGGCCCAGCGGGCGGCTGAGCAGGTTGGTGAGGCGACCGCTGGCCACGTTGCCGCCCACACCCAGGCCCTTGCGGTACGAGGCGCGCACGTTGTTCTCGCCGCTGGGTAGCCGGGCACCCTCCTGGCCGTCGCCGAAGCGCAACGCGGTGGCCTCCTCGCCCACGTCCAGGGTGTACGCGCGCTCCGTGGCGGCGCGCCGGTAGAGGGTGGGCACGCCGGTCCACTCGAGGTCGTTGACCCGCACGCTCAGCGTGGAGGCGCGACCGCTGGGCGTGTCGGCGCTCACGAAGGTCAGCGGCGTCTGGCGCAGGGCGAAGGCCTGGTCGGTGAGCCTGGCGTCGCCGCCGCCCAGGATCTCATCCACCGTCTCGCCGTGGGTGGCCCGGGCCACGTTGGCGTTGACCCGGACCGTCCGGCGCGCGAGGCAGTGCGGCAGCGAGGTCGCGAGCGCGAGGGCCGTCCGCTCGCCGCCGACGGTGATCGCCGCATCGCCGCCGGCGATGGACACCACCGCCGAGACCACGGGGTCGGAATCACGCGCGGCGTCCAGGAACAGTTCGTCGGCCCGCGCGGTGAGACTGCCCCGCCGGCCGTCGCCATCCTGGAGTTGCAGGCGGAGGCGGTCGCGCGTGCGGCCGATCAGCGCCCCGAACGCCGGCGGGTCCAGGCGAACGGGAGAGGCGCCCGCCAGCCGCGCGGGATTCGCCATCAGGACCAGGCTGTCGCCTTCCTGCAGAGGCACCGAGCCGCCCTCGTCCAGGATCAGGACCAGGTCGTTGACACCCGGCGCCACGGCCAGGCGCTGGCGCTGTCCCGTGACCGCGAGGGCCTGCCCCGGGACCAGACCTTCGCGGGCCGCGCCGAGGGTCAGCCGATCGCCATAGACCGGGTAGTGGAGCGGGCGGGCCACCGGGGTCAGGGCCTCGCTCTGGGCCAGGACCATGGTCTCGCGCAGGCCGTAGCGCGTGGCGGTCAGGTGCTCGTCGGTGTCGGGAACCAGGCGGGTGATCCTGGCGCTGAGGCCGAACTCGGACCGGCTGATCTGCGACACCCGTTCGACCCGGTAGAGCTCGACGTAGCCCGGCAGCGTCGGACTGCCCTGGCCCTCCTCGCCCGACGCCAGCGCGAACCAGCTGCCGGCGGTGATCCGGGGATAGACTGCGTCGAGATCCAGCCGCTCGGGATCGAGTTGGTAGTCCGGCCAGTCGGCGCCAGTGCCGCCCACATCATCGGGAAAGAGACGCGCATCCGGAGCGTTGTGGCCGAAGAGCGCCGCGCGCTGGCGGAAGACGAAGACCTCCACCGCCTCGGCCGCCGGTGCGATGTAAGGCGCCACGTGGCCCAGCGGATCGGTCCAGGCGACGCGTGTGCGGTCGTTGTCGGGATCGGGCTCCACCGTATCCAGCACCCGCACGTCCCAGCGTTCGCTCCCCGCGTCCTGGACGCTGCGCTCGGCGCCGACGATGAGGATGGCGTCCCCTGGCTCGAGGCGATTCGCCACCCCGGCGAGCCAGAGATCGGTATCGCCGTGGCGCGGTCGCCACGGCTCGCTCACCTGCGCGGCCATGGCGTTCCACTCGACCCGGGCCGCCGCCGCGGCCACGGTCTCGAAGGTCTGGGGCCGCTCGTCCTGGCCCGGCACGCTCTGCACGCGAGTGCCCACCGGGATGGTGATGGGCGCCGGGGCGGCGGCGGCGTCACCCGGCGACTCCTTCAGCGTGAAGGCCAGCCAGGTGGCGGCGGCCACGCCCGGCGCCGGCTCGTAGCCGATGAGCCGCGCCATCTCCAGCACCGACCGCCGTTCGGTGGCGGTGCGCAGGTAATGCTCGTTGGCCAGTCGCTCCTGGTAGAAGGTCAGCACGTCGAGCGTGGTGGCGACCGCGTCGCAGAGCGCGATGGTCAGGTCGCCGTCGTCGCGCGTACCCAGACCCGCCAGGGCGGGATGGGCCGTTCCGGAGAGTCGCGCCAGGAGCGCCTCCTTGAACCGGGCATGCTGTCCGGTGCGGTAGGCGATGGCCGGCAGGCCGGGGGCGTTGTGCAGCCGCCCGGGAGTCTGCTGATCGGTGCCGGCGCAACACCCGCAATCGCGGGTGCGGGGATCGCGGGGGTCCATCACTTGCCTCCGAACAGGTCGAGCCGGAGCACGCCGTGCTCCGGGAAGTTCGGGTCGTTGTCCAGACGCGGGATCTCCAGGCGACCCAGGGGCAGGAAACCGTCGGCCAGGGGCCGCGCGTCCTCCTGGCCCTGGCGGTGGAAACGGGTGACCTGCACCGAGGCCACGCCGGGAACCCGGCGCGCCGCGGCGTACAGCGGACTCAGGTAGACCGTCTGGCCGAAGCTCAGGTTGTCCGGATGGAAGAGGCCGCGGCGACCGTCGGGCAGGTTGGCGCTGCCCAGCTCGCGCAGGAGGCCGGTGCGGACATCGCTGCGGAAATGGTCGGCGGCCACGCAGACTTGCAGGTCGATCTCCAGCGAGACGTGGACCGGGTCGCGGAAGCGCAGGTCGTGTCCGGCCATGCGATAGCGGTCCACGTGCTCGCGCAGCGAGGCGGTGAATCCGGGATCGAGTGGGGCGCCGCCGAGGCGGTCGACCGTGTCGAAAACGGTGTGCCAGCTGCCGGTCCAGCGCAGCGAGGCCGCGGCGCGCTGGACGCCGGCGTGGCGCTCGGTGACCTCGGCGTAATCGGCGGGCGTCACCGCGCGCTCCTGGGTGCGGAACGCCTGGGGAGCGCGGCGGCGCACCTGGGCGGCGGTCTCGGGATCGGTCCCGCCGCTGGCCGCCAGCGGGTTGACGACCGCCGCGAGGCGGGCGTCGTCGCTGACCACGTGGGCGATGGCCTCGGCGCCCACGTTCCCGGCGCGGCCGTTGCCCACGCGGTAGGCGGCGGTGAACGCTGTGCCGGTGTCGGGGCGCTGGCCGTGCCGGTCGTCGCCGAAGCGCAGGGTGGCCGAGCCGTCGTGCTCGGACTCCACCACGAAGTGGGTGTCGGTGGCATCGCTGTCGAGCAGATCGCGGCGGGCGGTCCAGGTGGACGTCACTTCGCCGCTGGTGGCGGTCAGGCGGATATCCGGCACCACGTCGGCGAGGCGCCAGCGGAGCGCCGCGGTGGCCGCGGCCTCCGGATCGAAGGGCACCCTCACGGTCACCCGCACGCCGCCGATCTCGGTGGACTTCAGCACCGTGCCCGTGCGGGTCAGCGGTCCCCGGGCCAGCAGCGGCCGGAAACGCGGCGGCAAGGGCTCGGGGGCGGACCGGTCGCAGTGGTCGGTCTCGCGCGGGGTGGGATAGTGCAGGTGCGGGGCGGGAACCGTGCCCAGATCGCGAGCGGCGGGGTCGGTCACCGTCCGGCCGTGGTCGACCAGGACGATGTTGCCCAGGGCCTGGCTCACGTCGGGGATCAGCGCGCCGCCGTGGTCGTCGTCGGTCAGGGCGGAGAGGCAGAGCGCGAAGGGCAGCGCGTCGTCCCGATGCCACCAGATCTCAGTGATGGGCTGCTCGTCGAGGGGATCGGTGAGCGGATCGCTGCCGGCGAAGGCGCGGACCGCGGTCAGGCGCACGGGGTGGCGGCGCGCCGGATCGCGGTCGGCGGCCTCGCCTGTGAGCGGGCCCTTCATTTCCTGGAGGACCAGGACGTGGCCGGCGGCCAGGTCGGGATGATGGCCGCGCAGCGTGGCCCGGACCGCGCCGCGGGGCAGGCAGCAGCGTTCGTCGCCCCAGGTGTGGAAGAAGAGGTCGTTGTGATCCTCGAACAGCATGGCGTCGTGCAGCGCCTCGAAGACCAGCGGCGACGCCTGGAGCGCCTCGGCCAGCTCGGGCGAGGCCGGCGCGAGCCGCGGGGCGGCTTCGGCGACGCGGGTCAGGAAGGAGACGCTGTCGCGTGGCAGGGCCACCGGCCCGCCCTCGACCCGGACCTGCAGCCAGGCGCGCGCGTTGCAGCCGTCGTGCATGACGTAGTCCACCAGCCGGGCGTGGCGGCGCAGCGACGAGCGGCGGCGGGCGGTGGCGAGATAGGCCTCGGTGGCCACGGCGTCCTGCCAGTAGCTGAGATGGTCGCCGACGTAGGCCAGGAGCTCGGTGAGCGTCACCCCCAGGTCGGCGGCGCTGCGCTCTCCCCAGCCGGGGACGAGTTGACTGAGCCGGTCGAGCAGGAGACGGCGGAAGCTCGCGTAGTCCTTGGCCAGGTAGTCGATGTCGAGGGCGGGATCGGGCTCCGCCGGGCAGCTGCGCACGGGTTTGCAATCGAAATCGCTGGGGCACTCGACCTTGAACGAGAAGGCGACCTCCACCAGGCGCGGATCGAAGTCCACCGGCGGCTCGGTGTCATCGGTTCCGCGCACCAGGCGCAGGACGTAGGTCGAGTGATCGCCGTGGCTGTCGGTGCGCACCAGCAGCACCTGGTCGGCCTCGTCCAGCGACGTGAAGAGATCACGCTCGGCCGCGGAGGTCTCGGCCAGCGGCGGCGCCGAAGCCGGCGCCACCCAGACGACCCCGACGTCCCGGACCCGTTCACCCCCCTCGAGGCGCACCTGGTCGCGGCCCAGGCCGGCGGGCACCGGTTTGAGCAGCCGCACCAGGAGCGTGCGCTGGCGCGGGCTGCCGGCCGGCGCGTCATGGTCCAGGACCTCGAGCCAGTCGATGCCGTTGAGCGTGGGGTGGGCGGCCACGGCCGCCCGGCGATGCCGGTCGCAGCAGGTGTAGATCACGGGCCACCTCCCTGGACGAAGGTCTCGGTCCGGCGCGACTCGCTGCGGCGGATGACGTAGGTCACGGTGACCGTGAGGGTGGCGTCCACGAACTCGACGGATACCTCCTCCAGGGCGATGAGGTCGCCGAGCCATTGCTGCAGCGCGCCCTGCACCAGGAATTCGGTGGTGGCGGCCATCTCGGGGCTGCCGGGGGCGAACACGAGCTGGCGCAGGCCGCTGCCGAATTCCGGCCGCATGACCCGTTCGCCCGGCGCCGTCAACAGGACCTGCTCCACCAGACCGCGGATCCAGGCGGCCTCGTCGGCGGTCCGCGTGCGGCCGCTGCCATCGAGCTGATAGGGATGATGCAGGTTCATGACTAGCTCCCGATCACTCTGGTCTGCGCGACCAGCGGCATGAGCGGCGTCCCGTTGGGGGCGCACACCGCCTGGCTGTCCATCAGGACGAGCGGTTGACCGTTGGAGGTGATCCGCGTGGCCCCGGTCACCCACTGGCCCGTGACGCAGGGCACCGGCGAACCGCTCACGTTGAAGGGGCAACCCGCCACCACGTACGGCGCGGTGAGCAACACCGTGGGTTGGCCGCTGACCAGCACCCGCGGATTGGGCGCGGTCGGTGTGGCCGATCCCCCGTGGGCGCAGAGCACGGTGGCCCCGAGATGCAAGAGTGGTCCAGGCATGTCACACCACCACCAGGGCGCCGTTGTTGATGGTGACCGTCGGTCCCACCAGCGTGATCATGGCGCCCCGTCCGTTCTGGATGTAGATCCCCGTGTCGTTGACGATGAGCGTGGCCCCCGTGGCGCTCTTGAGCATGATGCCGCCGGTGGGGCCCTGCATGTCCGAGATGGTCACGCCGTTCTGCAACGGCGTCTGGAAGGTGATGGCCGGCAGGCCGGGCGGCGTGGCCAGCGCCAGCGCCGGCACCTCGGCCGCGCTGCCCCAGAAACAGCCGACCCAGATGGGATGGTCCGGATCGCCCTGCTCGAACTCCACCCACACCCCCGAGCCGATGATCGGCAGCGCCATCATGCCGTTCTGCAGGCCGGCGAGCGGCACGCAGGGCATGGCCCAGCTCGCCGGCGCCAGCCCGGAGACGTCGGGCACCTGCACCTGCAGGCGTCCCTGCTGCAGGGGGTCGACGTTGTTCATCACCACGCCGCGGTACTTGCCGTAATATCTCTGACCGTTGCTCATGCGGGCACCCTCGGGGTTATGGAGATCAGACCGTTGCGCGTGAGCGCGAAGCTCTGCTTGAACTCGCCTCGCTTCAGCGTGCTGGTCACGCTCTGGACGTAGTAGAGCCCGTCGTGGGCCAGCCCGACGCCGCGCACGCCCACCAGTCCGCGCGCCTTGAGCATCCGACCGTAGCGCAGCACGTCGAGGGTGCCGCTGGCCGTGACCGCATCCTGCGACTCCTTCGCCCGCGAGAGGCCGCGCGAGATGGCCTGCATGGGATTCAGCTTGGCGGTGTCCTTGAGGATCTCGAGGTTGGCCAGCGGCGCCGGCAACGCGCCCAGCGGCGGCTGCAGCGGGTTCAGGTTCGGGATCGGGATGGGGATGGGCACCCGGGTCAGCTGGTTCTGGATGAAGACCACGGGCAACACGCCCTTGGTGGGGTCGAAGCCGAAGCTCAGGGACTCCACGTTGGTGTGCGCGTCCATGTCGACGTTGAGCGCGGGCTGCGGCACCCCCACCTTGATCTCGGGTCCGAAGTAGGCCACGTTCGTTCCCGGCGCCGGGCCGGTCTCCACGTAGAAGACGTAACCCACGTCGCGGGCGAGCTGCCGCAGATACGCCAGGTCGGTGCCCTGGTGCGCCGGAATGCGCTCGATGGGGATGGGCACGTCGGGGAACATCACCGGCACCGGCAGCGGCACGATCCCGAACGCCGCGTACTTGGCGCAGATCAGCGCCACCCGCGCCTCGATGGGCATGGCGGGGTACGGAAGGCCGCTGAAATCGATCAGATCCATGACCCGGGTCAGATCCTCGCCAGTGACCGTCAGCGATCCCGGCGATCCGTTCTGCCCGGGCTGTACCTCCACGTTGGTCATGACCCCGTCGAAGAGCGGCTGCGGCCGACCGTTCATGGTGACCACCAGCAGCACGCGCAGGGGCGGCGTGCCGACACTGGTGTTCTGGCCGGCGATGATCAGGAAGATGGTGTTCAGCTCGGACTTGCTGTGAAAGCGGAACGAGAGCTGGAAGCCGCTGGCCTGGCCGGCGGCGGTGGTCACGGTGACGCTGTCGAGGGCCTCGAGCACGAGCCGCGGCACGGGCACCGGCACCACCGGTCCCATGAGCAGCGTGAGCTTGATCCCCTCATGCATCGCGTTCTCCCGGAATGCCCTCGGGCAGGGTGATGCGCAGCTCGCAGCCCACGGTCTCGATCAGCGCGTCGGGGCGCAGTGCGCCGTTGGCGTCGCAGAGCCGCCAGTACTGCTGCGCATCGCCCAGGTAGCGGGCCGCCAGGTTGTCGAGCCGATCGCCTTCGGCCACCGTGTGCCGCTGCAGCAGCGCGAAGCGGTCGGGCTGCGGCACGAAGCGGCGCCGGACGTAAGACACCGGCCGGCCGTCGGGCCGGAGCCACTGGCCCGTATCCAGACCGTGGTAGCGGCTGGTGGGCGGAAACGCGGTGGGCACCAGGGCGTTGGCCTG
The DNA here is from genome assembly GCF_058273205.1 of Candidatus Latescibacter sp. IFSED24. Taxonomy (NCBI): domain Bacteria; kingdom Pseudomonadati; phylum Candidatus Latescibacterota; class Candidatus Latescibacteria (ex Chuvochina et al. 2023); order Candidatus Latescibacterales; family Candidatus Latescibacteraceae; genus Candidatus Latescibacter; species Candidatus Latescibacter sp. IFSED24. Next base: position 4,490,457 of record NZ_CM177850.1, on the reverse strand, counting down.
CAGGAAGGCCTGGATGGGATCGGTCATGAGATGCCTCCGATGCCGAGGATGCCCAGGCCCGCGCCCGGAGCGCTGCCCGCCAGGCGTTCCTTGGTCTGCAGGTAGGCCATGAACAGGCCGCCCCCCTTGTGATCGAAGCCAAGGTCGTCCACCGACAGGACCTGCAGGCTCAGGCTCACCTTGGCGCGCAGCGGGTTGAGCGCCGGGTCGAAGGCCTCCTCGGTGATGGTGAACTCGGTCACACGCACCGGGACGATGCGGTTCTTGCTCCAGACGAAGAGCGCGAGCGGCGACTCCATGGGCGCGATCTCCAGCGTGCCGGCCGCAGCCAGGGCATGGTTGGCCAGGAGCTGGCCGCTGGTCGGGTGGACCAGCGACTCGAGCGCCGCGAGCTGGGGCTGGATCCCGTGCTCGACCGTGTCGCGATGCTGGTCGGGATGCTCGAGCTGGTCGGCGGCGTCGATCTCGGCGTCGAGCCGATAGGTCTCCACCGCCGGTCCCTTCAGGCGCAGCGCCTCGGCCCGGTCGCTCCCGGCGCCCATGCCCTGGGGCTGCAGGGTGCGGGTGAGGGTGTCGGGGTTGTACTGCAGCGAGACCACGCGCTGGACCTGGGCGGTGGCTGCGTCGACGAGGACGAGGCCGCCCTTGAGCAATCGCGGAGATCCGGGGAACGACGTCATCACGGGAACTCCTGCTGCATGAAGGCGAAGACGTGGGGCCGGAGGCGCTGGAGCAGGTCCGGCGACGTCTGGAAGAGCATGAACGATTCGGCGAAGTACTCCTGCCAGAACGAATCGGGGTTCGGGTAGGTCGTCGGGAAGCCCCGCTGGCCGGCGCGGGCGCCGTCGCGGATGGCCGCCTGACGGAAGGCCGGCTGGCGGGCGCCCCGGGCGAGGGTGTCGGTGACCTCGGCGGTCTGCCCCTGGCTCCAGCGCGCCCCCGACCGCGAGCGGGCGCTGCGTTCGGCGGTCTCGGCCGCGGTGACCGCGCCGCGCAGCTCCTGGAAACGGGCGTGCTCGGGATCGTCACGGGCCGGGATCCGGAAGTTGCGGTCACCGGTGCCGAACTCGGCGAGCAGCGCGTCCTGCGCGGTCTCGGTGGCCGCCGCCGTGGTGCGCAGGGAGCTCAGATCGAGGGCGTGGCCCACCTCGTGGACCACCGCCTGGGCGGCGTTGCGCAGCGGGCGGCCGCCGGTGCCGAGCCGGGTCAGACCGCCGGTGTAGGCGCGATCGAACATGCGCACGGTGTGGGCGGACTGGTCGTAGTGGGCCGCGGCGTCGGGACGCTCGGCGTCGGCCCGGTCGCGGACGAAGCGCAGGTTGCCCAGCGAGGAGAGCCGGGCCTCGGGGATCTCGGACAGGCCGATGAGCACCTGGTCGAACTCGTCCTGGCTGAAGCCCGAGGCGCGCCGGAATCCCAGGCGGTCGAAGCGCTCGCGCAGCTGGCGGCGCTGGTCGGTGCGCAGGCCCTCGACCCCGACCGTGCCCTGCCGCTCGATGAGGACCTCGGTGCCGAAGGTGCCGCCCAGGTCGAGGCGCGTGAAGCGGTAGGTGGCGAAGCCGCCGCCGAAGCGGGTCAGGTCCAGGGCCAGCATCACGGTGGTGTCGGCGCTCAGGGCGCTGCCCATGAGCCGGGCCGCCAGGCTGCGCAGGCCGTGCTGCAGGCCGGCGGGCACGTTGCCGGCGAAGCGGGCCGTGGTGTTCGCCGGCAGCGGCACGGTCATCCGTGCGCCCTGGGTGTCGAAGAACGGATCGATATCCATGTCGATGGCCGTGGTCACCACACGCAGCCGCTGGCGCGACCGGGCGACGGCGGCGTGGCGCGTGCGCTGGTCGCGGCTCGCCTCGGCGGGCAGTGGCGCGGTGAGCTCGGCGCTCAGCTCGGCGGCGCCGGGGTCGGCCTGGGCCTGGGGCAGCGCGAAGGGCAGGATCTCGTCGCGGTGCTCCTCGTACAGCTCGCGGAGCGTCGGCGGCGTGCGGATGGCGTCGGGTTCGGCGCGGGTGCGCGACACGAGCACCGTGCGCACCGCCTCGGTGTACGCCGTGCGAACCTCCTCGGCCACGGCCGCGGCGCCGGCCACCCCATCGATGGCCGTCAGACCGCTCTCGGCGGAGGTGCGCAGGAGCCCGAGGATCTCGCTCAGCGAACGGGTCGGCTGGTAGGTGAAGAAGTCGCCCTGGCCGCGCAGGAAATCGGCGGCCATGCGGGCGAACTCGCGGCGATCGGCCGGGCTGGCGGGCTGCACACGGCCCGAGGTGGGCATGGTGGCGGCGCCGCGCTCGGGCCGGCGCTGCACCAGACGGCTGGCCGGCGATTGCTGCACCACGTGGGCGAGTTCGTGCGCCACCAGCCGGCGGCCGGCGGGGGTCCCGGGGGCGAAGCGTCCGGCGCCGAACACCACGTCGCGGCCGACCGTGTAGGCCTCGGCGCTCAGCTCGCGCGCCGACGCGACGGCGGCCGGGCCGGCGTGCACGCGGACCGCGGCGAAGTCGTGGCCGAAACGGCGCTCCATGTCGCAGCGCAGGGCGGGCTGCAACGGACGGCCGCCTCCGGCGAGCGCACGCTCCACGCTGGCGGGTGCTGCGGCACCAGGCGCGGCGGCACCGGTGGCCACGCGCTGGGCCTGCACGGGAGCGGCGGTCACGGCACCACGCTCCTCACCGGCCAGCACCCGGTCGGCCACACGGTCGGCCTCGGCTTCGAGGACGCTGTCAGGAGCGGCGACCTGGAACCGCGAGGGAGCCAGGAAGACGCTGGCCGGGTCGCGGTGCGCCCTGGTGGCGGAGTCGTCGCGAGACCGCTGGACGGATTTCATGACCGACCACCTCCCACGATCCGGCGTGCCGTGATCCGCCCGATGGCGTCGGCGGCGCCGCCGACGGGGCGCGGGACCGTGCCCAGGTCCAGACGGGTAAGCGAACCCCGGGCCACCGTCCGCTGGATCACCTGCGGGTCGGCCAGCAGCCGCGCCAGCTCGTCCTGGAGGCCCGCGACGAGCGCGCGCTGCTCCGCGGGAGCGAAGCCCCGCAACACGAGACGATCGACATGGACGATCACCTGCGTCATGTCCACCCCCTCGTCTCGGCGGGCGACAGGGATCGCTCGCGTCTGGCCGCATCGCTGCGCGCCGCCCTCAGCAGATGCGACATGCTCACCGGGCGTCCTTCCTCGGCGGCGAGGAAGGCGGCATCGAGGGCGATGTTGCGGATGTTGCCGCCGGCCACGTCGAGGCGGGCCAGCCTGGCGAAGTCGAGCCCAGCGAGGGGCGTATCGGGGGGAAAGATCCCGCGCCAGATCGCCTCGCGCTGTGCGGCGTCGGGGTGCGGGAACGTCACCACGAAGCGCAGCCGGCGCTGGAACGCCGTATCGAGGGCGCCCTTCAGGTTGGTGGTCAGGATGGCCAGGCCGCGGTAGGCCTCCATGCGTTGCAGGAGATAGCTGACCTCGATGTTGGCGTAGCGGTCGTGGCTGTCCTTGACCTCGCTGCGCTTGCCGAAGAGCGCGTCGGCCTCGTCGAAGAGCAGGATGGCGCCGCTCTCCTCGGCGGCGTCGAACACGCGGCGCAGGTTCTTCTCGGTCTCCCCGATGTACTTGCTGACCACCGCCGACAGGTCGATGCGGTAGAGCGCGAGGTCGAGTTCGCGCGCGAGCACCTCGGCGGCCATGGTCTTGCCGGTGCCGCTCTCGCCGGTGAACAGCGCGCTGAGGCCGAGCCCGCGCTGGCTGCGGGCGGCGAAGCCCCAGTCGTGGTGCACGCGGAGCCGGTGGCGGACCCCGGCGGCGATGCGGCGCAGGCTGGCGAGCTGGGCCTCGGGCAGGACCAGCTCGTCCCAGCCGGCGGTGGGCGCGAGACGCTGGGCCAGCGCATCGAGGCGCGCCACCTCCACCTCGCGGCACGCACGCCAGAGCGCCGGTTCGGGATCCGCGTCGGCGGCCAGCAGCGCGCCGACACGGTCGGCCGCCACGGCGATGGTCCGCGCGCTCAGCCGGTACTGGCTGGCCACCGCATCCACGGCGGCGCCCAGCCGCTCGTTCTGGTGGCCAAGGCGCTCGCGCCAGAGCTGTCGTTGCTCGGGCGCTGACGGTTTGTCGACCGCAACCCGCAGTCCCGGCCCGTCGAAGCGGAAGGGGTCGCGTGCGGCCACCAGCACGGGCGATCCCGCCTGCTCCGCGAAACGCCGCACCGTGTCGAGGGTCGCGGCGGCACGCTGGATCACGAGCAGCGCGCCACCGGAGAGCGCGGCCTCGCGGCGCCACAGCGTGGCCAGCGCGGCCAGCGCGTGCGCCTCGGCGGGCAGGTCCTCGGCCGCCACGGCGAAGAGCGGCGTTCCCAGCCGACCGGCGATGGCGGCGGCCACGTCCCGCTGGCCCTCGGGATCGTCACCGGTGAGCTGCACCAGCGGCGTCACCGCGGCGGCGGTCAGCGCCCGGGCCGTCTCCTCCGCCAGCCGCCGGTGTCCGTCGGCCAGGAGATCCGGTGCCGGCAAGGGGCGCAGCAGCGGCTGCAGTCGCGGATCGAGATAGTCCACGCCGGCCAGGTGGTGCAGGATCCGCTCGTCGATCCGCAGCCGTGCCTCGGTCAGCCCGGCCGTGTCGTCCACCTCCACCAGTCGCCAGCGGCGCAGCGCGCCCACCGGGGCCAGCGCGCTCCAGTGCGGATCCGTCAGAGCCGCCAGCGCCAGGCCGAAGGTGGCCCAGGGCTGCTGCGGCCGCCCCCGCGCCTCGCCGCACAGCACGGCGAGCCGGGCGTCCATCTCGACCCCGGCGACCAGCAGCAGCACCCCACGCTCGAAGGCGCTGAGGCCGAACGTCGTGGTCAGCGTGTCGATGGCCCCCTCGCCGGCGAGGGCGGCCCGGGCCGACGCGAGTTCCTCAGTGGAGCCGTCCTCGCCCAGCCGTCGCCGCAGCGCGGAGAATTCCGCCGCCAGCAGTCGCTGGTTCGCCTCGGTCCAGGTGAGTTGCTGCGGTGCGCTCATGTAATCTCGATACGTTGGTCGAGGAACACGGGCGGGCTGGCCGCCCGATCGATGATGGGGCTGTCGATGCCGTCGATGCGCAGGCGGGCCAGATGCTCGCCCACCGGCGCGTCGGGAATCGCGAAATCGAGGCTGTCCACCGGCGCGGTGAACGCGGTCGGTGCGAACTCCTGCTGCCCCAGCACCAGCCGGACGGACTGCTCGGCCTGCAGCCGGGGTCGGAAGGTCAGCGTGAAGCTCGCCGTGCCCTCGCCGTCGCGGGCCACGGTCTGGGGCAGGTTGGTGATCTCGGGGGCCAGGACCAGCGCCAGGCTGTTGGTCCAGCGCGGGTCGGCCTCGCCGGGGCGAACCAGCGCGGCGGCCACGCGGTAGGCGCCCACCGGGAAGAGGTCGGCGCTGGCGATGGGCACCACGAATTGCAGCCGCGTGGCCTCGCTCGTGCCGGTGGCGGCCAGCACCTCGTCCCGATCGAACCGATCGCTGGTCAGGCGCACCTCGCGATCGTTGCCGTCGAGATGGTGTCCCAGGATGTCGATGGTCTCGCCCAGGCGCGCGACCGGCTGACCGCCGGGCGGAACCACCGCCTCGATGGTGGGGACCGGTGGGACGAGGTCGGGCTGCACGGCCACGCCGCGGTCGCGGCCGCTCACCGTGTCCACGGGTCCACGGCTGAGCACCGGCAGCGGCGACCGCACCGGCCGGGTGGACTCGATGAGGACCACCGTCACCTGGTAGGCCGCGGTGGGACGGTAGTGCGCCTGGGTGGCCGCCCACAGCTTGGACATGGACTCGGCGTCGAGGATCTCCTGCGTGATGCGGAGCTGCTCGACCTGGTCGGCCAGTCCGCATTCGGCGAGGGCGCGCAGCGCGGGCGGCAGGTCGGTCCCGACGTCGGGCGACGGGATCAACGCGGTCCGGATGGCCTCGCGCGAGAGCACCGGGTGCTCGTGCAGGAGCTGCATGGCGTAGCCCAGCAGGATCTCGCCGTGCAGGTCGGCGGCGCTGTAGGCCGAGAGCAGGTAGTGGAGGTCGAGGGCCAGCGGCGGGTTGGCCAGACGCTGGCGGCCCGTGTGGTCGCGCGAGGGCAGATCCAGGTTGCGGTAGCCGGGATTGGGCGTGACCTGGTGCAGGAAGAGGTTGAGCTGGCTCGTCTCGGTGCCGTCGCTGGGCACCACGCGGTCGGGCGGCGAGACGCTCACGGTGACCGTGCTACCGAGCACGCCGCTGATGTTGTGGTTGACCAGCCCGTCGTTGAGCAGATCGCGCAGGACGGCGGTCACGCCGGCGATGGCCAGGGCGGTGCTCATCCGGTCCTCCCCTCGCGTCGGGCCAGGTAATCCTCGAGCGACATGGGCTTGCGTTCGGGCTGACGGGGGCGACGGCGCGGCGGCGTCTCGGCCGCCATGGCGACCTCGATGCGGCCGATGTGGATGTGGACCGCGGGCGGCTCGCCCGGGCCCGCACTCTCCGGCGCGGCCTGGTTCTCGAGGTCGCCGGACGAGCCCGCCCTGGCCGCCGTCGCAGGCGGCTCCTGCCGGGCCAGCAGGGGCTCCGGCAACGCCGGCTGGTTCGGTTCGGGAACCCCGGTCGTGACCACCGACGCCCGTGGGGCGTCGGGGCGGTGGGGATCCTCGTTGCGGTCGGCGACGACAGGCTCCGGCAATGCGCCTTCACGGTGACCAGGCCGGGCCGTCACGCTGTCGTGCGCCAACGTGGTCTCCGCGGCACCGGCAGCGGCATCGGGCTGGTACGGACCGGGCGGCGGGGTGGCCTCGGCAGGTGACGTCGGGAGCACGGGGCGCGGCGGATCGAAGGTCGTGGCTTCGGTCGCGGGACGAGGCGACGCGGCGGTGACGGGATCCGGCACGGTTGCCAGCGGCCTGGTCGACGGCGCCGGAGAACGGGACGACGGCTCCTCCTGGCGTCGTGGGTCCTCCCGCGGCACCACCTCGGTCACGGCCTCGACCGGCAGCGATGGCGACGACTGGAACGGCAGCCGCGATCGGGCATGGACGACAGGCTCCTCGCCAGCCACGATCCGTCGGGCCAGGTTGCGCAGCAGCCCGCTCATGACGTCACCCGCGCCAGGTAAGCCGAGCGACGCGCCGGCGAGAGCGCCAGGATCTCGGACTCGGACCAGCCGTAGGCGCTGGCCAGCCGGTGCACCTCGTCGAGCAGCCGGCGCGCGTGGGCGTCGACCTCCTCCCACAGGAAACCCGCGATGTCGAACGGTGCAGACCAGGTGTGGCCGCAGGCCTCGCAGGCCACGTCGAGCGCGAGGTCGGCCAGGGGATCGGCATCCTCCATGGCGGTCTCCACGCGCTCGAGGAGCGCCGGACCGGCGGCGGCCCCGTCCGGATCCACCAGACACGATCGCAGGAGGTACTGCGACGCCGCGCCGGCGTCGGCCTCGCCCGCGATCCCGGCCAGGTCGCGGCTGGTGGGCAGGCGGAAGCGGTGGCCGTCCACCGCGAGCGGCTCGGGTCCAGGATCCACGTGGCGCAGCAGCGTCGCCACGTCGAGGTCGAACTCCAGCCTCTCCTGGCACCGTGGACAATCGAGATATGCCTGCAGCATGCGGCCGTACGTCGCCCGGCGCAGCGTCAGGAGCGCCTCGTTGCGCCGCCCCAGCGGCTGGTCGGCCAGGGTGTCGGGCGGCACGTCGGGAGCCGCCAGGGCGTACAGCACCAGCGCCCGATCGAGGGGATGTCGATCGCGCGCCGTCTCCCAGGCGCGGAGCACCGTGTGGACGGTCAGCGGCTGCATGGCGCTCAGGACGGCTCGGCGAAGCTGGGTTCGCTGGGCTCGCTGACGTCATAATCGCGTTCCCAGCCCTCGTTCTCCAGCTTGATGGTCTGGATGGCCACCGCGTTGGCGTTGGCGTCGAGGTCGGGCAGCGCCTGGAATTCCGAGACCCAGCAACGGTAGACCTTGTAGGCCAGGACGAGCTGGCCGGCCTCGTTGTAGACCTCGATGATGATGTCCTTGCGGAAGTCCTTGAGCGAGACCTCGGCGCCCAGACCCGAGCCGAAGTTCCAGACCTTGTTGGCCCAGGCCTCGAACTCGGGATCGTGGGTGACGCCGCGCTCGAGGGTGATGGCCTCGTACTTGGTACGCCCCGGCGATTTGCGCGAGGTCGAGGGGTCGCCGCCCTCGCGGTGCTCCACCATCTCGGTGGTGCGCTTGAGCGCGCCGACCTTGCTGACCCCCGCCACGTACCGGCCGTCCCACTTCACCCGGAACTTGAAGTTCTTGTAGGGGTCGAACCGCTGCGTGTTCACGCTGAACTGTGCCATGAGCTCACTCCTTAGGCTTCGACCTGACCGGCCAGCTGCTGGATCTTGAGGATCACGAACTCCGCGGGTTTCAGCGGCGCGAAGCCCACGACGATGTTCACGATGCCCAGATCGATGTCGTTCTGGGTCGTGGTTTCACGGTCGCACTTGACGAGGTAGGCCTCCTTGGGACTGCGGCCCTGGAAGGCGCCCTGGCGGAACAGGTTGTTCATGAACGCGCCGACGTTGAGGCGGATCTGCGCCCAGAGCGGCTCGTCGTTGGGTTCGAAGACCACCCACTGGGTGCCGCGGTACAGGCTCTCCTCGAGGAAGAGCGCGAGCCGGCGCACCGGCAGGTACTTCCATTCCGAGGCGAGCAGGTCGGCCCCCGCCAGGGTGCGGGCGCCCCACACCACGTTGCCGGTGACCGGGAAGGTGCGCAGGCCGTTGAGCGCCACCGGATTGAGCACGCCGTTCTGGGCGTCGGTCATGGTGTAAGTGAAGCCGGGCACGCCGGAGAACGACGCCTCCTGGCCGGCCGGCGCCTTCCACACGCCGCGGCGGGCGTCGGTGCGGGCGATGATGCCGGCCACCGCGCCGCCGGGCGCGAAGTCGGCCAGGCGGTTCTCGCTCAGGGGATCGGGCATGCGCAGTCTGGGGAAATAGGCCACGGCGTTGCGCGCGTCGTCGGTGCCGACGGCCGTGCGCAGCGTGTTCACCCCGGCCTCGGCGGTGGCGATGGCGGTGGCGGGATTGGCCGTCCACGACGCGGGCGGGTCGATCACCAGCATGGCGCGGCGCTCCTGGCAGTAGCTCGCCGCCGCGGCCCAGGTGGCGTCGGCCAGATCGGTGGCACGATCCAGCGGCGGGATGACCAGGAGGTTGAAGAGGTCGGCCGCCTCCAGCGCGAAGATGCCGGTGCGCGCGTCGCGGTCGCCGGTGATCTGGCCGTCGCCGAGGACCGCGCCGTCGTCGCCGTCGTTGTTGAAGAGGGTGGAGCCAGGGTCGCCGGACATGGGATCGACGCCCGGCACCGCGGCGGGATGCGGCGCCGGCCGCGTGCCCGGAGCGGCCCCGTTCAGACGGACCAGGCTCGAACCCTCGGTGAGGACCGTGCCGACGTAGCGCTGGTGATCGGTGAGCACGGACACGTTGCGGAACAGCTCGGTGGCGCCGGTGGCCGTATCGCGGATGGTGAGGTTGAACAGCTCCTCGGCGCCCACCATGGGCCGCGTGTCGTGGTCCACGCGCACGCGGAGCGCCTCGCCCCACAACCCCTCGCTGGCCGCGACCAGGTTCAGCGAATCGGCCGCGCCGGTGGCGGCCGTGGCGCCGTTGTGGACCCGCACCACCAGGGCGTCGCCGCCCCCGTGCTGGAAGAAGTGGCTGACCGCATAGCCCATGGTGCTGAGCTGCCAGAGACCCCCGAAGACACGCGTGTACTCGGCCAGGCTCTGGATACGGACCGGCACGTTCACCGGCCCGCGACGCGCCCGCCCCACGAAGGCGGTGATGGAGGTGGCCACACCCGTGATGGTGCGGACGCCACTGGGAATCTCCTCGATGTAGACTCCGGGATAGGTGTATGAAGACGGCATGTTGGGCGCTCCTCGTTGGGAACGGACAGGGCGTCGCAGGTGGTGCGACGGTGGACATTGCCGGGGCGGCGCGAACGGAACGAGCCCTTGGGAAAACGTCGGTTGGGCGAATCCGGAGCCTACTGCCGGAAAGAGCAGTGGTCAAGTCGCCTATTTCTTTAGTCGTTGCAATAGAAAAACTTACAAAAACGGTGTTTCAAAGTAAGGTATACGGAATACGGTAGAGGTAACCGATTATCTGACAAGGATGAGGCGGTGGGAGTCGACGGCCGACCCGGCCCGGAGGCGACACACATAGCATCCCGTGGCCATCACCCGACCGGCCTCGTCCCGACCGTCCCACACCGCCTCGTGACGACCGGCCGCCGCGAGCGCGTCGATCCGGAGCGTGCGCACGAGACGGCCGCCGAGATCGTGGATCCAAAGTGCGACCGGTCCGGATGCGGCCAGTTCGTAGACGATGGTCGTGGTCGGGTTGAACGGGTTGGGATAGCTGGCCAGGATCCCGGCCAGGGGCGGCGCGGGCGGCGAGGCCGCGATGGGGCAGGCGATGGTGTCGGCCACCGTGCCCGCGGAGACGAAGGCCTGCCAGGCCTGGGCCAGATCGCGTGTGGGCAGCCAGGATGCCGAATCGGGCGCCGCATCGTAGCATTGCCAGGAGCCGATCAGGAATTGCTGACGGTCGCCGAGCCAGCCGCTGGATTCGGGGATGATCTGCAGGACGGGCGGCTGGTCGATTGGTAGGACGGTGGGCAGGCGCAGGCTGGTCACGGTGTGGAAGAAGGGGTCGAGCAGGTCGCGGTCGGTGATCCGCTCGTGGCCGGCACCGGGCTGGACGGCGAGGGCCCAGCGGGCGCCCAGGGGACGGTGGGCCTCGAAGATCCCGGTGAGGTTCTCGATGCGGTAGGGCAGATCCTCGGCGCCGATGAAGAGGTAGCCGGGCACGAGGATGGCCTCGCCGGCGGGGTCGGTGCGGTGGTAGCCGCCCTTCTGGGTGATAAAGCCCAGGACGCGGTCGGGACGCCAGACCGTGAAGTGATAGCCGAACTGACCGCCCCAGGAGTAGCCCTCGAGGAAGAGCGGGGCGTGGGCCAGTTCGGGGTGATCGCTTGCCGCCGCGAAGACCGCCAGGGCGCGCAGGACCGCGTCGCCGATGCCGGTCTCCATGCCCACGTCGGCGAGGCGGGCGCCCAGGATGGCGAAGTCCGCCCCGGTGCAGAGCTGCTGCAGGACGGCATCGCTGACCTGCGGGCGCGAGTCCGAGAGGCGCGGGAAGATGGTGAAGTAGACGCCGCGGATCGGCGGGGCGAACTCGGGCAGCCAGAGGCTGAAATCCGCCAGGGTGAAGGTCTCGCCGGGCAAGGGCTCGACGGTGTGGTTGAAGATCGCCGCCGGGGCCGGGGACACGAGGACCAGGAGGCAGACCAGGGCGGCGAGGCTGCGCGTGGTCCTGGATCCCGTCGGTCGGGCCTTCTCTGATCCGTGAGCGCTCATCATGATGTCGCCATGATACCACGCCGGGGTTCGCTGCAGCGCATTTCATTCCAGCACGACCGCGTTCGGCCTGGCCCGACAACTGGCTGACCATTTCCATTTCGTCCTGGATCGAATTACCTTGACGGCATCGAGGTCCAGGCACTATTCTATTTCGACCCAAGCCGAACTGGAGTGTGCATCATGGAAACGAGTCCACCCCTCGATATCTTGAAGGCCATGGCCGACGAATCGCGTCTGAGCATCCTGGCGAGCCTGCTGGCGGGCCCCCGTTACGTGGAAGAACTGGCCCAGCGGCTCAACCTGGCCGCCTCCACGGTCTCCCACCACCTCAAGAAGCTCGAGCAGGCCGGGCTGGTGTCCAAGCGCAAGGAGCAGTACTACGTGGTGTATCGCGCCCGCGACGAGGTCCTGGCCCAGCCGCTGCGCCACCTGGTGGAGCAGGCCGCCAGCCCGGTCGACGCGGAGCAACAGCGACTCCAGCGCTACCACCGCAAGGTCCTGGACACCTTCTTCGAGGATGGTCGACTACGCCAGATTCCCAGCCAGCACAAGAAGCGGCTGGTGATCCTGGCAGCCATGGCGCGGGATTTCGACCTGGACCGCGACTATCCCGAGACCGAGGTCAACGCCATCATCATGCGCCGCCATGAGGATTACTGCCTGATCAGGCGCGAGATGGTCATGGCGGGGCTCATGGCGCGTGCCGAGGGGATCTACCGGCGGATCAGGAACGAGAACGACGGGAGCTTGCCGGCGCTGCCCATGCCGGGCGAGTCGACGCCGGATCAGCCTTCCGAGCGCCAGCAGCTCAAGCAAGCCTACAAGCAGTCCCACAAGACCGCAGGCCTCTACTGTGTCCGTAACCTGAAGACAGGCAAGATCTTGCTAGGCAGCAGCCTGAACCTCGAGGGCCCCTTGAATCGTCATCGCGCCGAACTCCGTTTCGGCACTCATCGATGCAAATTTCTCCAGGATGATTGGAACGAGCTGGGCGAGGAATCGTTCGCCTTCGAGGTGGTGGACACCGTGCCTCCCGGCATCGCGCCGGGCCCGTACCGCAATACCGCCCTCAAGACACTGGAGCGCCGCTGGCTCGAGAAGCTGCGGCCCCTCGACGAGAACACCTACAACACCAGCGAGCGGATCCGGACGCGGCCGTACTGAACGGCCCGCCCGGACCCTACCGCAGCAGTCGAGCAATATTCTCCTTTGGTGATCTTCTTGATCCTGCTTTGTCGTTGACGCCAACCGCCGGACAGGGTAATCTGCTGAAATTCCAATCAGTTGTCCGCCGGACCGGCCCCTCCGCGGCCCTCCGTCGCTGATGATCCAGGATCCCGCCGCCGCACCACCGCGAGCGCGATGCTCGCCCGAGCCGACACCGAGGATCCGCTTACTGGCCACCGTTCTCCGTCCATCCTGGCCGGAGCAAGTCCGAGGAGGCGAGCATGTCCGTCGGGATTGTCGGGTATGGAGCGCACCTGCCCAGGCGACGCATCAAAGTCGAGGAGATCGCCAAGGTCTGGGGAGCCGACGCGCCGAGCTACAAGAAGGGCCTGGAACTCTTGCAGAAATCGGTGCCGGCCCTCGACGAGGACACCATCACCCTCTCGGTGGAGGCCACCCGCAACGCCCTGGCGCGCGCCGGCGATCTGGACCCCGCCGCCATCGGCGCGCTGTACATCGGCAGCGAATCGCACCCCTACGCCGTCAAGCCCTCGGGCACCATCGTGGCCGAGGCCATCGGCGCCACGCCGGACTGCCACACCGCCGACTTCGAGTTCGCCTGCAAGGCCGGGTCGGAGGCCATGTTCGTGGCCCACGGCCTGGTGAAGGCCGGGCTCGTCACCTACGCCGTGGGGATCGGCGGTGACACCTCGCAGGGCGCGCCCGGCGACGCCCTGGAGTACTCCGCCGCCGCCGGCGCCGCCGCCTTCATCATGGGCAGCGACCCCGACCGGATGCTCGCCACCGTGGACGACACCTACGCCTTCATGACCGACACCCCCGACTTCTGGCGCCGCGAGCACCAGTTCTACCCCTCGCACGGCGGACGGTTCACCGGCGAACCGGCCTACTTCCGCACCACCCTGGGCGCGGTCAACGGCCTGCTGGAGAAGGCGAATCTTAAGCCCACGGACTTCCGCTGGGCGGTCTTCCACCAGCCCAACGGCAAGTTCCCCGCCCGCGTGGCCAAGATGGCCGGCTTCACCCCCGAGCAGTACGACGTGGGCCGGCTGGTGCCGCTTTTGGGCAACACCTATTCGGGCGCTTCGCCCCTGGGCCTGACGGCGATCCTCGACGTGGCCCGGCCGGGCGACCGCATCTTCATGTGCTCGTACGGCTCGGGCGCCGGCAGCGACGCCTTCGTCTTCACCGTCCAGGAGCGGATCACCGCGGTCCAGGACCTGGCGCCCCGGACGCGCTGGCTGCTGGAAGAGAACACCATCGACGTCGAGTACGGCGAGTACGCCAAGCTGCGACGCAAGATCCGCCTGGCCGGCGAGTAGGAGGTCTGCCCATGAGAGACGTGGCCGTGATCGGTGTCGGCATGCAGAGGTGGGGCGAGCTGTGGTCGCAGTCGCTGCGCGAGATCTTCGTCGAATCCGCCCTGCTCGCCATGGACGACGCCGGCCTCGACAGGATCGAGGCGATGTACGTGGGGAGCATGAGCCCCGGCCTGTTCGCCGCCCAGGAGCACCTGGGCTCGCTGCTCGCCGACCACCTCGGCCAGGCTCCCATTCCCGCCACCCGCGTGGAGTCGGCCTGCGCCTCGGGTGGTCTGGCGTTCCGCCAGGCCTACCTCGACGTGGCCTCCGGCCTGCACGACATCGTGCTCGCCGGCGGCGTGGAGAAGATGACCGACATCTCGGGCGGCGAGGCCACCTTCGCGCTGGCCACCGCCGCGGACATGAAGTGGGAGGGCACCTGCGGCGTGACCTTCCCCGGCCTCTACGCCATGATGGCCGTGGCGCACATGGCGCGATACGGCACCACGCGCGAGCAGCTGGCCGCGGTCGCCGTCAAGAACCACGACAACGGTAGCAAGAACCCGCGCGCCCAGTTCCCCATGCAGGTGACCGCCGAGCAGGTCATGACCTCGGTGAAGGTGGCCGACCCCCTCAACATCCTCGACTGCTCCCCCATCACCGACGGCGCCGCGGCGGTGATCCTGGTGCCGGCGGACATGGTGAAGGACTTCGCGCAACCGGGCGTGAAGGTGATCGGCACCGGCCACGCCACCGACACCATCGCGCTGCACGATCGGGAGGACCTGACCGCCATCGAATCGGCGCGGCGCGCGGGCGAGCAGGCCTACCGGATGGCCGGCAAGACGCCCGGGGACATCGACCTGGTCGAGGTCCACGACTGCTTCACCATCGCCGAGATCATGGTGACCGAGGCGCTGGGCTTCTGCGAGGCGGGCGGCGGCGGCCCCGCGGTCGCGGCCGGTCACACCGCCCTCGGCGGCCGGATCCCCGTGAACACCTCGGGAGGTCTCAAATCGAAGGGACACCCCGTGGGCGCCACGGGCATCGCCCAGATCATCGAGGTGACCGAGCAGCTACGCGGCCAGTCGGGTCCGCGGCAGGTGAAGGATGCCAAGGTCGGCATGACGCAGAACATGGGCGGCAGCGGCGGCAGTTCCGTCGTGCATATCCTGGAGGTGATGTGATGCCATCGGCGAGATCATGGCGCGCTTATCCGCAGACCTACCGCCTCGAGGCCGCACGCTGCACCGGGTGCCAGAAGACGTTCTTCCCCCCGCGGCTGATCTGCAACGCGTGCGGTGGCCGCGAATTCACCACGTTCAAGATGGCCCGGACCGGGACCGTGCTCACCCACACGGTCATCCGCACGCCGGGCGACCAGTATCAGGGCGAGGCCCCGTTCGCGGTGGGCATCATCGCCATGGACGACGGGCCGCGCCTCACCACCCAGATCGTGGACGTGCCCCTGGCGGAGATCGCCATCGGCATGAAGGTGAAGCTGGAATTCCGGCGGATGTATGCCGAGGGTCACGACGGGATCATCGAGTACGGACACAAGGCGGTGCCGGCGCGGTAGCGCCAGCGACGCCCCTGGCCGCAGCGACGTGGAGCGGGGCCCCGGATCCGGGGTCCCGCTTCAGGCCAGCCCCATTCTGCACAGCAGGTCGGTGAACCGCCGGTCCCGGCGCAGGTTCTCGATGGTCGCATCGCTCTTCATCATGATCACCAGCGGATCGCGCTCGGCGACCGACCGCTCCAGCCACGTGAACGCCTGGTCCACCTCTCCGATGCCGGCGCAGACCTTGGCCAGCAGGAACGGTCGGATGCGCTCTTTATCCCGCTCCTGCTGCAGCATCGCCAGGATCCGCAGGGCATCCTCGTGTCGTCCAGCCTTGCCGTAGGCCCAGCCCAGCGAAGCCTGGAGGATCGGATTCTCCAGTTCTTCCCGGAGACCCGCCTCGAGCGTGGCGATCCCCTGTTCGGGATCGCCCTCGAGCACGTAGCTCTGGCCGGCGATGATCCGGGCGAGCGGCGGACTCAGCCGCTTGCCCATGACGAGGTCGGGCTCGCTGCGCGCCTGGGCGAGCCGGCCCGAGCGCAGCCGGAAGAACGCGAGCCAGCCGTGGGTGAAGTGCGAGACGGGATCGAGCTCGGCGCTGCGTTCCTGGGCCGCCCGTGCCTCATCCAGCCGTCCCATGGCCTGCAGGTAGTGCGCCTGGTAGTGATGGGCGGTGGGGAGATTGGGATTCAGGGCGAGCGCCCGATCCAGCACCACGCGCGCCTGCTCCCATTCCCAGTCCAGGAGATGGATGAAGCCACGGATGGCGTGCGCCTCGGCCAGGCCCGGGGCCAGCGCCACGGCCCTGATCGCGGACTCCCGTGCCTGATCGAGACAGGATCGGCAATTGCAGTAGTGATAGGCGTAATGGTAGCAGCCCGCCTCGGCCAAGCCGATGTGCGCCAGGGCGTAGTCGGGATCGCGGGTCAGGGCATCCTGGAACCGCTGCCTCGCCAGAGCGAGTTCGTCACGCGATCCCTGATTGAAGAGGTAGCGCCCCAGCAAGTAGAGGTGGACCGCCTCCATATCCCGCGAATGGTGCGCATGGATGGCCCGCGGCGAGGTTTCGACCAGGCAGACCCTCAGGCTCTCCACGATGGCGCGCGAGATCTCGTCCTGCACATAGAGCGCATCCTCCACCACGCATTCGTATTGCTCGGACCAGATCTGGCTCGCGTCGGCCACCTTGATGAGATGGGCCGAGATACGGACCCGGTCGCCCGCCTGGCGCACACTGCCGTCCAGGACCGTGGACACCGCCAGCGAACGTCCGATCTCGCGGACATCCTTCCCCTGTTCCGAGAAGGCGAACGAGGAAGGACGGGCCAGGACCCGCAGGTCGCTGAGATGCGACAGGGCGTGGATGATCTGCTCGGCCAGCCCCTCGGTGAAATACGCCTGATCCTGACGCGGGCTCAGATCACGGAACGGCAGGACGGCGATGGAGGGACGGTCGGCAGGCAGACTGGGCTGTGGGCGCGGTCGTTCCGCCAGCGCATCGACCAGATCCTGGACGAGCTCGCCGGCCGATCCGTGGCGGGAAAGCGGATCGGGCGCCAGCGTCCGCTCGACGATGCGCACGAAATGTTCGGACAGGTCGGGGCGGAGGTCCCGGAGCTGCCGCGTCCGGTGTTCCCGATGCGCCGCCACCACCTCCGCCAGGGAACGGCCACTCACCGGATAGTCCCCGGTGACCAGGTGAAAGAGAAGGACGCCCACCGCGTAAAGATCGCTCTTGATGCTGGTCTTGTTCTCGAGCAGGATCTCCGGCGCCGCATAGAGCGGGGTGCCGACCTGATCGGCGATTTGCCGGCTGGCGGCATCACAGCCGACCCCGAGGTCCATCAGGACGATCCGGCCACCGGACTCTCGCATGACGTTGCGCGACTTGACATCGCGGTGCAGGATCCCGGCCGCGTGCAGGGCCGCCAGCGCCCGGCTGACGTCGCGGGCAATGACCAGTGCTTCCTCGGCGCTCCGCGGCCCCCGCTCGGCGAGCATTTCGGCGAGGGAGGTTCCCTCGATATACTCCATCACGATCCCCACACGCCCGGCCCTCTCCTCGACGCCGAAGACCGTGACGATGTTGTGGTGCCGGACCCTGGCGAGCAGCCGCCCTTCCTCGAGCAGGCCAGCCGTGGTTTCCGGCGTGCCGAAGCGTCGAGGATGCAGCAGTTTCAGGGCGACATCCCGGTTCAGGCGGGGATCGTGGGCACGGTAGACGTCGCCGAAGGCGCCGGAGCCGAGCCAGCTCTCGAGCTGCAGGGGGCCCCAGCGTTCCGGCATGTGGTCCGCGGGCAGGTCGATGGCGCCGCCGGCCGCAGCGGCCATGGCTCGCTGGACCTCCACATGCTTGGCGACGATGCTGGACAGGGCCCGGAACTGGGCCAGCAACCCTCGCCGCGCGGGTGGGATCGCCCAGATAGCGGCATTCCAATCGACCTGCTGCCCGTTCAGCAGCTCATCGGCGATCCTGTCGATTGCGTCCACTTCGTCCGGCTGCTCATCGGACGGCATGGTCCATCTCCTCGGCCAGGCGGATCACCGCGCGCCGCGCAGCCATCCGCGCCGCATCGGGGCTCGACCGTTCCGTGACCACGGCGATGTCCTCGTAGCTCATATCCATCTCGATCTTGAGGAACAGCAGGGCCTGATCGTTCTCGGGCAGCCTCTGGAACGCCTTCTCGTAGCGCTCGAACAGGTCCTGGCCGACCGCATCGTCGAGGGGCGACGGAGCAGAGGCGATCTCGTCGCCCTTCAGCGGCGTCAGCTCCGGCCGGGTCCGCAGCTTGCGGACCTCGTCCCGGATCAGGTTGAGCACGGTCTTGCGAAGGTAGGCGGGAAAGGCGCCGCCATGGCGTGGCTCGAAGGTGGTGATACGACGAATCGTGTTCAGCACCGAGGCCTGGACCAGGTCCCCCGTCTCCAGGCTGCTGCGGGCCTGAGGCGGCAGGCGCCCAGACGCCCATTGGAGCATCCTCGGCAGATACCGTCGGTATAGCTCCGCCACGGCCCCATCGTCGCCTCCCTGGGCACGGGAGATGAGGCTGGGCGTGCTCTCCGCGAGATGTCGAGGTGGCGGGCTGATGATGTTGCGACCCGGTGACCGCCGGCATGGCTTCGAGGGGACAGACATGAGAGGACCTCCCCTGGCTACTCCAGATCCGTTCTCAGGCTAACATGACTGAAAGACGATGTAAAGCACTTATTTTTAACAGTTTACACTTAAAGGATTATTGAACTCTTGGATAATTTGTTCGCTATGTCCGCCGAGATCGTTGTTCTGATCAGAGGGCCCATATCGACGCGAGTGCCCTCCGGGAGGCCGGCCGCCCGCGCTGCCTTCCTCACTGACCGGATCAACGGAAGGAGAGATCCATGAACAGGTCGAAATTCTGTCTGCTGGCTCTCAGCCTGCTGGCGTGCGCCTTGATGGTCACCGCCGTGCAGGCGCGTACCTGGTACGTGCCGAGCCAGGTCCAATCGGTGACCAAGGCCATCGCCCTGGCCAGCGCCGGTGACGTGATCGAGGTCGCCGTGGGTGTCCACAAGATCGACGGCTACGGCCACCGGCTGACCCCGGGGATCACCATCCGCTCCGACACCGGCATGCCCGGCGCCGTGGTGTTCGAGGAATCCACCTCGCACTGGGCCCACTGGCGCGACGCCCCGGTGTTCGTCCTGGACCCGACCTTGAGTCCCACCGATGAGGTCGTGTTCGAGAACATCATCTTCCGGAACTTCACCCTCACCTTCGGACCGGATGCCATCGCCAGCGAACCCATCTTCAACATCCTCGGTGGCAAGATCGTCATGACCAACTGCCGGTTCAACGAATTCTACGGCACCGCCCTCAAGTTCGACGGTGGGTCGGGCGAGTTCAACAATTGCGCGTTCGTCCGCGGTAACGCCAACCCCGTGGCGATGGAGTTCGCCGGACAGTCGCTCGCCCTGAACGACTGCCGCTTCAGCCAGAACAGCTACCAGCATACCGACTACTGGCCGGATAAGGCGGGTCGGATCCCTGGCAGCATCATCAAGCTGCACTCGGGAGAGCTTCTCTGCAACTGCAGCCAGTTCTACAAGAACGGCCCACTCAACTACCTGCTGGATGTCGGGCCCGAAGCTCGGATGTACGGTTGCACGAGTTGCATGCAGGACAACGACAAGACCCTCTTCCAGGGTCGCGTGGCCGGAGTCGTCCAGCTCGACTGCTGCACCATCCTGCCCACGATGTGGCAAGTGCTGCCTGGTGGTTCCTTCCTGATCGTCGAGGATGGGAGCCCCACACCCTTGAGTGTCCAGGAGACCAGCTGGACCCAGGTGAAGGCGCTGTTCCAATGATCGGACTGCAGAGGGGCGACGCTTCCAGGAGGTGACGTCGCCCCCACCATGATCGACGGATCTCGGGACCAAACTTGCCTCGACACTCGTCCGTGCTCACAAACCCACCAGGATCGATTCCGAGCAGAACCCGGGCCCCAGCGCCGTGATCAATCCATGACCGCCCCGTCCGAGACCGCGCTCGGCCAGGTACCGCTCCACCACGAACAGCACCGTCGTCGACGACATGTTCCCGTAGTCCCGCAGCACGCCGCGGGTCCAGTCCATCGCGGTAGGGCCGAGTCCCAGCGCCTCCTCGTAGGCTTCGATCACCTTGGCCCCGCCGGGATGGAAGAGGAACGCCCCCACATCTGCGAACCCCAGGCCGTGCGGCGCCAGCATTCCCCCCAGATCCTCCGCCGCATTCTCCTGCACGATGTCGGGAATCCGCCGCGCGAAGACCACCTGCAATCCCTGCTGCAGCACGGTCCAGCCCATCACGTCCAGCGAGTCCGGATAGAATCGGCTCTGGGTGTCCAGGACCTCCAGACCGGGCCCTGGCACCTGGTCGCCCGTGATCACGGCCGCCGCGGACCCATCGGCGAACAGGGCGGTCGCCACCAGGTTCGACTTGGAGGGGTCGTCGGGCATGAAGGTGAGGCCGCACAGCTCGGTCGCCACCAGCAGGATCCGTGCGGTCGGGCTACCCAGCGCCAGGTGATGCGCGTGGGCCAGCCCCGCCACGCCACCGGCGCAGCCCAGGCCCCAGAGCGGCAGCCGGCGCACGTCGTGCCGCAGGCCCAGCACGTTCACCAGCCGGGCGTCGATGGATGGTGTCGCCAGGCCCGTGGTGTTCACGTAGAGGATGGTGTCCACATCCTCGGGTCCGAGGTTCGCCCGCGCGAGCGCCTCGCGGGCCGCCCGGGCCGAGAGCTCGGTGGCCGCCGTCACGTACAGGGCGCTGCGCTCGGCCAGGTCGTGCGGCTCGCGATACCAGGACGGCGGCGCCACGAAGTAGCGGTGCTCGATCCCGGCGTTGGCGAAGAGGGGCAGCAGGCGGTCGAGGCTCGCGATGCGATCCCGGAAGACCTCACGAGCGAAATCCTGCACGAAATCCTGATCGACCTTGTACTCGGGCAAGGCCGTGGCGACACTCTGGATCCTGGGCATGATGGTCCTGTTGCTGGTGGCGGCGGGTCGCGAAGCGAACTCACAATCTAAGGCGACGATCCGCGTCGGCAACGACCACCCCACGACACCAGACGGTACGTTCCCCGGAAATCCATTTCGACGCGACACTCCCGGTCCTTGGCATCCACACCCAGCAACGCGGCCAGTTCCCTTCCGTGGAAACCGGCCCGGATGCTGGTCCGACCATCGCTCCAGGAAACGTCATGGAGTCCGAACGGCCGCAGCAGGGCCAACCCCGCCAGGGCGCGTCGCGAGCGATGGGGTTCGCAGAAGATCCAGATCGGGATCTGCCGGATGGCCTCCCCGAGGCGCTGGAGCTCGTGATCCTGGAATTGATGCAGCAGGAAGTTGATCAGCAGCACGCGGGGCGGGGGAACGAACTCCTGCTCGAGCAGGTCGCCCTGGTGCCAGCTCCACCCGGCGGGCCAGTCGCCGGGTCGGCGGTTCAGATCCAGTCCGGTATAGCCGCCGGCGCGCAACCCCGGCACGTGGCGGCACAGGTAGCGGCCCAGATCGCCCTCGCCCGCTCCCGCCTCGAGCACCTGGTCGCCTGGCCGCCACCATCGCCTCAGCATCCGCGCGGACCAGCGCCAGTTGCCCAGGAGTCGATTGAGGACGCGCAGATCGCGCCGGTTCGCCATCGCCCGAGGATCGTCCGGGGACAGTGTCGCGAGGATCTCCGGACGGACGACGCGCTTCATCGGGAACCAGGAACCTGATCGGGGCCCACGGCGCCATCCTGTCGAAGATCCGCCAGCAGCCCCTGGCGCAGCGACGCACCCGGCGCCACGAAGCTGCCCAGCAGCGCCCGCCGGTGGTCCGGGCCGACATCGGTCTGGTCGATGACCACCGTGCCATCTCGGCGCTGGACGACCGTGCGCAGCGTGTCGCCGCGGACGCGGTACAGGAACCGGTCGCCCTTCTCCAGACCCTGCTGCCGCAACGGCGCCAGCCACACCGGCAGTCCGTCCGCCACGTGCTGGAATCCGTCCGCGGACAGCAGACCAGACTCCTGCGCTCGCCACATGTCCGCCAGGATCCCGTCGAGGAAACGGTCGAGCCCCACCCCCCGCGCGAAGCTGATCTGGGCCCAGGCATCGCGGCTGTCGGCGATGGCCCGGGCGAGGGAGTCCGCCGCCGCAGGCCCTTCCGCCGTGTGTCGCCAGGGCTCGATGGTGCGCGCGGTCGCCGGCCCGAGCCATAGCTCGAGTGTCAGGACGTCCACCTGGAAGATCGTTCTCTCGAGAAGAGCATGGAGCTGGAGATGGGGATCGACGGCTGGTCGCGGTAGCGCCGGAGGGAGCGCCACGGTATCATGCTGCGCAGCCGTGGCGGTGGACCAGATCGCCCCCGAGCTCACGACGAAGACCAGCAGCATCGCCGACATGGCGCTCGAACAGGTGAGAGTTCGTCGTTTCATCAAGACAAGGTAACGGCCCCGCCCAGTCCGGCAACGGAGGGACGACCGACCGTGGACATCATCATCGTCTCGCTCATCCTCGTGATCGCGGTGGCACTGCTGATCAGCGAACGATTGCCGGTGGACCTGACGGCCATCGGCATCATGGTGGCGTTGATGATCACCGGCCTGCTGACCCCGCGTCAGGCCGTGGCCGGCTTCGCCAACCCCGCGCCGCTGACCGTCGGCGCGCTGTTCGTGGTGACCAAGGGGCTGACCCGCACGGGCTCGCTCAACTTCCTGACCCGCCTGATCGCCGACTCCACTCAAGGCCACCCGCGCAAGATCCTGCTCCTGACCCTCGTCCTGACCGGCCTGTTCTCCGCCTTCATCAACAACACGCCGGTGGTGGTGATGCTGCTGACGGTGGTGCTGGCGGTATGCGGCCGGTTCGACCTCTCGCCGGCACGGCTGCTGATGCCCATCTCGTTCGTGTCGATCCTCGCGGGCACGAGCACCCTCATCGGCACCTCGACCAACATCATCGTCAGCGATCTGGCCGCCCAGGCCGGACTCGAGCCCATCGGCATGTTCGAGCTCACCCGGGTGGGCCTGCCCATCGTCCTGATCGGCGGCCTGCTGCTGTTCTGGCTCTCGGACCGGCTGCTGCCCGAGACCCACACGCCCATCTACCACCATGGACAGGGCGACAAGCACAAGTACATCTCGGAACTCGCCATCCCCCCCGAGAGCGCCTATCTGGGCGAGGACGCGGTGACCGCGCTGCGCAGCCGGTTCCCCGAGGTCGAGGTCTACGAGGTCCTGCGCGGCGAGCAGGTCTGCTACCCCGAAACCGACGATTGCACCCTGGGGAGCGGCGACATCGTCCTGGTGGGCGCCACGGCCGCCGACCTGGTGAACATCCTCAGCGGCGAGGACGCCTTCCTGCCATTGATCGCGGGCCGCCCCCTCACCAACCCGTACGACCACGACGCCCAGATCGTCGAGGCCATCATCCCGCCCGAATCACCGCTGCTCGGCCGGCCCGTCGCCGACACCTTCCTCGGCGCCGCCGACGACCTGACCCTCCTCGGTGTACAGCGCCGCCGCATCCATTATTCCGAGCGCAAGATGAGCCGCCTGTGGCTGGACGTGGGCGACATCCTGCTCATCCAGTGCGGCCCGCGCCGGCTCGAACGCCTGCGTACCGAGGGCGACGTGATCATCGTGGAAGACGTGGTGCGCACGCTGGAGAACCGGCGCAAGGCGCCCATCGCGCTCGGGCTGTTCGCGGCCATGGTCGCCACGGCCTCGTTCGGCCTGCTCGACATCCTCACGGCCTCGCTGGCCGCCGGGTTCCTGATGCTCCTCACCGGCTGTTTGCGACCACGCGAGGCCTACGACGCCATCGACGTGCCGATCCTGGTGCTGATCATCGGCACCATCGCCCTCGGAGCGGCCCTCACCGCCACCGGCGCGGCCGACCTCTACGCCCGCGGCTTCCTCTCGGTCTTCCAGGATGCCGGCCCCCACGTCGTGCTCACGGCGTTCATCGTGCTGACCAGCGTGCTGTCGCACTTCCTGTCCAACAACTCGAGCGCGGTCCTGCTGGTCCCCATCGGCATGGCCTCGGCGGCGGCGCTGGGCGTGGATCCGCGGCCGTTCATCGTGGGCATCTGCTTCGGCGCCTCGGCGTGCTTCGCCACGCCCATCGGCTACCAGACCAACCTGCTGGTCTACGGTCCGGGCGGCTACCGCTTCACCGACTTCCTGCGGCTGGGCATGGTGCTCAACGTGGTGGTGTGGGTCACGGCCGCGGCGCTGATTCCGCGGTACTGGGCGTTCTGAGCGGCCGTTCACGGCATCGCCGCACCGTCAGCGTACCAGCTGGATCTTCTCGCTCAGCACCTGCGAGGAGGTGACGAGCCGGAGAATGTAGGTTCCCGAGGGCACGCTGCGGCCCCGGGCATCGCGCCCCTCCCAGGCGATCTCGCTCGGTCCCGCCCCGCGCCAGCCGCTGCACAGCACGGCGAGGCGGCGGCCAGCCAGGTCGAACACCGACAGATCCACCGCCTGCGCGTGAGCCTGCGTGAACGACACCACGGTGCGTGGGTTGAACGGATTGGGGCAAGCTCTCAGCTGGCTGGCGGCCGCGGGCAGCGCTGGATCGAGAGCAGCCACGAGCGCGTCGTGGGCGAGGATCCAGAGGCCGTTGTCCGGCACTGTCATGAGCACCCTGGGGCCCGTGAGCGAAAGATCGGTGGCGGCGCCCTGGCTGGCGAAGCTGGCGACCGCGATCGGCTCGCCGGGATCGGTGACGTCGACCACCACCAGGCCCCCATCCTGGCGGCCGGCGTAGAGGAACTCGCCCTGGAGCGCCAGGCAGCCGGCGTCGAGATCAGCAAGCTGCGAGACCTGGACCGGTGCGGCCGGATCGTCGAGGTCGTAGATCCGGAGCTCACCTGTCCAGCGTTCGGACATGTACAGATGGCCGTCCCCGACGGCCAGGCACCGCGCACTCCCGGCGATCGAGCCGACGATCTCGGGCGCGCCAGGATCGCCCACGGCGACGATGACCAGGAACGTCGGGCCATCGGTATAGGTGGCGACATATGCATGATCGCCGTGGACCTGAACGCCCTGGAGCGAGAAGGGCGGTGGTGATCCCGGCACCTGGCAACGGCCCAGTTCCAGGGGTGCGAGGGAGTCGGTGACGTCGACGATGACCAGATCGTTGCTGCCGGTGATCACGTAAGCGCGATCGCCGACGAGGTCCAGGTAGCGGGCCGTCTCCAGAACGCACCAGCCCAAGATCGCCGGCTCGTGCGATGCGGCGAGGTCGACTATCAGAAGGTCGCCGTCGACCACGTAGGCGAGTCCATCACGGGCGGCGACATCGGTGACGGTAGAGCCCGTGTCCAGGCGTCTCACTTCCTGCGGAAGGGAGGGGTCGGCCAGATCCAGTACCGGCATGCCCGTGCTCCCGGCGGCCACCACGGCCAACTCGCCGGTCACGGCCACCCGCCCGGCCAGTCCGCCCGGCTCGTAGCGCCCCACCAGCGCGGGCGCTTGAGGATTCGTGGTGTCCAGCGCGAACAACCCGTGGGAACGGCCGATCAGGTAGGCCCGGTCGATCCCGGCGGCGACGTTGCTGACCGATTCACCGATGGCGTGGCCGCCTCGCACCACGGGTGCGGCAGGATCGCTCACGTCGGCAATCCCCAGCTTGCAGGTGGTCATGTCCACGTTGCCGCTCATGTAGACCAGCTCCGCGTCGGCCGCGATCCGGGTAGGGTAGAAGTCGAGCGGGCCGGTGGTGCCGACCGGCACGGGTGCCGTGGGGGCGGAGACGTCGATGGTCACGAGGCCCTGGGTGCCCGCGGCGATCGCCACGTGGTCGCCTAGGATCGTGGCGTCGTCATAGTGGATCATGGTGGGCGGATCGTAGGCTCCGCTCACTGCGGGCAGCGTCGGATCGGTGAGGTCGACGATCAGCAGTCCGTCGAACCCCACCGTCAGCGCCACCAGGTCGTCGCGGGCATCCAGCCCGAAGATGGTGGACGGGGCGGTGAGCTCGCCGCACATGGAAGGGGCGGCGGGGTCGCTCACGTCGATGACCACCAGGGACGGGCCGCTGGCGGCACAGACGAGGGAACCGGTCAGGACGAGGTCGCGCACGTCGGTCAGCGGCAGGGTGGCCAGGGTGTGTGGCGCCGCCGGATCGGTGGCGTCGATGAAGAGCAACCCGGTGTCCTCGACCGCGGCCACGACCAGGCCGTCCCGCACGGCGACCGCCTTGACGGGAGCGGACACGGGCGTCCGTCCGAGGACCACGGGGGCGGTCGGATCGGTCAGATCGATGCTGGTGAGGAAGCCTCCATCGCTCACATGGACGCGGTGTCCCTCCACGGCCGCGGCCAGGCACGGTCCGGCATGCCAGCGGCCGAGCAGGGAAAGATCCCCGCCCGCGCAGGCGCCGGGTGCAATGACGAGGAGCAGGGCGAACCCGCAGAGACAACGACTGATCACACGGGTGGAGAACCGGGTACTCTTGTTCGTCATGTGGTTGCTCACGTTGGGCTGGAGTCCAATCCCTACTTCGCGCGAGCCGGCGTCAGACCGATCCGGTCTCGACATTGTAGCACGGATCGGGTCGGCGAAGCAGGGGGCTTGCCCCGCTCAACCCTCCCGCCTGGGCACGATGGCCACCGGCGCATCCACCACCATCTCCAGCAGCGCGTGGGAGAGCGTCTTGCCCTGGGGGTCGAGCATCAGCGACACGGTGCCGCCGCCGCCCAGCGCCTGCTCGAGCAGGAAGTTCAGGCCGAGCAGATTGTCCAGCTCGAAGCGCACGACCTCGCCCTTGACGATGTCGCCGAAGAACCGCTTGACCACCGCGGGCGTGAGCGTCTCGCGGAGCCAGTCGTAGATCTCGGGCGAGCGCGCGAGCACGCCGACGTTGCAGGTGTCGCCCTTGTCGCCCGAACGGGCGTAGGCCAGGGTGCGGAGCTGGGTGCGGCGGGTCCGTCCCGACCACTCGTGGACGCGCGGGCGCGGCACGGGCGCCGCCGCGGTGTCCGCCGCGGTCAGCACGTCGTCGGTGAAGGCGATGGTGCGCGCCTCCTCGCCGCCGTCGGGCGCCAGCGCCACCATGCGCGCGGGCACGCTGCTGCGCTTCATCAGCGCCGGCCAGTAGGCCACCACCTGGCGCGGCTTGGGCCGGCCGGCGGTGACGGCCATGCCGCTGGGACCGGAGAGGATGAGCGCGGGCAGCTGCACGCCGAAGGCCTCGATGCGGGTGCGGTCGTGATCGCGCACGCCGAGGCGCAGCAGCACCTCGTCGGGCTCGCCGATGCTCAGGGTCCGCGACCAGATCGAGCCGGTGCCGACGATGGAGGTGTGGGTCTCCTCGTAGGTGTGTCCGAGGCGCTTCCAGAAGATGTCGGCCGCCGCCTGGCACTTGGCCACCGCCTCGGGGCCGCAGACCAGGAGGTGCCCATGCGCCTTCCAGCCGTCGTCGTACGCCATGGAGACCTTGAACATGGGCGGCCGGGGCAGGCCGCGCGACCCCGTGACGCGCACGCGGTTCTCGCCGACCTGCTCGAGCTGGAGCGTGTCGAAGCGCGCGATGACGTCGGGCGAGATGTATTCGGCCGGATCGCCCATCTCGTAGACCAGCTGCTCCTTGACCGTCTTGAGGTTCACCAGGCCGCCGGTGCCCTCGTGCTTGGTCACCTCGAAGACGCCGTCCTCGCCCATCTCGATGATGGGGAAGCCGATCTCGGCCAGGTCGGGCACTTCCTCCCAGTCGGTGAGGTTGCCGCCGGTGGACTGGGTGCCGCACTCGATGATGTGGCCGGCCACGATGCCCGCGGCCAGGCGGTCCCAGTCGTCGGCGGCCCAGCCGAACTCGTGGAGCATGGGCGCCAGCGTGATGCCGGTGTCGGTGACGCGGCCGGTGACGATGACCTGGCAGCCCGCGTCGAGCGCGGCGACCACGGGTTCGGCACCGAAGTAGATGTTGGCCGCGGTGACCCGGTTCTGCACGCTGTCCAGGCTCTCGCCGGTCTCCATGTTGGTGAACCGCTCGCCCGCCGTGCGCAGCGCGTCGAGCTGGCCCACGATGTCGTCGCCGTCGACCACGCCCACCTTCACCGTGAGGCCCAGCTCGCCGGCCAGTTCGCGGATCTTGCGGCCCAGCCCGAGGGGGTTGATGCCGCCGGCGTTGGTGATCACCCGGACCCCGCGCTCGACCATCAGCGGCAGGCACTCGCGGAGCTGGTCGAGGAAGTCGGTGGCGTAGCCCAGTTCGGGGTTGCGCACGCGCTGGCTCTGCAGGATCGACATGGTGATCTCGGCCAGGTAGTCGATGGTCACGTAGTCGAGGGGGCCGCCCTCGATCTGCCGGCGCAGCGCGCCGGGGTCGTCTCCCCAGTAGCCGCCGGCGTTGCCGATGCGGATGGTGCGTCTCATCGGGATCTCCTCGGGGTCGTGGGCCCGGTCTCTAGTTCATGAAGCCGATGTCCAGGCGGAACAGGTGGTTGCTGTCGATGGCGTCGATGTCGGTCCAGGCGTGCTCGTAACCGGCGCGCAGGAAGAACGACTCCGACACCTCGAAGCGGCCGCCCACGCCGAGCAGGAACGAGGCGGTGTTCTTGCCGTAGGTCGTGGCGTAGTCGCCGCAGATATAGCCCCACAAGGGATCCCACCAGCAACCGGTGACGGAGCCGGCATAGATGTTGGTGTCGATCAAGGTCCAACCCACGGCTCCGGAAACGTAGGGCGTGATCTTGCCCGGCAGGACGTTCCAGTCGCCGGCCAGCGCCATGGTCGAGATGGACATGGAGCCGTTGTATCGCCGCGAGGACCCGTCGTCGCCATCGATGGCGACGGCGTTATAGGGCAGCGACCGCCACGAGATGAGCAAGCCCAGATCGAACCGCTGATTGAAGTGGTAGTTGAAGCCGAATCCCCAGCCCAGATCGTCCTGGAACTCCAACGACGAGCCTCCAGCGCCAGCGAAGTCCTGCGCGCCCGTGTAACGCGTCTGCAGGCTGAACTCCCAGCGTCCCTCCCGCGTGGCCTGGGGGCGCAGGGGCTGGAAACCGGGCTGGGCGGGTGCGAGGCCGGCGAGCATGACCAGCAGGGACGACAGGATCAGGGCGCGACGCATCATGATGGCAATCCTCCAGGGTATGACGACTCTTGACGGCCGGTGAAAACCGGCTGACAAACAGCCACAGCCTAGGCGAGGAGCGGTCCGGCCGCCATGCGCGAAGGATGGACTCGCCGCGGCCCGGTCAGCGGACCAGCACCAGACGCGTGGCCACCGTGCCGAGGTCGGTCTCCAGCCTGGCCAGGTAGACCCCGCTGGCCTGGCCGGCGGCGTCCCAGGTGCTCGTGTGCATCCCGGCGGGGAACGACCCCTCCTCGAGGACCGTCACCAGACGGCCGGCGAGATCGTAGATCGCCAGGCGGCCCACCGCGGTACGCGGGAGCTCGGAGCGCAGATTCACCCGCGGGTTGAAGGGATTGGGCCAGGACTCGAGTCGGGGCCCGTCGGCCACGGGCACGTCCCCGGCCGCGGAGATCACGGGCCGGAAACGGTAGACGCCGGCGCTGGCGGTGCAGACGTAGAGGTACTCGTCCTGCCAGACGAACTGGAGGTCCCGGGCCTGGCCGGGCAGTTCGCCGGTCTCGTCCTGCCAGGCGGCGAGGTAGCGGTCGGCCACGAGCACGCGGCCGTCCGTGGTGACCACGGCCGGCCGGTTGATGCGGGACAGGGGCCAGGGTGCGGGGCCCGACATCATGGTGGCCGCGCGGCAGGATTCTCCGGCGAGGATCTGCTCCCAGGAGTCGAACGGCGTGAAACCTTGCCAGAGGCCGTTCTCGCCGCCGGCCAGAGCGCCGGTGAAGATCACGTCCCCGCTCGGCGTGAAGGTCGTCAGGCAGCGGATCAGCCCGTCTCCCAGATCGGTGCCCACATCCTCCCAGGTCTCGCCGGCATCGTAGGAGATGGCGACCTGGTTGTCGCCGGCCGCCAGGAGGTCTCCCATGTGGCCCACGCCGAGGGCCGTGATGGCCGTGTGGCCGTGGCCGAAGAGCGGATACCAGGGCGCCTCGCCGGTGGCCGAGCGAAGGAGTTCGCCCGGGGTGATGTCGCTGATGTTGCCGGCGTAGAAGTACTGGCCGTCGTGGTCGAGAGCCCAGAACGCGCCGCCCTCGGACATGTGGACCGGGTCGCCGGTGGCGCCGCCGTCGGTGCTGAGCTCGACGTAGCCCTTGAAGAACGCGTTCTGGCGGCCGGTGAGGATGCGGTCGGGATCGGTCGGGTGGCCCTGGACGGCGTGGACCTGGCGGCCGATCCAGCCCTCGTCGTCGAACTCGGCCCAGGCGCCGGTGGCCAGGTCGTAGGTCCAGAAGCCCTCGTGGGTGCCCACGAAGAGGCGGGCGTGGTGTTCGTCCAGCTCGATGCACGTGGTGCCGACACCGTCCATGCCCACGTATTCCCACTCGTAAGCCATGGCCAGCGGGGCGGCGAGGACGCCGAGCGTGATCAGGATCGTCAGGATTCGCATCGGTCTCTCCTTGGGCAGGGGGCGATAGAAACCGGCGTACCCGATGATTATACCCTACCTGGATGGTCGAGGAAAGCAGCGCCGGGAGCCCCGCCGCGGTGTGCTATAATCCACCGACCAGGGAGGTGACTCATGAGATCCCTTTTCCTCGCCCTGCTCCTGAGTGCCGGCATCCTGACCGTCCCCGCCACCGCCGCATCCTCCGACCCGGCCAACGGGCAGCGCATCGTCGTCCTCACCGCACCCGGCGTCGCCCCGCTGGGCACCGGGACCTTCGCCGCGAGCGGCACCGTCACCGGCGTCCCGTCACTCGACCGCCTCTGCCGCCGCCACGGCGTGACCGCCGTCGCCCCCTACTATCCCGGAACGTTGCGCCACCCCGTGCTGGCGGCGATCGCCCAACGGCTGCGCCTGCTGCACCTGGCGCCCGGATTCGACGCCCGGGCCGCGGCCGCCGACATGGCCGCCGACCCGCACCTCGCCGCCGCCGAGATCCCCGTCCCCGCGCGCCTCTTCTACACACCGAACGACCCCTACTACTCCGAGCAGTGGCACCTGACCCACATCGGCGCTCCGGCCGCGTGGGACCATATCCGCGGCGAGGCTGCGCGCGCCGCGGTCGTGGGCGTGATCGACACCGGGCTCGACCTCGACGAACCCGACCTGATCCCCAACCTGTGGATCAACGGTCCCGAGGACCTCAACCAGAACGGCCGGCTCGACCCCGAGGACATCGACGGCGTGGACCAGGACGGGAACGGCTTCGTCGACGACGTGGCGGGCTGGGATTTCGCCCACGACGACCACCTGCCCCAGGACACCCACTCCCACGGCACGGGCGTGGCGGCGTGCATCTCGGCGGCCACCGACAACGGCCTGCGCATCGCCAGCATCGGCTTCGGCGTGCGGCTGATGGCGCTGCAGGGCATCACCGAGAACGGCTACCTGGCCGACGGCTACCTCCCCATGCTCTACGCCGCGGACAACGGCGCCACGGTGGTCAACTGCTCGTGGGGCATCCCGGTGCATCAGGAATTCGAGCAGGCCATCGTCGACGCCGTCTGGGCGGCGGGCGTGGTGCTGGTGGCCGCCGGCGGCGAGGGCGACCAGCCCGTCTATCCCGCGGCCTACGACCACGTCCTGGCCGTCTCGGCCACCGATCCCTTCGACCACCGCGCGCCGTTCGGCCCGTTCGGCGCCTACATCGACGTCTGCGCCCCCGGCGTCGACATCCTGATGATCTGGGACGGCGAGCTCTCGGTGCTCTCGGGCACCTCGTTCGCGGCGGGACTGGTCTCGGGCCTGGCCGGCCTCGTGCGCGCCTGGCGCCCCGACGCCGACCCGCTCGCGGTGACCCAGCTCATCAAGCAGTCGGCGGTGGACATCGACGCGCTGAACCCCGGTTACGCCGGGTTGCTGGGGGCCGGCCGCATCGACGCCGAGGCCGCCATCCTCCTCGACGTCACCGGCGTGGCCGGCGGCACCGGCAGCGCCCCGGCGCTGGCCTGCCAGCCCAACCCATTCAACGGCGCGACCACCCTGAGCTTCTCGCTGGCCCGGGGCGGCCAGGCGGAGCTGTCGGTGTTCGATGCCCGCGGTCGTCTGGTGGAGTGCCTCGTGAAGGGCGAACTGGCCGCCGGCGCCCATGCGGTGCGCTGGGACGCCCGCGGCCTGGCCTCGGGCACCTACCTGGTGCGACTGACCAGCGGTGACCGGACGACCACCGGCAAGCTCGTGCTCGTGCAATAGGAGCCGACCGCGGTCACTGGTGGAACAGCGCCTTCACCTCGCTCCAGCTCCTCGTCCGGACGGGCACGGCCGCCTGCAGGCCGCTGAGCTCCAGGATGTAGGGCCACTCCTGCGGCGTGTAGCCGCCACAGACCGGCTCGATGTCCATGGTCGTCAATCGCAGCCAGACCGTACCGCCCGCCGGGCCGCTGATCGCGACCGGATTGCCGATGAACGGGGCGGCCTCGATGGTCTGCTGGATCTCGAGGTCGTCGCAGGTGCTGGGCGTGACGACCTCGATGGTGGCGCCCAGACACCCGAGGAACATCCCCTCCACCGTGCCGGAGGCGCCGATCACCAGGCTGAACCAGTCATGGTCCCGCCGGGGTTCGCCGCCGATGGCGCGCCAGCCCATGCTGCCGCAGAGGTCGAGGGTGCCGGCCGCGGTGGCGGCCAGCGCCTGGATCGCCGGGGCGGATGGGTTGCCGTCGCAGCCGCTGTTGTAAGTGTCGGGGACGCCATCCTGCAGCGGTGGTTCGCCCTCGTCCCAGTAGTCGGGCGGGCAGGTGAAGAACGGCATGCTGTACTCGTAGCTTTGCAGGGTGTAGTCGCCGTGATCGCCCCCGTAGCCGTCGACCACGATGTAGTAGGTCTCGGCCTCGAACAGGCCCACCATGTCGATCCGGGACGTGTAGTCGGGGTAGTAATCGTCGTTGCAGGCCACGAGGGCTCCCTGGCTGTCGTAGAGGTAGACCTTGGTGTCGTAGAGCGAGCCGTAGAGGTCGATCTCGACGTACTGGCAGGGGATCGCCATGTCGCCCGGCGCGTAGACGTAGACCACGTCGGGCGAGGTGCTGCCCTGGTAGGGGCAGACCTCGTCGTAATCGTTGGCGTAGCCGGTGGTGGTGCCGTTCGTCGACAGGGGCAAGTGGTCGACCATCACCGCCGACTCGATGGTGTCGCCGCCCTGACGCGGCAGGGGCACGTTGGGCGGACAGCTCGGCGCGGGTTTGTCCGCGGCCATGGCCGCCGGGAATGCACACAGGAGCACCAGGCAGGTCAGGCAGGCCCAGGAACGCATGAACAGACCTCCGGATCTAGCGGTGGAACAGCGCCTTCACCTCGCTCCAGCTGCGTGTCGCGACCGGGACGGGCGCCTGCAGTCCCTGGAGCTCCAGGGTGTATTCCCACTCCTGGGGGGTGTAGCCGCCGCAGCCGGGCTCCCCTTCGCGGGTCGCGATCCGCAGCCAGACCTCGGTGCCCGGTACGCCGGTGATCGAGAACTCGTTCTGGTAACAGGGAGACATCTCGAGAGTCTGCTGCACCTCGAGGTCGCCGCATTCGCCGGGGGTGACGACCTGGACGGTGCCGCCGAGGTTGTCGTCGTAGATCCCCGTCACGGTGCCGGAGGCGCCGATCACCAGGCTGTACCAGTCCGTGTCGCGGCGCACCTCGCCGGCGACCATGTACCAGCCCATGAGGCCGCAGAGCTCCACCGTGCCGTCCTCCGCCACGGGCAACGGGACCACCGCCGGGGCGCCGGCATCGCCGTCGCAGCCGCTGTTGTAGGTGTCGGGCACGTCGTTCTGGAGCGGAGGCTCGCCCTCGCCGGAAAAGCCGGGCGGACAGTAGACATAGCAGGTCATGTACTCATGGATCGCCAGCGAGTACTCGCCGTGATCGCCGCCGTAGCCGTCGATCACGATGTAGTACGTCTCGTCCTCGAAGAAGAAGATGTTCTCGATCCTGGACGTGTAGTCGGCGTAGAAATCGTCGTTGCAGGCGATGAGGTTCAGCTGGCTGTCGTAGACGTAGACCTTGGTGTCGTAGAGCGAGCCGTGGAGGTCGATGTCGGCGTTCTCGCAGGTGGGAGCGATCTCGCCGGGTAGGTAGGCGTAGACCACGTCGGGCGAGGTGCTGCCCTGGTAGGGGCAGACCTCGTCGTAATCGTTGGCGTAGCCGGTGGTGGTGCCGGTGCTGATGAAGGGGAGATTCTCGAAGACGACGGCGTTTCCCATGGTCTCGCCGCCCTGGCGTGGTCCCGGTACGTTGGGCGGAGCGTCCGGGACGGGCTTGTCGGCGGCCACGGCCGCGAGGGGAATGGTCAGGACGAGGGTGTGCAGCAGGCCAGACAGGGAGCGCATGATCAAGCCTCCGGCTGGGCGGGTCCGGGGTCGTCGGATATCCAGGTTCATTCTAGCACCGATGGCGCCCGAGCGGGGCATGGCCTTGTCCTTGGCCGTCTGGACCACCTGGCTCTATCTTGGATATTATTTGTCTATTTTATTATTACAGGATCACCCTGGAGCAGTCGCCCATGACCGACCACGACCTGCCCACCCAGCCGTCCACCCCGGCCGGCGGCGCGCCGCGGCCCGACCGGTTGCATCCCGGCGACCGCATCGGTCCCTACCGCCTCCGGCAGCGCCTGGGCGAGGGCGGCATGGGCGTGGTCTGGCTCGCCGAGCAGGACGAGCCCATCCGCCGCCGCGTGGCCCTGAAGATCATCAAGCAGGGCATGGACACCCACGAGGTCGTCTCGCGGTTCGAGACTGAACGCCAGGTGCTCGCGCGCCTCGACCACCCCCACATCGCCCACGTCTACGACGCCGGCGCCACCGACCGCGGTCGGCCCTACTTCGTCATGGAGTACGTGCCCGGTCTGCCCATCACCACGTACTGCGACCGCCACAAGCTGAGCACACGCGAGCGCATCGAGCTCTTTCTGCAGGTCTGCGAGGGCGTGCAGCACGCGCACCGCAACGCCATCATCCACCGCGACCTCAAGCCCCACAACGTGCTGGTCGCGGTGCAGGAGGACCGCGCCGTCCCCAAGATCATCGACTTCGGCATCGCCAAGGCCACCGACCAGCGCCTCACCGAGCGCTCGGTGTTCACCGAGCTGGGCCAGCTCATCGGCACGCCCGAGTACATGAGCCCCGAGCAGGCCGAGATGTCGGGCCTGGACATCGACACGCGCACCGACATCTACTCGCTCGGCGTCCTGCTCTACGAGCTGCTCACCGGCAAGCTCCCCGTGGAATCCCAGGAGCTGCGCAAGCTGGGCATCGACGAGATCCGCCGCTGTATCCGCGAAGACGACCCACCGCCGCCCAGCTCGCGCGTGAGCACCCTCGGCGACGAGACGCTCCTGCTCGCCCGCAGCCACCGCACCAGCCCCGGCAAGCTGGCGAGCGAGCTGCGCGGCGACCTCGACTGGATCACCATGAAGGCGCTGGAGAAGGACCGGATCCGGCGCTACGGCTCGCCCACCGAGCTGGCCGACGACCTGCGCCGCCACCTGAACGACGAGCCGGTGCTCGCCAGCCCTCCCAGCCTGCTCTACCGCTCGCGCAAGTTCGTGCGCCGCCATACGGTGGGGGTGGCGTTCACCGCCATCGTCTCGTTCCTGGTGGTCGCGCTGGCGGTGACCAGCACGGTGCAGGCCGGGCGGATCGCCCGCGAGCGCGACCGCGCCAACCTGGAGGCCGCCACCGCCCGCCAGGTCTCCGAGTTCCTGGTCGACCTCTTCGACGTCTCCGACCCGAGCGAGTCGCGGGGCAACTCGGTCACCGCCCGCGAGATCCTCGACACCGGCGCCCAGCACGTGCGGCGCGACCTGGCCGGCCAGCCCGCCACCCAGGCCACCATGATGCGCACCATGGGCCGGGTGTACACCGAGCTCAGCCTCTTCGCAGCCGCCGAATCGCTGGTCCAGGAGGCCGTGGCCCTGGCCGAGACCGACCCCGCCGTGGACGATCTGGAACTGGCCGCCGGCCTCTACGAGCTGGCCAAGCTCTACTCCTGGACCGATCGCGACGCCGCGGCGGAAGACCTGGCCCGCCGCAGCCTCGCCATCCGCGAACGCCGTCTCGGCCCCGATCACCCCGACGTGGCCCAGAGCCTCAACGCCCTCGGCAACGTCCTGCAACATCTGGACCGCCTGGACGAGGCCGCCGTGGTCCACGAACGCACCCTCGCCATCCGCGAACGCCGCCCCGCGGACGAAGCGCTGGCCACCACCATCCACAACCTCGCCATTGTCCACTACTTCCGGGGCGACCTCGCCGCGGCCGAGCGCCTCTACAAGCGGTCGGCCGAGATCGAGCTGGCGCTCGGCGGCCGCGAGAACCACAACTACGCCACCAGCCTGCACACCCTGGCCATCGTCTACCTCGACCAGGGCCGCTACGAGGAGGCGCTCGAGCTGGAACGCGAGGCGCTGGCCATCCGCGAGCGCGTCCTCGGTCCCGACCACTTCCACGTGGCGCTGAGCCTCTGTACCCTGGGCGAACTGTACCGCGAGCTGGGGCGGCCCGCCGAGGGCGAGGCCCCGGGACGACGGGCGCTGGCCGTGGCCGAGGCCACCGCGGGTCCCGACCACCCCGAGACCGTGTGGATGCGCGACAACCTGATCCAGACGCTGCGGGCGCAAGGCAAGGTGGCCGAGGCCGATTCGCTGGCCCGCTGACCAGAGCCGGTTGGCGTCGCCCCGCCCCCGGCACCTATATTCCCGCGACCTCGCAGCGCGCGTCTTCAACCTCCGGCGGCTCCGGCGTGATCAACCTGACCAACATTTCCAAGAGCTACGGCCGGCAGCTGCTCTTCGTCGAGACATCGCTGCAGCTCAATCCTGGCGAGAAGGTCGGCCTGGTCGGCCCCAACGGCGCGGGCAAGACCACGCTCTTCCGGTTGATCACCGGCGAGGAGCTCCCCGACGACGGCCAGGTCACCGTCCCCCGGCGCACCACCATCGGCTACTTCCGCCAGGACATCGGCGAGATGGCGGGCCGCTCGGTGCTCGACGAGGCCATCGCCGGCAGCGGCGACCTCGGCGACCTGCACCACGAGCTGGCAGACCTCGAACAGGCCCTGGCCGACCCCGACCGCGCCCACGAGATGGACACGATCCTCGCGCGCTACGCCGTGGTCCAGGACCGGTACCAGTCCCACGGCGGCTACGAGCTCGAGGCCCGCGCCCGCGAGGTGCTGGCGGGACTGGGCTTCGCCGCCGACCAGATCGACGGCGACGTGGGTGCGCTCTCGGGCGGCTGGAAGATGCGCGTCGGCATGGCCCGGGTGCTGCTCGGCAAGCCCGATGTGCTGCTCATGGACGAGCCTACCAACCACCTCGATATCGAGTCCATCCTCTGGCTCGAATCCTTCCTCAGGAACTACCCCGGCGCCGTGCTCCTGACCTGCCACGACAAGGACTTCATGAACCGCGTGGTCGTCCGCATCGTCGATATCGACGCCGGCGAGTTCGTCTCCTACACCGGCGATTACGACAACTACCTGCGCCAGCGCGCCGTCATCGCCGCCAACCAGGAGGCGGCCTACGCGCGCCAGCAGGCCATGCTCGCCAAGGAGAGGCGGTTCATCGAGCGCTTCCAGGCCCAGGTTGCCAAGGCGGCGCAGGTGCAGAGCCGGATGAAGAAGCTCGACAAGATCGAGACCCTCGAACCACCGCGCCGGCGCAAGATCGTGGAATTCCAGTTCCGCCAGCCGCCGCGCTCGGGCGACGACGTGGTCGAGCTCCGCGGCGTGAGCAAGGCCTACGGGCCGCGGTCGATCTACCACGACTTCAGCCTCAAGATCCGGCGCACCGAGCGCTGGTGCGTCATGGGCCGCAACGGCGCGGGCAAGACCACGCTGCTCAAGCTCGTGGCCGGGGTGCTGCCGCCGGATGCGGGCACCGTGCGGCTGGGCGCGTCGTTGAAGGTGGGCTACTTCGCCCAGCAGTCGCTGGAGCAGCTCGACCCCGACCGCACGGTCTTCGCGCAGCTCCAGCAGGCCTTCCCGGCCACCGGCCAGGGCGTGCTGCGCAGCCTGCTCGGCGCGTTCCAGTTCCCGGGCGACGACGTCGACAAGCCCATCCGCGTCCTGTCGGGCGGCGAGCGTTCGCGGCTGGTCCTGGCGCAGATGCTCTTCGATCCGCCCAACTTCCTGATCCTCGACGAGCCCACCAACCACCTCGACCTGGAGACCAAGGAGATGCTCGTGGCGGCGTTGCGCGACTTCGAGGGTACCATGCTCTTCGTGAGCCACGACCGCACCTTCTTGCGCGGCCTCAGCACCCGCGTGCTGGAATTGCGGCCAGGAGACGGCGACGGGGTACCCGCCGCCCCGCCCCTAGTGTATGATGGGACCTACGACGAGTGGGTGACGAGCACGGGCGGCGAGGCCGCCGGCGTGCACGGCTAGGACGGCCACGGACCAACCCGGGGAGCGGCGCCATGAGCGAGAACACACACGACCTCGACCTCAGGACCGTGCTGGAGACCAGCGATCTCGGACTCATCGCCATGGCCGAGGGCATCCTCGAGGGCGCGGGGATCGAGTACCTGGCCCGCGGCGAGGGCATCCAGGACCTGTTCGGCATCGGACGGCTGGTTCCGGTCAATCCGGTGTCGGGGCCGGTGGAGATCCAGGTCGCGCCGGAGAACGAGGCCGCCGCCAGGGATCTGCTGAACGACCTCATCGCGGACTGACGCGGCACCGCCTGCGTTCCGGACCTGGCATGGCCAGCGCAGTTCGCCTCCTGACGGGCGTGCCATGTGCAACAGACCGTGGCCGGCCGGTCCGGCGAGCACCGCCCCATCCCCATGTCCTGCAATCCCCTAGGCGATTCTTCCCTCGCTGGCACGATCGTTTCTACGAGGCGTGGCAACGTAAGGAGTCGCCATGCGCATCATCGCCGTCGCCATGACCAAGGGCGGGGTCGGCAAGACCACCACCGCCGTGAACCTCTCTCACGGGCTGGCCCTGCGCGGCCGGCGCGTGCTGCTGGTGGACACCGACACGCAGGGGCAATGCGCCAAGGCGCTGGGCGTGGCGCCCGACCTGACCCTGACCGAGGTGCTCACGGGCGAGGCGGAGATCCTCCAGGCCGTCACCCACGCCCGACCGGGCCTCGATCTGGTGGCCAGCGACCATCACCTCACCCGCGCGGCCCTGGCCATCGCACGGCGCGAGCACGACGGTCACCGCGCGCTGGCCGAGGCCCTCGCCCCGGTGGCCGACCGCTACGACGAGGTGGTCCTCGATGCCGCGCCCGGCGTGGACGCCATCGCGGTCAACGTGCTGGCGTGCGCCGACGACGTCCTGGCCCCGGTCATGCTCAGCCCGGCTGCGCTGGCCGGCGTGTTCGATTTCGTGCGGCACGTCGAGCGCGTCAGCAAGCACGCCGACCAGCTCTGCCTGCGCCACGTCCTGCCCACCTTCCACGACCTGCGGACCCGCCAGTCCGGCGACTCGCTCGAGCTGTTGCGCGAGAATTTCGGCCGCCTGGTCTGCCGGCCGATCCGGGTCAACGTGGAGCTGGCCGAGGCGTTCGGCTGGCGGAAGACGATCTTCGAACATGCGCCGCGTTCGCGCGGGGCGGCGGACTACACCGCGCTGGTGGAGACGATCGTCGCCACCCGAAGCGCCGGATTGGCCACGCTCACCTGATCCGAACGGCGGGACCGGCCCGGGCAAGCTCATGCCCGGGCCGACATCGCGCTCGAGAATCTTGTGCCTCGGAGTGGTGGATTCGCGCCATTTCTCTTATTTAGTCTTTTGGCTAAATGAAATGGGCAACACCATGGACTCCGCCCTCAGCACGCTCAAGGCCCTGGCCGACCGGAACCGCCTGCGTACCGTGGTCGCCCTCGCCAGTGAAAGCGAACTCTGCGCCTGCCAGATCACCGAACTGCTCCGGGTCTCGGGCGCCACCGTCTCCCGGCACCTGGCCCAGCTCGTGCGCGCCGGCTTGCTGGCGAGCCGCCAGGACGGCCGCTGGGTCTTCTACCGGCTAGCTGACGGCGTGCAGGACAGCCCGCCTCTCGCCTGGCTCCGCGCCGACCTCGCCAACGACCCCGACCTCGCCAGCGACCGTGCCGCGCTGCGGCGCATCCTGGCCGAGGATCCCACCGTTCTCTGCCGTCGTCAGCGCGGCGAAACCTGCTGCCCCCCACCGGAGGATTCCCGATGAGCGAAGCTCGCCGGATGACCAGCATCTTCGAACGCTACCTCTCCGTCTGGGTGGGGCTCTGCATCCTCGCCGGCATCGCCCTGGGCCGTCTCGCCCCCGGCATCGCCCGCACCCTCGATGGCTGGACCATCGACGTCGCCGGGGCGCCGGTGGTGTCGATCCCCATCGCGGTCTGCCTCTTCTTCATGATGTACCCCATCATGGTGAAGATCGACTTCGGCCGCGTGGCACGGGCGAGCCGCAATACCCGGCCCGTGCTGCTGACGCTGTTCGTCAACTGGGCGGTCAAGCCGTTCACCATGGTGGGGATCGCCGCGCTCTTCCTGGGCGTCGTCTTCCGTGGCCTCATCGGGCCGGACGCCGTCGACCTGGTGAAGATGCCCTTCGGGCTCGACCTGCCCGTCGGCGCCAGCCACGGCGCCGGCACCGTGGTGCTGACCGACGGCGTGAAGATGCTCGAGGTGCCGCTCTGGCGCAGCTATCTCGCGGGCTGCATCCTGCTCGGCATCGCGCCCTGCACGGCCATGGTGCTGGTCTGGGGTTACCTCGCCCGAGGCAACGACGGGCTGACGCTGGTGATGGTGGCCCTCAACTCGCTCACCATGCTGGTGCTGTACGGGGTGCTCGGCGGCTTCCTGCTCGGGGTCGGCCGCCTGCCGGTGCCCTGGCAGGCGCTGCTGCTGTCCATCGGGGTCTACGTGGCGTTGCCGCTGGTGGCGGGTTACCTGTCGCGACGCTGGCTCCTCGCGGCACGCGGCGAGGCGTGGTTCCAGGCGAACTTCCTGCCCTTCCTCACCCCCATCACCATCGCGGCCCTGCTCAGCACGCTGGTCCTGCTGTTCAGCTTCAAGGGCGACGTGA
The DNA here is from genome assembly GCF_058273205.1 of Candidatus Latescibacter sp. IFSED24. Classification (NCBI taxonomy): domain Bacteria; kingdom Pseudomonadati; phylum Candidatus Latescibacterota; class Candidatus Latescibacteria (ex Chuvochina et al. 2023); order Candidatus Latescibacterales; family Candidatus Latescibacteraceae; genus Candidatus Latescibacter; species Candidatus Latescibacter sp. IFSED24. The sequence goes on along the minus strand of NZ_CM177850.1, from coordinate 4,449,506 downwards.
TCGTGGCCAATCCGCTGACCATCGTCTGGATCGCGGTGCCGCTCTTCCTGCAGACCATGTTGATCTTCGGACTCGGCTTCTGGGCGGCGAGGCGCCTGAAGCTGCGGTACGAGGACGCCGCGCCGGCGGCGCTGATCGGAGCCTCGAATCATTTCGAGGTGGCCATCGCCACCGCCGTGATGCTGTTCGGACTCGGCTCGGGCGCCGCCCTGGCGACGGTGGTCGGGGTGCTGATCGAGGTGCCGGTCATGCTCTGGCTCGTTCAGATCTGCCTGCGGCAGGAGCGAGGATTCACTCGCGAGGGTTGACCCGGACCGCCAGTCCCGTCTCGACGCGACGAACAGGAGCCCGACCACCGTGGTGGTCGGGCTCCTTCTTCAATCTCCGACAGCGACAGGCTTTGCTCACATGTTCGGCATCACCTCGGCCGCGGTCCAGGTGGCGCCCTCGGTCAGGACCAGCACCAGACGGAAGGCCTCTCCGGTGCCGCCGAGGCTGCCGCAGGCCACGGCGAAACCGCGCAGGCCGACATAGGTCGTGATGTCGAAGGTCGCGGCCGGATCATCGGTCCCGGTCGCGGCCACGCCCACGGTGAGCGCCCCGACGGGAAGCTCCGTGCCCATGGCGGGGCTCGACTCGGTGAAGTCGAGATCGGTGAAGTCGGTGATGGCCGCCACCTTGTCGTCGACGATGGGGCCCACGTCCACGGGCGGAGCGTCGGGGCTAGCGTGCACAACCCGCACCAGCGCCTCGGCGGTGCCCATGAATTCGTCAGCCACGGGCAAGAGCTGGAACGCCGGGGTGTCGCCACCCAGGAAGCCGGTGGCGATGGCCAGGTAGGTCATGCCGGGCTCGAGGTACGGGGTCATGTCGCTGGCCGCGACATCGGTGGAGCCGGCCCCACGGAAGTCGAGATCATAAGCGCCTGGCCACACCTCGAGCATGTCGCTCAACGACCCGAAGGCCAGATTGGTGACCACCTCGGTGCCATCGGCATCGATGTCCACCGGCGGCGCATCGGGGCTGCCGTGCAGGGCGTAGACCATGGCCTTGGCGTCCTGGCGAATGAAGCCGATCGCACCGTCCGGACCCACGGCCAGCAAGCTGAAGCCGTCATCCAGCGGATCGCCGGCGAGCAGACCGGTGGCGATGACGAAGAGGTTGGCGCCGGCCGGCAACTGCGGCGTGGTGAAGACCGAAGCCCGCGCCAGCGGATCGCCGGCCCAGACGCCTATGCGGATCGCGGAGCCGGCGGGCAGCGGGACCCCGGCCTCGCCGGTCTCGGCGAAGCGCATGAACTCACTGACCTCCGGAGTACCGTCGTTGTTGACATCCAGCGCCACGGTGGGCGCATCTGCCGAGGCATGGACGATGCGCACCGCGGCATTGCCGGAGCCAGGATTCTCGAAGTTCTCGGTGTAGGGCAGGACGCGGAAGCGATCAGCCTCGTCGGCGCTGCCCAGGAGCCCGGCCGCCACGGCCGTCATGACCTGACCCTCGGCCAGCATCACACCTTCCACCTCGAACACAGGATCCGTGCTGGGGTCCGCGCCGTGAGCCCGGATCTGCACGTCGTAGGTGCCCGCCGCAACTTCCAGGTAGGCGGAGGCGGCGCCATAGCCGAGCGCCGTGATGACGGGATCGGAGCCATCATTGACATAGATGTCGACTTCGGGAGCATCCGGAGAGGCATGCACCACACGCAACGACGCCATGTCGTTCTGGGGCGGATCCATGGGATTATCGTCGTCGTCATCGCTGCAGCCGGTCAGGCCCAGCGTCATCATGGCCAGCAGCGCCATGAGCAGAGTCAGTTCACGAGAGCGCTTCATCGGTCTTCCTTTCGCAAACCCGCTTCGTCGGGCTGAAGTGTTTCCAGGTTGTCTGTCAGGATCTATCTACCAGGTTCCGTTTCGGCTGAGGCGGGACGGAGACCCTCTCTCCTCCATCCCGCCCCGAATCGGGGTGGGGAGGCCGGCCTAACTCGCTCCGGCCATCCCTCACCCATCCGGACGGCGCCACCTTCCCGTCCGGAATCACATCGCTACAGATTGCTCGGGATCAGGACCGTGTCGATGACGTGGATGACGCCGTTCTGAGCGCGCACGTCGGCCTTGACCACGTTGGCATCGTTGATTGTCACGCCGTTCTCCACGCCGATCTTCACCTTCTCGCCGTTCAGGGTCTGGGCCGCGCGCAGGTCGACCACCTCGGCGGCCATGACCTCGCCGCTGGTCACGTGGTAAAGCAGCACCTTGGTCAGGGCTTCCTTGTCCGCCAGCAAGGACTCCAGCGTGCCCGCGGGCAGCTTGGCGAAGGCCTCGTTGGTGGGCGCGAACACGGTGAACGGACCATCGCTGTTGAGGGTCTCGCTGAGACCCGCGGCGTCGATGGCGGCGGTCAGGGTGGAGAAACCGGCTTCACCGGCGAGGTCGTAGATCGCCGGGACGGACTCGGTGACCATGGCGTGGGTCGCCTTGGCCTTCGTTGCGCTGGCCCCGCAGTCGCCGGCCACGGCCTGGGACGCGGTCAAGGTCATGCTCATGGTCAGCACCATGGCCATCACGGAAAGGTTTCGCTTGGTGTTCATCGGTCATCCATCCTTGCTCGGGTTTATGTGCTGCACGCGATGGTCGCGTCGCTTTCAGATCCATTGGCTACGGGATACATGATAGCCCGTGTCTTGTTAATGTCAAGGTATAATCTATAAATTTCTGGACATAAATACTAGAGCCACATCGCTGCCCTTGCTTTGAAAAACCGCCATTACTCTGCCTTTACACCACTATATAGCCAATAGAGAGAATTAGCGGAAGAATTACAAGCAGGGCGCGTCCCTTGACAAACACTCTATTGTCCATATTTTGTCCATGTTCCTGGCATGCAAAAGACCGACCCGGTCGCTCAGCATCCGACCGGGCCATCCATAGAGGAGAACGAGACATGAAGACCATCGACGTGATCGTTGCCGTGCTGCTGGTCGTCGGCGGCCTGAACTGGGGCCTCGTCGGCCTGTTCAATTTCGACCTCGTGGCCACCATCTTCGGTGACTGGTCGGCGCTTTCGCGGATCGTCTACGTCGCCGTCGGCATCTGCGCCGTCTACCAGATCCTGGGCTGGAAGGCCATCCAGGGTCGCTGGCAGAACGAGATCATGGCCGAACCGGTCCGCGTGAACGCGCGCTGATCCACACGGCAGACGACACACGAAGAGCCCGGCCATCGCACGACGGCCGGGCTCCTGTCATTCCTGAATCTGGTGCGCCGCTCAGCGCTCGGAACTGGCCGGCTCCTCGGTCTGCTCGGCCTCGGCCTCGGCTTCGGCGTCCTGCGGTTCGGCTGGCTCCTCGATGACCTCGCCGAACTCGTTCACCTTGGCGAGCACCACCTCGTCGGTGCCATCCTGCTTGCGCTCCTGCCGGCGGGCCAGCTTCTCTTCGCGCTTCTTCTTCTTGGCCAGTTCCTTCTGGCGCTTCTGGAAGTTGAAATTATTGCGAGCCATGTGTCCTCCTCGGCTGGTTCGCGCGTGCTAGGCGAATCGTGACGTGCGGCGGCGCGAACGCCCACCGCTACCGGCCCGACGACTTCCCAATCCCCGCGATCCACGGGTGGAGCTCTTGCGCGGCACGACCAGCAGGCGCGGCGTGAAAGTGCCGTAATCGAACCCGGGCATCACGCGTTGCTCGAGCGGCGAGCCCAGCTGTTCCTGGATGTCGCGCACCACCGGCGTGTCCGCCGGCGAGACCAGGTTCACGGCTTCGCCCGTGCAGAGCGCGCGACCGGTGCGGCCCACGCGATGGGTATAGGCGTCGAGAGAATCGGGCATGTCGTAATTGACGACCTTTTCGATGCCGGTGACGTCGATGCCGCGCGCGGCGATGTCGGTGGCCACCAGGACGTCGTAGCGACCCTGACGGAACCCGTCGATGGCCGCCTGCCGCTTGCTCTGGGTCATGTTCCCCTGCAGCGCCGCCACGCGGTGTCCCTGTCGCCCCAGCACCACGGCCAGATTCCGGGCGCGGTACTTGGTGCGGGTGAAGATGAGGGTCCGCTCGCGACCGTTCTGCTTGAGGATCGCCGCGAGCAGCGTGCCCTTCAGCGCCTCGGTGACCGGATAGAGCGACTGCGACACCGTGGCCGCAGGCGCCACCGTGCCGATGGTCACCGAAGCCGGATCCACCAGCATGCCGTCGGCCAGGGTCCGGATCTCGTAGGGCATGGTGGCCGAGAAGAAGAGGTTCTGGCGGCGGACCGGCAGTTCGGCCAGGATGCGGCGGATGTCGGGCAGGAAACCCATGTCGCACATGCGGTCGGCCTCGTCGAGGACCAGGGTCTCCACGTGGGTGAGGTCGAGATCGCCATCGCCGTGCAGGTCGAGTAGACGGCCGGGGCAGGCCACCACGATCTCCACGCCGCGCTGCAGCTTCTCGGCCTGGGGCCGCTTGCCCACGCCGCCGTAGATGGCCGTGGTGCGGATCCGTGTCTGCTTGCTGAAGCCGAGCGTGGCCTGGTAGATCTGCTCCGCGAGCTCGCGGGTGGGCGCCAGGACCAGGACCCGCACCTTGCCCCGCGGACCATCGAGCAGGTTCTGCAGAATGGGTAGCATGAACGCGGCGGTCTTGCCGGTGCCGGTCTGGGCCACGCCCAGCACGTCACGGCCGGCGAGGACCTCGGGAATGGCGGCTTGCTGGATGGGAGTGGGCTGGGTATAGCCCACGGCGTCGATCCCAGCCTGGAGGCGGGGATCGAAATCGAACTGGGAGAAGGTCAAAATATATGACTCCTTGGCTCTATGGAGCCAAGGCACTCTCAGCTCGACAGATCCCGCGGGTGATTCCGCGAAACCGGCCCGGACTGGGTGTCCGAGCCGGCCTTGGGTTTCAAGGTAGCTGAAACCGGGCCCGAGCGCCAGGATTATCGCGTTCGGTCAGGAGGCGGGATGCCGCCGGCCGCCCGGCCGGACCGGACCGGCGCCCGGAGATCCGGAAATTGCAGGCTCGCCATTTCTTCGCGACGGGTCCAGATTGTGGCCGGCGGATCGCCATGAAGCCGCCGCCTTCGCCTCGTCAGCCGACAGGTCCCGGGAGCCGTCATGCCACGCCGTGCCGCCGACATCGCCATCTCGCCACAGGCCCCCCGCGCCGACTCGCTGCGCCGGTGGTTGCTCGCCGCGCTCGGGGTGCTGTGCGTCGGCCTGGCGGCGGTGGGCGTGGTCGTGCCCGGGCTGCCCACCACGGTGTTCCTCATCGCGGCGGCCTGGTGCTTCACCCGGAGTTGCCCGTGGCTCGAGGAGAAGCTGGTGCGCAGCCGCTTCTTCGCCCCGTTCCAGGCGTACCTCGAACCCGGAGCGCGCATGCCCCGACGGGCGCGGATCGCAGCGTTGGTGATGATGTGGGCGGCCATCGGCGTCAGTCTGATGACGCTCGGGCGCGGACTGGACGGCGGCGGGCTCTGGACCCTGCGCGCCGCCGTGGTCCTGGCCGGGGCGATCGGCACCGGGGTGCTGGTGCGAATCCGGCGCTGACCCGGGTCCGGAACTTCCGTTGTTGCGCCGCGTTCGATTCAGGACGAAAATGAGCCAGCTCGCGTTGACCATCCTGCGGGCGCGATAATCACCAGCGAACGGATGCACCATGCCCTTCGAGTGCCCGCCGACGATCCGCGGCCTGGTCCTGGTACTGGGACTCGCGGCGATCGTCCTGACCACGCCCGTTCTCGCCGACGAACCCGCCGCACCGATCCTCGCTCCCGACGCTTTCCACCTCGAGGATCATGCCGGCCAGGTCGTCCTGATCGACTTCTGGGCGTCCTGGTGCAAGCCGTGCGCGGTCTCCCTGCCATGGCTGTCGAAGCTCGCCGCCAACCATGCCGACGCTGGCCTCGTGGTGGTGGCGGTGAACCTGGACAAGCAGCTCGCCACGGCCGAGAAGATGCTCGCCCAGCTCGACCCGCACATCGTGGTGGTCCACGATCCCGAGGGTGTGCTGGCCCGTCAGTACGACCTGGCCGGCATGCCCAGCTCCTTCCTGTACGATCGGCAAGGACAGCTCCACGAACAGCACGTGGGCTTCCTCACCGCCGAGGCCGACGCCCGCGAGCGGGCCGTCGCCAACCTTTTGAGCCAGGAGGCCATTCCCCATGCGCACTAGGGTCCTGTCCGGACTGGCGCTGCTGCTGGTTCTCGGCGTCATCGCGCTATCCGGCTGCGCCAGCATGGGCGTCGAGCCCTGGGAGCGCGACATCCTCGCCGAGCCCGGCATGCAGGTCGACCCCGCTCCTCTGGTGACCGCGCTCGACGAGCACATCTACTTCAGCAAGGAAGCGACCACCGGCGGTCTGGCCGGCGGCGGAGGTGGCTGTGGCTGCAACTAACAAGACCCGGGGCAAGCTCCGTGGCGCGCTGATCTCCGCCTGCGCCGTGCTCGGCGTCTCGGGACCCGCCGCCAAGGCCGTGGAAGTGGATGCCGCGATCCTAGGCTACACCGAACCCGACCGCGTCTCGGCGCTCGAGGCCGTCACCGACCTGCAGCACACCTTCGCCGACGGCAAGGCCACCAGCTTCCGGCTGGTGTTCGACGCGCTCACGGGCGCCTCGGCCAACGGCGCCACGCCGTCCTCACGACCGCAGACCTTCACCCGACCATCGGGCGCCGGCTCGTTCCAGACCGCGCCCGGCGCCACCCCGCTCGACGACACCTTCCGCGACACGCGGGTCGCGCTGAGCGGCAACTACAGCATGCCCCTCGGCCGGGTCACCACCTGGGGCGTGGGCCTCTACGGCTCCACCGAGCACGACTACGCCTCGCTCGGCGCCAATACCAGCCTCACCCGCGACTTCAACAAGCGCAACACCACCCTGACCGCGCGCGCCGGCTACTTCGACGACTCCATCAATCCCGAAGGCGGCCGCCCCGAACCCTTCGCGCCCATGGCCCCGGCCGGCGGCGAGCAGCCGCGCCTGGCCGGCGACGGTTCCAAGCAGGTGCTCGATCTGGGCGTCGGCCTCACCCAGGTCCTGGACCGCAAGACGGTCTGCCACCTCAACTACACCTACAGCCAGGTCGACGGCTACCAGACCGACCCGTACAAGGTGCTCAGCCAGGTCGACCCCACCACCGGCGACCCCGACGAGTACCTCTTCGAGCATCGCCCCGACGCGCGCAACAAGCACATCCTCTACGGGCGCCTGGTGCGGCGCCTCGGCAACAACGACGTGCGCCTCTCCTACCGCTTCATGAACGACGACTGGAACATCACCTCGCACACCGTCGAGCTGCACTACCGCTGGAACCTGGGCCGCGGCCAGTACCTCGAACCGCACGGACGCCTCTACACGCAGACCGCCGCGGAGTTCTACCGGCGCTATCTCGTCAGCGGCGAGGCCCTGCCCGCCCATGCCTCGGCCGACTACCGGCTGGGCGACATGAACGGCTACACCGTCGGCCTCACCTACGGACGCCCCGTGGGCGGCGGCCAGCAGTTCATGGCGCGGATCGAGTACTACGCCCAGACCGGCGAGAGCCACCCCGGCAACGCCATCGGCGTGCTCCGGGACTACGACCTGTTCCCCACGGTGGACGCGTTCATCGTCCAGGTGGGGTACTCGCTGGGAATCTGACCCGTGCCCCTCGACCTCGTGCGCAAGGGCGACCACTGGCAGGCCACCTTCACCGCCATGGCCAGCCCTTGCGAAATCCTCCTCGACCTCGACCGGGCCGAGCACGCCCGCCTCTGCAGCGAGGAAGCCGCGGCGGAGACGCACCGCATCGAGCACAAGTTCAGCCGCTACCGCGACGACAACATCGTCCACGCCATCAACGGCGCCGCCGGCCAGCCGGTGACCGTGGACGACGAGACCGCCGACCTCCTCGACTTCGCCGACCAGTGCTTCGCCCTGAGCGAGGGACGTTTCGACATCACCTCGGGCGTCCTGCGCCGTCTCTGGCGCTTCGACGGCAGCGACCGCGTCCCCTCGCGCAAGCAGGTCAAGGCGCTGCTGCCGCTCATCGGCTGGGACAAGGTGTCCTGGCAGCGCCCGGTCGTGACCCTGCCGCCGGGCATGGAGGTCGACCTCGGCGGGATCGGCAAGGAGTACGCCGTCGACCGCGTGATCACGCGCCTCGCCGACCGGGCGGCGGGCGCCGTCCTGGTGAACTTCGGGGGCGACCTGCGCGCCTGGGGCACGCGGCGCGACGGCCAGCCGTGGGAGGTGGGCGTCGAGCGGCCGGGAGCCCCCGACGAGGCGGTGCTCCGGCTCCAGCTCACCACCGGCGCCATCGCCACCAGCGGCGACGCCCGGCGATTCCTCCAGCGCGGAAACGTGCGTTATCCCCACATCCTCAACCCGCGCACCGGTTGGCCGTTGCTGCGCGCCCCACGCTCGGTCACCGTCCTCGGCGACACCTGCACCGAGGCCGGGCTGCTGGCCACGCTGGCCATGCTGCACGGCGACCGGGCCGAGACCTTCCTCGCCGACGAAGGCGTGCGCCACTGGATCCTGCGCTGACCTGGGCCTAGCGCCGCCCGGCCAGCGCCGCCACCTCGTCGTCGCTGAGCGTCCGCTTGACCTTCAGCCGCGGCGAGCCGGTGATCAGGCGCGCGCCCGAGTCGAAGGAGAGGTAGTTCCAGAGCCAGTCCCACATCACCGCCACCTTGGCCCGGAACCCGATGAGGAACATGATGTGCACCAGGCCCCAGGCCACCCAAGCCAGCCAGCCGGTGAGCTGGCGGCCGGCGATCTCGGCCACGGCGTGCCGACGACCGATGGTGGCCATGGTGCCCTTGTCGCGGTAGCGGAAGGCCGGCCGGGGCTCCGCGGCCTTCTCCGCGCGCACCTCGCGAGCGATGATCCGTGCCACGTGACGGCCGCCCTGGATCGCCACCTGGGCCACGCCCGGCAGACCGTCCCGGTAGCGCTCGTCGCGCACGTGGGCCAGGTCGCCCACCACGAAGACCTCGGGATGGCCGGGCAGCGAGAGGTCGGCGTCCACCACGACCCGACCGCGCGGATCGAGGTCCACGTCCAGGCTGCGCGCCAGCGGCGACGCCGCCACCCCGGCCGCCCAGAGCACGTTGGCCGCCGCCACGAACTCGTCGCCGATGGCCACGCCCTCGCCGTCGACACCGGTCACCATGGTGCCGGTGCGCACCTCCACGCCGAGGCGCTCGAGGTCGCGCTGGGCCTGGGCCGAGAGCGGGGGATCCATGCCCGGCAGGACACGGTCGGCGCCCTCGAGGAGGATCACCCGCGCGGTGGTGGTGTCGATGTTGCGGAAGTCGCGGGGAATGGTGCGCGCGGCGATCTCCTTGAGCGCTCCCGCCAGCTCCACCCCGGTGGGGCCCGCGCCCACCACCACGAAGGTCAGCTTGGCGCGTCGGGCGGCGGGGTCGGCCTCCTGCTCGGCCTCCTCGTAGGCCAGCAGCACGCGGCGGCGGATCTCGAGGGCGTCGTCGATGGTCTTCAGGCCGGGGGCGTGCTCCTCCCAGTGGTCGTTGCCGAAGTAGCTGTGCGTGGCGCCGGTGGCCAGGATCAGGTAGTCGTAGCCGGTCTCGCCGCCCTCGTGGCGCACCACGCGGCGCGCCAGGTCCACCGCCTCGATCCGGTTGAGGTAGACGCGGCAGTGGCGCTGGCGGCGGAGGATCTTGCGGATGGGCTCGGCGATCTCCGCGGGCGACAGCACCGCCGCGGCCACCTGGTAGAGCAGAGGCTGGAAGAGGTGGTAGTTGTTGCGGTCGAAGAGCGCCACGTCCACCGAGGCCCGCCGCAGGCCCTTGGCCGCGTTCAGGCCGCCGAAACCGCCGCCGACGATGACGACGCGGGGGCGGCGCGGCGGCGTCTCTCCATGATCCGAACCAGGCACGGCATGCCTCCCGTTTATAAATGACAGTTATGGTCAAGATATGGCAGCCTCCCCCATCTGGCGACCGTTCCGCCGTCGACGCCACCGCGACAGTGCCCTATCATGCCGCACATGGCACCCATACCCGCACGCAAGAAACCCGACAGCCATCTGCGCGCCCGTCTGCACGAGATCATCTTCGAGGCGGACACCCGCGCCGGCCGGTTCTTCGACCTGGCGCTGATCTGGGCCATCCTGGCCAGCGTGCTCGCGGTGATGCTCGAGAGCGTGCGCACGATCCGTGAGGCCTACGGCCCGCAGCTGACCACCGTCGAGTGGATCTTCACGATCCTTTTCAGCATCGAGTACCTGCTGCGGCTCTCGTGCATCGGCCAGCCCCGCCGCTACGCCACCAGCTTCTTCGGGGTGGTCGACCTGCTGGCCATCCTGCCCACCTACCTGAGCCTGGTCTTCCCGGGCAGCCAGTACCTGCTGGTGATCCGCATCCTGCGCGTGCTGCGCATCTTCCGCGTGCTGAAGCTGGTGCAGTTCCTCGACGAGGCCAACATCATGGCGCGGGCCCTGCGCGCCAGCAGCCGCAAGATCGTCGTCTTCTTCTCCACCGTGCTGACCATGGTGGTGGTGTTCGGCTCGGTGATGTACCTCATCGAGGGCGAGGCCCACGGCTTCACCAGCATCCCGCGCAGCATCTACTGGGCCATCGTGACCATGACCACCGTGGGCTACGGCGACATCTCGCCCGGCACGGCCCTGGGCCAGGCGGTGGCGGCGGTGGTCATGGTGCTGGGCTTCGCCATCATCGCCGTGCCGACGGGCATCGTGGCCTCGGAGATGTCGCGGGCGGACAACCGGCGCGTCAGCACCCAGGTGTGCCCCCAGTGCGCCAGCGAGGGGCACGACCACGGCGCCCGGTTCTGCAAGGATTGCGGGTCGCCGCTCTGAATCTCCACGCCCTGAACACTGGTGATCATCGTTTTTGCATATATTCTTGACTGTTCGGGATCGGACCCTGGCCGGGCGCGCAGGCCGCGCTGGATCGTGTACAACGCAGAGGGGAAATGAACCATGTCTTCCGCCAAGATCACCTGGACGCAGATCGACGAGGCGCCGGCCCTGGCCACCCACGCCCTGCTGCCCATCGTGCAGGCCTTCACCCGGGGGACCGGCGTCGCCATCGAGACCGCCGACATCTCCCTCGCCGGCCGCATCCTGGCGAACTTCCCCGAGCGCCTCACCGACGCCCAGAAGATCCCCGACGAACTCGCGCGCCTGGGCGACCTCGTCAAGTCGCCCGACGCCAACATCATCAAGCTGCCCAACATCAGCGCCTCCATCCCCCAGCTCCAGGAGGCGATCAGGGAGCTGCAGGCCCAGGGCCACGACATCCCCGACTTCCCCGAGGAGCCCCGGACCGACGAGGAGAAGGCGCTGCGCGCGCGCTTCGCCGTGGTCCTCGGCTCGGCCGTCAACCCGGTGCTGCGCGAAGGCAACGCCGACCGCCGGGCCGCCGCCTCGGTGAAGGCCTTCGCCCGCAAGCATCCGCACCGGATGATGAAGCCCTGGCCCGAGTCGGGCTCGAAGACCCGCGTGGCCCACATGACCGAGAAGGACTTCTACGGCAGCGAGCGCTCCGTAACCGTGGCCGCGCCCACCAGCGTACGCATCGAGCACGTCGACCCCGCCGGCGCGGTGACCGTGCTCAAGGAGAAGCTCGCGCTGCTTGCCGGCGAGGTGATCGACACCGCGGTGATGAACGTGGCCGCGCTGCGCGCGTTCTACGCGGCGCAGATGGACGCGGCCAGGGCCGACGGCGCGCTCCTCTCGCTCCACCTCAAGGCCACCATGATGAAGGTCTCCGACCCGGTCATGTTCGGCCACTGCGTCGCCGTGTACTTCGCCGACGCCCTCGAGCCCCACGCCGAGGCGCTCGCCGCGGTCGGGGTCGACGTGAACAACGGACTCGCCGACGTGCTCGACAAGCTCGACCGCCTGCCCGCCGCCGAGAAGGCCGCCGTCGAGGCCGACATCGCGGCCTGCTACGAGTCGGGCCCCGCCCTGGCCATGGTCGACTCGCGCCACGGCATCACCAACCTCCACGTGCCCAACAACGTGATCGTGGACGCGTCCATGCCCGTGGTGATCCGCGACGGCGGCCGCATGTGGAACCGGAACGACGAGCTCCAGGACACCGTGGCCATGGTGCCCGACCGCTGCTACGCCACCATGTACCAGACCGTGGTGGAGGACTGCCAGCAACGCGGCCAGTTCGACCCCGCCACCATGGGCGGCGTCGCCAACGTGGGCCTGATGGCCAAGAAGGCGGAGGAGTACGGCTCCCACGACAAGACCTTCATGGCGTCCGGCCCCGGCGTGATCCGCGTGGTCGCCGAGGACGGCACCGTGCTGCTTTCCCAGGACGTCGAGACCGGCGACATCTTCCGCATGTGCCAGGCCAAGGACGAGGCCATCCGCGACTGGGTGAAGCTGGGCGTGGCGCGCGCCCGCGCCACCGGCGCGCCGGCGGTCTTCTGGCTCGACTCCGCCCGCGGTCACGACGCCGAGATGATCAAGAAAGTGGAGGCCTACCTGCCCGAGCACGACACCGCGGGCCTCGACATCCGCATCCTCGCGCCGGTCGAGGCCATGGCGTTCACCCTCGCCCGCGTCCGCAACGGCGAGGACACCATCGCCGTCACCGGCAACGTGCTCCGCGACTACCTCACCGACCTCTTCCCCATCCTCGAGCTGGGCACCTCGGCCCGCATGCTGTCCATCGTGCCTCTGTTGAACGGCGGCGGGCTGTTCGAGACCGGCGCCGGCGGCTCGGCGCCCAAACACGTGCAGCAGTTCCTCGCCGAGGGCCACCTGCGCTGGGATTCGCTCGGCGAGTACTGCGCGCTGGTGCCGTCGCTGGAGAAGGTCGCCGAGCAGACCGGCAACCCGACCGCCGCGCTGCTGGCGCGGACCCTGGACGAGGCCATCGGCCAGTACCTCGAGCACGCGCGTTACCCGTCGCGCAAGGTGCACGAGATCGACAACCGGGGCGCGACGTTCTACCTGGCGCTCTACTGGGCGCAGGTGCTGGCGGCGCAGGACGAGGACGCCGGACTCAAGGCCCGGTTCGCGCCGGTGGCCGCGGCGCTGAGCGAGAACGAGGAGACGATCGCCGCCGAGCTGCTGGCGGCGCAGGGCGAGGCGGTGGATCTGGGCGGGTACTTCCATCCGGATCCGTCGCGCTGCGACCGCGCCATGCGGCCGTCGGCGACGTTCAACGCGATCATCGACGCGCTGTAGGGGTCCGACGCCATCCGGGGGTTCTTTCAGGAATGAATCCATTCATCCGGGAAGAACCCCCGGGGGACGACGGAGGCATATCTTATTTTACCACAGATACTTGAAGGATTTCAGGTTCCCCGCCCACCTCACGCCACCGCCGTCAGCACGATATCCAGCACCGCCAGCGCCCCGATGGCCCACATCAGGGGATGCACCGCCCGCCCCTTGCCGGCGGCCAGCATGGCGACGATGTGCGTCAGGAACCCGAACGCCAGCCCCATGCTGATGCTGTAGGTGAGCGGCATCAGGACGATGGTCACGAACGCGGGGATCCCGCTCTCGAGCCGCGAGAAGTCGATGCGCGCCACGTTCCGGAACATGTAGACCCCGACGATGATCAACGCCGGCGCCGTGGCGAAGGCCGGCACGATCCCCACGAGAGGGGTGAAAAAGAGCGCCGCGAGGAAGAGCACGCCCGTGGCCACCGAGGCCAGGCCCGTGCGCCCGCCCTCGGCGATGCCGGCGCCCGACTCGATGTAGGTTGTGGTGGTGCTGGTGCCGAGCATGGCGCCGATCACGGTGGCCACCGCGTCGGCCTCCAGCACGCGGTCGATCCGCTCGATGCTGCCGTCCTCGCGCACCAGGTCCGCCTCGTAGGAGCAGGCCACCACGGTGCCCACCGAGTCGAAGAGGTCGACGAACATGAACGAGAACACGGCGCCCCACATGCCCAGCTTCAGCGCCGCCAGCACGTCCATCTGCAGGAAGATGGGCGCCAGGCTCGGCGGCGTGCCGACCACCCCCGCGGGCAGGTCCACCTCGCCGAACACCATGCCCAGCACGGTGACCGCCACGATGCCCATGAGGATCGACCCCTTCACCCTGCGGATCTCCAGGACCGCGATGAGCAGCAGGCCGACCAGCCCCAGCACCACCGGCGTGTCGAGGCGGCCGAGCGCGACCAGGGTGGCGGGGTCGTCCACGATCAGGCCCAGGCTCTGCGCCCCGATGAAGGTGATGAACAGGCCGATGCCCGCCGCGATGGCCAGGCGCAGCTCGAGCGGGATGGCCGTGATCACGTACTTGCGCACCCCCGCGATGGTGAGCACGAGGAAGATCACGCCCGAGACGAACACCACCCCGAGCGCGGTCTGCCAGCTCACGCCCTGCCCGATCACCAGCGAGAACGCGAAGAAGGCGTTCAGCCCCATGCCGGGCGCCATGGCAAACGGCACGTTGCCCCAGAGGCCGGCGAGCAGGGTGCCGATGGCGCTGGCGAGGATGGTGGCGGTGATCAGGGCGCCGCGGTCCATGCCCGTCTCGGCCAGGATGTTGGGGTTGACGAAGATGATGTAGGCCATGGTCAGGAAGGTGGTGACCCCGGCGGCGATCTCGCGGGACGGCCTGGTCCCCGAGGCCTCGAGCTTGAAGAGTCGCTCCAGCATGCGGCCGCTCCTCTCGTTCCCCGCGGCTGCGGTCCGGGCCGCCGCCACGGCAACGGGTCAGGACTCATGGTGGCCACGCGGCGCCGAAGTGTAAAGCGGAGATGCAGGGTGGGCCCGACCAGTGGTATGTTGTCGGCTGCACCGAAAACACCCTCTGCAGCCCGAGGTCACCGTCTTGATGAAACCTGCCGCCCGTCTCCTGCTGACCGCTGCGCTACTGTCGCTGGCGCCCTCGCCGGTCCCCGCCGCCGAGGCCGCCGCCCAGCGCCTCTTCCACATCGAGCGCAACACCAACGCCAACATCGTGGTCTACGACGCCCTCGTTCAACCCGACGGCAACCTGCAGCCGAAGGACCCGGTGGAGGTCTACTGGCTGCGGCTGGCCGAGGATGGCGCGCGCAAGGACCTGAAGGGCATCGAGAAGAGGATGGCCTACGGCTTCAAGGTCCGCGAGCGCGACGGCAACCGTCTCGTGCTGGAGATGAAGGCCGACATCGGACGGGACGTGGTGGTGGATGCGGTGGCCGACACCTTCCGGGCGATGATCGAGATCGATGGTCGTCAGGCGATCCTGGAGAGGATCTACATCTTCGCCGAGGAGGGCGGGATGCTGCCCTCGGTGGAGTACCTCGAGCTGTTCGGGAACGACATCGAGACCGGGGAAGCACGATACGAGAAGTACCTGCCCTGAGTCTCGGCGTGGTATCATTCCACGCGTACCGTCAACACCGGCCGCGAGGAACTTCATGCTGCGCTACCTGCTCGTCATCGCCATCCTCCTGTCCTGCCACCCCTGCTTGGCCCAGCCGTCTCCGGGTCCCCGCATGGTCGCCGAGTGGGAGCCGGCCCTGGGTACGCTCGTCCGCTGGCCGCTCGGCATCCCCATGGAACTGGTCCGCGCCCTGGCCAGCAACCACGTCCTCTACACCCTGGTGGAGACCGCCAGCGCCGAGAACCAGGCCAGGTCGGCGTTCGATGCGGCCGGGGTGGATCTGGACCAGGTGGAGTTCATCCGCGGCAACCTCTGGAGCATGTGGACCCGCGACTGGGGCCCGCAGGCGGTATTCGACGCCGCAGGAGTCATGGCCTACGCCGACCCCTGGTTCGCCGGCTACCCTTGGGTGCCGGGCTGTCAGGACGGTACGCCGCGCGCCCTTCCCGGGCGTTCGAGCCGGAGCCGCGGCTACGAGGAGGACGACGCCCTGCCCGCCGTGGTGGCCGCCCACCTCGGCGTGCCGCTGGCCCCGCTCTTCGCCTACCTCACCGGCGGCAACATCATGACCGACGGCCTGGGCATCGCCTGGTCCACCAGCCAGATGCTAGACGAGAACGCGCCGGCCATGGACGAGCACACGTTCCGTCAGCGCACCGCCACGGTCATGGGCACCGGCGATTACCGCTTCACCCTCGAACCCGAGATCTACGGCATCCAGCACATCGACTGCTACGCCAAGCTCCTCGACGAGGAGACCGTGCTGGTGAAGGAGGTGCCGTCGTGGCACCCGGAGTCGGGCTGCTGCGACGACGTGGCGGCCACCTTCGCCAGCGCGCTCACGTGTTACGGTCGACCCTACCGTGTGCTCCGCATCTTCTGCGACGTCTACGAGGGCAACGCCACGGCCGCCTACACCAACGCGCTCATCCTCGACCGCCAGGTCCTGGTGCCGCTGTTCGGTATCGCAGCCGACGACGATGCGCTGGCCACGTACGAGGCGGCCATGCCCGGCTACGAGGTCCTGGGCTTCCACTCGTCGGGCTGGTACGACTACGACGCACTGCACTGCCGCACCATGGGCATCTTCGACCCTGGCATGTTGCGTCTGCTCCACGCTCCGGTGGACTCGCCGCAGCCGGCAGGAGTCGAGGTGCGCATCGCAGCCTGGATCGACGACCGCAGCGGGGCGGGGCTGCCGGCTGCGAGTCAGCGATTACGCTGGCGCGCGACGGGTACGGTGGACTGGCAGGAGACGGTGCTGGCCCCGGTCGGCGCCGACTCGTTCGTGGCATACATCCCGGCGCCGGCGCCGGGAGCCACGGTGGAGTACCGGCTGGAGGCAGCCGACGCCAGCGGTCGGCTGGCCTCACTGCCGCGAGGTGCGGATCCGGCGGCCTACCGATTCACCGCAGGATCGACGGTGGGGGCAATCGCACCGGCGCCCGCCTTGTCGATACGAGCCTGGCCCAATCCCTTCAATCCCCGCACCGGGCTACGCGTGCGCGGGGCGGAGGGACGGCCGTGCAGCCTGACGCTCTATGACGTGCGGGGGCGGCGCGTGCGGTCCTTGCATTCGGGGGTGTTGCCGGAGGGACCGGTAACCCTGGAATGGAATGGGCAGGACGACGGCGGACAGGCGGTGGCTTCGGGAGTGTATCTGGCGGTGTTGCGCCTGGGCGAAGAGCAGGCCACCGCAAGGGTGCTGCTGCAGCGCTGACTCGCGTCCGGTCCAGTCTTCATCAGGCGAGCGAAGGCGAGGATCCGCAACGAAGGGAGCGGGTCGTGCCGGTGTGCAGCGCGATGAGAGGGCTTTCAGACAGAGCCTAGCGCCAGCCGCACACCACCAGCTCGGGCACCACCTCGTCCTCCCCCTCCCAGTACACCGCCGCATCGCGCCATTGCTCCAGCTCGACCAGGACCCCGCCGCGCAGCACGGCCACGCGGCCGTCGCCGAGCCAGGCGAGCGTGTCCATGAGCGGATCGCCCACGCCGCGCACCAGCACCTCGCGGCGCCAGGCGCCGTCGGGGGTGAACTCGTCGAGGCGCAGGAAGACGCCGTCGGGCAGGTCGCGGGCGCTGGCCGCGTGGCGGACGAAGAGGTGGCCGCGGTCGTCGACGAAGAGGTCCTGGATGACCATCTCGTGGTCCTCCAGCTCCACCTGGAGATCGAGGCCGGCGTTGCGGCGCCAGCTGTCGACGAGGGCCTCGAGGCGGGCCCGCTCGCGGTCGTTGCGGGGAGGTGCGGTGAAGTCGGGCCGGGTGATCCGGAGGACCTGTTCGCCGTCGGCCGTGTAGACGTCGATGGCGTAGCGGTCGCGCGCCTGGGGCACGTAGATGCGGCCGTCCGGGCCCACGGCGTGGACCATGAGGAACTGGCGCAGGATCTCCTTCTCCTTGAGCGGCCTCGCGCCCGTGAAGTCCATCTCGAACTCGGCGGCCACGACGTGGCCGCGCAGCGCGCCGTCCAGCCCGTAGGTGTCCAGGTTCTGGACGCGGTTCATGGTGCCGGTGGCCTGGTCGAAGGCGCTGGTGGCCGAGGCCACCAGGAAGGTGCCGCCACGGAAGTCGGCGCCGTAGAGCACGAGGAAGCCCGACTGGGGGCCGTCGGGGCCGAGGTGGAGCGTGCCGCGGGGCGTGCCGTCGACGGCCAGGCGCTCGAAGCGGCCGCCCATCTGGCTGCCGCCCGCGATCGTGCCGTCCGGCAGCGCCACCACGCCGATGGGGCGCTGGAATTCGCCGGGCCCCTCGCCCTCGCCGCCGAACGCACCGAGGAACGCGCCGTCGCGGTCGAAGGCGTGGATCTGGGCGAGCTGGTTGTCCACCACGTAGACGTTGCCGGCGGCGTCGACGGCCAGGTCCACGGGGATCCCGAAGAGCACCTCGGCGTCGTCCTCGCCCCCGCGCGACCAGAACGGCTCCAGGGTGATCTCGCCGGGGTCCTCCCGCGGCGCGGTGGACGGGACGAGCAGGGGCGCCGCGGTGGCGGCGGCGGACACGAGCAGCATCAGCACGACGAGGAAGCGCATGGACCATCCTTCCGGAAAGGGACCGCAGGTCTACGCCTCCCCGGCGGATCGAGTTGCACTCCCGTCGCTCAGCGGACCAGGCAGACCCGTCCGCTCGCACTGCCGTTCGCGGTCTTCAGCCGCACCAGGTAGACGCCGGCCGCCACCTCGCGATCGCCCTCGTCGCGCCCGTCCCAGCTCACCGCGTGCTCGCCGGCGGCGGCCACGTCCAGGCGCCATTGCCGCACCAGGCGGCCGCGCAGGTCGTACACCGCCAGGTCGACCGCTCCCGGCGCCGCGGTGGCGAAGGAGAGGACGGTCTGCGGGTTGAACGGGTTGGGCACGGCGCGCACCGATCGGCTCACCGGACCCGGCAACGTGATCGGCGCCGCGGTGAGGTCGAGGACCGCCGGCTGCAGGAGCGCGCCGTAGGTGCGGACGTAGTCGCCGCAGAAGCCGACCCCGCGGGCGGTGAGGCCGCCGCCGCCCACCAGTTCCAGCGTGCCGTCCGGAGCGGCGGTCACGAGCTGGACCCCGAGCAGGTCGCAGTCCACGTACGCGGCCGGCGCATCGGGCGCGGGCACGAGGCCGCCGAGCGAGCCCGGCAGCGCCACCGGTTCGCTCACGAGGGCGGGCTGGGTGGGGTCGGCGAGGTCCACCAGCGCCACGCCGGCCTGGCTCCAGCAGATCCAGATGCGCTCGGCGGTCGCGGCCAGCGAGACCACGCGGCCGGAATCCGCGCGCTGCAGCGTGCCGAGCAGGGTCATGGTGGTGTGGTCGATGACGAGAACGTCGCCGTTGTAGTCGCCCACCAGCACGAGGTCGCCGCGGACCGTCTGGGCGGTCACGTTCTGGTTCATCTCGATGTAGCCGGTGAGCTGAGGGTCGGCGGGGTCGTCCAGATCGAGGCGCTGGAGGTGGCGCGGACCGGTGCCGATCCGGCACTCGACCAGGGCCCGGGTGCCGGTCAGACGGCGGACGGCGCGCTGGCCCTCGATGGCCAGGGAGGACATCTCGACTGGCACGGCGGGATCGGCGATGTCGAACACGTCGAGATCCTCCTCGCCGTAGCCGTCGCTCAGGTAGGTGAGCAACAGACCGTCCAGGAAGACCGCGACCCGGTGCATGTTGTCGAAGCCGGCCGTGGTGGGCGGATCCTGGCCGAAGTCCTCGAGGGAGAGGTAGGTCGCGCCGGGGCCGCTCGTGCGGAAGATCACCAGGTCGCCGCGGGCGGTGATGGCGCGGTGGTCGTAGAAGAACTCGAAGCCGTAGGAGCAGGACGCGCTGTCGCGCCTGGTCGGGTGCAGCGGGTCGGCCAGGTCCCAGAGGTAGGACTTGTAGCCGGGATGGTAGTAGAGGTCGCCCCGGGTGATGGACCAGGCCCAGCGCGACGAGAGGCACCCGCCGAACTGGCCGCGGCCGAACCGCGACACCGCCGGCACGCCCACCGCCTCGGCGGCCGGCAGCGTGGCCAGCGCCGGCGCGGCGAGGGCGGCGACCACCGAGCTCTGGCCACCCGCGAGATCGTTGATCGCGGCGGGGGTCTCGAGCGCCAGGACCGGCTCGAGGGCGTGCACGTTGGCGGGCTGGACGGCGGCGTCGAAGATGACGAGGGTCTCGTCCACGCTGGCGTAGACCAGGTCGCCGACCGCGGCGTGCAGCCGCAGATCGGCGTTCCAGTTGGTCTCCCAGTAGGCGACCAGCCCGTCGTCGTCCGGCTGCAGCAGGTCGACCATGTAGACGAGGTACGGCAGCTGGCGGTCGCCGTCCTTGGCGCCCACCGGCATGGGCTGCTCGGCGGTGAGGAAGATGAGGTCGCCGGCCACGACCACGTCGAAGTACATCGGGCCATACGGGTAGTAGCACGGCATGAGAGTGTCGACCACCACCGGGTCGGCGGGGTCGGCGAGGTCCACCAGCCGGATGCTCTCGTTCCCGGTCACCACGACCTGGCCGGACGGCAGGGTGGCGATGCCGCGGAACTCGAGGTCGGTGAGGCCCGAGCCGGCGAGGACGGGCGCGGTGGGATCGCTCACGTCGGCGCACTTCAGGCCGGTGGCGCCCAGCACCACCAGCAGCGGGCCGGCGAGGGTGGCGCGCCCGGCGGCGAGGTTCAGGTCGACGAAACCCACGGGCGCGGGCGCCTCGGGAGCGGACACGTCGTAGATGCGGAGCCAGCCGGTGGCGCCGACCAGCGCGACGTGGGTGTCGTCGAGGAAGGTCACGTCGCGGATGGCGCCGTCGTGGGCGATCTGGCCCACCGCGCGCGGCTCGCCGGGATCGGACACGTCGAGGCAGACCAGGTCGAGGAGGTCGGCGACGCAGGCCAGGTCGCCGCGCACGTCGAGGCGCACGGGCTCGCTGCCGAGGGCGGTCGTGCCGGTCAGGCGCGTGGTGGTGGCGTAGTCGAAGGGTTCCTGGGCGGAGAGGTCGGCCGATAGGACGAGGATGACGCAGGCTACGAGGAGGGCGATTCCACGCATGACGATCCCCCTGTCGTGGTGGGTCAGACAGAATTGCTCAGGGATTATACCACGGATCCCGCCGCGACGGAGCGCTCATCGGAATGCGCGCGCCGGCCCCGCGCCCGCCGCTCCAGATTTTCACTGAATCCGGCCCCGATATGGTGGTATATTCTCGTCCCCGGTCACGAGATGGCGCGAGTCTGGAGGGACGATTCGCATGGGCAAACCTGCGGCCAGAATGGGCGATAGCACCGCGCACGGCGGCGTGATCACCGCGGGCGCGCCGACGGTCCTGATCGGCGGCAAGCCCGCGGCGCGCCTGGGCGACATGACCTCGTGCCCCATGGCCGTGCCGGCCCCCACGCCCATTCCCCACGTCGGCGGCCCCATCACCCTGGGCAGCGCCGGGGTCCTCATCTGCGGCATGCCCGCCGCCCGCATGGGCGACCAGGCGCTGTGCCCGCCCATGGGCCCGGCGCCCATCGTCATGGGCGAGCCCACCGTGCTCATCGGCGAGACCGGCGGCGGCGCCGGCGGCGGAGCGGGCGGCGGTGGCGGCGGCGGCGCCGGCGGGAGCGGCGACGAGGCCGGTCCGGGCGAGTCCGCTGAGGCGGGCGCCGCAGAAGGCGCCGGCGGCGACGCACAGAGCGGCGAGGACGAGGGCCAGGAAGGCCACACCCTCGACGTGGCGTTCACCGACAAGGGCGGCCACCCCATCACCGGCATCCTCTACGACATGTCCGGGCCCGAGAACACCGCCGAACGCGGCCAGCTCATGGGCGGCATCCAGAAGACCGGCCTCGCCGCGGGCGACTACGAGATCAAGCTGCGCGCCATCACGGCGGCGAGCTGGTCGGCCGCGCGCCACAAGGTCGGCGAGGACGTGACGCTGAAGGTGGCAACGGCCGGCTTTGCCGCGGGCACGCCGGCCGTGCTGGAGATTTTCCGCCGCGACACCAACCGTCCCGACGAGCTGGTGCACACCATCGAGTCCAGCGTGGAGGGCGACGCGGTCGAGGAGACCTGGCGGCCCGAGGTCACCGACGAGCTCCTGGCCTATCAGGACGAGTGTCACGAGCGCGGCCGCTATTCCAATCCGTTCTACGTCTTCAAGGCGAGCATCGGCTCGCTCAAAACCTACTCGTCGCTGCTGCAGTTGCGGGACAAGCTCGAGGTCACCGTGAAGGACGACGAGGGCGCGGCCCTGGCCCGGCGCGAGCTCCGCATCTTCTTCCCCAACGGGGAGATCCGCGTGGCCAAGACCGACGACGCCGGCAAGGTCGTGGCCGACGACGTCCCCTGCGGCCGGTTCAGGATCTCGCTGGACGTGCGCGCCTGACTGCAACCAGCCGCCCCCAGAAGGAGCGCACGGTGTCCAAGCTGCTGGCCACCTTCAAGCAACTGCTCGGCCTGGCGCCCGTCCGCACGGGCGACCCCGCCGAGGTGCAGCTGCGGCGCATCGAGCTGGGCATCCTGGAGATGGAGGACGTCCTCTTCCACCTGAACAGCTGCGTGATGATGCCCGAGGCCCCCGAGGGTCCCAGCAGCGGCCAGGGCGACCAGGGCACCAGCCAGGCCGAAGCCGAGCGCGACGGCAGCCAGATCACCTTCACCGGGATCCGGGCGCTGGCCACGGTCTTCCGCCAGCTCGAGGCCCACCCGCAGCAGTCGATCCTCATCGCCGGCCACACCGACACCTCGGGCGGCTTCGAGCTGAACTACGCCCTCGCCCGCCAGCGCGGCCTCGACGTGCGCTACCTGCTCGAGGGCGAGCGCGACCTCTGGGCCGGGGTCTGCGTGCAGCGCCAGAAGGTGGAGGACCACCAGCAGATCCTCAAGTTCTTCGCCACCAACCCGCGCTGGGACTGGCCCTGCGACCCGGGCGACATCGACGACGTCTACGGCGACAGGACCGAGGGCGCGCTCTCCCGTTTCATCGAGCGCTACAACGAGCATTACGCCATGACCTTCGCCAACGCGCGCGACCTCGGTCCCCAGGGCTGGCCGACCCCGCTCGACCCCGCGCTCACCGGCACCGTGAAGCGCAACTCCCGGCACCTGTGGCCCGAGGAGCTCTGGCGCGCGGTCTTCGACCTCTACCTGGAGGAGATGGCCGACGCCCTCGACCTCACCGTCACCGAGCTGCCGGCCGAACGCGAGCGCCACCTGCGCTGGGCCGACGAGCGCAACCGCCTGGTGGCCTGCGGCGAGTCGTTCCCCATCGACGAGGCCCAGCGCGACCGCTACCGCTCGCAGAAGAACCGCCGCGTGGAGGTGCTCTTCTTCGACCAGGGCGAGGTGCCGGTCATCGACTGTCCGCTTGTCCTGGACCGCGCCCACACCGCGGCCGAGTGCCCCATCTGGCACCAGGCGCACTTCACCCCGGTCTACATCGACCCCTACGAGCTCGAGACCGTCCCCTACTTCCTGAAGTTCATCTACTTCGACCGCGTCCACGGCACGTTCCGCGACGTGCCCCGGGGCCTGCAGCTCAAGGCCTACGGCAAGAACGCCGGCGAGCTGCGCACCCGGAACCGCTACCACGCCGGCGTCTACCAGGTGCAGGTCTACCGGCCCGACGTCGAGCAGGACACCGACCACGATCTGCACTTCGGCTTCGAGGCCGCCGACCGGTACGTCTACACCGCCGACACCGAGACCGACTCGGAGATCCGCACCGTCGACGCCGAGGCCTGGGCCCGGCTGAGCGACGTCGAGAAGCACAAGCACCACGACCTGCCCGCGGCCTGGTTCTCCACCAACTACTGGGCCCGCGACGCCAGCGACCTCGGCAGCGGCGACACCTTCCAGCGCATCCTCGAGCGCGACGGCATCAAGCCCTATGGCGACGCGACCATGACCAGCGACAGCCCACTCGTCTTCAGCCTCGACGACGTCGTGCTGCTCGACCGGGCGGGCGGCACCCAGGCCATCCAGGACGCCGACGGGAGCAACACCCCCAAGGCGCTGGCGGCGGGGTCGCGGGTCAAGGTCCTGCGGGTCGATCCCGAGACGTCGGCGCTGCGCCTTTACCGCACCGACGAGAACGACCCCAAGTCGGCGCGCATCCCCTTAGAACGAAACTGCATCACCGCCCTGGTCCCCCACGCCAAGATCGTGGCCTTCCGCGAGGGGTTCTACACCATCGGCCGCAAGCGCACCGCGGCGGCGCCCAACTGGCGCGCCGGCACCCACGTGGTGGGCGCCCGCGCCGCCGTGCGCAACGACGCCGACCACCACGCGCACTGGGAGATGGACCACTACAACCACGAGTTCGGCTACACCGGCGACCACGAGGCGCACTACTTCCACCAGCTCCACATGGACGGCGAGCACCCCACGTCGTTCTACCTCTACAACGTCTCCATCAACTTCATCCGCGACTCGCGGCGGGCCGACCGGGGCAATCCCCTGCCCAGCGCCGCCGACGTCCTGCGCTTCGTGGACGAGGGCGTCTACAACGCCATGGAGCACTGGAACCACAAGAACTACTGGCTCGAGGAGGTCCGCGCGGACGCCGTGCCCGCCCTGCGCATCCGGCCGTTCTGGTTCTTCGAGGAGAAGGAGACCTTCACCGTCGACATCGCCGACCTGCCCAGCCCCGGCTACGGCGTGGCCAGCCCGGCCGGCGAGACCGCGGCGCAGCGGAAGACCCGCGACGCCGCCGCCGACGACGCCCGCGACGCCGTGGCCGGCATCCTCAACCACGCCTGCGTCACCGACGCCCGCCGCGCGGCCTTCGGCGGGCAGGCGCGCTTCCTGGCCACCGTCGCCCGCGACGACTTCCCCGCCGCCAAGACCGGCGGCTCCTACTGCTGGTCCAACCGCAACGGCGGCGACCGCCCGTTCTCCATCCTCAAGCTGGCCAAGTCGACCTGGGAACGGAACCTGGACGGCGTACTGGGCACCGGCGCCGCCCACCGCGAGTACGGCTTCCGCTGGGGCAAGTTCACCTTCGCCCACGAGCTGGGGCACGCCACCGGCCAGTCGGACGAGTACATCAAGCGGGCGGGCGGGCTGCCGGCCTTCGAGCAGTTCTACGAGTGCTACACCATGGCGCGCAACGGCAACGCCATGATGTACACCAACGGGTCGCCGCGGCTGCACTACCTCGCCTACGCCATCCGTTACCTCCAGCGGCGCGGCGGCACCGCCCCGCTGCGCGACCTGGTGGGCGAGCGCCGCTACGTGGCCCGCTTCGAGCACGACGACACCAGCCTCACCTACACCCGCAACCCGAGCCATGTCGCGCTGGCCGCCAAGCTCCAGGACCCCGACTTCCACGAACGGCAGTACCGGATCGCCGAGACGCCGCGCACCCAGGTCTACCTCTCGCTCCACTGGGTCGGCGAGGACGAGGCCTCGATCCAGCGATTCCACGCCGGCCAGGACCGCACCTACCAGGCGGTCCTCTGCGTGCGCCCCAAGCTGTGGATCGAGTTCGTCGACGAGGCCGGCCTCGTCTGGACCGCCGGCGCCAAGGAGACCCGGCGCGACCTGCTCGACCGCTCGCTGCGGCAGCTCACCGGCCGTTACCGGCTGGTCGGCGGCACCAAGGACGTCCAGAACATCTTCGTCAACGTCCTGGGCGGCTTCGCCGCGGCCGAGACCAGCCACTGGAACTTCCACCTCCGTTACCGCCGGGATCCCGACATCCTGAACCACGGCACCGAGCTCGAGAGCGACGCCCGGGTGATCCAGATCGGACGCACCGTGGGCGCCGACACCGTGCGCGACGCCCTGTTCAATCGCACCGGCGGCACCATGCTCGCCGCGCTACGTTTCCTGAAGGACTTCGCCGACGACAAGCTCGACGACACGTTCACCCTCGAGGAGATATGAGCATTCCCATGCCTGGAAAGCACCGAGCCCGCGGGTTCCTCCTTGTCCTCATGGCCGCCGTGGCGGCCACCGCCCTGGCCGGCAACGGATGCCGGCCGCAGGAGACCGACATGACCTCGATCCAGATGCTCAACACCGACCGCTTCGGCGATGGCCAGGCCCGCTCGTACCTGCCGGTGACCGGACGACTCGGCGGCGAGATCGCCTGGACCCGCGATTCGGCCGACACCATGCACGGGCAACCGCCGGGCCACCTGGCGCTGCACCGGGACCAGCTCCTCGTGCACTACCCCGAGCGGCTCGAAGCGCGGCTGGCCGCGACGGGAGAGGTCCAGTGGACCCGGCCGGTCACCCCCGATTTCGAGTTCCAGATGACCGACCGGGGCCTGGCCACCATGGACGCCCTCGGCCTGCGCACCGTCTACGGTTTCGACGGCCGCACCCTCGCCAGCGAGACCCTGCCGCTGCTGGCCGAGCTCGTGCACCTCTTCTACAGCGCCGACGCCCCCGGAGAGATCCGCTATGCCTTCGGCATCGCCACCGTGCCCGAGAGCGACCCCGCCGAGATGGACGAGCCCGAAGCCGCCGCCTACCACCGCTACGATCCCGCCGAGATGGACTACCGCTGGCGATTCAAGGTGGAGGACACGCTGCTCCAGGTCCTGCGCGACGAGTCCGGCGCCTTGGTGCGGCTGGTGACCTCGCGCGGCATCCACACGTTCGCTGCCGACGCCGCCGACGACGCGGACGTCGCCACCTATGACGCCGAGTTCATCGAGGCGGCGTCCCTCGACTTCGCCGGCGATCTGCTGGTGGTGCTGCAAGAAGAGGGTCGGCGCCTGCTCCGCTGCCTCGACTCCGCGGGGGCGACGGCCTGGGAAGTGGCGGTCGGTGAGGGCCCCCTCGTCCAGCCCCCGGCCAGCGCCCCCGACGGGCACGCGTACCTCCTCGTGGGCTCGCAGCTCCTGCACTACGAGGGCGACCAGCTCCGCTGGGCCTACGAGATCCCCTTCAGCGGCGAGTACCGCCCGCTGTTCACCGTGCTGGCCGACCGCACCATCCTCCTGACCGCCGGCACGCACTGCATCCAGCTGCGCGAGGACGGCGAGGAACTGGTCCGCCTCGACACCGGCAGCCAGCTCGCCTGCCGTCCGCTCATGGACCCCGCCGGCCGCGTCTACCTGGGGGCGGGCCCCTGGATCCGGTGCTATCACTGAGAGGGAACCCGGGAGCGTGATCATGGGAACCAACCGCCGCATCTCCATCGACCTGCCCCCCGGCTGGACCGACGAGTCGATCTACTTCTTCCGCGGCCCCCAGAAGGCCGGCGTCCAGCACAGCCTCAGCGTGCTGGTGGACGACGACCCTGGTGACAAGACCCTCGAGGACTACGCCAGGGACCGCATCGCCATGCTCCAGGCGAGCCAGGCGGGCATGGAGATCCTCAAGGAAGGGTCGCTGGAGCTGGACGACGGCTCGCCGGCCTACGAGCTGGTCTACAAGTGGAATCCGGGCCAGGAGCAGCCCGAGTTCGGCCGCCAGGTCTTCGTCTTCCGCGGCGGCACCGCCTTCACCTTCCAGGGCAAGTACAGCAAGCTCACCGCGCGCACGCTCGGGGCGGCCATCGACATGATGATCCGCTCGTTCCAGGTCGAGGGGTAGGAACCATGGCGCTCGAGTTCACCAAGAGCACCGACCAGAAGCACGAGGTCAAGCTGGATTCGTCGGTGATCGCCGCCACCTGGGTGCAGAACCGGGTGGTGGCCGGCGGCACGGCCGAGCTGGAAGTGCGCACCGCGTTCGTGGGCGGCGGCGCGCCCATCGAGATCACCGCCCGCACCGAGGGCGGCGAGGAGGGCGGCAAGCTCACCGACAAGATCCGCTACAACCAGTACCGCGGCGCCATCGAACTGAAGGACGATCTGCCCGCCGGCGCGCTCCTCTACTTCGAGGTCAAGCTGCCGGGGTCGGGCAACGCCACGGGCAAGTCCAACAGCGTGCCGGTGCTGCTGCCGCCCAAGATCACCAAGCTGAAGTGGAGCGCGGCGGAGGCCCGCCGCGGCGATATCCTCACCCTCAGCGCCAGCGTCCGCGACGTCCCGGTCCGCACCCCCTGCACCATCGACATCTTCGAGTACGACGAGGACGGCGCCCACGATCTGGTCACCACGCTGAGCGGCGAGGTGCTCGAGGACAAGCTCGAGGTGCGCTGGCAGTACGAGTACGCCGAGGACACCGACGAGATCCCGGGCAAGGACGACCTCGACCCCTACGGCAAGGAGTACCGGCATCCCGAGTACTTCTTCGTGGTGGACATCTACGGGTTCCGGGCCGGGGAGGCGCTGGAGTCGGGGATCTTGCGGTTCAAGGATTTCGTTGAGTTCCGGTTCGAGGGGACGCCGTCGCAGGCGGCCAAGTACGAGGTCGTGTTGACGCTGCCGGACGGGGTCGAGCGGACGTCGGATTTCGACGACAACGGTTATGCGCGTTTCGACGACATCCCGGCGGGACGTTGCAAGCTGAAAGTCAGAGAGAAGGATGACTGAGGCGAACGGAGCTCGTCTTGGATCATGAGTTCGCAGTAGGCACGGGCCACACCTTCGCTGTCGGCCCAACCATTCCCCCCTGCGCCTACCTCAACGTTGGCTGCTGGTGCAACGGTCGGACCGATTTCGCCATCGTCCACAAGGGCGAGATCGCTCTCTGTTCGTGGATGAATTTCACGGGCGAGAAGGATCTCGGGATCGAAAGCATCGATTCGCAGACAATCAGGGACATCCTGAATGGCGCCGACAAGGCGAAGCCCAAGGGACAGCCATGCGTGCTCCAGCACATCATCCTTCCCGGCGAACCGCTGACCGGCGATGAGCCTCTGGTCTTCATCGGCGACCTGCACATGAGTCTTTTCCGGGAAACTCCGCTCGATGACTTCACCGTGTCGGATCGACAGTTGCGATGGCATTCGGATATCGAACCCGACGGCAAACGCTGCTCGCTCGGCAAGTACTTCTTCAGCCTCGTCAACTATCTCGCCAAAGAGCATGGCCTGCCTCCGGCCAATATCATCCAGTGCGGCGATTGCTTCGAGATCTGGCACGTCCAGATCATCTTCGATCTGGCCTATGACTTCATCTGTCGGCACCACGATAGGGAAGAGATCGAGCTCTACACGGCCTATGAAAAGACTACGCGTACGATCAAGACCAGGACCGACCGCTACACCGTCCCCTCCCTCGCTTTCAAGGCGGAGACTTTCCCCGGCATTCAGGCTTTTCTGGGCAAGGAGCGCACTTACAATGCCTGTCCCAACTGGTGGCAAGACGGCACCATCGCCCAGGCTCTCCTGCTCGCCATCAACGACAAGCCCGCCAAGAACTCCTTCATGGCGGAATTCATCGACTGGTTGCAGCAAGCCCGAGATCAAGCGGCCGGCTCACCCTGCTGGCTGGACCAGCATCTCGACGTTCTGGTTACGAATGAGAGAGAAAATGATATCGCGGCGATCGAGAAGGCCATCAAGGCCCGCTATCAGCCAGAGAACGAGAGTGAACCCTTCTGGAGGAAGCTGACGGTGATCCGCGGCAATCACGACACACTGGCGAAGAACAAGTACTTGCAGTTGCGCCAGGACAAGGATGTGGACCTCGTCTTCAATGACAAGGACGTCGCGCTGGAGTGGACGGCCAAGGACGAGATCGTGGGCCCGCTGGAGCGCCGCGGCCTAAATGACGTGATCGCCTTTGAACACGGTCACCGCCACGATATCTACAACAACGACAAGAACTATTACCGCCGGCCGATGAAGTTCACCCACTACGCCAACCGCGAGATCAATTGGCCCTGGAGGTATGACGCCGGCTTCGCTAAGACCAGTACCTACATCCAGAACGATGTGCTCAAGGGCAGCCTGATCAAGGATCTGAAAGTGCTCTTATCCGAAATGTCGCTGGAATCCCAAGCCCGGCAACTGATGAGCAAGCTGTTCGCCTGCAGCAAGAAGAAGAACGGCCAGCCCTCGATCCGCCTGGTCGTGCTTGGCCATACCCACGTTCCGGAGCTGACCCAGATCGAGCTGGGTTTGATTCCCCAGCCCTTCCCCGGCAAGGTCTAGTTCCGGGGGTTCCTCCTGTGCTACACTCCGCTATATAACATCTCGCCAAGAGCGACAGGTATTCATCTCACGATTTCATGACCCGTGGCCCGTTCATATTGAGGGAGGATCGGCATGCACCGAATGTTCACACCTCCAGGCCGTTCCGTCGTCCTCGCCGCCCTGCTAATCGCCATGATCTTCATCGGTTGCGAACTCGGCGAACCGGAGTCACCACCTCCATCCCGAGATGGCTCCCTCGGGCTGCAGTTGCTCTATCCACCCGCCTCGGCCCGAACCGGACTCAAGGATTCCCCCCCGGACTCCTTCCGGATCCAGCTCTACAGCCTGGGCCCCGATAGCGCGAGCGCCTACACCTGCCGGCCCGCTCTCGACGATCCCGAGCTCCTCCCGACGGTGGCCCTACAGGTTGCCAGTGGAGAGCCTACAGTCCTCGAAATCGCGGTGGAATCCGAGTGGTCCTTCTGGCGCTTGTTCGTGTCGACCGGTTCGCTGCTCGGGCAGACAACCTTCCCGGTCCAGGTCGACGATGGCGACCGGACCGTCCGCGTCGTCATGACCGAGACGAATCCAGAGCATCAAACAGCCCTGGTCATCTACCCCGGAATCGCCGCTCAGGCCTTGTCGGAAAGGGCCGGCGAGGACACACCAAACCCACGGGTGATCTACCCGATCGGCCTGGTCAATTCCGAATTGCTCACTGGAGTGGACCTCCGGTTCGTCCTCGCCGCAGCGGACAGTGTGAGCCTTCTCATCGATCCAGGCAGCCGCATTCATCATTGGGCCGGATCCGGTTTGCCTCCTGCACTGCACTGGGACCTAGTAGAGCTCGACTTCGTGACCGGCATGCAAGCCTATCGACTCAAGTTTTGGAGCGAGGACCTGGACGGGCCCGGCTCTGGCCTGATCCCGGGCAGCGACATCGCGTTCTACCTCGTCGCTCACGGCTCCGAAGCGAGCGAGCCCTTCTGCATCCACCCCGAGAGCGCCTTCTTCATCGCCGGCCCCGACACCATGCAGCCCGTTCTACTCGGCGATGATCTTGAAGACTGCTCCTTCCCACCCCTGGCCGAGGTAACAGTAACCGAACTCGACACGGACGTGCTTGATCCCGGTGAGATCATCGCGATCAATTGGAGCGTCACCCATGGCTGGGGCGAACAGGTGACGATCGAGTTGGTCGATGTGCTCACCGGCGAAGCCTGCCGGTATATCGTGGAAGAGACAGCCAACGATGGGCATCACGGATGGGCAGTCGAAGCCTGTGATGATGCCGCGGTCGGATATCGGATCCGGGTGACAGACGTCGCGAGCGGGGCGAGTGACGAGAGCGACATGCCCTTCACCATCGGGACGTTTTGCGCCCTCGCGATCACCAGCCCCGATGGCGGGGAAGAACTGGTCATCGGTGCCCCGGAGACCATCACCTGGACCTCTTCTGGAGCCTGCGGAAACATTGTCCGCCTCGAACTGGTCAATGGCGGGATGGTCTGCCGCGTGATTACCGAGGCCACGCCCAATACCGGACTTTACACCTGGGATGCCGTCGATCAGTGTGACGGACTTGTGAGTGGTTATCGCCTCCGCATCACAGACCCCCTGACCGGGACATCCGACGAGAGCGACGGCCCATTCAGCATCGCTGCGAACTGCCGACTCCTGGTCCTGACCCCCAATGGCGGCGAGAACTGGCGCGTCCACACGAAGGAGACTATCACCTGGACGACCTTCGGTGGCTGTGGCGAGGACGTCCGCATCGAATTGCTGCATCAAGGCAGCGTTTGCCACGAGATCGTGGCGGTGACACCGAACATCGGGGAGTTTGACTGGGAGGATGTGGTGGCGTGCGGTGACGCAGTATCCGACTATCGCATCCGCGTCACCGACCTGACCACCGGAACGAGCGACGATAGCGACGAGCCGTTCGGCATCGACGCGAGCTGCAGCCTTGCGCTCACCAGCCCCAACGGGGGCGAGATCTGGGCCATCGGTTCCTCGTATCCGATCACCTGGTCCACCGCAGGGGACTGCGGGGACGATGTCCGGATCGAGCTACTCTGGTACGACACCGTATGCCTGGAACTCGCGGCCGCGACCCAGAACGACGGTGAATTCGTCTGGGACGAGATCGCACAATGCGACGGCATGGATTCGGGTTACCGGATCCGCATCACCGACCTCGAGACCGGCACGAGCGACGAGAGCGAGGGGACGTTCAGGATAGACGTAGATTGCGAGATTGTCGTCACGGGACCGGAAGATGGCGCTAACTGGTTTATAGGCTCTGACCAAACGTTGACCTGGCAACATTCTGGCGCTTGCGGGGAGTATGTCCGTATCGAACTGCTCAATCTAGGTGAGCCATGCTTCGTTATCTCCGCCGAAACGCGCAACGATGGCTCTTTCACCTGGTCAGGAGTAGTCCAATGCTCTGAGCAGACCTCAGACTACCAGATCAGGATCACCGACACCGCCAGCCTGATACACGGGACAAGCCCCGGATCATTCTCGATCATTGATCCAATCATCACGGTCAATGCAGACGGAACCGGTGATTATCCGACGATACAGGCCGCCGTCGACGCCGCGATCGACGGGATGATCATCGAACTGCTCGACGGCGAGTATCGTGGAGCGGGCAATCGAGACGTCGATTTCGGAGACCAGCTCCTCACGATTAGATCGGCGAGTAACGATCCGGAGCTGTGCATCATCAACTGCGAGGGCTCGGCTGCGAATCCACATCGTGGCTTCAAACTCACAGACCGTGAAGGTCCCGTATACCATGGGGTGCTCAGGGGGGTTTCGGTCATCAATGGATACGCGAGTGATAACGAATACGGCCTTGGAGGCGCCATTTACTGCTACTGGGCAAACCTGAGAATCGTAAATTGCATCTTCCACGACAACTATGGCGATGGAGGTGGGGCACTTGCCTGTATCAGCGGTGCCTATCCATTAATCGAGAACTGCCGATTCTCTGGCAATCGTGCCCAGCGCGGAGGTGCGATATATTGCTACCACAGTTCCGTCGCAACGATAAGAAACTGCACGATATACGGCAATGTTGCTACTATCGAAGGAGGTGGGATGTTTACCTATTCCTACTCCTTCCCACTGCTGAACAACTGCTGGTTCGAAGCGAACTCAGCACAATGGGGTGGCGGCGCTTGGCTTGGCGGGGCCCATGAGATCGTAACCGGAAGCGGCCTGATGAATTGCGTATTTGTCAGCAATGAAGCACAGGAAGGGGGCGCTGGCCTTTACTGCTATGAGGAGCTAGGTGGCATGCCTGATGGAACGTTCGCGATCTCATACTGCACCTTCGCTGCCAACTGGTGTGGACTGAGCGGCGGTGGGATCTATAGCCATATCACTGACGAAACTATCTTTGAACTAGACCATTGTACATTCTGGCTCAACTCGGCGAACGACGGGGCCTCCGGCCTGTTCTGCGGCGGAGCTACGTTGGCAATGATATCAAATTCGATCTTTGTGTTTGGTTATGGCGAGGCCATCGGTTGCGACACCGGCGCTTACATTGGAGCGGCGGAATTGAGCTGTTCGAACGTATTTGGAAATAGCGATGGTAACTGGGATGGGTGTATCGACGGTCAGTATCAGATCAATGATAATATGGCAGCGGACCCCTTGTTCTGCGACCCAGATGGACAGGACTTTCACTTACTGCCGGACTCACCATGCATCAACGATGAGTGCGGCGTGATCGGTGCATTCGGAGAGGGTTGCACGGGGGTTCGATCTTGGCAGTCTGGTGATTCGAGGCGAACAGGAGATGGGCCATCACAAGTCGCGCAAAAGCGTCTGGTTAATCGAGCTGGAAAGGTCCGTTGACCAGCATCCTGCAGTCAGGATATTGGCACCGGAGAACTCCATACCCATGTGGTCCGGTCGAGGAGTGTACTTCCGGTTTGCCTCTTGGACGTAGAACCTGAAATCGACCGTCCCAACCACAACCGTACGGCTATCAGAAACTCCCCAACCGCGGCGACGGCAAATCCACTCCCTCGCTCATGGCCATCTTCTCCTGCGCATACCGCAGATCCCCCACCAGCCGCGCGAACTCGGGCACCCCCGGCCGCATGCTCGCCGCGGCCTGGGCATGGGTCATGGCCTGCTCGTAGTCGCCCTCTTCCTGCAACGCCAGCGCCTCGTGGAACTCGGTGAGCGACGCCACCGCGCGCTGCATGGGCCCCAGCTGCTCCAGGCCCGAGCCGCCCGGCAGGACGGCCTGGCCCGTGGCGCACTCCAGGCAGGCCGACAGCGCGTCGCGCATCACCGCGGCCCAGTCGTCGATCTTGCCCGCGCGGGTCACGCCGCAGGTCTGGTCGCCGGTCTCCACGCGGGTGATGTAGAACGCGATGTTGATGTCGTCGTGCAGGCGCGTGATCGACCCCTGCAGGAACGCCTGCACCGCCTTCATCCGGCCTGCCTGGGCCAGGGTCGAGCGGTCCACCAGGTCGGCGGTGATGGCCTGCGCCGAGCTCTGGCCGTCCTGGGTCGCCAGTTCGGCCATGAGCTGGGTGCGCTCGCGGTAGGAGACGACCTGCAGCGGCGCGGGCCCCTGGCCGGGCTGCTCGCGCAGCGCCTCCTGGAGGTAGGCGGTGATGTAGTCGGCGAACGCCTTCTCGGCCGCCTGGAGGCTCAGCTCGTCGGGGGTCAGGTCGCCCACCACGAAGTCGAGCAGCGCCAGGTTCTGATAGCCGCCCCGGCGGCCAGGCAGGTAGTCGCGGTCGTGGTAGGCGGCGATGATGGGCTCGCGCCAGGTGGTGGGATAGGCGTCGAACTCCTCGGGGAGCCAGTAGCGATCGAGGGTGAGGATCTCCGTGTAGCAGGCCTTGGCTTCCTCGAAGTTCTCGGTGATGCAGTAGATCTTGCCCATCTGCTGGAGCAGCTGGACCTTGCCGCGCACGCTCATGTCCGCGCCGTGGTCGTTCCACAGCTCCTGGCAGCAGTCGAGCGACTCGCGCCACAGAGTCTGGTCGTAGAGCCGCTCGCAGGCGGTCCGCTGGTCGCCGTAGATGTCGAACTGATCGAGGCGGGTCAGCGAGGGCAGGTCCTCGATGGACTCGTCATAGCCGGCGGCCTGCTGATCGGCATCCGCGGGGCCCGGGCCGTCGGAGGTGCCGCCGCAACCCGCGAGGGTGGCCAGCAGCGCCACCGCCATCATGCGCAGCAATGTCGATTTCATGAGCGACCCTCCTGGACAGGTGTGCGGTCAATCTAGTCCCGTCGCCTCGATTCGGCACGATCGAGGCTGATGATGTCGAAATCGGGTGCGTTCTGGAAATTGTGGCGTGGCTCGACCACGAAGCTGCCCAGGTAGGCGTTCTGGTCGTGCCCCTTCCCCATGGCCAGGTAGGCGTGCTCGCCGAGGGCGAGCGGCAACCGGGCGTGGCTCCCCGTGGGCAGCAGCTGCTCTCCCGTGAGCTCGATCCCGTCGATCCAGACCCGGCCGACGCGCCAGTCCTTGTCGCCGTCGACGAAATGGAGCACCACGGTGATCTCGCGCGGAGCGGCGACGTCCAGTTGCCAGCTCGCCACGGTCGATCCGTTCTCGGCGAGCACCAGCCGGACCATGTACGCTCCGGGTGCGAGGTCGATCTGCGGCCAGGTGTAGCCGTCGAGCGCCGCCTCGACCGTGGCCAGCCGGCGCCAGGGCGCCACGCCGCCGGCGCCGGAGACCTCCACGGCCAGCGGACCGCGGACGTGGCCGTGCTGCCAGCGGAGTGCCAACGCATCGCCCTGCGCATGCTCCTGCGCGGCCAGGGGCAGCGCCTGGAGCGGGACCCGGGCCGCGGTCACGTCCAGCCGACCGCCCGAGGTCTCGTCGCAGTCCGGGCTCTCCAGGATCACCTCGTACCGGCCTGGAGCCGGCGGCGAATCGGTCCGCCACTCCAGCCGCGTGGGGGTCTTCCGGATGATGACGCCGGCCAGGTCTTGGCCCCGGCGACGGAGCAAGATCCGGCTCGTGCGGTCGAGGAACTCGCCGGAGAGGACCAGCCGGTCCGGCCAGCGGTCCTGGCGCACGCTCGCGGGCGCGAGGCCGGTGACCCAGGGACAGAGCGGGTCGACCTCGGTGACGAACTCCACGGCCAGCACGCGCGATTCGGCGGCGGTCGGCTGTCTGAAGAACCAGGCCAGGGGGACGGACAACGACAGCCGCTCGGCGGCGCGCTCATCGCTGTCCTGAACGATGTGGAACACCAGGGAGTCCGCGCCGGAGCGATGGTGCTCTAGCAGGTTGCTTACGTTCACCTGGAGTTCGTAGATGCCGGGAGAACCCTCCGCGAAGCCCTCGACCTCGCTGCGCGCCTGCCGCAGACCCGGCAGCGCGGCCCTGGTGTCGCGGTCGACGACCTTGAAGACCGTCAGGACGCTGGAGTCGTCGTAAAAATCCTGCACGGCGTTGATGGTGAGCGTCAGCATGTAGCGCGACCGATCCGTGTCGGACAGCCTGGGAAACTGCAGGGGAATCCGGAGGCCGTCCTGGCTGGATCCGCGCCAGGCCAGCACCCCCTGCAGCCGTAGGTTCTTGACGTTCCGCCGGTCGTCGCCGCGCACGCCGAACGACCAGACGTGCGGACCTTCTGCCGGGTCGAGCGTGAGCGCCGGTCCGTCAGGCGAGGGCTTGGCGCTGAAATCCATGAGGGCCAGCAGCTCGTCCGCGGAGTAGGGATATCCCGCGAGAGCCTCGACCGAATCGACATCCGCGACCACCTGGACCTCGAACCGCTCGATGCGGAACCGCTCCCAGATCCAGTAGGCCGCGACCAGCCCCACCACCACCGCCACCAGCAGCAGCGCCCGCCGGACCTGGTGGCCGAGCTTCGCCGCGGCGCTGGGCCTGGCCGGACCGTTCATGTCGTTCTGTTCGCTCAAGGTTGCTCCGCGTAGACGTAGGTGTTCTCGGCGATCTCGGCCCAGAAGACCTCCTCCGGGTCGACCCCGGGATCCTCGCCCTTGATCAGGAAGAGCGTGAAGATCTTCACGATGATCCCGCGACCCGAACCCTTGCGCGCGAGCGTCCCCGTCAGGGGAACGGACTGCCCGTCCACCGCCGTGACGGACTCGAACACCAGCTCGAACTTGCCTGGCTTGCCCGCGCGCCCGTTGTCCTCGACGGCATCGGGGACCACGGCGAAGGTCACCGGCGTCCCCGCGGTTACCATCACCACACCCGAGATGACCTTGTCCGCCGCCACCTCGGCTTTAGGCGTCTCACCCTTGGCGAGATCGCCGGCCTCGAAGGGCTCGGTGAAGCGGACCTGCAGGCTGTCGCCGGCGACCAGCGGGATCTTGACGATGCTTCCCGGCTCGGGAGCGGACTGCTGGGCCAGGGCGTCCGGCTGGTCCGTCATGGCGAGCAGCGCCAAGACTAGCAGGCAGAACACGGCCACGGTCGTGGCGCGTCGCAGGTTCATCATGTCGGCTCTCATCGGATTCACCTCTCAGGATTCGCGTCGTTGATCGGTGGCTACGAGTTCAAGGCAGATCGGGAAGGCCCTGGCCCAGCTCGGCCCAGAGGCCCGGCGCCAGGACGACCCGCAGGGTGGCCACGACGTCGCCTCCGGCCGAGGCGGGCGGCGGTGATTCCGGATCGGCGGCGAAGGCCCGCATGGCCTGCGGATTCACGGCGACACGATGCAGGCCGGCCAGCGCCGCCGCCACGTGCCCCCGGGCGGGCGGTTCGATGTACTGGTGGAACCAGATGCCGCCGTCGGACTCGAAAGCGGCCAGCAGAAGGGTATCCCGGGCGCGGAAGGGGACGGCCGTGCGCATCTGCAGCGAGACGGGCTCGAAACCGGCCCCCGCAGCGGCGGGCATCTCGGGCGTGGGCAGCTCGAAGAGCGCACGCAGCGTCGTGCCGCTAACCTTGCAGATGCGGATCGTGGGTTGCGCGGTCCGGTGGCGATCGCCGGCGTAGTCCTGGTTGCGGAGGATCTCCAGGTCGATGCGGGCGAGGCGGATCCGTTGCGGCCGGGACATCTCGAGCTTCAGCTGCCGGGCGGCGCGGGCCTCGGCCTGCAGGTCCGACCGCGCGGCCAGGGCGTCCAGATCCAGGTCCGCCATGGCGTCGACGGTCTCCTGCAGGTCGGCATACGCCGCGGGCCCCGTCTCGTCGTCGGCCGTGCGCAGCCGGGCGAGCTGGGTCTTCAGCCGGGCATACAGGCTCCGGAAGGTCGCCTGCTGGTCGGAGGCCTGCCGCTCGTTGCGGGCGAGCCAGCGGGCGCAGATCGCCTGGTACAGTCCGCCGCCGAATTCCCGCGACCGGCCCTGAACCTCGACGATCAGGGCCCGGGGAGCGGGCTCCGTCGCGGCCGCCATCTGATCCGCCAGGCGGACCATGGCGTCGGTGGCCCGCCCATCGCCGGCGGGCAGCCCGGCCTGGCCCAGGGCCGCCATGACCGGCCGGCCGGCGGCGGCGTCCGGTCCCTCGAGGGCGCGCCACGCCTCCAGCTTCCAGCGCGCCACGAGGACTCCGTAGACCTCATCCCGGCACGGCAGCGCCGGCGGCTCGGCGCAGCCCTCCGTCAATTCGGTGAGCAGCCGGGCGGCGGCATCGTCGGCGAGCGAGGCCGGGCGTTCCAGACGGGACTCCCCGGCCAGCTCGTAGAAGCGGACCACCTGGGCCAGAGTTTGCGGCAGCACGGCACCCGCCGTGACGAGGTCGACCGTGCGCGCGGTGAAGAAGCGCGCGGCATCGGCGACGGCGCCGCGACGCAGGCTGCCGGCGGTGTAGGGCATGGCGGTCGCCGCCGTGGCGACCGCGGCCTCCAGCTCGGCCTCGCGCAGGGCGACGAAGGCGTCGGCGACGGCGCTCGCCGCGCGGACCACGCGGGGCGGGTCGTCGATCCCGGCCGGCAGCGCGGCGATGGCCTCCTGCAATCGGTCCGCGGTCGCGGCCCAGGAATCGGCCTCGAGACCGGAGTCCGTGGCCATCGTCTGCAGACCCTCGGCAGCGGTCGCACAGGCCGTGGCGACCGCGGCGAGGAATTCCCCGTCCGGCAATGGGCTCGCTCCGGGCAGTCGGTCGAGCAGCACGAGCTGGGACGTGTCCACGTAGGCGGCCTGCAGGACGCCGGGATCGCCGGCGTCCAGGGCCTGCGCCAGGGCCGCCGTCCGGACCTGATCGGCGCGGACCATGGCGGCGTATTCCCGCAGCTCCGCGGCCAGGTCCGCCAGATCGCGGCGGGCGTCGCCCTCGGCCCGGCTCAGCTGGCGGTCGAGCCGCCGCGCGTCGGCGGTCACCGCCTGACGCACGCGCTGGTCCAGGGTTCGCGAGGCGGCCTGCATGGCCTCCCGCAGGTCGAGGTCGCGGACGCCCTGGGCCACGAGCTGTCCCAGGACCTGCTCGTGGCGGTCGAGCAGCGGCTCCAGGCCGTCGGCGCGCAGCGAGACCAGCTGGTCGGCCGGACCGGCCCGGTCGTCGCCGTCGACGGCGACGCCGCCACCCCGGGTGACGAACCAGCCGGCCACGCCCAGGACGACCACCAGCAGCGCGATCGGCAACCAGAGCCGGGCGCCCCGCGCCCGCGAGGACGCGGCCGCCGGCTGCCCCTGCCAGCGCGGATGATGCGCCGGCTCGGCGTTCTTGTGGCGGCGGGAGGGGGCGGCTGCAGGCTCCAGGGACGACGTCGCGCCGCCCTCGGGACCGGCTCCCGGCGGCGCCCCGGCGACGGGCAGGTCGGGACGGATCGCGCCGGGATGCGGCGGCGTGGTCTCGGGCAGACGCGTCTGCTGGATCAGGGCCAGGGCCCCGGCCCAGTCCCGGGCCTCGAGGGCGGCGAAGAGCTCACGCAGGTAGCGGTCGACCAGTGCGCCTACCGGCGGCATGGCGCCCTGCTCCAGCGCCTCCAGCGTCGCGCGCACCCGGGCGTCCCGCTGATGGAAGGCCGCCAGGCCGAAATCCTCGGGATTGCGGAAGGTGAACGTGGCGAGGCTCACGGAGGGCCGCCAGGCGACGGGCAGCAGGGTCCAGACCTGGGCGAAGATCTCCTCCAGCGCCATGCTGTCGGCGTCGACCGGGATCCGCATGGTGCCCGTCTCCAGGAGCCGGGCGAGCAGGACCTTCAGCAGCGGGTAGCGCTCGGGGAAGATGGCCTGCAGCTCGCCGGCATTGGTGACCGCGGGCGCGGGCGCGATGTCGCGCAGGGTGTCGCCCGGCGACCAGTCGGCGAGCAGATGCCCCTGCTCCAGGAAGCGGAAGGGATGATACTCCAGGCGTGCGTACTGATCGGCCGGAACCCGTACGATATGGCGCAGCACCGCGCCCAGCCGGCCCTGGGAGTCACGCCCCTTGTTGCTGATGAGCACGAGCAGGACGTGCGAGGGCGCCGCGGGAGGCCGTGCCTCGTCCCACAGGGGGATCTGCAGCAGGGCGCGCCGGAACTCGGTGCCCGGCTCGTAGACGCCCCAGCGGTGGCAGATCTCCTCGAAGCGCGCCTGAGTGGCGGCGTCGATGCCGGCCGTCCGATCCCGGGTGTGGTGGCCCGGCTTCAACCCTTCGTGCGCGAGGTTGGTATAGATCTGCTGCTGGATCGGTTCCATGGCCCCTCACGGAATAGAGTCTGGCCGGCATGGACTACTCGGGGAACGCCACGCGTAACGGATCGATGAGCTGTTCCTTGATCAGCTGCTCGAGCTCCGGGAAATGCACCTTGAGCTCGCCCGCGGTCTGCGGCGTGCAGCCGCCTTCGCGCAGGTCGAACTCCTGGTCGTGAAGCTGCAGGACGAACTTCTCCAGGCCGCCGGCCGGACAGTACACCGGCACGGCCTGGCCGGTCTGGACCACCGCGATCTTGATCCGCTGCATGGCGTGCCAGTGCACGCTGAGCGAGTGGCCCGCGATGGCCTGGCTCGGCGAGAAGGCGCGGGCCTCGGGGTCCCAGACCGTGACCGCGCACTTGTCCCGGACCTTGACCACCACCATCTCGAGCGGCACGCCGTCCTCGCGGAGGCGTTCGAGGTTGTCCAGGTAGCGCCGCCGGGCGTCTTCCCGCGCGCCGGTCAGCCAGGTGATCCCCTTGACGCGGACCTCCATGTCGGTGTCGACGAAGTGCCGCAAGTTGGGCTTGTCCTCGAGCTTGCGCGTGATGTATTTGGACATCTCCAGCTCGCGATCGGCGTGGTCGCCCGAGTCGATGTTGGACTTGAGCTCGAGCGCGTACTTCTTGAGCGCGGGGAAATCCCGGGCTTCACGGATTACCGTGTTGAGCTTGCTGCTGCGGACGCCCTTGGGCGCGTTGGGATCCGTCGCCGCGATGAACGTCCGGGTCAATTCGGCCAGCTGGACGACCTGTTCTTCCAGGACTTCGGTACCACTGGCTTCGGTCTGATCGATCTCGCCTTGTAGCGCCCGGATCTCGCCCAAGTAGGCCTGGAAGGCATCCTGGGACGGGACGGCGATGAAGATGTCGGGCTGCTTCCGCACAAGGGCGTCCCATTTCCCGAGCAACCCCTTCACGTCTTGCCTGGCAGCCAGGGTCCGCCGCACACCTTCGGCTTCCTTGACGAGATCGTCGTGGTACCGGTTCTCGTCGAAGTCGGGCAAGTTCTCCGGGATCTCCACGAACGAGGCGATGAGCGAATCGCACTCGGCCACCAC
The DNA here is from genome assembly GCF_058273205.1 of Candidatus Latescibacter sp. IFSED24. Lineage (NCBI taxonomy): Bacteria > Pseudomonadati > Candidatus Latescibacterota > Candidatus Latescibacteria (ex Chuvochina et al. 2023) > Candidatus Latescibacterales > Candidatus Latescibacteraceae > Candidatus Latescibacter > Candidatus Latescibacter sp. IFSED24. The sequence continues at coordinate 4,408,159 of NZ_CM177850.1, read as the reverse complement.
TTCCGTCCCCGCGGAGACCGAGGCCGAACCGTATTCCGCGCGCAGCTCCTCCACCTCGGTGGACACCCGCAGGTTGTGGGCGGCGACCACCGTGGCCATGGTCGTCAGGACCGAGTGCTGCTGGGGGCCGCTCAGCGCGATGAACCAGGGCCGGACGTTCTCCACCTGACCGCCTTCGAAGCCCTGTAGCAGCTCGCGCAGCTCCTCGGGCGTGCGTTCCTCGGTGAACTCGTTGCGCAGGAACTGCTGGGCCTCGAAGGTGGCGTTCAGCCGGCGGGCGTCGGTCCGCACGTCCTGCGCCCTGGCGCCGGGCAGCGGGAAGAAGCTGTTGAGCGCCACGGTCCAGCGCTCGGGATAGGCGGCCAGCTCGCGGCCCATGACCTGGGCGTTCTCCCCCTGGGCGATCATGGTGCGGTAGTCCTGACGCCCCGGCAGGAGATGCAGCCCGTAGACCAGCGAGTAGACCAGCAGCACCACCAGCGCCAGCGAGAACACGCCTCGCCGCACGGCGTTGAACTTGGCGATGCGTTCGCGCTCGCGGATGGTGTCGACGACCCAGAGGAACGGCCGCTTGACCCCGATGCCGGTGGGATTCTCCGGCGGCCGGGCCAGCACCGTGCCGTCGGGCTGCTCCTCGGTGCGTACGTGTCCCACCGAGGACAGGAAGAAGACCTGGAACTCCATGCTCAGGGTCATCAGGAAGTCGAAGAAGATCGACATGGAGCCGAGCAGGTTCCGCACTTGCTCCTGGAAGACGATGTTCTGCTTGACGTGGTACTGCTCGCAGAGGCCGTCGACGAACTCGGCGAAGCTCTTGGCCTTCAGGTATTCCGCCCCGCGGCTGATGAGGACCACCTGCTTCTCGTTCTCGAAGCCCGGGATGGTGTCGGCCTTGGTGATCATCAGGCCGATGGGGATGCGCAGGCCGCGGCCGCCGGATTCGGTGACCTGGTTGATCATGGCCTGGAAGTTGAGGATCTCGCGCTCGCACTTGCGCGGGTCGGCGATCATCTCGGGCGACAGCAGGAAGAGGATGGCGTCGCAGTCGCGGAAGTAGCCGATGAGGTCGGCGCGCGACGGGCTGTCCTGCTCGAGGTCGACCAGTTCGCCCTTGTAGTCCTTGGACGAGAAGGGGAAGCTCGCCCCGCCGCGCAGCGAAGCCTTGAAGTTGAGCTCGCTCTCCTCGACCGTGCCCGACAGCCACTCCCCGCCGCGCAGCGTGTTGAGGTTGTTGAGCAGCTGCGCCCCGGTGTGCTGGTCGTCGGGTGCCAGGTTGAACTCGCGGTCGCCGCGGCACGCGTTGTAGAGCATGGTGAAGAACACGCTCTTGCCCACCGCGCTGGGCCCGTAGATCCCGATGCGCCGTTCGCCGGGCCGGCGGTCCGAGACCACCGTCTCCTTGCTCTTCCGCCCCCCCAGCAGCTTGGCGATCTTCTTGAAGATCTTGGCGAGGAACTTGATCAGGCCCACGGTCTATCCTTCCTCGGCAGCGTGCCGCTTGGCCTCGTCGAGAAGCCATTGCTGATCCTGCAGGCCTTCCTGGCGCTCCTGGCCCACCTCGTTCAGCACGGAATTGGCCTGCTCCAGATCCTTGCCGATCTCGACCCAGCGTCCATGGCTGGTGTACGACCAGCCGAAGAGGCCCAGGCCCAGGCCGACCACGATGAGCACGATCAGCAGCACCTGGACGATGTAGGCGCCCTTGCGCTTGGTGAGCTCGTAGGCCATGTACTCGCCGGCCATGCGCTGGACGATGCCCCGGAACAGGCCCGTCGCCCCGCGGCCCAGGCGCCGCCACCAGCTATCGCGGTCCTGGTATCCGTAGGTGAGGATCAGGTGGGCGAGCAACGGCGTGGATTCGCCGTACTGACCGAGCAGCTGCTGGAACGCCTGGTCCTTCTGCAGGTTCTGCTCGAGGGTGCCCATCACCTTGGTCAGCTTGTCGGCGCTGTACTTCACCTTGCGCCGCGCCAGCTGGTAGACGATGTCGCTGGCTTCCTGGTTCAGCAGTTCGGCCGCCTGGTCGTCGTCCCAGACCGGCGAGCTCTCGAGGTTCTCGAACTGCCCGAGCTGCTCGAGCAGGAACAGGCAGACGTCGAGGTTGCCGCCCATGGCCTCGGGCTTCAGGAGCAGGGGGACCAGATAGGTGTGGATGTAGCTGAGGTCGGGCAGCTGCTGCCGCCGCGACTGCTCGCACCAGCGATAGGCCTGCTCGTAGCCGCGGCCGTAGTCGGCGTGATAGCGGTGATAGATGGTCAGCGCGTGGCTGACCACCGTGCGCAGATCGGAGCGGCCGATGTCCTCGAGCGACACCGCGTTGAAGAGTGCCGAATCCAGCGCGAACGCGGCCGACCCGCTCTCGCCGCCGAGGTCGATGGCGCGGATGACGCGCTGGTAGAGGTCGCCGAAACCGGCGGCGTCGAGCGTGGTCGGATCGCTCTCGTACTCGACGATGAGCTGGTAGAGCCGGCCGATGAATTCCTGGCCCTTGGCGGCGTCGTTCACGGATGTCTCCTCGTAGCGGTTCGGCTGCCGGCCATGCCGTCAGCGGCGATCACGGTGTCCGGATCGCTCGTCCGGTCCGGTGGTCCGGCGACGCGATCAACCGGTTTCCACATAGATTCGCAGGCGGTCGTCGCTCTCCGGCCCCAGGTCGCTGAGGTCCAGCAGTCCGCTCGTGGCCACGGACACCGCGGTGACGGTGGGCTCACCGATGTGGGTGTACTGGGCCACGACCTTCCGCGGATCGCTGGTCACGTCGACCCCGACGCGGAACATCTTGGCGATGATCTTCTCGTGACGGTCCAGCATCCAGAGCCCGGCGTTGCCGCGCGGATTCTCCACCAGCAGATCGCGGTCACAGACCAGCAGCAGGCTCCTGGGCGACGGAACGTTCATGTCCCGGAAGTGGCACACGTGCCACGGTTCCGGCGTGTTGATCTGGAATTCGCGCGCCCCGCAGGTGGCCAGGCGATACTTCTTGTCATTGTAGAGGTAGACGGCGGGATCGTCCTCCTCGGCCACCGGCTGGACGTCCTGGGCCCCGAGCAGATGGGCCACCACCTGGCACGAACCCGCGAGCAGATGGCGGGCGCTGCCGAGCGCCGGTCCCAGGTCCTCGTGGTCGTAGGGTGCCTTGAGGAAGGCGTTCAGGGCCTCGAAGAAATGGGTGTCCCCCGAGGCGAGCTTACCGGGCTGGACGAGGTTGACCATGGCATGATCGAGGGCCGCGGGACGCGCCGCGAGAAGGGTACGCACCACGCGGAGCACCTTCTTGGCCACCAGAATGGCCTGGTAGGGATGGACCCGCGGATCCCGCTCGGGCAACTCGTCCTCGATGCTCGCCACGGCTGCCAGCATGGGCAGGACCACCGGACGGAGCAGCGAGGCGGCGGCTTGCTCGCCGTCGTCGGCGGCGGCGGCGCGCAGGATATCGCGCAGGCGCTGGATCTCGCCACGCAGGTCGTGCACCAGCCGGAAGAGACCGGGCCAGGCCGCCGAGGACAGGCACGGCGGGATGTAATCCTCTTCGAGCATCAGGTGGGCGCCATCCCAGGTGAACTCGGCCACCTTCAGGCCGCAGCCGCTGGAGATGGTCCCCGGCTCGATCACCAGTTCCAGAGCCATGGTGCGCAACGGCGCGCGTGGCGGCTCCTCGGCGGGATCGGGATCGCCGACCTCGAGCGCCCCCTCGGCGGTCACGCCGGAGGGGTCGATGGGACGGACCAGGACACTCAGGCGCACGGGCTCGGGAACCACGGGGGCGAGTTCGATCTGCGTCGAGAGCGCGCGCTGCAACTCGGCATAGGCCGCCTCGTCGAACACGAGCGGTGTTCCGTCCGGCGCCATGGCGGTCAGGACCTGGATGGAGACGGTCAGGTGATTCGCCGAATGCTCGTGCGACAGCTCGACGCCCTTGCCGGTACCGGAGAACGGCGGCGCCAGGCCATAGTGGCCGGCCGGATGGGCGACCGCCCGGGCCAACCAGTTCCTGGTCCGCGCGGCCATGAGATCGGCCAGTTGCAGATGCTCGGCACCCAGCAACATGGGATTCTTCCAGTTGACCGAGAACAGGCCTTCTGCGGCCATACCGGATCCTCCTCGCGTGGATGCTCGAGTTTTCGGAAACCTAAAAAAATCAACAAGTACCACGGGAGCCCCTGGCTCGCCGCCACCTCCATAGTGTCCCAATCCGGTATGGTGTTTCAACCCAAAAAAGCGTGACCGCGCAATCGACGGCAGCACGCGACCCCGGCGATCAACAACAGCCTTGCACATTCGCCGGGATCCGGGCAGAATACTGGTGGGGAAGGATCCCGCATCGCGTTCGATCGAGCACGGATCACTACCAGCGATATGGGCAACACCATGGCTATCCCCTGTCTGCATCCTCGGTCACGGCCCGGCAGCAGGTCCCTGGCGAGAGGCCTCGCCATCGGCCTGGGCTGCCTCTGGATGATCGCCGGATGTTCTCCCACGGCATACGACCTCGGCACGCGGGCGCTGCATGACGGTGAACCCGAACAGGCCATCGACCACTTCGACGCGGCGCTCGACCTCGGCGAGGACCGTTTTGAGGCTCTGCGCGAACGGGGCGCCGCCCAGCTCGAGGCCGGCCGGCCGGAAGCGGCCCTGACCGATCTCGAGGCGGCCCGGGCCCTCCAGGACGACGACGCGCGCCTCTACTGGCTCCTCGGCCGGACCAACTCGGCGCTCGCCCGCTACGACGACGCCTCCGAGGCCTATCGCCGCTACCAGATGCTCATATCGAGCCGCTCGATCCGCCGCCTGGCCGGGATGCGCCAGGCCCAGCTCCGGCAGGAGGCCGCCCGCGCCACCGCCGACCAGCTCGCCGAGGCACGCCAGCTCGGCATCCCCCCCGCGCCCAACACGGTGGCGCTCTACGCCTTCCGCCCCTACGACCAGCAGGACCCGGCGGAGGACGACCTGAAGATCTGCCGGGCCCTGAGCGTCTGGGTGATCGCCGACCTCGCCAAGGTGGAGTCCCTGCGCCCGGTGGATGCCGAGGCCCTCGAGCTGCTCTACGAGGCCCAGGGCGTGAACATCGAGAACCGCTGGCAGCTCGACCCCGCCAGCCTGGTATCGGCCGGCAACCTGCAACCAGCCCGCCACATGGTGCGCGGAGAATACGGGACCGTCGACGAGGATCACGCCGTCATGCTGGGCGTCCTCTTCGACAGCGAGGCGCAGGCCACCCGGGACTGCCCTGTGCAGGAGGACGAGCTGGCGCAGCTCTTCGACATGGAGACCCGCTTCGTGCTGGATCTGCTCGACCTCATGGGCATCGAGCCCACGCCCGAGGAACGCCTGGCCATCGGCGAGAAGCCCACGCGCAACCGCCTGGCCTTCCTGGCCTTCGCCGACGGGCTCTACCGCCTCTGGGACCTCGGCGACCTCGAGGGCGCCAGGACGAGCTTCGAACAGGCCAGCTCGCTCGACCCGGGCTTCACCATGGCCACCGAGGCCGCCGTGTCCGCCGAGGTCCTGCAGGCGCCGGGCCAGGCGACGGAGGTCCCGGCGCCGATGGTCGTCAAGACGAGCACCGAACGCGCCCTCACCAGCGCCGCCGACCTGGGCCTGGGGCTGCTGCCCGAGGACGAGGCCGGGGAGGGCACCGAGGTGGCTACCCAGAACGTGACCGCCGCCAGGGGTGCCGCCACCGTCAGGATCCACGTGGAGATCAGGCCATGAGCGGGTATCGCCTTCAACAGCCTCAACGCTGGCACGCACTCGCCTGGACGACGGTGGTCGTCCTGATGGCCCTGGTCGCAACGGCCCGCGCCGACGTCCGCTTCCCCGATGATCGCGAGCTGTTCAACCTCGGCCTCCAGCTGTCCTACCGCAGCTGGACCATCGAGGACAAGAACGCGGGCGAGAAGGCCACCGTCCGCCAGTTCGCCACCCGGGCCAAGGGCACCGTCGACGTCCATCGCCAGGTCGACCTGGTGGTCTACACCGCCGGCGGCTTCAGCCAGGACCGGCGCGAGACGGTCAGCGAGATCTCCGGACTCGCCGACACCAAGCTCAAGGCCTACGGCTACGTCTGGGACGACCAGCTCGTCCTCAGCCTCGGCGTGAACCTGCCCACCGGCATCACCGCCCTCGACGAGGAGCAGGTGCGGGCGGTCCAGGCCGTGGCGCCCAACGTGCTCGGCTTCCGCATGAAGGACTACGGCCGCGGCACCGACCTGGATCTCGCCGCCTCGCTGGGCTACGACCTCGGCCACGGCTGGACCGTTGGCGGCGGCCTGTCCTACCTCGTCCGGGGCGAGTACGACCTCGACCAGAGTTCGGTCTACGGACCGGGCAACGAGTTCGCCATCACCGCCGGCGTCGATTGGCGACACCAGGAGCTCTTGCTCTCGCTGGACACCCTGTACCGCAACTTCGGCGAGGACTCCCTCGCCGAGACCGGCTCCTTCGCCGACGGCGACCAGATCGAGACCACGGCCCGCGCCGCCTGGCGCCACGGCGCCTGGGGCGCCCAGGTGCTCCTGCGGCACATCTACAAGCAGGACAGCGAGTACACCTGGAACGTGCCGGCCAGCGACACGCGCGTGGACAACGGGCACAACTTCTGGCTCGGCCTCAGCCCCTCCTATCAATTGCACAAGAACGTGACCATCCGGGCGCTGCTGGATTACGTCTCGGTGGAGCAGGCCCTGCAGCAGTCCTCGGGCGCCTGGTCGCTCGCGTTCGGCGGCGGCCTCGAGGTGCTGCTGACCAGGCAGACCATCCTGGAGTTCCGCGCGTCCAAGCTCGTCGGGAACAACGACGACGACACCATCGATCTGTCGGGATTCGACGCCCTGACCACGATCATCTGGCAGTTCTAGCCAAGACGGGCAGGAAAGAGCATGAGACCAACAGGACGATCATGGCTCGGCTCGCTCATCGGCCTGCTCGCCGTCCTGCCGGTGCTGGTAGCGCCCGTACCAGCGCAGGCCCAGGGCGACACCGTCGAGGGCCTCATCCTCACCGTGGCCCGGGCCCAGCAGCTCGCGCGGCAGACCCTCGACGACACGGTCGCCCCGCTCGGCAGCCTGCTCAACCAGATCGGACCCTCGAGCGTCTTCGCCACGGGAGGCCAGGGATTCGGGAACTGGTCGCTGGCGCTGGGTGCGACGGCCTCCGACTTCAGCGTCACCAGCCCCGACTACACCCTCGCCGACCCAGGCGGCAGCGACCGTATCGAGGGAGCGATCGGGGCGGCGTACCTGGATCTGTCGCTGGGATTGTTCCAGGGGTACGAACCCTCGTCCAGCATCACCACCGCCGGCAGCGTCGACCTGCTGCTCCGGCTCGGCTTCAGCCTCGGCGACCAGAAGAACCTGGCCGAGGAGATCGACCTCGGCAGCTGGGCGCCCATCTACGGCGGCGGCCTGCGCATCGGCCTGCTCAAGGGGCCGCACATCCCCTCGGTGTCGTTGTCCGCCGGGGCCAATTTCTTCCAGCGACGGCTCTTCGCCGTGCAGGTGGAGGACGAGGACGCCTCCGTGGAACTGGACTTCGAACAGACCACGGCCTTCCTCCTCCTCGAGGTCGGGAAGTCGTTCCGCTGGGTCGCCCCCTATCTCGTCGGCGGCATCGCCCACCACCGGCTGCAGGCCGATTACGTGGCCGGCGTGGTCTACGGCGACGGATCCGCCACCGTCGACGATGCCGTGGACAACAAGCAGACCGTGGGCCAGTTCTACGGAGGTGTCGAGCTGGGATCAGGCCTGCTGCGTATCGACCTGGAAGCCGGAGCGGCCGATGGTGAACCGTTCGGTCGGTTCTTCTTCCGCTTCTCCGGTTGATCGCCAACGAATCAGGAGCCGCCATGTCAACGCGACCGCTCATCAACATGCTTCTGGTCTCCGGTCTGCTCGTGCTGCTCTTGGCGGGCTGCACCCTGTCACCCGACGACGCGCCACGAGAGCTGTCGTTCGCCCTGCAGATCGACGCGGTGTTCGATGATGCCGGCAAGGCGACCCGGATCGATCTGGTCGACGATGTGGCCTACCTGTCGGGTCAGGCCCGGATCTGGAGCTTGCCGGCCGAACTGCCCGAGGGCTGCCAGGACGTCTGCGACGAGGCCTGCGCCGGGACGGGCCGCCTGCTGGCCGACGGCCCCCTCACCGTGTCCGTGGACGAGGCCGCCGATCCCGTGCGCCTGATCCTTTCGGGTGACGTGGGCTTCGATCTGGACTCGCCGGGTTCGCGCTACCGGCTCGACGTCGAGCTGCTCGAGCGCGGCCGGCGCATCGAGGGCGACTACGCAGGCGACCTCCTCCTCGACTCCGGCCTGGAAGCGCTGGTCGACTCGCTCTACCTCTCCGAATTGCTCCCCGACGACTACACCATCGAGACCCTCGTGCTCTGCCTGGACACCGATCTGGTCGAGCTGGACCCCGCGGATCGCTGCGTCGACGACTCCTTCGGGATCGCCGGTACCTGGGACCAGGAACTGAACGAGCTGGTCATCGTCTACGAGCGTAGCGACGTGGAGATCGAGGGCACGGACGCCGACAGCGTCCAGGTGCGCCTGAACGCCGCACTGCAGCCCACCCCCATCTATGCCGGCTGCACCGAGCTCGAATTCCTGGCCGTGGGGGACGATCCGGTCGCGGTGACCCTGACACTGAGCGAGCTCGAGGGTTCGGGACCGGGGCTGGCGGGCGAGGTGCTGGCGGGCGATCTGGTCATCGGGCTCTACCACGAGGATGGTGTCGTGGAGATCGCCGAGCACGGCCTCCTGAGCGTCACGCGCACCGAGTCGCTGCCGGCGCGTTAGCCGCGCAGGTAGGTCGTCCGACCGAGCACGCCACCGAGGGGGTCGGCCAGACGGGCCGCACGATCGCGGTCCGCCAGGACGAGCTCGACCTCCCTGGCCAGCGCGGCCGGTCCCACCACCGCGAGCAGAGCGTCCACCTTGGCCCGCCAGTTCCGGTCGCGATCCAGGGCCACGTACTCCGCCAGCGGCAACGGTCCGATGACGACCGCCAGCGTCGGGCGGGAGTCGGAAAAGAAGGCCCCCAGGGCCAGCTGGCCGCCGAGTCGGCAACGCTCGGTGCCCAGCGGTCGTCGCTCCGCGACGGGCATCTCGAGCACGGGACCTGGCCGCTCCTGGATCGCCACCGGAACCCCGAGGAACCGTTCGAGCACCGTCGCCATGCCGCCAGTGGTCCCGACCCATTCGGGGAAGCGTTGCATCATGGTGGCCAGCAGCACCTGCTCCCGGTCGGTCAAGGGCAGCTCGGCGAGATGCAGGAGATCCAGGACCCGCTGGGCGAAGGTGGCCTCCCGGCTGAGCGCCGAGAGCGACCAGGACAGTCGGCCGATGTCGCGGTGCAGGCGATGGAGCGCCTGGTCGATGACCGTCACGAAACGGCGACCGGCGCCGTATGCCTGGACCTGCCTGGGCCAGTAATCGTCGGCCTGCCCGGGTTCGATGGCATGCTGCGCCTCGTCCTGGGCGGTGGGCAGTGGTTCGAGCAGATCGCCGGGCAGCCGTTCGCTCAGACCACCATGGCTGACGAAGAGCGTCACCTCGCCCCGCTCGGACACGGCCTGGCCCGCCGCCGGCTCCTGGCCCACGATCTCGCCACGGAACGCTTCCAGCGGCCCCACCGGGATCAGCTGCACCCGATCCCCGGGCACGCCCAGCTGGGCCAGCGCGGCCACGGCCGCGGCCACCGGGGTGCTGGGGCGATGATCGAGGAAGTCGGGCATCAGGGCCATGTGATCGCGATCCTCAGCTCGAGCCCAGTTCCACGTGAACCTGCTGCCCGGCAGGGGAGCGGGCTTCCAGATACTGCTGCAATCCCTGCACGAAGGCACTGCGTTCGGTCTGGCCGTGGAACCGATCGGGGTGGCAGTTGACCACGATACGCACACAGGACGAGACACCGTCACGGCCCCGCTTGACGCCACGACCCACCTCGACGCCGCGGATGCGCGTCGGATCGTAGGCCACGGCCAACACCTCGTAATCATGCGTCGTCACCGCCCGACCGCGCGTGGCCAGCTGGGCCCGCAGTTCGGTGGTCAGCCAGGTTTGCGAAGGCGCCGCCTGACCGCCGGCGCTGGCGGTGACGTTCACCGCATCGACGACCCCCGGTGCCAACCGTCGGTCATAGACGGTATCCACGCTGCCCGCATCCAGGCCGTTGGCCTCCAGACCCATGGTTGTGGTGTACATGACCTCGATGGAGCGGGGACGCGGCGCCATGGCCCGGCTCACCAGCCGCAGCCGCGCCAGCCCCTCGGGGCTGCGGTCGAGGTGATAGACGTCCTCGGCCTGCAACGCCTCGCTGGTCTCGGCATCGACGAACTGCGTGACGTTGGCCGCATCCCGGACCTCGTCGAGCCGGAAGAGCTGAGCGAAGGTGACGGGCAGGTCCACCATCTCGGCCCGGGCCCGCCCCACCTTGAACCTGGCCACCGCGGCCTGGAGGTTGAAGGCCACGACGCAGTTGGGGCGAAAGGACACGCCAGCCAGTGCTCCGGAATCGAGATCGGCGGCGCAGTGGATGCTGAGCCAGAGGCGCTGCGGGTCGGCGGTGATCAGGCCCGCCGCCGTGGCGGTCGCCACGGCGCCAGGTGCATGGTCACGCGCCCGACGCAGATTCGCCAGCGAGACGTGCACGAAGGAGCGGTCGTGTGGGCTGTCGGGTCGCTGGATGTCGCTGCGCGACCGCAACAGCGGTGGATCGCCGTATCCATCCCAGGGTTTCGCCGAGCCCACCATTCCGGGCACGAAGGCCGCCGCATCGCCACCCTGGCCATACTGCCAGCGCGACCAGATCAAGCCCGATACCAGGCGCTGGTCACGGGCCTGCAGGAACAACGGAATTGTCTCGACCTCGACGGAGGCCGGCACCGTCAACCCCAGGTGCAGCCAGTTCGCCGGCCCGGGATCGACCTGGCACGATCCCGCAGTTCCGCTGGTCCCGACGAGGTCCACCATGCCATCGCTGGTCTGGGAGAGCACCACCGGCGGCGCCAGCCCCAGCACGTGTTCGTCGCCGTAGGGGACGAAATGGATGTTCCGCTCCTTGAACGAGTCGCCCTCGGGAACGGCCTTCCGACCGATCACCACCAGGTTCTCGTCGACTCTGGCGCCACCATCGACCACCCCGAGTTGCAGCACCGTCGAGGCGGGCCGTGGGGCCCGCGGAAAGGTCAGCACGCTATCGAGGAGCTGGCGGCTGGCCGTGTCGATGACCTCGTCCAGCTTTCCGTAGACGTGTGTGTATTCCTTGGCGACCGCCGCCAGCAACAGCCGCACCAGGGGGTCGGTGAGCGCCGGGTCGGGCGAAAGCCCCGGAATCTGTTCGGCCGCCTCCGCGAGGAGCCGGGACAGGACCTGTTCGGAATCGGCCTCGCGGGGATCCAGCCAGTGGAAGGTCAGGGTCTCGCGGGGTGAGGCTGCGCCCGGACGCAGTTCGTCAGGCCTCGACATCGAATTCGAGCTCCAGGGTTAGGCCGGTGTCCTTGACCTTGCCGACGACACGGATGAAGCGGTATGGCAGGTAACGGCCAGGTTGATCGTTGCAGAACTCGACCTTGTCCAGGGCCAGGCGCGGTTCGTTGCGCTTGATGGTCAGTTTGACCTGACGCACCAGTTCGCTGGCGCTGCCCTGGCTGAAGCGGTGGTGGGGAAGATCGGTGCCGTATCGGGGCTCGGCGGCCACGTCGGCCGTCTTGGCCATTCCCTGCAGCGGCGAGGCGAGCAGGAGACGGATGTTCTGCCGGATGGACTCCTCCAGCGCGCAGGAGCCCAGCATGCCGCCCTGGAACGTGAGCGGGGGCTTCAGGTAGGGTGCGTTCTCGTCCATCGGGTCCGCCTCGCTGTTGCGCCCTCGGCCGGGTGCGTCGCCGGCTCAGTTGAGCCGGATCAAGGTGCCCTTGACCTCGACGCCCGCCGGGTTGCAGGTCACCTTGCCGCCGCCCTCCATCTTCACCTCCATGCCCTTGATGGAGGCCGCCATGCCCGCCTTCAGGTCGGCCTTGCCCTTGGCGTCCAGCTTCAGATCGCCGGCGCTCTTGAGCTCGATCCCCCCCTTGGCATCGAGGGTGATGTCCGCATCGCTCTTCAGGCTGATGGCGCCCTTGGCCGTGATCGAGACATCGCCCTGGCTCTCCAGCTCGATCCGGGGATCGCCGTCGAGCGTGAGCCTGATCTGGTTCTGGGCCCCCGGGCTGGTGATCTCGATGGTCTCGGCCCCCGACTGATCCTTGATCAGGATCTGGTTGCCGCTCTTGGTGACGAACACCTTGGCCAGCCCCTGGGCCATGTCCGCGGCCCCCACCGCGTCCTCGGCCACCTTGATGGGCCCCATCTTGGCGGTGCTGCTGCCGTTGGGCACCGAGCCGAGCACGACCAGGTCCTCCTGGTCGCCGTCGAGCGCGGCCACGATCACCTCGTCGCCGACCTCGGGCAGCACGAACGCACCCCAGGAATCGCCGCTGTGGATCTGCGCCACCCGCAGCCAGGGCGAGAGCATGGACCCGGCGCCGGCCGCCACGCTGTGGTGGAACTCCACCTTGACCCGCCCCAGCGATTCGGGATCGTCGGTGTCGCGGACGAGCGCCCCCCAGAGCAAGGGCGCCGGCGGACGCAGACGGTCGCAGGGCGGATAGGCGCCGTCCTCGGGAACCGCCGTGAAGGCGTTCCGGTAACCGGAGCCATCGCCCTGGATGAAGTGGGTGACGCTGGTGACGATGTAGCGGCCACCGTCGGCGGCGCTCATGCCCTCGACCTCGAGGCGGCCGCCGGTCGCGAGTCCAGGATCGTCGCTCTCCCCCTCGGCCAGGACCAGCCCGCCGACCCAGCTGTGCTTGTGCGCCTTCAACTCGGCCTCGAGCCCCGAAGCGTCGATGGGGTGCCGTTCGAGCACGATGTCGCCCTGGGCTGTGAACACGTCGTCGCTGGCGCTCACGGCGGCCTGGACGTGATCATGGAGCGCATCACCGATGCTCACCTCATCGGTGGCCTGGGACAGGGCGCTGTCCCCGGTGCGGTCCCAGGATCGCGCGTGGAACTTGCCCGGCTGGGCACCCAGCTTCACGGCGAAGCTGGTCAGGGTACCATCACCGCTGCCGCGCAGGCTCAGCTTCCGGCTGGCGCCTTCCGGAGTGGCCGCGACCTTGAACTTCTCGCCGTCGTACCAGGCCCAGAGCCGCTCGTGCTGGCAGAGTCTCAGCACGAAATCGTAGTCCGTCTCTCCATGCTGGATCGTGGTCGGATACGTCCGGGAGGTCGACGCGCTCATCTCGCAGAATTCGTTGTAGTCGGCGATGACGGACTGCACGATGTCCTTGGTGGTGGCGTCGGTCCAGATCCGATTCCGACGCACTCCATCCATCTGTACCGTCGGTGAATGCCCCTCGACCACCACGGCATAGGCGCCCAGATGGTGACGGGACGCCTTGACGGTGGTCACGATGCCGCGGAAGAGATACTTGGCACCGTCGCCCCAGCGCAGCTCCAGCTCGAGCGGCTTGCCCAGGGTCCGGCGCAACCCGTCGAGGGCCTCGCTCGCCCCACCGGCCACCGAGGCGTCCTTGGCCACCAGGCTGAGGCATTCCACGCTGAACCAGTGATGACCCCAGAGGGGCTGGGAGACGACGATGTCGCCGGTCCGGATCTTCTGCTCCGCGAGATCGTTGCCGTCGATCTTGACGGTGATGTTGGCGAAAGCCATGTCGCACCAGTCCTCGGGAGTGGACGCTCGTCTCGGGTCACGGCGAATTCACCGGCCGGGGCCAGCCCGACCGGTGAACCCGGACCATGTGCGGATTCCGCCGGCCTACAACCAGGTCTTGCCGGCCTGCCACTCCACGCCGTTGATGACGATGGTAGACGCGCTGACCTCCAGGATCTCGACCTGGGGAGCGCTCCGGTCGTCATCGATGTTGGGCACGACTTCCGTGTAGCTCTTCAGGAAGCCATTGGTCCATTCCACGGTCTTCATGACGCTCTCGGTCTTGCGCGGATCGTAGAAGGTGATGGCGCCCGACTTGAAGTCCTCCTCGTAGGGATGCAGCGCCCATTCCCAGAAATCGGTGGCTGCATCCGAGCGCCGGGTGATGATGATGCTGGCGAGGCGCGGCTTGGCGTCGACGGGCGCGCCGTTGGTGTCCTTGGCGCAGTCGAGGCCGTATTTCACGTCCAGGATGTTGGGAACGTGGTTCCCATCGATGGCGACTTCCACTTGCTTGGCCATGATCCCTCCTGACATTCAGCTAGGCGAGTTCGAGCGAACTGGCCGTCATATTCGTGTCGACCGGCTACTTGTTCTTCCAGTCGAAATCATGCTCGATGCCGCCGACCGAGATCTGCTCGGGCTCGATGAAGACGACCTCCTCGGCGTGGTCGCGGGCATCGTTGTACTCGACGTCGTACACACGCACGTAGCCGCCCTTCCACTCGAGCTCCTTCATGAGCAGGCCGTTCTCGTCGGTGAAGGTGACCTTGCCGCTCTTGCGATTGGCCTGATCGGCGCTGGACGCCCATTCCACCAGATCCACGGCGTCGTCGGCGACGCGGCGGATCATGATCCCGTCGCACTCCAGGCCGCGGGTGGGCGCACCGTCGCGGTCCAGCGAGGCGCGCACGCCGTAGCGGACCTCCACGATGTTCTTCAGTTCATTCCCGTCGACTTCTACTTTTGGTTGGCGAGCCATAATGCTCCCTCCTTCTCCAGGAACAGTGGGACGACGGACTACTCCTTCTCGGCCGAGACGGCAGTGTTGCCGGCGCTATCCTCGGTGACCTTGACGTTGAAGGTGTGGACCGACTGCTTGAATCCTAGCTTCATCTGGACATCCACCTCGTGCCGGGCCTTCTGTTCCTCGGTGGCCCGCACCTCGACCTCGAACGCGTCGAGCGCCTTGTCGTCGCCCACGATGTCGTTGAGGAACTTGCGCAGGTCCCGCTGGATTGCCGAGAGCAGCTTGGGCGTGATGTTCTTGAAGACCTGCTTGTTGAGGTAGTGGCAGACGTTCTTGACCACCCAGTCCTCGGTCCGGATACGCGAGTAGGTATCGAGACCTTCCTGGCTGCTGAGGTTCCAATCCCCCATGCAACGCACCTTGCTCTCCCAGTCCGCGACCGGCACGATGCCCAGGTCCTTGAACTTGGCGACCTTGTCGCGGTCCAGGCGGTAGCGCGCCTTGAGCGGACCCTGGATGCCGCCCTTGACGTAGCCGGCCGCCGCCTCCTGGGTCCCCATGGTCTCGTCTAGCTGGTAGACCAGGCCGGCGATGTGCGCCGCGGGCGACACGTACAGCGGGTCGTCCTCGAAGGCGTGCTTGTCGCGGCTCATGAGGTGATTGCCGGCCAGCACGACGTACTGCTTCTCGGAGACGCTGGCACGGAGCCCCTCGTAGAGGTCCATGTTGTCGAGCACCTCGTCGTAGGACTCGTACTCGTCGGTGTCGACGAACACCTGCATCTTGTACTGCTCGCCCAGCTTGCCCAGCCGGTCGATCTGCGGCACGCCGCCGGGCCAGCCCGGGATCACCAGATTGGAGTAGACGTTCTTCAGGCTGAAGAACTTGTATTCCTCGCGGATCTTCTCGGCGAGGTCCTCGAACAGCGTGGGATCGTCGGTATCGAGAAGCTGCTCGGAGGTAGCGTTGTAGAAGTAGGCATCCACCGGCGTACCGGGTTCGACCTGCGCGTTGAGGAAGAACCCGTTCACCGCGCGGTAGGTTTTCTCCAGCGGGCGGATGGTCTCGAACGCGCTCGCGAGATTCTTCTCCAGCAGCTCGCTCAGCGCGTCCACGCGTTCGGACGCCGCCTCGTGAACGTCGTCGAGATCCTCGGCCGCCTCGATGGACCGGATCCAGGCTGCCAGCCGCTGCCGGAGCAGCTTGCGCGATTCGGCGAACTCCGCCTTCTCCTGGAAGCTCTTGTACGCCGCTTCCTTGGTGGGATCCAGCAGGCTGAGCGCGGGCAGCTTGACACCCTCGCTCACACCCTTCGGCATCATCTTGCTCAGCCAGTCGAGGGCCTTCTTGGCCGGGCCGCGACCCAGGGCCTCCAGCCTGGCCTGGTAGTCTCCGGCGGTGAGGACCTCGCCGGCGGCCTCGGGAGCCGGAGCGTGCGCGGGCTGCGTTCCCTCTTCTTTCCTCTCCAGATCGTCGCTCATCCGTATCCCCTTCCTTACTCGGAAGCCCCACCGAGGGCGTCGAAGGCTGCTTTCAGACCACCGAGCAACTGCTCCCGTTGCTGCGGATCGGCCATGGCCTTGCGCAGGGTGGCGTTGGACTTGAGGTTCTTGAGGAATTCGGCCAGAACGAGCTTCTCGTTCTGCTGGGCCTCGAGGGTCGGACACTGGGCGATGACCGATTCGGGCGCGAAATCCTTCACGGCGCCGAAGCGGATGGTGGTCATCTCGGTCTCGCCCTGGTCGTTGTGGACCTCGATCTCGGCCGCGGGCTTGTAGGTCTGGAAGACCTCGGACATGGATCGGCACCGGGTCAGTTCGGGATCTTCACCGGCCTCTTCGTTCAGGGGGGCGACATAGATCGTCCGATTGCTGTCGAGAATCTCGACAGCCATGGAATCGTCGATCTCCTTGATGTGATCCGCCCCGAAGTGCTTCAGTTTCGCCATATCGGGACAAGCCTCCTTGGAGTTCCGTCAGGTGTGGTCGTGACGCTCGCGAAGCAGAAATGGGGATTGCCAGCCGACTATACCACTTCCAAGATAATATTGACCAGCCTAATCAGGACTCGCAGAATCGACTGTCGATATTGAAGTTTCGTCTGCGACTACACCCTGTTCGCCAGCTTTGACACGGCCATACCGACCCGATACAATCCTCTCACGATCCGCTGGCCATACCCGAATCCGATGGGAGCGTCTCATGAATCCTCGTCGCTGGTCCCCGACGGTTACCGAGACGGTCGATCGCGCCAACGAGATCGCCAAGGAACGCGGCCACGCCGACATCACACCGTTGCACCTCCTCTACTCGCTCCTGGTCCCCGACCACGGCGGCTGCGTCGACGTCCTGACCAGCCTCGGCCGCGAGATCGCTCCGCTCCGGGCTGCGGTGGACGCGGCGCTCGAGGACCTGGAATCCGCCAGCCGGCCGGTCTTCGAACCCCGGCCCGACAAGGCCTTCACCGGCGCACTCGAGCTGGCCGACACCGAGCGCAGCATCCTCGAGGCCGAGCAGCTGGAAGACGTCCACCTCTTGATCGCCCTGCTCTCGGTGGACGGCGGCCTCGGACGCGAGCTGCGCAAACGGATCGGGATCAAGCGCGCCATGGTGGTCAAGGCGCTGGGCGAGGGGCAGCGGATCCGCCAGCTCGCCAGCGGCGGCGATGCGGCGGCGGCGCCCGGGATGGGCACGCTGCTCACCTTCTGCACCGACCTGACAGCCCAGGCCCGCGCCGGCGAGCTCGACCCGGTGATCGGGCGCGAGTCGGAGATTGCTCAGGTCGTGGAGGTGCTCGCCAGGCGGCGCAAGAACAACGCCGTGCTCGTGGGCGAACCCGGCGTGGGCAAGACCGCGGTGGTGGAGGGGCTGGCGCTGGCCATCGCCACGGGCAAGGCGCCCTCGGTCCTCGCCGACAGCCAGGTCCTGGCCCTCGACCTGGCCGCCATGGTGGCCGGCGCCAAGTACAAGGGTGAGTTCGAGGAACGCCTCAAGAAGCTGATCACCGAGCTGGAAGCCACCGCCGGCCGGGCCCTGCTCTTCGTGGACGAGGTCCACACCCTGCTCAGCGCCGGCGGCGGCGCCGGCGGCATGGACGCGGCGAACCTCTTGAAGCCCGCGCTCGCCCGCGGCACCCTGCGGGTGATCGGCTGCACCACATCGGGCGAGTATCGCAAGTACATCGAGAAGGACAGCGCCTTCGCGCGCCGCTTCGTCAAGATCGACGTGGCCGAACCGGACGACGTGGTGTGCCTGAAGATCCTGGAGGGCGTCAAGGACCGCTACGAGGACCACCACGGGGTGAAGATCGATCCCGACGCGCTGGACGTCGCGGTGCGGCTGTCCAAGCGCTACATCCCCGACCGCTTCCTGCCGGACAAGGCCGTCGACCTCCTCGACGAGTGCGCCAGCAACACGCGGATCTTCCTGGAATACTGGAACAACCTGCGCGACACGGAGACGAAGTGGGACGCCCTGGCCGACGATCCCGAGGCCCTCGACCGGGCGCTGCGCACCCTCGACGGCGTGTTGCGCGGCCTCACCGCCCGCGGCGTCGATGTCGACACCGACCTCGTCCGGGCCGCCGCCGATTTCCCCGCGGCGCGGAACCACGTCCTGGCGGCCGGCGAAACCGTGCCCGAATTCGTCGACGGCGTACAGGTGAGCGCGCGGGTCTCGCTGCGCACCGGCATCCCCGTGCAGAAGATGATGGGCGCCGAGCGCGAGCAGCTCATGAACCTGGAGTCGCTCCTCCACCAGCGCATCATCGGCCAGGACGGGCCCGTCGCCGCGGTGGCCCAGTCGATCCGCAAGAACCGCGCGGGCCTGAAGCAGTCCAACTTGCCCATCGGCAGCTTCATGTTCATGGGCCCCACTGGCACCGGCAAGACCGAGCTGGCCAAGGCGCTGGCCGAGCTGCTGTTCGCCGACGAATCGGCCATGATCCGCTTCGACATGAGCGAGTTCATGCAGGAGCACTCGGTGCAGCGCATGACCGGCGCGCCTCCCGGCTACGTCGGCTACGAGGAGGGGGGCCAGCTCACCGAGCCGGTCCGCCGCAAGCCCTACTCGGTCCTGCTCTTCGACGAGATCGAGAAGGCCCACGCCAAGGTCCGCGACATCTTCCTGCAGGTCCTCGACGACGGTCGCCTGACCGACGGCCAGGGACGCACGGTGGACTTCGCCAACACCGTGGTCATCATGACCAGCAACCTCGAGGGGCCCTGGATCGCCGAGCAGACCCTGGCCGGCAAGGAGGTCGACATCGAGGAGCTGCGCGGCAAGCTCGTCAAGGACTGGGGCCTGCGCCCCGAGTTCGTCAACCGCTTCGACGCCCTGGTGGCGTTCCACAGCTTCACCGAGGATCAGATCGCGCAGATCGTGTCGCTGCAGCTGAAGAAGCTGACCAGGATGCTGGCCATGCAGGATCTCTCCCTCGAGGTCACCGACGCCGGGATGGCCGAACTGGCGCGCCTCAGTTACGACCCGGCCATGGGCGCCCGCCCCGTGCGGCGCACCATCGACCAGCGGATCATCAACCCGCTGGCCGACCTGCTGCTGGCCGCCGAGGGATCCGGAGACCGGACACTGAAAGTCGATGCCCGCGAGGGGGATATCGTCCTGGCCCTGGTCTGATCACGCCCGGCGGGTCAAGGACAGCCAGCACCCACGGCATAGGACATCAGCACGATGTCCGACAGGTTGAGCATCTCATCGTGATTCAGATCCCCGGCCCAGTCGTAGTCTCCGGCCAGCATCATCGCGAAGAGCACGATGTCGGTCAGGTTGACAACGACATCCCCGTTGAGGTCGGGGCTGTTGAAGTGGACCGGCAGGCCGGGTCCGATCAGGGGCGATCCGGCCACGAAAACCAGTAGCTCATTGCCGGGCGCGTTCTGATGGCCGCAGTTGAAAGGACCGCTGAAAGTCGTCTGGCCATTCACGTCGGTACTGGCGTCTGCATTCATCCCCCCCATGCAGTACGCCAGCTCGCCGGCCATGTCCTCGAGCCAGAGATCCTCGTGAGGATACAAGTACACTGGGTCGCCATTCCCATCGACGAGGGTGAGGGTGATGGTCGCGTCCACGGTAGCGCCGCCGTCGACCGTGGCCCCGGTCATCGCGGGGCCGGAGCCGTCAGGCGCAACCATGAGGTAGCGAGGGACGGGACCGTCGGGTATCTGGGCGGTGCTCAGGGCGAGGTCGGGAATATTGGCAGCGGCGGTGGCGGCCAGCAGGACGAGCGGGGCGAGGAGGGCGATGGGTCGCATGATGAGCCTCCAGCTGGATGATGATCCGTGATGGCGCATGGCGACCATGGTCGCATGCTGCCAGTACTGTCATGATACCAGCTCCGGCGGCGACAGGGAACCCGGCCCTAGCGCAGCAACACCACGGGCCGCTCCATCATCGCGGCATCCACCCGCAGCAGCAGGCGATACACGCCCGCGGCGGCCCGCCGCCCCTGTCCGTCGCGACCGTCCCAGGCCAGGTCCAGGACCCCGGCCGGCACCGCCCCCCGGCTCAGCACGCGCACGCGGCTCCCGTCGAGGGCCACGATCTCGGCCCGGACGGTGGCCGGGCGCGCCAGGTCGAGTCGCCAGCCGGTCCGCGCGAAGAACGGGTTGGGACCGGCGGCGGCCAGCTGGATCCGGGTGCCGCCGGGATCGGAGGGAACGGAGGTGGGCAGCCCGGCGCACGCGCCGTCCACCAGCGATTCCGACGCGAGCGCGGCCAGGAACCGATCGCGCGCGGCCGCCTCGCCTTGGAGAGTCCACTCCAACCAGGGTCTGATCAGCGTCAGGGCGAGGTCCTGCTGGGTGGCCTCGTCGAGGTCGGGTGGTATGCAGCCCCCCTGGGCCATCAGGCATTCGTCGTCCGGAGCCGCGAACTGGCAGTGGTCGGCGCCGAGGAGGACGGCCAGGCAGCGTTGGGGCGCGGCCAGGCTGTCGTGGATCCGCTGGGCATGGTCCGTCGGGGGAGTGACGCAATCCAGATCGCCGACCACGGTCAGCGCGGGCACCGTCACCCGGGTGGCGGCCTTCACCACGCCCGCCGAGGGCCTTGCCTGGGGACCCAGTCCGATCACCGTCGCGGCGGCGGCATGATCGGCGGCCGCCAGGACGGCGGCGCCGCCGCCGAACGAATGGCCCACGAAGGCGACACGGTCGGCGACGCGACCGGTGAAGAGGTGTCCGGGCGCAGCTCCCATGTCCCGGACCCAGTCGGCGAGGAAGCCCATGTCCGCGGCGAAGGCCAGCATGTCCGTCACGAACA
Organism: Candidatus Latescibacter sp. IFSED24; assembly: GCF_058273205.1. Lineage (NCBI taxonomy): Bacteria > Pseudomonadati > Candidatus Latescibacterota > Candidatus Latescibacteria (ex Chuvochina et al. 2023) > Candidatus Latescibacterales > Candidatus Latescibacteraceae > Candidatus Latescibacter > Candidatus Latescibacter sp. IFSED24. The sequence goes on along the minus strand of NZ_CM177850.1, from coordinate 4,387,202 downwards.
GATCGGGTTCGGTCCTGGGCATGGCGACGATGTAGCCATCGGCCACCAGGGCGGCGCAGAGATAGCGGTAGCGCTCCACCTCTGCGGCGGTGGCGTGGCCGATGACGACGACGGGGCAGGGACCAGCATCCGGCGCGAAGGGCGTGGCCTCGCCGGGCTGGGTGGCGGGATAGCAGACGAGGGCGGGCACCGGCCGGTCATCCCGCGCCTCATCGACGAGTTCGAGATGGAGCTCGCCCATGGCGGCCAGCGCCAGGGACGGAGCGAGGCAAGCGAACAGGACCAGCGTCCGGACGAGGATGTCCGGACGTGCCCCCATGGACTGGCTCTGTGCGGTGTTCTGGTCCAAATCGCCCACCCCTTGATACAGGAATGTGTATCAATAAAGACCGAAAACCGCGGCCGGGCCAGTCCATGGCGGACAGGGACGAGGACCGGAGCCGCTCACCCGTCCAGCCGCTTGACGAAGACCACCTTGTCGTCGTCCAGCGCGTAGAAGTCGGCGAATACCGCCCCCTCCGCGAAACCCTGGCGACGGTAGAAGGCGCGGGTGAGGCGGTAGAGCGGCCGGCCGCTGGTCTCGGCATAGAGCGCCACCCCGCCCCGGGCCCGGATCCGCTCCTCCACCATCTTCAGGATCCGGCCACCGAGACCGGCGCCTTGCTGCTCGGGATCCACGGCGATCCAGTACAGGTCCCAGCTCACGGTGGAGCAGGGGACGAGGCCGTAGCAGGCATAGCCGAGCAGTTCGTCACGGCGGTCGACGAACACGAACTCGTAGCCGCTGGCGGGACCGCGCGCTAGGCGCTCCTGCACCAGCTCGCCGGCGATGGCCACCTCGTCGTCGCGGAAGAATCCGGTGGCGGCCACCAGGGCGCGGACCGCCGATTCGTCCTCCGGCCGCGCCTCTTCGCGGAGCACGAGGTCACCCGGCCGGAGAATGGGGGATGTGGTCATGTCTGGAACGCTCCTCTGTGCAGCCCCTCGAGGAAGCTGCGCGCGTTGGTGCCGAGAGTCCGGGTGCGGTAGCCGCCCTCCTGGACCACCAGGACCGGTAGGCCCAGGGCCCCGACTCGCCGCCCATTCTCGTGGAAATCCTTCGCCCCCAGGGACCAGGTGCCGGTGGGATCGCCGCGCCCGGTATCCAGGCCGAGACAGACCACCAGGACCGCCGGCGCGAAGCGGCGGATGCGGGACAGCGCCTGGTCCAGGGCCTGGCGGTAGCCATCGCCGTCGAGCTGCTCGGGCAGGGGCAGGTTGAGATTGTAGCCGCGGCCCGCGCCCTCGCCCTGCTCATCGGAGAAGCCGGTGAAGTAGGGGTAGGCGAAACGCGGATGGCCGTGGATCGAGATCGTCAGCACGTCGTCGCGAGCATAGAAGATGTCCTGCTGGCCGTTGCCGTGGTGGTAGTCCAGATCGAGGATCGCCACGCGGCCTAGCCGCGCCAGTTCGTGAGCGGCCACCGCCGCGTTGTTGAAGTAGCAGAAACCGCCGAACACGCGGCGTTCGGCGTGGTGGCCCGGGGGGCGCACCAGCGCGTAGGCGAGGCGGCGGCCGCGTCTGATCTCGTCGGCGCCGGCCAGGGTGCAGTCCACGGCACGCCGCGCGGCCAGGAACGCGTTGCGGCTGAGCGGGGTGAAGGTGTCGATGCAGTAGTAGCCGGCGCGCAGGACGAGGTCGGTGGGCGGCCGGGTGGCGTTGCGCACGGGGAAGACGTAAGGGTAGACGGCCTGGTCGGCGGTGAGCGCCAGGCAGGTGCGGTGCAGGTAGGTGACGAAGTCGGAGTCGTGCACCTCGCGCACCGGATCGAGCGACCGCTGCCGCGGCTGCAGACGCTCGCAGAGGTCGGTCTGTTCGATCTCGGCGAGGATCCGGCGCACGCGCACCGGCGCCTCGACGTAGCCGCGGTCGTGGACGTGGTGAATGTCGTGCTGGTCGTTCACCAGCAGGGCGATGCGCTCGCCGATGGCAGGCTTGATGGCCGGCCGCGGTTCGGTGGGCTTGGTGTAGCGCGGCGCCCGCAACTGCACCGGGTCGTCCCGGAACGAGCGGACCACCTCGTTCACGTAGGCCGGTGGACAGAGGTGGGCGTACTTCCGCTCGAGGATGGCGCGGACCACTTCGCGCACGTAGCGCCGGCGCAGATTCTCGGGCTTCTCGAGGGGATCGGCCACCAGGACGGGCATGACGCCGGCGTCGGGAGCGTAGGGAAGCGTGTAATCGTTGCCCTCGATCGGGCGGGCGCCGAAGGTCTCGTAGAAGCGCAACCGGGCACGATTGAGGGCCAGTTCGGCCTTGTCCAGTCCTGTTGTGGGATCATCGGGCATGCACTCGTAGAAGATGGCGCGGGCACCGAGCGCCAGCGATTCCTCGCGGGTGCGCTGGTAGAGCGCGCCGCCGATGCCGCGGCTGGTGAGCTTGGCGCGCGCGGCGATGTAGTCGAGATAGACCGCGTGCAGGCGCGGTTCGTGCAGCAGGAATGCGCAGCCCTGCACCACGCCGTCGCGCGGCTCGGCCACCATGAGGATGGCCTGGAACCGTCCGGTCAGGGGGTCGCGCAGCTTGCCGGCGATGCCCGCGAACTCGCCGACGGGCGCGTCGGGGAACTGCTCGCGCAGGATCTCGGTCACCTGGGCGAGGGCGTCGCGGTTGACGGGCAGGACGTCGTCGGGAACGCGTCGGACACGGAACATGGCGCTACCTCGCCACCGACGCCGGCGGCCGCGAGACCGCGACGATGCGCTCGATGGCCCGCTCGAACGGGAGTGACGCCTGCGCCAGCGCCGCGGCGTAGCCCGCGTCGGGCGAGAGGCACGGGTTGACGTTGACCTCCAGCACCCAGGGCCGGCCATGTTCGTCCACCCGCACGTCGACCCGCGCCCAGCCGCGCAGGCCCAGCAGCGTCCAGCAGTCGCGGGCCAGCCGCGAGAGCGTCGCCAGCAGCGGGGTATCCGTCAGGGGCAGGTCGAAAGTGCGCACGGTGTGGCCGTACTCGAAGGACTCGGGATCCCACTTGGCGGCGTAGCCCACGATGCGCGGCTTGTGGTCGGGATAGTCCTCGAACAGCATCTCCGCCGGGGGCAGGAGTTCCACGCTGCCGGGGGCCTCGAGCAGGCCCAGGTTGAACTCGCGGCCTTCGATGTACGCCTCGGCGAACCATGGCGCACCGGGCCGGCCGGCGCGGTCGGCGAGGTGCCGCAGCACCACGTCGGCATCGCCTTCGACCACGGCGTCGTCGCCCATGCCGAGCGAGGCGTCCTCCCAGATCGACTTGATGATCCAGCGCTCCTGGGGACGCCGCGAACCGCCGCGGGCCAGGCCCGCTGACTCGCGGCCCGTCACCAGCCAGTCGGGCGTGGCCAGGCCCGCCCGCCGCAGGATCCCCTTGGCCAGCAGCTTGTGCGACGTCAGCATGATCGCCTCGGCTGGGCAGCCGGCGTACGCGATGCCGAGCGCGTCGAGCAGGCCCGGTACCAGGTGGATGAGCCGACCATGCTCGCCGAGGCTCTCCACCAGGTTGAAGACCAGGTCGGGGCGGTCGGCGGCCAGCCGCGCGGCCAGGTCCTGCAGATCGAGATCGCAATCGGCGATACGGACCTCGTGGCCGAGCTGCCGCAGCGCCGCGGCCACCGCCTCCGCCTGCACCAGCACGTCCTGCGCGTCAGGCCCCGCTTGCGGCGAGATGCGGTTGTGCAACACCCAGGTCTTCACGGCCGGTCACCTCCTCCACGCGCTCGCTGGCCGAGGCCACGATGCGCGCCATCAGGTCGTCGTAGGCCATGCCCATCGCGGTGCAGATCATCGGCAGGTCGGAATGCTCGGGATGCAGGCCGGCCAGGGGATTGAGCTCCATGATCTGGGGTACCCCGTCCTGGTCGGCGCGCAGGTCGATGCGACCGGCGTCGCGGCAGCCCAGCAGCCTCCAGGCGGCCAGCGCCAGCGACTCCGACACCAGGACCAGCGGATCGTCGTTGGCGACCGGACGGTAGGTCACCAGGTCCTCGCAGCGTTCCTTGTTCTCGTAGCCGTAGGCGCCGGGCTCGGCCCCCTCGCGCAGCACCACCTCGAGCGTGCCGAGCACCTCCGCCCTGGCTCCGGTGCCGGCGATGCCCACGGTGAACTCGCGGCCCGAGAGGTAGCGCTCCACCAGCACCGGCTGCTGGTAGCGCTCGAGCAGCAGGGCGCAGCGCCGCTGCAGTTCGTCGGGCGTGTCGAGCACCGACCGACCGTCGATCCCCTTGCCCGTGCCCTCGGCGACCGGCTTGGCGAACAGCGGGAACGGCAGCTGGCAGTCCGCGAGGTCGGACAGGGTCTCGACCACCAGGAAGTCCGGAGTCGGCAGGCCGCCGTCGCGCAGCACCCGCTTGGTCAAGCCCTTGTGCAGGCTGAGCGCCATGACCAGGGGATCGCTGAAGGTGTAGGGGATGTGGTAGACGTCGAGGATGCACGGGATCTGCGCTTCGCGCCCGACCCCGCGCAGACCCTCGGCGATGTTGAAGACCAGGTCCCAGCGGTCGCCCGCCACCAGGCGCTGCATGAGCTGGCGCGCATGGCCGATCCGATCGGTCGTGTGGCCGAGGCGCTGCAGGGAACCCTCGATGGCCTCGATGGTGGAGAGGCGGTCGAACTCCGCGGTCTCCTCCTCGCTGTAGCCCATGGCGAGGTACTCGTCGCGCAGGTCGTAGCAGAGGCCGATCTTCATCGCGCCACCTCCAGGTCGAACTCGGGGTCGGGATAGCGGAACACCTCGCCGGTGTAGCTGCGCAGCAACAGGTCGTCGCCGTCGCGGCCGGCCAGGTAATCGGGCTGCAGCGGGATCTTGCCGCCGCCGCCGGGAGCGTCGATGACGTAGGTGGGCACGGCGTAGCCGGTGGTCCAGCCGCGCAGGCCGCGGATGATCTCCAGCCCGCGGGCCACGCTTGTCCGGAAGTGGGCCGAGCCCGAGATGGGGTCGCACTGGTAGAGGTAGTAGGGGCGCACACGCATCATGAGCAACCGGTGCATGAGCTGCTTCATGACCGCGACATCGTCGTTCACCCCGCGCAATAGCACGGTCTGCGAACCGAGCGGGATGCCCGCGTCGGCCAGACGGCGGCAGGCCCGAACCGCCTCGGGCGTGCACTCGTCCGGGTGGGTGAAGTGGATGCTGAGGAACAGCGGATGATGCTTGCGCAGCATCCGCACGAGCTCCGGCGTGATGCGCTGGGGCAGCACGCTGGGCACCTTGGTGCCCATGCGCACGAACTGGACGTGCGGGATGCGGCGCAGCTCGCCCAGGATCCAGTCGAGCTTGTCGTCAGCCAGGGTCAAGGGGTCGCCGCCCGAGAGCAGCACGTCGCGGATCTCGGGGTGGCTGCGGATGTAGTCGAGGCCCGCCTGGAGGCGTTGGCGGTCGGGGCGCAGTTCGCCCTGGCCCACCACGCGCGAGCGCGTGCAGTAGCGGCAGAAGGTGGAGCAGTAGTCGTGCACCAGGAAGAGTACGCGGTCGGGATAGCGGTGCACCACGCCCTCGACCGGACTGTGGCCGTCCTCGCCGAGGGGGTCGTCGGCCTCGCCGTAGGTGCGCAGGAACTCCGACTGTACGGGGATCACGGTGCGCCGTAGCGCCTGCTGCGCATCGTCGGGATCGACCAGGCTCATGTAGTAGGGCGTCACGGCGAACGGCAGCAGCGAGCCGCCTTGGGTCAGGGCGCGTCGCTCCTCGTCGGCGAGCGAGACCATGCGCTCGAGCTGCTCGAGGGTGCGGATCCGGTGGCGCAGCTGCCAGCGCCAGTCGTGCCACTCGGCATCGGTGGCGTCGGCGAAGTGGCGACGCCGGAAGGCCCGGGTGAGCGCACCGATCCGGGGCGGCCTGGTAGACAGGAAGTAAGGGGGTAACGGGGGTTCGGCGGGATGCGGTTCGGGCACCTCGTCAGATCGTTGGCCGGACCGGACCGGAGGTTCGTCGGCTTGATCCGACGTCACCTCCTGCGCGAAAAAAGGCGGAAGAGAACGCACCGCAACGGCACGAGCAGCGAGAGGACCCATTGGCATCGGTCCACCTCCACATCTTGAAGAACTCAGGGCCCGCCCTGCGCGAGGGCTCCGGATCTACGGCTGGCGGCTCGCGCGAGAGCGGTCCAGCGGGCCACCCCCGCCGGTGCCTGCCGACAATCGTCGAAAGCCCCGCCGCCCGGGCGAGGCCCGGCCGGGTTCTTCCGTGGTGGCGCCGTGAATCTAGGTCTAATTCCCCAGCTGTCAACTTGGAAACGAAAGGGGGCTCAGAAATTTACCCGGGCAGGAAAAGACCGGCCGAGAATCGTGGGGGGGAATCGATCCAGGTTTGAGGCCCAGGGTCCCGGGTGCGGCCCGGTCGCCGAGTCCTCGCAGACGTGACGACCGGGCCGGAATGGGGCATCAGAGCGGATTACTTCAGGAGTGTCAGGCGCCGGCACTCGGCCTGGCCACCAGCCTCCAGCCGGTAGACGTAGGTCCCCGAGGCGACCATGCGCCCCGCCAAGTTCCGTCCGTGCCAGACCGCCTCGTGCGGTCCCGCCGACTGCTCCACCCCGCCGGCCAGCTCGTAAACCAGCCGCCCCGACAGATCGTAGATCCGCAGGGTGACCCGGGCCGACCGGGTCAGGCGATAGGCGATGGTGGTGGCTGGGTTGAATGGGTTCGGGTGGTTGCCCAGGCTGGCCACGGTCGCGCGGTCGACATCAGGCACCGCCGTGGGCCCGCCGCCTGTCTCCAGCGGCCTGTCGACCACCGACTCCGGGATCCACTTATGCGCCAGGAGATCGGAGTAGAACAGGTTGTTGACGCCGTAGTTCAGGCTGTAGGCCTCGTAGCCCAGCATGGTCAGGTAGGCCGCCACCTGGGACGTGTGCTGGCCGGTCCAGCCGTAGACCACCACCGGCTGGTCGGTCGGGAGATAGCCGAGCATCTCGTCGATCCCCAGGCTCTGGTACGGCGTGAACTGGAAGGCGCCCGGGATGTGGCCGGGAACGCCGCTGGTCCCCTGGCCCAGGTAGTCGTCCTGCCCGAAGTAGTTGATGATGAAGTAGTCGTCCAGGTTGTCCTCGATGTTCGTGAAATAGGTGCCCCGGAACCCGGAGGCCAGCATCTGGGCCACGCGCTCCTCGACGATGGTCTCCGGATCACCCTCCAGGACGGGAAACTCCTGCTCCACCAGGTTCCCGTTCTGGTCCTCGACCTCGACGACGGCCAGGTTGTCCGCGCAGTGGCTGTTCCAGGGCCCGGACAGCGAGGAGTGCCACGCCGCCATGCCGAAGAGCAGGCTGTGGACCTGGTCGTAACCCATCAGCTCCATGGCGATCTTGGCGTGGCCGGAGGACTGGCCGCTGTAGCAGGCCAGGACGTAGGGCTTGTCGTTGGGGATCGTGGTGGCCAGGTCGTCGAGCAGGGTCGACAGCGAGCTGTGGTAGGCCCCCGGGATGTGGCCGGCCTCGTAGGCCATGGTGGTCCGCAGGTCGATCACGGTGTAGTCGTCGAGGTTGTCGTGGAGCGAGGCGGCGCTGACGAGGCCCGGGCACTGGGTGTTATCGTTGAGGTAGGCGCTCCCCGCCGCGGCCATGGCCACGAAGGCCTCACTGGGATCACGGTCGGCACCGGTCGCCGTGAGCGGCGCGGCCGCTGCCAGCGCCAGGCTGAGGACCAGGATCGAGAATCGTTGATGCTTCGGCATGGTGAACCCTTCTCCCTCAGGGGTGTGTGAGGACGCCGCCGGTCGGCGCCGGTCAGGATCAGCGGTAGAGCGCGCGCACGGCGCTCCAGGTCTTCAACTCCACGGTCACCGGACCGGGTTCCAGACCGTCCAACGTGAGCAGGTAGTCGGGCGCGGGGCTCGCGCTGGGGCCGAGGACGCGCGCGGGGCGGGTGGCGTCCAGGATCTGGGCGGCGGCTGGCAGCGCCAGAGCCACGATGAACAGGGCGAGCAGGATCCTCACGAGCGTCCCTCCAGGCGTTCGAGGTCCGGCATTGAACTTGGCCTTGAAGGGTACCATATCCAGGAGGCCGTGGGGAAGCCTCAGGCCGGCAGCACCACGTACCTGAGCACGCAGATGCAGTGCAGCGCCGTCCCGCCAAGGACGAAGAGGTGCCACAGCGCGTGGTGGTAAGGGAACGCCCGCCACGCGTAGAACACGGCCCCCGCGCTGTAGGACACTCCGCCGAGCAAGAGCAGCCACAACGCCGCCGCCGGCAATTCCGCCATGAGCGGCTTGACCGCGATGGCCACCAGCCAGCCCAGCGCCAGGTAGAAGATCAGCGAGAGCCGCTTCCAGGGCCGGCGCAGCACCACCTCGTAGAGGATGCCCAGGATCGCCAGGCCCCAGCCGATCCCGAACAGCGTCCAGCCCCAGCCGCCACCCAGGACGTTGAGGCATAACGGGGTGTAGGTGCCGGCGATGAGCAAGTAGATCGCGCCGTGGTCGAGCAGCTTGAACACTGTCTTGGCCCGGCCCTCGGTCAGCGCGTGGTAGAGGGTGGACGAGGCGTAGAGCGCCACCATGGTGGCGCCGAAGATGCTGACGCCCACCACCAACCGTGCCGACCCGCGCTGGGCGGCCAGGACCACCATCACCACCAGGCAGGCCACGCTGAGGAGCGTGCCCAGGCCGTGGGTGATGGCGTGGGCGATCTCCTCGCCGGTGGAGAAGCGATCGTGACGGAAGGCGCCGCGCATGTGGGGATCCTCTGAGTATGGGAACTCGTCGCTCGGTCGGCGATCATAGGAGCTGGTCGTGTCCGGCGCAACAGACGTTGCACTGACGCTTGCCTCCGCCGTCGGTCCATCGTTCAATCACCTGTATGTCCGGCCTGCTGCGACCCATCACCACCTGCCATAACTGCGGCGCCGAGGCCGGCCGCGACCTCTGCCCTGAATGCGGACAGGAATCGCCATGACCGACCGCCTCCTGGCCGACCTGCTCGTGGTCCTCCACCTGCTGTTCATCGCCTTCGTGATCTTCGGCGGCCTGACCGTGCTCTACCGGCGCTGGCTGATCTGGGTCCACCTTCCGGCCGCCCTGTGGGGCCTCCTGATCGAGGCCACGGGCTGGATCTGCCCCCTGACCCCGCTGGAGAACAGGTTGCGCCTCTCCGCAGGGCAGCAGGGCTACCATGGCGGTTTCGTGGAGCATTACATCCTGCCGGTGGTCTACCCCGGAGGCCTGACCAGGACCGGCCAGTGGGTGATCGGCGGACTCGTGCTGGCGGTCAACATCGCGATCTATGTCCTGGTCGTCCGCCGCCTCAGGACCCGCGTCTGAGACCTGCTCATCGGCGAGGGCGACCAGCCATGGCCCAGGGGCCCCGCCGGAGACCAGGCCTCGCTGGCGATCCGGCGTCCGGCGCGCTCAACGGAACAGCGTCTTGACCCGTCCCCAGCTACGGGCCTTGGTGCCAACGATGAAGTGCAGGTAGTCCAGGTCGTCGATGTAGGCCGCGCCGTCCACCCAGTCCACGATCTCGATGCGGTCGAAGGCGTCGCCGCTGATGAGACCGGCGAACTTGAAGGTGCCGCAGCCGCCGCAGTCGCTCGAGACGAACACCACCTGGTCACCCAGGTAACCGGTGATCCGCACGGCACCGGGGAAGTTCACCGCCACCGCATGGACCGGCATGGCGAAGTCGACGCGGATGCCGCCGTGGCCACAGAGCAGCATGCCGTCGTGCGAGGCCTCGTAGCGGAAGGTCTCGTCGTCGCCATCGGTGTAGATGGCCCCCAGGGCCAGGTACTGGTCGGTGACGATGGTGCCGGCGGACAGCTCGCCGTAGGCGTTCGCCACGCACTCGCCGTCGGTGGCCACCTCCCAGGCCTCCTGGCTGGTGAACTCGGTGATGGTGGGCAGGCGGACCGGGCTGGGCGTTGCGAAGACGAGGCCGCTGTTGGTCACGGGGTCGGCCAGCGACGGCCAGGGGATCAGGCCCATGGCCACGACGATCAAGACGCTCCTGAACCTTGTCATGGTGATTCTCCTCCGCTGGATCTCGATGAGATCGCCCCCCGAACCATCGGCAACCGGAAGTTCCGGAGCCGACCATGGCAGTGTAGTGCATCCAGAGAAAATTGTCTGTCATTTTGCTGCAATACAAAGGAAGCCGGCCTTTCGCGGGAAAGGCCGGCTTCCCGGATCGTTCGGGATGGTCCGCTAGAAGCGCTTCCACCGCCTGGCTTCGTCCCCGCCGTCGTCGGCCGGCACCAGGTGCTCGCCGCCGCCCGAGTAGGGCGCGCCCATGGCCTCCAGCTCGGCCACCAGCGCCGGGATGTCGGTCTCGGCGATGCGGTCGATCCGCGGCTGCACCGTGGCGAACTCCAGCGCGGCCGCGCGGATGTTGGCGCGCTGCGTGGCGGTGGGGCCCATGGTGGTGGCGCTGAGCGACCAGCGCACGCGCCCCACGCGTTCGCGCACGGCCGTGGGCGTGGCCTCGTTGCGGCTGGCGACGGTCTGGTCGCCGTCGAGGATGATGCCCACGTCCAGCAGCTCGTTCTCCAGGGCCGCGATCCGGTCCAGATGCTCGGTCGAGGCGACCGCGGCGGCCGCCACGCGCAGGTAGCCGAGCCGCTCGCGCGCCTGCCGCCACCGCCGCGTGGCGCCCTCCACCTGTCGGGTCAGCTCCTGCACCTCCAGCTCGAAGGCCAGCTTGGCCTCCTGGTCGCCGGCCAAGGGATTGAGCCCCAGGTCGCGCACCTCGAACGCCATCGGCCCGGCGAGCAGCGTCTCGGCGCCCTGCACCCGGCGGTGCAGCTCCACGGTGTAGGTGCCGGCCACCGCCAGCGGGCCGTCCGACAGCTTCTCCCACGGCGACTCCTCGGTGGCGTCGGCGCCGTCCACCGGGCCCAGGCCCGGCCAGCGCAGGTTCCAGTCGGCGCGGTGGATGCCGCCGCCGGTGGACCCGTTGACCCGGCGGACCACGTTGCCCGCGGCATCGCGGATCGTGAGCAGGATCTGCGGCATCTCCTCGCGCTCCTCGGCACGCAGGTCGTCCCAGGCTGGGTAGTAGACCGGCTCGTCGTTCTCGGCCTTCTCCTGCTCGGCCTGCTGGCGCTGCGCTTCCAGCGTCTCGAGGCCGTCCTTCAGGTACCAGGTGAAGACCGCGCCGTAGGGCGGATTCTCGGCCGACCAGTCCTGACCGCCGTCGCTGCCGGGATTCAGGCGGCTCTGGATGTACCGCAGCGCCGGCTTGACGGGGAAGAGGATGGCGTCCTGCTCGAGCTGCTTTTCGGTGAGGCCGCGCAGCGGGGTGTAGTCGTCGAGGACGTAGAAGCCGCGGCCGAAGGTGGCGATGACGATGTCGTTCTCGCGTCGCTGCAGCTCGAGATCGGGCACCTTGATGGTGGGCAGGCCGCTCGACAGCTCGAGCCAGGTCTCGCCGTCGCGGGTGAAGAACACCGAGAACTCGGTGCCCACGAACAACAGGTCGGGGTCGACGTGGTCCTGGCGGATGGAGAACGCGGTGCCGCGCTCGGGCAAATCGCCGGTGATGGACGACCACGACTTGCCGTAGTCGCGGCTCACGTAGACGTACGGCTTCAGGTCGTTCCGCTTGCGGTTGTCCAGGGTGGCGTAGACCACGCCCTTCTCGTGCAGGCTCGCGGTGAGATCGTGGACGTAGCTGCCCTTCGGGGCCTTGCCCACCTGGTCGGTGCGCGTCCAGGTCCGGCCGCCGTCGCGGGTGACCTGGACCAGGCCGTCGTCGGTGCCCACGTAGAGCACGCCCTCCTCGAGGGGCGACTCGTCCAGCGACACGATGGTGCCGTAGAACGAGGTCGATCGGTTCTTGGCCACGGTGTCGATGCTCCAGACCTTGCCCATGACCTCGAGCCGGTTGCGGTCGACCCCGGTGGTCAGATCGCCCGAGATCTTCGTCCACGAGTCGCCGCGGTCGTCGCTGCGGAAGAGCTTGTTGGCGCCGAAGTAGAGGCGCGCGGGGTCGTGAGGGCTGATCAGGAGCGCCGAGTCCCAGTTCCACTTGAGGACTTCGCCCGGTTCGGCCTGGGGCTTGATGTCGAGGCGCTCGCCGGTGGTGCGGTCGAAGCGCACCAGGTTGCCGTGCTGCCACTGGCTGTAGACGATGTCGGGGTTGCCGGGCTCGATGGCGGGCTCGAAGCCGTCGCCGCCCAGGGTGACGAACCAGTCCGCGGTGACGATGCCCTGGCGGCTCAGGGTGCGCGACGGGCCACCCTGGGTGTTGTTGTCCTGGGTGCCGCCGTAGACGTTGTAGAACGGCTGGTCGTCGTCCACCGCCACCCGGTAGTACTGGGTGACCGGTAGGTTCTCCATGAAGCGCCACTGCTCGCCGCGGTCGAAGGTCTCGTAGAGGCCGCCGTCCGAGCCCACGAGCAGGTGGTCGGGGTCGTCGGGGTCGACCCAGAACGCGTGGTCGTCCACGTGCTTGCCCTCGAGCGGCACGCGCGACCAGGTGCGGCCGCCGTCCTCGGTGCGCTGGAAGTAGGTGTCCAGGCTGTAGACGCGGTCCGAGTCGTGGGGATCGACGTAGATCTCCTGGTAGTACTGCGGGCTGGTGGAGACGTAATCGCTCATGCGGCGCCAGTTCTCGCCGGCGTCGGTGGAGCGGTAGAAGCCGCCCTCGTCGCCCACGGCCTCGACGATGGCGTAGATGGTGTCGGGGTCCTTCGGCGCCAGCGCCAGGCCGATGCGGCCCTTGTCGCCGCCGGGCAGGCCCTTGTCGATCTCGCGCCAGGTCGCGCCGCCGTCGGTGGTCTTGTGGACACCGCTCTCGGGGCCGCCGTTGATCAGGGTCCAGGTGTGGCGGCGGCGCTGGTAGCTGGCGGCGTAGAGCACGTCGGGGTCGCGCGGGTCCATCTCGATGGAGACCACGCCGGTGTCCTCGCTGATGTCCAGGATCTTGATCCAGGTCGCGCCGCCGTCGGTGGTCTTGTAGAGGCCGCGGTCGCCGCCGGGGCCCCAGACCGAGCCCATGGCGGCCACGTAGACGATGTCGCCGTCGGCGGGATGGACGATGATCTCACCGATGTGCATGGATTCGGCGAGGCCCATGTTGGTCCAGCTCTGCCCGCCGTCCAGCGACTTGTAGATCCCGTCGCCGTAGCTCACCGAGCGCTGGCTGTTGTTCTCGCCGGTGCCCACCCAGACCACGTTGGGGTCGGTGGGGTCGATGGCGAGACAGCCGATGGAGTAGCTGCCCTCGTCGTCGAAGATGGGCGCGAAGGTGATCCCCGCGTTCCGCGTCTCCCAGACGTTGCCGCTGCAGACGGCCACGTACCAGTGCGCCTTGTCGCGCGGATCGACGGCGACGTCGCCGATGCGGCCGGACATCAGGGCGGGGCCCAGCGCACGCCATGAAAGGCCGCTGAAGGTGCCGGCCGACCACTTCGATTCCTCGGCGTCGTCATCCTTGGCGAGGGACGGCAAGCCGACGAGCAGGACGAGCATGGCCAGGACGGCCACCGGAAGCGGGAAGCGTTTCACGGGATCTCCTTTGCACTGCAGTGAGGCGAGGGGACCTGGCAAGGGTAGCCGGGGCGGCGTCCGGGGGCAAGGTCTGGAGGATCAGCCGTGTCGCCGGGAGCGCGAGGTGGCGCCGGCATGATCGCCGAGCGGCCGGCCCGTCTCGGCGGCGGCCTGCTCGGCCGCAGCCCGGCGGCGCCGTCGCAACCCGGGCTCGAGCCACAGGTAGAACCCGCTGACCACGAAGAACACCACGCCCAGCGCCACCGCCAGCATGACCCAGTTCTTGAACCAGTCGCCGATGAAGCTGCCGTCGTGGAGCTGCTCGATGAGGTCGCTGCGCCGGGTGGCCACCGAGAGGACCTCGCCCGTGATCAGATCCACCTGGATCTCGGCGTTGTGATGGGCCGAGCGCACCTTGGCCACGCGCTTGCCGGGGCGGACGTCGATGCGGTCGATATCGGCCGGATTCTGGAAATCCGGGTGCCCCTGGGCCAGGGCCACCTCCATCACCCTGGTCAGGGAGATGAACCCGGTATGGTCGCCGGCCGCACCCTTCACGGTGGGCGGCTGGAGCCAGGCGACGTTCTTCTTCTGGATCAGCAGGATGCCGGTGCCGGCCACCAGCAGCAGCAGCGCGGCCAGGACGATGCCGAGCCACTTGTGCCAGGTATGCATGGTGCGGTAGGACAAGCCGGAGCCTCCGGAGGCGAAGGGACCGGTCAAAGGTAGGAAAAACGGCGGGGCGAGGCCAATTCCGCGACACGGCCGACGCCCCGCCATGACGAAGGCGGGCTAATCCTCGCCGTCCGCCTCGGCCTCGTCCTCGGCCTCGGGAGCCGTCTCGGCCTGCCAGTCGGTGTCGGCCACCGGCTCGATGACCTGGGATCTGGCGCTCGCCCCCGCGATCCGCACGACCTTCTCCTCGTAGAAATGCACGTCCCGCTGGGGGAACGGGATCGAGATGCCCTCCGCGTCGAAGCGCATCTTCACGGCGCGCGTCACGTCCCAGTGTACCTCCCAGTAGTCCTCGGTCTTGACCCAGGGCCGCACCACGAAGTCCACCGACGAATCGTTCAGCGTGTGCAGCCGGACCACGGGCTCGGGATCGTCGAGGACCCGCTCGTTGGTCGCCAGGATGTCGTTGAGCACGGCCTCGGCCTTGGCGATGTCGTCGCTGTAGGAGATGCCGAAGACCAGATCCACGCGGCGGATCTTCTGGTCGGTGACGTTCTTGATGACGTCGCCCCAGATCTTGCTGTTGGGCACCACCAGCTTCTGGTTGTCCACCGTCAGGATGCTGGTGGACACCAGGCTCATGTTCTCGACCTTGCCGAACGCGCCGGCGATGTCCACCAGGTCGCCCACGTCGTAGGGCCGGTAGATGAGGATCATCATGCCGGCGGCGAGGTTGGAGAGGCTGTCCTGCATGGCGAAGCCGATGATAAAGCCTACCACGCCGAAACCGGCGAGCAAGGGGCCGAGGCTGATGCCGAGCTGCGACAGGGCGATCATCAGCGCCAGCGCCATCATCACGTTGTAGGACGAGGTGACGATCATCTGCCGCAGGAGCTGGGACAGGTTCAACTTGCTCCGGACCAGGGCCTTCGCCACCGCCTTCCGCACGAGTCGCGCGAGTAAGCGCCCGACGAAGAGGATGGCCAGGATCACCAGCAGCTTGACCAGGAGTCGGGGGCCATTCTCCACGAGCCAGGCGATGAATGCCTGCCAGGCCCGGCCGACCAGGCCGGCGGTGACCCTGGCATCCAGCAGTCCGGAGGCGAAGTCCTGGGTGATGGTGACCAGCTGGGCCCGGTATTCGGTTGTGTTGAGCCCCATGGCGTCCATGAGCGCGAGGACCGTCTGCAGGCTGGCCGTGTCGCGGGTGATGCTCTTCTCCACGGCGATGGAGAGCGCCGTCGCATCGGCGTCGCCCGGGCTCTCCTTGAGGCGACGGGTCAGCTCGTCCGCCCGCACCAGATCGAGCTTCAGACGCCCCGAGAGGTTGTCGGCCCGGGACTCGAGGAGCTGGGAATACATCGCTCGTGCCGACGACGTGTCCTGGTCCAGGGCGGCCAATTTCTCCAGATGGGTCCGGGCCAGCGCCAGGATCGCATCCAGGCGTCGCGTGGTGCGCCCGATGCGGTCCTCCAGCGCCGATCGCTCGGCGGGAGCCACCGTCTGTCGCTGCGCCCGCTCGGTGTCGACCTTGCGGTCGAGTTCCTCGATGAGCTGCCAGACCTGCGGTGTGATCAGCGAGTACGCGGCGACCACGCGCTCCCGTAGTACGGCCTGGCTTTCGTTCTCCTCCAGTTCGAGGAGGGCGTCGGAGAGGTCGTGGACATCGGCCATGGCCTTCTCGCGCCGGTCGAACAGCTGGAGGTTGAGGACCAGGCTGTCCTCGCGGCTGGCCGCGATCAGTTGCTCCTGGTACTGTCCGATGGCGACGATGTCGGCCTGGATGCTGGCCAGAAGACTCGAGGCGCGCTGTCCCACCTGCGCGGGCGACATCTCGTCGAAGAGTTCACGGGCGCTCGGCTGCTCGTCCTGGGCCGCCGCGCCGGCGGCCAGGGTGAGGATGGATGCCACGAGCAAGGCCAGGGTCGGGCAGGGGCGCATGGTCGATCTCCTTGGCTCGGCAAACGGTGGAGTCGCGTTATTCGACGGAGGCGATGGCCGGGTCGTCCTCCCGCAGCGAGTCGCCCAGCCAGGCCTCGATCAGCTTGTAACCGATGGACAGGATCACCGCCCCGAGGAACAGGCCGACGAGACCCGCGGTCATCATGCCGCCGATGGCGCCGATGAGGATGATGAGCATGGGCACGGCGACGCCGCGACCGAGGAACAGGGGCTTCAATATGCCGTCCGAACCGCTCACCAGCAGGCTCCAGGCCAGGAAGACCACCGCCACGACGGTGCTGTCGTTGGCCGAGAACACGTACGCCGCGATGGGGCCCAGGATCAGGATCGGCGGCAGCTGGATGATGGCCACCACCAGGACCAGGAAAGCCCAGAATCCCGGGGCCGCCACCCCTGCGAACACGAGCCCCACGGCCGCCAAGAGAGACTGGATGATGGCCACCAGCAGCACGCCCTTGACGACGCTGCGGATGGTGCCGATGGAGACATCCACCAGCTCCCGCCCCTTCTCCCCACCCATCCGGTCGGCGAAGGCGTAGGCCACCCGGCCGCCGCCGATGGCGTTGATCATGAACACGCCGGCGATGATCAGCGCCAAGATCGTCTGTACCACGGCCCCGCCGAGGGAGGCCACACCGTCGACCAGCTTGTCGCCGAAGGCCCGTAGCTGATCGGAATGGTTGGCGATGGCGACCTCCAGATCGGCCGCCGCCTGGGACCAGGACTCGTACAACCGTGCGCCCACGACCGGCCACTCCTGCACGTTGGCCGAGGGTGCCGGCACCTTCAGGGTGCCTTCCTGCAGCCCGGTCCCGAGCTTGCTGGCCCCGGCGATGACCGAATCGGTGAGCCAGACCATGGGCGCCAGGACCAGGATCAGACTCACCACGATGAAGATGATGCCGGCCAGCCTGTCGCGTCCGCCCAGGAGCTCCTTGAACTTGACGAAGGCCGGGTAGACGGCCACGGCGATGATCAATCCCCAGAGCAGGGGCAGGAAGAACGGTGTCACGATCTTCGAACACCACAGGACGATGAGAGCGACGAAGGCGAGGCGCAGGGCCACGTCCAGTGCCCTGTCCATGTGCCCCGTGTGGGCGGTCGGATCGTTGCCAGGACTCATGACGATCCCTCGCTTCTGCTGGCGGTGAGCTGATGGCCGGATCCCGCGGGATGAGCTGGTGGACATACTAGACCGAAGCTGAATTGGATGGCAAAGACAAAGAGGATGCCAGCCAGAGGGTGAGGGTCCGACCAGGCGGACGGGGGCGGGTCCTCGCGCTACAACCGCACGGACAGGCTGAACAGCCCGTAACGATCGGCCCCCTGCTGCCCCGCGAACTCACGCGACCGCGCCACCCACACATAGCTGAGCCGCAGACCTTGCCAGTAGAGATCGGCACCCGCCTGCAGATCCAGTACGAGCGGTCGGCGGTCGAGCGTGGGGGTCTCGTGGAAGAGGCTGCCGTCGAAGAAGATGTTGTGCAGAACCACCCGGGCCTCGGCCCCCGCATGGAGCGCCCAGCCCCAGGCACGATTGGGTGCGAAGTACTCGCTGCCCGCAACGCCAGGCCGGACGCGCGGAGTGCCGAAGCTGGCCTTCAGGTCGCGACCGACCCGGGCGCGCAGTCCGTAGGCGCCATACACGTGCGCCGTGCCGGCACCGATGGACACGTGTGGCAACATGTCCCAATCCACGGCGCCCTCGGCGCCAGTCTGCCGCCAGGTCCGTTCCCAGTAGAGCTGCAGCACCGGTTCGTTGGGCAGCTGGTTGCCCCATCCCTGCGGGTCCGGCGAGCCGATCACCCGGTGCACCCAGCGCTGCACCGCCTCGCCGCCGGCCGCCGGTCCGATGACCCCGAGCGAGAGGTCCAGCGACTCGAGCACCTCGTCCGACACCGCCGTCAGTCCGAACACGCCCGAGAGCCACGCGGCGTAGGGCCAGTCGCCGGGCACGGGCTCCGTGGTCTTGATGTCCTCGGGAGTGAAGAAGCTGTGGCCCACCGCCAGATGCAGGTGCGTATGGCCGGCGGCGGGATAGCCGGGCAGACCGCGACGGAGTCGGTCGGCCCAGTCCGGGACCCGGTCGGGAGCCGACAGCCAGGAGACGAGCATGCCGTTGGTGTAGTGTCGGTCGGTGCCCAGACCGGCGAAGATGTCATTCTCCCACTGGAGGTTGAGGGTGCCGGCATCGCCGGCGAAAGCCGTGGCGGCGACGAGCAGCATGGCAATGGCCGGCAGCAGACGCATCCTCAGCCCTTCCCCGACCCGGCGTCGGGCGCGAGGCCCGCCAGCACCTCCAGCACCGCGCTGTCCTCGCTCAGGTCGGGAACCCAGGCCGCGGACTCGTCCAGGTCCTCCCGGCGCAATCCCATGGCTCCCGTCCCCAGGAACGGCAGGCCGACCGCGCGCGCCGCCGCGTGATCGTGCACCGTGTCGCCCAGCACCACCAGCGATTCCGAGCCGGCCAGCGCCACGGCCGTGCGCAGCAGCTGTTCGCGATCGCGACCGTGGTCGCCGAAGGCCAGCGGGCCGTCGAAGATCGCCCGGTCGATCCCGGCCTGGGCAAGCTTGTAGAGCGCGAAGAACGCCAGGTTGCCCGTGCCGATGCCCAGCCGCCAGCCGGCCTCGCGAAGCGCTTCCAGGATCGCCGGCACACCCGGCAGGCAACGGTAGATGGGTTCACCGCCGGTCGGTCCAGGGGCGAAGACCGCCTCGGCCCGGGCGCAGACCGCGCGCCAGGTAGGTCCGTCGATCCGGGCGGCGGGCTGGTGGATTCGCAGGGCGCGTTCGGCGATCTGCCAGTCGGTGAGGCCGTGCTCGAGGCCCTGGACGAAGTCCACCTGGGGACAGTCGCAGACCTCGGTCAGCGCGCGGTTGATGGCGGCCCGCTTGGGCGCCACGGTGCCGGGAGGATCGGGGCGATCCTTCACCAGCAGCGTGCCGTCGAGATCGCAGAGGACGATGGCCACGGCGCTACTCCTGGTCGAAGATCCGGACCCAGTCGCGTGCCATGCTCACCTCGTACGCCGCCGGGTGATCGCTGCAGAGCGCGGCGATGCGCGTGGTGCCGCGGTCATAGGCGTACTCGCGCCCGGCATCGTCGTGGTGGATCCAGAGCGCCAGCGAGCGGTGCGGACCGCTCACAGACCAGCGGCACATGGGCGCGTCGTTGTTGCTGTTTCCCGCGGCGAAGATGGGCTGCCGGCCGATGCGCAGCTCGATGTTGGCCGGCTTGTGCTGGTGGCCGTTGTAGACCTGCTCGGCGCCGCGGACCATGGTCATCGTGCCGCCCTCGTCGCTGTAGACCGGCGGCGTCCACGAGCCGATCACGCGCTCGGGAGGCACGCCGAAGGTCTCCTCGAGATAGGCGCGCACGAAGTCCTGGGCGCCCCCGGTCACCACCCACACCTGAAACCGGTGTTCCTCGAGCAGCACCTTGAGTTCACGCATGGGCACGTAGTAGAGGTCGGTATGCAGGACCCCGAACCGCGGGTGCCGGGTGCGCGCGAGGTAGGCGCGAGCCGAATCGCGGTAAGCGGTCACCGGCAGGCCGGCGAAGGCGGCATTCATCTGTCGATAGGCCTCGTTCCAGCCGAATTCGCGGAGCGCGTCGCGATCATCCGCGAGCCAGGCGCGGAACGGCATGGCGGTGCCGTCGACCTTGCCGGCCTCCACCTGGCGGCGCAGCAGGTGCACCTGGAACTCGGTGGGCGCGTAACCGGGACGCTCGCACCAGGACGTGCCGTCGTTGTCGAGGACGGCCACGCGCTCGGCCACCGGCACGAAGTCCGGGTCGGCGGGATCGGCGACCCTGGCCACGAAGTCGAGGATGGCGGCCTTGACCGGAGTGTCGCGCCAGCTCGGCAAGGGGTCGGCGGTGCTCTCGGCGGCGATCACGAGGAGCAGGCAGGCGAGCAGCAGGCGGGGGCGGGACATGCGGGGCCTCCGGGTCGGGGTCGGGATCATGCCACTAGTTAAGGTCCTCGCCGTAGGAATTCAATGGGCAACTGCGGGCATGATCAGCGGCGATCAGCCCGGAATCGCAGTATCTTGAGCGGTCCCATGAGCTTCTATACCGAATTCGCTGCTCAATACGAGCAGATCTTTCCTTTCCGCTCCCCGGTTCGCGACTTCCTCGTCGCGAACCTGCCCCCGCGTGGTCGCATCCTCGACCTGGGTTGCGGCCCAGGCCACTACTGCGGTGCGCTGGCCGCCCTGGATTTCGAGATGATCGGCCTGGATCTGGACGAGGCCATGGTCCGTGCTGCCCGCGACCGCTACAGCCGCGCCTGTTTCGCCGTCTGCGACGCCACCGAGATCGCCGTCCTGCTCGACCAGGCCGACGGCGCCTACTGCATCGGCAACGTCCTGCCCCACCTCCCGCCCGGCGACCTCGAGGCCTTCCTCCACGACCTCGCCGCCATCCTCCCGGACGGCGCCCCCTGGCTCGCTCAGACCGTGAACTACGACCGCCTGCTCCCCCTGACCGAACCGTACGTCTTCCCCGACCTCGACGCCGGCCAGGGCCTGGTCTTCCGCCGACGCTACGAGCTGGGCCGCGATGGTTGCCTGCGGTTCATCACGGCGCTGGTGAACGGCGCCGCCACCGTGTTCGAGGGGGAGGAGAAGCTCTGGCCGCTGACCAGCGGCGAACTGGCCGCCCATCACCGCGCCGCGGGATTCCGGCTGGTCAGGCAGCACGGAGGATTTTCCGGGGAGGCCTATCTGGCCGACGCGTCCCCCGGCATGGTGCAGGTCTACGCCCGCAGCTAGGCCATCCGCTCCCCGCAGCGGGGACAGGGCCGCGCCGCGGGCCACGGGGTCAGTCCGCCCGCCTCGCACAGCGGGCACTTGAAGGCCACCGCATGCCAGCGATCGATGGGGATGCCGAACTCGGTCTCCCCGGGCACCAACCGCGACACCACCACATCCACCACCGACTGGCACGACCGGCAGACCTGGGTCTTGAACTTGGCCTCGTGGTCGCGCTCGGCGCCGCCGAGGACCTGGGCCTCGTAACCGCATCCGGTGCAACGGAAGAGCGTGGTTTCCATGAATGGGGCCTCGCGGCGACGGGTGACGTTGATGACGGACGGCCAGGATCAATCTAGCGACGGACTCCGACACGGCAAGGGCTGGCGAAGCCCCACGCTTGTGCTGATCTTTCTCAGACTGTCAGACCATGATTGACTTCACCGCGGAGGAGCCACCCATGTCCTTCACCGAAGCCCAGCAGCGGACCTGGACCAAGCTGTACGGCATGCTGGAGCCAAGGATCGAGAAATACGCCTGCCGGGAATACCTCGACGGATTCGCCGGCCTCGCCATGGCGCGCGACCACATCCCCACGGTCGAGGAGCTGAACGCCAAGATCAAGCCCGCCACGGGCTGGCAGGTGGTCCGCACCTCGGTGCGTTACAGCGACGCCGTGGAGTGGTACAAGAACTTCGTCAAGAAGTGCTTCCTGATCACCGACTACATCCGCGAGGAATCGGAACTCGAGTTCACCCCCGAACCCGACATGTTCCACGACGTCTTCGGCCACCTGCCCTTCCTCATGGACCAGCCCTACGCCGACCTCGAGGAGATCTACGCTCCAACGTTCCTGCGCGTCGGCGACGACGATCGCGAGAAGGTCAAGCGCCTGGCCTGGTATTCCACCGAGTTCGGCATGATCCGCGAGAACGGCGAGATGAAGGTCTTCGGCGCGGGTCTGCTCAGCTCGGCGGGCGAGATGGACCGCGTGGCCGCCGGCGAGGTGCCCATCCAGGAATTCGTCTGCGAGGACGTGGTCGAGCACGCCAAGTCGGTGTGGGAGTTCAACTCGGTGCTCTTCGTGGCGGACAGCGTCGAGGCCTACCACCGGGAATTGAAGCGGTACTTCGACGCGATGCCGGACCGGGAGAGCTAGGCCCGGCGGTAGGAAAAACCAAGGGCCGGGGAGATCCCTCCGGCCCTGTCCGCTCCGTACCTGACCTCACCGTTCCAGCGCGCCCAGGTCCACTCCGCCGCCTCGGGGTCGTGCCGTCCCCTCCATATCCACCACCGGCGCCAGATCCAACGTCCCCGCGTCGAGCGCCGGTCCGCCCTGCCGAGGCCGATAATCACTGGCCTGCAGGTTCTCGAACACGGTCGGGTCCACGGTCAGCAGGTTATGGTCCTCGCGCACGCCAAAGCCGAGGGTGATTCGCGGCATGATGTTGTTGCGGATCAGGCAATCGCTACTGGGTCGGCCGTCCTTGTGGTCGTCGATCCGGATGACGGGATGGCCGTCCCGGTCCTGGATCAGATCGATCACGGTGTTGTTCACGACGCGGCAATCCCGCGCACCCAGCATGATGATGCCGGTCCAGTCGTCGGTCATGATCAGGTTGTTCTCGACGACCCAGTCGACGTAGAAGCCGTCGAAGCAACCGATCCCCTGCAGCACGCCGCGATAGGGCTGATCGGGGTCGGTGTAGCCGATGATCACGTTGCCGCGCAGTACCACGCGCTCCCGCGGGTGCTGGTCGTCCGCGGCCCACGACTGGAAGCCATCGTCGTGGTTGTCGTTGACGGCGTAGCAGTTGCGCACGGTGTTGGTCTCGAAGAGCTGATCGTTCCCCAGTCCGCGCATGCCATCGCCACTGAAGTTCTCCACCAGGTTGTCCACGGCGAGCATGTAGTCGCCCCACATGCCGAGTCCGTGGTCCACGTTGCGGATGGTGTTGCCGCGCAGCGCGATGTGGTCGCCGCCGGCGATGATGCCATTGGCCGCGCGCGCATTCCAGTCGTCGGCGGTCCATCCGGCGATATCGACCACGCTCTCGAGCACGCACTCATTGACGCTCACGTACCGGCACGGGCCGCGATAGCTGTGGTCAGGGAGCTCCAGCAGCGTGTCGCCCAGCTCGTCGCTCTTTTCGGCGCGAATTGTCAAACCCCGGATCACCAGCCTCTCCACGCCGAGTAGCTGGAGGCGCTGCAGGACCGGCTCGGCTCCGGGAGCAGCCTCGATGATCAGGTAATCCGGGTTGTGGGCGTCGATGAGGCGGCAATCGCCATGGTCGCCGTCGTTCAGGACGAGACGGTCGCCGGGGGCTATGGGGGCGTCGGGATTGGCCAGCCGCAGTTCCACGCCCTGGACATACGGATATTCCACCGGTTCCCAGCGCTGGACGAGGTCGGCGGCCAGGACCTCGGCGAGGCCGGGCAGCGGGGCCGAAGGCGTGCCCGGATTGGCCAGGTCGCCGGCATGCGGGTCCAGATAGAAGGTGGTGCCGTCCCGTGATTGGATATCCTGGTCCCAGGAGACCCAGCTCGGATAGGCGATCTGAGGCGCCTCGGGAGGGTCGGGTGGATCGGGCGTTTCCTGATCGGTGATCCTTTCCGGAGCCAGGAGGGTATCCTGCTCAGCGCAGGCGCCTAGGGTCGCGCAGATCAGGCAAAGTGCCAGCAATTTCCAGGTCGAATGTTGCATCGTGAGGTCTCCTGGGTCCTGAAACCGGCGTTTTCGCCAGGCCCATCGTTATGGGCCAGAACGTTGCAATCACCATTCCAGAGACCGCGACCCAACCCGTTGAGACCCGTTGTCGACGGGGGTCCTCCTTGCCTGACCTGAAGCGGGAGCGCGTGCAGGGAAACGATGGCCGCGCCGTAAACACCGTCGTCCTCCATGCCGTCCTGAACAATGCCCGCCGGCTATCCGTACCGTGTCAGCCCTCTCGAAGGAGTCGAGACCATGAACCGCCATCTCGTCATCTCCGCCCTGGTCGCCCTGTCCCTGGCGGTCGAAGCCACCGATGTTCGTGGCGAACAGGCCACGGTCGCCGGCAACTCCTTCGCCTGGGATCTCTTCCACGAGCTGCGGACGCCGGGAGAGAACCTCTTCATCAGTCCCGCCAGCATCTCCCTGGCGCTGGCCATGACCTGGGCAGGCGCCGCCGGCCAGACCGCCGACCAGATGGCGGAGGTGCTGCATCTCGAGGGCCGTCCCCAGGAAGTCCACGCGAGCTTCGCCCGCCTGCAGGCCCTGCTTGACGACCCCTCGGCGCCGCACACCCTGCACATCGCCAACCGACTCTGGGGCCAGCACGGCTACGCCTTCCTGGACAGCTACCTCGGACTGATCCATGGCCACTACGGCGGCGGTCTGGAACGTGTGGATTTCCGATCCGATCCGGCCCGATGCACCCAGATCATCAACGACTGGGTGGCCGCTCGGACCGAACAGAAGATCGGCGAGCTGGTCCCGCCCGGATCCATCGACCGCCTGACCCGCCTCGTGCTGACCAATGCCATCTATTTCCAGGCCGACTGGGAGCACGCCTTCCCGCTCGAGGACACGCAGCACGAGGCCTTCCGGTTGACCGAAGGCAGGTCCATCCAGGTGCCGACCATGAAGCTGACGGGATCCTTCCTCTACGCGGAAGACGAGCACTGGCAGATGCTGAGCCTGCCCTACAGCGGAGGCGAGCTGGAATTCGTGATCCTCCTGTCGAGAGGAAACGAGCACCCGGTGACCATGGACCTCATCGGACAGCTCTCCGCGGCGCAGCGCGAGCGGCCGGTCGATTGCCGGCTGCCCCGGTTCGAGCTGGAGAGCTTCCATGACCTGGGTGCGACCCTGAAGAAGCTGGGGATGGTCGAGGCCTTCGACGCCCGTGATGCCGATTTCAGCGGGATGACCGGGACCGACGACCTGTACATCGGCGCGGTCTTGCACCAGGCCTTCATCGCGGTGGACGAACAGGGCACCGAAGCGGGTGCCGCCTCCGCGGTGGTCATGCTCCGGAAGTCCTCGCTGCCGGCCGGCCCGGTGACGTTCCGGGCCGATCACCCTTTCACCTTCCTGATCCGCCATGTGGCTTCGGAGGCGATCCTGTTCGTAGGGAACTGTGCGGATCCGCGGTGAGTCGGGGACCGGCGATCGTCGCCACCACACCCCACGCCACCAGGTAACGGACCGGCCGCCGACCCCGGTCGCGGGGGGATATCACCCTTCCAGCCGCTCGATCACCTCCCGCAACGCCTGCCGGAATTCCTCCGGCGCCGTGAACATGGGGAAGTGGCCCACGTTCTCCAGCACTGTTACGTCCAAATCCACCCCGTGCTCCCGCCAGGATTCCACCATCACCAGGTATCGGTCGTCGTTCACCAGGCGCAGCGGCACCCGGAGTGCGTCGGCCGCGCCGGGCAGGTCGTAGTGGAAGAGGTTCTCCAGCGCCGAGACGGCGATCTCCGGCGGCATGGCCAGCATGGAATCGAGCGCGCGGCGGATCGCGGCGGAGTCGCTGCCAGCTGGGTACATGTCGGAGACGAACGCGGTGACCGCCGGCACGAAATCCGCGCGCATGGGCGCCAGGAACTGGTCGATCTGTTCGTCGGTGAACGCCCAGGCGGGCGCGTGGAGATTGTCCACGCCCACGACCCCGGCCACCCGGTCGGGTACCCGGCGCGCCACCTCCAGGGCCACCGAGCCGCCCATGCTGTGACCCACCAGGACGGCGCGCTCCACCTTCGCGGCTTCCAGCACGGTCACCACGTCGGCGCCGAACGCCTCGATGGTGTAGTCGGTTCGCTCGCGGCCCGATCGGCCATGGCCGGCCAGGTCGAGGACGATCACGGTGTGATCGCGCATGAGGTCGGCGGCGGTTTCGCCCCAGAAGCTGGCGTTGCCGCCCCAGCAGTGGATCAGGACCACCGAAGGGCCATGGCCGCCCACCGCGTAATGGATGACCACGCCGTCGGCGCTGGGCGTGGTGCCTTGGCGGATCCGGGTCGCGGTGGCGCCCTTGTCCTGCTGACCGCAACCGGCGAGCAGCGCGATGGCGAGGAACGAGAGGATCGCACGCCTGGAGATCATGGCAGGCTCCTTGGCTTCGGGTTTTCAGGACCGAGTGGGAGCATAGCCGCGGAGACCCTGGAAAGCAACGAGGCCGACAACCCACCAAGGGAGTCGGCCTCGCTCCATGAATGCGGACCCGACTACTGCCCCGGCACCTCCATCCCCGCATGGTGGACCGCGAATTCCATGTCGACCCGGTGGCAGACCTTGCAATTGCCGCCGGCGCCGATGGGCCGACGGTTGCCCTGGTACTGCAGCGGCTGGATGTTGTCGCGGTCGGCGCCGTAGAACCTGTTGAGCGCCGGATAGTTGGCGTGGGTGCTGCCGTGGCAGGCCATGCACTGGAGCATCCCCGTGTCGTCGGTGCGCATGCGGAAGAGATCCTCGCCGCCGGCGGTCCACTGGTTGAAGGCCGAGGCGGTGGCCGGATCGGGACGCAGGTACTCCTCGGTGTGGCAGGCCAGGCAGTCGGGTTCCTGGAGCCACGGAGTTCGGCCGTTGATCTCGTCCACCGTGGCCACGGTGCGCGGCGCCAGGTTCGCCATGAGGCGCCCGGCCCCCGGCTTGCCCGCCTCCTGCTCGGCCTTGAGCAGGCTCAGCGCGTGGTCCTCCAGGGTGCCGTGGCAGTGGGTGCAGTCGAGCTGGCGCTCGTGGCCGCCACGGAGGCACGAGGTGGCTCCGGCCGGATCGGCGGGGTGGCACATGGCGCAGGCGTCAGCGCCGCGGTCCAGCAGGTAGTTGGCGTGCCAGCCGTGGATGGCGGCGGGGAAGTTGAGCAGTTCGGGCCGGCCCTCGGTGCCCAGGACCGGATCCTCGTGGCAGCTCTGGCACAGATGCGGCCGGCCCGCCTCGGCCTCGGCCAGCAGCGTGGTGCCGCTGTGCTTGTCGTGGGCGGCGAGGACGCGCCGGCTGGTCTCGTCGGTGAAGCCGGCCACGCCGTCCACCCGCCAGCCGCCGCCGTGGCACTTGGTGCAGCCCATCTCGCTGCTCGTGGGCGCCACGGTCCGGGTGCTGGCGAGGATCTCGCCCGAGGCCGCGTCGCGCGCCTCGATGGTGTACAGCGGGTACGGGTTGAAGCGGCCGTCCTGGTACGGCACCACCGGGATCAGCGTCGCGGCGTACATGTCCTGCTCGGCCACGAGCTTCATGGTCCCCGAAACGCCGTGGCCGCCCAGGCCGACCCCGGGCTCGAGCTGCGTGCCGAAGTTGGCCTGCACATGATCCCAGAACGTCACCTCGTTCTCGGGGTGCTCGAAGCCGGGCTCCACGGTGAACGACACGGTTACCCCCTCGGTCACCACCTCGGGCGTCTCGCCGCGACGGATGAGCTGGGCGTGCAGGTCGTTGGCCGGAGGCAGGATCACCCACCACGGGTCGCTGTCGCTGAGGCAGTGCATGCCCAGGTTGTTCCAGGCCAGGAGCACGTAGTCGTCGTCCTCGAGGTCGAAGGGCGGGATGTGCACGGCCAGATCGCGCGCCGGCGTGCTGGAGCGGGTCTCGGGCGCCCGGCCGTGTACGGTCTGCAGCAGATAGGCCGCCAGCGCGCGGCGTTCGGCAGCGTCGCCGAAGAACGGCGGCATGTACGGCGCGACCTTGCCCTGCCCCACGAACTGGGCCTCCAGGCCCGCCTGGGTGAAGTCGTGACTCAGCGGCACGATGTCGTTCAAGGGGCCCCGGATCGAGTGGCACGCCGCGCACTGCAGGCGGAAGATCTCCTCGCCGGCCGCGAGCAGGTTGGCCTCGTCCACCTGCTTGTGCCGGGACCATTTCGCGGCGGCAAGGAAGCTGGCCCCATCGAGCCCCGCCGCCTCGGCCTTCGTCACCGCATTGGAATACATGAAGCCGTGGATCACCCAGGGCCGTCGGCCGGCCTCGCGCACGAACTCGAAGCTGCCCAGGTGCAGGAAGCCCACCACCAGGATGCCCACCGTGAGCGCGCGCTGGGCGCCGGCCGGCAGCCGGAACGCCAGCAGCACCGCGGCGATCAGGAGCACCGGGGTCAGCCAGAGCAGCAGGGTCATGTAGGGCAGGACCTCGCGCGCGCGGCCGGCGATCATCGACGCCTGCGGTTCGGGCATGGCCTGCAGGTACCACCAGCCGCTCACGAGCAGCACCAGGAACGGCGCGATCACCCAGAACGCGTTGTAGCGCATGAGGTTGTCGCGCTGGACCTGGTCGCGCCGCCAGGCACTGGTGAGGAAGCCGAACATGCCGGCGATCATGAAGGCGATGGCCGAGCGGAAGATGAGCGCCGGCCAGAAGCTCTCGTTGAAGAAGCCGTGCCAGAAGTTGCCGGTCTCCAGCCACCGGCCCGGCGTGAGCATGAAACCGATGATGCCGTTGATCAGGAAGAGCGAGAGCCAGGCGAACACGAAGTAGAACCAGCCGACGATCTCGTGGTCGCGGGCCTTCATGGTGTCGAAGCGATAGTAGTAGACGAGCAACGCCACGATCTCGCCCACGAAGCAGACCCACTCGGTGGCCCAGCCGAAGACGAAGGTATGGATGAGCGAGCTGGTGGCGGCCGGGTTCAAGAGGGCGATGGTCCACCAGATGCCCACGCCCGACAGGCCGCCGAAGACCATGGTCAACAGCAGGAAGAACCGGGCGTGGACCTTGACGTAGTCCAGCAGCGCGGGGTCGTTCTCGCGCCGGGCCTTGCGCTCGGTCATGACGAGCCACAGTCCGCCGCCCACGGCGAAGTGGCTGACGAAGACGTGGGTCACCGCCACCAGGGCGATCCAGAAGCCGCCACCGAGGGCGCCGAGATCCCAGACGGGGTAGTTCATGTCAGCCCTCCTTGCCGGCCCGGGCCGCCAGCTTGAGCATGTAGGCCACGCAACCGAGGCCGACCACGAAGACGACCAGGAAGAGGATCAACGGCGAGACCTGGGGCTCGACCGCGAGATCGCCGGGATGGAAGACCCCCTCGAGGTAGCCGAAGCGCACCACCTCGCGGATCAGCGCCATCAGGAGCACCGTCACCACCAGCAGGCCGGCGGCCAGCCGCACCTTCTTCTGGAACGCCATGATCACCGCGTAGACCCCCGCGGCGATGCCCGCCACCAGGAGGATCGAGGCGGGCACGTTGCCGCCCATGAAGAGCTTCATCACGTCCTCGCGCAGCGCCATGAGCCACCACAGGCCCACCGCCATCACCGCCAGGCTGCCGTGGGTGAAGATACGCAGCGCCCAGTCGCGGGTCGCCGCGGCCTCCCGGTCGCCCCGCCGCGCCCGGTTGTCCTGGAGCAGCGCCACGAAGAGCGCGCCCACGGCGATGGCGCCGATGATCATGTGCAGGTAGCGCGGCCAGAGCGTGGGTTCGCCGAGGTTGAGGAACGAGCCGGAGGGGTCGTCGAACCAGGCTCCCCACCGCTCGGGAGTCAGCGCCAGCGTGTTGTTGTTGACGAACATGAAGCCGACGAAGGCCAGCAGCAGCACGGTGAGCCAGCTGGCCACGGGGCGGATAGGCCGGTCGTACTTGAAATAGGTGATGTAGGCCGCGTAGTAGGCCACGATCATCACGCCGATGATGGCGAACCACCAACCGGCCATGACGATGCTGCTGGTATAAAAGAGATGACCGTAGAGGACCTGCAGGAAGAGCAGGGGCGCCACGCCGAGGTTCACCGCCAGGGCGATGAGCGTGGGCACGCGGCCGGCGGCGTCGCGCGCGGCCAGCGAGGCGGGACCCGAGCGGCGCAGGCCGCCCAGGAGGGTGACCACCGCTCCGCCGAACATGGCGTTCATCATCAGAACGTGCAGCGTGAAGGTCACGGTGAGCAGGATCTGGAACCAGCCCCAGGGCACCTGCAGGGTGTCGGGGCTGGGAATGGCGATGTGGTGCATGGGGATACCTCTCGGTCAGGCGGTGCTACCCGATTGCTCCGGTATCAGCCCATGGAAGACCATGCACGCTGGTGGGTCAACGAGAATGAAATGGTTAAATCATAGTAAAGATTAGGCTTTTGGGGGCGACCGTGGTCCCGCTCAGCGCGGGGCGGCGATGAACGACGCCAGCGTGAGGCACAGCTCCTTCCGCTCGAACGGTTTCTCCACGAAGGCCACCGCCGGCTCCCTGGCCAGGATCTCGCGAACGCGGTCGTCGCGCGTATAGCCGCTCATCAGGATCACCGGTAACGAGGGCGCCAGGCTGCGCAGCGCATGGAAGGTGTCGACGCCGTTGCGGCGCGGCATGACCAGATCCAGGAGGACCAGATCCACCTCGTGCCGGTGCTCGCGCAGCACCTCCTCGGCCCGCAGGCCGTCCTCCGCCTCCAGGACCCGGTAGCCGAGGCGGCTCAGCGTGTGGCGGCACAGGTCGCGCACCAGATCCTGGTCGTCCACCACCAGCACCCAGCCGCCGTTGGTGACCGGATCGG
The DNA here is from genome assembly GCF_058273205.1 of Candidatus Latescibacter sp. IFSED24. Taxonomy (NCBI): domain Bacteria; kingdom Pseudomonadati; phylum Candidatus Latescibacterota; class Candidatus Latescibacteria (ex Chuvochina et al. 2023); order Candidatus Latescibacterales; family Candidatus Latescibacteraceae; genus Candidatus Latescibacter; species Candidatus Latescibacter sp. IFSED24. The sequence goes on along the minus strand of NZ_CM177850.1, from coordinate 4,356,915 downwards.
GGCTTGCCGGAGTGGATTGCGATTCGGGCGCGACACAGGTCGGCAGGAACAGAGTGAATTCGGCGCCGCCCGCAGGTGCGTTGCGGACCTCGATGGATCCGGCATGGTCCTGCACCGTGCCGTAGACCGCCGCCAGGCCCAGCCCCGTCCCCTTGCCCACGGTCTTGGTCGTGAAGAACGGCTCGAAGATCCGCGGCAGGACCTTGGGGTCGATGCCCGGCCCCGAATCGCTGATCCGCAGGCGCAGGTATTCGCCGGGCTTCACCGGCCGGTTCGCGCGCTGCGGATCGTCGTGGCCCAGGACGACGTCGGCGGTCTCCAGGCGGAGTCGGCCGCCATCGGGCATGGCGTCGCGGGCGTTGAGGCAGAGGTTGAGGATGCAGTTCTGGATCCGCGCCGATTCGCCGCGGATGAAGGGATGCCGGGCCGCGAGGTCGAGTTGCAGATCGATGCGCGGATCGATGCTGCGTTCGAGCAGGCGGATCGCCTCGCGGATCTGCAGGTGGAGATCGAGGGTGCGCTGCTCGGCGCGGCTCTTGCGCGAGAAGTCCAGGAGCTGGCGGACCAGCTCGGCCGAACGGTCGGCCGCGCTCATGATCTGATCGACGTGGGCGGAGAGGGGGCCGCCGGCCGGGAGATCCTCGGCCAGCAACTGCGCGTAGCCCGAGATGGCCATGAGCATGTTGTTGAAGTCGTGGGCCACGCCGCCGGCGAGCTGCCCGATGGCGTCCATCTTCTCGGTCTGGCGGATACGCTCCTCGAGCTCGGCCTGCACGGTGACGTCGCGCACCACGACCACCGCGCCGAGCGGATCCTCCGCGCCCCCGATCTCGGTGGCGCGGAAGCTGACCAGGCGCTCGGTGCCGTCGTGGGCGGCCAGGACCACGGTGACCGGGGACGAAGCGGCCACCAGCCGGCCGTCCACCGCGGTCAGGCCCGGCAGCGAGGCATGGGTATGGCGGTCGGCGAGCCGGCAGACCTCGCCCAGCGGCCGGCCCAGCGCCGTGCCCCCCAAACAGCCGGTGAGCTGCTCGGCCACCGGATTGATGCGCACGATCAGGCCGGCGGTGTCGGTGACCAGGACGCCGTCCCCGATGCTGTCGAGGGTGATGGCCAGGTTGCGCTCGCGTTCGAGGAGCGCGAGCTCGGCCCGCCGCCGGTCGACCAGGCTGCGCTGCAGGAAGAGGACCCAGCACAGCGAGACGACCAGCGCCGCCAACCCCACGCCGCCGGTGAGTCTTCGCAGGCGTTGTTCGGTCAGGTGCAGCTGTTCCTCGCTGTCGGCGACCACCTGATCGTAGCTGGCGTCGATGGCGTCGAGGATCCGGCGCAGTCGCGGCGCGGCGTGAGCCTCGAGGTGGTTGCGCGCCAGATGTGTGGCGAACTGGTACTGGTAGGCCACGGCGCGGTCGAGGTCGGATCGGTAGGCCTGGAAGACCGTGGGATCCAGGGCGGTCAACGGCGCCATGGCGACGACCTGGTCGCAGATGGCCCCGTATTCAGCCTGGAGGCTGTCCATGCGTGCCGGATCGAGGGTGCCCAGGAGCTGCGAGACCAGGATCATGCTCTCGGAGATCTGACGCCCCATGGTCTGCAGCCGGATCTGGTCGGTGAGGACCCGTTCCTGGATCGACCGCAATTCGCCCACGTTGCGCAGGCCGAGCACCGCCTGCATCGCCAGGAAGATCATGAGGCAGGCGAACGCCGCCAGGACGCGCAGGCCGATGTCGCGCCTCATTCGCCGGCCTCGTCCGCCAGCGCGGCCAGGAGGAAGCGAGCATCGAGCAGGTGTACGGGTTCGGCGCCCGGTTCCGCCGGGAAATGGCGCTGGACGCGGTCGATGTAGTCGGCGGTGGCGCCCCCGGGGGAGTTGTAACGCACGAGGGTGGCTGGCTCGTGGAGACGGACCGCCGCCAGCATGGTCTCCAGGTCGGCGTCGCTGAACTCGCCGAAGCCCTGCAGGGTTCGCTCGCGCAGGATGCGGAAGAACTCGTCGCGGTTGGCGGGATCCCGCTGCCAGGACAGACCGCGCAGCCAGCCGCGGAAGAGCGCCTCGATGCGCTCGGCGCCGATGGTCTCGAGGCGATCGGCGAAGGTGTACGGCCCCTCGGGGATGCACCCGGGAAAATCTGCCGACGTGGCCAGGGTGACCCCGCCGGCAGCCGCCGCCTCGAGCAGGTAGGGTCCGAAGAAGGTGCCCGCCTGGATGCGCCCGGCGCGGAACTGGGGCACCAGATCGTCGGCGCGGATCACCACCAGGCGGAAGTTGTCGAGGCTGGAGCCCTCGCGACAGAGCGCCAGCTCCACGAAGTACTTGAGCGCCGGGCCGTCGACGTAGAGGCCGATGGGGGTCATGGCCGGAGCGGTGGCGAGGTCGAAACCAGGCTGGGTCATGATCACGTCGCCGCCGTGGGACCAGTTGGTCTCGCCCAGGATCACAACCGGCGCCACGGTGCGGTGCACGTCGATGATCTGGCCGAGCATGGAGAAGGCGACGTCGGCCTCCCCGACGAACATGGCGTCGTGCATGAGGTAGCTGTTGGGGAAGTGCACCACCGCGGCCGCCACGCCCAGGTCGTCCCAGAAGCCCTGGTCCTCGGCCACGTCCAGCGGCGACCAGCCGACCCAGGGCATGGACCCGATGTGCAGCACGGCCTCGTCAGCGACTGCCGACGACACCGACGCGGCCACCAGGCAGGCGACCAGCGCCAGGGGCCATCTGGCGGAGGACCCCCGGAAACAGGTGGCGTGACGGTTCAAGACAATGCGCTCCGTGACACGGTTCGTGTGGAATGCCATACTCATGGTCCCGCAATTCAGAGTATTTCGCAAGGCTTTGCCGACAGGAGGCCCCCATGGACCGTGAACTCGTGTGCCGCTGCCGGAGCTACCGCCGCTTCCGCGAGGACGCCGCCGTGAGCGAGGCGACCCTGCGCGAACTGGTCGACCTGGCCCGTCTGTCGGCCTCGGCCGCCAACAAGCAGCCGCTGCGCTACGTCCTCGCCGCGACCCCCGAGCGCAACGCGCGCATCTTCCCGCACCTGAAATGGGCCGGCTACCTGACCGACTGGGACGGGCCCGAGCCGGGCGAGCGCCCCGCGGCCTACGTGGTGATCCTGGGCGACGGCGAGGTCACGCCGAAGGTGCGCTGGGACGACGGCATCGCGGCCCAGACCCTGTTGCTGGGCGCCGCCGCCCGCGGCCTCGGCGGCTGCATGATCGCCGCCATCGAGCGCAAGGGCCTGCGCGCCGACCTGGCCATCCCCGAGCGTTACGAGATCCTGATGGTGGTGGCGCTGGGCGTGCCCGCCGAGGAGGTCGTGATCGAGGAGATCGACCCCGGCGGGAGCATCGAGTACTGGCGCGACGACCAGGGCGTGCACCATGTGCCCAAGCGGCGGCTCGACGACGTGATCCTCGACCTGGGTTGACGATCACTCCCCGCGGTACCGCACGGCGAAGGTGGGCTCCTGCCCCGCCATGACCAGGAACCGATCCAGCGGCACCACCGCGAACTCCTCGGGCGGCAGCAGGTCGAGGATCTCCCTGACCCGGCTGATGTCGCTCCACTGCCGCACGTGCATCAGCAGGAAGTAGGGCCGGGCGGTGTTGATGGCGGCCAGCTCGCGCAGGTCGGCCACCGCGTCGGCCACCGGTCGTTCTGGCGAGAGGTAATAATCGAAGCTGACCAGGGGGCGGCCCTCGCGGCAGTCGAAGGTATGCGCCGGCGCGTAGCCGTTGACGAAGCCCAGCGCGTCGGGCAGGCCGGCGTAGAACGCGTCCATGACCTCGCGCGTGAGCTCGGTGTTGCCGCTCACGGTGGCGCCCTCGCTGTAGTCCATGATCTCGAAGACGTTCAGGTCGAGCAGGTCCATGAGCCGGCGGACCTCGGCCACCATGGCCGGCAGGTGCGCCGGCGGCACCGCCTTGGGATAGACGTAGCCCGGACCGCCCAGCGAGCCGATGAAGTAGTCGTTGGGCGTGGCCTGCTCGTAGAAGAACTCGAGCAGCGCCGGCGCCAGGTGCGACCAGTTCAGGGTGACCTCCCAGGCGTAGGGGATCTCGCCGCGGCCGGGGCGGGTCCAGGCGCCGAGACCGAGGCAGTCGGTCTGGATGCAGGCGATGTAGGTTCTGGCCTCGGGCCGGGGTCGCTCCCCTGGCGCCAGCGAGTGGTGGTTGCGCCAGACGAAGCCCGGCGTGGCCGGCACCCTGGCCATGAAGCTCAGGTTGGGCAGCGTGTGCAGGCCTTCCACCCGGATGGCGTGGCTCGAACAGAGCCGCACGTGGTCGCGCTCGCGGTCCTTGCCGTAGCTGTGCCAGCCGAAGCAGTAGGCCAGGGGCGGCAGATCGGCGAGCAGGGCGTCGGCCAGGGCGTATTCCTCGGCGTCGGCGGGATCGCAGCTCAGGTCGGTGCAGAAGGCGCGGTTGGCCACCGCCCAGTCGGCCACCCCCGGTTTGGCCACGGCCCCGGCATGACCGCCGAGCCAGACCACCATCTCGCGGCTGCAGCGGTCCCAGTACCGGTCGCGGGCGCGGCGGTGGACCGCGGCGTCGTCGAGGCCGTCGTAGCGGCCGCGCAGGTCCTCGGCCAGCGGCAGGCCCGCCGCCTCGACCAGCGGGATCTGCTCCGCGGTCACCAGCACCGCATCCTCGAGGCCGGCCACGGTGAAGCCCACCAGCAGCGAGGCGCGCACGGCGGGATCCCAGACCACGTAGCCGCGCGCGTGTTCGGCGAGGCTCGAGAGGGCCGCGGCCAGGTCGGGCAGCTCGGTGAAGGTCCAGCCGCGCCGGCCGGCCAGGTGGTCGCGCAGGTCGGGCGTGAAGCGGAAATCCCAGTCGTCGGGGTAGAGGCCGTAGAGCCGCGGCCGGTCGCGGTTGGCCAGACCCTGCAGGCTGAGGATGAGCGCCTGGGCGGGCAGGTCGCCGTCGAGACGCCAGTCGCCGTCGAAGCGCCAGAGATAGGCCTGGCGCGCGCCGGGACGCTTGAACACGAAGTGCAGCGGACGATCGTCGGGGCGCGTGGGGCGGTGGATCTCCCAGGTGAGCAGATCCTGGGCGGGGTCGAGGGTGAGGCGGTGGTCCACCGCCAGGGTGGTGCGGCCCTGGCTGCTGCGGATGGGCAGATCCTCGCGGATGGCGAGATCGCGGCCCGGATCGCGCCAGGCGCTGTCGAGGATGCGGTCCGCGCCCACGTCGCAGCTCAGGCCCATGAAGACGTTGCTGGCGAGGTTGCGGTGGGTGAGCGGGCTGTGGGTGGGTTCGCCGTCGGGACGCAGGTCGAGGGTGTCGCGGTGAGCGCTCAGGCCGCGGCTCCAGGTGGCGATGAGGCGCAGGGAGTGGTCGTCCGTTCCGGGCTCGAGGTCCAGGCTCACGGTGCTGAAGAGGTCGATGTCCGTGGACAGGGCCGGGATGAGTTGCCACCGACCGGTGAGATCGGCGGCGGGGGCGACCGTGATCAGGAGCAGGAGCCAGGCGAGCGCGCGGACCATGCGGAGAGCCTCCGGAAGGTGGTGGTGGGCGGAGGCTAGCATGTCTGGCGGGGGTTTGAAATCGGCAGATCGGCGCTGGACACCGGGCGCCGGTGCTCCGACCGCCGATTCCGTCGCGTGCGACCCGCTGGAACCGACCCCTGGAATCCGCTACAATCAACCTGGACTCCCCCGCTTCCTCCAGCCCAGGTGGTCTGCCATGATGCGCACCCTGCTCTCCTGCCTCGCCCTGCTGCTTTGGGCCCTATCCGCGGCGGCCGGCGAACCCGCCCGCGAGGTCTCCGCCGACGGCCACGAGACCGTCATCCTCGACCCCGACGCCGGCGACGGCCTGGTCACCGTGCGCAGCGACGAGGTCTACTTCGGCACCCAGCCCGACTGGCAGAACGACCTGCGCCGGCAGGTGGGCGGCCTGCAGGTGGCCGACCTGAACGGCGACGGCTGGAACGACGTGGTGGTGGGCTGCTACATCAGCAACAGCTACCCGCCCTACGACGACTGGGAGAACCTCATCTACTTCAACACCGGCGGCCAGCTCGAGGCCAGCCCCTCTTGGGTCTCCGACGACGAGGTCTCCACCGGCGACGTCCAGGTCGGGCTGATCGACGACGACGCGTACCCCGACGTCTTCGCGGCCAACGGCGGCGGCCTCGCGTATCCGTCGGTGATCTATTTCGGCGGCCCCGACGGTCCGTCCACCACGCCGGGCTGGTCCAGCGCCGAGCCCGGCGGCTCGTGGAACAACTACGCCATCCTCTTCGACTTCGACCACGACGGGGACACCGACGTGGTCACCGCCAACCAGGGCGCCTCGCAGTACGACCCGTACCGCCCGCTCTACATGTTCGTGAACGACGGCGGCACGCTGGAGACGGTGCCCTCGTGGCAGTCGGCCGAGGAGTCGATCCAGGGCTTCCTCGCCGTGGGCGACTGGAACGGCGACGGCTGGGAGGACCTGGGCGTGAGCAAGTGGGTGAACTTCGAGACCGGCATCTACGACAACCGCGACGGCCAGCTCCAGACCGCCCCCATCTGGACCACCGGCGACGACGATGCGGACAAGGGCGTGGCCTTCGCCGACGTCGACGGCAACGGCTGGCTGGACCTCGCCGTGGGCCACGACCCCACCCAGCTCTGGTCCAACGACGCCACCGCCATGACCATGACCTGGGAGTCGCAGGCCTCGTACCACGGCCACAGCGACCTGCGCTTCTGCGACATCGACCGCGACGGCGACCAGGATCTGATCGAGTGCCACTTCTCCGACGGCAAGGTCCACGTCTACGTCAACCGCGACGGCGTGCTGGACGGCCCGCCCTCGTGGACCTACGACTCGCCCTCGGTGGGCACGGCCATCGCGCTGGGCGACCTGAACGGCGACCAGTGGCCCGACCTGGTGGTGGGCAACTCGGGCGAGCCGTGCGTCAAGGTGTTCTACGCCGTGCCGCCCACCACCGCGGTCGAACCGGCCACCCCGGCGGCCACCGCGCTGCGCGGCAACTACCCCAACCCCTTCAATCCGGCCACCACCATCGCGTTCGAGGTGGCCGAGGCGGGACCGGTCTCGCTGGCGATCCACGACGCGGCGGGTCGGCTGGTGCGGACCCTGGCCGCGGCCCGGACCTTCAGCGCCGGCCGTCACGAGATCCGCTGGGACGGCCGCGATCAGGACGGGCAGAGCGCGGCCGCCGGCGTGTACCTCTGCCGGTTCGCCGCCGGCGAGGTGCGGGACGTGGCGCGGCTCGTGCTCGTGAAGTAGGGGGCCTCACCCGGGTCCGGACCCGCCCCGGCAGCAAAGAAGTGGCCCCCGACCGGAGTCGGGGGCCACGCACGCTACCGGACGAACCGGAGAACGTCTTACTCGAACAGACCCTTCAGGTTGCTCCAGGTCTTGGACTCGGCCGCCACGCCGCCGCACAGCGCCACGTTCTCGCTGGTCTGGACGGAGTAGGTACCGATGGAGGTCGAGTACGAGCAGATGATGAACCAGTAGTCGAGACCCGGGGTGAGGGTCACGCCGTCCGCAGCGACGATGGCGCTGAGCAGGCCCGGACCGTTGTCATCATCCATCTTCACGGCGTTCAGCGTGGCATCCATGGGATCGAACGGGTCGCAGTAGATGTAGATGACCGTGTCGAAACCGGCGTCGGTCACCACGAACTCCACGGGCTCGGAGTCGCTCACGTTGAAGCAGTACATGTCGAAGTGGGGGTCGGTGGCGTAGTCCGTAGCCATGACCAGGTCGCAGTTCAGGCCCAGCTCGGAGTAGCTGGTCGGGCGCCAGCGATGCCAGGTCGGCGTGGTGTCGGTGAGCTCACCGGCGATCACGATGCGGCTGGGGTTGTCCATCTGGTAATCGACCGTATCCACGTCCTTCGGCATATCAGCCGCGACCACGGAGCCGGCGACGGCCAGGGTCAGGAGAAGCACGATAACTTTCTTCATTGCGGATCCCTTCGTCATGCGTTGGCGAGCACGCAGGTGGATGGAAAGCCATACTCCTGCTTCAGACCGGCAGATTATCACATTTTGCGAACATTTGTCAACGATTTGCAATGTCGAGGGGCATGGTTCTCCGGGATCGGAGGCTGGCTGGACACGATCGGCCGAAAGAAGGCTGCCAGAGTCTGCTTTCCTGCGGTTCCTGGGCGGGGTATAATGCATCCGCACCATCCCGGAGGAGATCCCATGCCTGACCGTCTTCGCGCCCCGTTGGCACTGCTGCTGCTCGTCCTGACTGCTGCCGCGGCCATCGCAGGCCCGAATCCGGCCCTGCGTTCAGCGCTCGCGACCCTGCCGCCGTCAGCCTCGCCCTCGGGCGTGCTGCTGGACCGGGTGGTGCTGCTCTCGGCCCTGGCGATCTGCGACGGCGGGCCCGACGCCCCCATGATCTCGGCGACCGTCCTGCGTCAGATGCTCCACGAACTGCACGGGGCCACCACCGAACCCCGGTCCTGGCCCCACCCCCAGGACCTGCGTCCGGCGGGCCACGGCGACGAAACCATCCCGCTGGCGCTGATCAACCTGGCCCACCATCGCCTGCGCCGCGACGTGCTCGACTCCGGACGCCTGCTCGCCACCGACCGCGGCCTGACGGTGGCTCCCGGCGTGGATCCGGCGGCGCTCACCCGCCCCGGCCGCGTGTTCGCGGCCGCGCCCCTGGTCGCCGGCACCCACCGCGGCCACACGGTCGCCTTCACGCTGCCGTCGCGGTTCCTGGTCTCCGACACCCGCCTGGACGATCTGGTGGTGGACCTCGACGACGGCGCCGGCTGGCGGCCCCTCGCCCCCGGCCAGACCCTGGTCACGGCATACCTTACCGTGGGCCCCCGCATCCTTCGCCTGCGCGCCCGCCTCGCCGGCGGCGAGGTCCTCACCAGCCGCAGCCGCTTCGAGGTGATCGCCCTGGACACCCCCGCGCCCAGCGAGACCTGGCCCATCACCGCGAGCACGCCCTACGGCGGCGCGGCCGGCACCGGCAACGCCTACGTCTACCTCGCCGAGGGCCACGACACGCTCACCGCGCCGGTGGTCGTGGTCGAGGGGTTCGACCTCGACGACTCGCTCGGCTGGCCCGAGCTCTACGCGCTGCTGAACCAGGAGAACCTGCTGGAGGACCTGCGCGCCACGGGACTGGACGCGGTGGTGCTCGATTTCACCGAGTCCACGGCTCCGATCCAGCGCAACGCCTTCGTGGTCACCGAGTTGCTGGCCGCCGTGGAGGCCGCCGCTCCAGACCAGCCCTACTGCCTGGTGGGAGCGAGCATGGGCGGCCTCGTGAGCCGCTACGCGCTCTGCCATCTCGAGGCCAATGCGACGCCCCACGGCGTCCGCACCTTCCTCTCCTTCGACGGCGCCCAGAACGGCGCCAACATCCCCCTGGGCCTCCAGCACTGGCTGGCCTTCTTCCAGGACGAATCCGCCGAGGCCGCCTACATGCTGGGCCGCCTGGACACCCCCGCCGCGCGTCAGATGCTGCTCTACCACCACGCGAGCGCCGACGGCGACCATGACCCGACCTTCGGCGAGCTGATGGCCGAACTGGCCGACCTCGGCGGCTGGCCCGCCCAGCCGCGCCTGGCGGCCCTGGCCAACGGCAGTGGCCACGCGCAGGACCAGGGCCATGCGCCCGGCGCCCAGCTCGTAAGCTGGGAGTACGAGAGCCTGCTCGTGGACATCGTCGGCAACATCTGGTCCGTTCCCGACCACACCGCCGGCACCATCTTCCACGGCCTGATCGATCTCATCTGGCCGCTGCCCGACACCGAGCAGACGGTCACGGTGAGCGGCCTGCGCCCCCTCGACGCCGCCCCCGGCGGCTGGCGCCCCTCGCTCGCCCAGCTCGCCGACACCAGCGCGCCCTACGGCGACATCGTGGCCCTGCACCCCAACCACGCCTTCATCCCCACGGTGAGCGCGCTGGCCGTGGCCACCGACGACGTGTTCCTCAACCTGACCGACGTACCGGATCCCCTCGCCCTGACGCCCTTCGACGCCATCTACTTCCCGGCGGCCAACGAGGAGCACGTGTTCGTGACTCCGGCCGGCAAGGAGTGGATCATGGCGGAGGTGCTGGGCCAGGTCACCGGAGTCTCCCGGACCCTGGCCAAGGCGCCCATGCTGTATGGAGGCCAGCCCAATCCGTTCAACCCGCGCACCGTTCTACGCTTCGTCACTCCCGCCGCCGGCCACGTGAGCCTCGACGTCTTCGACGTGGGAGGACGCCACGTGCGGACCCTGGTGCAGGAGGAGCTGCCGGCCGGCGCCCATGCCGCCGCCTGGAACGGTCGCGATGACGGCGGGCGGACCGTGGCGGCCGGGATCTACCTCGTGAAGCTGGCGCAGGGCGGGCGGACGGTGGCCAATCGCGTCACCCTGGTGAAGTGACCCGTGCCGTCGGCGGGAAACATCTCTAGATTGGGGCGCATTCGTCACCGCGAACCCTCACCGAGGAGGACCCCATGACCGAAGCTCTCACCGAGGTCAAGGTCGGCATGCAGGTGCCCGACTTCGAGTTGACCTGCTACGATCCCAAGGCCCACGACTTCGCCAAGGTCAAGCTGGCCGACCTGAAGGAGAAGGGCAAGTGGACCATCCTGTTCTTCTACCCCGCCGACTTCACCTTCGTCTGAGCGACCGAATTCGCTGCTCTGGCAGAGCAGCAGGATCGTTTCGCCAAGATCGGCGCCGAGCTGATCACCGTCTCCACCGACACCGAGTTCACGCACCTGGCCTGGAAACGTGACGAGAAGGAACTGGCCGACGTCAAGTACCTCATGGGGTCCGACCCCACCGGCACGGTCAGCAAGCTCTTCGGCGTCTACGACCACACCTCGGGCCTGGCGCTGCGCGGCACGTTCATCATCGCGCCCGACGGCACGCTCTTCAATTCCGAGGTCAACTTCTACAACATGGGCCGCAACATCGACGAGCTCATGCGGAAGTTCAAGGCCAACATCTACCTCGCGCGCAAGACCGACGAGGGCTGCCCGTCCAAGTGGAAGGACGAGGGCGACAAGACCCTGCGTCCGGGACCCGAGATGGTCGGCAAGGTGCACGAGGCGTTGAACGACTGATTCTCACCGCGACGGCTTGCTTGAAGAAGAGCCCCACCTCAGGGTGGGGCTCTTCAAGCGAACTGGAATCCGGCAGCGCGAAATCCGCTCAGACCACCCCGCCCACCGTCCGCTTCATGAACTGCACCCGGTCGTAGGCCGCGCCGTCGGGCCAGGAGTCCTGGCGCATGCGGCCGCGGAAGCGCGCGAGGTTCTCGAAGCCCTGGCGCTGCATCCAGCCGCGCAGCTCGTCGAGCATGGTGGCGAGGTACTCGGGACCGTGGCGGTAGAGCGCCGAGGCCACCTGGACCACGGTGGCGCCCACCAGGAGCTGCTTGATGAGCGCGGTGCCGTCGTGGACGCCGGTGGTGGCGGCGATGTCGCACTCGAGCTTGCCCGAGAGCTGGGCCACCGAGCGCAGGGTGAGGTACATCTCCTCGGGAGAGCTGAGCGCGGGGCCGGCCACTACCTGGAAGTTCTCGATGTCCAGGTCGGGCTGGTAGTAGCGGTTGAAGAGCACCAGGCCGTCGGCTCCCTTGCGCTGCAGGCGCCGGAAGGTCTCGTGCAAGCTGGAGAACACGCAGCCCACCTTCAAAGAGACCGGGATCGACACCTGCTTCTTCACCGCGGCGAGCACGTCGCAGTAGATCTGCTCGTTCTGGGCGCCGGTGCGGTCGGGGTCGGCCGGGGGCACGAAGACGTTGAGCTCGAGGGCGTCGGCGCCCACGGTGGCCATCTGTTTGGCGAACTTGGGCCAGCCCAGCGGCGAGACGCAGCAGATCGACGCGATCACCGGGATCGAGACCGCCTTCTTGGCTTCCGCGATGAGGCGCAGGTACTCGCTCACCGCGTTCTCGGTGCCGTAGCCGCTGATGTACTCGGCGGCCTCGGGATGCCAGTAGGGGCTCTCGGACGCCGCGATCACCTGATCGACCTCGGCGGCGATCTGCTCCTCGAAGAGCGACTTGAGGACCACGGCGCCGGCGCCGGCCTTCTCGCAGGCCTGGATGCCCTCCACCGAGTCGGTGACGCCGCTGGAGCCCACCACCAGGGGGCTCGGCAGTTCCAGTCCCAGATAGCGCGTGGCGAGGTTCAGATTGGTGTCGGCCATGGCTCTTCGACTCCTGGTTTCTGGGCCCATCGCAGCGGTTAACCGCCATTTTGGGCAACATACTACGTCCACCGCGAATTGGAAAGGACGAGCGCGGCCGGTCCTGGTCAGCGGCGCGGAATGTGCTAGAGTCCTCACGAGCGAACCCCGACCGACTCGAGACCGCAGGAGACCCCCCGTGCAGCGCCACCACCCCCGACCCGCCACCGCGTCCCGAATCGCCCTGCTGGCCCTGGTCGCCGCCGTGTTCACGGCCGGACTGCTCACCGTGTTCCCCAACCCCGACCGCGACATCTGGTGGCACCTGAAGACGGGCGAGGTCATCCTCGCCGAGCACACCATCCCCACCACCGACATCTTCACCTACACTGCCGCCGGCCGGCACTGGGTGACTCACGAGTGGCTGGCCGAGGTGATTTTCGCCGGGATCGCTCGTCTGGGCGGCATCGACCTGCTGATCCTCTTCAAGGCCGGACTCGCCATGGCCGCCCTGGCGCTGGCCGCCGCGGCGGCACTGGTGGGCTCCGGCTGGCGCGACCGGCTGGCCGCCGTGGCCCTGGGCGTGCTCCTGGCCGGACCCCTCCTCGCCACCCGGGCGTTCCTGCGTCCCCACATGTTCACCGCCGCCCTGCTGGGCCTCACGCTCCTGCTCCTGCGACTCGAACAGGTCACCGGCCGCCGGCGCTACCGGTTCCTGCTGGTGCCGGTCTTCCTGGTCTGGGCCAACCTGCACTCTGGTTTCGTGCTCGGATTGCTTGTCGTGGCGCTGTTCTGGCTCGGCGATCTCCGGCAGACCGTGCCGGCGGAGCGGGCCGCGCGCCTGCGGACCCTGCTCGTCACCCTGGTCGTCCTCGTGCTCACCACCCTGCTCAGCCCCAACCACGTGCACGCCCTGCTCTATCCGCTGCAGCTGGTGACCCGCGCCGAGATCCGTGACGCCATCCAGGAGCTGCGCAGCATCTTCCACCCCGGCTTCCAGGGCGCGCTGTTCCGGCTCGACCTCGCCGTGGTGGCCGCGGTGCTGGCGGTGCTGCTCGCCGCCTCGCGCCGCCAGCTGGCGTGGCCCGTGCTGCTGCCAGGCATCGCGCTGGCGATCCTGGCGGTGCGCAACGTGCGCGGCGTCTCGGAATTCGCGGTGATCGTGCCGCTCCTGGTGGGCGTGCACGGTGCGTGGCTCGCCCGGCGATCGGCCCTGGCGCTGGTCGTGCCGGCGGTGGTGCTGGCGGTGATCGCGGTCGGCGTGCCGGCGGTCTTCCGCTGGGGCGTGCCCATGGGCCCCGACCACGTGCGCCGGCCGGGCCTCGGGATCGCCGACGACGTGGCGCTCGCCGGGACCACGCGGTTCCTCCAGGCCATCGGTCCCGAGGGGCGACTCTTCAACCTGCTCGGCTTCGGCGGCTACCTCATCCACGACCTCTGGCCCCAGCGCGAGGTGTTCATCGACGGCCGCCTCGACATCTACCCGCCCGGCTTCCTCGACGCCTACGGGCGCCTCATGAGCACCGGCGAGGGCTGGGACGAGCTGTGCGACCGCTGGGACATCTCCCTCGCCGTGGTGGACCGCCGACCGGGACCGCGCGGCGACTACGGCCTGCGCCGGCGACTACGCACCGACCCGGACTGGGTCTGCGTCTTCTTCACCCACAACGCCCTGGTCTACGCGCGGCGCGGCGCCCGGGACGAGGTCATCGCCCGGCACGGGTCGCCCTTCGATCCCGTCGCGGTCACCGTGCCCGCGATCCACGAATTCGTAACCGGGGCGTCGCCGGCGAACCTGGAGCAGGCGCTGACCGCGCTGTCGTCGTGGCTGGCCATCGTGCCCGGAGACCGCTTCCTGGCCCCTGTCCTCGCCCAGCTGCTCGACACCGCGGGCCGCAGCGCCGAGGCCACACCGCACCTGCGCCGCCTGCTGCGCCACGATCCCGCGGCGGTGGACGCCCGGATCCTGCTGGCGCGCACGCTCCTGCGGGCCGACTCGCTGGCAGCCGCCCGGATCGAGATCGACGCCCTGCTGGCCCGCGCACCGGACAGGGTCGAGCCGCTCCTGCTCCTGGCGGCCCAGCAACAGTTGACCGGCGACCCCGATGCGGCCCTGGCCACCCTGCGTCAAGCCAAGGCGGCGCACCCGGACGATCCCGGAGTGCGCCGCAGTCTCGAGGCCCTCGAGCGCCAGTGAGCCGGAACAGGTGCCCGTCTCCTGGCTACCGCCGGGCTACCACCAGTGCCAGCCCCAGCGCCAGCCCCAGCGCCAGCCACCGTGGTGCTGTCCGTCATCGCAACCGCCACCACCGCTGTTTCCGTAGTTACCGAACACGCCCATTTCCAGGGGCAGGGTCGACAGACGTGGTTTCTCGTAGATCTTCGCCATGGCCAGTCTCGTCTCCAGGTCAAGGATTCACCCAAAGCAGCAAAAAAAACACAATAAGTATTATATAATAACAAGTACGACAAATAAAGTATTTTTTAATCTCTTTAGTCACTGATGGTCATGAAAGAAGCGGGGCCCCTGCCGGGGCCCCGCGCCTCGCATCAGCCTGTGCTGGTGATCCTAGACCTGCAGCGCCCGCGCCTCCGCCAGCGCCGCCTCCACGTCCACGTCCGCTCCGGCGGCCACCGCCAGATCGCGCAGCAGCTCCCAGTTGGCCGGACGCGGGCGGGCGGGCCGGAGCTCGCACACCCGGCCGTCGGTGGCCACGATGGTCCCCTGGTCGTCCAGGTAGTGGGTGCGCGGCAGCAACAGATCGGCGTCGACCTTGACGGTCTGCGCCACGCTCTGCGCGGCGAAGAACGCTTGCGGACGCGGCAGACCCACCGGCGCGTCGCCCAGCAGCAGGGTCGGCGTGCCGTTGGCCAGCGCGCCGGCGTCCACCGGCGCCAGGCCGAGGGCGTCGAGTCCGGTGGCGTTGACCCCGGACCGCAACGGCAGCACCTGGCAACCGGTCTCCCGGACGAGTGCGCCGAGATCGCCGGCGCCCGGGCCCATCACCAGGACCGCGCCCTCGCGGGCGAGGATCTCGGTCATGGCGGCACGGTCGTCCAGAGCCACCTCGCGCGAGGTGCCGGCGCGATGGCCCGTACAGCCGGCGTACTTCACCTCGGCGCCGTGCATGATGGCCCGGCGCAGCATCACGCCCGCCACCGGGAAACCCTCGCCCAGGTCGGCGCCCACCACGACGATGTCCTGACAGGTCGCCAGCTCGGCCAGCGTCGGGGTGCCCGAAGCCGCGTCCACGGCGGCGTTCTGCGCGGCATGGGCCACGGCGCCGGGCGCCAGCCAGCCAACCTCGCCACCCAGCTTGGCCGCCACGGCGCGGGCCAGCACGGCCTCCTCGTTGGTGCAGTCGCTGCCCAGGACGATGCGGCCGCCGGCGAGCTCACGGACCAGCTCGGCCAGCGCCGCCTCGCGGTCGACCTCGGGAGCGGCCGCGTTGGCGTCCACCCACTCGAAGCGACCCTTGCGGCACATGTGCACGTCGTTCCAGCCGTCCTCCTGCGGCGTCACGCGGATGATCTTGTCGGCCAGAGCGTGCACTCCCACCTCGCAGGCCAGCGAACAGCCGGCGCAGGTGGAGTCGGCGGGCACCGTGTCGTAGGGACCCGGCTTGTCGAGCGGGGTCTTCTCGGTGAGCGCGCCCACCGGACAGACCGCCACGCAGTCGCCGCAGGCCTCGCACATGGTCTCCTGCATGGGCTTGTCGAGCACGGGGCCGATGTTGGTGTCGAAGCCGCGCGACGAGAAGCCAAACACGGCCAGCGCGCGGTCGTGCTCGCAGACCTCGACGCACTTGCCGCACTTGACGCACTTGTTCGGATCGCGGCGGATGTGCTCGTGGCTCTCGTCCACGGCGTAGTCGTGGGTCTCGCCGGCGTAACGCTGGGGATCCACCTGGTACTCGTCCATGTAGCGCTTGAGCTTGCACTCGAAGACGTCCTGGCAGCCGCAGCTCAGGCAGCGCTCGGCCTCGGCGATGGCCTGCTCGCGGGTGAACCCCGTGTCCACCTCCACGTCGCTCTGGACGCGCACGGCGGGCTCGAGGAAGACCGGCTCCAGGCGGTCGCGCTTCTCGTACTCGGCGAAGAGGCTGTCGGGCACGTCGACGCGGGTGGAGACGATGTCCATCTGCTCCACGTACTCCTTGCCGCTGAACAGCAGGTCCACGCCCTCGGCGGCCTTGCGGCCCATGTAGACCGCGTCGACCACGAGCTGCGGCCCGGTGACCAGGTCGCCCGCGGCGAAGACCTTCTCGCGGTTGGTGCGGAAGGTGGGCCGGTGGACGTTGACGGTGCTCCACCTGGTCTGGTCCACCGCGTCCTCGGGGATGACCCCGGGCTCGATGTCCTGGCCGATGGCCTTGATGATGGCGTCGGCCTCGATGAGGAAATCGCTGCCCTCGATGGCCACCGGACGGCGGCGGCCCGAGTCGTCGGGCTCGCCCAGCTCCATGCGCTGGCACTCCATGCCCACCAGACGGTCGCCGTCGAAGCGCAGGCCGGTGGGAGCCACCAGGAACTCGTAGAGCACGCCCTCTTCCTCGGCGTCGTGGATCTCCTCGGCCTCGGCGGGCATCTCGTTGCGCGTGCGCCGGTAGACCAGGGTGACGTCGCAGCCCTGGCGCCGCGCCGTGCGCGCCGCGTCGATGGCGGTGTTGCCGCCGCCGACCACGATCACCTTCCGGCCCAGGTCGACCGTGCGGCCCAGCGCCACCTCGCAGAGGTAGTCGATGCCGCCGAACACGCGGGCGTGGTCCTCGCCGTCGACCCGCAGGCCCTTGGCCTTCCAGGCGCCGATGGCCAGGATCACCGCGTCGTACTCGTTCTCGAGCTGCGCCACGGTGAAGTCGCGGCCCAGCGCCTGGTCGCAGCGCGCCTCGATCTCGCCCATGCTGATGATCTGCTCGATCTCCCAGTCCAGCACGGCCTTGGGCAGGCGGTACTCGGGGATGCCGTAGCGGAGCATGCCGCCGAGCTGGGGCATCTGGTCGTAGATCACCGAGCCGTGGCCCTTGATGCGCAGGTAGTAGGCGGCGCAGAGTCCGGCGGGGCCGCCGCCGACGATGGCCACGCGCTTGCCCGAGAACGGCTCGAGCTGCGGCAGGATCACGCCGTGCTCGCGCTCCCAGTCCGAGACCCAGCGCTTGAGGTTGCGGATGGAGATGGGCGCTTCGACGCGGGCGCGCCGGCAGTCCTCCTCGCAAGGATGCGGGCAGACGCGGCCCAGCGATCCCGGCAGCGGGATCTTCTCGCGCAGGATCTTCATCGAGGCCTCGTAGTCCTCGTTGGCGATGGCCCCGACGTAGCCCTGCACGTCGGCATGGGCCGGACACATCTTGTGGCACGGCGCCTTGCAGTCGGCGTTGTGGTCGGAGAGCAGCAGCTCCAGGCCGGTCTTGCGCGCCTCGCGCACCCGGTCGCCGTCCACGTCGATGACCATGCCGTCGCGCACGGCGGTGCCGCAGGCGGGCACCATGCGGCCCATGCCCTCGATCTGCGCCAGGCAGATGAAGCACGAGGTGAAGGGGCGCTCGCGTTCCTTGTCGCGGCACAGCGTGGGGATCTCGCACCCCGCGCCGGCGGCGGCGTCCAGGATGCTGGTGCCGGCGGGAACCTCGAGCTGCTTGCCGTTGATGGTGATCTGCACGGTCATGTCATCACCTCGTGTATACGGCCCCGGTGGGGCAGACTTCGCGGCAGGAACCGCACTTGATGCAATCGTCGAGGATGATCTCGTGGGGCTCGCCCTTGCTGCCGGTGATGCAGTCGCTGGGGCAGGCCTTCTTGCAGGCACCGCAACCGGTGCAATCCTCGGCCGTGATGTGGAAGGTGATCAGCTCCTTGCACTGGCCGGCTGGGCACTTCCTGTCGCGGATGTGCGCCTCGTACTCCTCGCGGAAGTACTTGAGCGTGGTCAGCACCGGGTTGGGCGCGGTCTGCCCCAGGCCGCAGAGGCTGGCGCCCTTGATCTGCTCGGCCAGGTTCTCCAGCTCCTCGATGTCGCCCTCGCGGCCCTCGCCGCGGGTGATGCGCTCGAGCACCTCGAGCATGCGCAGCGTGCCCAGCCGGCAGAAGGTGCACTTCCCGCAGCTCTCCTTCTGGGTGAAGCTCAGGAAGTAGCGCGCCACCTCCACCATGCAGGTGTTCTGGTCCATGACCACCATGCCGCCCGAGCCCATGATGGCGCCGGTGGCGTTGATGGACTCGTAGTCCACGGGGGTGTCGAGCAGCGACGCGGGAACGCAGCCGCCCGAGGGGCCGCCCAGCTGCACCGCCTTGAACTCCTGCTTGCGCGGGATGCCGCCGCCGATGTCGAAGATGACCTCGCGCAGCGGGATGCCCATGGGCACCTCCACCAGGCCGCCGCGCTCGATCTTGCCGGCGAGCGAGAACACCTTGGTGCCGGTGGACTTCTCGGTGCCGAACGCCTTGTAGGCGTCGGCGCCGTGGCGCACGATCCAGGGCACGTTGGCGTAGGTCTCGACGTTGTTGTTGTTGGTCGGCTTGCCCCACAGCCCGGCCTCGGCGGGGAACGGCGGGCGGATCCGCGGCATGCCGCGCTCGCCCTCGATGCTCGCGAAGAGCGCGGTCTCCTCGCCGCAGACGAAGGCGCCGGCGCCCTCCTTGACCTTGATGTCGAAGGAGAAGCCGGTGCCCAGGATGTTCTTGCCGAGGTAGCCGCGCTCGCGGGCCTGGCCGATGGCGATGTTGAGGCGGTGGATCGCCAGCGGGTACTCGGCGCGGGCGTAGACGTAGCCGTACTCGGCGCCGATGACGTAGGCGGCGATGGCCATGCCCTCGAGCACCGCGTGGGGATCGCCCTCGAGCAGGTTGCGGTCCATGAACGCCCCGGGATCGCCCTCGTCGGCGTTGCACACCAGGTACTTGACGTCGCCCGCGCTCTTCTTGGCGAAGCTCCACTTCAGCCCGGCGGGGAACCCGGCGCCGCCGCGGCCGCGCAGCCCCGAATCCATCACGATCTGCAGGACCTCGTCGGGAGTCGACTCCTGGAGCGACTTCGCCAGCGCCTGGTAGCCTTCCTTGGCCAGGTAGTCGTCGATGTTCTCGGGGTCGATGACGCCCGAGTTGGCCAGCGCGATCCGCTCCTGCTGCTTGAACATGAGGTACTTGGGTTCGCGGGTGCCGTCGCTGAGCTCGTGGAAGAGGTAGCCCTCCACCGGCTGGCCGCCCTGCACGTGTTCGCTGAAGATCCGCTCGGCCTTGCGCTCGTTCACCTTGCGGTAGACCCAGCGGCCCCTGGCGTCGTGGACCTCGACGATGGGCTCGTCGAAGCAGATGCCCATGCAGCCGGTCTGCTTGACCACGGCGTCGGCGCCGGTCTCGGCCACCTTCGCCTCCAGCAAGGCGCGCACGTCCTTCGCTCCGGCGGCGATGCCGCAGGAGGCGTAGCCCACCAGGATGGTCGTCTTGTCCATGCCTAGGCCTCCTTCCCGCGGAAATCGTCGAGGATCTCGCGGATCTTCTCGACGTTGAGGTTCGCGTAGGTCGTCTCTCCCACCATCATCACCGGCGCCAGCGAGCAGCAACCGAGGCAGGCCACTTCCTCGACGGTGAAGACCATGTCGGAGGTGGTGTCTTCCTCGGCCGCGAGCCCGAGGTGGTCGCGGATGGCGGTGATGATGGTCTCGCTGCCCTTGACGTGGCAGGCGGTGCCGTCGCAGACCTTGATGAGGTTCTTGCCCACCGGGGTCATCCGGAACTGGGCGTAGAACGTGGCCACCCCATAGGCCTTGCTGGCCGGGATCCCGAGTTCCTGCTCGATGAGGTCGAAGCTGTCGGGAGGGAGGTGGCCGAGGTTGGTCTGGATGGCCTGCAGCACCGGGATCGTGATGCCGACCTGGCCCTTGAAGGGGCGGATGAGATCGATGACCTGACTGGCAGTCGCTTCCATGGGTGCACCCCGCATCGCTTGGGTCGCTCTAGGAAACCTTATTGGACCGGATTCGGTCGGTTTGTGGGTCAAAGATAGTCAGCGGTAAGGGAAAGCCAAACAATTCCGGAGCGACCTGCGAGAATCAAGATCAGCGCCTTTGGCGGGTTTTAAGTGCGGATTCATGACCATCGACGTCAAGGAACCTCCGCCGCGCGGATCGGGATTCTACTCAATCCTGGCCCTCCCTGGACGATCCTCTTGAGACCAACTCTCACCCGCTTCGCGTCCCCAGGGGGACACGGAAAGAGGCCTCGTCATGATCAAGGGAGACATCGCCCAGTTCGCTCCCGCGGATCTGTTGCTTTTCCTGTGCCACATGAGCAAGGAAGGCGTCCTGACCGTCCGGCACGAGGAATCCTCGCTCAGCCTCACCTTCCGCCAGGACGGCCTGGTCGACGGCCAGTGCGAGGCGGCCGACCGGCTCGTCCTCGAACAGCTCGAGCACCACGGCGCCACCACCGCCGAGACCATGGAGTATCTGCGGCGGGCCAGTGCAGAGACCGACCTGCCCTTGCGCCAGATCCTGGGCGAGGTGGAATGGCTGTCGGTGGGCGGCCTCGAGCAGGCCATGGCGGCGGGGCTCAAGGAGACGGTGTTCCGGCTGTTGCTCTGGGAGCGCGGCGAATTCCAGTTCCACGAATTCGCGGTGGACCCCAATCCGTTCCTGCCCCCCTGCGACGGTCCCGCGCTGGTGATGGACCTGACCCGCGAGGTCGACGAGTACCGCGAGCTGCTGCGCGGGCTGGGCTCGCTGGAGCGGGTGCTGGTACCGGCTGGGAACCATCCGGCGGAGTCCACCAGCGCCGCCGAGGAGTACATCCTGCAGCAGGCCCATGCCGGCCGGACCGCCCTGGACCTCATCACCAGCGCGCCCTATCCGCAGATGGCCTCGATCCGGGCCCTGGCCGAGTCGCTCGCCAACGGGTGGGTCGACCTCGCCATGCCAGCGGACCAGTCCGAAGCGGCCGGCGTCAAGATCGATCCGGCCACTGCCTACCGGCAGAGCCTGCGCCGGCTCCTGACTGTCGGCGAACCCCAGGCCCGGATCCGCGAGATCCTGCAGTACGGTCAGGAACATCTCGGGGTCACCGTGCTTTTGGCCCAGCGTGACGGCATCTTGGTCCGGGCCTCGATCCACGATCACGATGCCGAGGGCCGCCCCCGCAGCCGGGACCGGCGGCAGTTCACGGTCGACCCGAACGAGGCGCCCTCGCTGCACGAGCTGGCCGAGGCGATCCCGGCTCCCTCCGCAGAGCTGACCGCGAGCGGCCTCCTGGCGGACCTCGAGCTGTCCGCAATCGAAGACCCGGGCCTTCTGGTGCCCCTGGGCCAGCTCGGCGGCCACGATCTGCTGGTCCTCGCCTACGGCGAAGCGACCGCGCTCTCGTGGTTCGAGAGCCTGGCCTGGCAGGTCCAGCCGCCACAGCCCCTCGCCGTCCCGGATCGTGTACCGGACTCGAGCGCTCCTGACACCCAGGCTGACTCCGACGACGACGCCTTGACGCGGCTGGTCTCGTCCATCAAGGACCTGCCGCCCATGCCCCACATGATCGCGCGCATCCTCGATCTGCTGGCCGACCCCGACTGCCAGATGACCACGTTGAGCGAGGCGCTGGCCCACGAGCCGGCGCTGGTGGCCAAGCTGATCAAGGTGAGCAACTCGTCGCTGTACGGCGGCGGTCAGGAATCCCGCAGCCTGAGCCAGGCCGTCGTGCGTCTGGGCACCCGCACCACGCGCAGCGTGGTGGTGGCCGCCTCCACCCGCGCGCTCTTCCCCACCGACAACACCCGCATCGGCTACTTCGGCAAGGCGCTCTGGCAGCACGCCGTGGAGACGGGCATCGCCTCGCGACGCGTGGCCGAATTCGTCCGTCACACCGACCCCGACGAGGCATTCGTCGGCGGCGTGCTCCACGACCTCGGCAAGCTGATCATCCTGCTCAACCAGCCCGAAACCTACCGGACGATCCACCGTCGCCTCGAGGGCGGGGACGTCCTGGCGACCACGGTCGAGCGCGAACTCCTCGGGTTCGACCACGGCCTGGTGGGCGCCCGGCTCCTGGGGAACTGGAGCATGCCGGATCAGTTGCAGGCCTGCGCACAGCATCATCACGCGCCCGAGCAAGCGGGCGACCATGCCCAGCTCGCAAGGATCGTGGCCTGCGGTGATCTCCTGAGCAACTGCCTGGGCGCCGCGGGCGAGGGACGGGGTACCGAGACCGAGCGGCGACTGACCGAGGCCGGCGAGGCCCTCGGGCTCGATGACGAGGCGCGTGCCGACCTGATGACCATGGTGGCCTTCGACCTCGAACAGAGCGACATGCTCGATTGAGCACAGGCGACGACCTCCGGCTCGAAAGAACCGGAGGTCGTCGGGCGCCGGGATCTCTCCCGCGTGGCTAGAAGAAGTAGTTCATGGTGAGGCCCAGGGTCGACTCGCCGAACTCCACGTCCTCGAAGTCCTCGAAGTCCTCCACCATGCCGCCCCGCGCGTCGAGAGCCAGCCCCAGCGAGAAGTGCTCGTTGACCAGCCACTCGTAGCCCAGGCCGAAGGTCACGATGGCGCCTCGCTCGTCGAACTCATGGACCAGGTCGCGGTCGGCGTCGTCCTTGAACTCGGTCTCCAGGCGGGCGCCGCCGGCGCCCACGCGCAGGAAGAAGCCGCCGCCGGCGGGGTAGACCGTGGCCACCAGCGCCGAGGAGCCGATTCCATAGCGGAGGTCGTCGTCCTCCATGCCGAATCCCCGGACATCCGCCGAGAGGGAGAAATAGGGATTGAACGCGTAGCCCAGACGGAGGCCGAGGCCGGCGCCCGCCTGGTCCTCGCTGTCGTACTTGACGCCATCCCGTTCGTACTGGACCTGGCCGCCGCCCACGCCGAAGTCGAGGCCGCCGAAGAAACCGCGCCGTTCGAGCTTGCCGGTCTGGGCCTGGGCAGCTCCGGCCGTCAGGATGCTGGCTGCGAGCAGGATCACCACGGTGGTTCGCAAGTTCCGGGTCATGTCATCGCTCCTTGTTCGGGTATGGTGTCGGTGCCTGGGCCACCGGTCTTCGCTTCGTTGCCCGGACCATCGCAGGGGGCGTACCAGTCCGTCGGCGCCGCCCGACACCTCGGAGCCAAGCGATTACATCGCTTTATCTTAGAGTTGAATTACCCGTCGTCCGGTCGATCCGGAGCCGGCATGCAGGGGTGTGCTGATCCGCCACACTGTGCCAGGACCTGTGGATTGTCGAGACGCCGACCACGGGCGGGAGGCGGTCGCAACCGCTGTTTGACCCGGGGTTTCTCAACGCTTAGGATCGCCCGTGATCCCGGGCCGTAGCGCCCTGGTTCCCACTGCCCAGAAAGGAAACACCGTGTCCGAATACTCCATCAGCCCCGCCGGCGAGAAGTTCGCGCTGCCGCGCAAGCAGGACTACGCCAAGGAGATGAAGCGCCTCGAGAAGCTGGCCGCGGCCGCGCGCGCCAAGGGCCAGGAGGTCGTGGTGGTCATGGGGGTGGGCTTCGTGGGAGCGGTGATGGCCGCCATCGTGGCCGACACGGTGTACAAGAAGGGCAAGCGCAAGGGCGAACCCAGCAAGTTCGTCATCGGCTGCCAGCGCCCGAGCGTCCGCAGCTACTGGAAGATCCCCTTGCTGAACCGCGGCGTGTCGCCGGTGAAGGCCGAGGACCCCGAGGTCGACCCCATGATCGCGCGCACGGTTCTCGAGAAGAAGACCCTGACCGCGACCTACAACAGCGATTGTCTCGCCCTGGCCGACTGCGTGGTGGTGGACGTGCAGTGCGACTACGCCAAGCAGGAGCTGGGCAACATGCGCACCGGCGAGGCCGACATGAACGCCCTCGAGGCCACCATGCGCACCATCGGCGAGAAGATCCCGCCCAGGTGCCTGGTGCTCATCGAGACCACCGTGGCCCCCGGCACCACCGAGTTCGTGGCCTGGCCCATCCTCAAGCGGGCGTTCGCGGCCCGGGGCCTGAAGCAGACGCCGCTGTTGAGCCACAGCTTCGAGCGCGTCATGCCGGGCCGGCACTACGTCTCGTCGATCCGCGACTTCTGGCGCGTCTGCGCGGGCTGCAACGCCACCGCGCGCAAGCGGGTGGAGAAGTTCCTCCACGAGATCCTCGACACCGAGAACTTCCCGCTGACGGTGATGGACCGCCCCATCGAGTCCGAGACCACCAAGATCGTGGAGAACTCGTACCGGGCCACGATCCTCGCCTTCCTCAACGAGTGGAGCCTCTTCGCCGAGCGCAACGGGGTCGACCTGATCAAGGTGATCAAGGCCATCGGCATGCGGCCCACCCATAGCAACATCATCTTCCCCGGGCCCGGTATCGGCGGCTACTGCCTGCCCAAGGACGGCGGCCTGGGCTACTGGTCGTACAAGCACCTGCTGGGGTTCGAGGACGGCGACGAGGTGTTCAAGATGTCGACCACCGCCATCGACATCAACGACACCCGCGGCCTGCACGTGGCCACGCTCACCCGCGACGCGCTGCGCAACCTGGGCCGCTACATCGCCGGCGCCGACGTGCTGCTCTGCGGCGCGAGCTACCGCCAGGACGTGGGCGACACGCGGTACAGCGGCAGCGAGCTGGTGGTGCGGCGCCTCACCGAGATGGGTGCCGAGATGCGTGTCCACGACCCCTACGTCGACCACTGGTTCGAGCTCGAGAAGCAGGACGTCTACCCGGCGCCGGGTCACTCGTGGGCGCGCTTCTTCCGCAACCAGGACGGCCTGCCGGACCTGCGGATCGAGCAGAACCTCACCAGGGCGCTGAAGAAGGTCGAGGCCGTGATCCTGGCCGTGCCCCACGCGCCCTATCTCGAGCTGGATCCCGACAAGGTGGTCAAGGCCGCCGGCAACCCGCTGGCGGTCATCGACTGCTTCGGCATCCTCGACGACCAGAAGATCCGCCGCTACTTCGAGCTGGGCTGCGAGGTCAAGGCCCTCGGTCGCGGCCACATCCAGCGCATCAAGGAGGAAGTGCGCTCCCGTCAGCGCTGAGCGTCGGCCACGCCGCCGCGTTGACGCCGTCAGCCATCGCCACTAGGATGACCGGGTCGGTGCGCCACCCGTCTTCGCCGCATCGTGGAGCCTGAACCATGTCCTCGGCTAATCGTCGTCCGGGCGTCGCGATCGCCTCCCACCGGCAGCGGCTGCTCGTGCTGCTGCCGGTCGTCTTCTTCCTGGCCGGCGTGGCGACCATCGTCTTGCTCTGGCAGGCGGTCGATCGTCCCGAGACCCAGCGCGTACAGATGCAGACGCGGCTGACCATCTCCCAGGTGAAGCTGCGCCTGGAAGCCTGGACCGACGCCCAGACCGCACCCGCACGCTACCTCGCCGCAGGCCGCTTCGCCGACACGAGCGACCTCGAGGAGGGGTTCGCTCGCGACGCCATCCACCTCCTGCAGTTCCACCCCGACATCCAGGCCCTCAACCGCATCGATGACCAGTGGGTGATCCGCACCGTGGTGCCCAGCGCCGGCAACGAGCGCGCGCTGGATCAGGACCTGCACCACCATCCCTCGCTCGGCGTGCGCGACGCTCTCGCCCGCTCCGTGCGCACCGGCGAACTCACCCGCACCCCGGTCATCGACCTCCTCCAGGGCATCCGCGGCATCGCCACCTACCTGCCGATCCAGGACCGTGAGGGCCGGCGCCTGGGATTCGTCAACATGGTCCTGCGCCTGGAGACCATGGTGGACACCTGCCTCGACGACGCCTGGCTGCGCGAGCACTTCCGCTTCGACTTGATGGCCGAGGACGGCACCCTCGCCTACCAAGGGCGGCGCGAGGACGGCGATGCCCCCTGGCCCCTGCAGGAGACCATCCCCGTCCGGATCGTCGACCGCCCGCTCATGCTGCGGCTGGCGCCGACCATCGACTACCTGGAGGCCTCGCAGACCCTGGCCGACGAGATCCTGGCTTTGGGCGGTTTGCTGCTCACGGCCGGACTGGCGCTCCTGCTGCACCTGCTGATCGGCCGCCAGCTGGCCCTGGCCGAGGGCCGCCAGAAGTACCAGCTCCTGGTGGAGAACCAGACCGACCTGGTGGTGAAGGTGGATACCAGGGGCCGGTTCCTCTATGTCAGCCCCAGCTATTGCGAGGTCTTCGACAAGCAGGAACACGAGCTCCTGGGCCAGGAGTTCATGCCGCTGGTGCACGAGGATGATCGTGAGACCACCCGCCTGGCCATGGAGGACCTCTACCGGCCGCCCTATCACGCGTCCATGGAGCAACGCGCGCTGACCCGTCGCGGCTGGCGCTGGCTGGCCTGGTCGGACAGCGCCGTGCGCGACGAGAACGGCGAGGTCGCGGCCATCATCGGAGTGGGGCGCGACATCACGCGGCGCAAGGAACTGGAAGAGCAGCTGCGGCAATCACAGAAGATGCAGGCCATCGGCCAGCTGGCCGGTGGCATCGCCCACGACTTCAACAACCTCCTGCAGGCCATCCGGGGACACCTCGAGCTGCTCATGGAGGACCTCCAGCCCGAGGGGCGCATCCGCGAGGACCTGGAGGCGGTCCAGCGCAGCGCCCGTCGAGCCAGCGACCTGACCGGACAGCTGCTGGCCTTCAGCCGGCAGCAGGTCCTGTCCCCCGCCATCCTCGACCTGAACGTGGTGGTCGCCGAGACCCGACCGCTCCTCGAACGCCTGCTCGGCGAGGGCATCGAGCTGATCTGCGCGACCGCGGCCGCGCCGGTGCTGGTCCGTGCCGATCAGGGCCAGCTCGAGCAGGTGATCATGAATCTCTGCGTCAACGCGCGGGACGCCATGGGCGACAACGGGACCATCGAGATCCGGACCGGCGTGGTCGAGCTGGACAGGAGCCGCCGACAACAGCACACCGAGCTGGAGCCGGGCCCCTACGCCAGGCTGTCGGTGCGCGACAACGGCCGGGGGATCGCCGCCGAGATGCTGCCCAGGGTGTTCGAGCCGTTCTTCACCACCAAGGGCGTGGGCGAGGGCACCGGACTCGGGCTGGCCATGATCTACGGGATCGTCCAGCAGCACGGGGGCATCATCGAGGTCGAGAGCGCGGTCGGCCAGGGCAGCACCTTCACGGTCCTGATGCCCATGGCCAGCGGTGAGCCGGCCAGCAGCCAGGATCAGGTGGCGGCCGCGGCGCCCGGCGGCCAGGAGACCATCCTGGTGGTGGAGGACGAGACCACGGTGCGCGACCTGGCCGTGCGCGTGCTCGAGCGGGCTGGCTACCGGGTGCTGGTCGCGGCCGACGGCGTCGAGGCTCTCGGCCTCCACGAACGCATGGGGTCCGAGATCCAGCTGGTCGTGCTCGATGTGATCATGCCGCGCATGGGCGGTCGCGAGGCCGCACGGCTCATTCGCGAGCGCGATCCCGGCGCCCGGATCATCTTCGTCACCGGCTACGCCGCCGAGGTGCGAGACACCGAGGGGCTCGAAGATTTCCTGATGAAGCCCTACGACGCCAACACCCTGCTGGGCCACGTGCGCCTCGTGCTCGACCGCGGCCACACCCCCTAGCGGTCGCGTCCGGGCCGGCCTGGATAATCCCAGGCGAGGGACAGGGCCCCGTGCCGCTCATGCCCGGCCTGGTCGATCAGGGTGATGGTGATCACGTTCAGGCCGCGCTGGAGCGGGATGCCCTGGATCGACCAGGACGTTCCCGGCTCCCCCTGGCCGCTGCCACCCAGCGTGTTCTGCCAGAGCACCTGGACCGGCACGAAGCCGTCCGCCACCGCGCCGGCGAGTTGCAGGTAATGCGGCGGCGCGAAGTTGGGCACCGTCGTCCCCTCGCCAAGGACCACGTACTGTCCGTCGGGGCCCCTCAGCCCGTAGGCCGTGCCCACCACCCGGGCTTCCTCGATCACCACGCCCTCGTCGCCGAACCTGGTGATCGGCAGCACGAAGACCGACCACTCCGAGTGCTGCCCGGCCTCGTCGCGGGCCCGGGCACGGATCCAGAGGTTGCCCGACAACGTCGGCAGTCCGGTCTGCCACGTCTCGGTCAATTCGGTGCTGAAGTCCTCGCCGAGTTCCGGGGCGGACCAGGCGCCGTCGTCGCCCATCCGGCAGCTCCGCTCCCACTGGACCGGCTCGCTGGCCAGCCCCACCAGCTCGAGGCGGATGGTCCCGCCGACGCCGGCACTGTCCCAGCTCGCCGCGAAGAAGGCGTCCACCGCGGGCCGCCCCCAGTACTCGCTCTGCCGCGCCGGCGAGCCGTCGAGGCTCACCCGGTACTCGAAGCGATCGCCCCGCTGGCAATCGAATCCCGTGGTGTCGGCGAGGATGATCTCCACCTGGCCGTGCTGGTAGGAGCGACGCAGGTAGACACCGCCCCACGACATGGTGCCCCGGGAGAAGGGGGCGACGGCGTGGCCGAGATCGTGGAGGTCGGCGAGGCCGTCCTCGGTTGGGCTGTGGTAGCAGCGGTCGCAGCCTTCCTGCCAGTTGTTGTAGATCGGGAAGAGGTTGTCGACCAGCAGGCCGAAGGACTCGAGATAGGCGGGGTCCTGCCGATCGCCGGTGCAGGAGCCGCGGGATTCGGGTGTCACGAAGGGGCCGCCGGCCGAGTCGCGCATGGCGGACACCAGGCTCGGGAAGTCGGAAGTGAAGTCGGGCGGGGACGGGACGACGACTCCGTCGATCAACGAGGCACTCGGGAAGTCGCGGCGCACGTAGGTCGGATCGAGGGCGTGATGCCACGGTCTCTCCGCATAGCCCGTGCTGCAGCTCCGTGGGCACTGAAGGTCTTCCACGAAGACGTGATCGAGCAGGCAGAGCATCTCGGCGTCGCAGCGGCCGATGACGCTGTTGCCGCCGATGAGGAAGTGCCGACCCACCGTGGGATCGGTGGACGACTGGTAGAGGCGCCGACGCAGGCCGCGCACGAAGCTGATCCTGGCCTCGCGGCTCGCGATCTGCTCGTCGAGATCGTCCCGCAGCGGAATGCCGTCCAGATCCCAATCGAGCCAGTCCGCCGAATGCGCCCGTACACCATCGATGTCGAGGGTGTAATCGTTCGAGTATTCCCAGACATCGAACATCAAGCCCACGTTCGGCAGGCGATTGTCCGCGTGATTCCACTCGTTGACGATGAACCAGGCCAGGGTGTCCTGAGCGGTCTCGTTCAGGAGATTCACCAGGCTGGCCCCGACCTCGACGTTCTCATGGCCAGGCACCGCCAGGCGGCCATCCACTAGATGGGAGAGGACGTTGGTGTCGGGACTGGCCGCCGCGCGAGCTTCCTGCAAGAGGCTATCGAAAAACAGGTAGCAGCGTTGATCGAACGGCTGGTGGTTGTTGTTCCAGAGGGCGAGTCCGCGTCCGAAGGCCAGCACCGCCACATTGCGCGAGCCCGGCGTCTGACGGACGTCCTCGATCCAGTGCTGGTAACCGTGGGTGGCTGCCTCGCTGGAGCCTAGGATGTGCGATGCTTCGCAGAGCACGACATCGAGCTGAGCCCAGTCGCTGATGGAACCCGAGGCCGGATAGCCGTAACCGAGCTGCACGCCGGCCACCCCGTAGGCGTCACTGGCGACCTCGGGAACCGGGCCGATGGGCATCTCGATGAGGCGCGACCAGATCGCGGTGGGAGTCGATCGATTACCCGCCGCATCGACCGCCTGCACGAAGACCGAGAGCGTGTCCGAATGGTAGCAACGGGGACCGATGGTCACGGCGAGGTCGTTCAGGGTATAGGCCAGCGAGGTCGAGGAATCGCGATGGGCGCCCACGGCCTGGGTCTTGTAGGCATAGTGCTCGGTCAGGATGTCCCGATAGCGGGGGTAGGAGGTGGCATAGTCGCAGGTGATCACGAACCGGGAAAGCTCGTCGGCCTCGGCCGTCACCAGCACGCGCAGGGGGGCGCCATTGGTCCCGAGTTGCCAGGCGGCGCTCGCGGTGAGGATCTGGGGCGGCACGGTGTCCTGGGCGTGGACGGCCCGTGGCTGCCCCACGGCCAGCAACAGCAACCATAATGGCCACGTAATGCGGAGAGATCGCATGGTTTCCCAATCTTTCAACGATCTTGACAGGTGTCGGCGAGCCCATCAATTCCCGGGCCAGGATCTAATTACGTTTGTCAGGCTGGTGGCCCGATGATTTCGAGACCTCCCTGGTACCACTTGGTTTGAAACAAGACCCTCAAACATGATATCATGCCAGTGTCTCTCCGGTCGGGCTCATTGCGTCCCAGACCCGCGGTCGCTCCTTACCGACCGGTCCACCGGAAGGGGGATTCTCATGATCCTCAGACGAACGATCCTTCTGTTCGCCGTCCTGATCCTCGGCCTCGCCCTGCCCGCCCTGGCAAACCCCTTGCCCGACATCGGCTGCTGGTGGGAAGACCCGAGCGTCACCGTCCTCGGTCTCTATGGCGACGGCGATCCGCCCATCATCGTCGAGAACGTCACCGCGCCCGACCCCGTCTTCGAGGGCGACCGCTCGCTGCGCCTGCAGGACAACGCCGAGAGCGGCACGCCTCAGGCCTTTCTAGCCTACATCTGGGGCCTGGAGGACGGGGACCAGGTCACCGCCTGGTTCTACCGCTACGACGACACGCCCGACGGGGCGCCGTCGTGCCGCATCTGGGGCCACTGGAACGACGAACTGCCCGGCAACCCCGAGGGCTACAGCGGCAGCGCCGGCGGCAACAGTGATTACGGCGTCGACGTGGGCTGGGGCCTGCTCGAGCACACCTGGACCGTGGCGGAAGGCCACACCGGGCTGGTGATCGAGGTGCGCACCTATTCGGGCATCGGCGACACGGTCTGGATCGACAGCTTCACGGTCATCCCGCCCGAGGAATGCACCGTCCAGACCCCGGACATGCTGGTGGTGGGAACCGAGGGCCGGACCCTCACCGACGTGAAGGCCCTGTTCCGTTGATCACCGCCCCTTCACATGCGACCGGCCGCCTCCTGGCGGCCGGTCTCCTGCTGCTCGCCTGGACGGCCCGTGCCGGCGAGCCCACCCGGGCGCGACCGACACCGCTGCGCTTCGAGTCCGAGATCGTGCGGCTGCTGGTCAGCGCCGACAGCCTCACGGTGGAGGGATTCTACGTCCTGTCCTGTGACCCGGACCGCACCGGCTTCACCACGCTCCTGTACCCCTACCCGGACGATCCCCGCCTCGGCGGCGCCCGGACGCTCGAGCTGGCCACCCGGGTCCGCCCCGACCCGGCCTGGCAGCCCGCCGAGTACCGCGAACTGCCCCGCAACCTCGGCGCCCACTGGCGCCTGGCCCTGGCCCCCGGCGACACCCTCGAGGTCCGCACGGTCTACCGGCAGGCACTCCACGAGGCCTATGCCCGCTACATCGTCACCACGGTCCATGGCTGGCGGCACCCGTTGCGGCGAGCCCGCTTCGAGATCACGCTGCCGCCGGATGCCGAGCCCACGGAATTCAGCTTCCCCTTCGCCCCCTGCGACAGCATCGGGCCGGGAGTCTGGTGCTACGAGGCCACCGACTTCCGGCCCGACAGGGACATCGAGGTGCGGTGGCGCTAGTCCGCCAGGGTGAACTCCCAGCCGCAGTACATGCCCTCGGGCGCGTCGGGCGGGCAGCGCAGGCATTGTGTCCGGATGCGCGGATCGATGGTGGCGGCGAAGGTGGGGAACTCGGTCTCGCCGATGACCTTGCACGGGAACCGCGGCAGTCCCTTCCGCTCGCGCGCGGAGTGCACGCGGCAGCTGTCCATGAAGAAACGCAGCGTCCGCCCGTCCTCGCTCCACTCGGTGTGCTGGCGGTTGAGCATGGCGTACATGCGCAGGCCCAGGGCGGTCTCCAGCGCCGCCAGACCCCCTGCGTCGCCCAGGTTCGCGAGCTGCTTGATCCGGCGCGCCTCCGCGGCGGCGAAGCGCTCCCAGGCCTGCCGGTCGAGCTCCATGGCGGTGTCCATGCCGTGGGCTTCCTCGGCGGCCAGGAACCAGCAACCGTCATGGGCCAGCCAGTTCTTGGCGAACATCTCGGCGACCTGGAGCAGCTGTTCGCGGGTCATGTCCTGGAAGGCGTTCATGACGTCGTCTCCGGGCTGTCGGCCGCCGCGACCACCTCGCGGATGTAGTCGACGATCTCGCGGGTGCTGGCCCCGGGACCGAAGAGCCGGCCCACCCCCTGGGCAGCCAGCTCGGCCATGTCCTCGTCGCTGATGCAGCCGCCGCCGGTGAGCAGGATGTCGCCGGCGCCCTTCTCGCGCAGCAGGCGCAGGACCTCGGGGAAGATGTGCATGTGGGCACCCGAGAGCAGCGACAGGCCGACCGCGTCCACGTCCTCCTGCACCGCCGCCTCGGCGATCATCTCCGGCGTCTGGCGGATGCCGGTGTAGATCACTTCCATGCCCGCGTCGCGCAGCGCCCGCGCCACCACCTTGGCGCCGCGGTCGTGGCCGTCCAGACCGGCCTTGGCCACCAGGACCCTGATCGCTCGTTCCATGTCCCTCTCCTCGGAAGGTGATGAGACCCTCACCTCAGATGATGATGGGCTCCACGTACTCGCCGTACACTGTCTTCAAGGTCGCGATGATCTCGCCCAGCGTGGCGTAGACCCGCACCGCCTCGATGAACGGCGGCATGAGGTTCTCGTCCTGGCGGGCCGCCGTCTCGACCCGGGCCAGGGCGGCCTGGACCGCGCCGTCATCGCGGCGGGCGCGCAGCGAGGCGAGCTTCTGCTCCTGCTTCGCCGCCACTTCCTTGTCGATGCGCAGTAACGGGATCTGCTGCTTCTCGTCGGGGTTGACGTACTCGTTCACGCCCACCACCACGCGCTGCTTGCGTTCCAGGGCCTGCTGGTACCAGTGCGCCGCGTCGGCGATCTCGCGCTGGAAGAAGCCCTCCTCGAGCGCCGGCACCACGCCGCCGATTTCGTCGATGCGCGCGAAGTACGCCTCGGCGCCCGCCTCCATGTCGTCGGTGAGCTTCTCCACGAAGTACGACCCCGCCAGCGGGTCGATGGTGCTGGCCACCCCGATCTCGTGCGCCAGGATCTGCTGGGTCCGCAGCGCGATCTCCACCGCCTCCTCGCTGGGCAGCGCCAGCGCCTCGTCCAGACTGTTGGTGTGCAGGCTCTGAGTGCCGCCCAGGACGCCGGCCAGCGCCTCGTAGGCGGTGCGCACCACGTTGAGCGTGGGCTGCTGCGCGGTGAGGCTGCAGCCGGCGGTCTGGGTGTGGAAGCGCAGCAGCCACGAGCGCGGGTTCTTGGCTCCGTAGCGCTCCTTGAGGTGGCGCGCCCAGATGCGGCGGGCCGCCCGGAACTTGGCGACCTCCTCGAAGAGGTCGAGGTGGCTGTTGAAGAAGAACGAGAGGCGGGGCGCGAAGTCGTCGACGTCGAGGCCGGCGGCGATCGCGGCGTCGACGTAGGCGAACCCGTCGGCCAGGGTGAAGGCCAGCTCCTGGACCGCGGTCGATCCGGCCTCGCGGATGTGATAGCCCGAGATGCTGATGGTGTTGAAGCGGGGCAGGTGGCTGGTGCCGAACTCGATGGTGTCGGTGACCAGCTTCATGCTCGGCTCGGGCGGGAAGATGAATTCCTTCTGCGCGATGAATTCCTTGAGGATGTCGTTCTGCAGCGTCCCGCGGAGCTGGGACACGTCCGCGCCCTGCTTCTCGGCCGTGACGATGTACATGGCCCAGATGATGGCCGCGGGGCTGTTGATGGTCATGGAGGTGGAGATGTCGGCGAGCGGGATCCCGTCGAACAGGGTCTCCATGTCCTCGAGGCTGCTGATGGCCACCCCGCACTTGCCGACCTCGCCGAGCGCCCACGGATCGTCAGAGTCGCGACCCATGAGCGTGGGTAGATCGAAGGCCACCGAGAGGCCGGTCTGGCCGCGCGAGAGCAGGAAGCGGTACCGCTCGTTGGTCTGCTCGGCGGTGCCGAAGCCCGCGAACTGGCGCATGGTCCAGAGCTTGCCGCGGTACATGTCGGCGTGGACGCCGCGGGTGAAGGGGTACTGGCCGGGGTCGCCGAGATCGCGCGCGTAATCGAGGTGGGCCGTGTCCTGCGGCGTCGCCAGCAGCGGGATCTCGCGGCCCGAGACGGTCACGTGGGGATCGTCGTCGGCGGGTCGGTTGTACAGGCCGCCGAGGGTCTTGGCATCGCGGTCGCTCATGTATTCTGCTCCAGGAGGGCCGCCAGCAGGGCGCGGGCGGCGGTGTAGGGAGTGGCCTCGCCGGCGGCCACGCGCCGGGTCCAGGTCGGTAGCAGGTCGGCAGAACGCCGGTGCGCCTGCCGGCGGAGCCGGTCCTCGAGAATGGCCAGGATCTCGGTCCGGGCGCGGTCCTGGCGGCGACGGTCGAGGGCGCCGCTCGCCACCAGGTAGGCGTGGTGCGCTGCGACGGCGTCCACCAGTTCGGCCACACCTTCGCCGCGCGAGGCGATGGTGGCCAGCACGGGCGGCGTCCAGTCCGCGGCGGGTCGCAGCGTGAGGTCGGCCTCGAGCGTGCGGACCATCTGGCCGGCGGCGGGGCGGTCGGCCTTGTTCACGACCAGGACGTCGGCCACCTCCATGAGGCCGGCCTTCATGGCCTGGATCGAATCGCCCGACTCGGGAGAGACCACCACCACCACGGTGTCGGCGGCCTGGGCCACGTCCATCTCGGTCTGGCCCACGCCGACGGTCTCGATGATCAGCACGTCCTGGCCGAAGGCCTCGAGCACGTCCGCCACCTCGCGGGTGGCGCGGGCCAGACCGCCGAGGCTGCCGCGGGTGGCCATGCTGCGGATGAACACGCCGGGGTCCACGGTCAGATCGCCCATGCGGACGCGGTCGCCCAGGACCGCCCCGCCCGAGAACGGGCTCGTGGGATCCACGGCCACCACCCCGACGCTGCGGCCCTCCCGGCGATGATGGCGCACCAGGGCATCCACCAGCGTGCTCTTGCCCACGCCCGGCGGGCCGGTGATGCCGAGGCGCGGGGCGCGGCCGAGTCGGGGATAGAGGTGGTGCAGGATCTCCTCGGCCCGGTCGCCGCCGTTCTCCACCACGCTGATCAGGCGTGAGGCCGCACGGCGGTCGCCCTGGTCGAAGGCCTTGAGGAGGGAATCGAGGTGTGTATCCAGCATGGCTCCCACCAGTTGAACATCTACGATTGAAGTCGACAATCTAGTCGAATCGCACGATCGGGCCACCATGGCAGCCGTGGCGGCCCGGTCGATCCGGCGGTATCGTGGTGATTTGTGATCATGATTCATCAACGCCAGCCGGCCGCCACCCGCCATCAGGGAAGGACCGCCATGGACCTGAAACTCACCGAACAGCAACAGATGCTCCGCGACGCCACCCGTCAGTTCGCCGACCAGCGCCTGCTGCCCCAGGCCGAGGAGATGGAGAACGCAGGCGCCATTCCCGAGAACCTGCTCAAGGAGCTGGCCGAGATGGGCTTCTGCGGCATCGGCACGCCCGCCCAGTACGGCGGTTCCGAACTCGACGCCGTGTCCTACGCCCTGATGGTCTCCGAGCTGTCGCGCGGCGACGCCTCGGTCGGCGTCACGGTCTCGGTGACCAACAGCCTGACGCAGGATCCCATCCTGATGTTCGGCACCGAGGAGCAGAAGCAGCGCTGGCTGCCCCCGCTGGCCAGCGGCAAGGTCTGGGGCGGCTTCGCCCTGACCGAGCCCTCGGCCGGTACCGACTCGGCTGGCACCCGCACCACCGCGGTGGAAGACGGCGACAGCTACATCCTGAACGGGACCAAGAACTTCATCACCAACGGCGCCTTCGCCGAGACCTTCGTGGTCTTCGCCCGCGGCGACCGCGAGGTCAAGCACGGTGGCATCTCGGCGTTCGTGGTGGAGCTGGGCACGCCGGGCTTCTCCATCGGCAAGAAGGAGAACAAGCTGGGCATCCGCGCCTCCTCCACCACCGAGCTGGTGTTCGAGGACTGCCGGCTACCCAAGACGAACTTGCTGGGCGAGTGGGGCCAGGGGTTCAAGGTCGCCATGAAGACGCTGGACAACGGCCGTATCGGCATCGCCGCCCAGGCCCACGGCATCGCCCAGCGCGCGCTGGAGCTGGCGGTGAAGTACGCCAAGGAGCGCGAGCAGTTCGACCGGCCGCTGGCCAAGTTCCAGCACGTCCAGTTCCGCCTGGCCGACATGGCCACCGACGTCGAGGCCTCGCGGCTGCTGCTCTTGCAGGCGGCGTGGGAGAAGGACCAGAAGGTGCGGCACAGCAAGGCCGCCGCCATGGCCAAGCTCTTCACCTCGGAGGCGGCGCACCGGGTGGTGCACCAGTCACTGCAGATCCACGGCGGGTACGGGTACATCAAGGAATTCGAGATCGAGCGCCTGTACCGCGACCAGCGCATCACCGAGATCTACGAGGGCACCAGCGAGGCCATGCGCATGGTCATCTCCGCCGCGCTCCTGCGCTGACCCCAGGCACCGACGAGAAGGACGGCCGGAGCTTGGGAGCTCCGGCCGTCCATTTAATCGCCCACACAGACTGCGGTCAGCTAGTCAGCGATGGCCTCGATGGAGTTCTCGAGCAGGGCGGTGACGTAGTCGGGGTTGTGCACGCCCTTGCTACGATCCTCTTCCAGGCCGATCCAGTTGAAGAACGCCTGGGCCTGGGCCATGGGGTAGGTGCCGACGACGGGCTCGTAGGCCTCGTCCGCCTCGACGTACTCCACGACACCGAGCTCCACGAGACGGTCGCGCAGCTGGTCCATGAGTTCCTGGGTATCGGTCTGGAAGCCGCCGATATCGAAGTCATCGGCGCCGGCATGGCAGGTCTGGCAAGCCGCGATGTTGGTGTGCCAGGTGTGGCCACCCATCTCGTCGCCATACTCGCCCATGTGGCAGGTGACACAGGTGGCGCCGGCGTTGAGGTGGCCCGAATTATCCGGGTAATCGGTGGAGCCGGCGATCTCGGCGAAGCCGAAGCCCTCGAGCACGTTGGCCTGGGCACCGTGGTGCGGGCCGTAGTGGGTGCTCGTGATCTCGAAGTTCTCGCCCGGGGCGTCGATGTTGGGCTCGGCCCGACGCGACTGGTGGCAGTTGGCGCACAGGTTGCTGTTGTCGCCGAAGTCCAGCATGTAGGTCTCGTCGCAGATCAGCGCCACGGGACCGGTCAGGCGGAGTTCGAAATCGTTGGGGTGCACAGCGTGGCACGTTGCGCAATCGATGGCCGCGGGGTTCGCGATGTCCCCGGACACCTCGCCATTGACGGCATACTGGACGAAGCCCTGCTTGCCATGGCACTGCGCGCAGCTGGCACGACCACCGGCGTAGGCAACGTAATTACCCGCGAAGTGGCCCGACTGGGTGTACTCGAAGTCGAGCTGCAGGAAGCCTTCGCTGGTATGGCATTCCAGGCAAACGGTCACGCTCATGCCGTTGGCGCCATCGACGCCATCGGCACCATCGGCACCATCGGCACCATCGGCACCATCGGCACCGTCGGCACCGGCGGCGCCATCAGCGCCGGCAGGGCCGGCGGGTCCACGATCACCTTCGCAGCCCATGAGCGCGATGGCGGCGATGAGCATGAGCAACCAGACTAAATGCTTTGTATTCACTGGGCACCTCCTAGGCTGTGTGGGCGATTATCGGGATCGCGGAAACTATCGGATACCGCGAAATCCAACTCAAGCATTTGTTGAGCCATTAACAACTAATAATGGATGATATTCTCAAATAAGCGCTAATTGTTGTCGCAACCAACACTTGAGCAATGATGTCATTGTGCTTAAAAATAATAAGTTACAGGATTATCCTAGCGCATTCCTAGGTATATTGATTATCTATTTCAACCAAGAAGCCCCTGATTAGCCTAATAAAAAAAACACCCCGAAATGGCAGGTGTTTGCCTTACATAACCTTCCCGCAGGAATCCCCAGCGCTCCGGTCGCCTTATTGCAATGGTAGTGAGCAAGCTTGTAAGACATTCTGCCAGTGAGGATACGGTCTAGTGCGACCCCTCCTGACGCAGCCGTTCGAGCACCGCTTTCACCTCTTCATCGTCGGTATCGCGCGCCATGGCGCGGGCCACGGCGTGCGCCATGGAAAGGTCGTCCTCCTGGCGGCCGGCCTGGCGGAGATTCGAGGCGATAAGGCCCTCCACCTTGCGGATGAGCGCCTTGGAGAACAGCTCGAGCTGTTCGTGGTCCGCCGGCTGGAATCGCTTGCGGTTGCGGGCCACCTCGTGGGCCCGCAGGCTCTCCAGCACCACGTGCAGCTGCTGGATGGTGGGAGCGACCCGGTTCTCACGGTACCAGGTCACGAAATCTTCGACGTGCTTCTCGACGATCTGCTCGGCCCGCCGGGCTTCCTTCTCGCGGGTCTTCAGGTTGGCGGCCACCAGCTCGTTGAAGTCGTCGACGGTGTAGAGGTAGACGTCGCCGAACTTGCCGAGCGCGGGATCCACGTCGCGGGGAACCGCGAGGTCGAGCAAGAGGAGGGGGCGGCGGCGCTTCTTGAGGATCGCCTTGATCGCCTCGCCACCGATCACCGGCTCGCTGGCGCCCGTGGCCGAGACCACGAGGTCGGCCCAGTCGAGGTCATCGGCCGTCGGTGGGAACGACGTGACCTGGCCACCGAGGAGGTCGGCCACCACGCGGGCATTGGCCTCGGTGCGGTTGGCCACGCGCCAGTCGGTGATCCCCACGCCGCCGAGGTGGTTGGCGGCGAGACGCGCGGTCTCCCCCGCCCCCACCAGCAGCACGTGCCGGCCCTCGAGCGAGCCGAATATCCGCTGTGCCATCTGCACCGCGGCGCTCGCCACCGAGACCGCGCCCTGGCTGATACCCGTGCGGTTGCGCACGTCCTTGCCCGTCTCGATGGCGCGCAGCAACGCCTTGTTCAGGATGGTGTTGCTGGTCTCCGCCTCGAGCGCCCGGGCGTAGGCATCCTTGAGCTGACCCAGGATCTGGACCTCGCCCAGCATCTGGCTGTCGAGTCCGGCGGCCACCCGCAGCATGTGCCGGATCGCCTCGTCGTCGCGCAGGACGTAGGCCTGCTGCGCCGACTCCTCGTCGAGCCCCGTGATGCGTGCATAGAGCCGGCGAAGCTCGTCGGGATCGTGGTGGTCGATGGGCGAGAGATAGATCTCGGTGCGGTTGCAGGTGCTGAGGATGGCCAGGCCCTCGAGGTTCGCCGCCCCGGACAGGATGCGGAGCGCGTCGTCGACCCGCTCGGGCCCCATGGAGGCCCGCTCGCGCACCTCGATGCTGGCGGTGCGGTGGTTCAGCCCGATGAGCTCGATCCTCACGCGATCCTCCCATGGAAGATCTCGATCACCGAGATGAACATCAGCGCCACCACGGCCGCTGACATGATCACGCAGCCGACAGCGAGCTTGTTGGCCGACAGCCAGTGGAAGAGGTCGGCGGCCACCAGGACGGTGAGCAGGACGGCAAGCAGGAGCATGGGGTGCAGGTGACTGATCACCGCACCCTCGGTCTCGACCCGGAGGTTCAGGATCACGAGCGCCGAGAGCAGGCTCACCGTGACCAGCACCCAGCCCGTGACCAGCATCAACCGCCGCAGGCGATCGAGGTCGCCCAGGCTGGGCAGACGCTGGAACCAGGCATTGAACCGGCGACGCCGGATGTTCCAGTCGAGGATCACGTGGCCCGCGCCGAAGACGCCGCAGCCCATGAGCAGCGCGATCCCCGCCAGCGACATGGCCACGTGGAC
The DNA here is from genome assembly GCF_058273205.1 of Candidatus Latescibacter sp. IFSED24. Taxonomy (NCBI): domain Bacteria; kingdom Pseudomonadati; phylum Candidatus Latescibacterota; class Candidatus Latescibacteria (ex Chuvochina et al. 2023); order Candidatus Latescibacterales; family Candidatus Latescibacteraceae; genus Candidatus Latescibacter; species Candidatus Latescibacter sp. IFSED24. The sequence continues at coordinate 4,317,187 of NZ_CM177850.1, read as the reverse complement.
CGCCGCCGAGACGCTGCGCAACGACGGAGTCACGCTGCCGGGACGCAGGCCGAGCACCAGGCCCAGGATCATCAGGATCACCACCCCCAGCAACGGCAACAGCGTGAAGAGGCGCTGGTTCACCCGGCGCTGCGCGTAGCACTGGCCGAACCAGACCAGGGTGCCCAGGAAGAAGGCCAGCTGACCGAGATTGAGCATGGGCAACTGCTTCTGCATCACGGTGATGGCCACCAGCCAGATCAGGAGCAGGACCGCGCCCACCCGGCCCAGGCGGACGGCGTACGTCTCGAGCCCCTGGTCGGTCCGGCGCAAAAGGACTCCCCAGAGCCCGAGCAGACAGCCGAAGACCAGCAGCAGGAGTTGCGGCATCACGCGATAGAAGAACTGTTCCATGCCCGTCGTCCCGGTTGCGTGTGGCAGGTTGGAGGGGGGAGCGTGGCGCCTCCCCCCTCGCCGGATAATCTAACAGATGAGGCCGGTCTTGTCTCATCCAACTGCAGCTGGGCCGGATCGTTCCGTCATTCTGCTGTTCCCTGACAGGAACTATTGCTTACAATGACCGGAGAGACCCGCGAGCCTACGACCCACCATGCCGCCACGAAGCTGGAGGAGCCGTGTGATGTTCCCGAGACTGCCCACCCTGACCCTGACGCTCATGGCTCTCCTGATCGCGACCGTGCCCGCCACCGAGCTGACCCCGCTGGAGGAACTGGGCAAGGACATCTTCTTTGACGAAGAGCTCTCCCGGCCACCCGGCCAGTCGTGCGCCACCTGTCACGGCCCCGAGGCCGGCTTTGCGGGTCCGGATTCGGAGATCAACCTGGGAACCGCCGCCTATCCCGGCGCCGATCCCACCCGCTTCAGCAACCGCAAGCCCCCCACGATCACCTACGCGGGCGACAGCCCGGTCTTGGCCTACGTACGCGAAAGCGAGGAGGAGGAAGAGGAAGAGGAGGAAGAGCACGAGCACGCAGACGAGTATCTCTTCGTCGGCGGCATGTTCTTCGACGGCCGCGCCCACGGCTGGAAACTCCAGGATCCTCTGGCCGAGCAGGCCCAGGCCCCCTTCCTCAACCCGCTGGAACAGAATCTGCCCGATGCCCGGGCGGTCGTCGAGCTCGTGGCCGCCTCCTACGGCCAGCGCTTCGCCCGTCTGGGCCTGCCCCTCGATCCCGCCGGCGACCCCGAGGGTTCGTACGACACCATCGCCAGGGTGATCGCCGCCTACGAACGCTCGTTGGAGCTGAACCCCTTCGATTCCAAGTACGACTTCTACCTGGCCGGCCAGGCCGAGCTGACGCCCCTGGAGCTGCAGGGCCTGCAGCTCTTCGAGGGCAAGGCGCTCTGCAGCGAATGCCACCCCAGCCAGCCCGGTCCCGCCGGCGAGCCGCCGCTCTTCACCGACTTCACCTACGACAACCTGGGTGTGCCCCGGAACCTCGACCTGCCGTTCTACCGCATGCCCGCCGAGTTCAATCCCGATGGCGAGGCCTACGTCGACCCCGGCCTCGGTGGCTTCCTGGCCACCCAGCCGGCGTGGGCCCACCTGGCGGCGGAGAACCACGGCAAGCACAAGGTGCCCACCCTGCGCAACATCGATGCGCGTCCCGATCCCGACTTCGTCAAGGTCTACATGCACAACGGCGTGTTCAAGTCGCTGGCCGAAGTGGTCAACTTCTACAACACCCGCGACGTGGGCGACTGGCCGCCGGCCGAGGTGGCCGAGAACGTCAACGTGGAGGAGCTCGGCGACCTGAAACTCACGCCCGAGGAGGAGGCGGCCGTGGTGGCCTTCATGAAGACCCTCACCGACGGGTTCGACCCGGAGAACGGGAACTATCCCACGCCCTAGTTCGCGGCCGGCAAAGCAGGAACCGGGCGCTCCCTGGGGAGCGCCCGGTTCCTCGTTGCGACCGATGGTGCGGCCGCGGCTAGGGGATGTACTTGCCGCGCGGCACGTAGGCCGTGTGCAGCAGGTGGTGGCTCTTCTCGCCGCAGGGCCCGTCGGTGAGGAACTCCTCGTAGATCCGGGTCACGGCGGGATTCTCGTGGCTCTTGCGGACCGTGGAATCGCGGTCCTCGGCGTAGATCGCCTCGGCCCGCTTGGCGCGGATCTCCGGCGAGGTCGGGATGGGCTGGCCGCCGCCGCCGAGGCAGCCGCCCGGACAGGCCATGAACTCGATGAAGTGGCACTCGCTGAACGGTCCGCCCGCCTTGATGTCCTCGAGGACCTTCTTGGCGTTGGCCGTGCCGTGCGCCACGCCCACCTTGAGCTTGGCACCGAGCAGCCAGTCCCAGTCGGGCACCAGGTGCGCGATGATCTCGGGCACCGGCCCCACCTCGGTGATGGGGATCTCGGCCATGCGGATGCCGTCGAAGCCGCGGATCGGCACGATGTCCGCATGCGCGTAGAAGTCCTCCACCACCTTGCCGGTGACCAGCTCGATGACCGAGCGCAGCGCGGCCTCCATGACGCCGCCGCTGGCGCCGAAGATCACGCCCGAACCCGTCTCCGCCCCGAAGGGGTCGTCGAACTCGGTGTCGGGCATGGCCGGCAGGTCGATGCCCGCCTGGTGGATCATGCGCGCCAGCTCGCGGGTGGTCATGCCGTAGTCCACGTCCTTGTACCCGCTGTCGCACATCTCCGGCCGGTTGCACTCGTACTTCTTCGCGGTGCAGGGCATGAGCGCCACCGAGACGATGTCCTTGGGGTCGACCCCGGCGCGCTCGGCGTAGAAGGTCTTGATGAGCGTGCCGAACATCTGTTGCGGGCTCTTGGCCGACGACAGGTTGGGGATGTACTGCGGATAGAAGTGCTCGAGGTACTTGACCCAGCCCGGCGAGCAGCTCGTGAACTGCGGCAGCGCCACGGTCTGGTCCTTCTGCACCAGCGCCTTATAGAGGCGGAGGATCAGCTCGGTCCCCTCCTCGATGATGGTCAGGTCGGCGGTGAAGTTGGTGTCGAAGACCTTGTCGAAGCCGCAGCGCTTGAGCGCGGTGTTCAGCTGCTTGGTCACCGGGGTGCCCGGTTCCAGGCCGAAGCACTCGCCCATACCCGCGCGCGGGCTCGGCGCGGTCTGGATCACCACGTGCTTGGTGGGATCGTCGATGGCGTTCCACACGTCGTCGCCGGGATCCCGCGCCCGCAGCGCGCCCGTGGGACAGCGGTTGATGCACTGGCCGCAGTTGATGCAGACCACGCTGCCCAGCTGCTTCTCCATGAACGTGCCGATCTTGGTGTCGGCGCCGCGATGGAGCGCCTCCAGCACGCCCACCTCCTGCAGGTCGATGCAGGTGCGGATGCAGCGGCGGCAGAGGACGCACTTGTCCATCTCCCGGGTCACCGAGTAGGCCGAACGGTCGATCTCGGTGCGGGGCTGGTTGGTGTGTCCGAACTTGTAGTCGCGGACACCGTACTCCCAGGCCAGGCTCTGCAGCTCGCAGTTGTTGTTGCGCCAGCACGAGTAGCACTCGCCCACGTGCTCGCTGATCAGGAGGTCCACCATGTGCCGGCGGGCGCGGCGCACCCGGGGCGTGTTGGTGAGGATCTCGATGGTCTCGGTGATGGGATAGGCACACGCCGCGTGCAGGATGCGATGTCCCGTCACTTCCACCAGGCAAATGCGGCACACGCCGGCGATGCAGAGGTCCTCGTGGAAACAGAGCGTGGGAATCTTGATGCCCTGCCGCTTGGCGGCCTCGAGGATGGTGGTCCCGAAGGGGACCTCGGTATCCAGGCCGTCGATGGTGACCCGCACCATGTGGGCGTCGTCGCGTTCGATCTCGGGCCGGCTGCGCCGCATGGAGACGGGGGCCCGGCACATGCCATTGTCGACGATGATTTTCTCGGCCATGAGCTCAGCTCCTCATTGCTGCGGTTCAGACGGCACCGACCGCCCGCCCCATGATCTCCTCGCGGAAGTGCTCCACGATCGAAAGGAAGACGTTGCCGCTGGACTGACCCAGGCCGCACTTGCTGGCCATGTGGATCGACTCGCCCAGCGCCACGATCTCGCGCAGGTAGGCCGCGGAACACGTCCCTTCCTGCAGCATCCGGACGCACTCCAGGAGCTTGGGATTGCCCACCCGGCAAGGCGTGCATTGCCCGCAGCTCTCCTCGCACATGAACTCGAGGAAGTTCTCGGCCACTTCGAGCATGTCCCGACCCGGCCCGAAGACGATGACCGCGCCTCCGGTGGGCACATCCTCGTAGCAGACCTTGCGGTCGAACTCGCCCTGGCCCACGCAGCGACCGGCGGCGCCGCCGATGACCACGGCCTTGGCGTTCTCGCCGCCCACGGCCTCGAGCATCTCGCGCACCGTGGTGCCCAGAGGCAGCTCGTAGACTCCCGGCCGATCGATGTCGCCCGAGACGCTGAACAGCTTGAAGCCCGTGGACATGTCGGTACCCACCACCCGGAACCACTCCGAGCCCTTGGCCAGGATGCAGGCGGCCCAGGCGAAGGTCTCGACGTTGTTGACCACGGTGGGGTTGGCGTTCATGCCGGTGTCGGCGGTGAACGGCGGGCGGTTGCGCGATTCGCCGCGGTGCCCCTCGAGCGACTCGATGAGCGCGGTCTCCTCGCCGCAGACGTAGGCGCCGCTGCCCATGCGGATCTCGATGTCGAACGCGAACCCGTCGACGTCCATGACCCTGGGCCCCAGCAGACCCTGCTCGCGACGCTCGCGCAGCGCGCGCTTGAGCCCGCCCTGCAGGTAGGTGTACTCGCCACGCAGGTACACGATGCCCTTGGTGGCGCCCACGGCCTTGGCCGCGATGGTCATGCCGGCGAACACCAGGTCGGGGAATTCGGTGAGGATGACCCGGTCCTTGAACGTGCCGGGCTCGCCCTCGTCGGCGTTGCAGACCACGTACTTCTGCTCGCCCTTGGCGGCGGCGCAGAACTTCCACTTGGCGCCGGTGGGGAAGCCGGCGCCCCCGCGGCCCTTGAGGCCCGAGGCGGTCACGGTCTCGATGATCTCCGGACCGCTCATGTCGATGGCGACCTTCAGGCCGGCATCGGGCTCGATGTCGCGAAAGGTCAGCTTCTTCTGGATGAAGCTCTTGATCATAGCCCGACCTCCTGGTCCTGCATGGCATGGGCGCCGAAGACCTTGCGGCATTCCTCGATGATGTGGTGCACCTCGTCGGGCGTGACCTGGGTGAAGACCCGGTCGTTGACCAGCAGCGCCGGCCCGAGGTCGCACATGCCGATGCAGTTGGCCCATTCCAGGGTGAAGCGGCCGTCGGCGGTGGTCTCGCCGAACTTGATGCCGAGGTCGGTCTCGAGCTGGTGCGCCACCCGGTCCTTGCCCTGCATGTGGCAGCACATGGTCCGGCAGACCCGGATCACGAACCGCCCCCTGGGCTTGAAATCGAGGAAGCTGTAGAACGACACCACCGCGAAGACCTCCACGGGGTGGATGCCGAGGAGATCGGCCACCACCTGCATGGCGTATTCGGAGATGTGGTAGTGCTCGCGCTGGATGTCCTGGAGGATGGGAAGCAGGCTGCTGCGGGTGCTGCCGTACTTCTCGGTCAGTTCGGCGAGTGATTGCCGGATGCGATCGCGTTCGGTCAGTAGAACCATGAGGCCCTCTCCTTGGCGGCGGGAGTGGTCGCGAACAGAGGATCTCCGCTGGCGCCTTCCGTGGACGTTCTTGATGCCACGTCAACGTTTCCTGGGCCAGAATCCGGAGATCCACCCCAAGGATGCCATATGTTGTGAAAAAAACAACCTCGAAATGAGCTCACCAGGGCCTTCAACGTCATTATTTTGCAATCTTTTTCGTCTTAATTGACCGCCGGTCAATCGCGACAAAATGTGCATAAACACATGGACCGGCCAACCCCCCCTTAATTGACCACATCAATGACCTAATCAAGTGTTTGAGGGCAATTCAGGGATCTATATTTGCTGCCAATGAGTTAACATTTGATCCGAGATCAATTTCTGCCCCCACGGCGGCTCAGGATGCGGGTCATGCCGCCATGAGACCTAAAGATCACACGAGAGGGCCGCCCGCCACATGGAAACCGGGGCCGGCTGCGAGCCGGCCCCGGTCGTCGAGGGATCCAGGCAGGAATCTACTTCACCAGCAGGAGCTTGGTCTGGGCCACGCCGTCGTCGGCCACCAGGCGGGCGAAGTACACGCCCGAAGCCACGCGGTCGCCCGACCAGTGGAGGCCGTGCTCGCCGGCGGCCAGCAGACCGTCGTGCAGCACCGCGACCTGGCGTCCCACCGCGTCATGGACCGTGACCCGCACGTGCTGCTCGCGGCCGAGCGAGAGCATCACCTTGGTCTGCGGGTTGAACGGATTGGGCTGGGCGCCGATCAGGCGGACGCCGGCCATCAGCTCGGGCGTCAGCGTCTTCTCGGCCAGCAGCTCCCAGTCACCGTCGACCTCGTGGAGCAGCTCGTAGGTCACCGGGCCGGCGGCTGGGCGATCCTCGGCACGGAAACGGCCGGGGCCATCGCCCTGGGCCGCGAGCATGCGCAGTTCATCGCCCTGACGCGCACGCACGGTGAACTGGTGCGCCGCGCCCTGACCATGGATGCGCCAGCGCAGCTCGATGCGGCCACCCTGGTCGACGGCGTCGAACTCCGCCAGGTACACCGGCACCGAGCCCTCGGGCACCAGGACCAGGCCCATCTCCACCTCGGCGCGCGTTCCGGGCGCCTCGCTGTAGGCCTCGTCCAGGCCCGCCGCCTCGTCGGCCGGCAACTCCAGGCCGCCGCCGCCCGTGATGGGATCGCCCACCTCGATGTCGGCGGTGAAGTACACCAGCGCGCGGCCCAGGTCGTCGCGGTCGGCCACGGCGAGGGCGGCGATGCCGGTGAAGTCGGTGACCACGGCGTCGGGATCGGGATCGCCGTTGCCGTCCACGTCCACGGGCATGCCCTCCATGAGCACGATCTCACCGTTGAGCAGGAGCACTTCCCTGGCACCTTCGGCGGTCTCCACGCTCCAGCAGCAGGCCCAGTCGCCATCCTCGTTCATGTAGGCCCGCTCGATGCTGCCTTCCAGCGGCATGCCGTCGACGAGGTCGCCCTCGCGCAGCATGATCATGCCGTCGATCATCAGGAACTCGTCGGTGGCGGTGTCGCCGTCGGTGTCGCCGGTCAGGAGCCAGTGGCCATCCTCGGTGATGGCGGTGTAGTCGAAGTTGTCCCAGTTCTCACCGGGCAGGCCGCCGGCCGCCGCGGGCAGCGGGCTGCCCTCGCTCACGGGCAGGCCGTCGACCAGGACCACCGCGCCGTCGGAGACCATGTGGTTGTCGTTGGTGCTCGAACCCGTGGCGGTGCCAACCTCGGCGAGGTAGTGGGTGCCGAAGGCCGAGAAGCGGTAGTCGAAGCTCACCGCTGCGCTGCCGTCGACCACGGGGTCGGGCAGCCCGTCGATCATGTCCCCGCCGATGATCAGCGGCGCGGCGTCCGGGCCGTAGAAGAGTCCACGCCTCTGGGTGGAACCACCCTGCGTGTCGGTGATGCCGCCCACGAAATAGGGGGTGCCGTCCTGGGTGGCGCCGGGCCGGCTGCCGAAGCTCCACCAGAAGCCCTCGGCGTGCGGATAGACTTCCTCTTCGATGGCCACCACCGTGTCCTCGAACCACACGCTATCGAGGCCGGTCTGGCCATCGGAGATGCGCGTGCAGGAAGGACTGTAGGCGAAGCCGTTGCCGCCGAGGCCGCAGAAGCTCTCCCACGAGTTCTGCTCGTAGTCGCCCACGGTGGTCTCGGTGCGCAGGATGTCGGCGGCCGCGACCCCATCGAGGGTCCCGTAGGCCAGGGCAATGGTCTCGGCGTCCATCACGGAATTGAGGTTGAAGGCCCAGCCACCCCCGTGGTTGACCGCAGGCAGCGCGATGGTATCGACGAGGTAGGCATCGTTGCCGGGCACCGGTTGACCAGCGACCACGATGGCCGTGGCCACCTGGCCCTGGGCCGCTCCAGCCAGGAGCACGATGCCGGCGAGAACGAGCAGCAAGCGCAAGGAATGCATGGTGTCCCCTTCCGGTAAGCGGATTGACGATGGTATGGCGGTATTTCTAGCGCCGATGTCGTGCGGGGAGTCCAGGCGGTGGCGCACGGGGATGATATCACAAAATTATCCCGATGATGAAAAAAGATATCACTTATATGCGCCCCACCCGATCCCGGTCGACCAAGAAGGGCCGATCCCGAAGGACCGGCCCCACGCGCCTGAACCAGGTGTCTTGCGGCTGCCTAGCTCAACTGATCGATCCCGACCACCGCGCCGAACTTCTCCTTCAGCGCCAGCAGCTCGGCCTTCTGCTTCTCATAGACCTTGAACAACTGCGGCGGGAGGCTCTCCTCCTTGCCGTAGGCCTCGGTCTGCAGGTCGATGCGGCCGACGATGTTGTCGACATAGAGCGCGAACTGCATGTCGTAGAGGCTCTTGGGATACTCCTTGTTGATCCCGGCGAAGAGCTCCTTGAGGTCCTCGTACTTCGGCAGCATGCCGATGGGCGTCTCGATGGCCTCGACCTCGCCATGCACGTAGCGCTCGAGCCAGCCCAGCCAGACCTTCACGTCCTTCTTCTCGCCCAGCAGGCCCTTGCCGTCGCTGCCGCGGTTGGCGTGGGTGAGGAAGTAGTTGAGGCCCGCCATGATGGGACGGCCCTGGTCGGAAAGCGCCTTGCTGTTGAAGAACTTGAACTGGACGTTCATGTAGTCGGCCAGGGCGCCCGGGATGAACGGCGCGTTGGCCCAGGGCTGGCGGTTGACGCCGGTGGCGCCCACCTCGGTGGCGGTGGCGGCCGAGACGATGCTGGCGCCGATGGCCACGCCCGCGTCGGGGTTCTTGGCCACCCACACCGGCGGCATGGTGTCGCTGTCGCGGCCCGAGTAGGTGATGACCTTGACGGGGACGCCCGCCGGGTCGGCGTTGGCCGCGGCGTTGTGGTTGGCGATGACCTTGCAGTCCACCGTGCAGCGCGAGTTCTTGTGGCTCGGCGGGATGGGCTTGCCGTCGGCGCCGGTCTTGCCCTCGAACCACTCGCCCTGGAAGTTGACGCCCTTCTTGGGCATCTCCTCGCCACAGCCGGTCCAGTAGGGCACCCCGTCCTCGCTGATCAGCACGTTGGACCAGATGGCCTCGGTGTCGTCGTCGCGCATGGCCTTCATGAGGTAGGGATCGCCCTCGCGATTGACGTCCTCGACGATGCCGAAGATGCCCGCCTCGGGGTTGACCGCGCGGCAGGTGCCGTCGGCCGCGATCCAGATCTGCGCCAGATCGTCACCCACGAAGTCGGTACCCACCATGGCGGTGGTGGTCTTGCCGCAGCCCGAAGGCGCCGCGCCGGCGAAGTAGGTCACCCGGCCGCCGGGGCCCTTCATGCCGGTGATGAACATGTGCTCGGAGATCTCCTTGTCCTCGCCGTAGTAGACCGCGTAGTCCACCGAGAAGCGGTGGTTGCCCTTCTTCATCAGCAGGGTGTTGCCCGCGTAGGTGCAGAAGGTGGAGAAGGTGGTCAGCCACGAGCGGTCCATGAAGATGCGCGCGTTGGGCACGTCCTCGGGACGGTTGGGACCCTCGCTGTGGACGTTGGTGAAGAAGATCCCCCGGCGTTCGACCTCGCCGTCGAAGGCGTCGTAGCAGTTGCGATAGAGCAGTTCGGCCGAGTGGAGCACGTAGGCCGAACTCGAGATCTCGATGGCCGGCGTCGAGGCCTGGGCACCCACGGGACCGCGGGCGTAGAAGCCCACCATCATGGTCATGCCCTTCATGATGCCCTTCATGTAGGTCTGCACGTACTCCAGTCCCTCGCTGCGCAGGACCTTCTTGGCCAGGGCGCTGGTCTTCTCGTCTTCGTTGACGATGTAGAAGGTCTGGTTCACGAGGCGGGCCTGGTCCTGGGGCAGGTCGAAGTGGATGGTGTGGCCCTTCTTGGCCAGGGGCTTCTCTTCGCCCTTCTCCAGCGCATGTTCACGGATCCACTGCACGTCCTGCGCGCTACCGGTGTTGATGAAGACCCGATCGGGCTCGCACATGGCGATGGCGTTGGCGATCTTCAGGAGCGCCTCTTCGTTGGTGATGGGCGCCAGCTTCTTCTGATTTTCGGCATCGAGCTTCTGCTCGATGAGGGCCCTGGCCTCGGCGATGGACTTGACGCCACCAACCTCGGCGAGGATGTCCACGCCCTTCTTCAGCTCCAGCATGCCTCTCTCCATTCGCTTGTTCGCTTGACGTGATGGGTCCACGGCCCCGCGTTCGGGGTGACGCGACAGACTCGACGACCACAGTTAAATCCCGAACAGGTACGACGTCGAGGCCTACCACTCTAGCACTTATCTAGGGATTGAATCAACGGAATCAGGCCGGGCGTCCATCCTGCAGCAGACGGGCCTCCACCACCTCGCGGCCGCATCCCTCCTGTCGCAGCAACGGCGCGGCCCGCGAGATCTCGTCGCGGGTGCAGGCCAGCAGGAGATGGGTGCTGCTGACCTGATCGGCCCCGCGGGTGACCGCCTCCTCCACGGCGGCCTGGAGGCAGGCCGTGGCCGTGTCGTCGAAACGGGCCGGACCGTCGCCCTGGGCGAGGTAGGGGGCAACACGCTCGTGGAAGAATCCCGCCATGCGCAGCGAGTCCAGGCCGCTGTCGGCGAGGATCCTGGCGGCCCGGCATTCCCGTGCTCCGGCGAGCCCCAGGACCAGATGCCAGTCGGTGATGCTGCGGTGGCGTTCACGGCGCGCGGTCTCACCGGCCATGACCAGCGCGGCCCGGCACCCGCGACTCCATTGTTCCAGCGGTTCGGCCTGGGCAGGCCCGGATGAAGGCGGCACGAACAGGCGCTGCCAGGCGAGGATGGCCGACCCGACCACGCCCACGAGCAGACCCAGCAGCAAGGCGAGCACCTCCGTGGCGCCGAACAGCAGGCTCAGCGTCGTGACGATGGCGCCCAGAATGATTGGCAGCAGACCCAGCATGACCTTCCCTCGCGAACCCTGATAGTAACCGGCGCCTGCCGGGAGTGAAAGGTCTACTGCTAGCCTTGCTCGGCGCGACTGTCGAGCTGTGTCTGGGGACGCAGGCTCGCCAACGTGGCGTCCAGCTGCTTGACCCCGGTGCTGCGCGCGTCGGCCTCGCTCAGCCACTGGCGATGCTCCAGGGAGACCTGCTCGTGGACGGCCTGCACGAAGGAGGCGAGGGACTCCCGCGATCCGGCGGACACCGCCTGGCGCACCTCCGAGAGCCGGCTCTCGAGCTGTTCCAGGGCCTGGCGCGTCCGGTCATAGCGCTCGGCGTTGCGTTGATCCTGGTTCATGGCCGCCCGCGAGGCCGCATAGGCCGCGAGGGCCGAGCCCAGGATGGCCAGCGACGCCAGCGACGCCAGGGGCGGATAGGGTGCCCCCAGGAAGCCGGCCAGACCGGTGGCCGCCCCGGCGAGGAACGCCGCCCAGCCGCTCAGAGCCAGCGTCCGGCGACCGGACAGCCGGTGTTCGGTGGCGCGCACCCGGTAGAAAGCCACCTGGACGTCGAGCTGATAGCGTCGGAAGTACTCGAGCTGCTGCTGCAGGACCGGCAGGTCCGAGGTCTCGGTCACGGACCAGGGCCTGGTCACCGCCTCGAAGTACTGCAGACGGCGCGATTCCGCCCGGGCCCGGCTCTCCATCCATCGCGTCAGCAGCGCACCCTCGCGGATGTTGTGGATCCACATGGTCCCCAGCCAGGCCAGGACCAGCCCGAGGCAGCCCGCCACCAGGAAGGGCCAGCCCGGATTCTGGGTGCCCGCATCGGTGTAGAAGGCGCCGAGGAACACCAGCGTCACCGCCAGGACCGCCGAGGAGATCACGGCCAGACCGGCGCGGCCGGCGATCTGCCGGAAGCGGGCCTGGGCCGTGATGGCGCGCTCGTCGTCCTCCTCGAACTGACGGGCCACCACCTGGACCTCGCTGTGGCGCAGGATCTCGGCGATCTCGGGGACATGGTCCTCGAGCGCGCGTGCGTGGTGGGTCGGCTGGATCCGGTAGTCGTCCTGGGCCGGTCGACCGAAGGCCTCGATGGTGCGTCGGATGGTGTCGGACGTGGACATGACGATTCCTTTCCGCCCGATAATCTCCCCCCGTGGTTCAGCTTACCACCACCAGCCGGCGCCGGCAACCGATCGACTCCGGATTCCCGACCTCCTGGATCAGCCCCGGTTCCGCCGCAGGAAGCGCAGGCCGCAGGCCACCAGACAGGCCACCCCCGCCAGGAACAGTCCCACCGCATAGGGGCGCGGGGGCGCGCCGGCCAGCGCCGCCTCGAGATCGCGCAGCCAGGTGAAGAGCAGGACCAGGGCGCCCGCGGCTCCCAGCGCCCAGGACCACCCATCGGCACGGCCGGGTCGGCGTGCCTCGGCGAGGAAGACCCGCCAGCCGAACCCGACCATGAGGACCGCCACCAGAGCCGGCGCATAGACCGGCCCCAGCCAGGGCCAGGGCAGCAGGAACAGCACGTCCCAGGTCGCCAGGCTCGCGGGCCAGCCGAGCGCCGCCTTCAAGCCCAGGTAGTAGACGAGATCCCAGACGCCGAAGGCCACCAGGAACGCCGCGAAGCGCTGCCAACGGGTCCGACCGGCGAGCATGGCCACGGCGGCGAGCATGATCAGGGTGGCGGCCTCGCGTGCCAACTCCACCGCCAGCAGCGAGGCCTCGATGGGGCGCAACGGCAGGGCGAAGCCGTCGGGATAGAGGATGCGACGCAGGTAGACCACCACCGCCGCCTCGAGCCAGCCGAAGGCGACGCCGAAGACCACGACCCACCACATCCGGACAGCAGCGGACAAGCCAGACCTCCCGGGTTGGAACCGAGGATAACCACCCACGCGCCAGCGACGTCAAGTCCCGCGCCTTGTTGCCGATGATATACTGTCGTTTCGAGTCGACGGGAGCACGGGGCAGCACCCCGCGGCTCCCCGCACGCCCGGGAACCAACGAGGCATCCTCTGCATGGCACCGTTCGCCCTGCCCACCAGCCTCTTCCGACCCAGCCGCCCGACCGTCTCGGCGCAGCAGCGCGAGCGCGAGGCCCTGGAACGGATCATCACCGTGGTGTCCGGCAGCATCTCCGCCGGGGACCGCACCTCCGCCATGCTCGAGATCGAGCACGCGCTGGAATTGCTGGGCAAGCATGTCGGCGTGGATCGGTGCTACTTCTTCCAGCTCGACACGAAGAACCACATCCATCAGCTACTCGCGGAATGGTGTGCTCCAGGCGCACCGCCCATCCCCGCCGAGGCCGACCGCCGCCTGCCGACCGAGGCCCTGCCCTGGGCCACCCAGCAGATCCTGCACGGCCAGCCGGTGGTGGTCCCCGACGTGACCGACCTGCCCGCCGAAGCCGCGGTGGAACAGGAGCGCTGGATCCTCCAGGGCCTGCAGTCGCTGCTCATCGTGCCCGCCTTCACGGCCGCCGATCAGGCCGGCGGGCTCGGCCTGGACCGTCTCCAGGAGCAGGGCGTCTGGACCGAGGCCGACCTCTCCCTGATCCGGACCGTGGCCGCCGTCCTGGTCAACGCCTGGGCCCGCCAGGAGGCCGAGGAGAAGCTGGCCAACCGGCTGGGGATCGAGCGCACCCTCGCCAGCATCGCCGCGCGCTTCATGTCCTTGAAGGCCACGGAGGTGCCCACCGGCATCGACGAGGCGCTCCGCCGGCTGGGCGAGTTCGCCGCGGTCGACCGCGTCTACCTGTTCGAGCTGACCGACGACGGCCAGCATCTGGAATACGCGCACGAATGGTGCGGCCCGGATGTCCCGGCGCTCATCGGCCACCTCGGGCGCACCCGCCTGTCCGACCTGTCCTGGGTCATGACGCCCCTGTTGCGCGGCGAGGTGGTGGAAGTGCCCAACGTGGACGCGCTGCCCGATTCGGCCGCCGACGTCCGCCAGCGCTGGCAGCAGCAGGGCCTCCGCTCGCTGCTGGCGGTGCCGCTGATCCTCGGCGGCGGCGTGCGCGGCGTGCTCGGCTTCGAGACCATCCACCAGCCTCTGCACTGGCTCAAGCCCGACATCTCGCTGCTGCAGACGGCCGCCGGTCTGATCGCCAGCGCCCAGGCCCGCCAGCGCACCGAGGCCAGCCTGGTCGAGGCCAAGGAACGCGCCGAGACCGCCAACCAGAGCAAGAGCGAGTTCCTGGCCAACATGAGCCACGAGCTGCGCACTCCGCTCAACGGGGTCATCGGCATGTCCAACCTGCTGGCCGAGACCGACCTCGATGCCCGGCAGCTGGAGCACCTGGCCCTGGTCCAGAAGTCGGGCGAGAACCTGCTGGCGATCATCAACGACGTCCTCGACTTCGCCAAGCTCGAGGCCGGCCAGCTCAGCCTGGAGCGCGACCCCTTCGATCTGCCCCGCCTGTTGCGGGACATCGGCGCCAGCCTGCAATGGCTCGCCGACGAGAACGGCCTCGATCTGCAGATCGCCTGCGACCCCGACGGTCCGCCGCTCTTGATCGGCGACGCCGGACGCCTCCGCCAGATTCTCACCAACCTCACCCACAACGCCCTCAAGTTCACCGAACACGGCGAGGTGAAGCTGGCCGCCGCCCGCCTGGGCTCCGGGAGCGGCCGCGCGCGCTACCGCCTCGTGGTCTCCGACACCGGAGTCGGCATCCCGGCGGAGAAGCAGGCCCAGATCTTCGACAAGTTCGTCCAGGTCGACGGTTCGTCGAAACGCCGCCACGGCGGCACGGGTCTCGGTCTGGCCATCTGCCAGGAACTGGCCCGGATGATGGGCGGGCAAATCGTGCTCGAGAGCACCCAGGGCCAGGGGTCGACCTTTACCCTGGAGCTGACCTTCCCGGTGGCGGCCACCGGCGACCAGTCCAGCACGGACACCGGGGCGGCAGAGACTCCGGGCAACGCCGACTTCAGCGATCTGCGGGTCCTGGTGGTGGAGGACAATCCCATCAACCAGCGGGTGGCCGCGGCGCTCCTGACCAGCCTGGGCTGCCCGTGCGAGCTGGTCGACAACGGCCAGCATGCGGTGCAGCGCCTGCGCGAGGAATCCTTCGACCTGGTGTTCATGGATTGCCAGATGCCGGAGATGGACGGCTTCGAGGCCACGCGTCGCATCCGGCTCCTGGACGGCGAGTCGGCGCGGGTGCCCATCGTGGCCATGACCGCCCACGCCATGCGCGGCGACCGGCAGCGCTGCCTGGACACGGGCATGGACGACTATCTCACCAAGCCGGTCCGCCGCGAGAAGCTGGCCAACATGCTGGCCCGCTGGGGCCGCCGTCCCACCTACTGCTGAACCGCCTCCCCCACCAGATGACCGAGACCGTCGGCCACCCGCTGGAGCTGCTCGGCCATGTTCGTCAGCTCGGCGCTGGACGCCGCCGATTCCTCGGCGCTGGCCGCGGTCGACTGGGTCATGCGGTCGAGGGTCATCATGGCGTCGGTGATCTCGGCGATGTGGCGCGCCTGCTCGTCGCTGGCGCTGGAGACGTGGCCGATGGCCTCGGTGGACTTCTCGGCCTGTCCGGTGATCTCGGCCAGGATCGCCGCCACTTCCTGCACCACGGCCACGCCCTGGTCGGCCTGCGTGCGCGATCCGGCGAGCAGGTCGGCGGTGTTGTGCGCCGCCTCGGCCGACCGCTGCGCCAGGTTGCGCACCTCCTCGGCCACCACGGCGAAGCCCTTGCCGGCGTCGCCGGCCCGGGCGGCCTCCACCGCGGCGTTCAGCGCGAGCAGGTTGGTCTGGAACGCGATCTCGTTGATGGTGCCGATGATGCGGCTGGTGTCGTCGGCGGCCTTCTTGATCGACTCGATGGAACTGGTCATGCGGCCCATGGCCTCGTGGCACTGGCGGGCCGCCTGGCTGGTCTGGTCGGCGGTGGTGCTGGCGTCGCCGGCGCTGGTGGTGAACACCTTGGTCTGCGCGGTCATCTCCTGGAGCGAGGCCGCGGTCTGCTGCAGGCTGCTGGCCTGGTCGCCGGTGTTGCGGGCGATCTGGTCGCCGGCCTCGCGGAACTGGCTGGCGGCGGTGAGGGTCTGATGCGCGCCGGTGATGATCTGCCGGGCCGCCTGGGTCACCGGACGGATCACGCCGCGGGTCAGGATCACGGTCAGGAGCAAGCCCAGCGCGAGCACGGCGCCCAGGGCGGTCAGGATGATGTTGCGCTGGAAGCTGGCCAGGGCGGTGTCGTTGGCGGCCGTGTTCACGGTCACGCTCGCCGCGCCGAGCACTTCGCCCACCTTGACCTCGTGGCACTCGAGGCAGCTCTCCTTGGCGGCCAGGGGCATGATGGTGCGGATGGTGTGGGCCTGGTGGTCGTTCAGGACGAGCGGCTGGCCGGTGGCCAGCACCTGCTCCTCGAACCGGTCCTCGGGACTGGCACTTTCGCGTTCGTCGAAATCCCGGACCACCGCGGGCCCCCGCACCGCATGGACATGGTCGATCCCCTCGGTGGCCAGCACGCTGGTCACGAAGGCATCCAGCGCATCCATGTCCCCGATCTCCCCGAAGACCTCCATGGAGTGGGTCACGGTCTCGGCCACGACCTGGGCCTGGGTCGTCCGGCCCTCGGTGGACATGTCGGTCACCCGATGCAGCGTGTAGGCCGAAAGCCCGCCCATGATCAGGACGAGGCAGCCCACCATCATGGCCACGATCTTCTCGCGCAGTTTCATGGTCTTCCCCCGGTTCAATAGATATCGGTTATCGTAATCAAATTGACCACCATTGTGGTCCTGTCTTGTCAATCTGATCGACCGGAGAGGGGAAATGTTGAGATAAAAGATCAGATTGGTAGGATCGATCCGAACCTGGCTGACCGGTCGTCGAGGGGGCCAGGGTGTCTGGCCCGGGCCCGGGATCCTGGTCGGCGACGGCGTCAGCCCATCCGCCGCGCGAGAGACAGCCGCGCGGCGTCCGGCGTCATTCGAGGCGGACGGCCGGGCTCGCGACCACCCCGCACTTCACGCCGTCGTAGGTCGCACGCACCGACCCGCTGCCGCGCACGATCCACTCGGCCTCGCGGACCGACTGCGGCGGCAGCCAGGCCGCCAGCCGCCCGGGATCCCGGCGCACGGTCTCCACGCCGCCGAACCAGGGATCGCTCACCAGACCGCCGCTGAGCACCTCGATGTCCTCGCCCTCCAGCGAGAAGAGGTCGCGCCGGTAGATGCTCTTTCCGCGGGCCTGGGCCGACAAGGTGGGCAGACCGCCCAGGTTGGCCGCCCGGGCGCGCACGCGCCAGAGCCCCTGGCCCAGGTCCTCGCGCGCCACCACTTCCACCGTGACCCGCGGCAGCTGCATGGCGGTCCAGACCACGAACATGGCGTTGCGGTGGAGGGTCTCCGGGAGCATCCAGCCGGGTGTCGAGCGCACGTCGAAGGGCTTCCAGCCGCCGATCTCGATGGGGCCGTACTGCGGGTGCTCGAAGGGCGTCCAGTCCACGAACATCTCGCCGGCCATGAGGTGGTCGTTGAACTCCTGCTTCTCGCTCAGCGGCGGCCGGCGCGACCAGAGGTTGCCGTCGTCGCCGTTGGGCTCGTCGCTGCGCCCGCGGTAGGCGAACTCGCTGGACATGGTGATCTCGCCGGTGAAGCCGTACACCCCCCAGATCTGGTACATGAACTCGTCGAAGTCGCCGAACGTGGCGTAGAGGTCCTTGTGCGAGATCAGGTAGCGGTAGCCGGGGACCGTGCGTTCGCCCTCGCGCCCGAGCCAGTCCCAGACCGCGATGTCGGCGGGGTCGTAAGGCGGCGAATCGGCGCTGCCGGGACCGCGCAGCCACATGCCGCCGTAATTGTGGAAGGCGAAGGCGAAGGCGATGTTGGGTCGGTCGGCGATGAAAGCGGCCACCGCGCGGGTGTTGGCCGCCGAGAAGGGGAAGTCGCCCGACCCCGCCTGCACGTACGGCGGCTGCCAGTTGAAGCCCCAGTTGCGGTTCATGTCGAGGTAGCCCGGGCCGTCCTCGTTGACGCGGCCGTCGCCGTCGCTGTCGATGCCCTCGAGCCCCAGGAGCGTCCACTCGGCCTGCTCGCCGGGCTTGACGCGCACCAGGACGCGCGGGTCCGCGGGGTCGCTGCGGTGGGTGCCGCCAGGGTCGCGCACGCGCATCTGCAGGATGAGGCCGTCGCCGTCGAGATCCTCGGGGCCGTCCTCGTCGGCGAGGCCGTCGAAGTCGTCGTCCACCGGCACCTGCGCGGTGCGGCCGAGCTGGTGGCTGGCGGGATCGGCGAAGAAGCGCGCGCGGCTGTCGACGTTC
Source organism: Candidatus Latescibacter sp. IFSED24 (assembly GCF_058273205.1). NCBI lineage: Bacteria > Pseudomonadati > Candidatus Latescibacterota > Candidatus Latescibacteria (ex Chuvochina et al. 2023) > Candidatus Latescibacterales > Candidatus Latescibacteraceae > Candidatus Latescibacter > Candidatus Latescibacter sp. IFSED24. The sequence goes on along the minus strand of NZ_CM177850.1, from coordinate 4,298,963 downwards.
ACCGTGGGGACGATGTAGAACGCGGCGCGGTCGACCAGCTCGGTGATGCGCTCCCATTCGCCGTAACGGTCGAGCAGGAGCCAGGCCAGGTAGAGGCAGACCTCGGTGGCCTGGATCTCGTTGCCGTGGATGGCGCCATCGACGTACATGGCCGGCTTGCCCGCCGCGGGACCGGCCTTCTCGCCGGTGATGGTGAGCTGCCAGATGTCGCGGCCCTCGGCGCTGCGGCCGATGGTCTCGAGTTTGGTGAGGTCGGGATAGGCCTGGTGGAGCGACGTCAGGGCGGCGGTGACCGCATCCTGGTCGAAGTAATGGTCCCATTGGAAGCGAGGCTTGTCGGCGGCCAGCGCGGGCACCGCCACGAGGAGCAGGATCACGAGCAGGCGCTTCATCACTGGCCTCCCTTCGCGGTGACGGTGCCGAGGCTCGGCGCGGTGGCGGTGACCTGCAGATCGCGCGGCTCGTCGGCGCGGACCAGCCAGTGCAAGGTGACCGCGCCGCCGGCAGGCAATTCCGCCACGACCTGGCGCAGGGGATCCTGGAGCGGTTCGGCCCCGGCCAGGGTCACGGTCAACGGTCCGGGACGACGGTTGATGGTGCCCATGACGGTGGGATAGGGGATGCGTCCAGTGTTGCGCACCACCGCCGTGACTTCGTGCAGGCCCTCACCCCGCGCCTCGATCCGCAACGGTGCCAGCTCGAGTCGCGGCAGCCAGTCGGGCAGCTCGAGCAGCAGCGGCAGGAGGGCCCGGGACCGGATCTCGGCAGCGTAGGCGGCCGGCGTGCGGGTGGCGCCGGGTTCGGGACCGCCAACCAGCACATCGGTGCCGTCGTCCAGGGTCAACGCGGTCCAGGGCCGCCAGCCGGCGTGGCCGCTGGTAGTCGTCCGCTGGTGCAGCAGGACCAGCTCGTGGTCGGGGGCCGGAACGGTGGTCACCGTGGCGGTGGTGTCGACGGCGGCGGTGTCGGGAGGATCGGGCAGGGTCCACAGGTCCAGCGCCACCGTGGGCACTCCATAATGGAAATAGGCCCAGGTTGCGGGCGAGCCGCCACCGGGGGCGGCCGGTGCCAGTCGCGGCGAGGCGAGGCCCGCCGTGTCGAGGAAGGCGCGGTAGCGTTCAGCCAGGGCCTGCCACCAGGCGAGGTCGCCCGCGGGCGGGTGCTCCAGCGGCGCGAGGTGCAGCATGGCGCGCACCCTCGCCGGCGTCAGGTTGGCCCGTCCCCCGCGCTCGGCGGCCGCGGCGAGCACCGCCTGCAAGGGGTACTCCGCCCCAGACTGCAGGCCCAGCTCGCGGGCCAGCCGCCAGGTCACTTTCACGGGTTCGGAATCGCCGGGCGGCGAGGGGTCGGCACCGGGCACCTGCCAGAGGTTGTTGGTCTCGCCCAGGATCAGGACCAGAGCGATGTCCTGGTGTGCGAAGGCGAATTCGAGGATGGCGCGGGTCTCGGGCTGGTCCCCGGCCCAGCGCCCGCCACGCGCGGTCCAGTGCGTGAAGCCGTGCGGGAAGTTGGTGGCGAGATCCGCGCCGCCTGGCGGGTCCTCGTTGAAGAGACCGTCGCCGTCCTGGTCCCGCCCCTCGACCTCGCGTCGGTAACGACCGGGCAAGCCACGGGCGGGGTCGGCGGAGAGAGGCAGCTGGTCCTGGTCCAGAGTCCACGCCCCGGCCGGGTCCTCCACCAGCATCCAGGTGATGACGCCGTCGCCGTCGAGGTCGTCGGGCGGATCCTCGCCCTCGCGCCCGTCGCGGTCCTCGTCCACCGGCGTGGCGTTGAAGCCGCCGGCCGCACGTGGTCGGGCGAACCAGCGATCGAGGCCGTCGGGTGCCGCCACGGGCAGCACGTACCAGCGGACCGCGGCGGCGGGTGCCGCAGCATCGGCGGCGAGGATCTCGGCTGCCAGTTCGGTGGCCGCCAGCGAGCAGAGGGGCAGGTCGCCCTCCACGTTGGCGAGCACCAGGATCGCCGGGGCACCGCCGTCGGGCTCACGCGCGGGGTCGATCTCCAGCAGGCGCAGCTTCTGGCCGCCGGCCGAGAAGCCGATCTCGTGGAGCTCGGCGCGGTCGAGACGGGCGAGGTCCTTGAGCCGACCGGCCAGTTCCTTGCCGTCGGGCCAGGCGGGGGTGGTGAGGGCGGGGGTGGTGAAAAGGGTGAACAGCAAAACCAACAATCCAAACCACCGCATGTGATCCCTCTCTTGTGCCACGGAAAGTGTGTCCGAGCCATTCTGTGATCTTAATCACCGCCATTGTTGATGTTCCGGCATGCTGGCGACAACAATCGTACTGCCTGCAGGACGATGTTCGACCCGGACACAATCTCGATGGCACAAGAAGGAGTATACCGGGGGCATGGTGGGGCAGCAACGGTCACCACCCCCTGAATCCCCATTTCCTCTCCACGACCCATGGACTATCATGGTCGCCGACCCGCAGCCCGGAAAGGACCGCTCCCATGACCCGCTACCTGTCGCTGCTCGCTGTCGTCGCCCTCTTCCTCGGCCAGGTCGGGGTCGCCAGGGCCCAGACGCCACCGGCCGCCGGTCCCACCTTCCGGCGGGTCGAGATCCATCTCGAGGGTGGCCTGGGGCTGCCGATGGGCGACCTGAGCGCCCCGGTCCGCGCCAGCGCCCCGAGCGCCCTGGGCGCCGAGGCGGGCTACATGCTCGGCCTGCGGACTCGCTTCTTCCTGGGCCGGTCGTGGACCCTGGCGCCGAGCTTCAACTTCACCCAGTTCGGCGACTACGACGGATTCACGGCCACGGGCGACAAGCTCAAGATCACCGCCTCGGTCCTGCGCTACGGTCTGGACCTGGTCTATCTGGCACCGGGCAGCCACGGCACGCTGCGGCCCTTCGTGGGCGGCGGCGCGGCGTTCGTCCACAACAAGTACCACGAGGACATCGACGAGGAGACCTCGATCTATGACGCGGCGGTCAATGCGCTGTCATGGTCGGTGATCGCGGGTCTGCGCCTCAAGGACTGGGAGCTGTCGTTCCAATACGACATCAACCGCTTCAGCACCCCCCTCTTCTATCCCACCGGCGAGGATCTCGATTATAACTGGAGCAGCGTGGTGCTGCGCATCAGCTACGTCCTGCCACGGATCTGAACGTGGACGAGGCCGCCTCCAGGTGGAGGCGGCCTCGTTGCTTCACGCGTCGCCGACGTCTACATCAGCATGGGCTTGCCAGGCTGGCCCGGAGGGCCGAGATCCGGCGTGTAGGGATCCGATTCCTCGGAATAGGGGCCCTGGCGGCCCTCGGCGTCCACGCCGGCCACGCGGGCACGGTAGGTCTGACCGACGTCGAGGTCCATGACGTAGGTGGTGGTGTTGGTGGAGCCCACGGTGGTGTAAGGGCCGCCGTTGGTGGAGAGTTGCAGGATGTAGTGGTGGACCGGGGATCCCTCGCTGGGAGGAGTCCAGGAGGCGGTCACCTCGACGGTCTGTGCCGCGGCCGAGGAGGCGCCCAGGACCCCGAGGGCCAGCAGGACCCCGAGGACCGTCAGAATTCGTGCGTGCTTGGTCATGGAAACGTGCTCCTGGCCGGTTGTCTTGGTCCTTCGCCGGCAGGGTCCGGCGTCGAGATACCCGGCAGTTGCATAGGCGGTGCCCGCCCGGGGTGCCGGTGCGAATTGGGCACAACTCGCCACGACAAGGCAGGTTAGGTCCTTTCTCGAGCTGATATCGATCCTTAAAATTATCACCACGGCTTGCAGGATGCGACGATCGCGGCGCGGTGTTGCAAGATGGCAGAGTATCACGGTCCCGGTAACGAAATCCGGTTGCCTGACCGCTGGCCGTGGTGTTCCTTTGCGGGGTCGAACGACCCGGCCCGCCCCGAACCGTGCGGGCCCCGCCATTCCGCCTGCCGGAGGAACGACATGAACGCCGAAGTCCTGAAGCTGTGGCCCGAGCTCGAGTGGATCGCCGACGAGGATCTGAAGAAGGCCACCGCCAAGACCTGGGAACTTGCGCTCAAGCGCAGTCCGCTCACCGCCGAGGACCTGGAGACCATTCCCTTCACCTTGCTGGTGCCCGACTGCAAGGTGAGCTTCATGGCCCACAAGCGGCTGGTGGTGCACGTCAGCCGCGATGCCGGCGTCCAGATGAACAAGTTTCTCTCGCCGGACCTGCACGTGGACATGGACACCGTCATCGCCGGCGCCATCCTCGCCGACGTGGGCAAGCTCCTGGAGTACGACACGCAGGATGGCGAGACGGTCAAGAGCATGACCGGCAAGTACCTGCGCCACCCGTTCACCGGCGTGGCCCTGGCCATGGAGGCCGGCGTGCCCGACAGCGTCTGCCACATCATCGCCGCCCATGCCGGCGAGGGCGATCTGGTGACGCGGTCGCCCGAGGCCTATGTGGTGCATCATGCGGACTTCATGACCTTCCTACCCTTCAAGCATAAGTTTTAGCCTGGGAGGGGATGGGGGGATAAGAACGTGCGGGGGCCCTGGACGGGCCCCCGCCGTAACGTATCCCCCCATCCCCTCCCAGGCTTGGCGATTTGGGGGCACGAGTGGCGGGCCAGAGGCCCGCCACCGTGCGGAGTACCGTGCGGAGGGCCGTGGGAGGGTGGGGAGGGTGGGTGTGGGGTGGCCATTTTTTGGGAAATCGGTGATCATGGCGCCGGAGATGACAGCAACCGAGTCCGAGACCGAGGAGATTGTGACATGGCCGATCCCATTGACAAGGTGCCTGGCAACGCGAACGGCCAGTTCTACGTGGACACCAACTGCATCGACTGCGACCTCTGCCGCCAGACGGCGCCCGACAACTTCGACCGCAACGACGACGAGGGGTTCTCCTACGTCAAGAAGCAGCCGTCGAACGAGGAGGAGTTGCAGCTCTGCCGCGACGCCATGGACGACTGCCCCGTGGAAGCCATCGGCAACGACGGCGAGTAGCGTCCGCCATATGCTCACGAGGCGAGGCCGGCCGCCCCGGGCAGCCGGCCTCGTCGCGTGTCCACGCCGAGATGCGGAAATCCCGAAACGAAGAGAAACTTTTTCAGGGTCCGCGGAGTTCATACCGAGCGCCCGGCGCTGACGGCGCGGCCCGGCTCCCGTTCCCGGCGGCCGGCCCGCAGCGTCAACGATCAACCCAAGCCACCTCAGTCGGAGGATTGCAATGTTCAAGAGAGGGACCCTCAGTCGCCTGCTGGCCGCGTCGTTGCTGGTCACGGTCGGCTTCATCGGCGGCCTCGCGCTGACCGCCGGCGGCGACCAGACGGCCATGCTGGCCGTGCCCGTCGCCACCGCCGCCGTCCATAACGACCTCGACCCCGCCGACGTGGCCGAGCTGACCATGCCCGCCGTCGTCAACATCAACACCAACAAGGTGGTCGAGCGGCAGCAGAACCCGTTCCAGAACGACCCCTTCTTCCGTCGCTTCTTCGACATCCCCGAGCACCAAGAACGCCTCGAGCGCAGCCTCGGCTCGGGCGTCGTGATCAGCGAGGACGGGTACATCGTCACCAACAACCACGTGGTCGAGAACGCCGAGTCGATCCGCGTCTCGTTCAACGACAACGAGACCTACGACGCCGAGATCATCGGCACCGACCCCTTGACCGACGTGGCGCTGATCAAGATCGACCCCGACCGCAAGCTGCCCTTCCTCGATTTCGGCGACAGCGACCAGCTCCGCGTGGGCGAGCGCGTCATGGCCGTGGGCAACCCCTTCGGGGTGGGCCAGACCGTGACCATGGGCATCGTGTCGGCCAAGGGCCGCGCCATCGGCCTCATGCAGTACGAGGACCACATCCAGACCGACGCGTCGATCAACCCCGGCAACAGCGGCGGCGCGCTGGTGAACATGCGCGGTGAGGTCATGGGCATCAACTCGGCCATCCTCAGCCGCAGCGGCGGCTCGCAGGGCATCGGCTTCGCCATCCCCGCCAACATGGTCGAGCGCATCCTGACCAGCCTGCGCGAGGACGGCTCGGTCACCCGCGCCTGGCTCGGCGTCCAGGTCCAGGAAGTGAACCAGGCCATCGCCGACTACTACCAGCTCGACAAGCCCATGGGCGTGATGGTGGCGCGCGTCACCGAGGACACCCCGGCCGAGGAAGCCGGCCTCGAAGAGGGCGACATCATCATGGCCGTGGACGGCAAGCGCGTGGATTCGGTCTCGCAGCTGCGCAACACCGTCTCGCTGCTGCCGGTCGGCCACAAGGCCAAGCTCGAGCTGCAGCGCGAGGGCAAGCAGATCGAGAAGACCGTGAAGCTGGGCGAACTGCCCGCGCAGGAGCAGCTGGCCAGCAACCGCGGCAGCGGGCCCGAGGACAACGACGGCATCGAGGGCGTGACGGTGCGCGCGCTGAACGACCAGCTCCGCGCCCACGCCAGCGTGCCCGATAACATCGACGGCCTCCTGGTCACCGACGTCGACAATCGCAGCGCCGCCGCCCGCGAGGGCCTGGTCGAGGGCGACGTGATCCTCGAGGTGAACCGCCGCGACGTCACCTCGCTGGACGACTACCGCGAGGCGGTGGGCGAGAGCGGCGACCGGCCCGTGCTCCTGCGAGTCTATCGACCGCGCGTGGAGGGCCGGCTCTTCCTGGCCATTCCGCGCTAGCGTCGCGGCGTCCGGTGCGGTAGCATCGGGTCATGACCGCACGGAACAATAGCGCGCGTTCCGACAGCGAGGCGGTGCGATCCCCAGGGATCGCACCGCCGGTTTCGTTGGTGTTCGTCTCCTCGCTCGTCGGCTGGGGCGGCGGCGAACAGTGGATGCTCTCGGCGGCGGCGAACATGCACCGGCGCGGACACCGGGTCGCGCTGGCGGTGCAACCGCGCAGCGCGCTGGCCGAACGGGGACGCGCGGCGGGACTGGCCGTCGCCGAAGTGCGCCTCGGCGGCTGGCTGGATCCGCGGTCGTTGTTCGGACTGGCGGCCGTGCTGCGGCGCGCGCGGGCGGACGTGGTCTGCGCCAACCTGGACAAGGAGATCCGCCAGGCGCGGTTGGCGGCCGGCCTGGCCGGGCGTACGGTCAAGCTGGTGGCACGACGCGGGTCACCCGACCGGATCAAGGACAACTGGCACTACCGCCTGGTTTACAGCCGCGGCGTGGATCGGTTGATCTGCAACTGCAAGGCGCTGGTGGAGCCGGTGTGCGGCGGGGCGCCCTGGTTCGACCGTGCCCGGGTGCGCGTGATCCCCAACGGGGTCGACCTCGCCGGGGTGCAGGCGCGGGCGCTGGCTGGCGACGTGCGGCAGGAACTGGGGATCGCGGCCGGTGTGCCGGTGGTCGCCTGCGTGGGCGAGGTCGGCTGGCGCAAGGGGCAGGAGCACGTGCTGGCGGCGGCCGCGACGCTGCGCGACCGGTTCTCCGATGCGGTGTGGCTCATCGCCGGCGAGGGCGACGGGCGGACCGCGCTCACGGAACAGGCGCGCGACCACGGGCTGCTCGACGGCGGATGCGTGCGGTTCCTCGGCTTCCGGCGCGACGTGCCGGCAGTGCTGGCGGCCGCCGACATGGTGGTGCTGCCGAGCCGGATGGAGGGCTTCCCCAACACGCTGCTCGAGGCCATGGCGCTGGGTCGCGCGGTGGCCGCGAGCAATGTGGACGGCATCCCGGAGCTGGTGCTGCACGGCGAGACGGGGCTGGTGCACCGGGTGGATGATCGCGAGCGTTTCACCGCCGATGTGGCGCGGCTGCTGGCGGAGCCTGGATTGAGGGACCGGCTGGGCCGGGCCGGGCTGCGCCGGGTGGAAGCGGAGTTCGCCGAGGAGTTGGTGATGGACCGGGTGGAGGCCTGCCTCTGCGATTGGGCATCACCAGCGCGGACACATTCTTCGCGGGAGGGATGAGCGAGGCGAGGTCCTCCTTGGCGTCCCCCGGGGGCGTGCTCCAATCTAACTTACTGTTAATAAAGAAAATACAGAGTTCAATGTTCCTCGCCCCCCACGAACCGCCACCTTCCCCTCCATCCCCCATGCCGCTTGCCATCCCCCCGGATCATCGCTAGATACTAGACCAGAACCCCCACTCCGCAGTACACCCCCGAGCCTCGTGCATCCAGGATCCGCCCACCGACATGGAGGTCCCCACCCGTTTCACGAAGGGGGATGGCCATGCTCGACCGCAACCGCCTCACCAACAGCTTCGGCGCGCCCATCGACGACGACGAGCACTCGCTGACCGCCGGCAAGCGTGGTCCGACCCTCCTGCAGGACACCCACCTGCTCGAGAAGCTCGCCCACTTCGACCGCGAGCGGATCCCCGAACGCGTGGTCCACGCCAAGGGCGCCGGCGCCTTCGGGTACTTCGAGGTCACCAGTTCCATGCGCCACTTCACCCGCGCCGCGTTCCTCGGCGAGGTCGGCAAGATGACCGATGTCTTCGTACGCTTCTCCACCGTGGGCGGCGAGCAGGGGTCGGCCGACAGCGAACGCGATCCGCGCGGGTTCGCCGTGAAGTTCTACACCGAGGAGGGCAACTACGACCTCGTGGGCAACAACACGCCGGTCTTCTTCATCCGCGACGCCGTCCAGTTCCCCGACTTCATCCACACCCAGAAACGCAACCCCGCCACCCACCTCAAGGATCCCGACGCGTTCTGGGATTTCCTGTCGCTGACCCCGGAATCGATCCACCAGGTCACCATCCTCTTCAGCGATCGCGGCACGCCCAAAGACTACCGCCACCTCAACGGCTACGGAGGCCACACCTTCATGTGGTACAACGCCGAGGGCGACCATTGCTGGGTGAAGCTGCACCTCAAGACGGCGCAGGGCATCGAGAACCTCACGCGCGAGCAGGCGGTGGCGCTCGCGGGCACCGATCCCGACCACGCCACCCGCGACCTCTGGCAGGCCATCGACCGCGGCGACTACCCGGGCTGGACGCTCTACGCCCAGATCATGACCGCCGAGGCCGCCGCCACCTACCGCTTCGACCCCTTCGACATCACCAAGGTCTGGCCGCACCGCGACTATCCCCTGCAGGAGGTGGGCCGGCTGACGCTGAACCGGAATCCCGAGAACTACTTCGCCGAGGTGGAGCAGGCGGCGTTCTCGCCGGCCAACTTCGTGCCCGGCATCGGCCCCTCCCCCGACCGGCTGCTCCAGGGCCGCCTGTTCAGCTACCACGACGCGCACCGCCACCGCCTCGGCCCCAACTACCACCTCATCCCGGTCAACGCGCCCCACCAGACCGACCAGCGCTCGTATCAGCGCGACGGCCGGATGCGCACCGATCAGAACGGCGGCGCCGCCGTCAACTACTGGCCCAACAGCTTCGGCGGGCCGGCGCCCGAGGCCTCGGTGGCCCTGCCGTACCTCGACGTCGCCGGGCTGGCGGCGCGCCACGTCTACGAACGGGGGGACATGGACTTCGTCCAGGCGGGCGATCTCTTCCGCAAGGTGATGACGGACACCGATCGCCAGCACCTCGTCGCCAACATCATCGGTCATCTGGGCGGTGCGCAGGAACGGCTCCAGTACCGGCAATGCGCGCTCTTCAGCAAGGCCGACGGCGACTACGGCCGCCTCGTGGGCAAGGGACTGAACCTGAACCTGGCGAAGGTGGAGCAGCTCGCGGCCATGACCCAGGATGAGCGGGTCGCGGCCACGAGCAGCGAGGAGTTCCGGAGCGAGCGGGGCGCGCAGGCCTGACCGCGGTCAGGGCTTCTCGTCGTGGAAGTCGAGCAGGTCGACCGGCATCACCACGGTGGTGGCGATGTTGCTGAGATGCGACGAGATGCGCTTGAAGAAGCGCAGCGCCAGCACCAGGCACACCGCGTCGCGCACCAGGAAGTCGCCGTCGGTGATCTCGCGGATGGCTGCCTCGCAGTCGCGGCCGAGGCGGCGGGTCTCGGCGATGACGTCGGCGGCGCCGGGATCGTCGCTGTCGGCGAAGGCCTCGCGCGTGCGCACCATCAGCTGCTCGATCAACTGCGAGCGCTCGCCGAGCCAGGTGGCGTAGAGGGCCCGGTCGGGCTGGTCGGGCTGCATGTCGACGATCTCGTAGATGTTCTTGATGTAGTCGCCGATCCGCTCGGCATCCTTGACCGCATTGAAGAAGATCAGCGCCGTGGGGACCTCGCCCCGACGGCCGCCCACACCCAGGCGGGTGATGACCCGACGCCGGATCTGCCGCATCAGCTGGTTGATCTGCTTGTCGCGGTCGAAGATGGAGCCGCCGGGGTCGGTGTCCGGTGCCCCGTCCACCAGCACCTGCCGGGTGTAGCTGAACATGTCGCTCGAGAGCTCGAGCATCTCGCTGAGCATCTCCACCATCTCGCTGCTCCAGTCGTCCTCACGGAACAGCGCCATGATCGATTTGAAATCCATGTCGGCCTCCCGGGCCAGCTAGCCCAACCAGCGATCGAGCAAGACGAAGATCAGCGGCAGCACGAAGAATACACCCACCATGTAATACAGCGCATACATCTTGTTCCGGCTGGTGCGGTGCGCCAGGGCCCGCGCCAGGTTGATGGGGATCATGCGCAACCGCCGGTAAGGATAGATGATCAGGATCCCCGCCAGGTTGAAGAGCAGGTGCACCAGCGCCACGGTGACCGCCGCGGTGTTTCCGGCCAGCGAGGCCAGCAGCGCGGTGACCGTGGTCCCCACGTTGGCGCCCAGCGTCACGGCGAAGGCCCCTTCCAGCGGCACCAGTCCCGCGCCGATGATCGGCACCAGCAGGCTGGTGGTGATGGAACTGCTCTGCACCGCCACGGTGATCCCCAGCCCCACGGCCATGGCCCCGATGCCGCCCCGACCGACCCAGCCGGCGAACGACCCCTCGGCGCGGACCAGCACCACTCGTTTGAGCACGCGGGTCAGCATGGTCAGTGAGAAGAAGATCAAGAGCAACGCCAGCACGAGCTCGATCACGCCCGCGACCCAGTCCGGCAGATTCATCACCTCGAGCAGCAGGTGCTTGACCAGATTCGCCGCCGGCTTGACCACGGTCTTCACCGGGCTGTGGAACTCCAGGCCCTCGGCGCCCACGAGCAGGGTGCTCAGCCACGTGGCCGAGCGCTCGAGGATGTGGGTGGCCTGCTCCAGCGGGAACAGGATCAGGATCGAGAGCAGGTTGAAGAAGTCGTGCATGGTGGCGCCCGCGAACGCGCGCACGAACTCGCTACGGCGGTTCATGCTGGTCATGGCCACCAGGGTGTTGGTCACCGTGGTGCCCATGTTGGCGCCCATGATGATGGGCACCGCGCCACGCACGGTGAGCGCGCCGGCCGCCACCAGACCGACCACGATGCTGGTGGTCGAGCTGCTGCTCTGGATCAGCGAGGTCGCCAGCAGGCCGATCATCAGTCCCAGCACCGGATTGGTGGTGCCGGTGATCAGGGCCTCGCTGAAGCCCTTGCCGAAGAGCTTGAAGGCGCCGCCCATGAGGCTGATGGCGAAGAGGAAGAGGTAGAGCAGGCCGGCGACCAGGATGAGGCGTCCGATTCCCGTCAACCAGGGCACAGGCTTGGGATCGGGCGGGGAGGACGTGGTGGCGGCTTCCATGAGGATCCCAGGTTGGAGGAACCGATCGTGAGGGCGCCAAACGAGGCGGATGTTAACGGTGCGTTAAGGGTTTGTCAAAGTAGGTGGTCCGATTTCCATGTTAAGTTTTGGTAAATGCTCCGGGTCGGAGCACGGGGGGCAAGATTTTCCCCGCTCCGGCAAGGTTGGCGGGCCCAGGCACCGGCCCAGAACCACCAGAATCCCGCCCTGAAGCCGCTGAGCGTGGCTCCTGGACTCCCGGGATCTGGGCCCATTTTTGCATCAGCGTTGAAATTGGTTATGGTGGTGGCGCGAGACGTCACCCCATCGACCACTGCAGGAGGCTGGCAGATGGCCATTCTCAAGGTTGCCCGCATGGGTCACCCGGTGCTGCGCGAGACGTGCAAGCCGGTGGACCCGGCCAAGATCACCGGACCCGAGGTCCAGCGCCTGATCCGCGACATGCTCGAGACCATGATCGAGTACAACGGCGTGGGTCTGGCCGCCCCTCAGGTCTACACCCCCGTCCGCCTGGTGATCGCCGGTGGCGAGGAGGACGACCAGGGCCGACCGCGGCTGCGCGTCCTCATCAACCCCGAGATCACGGTGCTCGACGAGGAGCGGCTCCTGGGCATGTACGAAGGCTGCCTGAGCGTGCCCGGGCTGCGCGGCTACGTCGAACGCCCGGCCCACATCCGGGTCAAGGCCTACGACGAGAAGGGAAAGCAGTCGGAATTCGAGCTGGAAGGCTTCCCGGCCATCGTCATGCAGCACGAATGCGACCATCTGGACGGCGTCCTCTACGTCGACCGGATCGAGAATACCACCAAGCTGGGCTTCGAGGACGAGATCCAGCGATTCCAGGACCACGCCGACCTCGACGACGAGAACGGCGAGGAGGACTGAGCGGCCGGCACTTGGCTGGCCGCCGGAAAGGGATGTCCATGCAGGAGCAGTTCCTTGCCGGGCTGGTGACAGCCTTCAACCGCCGCGATTTCCAGAGCGCCGCCAGGCTGGCCAGCGAGGGTCTGGTGCATGCCACCGGCCGCGACGAGGTCTTCTGGATGGGCCTCCACGAGTCCTGCGAGGGTTACCGGCAGTTGCTGGCCGGCAACACCGACCGCAGCGAGCATCACATGATGATCGCCATGCAGAACCTGCGGAACTTCGGCTACAACTATCAGGGCCTGCAGGTGACCACCCTGCTGGCGGGACTGCGCCGCTGCGTGGAGGAATTCCGCGCGGTGAAGGCCCAGGACAAGCGCATCTTCGACGTGACCCTCGTCCCCCAGCTCCGGCTGGCCGAACAGGTCGAGCAGTCCTTCTGACCCCGATGGGGCACCTCGGGTCGGGCCCCCAGCGACGGATCCTCGTGGTCTGTCGATGGTCGGGCCCGGCTTCGCGCTCGCCGACCCCTCACGGCTCCTCTCCCCGCCTCCCCACCGCCGGCAGGATGTCCTTGAACGCCTCGCCGTAGATCTCCCAGATGGTCAGGAACAGCGCCCCCACGATGGGTCCGATGATGAAGCCCAGGGCGCCGAACAGCGTCAGGCCGCCCAGGGTGCTCAGGAACACCAGCAGTTCGGGCATCTGGGTGTCGCGGCCCACCACGCGGGGCCGGATGAAGTTGTCGACCATGCCCACCACGAGGATGAAGAACAGCGACAGGCCGATGGCGGTGACCCAGTGACCGCCCATGGCTAGCCAGACCGCCGCCGGCACCCAGATCAGGGCCGTCCCCAGGCCGGGGATCACCGAGAGCACCACCATGACCGCGCCCCAGAACACCGCGCTGTCCACGCCGGCCACGGCGAAGGCCAGGCCGCCCAGGACGCCCTGGATGATGCCGATCAGGCCGGTACCCTTGAGCGTGGCGCGGGTCACCGAGAGGAACTTGTCGAGCATGAGGCGCTCGTCGCGGTCCTCGAGCGGCAGGTACCACAGCATCTTGTCGAGGACCTGCCGGCCGTTGATCAGGAAGAAGTAGAGCGCGTAGAGCATGACGAAGAAGAGGAAGACGAAGTGCACGGTGCCCATGGTGGCGTTGCTCAGGGCGCCCACCAGCCAGTTGCTGATGCTGCCGGCCAGCTCGCCGGCCTTGGTCAGGATGTCGTCGCGGTAGGGCTCGATGCGGTCATAGAACGGCAGCGCCTCGAGCTTGCGCGAGAGCTCGTCTGGCTGGGTGAGGTTGGTGCGCACCCAGGGAGTCACGTTGTTGCCCACCTTGACCGCCTGGGCGGTGACCAGACCGGCCAGGCCGCCCAGCGGCACCAGGATCAGCACCACCAGCAGGAGCTCAGTTACCACCGCCGACAGTGCCTTGCGGCCGCGGAACAGCCGCTCCAGCCGGCCATAGGCGCCGTTCATGAGCCCGGCCAGGATCGCGGCCATGAGCAGGGCCAGCAGCATGCCCTTGATCATGCGGAAGAACATGATGGAGATGAAGGCCAGCAGCATGAGCAGGACCACGCGGTTCACCGTTTCACGCGACATGGGGCTCTCCAGCGGAAGGGTGGATGGCGGCCGGCCGCAGCCGGCGGGGTCGAGCGCATGGTAGCGCACCGGGGCCCGGGAGGCTAGACTGGCCGCGAGGACGGCCGACCGGCGGCCGTCCGCCCCATCGACCCGAAGGAGAAAACCGTGTCCGTGACCGCTCGCATCGAGACCAGCAAGGGTGTGATCAACCTCCAGTTGCACGCCGACCGGGTGCCCCTGACCGTGGCCAGCTTCGTGAACCTGGCCCGCCGCGGCTACTACGACGGCCTGACCTTCCACCGGGTCATCGACGACTTCATGATCCAGGGCGGCTGCCCCGACGGCAACGGCATGGGCGGCCCCGGCTACCAGTTCGAGGACGAGTGCGATCCCGAGCTGCGCCACGACGGGCCGGGCGTGCTGAGCATGGCCAACGCCGGCCCGGGCACCAACGGCAGCCAGTTCTTCATCACCCACGTGCCCACCGACTGGCTCGATGGCCGCCACACGGTCTTCGGCAAGGTCGCGGGGCAGGCCGACCAGGACGTGGTCGACGCCATCGCCGCGGGCGACGGCATCGTGTCGGTGACCATCGAGGGCGAGGGCGTGGGCGAGCTGCTGGCCGGCCAGCAGGACCGCCTCGCCGAGTGGAACGAGGTCCTGGACGGCCGCTTCCCCGAGCTGCGCCCCGTCGAGTGAGCGCCGGGTGGCGGCAGGCCACCCGCGGCTTATCATGGCACCGATATCGTCGCTTCAACCGGCCCCCGCGGCCGGCAACCCGAGAGGATCCGCGTCATGGCCCAGTTCAAGCTCAAGGGCAACCCCTTCAACACCGTGGGCAACCTGCCCGCCGCCGGCAGCCAGGCCCCCGATTTCACCCTGGTGGGCAGCGACCTCGGCGAGGTCAAGCTGGCCGACCTGGCCGGCAAGAAGGTGGTCCTGAACGTCTTCCCCAGTCTCGACACCGATGTCTGCGCCGCCAGCGTGCGCCGCTTCAACGAGGCCGCCGGCACGCTGCCCGGCACCACCGTGCTCTGCGTCTCCATGGACCTGCCGTTCGCTGCCGGAAGGTTCTGCACCACCGAGGGCCTGCAGAATGTCGTGACCGCCAGCGATTTTCGTAACGGTCAATTCGGCAAGGACTTCGGCATGCGCATCGCCGACGGTCCGCTGGCCGGACTGCTGGCCCGTTCGGTGATCCTGCTTGACGAGAACGGCAACGTCATGTACACCGAACTGGTGCCCGAAACCACCCAGGAGCCGAACTATGACGCGGCCCTGGCGCTCCTCGGCTGACGGGGGACGCATTCGGCGCACAACTTCTTGCTCACGGGAACGGCCGCGACGGATCGCGGCCGTTTCTCATGGGTGGCAACGTGTGATCAGAGCCCGCCCAGGTCGAGATACTGCCACATGTACCACGACCCGAGCGACCGGTACGGCCGCCAGCGCTCGCCGAACGCGGTCAGCTCGCGCGGCGTGGGCGGCTGGGCCAGGCCGTAGACCTTGACCACCGCGTTGCGCAGGCCGAGATCGTCGGCCGGCAGCACGTCCAGGCGACCCAGGTGAAAGATGAGCACCATTTGCGCCGACCAGCGGCCGATCCCCTTGACCTGACACAGCTCCGCGATGGCCGCCTCGTCTTCGAGGCGCGGCAGGCGCGATAGGTCGAGGCGGCCGTCGCGGACCCGGGCGGCGAGATCACCGAGGTAGCCCTGCTTCTGGCGCGAGAGGCCGGCCGCGCGCAGGGTGTCGGCGTCCAGGGCGAGCAGCTCGTCGGCGGTGGGCAGGCCGGGGCCGGCGGTGAGCGCGGCCACGCGGCCGACGATGGTCCGGCCCGCGGCCACGGAGATCTGCTGATGGATGATCGAGCGCACCAGGATGTCCCAGAGCGGCAGCGGCTCGGCGTGGCGCGGGCGGTAGGGACCGACCCGGGGGATCACGCGGCGCAGGACGCGGTCGCGTCGCTGGAGCTCGGCCAGGGCCGCCGCCACTTCCGCGTCGAGGTGCACCCCCTCCACGAAGAGGAGCCGCTCCTTGAGCCAGGCGCCGCCGGGCGACGAGAAGCCGCCCGGGCCCCGGCGCGTGTCGGCGGGCAGGCAGCGGTGGCAGGGAACCAGCAGGGGCACCGGGTTGGCGCCCATGATGCGCCCCACGGCGCGGGCGGCGCCGGGTTTGCCGGCGCGGGCGGCCAGCTCGCCGTAGGTGATGGTGGCGCCGGGGCCGACGCGGCGCAGGGCGTCGCTCACCCGGCGGGTGAAGGTGTGGCGCGCGGCGAGATCCACGGGGATATCACGGAGATCGTCGGAGCGCCCACCCAGATGGGCCTCGAGACGCCGGGCCACACCGGCCACCGGCGGCGGCAGGCGGCGCGGCTGCGGGCGGTCGAGCGCGGCGGCCAGGGCGGCGGGGTCGGCATGATCGGGATCCGAGAGCACGACACGGTCGATGCCGCGGGCGGTCCAGGCCAGGCCCACGGGGCCGAGTGGGGTGGCGACGACGGCGGCGCCGGGGTCGAGGGCGGTGAAATCCATGGCGCGCTCCTGCGATTGGGGGTGGCCGAGATGGGGGCCGTTGCGTCATTGTACGCACAACCGATCGCGATGGCCCAGGGATGGAGAGTGATGTACCGCTACCAGGAAGATCCCCGCTACTTCGCCCAGGTGGGCGGCGGCGTCGAGGAACTGGCCGTGCAGGAACTGCGCGACCTCGGGGTCGAGGACGTGGAGCCCTCGGTGCGCGGCCTGCACTTCCGGGCCGACCCGCCCGTGCTCTACCGCGTGGTCTACGCGTCGCAGCTCCTGCAGCGGGTCATCGCGCCGCTGCTGCAGTTCCGCTGCCACAACCCCGACTACCTCTACCGCAAGGTGCTGGAGGTGGACTGGCGCGAGTTCCTGCGGCCCGGCCAGACCATGGCCGTGTTCGCCAACGTGTCGCACTCCAAGCTGCGCGACAGCCGCTACGTGGTGCGCCGGGTCAAGGACGCGGTGTGCGACCGGCTGCGCGAGGACACCGGCCAGCGCCCCAGCGTCGACACCGAGAACCCGCACCTCTGGCTCAGCGCCCACGCGGTCAACGACCAGGTCACCCTGGGGGTCGACCTCGCCGGCGGCTCGCTGCACCGGCGCGGCTACCGGCAGCAGTCGGTGGAGGCGCCCATGCAGGAGACCACCGCCGCGGCGATGCTGGCCATGACCGGCTGGGACGGCTCGCGGCCGCTGCACGATCCCATGTGCGGGTCGGGCACCCTGCTGGCCGAGGCGTGGCTGCGCGCCACCGGCACGCCGGCGCAGACCCTGCGCGCGCGGTTCGGCTTCATGCAGCTGCCCGATTTCGACATCGTGGCCTGGAAGCAGGTCAAGAAGGGCCTCGACAGCCGGCGGCGCCTGCTCGATCCGGGACTGGTCACCGGCGGCGATCTCGACCCCGGCGCCGTGGCCGCGGCCCGGACCAACCTGGCCATGCTGCCCGGCGGCGACCGCGTCAAGGTGCGGCAGCGCGACTTCCGCGCGGTGGACGACCTGCGCGACGCGGTCATCGTGGTCAACCCGCCCTACGGGATCCGCCTCGAGAAAGGTCGCGACCTGGCGGGGTTCTACAAGGAGCTGGGCGACTGGCTCAAGTTCCGCTGTCCCGGCTGCGAGGCCTACGTCTACTTCGGCGAGCGCGAGCTGATGAAGCGCATCGGGCTGCGGCCGGCGTGGAAGCGGGCGCTGCGCAACGGCGGTCTCGACGGCCGCGTGGCCAGGTACGAGCTGTACTGAGGGAGCGTCCATGAAGCTCGGCTTGCTGATCCTGGTGTTCCTCGTCCCGCTGGTGTGTGCCTGCGGGCAGAAGCAGCAACCGGCGCCGGCGCCCGAGTCCGCCGTCGCGCCCATCGCGGTCGAGCCGCGCCTGCTGCCGCTGGCCGGCCCGGCCGCCGCCCCCGAAGCCGAGATCTCGGCGCTCTTCTGGTACGGCGACCGGCTGGTGCTGGTGCCGCAACATCCCGAGCGCTACACCGTGGGCCAGGACACGCTCAGCTTCTTCGTCCTCGACCGCGCCGACATCGTGGCCGCCATCGACCACGAGCGCCGCGAGCCGCTACGGCCGCGCCCGGGCCGGCTGGTGGCGCCGCGGCTTCTGGACAGCATCCCCGGCTGGGACGGCCTGGAGGCCGCCGCCGTGCTGGGCGACACGGTGTTCCTGGCGGTGGAGGCCAAGGTCGACGGCCGCATGGCCGGCTACCTCCTGCGCGGCGTGCTCGACCCGGCCGGCGAACCGCTCACCCTCACGGTCGACACCGACCTGATCGCGCCCGTGCCCATCACCACCCAGCTGCCCAACATGTCGCAGGAAGCGCTGGTGCTGACGCCCGATCGATTGGCGGTGGTCTTCGAGGTCAACGGCCGGCGCGTCAATCCCGGCGCCCACGTGGCGGTCTTCGACCACAACCTCGACTACCGCGGCAACGTGCCCATGGTCCATCTCGAGTACCGGGTCACCGACGCCTGCCGCGGCGCCGCCCCCGACAGCACCTTCTGGGTGCTCAACTACTACTACCCGCCCGAGGGCCCCCTGCTCCAGCCGCCCGTCATCCCCACCGGCCCCGTGGAGCAGATCGTCCAGCTGCGCTTCGACGGCGAACGCCTGGTGCGCGGCCTCTGTCCGCCGCTGGACCTGCGCCGCGATCCCGAACTGCCCGCGCGCAACTGGGAGGCCATGGTCCTGCTCCCGGGCCGCGGCTTCCTGTTGATGACCGACCGCTACCCCACCACCCTGCTGGCCTTCGTCCCCTTCCCGGACGAGGCGGCCGACCATCAAGGAGACGCCACTCCATGACCGACATCCACCACGACCTGACCGTGCTGATCACCCGCGACGGCATGGGCACCGCCGACCCGGCCCTCGCCCACAAGCTGGCCGGCAGCTTCCTCGACCTCCTCGACCTCGAGGACCGCCTGCCCGGCAGCATCTGCTTCTACGCCGACGGCGTGAAGCTGGCCTGCGCCGGCTCGCCGGTGCTGGAGACCCTGGCGGGACTCGCCGCGCGCGGGGTCCGGCTGATCGTCTGCTCGACGTGCCTGCAGTTCTTCGGGTTCGAGGATCGGCTGCAGGTGGGCGAGGCGGGGAACATGCGGCAGATCCAGGCCGCCATGTGGGACGCCGCCAAGGTGCTCCCCATCTAAAGTTCGCGGTGCGAGCTGCCGAAGATGGAGACGAGATCGCGTTCCCCCGGGGGAGCGCCCCTTCGGAATCCTCTTCGGGGAGGCTCATCGTGAACTGTCCGGCTTGCGGACATCTCCTCAGCGCCCACCAGGTGGGCGACATCACCGTGGACGTCTGCCGTGGCGGCTGCGGCGGCGCGTGGTTCGACAACCGGGAACTCGAGAAGGTGGACGAGAGCTTCGAGCCCGCCGACGAGGGCCTGCTCGACGTGCCCCACGATCCCGCGCGCACCGTGGACCACGAGGCGCGGCGCTACTGTCCCTGCTGTCCCAGCGTGGTGATGATGCGCCACTACTTCAGCGTCCGGCGCGAGATCGAGGTGGACGAGTGCCCCGCCTGCGGCGGCTACTTCCTCGATCGCGGCGAGCTGGCGGCCATCCGCGGGCAATTCGCCAGCGAGGAGGCCCGTCGCGAGGCCGCCCGCGCCACCTTCGACGACCTCTTCGCCGACCAGCTCGACGAGGAAGCGTCCCGCACCGACGAGCAGCTCGCCCGGTCGCGGCGTTTCGCCCGCATGTTCCGGGTGCTGCTGCCGAGCTGGTGGCTGCGCGGCAAACAGCCCTGGGGCGCCTTCTAGTCGGCTCCCCACGCTCTGGTGACCGGCACGCGACCGCTCGCGTGCCGGTCGCACCTTGCGCTCCACACGTTCCTGGATTTTGATGTCGACTCATGCCGTTGACACCACATCGAGGACGAACCACGTGAGCGAAGAAACCCAAGCGCCCGAATCCCTGGTGCGACCCTGCGACATCCGCGGGTTGCTGCACTCGCATACCCGCTACGCCGACGGAGTCCATTCGCTCCGGCGCATGGTGGAGACCGCGCAACAGATCGGTCTGGAGTACCTCGGCATCACCGACCATCTCCGCTCCGCACGGCATCCCGAGGGGCTCGACGAGAGCGACGGGCTGGCGCAACACGAGGAGATCGCCGCGCTGCGCACCGAGTTCCCCGATTTCGACATCCTGCACGGCCTCGAGGTGGACGCCACCAGCGAGGGCGAGGTGCCGCTCAGCCAGGAGGTCATCGCCCAGCTCGACTACCTCCTCGTCTCGCTGCCCGAGCCCGACGGCTTCACCAAGGACGGCTACACCGACCTGGCGCTGAAGGTGGTCCGGCATCCCGCGGTGAACATCCTGAGCAAGCCGGTGGGCTGCTACATGCTCACCAAGCCGCCGGTGCCGCTGGACATGATGCGGCTCTTGAAGGCCGCCGCCGAGTTCCACACCGTGGTCGAGCTCGACGCCAATCCCGTCTGCAGCGACCTCGACGACGCGCACTGCCGCCTCGCCAGCCAGCTCGGCGTCACCATGGCCATCAATCCCAACGCGCATCGCGCGGCCAGGCTGGTGGATTACCGGCAGGGAGCGGAGATCGCCCGGGCCATGGGGCTGGACTGCAAGCAGATCGTCAACACGCTGACGGCGGCCCAGCTGCGCGAGCGGTTCCGCCGGAGCTAGGATACCGTCGACACCACCGCATCCCCTACCCACTGCTCCACGATCTGGCGCAGGGTCTTCTTGTTGACCGGCTTGCTGGCGAAGTCGTTCATGCCGGCCCGGAGGCACGCGTCGCGGTGTTCGCCGAGCACGTTGGCGGTCATGGCCACCACCGGCACCGCACCGTGCGGGTCGCCCAGCTCGCGGATGAGGCGCGTGGCCTCGAGGCCGTCCATCACCGGCATCTGGCAGTCCATGAGGATCAGATCGAAGACCGTGCCCGACGCGGCGTCCACGGCCTGGCGACCGTTCTCCGCCACGGTGACGCGGCAGCCGAGGGTCTCGAGCAGGCGCGTGGCCACCTTCTGGTTGAAGACGTTGTCCTCCACCAGCAGGACGTGGGTGCCGTCGCAGATCTGGTCGGCCTCCTCGGCGGGCACCGTTGCGACGACGGCGGCCGGATCGATGACCTGCCGGAGCACCTGGCGCAGCGTGCTGCGCCGGGCCGGCTTGTATAGCACCGCGTCCCAGCCCATGCGGGCCGGCGCGTCGTGGTGGTCGCCCAGGGGCGCCATCAGGATCAGGCGCGGACGCCCGGACGCCGGCATGCCCAGCACGGCCTGTCGCACCCTCTCCAGCAGAACGGAATCGAGCTGGCCATCGACCAGCACGACGTTGCAGGCCCGGCGGGACAGCGCCGCCAGGGTGCCGGGGACGTCGTGGTGCGCCTCGCCGCTGAGGCCGAGATCGCCGAGGTAGGCGGTCATGGCGTTGCGGGCGGCGGGGTCGATGAGCTGCACCAGGTAGCGCTTGCCCGCGAGCAGGGGGTCGGGGAGCGGTCCGCGCGTGGCGGGGATCTCGCCGGACAGTGGCAGGGTCACGGTGATGGCGGTGCCGCGCTCCTCGGCGCTCTGCACGTCGATGCGGCCGTCCATCATGGTCACCAGGCTGTGGCAGATGGCCAGGCCCAGCCCCGTGCCGCCGTACTTGCGGGTGTGCGACGCGTCGGCCTGGGTGAACTTGTCGAAGATGTGCGGCAGCTTGTCCGCGGGGATGCCGATCCCGGTGTCGGCCACCACGAAGCGGGTCTCCCCCGCGTGATGCGACACCCGCAACGCCACGTGGCCGGCCTCGGTGAACTTGATGGCGTTGTTGAGCAGGTTCAGGAGGATCTGCTTGAGGCGGACCGGGTCGCAGGTCACGCGCAGGCGCGCGCCGGGCTCGAGGTGGTAGACCAGCTCCAGGCCCTGCTGCTGCGCGTGGTAGGCCATCATGTCGACCACCTCGGACAGGAGCGCGGGCAGGTCGCTCTCCACGGGGTCGAGGGAAAGCTGGCCGGCCTCGATCTTGGAGAAGTCGAGGATGTCGTTGATGACGCCGAGGAGCGACTGGCCGGCCTGCTGGATCATCTGCAGGTAGCGCGACTGCTCGGCGGTGGGATCGAGCCCGTTGAGGATGTCCGAGAGGCCGATCACCGCATTGAGCGGCGTGCGGATCTCGTGCGACATGTTGGCCAGGAACTCGCTCTTGGCCTGGCTGCTCTGCTCGGCGGTCTCCTTGGCGAGCTGCAGGCGGGTCTCGGCGAGGAAGCGGCTGCGCGCCTGGGTGTAGAGGTCGGCGAGGCCGGCGAGGATCTGGCGGCAGCCGGTGCAGTCGGGCTGCGGCGGCTCGGGGCAGTGGGCGCCCAGCACGCCCCAGAGCGTGCCGTCGGAGGCGAAGACCGGGGCCAGCACCAGGAAGCGGGTGCCGAGGCGTCGGGCCATGGCCACGGCGATCTCGTCGTCGGGCAGGTGCTCGGGATCGGCGTAGACCACGGTCTCGCCGCGGGACAGCGGCTCGAGGGCCCAGGTCAGGCGGCGCAGGTCGTGGGTGGGCCGCGAGGGCGTGCGGCCGCCGGTCCAGAGGAAGACCTGGCGCGCCAGCCCGGCGGCCTGGTCGATCTGATAGACGAAGGTGGAGTCGGCGGCGCAGAAGCGGCCGACCTCGGCGAGCACGTCCCGCATGGCCGACTCGAACTCCGTGGCGGGACTGCGCACCAGGAGCGCCAGGCAGCGCCGCAGCGTGCGCTCGCTGCGCAGCCGCTCCTCCACCACGCGCTCGGCTTCCTTGAGGCGCGTGACGTCGGTGGCCACGCCCAGGACCTGGTCCGCGGGTCCGTCGCCCGAGGCCAGGGGCATGGACATGAGCTGCAGGAAGCGCTGTCCGCCGTCGGCGTCGACGGTGCTCAGGCCCGGATGGCGCACGGTGCGGCCCGAAGCGAGGATGCGGCGATCCATGGCGAGGGCGCGGTCGGTCGTTGCGGGGTCCCAGCCGGTCTCGTGCACCGAGCGGCCCTCCAGGTCCTCGCGGGAGCCGCCCAGGAACTCGGCGGCGGTGCGGTTGAGCAGGCAGTAGCGGCCGGCCTCGTCGCGGGCGAAGACCAGGTCGGGCAGCGCGTCGATGACCCGGCGCAGATAGGCCTGCTCGCGCGCCTGGGTATGGCCGGCCACGCCGCGGGCGAGGTCGATGCAGAGGCCGAGCAGCGGGATCAGGTAGGCGAACCACTGGAGGATGGCCATGCGGTTGAGCGCGCCGCTGTCGAGGTAGAAACCGGGATGCAGGAAGCCCACCTGGTTGACGGTCAGGGGCAGCAGCCCGGCGAGCATGGCGACCACGTAGGCGGACACCGGCTGGCGTCGCAACTCGGGGATCAGCAGACCCGCCGTGCCGGCGAAGGACAGCAGGGTCGCCGCGTGCATGAGGGTGACCTGCAGCGGGCTCGGTTCGTGGTTGCGCAGCAGCTTGAGCGAGACCGCCAGCATGACCACGCCCAGCACCACCAGGAGCAGAGGTCCCCGGCGCCGGGGCAGTCGGCGCCGCCAGCGCACGGCCATGGCGCCGGCGAGGAGCGTGGCGCCGGCCAGAGCGCTGGCGAGCTGGGTGGCGTGGAAGACCTGGCGCCGGAACATGTACTCGGGCGTGCCGCCGGGCGGCAGATCCAGGACCTGCACCGCCGCCACCAGCGCCGACATGGCCAGCGTGATGGCCAGGAGCAGGCTGGCGTTGTCCTGGCGCTGGTAGCGGCGCAGGCCGAAGTAGCAGGCCAGCCCCAGGCCGCCGCCCATGAGCAGGATGAGGTCGAGGCGCAGGACGGCGCTGTCGAGATAGTAGCCCGCGAAGTTGTCGCCCACGCCGCCCAGGTCCAGGGACTGGAAGTGGAAGCCCAGCCGGTCCATGGCGAACGGGCCCAGGGCACAGACCAGCGCCATGAGCAGGAGGCTGACGATGAAACGACGAGGCGAGTGCATGCACACCTTCTCGTGAGTCGGGCGGGGTACAGATCCTGTTTCGGCATTTCAACCGGCCAACTTAGAGTAATCCTTAACGAAGAACGATGTCGTCCGGAGGGGACGCCGCCGGCGGCGGCCGTCCACGATGGACACCCGATCCCGTGGCCGGACCAGACGGGATCGTGGCGCCAATTGACTGTTCAACAACAACTTGACCGTCGGGGCCTCCGCCTTGCACATGGCCTCGCGACCGGCCGCACCGGGCGGCCCGCGCTCGGGCTCATGGCAGCGGGCTCCACTCGCTGGCCACCGTCGGGGGACACCCGAAACCCATGCCTGGACCTCGCACCCCGGGGTCGTCCCCCGCGCCCCGGCAACCGCGATCAGGGCTCGCGCCGACCGAGGCGTGGGCGGCCCGGTCGGCCGGTCGGTCTTGCGCTCGCCGGGTGTCTGTGGCACGATGATGCGCGCGAGCAGCCGCCATGCGCCCGGCGGCCCACCCCACGCTCACGGATCCTCCCGACGTGCAGCCGCACCCGTTCGACCGCGTTCGCCCGTTTGCCGGCGGCCGTCGCGGTGGAGGGCGCCATGACTGCATCCGGCCACTCGCTGGCGCGCGAGGCCGCGCCGTCGCCAGCGCCGGCGGCCACGACGCCGCTGCATGCGCTGCCCGTGGATCGTCCGGTCTTCTGGCGCGCCTGTCATGCGCTCCAGCGCGAGGACACCGCCGCCGCCGCCGCGCCGCTGGCCTGGCTGCTCAAGGACCTTGCCACGCTGCCGCCGTCGCTGACCGTGCCGCCGCGACGTCCGTGCGGTCCTGCGCCCCCCGCCGACCTCTTCGCCCGCCCCGGCCCCTGGGAGCTGGTGCCCGACCCGGTGCGTCCCCGCGTGGCCGAGACCGCCGAGCTGGTCTGCCACGTGCTGTACCGGCGCCAGCGGTGGGACGAGCTGGCGGCCTGGACCGACGAGATCGCGCGCCGCGGCCTCGCCCCGCCCGGAGCGGTCTTCCCCGCGCTCTGCCGCGCCTCGTCCATGACCTGCAAGGGGCGGATCCGCGAGGCCCGGCTGGTGTTCGAGGAGCTGCTGCGCCTGCATCCCGACCTGCCGATCCGCCACCGCGCCCACCTGCTGCAGAACTACGGCCTGACCCTCTCCCAGCTCGGCGAGTTCCGCCGCGGCCGCGACCTGGTGGCCGAAGCGGTGTCGCTGCGCCGCGCCACCCAGGACACCTGGTACCTGGGCGTGACGCTCATCGGCCTGGGCCTGATCGAGCTGCGCAACTTCCGCCTGGCCGACGGCGAGGCCGACCTGCGCGAGGCCGTGGCGGCGCTCGACGCCCACGGCCGCCGCGTCCTGGCCAACCAGGCGCGCTTCAACCTGGCCATCGCGCTCTACAAGCAGGCCCGCACCGGCGAGGCCCGCGCACTGGTCGACCGCATCGAGCACGAGCTGCGCGAGAGCGGCGACGCCCAGGCCTGGCTGCAGACCCGGCTGACCCGATGCAAGATCCACCTGGTGGACGGCGACGCGGCCCCCGCGCTGGCCGTTGCCCGCGAGGTGGAGACCGAATGCGCGCGGCGCCAGTTCCAGCGCGAGCGCGGCCTGGCGGTGGAGATCCAGGGCGACGCGCTCCTTCTGCAGGGCCGCCAGGAGGCGGCGCGGCGACGCTTCGTACGCGCCCTGGTCATGGCCCAGCGCCAGGCCCCGGGCGGCGACCTGGCCGCGGGCCTCAAGCGCCGCCTGGGTGAGGTGGCCCTGCTCGCCGGCGACCTGGACGAGGCCGTGCGCCACCTCGAGGACGCGCTGCTCACCTCGCGCGCCGCCGGCGAGGCGTTCGAGGAGGTGGTGAGCGGCCGGCTGCTGGCCGAGGCCCGGCGCGAACGCGGCCAGCCGTCGCGGGCCCGCGAGGCGGCGCAGCGGTCGGTGGCCTGTGCCCGGGTCCACGGCTGCACGCTGGAGCTGGCGCGGTCGCTGCTGGAGGAAGCCCGTGCCGAGGGCGCGCTGGCCGGTCACGGTCATGGCGGCGACCGCGAGACCGCATGGGCCCGCGCCGCCGAGGCGCGCCAGCTCGCAGGCGCACTGGGCTTCCGCCGCGACCGCGACCGCTGCGACCGCTTCCTGGCCCGCCTGCGCGAGACCTGGCGCGCGGCCTGGGTGTGGTCGGGCGGTCCGCCGCCACCCGAATCGCTGGACGGCGGCAGCGAACCCGCGTTCGTGGCCTCGTCGCCCGCCATGGCCACCGCCGCCCAGGCCATGGCCGCCGCCGCCGCAAGTCGCGATCCGGTCCTGATCTCCGGCGAGACCGGCACCGGCAAGGAAGTGGCGGCGCACCGGATCCACGGTCTGGGCCTGCGCCGGCGCGGTCCGCTGGTGGCGGTGAACTGCGCCGCCGTACCGGGCGACCTGTTCGAGCGCGAGTTCTTCGGCCACGCCCCCGGCGCGTTCACAGGCGCCGAGGACGGGGCCCGGGGCCTGGTGGAGCAGGCCCACGGCGGCACGCTGTTCCTGGACGAGGTGGGCGACATGCCCGCCGGCCTGCAGGCCAAGCTGTTGCGGCTGGTGCAGGAGGGGACGTTCCGCCGGCTGGGCGACCCGGCCGAGCGGCGCGTGGACCTGCGGGTGATCGCCGCCACCAACGTCGACCTGCCGGACCGGGTGGCGCGCGGCGAGTTCCGGCGCGACCTGTTCTTCCGCCTGGCGGTGCTCGAGGTCGCGCTGCCGCCGCTGCGCGACCGCGGCTGCGACGTGCTGAACCTGGTGAAGGCGTTCGTCCGCCGCGGCCTCGGCGAGGGCATCGCGCCGGAGGACGTGCTGGCGCCGGCGGCGCTGTCGGCGCTGTCGGGCTACGACTGGCCGGGGAACGTGCGCGAGCTGGAGGCGCTGATCCGCCGGGCGTGCCTCTTCGCGCGGTCGGGACAGCGGCTGCCCGTGGGGATGCTGCCGGGGGGGCTGCAGGAGGTCATGGAGTGGCAGACCCGTGGGGTCGACCAGGCTGCGGATGAAGGGACGTTGGCGTTCCAGATGGCGCGGGCGGAACGTGAGGCGATCGGAGAGGCGCTGGCCGCCGCCAGAGGGAATCGTTCGCAGGCGGCGCAGACGCTGGGGATCAGCCGGAAGGCGCTGTACGCCAAGATGGAGCGGCTAGGGCTGGGGTGAGGTCGAGGATTCGGGGCGGTCGGGTGGGTGGTTCCGGGGGACTCCGAGCGGTGGTTGAGAATTTGGCGGTCGTCTTGACTGGACATGGGCCGTTGGTTATATTGCCGATCCGCTCGCTGGGCCCTGGACTCTCATCCCTGGACTTCGCATCCGGGCTTGGCGGGCAACTTACCGCGAATAGAGGCTCCTCCGTAGCTCAATGGTAGAGCATTCGGCTGTTAACCGAAGGGTTGTTGGTTCAAGTCCAACCGGAGGAGCCAGATCTTTTTGTAGGGAAATCCACTGATGATGGAGTTAACAGAGAGGCCGCCTTCGGGCGGTTTTTTCATGCTGGTAAGTTGCTGGTTTCAAAGGGTTAGCGGGAGTGGATTTTTCGGTTGGGATCTCAGTCGATTCTCAGAATGGTTTGTTCTGCGTCCAATCCGGACCCCCAGACTATATTGTTCTGAAATTCTGAGATTCTGTGCCTTGGGCCAAAAAGGTTAACAGCCCACTCCCCCGAGATGCCACACCATATATCAATCCGCGTCATACTCAGTCGCCTCCACCATGTGGCAAAAGACAACCTAGTAGGCGAATCGTTGGACTGGAGCGAGCACACGTTCATCCAGGCGCTAGCTACAGAAACGGACGGCCTCTTTCTGGTCTTCCGCTTGCCGCTGGACGGGGCATTTGAGCATGAGGGAACTGGTTGCGGCCTGGGGTACGGATTGGGCGACGGCCAGATCCGCTGCTGGATTGGTTCTGAAGAAGATGAGTGGGATCTTTTAAGCCCTGAGTTTCAGATGGCTGTCCAACCCATCATGGGTGCTGCAAAGAGTGGCGACATTCTGGTGCTGAGGCGAAACAGTAGTGAAACGCTGGCCAGCGAAAGCGCATCTGAACAGGTTGTACCGCTGGTAGAGAGTCTCAGTGCATCACCCAATCCTTTCAATCCTCAGACGAATATTCGATTCGTGATACCTTCTGATGGAGATGTTGCGTTGAGGGTTTTCGATATCCGAGGCTACTTGGTTCGGACTCTCGTCTCTGGCTCGCTTAAGGCTGGGGCGCATACTGTGACCTGGAATGGGTGTGATAGCCGTGGCCGGCCACAAGCCAGCGGAGTATATCTAATGCTCCTTGAGTCTGGAACAGTTCGATTGACACAAAGGCTGATGCTATTGCAATGAATGAGCTTGGGGGGCCGGGTATAGCCTGGTCCCCCATGGTCGCAACCGAACGAGAGATCTAGCATGATGCGAATGGTAGTCTTTGGCTCACGAACTATAGTGCTGCTCTGCCTTCTTGTATCTTCTGCCTGGACCCGCACCTGGACAGTAGAGAGGGATGGGACGGGAGAGTTCATGATTATCCAGGAGGCAGTAAATGTTGCTTCCTCCGGGGACACAATTCAAATCGGCCCTGGGCGATACGACAATAAACAGTTTTTTTCCTGTCCTGGATGGTCAGACAGCGTTCGGGTCGTTGTGTCTCAACATGAGCTAACGCTTATTGGTTCAGGTCCTGAGACAATCATTGGACAGGTTGAGCCCTGGGACCTGGAGCAGGGTAATCACAAGGGGATCATTACTGGAGACTACCTGGGCAACAAAATTATTAGGATTGAGAAGTTGCACATGGAGAACATGCACCATGCTTTTTATTCTAGTTATGAAAGCGACGGAGCCGACACCGTTATAGCACGTAATTGCTCATTCTACGGTAACTGGATATCCGCTTTCATGGCTGGCGACCGTGGGTCTGCAAGGATAGAGGATTGCTTATTTAATCATATGGCCCGAGATGGCATTCACGTTTATGCCAATGGTCAAGGCGAACTTGTAATTAGTGACTGCCTATTTAGGCTATGGGATGTACACACGTGGTCGCAAATGCATCTTGGATTTTATAATGTGCTAAACGCCAACATCCAAAACTGTGAATTCTATGAAGGAGCTGTTGGCGCGACAATTGTTTTTGGTGGAAACACTGCTTTTGCAAACTGCTTATTCGATGGTCAAAGTAATGTTTGCCTATCCCCATCTATTCAATCAAGCGTAACGGTCACTTCCTGCTATTTTCGCAATCAGGACAATGTGATAAAATCTTCTTCATCGGATAATTTTATACAATTGAACAGCTCTATTATTGAAAGTGTATCAGACTGTTCCATCTATTTGTCGCATATAGGGCCTATTTCAGTCCATGCTTGTGATATTGCAAGAGGTGAAAGAGGTGCCGTCTGGGTGGAAGATCGCCTGGGCTGCACAGACCCCGTTGTCTTGGATATGACGGATAACTACTGGGGTACGGATAATTCCGACAGCATCGCGGCTTGGATTCGAGATTTCAACGACAGTGATCAAGCGTGTTATATCGTAAACTTCGAGCCTTTCAGGGATGAATCCACTCCCGCTGAGACCAAGAGCCTAAGTGACTTAAAGGACCTATTCCGGTAGCGCATTCTTGCACCTTTATATGCTGCGCTAGACAGAAGAATTCTCAGAATCCTTCCGCTTCTACGTCCAAGCGGGGGAGCCAGTTCTTATAGTAGTGGAAAACTGAGGTGGCACAGGCAGGCTTGAGGGCCTGCTTTTTTGATGGCCATAAGTTGCTGGAATCAAACGGTTACGGGGATGTGTCCGCGCAGGCTGCCCTACTATCGAATCATTTTGGCTAACTCAGACAGACCGCAGACCCACTGCTATTCTCTATGATTCTTAGTTTCTGTGCCCGCCGGCATTTTGGTTAACACAGACCTACCCTATTTCCCTCCTATTTGATGACACCTGTATTCCAATTGGTGCTAGGCTTCTTCGGCAGCCCACACCTCGCTCGTCTCCGTGGGCAAACTCCTGCCGGACATCACAGAGGCTGTGTCTAGCCTTATTGTAGCCGATTTCGAGACGCCCCGTCGCGAATCCGACCACGTGTTGGGCTCTCGGCGGCCTGCCATACAGAAAGGATACCCAAAGGAGGAGATCATGATAGGCCTCCATATGCGTCTCGTGCTCGCGCTATTTGGCTGCGTCTTCCTCGCAACTGCCGCTCATAGCCAAGGCGGTTCCGAGCCGATTGTGCTGACGGAGGACATTGTGCTCGAGGCCGATCTCGTCTTCGAGGGCGACGGCTTCGTTGTCGCCGCCGATGGGATCACGATCGACGGCAACGGGCACCGGATTCAAGGCAGCGGCGTTGGCCGCGGTATAGTCGTAGACGGCTACGCGGGAGTTACAGTCACGAGCGTATTCGCTTCGGGCTTCGCGACCGGTATCTCAGTCGATCACGGTGATGGCAATACGCTTGAATTCAATCTGCTAGTGAACAACCAGGTTGGCGTAAGGATCGGCGAGTTCGGCCAGACAACCCTCGCTCAGAACGTGATCCGCGACAACCAAATGGGAATCAACACCCTCTCGTCTTTCAACAGCATCTACCACAACATCATCTGGGGGAACGACGATCAGATCGAGGACGCCGGCGGCAACATCTGGGCCGATCCGGTGGATGGAATCGGCAACCTGTGGAGCAACTACTGGGGTTTCGACAACGGCGCCGCGGGCCGACTTGCTGGCGACTACTTGGGTGACACGGCTATCCCTCATGAGAACGTCGATTTGAACCCGGCGATATCGCCATTCTGGCGAGAGGGAGGTGAGATCAGTCCGTTTTGGGGTATGCCTTCCTATTTGGTATGGCGTGGCGGTTGGTCCCCCGTCGGAGTGCGTTTCCTTAACAATCATGGGCTCGAATTATCGGCAACCGCAAACGGACTGGGCCTCCGCGGCTTCTATGCCGAGGACGAGACCGTCAACCCTGGAACCAAGCTAGTCCAGATGCTCATCAACGCCGAGCCGGACAGCGCCTCGGCGGACGGCATCCACACCTTCGAGATGACTGCGCAGGACGACCTGGACTTCTGGATGGAATGGTACGTCGGCTCCAACGGCGAGGTCGATCTCGTACGCAGGATTGAAGGCGTACCCATGAAAGCCGGCCAGACCTACCACGTCGATGTGGGGATCGAGGCAACGACCGATCCTGAAACTGGACGGACGGTCCTCCTGACCGAGGAGAACCCCGTGAGCACGCTGAGCGGGGGCTCGGTGATTACGGGAAGCGTTTCTCTCGAATCTGATCTGACGATCACCGGCACGCCATTGGTCGTCGCCGGCAACGGCGTGACCCTGGATGGACAATTCAACACGATCCTCGGCAGTGGCGGCGTGGCTGTTCTCTGCTGCGGCAATGACAACGTGATCGAGGGAAACGATTTTAGCCCGTCAGGCTTGCCTGGCTGGACTGGCGTGGAGATCCTCGGCGACGGCAATACGATCGCCGCCAACGTGCTCCGTGATGGGAGCACGGGTATCCTCCTCAGTAGTGGCTCCGGAAACGTCGTCGTGGGCAACATCATCCGAGACAACCAGCTTGGAGTATCCGCGACGGCGGTGGGGAACCGGATCTACGGAAACATCCTCTTCAACAACGACGTGCAGGTCGAGGATTCCGGAGACAACCTCTGGATCGACCCAGACCTCCAATTCGGCAACTACTGGAGTGACTACTGGGGAGTCGATGATGGTAGCGTAGGGCGGCTCCAAGGCGACTACATCGGTGACACGGATCTGCCGCACTGGGATGTCGACTCGAATCCGTTGATCACGCTGGCGCCTATCGAGCCTCCCGAGGACGACCCACTAATGCGGTGTTGGTGGTTGGATAACCCATACTTAGTCTGGCGCGGCGGTTGGTCTCCCGTGGAAATTGAATTAGTGGACAACTTCGGCGATCGTCTCTCATCGACAGTCAACGAAATCGGACTTGGCGGTCTCTATTCAGAAGACGAGTTGGTTCAACCAGGTACAAAGTTGGTCAACGCGTTGATGTTGTCCCGGCCCGACGGCTTATCTCCGGACGGAATCTACTCGCTAAAGATCGATGCGCTAGCGAACCTGGATTTCTGGCTCGACTGGTACGTGGGGGTCGGCGATTCGGTGCTAGTGGAACAGAAAATCGACGACGTATGGATGCCCAGTGGCCAGTCATGGCACGTAGACGTCGGTATAGAGACGGTCTTCGACCCCGAGACGGGTGACACGACCATGGTCGTGACGAAGAACCCACTTTCCACGCTCAGCCCCGGATCGATGCTCACGCGAAGCATCACTCTCGAGTCAGATCTGGTGTTTGACGGGACCGGGTTCGTCGTGGTTGGAGACAGCGTCACCGTTGACGGAAATGGGCACGTAATTACCGGAGGTGGTCCCGACTACGGGTACGGCGTCTACGTCTCCGGCGCCAACAACGCAAAGGTGACACATCTCTATATCACGGGATTCACCCAAGGAGTGGTAGTCAGTTACGATGGTGGCGCCTTGATTACCGACAACGTGTTCTACGGGAATGTTGTAGGCATCTCGCTCGGTGGCGACAGTCAGAATATCGTCACCCGCAACTACATCCGGGATAACAGCATGGGGTTGGCGCTGCTGAATACGACGAGTTGGATCTACAACAACACGATCCTCGATCCCTGCCTTGAATCGGACCAGACCAACATCTGGGTGAACACCGACGAGGGTGTCGGCAACTACTGGATCGACTACTGGGGCCAGGACGACGGCAGCGGTGATGGTACGGCCGGGGATTTCATTGGAGACACCGATATTCCGTATGACGGGAAAGACAATCTACCCCTCCTTGCGCCTGAACTGCCGGCCATGCCCGGTGGGTATATCCGTGACGGGTGGTGGCTACACAATTCATACCTCATCTGGCGCGGAGGCTGGTCCCCCGTCGAGATCCAGGTAACGGACAATCAGGGGCGGGTTCTCTCCGCCACAACCAATGAAATGGGCCTGGGTGGCTACTTCAAGGAGAACGAGACAGTCGAGCCTGGCTCGAAGCTGGTTCAAGCGATAGTGATTCCCAGCCCGGAGCAGGGCGCAGAGAACGGTATCTATACCTTCGAAATGACGGCCATTGAGGACCTGGACTACTGGATGGAGTGGTACGTAGTCTCTCCCGATGGGGTGGTCATGTACCAGAACACCGTCGAGGTACCGCTCGCGGCTGGAGAGACACGACGTGTCGCCACCGACTTTGAGGTGGTCCTAGATCCGGAAACGGGCGACTACATCACGACCATTGCCCGGCGAGTCGTAGCCCTTGACGTACTGCCTGGCACCTGTCCGAACGCTCTTGATCCGTTCATTCCGGATGTGCTGCCTGTGGCAATCCTGGGAACGCCGGATTTCGATCCGAGTCTAATTGACCAGCTCACGATCAACCTGCTGGGCGTCACTCCGCTGGCCGTTAGTCTCGCAGATGTCGGCAAGCCGGCGAACGATCCTCAGGATATGTGTGACTGCACGACTGGCACTGACGGTGTGTTGGATCTCTCTCTGGAGTTTGACCGTCAGGCCATTGCGGACGCGATGGTCGGACTCGTCAGCGGCGGCCAGATAATCCTGGAGCTAAACGCGGACCTGACAGACGGCACCAAGATCGTCGGCTGGGACTGCCTGCTGATCCCACAAACTGGCTCGATTGTCGGAAGTGTGCTGGCGGACTGCCCCGCACCGGGAACCGCACTCAACGGTGTAGTCGTCGACGCCTATGACGCGGTGACGGGTGACCTGGCGGCAAGCGGCGAGACCGGAGACTCGGGCAGCTATTTCATTCCGGATCTGCCCGTCGGCGACTACGTCGTTTCAGTGATGACGCCGTTGGGTTACGCCGCAGCGGTGCAGGACATCCCCGCGACGGTCTTTGGCACCCACGTTGCGTCAGCAGACTTTGTCTTGACCTGCACCGAACCAACGGGCAACCCACGCGGAACGGGATTCTGGAAGCACCAGGTCGGCGTGGCGACCGGAGGTAACGGGAACGCACAGCTAACCGGCGGCGAACTCTGCGCATTCCTGGATAACATCGAAGCCCACTTCAACAGCAACTCGGTCAACCAGGTTGTCGTGTACGAACCGCCTGATTCCGACGAGTGCGCGGACAAGCTCGAGGTCGCCAAAAGCCTCCTGAACCTGCGCGGCCAACAAGAGCCGATCGCGCGGGCGCGGCAGCACTTCATGGCGTTACTGCTGAATGCTTCCGCCGGATACCTGTCGTTGCCGGCTGAAGTGAGTGAGGACGGCGCGACACTGTCACAGGCCATCACGTACTGCGATCTGATCATCGACGATTCGGGCGGTGACTATGAGCTGGCCAAGGACATTGCCGAGACGATAAATCGAGGTCAGTTGGTGGATGGCGACGTAATCCCGCTGGATATTGAGCAGATCGCGTACCGGAGGCCCGAGGGGGCAGTGCCGAACACCTATGCGCTCGAGCAGAATGCGCCCAATCCATTCAATCCGGCGACGCGGATTGCATTCACTGTACCTCAGGAATGCCGGGTGCAGATCTGTGTCTATGACGTCTCTGGGAGGCGCGTGGCGGTGCTCGTGGATGAGTTCAAGCCTGCCGGTAGATATGAGATTTTATGGAATGGGACGGACGACTCAGGTAGGCGAATGGCTTCTGGAGCGTACTTCTGCCGGATGCAGGCGAGTGGGTACATCGAGACGACGAGGATGACGTTGGTGAAGTAGGAATTGCTGCAACTCAACACTTGCCCGCCGGCCTCCCCGCTGGCGGGCTGATTCTTGGGGTCCGTCCATCGCCTGCGGCCCCGCTAGCGGTGCTGTATTGGTCCACCGATTTTAAATAACTCCATCATCTTTATAATCCGTTGTCGAAAAATGTGTTACAATCGACATGCTCCTTCCCCGCAGACATCTTAGGAGCAAGCCATGTCGTCCTATCCTGTCCTTTCGGAATATCCCATCCGCCCGGTATCCTGAGGATTTTAGACTGTTGCGGCCATTCTCAGAATCTTCCGCTTCTACGTCCAAGCAGGGGAGCCAGTTCTTCTAGTAGCGGAAAACTGAGGTGGCACAGGCAGGCTTGAGGGCCTGCTTTTTTAATGGTCATAAGTTGCTGGAATCAAAAGGTTACGGGGATGGGTCCGCGTAGGCTACTCTACTATCGAATCATTTTGGTTAACTCAGACAGACCGCAGACCCACGGCTATTCTCTATGATTCTCATTTTCTGTGCTCGCCGTCATTTTGGTTAACACAGACCTAGGCTATTTTCCATCTATTTGATGACTTTTGTGTTTCATCTTCTGGTTGATTTCGATATAGTCCCACCATAAACATCACCATATTCCGACTCAATCCATGAGCATTGCCCCCTTCCGCAATACTAGCAATCAAAAGCGCAACTACTCTTCGACAATAGCACTGATTAGATCTCAATCATTAATCGACCTGGAGGTTATCGAATGAATTCACATTCTATCGTCTTTCGAACGATTCGGATCGTTATTCTCTCGCTCACAGTGTTGGTAACATCCCTACATGCTTGTCCAGGCTACGCTGACTTCGACTTCCCAGGAAATGAGCGAGGAGTCGTTCTCAATGGTTCGGTCGCTTATGTAATGGCTGCTGCTAGTGGCGTTCACGTTGTTAACGTCGCTGACCCTTATTCGCCAGAATTGGTTGCGACCCTAGATACGCCAGTTAACGCACGCACTGCCGTCTATAGCAGCGGTCTATTGTATGTCGCCGATCTTGGTGGCGGTGTAAGAATCATAGACGTCTCAACGCCCGAACAACCAGAACACGTTGGTTCGGTTGGGTCCGTGGATTATGCTCACGATCTTTTCTTGGACGGAAACTTACTGTATGTAAGTTGCTACTATGAAGGCACCAAGATCATCGATGTGAGCGATCCAGCGTCGCCATCATTGGTCGGCCAGGTTGATGATACGTATCAGACTTGGGGCCTGGATAAGTCGGGTAACTACCTGTTCGTTGCCGTCAAGAGCACGACCAATGCGGGTGAGCTGGTCGTCTTCGATGTGAGCGATCCGGCTGTACCGTTCATTGCCGCCCGGCTGACCGTGCCTGGAGAAGCGCGAGACGTTGCAATTGATGGAGTTTACGCGTACTTGGTTACGATGAGTTCGGATACTAGTCTACGACATTTGCGGGTGATCAACGTCGATAACCCAATCGATCCTACAATTGTGAACTCACTGCAAATTCCCGGCGGTCTGGACATCAGGATCGATGGCGATGTTGCGTTCGTATCTGCACAAGCTGCTGGAATCGGTGCAATAGACATCTCTAATCCGGAGGCACCTTCGATCATCGAATGGCTTGATACGCCGGGTGACACCCGCGGTTTTGACTATAATAGCGAGTTCATTTTCGCAGGTGGAATAGATAGTGGCCTCCAGGTTGTGCCGAAGAGTTGTCTCGTAGAAGAGTCTGAGGATTTTGAATTCCTTGCTGCCATTGGATCTTCTACATACTACCGATACACTGGTCCTCGTACTACATGGACGAATGCACAAGCGATCTGTGAAGCAGCTGGGGGGAATCTGATATCGATCGGCAGTCAAGAGGAGAACGATATCGCATTAGCCGCTGCGTCAGTTGCGGAAACAGATCGTATTTGGATTGGATTCACCGATGAAGAGGTAGAAGGCGAATGGGTTTGGTCGGATGGCTCTCCTGTTACTTATACGAACTGGAATGACGGTGAACCAAACAATAATTACGATGAAGACTACGCTATATTGTATGGAGACGACACCGGAAACCCCGGAGCGTGGAATGATTCACGTCAAGATACGTCGGATCTATGGCGGCAGTTTGTGATGGAGGTAGATGACAATTCACAGATGCCAGACATGAGTATTTCCGCGAGGGTATCCGATGAAGGCAGTATAGCGTTAGATACTGTTTTCTTGGTCGAGCATCTACCTCTTGACTGGCAGAGCATACATATTATCTACGGGGATGGTGAAGATAGTCTGTACAATGGAAATGGAAGTAGCTTTAAATATATGAATCACGGATACGGCGAACCAGGCAACTATGTCGCATCATGTATCGTTGAAATTGATGGCACGCAGTACACACTGCCGAGCATTGAACTTACCTTGACTGATTTCGACGCTAGTATAGATGGCTATGGTTTTACAAACGGTGAACTAGTCGATGCTATAGCAGCGATTGAGGGCTCTGCGGTGGAATTGGCAATGGATTACTATACAACTCTCTCCTTGCCTTATGAGCTTGTCGAGTGGCTGGTGCATCAATTGCCGATCGGGTATTGTTCCGGCATGGCATCGTCGGTGGGTGACTATTTTATCAGTAACGAAGTTCCCGACGGCTTCGCGAACGTCGCTCTAGTTCCCCGTACAGATGCCGAAGAGCAAACTCGCATCATGGGCCGACACGCCATCTATAATGCATGGAACACAATAGCAGATATCGAGGTTTGGGCGGAGCATGGGTGGTGTTGTGACGATATATATTTAGATGATGCAATGGAATCTGTCGAGACCGCACTAGGTGAGAACGAACCAATAGCGTGCTCGTTCAGGTACTTTCCTTTTGGCGAGCAACACTGGAAAAAGGCACATACTTTGTTGGTGGTCGGCCACATTGATAATGGAGAGTATCATCGGCTTATAATCCACGATAATCGAGAAATTGGCCAACTACGTTACGGAGATTTGAAACCACATAATGGGGGTTATAGTTTCTCGGGTAATTATTTTGATGTAGAGCTGCGGGCTCTGATATTCGCTGATCCAGTTGTCGGGAGATATATGCCGGGTTTAGGCGATCTGCTTGAAGCTTATGCTAGTGATTTATCTCGTCGAGTATCTGAAGGTTTCTCTTCGATTCTAGTTCATTGTCCGGTCGAAGCATATATTGAAGATATAGAAGGTAATAGAGCAGGAATTGTGGACGGTCAAATAATCCATGAGATCGAAGGTGTGTCCTTCAGCAATGCGGACAGTTCATGGAGTTTCAATGTACCCGCTTCACTAGATTGCAGCCTCAACATTAACGGATTAGGAAGTGGAACCGCGGCGACATCGTGGATATCGGCAACTAATGAGGGCAGCGTATTGCTTCAAGCATATGAAGTCGAAGTTCAGTCCGAAACACATGTCTCGATTGAGTACGATCCGGTGACTGCAGAATTCATCTGCGAAGTAGATTACGACAATGACGGCACCATAGACGGATACCCCGAACCTACTGCTGAGGAAGTATTGTTTGTTGATGGTGTTGCGGTTGGCATTGGTGACCTACCAAACGCCGATCAGGTCCATTTGGAAGTCCAGCCGAATCCTTTCAACCCAAGAACGACTATCGTTTACTCCATACACACAGCAGGACCAGTCAGACTTCGCATTTATGACCTCAAGGGTCATCTGGTTGCCACACTAGTCGATGAACCTCTCGCCTCCGGTCGGCATGAAGTCTTGTGGGCAGGCACCGACTCGAACGGTCGCGCCGTGCCCAGCGGCGTCTACCTCTCCCGCCTGGAATCCAACGGCCAGGTGGCGCATGGGAGGATGACGCTGGTCAGGTAGGAAGCTATCAATCCGAACACTAGCCCGCCGGCCTCCCCGCTGGCGGGCAATCTCTTGGGGGCGGCAGGCGATTGCAGGCTGAGCTTTCTCACTATTGGACCTCAGGAAGCCCGTACTCGGTACGAAGCCGAATAGGAGGGAAACCGACTACCAGGATCGCTATATTACTCGCTATTTGCGGACACCTGTACTCCCCTATTTGATACGCTCCCCCCGCAGCCCACACCTCGCTCGTCTCCGTGGGTCGACACATGCCGGACATCCTCGCGGCTGCCTCCGTGCCTGTCTGCACTCATTCCGACATAGATTGCGACGACCGATCGAACCGTGGGCAACCTGCCACTTGTCTGCGCGTTCATTGCTCGCCGCGTATCGACCCAGCTCGGTAGCCCGGAGGTAGTACGATGAGATTCGGAGTGACTGTTCTGTTAATCGCGCTGCTGCTACCGGCGGTTACAGCGTCTCAGGACTGCATCTACTATGAGGACTACCTGCACTGGGTTGTAGGCATGCCTGGCTCTGCCAATGGCGTAGCGGTTTCGGGCCGTTACGTATACGTCGCGGGCAATCCCGGCTTGCAGGTGATCGACATCACCTATCCGGGGAGTCCCCAGATCGTGGGGAGTGTTGATACACCGGGAAACTATTACTCGGACGTAGCGATCTCAGGCAATCATGCCTGCGTCGCGGCTCGGTATTCTGGTCTTCAGGTGATCGACATCACGAATCCCGGGAGTCCTCAGTTCATGGGAAGTGTGGACACGCCTTACTCTGCCACTGGTGTGGCGGTCGCTGGCAACTATGCTTACGTCACAGAATTGTATTCCAGTCTTCTTGTGATCGACCTCACGAATCCGGCGAATCCTCAGATCGTGGGCACTGTGGACATTCCGGGCAGTCTTCGGGGCGTTGCAATCTCGGGCACGCATGCTTACGTGGCGGCCTCTAGTTCCGGTCTTCAAGTTGTTGACATCTCCAATCCGGAGATTCCCCAGCTCGTGGGGAGCGTCGAAACACCGGGGCTTGCCCTGGGTGTCGCAGCATCCAGCACCCATGCCTACGTCGCGGATGGTGGGTCTGGTCTTCAGGTCGTCGACATATCCAATCCGGAGAGTCTTCTGATCGTGGGGAGTGTGGACACACCCGATGCCGCACAGGGCGTGACGATCTCCGGCAACCATGCCTACGTCGCTAACGGTGAATCCGGTCTCCAGGTGATTGACGTCACCGATCCGCAGAGTCCTCAAATTATGGGGAGCGTGGAATTTGGCGGTGACGCTTCGGACGTAGCCGTCACGGCCACTCATGCTTACGTCGCGACCGAATCGTTCGGCCTCCAAGTGATCGATATCACAAGTCTGGTGATTCCCCAAACAATAGGGAGTGTGGTCACGCCTGACGTCGCGCGTGACGTAGCGATCTCGGGCATCCATGCCTACGTCGCGGATTGGGAGTCCGGTCTCCAGGTGATTGACATCACCGATTCGCAAAGCCCTCATATTGTGGGGAGTGTGGATATGCCGGGCGGTGCCTTTGGCTTAGCGATCTCGGGCACTCATGCTTACGTCGCGACCGCAGGTTACGGACTCCACGTGATTGACGTTACCGATTCACAAAGTCCTCATATTGTGGGGAGTGTTGATACACCGGACTTTGCCTTGGTCGTAGCGATCTCAGGCACCCATGCCTACGTCGCGGATGGTGAGTCTGGTCTTCAAGTGATTGATATCACCGATCCCGAAGACCCCCAGATCGTGGGGAGTGTTGATACACCAGGCTATGCCGAAGACGTGG
This sequence comes from Candidatus Latescibacter sp. IFSED24, assembly GCF_058273205.1. Taxonomy (NCBI): domain Bacteria; kingdom Pseudomonadati; phylum Candidatus Latescibacterota; class Candidatus Latescibacteria (ex Chuvochina et al. 2023); order Candidatus Latescibacterales; family Candidatus Latescibacteraceae; genus Candidatus Latescibacter; species Candidatus Latescibacter sp. IFSED24. Next base: position 4,258,712 of record NZ_CM177850.1, on the reverse strand, counting down.
CGGTCTCGGGCGACTACGCCTACGTCGCAGATTGGATGTTCGGTCTTCAAGTGATCGACATCACGAATCCGGAAAATCCCCAGATCGCGGGGAGCGTGGACACGCCGAGCAGCGCGTTAGACGTGGCGGTCTCGGGTGCCCTAGCCTACGTCGCGGATTCCGGTCTCGGTCTTCTAGTAATCGACATCACAATTCCCGAGAATCCTCAGATTGTAGAGAGTGTCGAAACGCCGGGCTCTGCCTATGGCGTGGCGGTCTCGGGCAGTTACGCCTACGTCGCGGATTGGGCGTCCGGTCTTCAAGTGATCGATATTACAATCACCGGCCCGAGTAGCCACCCGATCATAGGCGGTGTAAACACTCCGGACTATGCCAGGAGAGTGGCGATCTCGGGCACCCATGTCTATGTCGCTGACGGCGAATCCGGCCTTCAGATCCTGCCGATCCAGTGCGAAGATATTGTTGCTTTAGAGGGTGATCCTGACGATCCCGACTCCGACGTGGACGTCCCGAACGCCGGTGTAAGGCTCGCAGTCCATCCGAACCCCTTCAATCCCCAGACGACGGTGTCGTTCTCGTTGCCTCGAGCGGGTTGGGCTGAAGTCAGTGTCTACGACCTCACGGGTCGGCAGGTGACCTCGCTTGCATCGAGGCAATTCGACGCTGGGCAGCACACGGTCAATTGGACCGGCCGCGATTCAGGTGACCGAGCCGTGCCTTCAGGGACGTACATCGTCCGGCTGGAGACGGATGAGCGGATCGAGTCGAAGAAGGTCATGCTGGTGAGGTGAGCGACCTAGTTGTTGATACCAAGCCCGCTGGCTCAGCTGCTGGCGGGCTTACTCTTTATACAGCGTCCTGTTCACCAGCTGGCTCACCCTCGCCCTAGACACGCCGCAGGTGCTGGAGATGTCGGCTAAGCCCGTGAAAGCACCCGTTTCGACACTGGCCTCGATGACCCGCGCCAGCGCGATTCGGCGCAGCAAGCGGTCTTCCCGGTCGCGGATTAGCTCCAAGATTTGGGCTAAGGTTGTAGCCGGCCTTAAAAAAGTAGGGAGACGACATCACTGCCGCCTCCCCGAACCGCCGCAGTATCCCGATTAAGCCTCTGGAATTACATCTTCGGCATAACCGGGAAAGTGCTCCATCACCACGTTTGCGAATCCGTGATCGAACAGAGTCTGGCAAAACTCGACCGAACTGGCGTCGGATTCATCGTCAATGAGCGCAGCGACAATCTCATCGTCACACCCGTCGCAAATGAACCAAGTTCCCGCCTTCGTCCTGCCGACCCAGCAATCGCGTTCGTCGTCGGCGATATACTTCGCCTGATCGAGATCGAACCGGTGATCACCAAACATCGTGACTCTAGACATGGGGATTCCTCCTCGGAACGGTTTCGTAGCTTTTCGTTACTGAACCCGTGCCATGCCATGCCTTGCCACGCCGTGCCGTGCCACGAAAACTGCGGCGGAATCGACGGCGAGCATAGTTCACCCGTTTATGGATGTCAACAGGCTCGGGTCACCGCGATTTCACAATCGGTCAGCCAACTACCTTGCTGACCCGTGCCCTCGACACGCCGCAGGTGCGTGCAACGTCGGCCAGGTCGGTGAAGTCGCCCGCTGCGATCTTGGCTTCCATGGTTCGGGCCAACGCGATCCTTCGTAGCCTGCGATCTTCTCTCGTGCGGCTCGGCTCCGCGGTCTTGGTCGGCGGGGTGGTCGGTCGTCTGTCATCCGGCGACTTCAGGTCGACATCTAGTTCGACACGCATGTGGTTTCCTTTGCTACGCCGATTTCTCCGGCCAGTGTCCGGATACCGGAGCAACCGAACTCGATCCCCAGCTTCCCTGTGCGACCATCATGGTCTATCCGATCGATCAGCAGGCGAATGATCCGTTCCCTCTCCATGGGAAACAGGACGTCCCATATGGGGTCGAATAAGGAGAGCGCCTTACGGAGGTCGGCCTCGTTGACGGTGTCACGGGCCAGGGCGGCAAGGTCCTTGGTGATCTCAGCCAACCGCCGCTCCAGTCCGCTGGCCACGTCTTCCAGCCGTGCGATCTCCTCGCCCACAGACGCCCCACCTTCGCCTGTGGCGAGCGCATCCAGTAGGCAGCGAATGTCGCCTCGGACCTTCTCCAGCCGCCGACGTAGGCGCTTCTGTTCGCCCAGTAGCACGGGACGTTTGGTTTCCCTATTGGACCTCGCCTGCGCCAGCGTCTCCCGCTGAAGGTCGCGATCCTGGCCGATGACTCGGATCTGGTCGACCACCACGTCCTCCAACTTCTTAGCAGGGATTGACGGGCACGGGCAGGTCCCATAGCCCTTCTTCATCGCACCGGTACACACGTAGTATCGGTACGACCGGGAGCCCTTCCTCGTGGTCGACGGCGACATGGCTGCATCGCAGGCAGAGCAACGGACCAGCCCCTTCAGCAGATACCCGTACCGGTTGTAGTTCGGCCCACCGCGACTCCTGCGGTTCTTGTCCAGCAGGTCTTGCGCCCGCGTCCACGTGACCTCGTCGACGATCGCCTCATGCTCGCCGTCGAAGACCTGGCCTTTGAGGCGGACCTTCCCAATGTAAACCGGGTTGGCAAGCAGGTGGGCAACGCTCGACTTCGAAAACGGCAGCCCCCCCATTCGACGACCGGCCTTGGTCACGTGCTCCTTGGTCACCCACCCGCGACAATTGATCTCCTCGACGACCTCAAGAATGGACTGGTCGGTCAGATAGAGGGAGAAGATCGCCCGGACCATATCGGCCTCGTCGGGATCGATCTCCAGCTTGCCGCCCTCTGGAGCTATCCGATAGCCGAGGACGGGAATGCCGCCCGTGAACTTCCCCCTACGGCGCGCCGCGTGGACTTTGTCCTTCGTTCTGGCAGCGATCGTCTCCCGCTCGAACTGGGCGAAGGTCGCCAGCAGTCCCATCGTCAGCCGACCAATTGAGGTTTCTGTGGAGAAGTTCTCGGTGACGGAGACGAAGGCAACGCCGGCAGCTGTGAACCGATCCATAAGCTTCATGAAGTCGGATAGGGACCGAGATAGTCGATCGAGCTTGTATGCCACAACCACATCTACCTTACCCGCCTCGATGGCCGCAAGCAGTCCCTGCAACGCTGGCCGCTCGACGGTGCTAGCAGAGTAGCCTAGGTCGTCGAAATCTTCGTCGACGGCGACCCAACTCTTGCCGGCCTGCGACTTAATATACGCCTCGGCCATCTCTCGCTGGTTGTCAATGGAGGTGAACTCACCGTGCGCCTGGTCGACGGTACTGACACGCGTGTAGACAGCACACCGGACCTGTTGGACCTTGCTGATCATCACGTGTGTCCGTCGAGCCCGAAGAACTTCCAGCCGTTCCAGCTGGTGCCGGTGACCTCGCGGGCCACGCCTGACAGCGATCTGAAGACCCGGTCCTCGAACTCGAAGCGTCCACCGTCGAGGACTTTCACGGCTACCTGGCGGCCCTTCCAGTCGCGGGTGAGCATGGAGCCGACCGGGGGCAGCCGCCGCTCTTGCGAGCCGCGAGCTGGCTTCTGAGGGGCCTTGGTGCGACGCCCACCCCCGGCGTTGGGGAACCACTTCTCCGGTGGCATGGCTTCGTACTCCCGCATGTACTCCTGGACCCGAGCCTCCTGGTCTGCAGTCAGTCTCGGCAGTTGGTCCTCCTGCAGCTTCCACGCGAGCCGCTTGATCAGATACCGGCGGTGCCGCTGCTTGGTCTCCTCGCCGAAAACCTCCTTCCACCGCTCACGCAGCTGCGCCACATTCATGTCTTCCAGGGCCCGAACCTGGGCTGCAATGCTCACGGACATACCTAGCTCGCATTCTGCTTCTGAGTTGAGCGTTCTGGGCTGTCCGATACATCCCTCTGGTGGCCGGACACATCAAGGCGGTCAATGCAGGCACTCTCAGAAAGACTAGGCATATCGTCGTCACGCTTGGCTTCTGCGTTGATTTGTGCGAGAAGACGTTGGTAACCCGCGGCCAAGATCGTCGCTACTTCGCTGAGGATGACTTCGTCTCCGATGTTTCGCCGAGCGATCATCTGGTCAGCAAATCCCGTTGTGTTGACGGGTACCGGATGTGAGATCCTCCAACCGCACCAGGATAACCCGCTCCACAGCTTCCGCAGCTTCCCGGCTGATCGGGTTGAAGTAGTGGTACTTCGCGCCCCCGGTCGTCTTCTTGGCCGGGTAGGTCAGGAAGAGTCGACCGTCCTGGCCCTGACGAATGGCGATGTTGTTCAGAAAGATGCTGCCGCCGACGACACAAGAGGCCCAGGCCAGCAGGCCGTCCTTCCCGCCTTCGGCAAAGCGGAGTTTGATGTCGGTGATGGCAAGGTCTTGCGATTGAAGGTTCATCATTGGCTCCTTCCGATGAACACAGAGTGGCGGCTGGAATCCGGAAATGAATCCGGAAGCCGGTAACGCGGATTTCGGCATTGGCGGACGAAAGCTGTTGAAATGAATGGGGTTGATGACAATCCGGAAATGCTTCCGGATTCGCGGATTTCCGGATTTCCGGATAGACTGGAAGGCGTTGAACTATAGGCAGTTGCGGCTATCCGGAAATCGGGAAGCCCCCATATACTCTCTAAGAGATATGGGTAGGATTGGGGGTGGGGATTCGGGATTGCGAGGAGGTGCCGGCTCATCCGTACCACCTCCACCTCACGCTGGGGCCATTGCCTTCTCTGGTAGCTAGCCCCTCAGCTTCGAGGGCATTCAGGTGGGTGGTGACCGTCCGCGACTCGACCCCAATCTCCGTGGCGATCTCCGACGTTTTGATCCAAGAACTGGAATGCTGCTCTAGATAGTGGCGCACCTTATCTTTGGTTGTGGGCGCAGGTGCCTCGAACTCAGCATCGTAGTCTGGGCATTCACGCGGCCATGCTCTCTGCCAATCGCCGGCCGGCTTGTAGCCGAGCTCGGGCGTAAACTGAAGCCGCACCTTGCTGCTCTGCTGAATCCAGAATGACCGGCGGGATTTGCGGTGGGTGAGTTCAATGCCGGGAATGCCATCAACCCTGGTCCGATGGATCATGATCTGGGCGTCAGCCTGGCCTTCTTGAAAGGACGTGCCGATCGGTCCGCCAGTGGGAGCGTCCTTTGACTTGGCGGTATGGGTCAGCATGATGCCGCTGATGCCATACTTCTGGCAGGCGGCTCGAAACGGCGCGTAGCCTCGCTGGACCCACGCGGCGGAGTTGATGTCCTCGGGCGCCCAGATGCGTGCGAGCGTGTCGCCGATGACTAGCTTGACGCCGTAGTAGTCAAGCGCCTCGACGAGATCCTCGGTGGCCTGCGACCATCGCGATGGGTCCTGGAGGCCGATGCGGTGTGGCTGGAGGTAGACGATCCGCGAATGGACGCTGGGCTGCATGAACCCCTCTCTGATCATCTTCTGTCGGAGCACCGACTGCCAACGGAAGCGATTATTCTCCGCGTCGATGATCGCAATGTTGGCGTCCTCTAGGCGCTCCAGGTCGAACTGCAGGAGACCTCCAAGCGCACGACCTTCGCGGTGCTCTGCCACGGCGCCGAGAATGAGATCCGCAGCCAGCCTGGTCTTGCCGCATCCGGGTGGACCGGAGAAATTCGCGAAGTCGCCCGGAGCAAGGAACGGGGACAAGAGAGCGGGCTCAACCTCGGAGGCATCCGCCAGGTCGATGCACTCGAACTCCTCGATCAGGTAGCTGATGTTGTGCTGTTGGCTGGAGGGTTCGGAACTGGTCTCGTACATGGGCCGCGTCCTTCAAAGGCTTGTCGAGCAGCGGGTTTCCAGTTTGGCGGTCCATCGCCGATCCGCTCTCGATCGCGTTTGAAGGGATTATCGCAGGCCTGTTAAGGACGCTATTTAGTCAGGAAGGATGAATAGCGTCCCCCTAGTCGTGGTCGGCCTTCACGAGCTTGACCGCATTCTTAATCAGGCGGGAGTAATCGAACTGGTCGTGGCCGAGATATCCGAACAGCTGCGTGATGAAGCTGGAGAAATTACTGTCTTCATGCGTTGGCGGGTACTTGCCAAATACGTTGTGGTAGGCGGCTACGATCCCGGCGATCAGCCCTGTTTCTCTCGGCTTTCCGGGGTTGCCGCGCTTAGGGTCAGGAAGTTTTGCTCTCGCGTGGACGAGAGCGAGTCGTATCTTCTGGAGATCTTCGGCAAGTCGATCCGTGAATCCGGCGGCATCTTCGACATGCAGTAGGTCGAGGCCCCACCACAGATAACTAGCCCACGTAGCTGGATCGATATCCTCCAATGCAGTTGCTGTGGCGGCGGCCAGCTGGTCCAACCGGTCCATCTCTTTGTATTGTTCTGCACGTGTCGCAGGCGGATCGGCTTCGAGCACATTGTGCAGATTAACATCCCAAATCACTTGGCGTTCAACAAGAGACCAGAACTTAACTTTTTCGTCGAAATCTCCCTCGATGTCCTTCAGCAGAAAATCACGTTGCTTCTTATTGAATGGCGATTCGTCTGAACCCCACCCGTCTCGCATACGCATTGCAGCCCCTCCGTATGATCGAGTTCTCGTTGACAAGAATGGAATAAAGTAATATTATTTGTCAGGCTGCAACCCGCCTTGGACTTCTCCCCGTGACACGTCTTTTACCTCTGCTGAAGCCGATCTGTTGTGCGTCCAGCCGCATGCGGACAAGGAGTAGCGTCCGCGGCAATCCACGGAGGTAAACTCATGCCATCAACTGATCTCATCATCCAACGCAGAGCCATCGTAGACCTCCTGCCCGCGCTCTACAACCCCCGCCAGATCACTGATGAAGCCTTGGCTGGTCTCTCAGCGAGCCTTGAACGCTTCGGCCTTGTCGAGCCCATCGTCTGGAACCGCCGCACCGGCCGCGTCGTGGGTGGCCATCAGCGCCTCAATGTCCTGCAGAATATGGGTGAGACCGAAACCCAGGTCGTGGTCGTCGACCTCGACGAAGCCGAGGAGAAGGCCCTCAACGTCGCCTTGAACAACCCGGCCATCGCCGGCGACTTCACCCCGGACCTGCATCTGCTCTTGGCCGAGATCAACGAGGCCATGCCCGAGCTCGCAGACCAGCTGCGCTTCGGCGACCTGGCCGATCAGACCAGGAAGCTGCTCGCCGAGCTCGAGCCCGACGCAGGCCTCACCGACTTGGACGACGTCCCCGAACCCCCTGATGATCCCATCACCCGCGAGGGCGACCTGATCATCTTAGGCCGGCACCGGCTGATCTGCGGCGATAGCAGCGATCCTGCGGTACTCGCCCGCCTCATGATCGGCAAGCAGGCCACCCTCTATGCGACCGACCCGCCCTACGGCGTGGGCTACGATGGCACCAATCACCCCCAGAACCAGCGCGACAAGGAGCGCGGCCGTGAGGCCGGCGCACAGCTCCTCTATCTGGAGGCTCTACCTCTCGAGGCTCCGGACAGTCCTTCGCTAGCCCCAGGTGAGTCCGGTCTCGATGGTAGTAGTCGAGGTACTCGCCGAGGACCCGTCGAAGGTGCCGCTCGTTGACGATGACCACGTGATCCAGGCACTCCCGCCGAATGGACCCGATCACCCGCTCGACGTATGGGTTTTGCCACGGAGAATGTTGGTGATGTCAGGACCTGCTCGATATCCAAGGCGGGGACTCTTCGAGTGAAGTCCTCCCCGTATTTCCCGTCTCGGTCTCGTAGCAGATACCTCGGTGCAGTGTCCCAGGGAAACGCTTCGACGATCTGCTGTCCGGTCCAAGCCGCAGTCGGTGACTCGGTCACGTTGAAGTGGATGATTCGTCGGCGGGCGTTGTCCAGGACGAAGAAGACATACAGCACCCGAAACGTCGCCGTCAGCACGGTAAAGAAGTCGATGGAGGCGATGTCCTTGGCATGGTTCGCCAGGAACGATCGCCAGGTCTGCGACGGCGGCCTCGTTGGCTTCACCATGTAGTTCGAGACCGTGTCCTGGTGAAGATCGATCCCGAGCTTGAGTAGCTCGCCATGAATCCGCGGCGCTCCCCAGGTTGGGTTGCCGAGTGACATCTCGCGTATCAGATCGCGGATCTCGCGGGAGATGCGTGGACGCCCCGGCCGTCGGGGCCTGCTCTTCCATCTCCAGTAGTAGCGGAATCCCTGGCGGTGCCAGCGGATGACGGTCTCGGGCTGGACGATGTAGAGCGATCGCTGCCAGTCCGGCCAGAGGCAGCTGAGGAGGTCCCAGAACGCGCGGTCTCGCCAGCGGAGGTCTGGTCTGATAGAATTTCGCGGTAGGACCTCGATCTGGTGACGGAGGGCGAGGTTTTCGGCGATCAGCGCATCACGGGATCGGAGGGCCGAAACGAGGGTCTGAAGCAGTAGTTTGAGCATGATCTGAGCTTATCGGCTGGATGCCGTAAGTCCTTGAATCGCAGGACGGACGAATATTCCGAAGCAACAAGGGAAAGGAAAGTGAGCCATGTTTCCAACCGAAAATCGTGCCCACCTGGCAGCACACGCAGTGAAATGGGCAACAACTCCCATGATACTGCTTACTCTTATTGCCTGCGGTACATCGAGATCAAACAATTATGAGATCGCCAGAATACCGGATACTCCACTTGAGACATTGGTATCTCTTTCCGGCTCCTCTTCCAAATATTGGCGCAGTTCCGTTTGCTATAATCCAGCGACTCCGGAGTCCATACTCGTCAAGCTCTCGAAGGACCCTGAATGGGATGTGGCGTTGGGTGTCGTGGGGAATCCCCATACTCCGAAACAGACCATCGATGCACTGATGCAAACGTTGGAACCTGCGTCTACAGTGCCGGCCTCTCGGGGTGGCCCTGTGAAAATGCAGCCTGCGGACGGAATAGTAACGACTATGGTATTTGACTATTCAGAAGATTGGCGAAGAATGCGAGAGTATGAGGGCTTTTTCCAGATCAGGGATGCGATCTTGCGAATAATGACGAAGGAGCCAGACTACTTCCTGTCGTTCAGTTACAGCGTGAGACTCGAATCCGTCTCATTTCCCCCATGGTACTACGAGGTCCCCTTGAATCCCCTAACGGTGCCGTGGAGCTGGCTGGAGGTGCATGTTTATCATCGGCGACCCGATGGGTATGACTATCTCGGTTGGCAGTCTTTCGGTGACATCCCATCGTTGGACAACGTTGGGACGGTCCAATGGGTGAAGGATGATCAGCAGTCGAGTAGTTCCGTCATGGATCTTTTTTACCTGTCAACTCCATTTATGTTCGACGTTAGTTGGGCAACAAGCGAGCTTGAGGCATTCATTGGGTTACTGGACCCAAAGGCTCAGCAGTTGCCGAAGCGAGGCGCGCTGCACCCGGGTGAATCCTGGGAGACCTCAACCGCCGAATGAACTTATGCCCTGTCCCTTCGGAATATTCCATCCGAGTGATTTCTTGAGCATCTGATGCCGGCGATCGGATAGCGGGAAGGACTGATAGCGGGTGGAGGCGGACGGTGGAGCCGCCGAAGCGGACTCTCCCTGTATCGGACGGCGCTTCCGAGCAGTCCCCACCCCCGGTAACTGACCCGACCCACCAGTCAGATTGCCCCTAAGCAGCGTCGCGGTAGTAGCGGTGATGCAGGCCGCCGAGGATCGGGCGGCTATGCTAACTCGTTAGTTTGCGGCGCGGACGGGATATTCCGGAGGCCCAGCAGATCCGTGCGTTGCTGCGGGTCCACGGAACTCGGTGGACCAATACACCTTAAGGCCTTAAAATCATAGGGCGGACGAATATTCCGAAGGGACAAGGGGAATTCCATGGAGAAGTGCCGGGTGCATGCAGAAGGAGAAGCCAATGGTTAAGATTAATCTTGTCGTATGTGCAGTCTCTTTATTGCTGGCTGGCTCGACAATGGCTATTCCGGTCAACCCGAATGCGTCTGATGGTATCGCCGCTATGCAAGGTGAGCGCATGCTCTTAACAGATGGACGCTTTGTAGAGTTGAGATGGGAGTACGAGAAATGGCGGTATGTGGATTACTTTACATCTTCTGGTTCATCAAGTTACGCGTCTCCGCCGAAGGCTCCTGTACCAGTAGCTGAAATTGCTGATGTATATCTTGGGACATCGTCTATTTCGATTACAACCGTTTCCGGAGAACATTGGATTTTTTACACATGTCCATTTCTGGTCGAGGGGACAGAATGTGAAACAACTTGGCATAAAATCGGGGAAGGCATTCCAACGCGCATGGACGCTCTGAGGTAGACTGACCTCAGCCAAGGAGTTGTTCCTTCGAAATACTCCTGTCCCTTCGGAATATCCCATCCGCCCGGTATCCTGAGGATTTTAGGCTGTTGCGGCCATTCTCAGAATCTTCCACATCTACGTCCAACCAGGCGAGCCAGTTCTTTTAGTAGCGGAAAACTGAGGTGGCACAGGCAGGCTTGACGGCCTGCTTTTTTGATGGCCATAAGTTGCTGGGACCAAACGGTTACGGGGATGGGTCCGCGTAGGCTGCTCTACTATCGAATCATTATTATTAACTCAGATAGACCGCAGACCCACGGCTATTCTCTGTGATTCTTAGTTTCTGTGCTCGCCTTCATTTTGGTTAACACAGACCTACCCCATTCTCCTCCTATTTGATGACATCTGTATTTCAGTATCTGATAGACTCCTGCCACAATAGACGACAAGGAAGTGATAACCATAACGGCATGATGCCAATGCAGATAGCAAGCCTATTAAGTGGAGGAGAGCACAGCCGCACGAGGGTCCCGCCGCGCGCCTCTCTCGTCCAACAACAAGAGGAGCCCCTATGTTCGCCCAAATGCTCGATACATGGACTCGAGGTTTCCTAGTGCTTGCCGCCGTATGTTGCCTTGCCCTGGGAGCCGCCGCCGAACAGTCGGTTTACTTCGCGGAAGACTGGGAAGATGGGATCGGGTTGTGGTCGGCCAGTAACGGGGTGTGGCAGGTAGGCAGCCCCGTCGGAAGTTGCGAAGCATATAGTGGAACCCAAGTGGCAGCAACCAACCTGACAGGCGACTACGCTCGGTACACGAACTCACGGTTCGAAAGCCCCGAAATCCAACTGCCCGAGTTCCCTATGGACGGGCAGCTCTGGCTTCAGTTCTGGCATTGGTTCGCCCTGCACCCGCAAGGTGATTACGGTCGTGTCGAAGTCTCGGTAGATGGAGGCGATTGGAATCCGGTCGGCGAAACGTTCTACAACTACGGTGGTAGCTGGTCGCCCTACTTGATCGACCTTTCCGAATACGCAGGTCACATGATACAGATCGGCTTCCACATGGTTGATTCCGTGCCAAGCATCCCATACGAACATCCAGGTTGGTATATCGACGACGTGGCTATCTTTGACGGTAGGTTCGAATGGTTGTCTCCTGAAACCTTCGATACCGATTGCCATGCTCCGGCCTACGGAGGTTGGTACGCGGATCGTGGAGTGTGGCAGATCGGAGCACCAAGTCACGGAATCACTGAGCCACGATCAGGCCTATTCTGCGCGGGAACCAGTCTTACGGCTGACTATCCACGGTATACAAACAGCCGCCTGATCAGCCCGTTGATCGAGATTCCGCCCGCACCGTTGGCGGGCCAGGTGTGGTTGAGCTTCATGCACTGGTACCAGCTCCACCCGCAAGGGGACTATGGTCGCGTGGAAATACTGGTTGATGGCGCCTGGGAGGTACTGTCGGCTAACTTGGATGATATATCCGGTACCTGGACGGAATGCATTATCGATCTGGCTCCATATATTGGACAGACAGTTCGAATCGGATTTCATATCGTCGATAGTGTTCCAAGCATTCCGTATGAATGGCCTGGATGGTTCATCGATGACGTTGCAATCGTTGAAGGTCCCATGATCTTCAACAATCCCGATAGCTTCGAGGGCGGATCGAGAGGTTGGTCTGCAACGAACGGTGTTTGGGAGGTCGGAGCTCCGACATCCGGACCGGGAGCCGCCTTCACAGGCGATCACTGCTGGGCCACCAGCTTGAGCGGGTATTATCCGCGGTACGCGAACTCCGAACTCCTCACTCCGTGGATTGACATCCCCAGTTCCCCTGATGGCCCGGTACAACTAAAGTTCCAACACTGGCGGCAATTCCATCCGCAAGGTGATTGGGGAGTTGTCAGGCTTCATACCTCTACGGGCGAAACCGTCGACATCTCTGAGATCTTTACCAACTCGAGCGACTGGTCACAGTACGTTTCGGATAATCTCGCGCCTGACTATGCCGGCCAGCAGGTCCGTTTCGGATTCTACTTCCAAGATCTGGTCCCCAGTATCCCATACGAGTGGCCGGGCTGGTTCCTCGACGACGTCGAGGTCCTCGGCCTTCCTCAGAGCACCCCGGAAACCTGGCCAGAAGCCGGCATCCAGTTTCCCACTGTAACCTACTCACCCGATCCACCGCTTCTCGAGTGGTTCTATCTCCCCTTCGACCCACAGTACGTGGCCGTATATGCAAGCCGAACCCCGGATTTCATTCCGAATCTTGGTAACCGCATAGCGCTGCTAGGCGACGATCCTGTCTCGTTCCTGGATGAGGATCGGCCGGGCTGGGGCTATTTCTACAAGGTTGCGCTCATCGATGATCTGTGGCACGAATCCCAGCCGGGTCCATCCGATCCTCCATACACTGCCGTCCCGGACGGGAGCGAAGTGCCGCTGGCCAACGTCGCCGAGCTGCAGCAAAATTTCCCGAATCCGTTCAATCCGAGTACCACCTTGCATTTCAAACTCGCGCGCGCGACGAGTGTCACCCTCGAGGTCTTCGATGTGGCTGGCCGCAAAGTGAGTACGTTACTACATGACAAGCCGCTTGAAGCGGGCATTCACGGTGTGTCGTTCGCGCCGCGAGACCTAGCCTCTGGCTTGTACCTGTGCCGTCTCGTAGCCGGCGGCGAGGTGCAAACGCGTAAGATGTTGCTGACCAAGTAATTACCACTCTCGTCATGCTAGCCCGCCGGCCTCCCCGCTGGCGGGCTTTTCGTATATGGCGATTTCGGTGCCTCTTGGACCGATTCACGGCCTATTTGAAAACACCACTCCATCTATGCTATGCTCCCCGCCCTTGTCCCTTCGGAATATTCCATCCGAGTGGTTTCTTGAGCATCTGATGCCGGCGATCGGATAGCGGGAAGGACTGATAGCGGGTGGAGGCGGACGGTGGAGCCGCCGAATCGGACCTTCCCCCTTTCGGACGGCGCCTCCGAGCAGTCCTCACCGCCCAAATCTGACCAGATAAGTCAGTCAGATAGCCCCTAAGCAGCGTCGCGGTAGTACCGATGATGCAGCCCGCCGAGGATCGCCCGCGACCTGATCGGCCCGGCCTCCAGCGGCTCGACATCCCGAGGCTCGGGGCAGTCCTTCTCAAGCCCAAGGTGAGTACGGTCTCGGTGGTAGTAGTCGAAGTACTCGTTCAGGACCCGCCGAAGGTGCTGCTCGTTCACGATGATCACACGATCCAGACACTCCCGCCGGATCGACCCGATCACCCGCTCGACGTACGGGTTCTGCCACGGTGAATGCGGAGACGTCAGCACCTGCTCGATGCCCAGAGCGGTGACTCGACGCGCGAAGTCCTCGCCGTACTTCCCGTCGCGGTCTCGTAGCAGATAACTCGGAGCGGTATCCCATGGAAACGCCTCGGCGATCTGCTGGCCCGTCCACGTTGCGGTCGGCGACTCGGTTACGTTGAAGTGCAAGATGCGCCGCCCCGCGTTGTCCAGAACGAGGAATACGTAGAGTACCCGAAACGTCGCGGTCGGCACCGTGAAGAAGTCGATTGAGGCGATGTCCTTGGCATGGTTTGCCAGGAACGTTCGCCAGGTCTGCGACGGAGGTTTCGATGGCTTCACCATGTAGTTCGAGACCGTGTCCTGGTGAAGATCGATCCCGAGCTTGAGTAACTCGCCATGAATCCGCGGCGCTCCCCAGGTCGGGTTGGCCAGGGACATCTCGCGTATCAGATCGCGGATCTCGCGGGAAATGCGTGGACGTCCCGTGCGTAGTGGCCTGCTTTTCCATCTCCAGTAGTGGCGGAAGCCCTGGCGATGCCAGCGGATGACGGTCTCCGGTTGGACGATGTACAGCGACCGTCGCCAGCCGGGCCAGAGGCAGCTGAGGAGATCCCAGAATGCGCGGTCGCGCCATCGGAGACGTGGGCGGCTGCCGCTTCGCTTCAGCACCTCGATCTGGTGACGGAGGGCGAGGTTTTCGGCGATCAGCGCATCACGGGATCGGAGGGCCGAAACGAGGGTCTGAAGCAGTAGTTTGAGCATGATCTAGGCTTATCGGCTGGGTGCCGTAAGTCCTTGAACGGCATAGCGGACGAATATTCCGAAGCAACAAGGGATATTCCGAAGGCACAGGTTAATATATATGTTGTTTTAAAAATGTCTTTTAGGCATTGACGCAGGCAATCCAGCCATGGTATGCTCCCCTGGCCCATGCGGAAGTTGCTCGTCGCTACATCAATCGGGCGCACGATGTCGGGACGAAGACAGGTACTTCAGTTACTGCGGTACTATCAGCATCGAGTCCACGGATTGGAGTTCCGTCAAGGGTCTGTTCCGTTGGTTAGGGGCAAACGAACCGATCCTGACTGATGGGATCCAAATTAACGACGGCGGTATCAAAAAGACACCCTGGATATGGAGGAAATCGCATGCGATCGAATCACAACCTTTTCATTGCTGCTGTGTGCACATTGGTCATCGTAAGCGCCGGAATTGCCTCGGCCGATACTTACGGGAACGTCGAACCGTTCGAGGCATACAGTTATATGACGCCGAATTTTTGCTATGGAGTTCAAGTAGAGATCCCGGTGACTCTACAGCTCCAGAGCTTCGGCCTGATGTATGGGAACGAGAACGGCGCGCCGGAACCCGCGCCTGCAAATGGCCGTTTTGGGCTGTACTCTAGTGGAACAGATGGTATGCCAGAGACTTTGGTGGCGCAGACTGATGGGATCTTCGTCGACGCTCAGGCGACCTACGACAATATCGCCTTCACGACGATGCCGGTCATCCCCGCCGGGACATACTGGATGACGGGGGTTTATGACGTCTTGGCCAACCCGCGAATGACCATAGAGGATAGCACCTCTCAGTATGTATTGTGGTCTGGGAACTTCGCTGACGGGATGCCCGAAGTGGTGCCAGGGTCCCTCTCTTCCTACTTCGGCCAGGACTTAAACTACTGGATCAACGGCGTATCCTCAGTGGCAGTAGAGCAATCCACCTTGAGCGGCGTCAAGTCGCTGTTCCGCTAAGGAATTAGCGAAACGATTCCACGTATCGAAGAGGCCACCGAATTCGTCGAGAGTTCGGTGGCCTTGCCTGTCCCTTCGGAATATTCCGTCCGCGTTGTCGACAAATGAGTTACGCGACCCGGTGAATTCGGCCAATCTCGTCGATCTCTGGCTATCAAGCGAGTTGGCGGCTGGATCGATGCGCTGAGATGAGCGCGTGGAGGATGATTTTGAGCATCATGGCCTGATATCGGCCGGATTAGCTAACTCGTTAGGATGCAGCACGGACGGGATATTCTGAAGGCACAGCCATCGGATGACGGTCGCGGGCTGGACGACGTAGAGAGCGCTACGCCAACCCGGCCAGATGCAGCTGAGGATGTCCCAGAAGGCGCGGTCTCGCCAGCGGAGGTCTGGTCTGATAGAATTTCTCTGTAGGACCTCGATCTGGTGACGGAGGGCAAGGTTTTCGGCGATCAGCGCATCACGGGATCGGAGGGCCGAAACGAGGGTCTGAAGCAGTAGTTTGAGAATGATCTGGGCTTATCGGCTGGATGCCGTAAGTCCTTGAATCATAGGGCGGACGAATATTCCGAAGGGACAGGTCTGAAGCAGTAGTTTGAGCATGATCTGAGCTTATCGGCTGGATGCCGTAAGTCCTTGAATCGCAGGACGGACGAATATTCCGAAGCAACAGGGGTTTTGAAATGAGTTCTAGTTGGGGGATTGATCACAAATGCGAGGATCGGAGCCTCCCCGGCCTAGCCGGGAAGGCTCCCGTTGACGTTAGTTTTTGAAGAGGGATTTGACCTCGCCCCAGCTCGTGTTCTCGGCTGCGACCGAACCATAGAACTCGGCGTGGAATCGAGTAAGCCAGCCATAGCCATAATATTGCCAAACACCATCCCATAACCATGCCACGTCGCCATCGGGGTAGCAGTCGTTGTTCTGCATCCAGTGGACGCTGTCACCGTCGTACCACTCTGAGTGGAAATAGACGATGGCGGCATAGACAACGCCTTCGGTCAAAACAACGTTGATGTTGTCGATGAGGACGTCGCCTCCGGCATCAGGCCAGTCTACCGTTACCGAGAAAAGCTCCGGGCCCATGGGCCGGTCGTTCCACTCAAAGATGCTAAAAGTAAGTTCGGTTATGGTGCCCTCCGGCGCAACGCTGAAGGTATAGTTGCTGAGTACGGGATTGCCCGCGGGCACAACAAAGACCTGAGCGATTTGTTCCCATCCATTGGTAACGGTGCCATCCCAGCACGGATAGGTGTCGATGACTTCATAGGCCATAGCGCCCGTTGCCAAAAAAACCAGAAGCACTGTGATTACTGTAGCGGGTTTCATCGTTGCTCCTTTGCGTTTGATGCTACTCGTGGTATCGCGACCGCTGAAGATCGATCACGATAGTGTGAGACCTATCGACTGAACCTCCCCGGGATTGACGGACTCATATGAAACTGTCTCCGGAATATCCTGGGCGATTCAACTTATGATTCCCTCATATTCTCAGTTAGAGTACCATTTTCGAGTACTTTGAGTCAATGACAAAGAGACGTCTTTAGGACATCTGCCGGACGGTGTCGAGCATTGCACACTCAGCTCATTCGTGCCATATTCTACCGTCAATAACGGACTCGAAGTCACATGAGCGGAAGAAAATGAACGACTACTTCCTCAATCCAACCGACACCGCCAAAGCTTTCAGTTTTCCGGAAGACATCTTGACCGTCCTGCTGGAGCTGCGATCATCGCTCAATGGGTTGCTTGTCGCCGCGGGCGTCGACCCCACCTTGACTCGCGCCACGGCCCGTGAGCTGAATCTCGACCGCAATCTCGTCTGGCGTATGACCCGTCTGGCCAGCACCCAAGACGTCCTTTCGGTCGCCCGGGACATCCCTTCCTCCAAACATTTCGCCATGCTGTGCGAGGTCTGTCGCGACCGCGGCGTGGAGCCCGAGGCTGTGGGCCTTCTCGAGGCCGCCGTCGCTCAGTTCGAGGAGATGATTGCCACGAGCCTGGGCGATCGCGAAACCCTGGAGGCCCTGGCCGCCAGCCTCGAGTACATGGATGTCACGCAACGCCAGGAATCAGGGCGCAAGCTTGCATTCTTGGGCAGCAGCTCCATCTGGGGAGTGCAGGCCCGCCTCAACTTCAAGACCTCCATTCTTGCCCCCTCGCTCAAGCGCGACGACAAACTCAGAACGGCCCGTCTCAACGGCCTGGTGCAGTTCCGACGTCTGCGACAGGTGGATTGGCCCATCATAACCACGCATTACTACAAAGATGATGGCTCGGTCGTCCCGCCCACGTATCATCCCCTGGAGACCAACATCGGGGTGGAGCATGATTTGCCTCTGCTCCCACAGTTCTGCTCGCACCCTTTACCAATAATCCGCACCACGAAGACCGATACCGGCTACCGCTACGAGATGCCTGCCGGCGCCATCGGCAACGCCGGGGCCTTGACCTGCGTTTTAGGTGATACCATCATCCCAGAGCTCAATCGATTCCGCACCGGGACCGATCATTATCTGGCCGCGATGATAGATCTGGTGACCCCGTCGGAGGCCGTAAACCTGGACCTGTTTCTGCACCGCGACCTGGAGTTTGCCACTTCGCCCGAGGCCCTCCTTCTGGACCGCCTTTCTGTCGATCGTGGCTTCCAGGTCGGATTCGACGAAAAACATATGCTTCCTTTATCGATCCGCCCCCAGCCCCTGGGCACCGGTTTGGCCGGTGCTTCCATCTCCGAATTTCCCGACTACGTCGATTTGCTGCAGCACGTGATAGGCAATCTTGACCACGATCCACGCGAGTTCCGTGGATACCGCCTGTATCTGAAGTATCCGCCCGTGCCTTCGGCGCTTGTGATGCGGATGATGATGCGGGAGGCTTAGTTTTGCGTGGCACGGGTTGCCGGCGTGTAGGAGACTCAAAGCGCCTCACCTGTCCCTTCGGAATATCCCATCCGCGTTGCTGCACTTGCAGTTACGTTGAAAGCGATGGCTGGATCGATCTGCCTCAGATTCTCAGAATCCTTCCGCTTCTTCGTCCAACCCGGGGAGCCAGATCTTATAGTAGCGGAAAACTGAGGTGGCATCGGCAGGCTTGAGGGCCTGCTTTTTTGATGGTCATAAGTTACTGGAATCAAACGGTTAGTGGATGGGTCCGCATAGGCTGCCCTACTATCGAATCATTTTGATTAACTCAGATAGACCGCTGACCCACGGCTATTCTCTGTGATTCTTAAGTTTCTGTGCTCGCCGTCATTTTGGTTAACACAGACCCACCCCATTTTCCTCCTATTTGATGACACCTTTATTCCAATTGGTGCTAGGCTACTTCGGCAGCCCACACCTCGCTCGTCTCCGTGGGCCGACACCTGCCTGACATCCTCGCGGCTGTGCCTACGCCGCACTTTACCTGACTCAAGATAGATCAACCGATTGATAGAAATCCGATCTCGCCTGTTCGAGGTTGGACGGTTCTGCGATTCCTACAGTGCAGGACGACTTGGCAGTTCTCCAGACACGATCTGAGCCTGCCGCATACGAGATGGAGGGAACACCATGTCGAAACGAATTGTCGCGGTCCGAGGGATCACTCTGATACTTGCGACACTGATAGCGGGAACGGTGGCGGCTGTCCCTTCGGTTTATTCCGTCCGCGTTGTCTTATAAGCAATTAGGGATTTGATCACGGTATTCAAAAAGAAGGGCCGATCACCTATATCTGGCACTCCACCTCGGATTCTCAGAATCTTTCCGCTTCTATCTCCAAGGCGGGGAGCCAGTTCTTTTAGTAGCGGAAAACTGAGGTGACACAGGCAGGCTTGACGGCCTGCTATTTTGATAGCCATAAGTTGCTGGAATCAAACGGTTACGGGGATGGGTCCGCGTAGGCTACTCTACTATCGAATCATTTTGGTTAACTCAGATAGACCGCAGACCCACGGCTATTCTCTGTGATTCTTAGTTTCTGTGCTCGCCGCCATTTTGGTTAACACAGACCTACCCTATTTCCCTCCAATTTGATGACATCTGTATTTCAACGCATGATAATGTCCAACTGGAAGTCCCTATTGATTAGGTATGTAGGTGCAATTCTGACTTCCCGGCGAATATCTAGACGACCAGATGATGAAATCGGGTCTGCCGGTTCGTTCCTGATATATGTCGACCTTATCGCGTCGTTCTACCAAACGGGATACAGGGAGGATCGCCATGAAGCAACTGATATCGCTACTGGTCGCGATGGCTGTGATTGCGCCGTCCGGATGGGGGCAGGACTGCATCGACTACAGTAACTACCTGCCAACGGTTGGGGGTGTGGAACTGGTATCCGCCTGGGATGTGTCGGTCTCAGGCACCCACGCCTACGTCGTCAGCCCAGTTTCGGGTCTGCAGGTAATCGACATCACGATTCCTACAAGCCCCCAGATTGTGGGTGGTGTGGACGCGCCGGGCTCCTACGGAGTAGCCATCTCAGGCAGCTACGCCTACGTAGCAGGCTCTGCCCAAGGTTTGCAGGTGATCGACATCACGAATCCAGAGGACCCACAGATCATCGGTAGTGTTTTCTCGCCAAATCTCCTTAGTGTTGCGGTCTCTGGTAACTACGCTTACGTCGTCGGCACAACTTCTAGTCTGCGGATAATCGATGTCACGAATCCCGCTAGCCCCCAGATTGTGGGCAGCGTGGATTTGCCGGACAGCGCTTGGGATGTAGCTGTCTCGGGTAACCACGCCTACGTCGCAAACAGGTATTCCGGTCTACAGGTGATCGACATTACGAATCCTGAGAATCCACAGATCGCTGGTTTCGTTAACACACAAGACTCTGCCTTAGGAGTGGCCACCTTGAGCGGCTACGCCTACGTTACAGACGCGTCTTCTGGTCTTCACGTAATCGACATAACGAATCCTGCGGACCCCCAGATCACCGGAAGCGTGGACACTCCAGGCAATTCCATAGGCGTGGTCGTCTCCGGTAGCTACGCATACGTAGCAGACTCATCGAGTCTGCAGGTGATAGACGTCACGAATTCTGCTGACCCCCAGATCACATGCAGCGCCGATACGCCGGGTAGCTTTAGTGTTGCTGTCTCGGGTAGCTACGCCTATGTAGCAGAAATAGGATCGGGTCTGCAGGTGATCGACATCACCAATTCTGAGGGTCCACAGATTATTGGCAGCGTGGATACGCCGGACGTTGCTTTAAATGTTGCTGCCTCGGGCAGCGTTGTTTACGTAGCCGACCGGAATTCCGGTCTGCAGGTTATTGATATTATGAATCCTGCAGATCCCCAGATCATTGGCAGCGTGGCCACGGGGAGCCAGGCCACAGATGTGGCCGTCTCTGCTAACCACGTCTACGTGGCGGCCCTAGAAGCCGGCCTGCGAGTTATCGACGTTTCCAATCCCGAGCAACCCTACATCGCAGGTAGCGTGTCTGATTTAGTACTAGCTGTTGGTGTTGCCGTCTCGGGCAACTACTCGTATGTCGCGGACCAGTTAGGGTTGAAAGTTATCGATATCGCGAATCCAGTTGCTCCCCAGATCTCGGGCAGCGTGTTCTCCTTTCTGTCCCGTGGTGTTGCGGTCTCTGGCGACTACGCCTACGTCGCCTGCGAAAATTTTGGTCTTCAGGTAATCGACATTATGAATCCTGCGAGCCCCCAGATTGTGGGCAGCTTGGAAACGCCAGAAAGTGCTTGGGATGTGGCGGTCTCGGGTAACCACGCCTACGTCGTAGACGAGTATTCTGGTTTGCTCGTAATCGACATCACGAATCCTGCTAGCCCAGTGATCGTCGGAAGCGTCGGTACGCCGAGTATCGAGCCCAGTGTTGCCGTATTCGGCGACTACGCCTACGTGACAGGGAACAGCGGTCTGCAGGTGATCGACATCACGAATCCTGAAAGCCCCCACGTAATCGCAGGCATGGACACGCCGGGCGGATCTAACGGCGTGGCGGTCTCCGGCACTCTAGTATATGTCGCGGACGGAAGTTTTGGGCTGCAGGTACTGCCGATACAGTGCAGTGATTTTGTCGCGGTAGAAGACGACCACGTCCATGAAACGCCAAGCGCAGGTCAGGTCTTAAGGGTTTATCCAAATCCATTCAATCCCCAGACAACGGTGTCGTTCTCGTTGCCTCGAGCCAGTTGGGTAGACGTCAGCGTCTATGACCTCACCGGACGCCAGACGATCTCGCTAGCATCGAGGCTATTCGACGCCGGACAGCACACGGTCAACTGGACTGGGCGCGACTCAGGTGGCCGTGCCGTGCCTTCAGGGACGTACATCGTTCGCCTGGATTCTGTGGAGAAAGTTGAGTCGAGGAAGGTGGTGCTGGTTCGTTGATCACCCCACACATTCCCTCCCTGCCTGCTGTTAGCTGAGGCGTGGGGTGGGGGTCAGGTAGCACGAGGGGAAGCACATCGAGCCGATCCCACCGCTTTAATTTGTTTTCCAGACCGGAGGGGAGCCTACCATGAATATTCCATCGCTCAGGCGTACACCAACTCTTCTGGTCGGCTTCACGATGCTAATCGCCGCCACGGTCCAGGCCCAGCCCGAGCGCGAAAACGTGACGTTACTCGGACGCATTGCGGATACAACGCCCAGTTGCCTCGAGCAATATCAGGGTTACGTCCTCGCCGCCCAGGACGATGTGCTGCGCGTCTACGTCGCCAACCCGAGCGGCACGCCCGAGGAAATATCCCAAATGGTGTTACCGCTGGCGGTGAGTCTTTCCATTCGTGACGGCGATCGACTTTACCTCCGGGGCGGTAGCGACATTCTAGAAGTCGACATCTCCGCCCTGCCCACACTGTCCGTTGTGGGCCAGTATTCCATTGCCCACGCGGGTTACATCCGATCCTGGAAGTCGGCCGCCGGAAAAATCTACGCTCTATTTAGTGACGGCTTGGCGGTCATTGACACCAATGAGCTGGGAGCGCCGGAGTCGTTTGTGACCTGCGAGTATTCGCTCGATTCAGGCATAGCCGTGCACGGCGATTATTTGTACATCGGTGGTGGTCCTGGATTCTTGGCTGCTCAGATCACGGCCGAAGGCACGCTGCAGGTGCACAGTCTGAACGAGATCGGTGGTTCTGTGACCGAGATGGCCATCCAGGACGACCACCTCTACTTCCAAGATCGCAACAGCCAATTCTGGGCCTGGAACTTGGATGATCCAGCAGCGCCGGTGGTTACGCATACCTTTAACTTCCCGCTCTATGCCGATG
Source organism: Candidatus Latescibacter sp. IFSED24 (assembly GCF_058273205.1). Taxonomy (NCBI): domain Bacteria; kingdom Pseudomonadati; phylum Candidatus Latescibacterota; class Candidatus Latescibacteria (ex Chuvochina et al. 2023); order Candidatus Latescibacterales; family Candidatus Latescibacteraceae; genus Candidatus Latescibacter; species Candidatus Latescibacter sp. IFSED24. The sequence goes on along the minus strand of NZ_CM177850.1, from coordinate 4,236,223 downwards.
ACCTGGACCTTGACGGCGGCTGGGCCGTGGCCATTGGCATCCATTCGAGTTTCGAGAACGGTTACTGGGTTATGGTGGTCGATCTCTCGACGCCAGGCCAGCCGAATCTGCTGACGGGCTACCGCCTCGCGGGGACCGGCAACCGTGCTGTGACTGACGGCGTCAGTTGGACTTACGTCATCCCGGCCCTCGGTCTGATTCGAGAGGTGCTCGCAGGCGACGGCCACGAGATCAGCGGTATCTTACCAACCAACGGAATGGGCAACTCCGTAGTCGCCGACGGCGGCCTGGCGGCCACGTCCCTTAGCTCGGTTCTAAAGCTCTTCGACGTCACCGATCCCGCCGCCCCCTTGACGGTAAGTTCAACGCCACTGGCTGGCTTTACGGCTGACTTCGATCTGGTGGGCGACCTAGCCGTCGTCACGAGTTGGGACTACCTGCATGTGCTCGAGATAGCGGACCCTGCGGCCCCAACGATCCTGGTAGAGATGATTGACCCCCGAGGCCGGAGCGTATTGCTGGACCCGCCGCACTTGTACCAGGGCGTTGGAAGTGGCACCGTCGAGGTGCTGGATATGAGCGACCCGGCCGTTCCCGTACTGCTCGGCTCGGTGTTCGCCGGCGGCTTTTTAAAGGAGCTGGCCCTAGATAAATCTAGGAACATCCTATACGCAGGGCGGCGGGGTGGCAGTCCTGGGGAGGGGTTGGTCGCGATCTCGTTGGCCGATCCTTCGGAGCCGGTGATTCTAAACGAACTGGACTGCGGCCCTGTACAACAGATTTCAGTGGACTCCCATCGTATAGCCATCACTCAAGAAGACGGCACGCTACTGCTATACGACTACCTCGATCCCGGCGCGCCTCAGCTACTATGGAGCCACATTGGACCACCGAATTGTCGGAGCGCCGTCTGGAGCGAGGAGTTCGTGATGGCGTCCTACGATGACGGAATGGTGCAGATCCTTCTGGTGGAAGACCCCACTGCACCCTTAGTAGTCGGTTACAGCCTGGCTCCAGGCGATCCGTATAGCAACCTCGCCTGGCACGAGAACGTGCTTTATGCCATCGCCCCTGGCAGCGGACTGGACCTGCTGCAGAACGACTTCGCGACGCCAACCATGGTGAGTTCGCTCAAGAGGACGCGGCTGCAGTGTCACCCCAACCCGTTCAATCCTCAAACGACGATCACGTACTCGTTGCCGAAGTCGGGTCACGTCTCACTGAAGGTCTTCGACCTTCGTGGTCGGTTGGTCAAGACTCTGGTGGAGGAGACCCTCGCTGCGGGCCACCACGAGGTCACCTGGAAAGGCCGCGACAGTCAGGGCCGCGAGGTTCCCAGCGGCGTCTACCTCTCCCGCCTTGAGGCCAACGGCCAGGTGGCATATGGGAGGATGACGCTGGTCAGGTAGACCGCCAACACGCTGAACACTTGCCCGCCGGCCTCCCCGCTGGCGGGCAACCTGTTTCCGGCCCTAATCGCGGCTTAAACCGCTCCTGTATTGGTCCACCGATTTTATATAGCTCCATCATCTTTATAATCCGTTGTCGAAAAACGTATTATAACCGACATGCTCCTCCCCCGCAGACATCTTAGGAGCAAGCCATGTCGTCCTATCCCCTTCCATCAGGCTGGCCCAAGTACGCCAAGACCGCGCTTCTGAATGCCATCGCGATGGCAAGCACGGCGCTTGCCGTAGCGCGCGGCCGAACTGCGACCCGCTGGCTTCAGATCGAGCTGGATCGCGCCATGCAAGAGATCTCACTCCTGCGGGAAGAACTCGACCTGAAGGACGCGCGCTGGATCAAGCTCTCACCGCGGCGGCGACCGCACTACTCGGCCGTCCAGCGGCTGCGCATCCTGCAGTTGAAGGCCGCCAGAGCGTGGTCCTGCGAGCAAGCTGCCGATGCCCTGATGATCGACGAGCAGACGCTCAAGTCGTGGCTGAGACGAGTTGACGAGAAGGGAGAGAGCGCCCTCGTCCAGACGGCAGAGCCCGTCAACCGCTTTCCGGACTTCGTCCGCTATCTCGTCCGCCAACTGAAGGTGCTGTGTCCGGAGATGGGGAAAGTCCGTATCGCTCAGGTCCTGGCTCGAGCAGGGCTGCACTTGGGCGCGACGACCGTGGGGAGAATGCTGAGGGAAACGCAGCGGCCCTCCGATGACGTGGCGTGTGCTGTGGCGACCAAGACGCGGCGGGTGACGGCCCGCTACCCCGGCGAGCTATGGCATCTCGACCTGACCGCTGTTCCCATCGGGGCCGGCTTCTGGGTTCCCTGGCTGCCATTCTCCCTGCCTCAGTCGTGGCCATTCTGCTGGTGGATCGCGGTCATCGTGGATCACGTCTCGCGTGCCGTGGTGGGTTTCTCCGTCCATTTCGGTCCGCCGACGAGTGAGCAGGTCCAGGCGACGATCAGCCGGGCGATCGAACGAAGCGGCGGTCTTCCACGGTCCATCGTCACGGACAAGGGTCCGCAGTTCTGGTGCCGATCCTACAGGCGATTCTGCCGGGACCTCGGCATCGGGCCGAGATTCGGGGCCGTCGGCAAGCAGGGCAGCATCGCTGTCGTCGAGCGTTTCATTCGGGGGATGAAGACAGAGTGTACCTCCCGGCTGCTTGTTCCCCTGAACATCGACACGATGCGACGCGAGGTAGGACTCTATGTGCTTTGGTACAATCTCCACCGCCCGAGTCAGGCACTTCGCGGAAGGACGCCGCAGGAGGTCTATGAGAGGAGGCAGCCGGCCAATGTCAGGCCACGTTATGAGCCACGTCGACGATGGCCGGCCGGCGCGCCGAGTGCGTTACCGAGGACGGACACCAAGGCAGATCCTGGGGCGCGCTTTTCGCTGGTCGTGAGCTACATGGGCGGAAGGAAGCACCTGCCGGTGGTCGAACTGCGGGAGGCTGCGTGACACCAAACGAAGAGCGATCGTAGAGTCTAGCCAAGCAGGGGGCGGTTTGCTTGGTATCTACTCGAGCTGACTGATCCACTAGCGCGCGCCGACTCATACGGCTACTGGAGCAGATCCGTGCGTTGCTGCGGGTCCACGGAACTCGGTGGACCAATACAGCAGGACCCAGAACAGTCGATCCCGGTATCGGAACACGGGGTTCGGTTTCTCCCGCTCGAGCACGAGGAGCTGCTGGCGCAGGGCCAGGTTCTCGAGGAGGAGGTCGCGACGGGGGCGGAGGAGGTCGCGCAGGGAAGCGAGTATGAGGTTGAGCATGAAGTCTCTATCGGCACGGCACCGACCGCAATGAGTCGCAATCCGTTGACAAGTAGCCGTTTACGATCTAGAGTCAGGAGTCGAGCGGGGTTTGTCTTGAACATGGAGTCCTGGTCGTGAGTCCCGACGGCATCAACACCGAGACCATCGTGCGCATCTGCCGGGCCAAAGGTGCGATCCGGGTCGCCATGTTCGGCTCGATGGCGCGAGGCGACGCAGGACCGGACAGCGATGTCGACTTGCTGGTGCGTTTCGGCAAACCCATCGGTCTGCTGGCCCTGGTGCGCCTGGAACGTGAGTTGTCCGAGGCCCTGGGGCGGGATGTCGACCTGCTCACCGAGGGAGCCGTCAGCCCCTACCTTCGCGAGCGCATCGAACGCGAACAACGGGTCCTGTACGATGCGTGAGGACACGGTCTACATCCACCACATGGTCGATGCCATCCACACCATCGCGCGATACCTCGACGGAGTGTCGGACGAGGAATTCCGGTCGGTCACCATGTTGCAGGACGCGGTGATCCGGCAGGTCCAGATCATCGGCGAGGCGGCGAAGCGGGTCCTGCCCGAGACTCGTGATGCACATCCTGGTATTCCATGGCGGGACATGGCCGGGATGCGCGATAAGCTGGTTCATGACTATCTCGGTGTGGATGTCGAGATGGTGTGGGCGACGGCCAGAGGAGATCTTCCTGCCTTGTTGCGGGAGTTGGAGGCGGTCTTGGCTGAGCGATGATCCGGTAGTGACAAGCCGGATTGATCTACCGTAGATTCTGAGATTCCTTTCGCTTCTTCGTCCAACCGGAGGAGCCAGTTCTTTTTGTAGCGGAAAACTGAGGTGGCATTGGCAGGCTTGAGGGCCTGCTTTTTTGACGGCCATAAGTTGCTGGAATCAAACGGTTACGGAGATGGGTCCGCGTAGGCTGCTCTACTATCGAATCATTATGGTTAACTCAGATAGACCGCTGACCCACGGCTATTCTCTGTGATTCTTAGTTTCTGTGCTTACCGCCATTTTAGTTAACACAGACCCACCCTATTTTTCCTCCTATTTGCAGACACCTGTACTCCTCTTTCTGCTACGCTCCCCCCGCAGCCCACACCCTGCTCCTCCCCGTGGGCGAACTCCTGCCTGGCATCTCCGCGGCTGTATCCGGGCCACCTCGAACGATGTTCCCTCATGATTTTCTATGTCCTCTTCGGCCTTCGGCCACGTTTTCAATTATGAGGGCGCGATGGGTCACCGCTGTTGCCCAGGTCCCGGAATGAGAGGAGAGAGAGATGAGAGGGAAAGCCATTCCTGCCATGGCAGTGGCCATATCCGCGCTATGGACGATTGGAGCTTGGGCCCAGGACTGCATCGAATACGAGGAGTATTTGCACTTCGCCGGTCAATGCTATGTGCCTGACAATGCGAATGGCATCGCACTGAACGGGGACCAGGTCTACGTCGCGTGCGATCTCTATCACCAGTCTCAGTTTGGCTCAATCCAGGTCATCGACATCTCGGAGCCGGAGGTCCCCAGCGTCATCGGCTCGGTGGATACGCCCGGCGCCGCGATGGATGTGGTTCTCTCTGGAAGCTACCTCTACGTGGCTAATGCCGATACTGGGCTTACGATTGTCGATGTATCAAACTCTGCCGCGCCCGTCATCGTTGGATCAGTAGACACCCCGGGATTGGCCGTGGGCGTCGCCGTCGTGGGTGCATACGCTTACGTTGCCGATACGGAAGCGGGACTCCAGATCATCGATACGTCGGATCCCCAATGGCCATCAATCGTCGGCACGGCAGTCATCCCGGACGCCGCGTTTGACGTCGTCGTGGAAGGCAACGTCGCCTTCGTGGCAGCCGGTTTGGCAGGTCTTCAGGTAATCGAAATCACGGATCCCAATGCACCGGTGATCATCGGAACGATCGACACGCCGGGTGTGGCGCTTGGCGTCACGATTGCGGAGGGTTACGCGTACGTGGCGGACGGGGAACAGGGTCTCCAGGTGATCGATATCACGAATCCCGTGGCTCCGTTCAGTATCGGATCAGCGGACACCCCAGGCGTTGCGCGTCGTGTGGCCCTGCAAGGAAATCTTGCCTGTATAGCAGACGGGCCATTGTCAGGTGTTCAGTTGGTCGACGTTACCGATCCCGCTGCCCCGGTATTGACGGGTTCCGTTCAAACCTCGCACTACGTCTCAGACGGTGCCTCCGACGTGGCAATACAGGGCGAGTACGCCTTCGTGGCAGAACGAAATGGGAGTCTGGAGGTGATCGATATATCGGCCCCATTCTTGCCCCCGTTACGTGGTTCATGGGCAGATCCACCGACGGCAGCAGACATAACCCTGTTCGGTGAATATGCCTATGTGAACTGTGCCGAGGGATTGGCTATTGTCGACATTACGGAGCCGCTTTCACCTCTCACTGTAGGATTGCTGGAAGACTTCCATTACACGGGGTTGGCAGTTTCTGGGGGGTATGCTTATGCGACAGTGCAGACATCTGTGTTACCTGACGACTGTCATTTCACCGTCATTGACGTCACGGACCCATCTACGCCGAGCATTGTCTACGATCAATACATGGGCGAGGGTCATGCAGGAGATGTTGTTGAATATGATGCGTGGGTCGTCGTAAGTGGCGGGGAGTTCGGTATCAAAATATTTGACGTCACCGATCCAGCAACGCCTGTAGAGATCAGTTCGCTGGGGACTGGAGGGGGTGATGTCGTTGTTTCGAATGGCTACCTATATGTGCTGAACGGGGGTAATCTCGATGTCGTCGATGTTTCTGATCCCTACAATCCATTCATCGCCGGATCAATGGAAAGCCCCGGGGGGATGGACTTGGCGGTGGTTGGCGACCTCGCTTACCTGCTGCGTGGAGTTTGCGCATTAGGGTTTCAGCTGGTGGTCGTCGACGTCTCGAATCCCGCCGCCCCCCTTACCTTGAACGAAATCGGTTTTCCGTGCTTGGAAGGAGGTGGTATGGACTTTTTGAGATCCATGGTCACTAACCTTGTTCAAGTTTCGTCTGAGCATGTCTACGTCGCCAATGGGGGGGGCTTGCAAGTATTCGACATCACGAATCCGTTCTCGCCATCGATCGTCGGCATGGTGCCAACTCAAGGAGATGCCCGAGCCTTGGCCGTGACGGACGACTGCGTGCTCGTTGCGGATGGTGGAGGCGGTGTTCAGGTCGCCTGGCCCCAGTGCGGAGGTCTTGTTGCCATTGAAGACGACCCCGAAGGAACAAGTCCGGATGAGGAGGTCCCAAGCGCCGGTATGCACCTTGCGGTCCACCCGAACCCCTTCAATCCCCAGACGGCGGTGTCGTTCTCGCTGCTTCAAGCGGGCTGGGCTGAAGTCAGTGTCTACGATCTCACAGGTTGGCAGGTGACTTCGCTTGCATCGAGGTTATTCGACGCCGGACAGCACACGGTTAACTGGAACGGGAGCGATTCTCGTGGCCGCGCGGTGCCGTCAGGGACGTATATCGTCCGGCTGGAGACGGATGAGCGAGTCGAGTCGAGAAAGGTGATGCTTATACGCTAGGCCGTCGAAACGCGTTGACATGCCTGAAGGATCGCCCCCCGCCATTCCATTACCTCAGGTATTTCCGACGATATAAAACGGGAGGTATAGTATGAAGTGGTCGCAATTATTCGCCGCCGTATCAATGGTCGCGCTCGCTGCCTCCGTTGCCGCATCTGATGTCGTGCCCACCGCCGAGATGAAAGGCGGCGCACCATTGACGACCGTCGAACGCCTGGAGTTGGCGGCAGTCGACCTCGCCGCCGCAGCCCTCGAAGACGCCGCTCGCGACGCCAATGGCCTCCCGCCCCGCTTCGCCGAGCCTGAAGACGTTACTTTGTCGCCGGAGGTGATCGGTACCTGGGAGACGGTGGCCGGCGGGAAACTCGTGCTCTGGCGGCTGCGGATTGTCGTCCCCGACGCTCTATCACTGAACCTTGGCTTCGATCATTATCGCTTACCCAGAGGCGGCCGCCTCGTTCTCCATCCGGCCGACGGCCGGCAGACGACGTGGGAGTTCACCGACCAAGACAACCGTGAATACGGCCAACTCTGGACCCCGGTCGTGCTGACGGACGATCTCGTGGTCGAGCTGACGCTGCCCGCAACAGCTCGCCACGATTACGCCCTTCACCTCGCGCGGATCGGCAAGGGATATCGCTTCTTCGGCGAGCCCGACCGCGAGAAGTCCGCGCCATGCAACAACGACGTGATTTGTCCAGAAGGTGACCCGTGGCGCACGGAAATCCGGTCGGTGGCGATGTTTCACGTTCAGGGTTCCTGGACCGGTTCCGGTGCGATGATCAACAACGTGGCGCAAGATGGCACGCCATACTTCCTGACCGCCCGCCACGCCGTCCCCTATCCTGTGGACGCCCCCACGATGGTCCTCTACTGGAACTACGAGAGTCCGACCTGTGATCAGCACGGCGGCGGTTCCTACGCCGACCACCAGGTCGGCGCAACCCTGCTCGCAAAATATCTGGACACCGACTTCGGTCTGGTCGAGCTCTGGGACATGCCCGATCCCGCGTGGAAGGTCGCCTACGCCGGCTGGGACCGCAGCGGCGACGACGCACAGTGGGCGGTCGGCATCCACCATCCCTGGGCCCACGAGAAATCCATCACCTTCGAGAACGACCCTACCACGGTCACCAGTCACTGGGGCGACGAGGTGCCGGGCGATGGCACGCACGTCCGCGTCGCTGACTGGGATGATGGCATCGTCGAGCCCGGCAGCAGCGGTTCGCCTCTCTTCAACGAGAATCATCATATCATCGGCCAGTGTCATGGCACCTATGTAGACACAAACTGCGAGACCGATCCTTTCCCGACCTGGTACGGAAGATTCGCGATGAGCTGGACCGGTGGCGGGACGCCAGAAACCCGCTTGGCCGATTGGCTGGGAGATCCTCTGGGGCCGAATCCGATGACGCTGGATGCTTACGATCCGTATTTCGCCGAACTGGAGGTCGTGCCGGATCTTGGGCTGGAATCGCGGGGCCCCACGGGCGGACCCTTCATGCCCTCGAGTCAGAGCTACTCGCTGGAGAATCGCGGCGGTTCGTCGTTCAGCTACCAGATCGTCGCCGACGTCTCGTGGCTGGAGCTTGCCGGCAGTACGAGCGGTAGCCTGGAGCCGGGCGGGAGTGTCACGGTCGACGTCAGCATCGGTGCCGGGGCCAACGACCTTCCGATCGGCATCTACGACGGCCAGGTCGGCTTCGAGAACCTGACCACCGGCAGCGGTGACACGACGCGGCCGATTCGTCTGGTAGTCGGTATGTCGGAATCCGAGTACAGCTGGAACATGGACGTCGATCCCGGCTGGTCTCGCGAGGGCCAATGGGAGTGGGGCGAGCCTCTCGGCCAGGGCGGCGACGATGCACCTTACGGCTATCCGGATCCCGACGCTGCCCACACCGGCACGAACGTGCTCGGATACAACCTGGACGGCAACTACGAGAACAACATGCCCGAATGGCACCTGACGACGGACGCCATCGATTGCTCTGACTTGATCGGCGTGTCGCTTCGTTTCAGCCGCTGGCTGAACGTCGAGACGTTCCCCTACGATCGCGCGGCGATCTCGGTCAGTTCCGACAGTCTGGACTGGACTGCGGTGTGGGACCACTATTGGTCCGTGAATGATAGTACCTGGCAGATCGTCGAGTACGATATCAGCGAGATCGCCGACGATCAGGAAACCGTCTACATCCGGTGGACCATGGGGCCCACGGACTATGGCTTTACGTTCAGTGGCTGGAACATCGACGATGTCGAGATTCTGAGCCTGATCACGTCCGTCGGTGAGACCGCGCCTCGGCGAACGGTCATCGGGAATGCCGTGCCGAACCCCTTCAATCCGCGCACCGAGATCCGCTTCGAACTGGCGCAGGCCGGACCCACTCGGCTGCGAATCTTCGATCTTCGAGGGCGATTGATTTCGGTGCTCGTGGATGAATCGATGCAGGCCGGTCAACACGAAGTCACCTGGAGCGGTCGTAACGATTTAGGACAAGACATGCCCAGCGGCGTCTACCTCTCCCGCCTCGAGTCCAACGGCCAGGTGGCGCATGGGAGGATGACGCTGGTTAGATAGGACGCAGTCACGCTGAACACTTGCCCGCCGGCCTCCCCGCTGGCGAGAGGTGAGCGGGGTAGGGCTGGAGATTTGTCCCTATCCGACTTCGGCGAACCCGACCTCGGTGCGCAGTCGAATAGGAGTGAAATTGACTACCAGGTTCCCGCTATTTGCGGACACCTGTACTCCCCTATCTGCTAAGCTCCCCCCGCAGCCCACACCCTGATCCTCCCCGTGGGCCCACCCCTGCCTGGCATCCTCGCGGCTGTGTTCGTCGCTCGACGCGCTCAAAGAAGGAGGATGCCATGAAAGTGATACCAAGCCATACCTTGACGTTGGCTCAAGCGATTCTCGTCACTATTATTCCGATTCTTATAAGCGTTATTCTAATCACGTACGCAGTCACAACCTATGCCCAATGTACATCCCCCCAGGTCATGGTACCCGGATCTCCTTATTCTATGTATTACCAGAATGGAGATGAACGTTATTTTTCTTTCGAACAACAATCGGAATCATGGGCAGTCATTGGACTGAAATCCGATTATGGATGGAACATGAATGTGTATGCCGACGGTGCCGGAGGTACATGGCCTGCATGTTTCGACAATCTGCTTGTTTCTGCCTCTATTGGTGCACAGGGCCTCAGTTTTGTAGTTGGCGATTTTCATAACAACCCTCTAGGGCAGTACTATGCGCATATTTCACCTCTCGATAGTTGGAATCCCTCCTTTCTGCAATGGGAAACGTCATCAGGAGTTTTGGAAACTGATGGGAGTATCTCGACGATCACAATTCCTTATGGAAATCTACTAGATGTCTGGGACATTTACTTCGAGAGCGGTCAGACATATTACTTTAGCGCAACACTCCCTATGTGGATCTTCCACAATGCCGACGCTTCAGATTACTGGGGTGATGGTCAAGTCGATGGGGTTCGTATTGAGTGGCCGACATACAGCTACACTGCACCAACATCGGGGTGGTACGGCATTGTAGTACAAACCGAACCGAGCTCATTTTCGTATTATAAAATTGGCGTCAGTGCAGAAGGATGCACGCCGCCGGTAACGTTGTCACCAGGTGTCGCTGATGTCTCTGCACCTCCTGCCTACAGTTATTACAAATTCAACAAGAGTAGCGATACATATATGGCGGTAGGGATAGATGGTGCTTCCCGGTACAATACTTGGGTCAGTATATTCGATAGAAACAACAACGTATGGTGGCCTGAGTGCTTTTATGGCTACCCACTAGAATATGGAAGTGTTGTTGTTGGTGACTTTCACAACATTACACCCGGAACCTACTATGTGAGTACTGGAAGCAATGACTCTGAGGGTGCGAAATTGGAGTATGAACCTGGAAGCGGAGTTGTTGATGTTGGTGGCATGCCTATCGAAAATACCATGGACGACGGCAATCTCTTCGATGTCTACGATGTTTATCTGGAAGGAGGAAGGCAATACGAATTCACATTTGATTATGGTGGGAACGCAAATTCACAGCTTAGTTTGTACCATAGTTCTGGAGAGTTTTCGTCGACACCAGAATGGGTGACAACTCTTCAGTCAACGTTGTACACCGCGCCAACTGACGATTGGTTTGGGCTACTTGTCTGGAAGTTGGACGATGGGTATTGCAGTTACAGTGTCGACGTAACGCTATATGACTGTGGAAGTATTCCATTGAACGGCTGCGCTGAAGTATTAGTGCCGAGGCTGCCATGGTATACCGACCAATGGAAGCACTATAGTGCTGAACAAACAGAAAGTACGTGGGTAGCATTTGCTATACGAGATTCAGCCTGGGCACAGCCGGCTCCACCGCTGCGAACAGAAAATTGGGACATACAGGTATTCGGTGAATTAGATGATCCATTGAACCCACCAAGCTGTTTTGGCCCTCTACTTGCAAGCTCGACAGAAGATTTCGGGGTGGACATTGTAGTCGGGGATTACCACCATATCCCATTAGGAACAGACTATATTAAGGTGTACCCGGTAGCATTGCCCCCGCAGTGGCCAGGGCACTACGGAGCATATCTTCAGTGGGATAACGCCGGGGAACATCTGACAGTGGGAGACCCGGCAACAGAGGTGTCGCTATCTCCGGGCGACGTTGTGAATGTTTGGAACATTGAGCTGCAGGCAGGTTACGAGTATGAAATATACTTCAATCGGTGGGGTGGGGTTGCCACCAATATTGAACTGCTAATGTATCGGAGTCAGACCGGGGCTTATTGGTTCAATAAAAGTCAAACGCTGGTCGAGACGTCCGGGTACCCGACAACGACATTCTCCTATACTGCGCCGGCTACAGACACATACGCGTTAGTAATAGTTAAAAACAGCGAGGTGCCGGGGGGCTATGCAATCGGTGTAAACCGATTGCCAGCGATGAGCCCTATTTCCGTCACAAGTGATCTTGTATTGGAATCAGACATGTTGTTTGAGGGTGACGGGTTAATAGTGCAGGTCGATGACATCTCTATAGACGGTAACGGTTTTAGGATCACCGGTAGTGGAGCAGGCTATGGAATAACCGCTGGCTCCGTCAGCGGCGTGACAATCAAGAATCTCTACATCACCGGATTCAGCAACGGGATTCGTGTGGATGGTGGCGGTAGTGCGCTGATCTTCGACAACGTGATCCACGCGAACACTGTTGGTATCGGGCTACACGGAGACAGCCAGAACCTCGTCACCCGCAATCTTGTCAGAGATAATGGCGTTGGTATGTCGTTGGGGATGACCAACAGCTGGATTTACAACAATGTGATCCTGGACATTTGCCTCGAAATGGAACAGACCAACATCTGGGTGAACACCGACGAGGGTGTCGGCAACTACTGGATCGACTACTGGGGCCAGGACGATGGCAGCGGTGATGGTACGGCCGGGGATTTCATTGGAGACACCGATATTCCGTATGACGGGAAAGACGATCTACCCCTCCTTGCGCCTGAACTGCCGGCCATGCCCGGTGGGTATATCCGTGACGGGTGGTGGATACAAAATCCATACCTCATGTGGCGCGGAGGCTGGTCCCCCGTCGAGATCCAGGTAACGGACAATCAGGGGCGGGTTCTCTCCGCCACAACCAATGAAATGGGCCTGGGTGGCTACTTCAAGGAGAACGAGACAGTCGAGCCTGGCTCGAAGCTGGTTCAAGCGATAGTGATTCCCAGCCCGGAGCAGGGCGCAGAGAACGGTATCTATACCTTCGAAATGACGGCCATTGAGGACCTGGACTACTGGATGGAGTGGTACGTAGTCTCTCCCGATGGGGTGGTCATGTACCAGAACGCCGTCGAGATACCGCTCGCGGCTGGAGAGACACGACGTGTCGCCACCGACTTTGAGGTGGTCCTAGATCCGGAAACGGGCGACTACATCACGACCATTGCCCGGCGAGTCGTAGCCCTTGACGTACTGCCTGGCACCTGTCCGAACGCTCTTGATCCGTTCATTCCGGATGTGCTGCCTGTGGCAATCCTGGGAACGCCGGATTTCGATCCGAGTCTAATTGACCAGCTCACGATCAACCTGCTGGGCGAGACTCCGCTGGCCGTTAGTCTCGCAGATGTCGGCAAGCCGGCGAACGAGCCTCAGGATATGTGTGACTGCACGACCGGCACTGACGGTGTATTGGATCTCTCTCTGGAGTTTGACCGACAGGCCATTGCGGACGCGATGGTCGGACTCGTCAGCGGCGGCCAGATAATCCTGGAGCTAAACGCGGACCTGACAGACGGCACCAAGATCGTCGGCTGGGACTGCCTGCTGATCCCGCAAACTGGCTCGATTGTCGGAAGTGTGCTGGCGGACTGCCCCGCACCGGGAACCGCACTCAACGGTGTAGTCGTCGACGCCTATGACTCGGTGACGGGTGACTTGGCGGCAAGCAACGAGACCGACGACTCGGGCAGCTACTCTATTCCGGATCTACTCATCGGCGACTACGTCGTTTCGGCGATGACGCCGTTGGGTTACGCCGCAACGGTGCAGGACATTCCCGCGACAGTCTTTGGCACCCACGTTGCGTCAGCAGACTTTGTCTTGACCTGCACCGAGCCAACGGGCAACCCACGCGGAACGGGATTCTGGAAGCACCAGGTCGGCGTGGCGACCGTAAGCAACGGGAACGCGCAGCTATCCGGCGGTGAACTCTGCGCACTCCTGGATAACATCGAGGCCCACTTCAACAGCAACTCGGTCAACCAGGTTGTCGTGTACGAACCGCCTGATTCCGACGAGTGCGCGGACAAGCTCGAGGTCGCCAAAAGCCTCCTGAACCTGCGCGGCCAACAAGAGCCGATCGCGCGGGCGCGGCAGCATTTCATGGCATTGCTGCTGAACGCTTCCGCCGGATACCTGTCGTTGCCGGCTGAAGTGAGTGAGGACGGCGCGACACTGTCACAGGCCATCACGTACTGCGATCTGATCATCGACGATTCGGGCGGTGACTATGAGCTGGCCAAGGACATTGCCGAGACGATAAATCGAGGTCAGTTGGTGGATGGCGACGTAATCCCGCTGGATATTGAGCAGATCGCGTACCGGAGGCCCGAGGGGGCAGTGCCGAACGCCTATGCGCTCGAGCAGAATGCGCCCAATCCATTCAATCCGGCGACGCGGATAGCATTCGCTGTACCTCAGGAATGTCGGGTGCAGATCTGTGTCTATGACGTCTCTGGGAGGCGCGTGGCGGTGCTCGTGGATGAGTTCAAGCCTGCCGGTAGACATGAAGTTTTATGGAATGGGACGGACGGCTCAGGTAGGCGAATGGCTTCTGGAGCGTACTTCTGCCGGATGCAGGCGAGTGGGTACGTCGAGACGACGAGGATGACGTTGGTGAAGTAGGAATTGCTGCAACTCAACACTTGCCCGCCGGCCTCCCCGCTGGCGGGAGGTGAGTGGGGTAGGGCTGGAGATTTGTCCCTATCCGACTTCGGCGAACCCGACCTCGGTGCGAAGTCGAATAGGAGTGAAATTGACTACCAGGTTCCCGTTATTTGCGGACACCTGTACTCCCCTATCTGCTAAGCTCCTCCCGCAGCCCACCCCCTGCTCCTCCCCGTGGGCGTACACCTGCCTGACATCGCAGCGGCTGTCTGGTTCGACTCTACTTACGTAGGCCGGTGCGCCTGCTGACGTCCTTCGGTTTTGCTCTGCGACCACAAGCTGAATCCGTGCAGGAGGTTGTTCCGATGTTTAGCCGGTACTACCTACCCATTTTGACGATTCTCGTATTCGCTGTCCCCTTTGCCCGAGCTGATGTCGTACCCACCGCCGATCGCATGAATGCCGCCCCGCTGAAGACGGTCGAGCGCCTGGAGTTAGCGCCGGTCGACCTGGCTGCGGCCGCGCTCGAGGACTCCGCCCGCGATGAGGAGGGGCTGCCGCCCCGGTTCGCCGAGCCTGAGGATGTCTCCCTGTCGCCGGAGATGATGGGCACCTGGGAGACCCTACCCGGCGGACAGCTGGTATTGTGGCGTCTGCGTATCGTCGTTCCCGGCGTGCGGTCGCTGAACCTCGGCTTCGATCGCTACCGTCTACCCAGAGGCGGGCGCCTCGTCCTCCACCCGGCCGAGGGCCGTCAAACCACCCGGGAGTTCACCGAGCGAGATAATCAGCCCCACGGCCAGCTCTGGACCCCCGTGGTGTTGACCGACGACCTCATCGTCGAGTTGACGCTGCCCGCGGACGTGAGGAACGACTACGAATTGCGCCTGATGCAGGTTGGCAAGGGCTACCGGTTCTTTGGCGAGACGGTACGTGACGACCAACCGATCTGGTGCATGAACGACGTGGTCTGTCCGGAGGGCGATCCCTGGCGGGACGAGATCAACTCGGTGGCCGTCTACATGATCTGGGGGACCTGGGTAGGCTCCGGCGTCATGGTCAACAACACCGCTGAGGACGGCACGCCCTACTTCCTGACCGCCTACCATTGCGGCATCAATCTCAACAACGACGAATCGATGGTCGTCTACTGGAACTTCCAGAGTCCGGTTTGCGGTCAGCGAGGTGGGGGTTCGCTCGACAACTACCAGATCGGCGCCATCTATCGAGCGAGCTACTATCCGAGCGATTTCTGCCTCATCGAGCTGGAAGAGTTGCCCAACCCCTCCTGGAACGTGACCTACTCCGGCTGGAACCGCAGCGATGACGATGCGCTCTGGGCTGTCGGGATCCACCATCCCTGGGCTCAAGAGAAGGCCATCAGCTTCGAGGACCATCCGACGACGACCACGAGCAATCTCGGTTACGAGGTGCCCGGCGACGGGACGCACATACGCGTGGCCGACTGGGACAGCGGCGCCACGTGGTTCGGCAGCAGCGGCTCGCCGCTCTACGATCACAACCACCAAATCATCGGTCAGCTCCACAGCGGTTACTCAGCCTGCGGCAACGACGAGAGCGACTGGTACGGCCGCTTCTCGGTAAGCTGGGAGGGAGACGGTATTCCGTCCCATCAGCTGCGCTATTGGCTCGATCCCCTGGGCCTGAATCCGATGACTCTGGATCTCTATGCTCCGAACGTCTCGGATTTGTACGTCACACCGTATGCCGGGCTGGAGTCTCAGGGAGAACTGGGCGGCCCCTTCACGCCTGGCGAGCGGATCTACACGCTGGCGAACCACGGAGTCTCGACGATCGACTACCTGGTCGAGACCGATGAACTCTGGCTGGAGCTCGCCGGTGATACAGGGGGCACTCTCCTGTCCGGAGCCACGGCCACGGTCACCGTCACGATCGGGACCGCCGCGGACGACTCCACCTTCGGCCGCTACGAAGGCACGGTCAGTTTCCTGAATCTGACCAGCGGAAGTGGCGACACTCAGCGGCCAGTACGTCTGTGGGTGGGCGGTCCGGTCGTCGCCTACAGATGGGACCTAGACACCGATCCGGGCTGGACCGGCGAAGGCGAGTGGGAACATGGCCAGCCGCTAGGGGCGGGTGGCCTGGAGGGCGGGTATCAGGACCCCAGTAGCGGGCATACCGGTGACAACGTGCTGGGATACAATCTGGGGGGAGACTATCCCGACAACTTGCCGCCGATGCATCTGACGACCGACGCAATAGACTGCTCGGCCCTGCAGGTCGTCACGCTTCGCTTCTGGCGCTGGCTGAATGTGGGGACCAACCCCTACGACCAGGCTTTGATCCACGTCAGCAATGACAGTGTCAACTGGACCAACATCTGGGCCAACAGCGTTGATCTCAATGACGTCCTCTGGGAGCCGGTCGAGTACGATCTCAGCGCAATCGCCGATGGGCAGTCCACCGTCTACGTGCGCTGGACCATGGGGCCGACTAACGGGATCTGGACCTTCAGCGGCTGGAACATCGATGACATTGAGATTCTCGGCCTGCCGATCGACGATGTGTCGGCAGTCGACAACCGCGCACCGGACCTGACCACGCTCGGCCGACCGGTACCCAACCCATTCAATCCGCGGACGACGATCTCCTTTTCGATCGCGGATGCTGGCCAAGCGACTCTTAAGGTCTTCGATCTTCGGGGTCGGCTGGTCGCGACCCTGGTCGATGGGATGGTCCCCGCCGGGCGACACGAAGCGGTGTGGAAGGGGCGCGACTCGTCGGGAACCGAGATGCCCAGCGGCGTCTACCTCTCCCGCCTGGAGGCCAACGGCCAGGTGGCGCATGGGAGGATGACGCTGGTCAGGTAAGTCGTCTCTACCCGACTACGAGCCCGCCGGCCTCCCCGCTGGCGGGCAATCTGTTGGGGGAGGGACATGAGTACGGGCTACGCTTTCTCCCTATTGGACCTCGAGGAACCGAACGCGGTGCGAGGTCGAATAGGAGGGAAACCGACTACCAGATCCTACTAGTTTGCAGACACCTGTACTCCCCTTTCTGCTACGCTCCCCCCGCAGCCCACACCCTGTTCCTCCCCGTGGGCCGACACCTGCCTGGCATCTCTGCGGCTGTGCCTACGCCGCTCTGAACTCAATTCTGGATAGATGGCCCGACTGATAGAGATCCAAGCTCGCCTGTTCGAGGTTGGACGGTTCTGCGTCTTCCAAGAGTGCAGGACTGGTTGGGAGATCTCCTCTCGAGTGAGGAGTCCGCAATCGACGAGTGGGAGGGATAGCCATGTGGAAACGAATCGCGGCGGTCGGAGCGATTGCTACGTTGCTCGCCATGATGTTTGTAGGAGCTACCATAGCCCAGGATATGGACTGCTGGCACTATGAAGTCGGCGATGGGCCAATTGTTGGCAACGAGGAAACGCCGGGTGAAGCTCAAGGCGTGGCGGTCTCGGATAGCTGCGCCTATGTCGCTGACGGGGAATCCGGACTGCAGGTGATAGTTGTATCCGATCCGGAGAATCCCTGGACAATCGGCAGCGTGGATACGCCCGGCGACGCAAAAAATGTTGCCATTTCAGGTCACTATGCCTTCGTCGCAGATGGGGACTCGGGACTGCGAATCATTGACATATCCGATCCAACCAGTCCTCAGCTCGGCACCGGTGTGAATACGGGCAATACACGGGATGTGGCTGTCGTAGGAGATTATGCCTACGTCACGGGCTATGGCCCAGATCTGCAGGTGGTTGACATATCTGATCCTCAGAATCCCTGGATCGCTGCGGAGGCAGACTCGGATGCTCCTGAATGGTGCGATGGAGTGGCTGTCTCGGGCGGTTTTGCTTACGTGGCAGGCACGAGTGACAATACTGGACCCGCACACGGGCCGGGCTTTCTGGTGGTATTTAAAGTCACCGACCCACTTAGCCCTCAGTTAGCAAGTGTTGTGGAGGTTTTTAGTGATGTAATGACTGGTTCTGCTTCGGATATAGCGATATCGGGCGACTACGCCTATGTCACTGGATTTGCAGAACATGAATACTGGCCCATCCATTATGACTACGATTACTTGGGAGTGGTAAACATTACGAACCCCGAAAACCCGGTGTTCGTCGGTGGCTTGACTCACTCGACAGTCGGTTGGAGAGGCCGTGGCATAGCGGTCGCAGGGGACTACGCCTATCTATCGGTGTGGAAACTTGGTTCGAGTCTGAGAAGTATGCAGGTCGTGGATATTTCCACGCCATCATACCCTTCCATTTTTGGTTCCCTTGATTTTAGCGCCTATGGCACCCCTAGCGGTGTCGCTGCCCGAAATAACTTCGTGTATCTAACTGATGTCGTCGGCCTTCAAATCGCTTGGCAGCAATGCGAAATCCCCGTAGCCATCGAAGTCGATCCCGAAGAAATCAATCCAGATGATGAAGTCCCAAGCGCCGGTTTGCACCTCGCAGTCCACCCAAACCCATTCAACCCCCAAACGACAATCACCTTCTCATTGGCGCGCGACGTACGGGCAGAGATCGGCGTGTACGACCTGACTGGGCGGCTGGTGAACGTCTTGGCAGGCCAAACCTATATCGCAGGCGACCACTCGGTTGTTTGGAATGGCAGGGACACGGCTGGTCGAGAAGTGCCCTCGGGTAGCTACATCGTTCGTTTGGAGACCGAGGCTAGCGTGAAGTCGGGTAAGGTGATGCTGATTCGGTAGTAGCCCGCCTAGTAGTGTTGTTACCTCGACTTCCGATGGAGGCGTGTTCTATGAGGGAGAGATTCTTGAAACGCTCAATTACTTCACTCGCACTCTTCTCGTTATTCGTTTTCAACCCAGCATCGACTGCTGCACAAGATGTGGATTGCTGGCGATATGAAGTTAGCGATGGGCCAATTGTTGGTAGCGAGGAAACGCCGGGTGCGGCTCAAGGCGTGGCGGTCTCGGATAGCTGCGCCTATGTCGCTGACGGGGAATCCGGCTTGCAGGTGATCGACATTACCGATCCCCGTAATCCCGGACTAGTCGGTAGCGTAGACACGCCCGGTGACGCCAAGAAAGTCGCGATTTCCGGAGACTATGCCTTCGTCGCAGATGGGGCCTCGGGATTGCAAGTCATCGACATCTCAGAACCGACCAATCCTCATCTCGTCGATGCTGTGGACACCGGTGATGCGCAGGATGTCGCCGTCTCGGGCTCCTATGCCTATGTAGCGGTCGGTATTGAAACCCCCCTTAATGATGGCCGGCTGGTGGTAGTTGAGATTTCCAATCCTCAGAATCCCACGATCGTTGGTAGCGTGAACACACCTCCGATTCCCCCAAACGCAATCGCCGTCTCAGGTAGCCATGCCTATGTATCAGGCAATCAGACCGGTGTTGGTGGCAGCTCGGGCTGGCTGGTGGTATTCGACATTTCCAACCCACAGAGTCCCCAAATCTCGGCCAGCTTGCAGTATGAGGGGGGAGCATGGGGTGTGTCTAATGCCTATGATGTGGCGATCTCGGGCGACCATGCATACGTCGCTGGCCGTGGTTTGGAAGACATCGGCGGATTCCCCCACCCTATTTGGATTTCTCACATCTTACTGGAGGTAGATATATCGGATCCTGAGAATTCTGTAGTTGGCGGTTCATTGTCTGTGGAAGAATATGGCCGTGGTTATTCCGTCTTAGTCGCAGGGGACTACAGATACTTGACCACTAATTATTGGGGTCTATGCGTTGTCAGAGGTACGGGTATTATCGGCGAAATCGAAAACTCGGGCTACATGGAAGCTGGCGCTTTCGACGAGAGCTTCGTGTATATAACGAACGGTGCAGGACTCCATATCGCTTGGCGCCAGTGTGAAGATATCGTCGCTATCGATGATGATCCCGAAGAGACAACTCCAGATGAGGAAGTTCCGAGCGCGGGCGTGCAACTTGCGGTCCACCCCAACCCCTTCAACCCGCAAACGACGATTTCGTTTGCGTTGGAGCGCGATGGATGGGCGTCGGTAGGCATCTACGAATTGACGGGGAAGCGGGTGGCGGTCCTGACCAATCGGACCTTCGATGCTGGCGCGCACTCACTCTCATGGAGTGGGCGTGATGCGCAGGGCCGCGCCATGCCCAGCGGCACCTACATCGTCCGCTTGGAAATGGACTCGGGCGTGGAGGCGAGGAAGGTGATGCTGCTGAGGTGACGAACCAACCAACTCCCTTGCAACGCCCGGCTTCACAGGAGGCTGGGCGTTGGCCATGTATCCTAGCAGGGACGGGGCGTCGTTTGTTCAATCAAGCCCATCAGCTGGCTCACCCTCGCCCTCGACACGCCGCATGTGCGGGCAATGTCGGCCAGGTCGGTGAAGTCACCCGCTGCGATCTTGGCTTCGATGATTCGGGCCAACGCAATGCTTCGTAGCACGCGATCTTCCCTCGTGCGTCTTGGCTGCGCGGTCTCGGTCGGCGGGGTGGTCGGTCGTCGGTCATCCGGCGACTTCAGGTCGACATCTAGTTCGACACGCATGTGGTTTCCTTCGCTACGTCGATCTCTCCGGCCAGTGTCCGGATACCGGAGCAGGCGAACTCGATCCCCAGTTTCCCGGTTCGCCCTGTCCCTTCGGAATATTCCATCCGGCCGGATTATTGAGGATCTGATAACGGCGATCGGATAGCGGGAGCGAGTGATTGCATTCGGAGACTGACGGTAAAGCCGCCGAAACGGACTCCCTCCCTATCCGACGACGCTCCCAGACAGACTTCGCCGCCCAAGGCTGACCCAACTCACCAGTCAGATAGCCCCTAAGCAGCGTCGCGGGAGTACCGGTGATGCAGGCCGCCGAGGATCGCCCGCGACCTGATCGGCCCGATCTCCGGCGGCTCGATATCCCGGGGCTCGGGGCAGTCCTTCCCGAGCCCGAGGTGCGTCCGATCCCGGTGGTAGTAGTCGATGTACTCCCGCAGGATGCGGCGCAGATGCCGCTCGCCGAAGACAATCACATGATCGAGGCATTCCCGCCGGATCGACCCGATCACCCGCTCGACGTAGGGGTTCTGCCACGGGGAATGTGGAGACGTCAGCACCTGCTCGATGTCCAGAGCGGTGACACGCCGCGCGAAGTCCTCACCGTATTTGCCGTCCCGGTCGCGCAGCAGATATCGCGGAGCGGTTTCCCACGGGAATGCTTCGACTATCTGCTGTCCCGTCCAAGCCGCAGTCGGTGACTCCGTCACGTTGAAGTGGATGATCCGACGCCTGGCGTTGTCCAGAACGAGGAAGACGTACAGCACCCGAAACGTGGCCGAAGGCACGGTGAAGAAGTCGATCGAGGCGATATCTTTGGCGTGGTTTGCCAAAAAGGTGCGCCACGTCTGAGACGACGGTCGCGGCGGCCGCACCATGTAGGTCGAGATTGTCGACTGATGGATGTCGATCCCGAGCTTGAGCAGCTCGCCGTGAATGCGGGGTGCGCCCCAAGTCGGATTCGTTGACGACATTTGGCGGATTAGATCGCGGACCTCGCTGGTGACTCGCGGCCTACCTGGCCGTCGGGGACGGCTCTTCCATCTCCAGTAGTAGCGGAATCCCTGGCGGTGCCAGCGGATGACGGTTTCGGGCTGGACGATATAGAGAGCGCTTCGCCAGCCCGGCCAGAGGCAGCTGTGGATGTCCCAGAAGGCGCGGTCTCGCCAGCGGAAGTCTGGTCTGGTGCAATTGCGCTGGAGAACCGCGATCTGGTGACGGAGGGCGAGGTTTTCGGCGATCAGCGCATCACGGAATCGGAGGGCCGAAACGAGGGTCTGAAGCAGTAGTTTGAGCATGATCTGAGCTTATCGGCTGGATGCCGTAAGTCCTTGAATCGCAGGACGGACGAATATTCCGAAGCAACAGGGGCTTGCAAGTATTCGACATCACGAATCCGTTCTCACCATCGATCGTCGGCATGGTGCCAACTCAAGGAGATGCCCGAGCCTTGGCCGTGACGGACGACTGCGTGCTCGTTGCGGATGGTGGAGGCGGTGTTCAGGTCGCCTGGCCCCAGTGCGGAGGTCTTGTTGCCATTGAAGACGACCCCGAAGGAACAAGTCCGGATGAGGAGGTCCCAAGCGCCGGTATGCACCTTGCGGTCCACCCGAACCCCTTCAATCCCCAGACGGCGGTGTCGTTCTCGCTGCTTCAAGCGGGCTGGGCTGAAGTCAGTGTCTACGATCTCACAGGTTGGCAGGTGACTTCGCTTGCATCGAGGTTATTCGACGCCGGACAGCACACGGTTAACTGGAACGGGAGCGATTCTCGTGGCCGCGCGGTGCCGTCAGGGACGTATATCGTCCGGCTGGAGACGGATGAGCGAGTCGAGTCGAGAAAGGTCATGCTGGTGAGGTGATTGCCGCACCGCTCCCCTCCCCGCCCGCCGGCCTCCCCGCTGGCGGGCAATTTCTTGGCGGCGAGAGGTGAGTGGGGGCGGGAGATGCTTCCCTATCCGATCTCGAGGAACCCAACTCGGTGTGAAGTCTAGTAGGAGGGAAACCGAGAAGCATATTTGCCATCTTCCGCTCTATTTGCAGACACCTGTACTCCTCTTTCTGCTACGCTCCCCCCGCAGCCCACACCCTGCTCCTTCCCGTGGGCGGACTCCTGCCTAATATCATGTTGGCTGCGTACGTGTCGATTGCGTCCGTTATCCGAGCCACCTCATGTCCGATTTGATCGAACCCAGCGTTGTAGAATATGGAGTAGGAACCGTGCCCAACCGTCTCCTTACGCAAACGAGGGTCGCGAAATGAAGCCGTTTTTGACCGCAATGCTGCTGGCCCTGATGCCCGCCGGGACAGCGCAGGCCTTCATCACCGTCTACTACGACTGGGAGGACGACGGCACCGTGCTGGGCGTCTATCCCGATCCCGAACTGCCGAGCCTCTACGCAACCAACGTCCCGGCGTCTGCAAGCGATCCGGTCTTTGCGGGAGCCCAAAGTCTCCGTCTCGAGCAGAACGATCCGGGCGGGGTGGCGATCGCCTATCTGGCGTACCTCTGGAACCTGCACGACGGAGACCTGATCACTGCCGGCTTCTACCGCTTCGACGACACGCCGGGCGCGCCCCCGTACGTGCGGATCGCGGCCCACTGGAACGACACTCTGCCCGACGACCCGGACGCTCACCACGGGACCGCCGGTGGAAACGAGGACTACGGACCCGGTCAGGGCTGGGACTTCACCGAGCACTTCTGGACCGTGACCGGTGGTCACACGGGTCTGGTTATCGAGGCCCGGGTGGATGGCGAAATCGGCGATCGTGTTTGGCTGGATCAGATGAGCATCCAGGTGCCCGGCGAAGAGGAGACTCACGTCTACGTCGTCGTGCCCGGCGCGGGGCTCGTCGCTACGAAGCGAAGCACCTGGAGCGACATAAAGGCACTGTATCGATGAACGGTCGGACCAGCCGGGGAGCATCTATCATGAAAACAATCATACCGCTGCTGCTCGTCGCCGCGGTGGCTCTCGTTCCGTCCGTACGCGCCCAGGATTGCCTCGACTATGCGGATTATCTCCACATCGTGACTAGCGAACCGACCTCGACGTTCGCCAGATATCTCGTCGTTGTGGACGACCTCGCCTACATCGTACGCGATGACGACGGTCTTCAGATCGTCAACATCGCGAACCCGGAAGACCCGCAGGTCACCGGTGGTCTGGCGACGCGAGAAGACGCTCGCGGCGTGGCGATCGCCGGCGCGTACGCCTACGTCGCGGACGGTTTCTCCGGTCTGACGATCGTCGATGTCGTGGATCCGGAGAATCCCCAGATCACGGGCTTCGTGGACACGCCGGACTACGCCCGGCGGGTCGCCGTGGCCGGCGATCACGCGGTCGTCGCGGATCGGGCGGGGGTCCAGGTGATCAACGTCGCGGACCCCGCGAATCCCTGGATCGTGGGCAGCGTAGTCACGCCCGGCGTCGCAGCTGATGTCGTGAACTCCGGTGTGTTCGCCTTCGTGGCGGATTGGAGCTCCGGACTCCAGGTGATCAACATTGCCGATCCGGCCCATCCCGTGATCGTGGGCGGCGTCAACTTCGGGGGGACCTCGGCGGTGGGCCTGGCGCTCGAGGACGATTTCCTGTACCTGGCGACCTTCGACGGTCTGCGTGTCGTTGACATTTCCGACCCCCTGAATCCCTTCGTCGTCGGCAGCGCGAGCGCGGCCCTACACGTCAAGGGCGTTCTTGTCGAGGGCACCTACGCGTACCTGGCGATCGGGGAGAACGGACTCCAGGTTTTCGATGTCTCCGATCCGGAAAATCCGGAGCTGTTGGGCAGCGTCGACACGCCGGGATTCGCCCAGGGGATCGGGATATCGGGCGACCATGCTATCGTGGCCGACGGGGAAACCGGACTGCTGGTGATCGACATCTCGCGTCCTCAGGGCCCCCCGCCGCTCACGGGCAGCGTGGTCACGCCAGGAGTCGTGGAGAGGCTGGCGGTTGGCAGCGAATACGTCTACGCGCTCGGCTATGGCGATCTATTCGTAATCGATGCCTCCGAGATCACCGCCCCGATCGTTCGAGGCACCCTGGGGCCGCCGGACTACGGCGACTATAGAGATCTTGCAATCAGCGGCAACAACGTGTGTCTGACCCAGGGCTGGCCCAGTACGGTGCTCGTCGTCAGTACGGCGTCGCCGGATTCGCCTCTGGTCGTCGGCGAACTGGTGCTGCCGGGAGAAGCCCACGGCATCGCGGCTCAAGGTGATCTCGTTTACGTCGCGGGGGGATCGGCCGGAGTGCAAGTCGTCGACGTCGGGGTCCCCGAAGAGCCGACTCCATTGAGCTCGTTCGAGACCATGGCGGCAGCGCGACAGATCGCGATCGCCGGTGACTTCGCGTACGCGGCGCTCGGAGACGGATACGGGGACAGCGGACTGGAGGTGATCGATCTTTCCGATCCGCTCATGCCGGTGCACCTCGGCTACGCACCGACACCCGGTGTGACCGGCGATATCGCCGTCGCCGGAAATCATGTCTACACGGTCCAGGGAGAACATGGTCTGCGCATCGTCGACGTCTCCGATCCGACCGAGCCAGTGATCGTCGGCACGGTCGAGACGGCAAGCGAGGCGACCGGCGTCACGGTCCTTGGCAGTCACGCATACGTGAGCATGACGACGGGTTTCGCCGTGATCGACATCTCGGTTCCTTCCGCACCGGGGATGGTGGCGTGTTACAGCCTGTCGCCATTTCAGGCAGACATCGTGGTGGGAATCGAGTGCGACGGCGACTGGTTCTATCTGGCGCGACGTGGGGGATTGCAGATTGCACCGCTGCAATGCGACGAAGTTGTTTCTGCCGGCGACCACCGCGTCACGGACGCCGGCTGGTCGTCGTCGCTCGCGGTCCATCCCAATCCCTTCAATCCATTGACCACGATCAGCTTCGAGCTGCCAGTTGCGACACTGGCACGGATCGAGGTCCTCGAGTTGACCGGTCGGCGCGTGGCAGTCCTTGCCGACCGATTCATCGCCGCGGGCGTCCACTCGTTCTCCTGGACCGGCCGCGACGATCACGGCCGCGCCCTGGCGTCCGGCCCCTACTTCGTCCGCCTGCAGACGAAGTTTGGAGCGGTGGTGAAGAAGGTCATGCTCTTGCGCTAGCGCCCGCCCTTCGCAGGAGGTATCCGTGAGCAACCGCTCCGTATCGGCCTCACCTCGTGCGACCCGGCACGTCCCGCCGGGCGCAACGACCTGGCTCTGGTGGCCGCTCGGCGGTGTCGTGCTTGCCGCGAGTTTCACTTTCGACGGATTGTGGCCGCTGGCGATTTTTGGGGTTATGGCGTGGCTGCACGGCCTCGAGATCGCGCCCGGAAATCTCTTTCTGCGGGGCTACCTGGGCGGCTTCTGCTTCGTGTTCGGATCGCTAACTTGGCTGTGGATCCTCAGCCCGGTCATCCACGCACTCACAGCGCTCGTGTTCGGGGCCTACTTCGGCGTCTTCGCGCTGGTCACGCACCGGATCCGGAGGCGGTTCGCCGCACCGCTCTGGCTCGTCGCGCCCGCCGGCATCGTCCTCACCGAGACGCTGGTCGAGGTCGTCACCATTTTCCCGGTCACGTGGCTGCATCTCGGCTATCTGCTATGGGAGCATCCGCGCGTCATGCAGCTTTCGGAAGTCGGGGGCGTCCAGATCCTCTCAGCCCTGCTTGTGCTGGTGGCTGCGGCGGTCTACGGCGCGTTGTGGACGGTCTCACATGATAGCCGACGTGCACTTCAGCGCGGTTCGTTCTGGCTCCCCATCGTCGTGGCGACGATCGCGGTCCTGACCGCAATCGCTTACGGCACGATCAGGCTGCAGCATCTCGACCTGCAGCCGTCGTTAGGAGTCGCTCTGATACAGGCCAACATTCCCCAGGCCCAGCGCAGTCAGGATGCAGATTCGGGGCCGACGATCATCAAGCACGCCACCATGAGCCTCGAGGTACAGGACCACGAGGTGGATCTGGTCGTGTGGCCCGAGAGCGCCGTGCGCAACTTCATCGAGACCAGTATGACGATCCCGCCGTACCTGGCGGAACTCACGCAGGCCATCGACGCTCCGATTTTGTTCGGCTCGATCGGACTTAATCCGGCGCCGGCGCCACCATCGAACTCGGCCTTCGTTGTCGCCGCCTCGGGTGAAATCGTCGACCGAGCAGACAAACACGTACTGGTACCCTTCGCGGAGACCTTGCCGGTTATACGTCTTATCCCGTTTCTGCGCCGCCAGGTCACTGACCTTCTCACTCGGACGTTTCACTTCCGGCCTCACCTGGCTCCGGCATCCGAGCCTGGTCTAGTACGTGTGGGCGGTCACGAGATAGGCGTCTTGATATGCTACGACGACGCGGTAGTTGATCCCGCGGCGGACCTGCTAAAGGCGGGTGCGGAGGCGCTCGTCACGATCTCGAACGAAGCTTACTTCGCAGACAGGGAGCTTTGGCAACATGTGGCGATGGCTACCGCCCGCTGCATCGAGACGCGCGTGCCGATGGCGCGAACTACCCATACCGGACAAACCTGTATCATCGATCCCGCCGGCCGGATCACGGCGCGGTTGACGCATAATCAAGAAGGAATCCTCTATGGAACCCTTCAAGTGGCAAATACTGGTAGAGTGTCGGCGAGTGTCCGCAGAGCGATCTCGATCGTCGTTAGTGTCGTCACGCTTGTGTTGTATTTACTCTCATTCTCGGAGCGAGCCGTGGCACGGGTTGTCCCTTCGGAATATTCCATCCGAGTGATTTCTTGAGCATCTGATGCCGGCGATCGGATAGCGGGAAGGACTGATAGCGGGTGGAGGCGGACGGTGGAGCCGCCGAATCAGACCTTCCCCCTATCGGACGGCGCTCCCGAACAGTCCTCACCCCCGGTAACTGACCCGACCCACCAGTCAGATAGCCCCTAAGCAGCGTCGCGGAAGTACCGGTGATGCAGGCCGCCGAGGATCGCCCGCGACCTGATCGGCCCGATCTCCGGCGGCTCGATATCCCGGGGCTCGGGGCAGTCCTTCCCGAGCCCGAGGTGCGTCCGATCCCGGTGGTAGTAGTCGATGTATTCCCGCAGGATGCGGCGCAGATGCCGCTCGTCGAAGACAATCACATGATCGAGGCATTCCCGCCGGATCGACCCGATCACCCGCTCGACGTAGGGGTTCTGCCACGGGGAATGTGGAGACGTCAGCACCTGCTCGATGTCCAGAGCGGTGACACGCCGCGCGAAGTCCTCACCGTACTTGCCGTCCCGGTCGTGCAGCAGATATCGCGGAGCGGTTTCCCACGGGAATGCTTCGACTATCTGCTGGCCCGTCCAAGCCGCAGTCGGTGACTCCGTCACGTTGAAGTGGATGATCCGACGCCTGGCGTTGTCCAGAACGAGGAAGACGTACAGCACCCGAAACGTGGCCGAAGGCACGGTGAAGAAGTCGATCGAGGCGATATCTTTGGCGTGGTTTGCCAAAAAGGTGCGCCACGTCTGAGACGACGGTCGCGGCGGCCGCACCATGTAGGTCGAGATTGTCGACTGATGGATGTCGATCCCGAGCTTGAGCAGCTCGCCGTGAATGCGGGGTGCGCCCCAAGTCGGATTCGTTGACGACATTTGGCGGATTAGATCGCGGACCTCGCTGGTGACTCGCGGCCTACCTGGCCGTCGGGGACGGCTCTTCCATCTCCAGTAGTAGCGGAATCCCTGGCGGTGCCAGCGGATGACGGTTTCGGGCTGGACGATATAGAGAGCGCTTCGCCAGCCCGGCCAGAGGCAGCTGAGGATGTCCCAGAAGGCGCGGTCTCGCCAGCGTAGGTCTGGTCTGATAGAATTTCGCTGTAGGACCTCGATCTGGTGACGGAGGGCGAGGTTTTCGGCGATCAGCGCATCACGGAATCGGAGGGCCGAAACGAGGGTCTGAAGCAGTAGTTTGAGCATGATCTGAGCTTATCGGCTGGATGCCGTAAGTCCTTGAATCGCAGGACGGACGAATATTCCGAAGCAACAGCGGTTTGCTTGGTATCTGCTCGAACTGACTGATCCACTAGCGCGCGCCGACTCACACGGCTACTGGAGTAGATCCGTGCGTTGCTGCGGGTCCACGGAACTCGGTGGACCAATACATAGAATGGCATGGCGGACGAATATTCCGAAGGCACACCGGGCTAAACGGGCACAAGATCCCTCGCCGGATCGCTTCACGCAGATCGAATTCCACAATTTCAGGATAATAGCACGATCGACGTCGCGGGCCCATTGGACCAAGGTCCAATGGACCAGGGGTTATCAGTACTCTAGGGTCCGTCCTCCAATCATGCGTGGACATTCAATCCATGAGGTGTGCTATGAAGACCTTGTCAAGGCTACTCGTCGCTTGCTTCCTACTGACCGGGCTTGCCTCCGTCGCCATGGCGGAGACGGTTGTCGTGGACTTCGACGACTACATCGGGCCATTGGCACCTATTCCCCCTGGCTACGCGGGCTTTACCAACTGGGGCAACTGGGCCTACTCGTCCATTGTGAGTAGTGGCTATTTCCCCCTGTCGGGAACGACCTATACCGTTCCCGTCGGTGCGCCGGCACCCATCGTGTTCCCCGTGCCCTACGTCTTTCTGGGTGCCTGGTTCCAGGCTACCGCTCCGGTTCAGATTGCTTACGAGTTGTACGTCGGCGGTGCCGTGGTGCACACCAGCGATACATTTACCATGACGCCCGACGAGTACACCTACTATGCCGCGGACTACGCCGGCGCGGTGGAATCCGTGAAGGTGTTATACATCTCCTTGGGCAATGCCTTCAGCATGGACGACTTCACCTACGATGACGGCACGGTGGCTGCCGAGGCCATGACCCTGTCTGACGTTAAGCAACTCTATCGCTGATTGACGTTCGACTCTCGCGCCGACCGTACAATACGCCAGTGCCTATCGTACGGTCGGCGCTTGTTATTCGATGAACTCGGGGAGGCTGACCATGAGATCCTTGGCGCTGTTGATGGCCGCGTGCGTCCTGCTGGGCACCACGGCGTCGGTTGCTCAGGTCCCGCGCACTGTCCTGGCCGAGCTTGGTTCAGCGACCTGGTGAACCTACTGCTTCGTCGCCGAGGCGGGCCTCGCCGTGTGCGAGAATACTTATGAGCCGAACCAGTTCGGCTTCGTGGTCTACATGGATGACTCGGGCGAATTCGGCAACCCCGATGCAGGCGCCCGGCTGGACTACTATGGGATCAGCAACCTCCCCGACCTGTACTTCGACGGCAGCACCCGCGTGTCAGGTGTCGGTCCGGACTACGAGGATGGCCACGCCTACGTCCCCATCATCGAAGATCACTTCAACGATGTCACGCCGGTCGCCGTGCGCGTGGTGTCTTACAACTACGTGTCGGGCAATGCCGAGGTCACGGTGGAGGTTGAGATCATAGGTGACGACCTGGCCAGCATCGACGATACCTACCTCCGCGTGGCGGTGATGGAGGACGGCCTCCAGCATTGGAGCTACACCTTCGACCACGTGGTTCGCACCATGATTCCCGACGCGCAGGGCACGCCGCTCATGGTCCAGCACGACGGCGAGGTGCAGCGGGTCACCCTACCCTTTGCGCTCGCGGACATGGATCCTGACGAGTTGCATGTGGTGGCCTGGGTGCAACGCGACACCGACCGCTACGTGTACAACAGCGCCAACACCCGTGACTTCCCTTACTCGGCCCGCCTCACGGTCACCGGTCAGCGCCAGGTACTGACCGCCGGCGGGACCGTGGCCTTCGGCGTGACCACAATTACCAACAGCGGCCTCGAGGACGATGTCTTCGACCTCGAGCTGGACACGGCAGGGCTTCCGGCGAGTTGGAACGCGTACTTCGTGCACGACGGCATCGAAGGTACTAGTACCACGGTCACGCTCGCCAGCCTGGAGGAAACCCAGCTGGATGTGATCATGGAGGTCGCGAGTGCAGACCATGGCCGCGTGACGTTGACCGTGTATAGCCAGGCGGCGGGCGTCGAGGTCGGGGCCGTGGATTTCGTGGCGTTGCCGACAGGTCGGGCCGTCCTTCTGGTGGCCGACGACGGTATCGACGACGAGATCGGCGATCTGCTGGGCGCGGCCATCTCCGCTTCGGGCCGAACCATGGCGACATGGGACCGCGAAGTGTCGGCCATAGACGCCGTGACCTTGGGCGACTTCGACGGCGTTGTCTGGGCCTGCGGCAATACCAACCCCGGCTTGGCCGAGATCGACCGCACCGCGCTCGACGCCTATCTCGAAGACGGCGGCAGGCTCCTGGTCTCGGGCCAGGACGTGGCCGAGGACCTCGTCGCGCAGGGTCCCTCAGGGGATCTCTGGTTGCTGATGCGATCACGGTGCGATCTCGCGGCGGATAGTACCAACGAGCGCACGCTCGCCGGAGTCGCAGGGGATCCCGTGGGCGACGGACTCTCCTTTGTCCTCAACGGCGGGGACGGCGCTGATAACCAGACCGATCCTGACATCCTCGAAGCGGCCACGGCCGACGCGATCCCGGCACTCCAGTATGGTGATGGTTCGCTGGCTGGTGTACATGTCGAAGTGTCGAATTGGAAGGTTGTGTTCCTGGCCTTCGGCATCGAGGGGATTGCGGATGCCGCCGACCGGAACGAGGTGATGGATCGGTGCTTGGACTGGTTGATCGGTGAAGGCACGACCGCTGTCGGTGAGGCACCTCCCCGCGCCGCCACGATGACTCCGAACTGTCCCAACCCCTTCAATCCCTCCACTACCCTCGAATACGAGGTGTCCACTCCGGGACCGATTCGCCTGCAGGTTTACGATCTCCGTGGCCGACTCGTCGCCACCCTCGTGGACGGTCACGTGACCGCGGGCAGGCACGCGGCGAGATGGAACGGACGCGACGGCAATGGACGGGATGTGCCGAGTGGGGTCTACGTTGCTCGCTTGTTGTCGGGAGAGCGGATCGCGCGGCAGAGCATGGTGCTGGCCAGGTAATTGGGCTGTCCCTTCGGTTTATTCCGTCCGCGTTGTCGACAAACGAGTTACGCGACCCGGTGAATTCGACCAATCTCGTCGACCTCTGGCTATCAAGCGAGTTGGCGGCTGGATCGATGCGCAGAGATGAGCGCGTGGAGGATGATTTTGAGCATCATGGCCTGGTATCGGCCAGATGAGCTAACTCGTTAGGTTGCAGCGCGGACGGAATATTCCGAAGCACACTGGGTGTCCACCCCCGTTGACGGCCCCACCAGTTGATGGCCCTATTTGCACCTGGCCCCACTTGCCCTGGGCCTTCTGACCGAGTATCTTTGTCCGCGCATGACGACTGTATTCTAGGCAACCGCACGTCCCGACCTTGATCGGGTTTGCGCTCTCCAGGGAGCGTCCTTCCACGTGCCGTTGCTCCTCCCCGTGACATGAAATCGATTCGAGAAACGTGCCGCGAGCGTGGTGATTCTCCGTGTCTCCATGCCGGCCTACTTGTGCAACGGGAGAGAACCCACCATGAACCACGACAAGATGATGAACGCCATTCACGAGATCTTCGACCCCGCGCTGCCGCGCCTGGCCCCCGGCGATGACGCCGTCACCCGCCGCGCCCTGGACCTGCTCTTCAACGGCGGCCTGGGGCGCCTGTCCAGCGACTTCCGCGTGCTGGACGTGGGCTGCGGCAACGGCTCCCAGACCCTGTGTCTGGCGCGGGAACTGGGTTGCCGGGTGACGGCGCTGGACAACCACCAGCCCTACCTGGACGAACTGCAACGACGCGCCCAGGCTGCGGAGCTGAGTCACCTGATTCAGCTCCTCTGCGCCGATATGAACACCTTGGGCGACGGCGAGGGTGAGTATGACCTGGTCTGGGCCGAGGGCTCGGCCTTCGTCATGGGCATTTCCCAGGCCTTGCGCGCCTGGCGGACGCAGCTGGTCCCCGGTGGCGCCCTGGGCTTCACCGACCTGGTCTGGCTGCAGGACGATGCACCCGCCGCGTGCCGCGACTTCTTCGCGGGCATCTGCCCGGACATGCCCCACGCCGACGCGGTGAAGCAGACCGTGGCCGACTGCGGGTACGAGCTGGTGGATACCTTCACCCTGCCCGGACACGCCTGGTGGGAGAACTTCTACGTGCACCTGAAGGAACGCCTGGTGGGGTTCCAGCCGGCCGAAGACTGCGAAGAGTCGCGCGCCATGCTGGAGATGGCCCACGGCGAGATCGAAAACTACCGCAAGCACTCGGACTGGTTCGGCTACGTCTTCTACCTGATGCGCAGGACGGACTGATCGAGTCATCATCTTCAATAGAAGCGCCGGGACCTGCGGTGGTCCCGGCGCTTCCTTCAATCATCAATCCTTTCGAACTTGTCGGTGTAGGTTGGTCTCCAATTTGCCGACAAATCTCGGGTTGTCCCTCCTCAAAACCCCTGTCCCGTCGGAATATTTCATTCGAGTGATTTCTTGAGCATCTGATGCCGGCGATCAGGTTGTGGGGAGAGCCGACAGCGGCCCGAGTAGGAGAGTGAGGATTGGAAGGCCGCCAGTAGTGCGCGCAGGAAGAGTTTGAGCATCATGGCCTGATATCGGCCGGGTGAGCCAACTCGTTAGGGTGCAGCGCGGACGGGATATTCCGAAGGCACAGCAACCCAAGTTGACTCTACTTGCATGAATAACAACAAGAAAGATCGTTTACGGTCTTCGTGACGCCGAAGGCGAAAGCGGCAAAACCTTTCAATTGGCGCCAAGTAAACTTTCAAATGGACGAAACAAAATCTTGCAAATAGCCGATACCTAACCCTACAATCAGTCGACAACAACCATTCAGTCGGCCGCGATTCTCCGTGGAGCTACAATGGGCGCACACGGCTACATTTCTCGCTTCGTTCAGGATCGGTTCGAAGCTGCTCTCGCCGACTCTCCGGTCGTCTTGATCCATGGACCTCGCCAGAGTGGAAAGACGACTCTGGCCCGCCATGTCGGAGATGAGAGGGGATACCGCTACTACAGCTTCGATGATGAGGCCGTGCGGTCGGCCGCCGAGGACGATCCAGCCGGATTCGTGGCCGGGCTGCCCGATCGGGTCATCCTCGACGAAGTGCAACTGGTCCCACGACTCTTTTCCGCAATCAAGCTGTCCGTCGACCGTGATCGAGGCGCCGGACGTTTCATCATGACTGGTTCGGCGAATGTCCTGCTGGTCCCGAGGGTTTCCGACTCCTTGGCGGGACGGATTGAGATCATCCGACTGCATCCGCTCTCACGCTGCGAAATACTCGGACAGAAGGCGGACTTCATCGACGCCCTTTTTTCGGCGACCAGCTTGACGTGCCAGGCCGAGCGGCTAGGCGACGAGATCGCCGATCTGGTCGTTGCTGGTGGCTATCCTGCGGCGCTTGCGCGTTCGAGTGCAGCCCGACGTTCAGGCTGGTACCGGAACTACGTCGAGACCATTGCCAAGCGGGATATCAGGGAACTCGCGCGCATCCGCGAGGTCGAGGCTCTGCCTCAGCTCATGGAACTGGCTGCCGGACAAACGGCCCAGTTGTTCAACCTCTCCGATCTTGCCGGACCGTTTCGGCTCAGCAGACCGACGATCGGCGACTATGTGACCTTGCTGGAGAACGTGTTCCTGATCTACCGCATGCCGCCGTGGCATAGCAATCGGCTCAGCCGACTGATCAAGACACCCAAGATTCATGTCGGTGACTCGGGGGTTGCCAGCGCGGTTCTTGGCCACACGGCGAATTCACTGCGAGAAGATCGTACGACCCTCGGGCATCTTCTTGAGACCTATGTCGTCCAGGAGCTTCGCCGTCAGGCGAGCTGGAGCGATCATCACGTGCGATTTCATCACTTCCGCGACAAGGATCGAGCCGAGATTGACGTCGTCATGGAAGGAGCCGGACGCAAGATCGCCGGTGTCGAGGTCAAACTATCGGGGACCGTGACGCCCAGGGATTTTCGTGGTCTCAGAAAACTGCGCGAGGCCGTTGGCGATCGTTTTACTGGCGGGGTCGTGCTATACGACGGCGAGATGACCGTTCCATTCGGCGACGGCCTAGCCGCCGTGCCCTTGAGTCGCTTGTGGACTCCTGGGTGAGGGTTTGATCGATGGTGGGAGTGTGAGGTTCCCGGCTAGCACGAGGTCACGGGCAACACGATCGGGAGATCGAATCGATGCGATCCCCATGCGCATGGTCTGGAAAGGTTGAGGCTTCGTGTCGGTCAGCCGACGGTCACACTCGAAGGAATTCCGCTATGATCCACATCGTATGGTGTTTGATTCTCGTCGTGTTCGTGCTGCTTGACGAACCGGCGGCCCATGCGGACGAGGCGGAAAGAGCCATTCCCATGGTCACCATCGAAGCCGGTACGTTCTTCATGGGCAGCCCCACCCACGAACCGGAACGCCATCGCGACGAGACCCGGCACCGCGTCAAGCTCACCACCCGTTTCGAAATCGCCCCGACCGAAGTGACACAGGCGCTTTACGAACAGATCATCGGCGCGAACCCCAGCCGTTTTGTCGATCCGTCACGGCCGGTGGAGAATGTGAGTTGGTTTGATTGCGTCCATTTCTGCAACCTGCTCAGCGAAGCGCAGGGTCTGAGACCGGCCTATACGATCACCGAACAGGTCGTCGAGTGGGATCGCAGCGCTGACGGTTACCGCCTACCCACCGAGGCGGAGTGGGAGTTCGCCTGCCGCGCCGGAACGACGACGGCTTATAATTTCGGTGACGATCCAGCGGAACTCCACCGCTTCGCCAACTATTGCGACCGGAGCTGCGAACGCGCCTGGAGCGACCCGATCCACATCGACAACTTCGCCTGGACGGCCCCTGTGGGCAGCTTCGAGCCCAACGCGTGGGGCCTGTACGACATGCATGGCAACGTCTGGGAGTGGTGCTGGGACTGGTACGAGCCGTTCGACGCGTCTTCGGTGGTCGATCCCACAGGAGCGGCAGCGGGCACCGTCAAGGCGGAACGCGGCGGGTGCTGGGAATGCGGGCCCGGAATGTGTCGGCAGGCATACCGGCACTACGTGGAGCCGGATCAGAAGCGGAGTTATCTGGGAATGCGGGTGGTGCGGTCGGTCGGTGTGAACTGGCGGTGAGACACCCGGCCACTGAAAATATCCAAGGATGCCCACTTCCGGAGCATGAAGCGGCTGTCCCTGTCCCTTCTGAATATTCCATCCGAGTGGTTTCTTGAGCATCTGATGCCGGGGATCCGGTCGACGGATATTCCGAAGGGACAGGTTTCGCCTGGCTCGCTGGTCTCATCACGGACGTGGACGGACGGCCTCGAGCTCGGCCCGGGTGTTGTTCAGGCTGACCAGGACCTGGTCCGGCACCTCCTTGAGTCCTGAGATGGCGGCCTGGGCCCTGTCCAGTGTGTCCTCAGATTCGGTAAGACGACCCAGCCCCAGCTGAGCCCGCGCCAGAAAGAGCAGGGCAGAATGGCGTCGGTAGTTGTCCTCGGGCAGATTCTCGGTGCGCCAGGCGACGATCAGCTGGGCCTGCTCCTCGGCCTCGGCCCACTTGCCCTGCTTGGTGAGGTTTTCGAAGTAGCGGGTGCGGGCGTCGGTCTGGCCGGGGCCCTGAGGGCCCTCCAGGTCGCCCGCCAGGGCGATGTATTCCCGATGCAGGGGTTCGGCTTCGGCAAAACGTCCGGCATCGTCCAGCAGGAAGGCGGCGTTGCCCACGGCCTGCAACAGGCCCCGGCCCTGCACTTCCATATCCCGGAACATGTCCAGCGCCTGGACCAGGAAGTCCGCGGCCTCGCTCTTGCGACCCTGACGGAAAAGGGACCCACCCACGTTGCCCAGGCTGTAGGCGATTTTCATGTGAGGGGGTGTGAAATGGGTGGAGGTCCATTCCAGTTCGCGCCGGAAGTGCACCTCGGCCTCTTCATGCTGTCCCAGCCCCTGGTAGCACATGGCAACGAAGAAGGCGTTGTTGGCCGGCATGCTCCCGGTGGCTTCGGGAATCTGGTCCAGCAGCTCCTCGGCCTGGCGGTAATAGACCAGGGCCGCTTCGAAATCCTTGCGGGCCCTTTCCATGTTCCCGAGGTCATGCAGGGTGGCCGCCACCGATGAATGCACCTCACCAAAGATCTCCCGTCTCATTTCCAGGGCCTCGAGAAAATACTCCTCGGCCTGTTCCATCTGCCCTCGATCTTGAGCAAGGCTACCCAGGGAAACCAGGACCAGAGCGATATCCCGGTGCACCGGACCCAATACCAGACGCCGGATGCGCAGCGCCTCGTTATAGGATTCCTCGGCTCCATCCAGATCCCGAACACCGCGCTGGGCATCCCCCATGCGCCACAGGACGTCGGCCCGGGTGATATGGTCCGGGGCAAACACCGAGTCGGCGATGGCCATGGCCTGCTGGTGGTACTCCAGAGCCGCGGGCAAGAGCCCGAGCCCCTTGGCGATGTCGCCCTGCTTGTTGCGCAGCTTGATCAGGCGGGGATCGGACGGGCCGTATTCCTCGAGGTAGATGGCCATGGCGCGGTTGGTCAGGGCCTCGGCCCGCGTGTAGTCGTTGCCCTGTTCGGCCAGGAAGGCCCGGTCGATCAGGATGGAGGCCAGGCGCAGGGAATCATCGGGGGCCTGCCTGAGGACCATGGCCTGAAGGGTGGCATGGATGCTGTCGGCCTCGGCCCAGTGGCCCTGGGTGTAGCGGATGTCCGCCAGTCTGACCAGGGCATCTCCAGCCAGTTCGCTTTCCGGGAGCGCGGCAGCTCGCACCTGTTGCACCAGATCTTCACCGCGGGTGATGTCACCCCGCTGGACGATGGTGGTGGCCAGGTCGAGCATCAGCCTCAAGCGCGCCGGATCATCCGGTGCCAGAACCGAATCGGCCAGAGCCAGCCCACGGGTCAGCTGCTTCTCGCTTTCCTCGAGTTCGGCCAGGCTGCGGAAGGTGGTCCCCAGGGTGTGGCGCAGGGCCGACTCGACCGCCGGCTGGTCCGCGAGGGAACCGTCATCCAGGTCCTCGGCGGCCCGGTCCAGTACCTCGCGCACGGTCACCTCATGGCCCCTGGCCTCGAAGGGTTGGACCGAGGCCAGCATGTCCTGCAGGAACTCGGTGACGGTTTCAGCCTGGGCCAGACGATTCTCGGCCAGTCCTTCGGCGCGGGTGGCGCGCACGGCCTGCCAGGTGCTGCCCACCACACCGAGGATCAGGGCGGCGGCCACTCCGGCGGCCGCGATGACCAGGGGTCGGTGCCGCCGGGCGAACTTGCGCACCAGGTACATGGTGCCCGGAGGACGGGCCGCAATCGGCTGATCGTCCAGGTGGCGCCTGAGATCCATGGCCAGCCCGTTGGCCGAGGGGTAACGCTGGTTGCGGTCCTTGGCCATGGCCGTGGCGGCGATGATGGTCAGATCGCCTTCCAGACGGGAATCATGCCGGGACAGGGGTGGGGGTTCCTCCTCGCGAATGGCCCGCAGCGCCTCTTCGAGGGGGCGGCCAACCAGCTCCAGCGGAGGCTTGCCAGCGAGCATCTGGTACAGGATCACGCCCAGGGCGAACACATCGCTGCGGGTGTCCAGATCGTCGGGATCGCCGGCCAGCTGTTCGGGGCTCATGTAGGCCACGGTGCCCACCAGCTGTCCGTGGGTGGTCAGCAGGGTCGACATGAAATCGGTGTCTGCGGGCCGGGCCACGCCGAAGTCCAGCACCTTGGGACGATCGTCCCTGGTGACCAGCACGTTGCCGGGCTTCAGATCGCGGTGGATGATGCCGCGCTGGTGCGCATGCTGCACGGCGTCACACAGCTTGATCATCAGTTCCAGGCGCGCCTTCAAATCGGACGCGTGGTCCTGGACCCAGTAGTGAAGCGGTTGACCTTCCACCAGCTCCATGGCCATGAAGGGCAACGGGCCCTGAGGAGTCTCGGCGGTGCCGGCCTCGTAAACCTGGGCGATACCCGGATGCTGCAGACGGCCCAGGAAGTCCGACTCGTGGGCAAAGCGGCGGCGCAGGGCCTCGGTGGCCATCTCGGGCCGGATCACCTTCAAGGCCACCCGGCGGCGGGGCTTTTCCTGCTCGGCTTCGTACACCACGCCCATGCCGCCCTGGCCGATGATGCGCAGGGGACGGTAGTGCCCCACGTGGTCAGGCAAGGAGGAAGCCGTCGGTGCTTGATCACTGGGGTCGGCAGAGATGGTCGCGTCAGGATCTGTGGGTAAAGTGTGCTCGGAGTCGGGACGTGTTTGGTCGGAATCGGACATCGAAACCCCCCGGTTATATCCGAGCAGAATAGTGTGAGCTGGCCTCGACAGCAAGTCCGGTCGCCCCGGGAAAGTTGTCCCTTCGGACTATTCCATCCGGGTGATGTCTTGAGCATCTGACGCCGGCGCTCCGGTAGCGGGTGGGACCGGCTGCGGCCCGAGTAGGCGGGTGAGGATTGGAAGACCGCCAGCAGTGCGCGCTGGAAGATTTTGAGCTTCATGGCCTGATACCGGCCGGATGAGCTAACTCGTTAGATTGCAGCACGGACGGAATTTTCCGAAGGCACACGTTTGCTCAGTGACCTGCCCCCGGTCTACGTACCCCACCGAAAACGCTGTCTGATCCAGGATAACCATGGTATGAGATATCGATATTCTGAATCCTCGGACCATGCCTGACCCCACGGAGCAACGATGGAACCTGGTCAAACACTGAAAAACTACACGATTGTCGAAAAGATCGGTGTCGGTGGCATGGGCGAAGTCTACCGCGCCCGCGACAATACGCTGGGCCGCGAAGTCGCCCTGAAGATATTGCCCAGGGCCTTTACGGCCGATGCCGACCGTGTGGCCCGCTTCCAGCGCGAGGCCAAGCTGCTCGCCTCGCTGAATCATCCGCACATCGCGGCCATCCACTCCGTGGTCCAGGACGGCGACGTTATGGGCCTGGCGCTGGAACTGGTGGATGGCGACGATCTGAAGGTCCATCTGGAAAACGGTACCTTGTCCCTGGACCGAGCCTTGACCTATGCCGAACAGATTGCCGCCGCGGTCGAGGCCGCCCACGAACAAGGCGTGGTGCACCGCGACCTGAAGCCGGCCAACATCAAGATCGCGCACGACGGCGCGGTCAAGGTGCTCGACTTCGGCCTGGCCAAGGCCACGGATGCGGCCGGCGACTCGGCCAGCGGTCTGCATACCACCGTTTCGCCCTCGCTGGCCAGCGCGCCGCTCACGCTCGATGGCGTCATTCTGGGCACGGCGGCCTACATGTCGCCCGAACAGGCCCGCGGTTCGAAGCTCGATCGGCGCACGGACATCTTTTCGTTCGGGGTGATCCTGTTTGAAATGCTGGTTGGGCAGCGTCCGTTCGGCGGGCCGACGGTCTCGGACATGATGGCCTCCATTCTCAAGGAAGATCCCGACCTCGATACGCTGCCGGCCGATACGCCGCCGGCGATCCGATTGCTTCTGAATCGCTGCCTGGCCAAGGACCCCAGGCAAAGACTGCGCGACATGGGCGAGGCCCGCCTGATCATCGCGGCCGTACGCGCGGGCGACCCCACGGCCTCGACGGTGCTCGGGGTACAAAAATCAGTCTCCGTCGGGCGGCGCCCGGCCAAACGGGAAATCGTAGCCTGGGCCTTGGCCGTGGTCGCCATCGTCGCCCTTGGCGTGACGGCCTGGACTTCCACCACGCGAGGCATGATGACGGCGAAGGCCCCGGAGATTCGCGCGACGATCAACGCCCCCGAA
The DNA here is from genome assembly GCF_058273205.1 of Candidatus Latescibacter sp. IFSED24. Lineage (NCBI taxonomy): Bacteria > Pseudomonadati > Candidatus Latescibacterota > Candidatus Latescibacteria (ex Chuvochina et al. 2023) > Candidatus Latescibacterales > Candidatus Latescibacteraceae > Candidatus Latescibacter > Candidatus Latescibacter sp. IFSED24. The sequence continues at coordinate 4,195,848 of NZ_CM177850.1, read as the reverse complement.
GGATATGACTTCGAGGTCAACGGCAACCATTCAGGCGCACTCTCCTTGTCGCCCGATGGAACCAAGATGACCTTCACGGCCTCGATAGGATCAGGCCGCCCATCGTTGTACCTGCGTTCACTTGGCTCCTCGACGGCCCAGAAACTCGCGAACACCGAGGGCGCGACGTATCCATTCTGGTCTCCCGATAGCAAGCAGATCGCGTTCTTTGCCGATGGTAAGCTGAAGAAACTCGATCTCAACGGCGGTGCGCCGATGACGGTGACCAGCGCCCTCGATGGTCGGGGCGGGACCTGGAACGCCGACGGGACGATCCTGTTCGCCCCTGAAACGCAAGCCGCGATCCAACGCGTTTCGACCGGTGGGGTGCTCGGCGATCCGGTGACCACGATCGACAATGCGCGCATGTCCGAGACCACACACCGCTTCCCGCACTTCCTGCCGGACGGACGGCACTTCCTCTACTTGCGCGGTAGTCACGCCGCGAACAACCAGGATGCCGTGAACTCGATCTGGATCGGCGACCTGGAATCGGACGAGACGTTCGAGTTGATGCAGTCGGGTACGCATGCGTGCTACGCCCAAGGGCATATTTTCTGGGTCCAGGACCAGTTCCTGATGGCACGTCCGTTTTCGGTCCGGGACCTCGAGTTCACTGGCGAAGCGTTCGCGGTTGGGGAGGGCGTCGTCGTCCAACTCGGCACCTGGCGTGCCGCCTATTCTGTCTCGGAGGCCGGCCCACTCGCTTTTCAGGGTGGGTTGGCCGCTGAGAAAATCCTGACCCTGTTCGATCGAGAGGGTAAGGAGCTCGGCACGATCGGCGAAGCCGCGATGTACAGTGAGATCCGACTTTCTCGCGACAATCGTTACCTGGCGGCCGGGATCGACGCTGAAGGTGGGGGTCAATCGGACATCTGGGTCTACGATCTTTCGCGCAACGTCGGGAGCCGACTGACGTTTGACGATGCGCGGGACACCAAACCCGTCTGGTCTCCCGATGGGAAACGAATCGCGTTCACGTCGAATCGGACCGGGAAGTCCGGTGTCTTCGTTCGAAGCGCCGACGGCCGAGGGGAAGCCGATTCTCTGTTTATCGTCGGTGGCCAATGTGAGGTGCAGGACTGGTCGCTTGACGGACGGTACCTCGCGATCGACTCCGGTGTCGGCAAGAACGACCTCTGGATCCTGAACCTCGAAGATGGAGAATCGTTCGCACTGGTTTCGACCGACTTCGACGAGGGCTACTCTCGGTTTTCTCCCGACGGCAACTGGATCGGTTACATCTCGAACGAAGCCGGGAGATACGAGCTCTACCTGACCCGCTTCCCCAGCGGCGAGGGCAAATGGCAGCTTTCAAAAGACGGCGCCGACTGGTTGCTGGGCTGGAACGACGCCGGCACCGAGTTGTACTACCTGGACCTCGAAGGCAACCTCACCTACGTGAAGGTCGAATTCGACGACCAGGTCGTCGCAGACCTGCCCATCGTGCTGTATCCCACACGCGCCGGTAGCACCTGGGACAACAAGTCCGACGGCAGCACCTTCGTTCTCGGCGTCCCGGACGACGCCGGAAACGATTTCCCGATCACGCTGATCGTCAACTGGGACGGCGGGGAGCAGACGAACTGACGCCGTAGCGTGCTGTGCCCTGTTGTCCCTTCAGTCTATTCCGTCCGCTTTGTTGATATTGCAGCTACGTGGATGGCGAGAGGCGGTGCGACCCGCCTCGGATTCTCAGAATCATTCCGCTGCTGCGTCCAACCGGAGGAGCCAGTTGTTTTTGTAGGGAAATCCAGGGCAAAATCAAGATCATTTCTTTCTAAGTGTTAGAGGCTCCCAATACGTTGTCCCTTCGGAATATTCCATCCGAATGATTTCTTGAGCATCTGGTGTCGGCAATCAGGTAGTGGGGAGTGTCGACCGCAGCCCAAGGCGGACGACGACATTGCCGAAACCGACTTCCGCCCTATCCGACGACGCTTCCAGACAGACCTCGCCGCCCCAAACGGCCCCGACACGCCGGTCAGATTGCCCCTAAGCAGCGGCACGGTAGTACCGGTGATGCAGACCGCCGAGGATCGGGCAGCTATGCTAACTCGTTAGATTGCAGCGCGGACGGGATACTCCGAAGGCACACCCTTCTATCTATTCATCCACCCTGTTTTATAAGCACTTAGCAAGTTGCACAATTCTGGCAAGACTTCTCGATTTGCATCCCTCAATGAGATATGGGGAGCCAGTATCAACGACTCAAGACGCCTGAGGGCTTGCTAGCAGGCTAACTGGCCCGATCATGTAAATTCTTTGATTTCAGGGTGAACGAATTAATCCAAAGCACAATGGCAGCCGTCCCAGCCACTGATCCGTCCGCACTGTCGGACGGACACATGGCAAGGTGCGTGGGCCTGGCCAGATTTCTCGACATGCAGACACCACCTCTATTCGTTACCATATTGATCTAATTAATCTGATATGGTTCATTACAGGGCTCGGACCGCGAATGCCCATCGGAGACCATCCCCCTGGCAACGTCTGGCCATCTGGGCCTTGACCTTGGAATTCGAAGAGGAAGCAATGGCGGATCAAAGGCGTGAAGACCAGAACCGTCCGATCGACCGCTCGGACGAGGACGCGACGATGAACGTATCGCCTCCCCCAGACGATGTGCCCGAAGGAATCGCTCCCCTCCGCGAGGGACCCGGCACGAAGATCGGCCCTTATGAGATCGTCGAGTTGATCGGCGAAGGCGGATTCGGTTCGGTCTTCATGGCCGAACAGACCGAACCGGTGAAGCGGAGAGTCGCCCTTAAGATCATCAAGCTGGGCATGGATACCCGCCAGGTCGTGGCACGCTTCGAACAGGAGCGCCAGGCGCTGGCAATGATGGACCACCCCAACATCGCACGGGTTCTCGACGCCGGTTCCACCGAGACCGGCCGACCATTCTTCGTGATGGAACTGGTCAAGGGCGACACGATCCTCCACTTCTGCGACCAGCACAACCTCTGCATCGCGGATCGGCTCGACCTGTTCGCCGACGTATGCACAGCCGTCCAGCACGCGCACACCAAGGGAATCATTCATCGCGACATCAAGCCGTCCAACGTCCTGGTCAGCATGCAGGACGGACGACCCCACGCCAAGGTGATCGACTTCGGCATCGCCAAGGCGACCAGCGCGGAGCTGACCGAGAAGACACTGTTCACGGCGCAAGGTCAGCTCATCGGCACGCCGGCGTACATGAGCCCAGAGCAAGCCGAAGGTTCGCTCGACATCGACGCGCGGACGGACGTGTACTCGCTGGGGGTGCTGCTCTACGAGTTACTGACCGGCTCGACCCCCTTCGACTCGACGAGCCTGCACTCGGCTGCTTACGCCGAGATCCAGCGGATCATTCGCGAGGTGGATCCACCGCGTCCGAGCACGCGCATCTCCGATAGCACCGACACGATCGTCACCGTGGCAGCGCACCGCCGCACCGAACCCCGCAAGCTGGGCACGGACGTCCGCGGCGAGCTGGACTGGATCGTGATGAAGGCCCTGGAGAAGGACCGCCAGCGCCGCTACGAGACCGCCAATGGGCTGGCGATGGATATCCGCCGATATCTGTCGGGCGAGGTGATCGTCGCCGCCCCGCCGAGCAAGATCTACCGCGCGCGGAAGTTCGTCCGCCGCAACCGGACCAGCGTGGTCACGGCCAGCCTGCTCGCGGCGGCCTTGGTCCTGGGACTCGCCGGCACCGGCATCGGCCTGGTGAAGGCCGAGCGCGCGCGCGACGAGGAAATGAAGCAGCGGGCCATCGCGGAACAAAAGGAGCAAGCCGCGGTCAAGCAGGCCAATCTGGCGCTGACCACGATGCAGTTCGTCATCACGGACATCGATAAGACCCTGCGCGACCAGCCCGGGACCACCGACCTGAGGATCGACATCCTGGAGTCGGTCTCCGCGAAGTGGGACGAGCTCGACGTCGAGATGACCGGCGGTGTTCGCGGTGAAGCGATCCCGACCCTGATGGCGTTGCGTGCCTTGATCGCGTCATCGTTCTATCAGCTGGATAGTCTGGAAGAAGCCGATCGGGAGTACGAGAAACTTTACCGGATGGGTCAGGAGCGGATCGAGATCAATGGCCGTACGGATTCTGCCCGTTCCAACCTGGCCAAGATCTGCACCGCCTGGGCCCCCATCAGGGGCCGCCTGACTGGAGATCCCGCGACGACCGAGGAGTTGCTGAACACGTCCATCGGCCTCGTCCGCGAGATCATCAACGACCCGCACCCCCAACCCGGCAGCCCCTCGTCCCTCGACATCAAGGAACTGCTGGCCGCAAACCTCCAGAATCTGGGAGTGCAGCACCTGAAACAGGGACGGATTGCGGAAGCAGAAGCGGTCTTCCAGGAAGGCCTCGATCTCATGGCCGGAGTCCTGGCGGAAATCCGCAGCGAACCGGGATTCGAGGAACTGGACGATGATCAGAAGGATACGAAGACCGCCGGACGGCAGATCTCTCACGACAAGGCGGCCGTGGCGCTCGCCTACGTCGCGTTACGGCTCGGGAAGACCGATGAATCGCTGGCCCTGTACAATCGCGCCATCCAGGGTCGACGCGAGATCTTCGAACGCCGCCCTACCATGCCGATCTTCAAGCGCGAACTCGCCGGTTACCTCACCAACTACGGCAACTCGTTGCTGTGGATCGATCGACTCGACGAGGCGGCCCCTGCGCTCCGTGAATCGATCGTGCTGAACGAAGAGCTCGTGGCCGCCGACCCCCAGAACGTCTACGACAAGAGGCAACTGGCGCTGGCCTATTACCGCACCGGGACGCTTCGAGACGTGCAAGGCGATCCGCAAGAGGCCAGGCGGTTCTTCGAAAGATCGCGAGAGATCACGGAACGGCTGCACGCGGCGTCGCCGGATCAGAAGAACAAGATCAGCCTGATGCTGGTTGAAGCACGAATCGGCAATCGTCCGGCAACGCTCGATCTGATCGACGAACTCGGCGCGACCGAGGTGATCAGCGGCGAAGTACATCTGGATCGAGCTCGCGCCCTGGCCCAGTTGTCGCGGAACGCCGCCGGTAGCCAGCAATCCAGGCTGCGAGAGGGCGCACTGGTAGCTCTAGATCGTGCGATCCGTGAAGGCTATAGTGATCCGTTTCTTTTGAGTCATGAGCAGGATCTCGTTCCACTGCGTGGGACGGCCCGGTTCAGCGAACTCGTGACGGATCTCGAATCCGCACATGGCGGCAGCGGGAGCGGGAGATAGCGGCTCGAACGCAACGACTTCCCGTTGTCCCTCCTGATCCTTCCATTCATTCGTCCGCCCTGTCGAATAATCAGTTAGCAGATTCCGAAATTCTGGCAGCGATATTCAGGAAGGTCCTCGCGACAAGACACTGCGAGTCAGATTTAGTAATATCACGAGCCAGGAGACGTGGATGGTGGCAAGTTTGCCCGATCATGTAAGTTACCGGGCTGCAAGGCAGACGAGATTTTTGAAGGCTCAGGACTACTGATCAGGAATCCGATTAGCAAACCTTACTTTCCCCTTCCCAATTTGCGGACACCTGTACTCCCCTTTCTGCTACGCTCCCCCCGCAGCCCACACCCTGCTCCTCCCCGTGGGCGTACTCCTGCCTGCCATCGCAGCGGCTGTGTCCGTCATGTTCTACGAAAGACCCTCGCATCCGGCGACAACTCCGACCGGTCGAGTCACGATACACGCAGAGCGATCCGCTGACGAAAATCCGGGACCCTTACCGGTATCGCGACTGCCCGCTGCCTGTTCGGGGAAAGGTTCTGTGCTGGTTAGACTGCTTTGGCCTGGCCGTCATCGCGAAGGGAGATACCCATGTCGCACCACTACCTGATCCTGCTGCTCGCCCTGTGCATCCCTGCCACGGTACACGCAGAAACCATCGTATACGATCATTTCGGCGACGGCGTGCTCGACCCAGCCTGGGAAGTGACATTCAACGAATTCGCCTGCGGCTGGACTTACGCCGAGGAAGTGAGCGACTTACATGTCACCGAAATCTGCCACGATGGCAACGCTGGCGACTGGGCGATCGTATCCCTTTCCCAACCATGTCCGGCTCCGTCAGATTATTATGTGGCCTGGAGGTTTGCTTGGCTCTCACCTTACGGCCAACCGGATACCAGGCAATGCGTTTATTTGATGTTGCTTGACGAAGCCGACGCCGCGATCGCCTATGTTGGCCACAGTGACGCATGGGTTGCCTATAGCGGTGCAAAGGTCGCTTGGGTGCGCGGCGCCGAGGCATATGTTTCGGGTCAAGGCACTCTACCGTATATAGGTTCGGCAACAGTGATTATGAACCGAGTCGGGGGCGTCATCACTTTCAAGTGGGATGACGAAGTAATATTCGAGGCGCCTGAATCGACACCGGTCGCCTCGATCGAAATACGTTTCTACTATATGGTACATAGTTCTACCATTACCACTATAGACGAATCCGTCGACTTCATTAGGGTGGCCGATTCGATAGTAATCGGCGCCCCTGACGCCACACCTTACCCTGGCCCTATGCTGGCTGGAATCCACCCCAATCCCTTCAACCCCCTGACGACCGTGTCGTTCTCATTACCACAGCCGGGGTGGACGAACGTCGGCGTCTACGATCTCACTGGTCGCCAGGTGACCACGCTTGCTTCGAGATCGTTTAGTGCCGGACTTCATACGCTCAACTGGAGCGGACGCGACTCCGGTGATCGGGCGGTGCCTTCAGGGACGTACATCGTCCGGCTAGAGACCGAAGAGCGAGTAGAGTCTCGGAAAGTGATGCTCGTCAGGTAGGAGCCCGCGGGAGAGGATGCGGTGGCGGCCGCGTCCTCTCCCCTCTTGCCCCTTCGGAATATTCCATCCGAGTGATTTCTTGAGCATCTGATGCCGGCGATCCGGTAGCGGGTAGGTCCGGCTGCGGCCCGAGTAGGAGGGTGAGGACTGGAAGGCCGCCAGCAGTGCGCGCAGCAAGAATTTGAGCTTCATGGCCTGATATCGGCCGGATGAGCTAACTCGTTAGGATGCAGCACGGACGGAGTTTCCCGAAGGCACAGGCTCTCGGATTCCCCCGCCTGATTCAGGATTCCGCTTCACATTCTGGTCTCCGACGTCGCTTCAAGGGGTGAGGGAGCCTGGGTGCCCCATTGCTCTGTCTCGTCCGAATGGAGGTCTGTTATGTCCACCCGTGTCCTAATTACATTCCTCTTGGCGCTGAGCTTTCTGGTGGTCGGCTGCCAGCACGATCCTGTGGCGGAGCCGGAGATCCCCACCACTTCGGCCCTCGCGCCGACCGGAGTCGACGCCGAGTTGCTCGCCGGCGCGATTGCACAGGCCAGCGGCTGGGAATTCGATCCCGAAGTCGAGCTCCCGGCGCAACTGGCCGCGCTCGGAGACAAGTCGTCTCGCTACTGCGGCTTGCTCGATTTCGAGCGCGAGGTCCTCACCGACGATATCGTACACTACAGTTTCCGGATCCAGGTGGGACCCGAGCCTTACGGCGTGATCGGATTGCACCGCGTCGTCAAGGAGTCCCGACCGAATCGTCCCATCCGGGCCCGCAACTCGCTCTTCATGCTCCACGGCAGCGGTATGGGTTTCGTCAACTCGTTCATGGCGAGCACACAGATCGACTACATGCCTCTTGAGAACAACCTACCGATCTTCCTCGCACAGAACGATGTGGACGTCTGGGGCATCGACATGGCCTGGACCTTCATCCCCAGCGAGGAAGAGGACTTCTCCTTCGCCATCGACTGGGGGCTTCAGCGCGAGATCGATGATCTGCATGCCGGCATCGCGGTCGCACGCTTCGTGCGATTGTTCACCGGTAATGGCTCGCGCAAGCTGGACCTCCTGGGCTGGAGCCTGGGCGAGGGCAAGGGCTACGCCTATCTCAACGAGGAATCGCAGCGGCCGCCTGGCCATCGCCACATCAAAGGATTCATTCCGGTCGACTACGCCCTCCGGACAGGCACCCCCGAAGGGATCGAGGCGGCCTGCAGCGGATACCAGGCGGTTGAGGACGCCCGAGCTGACGGCATCTACGTCAACACCGATGGTGCGTTGGCGAACTTCGCCGCCTACCTGGCCGCCAGCGATCCAGACGGTGATTCACCGATCTTCCCCGGCTTCACCAACCTGCAGGTCGTTCTCGGGGCGTTGACCCAGACGAACCTCCTGCTCGGCGGCTATCCGCCGACCTTCCACCTGGTGGCGGGCCAGTTCGACGAGAATTTCATGCCCGTCGGCTACCAGTTCGTGGATCTCCAGTTCGGGATCGACTTCTACGCGAGCTGGGAGCCGTACCAGCCCAACCTGATCTTCCAGGAACTCGACGGGATGGGCTGCGACGACCACGATGTCGCCTTCGACGACCACTTCGACGACATCACCGTCCCGGTTCTCTACGTCGCGCCAGGTGGCGGTTCCGGCACCCTGGGAGAATACATGGCGTCGCAGATCGGCAGTACCGACTTCCAGTCGCTCATCATCTCGACGAATGCCGAACCCCTGCTCGATATCGGCCATGTCGACATCTTCGCGGGATACATCGGTATCGATCTGCCGAGCCTCGTCTGGCAACCCATCCTGAATTGGATCCTGGAATAGCGTCACCACGCAACCAATCTGCTTCGTCGAAATATCGATCACGCAAGCCTAACTCGATGTCTGATTGAATAACTGTATTTGCAAAGGAGCCTGCTCATGAAAGCACACGTGGTCTGGATTGCCTGCCTCCTCCTTCTCTTGCCGCTCATGGCCTGTCAAGAAGAGACGCCGAACTCACCGCCGAGCGTACAGTCGAGCGCCGCGGTCAACGATGTCGATGTCGAGCAGATCGCCCTGGCGATCATGGAACGCACTGGCTGGCCGGCAGTCGATGAGGATGGCGATCCCGTTGACCCTGCTGGCGGACAGATCTCCGGCGCCGACAAGTGTGAGGTGATCTCCGCTGACCGGCAGATGCTCACCAACGACATCGCTCATTATACGTTTCTGGTCCAGGTGGGAGTTGGTCAATACGATCACATCGGAATTCACCGGGTCGTGAGGGAAAGGGCACCGTTCCGGCCAATCAGAACCAAGAAAGCGGTGTTCATGCAACACGGGGCGTCGACTGATTTCACGTATTGTTTCCTTCCGGGGCTATATTCCGATTCCACGCCAGACGACTTCGGAATCGCGCTATTCCTGGCGGCGAACAACGTCGACGTTTGGGGTATAGATCAACGCTGGACCCTGGTTCCCCCCGAGGAGACGAACTTTGATTTCATGGCGACCTGGGACATGCAGATGCACATCGACGACATCGGCGTGGGCGTTGACCTGGCTCGGGTCATGCGGCGCATGACCGGCAACGGCTGGGATCAGATGCACCTGCTCGGCTTCAGCGCGGGTGCCGAGTTCAGCTTCGGTCTCGTCGACGGCGATTCGCAGTTGCCGCCGGGCCGACGACGGATCAAGGGTTTCATTCCGGTAGACATGGTGATCCAGGTACCGGAGGACTCGCCTTGGCGCGAGTTGATGTGCTCGTTCATCCCCTATTTCGAGGAACAGATCGCCAACGGGGTCTACGGCGAAGGTGCGGCCTTCAGGACCGTAGGCATTTTGGCCCGAGACGATGCGGATGGCGATTCACCCGTCTTCCCCGGCATGACGAATTACGAGGCCGCCATCGCCTTCGGAACCACGCTCATCTACGGAGTGCCGCCCTTCCATCTGCTCTCGGGAGTATTCGATGGCGAGATGCCCGTCGGCATGCAGTTCATCTCCAACGAGGCGTGGATCGAATACCTCTGCACGATGTCAGCGGTGGAATCGAACGTGGCTGGCCTGGGTCAAGCTCATGAAATCTGTGGCAACGATGTGCCGTGGAACCAGCACTGGGGCGACATCCGAGTCCCAGTGTTCTTCGTGACCGGGGCCGGCGGGTTCGGTGAGGCCGGCCTTTGGCAGCTGGATCTTCTCGGGAGCGATGACGTTTCGTCGCTGGTCGTCAGCACGGATCCCAATGAGCTGCTCGACTATGGACATCTCGATCTCTTCCTTGCTAACAACGCGGAGACGCTGGTGTGGCAGCCTATTCTCGAGTGGATTGTTGATCACTCGCAGGGTGGACACGGCCGTGAAGATCGGGGGCTTTTCTAGCGGCCTGACCCTGGTAATTTTTCAGATCGACTCCGGCCCGCCGGCCTCCACGCTGGCGGGCTAACTGTTGGGGGCGGGAGTTGCGTGGGGGCCGGGGTCTCTCCGTAATCGATCTCGGGGAATCCGAATTCAGTGTGGAGTCGTTTAGGCGCGAACCGACTACCAAATAGACCGAATTCCGCCTGTTTGATGACATCTGTATTTCGACTTCTGCTACGCTCATTTGGCAGCCCACTCCTCGCTCCTCTCCCTGGGCCGACACCTGCCTGACATCTCGGCGGCTGTGCCGACGCCGCATTTTGGATCAGCCTGAAATAGACTGCCCGACCTTCAACGAGCCAATCGCGCCTGTTCGAGGTTGGGCGAATGAAGGAGGAAGCATGAAGGTACTGATCGCGGGTGCCACGGGAATGGTCGGCGGGGAGGCGGCTCGGATCTTATCAAGCGGGGGCGACGCCGTACGTGCCCTGGTCCGGTCTACATCCAACGCCGAAAAGATCGCCGCACTGAAGGACGCCGGTATCGAGGTGGTCGAGGGAGATCTCCGAGATCGCGCTTCTCTTGACGCAGCGTGCGACGGAGTCGATGCGGTGATCAGCACGGTCTCGGCGATGCCGTTTAGTTGGCAGGAGGGAAACACAATCGGAGACGTAGACCGGATCGGGACCATAGGCCTCATTGACGCCGCAACTGCGGCTGGCGCCAAGAGGTTCGTCTACACGTCGTTTCCGCATCCTCCCGAGCCTGGTTTCGCATTGGGCGACGCCAAAGCCGCGGTGGAGAATCATCTCAGGTCCAGCGGCATCGAGTACGCCATTCTGGCGGCGAATTTCTTCATGGAAGTGTGGCTCAGCCCCGCATTCGGGTTCGACTACCTGAACGACTCGGCGACCATCTACGGGGACGGTACCAACCGCATGAGCTGGGTCAGTCACAAGGATGTGGCCCGCACGGCAGCCGAGGCAGTTTCGAATCCGAAGGCAAAGAACGCCGTCCTGCCTGTTGGCGGGCCTTCGATCCACACGCCGCTCGAAGTTGTCAGGATTTTCGAAAGGACCAGTGGAAAGACGTGGAGCGTCACCCACGTATCGGTGGAAACGCTCCAGGAACAGAAGTCCGCAGCAGCGGACGAGGTGCAGGAGGCCGTGGCAGCGCTGCAACTGGGCTACGCGATTGCACCCGGGTGGGACATGAACCCAGCGGACTACCTGGTCTCCTCGAACCTCCGGAGCGTGGAGCAGTACGCCCAAGAAGTCATGAAGTAGACTAGCACGACGGCATTCGAACCGGCTGGCGACGACCCGCTGTGTGGGACCCGGAAATCTTGTCAAGAAGACGAGCTTTAGCATCATGGCCTGATATCGGCCAGACGAGCTAACTCGTCAGGGCACAGCCCGGACGGGATATTCCGAAGGCACAGCGGGATCTCCGTCTCCAGGCGCACGGGCACGCAGACATGCGAAGACTCAAGACCCAGGTCAGGCTGGCCGCACTGACGGACCTGCGCGGAGACCGTGACGAGGCGGTGGACCTTCTCGAACAGGCGTTGGCGAACAGGTACTGGAAGAAGAGCCATCTGGAGACGGACGATGGTTTCGTGGGTCTGCGGACCGACCCGCGGCTTCACGCCATCCTGGCGAGAGCGGAAGCCAACCGACCGATACGTTGAGGGGTGCCCCTGTCCCTCAGACCGGTGCCGACAGATGACCGACGGCCCCGGGCTCCGTGCCCGGGGCCGTCCCATGCGTTGGCCGACCGCGCCGGGTCGGATCACTTGATCAGGGTCATCCGCTTCGTCTCGACCAGCGACCCCGCGGTCAGCTGGTAGAAATAGACGCCGGTGGACACCCTGCCGCCGCTGGTGTTGGTGCCGCGCCACTGGACCGCATGCTCGCCGGCCTCGACCGTTCCGCTGAGCAGGCGGTTGACCAGCCGGCCTCTCAGGTCGAAGACGGCCAGCTCGACGTGCCGCGAATCGGGCAGGTAGAACGAGATCATCGTGCTCGGGTTGAATGGGTTCGGCGCGGCGCCGATCAATCCGGCTTTCCGAGCGATAATCGGTTCGTCGGCCTGGGCCTGATCATCAGCGCCGGCGCGGTCTCCGTCACCATCGCCGGCCTTGTTCAGCGCCAGTTCCTGGCTTGTCGCGGCTTCCTGCAGGCGGGCGATGATCACGTCGACGTCAACACCGCTGATCTTAATGTCAGTCATCGGAAGGATGCGGAAGGCGCCGCCACCCATGTCCAGCACCATCACCGGGTTGCCGTCCTCCTCGATGGAGGCCTCGGCCAGGTCTGCGAGCGCACTGCTGTCGAATGACATCAGTGCGTCCGGAATCTGATCGTCGTCGACATCATCGAGGAAGAAGGCGTCCGGCGATACCCAGCCGGCCGTGTTGCCGATGACCGCCGAGCTGGGGCAAATGGCCAACAGCATGTCCCCTTCGAGTGTGACCGGGATCTCCCGGTCCCAGAGCGAGGCCCCGGTGACCAGATAATAGACCAGCTCGCGCGCGAGGCTCTGATCTCCGTCCTCGACCATGATCTCGCCAATCATGCTCGGGCTGTGCGGCACGTATACGTTGGCCATGGCCTGGGCGCTGTTACCCGAGCAGTCGGTCGCCTCGAAGGTCGCCGTGTAGACGCGACCATCGCCCAGGCCCGAACGCTCGGCCCGCAGCCTGATCGAGGTGTCCGGGGTGCCGAACTCGGCGTCCTGGATGTCGTTCGGCATGTCGCCGTCGCCCAGGCCGTTGTCCAGCTCGTTGCTCACCACGTCGAGCAGCACCCAGGTCACGGCGTCATCGCAGACATCGCTGACGGTCACCGTGAACTCCACCGGGACCAGCTTGTGGTTGGGTGGCCATAACACCTGCGGGGCGACGGTGGCCGCGATCTCGGGCGGAGTCGTGTCGACGACCGTGACCGTGGCCGAGCACTGGGCGGCATTGCCCGAGGCGTCGGTGGCGGTCCAGGTCACCAGGGTCACGCCGCCGGTGGCGTCGCAGGGGCCGGCAAAGATGGCAGGAGCGTCATGGGCGATCTCGGGATCGGGATCGCAGTTGTCTTCGGCCATGAAGGCGGCGAAGAAGGGCACGAGCTGTGAGTCGTCGGCGGGTACGCCCCCGGCGATCGAGCACTCGACGACGATGTCGGCCGGGCAGGTCACCACCGGCGGTGTCGTGTCAGACACATCCACCTCCGCCTGCTCCGACGCCATGGAGCCGCAGGCATCCACCGCGTCGACCTCTACGCGCACCGTCGCCGGGGAGCCGGTCAGGTTGGACACCAGAACGCTGCCGGTCACCGTGACCGTGCTGGCGTCCGTCTGGACCGTGTTGATCGTCGGTGTGCCCAGGTTGGCGTTGCCTGTGGTCAGGGAGACGGTCACGTCGACATCATCGGCTGCGACGTCACCGTCATCGGTCACCGTCGCGTCGAACTCCACCAGGTACTCGCAGGCGTCGTCCACTACGCCACCGGTGGCGTTGACTGCGATCACGGGCGGGACGTCGGCCACGACGAAGGTCAGGTCCGAGATATCGAAGAAGATGTTGCCGACCGCCTCGATCATGATCCGACCCTGGCCGGTGTTGTCACAGGGCAGCACGACCTGGTGGCTCCCGTCGTTGGTGACGGCGCTGGCCAGGGTGATCCAGTTCGTGCCGCCGTCGGTCGCGTAGAGAATGTTCACCGTCGGCGCCACCGAGCCGCCGCCCACCGTCCACGTCACGTCCACTGGCGCCCCGGCGCCCACCGTCTCGCCGCCGTTGGGGAAGGTCACGGCGAAGGGAGCGCCCGACACCGTGACGAACATCTGGGCGTCGGCGGTGCCGCCGCCACCGAGGCGACCGTCGCGCGCGCTCGTGCGGAAGGTCAGCGTCCGCTCGGTGCTCGGGAGCTGCTCGCCCAGCTTGTTGGGGAAGAGGTTGGCCGGGCCGGCGAGCAGGTCTGCGTAGGCGGGGAAGGTCCGCACCGGGTCGCTCGACGGCGGGAAGGAGCGGAACAGCGGGATCAGACCATCGTCGACCGCATTCAGCGGTGCGGAGGCGTCGGTCTGGTCGAACTGCTCCCAGGTGTAGGTGAGCGCGTCGCCATCGGGGTCGCTGCCGACCGCGGTCAGCCGAAAGGCGGTACCCTGCGGGATCGTCCAGTCCGGGCCGGCGTCCACCGTGGGCGCAGAGTTGCCCGTGCTCGACGTGGTCGCGCAGGTCCCGCCGCCCAACTGGGTGTAGTCCGTGATCTGGTCGCGGCTGCCGACGTGGAAGTAGAGATCGCCGACCTGGTTGCCGATCACGTTGTCCACGCCGCAAATGCTCGAATACGACATAATCGTGGTGCCGCTGCCCGGCTCCCAGGAGCTGCTAGCGGTGTACTGGCCGGCGCTGCAACTCGAGCCGTTGAACGTGTGGGTGGCACCGTACTGGTGGCCCATCTCGTGGGAGACCACGAAGAGGTAGTTGCCGTTCGTCGGGTCGGGACCCTGGCTCCAGGCGCTGCCCTTGCTGCCAGTAGTGCAGACGCAGCCAATGCAGCCTGCGTTCCCGGAGATACTTGCCCCCTCGCAATGGAAGAGGTGGCCGATGTCGTAGTTCGCGTCGCCGATCTCTGCGTCGATGGCGGCCTGGACCTCGGCGTTCTTGTTAGCGAGCGGGAAGGGGTCGGTGGCGGGATCGTCGTACACGATGTCGGCGTTGTCGCCGATGAGGATCATGCGCACGGCGAGCTCGGCCTCGTAAATGAGGTTCAGCTGGTTGACCGTGGTCACGATGTTGGCCAGCGCTGCGTCCGCGTCCGTGAAGAACTGGGTGTATTCGCCAGTGGCCGCGACCGCCAGCCGGTATTGCCGGAGCGTGTCGCCCGTGGGCAGGGCCGTGATGACCGACCCGCCGGCCACGAATTCGCCATCGAGCACCCCGCACTCGAAGGCGACTTCCTGGTACCGGGTCGACCAGTAGCTCTCGTACTCCACGGTGACACCGAGCGCGACCGGCCGTACGAAGGCCGCTCCTGCCGGCGTCAGGATGATGGCGTGGAAACCGAGCTGAGTCCGATCGAGTCGCGTGCGAATGGTTGGGTCGTCCACGGCGATGCCGTGGAAGGTCTGGACGCCGGGAAGCGCGTCGGCCAACTTCGGCTCCATGACCGGCGATTCCTCGATCGCGAAAGTCCGGTACGAGCCGTCGGGCATGGGGATGGTGAGCGTCACCTCGGCGCCGGGCGGCAGCCGGTCGCCCTCCATGGGCGTGCGTGCGATCACAGCCTCGAGGGAGGCCATATCGAGGCTGAAGCGGTGCGACTCATCGCTTGGCCCGCCGACACCTCCAGGGGATGTCATTCCTGGCCCAAGATCCAGCCAGAGTCCATCCTGGGAGACCTCGCCCGCCGCCGCTCTGGCGGTCGGGATCGCTCCCGGTGCGATCACGATGGTGATGAGGAGAAATAAGGCAGTAAGTGTGCGATACATCGATGGACCTCCCAGGGCGAAGAAGATGGAGGTTTAACGCCTTCGGGGATGATAGAGGCTGAGATTATCTCATTTCCGAACGAATAATCAAGATTATTCCTATCATTTTGGAAGTATATGCGATGAATCGGGAGTTCATGCGGTTGCTGCCGGTTTCGTACGCGCTTCAATGCGCGATGACCCTGTCCCTTCCATTCATTCCGTCCGCATTGAATCTTTGTGCTTCTGCATATGACCGGAGGAGCCAGTTTTTCTAGTAGGGTAATTCTGGGGTGGCCTTGACAGGCGTGAGGGCCTGCTTTTTTGATGCCTATAAGTTGCTGGTTTATAAAAGTTAGCGCGGTCGGTCGATACTGTTAACCGGAGCCTGAAACTGCTCCCGCTACCGTCCAACCCGCTCCCCGATCTGAGAACCTCTGAAAGCCTGGGACTCTGTGCTGCCGGGGCAAAGAAGTGAACAGCCGAAACTGGCTGTGGCTGCCGCGCTCGCGGCTTCGTCTCCAGGATGGCTCGGCAGCAGAGACCAGGCGGGTGGATGTAACGCGTTATCGTATTCCCTCACCAGGATCACAGGGTGGGGATAACCGGCTGACGGAACTAACGACATTTGGGCTTCCTGCTTGCAGCCCCAAATGGGCGGACACCCTGAAACGGCTATTCGGGCACGTAAGCGCTGACCAGAAGCTTCATGTTCGCGACCATTGACTCGCCCTTATTGGCGTCGACTTCCTTCATGTTCACCCGTCCGGTATTGATCCCGAGGCGGGCGCTCTGTTCGATGAAGTAGACCTTGCCGGCCTCCACCTGGAGAGCGACGGTGGCCGATGCTTCGCCGGTGATGGAATAGAAGGTGTAGGTATCCGGCTTGAGCTCCCACCGAAAGAAGGTGCTCGGACCAGTGCCACCGGCGGCCTGACCGTTGACTTTGACCTCGATGGTGCCAGCCGCTGTGCCTTCTATATATTCGCTCGTGCTGATATTTATCGACTTACGCGGTCAGACAAATGTACCTGCCTCAACGTCCCCGGGCTCTCGGTTTTCCAATATTGAATCGCAATATCTGGTCGCGATTGAGTTATGGAACGGCCCCAGCAGAATCATGAAGCCTGCTAACTGCTTATTCGACAGCGCGGACGAATACAAGGAAGGGACAGGGTTGAAAAAGTACATTCCCAGCAGTTAGATGATCAAGTGACATGCACGTAGGAAACCCGAACGCATTTGAGTCAACGGAAGATCCCAGCTGAAATCATAATCGACTGGAATAGGAGATGATACCATGTCCATGAAAACAACCCTGATCCTTGCGGCATCATTCGTCGCAGTCCTTCTCTCGCCGCCGCCGGCAACGGGCGCCGATGAGGAACTCACGCCCACCGAGGCGAAGGAAATCGGCAAGGAATCGTTTCTGTGGGGCATGCATCCGGTGGCCATCTACCACCTGCGCTTCAACTTCGCACAGAATGAACTGAACCCGCGCGCTGCGGGCATCAACCGCTTGCACTGGGACCGCACACCGCTGAAAGCTTTGCCGCGCGTCGCGACGACACCCAATGCCACCACGCTCTATGGCGTTGGCATGTTTGATCTGTCACAGGAACCTGCGGTCATCGTGGTCCCCGAGATCGAGGATCACTACTGGAGTATCCAGCTTTACGACAACTACGCGCGCTGGTGGCACATGATCGGCAGCCAGTTCAATGCGCCCGGCTCCGTCCGGCGGTTGTTGATCGGCCCGAACTGGAGCGGCGAGCTCCCCGACGGGTTCGTCGGGGCCGACATCGTGCAGTCCCAGTCCGACTTTGCCGGGGTACTGGCACGCGTCGCTCTCACCGACAATACGGAGGAAGAGGTCCGGACCGTCAACGCCATTCAGGACCGCATCACGGCCATGTCCCTCAGCCAGTGGATTGCGGCTGGACGCAAGGAGGTGAGGGCCGAGGATGTGCCGCTGACCAAAGCCGATTATCCCACCTATCCTGGCATGGAAACGGTCCGTGAACCGGGCAAGCTCACCGGCGTGGACTTCCTGCGCTGGGTCAGCCTGGTGCTGAACGATCCCAGTTTCACCAAACAGTCCGACAGCCATCGTGAAGTCACCGCCTTTGCGCGTTTCGAGCGCCTTGGACTCAAGGCCGGCACGCCCTTCGATCCCGCCGGATTGACCCCCGAGATCGCGGCTGCGGTGGAGGCGGGAATCGAGGAGGGAAAGACAGAAGTGCTGGAGGGGATGACCGCGAACTTTACCGAAGGCCAAAACGGCTGGAAGTTCGACACCGATCTCGGCTACAAGGACACCAACTGGCAATGGCGCGCATGGTCCGGGTTGCAGGCTGTTCTCGCCCCCGTTCCCTCCCGGTCGCATACGGCCGCGAACTGCTGGGACGATTCGGATGGCCGGCCGCTCTCGGGCGAGCACCGCTACACGATCACCTTCGACCTGGACGACATGCCGCCGGTCACCGAGTTCTGGGAAATGCCGCTCTACGATTCCGAGGGCTATTTCTACGACAACCCGATCGACCGCTACTCGCTCAACAGCTTCATGCTCGAGCGCGGCAAGCTGCACACCGAGGACGGCAAGCTGGTGATCTACGTCCAGCACGATGAGCCGACCGACCCGAAACAGCGCCAGAACTGGCTGCCCGCACCAAAGGACGGCTTCCGCTTCACCGCGCGTTTCTACGGCGCCGCCACACCTCTGATCGACGCCCGCTACGACATGCCCGGCGTGGAGCGCGTGGATTGAGACGACAAGGACTCTTGCTTGTGGTGCAGAGGAGCCCCGAACACCCACGAGCCCGATAACCAGGTGAGCAAGATGCGAATCCCAAAGACTCTGGCCGTCACAGCACTGATCGCCGCAATGGGCATCGTTCCCAGTTTGCCTGTCCTGTCCATCGCTCTGGCTTCGAACGAATCGGCCGAAGCAGAACCCGTGATCGTCAACGTGGAAAACTTCGTCAGGGCGGAAACCGCCGCCCAGTTCGACCGGATCGTGGCGAACGCCGGCGGGGTCAACCAGTTTTTCCACCTGCGCGAACCGGCGCCGCTGGACCAGCAGACCGTCATCTGCATGAACCGGGATACGATCTACAGCTCGGCGCTGGTGGACATCAGCAAAGGTGCGACCCTCACCGTTCCTGATGCGGGAGACCGCTACATGTCGATCATGGTGGTCAACGAGGACCACTACCTGAACAAAGTCATCCACGAACCGGGCGAGCATGAGCTGACTGTCGAGGAGTTCGATACGCCCTACGTGTGCCTGGCCGTTCGCACCCTGGTCGACGAGTCCGATCCCGCCGACATCCAGGAGGCGAACGCCTTGCAGGACCAGTTGAAGATCGAAGCGGCGTCCGCGAAGCCCTATACCCACCCGGACTGCGACCAGGAAAGCTACAAGACCACCTACGACGCCCTGCTTGTTCTGAGTCGCGGCAACATAGACATAGGTTCCACCTTTGGGCGCAAGGAGGATGTCGATCCGGTTCGCCATCTGCTCGCAACGACCAGGATGCTTACAGCGTGAACAGCCTGATCGGGACGCCCAACGACGACGGGTCCTATACCATCCACTTCGGTGGAGAGCCCGGCAGCGTGAACCATTTGCCGATTGCCGAGGGCTGGAACTACATGGTGCGCTTTTACCAGCCGCGAGAAGAAATTCTCGATGGAACCTGGAAGTTCCCCGAGGTGAAACCAGTGGCATCAAAGTAACAGATCATCGGGTGAAAACGACAGAACCGGAAAATGAAGATTTGGAGGATCAAGATGCCAACAATGAAGAACCTCTACCGAGCCCTCGTGATGACGACTTGCTGCATCATGATCACCGCCTGTTCCCCGGGAAATTCCACCTCGAACAGTGACTTCGAGAAACAGGTGGAAGACTACATTCAAAAGTTTCCCTACCAGGACACTTTTGAATACGCCATGCGGCTCACGGGAGGAGATCCCGGAAAGCTGAATCAATGGGGCCAGGCGTCACGGGACCTGCTCAAGGCCGGTGAGGACAAGGTCGTCCGGAGCAACAACGACACCCTCTACAAGACGGCGTTCGTCTACCTCGGGGACGGGCCTGTGGTGCTGCGCTCGGATGCACCCTCGCAGGAGCGATTCAGCTCGTTTCAGCTGCAGGATGACCGGAACGCGAATTACCGCAACATCATCGGTCCGGCCGGCAGCTATACGCTCTACCATGGCGAGAAGCCCGAGACCATCACAGGTGAGGCTGTTGAAGTGCCGTCGCTCCTGTCCGCGGTCGTCACGCGGATCGAAGTGAAGGATCCGAAGGACCCTGCCGACATGGCGGGCGCCCAAGCCGTTTTCGATGGCATCACCATCGAGGGACCGACCATCCGCGAGATGCCCAAAGTCGATCTCCTGGGTGGTTTCGACGAGCAGGTGGCGCAGGAAGCCCAAAAGCGCATGGATGAGACGGCGAGGTCCGTGCCGTTCAGCGAGATGATCGTCGGGCCAGGCCAGGAACCCGGCAAGGATGTTCCCTATCTCTACCACTCTGCCGGCACCAAGGTGGGTTGGGGTGGACCAGCAACCACTCACAGTGCCTACGAGTCGATGTATACCGACGCGTCCGGTGAGACCCTTGAAGGCTCGAAGGGCGAATACGTGCTGGTGACGGAGGCGCCACCGGTCAACGCCTTCTGGTCGATCACCGTTTACGACTCCACCACCGGTCGCCTCCACCCCAACGATGCCAACCGCTACCACTTCAACGATACGACAGCCGTCATGAATGAGGACGGCACCTACACCTTCCGCTTCAAGGTCAAGTGCGAGGATGGCGACGTGAACTGCCTGGAAGTCCCCGCCGGGCCGTTCGACGTGGCCGCACGCTACTACCTTCCGGAGCCGGAGATCATGAATGGCGAGTGGACGATTCCGAGGCCTGCCAAGGTCGCGAACGATTGACAGGAGCCAATATCAGCGCTCTCAGGTGCTGGCGATCGTTGACGAGTCCGCGGTCCAACCGCCCACGTAGATCGTTGACATCCACCGAGACACGCGTCGCCTCGCGAATCGTGTGCTCGATGAGTGTCGTCGGGTCGGATATTTGAAAGATATGGAGTCCATGGTCGGCAGTTCCCACGTACAGACATGGTCCGGCGATGTCGAACGAGTGCGCACGGGCTGACTGAATGGTGGATTCGTCGAGCTTCAGGCCTCTTTGGCGTTCCGGCACCGCGATCTGATGGCGAAAAGCCATGTCCACGGTCTCAGGGCCGCGCTTCGGTCCGGTCGGCGATCCGCGTCCACCCCTGGATCAGCCGCACCGGCCGGCTGTCGTCCGAACCCCCGGCATCGCTCACGAGGAAGCGCTGCCCGTCCGGGGTGACGGCGATGTCGTGCAGCGCGGTCAGCGGCGTCGGGAAGTCGTCGAAATGCACCTGCGTGTTGCCGATGCGCGGGGTGGCCCCGGTGAGGTCCACGGCGATGGCCAGCAGTTCGCTGCCCGCCCACTGGAAATACAGCTCGTGACCGTCGGGGTGCCAGGCGAACCAGAAGGCGTCGCGATCGGTGAGCTGCCACTTGCGGTCGGTGACCGGGAAGGTCTTCAGGTAGATCGACCAGCCGCCGGCCTCACGCAACGCGTAGGCGATCCAGCGGCCGTCGGGGGAGAACTTCGGACGCATGGTGATGCCGGCCGTCTCGTCGATGTAGGTCGGCTCCGAGGATCCGTCGACCGGCATGACCACGGATCGGTCCACGTTCGAGACCGAATCGCGGAGCATGAAGGCGAGGGTCTGACCGTCGGGCGAGATGTCCGAGAGGAGCAGCTCGGCATTGCCTTGATAGATCGGCTGGCCCGGTTCCCGGCTATCGGGCTGGAAGGCGATGATCTCGTTGTGGCTCGCATCGGTGCGCACGTAGTACAGGGTCTTCCCATCGGGCGCCCACACCGGATACGACTCGTCCGCGGTCTCGAACGTCACTCGCGTCCGCACGTCCGGCTCGAGGTCGTGGATCCAGATGTCGCCGTCGCCGAGCCGGTTGTCGTACGTCGTGAAGGCGACCCGCTGGCCGTCCGGGGAGATGGAGAAGAGTCCGTAGCCCGCCGATTCGCCCAGCTCGCCGAGGCGCTGGCCGTCGGTGTCGTACCAGGCGAGCCGGATGGTCATGGTCTCCCGGTGGCCCGGGTGGTAGACGAGCTGGCCCGTCCTCGAGGCCGAGAACAGGGCCAGGGCGGCTCCCGGCACCGAACCGACATCGTCGGCCAAGAGCACGGGCGATCCGCTGAACTCCAGCCGGTCCGGATCGAAGGGCCGGGCGTAGAGGCTGCTGCCGGTGAGGTAGAGCAGATGGCCGGCCGCGAACTGGGCCTGCCCATCGGCATGCAGCAGGAGCCGCGGCGGTTCACCGGCGAGGTTGCCGACCATGACCGCCACCGGCTCCTCGGTGCCTCGCTGGGTGGCGCGCGCGGCGTACAGGAAATGCGTCCCACCGGGCAAGGAGGCGGGCAGGCGGTGCGAGTTCGAACGCGGCTCGGCTTGCAGATCGGTGACCTGCACCGGCGCGGCGCTGCCATCGGCTCTGACCCGAAAGAGCTCGCCCGTGGCGCTCGGCGTGAAGATGATCTGGCCATCCGGCAGCCAGCAGCCGCCCTTGCCGTCGGGCGCGGGAGCCACCGTGCGGTTGGTGCGGGCGAGAAGGTCGACCACGCGCAGCGAGCCATCGGCGAAGTACGCCACCGCGTTGCCGTCGGCCGACCAGAACGGGTACTGGGCGTTGTCGGTGCCGGTGATGGGCTCGGCTTGCGGCAGGGACAGATCCTGCAGCCAGAGCTGGTGCGTCCCGTGATCGTCGCGCGCGCCGTAGACGACCCGGGTGCCGTCGGGAGAGATCACCATCGAGGCCGGGTTGG
This sequence comes from Candidatus Latescibacter sp. IFSED24, assembly GCF_058273205.1. Classification (NCBI taxonomy): domain Bacteria; kingdom Pseudomonadati; phylum Candidatus Latescibacterota; class Candidatus Latescibacteria (ex Chuvochina et al. 2023); order Candidatus Latescibacterales; family Candidatus Latescibacteraceae; genus Candidatus Latescibacter; species Candidatus Latescibacter sp. IFSED24. Next base: position 4,173,326 of record NZ_CM177850.1, on the reverse strand, counting down.
CGCCGGTGAGGTGGTAGCCCGTGCCGGGTGGCGATTCGAGGGAGCTGCGCACCACACGCGTCGCGGTCGGGCGACCACCGGTGCCGCGGTCGGCCTGCGTCCACGCCAGCAAGCAGACCAGACACGCCACGACCAGCAGCGCCCACGGCAACACGATGCGCCAGCGACCACCGCGCTCCACGACCGGTGCCGCACCGGAGACCGCGCTGGGGGCGATGAGGATCGAGCTCGCGTCGGGATCCTGCAGGTGGATGCGGGCCTCACCGATGTCGCGCAACCGGAGGCGTGGATCGCGCTCGAGACAGCGGCCGAGCAACACACGGATCGACGGCGGCAGGTCGTCCGGCAGCTGATCCCAGTCGACGGGCTCCTTGAGCACCGCGGCCATGGCCTCGGAGATCGTCTCGGCCCCGAAGAGGCTCCGGCCGGTGAGCATCTCGAACATCACCACGCCGAAGGCCCAGATGTCGGTGCGGCGGTCCACCGGATGGCCCTTGGCCTGCTCGGGACTCATGTAAGCCGCGCTGCCGAGGATGACCCCAGCCTGGGTCAGGCCCGCGGTGATGGTCGGCGACATGGCGGGATCGCCCTCGCTGGCGGTCTCGCCGAGGTACGCGCGCGCCAGGCCGAAGTCGAGGATCTTGACCTGGCCGTCGGGCGCCACCATGACGTTGGCCGGCTTGAGGTCGCGGTGCATGATCCCCTTCTCGTGCGCCTCCTCGAGGCCCGCGGTGATCTGAGCGGCGATGGCCAGGGCCTCCTCGAGCGGGATCGGGCCGGCGGCGAGTCGCCGCGACAGGTCCTGCCCTTCGGCCAGTTCCATGACCAGGAAGCTCCGGCCGTCCGCCTCGTGCAGGCCGTGGATCCCGGCGATGTTGGCATGGTTGAGCGAGGCCAGGACCTTGGCCTCACGGCGAAACCGGGCCAGCCGATCGGCGTCGGCGGCCAGCTCGGCCGGCAGCACCTTGATGGCAACGTCGCGATCGAGGGTGGTATCGTGAGCGCGGTAGACCTCGCCCATGCCACCCTTGCCGAGCATGGCGGTGATCTCATAGTGGGCGAGGCGCTGGCCGATCATGGGTGGGCTTTCGCCGGAGAATGGAGGTCAGGACGCGCGTCAAGCTGATAAATCAAAGTGTTTTTCTCGGATTCCGCCGCTGCCGGGTCTGGACTCGACCACGTGGCCGGCCAGACGCCACGGTCATCGGTCCTGCCACCCCCCCAGGGCGATGGCGAGCCGCACCGGTTCCGTCTAACATGGCCCGATGGACTGACGACCCGGTTCCGTTTGAAATGCAAGTGATCACGACCTTCCCGGCACCAGACCTGAAACGCCGCGGGCCCGGACCGGCAGCGTGGGGGATTCTCCATGAACGAACAGATCGGCCCCTATCAGATCATGCGGGAAGTCGGCCGCGGCGCCATGGGCATCGTGCACCTGGCCCGCGACACGCGGCTGGACCGCGACGTGGCGATCAAGGAGCTGCCCGAGCACTTCGCTCTGGACCCCTCCCGCCTGGAGCGCTTCGAGCGCGAGGCGAAGGCGCTCGCTGCGCTCAGTCATGTCAACCTGGCCGGCATCTACGGAGTCGAAGAGAAGGACGGGGCCAAGTATCTGGTTCTGGAATACGTCGAGGGCGAGACCCTCGCCGACCGGCTCGACCGAGGTCCTCTGCCGCTGGACGAAGCGCTGGAGCTGGCGGTTCAGATCGCCGCCGGCGTCGAGGCTGCCCACGAAGCGGGTATCATCCATCGCGACCTCAAGCCCGCCAACATCAAGCTCACACCCGAGGGCAAGGCGAAGGTCCTCGATTTCGGTCTGGCCCGCGTCGACGAGGGCGCGACCTCCTCGAGCAGCATCGGCCTGGACAGCGCGACGATGACCGCGGCCAGGCAGTCACCGACCATCGAGGGCACCATCCTGGGCACGGCCGCCTACATGAGCCCGGAACAGGCCCGCGGGCGCCGCGTGGACAAGCGCACCGACATCTGGTCGTACGGCGTGGTGCTTTACGAGATGCTGGTCGGCGCGAGCCCGTTCCACGGCGAGACCGCCTCGGACTCCATCGGGGCCGTGCTGCACAAGGAAATCGACCTGAACCTGCTCCCGGCGGGAACACCGCCCATGGTGCGGCACGTCCTCGTGCGCTGCCTCGAGCGGAACCGGGACAACCGGTATCGCGACATCGGCGACGTGCGCATCGAGCTGGACCGGGCGCGCACCGAGCCGCCACCCAGCGCCGGCGTGGCCGGCCGGCGGCTGCCGCCGGCGGTGATCGCGGCGGTCGCGCTGGTCATGGCCGTGCTCGGGGTCGGCGCCGGCTGGCTGCTCCGGCCCCAACCGACCCGGACGCCGCTACACGTGGCGGTGCCGCTGATGGACCGGTTCGAGACCGTCGAGAGGTTCCGTCTCTCGCCCGACGGCGAGACGCTGGCGATCATCGCGCGCGAGCGGGTCCCGGAGAACCAATCGGTGGACAGCGCCATCTATGTACGCAGGTGGTCCGAGTCGGCTTTTCGCAAGCTGCCCGGTACCGACCGCGCGCACCGTCGCTTGCTCATGTTCTCGCCGAGCGGGGACCAGATCCTGTTCCGGGTGAGGGACGAGTTCCGCCCGGCCTGGGAGATGCGGACGGCGCCCCTGGCCGGCGGCCCGGGCACCAGGCTCTATTCGATCGAGCAGAATGGGCTGCTGGGCCCGCGGATCGGGTATCGCTCGGAGGGCGAACTTGTCGCCTTGTCGAACGACGACGAGAATCTCTACCGGGTTCCGGCGGACGGCGGCACGCCGGAATTGATCGCACCGCTGACCGGGCAGGGCGACCGCTACATGTTCCAGTTCCAGATGCCGCGCCCCGACGGACGTTTCCTGGTAGCGTCGTCCTGGAGTCCTTCGACGATGTCATCAGCGGTGTACCGCATCGATCTCGAGAGCGGCGAGGCCTCTGTGGTGCTGGAAAACGCGGGTGGGCCACATTTCCTGCCTGGCGGTTCCATGGCCTTCGTGCGTGACCAGTCGTTGTGGGTGGTGCCCTTCGATGCGGAATCCGCCCAGGTCACGGGGACCGCCGTCGGTTACCTGTCGGACGTGGGGGGCATATCCCTGGATCGGAATGGAGAGCGTGCCGTCTACACGACGCAGAACAATACCCGGGATCGCTCCGAGATCGTCATCGTCGATGAAGTCGGTCGCGTCCTCGAGACGTTGCTGACAGTGCCCGGGGAGTTTCAGAGCAACGCGACCCTCTCACCCGACGGCAGCCGTCTGGCCTATGTGTACCAGCGGAATCAAGGTCGCAGTCTCTGGGTGCTGGACATCGCTTCGGGACTCACGCGTCAGGTGTCGACCAACGGTGAATTCGTCTACGATCCGCAGTGGCTGCAGGATGGTCGCCTGGCCTATCTGTCCTTGCAGGGAGCGGACTTCTCCGAACCCATGGTTGTCGAGGCGGCGCCCGGCATGACCCCGCAACCGCTCCTGCCCCGGACCGGTGACACGCCGTTCCAGGCCAATGAACTGGCGATCAGCCCGGATGGCCGCCATGCCCTGCTCAGCTGCAATCCCTCCGATGGGCGAGAGCCCGGGGTGTATCTGTTCGACGTGGGCAATGGCGACAGCGGGCGCGCGTTCTACGCCTCGGAGCGGAATGAAGGGGCGGCGAGCTTCCGGCCCGACGGCCAATGGGTCGTGTACATGACCAACGGCACCGGGCGCGAAGAAATCTATTTGCGGCCCTTCGTGGCCGACAACCCGGAGAGCGCCCCTATCTATCCGGTGACGCGTCTTGGCGGCACCAACCCGTTGTGGTCGCCGGACGGCCGCACGCTCTATTATCAGGGCGTCGGGGCGGAGGCAGGCCAGATCTTCGCCGTCACCGTCGCGACGGAACCGGAGCTCGAGATCTCCGAACGACGCACCGTTTTCAGCAATACCGATGGCGTGGACGGGATCGTGCCCATGACGGAGGGACGAGTGATCAAGCTGCAGGCCACGTCGCAGGATACGGGCGACCTGCCGGACATGCGCTTGATCCTGGACTGGGACCTGCCCGGGCTGGTCGCGGCGCAGCGATGAAGGCTGAGTTATTCCGCGAAGAATGAGTTATTCCGCGAAGAATGTTTCCACCCCCCAAGTGCATCCACATCAGCCACTTCACACCGCGTACGTCAAGTCATGCCGTCGGTTGATCTTCAGCGCCCGCGTCACCACCTCCTGCCAGTAGTACTGCCGCCATCGCCCCGGCAACCCCGCCTGATCCACAAATAACCGCCGACCCAACACCTCCCCCACCGTCAACCGACGACGACACACACCCAGCAGCTGCGCTGGCGTTTGCCCACAACCCCGCACCCGCTTCGTCTTCACGTAGTTCTTCACCACCAGGAAGATCGCCAGCTTGTAAGCCGCACTGTTCCGACGCTTCGTGTAAGCGATCGTCTCCCGCTTGTGCTCCGCCTCACCATGGCGGATCAGCAGATCCAGCAGGTTGATCTCGAACAGCTTGTTGATCCGGTTGCGGACCTCCTTCGAACTGGTCACGATATGGCGGATCCGGCAGCTAAGAGCCCGCAACGCCCTGGGATATGCCTTGTGCTCGTCGCTGTGGATGGTCATCGCACTCGCGCCCTCGGTCAGGTATTCCAGCAGCTCCTGCATGTCCTTACGCACGGCCTGCGGGTCTGGCCTGCCGCGGACCTGCTCGTAGACGGCGCGCCGCTCCTTCTGCTTCGGGGTCATCGTGCCCGACCGGCGTACCTCGCTGTCGGTGAAGTAGGGGAAGAAGGCGGTCTCCCTGTCCACGGCGACGTGGAAATGGAACGGGTGGAACTGGCTGTGCTCGAAGGAAACGAAGCCGTCGATGGCCAGGTCCTTGAAGACAGGCCTGTTCTGCATCATCCGGGTGTGGAAGAGCAGGGCATGCCGACCGAGACGGTAGATCTGGCGGTCGATGGTCGAGGGCGCAACGCCGAGGTCGAAGGCGATCTGGCTGTTGCAGGCGCCGCCGGTGACCTTGGTGGGCAGTTGGTCGAGGATGTCGGGCCGCTTGAGCCAGTAGGTGGTGCTGAAGGTCTGTGAACTGAAGGTGACGCCGCAGGCTTTGCAGCGGAACCTGCGGATACGGTTTGGGGGCACCTTTCGCCGGTAGTAGCCGGAGCGTTTCCAGCGCCATCCTTTGTTCAAGGGGTTGTGGAAGTGGCACTTGCGCGAGGGGCAGTGGGGTGGGACCCACGCGGGATTGTACAGATCGTGATTTTCCATGCAGAGGAAACTGCAAGGATGGGGCCGGCAACATTCTAAGCGGAATAACTCAACTTCTGCTAGGCTGTCCGAACAGCTCGCGATCGCGCGTCGCCATAGGCTATTCGGGAGGTGGATCATGAGTCGTCTGCAGATCGTGTTCCTTGCTCTGTGCTGCCTGGCAATGCTTCCGGTGGCGGCACACGCAGACCTACGGATCGGGACCTTCGACGTTGGTCGTGGCGGCATCGGCAGCCTGATGTCCGACGACCGGGATTGGGTGCGGGCAGCCGTGGACACCAGCTTCGCGGACGTGACCATCGCCGCTGCGCCGATCTTGACCGAGGCCTTCATCGACACCCTGGACCTCCTCTGGCTGGACGCCGTCGCCGCCAGCGAGGAGGCCATCGCGCCGCTGTCGACCGCCGAGCAGACGCTCCTGGAGCAATTCGTCACGTCCGGCGGAGGCGTGATCATCTTCACCGATACGGACTATTTCGCCGCCGCCAACCAGAGCCTGCTGGCGCCGTTCGGTCTGATCGCCGCGGGCGGCCTCTCCGGCGACCGCCACGTCACGGTGACCGACGCCCACGCCACGCCCGTGACCGACTCGTTCTTCGGACTGGTCGAGGGCTACTGGACGGGCTGGCCGGGCTGGTATGCCGACCTCGGGGATCACGCGGTGGGCCTGGCAACCCTGGACGACAACGGTCAGACCCATCTGGCGTTCATCGACCGGGAGGTGCTGAGTCCCGCGGCCGGCGGCGCGGTCTTCATGGCCGACCATCGGACGCAGAGCCTCGTGCTGATGCTCAATTCCATCCTGGCGGTGACCCCCGCCGCCATGCCAGCCGCCGTCGGTGTCGCGGACGTACCGGCCACCGGGCGCTTGACGGGCATCTACCCCAATCCCTTCAATCCCCGGACGACCGTGTCGTTCTCGTTGCCTCGAGCAGGATGGGCTGATGTCAGCGTCTACGAAATCACGGGGCGTCAGGTGACCTCGCTTGCGTCCCGGCAGTTCGCCGCCGGCCGTCATTCGCTCAGCTGGACCGGGCGCGATTCCGAGGGCCGTGCCGTGCCTTCAGGGACGTACATCGTGAGACTCGAGACAAAGGAGCGAGGAGATTCGAAGAAGTTGATGCTGTTGCGCTGAAAATTCGCCACCTCCCCTGTCCCCCCTGTTCTACGGGATCTTGTAGCACACGACCTCCAGGTTCGCGTCGGCGGCCTCCTCGTCGACCTCCACGTCGGGCGCCATGGCTGCGTACATGGCCGGGATCGACCCCTTGATCAGCACCACCATGTCGTCGCGCACGCGGAACAGCTCGTCGTTCACCGGATCGCCGTCGCAGACGAAGGCCACCTGGCGGGTGAACTTGCCGCTGGGGTCGTAGATGTCATAGGTGAGCATGGCCGCGTCGGGCCCTGACTCGGCGCTGCGGCTGTGTTCGACCCAGAGCTGGTTCGCGTCGTCCACGTACAGGTCGGTGATCGTGGGTGCGCAGTCGTAGATCTCCGTGGGCATCTGCTGGTTGCCGCGGCGGCCCCAGGTGGCGAACACGGCCTCGATGCGGTGACTCTCGAGCTCGGTACGCGGGCGCTTGGTGAATTCGCGCTCGATGATGTGGTCCAGGGTGCCGTCGGGCCGGTAGACGTTGATGGCGTAGCGATCGTAGTCGGTGCCCACGTAGATGCAGCCGTCCGGGGCGATGGTCGAGCCGAACACGGCCACGTCCAGCACCGACGACTCGCGTATCACCGGGTTGGTGAAGTCGATCACCGTGGACCGGGCGAAGCAGCGCGCCAGCTCGGTGCCGTCCACGTCGTAACGCGCCACCTCGATGGTGCGGGTGGAGCTGGACTCCTCGCGGGTGGCCCGCTGGATGACGAACATCAGCTCCTCGCCGCGGCAGCGGCCGGTGTACAGGGCCGTGAAGCCGCCCTCGGTCGCCACGCTGAAGATGATGTCGCCCAGGGGGTTGCCGTCGCGATCGATCCGCACGACCTTGCCGGGAAAGCGCTGCAGGATGCCGACCGACCCGTCCGGCAAGAGCAGCATGTCAACCGGTTCGCGGGTCTCGCCGGGGCCTTCGCCTTCGCGGCTGAGGGTCTTGATGCGCTCGCCGTCCGGCGAGAAGACCGCCACCTCGCTCAGCTGGGTGTCGACCAGGTAGACGTTGCCATTCTCGTCCGCGTCGGCCCGGAAGATCTTGCCGAAGATCTCGTCGCCGTCCTCGCCGCCGGCGCGCCACATCTCTTCCAGGTGCACGACCTCGACACCCCCCGCAGGGACGGCGGCGTTGTGGATCACCGGAACGTCGGGATCGCTGGCCTGGTCGGCCGTCGCGGGCAAGGCCGCGGCCGAGACCAGCAGAGGGACGAGCAGGGCGAGGATGGATCGGCGTCGAAACACGCGGGCGGCGAATCGCGGCTGGATCATGATGTCCTCCGGGGAATGGGGTTTCAGGGACTACGGAAACAGCCGGGAACGGTTGCGCCGGCTCCCGGCGCGTCAGAGAGGCCTGGCGCACCGTCCAGACCGGCGTAGCCAGCCAGGGCGCGATGACCACGACCACACGCGGATCTGACCCCCGCCTACGCCACCCGACCATTCCCGAGCACGAACATATCCCAGGGCTGGCGGACCTCGCCAGGGCCATCGCCTTCCCGGAACAGGGTGTGGGAAAGCTCGCCGTCCAATGAGAAGACGAGAACCTGGCTCAGCTAGGAGTCCAGCACCTGGACCTGGGTGGTTGACCAGGGCGGATCCCATGTAAAACGATAGATTGTCAGCACTCGCGAGAAACCTGCGCCGGCATGCGGAGCGCCACCGTCACAGCAAGGAAAGACCATGGATACACTCGATGCCATCCGTACCCGTCGGGCCGTGAAGGCCTATGATCCCGACCACCGTCTCACGGCCGAGGAAGAGACGCAGCTGCTCGAGGCCACCATCCAGGCGCCCACCAGCTTCAACATCCAGCACTGGCGCTTCGTGGTCGTGCGGGATCCGGACCTGCGGCAACGCATCCGCACCGAATTCGGCAACGACCAGGCCCAGATGACCGACGCATCGCTGCTGGTGATCTTCACCGCCGACCTGAAGGCCTGGCAGAAGAACCCCGAGCGCTACTGGCAGAACGCACCCAAGGAAGTGGCTGACCTGCTGGTCGGCTGGATGGGTCCGTTCCACGAGGGCCGGGAATGGCTGCAGCGCGACGAGGCCCAGCGCTCCATCGGCCTTGCGATGCAGACCCTGATGCTCGCCGCCACCGCTATGGGCTACCAGTCGTGCCCCATGATCGGCTTCGACATCGAAGGCGTGGCCAAGCTCATCAACCTGCCCGAAGACCACGTCATGGGCCCCATGGTGGCCATCGGCAAGGGCGTGAAGGATACCTGGCCCAAGCCGGGGCAGCTGCCCCTGAGCGAGGTGGTTTTCGAGAACGGATTCTAGCCGGTGAAGATGACCCTGCCGATGATTCGTGCGCTGTGTCGAAGAATCAGTTCGCCGATTCCGAGATACTGGCAGCGATGTTCAATACGGGCACAGGAGCCGGCGCCTTCGGTCGCTGTCGCCGGACCCTAGTCTTCGCCGCAGGGGCTCGATTCATCGTCGTCGTCACCGAGCGAACACAGCGTCAGATCGTCGAAGTAGACGCCCTGCATGGTGTTCTTCCCGGAGTAGTCGACGTAGAGCGTGAAGGCCTGCACGCTGACAGCACCTTCGGGAGCAGTCGCGATGCCCGTATCCAGGCGGATCCACTCGCCGACGGGCGATCGGCCATTCACCTCGTTCGAGGTCTTGGCCGGGATCGCGAGGCTGGCCGTCTCGACGGTGCCGATATCATCGCCTTCTGCGTCGAAGAACGTCAGCTGGAGGATACCGAAAGCGGGATTCCCCTCGAGCGCCCTGGGCGTCAGGCCATAGCCGGTCAGTCGCCAACGCGAGCCCGGGTTCGCGGGGAACTCCTGGAAGGCACCGGACGCATGGCCGATGAAATACGGGGGATGCGCCACGCTCCGACTGAAGCCCCCATGGAAGATCGAATGAGTGCCGCTCCGCGCGTGATTCTTCGAGAATTGGCTGATCTCGAAGAGGTCCCAGCCGCCCTCATCGGCAGGGAGCTGGAGCTCGAAGCTCGGGTCCTTGAGCAAGGCGTGCTCGTCCGCGCTTGCAGCCCCCCAGGCCCAGAGCAGCGAGAGCAAGGCCAGCGCGGCGCTGAGGATTATTGACCTATTCCTCATCGGAAGACCCCCTTTCTCCGTGACTCTACCACTGCTCGACCACTCCGATCCACCACTTCACGTCACCATCCCTTCTCATGTCCGCCCGTACTGTCGAACCAGTCACAAGCAGACTCCAATATTCTGGCAGAGGTTTTCAAGGACGTGATCGCGACAGGACCCTGCGAGGCCGACGAGTTTTTTGAAGGCATCGGACTATTGATCAGGAATCCGATTAACAAACCTTACTTTCCCCTCCCTGATTTGCGGACACCTGTACTCCGGTTTCTGCTAGGCTTTTTCCACAGCCCGCCCCCTGCCCCGCTCCGTGGGCGTACTCCGGCCTGACATCGCAGCGGCTGTACCGACGCCTCACCGAACTCGGGCTTTTCGATCGGCCATCGCGGATCGTCAAGCGCGGTCTGTTCGAGCAAAGGGGTGACCCCATGAATACCTTTTCATCCAGAGCTGTCCTCGTTGCAACCATTCTGGCCAGTGGCGTCGTCCCCTTAGCTGCGGCGGGGAGCGAGCCGCTGGTCGAAGGTTTTCCCGAAGCGTCGCTGACCGTCTACCCGATGACCTACGCCCTCACCGGCCCCAAGGAGAAGCACCGCGACTTCTACGACCAGATGATGGGACCGGCCGGACAGAAGGTTTTCGACGTGATCGGGATTCTCGATGGCCTGCTCGCCGAACAGGGCTATGACAGGTGCCACGTCACGGATGTCTCGTTCCGCTTCCCCGAGGGGCAAGACGGGCGCAAGGACCGCGCGGCGACCTTCGGGGCGTTCGTCGGTGAGCAGGGTATCACGACGGACTACGCACTCTGTGTCGACGTGATCTGTCATCTGGAGGAGAGCTGGCAGGAGGTCTATGCGGCCATGGTCGACGCCAGAGGCGGTGTTGTCTGGCAGGACACCCAGCGGCCCGGCGATGCCGCCTTCGACAGGCACATGACGGGGGGACCGGACAAGGCGTGCGCCCTCGTGTGTGAGCTCCTGACACCAGTCATCGGCCTGGACCAGCTCACGCCCCAGGAGCTCTCCCCGGAGAAGGAGCTAGCTCTCGCGCAGATGCGCGCGGAAACGCCGCCGAGCCGAGAGGAACTCGAGGCCATGGACGAACGCCTGACCGCCATGAAGCAAGCCGGCGAGGCCGCCACGGTCACCATCTATCCTCCCCGCGTGCAGGGCGAACGGACGGACAAGGGCAGCGCCGCGAGTATCGCCGAGGCGTTGAACGAGGCCAGGCTCTGCTCGGCGACCGCCGCGGCCGAGGGACCTCTCTTGCCTGGCGCCGGCTGGCCCAGCGAACCCAAGGTCCTCTGGCTCTACGCCAACGCCGCGAAGGACTACTTGCACGAGCACCCGGTGGCCAGCGACTACGTCCTCTTCGCCGACTACTGGATGGCGCCGTCGGGCGAGGTGTGGGCCGTCCACGTCGTTGTCCTCGACCGCGGCGGCGAGTGGATACTCGTCGACCTGCAGAACAACCATCACCCCGATTTCCAGCGCATCGCGCATACTACCATTCAAGAGTGCAACGAGCTTGTCGCGACGAGGATGGAGGCAAGGCTCCGCTAGAGGAGCGTGTGAGGATCTCGTAGCGTGCGTCGCCCCTGGCCAGCACGTGGGCCTAGGCCAAGGGGCCCCCTGCGGACCGGACCCCCGGATCGGAGAGCATGGCGGCGGTCGCGGCTCCGGCGGTCCATCTTGAAATCTGGACCTTGATGGTATATGATCAGCATCCTCTTCCCAAGAAGAAGGAGGCCACGCCATGAACGGCTCCGCCTTGGAACCGGGCGGCGTTCGCTCGGTTTCCCTGCCCGGATTCCTCCTGCTCGCCGGTCTGTCCATCCTGCTCAACACGCATCCCGCCACCTCATGGGCCGATCCGGTCGTCGTCGACAGCGACTGGACGCTGCTGCGGACCATCGAGTTCAACAACCCCATGAGCGCCGGTTACAACCCGGTCGATGGCTACATCTATGTAGGCCAGCGCGGAACCACGGACGGACTGTACCGGATCAATGCCTATGGTTTCGCGACACAGGTATCCGGTGGTAGCAATACGGCCGCCATCTGCGTCCACCCCGACTCGGGTAGTGTCTTCCAATCCGAGGACTATGGCGGTGTCATCTATCGCACGGCCGCAGGCGCCTCTGGCCGGGAGGCGTGGGTCAGCGGGTTTCACGTTGGCGACGATGACCCGGTGGGGATGGCCATCGCTCCGGCGGACTATAGCGGCGACGTGCTCGCACCAGGACAGGCCCTGGTCGTCGATCGCGGCAACAACAATCCCGACGAGATCTGGATCTGGTCACCCGATGAACCCGAGGGTGAAGTCCTGCTCCACGCTGACATCGGCCTGCTGGTCGACCCCGTGGACGTGGCCGTCGATGCCACGGGCGTCTACGTGGTCGACTCCGGTCTCGCTAGCGATGGGGTGATCTATGAGGTCGGAGCCGGCGGCGTCCTTTCCGCACTGACCACCAGCGAGCCGATCGCTGATCCGGCCGGCATCACGTTCGACCCGTGGACCGACGACCTGCTCGTGTTCGACCACGGCGGGGGTCGCCTCGTGCGTATCGACCGCGACACCGGACAGGTGGACGATGTGATCATCGGATTCGCGACGACCATCGGCTGGGCGGCGGTGGATATCGCGCTCGATGGTCGCACGATGCTCGTCACTGACCACACCAGTGATCGGATCTACGAGTTCGGCCGCTGCGACCCCGGCCCCGGGTTCGACGACTGTGACGGAAATGGAGTGCACGACGGGTGCGACATCGCCCTGGGCACGTATCCGGATTGCAATGCGAACGGCGCGCCCGATCCGTGCGACCTGGCCGACGGCACCAGCGATGACTGCAACCTCGACGGCATCCCGGACGAGTGTCCGGTCTGCCCGCCGGTGGAGGTCATCTTCATCATGGATACCTCGACTTCCATGAACGACGAGGCGGCCGCCCTCTGCGGGAGCATGAACGCCGTGATCGTCGAACTGGAGGCCGCCGGGCTGCAGGTCGATCCACTGCTGCTGGGAATCTGCAATCTACCCGGCGGCGCCTACGACTGCCTCGAAGATCATATCATCAACCTGCTGGGGACGGAGGTCCCGGGCAATCCGCCCGCAGGCCTCGAAACCCTGGGGGACTGCCCGGGCGGCAACGAGGTCTGCCAGGAGGATTGGGGGCGCGCCATCGCCGTGGTGGCCGGGCTCTATCCCTGGCAGCCGGAGGGTGAATCCCTGCGCCTGATCATACCGCTGTCCGACGAGGGGCCATGGTGCGGTGATCCCGTGACGACCTTGGACGAGGCGTCCATCGAGCACGCCATCACGGTGGCGCGAGCCGCCGACGTGGTCATCTCGCCCGTCACGGGTACGGGCTCCAGCGGTGGCGTCATCGCTCTCGCGCAGCTGATCGCCGATGCCACCGGCGGCCAGCGCTTCAGCTCCACGGATCCCTCCCAGGATATCGCGGCCGGGGTCGTACAACTCGTCCTGGACGCCTGTATCGCGGCTAGCGACTGCAACGATAACGGTCAACTGGACGTATGCGACATAGCCGATGGGACCAGCGAGGATGTCAACGGCAATGGTATACCCGACGAATGCGAAGCCATTGGAGTGGCGGACGGGACGCCGCGTTCGCTGGTGCTCCTGCACGGCTGTCGGCCCAATCCGTTCAACCCGCGCACGACGATCACATATGAGATCGGAACGCCGGGACCGGTCCTGCTCCAGGTGTTCGACCTCAAGGGCCGGTTGATCACGACCCTGGTCGAGGCCTCTGTTTCCGCCGGCGTGCATGAGGTTGTCTGGTCGGGTGACGATTCAAGCGGGCACGAGCTTGCCAGCGGGATCTATCTCTCCAGGCTCGAAGCCGCGGGCCGCGTGGTGCATGGAAGAATGGTGCTCATCCGGTAACTTCATCGGAAAGGCAGGATTCCACAGCCCGCTGACCGTGATGCTGGCAGGAGGACTGCAAGGCTGAACCCGGACCGGGCAGGGTGATTGCGAGCAGCCAGATATGCTAGAATCCGAGCGCTGTCGTGACAATGTTGACAGCATGATCGGATAGAACGGTAGGTTCGGACTCATGCGCCACTTGCCGCACCCAGGGAGCAGCCCGGCAAGAATCGTTGTGCTGGTTCACCTGTTCCTCGTCTTTGCTGCTTTCCGATCGCCCGCCCAGGACGATCACATCATCTTCTCGGAGATCTCCATCGAAGAGGGGCTTTCCCAGAGCATCGTGAGTTGCGTGATCCAGGACAGCACTGGATTCATGTGGTTCGGCACGGAGGACGGCCTCAACCGTTACGACGGCTACCGAATCACGGTCATGCGGCATGATCCCCGCAACACCAACAGCCTCGGCTATAACGAGATCCTCTCGATCATAGAAGACCAATCCGGAATCCTGTGGATCGGCACCTTCCATGGGGGCCTGGATCGATACGATCCGGTTGCAAAGCGGTTTACACATTACCGCAACGACCCCGACGACCCGCACAGCATCAGCCACAACATCGTCAGAACCATCTGCGAGGACAGTGCCGGCATGCTCTGGATCGGCACTGACCGTGGCTTGAACAGGCTGGACCCCGAAACCGGGACGTTCACGCGCTACCTGCACGATCCGAACCTCCCGGCAAGTCTGAGCAATGACGCTGTCCTGACCGTCTTCGAGGACGAATCGCGCGCAATCTGGATCGGAACCGACGGTGGCGGACTCGAGAGATACGATCCCCAGCAAGATGCTTTCATTCACTACGGAGCCGACGACGACCATTCCGATAGCCTGGCGCACGATACCGTCAGATCGGTCTGCGAGGATAGGGATGGCGTCCTGTGGGTCGGTACCGATCGTGGATTGGTGCGACTGGATGCGGAGAGGAGCACTCTCACACGCCATGTCAATGATCCGGACGACCCCCGCAGCTTGAGCCATGATCAGATCTACGCCATATACGAGAGTAGATTCGGAGTTCTCTGGATCGGCACCAACGGTGGTGGTCTGAACAGGCTCGACCGGACCCGCGGCGAGTTCATCCGGTATATCAACGATCCCAACGATGACACCAGCATCACCTACAATCAGATCCGGGCGATCTACGAGGATCGGGCCGGCGTGATGTGGATCGGGACCTACGGCGGCGGGGTCAACAAGTTCGACAGCAAACAGAAGAAGTTTCTGCTCTTCAAGCCAAAAGTGAACGAGATCAACAGCTTGAGCCACGACATCATCTGGGCGATCTACGAAGACGACGCAGGGTACCTCTGGATCGGAACGCATGGCGGTGGTCTGGACCGGCTTGATCGACGCACGAATCAATATGCGCACTTCCGTCACGACCCGACCGACCCCAGCAGTCTGAGCCACGACATCGTCAGGGTCATTTGCGAGGATCGATCCGGCTTGATCTGGCTTGGGACCCACGGCGGTGGTATCTGCAGCTTTGATCGCGCAACCGAGAAGTTCACCACCTATCGCCACGATCCCCTCGATCCGGGCAGCCTGAGTCACGACGAGATACGATCGATCTACGAGGACCGTTCGGGCACCCTCTGGGTAGGCACCAACGGTGGCGGACTCAACCGTTTCGACCGGGAGTCACAAAGCTTCCAGCATTTCCGACACGATCCGCGTGATCCGCACAGCCTGAGCAATGACTTCGTCAGGGTCATCTACGAGGACTCCAGAGGTATCTTCTGGCTAGGAACCCAGGGTGGCGGTCTGAATAGATTCGATCGGGAACAAGAGAGGTTTACCAGTTTCCGGATCGATACCAAAGATCCGAACAGTATCAGCAACGACTTCATTTTCTCGATTCACGAAGACAAATCGGGGGCCTTGTGGCTGGGGACCTGGGGCGGTGGCCTCAATCGATTTGCGGTCGAGCAAGGGACCTTCAGGTGCTACACGACCAAGGACGGTCTGGCCAGCGACGCGATCTATGGGATCCTCGAAGATGAGCGCGGCCGCCTCTGGATGAGCACGAACAACGGTCTGTCGAGATACGACCCTCATACGCAGTCTTTCAGGAATTACAGCGAGGAAGATGGACTGCAGAGCAACGAGTTCAACGGTGGCTCTTTCTTCCAGAGCAAGAGCGGCGAGATGTTCTTCGGCGGCATTCACGGTTTCAATGCCTTCCACGCCGAGAACCTCCAGGATAATCCTTACATTCCACAGATTGTGATCATCTCGTATCTGAAGCTGAACAAGGAAGTGGAGCTCGACAAGCCCATTTCCAAGCTAAAAGAGCTCACCTTGTCGCACCGCGATTACACCTTCTCCTTCGAGTTCGCAGCGCTCGATTACACGGTGCCCAGCAAGAACATGTACGCCTACAAGATGGTTGGTCTGCACGATGATTGGATCATGACCGGATCGGACAGGCGATCCGCGACATTCACGACTCTGGCGCCCGGCCAGTACACCTTCATGGTCAAGGGTTCGAACAATGATGGCGTCTGGAACGAGGAGGGCACCGCCATTGTCATCACCATCACTCCGCCGTTCTGGAAGACGTGGTGGTTCCGGACTCTATCGATCGTCGTCGCGGCCTGCCTGGTGCTGCTGCTGTACCGATGGCGGTTGAAGTCGGTTCGCCTGGCGGCCGAGCTCGAGAGCGCGCACGACGCGCAGATGTCGATCATGCCGCAGGCCGATCCGCAGATCGATGACTACGACATCTCGGGGATCTGCATCCCGACCAACGAGGTCGGCGGCGATTTCTACGATGTGTTCTGGCAAGACAAGGCAAGGACCAGGCTGGGGATTTTTGTCGGTGATGTCTCGGGCAAGGCGATGCAAGCCGCCATGATCGCCGTCATGTCGAGCGGGATGGTCTATTCGAGAGCAGACGAAAACACCTCCCCGGGCAGCATCTTGACCTGCCTCAACGGACCGCTGCACAAGAAGACGAGCGACACGATGTTCACGGCGCTCTGTTTCGCCTCGATCAATATCGCGACCAGAGAGTTCACCTACGCACTGGCCGGCATCAGCGAACCGTTGTTGAAATCCGGCCAGGATACCGGTGGTGTCGCCACGGCCAAGCTGGGCTTGCCACTGGGGACATGCGATGGCAGCAGTTACGACGAAGACACGATTCGCCTGAAGGCGGGCGATGTGATCTTGTTGTTCACGGACGGCATCATCGAGGCGCAGAACAACGCCGGCGAGTTCTATGACGAATACCGCCTGGAGCGGCTGGTCGCGCGCTTGCCGACCGCAGATCTGTCGGCCAGCGAGATCAAGGATCGGATCCTGGACGACGTGCAGGAGTTCATCGGTAGTGCCGTCCAGCAGGACGACATTACGCTGGTCGTCATCAAGGCTCTCTAGATCCGGTGTCAGGATGCGGGGATGGCGAAAGTCCAAGTTGCCAGCGTCTGATTCTGAGGATTGTTACCAAACCACCGTCCAATCGGAGTCGGTGCTCCAAGCCATCCTGGGCGACACGAAACCATCCCAATTTGCCCCTATTTGATGACACCTGTATTGCGTATGGTGCTACGCTCCCCCTGCAGCCCACATCTCGCTCTCCTCCGTGGGCGGACACCTGCCAGGTATCTTCGCGACCTTGCCAGCGCTGCACTATCCGGGATTCTCGATGGATGGATCGATCACGAGAGTTTCCATTCGCGCATTCTATCAGTAGAAACGAGGTGAAATCATGAAACAGCGCGCCCGCTCGCTCTCGCTGGTCACCGGCCTCCTGCTGGTGATCCTGTTCTCCGCGGCAGCTGTCGCTCAGGATGCCACCATCATCGGTACGATCCGCGACTTCAACGACACGCATCCCGACTTCGAAGACGGCATGGGCGTCGACCCCGGCATCGTGTTGCCCGAGCTCGGCGACGATCTGCTGCCGGTGTATGCCGGGCAGGACGGCAACCCCACGACCCACGGCCAGGAAGCCTTCGATCAGTGGTATCGCGATACGCCCGATGTGAACATGCCGATGCAATACAGCATCACCCTCACGCCCACAGGCACGCCGGGCGAAGTGGGATACGCCAACGGCTCGTTCTTTCCCATCGATGATCAGCTGTTCGGCAACCAGGGTCGCGTCCACAACTACCACTTCACGTTCGAGGCTCACGCCACCTTCGCCTACAACGGTGGCGAGTCTTTCACGTTCACCGGCGACGACGACCTGTGGATCTTCCTCAATGGCCACCTGGCGATCGATCTCGGCGGTGTCCACGGTGCGATGTCGGAAACGATCAACGTGGACGATTTCGCCATCGAATTCGGCCTGGAGCCCGGCAACTCGTATCCCTTCGATCTCTTCTTCGCCGAGCGACACACGTCTGCCTCGTCGTTCCAGATCGAAACAACGCTTGCTCTTCAGCAGCCGCCCGTATGCGACGCGGGCGGTCCATACGAAGGAAATGCGGGTGACCCGATCCAGTTCGACGGCAGTGGTTCGTATGATCCCGATGGTACGATCGTGGCCTACGTCTGGGACTTCGGCGACGGCACGACCTCGACCGAGATGAACCCAACGCACGTTTTCGAGGAAGACGGCATCTACGTCGTCGTCCTGTGCGTCACCGACGACGACGACCTCTCGTCGTGCTGCAATACCGATCCGGAGGGGACGGTACGATCCGAGGCGATCACCTGGAGCGATCTGAAGGTGCTCTACGACTAGTCCATCGCGCACCTGTTTCGCTGGGTCCGTCTCAGCGCCGCTGTCTGATGCCAGAGAACCGGTGCAGGGCACACTGGTGCGAGCACCATCATGGCTTAGCGACCAGATGCCGTAAGTCCTTGAACGGCAGGGGCGACGAATATATGGAAAAGGTCTCTACTCTTGCAGGGAGCTTCGAGTCGGAACAACACGGTGTTCCTGCGCGGTTCACCGGACCAACGATATCTTCTTCGTTGCCACGCCGGAGTCGATCGACAGGCGAACGAGGTAGGTGCCGGAAGGCAGGGCTCGGCCCCCGGTATCCCGACCGTTCCACGACACGACGTGCGCGCCGGCTTCCTGCACACCAGCGATCACCTCGGCCACCCGCCTGCCGCCGAGATCGTAAATCGACAGTCCAACCCTCCCCGTGACCGCGAGTTCGAAGCGGATCTCCGTCCATGGATTGAAGGGATTGGGGACCGTTTCGAGATGCGTTCGGATCCGGGGAGTGTGGACAGACACGGATGTCACATTGCCCTGCTGCTCGTATGTGAATTCCGGCGTCGTGTCCAGCAGCGTCTGGAACTCCTGCGCGGCGCCGGATTCGAGGAACAGCACGGCACGGATCCAGGGTTCCATGAGGAGCCAGACCAGGTCTTGCTGTTCCTGCCTCGAGATGTCCGCCGAACAGGGCTCGCCCAGTTCACAGACGAAGCTGTACGCGTTGAACTGGCAATGGCTGGCGCCGGCAATGGTCACGTGCGTTCGCCAGCCGCCGGCCAGGCCCTCGAACATGGGGATCTGATGATCGGCGGGCGGCGTGACGCAGTCATTGGTTCCGGAGAAGATCGCGACGTCACAATCGATCAGGCCGCAAGCAGCGATGGCCGACGGATCCGTTTCTGCGGCCGCGAAGTTCGCGACCGCCGTGATGGAAGGGTCGCTCGCCGCCGCGAGGAAGCTGCAGCCGCCGCCCATGCTGTGGCCCATGACGAGGTTTCGCGGCCCCATGCGGCCGAAGAAGGGCGAGGTGGCATCCGCGCCCGCATCCCGGAGATGACGCGCCAGGAAGGCCAGATCGTCGCCGAACTCCGCGTGATCCGGAAAGAGTTCGCCCCCGGTTCGCGGCAGAGCAACGACGCAACCTGCGGCGGCCAGGCTCTCTGCGATCCAGGAGTAGCGATCCGTCGGGAGTAGATACCCATGGCCGAAGGACACGGACGCGAATCCCCCGGGAGGCGGATCGGCAACGGGTTGGTCCCAGCCGGCAGCCTCGGCGGGGTAGTAGAGGTCCACCGGCACCGACCGATCGCGATCGGGATCCAGGTAGACCACGTCGGCGGTCCCGACCGGGTAGGATGCCGAGGCGGTCGCGGCCATCAGCCAGACCATCGACAGCAGGCCCAGGATTAAACGCGAACGCAGCGGCATGATCCGACCTCTCGCCCGTGACCCGTTGCATCCTTTCTGCGCGAGCACGGATCATTCTATCACACGGCCGTCCCTCGGTGGACTCCATCCGGCTGACTGTTGGCGAGGCGGACGATATTCAGCAGGTACAGGGTCTTTCTGCGGATCACTCCACCGGCACCCGCTCCGGCTTTCCAGCCTCATGCACCCGGAACACCAGGATGGTCGCGCCTTCGTCCCCGGTCACGGCGGTGTGCACCTGCTCGAGGGGCACGGCGAGAACGTCGCCCGTCTCGCCGAGGATGTCCTCCTTGCCCTCCTGCCACAGGTAGCAGGACCCCTCCAGGACGTAGGCGAACTCCTCGCCGGGGTGCCAGTGCTTGGGCAGGGAGCTGTGGGGCGGGATGGTCACGCGGCTGACGATGACCTCGCCGCCCTCGAATCCGGCGAGCTGGGCTTTCAGGAGGTTCTCCAGCTTCAGCCCCGGCGGCGCCTCGGCCGCGTGCTTCCCGTCGTGGTCGCCGGCGACGGAGACGGCGGTCAGGGAAGAGACGAGCAGCAGGGCCATCGAGGCGATGGCGCGCATGGTCCGCATCACGGATCCTCCATTCTGGTCCGAGCTGGTGTGGACCCGGTCAACAGGCGTCGTCTGTGGGACGACCGGCGCTCCTAGCCGAGCTTGCCCTGGATGTGCGCGATGACCGCGTCGTGTTCCTTCTCGGGGCTGAACATGACGATGTTGGCATCCGCGTCCGCCTTCACCGTGTGGCCCGGCGGCCAGTAGAAGAGGTCGCCCTCGCTGACCGATTCCTGGACGCCGGCGGCGTCGGTGGTGGTCAGCTTGCCGTTCAGCACGTAGCCCCAGTGCGGGCACTGGCAGAGATCCCCCTCGAGTCCGTGGAGCAGCTCGGTGATGTCGGTGCCGGCGCCGAAGGAGAAGAATTCGGCGCCGATCCGGCCGTAGCCGGTCACGTCGCCGAAGTTCTTCTGCTGTCGCGCCGTGGCTCCCGGCACGTCGATCCGGACGGGGATATCATTCTTGGCGATTCTCATCAGGCACCTTCCAGGTCGATGGTTAATAAGGATTATTATTATCTCATTTTATGGCCGCCAGGTCAATGGGAATATTCAACCAGGCACCTTACCTCTTCTTCGTTCGTGTTTTAGAATAGGTCAGAGAGCGAGTTGCACAGCTCCGGCGAGTATGTTCAGGGCCGACCTGCGTACAGAAACATGGAGGCCGTGCAAGATGATCCGTACTGCATTGCTGGGTTCATGCCTCATCCTGACCACGGCGCCCGGCGGCGCCGCCGGACTCGTGACGGTGCCGCTCGATCTCGGCGGCGAGACGCTCTTTCTCCTGCCCTTCGAGGTGCAGGACCTGGCGTTCGACGCCGGGCGTGAGCTACCCGACATCACCGACGTGCGCCTCCATGTCACGGGGACCTACGGCAACGCACGGTCCATCTGCTGGAATTTCGGCGATTACGGGGGCGGAACCTGGACCTACACCGAGGACCACGGACTGGTCCTCGGCTTCGTCGATGGCCCGGATCCCTGCTGCCTCACCCCGCAGGTCCTGCTGCCCGCGATGGCCGAGGTCGTGCCCTATGAGCGGACCCTCGACTTCGACTGCGGCGCCGACCCCGTGGACTGGACGCACCTGGCGGACGGAGCCGGCGTCGTCCGCCTGTCCGGACTGGAATGCGAGCATCACCCCTCGTATCCCGAGGTCTGCCTCTGCGAGCATTCCGCCACGGTGACCTCCGCCACGCTGCTGATCACGCTCGGGACCGGCGTCGCCGTCGAGCGAAGCGACTGGTCGTCGATCAAGGGGCTCTATCGCTAGACGCCCGGGCCGGAGGCGAGCGCCTGCTCGAGCAGCTGCCCGTGGTCACGCGGCGCGCCCCGATCGGATTGGCCGGAGACATCTCGTCACGTACGTGGGGAAAGCAGCCCGGACTCATGGCGGTCCCGGGGATTCTGGGTTATGGATTCCAGATCATTTTTGGGTTCATTGGACGATGATGGTCGGAACCGAAAGGACGCTGGAACATGATGCGGACCACCCTGAGGACCTTGCTGATCGTGGCGACGATGACCATGGCCGTGACGGGATTCGCCCTGGCCGGAAGCGATGCCGACGAGAAGGGTATCGAGCAGGCGGTGCAGGACTACGTGAGCTCGCTCTACGACCTGAAGCCCGCGCTGCTGGACCGGAGCGTCAGCCCGCAGGTCCAGAAGGTGGGCTACATGCCCGCGCAGGACGGTTCGGGGCTCCAGGAGAGCTGGATGACCTTCGACGAGCTCAAGGAGCTGGCCGGGCACCTGAACAAGGACGGCATGTTCGACCCCGAGACGTCCCTCCGCAAGGTGACCATCCTCGACCGTACCGACATGATCGCCAACGTGAAGCTGGAAGCGGCCTGGGGGATCGATTACATCCACCTGACGAAGTTCAGCGGCGAATGGATGATCATGAACGTCCTCTGGGAGATGGGTTCGCACTGAGCGCCACCCAGCCCGCGCCACGACGGAACACCGGGTGGGCTCTTCACCACGGCAGCAGCCGCCGGCCTCCGTCGGTGACCTCGTCCCAGAAGTCCTCCAGACGCTTCCGTTCGTCCGCCGGCAGCGACCGCCCCGAAGCCTGCAGGTTCTGTGCGAGCTGTTCGGGCGTGCGGACGCCCGGGATCACGCAGCTGATCTCGGGATAGGAGAGGATGTAGGCCAGGGCGACCTCGGGCAGAGGCTCGTCGCCCAGGAGCCGCTCGCTGTGGGAATCGGCGTAGTTCGGCGCCGTGTCGAAGAGATTGACGCCCGCGTCGAGGGCCGCTCCAGCGCAGATGTCGCGATCACTGCACCGCGCCCAGGTAGCGATCGAGCCAGGACAGGGTCTCCTTGACGAGTTCCGTCCGGGGGAACGAATGCCCTGCCTCGTGCACCACGAGCCGCTTGTCTGCGGCCGGTGTCTTCAGCAACTCGAAATAGGGCAACTGCGACGTCTCGTACGGGAAGAAGAAATCATACTTCCCGTTGAGCATCAGCAGGGGAATCTCCACCCGCTGCAGGTAATGGAGCTGGTCCACCTCCGGCAACGCCTTCTGGAAATTGAGCCCCGCGACCACGACCACGCCGGCCTTGAATCGCGGTTCGATGGCCATCATGATGGGCCCCATCGCGGCGCCCCAGCTGATCCCCATGAAGGCCAGGCGGTCCGGGTCGACATCCTCGCGCGTTTCCAGGTAGTCGATGGATCGCTTCAGATCCTTCCCCCACATGATGACGTGTTCCTTCCAGTTGTTCGTCTCGTCGGGGTAGTCCGACACGAGGCCGTCACCTCGCTCGTAGGTGCTCTTGTAGACGGGGAAGAGAAGGGCGCGCCCGCTCTTGGGAATGTAGTCGGTCCGCCGCAGCGACAGGCTCTCGCTGGATCGGCTGTGAATCGCTCCGGACCCGGGGAAGTAGACGACGGTCTGGTATGGCGGTTCAGCATTCCGGGGCAAGAACAGGTAGGCCATCATGGACTCGCCGCCGTAGGCCGCGTCGAACACGATCTTCTCCCGGATGTAGAATTCCTCCTCGATCGTCTCCTCCACGACGGCGTTCAACGGCGTGGGGTCGTAACGGAACTGATTGAGGAAGAGTCCGAACGTTTCCTCGGAAACCCTGGGCTCCCTGGCGAAGTCGCGGAAAGGCAGCTCGATCTCGGCGGCGAGGGTTTCGTCCCGCACGCTCGTCTCGACGTACCGGATGCAGCGGACACCGTTGGACTCCGACCGGTCCCAGGGCGATTGGGCGAAGGCGTCGTTGAACGCGTAGGGAGGATCGCTCCAGCCTCCGCCGAGGATGAAGCGCCCGGAGCGGTTGTCCGGGTTGAGGCACCATTCGCGGACGTTGCCGCCCAGATCGTAGGCCCCGTAACGATTCCTCGCCCGGGTCCCGCCGGTGGGCTGGACCGCGGTCCCCGCGATGTTGCTGAAGGGGACGATTTCCGAGCTGGCCCAGGTCAGCGCCACGCGGTCCCAGTGGTAGATCGTGGGCAGGCTCTTGCCCGCGAACTCGGCGTAGGCCATCGCCTCGAACCAGCTGATTCCGGAAACGGGAAAACCCCCCTGGTCGACAGGAAAGCTGCCGACCTCCCAGGACGCCGGTCCTGCCCGGCCCGTGCGGTCACGGAAACGGGCCATCGCCTCGCTCCAGTCCAGCTCCCGGTCCCCGTCGCGGAACGGCTGCTTCCAGAATCCGGGGTCGGCGTATCCTCCGGCAGCGACGAACTCCTGGTACTGGCGGTTGGTGACCTCGTACCGGTCGATCAGGAAGTCTCCCAGCCGCTGCGGGGCCAGATGCTCGATGCCCGGCAGGTGGATGCCGGCCGGAGCGGCTCCCACGTAGAGCTGCGGTCCCGAATCCGAGACCCAGACCATCTCCTCGGGGAGCTGGTCCTCTTCCCGGAGCACGTAGCCCCGGTCGCCGGTGTGGAAGTACCGGTTCCAGATGACGTCCTGGGTCTCGCGGTAGCCCGCCATCTCGAGCTTCAGGTTGATCACCCCCGCGACATAGGGGAGCGTGTCGATGGGCGTCGTGCCCAGATATTCCCAGGGGACATCCATACCGGCGTAGGGCCTGGCGTAGACCCGGGCGCCCGGCGGATCCGAATAGACGGTCAAGGGCTGGCTGTAGCGGCCGCGGAGCCTCGCCCACCGGGGATCGTCGGGAACGTACTTGCTGGCCTGCTGGTCGAGAAGAAACGCCTTCTGGTTGCCGACGCTCGAGTCGGACGCATGACCATCGAGGATCTCCTCGATGGCGGGCAGGGCTTCCTCCCGCGCCCAGCTGACCTTCTGCGCCCGCTGGACCCACCAGGCTCCCATGCTCGCCACGGCCAGCATCGCCACCGCGAGGGGAACCAGGATCCGGGGCCGGCGCAGCGTGGAACCCAGGGATGCCGGCGCCGCGGCGGAGATTCCGGATATCGCCGTCCGCTGCACGTCCTTCAGGCTGTCCCGCAGGTCGGCCGCCGACTGGTATCGTCGATCCGGGTCCTTGGCCAGGCAGCGTTCGATGATGCTGGCGAGCGTGCCCGGCAAGGCCTGATTCCGGTCCACGACGGGCGGGGGCGTATCTTTGAGGATGGCCGACAGGGTGGAGACGAACGTCGGCCCCCGGAAGGGCTGGGTCCCGGTGGCCATCTGGTAGAACACGATGCCCAGCGAGAAGATGTCGGAACGGTGATCGATGGCCAGGCCCTCGGCCTGCTCGGGCGACATGTAGGCTGGCGTGCCGAGCATCTGGCCGGCCACGGTCCTGCCGTCCGCGGCGAGCGTGGCATCGTCCTCACCGACGACCTCGATCAGCTTGGCCAGGCCGAAATCCAGGACCTTCGCCCTGCCGTCGGCGTCGAACATGATGTTGGCCGGCTTGAGGTCGCGGTGCACGATGCCCTGGCCGTGGGCGCTGGCCAGCGCGTCGGCCAGGGGAATGGCCACCTCCAGGAACTCCTCCAGCGAAAGGCCGGCCGCCGGGATGGTCTCCGAGAGGGTCTGGCCTTCCACCAGTTCCATGGTGATGAAAGGAATGCCGTCGTCTTCCTCCACCGAATAGATGGTCACGATGTTGGGGTGCTTGAGCGCCGCGATGACCGAGGCCTCGCGCTTGAAGCGCGCCTGACGCTCGGGGCTGCGGGCCATCTCGGCGGGCAGGACCTTGATCGCCACCTCCCGCTTAAGCCTGGTGTCGCGGGCGCGGAAGACCTCGCCCATGCCGCCTGCGCCCAGCTTTCCCGTGACCTCGTAGTGGGCGATCTTCTTGCCGATCAATTCAGAGCCTCTGGCCAGAGTGATAGGTGACGCGATCCGTCCATCTTAATTCAAGCCCGGAAGACATGCTATCGATGCCCGTAGCGGCCCCTGCCCCAGCCCACGCCCACCACGAACCGACCTGGCGCAGGAACTCCCGGCTGTCGCGATGGCGACCTCATTCGAGAGGAAAGCATCGACACAGCCGCGAACGGATGGAGTACAATATCAGCCTGGGCATGTGGTGGATCGGGAGGTGAGGAAAATGCCATGCTAGCAGTGCGCTTGAGCCGCAAGAAAGTGGCCTGGTTGATCCTGGTGGCGGGCCTGTTCCTGGGGCTCTCCCTGCTCAGAGGCGAGGGGTTGAACGCGACCGCATGCGGCCTGATCGCCCTCTGCTTCTTCTGCGAATTGCTGGACAGCTCGCTGGGGATGGGCTACGGAACGACCCTCACCCCGGTGCTGCTCGCTTGCGGCTATCACCCTCTACAGCTCGTCCCCTCGATTCTCTTCTCCGAGTTCGTGAGCGGGTTCGCCTCCTCCTATTTCCACCACGAATCGGGCAACGTGGATTTCTCCCGCCGCACCCGCGATAGCCGGATCGCCCTGCTGCTGGCGCTGGGCAGCGTCGTGGGCGTCTCGGTAGGCGTTTCGATCGCCGTCCAGATCCCGACCATGCTCTTGAAGCTGATCATCGGCCTGATCATCACGGCGGCCGGGGTCACGATCTGGGTGCTGCACAACCATACCTTCACCTACAAGACCTGGAAGATGTTCCTGCTGGCTTCCGTGGCCTCGTTCAACAAGGCCCTCAGCGGCGGTGGCTACGGGCCGCTGATGACCAGCGGGCAGGTGCTCAGCGGTGTCCGCGGCCGGGCCACCGTGGGCATCACGTCCTTCGCCGAGGGCTTCACGTGCCTGGTCGGGGTGATCCTGTTCCTCGGTCGAGGCCAGGGTTTCGATCTCGAGCTGATGATTCCCATGGTGGCGGGGGCGACGCTCTCGGTCCCGTTCTCCACCGAATTCGTGAGGCACATCAACGAGAACACGCTCAAGCGGTTGATCGCCGGCTTCACGGTTCTGCTGGGGTTGTTCACCATCCTCAAGGTGGTGGTCTAGTTCGCGACTTGATGTCTCGTGGTGTCGCGAATGAAACCCTCCCCGGCCACGACTCCGACAGCAAGAGCGTCCACCGGCGCAATGAAACGCCGAACCGTCGCCACTCCTTGGCGATCAAGCTCCTGCCCATGGGAGGCTGATAGATCCGCCGGTCTGTGTTCCATCGATGTCACGGCTCCCGGGGCCTCCCTGGTCATCGGCGGCTTGGACCTGCCGGCCGATGCTCTCGACTTGATTGTCATGGGCGAGTGCGCGTACGTCGCCTGCGATTGGGCCGGCCTGCAGGTCATCGATCTCACGATTCCAGCGCAACCTCGGATCATTGGCTTCGTCGATACGCCGGGCGAGGCGCAGGGACTCGCCGCTGATGGGTCCGTCGTCTGCATCGCGGATGGCAGCGGGGGCCTCGCGCTGGCCTGGCCGCAGTGTAGTCCCACCCCTGTCGAGGAACCCGTCGGCGAAACTCCCGGTCTAGCAGTTTCGCTCACGAGCCATCCCAACCCATTCAATCCTCAGACCATATTCACCTTCGCCCTACCGACGCCTCGCCACGTCGAGATTGCCATCTATGATCTGACTGGCAAGCAAGTCGATGTGGTGGCCCGCGGCGCCTACGGCTCTGGAACCCACCAGATCGTCTGGCAAGCCGCCGACGAGTCGGGCCGGGCGATTCCCTCTGGTGTGTACGTGGTCCGGATGGATGGGGGCGATATGACGACGGCGACGAAGGTGACCTTGGTGAGGTGATCCCTTTAAGATGCAACTCGTAGCCGGCTAGCCATCCCGCTGGCCGGCTATTTCTTGGAGTAGGGCGAATCCCCAGACTGAAATGTGCTGAAATCCTGCGATTCTATGCCTCGGACCAATAATGTTAACAGCAGAGCGAAACCGAATTTAACCCGCAGCTCACAGGTATAAATAGGCCTTAGGACCTAGCAGGCGGAGTTTTGAGGAGGGACAGCCGCGTGACTGCCTGTTTACCAGCCAGATGGAGCTTTGAGTAGGAACACCCCCCTCGTCCCCGACCGCAAGCGATCGGAGACGAGGGATCGGATCATCTCCACTGCTCTGGCCGCGCCATGTCACCTGAGGATCACCACCCGGCCCGAGTCGCTGAAATGCCCTGCCTGGAGCCGGTAGAAGTAGATCCCAGAAGCGAGGGAACCGGTCGAACTGTTGACGCGGCCATTCCACGGTACCACATGGGTGCCGACCGGCATTTCCGCACTGACCAGGGTCGCGACCCTGCGGCCGGCCATGTCGTACACGGAGAGGTCCACCTTGCTGGCCCAGGGCAGATCGAAGGAGAAGGTGACACTGCCGTTGGTGGGGTTCGGCCAGGCCGGATACAAGGCAAAACGCGTGGGTCGCACCAGCCCATCGTCCACTTCGGTCATTTCCGAGGCCACCACAGCCGCCTCGCCTACGTTGCCGGAGAAATCGGTGGCCGTCAGCAGGTAGAAGGGATGGGACACACCCGACAAGTCCAGGTATAGCGAAACGGTCGTACCCAGCAGGACAGCGGTGTCGTCCAGCACGTCGCTCTCCGAACCATAGGCGGTGAAGTAGTCGAAGTCCGGGTCCGGAACCTCATCCCATGCGAGCAGGTCCGGGGTCTCGAGACGCAGGTTGCCGGGCACGCTCGGGGCCAGGTTATCCACCGAGTAGCCGCTCGCCGGCGCCGAGTCGAAGAAGATGGTCGGCGCGGCGGTCTCGGCGCTGACGAAGAAGGTGGAATAGTGCATGCCGTCGGCCACGGTCGAGTCGGCCAGCGTCTCGCACAGAACGTTGTATTGGACTTCGCCGCGAGCGGGCACCGTGGTCAGGTAGTCCCATTCACCGGGCGGGAACCTGTTCATACGGGCGGCCCGGTCGGCCGGAGGCAGCAGGGCCTTGCGCTCCGGATCGTCGATGAGCCGCCACATGCTGTAGCCGGTGATGGGGTAGATCGCTTCCGGGACGTCCTGTTCCGAACCGTTCCAGCTCACGCGCACCCGGCGGCCCTGGTCGTTGGGAACGTCGGTCACCGCGGTGATCGATCCCCGGTAGTCGCAGCCCTCGTCCAGGGCGCCGATCAGCCCGCAGGTGGGGTTGTCCGGCGATCCGGCCAGGCAGGGAGAGGTCGCCTCGGGAGCGTAGTCGCCGCCGGCCCGATCGCAGAACTTGGGGAACAGGGACATGTTGCCGGGAGCGTCAGCCTGGTCGGCGATCTCGTCGATCCAGTCGCCGGTGTCGTTGCCGAACACGTTGCAGCACTGGAGCGTGAAGGTAGGATAGATCCCGTTGATGTAGAACCAGTCGACGTCATGGTTGTAGGCCACGAGGCTATTTTCAAAAACGACCGGGTTGGTTCCGCTACCCGTCAGGTACAACACGCTGCCCAAGTAGGCGGCGGAGTTGTCGGCGAAAGTGCAGTTGCTGAAGACCGGGGCGAAGCCGTTTATCGATACGGCACACCATACGGCACCGCCATAGTAGGCCTGGTTATCCACGAAGGTGCAATTGGTCAGCTGGGGATTTCCCTGCAAGGTGAGGAAGTGCGCTGCTCCACCCTGGGAATCCGTGCCCGAGGGATCGTCCGATCCGTTGTCGATGAACTGGCAATCGCTCACGACGATACTGCCATTGTAGACTGAAATTCCCGCCCCTCTGCCGTAGTAGCCGGGGATCCGATTGTGACTGAATTCGCAGTTCGTGACGACAGGCTCACCGGACTCGGCATAGACAGCGCCGTACTCACTGTGATTGTAGGAGAAGATGCAGCCGTCGATGGTCGGGCTGCTTCCGATGACCGAAACCGCGCCGCCCAGATGGTTCCAGCCCCCCACGATCTTGATTCCCTGGAGAACCGAGTCGCTGCCCTCGCCCTGGAAGAATCCAAATCCAAAGTGCGGGTTACCTTCGGAACCATAGCAGTTGATGATGCAGGTCCTGGGATCACCTCCGGCCGACCGAACCGTGATGGCCTTGCCGAGGAAGTCGACGTCCCGGTACCCCGCTCCGTAATAGGTTCCGTCCAGGAGTTCGATGGTGTCCCAGCCGCTGACGGCCTGGTTGATCGCCTCCTGGATGCTGGGATAGTCCCCCAGCCCCTCGGGAGCCAGGGTGATGACCCGCGGAACCGCCACGGCCCAGGCGCCGATCTGACCGCAGGCCGGATTGTTCTCCACAGCGCAGGGCGAGCCAGCTTGCAGGCGTAGATCACCTCCCGCCGGATTGAACAGCAGGGGATCGGCATGGAGGTTGTCGTTCAGGTTTTCCTGGCCGGTCAGGATGTCCACCCAGTCGCCGGCGGTATTGTTCCAGACGGCACAGCAACTCAACTGGGCCTGGCCGTTGCTGGAACCGCGCACCGCGCGGTTGTTGTTCGAGGCCAGGATGCTCGTCTCCATGGTCAGGACACTGTTGGCGCCGACAAGGATGGCGCCGCCGCTGGATCCGTAGGCGTCGTTGCCGTAGAACGTGCTGCCACGGACCACCGGTGTCGAACTCAGGCTGGAGAACAGGGCGCTGCCCTGGTCGGCCGAGTTCCCGTAGAAGGTGCAGTCCTCGATGGTCGGGGAGCTCCCTTCCACGGCATAGATGGCGCCGCCCTCGCCATAGTAGTCGGCGGTGTTGTTGCGGAAGATGCAGTCCCGGATCACGGGTGAGCACGCCTCGGGCGCGTAGATGGCGCCGCCGCGGATATAGGCGTAGTTGTCCGCGAAGATGCAGTTCTCAATGGTGGGCGAGGCCGTTTCCAGGCGGATGGCGCCGCCGTTGGGATCGCTGTAGCCGTTGGCGATGGTGATCCCGCGCAGCAAGGCGGCGGGGCCCTGGTCCAGGTAGGTCAAACCGAAGTGGGACGTGCCGGGCGAACCCTGACAGTCGATCACGCACAGCGTCGGATCATCGCTCAGGGAGACGAGCGCGAACGTCTTCTGGTCCGTGTCCAGGTCACAGTTTTGCGGGCCCCGGTAGATACCGTTACCGAGCTGGATGACGTCGCCGTCGCTCGCGGCATTGATGGCGGACTGGATGGTGGTATAGTCGCCGCTGCCGTCCAATTGAACCGTGTAGGTAACGGCTTGAACCGAGCAGGCCACGGCCAGGACGGCCAGGACAATCACGAATGAGCGCATGGGAGTACACCTTTCGCAGGGCGATCACCACAATTGACGTGTTGACAAGTTCATTTACGCCGGGTCCATGACAGCTCAGGTCGTCGAACCAGGGCCATACATCGATCCACTACTCAGAAAATCTGCCTTGCCAACGCGATATGAATGCAGCCCCCTGCGTCCACTCTCGAGAATGACTATACCATATCGTCTTCCTTGGTGTTTATTTATTTGACGATTCGAAACCTTTGTCGATGCTTACCCATTCAAAAGCCCAATCCGTGAGACTTCTTGCAGTATAGGGGTCTAGCCCCCCCACAAATTCCGTCCGTGTTGTCGAATAAGCACTTAGCAAGTTGCGCAATTCTGGCAAGATTTCTCATTCTTATCCCTCAATGCGATATGGGGAGTAAGTATCAACACCCATGGAACCAAAGGACTTGCTGGCATGCTGGTTGGCTCGATCACGCAAGGCCTTGGATATCAGCGGAGGAGTAAATAGAAGTCGCAGGCTTAAAAGATAGGGCCTGGGCGCTGGCCCAGGCCCGGGGCCCTATCTCCTTGGTACAACCATCATTTCAAGATGGTCAACTTCCGAGCCCGGCTCTCCCCCCCCGCAGTGAACCGATAGAAGTAGGTCCCCGAAGCCACCGCCTGCCCGAGATCGTCCCGCCCGTCCCAGACCTGCTCGTGGCTCCCGGCCGGCAAGCGAGTCGATGCCAGCAGGTTCCTAACCAGCCGCCCGTGCAGATCATACACGGCGAGGGACACGTCGGTGGCCCGAGGCAGACCGAAGGAAATGGTGGTGTGAGGATTGAAGGGATTCGGATACGCCGTCACGGCGACCTGCCCGGCCTCAGGTCCCTGGTCCACCGCCGTGATCCCGTCGTTGACGGGGTCCCAGTTGACCGGGGAACCTGGTTCGAAGTCATCGAAGGTGACGAGCTCCCCATCGATATAGACGGACAGATCGTCGAGCTGGCAGGCACCATGGCTGGGGTTGAGGCAGTCCTCATCGTCCCAGCCGTCATCGGAGGTCCAGACGCGCCAGACCCATCTCACCTCGTCGCTCCCGGGGCCAGAGAACT
The DNA here is from genome assembly GCF_058273205.1 of Candidatus Latescibacter sp. IFSED24. Taxonomy (NCBI): domain Bacteria; kingdom Pseudomonadati; phylum Candidatus Latescibacterota; class Candidatus Latescibacteria (ex Chuvochina et al. 2023); order Candidatus Latescibacterales; family Candidatus Latescibacteraceae; genus Candidatus Latescibacter; species Candidatus Latescibacter sp. IFSED24. The sequence goes on along the minus strand of NZ_CM177850.1, from coordinate 4,141,685 downwards.
CCTCAGGGGAAAGGACCGTGGTGTAATCGAGGGTGACGGTGCCGTCTGAGCTCCCGGTCCAGGATTCCAGGATGTCCAGTTCGTCGCCCCGCTGGATGGACAGCTCGAGGAAGTCCCAACCAGCGTCGGGAAGATCGTAAATCATCAGTCCGGTCAGTCGGAGCGTCGCGGGCCGGCGGGGGTTGGTGACACTGGACCGCCATTCCACATCATCGAGCCAGCTGGGGCCCACGCCGCCCATCGTGTCCGGGGGATCGCAGGCAGGGATCGTTTCGTCGCCGCAGTAGAGGGCGTGGTTGCCTGTCCCGTGGCCCGCGATGTATTCGGCCCAGTAGGTCGATACGTGCCAGTGGTTGTCCCTGCTGGCGACGGGAAGACCATCGCTGGCCTGGGCGGACTGGGCGACAATCAGGATCAGAGCGGTGACGAGAATGCCCGGATGTCTCATGACGCCTCCCGTCGGTGAGTTGGGTCACGGCAAATCATTCATTCTACGACAAAAGAAGTCGTTTTTACAACCCGGGGAGTCGTCGTGCCAGGGACGAACCGGTGCCGTCGCTGCTGAACAGCTCATACTTCCGCTACGAAGAGGTCGGTATTCCGCGGTGCGGAATCGCCGCTATTCGGCCTTCAGCGAAGCCATGTCGATGGAGAAGCGGTACTTCACGTCCGACTTCAGCATCCGCTCGTACGCCTCGTTGATCTGCTGGATGGGGATCACTTCCACGTCGGCGGTGATGCCGTGCTCGCCGCAGAAGTCGAGCATCTCCTGGGTCTCCGCGATCCCGCCGATCAAGGAGCCGGACAGGCTGCGGCGGCCGAACAGCAGGGCGAACGCCGACACCGGCAACGGCTCGCTCGGCGCGCCCACCAGGGTCAGGTTGCCGTCCAGGGTCAGCAGGTTGAGGTAGGCGTTGATGTCGTGCTGCGCGGACACGGTGTCGAGGATGAAGTCGAAGGTGCCCGCGTGGGCGGCCATGGCGTCGGCATCGCGGGAGTCGACCACCTCGTGGGCCCCCAGCCGCAGCGCATCCTCGGCCTTGGCCGGCGAGGTCGTGAACACCACGACGTGGGCGCCGAACGCGTTCGCGAACTTCACCCCCATGTGGCCCAGTCCGCCGAGGCCGACCACGCCGACCTTCTGGCCCTCACGGACCTTCCAGTGGCGCATGGGCGAGTAGGTGGTGATCCCCGCGCACAGCAGCGGCGCCACTCCGGCCAGGTCCAGGTTATCGGGCACCCGCAGGACGAAGCGCTCGTCGACGACGATGCTCTCGGAGTAGCCCCCGTAGGTGACCCCGCCGAGGTGCTTGTCCGGCGCGTTGTAGGTGAACACGCCGCCGGGGCAGAACTGCTCCTTGTCCGCCTGGCAGGCCGGGCAGGTGTGGTCCGAGTCCACGAGGCAGCCGACGCCCACCATGTCGCCGGGCTGGTACCTGGTGACCGCCGACCCCACCGCCGTCACCTTGCCCACGATCTCGTGACCCGGCACTACCGGATAGACCGTCGGCATGAAGCTGGCCCAGTCGTTCCGCACCGTGTGCAGGTCGGAATGGCAGACGCCGCAGAAGAGGATCTCGATCTGCACGTCGGTGTCGGTGGCCGCGCGGCGCTTGATGGAGTCGGACTCCAGCGGGGACGTGGCGCTGGCGGCGGAATAGGCCCTGGCTTGGTACATGGTCGGCTCTCCTGTCGGTCGCGAATCGGGAGCGGTCAACCGGCTCGAGGAACCGGCAGGGATTGCTTGAGCCGAACAATAAAGAGCAATATGGTCGGTATTGCTACGTTGGGACCGGCGACGGAGGGGATCACGACACGCCCTGCAACCGGCAACCAGCGCAGGCAACGATCTTGACGGGCAGCTCCGTTGACGGGACACTCACCTCAACCCGAACAAGGAGCTGCCGCATGAATCGAGTCTGCCTGATCCCGATCCTGGTACTGATCGCCATGTCATCGACCGGTTCGGCAGCGGCCGCGGCCGAGCCCACCCGGGTTCTCAACGGCCACGAATTCATGCCCTCCGAGGTGATCCCTTCGCCCTTCGCCGTCAGCCGTTTCGCGACACTCACCGGCGGCGGCCTGGCCTTCAACGTGAAGACGCCGTTCCTCGACCTCGAGGGCGAGACCATCGGCACCCTGGAGGGCGATGTCGCGTTCATGGCCCTGGGCTTCGAGTACCAGCAGCGCTTCGGCAACTGGTTCGCCGCACGCGTCATATTCGGCGGGGGTGCCCGCATCGGCATCGACGAGCAATCGGTCCTGGCCCAGGGTGTCAACGGGACCTACGCGCTGTCGTTCGGCGGCATCGGCAGGATCCTGCAGACCGAGAAGGTCATCCTCTCGGGCTCCCTGGATTTCAAGCGGACCAACGTGGTGGGGCTCGACCCGTATGGATTCGCCCGCCGCATCGTCGAGGGCGGCTTGCAAGAGGACAACAACCTGGTGAATTCGGAAGGCCTGAACAGTAGCAGTGTGGGCGTGCTGGCCGGCTGGGCCCCCCGCAGCTGGCTCGGCATCAACGGCTACGTCGACCTCGGTCGCGGCAAGTTCGCCGAGGGCGAGACCAAGAACCAGGTGGGCGGCGGCCTCGCCATCGGCGGCGACCTCAAGAATCTGGATCTGATTCCCCTCGGCCTCCAGCTGCTGCTGCGCACATCCGCCGTGAACAGTGGCGGCGCCGACCTCGCCGATCGGTCGTGGACCTACGGATTCGGGGTGTTCTATACCGGCTGGGAGAATTTCTCCATCAGCGTCGAGACCACCATGAACACCTACGATCGCCGGACCGCCGGCGACGACTTCGAATCCTTCGTCGGCACGATCAACCTGTGCTACTGGCCCTGATCCTCGATCGCGGCCCCTGAGTTCCGGCGCCGCTTCGCGTGCCCGGGGTCAGTCCTCTTCGGCGAACTCGGCGTACCAGTTCTGGACGATGGTGATGGTCAAGTGCTCCTGGTCGTCCCTGTCCTGGTTCCGGAACATCAGGAAGCGTTCGCCGTCGGCCGTGACGGCATAGCCGTCGGCCCAGACGGGCGACCAGTTGGTGGTCGGCCGGTCGAAGAGCTTGCGCGGACGCCCCAGCGACAGCCCCTGACGATCGTCCACCGATACCGCGTAGATGGCGTCGTGGGTGGTGTAGAAGATCTCCCGCCCGTCGCCGCGCCAGCGAGACCAGGAGCCGCCGCCGCGGCTCACCTGCCAGCGAGCCGAGAGGTCGGGATAGGTGGTCAGGTAGACCTCGTCGCGGCCGGATTCGTCCGAGGTGTAGCTGAGATACTTGCCGCCGGGCGAAGGCGCCGGCGCCCACTCGATGGCCGGGGTGGACACGAGTTCGCGGCCGTCGGCCATGTTCTCATCGATGCCGCAGACGTAGAGATCGAAATCGAAGCCCTTGGCCAGCTGGGGTTTGCTGTAGAAGATCTCGCTGCCGTCGCCCGAGACCGTGGCCATGATGCCCGGCCCCAGCGATCGGGGCGGCGAGGAACCGTCGAGCGAGAACAGCACGGTCTCGTAGTCGGGCTCGAGGTAGGCGAGGAACCGGTCCCCGTCCGGATGCCAGAACGCCATGCCCCACGCCTTGCCCTCGAAGGTCAGCTGGCGCTCCGTGGCGGTGGGCATCTCATGCAGCCAGATCTCGCGGCCGGCGTCGGCGTCGGCCGCCACCAGGAACTCGGTGCCGCTGGGCGAGAGCTCAGGGAACGGCCGGCTGGTCCGCAACTCCGCCGCCGTCTCGAGCACCTGGCCCTGCCGGTCGACCCACACCGCCTCCACGATCCGTTCCTGGAAGCCCGCGGTGTAGGCCAGCGTGCCGTCCGCGGCGACCGAGGGATTCGACCCGCCGGCCGCCACCAGGAACGGCTCCCCGGTGGCCGACAGATCGTCGAGGGAGAACGGCACGGCCCAGATCCCCTCCGCCACGCCCGAACGGTGGAAGACGAGGTGTCCGGACGGCGACCAGACCGGATCGCTGAAGTTGTCGCTGTCGATGGTCAACACGTCCTTGCGGCCGCCGTCGGGGGTCAACACGCTGAGCGTGCCGTAGCTGCGCTCGGTGTGCACCACCAGCAACCAGCCCCGTCCCTCGGGCAGCCGGTTGATCTGGTGGAAATCGACCTCGCCGGCCTGTGTGGGGTGATGCATGGTCACGCTGCCGCCACGGTCGGAGATCCGCAACACGCCGGTGCTGCCGGTGGTGTAGAAGATGCTGCCGTCGGCATTCCAGGTGCCGCTGCCGCCGGAACCGATGTTCTCCGCACCCGACACGTTGGTCAGGATCGTGGGTTGGCCGCCGTTGCGGGCGACCTTCATCATGGTGTTGGCGGTGCCGTAGCCGATCCAGGCCGCGTCCGGCGACCAGAACGGCTCGCGCGCGCCCTCGGTGCCCGGGATCGGTCGCGGATCCAGCGTGGCCAGGTCGCGGACCCAGAGCTGGTCGTGGCTACGGTAGACCAGATGGCGGCCGTCGGGCGAGATCTCGGGGCTGAAGGCCGAGTTGATGGCCGGATCGTCGCGATCCATGACGATCTCGGACTTGCGCAGGGGCAGGATCGTCTCGTCGCCGGGCCGCAGGTAGGCGGCCACGGCGGCGGCCGCGGCCAGCAGCGCCACCAGCACGGCGGCGCGCGCCGGCCAGGGATTGCGCGCCCGTCCACCGGCCGGCTGGTCGACCGCGTCCTGGTCGACGCCGTCGATCACGTCCTGCAACACGAGGCGCGCGTCGCCGATGTCGCGCAGCCGCTGGCGGGGATCGCGCTGGAGGCAACGCCGCAGCAACCGGGTCACGGCCGGCGGCAGGTCCCGGGGCAGGGCGGCGAGGTCGATGTCCGACTTGAGCACCGACGCCAGGGTGTCGCTCACGGTCTCGCCCGCGAACAGCTTGCGGCCGCCCAGCAGCTCCACCAGCACCACGCCGAAGGCCCAGATGTCGGTGCGCTTGTCCACATCGGTGCCGCGGGCCTGCTCGGGGCTCATGTAGGCGGCCGTACCGAGTATGACGTTGCCCAGGGTCATGTTCGCCGTGAGGGTGGGCGACATCTCCGAGTCGTAGTCGCTGGACGTGGGGTCCGGCGCCAGGGCCTTGGCCAGGCCGAAATCCAGCACCTTCACCTTGCCCGCGGCGGTGAGCTTGATGTTGGCCGGCTTGAGGTCGCGATGGACGATGCCCTTCTCGTGGGCGGCCTCCATGGCCTCGGCTAGCTGCACGGCGATGTCGAGCACCTCGGCCACCGGCAGCGGGCCGTCCTTCAGGCGTTCGGCGAGGTCGGGACCGGGCACCAGTTCCATGGCCAGCGCGTGCTGATCGCCCTCCGATTCGAGGCCGTAGATGGACGCGATGCCCGGGTGGTTGAGCGCGGCGAGCACCTGCGCCTCGCGCTGGAAGCGGGCCAGGCGCTCGGGATTTGCGGCCAGCGCCTCGGGCAGCATCTTGAGGGCGATCTCGCGACCGAGCTTGCTGTCGGTGGCGCGGTAAACCTCGCCCATGCCACCCTTGCCGATCAGCTCGGTGATGTCGTAATGAGCCAGGCGCTTGCCGATCACGCGGTCCTCCTCGAACCAGAACAGACATAAAGGATGGACCTTATCGTATATCGCAAAGGCTCGATCAGCAATGGGCCGGGGGAAGAATCGGTTGGCAAAAAAGCCCGCAAAAAATGATACAATTCTTCCCTTCTTACCTCATTCAGGGCATTCAGGAGGTCCACGACATGAAGAAACTCATCGGAATGACCGCATTGTTGACCAGCCTGCTGATCCTGCTGCTGCCCCTGATGGCCAGTGCCGAGAGCGATTCCAGTCGCATCAACCGGGAACGCAAGGTGATCGGCCGCGCACTCGTCGAGGTTCAATCCGGGAACTGGCCGTCCATCCTGCCGTACTACGCCCCCGACATCGAGTACCACGATCCCATCGTCACCATCGAGGGGATCGAGACGATGGCGGAGTTCCTCGCCATGCTGTTCACCAGCTCTCCCGATCTCGTCACCACGGTCGAGGACGAGATCTGCATCAACGGCATGTACACGGCGGCCTGGAACATGGCCGGCTTTTTCAACGGCGTGCCTTATACCGCCAAGGGCATGTCGATCATGAAGTTCCGCCCCGGAGAGACGCAGGTCTACTACCAGAGGGACTACTACACCGAGGGCGACATCATGATCAACATCCCGGGCCTGGACGAGGCGGCCATGGCGTTCCGCACCTATTACCGGTGTTTCGTGGATCCCACGTTCGATTGCCCGCTGGGTAAGGCCGGAGGCGACGCCGGGCACGATGAGCTCGAGTCCGGTGCGGAGACCCCCAAGGCTCCCGATAACTTCGAACTGCAACAGAACGCCCCCAATCCCTTCAATCCATTCACGTCCATCTCGTTCGTGGTGCCCGACGGTGGCGCGCAGATCAAGCTGCAGATCTACGACGTCTCCGGCCGGCTGGTGAGGACCCTGGTCGATGGCTACGAGCCCGCGGGCAAGCGGACGGTGACCTGGAACGGCAAGAACGACCAGGGCCAGCCGGTGGCCAGCGGGATCTACTACTACCGGATGACGGCACCCGATTTCTCGCAGGAGAAGAGGATGGTGCTGCTCAAGTGATTTGGAGCGGTTAGTCGAGTGGCGACAAACCGGTTCCCGCGCCCCGGCCGCCTGCGGTCGGGGCGTTCTCTTTGCCCCCGATGATCGGAGGGAAGAGGCACGGTCGCCGCGACATCCACCCGACACTCCGACCCCGCCGGGAAACCCGCCTTGTAAGCAAGACCGGATAAGGCCAGTCGCAGCAAGTTGGACCGCCATCTATTGACACAATCCAAAATTAGATCTTGTATGTAACCATGCGCAACGATCCAGCCACTCTCCTACGCCAGCAAGGCCTGCAGGTCACGCCGCAGCGCCTGGCCGTCCTGCGGGTGGTGTCGAACCACCCCCACATCACCGCCGACCGCGTCGCGGAGATCGCCAGGACCGAGATCGGCGCCATCTCGCGCCAGTCCGTGTACAACGCCCTCGGCATCCTGGCCGACAAGGGCCTGCTCCGGCGCATCCAGCCCGTCGGATCCCCGGCGTTGTTCGAGGATCGGGTCGGCGACAACCACCACCACCTGATCTGTCGCGACTGTGGCCGGGTGGTGGATGTCGACTGCGCGGTCGGCTACGCACCCTGTCTGACGGCGACGGACGACATGGGCTACGAGATCGACGAGGCCGAGGTGGTCTACTGGGGACACTGTCCCGCGTGCCTCGGCGAGGCCGGATCACGGGACGCAACGAATCCAGACGACAAGGACCACGAGAATCCTGATGATTGACGGGGAGACCGAAGACCAGAGGAGGTCGCGAGACATGGAAAACCAGAGCAGATGTCCCTTCACGGGCAGTAGCCCGAAAGTCACGAACCGGGACTGGTGGCCCGACCAGCTCGACCTGAAGATCCTGCACCAGAACCCGCCGCCGGCCGATCCCATGGGTGAAGATTTCGATTACGCCGCGGAGTTCAAGACGCTCGACCTCGCGGCCGTCAAGAAGGACATCTTCGAGCTGATGACCACGTCGCAGGACTGGTGGCCGGCCGACTACGGGCATTACGGCGGACTCTTCATCCGGATGGCGTGGCACAGCGCGGGCACCTACCGCATCCAGGACGGCCGTGGCGGCGCCTCCGCCGGCACGCTTCGCTTCGCGCCGCTCAACAGCTGGCCCGACAACGCCAACCTCGACAAGGCGCGCCGCCTGCTCTGGCCGATCAAGAAGAAGTACGGCCGCAAGATCTCCTGGGCCGACCTGATGGTCCTCACCGGCAACTGCGCGCTGGAGTCGATGGGGTTCAAGACCTTCGGCTTCGGCGGCGGCCGCGAGGACGTCTGGGAGCCCGAGGGCGACACCAACTGGGGACCCGAGACCGAATGGCTGGGCGACAAGCGCTACAGTGGCGACCGGGAGCTCGCCGATCCGCTCGCCGCCGTTCAGATGGGTCTGATCTACGTGAACCCCGAGGGACCGAACGGCAATCCGGACCCGGTCGCCTCGGCCAAGGACGTCCGCGAGACGTTCGCGCGCATGGCGATGAACGACGAGGAGACCGTGGCGCTCGTCGCCGGCGGCCACACGTTCGGCAAGTGCCATGGCGCGGCCGATCCACAGAAGTATGTCGGACGCGAGCCCGAGGCCGCGGGCCTGGCGGAGCAAGGCCTGGGCTGGAAGAACACCTACGGCAGCGGCAACGCCGGCGACACGATCACCAGCGGGATCGAGGGCGCCTGGACCACCAACCCGGTGCAGTGGGACGACAACTACTTCGAGAACCTGTTCGGCTACGAATGGGAACTGGTGAAGAGTCCGGCCGGCGCGCACCAGTGGGTCGCCAAGGGTGGCGAGGGCACCGTGCCCGACGCCCACGACCCTTCCAAGAAGCACGCCCCGATGATGACCACGGCCGACCTCGCCCTGAAGTTCGACCCCGCCTACGAGAAGATCTCGCGGCGGTTCTACGAGAACCCGGACGAGTTCGCCGACGCCTTCGCCCGCGCCTGGTTCAAGCTGACGCACCGCGACATGGGTCCGGTCTCCCGGTACCTCGGTCCGGAAGTCCCGCAGGAACAGCTCCTGTGGCAGGACCCCGTCCCCGCGGTCGATCACGAGCTGGTCGACGCGAAGGACACGGCCGCGCTCAAGGCCGAGATCATGGCGTCCGGTCTGTCCGTTTCCGAGCTGGTGGCGACGGCCTGGGCGTCGGCGTCGACGTTCCGCAACAGCGACAAGCGCGGTGGCGCCAACGGGGCGCGCCTGCGCCTCGAGCCGCAGAAGAACTGGGCCGTGAACCAGCCGGATCAGCTGGACAAGGTCCTGAGCGCCCTGACGAAGATCCAGCAGGACTTCAACGGCGCGAAGTCCGGCGGCAAGAAGATCTCGCTCGCCGACCTGATCGTGCTGGCTGGATGCGCCGCCGTGGAACAGGCCGCGAAGAAGGCCGGCGTCGACGTGACGGTCCCCTTCGCGCCTGGACGCACCGACGCGTCGCAGCAGCAGACCGACGTGGACGCCTTCGCGGTTCTCGAACCCACCGCCGACGGCTTCCGCAACTACCTGCGGGACGAGCACACCACGCCGGCCGAGGAGCTGCTCCTCGACCGGGCGCAGCTACTCTCGTTGAGCGCGCCCGAGATGGCCGTGCTCGTGGGCGGCCTGCGCGCCCTGAACGCGAACTTCGAGCAGTCCGCGCTCGGCGTTTTCACCGAACGGCCCGGAACGTTGAGCAACGACTTCTTCGTGAACCTGCTCGACATGGGTACGGAATGGAAGCCGACGTCGAAGGCCGAGAAGACCTTCGAGGGTCACGACCGCGCGACGGGTACGGTCCGGTGGACCGGCAGTCGCGTCGATCTCGTGTTCGGCTCGAACTCCCAGTTGCGGGCCATCACCGAGGTCTACGCGAGCGACGACGCGCAGGAGAAGTTCGTGCGCGACTTCGTGGCGGCGTGGGACAAGGTGATGAATCTCGATCGCTTCGACCTCGCCTGAGGACCGGGGAGGGATCTCGGACCTCTGGCACGGTGAACCGCGACGCCCAGGCCGATCGGCCTGGGCGTCCTCCTCATGAAGGAGCCCGCGACCATGTACTGGCCTGCGTGCGCGAGGGGACTCCAGACGGGGTCCCCGCGAATTTGATGACCTCTTTAATTCAGTTTCTGGTCTAATGACGGCCTGCTCGAACGATCACCTCGCCGGCGAGCGGGAGGGGATGGCCGGCGGTTAACGAGGACGGGTGCGAGATGTCGGCAGATCGCCCTTCCCCCAGGTGGCCGCTACGGGTCACCCTGTCGGTCCTCCTGGTCATCGAGGTCCTGTTCATCATCAAGATCATCGGCGAAGGAATTTCAGGGGGGAGCGCCGTGTTGCTCGTGGCATCCCTCGGCATCGTGCTGTCCTGCGTGCTGGCCTGGCGGGGAACATCCTGGGCCTGCTGGTCCATCGTCGCCTTCATCGTGTTACGCCTCGCACACATCGGGGTGAGCATGGCCGCGCACTTCTCACCAGATGACCATCGTCTTCCGGGCACGCTGATCCTGGTCGCGTTCTACGTGGCGGCCGGGGCCGTGGTCGCCTCACCGCTCGGCAGGCCGGCGGCGGGTGCCGCCAGGTAACGAGCTGCCGGCCGGCCCTTGGCCCGGCGCGTCGATGGCCTCCTCGGCTCGGGCTTCCACACGACGACCTGGCACGGTCGCGACGATGCCCGACACGAGGAGTCACGCGGCGAATGCTAGCGCCCCGCCAGGGGTACATCCCTCGTTGTCGATCTCTCTACAAGGAGGCGGTCATGGGCACCAGCATCATCGTCATTCTCCTGGTCCCGTTGCTCTTCCAGGTGTTCATCCTGCGCCATGAACAGAAGAAGCGTCACCTGGAGGTCCAGGAGCGCCTGGCGCGGATCGAGGCGAAGCTGGGCTCGTAGGTCGAGCGCCTCCGCCCGAACCGCCACTTCGGCCGGGGGGAATCCCGGACCGGGTTTGGAACGCGGGCGCCGCTAGAACCGCCAGGTGGCCGACACCACGCCGAAGTGCAGCCAGGCGAAGTTGTAGACCTCCTCGACGTCGGCCCCACCCTCGACCATCCGGTAGCCCGCCGCGAGCGACCAGCGCGGCGACATCTCGCGCGAGAACTTCAAGGACACGTCCTCGGCCCGACCCGGGCCGCCGGCCAGCGCCTCGATGTCCAGCAGGAGGAACCAGCGCCCCGTGAAGCGCCAGTCGGTGCTCACGTGGAGCAGCGGCACGAAGCCGAGGTCGGTCTTCTTGCTGGTGGTCTCGCCCTGCTTCAACTCGATCTTCGCGTCGCGGATCTTGGCGGTGAACCCCAGGCGCCAGGTCCAGCGATCGCCGCCGCCGCCGAAGGTGTAGCGGTAGCCGAGCCGCCAGGAGTTGAACTTGTAGGTGGCCTCGGCGGGCGTCCCGGCGACGTAGTCGGCGCCTGCGAAGCGGATCGGTTCGGTGGGCGTCCCGGTCTCGCTGACCGTGAGCGGCGCGGCCAGGGCCCGCAGGCCATGCCGGTCGTTGATGTTCCAGGTGAGGTAGGCCCGTCCGGCGAACCAGGGTCCGCTGCCGGCGAGATCCTTGAGCGAGAAACGGGTGGCCGTCCCGTCGTTCGGGATCTCGACATCGTTGTAGCTCTGCCAGACCGGACCGGCCTCGAGCTCGAGGGCGAATTTCGCGGGCTGGGCAGTGGCGGAGAAGGCGATGAGCACCAGGACGAGGGCGATCCAGGAACGTGCCATTGGTATACCTCTGTCTCGGGTTGGCGGATCTCTTCAGATGATAACTCCACCATGCTGAAGGACAACCCGTGATGTGGTAGCCTGTCCTGGCCACAGGAACCCACACGAAGTGGAGAAGATCGTGAGAAGAGAAGACGAACCAGTGCTCGGGCCGGACCATGGATTCGAACCATCGCGATCGGACACGGCGCCCGGCCTCATCGACAGCATCCGACGGCTCGTGACCACGCAGCCCTACGGCGTGCTGAGCACGCATGGCGAGGGCCATGCCTACGGCTCGCTGGTGGCCTTCGCCTTCGCGGACGACCTGCGCTCGGTCGTGTTCACCACACCCAAGGCGACCCGCAAGTACCGTCTCCTGATTCACCACGATCGCGTCGCCCTGGTGGTGGACGACCGTCCCGAGCATCCACAGGCGATGATGGAGGTCACGGCGGTCACCGTGACCGGCCGCGCCCACGAGGTGCGGGATGCCGCGCAGCGGCAGATCCTGGCGGCGCAGCTCGTGGGCCGTCACCCCCAGCTCCGCTCCTTCGTGGCGGCCGAATCCTGCGCCCTCTTCCGTATCGAGGTCTTCCGTTTCTTCCACGTGTCCCGCTTCCAGGAGGTCCAGCAATGGGTGCCGGACCGGAGTTGATCGTTCCCCTCTTTGAGGCGGGGGACCTTGCCGACCGCGTGGTCGGGGGCAAGGCGCGCGGCCTGGGCCGCCTCCTGTCCGCGGGCTATCGCGTGCCGGCGGGGTTCTGCATCGGGGTGGCCGCCTACGAGCAGTTCGTCGCCGCATCCGGCCTGGAAGCGATGATCGGCATGGAACTGGGGCGCAAGCCGCTGGAATCCATGCGCTGGGAAGAGATCTGGGACGCCGCCCTGCGCATCCGCTCGGCCTTCCTGTCCGCGCCGGTACCGACCGGACTCGCCGACGCCATCGTCGGCGCCTACGAGCGCCTGGCCCCCGGTCCGGTGGCCGTGCGGTCCTCGGCTCCGGGCGAGGACGCCGCGGGACGCTCCTTCGCCGGGCTGCACGAGTCGGTGGCCGACGTGGCCGACACGAGCGGTCTGCTCGACGCCGTGCGCATCGTCTGGTCCTCCCTCTGGTCGGACGCCGCCCTGCTGTACCGTCGCGAGCTGGGTCTGGACGTATCGAACAGCCGCATGGCGGTGGTGGTGCAGGAGTTCGTCAGCGCCCCCGTTTCCGGCGTGGCGTTCGGGCGCGACCCGCGCGCCCCCCGCGAGGACAACCAGATCATCGAAGCGGTGCCGGGCTCATGCGAGGGCCTGGTGAGCGGGATGGTGGACCCGGACCGCTGGATCCTCGCACGGTCCACGGGTGCGCTGGTCGCCTGGACACGTGGCGACCGGGGCCAGACCGACCCCGAGCCGCTCCTGGCCAGGGACGACCTGGAGGCCCTGCACCGGACCTTGCGCGGCGTCGAATCCCTGCTCGGGTGCCCGCCGGACGTGGAATGGACCGGCCACGCACGGGAGTTGACGCTGCTGCAGGCGCGTCCGATCACCCGGGCGCCGTCCCCGGGCGCGGATGACGAACGCTCCTGGTACCTCACCCTTCGCCCTGGCGCCGACGAGCTGGCCGACCTCTGCGAACGGGTCACCCGGGATCTCATCCCCGCCCTGGCCGAAGCCGGTGAGCGCTTCGCCGCCGAGGATCTGGCCGCCATGTCCGACGCCGCCCTCGCCGACGCCATCGTCGCCCGCCTCGAGGCCCACGAGCACTGGAAGAAGATCTACAAGGAGCAGTTCATCCCCTTCGCGCACGGTGTCCGGCGGTTCGGCCAGTACTACAACGATATCCTGCAGCCCGCCGACCCCTACGCCTTCGTGGCCCTCCTGGAACATCAGCCCATGATCGCGACGGCCCGCAACGCCGCGCTGGCTCGGCTGGCGGACATCGTGAGGCGTCAACCCGTGCTGGCGTCCTGGCTGGCGCAACCGGACATCATGGAAAGGGCCGGCAGCCGCCATGGCTGGGACGCGCTGGCCGCCACCTTGAGCGGCACCCCCGGCGGCGATGTGTTCCGGCTGGAGTTCGACCGGTTCCTCGATCAGTACATGAACTTGACCTATGACGACGAGTCTCTCGACGAGCGGCCGGACCTGGTACTGGACATCGTGCGTCAGCTAGCCGACGCCGACGCCCCTCCCCCGCCAGTGACCACCGCCGATACCGCCCGCATCCGTGAGGAGCAGTTCCTCGAAGCGGTCGGACCGGATCGCCGTGACATGGCCCGGGAGGTCCTGCGCGTGGCCCGCCTGAGCTGGCAGCTGCGGGACGATGACAACGTGCTCATGGGACGGTTGCGGAATCAGCTGCAGCACGCCCTGACCCAGGCCGTCCAGAGGCTGCGCGACGCGGGCCGCCTGGCGGCCGGTCCAGCGGCCGGCAGCGGGGATGTCGACGCCCTGGTCGCGGGTTTGCGCAGCCCCGCCGGCGGTCCGGTGACCCTGCCGCCGCGGGCACCCGCGCCGACCGAGGCGGCCCGTCCGCTCCCCGGTGCCACACCCCGCCAGTTGATCGGTCAACCCGCATCCGGCGGCCTGGCCACGGGCAGGGTCCGCGTGGTGCGCAAGGCGGAGGATTTTCGCGCCTTCCGCCGGGGCGAGGTCATGGTCTGCGACGCGATCCAGCCCACCATGACCCACCTCGTGCCGCTGGCCTGCGCCATCGTCGAGCGGCGCGGCGGCATGCTGATCCACGGCGCCATCATCGCCCGTGAGCTGGGCGTGCCCTGCGTCAACGGGGTTGCCGACGCCACCCTCCTGCTGGGCGACGGCGATCTGGTGACCGTGGACGGAAATCTGGGCATCGTCACGGTGGGTGAGCCGGAATTCGAACTGGAGCAGGCCGACGGTCGACCCGACTGAAAGCCGACGAGCGGGAGTGCGACCGGGCCGGTCCGGGTTGCGCCCAGCCGTCAGCCGGCGCGCAGTCGCCGACCCACCAGGAACCCCACCAGGCTCACGATCGTGCAGAGCACCGCACCCCAGGCCAGATCGACGACGGTGACCAGCAGCGGCCAGTCGCGGACCGTGGCCAGGTTGGTCAGGTCGTAGGTTGCATAGGTCACGAGACCGAAGAACGCGGCGCGGCGCAGGGTCCAGCCGATGGCCTGGCGCTCGAGACCCGGCCCCACCACGAAAACCTGGATGCCGGCGATGAACAGGAGGTAGAAGACGCCGGCGGCGAGCCAGTTCACCTCGGCGGCGAGCAGGTATCCGAGCTGATCACGGTAGAAACCCGGCGCCACGAGTCCCAGCCAGACCGCATCGACGGCCAGGAACACCGCCAGCAGCGTGAGGTACAGCTTGGTGCGGAATACGATCATGTTTCAATCCCGCCCTTCCTGGTGGATCTCCAGGTCGAAGCTGCCGGTATCCGGGTTCCAGCGTGCGGTGATCACCATGGGGCGGCAACAGATGGCGCAATCCTCCACGAACTGCTGGCGGTCAGCAATGCCCCGCTCGATGAACACCTCGTTCTCCTCACCACAGCACGCACAACGATATGTCAGATTCATGGCGGTCCGATCGGTGGCCAAGGTGGACGCATCGTGAAAACATGATACGAACGAAACGACGATGGCGGCCTGTCCCCTCTCCGACTCCTACCGCATACCCCCCACTCCCCCTGGCTCACTGCCTCGTTCCGTACGCTCGATACCGTTCCGCCTCCTCGAGCCGGCCCAGACTCGTGTAGATCCGCACCAGGGTGCTTGCCGTCGTGGTGACCCGGACGTCCGTGGGCTGCAGCTCTCTCTCGAACACGGTCAGGGCCCGGCGGGCAAAGGGCTCGGCCTCGGCCGGGCGGTCCTGGTCGAGCAGCAGCAGGGCCTGGTCGTGGTCCAGGCGGGCCAGGATCTCCTTGCCGTCGGGATTCACCGCGTTGAAGGCCGCACGCGAACGATCGTAGGCCTCCTGCGCCTCCGCGAAGCGGCCAGCCTGGTGGTAGGAGATGCCCAGATTGCGCAGGGTGGTAGCCACATCCACGCTCGCTTCCCCGTTGAGAGCGATCAGGTGGGGTAGCACCGCCTCGTAGATGGCGATGGCCCGGTCCTGGTTGCCCATGCCGTTGGCCACGGTGGCCATGTTCAGCTGAGTGCGCATGACCAGAGGATGGTCCTCGCCCAGCTTGGCGGCCCGGATGGCCCGGACCCGGTCGAGGTTGGCCAGACATTCCTCGTACTCGCCCTGCCGGTAGGCGATGCCGCCCAGGTTCTCCAGGACCAGGGCGTATTCGGGATGGTCGGTGCCGAACCGCTCGCCGGTCAGATCCAGCGATTCCTGGTAGGTGGCCCGGGCAGCGGCGTAGTCGCCCCGGATCATCTGGTTGACGGCCAGGTTGTTCAGGTACACCGACAGCAACGGGGACGAGGGCTGGCACTCCTTCAGGAGGTTCACCGACTCCAGGTACAAGGAATCGGCCGCGGCCAGGTCCTGGCCCCGCGATTGGGTCACCCAGGCGCGCAGGTTCAGCAAGGTGGCAGTCTGGAGCCGCAGATCGCCCCGCCCGGTATTGATGAGGCCCTCCACCAGGTCGAGCACCGAGTCCGCCGCGGCGTACCGGCCGCCGGCCGTGTACACCTCGGCCAGGCTGTTGTACCCGTCCAGGATCTCGGGTGACCGTGCCGGCAGGTTCAGGATGCGCAGTCGCACCACCTCGCCGGCGGCCCGGATGGCCTCGGGATGGTTGGAGTTCAGGCGCTGGATCTTGGCCAGGGCGAGCCAGCTGTCGGCCAGGTCGGGATGGTCCGGTCCCAGCAGCGAGGTGCGCAACTCCAGCCCGCGCCGAACCTCCTGTTCCGCCTCGGCCAGCTTCTCGAGCCCCAGGTAGGTCTGGCCCATGGTGGCGTGCATCTCAGCCGCCACCAGGGGCTGGTCGGCGAAGATGGAATCCACGTTGGCCCGGGCGGCGTCCATGGCCTCGACCACGGTCAGGTCGTGCTCGCCGCTGGCCCAGGGGTCGACACCGACCAGCATGCCGCGAAGGAAATCGTTGATGGCCGTGGCCTTGGCCGTCTCCAGCTCGGCCCGATCCCGCTCCGTGGCGATCACCCGGTTCTGCAGGGACGTGGTCAGGGCGAAGGCCAGCAGGACCAGCAAGGCCATGGCGCCGACCGTCACGCCGCGCCGGTGGCGGCGCACGAACTTGCGCGCCTGGTAGGCCGCGCTGGGCGGGCTGGCCAGGACCGTCTCGTCGTTCAGATAGCGCCGCAGGTCCATGGCCAGGGCATTGGCCGTGGCGTAGCGGCGGCCGCGATCCTTGTCCAGCGCCGTGAGCAGGATCCAGTCCAGGTCGCCCTTGAGCGTGCGGGCCAGCCGGCCCGGTTCGGTGCCCTGGCGGGCGGCGACCTCGGCGGTGGTGGCGGGATCCTGCTGCAGGCGTGCGCTCGGGCGCAGGGGTTCCTGCTCCCGCACGAACTTCATGATGGCCTCGTAACCGGCCGAGTGGACCGAGGCGGCGTCGAAGGGCGTCTTGCCCACCAGCAGCTCGTAGAGCACCACGCCCAGCGAGTAGATATCCGTGCGCGTGTCGATGTCGGTGTTGTTGGGATCGGTCTGCTCGGGGCTCATGTAGGCCGGGGTGCCGATCACGTGGCCCAGCTGGGTGAACATGGAGCGCTCGACCTCGCGCTGCTCGGTGGCCCGGGCGATGCCGAAGTCGATGATCTTGGGCACGGGCCTGCCGTCCACCTCGGTGACCAGGATGTTTCCGGGCTTCAGGTCACGGTGGATGATGGCCTTCTGGTGGGCGTGCTGCACGCCGGCGCAGACCTCGATCACCAGGGCGAGCCGCTGCCGCAGATCGAGGCGACGCGCGTCGCAGTACTGGGTGATGGGAACCCCGTCGACATACTCCATGACGAAGTAAGGCCGCCCGCCCGCCGTCTGCCCGGCATCGAAGACGCGGGCGATGCCGGGGTGGTCCATCATGGCCAGGGTCTGGCGCTCCAGCTCGAACCGCATCACGACCGCGCGCGTGTCCATGCCGGGCTTGATGACCTTCAGGGCGACGACCCGCTTGATGGGCTCGGTCTGCTCGGCCAGGAACACTTCGCCCATGCCGCCTTCGCCGAGACGGCGGACCAGGCGGTAGGGTCCGATGGACTCACCCAGACCCTCCCGGGGTCCGCCCATGCCGGCCGCCGCATCGGCGGCGAGGGTACGGTCCGGATCGTCGGGTTGGTTGGGATCGCGGCCGGTGTGATCGCTCATCGCAGTCCCTTCGACTGTTAGGAATGGCGAGACCCTGGGAGACTAGGGAAATTGACGATCAATATACCCGTACTTTGAATGCCTGGCATCGTAAGGAACCGGACGGATTCTGCCACCAGACCGACACCCGCCATCGCCACGCGGATCGACCGAGTCCCCCCGACAACGCCCCCTGGCTTGACATACATAGCTGCTCAATGTATAGTGCTGCAAGGTAACCAGGGCCCGGGACCATCCACACCGCACGAGACAGGGAATCATGGAGATCAACAAGGACCTGATGGCCGCGTCCTCCACGCCGATCGTCCTGGCGATCCTGGCCGAAGGCGACAGCTACGGCTACGCCATCATCAAGCGGGTCCGCGAGCTGTCCGGAGGACACGTGGAGTGGACGGACGGGATGCTGTACCCCGTTCTGCATCGGCTCGAACGGCTCGGCTTCGTCGAGGCGCGGTGGGAGACCGCCGAGAGCGGCCGCCGCCGCAAGTACTACCGGATCACCTCCCAGGGTCACGCTCAGCTCGCCGAAGAACGCCGTCAATGGCAAGCGGTGGACGCCACGCTGCGGGACATCTGGGGGTTGCTCTCCATGCCCATCCCGACCACGAATACCCAGGGGGCTTGAAGGATGTCGACTCCGGGACACGCAGCCTCGCTCGAGGATCAGATCGACCGATGGCGCAGCTACCTCCACCGCCGGCAGGCGATCCACCCGGTCGACGTGGCGGAGCTGGAAGACCACCTGCGCGAGCAGATCGCCATCCTGGCCGACGCGGGTCTCGCCGACGACGAGGCCTTCCTGGTGGCGGTCAAGCGCATGGGCAACCTCGACGCCCTCTCGCGGGAATTCGCGCGCGAGCACTCGGACCGCCTCTGGAAGCAGCTCGTCGTCAACCCCACCGATTCCGGAGATTCGCGCGTGCATGCCCGCCGGGATGCCGTCGTCGCCTTCTGCCTCGCGGTCGCCGTCGCCGTGGCCATCAAGGCGCCGGCGCTCTTCGGGATCCAGTGGGACCAGGACGCCGGCTTCTACGGCCGCAACCTGAGCCTCTTCGTGCTGCCGTTCCTGACCGGCTATTTCGCCTGGAAGCGGCAGCTTCACCCCAGGACTCTCCGCTGGCTGGCCGCGGCGTTCCTGGCGGCAGGCGTGATCGTCAACGCCTATCCATTCGCCCCGGACGGCTCCACCGGAGTGCTGGCGGCGCTGCACCTGCCCATCGCGCTCTGGCTCGTGGTGGGCATCGCCTATGCGGGCGGCCGGTGGGGCCAGGTGGCCGGGCGCATGGACTTCATCCGGTTCTCGGGCGAACTCTTCATCTACTACGTGCTGATCGCCCTCGGCGGCGGCGTCCTCACGGCGTTCATGGTCATGATCTTCGAATCCATCGGCGTCGACGTCGAGCCCATCTTCGAATCGTGGCTGCTGCCGTGCGGCGCCACCGGAGCCGTCCTGATCGGCTCCTGGCTCGTGGAGGCCAAGCAGAGCGTGATCGAGAACATGGCGCCGGTGCTGACGCGCCTCTTCACGCCTCTCTTCACCGCCGTGCTGGTGGCGTTCCTCGCGACCCTGCTGTGGACCGGGCGCGGCGTCCTGATCGAGCGGGAGGTGCTCATCGCCTTCGACCTGCTCCTGGCGGTGGTCCTGGGCCTCCTGCTCTATTCCGTATCCGCCCGCGACCACGGGTCGCCCACCGGCGTCTTCGACGTGCTCCAGGTCGTGCTGCTGGTCGGCGCGCTGCTGGCCGACGCGGTGGCGCTGTGGGCCATCGCCGCGCGCATCTCGGAGTTCGGCTTCAGCCCCAACCGCGTGGCCGCGCTGGGCGAGAACGTGATCCTGCTCGTCAACCTCGCCTGGTCGACCGTGCTCTACGTGCGGTTCCTGCGCGGGCGAGGCACGTTCGCACGCCTCGAACGCTGGCAGACCGACTACCTGCCGGTCTATGCCGTGTGGGCGGCCATCGTCGTGATCGTCTTCCCGCCGCTGTTCGGGTACGCCTGACCGCGATCGCATCGTGACAGGACGAACGCCGGCCGCCCCGAGTCCTTTTCTCGGCGCCCGTCCCTATGGTATCATTAGGTTCCACCCGCTGTTGGATCCGAGGAGGGAGACCGACATGCTTCGTATCTTCACGTTCATCGCGATCCTGATCGCGCTTCCCGGCCTGGCCGCCGCGCTCACCGTGACCCTCGACCAGGAAGTTTACGTCGTCGGCGACGTGATCGAGATCACCTTCGACAATTCTGGTGGCGATACCATCGAGTTCCCGTCGGAGCCGCCCTTCGCCATCGTCCGCCTCGACGGCGACTACCCGGGCATGACCGGCCTGCCGGTCATCGTCGAGCTGGCCGCCGGCGGGATCATGGTGCAGCACTGGGACACCGGCATGCTCCCCGATCCTGCCGGCCAGTACGAGGTCGCGGTGACCTGGTGGTTCCAGCAGAACCCCGACGCGGTCTTCGAGCTCGCCGTGCCCTACACGCTCGAGGAGTCCGTCGACGCGGAACCGACGACGTGGAGCGCCGTACGCCGGTTGTTCCGCTGAGTCCGGCCCGGTCGGTCCTCGACGGAATCAGGCGCGACCCGTGAGAGCGGGCCGCGCCTGGTGTGTTCTGCCCGGTCAATCCTGCGCCGGCTCGTACTCCACCACGAGAGGGAAACCGGTTCCCGCGGGATAATACCGCCGCCAGACGACCACCGTCTGGCCCAGGTGCTCGAACTGGAGGTTGGGTTCGGGATCCACCTTCAGCACCTTCGCCCCCACCGGCAATTCCACCCGCCGCGTGAGCAGCCGGTCCTCAGGGAAGTCGCCCCAGAACCGGTTCGCGCACTTGCCGTCCGCACAGTCGATCTGGCCGGGGAATTCGTAGCGCAGCGAGCCGCGCATGGTCTCGCCCGGCAAGATGGGTACGACGAAGTCCACGAACACGTTGTAGAGGTCGGTCCCCGCCCGCGGTTCGATGCGGACGTTCAGCCGGTTCCCGAACTGGTCGTAGGCCTGCATGGTGCGCATGAAGGGCAGCTCGCGCTCCTTGGCCCCGAACATGGCGTAGGTCAGGATCTGGTCGTGGTCGTTGGTGATCTCCTCGGCCGTCCACATCTCGACGATGCCGTCGGCGCGCAGCTGGACTCGTTGCAGATCGGTGAACAGGGGCTTCTGGGCGCTCTGCGGTGGCACGCCGGGCTGGCCGCCCACCGAGGCGATCTCCTCGGCCGAGAGTTCGTACAGTTCCTGGTCGGTCTGCACCAGGTAGAGGCTGGTGCGGATCTGCCTGATGACCCCGTGCAGGATCTTGCCGTCGCGCAACTCGATCTCCTGGGACGCCGGCTCACCGGCCCGGGCGGTCAGGGTGGATCCCAGCACCAGCAGCACCAGCACCGCGAGCATGGCCTTCTTCGTGTTCATGACGATCTCCTTTGCGAGGGCCCACCCAGATCGATACCGCCGAACGTGACGGGCGTGGCCTGCCCGGACTGCTCCCCGTACCGGGGCACCACCACGCGTGCGGGCGTGGTGAAGGGCGCGGCGAGGCCTTCTCTGGTCTCCCGTTCCCCCTGGCGGGGCAGCATCACCACGAAGGCCAGCGAGGCCGCGGCGGCCAGGGCCAGCGGCCAGCGGGCGCGACGCCACCAGCGGGGATCCGGGCTCCCCGCCACACGTCCTGTCCGCTCGCCGTTCTGATCCGTCGCGGCGGTCGCGAGGATGCGCTCCTGCAAGTCCGGAGGCGCCGTCGCTCGTGACCGTTCCCTGAAGACCCGGCGCAGTTCGTGCCGACTCTCCAGTTCCCGACGGCAGGCGGGACACTCCTCCAGATGAGTTTCCAGGGTCACGATCTCCTCGGCGGGCAACTCCCCGTCGATGTAAGCATCCAGCCGGGTTTCGAATCGATCACAGCGCATGGCCGGACCTCTGCAGATGTTCGCGGAGCCTGCGCACCGCGAGGTGTTTGCGCGAGGCGACGGTGCCCGCCGGGCAGCCGACCACCTCGGCGATCTGTTCGTAGCGGAGCCCTTCCACTTCCGAGAGGTGGAACACGGAACGCAGCTCTTCCGGCAGATCGGCCTGGGCCGCGTCCAGGGCGGCGCCCAGTTCCCGGCGCTCGACTTCACGGTCGGGTGCCGGGACCCGGGATCGCGCCCCGCGAGGAGCCAGTTCCTCGGGCGGAACCACGTCCAGGTGGCGCCGCTCCAGATTCCGCCGCCTCAACCAGGAGATGGCCGTGTTGCGGGCGGTGGCCAGGACGTAGGCCTCGCTCGGCGGACCGCCGGTCGACCCGGACCGCTGCAGGCGCAGGAAGGTCTCCTGGGCCAGGTCGGCGGCGGCCTCGCGATCGCGGACCATGGAGAGCAGGAAACGGAACACGGCATCCAGGTGCTGGTCGGTCATCTGCCGGATGGTCATGCTCCACCTCCTTCCCATTGCAGCCCGCTTCTTCGGACTCCTGCTCGGGTAGACGCACGGGGTCGGAATTCCTTCACGGTTTTTTCATTTCTCGGGATTATGGGCGGGCTGTCCCGCTTCGGGAAGGATCAACCGTGGCGACCTCGAGCGGCCGGCCCCCCAGGAAGCGGGGCCGGCCGGACTCGAGACCTGATCACCGCACGACCTCCCCGGACCACGCCTCCGTCGCCAGCGTCGCCTCGATGTAGTCGCTCAGGTCCCGCGGTTCGCGGCCGAGCGCCTCGCGAACGCCGGTGGCCAGCGACGCGTTGCGACCGTCGAGGACCTCTCGGAACAGGTAGTCGAGCAATCCGACGTAATCGGCGGGCACGCCGGCCTCGCGCATCGAGGCCAGGAAATCCTCGTGCGCGATGTCGACGAACGTGATCTCGCGCCCGGTGGCGGCGGCGATCTCGGCGATGGCGTCGGCGAAGGTCAACAGGCGGGGACCGGTCACCTCGACCACGCGGTTGTCCAGGCCGGTCCCCGTGAGCGCGGCCACGGCGACGTCGGCGATGTCCTCGGCGTCGACGAACGGCTCGGGCACCCGCCCGGCCGGCAGCGCCACGGTGCCGCCGACGATCAGGTCGCGCAGGAAGCCCTCGCTGAAGTTCTGGAGGAACCAGCTCGCGCGGACCACGGTCCACGTCAGGCCCGAATCCGCGACGATCCCTTCGCAGCGCCGGGCCTCGGCCTCGCCCCGGCCCGAGAGCAGCACCAGGCGCTGGACCCCGGCCGCGACGGCCAGGCGCGCGAACTCCGCGATCGCCTCGGGCGCGCCGGGCACCGCCAGGTCGGGATGGAAGGCCACGTACGCCGCCTTCACGCCCGCGAGAGCCGGCGCCCACGTGGCGTGATCGTCCCAGTCGAAGGGGATCGACGCCTGGCGCGAACCGTGGCGCACCGCCGCGCCCAGGGCCTCGAGCCGCGCCGTGACACGCCGCCCGGTCTTCCCCGTGCTGCCGACCACCAGGATGAGGTTCTCGTTGGATCGCATCTCGCAGCTTGTCATGATTCCAGTCCTTTCGAGCAATGATTTGGCCTGCGGAATTGCATTACGTCCACGATAGGTTCACCAATCAGATGCACAATGACTGTTGATCCGCTATTTATGCTCATTCGTCCAAACCGTCTTGCCATCTGGACCGGAATCAGCGAGACTGGCCGCCATGGACACGCCGCTCATTCCCACCGTCCCGGATCGAAGCTTCTGGGCCTCGGGCGATCCGCTCGGCGAGGTGCTGCACCTCATGCGCATGAGCGGCACGTTCTACGCGCTCTCGGAGCTGACCGCGCCCTGGGGCATGGACCTGCCGGCGATCCCGGACACCATGATGTTCCACTTCGTGACCGAGGGGCGGTGCTGGCTCGAGGTCGACGGCCTCGACCCGCGCGTGCTGGAGCCGGGCACGCTCGCGCTGGTGCCGCATGGCCGCGGCCATCGCCTCGTGAGCGAGGCGGGCGGCCCGGCCGTCGACCTGTTCGCCATCCCGCGCGAGGAGCTGAGCGAACGTTACGAGCTCATCCGCCACGGCGGCGGCGGGGCCCTGACCCGGCTCGTGTGCGGCGCCGTCCACTTCGACAATCCCGCCGCTCGGCAGCTCGTCGAATTCCTGCCGCGCCTGGTCTGCGTCGACACCTGGAACGCCACGCAGGTGGAATGGCTGCACGGGACGCTGCGGTTCATGGCGAGCGAGGCCCGCCAGCTCCGGCCCGGCGGCGAGACCGTCATCACCCGGCTTGCCGACGTCCTGGTGATCCAGACCCTGCGGAGCTGGCTGGCCGACGAGGCTGCGTACGGGGCGGACTGCGAGGGGAGCTGGCTCCGGGCCATCCAGGATCCACAGATCGGCAGAGCGATCGTGCTCGTGCATCGCGATCCGGCGGCCCCTTGGTCGGTGCAGACGCTGGCCACCATGGTCGGCATGTCACGCTCGGGATTCGCCGCCCGCTTCAAGGAGGTGGCCGGCGTGACGCCGTTGCAGTACCTGACGCGCTGGCGCATGCTGCTCGCGGCCTCGCAACTGCAGGAGGGGGATGCGACGCTCGCCGAGCTTTCCGACCAGTTCGGCTACCGCTCCGAGGCGGCGTTCAGCCGCGCCTTCAAGCGGGCCATGGGAACTTCGCCGGGACGAATGCGCCGGCAACTGCGGAATGGGCCATGAATCTGACGATCGACAGGGAGCGGAATCTGAGGAGGCCGCCCAGATCAGAGGTTCCGGACTCCTCGCCGAACCAGAACTGAGCGGTTAATGATCCTGGATTGCATTCCCAGTTTATGTCATGTAAGTGTTTTGTTTACATTGACATGCACGATTTGGCCGTAGTATGGTCCGGCAACCTCGGAAGTCTCCACACCAGGCTCGTACGATGATGTCGCACCGACTCGAATGAAGGAGGACCTCATGCGGATCAGGCGATTGATTGTCGTTGCTTGCCTCATTCTCACGATCGGGCTGCTCTGGAGCCTGCAAGCCGGTGCCTACCAGCTCTTCTCGGCGGACAACGGGAGATGCAGCCAGTGCCACACCGACTGGCCGGGAACGACCCACAGCCTCCATACGGGATTCGATTGCTCTGCCTGCCACTTCGAGTCGAATCCCGTGGCCGTGAACTCCTGCACCGCGTGCCACGGAGGTGCCGAGGGCATCCTCGGGGCGCACGCTGACACCGAAGCCCCCAATGGCGAGTACTGTGGCTACTGCCACGTAGGTGTCGGAGTCGAGAACTGGTCGATGACGGACCTGAAGGAACTCTTCAAGTAAGAGCTGCCGGAATCGACGGCGACGACGAGAGCCCGGTCCTCGGATCGGGCTCTCGTCTGTGATTACGTCAGCGAACATCTGGAAACGCCTGACCGGGTGGAACGGTCATCGACGCACAGCACCGATCCCTGCGACCGATCTCGCTGGAGCCTTGGCACGACCGCCGGTCCCAGCTATGGTCAATCACGTCGACCCGTCCGCCCCTACCCCCAGGAGCCGACCGCCGTGTGCCGCCGCCTTTCCTTCGTCCTGCTGTCGATCGCCGCCTGCCTCCTCCCGCCCTCGGCCTGGTCGCAACAGACCGCCGCCACTCCCGACACGTCCCGGACCCGCCCCACCATCGGCATCGCCCTCGGCGGTGGCGGCGCCCGCGGCCTCGCGCACATCGGCGTGCTCGAACGCCTCGACGAGCTGCGCATCCCCATCGACCGTGTCGCCGGCACCAGCATGGGCGCCGCGGTGGGCGTGCTCTTCAGCCTGGGCTTCACGCCCCAGGAGATCGACCAGGACATTCTCGGCCTCGACTGGCGGCGCCTCATGACCGACCGGCCCGACCGGCGGCGGCTCGCGTACCGCCGCAAATCCGATGACCTGAAGAACATCTGGCCCTTCGAGTTCGGCATCACCAGCCGCGGACTCACCATGCAGCGCGGCCTGATCTACGGCCAGAAATTCAACTTCACACTGCGCGCTCCCGATCTCTACACCGCCGGCTACGACGGCTTCGATCGCCTCCCGATCCCCTTCCGCGCCGTGGCGACCGACCTGGTGACCGGCGACATCGTGGTGCCCGACCGCGGCAACCTCATGCGGGCGGTGCGCGCGAGCATGGCGGCGCCCGGGGCGTTCCCACCCGTGGAGATGGGCGACCGCACCCTCATCGACGGTTATCTGCGCGTCATGCTCCCCACCGACGTGGTGCGCGACATGGGCGCCGACGTGGTCATCGCCGTGCATCCGGGCTGGGCGCCGGGACAGACCCCCGCGGACGCCACCTGGGACCTGCCGAGCATCTTCCTGCAGAGCAATTACCTCCTGACCTGGGCCAACACCTATCCCGACCTCCTGGCCGCCGACATCCCCATCATCGTGCCGCTGCCGGACATCCAGCTCTACGAGCTGACCCGCGCCGCCACGGCCGTCGCGGCGGGACGGCGGGCCGTGGACGAGCATCTCGACGAGCTGCTGCCCCTGGCACTGTCCGACAAGGAGTACGCCGCCTGGCGGGCCTCGGTCGGACGACGGCACGTGCCGGCACCCGTGATCAGCAAGGTCGCGCTGGAGAACCCGTCCCGGGTGCACGACCGCACCATCCTCAGAAGCATCACCCAGGCGCCGGGCGACACCCTGGATCTCGATCGCCTCGCCCGTGATCTGGGCAACGTCTTCGCGCTGGGCGTGTTCGAGACGGTGGACTACAGCCTGCGCGAAAACGAGACCGGCACCGAGCTCGTCATCCAGCCCGTCGAGAAACCCTACCTGCCCTGGCTGCTGCATTTCGGTGCCGCCTGGCAGGTCTTTTTCCAGGACCAGCCGCAATTCCAGTTCTTGACCCGCATCGACCGTCTCGAGCTGAATCGGCTCGGTGGCGAGCTGCGCGGCGAGATCGCGGTGGGCAAGGTCTTCGGCGCGGCCGGCGAGTGGTATCAGCCTCTCGAATACTCGCGGTCACTGTTCGTGGCGCCTGGCCTCTACGGGGACTCGCGGCGCCATGCCGTCTACGACGGCACCTACCGCCTCGGTACCTACGAGACCATCGAATGGGGTGGCCGGCTGGCCGTGGGAGCGAGCCTCGGCCGGATCGGCGAGATCCGGGCCGCGTGGTGGCGGGGCCGGGCGGAGACCGATCGCTACGCCGGCGATCCCGACGTCCCCTACCAGTTCGACGACGTGGGCTCCATACGCTTCCGGCTGGGCTTCGACTTGCTGGACGACCACGCCGTGCCGCACCGGGGCGTCGCCGGTCAGTTCCACGCCTGGCTGGCGAACCCGGACCTCGGCGACTCGCACGACTACGACCGCTACTGGGGCTCGCTCGAAGGCGCCGCCACTGCCGACCAGTGGACCATCCAGTTCCGGGCCCAGGCTGGCGGCAGCGAGGGCGCGATGCCGTACTACCGCGCCTATCGCCTGGGCGGCCTGCGCAACCTCACCGGCTTCGTCGACGGCGCGCTCGACGGCGGCGCCTTCGGCATGGCGGGCGCCGGTCTCCTCTACCACGTGGCGGGCATGGCGTTGCCGTACACGACCCAGTGGTACGTCGGCGGCTGGGTCGACGCCGGCAACGTCTGGGCCCGCCCCCGGGACATGCGGCTGGACGAATCCGAGGTCGGCGGAGCGTTGACGCTGCTGCTGGAAACGGCGCTGGGACCGCTGGAAGTGGGATACGGATACAACTCCGCCAGGCAGGGCACGATCTACCTGCAGGGTGGCGTGCACTTCTCGCAGCCCTTCGACCGCTGAGAATCGCGGTCACAGGGCTTGCCGATCTCGACGGTCGCCCCCGAATTGAGACCGAAACGCCAGATATGCTTTACTCTCTCTCGAGCAGGATCGCTGCCCGGAGGTTGGGAGTCCGGCAGCGGAATAAAGACCGAAGCGGGGATTTGATCGATACCACAACCACGAAAGATTGCCACCATGCGCTCGCCTGATCGTCGCGCCGCGTTCCTGACGTTTCCGATGCTGGTGGCCCTGCTGGCCGCGACCGCGGCCACGGCGCTGCCGTGCCACGATTACGCGAACGACCTGCGCCACATCGCCACCTTCACCGTCGAGCGCACCCAGGACGCCACCGTCGGCTATTCCCAGCTCCAGACCAAGGGGCTCAAGGCCTACGCCTGGGAGTACTCGTCCTACGCCTACGTCAGCGGCGCCCTGCAGATCTTCGACATCGCCGATCCCGCCGACCCGGTGGCGCGGGGCCGCGTGGAATACGGCTCTGGCGTCGTGGCCATGGGCCTGGCCTGCCTCGACCACTACGTGCTGCTGGCCACGGGCGAGCTGCGCGTGATCGACGTCGACGACCACGATGCGCCGCTGCAGGTCCTGACGCTCGATCCGGGCGCCGAGACCAACGACGTCGTCGTCCGCCAGCGCCTGGCCTACCTCGGCCTCGCGGGCGACGCAGCGGCGGTCGGCGTGTGGGACTTCGATGATCCGCTCCAACCGTTCGAGCTGACGACAGTGCCCATGGCCGGCCCCGTGCACAGCCTGAGCCTCCACGGCGACCTGCTCCTGGTGGGCGGCGCCGGGTTCCTGGAAGTGCTCGATCTCGCCAACCCCGCGACGCCCGTCTCGCTGGGTTCGCTGGCGCTCGCCGGCGAGGTCACGGACATCGCGCCCGACGGCGACCTGGCCATGGTCGAGCACGGCGGCGAAGCCAGCCTGGTCGACCTCGCCGAACCTGCCACGCCGGCGCTGCTGGCCGACTTCCCCGCGGATGAGGATTTCACGGTGACCTCGATCGCCCTGCGCGACGAGGTGGCCTGGGTGGGCAACCAGCATTACTACCAGGAGAGCGGCGATTTGCGCTGGTTCGACCTGGCCGAGCCCGCGGCGCCCGTCGCGATCGGCAGTTACGTATTGCCCGCCTGGCCGGCCGCCCTAGCCTTCACCGGTGACGAGGTCTTCGTCGGTTGCGTCGACGTGTCGGGCGCCGGCCCCACCTACGGACGCCTCGAGATCTTCCGCGACGGCGACGTCGCGAGCCCCCGCGCCGGCCTCCTCGACCTCGCAGCCAACGACATGAACTTCGAGGACGGCGTGTTGGTCGGCGACCGGCTCTACGTCCTTGGCGAAATCGATCTGGGTGTCGTCTCGGTCGCGGATGTCGCTACTCCGACCTTCGCGGGCTCGCAATCGATCATCCCCTACTTCGGCCAGGAAATCGCCAGGGCGGGCGAATGGCTCGTGGTCTCCCTCCGCCACATCACCAGCTATCCGCATCAATACGTGCTGCGAACCTACGACCTCACCGACCCCGAAGACCCACAGGCCCGGGGCACGGTGGATTTCGGCAACGACCAGTTCAGATGCACCACCCACGGCGACCTGATCTACGTGGGCTGGCTCGACAGCGCCTCCGGAGGAGGCATCCGGGTCTACACCATCGACGCGACGGGCGAGTTCTCGCTGCTGGGCACCATCTGGCCCGGCGAGTCCGCCGGTGTCCTCTGCTTCGACGCAGACGGGCGCGGCGTGATCTACCACGGCGGCGAACTGCAGCTCGTCGAGTTCACCGATCCGCTGTCCCCGGTCATCGTCGGCTCGCTCCCTTACGACCCGGCCGATCCCGCCGTCCCCGTGACCTGGGTCGGCGACCGCATCTATTCGCGGCGCAACGGGAACTGGCCCCTGACGAGCTGGCAGGTCGTGGACGTCAGCGACCCCGCAGCGCCCGCCGTCCTGGCGGAGCTCCCCTTGCTACCGTACGAGAATGTGGAGGACATCTCGGTGCAGGACGACGTGGTGTACGTGGCCGGGTCCCACAACATCAGCATCTACGACACGGCCGATGCCCAGGCGCCGGCCCTCGTCGGCACGATTTCGCACGTCAGCATCTATACCGGCGCCGTGTTGCACCAGCATGCAGGAGCATTGATCGCCGCGAGCAACGGCGGCATCGCAACCTGGCCCTACCACTGCCAGACGACCGCGGTCGAGGACGACGACACCGTCCCCCGGACCATGGGCTTGCAACTCGCCGCGGCGCCTAACCCCTTCAACCCGCAGACGACCATCATCTTCTCGCTGCCGCGCGCCCAGCGCGTCGACATCGACGTCCACGATCTGCGGGGCCGGCGAGTGCGGAGGCTCGCGGCCGGCGAATACGCCCAGGGCGAGCATCGGTTGTCCTGGGACGGGCGCGACGATCACGGCCTCGAGATGCCGTCGGGCGCCTACCTGGTCCGCCTGGCGACCCGGGAGCGGGCGGCGTCGCGGAAGGTGCTGCTGGTGCGGTGAGATGTTCGCCGTGGCTCAACGCCCGGCGGCCGCCCCTGCCTCCGGGTCCCGGAGACGGGACCGCCATGCGGCGGCCTGCTCGGCGTGTCCACCGTCAGGCGCCGCCTCGTGCCAGGCGTCGTACAGATCGGCGATCGCACCTGCCACCGCGATCGTCCGCGCGTGATCGGCGCCGAACGCGGCGTCCTGGATGCCGTGGGCTTCCAGCAACGCGGCCTCGGCCTCGTCGTATCGGCCGAGCCCGGTCAGCGTGACCCCGTAGCTGTACAGGAAGGCGGCCGTGGTCGGGTGTTCCGCCGGCAAGGATCTCCGCGCCCAGGCCACGGCCCGAGCTCCGGATTCCGCGGCCTCCTCGAACCGGCCGAGATCCCGCTGCAGCTTGCCCAGGTTGTGGACCGCGATGATGGTGCTCTGGTGGTCGTCGCCGAGAGTGCGGCGATTCCCCTCGAGCGCCTCGCGATAGTAGGGCTCGGCCTCCTCCAGGCGTCCCATCCGCTTGAGCACGACGCCCATGTACGCCAGGGCGATCAGGGTGTGCGGGTGGTCCTCGCCCAGCGAGTGCCGCCAGCCCGCCAGGGCCTCGGCGAAATGGGCGCGGGCCTCCTCGAGTTCGCCCTGCGACAGGAGCAGCACGCCCAGGTTGTTGATCGAGGCCAGCGTCTCGGGGTGCTCGTCGCCCAGGGTCCGCCGGCGGCCAGCCAGCGCCTCGCGGTGCAGGCGCAGGGCTTCCTCGGTATCGCCCATTCTCTTGAGCAGGTTCGCCAGGTTGTTCATGGCGATGAGCGTCTCGGGATGATCGTCGCCGAGGACCTTGCGGTAGCCGTCCAGGGCCTCCTGGTAGTGGGACCTCGCCTCCTCGAAACGCCCCATTTCCTCGAGCAGTGTCCCCATGTTGTTGAGCGAGTTCAGGGTGTCGCGGTGGCGGTCGCCCAGGCTGCGGCGACGGCCGTCGAGCGCCGTCCGGTAGAGTTCGAAAGCCTCCTCGTTCCGATCCATCCGGGACAGCAACAGGCCCAGGTTGTTGTACGCCGCGAGGGTGACCGGATGGTCGTCGCCGAACACGCGGCGACGACCCTCCAGCGCCTCGGTGTAGCAGACGTATGCCTCCTCGAAACGGCCCAGGGATTCGTACAGGACGCCCTGGCTGTTCACCGACTCCAGGGTCCGAGGATCATCGTCGCCCAGCTCGGCCCGGCGTGTCTGCAGCGCGGCCTCCTGGAGGGGCAGCGCCGGCTGATAGCGACCGAGCCGGGCGTAGGTGTCGGCGACCGTCTGCTGCAAGGCCGACCGGACCACCGGCTGGTCGGCGAATTCCGCCTCGATGGCCACCGCCGCCCGCTGGAGCACCTGGGTGTCCACCAGTTCCAGGGCGACGTCGGTGGCGTTGGCGCGTTCCAGCAGGTCGTCGAACGCGGCGACCGAGGTCGCGACCTCCTCGGCAGGCATTTCTTCCGCCTCCAGCGCCCGGCGCACGCGGGTCCGCAGATCGGCGTACAGCGCCTGGCCCATCAGCTCGGCATCGATCTCACCGAGCATGGATTGCTGGAACTCGGTCACGATCTCCAGCTCGGCCGCGCGGGCCTGCGCTTCGGCCTGCGCGGCGGTGGCCACCGCGCGGGCGCGGCTCTGGTTGCGGTACATGATCGACAGCCAGAGGGTCGAGCCGGCCAGCACGAGCACCAGCGCCGCCACCATGCCCACGACGAATCGATAGCGCCGCAGCGATTTGCGGAGCACGTACCAGGTGCTGTCCCGCTTGGCGTCCAGCGGCTCGCCGGCCAGGTAACGACCGATGTCCCGGGCCAGGGCCTCCGCCGACTGATAGCGGCGTTGTTTCTCCTTGGCGAGGGCGTGCAGCACGATGGTCTCGACCTCGCCGTCGATGTCACGGCGGAGCGACGACGGCCTTGCTGGTTCCGCGTGGGCAATGTTCTCGAGGACCTCGGCCACGGAGCCCGTCACCGGATAGGGGGGCTTCCCGGTGAGCATCTCGAAGAGGATCACGCCGAGCGAGTACACGTCGGCCCGGATGTCGATGGAACGGGGATCGCCGCTGGTGTGCTCGGGCGATGCGTAGGCCAGCGTGCCCATGAACTCGCCGGTCATCGTCACGGGCACGCCGTCCTGCAGATCCGGTCCGGCCGCCTTGGCCAGTCCGAAGTCCAGCACGTGCGGTTCACCGTCCGCGTCGACGCAGATGTTGCCCGGCTTGAGATCGCGGTGGATGACCCCGCGCTGGTGCGCCGAGTTCACCGCGGAACAGATGTTCTGGAACAGCCGCAGCGTGGCCTCGATGCCGAGCTGCGCGCGGGACAGGTAGATGTCCAGCGGCTGGCCGTGGATGTACTCCATGGCGAAGTAGTAGCGCCCCTGCGCCATGCCGCTGTCGTAGACCGTGACGATGTTCGGATGCTGGATGCTGGCGATGAGGTCGACCTCGCGCTCGAAGCGATGCAGCTGCCTCGCCGAGGCGTGGGGCCCCTGCAGCAGCACCTTCAGGGCGACCGTCCGCTTCGTCGCCAGCTGCACCGCCTTGTACACCACGCCCTGACCGCCACGGTGGATCTCGTGCAGGATCTCGTAGCCGGCGATGAGGTTCTTCGCACTGGATCGTCTGCCTGGGGGGTCGCTGAGCGCGGTGGCGCCGGAATCCGCGTCCTCGCAGGTGTCCCGACCTCCCTGCCCTGCCGACACGGTAGCCTGGTCCTGGCCGTCGACGTCGTTGCGGCACCGGGAGCACGTGGCGACATGCGCCGCGACACGTGGCGCGTCATCGGACGACAGGTCTCCGGCGCGGAACGCCTGGAGCTCATCCGGGGTCGGGCAGCCAGTCACCTGGCACCTCCAAGGGGTGCGTCGCCGACCTGGTATCCCGCGGGGCGAGTGGGCTGGAGTGTAGCGGATTCCGACGCTGCCCGTCAATTCGACCGATTGCAAGCACCGGTGTCATGCCGATGACCGTCCCTCTCGGCACGGCCATGATTCGGATTACAGGATTGCGACTATCTTGTTTATTCGGTGGTCGTGTGATCCAAGTCCTGCGGCCACCGGTGCCCACACCGACTCCACCCGAGAGGCCCCCATGATCGGTCGCACCCTCGCCCACTACGACGTCACCGCCCTCCTCGGCCGCGGCGGCATGGGCGAGGTCTACCGCGCCCGCGACACCAAGCTGGACCGCGACGTCGCCCTCAAGACGCTGACCCACCAGATGAGTGCCGACGCAGAACGAATCGCCCGGTTCCAGCGCGAGGCGCGCACTCTGGCCACCGTGCAACACGCCAACGTCGCCTCGATCTACGGCCTCGAGGAGAGCGACGAGGCCCGCTTTCTGGTGATGGAATTGGTGGAAGGCGAGGACCTGGCGAAGCGGCTCGAGCGCGGCCCCCTGGTGCTGGACGAGGCCCTGGACATCACCGTCCAGATCGCCGAGGGGCTCGCGGCCGCTCACGAGAAGGGCATCGTGCACCGCGACCTCAAGCCCGCCAACATCATGCTCACACCCGGCGGCACGGTGAAGATCCTCGACTTCGGTCTGGCCCGGGCCTGGGCCGGCGACCCTGTCGACGAAGCCGACCCATCCACGTCGCCCACCATCACGGCGGCCATGACCCAGGCCGGCACCATCCTGGGCACTGCGGCCTACATGAGTCCCGAGCAGGCACGCGGCCAGCAGGCCGACCGCCGGGCCGACATCTGGGCCCTGGGCGTGATCCTGCACGAGATGCTCACCGGCCGGCGCCTCTTCGCCGGCGATACGGTGAGCGATACCCTGGCCGCCGTGCTCACCCGCGATCCCGACCTCGACGCGCTGCCCGCCGCCACGCCGCCGCGGGTGCGTCGGGCGCTGAAGCGCTGCCTCGTGCGCGATCAGCGCAACCGCCTGCACGACGCCGCCGATCTGCGGCTGGAACTGCTCGCCGACGATGATGAGATCGCGAGCGGTCTGCCGGCCGCCGGCCGCTCCCGACGCTTGCCGCTGGCGGCCGGTGGTGTGGTCATCGCGCTGCTCGCGATTACGATTGGCCTCGTCGCCGGCCGGAACACGGCGCCAGTCCCGGCACAGGAGGTGTTCCGCTTCACCATCCCGGATGCCGGCTTCAACATCTGGTCCACCACCACCATCTCGCCCGACGGACAGCAGATTGCCTGGGTGCCGGTTAGCATGGGCGGCGAACGACCGCTGCAGATCCGCCGGCTGAGCGGTTTCGAGGCACGGGCGCTGCCCGAGGCCGAGGATGTCGGCAACCCGTTCTTCTCGCCCGACGGCACCTGGATCGGCTTCATCAGCAACGGACAGAACGTCCTCTACAAGGTGCCCGTCGCCGGCGGCAACCCGCAGCGGTTGACCGCCCTCTCGCAGGTCCGGGTCAACGCCGTGTGGGCCGATGACGGATTCATCTACTTCTCCGGCGCGGGTGGGACGAGCAGCATCCGGGGCATCAACCGCATTCCCGCCGACGGCGGTGAGGTCGAGACCGTGACCGCGCTCGTCGAGGGCGACGAGCAGCACCTGCATCCCTGCCGCGTGCCCGGCAGCGACTGGTTGCTCTTCACCGCGGAGAAGATCGACGGCTATTCCGTGGACGCGGTCTCCCTGGCCACCGGGATCCGGGTCACCCTGGTGCCCAGCGCCGCCACGCCGCGCTTCCTGCCACCCGACATCGTGGTCGTCCACCGGTCAGAGGCAGCGGAACTCGCCGCGGTGCGGGTCGACCCAGGTACCATGGCGCTCCTCGGCGAACCTGTCTCGGTACAGAAAGAGGTCATCACCGGACCGATGCTCCGTGGCAGCTTCGAGCTCTCCGGCGACGGGAGCCTCGTCTACACCCACGGCTCGCGGGGTGGGCTGATGAGCAGCCGCCGCCATATCGTCGCGGCGCACACCGACGGGGCGATCGAGACCGTCTTCGCCGAGGCCTCCAGCTGGGCCCAGCCACGCCTCTCGCCCGATGGCCGCAACCTCGTGGCGCGTCAGGTCCAGACTCCCGATTGCGTGCTCTGGAACATCGATCTCGAGCGTGGCACCCGCACCAGGATCACCTTCGACCAGGACGCCCACTCGCCGGTCTGGAATCCCGCCAACGGGAACATCGTCTACCGCTACGACGCCGAGACGCAGTTCTTCGTGGCCGAGCGCGCCGCTGACGGCACCGGCGAGACCAGGGTGCTCCTTGCCGTCGACGACTTCGAGGCCGCGCCGCGGTCGTTCTCGGCCGACGGCCGCTGGCTCGTTCTGGACGCGCAGCAGCACAACGGAGACATCTGGCTCCTCGACATGCAGGACGGCGGCGACCCCGTTGAATTCGTCTCGTCGCCATACCTCGAGCGCCAGGGCGTGATCTCCCCCGATGGCCGCTGGGTCGCTTACGTCTCCAACGAATCGGGGCGTGACGAGGTTTACGTGCGAGCCTGGCCGGCGGGCAACCCACGCTACGTCATGTCGGTGGCCGGGGGCGAGAGCCCGCTCTTCTCCCGCGACGGCAAGACCCTCTACTTCGTCGACCGCGACCGCATCATGGCGGTGGACCTGCAGCCGGGCGACCGCCTCGCACCCGGCCAGCCGCGCGTGTTCCAGCAGGGCGGCTTCGAGACCGCCGGCTACACCCTCAACTACGACGTCGACGCGTCCGACGAGCGCATCTTCATGATCGGCGTGGCGGACGACGGCGATGTGGATGCCGACCTGCGCGTCGTGCTGGGCTGGGGAGCTGAGGTGCGTCGCCAGCTGGGTGGAGGGTAACGCGAATCATCCTGTCATTGCTCGAGACTCCGCCTTGCTTGGTTTCGGCACGCATAGACAGGTCCTTATTACTCCTATTTGAGGACATCTGTATTTCTATTCGTGCTAGACTCTATGCGCAGCCCACCCCCTGCTCCTTCCCGTGGGCGATCTCCTGCCTGACATCTCCGCGGCTGTATTCGCTCCGACCTGAAGTCACTTCGTTGCAGTTGCACGATTGATCGAACCGCGGGACACCTGCCCGCCCATCCCCACGCTCGACTCCTGCCGCAGGCGGTCCTGTTCGCAAGTCAGGAGGTGGAGTGATGAGATCCGTTCTGATTTTCGTGGCGCTCACCATGTGGCAGCCCGCGACGTCGTGGGCTCAGGAATGCATCGACTACGCGGACAACCCGCATTGGGTAGGGCACGTGGAACTGCCGGTTGGCAGTATCGAGAACATGGCGGTTCGCGGCGACTATGCCTACGTCACGGAGACCCCGGCCCGTCTTCGCGTGATCGAAATTTCCGATCCGGAACATCCGTGGCCGCAAGGCAGTGTCGACCTGCCGGGCGCCGCGTACGGTGTCGCCGTCACGGCATCCCACGCCTTCGTGGCCTGCGGCCTGGAGGGTCTGCTGGTCGTCGACATCACCGATCCGTTCAATCCCTGGATCGTCGGGAACTGGGACGAGTTCGGCTACGCGCTCGGTGTCGCGGTCGATGTCCTGGGCCCGGACCCCCACGTTTATGTCGCGGGATTCTCGGCCGGCCTCCTGGTGCTCGAGGCCACGAATCCCAGATACCCCCATCTCGTCGGTCACGTGAACACGCCGGGCGAAGCGCGCGGCATCGTCGTGGCTGAGTGCCACGCATTCTTGGCTGACGGCTCCGCCGGCCTCCAGATCGTTGACATCGCGGAGCCGGCGGAACCAAGGATCGTTGGCGGTGTGGACACGCCGGGCGTGGCCGATCGGGTCGTCGTGTCCAACGGCTTCGCCTACGTCGCGGACCAAGATGCCGACCTCCACGTCATCGACGTCACGGACCCGACGAATCCGCAGACCTTGAGCAGCGCCGAGATTCCTGGCGGCGCCCGCGACGTCGCCGTGGCCAGCGACTTCGCTTTCGTCTCGAACGGCGACTGTGGTCTGTTACTGATCGACATCACCGATCCGGCGGCCCCCATCATGCATGGCAGGGTGAGACAGCCCGCCTGTGCCAGCCGCGCCGTGTCGATCCAGGGCGGTCTCGCATACGTGGCTGTCGGTCGGGAGGAGAACGACTGCGGATTCCATGTGATCGAGATCAACGAGCCGCGGAACATCCAGATGGTCAGTCGGTTGGACACGCCGGGTGAAGCCGTGGCCGTGGTGATCTCGGGTAACTACGCCTACGTCGCCGATTATGAGGCGGGCCTCCAGGTGATCGATATCGTCGATCCGACGAATCCGGTGCTGGCGGGTAATGTGGACACGCCGGGCGATGCATGCGACGTGGCAGTGTCCAGTGACTACGCATTCGTGGCGGACGGCGAAGCGGGGCTACAGGTGATCGACGTCACGAATCCAGGCGCTCCCGAGATCGTGGCCAGCACGGGCGCGAATATCGGTCGGGTGGCAGTCAGCGGCAGCTTCGCCTACGTCGCGGCCGGCTGGGACCTCCTCATCATCGATGTTTCCGAACCTGTCAATCCTCAGGTTCGGGGTTCTTTGACTTGGGCAGATAACTTTTATGGGCCACGCATCGAGGATGTGGCTGTCGCGGGTGACTACGCCTACGTCACCATGGGTTCCGATTGGTCGGCGACCGAGCTTGCGATTGCCGACGTGTCGAACCCGGACGAGCCCCAGAAGATGGGCACGGCCGGTCTGAATGATTCGGGCCCGGTCGTCATTGCCGGGCGCTATGCCTACGTCAGCTATGCGAGCGGAACCGACGTCTTCGACATCGCGGATCCCGACGATCCGCAGCGGTTGGTCGTCTCCGCTCCCATGAGTATCCATGCCCTGTCGGGCAACTACGCTTATGGAGGATCCGGCTTCGGTCTCGATGTCAGTTTCGTCGTGGCCCCCACGAGCCCCTCACTCGTGGGTGCCATGTGCATTCCGGATGCTGTCACGGACGTGGCCGTCAGCGAATCCTATGTCTTCGTTGTGACCGGACAGGCTGGCCTGTGCGTTGCCTGGCAGCAGTGTGCGACCGCCGTCGGTGTCATCGATGAAACCGCCCATGTTCCCGCGACCGCACCGAGACTGGCTGCCAGTCCCAACCCCTTCAATCCGCGCACGACGATCACGTTCTCTCTGACGCGCGCACAACATGTCGCCGTCGACGTTTACGACCTGCAAGGGAGACGAGTGAGAAGGCTCGCGGTCGAACAATATGCGCAAGGTGATCATCAGCTGTCCTGGAACGGACACGACGATCACGGTCTCGAAATGCCTTCGGGTGCCTATTTTATCCGATTAGCGACCCAGGAGCGGGTGGAGTCGAGGAAGGTGATGCTCGTCCGATAAGCGACGTTGCGGTTCGTCTTCGAGCCCGCTGGCCGCGATGCCGGCGGGCCGTTGGTCAAGATGATGAGAATCAAATCGACGCGCAATCATCCCATTTGATGACACCTGTATTTCGGCTTCTGCTACGCTACCGATTCAGCCCACACCTCGCTCCTCTGCGTGGGCGTACTCCTGCCTGACATCCTCGCGGCTGTGCCCGCATCGGTCTGAAATCGAGATGGTGACACCCGCCTGCGAAGTGCCCAGAGGGATACAGGATGACCCGGGCCGATTGCCAACCATCCGAACCGGGCACGCGGTGTCATTTGATTTCAACGTCGTCAGGAGGTCCGACATGCGAATCCTGGAACGGGCTTTGTCCATCGTCCTTGTCGTGGTCGCTGTGACGAGCGTCGGGCGTACCGAGGCTCGCCAGCCGAATGCTGACGCTCAAGGGCGTCCGCTCTACTTCGAGGGCATGCTGACGATCATGCTCGAGGAGGGTTTCGCCCCTGTGCCGGCTCAGGAGGGAGCAGTGGCGCTGGGGACCGCGTCGCTCGACGCACTCGTCGCCCACTATGGTATCGATTCGGTTCACGAACGATTCAAGCACCGCCCGATCCCCGCGGACTCGGACCTGCCCGACCTCTCCCGGATCTATCGACTCATGTTCCCGGAAGACCGTGACGTCTGGGATGTCGTCGCGGCATTCGCCAAGGACCCGGGAGTGGTATTCGCCGAGCCGATCCCCATCGCCTACCTCGAGGATAATCCCGACGACACCCTCTACGATCAACTCCAGCACCTGCCACAGATCGAGGCCGCCGCGGCCTGGGATGTGCATCACGGGGAGGACGGTGCACCGGTCGTGATCGGCATCGTGGACTCCGGAGTCGACTACAACCACCCGGATCTGACGGACAACGTCTGGCAGAATCTCGCCGAGGATGCCGATGGCGACGGACACACGCTCGAGTTCAGCCTGGCTCATACGCGGTGGGAACTGGACCCGGGCGATCTCGACGGCCTGGACGACGATGACAACGGCTATATCGACGATCTGATCGGCTGGGATTTCTATGACCTGGCCACCGGCCAGGACAACGACCCGGTCGACCTCTACGGGCATGGCACCCATTGCTCTGGCATTGCCGCCGGGGTGACGAACAATGGCCTCGGGATCGCCAGCATCAGCTGGAATGTCCGCGTCATGAACGTCAAGGGATTCGACTGGGATAATGGAGAGTCAGGCTATGACACCTACAGCGCCATGGTCTACGCCGCGGAGAACGGCGCCGATATCATCAGCAATAGCTGGGCCGTGCAATTGTATTCTCAGGCTGATCAGATGGCTGTCGAGTACAGCGCGGCCCTGGGCAGCATCATCGTGGCGGCGGCGGCCAACTACGAAACCGATGAGCTCTACTTCCCCTCCGCCTATCCGCACGTCCTCTCGGTGGCTGCGGTCGCCGTCACCGATGCAAAGTCCTGGTACTCCAACTTCGGGATCGCCATCGACGTCTCTGCGCCTGGCGGGGATAGTGCCATCGACGGGGGCATCATCAGCACTGTCATGGGAGGTGGCTACGAGGGCTGGAATGGCACCTCGATGGCCTCGCCGATGGTGGCCGGACTGCTGGGTCTGGTCAAGTCCTACCACCCCGACTGGACGAACGAGGAACTCACCGTCCAGGTCCTCGGCACGGCGGACGATATCGACGACATGAATCCCGGCTATGAGCACATGCTCGGCATCGGTCGGATCAATGCGGCCCAGGCGATGACCGCGACGGACGTGACGATCCCGCAACAATTACGCGTCAACCTGGTCGAGACTCGTGTCACGGATGCCGGCGGCGACGGACTGCTCGATCCCGGCGAGGTGGTCGATCTCGATTTCACCCTGCGCAACTTCGCGCACTTCGTCGGCACCGAGAACGGGGCGTTGACCCTGATCACCGACGATCCCGACGTGATCATCCTGGCGGGCGAGCACACCTGTGCGATTCCCGCCGACGACACCCTCGACATCGACGGCGTGTTCCAGATCCAGATCGCCGCGGATGCTGGGCCGCACCAGGCGGACTTCACTCTTCGAGTCGATGCCGATCTGGAGGTCCTGTTCGGCAACGAGCTGGAGTTCACGCTGTTCGTGGCCCCGAGCGGGATCCTCGTCTACGAAGGAATAGCCGGCGGCATCGACTACAGCGGGCAGTATCTACGCGACATGCTCCAAGGATTTGGCCTGCCCGTCCTCTACAGTGACCACAT
This sequence comes from Candidatus Latescibacter sp. IFSED24, assembly GCF_058273205.1. Classification (NCBI taxonomy): domain Bacteria; kingdom Pseudomonadati; phylum Candidatus Latescibacterota; class Candidatus Latescibacteria (ex Chuvochina et al. 2023); order Candidatus Latescibacterales; family Candidatus Latescibacteraceae; genus Candidatus Latescibacter; species Candidatus Latescibacter sp. IFSED24. Next base: position 4,101,535 of record NZ_CM177850.1, on the reverse strand, counting down.
CCCACCGAATCTCGACGTCTTCGACGCGGTGTTCCTGTCCTGTGGCAACTGGGGTCAGCTATTGACCTCCGGCACGTATCCGGAGGACGAGGAGACGGCGGCGATCATCGACTACCTGCAGAACGGCGGCCGCGTGTGCGCGGAAGGCGGGTCCTTCATCAGTGCCTACGAGTACTTCGATCACCCGGATCTGGAATTGATCAAGGAGCTCTTCGGGGTGGATACCCACTCCTGGTTGACCACCGACTTCATAGACAACCTCGTCGGCCAGGCCGGAACCCTGGGCGAGGGTATGAACTTCACCGAGTCCGACCAGGAGCGCTGCTGGTATATCAACGGATACACCCCCGATCCCGGCGCGGCGGCCGTGTTCACGGAGAGCGGTGCGCAGCAGGTCGGGATCCAGAACGTCGGCGCCCACGGTCAGCGGACGTTCCTCTTCTCGTACACGCTCTCCGATCTCGTCGACGTCGATCCGGTGAGCTGTCGCAGTCACCTGGTGCTCCGCATACTCGAGTTCCTGGGGCTCGAGATGCCCGACGACTACCTGGTGGCGGACTTCATGGGGAGCGTCCCTGACGGGCCGCCACCGCTCACGATCGATTTTACGGATCTCTCGCACGCCGACCCGGTGGCGCCGGTCACGTCCTGGGAATGGGACTTCGGCAACGACGGCACCATCGATGCCACTGGTCCGACCCCGCAGTGGACCATCACGGAGCCCGGCTACCATCCGGTGCGCTTGGTGGTCGGCAACGGGACCGCGGCCAGCACGCTCGTTCGTGACGATGCCGTCCTGGTCAACGATGGCGTCCTCGTCTGGGAAGCCGTGCCCGGTGGTCGCGACTTCAGCGGCAATTTCATCCGGGACGAGTTGACCACGCGGGGCTCCCCGTCGAGCTATGCTCCGGTCATCTACGCCTCCTGCTTCCCACGCTCGCTCCTCGGCTTCGACGCCGTCTTCCTCTCCTTCGGGAACCGTTTCACCGACAAGGGCTTCCTCAACGATGCCCGCAGCGTCGTGCTGCTGGAGTATCTGCAACAGGGCGGCAAGGTCTACCTCGAGGGTGGCGATCCACTGGGCTACGATCAGGCCACCAACGTGGAGTTGCATGCAGCCTTCGGATTGGCTGCCGTCGCCGACGGCAGCAGTCTCACCTCCGTCGAGCTCATCGGTCAGGAAGGATCGCTGGCCGACGGCATCCTCTTCTTCGGAACGAATCAGGAGGGCCTGAACAGCATCGATTTCTTCACTCCCGGGGCGTCTGCCCTGCCCGTCTTCGACGAGACCGGCTATCACACCGTCGCCGTGCAGAACGACGTCACGGGAGCCCAGAAGACGGTCTGTTTCTCCCATGCGATCGCCGAGCTGGCCGACGGCGACACGCCGAGCACGCGCCAGGATCTACTTTGGCGGATCATGACATTCTTCGACATCCTGACGCCAGTAGCAAACGATGGAGACGGCGATACACCGGCCGTGTTCAAGCTGGTCGGCTGTTATCCAAGTCCGTTCAACCCGCAGACGACGATTGCATTTGAATTGCCGACCACAGAACGAGCCCAGCTGCAGATATTCGACATCCGTGGACGGCTGGTAACGACACTGGTGGAGAGAACCATGCCAGCGGGTCAGCATGAAATCATCTGGAACGGCCGCGACGGAGAGGGGCGTGCCATGTCGTCTGGTGCGTACGTCGTTCGACTCGAGTCCGGAGCCGAGGTTGCGACAAGGAAAGTGATGCTGGTCCGCTAAAGACGGCCGATTCCGATCCGGAGCCACGACCGTGATGCCGGCGGGCTGGGTTGTACCCATCCGACACGGACTCGTTTTGATCCGCCACCTCCATTTGTGCTACACTGCGCCCCATGCCGGCACTCTTGACGGGAGTGCAGCCAGGTCCGCGATTCTATCTGTTCTCGCCATCACGATCCGGTCGGCGGCTGGGCTTGGACCGCTCCATCGGCCCCAGCACCACCTCTCCGACTTATCTGGGAGAACCGGACCTGTCTGTCCTCGATGACACGGGTTGTGAACCGAAATGGATGAAGGCCATGATTATCTACCGAGGTGACGACAGGAAGCCGTCGGAGATCGCCAAGGATGGATTCCGGCCCAAGAACTACCCGCGCACGGGCACGGAGATCTGGGCACGGCAGGCCATCAAGGCGCTCTATGCCCGGAATCCCATGGAGATCGAGGGGCACGTCCGCTTCAATCCCGGCGACTGCGTGTCGACCGACCTGGACGTCAACGGACAGGCCAACGAGCGGGGCAAGTACGTCTACAAGATCGAATTCCCCGTGCTGCCGAGCAGCGCCGACTACGCCCGGCTCGGCATCGAGCTGCCCAAGGGCAAGCTGAATCCCCAGACAGGCAAGGTCTTCCAGATCAGGCCCAACGCGCTGTGGCCCATCCTCTACCTGAACCGCCCGGTCCTGGATCTGGCGACCGTCATCGCCCTGCAGGTCCGCCGGATGGCCACCGAGGTGACGTTCTTCACGTCCATCCCGAAGGAGTTCGTCGTCGCCTACAGGCAGAGCCCCAGGGAAGCCTGGAAATCACTGGTCTGACGCGCGGAGCCGATCGACCCGCAAGGGATCCATAGCCGCGGGCGCTCGAGGTTCAGACCACCTCGCCCGGCAGCGGGAACCAGCGCAACCGCTCCTCGTCCGCACCCTCCAGATGGCACTCCTCGCCATGGTCCGCCCCCCGGCGGTCGGCCGCGGCCGCGAAGATGCGACGCGCTTCCTCCAGGTATTCGGCCAGCGCACCCACCGGTGCCGTCGGATGGCCCTTGCAGTGTCCCGGCCGACCGTCGTCGTAGCGGAGGCTGTCGAGGCCGTGGGGCGGGGTCAGCCGGTGGTCGCGATGGCGCCAGAGGCCGGTGTCCGGTTCGAAGACGTAGTCGGGCAGGAGTCGCCATCCTTCACGCGCGATCTGGTGCACCGCGTCGATGATGTAATCGCAGGTGAACTCGTCGATGAAGTAGTTGAAGTTCACCCGCACCCAGCCCGGCTTGATCCCCTCGTGACCGCTCTGGATGGCTTCGCGGAAGCGTTCGGACCGCATCAGGTCGATGCCGAGCAGACGGTGTCCGTAGGGCCCGGCGCAGGAGCAGCCTCCCCGCGACTGGATGCCGAAGAGGTCGTTGAGCAGCGCGACCACGAAGTTGTGGTGCAGCATCCGGTCGCCGTGACGGACGACGAAGGAGACGATGGACAGCCGCTGAGCCGTCAGGTTGCCGAGGATCTCCAGGTTCGGATTCGACGACCAGGAGGCGATGGCCCTGGAGACGAAGTCGTGCTCGAGCTGCTCGATGGTCTCGCTGCCGATCTGCTCCTTGAGCCGGAAGACCAGCCCCGCGCGGATGGCCTCGACGATCGCCGGCGTACCGCCCTCTTCCCGGTGGACCGGATCGGCCAGGTATTCGTGGCGCGACTCGCTGACGTAGCTCACCGTGCCGCCGCCGGGCACCGTCGGCACCCGGTTGCTCAGCAGCGCACGCTTGGCCACGAGCACGCCGGGCGTGCCCGGCCCGCCGATGAACTTGTGCGGCGACAGGAAGATCGCGTCCTTGTAGCTCAACGGGTCGCGGCCGACCTCGTTGCCGGCCGTGAGCTGCGGGTTCATCTCGATCTTCACGTAGGGCGCCGCGGCCGCGAAGTCCCAAAACGCGAGGGCGCCATGGCGGTGTAGCTGGACCGACAGGGCGTACGTGTTCGAGACGACACCCGTGACGTTGGAGGCCGCCGAGAAGCTCCCGATCTTGAGCGGTCGGTCGCGATAGCGCTCCAGCTCGCGCTCGAGATGGTCCTGGTCGATGCGGCCGTCCGGATCCTCGGAGATCACCACCACGTCCGCGATGGACTCGCGCCACGGCAGCTCGTTGGAGTGGTGCTCGTAGGGCCCGATGAAGACCACTGGCCGCTGCGCGGTCGGGATCTGGTCGGAGAAACCGTAACGGGCGTCGAGGTCGGCGGGCAGGCGCAGGTTCATGGCGTCGATGAGCTTGTTGATCGCGCCGGTGGCGCCCGAACCGCAGAAGATCACGACATCGTCGGGGCTCCCGCCGCAGGCCTCGTGGATGGCCTGGCGCGCTTCCTCCCGGAATCGCGTGGTCTGCAGACCGGTGCGCGAGGTCTCGGTATGAGTGTTGGCGTACAGCGGCAACACCTCGTCGCGGATGAAATCCTCGATGAAGCCGAGGGCGCGACCGCTGGCCGTGTAATCGGCGTAGGTCAGCCGCCGCGGTCCATACGGGCCCTCGATGACGCGGTCGTCACCGATGATGTTCTCGCGGATGCTGGCGAGCAATTGCACGGTGTGGTCGTTCAAGGAGCCTCGCTTCCAGTCGGCGGCGGAGCCGCGGCGTCATCGAACCGTGCGCGAGCACCCGCCACGTGGGTGGAGAAGATCGACCTCGGCGGGGTCACGGGGATGGGGTTTGACCGCCAATGTAGAGCCAAAACCGGCAACACGCAGCGATGGCCGGCTCTACTTCACCAGCACCATCGTCCGGGTCGCCGAGCCAGCCTCGGTGACCAGGCGGTAGTGGTAGACCCCCGAGCCCATGCTGGCACCGCGGTCGTCGCGGCCCGCCCAGTGGACCGTGTTGATCCCGGCCGCACCGATCCCCCGGAAGCTCTTGATCCGACGCCCGGCCAGGTCGTAGATCGCGAGGTCGTAGGTCCCCGCCACGGGCAGCTCGAAGCGGATCTCGGTCATGGCGTTGAAGGGATTGGGGGCGTTGGCCAGAAGCGGCCGGATCCGGTCCGCCGCGACCGCGCCGTCGTCGACGCCGGTGGTGGCGCCGCTCTCCCAGAAGATGTCGTCCAGGGCGAACTCGCAGGGCGTGCCCTGCTCCTCGAGGATGACGAAGGCGTAGCTCAGCATGCGCAGGTCGATGAGCAATCCGCGCAGGTCGCTGACCGGGATCGCCGCTTGCCCCCACTGACCGTCACGCACCAGCCCGTAGGTCGTCTGATGCGCCGGGAACGCGACGTAGCTCTGGTTCCCCCAGGAGTCGATGATCCCGATCTTGAAGGTGACGTGCGCGGGGATCTGGATCTGGAACTTGAGATGCCCCTCGCCGAAATCGAACAAGTTCAGCGGCTCGATGGCCATGATGCCGGCGCCGAACCAGCCCAGGCCCGCCGTCTGCCACGACAGCACGTTCGCGCCCTCGTACGGCGGGATGTCGCCCTCGACCAGGGTCCCTTCCCACACGTAGATCTCGGACGAGATCCCCGGAACCAGCGCGCCATTGGTGGGCGTCTCGTCGGTGAAGATGCCGAAGGTGCCGCTCTCGGCGGTCGGCGGACCGAGGTGGACCGTGCCCTGGTCGTTCCACTCGTAGACCCGGATGTAGTCGATCAGCATCTCGGCGGGCAGCGGCATGGAGACCGGCTCGCCGCTGTCGGGGTCACCGAGGTTGTAGGCGTCGGTGAAGGCCCCGCCGATGGCCAGGTTCGCGATGAGGTAGAACGGTCGGTTGAATTCGGCGGAGACCTCATCGATGGCGAACGGTTCCTCGTACAGGTCGCGCTCCATGCCGTCGTCGACGACGGTCATGCGCAGGCTCTCCTCGTCCCAGTAGAGCCGGTAGATCAGGAAGCGCTCGCTGAGCTGGTCGACGTAGTCGTAGTAGGGGCGGCAATACTGGTCGTCCGGGTCCCAGGAGAGGCTGGCCGCGCCCGAGGGATTCTCCGGGGAAACCGCGCTGGCGGCATAGAAGATGGCGTTGGCGCCCACGGCCTGGTTGACCGTGGCGTCGTCCTGCCCGTTGCCGCCGTTGTGCTCGTCGTGCAGGTCGCGGAACGACTGGTGATGACCCATCTCCATCATGTCGATCTCGCCGTTGCGCGGCCAGCCGTAGTTGGCGTTGCCGAGCAACCACACGGCGGGCCAGCCGCCGAGATCCAGGTCGGGGACCCGCACCCGCGCCTCGATCATGCCGTACTCGATGGTGACCAGCGACCGGGACATCACCTTGCCCGAGGTGTAGTGCAGCGGGTTGCCCCACTGGTCGACGATGCCCGGGCCGGACTCCTCGCGCGCCGTGATGCGCAGCGCCGTGTTGCCCGCCTCGCCGGGGACCTCCGCGATGTCGACGTTGTCCTCGGCGTAGAATTCCAGCTCACCGTTGCCCCAGCCCCAGTAGCCGTTGCCGGTCAGGATGATCCAGTTGTCGAGGTCGTCGAAATCGTCCTCCCAGATCAGGTCGCCGACCTGGGCCTGGGCGATGCTGGCGCTGAAGATCAGTGCTACGATCACGAACATCACGTTTTTCATCGTGGAGTCTCCGGGGTTGCGACAAGCTGGCAGCGAGGAGAGACCGTCCCTCGACTCGGGGTACCGGTCGCATGGATTATACACTTTGTACGGTTGCCGTACAAGCTGGTCCGCATCGCGGCGTCCGTGCTCATCGTCAGTTTCGGAATCTGCAGCGTCCACGCCCTCATAATTCTTTACCCCTGGGCATGATCCATCCAATTGACTGGCAAGATTTTGATGGCCCAAATTTATGCTCCCCCGACGAGGCCTGGGCAGCGTGGGGTGCCCAGCGCCGCCCCGGATCCGGATCCCGGACCCGGGGTGAGGTCGACTTTTCAGAGGGAGGTGTTCGCGATGAAGACCTGGCGCACGATCTCCGTCTGCGCCGTGAGCATCATGCTCATCGCCACGGGCGCCGCGGCTCAGTTCGTGAACGGCGATTTCGAGGACGGATCGACGGGGTGGTCCTGGAATCTGCCGGAGGGCTGGCAGATCGACTTCCCCGCCGATGGCGGCAATCCCGGCGGCCATGCCTGGATCATGTCGCCCTTCGGCGATTCCGAGGGCCAGGGCGCTCTCAGCCAGGAATTCGCCTGCGGCGACGAGAGCGGTCAGGAATGCGTGGTCAGCTTCGACTACAAGCTGGAGAACGTCGATGCCTCATCGGACACCGGACGGGTCCTGGTTATGATCGACGGCGAGTTGATCTTCGGCTCACCGTTTGCCGATTTCATCGACTGGACGACCGAATCCCTGAACATGTCCTGCGGTACCCACATCATCACGGTCCAGCTGGACGTCGATGCGGGGAACAACGGCTGGCGCGCCAGCTTCGACAACTTCACGGCGACCTGCGAACCCGTCTCGGTCGAGACGAGGACCTGGGAGGACATCAAGGCGCTCTACAGGTAAAGCCTCGCCGTCGTGATCGCTGGCCTACGCGCGCCCGCCTGCCGGGCGCGCGTTTTCCTCGGGGATTTAATAGACAATCACTATGTGTTAAGCTCGTGGTCCAGAAACGGTCCCGAAACCCAAGGCCTTCAGCAGAACAGGGTCACCGAGATGGACGAGATCATCAGATGCAACCGCTGCATCGTCCCCGCGAGCCTGCCCAGCGTCACCCTGGACCAGGACGGCATCTGCAATTTCTGCCGGCGATTCGAGGAGCTGGATGGCCGCATGAACGCCAGCTACTTCGACGACAAGAAGGCCGAATTCGAGGCGATGGTCCGGCGGGTGAAGCAGCTGAACAAGGTCTACGACTGCCTGATCCCGCTCAGCGGCGGCAAGGACAGCACTTACGCGCTGTATCTCTGCGCCAAGGAATACGGCCTCAAGTGTGTCTGCGTGACCCTCGACAACGGATACCTCTCCGATCACGCGCGGCAGAACATCGCCAGGGCGACCAAGGCTGCCGGTGCCGATCATTTCTATTTCAGTCCGAACCAGAACAAGATGATCGACATGTACGGCGAGTTCATGCGCAAGAGCGGGACGTTCTGCCCGGTGTGCATGCGCGGCATCCAGGCCTGTGTCCAGATGATCTTCGACCAGTTCAAGCCTCCCCTGGTCATCACCGGCACCGGCAGGAGAGTCACCTATCTGGGCCATGTGCCCGAGGTCTTCCAGGGTGGCGACCTGAGCTTCTACAAGAACGTCGTCAAGGACGAGCCCTACTGTCACGACCTGAAGAGCCTGCACTACGCGCCGACGTCACGGCAGATCAACAAGCTGAAGGAACTGGCCTGCCGGCTCCTCGGCCTGCACCCGCGATTGCTCGGTTTCTATAGCTACTACATCGCCCTCTACGACTACTTCCAGGCGGACTTCGCCGAGATCAGGGCGACCCTGGAATCCGAGATGGACTGGACGAGTCCGGAGGGTCAGTTCGAGCACATGGATTGCCTCCTGCACGGCATTCCCAGCTATATCCACACCCTGCGGTTCCCCGAACTCACGGAGTCGACCCTGTACGACAGCAACCTCATCCGGCTGGGCCTGCTGACCAGGGAGGAAGCCCTGGAGAACGAACGCCGCAACCGGGCCACCCGGCGGGAACCACAGATCCTGGATTCCTTCCTGCAGCAGACGGGGACCTCGAAGGAGGAGTTCACCGCCTCGGTGAGCGACTGGAAGAGGACGGACGGGTTCCGCAACAAGTTCGACGAGGGCCTCCGGCGCCGTTACAACAGGATGCTGGGTAAACGATAGTCGCCTGGCGGATCGGCGATGCGATCCGCCAGGCGTTCCCCTCGGTCCGAGCGACGGTGGCGTGACAGCACCCGCCTCTCTCAGCTCTCCCGATCCACCGCCGTCCGCCGGAACAGGAACAGCGACTTCACCATCTGCGGCCGGCCCTCGATCTCCAGCAACGGATAGGCCAGGAAGTTGATCGGGCCGGACGCGGGTCCCGGATCGAGGATCAGGTCGCGGCCGTGAGAGAACTCGAAGCGGTTGGCCGGGTGGTGGCCGAAGAAGTACATGCTCAACGCGCTGAACTTGTCGGCCTCGCTGATGTCCACCGGCCACCACTTGCCCTCGGCATAGAACTCGGCCCAGCAGTGATAGCCGTCGGTGCCGCCCTCGTTCCGCTCGGACGGGATCGAGGCGCCGATGGCGAACCGCGCCGGGATGCCCACCGACCGCGCCAGGCCGATGAAGTAGGCGTGGTAATCGGTGCAGTTGCCGTAGAGGGTGCTGCAGGCGAACACGGCATCGCCCTGCCCCCAGCCCTCGCCGAACTTCTTGTACTGCATCTGGTCCATCACGTGGTCGTACAGGGCCCGCGCCCGCATCAGCTCGCTCTCGCGGCCCGCCACCGCCTTCTCGGCCTCCGCCTTGATGGTGGCGTCCGAGGGAACCATGCGTTCGGGCTGCAGGTGCTTCGCGGCCTCCGCCGGATCGCCTTCATACGCGCTCTTCTCGCGGCGCACCACGTCGTAGACGATCTCGAGCGACCGGCCGCTGTCCTCGGGGCCGAGTTCCAGGCAGAGCACCCGGTTGCCGTGGGCGCTGTCGGTGAGCACCCGCTGGTCGCCCGGGACGTCGATGGACTTCACGGTCACGGTCTGGAAGGCGTCCGAATCGGCCAACGGCAGCCAGCAGCGGGCAGGGCCGGTGATCTCGGGCAGCGTCGACTGGTAACGGAACTCGAAGGTGTCGGTGCCCGACAGGACGCCGAGCAGCTCGTTCGAGGCGTTGTCCACGGGCGTGCGCACCCAGTGCTCGTCCTCGTTCTGTTCCCAGAGGTAGTACGGCCGACCGTTGAGCTTGTGGACCGTCGTCTCGGTCACGGTCATAGCGCCGGGATCGCCGGCGAGGAAGAAGTCGATGTCGTAGAACTGGCCGTCGGCGCTCGCCATGTCCACGCAGGCGAAGTGGCGCTGCGGCGCCAGCGAGGCGAGGTACTCCACGTGGACGCGCACCAGGTTGAGCTTCAGTTCCTGGCCCTCGAACATCACCCTGAAGTAGCCATCACCCTTCGCGACCTGCTCGGCGATATGCTTCTCGATGCCGGCCTTGATGTCGCCGGTCACGATGGGTGGAGCGGTGGTGTCCGCCGCCTCTTCCTGAGCAGCGAGCGCGGTCGGCGTCGAGCCGACCCAGAGCGCGAGGATGGCCATCCCCAGAAACGTGCCGATCCGGTAACGGGCGTGCAGCATGTCCAACTCCTCCATTGGGCTCTCGTGATCAATCGACGAAAGGAGCGGCAACCGCAGGGGCTGCCGCTCCGGAAGTCCGGCCATGGAACGGGCGGCCGCCTCAGTGGGCAGGATGGTCCTTGGGCTTCTCGGCTGCCGCGGGTTTCGCCGACTCGCCGGGGATGATCACCGTGTCGATGGCATGAATGACGCCGTTGGTCGCCATCACGTCGGCCTGGACCACCTTGGCACCATCCACCGTGACGACGCCGTCCTTGACCTTGATGTCGAGATCCTGGCCGCTGACGTTGGTGGCCTTCATCGTCTTGACATCGGCCGCCATGATCTTGCCGGGCACGACGTGGCAGGCGAGGATGCCGGCCAGCTTGGCCTTGTTGGCGGGCTTCAGCAGGTCTTCCACCGTTCCCTTGGGCAGCTTCGCGAAGGCCTCGTCGGTGGGGGCGAAGACCGTGAACGGTCCCTTGCCCTGGAGCTTGCTGGTCAGACCGGCCGCCTCGATGGCGGCCACGAGGGTCGTGAAGTTGCCGGCACTGGACGCCACCGACACGATGTCGCCCGAACTCGCCGGTTGCTCCGCCTTCGCCGGATGCTCCGCCTTCTTCGCGTGCTCCGTCGTGGTCGGGTGCTCCTGCGCCTGGACCATGTGGAACGTGACGAGGGAGACCGACAGGACGGCCAGCGTGAGGAATCTATTGAGCTTCATATCACCCTCCAGGTCATGGATCCCGAGATGCTGCCAGCCTATTCCAAGCAGCACGCCCACGAGTATCATAGTGGATACCAAGAATCTGCTTTAGGCCCTCAGGGTAGCTGCAACCGGGGATCGTCGCCATGGCCCGGGGTGTCGGCGCCCAGCGGAGAGACGCGGATCAGCGCTCCACGAAGAAGTCGAAGATGTTGCCGAGCATGCTGCTGTCCGCCTTGAAGATCTCGGTGTACTTGCACCGCGTGCAGGTCACAGTGGTGAACCGCTTCGTCTGGATGTCGAACAGCTTGGTCAGGAACCCTCCCGTGGCCCGGAATTCGTCGGTCTCGAAGGCATTGTTCCGGCATTTGGGACAGGTGTAGTTCAAGGACATGGCACGATCCCTCGGGCTAAGTGTGATCGGATGGCGGATTCCATGAGAATATTCCCCCGGGCCCGGCCATCTATTCGCGCCATGGTCACCGCACCAGCACCAACCGCCAGTGCGCCACCCGGTTCGCGGCCTGCAGCCGGGCCACGTAGACGCCGGAGGCCAGGTCGTCCGGCTGCCAGCCGATCCGATGGGCCCCCGCAGCGTGGAAACCATCCAGGAGCCGGGCGACACGGCGGCCTTTCAGATCATGGACATCGAGGCGCGCGTGGCCGTCATGCGGCAGGTCGAAGGCCAGCGTGGTCGTGGGATTGAAGGGATTGGGGTAGGCGGCGAGCCGGATCAGCGACGACGTCGGCAACGGCGCCGCCGTGAGGTTGTCGGCGAGGAGATCGCGAACGGCGCCGGCCAGGGAATCCGCGAACGCGAGGATGGTGCTCTCCGGTGGCGGCTCGAGGCGCCAGCGGGCCAGCCGCTCGTCGGTGGCGTTCACCGCCGCAGCCTCGGCCGGCAGCAGGATCGACCAGAGCCCGCCCCCGTTTCCGTCGTCAAGGGCGAAGGAGTCCACGATCCGGGGCTGGTTCGGCACGGGGAAGACCACGTGGTGGCGCAGCATGTTGGCCAGGTCGCAGAGCGGGGCGGTGCCCGGTCCGTCGGCCACGGCGGGCGGCGGTCCCACCGGCCAGTACGGCGAGGCGACGGTGCAGGCCGGCTGGCCGAGCTGCACCCAGAGCGTGGTGAGCCAGGCCGGCTCCATGGCGGGCGGCGGAGCCACGCCCTGGATCACCGCGGCCGACACCGTGCCGCCGGCGCAGATGCTGAAGAAGGTATCGAAGCAGCCGTAGAGGCTGTCCGGCGCGCCGCAACCGTAGCAGGGCACGGGGATGGGCTGGCTGGACCAGCCGGAGAAGTCGCGGGCGAGCTGGCCGGCCAGGTTCGCCACGGTCAGGTCGCCCGTGTCGACCCATCCGGTCACCAGATCGGTGGAGCGCACGAACCGCTCGGCGCCAGGCAGGCCGTCGATGCCCGTGCCGGCGGTGTCGACGCAGGCGAAGTTGGTGCGGATGATGAAGCCCTGTTCGGTGTCCGCGGTGTCGTAGGTCCAGAACTGGTGGCGGGAGGCCTCGATGATGAGCGCGGCGCCGGTGCTGTCGATGACGCCGAAGTTGCCGTGGGTGTCGCGGATGCCGTCGGTGGCCGCGAGCAGGTCCACGAACTCGCGCACCGAACGGCAGCTGCCGAGCGCGGCCCTCATGAACTCGCCGTTGGCCCGGGCGCTCAGGTCGCCGGCGTTGGCGTTGACCAGCGCGAAGCCGTGCACGTTGGTGCCCATCCAGGCGGGGGAGTCGGGCCCGCCGTCGGCGCTCACCACGGCGAGGAAGGGCAGGCTGAGCGAGGTGTTGTAGTAGACCTCGTTGTTGGGGACGGCGGCGTTGTCGCGGACCTTCCAGAGCAGGGGCCGGCCGTCGGGGGTGGCCCGGCCGCTCGCCACACCGATGGTGCACGCCGGAGCCGGGCCGCTGCCCGGAAACACGAGGATGGCGGCCGTCAGACCGATGTGGAACAGGCGGCGCAGCGACAGGATGGGCAAGCGGGGCAACCTCCAGGACTCGGGTCAGGTCCACGGTCACCCCGATTCTAGCATATCTGCCCCCGTCGGGACGTCACTGCCTCACCGGATGACCGTCACCTGGCGGACCTGCGTCGCCTGCGGCGTCTGCAGGCGCACGAAATAGATCCCGGCCGCCAGCCGCCGCCGGTGGTCGTCCACCGCGTCGAAGCTCAAGCGGTGGGCGCCCTGGGCGAGCGTCCCCGCGTGCAGCGTCCGCACCTTCCGTCCCCGGAGGTCGTACAGCTCGATCTTCGCCGTGGTCTGCGTCGCCAGCCGGAAGCTGAGCGTGGCGGCCGAGCTGAGCGGATTCGGTTCGCAAGGCTCCAGGATCGTCAGCGCGGTGGCCTGTTGCTCCGGCGTGGCCGTGGTGGGCGAACGCACGATCGAGACCATGATGTCGTCGACCGCGGCCTCGACCAGCGAGCCGTCCCCCGCGTCCTCGGCGACGAAGCGGAACTGGACCGTGCCGTCGAGGGTGACGTACTGACCCAGATCGAAGCTCATCTCGGTCCAGTTGTTCGCGCTCGCCTGCGTGTCCTCCAGCGGGATCCAGGTCACGCCGTCGGTGGTCACAGCGACGCGCCAGTGATCCTCGCCCGGGCTGTTGCCCAGGTCGTTGGTGTACCAGCGCCAGTAGCTGAGGTTGGCCGAGACGGCGTCCGCCACCGTGAAGACCGGCGACAGCAGCGTGGTGGAGCCGCCGTCCACATCGGCCTCGCCGGCCGAACCGCCGGCCGAACCGTTGCCTGTCACGAAGCAGAGCGCCCCCGGATCGGGAGTGTGGTCGTACTCCGGCTGCACCTGCTGCGAGTTGTAGACCGTGCCGAGTGGATCGACCCGCGCCCACTGGCCGCTGGTGGCGCCGTCGCCGGCCACGCCGAGGGTCCAGCCCATGTCCTGCTCCACCGTGTCGAACCAGGGGCCGATCATCAGGAACAGCTCGGCCGGCACCAGGTAGCCGTCGGCGGCCAGCAGGTCGACCGCCATGGGCTCGACCTGGATCTCGGGGCAGTCCGGCGAGACCTGCACCACGAAGCCCGACACCCGGACATTCTCGCCCGCCGGCACCACGCCGAAGAGCCGCGGCAGCTCGTCGGACTGGCAGTTCGCCGAACCCCGCAGGATCACCTCGAGTGCCGGCGAGGCGCAGCCGCCGCTGTTGGCCACCTCGAGCGTGAGCGAGACGGCCTCGCCCGGCTCGGCCAGGCCGTCGGCGTCGCCGCCGCTGGCGTCGTTGATCGCGGCCACGGTCACGGTGTAGGCCGGGGCTGTGGCGGTCAGCGGCAAGCCCAGCGAGCTCGGGGTCTCGTTGGTGCCCAGGGCCAGCTCGAGGTCGGCGAGGTCGGGCACATCGGCCGCCACGGTGAAGACCAGGGGCTCCAGCGCGGTCACGGTGCCGCCGCCGGGGATCAGACCGAAGGAGGTGGCGGCCACGCCCAGGTCCACGTGAGGCGAGGTCGAGGTCAGGGTGCCGACCACGTTGGGCGCGTCGGCGGCGCCCATGTTGTAGAGGACGACGCTCAGCTCGATGGTCTCGCCGAAATCGATGATGCCGTCGCCGTCGCCGCTGGAGGCGCCCTCCTGGTCGTCGTCGATGATCAGGTCGTCGACCACGAGGTACACGCCCTCGAGATTGCCGAAGAGGTTGAGCGCATCGCCCAGGATGTCGGGCGTGCTGCTGTACTGCGGCGTCTCGTCGTCGTTGTCGTGGGTCTCGGCGTAGAGGAAGGCCTCGTGCATGGAGCAGATGCCGTCGTCGTTGATGTCGGCGTCGACGGGCGTGCCGTCGGGCCTGGCGAAGCCCACCGCGCTGGTCCAGTGGTAGACGAAGGTGTCGTAGACGTAGTCGGGGCCCATGGCCCACGAGACCTCGCTCCAGTGCGCCGCGGTGGCGATCACGCGGCCCTCGCCCTCGATGTCGTCGATCATGCCGCCGCTGAAGCACTGCTCGAAGGTGCAGATCACGGTCTCGCAGGGCAGGGCATCGATGTACGCCGCGAGCTGGTCGTCGCGCAGGACCTGGTTGTTCCAGAGGTTCAGGTAGCAGTCCTGGCCCGATTCCTGGCCGCCGTGGTCGGTGGTGTAGATGAAGAGCTGGTCGGTGGCCGTGAGCGCGACCGAGAGCTCGCTGAAGACCTGCGCGATGTAGGTCAGCGTGGCCGGGTACTCGATGTCCGGATCGCCGTCGCCGTCGAGGTCGGCCGGCGAGTTGGTGTAGTCCGAGCGGTCCGCGGCCGGGTCGAGGCCGTCGGAGATGCAGACGCGGATCTGGTCATCCGCGTAGCCATAGTAGTCCACCAGCGTGCGGTAGATGAACGAGCAGTCGTTCCAGTAGCGAATGTGGTTGTTGCTCGAGTTGGCGCCGCCGCTGATGATCAGCGCCCAGGCCTGGCCGCGCGAGGTCCCCGGCTTGGGCAGGCGGCGCAGCCGCTCGCTGTAACGCTCCAGCATCTCCTCCGACATTCCCGGCGGCGGATTGTCCCGGCCGTTGGTGACCTCGTCCAGGTCGCGGAGCTTGTCCGGCGGCGTGGTGGCATCGTGGCGTTCGAGACGGCCGGTGGCCCGGTCGACGAAGTAGTACCAGCAGGGATGCTCCCAGTTCGCCCCGGGGAGGCGGTCCACGAACACGAGCCAGCCCTGGGCGGCGGCGGTGAAGACGTCCCCGTGCCAGGTGGCGACGGTCTGGCCGGCCGCCAGCGGCGAGGGATCGACCCAGAGACGGACGCCGTCGAGCGAACCGCCCAGGTCCTGCGTGACCAGGGAGACCGCCGTGTCGCGATCGCCGGCGTGGTTCTGGGCCGACGCGGACGAGGCCAGGAAGGCGGCGCACAGCAGGGACAGGAGGATCACCGGCCAGGTCAGGGCATGGTTTTTCATGGGACGGCTTTCGATCGTGGGGACGGCAGCGGCACCGGGCGCGAGGCTTGACGTCGGCATCGCCGGGTAGCTGGACGAGCCTTCTCATTATACAGCATCGGGTGGGGGGAGTTGAACCGGATGATTCGGAAATAGCTGTCCTGGTGAACCCCTACACCCTACCGATCATCGCCAGCAGAGGATGCCGCCTCCGGCAGCGAAGGCGGCCCTGGAAGGACGATCGCTCCCAGCTAGCGGAAGAGGGCCTTGACACTGCTCCAATCGCGTCGCTCCACGGCCACCGGACCGCTCTGCAGGCCGGAGATCTGCAGCAGGTAGTCGTAGATGAATGGCGCGGGGTCGCAGGTAGGCGGCAAGATCCACAGGGGGCCGACATACAGCCAGACCAGATCGCCCGGTGTTCCTGAGATGGACAGGCTCCACGGGTCACAGGCACCGAAGATCACGCTCTGAACGATCTCCATGTCGTCGCAATCGAGCGGCGCCATCACCCACAGGCCCGTCTCGACCTCGGCGTCGGCCTCGATCGTGATCACACCGGTCGGTCCGATCGTGGCCTCGAACCAGTCCCAGTCCTTGCGGGGGCCTTCGTCGTCCCGGGCGAAGCCAGATAGACCGTGAAAGACCAGCTGGCCCTCGGCATCGCCCACGAGGGTCTGCCAGGGTGCCGGGTCGCAGGACGCCAGGAAAGGACACCCGCCATTGAAGCAGTCGAGCCAATCCCCCGTGGGAGGCCACGGCTCACCCTCGTCGACCGCATCCGCCGGGATGACCAGGTCGCAACGCGAGCAATACGAATAGATATCCAGGACATAGTCCCCGTAGGCACCGCCATAGCCGTCGATGACGATGAAGCAGGTCATCCCGGCCGGCGCACAGAACTCGAGCCGGGACGTGTAGTCGGCGTAGAAATCATCATTGCAGCCCAGCAAGTCCAGAGCCTCGTCGTAGACGTAGACCTTGGTGTCGTAGGCCGATCCCCAGAGATCGAGGAACAGCCAGGTGTCCGTGTCGCACACGATGGAGTAGACGACATCGGGCGAGGTCGAGCCCTCGTAGGGGCACGCCTCGTCATAGTCGTCGGCATAGCCGGCCGTGGTGCCCGTATACACGCTGAATGGCGTGATCGCCACCGCATCGAGGATGGTCTCGCCGCCTTGCCGGATGACCGGGTTCGCCAGGTTCTCCTTTGCCGTGGGCCACGCTCGCGAACCGTGCTGGCCAGGCACGGGTTTCTGAGCCCACGTGGCGGTGGCGCTGCCAAGGATCAGGGCGACCAGCACCATCCTCAAGCCAGCAACTCCGCGATTCGTGGACATGATCTTCGCTCCCCGTCGGTTCAAGTCGCCAGCCTGCGACCTTGGTTTCCATGCTGGTGTCACCACGCCGGGATCAGCGCACCAGCACCATGGTGCGGGATACCACATGGTCTCCTGCGCGCAATCGATAGAGATAGGTGCCCGAGGGCTGGGGTCGATCGCCATCGTCGCACCCCTGCCAGATCTCCTGGTGGCTCCCGGCCTCGCACCAGCCCCGGCGCAACACCGAGACCCGGCGGCCGGCCAGGTCGTGCACCACGAGTTCCACCATCGTGGCCGTGGCCAGTTCGAACCCGATGGTGGTGGCCGGATTGAACGGGTTGGGATGGTTCGGGGCCAGGCGCACGGCCGCCGGCGCGAGATCGGGCACGAGGGTGATCTCACAGCCCTGGGTATGCGCCCCCATGAGCACGCTGCACTCGTTGTTCTCCGGCAAGCATAGCGAGACGTTGGCCAGGCTGAGATCGCCGCCTTCAAGGTCGCAGAACACCGGATCGGCAGCGATGTTGCCGTCGATGCCGGTCTGGTCGTCGAGGTAGCCCGAGTAGCCGCCGTCCTCGTTGCCGTACACGTCGTTGCAGGTCAGGGTGATGGCGGATTGCTGGTCGTGGAGCTCGATCCCGGCGCCCTCGTGATTGAACGCGATGATGCAGGCGTCGATGGTGGGCAGGGAACGGTCGGCGACCATGATGCCGCCGCCGAGATAGGCTGTGTTCCCCACCAGGGTGCAATGGCGGATGGTGGGCGCGGATTGGGTCACGCAGAAGATGGCGCCGCCGAAGAACTGGCCCTCGTTGCCGAGGAAGGTGCAGAAGTTCAGATCCAGGGACGTCTGCGACAGGAACAGTGCCGCCCCGTCGACGCCCACGTTGCCCTCGAAGCGGCAGACCAGGAGCTCGCCGTCGACCTCCGAGAGACGCGCCGCGCCCCCGCCACCCATGCCGGCCACGTTCTCGGCGAATACGGTGCTGGAGAAGATCAGGGTGGCGCGCCGGGCGAAGAGGCCGCCGCCCGAGTAGCCGGACTCGTTGCCGCGCACCACACACTGAGCCATGTTCAGCGCGGCGTCCTGGCAATGGATGCCGCCGCCGTAGTCATCGCTGGCCGGCATGAGGCCGCCAGTGATGGTGAGGCCCAGGAGCACCGCGGGCTGGGCCAGGTCCTCCGCCAGGAACACGCGCCCCTGCTGCTGGGCGTCGATGGTGACGCAGCCGGCCACGCCGTCCTCGCTGCGCACCACGACGCCGGCCTTCAGCACGAGGTCGTGCTCGTAGTAGATGCCGCAGGCGATCTCGATCACGTCGCCGGAGTTGGCGAGGTCGAGAGCCGTGGCGATGTTGGGCGCTTCGCCGGGAACAAGCCAGGTGCGGGCGAGCGCCGGAGTCAGGGCGAGCAGGAGCAAGGCCGCGAGCAGGATGGCGATCCGGAGGGTTATCATGATATCCCCCAATCCGTGCTGGTGATCGGCCAGGGCATGGAGATTGTAGCACATCGCGAGACCGGCGGTTGATTCACCTTCGCGAACAGGACGCCGCAGAACCCGGCTCCAGGATCGGGAGCGGCCCTAGAACCGCCACTCCACCCCCGCCGAGGCCATGAGCCCCGACCAGGTATAGCCAGGCATGTTCGACGCCTGGTCCCGCCAGGACACCTGCGCCCGCAGGATCGCCCCCTTGCCATGCTTGAGCAGGCGGCGTTCGAGCGACGCGAACACGTCGATGATGGTGTCGGAACGCACGGAGCCGCCGCCCAGTCCATCGGCGAAGAGGATCGCGCCGTAATCGTCTTCCGTCCAGCCTGCGCCGACCTCGAACCAGGCCAGCAGCGGCGTCAGCCACTTGAGCGCCGCCAGGGCCGAGGGACCGCTTCGCGCATAACGGTCCAGTAGCGGGCTGTCGTAGAGGTCGTCGGCGACGTAATAGGGAAAGTCCCGCAAGCCCAGACGCAGTTGCATGGCGGCCCGCACGCCCAACCGGTCCGAGAGTCCGCGGGCGGCGTTGACGGCCAGAGCAAGCTGTGAGGTGACGGGGGTGCCGGCCGTGTCCCAGACCTGCGGCGCCACCGGATCGTGGAACCACTTGCCGCCCAGGCGCAGGGTGGCGCCCAGAGTGGACCGATCGTCGCCGAATCGCTTGGCCTCGAGAACGAAGTGCGGCTCGAGATAGCTCTCCTCCGGAAGATCCCGGTAAGAACGCAGACGCAGCCCCGCCCACCCTCGCACCATGAGCCGCGGATAGGGGTAGGTCTTGAAGGCCAGATAGCTGTAGGCCTCGTCATTGTCGTAGATGCGGTAATCGTCGGTCTGGCGGCGCAGACCGGCCTGGAGTCCGGCGCTGAAGGTCCAGGCGTCGCGAGCTCGGGGCCGGATCCATTCGACACCGACCGCATGGCGCGTGTCGTCCAGCGGCACGTCGGGATCGAACAGCGTGGCCGAACCCTCGTAGGTCAGACTCCATCGCGTGGTCGTTCCCAGGATCAGTTGCAAACCGAGTTCACCAGCGAGGTAGGGCGACGACGGTTCGCTTGCGATGCCAAGCGGGTGCTGCAGGAAGCCGCCATCCAGGGAGACCTGGCCGGAGAATGCATCTGCGGCCGGGGCGAATCCGGGGTTGGCGACACTCAGGATGATGCATATCGCGGCGACACGGAAGATGGTCACGACGGACTCCCGAGAAAGCGGGGGCCGCTGGGCCGGCCCCCGAGCATGATCGCGCGTCGAATCGGCTAGCGGCGACCGGACCGCTTGCCGTTGACACCACCCGCACCGGAGCCGTCGCAGTCGCCGGTGCCGTCGCCGGGACCGAAGCCCGTGCCGTCGGCCGGACCCACACCGTCGCCGGTACCGTCACCAGGACCGTAAGCGTGGCTATGACCACCGCCCTGGCCCGGGCCTTCGCCCTTGTAGGCGTTCATCTTGGCGAACGCCTGGCCGAAACCCTCGGCCAGTCCCGCCGGATCGCCCAGCTTGCCGTGCTGGTACTGCAGCTGACGGCCGGTGCCGTCCTCGGGCCTGACGTAGTCCGGGTCCAGGCCATTGGGGATGCCGTCGCCATCCGCATCAGGGGCCAGGTCGTTGAACCCGTCGCCGTCCTCGTCGATGAACTGGCACTCACCGGTGCCGTCGCCAGGCCCGAAGCCCTGGGCACCGGCGACACCCGCCATCAGCACGACGCAAAGAGCGGACAGGATGAGGTTCCTGCTCATGATGATCTCCAATCGTTCGAGGTGGATGATTCAGGGGTCCGGATATGGATGAGAAGCATACGAGGGACCAGGAACTAGAAATTTCTCAAATTGTTTTTTAGCAACAAGTTATATACACACAAAAACTGGATCGATGAAGTCGCATGAACCTCGGAGCTCCAGACATGTACGCTGAGGTACGCTTGAACGCCGGAGCTTTGATCACTGGAGCCCCCAGGCCTCCAGTTCATCGACCGCGCCAATCCAGAAGAAAAAATCCGACCAACATGCTAGACTGGTCTTCTCGCCACCGGCCTGGCTCCACATCGGAAGGATGCTGCCATGTCCCGTCTGACCAGCGCTCTCTGCCTGCTCGTCGCAACATCGCTGTTCCTGGCTTCCTGCGCCTCGGTTCCCGCCGGCAATCCGGACACCGGGTACACCATCCACGGCTTCGTGGGCAAGGATTCCCAGACCGCCGCCGCGGGCACCTCCGTGCTTTTGATCGATGGCGAAAGCGGCCAGGTCCTGGCCAGCGATCAGACCGACTTCTTCGGCAAGTTCGGCTTCCCCGGCCTCCAGCCCGGGCACTACCAGCTGAAGGTCGGGGAGATCGTCCAGGACATCGTGGTCGCAGCCGAGAACGTGCGCCGGGACATCGACCTGAGCGATCCGACCGGCTCCATGAACTACGCCGCCGCCGGCACCAAGGAGCTGACCGATCAGCTGACCGCCGCCGCCACCGGCAAGCCTGCCCCGGCCGGGCCCAACGACGCAGAGCTGGCCAGCCAGATCGCCGGCACCTGGTGGGGATACTCGGGATCCACCGAGACCAAGATCGGACTGTGCCCCGACGGCAGCTACGCCGACTTCAGCGAGTCCGGCTACTCGGGAACGATGAGCGACGCCGGCGGCAACCAGACCGGCGCCTGGGGCGCCGCCAACCAGAGCGGCGGCCAGGGTGTCTGGACCATCCAGGGAACCACGGAGTCCGGCACCATCTCGGTGCGTTACAGCAGCGGTCAGACCGCGACCATCCAGTACCAGCAGTGCGGAGAACCGGGCTGCTTGCTGTTCGATGGACGCAAGCTGTGCCGGACCTCGGCCAGTTGCGAGTGAGAAGCTCGGCACCACCGGCAAGGATGTCCGCCACCGGATCAGAGCCGAATCCTCCTTCTCCACAACTTAAAGAAATCCCCCTGGTTACAAATTAGGATAAATCTTCTATTCTTTCAGGGCATCTCCAGTGGCCGGCTATGCAGCCAGCCACCCATCGCTCATGTTCCAGGGAGGTATTACAGTGCTCACCATGAGATTGAAGGCCCTGACCGTCCTCATCATCCTGCTCGCTATCGCCGCCGTTCCCGCCCTTGCCGACGTCGAGATCCCCGAGGAATGGGTCGGCATCTGGGAACTCGAGATCGCGGTCTACGAGTGCGAGACCAACACCCTGCTCTTCGCGACCACCGACCTCGACACCATCTGCCCGGGATCCGTGTTCGAGGACCCCGATCCCGAAGAGATGCCCCTCGAGTGCACGGGCTCGGCCGATGCCGATTCCTACACGACGCACTGCGAGGGCTCGCTCGAGATCATACCCGGTTGCACCATGAACTTCGTCTACGACGTCACCGGGACGCGGGACGGCGACACCTATACCTCGGTCGCCACCACCGACATCACCTACTCCGGCGACTGCCCCGACGTTCCGGACACCTGCCAGCGCACCGAGATCACGGGCACGCGCATCGGCGGGGCCCCGAATCCATGCGACGGCACGCCGGTCGAGGGCCGGTCCTGGGGCACGGTCAAGTCGCTCTACCGCTAGGAACTGATCATCACTCGATTTCCAGGAGAGGATGGCCCCATGAAGCCATGGATTCTCGCCGCCCTGATGCTGATCGTGGCGCAGGGACCGGCAACCGCCCAGGAATTCTCGTTCGACGAGTTCGTCGGCACGTGGGAAGGCTCGATCGCCAGCGAGAACAACAACTACGACATCCCCATGACCCTGGTCGTGGAGCCCAGCGGCTTCTACACTGATTCGTCGGGCTCCTTGATGCCGACCATCTACCCCAATACGCAGATGTGCGAGTACGAGGCCGAGACCAACCGGGTCCACTTCTGGTACCTGCAGACCGTCTATGCCGGCATGCGCTTCTACCAGCACTTCTACTACGAGGTGGTCTCCTACACCGGGGACACCCTGGAGATGCATTACAACTTCTGGGACGATCCCGAGCCGCATCCCGAGGTCCAGACCATCACGCTGGTTCGGGCCGGAACCACCGGGGTCGGTGATGTCGACCACGCCATGCCCGCGCGGTTCGAGCAGTTCCGCAACTATCCCAATCCGTTCAACCCGCGCACGACCATCGAGTTCGCCATCGCCCACGACGCACACGTCACCCTGAAGATCTACAACCTGCGCGGCCAGGAGGTGGCGACGCTGGCCGAGGGTCCGTTGCCGGCCGGCCGCCACGAGTACGACTGGAACGCGGCGGGCCTGCCCGGTGGGGTCTACATGGGTGTGCTCTCCGCCGGGGAACTGACGGAGATGCGCCGGCTGACGCTGATCAAGTGACTCCGGGGCACCCCGCGCCCCCCCTGCCCGCAAGGCTATCCGATGAGACTGCGGATATCATCCCCCGGGGGTTCGCGCAGGGCCGGCGGAGATCTGGAAGCTAGCCGCCAACAAGACGACAGGGGTCGCCTCGGTTCGGGGCGGCCCCTTCTTCGACATGTCGGCCGGCAGCACGGACGCCGCGGAGCCCGGCGCTAGCGATTCAGCACCCACAGCGACCCGTTGAGCACCATCGCGAATGCGACCCAGGCCGCATACGGCAGCAGGAGCATCCCCGCCACGCTGGTCACGCGCCAGAAGACCATCACCGTGGCCAGGATCGACAGCCACAGCAGGATGATCTCGACGAACGCCAGGCCCGGCGACTGCATGCCGAAGAACAGGATCGACCACAGTCCGTTGAGGATCAGCTGCCAGGCGAACAGGGCGAGCGCCAGCCGGACCGCCCGGACACTCCAGCCCTGCTGCCACACCAGGAAGGCCGCCACGCCCATCATCACGTACAGCAGCGTCCACATGGGACCGAAGATCCAGGCGGGCGGGTTGAAGGCCGGCTTGACCAGCGAGGGGTACCATTCCCGGACGCCCCGCGCGGTGGCGATGCCCGAAAGACCACCCACCAGCAGCGGCACCGCGATGGAGATCAGGAACCTGAGAATGGTCATCTTGGTGGATCCTCCCGCTCGTGGTCCGGTGGCACGCGGCTCGAGAAACACCCCGCGACCGGACCCGCCGCCAGCAGCATCGGGGGCCAAGGTGCGGGCAGTGCACGCCAGCCGGGACACCATGAATCTTTATACTAACAGATGATCTACCCAATTGCGGGCAGGAATCCCGATCGATCATGATGTAGCCGGTACGACCATCCGGGAGTCGCTGTGGCGGCAGTCATCCTGGCCCGGGTTCAGTCGGACACCTGCGACGTGCGATCGACGGATCGGTCGAACGGCATCCTCCCGCCTCTTGATATTCGCCGCATGCCAGACCTCCGGCACCGTTCACCCACACCATGGATCTGACCGGAGGTATGCTCATGCCACGCGAACTCGCTCCCATCGTCCTGGTCTGCCTGCTGGTGCTGGTCTTGACGGGCGCCGGCGACGGTGACCAGGCTCGATCCCCGGACATGGCCGGTGCCATGACCCGTTCCGGCTCGGGCCGGCCGCCGACCAGCAGCGCACAGCTCGATTCCACCGTCCTGGCCATCATGGCCGAGAACCACACGCCCGGCTGCGCCCTGTCCGTCTTCTGCACCGCGGGTTTCTATTACACCGGCACCTACGGCTACGCGCAACTCGAGGACAGCATCCCGGTCACCGATCACACGATCTTCGGCACCCTGTCCGTTTCCAAGGCGATCGCGGGCACCGTGCTGATGACCGCGTGGGATGATGTGGGCTTCGATCTAGACGGGGACGTCAATGCGTATCTCGACTTCTCGATCGTACACCCCGCCTATCCCGACACGGCGGTGACGCCCCGCATGATCATGACCCACACCTCCGGCATGCCGCAAGAGCCGTGGGGCAGCGCGCAAGAAGATCCTCTTTGCCCGACCCTCGCCGAGATCCTCGATCCCGACGGCTCGCTCTACGACCCCGTCGACTGGGAGGACTACTGTCCGGGGACCGGTTACCACTACGGAGCAACCGGCCCCTGCGTGGCTGCCTGTCTGGCCGAGCAGATCAGCGGCCAGCCGTTCCCCGAATATTCGCGGGCCCAGATCTTCGAGCCGCTGGGCATGGTGGGCAGCGCCTGGCTCGGAGACGAACTCGATCCCGAACTCGTGGCGCACGCCTACCAGTGGAACCCGGAGATCGAGGCCTACGTCCAGACCAGCGAGAACGGCCCCAACGATTTCCGGTATCCCGCGGTCGGCTTCCGTACTTCCATCCACGACCTCTCCCGCTTCGCCTTCGCCATGATGAACGGGGGCGAGCTGGGGGGCGTCCGCATCCTGGAAGCGACCACGGTCGATTCCATGTTCACGCCGCAGTATGACAGGGTCGCCGGCACCATGGGCCTCATGTGGTTCTACTACGATTTCCCCTCCGGACGGTACTGGAGCCACTTCGGCGGCGGTGCGACCTATACCGCGGCGATGGTGATCCATGAATCACGCGAGTATGGAGTGGTTCTTCTCAAGAACGGCGGCGGCGGAATGGAAGAGATCCTGATCGAGGCGATGTACTACATGATCGACAACCTCGCGGACTGCCTGCCCCTGGAGGCATCGCCGTCGTCCCGGACGGCGAGCCGCCTGGCGGTCCAGCCCAACCCCTTCAACCCGCGGACTGCCATCAGCTACGAGGTCGCCCTGGCCGGCCCCATCCGCCTGCAGGTGTTCGACCTGCGCGGCCGGCCGCTGCGCCTGCTGGTGGATGGGACGCAGGCCATCGGTCGTCATGAGGTCTACTGGGACGGCCGCGACGATGCCGGCCGGGCGCTGCCCTCGGGGACCTATGTCGTCAGGATGCAGTCGGCGACCGGCGCGCAGGCCAGCAAGCTGACGTTGATCCGGTGATGGTCGCCGCGCCTCACAGCTCGATCAACGTGATCCCGTAGGCATTGACCACCCGGACCCCCTCGGCGGTCACGTACTCGCGCCTCGTGTCCGACCGGTAGAGATGCACGTGACCGTGGACGTGAAGGCGCGGCCGCCACCACCGGTGCAATCGATTGAAGGCGGCCACACCCCGGTGCGGCGGGTCCGGCCCCTCGTGCGGCCCCCGCGGCGCGGCATGGGTGAGCAGCACGTCGAGGGCGCGGCCGTGGCGCCAGCGGTGCCAGGCCAACCGCGGTGCGAGCCACACGGCGAACGCTTCCATCTCACGCTCGCTGTACTGATGTGGACCGGGCCGATAGCGCAGGCTGCCCTCGATGCCCGCGATCAGCAACCCCTCATGTTCGATCACCCGGCCATGGACGTTGATGCAGCCGGCCACGGAGACGGGCGTGCCGTCATGCGGATCGCGCAGGTAGCCGAGGGCATGGTTGCCGAGGACGTAGACCGGGGGGACCGCGCTCTTGTTCGCGACGTAGTCGAGGACGTGGCCAGGCACGTCGCCGGCCGCGAGGACCAGGTCGAAGGGCGGCAAGTTGGCCGGGAAATCGGCGGCGTCGAGGGAGGGGGCGGCGGTGTCGGCGATGGCGAGGATTCTCAAGGGCGAGCCCTTCGCAGGGGACTGGATCGGTGGCAAGGTCGTTTTCTGGATCCCGCCCCGCCAGGATACCACCTCCCGGTCGTCATCGTCCTCCTTCCTCGTGGCCCATCGATGACGTCGGCTGAAAAGTAGGGCCGCCTCGCGATGAGGCGGCCCGCGGTGAGCGAGAATCCCGGTTGATTACCGGAACAGGTTCTTGACCGAGCTGAAGCTCTTCGCCTCCACCGACACCGTGGCCGGCGACAGCGACATCTCGTCGTAGTACACCGGGCTGGCGCCGTTGGCGTAGAGGTCGATGCACCCGATGTCGAGCGCACCGCCACCGGAGACACCCTGGGTCCAGCTCGTCTGGTAGAGCATGGTATCGCCGTAGAAGAAGGTCTGCATGTCGGTATCGAGGTCGATGACCAGCTTCAGTTCCACCCACTCGCCGGCGATCCAGGGCATGGACTCGCCGCCGGCGCTGTCGGTGATGACGATGCCATTGCTGAAGCGCACCTGAACCGACCAGTTCTGGCTGCCGTTGGGCTCGTAGGTGTTGAGGGCCAGGAAGTAGGTCTCACCGGTGAAGTCGGTGGGGATGTACATCCAGGCGGTGATGTGCCAGATACCGGCGGTGTAGCCGCTGAACTGTTGCACGAGATCCGCGGGGCCGGAGATGGCCAGCGACTGCATGCCCGTGTAGGCATACAGATCCGTGATCACGCCGTCGAACGCGGGATCGTCGTTCCAGCCCATCCAGCCGCCCATGCCGTGGATGCCGCCGCCGGCAGGGTAGCTCTCGAAGCCGTCGAACCAATCGGCCTGGGCCGCAACCGGTCCCAGTGCCACGAGTGTGATGAGGGCGATGATGATGCGTGAGCGATGCTGCATGGTGGTCCCCCTTGAAGGAAAGGGTGAGGAGGGCGGCGGCGCGTCGGAAACGGCCACCGCAGCGTGCGATCGACCGGCAGAATCGCCAGGCGGAGCACACCATGGGCTGACATCGAAATGGAATGTGTCGAATGATTGCGACTGCGGTGTGCAGCAATTCCGCGTCATGGTGGGGCGCGGAGATGTCGGGCTGGCAGCATTGTGCCACAAAAGATCATGGGGTGTCAAGATTTCGCGAGAATCTGGGCGAGAATGAGGGGGTCTGAGCGGGCGGATCGAGGCCGATCATTTATAAAGATAAATTTTCTCCTGTTTTTATCCCCGGCATCTGCTAAGCTGTGCCTTCGAATTTGTGTCTGGGCTTCCGAGTGCACCCAGAACAGCACCATCGATGTCGCCCACATTCATAGATATCAAAATTCTCCACCGAAATTAATCACGAAGCATGCCGGACACATTCTCCCTGGCACAAGGGATGTTTCCGAAGGAGACCAAGATGAAGAGAACGCCCCTTAATCCCCCATGTCTCTCGATCCTGCTCCTCCTGCTCCTGGCCACCCCCCTCCTCGCCGCCGAGAAGGCGCCGACCGCCGCGGAGCAGATGACCGCGCTGCAGTCCATGTGCGACAGTTCCCAGGATGCCCGCGCCGAGCGGCATGCCACCGAATCGCTCTACGACCGGCTGGGCGGATATGACCGCATCCTCGCACTGACCCACGAGATCGTCCGCCGCCACCAGGTGAACCCCGACATCAAGAACATGTTCGAGCATGTGGATGGCGATCAGCTGGCCCGGCACGTGGCCGATTTCATGGCGGCCGGCACCGGCGGCACCGCCCAGTACACCGGCCGCGACCTGCCGTCGTCGCACGCGCACCTGCGCCTGACCGATGCCGACTTCCTGTCGGCCGGGGGCGACATCATCGGTTCCATGAAGTCCATGAACTATGGTCAGGAGGAGATCGACGAGGTCGTCTGCATCCTGATGTCCCTGAAGGATCAGGTCGTGTTCGAATAGCCGGCGAAGATGGATGGGGACGCCCCCGCGCGCTGACCTTGCGCGAACTCGCCGAAATCGAGAGGGCCCGGGCCGGCGCCCGGGCCCTGAATCATTCTCCCGAGGATCCGCCTACTGGCCGACCTTCTCGCAGGGGATCGGCACCGGGTCCCCCACGCCGTCGAACCGGGTCGCCTGGAACGCGTCGCCCACGTAGTCCTGCTGGAAGGTGACGAGCTGCCACAGGGTGCAGCTCCCGTCGCCGTTCTTCACCGCGATGCCGGCCCGGATGTAGCGGTGCAGGATGGCGCCCGAGACCTGGTGGCGGCGGATCATCCAGTCGGGGTCGATGATCACCACCCGCAACACCTCCCCCTTGATCCGGTCCTTGTAGGTCTGCGACGCCATGAAGGCGGCCTTCATCTCGGCTTCGAGCTTCGCGTCGGACATGGCGGCCTTGGGCATGGCCGTGTCCCTGGTCTTCAGACCCGCCGCGGCATCGTTGATGGCCTGCGACTTGGCACCGAGCGCGGCGAAATCATCGCCCTGCAGGGTGAAGCGGCCCTCCGCCACGAAATTGTAGTTGCAGTTCACCTTCACGATGATGGTGTGCTCGCCGCCTTCCAGCTGGCCCAGGCGCTCGGCGAACTTCACCGGCCCGGCGAACTTGGGGCCGAACTTCTTGTACGTCAGATCAGGGGTGCCGTAGGCGGTCATCTGGCCCGGGGCGGGAACGATGTCCACCGCGAGGTACTCGTTCTGGAGCGCGGCTCCGGAGATGGTGAGGGAGGCCGTTTCGAGCTGCATCTCGCTGGGCTGCTGGTAGTCGTAGAGCGGCGCCTTCAGCTCGTAGAGGAAGATCTCCACGATGACCTTGGTCGCCGTGCTCTTGTTCACCAGGCCGAGGACGCTCTTGTCGAAGTAGGCCATGGCATAGATGTCGTCGTCGGCCTTGAATTCATCCGTCAGACCGGCTGGGCTGGCGGGGTCGATCATGGCTGTGGAGAAGACGATCTCGCCGCTCTTCTGGGCTGCGGCATCGAGGGAGATCAGACAGATGAGCAGGGCGAGGATCGATAAGGATCTTGCTTTCATGTCGGTTCCCCTTTCCAGCGATATGGTCGGCGGTTGTCCGTTCATGGCATCCGGATGGTGGAAGACGAATTGTTTCGGGTGCATTCCTTTCCGATTCTGGAGCCTGGATCAACGGAGCAGCACCAGGCTCCGGGTGTGCTGCTCTCCCGCGGCCTCGAGCACCGCCAGGTACGTCCCCGACGGCATGTTCCGTCCGCTGGCGTCGCAGCCGCGCCAGGTCGCCTCGTGGCGACCGGCCGGTCGCGATCCCGACACCAGCACCGCCACCAGTCGACCGTCGAGGCCATGGATCGCCAGTCTCACCGATCCGGCCGCCGGGATCGTGTAGGTCAGCTTGGTGGCGGGGTTGAAGGGATTGGGAATGCTGGGCGCCAGGACGACGAGGCCGTGCGGTGTGGCGGGAGGGCGCACGGCGGTGATGCCCGCGCAGCCCACCGGCCAGGCGCCGATCTGGCCGCAGCCGCCGCTGTGCTCGGGGGCGCACGGCGAGGAAGCGGCCACGGTGTAGTCGCCACCGGCGGCGTCGCAGAACTGGGGGTCGGCCGAGATGTTGCCGTCCAGGCCGAGCTGGTCGGCGAAGGGTGCGACCCAGTCGCCGGCATCGTTGCCCCAGATGTCGGTGCAGGTGAAGACGCCGCTGCTGCCGCCGTTGACATAGACGCCGGAACCGCCGACCCCGCCGGTGACGAGGCAGCGATCGAGCGAGACATGGCCGTCGCAATCCGCGGAGATGTTGCTGCCGTTGGGAGCCGAGTTGCCGACGAACGTGCACTGGACCAGTGCGGCGGCGGACATTCAGCAGCGGAAGGCGCCGCCGTAGATGCCGGCGGTGTTGTCGACGAAGGTGCAGCGGGTGAAGGTGGGCGCCCAGCCCCAGGTCATGGCGGCCGAAGCGCCGCCGCCGTGGTGCGAGGAATGGTTGCCCTCGAACCAGCAGTCCTCGACGGTGGCCGCGTCCTTGACGCAGAGGCCGCCGCCCTCGGTGCCCTGGTTGGCCAGGAAGCGGCAGCGGCGGATGGTCGGCGTGCAGTAGGTCTCGCTGTAGATGCCGCCGGACCAGGCGTGGTAGCCGTTGCGGATGGTGATCCCCTCGACCACGGAGTCGGGGCCTTCCTCGCTGGTGAAGTGGATGCCGCGGTGGTTGTGGGCGTCGGACCCCTCGCAGTCGATGATGCAAGCGGTCGGGTCCCCGCTCGCCGAGCGCAGGGTGATGGCCTTGCCGTCGAAGTCGAGGTCCCGGTTGCCGTCGCCGGTATAGATGCCGTCGGCCAGCTCGACGACGTCGCCGGACAGGGCGGCATCGATGGCGGCCTGGATGGTCAGGGGTCCGTCGGGGGAGACCGGGATGGTGTCGGCGGCGGCGGTGGCGAGCATGGCGGCGAGGAGCACGATGGGCGTGAGTCGGAACATGGCTGATCCCCCTCTCGGATCGTTCCGGATCGTGTTCGGCCTCGATGCTGGCTTGATAATGATCTTACGAGGTCGGAATTCTAGCATATTCTACCAGAACGGAGGGAGAGTATCTGGACACCGTTTCTCGTCGCATCCGGCCGGCGGGGTCAGCAGCGTCAGTGCACTACCGTGAGACGGCCATGCGCCGCGCCCAGCCTCCTTCCTCGGGCCATCAGATCCGCCCGAACGAGGTAGATCCCCGCGGGCACCGGCGCACCCGCCGCACGCCGATCCCAGACCACCTCCAGGGGGCCCGCGTCACGGTCGCCGGCGACGAGCGTGGCCAGCAGGCGTCCGTCGACCGAGTAGACCCCCACCACGAGATGTCCCGGCTCGGGCAGATCGAACCGGAGCGTGGTCGACCCGGCAGTGGGATTGGGCGTCGCGGCGACGAGCCGGAAGGCCGACGGCGGCGAGTCCTCGCCGGCCACCACGGTCGGCACCTGGGGGCGCTCGGCCACGGCGAGGTAGGTGTGACGTCGCGCCGGCTGGGTCGCGTCGTGTCCCGCGTTGTAGGCGAGGATGTAACGGTGGAACTGCTCGTCGATGAGCAGGGTGGGCGTGCGCTGGAATCCCGCGGCAGGGACTCCATCGGCGTCCTCGCCGGCGACGATGATCGGATTGCGCGGGTGGCCGTACCAGGTGTCGCCCCAGTCGGGCGACCAGTAATAGGCGATCCGGCCACCCCGGGCGAAGTTCTGATTCGAGACGGTCAGCACCATGTGCACGCCCCCGGCGATGGTGTCGCCGGTGCAATGGGCCTGCCAGGCGCCGCGGAAGCCGAAACCGTCGGGGGGCGGCAGAGTCCAGCGGTGGGCGGGGTTGTCGGGGTCGGCGGGGTCGAAGGTGGGTACGGGGTTCTTCACCCAGCCGGTCTTGCCGTCTTCGCTGTCGGCGTACGAGATGCGCCAGTTCCAGTACGAGCCCGGCGAGCCGTTGAGACCGCGGTAGAAGAGGCGCACCATGCCCTGGGTGCCCAGATGGGGGACCCAGACCGCGGTGGGTTCGGAGAGTCCGCCCTTGATGACGCCATCGTTGACCCAGCCGCGTTCCCACGGATATTCCGCCACCAGCATGTTCTCGTAGTCCTGGGCGAAGGGTTGACCGATGAGCGGTACGGCCGAGCTGGTCGCGACCTGGATCGCGCTCTCGTATCCCGGCAGGCCCTCCCACTCGGGGTGCAGGTAGGCCGTGCCGGGACGCACGGTGTTGTAGAGGAGGTGCTCGCCGGTGAGCGGGTGATGGAGGTAGGCCGGGGTGTCGGTGTGCTGCCAGGCCGGACCGGGGACGGGACCGCCGGGTCGCACTAGGGGCGTGTGCTTGATCTTGGTTACCGGGTCGTAGCCCAGCGCCCAGTCCTCCAGGATTTCCCCCTGGTGGGCGTGGTAGGTGAGGTAGGTCTCGTGGTAGCTGTGGTAGAGCAGCTTGATGCGCTGGTCCTGCAGGAAGATGAATTCCTCGCCGACGATGCCGCCCCAGTCTCCGTAGAGGTAGGTCTGCTGCGAGGGATCGTCGGGGTGGGGCGCGGTGATGAAGCCGATGGGGTCGAAGTTGGGCCACTCGCCCAGGGGACCCGCCGCTCCGCCATCATCGGCGAACCCCGGACCGGCCAGGCTGAACGTGGCGACCAGGCAGAGCAGGGTCGGCAGCAGCGGGGCTGGTCGAACGGGTGGTCTGGTCAAGAGGACTCTTCCTGCGCGGATGTTCACGGAACCGGGCTCGGCAGTATCATACCATATCTTATCGGCCCGCTGGCCGACGGACCCGCCATGCAAGAGCAATATTATCCAATTATGGCTATCATGGCGTATCCAGCGCCCCCTGAACTCGCCCTCAGCCCGGAGACGCCATGAATCCAGGCGACCGTCTGGCCCACTACGAGATCCTCGCGGCCATCGGCAAGGGTGGCATGGGCGAGGTCTACCAGGCCCGCGACACGGTTCTCGACCGTGACGTGGCGCTGAAGATCCTCCCCGGCGATTTCGCCGCCGACAGCGACCGCCTGGCCCGCTTCCGTCGCGAGGCCAAGCTGCTCGCGGCCCTCAACCATCCCAACGTCGCCGCCATCCACGGACTGGAAGAGGAAGCCGGCAGGATCTGCCTGGCCATGGAGCTGGCCCCAGGCGAGACCCTGGCCGCCGCCATCGAGCGCGGCGCCATGCCCATCGACGAGGTGCTGGCCGCGGCGATACAGATCGCCGCCGGGCTGGAAGCGGCCCACGAGAAGAACATCGTCCACCGGGACCTCAAGCCCGCCAACGTGAAGCTGGCTCCCGACGGTCGTATCAAGATCCTCGACTTCGGCCTGGCCCGGGCCTACCTGGGCGACGAGGAACCGAGCGGCGACCCCAGCAACTCGCCCACCATGACCGCGGCCATGACCCAGGCCGGCGTCATCCTCGGCACGGCGGCCTACATGAGCCCCGAGCAGGCGCGCGGCCAGGCCGTGGATTCGCGCACCGACATCTGGGCCTTCGGGGTGATCCTCTGGGAAATGCTGGCCGGCCGCCGCCTCTTCGCCGGCGAGACCGTGAGCGACACCCTGGCCATGGTCCTGCGCGGCGATCCGGACTGGTCGGCGCTGCCCGCCGACCTGCCCCCCAGCCTCCGCCGTCTGCTGAAGCGCTGCCTGCAACGCGACCGGCGCCAGCGCCTGCACCACATCGCCGACGCGCGCATCGTCCTCGAGGAGATCCAGCGCGACGGGACCTCGTTCCACGAGCCCCTGGCGAGCGACGAGGCCACCGCGCCCCTGACGCCCCGGCGCGGCGCGCGGGCAGGCTGGTTCGTGGCCGCCGCCCTGGCGTTGGCCGTGGCGGTGCTCGGCTGGCGCAGCCGCGATCCCGGAATCCAGCCGCCCGCACCCATATGCTTCGACCTCATCCTGCCGGCCACGACCTGGATCGCGGACGAGCGGCAGAGCCTGGCCCTGTCGCCCACGGGCGAGGCGCTGGTCGTGTCCCTGAACTCGCCGCAGGGGCAGCAGCTCTACTGGCGCAGCCTGGACGATCCCGCCATGGTGCCCATCCCCGGCACCGAATCCGCCGCGACTCCGTTCTTCTCCCCCGACGGCCGCTGGATCGCCTTCACCCAGGACGGACGCCTGCGCAAGCTGCCCACGGCCGGCGGCTCGCCCGTGGACCTCTGCGAGACCGAATGGGGCGGCGGCGCCTGGACCTCCGACGGCCGCATCATCATCACCCGCAGCTACGCCGGCGGCCTCGACGTGGTCGCCGCCTCGGGCGGTCAACCGGGGCAGCTGACCGTGCCCGACCTGACGCAGGGCGAACTGGGACACTGGTGGCCGCAGCTGCTCCCCGGAGAGCAGTGGCTCGTCTACACCAGCTGGTCGACCCCCATCGACAAGGCGCGCATCATGGCGTATTCGCTGGCGACCGGCGAGCACCGGATGCTCGTCGAGGGCGGGACCCACGGCCGCTATTCACCCACCGGACACCTGCTCTACGCCCGCGGGGGCAAGCTGCTGGCAGCGCCCTTCGACCTCGACAAGATGACGGTGATCGGCGCCGCCGAGCCGGTCCTCGAGGACGTCTACCTCAACCCCAACGACGGCTACACCAACCTGGATTTCGGCGCCAACGGAACCCTGGTCTTCGCACCCGCCTCGGTGCTGGAATCGCCCCGGGAACTGGTCTGGGTGGATCGCGAGGGCGCGCTGACGCCCCTGGAAGCCCCCGCTCGCCGCTACCAGACCGCGCGGCTCTCGCCGGATGGCCGGCGTCTCGCCGTCACCATCGGCGAGGGTCAGAACAACGACATCTGGCTGCACGACCTGGAACGAGGCACCTGGTCGCGGTTCACCTTTTCCCCGTCCAGCGACTTCAACCCGGTCTGGACGCCCGATGGCCGGTCCGTGATCTACAACGGCGAAGAGCCCCAGTTCACCATCTACCAGCGACCGGCCGACGGCGCGACCGAACCTCGGCTCCTGCTGAAAGAACCCATCGACACCATGCCCTCGAGCGTCTCGCCCGGCGGTCACCTGCTCGTCTGCACCTTTTCCGATCCCCAGACCGACAGCGACATCTGGCTGGTTCCGCTGGACGGCACCGACGCGCCCCGCCCTTTCCTGCGCACGCGCTTCGCCGAGAACATGGGCATGGTCTCGCCGGACGGCCGCTGGCTGGCCTACGTCAGCAACGAGAGCGGTCGTAGCGAGGTGTACGCCATGGCGTTCCCCGACGGGGGTTCACGGTTGCAGATCTCCATCGCGGGAGGCCGCGAACCCGTCTGGTCGCCACGCGGCGACGAGATCTTCTTCCGCACCCGGTCCGGCATCATGACCGCCGCCATCGACCGCGACCGCACCACGGCGTCCGAACTGGTGGTGGGACGCCCCGAGATGCTGTTCAGCGGCCCCTTCGAATCCGATTGGCTCGGCCACACGATCAGCCCGACCGCGGACGCCCAGCGCTTCCTGACGGTCCACGCCCCGCCCGAGACCGCGCCCCGCACCCTGCGCGTGGTTGTGAACTGGTTCACGGATTTGCAGCAACGGATCGCCACGCCCTAGCGACAAACGCCCCCGTCGACAAGAGCATCCCGAGAGTCCTCGGACCGCCCTGGCGGCGGGCCAGTGAAAAAAAAGCGGCAAGAATCTTGACAGCGCATATCTTAATATTGTTTGCTCTTGGCGAACGAACCTGACACCTTATAGCTCCCGGCCTCGGCTGGGCGCCTTGAATTCCCCCGGCTGTCGGGGGATGCGGTCCGACCTGCGGTCGGGCCTGTCTAAAGCCTGGAGGCTCGCCGGACCGATCCGGCCATCCCGAGGGCTTTGTGTTAAGCCGGACATCCGGCACCTGGAGTGTAGAACTGTGAAGAAACTGTACGTGGGCAACCTGCCCTTCACCGCCACCGAAGACGAGATCTCCCAGCTGTTCGGCCAGCACGGCACCGTGCACTCGGTCGCTCTGATCAACGACCGTGAGACCGGCCGCCCCCGCGGCTTCGGTTTCGTGGAAGTCGAGGACGGAGATCTCCAGAACATGATCCAGGCTCTGGACGGTAAGGAGCTGGGCGGTCGCGCTCTGCGCGTGAACGAGGCCCAGGACAAGCCTCGTGGCGGCGGCGGCGGTGGCCGTGGCGGCTACGGCGGCGGCGGCGGCGGTGGCAACCGCGGCGGCTGGTAGTTCGTCCTGCCCGCTAGTTGGATTGGGGCCCTGCTTCCGCAACGAAGCAGGGCCTTCTGCTGAACTTCGTTCCCCTCGCTGGCGGCCCTGCCCGGTGCCGTTCGCCATGGCATCCCAGGATGCAGGCGCTAAGTTGACGGGGATCCATTGCTTTCTTTTCTCCGCGAGAGGTTTTCCATGATCGAAGCAGGCAAGACCGTCAAGGTCCATTACAAGGGCACCCTGGAAGACGGCACCGTGTTCGACAGTTCGGAGGGTCGCGACCCCATCGAGTTCGAGATCGGTGGCGGGTCCGTCATCCCGGGCTTCGAGGCCGCCGTGGCGGAGATGGCCGTCGACGAGACCAAGAGCGTGACCATTCCCTGCGCGGAAGCCTACGGCGACGTGAACGACGACATGGTGGGCCAGGTCCCGCTTTCCAACCTTCCCGACGAGATCCAGCCCGAGGTGGGCATGGTCCTCTCGATGCAGTCGCCCGAGGGCGAACTGCCCGTGCGGATCATCGGTCTGGACGACGAGTTCATGACCCTCGACGCCAACCATCCGCTGGCGGGCAAGGACCTGATGTTCGAGCTGACGCTGGTTGCGGTCAGCGAGTAGCCGGACGGAACTCCGGGCCGCCGAGCCTGGTCGGAATCAGCCCGGTGGCCGCGAGTCGGCCGCCGGGCTGTTCCTTCAGGGGGTGCCCGCCGCCGGGACCTCGGCCTGCTCCACGTCCGCGAAGTCCTTCCCCTGACGAGCAGGCGTGAACCCCGCCAGCAACGAGTAGACCACCGGCACCAGCAGCAGCGTCAGGAACGTGGAGAAGAGGATGCCGCCCACGATGGCGATACCCAGGGGCTGGCGCGATTCGGCCCCGGCGCCCAGACCCACGGCGATGGGCAGGATGCCGAAGACGGTCGACAGCGAGGTCATGAGGATGGGGCGCAGGCGGATCCGCGACGCCTCGTGCACCGCCTCGCGGACCGACTGGCCGCGAGCCCGGAGCTGGTTGCTGAACTCCACGATGAGGATGGCGTTCTTGGTGACCAGGCCGATGAGCATCACGAGGCCGATCTGCGAGTAGATGTTCATGCTCTGCCCCAGCAGGAAGAGCGAGAACAGCGCGCCCACCACCGCCAGCGGTACCGAGAGCAGGATCACCAGCGGGTGGATGAAGCTCTCGAACTGCGCCGCCAGCACCAGGAAGATGAACACCAGCGCCAGCCCGAACATGAACGTGAGCGACCCGCTCGATTCACGATACTCGCGCGACTGTCCCGCCAGTTCGCTCTGGATCCCCGCCGGCAGTGCGTCGCGGGCGATGGCGTCGAGGGCGTCGAGGGCGCTGCCCAGGTCCACCCCTGGCGCCAGGTTGGCCGAGACGGTGGCCGACCGCACCCGGTTGTAGTGATTCAGTTCCTTGGGCGCCACCGATTCGGTGACCTGGACCAGGTTGGCCAGCTGGACCAGCTCGCCGCTGCCCGACCGCAGATGGATCTCGCGGATGACGTCGGGAGTGGCCCGGTTCGAAGGTCGTAGCTGGGCGATGACGTCGTACTTCTTCGTGCCCCGCTTGAACTCGCCCATGACGCGGCCGCCGAGGAAGGTCTCCAGCGTGGAGCCGATGTCGGTGACCGAGACGCCGAGCGCCGCCGCCCGGTCGCGGTCGATGGTGACCTCGAGCTGCGGCTTGTTGAGGCGCAGGTCGCTGTCCAGGTTGACCAGGTAGCCCAGCTCGCCGGCCCGCGCCATGAACACCTGCACGGCGGCGTCGAGCTGCTCGTAGTCCTCGGCCTTGAGCACGTACTCGATGGGCGTGCTGCTGAAGCGGCCGCCCAGGCTCGGCGGATTGACCACGAAGCCCAGCACCCCGGGGATCGCCATCAGGCGCGGGAACAGCGAGGCCACGATCTCCTGCTGCGACCGGTCGCGCTCGTCGCGCGGCTTCAGGTTGAGGAACATGAAGCCGTTGGTCACCCGGCCCGGACCGCCGAAACCGAGGCCGATGGCGCTGAACAGGCCCCGGCGTTCGGGCAGTCCCAGGAGGATCTCCTCGATCTGGCTCTGGTAGCGGTCGGTGTACTCGAGCGTGGCGCCCTCGGGCGCGATGATGATGCCGAAGCCGACGCCGCGGTCCTCGGTGGGCACCAGCTCGCGGGGCAGCTGGCCGTAGATCCAGCCCGTGCTGCCCACGAGCAGCGCGGCGATCAGCAGCACCAGCCAGCGATGGTTGAGCGCGAAGTCGAGCGAGGCGCCGTAGGCGCG
Source organism: Candidatus Latescibacter sp. IFSED24 (assembly GCF_058273205.1). NCBI lineage: Bacteria > Pseudomonadati > Candidatus Latescibacterota > Candidatus Latescibacteria (ex Chuvochina et al. 2023) > Candidatus Latescibacterales > Candidatus Latescibacteraceae > Candidatus Latescibacter > Candidatus Latescibacter sp. IFSED24. The sequence goes on along the minus strand of NZ_CM177850.1, from coordinate 4,063,964 downwards.
ATCGAGCAGCGCGAAGAAGGCGGCGAACGAGCGGTCGGCCCGGCTCTGGGCGTGGCCGGCGGCCCGGCGCAGGATCAGCGAGCAGAGGGTAGGGGTCAGGGTCAGCGCCACGAACGACGAGATCAGCACCGCCACCGAGAGGGTGATGCCGAATTCGCGGAACAGGCGGCCAACCGACCCGGTCAGGAACGCCACCGGGATGAACACCGCCACCAGCGCCATGGTGGTGGCGATCACCGCGAAGGCGATCTCGTTCACGCCGTCGCGGGCGGCGAGCAGCCGGTGCTTGCCCATTTCCAGGTGCCGGAAGCAGTTCTCGAGCACCACGATGGCGTCGTCCACCACCAGACCGATGGCCAGCACCAGCGCCAGCAGGGTGATGATGTTCACCGTGAAGCCCAAGGCGAAGGCGATGGTGAAGGCGCCCACGATGGCGATGGGAATGGCGATGATGGGAATCACCGTGGCGCGGAAGCTCTTCAGGAACACCAGCACCACCAGCACCACCAGGCCGGTGGCCAGCAGCAGCGTCTTGGCCACCTCGTCGAGCGAATCCTCGATGAACGCGGCCGAGTCGTAGGCCACGTCGATGGTCGTGGCCGCCGGCACCGCGGCCTGCAGGTCCGGCAGGGCCGCGCGTACCGCCTGGGCCACCGCCACCGTGCTGGCCTGCTTCTGCTTGACGATGCCCAGACCGATGGCGGGGCGGCCGTTGAAGCGGGTGACCGTGCGCTCGTCCTCGGGGCCCACCTCGACGGTGGCCACGTCGCCGAGGCGCACCAGGTCGTTGCCGCGCTGGGCGACGATGATCGCCGCGAACTCGTCCGGGGTCTCCAGCTCGCCGCGGGTGCGGACGGCGAACTCGCGCTCGCTGCCCTCGATGCGACCCGCGGGGATCTCGGCGTTCTCGGCGCGCAGGGCGAGCTCGACGTCAACCGTGGTCAGCCCGTGCGCCGCCAGGCGCTGGGCATCGAGCCAGACGCGCATGCTGTAGCGTCGCTCGCCGCCGATGAATACCGAGCCCACGCCCGGCAGTCGTTGCAACCGTTCCTTGAGGATGCGGTCGGCCACGTCGGAGAGCTCGAGCGTGGAGTAGGTCTCGCTGCTGAAGGCCAGCCACATGATGGGCTGGGCGTTGACGTCGACCTTGGCGACGATGGGGTCGTCGGCCTCGCGCGGCAGCTGCCCGCTCACGCGCGAGACGCGGTCACGCACATCGTTGGCCGCCACATCGACGTCGCGGTTGAGCTCGAACTCGATGGTGATCACCGAGCCCTGTTCGCGACTCGAGCTGGTGATGGCCTTGACGCCCTCGATGGTGGAGAACTGCTCCTCGAGCACATCGGTGATCTCGGTCTCCACCACGTTCGGGCTGGCGCCGCGGTAGAGCGTGGACACCGACACCACCGGCGGTTCCACATCGGGATACTCGCGCACCGGCAGGCGCAGAAAGCTGATCACGCCGAGCAGCAGGAGCGCCAGGCTCATCACCGTGGCGAAGACCGGCCGGCGGATGCTCAGCTCGCTGATCCTCATCGGCCCGCCTCCGACCCTGCCGCCGGCGCCTGTCCCAGCGGCACGACCCGGGCGCCCGGGTAGATCTTCTGGTGGCCCGCGCGCACCACCGACTGGTCCGCGGTGAGTCCCGCGACCACCTCCACCGTCTCGACCTGGCGCAGCCCCAGGGTCACCGGACGCGGTGCCACGGTGCTGTCGGCCTGCACCACGTACACCATGGTCTGGCCGTTCTGCACGAATACAGCCTCGCTGGGCACGGTCAGGGCACGTTCGCGCGTGGCGAGCACCACCGACACCTCGGCCGACATGCCCGGCCGCAACTGACCGTCGGGGTTGTCGATCCGGGCCACGATGCGGGCGCTGCGCGTGGCGGCGTCGAGCACCGGCGCCACCACGTCGATGGTGCCCTCGACCGTGAGGTCGGCGAAGGCGCTGGTGGTCACCTGGACCTTGGCGCCCACAGCCATCCGCGCCAGCAGCCGCTCGGGCGCGGTGAAGTTCACCCGCAGCTCGTCGATGCGGGCCAGCTCCGTGATGGGTGTTCCGGCGCGCAGGAACGCTCCGGGACTCACCAGCCGCACGCCGGTGATGCCGGCGAACGGCGCCTTGATCTGGGTCTTGGCCAGCCGGGCCTGCGCCAGATCCAGTTCCGCTTCCGCCACCTTCAGCGCCGCGGCGGCATCGTCGAGGTCCTGGGGCGCGCCCGCCCGCTGCTCGACCACATCGCGAGTCCGCTGGTAGGTGGCCTGCTGCTGGTCCCGGACCGCCGCGGCACGGGCGACCTGCGCCGCCAGCTCCGCATCGACGAGCTGGGCGATCAGCCCTCCGGCGGCGATGGCCCGACCCTCGGCGAACGGCAGTCGCGCCACGGCGCCGTCGATCTCCGCCACCACCATGATCGATTCGCTGGCCTCGAGCGACCCCACCGCCGAGAACCGGTCGACCACCTGGCCGGTCGTGACCGGCGCCACTTCCACCGGCATGGGCGGCATGCTGAAACCGCCGCCGCCCTGCTGGCCATCGCCGCAGCCGGACAGGACCAGCGCCAGCATGGCTGCCGCGACCTGCACCGGCTTGTGCAGGCCGACGGAACGGGAAATTCGTCGCGACATCACGGTGTCGACTCCTTCACAGGTGACGGATCGGTCAACGGACCGGGGAAGGCGCCCGCCGTCAGGCGCCGCAGGGTGGCGGCCGCCCGGGCGGTCCGCACGAGGGCCAACGAATAGCGCCGCTGGGCGTCGGCGAGATCAGCACCCAGCCGGACGACCTCGAACGCGGTGGTCCGACCGCTGCGGAATTGCAACGAACCGATGCGGACCTGCTCGAGCGAAGCCTCGATCCCGTCCTCGGCGAATTCCAGCCGACGCTGGCTGCGGTCCAGTTCGCGGAACTGGGCGCGCACCTCCTCGCCGAGAGCCCGGCGCAGCGCTTCGAGCTGCTGTTCGGCACGGACCACCTCGGCGCTCAGGCGGTCGCGCTCGCCGGCGGTCGTCCCGCCGCCGATGGGCACGCTGAACCGCATGCCCACGCTCCAGGTGGGGAAGTCGCGCTTGAAGACCTGCTCCAGCCCCTGGCCGAGGCCAGTGTCCAGATCGTTGCGGATGGTGTCGGGGTCGCCGCCGCCGAAATCGAGGATGAGATCGCGGCCGGTGCCCGCCAGTCCGCGGCCGCCGAGGCGGCCCACGAGATCGAGCTGGGGTCGCGCGTTGTACCGCGCGCCGGTGGCCCGGGCCCTGACCGCGGCCAGTTGCTGCTCGGCCGCGGCCATCTGCAAGTTGCGTTCGTATACCAGCGCCAGGAGCGCGTCGAGATCGAGGTGCGGGAAGGTGTCCGCCGGAACGTCCAGCGGCCGGAAGCGCGGGTCGGCGCCTCGCGGCCGGCGGCCCATGAAGGTGGCCAGCCGGTCGGACAGGCTGTCGAGGACCTCCTCGCCGTCGAGGACCGCCTGCTCCTGCTGTGCCAGGAAGACCCGTGCGTTGGCCTCCTCGGCCGGCCCGACCAGACCCGAGCGGGCCCGCTGCCGCACCTCGTCGAGGAAGCTGGCCGCCTGGTCGCGGATCAGCTGCTGCACCGCGAGATCACGCTCGGCGGCGTAGATCGCCCAGTAGACCGTCTCGACCTCGGCCTGGATCGCGAGCCGGGTGTCGTCGTAGTTGGCCGCCGCCCCCTCGCGTTCGCTGGCGGCGGCGTCGCGCTCGCTGCGCGTGCCGGGGCCGAAGCCCTGCAGGAGCGGCTGCACCAGTTCGAGCTGCCCGTAGGTGTCGTACTGGGGCGAGAGCGTGGCGAAGGAGGAGTTGCTGGTCACGCGCTGCGAGTTGAGCGATGCCGACAGCTCGGTGCCCAGGGGCAGCAGCATCCGGGCTCCCGCGCCGAGACGCGTGCTCTCGGTCTCGAGGACATCCGCACCGGAGAAGAACGAGGCGGTGGGCTGGCTGTCCCCGAGCCGCTCGGCCTCGCCGTATAGCTCGGGATTGAAGATGCCGCCCTCGCGCCGCTCGGCGCCCACGGCCGCCTCGAGCTCGGCCCGGGCCACGGCCACCGCGGTATCGCGGGCAAGCGCCTCGGCCACCGCGGCCTCGAGGGTGATCATCTCGCCCGGCAGGGCGTCGACCACGCTGACGAGCGCACTGTCGGGATCGGTGCCGCTGAAGGCGGGCACCGGAGGATCCGCCGCCAGCGCCAGGCCGGCCGCCAGAAGCAGGGCGAACGTGCTGACTGCCAGCAGCAGCCTCGGAATCGGACGGGTCGGCAACATGGTCGGCGGACTCCAGTCTCGGGTCGGGATCGGGGCATGCCCCGCGATGCTTCCGCATACGGTGACAAGGCGTCAAAGTAGTCTCGTTCACCTCATGACGCATATCCCCGACCAGGAACACGAAGCCGGGCACTCGCCGCTCCCATATTATTACTTATTTTGTCTTGATTAATTCCTCGCTCCTCCGTTCCGCCAGCACTGGAGACCGTGACCAGCATGACCGCGACCGCTCCCAACGCTTCCCGCCAATCACGCCTCCTGGCCAGCTTCCTCGGCAGTATCGAGCGCGTGGGCAACGCCTTGCCCCACCCCGCCACCCTCTTCGCGGGTCTCGGCCTGCTGGTGGTCCTGCTCTCGGCGCTCTTCGCCTCGCTGGACATCGAGGCGGTGCACCCCGGCACCGGCGAAGTGATCGTGCCGGTGAGCCTGCTCAGCCTCCACGGCCTGCACCGCATCCTCACCGAGATGGTGACCAACTTCACCTCCTTCGCCCCGCTGGGCACGGTGCTGGTCTCCATGCTGGGCATCGGCATCGCCGAGCGGAGCGGCCTGATCGGCGCGGCGCTGCGCCTGCTGGTCCTGTCGGCACCGCGCAGTCTGCTCACCTTCCTGATCGTCTTCGCCGGCATCCTCTCCAACACCGCCAGCGAGGTGGGCTACGTGCTGCTAGTCCCGCTGGGCGCCATCATCTTCCAGACCGTCGGCCGCCATCCCCTGGCCGGCATGGCCGCCGCCTTCGCCGGGGTCTCGGGGGGCTACAGTGCCAACCTGCTGCTGGGCACGGTGGATCCGCTGCTCGCGGGGCTGTCCGAGGAGGCGGCCCGGATCATCGACCCCGGCTACCTGGTCAACCCCGCCTGCAACTGGTACTTCATGATCGTCTCCACCTTCTTCATCACCGCGGCGGGCACCTGGGTGACCGAGAAGATCGTGGTCCCGCGGCTGGGCGCCTACGGCGGCAACGACGGGGACGAGCAACTGTCGCGACTGACCGGTGAAGAGAAGCGTGGACTGCGGTTCGCCGGCGTGGCGGGCCTCATGTTCGTGGCCTTCCTGCTCGCCGGCACCGTGCCCGCGGGCGGTTATCTGCGCGATCCCGCCACCGGCGACCTCCTCCGCTCGCCCTTCACCTCGGGCATCGTGGCCTTCATCTTCGGCGGCGCGGCGATCCTGGGCATCGCCTACGGCTTGGGCGCGCGGACCTTCAAGAACGACAGCGACGTGATCGAGGGCATGGGCAAGAGCATGGAGACCCTCGGGGTCTACATCGTGCTCTGCTTCTTCGCGGCGCAGTTCGTGGCCTACTTCAAGTGGACCAACCTGGGACTCATCCTGGCGGTCAAGGGCGCCGGCGCGCTGCAATCGGCCGGCCTGGGCGACGTGCCCCTGATGATCTCCTTCGTCATGCTCTCGGCCATGATCAACCTGGTCATGGGCAGTGCCTCGGCCAAGTGGGCCATCATGGCGCCGGTGTTCATCCCCATGTTCATGCTGCTGGGCTACTCGCCCGAGCTGGTGCAGGCCACCTACCGCGTGGGCGACAGCGTGACCAACGTGATCTCGCCGCTCATGTCCTACTTCCCGCTCATCGTCGCGTTCATGAAGCGATACGAGGACCGCGCCGGCATCGGGACCGTGGTGGCGACCATGCTGCCCTACTCGGTGGCGTTCTTCCTGGTCTGGAGCCTGCTGCTGATCGCCTGGTTCCTGCTGGGTCTGCCCGTGGGTCCGGGCGCCCCGCTCAAGCTCGGGTAAGTGACCCTGGAGGTCCGGAGTTGAACGAGATCACCGCGCCGCGCCAGCGGGCCGAAGGCGCGCTCTGGGGATTGTTCCTCGGCGACGCCCTGGCCATGCCCGTGCACTGGTACTACGACCGCCAGGCGCTGCGCCGCGATTACGGCGAGGTGCGCGACCTGGTCGCGCCGCGCAATCCGCACCCGGACAGCATCCTCCATCGCTCGCACTACGCGCCGCGGAACCCCGAGGCCGACATCCTGCACGATCAGGCGCAGTACTGGGGTCGGCCGGGAGTCCATTACCACCAGCACCTGGCCGCAGGCGAGAACACGCTCAACCTCAAACTCGTCGAGGTGCTGCTCTCCACCCTGGCCGAACACGGCCGGTACGATCCCGACCTCTACCTGGAACGCATGATCGCGTTCCTGCGCGACCCCGCCAGCCACCGCGACACCTACGCCGAGGAATGGCTGCGCGGCTTCTTCGACCGCCGGGCCAGAGGGATCGCCCTGCGGGACTGCGGGATCACCGAGAAGCACATCGGCGGCCTGGCCGGCCCGGTGGCCCTGCTGATCTACCATCATGACGATCCCGACCTGGCCCGTGCCGCCGCCCACGAACACCGCGAGCTGACCCACCGGGGGACGACCATGGCCGGGGCTCTCGACGCGGTGGCCGACGTGCTGCTGCCCGTGCTGGCCGGCGCGCCGCTCCCGGACACCATCGACCAGGCCGGCCGCCATGACCCCAATCCGCTCCTGGCGAACGACTACGATCGCTGGGCCCGCCGCGACGACCTCGAGGTCATCGGCCGTCTCGTGTCGTCCGCCTGCTACGTCGAGGACGCGGTGCCGGCGGTGCTGCACATGGCCCGCAAGTACGCCAGCCGGCCGGAGGACGGACTCGTTGCCAACACCATGGTGGGGGGAGACAATTGCCACCGCGGTGCGGTGCTCGGCGCCTTGCTGGGAGCCGCCTGCGGCGCGGCGGGCTGGCCCGAACGCTGGCGTCGGGGGCTCCGCTACCGGCCGACGCTGCCGGACCGCGGGAATCAGGCGAGCACCTGACCGGAATTCATCCCAAAAACGTGACAATGTGCTATGATCGGGCCAATTCAGGATGGGCTCTCCATCCCGCTCGAAGCACCCTCACACCAGGAGAGTGTATCATGCGTCTCTTGATCACGGCCCTGCTCTGCCTGCTCACTGTCGGCATCGCCCTGGCAGACAAGCCAGTGTACGACACCCAGCAGCCGCTGCGCGTCCCCTGCAACCTCGTCAACGTCATCCACGACTGGGATTTCGCCAATGGCCCGCAGGACTTCACAACCGGCGCCTGCGACGACCAGGGCGCGCCCATCTGGGAGCACGGCGCGACCACGTACGTCCCCGACGCTCCCGGCAACGTCTGGGGCACCGTCCTCGAGGGTGACTACCCCACCGACGCGGGCGAGGCCCTGTTGACCCCGCCGTTCACCGTGGACGCCGAATCCTATCTCATGGAGATCTTCCACTACTACGACGCCGAGAACCTCTGGGACGGCGGCAACGTGAAGGTCAATGGCGACATCATCACGCCCCTCGTCGGGTATCCGGGCGTGATCAACGTCCCGGGCGACTGGTACGCCTGGTGCGTCGACTTCCAGTCCGGGTTCACCGGCCTGAACGTGGGCTGGCTCGCCTCGTGCTTCGACCTGAGCGCGTACATCGGCCAGACCATCCAGGTGTCGTTCGAGTTCGGGAGCGACGATGCGTTCGTGGAGGCAGGCTGGTACCTCGCCTCGGTGAAGATCGGCAACGACAACCCCGTGGCCACCGAGCGCCGGACCTGGGACACGGTCAAGAGCCTCTATCGCTGACCCTCGGCAGCGCTGGCCGCCTGCCGATCGCGGGAGGCGGCCAGCCGACTCACGGGTTCACTGGACCTCCGGCAGCGTGACCGCCATCAGCGCGCCGCCGAACCCCAGCAGCGAGAGGCCCAGGATCAACTCCTCCGGCGCCAGGAACGACATCAGGCTCGTGAGCCCTCCCACCGCCAGCAGCACCAGACCGATGAGCGTGTTGCTCACCGACACGTAGTCGGTGCGCTTGACGCCGCCGGCCAGGTCCACCAGGTAGGTCTTCCGGCCGGCGCGCACCCCGGCATGGGCCACGCCGAGGGCGAAGAAGAACGCGGGGAAGAGCCACGAGGTGGCGGCCAGGCCCGGTTGCCAGCGCATGAGCACGAACACGCCGATCCCCAGGCTCGCGGTCAGGAGCGCGGCGGCGATCATCACGCGGCGGCTCGAGCGGTCGGCCATGGTGCCCCACACCGGTGCCGACAAGCTGGAGGCCAGGCCCCCGGCCACCAGGAACGTCCCCAGCAGCGAGGCGCCACCGCCACCGTGCTGGCGCGCCAGCACCACGTAGAACGGCGCGGTGAGCGCGGAGCAGAGCAAGAGCGACCGGGTGACGACGAAGCGTCGGAACGCCGGGTCGGTCTGCAGGAGGCCGAGCCGGCTCCAGGCCTCGCGCCAGCCGTTGGCACCTCCCGCGGTCTCGCCGGGGTCCTCGCGCAACGCCAGGAACACCGCGGCCGCGAGCAGCCAGAGCAGGCCCGCGCCGGCCAGCAGCAAGGCGTAGAACAGCGGGCTGTCCTCGCCCCGCTCGCGCACGGCGAACCACACCCCGACCGCGAGGGTGAGCACCCCCGAGATGCTGGCGGCGAACCCACCCAGGCGACCGCGCCGCCCCTTGGGGATGGTCTTGCCCAGGATGTCCTTGCTGGCGATGGAATTCAGCGACCTGGCGAGGGAGAAGACGACCACGCAGCCGAGGATGACCGCCCCCGCCGCCGGGCCCGTGAGCCAGGCGGCCGCCGCGGCGCAGCCCAGCACGGCCACGGCCTGCAGCACGCTGCCCAGCAGCCAGATCGGCTTGCGCAGCGGCTGGCGCCGGACCACGCCGCCGAGAATCAGCTGTGGCAGCATGGATCCCGACTCGCGGATGGGAACCAGCATGGCCACCATGGCGGTGGGCGCCCCCACCGCGGCCATCACCCAGGCCAGCACGGTCTTGGGACTCGCCAGCGCGTCGCCGAGCTTGGTCAGCGTGTTGCTCACGAGCAGGACGAAGAAGTTTCGCGGCACCCAGTGACAGGCGCTGTCGTCGAGGTCGCGACAGCTCCGCACGTCCTCGTCCTCGGCGACCAGATCGTAGAGGGTTTCGAGTCGGTCGTCGATCTCGCGCACGGGAATCAGCGGCACGGGGCACCTGTCCTGCTGAAGTGTGGTCCAAAAGGACCGCGGTCCGGCTCCCGCGACCTCACCGCACGAGGGTCAGGCGCCCCGAGATCACCGTGCCGTCGTAGGACAGCCGTGACAGGTAGACACCCGAGGCCAGCGCGCCTCCCCGGCGGTCGCGTCCGTCCCATACTACCTCGTGGTGACCAGCCGGCAAGGATCCGTCCTGCAGTCGCGCCACCAGCCGTCCCCTGGCGTCGAAGATCTCCAGGCGCACCCGTCCGGCGCTCGGGATCTCGAAACACAGGCGTGTCTGCGGGTTGAAGGGGTTCGGATACGCCGGCAACAGGCGGAGCCGGAGAATCTCGGCGTCGGGCACGGCCACCGAATCGCCGTTGCTTGCGCCCGGGGTCGGCGTCGCGAAGGCGACCCATTGCGCAGCCCCATCGGTCTGGCGTCCCTCGCTCGTGTCGTCGACCTGGACCCCGAATACGTGGCTGTCGATCTCCTCGTTCCCCGCCGCCAGGCGGCCGAACAGGCCGATCTCCTCGCCATCGCCGCTGAGCTTGAAGGTCGCGTGCAGCGGTCCGTCCTCCGGGTCGTTGTCGCACCAGACCAGGAGGAAATCACCGGCGGCCAGGGTGGTGTCGGGGAACGACCACTGGGTCGTTTCCGCGAGGTCGTCGGTCAGGAACAACCCGCCCATGGCCACCGCCTCGGGACCGGGGTTGTAGATCTCGAGCCAGTCCTCGTGCTCGCCCGCCTCGTCGGTGATCCCACTGGTGTTGAGGGCCAGGAACTCGTTGATGAACAGGTCGATGGTCTCCGGTTCAGTGGGGTTCTCGTTGGCCGCCCCGGGCGTGGCGGCGCTCAGTAGTTGCCAGTCGCCCGTCGCGTCCGGCCAGCGGCCCCAGCTCACATCCGAGCCCAGCCCGGGGAAGGTGACCTGGTCGATGATGACGGCCCCGTCGGTCAGGTAGACGTCCTCGCCGTCGGCGTCGAGCTTGAAGGGCAGGTGGAGGTCGCCCTCGGTCGGTTCCTCGTCGGCCCAGACCAGCACGTGCTCTCCGGGGGCGAGGGTCAGGTCGGGAAAGACGAAGTCGGGAGGACCCTCGAGGTGATCGGTCAAGCCGAGGCCGCCGAGCGCGACGGCGACCGGGCCCGCGTTGGTCACCTCGATCCAGTCGTCGTAATCGCCGTGCTCATCGGCGACGGTGCCGTCGTTGCTGGCCATCAATTCGTTGAGGACCAGCCCGTCCGGCGCCGTCCAGGTGCCGAGCAGGCTCTCGAGATAGCTGCTCCGGTCGCGGATGAACGGCTCGAGTCCCGGGATGAGCCGGCCCGGCGGCGGGCCGCCGGCGGCATAGATGTTCGCCGTCATGGCCGCCTCGAACTGGGCCACCGTGAACATCATGTTGGGATCGGCCTCGACCCAGGGCCGGATGAGATCGCGCAGCTCCTCCATGCGGGCGAGCAGCGTGTTCGGCTCGGCCGCGCCGGCGAGCAGCCGCTGCAGGTGGCCGCGGTATAGCGCGTCGTAGTCGCCGATTTGCCAGAGGCGCGTGGCGAGTGGCCGCTGCTCACCCGGCTGGGGGTTGACCCAGTAGGGATCGAGCTGCTTCAGCTGGGCCAGCGAGAGGTTCCACATGTTGAACACGCCCCACGCCTCGTTCTGGTCCCACTTGGCGAACACGAAACGTCCGTCCAGGTCACGGTGGTAGAAGTAGTAGTTCACACAACGGCCGATGTAGCTGTCCAGGTTCACGGTAAGGTTCTCGACGGCCAGCATGGCCACCGCCGAGTTGACGTCCACGAGGTTGTGCAGGCTGTCGGGCAGGGTGGCCAGCGGCGTGTTGTTCAGCTTGTCGGTCAATGTCACCAGGCCCGACCAGTCGTTGACCTCCTCGTTGGTCTTGAGCTCGTAATCGGCGTAGTAGGCGCTCTGGTCGGGTCCCAGGTATTCCAGCGTGCCGTGGGGCTCGCCCTTCCAGAGGTTGCCCTCCTCGCCGTCGCCGAAGCGGCTCTCGATGAACTCCTGGTCGAACTGCTCCACCAGGAGGTAGAGCCCCCAGTAGTCGCCGTTGATGTGGAGCGCCACGTAGTTGGTGCGTTCGGTGGGCAGGCCCGAGGCTGCGCAGAGCTCGTAGGCCGCCTTCTCGCGGACGAAGCTGGGATCCAGGTAGCAGTTGTTGAGGTTGAGCTTGTCCAGCCCGGCGATCTCCTGCCCCGCGGTGAACGCGTCGATGTCCAGCTTGAAGGACTTCTTCAGGCCCTGGTAGCCCATGTAGCTGCTGTTGCCCTTGAAGCGCACGCCGATGGTCTCGAGATGGGTCGCGTCCCAGTCGAAGCCGGCCTCGAGATAGGGCGGATCGTCGTACTCCTCGAAGTTCTCGGTGAGCTGCTCCCACCAGTCCGGCTGGGCGAAGGTGAGGTGGATCTCGTGCACCGCATCGCCGTCGAAAAGCGGATGGGACGCCGGGACGAGAGCCGCCCAGGCCAGGCCGGGCAGCAGGGCCGCAAGGACCAGAGCGTGCGCGATGGTTGCCGGTTTCATGATGTTCCTCCTGGTGTCGACGAGGTCTGGCCGTGGCCGATTCGGTTCATCTGGTCAGCATCAGTTTCAGGGTGCGGGTCCCGGACACGCTGGCGAGCCGCGCCAGGTAGAGGCCGCTGGGCTGGCCGCGGCCGTCCTCGCCGGTGCCGTCCCAGCGCACCCGGTGCTCACCGGCAGCGAGGTGCTCCCGGACCAGGGAGCGTATCCGGGCGCCCTTCAGGTCGTGGATCGCCAGCTCGACCGGGCCCGCAGCGGGCACCGTGTAGAAGATCTCGGTGGTCGGGTTGAAGGGATTGGGTGCACTCTCGATCCGCAGCCCCGGGTCTGCGTCCGGGACCTCGTCCTCCACGGCGGAGACGGCCGCCGCATCGCGCACACAGCGCACGAAGTTGTCGATCCGGATCACGTCGCCCTGGGGGCCGTGGCCATGGGGCCAGTCGCCGGCGTCGCCCTGCTTGGGGTCGCTCCGCTGGGCGCCGGCGCCGTGCACGTCCAGAAGGGTATAGTCGTAGGGCGGAAACGGGGACTGCATCCAGCCCAGCGCCGAGCCGAACGCCACGTAGACGCCCATGGCTCCGGGCTGGAGGGTCCAGTTCTCGTGGGTGGTGCCGGTCCAGTAGAACGGGAAGTCGGTGGCGCCGCCCTCGTCGAGGATGGCGGTGCACTGGAAGACCGGGTCGATGGCCGCGGTGCCGTGGGTGGCCGGGGAGCGGCTGTAATCCACGATGCTCTGCAGTTCCTTGGCATTGGGCAGGCGCCAGTCGACGTGGTCGGCCAAGGTCAGGTCCTCCGCGTAGGCCAGCGCCGCCTGCCAGTCCATCCCGACCCCGCTGTCGGCCTGCATCCACATCAGGCCGGTGGCCAGGTCGGTCACCGTGCCGTCGCCGTTGTCGTGCAGATCGTTGACGCCGTAGTCGGTGTTGCCGCGCACGCAGAGCACGAAGGCCGTCTTGTCCACCCCGTGCAGGGAGGTGCCGTAGCCCTTGATGCGACCGTCGGCGAAGTTCACGCCGAACACCGTGTGGTCGCCGTTCATGGTGGTGCTGACGTACTCGGTGGCGGACCAGTACTGCGAGTCGATGATCCGCTCGCCCAGGCTCTCGTCGCCGTAGATGAACGTGAAGACCGTGGTGTCGAGGAACGGGACGAGGCCGTCCGTGTCGCCCTCGTAGCCGCTGGGATCGACGCCGCGGAAGTCGATGAGCGAGTAGAGCTCCTTGATGCCTGGCAGTCGCCAGTCGTCGTAACCGCCGAAGGCCACGGCGTTGAGCACCGCCGGCTGGTCCAGCGCCGCCCACCAGGAGAGCTTGTCGTCGGGCTCGAGGTCGCCGTCGAGGTCGGTGTCCGGCATGTGCTGCCAGGTCAGGCCGGTCTGGTGGTCCAGGACGGTCAGGCCGTCGCCGCCGAGGGCGAGGGTCGGCTGGTATCCGTCGTGCTGGGCATCCTGGCCGTGGAAGGGCTCTCCGGCGGCCGGCGCCGCGATCGGGACCGCGGCATCGAAGCACGTCTGCTGACCGGTATCGACCACGGGGTAGGGCACCGGGCTGTCGGCACGGCCGGGGCTGATCGACAGCAGCAGGATCAGGGCCGTGAAGACCGGAACGGGGATGCGGACGCCTGCTCTCATGGTTCCACGCTTCCTGATCGAGAGGATCGATTGACAATCCAGGGGATTCCGTGCGGTTCTTGAAGGGCTGAACGAGTGAGCCGCGAGACCCTTTCGCTTTTTCTGGCCGGTCCGGTGCGAGATCGCGCGAAACGATCCCCGACGTCGCGCGTTGGGTTCGAAGGAAAGCCGCTTGCAGACATCCGACGATCAACTGATGACGCGCGGGGCCGGTGGCGACGAGGCCGCGTTCCGCCTCCTCGTCGAACGCTGGCAGACCCCGGTCTTCGCGTTCCTCGTCAGGATGCTCGGATCGCGAGAGGACGCCCAGGATCTCTGTCAGGAGACCTTCTTGCGCATGATTCGCTCGGCCGACAATTACGTGCCGTCGGGCCAGTTCCAGAGCTGGCTCTTCCGGATCGCGGGCAACCTGGCGCGCAGCAGGCTGCGCCGGCGCAAGATCATCCGCTGGCTATCCTTCGATCAGCATCGTCCGGACCCGCCCGCGGGCGCCCCCGATGCCCAGCAGGAACTGGAACGACGAGAGGTGCGGGACGAGGTGCGCGAGGCCATCGCCAGGCTACCGGAGCGCCAGCGTCAGGCGCTTTTGCTGAAGCAGTACCAGGGCCTCAAGTACGCCGAGATCGCCACGGCCATGGACTTGACGCCCGCCGCCGTGCAGATGCTCCTGCACCGGGCGATGCTGACCCTGCGCCAGGATTTCTCACGCCGAGGGAGGACGCGATGAGAGGCTTGGAACACCCCCAGGAGCCCGTTTTGCAGGCGTATTTCGATGCGGAACTATCGGAGGACGAATCCGCGCGGGTGCGCGACCACTGCCGGGGCTGCGCCACCTGCCGTGGCGTGCTCGCCGAGCTGGAGGCCGTCCGGTACGCCATGGCCCAGGATGAGCAGACCTCCGGACCCGAGCCGGTCTGGCCACTGCTCCAGGAACAGCTCGAGGGACGGAATGACCGCCGTCTCAGTCCGCTCTTCGCCGCCGGAACGGCCGCCGCCTGCCTCGCCGGCATCGTCCTGGGACTGCTGCTGGGCGCCCCCGCGACCAGTGATCTGACGGAGCAGGATCCGGTCACCCGGGGCATCATCGACCAGATCTGGCCCGCCACGACGGACGCCTCGCTGCTGGACATCTACACCGGGGCCCTCGCCCAGGAAAGGTCGGGAGGATGATGAAGAGAGCGCTGTGGATCCTGCTCGCACTATCGCTCGGCCTGAATGCGGGCTTGTTCTACGTCCGGCTCGCCGACCGTCCCGGCCTGCCTCCCGGCAGTCATCCCGGCGAACCAGGCCCTCACGATCCTCCGCCAGGAGAGCACGGCGCGCCGCAGCCGGCCCCCGAGGTCCTCATCCGGAACCACCTGGCGAGCATGAGCCGGCACCTGGACCTGAGCGTGGAGCAGCAGCAGTCCATCGAGGAGATCCTGCGGGACCATCTGCCCGAGATGGCCGAGCTCCGGCAGCGGGCGGAAGCGGCCAACCACCGGGTCTCGGTGGCGTTCGCAGATCCCCAGCTCAATACCGGGCGCTTCACCGCGCTGGTCCGCGAGGCGAGCCAGGCCCGGGCCCGGATCGACTCGCTCTCCGCCGTGATGCTGCTGGCAGAAGCCGGCGTCCTGTCGCCGGCGCAGCGGGCGAGGTTCGCCGAGGTGGCGCCCACCGTGTACGCCAATCCACGGCGGAATCCGCCGCCGCGACGCCCATAGGGAAGGGCCGCCTCCCGCGCGGAGACGGCCCCCGGTCCACCATTCGGCGGGACTATTCGAACAGAGCCTTGACCTCGGTCCAGGTCGTGTTTTCCACGGCCACCGATTCCACCGAGATGACGGTCTGGGTGTAGATCAGGCCCATGGCGTCGGCCCAGGCGTCGGCGATGGTGGTGTAGAAGCTGGTCAGGCCGGTGTAGTCGTAGGTGCCCACCGCATCGAGGATGTCGCGCGAGGCGAGCACATCGCCCTCGTAGCCCACTTCCCAGTGGAAGCCGAAGTAGGGATCGATCTGGGCGGGGACGTCGAGAGCCGGGTTGACGTACGGCCATTCCGGGTCATTGGCCACGAAGAAGCCGTCGGCCGCCGGGTCGTCGTTGCGCAGCACGAAGTAGCTGGTCTGGCCATCGGGCTGGGGATCGACCAGGGGGATCGGACCGACCGTGCCCATGGTCAGCGCGAAGGACGCGAGGTCGATGGGGAACGAGCGCACGCCGTAGGTGTCGCTGTCGACGAAGTTGTCCGAGTCCACCGTGAAGGTGGCCAGCACCAGATCGCCGCTGTTCACATCGGCGAAGGGGCCGCTGTTGATCTGATTGTACTCGACCTCGCCGTGGAACTCGATCGTGACCGTCTCGGCCATGGCGGCCCCAGCGATCATAAGCAGAGCGCAAGCAATGATACCAAACTTCATCATGGTGTCCTCCGGATCGTGCATCGTCGCCTTGGTTGGCGGTGTCTGGATCTCGCAAGCGACATCCATCACCTGATCGCGGAGAATCTTAGCCCGGCAGCAGCCCTGGTCGCTAACACCAGCGTCGCAAAGACTGTCACCCGTGTCTCGGCGAGGTCGAATTCGCCGTCCCGGAAGCTCGTCGTGCGCCATTCTAGGGCCCGACGGCCGATCACCCCTCGAACGACACGTCGACCACCTGCCGGATCGTGGCCGTCTCCACCTCGAAGAACTCCTCGCGGGTGAACCCGAACATGGCCGCCACCAGGTTCGACGGGAACACCTCCACGCGCGTGTTCAGTTCGCGCACGTTGGCGTTGAAGTACCGCCGCGCCCGCTGGATGCGGTCCTCGGTGGTGGCCAGTTCCTGCTGCAGCGCCAGGAAGTTCTCGCTGGCCTTGAGCTCGGGATACCCCTCGGCCACGGCCAGCAGCCGGCGCATGCCCTCGACCAGCGGCTTCTCGTCGGCGGCCTGGCTGCCGGGGCTGCCGTGGGAGGCGGCGGCGCGGGCGCGGTCGGCTGTGACCCTGGCGAAGAGCTCGCGCTCGTGGGCCGCGTAGCCCTGGACGGTCTCCACCAGGTTGGGCACCAGGTCGTAGCGCCGCTTCAGCTCGGTGTCGATGTCCGACCACGACTCGCGCACGTGCTGTCGCGTCCGGACCAGCGCGTTGTAGTTGAGCACGATCCACAAGAGGACCGCCCCCGCCACGATGCCGACGATGATCAGGGGATTCACCGATGGTCTCCTTTGAGCTGGGCCAGCACGTCGTCCGGCACGAGGTCGAGCATCCGGCGCGCCACCTTCAGGCCCTGGTGGCAGTGGCCGGGCGTGAGCGCACCGTTGCTGATCACGGCGATTTCGGCGAAGCCGAACTCGATGGTCACCGCCGGCGCCTCGAGCAGGTAGTCCATGGTGCGCTGGTGGATCACGTCGTACGCCCACTTGCGGTCGGCGGCCGAGACGTGGAAGCGGCGGCTGAACTCGGCCGACTCGAAATCCAGGTCGTCGTGGCCGAAGAACTCGCCCACGCGGTCGAAGACGTGCTCGGGCCGGATGCAGAGCGGGATCACCGGCGTGCCCGTGTCCAGGATGACCATGGCCCGGCGATGGGTCTGGCGGTTCTTGCCCGAACCCGTGGTGAAGCGGTAGTCGAGGCAGCGCACCCGGCGGCCGTCGACCTCGCCCTCGATGTGCAACGTCGTGTGTCGGGAGTGGCCGCGCTCGAGGATCCGGTACGCCGCGTACTCCCGCTCCCAGCCGCGCTGTTTCTCCGCGACCAGCCTCATGCCCTGGCTGCGCGCCCAGGCGCGCAGCAGCCGCCGGCGTTTCTGATCCTGTCGCCAGGCCACCGTGGCCAGCGCCGCCAGGACGAGGATGATCACGAAGATGAGCCACGGTTGCACGGGCGCTCCCTTCCACCGCTGCCGGCCTTCCGCAGACAGGCGATCCTACCCGGGCCAGCCGGGGTTTCTTTGGCTCGATCATAGCGTGGATCGCGGGTGAGGCCAGGAGAGATCGTCCGGGACGGTGGACGGGCGGGGCGGTGGCACTCCGGGAGGAAACCCCACGCAAATCCAGCCTGAAATGTTATAATCGACCCCTGAGACCATTGCTCGCGGTCCCCGGAGACCGGTTCGCCCACTCGCCAGCAGCCAGGATGGAGGCCGCCATGCGCACTTGGCAACGCCCAAACCTCGCCCGTTCGTCCTTCCTGGGCCTCATCGCCCTGCTCGCCCTGCTCGTGCCCCTGACGGCCTCCGCCGAGTGGATCGACCTCGGCGGCGACGTGCCCCTGGAAGTCCAGCTCCTCTCGAGCAACGCGACGAGCAGCGTCTACGCCATCACCGTCGGCGGCTTCGAGGCCACGCCGGTGAAGGTGGACGACGACACCTGGTACGAGATCACCCTGCCCGGCGCCCCGCAGGCGCTGGTGTTCGGCTTCCCCTCGCTGCCCATGGTGCGCCGCGCGCTGGCCATTCCCGACGACCGCGCCGTGGTCGCCAACATCATCGAGTCCGAGCACGTCGACCTGCCCGACCTGCCGGTGGCCCCCAGCAAGGGCAACCTCCTGCGCTCGGTGGACCCCGCCACGGTGGCCTACCAGTTCGACGCCTTCTATCAGACCAGCGGCCTCTGGCCCGAGCGCGTGGTCGAGGCCGACGCGCCGCACATCGTGCGCGACCTGCGCGGCGTGGTGGTCCAGGCCAACCCGTTCCAGTACCTGCCGGGCAGCGACGTGCTGCGCGTGCACACGCGCATCGTGGTCGAGGTCCGCGACGCCGGCCCGGGCCAGATCAACGTGCTCGAGCGCCAGCGCCCCTTCACCGCGGTCGACCCCCAGTTCGCCCGCCTCTACGAGAACCACTTCCTCAACCACGACGCGCTGCGCTACGACACGGTCGAGGAGACCGGCGGTCTTTTGATCATCAGCGACGACGCCTTCGCCGGCGCCATGCAGCCGCTGGTGGAGTGGAAGCTGCAGAAGGGCCTGGACACCCGCCTGGTCACCCTCACCGACACCGGCAGTTCGTTCAGCCAGATCAAGAGCTACATCGCCGGCGAGCTGGCCGACTGGGCGCCGGCCTACGTCCTGCTCGTGGGCGACATCGCCCAGATCCCCATCGGCAGCGACTCGGATCCCGAGTACAGCACGCTCCTGGGCAGCGACAGCTATCCCGACCTCTTCGTCGGCCGCTTCTCCGCCGAGAACGCCAACCACGTGGCCACCCAGGTCCTGCGCACCATCACCTACGAGCGCGACATCACGGCCGGCCCCGACTGGATGCAGTACGGCGTGGGCATCGCCTCGGCCGAGGGACCCGGCGACGACGGCGAGTACGACAACGTGCACGAGGACGTGATCCGCACCAAGCTGCTCGACTACGGCTACCTCGGCGTGGACCGGATCTACGATCCCGGCGCCAGCGCCTCCGCGGTGACCACCGCCCTGAACGCGGGCCGCGGCATCGTCAACTACACCGGCCACGGCAGCTCCACCGCCTGGTCCACCACCGGCTTCAGCAACACCTCGGTCAACGCGCTGGTCAACGGCGACCAGCTGCCGTTCATCTGCAGCGTGGCCTGCAACAACGGCACCTTCACCGGCACCTGCTTCGCCGAGGCCTGGCTGCGCGCCACCGACGGCGGCACGCCCACCGGCGCCGTGGCCACCTACATGTCCTACATCAGCCAGTCGTGGAACCCGCCCATGTGCGGCCAGGACGCCGCCATCGACCTGCTGGTGGCCGACGAGATGCGCACCATCGGCGGCCTCTGGTTCAACGGCTCGTGCCAGATGATGGACGAGTACGGTGCGGCGGGCGCCAACGAGTTCCTCAACTGGACCATCTTCGGCGATCCCTCGCTGGCGGTGCGCACCAAGGCCGCCGCGCCGCTGATGGCCGACCACGACGGCGCCATGCTCATCGGCATGACCCAGTACACCGTGAGCTGCGACGCCCCCGGCGCCCGCTGCGCGCTCTACGCCGACGGCGTGCTCTACGGCACGGCCCTGGCCGACGCCGGCGGTCTGGCCGTCATCGACCTGATGGAACCGCTCGCTGAGCCGACGACCCTCACCCTCACCGTGACGGCCTACAACCGGACCACGGTGCAGGCCGAGGTGACCGTGGTGCCGCCCGACGGCCCCTATCTGGTCTTCAACGCCACCTCCGTCCTCGACGACGACGGCGACCAGGACGGCGTGCTGGACATCGGCGAGACCGTGGGTCTGGACGTGCTGCTGGAGAACGTGGGCGTGGCCAGCGCCGCGGGCCTGACCGCGACCCTCGCCTCCGACGACCCCTACCTCGAGGTCGTCGAGCCCACCGCCAGCTACCCGGACATCCCCGCGGGCGAGACCGGCGCGGGCAGCACCCCGTTCGCCGTCACCGTCCTCGGCGGCGCGCCCGACGGCTACCAGGCGCCGCTCACCCTCACGGTCACCGGCCCCGGCGACCAGTGGGACATGGCGTTCAGCCTGCCCATCCAGGCGCCGCAGCTCGGCGTGACGGTCGACGCGGTCCAGGACATCCCCGGCGACTACAGCGGCACCGCCGATCCCGGCGAGACGTGCTCCCTGACCCTGATGCTCGCCAACACCGGCGCCGCCGACGCCGCCGACCTCGCCGCGGTCCTCGACAGCGCCAGTCCCCATGTCTCCATCCTCATGGGCTCCGCCACCTGCGCCCAGGTCGGCGCGGGCGGTCAGGCCACGCTGAGTCCGCTCCAGGTCGAGGTGCTCGAGAGCTGCCCCTCGCCCTCGCTGCTCGTCTTCGACCTCACCGTGACCTCGGCCGAGGGCCACGTGGCCGAGTTGCAGTTCGAGCTCGCCGTGGGTGGCTGGTTCGACGACCTCGAGAGCGACCGCGGCTGGACCATCGGCGCGGCCGACGACGACGCCTCGGCCGGCGTCTGGCTCCGCGCCGATCCCGTGGGCACCTCGTACGACGGCGCCGTGGTCCAGATGGAGGACGACCACACCGTCGACCCCGGCGTCCAGTGCTTCGTCACCGGCAACGCCACGCCGGGCCAGTCCGCCGGCACGGCCGACGTCGACGGCGGCAAGACCACGCTGTTGACCCCGGTCTTCGCGCTCGCGGACGCCACCGCCGCCACGGTCCACTACTGGCGCTGGTACACCAACGACCTCGGCAACAGCCCGGGCGAGGACTGGTGGGAGGTGAGCGTCACCAGCAACGGGGTCGACTGGATCCAGCTGGAGTACACGCAGGAGTCCAGCGCGAACTGGCAGCAGTTCACCTTCGACCTGCTCGACCACATCGCCCTCACCGACCAGGTCCAGCTGCGCTTCGTGGCCAGCGACGAGGGCAGCGGCTCGCTGGTGGAGGCCGGCGTGGACGACTTCCACCTGGAGGTCCGCTTCGACCTGACGACGGCGGTGGACGACCGCCCCGACCTGCCCACCGCTCTGGCGCTCGAGGGCTGCTATCCCAACCCGTTCAACCCCGCCACGCGCATCGTCTTCTCGCTGCCGCAGGATCGCGAGGTGGACCTGGCGGTCTACGACGTCTCCGGACGCCGGGTGGCCACCCTGGTCCACGGCGCGCTCCTGGCTGGACGCCACGAGGTGCTCTGGCAGGGCCGCGACGACCGCGGCGGGCTGGTGGCCAGCGGCGTGTACTTCAGCCGGCTGGTCAGCGAGGGCGAAATGCAGACGCGGAAGATGCTGCTCTTGAAGTGATCCTCCGGCAGGGATCTGCCTCCTGGGGCCCCGGTGCAAGCCGGGGCCTCGCTTGATCTTGTCGATCTTGCGGCCCAGGGGTCGACCCCTCGCCTATTCGATCGCAACTATAATAATCAAAGGCGTTTACAGCTTTCATCAGCCCGCTTCAAGATCAGTCCAATTGACATACTATCCTGATTGTGTCCATTTTCTTCCCGATCTCCCTGGCCCCCACATGACTCCTGTTCGCGTAGTTCGCCCCGGACCGGTGAGACCACCAGATCCGGCACCGTGCCCGCCAACCTGCCTTCCGCACACCCCGCGTCTCACCGGCCCGCTCGCCCGGCCAGGTCGTGCCTATTTCCCGGCACTCCAAGCGGAAGGATTTGCTCATGAAACTCATCCACCTCCTCGCGCTGGTCGCGATCCTCGCCACCGGCGCCGCCATGGCCCAGGAGCAGTTCTGCTACGACTATGACCGCCACCTCGGCGCCACCCCCACCGCCGACCGCGCCTGGTGGGTCACGGTCGACGGCAACCACGCCTTCGTGGGCGTCATGCAATCCGGCCTGCAGATCTTCGACATCACCAACCCCGCGGCGCCCATCTCCGTGGCCTTGCTCGACACCCCCGGCATGGCCCGCCACACCCAGATCGTGGGCAACCTCGCCTATATCGCCGACGGCGACGAGGGCTTCCAGGTGATCGACATCGCCGAGATCACCGCGCCGCAGATCATCGGCCAGCGCGATACGCCGGGCCACGTCTTCTCCATCCAGTGCCTGGGGACGCACGCCTACCTGGGCGACAGCATGGATGGGTTGATGGTGTTCGACATCTCCAATCCTTCGGCTCCCGTGCACCTGGCCAGCCTCGCCGTGGAGGGGCAGTTGCTGCACCCCTGGCCTCACGATGATTACGTCTTCGCCACCAACTGGCTGGGCCTGGTCATCATCGACGTCAGCGATCCCATGACTCCCGTCCTGGCCCAATCCGTCGTGCTCCAGGGCCAGTCCCGCACGCTCCAATACGAGGATGGGCTCGCCTACGTCGCGGTCGGCGACGCGGGCCTGCAGATCGTCGACCTCAGCGATCCCCTGGCTCCCCTGGTCATCGGATCCACCGCCGTCTTCGGCACCGCCATCGGGGTCCAGGTCCGCGACGGCCGCGCCTTCCTCGCCTGTGACGACGGTGGCATCCAGGTGGTCGACGTCAGCGATCCCACGCGGCCGATTCCCGTGGCCAGCATGGCGACCACCATGCCCATCAACGGCATCGCCCTGGCCGGGGACTACGCCCTCGTCGGCGGCGACCCGGGCGAGGGCACCGAGGGCGACCTGCAGACGGTGGACATCAGCGAACCCCTGAACGCCCTGGTCAGCGTCACCGCGACACCGGGCCTGGCCTACGGCATCGACATCCTCGATGGCCTGGCTGCGGTGGCCAGCTTCCAGGAGGGCCTGCAGCTGGTCCAGATCGACGACCCCGCAGCGCCGCTCCTGCTGGGCCACCTGGACCTGCCAGGCTTCGCCAGTGCCGTGGACTTGGCCGGCGACCATGCCTATGTCGCTGCCGCCAGCGAGGGCCTGCAGGTCGTGGACATCACCGACCCCGAGGCCCCGCAACTCGTCGGTGCGTTGGACACGCCCGGTGTGGCCCGGGCCGTCGTGGTGGACGGCACCCTGGCCTTCGTCGCCGACGGCGCGGAAGGCCTGCAGGTGATCGACGTCGCCGACCCCACGCTGCCGCAGCTCATCGGCAACGTCGATACGCCCGACATGGCCCGCGGCCTGGCCGTGGCCGGTGACCTGGTCTACGTCGCCGACGGCAACGCCGGCCTGCAGATCATCGACGCGAGCAACCCCCACGCTCCGGTCATCCTGGGCGCCTTCGACACGCCGGGCAGCGCCGCCCACGTGCTCCTGCGCGACGACATCGCCTACGTGGCCGACGGGTACTCCGGCGTGCAGGTGATCGACATCGCCGATCCTGCCGCACCGCAGCTGATCGTCGGCGCCGCGGTCGCCGGCTGCACCGACTACCTGGCCCGGGCGGACGGCATGGCCGACTATCTCTACGCCGCTTGCTCGAACCAGGGTCTGCGCCTCCTGGATATCTCCACGCCCGAGGCGCCGGTGGCGTGCGACGGTCTGACGTCGCTCCACCGCACCCACGCCGTGGCCGTCTGCGGCAACTGCGTCTTCACGGCCGACGATAGAGGCGGCCTCAAGATCGCCTACCGCGCCTGTGCCGAGGTGGTCAACGTGGAGAATCCGGATCATGCGGTTCCGGACCTGGTCTCGAACCTGGTGGTCCACCCCAATCCGTTCAACCCCCAGACCACCGTCACCTTCGCCCTGACACGGGCGCAGTGGGCCGAGCTCGGGGTGTACGACCTGGCTGGCCGCCATCTCCAGCGCCTGGCGAGCCGCCAGTTCGATCCCGGGACCCACACGCTCACCTGGCACGGCCGCGACGATGCCGGCCGGTCCCTGCCGTCGGGCACCTACATCATCCGGCTGGAGACCGAGGAACGGGTCGAGGCGAGGAAGGTGATGCTGGTGCGGTGATGCTGTTCGTGCTGGCAGAGGGTGTGGAGGTCCCTCTCACCGCGGCGGCGGCGCGTCCCGCAGGACTCAGCGCGGACGCGCCGCCGCCGGCAACTTGTCCCGGGACCAGAGTTCGTACCCGACCCAGGGCACGAACCGGGCCTCGAGCGAATCCAGTTCGCCCGGCCGGTAGTAGAGGTAGCCGGTGCCGGGCTTCTCCAGCAGCACCACGACCTCGTCGAGGATATACCGCGAAAGCCGACCCTCCCGGGCCGCCACGAAGGCCGCGTTGTTGACCCGACCGTCGAGGTTGATCACGGTGATGGCGCCGAACCGGGGTGCCACGTAGCCGACCAGCCCGGCGTTGAACGCCCCCGCGCGCACGTCCCCGGGATAGGCGGCGGCCAGAGCCGTCAGCCGGGCTCGATTCTGGCGTTCGCCCAGCGCCGGGCCGCCATCGAGGCCGGTGAAGAAGCGGGCGAACAGGATGAGGCCGAACACCACGGCCACCACCACCGGAACCATCAGCCGCCCGGACCGCACAGCCGGTGCCGCCACCACCGCCAGCACCAGCGCGAAGAGCGCCAGCGACGGCAGCGCGTACCAGTTGATGTACGCGCGCCATACCACGCTCATCAGGATCACGTGGCCCGCCAGGAACGCGGCCACCGCCCAGAGGACCGCACCCGCCGGGGTCGCCCGGAACCGGCGGGACAGCTCGCGACGGCACCGCCACCACGGGACGGCCACCGCGGCGATCAGGCCCGCGGTCGCCACGTGGGTGAAGCGCGCCGTGGCGAACTCCTCCAGGCTCGCGAAGCGGGCGGCGTGGAAGAGCGGCGCCACGGTGGCGTCGGTCAGGAAGCGGGCGACGCCACGGAGCGAGCGCCAGTCGGTGTCGAGGCTGCCGTAGATGGGGAAATGCGTCTTCACCTGGCCCGAGACCGGGACGAGCGAGCCGAAGCTGGCCAGGTTCCACCAGAACCAGGGCAGCACCGTCAGGGCAGCGGTGGCGGCGACGAGCGACAGCCAGCGCCAGGAGGCTGGCCGGGGCCAGCGTGGCGTCGACCGGTCCAGGGCCACGAGGAAGATCACGGTCGCGAGCCCCAGGACCACGAGGTTGTCCACGCGCGCCAGGCCCGCCAGGCCGAGCAGCAGGCCGGTCGCCACCGCCTGGCCCGGACCGGGTGGCCGCGGCGCCAGCGCCAGCACGGTCAGCCGCCAGAACACCAGGACCACCAGCAGCGCGCTCAGCGACGCCTCCATGCCGCGCAAGCCCACGAGCACGGTGAGCGGCGAGAGGAACCAGAACAAGGCCGCGAGCCAGGCGCGCGTGCCGGCGCCCAGGAGGCGCAGGATCGCCAGGAGCAGCAGGCCGGTGGCCATGTCGCAGAACGTGGCCAGGGTGAGCGCCAGCTTCACCGGCAGCCAGAGCGCGTCGCCGGTCACCGCGAAGATGGGCACCAGCGACCAGAGCCAGAGCGGGTGGTAGCCGTTGGTGGGCGCCAGGCCGTCGAAGGTGGGGCCGGCGCCCGCGGCGAGGTTGGCGGCGATCTTGAAGTAGTAGTAGGCGTCGTCGGCGATGAGCGGACCCTCGGCCCAGCCCGACCAGACGATCAGCAGGCGCGCCAGAAGCCCGGCCAGCACCAGGGCCAGGACGCGTCGCGATGGCATGGGACGGGCTCCTTCCTCGCCGAACGTTTCCTGCAGAAGAGCGAAGCCAGCATACCGTCCGGAAGCCCCGGCGTCATCAACGAGGGCGCCCCACACCGGCCAGGGCATCCTCCACCTCGCGCCAGACGTTGGCCATGGCCCTGGCCGCGGCGCTCCGCGGAGCGTATTCCACCAGGCTCCGTCCGGCGAGCTGGGCGTCGGCGACCAGGGGCTCGAAGGGGATCAGGCCCACCACGGGAACACGGCGCTCGGCGCAGAGGTCGGTCACCCGCCGGGTCAGACGCCGGTTCAGGTCGTACTTGTTGATGCACACCAGGGCCGGCACGGCGAAGTGGTCGGCGAGGTCGAGCACGCGGCACAGGTCGTGCATGCCCGAGAGGCTGGGTTCGGTGACGAGCAGGGTGAGGTCGGCGCCGGTGAGCGACGCGGTCACCGGACAGCCGATGCCGGGCGGTCCGTCGACCAGGATCAGGTCATGCCCGCGTCGGGTCGCGACCTCGCGGGCCTGCTCGCGCACCAGGCTGACCAGCTTGCCCGAGTTCTCGGCGCCCACGTCGAGGTCGGCGTGGACCAGCGGTCCGAAGCGGGTGCGCGAGAGGTGCCACGCGCCGCAGCGACGCTCGGGGAAGTCGATGGCGTCCAGCGGACAGAAGTGGACGCACACGCCGCAGCCCTCGCAGGCCAGGGGATCCACCGCGTAGCCCGGTTCGGACTCGCCGACCGTGCGGACGATGGCCTCGTACTGGCAGTACTCGGCGCAGAGGCCGCATCGCTCGCACTCGTCCTGGCGGATGACGGCCAGATGTCCCGCCAGGAACGGGGTCGACCGTTCGAGCGCGGGCTCGAGGACCAGGTGCAGGTTGGCGGCGTCGACGTCGCAGTCGGCCAGGACGAGGTTGCGGGCCAGCGCCGCCAGGCTCGCCACCACGCTGGTCTTGCCGGTCCCGCCCTTGCCGCTGCAGACCACCAGCTCGATCATGCCGTCACCTCCCGGGCCTGCAACGCCTGGAAGAGGTCGACCAGCGCCGTGGCCACCTCCTGATCCGCATCCACGGCCAGCGCACCCTCGGCGCAGGCCTCGGCCACCGTGCGGCGGAACGGGATCCGCGCCAGGATCGCCACCCCGTGCTCGGCGCAGTATGCATCGATCAGGTCACGGCCCGGCAGTGCGCGGTTGACCACCACGCCGCAGGGCAGCGCCAGCTTGCGGGCCAGCGAGACCGCCAGGTCCAGGTCGTGCAGGCCGAAGGGCGTGGGCTCGGTGACCAGGACCACGAAGTCCGTGCCGCGCATGGTCTCCACCACCGGACAGGTGGTGCCCGGCGGCGCATCCAGGATGACCCAGGGCGACCCGACCGTGGCCTGCTTCACCGCCTGGATCAACGGCGGCACCACCGTCTCGCCCACGCGCAGCCGGCCCTGGGTGAAGCGCATTCCCTCGGCCGTGCCGCTGACCAGCTCGCCCAGTTCGCGCCGGCCCGGGACGATGGCCTCGTCGGGGCAGACCAGCCAGCAACCGGCGCAGCCGTGGCAGAGGTCGGGAAAGACCATGGTCTGGTCCGGCAGGCTGGCGATGGCGTTGAACTGGCAGATCTCCGCGCACAGGCCGCAATGCCGGCACCGGTCCTGATCGACCACGGGGATGGGCATGGACACCTCCCGGCGCTCGCTGATCTCCGGTCGCAGGAAGAGGTGGGTGTTGGGCTCCTCCACATCGCAGTCGCCCAGGTGCACCTCACGGCCGAGGCGGGCCGCAGTGAGCGCCAGGTTCACCGCCACGGTGGTCTTGCCCGTCCCCCCCTTGCCGCTGGCGATGGCGATGCGCATGGCAGCATCCTTTCCTCAGTGATGGGGAGCGGCGTCGGGATGCGTGAGTTCCACGAGACCCCCGGCGCGCCAGGCCGCCACCGCGTCGACCACGGTGCCCGCCACGCCCGAGAAGACCTTGACCCCGGCGCTGCCCAGCACGGCGAAGGCCTTGGGCCCGCAGTGGCCCGTGAGCAGGATGCGCGCCCCGCAGGACACCAGGTTCTGCGCCGACTGCACGCCGGCGCCCTGGGACGCGGCCATCTGCCTGGTGTTGTCGAGCGCGGAGTACTCGCCGGTCTCGCTGTCGAGGATCACGTGGTAGGGCGCGCGGCCGAAGCGCTGGTCCACGGCGTCTTGGGGACTGGGGCCCTGGGCGGTGATGGCGATGATCATGGGCAACCTCCCGCTGGGGATTTGACGTCCGGATGTTTTGAGCATATACTCATAACTGTCGAAAGTCAAATACAGGAGTATCGACCATGTCCAGACCCCCGAAACCCCGCGCCGTCCGCCATGCCCCGACCGTCGTGCACTTCAAGCCGGCCGGCGTGCCCCTGCGGGCGCTCGAGGAGGTCTCGCTGGGGCTGGACGAACTGGAAGCCCTACGTCTGGCCGACCTGGAGAACCTGTCCCACGAGGAGGTCGGCGAGCTGATGAACGTCTCGCGGGCCACCGCCGGCCGCATCCTGGCCGAGGCGCGCCGCAAGACCGCCGAGGCGCTGGTCCACGGCTGGGCCATCCGTGTCGAGGGCGGCGCGGTCGAGGCCGCACCCCCGGAACGAGGGCGGTGCGGAGCCGGTCGGGGTCGCGGACGGGGACGGGGACGGGGTCGCCGGCAGGGCTAGGATCGCGCGGTCACGAGGGCCGCGCCGAGCAAGGAAAGGTTCATCATGCCTGGATTCGATCGCAAAGGTCCCCTGAGCGAGGGGCCCCGCACCGGGCGGGGACTCGGCCGCTGCGGGACGAACGAACCCGTGACCGACACCGAACGCAACGACGATCCGTCGAACCTGCCGCCCGGGCGCGGCCTGGGTCCGGGGCGCGGCCGTGGGGCCGGCGCCGGGCGCGGGCCGGGTCGGGGTTTCGGCCGGGGCCGTGGTTTCGGCCGGGGCCCTGGTCGCTGGTAGGAGCCGAGCCATCGCGAGCATCCCCGCGGGTGCGGCTGCCCGCAGCACCCGCAAACAGGACTTCATGAGTCCTCAAAAGGTTTCGCGGCAATAAGTTGCAACCTTCGCCCCTGGTGTCTCCGTCTAACGGGAAACGATCCGACCGATCCCATCCCGAGACGGAGACTCCCATGCGGATATGCGCTGGCCTGCTCCTGGCCCTGATCCTGACCACGACCAGCCCCGCCCACGCCTGGCAGCCCACCTACCTCCCCGAACTCGCCATCGCCCGCGCCACCGGGACCCTCGCCATCGACGGACGGCTCGACGACCCCGGCTGGCGCGACGCCGCCCGGGCCACCGACTTCGCCGAGCATCAGCCCGGCGACCAGGTCCAGCCGCCCTTCGCCACCACGGTCTTCGTCTGCTACGACGACCAGAACCTGTACGTCGGCTTCCACTGCCAGGACGACCATCCCGAGCAGATCCGCGCCTCGTTTTGTCGCCGCGACCAGATCTTCTCCGACGACAACGTGATCGTGGCCATCGACACCTTCGGCGACGCTACCCGCGGCTACGAGCTGTGCGTGAACCCCTACGGTATCCAGGGCGACCTGCTCTACTCGGCGAACAACGGCGAGGACAGCAGCTACGACCTGATCTACACCACGGCGGCGCGCATCACCGACGACGGCTGGGAAGCCGAGTTCGCCATCCCCTTCAGCAGCCTGCGCTTCCCCGACCAACCGGTCCAGACCTGGCGCGTGGACTTCTGGCGCAACCAGCCCCGCGACGTACGCTACCAGGCGTCGTGGGCCGCCTACGACCGCGACGAGCAGTGCTGGCCATGCCAGTGGGGCACGGTCACCGGCATCGCAGACGTGGCCCCCGGCGGCAGCCTCGACCTCATCCCCGCCTTCACCGCCGCCCAGGCCGGCGAGCGCCAGGACGGCGGCGCGTTCGACAACGGCGACGTCACCGGCGAGCTCTCGCTCACCGCCAAGTACGACATCACCTCGGACCTGAGCGCCGAGGCCACCCTCAACCCCGACTTCAGCCAGGTCGAGTCGGACGCCGCACAGATCGACGTCAACAGCAACTTCGCACTCTTCTATCCCGAGAAGCGACCCTTCTTCCAGGAAGGCGCCGATCTCTGGACCACCTGGTTCAACGCCATCTACACGCGTCAGATCAACGATCCCTCGGTGGCCGGCAAGTTGCTGGGCCGCAGCGGCAACACCTTCTACGGGGTGCTCGCGGCGCACGACGAGCATTCGCCCATCATCGTGCCCTTCGAGGAGCGCAGCCTGGTGGTCCAGAATGGGCAGAGCTTCAACACCATCGGCCGTGTCCGGACCGACCTCGGCGAGCAGACCCATCTCGGCTTCGTGGGCACCGACCGGCGCTACGACAGCGGCGGCAACGGCTCGCTGGTCGGGGTCGACAGCCGCCTCCGCCTCGACCGCAACCACCAGCTCGAGGTCCAGTACCTGCACAGCTTCACCACCGAACCGGACGACACCTCGCTGACCACGGACGTCAACGGCGAGACCTTCGACGACGGCCGCTACACCGCCGACTTCGATGGCGAGACCTTCGACGGCTCGGCGCTCTACGCCAGTCTCGAGCGTAACGGGCGCCGCTGGTCCTTCGACCTGGACTACTGGGACCGCAGCCCCACCTTCCGCGCCGAGAACGGGTTCGAGGGGCGCAACAGCTACCGCCGGGGCATCGTGACCACCGACTACTTGGTGCGTTTCGAGAACAGTTCCGTCATCGAGTGGTTGAACCCGGGGTTGACCTTCGGACGCTCCTGGAACGACCAGGATGTGCGCAAGGAGGAGCAGGCCCAGGTCAATCTCAGCGGTCGCCTGCGCAAGGCCCAGACCAACTTCCACGTGCAGTACACCACCGAGGCCGAGCGGTACCGGGACCGGGAATATGACGGCCTCTACCTCTGGCACGTCTGTGGCAACGCCCGGCCCAGCGACCTCCTCGTCTTCGGCGGCTCGGTCAACTATGGCCGGCAGGTTTACTACAGCGGCGAGACCATCGGTCTGCAGCAGGACTACTCGCTCTGGTTCGACCTCAAGCCCTGGGACCGGCTGCTCCTGGAGACCAGCATCGCCTGGTCGAAGAGCAAGGACCCCGACACCAGCGAGACCTTCTTCGACGGCCATGTCCTGCGTTCGAAGCTGTCTTTGCAGGTCACCCGGGAACTATCGATGCGCCTGATCCTGCAGTACAACGACTTCCGGGAGCTGTGGGAAGCCGATCCCTTGCTACAGTACCAGATCAATCCGTTCTCCATCTTCTACATCGGATCGACGCGGGACTACCAGCTCGTCACACCCACCGGACAGGATCACGACAGCTGGAAACTGACCGACCGACAGTACTTCCTGAAGCTCCAGTACCTGTTCCGGGTCTAGAATCGGCGGGCGCGGACCTCCGTAACGAATTTCATTCTCACGCCGCAACTCCCACGAATATAATGGGTTGCGAGGCTTTTTCTCTGCAACTTTCTTGAGTGTCTGGAGTACTAAGGTCGTTTTCGTCCCCTAAAGTCGAGTCCCGCGCGCCGCAGAAAGGAGGTCCGGCACCCAGCCCCGGATATGAAATCCAGGCAGCCAATCATCTGGCGCCGACGCGATTCAGCATGAATCCCCTCAGTCACCCTTGCCGCGCGGCGCCTTCTACGAGGGGAGAGGCCATGCGAAACAAGCCATTTCTTGCCCTGCTAATGCTCACCGTCTTCTTGATCCTCTTCAGCGCCAGCAGCCAGGCCCGGACCTGGTATGTCCCCGGAGACACTTACGACGTCACCGAGGCTCTCAGCCAGGCCCAGCCCGGCGACGTGGTCCAGATCGCCATGGGCCACTACAAGGTCGTGGGGCGCCCGCACTGGATCAGCTCCGGGATCACCGTCCGCGGAGAATCGACACTCCCCGGCAGCGTGGTGCTCGAGGAGATCTGCTGCTTCTGCGGCGACTGGCGCGACGAACCGGTCTTCGTGATCAACGGCCAGGGCCAACCGACCCGATTCGAGAACATCACCTTCCGCAACTTCAACCTCAGCTGCGGGCCCTACCAGTACATCAGCAATCCCATCTTCCACATCACCCATTCCAGCGTGGCGTTCCAGAACTGCCACTGGGATGATTTCTACAAGAATGCGCTGTACATCGAGGAAGGACGCGTCAGCCTCGCCGACTGCGTTTTCAGCAACGGACGCGGCTGCCCCTCGGCCGTCTATCTCGCCAGCGGCAAGCTGGACATCGACGGCTGCACCTTCCACCACAACACGTGGATCGAGGATTGCGACGAGCTGCGCGGCAGCATCATCGGCCTGATGGGCGGTACGACGGCCATCACCAACAGCACATTCTGTGAGAACGGTCCCCTGATCAGCCTGCTCACCGTGGGACCCGGCGCCCTGCTGAACGCCGACTGCATGTGCATGCAGCAGTGCGCGTCCATGTGGCTGGGCCAGGTGGAAGGCATCGTCAACCTGCGCAGCTGCCAGGTCGACCAGGGCCTCTGGCAGGTGATCAACGGTGGCCAGCTGCACTACCTCGACAGCCCGGACAAGGCCCTGAACGTGGAGAGCCGGAGCTGGAGCCAGGTGAAGCAACTGTTCGACTGACGCTCGCAGCGTGACGGACACCGGCTGAAGGGTCGAGCCGCCCGGTTCGGCGAGGAACCGGGCGGCTCGTCGGGTCAGCAGCGCGGCCGTGGGGACCGGTTCACCGCAGCATCTTCCACAGATACGCGTAGGTCAGCGCCCACATGTAGGCGCGCTGGTTCAGATTGGCGGCGACGCCGTGGCCGCCCTCGGTGTTCTCGTAGTAGTACACCGGCTTGCCCATGTCGGTCATCTTGGCCACCATCTTGCGGGCGTGGCCGGGATGGACGCGGTCGTCGCGGGTGCTGGTGTAGAAGAAGACCTTGGGGTAGTCCTTGCTCTCGTCCAGGTTGTGGTACGGCGACCAGGTCTTGATGTACTCCCAGTCGTCGGTGTCGGGGTTGCCGTATTCGGCCATCCAGCTCGCTCCGGCCAGCAGCTTGTTGTAGCGCTGCATGTCGAGCAGCGGCACCTGGCAAACCACGGCGCCGAACAGCTCGGGCCGCTGCACGAAGCAGGCGCCCACGAGCAGGCCGCCGTTGGAGCCGCCCACGATGCCGAGGTGCGCGGGGCTGGTGACCTTGCGCGCCATGAGATCCTCGGCCACGGCGATGAAGTCGTCGAAGGCGTTCTGGTGGTTCTCCTGCACCGCGCCCTGGTGCCACCTGGGGCCGAACTCGCCGCCGCCGCGGATGTTGGCCAGCACGTAGACCCCGCCGCGCTCCACCCAGGCGAGGCCCGTGGTGGCCGAGTACGTGGGGTTCATGGTGACCTCGAAGCCGCCGTAGCCGTAGAGCATGGTGGGGTTCTGCCCGTCGGCCTGGAACCCGCGCGGCTTGACGATGAAGTAGGGGATCATGGTGCCGTCGGCCGACCTAGCCTCGTATTGCTCCACCGTCATGCCGGCGGGGTCGAAGTACTCGGGCGTGCTCTTGACCTTCACCGGCGCCTCGCCGTCGCGAACGAGGTAGAGGCTCGACGGGGTGAGGAAGTCGGTGTAGGTGAAGAAGAACGTGTTGTCGACCTCGCTGGCGCTGCCCACGCTCACGGTGCCGAGGCCGGGCAGGGGGATCTCCTCGCGCTGCCAGCCCTCGTCGGTCAAGGTCAGCCGGTAGAGGCGGCCGCGCACGTTGTCCAGCGTGGTCAGCAGCAGGTCGTCGCGCGTGTTGGACACGCCGCCGAGCGAGACCCGCGCCTCGGGCTCGAAGAGCACGTGGAAGACGCGGCTGCCGGCGAGGAACGCGTCGAGATCGATGGCCAGGAGCGAATCCTGGAGGTAGATGGCATCGCCGACGTTCCAGTCGATGCGCAGCGAGACGAGGAGCTGATCCTTGAAGATGCCCTGCATGTCGGCATCCTCGGGGATGTCCAGCTTCACCAGGCGGCCGTCGAGGACCAGGTAGCTGGTGCCGCGATAGAACTCGGGCGTCTGGTAGACCACGTGGTAGTCGCCCTCGGGCTGGTGGCTGGTGTAGGCGCCCACCGAGACGTCGGTGGGCAGGCCCTCGAAGACGGTGACGGCCTCGTCTAGCGGCGTGCCGCGACGCCACTCCTTGACGATGCGCGGGTAGCCCGACTCGGTGAGCGAGCCCTCGCCGAAGTCGGTGCCCACCCAGAGCGTGTTCCCATCTTTCCAGGAGACCCGCGCCTTGGCCTCGGGCACCACGAAACCGTCCTCGACGAAGGCCTTGGCCACGGTGTCGAACTCGCGGCGGACCGCGGAGTCGCCGCCGCCGCGCGAGAGCGTCACCATGCAGCGGCGGTATTCGGGCGGCAGGCAGCTGGCCCCCTTCCAGACCCAGTTCTCGCCCTCGGCCTCGGCCAGCGCGTCCACGTCGAGCACCGTCTCCCAGACCGGTTCGTCGGTGACGTAGGAGTCGAGGAACGTGCGCCGCCAGACGCCGCGCACGTGGTCGGCGTCCTGCCAGAAGTTGTAGACCCAGGCGCCGCGGATCCCGACGTAGGGGATGCGGTCGCTGGAGTTGTAGACCTCGAGCAGCTTCTCGTGCAGTTCGGCGAACTCGGGCACCGCCTCGAGCTCGGCGGTGTCCTGTGCGCTGCGCTCGGTGACCCAGGCGAGGGCCTTCTCGCCCTCGACCTCCTCGAGCCAGAGGTAGGGGTCGTCGGCGGCGGCCGCGATGGTGGCGGTGGCCAGTAGCGTGATCACCAGAGTGGCGAATCTTCCAGATCGCATCGGAAACTCCTTCCGGGGCAGGGAAAGGCGGATTGACGGAGAATGACGGTGATGGCTACCGGACATGGTCCGAACATACGCCCGTGACCGACAAAAGATCCAATACCAATGAGACGACGGCCCGACCCGGTGGCGCCGATTCTCCACTCATTTACCCTTGGATATGCTAGTCTTGCTCCGACCTGATCACCGAGTCCCGATCGCCGGGAGGCCGACGCCATGTTCCGTACGCTCGCCATCACCCTGACCGTCCTGCTACTCCTGCCGGCGCTCGCGTCGGCCATCGACTGTCCGGTCCCGCTCTTGCCGCGCCCCGGCGAGGACCACGCCACCATCCGGGCCCGCCTCGAGGCCCAGGGGCTCTGGAAGCCCTCGGACGACCCCGCGCTCTCGCCGCCGCCCGACCCCCAGGTCGGTGATTCCTGGCTCTGGTACGTCTGGGACCTGGGCGGCTTCCCGGTGGCCAACCTCAAGCCCTGCACCGTCCGCGGCATGGGCGACCACTGCTACGTGGTGGTCGACGACGAGGAATGGCTGGTCTCCATGGACCAGGACGACGTCGACCGCATCGTGACGCATTTTGACGACATGTCGGTGGGCATGTTCCCCGACCAGGGCATCTGGGACCTGAACACCAGCCACTTCGGCGAACCGCCCAACCCCCTCGACGGCCTCGACCGCATCTTCCTCTTCTACTACCGCTTCGACATCTCGGCCGACGGGTTCTTCTGGGTCTACGACCAGTTCCCCGACGGCTCCCAGCCCTTCGCCAGCAACGAGTGCGAGGTGATCTACCTCGCCACCGACTCGAACCAGCCCGCCAGCGACTACATGCTCGCCGTTGCGGCCCACGAGTTCGAGCACCTCATCCACTACGCTCGCGACAACAACGAGAGCTCCTGGGTGGACGAGGGCCTGGGCGAGCTGGCCATGTGGCTCTTCGGCCGCCCCGACACCATCTCGTCGTTCAACAGCAACCCCGACAACAGCCTGGTCAACTGGGGCAGCCAGTGGGCCGACTACATCCAGTGCTACCTGTGGACGCTCTACTGCTACGAGCAGTTCGGCGGCCAGCCCATGATCTGGAACCTGGTCCACAACCCCAGCAACAGCATGACCGGCTACCAGCAGACCCTCGACGGCCTCGGCTACACCATCGCCACCCAGGACGTCTTCAACAACTGGTCGGCGGCCAACTACCTCGACGATCCCACCGTGCCCGACGGCCAGTACGGCTACCAGACCGAGACGCTGCCGCCGTTCAGCGCCTGGCGCTCCCACGACACCTACCCGGTCAACAGCGCGGGCACCGCCCAGCCCCACGGCACCGATTACGTCCGGCTCACCGACCTCGGCGGCGCTCCGCGAGTGATCTTCGACGGCTCCGACGGCGCCGACTGGCGCGTCACCCTGCTGGCCACCGACCCCGCGCTGCCCTCCCTGGCGGTCGACCTGCCGCTGGATGCCGCCCACGAGGGCACGCTCGACTTCACCGCCGCCACGGGCTACCAGGAGGTGATCCTCTCGGTGGCCAACGTCAGCCTGGGCAGCACGGGGGCGTACTACTACACCGTCGAACTCGCCACCACGGCGGCGCCCGACCTGGCGCAGCCTGTCAGCGTGTCGGGACACCCCAATCCGTTCAATCCCCAGACCCAGCTGACCTTCGCGCTGCCCGCCGCCGGGCGGGCGCGCGTGGGCATCTACACCGCCTCGGGCCGCCTCGTGCGGACGCTGGTCGATGCCGACCTCGCCGCCGGCACCCACACCCGGACCTGGCTCGGTCGGGACGAGGCCGGGCGGGAAGTGGCGTCGGGAACCTACCTGGTGCGCCTGGAGACCGCGGCGGGGGCCGCTGCCTCGAAGCTCATGCTCGTGCGGTGATCCGATCCGGCGAGCCGGTGTCCGCACCGGCTCGCCACAACATTTCCCTAGACCCCTCTACAGTTTCCCTGTCTTGCACGCCAGGCCGATTCGAGGTATGCACATCCCGACAGTGTCAGCGTCCGCTTGTCAACGGCATCGCCCTTCCCCTGGACGTGATCATGAACAGAGAATCGAGAACCACAGGATCACCCCGCCACCGGCGCCCGGTCGCCGCCTTGGCCCTGGGGTTGATCGGCCTCGTCATGCTCGTCGGTGCCGGCCAGGTCGGCGCGGCAGCCAAGCCGCCCGCGACCACCACCGGCCTGCGGGTCGAGCCCGTGACCATGCAGGCCCCGGCCATGCTCACGCGCCAGATCACCCGCGCGGCGCCGACACCTCCCGTGGACAAGGATCTGTCCGTCGTCTTCGCCGACGATTTCGAGTCCGGCTTCCCAGGCAGCGACTGGACGCTCTACCACGTCGACCCGAATCCGCACTGGGCCGCCTGGGATTGCTGGTCCGTCTCGGGCAGCACCAGCGTGGGCTGCGCGGCGGGCGGCACCAACGGGATCGACTGTGGACAGCCGTACACCAACGGCATGGCGACCTGGATGGCCCACGGGCCGCTCTCGCTGGCCACGCCCGGAATCACCGCCGCCGCTTTCCAGTGCGAACTCAACCTCAACGCCGAGGAGGGTTACGACTACTTCTACATGATGGCCTCCATCGACGGCGAGGAATTCAGCGGCAGCGCCTACACCGGCATCTCCAGCGGCACCGTCGGCCTGGACCTGTCCGAAGTCCCGATCCTGGGCAACCTCATCGGCCAGTCCCAGGTCTGGGTAGCCTGTGTGTTCGTGTCCGACGAGTCGGAGACCCTCGCCAACGGGGCGCAGGTCGACGACGTGGCGGTGATCGTGGACCTGCCCGTCACCAACCAGCCGCCCACCGTGACGGTGACCTCGCCCAACGGCGGCGAGAGCCTCGGTGCCGGCACCCAGCACACCATCACCTACACCGCCAGCGACCCCGACAGCGGCCCCTCGGCGCTGACGGTGGCCCTGGACTACTCCACCGACAGCGGCGCCACCTGGACCGCCATCGCCACCGGCCAGACCAACACCGGCTCCTACGCGTGGACCGTGCCCGACATGGCCACCACCACTGCGCGGGTCCGGGTCCGCGCCAGCGACGGCGCCGACGAGACCCCCGACACTTCCGACGGGGACTTCGCCATCGTCCAGGGCAGCAACACCCTCGCGCTGGGATCGGTGACCGGAACCAGCGGCACCACGGTGACCGTGCCGCTGAGCCTGACCAACGAGAACGCGGTGAAGGGCATCCAGTTCGATGTGACCTACGACGCCGGCGTGGCCTCGTTCGCCGGCGTCACCGGCAGCGGGCGCGGCGCCGGCCTGCGGGCCGAGGGCGAGATCATCACGGCGGGTCAGGCCCGGGTGCTCCTGTTCTTCGAGGCCGCCGGCGAGATCGCCGCGGGCGACGGCGAGGTGGGGCAGCTCAGCTTCGCGCTCTCGGGCGCCGGCGCTGGCCAGACCGCCCTCGCCATGACCGACGCCATCCTCTCGGGTCCCGAGGGCCAGTCGCTGGCGGTGAGCACCGAGGCGGGCCAGCTGACCGTCGAGGCCGCGGCCGAGGCGCCCAGGCTCCAGATCGCCGCGCTGCAGAATCCCGGCCGGGTGCAGACCTTCCAGATCATGGTGGTGGTGACCAACGGCTCGGGGACCGCCCCCACGGTGGCCGCCGCGGGCAGCGCGGTGACGCTGACCCCGCTGGGCGGCGGCATCTACCTCGGCCAGTTCGCGGCGGCGCAGGGCGCCACCGAGGCGCTGGTGACGGCATCCGACACCAACGTGTACGGCACCGGGACCGCCCAGGTCACGGTGAGCTTCTAGCGGGAGAGGTCGACCATGAGGACAGGCTGGCAACGACTCCTGGCGGTGATGCTGCTCACGGTGGTCATGGGCTGCGGCGGTGACGATGACGGCGACGGCGGCATCACCATTCCCGACAACCCCACCACCGCCCCCCAGTACACCGAACGCGGCTGGGATCGCTTCGAATCCGGCAACTTCACCGGCGCGCAGTCCGATTTCACCGAGGCCATCGGTCTCGACGCCGACCACGGCCCGGCCCACGCCGGACTGGGCTGGACGCGCCTGGTCCAAGCGGCCAGCGCCACGGCCATGCAGACCGCCACCAGCAGCTTCGACGCCGCGGTGGCCGCCGGCACCAGCAGCCCCGACGTGTTCGCGGGCCGCGCCGCGGCCAAGCTCGGCACCGGTGGCGCCAGCCTCGGCGGCGCCGTCACCGATGCCGAGTCGGCCCTGGCCGCGGCCAACGACTTCGTCTTCGCCCACCGGACGAGCTTCGACGCCAAGGATCTGCGGCTGATCGTGGCCTTCGCCCGCGCCGCTCAGGGCAACTACAGCGCGGCCCTCGTGGCCGCCGACGCCATCGAGGCCAGCGGCATCACCGCTGGCAATCCGGCCACCTGGACCGTGGACGGCGTGACTTACGGCGGCTTCAACGCCGCGGTCCTGGCACGCCTGCACCAGCTCTCGGAGGAGCACGCGGGATGACGACAGCCCCTGGCAAGACGCTCTTGATCGCGCTGGGCACGCTGCTGCTGGTCTCGTGC
Organism: Candidatus Latescibacter sp. IFSED24; assembly: GCF_058273205.1. Taxonomy (NCBI): domain Bacteria; kingdom Pseudomonadati; phylum Candidatus Latescibacterota; class Candidatus Latescibacteria (ex Chuvochina et al. 2023); order Candidatus Latescibacterales; family Candidatus Latescibacteraceae; genus Candidatus Latescibacter; species Candidatus Latescibacter sp. IFSED24. The sequence goes on along the minus strand of NZ_CM177850.1, from coordinate 4,025,446 downwards.
GGCGGCGGTTCGGCCGACGTGCGGACCGACGCGGTACCGGGCCTGGACGAGGTGACCGACACCGGCTCGCTGAGCCGGCTGGCCCAGGTCCCGGACGACCGCCCCATCCTGCTCTCGCTGCGCACCGACATCGCCGACGCGCCACCCCCGAAGCTCAGCGCCGGCAGCCGCGATCTCGGCCACCACGAGACCGTTCGCCTGCTCGAGGTCGTGCCCGGCGACCTGTCCGCTGCCGTGGCGCAGCCCGACCTGGCCGAACTGGTGGTCTGGGGCGGCGGCGAGGCCTCGCTGCGCCTCGAACCCCGACTGCGCGATTTCGTCCTGCGCACCCTGGCCAGCGCCGAGTGGCGCGAGGCCACGCTGAGCGTCATCGCCGACTTCGACCCCGAGCGCGCGCCGGCGTCGGCCAAGCTTGAAGCCGAGTTGCAGGCGCTGGGAGCGCAGCCACGGAGCGTCGTGGGCGGGGTCGTCACCCTGGACACGAACCTCGAGTCGCTCTTCGCCATCCTCGCCCGCAGCGACCTGACCAATCTCTCGCTGCCCAGCATGCAGCAGCCCATGCAGCAGCCCTCGCCGGGCACGCTGACACCGGGGAGTTAGCCATGGCCAACCCGATCCGTATCCGCCTGTCCCTCGTCGCCATCCTGGTGGTCGCGCTGATCGCGGGGACCGCCTGGGCCGCCACCGTCGACCCCTTGCTGCGCGGGTTGCAGGCGCAGCGCACCGGCAAGGCCGACCAGCCGCTCAGCGGCCTCGACTATGCGCGGCTGATCGCGCTGGAAGAAGGCGACGGTCCCCTGCGGATCGGCGCCATCCTCGAACTGGCCGACGAGCAGGTCGATCTGGGCGGCGTGCCCGGCCTGGTGGTGGGTTCGCGGCAGGGGACCATCGCCACCGCCCGCCTGCCCCTGAGCAGCCTCGACGCCCTGGCGGCGCTGGACGGCGTGGCCCACGTGGCCGCCTCGCACCTGCTGCAGCCCATGCTCGACATCGCCGTCCCGCTGGCCAACGTCGACGACGTCTGGGCCGGCACTCCGGCCTACACCGGCGCCGGCGTGCTGGTGGGCGTGATCGACTCGGGGATCGACTGGCGGCACCAGGACTTCGACCTGGCCAGCGGACAGACCCGGATCAAGGCGATCTGGGACCTCTTCGCCACCGGCGGCACGCCCCCGGCGGGCTTCGCCTACGGCGTGGAATACACCGAGGCGCAGATCAATGCCGGCACCGTGGCGGAGAACGACATCAGCGGCCACGGCACCCACGTCAGCGGCATCGCCGCGGGCAACGGTCGCGCCAGCAGCGGCCAGTACCGCGGGGTGGCCTACGAGGCCGACATCCTCTTCGCCAAGCCCTGGGACGATCAGAACGGCGGTTTCCCCGAGGACAAGACCATCGACGCCATGCGCTACATGGCCCAGAAGGCCGCGAGCCTTGGCCAGCCCATCGCCATCAACATGTCGCTGGGCGGCCACTACGGCGCGCACGACGGCACCAGTGCCCAGGAGCGCGTGGTCGACGAGCTGGCCGGCGAGGGCGTGGTCTTCTGCATCGCGGCGGGCAACGAGGGCGAGTCGTTCATCCACGACCAGGCCTCGGCCGGCGGCGGCTCCATCACCTACCGGATCGTCGAGTACGAGGCCAACCCCGGCAGCAACAACGATTTCGCGCTGATGATCATCTGGGTCGACGGCGCCGCCAGCCCCGGCGTCAGCCTCCAGGGCCCAGGCATCGACGAGGGCCCCATCGCCAGCGGCCAGGTCGTCGGTGGACAGACCGCCGCCGGCTACATCGTCATCGACAACGCCAGCCAGGGCGCCGATCCCCAGAACGGCGACAAGCTCATCGTGATCCAGTTCGACGACCGCGAGGGCACCCCGCCCGCCGCGTACGACTGGACCATCACCCTTTCCGGCGGCGTTAACCAAGCCCATGCCTGGCACATCAACGGGACCATGACCGCGGGCTTCCCCGACAGCGACCACAGCCACTCGGTGGCCATGCCCGCCGGCGCCGCCAAGGCCATCACCGTGGCCGCCTACAAGTCGCGCAACACCTGGCCCGCCCAGGCGGGCACCGTGGGCTACAGCGGCCCGTGGGGAGAGACGCTCGTGGGCGACCGCGCCCCGTTCTCGTCCATGGGCCCCACCCGCGACGGTCGTCAGAAGCCCGACATCGCGGCCCCCGGCATGGCCATCGTCTCGTGCTACTCGCAGAACACCGACCCGCCGCAGAGCAACCAGCTCCTCACGCCCGACGGCCAGTACTACGCCACCCAGGGCACGAGCATGGCCAGCCCCTTCACCTGCGGCGTGGTGGCGCTCATGCTCGAGAAGAACGGCGCGCTCACCGCCGACCAGGTCAAGGCCCTCCTCCAGCAGACAGCCGTCACCGACGACTTCACCGGCCCGGTCTGGAACGCCCGCTTCGGCGCCGGCAAGATCGACGCCCTCGCCGCGGTGGCCGCGGTCTCCGGCGGCCCCGACGGCGCCGACGGCGACATCGACGGCGACGGCCGCGCCACCGTGCTCGACCTGATCCTGCTGGTGAACCACATCCTCGACCCCGTGGGCAGCCCGCTCACCGGCGATGCCCGCACCGCCGCCGACGTCTACCCCGCCCCCAACGGCGACGGCAACCTCGACGCCCAGGACCTCGCCCGCATCGTGGCCTTCATCCTGGGCACCGACACGCCGGGCCTCGCCCGTCCCGCCACGCCGGCGGTCTTCACCCTCGGCGAACCCGAACGCGACGGCCCGCGCTGGCTGGTCCCGGTCCACATCGGCGGCGAGGCCATCGCCGCCGGCCAGTTCGCCCTGACCATCGACGGCGCCGTCTGGAACGCCGACGAGCTGGGCGGTGACTGGCCCGCCTCCCTGGGCGCCACCGCCCACGCCGCCGGCGACCAGCTCCGGGTCCTGTTCTACGATCTCGGCGGCGAACTGCCCGCCGGCGGCATCAGCTTCCAGATCCCCGTGTCGGTGGCCGGCACCGCCACCTGCGAACCCCGGCTCAGCGGCCTGCTGCTCGCCGCGGCCGGCGGCGAGGCCCGCGAGGTCCAGATCCAGCACGATCTGCCGGGCACCTCGTCCTTCCTCGCCATCGCTCCCAACCCGGCGCCCGGCGCCACCACCATCAGCTTCCGGACCGGCCGCGCCGCCACCGGCACCCTCGAGGTCTACGACCTGCGCGGCCGGCGCGTGCGCCTGCTGCAACAGGACGCCGGCAGCGGCGGCGCCATCGGCTGGGATGGCCGCGACGACGGGGGCCGCGAGCTGCCGGCCGGGGTCTACATGGTGCGGCTGGTGACGCCGCGCGAGTCGGTGTCTCAGAAGGTGGTGCTGCGGCGGTGATCGCTGATCCCGCCCGGCCTTGACAGGTCCGCTCCGGCGTGTGCTAGACTCGTGGCAAGGGATGATCGACCTGCCCAGCCTGCACTCACCCGGAGGACCACCTCATGCCTACTCGCCTGCTAGCCGGCGCCCTGGCGCTCTGCCTCATCGTGTTCATGATCGGCTGCGACGACGACGAGGACGGCTGCACCAACTGCCCGTCCACGGGTGGCCAGGAACCGACCTTCCAGACCATGTGGCCCAGCGCCGACGGCAACGCCTGGATCCACGACTTGACCCTCCATGCCTTTGAAGGCGATCCCGACGACCTGGTCGAACCCGAAGACCCCGATCCCGAGCTTCCCGACCTGGCGACCCTGCACACGCGCCTCGGCCAACCGGTGACCTGGCCGCCGCTCGGCCAGAGCGAGGGCCTCTACCGCCTGCGTATCGACGGCGACGTGACGACCCAGTCCGGCGTCACGGCCCAGCGTCTGCGCGAGGAACTCTTCACCCCCGGGTCCGGCAAGCAGCAGATCCAACCCCAGCCACGGCGGCTCCTGGCTCACCTCCTCTCCCAACGTCCCGAACTCGGCGCCGGCCTGACCGGACTCCCACCGGCCGGCACCGTCAAGGCGTTCGGCGACGAATTGCAGGCACCACTCTTCCTGGGCGGTTACGCCTTCGCCGCCACCGACACCGGCCTCTTCGGCTATGGCGACCTGAACAGCGATTACAGCTGGGTCTATCTCGAGGGCGACCTCACCGTCGGTCATCAGTTCAGCCTGCAACTCGTTTCCGACCTCGCCAACGACGTCTGGCTCCACGGCCGCATCTGGAGCCAGACCGACCTGACCCTCGACGACCGCACCTACACCAACTGCCTGGAATGCTTCTACGTCGTCGATCTGGGCGTGACCGTCCTCACCGACGAGCAAGGCGAGCCCCTGGGCAAGACCCGCGGCTATATCTATGGCTCGGTGTTCTACGCGCCCGATCTGGGCCCGGTACTCTGCCACGAGCGCAGCCAGGCCGCATACAGCACGGCCTACGATCCGGCTGCCCAGATGGTCATCCTGGAGATCGAGGCCTCGATCTCGGGTATGGAGGTTTCGCCCTAGTGGCTGGCGCCTAGTCCAGCTCGCCCAGCGGCGGCAGACCCAGCCGCGTGCGGATCTCGCCCTGGACCTCCTCGATGGTCCGGGTGCCGTCGACGTTCACGATGAGCTCCTTGCGCGCGAAGAGGTCGAGCACCGGCTTGGTCTGGGTGTGGAAGTCGGTGAGCCGCTTGCGGACCGCCTCGGCGTTGTCGTCGGCGCGGGTGACGAGCTCGCCGCCGCAGACGTCGCAGCGGTCGGCCACCGCGGGACGGTGGTGGATCAGGTTGTAGTCGAGGCCGCATCCCGAGCAGAGCCGGCGCGAGAGGACGCGCTTGAGGACCACCTCGTCGGGGACATCGATGTCGATGACCGCGTCGATGTCGTAGCTCTCGAGGAAGAACTCGGCCTGGGGCCGGTTGCGCGGGAAGCCGTCGAGGATGAAGCCGAAGTTCCAGTCGTGCTCGGCGAGACGCGCGTGGATGATGTCGGCCACGATGTCGTCGGGGACGAGGTGGCCGTCGTCGACGATGCGGCGGATGCGCGCCGCCAGCTTGGTGTGGTGCTGGATGTTCCAGCGGAAGATGTCGCCCACCGAGATATGGACCAGGTCGAAGTCGTCGGCCAGGAGCTTGGCCTGCGTGCCCTTGCCACAACCCTGCACACCCATGATCACGTACTTGTGCATGTCAACGGTCCTCGCTGGGTCCGGGAATGTCCTCGCCACTCGTGCCGATCTTCGGACGATCGGCGGTGGGATTGAAAGCCTTTTCTGACACCTGTCCGCTCAATACCCGCCGGTGTATCTGATGAGCAACTCGGTCTTGCCGAAGCCCGTGATGGTGTACCCGGCCTGGACGCCCTCGTGCAGGTAGACCACGATGCCCACCTGGCCGGGGATGGCCGCCGGCATGCCGAACTTCGGCTCGGTGTCCTGGCCCGTGAAGGGATTCCTCTGGAGCACCCCGCCGGGCAGGCACGGCAGGAGGTCCGCGCCCTGGTCCGAGTAGATCCCGTCGTTGCGCGCGGCGTGGTCCTCGGCCGAGATCTGGACGACGTGGGCCAGCGCCATGACATCGGCCTCCTTGGCGCGGGCCTGCATGGCGATGTAGTTGGGCATGGCCACGCTGAACAGGACCCCGATGATGACCACTACCAGGGTCAATTCGATGAGTGTGAAGCCTTCGCGCGCGATCATCAAGGACTCCTCCGGCCGGGGCGAACGAGGGATCAGTATCCGCTATCGACATCCGGAAGTGTCGATTTAGCAATATTCGATGAGCCGCCGCGGCGGCAGCGGCAGATCCGGGAGAGCCCGGCCCGGGATTCCGGCGTCTCCGGGAACCGCGGCAGCCTCGTGGTGCGATCGCCGACGGCCGCGTCGGAGGCTGTCGCCAGACGCTCCGCAGATGAGAGATCTAAAAGGGACAGTTTCGCCTCCAACCAGTCCGGTGTATCCTGCCCAGGACGTTCCGGGTGCCTGTCGGCGTCCATCGCCCACGTCTGACCCAACGGACCGACCTGCCGCGCAACAGCCGGCGATCGAGGAGCAGTCCATGCAGGATATCATCCGCGAACTGGAAAAGAAGCGCGATGCCGCGCGCATCGGCGGTGGACAGGACCGCGTCGACAAGCAGCACGCCAAGGGCAAGCTCACCGCCCGCGAGCGTATCGAGCTGTTCCTCGACCCCGGCACGTTCGAGGAATGGGACATGTTCGTGGAGCACCGTTGCACCGACTTCGGCATGGAGAAGCAGAAGATCCCCGGCGACGGCGTGGTCATCGGCTACGGCACGGTGAACGGCCGCCTCGTCTTCGTGTTCAGCCAGGACTTCACGGTGTTCGGCGGTTCGCTGTCGGCGGCCCACGCGCGCAAGATCTGCAAGATCATGGAGCATGCCATGAAGGCGGGCGCGCCGGTGATCGGCCTCAACGATTCCGGCGGTGCGCGCATCCAGGAAGGCGTGGAGTCGCTGGGTGGCTACGCCGACGTGTTCCAGCTCAACGTGCTGGCCTCGGGCGTGGTGCCGCAGATCTCCATGATCATGGGCCCCTGCGCCGGCGGTGCGGTGTATTCGCCGGCCATGACCGACTTCATCTTCATGGTCAAGGACAGCTCCTACATGTTCGTCACCGGGCCGGACGTGGTGAAGACGGTGACCCACGAGACGGTGACCGCGGAGGAACTGGGCGGCGCCATCACCCACACCAGCAAGTCGGGCGTGGCCGACCTGGCCTTCGAGAACGACGTGGAAGCGCTGCTGATGCTGCGCCGCTTTGTCAACTACCTGCCGGCCAACAACCGCGAGAAGCCCCCGATCTGGCCCACCGACGACCCCGCCGACCGGTCCATCCCGTCGCTGGACACCCTGGTGCCCGCCGACCCCAACAAGCCCTACGACATGAAGGAACTGGTGGCCAAGATCGTCGACGACGACCAGTTCTTCGAGTTGCAGCCCACGCACGCCGCCAACATCATCACCGGATTCGGGCGCATGCAGGGGTCGACCGTGGGCATCGTGGCCAACCAGCCCCTGGTGCTGGCCGGCTGCCTGGACATCGACTCCGCCAAGAAGGCCGCGCGATTCGTCCGCTTCTGCGACGCCTTCAACATCCCCATCATCACCCTGGTGGACGTGCCCGGCTTCCTGCCGGGCACCGCGCAGGAGTTCGGCGGCATCATCAAGCACGGCGCCAAGCTCCTGTACGCCTACGCCGAGGCCACCGTGCCCAAGGTCACGCTGATCACCCGCAAGGCCTACGGCGGCGCCTACGACGTCATGGCCAGCAAGCACCTGCGCGGCGACGTGAATTTCGCCTGGCCGTCGGCGGAGATCGCCGTCATGGGCCCGAAGGGCGCCGTGGAGATCATCTTCCGCGCCGACAGCGGCGACCAGGAGAAGATCGCCCGGCGCACCGAGGAGTACCGCACCAAGTTCGCCAACCCCTTCGTGGCCGGCGCCATGGGCTTCATCGACGACGTGATCATGCCCCACAGCACGCGCAAGCGCATCTGCCGCTCGCTGGCCATGCTCAAGGACAAGGACCTCAAGAACCCCTGGCGCAAGCACGGCAACATCCCGCTGTAGCGAGCCCGACAGCCAACCACTGGGAGCGACCCGGATGTTCGACAAGATCCTCATCGCCAATCGAGGCGAGATCGCCTGCCGCGTGATCAGGACCGCCCAACGCCTGGGCATCGCCACGGTGGCGGTGTACTCGGACGCCGACCGCGACGCCCTGCATGTGCGGATGGCTGACGAGGCCGTGCACATCGGCGGCGCCCCGTCGACCGAGAGCTACCTGGTGATCGACCGCATCGTCCAGGCCTGCCGGGACACCGGCGCCCAGGCGGTGCATCCCGGCTACGGCTTCCTCGCGGAGAACGCCGGATTCTGCGAAGCGCTGGAGAAGGAAGGCATCGTCTTCATCGGCCCCGCCCCCTACGCCATCACCAGCATGGGCGACAAGATCACCTCCAAGAAGCTGGCGGCCGAGGCCGGGGTCAACACCATCCCCGGCCACAACGACGTGGTTCGCGACGCCGACCACGCCGTCCGGATCGCTGAGGAGATCGGCTATCCGGTGATGCTCAAGGCGTCGGCCGGCGGCGGCGGCAAGGGCATGCGCGTGGCCTGGAACCGCGAGGAATGCCGCGACGGCTTCGAGCGCGCCACCAACGAGGCCCGTTCCAGCTTCGGCGACGAGCGCGTGTTCATCGAGAAGTTCATCGAGGAGCCGCGCCACATCGAGATCCAGGTGCTTGCCGACACCCACGGCAACACCATCTACCTGGGCGAGCGCGAGTGCTCCATCCAGCGACGGCACCAGAAGGTCATCGAGGAGGCGCCGTCGCCCTTCCTGGACGCGACCACCCGCCGGGCCATGGGCGAGCAGGCCGTGGCCCTGGCCAGGGCCGTCCAGTACCGCAGCGCCGGCACCGTGGAGTTCATCGTCGATTCGCAGCGAAACTTCTATTTCCTGGAGATGAACACCCGCCTGCAGGTGGAGCACCCGGTGACCGAGCTGGTCACCGGCCTGGACCTGGTGGAATTGATGATCCGCGTGGCCGACGGCCAGGAGCTGCCGCTGGGCCAGGACGATGTCGCGCTGGACGGCTGGGCGCTGGAGGCCCGGATCTATGCTGAGGATCCGTTCCGCAACTTCCTGCCGTCCATCGGTCGCCTGGTGGACTACCGGCCGCCCGCGGGCGAGCACGTACGGGTGGACACCGGCGTGTTCGAGGGCGGCGAGGTGTCCATGTACTACGACCCCATGATCGCCAAGCTGATCACCTGGGGCGAGGACCGCGAGCAGGCCATCGGGCGCATGCAGCGAGCACTCGACCAGTACTACATCCGCGGCGTGCGGCACAACATCAGCTTCCTCAACGCGATCATGGCGCACCCGCGCTTCGTGGCAGGACACCTGACCACCAACTTCATCGCCGAGGAGTACGCCGACGGCTTCAACGCCGAGATGGTGCCCCAGGAGGACCCGGCCCGGGCGGTGGCGGTGGCGACCATGGTGCACCGTCGCCACCTGGACCGCGCCGCCCTCCTGTCGGGCCAGCTTCCCGGCCACGAACGGCGCGTCCACGACGACTGGGCGGTGATCACCGGCCAGGTCACCCATCAGGTGACCATGGCTCCTGGCGACGGCGGCTTCGTCCTGACCATCGGCGACGGCGAGTACCGCGTGGCCTCGGCGTGGCGGATCGGGCAACCGCTGTTCGAGGGGACCATCAACGGCGAACAGGTCTGCTACCAGGTGGAGCGGCGCGGCCCCTGGTACAGCCTCTTCCACTGCGGTGCCCGCACCGACGCCATGGTCCTGACTCCGGCGGCTGCGGCCCTGCACGCTCACATGCCCGAGAAGGAGGCGCCCGACCTCTCGCGCTTCCTCCTGTCGCCCATGCCCGGCCTGCTGCTCAGGGTCTCGGTGAGCGAGGGCCAGGAGGTGAAGGCCGGCGAGGAACTGGCCGTGGTGGAGGCCATGAAGATGGAGAACGTGCTGCGCGCGGAGCAGGACGCCGTGGTGGCGAAGCTGTGCGCGGAACCGGGCGACAGCTTGACGGTGGATCAGACGATCATCGAGTTCGAGTGAGGGCGTTGGTCGAGAGGTGAGACGGGCGGCCTGGCGAGTTGGGCCAGGCCGCCAACCACGTCCTAGAAGAGCTCGCCGATCCCCACCGTCACCCGCCAGGTCCGATTCCCGACCCCCACATCCCCCCGGATCGGCACCAGCTTCCCATCCCGCTCCACGAAGAACCGCGCCCCGATCCCCACGTATGGCCGCAGGTATTTCGACTGGAGCCTGCCAGGCGACGAGGCCACCGTGGCCATCCCCGACGACACCGAGAAGCCCCAGCGCAGGAACGGTCGCCAGCGCCACTGGGCCTGGCCGGCCAGCAGCAGCTTGTCGAGGTATCGGTCTCGGTCGTAGACCCAGCTATGCTCGCGGTATCCTAGCGAGGGCAGCCGCCAGAACGGCGCGTCCCCCGCGATGGCGTTGCAGTAGAACTGGCCAGCCAGCACATGATCCTTGCTCAGGCTTCGGTAGTGCCGGACATCGAGTTCCAGCCACCCGAAACGGAACGCATCGCCGTCGAGGTGATCGAATTCCATGATCCCGAGTTGCGAGAAGATCCCGCTTTTCGAGTAGTAACGATTCTCCCGCGTGTCGCGGACCAGGACCATGCCCAGACCGATCAGAAGGTCGGATTCCGTTCCCCTGAACTCTCCCGACTGGAGCAGACCGCCATCCTGGGTGTGCTGGATCGCCTGGTGGTGCAGCTCGAACACCGGCCCCAACGCCAGAATCCTGCCTAGCATGTAGGAAGCTTCCAAGTGGGTCACCGTGGCGTAAGGCTCGTAGTACTCCTTATCCCGCTCGTTGCTCGCCGGGCCCAGGCCGTAGAACGGCCTGGCCAGGCTGTCGTGATCGAAGACGCCCTGGGCATAGCTGCGGCCCTGGTTCCAGTAGAGGTCGGTGTTCAGGTTGAAGCGCCACTGGCCCCGAGTGGTCGCGATGAACTTGAGTCCCGCCGATGAGGTGAGCGATCGGTCGTCGGGGTCGAGGCGGAACAGCTTCACCGTCTCGGCGCCCAGCCCCGTCCCCTGCTGCGTGGTGTAATGGGCATTGGGCACCCAGACCATGCCGTACGTGCGGATCGCCGGCGGCCAGACCTTGATCGACACCTCCTCGGTGAACGTGACCGAGTCGGGGAGGCTGAACTGGGCGAACGCCGAGCCGGCTGTGGCCACCAGGAGCACGATCAGGATCGGGCGGATCGGCACCATGGTCCTACTCGATGGCGAACTTGGCGTGGACCACCGCGGTGATCTGCTTCTCGATGGACGAGTTGTCGTTCACGCCGTAGTCGCTGACCACGGTGCTGTGGCGCGGCGTGACCTGCAGCACGCCCATGCGCGCGTCGCGGATGGGCCCGAGGCTGGCGCCCGCCGCGGCGGCCACCTTCCGGGCGCGGCGCATGGCGTCCTCGGCGGCCAGCGCCTGCACCGCCTCCTTCACCGTGGCGAGGTCGACATAGAGATACTCGGGCATGCTGGTGCGCACGTTCACCCCCTGGGTGACCAGGCCGGCCAGCTCGAGCGAGAGCGTCTTGACGAGCTGCACGTCGGCCAGCTCCACCAGGTAGCCCTGCTCGCTCTGGTACGAGAGGATGCGGCCGGTGCGGTTGCCGTGCTGGTCGAACTCGTCGTTGGACCAGGCGTTGATCGGGAAGAACTCCACGGCGTCCTCGGGAACGCCTTGACTGGTGAGGAACGTCGTCACCAGGGGGCGCTGTCGCTGCAGGTCCTGCCAGGCGGCCTCGGCGGTGGCGCCGCGGCCCTGGAGCCAGAACCGCAGGCGGCCCAGGTCCGAGACCAGGTCCATCTTGGCCGAGCCGGTCACCTTGAGGGTCTGGGCGGTCTTGACGTTGCCGCGCCAGGTGCCGGCCAGGATCGCCAGGCCGGCGACGAAGCAGATGCCGAGGATCAGGGCGGCCAGGGTATTGTTGCGCATGATCGACTTCCTGGGCTGGTGGTACCACGGATCGGGATACCCCAGACATTCGGACAGGATGCACGCGCTGGCAAGGGCCCAGTGTCCACCGGGAGGCCGGCCGCGGTCAGCCGAGGCAGAAGTACAGGCAGACCGCCCGGTAGCAGGCGTAGACCGCCCCGGCCATCATCACCCGGCGGTCGGTGACCACGCGCTGGCTCGCGAGCAGGAATCTGTTCAGCGGGTTGCGGCGGTCCAGGTCGCAGATCAGCGCCGGGCGGCGCTGATCGTAGGCGTCGAGACCCCAGCGCAGGCGGGGGTCGCGCGGGTCGCGGCGACGGCCCTCCTCGAGGTAGCGGTAGCCCTTCTCGATGCGCGAGCCCAGGAGGTTCACGTAGCCCAGCGCGAACCAGCCGCAGCCGCGCTTGGGAGCGAGCTTGCGGGCCCGGTCGGCGAGCTTCTCGGCGGTGGCGTACTGGCCGCGGCCGGCGGCCACGCAGATGGCGAGGCTGGCCAGGGCCTCCGGATCGCGGGGATCCTCCTTCACCAGGCGGGTGAGGATGACCTCGGCGCGGTCGAATTCATCCTGCTCCAGGAGCCGGTTGGCCTCCTGGAGCGCGCCGTTGATGGCGGCGGGGTTGTCCGGCCCCACCTGCAGGAGCGCGCCCGGTGCGCGCATCCGACCTTGGCGGTCTGCAACGCGGGCTGGCATGGTGCAACTCCTTTCCTCGACCCCCGAGTGTCTGGGTTATCCTTATCGTTCCCTGCCATTCCTCGCCGGTCATGCCGGGAAGCCTCGCTGATCACGACCTTGCAACCGGCAGGCCCATGAAGCGCCGGCCGACCCCGGAGACGAGGTCGGCCGGCGCTCCTCGGTGCAGGAAGGCCCTCAATCCGCCCAGCGGTGCTCCCAGGCCTGCGGCTGGCCCTTGAGCCAGCGGTCGAACCACTCGAGCATCATGGTGCGGTGACCGACATAGTTCGCCCACGTGCCGGCGATGCCGTGGTCCTCGCCCTGGAAGGTGACCATCTCCACTGGCTTGCCCTGGACCTGGAGCGCGGTGAACATGCCGGCGGACTCGCCCGGGGTCACGTTGCTGTCGCTGGCGCCGTGGAGCAGGAGCAGCGGCGTGTTGACGTCGGCGGCGGCGAAGAGCGGCGAATGGTCGGTGAAGTACCGGGGGTCCTGCCAGGGGCGGCGGCCGCCGGCGGCCATGTCGCCGTAGGTCCAGCCCCAGGTGCCCTGGCCCCAGTAGGTGGCCAGGTCGGCGATGCCGTACATGGAGACCGCGGCGGCGAAGAGGTCGCTGTGGGTGACCAGATACATGGTCATGAAGCCGCCGTAGCTGCCGCCGTAACAGCCCACGCGGGTGCGGTCGAGCTGGGGATAGCGGGCCAGGAGGGCCTCGGCGCCGGCCAGGATGTCGCTGCCCGCGGCCGGGCCCCAGTCGCCGGCGTGCCAGTCGGCGAAGCGGTCGCCGTAGCCGGTGGCGCCGCGGGGATTGATCACCAGGACCGCGTAGCCGTTGGCCGCCCAGAACTGGTGGGTGGTGTTGAACGAGCGCTCGGTGGGCGAGCTGCCGGCGTAGTAGTAGACGATCAGGGGCACCGTGGCCGGGTGGCGGTCGGCGGGCTGGTCGAAGACCGAGCCGGCGGGGCCGGCCGGGCGGTACCACCACGCCTCGATGGTCTCGCCGCCGGGGCCGGTGAAGCTGGCGTCCTCCACGTCGGCGACGGCGAAGCGCCCGGGCAGCTCGCGATCGGGAGTCTCGACCTCGCGGGCCTGGCCGCCCAGCGGCTGCAGCCAGAGCGCGCGCGGCGAGGCCGGGCCGCCGGCGGTGTAGGCCACCGCCTCGCCGTCAGGGCCGAGCGCCCAGTCGCCGCGGGTCTCCCCGGCGGTGGGCAGCTCCTCGGCGCGCCACTGGTCGCGGTCGGCCTGAAGCGCCACCAGCACGCTGTGGCTGCCGGCGCTCGCGGGCAGCACCAGGCGATCGCCGCCGTCGGTCCAGGCGGGCAGGCCGCGGCCTGACTCGAAGGCGTAGCGCAGGTCGGTGGTGATGCGGGCGAGGTCGCCGCTCTCGAGGTCGAGGAGCCAGACCTGCTTGTTGTAGACGTTGTGCGCGGGGAGGTCGTCGCCCACGGCCTCGGGCGGGCCGAGGAAGGCGACGCGGCGGCCGTCGGGGTGCGGGGCCAGCGCCTGGGGCCGGACTTCCCAGCCGGCGGCGAGGGTGGCCGCCAGGCGATCCTCGCCGCTGGTGAGGTCCAGCACGCGGAGCTCGGTCCGGAACCAGGGCGGCGGCGCCATGGGCACGGTGCGGGCGTAGACCACGCGGCGGCCGTCGGGCAACCACGCCGCGTCGTCGAGGGTCCAGTCGCCGGGGCGGGTGAGCACGCGGCGCAGGCCGCTCTCGAGGTCGACCACCTGCAGGTGGGGCCGCGGATCCCAGTCGGCGACCCGTTCGCGCAGGGCGTCCCAGCGGCGCTGGGCCGGGTCGGGTTCCTGGGCCTCGAGGCCGCGGGTGCTCGCGAGCAGGAGGCGCCGGCCGGTGGGGTCGAGCGCCATGAGGACCAGGTCCGGCTCGTCGGTGACCACCGTACGCACCGGGCCGCGGGGAGCGCTCCACAGGACGAGGTCGGTGCCGTCGACGCCGGGACGGCGCAGGAGCAGGGCGCGGCCGTCGGGCGTGAAGGACACGGGGCGGGCGTCGGGGCCGCCAAGATCGGCGGCCACGAGCTGGCCGCGACCGTCGAAGACGGTGGTCTCGCCACGCCGCTTGTCGCCGGTGGGGTTGCGGCGCGAGAGGTGGCGCGCCAGGAGCTGGCCGCGGGGCGCCACGGCCAGGCTCGAGAGGGTCGCCACGCTGCGGGCGCGGTCGAAGCGGCTGAAATCGAGCTGCGGCTCGAGATCCCAGGCGAGGTCGGCCGTGCCCTCGGCGGCGAGGCGGACCGCGCTGCTGGGCTCGTCCACAACCACGCGCACCCATACGAAGCAGGCGCCGGCGGGCAACGGCACCGCGCCGTCCGCCGGTTCGCCGTCCAGCCAGACCTCGGCCGATTCGCCGGCGGTCACGGTGACCTCGCACCAGCGGTCGCACCGCAGACGCGCCGCCAGCCACCAGACACCGGCCTCGCCCAGGCTGACCGTGCCCTGGTCGGTGTTGACGCGGCGCCAGGCCAGGTCCTCGCCGTCGATCATGCGGAGCTGCTGGCCGGCCTCCGGGAGCCAGCCGCGGGGATCAAGCTCGGGCACGGTCTCGGCGGTGGCGTGGACGCGCGGGTCGAGATCGCCGGCAGGCATCGCGGGCAGCGGTCCCAGGCGCAGGACCTGATCGGCGGGAACGGAGTCGGCGGCGGCCAGGGAGGCGGCGAGCACGACAGAGAGGAGGATGGCGGCGGCGGTGGGGCGCATGGCGGGCTCCGGGGCAGGAGGAGCCGGCGGGACGCCCGGCCAGGCAATCCCGTCGGCGCGGCGGACAATCAACGCCAATCTAGCCGCTGCCGTGCCGGGATTCCAGCAGCCATCAGTCTTGTCCTGCGACGCAGGATGGGGCATCCTGTCCGGAAAGACCCCCTGAGTTCGAGGAGACGACCATGCCTGACGTGGGATTGGTACTCGGCGGCGGCGGCGCCCGAGGTTACGCACACATCGGCGCGCTGAAGGCCCTGGAAGAACGCGGCGTCACGCCCGTGGCCATCGCCGCCTGCTCCATGGGCGGCATCGTGGGCGCCATGGCCGGCAGCGGCCAGAACGCCGACCAGATGCTGCAGCACGCCCAGGACTTCAAGTTCACCGAACTGCTGGACATCGGCGACAGCGAGGCCTTGAACCGCGGGCACAAGCTCGAGCGGGCCCTCGAGCGCTACCTGCCGGCCTCGTTCGCGGACCTGCGGATCCCGCTCAAGATCACCGCCTGCGACATCCAGGACGGCGTGCAGGTGGTCTTCGACAGTGGCGACCTGCGCCAGGCCATCCGCGCCACCATCTCGCTGCCCGGCGTGTTCCCGCCGGCGCGGGTGGACGACCGCATCCTGCTGGACGGCGGCCTGGTCAACAACCTGCCCGTGGACATCATCCGCGCCATGACTCACGAGCCGGTCATCGCCGTCGATGTATCGGCGCCCCCCGATCGTAAGCTCGACTTCGAGAACCACGGCTCTTGGTGGGAGACCTTCACCACCCGCGCCTTCCGGCGGCCCCTGATCCTGGAGATCGCCATGAAGGCCTACGACATCCCCCAGCGCATGCTCACCGACGCCCGCATCGCGCTGAATCCGCCCGACATCTTCGTGCGCCCGGCCATCAATCCCGACATCAAGGTGGAGGATTTCGACGAGTGGCAGCAGCCCTACGAGGCGGGCTACGAGGCCATGGGCGTGGCGCTGGAGGAGTACGGCGAGGAGATCGGGCTGCGCGACTGAAGGACGTCGCTCAGCGTGGCGACCAGGAACATGAAGGCCAGGACCAGGACGAGGGTCCGGCAGACTCGCACCAGGTGGCGCAAGGGATACCTCCTGTAAAAGCCGGGCCGCTGGATCCTTCCAGCGGCGGGGGGCCGGCGGGGAGCCGACCGGGGCATCCTAGGCGCGGATGAGAACTGCTGTCAACAGCGAATGGATCCCCGGCGGGACCTGGCCGACCATCGGCAGCATCACGAGCAAGGACGTCCGCCGCGTCTACAGCTCGAACCCCTTCCCCAGCCCCGGCACGTGCACCTCCACCTGCAGCCGCTGCCGCAGGTTCGCCGCGAAGGCGTCCGCCGACTCCGGCTCCCCGTGCACCACGAACACCTTCTTGGGCGGCTGCTCCGCCGAGTCGATCCAGCGCAGCAGCTCCTCGCGGTCCGCGTGGCTCGACAGCCCGTGGATCGTCTCGTGCCGGCACTCCACCGGCCAGTTCTCGCCGTGGATCTTCAGCGTCTTGGCGCCGTCCTGCAGCGCGCGGCCGCGGGTGCCGCGGGCCTGGTACCCGGCCAGCAGAATCAGGTTCTCGGGCCGGCCGAGGCGGCGGGTCAGGTGATGCAGGATGCGCCCGCCGGTCATCATGCCGCTGCTCGAGATGATCACCATGGGGCCCTCGCGCGTGTTGAGCTGCTTGGACTCGTGGACCGTGCGGCAGAGGTGCACCTCGCGGGGGAAGAGGCGGCTGCGGCCGTCCTCGATGAGGTCGTCCTCCAGGTTCATGTCGTAGAGGTGGCGGCCGTAGATGAGCGTGGCGTCCACGGCCATGGGGCTGTCCACGTAGATGGGGACCTCGGGCAGCTCGCCGTTCTTCATCAGGTCGCGCAGGATCAGGGTCACCAGCTGCACGCGGCCCACCGCGAACGCCGGGATCAGCACCACGCCCTTGCGACGGATGGTCTCGACGAAGACGCGCCTGATCTGGTCGGCCACCGGTTCGTGGTCGTGGCTGCGGTCGCCGTAGGTCGACTCGATCACCAGGATGTCGCACGGCGGCAAGGGGTCGGGGTCGCGGTGCAGGGGGACGTCGTAACGGCCCACGTCGCCCGAGAAGACGATGGTCTTGCCGCCGACCTCGAACTGGATGGAACCGGCGCCCAGGATGTGGCCGCCGTTGACGAAGCGCGCGCGGGCGCCACCGGGCAGGTCGACCCAGTGGCCGAATTCATGGGCGCGGAAGAGATCGAGCGCGCGCAGGGCGTCGAGGCTGGTGTAGAGCGGTTCGGCCGGCTTGTGCTTGGAGTAGCCGCGCTTGTTGGCCCACGCCGCGTCCTCCTCCTGGAGGTGGGCCGCGTCCATGAGCAGCAGTTCGCACAGCTCGGCGGTGCCGGCCGAGGCGTGGATGTGGGCGTCGAGGCCCAGGCGCGCGGCGCGGGGCAGCCAGCCGGAGTGGTCGATGTGGGCGTGGGTCAGCAGCACCGCGTCGAGGGTGCGCATCTCGAAGGGGAGCGGATCCCAGTTGCGCTGGCGCAGCTCCTTGAGGCCCTGGAACAGGCCGCAGTCGATGAGGAAGCTGTGCTCGCCGGTCTCCAGCAGATGCTTGGAGCCGGTCACGCAGCCGGCGGCGCCGTGGAAGGAAAGTCTCATGGTCACTCCTAGAGGGCCACGCCCAGGACGGCCTGGACCTGGAGGCCGGACATGTAGACCGACCAGTAATCGCGATAGAAGTCGGTGTACGAGTAGCGCACGTGCAGACCCAGGCGGAAACGGTCGCTCAGGGCCACCGAGCCGCCGGCGCCCAGCCGCAGGCCGATGGTGTTGGTGATGGGGAAGTTCGCCACCGACTCTCCTTCCCACTCGGCGTCCGCGGCGTCCAGATGGTACCAGCCGAGGCCGCCGGCGAACCAGAGCTGGCGTGGGCCGTCCAGGCCCCAGCCGACGCGGGCGTCCACGCTCAGGTTGAAGAGGTCCCAGCTGCCGGGCACCCCGTATTTCGGCGGACGGTAGGGTGTGCCCTCGCGCACCAGGATCTCCCCTTCGGTCTTGAGGTGCGCATAGCCGCCGGAAAGGCCGACCTGCAGCCAGGGTTCGGCCGGCGCGAACAGCCCCACGCCCACCTCGTAACCGTCGAGCAGGACATCGTTCTTGTCGACCATGGGCAGGCACCAGCCGCCGGCCAGTTCCACGGTGGGACCGGCGCCGGCGAGCGCCGGCGTCATGATCGGCAGCGCCAGCACGAGCCAGTGCCAGCGAATCTTGAGCATGTTGCATCCCCCGGATTTGATGAGCCGTACAACATGTCCATTCTAGCACCGCGCCCCGGCGCCACCAAGCATGGTCATTGCCGGGCGCCGGCGGATGAGGCAGAATGAGGGGCACCGACCATGATCGAAGGGAGCCACTCATGGACCGCCGCCACGAACACCTCCGCCTGCTGGCCATCTTCCACTTCGTCTACGCCGGCTTGATCGTCCTGGGGTCCCTGGTCCCTATCTTCTGGCTAACGGTGGCCTCGATCTGGTGGCCCGAGCTGGCCACCGAGGCCCGCGTCGACCGCGACCTGGCCCCCACCGTGGCCTCGGGCGCGCTGGTCGCCGGCCTCGTGGGCTTCGCCGTGGTCCTGGCCTGGATCTGGGCCGCCTTCGTGTTCTTCGCCGGCCGCAGCCTCCTCTCCCTCCAGCGCCACACCTACTGCCTGGTCATCGCCGGCCTGCTGTGCCTCGCCTTCCCCCTGGGCACCGTGCTGGGAGTGTCGTCCCTGGTGATCCTCAACCGCGAGGAGACGCGGCAGCTCTTCCCCGAGCCGGACGCCACCTGATCGCATCCAGAGGCCGATCCGTGGTAGAATGATGATTCGCACCGAACGGACCATCGCCAGGGGATCGACCATGCCGCCGCGCCTCGCCACCATCGCCCTCGCCCTGCTGCTGCCCGCCGCTGCCGCCGCCCTCGAGGTGACGGTGACCTGGAGTCCGCCACGGCTCTACTCCTATCCGCCCCCGCCCGACCTCACCTACGAGGCCAGCGTCCAGGCCACCTTCCACGGCGACGTGGCCATGACGCCCGTGGACGCCGCCTGGCTCACTCGCCTCAACGACCAGACCTGGCGCGGCACCTGGCTCTGGGACGACACTGCCCCGCGCGCGGTCGCCTTCGCCGGCGCCGACCAGGACACGGTCGACCTGATCGCCGCACGCCAACCGGCCTACCCCCTCGACCTCGCCGCTCACTCCGTCCCCGTGGTCACCCTCGACACCGCGCCGGCGAACCTCTGGTCGCCCGAGACCGGCATCTACGTCTGGGGCCTGTACGAGAACTGCCTGCAGCGCGGGTCGGAGTGGGAACGCCCTGCCGACATGACCTGGTACGACCCCGCCGGCGCCGCGCTCTGGAGCGAGCCGGTGGGCCTGCGCATCAATGGCCAGAGCACGCGCTACCACACGCGCAAGGGCCTGCGCCAGTACTTCGACGACTACGGCGCCCAGGACTGGCTTCTGGCCGACCCCTTCGCCGACGGCCCCGGCCGCTTCGGCCGCCTCGTGACCAAGTCCAACCTGACCGCGGGCCACCTCCTCAGCTCCAGCCTCTTCGAGCCGCTCCACCAGGAACTGGGCCACCTCGGCAGCCGCCACCGCCTGGTCGCGCTCCACCTGGGCGGCGAGTACTGGGGCGCCTACTCGCTACGCGAGCGCCTGGACGACCACTTCGTCGAGGTCACCCACGAGCTGGCCACCAGCGGCGGCTACACCCTCATCAAGGACGACGAGGCCGAGGAGGGCGACGTCCAGGACTGGTACGACTTCCTCGCCGCCTACGCCGTGCCGCCCCAGCCCTACGGCGCCCACGCCTGGTACCAGGACGTGGCCCAGCGCCTCGACCTGGGCGCCTACATCGACTGGATGTTCCTGAACATCTTCGGCGCCTCCGCCGACAACGGCTGGGTCAACAACATGGCGCTCCTGCGCGTGGGCCAGGGCCCGTGGCAGTACATCATGTGGGACGAGGAGGGCCTGCTCGCCGCGGAAAACCTCCAGAGCGACCACTTCCGCTTCTACGCCGCCGCCGACGCCGCCGAGTTCAACGAATTCCGCCCGCCGGTCTGGTCCATGGGCGACTGGTGGGAGCCGCACCAGCCGTGGCGCGACCTCTTCCGCGGACTCATGCAGAACAGCGAGTTCAAGGCCAGGTTCTCCGCGCGCATCGATGCGCTGCTCGCCGGCGCGCTCGCGGTCGGTGCGCTCGAGGCCCGCCTCGATTCGCTCGCCGCCGACCACGGTCCCGAGCTGCTCGCGCACGCCGCGCGCTGGAACCTCTCCTCGGCCAGCTACGCCCAGGCTGTGGCCGCCGCCCGTGGCTGGGTCGCCGCCCGCCACCCCATCGTCGCCGCGCAGAAGACCGCGTTCCTCGAACACTTCGCCGTGCCCGTGGAGCTGAGCGCCTTCACCGCCCAGGCCACCGACGCCGGCGCCCGGCTCGACTGGCGCACCGAGCGCGAGCGCGACAACCTGGGCTTCCAGGTCTGGCGCTCGCTCACGGGCCACGACCAGCTCGCCCTGCTGGCCGACTGGCGCGACCACCCCGAGCTGGCCGGCGCCCCCGACAGCGACACGCCCCGCGCCTACGCCTTCACCGACGCGAGCCTCCCCGCCGGTGCCAGCGCTTGGTACCAGCTCCGCCACGAGGCCACCGACGGCACCGTCACGGTGCACGACTGGGTCGAACGGGCGGGTCCGCCGCCCCTGCCCGCGATCCGCCTCAACGAGCTGATGGCCGACAACGACAACGTGATCGCCGACGAGGCCGGCGAGTTCGACGACTGGCTCGAGCTGTACAACCCCGGCCCCGACCAGCTCTCCCTCGCCGGTCTGGCGCTCAGCGACGACACCCAGGACCCCGCGCCCTGGCCGCTGCCCGACGTGGTCCTGCCCGCCGGCGGATTCCTGCTGGTCTGGTGCGACGAGGATCCCGAACAGGGCCCGCTCCACGCCGACTTCAAGCTCGCGGCCGACGGCGAGGCGCTGGCGCTCTTCCTCCTGGACGCGGACGACGTCTGGCTGGTGGATGCCGTGACCTTCGGTCCCCAGGCCACCGACACGGCCTACGGCCGGCTGCCCGACGGCGACGGCCCCTGGCAGACCCTGCCCGCCCCGTCCCCCGGCGTGAGCAACATGAGCGTCCTCGCCGCCCCCCTCACGGCCACCGGCCTCGGCGCCCTCGACGCCTGGCCCAATCCCGCCGGCGAGCGCACCACCGTGCGGTTCGCCCTGGGCGCCCAGGCCGCCGGCCCGGTCACCGTGGGCGTGTACGACCTGCGCGGCCGGCTCGTGCGCCGCCTCACCCGGGCCGACCTCGCCGCCGGGACCCACACCCTCGTCTGGGACCGTCGCGACGCCGGGGGCAAACGCGCCGCCGCCGGCGTCTACCTCGTGCGGGTCGACGCCGGCGGCGTGTGCAGGAGCCGGAAGCTCTCTCTGGTCCGCTAGTGCCTGGTCCTAGCCCTGGGCGGCGCCCTGGAACCTCTCCAGGGTCTGCTTGAAGCCGTCGCGGTCGGGCGCCAGCTTCACGGCCTCGGTCTCCAGCTCGATGGCCTTGTCCACCTTGCCCAGCTTGAAGGCGATCTCGGCGGCGGTGTCCAGGATGTTGGCGCGGGTGCCGTCGTCACCGGCGAGGTCGGCGCCCTTCATGGCGAGCTGGAAGGCCTCGTCCAGGTTCACGTCGTTCTCGAAGCACCACCAGGCGAACTGGTTCAGCGCGGCGGGGTCGTCCTGCCAGCCGTCGGGCATGGACGCCTTGCGCAGCTCCAGCGCCTTGTCCTTGTCCTTCTCCACGAGTAGCGCCTTGTCCACCAGCAGCTCCTGGCGGAACTCCTGCATCTCCTCGCTCTCGGCGTGCTCGGTGATGGCGAGCGCCTGGTCGAGGAACGGCAGGTAGTCCTCGGTGGGCGCCACGCGCCGGGCCACGCTGGCCACCATGAGGACATCGTCGTCCGAGGCGTCCTTGCTGTCCAGGATGGCCTCGCCCTCGGCGAGCAGCTGGTCGACGGTGAAGGCCTGCTGACGCAGTCCGTAGAACATGGACATGAAGATCTTGCCGCGCGTGGCGGTGGTGCTCGCCGGGTCGAGGACCATGATCTTGCGGTAGTAGTCCACCGCCTCCACGTTGGCGAACACCGCCTCGCTGTACTGGGCCAGCGAGCGGGCCAGCGCGAGGGTGGGCTCGCTCTGGAAGCGCTCCTTCTTCTCGGCGATGGTCGACATGTCGGCCTTGGCGGCGTCCACCAGCGTCATGAATTCCTCGGGACCGGGATAGCCGGCCCAGCGGTCGGTGACCTCGCCCTGTTCGTTGACCATGGCGAACGTGGGGTACACGCGGACCTCGTACGTCTTGGCGAGGTCGACGCCGGCTCCCTTCTCGCAGTCGTTCTTGAGCAGGATCACGGACTCGAGGTACGACTTGAGCTGCGCGTTCTCCTCCGCCTCACGGGCGAAGACCTTGCAGCCGCCTCACCATTCGGTGAAGAAGTCGATGAGGATGGGTTTATCGTGCTGACGGGAGAGGGCCAGGGCCTCCTCCCAGGTAGTGGCGCTGGTGGTGCCGGCGAGGGCGGCGGCGGCCGTGCCGATCACCGTCAGGGCCAGCACGGCGGCGAGGATGCGCTTGGTCATGGACAACCTCCAGTTGGGGAAACGACGCCGCCCATCATCGTCAACCTCCCGGCCGGCGGCAACATCCGATTGGAACGCTGGGCATACGTCCCGGATTCCCGCCGGGATGCACCGCGGACGGGATTCAGCGAGTTGTTGGCGGATCGCCGCCCTTGCGAGTACTCTTTCAAGCCGTGTAACCTGTTCTCGGCATTAAGCCTAGAGAATTCATAGGAGATTCTTGAACTCCTGTTTTCCGTGCCTCGGCACGGAACCCGCGCGGACCGTCGCGCTTCCGCAGCGCGCTCGGCCCCCAGCCCAGACGAGGTCGCCGGCTCATGGATTTCCCCATCTTCCACCTCGACTTCTTCGGCAATCGCCTGCTCATCGCGGTGATCGCCACGGTGCACGTGCTGATCAACCACATGCTCGCCGTGGGCGCCATCCCGCTGGTGGCATTCCTCGAGTGGCGCGGTATCCAGACCGGCGACCAGCGCTGGGACCGGCTGGCCTACCGGCTGCTCTTCGTGTGCTTCATCGTCACCACCAGCCTGGGCGCCCTGACCGGCGTGGGCATCTGGCTCTCGACGAGCCTGGTCAACCCCCACGCCATCGGCTCGCTGATCCGGGTCTTCTTCTGGGCCTGGTTCTTCGAGTGGATCGTGTTCGTCACCGAGGTGGTGCTGATCCTGATCTACACCCTGAGCTGGCACACCGCCTGGGCGCAGCGCAACAAGCGCGCGCATCTGGGTGTGGGCGTGGTGCTGGCGATCGCCTCCTGGTTGACCATGGCGGTGATCGTGGCGGTGCTCGGCTTCCAGATGGACACCGGCGTCTGGACCGTCCAGCCGGGTTTCTGGACCGCGGTGCTCAACCCCATCTACTTGCCGCAGCTGTTCTTCCGCACGCCGTTCGCCCTGGTCACCGCCGCGCTCTTCGCGCTCATGCTCACCGGCTTCTTCACCCGCCGCGACCCCGAGTTCCGCGGCCAGGCGGTGCGCCTTGTCAGCGGCTGGGCGCTGGTGTTCTGCCTGCCCTGGATCCTGGGTGCCTACGCCTACTGGCAGGCCATCCCCGAGCGCATGCTCGCCAACGTGCCCACGGCGCTGACCACCCTGGCGTTCCAGAACTTCCTCGACCCCTTGCAGATCTTGATCGCCGGTTCGGTGGTGGTGGTCGCGCTGGTCTGCCTCTGGGGCGTGGCCCGACCGCGACAGCTCCCGGCGTTGGTCCTGGTGCTCCCGGTGCTGCTGGCGGTCTGGCAGCTCAGCTACTTCGAGCGCGTGCGCGAGTTCATCCGCAAGCCCGACATCATCGAGGCCTACATGTATTCCAATGCGCTGCGCCCGGCCGACTACCCGCTCTACGCCGAGGACGGCCTGCTGCCCCACGCGACCTACTCCTCCATCGGCGAGGTCACCGACCTGAACCGGCTCGAGGCCGGACGCGAGATGTTCCGCCTGGCCTGCAGCCGCTGCCACACCACCCATGGGGTCAACAGCGTGGTCGAGAAGCTGGGCACCATGTACGGCTGGCAGGACTGGGACCCCGAGGTCCTGCGCACCTACCTCGCCGGCATGCACAACGCCCGACCGTTCATGCCGCCCATGCCCGGCACCCGGGCCGAGCACGAGGCCCTGGCCGCCTACCTGATCGAGCTGCGCCAGGACCCCGCCGGCCTCCACGGGGCCCAGACCCACGGCGCCGCCAACCGCATCCGCTGACCGGAGGAACGAGGACTCATGGATAGCATCGCCAACTGGCCCCTGCCCCTGGACATCCCCCTGCCCCTGCCCGCCGACTCGGTGCTGCTGCAGGCCCTGCTGGTCTTCCTCTTCCTGTGGCACATCCTGTTCGTGAACCTCATGGTGGGCGGGTCGCTGCTGACCGTGGCGTTCGAGCTGATCGGCCGCCGCCGCCCCGACTTCGACGTCCTGGCCAAGGCCGTCGCCGGCACCGTCACGGTGAACAAGAGCCTGGCCGTGGTCATGGGCGTGGGCCCGCTGCTCGGCATCAACGTCCTCTACACCATGTACTGGTACACCGCCAACAGCCTGACCGGCGCGCCCTGGCTGGGCCTGATCCCGCTGGTCACCCTGGCGTTCCTGATCACCTACGCCCACAAGTACACCTGGGACAGTCTGGCCCACGCCAAGGGCCTGCACATCGCGCTGGGCATGGCGGGCGCAGGCCTGTTCCTGGTGATCCCGCTGATCTTCCTGACCAACGTGAACCTCATGCTCTTCCCCGGCCGCTGGCTCGAGGTCGACGGCTTCCTCTCGGCGCTCCAGCTGCCCAACGTCTGGCCCCGCTACTTCCATTTCCTGGCCGCCAGCGTCGCCATCAGCGGCCTCTTCCTGCTCTTCTTCTTCCTGCGCGCCGGCTGCCCCATCGAGAGCAAGTTCCAGGATCTCGACCGCGCCGCGCTGCGCCGCCTCTTCTACGGCATCGCCCTGGGCGCCACGGCGCTGCAGCTCCTCTTCGGCCCGCTGGTGCTGCTGACCCTGCCCGGCCAGGGCATGAGCTGGTACCTGATCGGAGTGATCAGCCTCGGGGTGACCCTGGCCATCGTGGCCATGGTGCTGATGTGGCGCGAGATCGTGGGCCCCCAGGTGCGGCCCATGCCGCGGGCCACGCTGGTCTTCACCCTCATCACCCTGACCGCCTTCGCCATGGGCTACGGCCGCCACGTCTACCGCGAGAACGCCGTCGCCGAGCACCGCGCGCTCATGGCCACACACACCAAGGACGTGGGCTGGCTCGCCGCCGCGGCCCAGTGGCGCGAGGCCACCGGCCAGCAGAAGGTGCAGATGCCGCTGGGCCAGCGCATCTTCGAGGGCACCTGCGCCGCATGCCACGCCGTGGACCGCGTGCTGGTGGGCCCGCCGCTCACCGAGATCGTCCAGCTCTACGGCGACAACCCCGCCGGCATCGTCACCTGGACCGAGAACCCCGGACGCAAGCGCGAGGGCTTCACCCAGATGCCGGCGTTCAAGCTGGGCGAGGAGAAGCTGCAGGCGGTGGCTGGCTATATGCTTCAACTGGGCCGAGGGGAGACTCAGCCGGAAGAGGGTTGACCTCGGCCGGCGAAGAATTACCATGGCGGAGAACAACTGGGGTTTCTCACGCCAAAGCGTGGAGTCGGCGGCGGCCTCTATCCGACCGTGCCGCTGCTGGGCTCCCTGATTCGCGATATGGGGGTTAGAACCATGAGCACGAGCAAGAAGTACCTGAAGACCAGGCCGGTGAGCAAGGTCACTTTCAAGGTTCCTCGCGAGATCGCCGCCGGAGCGAGCAAGGTCTCGCTGGTGGGCGAGTTCAACGACTGGGATCCCAAGGCGACCCGGATGCAGAAGCTCAAGACGGGTGAATTCAAGGTCACAGTGGACCTGGAGGTGGGTCGAGAGTATCAGTTCCGCTACCTGCTGGATGACCGGACCTGGCGGAACGACGATAGCGCCGATCGCTATGTCCCGGCCGGCATTCCCGACGCCGAGAACAGCGTGATCGTCGTCTAGGCCTCGCTGACCGTGGCCCTCGCGGGCCCGAGCCCCCTCCCGGAAACGGACGAGGGGGCTTTTTTCAGCAATCATCGCCCGGGGCCACCATCCTGCTTGGCACCGGCCTGCCGATGCCCTAAGCTAGCCAGGGGCCGCCAACCAGTTACCGCAACCGGAGGACGAGACAGGGATGTTCGAACGCAAGCCCTTGAGGGCCGACGTCGGCGCCGAGATCCTGAGCCGGATCATCGACGGCCGGCTGGCCTCTGGCACGCGCATCAACGAGTCGCATCTGGCCGTGGAGCTGGGCATCAGCCGCACGCCGCTGCGCGAGGCCATGCTCTGCCTTACCACCGAGGGCGCGCTGATCTCGGACATGGGCCGCGGCTTCCAGGTGCCACACCTCGCCGGGCACGAGGCCGCCGATCTGCTCGGTGCCCTGGCCGTCATCATGGCCGCCACGGTGCGCCAGACCACGGAGAACGACCTCAAGAGCCACCTCGAGGCCGGCAACGTCCTCGGCCGCGCCCGGATGCAGGCCGACCAGCCCGCCATGCTCTGCGAGCATTTCTACCGCTTCCTGACGATCCTCGGCCGCGATTGCCCCAACCGGGTCCTGCGCGCCGAGGCCGACCGCCTGACCCGGCTGTCGCTGCGCTATCTCTACGAGGCTCTCGGGCGCGGCTGGAGCCCCGCGACGACCCTCTCCGCGGCCGACATCACCCTGCAGGAGATCCAGCGCGGCGACCGTCTCGCCGCGGCCGACACCCTGGCCCGCGCGCTCCGCAGCCTCGGATCCGACCTGGCCGCCCGCTTCCCGACCGAGGTGGCCGGCCAGGCTTGATATAGGTTATCTTGGGGGGCAGGAGGGTCATACGGTGGACCTGCAGCTGGACATCAACGGCGTCCGCCTCCGTCCCGGCGAAGCGCCAACCCGTGACACGCTCCGCCAGGCCGGTCTGGGCAAGCTACCACCATGGCGGCGCTGGATGCGGCGGCTTCCCGGCGGCAGCCGCTACTGGACCGCCGACGACCCCCTCGTCACCTGCTTCGACGGCTCGCTCGAGATCTACCCCTGCCGCGACAGCTACCTCGACCCCGACCGGCGCTGGGGCACGCGCTGCCTCGTGCGCATGGACGGCGAGACGATCCAGGAGGTGGCCATCGAGGTGGTCGAGGGGGTCTACGCCGCCGGCAACCTCTTCGAACGCTTCCTCGAGAACGCCCGCAAGGTCCTGGGCGAGCCGGCCGCCAGCCGCCGCCGCGCCACCTGGCAGGCCTGCGATCATCGCGTCGCCGCCAGCCTGGACCGCGAGGGCGTGAACGCCATCTTCCGCTGGGAATACCTGAACGGCGACCACTGACCGCGCCGCCTCAGGGCTCATCCTCCCGCGCCAGCCACGCGTCCAGATACGCCTGGGCCCCCTCCTCGTCACCGAACGCTCCCTCGAGCTGAGCCTCGAAGCAGGCATCCAGCACCTGGCGGTACCGCGGCCCCGGGCGCAGCCCGCGGGCCTGCAGATGCCGGCCGAGGATCAGCGGTTCCGGGCGCGCATCCGCCAGCCCGAGGGCGGCCGCACGCGCGGCGAGCCAGCGAACGGCGGGCGGGTCGGCGACGCTGGCCGTGCCCCGGCCCTGCCAGTCGGCCCGCACCACGCGCAGCAGGCGATCCAGCCGCCCCACGTCGCGCGCGAGGCGCCGCACCGCGGCATCCCCGGACTGCTGCTCGAAGAGCTGCACCGGCCGCACGTGCGCGCGCACCAGCGGCAGCACTTGCCGCACCAGCGCCGGCTGCCCCGTCAATTGCTCCAGGAACGGCTCCACCTCCTCCGCGGCCCGCTCGGCGTGCCCCGGCGTCCGGATGCGGCCCTGATCGTCCACGGTCTGGACCAGCGGCTTGCCCAGATCGTGGCAGAGCACCGCCAGCCCCACCACCACGTCCTCCACCTCGTCGCCGAGCCGCGTGGCCGCGAACGCATCGAGGCAGAGCCCGGTGTGGGTGTAGACGTCGCCCTCGGGGTGGTGGTCCGGATTCTGCGCGGCCCCGTCGGCCGCGGCCAGCGCCGGGAAATGACGCAGCCAGCCCGTGTCGCGCAGGAAGGCCAGCCCGCGTGAGGGCGAACGCCCCAGCAGCAGCAGCTTGCGCCACTCGTGCCAGATGCGCTCCCAGGCCAGCCCCTCGGGGTCGATGGAGCGGCAGAGCGCCACCGTGGCCGGGTCGGGCGTCAGATCGAAGCGCGCCACGAACTGCATGCCCCGCAAGACGCGCAACGGGTCCTCGACGAAGGCGTCCGAGCAGTGACGCAGCCGGCGCGCCTGGAGGTCGGCCTGGCCGCCGAGCGGGTCGGCCAGGTCGCCGGTCAAAGGATCGAAGGCCATGGCGTTGATGGTGAAATCGCGGCGGCGCGCGGCCTCGGGCAGGCCGAGCGCGGGGTCGCTCCGCACCAGAAAACCCTTGTGGCCCAGACCCGACTTGGATTCGGTGCGCGGCAGTGAAACGTCCAGCGCCACGCCGCGCAGCTTGAGCACGCCGAAGGCACGGCCCACGGCGTCGAGGTCGAAGCGCGTGGCGAGGAGATCCTCGAGTGCGCTCGCCTCGATGCCGTGCACCTCCACGTCGAGGTCGGCCAGCGGCAGCGCCAGCAGCGCGTCTCGCACGCCGCCGCCCACCACCCAGGCACGGCCGCCGGCGTCGCGCACGAGGCGGCAGACCGCGTCGAGCGTGGCGGCGAGGCGCGGGTCGATGATGGGCAACTGGACCATGGCGGCCTCCTTCCTGGCCTCGCTGTCGCCGGCGGCTTACCTTGGCGCGGACGCATTCCCCCAGCCGACCAGGCGGCCAGCATGCCCGACCCCACCGCGCAGCATCCCTCGCTCCTGCCCGAAGGCTACGGCCTGGGGGCCCAGGACAGCATGCCCCGCGCCGTCCTCTACATGCTGCTGTCCGGAGCCAGTTTCGCCGTGATGACCGCCATGGTCAAGGCCGCTGGCGACCTGCCCGTCCACGAGAAGGTCTTCTTCCGCAACCTGGTGACCCTGCTGGTGACCCTGACCATGTTCCTGCGCCAGGGCGAGAATCCCTTCGGACCCACCCGCCACCTGACGCTGCTGTTGACCCGGTCGTGCGCCGGCCTCTGCGGCGTCCTGCTCTACTTCTACGCCATCGACCACCTCACCCTGGCAGACGCCTCGCTCCTGAACAAGGTCTCCCCTTTCTTCGTCACCGTGTTCGCCGCCATCTGGCTGGGTGAGCGGCTCACCCGCTCGGTGGCCGGCGGCCTGGCCCTGGCGTTCCTGGGCGCCGCCCTGGTGATCAAGCCCGGCTTCGACTGGCAACCGCTGCCCGCCCTGGCCGGCCTGGGCTCGGCCTTCTTCGCGGGGTTGGCCTACACCGTGGTCCGCCGCCTCAAGGGTCGCGAGGGGCCGCAGCGCATCGTGTTCTACTTCTCCCTCGTCTCCACGGCGGCCATGCTGCCGCTGCTGGTCTGGCACCACGTCATGCCCGTGGGTTGGCAATGGCTGTGGCTCGTGGGCACCGGCCTGGGCGCCGCCGGCGGCCAGGTCTTCCTGACCCTGGCCTACCACCACGCCCCCGCGGGCAAGATCAGCATCTGGGGCTATTCCCACGTGCTCTTCGCGCTTATCATCGGCCTCGCCTTCTGGGGCGAGCGTCCCGACCTGGCGAGCATCCTGGGCGGCGCGCTCATCGTCGGCGCCGCCCTGCTGAACCGACGCACGAGGTAGATCTTGGAGTTCACCCTCACCAACGCCCTCATCCTCCTCGGCGCCGGCCTCGGCGCCGGCCTGGCCGCCGGATTCGCCGGCGTGGGCGGCGGCATCATCATGGTGCCGGTGATGCTCGAGCTGCTGCGCGCCTGGGGCGTCCCCCGCGAGGCCGTGGTGCAGTCGGCCATGGCCACCAGCCTGACGGTGGCGGTGTTCAACACCGGGTCCTCCGCCTGGCGCCATCATCGGCAACGCCGCGTGCTCTGGCGGCTGGTGGTGCCGGTGGTGCCCTCCAGCATGCTGGGTGCCTATCTCGGCTCGGCCATCGCGGCCGGGCTCGACGGCCGCATCCTGCAGGTCTGGCTCGCGGTGGTGCTGCTCTACGGCTCGTGGCGGCTGGCGTCCCAGCGCGAACCCGGCGACGGGGTCGGCCTGCCCCAGCGGTCGTTCTGGATCTGGGGCGCCATCGGCCTGGGCGTGGGACTCTTCTCGGGCCTCAGCGGACTCGCCGGCGGCGTGGTGCTGATCCCCGCCCTGGCGCTGGTGGGTCGCCTGCCCTCGCGCTACCTCGCGGCCACCTCGGCCGGGGTGATCATGTTCACCGCCACGGCCGGCGCGCTGGGCTACATGCGCCACGGCCCGGCGGCCGGGGTGCTCGGCGACGGGTTCGTGGGCTATGCGTGCCTGCCGGCGGCGGCGTGCCTGGCGGTGACGGCGGTGCCCATGGCGCAGGTGGGGGCGTGGTTGAACAAGCGGGTGAGCGGGGTTTGGTTTCGGCGGGTGTTTGCGGGTTTGATGGTCTTCGTCGTCCTCCGCCTCCTGACCACCCTCTAGGTTGTGCCACGGAGAGTGTGTCCAGGCTATTTTGGGCTGGAACAACAGGACCATACATGCTATAATTATAATAAATCATCAATAAAAGGCGTCTCCAAGATCCCGAATCCTGGCAGACACACTTTCCGTGGCACAAGGTAGGGATTAAAGTTGGGGGCGATCCTCGCCCGTGGATCACCACCCCCCGGAGGACGAACCATGACCCGTTGCCAATGCCTGGTCGCCGCCCTGCTCCTGCTCCTCGCGGTCACCGCCACCGCCGACCCCGTCCAGTGGGACGGCAACGGCCATTACTACGAGCTGGTCACCGACATCGCCACCTGGCAGGATGCCGAACGGCTCGCCGAGAATCGTTCCTGGCTGGGCCACGAGGGCTACCTCGCCACCATGACGTCGATCGAGGAGAACGAATGGGTCTTCTGGAACGTCGTGGGTGGCAACCAGGACACGCCGCTGGGCGACCCCTGGCTGGGCGGCTACCAGAATCCCGACCACAGCGAACCCGCCGAGAACTGGCACTGGGTCACCACCGAGCCCTGGGAGTGGACCCACTGGGCCGAGGGCGAGCCCAACGACTACGACGAGAACTACGCCGAGATGTACCTGAACTTCGCGCTCTGGGGCGACGGCTTCTGGAACGACCACCACAGCCTCCTGCAGAAGGCCTTCGTGGTGGAGTATTCCAGCGATGCGGTCCAGACCGAGGGCCGGTCGTGGAGCGAGGTCAAGTCGATGTTCCGCTAGCGAGGAGCGACTCATGACGGTTCCGAGGACGTTGCTCTTGTGCGCTCTCCTGCTGGCCGGCGCGGTCGGGGCCCAGACCACGGGGGTCCCCGCGCCGCCCACGGACCAGGGCGAGATCAACGCCCTCGAGCGCGAGATCGCCGCCAAGGAGCGGCGTTTCGACCGGTTCCAGTCGGCATTGCGCAAGCTCGAGGCCGCGGGCCGCAAGTCGAGCAACGCCGACCGCCGCGGGGCCATCGAGCGGATCGAGGACGCCATGGGCGAGGTGGTGCGCTTCGAGGAGGAGAAGCTGGGCGAGGAGCACCTCATCACCGTCCATGGCCAGGATGTCGAGGCGGTCCACACCTCGGAGCTGGGTTCCACCAGCGGCAGCGGCGTGCGGACCGGGATCAAGAACCGCAAGCGTCCACCCGACGGCATGTCGCCGGTCTACTTGCGGCTGCTCGAGATGCAGCAGATCGTGGTGGGCTGCCGGACCATTCGCGAGATGGCCATCGCCGACGACGGTGGACAATTCGCTCAGTATTTGGGCCGGAGCCGGGATTTCGCCGGGATCATGGCCGACGATCTGGTCGAGCTGAAGGGGCTGCTGCCCGACGAAGACGCGGACCCGGAAGCGGGCGCTGCGCTACCTGATAGCACCGAGTATTGAGCACAGCCCGTGGGTCTGCCCCCCACGGTGCGCCGACCACGCCCTCCATGCGCCCTCGATTCCGGGAGTATCCCGCCAGTCCGTAAGATGGTGCCAAGGACCACGACCCGCGCTAGAATGAGCAGTAGAGGAGGTCCCGAGCCCATGCGACGCCGCCTGCTCCTGCTCGTCATCCCGGTCGCCGTGATCG
Source organism: Candidatus Latescibacter sp. IFSED24 (assembly GCF_058273205.1). NCBI lineage: Bacteria > Pseudomonadati > Candidatus Latescibacterota > Candidatus Latescibacteria (ex Chuvochina et al. 2023) > Candidatus Latescibacterales > Candidatus Latescibacteraceae > Candidatus Latescibacter > Candidatus Latescibacter sp. IFSED24. The sequence continues at coordinate 3,993,321 of NZ_CM177850.1, read as the reverse complement.
TCGCCGTGTTCGCCCTCCAGGACCAGCTCGATCGGGGCGCCGCCATGGACCGTCCAGCACCACCCGCCGACGACCAGCAGTACGTCCGTCTCCGCGAGGCCATGGTCCGCGAGCAGATCGAGGCGCGCGGCGTGCGCAGCCCGTCGGTCCTGGCCGCCATGCGCAAGGTCCCGCGCCACCACTTCGTGCCGCCGGCGCTGGTGCGCCAGGCCTACGAGGACCACCCGCTGCCCATCGGCGAGGGCCAGACCATCAGCCAGCCCTACATCGTGGCCCTGATGACCGAGCTGCTGCGGCTCGAACCCACCGACCGCGTCCTCGAGGTGGGCACCGGCTCGGGCTACCAGGCGGCGGTGCTCGCCGAGCTGTGCGCCGAGGTCTACTCCATCGAGATCATCCCCGAGCTGACCCGGCACACGCGCTCGCTGCTGGCCGAGCTGGGCTACGCCAACGTCCACGTCAAGCTGGGCGACGGCTACCGCGGCTGGCCCGGCAAGACGCCGTTCGACGGGATCATCGTGACCGCCGCTCCGGACCACGTCCCGCAGCCGCTGCTCGACCAGCTCGCTCCGGGCGGGCGGCTGGTGATCCCCGTCGGGGGCTGGTCGCAGTCGCTGGAGGTCTACACGCGGCGCCCGCAGGACGGGCCCGACGGGCCGGTCTACGACCGCGAGACGGTTCTCGCCGTGCGGTTCGTGCCCATGACCGGCGAGGCCGAGCACCGCTGAGCGCGGTCAGCCATCCCCCTCGACCGCGGTTGCGGACGACGACGATCCGGGCGGATGGTCGCGATCGTTTGCCTCGATGGGCGCACCCCGCTCCGGTTCCTCGGAGGAGTCGACCGCCGTCAAGCCGCTCAAGCCGCCGGCGCCGGCGGTCGAAACGAGGGAGGACACGCCCCGACCAGGAGTCCGCCATGACCTCTGCCGACGTCTTCGCCCAGATCGAGAAGATGGGCGAGCTGCCCAGCCTGCCGCGCACGCTACTGCGCATCCAGAACGTGGCCAGCGACGAGCGCTCGAGCGCCGACGACCTGGCGCGCTGCATCCTCAAGGACCAGGCGCTGACCATGCGGGTCCTCAAGGTGGTCAACAGCGCGCTCTACCAGCGCCGCGGCCAGGAGAAGATCCGCACCGTGCACCGCGCGGTCATCGTCATGGGCTTCGAGACCGTGCGCAAGCTGGCGCTGGGGCTATCGGTCTTCGACATGATGAGCAAGCTGTCGCGGTCGCCCCTGCTGGTGGAGATCGCCCGCCACTCGCTGATCACCGCGGGGCTGGCCCAGATCCTCGCCGAGGCGTCGGGCCGCGTGCCGCCCGAGGAGGCGTTCGTCACCGCGCTGGTCCACGACATCGGCAAGGTCGTGCTCATCGAGTGCTCGCCCGTCGCCATGGACGCCGTGGCCCGCGACATGCAGCGCGGGGTCCCCACCCTCGAGGCCGAGCGCCGGCATTTCGGCATCAGCCACGACCGCGCCGGCCGCCGCCTCGCCGACCGCTGGCAACTGCCCCACGAGCTGCGCGAGATCATCGGCGACCACCACGACATCGACCCCGTGAACCCCCCGCGCCACCTCGACCCCGCCCTCGGTATCATCGTCTACGCCAACGCCATGAGCCGGCTCGGTCGCGAGGGGAACGAAGGCCTGGACGAGCAACGACTCGTCTACCAGGCCACCCGCGCGCTGAGGATCCGGGCCTCCGATCTCGACTCGATCCACCGCCGCGCGCGCGAGGAGGTCCTCGACCTCGCCGTGCGCGTCGGCGTGGAGATCGACGACTTCGCCGATTACGGCAGCCTCGTCAACGCCGAGGGCAGCGCCACCGTGGCGCCGCGCCGCCTCACCCCCCGGGAGATCTCCCAGCGCACCGCGCGCCAGCTCGAGATCTATCAGCAGATCGGCCAGGGGATCGCGGCCGGCATGGATCCCTCGCTGCTGACCCAGCAGATCCTCGACGCTGCCGTGGAGGTGTTGGGCTTCGAGCGCGTGGTCCTGCTGCGCGCCGATCGCGAGCAGCGCCTGCTACGACCCTGGGCCTGGTCGGGCCTGGGCGGGGCCGACCTCGCGGCATGCCTCGAACTGCCCCTGAGCCGGACCAGCGGCGCGGTGGCCATGGCCATCCTCGAACGCCGCCTCTTCCACGTCCCCATGGCCAAGAGCCCGGCCTACTGCGGCCTGGTGGGCGACGAGGTCCTGGCGGCGGCCCGCTGCACCGGCTTCGCCGCCACCCCGGTGATCACGCCGGCCGGCGTGGTGGGCGTGGTCTACGCCGATTGCGGACCCGACGGTCCGGACGTGGTGGCGGAACAGGCGCAGGAGCTGAACGGGCTGACCGTGCAGCTGGGGCTGGTCTGCAGCATGGGGACGCCCCTGGCGCTGGGCTGAGGCGCCTCATTGGCGGCGATGGGGAATTCAGGCACGGCCATCGAACCAGCGGCACCGTTGGCAGAAGACCGGATCCTTGGCCGGACCGGACTCATGAACCGCCCGGAGCTTCCGGAACCGGGCCGAGTTCCAGGCCTCGTGGATCGACTCCTGGTTGAGATCACCGACATAGAGCGAGTCGTGGTCGTTGATGAGGCAAGCACTGACCATCCCATCGCATTCCACCGCCAACGTCGACCAAAGCAACAGGCACCTTTTGCATCGCTGGTGCTGCGTCATGTCGTTCCACGACCGCCCATCCGGCTTCAGGATGAACCGGTCGACACCGAGGTCCCTGGCCATGACCGCGGCCGGAGCCTGCTCGTGCCTGTTGAACTCGAAATCGATCATCTGCCACTCGACATAGGGCGTCGATGACCTCAACTGCTGCTTCAGCTGGATCAACCGGGTGAGGTTCGCCAGAGCCAGGTCCAGCTGCCCACCGACCCGATACTGCTCATAGGTCGCCTGGGTCACGCCATCGATGGCGACCTGGAGATAGTCCAGCCCCGACCGGATCAGTTCCACCAGCATCTCGTCCGCCAGCTTCAACGAGAAATGGGTGGAGATGACCGTGCCGATGTTCCTCTCGTTCGCATACCGCACGTATTGGATGATGGCGGGGTCCAGGAGCGGTTCGCCCTGGTCGAAGAGCGAGACCTCGAGCAGCGAATCCTTCAGGCTGTCGATCACGTCGGTATAGATCCCGAAGTCCAGGAAGCGGTTCTTCCGCTCGACCGAGCCGTCATGGCAACTCGGGCAGCGAAGATTGCAGCAATCGGTGGTCTCGACCTTGATGTAGATCGGTTGCGATCCGACCACCTCGTGTTTCCCGGCATAGTGGTGGAGGCATCGGCCGATGTTCAGGAGCTTCTGGAAGGTGACATGCCGCTTGATGATGTGACGGTGCCGGTTCGTCAGCAGGGAATTCAGATTCTCATGGTAATCCAGCTTCAGCATGGCGACCGCTCCCCCGGCTGACCATCAGTCTTTGGTATCCTCATCGATATATCGATCGGGCGCTTTCTTCGACAGCCTACCACGGCCGGGCGCCGAGAACAATCCAGCGCCCCACGATCTGCCGGCGTGTTATCATCATCCGAGCGCGGAATGGTCCGGCGACACCATCATGCTGCTGCCGGGCACCTTCACCGGCTTCGGCAACATCGATGTGGTGAGCCTGGGCAAGAGCTTCACCATCCGCTCCCAGGACGGCGACTCCGCCTCGGTGACCATCGACTGCCAGGGCTCGGCCGGCGAGCCGCACCGCTTCCTGCACATCCAGGGCAACTATGGGTTGGTGCTGCTGGAGGGCCTGACCGTCACCGGCGGCTACGCCGACGCCACCCGCATCCCCGCCGGCGGCGGCGGAGTCTACATCGACAACGGCAGCGACCCCTCCTTCACGGACTGCGCGTTCCGCGCGAACAGCGGCTACTTCGGCGGCGCCGTGGGCGTGAACCACTTCTCCCACGCCACCTTCACGCGTTGCTCGTTCCTGGACAACACGGGCGGCCGCGGCGGCGCCGTGTGGGGCAACTCCACCACCAAGATCGCGTGCCTGATCGTGGGGAACACGGCCGAGCAGGGCGGCGCCATCTGGGGCAACGGCTCGCTGCCGGAGGTGTCGATCTCCTGCACCTACGTGGGCAACGGGGCGCCCCTGGTCGGCGCCATCTACGCCGAGGCCAACTACGGCGCGCCGGTGCAGGTGGAGAACACCATCGTGGCCTTCGGCAGCGAGGGCGTCGGCATCTTCGTGGGCGACGAGGTGCCGTTCCAGATCACCTGCACCGACCTCTACGGCAATCCCGGCGGCGACTGGGTGGGCAACCTGGCCGGCCACGAGAACCTGGACGGCAATTTCGGCGCCGACCCCTGCTTCTGCGACCTCGCGACCCTGGACCTCCACCTCTGCGCCGACAGCTTCTGCCTGCCGGGCCAGCACCCCTGGGGCTGCGACGGTCTGGTGGGCGCGCTGGGTCCGGGCTGCGACGCCTGCGGGTGCAGCGACGTGGTGGCGGTGCGCGGCAGGAGCTGGACCTCGGTCAAGGGCCTGTTCCGCTGATCCGCAGCGCGGGGACGAGCCGCCGCCACCCGACCGCCCGTCCCCGCGTTGACGCTGCCACCGGTCGCTGATACCATCGCGCGACCCGCTCGCCCGGGATCTTGCGCGCACCTCCGATCTCATCCTCCCGGCGCGAATCGCTCGACATCCCAGCCGACAGGTGTCGACCATGAAGCGTCCGGCGTTCCTCCCCTCCCCCTCCGACACCACCCGCCCGGCGCGCCTGCAGGAAGGCTGGGTGATCGCCAACCACATCCTGGTCTCGTTCCACGTCGCGTTCATCTCGTCGGTGCTCGCGCTGCCCGCCGAGGCCATCCTCAAGACCGAGGTCCTGCGCTTCATCTTCACCAGCGGCGAGACCCTGGTCTCGGCGTTCTTCCTCTACGCTTGCTTCCACACCGGCATTGCGGTCCACGAGCTGGGCCACTACCGGGCCGCCGCGCGCCTGAACGCGCTCAACGACCGCAGCCAGCAGGAGGCCGACCGCGCCCGCACGCTCGCGCCGCGGGACCACGCGCGCTGGCTCGTGCGGCAGTTCCTGCTCGCCCCCTTCGGCAAGGCGTCGGGCATCAAGCGCGAGGGTCTCAACTATTACCCCGACGCGCCCTACAACCTCGCGGTGGCCGCCGCCGGCCCGCGGGCCAGCCGCAACCTGGCGCTGATCACCCTGCCGCCGGCGGTGCTCCTGCTCGCGCTGGGCCTGTCCGCGAATCAGCTCTGGGCCGTCTACCTCGGCCGGCTGGGGCTCGGCCTCGGCATCGTCGGCCTGCTCGACTTCCTCCTCGCAGACCCCGGCAAGTACGCCGAGTTCCGGCAGCGTGAGCGCCGCGCCCGCGAGCGCGCCGAAACGGTCGAGAAGAGCGGCCAGTGGTGGGACGCGGTGAGCGCGGCCAAGGCGCGGCTCCTCGAGGGCCGGATCCAGGAGCTGCCCCACCCGCGGCTGGGCACCGTCACTGCGCCCTGGCAGTTCCGCAACTGCGGCATGGGCGGCCGGCACACCGAGAAGGAATACCCCGAGTCCAACATCAGCATGCAGGAGGCCATGTTCCTGATCCTGGGCGCCCGCGACTACCAGGAAGCCCAGGAGATGACCGTCCGCCTGCAGAACCGGCTCAAGGAGATCATCGAGAAGGCCGAGGGCTGCCGCGTCATGGGCATCGGCCTGGAGGGCGGTCTGGCGCCGTACATCGAGCGCGGACCGTACCCCATGCCCGAGGTGCGGCTGTGGGCCATGATGAAGCAGACCATCGAGGAGTGCGGCTACCGCCCCGGCCAGGACGTGGCCATCGCGCTGGATCCCGCCATGACCGAGCTGGAGATCGCCTACCGCGAGCAGTTCAAGGTGCCCGACTCGGTGGGCATGTACCTCTTCTGGCGCGACCGCGCCCAGGCGGTGATGGACCGCGACCAGGTCCTCGCGCTCTACGTCCAGGCCATCCGCGAGCACGACATCCCGCTGCTGTCCATCGAGGACGGCTTCTCGGAGGACGACCACCTCGGCTGGCAGCAGCTCCTGGCCGCGCTCGGCGACCGCGTGCTCGTGATCGGCGACGACCTGGTCACGACCTGCGACAAGACCATCGAGCAGGCCGCCGACCAGGGCCTCATCAACACCGTGCTGATCAAGGCCAACCAGATCGGCACGCTCTACGAGACGATCCTGGCCATGCTGGTGGCGCTGGGCAAGGGCCAGCAGCTCGTGGTGTCGCACCGCTCCAAGAGCCCCAACGACGACATGGAGGCGCAGATCGCGCTGGCCGTGAACGCGCTCGGCCTCAAGTGCGGCGGCGGCGCCAACACCGAGCGGCTGGTGAAGTACCACGCGGTGACCGAGCTGATGCAGGAAGGCGTCGCCCACGACCAGGAGGCCGTGGCCAGCGCGCTGGTGAGCCGCGTCTTCGCCTACGAGGAACCCACCAACGCCGGCATCCCCTCGGTGGGCGCCACGGTGGAGCTGACCGTGCCGCCGTCGGGCCTGCGGCTCAAGTTCAAGGGCGCCACGCCGCTGGGCACCTCGGCCGGCTCGGGCGAGGCCATCCACCTGGTGGACGCCATGATCGAGAGCGCCGAGCATCGCGAGGTGGTGGCCCGCCATCCCGACCTCTTCCGCGAGCTCGAGCCCGGCGTCCAGGCCTTCGCCAAGAGCGTGCGTGCGGCGCGGATCAAGAGCCTGGGCGACGAGAACCTCACCGCGCTGTTCGAGCGCGCGCAACGCTACGACGGCAAGGGCTGCCTGAACGCGGTGGAGAACGTGGCCGCCGTCATCGCCCCGGTGCTCGTGGGCCAGGACATCGCCACCCTGACGCTCAAGGACATCGACCGCACCCTGCTCTCGCTCGAGCTGGAGCTGGCGCGCCGCCGCGGTAAGCTCGACCCCGCGGCGACGGCCGACCGCGCCATCGAGGTGATGCAGCGCAAGCAGAACCTGGGCATGAACGCGGTGCTGTCGGTGTCGCTGGCCATGGCGCGCGGGCTGGCCCACCTGCGGGGCCAGGACCTGTACGAGCTGCTCCGCGAGGAGACCACCGGCATCATCGACCCGCTGGCCGCGGCCCACGGGGTCGAGGTGGCCGGCGGCCAGTTCGCCGACTACGTCGCGGCGCTGCGCGCGGTGGCCGCGCGTCTCGCCGAGCGCGGCACGCCGCTCCATGCGGCGCTGCGCGAGTTCACCGGCATCTACGACCACACCCGCGCCGAGGTGGGCGGCCGGCCCATCATCGCCGAACCGGCCGCGCCCGCCCGGGCCGCCGCACCGACCGAACCCGTCGGCCCGCCGGTGGCGGTCGGCGAGCTCCTCGACGAGCACGCCCTCGCCGGCATCGCCGACCTCAACCGCCGCCTCTTCGCCGCCTACGCCGACGGCAGCGACGGCGCCGCCCAGCGCCGCGCCCTCGCCCACTACCTCACGCTCAAGCAGGCCCTGGAGTCGCCCACCCAGCGGTTCGGCATCGTCAACAACCGGATCTATGTCGAGGCGGGAACCATGCTCGTGCCCTACCTCGTGGGCCGCACGCTGCTCATGTTCCGCGTCCCCGACGCCACCGACGAGCCGGTCTACGCGCGCCCCTGCGCCCTGGGCCAGATCCTCACCGACCTTTACCTGCAGCGCCTGGTGGACTTCGCCGGCACCGCCGTCGACCTCGAGAGCGCGCTGGTGGCCTTCGACGCGAGCCAGGCGGCCGCCATCCGCATCGGCCGTCTGCGCGACGTCGCCGAGCAGATCAAGACCATCAGCCAGACCACCAACCGCCACGAGGCGGTCTACATCCTGCGCTTCCTGGTGGCCAAGCTGAGCCTCTTCTCGTTCCGCCAGTTCCTCGGCGCCAAGAACATCCAGTCCGAGGTGCGCCGCCTGCTGGCCGAGCTGCAGGGCCTGCTCGACACCCCGCTCTCGCACCACTTGCCGCTGCTGGTCCGCATCCTCGTGCGCAACATCGCCGGCGGCGTGACCAAGCCCCGGCTCATCGACCACCTCTGGCACGACTCCATCGACCTGGCCGAGGTCCACGTGCGCGGCAGCAAGATCGTCAACGAGATCCGCCGCAGCACCCACCACGCCATCGGCCGCCGCACCCAGGAGCTGGCCGCGGCCTACCTCGCCTACCTCGAGACCGGCGACAACACCGACCTCGCCCGCCTCGGCTACCCCGACCTGAGCCCCGCCGACGAGGAGGCGCGCCAGCAGGGCGTGCCCCGCGAGATCGTGGCACGGCTGGTGGAGAACCTGGCGCGGCTGTTCGGCAGCTCGGAGATCGTCGGCCGCCTCCACGAGTGGCAGGAGACCTACGCCACCGCGCTCATCCGCTGCGAGCTGGGCCAGGATCTCCTCGACGAGGCCGAGAAGGTGGTCACCACCGGGATCCAGCCGCGGAACCGCTGGCAGTACCTGCACCACCTGCGGATCATCCGCGTCCGCGTGGGCGAGTTCCGCCAGCTCCACCGCGCCGACGACCAGCTCCAGGCGCTGCTCGAGCTGAAGCCCGACGAGCCGGGCTTCGACGCCGAGGCCGCCGAGAGCGAGGTCCGCCGGACGGTGGAGTCGTTCGTGGCCACCGTGCGCGCCGAGTACCAGGACGGCCTGTTCGCCGGCCTCGCCGGCTGCGTCGCCGCGTACGAGGCCGCCGACCACCTGGCCACCTACGAGCAGCTCTTCACGCTGCGCCGCTCGCTGCGCGCCGGCCTCGAGGGCCGCGGCTTCCCCGAGCAGCGCCTGCTCCTGCTGGAACTGGACTGCCTGCTCGAGGAGATGGGCTACCTCGCGCTGCGCCACGTCTCCACGCGCTACGACGACGAGGGGGTCGACCTGCGCGAGTGCCTGCGCATCATCCGCATGTGCGCCATGAACCTCACCCACGACGGCCTGCACTCGCGACAGCTCCGCGACCTGGTGGACATGCTCACCGACGAGCGGCAGACCTACCGCGAGCTGGGCAACGTGCTGACCCAGGTCCAGCGCAACTACCACCACATCCTGCGCCGGCTGATCTCGCCGTTCGAGAAGATGCGCGAGAAGTTCGAGCTCGGCGAGGAGGACCTGCGCATCGGCCTGGCCAACATGCAGCGCTTCCTGCACGACCTCAACAGCATGGTGGCTTTCACCGACGCGGCGCTGGCGTACATCGACCACCGGGTGACCGACAAGGACACGCCCCTGGCCGGCGTGGAGGCCGGCGAACGGGCGCCCGTCGCCCCCGCGGCCATCGTCCACCTCTCGCACATCGACGACGTCCGCGCCCTCGTCGCGGCCACCGACCCGGCCCACAACGTGCGCCGCCGCTACGGCGGCAAGGGCTCGGGCCTGATCTACATCAGCTACCTCGGCATCCCCACCCGCGACGGCTTCGTGCTGCCCACGCTGGACCATGCCGCCGGCGGTGAGCGCCCGACCTGGCCCGGCGAGACCATCGACGCCCACCTGGCCACGCTGGAGAACGACGTCTCGGCCCGCGACGGCTGCCGGCGCAGCTTCGGCGGCGGCGAGCACCCGCTGCTGCTGGCGGTGCGCGGCGGCTCGGTCTTCTCCATGCCGGGCATCCTGTCCACCGTGCTGTTCGTCGGCATGAGCGACCGCGTGGTGGAGACGCTCGCGGCCAGCGACCCCTGGCACGCCTACGACTCGCTCCGCCGCTTCCTCGCCTCGTACGCCGCCGGCGTCTGGAACGTCGACGTGGAGAAGCACGACATCGTCGAGCGCATCAAGCGGCGCCACGACGTGCGCTACAAGCAGGACCTGCCGTGGGAGGGCATGCGCGAGATCGCCGACGCCACCGTGGAGGCGCTCCGCGGCGAGGGCCTGGGCGACGCGGTGGCCGAGATCCTCGCCGACCCGCGCCGGCAGCTCCTGGCCGCCATCCAGGGCGTGCAGGCGTCGTGGGACAGCGACCGCGCCCGGCGCTATCGCGAGATCAAGGGCATCTGCGACTCGTGGCAGACCGCGGTCATCGTCCAGGAGATGGCCTCGGGCAACCGCCACAACGAGGAGGTCACGGCGGGCATGGACGAGACCCGCGCCTCGCTCACCGGCGTCGTCCCACGCACCGTGGTCACCGACCAGGGCCTGCGCCGGTGCATCGGCGAGTTCAAGTTCTCGGCCGCCGGCGAGGACCTGGTGGGCGGCCTCTCCACCGCCATCTCGCTCATGCCGCTGGACGACCTCGGCACGTACATGCCCATGCTCGACCGCCGCGTCCGCCACACCGTGACCAAGCTGCGCCGCTTCATGGGCACCGACCAGGAGATCGAGTTCACCGTGGACCGGGGCAAGCTCAGCGTGCTGCAGTCGCGGGCCGCGGAGATCGGCGCCAACCGCGACAAGTTCGCCTTCCGCGACCCCGGCGAACCCGCCGCCCACGGCACCGGCGTCCGCGGCAGCGCGTTCCGCGGCCTGGCCGCCTTCGACGAGGACGACCTCGAGGCCCAGCGCGCGCGCCTGGCCGCCCGGGAGGTCGAGGCCGACGGGGTCGTCCTCGTGCTCGAGAACCCCACCCCCGACGACATCGCGCTCATCCTCTGCGCCGACGCGCTCCTGGCGGCCAAGGGCGGTTCCACGTCCCACGCCGCGGTGGCGATCAACGGCATCGGCGAGAAGGACTACCACGCGGTGGTGGGAGCCGGCGCGCTGCGGGTGCACGGGGATGAGCGACGGGCGGAGGTGCTGGACGGCGAGGGTGGCGAGGCCGGGAGGATCGGGAGTGGGGACGTGGTGTCGATCGACGGGGTGACGGGGGCGGTGTATCTGGGGGGGCGGGAGGTGGAGAGGTTGTAGGGGGTGGGTGATTTGCTGTGGGAGAAGGGGGGCATGTTAACCCCCGGGGGACGATGATCTAGGAAGTAAAATAATTGCAAGGCATTAGGGAAATCGATGTTCCGGCCATGATTTCGTCCACAGTATACTGAACCATCCAGGCCATGCTCCGGCAATCCCCCGTCTCGTTATATCATACCAGTTCCCGCACGCCGTGGATGAGAAGGAAAACCGCGAAGACGATCACCGCAACTTGGTGCGCTACCACCCCCAGGATCATCACCCGGGCCAGCCGTCGGTTCGCGAGAGCCTTGCGCCCGGTGGTGTAGAACTGCTTCAAATCGGCGAATACGGGTGCTCGGGATGGCAGCCTCGGCGCAACCAGACCTACCCCGATTCCTCCAATTTGATGACATCTGTATTTCATTTCCTGCTAGGATTCCCTCGCAGCCCACACCCTGCTCTTCTCCGTGGGCCCACACCTGCCTGACATCCCTCCGGCTGCGCCAAAATCCCGCTATAGTCAGCACTAGATGGATGAACACCATCATTAGCCTTCGATGTATTTGAAATGTCGACAAGGCCTGATACGTGGGCATCTCTCATCGGAGGAAGCCATCCTAGATCGAACCTTGTCACCATTGCAAACGGAAGTTGAGAGGTTAGATACAAACAAGAAGAAATGTGTATTCCACGGAAAGAGTATCGGCTCCAGGTTTCGGATTTTACATCAAAGCCGGGAGGTACGACGTGCGTAGAATATGGGGTTCAACACAATCGAAGCGATTCCTTCATTCAAGGTTTGTGCCCATTGCGCAAACCATACTTGAGACAAAGGTTTTCAAGGTTCAGCCCATAGTGCTGGCAATTATTACTCTGATTCTCGTGGGCACACAGGTTATACAGGCCCAGGATGTTCAGGAATTGGTCAAGAACCGAACGGCGATATCGCTCACCACAAACTATACCCCCGACATGGAACCCGGCGATCAACTCGTCATCCACGGGACCACGATTCCCGGCGGGAGCATACTGGACTTCCCTCAAGGTATGCCGGTCTATCTGGAGGTTTCACACCCTGATGGTTCGTATGCATTCCAGGATTTTATTCTCGACCAGCCGGACCTTTTCGAGATTACCGTCCCTGTCATAGAGACCGGCTATATGAGGATAGCGGCCTCGTTTGCCGGCAACGACAAATACCGGGCTGCGAGTTCTGAGGTCGTTTTGCCCATACGTAGCGAGACAGGATTGGTCATTGTGGTTGCGGGCGAGACGCAATACTTCAATGAAGAAATAATCGGAACGCTGTCAGACCAGGTAGTGAGGACACTTCGCCGACGCGGAGTACCAGACGATTCTGCACACACGGAGAACAACCGCATCCTGTATCTCAACGCAGACACTGCGAGAGACGTGGATGGCGACGGCTTTACAGACGTGGATGACACACCCACAACCGAGAGCCTGAACCAGGCCATCACATCCTGGGCGGCCGTACAAGTCCAGATCGCCGACGATCATGGAAATCTATCTCCTGCATGCGTCATGAATACGCCGCTCACCATCTACCTATTAGGGGAGATAGTCGACGGATCCTTCAGGATCAATGGCACCGAAGCCATGCATCCTACCACGCTGAATGACTGGCTTGACGCCTTCGAAACTGCCGTGAAGCACCGTTTTATCGACATGGGTGGAACGCCCCCGGATTACGTGCCAGTCAACCTGATCGTCGAGGCCAATTCTTCCGGCGAATTCATCCCTTCCACATCAGGGCCTGGCCGCTTTGTGTTGACAAGCACAACAGCGGGCGCTCCAAGCTACTTGGACACCGGCGGTTCCGTATCATTCACCTCGTACTTCCTGTCCAGAATCGCGGCAGGACACTACATCTCTCCAAGTTTTGCTTATTCCCAACTCTTGATCCTGAACAATGCAGCCCTGGAGGGTCAGGCTCCCCAAATAGAAACTTCTGGTAACGGCATACCCAACGAATTTGGTGATGAAGTTTTTGGTAGCGGGCAAGTCTTGGAGTACCGCGTTTCGGGGGACGCTCCACCACGACTGCAGAATGCACTGGGACAGATATCGCTCACTAATTTTCCAGAGGCGATGCTCTGGTGTTATGTCCATGATCTGGAATATCAGGTTAGCTCAGTCCAGGCCGTGATCACGCCCCCCGAATTATCATTCGAAGAATCTCATACGATCGATCTCATCGAGAACTGGCAGGTACCCGGTCGTTATGAAGGCATCTATTCGGGCTTCCATGGTGAGGGAGACTACACGGTAACGTATCTGGCCACGGATGAGAGCGGAAATTTCGCCTGGCCGATCGTCAAGACCGTAGTGGTACACGACACGATCCCCCCCCATGCAGTGACCAACCTGCGTGCGCATTATGATGATTCCATTGGAATGGCGCTGGAATGGGGGCTTTCCGAGTCATGGAGTGCCCAGGGATATCTTGTATATACGACCAGGCCGGGTGAGCCTGAAACAGCCACAGGCTGGGACGTGGGGAACAGCAATCTGCTGCTCAGATACGATCTGCAATTCACGCCTGGGGTACTCAGTCCCCATTCCTTCCGCGTCGTGAGCTACGACCGCACTGGCCTGGTGTCCACCAGCACCGTGGTTGATCACTTCACAACAGTTCCAGGCGCAGCGCCCTATGTCAGTCAGCATGGCATCATGCTGGGTGTTTCCGCAGCGCCTCAAGGTGGACAATTGACGGTGACCACGGACCTCCTGCCAGTACCAGCCCCACCCGACTATATGCCTGGTTCGCCAGGGCTCCTGTACCGAGTCGTGGACACGGGCAACATTTCTTTTGTGATATGCCTCGATTACCAGGACATCGACTGGAGCTCATCGAACCCCGACCTCAGGGTGGTCCCCTGGAATGTGGATTCTGACGGTAACGGTATTCCCGATGGCTGGGGAGATCCCCAGGTTCCTCTGGTGAATGATCCGGAGAACCAGATCCTGTACTTCACTCCATTGGGATTCACTGCCTTCTCCATCCTGGAATATTCTCCCCAGCCCAACACACCGGTGGGAACGGATATATGGGTGCAGCCGGTCGAGCCGGAACTGGGCGTAGCCCCGGTCACCCTGGTCTTCGACGAGGTTCTTGCTGAGGGACTGACGACCGTCGACGCCAGGGACCTCGTGGAAGGTCCGCCGCCCGATTACCAGGCCGGAGACCCGCCTCTTGTTTACGACATCGAAACCAGCGCCGAATACCAGGGGACCGTCGAGATGACGTTCACCTATTTGGATGAGTCCTTCGACGGTGACGAGGATCAGATCAGCGTATTTCATTACGACGTCGATTCGGATGACGACGGGACCGCCGATAGCTGGGGAGATCCCATTGCCCCCCTGTCGCACGATATGGAGAACAATACCATCACTATTGCCGTTTCCAGCCTGTCCCCCTTCGCCCTGTTCGAGCCTGAATCAGGGCTGGCGACAGGCTCCATCGCCGGTTCCGTCCAGGCCGATTGCCCCGAGTCCGGCACTCCTCTTCTCGGGGTAGTCGTCGACGCCTACGATATGGCAACAGGCAGCCTGGTAAGTGGATCGACAACCGGTGAAGCAGGGGACTATGTCATCCCTGATCTGCCAGCGGGCGACTACGTGGTTTCCGTGATGGAGCCGCTCGGTTATGCCCCCGAAGTCCAGGATATCGAGGTATCAGTGGTCGGAGATGAGATCGCGATCGCGAGCTTCGAGCTGGCTTGCATCGAACCCGCTGGAATACCCCGGGGCGTCGGCTTCTGGAAGCATCAGGTCGGAATCGCGACTGGCGGCAATGGGAATGCACAGATCACGGCGGATATGCTCTGCGAGCATCTCGATACGATCGCCGACCACTTCAACAGCAACGCGGTCAACCAGGTGGTCGTGTACCAACCGCCCGACTCCGACTTGTGTGCCGAAAAGCTGGAAGTCGCCAGGAATCTCCTGAATCTGCGCGGCCAACAAGAACCGATTGCCCGGGCAAGACAACATTTCATGGCGTTGATATTGAATGTGGCCGCTGGTTATTTGTCGCTGTCGGCAGAGGTGAGTGAGGATGGTGCAACGCTGTCGCAGGCGGTCACGTATTGCGACATGATCATCGATGCCACTGATGGAGACTATGAGCTGGCCAAGGACATCGCAGAGACGATCAACTGCGGAGAGTCGGTTGCGGCGGATGTGATCCCACTGGATATCGAGCAGATCGCTTATCGTCGGTCTGGAGGGAGCGTGCCGAATACATACTCGCTCGAGCAGAATGCGCCGAACCCCTTCAATCCCGTGACCCGCATTGCTTACGCTTTACCACAGGACATTCGGGTGCAGATCTATGTCTATGGTGTCTCCGGCAAACGCGTCGCAGTCCTTGTCGATGAGTTGAAGCCAGCAGGCAGGCATGAGGTTGTCTGGGGCGGCATGGATGATTCGGGCAGGAGAGTGGCTTCTGGCACCTACTTCTGCCGGATGCGAGCCGGACAATTTATCGAGACGACACGGATGACATTGGTGAAGTGAGAAGCTCAGCGTCACCAGCCCGCCGGCTTCTTCGCCGGCGGGCTTATTTATTCGGGGCGGGGCTCTGGCCGCCAGCGAGTTCTCTGGATCTGGTCCTACTCCTGACCGCCATCACGAAATGCGTGATGCTTTGAGATCATCAGGACAACCCTTCTCCACCCAGACCAACCTCGATTCCTCCTGTTTGATGACATCTGTATTTCAGTTCCTGGTATATTGGCGCCGACTCCGCAACCTGGAGGTGAGGCCCATGATGAATAAAGTTACGATCTTGCTCATCGGCGTGATGCTGGCTTCGACCGGCACGGCCCTGGCCTCCGTGCTGCCGATATCGGCAGAGCGCTACATCGAGTGCTTCGCAGGGGCCGAGGAAGACGAATCCGGATCGGATGAAGACGGGCACGCGAACGGGACGGTCGAGTTCGACCATTTCGACGAGAGCGTCACCGCCGAGGCCAGCAGCGGGAGCGCCCATGCCAGCGCCGGCACGGATCAGGATTCGGAATTCATGACCAACGGATTTCATGCGGCCGGCGGCACGGTCTGCCAGGCGGTGGGCGGCGGCAACTACGGCCGCGCAGCGGCATACGGTTCATCGGTGTTCAACTATGTCTTCGAGGTGTCCGAACCCGTCGGGTTCTCCATCGACGGCTTCCTGCAGTACGACAATCCGGCAGGCTATGGACACGCGAGCCTCATTCTGGACGGACCCGACGGCACGGTCCTCGAATATTACCTGAGCGACGTTTCCGACGCGGTCGAAGCCGTGGTCGAAGAGGGGTCCCTCGATCCCGGACTCTACGAGATCGCCATCGTCGCCAGCTGCAACGTGACGTCCGGCTTCAGGGACCGCACCAGCGGATCGTGCGGATTCGACATCGAGCTGCTGTTCGAGACCGGGATCTCGGCCACCGGCGACGCGACCGTACCCGCAGCGGACGCCCTCCTGCTCGGCGTCGCGCCGAATCCCTTCAACCCCCGGACAACCATCACGTTCTCGCTGGAGCGAGCTGGATGGGCCAGCATCGCGGTTTACGAATTGACCGGGAAACGGGTGGCCGTCCTGGCCGAGCGGACCTTCGCCGCCGGCGAGCACGCGTTCGTCTGGGACGGACGCGACGCGGCCGGTCGCTCGATGCCGTCCGGCACGTACCTCGTGCGCCTGCAGACGGCGTCGGCCGTGAGGTCGCAGAAACTGGTGCTGGTCCGGTGATTTGAGCCGGGTTGGGCGGCCTCGCGGCCTGGCCGTCTCCCCCGTTTGCGGGCAGTACGTCGGGGAAGGGAATGGGAAGAGCCGAGCTTTGCCCTGATCCGACATCGGGACAATCATATTCGCCGTAATAATCGTGTAGGATTGATCCCGACTACCAGGTCCACCCTCTTTGCAGACACCTGTACTCCTCTTTCCGCTATCCTCCCCCCGCAGCCCACACCTGCTCCTCTCCGTGGGCGAACTCCTTCCGGACACCGTTCTGGCTGCATTCGCGCCGATATCCCGGCCCGGGCCGGGATGAGCGGATAACCAGGAGGTCGCCCATGAAGAACACGATCATCACCGGCCTGCTCTGCGTGCTCCTGTCGTCGTCGCTCGGATCCAGTCCGGCTCCAGGTGCCGAACGCACCCGCGACACGGCCCTCGACGAGGCCATCGTGACCCTGATGGAGGAGTACCACATCCCCGGCCTGGCCATGGCCAGCTTCTATCGCGATCCCAACGACCCCGACGTGCCCGTCCTCCATCGCATGGAGACCTACGGCTACGCGCAGCTCGAGGGCAGCATTCCCGTGGAGGTGTGGACGACCTTCGAGATCGCGTCGGCCTCGAAGGTCGTGAGCTCCACGAGCATGCTCCAGGTGTGGGAGGACCATGATTTCAGCCTGGACGCCGACGTGAACGGATTCGTCGACTTCCCGGTAATCCATCCCACCTGCCCCGATTCCGCAGTGACGTTCCGGAAGATCTTCACCCATACGGCGTCGCTCATGCGCAACCAGAATGCCACGGGCGCCCCGGCGGGCATGCCGATCTGCGAGGGGCTGTCGGAGTATTTCACTCCCGGCGGCCAGTTCTACGATCCGGACTCATGGGAACTGTAGTGTCCGGGGCGTACCTACGTATACAGCAACCTCGGTCCCACGCTCCTGGCCTGCCTCGCGGGCACGATCGGCGGTCTGCCGTTCCCGGAATACTCCCGGACATACTTGTTCGACCCCCTCGGCATGGACGACACGGTCTGGTTCGGCGACGAGGTCGATCACGAATCGGCCGCCTACTCGTACAGCTGGAATGCTGGCGACTTCTACCTCGTGTCTTCCGGCGGGCACGACGTGTTCGTGTACCCGGCCTGGTCGCTGCGGACGAGCGTCCGGGACCTGGCCAGTTTCGCCATGGCCTTCATGATGGGCGGCGAGCTCGACGGGGTCCGCATCCTCGAGGAGGCGACCATCGACGAGGCCTGGACGGTGCACCATGCCGACGCCGATCACGAGGTAGGCCTGATGTGGAACCGCCAACTCGGCACCTATACGGGGGATTGGGTCTGGTGCCACCACGGAAGCGCTGACCATTACGGCGCGGGTATCATCATTCAGGAAGACCGCAGGTACGGCTGGGTGTTCATGGTCAATGGCGGGGGATCGAACTGGACCACTGGCGCACTTGAGATCTCCGGCCTGGTGGGCGTGGAGGTGCGAGATGTCGTCACGGCGGCGCCGGCGCTGGATCTTCCGCACCTCGCCGTGGTGTCGAACTTCCCCAACCCCTGCAACCCGGCCACCACCATCCGCTACCGGGTGCCGGTCGCCGGCCCGGCCCGTCTGGAGGTGTTCGACCTGCGCGGGCGCCGCGTCGCGGTCCTGCTGGAGGGAACGGTCACCGCCGGGCCGCACGATGTCGCGTGGGATGGTCGCTCGTCCGATGGCCGGGTCGCCCCGACCGGGATCTATCTCTCCCGGCTCGAGGCCGGCGGCCAGGTGGCGCATGGGAGGATGACGTTGATCCGGTGACCGACGCGGGTGCGTCCGATCCGGCACTCGCAGCCCTTAAACGAGCAGGAGGAATGCCATGAAAATGGGTCGTCTGAATTGCCTCGCCATCCTCCTCGTTGCGATGGCTATGGGCACGCCGTCCCTCGCCGGATTCACGCCGGTTGATGAGGGAGGAGAACCCAGCCACCTGGACATCCTGAACGGTTTGTACGGCGCGGGATTCGTGCCCGCGGGCGATCACAGCTTCGAGAACTCCGCCCTGGGCATCGTCGCCCTGAGGATCCCCGACCACGTGGGCGAGGACCCGGTCGCGGTCGGTGACAATCTGCTCATCGGTTCGCCGTCGCTGTCGATGACCGATCAGATCTGGGAGGACGGCACGGTCGACGCCATGGCGAGAGCCCGCTTCGGCTCCTGGACCCAGACCCTCGGCTATTACGAGGGTGCTAGCGGCGCGGAATACCATCACGTCCTCGACGTCGAGGGAACCGGATTCGAGGTGTCCGGCGAGGCGGAGCTCGACTTCGCCGATTGCCCCGTCTGGCGCTGGGTCCGCAGCGGCAACTACGGGCCGACCGTGAGTTCCTTCGCCCAGGACAACGGCGGCATCGACTACCTGGTGACGTACTGGCTGATCGGCGTCCACGACGACGCGACCGCGCTGCTGATCTTCTGGGAAGACGGCGTCGGGACCGACTTCAACGACATGGTCGTGGAGATCGTCACTGACGAGGCCGTGTCGATCCGGCAGCGGACCTGGAGCGGGGTGAAGGGCTTGTTTCGCTGAGCGAGGTGCCCGCTGGTCGGAGGGCTGGCGGGCTCTCCCTTGGCGACCGGCCCAACCCCCGGGGGACGACAACCCCGCAACTGCCACAACCACAACAACTAACGCCGCCCAATGTTCCAGCCCCCACTCCGCATACCGCATACCGCATCCCATACACGAAATACCGGGACCAGCAGCACCCCTACCCGGCCAGCAACCCCGCCACCGACCCCTTGCTCAGCGGATGATAGCTATCGGCCACCTCGGCGAAGACCTCGCGCGCCAGGGCCGCGGTCTCCTCGTTCTTCATGAGCGCCGTGTAGAGCGGCTTGAGGTACTTCATCCGGCCGACGTTGGTCAGCACCTCGCGCACCCGGGGCAGGGCCGGGGCGTAGGCCGAGGCGGCGGCGATGGTCAGCCACTCCACCAGCACCTCGTAGTTGCCGCGGGCGGTGAGGTCGAAGGTCTCGTCGAGCCAGCGGCAATCGGCCTCGGGTAGCTGGCGCGGCAGGTCCTGGAGGTAGAGCTGCCACTCGGTGGGCGTCCAGTCGGCGACCGAGGCCGGGTCCGGGCGCTCCCCGTCCGTCCAGCCCGCGGCGAGCCGGCGCACGCGCTCGATGCGTTCGGAGACGATGGGCAGCTCGTTCTCCGGCATGCCCGGCTCCTCCACCCAGCGCGGGCCCTGGATCTTTGCGTAGACCCCGGGCAGCTCCTGCTCCAGGAAGGCCAGGAACTCGTCGGTGGTGATGGACTGGAAGCGGAAGGTGTCGATGTACTTGAGGAGGAAGCGGTCGAAGCGCTCGCGGCCCACGGCGTCCTCGAGCAGCAGCACGAACTGGGCGCCCTTCTCGTAGGGGACCAGCGAGTAGACCTCGTCGGGGTCGATGCCCGCCAGGTCGTTGCGCAGCTTGGTGTAGGGCGAGCCCTCGCCGAACTGGTCGAGGTTCACCTGGAGCGCGTTGCGGCGGATCACGCCCTGCAGGTCGGCGTACTCCTGGCCGTAGATCTCCTCGAGGATGCGGCGCTCGGCGTACACGGTGAAGCCCTCGTTGAGCCAGAAGTCGTCCATGGTGGCGTTGGTCACCAGGTTGCCGGTCCACGAGTGGGCCAGCTCGTGGGCCACCACGTTGACCTGGGTGCGGTCGCCGGCGATGAGCGTCGGCGTCAGGAAGGTCAGGCGGGGGTTCTCCATGCCGCCGTAGGGGAACGCGGGTGGCATGACCAAGAGGTCGAAGCGGTCCCAGACGTAGGGGCCGAAGAGCTTCTCGGCCGAGGCGATCATGCCGTCGACCTCGGCGAACTCCCACGCCGCCTGCGCGATGGTCTCGGGCTCGGCATAGACGCACGAGCGCGGGCCCAGGTCGCGGCTCTCCAGGTTGCCCACCGCCAGCGCCAGCAGGTAGGTGGGAATGGCCTGGGGCATGGCGAAACGCCAGGTGATCAAGTCGCCGGCGGTGGCCGGCTCGCCCGCCGGGCCGGCCGACATCACCGCGCGCAGCGGGGCGGGCACCGTGATGGCGGCGTCGTAGGTCACGCGGTGGCGCGGCGTGTCCTGGCAGGGGATCATGGTGCGCGCGTGGATGGGCTGGCACTGGCTGAACAGGAACGGGTGTTCGCCGCCGGCGGTCTGCTGCGGCTCGAGCCAGCCCAGGGCCAGGGCGCCGGGGGCGGTGCGGTAGGCGATCTCCACGATCTCGGTGCCGGCGGGCAGGTCCACGCGCAGGCGGTCGCCGCGCACCTTCTCGGTCTCGGCCACCGACCACGCGAGGGGCCGGCCGGCCTGGTCGGCCACCGACGCGATGATCAGGTCGCGGCCGTCGAGGTCGAGGGGACCGGCGGCGGCGGGCTCGGCGAGGTGGATGCGGACGCGGCCGGCGAGGGTGCGGGCGGCGAAGTCCACGGCGAGGTCGAGGTCGAGGTGGCGCTGGCGCGGCTGGTCCTGGTCGCACCAGGAATGCGGGTCGAAGCGGGGCATGGGTTCCTCCCTGGCTGGGTCGTGGCTGCGGGAACGGTAGTGTAGCGGAAAGAGGCGGCGGCGTCACGGAGGCGATGACCCTTGACCTGCGCGCGACCCCGCCGCCACAATGGCCGCCGGACCCCAACCAGCACGGAGGCCGGCGTTGCAGATCACGCTCATGACCGACTACCGCGGCGCGCTCAGGCAGCGCGAGTACGACTGGGAATCGTTCCGCGTCGACGAGCTGGAGGCCGCGCTGGCGGGCCACGGCATCACCGTGGTTCACCGCCGCTTCGAGGACCTGGCCGCCCCCGACGCGGCCTGGCCCCGCGGCGAGATCATCGTCTACACCAGCAGCCAGGTCCCCGGCTACAAGCGCTACCTCGACGACCTGCTGTACGAGCTGCAGCGCGAGAACACCCTGATCCCCAGCTACGACCTCTTCCGCGCCCACGAGAACAAGGTCCAGCAGGAGCTGCTGCGCCGCCGCCTCGACCTGCCGCTCTTGCCCGCCCACGTCTTCGGCAACCTCCGCGGGCTGCAGGCCCACCTCGACGAGATCACCTTCCCCGTGGTCTTCAAGACCGCCTCGGGGTTCATGAGCTCGGGCGTCTCGCTGATCCACGACGCCCGCGAGCTGGTGACGCGCGTCCGCGAGGTCAACCGCCCCCGGGGTCTGTTCGTCTACGAGGTCAAGTACCTGCTCAAGCAGCACGTCTTCAAGAACCGCTACCACGCCGAGATGTACCGCGACTGCGTGTACGGCGGCCCGTTCGTGCTCCAGCGCTTCCTGCCCGACGCCCCCTGCGACTGGCGCGTCCTCGCCACCGCCGGTGACCGCCTCTTCGTGGTCCGGCGCGGCGTGCGCGACAACGACTTCCGCGCCAGCGGCAGCGGCCGCACCACCTTCCCCGATCCGCCCGACCGCGTGCTCGACCTCGCCGTCGAGGCCCGGCGCAAGCTCGACGTCCCCGTGGTGTCGCTCGACGTCCTCGACGTGGGCGGCGTCACCGCCCTCGGCGAGTTCCAGGCCACGCACTTCAGCAACATCGCCCACCGCGGCGCACCCCACTGCTGGGACCGCCGCGAGGGCGCGTGGCGGAAGAGCACCGACCTGGGCAGCGAGGAGGAGGAGCTGGCGGGCGCGCTGGCGCGTTACCTCGCGGAGCGGTTCGGCTGCTAACAGGAATCGTTGAAGAAAAGGCTGTCCGTTCTCAGGACGCCATGTGCTAGCATGGTGTCCTGACACCGGTCCACGCCTACGGGAGGAGGTCGACCCACCGCTGTCGTCACCACCAACCACCCAATCGCACCCCACCCTGACTCGATTGGAGTGATCATGAATCGTAGTGTCAAGACCGTCCTGACGGTCGCCGTCCTGCTATCGCTCATCCTCGCGGCCAGCTCGTTCGCCGCCGATACCGATCCCCGCGAATTCGTTCCCGTCCAGGCCGGATTCTCCCCGAGCGCCGAGAAGGTGCTGCCCTACGCGCCCGACCGCCTCCTGGTGCAGTTCACCGAGGACGCCATGGAGCGCGCGAAGCTCGACATCGGCCTCGACATGGGCACCCAGGCTCCCGACGCGCGCACCGGCCTGGTGTCGGTGGACCGCGTGCTCACCGCCGCTGGCGTGCGCAGCATCGAGCGGCCTTACCTGAAGCCGCGCTTCCCCGAGCGCGCCCGGCAGGCCGGGGTCGACCGCTGGTACGTGCTCCGCTTCGGCGACCGCGCCGACCTGCCGCGGCTGGTCGACCAGCTGCGCCGCGACCTGAACGTGGCCGCCGTCAGCTACGACTGGCGCGCCTTCCCGGCGACCTCGCCAGGCGACCCCCTGTATCCCGACCACTGGGGCCACAACAACACCGCCCAGCTGCCGGGTTACGACTGGGGCGGTACCTGGAGCCACACCGGCGCGCCGGTGGGCACCGTGGGCTTCGACGCCAACGCGGAGGCGGGCTGGGACGAGAGCCAGGGCTACGGCTCGGCCAGCGTGGTCATCGCCATCCTCGACAGCGGCGTGGACATCGACCACCCGGACCTACGCCTGGTGGCCGGCTACGATTTCGGCGACAACGACAGCAATCCCGACGACAACTCGTCGCAGGCCGGCCACGGCACCGCCTGCGCCGGCGTCGCCGCCTCGGTACGCAACAGCCTGGGCTCTGCGGGCATCGCCGCCGACTGCTCGATCATGCCGTGCAAGGTGGCCAACAGCGCCGGCTCCATGTACTTCAGCGCGATCCAGAACGCGCTCTACTGGGCCGCCGACAACGGCGCCGACGTGATCAGCATGAGCCTCGGTGCCGCCATCTCGAGCGACTCGGCCACCAACGCCGCGTTGCTTTACGCTCACAACGCGGGCTGCCTCATCCTCGCCGCCACCGGCAACGAGAACGCCAGCACCATCAGCTACCCCGCCATCAACGCCTACGTCGTCGGTGTGGGCGCGGCCTCGCCGTGCGGCGAGCGCAAGCGTTCGTCGTCGTCGAGCGGCGAGGTCAACCCCGGCGTCAACACCGACCCCAACGGCTACACCTGCGACGGCGAACGCTGGTGGGGCTCCAACTACGGAGTCAGCATCCAGGACGCCGCGGGCGCCGTGGACCTCCTGGCCCCCACCATCCTGCCCACCACCGACATCGGCGGCAGCGGCGGCTACGAAACGGGCGACTACTCGGGCTTCTTCAACGGCACCAGCTGCGCCACGCCCTATGCGGCGGGCGTGGCGGCGCTGATCATCGCCCAGAATCCCACCTGGTCAGCCACCCAGGTCCGCGACCAGCTCGTGACCACCGCCCAGGACGTGACCTCGGTGGAGTCGGGCGCCGGCTGGGACCGCTACAGCGGCCACGGCATGGTGGACGCTGCGGCCGCCCTCGGCGGCGGCGGCGGCCCGGTGGCGCCGGTGGCGGCCTTCGCCGGCACGCCGACCACGGGCGACTTCCCGCTCACCGTCAACTTCACCGACCAGTCCTCGGGCAGCCCCACGAGCTGGAGCTGGACCTTCGGCGACGGCGGCAGCTCGTCGGCCCAGAACCCGGGCCACACCTACACCGCCGCCGGCAGCTACACCGTCACCCTCACCGCCACCAACGCCGCCGGCAGTGACGGTGAGACCAAGACCGGCTACATCACCGTCACCGACCCCGGCACCGGGCTGGTCTACACCACCCTGCCCTACAGCACCGGCTTCGAGGGCGGCTCGCTGGACGCGGCCTGGCTCACGGCCTCCAACAACGAGGGCCGCATCCAGGTCTCCACATCCTACGCACCGCACTCGGGCAGCTGGCAGCTACTCATGGACGACACCGTCAACGGCAGCGCCTACAGCACCAACCAGGCCGACCTGCACCTCGACCTCGCCGGCCAGGGGCAGGTGGATCTGGAGTTCTGGTGGAAGGAGTTCGGCGACGAGACCCACAGCCAGGACGGTGTCTACTTCTCCGACGACGCCGGCGCCAGCTTCGTCAAGGTCCAGGACCTCAACGGCGGCAGCTACGCCAACCAGACCTGGCAGAACTTCCAGCTCGACGTGGACCAGCTCTGCGCCGCCAACGGCCTGAGCCTGTCCGCAACGTTCGTGGTGCGCTTCCAGCAGTACGACAACTACGCCCTGAGCACCGACGGCTTCGCCTTCGACGACGTCGCGGTCACCGCCCAGTCCGGCGTGGCACCCACCGCAGCCTTCAGCGGCGACCCCACCGCGGGCACCGCGCCGCTGGCCGTGTCGTTCACCGACGCGTCCACCGACGCGCCCACGAGCTGGAACTGGAATTTCGGCGACGGCGGCACCGCCACCACGCAGAACCCGTCGCACACCTACACCACCGCCGGCACCTACACCGTCACCCTCACCGTGAGCAACGCCTTCGGCAGCGACGACGAGGTCAAGACCGACTACATCACCGTCACCGATCCCGGCGGCGGCGGCGAGTGGCAGACCATCACCTATGACGATTTCGAGGGCGGCTGGGGCAGCTACACCGACGGCGGCGGCGACTGCGCACGCTACACCGGCGGCACCTACGCCTACCAGGGCAACGCCGCCATCGACATCCAGGACAACAGCGGCGTGGCATCGTCGTTCTACCATACCGGCAGCTACGACGTGACCGGCTACAGCGAGCTGTCGGTGGACTTCTACTTCATCGCCGTGAGCATGGACAACACCCGCGAGGACTTCTGGCTCCAGTTCTACAATGGCTCGAGCTGGCAGACCGTGGGCACCTGGGCGCGCGGCACCGACTTCGACAACAACGTGTTTTATCACGTGACCGTGACCCTCACCCCGGGCCAGGTCAATTTCCCTGCCAACGCCAAGCTGCGCTTCCTGTGCGACGCCAGCGGCAACCAGGACGACGTCTACATCGACCAGATCACCTTCAGCGGCCTGACCGCCGCCAAGGCCCTGGCCGACGACCGGTCGCCCTCCGTGCCCAGCGAGTTCTCGCTGGCCCAGAACTGGCCCAACCCGTTCAACCCATCCACCACCATCGCCTTCGGCCTGCCCCGGCAGACCCAGGTGCGGCTGAAGGTCTACAACCTGCGCGGCCAGGTGGTGGCCACCCTCGCCGAGGGCGTGCTGCCGGCCGGCCGCCACGAGGTGCAGTGGGATGCGCGGAACGTGGCCAGCGGCGTGTACTTCTACCGGCTCGAGACGCCGGATTTCGTGGAGACACGCAAGCTGAGCCTGCTGAAGTAGATTCCACACGAAGGCCCCCGGTGACCACTGGGTCGCCGGGGGCCGCTTCTTTGCTCCACAGAAGGATCACTCGAACAGGCTCTTGACCTCGCTCCAGCTCTTCGGCTCCACCGACACCCCGCCACCGGAGATGGTCAGGCTGATGAACTCGAAGAACATGGCCTCGAAAGGCCCGTCGTTGAGCGAGAAGTAGTAGCTCGAGATGCTGTCGTAGGCGTAGGTGCCCACGGCGTCGCCGATCTCCAGCGACGGCAGCGGGTCGTTGGTGTAGGCCACCTCGAAGGTGCTGGCGAAGAAGTCGCCGACGTTGGCCGGCTCGTTCACGAACACGCCGGTGGGCCAGTCGGTGCCGTTGGACAGGAAGAAGCCGTCCACGGCGGGGTCGTTGTCCCGGATCACGAAGTAGGGGGTCATGCCCTCGGCGTAGGGATCCTGGAGACCGACGCTGACGCCGCCGATGGTGAGCCAGTAGGTGGGATGGTCGATGACGTAGCCGCGGGTGGGATAGGTGGTGCTGTCGAGGTAGTTGTCCGAATCGACGTCAAACTGGACGAGGACGGGGTCGCCGGCCACCACGTCGGCGAAGATGCCGAAGGTGACCTGGCTGAACTCCACGGTGCCCACCATCTCGACGTGGTAGGTCTCGGCCTGGACGGCGCCGGCCGCCACGACCAGCAGACTGAACAGGATGGCTTTCTTCATTAGCAATCTCCTCGCGATAGGCTCCTCCAGGGATGGTGCCGGCCGGGCGGGGCCGGGCGTGAGGATGTTTTTCGTGGTGTATCACTGAAACTCAAGCTAGACGCGACCCGGCACGGTCGCCAGATCGCGCTCAGTAGCCCAGCGACCGCAAGCGCCGCCGCGCCGCCTCGCTCAGCGTGCGCCCCTCGGGCGCCTTCTCCTCGGTCACGACCTCGTCGAGCGGACCGAGCGCCTCCAGACGCCGGCGCAGGCGCGCCACCTGCTCGGGATGCTCGGCGGCGAGGTCGTGCACCTCGGCGGGATCGGCCGTGAGGTCGTAGAGCTCGTCGCGCGCCGCCCCCTCCTCGCGGAAATGGAGCAGCTTCCAGCGGCCCTCCTGGAGCGCGCGGCAGCTGTTCTGCGGATCGCTGCCCTGCTCGGCCACCAGGAGCGAGTGGCCTTCCGGACGCCCGGCCATCAGCGGGCCCAGGTCGCGGCCCGGCAGGTCGCGCGCCGGCGCGAGGCCCGCGGCGGCGAGCACCGTGGGCAGGATATCGAGCAGCGAGACGGGGTCGGCCACCACCGTGCCGGCGTTCCGGTTGCGAGGCAGCTTGACGATCAGCGGCACCCGCAGGGTCTCCTCGTAGGGCAGCAGGTGGGTGAACCAGATGTCGTGCTCGCCCAAATGCTCGCCGTGGTCGCTGAGCGCGACGATGAGCATGTCGTCGTAGAGTCCGAGCGCGCGCAGCCGCGCCACCACCTGGCCCACGTGGTCGTCGACGTAACTCACGCCGGCGGCGTACTGGCGCACCGGATAGTCGAGGTCGGTGACGCCCTCGAGGAAATCGTAGATGCCGCTCTGGCGGTTGGTGGCGCAGTTGGCGGCGGACTCGAGCATGGTCAGGATCGGCTCGCCGTCGCGGTAGGGATCGCCGTCGTAGTACATGCCGTTGAACGGCGGCGGTGGGGTGTACGGGGTGTGGACATCGAAGTAGTGGAGGAACAGGAAGAACGGACGCTGGCGCTGCTGCTCGCACCAGGCGCCGGCAAGCCAGGTCTCGGCGCTCGCCCGGTCCAGGCCCGACGGCGGCTGCAGGCCCTGCATGGCGCGGAAGCCCTGGTCCATGTTGCAGGCGCCGGTGAGCCAGTCCACCGCCGCCAGGCCGGTGACGGCGTAGCCCGCAGCGGCGAAGGACTCGGCCATGGTGGTGTGCCCGGCGGCGAGCCAGGTGTGGTCACCGCCCACGGCGCCATGGTCGCGGGGCAACAGGCCAGTGAACACGCTGGCGAACGAGGGCAGGGTCCAGGGCGCGGTGGCCCGGGCGCCGGTGAAGAGGACGCCGTCGCGGGCCAGGGCGTCGAGGTGCGGGGTCCGGATCGAGTCGTTGCCCGCGGCGCCGAGGTGGTCGCCGCGCATGGTGTCGATACCGATGATCAGGACCGACGGAGGCGGAACCTCCTCGCGAGCAGCCTCGCCGCCGCAACCACCGAGACTCATCAGCAGGAGCATGAGGGCGCAAAGCAGCCACACCGGCCGCCGTTCGCGCCCACCCGATTCGTCCGGAACGTATCGCGACACGGATCCTCCATCGCCAGGGCCCACGGCATAACCAACGGGTCGGTCGACCCTACGGCAAGATGCCGTACGATGCCAGGCTCCGCTGCGCCGCGACCGGCTCCCTTCCCACCTGCAAGAATTTCTCAATACCTCACGGAATCGGGCGAAGAAACCAGGGAGAAGATGACGGCCCGATCCCTGCCCCGCGCAGGCTTCACGGAGGAAACCATGTCGTCCCGGCGCATCCTCATCACGCTGACCACCCTGAGCGCAGGCCTCCTCGTGGCCACCCTGGCGTTCCTGTTGCACACCCAGGGCGACCTCGAGACGCGGCCCGGCCAGCAGGCCCTGGCGAGCGGCCTCGTGACCTCGCTGGAGTCCATGTCCAGGCAAGCCGACGCCCTGGCGGCGGCACCGGACCTGGCCGCCACCCGCCAGAACCGGCAGGACCTGGCCCGTTCCATCCTCGCCTTCGACCAGGACCTCCTGGCGCTGGCCGAGACCGAGCCCCAGGGCGAGGCCCTGACCGCCCTGACCGAGGTGCGCGACGTCTGGCGCTGGCTCGGCCTGGACCTGGCCGACCTGGCCGCGGGCGAATTCGCCCCCAGCAGCGCCGCCGGCCGCGAGGCCCTGGCCTCGCTGCAGAGCGAGCGGCGCACCATGGGTTCCGATCTGGAAACCGTGGCCTCCTGCCTGGCCACCACCACCCGCGACGAAGGCCGCCTTGGCGACCTGGCCCGCACCGGCGCCATGGTCCTGGGCGGCCTGACCGTGCTGCTGGGACTGGTATCCTTCTGGCCGCACCGGTCGCCGCAGGTCGCCGCTCCGGTGGCGTCCGCGGCACCGGCGCCGGCTGCTCCCGCCTATCCGGCCGACCCGGCCGTGGCGGCGGTGGCCCAGGCCCCGAGCGCCTCCATCTTCCGCCAGCCCGCCGCAGCGCCGGTCGCCGCGGCGCGCCCGGCCCCGCCCTACGCCGAACACGGCGACCTGGGCCTGGCCAGCGCCTCGGTCGACCGCGTGTCGGTGGACATGCTGACCGTGGCCCGCAGCGCCGAACGCATGCAGTCGGCCGTGGACTCGGTGGCCTCCGCGCTGCAGGGCATGCTCTTCAGCCTGAACGAGATGGCCCAGGACACGGGCGAGGGCGCGCGGCTGACCCGCACCGCCAACAACGCCGCGGTCTACGCCGCCGACACCGCCCGCGAGCTGCTCGACACCGCCCGCGAGATGGGCGACGTGGTGGCGCGCGTGCGCGCCCTGGCCGCGCGCAGCCAGGAGATCAGCGGCCGCATCGAGAACGAGGCCGCCGCCAACGGCGCCACCGGCGAGGCCTTCACCAGCGTCGTGGCCCAGGAGATCAAGCAGCTCGCCGCCGTGACCGGCCAGTCCACCGCGAGCATCGAGGAGACGGTCAATCAGATCCTGGCCAGCCAGCGCCAGTACGAAGAATCCATCGGGCAGATCATCAAGAACGTGGGCGCGGTCCGCAAGGTGGCCGCGGGCCTGGGCGAGCTCATGCTCGAACCCCCGCGCACGGTGCAGCCCGGCCCGGCGACCGTCGCCGCGACCGCAGCCGCGGCCGCTCCACCGCCTGCCCCGGCGCCCGAACCGGCCCCGACCCCGGCTCCGGCACCAGAACCCCTGGCCGCGGCGCCCGCGCCCGAGCCCGAACCCGCCCCGGCTCCCACACCCGATGCGGTGGCACCCGCGTCCGAGCCCGAACCGGCGCCCGAACCGGCGCCCCCGGCACCCGAGGCCCTCGATGAGCTGGCCGCGGCCACCGACAACCTCCTCGACGAGCTGGCCGACGTGGCCGCCGGCGCCGCCAGCCCGCAGCCCGCACCCGAGGCCGCCGCCGAACCGGCCGCCGCCGAGGAAAAGGCCAAGCCGGCCGCGCCCAAGCCCCGCGCCTCCGGCAGCAATGGCAACGTCTTCATGCTCAACAAACCCAAGCAAGACGAGGGCGCCCCGACCGCTGCGGCACCGGAACCGACTCCGGAACCAGCACCGGAACCAGCACCGGAACCAACGTCTGAGCCCGAGGCGACCGTCGAACCCGCGACCATCGAACCCGCGGCCGCCGAACCGTCCTCAGAGGAGCCCGAGGTCGAGGCCGAGGCCGAGAAGGCCAAGTCGGCCGTAGCAAAACCCCGTGCTTCCGGCAGCAACGGCAATGTCTTCATGCTCAACAAGCCCAAGAAGGACGAGGACGCACCGGCCGCTGCGGCTCCCGAACCGGAGCCCGAACCGGAACCGGCGCTCCCCGACCATGATCTGGATGACGACGACGTGGTCGAACTCACCGACGAGGATGTGGAGGCGGCCCTGGATTCCGGCGAGGAAGAGCCTGTGGGTGCGGGTGCCGGTGGAAAGCCCCGGCCAGTCGGTCAGGGCACAAGCGGCAACATCTTCATCCTGCAGAAGAAATAGGCGACTCGATACCAGTGGCAAAGCACCGGCCCCCTGACGTCCTGTTCCGGGGGCCGGCTTTTACCTGGAGTTTGCAAGGAGGTCCCGGGGCCTTGGAGGCCCAGCACGTCACCAACGGACCGGGAAGAGGGGATGGCCGGGCTCCCAGAAGGAGTTGACACCTCCGGCCATCAGGTCGTCATGGTGACGGTGGTTCCAGTCTCTAGTTACAAACGCCGACGTCACGGCGCAAGACCCTCACCCCGTTTCCGTCCGACCTGGCCGTCTCGCCAGCCGAAATAGGTGATCACCGAGAGCGCCACCATGCCCAGGAACGTGGCCACGATCCAGGTGGGTACCGTCACCGCGTCGCCGGCGGCGTAGCTGTGCAGGCCCACCAGCAGGTAGTTCACGCCGAAGTAGGTGTGGATGATCGCCCAGATCGCCAGGAACGACCCCGTCGCCTGGACGTAGGGATTGGCCAGCCCCGGGATCCAGCGGAAGTGCAGGATCACCGCGTAGACCAGCACCGACACCAGCGCCCAGGTCTCCTTGGGATCCCAGCCCCAGTAGCGGCCCCAGCTCTCGTTGGCCCACACACCGCCGAGCAGCGTGCCGATGGTCAGCAGGCCCAGGCCGGCGATCATGACGTCCACGTTGAGCCGGTCGAGCTTGCCGATGGCCGACGCCACCGTGCTCCTCCCGTTGCCCTTCTCGAAACGGTCGAGCAGGATCAGCACCAGGGTGAGGAAGCCGAGCAGGCAGCACAGCCCCAGGAAGCCGTAGCTCGCGGTGATGATGGTGACGTGGATGTTGAGCCAGTAGCTCGCCAGCACCGGCACCAGGGGGCCGATGGCCGGGTCGAAGGCCGCCATCATGGAGACGCCCAGCACCACGGCGGTCAGCAGCGAGCCCAGCGCGCCCACGGCGCCGGTGCGGCTGATGACCTCGAAGATCAGACCCGCCAGCGCCACCGCCAGCGCCACCCAGAGCAGCGACTCGTGGCCGTTGCTCAGCGGCGCGCGGCCCGAGGCGATCCAGCGCAGCACGAACCCGTAGACGTGCATGGCGAAGCCGGCCACGAAGAGCAGCATGCCCAGGGCATAGAACGGGTTGCGCCAGCGCCAGGGCCGGCCGTCGCGGCGGAAGAGGCTCCAGAAGTAGGCGATGATCAGGACCACGAAACCGCCCATGTAGGGCAGGGTCGACCGCGCGAAGGGGTGCTGAGTGTTCAGACGCAGCTCCGAGTTCACCCGGAAATCCGAGGGCACGACCCCGGCGCCGAACTGGTGCTGGAGGTTGCCGGTCTTCAGCAGGCCGTCGCGGATCATGGCGTCGTCGTTCTGGGAGAGGCCGCCGAGCAGCGCGTCGGCCGCCTGCTGGTAGCCGAGCCGGCGCGGATCGTTGTCGCCGAGCCCCTGCAGCACGACCTCGATGCTCTGCCACGTGTGCTTCGGGTCGTCGGGGATGGGGTAGATCCGCAGCGACGTGCCCTGGAGCGCGCTGTAGAGGATGTGTACGCGCTCGTCGAAGAGGATGAGCTTCTGCTGGGTCTTGTCGCGCTGGTTGGCCGGAGTGCGGTGCGCCGCCTCCACCTGGTCCTGCAGCTTGTAGCGGCCGCCCTCGAGCACCGACGCCAGCGAGACGTGGTGCGTCTCGCGGCTCACACCCAGCAGATCCTTGACGCCGTTGTTCTTCACCGCGATGCACGGATAGTGGTACCACTGCGACGGATGCACCACGAAACCGAAGAACACCTCGATGGGGTCGCGCCCCTCGAACTTGGTCTTCTTGGTGATCTTGACCGCGGTCTCGCGCGCCAGGGTGTCCAGCGGCTTCATGCGGCCGCGGAAGTCCTGGACGATCAGGCGCGCGGCCTGGTCGTGGGCGGCGGGCGAGAGGTCGATGATCGGGGGCGGCGCGGCGCCGCCGTGCTGAGCCCGGGCGTCGGTCGGCACGAGCACGGCGAGCGCGGCGAGCGCCGCCACGAGCACGGTGGCGGTCGCGGTGGTGCGGTAGGCGCGGACGCGGTCGCGGATCACGTTGAAGATCACCAGGAAGAAGCCGAGCGAGATGATGGTGTAGCCGATGTAGGTGGGTACCTTGCCCGGATCGCGGTTCACCGACAGCACCGTGCCCAGACGGTCCTGGTCGTAGCTCGACTGGAAATGCTTGGTCCCGCGGTGGTTCAGCGGGTGGTTCATCCAGATCCGCACGCGGCGGCCCTCGACCCCCTTGTCGGGATCGCTGAGCACCACGTGGCTCTCGTAGCTGGCGGGATTGTCGCTGCCGGGATAGGTCTCCAGCAGGAAGTCCTCGAGGTAGAGGCTGTACGGCAGCCGGCTCATGACCGCGCCGTACGACAGCTTCAGCGTGCGACCGCCCAGCTCCACGCGCTGCGGCGCGCCGCCCTTGATGCACACCGCCTCGGCGCGCTCGCCGTCCTGCTCCACCCAGACCCGCGCCGCGGCGGGGGTGTTGGGATTGTCGCTCAGCCGGGGCACCGACACTAGCGACGCCGCCACCTCCGACGGCACCACCTTGAACGTGTCGCCCCCCTGGTAGAGCATCTGCTTCTCCACCGGCACCACGGTGCCGGGCTCGTACGTGCGCTCCTCGCCCTCGCTCATCATGGGATTGACCGTGAGCGGGAACGCCGCCCGCATCACCACCACACCGTCCTGGACCGCCAGGTCCACGCCGGCGGGCAGCTCGTAGAGCATGTCGACCTTAGCGAGCAGCGGCGCATCCTCGACGTCCAGCGCGAACTCGGGATGCAGCGCGAACAGGGTGCGCTCGGCCGACTCGCCGTCGGGGCTCGCCACCAGCACCTTGATCATGGGATTGGCGAGCGGCCCGTCGGGGTCGCCGTGGCCCTCGGTGTGGTAGTCGGCGGCGAACTCGGTGAGTTCGAAGCGCCAGTCGCCGCAGTTGCCCAGCAGGCCCGGCTCGGGGGTCACCGGCAGCGTGCAGATGGCGCCACCGGCGCGCACGCGGAGGGTGCCATACTGCGCCTCGCCCTCGGCCAGGGCCGGCAGCCCGTCGCGATGGAAGCGCACGACCACGCCGCCCATGGTCTCCTGGTCGCCCGCGCGCATGGTGTGCATCTGAAAACCGTCCTCGCCCATGGCGCCCAGCGAGACCTGGGCGAACCCGCCCTCACCGGGCTCGATCGAGCGCTCGAAGCGCGGCCAGTACTCGGCCACGCCCAGCGTGAGGTGGCTGTCGCCGAGGGTGACGCGCTGCTGCTTGCCCTGTGGGCCGGGCCGGTAGAGGCGCACCGGATACTGGGCCATGTCACCATCGCCCTGCACGACGATGTGCGCGTCGGCCGACGCCACCACGTTGTTGGCCTCGCCCTCGCGGATGCGCAGGTAGCCCTCGTAGCCCATCCAGCGGGTCATGCCCGCGCCCACGAGGATCACCAGGATCCCGACGTGCACCAGCAGGTAGCCCACCGGCTGTGGGCCCTTGGCCAGCCGCCGCACCAGGTTCAGCGCCATGTTCACGCAGAACAGGACGAGCAACGCGTTGAACCACAGCGCGTCATAGACCAGGTCGTAGGCCGCAGCCCGGCCGGTGTCGGTGGACCCGACCCCGGCGTAGTACGATTCGATATAAGTGGCCGTCCCGGTGGCGATGGCGAAGATGATCAACAGGATCGACGCCAGGCGCAGGCCCGACAGGGCCTGGAAGATGGGGTTCTGCTGCAGCTTGTTCACGGCACCTCGCTGGGTTCGAGTGGCGGGCAATCACCACCAAATAAGCAGGATTTATCCCCACGATTCAAGCGAAGGAAGATTATCGGTGTTTTTACACCGGATACGCCGCCCTGGCTAGAAGCGGTTCTGGATCACGACCTCGTCCGCGGGCAGCTTCCCCCCACGCGGAATGGCCTCGGTCAGCGGCTTGCCCACGGCCACGAACATGCTGATCACGTGGTCGTCGGGCAGGTTGATGAGCCGGGCCACGGCGTCGAAGTCGAATCCGTCCATGGGGCAGGTCTCGTAGCCCAGCCCCTGGGCCGCCAGCATCATGGTCTGGGCCGCGATGCCGCACGAGCGCATGCACTCGTCGCGCTGCACCTGCTCGCGTCCCTGGTAGTACTGCTGGATCATGCCGGTCAGGACATCGCGGGTGGCGTCGGGCACGTGGCTCCAGTAGCGCTCGGGCTCCTTCTGCCAGGCGTTCCGGTCGGCGCAGACGATCACCAGGAGCGAGCTGTCGGTGACCTGCGCCTGGTCGAAACTCACCGCGCGGATCTGCCGGCGCAACTCGGGGTCGGTGACCGTGACCAGGCGGCAGTGCTGGATGTTGAACGCCGTGGGCGCCAGGAGCGTGTGCTGCAGCAGCGTGGCGACCTCGGTCTCCGCCATGCGGTGGTTGGGGTCGAAACTCTTCACGGCACGGCGGTTTTCGATGGCCTTGAGAACGTCCACGGCGTTGTCCCTTCGCAATTTGGACCACGGGGTGTCATATTTCCGGGCCATGATAATGAAAGCCCGGAGATGCGCCACGGCTGGGCTTGTCCGGACCCCGGCGATGCGCTAGCTTCCGGCTCACCAGATCACCGACCGGCGACGGCTTCGCGCCGCCACGAACCTGAAACCAGGAGATCCGCCCATGCGTTCCCTTCGCTTCCTCGCTGTCGCCCTCGTCGCCATCGCCCTGGTGGTCCCCGCCACGGCCGACGAGATCCTCGACCAGATCCAGCAGGCCATCGACCTCTACAAGGCCGGCGACTACGCCGGCGCCGCCGGCGAGCTCGAGTTCGCCGCCGCCCAGATCCGCCAGCTCCGCGCCGGCGAGATCTCCGGCGCCCTGCCCGACGCGCTGCCCGGCTGGACCGCCCAGGACGCCGAGACCGCGGCCATGGGCGCCGCCTTCATGGGCGGCGGCACCAGCGCCAGCCGCAGCTACGAGAAGGACGACGCCAGCGTCGACATCCAGATCCTCACCGACTCCCCCATGCTCTCCTCCATGTCCATGCTCCTGAACAACCCCATGATGCTCAGCGGCAGCGGCCAGAAGCTGATCCGCGTGGGCGGCAACAAGGCCGCGCTCGAGTGGAACGAGGACCGCGGGACCATCAACGTGGTGGTCCAGGGGAGCGTGCTGGTCTCGGTGGAAGGCTCCGGCTGCACCCAGGACGATCTGACCAAATACGCCGAGGCCGTGGATTACGATCTGATCAAGAAGCTGATGTCGCAGTAGGCGCGGCATCGCTGGGAGATGGCGGACCGGGGGCGCGCTCGTGGCGCCCCGGTCCTGTTTAGGGATATGGCGTGACTGTTGGCGGCGGGACGTTACTTCAGACCCTTCATCCTGATCCATTGGATGGCATACTCCGGCTGGCCCGCCATGTCCCACCCGCCCGCCAGCGTCTTGACGACGGTTATCCAGCGCGAGCCGTCACGGCAGCGGATCACACCCGGGTGGATGAAGAAATCGTCGGTGCCCTCGATGGGGAAGTGGAGCGGGGTCCAGTCGACGACGGTGTCGAAGGCGACGGGCCAGGAGAGTTCGAGTTCGTAGGGATAGTCGTACTTGATCATGTCGCCATCTTGATCGTCCATCAGATACAGTTGCCCGTCGGTTCCCAGCACCACCGCCGCGATGTAGCCCGCGGCGCGGGTGGCGGTGATGTGGGTGGTGATCGCGGCGATGCCGTCCGGGGCGTCGTGGTCGACAAGGACGGCCCACACGAAGGACGGCGAGACGAGACTCGCGATCAGAAGGACGGCGAGATATCTGGCCAATGATCGCTCCTCGGGGAATCGAACCTCCGCCCGGTCACCGCGGTCGTTCGGGTCGATCTTCACATCCAGAGAGGGCTCTGGCAACAGCGGATTGAATCCGGGAACGAATCTCCAGGGTGAATCGTCACTGGCATTGGCCAAAGGCCGTCATCTGTCTACATTCCAGGATAGGAGATGGAGCGCTGGCGATGGATCGCGCCTGGATTCAGTTGAGGATGGTCGTCATGCCGATCGAACATATGGTCGACGCCGAGGGGACCCTGCGAGTACGCCGCTGGGGCAGCATCTCGACCCAGGACGAGGATCGGGCGTTCGAGGAACGCAAGCGCGACCCGAAGGTCGTCGCCGGAATTCCGGTCCTGGTGGATTGCACGGAGGTGTCACCCCCGGACACGACCGAGACCGTGCAATACCTTGCCGACAGGAGCACGTACATCGCGAAGAAACTGCGCTGTGGACCGATGGCGATCCTCGTGTCCACCGACGTGGAATACGGCATGGCGCGCATGTACATGGCTTATACGGATCTGGAGCATCCGGATACAGAAGTGTTCCGCTCGCGGTCGGCGGCTGAGGACTGGTTGAAGGATCGTCGCGCTCGGCTCGGCATTCCGACCCGTTAGCCTGTTTACTCGCCAGCTCCTCGTCACGCTGACCACTGATTCATGCCCCCTACCTGCCTGCAACGACGCTCGGATCTGCTCGTACTTCGACGACGCCCGGGTCCCATGGGTCTCAGAGCCCCGGCCGGGATGACCGGGGCTCACGGTCACAGCGAACACTACTTCACCACGCACATCTTCCGCGTCGTCACCCCGCGATCGGTCCGCAGCACGTAGAAGTACGCGCCGGCGGCCACCGCGCGGCCCGCGTCGTCGCGCGCCCGCCAGACGACCTGCTGGCGGCCGGCGGGCAGCTCGCCGTCGGCCAGCGTCGCCACCAGCCGCCCGCGGACGTCGTGCACGGTGAGGCGCACCGACATCGAAGCCGGCAGGCTGAATTGGATGCGGGTCAGGGGATTGAACGGGTTGGGGACATTCTGGGCGAGCTCGATCCCGGCCGGCGGCAGCTTGGGCCCGGCGCCCAGAATGATCGCGAACATCTCGGTCGCCCAGGGTTCGTACAGCACGTACTCGTTGACCGGGTCTCCCGTACCGGGGCCCGAACCGCCCGGACCGCTGGCGTCGCCCCACCAGTTCTCGCGCGCGTCGATCATGAGGCGATCGTCCGAGTTGCAGACGCCGTGCTGCGGGTGGCCGGAGATGTTGTTGTGGATGATCAGCGGGTTGCCGCCCGGAGTGCCGACATCGTCCGACGCTCGACAGAAGACCCCGCAGCCGTCGTTGTCGGCGATGGTGCAGTTGCGGATGACGGGTGCCGTGGTCTCCAGGCACTGGAGGCCCCCGCCCTCGGCGAAGCTGATCGTGTTGTGGGTGATGATGCAGTTGTCGACGACGGAGGAATCGGCCAGGAAGAAGGAGATCCCGCCGCCGCAATCAGGGCCGTCCGCCGAGTTGAAGGTGATCTCGTTGTGCAGGATCTCGGCCTTGCTGCTCCAGCAGTTGATCCCGCCGCCGTCGCTGTTGGCGATGTTGTAGCGAATGGTGTTGTACGCGATGTAGCCGGTGCAGTAGTAGGCGATGATCCCGCCGCCGATGTACGACGTGTTGTGCTCCACCGTGTTGTTGACCACCCGGGCGCTCGAATCCACGCCGATGTTGATACCGCCACCACCGCCGCCACCCACGTTGTAGGTGATCAGGTTGTTGTAGATCGCGGGAGAGGAACCGCTGGCGGCCCCGATCCCCGCACCTCCGGTCAGGGCGGGCGGGGGCGTGACCGTGTTCTGCGTGATGACATTGCCCATGATCAGGGCATCCGACCCGTCCCGACAGGCGATGCCGCCGCCGATGCGGCTCGCCTCGTTTCCGGTCACGGTGTTGCCGGTGATCGTGGGCGACGACCCGTCCCCGCAATAGATCCCGCCGCCGTCCTCGGCCAGGCCGTTGCGGATGGTGAAGCCCTCGATGCGGGTGGTACGGCCCACCCCCGTGGCGACCGTGATCACCGATCCGAGCTGGCCTCCATCGATGGCGGTGGTCTCGGCGCCGTGCTCGCTCATCAGCGCGATCCCGTCGACGTCGGGCCAGACGAGGTTCTCGAGGTAGGTCCCTTCCGCCACCAGGACCAGGTCGCCGGTCACGCAGAGGTCGAGACCAGCCTGGATCGTGGGCGCGTCGCCCGTGCCGTCGGGAAGGATGTAGTAGGTGGCCGCCGGGGCGAGGGAAGCGCCGGCCAGCGACAGGGCGAGCAGCGCGACCGGAAGTGCGAACGTGCGCATGAGAAGCTCCTTTCGAATGGGACCACGTTCCGGGTTCACCGGGGGCGGGAACCACAGCCAGAGGTTGGCAGGCAAGGAGAGGGGCGATCATGCAGGGGCGAGGTGTGGGCTGCCGCCGTATGATAACACATTGCAGAGTAAATATATCCTCAAACAAAAATGCATTTGATGCGCATTTTCGATCGTATCGCCCAATCGCCGTCGGTCAGGGAGCATCGGCGCACACCCGGCGCCCGGCTTTCGCCATTGCGGACCGTCCCCCGCCCGGATATGCATGTGCCATCGTCCTGCTTCCCCCGACGAGGAGCATGCCATGCGCAACCTGATCGTCTGCTGCGACGGCACCTGGAACACGCCCGACCAGCGCCACGACGGTGTCCCCATCCCCACCAACGTCGTCCGCCTCTACCACGCCCTCGCCGACCACGACCCGGCCGGCAACCCCCAGGTGACCTACTACCACCCCGGGGTCGGCTCCGAGGGGAGCTGGTGGGACAAGGTGGCCGGCGGCGGCATCGGCCTCGGCCTCACCAAGAACATCATGAGCGCCTACCGCTGGCTCGGCGCCCACTATCGCCCCGACGACCACATCTGCCTGTTCGGCTTCAGCCGCGGCGCCTACACCGTGCGCAGCCTGGCGGGACTCATCACCTCCTGCGGACTCCTCGACCTCGCCCGGCTGTCCGACGACGAAGTCTGGAAGCGCGTGGAGAAGGCCGAGGACGCTTACCGCGACAAGACCCGCCGCGACCGCTGGGCTAAGAACTGGAAGTTCCACGGCACCGCCCCACGCTTCGAGGTCCCCATCCACTTCATCGGCGTCTGGGACACCGTGGGCGCACTCGGCATCCCCAACGACCTGGCGATCCTCAACCTGCTCGACCGCTTCGGCCGCTACGAGTTCCACGACACCGCCATCAGCGACCGCATCCTCCACGCGCGCCACGCCGTGGCCGTGGACGAGAAGCGGGCGCCGTTCACGCCCACGCTCTGGACCGCCGGCGCCCGCCGCGCCACCGTGAAGCAGGTCTGGTTCCCCGGCGTCCACTGCGACGTGGGCGGCGGCTACCGCGAGACCGGCCTGTCCGACGGCGCGCTGCGCTGGATGATCGACGAGGCCAGCGACCCCGCCATCGGCATCGCCTTCAAGCCGAAGACGGTGGCGCAGGTGCAGCCCGACTTCCAGGACGTGCTCCACGACTCGTTCCAGGGCCCCATGAAGGCGCTCAAGTCGCGGCCGCGGAGCCTGCCGCTGTTGACCCGCCGCAGCAGCAGCGTCGTGCACGAGTCGGTGTTCCAGCGGCAGGAGGATCCGCCCATCGTCGAGGGCCGCTACCGCGAGACCACGCTGCTGAACCCCGGCGACGCCAAGCACGTCACCGTCTACGCCGGCGACCCCTGGAACGACACCACCCTCTACCTCGTCAAGGGCAAGCGGTACCGCTTCACCGCCAAGGGCCAGTGGCTCGACCGCAACATCGCCTGCGGCCCGGGCGGCGCCGACGACGGCAAGTTCCACGTCGGCGAGCTGGCGCACCTGGCGGGTTCGATCCTGGGCACGGCCGAGGGCCTGTGGCGCAAGGTGACGGGCAACTTCGAGGCCGACCTCAAGTTCACCCGCCGCCGGGAGGAGTACGACTGGTTCCAGCTCGTGGGAGCCGTCGGCAACGGCACCCTCGACAACCGCGGCCGCATGCAGGCGCACGAGACCATCGGCATCGGCGACGGCTGCACCCACACTCCGAAGCAGTCGGGCTACCTCTACTGCTACGCCAACGACGCCTGGGGCTTCTACGACAACAACAAGGGGAGCGTGGACCTGCTGGTGGAGTGTCTGGGCTAGCGCACCACCACGAACTTCCCCACGAAGTCGTCGAAGCCGCCGTCGTGGGGCCGCACCGAGAACAGGTAGATCCCGCTGACGACCTCCTGGCCGTTGCGGCTCATGAGGTTCCAGTACGCCTGGCCGTTGCCCCACGACCCGTCGTGCTCGATGGTCTGCACCAGGTCCCCCGACAGGGTGAAGATCTCGATGGTGCTGCGGCAGCGCGGCAGGTTGGCGAACGAGACGCGCACGCCGGTGGGGTCGTCGGCGTTGGTGTCCATCTGCTGGAACTCGGCCAGGGCCTGGCGGGTGGCGGGGTTGGGATAGACGTAGATCTCGCGGGCGTTGCGCTCGGCCTCCGCGCGGGTCTGGGCCTCGTCCCGGGGGAGCGCGGTGTCGAAGCCGCCGCTGGGCAAGTTGCCGTCGCCCTCGGCGATGATGCCGCTGCCGTCGGCGGCCGCGATGTGGTCGGTGGTGGTCACCGAGTAGAAGTAGAGGAAGCCGTTGGTGGTGTCCTCGTCTCGGTACCGGTAGTAGGTGGTCGGTCGCTTGTAGACACCCACCTCTTCGGGGCGTTCGGTCACCGCGAAGAACGTGTCGAGGACATCGCGGTTCATCTCCCAGGACAGCAGGCCGACCAGTTCGGGCACGGGCACACCGTTGCGGTCTCGCAGCGAGGGCAGTTCGCGCATGAGGCCGGCGGTGTCGGCGTGGACCACGGCGGTCATGGCCTCGGCCAGGCCGGCGAAGCGCGGGTCGTCGAGACAGACGGGACGGTAGTCGATCTCGGAGAACCCGGTGTTGCGACCGAAGGCGCGGGGGAATTCGCCCTCCTCGGCCACGAAGAAATTGATGAGGTCGAACTCGGCGCGCATGGCCCAGGTTCCCACCGGCGGCCCGGTGGCCTCGCTGGTCCCGGCTGGTCGGTGCCACTCGTCGGCACGCCAGATGCGGTAGGCCTCCAGATCCAGGGCGCCGGATATGGGGTCGGGCGTGTATTCGGGCTCATCGTCCCAGTAGACGTCGCAGTACCCGTCGCCAGGCACGACGCGCAGCTCCGGAGACGGCGGCACCATGGTGTCGGTGACGAAAGGGATCCGCGACTCGCGACCGACCAGGCCGGTGCACACGCCGCGCGCCAGGGGCGAGTTGCTGTAGCACACTCCTGCGGAATGGTATCCGTTGTACTTGGTGCATTGACGACCGTAGCGGCGTTCGCACTCCAGGCAGTTGTCGGCATTGACCCAGAGGCAGTGCTTGCCGGTCTCCGGGACGTAGAACATGTCGCCGCGTTTGATGGGCCAGATCATGAACTGAGGTGAGGGCGGCGGCATGCACGACTCGTCCCAGAATTGCTGATAGCGCTTGTAGATGGGGTTACGGTTGTCATGGAAATCGCCGAAATCCTCGGCGCAGACCAAGGTCTCGAGACCGCCCCAACCCGACGCCGGGGATGAATCGTTGTTGTACCAGCGGCCCTTCGCCACGTCGCGGGCCCGGCGCAGCGACTCCTGCAGCATCACCTCTCCCTGCGCCACCACGAACGTGGCATCGACCACCACGTACTCGCCCACATCGAGCTTGGCGTAGGGCCCCACGCTCAGGAGGAGGATATAGTCGTCGGGGAAGTCATCCTCCACGCTGAAGTCGCGGCCCGGTCGCGCCAGCAACGTGTGGCGCTCGGAATCGAAGGCCGGCACGCCGCCGTAGCCCTGGCTGTAGTCGGCGTTGAGGATGCGGATGGCGTTGAGGCCGAGAGTCTCGGGCCGCTTGGCCTTGGTGTCGCCGAAGCCGTTGCCGTCGAGGGTCACGGCGAACCAGCCCGTCAGCGCGTTCTGGGCGTCGCCGTCGCGCATCCAGGCGTAGGCCAGATCCTCGAAGTAGCCCTCGGGCTGGCGCACGAAACCCTCGAAGATGCCGGCCAGATCGTCCTTGCCCGCGTCGGGGTCGTCGTGGAAGCCGATGTCCGAGTCCACCAGCAGCCCCACGTAGAGGTCCTCGATGGGCTGCAGGCTCTTGTTGGTGATCACCCAGCGCAGGCCGACCATGTTCTCCTGGTCGGGCGTGTCCCAGGCGCAGGCTTCCTGGCGGATCTCCAGGCCGAGGGGGCGATGGTCGGGGAACATCTGGGTGGAGATGGGCTCGTCGTCGCGCATGACGCAGCTCAGCATCTGGGCGCCGCGCTGGGCGAAGTCCTCGTCCACCAGGCCGTCGCCATCCTGGTCGATGCCGTCGGGCGGGTCCTCGTCCACCAGCTCGTCGCCGTCGTCGTTGCCCCCGGCGAGATCGCCAGGGATCCCCCCGATGCTCGCCGCGCGCTGCGGAGCCGTCACGCGACCATTGCGGGACTCGTAGAGCACGGACTTGTAGTGGGCGTCGGCGCGGATCTCGGCCTCGGGCACGCCGCAGGAGACGCTGGTCACGCCGTACTGCCGGCCGCTGATCCACAGGCCCGCCGCGAACACGTACTCCTTGCCGCTGCCGCCCGGCCACTGGCACGAGGGCGCGTTGAAGTAGGTACTCGGTTCGGAGTAGCGCGAGCCGATGAGGCCCCAGTTGGTCACATTGACGTGGACCGCCCCCACCGTCAGCACCGCCGAGCCGTCCACCACCAGGGCCTTGTCGGCCTGGCCCCGGCCCTCGTCGATGGGGATGCGCGCCCGGACGGCCGGAGCCGCCGTGAGCAGGGCGAGCAGAAGGAGCATCCACACGGATGCGACGAGGCGTTGACCGGTCATGCAGGCGGCCCGGGAGCGGGACCGTCACAGGTGGCGATCGAAACCGGGCACCCTGAATAAAGGGATCCGATAAGCGCCGGTCAAACTCCGACTCAAGCCTCGGCCTGGTCGGAGACCACCCGCCAGCAGCCGGCGTTCTCCCGCGCGAACTCCTCGAAGCCCAGGGGCTTGCGGCCCAGCAGGTCTTCGACCGTCGAGGAGGTCCGCCCGGCATGGCCCGCGCGCACCACGGCGTAGAGCATGAGCATGTACTCGAGCGCCCCGCCGGGCATGCCCAGCCGCCGCCCCTGCTCGCGCATCTCGTCCTCGCTGAGCGCATGGTAGTTCACCGGCCTACCGCTGGCGCGGGTCAGCGCCGCCGCCACCGCGGTGTGGCTCATGGGGTCGTCGCCCGTGAGGTTGTATTCCTGCAGGCGGCACTCTTCGTGGCCGAAGACGTGCACCGCCACCGCGGCCACGTCGCGCACGCTGATGAAGCTGGTGCGGCCGGTGCCGGCGGCCAGGGCGATGCGTCCCACGGCGTGGATGTCGGGGGCCAGCCAGCCCACCGAGAAGTTCTCCATGAAGAAGTTGGGACGCAGGATGGTCCAGGCGAGCCCGCTGTGCCGCAAATAGCTCTCCACCAGCGCCAGCGGTCCGGCCTTGAAGACGTCGGCGCCCAGGGCCGACGAGAACACCACGTGCTCCACCGCCGCCGCTCGGCAGTCGTCGATGAAACCGGGCAGGACGGCCGCGGCGGCGATGTCCAGCGGCCGTGCCGTCAGGAACACGCGGCTGACGCCGTCCAGCGCGGGCTCGAAGGTCAGCGGACTGTTCCAGTCGAAGCGGACCTGGTGGTCGCCGAGGGCGGGATGGCGGTCGGGATTGCGTGTGGCGCAGCGGGTGGTGTATCCTGCGGCTTGCAGTTGCCGGACGACCTCGCGCCCGAGCTTGCCGCTGGCACCGATGACGAGGACGGGTCCGGTCATGATGGTGTCCTCCTGGGAGTCGGAATGTCCATACAGCTTTCTCTCACATCATACGACAAGAACGACGGCAATGAATAGGCCTATCCTCCACGGCATCACCCTTGCCTGCTGGCTCGCCCTGGCTGCCTGCGTCGGTCCCGCCGGGGCCCAGGACTCCGCGTGGGCCACCCTCGCCGAGGGGCTGGAGCTGGCGCGGTTCGTCACCGCGGCACCCGACGACCACACCGTCGAGATCACCGTGCTGCGCATCGACCCCGCCCGCTGGCAGACCGTCGCCCTGGCCGTCTCCCAGGTCGGCGGCGCTCCGCGCTCGGCCCAGCAGTGGGCCAAAGAGTTCGACCTCACCGCCGTCATCAACGCCGGCATGTACGGCACCGACCACCGCACCCACACCGGCTACTTCCGCACCGGCGAACACGTCGACAGCGCCATCTGGAATCAACGCGACTACCGTCAGGCCGCCTGCTGGGGCCCGCGCGAACCCGACCTGCCCCCGTTCGCGCTCATGGATCTGGACGCGGCTCCCGAGAGCACCTTCGCCCACCGCTGGGACATCGTGATCCAGAACCTGCGCCTGATCCGCAAGCCGGGCGAGAACCGCTGGCCCCAGGCCGACCGCCGCTGGCCCGAGGCCTGTCTCGGCGAGGATGCCCACGGTCGCATGCTCTGGATCTCCTG
The DNA here is from genome assembly GCF_058273205.1 of Candidatus Latescibacter sp. IFSED24. Lineage (NCBI taxonomy): Bacteria > Pseudomonadati > Candidatus Latescibacterota > Candidatus Latescibacteria (ex Chuvochina et al. 2023) > Candidatus Latescibacterales > Candidatus Latescibacteraceae > Candidatus Latescibacter > Candidatus Latescibacter sp. IFSED24. The sequence goes on along the minus strand of NZ_CM177850.1, from coordinate 3,948,666 downwards.
CCCCGTGCCGCTGACCATGCACGACCTCAACGAGATCCTGCTCGCCCTGCCGCTGGAGCTGGTGGCGGCCCAGCATCTCGAGGGCGGCCCCGAGGCCCAGCTCTGGGTGGACGGGCACGAGGTCGACACCGCCGGCGGCGGTTGGCCCGTGCCCAACGTGCTGGGGATCCGACCGCGCTAGTTGTCGGGTTGCCAGGTGTAGTCGGCATGGACCTTGAGCGGCTGGTCCTCGTCGAGTAGCTGGACCTGCCAGCCCCGGATCTCGGGTCCCCCCTGCCAGTACTCGCGGATCACCGCGAAACGGGTCCGGCCCACGCGCACGCAGTAGTCGTGGACGCCCCAGGCGATATCCTGGAAGCGGACGTCCGGCGCCAACACTTCCACCGGCTTGTCGGTGAAGATGTAGAGGTCGTAATGGCTGTCGGCCAGCGCCGCGGGGCCCCGCGGAACCTCCGGCACCACCACGTCCGCGGGCAATCCCACCGGGCGGAAGAAGAGCGCGCGTCCGTCGTGGGCGTCGTCCCGCAATTCTCCCACCACGTCGCCCACCGTGCACTCGGCCACCACCTCGCCGTCACGGATCATCACCAGCGGGTCGCCGGAGCGGATATCCATGGCGCGGTTGACGAACTTGGCGTCGATGACGTTGCCGCCCTCCTTGTATTGCACCAGCGGCACGTTCCGGTGCATCTGGAACATGGGCGGCAGTAGACCCTCGAACGACCAGAGTGGCTGGGTGGCCGGGGCCGACGAGGTCAGGATGAGCAGAAACAGGCCGACGGTGACGAAGCGGTGCATGTCGATCCTCCGGGAGCTGGTTAATCCGACCAACGATTGTACCGCCTGGTGAGTTCCGCTGCAAGTCGACCTAGACCGACGGTCCCGCCGTACCCTTCTCCTTGGCCCGCACGATGACGTAGGCGATGAGCAGCACCAGGAACACCACAAGCAGCATCCAGGCCACTCCCTGCAGGCTCGAGATCACCGTGCGCAGGATCTCGAGGAACCAGCGCTCGCTGGTCAGCGCCGGGGGCGGCGTCTGGTCGGGTCCCTGCGGCGTGATGTACTGCTCGAGCTGCCAGATGCGCACCCCGCTGGAAATGCCCACCACGTAGGTGGCGAAGGTCACGTAGCGCTGCCACGCCCGCCCGATATCCTCGCCGATGAGACGGTCGAAGATCCGCGCCAGCGGCTGCCGAAACAGTCTGGCCACCAGATGGGTCACCAGGATGGCCACGCCGAGGGTGGCCAAGAGCAGGATATAGAACATGACCGGCACCTCCCGAGAGTTTGGCCCGCCGCCACTTGCGAGCTAGCTTAGCACGATGGACTGGACCGGCGACATCTCTCTTGCGGGCCACGCGGCCGTGCTCCTGGCGGGCGCGGTGGCCGGCTTCGTCGACAGCATCGCCGGCGGCGGCGGCCTGATCACGGTGCCGGCGCTGCTCGCGGTGGGCCTGCCCCCGCACCTGGCCCTGGGGACCAACAAGCTGGCCTCGACCATGGGCGTGACCACCGCGCTGCGCCAGTACCGCGGCGGCGGTCTGGTCCGCATGCGCGACTGGCTGCCGGCGATGGCCTGCACCTTCGTCGGCGCGGCCACCGGCACCATCCTGATCCAGCGGATCTCCACCGACTTCCTCGCCTGGCTCATCCCCGCGCTCCTGGTGGCCATCCTGATCTACACCCTGGCCTCCCCCGACCTCGGCTCGCGCCCCGCCCGGGCGCGCGTGGGCCGGCGGGCGTTCATGGTGGTGGCCGGGCTTGTCCTCGGCTTCCACGACGGCTTCTTCGGCCCCGGCACCGGAGCGTTCTGGGCGCTGGCGCTGGTGACGCTCCTGGGCCTGGACCTGCGCCGCGCCACGGCGGCCACCAAGGTGATGAACGCCACCAGCAACGTGACGGCCCTCGCCTTCTTCCTGCTCGGCGGCAAGGTCATCGCCACGGTGGGCCTGGCCATGGGGGCGGGTCAGATCCTGGGCGCGACCCTGGGCTCGCGGCTGGTCCTGCAGCGGTCGCCGGGGTTCGTGCGGTGGTTCCTGATCGGGTCGGTGGCCTTGACGGCGGTGAAGATGGTTTGGGAGCGGGTGGGCTGAGCTCGGAGCCCGCCGGCACACAGTATACAAAATAACCTTAATTCTCAGAATATAGGAATCATTCTTGTGGCATTTAAGTGCTTCATTGACAATAGAATACCACTTTGTTCCGGCACAACAGGAACCGTTCTCGGCTTTAGTGTATACGGTATATCGCATACGATTTTCTCAGTCCCGGTGCCGGAACACCCCCATCACCCCTGCGATCACCAGCGCCGCCCCCCCGAGCGTCCACCCCGTGACCTCCTCGCGCAGGATCAGCCAGCCCAGGAACACCGCGATCACCGGATTGACGTAGGGGTAGGTCATCACCACCCGCGTGGGCAGCACCCGCAGCGCCGTCATGTACGACGTGAAGCTGATCACCGACCCGAACACCGCCAGGTAAGCCCAGGCCACCCACGCCTCCCCGGTGGGAGTGGGCAGCGGCTCCCCACGCCCCACCGCGCACGCGAGCAGTCCCAGACCGCCGAGCAGCTGCTGCCAGCCGGCCACCGCGAGGCCGCTCAGGTTGGACTGCCGCCGGCGGTACCAGATCGACCCCAACGCCCAGAACAGCGGTGCCAGCAGCAGCGCCAGCACCGCCAGCGCGTCGCCGGTGGTCCCCTCGCGCAGCACTGGCCAGGTGAGCACGCCCACGCCCGCGAAACCCACGAGCACCGACCCCACCGCCCGCCAGTGCGGCACGCGTCGGTCGATCACCATGGCGATCAGCTCGGCCCAGATGGGCATGGCCGCCACGAGCAGCGCCGCCAGTCCCGACGAGGCCCGCATCTCCGCCCAGCTCACCAGACCGTTGCCACCCACCCAGAGCAGCAGCCCGCTGCCAGCCATCAGCATCAGCTCGTCGCGGGTCAAGCGCAGTCGCTGGCCGCGCCAGCGGGCCAGCAGGAAGAGGATGGCCGCGGCGGCGAAGACCCGCGAGGCGGCCATGTAGAACGGCGGGAAGCCCGACCCCTCGCGCACGGCCACGCGGATGCCGAGGTAGGTGCTGCCCCAGACGACGTAGACCACGAGGAGGTGGAGCAGGCCGGCGCGGCTGAGCTGGGGACGGTCGGACATGAGTGGCGGTGTCCCGGGGAGAAGCGCCGGCGACAGGCCGGCGCATGGCGCAATGATAGGTCGGGACGGCCGGGTGGCAAGCGGTCCGGGCTAACCCTCCCTCGCCCCCAGTTGAAAAAGCTCCTCCACCGAACACCCCAGCACCTGCGCCAACCGCAACGCCAGCTCCACGCTCGGCCGGTACCGGCCGCGCTCGATGGAAATGATGGATTGCCGCGACACCCCGGCCCGCTGGGCCAGTTCTTGCTGAGTCAGGCCGCCGGCCTGCTTGCGGTGTTCACGGAGTCGGTTGTGAAGTTTTATGGTCGCCATGTGGCCCAATGTTGCGCAGACTTTACTTTCAAGTAAAGTACAATTTACTTTATCCGTTAAATAATTGACCGACAGGAGCCATTCCTGCTTGACCCGCAAAAACCAGGGACGATAATTAACTCAGTTAACTTTTAACGGGGTTAAAGATGAGAGAGCTCGATCAACTCGTTGGCCAGAATCTGCGCATCCTCTCGCAGGTCCTCTGTGAGATCTGCCAGCGCAGCACCCTGCGCGAGGCCAGCGAGGACACCATCAGCCGCAACCAGTTCACCGTCCTCAAGATCCTCGACACCACCGGGTCGCTGCCCTTCGGCGAGTTCGCCCGCATCCTCGGCATCAGCAGCGCCGCGGTGAGCAAGATCATCGACCGCCTCGAGCAGCTCGACCTCGTCGAGCGCCAGGCCTTCCCCGGCGACCGCCGCAGCCAGACCGCCGTGCTGCTCCCGGCGGCCCGCCAGGTCCTCGCCCGCCACGAAGAGATCGCCAGCAGAAAGCAGGAGAAGTTGATGGACCACTTCTCCGATCCCGAGAAGGAACATCTGCTCGATTACATGCGCCGCATCATCAAGTACACCATCGCCGAGGAGCAGGACACCGACATGGTCTGCTTCCAGTGCGGCGGCAAGTGCGGCGACGAGTGCGTGATCAACGAGTGCGAGGGGGCCTGCACGCTGCAGAAGTACCCCAGCGCCAATGCTCGCTCCCCCCGGGAGTGACGACCGCAACGGGAGGTTCCAGGCCATGGCCAGTCGTCGCGATTTCCTCAAGCTCACCGGGACCGCCGCAGGCGGTGCGGTGGCGGCCCTCGCCGGGGTCGAGACAGCCCGGGCCTCGACCGGGCCCGAACTCGATCCCGAACGCTTCGGGGTGCTCTGCGATAACACGCTCTGCATCGGCTGCCGGCGCTGCGAGTACGCCTGTGCCGAGAACAACGACCTGCCGCGCGGCGAACTGGCGTCCTACGACGACACCTCGGTCTTCGCCGAGATGCGTCGGCCCGACGCCACCCGGTACACGGTCATCAACCAGTACCCCGCGGCTCCGGGCCAGCCCAAACCCTTCCACACCAAGGTCAACTGCCTGCACTGCGAGCACCCGGCCTGCGTGTCGGCGTGCATCGTGGGCGCGCTGGAGAAGGATCCGCGCGGTCCGGTGACCTACAATTCGTGGGAGTGCATCGGCTGCCGATACTGCATGGTGGCCTGCCCGTTCCAGATCCCGGCCTACGAGTACGACAACGCGCTCACGCCGCGGGTCATGAAGTGCTCGTTCTGCAGCGAGAAGACGCTCGAATCGGGCGAGCCCCCGGCCTGCGTGAAGATCTGCCCGCAGGAGGCCATGGTCTTCGGGCCGCGCCACGAACTGCTCGACGTGGCCCGCGCGCGTATCGCCTCGCATCCGGGCCGCTACGTCGACCACATCTACGGCGAGCACGAAGTGGGCGGCACCTCGTGGCTCTACCTGGCCGACCGCCAGTTCACCGAGCTGGACCTGCCGGCGCTCTCGGACGTGAGCCCGGCGGTGGCCACCGAGACCATCCAGCACGGCATCTTCCGCGGCTTCTCCGGCCCCATCATGCTCTTCGGCCTGATCAGCGTGATCATGAAATCCGCCGGCAAGCACCCCGAAGACCGGCAGGAGGACGACCATGAATGAGCGGCAGGAGGTTCCCTTCTTCACCAATGGCGTGAAGGTGATCGTGGCGCTGGCCGTGGCCGGTCTCGCCGTGCTGGCGGCGCGCTTCGCCTTCGGCATCGGCACGGTCACCAACCTCGACGACCAGTACCCGTGGGGCCTCTGGATCGGCATCGACGTGGCCACCGGCGTGGCGCTGGCGGCGGGCGGCTTCACCACCGCCTTCATCGCCCACGTCCTGCACCGCGAGCGCTTCCACGCCGTGGTGCGGCCCGCGCTGTTGACCGCCATGCTCGGCTACACCTTCGTGGCGCTGGGCGTGGTGGTGGACCTGGGCCGGTACTACAACATCTGGCACGTCCTGATGCCCTCGATGTGGCAGGGCAACTCGGCGCTCTTCGAGGTCGGCATGTGCGTCTGCATGTACCTGACCGTGCTGTACATCGAGTTTCTGCCCATCGTGGTCGAACGGTTCAAGGGCCGCGTGAACTGGCCCGGCGCCATGGCCCGCTTCAACGGCGCCACCGAGAAGGTGCTCGGGGTGCTGGACGTGACGCTCAACAAGGTCATGACCTTCTTCATCATCGCCGGCGTGGTGCTCAGCTGCGCGCACCAGTCGTCGCTGGGCACGCTCATGGTGATCGCGCCCACCAAGCTGCACCCCTTGTGGCACACCCATATCCTGCCGCTGCAGTTCCTGCTGTCGGCCTTCGCGGTGGGTCTGGCCATGGTGGTCTTCGAATCGATCCTGGCCTCGCGGTCGCTGCGGCGGCCCTACGAGATGGACGTGCTCTCGCCGCTGGCGCGGATGATCCCGTTCCTGTTGACCGTCTACCTCGGCGCCAAGCTCATCGACATGGTCAGCCGCGGTACGTACAGCTACCTCGCCGACGGGAGCCTGCAGTCGTTCACCTGGCTGGCCGAGGTCGTGCTGGGCGTGCTGGTGCCGGGCTTCATCCTCATGACACACCGGCTGCGCCGGCAGGTTGGCTGGCTGTTCACCGCCGCCGCGCTGATCGTCTTCGGCGTGGCGTTGAACCGGGTCAACGTCTTCATCATCGGCTACAACCCGGTCTACGCCGACGGACCCTACGTGCCGGCCTGGCCCGAGATCATGGTCACCGTGGGCCTGATCGCGCTGCTGGTCCTGCTCTACCGCTTCTTCGTCTTCCATTTCCCGGTCCTGCATGAGGAAGGAGACGCGCACCATGCGTAGCCCGTCGCTGCTGGCCCTGCTGCTCGTGCTGACGGTCCTTTCGGCCGCCGCCTCCGACCAGGCCGCTCATCAAGACCAGGACGCCTCGCCGCATCCCATGCCCCCCGCGGTCACCGACTGCGCGGTCTGCCACACCTGCGAGAAGCCCACCGTCGAGGATCCCTGCCTGGTGGCCTGCCCCCGTCACGGCTCCCACTTCTACGGCGACCACGAGGTGGGCGAGGGTCCCGATATCGTGATCATCGACCAGCTCGCTGACCTCTACCGCCCCGTGGTCTTCGCGCACAAGCTCCACGCCGGCATGGCCGACATGAACGGCGGCTGCACCAACTGCCACCACTACAGCGAGCAGTCGGGCACCATCCCGGCGTGCCGGGAGTGCCACGACGCCGACAAGTCGGAGGTGGGCCTGCACATGCCCGCGCTGAAGGGCGCCTACCACCGCCAGTGCATCAACTGCCACCTCGACTGGAGCCACGAGAACGCCTGCGGCTTCTGCCACGAGGAGGCTGGATCGGTGGACGCCACCGCGCCCATCGACACCACCGACATCATCGGCATCCCCCACCCCAAGATCGCCGCCACCGAGACCTACAACTACGAGACCACCTACGAGGACGGTCCCATCGTCTCGTTCCATCACGCCGACCACGTCGACCTCTTCGGCCAGCAGTGCGTGGACTGCCACCGCGGCAACTCGTGCGCCCGCTGCCACGACACCGCCGCCGGCGCCGCGCCCAAGCGTCTCGACCACGTGGTCGACTGCCTCTCCTGCCACGGCGAGCGCGACTGCGCGTTCTGCCACACCACCGAACCCAAACCGCGCTTCGACCACACCCTGACCGCGGGCTTCGACCTGAGCAAACACCACGCCTCGGTGGAGTGCACCACCTGTCACGGCGAGCCCAAGACGTTCCGCTACCCCACCGGCCGTTGCACCGAGTGCCACATCCACTGGGAGCTGGGGAGCTTCGACCACCGCACCGCCGGCCTCGAACTGAGCGAGTCGCACGCCGAGATCGATTGCGAGGATTGCCACCTCGATCGCGACTTCCAGGCCACGCCCTCGTGCGAGGCCTGCCACGACGAGCCCATGTATCCGGACTTCCTGCCTGGAGAGGAGGTGGGGCGGCCCTAGGCCGTCCTCCGGCTGCGGTCATGCTGCACATCTACGTCGACGCCGACGCCTGTCCGGTCAAGGACGAGGTCTACAAGGTGGCCCAGCGCTACGATCTGAAGGTCACCCTGGTGGCCAACAGCTTCATGCGCTTTCCCGGCGGCGGCTGGTGTGAACTGAAGGTGGTGGACAAGGGGCTCGACGAGGCCGACCGCTGGATCAGCGAGCGCGTCGAGCCCGACGACATCGTGATCACCGGCGACATCCCCCTGGCCGCCCACTGCCTCGACCGCGGCGCCCGCGTGCTCGGCCACAAGGGCCGCCCGTTCACCAGCGAGAACGTGGGCGAATCGCTGGCCACGCGGCAGCTCCTGAGCCAGCTCCGCGACCAGGGCGTCATGATGGGCGGTCCTCCTCCGTTCGCGAAGAAGGACCGCTCGCTCTTCCTGCAGAAGCTGGACGAGATGGTCAACACGATCCGGCGGGACGCCGGGGAAGGTTGATTCCGGATATCCGGTTCGCTTGACGGATTCTCCCTCCGGAAGTAAGAAGACCCTACCCACCACCAACGAGAGGACACGCCATGCAGCCCGCCCGCCTGCTATCCGCCGTCGTCCCCTTCGCGATCCTGATCGCCCTTCCCGCCCTTGGCCAGCCCTACGTAAGCGCCACCGAGGGTGCCATCGTCCCGGGCGAGACCCTGCGTATCCATGGCGCCGGCTTCGGCGCCAAGTCGCCGGCCGCGCCGCTCCTGGCCCGACAGCCCGGCACCCTCGACCTCGCCGAGGGCGACCCCATCCCGACCCGGCTCACGGATTGCGCCGACTGTGCCTGGCTCCGCGCGGGACCGCACGACGGCGCGGTCACCTACAGCACCGCCACCGGACTGCCGTCGTATCACGTCCAGGGCGCGGGCTATCTCATGCACGCGGACCTGGACGAGCCCGGTGCGGAGCGGCTCTACGTGAGCTGGCGGGTCCGCCCGTCGCGGATCCCCGACCGCGAGGTCTACTGCCGGCTGCTGCGCATCCGTACCCGGTACGACGACCAGTCGAGTTCGATCACGCTGACCCCGGACCTCCTAATCGTGACCGGCGACGAGGACCACGACGGCCAGCCCGAGTCCCCGCGCTACCTGCCGGCCGACCTGCACCTCACGCCATACGAATGGACCAGCCTCGAGCTGGCCGTCGACAGCGGCCCCGACATCACCACCGGCGGCGGCACGGTGACCGTCTGGGCCGACGGCGCGCTGGTCGCCCGGGCCAAGGACTGCTGGGCGAGCGAGCCGCTCGATCAGCTGACGATCCTCGGCTTCCACCCGGGCCGCACCGAGCTCACCGAGGACGTGGTCGTCGATATCGCGGGCGTCTACCTCGACACCTCGTTCGCGCGGGTGGTGCTCGCGGATGCGCCCCAGCGCGAGAACGCCACGCAGGCCGTGCTCCAGACACCCGTCTCCTGGAGCGATGGAGCGATCACGGTGACGGTGGACACGGGCAGCTTCACCACGGGTGAGATCGTGTGGCTATTCGTGGCCGACGCGCACGGCGATTGGTCCCACCAGGGGTGGGAACTCTACGTCGGCGAGGGCGAGGATCTCGGTCCGCCCGGAGTACCGGGCATGGTCGAATGAGCTTGGCACCACGAGGGCACGGAATCGGGGACGACGGCCTTGCTGCCGTCGTCCCCCGGGGGGCGGTCATCCCTTTATAGCAATATTGACAATGACTTAGAGCGCTCTCGGTTCCCGCGCCAGAATCAGCTCAGATCCCCGAGAGATCATAGCAGACCACCGCATAGGGTTGCGGCTCGCGATCCTCGTCCATCGGCGCCCGGCGCTGGCCGAGCCGCACCACCATGGCGCCCTCGCCGCCCACGCTGGGCGAGCTGGCCGGCGCGCCCAGCACCTCCTCGAGGACGTAGAGCCGGTCGCCGACGATGACGTAGTCGTCGTACGCGGGGTCGAAGTCCGCGCCCAGGGCGACGCGCTTGACCAGGCGACCGTCGCCGTCGAACACGTCGAACGCGCCCACCGCGCCGGCGGGCCGATCGCGGTCGCCGCGGCTGCTGGCCACCCACAGGGTGCCGTCGGGGCGCGGGTGGAGCCGGTCGATGTCGCGACGATTGGGCTCGATCTCGCCGAACGCGGCGGCATCCACGTGGGCCATGACGCCCGCCCGGTCCGCCTCGATCCGGGCGATCTCCTCGGCGGTGCGCCGGACGTGCTCGTAGGCCACGGCGAGCACGCGCTCCAGCGTGCCGTCGGGCGCGTAGACCTCGATCTCGTAGGCGTCGGCGCGCGGCGCCACGTAGACGCGACCGTCGGCGCTCACGGCCCAGAACCGGGTGAAGTCCTCGGCGGCGTTGGCGGCCACCGCGGCCCGGCCGCCCGACACCTGCATCTGCTCGCCCTGCTCCTTGAACACCACCCGCGGCGTACCGTCGAGGCCCAGACTCTGCAGCCGGGTCACCGAGGACATGCCCTCGTCGCTCATGGTCATGGCCGACGAGCAGACGTAGACCCACTCGGCCGCCGCGTCGGCCTGCAGCAGGATCTGCATACCGCCGTCGCCCGGCAGGACCACCGGCTCACCGGGCTCGCCCGACGGGAGCAAGGTGATGATCCGGCCCGGCATGACCTGCGAGACGCCCACCCGGCCGTCGCCGAGCACCAGGCAGTCCTCGGGGTTGCGGAACTCGCCCGGACCGTCGCCCTCGCGGCCCAGGGTGCCCAGCGGCTCGCCCGCGGGGCCGACCACGCGCACGGTATGGAAGCTGAGGTCCAGCAGGTAGCTGCGGCCGTCGCGATCGCAGGCCACATCGCCGATCTCGCCCAGGATGTCGCCGTCGTCCTCGTCGTCGGTGATGCGCCACAGCGGCGCGACGTCCACCGTCTCCACCGGCGAGTCCGGGTCGTAAACGCTATCGATCCGGGGTGGTTCGGCAGCGGCGGCCAGCGAGGCGGCGAGCAGGACGGTCAGGATCAGGGGGCGCATGGGAAGTCCTCCGGGGTTGAGAGCGGACAGGTCTCGTTCACCTGACAACCTACGCGCCGCCCGGCCCCGGGTTGGGTCAAGGGATGTGAAGCGGTGTTAAGAGATGTGAACGCGGCGATGGGCGCTGAACATCCCCCGCGCCATGTCGTATCATGCCCCCATGGAACTCACCCGCCGCACCGTCGCCGTCCTGACCACGCTGCTGGCCGTCTCGCTGATCGGCCTGGTGGTGCTGCAGGCCGTCCTCCTCGACGGCGCCCGCCGTCAGAAGGACCAGGCCTTCGCCGCCGCCGCCCACGCCGCGCTGGCGCGCGTCGCCGACCAGCTCGACCAGGGCGAGGTCCGCCGGCATGTCGCCGCACGCTTCGGCGGCCCCGGCGACGCCCTCGAGCGTTTCTTCCGCTTCCCCGGCGACACCACCGGCGCCACGCCGCTGCACGTCATCCAGATCGCGGACACCAGCCGCCTCTGGGTCTCCCCCGACACCATCACCGCCACCGTGCTGCGCGACTCGAGCGCCGCCGGCAAGTCCCGGCTCGTCCGCCAGATCCTCCTCGACCTCTCGGGCCAGGCGCACCGCCCGGTGACCGAACGTCTCGCCGCCGCCACCCTCGACTCGCTCCTACACGAGGCTCTCGCCGACGCCGGCCTGCCCACCGCCGCCGACTACGGCATCGCCCCCGCGGGCGGCGGCGAGCTCCTGCTCCGTTCACCCGGCGCCGACGCCGCCGTCCTCGCCGCCTCCCCCTTCCGCACCCGCCTCTTCCCCACCGACTTCTTCGCCCCGGCCAACGACCTGGTGGTCCACTTCCCCGGCCGCGCCGCCTGGACCTGGCGCCAGCTCGCGCCGCTCCTGGCGGGGTCGGTGATCCTGACCGCGCTGGTCATCGCCTGCGCCGTGGTCGCCCTGCGCACCATCGTGGCCCAGCGCCGGTTCGCCCGCGAGCTGGTGACCTTCGTCGACAACCTCACCCACGAGTTCAAGACCCCGCTGGCCACCATGGCCCTGGCCAGCGAGGCCCTCGCGCGCGACGACGTCCGCCGCGAGCCCGGCACTCTCGAACGCTACACCGGCATGATCGGCGACGAGGTGGGCCGCCTGCGCGAGCACATCGACCGCATCCTACAGCTCGCCCACCTCGAACGGGCCCCCGTGGCCCTCGACCGCGTGCCCATGGACACCCACGAGGTGCTGGCCCCCGTGCTCGACGGCTTCGAGCTCCAGGCCGCCGCCCGCGGCGGCCGCCTCCAGCGACACCTCGCCGCCCCGCGCGCGGTGGTCCTGGCCGACCCGGTCCATCTGGCCGGCATGGTGAGCAACCTGCTCGACAACGCGGTCAAGTACTCGCCCGCCGCGCCCGAGGTGGCGCTCGACACAACCAGCACGGACGGCCACCTCGCCATCACCGTGGCCGACCGCGGCTGCGGCATCGCGCCCCGCGACCGCCAGCGCGTCTTCGAGCGCTACTTCCGCTGCCAGCGCGGCGACCGCCACGACGTCAAGGGCTTCGGGCTGGGCCTCAGCTACGTCCGCCTGATGGCCGCCGCCCACGGCGGCACCGTGACGCTGGACGCGCGGCCCGGCGGCGGCACCGTGGCCACCCTCGTCCTGCCGCTGGCCGGGGAGGTCGACTCGTGACCGCGCGCCCACCCATCCTGCTGCTCGAGGACGACCCCAACCTGGGCCTGATCATCCGCGAGTCGCTCGAGCGCGAGGGCTTCCCGGTGACCCTGTGCGCCGACGGCGAGGCCGGCCTCGCGGCGCTCGACGAACAGGCGTTCGGCCTCTGCCTGGTCGACGTCATGATGCCCCGGCTCGACGGCTTCGACTTCGCTCGCCGCCTCGCCGAGCGCCCCGACCGGCCGCCCTTCGTCTTCATCACCGCCAAGTCGCTGAGCGAGCACAAGGTGGCGGGCTTCCGCCTCGGCTGCGACGACTACCTCACCAAGCCGTTCTCCATGGAGGAGCTGCTGGTGCGCCTGGAGGCGGTGCTGGCGCGGCACGGCGCGGCGCCGGACACAGCCGGCAACGCCTACCGCCTCGGCCGCTACCGCTTCGACCCGCAGCGCGACGTCCTCGTCCTCGACGATCAGGAGCACGCGCTCACCACCCGCGAGAGCGAGCTGCTGGCGCTGCTCTGCCAGTACCGCGGGCGCGTCCTCGAGCGCTCCACCGCGCTGCGCCGGATCTGGGGCGCCGACACCTACCACTCGGGCCGCAGCATGGACGTGTTCGTGTCGCGGCTGCGCAAGCACCTGGCCGCCGATCCCGAGGTGGAGATCCGGACGGTGCACGGCCGGGGGTTCCGGCTGCTGGCGCCTTGATCGCACACGCGGGACCGGTATAGTCTGCGGACGACCGACCACCTCCGGAGGGAGCGCCCGTGCCGCCAGTCCCACCCGCGATCGCCCGCCTCGTGTCCAGGCTTCCCGCCTGGAGCGGCCTCGCCGCCCTGCTCGCCGTCCTCGTCCTGCCGCTGCTCGTGGTCGGCGTCCGCGAGCTCGCCCACCCCGCGGCCCGCGCCATGCCCGCCGCCGACGCCGCCATCATCGAGCTCGAGCTGGCGCAGGTCCCCGCGCACTGGCCCACCACCGGCGCCTACAGCCGCTTCGAGTTCCACCACCCCGGCCCCGCCGGCACCTACCTCCTGCTGCCCTGGTATCTCCTCGGCCTGCGGCACTCGGTGGCGGTGAACGTGGGCGCCCTCGTGCTCAACCTGCTGGCCCTGGCGGTCCTGCTCCTCCTCCTGCGCCCGACCACCACGCGCGCTGCGCTGGCCGCGGTCGTGATCGGCCTTTTGACCCTGCGCTACCTGGGTTCCCCGCTCGTGACCAGCCCCTGGGGACCCTACCAGTGCCTCCTCCCACTGTTCGCCATGTTCGCCCTCACGGCCCGCTTCGACCGCCGGGATCCCGGTTCCTGGCTCGCAGCCGCGTTGCTGGGCGGGATCCTGATCCAGCTCCACGTCCTCTTCGTGCCGGTGTGTTCGCTGCTGCTCCTGGTGGGTGTGCTCGTGCCGGGCGGGCGCGGCCTGGCGCTCGGTCACCGCTGGCTCTGGACCCTGGGCGGTCTGGCGCTCCTCTGCTGGCTGCCGGTGCTCGCTGACCTCGCCCGCGGCAGCGAATCCAACGCCATGGACCTCGTCCGCTTCTTCCGCAAGCCGTACGTCCTCGAGGAGCCGTCGCTACGATTCCTGCTGGGGGCGCAGGCGGTGGCGGCGCTGCCGCTGGCCCTGGCTGGCGCCATGGCGTCGCCGTTCCCCGGCCGCGCCCACGCCGCCTGGGCGCCGGCCGACTCGGCCGCGGTGTGGCTCGCCCTGCTCGCCCAGATCGTCCTGGGCGGCTGGCTCGTGGTCGGCCTGTGCCGGCGCCGGGACGAGTCGCCGGGCTGCCGGCTGGTCCTCGCCGCGCTGGTCGTCCTGGTCTGGGGCCTCTTCTCGGTGCTGCGCATCCGCGGCCCGGTGTTCCCCTACATCCTGGCCTGGCTCACTCCGGCCACGGCGCTCCTCTGGGCCGTGGGGCTGTGGCGCGGTCTCGAATCGGTGTGGCGGTGGCGCCCTGCCCGGTCGCTCGCGTTGGTGGCGGGCCTGGTGGTGGCGGGCTGGGCTCTGACCGGCTTCCTGGCCGACGACCGGGAGAGCCGCGCCGAGTTGCCGCTCGCCAAGGGCCGCACCGCGGCGGCGCTGGCCGATCGGATCCTCGCGGCCGAGCCCGGCCTGCGCGACACCGGGGTCCACATCGCCCGCGCCGACCGCGAGCTCTGGTCCATTCTCTCGGGCCTCCTGCTGCAACTGCGCAAGGCCGGGGTGGAGGCCACCGTCTGCCACGATTTCGGACTCATGATCCCGCCGGCCTACCTGGACGTGCTGCCCGACCGTCCCGCGCTCCTGCTCACCCGCGAGGGCGCGGCCGCCGCGGACCTGCCACTCGTGGACGAGGTCGACGGAGTGCAGGTGCGGCAGGTGAGCGTGGACTCCGAATACGCGAGCCTGGCGTTCGGCTCGGGCTGGGATCCGCCAGCGAGCTGGGGACGCATGTTGCGCGCGCGCGAGGGGCAACTGGTGGCGCTGGTCCCGGGGGACGCCACCTTGCGGCTGGAGGTGTCCAACTCGAAGGAGATGATCGACGGACAGGTGCTGACGGTGGTGGAGAACGGGCGCGCGGTGTGGTCGGGAGAGATCGAGATCCAGCCGTGGCACTGGACCGCGCTGGAGATCCCGCTGGCCGCGGTCCCGGGAGACGGGCGGCGGGATATCCGGTTCGTATGCGAACGCGTCTATCCCATCGGCGACGCACGGGTGCGGCCCGTGGCACTGCCGGTACGGGAAGTGAGGATTAGACGTTCCCTTCCGTGACGCACCGCCGCGCTGAACGTCCAATATCACAACCCCATAGCCCTCCCCAAGGAGCCCCGCCATGAAACTCCTCCTCGCCCTCATGGCCCTGCTCGTCGCATTGAGCCCGCCCGCGTCCGCCGACGATTCGCTCTGGTCCCGCAGCTTCGCCGCCTTCGGCCTCGGCTACCAGAACACATCCGGCACGGTCTACGCCCTCGGCTACCGCGACGGCAACCTCTACGTGGCCGGCCTCTTCGACCGCGTCGGCACGGTCCCCGCCAGCAACATCGCGCGTTACGACGGTTACCAGTGGCACGCCCTGGACGAGGGGGTCGACGGCGAGGTCTACGACATGGTGGTCCTCGACCAGGCCGTCTACGTCTGCGGCAACTTCAGCTCGGCCGGCGGCCAGCCAGCGGCCGGCATCGCCCGCTGGCACGATGGGAACTGGTACAGCCTGGGCGACGGCGGACCCAACGGCATGGTCTACTGCCTCGAGTACGATCTGGGGATCCTGTACGCCGGCGGCAACTTCACCATGATGGGCGACGTGTCCACCGGCCGGGTGGCCGGGTGGAACGGCGTCGAATGGGCCCAGGCCGCCAGCAACAACCTCACGTTCCAGGGCTGGGACTACGGGACCGTGTACAGCCTCGAGGTGTTCGGCGGCGAGCTCTGGGCCGGCGGCGACTTCGACTACGCCCACCCCCACACCATGCCCTACCTGGCCTACATGTTCGAGGATCGCTGGACCGCGCCCGGCACCGGGGTCGGCTTCGACGACCGGGTCGAACGGCTACGGTCGGGCGGTTCCACGCTCTGGGTGATGGGGCGGTTCCAGACGGTGGAGGGCGAGGACAGCCCCCTCCTGGCCAAGGCCTACCTCAGTCATGAACTGTACCCGTTCACCGACACGCTGCCCGGCGGCTGGGTCCGTGACATCATCCCCTACGACCACAGCTTCGTGCTGGCCACCGACCAGACGGTTCGCTTGCACACCGTCGACGGCTGGAGTTCGCCCTACGACACCCTCGCCAACGTCCGGGTCCTCGACGAGTTCGCCACCTCCATCTACGCCGGCGGCCACTTCACCGAGGGCATCGGCTACGGCGACGGCCTGGCGCGCTGGGACGGCGACGGCTGGCGCCACGTGGGCGGCGGCCTGGCCTCCACCGCCGAGGCTCGCGCCTACGTGAGCGCCTTCACCTCCCATGACGGCGACCTCATCGCCGGCGGCTATTTCAATCTCGAGTCCATGAGCCCCGAGGTCCCGCACTGCTACAACGTGGGCCGCTACGACGGTCGCCACTGGCTGCCGCTCAGCCGCGGCTTCACCGACGAGGTCCTCGACCTCGCGGTCTTCCAGGGCCAGCTCCACGCCGCGGGCGGGTTCGAGACCTCGGGCGGCGTGCCCATCGGCCACCTCGCGCGCTGGGACGGCGAGGCCTGGCAACCGGTGGGCGGCGGCAACGGTATCGACGGCACGGTCAACGCCCTGGTGATCCACGACGGCCTGCTCATCGCCGGCGGCTCGTTCAACAGCGCCGGCGGCGTGCCCTGCGACGACCTCGTCTCCTGGGATGGCGCCACCTTCGCCGTCCTCGGCCTGGGCCAGATGGAGGGCGGCACGGTGACCGCCATGGCCTCCCATGACGGCGACCTCTACATCGCCGGCTACTTCTCGGCCCTCGACGGCGTTCCGGCCAACCGCGTGGCGCGCTGGGACGGGTCCAGCTGGCACGCGCTGGGCGACGGACTGGACGGACAGATCCGTGCCCTCGCCTCGTACGGCGGTCAGCTCTGGGCCGGCCGCCGCTTCTACGTCACGGGCGAGGAGGTGGTGGCGCTCTCGCGCTGGGACGGCGACCAGTGGCACGACGCCGGCACCTTCGTGGGTTCCGACGACCTCACCGAGGTGGCCACGCTGCTCGCCGGGTCGGCGGGCCTGGTGGTGGGCGGCGCCTTCGACACCGTCGATGGTCTGACCGTCAACAACGCGGCGCTGTGGACCGGCGCCGCCTGGGAGTCCTTCGGCAGCGGCGTCTCGGGCGGCTTCTGGTACACCGGGGTCCGCGCGCTGCACGTCCACGACGAGCGCCTTTTTCTAGGCGGCGACTTCACCCGGGCCGGCGGCTACGCCTCGGTGAGCCTCGCCCGCTGGAACGAGACCATGACTCCGGTCTTCCTGCAGCGGTTCTCGGCCCGGAGCCTGGACGGCGGGCTCGGGCCCGCGGTGCGACTGGACTGGAACGCCGCCACCGGCGGCGGCCCGGCCGAGTTCCGGCTCACCGCCGCACGCGCCGGCGGCGAATCCTGGGACGTGCCTTGCCTGCCAGCGGGCGAGGGCGCCTGGTGCGCGATGGATCGCGCGGCCCCTCTCGCTGGCGGCGGCGAGGTCACCTATCTCCTCGCCGGCCGCGAGGCGGACGAGGCGTGGGCCGAGGTGGGGCGGCGCACGGTCACGGTCGAGCGCGCGAGCGCCTGGCAGCGACCGCAGCTCGCCGTGGCGCCGAACCCGGCCAACCCGCGCACGAGCATCGAGCTCTGGCTGCCGCGGACCGGTGACGTGGAACTGAGCGTGTACGACCTGCGCGGACGGCTGGTCGCCCGACTGCTCGACGGCGCGCTGGCGGCAGGCCGGCGGACCGTGACCTGGGATGGTCGCGACGACGGCGGCCGCGAGGCGGCGTCGGGCGTCTACCTGGTGCAGGTGCGCCACGCCGCGGGCGTGGTGACCCAGCGGGTGGCGCTGGTCAGATGAGATCAGGCGGCCACCTCACCAACGAGGTGGCCGCCTCCCGACGGTTCACTGGAACGATCGTCGCGGACGCCGTCCGAGGAGCAGCCCCCCGATGATCGCCATCCCCCCCGCCAGGACGATCGCGCGCGCCAGCAGCGAACCGGAGCGGACCCGGTAGCGCACGAACTGATCGAACCGTCCGGTGCGGAACGTGCTGCGGATCCTCCCCGCGGGCGCCACGTGCGCCGGGATCGGCGCCACGGACACCCGGAAACGTTCCCCCACCGGCAGCGGTCGATCCTCGGGGATGCGCACCACGGGACCCTCCGACCTCGTGGTCCACTCGTAGTCGCCGCCGACCGACCGGACGGTCACCTCGTAGGCCGTGGCGCCGTCCAGCGCGGTCCAGTTGATGTGCGGGCGCCCACCGGAGACGATCTCTTCCGCCAGTGGCCGCTCGATAGCGGGCTGGTCGACACCGCTGCGTGTCACTCCCACCCCGCCCCCAGAATGGGGCGGCAGGACGAGCAGCAGCGCCAGGCCGGCCGCCAGGGCCGCCACCCCGGACCGCGTGAGGATCCGGGGCCAGCGGACGCCCGCTCCTCGCGCAGGAGGGAGCGTCAACTCCCCCCTGCGTAACCCGTCCACCAGCTCGGTGTCCACCGCGCGCTGCAGACGGCAAGCCGCGCAGAACGTGCAATGGATCCGGAGTCGCTCCCTCACCGACGGCTCAGTGTCCGGATCGTCGAGGCGCCATAGCTCCCCACCGAGCTCGGGATCGATGCATTCGAGATCCCATCGATCAGTCATGCTCGGTTCCTCCCCCTGTCGATCTCTCCCGCCAATCCCTGACACCGGAACGTCCCGCCCAGGTTTCCTGTAAGAACTTTTTAAGGCGTCGCAGACATTTCTCGCGACGGTAGTAGACGCCCTGCACCGTGCCCAGGCCCAGGCGCGCGCGGACCATCTCTGTGGGCAGCTCCTCGAGGTAGAGCGCCGCGAGCAAGTCGCGGCAATCGGCGGAGACGCGCGACAGCGCGCGCTGCAGCGCATCACGGCGCTCGGCGGCCTCCAGCTCGTCCAGCGCCGACCTTGCGGGGTCGGCCAGCCAGCCGGCCAGCGATTCGACCCCGGCCCGGGGCCGCCGCCGTCGCCAGCGTAGCAGGTCGCGGCACCGGTTGCGGGCGATGGTCACCGCCAGCCGCACCAGGTCGCCCTCGAACTCGACATCGCGCGCCAGGTATTGCATGGTGGCCACCAGCGATTCCTGAACCACGTCGTCGGCCTCGTGGTCGGCCGCGCCCAGGAGCCGCGCCACATCGCGCGCCACGGGGGGCCGCAGACCGTCCAGCAGACGATCGGCGGCGCCCGGTTCTCCGCGCCGGTAGGCCCGGAGATCGGGTTCGCGGTCGCCGGGGGACGTGGAGCCTGAGGTCTGGTGCATGGGCGGACCAATGGAAGGGACTGCAGCCGGCAGCTTGCGGACGCGGGCGACACTGCCGGTGCCGAGCATCGAGGTGAACCTAGATGGTACAGAGCATCAAAACCCCTGTCCACCGGCTAGCTCTGTTCGCCTTCCTGCTGGCGCTGACCGGCGTGCTGGCGGGCTGCGGCCCGGACGAGCCGGCCCTCGAGACGCTCCCCCGCCACCTGCTCTCGCCCGCCGTGCGCGACGCGGTCGAACTCCAGGAACGCCTGCTGGCCACCGATTCGCCGCCCGCCCCTGCCGCCGCCGACGTCCGCGCCTACTTCGACCTCCGCGAGGCGCTCCAGAACGCCCGCACCCGCGCCGTCGCCGCCGACACCTTCTTCGCGCTCTGGGCCGCCGAACCCGAGCACTTCCTCTGGATCGAGGTCGCTTGCCTGCGCCAGGACCAGCTCCAGGATCCCGACCGCTTCGACCGTCTCTACGACCGCGCCGCCGGCCAGGACACCACCCGCGCGGTGGCTCACTATCTCCACGCCCGCTACTGGTGGGGCTGGGAACCCGGCGCCGAGCAGCGTTTCTACGCCGCCGCAGCCGCCGACAGCGCCGCGAACCAGCTCGACTCCCTGCAGCGGCTCTGGCTCGAGTCGCGGCTGGCGCTGACCGAGAGCCTGGCCGGCGACCACCTGGCCGCCCTGGTGCGCCTCGAGAGCAGCCTCGCAACGGCCTGGCAGGTGGGCGGGCTGCCGCTGGCCGCCGCCTGGTGGCGCGACATCAGCGTCTACAGCCGCAACCTCGGCCGCCTCGACGACGCGCTCCAGGCCGCGCTGGTGGCCACCGAGCTGGCCCGTCGCGACGGCCACACCATCCTGGAGATCCGCAGCCGGCTCGCCGCCGGGCGCGTGCACGAAGTGCGCTGCGAATTCGCCTCGGCACAGTCGGTCTACCAGGCGGTGGAGGAACTGGCCCGGACCCACGACCACGTCCGCTGGCAGCGCGAAGCCCTCGAGCAGCAGGCCGAGGTCGCCGGCGCCCTGGGCCGCTGGCACGACGCCCTCGGCCTGCACCGTCGCGCCCTCGACTTCGCCCTCGCCCACGCCGACACCGGCGCCGCCATCACCGATTGCTTCCTGCTGAGCAACGACCACCGCCACCTCGGACGGCTCGACTCGACCCGGGTCTGGCTCGACCGCGCCGCCCACCTCGACACGGTCGGCACGCCCCGGGGCCGCCAGGACCAGGTCGCCATGTTCTGGGTCGGCTACTTCAGCCAGCTCGGCCAGTTCGCCCGCGCCGATTCGATCCGCACCGCGCTGGGCGACGACCTCGATCCCGAGCTGGAGCGGGTGATCGTGCTCGAGCAGATCGAGGAGAGCCTGGATTCCGGCCGGCCCGACCGTGTCTACCGCCTCCTCGATCGGGCCCGCCGGAACCCTGCGTTCCTCGTGCGCCAGGGCACCTACGACCCGCGCCTGGACCTGGCCCACCTCGCCGCCCGCTTCCACGCCAGCCAGGGCGAGTTCGCCGAGGCCGACCGGGAACTCACGCTGGCCGCCGGGTGCATCGAGGCCGGCAGCACACTCTTCGCCCGCTTCGATCACGAACTCACGTGCGGCCGGGTGGCCGAGCTGGCAGGCGACCCGCAAGCCGCCGCCACGCGCTACCGCCAGGCCCTCGCCCTGGCCCGTGAGCTGGGCGACCCCAACCTCCTGAACCGTGGCCGCGTCCGCCTGGGCCAGGTCCTCGTCCGCCTCGGCGAACTCGATGAGGCCCGCGCGCTCTTCGCCGGGACCCGCGATGTCCCCGAGTACTGGACCCGCCTGGCGTCGACCTTGCTGCTGGGCATGACCGAGGCGGCCGCAGGCGATTTCGGACAGGCGCTCGCGCAGCTGGACGCCGCTCAGGACATCCTCCGCCCCGACGCGCCGCGCGACCTGCGCGCCCGCCTCCAGCTCGAGCGTGGCCGCGCGCTGGCCGCACTCGACCGTCCCGAGGCGGCCCTGACCGCGCTGCGGTCGGTGGCGCTGGATCCGGGTCGCACCCGACGCGAGTCCAACCACGAGATCCTCCGGGCCTTCAACCGCCCGCTCCACCGCGAGGTGGCCGAGGCCACCATCGCCATCCTGCACGACCATCCGCGTCTCGCCGGCCGCCCGGGCGCCGCCCTGGAGACTCTCGCCGCCGCCGAGGCCGCCCGCTGGCGCCTGGATCCCGACGGCCCCGAACCCACCGCGGCGCAACTCGCCGACCTCGATCTCGCCACGGGCACGGCCGCCGCCTGCTTCTTCCTGGGCGAGTCGCGTTCGTTCGCCTGGTACGGCACGGCCTCGGGCTGGTCGCTCCACGAGATCGCCGACCCCACCGCGCTCCAGCACCTCGCCGAGGGCGTCCTGACCGATACCGAGGCGCCCGACCGTCCGGTCCAGCGCGCCGACACCGCCCGCCTCGCCCAGCTCCTGCTCTCTCCGATCCTCGACGTCTGGCAACCCGGACACGCGCTGCTCGTCGCGGCCCCAGGCGCCCTCGCCGCCATCCCCTGGCCCGCCCTGTCCCTGGGTCCCGACGAGCTGGTGGTGGACCGCGGCCCGGTCATCCACCTCGCCAGCCTGACCACCCTGGCCCGCCACGCCCGCACGCCCGACGGCTCCCTACTCGCCGTGGGCGTGAACGCCAGCGGCGAAGACCCCGCCCTCGCCCACGCCGAGGCCGAGGCCCGGGCGGTGGCCGCGCTCTGGCCCGGCGGCGAGTCCACGGTGCTCACGGGCGACCACGCCAGCTGGCCGGCGCTCCAGCAGCTCGACCTCGCGGCCTACCGCGTGCTGCATATCGCCAGCCACACGCGTGTGAGCGAGGGTCTGCCTGGCCAAGCCACCTTGCGGCTGGCCGCAGCCGGCTCGTCCCAGCCCCTGACCATCCCCGAGGTGAGCGAACTGCACCTGGATGCCGCGCTGGTCTTCTTGTCGTGTTGCGAGGGATCCGGCGTGGGCCACGCCACCGGTTCGGGTCTGGACAGTTTCGCCCGTGCGTTCCTGCGCGCCGGCGCCGGGTCGGTGATCGCCAGCACCCACCGCATCGACGACCGTGCCGCCCGCGAACTCGCGCTCCTCTTCTACCAGCACTGGCTGGCAGGCAAGGACAGGGCGGCCTCGCTCCAGGCCGCCCAGTCCGATCTCCGTCACCTGCACCCCGAGTGGCAGCACCCCTTCTACTGGGGGCATTACCAGCTACACGCCGTGCTGGCGGCCGGCCCCTAGTCGTCCCCCGGGATCTGCCGGTCGGCCACGTACTTCTGGCGCCGTTCCGGCCGTTCGTCCGCGGTGAGGTAGAGGACGCAGGGCGGCGTGCTCCAGGGCGGCATGGGCGTCGGTCCGAAGTGGAAGCGGTCGAACTCCACCTCGCTGCTCATGCCGTCGTTCAGGAGGCGGTAGGTGCTATGGTGCGGCAGATAGTCGTTCTCGTCGTACCAGGAATGCGGATAGACCGCCACAGTGATCGCCGTGCTCCGCGGCTGGTTGTCGATCATGAAGAGCGAGGCGTCGTCGATGACGTTGGTCTCGTTGGCGGGGATCAGGATCGTCATGGAGACCGGGGGCTCCCCGACGAACCGGGCGTCGCCCGGCACCGTGACCACCACGTCCCAGCCCTCGGGCCAGTCGTCGGGATGGAAGGTGACGCAGTCGCCCGAGCGGTTGAAGGTGATGGGGTATTCCTTCCAGGTCTGATCGTCGAAATCGGCCCAGAGGGCATCGAGGAAATCCTGGTCGATGGGCAGGGTCTGTCCGCCCGCCTTGGCGACATCGACGGCCGCCGGCTCGGTGGGCGCGGTGGAATCGTCACTGCAGCCGGCCAGCAGCAGGCCGGCCAGGATCGAGAGGACGAGGAACGGACGCAGGGTGCGCATGTCGGTCTCTCCTTGGGATGGGCGTCAGGAGATGGGTTGCGGACGGCGGGAACGCGAGTCGCCTCCGGTAGAGACGGAACGTCGCCGGATGGGGAATTGTAAGAGATTTCGGGTTCAGGTTCAGTCAAGAAACGCGGGCCGCCCCATCGAGGCGACCCGCTTTTCTCTACCAGGAGATTCGTCCTAGCGATTCACCCCGCTCATCCGCGGCCGGCTCTTGTCCGGATAGTCGGGCGTCGGCGGGATCGTCCACTCGCCGCCCTTGCGCTGCAGCTCGCCCAGCAGGTGCGTGACCGCGGCCTCGAGCTGCGCATCCTTCCCGGCCACCACGTCGGCGGGCATGTTCTGCACCACCTCGTGCGGCTCCACGCCCCAGCCCTCGATGAGCCAGTCGCCCGACGCCAGGCCGTAGAGGCCGAACTGCGGCGGTGTGGTCACGCCGCCGTCCACCAGGTCCTGGTGCGGCTCGATGCCGATGGCGCCGCCCCAGGTACGCATGCCGATGATGTGGGCCAGGTCCTTCTCCTTGATGGCCTGGGCGAAGAACTCGCCGTTGGAACCGGTGTCCTCGTTGATCAGCACCGCGAGCGGGCCGTGCATGGCGCGCTCGGGATTGCGGCCCGCCTTGCCCTCGCGGGGAATGGTCAGCGACCACAGCTCGCGCTCGAGCCGGTCGATGATCATGTCGCCCACGAAGCCGCCGCCGTTGTAGCGCTCGTCGATGATCATGGCGTCCAGGCCGGTCTGCGGATACCAGTAGGCCGCGAACTCGATGAGGCCTGGCTCCATCATGTTGGGCAGGTGCAGGTAGCCGATATGGCCGCCCGACAGCTCGGCCACCTTGGCGCGGTTGCCCTCCACCCACTCGCGGTAGCGCAGCCCGAACTCGCCGCGCAGCGTCTCGACCTTCACCACGCGGTCGGCCTCGCGGCCCTTCTCGCTCAGCGTCAAGGCGACCACCCGGCCGGCCTTGTCCACCAGCGCGGCGTAGGGGTTCATCGCGGCGGTGATGTCGACCCCGTCGACGGCCAGCACGTACTCGCCCGCGCGGACGCCCACGCCGGGGGCGGCCAGCGGCGAGATCCAGCGCTCGTTCCAGTCCCAGCCGGGCAGGATGCGCGCGATGCGGTAGCGGCCCACCTCGGGATCGAGCACCAGGTCGCAGCCGAGCAGGCCGGTGCCGATGCGGGTGGGGCCGCCCTGGTAGTCGCCGCCGTAGACGTAGGTGTGGCCGATGTTCAGCTCCGAGATCATCTCGCCGATGAGGTAGCGCAGGTCATCGCGGTGGCCGCACCAGGGCAGGAACCGCGCGTACTTGGCGTGGACCGCGTCCCAGTCCTCGCCGTGCATGCCGGCGTCGTAGAACCAGTCGCGCTGGACGCGCCAGGCCTCGTCGAAGATCTGGCGGTATTCCTCCTCGCGCACCACGCGCAGGCGGATGTCCGCGAGGTCGACCTTCTCGCCCGTCTTGCCGAACTCCTCGCCCACGGCGGCCACGGTGTAGCCGGCGCCCTGGCGGACCACGCACTGCTTGCCGTCGGCCGAGAGGTGGTAGTTGGTCACCCCGTCGCCCAGGTCGGCGGTCTCCTCGTCGGCCAGGGTGTACTTGACCAGCGTCAGATCGCGGTCGGTGGTGCGGTCGTCGACGTTCTGGTACTTGAGGAACACCGGCTCGTCGCGACGCAGCAGCAGGCAGCCCTCGGCGGTGGCCTCGAGGCGGAACCAGTTGCCGGCGTCGCAGCCCTTGGCGGCCACGATGCGGCCCTGGAGCCCGTCCAGGTCGACCGTGATCGCCTTCTCGGCGTCGTCCTTCTCGTCGGCGGCCGCCACCTCGTCCGCGGCGGGGTCGAAGGGCGAGCGCACGCCGTCCTGCAGGAGCGCTAGGTAGGGGCGCGCGCAGTCCAGGAAGATGTGGTTCTGGTCGATGCGGCCCATGGTGGGCGCGTAGGTGCGGTTGCTGAGGAACCAGAGGTAGCGGCCCTCGGGGTCGAAGCTCGGCGACCAGGAGGTGAACATGGCGTCGGTGACCTGGACGCCCGTGCCCTTCTGGCGGTCGTAGAGCGTGATCACCTCGTGCATGTTGGCGGTGTTCTTGGTGTAGGCGACCCAGCGCGAATCGGGCGACCAGACGTAGTCGAGGATGCCCCAGCGTTCCCAGGCGTCGTCGTACTCGCCCTGGTCGATCACCGCGAGCTTGCCCGACTTCACTTCCACCAGGTTCAGCCGCATGAACTTGTCGCCGAAGAGGAGCCACTTGCCGTCGGGGGACCAGCGCGGGGGCAGGATCATGCCGAACTCGCCGTCGGTGAGCTGGCGCCAGTCGCCGCCCTGGGCCGGCACGAGGTAGAGCTGCTCGGCGCCGGTGCGGTCGCTGACGAAGGCGATCTGCTCGCCGTCGGGGGACCAGGCGGCGTCCTTCTCGCGGCTGCCGCTGGTCGCGGTGAGGTTCTGCCACGGACCGTCCTTGACCGGGACGGTGAGGATCTCGCCGCGGGCCTCGAGCAGCAGGGCCTTGCCGGCGGGACACAGCCCGAAGCTGCCGGCCTGCGGGTCGACCGCCACCAGCTCGGGGCGCATGGGCACGCGGTCGCTGCGCAGGTCCACCACCACCGGGCGCACGCGGCCGGTGGCGATGTCGAGCACGTGGAGCTGCTCGCCGTACTGGAAGACGATGCGGCCGGGGCCGGCGGAGGGATACTTGACGTCGTAGTCGGTGTAGTCGGTCAGGCGCGTGGGCGCGGCGGTGGGGTCGGCGGGGTCGAGCGACCAGAGGTTCAGGGTGCCGTCCTCGCGGTCGCTGTTGAAGTAGACGCGGTCGCCGATCCACATGGGGTAGTTGTCGGTGCCGGTCCAGCGCGTGGCCTGGACGATCTCGCCCGTCGTGAAGTCGGCGAGCCAGAGGTCCTGGGCCATGCCGCCCTGGTAGCGCTTCCAGGTGCGGTTCTCGCGGGGGATGCGGTTGTAGGCGAGCTGGCCGCCGTCAGGCGAGTAGCAGCCCAGGGCGCCGCGATCTGTGGCCACCGGCACGGGCAGGCCGCCGTCGCGGTCGACCAGGAAGAACTGGGGCTCGCCGGTGGGATGCGCGCGCCCGGAGCGCAGGAGGATGCGCTGGCCGTCGGGGTGCCAGTCGATGACCTGGTCGCGGCCGGGATGGAAGGTGAGCCGACGCGGCTCGCCGCCGAGGACGGGCATGACGTAGACGTCGCGGCCGCCGTCGTACTCGCCGGTGAAGGCGAGCCACTGGCCGTCGGGAGAGAACTTGGCGTCCTGCTCGGTGCCGTGGCCCGTGGTCAGGCGGCGCGGAATGCCACCCTCGTCGCCCACGAGCCAGAGGTCGCCCTCGTAGGTGAAGACGATGTGGTCGGCCGAGATATCGGCCAGGCGCAGCAGATGCGCCGGGGCGCCGGCGAAGGGCGCGGGCGGCGGCGGGGTCTGGGCGCCGGCGGCGAGGGCGGTGCCGAGCAGGCATGCCGCCACGAACAACAATCGCGACTTGGTCATCACGCGAGGCCTCCTGGAATGTCCGATGGCTCCGGAACAGGGAATCAATACGCCGACCAGTGAACACGGGTTGCCTCCGCAAGTCAACCGCACCCGTCTTGCCGCGGCCCGCGGCGGGCCTTACCATCGGTCAGGACACCTGCCGCCGACCCCAGCCAGGAGACCGCCATGGACCCGCGCCTCGCCGCCGTTGCCGCCATCGTCGCCAGGAACACCGAGCTGGTGGGCGCCACCCTCGCCGGCATCGACGACGCCCACTACCGCACGATCCTGCTGCCCGACACCAGCCCCATGGCCTGGATCCTGGGCCACATCACCGGCAGCCGCCACCTCGCCAGCCGCCTGCTGGGCGGCCAGGAGACCTACGCCCACGCCGACCGCTTCGCCCGCGGCGCCGAGGTCGGCGATCCCGCCACCCTGCCCGCGGCCGCCGAGCTGCTGCCGCTGTGGGAGCGCATGGGCGCCGTCCTGGCCGACCGTTTCGACGCCGCCGAGACCGCCATCCTCGACCTGGACGCCCCCGGGCCGGTCCCCTCCACCGACGGCACGCTCCTGGGCACGATCAACTTCCTCACCCTGCACGAGACCTATCACCTGGGCCAGCTGGGGCTCCTGCGCAAGGCGCTGGGCTACCCCGGCCTGGCCGGCTGACCCGTCCCGAAAGGACGCCCATGCGCAAGCCCCGCCTGCGGGTTCCCCACGTCTTCGTCCTGCTCACGCTGGTGATCCTGATCTGCTCGCTGGCCACCTGGGTGGTGCCGTCGGGCGAGTTCGAGCGCGAGACGCGGATGGTGGAGGGCCAGTCGCGCACGCTGGTGGTGCCCGGCACGTTCACGCCGGTGCCCAAGCATTTCTCGGTGCAGGGAGCGCTGCTGGGCGACGCGGTCGCGGGCAAGGCCACGCCCGTCGGGCTCATGGGCTTCCTCTCGGCGGTCCCCCGCGGCATGGAGGCCGCGGCCGACATCATCTTCTTCGTCTTCATGATCGGCGGCGTGTTCGGCATCCTCCAGCGCACCGGCGTGATCACCGCCACGGTGGGCCGCCTGCTCCACGGCCTGCAGCACCGCGGCGCGCTGCTCACGGTGGTGCTGATGGTGGTCTTCGCCGTGGGCGGCTCGACCCTGGGCATGGGCGAGGAATTCATCCCCCTGGTGCCCATCTTCGTGCTGGTGGCCCGCCGCCTCGGCTACGACGCGCTCTACGGCATGGCCATGGTGGAGATCGCCAGCCAGGTGGGCTTCGCCGCCTCCACCACCAACCCCTTCACCGTGTGCGTGGCCCAGGGCATCGCCGAGCTGCCGCTGCACTCGGGCATGCCGCTGCGTCTGGTGTTCCTGGCCTGCGCGCTGACCGTGGCCGTGATCCACCTGCTGCGCTACGGCGCCCGCGTGCGCGCCGACCGCGCCAGCAGCCTGGTCGCCGACGTCCCCGAGGCCTGGGAAGACCACGCTGCCGACGCGGGCGCCGCCCCCGCGTTCACCCGCGCCCACGGCGTGATCATCGCGGCCTGCACCGTCATCTTCGCGTTCATCGTCTACGCCGTGCAGCACTACCACTGGTGGATGGCCGAGATGGGCGGCGGCTTCCTGCTCATGGGCCTGGTGGCGGCGGCGGCGGCGCGGCTCTCGGTGGCCGACACCGCCCGTGCGTTCGTCAAGGGCCTCGAGGAGATGGTCGTGGCCGCGCTGGTGGTGGGCTTCGCCCGCGGGATCGCCGTGGTGCTCACCGACGGCCTGATCATCGACACCATCGTCCACGCGGCCGCCACCGTGCTCGCGGTGGTGCCGCGGTACCTGGCGGTGCTGGGCATGCTGGGCTTCGAGTCCACCCTGAACCTCTTCATCCCCAGCGGGTCGGGCCAGGCTGCGGTGTCCATGCCGCTCATGGCGCCCCTGTCCGACATCATCGGCGTCTCGCGCCAGACCGCGGTCTTCGCCTTCACCTGCGGCGACGGCTTCAGCAACATGGTGATCCCCACCAGCGGCATCCTCATGGCCATGCTGGGACTGGCGCGCGTGCCTTACGGGCGGTGGCTGCGGTTCATGCTGCCGCTGTTCGGCCAGCTGATGCTGCTGTCGGCGGTGTTCCTGATCGTGGCGGTGGTGACGGGCTATCGTTGATCGGCAGCGGCGCGGGCCTTACACTTTCCCCGGGGGATCGACCTCCTCGACGGACCGTGCACCCGAACGACCGCCCGTTCACCCGAGGTGATCATGACCGGAATCCGCCCAGCCCTGATCCTCGTCGCCCTCGCCCTCGCCCTCGCCCTGGCCACCCCCGCCACGGCCACCCTCACCCGCGTGCGCGCCCTGGGCGGCGGCGCCAGCTACCTCGAGGACGATTCGGGCGCCATGGTCTGGTTCGCCCCCCTGATCGACTATCCCGACCAGGTGGTCCTCGACCTCGGCGACTGGGACCACGACGCCCCCGGCGGCATGAACCAGAGCGTGGTCAACACCGCCGGCAGCGCCCATTTCCGCCTCGACCAGGCCGGCCGCTGGCCCACCATCGGCGTCTACGTCCAGGAGGACCTGCCCGCCGGGGCCCCCGGCGGCGCCGTCACCCTGCTCGCCGCCCAGTCGCTGGGCAAGCTGACCCTGGGCCTCAAGGCCTCGTTCAGTTCGTACTTCGAGGGCGCCGACAGCAGCGATGCCGAGGGCTGGGGCGAGAGCCTCTACTTCCACGCCTACGGTCTGGGCGCGCGCTGGGACGTGTCCGACCGCCTCTACGGCGATCTCGCCGGCGAGATCGTCAACGTCCAGGGCGACGCGCGCGCCCAGGACCTCTGGTACCTGCCCCCGCAGCAGACCTGGACCACCTGGGGCCTACGCACCCGCTGGTTCTACGGCCTCAACGAGACCACCGCCCTGGTCCCCGTCTTCGACCACCGCCAGGACGACCGCCAGGTGTTCAGCGAGGCCGTGGGCGCGCCCGCCGACCAGCACGCCCGCGAGACAGCCGCCGGCCTCGGCGTCAACATCCTGCCCGACCCCGACAACCTGGTCGTCCTCTCGGCCGAGATGCGCTGGGGTCGCCAGCTCCACGATCGCCTACCGGGCAACTCCACCACCTGGAACTACGACCAGTCCGACTTCACCTGGCACGAGATCCACGCCCGTGTCGGCCTCGAGTCGCGGGTCCTGCCCTGGCTCACCGTGCGCGGTGCGCTGCGCTACCTGCGCCTGCAGGACGAGCGCAGCAGCTCCGGCGGCGAGACCCTGCCCACCGAGCCCGAACGCTGGGCCGAGGACCAGTCGATCCGCGTGCGCACGCCCATCACCCTGGGCGTGGGCCTGCACGCCGGCGCGTTCCAGGCCGACCTGCTGCTCAACGCGCGCTGGACCGAGACCTACGGCACCATCCCGTTCGCGCCCGTGCCCACGGTCGAGGGCACCTTCACCGGCATCACCCTGGGCTACCGCTTCTGACGGCGGCCCTGGACGCCGACGGCACCGCGCCGCATTATGGGACGATCATCCCGCCCCCGGAGCCGAAAGGATCGTCCATGCCCCGCCGCCTCCTCGTGCTGGCCCTCCTGTGCGGCCTGCTGGCCCTGCCCGCTGTCGCCACCACCAGCCGCGTCCGCGCCCTGGGCGGCCAGCCCGACTTCCTCGAGGACGAGTCCGGGATCCTGAAATGGTACGGCAGCCTGGTGGACTATCCCCAGCTCGCACTCCTGGAGGCCGGCGACCTCGACCATCAGGCCGGGGGCAGCTTCTTCGACAAGATCGCCTACACCGGCGGCGCACTCCATTACCGCTTCGACCAGGCGGGGACGTGGGGCACCGCCGCCATCCACTTCGGCAGCGACCTGCCCGCCCCCGACTCCGGCGGCTGGGTCCAGCTCGTCTACGCTCGCCAGTTCGGCCCGCTGGCGCTGGGAGCCACCTTCCGCGGCACCTCCCAGAGCGAGGCCGCCGCCGACCCGGGCGCCGAGCTCGACGGCACCAGCCGCTTCGTCCACAACCTGGGCCTGGGCGCGCGCTGGGACCTGCGCGACAACCTCTACTGCGACCTGGCCGTGGAGACCCTCGACACCGAGGTCGACTACTACCACGACGAGCGCGGCCTCACCGTGGAGGACCAGGGCGGCTGGAACAGCGCCGGCGTGCGCGCCCGCGTCTTCCACGGCCTCGGCCCCACCGTGGCCGCGGTCTACCGCCTCGACTGGTTCCGCGACGTCCGCCCCATCGTCGACCCCTACTTCGACGACCTGGTGGACATGGACGCGGCCAGCTTCCGGGGCGGCCTGGGCTTCGACATCCTGCCCGACCCCGAGAACCTGATCCTCGCCTCGGTGGACTACCACCGCCACCAGGAGGACCGCGACGCCCGCCACCCGTTCTACGCGCGCTGGGAGCAGGGCTGGCGCCTGTGGTGGCGCCTCGAGGTGCGCGCCGGCGTGGAATCGCGCGTGCTGCCCTGGCTCACCCTGCGCGGGTCGGCGCGCTACCAGCGGACCGTGGACGAGTCGCTGGCCTACTTCGAATGGAGCGACGGCTACCAGGAGCAGGACTACGGCTACGCCGTCCGCGTCCGCACCCCGGTGACCCTGGGCCTGGGCCTGCACCTCGGCCGTTTCGACGCCGACCTCGTGTTCAACGACTCGGCGCCCTGGAACGTCACGCCCAACCTGCCGGCCGACGCCGGCGCGGACCAGGGCCACCACTCGGCCCTCACCGTGAAGTACCGCTGGTGAGCAGCGAGACCGGCGGCGGCCTCTACGTCGAACCCCTGTACTACGACGTGGTCAACACGCCCGGGACCGCGCGCGAGGTGGACGTCCTCGAGCGCCTGGCGCACCGGTACGCGGCGCGCAGCGGTCCCGGCCGGGTATGGTGCGAACCCGCCTGCGGCACCGGTCGCTACCTGCGGGTCCTGCTTCGCCGCGGCCGCCGGGTCCGGGGCTACGATCCGCTGCCCGCGATGCGCGACTACGCCGTGCGTCGCCTCGCCACCCTCGGCGGCGACTGGCGGCTCAGCCGCGCCTCGTTCACCGACGATTCCCCACGGCTCGGCCGCTGCAACGTCGCCTTCTGCCCCGTCAACTCGCTCCGCCACCTGCCGGACGACGCGGCAGTCCTCGCCCATCTCGGGCAGATCGACCGGCTCCTCGCCCCCGGCGGCGTCTACCTCGTGGGCCTCGACCTCCATCACGCGGACAAGGTCGTCGAGGAGGATGTCTGGGAGGCCGCGCGTGGGACGCTCCACGTCCAGCAGGTGATCCAGTACCTGCCCCCCGAGGGCCACCGGCGCCGCGAGCGCGTGATCGTCGACCTCTTGGCCACCCGGCCAAGCGGCCAGGAGCACCATAGCTACACCTACGACCTGCGCACCTACACCGAACGCCAGTGGCTCCGGCTGCTCGACCGCTCACCCCTGCGGCGCCTGGCGGTCCACGACGCGCAGGGGCGGCTCCCCGTGGGAACCGCCCCGCTGCCGTATCAGATCGAGGTGCTCGGCCGGCGTTAAATTTTCGTAACCCGCGATCGAGAGGCGCGGCGCGGGCGGGAGACCGCACAGTCAGGTTTACACTCTCATGGATTTGTGATACACTACCAAAATAATCCTCACTAATAGTCTTACCCGGGCAACTTACGACCTCGTGTTCCATCGGTTGTTCAGCGCCTCGCTTTCAAGCCACATCGCGATAGATACAGGACGCAACAGACTCCAGACCTACCTGCTCGCTAGGCCCTTCTGCTCGACACACAACGCAGGCGGGTGCAAACGCATGCCTGTCGTTGGCGATGACGCGATGAGATGTCAATCAATTGTTCTCATGACTTGTCCTGCTGCTGCCAGCGATCGCTGTGGCTCAGGGCGAGATGATCGGCTGCGGAAGTAAAGTCATTGGGGGCCATGGCTGCACTGGCTAGCACGGTGCAAGGCTGCGTTGAATCCTATCTCCTGGAGGTAAGATCATGAAGAAATCCCTGGTTGTTTTCATGGCCGTTGCTCTGATGGCCAGTGTCGCCCACGCCGAGAAGCCCACCTGGCAAAAGGGCGACCCGATCCTCAGCCGCGGCGACCTGGATTGCACCGGTGCGATTACCCTGGTGAACGGGGAAACCGTCAGCGGCGATAACAGCACCGGCACAGATGTCGTCGATCAGTATACACCCTACGGATTCGACCACGCCTACGGCCCGGAGGTCGTGTACCTAGTAGAGCTCCCGGCGGGCTGCCAGGAAATCACAGCCGAGATCAGCAACATGACCGCGGACCTTGACATCTATCTCCTGAGCTCCTGTGATGAGGCAACATCGATTATTTACGGTGACAACTCGTTCACGCATCTGGTTCCGGCTGGTGATACTGGCGCTACACTCTATCTCGTCGTGGACGGCTACGGCGATGATGACATCAGTACGTTCGATCTGGTTGTTTCCTGGGTGCCCGGCGTCAACGAGCCCTGTGAGACGGCCGTGACGGCCGTCGAGGGTCTAAACAGCTGCCCGGGCGCGCCGTTCTGGTACACGTTCACCACCCCAATCGACGGTTGCATCTGGATTGATTCCTGCATCGCCGGGCAGACCACCGATACTCTGGTCATGGTCTACAGTGATTGCTGCGGCACTCTGACCTATTACAACGACGATAGCTATAGCTGCCCCGATGGCACCGATTTCGCAAGTTTCGTGTCGGTGCCGGTATCGGCTGGCGAAGTGATTTACATCTTTTGGGATCCGTACTGGTCGACGGATCCCTTCGACTTCAACCTGTATGTCACCGACTGCACGATTGCGACCAGTGAAACGTCCTGGAGTAGGCTGAAGAACCTGTTCCGGTAAGTGGACTTGCCTGTAGTATTCCGACATCTTGAGAAGGCTACAGATTATTGGGCTGACGACGCACAGGGGCGGCTCCCCGTGGGAACCGCCCCGCTGCCGTATCAGATCGAGGTGCTCGGCCGGCGCTAGCGGCCGGCGATGGTCACGCCGCCGCTGCCGGTGTCGACGATGACCCGGGCCTCGCCGGCGCCCACGCGCAGCTTCATCTCGCCGCTCTCCTTGTGGAGGATCTCGGCGCCCGAGTAGTCGGCGGTGATGTCGCCGCTGCCGGTGTCCACCGAGATGGTGGCCGAGGCGTCGCGGGGCAGGTTGAGGCGCACGCCGCCGCTGCCGGTGTCGATGACGAAGCGGCCGGTGCCCATGCGCGCCAGGTCCAGCTCCACCGAGCCGCTGCCGGTGTCGATGCGCGCCTTGTCGGCGCGGACGTCGCGGGCGATGACGCTGCCGCTGCCGGTGTCGACGTAGAGGTCGTCGGTGTCGGCGCCGTCGATGCGCACCGAGCCGCTGCCCGTGTCCACCTTGAGCGCGCCACCGCGCTGGTTCTCCACCTTCACCGAGCCGCTGCCGGTGTCGGCGAGCATGGGGCCGTCGATGTCGCGGATCTTGACCGCGCCGCTGCCGGTGTCGCAGACCAGGCGGCCGCGGTGGCCGTCCACGGTGACGGGACCGCTGTGGGTGTCGAGGACCAGCTTGCCGTCGATGCCGCCGGCCTTCAGGTCGCCCGCGCCCAGGTAGATGCTGGTCTCCTTGCCCGCAGGCACCTTCACCGTGATGTCGGCCCAGACCTCGAGGCCGCGCCCCGAGCCCTTGACGGTGACCTTCTCGCCGCCCATGCCGCGCCAGATCTTCCGGAACCAGTTCTCCTCGCCGGTGCTCTCGCCCTGCCAGATGGTGGTCTTGCTGCTGCGGCCGAGGGCGGGGTACACGTAGTCGCGGTGCTCGTCCACCGGGAAGCGGACCTCCAGGCGGGCGTGGCGGCCCTCGTCCAGGTGGATCTCGATGAGCTCGGGATCGGCGTCGTCGCCGCGGACGGCCACGTGGACCAGGTAGCGGTCGCCGCTCGCGGGCTCGACCCGGATCTCGCCGACCAGGTCGGTGATCACCAGCTCCTGGGCGTCGATGTCGAAGTCGCGCTCGAAGTCGCTGGCCAGGGCCGCGCCGGCCACCACGAGCAGGGGCAGGAGGGCGAGGAGGCGCCTGGTGTGGGTGTTCGCTGTGATCATGAGGTGTTCTCCCTCGTCGGGGTCGGTCTGTTCTCATCGAGGGAGTGTACGCAGGCCGTCGCTGGCGGTTGCACCATGGGGGCACGAGAACGGCGCCGCCCATGGCCCGGCGGCGCCGTTGGCTGTGCAGGATCGGTGGCGGATCTAGCTGCCAGCGAAGGCGGTCTCGAATTCGTCGTTCAATTCCTCGAGGCGGCGCCGGGCGTGGATGCGCGCCTGCTCGGCTTCCTCGGGCGAACGGGCGGCGTTGATCGCGCGCAGTCCATCCTCGAGAGCGTGCTGCAGACGGTCGAAGTGCGTGGCGCGGTCCCTGGTGCTGTTCAGGTTGTCGATGGTCATTCTCCCTGCCTCCTCCGGGGCCGACGCCGCCGGGGGGAATGAGCGGCGCCGGTTGATGGATTCCTGTCCTGCACCCTCGTCAATGCAGGCAGTGTGCCCAGCGCTCGTTCTGCCGGCGAACAACCTAATTCCATGGCTGTTCTGGCGTTGTAAGAAATCGATCCGGATCGTGCAGGCTGGCCCGCCGGTGGTCGGCTGACCGGAATCCGGACGGTCCGACCGCTCCGGTGGCCAGGGTCTGGACCGGGCTCAGGCCGCGGGGCGGCTGCGCGCCGGCAGCTGCACCTGGGAGAGGATCATCCCCACCAGCATCAGCGCGCAGCCCAGCAGGCCGCGCGGCGCCAGCGACTCGCCCAACACCACCAGCCCGCCGATCACCGCGAACACCGCCTCCAGCGAGAGGATGATCGCCGCGTGGGCCGGCGGCGCCTGGCGCTGCGCCACCACCTGCAGGGTGTAGGCGACGCCGGTGGACAGGAGGCCGGCGTAGAGGATGGGACCGACCGCGCCGGCCAGCCCGGCCCACGACGCGCGGTCCTCGAAGACCGCGGCGGCGAGCAGGCTCAGCACGGCGCAGACCGCGAACTGGAGGCAGGCCAGGCGGACGGGGTCGGTCCGCGGGGCGTAGCGGGCGATGAGCAGGACGTGGGTGGACCAGAAGAACGCGCCCAGCAGCACCAGCAGGTCGCCCTTGGCCATGGCGAGGCTGCCGGTCATGGTCAGGAAATAGAGGCCGGCCACCGCCAGCGCCGCGCCCAGCCAGGTGCCGCGGCCGGTGCGCTGGCCCACCGCCAGGCCCAGGATGGGCACCAGCACCACGTAGAGGCCGGTGATGAAGCCGGCCTTGCCCGCGGTGGTGAAGACCACGCCGAACTGCTGCAGGGTGGCGCCGCCGAAGAGGACCAGGCCCAGGATCAGGCCGCGGCGCAGGTCCCGCCGCCAGGGTGCGGGTGGTGCGCCCTGGCCGGCCGGGCGCCGGCCGCGGGCCCGGACCAGCGGCACCAGCACCGCGGCGCCCAGCGCGAACCGCGTGCCGTTGAAGGCCAGCGGCCCGGTGTGCTCCATGCCCAGGCGCTGGGCCACGAAGGCGAAGCCCCAGATGGCGGCGGCGAGCAGGAGCAGGAGGTCGGCGCGGAGCTTCGGGGTCATGGTCGGTCCTTCGGGGTCGGATGTCCGGCGCCAAGAGTGCACGCGACCTGGGGAGTTGTCCAGCGCCCGCCGCTCCGGTAGACTGGTGCGGGCCGGAGGAAGGTCCATGCCCCCCACGCTGTTGCTGATCCACCATTCGCACACCGACATCGGGTACACCGATCCGCAGGGTGTGGTCGAACGGTGGCACACCGCTTACATCCGCCGCGCGCTGCAACTGACCGCCGCGGTGCCCGGCTTCGCCTGGCAGTGCGAGGCCTTCCGGCCGGTGGAGCGCTTCCTGGCCGAGGCCCGGCCCGAGGAGCACGACGCCCTGCTAGCCGCGGTGCGCACCGGGGCGGTGGGGCTGTCGGCGAGCTGGCTCAACCTGAACGAGCTGGCCGACCAGCCGCTGCTGACCGCGCTCGTGGGCCGCGCCCGCCGGTTCGGCCAGCGCACGGGCCTGCCGGTGCGGTCGGCCATGACCGCCGACATCAACGGCTACTCATGGGGCTTCGCCACGGCGCTGCTCGACGCCGGGGTCGAGAATCTCTTCACCTGCATCCACACGCACCACGGCCGCTACCCGCTGGACCGGCAGCAGACCGGGTTCTGGTGGGAAGCTCCCGACGGGCGCCGCCTGCTGGTGTGGTCGGGCGAGCACTACCACTTCGGCAACGAGCTGGGCCTCTGCCCCGGCGCCGTCTCGAGCTACCTGACCAAGGACGACTGCGACCGCGACCTGATCTTCGGCGACCACTGGACCGTGGCCGAGCGGCGCATCCCCCGCTACCTCGACCGCCTCCGTGACCTGGGCCTCGCCCGCGACCTCATCCCCGTCATGATCAGCGGCCTGCGCAGCGACAACGCCCCGCCCAACGCGGCCATCGCCGAGACCGCCCGGCGCTGGAACCGCGAGCACGGCGACGTCTGCCGCGTGGCCCTGGGCACCCTGGAGACCTTCTTCGACCACCTCCGCGAGCACGACGCCGCGTCGTTACCGGTCCACCGCGGCGACTGGCCCGACTGGTGGAGCGACGGCCTGGCCAGCGAACCCGTGGCCACGCGCCTGTTCCGGCAGGCCCAGCGCGACTGGCTCTGGCTGCGCGCGCTCCTCGCCCGCCACCCCGAGCTGCCGCCGCCCGACCTCACCGCGCTCGAGGACCAGCTCGGCCTCTTCGCCGAGCACACCTTCGGCCACAGCGACAGCCTCACGGCGCCCTGGCACGAGCTGGTCCAGGCCATCGGCGCCCGCAAGCGCGCCTAC
Source organism: Candidatus Latescibacter sp. IFSED24 (assembly GCF_058273205.1). Lineage (NCBI taxonomy): Bacteria > Pseudomonadati > Candidatus Latescibacterota > Candidatus Latescibacteria (ex Chuvochina et al. 2023) > Candidatus Latescibacterales > Candidatus Latescibacteraceae > Candidatus Latescibacter > Candidatus Latescibacter sp. IFSED24. Next base: position 3,911,573 of record NZ_CM177850.1, on the reverse strand, counting down.
GCCGCCCAGGCGCTGGACACCGCGGCGCGCGCGCTGGACGCGGCCGGCACCGCGCTGGGCGGATCGCCGCCGGCCCCCGACCGTCCGCTGCGGTTCCTGGTCTGCAACCCCCTCGACGTGCCCGTGGCCGCCATCGTGCCGCTGGTGGTGGAGCATTTCGAGTACGCCGAGCGCCAGCTCGACGGTCCGGTGCGCGTGAGCGACCTCAAGGCCGCCACCCTGCGCCCCTGGCAACGGCGGGACGTGCCGCGCGGCATGGCCTTCGAGGTGGCCCTGGACCTGACCGCGGGCGAGGAACGCGTGCTCGAGCTCTCGCCGCTGGCGGGCCGCCGCCAGGACGGCCCCGAGCCCCAGGCCTGGGCCGACGGCGGCGAGCTGATCACCGACGCCCTGCAGCTGTCGTGGTCGCAGGGACCGGGGATCACCACGCTCTCGGCGGACGGCCACGCGCTGCTGCGGTCAGACGCCCCCAATCCCGCCTTCGCCCTGCTGCAGGAACACACGCCCGCGACCGGCGACCAGGCCCGTGTCCGCGGCGCCATGGTGCTGGACCGCAAGGGGCCCGACGAGACCCGCCGGACGGTCCGCTGCACCGGCGGCCGGGTCCTCGCCGCGGGCCCGGTTGCGGTGCGCCATCTGCTGCGCTACGCGGGCGACGGCGTCCCGTGGTGCGAGCTCGAGCTGACCGCCCACCGCACGGCGCCGGTCCTGGAGGCCTCGTTGCGCCTCCAGCACACGGGCACCTGGGATCCCGAGAACCTCTATCTGCCCCTGCCCTTCACCTGGCCCGGCGTGCAGGACCTCTGGGTGGCCAAGGCCGGAGCCTGCGTCCGACCCTGGCGCGACCAACTGCCCGGCACGCTCACCGACTGGACCTGCCTGCAGGAGGGCTTCGCCTGGTGCGGTCCGCTGGGCGGCCTGGTGGTGGCGCCGCTGGACGCGCCGCTGCTCTGGCTCGGCCCGCTGGCCAGCGGCCGCCGCCGGCTCATGGGCGACGAGGACCTGCCCTCCCGCCCCGACCATCTCTACTCCTGGTTGGCCACCAACTACTGGGAGACCAACTTCGCCGCCGACCTGGGCGGCTTCCTGGAGTTCCGCTACCGCCTGAGCTGGGGCGCCTCGCTCACCGATCCCGACACGGCCCGGGCCCGCCTGCGCGCCCTGGCCCAGCCACCGCGAGCCATCCGCCTGGGAGAATGACGTGTCCCGGATCTTGCCGATCATCCTCTTGCTGGGGAGCCTGAACACCGCCATGCCAGTCCACGCCCTGCCGCTGATCCCCGTTCCGCATTCCGTCGCCCCCCAGGGCGGCGAGTTCGCGCTCACCCGGACCACCACGCTCCTGGTGGCCCCGGGCCGGCCCGACCTGGCCGAGCGCCTGGCCCCCGTGGTCGACCTCCTGCGCGAGGGCACGGGCCTGGACCTGCCGCTCGCCGAGGCCGACCAGCCCCGTCCGGGCGCCATCTTCGTGGGCCCCTTGCCCGACGCCGCCCCCGAGGCCTACACCCTCGACGTGCTCCCCGACGGCATCGTCCTGCGCGCCGGCGGCCCCGACGGCGTGACCTGGGGCCTGCAGACCCTGCGCCAGCTCCTGCCCCCCGCGGTGGAGACGCCGCTGCCGCCGTTGATCGACGATCCGGGCCGTCCCGACGGCCACCTGCGCCCCCTGCCGGCCGACTGCCGCTACCCCCGCAACAACCTGCGGCCCGCGCCGGCCGCCCCCATGCGCACCGAGGCGGCGAGCCCGGCCGTCGCCTGCACCATCCCCTGCGTCCGCATCGCCGACCAGCCCCGCTTCGGCTGGCGCGGCGTGCTCCTCGACTGCTGCCGCCACTACCTGGACCTGACCGCCATCGAGCGCGTCATCGACCTGATGTCGCTGCACAAGCTGAACCGGCTGCACTGGCACCTCACCGAGGACCAGGCCTGGCGCCTGGCCATCGACGCGTACCCCCGGCTCACCGAGGTCGCCGCCTGGCGCACCGACCAGGACGGCGTCCGCTACGGCGGCTACTACACGCAGGACCAGGCGCGCCACGTGGTGGACTACGCCGCCCGGCGCGGCATCACCGTGGTGCCCGAGATCGAGATGCCCGGGCACAGCCAGGCGGCCCTCGCCGCCTACCCCGAGCTGAGCTGCCGCCAGGCCGACCTCGCGGTGCAGCCCTGCTGGGGCGTGTGGCCCGACGTCTACTGCGCCGGCCGCGAGGAGACCTTCACCTTCCTCGAGACCGTGCTGACCGAGGTCCTGGACATCTTCCCGTCGGAGTTCATCCACGTCGGCGGCGACGAGTGCCCCAAGGATCGCTGGCGCGAATGCCCCCGCTGCCAGGACCGCATCCACCGGGAGGGCCTGGCCGACGAGCACGAGTTGCAGAGCTGGTTCATCCAGCGCATGGAACGCTGGCTCGCCGCGCGGGGCCGCCGGCTCATCGGCTGGGACGAGATCCTCGAGGGCGGCCTCGCCCCCGGCGCCACGGTCCAGAGCTGGCGCGGCTTCGAGGGTGCGGTGGCCGCCGCCAGCGAGGGCCACGACACCGTGGTCTCCCCCACCAGCCACGCCTACTTCGACTACGACATCGGCACCACCGACCTCGCCGGCATCTACGCCTACGAGCCGGTGCCCGCCGAGCTCACCCCCGCGCAGGCCCGCCACGTCCTGGGCGGCGAGATGAACCTGTGGACCGAGTACGCACCGCAGGCCGTACTCGACGAGCGCCTGCTGCCCCGGCTATGCGCCATGAGCGAGGTGCTGTGGTCGCCGGCGCCGCCACACCCCGAGCGCGCCGGCCGCGACGTCGACGACCCCGCCGTGGTCGGCCGCGACCTGACCGGCTTCTGGCACCGCCTGACCGGACACTACCGGCGCCTCGACCGCCTCGGCGTCCGCCGCGCCGGCGAGGGCCGGCCGGTCACTCTCACCGCCGCCTGGGATCCGCAGCGCGCCGGCTGGCTGCTGGCCTGGCAGGCCGATGAGCGGCGCCCTGCCGGGGAAGCCACGGTGGAGGTGACCACCGGCGGCCAGCGCCACATGGAGTCCACCACGGGCACCGCCGTGCGGCAGGACCCGGGTCTGGTCTGCGCCCAGCTCATGGTGGACGGGCGGCCCTTCGGCGCCCCGCAGCGTCTGGAACTGGTGCGGAACCTGGCGCTGGGCCGCCCGGTGTCGGTGACGCCCGAGCCCGCCGCCAGGTACCACCCCGGCGTCCCGGACCCGGTGACCGACGGCGTGCTGCCCGACGGCGACTACCACGACGGGCGCTGGCTCGCCTGGGAAGGCCCCGACGCCGCCGTCGTCGTGGATCTGGGCGAGGCCGTGCCGGTCCGCGAGACCGCGGCGGTCTGCCTGCATGCCGGTGGGCGGCTGATCTATTCCCCCGAGGAGATCGCGGTGTCCGTCTCGCTGGACCAGATTGACTGGACGCCGCTGGGTTCGGCGCGCTGGGTGCTCGAGCCCGGGGTCATGGCGCGGGTCCTGCGGACCTATCGCGTCGCCGTGGATCAGCCCGCGGAAGCGCGTTACGTCCGCTTCGAACTGCAGCAACGACAGCATGTTCCGGCATGGCCCTGGGCGCCGGATTCGCCGCCCTGGATCTTCCTGGGCCAGTTAATAATTAAATAGGCATCCAATCAAACCGAAGATAATTCGTCGATTTTTTGACAGCTTCAGATGACATGTCAACAAATTGCAATCGTTTTAGTAGACTTATAGAAAATAGATATCAAAATTATCAGCCCCCGGGACACGGCGCCCCGCCGCGGATAGACCGGTCGGGGCGCGTTCTTTTCGAGACCGCGAGGAGGGCGTCGAGTCGGCCTTTCAAGCCGACGTGGCGATGCGATCAGCGGTGAATCGACACCGGCGGAACCACCGCCGGAGCCTCACGATACCCGCGATCGTAGGCCATGGGGCATGCGCAGGCCGAGCCCATGGGCTGCTCGCCGGCCATGGCGTCGGCCCAGCCCTGGTGGTAGGACATCCAGTAGTCCTGCTCAGTCTCACTGCAGCGGTATCCCATTGTCCTCTCCTGTTCGAGATGCCCCCGGAGGGGCGGCCTATTCTGTGCATATACTAATTCATGATTGCCGAAAATTCAACAGGCAGAATTGGTAATTCGTTGACAACCGATCAAATTGGCCGCTGAGGCTCAAAATGCAAGAAGTATTTCCGGGATCCAAGCCCGGGCCGACGGTCGGAAAACCCGGTCGGAAGGCGGATGACACGAGAACGCCCGGCCGCCTCGTCCCGCTGGACGTGACGGCCGGGCCTCCGGATCGCTGCGCACAGGCTCACTTCAGGAGCGTCAGCCCCCGCGTCTGGCAGGTCGTACCCGCCACGAGCCTCACGAGGTAAGGACCCGACGCCACCCCGCGTCCGCCCGCATCGCGACCGTCCCAGACCGCCGCGTGCTCACCGGCCGAACGGTGCCCGTCCACGAGCACCCGCACCAGCGACCCGTCGACCGCATGGATGGACAGGCGCACGGACCGCCCCGCGGCGAGGCTGTACTTCAGGACCGTGCCGGGGTTGAAGGGGTTGGGGAACGGCGGTGCCAGCTCCGCCATGGGCGGCACGGCGGTCGGCAGCACGGCCACCGGCTGGTAGCCCCCGACGTGGTGCCGGGCCATGGCCGCGACGTTGTCCTGCAGCGCGGTGCTGTCGACGCCGCAGACCACGGCGAACGCCACGCGCAGGGTGTCGCCGGCCGCGAGCAGCGGCACCGGACCGGTGGAGAGCAAGCCCATCCAGTCGTGCATGATGGTGAAGTCGCCCTCGTCGGTCACGTCCACGTCGAAGTCGCCGTTGCTCATGAGCTGATACTTGCCGGGCTGCGCCAGACCGTCGTCGTCGATGTAGGTGTCGTCGTGCCGGGGCACGTGGTGGTAGGGCCACGCGTTGTAGGAGACCGGCGGCTGGCCGGGCTCGGGTTCGGCTGCCGGCTCCAGCGAGAGCAGGCGGCAGCCGACCCAGGACGTGGCCATGCCGTCCTCGCCGTCACCGTCGTGCTTGTGCATGAGCCAGCCGGTGGGGTCGGCCGGCACGTCGCCGGGGCGCCAGGCGCCGCTGAGGTCGTCGTAGTAGTTCCAGGGGACCGGCGCGCCCGGATCGTAGGGGTCGGTGACCTCGGTGTTGCCCACGGTGGCGTCGGCGAAGTACCCCACGTGGAGGTCGCGCAGCGCCGTACCGGACTGGTTGATGATGGCGTACTCGATGATGACCCCGTCGTCGAGCGCTCCGGCGCTCCAGGCCAGGACGCTGGCCTCGACCCGCAGGCCCAGCGGCACGTGGCCCGTCACCGCGGCGTCGTCGCGAAAGGCGTAGTGGGCTTCCCAGGAGGCCACGGCGCGGGGGTCGTAGAGGGGGTCGTGGATGTCTTCGGACCAGACCTCGACCGGTCCCTGATCCCAGGCGAACTCGCGCAGGTCCTGCGCGCCCTGGAAGCCGTTGGCGTCCTCCGCCGAGGTGGAGACGCGCACCTCGCCGGACGCCGTCCGGGCGCCGACCCACAGGCCGGCCTGGAAGAGGTGCTCGACGTGAGAGTTTCGCGGGTAGGCGAGCGACGGGCTGGACGGGGACGCGAAGAAGTTCCCCTGGTAGCCGTCGGTGTTCAGGTTCATGGCCACCAGGCTCCGCTCGGTGGTCAGGTCCACGGCGCGGTCGGCGTCGGCGGGGCGCGGGTCGCGGCGGCGGTCGGCGGGACCGCCGGCGCCCAGGAGCAGCGGCAGCAGCGCCGCCAGTGCGACGATTGCCAGGGCGGGCGGGGTCGATCCGTGGTTCACGAGGGGTCCTCTCGAGCGAGCGCGCACGGTCCTGACGAGCGCTCTCATGATACCACGTTCGGCGGGTCGCGTGGGCTGCGGGCAGCTTTTTGCCGCCAGACCTGATGACACCGGAAAACCTGGCGTTAGACTGTGGGGCAGCGCCGAGGGGCCGTTGTCACGACGGCGCCGACAAGGTCCATCTCACCGGAGAGTTGCCAGGATGATCGCCGCCACCGAAGCCCTCGACCGTCTCCGCGCCGGCAACCGCCGTTTCATGGCCGGCGCCAACTCCTGCCACACCCACCAGAGCCTGGTGGCGGCGGATCAGACGCCCTTCGCCATCATCCTCGGCTGCTCGGATTCGCGGGTGCCGGTGGAGATCGTCTTCGACCAGGGCCTGGGCGACCTCTTCGTGATCCGCGTGGCCGGCAACATCGTGGCCCCGTCGCTGATCGGCAGCGTCGAGTTCGCCGCCGCCAAGTTCGGCACCCGCTTGGTGGTGGTCCTGGGCCATTCGCGGTGCGGCGCGGTGCAGGCCACCCTCGAGACCATGCAGGATCCGGAGGCGGCCCCATCGCGGAACCTCTGTTCCATCGTCGACCGGATCAAGCCCTCGGTGGCCGACCTCCTCGCCACCGAGCTCCGGCACGATCCGGACGCCCTCTTCGAGCAGGCCATCCGCGCCAACGTGCGCGCCTCGGTGGATCAGCTCCGGCACGGGTCGCCCATCCTCGAGGAGCTGATCGACCACGACGGGCTGCGCATCGTCGGCGCCGAGTACGAGCTGGCCACCGGCGCGGTCGACTTCTTCGACACCGAGCCGCGCGCGGTCTGACGCCGCCTCACTGCGGCAGCGGCGAGAGCTCCGCCCGCAGCCGCGGCAGCGCCGCCGGATACTGATCCCGCACGAACGCCACCAGCTTCTCGCGCACGTGGCAACGCAGGTCCCAGGCCTTCCCCGAATCCGCGGCGCTCACCAGCGCGCGCACCTGCACCGTGCTCTGGGTGACGTCGGTCATCACCACTTGCGCCACGCGGCCGTCCCAGCGCTCGTCGTCCGCCACCACGCGCTGCAGCTCGTCGCGCAGCGCGTCCACGGGCACCGTGGCGTCCACGTGCAGGTAGACCGTTCCCAGCAGCTCGGCCGTGACGCGGGTCCAGTTCTGGAACGGTTGCTCGAGGAAGTAGGTGATGGGCACCACGAGGCGGCGCTGGTCCCAGATGCGGACCACGACATAGGTGAGGGTGATCTCCTCGATCCGGCCCCACTCGCCCTCCACGATCACCACGTCGTCCAGCCGGATGGGCTGGGTCAGCGCGATCTGGATGCCGGCGAAGAGCGTGGCCAGCGACTTCTGCGCGGCGAAGCCCACGATGATGCCCACGATCCCGGCCGAGGCGAGGATGCCGGCGCCGAGCTGGCGGACCTGGTCGAAGGTCATCAGCACGCTGGCCAGGCCCAGCATCACGGCCACGGCGATGACCACTTTGCTGAGGACGTCGTACTGCGTGTGGATCTTGCGGGCCTCGAGGTTGTCGGCGGCCGTGAGGTCGAAGTGGGCGCCGAGCACGTCGCGGCCCGCGCGCGTGAGCGCCACCGCGAGCCAGGTGATCGCCACGATGAGCAGGATGCTGGTGAGCTGGGCCACGGAGTCCTGGACCGTGCCGACCAGGCGCATCAGGGGCACGGCGATCTTCAGCACGATCAAGAGGATCACGAGCCGCGCCGGTCCGCGGAGGTGGCGCACCAGCGCGTCGTCGACCAAGGTCGGCGTGCGGCGCGCGATGCGGGCCAGTACGGCGAAGAGGACCGCGTGGACCACGAGGCCGACAGCGACGCCGGCGGCGAGGACGATCAGCGCCCGCAGCGCATCCTCGCCCAGGGTGAGGAGGGAATCCATGGTGTCGCTCCTTTCGGGAAGACCGCGGACGGACGGACCCGCGACCGGGTCACGTCAGGCCGCCGGCTCGCTTCGTCCCAACGGCTTCAGCTTCTCGACCACGCGGGTCTCCACGTCGTCCCAGAAGACCTGGAGATGGGGATAGGGGATCTGGATCCCGGCGTCATCCAGGGCGTGCTTGCAGGTCTCCAGCACCGCGAACTGGACCCCTTGCCGGGCGCCGGCATCCGAGACCCAGACGCGCACCTGCAGGTTCACGCTGGAATCGGCGCAGGCCTGGACCACCACCTGGGGACCGGGATCCGACATGACGTCCTCGAGACCATCGACAGCCTTCAGCAGCGCCTCCCGAGCGGCGACGGTGTCCTCCTTGTAGGCGATGCCGATGGGCACGTCGATACGCACCTCGCCGTGCTTGCTGTCGTTCTCCAGCACCTCGTCGATGATGCGCTTGTTGGGGATCACCACGTAGGAGTTGCGCGGCGTGCGGATCCTGGTGGAGCGCAGGGTGATGTCCTGGACCATGCCGTACTCGCCGGCCACGGTGATCCAGTCGCCCACCACGAAGGGCTTGTCCCAGAAGATGGTGAACCCGGCGATGGTGTTGGACAGCGAGTCCTGTGCGGCCAGGCCCACGGCGATGCCGGCCACGCCGAGTCCCGCCACCGCCGCCCCAACGTTCACGCCGAGCTGCGAGAGCGACAGGACCAGGCCGAAGGCGAAGATGGTGTAGCGGTAGATGCCGTCGATCAGCAGGCCGACCAGCTTGGCGTGCATGCCGCTGTGGGTCATGGCCAGCCGCAGGGGTCGCCGGCTGAGCCGGTACAGCACCCAGAACGCCACCATGATGACGAGGGCGACGATCAGGCGCGGGGCAAAGACCACCATCTGGTTCAGCAGGGCATCGAGGTCAAGAGCGTTCTGCAGGTACTGCATGCAGACACCTCCGGAGTTCGGGGGACCAGCGTCTCGTCATCCCGTCAAGCTAGGCAGGATGGGCGATCTTGGCCCCCGGGGTCCCCGGAGGAATCTGCCCGACCGGTCAATCTTCTTCCAGCTCGGCCAACCGCTTGGCGCTCACCGTCTCCGCGCGCAGATCGCCGTAGACCACCCGGTAGCGGCCGTCGTCCAGGCGCCAGCGCAGCAGCACGCGGTCGAAGTCGCGGGCCGTGACCGTGTCGCCGTGGTAGGCCGGGTCCCGGTCGGCGGCCTGCAGGTCGCGGTAGAAGTTGCAGGTGCTGCGGATCTCGAACAGCGCCGCGACGTCCCGGCCGGCCGCCGCGTCGTAGCGGTCGTGCTGGTCGTCGAGCCGGCGCTCGGCCTCGGCGACGGCGGTGGTGAAGGAGAGCGCGCTGGGGTAGTGGCCGGCGAGCAGCCCGGCGTAGGCACGGAGACCGTCGACGGCCTTCTCCTCGGTGGCCTCCACCTCGCCGAGGTCGGCGATGAGCTTGTAGCCGTCGGGGATCTCGAAGGCGAAGTCGCGGGGCGTGAACCGGGCGTTCCACTGGAAGTCCTCGAGCGTGTACGTCTTGTGGAAGGCGCCGCCATGCCCCTCCACCTCCAGCTCGAGCAGGATCGGCCACTCGGTCTCCACGTCGACCCACAGCCGGCAGCGGCTCTTCTCGAAGACCGCCGACCACTCCGCGAGGTCGGTGATCTCGATTCCCTCGGCCAGCTTGCCGTCGATGCGCCGGCGGCCGAGCTTGCGGTACTCGTTCTCGCGGAAGCTCGCCACCATCTCGCGGGCGTTGGTCTGACGGCGCAGCTCGGCCATCTGCTCGTCGCTGTAGCGCTGCTGCATGTAGGTGCGGTCGCGGTGGATGAGGGCGTAGCCCATGTTCTCGGCCGGCACGATGTACTGGACGGCCTGCAGCTTGCCGTTCTGGTAGATGTCCTGGCGCAGCCCGTACTGCGCCGAGCGGTACTCGACGATCTCCTGGGCCGGCTCCCCGCTGCGCTTCTCGATGCGCCGGCAGACGAAGTCCTGGGCCTCCACCACGCGGGCCAGGACGTCGGCCCAGACCAGGCCGCCGGTGCCGTCGCGGTCGAGGAGATTCACGCCGAAGAAGATGCACACGGCCAGCGCGGCGGCCACGGCCCAGCGCAGGCGGGCGGGGGTGAAGAGGCGTCGTCGGGAACGGTCGCGCGCGGGCGCGGACGGGATCTCGCGGTCGATGGTCTTCATGATCTGGTCCTCCACTCTGGCCAGGACCGGGTCGGTCGCCTCCACGAAGGCGGACAGACGGCGGTCGTCCTCTTGCAGGGCCAGACGGAGTTCACGGCAGTCGGCGCAGTCCTCGAGATGACGCGCGAGGGTCTCCTGCTCGGCGGCGGTCAACGCCTGCAGGGTCTCGGCCATCAGGAGGTCCCGGACGTGGTCGCAACGCTCACTCATGAGGACTCGCCTCCTCCTCGAGCAGGCTCCGCAGGCGCTGGCGCGCCCGGAAGAGCCGGGTGCAGGCGCCCCCCTCGGTGAGTCCCATCTCGCGCGCCAGCGTCTTGACGCTCTTGCCGTCGTAGTAATAGAGCAAGAGCGGCAGGCGGTGCTCCTCCGGCAGGCGCGACAGGGCGAGCCGCAGCTCGGGGAACTCGTCCGTGGGGGCGGGGGCCTGGTCGGCGATGTCGTGGGTCAGCGAGCATTCGGAGCGTCGCGCCCGCCGGCGCAGCAGGTCCCGACAGCGGTTGCGCGCGATCTGGCCGATCCAGCTCGCGAAGCGACCGCCGTCGCGCAGTTTCCCGATCTGCTCGAATCCGCGCACGAAGACCTCCTGCGTCGCGTCCTCGGCCTCGGCCGGGTCGCCCAGCACGCCCAGGCAGATGGCGAAGACACGCTTCAGGTGGCGGTGCACCAGTTCGGCGTAGGCGTCGCGATCGCCTTGGCGGCTGACGGTTGCCAGGAACTCGTCTGGTCGTTCCATGAGCGGGAGGCCTCCCTGTTCACTTGGCAAGACGACGGGAGGGGCGGATTCATTTCACAGGATCTTGGCGCTCCTGTACAGAGCGGTGATGATGCGTGACCACGATCGACCCCCGGCCAGCTTCGCGCGTGCAATCCCGCCGGCCTCGCCGTAGGCTCGACGCACCGGAACCCGATCCACCGAGGAGGCGCCGACCGTGCAACACTCCCGCAAGCGTACCCGGCCCGGAGCGGTGGCCGGCGAGATGGCCATCCCCCCCGGTTCGCCGCCGCCGAGGATCCGCGTCTGCCGCTACGGCCCGGACACCGTCGACGAAACCGACCTGGAAGGTCCGCTCACGGGCACCGACCTGTCCCCCCACCCCGACAGGACGCTCTGGATCGACGTCCAGGGCTTCGGCGACGAGACCCGCCTGCGCGACCTCGCCCGCCGCCTGGACATCCCCGAGATGGCCCTGGCCGACGTGGTCAACGCCCCGCAGCGCGACAAGGTGGAGACCCTGCCCGACCAGCTCTTCGTCCTCGCCCACCAGTTCTGGCTCGACGCGGACGCGTGCCTGCAGACCGGCCAGCTCAGTCTCTTTCTTGGCGACGGCTACGTGGTCTCGTTCCACGACGCCCCGGTGGACTCGTTCCAGGCCGTCCGCCAGCGCATCCGCAACCCGCGCAGCCGCCTCTCCACCCGCGGGGCCGACTACCTCCTCTACGCCCTGCTCGACTCGCTCATCGACCAGTACTTCCCGGTCCTCGACCACTACGCCGACGCCATCGAGGAACTGCAGGACGCCATCTTCGCCCAGCCCGCCGACGACCACCAGGCCGCCCTCTTCGCCCTGCGGCGCGACCTGACCGCCATCCGCCGCCGCGTCTGGCCGCTGCGCGAGATCGTCAGCGCGCTCGTGCGCGATGACTCGGACCGCCTCGACGTGGTGGCCGAGCAGCACCTGCGCGACTGCTTCGACCACGTCGCCGTACTCGTGGACACGGTCGACTCCCAGCGCGACCTGGTGGCCGGCCTCGCCGAGGCCCACGTGGCCGGCGTGTCCAACCACATGAACCAGGTGATGAAGCTGCTGACGGTCATCGCCACCACCTTCATCCCGCTGTCGTTCCTGGCCGGCGTCTTCGGCATGAACTTCGACCGCGAGGGACACCCCTGGAACATGCCCGAGCTGGGCCTGCCCTTCGGGTATCTCCTGTTCTGGGGGCTCTGCCTGGTGGTGGTGGGGGTGATGGTGTGGGTGTTCCGGCGTAATCGGTGGCTATAGAGGACCACCGCCGAAAGCAAACTGCACCGGCTACCGAAATATAGATTTGACGTCGCTCCAGCTATGAGCTTCCACCCCTACTTGGGGCTCCAGATTGGAGCGCACAACGTAGTCGAATTCGTTCCCTTCGAAGTACGACGGTGGCTCGAAACTTGGCCGAACCAGTATCCAAACCAGATCTCCCGGCTCTCCAAAAACGGTCATCGTCCGCTCAGAACAACCGGCGACATCCATCTGATTCCCGTACCAGATGTCGTCGCAATCTTGCGGATTCGACTCGTAGACTCGCAAGAGCATCTCGGTCTCGATCGAAATATCAAGGTAACCATCCTGTGGCATCACGAACTCGAACCAATCGATATCCCAGTCGATGGGCCCTGGCGAGTCGTACCACCCCGAAACTGCACAAAAGACCGGACTAGTGATTGGCTGAAATGGCGCGTATCCCAGAAAGTCAATACTGGCACAACCGCCGTTTAGAGCGTCGATATAGCCATCGTACAGGGTGGGTTCTCCCTCCAATACAGCATCGCCTGGGCAGGAGATATCGCACGCTTCATACTCCTGGACATGCATGACATAGTTGCCCTGGTCATTGGTATGACCGTCGACCACAATGAAGTAGACTGCACCGCCCAAAAGGGGCGCGGCGACAATTTTCGATTCGTAGTTCTCCCAGTAGTAGTCATCGTTGCACTCCACGAGATCGTAGTCGGCATCCCAGATCCAGACCTTCGTATCATAATCGGAGCCCCAAAGATCGACTGTCAGCAAGAGGTCATATTCGGGAACAAATTCGTAGACGACATCGGGAGAGATCCCGGGATATGGGCAGCTTTCGTCGTAGTCGTTCGCGAAGCCGACGGTGGTTCCCGAGGCATCATATGGCAGGCTGGCAATTGGCACAGCCAACTCGATCGTATCGCCGCCTTGGCGCCCAGCTTCAACGCGCGTCGGTGCTAGAGAGACAAATACTAGGGGCAACAACAATACAATATTGTTCTCACCCGACTCTCCCTTCGTCCGGCAAGGAATCGTATTCTAACTCGCGAGGGTTAGCTTGGTCATCGTTGTCCTCGTAGCCGACGCGACCCGTACAAGGTAGCAGTCTTGCACGGAAATTTCCGACATCGGCTGAAGCAGCTTCCTTTTCTCGTCCGTACTCATTCGGGCTCTTGTAGCCCAGGCTCGAATGCACTCATCGCTGATTATACCACACCTCGATCCACCAGCTGAGATCGGCCGCGGCTTCCTTCCTGGACCGCTACTGCTTCCACCTCACGCGTTGGCGATGTCCGTGTCGTCCGCCACCCAGAACGAGTTCTGCCGATCCGTCTCGAAGTACTGGTCGACCAGATTCGGGGCCGCCTTCCGACAGAGACCGGATCTCATTGATTGTCTGCTTGCGCATCTCTCGCAGTTTGAGACTGACTTCTTTTTCACCACATTCCCCGAAGGGCCAGTTCGCTAGGATTTGCTATTGATTCCACTCCACGATCCGACCCCGAAACGTGGAATCCTCCTTGCATTCCTTGGCACGCTTCACTCACGGGTTACAAGGCCATTATCTTCACCAACCACCACCCCCTAATCGATATAGACGAACCCCGGCGGCGCGAACCCGTTGAACCGCGTCGCCTCCGAGAAGGTGTAGGCCCCCATGCTGCCCGCCACCAGCAGATCGTCGAGGTGCATCTCCGGCAACGTGACCGTGGCGATCTCGCCGCGATGGTCGCGCGAGAACACGTCGATGCAGTCGCAGGTGGGGCCCGCGAGCACGTACGGCGTGGGCGGTCCGTCGGTGAGGCCCTTCAGCGGATAGGTCATGCGGTAGAGCAGGACCTCGAGGAAGCTGCCGTAGGTGCCGTCGTCGAAGTACAGCCAGTTGCGGCCGTCGCGCACCGATTCCGAGATCACCTTGGTCACCAGGATCGCCGCGTCGCCCACGACGGCGCGGCCGGGCTCGGCCACCAGCTGGACCGAGTCGTCGAACAGCGCCTCGTAGTGCGCGCTGATCGCGCGGCCCATGGCGGTGATGTCGATCTGCTCGTCCAGGTAGCGCACGGGGAAGCCGCCGCCGATGTCCACCATCTCCAGCGCCAGGCCCTCGGCCCGGGCCGCGTCGAAGATGCCACGCACGAGATCGAGGGCCTCGCGGTAGCGCCCGACCTCGAGGCACTGGCTGCCCACGTGGAAGCTGACGCCGCGCGGGGTGAGCCCCTGGTCGCGGGCCGCGCACAGCAGGGCGACCGCGTCGGCCGGCGGCGCGCCGAACTTCTCGCTGAGGTGCGCCACGCTGCCCTCGTTGGAGACCCTGATCCGCACGTGGACGTTGGCGCCCGGGGCGTGCCGCGCGATCTGGGTGATCTCCGAGCGGTTGTCGAAGGTGAAGTCGTCCAGGCCGACGGCGGTGGCGTGGGCGATGTGGCGGGGGTCCTTCACCGTGTCGGCGAAGATCAGGTCCTCGCGCGCGTCGGCGCCGGCGGCGAGCGCCGCCTCGATCTCGCCCTGCGAGGCCACGTCGAAGCCCGCCCCCACGGCGGCCAGCGCCTCGAGAATGCCGTGGTGCGGGTTGGCCTTCACGGCGTAGAAGAGCGTGACCGCGGGCAGGCAGGCGTCGAGCCGGCGGTAGTTGTCGACGATCCGGCGGCGGCTCACCACGTAGATGGGCGTGCCGTGCTCCTGGACGAGTTCCTCGATGCGGGCGCGGGGCAGGTCGAAGGGATTCATCGATGGGTCCTCGCGATGGGGGCAACGTGGGCTGATCGGTGCGATCATAGGGGAGGGTACCCGGGTGAGAGAAGATCATTCGACCGGCCCCGGGGATCCCGCGCGCCGCCTCGTCGCCCGTCCCGGAGGTGAACCCATGCCCCGCTCCTGCGCGTCCGGCGCCCTCGTGGTGACCGCCCTGCTCGCCGCCGCGGTCCTCGCCCAGCCTCCCGCACCTGCGCCCACCGCCGCCGACCTCTTCGAGCAGACCCTCGCCACCGCCGGCCTCGACACCGCGCTCGCCCGCCTCGCCACGGCGCTGGCCGACACCACCGAGCCCTACGCCGTCGACGCGTTCGAGCTGGCCATCGCCCTGCCCGCGCGGCTGGTCCTGCGCCACCAGCGCACCGAGGCGCGGGCGCTGCTGCAGGCGCTGCAGCCGCTGTTCGGCGATCACCCGCGGTACTGGCTCGAGCTGGGCACCGCCCACCTGCGCTGCGGCGAGGCCACGGAGGCCCGCGAGGCGCTCACCCGCGCCCGCGACCTCACAGACCAACGCGCCGACCTGGTCTGGATGGTCGACCACCTCGACGAGCTGGTGGCCAACGCGCGGCTGCAGGCCGCGGTGGAGGACCGGCTCGTACCCGGCGAGTCCACCGGTTGCTCCGGCCCCTACCTCGGCCAGGACCCGCCCGGCGACACGCCCCGGGTCTTCGCCCCGGGCATCCTCAGCACCACCGCCCACGAGTACCACCTCAGCTTCGCCCCCGACGGTCGCGCGATCTACTTCTCCCGCGGCGGCGTGGGCACCCTGGTCACCCGCTGGACCGACGGCGGCTGGACCGCCCCCGAGGAGGTGCGCTTCTTCGACGGCGACCAGCTCGCCGAGGAGGCCAACCTCACCCCGGACGGCCGCTCGATCGTCTTCTGCGGTCGGGACGATGTGCGCCAGGATCGCGTGCTCTACCGCGCCGAGCGCACCGCCACGGGCTGGTCCACGCCCGTCAGGCTCTTCCCCGGCATGTACGCCACCGCCACCCGCGAGGGCGCGCTCTACTACACCGCGCACGGCGAGGGCCACGACATCGGCGTCATCGTCCGGCGCTCCTGGGACGGCAAGGAATACGGCGAGCCGGAACCGGTGGCAGGCGAGGGCATCAATACCCCCGCGCCCGACGCCCATCCCTGGATCTCCCCCGACGAGCAGCTCCTCCTCTTCGACACCTACCGCGAGCCGGGCGCGGGCATCTACGCGAGCTTCCGCCGGCCAGACGGCGGCTGGGGCGCGGCCATTCCGCTCCACGACCGCCTCGGCATCCCGCCCGTGGGCCAGTGCGCGCTCTCGCACGACGGCCGGTACCTCTTCTTCTGCCTTGCCGGCGACATGTACTGGGTGGATGCGGGGTTCCTGGACGGATTGCGGGCGGAGCAGGAGCGGCACTGAGCCCGGCGGTGCAAGGACGCAAACTAGTTGCAACTCTAATCATTCTTATTATGATTATACACATGGTTAAAGAGTGGCCGCGACGGGGCGAATCGCCCCGGAGCTGCCCGGAAAGGTGGTAAGGACATGCTGAGAAGTCTCAAGGAACTAAGGGGTTACGTGCTCAAGGCCGAGGACGGCGAGGTCGGCCGCTGCCACGACTTCCTCATCGACGACCTGAACTGGACGATCCGGTACATGGTCGCCGACACCCGCAAATGGCTTCCCGGTCGCCGTGTCCTGATCTCCCCCATCGCCCTCGGCGATCCCGACTGGAAGGACCAGCGCTTCCCGGTGCGCCTGACCCGGCAGCAGATCAAGGAGGCCCCGGACCTCGACGAGCACGCCCCGGTCACCCGCCAGTACGAGATCTGGTACCACCAGCACTACGGCTGGCCCTATTACTGGACCGGCAGCGGGATCTGGTCCTCCGGGATCCACCCCAAGGCGCTCTACGTGAGCCGGCCCGACCTCGGCGACGAGGGACCCGAGCTCGACCACCCGCATCTGCACGCCGCCCACGAGGTCATCGGCTACGACGTCCAGGCCACCGACGGCGAGATCGGCCACGTCGAGGACTTCATCGTCGACGACGACAGCTGGTCCGTCCGCTACGCCGTGATCGCCACCCGCAACTGGCTGCCGGGCAAGCGCGTCCTCGTGCCGCTCGCCCGGCTCCAGAGTGTCGCCTGGGACGACCGTGCGCTCGAGGTGGACCTGACCCGCGACAAGATCGCGGACAGTCCGGAATACGACCCGAGCACACCGGTCAACGCCGAGTTCGAGAAACGGATCTACGACTACGTCGGCCGCCCGCGCGACTGACGCGCGGGCCCGTTCGACGGTGCTCAGGGCACCGCCACGTAGGTATTCCCGTTGCCTGCTATCTGGACGTCCGTGTTGACCCAGCCCGTCCCGTCGTCCAGGTAGGCGGACACGCCCTCGGTGGCGCAGCCGCCGCCCACCTTGTACTCCACGCCGCCGAGCACGAAGACGAACTCCGGCTGGTCGCCGCTGTCGAGCAGCCCATCGTGAGGACCGGCGTGCTCGGAGAGCAGGAAGGTGAAGATCCCGTCGCCGGCCGTCACGTCGCCGGCGGTGCCGTCGTCCACCAGGGCCACCTCGGACCAGCCCCAGGCCGAACCCTTGACCGTGGCGTCGTCCGAGTAGTCCGCGCCCTGGAACGCCGGGGCGAGGTTGGCGCCGTCGGCCGAGAGGTCGATGGTCAGCCGCAGGTCCACCGTGCCGAGCTCGGGCAGCACCAGGCCGGGGGCCGCGATGGGGCCGGCCGCGCCCTGGGGAATGTTGACCGAACCGTTGGGGCCGACCCAGATCCACGCCCCGTCCGACCCGTCCACCGAGCCGCGGATCGCGCCGTACTCCAGGGTGACCGCCGCGCTGTTGTCCACCCAGACCGCCACGCTCCAGACGTGGTCGCCGGCCACGGCGTCGGCGGGCTCGTGGCCGCCGTCGGTCCAGGGACCGTCGTCGTGCAGCATGGGGTACGGGCCGGGCCAGGCGCCGTTCTGGGTGAGGATCCGCGTGGCAGGATCGAAGCTGAACGACCCCTTCCAGGCCAGCCCGTCGGCCTCGGTGTAGGTCTGGTTCGCGGTGTCGTCGATGGCGAAGGTCACCAGCGCGTGGTCGGCCGGAGGCTGGAAGCCGCCCACCTCGAGGGCGGGCGCGGTCACCGCGCCGGTCTCGCCGGCGTCGACGGTCACCATCTGCATCACGTTGCCCGGCACCCAGTCGCCGTCGCTCCCGTCGACCGAGCCGCTGATCACGCCGTAGGTGAAGGTCAGGTCCGCCTCGGGCGTCTCGACCCGGACCACCGCGCCCCAGCGGTGATCGCCCGCGGTCTCGCCGGCCGGCTCGTGGCCGCCGTCGGCCACGGCCCCGTCGTCGTGCAGCATCACGAACGGGCCGCTGCCGGTATCGTCGGCGGTGATGATCCCGGTGGCGGGATCGAGGCTGAAGTCGCCCTTCCAGGCCAGGCCGTCGTCGGCGGTGTAGTCCTGGTTCTGGCTGTCGTCGAAGACGAAGGAGACGGTGGCGTAGGTCGCGGGATCGCCGCCGCCGGGATCGGTGGGGTTGTCGTCGTCGTCGTCGCCGCCGCAGCCGACGAGGACAGCGGCCAGGGCGATCAGGACCAGCAAGCGTGACCAGGAGCTGTTGCCGAGCATTGTTGCCTCCAGGAGGATGAGGGACGGGTCCCCGCATGCGTCGCCGGATGCGACGTTCCGCGGGACGACCCGGAAGGATCTATCGACATACGCGAGCTGCAGTTTAACGGAAGAGGCTCTTCAGGGAAGCCCAAGTTGTGGCCCTCGCCGCCACCGACCCGGGCGTGGCGTAGACCACGTGGTCGATGGTGAACGCGTCGCCGCGGCCGCCAAAGCTGACGCTGACGATGGGCGTGGCCGGGTCGTAGCTGCGCACCACCAGGACCCCGTTGCGGCCGGCGCTGAGGTCGAAGCCCAGGCTCTCGAGCTGGCCCAGCGACTGGCCGTTGACGTAGAGCACGTGGTTGACGGTCACCTGCTGGCTCGCGAACGCGAACCAGGTCGTGCCCTGCGGCACGTAGAACGCCACCGCCCGCCAGTCCTGCGACCCGTAGTTGAGGACCTCGTTGTTCTCGGTGTTGATCAGGCAGCGGCTGCCGTCCCAGACGCCCAGGACGAAGGCGCTGCCGTAGGGGTCGTCGCTCTCGGGGTTGAAGGTGTTCAGCAACGAGGTCGAGCCCTCGCCCGTGAACTGGCCTGCGGCGTCGGCGATCTCGAGCAACAGGCCGGGTGCGAGCGCCAGGTTCTCGAAGTTCTCGACCACGCCGCCGGCCAGGCCGATGGCCTCGTCGGGCTCGCCCCACTGGTCGGCCGGGATGATCTCGACCACGAATTCCGCCCGCGCGGAGACCGCCGCGAGCAGGATCAGGAAGGTCAGGAGGACAGGGTGCCGATCGTTGGCGGAGAAGAGTCGCATGGCGGCCTTTCGGGCTGGACCGGTACTGATTTCTCCCAAGCTAGCGGTGGTGATATCGGTCCGCAACGGGCCCTTGTCGCGCCGCCCGGTTCAGATCAGCCGTCCCGCGAACTCGCTGGCGTTGCGCACGAAGATGGTGGTGCTGAAGCCGCTGGCCATCTGCTCGAGCCGCTCCGCGTCGGCGGCCTCCTGCCCCGGCTCGCTGGCCATGAGCCCCAGGAAGACGATGCTCGCGTCGCCGCTGGTGCGGTGCATGACCTCGACCACGGTCTGGTCGGCCGGCTTGACGATGACCTCGGTCTCGGCGGGGATGCGGCTCTCGTGCACGATGGCGGCCACGTCCTTGGCCGCGCTCTCGCGCTTGGAGTCGTTGGAGACGATGCAGCGCAGGACGATGCGCGCGTCCTTCCAGTCGGGATTGAGCGTCAGCAGGTAGGCCAGGAGCAGCATCAGATCGCCGTTGCGCTGCTTGCCGCGCCACCAGATGTCGATCCGCTTCTGCCGGCCGGGCTCGAGCTGCCAGTTCAGGCGGGCGATGATCGAGCTCTTCTTCAGCGCCGACACCGCCCGGATCACGCGCAGCATGATCTCCAGCCGCTCGCGCTTGCGCGGCCAGCCGAACATGATGGTGTTGGAGTGCAGTCCCGCGATGCCGTTGGCCTGCGCCACGGCGATGGCGCCGCTCTCGAAGCCGGGCACCACGTTGACCTCGCTGAAAGCCACCAGGCCCTCGCGTTCGAGGTCGCGCTGCATGATGTGACGGATGTCCGCGGTCTGGTCGGAGTGGCTGGCCACGTCGCCGAGCACCAGGTTGGCCACGGTGAGGATGCCGCGCTCCTGGTTGAACCACGCGGCCAGGCGCACCAGGCCGAGGCGCTTGGCGGTGTCGCCGGCGAAGACCAGGATGTGCGGCCGCCAGTTGCGCGGGTCGTCCTCGTGCTCGCGCAGGCGCAGGAGCGAGAAGCGCGTCAGCGCCAGCCAGAGGCCCGCACGCACGTCGCCCCAGCGCTTGCGCATGGCCCGGCGGCGCAGGTAGAAGTACAGAGCGCCTTCCAGCAGCACCGCCAGCAGGCAGGCCACCGGGCTGATCATGAACATGACCGCCACGGCCCCCAGCGATCCGAGCAGCGACACGTACCAGGGCACCCGGATCCGGGGCCGATAAGAAGGGTCGCCGGCCAGGCGCTCGAAGGCCGCGCTCAGGTTGATGGTGACGTAGAGCGTCAGGAACAGGATGGTCACGAAGCGGGCCACCATGTTGAGGCCGCCCAGCAGCACGGCCGCCAGGGCGATGCCGCCCGAGACCCAGGTGGCGATGGCGGGCTGTCCGGAGCGCGTGAGCCGGCCGAAGATGCGCGGCGCCAGCCCGTCGTTGGCCAGCGCCTGCAGCACCCGTGGACCGCCCAGGGCACTGCCGAAGGCCGACGAGAGGATGGCGCCCCACAGCCCGGGAAAGACAAGGAACGCGCCGAGGACCGCCACGTCGGTCCAGACGTTGACGCCGCCGGCCGCGAGCTGCTCGGGGGTCAGGCGCGCGGTGCAGGCCAGCAGCACCGGGATCAGCAGGTAGACCAGGGCGCCGGTCATCACCGCCAGCATGGTTCCGCGCGGGATCGACCGCTGCGGGTCGCGCAGGTCGCCGCTCATGCCGATGCCCGCGGTGAAGCCGGTGACCGCGGGGAAGAAGACCGCGAACACGAACCAGAAGCCCTCGGGCGCGGTGCGGAAGGTGGCCGCGAGTTCGGGCGAGCGGAAGCCGCCGCCGAGCACGCCGCCGATCAGGGCGAGCAGCGAGAGCCCCACCGCCACCATGATGGGGATCTGTACCTTCAGGGCCAGGGCCGCGCTCTTGCTCGAGATCGCGGTGGTGAGGATCACGATCACCGCGGCGAGGATCTGCACCGTGGTCGACGACACGGCCTCGCCGCCGCTCAGCCCCAGGTAGACGATGGATTCCGCCAGGCCGAAGCTGTAGAACGTGATGCTCAGGGTCCGGCAGAGGAAGAGCGGGATACCGATGGCCCCGCCCAGCTCCAGGCCGAGGCTGCGCGAGATCATGAAGTACTCGCCGCCCACGCCGACGCGGATGTTGGTCGACAGCGCCGCCGCGCTCAGACCCGTGATGAAGGTGATGGAGCTGGCCGTGAGCACCACCAGCACGGTGAGCGGCAGGCCCAGGTTGCCCAGGACCCAGCCGAACCGCAGGTACATGATCAGGCCGAGGATGGTCAGCACGCTGGGCGTGTAGACGCCCAGGAACGTGCCGAACTTGCGCGCCTGGCCGGTGGGTTCGTTGCTCATGGCGCCATCGTAGCGGAGGGGTCGGGGTTTGACCAGTGCGGACGGACCGGTTGATCCGCGGGACGCGAGGTCGTAGGCTGGGTGTCAGACCCTGGTCCGGAGCGCATCGCCATGGCCCACCGCACCGTCAAGTCCGGCTACGACCAGCTCACCGAGCGCCTGAACCGCGCGCCCCAGGGCGCGCCGCCCTCGCAGCTCCTCCACCGCATCCTGGCGCTCCTGATGGACGAGCGCGAGGCCGGGCTGCTGGCGCTCTTGCCCATCAAGCCCCTCACCGCCGCCAGGGCCGCCCACATCTGGAAGGTCGGCGAGGCCGAGGCGCGCCGCCGGCTCGAGGCCCTGGCCGGCCGCGCGCTGCTGGTGGACATCCAGCGCGACGGCGAGATGCATTACGTCCTGCCGCCGCCCATGGCCGGGTTCTTCGAGTTCTCGCTCATGCGCGTGCGCCAGGACCTGGACCAGAAGGTCCTCTGCGAGCTCTTCTTCCAGTACCTCAACGTGGAAGAGGACTTCGTGAAGGCCCTCTTCACCGAGGGCGAGACCCAGCTCGGCCGGGTCTTCGTGCAGGAGCCCGTGCTCACCAGCGAGCAAGCCGCCCACGTGCTCGACTACGAGCAGGCCAGCGAGGTCATCCGTACCGCCGACTGCATCGGGGTCGGGCTGTGCTACTGCCGGCACAAGCAGCAACACCTGGGCCGGGCCTGCGACCAGCCGCTGGAGATCTGCATGACCTTCAACACCTCGGCCGCCTCGCTCACCCGTCATGGCCACGCGCGTCGGATCGACGCCGCCGAGTGTCTCGACCTCCTCGACGAGGCCTACGCCCGCGGCCTGGTCCAGTTCGGCGAGAACGTGCAGCGACAGGTGAACTTCATCTGCAACTGCTGCGGTTGCTGCTGCGAGGCGCTCCTGGCGCAGAAGCGGTTCACCCACCTGCATCCGGTCCACACCACGAACTGGCTGCCGGCGGTGTCGGACGAGCGGTGCACCGGCTGCGGCCAGTGCGTGACGGCCTGCCCGGTGGACGCGGTAACCCTGACGCCAGCCGGCGATGCCGCGTCGCCCCGGCGGCAGGCGGCACGCATCGATACCGAGGCGTGCCTGGGCTGCGGCGTGTGCGTGCGGGCCTGCAGCAAGGGCGCGCTGCGGCTGGAGCCGCGCACAGCCCGCGTCCTCACCCCGGTGAACAACGCGCACCGCTACGTGCTGATGGCCACCCAGCGCGGCAAGCTGCAGGACCTCGTCTTCGACAACCGCGTGCTCTGGAGCCACCGGGCCCTGGCCGCGCTGCTGGGCGCGGTCCTCAAGCTGCCGGCGGTGCAGCGGCGGCTGGCGCAGCGGCAGCTGGGCTCGCGCTACCTCGAGGCGGTGATGGACCGGTGGGGTGGCTGAATCCCGACCGATGTGCCAACTCCGCGGTCCAGGCTATCTTGTGGTCGCCACCAGCCTGGAGGAACCCATGCACGCGTCCCGGATCCCCGCCGTCACCATCTCGATCCTGCTCTTGATCGCCGGCAGCGCCGCCGCCGCCGGCATGACCCGCGCCTCGAGCGGCGAGAGCCCCTCGATCTACGAGCTGCAGGTCACCAGCCTCGCGGGCGAGCCCGTGGACCTCGGCCAGTACCGCGGCACCGTGGCGCTGGTGGTCAACACGGCCAGCAAGTGCGGCCTCACGCCGCAGTACGCGGGCCTGGAGAAGCTGCACCGCGAACTCGCCGACCAGGGTTTCACCGTGCTGGGCTTCCCGTCCAACGACTTCATGGGTCAGGAGCCGGGCAGCCCCGAGGAGATCCAGGAGTTCTGCAGCCTCGAGTACGGGGTCACGTTTCCGCTCTTCGCCAAGTCGCCGGTCAAGGGCGACCAGCGCAGCGAGGTGTTCCGGCGCCTGACCGTGGAGCTGGACGAACCGTCCTGGAACTTCACCAAGTACGTGGTGGGCAAGGACGGCCGGGTGATCGCGCGCTTCGACCCGCGCACCGAGCCGGACAGCCCGCGCCTGCGCGACACCATCGAGCGCGCGCTCGCCGCCGAGTAGGGCGCCCTACAGCTCCTCGCCGACCACGTGGGCCCGGATGAAGTTCGTCACCCCGGTGCGCTCGAGCGGATAGCCTCCCGCCACCACCACCACGTCGCCCGGCTGCAGCCAGCCCTGGCCGCAGGCGCGGTCGATGAGGGCCTCCAGCGCCTCGCGCAGGTTGTCGGGGCTGCTGCTGGGCTTGGGGAACACCGCCGTGAAGAAGTTGAGGCGGCGCGCGTCGAACTCGTCGCGCAGGCCGGCAACGATGGGCACGGGGCCGCGCTGCCGGCTGACCCGCACCACGGTCGAGCCGTTGGTGATGGGCACGATCACCGCCCGCGCCTTGAGGTCGTCCACCAGATCCTTGACCGCCCGCGCCATGGCGGAATCGATGGTGTCGTCGCCCGACGGCAGCGGTGGGAAGTGGCCGTAGGGTTCGGAATGGCGAAGGATCTCGGCCATGGTGCGAATCACCTGGTCGGGGTGGTCGCCGATGGCGGTCTCGCCCGAGAGCATGACGCAGTCGGTGCCGTCGAACACGGCGTTGGCCACGTCGCTGGCCTCGGCCCGGGTGGGCCGCTGGTTGTGGATCATGGACTCGAGCATCTGGGTCGCCGTGATGGTGAACTTGCCGCGCCGGCGCGCGGTCTGGATGAGCCGCTTCTGCACCACCGGCACGTGCTCGATGGGCAGGGTGATCCCGAGATCGCCGCGGGCGACCATGATGCCGTCGGCCTCGTCGAGGATGGCGTCGATCCGCTGCACCGCGATGGGCAGCTCGATCTTGGCGATCAGCTGCGGCATGGGGTCCGTGTCGGCCAGGAACCGCCGCACGGCGACGAGGTCGTCGGGCCCCTGCACGAAGCTCAGCGCCAGCGCGTCCACCCCGAGCTCGACGCCCAGCGCCATGTCCTGCCAGTCCTTGTCGGTCACCGAGCCGATCGTGAGCTCGGTGTCGGGGAGGTTCAGGCCCTGCCGCGAGCGGACCACGCCGCCGGCCACCACCCTCGTCAGCAGCTCCGCGTCGTTCTTGGCGGTGACGGCGAGGGTGACGATGCCGTCGCCCAGCATGACCCGGTGGCCCACCTGGACATCGCCGTACCAGCCGCTGTCGACCACGCCGACCCCGGTCTGATCGCCGTCGCGGTCGGCGAGCCAGAGCTTGAAGACGTCGCCTTCCTGCAGCGTGACGCTGTCCGTGGCCAGCGACCCGATGCGCAGCTTCGGCCCCGAGATGTCCTGCAGGATCGAGATGGTCTGCTCCATCCGGGCGGCGATCTCGCGGATGCGGTGGAAGACCGCGGTATGCTCCTCGTAGGTCCCGTGGCTGAAGTTGAGGCGGAAGATGTCCACCCCGTCGCGGATCATGCGCTCGATCATCTCGGCCGAACGCGAGCTGGGGCCGACTGTGGCCACGATGCGGGTGAGGTGGCGCGCCAGGGGGCGCTCGTCGTCCTTGCCGACCAGGGTCGCGGGAAAATCATCAGCCATGGCACACCCTCGTTTCCTGCTGTTTCATCGTCTCGTTCGCCGGCTCAGCGGCGCCTTACGCCGCGGCCAGGAGATAGACCGCCACGACGCCCCGCAGCGTCCAGGCCCCGGTCCGCAGCCAGTTGCTCGCCACCAGCCGGCGATGGACGCCGGTGTCGAAACCCCGGGCCAGCCGGCGATGGCACGGCACCTGGAGCCAGGCGGTGGACGCCCAGATGACCGCCAGGAGCGCGAGTCCGAGCCAGAGGACCGGCGCCGGGATCGCCGGCGGCGGACGCCAGGCCAGCCCGATCGCGGCCAGCGCCTCCACGATCATCGGCGGAGCGACCACGAAGGTCGTCAGCCGCGTGTGCCCCGCCTCGTATCCGGGGAAGCGCTTCCCATCGGCCAGGGCCATGAGCGGATAGTGAACGACCTGGACGTACCAGATGATGCCCACCATCGCCAGTGTGGCGACCGCCTGCACCTGGATTAGAATGGGCGTGATGGACATGCGGTCTCGCTTCCTGTGCCCCCAGTCTACTCGAAACCCGACAGGAGTCGACCATGGAGGATCCGCGTCGCATCATGATCGTGGGCGGGAATACGGGGATCGGCGAGGCGATCCGCACGCAGCTGGCCGTCGATCATGAGGTGATCTGCTTGAGTCGCAGCCAGTCTCCCCCGGTGGACGTGACCGAGGAGCAGCCCGCCTTTCCCGACCTCGACGGCCCGCTCCACGGCCTCGTCTACTGCCCCGGCAGCATCAACCTGAAATCGCTCCGCGCGCTGAGCGTCGAGGATTTCCGCCAGGACCTGGAAGTCAACCTGATCGGCGCGGTCCGCGTGCTCAAGCGGTACCTGGCCAACCTGCAGGCCGCCGACCAGGCCGCCGTGGTGCTGTTCAGCACGGTGGCCGTGCAGAGCGGCATGGCGTTCCACTGCTCGGTGGCCGCCGCCAAGGGCGCGGTGGAGGGGTTCACCCGCTCGCTCGCCGCCGAGCTGTGCCCGAAGATCCGGGTCAACGCCATCGCCCCCTCGCTCACCGATACGCCCCTCGCGCAGGGCATCCTGCGCAGCGAGAAGCAGCGCGAGGCCGTCACCGCGCGACACCCCCTGCGCCGCCTCGGCCGTCCCGAGGACCCCGCCGCCCTCGCCTGTTTCCTGCTCTCCGACGCCGGCTCCTGGATCACCGGGCAGGTGATCGGCGTCGATGGCGGCCTCTCGTCGTTGCGGTCGACATGATCCGCGCCGGCGCCACCCGGACCGGAGGGCCCCATCCGTGAGCGAACGCATCGCCATCGTCGGCACGGGCATCGCGGGATTGACGACCGCCTACCTGCTGTCCCGCCGTCACGACCTGGTGGTCTACGAGGCCAACGACTACATCGGCGGCCACACCCACACCGTGGACGTGCGCGAGGGCGACCGGACCCACGCGGTCGACACCGGCTTCATCGTCTACAACGAGCGGACCTACCCCAACTTCTGCCGCCTGATCGACCGGCTGGGGGTGGCGACCCAGCCCAGCGACATGAGCTTCAGCTTCGCCGACGAGGCCTCGGGCCTGGAGTACGCCGCCCCGGGTCTGCCATCGCTCTTCGCCCAGCCGCGCAATCTCTGGCGCCCCCGTTTCTGGTCCATGCTCCGCCAGATTCTCCGCTTCTACCGCGAGGCGCCCCGGCTGCTGGCGGCCGCCGGCCAGGAGATCGACCTCACCCTGGCCGAATACCTCGAGCGTGAAGGCTACAGCGACGCCTTCGTGGAGGACCACCTGGTCCCCGTGGCCGCCTCCATCTGGTCGGCCAGTCGCCGGGGCGTGGGCGCCTTCCCCGCCCAGGCCTTCATCCGGTTCTTCCAGAACCACGGTCTGCTGAGTCTGACCGACCGCCCCACCTGGCGCACCATCACCGGCGGTTCGGCGCGGTACGTCGAGCCCATGGTGGCCTCGTTCCGCCACGCCATCCACCTGTCGACCCCGGTGACCGCGGTCCAGCGCGACCGCGAGGGCGTCACGGTGACCGCCGCCGGCCGCCGGCCCGAGCGGTTCGCCAGGATCGTGCTGGCGTGCCATGCCGACCAGGCGCTCCAGCTGCTGACCGACGCCACACCCCTCGAGCAGGAGATCCTCGGCGCCTTCCCCTACGCCCCCAACGACGTGGTCCTGCACTCCGACCCCACACTCATGCCGCGCAGCCGGGCCGCCTGGGCGAGCTGGAACTACCATCGCCTCGCCAACGACCCGGACCGCGTGGTCATGACCTACAACCAGAACCGGTTGCAGCGGATCCCGAGCACCGTGCCCTACCTCGTCACCCTGAACCGCACCGCCGCGGTGGCCGCCGACCGCATCCACGCGCGTTTCACCTACCATCATCCTCAGTACGACCCGCGCGCCGTGGCGCTCCAGCCGCTGCAGTCCCGGATCGACGGCATGAACCATACCCACTTCTGCGGCGCCTACTGGGGCTACGGTTTTCACGAGGACGGCGTGACCAGCGCGCTGCGCGTGGCCCGCGCCTTCGGGGAGGAACTGTCATGACCACGGCGAGCGCCGTCTACGAGGGCTGGGTCTCGCACCGGCGGTTCCGGCCGCGTCCGCACGGCTTCCGCTACGGTCTGGGCATGCTCTACGTCGACCTCGCCGAACTGCCGGAGATCCTCGACCGCCATCCGCTCTGGTCGGCGCGGCGCTTCGCCCCCGCCTGGTTCCGGCGCACCGACTACCTGCATCCAGCCGATCGGCCGCTGGACGACGCCGTACGCGACGTCGTCGCCGAGCGGTCCGGCGAGCGACCCGCCGGACCGATCCGCCTGCTGACCCACCCGCGCTACTGGGGCACCTGCTTCAATCCGGTGAGCTTCTACTACGTCTTCGACCCCGACGGCGCGCGCCCGCAGTGGGTGCTCGCCGACGTCACCAACACCCCCTGGAACGAGCGCCACACCTATCTGCTCGGCCCGCTCGGCGAACCCGACCAGCGCGGCGCCTGGCGCCCGCGCAGCCGCAAGGTCTTCCACGTCTCGCCGTTCATGGACATGGACCTGGAGTACCGGTGGCTACTGCGCCCGCCCGGTGATAATCTGTTGGTCAATATCGAGAACCACGACGGCGCGGGGCGTCTCTTCAACGCCACCCTCTCCCTGCGCCGGCGTCCCTTGACCGCCGGCAATCTCGGCCGCCTCCTCTGGCGCTACCCCTGGCTCACCGCCAGGGTCGTGCTGGGGATCCACTGGCAGGCCCTGCATCTGTGGCGCAAGGGAGTGACCTACGTGCCCCACCCGGGCAAGCTGGAGAGGGACCAACCATGAACCAGGGTGCCATCGGGCTTGGCCCCGCCGGGACCATGCGTTCCACCAATCGCTGGCAACGCCTCTGCCGTCGCCTGCTGATCCGCGCGCTGAACGACCTGCGCGAAGGCCAGATCGTCCTGCACGACGCCGACGGCACCTGGACCCTGGGCGCCACGACCCCCGCCTATCCCTTGCGCGCGGTGCTCACCATCCACGACCCGGCATTCTATCCCGCCACCCTGCTCGAACAGAGCGTCGGCACCGGCCGGGCCTTCATGAGCGGCTGGTGGACCAGCGATGACGTGGTCGCGCTCATCCGCATCCTGGCGCGCAACGAGGCGGCCCTGCGCCGCTGGACCGCCCCGGCTCTGGGCATCCTCGCCCCCGGGCACCGCCTCGCGCTGTGGTCACGCCGCAACGACCGTTCCGGAGCCCGCCGCAACATCGCCGCGCACTACGATCTGGGTGACGATTTCTTCCGCACCTTCCTCGACCCCTCGCTCACCTACTCGTGCGCGGTCTTCACGGACGAGCAACGCGATCTCGCCGCCGCCCAGACCGCCAAGCTCGACCGCATCTGCCAGAAGCTCGACCTCGGCCCCGACCACCACCTGCTCGAGATCGGCACCGGCTGGGGCAGCTTCGCCGTCCATGCCGCACGGACCTACGGCTGCCGGGTCACCACCACCACGCTCAGCGCCTCGCAGGCGCGCCACGCCCGTCGCTGGGTGGAGCAGCTGGGCCTGGAAGATCGCGTCACCGTCCTCGAGGAGGACTACCGCGATCTCGACGGTCGCTACGATCGGCTCGTCTCCATCGAGATGATCGAGGCGGTGGGCACGCGCTTCTATCCCGCCTACTTCGGCCAGTGCAGCCGGCTGCTCCGCGACGACGGCGCCATGCTCCTGCAGGCCATCGTGGTGGATGACCGCCACTTCGCCCACGACGCCAGCCACGTCGACTTCATCAAGCGCTACATCTTCCCCGGCGGCGTGCTGCCCTCGGTCAGCGTCATCGCCGACACCGTGGCGCGCGCCACCGACTTGCAGCTGGCCCACCTCGAGGACCTCGCCGCCCACTACGCGGAGACCCTGCGCATCTGGCGCCAGCGCCTGCTCGCCGCGCGCGGCCAGCTCCTCGCACAGGGACGCGACGAGATCTTCCAGCGCTGCTGGGAGTTCTACTTCGCCTACTGCGAGGGAGGCTTCCGCGAACGTCGCGTGGGCACCGTGCAGGCCTTGCTGGCCAAGCCCCACTGCCGATCGCTGCCGCTGCTGCAGCCGGTCGCCGTTCCCTGGTCGCGCAAGACGAAGGAGGCGAGGGCCTCATGAGGCCGGTGCCGCAACTCCTGGCCCCCCCCAGCCCGTTCTTCCGGCGGCCCCCGCGGCACCATGCCGGAGCGGAGGTCTGACCATGTGGTACCAGGGCATCCTCGACCGGGACCTCGTACCCGACCGGGTCATCCGGCAGGCCATCCGCCGCCGCTGCCGGCAGCGCCTCGACCGGGAACGCAGGCGGCCGACGACCGCCGCGTTCCTGGACGACCTGCGCGCCAGTCCCATCGCCGTGCACACCGACACCGCCAACGAACAGCACTACGAGGTGCCCCCGGAGTTCTTCGCCGCCGTGCTCGGTCCGCGGCGCAAGTACAGCTGCGGGCTCTGGCCGCCGGGCACCGACACCCTGGCGGATTCCGAGGAGCGCATGCTCGACCTCACCGCCGAACGCGCCGGCCTGGCCGACGGTCAGCGCATCCTCGATCTCGGCTGCGGCTGGGGTTCGCTGGCGCTCTACGCCGCCGCACGCTTTCCCGCCAGCTCGATCCTCGCCGTCTCCAACAGCCGCGACCAGCGCGCGTACATCCTCGCCGAAGCCGATCGGCAGGGCCTGGCCAACCTCGAGGTCCGGACCGCGGACATCAACGACTTCGCGCCCGACCGTCGCTTCGACCGCGTGGTCTCCATCGAGATGTTCGAGCACATGAAGAACTACGGCGAGCTGCTGCGCCGGATCGCGAGCTGGCTCGAGTCCAAAGGCGCCCTCTTCGTCCACATGTTCGTGCATCGCGAGCTGGCCTATCACTACGAGGCCGAGGGTCCCGACGACTGGATGGCCCGGCACTTCTTCACCGGCGGCACCATGCCGTCCCACCACCTCCTCGACCACTTCGCCCAGGACCTCCGCGTGGTCCGGCGCTGGCAGGTGCCGGGCCGCGAGTACCAGCGGACCTGCGAGGCCTGGCTCGCGCGCATGGACGCGAACCGTGCCACGATCCGCCCCATCCTCGCCGCGACCTACGGCGCCGACCAGACCACGCGCTGGTGGGTCCGCTGGCGGGTCTTCTTCATGGCCTGCGCCGAGCTGTTCGGCTATGGCGACGGCGAGGAATGGTTCGTGGGTCACTACCTCCTGCAGCCGCCAGCCTGAGCGAGGAACGATCACCATGTCCAACGCCGACCAGCTCGCCGCCCACCCGTCCCCCCTGGCGGCCCACTACCGGCACTTCCGCGTCGCCGACCGCCTGCTGCTGACCGGCCACTCGCACCAGGCCTGGCCCGACGTGGCTCTGAGCGCGCAGATGCAGGCCTGGCACGACGCGGCGGCGCACGTCGACGAGAAATGGGAGCTGGCGTTCGCGCAGGCCGAGCGGGTCCGCCGGGGCTACGCCCTGCGGCTGGACGATCCCGACGGCGACTACGCCCTGGCCGCCAGCACCCACGATCTGGTGATCCGGTTCCTCTCGGCGCTGCCGCTGCGCGAGCGGCCGGTGCTGCTGACCACCGACGGCGAGTTCCACACCCTGCGCCGCCAGCTCGACCGGCTGGGCGAGGCCGGCGTCACCGTGCGCAAGGTCGCCGCCGAACCCACGGCCGACCTCGCCGCGCGCCTCGCCGCGGCGGTGGACGACCGCGTGGCCGCGGTGCTGGTCTCGTGCGTGCTGTTCCGCACCGGACGGATCGTCCGCGACCTGGGCCAGGTCGAGGCCGCCTGCCAGCGGCACGGCGCCGAGCTGCTCGTCGACGCCTACCACGCCGTGAACGTGGTCCCCTTCTCGCTGCCCACCGAGGGACTCACCCGCGCCTTCGTCACCGGCGGCGGCTACAAGTACTGCCAGCTCGGCGAGGGCAACGCGTTCCTGCGGATCCCGCCCGGCTGCACGCTGCGCCCGGTGATCACCGGCTGGTTCGCCGAGTTCGCCGACCTCGCCGCCGCGCCCCACGACGACCGCGTGGCCTACGGCGACGGCGCCGTCCGCTTCGCCGGCGCCACCTACGATCCGGTGAGCCACTACCGCGCCGCCGCCGTCTGGACCTTCTTCGCCGACCAGGGGCTCACCCCGACCTCCCTGCGCGCCATCAGCCGGCATCAGATCGCGCGCCTCGCCGCCGGCTTCGACGACCTCGATCTCGACCCCGCGCTGGTGACGCGCGACCGGGCCACGCCGCTCGACGAGATCGGCGGCTTCCTGGTCCTCCAGTCCCCCCGCGCCGGCGCGCTCTGCCGCGCCCTGCGCGAGCGGGGCGTGTGGACCGACCACCGCGACCAGGCCCTCCGCTTCGGCCCGGCGCCCTACCTCGGCGACCAGCAGCTCGACACCGCCATGGCGTTGCTCGGGGAAGCCGCCCGGGAGCAAGGCGACTGGACCTAGACCGGGTCGTACCCCATGATGGCCGCAGGACCCTGCGTTAGACCCTCAGCCCGGGAATGTCGAACCCCATGACCGACCTGCGCCGCGCCATCCTGTTCAGCATCCTCCTCGCCGCGGCCATCCCGGCCGCCGCCTTCGACCACCCGACCACCCCCTGGAACCCCCGCACCTACGCCTGCCTGCGCACCGCCGCGGCGCCGCTCATCGACGGCATCCTCGACGACCCGGTCTGGCTCCAGGCCCCCTGGACCGACCCCTTCGTCGACATCGAGGGCCAGGCCCGCCCGGTGGCGCCCCGTCACCAGACCCGCGCCCGCCTGCTCTGGGACGACACGTCGCTCTACATCGCCGCCGTCCTGGCCGAGCCCCACGTCTGGGGCACCGTCACCGAACGCGACGGCGTCATCTTCGCCGACAACGACTTCGAGGTCTTCCTCGACCCCGACGGCGACCACCACCTCTACGGCGAACTGGAGATCAACGCGCTGGGCACGGTCTGGGACCTGCTCCTGGTCCGGCCCTACCGCGACGGCGGCCCCGCGATCAATGGCTGGGACATCGACGGCTTGCAGTCCGCCGTCCACGTCGACGGCACCCTGAACGATCCCGGCGACACCGACCAGGGCTGGACCGTGGAGCTGGCCATCCCCTGGGCCGCGCTGGCCGACCTCGCCGGCGACCGGGCCTGCCCTCCCGAGCCGGGCGACTCCTGGCGCCTGAACCTCTCGCGCGTGCAGTGGGAGCACCGGATCGAGGACGGCCGCTACGTCAAGACACCCGTCGCGGGCCGCGGCTGGCAGGGCGAGGACAACTGGGTGTGGTCGCCGCAGGGGCTGGTGGCCATGCACGCGCCCGAGCGGTGGGGGTTCGTGACCTTCGTGGAGACGGAGATGACATCGGTGGCGGATCCGCGCGAAGCGCTGCGGCCCTGGTACGAGCGACTGATGCAGACGTACTACGCCCAGCGCCAGCACCACGAGGACACCGGACACTTCGCCGGACGCCTGCCCGGGATCGGCAGCAGCGTCCACATCGAGCACACCACCGATACCTTCACCGCCACGCTGGTCGACTCGGCCGGCACCGCCTGGACCGTGGACCAGGAGGGGCGCCTGACTTCCCGCTGAAGAGGCGCGTCTTGGCCCTCGAGCGCTCATGGCCTATGCTCCCGGGACGACACCCGGACCAACGTCCCGACCAAGGATCGCCTCCGTGACGCTTTCCCCCCTCGACTGGACCATCGTCCTGGCCATGCTCGCGCTGTTGCTCTACGGCGTGCGCCAGAGCAACCGCCACTCGCGCTCGGTGGCCGACTACCTGGCCGCCGGCCGCTCGGCCGGCCGCTACCTCGTGGGCGTGGCCAGCGGCATCGCCGGCCTCGGCGCCATCACCATCGTCGGCAACCTGGAGATGAACTACGTCGCCGGCTTCGCCATGTCGTGGTGGGGCCTGACCACCTCTGTGGTGGTGATGATCATCACCCTGAGCGGCTGGGTGATCTACCGGTTCCGCCAGACCCGCTGCCTGACCCTGGCCGAGTTCTTCGAGCGCCGCTACTCGCGCCGGTTCCGCGTGTTCGCCGGCATGGTCTGCTGGGTGTCGGGCATCATCAACTTCGGCATCTTCCCCGCTGTGGGCGCGCGGTTCTTCATCAGCTACTGCGGCTTCCCCGAGTCCGTGGCCCTGGGTCCGCTCGCGGTGCCCATCTACCCGCTGGTCATGCTCGTGCTCCTGACGGTGGCGCTCTACTTCGTGTTCAACGGCGGCCAGGTTACCGTCATCGTCACCGACTTCCTCCAGGGCACGCTGGTCAACCTGGTCTTCGTGCTCGTGTGCGGCTGGCTGCTCTGGCGGGTGGTGAGCTGGGACCAGATCTTCGCCGCGCTGGGCTCCGCGCCCGCCAACGCCTCGCTGATCAACCCCTTCGAGACCAGCCACGTCGAGGACTTCAACGTCTGGTACGTGCTGATCGGGATCGTGGGGCTGATCTACGGCAAGATGAGCTGGCAGGGCACCCAGGCCTACAACAGCTCGGCCACCAGCGCCCACGAGGCCAAGATGGGCGAGGCCATCGGCATGTGGAAGCTGGCCCCCCAGAACCTCTTCCTCATGTTCGTGCCCATCGTGATTTACACGCTGCTGAACCACCCCGACTTCGCCGGCCTGGCCGACCAGGTGAACGCCCAGCTCGCCGGGGTCGAGCGCGAGGCGATCCGCAGCCAGCTCCGCGCGCCGCTGGTCCTGGTCCGCGTCCTGCCGCCGGGCCTGCTGGGCGCTTTCGCCGCGGTCATGCTCGCGGCCTTCATCTCCACCCACGACACCTACCTGCACTCGTGGGGCAGCATCTTCATCCAGGACGTCCTCTTGCCCCTGCGCCGCGGCAAGGCGCTCTCGTCCGCGAGCCACCTCCGGGCGCTGCGGCTGTCCATCCTCGGCGTGGCCGTGTTCATCTTCCTGTTCTCGCTCTTCTTCCAGCAGAGCCAGTACATCTTCCTCTTCTTCGCCATCACCGGCGCCATCTTCGCCGGCGGCTCGGGCGCGGTGATCATCGGCGGACTCTACTGGCGCCGCGGCACCACCGCGGCCGCCTGGTCGGCCATGCTGGTGGGTGCGGGCCTCTCGGTGGGCGGGATCGTCGCCCACCAGCTCGACCCCGACTTCCCCATCAACGGCCAGGAATTCTGGATGCTGGGCATGGCGGCCTCGCTGGCGGTCTACGCGCTGGTCTCGCTCCTCGGCCGCCGCCAGGATTTCGACCTCGACCGCCTGCTCCATCGCGGCCGTTGGGCCGTGGCCGACGACCGGATCGACGACGACGGCGTGGTCGGCCGTTTCCAGCGGCTCTTCCTCTTCACCCCCGAGTTCACGCGCCGCGACAAGGTGCTCTACCTGGTCACCTACCTGTGGACCTTCTTCTGGTTCGGTCTGTTCGCCGTGGGCACGGTCTACAACCTCACCCACGACGTGAGCGACGCGAGCTGGGCGCGCTTCTGGCGCTGGTACGTCGGCCTGCAGTTCGTGGCCGCCGGCGTGGTGTTCGTCTGGTTCACCCTGGGCGGGGTGCGCGATCTGCAGCGCATGTTCGCGCGGCTGCGGACGGCGCAGCGCGACGAAACCGACGACGGGGTGGTCCGCGGCTAGAGGACCCCGACGTGGCGGGCGGCCTGGAGCGTGGCGAGGAGGTTGGACACCACGTGCATGGCCAGCGGCGTCCCCAGCGAGCGGGTCCGCAGGCGCGCGTAGCCCAGCAACAATCCCAGGAGGAAGATCCACACCAGCTCGAGCCAGCCGTACTGCACGTGAGCCACCGCCCAGAGCGCCGAGATCAGCGCCACCGCGCCCCAGGGTCCCAGCCGCGAACGCCGCCAGCCCGCGAGCAGGAAGCCCCGGCAGAACACCTCCTCGAACACCGGCGCGGCCACCACGACGCCCAGCCAGAATAAGGGATGGCGACCGCCGGTGCGCGCGGCCTCGAGCATGAACTCGGGCAGCTTCTCGGCGCCGAGCAGCGGCCAGACCAGGTCGTAGAACACGCCGGCCGCCACCATCATGGCGAGCCAGAAGAGCATCGTCAGCGGTCGGACGCGCCGCAGGGCCAGGTACTCGCGCGGCGGATAGCCCCGGCGCAGCCACAGCGCCAGGAGCACCACCGCGCCGGCGGCCAGCGCCGACGCCAGCGTCGCTCCGCCGAGCACCACGCCGTGGTTGGCCAGCTCCTCGGCCATGGCCTGGATGGACGCCCCATCGACCCCGCCGGCCTGGCGCTGCATCCCCGCCTTCACCCCGGCCACGATGGCCACCACCATGGTCTGGGCGATGAGGAACGCGACCGCCACGCCCAGGGCCCAGCCGCAGGTCGACCAGAAGCCCCAGGGGCCCCTCTTGGTGTTCTCTCGTGTGGTCATGGTCACCTCCGGCTTGGAGGCTAGCACGACGCCCGCACCGCGCCAAGGCGGGCATGTTCAGCGTTGGGGACGCATCCTGCGGCCTGGCCGCCGCACCGGAACGATCAGGGCCAGGGCCAGGATCGCCAGCGCCCCCGCCCATGGCCAGAGCGGTCGGCGGGCGTGCACCGGCACCGGCGCGCTGCCCTCGCCCACGAGCACGAAGCCCGCCCAGTGCCGGGGCGCCGCGGTGGCGGGATCGCGGCGGCTGCGGTCGCGGGCGCGGGCCAGGGCCGATGCGGCCGGGTCGCCGTCGGCCAGGGCGTCGTAGAAGGCGGCCATGAAGCGGGCGGTGGCGTGGTCGTCCACGTCCCAGAGCGTGGCCAGGACCGCCGGCGTGCCCGCTGCCAGGAATCCCGCCGCCAGCCCGAGCAGGCCCTCGCCGCCGACCACGCGGCTGCCCGCGGTGCGACATCCGGAGAGAACGGCGAGCGAACCCACGGGCGGCAGACCGGCGGCGTCGGCGGCGCGCAGCCGGATGCCCGTTCTCGACCCGAGATCCACCGCCGTCTGCCACGGCTGTTCCTCGACGAGCTCGACGTGCGCCGCGAGGTGGAGCACCGCTGCCCGGCGCCAGCGCGTGGTGTCCAGCCCCCCGGTGGGAGACATCCCGAGCCGGCGCACGTCCCGGAGCCGGGACTCCAGCCAGGCCACTTCCGCCGCCGCTCCCGGCAAGGGACCGGAGCCGTCCGGAGCATCGCCGATGACCGTCAGGATCCCCTGCCTCGCCACCGGAGTCCGCTCCCTCAGCCGGGCCAGGACCGACACGGCCGGCAACCGCACCACCGTGCAGGAATCCGGCAAAAGTCCGGCCGGGCCGGTGGTCAGGGCCAGCGGCAGTCCGTGCCACACGCCGTCGGGACACCAGTAGATCCGCCGGGTCGCGGCCAGACGCGCCAGGATGTCCGCCGGCCAGCGGGAGAGGAGTCCCACCGCCAGCGACCGCGCCGCATCATCCCGATCCAGCGCCGGGCTGACGAGGACATCCTCCAGCCGGCGCAGTCGTGGCGCCAGATCGCGACCGCCGGGCAGGCGACCCACCAGGACCGTGTCGCGCGCCACGCAGAAGACCAGCCCCTGGTCGGGTCCCTGGACCATGTCCACGATCACCTCGTCCGCACCGAGCACCTCCTCGCGCAACCGGGCCAGGCCCACCGGCGCCCACGCTTCCGCCAGGCCTCGTCCCGGACCCAGCATGCGCTCGATCAGGGTCCGTCCCTTGTAGCGTTGCACCACCGCGAAGGCGGACGCCCGGCGCGCTTCCGATGAGGATGTCCCGGGGTCGTCCAGCGTCGCCGCCGCCGCGCCGGCGAAGAGCCGCGCGGCGTCCACGCTCCGCCGTTCGCGCCAGGCGGGGTCCTCGGGCAAGGCGCGGCGGGCTTCCCACAGCGCCACGGCCTCGCCGAACGAGACCAGCGCCGAGTCCGGTCGACCCAGCGCCCGCCAGGCGTCGCCGGCCACCGTGAGCAGGGGAATCCGCAGCGCCTCGCCACCGGCGGCGAGCGCGGGATCCTCCGCCTGACGAGTGCAGTCCAGAGCCGCTTCGGGCCGTCCCAGCGCCAGCAGGAGCCGACCACGGTCGGCGGCCAAGGCCAGGGTGAGCGAGGCCGCGCCGGCTCCCGAGGCCGCCGCCGCCTCGAGCACGGCCAGCGCCGCGGCCGTGCTGTCGCGGGCAGCCAGGGCCCGGGCCAGGCGCAGACGGACCTCGGTGTCCGCCATGGCCGACGGCATCTCCGGCAAGGCCAGGGTCCGGCGGCTGAGGGCGGTGGCCGCCGCCGGCCGATCCAGGGCGAGCAGCACGTCGCTGAGCTGGTTGGCCGCCAGGACCTCGAGGTCGGCCAGGCCGTGGGTGCGGCACTCCGCCAGAACCGAGTCCAGGAGCGCGGCGGCGGCCTCGGGGCGTCCTTGCAAGGTGAGCGCGGTGGCCAGGTCGATGCGCGGCAGGAGGCCCTCGCGCCGATGCTGGTACGCCGCGTGGATGGCGGCCGAACGGCGGAGCATGCGCTCGGCCCGACCGGGATCGCCGAACTGCAACTCGAGCCGGGCGAGCGCGTCGAGGGCCAGCGCCTCGTTGAGCGGGTCGTCGCTGGCGCGGGAGAGGACGAGGGCCCGCTCGAAACCCTCCCGGGCGGCATCGAAGCGCCCCGCCTGGCGCAGGGCGAGTCCCTGGCCGTTCCAGGCCCAGATCGCCCCCCGCGTGATGCCCTGCCGCTGCAGGATCCCGGCGGCCCTTCCGTAGAGGCTGCTCGCCGAATCCGCGCGGCTGGCGAGGTAGTGGTCGTAGGCCAGCCCGGTCCAGGCCCAGCCCAGGTGCTGTGAATCGCCCACGGCGGCGGCCAGCGCTTCCAGTTCGCGGTAGCAACCCGCAGCGTCCCGGGAACGGCCCTGCAGACCGACCGCCACCCCCAGCCAGCGCAGCGCGCGCAGGCGACCGAGGGTGTCGTCGGTCGCGACGGCCAGCGCCATGGCCTCGCGCAGGTCGGGTTCGGCGGTCCGCGCCCGGCCGAAGGCCGCCCGGGTGTGGCCGCGCGCCAGGAGCAGGTCGCGCAGATCGAGGGTGTCGGCCCGGTTGCGGGCCGCCGCGATGCCGCCGGCGGCGAGGCTGTCCACCAGGTCGGGTCGACTTTGCCGGTGCAGGGTGGCGAGGGAGTCGAGGAGCGCGTTCCGGGGCCGGGGTTCGGCGCCAGCGCTGACAGCCAGAACGAGGGCGCCGAGCAGGATGATCCGCCGCTGCCGGTGCCCCCTGCCGGCCATGGCGATCAGGTCCCCGTCGGCCGGGCGGACACGATGGCGCTGCGGGCCACGGTGTCCTCCCGGGCCACGAACAGGACCTGCAGGTAAGCCGCGGCCGCCGGGATCCGTCCGAGGTCCAGGACCCGGGCGTCGACCCCGAGTTCGAGCTGCGTCAGCTCGCCCATGGCGGCATCGAAGCAGACGACCACCGGCCTCGCCGCCGCCGGTCCGGCGGTCCAGACCAGCTGCCAGCTCCCGTCGCTCTTTTGCCACTGCGGGGCGGCGGCCGACTCGCCGCGTTGCCACCCCGGTCCGGACGGCAGGCGCGAGTCCTGCCGGAACTGAGCATCGCGCGCCAGGAACATCCCGGCGCAGGCGATGAGCACCGCCGCCATGGCGAACCTGGTCCGGGGAGCGCGGAATCGGTCCGCCCAGCCGGAAGGGGTTTTCCCGGGACGATGATCGCTGCCGAGAGCGGTGGCGAGTCGACCGGCCAGCTCGGCATCGGCGGCTTCCAGATCGCCGCCGAGATCCTCCGACCCCGGATCGATGAACTCGTCGTAGGCGTTCAGGAGTGCCCGGCAGTGCGGGCACGAGGCCAGGTGCCGGCGACGCGGGTCGTCGTCGGAAAGGTCCAGGACCAGGGGCAGGTCCCGCGGTTCGAGACAGGGCTGGTTCACCGCGTTTCTCCTTCGCGAGCCGCCAGGGCCGCCCGCAGCTTGCGCCGTGCCCGTTGCAGCACGGCCCGGGCGCCGGACGCCTCGCGGATGCCCAGTCGCCTGGTGATCGTCTCCACCGGCAAGCCCTCGTAGCAGCGCAACCAGAGAGCGTCGCGTTCCTGCTGGTCCAGCGTCGTCCGCACCAGCTCCTCGATATGCTCACCCAGATGCTTGCGTTCGAGAACCTCGTCGGGACGCGGCCCATGGTCGCGGACCAGGGCGAGCACGCCCTCGCTGGCCAGCGGCACCTTCCGCCGGCGCAATTCGCCGAGACACCGGTTGCGGGCGATCATGAAGATCCAGGCTCCGAAGCGGCTCTGCTCGCGATACGTGCCCAGGTTCTGGTAGGCGCTCAGCAGAACTTCCTGCGCCAGATCCAGTGCCGTCTCGCGATCGCCCATCAGGCGCCAGCACCAGACCAGCACGCGACGGCGATAGCGGGCCAGCAGGTCGCCCGCCGCCGCCCGGCCCGCCGCCCCCTCGGGATCACGCTGATAGATGCGCACCAGATCGTGATCTTCGCGGGCGTCGCTGCCCCCGGCGCCGTCGACCGGAGCCCGGTTCGTGTGTCTCATCCAGCGTAAACGCATGGCCGCCCCTGCCGTCACATGATCCTCCAAGATCATCTTAGACCACCGGCTACTCGCTGCCAACGTCAACCGCCGTTGTTTGCCTCGAACGTCGCTCGTGGTAGGATGGGCCCCAGCTCCCTGGAGGTGCGAAGATGATCCTCCGACGCCTGGGCGAGGGCCCCCTGCTGACCCGCGAGCAGGTCCCCGACGTCCCGCCCGAGCTGGTCGACCCGACCAGCGTCTTCAACCCCGGCGCCTGCCGCCGCGAGGACGGCCGCCCCATGCTGCTGCTGCGGGTGCAGACCCGCGGCCGCCGCACCGTGCTGATGCGCGCCTTCGGCTGCGGCCCGAGTTCCTGCGTGGTGGAACCGGAGCTGGTGGAGATCGCGGGCCTCGGCAAGCTCGGCGCCCAGGTGCACCACGTCTACGACCCGCGGATCACGCGCCTCGAAGGCCGCTGGTACGTGACCTGCGCGCTGGACCTCGACCGCGGCTGCCGCGTCGGCATCTTCACCACCAGCGATTTCCGCCGGCTCGACCTCCTCGCGGTGACCGGCGACCGCGACGCGCGCAACGGCGTGCTGTTTCCCGAGAAGGTCGGCGGCGAGTACCTCCTGCTCGAGCGGCCCAACACGGTCAGGCCCGAGGGCGGCGCGGCCACCGGCGACGTGATCGAACTGCGCGCCTCCGACGACCTGCTGAGCTGGCGCACCGTGGGCCCGGTGCTGGCCGGCCGCTGGCACTACTGGGACGAGCTGATCGGCGCCGGGCCGCCGCCGGTGAAGACCGACCGTGGCTGGCTGCTCATCTACCACGGCGTGGCCACCCACCTCGGCGGCGGCCTCTACCAGGCCGGCGCCGCGTTGCTCGACCTCGCCGACCCCGCCCGCGTCCTCGGCCGCACCCGCGACAACATCCTCGAGCCGCGCGAACCGTGGGAGATGGTGGGCCAGGTCCCCAACGTGGTCTTCCCCACGGGGATCCTCGGCGATCCGCCGCGGGAGGACGGCACGCTCTCGGCCGAGAGCGAGTTGCATGTGGTCTACGGGGCGGCCGACACGTGCGTGGGCGTGGCCGGCATCACGGTGGGCGAGTTGATCGCGGCCTGCGGCCAGGACTAGAACGCCACCACCGTGGTGGCCGAGAGAACCCGTGTCCGCTACCATCCAAGGATAGGTCGCGCCTCGACACCAGCCAGGGAGTACCGCCATGCATCGTCCCCTTCTGATCGCCGGTTTCGCGCTCCTCTTCGCGAGCAGCGCCTTCGCCGGCCCCTACTTCGTGGAGGTCTCCGGCGGCTACAGCTGGTACGACATGGGCACGGTCAACGAGTTCGTGGACACGGTCAACGAGGAGGCCGGCACCCAGGCGCTCGACTACCTCGAGGGCGGGCCCGCGTTCGGCGTCGCTCTGGGCTACGTCTCCCAGAGCCGCATCATCACCGCCATCGGCTACGAACGGCTGGTGAGCACCCTGGACAAGTCCACCCCCGAGGCCAGCCTCAAGATCAAGTCGCCGGGCAACATCTTCCGCCTGCAGGTGGGCTACAGCCTGGGCGCGAAGGGCCGGGTGCGGCCGTTCGTCATGGGCGGCGGCGGCATCGTGACCACCAACGGCCACGT
Organism: Candidatus Latescibacter sp. IFSED24; assembly: GCF_058273205.1. Lineage (NCBI taxonomy): Bacteria > Pseudomonadati > Candidatus Latescibacterota > Candidatus Latescibacteria (ex Chuvochina et al. 2023) > Candidatus Latescibacterales > Candidatus Latescibacteraceae > Candidatus Latescibacter > Candidatus Latescibacter sp. IFSED24. The sequence goes on along the minus strand of NZ_CM177850.1, from coordinate 3,870,232 downwards.
CGAGGTGGACTACGACGGCACCGACAACCGTCACGACTTCCGCGGCACCGCGCTCATGCTCGAGGCCCTGGCCGGCGCCAACATCCTGGTGGGCGACCGCTACGCCATCATGGTGGCCGGCGGCTACCGCCTCGCCGACATCGACGAGCCCAAGTGGGAAGGCGACAGCTTCGGCGGCTACGGCACCTTCACCGGACCGGGATTCGACTTCACCGGCGCCATGGTGCGCGTGGGGTTGAAGATCCGGCTGAACTGGGGGGACGGCGGGGGCGCGGCGCCCACCGAGCAGAAGCGGGAGAAGGAAGCTACGGGCTGGATGTAGGTCAACCGGATGCGGAACGTCGCGCCCGCTCAGCGCACCTCGAACCAGGGCGGACATTCGTATCGGTGCACGATCTCCTGCCCGGCGGCGATGGGCTTGATGGCCACGAAGGTGATCGTGTCGTTCGACCGGTCGCGCCGGGTCTCGGCGTTGGGATCATCCGAGTGGTTGTAGATGAGGCTGTACCCGAGGGGAATCGCGCAGTCGTTGGGCCCCCAGTCGAAGTAGTAGTCCTTCAGCAGCGTGTGATTCAACAGCTCGTACTGGTCGTCCCGGAGGACCACGACCGGGGCCTGCTCGATGACCTCGCCGGGCTGGAAATCGCGCAGCGCGAAGACGCCGCGCCCCTTGCCATCGACGGACCGGACCTCGATCTCCCGACCCCCGGCTCCCCGGCTCAGCCGATCTCCATCCGCCGCCATGTCGCTACTCTCCTTGGATCATTCCGCAGCTTCGCCCCCGGCGCCGGCCGCCGCGCGGGGCGTGCCGGGGCCGGAGCAACCGGCGCAAGATAGCGCCGCTGCCGCGGCTGTCGCAACCGGAACCGCAACGGCCGAAGAGACGATCCGGTCCTCTCCCCGCAGAGCGCTCCGGAGCCTCGCGACACTCGAGTCACCGGTCGCCTTACCCTCTCGATTTTGCTAATGTTCCGGGCGCACCCTCGACCCAGGAGCCCCCATGTCCGCTGCCCCTCGCCACGCCTTCCTCGTCTCCCACACCCACTGGGACCGCGAGTGGTACCTCACCTTCGGCCGCTTCCGCGTCCAGCTCCTCGAGACGGTGGACGCGGTGCTCGATCTCCTGGAGACCGACCCCGACTTCCGCCACTTCTGCCTCGACGGCCAGGCCCTGGCGGTGGCCGACTACCTGGCCGCGCGTCCCGACCAGGAGGACCGCGTCCGCGCGCTGGTCGAGGAAGGCGCCCTGGCGCTGGGCCCCTGGTACGTCCTGCCCGACGAGTTCCTGGTCTCGGGCGAGGCCACGGTGCGCAACCTCCAGCTCGGCCACGCGACGGCCGCCCGCCTCGGCGGCGTCCAGAAGGTGGGCTACCTGCCCGACACCTTCGGCCACCTGGCCCAGATGCCGCAGATCCTCCGGCAGGCGGGCATCGACAGCTTCGTCTACTGGCGCGGTCACGGCGACGAGCGCGACCGCCTCGGCCTCGAGTGGTGGTGGGAGGCGCCCGACGGCAGCCGCGTCCTCGCCGTGAACCAGGAGGACGGCTACGTCAACGCCGCCGCCCTGGGCCACGACGAGCTGTGGCACGCGCACACGCGCCGCGCGCTCGACCCGGCCCGCGCGGTCGACAAGATCGGCAAACTCTTCGCCCGCATGGCCGCCCGCTCCCGCACCGGCACCTGGCTCCTGAGCAACGGCTGCGACCACCACCCGCCCCAGCGCCGGTTCGGCGCCATGCTCGCCGCCCTGCGCGAGGCCTTCCCCGAAACCGAGTTCCACCACGGCAGCTTCGCCGATTTTTTGGCCGCGGTGCGCCGCGACCTGCCCGCCGACCTGCCCGCCTGGCGCGGCGAGCTGCTCGGCGGCAAGGACGCCCTCATCCTCTCGGGCGTGTGGTCGGCGCGCCTGCCGCTCAAGCAACGCAACGCGGCCTGCCAGGACCTGCTCGCCCACCAGGTCGAGCCGCTGCTCGCCTACGCCCACTTCGTCCACGGCCTCGACCACCGCACCGGCCTGTTGGACCTCTGCTGGCGCAAGCTCCTGGAGAACCACCCCCACGACAGCATCTGCGGCTGCTCCACCGACCAGGTCCACCGCGACATGCTCCCGCGCTTCGACGAGGTCCGCGAGACCGGCGAGCACCTGCTGGCGCGCACCCTCGAGCGCCTCGTCCCCGCGTTCGGCCCCACCGAGGCCGACGACCGCGAGACCCTGATCACCGTGGCCAACCCGTCGCCCTGGCGCCGCACCGAGGTGGTCGACCGCCTCGTGATCCTGCAGCCCCTGGGCTACCATCTGGATCGCCTGCAGCTCCGCGGTCCCGACGGCCGCGCGGTGCCCTTCGTGGTCAAGTCGCGCCGCTTCCTGCAGCGTTTCTGGGGCATCGACTACCGCAGCGAGCTGCGTGCCCGCGACCAGCGCGCGCTCCTGCAGACCTACCTCGACACCTTCGCCGACCGCATCGTCAAGACCGAGGCCGACCGGGACACCGAGCTGGTCGACTGCTTCCTCGAGATCCAGTTCCTGGCCCGCGATCTGCCGGCCTGCGGCCACACGGTCTTCCACCTCACCGACCGCGCCCCCGACCCCGGCGAGCCGGCCGACCTCACGGTCGGCGAGCTCGTGCGCGCCGACGGTCCGGTGCTCGAGAACGGACGCCTCCGCGTGACGCTGCATCCCGACGGGCGCCTCGATCTGGTGGACAAGGAAACGGGACGGGAATTCCGGGGTCTGAACCGGCTGGAGGACACCGAGGACGCCGGGGACGAGTACGACTACGCGCCCTGCCCCCGGAGCCGCACCGTCTTCGCCGACGGCGCCAAGGGAACCGTGGAGACGGTGGAGAACACCGGCCTGGCCGGGGCCCTGCACACCCGTTTCGACCTGCACCTGCCGGCCCGCCTCACTGCCGACCGTCGGTCCCGGAGCGACGAGACGGTCGCCTGTCCCGTGTCCGTGTCCGTGCGGCTGACAGCCGCGTCCGACACCGTGGAGGTGACGACCCGGTTCGAGAACCGGGCCGAGGATCACCGGCTGCGCGCCTGGTTCCCCACCGGCGTGGCCACCGACACCGTGATCTCGGACGGCCAGTTCGTCCTGCCCGAGCGCCCGCTCGAACCGCCAGTCGGCGAGGACTGGGAGCAGCCACACCCCGGCACCTACCCGCAGCAGGATTGGTCGCTGGTCCAGGACGGCGGCGGCCGTGGCCTGGCGGTGATCGCCGCGGGCCTGCCCGAGGTCGCGCCGCGCCGCGAGCCCGACCGCACCGCCACCCTGCAGCTCACCCTGCTGCGCTGTGTGGGCTGGCTCTCGCGCGACGATCTGCCCACCCGCCGCCACACCAACGCCGGTCCCACCCTGGCCACCCCCGAGGCCCAGTGTCCGGGACCGCACGAATTCCGTTACGCGCTGGCGCCGCTCACGGGCGGGGTCGGCGATCTGCGCCGTCGTTCGCGCCGGCTGCTCGACCCGGTGCTCACCCGGCAGGGCGTGGCCGCCGGCGCCGTCCCCGGCGGGATGCTGCTCGAGCAGCGCAATCCGGCGGTGGCGGTGAGCGCGCTGCGCCGGCACCCCCGGCGCGACACGCTGGTGGTCCGCCTCTGGAACCAGACCGGCCAGGCTCAGCACGACGTGCTGCGGACCGGGCTGCCCGCCACGGGCGCCTGGCTGCTGGACCTGCTCGAACAGCGGCAGGAGGACCTGGTCCTGGCCACGGTCCCCACCGGCGAGATCGCCGTGGACCTGTTGCCCCATCGCATCGTCACCGTGGAGATCGCCTTCGCCCCGGAGGAATCCTGATGCCCAATCGCCGCCAGTTCCTGACCACCTGCGCCCTGGCCGGGGCCGCCCTCGGCGCCGGCGACGCCCCCGCCGAGGATCCCGACACCGCCCCGGTGCCGGCCGCCGACGGCCCCCTCGTCCTGAGCACCTGGCACTTCGGCCAGGCCGCCAACACCGCGGCCTGGCGCGTGCTCGAGAAGGGCGGCAGCGCCCTCGACGCGGTGGAGCAGGGCGCCCACGTGCCCGAGTCCGACCCCGCCAACCTCTCGGTGGGCCTGGGCGGCCTGCCCGACCGCGACGGTCACGTCACAGTCGACGCCTGCATCATGGACCACGCGGGCCAGGCCGGCAGCGTCTGCTTCCTCGAGGGGATCGAGCATCCGGTGTCGGTGGCGCGCAAGGTGATGGAGGAGACGCCCCACGTCATGCTGGCCGGCGACGGCGCCCGGGACTTCGCCCTGGCCCAGGGCTTCCCCTCGCGCGACCTGCTCACCGAACGGGCGCGAAAAGAATGGCAGGAATGGCTGAAGACCGCCGCGTACCAGCCGCGCGCCAACGCAGAACGCCACGACACCCTCGGCATCCTGGCTCGCGACGGCGCCGGTCGGCTGGCGGGCGCGTGCACCACCAGCGGCATGGCGTTCAAGCTCCACGGCCGGGTCGGCGACTCGCCCATCATCGGCGCCGCGCTCTACGTCGACGGCGAGGTCGGCGCCGCCACGGCCACCGGCCACGGCGAGTTCGTCATGCGCACCCTCGGCGGTTTTCTGGTGGTGGAACTCATGCGCCAGGGGCGCTCCCCCCAGGCCGCCTGCGAGGAGGCGATCGGCCGCATCGCGCGGGGCCTGGGCCAGGATGCCGGCGAGGTCCAAGTGGGCTACCTGGCCACCGACACCCGGGGGCGCGTGGGCGCCTTCAGCGTGCAGCCGGGATTCCAGTTCGCGGTGCGGAATGGCCAGCGCGACGAGGTCCTGGACAGCCGGAGCTGGTTCGGCTAGAGGGTCGACCGGGCCAGCCGGCCGCACAGTCGCGCGGCCATGACCATCCGCTCGAGGGTCAGCCTGGTCCGTGGCCAGAGACCCGGTGGACCGTCGATCCCGACCCGCGCCTCCAGCAGGCCGCCGGGATCCGGGAAGAAGAACTTGCGAAACTCCCGCGAGCGGTGCGTAGCGGGAACGCACAGACAGTGCACCAAGTAGGTGTAGCTCAGATCGTGGAGCCCGTTCTGGCCGAGGCAGTGTGTCAGCACGTCCAGCCGGTCGATGAATTCCGCGAGCCGGGGCCCGGGATGGCACAGGCGCTGGACCGTGGGCGGGATGGGTTCGCCGAGCAGGGCCTCGCGCAGATGGTAGTGCAGCCAGAGGCCGGTGGCGAAGTTGCCCGCCTGGGCCCGGGCGCAGAGCACGCTGCGCTCCTCGGGATCCAGATGCTGGTCGAGCAGGTGCAGGTCGAGGACGCGGCGCAGGTCGCCGAAACCGCCGGCGATGGCCTGCAGCACGCCGTGGTTGATCTGGTCCACCGCGCCCGGCGCCAGGAACGACCCCTCGCCCAGGGGGATCTCCACCGCGGTGCGCCAGAACAGCTCGGGGTCGTAGGAGTAGACCGACTGGGGCAGGGTCACCGCCCAGTGGACCTCGATGCACACGCCCTGGTTGCTGATGAAGATCCGGTGGAAATGATAGTCCTCGTAATAGCGCGCCGGGTTGACGGTCCGGGCGAAACGGTAGCCCAGCCGTTCCAGCGCCGCGTAGACCGCGGGCAGTTCGTCGCGCCGGACGAGGAGGTCGATGTCCACGAACCAGCGGTCCTCGGGATGATCGTAGACGGTCAGCGCCAGCGAGGCGCCCTTGAGGACCACGGGACGGCAACCGATCTCCCCCAGCGCCGGCAGCACCCGTTCGAGCTCGAGGAGCATGAAGGTGGTGCGCCGCCGCGCCACCTCCACGGCCTGATCGAGCCGCGACCGCTCCCCGACCGGCAGCACCATGGGGTCGAGGTGGGGCACGAGGGTCTGCATGGCCGGCTGGCTGGCCAGCTGGCGCAGGAAGCGATCCGGGTCGAGGGCCGCGGCGGGCGGCACCGTGCCCGGCACCTTGCCGGCCCACGCCCGCGCCAGATCGCAGAGATAGTTGCCTTCGGCATCGAGGTGATGCATCGTCCCCAGAACCTCCTTGTCTACCAGCTCATTATGGTGGAATCTTCGGCACGTTGCCAGGAATATGGAGCACCGACAATCCTGGCGAAGGACGACCGCGTGACCGGCCCTCCGACAGCGACAGACCAGGCGACCGACCAGTGGCGGCTCCTGCAAGGGGGCCTCGCACCGGGTGAGACCATCACCCTGGCGGTTCAGAGCGGCAGCATGCTGCCGTTGCTGCCGGTGGGCGCCACCATCGAGATCGCCCCCTGCGCGGGCAGCCGCTGCCAGCGCGGCGAGATCGTGGTCTTCCGCCAGCAGCATCGTCTGGTGGCGCATCGCTTGTTGCTCGGCTGGGGCGACGGACCCGGCGGCTGGTTCCTCCAGCGTGGCGACGGCACCTCCCCGGCCGGCATCATCCGACCCGGGGCGATCCTGGGCCGGGTCGTGTCCGTCACCGCCGCCGATGGCGTCCGGCACGATCTGCGCACGGTGGCCGCGCGGGACGACGGTCTGCGCCGGGCACGGGGCAGCCTGGCCCGGCTCGCCAGGGACACGCTCAAGGCGCTCTTCAGGAGGAATCACCATGGCCAGTGACCACGAATACCGGCTGCGGGTCGGACGACGGGTGATCGGCCTGGTCTGCGAGGATCCCGCCTTCGCCGCCTCCTTCGAACCGTATTTCGACCAGCCCAGCGATCCCGCCGAGCCCGACGTCCAGCTCGCCCTGCACCTGGTCCCCCACGTCGAGGATCCCCCGGTTCCCAACTCCCTGATCGTGACCAAGACCGTGGGACCCGACGGCTTCGACATCGCCGACGGCCTGATCCGGGGCCGCTACGACGCCGCCACCGGGCGTGGCGAGCTGCACGTCAAGACCATCCTGACCAACGGGATGATGACGCGGGTCTTCGAGCAGATCCTCTACCAGGCCTTTCATTCGGCCTGCCAGCGCCGACAAGACGACGCCGGGCTGGTGCATTCCGCCTCGGTGATCCACCGCGGCGCGGGTTTCCTCTTCGTGGGACCCTCGGAGGCCGGCAAGAGCACCATCGCCAGCCTCAGCCAGCGGGCCACCGTCCTGAACGACGAGATGTCACTGGTGGAATTCACGGGCAACGGTTGCGAACTGGTGAGCACTCCCTTCAATGGCTTTTTTCGGGATAAACAGCCGGGCCGCGCCCCGCTGGCCGCGGTCTTGCTTCTTCAGCACGGGCCCGAGCACCGGCTCGAACCGGTGGGCCCCGGCGAGGCGGCCGCGGCCGTGGCCACCCAGGTGGCCCCTCCGGTGGGCCTGGACCAGGCGGCTTCCATGGCGACGCGCGTCCGCATGGTCGAAACGGCCAGCCGGATCGTGCAGGCCGTGCCGGTCCGACGGCTCGTGTTCACGCCCGACGACGGTTTCTGGCCGCTCTTGACCGCGGCATTCACATCCCAGTAGCGAGGTAGACATGGTGGACATCCAGGCCATTCCCGTACCCAGCCAGGACTTCTGCGTACGCCAGGTCGGCGAGGAGACCGTGTTCCTGGCCGAAGCCGGCAACCAGATCCACAGCCTGAACGCCATCGGCAGCTACATCTGGCAACAGATCGACGGCAACCATTCGCTCCAGGACATCCTCGAGGCCATCACCCAGACCTACGAGGTGGACCGCACCCAGGCCGAGAGCGACCTGATGGCCTTCGTGGACGAGCTCCTGGCCAAGGGGCTCCTGAGCCTGCCGGACGACGATGAATGAGCAGCCTCCTCAGACAGATCGAACGATCCTACTGGGAACGCAACCAGCTCCACGCCCTGGCCATCGAGCTGACCCATCGTTGCTGCTGCCGCTGTCGTCATTGCTACGTCATCCACTCGCCCCAGAACGATGAGTTGACCACCGCCGAGGTCTGCGACCTCCTCGATCAGGCGCGCCGGGAGGGCGTCTTCCACCTCTCCCTCACCGGCGGCGAACCCTTTCTCCGCCCCGACCTGCCGGCCATCCTCGACCACGCCGGCGAGCACAAGTTCTTCGTGACCCTGCTGACCAGCGGCCTCCTGATCGATGCCGACCAGGCCGAGATGCTCGCCGCGCGCAGACCCTACAGTGTGGAGATGTCGCTCCTTGGAGCCACGGACGCGTTGAACGACGACCTCATGCAGGTCCCGGGCGCCCTGGCCCGGATCCGCCGCGCGGCGACGCTGCTGCGCGAGCGTGGCGTGCCGGTGACCCTGAAGTCCACCATCATGCGGCCCAACGTGGGCGATCTCGAGGCCATGCGTCACCTGGCACGGGATCTCGACTGCGCCTACAACGCCTCGCCCATGGTGGCCCCGCGTCGGGACGGCGGGCAGGAGCCCATGGCGCTGGCGCTGGACGAGGATGCCCTGGCCGCCATCGACCCTCAGGAGCTGAGGCACGGTCCCCTTCCCGGGGAGGACTACGAGGGGGGCGCGGTCCTCATCTGCAAGGCCGGCCGCACCTCGGCCTGCGTGTCGGCCGGCGGCGAGGTCTATCCCTGCCTGATGTGGCCACAATCGGTGGGCAACATCCGGCAACGCTCGCTAGAGAGCATCTGGCACGACGATCCGGAGCCCTGGTTGCTGGAACTGCGATCGCTGCGGGACGAAGATCTGGAGGCCTGCGCCGCCTGCGAGCTGCGTCGCGATTGCCACCGCTGCCCCGGGCTGGCCTGGCAGGAGAACGGGAGTTTCGCGGGGCCGGCGCCGTCGATCTGCATGGCCGCCCGTGGATATCAGCGATCCCGGCTGGATCGATCCTGAGACCGTATCGAGAAAGGCGGCGACCGGTGGTCGCCGCCTCGTCACGAATCGGACCTGTCAGGAACACCTACCCTCCGCAGCAGAGGGTGAACAGCGGGTTCCAGATCCCGATGATGGGAGCCCAGGGGCCGTCGTTGTTGCTGCCGGCATAGCACCCGTACACGCCGACCTCCACGGTCTCGGTACGGATTTCCGGGCTGATGTATTCTTTTCGCATGATGTGCTACCAGCCTCCCTCAATCATCAGAAGTACTTACCCCCCTGCCCAGATTCACTCTGATCAAATAGAATTATCACACATTAATCATCAAATAACAAGATGATTATCTTTGCTTAATTACATTATCAGCAGAATCTTGGCCTGCGCCGTCCCGGCCGTTCCCCGCAGCCGCACCAGGTAGAGACCGGCCGGCAGGGACCGTCCCGCCTCATCGCGCCCATCCCAGGCGAACTCCTGGTGCCCGGCAGCCACCGTTCCGGTCATCAGGGTCCGTAGGCGATGCCCGGCCGCATCGTGGATATCCAGCGTGATGCTGCCAGCCTGGGGCTGGTTCCAGGAGATCACCGTGCGCGGGTTGAACGGGTTGGGTGTGCAGCGCAGCGCCATGGCCGGCACCGGTTCCGGCGGTGTGGCCGTGGTCGCCGCCACCTCGTAGGCCCCCATGTCGGGGGACTGGCCTGCGATCCGTGGCCGGCCGGCGAGGTCGAGATCCGGCAGCCAGGGAGCGGCCGCCGAGGCCTGTGCCGCGTCGATCAGTGGCGAGTCGGTTTGCAAGGCGAAGGGCGCGGGGCCGAAGAGGTCGAACCGGGGATCGAGGTCCACGCAGCCGTTGCCGCCGGCCAGGAGCCCCACATCGCAGTAGGCCGTGTAGAAGGGCTTGGCTCCGCGAATCTGCAGGTCGTCGTAGTAGCTGGTGTCGTTGCCCCAGTAGATGCCGCCGATGTGGAGCGGCTTGGCGTGGACGTGGTCGACGCAGCCGGTGTGATAGAAGGCGCCCGGCGCCGCGGTGGTGTTGGCCGTGAAGGTACAGTGGACGAGCCGCGGATAGCTGTAGGAGGCGTAGAGGCCGCTGGCGCGCAAGAGGGCGTGGTTGTCGTGGACCAGGTTGTTGATCAAAAGCGGCGCCGCGCCGTAGTGGACGGCCATGGCGCCGCCGCGCTCGGCGAGGTTGCGGCGCAGGATGCAGTGGCTCACCTCGAGGTGCGAGGTGCCCACCACGCGGAGCGCGCCACCCATCCCGGGAACCAGGACGCCGCCGGCACCGCGTCGCGGCGGGCTGGGCGGCTCGGGCAGCGCCTTGCTGCACTCGATCACGCACCAGCGCACCCGGCTGCTGTCGCACGAGGCAGGAACGTTGAGGAAGGTCAGCCCGTCCCAGGCGGCGCGGCGCTCGTAGTCCGGCGTCCACTCGTCGGCCCGCTCGCTGGTCAGGACGATGGGTGCCGATGGCGTACCCACGGCCTGCAGGCTACCGTCGAGGACGGTCAGACCGAAGAAATCGGTGAACTCGACCCGCGCGCCGGCGGCGATGCGCAGGGTGGCTCCCGCCGTCACGGTCACCGCTTCGGTGACCCGCACCAGGGCGGCGTCCCAATCGGTGTCGGTATCGATCAGGCCACCGACGTCGAGCCGGCCAGTGTTCGCGGGGAGCGGTTCGATGGCCACGGGTGCTGGCCACGACCGCGCCTTGATCCCTGCAGGCAGGACACGGGTGCCGTAGCCGGCCGCCACCAGGGGCGTGTAGTCTCCCTGGTCGGGATCGCTCAGTCCCGGATCCTCGCCGACGATGTTGTTCCAGGGGGCCGCACCGGCCTCCGCCCACGCCGTGGGCAGCACTCAGCTGTATTCTCAGAGGAAGCAGAAGTGGTGGAACGGCTCGTCGTTCTGGTGCGAGTCGGCGAACCAGGTCCAGTTCTCCCGCACCTCCGGCAGCCCGTAGGCGCCCGTCTGCACCGAGAGCCCGAACGCCAGGCCGGTGGGCAGGTTGGGCCCGGCCTCGCTCGACCAGATGACGTAATCGAGCCCGGTGTCCACGCTGTCCACCACGATGTTGCGCTCGAGGACGATCCCCGCCCCCGCCCCTTGCAGCCGCAGGGCGTAGTCGTGCGGCCGGTAGAAGGTGCAATAGCGGACCGACCCCTGCGGCGACAGATCCTCGTCGGGAAAGATCTCCCCACGGAACCGGACCCCGCCATTCAGGACGATGCAGTCCTCCATATCGAGTCGATTGTCGCAGAAGCTGATGCAGATCTGCTGCCCCTGCAGATCGAGGACGGCGCCGTTGCCGGCGATCATCACGTCGAGCCCCACCTCGTCGCGAAGGAACTCCTGCCGATCGTCGTCCCACGTGGGACCGACGAGCAGACCACCCGTGTAGATCACGCCGGCCTCGAGCTCCAGATAGCGGTCATAGCCGTGTTCGGTCGGAGCCGCCTCGTAAACCGCCTGCAACGAGACGGCGGCGGCCATGGTCGTCGCCAGAACACCCAGACAACAGAGCAGAACGATGCGCAATTCAGGTGACCTCTTCACAAACCCATGGGCGATAATCGACATTCATGATAACACATCCGGTGCGGCAATTCCCGCCGAACACCGTTATCGTGGATCGCATATCGTGAGCCTGTTCCTACGCCCAGCCTTCCCGAGAGGATCCCCCATGCTCTTCGCAAGCCGACTTCGTCTCGTCCTGCCGGTCACCGTGCTCCTCGCCCTGTTCAGCGTCATGGTGCCGCCGGCCCATGCGGAGATCGACCCGCAGTACGAGCAAAACGTCTTCCAGCCGATCAGCGACCTGCTGCGCTCGATCTCGGAGACCGTCGACCCCTGCGTCGTCCAGATCTTCACCTCCACCTACGGCCCCCTGGCCACGGACCAGGGCCAGGTGGCCACCTTCGGCACACGGCGGGGCTCCGGATCGGGTGTCGTCCTCGACCCCCAGGGCTTCATCGTCACCAATGCCCACGTGGTCGACGGCGCCCGCCGCGTCCAGGTCCTCCTCTCCCCCCGCCTGCGCGAGGACCCTGCCGGCCACTCGATCGTCGACAACCGTGGCCTGCTCCTCGGCGCCCGCATCGTGGGGGTGGATCGCGAGACCGATCTGGCCGTGCTCAAGGTCGACTTCGCCGATCCCCTGCCCTACCTGCCCCTTGGCAACTCGGACGACCTCTTCCAGGGCCAGTTCGTCTTCGCCTTCGGCAGCCCCCTGGGCCTGACCAACTCCGTGAGCATGGGCGTGGTCTCGGCACTAGCCCGCCAGCTGGATGAAGAGTCCCGGATGATCTACATCCAGACCGACGCCGCCGTGAATCCCGGCAACAGCGGCGGTCCGCTGGTCAACGCACGGGGCGAGGTCGTGGGCATCAACACCCTGATCTTCAGCCAGAGCGGCGGCTACGAGGGATTGAGTTTCGCCGCGCCGAGCAACATCGTCAGCGTGGTTTACGAACAGCTCCGCAGCAATGGTCGGGTGCGTCGCAGCATGATCGGGGTCGCCGCCCAGACCATCACCCCCTGGCTCACCGAGGGCCTCTCGCTTCCCCGCGAACACGGTGTGATCCTCAGCGACGTCTACCCCCAGTCTCCCGCATTCAAGGCCGGGCTCCGGACCGGAGACATCGTGCTCTCGCTCGACGGCAAGCCCATGGAGAATGCGCGCCAGTTCCACGTGAACCTCTACGCCAAACCCCTCGGCAAGCCGGTGACCCTCGAGGTCCTTCGCGGTGGCGAGGTGAAGACCATCCAGTCCGACGTGGTGGAGCGTCCCGAGCCCAACCTGCGCTTCTTCGACATGGTCACTCCCCAGAACAACCTCATCCGTCGCCTCGGCATCCTCGCCCTCGACCTCGACGACGACACCGCCAAGCTCCTGCCCCCGCTGCGCCAGAAACGAGGTGTCATCGTGGCCGTGGTCACGGCCGATGCCTCGGTGCTCGGCGAGCCGCTGGCGCCGGGTGATGTGATCTACAGCCTCAACGGCAAATCGGTCGGGGAGTTGAAGGAGCTCAAGCAGCTGGTTCGGGATGTGGGGTACGGGCGGGCGTTGGTGTTCCAGGTGGAGCGGCAAGGGCAACTCCGCTACCTGACCATGCAGGTCGACTAGGTTGTACCCACGAGATTGTGTCCCGGGCCTGGGCCAACGCCCAGGCCCTCTCTTTCAAGCCGCCCGCTTCAACGCATGCCGCCGATTCACTCCCAACGCCGGCGTCTCCACCTCCCCCCAGTAGTACTCCCGCCACCGCCCCGCGAGCCCGACCTTCGACACGAATAACCGACCACTCAATATCCCCCCCACAGTCAACCGTCCCCCGAACAACCCAGCCTGCATCCCCGGCGTCTCCCCACACTTCTTCGTCCACCGCGGCCGCACGTAGTTCCGCCACACCAGGAACACAGCCAACCGCAGCGCCGCTCCCTGGCGACGCTTCGACCACGCGATCGTCTCCCGCTTGTGATTCCCGCTCCCATGACGCAGCAACAGATCCAGCAAGTTGATCTCGTACAGCGCGTTGTGCTGATCCCGACGATCCCGACTACTCGTCACCTCATGCCGGATCACCTTCCACGCCGTCTCCACCGCCCGGATCGCCGGCGGATACGACTTGTGAGCGTCGCTGCGGATGGTCACTGCCGCGGCCTTCCGCGTCACCGTCTCGAGCAGCTCCTGCATGTCCTTGCGCACCGCCCGCGGGTCGGGTCGCCCGAACTGCGCCTCCAGCTCCTGCCGACGCGCCTTCTGCCGCGCCGTCATCGATCCCTTCCGTCTGAGCGGACTGTCGGTGAAATGCAGGAACATCCCGGTTCGGCAGTCCACCGCCAGATGGAAGTGGAACGGGAAGTACTGGCTCAGCTCGAAGGATTCGAACCCGTCGACGGCGATCACCCGGGACGGCGACATTCGCTGTCGGATCTGCTCGTGGAAGAGCAGGCAGTGGCGGCCGAGGCGGTTGAGCTGGTTGTCGATGGTGGTCGGAGAGACCTTCAGGTCGGTGGCGATCTGGCGGTTGGCCATGCAGCCGACGGTCTTGGTCATCAGCTGAGGCAGGATGTCGGGGCGCTTGAGGTAGTAGGTGGTGGAGAAGGTCTGTGAACTGAAGGAGACACGGCAGTGCTTGCAGAGGAACCGGCGGATACGGTGGGGGGCGGCCTTGCGGTAGAAGAAGCCCATGCGTTTGCAGGGCCAGGGCTCGGGCAAGTCGTTGTGGAACTTGCAGTCAGGATTGGGGCAATGTGGGGGCCGCCAATCCTGATGATAGATATGGTGAGTATTCATGCCCCCGATATCGCAAATCGGAGGCCGGACACAGTCTCGATGGTACAACGGGGGCCAAGAGTCTCCTCTTGGCCCCCTTGGGAACTTCAATCAAGCCATCTGTTTAGTTGAACAGAGCCTTGACGCCAGTCCAGCTGTGGTTCTCGACGGCAGTGGTGCCCTCGATGTTCAGCTCGAGCACGTAAGTGAACTCGCCGGAGCCATCGAAGGTCTGGGGGCCGACCCAGTACCAGACAGTCGAGCCGGCAGCGCCACTGATGAACATCTCACCGGGGGTGCAGGGGCCGACGGGCACGTTCTGGACCACACCAACCGAGCCACAGTCCTGGGGACCCAGCTCGAAGGTGTAGGTAGCGAACTCGGCATCAGCGGTGATCTCGAGGACGCCGCTCTCGGGGATGACGATCTCGAACCAGTCGGTGTCACGGCTCTGGCCACCGTCAGCGGTGATGTACCAGCCGCTCACGCCGCAGAACAGGGGCTCGGTGATGGGCTGGAAGGGGTTGCCGAACTCGGGGCTGTTGCAGCCACCGTTGAAGGCATCCTCATAGCCGTCGACCAGCGCGGGCTCGCCCTCGATCTGGGCACCGGCCGGGCACTCGATGACACAGGGCTCGAAGCCGGTGATGCTGATCACGTAGTTACCGGAAGCGCCACCGTAGCCGTCGATCACGACGTAGTACATGACACCGGCGACCACAGGCATCTGCTCGATCTTCGAGACATAGTCGCTGTAGAAGTCGTCGTTGCAAGCCACGAGGACCAGGTTCTCGTCGTAGACGTAGAGCTTGGTGTCGTAGTCCGAGCCGAGCAGGTCGACATCGAGAAGGTTGTCAGCGTCGGGAACGAAGGAGTAGACGACGTCCGGCGAGGTGGAGCCGCTGTAGGGGCAGACCTCATCGTAGTCGTTGGTGTAACCAACGGTGGTACCCGTGCCGCCCTCGACGGGCAGGGTGACCATCACGGCGTCCAGAATGGTGTCGCCGCCCTGGCGGTCGCCGGAGGGAACGTTCTGGGGATAGTTCACGACGGGCTTGGCAGGCTTCTCGTTACCGAGATCGAAAGCCATGGCCGAGCCGACCAGGGTCAGCATCAGGGCGAACACTAGCAGTTTCCGCATGATGTAGTCTCCTCATTCGATTGTGTTTCCGGGCCCGGAAACAACTTCGTTGCGTAGGGGCGATTGGAGCCCCACCTCGGATGCTGGATGACGAGCTAATTCGCGTCATCCACCGGACCTGGGTCTTGATGCCGACATCAAAGATCAAACTAGTTGATTTCACTCTGATGTTGCAAATTGACTAATTCCAGGTTCAGGAGATATCGTAGCAGATTTTTTTTTGTATGTAAACATGGAAAATTGCGGTTGGTGTTTTATTTTTAGTGATACTCTTCATTGCAAAATACAACACGAACGGCGGACACAAGTCCGCCGTTCATCACGAATAGGCACAATAGCTCAAAACTAGCGAACCAATTGCATCCTTCCCTGGGCCTGCTGGTCGCCAGCCTTGATCCGATAGAGGTAGAGACCGGAGGGCAGAAACCGTCCATCGTCACCGGTCCCGTCCCACGATACCTCCCGGCGACCGGCCTGCATGTGCCCGGCATCGACGCGACGGACACAGCGGCCACGCGCGTCGAGGATACGCACCTCCACTCCGGTGGCCTGGCCCAGGGTGAAGGCGATCCGGGTCTGGGGATTGAAGGGATTGGGGTAGGCGCCGTGCAGGGTCAGCAGCGCCGGCGTCGACTCGGCGTGCGTGATGGCGTACTCGAGGATCGAGGGGTCGAAGTCCACCGGCCCCAGCGACAGATCGTCCGCCTGGTGCCAGATCCGGTCCTCGACATCCTCGAGGGTGAGCACCTCGCCGGGTGGCGCGTAGATGTTGTTCTCGGCGCTGATGGGATTGCTGGTGTTGTTGAAGATGGCGTAGACCTCGTCGCCGAGCCCGTTGTCGATCATCACGTTCCCGCCGCTCGACTGGCCTTCCAGCGCCTCGGCATGCCCGAGGTCGGGCTGGGCGCCGCCGGTGATGGCGATGCCGTACCAGTGCTCGCGGATGATGTTGGCCTCGATCACCGGCTGGTTGTCCCCGTTGCAGGCGATGCCGAAGCCCCAGTTGACCGTGTCGGGATTGATGGTGTTCGCCACCAGCCGGTTGCCGACGATGGTGGGATTGGCGCCAACGGAGTAGCAGAGGATCCCGTACCCGCAGTCGCGGATGTAATTGCCCTGGATCAGCGCCTGGCTCAGGTTCCAGATGGCGATGCCGCCGCTCTTGGTCTGGCCGCCGATGATCAGGCAGTCGCGGATGGTGGGCGAGTTCACGCCCTGCAGGCCGATGTTGATGTACGGGTAGGGACTGCTGTTGTCGAGGTTGTTGCGCTCGAGCGTGCAGTGGTCGATGAGCGGGCTGCTGCCCAGGGTCATGTAGATCGTCTGGGCCCGGTTGTCGGTCAGCAGGCAACCCACGACCTCGCCGCCGCTGCCGGTCAGGTCCACCGCCTTCTCGAGCGTGTGCCGGATCCGGCAGCTCACGAGCCGGATGTCGGCGTAGACCACATCCACGCCGTAGCGGCCGTACTCCAGGGTGCAACCCTCCAGGTCGAGCACCGATCCAGCGTCGGTGTCGCGGAAACGGACACCGTACCAGTCGCCGGGCTGGGCCGTGGCCGAGGTCAGGTGGGCCTGGCGACCGATCAGCGAGCCGTGGACGTCGAGCTGCACCTCGCCGCTGGTGTCGGCGAACACGAGGGTCTGGCTGTGCTGGAGCTCGAGGCGGTCGGTGAGCGAGACGGTGATGCTGGCGTGGACAGTATACTGACCTTCGCTGCCGGTGACCGCGCCGTCCGAGGCGGCAACCAGATCGTCGAGGGTCCACTGGACGCCGGTGCCGGGGGTAGCGTAGTCGGCGAGGGCGGGGGCGGCGATCAGCGCCGCGAAGAGGGCGAGGAACGCGAGTCGGCGGAACATGACGGTCTCCTGGGTGGGGGTTCACGGCCGGTGAAATATCGCCCCATTGTAACACACCGGCCGGGGTCCATGGGACACCCGGCCGGTGAGAGTGACCGCGGCTGGAGAGGGGACAGCCGCGGTCTTGGGAACGGACTCGCCTGCAGAGCCGCTCCCAGTTCCTGAAGCCCTCTACTTGGTGGTGGCCGCCACCTTGTTGGGGACCGCCGGCTTCTCGGCCGACTTGGTCGCGGTGCCGCAGCTCGTCTTGCCGCTACAACTGGAACCGCACGTGGCGGCCGCGGCAGCGGTCGCCTTGGCCGATTCCACGGCCTGGTCGTAGCTCGCCTTCAGGCCAGCAGCATCCTTGCCGCAGCAGCCCATGCCGGCGGTCACGGCCTTGGCGCAGCACTCGTGCATGCCGGCCAGAGCGGTCTGCTCGGCCCTTGCCGTGGCGACCTTCTCGGTGTAGGCGGCCTGCAGGGCGGCGGCATCCTTGCCACAGCAGCCCTTGCCCGCGACCACGGCAGCGGCGCAGCAGGCGTGCATGTCGGACAGGGCCTTCTCGTTGGCCTGGTAGTCCGCGTACTTGGCCGCAACGGCCGCCGCGTCCTGACCACAGCAACCCTTGCCGTTCTGCGCGGCCTCGACGCAACACTCGCCCATGGCGACCGGGTTCTTGGCCTGGGCATGCTGGTGCAGGTCTCCGGCCACGGCCACCGCCATGAGACTGGACAAGGCCAGGACGGTCAGCAGGATGGAAATGCGCTTCATGGAATCTATCCTCTCGCTCTCGGCCCTTGATCGGGCCGTGATATCCGCGAATCTCATCGGGTGAAATCCGACAAGATCAGTGTACTTTACTGGGTGACCCGACGCCAGAGATTTTTACACCCCCATTTCCTTGCCTTGCCGCGGTCCTGAACCGATGATGAGATGGGAGGTGCATCATGCCCCGATCCCCTCGCCTCGACCCCGGACGGCGGCGCTTTCTGCGCACGTTCCTGCGCTCGCTGGCCGCCACCGGCGCCCTGGCGGCCTGGCCCGGATTCACCCTGGCCGCCGACCGGCGCGGCGCGACCCTGGCCCAGCTCCTGGAACAGGCCCCGGTGGCCCGCTGGTGGGTGGGCGCCGACCCGGATGGCGCCAGGCCGGCATCGGACTGCACCTCCTGCCACGAGATCGCCGACCTCGCAGGCCGCACCAGCTTCACCCACGACCATGCTCCGGTCCGCTGCCTGCTCTGCGCGCACCGCTGCCTCATCGCTGCCGGCGAACGCGGCCGCTGCCGGGCGCGCTACAACGATGACGGCATCCTGCGCAGCCTGGTCTGGGGACGACCCATCTCCTCGCACACCGACCCCATCGAGAAGAAGCCCTTCTACCACTTCCTGCCCGGCGCCAGTGCCTTCTCCCTGGCCACCAGTGGTTGCCCCCTGCGCTGCCGCTTCTGCCAGAACTGGGAGATCAGCCAGGCGCGGCCGGAGGACTACGCCGCCGACATCGTCACCCCTGACCGCATCACCCTGACCGCCCGCACCCGCGAGGCCGCCGTGGTCGCCTTCACCTACAACGAACCCACCGTGTTCTTCGAGTACCTGTTGGACATCGCCGAGCTGGCCCGCGAGGAAGGCCTGCGCTGCGTGCTCGTCTCCTGCGGCTACATGGAGCCCGGCCCACTGCGCGACCTCTGCGGCGTCCTCGACGCCATCAAGATCGACCTCAAGGGCTACCAGCCCGCGTTCTATCGCGACGTGTGCCAGGCCGAACTGGCGCCCGTCCTGCGCACCATCGAACAGATCGCCGCGTCGGACACCCACCTCGAGCTGGTCAACCTGGTGGTGCCCACGCTCAACGATGCCGACGGCGACCTGCGCGGCCTCTGTGCCTGGGTCCACGACCATGCCGGCGCCGACACGCCGCTGCACTTCACCCGCTTCCATCCCGATTACCAGCTGCGCAACCTGCCGCCCACGCCGGTGGCCACCCTCGAACGCGCCCGGCGTTTCGCGCTGGACACGGGTCTGCACTATGCCTACGTGGGCAACGTTCCCGGTCATCCGGGCAATCAGACCTATTGCCCGCAGTGCGGCGAGGTGGTCATCTCGCGCCAGGGATTCTTCGTGGCGCAGACCGACCTGGTGGACGGGTGCTGCCGCCATTGTGGCGCCATCATCGAAGGAGTCTGGCGATGATCGTCCGCCTGCTGCTGACCCTGTCGCTGCTGGCCGCCTCGGCCCTGGCGGACACCGTCCCCGATCCAGGAGCCCGGCCCGCCGCCGTCGCGGGCAGCTTCTACGAGGCCGACCCGGCCCGACTGCGCGCCGGGATCGAGGCCTTGCTGCGCGACGCCAGGACTCCCCGGCCCGGCCGGCCCCGGGGACTGCTCGCGCCCCACGCCGGCTATATCTATAGCGGTCAGCCCGCCGCCGACGCCTGGCGACAGCTCCAGGACCGCGACCTCGACCTGGTGGTGATCCTCGGCACCAACCACACCTGCCAGCCGTTCCGCGGCGCCTCGGTCTACCCTGGCACGGGATACCGTACGCCCCTGGGCACCGCTCCGGTGGATCGGCCGCTGGCCCGCCTGCTCCTCGAGGACCACGGCCCGCTCTTCCGCTATCGCGCCGACTGCCATCGTCGTGAGCATTCGGTGGAGGTCCAGGTCCCCTTCGTGCAGGTCCTGCTGCCCAGCGCCCGCATCCTGCCCCTGGTGATCGGGACGCGGGACCCAGAGACCTGCCGCGAGCTCGCCGAGGTCCTCGCCTCGGTCCTGCGGGGACGGCGGGCGGTGATCGTGGCGAGTAGCGACCTTTCCCACTACCCCGACGGGTCGGTGGCCGTCACGGCCGACAGCGAGGTCCTCCGGGCCGCAGCCTCGCTCGACCCCGAGGCCGTGAGCCGCACCATCGATCGCCTCCAGCGTCAGTCGCTGCCCGGACTGGATACCTGTGCCTGCGGCGAGGGCCCGCTGCTGGTGATGTTGCACGCGGCCAGCATGCTGGGCGCCAACCACGGCGAAGTCCTCAGCCGTGTCCACAGCGGCGAGACGGCGCTGGGCGAGCCACAGAGGGTGGTGGGCTACGGTGCGCTGCTGGTGAGCGAGCGCCGCGAACCCGGCCGGGAACTCGGCGCGCTCACGCCGCCATCGCCCGCAGACCCCGAGCAGCCGTTGACCGATCCCCAGGAGTCCGCCCTGCTCGCGCTGGCCCGCCGCACCGTCCAGCAGTTCCTGGCCACCGGCACCGCCCCGCTGGCCCGTGACCTCGACCCCCGTCTCGCGGCCCATCAGGGCGCCTTCGTCACCCTGATCGATCAGGACGGTCGTCTGCGCGGTTGCATCGGGCACATGGCCGAGGACCGCGCGCTCGGCGAGGTCGTGGGCGCCATGGCGATCCAGGCCGCCGTCGGCGACCGTCGCTTCCCGCCGGTGACCGCGCGCGAGATGCCGTCGCTGCACGTGGAGATCTCGGTGCTCACGCCCCTGCACCCGGTGCCCGGCCCCGAGGCCGTGCGCGTGGGCCGCGACGGGGTGGTGATCCGCCGCGGTGATCGCCAGGCGGTGTTCCTGCCGCAGGTGGCCACCGAGCAGGGCTGGGACCGCGACACGCTGCTCACCCGGCTGTGTCGCAAGGCGGGGCTGGACGGCAGCGCCTGGCGGCGTCCGGGCTGCGAGCTGTCGACCTTCCAGGCCCAGGTTTTCGGAGAGGAATGACCGACCATGCAGCTGGTCCTCGTCGGCTTCGCCACCCTCCTCGCCCAGGTCGTCCTGCTGCGCGAGATCGGCGTGGCGAGCTACGGCGGCGAGATCGTCTACGTGCTGGGCCTGGCCATCTGGCTCGGGGGAGGGGCGATCGGCGCGGTGGCCGGGCGCGCTCGCCCGCAGGCCTTGCCACTAGCGGCCCTGGTGCTGGCCGCGGCGGTGCCGGCCGGTCTGGTGCTGGCGCGCGGCCTACGCCCGCTCCTGGGCACGGCACCCGGCGCCGACCTGGAACTGGGCCGCCTGCTCGTCGGCACCATCCTGGTGCTGGCCCCGTCCGGAGCCGCCGCCGGCGTGCTCTTCCGCCTGGCGGCGGCACGGCGTATCGCCGACGGCGGCGTCCCGGGACGGACCTATGCCCTCGAATGCCTCGGCGCGGCCGGGGGCGGCGCCATGGCCAGCGTCTGGCCCGCGCTGGGCTGGCCCGCCCTGCTGGCCGCGGCCCTGGCGAGCCTGGCGAGCCTGGCTCTCGCCGCCACGGGCGGCCGCGGCTGGCGGCTGGGAGCGGTCGGCGCTCTCGTTCCCCTGCTCGTCATCGCCATCGTGGCCGGCGACACCGATCGCGCCCTGACCCGCTGGACCCACTCGCACCTGATCGACACACGCGACACGCCGCACGGCCGCCTGACCATCGAGGTCGACCAGGGGCGGCTCGCGATCTTCCAGGACGACAACCTCATCTTCTCGAGCGAGGATCCCAGCGGCGAGGAGCTGGTCCACCTGGCGGCCACCCAGCGCGACAGCCTGGGCCGGGTGCTCGTCCTCGGCGGCTGGCTCGAGAACCTAGCCCGCCAGCTCGCCCCTTACCGGCCCACCACCCTGGTGCAGGTGGAACCCGACGCCGACCTGGTCCGGCACGCCTTTTCCCATCTGCCCGACCGCGACCCGCCCTCGGCCGTGATCCTGGCCGACCCGCGCGCCTGGCTGCCCGCCAGCCAGGGCCGTTTCGACCTCGTGGTCTCGGCCCTGCCGGACCCCCTGACAGCCCGAGCCAATCGCTACTGGACCCAGGAATTCGCCGAGCTCTGCGCGCGGCGCCTGACCCCGAGCGGCGTCCTGGCCCTCCGCCTACGCACCAGCGAGAACCTGTGGACACCACGCCAGGCGCGACGCGTGGCCTCGGTGTACCGCGCGCTGCGCAACGTGTTCGCCGACGTCCAGGTCCTCCCCGGTCAGGCCACCGTGCTGCTGGCCTCGCAGCGGACCCTCGTCCGCGATCCGGACCGCCTCGCCGCTCGTTTCACGGACGCCGCCCCCAGCACCGCCCTGGCCTCCCCCGCCTGGCTCCGCTGGCGCTGGACGGGCGACCGCACCGCCGAGGTGGCCTCGGCGCTGGCCGAGGCCCAGGTGCCTGCCAACACGGACGTGCGCCCGGTCTGCTTCGGCGACACCCTGCTCTGGAATCTGGGCCGGGTCTTCCCTGGCCTGGGCTGGCGCTCGGCGCCGCGGCCCGGCCGCTGGCTCGCGCCCACCGTGGCGGTGGCCGTGGTCCTGGTCCTGCTGATCCGCCGGCGAGGCCGGGGAGTCCGGGCCCTGGTGGCCGGCTACGCCGGCCTCGCCGCCATGATGCTGACCAGCGTGCTCCTGCTCCATCATCAGACGCGGCTGGGCGTCCTCTATCGCGACCTGGGCCTGCTCCTGACCCTGGTCATGCTGGGCCAGGCGTTCGGCGCCCACCTCGGTTCGTGCCGTCGACTCCAGCGCACGGGCCGCTGGCGCCTGCCCGGGCTGCTGGTGGTGCTCTCGTTCTGGAGCTTCCTGGCCACCCTGGGCCTGCTCGCCGGCGGCAACCTCGTCGCCAGCGCGCTCTGGCTCACCGGGACCGGCATGATCACCGCCATGATCTTCGCCTCCACCGCCTGCACCCCCGGCGCCGACGTGGGCCGCCTCTACGCCGCCGACCTCGGCGGCGGGGGCCTCGGCGCCCTGGCCGCCGCCGTGCTCCTGATCCCCTTCAGCGGCCTGCCCGCCACCGCGCTGACCGTGGCCACGCTGGCATTCCCCGCCGCGCTGGCGGTCTGGCCTTTCGGCGTCCAACCCGGACCAGGACAGTCCTGAGCTAAAGCAGAAGTCTTTCCGACCGATCCCCAAACCGACGGAGGAGAAGCCGGACTGGTCGTGAGATCCGTCTGGGATTCGTCAACCCACTACATCGGACCGGACCAACGTGCCGGCTGGATCGAACCACATGTCCTGGCCGCCAAGCCGTAAAGAACGTTCCGACTCCTGCGCCAGGCGTCTCCTGGCGCTGGTGCTGGGCCTGTCGGCCATATGGGCGACCGAGGCCGGAGCCCTGATGACCACCGGATCCTATTCCGGCAACGGCGTCAGCGGCCACGAGATCGCCGGTCTGGGTTTCCAGCCCGCCGTGATCATCATCAAGGGCAACACCACCGAGTCGGCCATCATCCACACCGAGGCCATGCCGCCGGGCTGGTCGAAACAGCTCGCCCAGGAACGCGACTTGCTGCCCGACCGCATCACCGCGATCACCGCCGACGGTTTCCGTATCGGTAGCGACTGGGACGTCAACCGCGGCGGTGTGGACTATCATTACGTGGCCTTCAGCGACGATCCAGGCACGCTCGTCACCGGCACCTACGTCGGCGACGGCGCCGCCGATCAGCTCGTGGACGGACTCGGTCTCGCACCGGGCATGGTCCTGCTGATCCCGGGCAACTCGGCCCGCTGCCGGATCCGCACGGTGGACATGCCGGTGGGACAATCCGTTCCCTTCGATGATGTGGGCCTGGAAGGCGACGCCATCACCCAGACCACGGCGGACGGTTTCCACGTAGGGTCGAGCTGGCAGGCCAACGAGGCGGGGACGACCTACAATTACGTGGCCTTCGCCAGCACGGCGGGGCGGACCAGCTTCGGTTCATACACCGGGGATGGCTCCTCCAACCGGGTCCTCAACGTCGCCGACTTCCGTCCACTCTGGGCGTTGACCAAGGCTGGCGGCAGCGCACCCGGCGCCCATCTCACCACGGAACTCGCCGGCAGCAACGAGTCCCTGAACTTCTGGCCCGAGCTTAACTTCTCCGAGGGGCTCAAGCAGTTCACGGGCCAGGGCTTCTCCGTCGGTGCCCATCCCCAGGTCAACGAGGACGGCCAGACCTACTACTGGGCGACCTTCGCCGACGGCGGCGACATCGCCGACCTCGGCGTCGCCCTGGACCTCGACCTCACGGACGTCGAGCGCGGCGACACCGTCACCTTGACGGCCACCCTGTCCAACGGTGGGCCGAGCGCGGCCACCGGAGCCATCCTCCAGGTCGAGATCCCCGCGGGGCTCGCCCTGCAGTCCCTCACCCCCGACGCCGGCGTCACCGACGACCAGTCCACCGCGGACCTCGTCCATCTCGCCTGGGATATTCCCGGCGGCGAGCAGCGCCAGGCGGTGGCCGTCTTCACCGTGGAGACCGGAGCCGCCACCCGCGCCGTTACCGGCCGCGCGGTCAGCAGCCTGCAGCCCGACGACAACACCGCCAACAACGTGACCACCGCCGAGCTGACCGTGGCCACCGCCGACCTGGCCGTGACCATGGCCGCCGACGATCCGACCCCCACGGCCGGCACCGTGGTCCAGCTCACCATCGGCCTGGACAACGCCGGACCGGACGAGGCCCTGGGCACCGAGCTCACCGTCACCCTGCCCGCCGGCCTGACCCTCACCGGCTGGACTCCGGAGACCGGCAGCTTCGATGACGCCACCGGCGTCTGGACACCCGGCCCCGTTGCCATGGGCGGCCACACCGAGCTGCTGCTCGACCTCCTGGTGGGCGGCGACCAGGGCGGCCAGACCCTCACGCCCACGGTGGCGGTCACCGCCGGCCGCAACGACCCCCAGCCTGCCGACGACACCGCCAGCAGCGCCCTCATCATCGGCGACGCCTTCGACCTCGCCCTGGCCGCCGTCTTCGCCCCGCTGGCCGCCGACGCCGGCGACACGGTCGCCCTCACGGTGACCGTGAGCAATGCCGGTCCGGGCGCCGCTCCCGGTTTCGCGGCCACCGTGGACCTGCCCGCCGGCCTGGTCCTGGTGGACCACGCGGCGGACACCGGCAGCTTCGATGCCGGCACGGGCGCCTGGACATCCAGCGCGTCCCTGGACGCCGGCGACGCCCCCGCGCTCACCCTGAACGTCACTTCCAACGCTGACACCAGCGGCATCCTCACCGCCAGCGCCAGTCTCGACACCCTCGCCGGCGACACCGATCCTGGCAATCACGAGGCCACGGCCGATCTCACCGTGATCGCGGTGACCGACCTCGCCGTCACGGCCACCATCGAACCGGCCATGGCCTGGCCCGACGATCCGGCGACTCTCACGGTGATCCTGGCCAACGACGGCCCCGGTCTCGCCCCGGCCGCGCGGGTCCAGCTCTCGCTGGCCGCCGACCTGCTGATCGCCGGGCAGAGCGCCGACGCCGGCGTCTTCGAGCCCGGTACGGGCCTCTGGTCGCTCGACACGCCCCTGGCCAGCGGCGCCACCCGCACGCTCAGCCTGGATCTGATCGTGGATACTGGCGCCAGCGGCGTCCTGACGGCCATGGCCGTCGCCACCACCCAGGGCAGCAGCGATCCCCAGGCCGCCAACGACACCGCCGTCGCCGCGCTGACGGTGGGCGAACCCTCGGACATCGCCATCGAGGCCGCGGCCATGGCGGCCGACGAGCGCGCGCTCCTGCCCGGCGGTCCCGACGACGAAGTCCTGGACTTGCGTGTGATCAACCACGGCAGCCAGGCGGAACGGCTCACCGCCCTGACCCTGCACAACGCCGTCACCGGTGGCGTCGACCAGGCGGTCCAGGATGCTTACTGGAGCGATGTGGTGCTGCAGGATCATCACGGCATGGTCCTGTCCACCGACGGCTTCAGCGACGGGAGGCTAGAGGTCACGGGCCTCGACCTGATGGTGGCCGCCGGCGATACGCTCACGCTGCTCCTGCGCGGCGCCGCCGATCTGAATGCCCCCGACGGCGTCGAGCTGAGGCCCGAGATCCAGTCGGCCGGCGACCTGGCGTTCGCCGCGCCGGTGACCATCGTCGGCGACTGGCCGGTCCATGCGCCCGGCATTCTGAGCATCGACGGCATGACCGCCGCCCAGATCACGCTGCACGAGGTGGGCGCCGAGGTCTTCCAGATGGGGTCGGTGCGCAACCTGGCTCTGGACGTGACCCTGCCCGCCAACGGCGGTCAGCCCGATCATCTGACCAGGCTCAACGTGATCAACCTGGGCACGGCGACGCCGCTCTCGGTGATCGCCCGCGTGGAGGCCTGGGCCGACGACGGCGACGGGACCTTCGACGCCGCGGCCGACACGCGGATCGGCGACATGTACTGGACCGGCGGCCAGCGCTACGAGGCCAGCGAACTCTGGCAGCCCATCACCGCGAGCGGTCTGCGGGTCTTCGTCACCGTCGACGTGAACGAGGCCGCGCTGGGCGGCACCGTCCAGCTCAGCCTGCCCGCCGGCGACGACACCGGCGTGGGCGTGGCCAGCGGTAACGACGGCCCGGTGGATGTGCCGGTGATCAACCCCTACGTGCAGACCATCTCGGCCACCGACAAGGTCGTGGTCACCACGGTCTCCATCCCCGCGCGCATCGTCCATCCCGGCGACCAGCGCGTGCCGCTCCTGCATCTCGTGGCGCGCAACCTCTACGCCGGGGAGCGCACCGTGCGCCGGTTGCGCGTGCGCAACGTCTCCAAGGGCGTCGCCGGGGGCGCCAGCCAGGACGACCTCGACGGCATGGTCGATCAGCTCTTCCTGCAGGTCGACGGCGATGGTGACGGCCAGCTCGACGGGCCGGACATCGACCCCGTGGTCACCTCCACCACCTGGGTCGACGGTGTCGCCACCTTCGAAACCGTGCGCTGGGTCCTGCAACCCGACGCCGTGTCCCATCTCTTCCTCACCGCCAACGTCGCCACCCTGGGCGCCGCCGATGGCGACAGCCTGGGCGCCGTGGTGGGCGGCGCGGCCGACCTCGACCTCGATCCGCCCTCGGCCCTGGTCGGCGCCTGGCCCCTGGCCAACAACGCACGCCATCAGATCGACGGCATGGTGGCCGCCCAGTTGACCTGCCCCGCGGTGCCGCCGGTCTCGCTCACGGCCGAAGATGGCCCGGTCCTGGCACTGGACCTCACCATCCCGGGCAACGGCTACCTCGCCGACACCATCACCAGCCTGCGCCTGGCGAACCTGGGCAACGCCACCCCCGGGGACATCGCCAGCCTCGGCCTGTGGGCCGACGACGGCGACGGCATCTTCATGCCCGGCCTGGACACGCCCCTCGGCGATCTCGTCGGCTCGGGACAGGACTGGATCGCCCTGGACCTCGACCTGCCCGTGCCGGCCGCCGGCCAGCGGCTCTTCGCCGGCCTGACCGTGGCCACAACCCCCACCGATTCGGCCACCGTGCGCCTCAGCGTCCCCCGCGACGGCGTGGAGATGGTCTCGCAGAACGACGGCCCCCTCGACGGCGCGGTCACCAGCCCCACCTCGCTGCTCATCTCCACCGCACCCCTGCTCTCCAGCCTCGCCTTCGAGCTGGAGCGCAGCACCACGGAGATGAGCGTGCCGGTGACCATGACCGTCTCCAACGTGGGGGGCGAGGACGTGGTCGGCATCGTGCCCAGCGACCTACAGGCCACCGGCGACGGCAGCGTCACCCTGGCGTCGGGCCCCATCCCGGCGAGCCTCGACCTCGGCCAGGGCGAGAGCGGCACCTTCACCTGGGTCTACGACGCCACCGGCGCGGGTCCCGTCTTCATGACCGGCCGCTGCGAGGGCGACGGCGTGGTGGGCGGACAGCCGCGCGGCTCGCTGGCCACGGTTTCGGCGCCCCACACGGTGCTGCTGCCCGCTGTCGATCTCGGTCTCTTTCCGGTGACCAACATGCCCTTCTCCATCAACCGTGGTCAATCCGGAGTGGTCCCGCTCTCCCTGACCCTGCTCAACAGCGGCGGCCCTCAGCGCGCCGACCTGCGCCTCGAGCAGCTCGTGATCACCCTGGACGACGGCGACGACAACCCGGTGGCGCCCGCCGATCTGCTGTCGCGAGTGACCGTACACGAGGGCATCAACATCTACTGCGACCGCACCGAATTGGAGACGTCCGGCCAGACCATGACCCTGGCGTTCGATCCGCCCGTGGTGGTGACGGCCAGCGAACCGGTGAGCCTCCTGCTGCGTCTGGAAATCCTTCTGGATACCCAGGTGAGCCGCTTCCGCGTAAGCCTGGAATCGCCAGCCGATCTCCGGGTGGTCGACAACCTGAGCGGACTCTCCCGCAGCGTCCAGCTCGTCGATGAAGACTTCCCCATCCGCTCGACCACGGGCAGCATCGTGGCCCAGGCCACCGGCTTGACCGTGGCCGCCGCCCCCCTCGCCGATCGCACCGTCGGCGCCGGCCAGGACGCGGTCGAGCTCCTCCGGCTGCAGCTCGCCAGCCAGGGCGACGAGACGGGCAGCGAGGTCGAGGTCGGAGCGTTCGCGGTATCGGTGGTGGACACCCTCGGGCGACGGCTGCCCGACGTGGCGACACGGCTGTCCCGGCTCTGGGTCCAGGGTCCGCTGGCCACGCACGCGGTGCGCGACCTGACCGGTCCTGCCGACACCCTCGTGGTGTTCGAGTGCCTGCCCCAGATCACCGTGCCCGTGGGATCGCCTCCGGTCAACGTGTCGGTGCTGGGCGACCTGACTGCGGATCCCGTCCTGGGGCCGCTCCGCCTCCAGCTCGAGCCCGCCGACCGCTTCGATGCCCGCGACGCCAACATGGCCACCGACGTGCCGGTGATCTACCAGCCGGCCGCCATCGCCGGCCCGGTGGTCACCGCCCAGGCCCCGGCCTCCACGCTGGAGCTGAGCGGCTTCGCCCAGCTGCCGCCGCGGATCGCCCAGGGGGCCCACGACGTGGCGGCCCTCACCTTGCACCTGGACCATCCCGGCCAGCCCGGCACCGCCGCCGTCCGCCTCGACACCCTGCGCCTGGCCTGCCTCGACCATCGGCGCCGGCCCCAGGACGCCGACACGATCCTCGACGGCTTCCGGGTGCTCTGGAACGGCGTCGACCTCGCGCTCCCGGTCGCCTACCAGGACGACTTCGTGCTGCTGCTGCTCGACGGACGGCTGCTCGCACCGCAGACCCGGACCACCCTGGAATTGCGCGTCGACATCGAGGCCAACGCGCCGGCCGGCGGCCTGGAGCTGCTGGCCACGGCCGCCTGCCTCGTCGCCCGCGACGCCAACCTCCTGACCCCCGTCGCGGTGACGCCCGCCACCGGCGCCATCCTGCCCGTCAGCTCCGGTCTGGCCCAGCTGCAACCCGCCTCGGGCGAGGCCGTGGCCGGCTGGCTCGACCGCCTGCCGCCGCTGCTGCCCATCGACGGTTCGCTGACCGAGGCGGCCCACCTCGTGCTGACCAATCCGGCGCCCGCGGGTGCCGCGCCGCTCGAGCTGCCCAGCCTGGTCGTGCACGCCACCGACCGCGACGGGACCCCGCTGACGGCGGGAGCGGCCCTCACGTCGGCGGAGATCCTGGTCGGCGATGTCCTCTGGGCTTCGCTGGAGATCGCCGAGACCGACACCGCCATCGCGCTCGCCGCCGATCCGCCCCTCGTGCTCCCTGCCGGCGAGAGCCTCGCACTCGTGCTCCACATCGCGGGCCGCGCGGGCGGTGCCGCCCGCGGCGTGAGCCTGATGGTGTCGGCCGACGACCTGGTCTGCACCCAGCCCGGCAGCACCGATCGCGTCACGGTCCGTCCCGACGCCGGCCTGGTCTTCCCGTTCCGCACCCAGGCGGCCGGCCTCGGCGCCGCCGACCTCGCCGCCAGTTACATCAACTTTCCCAACCCCTTCGCCGCCGGTCGGCAGGCCACGGCCTTCGCCTTCAACCTGCCGCGTCCGGGGCGGGTCTCGCTCCGCATCTGGACGCCGCGCGGCGAGTCGGTGACCACGCTCCTGCGCGACCGTTCGCTCGGCGCCGGCCTCCATCAGGATCTGGGCTGGGACGGCCGCAACGGCAAGGGACAGGTCGTCCGCAACGGGGCCTACCTCGCCGAACTGACCGTGGATTACGAGGGCGGCGGCCGCGAGCGGCTGCTCCGCAAAGTGGCGGTGGTCCGATGACGGCGCGGCGCGGCCCGAGCCGCCTCCTCGCATCGCTGCTCCTGCTGTCGTGCTGCGTGCCGGCCTGGACCGCGCGCGCCATGGACGACGGCGGCGGACGCTCGGTCTTCGCCACCGGCGCCGGCAACCGCGCCCTCGCCATGGGCGGCGCCTTCTGCGCCCTGGCCGACGACGCCAGCGCGCCGATCTGGAATCCCGCCGGCCTCGGCCGCGTCCAGCGTCGCGAGCTGCAGGCCAGCCAGACCACCCTCTTCGGCCTGGGTTTCAACGAGCAGTACGCCTCGTTCGTGCTGCCGAGCTGGCGCTGGGGCACCACCTCGCTGACCTGGCGCCGTTTCGGGGTCGACGGCATCGAGGAGCGCGACGACCGCGGCTTCCTGCTGGGCGACGACCTCGAGGACAGCGAGACCGAGCTGGCCCTGGGCTTCGGCCGCAGCCTCCTGGACGGCGACCTCGCCCTGGGCGGCACGCTCAAGCTCCAGCGGCAGGCGCTGGCCGGCTATCAGGACAGTGGGGTCGGCATGGACCTGGGGATCTGGGCCCGCCCACTCGCCCTGGCCGGCTCGCAACATGGACTGGCCCATCAGCTGGCGCTGGGCCTGTCGATCCGCAACGCCATCGAGCCCACCATCAAGCTGGATCAGGACAACGTGCCCGACCCCACCGCCATCCGCGCCGGGCTGGCCTGGGCGGGCGACCTGGCCAGCGGCCTGCGGCTCCGCGTCGCCACCGATCTGGAGCAGACTCGTGGCATGGACAGCCGCTGGCACCTCGGCGCGGAAGCCCGGTTGCACGACATCCTCGCCGTCCGGGTCGGATCGGCCGCCGGCGACCTCACCGCCGGCCTCGGCCTGAGCTGGCAGGGCCTGGGCGCCGACTACCAGTACGAGGACAATCCCCTGGGCGACATCCACCGCTTCGGGCTGGCCATCCGCTTCGGCGCCACCGTGGCCGAGAGCCGGCAGGCCGCCCAGGCCGCCGCCGAGGCGGCGCTGCAGGAGCGTCTGGATTCGGCCTTCGCCAGCCGCAACCAGCAGCGGGAGCAGCAGCTGGTGGCCAGTACCCGCAGCGCGCTAGACGCCGGTTCCTGGCAGCGGGCTCTGGACCTGGTCGGCACGCTCACCGTGCTCGCCCCCGAACGCACGGACCTGGACGACCTCGCCGCCACCGCCTGGCGCGGACTGGCCCGCGATCAGGAACGCTCCGGAGACCTCAACGCCGCCGCCCTCAGCTGGCGCCGCGTGCTGACCATGGTGCCGGACGACTCCCAGGCGCGCCAGGGGCTCGCTCGCGTGCAGGCCGAGAGCGACCAGCGCGCCACCCGCAGTCGCGAGATCCGCGCCCGCTTCGCCGCGGCGCTCGACGCCTTCAGCAGCGAGGACTGGTTCACCGCCCGCGACGGTTTCGCAGCCATCCTCGAGATCTCGCCCGACGATACCGACGCCGCCACCATGCTCGACCGGACCGAGAGCGCCATGACCCGCCGCGCGGCGGCGCTCGCCGAGGAGGCCGTGACCCTGGCGCAGGCCGGTCAGCTCGAGATCGCCGGCAAGCGGCTCGAAACCGCCCGTCGTCTCGACCCCGAGGCGCCAGGCCTGGCCGCCGCCGCAGCCGAGTTCGACCACCAGGTCGCCCTGGCTTCCAGTCGCCTGGCCGAGGATCACCAGCGCGTCCAGCCTGACAGGGAGGCGCCAGGCACCCCGACGAGCGCCAGCCTGTCGCCCGAACGCCGGCGCGAGATCGCCGATCTCTACCGCCGCGGCCTCGACGCCATGGCGGCCGATCGCCGCCAGGAAGCCGTCCGCTACTGGGAACTGGTCTGGTCGGCCGACCCCGACCACGAGAACGTGCGGGAGCTCCTGGCCCAGGAGTACCTGTCCACCGGCATGGAGGCCTACGCCGGCGGCGGTCTGCGCCAGGCCGTGGCCAGCTGGGAGCAGGCACTACGCGTCGACCCCACGGACTCCCGGGCCCGCGGCTACCTCGAGCGCGCCCATCAGCAGCTCTCCCGCATGGAGAAGATCGTCGGCAGCCGCTAGCCTCCGGAAAGGATCGCCCTGATGACACCCCGACGACGACGCACCATGAGCATGAAGTTCATGATCTCGCTGGCCTCGGTGGGCCTGGTCTGTCTGGCGGTGGTCGGCATCTTCGGCATGACCGAGCGAAACGTGCGACGCGCGCTGCAGCGCGAGATGGAGACCCGGCTCCTGCTCGAGGCCCGCCACCTGGCGCTCCTCAGCGCGGACGCCCTGCTCACCGATTATCCAGAACTGACCCTCTGCCCCATCGTCAGCGAGATGCTCCAGCGCCGGCCGGACCTGGCCCGGGCCGTGGTCCTCGACCACGTCGGCCGCATCCAGGGTCATCCCGATGTCCGCCGGCTCGGCACCCAGCTGACCCTGCTCGACACCTTCACGCCCCACATGGCGCTGGCCAGCCTGGAGGACGACGAGATCATCCTGGTCAACAACGACATCATGGCGGCACGGGTCCCGGCGCGGCACGCCGGCGGCCAGGTGGTGGGTTCGGTCCTCGTGGCCCAGGACCGCCACCACATCACCACGGCGCTGGCCAGGAACCGCAAGCAGGTGGCCATGCTGACCGTGGCCCTGGCCACCGTGGCGGCGCTGGTCACCCTGCTGGTCATGGGCCGTCTGCTCGCCCCGCTGGATGCGTTGCGCGCCGGTCTCGAGCGCATCGGCCAGGGCGATCTCGACACGCCGATCCGGTTGCGCAGCCGCACCGAGCTGGGGTTGCTCGCCGAGGCCATCGACACCATGGCCGCCGAGCTCAAGGAATCGCAGGCCGAGACCCGCGCCAAGGAACAGGAGATCATCGCCACCCAGAGCGAGGTGATCCACACCCTGGGCGAGGTCGTGGAGAGCCGCTCCCACGAGACCGGCAACCACGTCGACCGCGTGGCCGAGGGAGCCGCGCTCCTGGCCCGGCTGGCGGGCCTACCGACCGAGGAATGCGAGCTGTTGCGTCTGGCCGCCCCCATGCACGACGTGGGCAAGATCGGCATCCCCGACGCCGTCCTCAACAAGCCCGGCAAGCTCACCGACGCCGAGTACGACCTCATGAAGACCCACACCACCCTGGGCCACCAGATCCTCTCCCAGTCCGACCGCCCCATCATGCAGGCGGCCGCCATCGTGGCCAACGAACACCACGAGCGCTGGGATGGCCGCGGCTATCCCAACGGGATCGCCGGCGAGGATGTCCATGTCTTCGGCCGCATCGTCGCCATCGTCGACGTCTTCGACGCCCTGACCAGCGACCGCTGCTACCGCCCCGCCATGCCACTCGCCGAGGCGCTCTCCATCATGGTCGAGGGCCGGGGCAGCCAGTTCGATCCCGAGCTGCTCGACCTCTTCCTCACGAACCTCGGCCGTTTCCGGGATTTCATGGAGGCGCGCTTCGACGAGGGGCAGCTCCTGCAAGAGGCAGGCGCACCGGCGCCGGATCAGGAACCGGAAGCACCCATGCTGATCGAGGTCTGAGGGAAAAAGAGGGAGGGGACGGAGGTACCAAAGGCCCCAACCCCCGCCCCCTTTTGGAGGGAGTCAACGACGTGAACAAGAAGGCGTTGACCCCTGGTAGAACGAAATCGGCCCGACAAGGTTCCATCCGAATCTCAGCCCGCCCCCGCACCCCCCGCCAGGAGATCCACGTAGGCTCCCGTCACCAGATCCTTCGCCGGCACGCCCAGCGACGCCATGAGTTCGTGCGCCTCCCGCTCGCCCGCCGCGGGGTCCTCCCCCTCGGCCAGGACCACCTCCAGCTCGAGGAAGGCGCCCAGGCCTTCGACCTGATCGAGATGCACGCGCGTGCGGCCCACCAGGTATAGCCAGCGCTCCTTGCGCACCTCCCCGGCACTGCCGAGAGCGGCCGAGAGGACGGCGTGGAGACCAGCAGTGTCTCCCGTGCGGTAGAGCCGGTAGGACGATGTCTTGGGGCCCGGCAGATCGGGACGACGGTAAGCGATGAGCTCGCCGGTGCCGTCGGGGAATCGGCGCAGCTTCAGGCGACCGGTGGGAGCGTGGTAGAACGTGTCGTGCTGGTGGATGACCTCGGGCGCCATCGCGGCCAATCGGGTGGCGACGGCCGCGACCCGCTCCGGGTCGCACAACCGCGCCTTGATCTCGACGTTGCTGGGCATCGATGCTCCCCATCGTTCAGAACCGGAAGGCGAAGGTGAGGCCCGGGGCGGCCTTGTCGGCGCCGCCGCCCGGATGGTCGACCTCGTGCAGGCGCGGCACCAGCCAGCCGATGAAGGTGCCGATGGCCGCGCCGGCCAGGACGTCGGTGGGATAGTGGCGGCCGGCGCGAACGCGCAGCCAGCCGGTCACCGCGGCAAGCGCCAGCGAACCGCCGCGCACCCAGTGGCGGCCGGGGTCGTCGGGATTCAGGCGTGCGTAGACCTCGCCGGTGAACATGGCCGAGGCGAAGGCCGTGGCGGTGTGGCCGCTGGGAAACGAGCGCACCGCGGTGTGGCTGCGCCTCAGTTCGGCCGGGATGCGGGGGTCGTCGTTGTAGACGAAGGGCCGGGGACGGCCCACCACGGTCTTGAGCAACCCCACCACGCCCTGATCGAGCAGGTGCGTCTGGGTGTACATGACCAGGAAGTCGCCCGAGCTCATGGCCGACCCCGTCTCGCCCAGCAACAGCAACGGGCCGGCGAGCATGCCCACCTGCAAGACATCACTGGCGGTGGCCGCAGCCGGCGACCACTGGCGCGTGGCCACGCGGTCGAAAGCGGCGATCCGGGTACGGTCCCGGCCGGTGAGATCGACGTCGGTGAGGGTCTCCTGGCGACCACCGAGCTGCCAGGTGCCCAGGCCGGCCAGCAAGCCCGTGCCATAGAGCGCGGCTTCGCGCCCGCTGTCGAGATCATAACGGTCGCCGGCGGTGGCCAGACGCAAGGGCATGATCGACAGCAGGACCGCCCAGCCCACGAGCGTCCCGCTGGATATGCGCCGTTTCGCCTTATGACCCGCCATGGAATCCGATCCCATCTCAAGAAAGGCTACATCGGTCCGATAAGGAGGAAGAACGGATCCGTACAACCCGACCATCTTACGTGTTAGCGCCGGAGAACCCAAGATGAGACCGATACCCCTGGCCCTGTTCCTCTGGCTGGCCCTGTCCTGGTTTGTGGCCCTCCCCGGCCAGGCCGCCGCCGGCGAGGCGCTCGTCGACCACGATCTGCCCACGGTGCTCGCCCGGGGTCAGCTACGCCATCTGGGCATCCGTTACGCCAACTTCGTGAACGGCGATGGCGGACTCGACGTCGAGCTCGTGCAACGCTTCGCCGCGCACCTCGGCGTGGCCTACGAGTTCGTGGAATCGGACTGGGACCACATCATCGGCGACCTCCTGGGCCGGACCGTGGTCCGCGACGGCGACCGGGTCTCGCTCGGCGAGGCCATCCCCGTACGCGGCGACCTCATCGCCACGGGCATGACCGTGCTGCCCTGGCGCGAGAAGCTGGTGCAGTTCTCGCGTCCGGTCTTCCCCACCCAGATCTGGCTGATCGCCCCGGCCGAGGCCGCCCTGAAACCCATCGACCCCTCGGGCGACACCTTGGTGGACATCCGCACGACCTGCCGCCTGCTGGCCGGCCTCTCCGTGCTGGCCAAGCCCAACACCTGCCTCGACCCGGGTCTCTACGACCTCGCCGGCCAGGGCGCCGAGGTGATCCTCTTCCAGGACAGCCTGAAGTTCATGGCGCCGGCGGTGCTCACCGGACAGGCCGAGGCCACCATCCTCGACGTCCCCGACGCCCTGGTGGCGCTCCGCCGCTATCCCGGCCGCATCAAGGTGCTCGGACCCATCAGCACGCCCCAGCACATGGCGGCGGCGTTCCCCCCGCAATCCACCGCGCTGTCCGTCGCCTTCGACCGTTTCCTGTCCGAGCTGCGGGCCGACGGGACCTACGACGCCCTCATCGATCGGCACTACCCCGCCGTGCGGCGCTACTATCCCACGTTCTTCGCCGCGGAGGTCGCGACCCCATGAGCTGGTGGCGCCGTCTCGCCCGGACGACACACTTCTGGACCAGCGCCACCCTGGTGGTCACGGTCGCGCTGGCCGGTTGCATCGGTCATCTGCTGCTGAACAACTACCGCGGCGATCTGGGGCTCCTGCAGAGGGCGCAGGCGGACACCGAACAGCTCACGCGCTACCAGGCCACGAGCATCGGCATGTCGCTCCTGAACGCCAACGACAAGCTCGTCGACCTCGGCCGGTCCACCGCCATCCGTGGCTATTTCGCCGGCCGCAACCTGGGCATGAGCATGCGCTATGGCCTGGGCGCCGCGGTAGCCGAGGTCGAGCAGTCATTCGCCGAACTGTGCCGAGACCGCCAGCTCTCGACCGCCACGTTCTCCAGCATCGCGCTGCTCGACCACACCGGTCAGATCGTGGCTTCCTACCCCGGACAGGGTGACCTACCGCTCGCCCTCGATCAGGCGCTCCCGATCGTGGGGCACCTGCCCACAGGCGGCACGCTCCACCTGCCACGGGCTGCCGGACAGCACTCTTGCTTGATCTCCATGCCCCTGGCGGATGACGGCCACTTGCACGGCACCCTGGTGGGCGCCATCCCGCTCGAGGAGCTGCTGGAACTGGTGAGCGCGCTGCACGAGGAACGGCTGGCCTGCTCGGGACTGGCGCATGGCGGCCGCGTCCTCGGCACCCATGACGCCGCGCACGACGGGATCTGGAACACGGAACCGGTGACGGCGGCGATCGGCACGCCCACGCCCTTCCAGTTCGTCCAGCCAGACCCAGAGCAGCGGCCGCTGCAACTGGTGCAGGCCCGCATCCCCTGGTCGCAGCTCGACCTCATCCAGATCCGCCCCTTGCCGCCGGAAATGGCGTCCGGCACGCCCCTGCGCAACCTGCTGCTCTTCGGCGGCGCCACCCTGGTCCTGCTGGCCGCCTCGATCCTGATCCTGCGCAGCCAGCTCAACACCATGCGCCTGGCCTCCCGGCTCGACGAGGAGGCCACCCGATCACGACTGCTCAACCAGCAGAAGGAGCTGCTGGTGCGCGAGATGGAGCAACGGGCCGGCTACGAGCAACGGCTGATGACGGCCAAGGAGACCGCCGAGCACGCGAGCAAGGCCAAGAGCCTGTTCCTGGCCAACATGTCGCACGAGATCCGCACCCCGCTGAACGGCATCCTCGGCATGACCGACCTCGCGCTGGAGACCGGACTGGACGAGGAGCAGCTCGAGTACCTGCAGATCATCAAGGACTCGGGCCGCGCGCTGCTCGGAGTGATCAACGACATCCTCGACTTCTCCAAGATCGAGGCGGGCAAGATGGAGGTCGCCAGGACGCGATTCGAACTGCGCACCGAGATCCAGAACATCACCAGGATGCTCGCCCCCAAGGCCGAACAGAAGGGCCTGGAGCTGGTGGTCGAGATCGCCGAGGACATTCCCGCGCACCTGCTGGGCGACCCGGTCCGCTTGCGCCAGGTCCTCGTCAACCTGCTGGGCAACGCGCTGAAGTTCACCCAGGAAGGATCCATCCGGCTCGAGATCCGCAGCGCCGCCATGGGCCACGAGCGGGTGACCCTGCTCTTCCACGTCCACGACACGGGCATCGGTATCGCGCCCGACCAGCAGCAGGCGATCTTCGAGGCCTTCAGC
This sequence comes from Candidatus Latescibacter sp. IFSED24, assembly GCF_058273205.1. Taxonomy (NCBI): domain Bacteria; kingdom Pseudomonadati; phylum Candidatus Latescibacterota; class Candidatus Latescibacteria (ex Chuvochina et al. 2023); order Candidatus Latescibacterales; family Candidatus Latescibacteraceae; genus Candidatus Latescibacter; species Candidatus Latescibacter sp. IFSED24. The sequence continues at coordinate 3,832,755 of NZ_CM177850.1, read as the reverse complement.
CAGGCCGACGGTTCGGCCACGCGAGAGTATGGCGGCACCGGCCTGGGCCTGACCATCAGCAGCCGGCTGGTGAAGCTCATGGGGGGACAGCTAGTGCTCGAGAGCGAAATCGGGCGCGGCAGCACCTTCAGCTTCAACCTGCCCTTCGAGCTGGCGGCCGGAACACCGGCGGTGGTGGTCGACGAGGACCTCTGCACCGCGGATCAGCGGCCGTTGCGGGTGCTGGTGGCCGAGGACAACCCCATCAACATGCGTCTGGCCACGCGGCTGCTCGAGAAGTGGGGGCACGTCGTGACCATGGCGACCGATGGCGCCCAGGCCGTGCAGGCCTGGCGGGACGGGACCCACGACGTGATCCTCATGGACGTGAAGATGCCGGTCAGCGACGGCATCGAGGCCACGCTCAGCATCCGCCGGGCCGAGGCCCAGCGGGGCGACGACCGTCACGTGCCCATCGTGGCCCTGACCGCCCAAGCCTTCGCCGAGGACCAGCGTCGCTGCCACGACGCGGGCATGGATGCCTTCCTCAGCAAGCCCATCCGCTCGGAAGAGCTGCGGCGGATCCTGGCCCAGGTCACGGTGAGATCGCCCCAGTCCGTCGCCTGAGAGGGCTTCCAACCTGACACCGGCATGGTATCCTCGCCGGGTGCTGATACGACTGCATCCGGAGGCTCCATGACACCCCTGGCCCTCGGCAAGTTCATCGTCCTCATCGGCCTGCTGGTCGTGATGGTCGGCCTGCTGGTCTGGTCCGGTGCGCTGAACTGGTTCGGGCGCCTGCCCGGCGACATCCGCATCGAACGTGCCGGCGTGAGGGTCTACATCCCCGTGATCTCGTTGCTGCTGGTCTCCGCGGCCTTCAACCTCCTGGTCTGGCTGGTCCGTCGCTTTCTTCCCTGAGACTCCTCAGGTCCGGGCATGCCAGGCCGCCAGGATCTCGCGCTCCCGCGCCGGATCGAGGCCGGCCCGCGCCTTCTCGCGCCGCTCGGCGGGCAGGGTGTCCCACCAGGCCAGGATGTCGCGGACGGTGTCGGCCAGCGGCCGGAAGCTGAGACCGGCGCCGACCGCCTTGCGGCCGTCGATGGTGCACATGCCCAGATAGTCGTCCACGGGGGGGATCCACACCGTGAGGTCCATCCAGCCGCCGATCTCGTGTTCGGCCAGGAATTCCCGCGTGGTCCAGGTGAAGGTGCAGGCGTTGCCCTGGGTGGCGTGGATGCCGTGGAGCAGGCCCGCCACGCTGCAGCGAGAGAGCGGACCGACGGCGTTGAAGGTGTCGTCCAGCTTCGCCTCGAGGGCGTGGATGGTGAAGGCGGCCAGGTCGCGGGCGTCGATCCACTGCACGGGATCGTCGGGCGGCGGGGCGAGGATCTCGCCGCCGCGGGCGATGCGGAGCGGCCAGTAGGTGAACCGGTCGCTGCCGTCGTAGGGGCCAGCGATGAGGTGGGGCCGGATCACGGTGGTGCGGCCGGGGAAATGCTTCTCGGCCTCCTGCTCACACAGCACCTTGAGGCCGCCGAAGTTCTCGCCCGTGATCTGTTCGGGATCGATGTCGTCGGGCGGCGGGGCGAGGGCGCCGGTCTCGTCGATCCCCTGGGTCAGGTAGGGATGATAGACGCCGGTGCTGCTGATGAAGAGGTAGCGGTCGACCCGGCCCGTCACGGCCTCGGCCGCCTCGCGCACCCAGCGGGGGCGGTGGGCGGAGTTGTCGATGACGGCGTCCCAGCGTCCCTCGGCCAGTGCCGCGTAGTCGCCGGTGTCCCGGTCGCCCTGACGCCTGTCGAGGTCGGGGAAGAGGTGCGGGTTGGACTTGCCCCGGTTGAAGAGGGTGACCTCGTGGCCGCGGGCAAGGGCATGCTTCACTTGGTGCGGACCGATGAAGCGGGTGCCGCCGAGGAAGAGGAGCCGCAGCTTGCGGTCCGCGGGGCGGATATCCCGGGGCTCGGCCCAGGGCTGGGCGGATGCGGCGGCGGTGGCGTTCAGGGCGGCCAGTCCGGCGGTGGCCGTGGCCGTGGTCTTCAGGAACGTGCGGCGCGTGGTCATGGCGATCTCCCGGTGGTTCTGGCTCCGGACATCCCCGACCTACGCAACCCGTGCCGGCACTGTTCCAGATCGCACTCAGGCCTCCGCGGAACGGGCGCCGCGCTCGGGTCGCAGCGGCAGGTAGGCGAAGTGCAGGTGACCCAGATCCAGAGGGACGTCGGGCATGGGTCGGCGCCAGAAGACCGGGCGGATGAAGCGTGGTCGCTCCATCCCGAGCGCATACCGCCATTCCCGCGCCACGAACGTCGACTGGCTCGCGGCCTGGGACCAGCAGAGCTGGAACACGTCGGCCTCGCGGATCCGATCCTCCAGGGCCTCGCTCCAGACCTCCCCGCTGCGCAGCACCTTGATGTCGCGCAGGTAGGTGTCGCCCAGGGCGGTGTAGGCGGCCTCGAGGTGGCTGACGATCTCGGTGTCCTGGTGCGAGTACGAGACGAAGATCCGGCGGTAGGCTGCCGCGGCGCCGCGGTCCCAGCCCACGTCGGCGGTGCCCGTCTCGTCCACCCGCAACGCCAGTGCCACCTCGCCCACGAGCACGGTGCCCACGTAGAAGTTGACCCGACCGGTGACCACGCCGCCCCGGGTCGTCGGACGCTCCGGAGCCTGCATGCGGAAGGCCGCGAGGTGCCAGTCGCGCGTCAGTTCGATATTGATCACCGGGGGGTCGAAACGGAATCCTATCAGTTCGGGGCAGACGGTGATCTGTGCACCGGCCGCCACCGTCTCGCGAGCCAGCGCCGAGCCCGACGCGAAGGCCTCGCCGGCGGCTTCCAGTCGCGTCAGGGCGTCCTGCGAGGCCGCCTCCAGACCGGCCTGATTGACCACGATGTAGACCAGCAGATCGCGCCACTGGTCCACCGGCACCGGGTTGTGCCAGTAGGTGTGGAAGGCGAGGCGGTCGGGGTCGGCCGGTGGTGGCGCCGTCGCCTCGGCTTGGTCCATGCTCGCGGCCGGTGGTTGGACACGAACCTCGGACACGTCGGCCGAGTCTTGAGCGCCATGACAGGTATCGCCGTAGGCCATGTCCCGGCGTGCGACGGAGCGGCGGTGACGCAGGAAGAACCAGCCGGCCAGGACGAGCGCGGCGAGACCGGCGGCGATCAGGACCAGAGTCGTTGCCATGACGGACCCTCCTTGCCAGAGATCAGCGGGAGCCGTCTCGGTCGTCCGTCCTGGTGCACGTCCCTCACCGATCACGATACTGGCACGGGGGTCGGGTGGCCATTGTGCCGCCGTCCTCCTTGGCCTATCTTACCGCTCCCCACGGCATGCGGTCACCGCGCAGGCGCCGATCGGCACGTCTCATCCCCCGAGGGAAGACCATGAACATCTGCTTCCTCATGTACCCGTGGGAACACATCTCCCCGGAGACCGACACCACGTTGCGCCTGATCCACGAGTCGGCCAGCCGCGGCCATCGCGTGGCGGTGACCTCGCCCCACAGCCTGACCATCCGCGACAACTTGGCCCACGCGTTCTGCCAGGTGATCCAGAACAACAAGATCTCGGCGAACATCCCGTCGTTCTACCGGCACATCGAGTTCAAGCGCAGCAAGCTGCCGCTGTCGGGCTTCGACGTGATCTTCATGCGCGCCAATCCGCCGCTGGATCCCGTGGTCCTGAACTTCCTCGACCAGGTCCGCACCGACACCTTCATCATGAACGACATCGACGGGCTGCGCATCGCCAACAACAAGCTCTACACCGCCTCGTTCAACGACCCGGACAGCACCTTCATCCCGGTCACCCACGTCTCCAAGAACAAGGAATACCTCGACCGGGTGCTCCGCGAATCCGAGCACGACAAGATGATCATGAAGCCGCTCAACGGCTTCGGCGGCCGCGGCGTGATCCTCATCGAGAAGAACGCCCGGCAGAGCTTCCGCTCGCTGCTCGACTTCTACATCGGCGAGGGCCCCCAGAGCAACTACGTGATCCTCCAGGAGTACGTGGAGGGCGCCGAGCACGGCGACGTGCGCATCCTCATGCTCAACGGCGAACCCATCGGCGCCATGCGCCGCATCCCCCACGAGGACGACACGCGCAGCAACGTCCACGTCGGCGGCACGGTCAAGAAGCACACGCTGACCCGCCAGGAGAAGGCGCTCTGCAAGCACATCGGGCCCAAGCTCGTGCGCGACGGCCTCTTCTTCGCCGGCCTCGACGTCATCGGCGGCAAGCTCATCGAGGTCAACGTGCTGAGCCCGGGCGGCATCACCAGGATCAATCGTCTCAACCGCGTCCGACTGCAGAGCCAGGTCCTCGACTTCGTCGAGAACGTGGTGCAGACCCGGGAGAAGCTCATCACGCGCAAGAACGCCTTCCGTAAGGTGATCGAGGATGCCCACACGCCCTGAGCAGGAGCGGCTCGACCTCATCGACGAGCTGCGGACCCGCGACCTGGTCATGGCGCCGAGCTTCGTGCCGGCCACCTTCACCGAACCGGTGGCCGCCGACCCCGTGCTCGAGTTCGTGATCCGCTCGATCCAGGAACCCGGCAAGTCGTGGGGCTGAGCGCGGACTTGCCTCAGGCTTGCACGCGTACCAAACTCCCCGGAGACCATCCACCCAGGAGGCCAGCATGATCGTCCGCACCGTCGGCGAGACCACCGGCAAGACCACCGTCCGCATCGTGCACGAGGACTCGGGCTCGGTCATCGAGACCATGGCCCCGAAGGACAACGGCGGCGAGGGCCTGCTCTTCTCCCCCACCGACCTCTGCGCCACGTCGCTCGGCGCCTGCGGGTCGACCATCATGAACATGTACGCGCACAACACGGGCATCCCCGTGGCGCGGATCGGATTCGCGGTGGAGAAGGAGATGTCGGCCAACCCGCGCCGCATCGGCCGGCTGGTGGTGCGCTACGAGATCGTCACCGACTGCAGCGATCAGGACTTCCAGAAGCTGATCAACGCGGGCAGGACCTGTCCGCTGCGGCACTCGCTCCACCCGGACATCGTGCTCGACGAGGAGTACATCCGCGTGTCACCGGCTGCGGTGGACTAGGATCTCAGCCCGTACGGCCGCCGACCGCGAGCCGCGCCTCCAGCGTCCGCGTCAGACCCAGGATCAACGGCCAGTTGTGCGTGACGATGTCCTGGGCGTGGGCCAGGTTGTTGCGGAGCGACTCCAGCTCCTGGACCACCAGCCGGGCCTCGCGCCTGGTCCGGAAGCCCAGGTCGCGCATGCCGGCCTCGTCCTGCAGGAGGATCTGCGCCTTGTCACCGAGCTGGAGGCAATCCAGCAGCGTACAGGGCTGGCCGCGGCGCTCGCGTTCGGCCTGCAGGTCGCGCGCCCGGACGAGCCGGGTCTCGGTCACGTGCTCGGCCCAGCTCTCGTTCGGCCACTGCTCGCGCACCCGCTCGGTGAGATTCATCTCGATCATCGTGATGACGCCGAAGAGCCACATGCGGACGATGGGTTTCTGGATGTCGGCCCGCGTGACCACCCCGCCGACGTCGTCGAGTAGCGAGACGAAGCAGTGGTCGTGGCGGCTGAGGACCTCGACGACCTCGGAGAACGCGGCCTCGCCCGTCACGACCTGGTCGTCGCGGAACAGACGCTGGACCTCGGCCGCGGTGCCGCCGGTCAGATCCATGAGCAGGGCATAGCCCGTCACCTCCCCGGCTCGACGCAGACCCACCACGTGCAAGTCCAGGTCGACCATGCGGTCGCGGATCTCGGGCGCGGGACGCTGGCCGTCGAACGAACGCAACGGCTCGGCGATCTCGCGCGCGGCGAAGGCCCGGATGAACAGGCGCTGCAGCTCGAGGTTGCTGAGCACCGGCCGGCGGGGCGTGTGCCGCGGCACGTCGTCGGGATCACTGGCCGGCACCGTGGGCAGCGCGAGATCAAGGCGGTCGAGGCACTGGCGCAGGGTCTTCTGCGCGCGGGCGAAGAGCGTGGCGTCACCCTCGCCGAGCACCTCGAGCAGCGCCGCCATCTCGATGGCGTAGACCCGGGCGAAGTGCTCGTCGTGCTTGCAGATGTCGCGGCAGTTGTCGATGAGGTCGGCCAGCTTGATGGTCTGGCCGCGCCGGGACGCCCGGGCCAGGTGGGCGCGGTCGAGGGCCTTGCGCACCGCGCGGTTGCCGTCGGCGGTGCGGCTGACGTCGGTGACCTCGGCCACCAGCTGCGACACGCCCGGACCGAACTCCAGCTCGATGTCCTGGAACGTGGCCGGCGTGTCCTCCACCGTATCGTGCAGCCAGGCCGCGGCGATCATCTCGGGATCCTCGCTCACCTCGGCCACGATTCCGGCCACCGCCTTGAGGTGGACCTCGTAGGGCTGGTCGGTGTACTTGCGGCGCTGGTCGATGCGCTGGTGCGCCTGGGTGGCGAAATGCCGGGCCCGCTTGACGAGGTCGTCCATGGTCCGTCCGATCAGAAGTCCCGTTGCAGGTACAGGGTCTGGAAGTTGCTGCCGCCCTTGATGCGGCCGAATTGCTGGGCGGATTCGAAGATGGCCGAGCGATGGTGGATGCTGTAGCCGAACCACCACCGCTTGGCGCCTTCGCCGCCCACGATATCGCCGATGTTCAGGTCGACCGAGAAATCCAGGAAGTTCAGCAGATTGCTCGGCTCATAGCCCTTCTTGGCCAGCTGCGTGCGCTCGACGTAGGGGATCGTGTTGACCCAGCTCATGCCCTCGGCGGCGCCCAGCTTCCAGCGGATGGGCCAGGGCACGGTGTAGTAGAGCTTGATGGCGATGACCAGCTCCTGGGCATGATCCTGCACCGACGATTTCCAGTGCCATACCAGACCACTGTGGAGGTAGACCGCCAGCGGCAGGCCGAAGAGGGTGTCGGACAGAGGATGGCCGTAGAAGATGGAGGTCATCATGTTGTCGTAGGGGTCGTCCTCGGCCTGGAAGCGGATGATCTTGGCCAGCGACGACGGCGTGGCCCAGCCCTGGGCCAGGCGCAGGTAGCGCGGGTTCTCGAGCCTCGACGGCGCCGGCTTGCTCTTGTCGCTGGAGAAGCCCAGACCGAGCCAGGCCTCGACGTGCCAGTCCTTGTCCACGAAGGAGATGTTGCGGACCGGCCGGTCGAGGTGGGCGACCTCGGCGGCCGCCACGAGGTAGAGGTTGCTCAGGACGTAGTAGTTCGTGGTGAAGCCCAGGCTCAGTTCGGTGCCGGCGGAGACGTCCTCCTGCTCGAGCCCGTAGTAATAGCTGTTGAACTTGCTGCTCTTGAGCTGGAGCTGGGCGTAGGGCTTGAACTCCCAGCGCAGCGACTCCCAGCGCGCGCCGACCCGGCCGTTGAGGAACGGCTTCCAGCGCGGGTCGGTCATGGCCTCCAGCGCCACGAACCAGGGCCCGAAGGGATTGTAGCGCGCCTGCAGGCCCCACATCATGTTGTCGCCCTGGATCTTGTTCTGATACTCCCTGGGGATGTCGAAGAAGCGCAGGCGGCCGAGGGCACTGAATTCCCAGTCGCCGGTGCGGTGCAGCTTGAGGCCGCCCTCGACGCCGCGGAAGAAGAAGCGCTCGCCTTCGTAGTAGACGAAGGGATAGAAGGTGGCCACGGTGCGCTCTTCGGTCTCGAAGGGAATGGACGCCGAGCGGAAGAGCGCTCCGACGGCCCAGGTCTGCTGCTCTGCTGCCGAGACCGTCGTGTCGGCCGGGGCGGCGGCGGTGGCGGCGGTGGCCAGGATCGGGGCGAGCAAGAGGGCGGCGATCAGGACTCTGGACATGGGTGTCGTGCTCCCGGTTGGTGGCCGCGGTCTGGTAAGGCTGAGCAGTGTTTCTTGGGGGGATGTTATACCAGGGGACTTGGGAAAGGCGAGTGTTCAGGCAGTGACTCATTCAGCCGAGGGCTCACCATCTGCTGAATGGACAGGATTCCGGCGCTCTGGTCATGGGAATCTGCGGACGTCCGCAGGTTCGTGATACTTTCCCCTGCTGTCAGACGCTCTTGCGGATCTCCCCCATGAACGCCTCGCCGAACTTCTCCAGCTTGGCCTCGCCCACGCCGCTGAGCCGCAGGAACGACTCCGGCGTCAGCGGCCGGTGCACCGCCATGGCGGCCAGCGTCTTGTCGTGGAAGATGACGTAGGGCGGCACGCCCTGTTCGTCGGCCAGCTCCTTGCGCTTCGCGCGCAGCCGGTCGAAGAGCGATTCGGTGTCGCCGTCGAGCTGTTCGACCACCGCCGAGAGCGCCTCGTGCGCGGCCGCGCGGTGCTTGCGGGACGGGCGGGCCGGGGCCGCCGAATCGAGGATGTCCCGCCGCAGTTCCAGCGCCGCCTCGCCGCGCAGTACCGGACCGGCGGCCGCGGTCAGCTGCAGGCCGCCGTAGCCCTCGGGATCCACCGCCAGCAGCCCTCGCGCCACGAGCTGCCGCACCACGCTGCGCCACTCGCGGGCGCTCAACTCGGTGCCGATCCCGAAGGTGGGCAGGCGGTGGTGGCCCCACTGGCGCAGGCGCTCGCTCTCGCTGCCGCGCAGGACGTTGATCAGGTGCTGGGCGCCGAAGCGCTGGCCGGTGCGCACGGCGCAGGAGAGGACCTTCTGGGCCGCCACCGTGCCGTCGAAGGTCTCGGGCGGCGCGAGGCAGGTGTCGCAGTTGCCGCAGGGGTCGGGCAGGGTCTCGCCGAAGTACTGGAGCAGGACCTGGCGTCGGCACCGGGTGACCTCACAGTAGCCGAGCATGGTGTCCAGTCCCTGCTGCTCGCGGCGGCGGTGGAGGTCGTCGGCCTCCGACCGGGCGAGCATCTGGCGCAACAGGACCACGTCCTGCAGGCCGTAGCAGAGCCAGGCGTCGGCGGGCAGGCCGTCGCGGCCCGCGCGGCCGGTCTCCTGGTAGTAGGCCTCGAGCGACTTGGGCAGGTCGAGGTGGGCCACGAAGCGGACGTCGGGCTTGTCGATGCCCATGCCGAAGGCGATGGTCGCGGTCATGACCAGGCCGTCGTCGCGCAGGAAGCGCTCCTGGTGGCGCCGGCGGACGTCGCCGTCCAGGCCGGCGTGGTAGGGCAGCGCGGTGATGCCGTGGTCGTTGAGGAAGGCGGCGGTCTCCTCGGTGCGGCGGCGCGACAGGCAGTAGACGATGCCGGCGTGGCCGGGATGCTCGTCGCGCAGGAAACGCAGGAGTTGCTGGCGCGGCTGCGTCTTCTGGACCACGCGGTAGCGGATGTTGGGGCGGTCGAAACCGCTGATGGAGACCAGGCCATGGCGCAGCCGCAGGCGGTCGAGGATCTCCTCGCGGGTGCGCTCGTCCGCGGTGGCGGTGCAGGCGAGGCGGGGCACGCCCGGGTAGCGGGCGGCCAGGACGTCGAGCTGGAGGTACTCCGGGCGAAAGTCGTGTCCCCACTGGGAGACGCAATGCGCCTCGTCGATGGCGAAGAGCGCCAGGCCGCCGGGGCCCGAGCCCGCGTGCACCTCGTCCAGCAGCGCCAGCGTCCGTTCCTGGAGCAGGCGTTCGGGGGCGACGTAGAGCAGGTCCAGCTCGCCGCGGCGCAGCAGGTCCTCGGTGCGGCGGACGTCGTCGTAGGCCAGGGTCGAGTTGAGGAAGGCGGCGCGGAGGCCGAGCTGGCGCAGCGCCGCGGTCTGGTCCTGCATCAGGGCGATGAGCGGCGAGACCACCACGCCGGTGCCCGGGCGCAGGAGCGCCGGGATCTGGTAGCAGAGCGACTTGCCCCCGCCGGTGGGCATGAGCACCAGCGCGTCGCCGCCGCCCACGAGGTGGTCGATGATGGCGGCCTGGGTGTCGCGGAAGGACGCATAGCCGAAGGTGGTGCGCAGGATGTCGAGGGCGGTGTCGGGCATGCGTGCGGGACTCCTGTCGGATCGCCGGAAGCGGTGATGGCTGGCCGGATGGTCGCGGCCAACGTGGAACAGGCGCAGCCCGATTGCAACCGCCGGGCCCGCCCGGACCGGCGGCCGGCTAGGCTTCCTCGCGCTGGGCCCCTGGCTTCACAGCCAGCGGCGCCACCCCCCAGATTTCCGTGGCATACTGCCGCATGGTCCGATCCGACGAGAAGAACCCGCAGCGCGCCGTGTTGAGGATCGAGCTCCGCGTCCAGGCCTCCTCGTCTCGGTACGCCTCCTCCACCCGGTCCTGGATGTCGAGATAGGCCCGGTAGTCGGCCAGCAGCAGATACTCGTCCTTCTCGAGCAGCGAATCCACGATGGGCCGCAGCAGCTCCGGATCCCCGCCGGCGAACTCGCCCGACGCGATGCGATCGATGGCCGCGCGCAGCTCCTGGTCGCCCTCGTAGTACGACCGCGGCTGGTGGCCGCGCTCCTTGTGCGCCATCACCTCCTCGGTGGTCAGGCCGAAGAGGAAGAAGTGGTCGGCGCCCACGTGCTCGCGGATCTCGACGTTGGCGCCGTCGAGGGTGCCCACGGTCAAGGCGCCATTGAGCGCGAACTTCATGTTGCCGGTTCCCGAGGCCTCCTTGCCCGCGAGCGAGATCTGTTCCGACAGCTCGGCCGCGGGGTAGATCAGCTCGCCCTGGCTCACGTTGAAATTCTCGAGGAACGTCACGCGCAGGCGGCCGGCCACGTCGGCATCGTGGTTGACCACGTCGCCGATCCCGTTGATCAGGCGGATGATCAGCTTGGCCATCCGGTAGCCCGGCGCCGCCTTGGCGCCGAAGACGAAGGTGCGGGGCACGATCACGCGCGCGGGGTCGGCCTTGAGGCGGTCGTAGAGCGTGATGATGTGCAGCGCCTTGAGCAGCTGCCGCTTGTATTCGTGCAGGCGCTTGACCATGACGTCGAACAGCGAGGCAGGGTCGAGTTCCAGGTCCTGGTGGTCCGCCACGTGGGCGGCGAGGCGCTGCTTGTTCTGCTGCTTGATCGCGCGCCAGGCCAGGCGGAAGGCCGGGTCTTCGGCCAGGGGTTCGAGCTCGCGCAGGCGATCGAGGTCGGTGAGCCAGCCGTCGCCGATGTGGTCGGTGATCAGCTCGGACAGCAGCGGGTTGGCCAGCCTGACGAAGCGGCGCGGCGTCACGCCGTTGGTCTTGTTGTTGAAGCGGTCGGGATAGAGCCGGGCGAAATCCGCCAGCACCTGGTCCTTCAAGAGCCGCGACTGCAGCTCGGCGACGCCGTTGATCGAGAAGCTGCCCACGCAGGCCAGGTGTGCCATGCGCAGCCGTTGCTCACCATCTCCGGTGAAGAGCGAGACGCGGTGTGGCAACTCGGCATCGTCGGGGAAGCGCTCGCGGACCTCGGCCAGGAACCGCCGGTTGATCTCCTCGACGATCTCCAGATGGCGCGGCAGGAGCTGGCCGAACAGCGCAGTGGGCCACTCCTCCAGCGCCTCGGGCAAGAGCGTGTGCTGGGTCGAGGCGATGGTGCGCGTGGTCAGCGACCAGGCCTGGTCCCAGCCCAGCGCCTGCTCGTCCATGAGGATGCGCATCAGCTCGGGGATGGCCACCACCGGATGGGTGTCGTTGAGCTGGATCACGACCTTGTCGGGTAACGCCTCCCAGTCGTCGTTGAGCAGGCGGAAGCGCGCCAGGATGTCCTGGAGCGAGCAGGCCACGAAGAAGTACTGCTGGCGCAGGCGCAACTCCTTGCCCTGCGGCGTGTGGTCGTTGGGATAGAGCACCTTGCTGATGTTCTCGGAGCGGACCTTCTGATCCACGGCCCGGAGGTAGTCGCCCTCGTCGAAGGGTTCGAAGTCGAACTCCTCGCTGGCCCGCGCCCGCCACAGGCGCAACAGGTTCACGGTGTCGTTGCCGTAACCGGGCACGAGCATGTGGCACGGCTCGCCGAAGACGGTCTCGCCCTGACGCCAGCGCACCCGTCGAGTGCCGTCGCGCCCGTCGATGATCTCGGTGTGGCCGCCGAAGCCGACGCGCACCATGTCGTCGGGCTGGGGGAACTCCCAGGGGTTGCCGTACATCAACCACTTGTCGGGCAGCTCCACCTGCCAGCCGTCGCGGAAGATCTGCTTGAAGATGCCGAACTCGTAGCGGATGCCGTAGCCCACGCAGGGCATGCCGAGAGTGGCCAGCGAGTCGAGGAAGCAGGCCGCCAGCCGACCCAGCCCGCCGTTGCCCAGGCCCGGTTCCACATCCATGGCGAGGTAGTCGTCCAGATCGAGACCGTAGCGGGCCAGCGCCCGTCGGGCGAGATCCTCGGTGTCGGTGTAGAGCAGGTTCTGCTCGAGCTGCTTGCCGAGCAGGTACTCGGCCGAAAGGTAGTAGACCGTCTTGGGGTTGCTCTTGTAGTAGGTATCGCAGCTCCGGCGGTAACGCTCCATGAGATGGTCGCGCACGGTCTTGGCCACCGTGGCGTAGACATCGAGCTGGGTGGCGGTCTGCACCGCCTGGCCGCGCGAGAAGTAGAGGTTGTCCGCAAGGGCGCGCTGGAAGGCGGCGACGGTGCGGCCGGTGCGGCCATCGTCGTGCTGGCTGGTGGGCATGGCGAATCCTCCGGGCAAGGGTCGGAATCCTTCCCCATGGGTAAGGACACTGGAGAGCGTCGGCAATGGCCTGGGTCCGGATCAGTCGCCTGGCGGATCCGGCGACTGCAGCTTCAGCACCACCGCGGCCGGCACCGGCGGGTAATGCATGAGGAAGCGGTAGCCCCGGAACTCCTCGGCCCGCCAGCCCAGGCAGCCGTAGACGTGCTCGAGCAGGCGCGGGTAGTCGGGATAGCGCGGCGTGGTGGCGCCGGCGGTGCCGCCCCCCAGCGGCAGGGCCCGCACCGACAACGGCAGATTCTGGTGCGGTTCGTTGGCGCCCGTGTACCCGCGTTCCAGGCTCAGGCGGTCGAGCAGGATCGTCTCGGGCGGACCCTGGTACTCGAGATCCCGATGCAGGAACATGTCGAAGATCAGGAGTTCCGATGGTGTCACCAGATCGATCATCGCCGACAGGTAGAACGAATCCTCGGTGCGGTAGCGCGGGAAGTCGGGCTTGAAGACGTCGGCGAAGACGCAGGTCAAGGCGCCGGTGTTGCCCAGGGGACCGGCGGGGATCTCGATGCGCCGGCCGTAGGAGGTCTTGATCGGCTGCAGCTTCGGCAGCGGTTCGGTGCAGAACCTGGGCACCAGGGGTAGGCTCTCTGGCGACGTGACCTCGGGGTCCACGGCGTGCGAGACCATGGGCATGACCCGCCCGTCGTCTTCATAGCCGTGTTGACGATGCAACGGCCAGGGCACCGGTCGCAGGCGGCGGAACTGGACCAACCCCTCCAGCCTGGCGGTGGTGATGTTCCTGGGGTCGTCCACCGAGGGTGCGTGGATGGTGGTCTTGAAGTTCACCCGGGCTTGTACGCCCCAGATGGAACTGTTGCCGTAGAAGGTCTGCCGTCGCATGTCCTCCTGGCGCCTGGTCACGTCGTCGTAGTCCAGCCCCGCCGCCACCGCGATGAGCGATTCGCGGTCATCGAAGACCTCGTTGACCACGGCCTCGAAGCGCTGGCTGATCTGGCGGACCTTCTCGGCCAGTTCGAAGGGAGCCCCATGGGATTCGCACGCCCTGCAGAGCTTGGCGATCTGGTTCTGGCTGGGAATCTCGCTGACCGCAGCCAGGATGTCCGGCGCATTCACGACCCTGGTGATCTTCCAGACCAGGTTGCGATCCAGGTCGAGCGCTCGGGCGGTCTCCCGGGTCTTGCCCGGATCGGCTCCGGTGGCTTGGAGGAGTTGCCGAAAGGCGTCGCGGACCTGATGCAGCAGGGCCAGGAGATCGTCCGGCATGCTGCAGGATGCTTGGAGCTGTCCACTGATTCGCTGATCCACGGAGATGTGACCTCATCGGGTGATTGGTGACGATGACTGACCTTCAACTGCTTTATAGCACAGATGAATCGATTCAGCCAGCAAGAGTAAAGATGTCATCAAGACGCCTGCGAGACGGTTGTATCAAGCCTCCGAATGGGATATAATCCCCCCGTTGGTGCGCAGCACGGGCGCCCGGATCCACCTCCTGGTACCGGGGATCGGGTCATCGACCCCGCCCGTGCATCTCTCCCGCCTGGAGGTCCTCTCATGCCACGCTGGTTCCTCGCCTTGGCCATGATCTGTCTCATGGCCAGCCTCGCCCTGGCCACCCCACCTGAGAAACCTGCCCGAGCACCCCGCGACAACACCATCTCGAAACCGCTCTTCCAGCCCACCGCCGGCGACCGCCTCGACCTCGTCTTCGAGGGCTTCGAGGACGGCGTGCCCCCCGCCGACTGGACCATCATGTCCACCGGCCAGGCCGGAACCTGGGAGCAGGCCACCGGCGAGGCCCACTCGGGCAACGCCTCGGCCGCCGTGTTCTACGGGCCCACCGGCACCTGGCAGGACGAATGGCTGGTGACCCCGGCCCTGAACACCCAGGGGCTGAGCATGCTCATCCTGCAGTTCTGGGAGGCGGAAGCCTACTGGGCCGACTGGGGCTACGTCCACTCCGTCATGGTCTCCACCACGGTCGCCGATGATCCCGCGGCCTTCACCCAGGTGGCGGCCTGGACCCCGAGCGACCATGTCATCGACAGCTGGAACACGCCGCTGGACGTGGATCTGAGCGCCTATGTCGGCATGGACACCGTGTACATCGCCTTCCGTTACGAGGGCGAATACGCCGACGACTGGTACATCGACGACGTCTGGGTCTACGAACCCAGCGACCACGACGTGCGCGCCGTCGGGATCACGCCCGACGACACCATCCTGCAGGCGGGCGTGCCGGTGGCACCCGTCTTCACCGTGCGGAACATCGGCCAGAACACCGAGTCGTTCCCGGTCAACCTGACCATCGCCCAGGGAGGCATGGTCGTCTACGACGAGTCGGCCAGTATCAGCGACCTGGCCCCCAACACCAGCTACGACGTCACCTTCCCCGACTTCACGCCCGAAGCCGGCTACATCTACACCCTCACCGGCACCACGCAGCTCGAGGGGGACGAGGAACCCGGCAACGACGTGGCCACCGCCACGGTCGAGTGCTTCAGCGGCCAGCGCATGCCGCTGGGCCTCCTGGTCACCAACTGGGACTGCGGCCCCTGCGTCCAGGCCAACGTGTTCCTGGACGACTACTACCCCGCGCACAGCGACGAGATCGCGCTGATCCGGGTCCACTGCTGGTGGCCAGGCGACGACGATCCCATCTATCGCGCCAATATGGAGCAGGCAGAAAACCTGATCGAGGGCACCCCGACCGGCTCCGACTACGCGCCGCATCTCTGGATCGACAACATCGTGGACGCCTCCTCGAGCGCCACGGAATTCGCCGGTTTCTTCGAGGCGCAGCAGCAAGTGGCCGCACCGCTCGAGCTGAGCCTCCAGTACGCCCAGGGCGCTTCCTATGCGCTGGTCACCGTGGATGTGCTCGACCCCCTGAACCCGGAACAGGACTACGCCCTCTACGTGGCGGTCACCGAGGACCACGTCGAGGCCCTCGGCTCCAATGGCGAGCAGTTCCACAACCAGGCCTTCCGCATGCTCTACCCCGACCTCGCCGGCCTGACGGTGCCCCAGACTCCTGGCCAGTACATCTTCCAGGTCGACCTGGCCCTGGACGAGGCCTGGGTGTTCGACAACCTGCGCGCCACCGCCTACGTGCAGAACCTGGCCACCGGCATGGTCCAGAACGCCGGCAGCATGTTCCTGCACGAGGGCTCGGTGGCCATCGAGGATCCCGCGCTGCCGGACGATGCGGTGCCCGCCCTGGCCACGAGCCTGACCGGCGCCCATCCGAACCCGTTCAACCCGCAGACCGACATCAAGTTCAGCCTCGCTCGCCAGGAGCAGGTGCGGCTCGCGGTCTACGACCTTGAGGGACGCCGTGTGGCCGAACTCGCCGACGGCGTCTTCCCGGCCGGTGAGCACAGTGTCCACTGGAACGGCCAGGACCAGGCCGGACGCGATCTGCCCTCGGGCATCTACATGGTCCAGATGGTCACCGAACGCACGGTGCGTTCGAGCAAGATGACCCTGGTTCGCTGATCCCCTGGCCCGGTTCCCCTTCGACCGTGGCCGAACACGGCGCCCGCTCCGGCGGGCGCCGACCTTTTCGTTCCCCCGGCCTCGCCGTATACCAAACCAATGTTATCCTAGAAAGGTCGTTTTCCCCTCCCAGGTCGCCCGGAGGTCCTCATCATGCTGTTCATCGTCCTCATCTGCCTGCTCCTTTTGCCGGCCTCGGCCTCCGCCCTGACCAGCAGCCTCGCCCTCGACGGCCTGAACCAGCCCGTGCGCCTGGGCGCCCCCACGGACGATGAGCGTCTCTTCGTGGTGGAGAAGACGGGCCGCATCCGGGTCTTCAACAGGGACGGAGCCCCGCTCGGCGTGTTCCTCGACATCGCCGACCAGATCAGCTTGGGCGGCGAACGCGGCCTCCTCGGCCTGGCCTTCGCACCGGACTACATCACCAGCGGCCGCTTCTTCGTCAACTACACCGACGGCGGCGGCGACACGCGGGTGGTGGGCTATCGCGCCGACCCGGACAACCCGGATCGCGCCCTTCCCGCCAGCGCTGCTCCGGTCATCACCATCGACCAGCCCTTCAGCAACCACAACGCCGGCCACCTCGAGTTCGGCCCTGACGGGTTCCTCTACCTGGGCACCGGCGACGGCGGCGGCGGCGGCGACCCCCAGAACCGGGCTCAGAACCCGCAATCGCTCCTGGGCAAGATGCTCCGCCTCGACGTGTCCGGCCCCACGGGCTATACCGTCCCCGCCGACAACCCGTTCGTCGGCCAGGCTCCCCGCGACGAGATCTGGGCGCTGGGCCTGCGCAATCCCTGGTGCTACGGCTTCGACCGCCTGACCGGCGACCTCTGGATCGCCGACGTCGGCCAGGAAACGCTGGAGGAGATCGATGTCCAGCTCGCCGGATCACCCGGCGGCGAGAACTACGGCTGGCGTCTCATGGAGGGCAGCGACTGCTACGACCCGCCCGCCGACTGCAACGACGGCTCGCTGGTCCTGCCCGTGCACGAGTACAGCCACGGCGGTTCGCCCTTCCGCTGCTCCATCAGCGGCGGCTACGTCTATCGCGGCCTCGCCAGCAGCGAGCACCGGGGGCGCTACTTCTACGCGGATTACTGCAGCAACCAGATCTGGTCGCTGGACTGGACCGCCACCGGCGGCGTGGGTCAGGTGGTCGACCACACCGCCGAGTTGACCCCTCCCGGCGGCTTCTCCTCGGTGGTCTCCATCGGCCAGGACAGCCTGGGCGAGCTCTACATCGTCGACCTCGGCCGCGGGGCGATCTACCACATCCAGGGCGACACCACCGCGGCCGACGATCTCCCCGCCGCCTTCCGGCTCGACCAGAACGTCCCCAACCCCTTC
Organism: Candidatus Latescibacter sp. IFSED24; assembly: GCF_058273205.1. NCBI lineage: Bacteria > Pseudomonadati > Candidatus Latescibacterota > Candidatus Latescibacteria (ex Chuvochina et al. 2023) > Candidatus Latescibacterales > Candidatus Latescibacteraceae > Candidatus Latescibacter > Candidatus Latescibacter sp. IFSED24. Next base: position 3,815,475 of record NZ_CM177850.1, on the reverse strand, counting down.
AACCCCCAGACCACCATCAGCTACGTGGTGCCCAGCGACGGCACGCGCATCCGGCTGGAGATCCTCGATGCGGCCGGCCGTCTCGTGCGCACCCTGGTCGAGACCACGGCCTCCGCCGGCCGACAGACCCGGGTCTGGGACGGCCGGGACGATGGCGGGCGGGAGGTGGCGGCCGGGATCTACCTCTACCGGCTGACCGCCGGCGAGAACGTGACCGCGCGGAAGATGGCGCTCATCCGCTGACCGCCGCCCGCTCAGGACAGCAGCGCCACCGCGCGCACCGGAGCGCCATCGGCACCGGCGATCTTCAGCGGCAGGCAGCAGAACAGGAAGGGCCCGGCGGGCAGGGCCTCCAGCCCGGCGAGATTCTCCACCAGGAGCACGCCCGCGCCGAGGAGCACCCGGTGCACCACGAAGTCGGTGGCCGCGGCCGGATCCACCGAGATGGCGTCCACCCCCACGCCGCCGACACCCTGGTCCACGAGCCAGGCGGCGGCGTCCGCGGTCAGGGTCGGAAAACCGGTGAAATAGGCCGGCTCGCCCCAGCGCGCCGACCATCCCGTCCGCAGGAGCACGAAACGGCAACCGGCGATCCGCTCGCCGTGAGCCGCCAGCGTCGCGCGGTCGATGGTATCGCTGCCGAGCCCGGTCAGATCGAGACACACCGCCGGGCCGACGAAGCGGTCGGCGGGATACGAATCCAGGGTGGGGCCGTCGGCGAGCATGTGCGCCGGCGCGTCCAGGTGCGTGCCGGTGTGGGTCGCCATGGTGATCTCGTGCTCGAGGAAACCATGGGTCGCCACGGTGCAGGGGGCGTGCAGCACCGGACGGGGCGTGCCCGGATAGACCGGCATGTCCGCGGTGATGCCATGGGTCAGGTCGACGATCCTGGTCGGGTACCAGGCGCTGGCGGAGTTCATGGTTCTCCCTTCTCGGCTGTTTCGCCTCCCGACAATGTCGGTTAGATTGACCCCATCCGGAAGCACCCTTTTCCGCCGACCCCGACCAGGAGATCCTGCCATGAGACGATTGATCGCCCTCTTCGTGACCTGCGCCCTTTTCGTCGGCTTCGCCCTGCCCGTGCTGGCCGCCGACCAGCAGAAGGTGGAGTTCGCCTCCTACTGGGTGGTCTACGCCGAGAAGGGCCCCAACTGGAAGCCCCAGACCGACCAGGAAGGCATGGACCGGCGCATGCAGGTCATCGAGAACCTCGGCAAGCTGGTCCGCAGCGGCGAGGTGATCATCGCCGGCCTGGTCAACGACGGCAGTGAGGCCGAGTTCATCATGATCCTCCAGACCGAGGACGAGATGGGTTTGAAGGAGAGTCTGAACAACGCCGAGAACGTCAAGAACGGGATGTACAAGGCGCGTATCCACTCCTGGTTCGCACCCAAGGGGCTGAAGCTGGAGATGGTGCCGCGGGCCAAGTGACCCGCAGGCCTTGATGGCCCGATGCGCAGGGCGGCGGCCTCGACCAGGCCGTCGTCCTTGTTTTGAGCCCCCAGCGTCGCCCCCTTTCCGGCGTCGAGAACCCCTCAGGGCTCCGAAAACCCCCAAAATACACGATTGAGACCCCAGAGCAAAGGTATGCGACGGGCGCGTTAGCCAGGCCGACACCGGATGGTGCATCATTTCCGCAGTTCGATCGGAGGGACCCGGTCAGCGGTCGCGCTGAGGCGAAACCGTCCCGATCCCTCCTCGGCCGGAAGATTCCGGCCGGCAATCGTGAACCCGCGCAAGGGAGACCATCATGCGGAAGATCATGCTAACGACCCTGGCCATCCTGTCCCTGGCCGCCGTGGCCGGCGCCGAAGTCCTCTGGGACCAGTCCGAGGCCGATATGGGCGCCCCCGGCTTCTTCAACACCGAATCGGGTGCGCCGCCCTTCGGCTTGACCGTGTTCACCGTCAACGACATCGTCGTGGACCAGATGTGGACCGTCACCACCATCTCCACCTACTGGTCGATCCTGGACGAGAACTGGGCCTCCCTCAGCGAGGGCTACCTCCACGTCTTCCCCAAGACCGGATCGCTCCCGGGCGAGTCCGACGATCCCACCTTGAGCATGCTCGTGCCCATGACCGCCACCGTGGAAAGCAACTTCGGGACCCTGGTGGCCGGTGGCCTGGACCTGACCCTCGAGCCCGGGGAATACTGGATCGGCATCACCCCCATCGCTCCGTCGGGTCCGTTCGGTCCCGAGGTGCACCTCTCCAGCACCATGCTCATGGGTGACGATTCCGCCTCGTACGACCCCTATGGCATGCCCGTGGCCTGGTTCAACTTCAACCCCGGCTACGACGCGACCATCCTCATCGAGGGTGAGACGACCGTGGCCACCGAGGCCAAGAGCCTGAGCGAGGTCAAGGCCCTGTTCCGCTAGCCGTTCGACGGCTCGAGATTGCCGCGGGTCGCCGCGAGGGCGACCCGCGGGATCAGCAGGCGAGGCCGCCCTCGCCGCCCACTGGCCCACGGTCCGGGCAGAACCCGCCCGAACGACTGGAGAAGCTAGACCATGCAGAACGTGCGCAGCTTATTCCTGATCCTGCTGACGAGCCTGATCGGCATCTCCGGCGTGGCCGGTGCCGAGACCGTCACGGTGCAATTCCTCCAGAGCGTCATGGCCACCGACCTGAGCGCCGACGGCTCGGTCATCGTGGGCAACAGGCAGGGCAACTACGAGACCTTCCGCTGGACCCAGGAGACGGGTGTCGAATTCCTGGGGCGGTCCACCTTTGACGTCCTGGGTGTCGGCGCCGGCGGCCCCAAGGTCTCGGCCGACGGTACCCGGATCTCCGCCACCATCCTGGGCGAGGACGGCACTTACGCCACGCAGGGGCGCTGGACCCTGGGCGAGGGCTGGCAGCAGACCATGCCGCCCGCGCCGGCCGACGGCGGCCTGTTCGACGCCGCCTACGGTTCGGCCTGGGGCCTTTCGGGCAACGGCGAGGCGCTCGTGGGCCTCTACTGGCGGCCGGGGCAGTCCGACGGCCTGGCCCACGCCAGCATCTGGACCGAGGCCACCGGCGTGGTCGATCTCGGTTCCGGCGGCGGCAACAGCCGCGCCAACGCCGCCAGCTACGACGGTTCGGTGGTGGTGGGCTGGGACGAGAACCCCGACTTCGGCAACTGGTGGCCCACGGCCTGGCGGGACGGCGTCCGCACGGTCCTCAACGAGACCGAGGGCTGGTGCCTGGCCAACTGCGTCACCGACGACGGCACCATCATCGGCGGCGTCACCTACGACCCGGGACTCCGCTCCCGCGTCGGCGCGCTGTGGCGGTGGAACGGCAGTGACTACGAGGAAGAGATCCTCGGCCTGGTCGACGGCACCATTCCCAGCGACTACGCGCAGGCCATCGTCAACGGGATCACGCCCGACGGCAGCATGGGCGTGGGCTACAACCAGTTCGCCTTCAATCCCGGGAATGCCACCGGCTTCATCTGGACCCCGGAGGGCGGCATGGTGGACGTGGTGGACTACCTGGCGGCCCACGACGTCACGATTCCCAGCGACATCATGATCTCGACCCTGACCGGCGTCGCGGACGACGGTTCGGTGATGGTGGGCATCGGCCAGTACCTCACGCCCCCGTTCGACAACGTGACGGTGATCATCCGGGTCGAGACCACGACGGACGTTCCCGACCAGGCGAACGGAATGGCCCTGGGCGCCGCCTATCCCAACCCGTTCAACCCCCAGACGCGGATCCCGGTGTCCATGGCGCGGGACGGCTTCGTGAGGCTCGAGGTCTTCGACGCCGTCGGACGCCGGATCCGCACCTTGCATCAGGGCCAGCTGGTGGCCGGCGAGCACGAGTTCCGCTGGGATGGCCGCGACATGCGCGGGTTGTCCGTGGCCAGCGGCGTGTACCTGGCGCGCATCAGCGACGGCCAGGGTCGCTCGGCGAGCCGGCGAATGACGCTCATGAAATGATCCGCCCCCGCGGATGACCACCAAGAGCCGGCCGTCGGGACACGGATGTCGCGACGGCCGGCTCTTGCGTGACGGCAGGCGCCGGTTCCAAGGTGGCTACCAGATGCTCCGCCATAGTAGAATGATCATGTTCGGATCGATCCCCATCCCGCCATCCGGGACCAGGCCGTGCAAGCGACGCGAATGATCTGCATCTTGGTGGCCGCGATGACCGCAGCGCTGGCCGGCGGCGGCCTGGCCTCGCCCGATCATGCCGCGCAGGCGGCCTTCGAGCACCTGACCGTGTCCGACGGCCTGCCCGACAACTCGGTCCGCGCCATCGTCCAGGATCGCCTGGGATTCCTCTGGTTCGCCACCCAGAACGGTCTCGTCCGTTACGACGGTCTCGAGATGGTCCCCTTCGGACCCGTGAATCCCGAGACCGGCAAGGTCGTCAACCTGGCCGCCACCAGCTTGCTGGAGGATCGCGAGGGCGACCTCTGGATCGGGACCTTCGCCACGGGCCTCTGGCGCCTGCGCCGCCGCGACAACTCGTTCGAGCACTGGGGCGCCGACGAGACCGCGGCCCACCAGCTGGGTAGCCTCATGGTCTCCAACATTCATCAAACGGACGACGGGACGATCTGGGTCGCGCACGGCGATGGCGGACTCGCGGCCATCGATCCCGCCGCCGGCTCGGTCCGTCAGATCGGCCGGCGCCCCGGCGATCCACTGGCCAGCGCCCCGCCAGACACCGCGCTCAACGTGGTGCTGCAGGACCGGGGCGGAAACCTCTGGGTCGGCAGCGAAGGTCTTGGACTCGCCTGCCGTTCGCCCGACAGCGACCACTGGCGTCATCTCCGCCACGATCCCGACGATCCGGGCAGCCTGCCCTCGGACCTGGTCACCGACCTGCACGAGGACGCGGTCGGCCGTCTCTGGGTGACCACCCGCCGCGGGCTGGCCCTCTGGAACCCGAGTTCCGCCCGCTTCACCGTCGCCATCCCTTATCCCGACGATCCGGATGCCATGGCCAACTACTGCGTCGCGCTGGATGACGACGGCCACGGTCAGCTATGGATCGGAGCCGCCGTGGGGCTCTATCGCTACGACCCGGACTCGGGCACCTTCCAGCATTTCACCCACGACCCGCGCCGCGAGGATTCGCTGCTGCGCGGGCCGGTCCTCAGCGTGCTCTGCGACGCCTCGGGCATCATCTGGGGCGGGACCTGGCAGGTCGGCCTCAACAAGCTCGACCCCAACGCCCATCGTTTCACCGCCGTGGGGGCCGACCCCGGCGACCCGGAAGCCCTCGACTTCGAGTCGGTCCTCGCCGTGCTCGAGGACGCCAGCGGGGTCCTCTGGGTCGGCACGGGCGACCGGAGCGGCGGCCTGAGCCGCGGCGGGCTCAACAGCCGGCTTCCCGGCGAGACGTCCTTCCGCCGCCACGGCTTCCCCACCGACGACCCCGTCCAGCCCAGCGCCGTGCTCGCGCTCTGCGAGGATCCCCAGGGGACGCTCTGGATCGGCACCGACCGCGGCCTCTGGCGGCTTGGACGCGGCCAGCGGCAACCGCAGCGCACCGTCTACAACGCCGGCAGCGGCGCGCCGCTGCACGACGGCAACGTGTCCGCGCTCTGCCTCGGCCCCGGCCAGGAACTCTGGATCGGCACCTACGGCCGCGGTCTCTACGTGCTCGAACGCGACACCGGCCAGCTCCGCCATTACGTCCACGACCCCGCCGACTCCACGAGCTTGCCCCAGATGCATCCCATCTCGCTGTTCCGCGACCGTCGCGGCCGCATGCTGGTCGGACTGGACACGCGCGGCCTGGCGATCTACGACGCGACCAGCGACGCGTTCCTGCCCCGCTTCTCGCCGGCCAGCGGTCTGACCTCGCCCGTGGTCATGGTCCAGGATCCCCAGGGCAGCATCTGGGTCGGCGCATTCGGCGGCCTCTTCCGTCTCGACGACGACGGCTGGGTCGTGCAGGCGGTGACCCCGCAGGACGGTCTGCCCAACGCCGCGATCACCGCGGTCCTCCCCGACGACGATGGTCGGCTCTGGCTGTCCACCGGCCGGGGCCTGGTGCGCTTCTCGCCGGCCGATGGGGAGATCAAGACCTATGACGAGCGCGACGGACTGCCCTCCGCCGAGGTCTGTGTCGCCCAGTGGCGAGGACGCGACGGAGCGATCTATTTCGGTGGTCGCCGGGGCCTGGTGAGCTTCGATCCCGCCGCCGTGCACGACTCGGAATACCGGCCACCGGTGGTGATCACCGCGTTGCGCGTGGCCGGAGTGCCGCTGGTGCCGGGGCCGGGATCGCCCCTGCCGGTGCCGGTGGAACAGGCGACGGAGGTGGTGCTGGACCACGACCAGAACGATCTGACCCTGAGCTTCGCGGCCCTGCACTTCGCCCGACCGGAGCGCAACCGCTATCTGTACCGGCTGGACGGCGTGGACGACGAGTGGCGCGACGACGCCGGCGCACATCGCGCCACCTACACCAACCTGACACCCGGCCGTTACCGCTTCGAGGTCCGCGGGAGCAATGCCGACGGAGCCTGGAATCCCGAGCCCGCGGCGCTCACGGTGCGGATCCTGCCGCCGTGGTACCGCACGACCTGGGCTATCAGCGTGTACATCCTGCTCGCCATCGGGCTGGTGGCGCTGATCTACCGGCAGGTCATCCAGCGCGAGCGCATGCGCTCGGCGCTGGAGGTCGAGCGTGCCGAGGCGCATCAGCTCCAGCAACTCGATGCACTGCGGTCGCGGTTCTTCGCCAACATCTCGCACGAGTTCCGGACCCCGCTCACCCTCCTGCTCGGCCCGCTGCAGCGCCTCGAGCGGGATCCCGAGACCGGCGACGCCGCGCTCTTCGCCATGATGACCCGCAACGCGCGCCGCCTCAGCCAGCTCATCGAACAGCTCCTGGACCTCTCGCGCCTGGAGGCCGGCCGCCTGCCGCTCAACTGGCGCCATGACGATGTCAGCGCGTTCCTGCGGGCGATGGTCTCCCCATTCGCCACCATCGCCGAGGATCGTGACATCGTCCTGAAGCCGGAGATCGCCGCGGATCCGCTCGTGGCCTGGTTCGAGGCCGACATGCTCGAGAAGGTCGTCAGCAACCTGCTCTCCAACGCGCTCAAGTTCACGCCGAACGGTGGCACCATCGAGGTCGCGACCCGCGTCTCGGAAACGCTCCAGCGCCCGGTCCCGCGCTCCCCCGGCAGCGACACGCCGGCCTGCGAACTGCCGGCACGGTTGCTGCGGATCGCGGTGATCAACAGCGGATCCTACATACCACCGACTGAACAGCCCCGCGTCTTCGACCGTTTCCACCAGCTGGCCGGCAGCTCGCGGACCGGCGGGTCGGGGATCGGCCTGGCGCTGGTCAAGGAGCTGGTGGTGCTGCTCGGCGGATCGATCACGGTGAGCAGCGATCCGCACACCGGTACCTGCTTCGATGTGGAGCTGCCGGTCCTGATGGCGGCCCCGCCGGGCGCCCGGGAGACGGCGGCCTCGACCGGCGGCGTGGTCGCCGCCGCCGCACTCGCGGAACAGGACCTCGCGGCGGATCTCGACCTGCCGGAACCGGAAGGGGCGACCGCCACGATCCTCGTGGTGGAGGACAACGCCGATCTGCGCGGCTTCGTGGTGCGCGAGCTCGCCGCCGAGTACCGCGTCCTCGAGGCTCCCGACGGCGAGCAGGGGCTCGCGGCGGCGCTGGAGCACGTCCCCGATCTCGTGGTCTCCGACGTCATGATGCCGGGGATCGACGGCTTCGAGCTGTGCCGCCGGCTCAAGGGGGACCTGAGCACCAGCCATGTTCCGGTGATCCTGCTCACCGCCCGGGTCGAGCTCGAGAGCCGTCTCGAGGGACTCGAGCAGGGGGCCGACGACTACCTCGCCAAGCCCTTCGACGCCCGCGAACTGCGGGTGCGGATCGCCAACCTCGTCGCCATGAGGCGCAAGCTGCAGGCGCGGTACGCCGACCAGGTGGTCACCCTCGACCTGGAAGCCATGCCGGTGACCTCGGCCGATGAGCGCTTCCTGCACCGCTGTCGAGCGGTGGTGGAAGAGAACCTCGACAATGAGGATTTCACGGTGGAGACCTTCGCGCGCGAGGTCGGCCTGAGCCGGGCCCAGCTCCATCGCAAGCTCAAGGCCCTCATCGACCTCGCCCCCCGCGACTTCCTGCGCACCCAGCGCCTGCAGCGCGCCGCCCACCTCCTGCGCAGCCGCTACGGCAATGTCACCGAGGTCGCCTACGCCGTGGGTTTCAAGAGCCTCTCCCACTTCGCCCGCAGCTTCCGCGAGCAGTTCGGGGTGTCGCCGTCCTCCTACCCGGACGGCGATTGAATCGGGTTAAAACCGGGATTTCCGGGTGCGAACGACCTCCAGGCCAATCCATGCGACGTGGAGGAGAGCGCCGGAACGCGCGCCGGGATATGATCGGTCCCGATCCGTCGCCGCCATTCCATGGAAAGAGGTCCGACTTGTTGCGCTGGGTCATCGCCTGCATCGCCGTCCTCGGCGGGATCTGGGCCCCGCCGGCTGCGGCGGTCTCCTTTGAAGTGCTGGACGTCCCCAGACAGTCTCCCTGGGTCCAGGGAGCGCTGTCGGACGACGGCTCGCAGCTCGCGCTGAACGCCGGCGGTCAGTACTACCTCTGGACACGGGATGCGGGCTTCACCGCGCTGGGCGCCGGCCATCCGCTGGCCACGACCGTGGACATCAGCGCCGACGGAAACGCGGTCTGCGGCACCGTCATCGACTCCACCGGGCGACGCACCGCGGCGGTCTGGCGCTCCCCCGGCGGCTGGTCGCCATTGGCTCCGACCGGGGATGCCGCCCCGGGGATCCGCGACCTCGGCAGCGGCTACGCGATCGACAGCGAGGGCTCGGTGGTCGTGGGACTGGTCTGGATCGAGAGCGGCGCCGCCGCCTGCCGCTGGTCCACTCCCTCCGACCCCGTCCGGCTCCCCGATTCGGGACGCGGCAGCCGGGCCACGGCCGTGGCCCAGGACGGCCACGTGATCGTGGGCTTCGACGAGCATCCGCAGACCGGCTTCCGCCGTCCGGCGCGCTGGCGCGGCGGGACATTCGACCTGATCGCCGGTCCCGACCGCATCGGGGAGATCTGCGCCATCGACCCCGCCGGCCGGCGCTACTGCGGCCAGGTCGATGGCCGTGCCTTTCTCGGCGACGACGCCCGCGGCCTGGTGGACCTCGGCCTGCTCGAGGATGGACCGTGGGAACAGAGCCTGGCCAGCTCGCTGAGCGCCACGGGAGTGGTGGTGGGCTGGAGCGGCGACCCCACCTGGGGCCTGCTCGATGCCTTCGTCTGGACCGAGGACGCCGGCATGCAGCCGGTGGCGGTCTGGCTGGCCCGGCTCGGGATCGCGCTGCCGGCCGAGCTGCGCCTCGCCAGCGTCATGGACATCAGTGCCGACGGCTCCACCATGATCGGAACCTGGCAGGACCCCGACTGGCAACAGGGCACCTGGCTGGTCGCGGGCCTGGGGCCGGAGGCCTACGCCCTGCTGGCCGAGCTGAGCACCGGCGCCCCGGCCTGGCAACGCCACGGCCTGTTCCCAGACGAGTCCCCGCCACCCGCGCCGCCGGGGCGCCCCGTCCGCTTCCGCTGATCCCCACGAACAGCGGGCCGCCCATCCGGACGGCCCGCCTCACGACCTGGATCCGCTGTCGGACCTAGTTGGTGCCCGGTAGATTCACCTCCACCGTCGACACGTCCACCGTGATCTCCTTCAGACGCTCGGCCGTCTCGGGCCGCACGTCCTCCTGGTAGCGTCCGCCGAGCTGCTTGCTCAGGAACTTCTCCATGGCCACGGCCAGCGCCTTGCGGTTGTTGGGAGCGCGGAAGCCGTGACCCTCGTCGGGCGCCACCACGTACTCCACCTCCTTGCCTTTCTCGCGCAGCGCCACCACGATCTGGTCGGACTCGTGCTGCTTGACCCGCGGGTCGTTGGCGCCGTGCACCACCAGCAGCGGGGCCTTGATCTGGTCGCACTTGAACAGCGGCGAGCGTTCGATGAGGTCCTGGCGGTCGGCCTCCACCTCGGGATCGCCCACCCGCTTGTACCACGACCCCTCGAGGAAGGGCTTCCAGTACTCGGGGAAGCTCTCGATGAGGGTGATCAGGTTGGACGGACCGACATACGGGATGCCGCAGGCGTAGAGGTCGGGCGTGAACGTCACGCCGGCCAGGGTGGCGTAGCCGCCGTAGCTGCCGCCGAAGATGGCGACCTTCTCGGGATCGGCGATGCCCTGGTCGATGAGGTAGTGCACCGCGTCGGTGACGTCGTGCTGCATGGCGCCGATGCCCCACTCGCGGTTGCCCGCGTTGAGGTACTGCTTCCCGTAGCCGGTGCTGCTGCGGTAGTTGACCTGCATCACGGCGTAGCCGCGGTTGGCGAGGAACTGGCAATAAGGTTCGTAGCCCCAGTAGTCGCGCGCCCACGGACCGCCGTGGATGTACATCACCACCGGCAGGTTCTCGGGCTGCTTGCCCTTGGGCAGCGTGAGGTAGCCGTGGATGGTCATGCCGTCGCGCGCGGTGTAGCGCACCGGCTGCATGTGCGCCAGGTGCTCGCTCGGCAGCTCGGGCCGCGAACGGTACTGCAGCGTCGCCTTGCCCGTGGCCACGTCGAAGAGGTAGACCGAGCCGGGATCGACGTCGCTGGAGACCGCGGCGAGCATCCTGGACATGTCGGTCGTGGTGCTGTTGATGGAGATCTCGCCCTCGGGCAGCGCCTTCTTCAGGCTCTCCCAGATCCGCGCGGCCTCGTCGGTCTTGGGATAGACGCGCACCCTGTCGCCCACGTAGAAGGTGGCCATGAGCTCGTCCTTCTCGGGGTGGAAGTTGGCGCCGCCGAAGTCGACCTCGCCGTCGGGATCGCTCTCGACGAACTGCATGACGCCGGTCTCGGTATCCATGAGCATGAGCTGCTCGAGGTTGGCCTCGCCCACGTTGGTGGCCACGTAGCAGTGGCGGCCGTCCTTGTGGAAGCGGATGGGATTGAGCTCTTCCTCGTAGGTGGCCTCGGCGAGCTTGGTGTAGCCCTGCAGGTCGACGCGCAGCAGCTCGGTGCCGCCGCCCGGGACGGTGCGCACCGCGAGGCGCATCTTGCCCTCGAGGTCGAACTGCCAGCCGGCGATGCCGTCGGTGTTCTCGCGGATGAGGTCGCGCTCGCCGGTGGCGATATCCACGCGGTAGACGTCGTGGAAGCTCGGGTCGCGGTCGTTGAGGCCGACGATGATGATGTCCGGCGCGTTCTTGGGCACCGAGTAGATGTAGGCGCGGACGCCGTCGACCGGGGTCAGATCGCGCGCCGGGGGCACGCCGGTGGCCTCTTCCACCTGGTCGGCGGGATTGACGGCCCAGACGTGGAAGTTCTCGTTGCCGCCCTTGTCCTGGACGTAGAGCACGTACTGGCCGTCGCGGCTCCAGAAGTAGCCGGGCACCGGCCGCTCGTCCGCGGTCAGCGGGCGGGCGCTCTCGAACGGTTCGTCGGCCTTCTTGATCCAGATGTTGCGGGCGCCCTTGTAGGGCTTGACGAAGCTCATCCACTGGCCGTCGGGCGACAGCTGCGAGCCGGAGACTTCCGGATCGCCGAAGAAGAGTTCACGATCGAGCAATGGGGGCATGGCCTCGGCGACCTCCTGGTTTCCGGACTGGCCGCCGCAGCCGCCGATCAGGGCGACCGACGCGGCGAGGGACACGGCTCCCAAGATTAGCCATAAGAAACGCTTCATGACAGGGCTCCTTGCGGGGTCAAGGACTTGGCTCCAGACCTGGGATCCTACGCGAGCAGCGGCAAAAGGTTGTCGTCAAATGATAACGGCGGCCCGTGGGGACCGCCGTCGCGGATCTTGATCGTCCCGGCGGCACTCAGGGCGCCAGCACCACCTTGACGCTGTCCTGCCAGCGCTCGCCGCGCACCTGGACCAGGTAGACGCCGGCGGGAGCGCGGTGTCCGGTGCGGTCGAGTCCGTTCCAGGTCAGGCGTTGCGGACCGGCGGGCAGCCGCCCCTGATGGAGGGTCCGCAGGCGGCGGCCGGCCAGGTCGAAGACCGCGGCCTCCACCTGCTGGTCCCGTGGCAACGCGAAGACCACGCTGGTCAGCGGGTTGAACGGGTTGGGCCAGGCGCGGACGGTGGGCTGGATCGCGGGGGTATCCGGAGCGGTCACCAGGGGCTCGGCGCCGGAGAGGTCGAACCGGCCATCGGAGATGTTGACGAAGAAGAAGAAGTTGTCGAGATCCACGGTCGTGCCGCTGAAGGTGCCGAAGAGGGTGTCGGCGTTGCAGGCCGCGATGTTGATGGTCCCCGAGGTGGAGACGAGCTTGTGGTAGGCGGGCAGGTCCTGCAGCCACTGGATGACCGTGGCGTTGTCCAGGGTGTCGGGCAGCGCGAATTCCTCGGCGTCGTCGATGAAGCCGAAGAGCGCGGTGCCCTCCTCGATATCGACGGGATAGGAGCCCGCGGTCAGGGGGCCGATGGTCTTCAGGCTGAGCAGGGCGCCGTCGAAGGTGCCGTCGGCGTTGGCGATGACGGCGTAGGCCACCGTGGCCACCGTGTCCAGGACGGTGGCCGCCGACCCGCCGCCCACGGCCTGCAGGATGCCGGGCGGCAGCGTGCCGTCGGGGGCCAGGCCCTCGCCCTCGGCCTCGAAATCGCCCGCATACCCGGGGAACGGGGTCTGGACGTAGCTGAAGGAGAGGCGGCCGGCGTCGTAGAGCGTGTCGGGCTCGGCGAGCTGGGCGGCCGCGGGCAGGGCGGCCAGCAGGGCCAGAAGGAACAAGGTGGAAACGAGGGGGCGACGGGCTGGCATGGCGGAATCCTCCAGGATTCGCTGGGCGAGGGAAGGGACCGGTGCCGGGAGTCTACCATGGACGGATCGGGGGAGGGAAGGCCGTAAGGTCGCCATGTCGCATATCGTATACCGTGGACAATGGATTGATGGATAAATATTGAGGCTATTGGGTCAATATTCTGGGTGTCGACACGCAGCTTCAGGTTCATCGCTGCCTCGACAATCGGGCATAAAGAAGCGCGAAGAGCAAACACCAGGCAGGGGGGCTGCGCCGTTTACGGTCCGCTCTTCGCGCTTATCCCTGAGGACACCGATATAGACGCAGGTCGAGCGAAGCGATCACACCGATCACGACAATAATCTCGAGTGGCCATCGGCTCAGCGCCCCGAGACCTGCGCCAGCAACCGTTCCGCCTGAGCACGCACCGCCGGATCCTCTCCGGCGCGCAGCAGATACCGCGAGGCTGCATCGTTCCGACCGCGTCGCACCTCGCAGGCCCCGAGCATGAGCCAGCCGCGACCCCGTCCGGGCTCCAGCGCCACCGCCCGTTCGTAGGCCGCCACCGCCGCGTCCCACCGCTCGACCTCGTACTCCAGATCGCCCAGCAGCATGAACAACCGCGCTGTCGGCGCCGCCGCCACGGCGTCGGCGAGCACCACCCGCGCGCTGTCGGGCTCGTGAGCGTTCAACCAGGTCGCGGCCAGCGGTTCGGCCAGCGAACGCTCGCCGCGGCCCTCGTCCCAGAGCCGGGCGTAGAGGCGGGCGGCCTTGCGCGGGGCACCGGCCGCGGCGTAGAGCTCGGCGAGGTGGCGGGTCTCGTCGGCGGAGGGGTCGGTGAGCCAGGCGGCCACCTGCAGCCGAATGGCCGCGAGGCGGATGTCGCCGGCGAGCTGGGCGAGCTGGCTGGCCAGGCGCCAGGACCCGGGATCGTCGGGATGGTCGTGGAGCAGACGCGTCACGCCGTCCGCCGCCCGGGCGGGCTGGTCGGCGGCGGCGGCGGCCGAGACCAGGGCACCGACCCAGTCGCGGGGGACGGTGTCGGGAACGTCCGCCACCAGCGGTGCGAGCACGTTCAGGGCGCTATCGGGCCGGTCGGCCATGATCCAGGCGACGCCGCTGTAATGGAGCAGCGCCACGTCGGGCGGAGACTCGGCAGCAGCCGCCTGGCAGCGATACGCGCGCCCGAACGCCGCCGCAGCCTCGGCATGACCGCCGGTCTCGTAGGCGGCGCGCGCCAGGTCGCGCCACACCAGGGCGGCCTGCGGTGCCTGCCGGCTGGCCGCGCGCAGGTGGGGCAACGCCTCGGCGGGGCGGTCCAGTTCGAGGAGATAGACGCCGAGCCGGTAGCGCAGCGCCGGATGGTCGCGGCTCTCGCCGGCGTCCAGGGCGTCGGCCAGGATGCGGCGGGCCTCCTCCAGGTCACCGCGCTGGCGCACGGTCTCGGCGCGGAACACCGCCCGGCGCACGGGCATGGGCGCCTGGGTGGGGTCGAGCGGATCCTCGTCGGCGGCCAGGGCTAGCAGCGGTAGGGCCAGGATCAGGAGCAACCAGCACCTCATGGCCGGCCCCCGCTCAGGTCGAAGCGCAGCGGCTGCACCACCCACGCCGCCACCGCCTCGCCGGCCAGCCGGCCCGGTTCGAAGCGCCAGCGCGACACCGCCTCGCGCACGGCCTCCTCGAACACGCCAGCGGGATCGGCCGACTCGATGATCACCTCGCCGACGGTACCGTCGCGCCGCACCAGGAAGCGGACCTGCACCGTGCCCTCGATGCGTCGTTGCCGCGCCTTGTAGGGATAGACCGGCGCCGTGGCCACCGTGGCGCGTGGCGGCGTGTCGAGGTCGCCCGCCTCGAAGACCAGCTCGCCGAGCGCGGCGGCCTGGCCGAAGAGAGCGGGGTCCAGCGCCACCGCCGGGCCGGCCAGGGCCGGGGCGGTGAGCGACGGGGTCGGCAGCTCGGGAGCGAAGTCCAGCTGGGGCGGCTCGCGCGGCGGTTCGGGTTCCCGGGTCCTCTGCCGTTCGGGCTCGACCTCGTCCCGCGGCATGGCCACCAGCGAGACCGGCATCGGCTCCGAGATGTCCTGCGCCAGAGGACGTTCGTGGACGAGCCGCGCCGCCACCACCAGCAGCACGCCGGTGATCAGCACCGCGACCACGGCTGCCAACGCCATCCGTCTCACGGGCCGGGCTCCCGCTTCGCCGCCAGCGACACGTTCTGCGCACCGGCCAGCCGGCACTGGTCCATGACCTGGACCACCTGGCCGGTCTGGCTCTCCTTGTCCGCCACCACCACCACGCCCGCCTCGGGATCCTCGGCCAGCGCGCGCTCCACCAGGCCGCGGACCGACCGCACGTCCACGCGCTTGCCCTCCATCCAGACCTCGCCCTCGCCCGAGACGCCCACCATGATCGAACCGCGCTCCATGACCTCGGCGGTGGCCGCGGTGGAGCGCTGCACGTCGATGCCCGATTCCTTGACGAAGCTCGTGGTCACCACGAAGAAGATCAGCAGCAGGAACACCATGTCGATGAGCGGCGACATGTTCACGTCGACCGCGTCGGTGCCGCGGATCGTGCGTCGGACGTTGATCATGACTCACCTCCGGAAGCGACGGCGGCGCGGCGGCCGAGGTCGCGGTCGAGCATCTGGGTGGTCTCGGCCAGACGCAGGCGGAGCTGCTCGGCCCGGTCGCGCAGACGGCCGCTGAGCACGAGCCCGGGGATCGCCACCAGGAGTCCGGTCTGGGTGGTCACCAGCGCCACCGAGATGCCGCCGGCCAGCGCGCGGGCGTTGCCCGTGCCGAAGAACGCGATCACCTGGAACGTCTCCATCATGCCGAGGACCGTGCCCATCAGGCCCAGGAGCGGCGCCACCGCGGCGAGCACCGCGATCACCTCGTGGCGGCTCTCCAGGTCGCGGTCCACCGCGCGCTCGCACTGGGCGAGGATCTCGCGATCCAGCCGCGGCTGGCCGCTGCGCACCGCGAGGAACGACCGTACCAGCCGGCCGCGCAGACCGCCGTCGACCGGCGCCGGCCCCTCGCCGCGCACCGCCGCCAGCGCCGCCGGCAGGTCGAGGTCGCCCCGGACCAGCCCGTGCAGCACGTGCCAGCGCTCGACGATCAGGGTCCACATCGCCACCGACACCACCACCAGCGGCAGCATCACCCAGCCGCCCTGGCGCAGGTAGGCCAGCGTCGCCTCAACCACGGCCGGGCTCCTCGCGCTGGCGATCGATGGTGTTGACCAGGTGCATGGCCTGCTCCTCCATGTCGCCGATGACGTGGTCGGTGCGGCGCTTGAGCCAGGTGTGCAGCAGCATGATGGGGATGGCCACCGCAAGGCCGATCATGGTGGTGACCAGCGCCTCGGAGATGCCGCCGGACATGAGCTTGGGATCGCCCGTGCCGTGCAGCGTGATGATGCGGAAGGTCTCGATCATGCCGGTCACGGTGCCCAGCAGCCCCAGCAGCGGCGCCACCGCGGCCGACACCGCCAGCATGGCCAGGCCGCGCTGGAGCAGCGGCAACTCGTGGAGGATCGCCTCCTGTAGCACGCTCTCCTGGATCTCGCGGGGCTCGTGGCGGACCTCGAGGCCGGCGCGCACCACGCGCGCCACGGGGGAGCGCCGGCAGGCCGCGTCGTCGACCAGCGTCTCGCAGGCCGCCCAGCCGCCGCGCGCCGCTTCTTCGTTCACCCTCACCATGATGCGGTCGGTGTTGGCGTGCACGCGCTGCAGGTGCTGGGCCTTCCAGAGCGCGGTGACCAGCGCGAAGACCGCGATCAGCAGGATCGGCCAGACGATGGGGCCGCCCTGCCGCAGCTGCTCCATCAGCGAAGGCTTGCGTGCGAGCTGGCGCAGCGCGGGCCCGCCGCTGAGATCCACCGGGACCAGGCCGGATTCGCCGGCGAGGTAGCGCTGGAGCTGCCGACCGATCCGGCGCTCGGGCGGATCGGCCAGCGCGGTCAGGCGCTGGCTGTCGGGGTTCCAGAGCAGGAAGCCGATCTCCTGGTCGGTGCGGTAGACCGTGGTGAAGCGGCCCAGGTGCAGGATCTCCCCCGCGGTATCGCGGCCGTCGCGCCCGCCGAAGGTTCCCTGGCGCAGCGCCACCTCGCCGGTGCGGGCCAGCTCGTCGAGGGCGGCGTCGGCCAGGCCGCTGATGTCGTCGAGGTCGGGGAAATAGCCCTCGCGCAGGAGCGCCGACACCGCGTCGAGGCGGCCGGGAGCCGTGGCGGTGAGCGGCGAACTGCGTAGCAGCGATTCGAGGTCGCGGGCGGCCACGCGCACGTTGCCGCTCAGCTCGCGGAACTCCAGTTCCTCGCGCGACCACTCCTCCTGCAGGCGGTCTCGCCGCGCGGTGGCGGCGGCCTGCCGGCGGGAGAGGTCGGCCAGCTCGGTCTCCAGGGCGCGCTGGCGCGCCTCGAGCGAATCCACCACGGCGGTGAGGCGGCCGCGGTCGGCGAGGATGCGCTCCTCGATGGCGGCGGCCTCGCGGCGGGCGGCCTCGCGGTCGGCCTCGGCCTGGCGACGGGCTTCGCGGATGTCCTGGGCGCCGGATATCGAGACCAGCGCCAGCAGGACGACCAGGATCAGATGGAGCGTCCTCATGGCGCGACCCTCCCCAGCGGCAGCGCCAGCACCCCGGCGGGCCGGCGACGCGTGGCCATCTCGGCGGCGCGGCGCACGGCCGCCAGGTCGCCGCCGTCGAGCTCGACGAAGGCCGCCGCCGCCGGATCCCAGACCCCGCCGCGCGCCAGGTCGGGTGTCAGCCAGAAGAGCCCGAGGCGCCCCACCTGGAGCATGTCGCAGGTGAGCTCCTCGCCAGCCACCGCGACGCGGTCCTGATAGACCTCCAGGGCTCCACCGTAACGAGCCTCGATGAGCACGGCCTCGAGCACGCGGCGCAGCTTGTCGGCGCTGTCGGCCGCGGGATCGCCGAGCTCCCCGCGCACCGAGGCCAGCCGTCGCGTGCGTTCGACCGGCAGGAAGGGCAGGTCGACCGCCACCGCGTCCTCGAGCCGGCGCAGGATCACCAGGAGCGTGTCCTCGAGGCTGGCCTCCAGCCGTTGCGACTCCGCGAGCCGGCGCGCCTGCTCGTCGCCCGCCGCCTCGAGCGCGGCCAGACGTTGCCGCTCGAGCGTGGCGCGTTCCTCGAGGTAGGCGACCTGCGCCCCGGCAGCCTGCCAGCGCGCCTGCAGGTCGGTGCGCTCGGCCGCCCACTGGTCCAGCTGCTCCTGGCTGGCCTGACGGGTGTCCAGCGCCTCACCCGCCACGGCGGTCACCTCGTCCGCAGCCTCCTGGGCCAGGACCAGCCGGCTGGTTCCGATCAGGAGCAACAGCACGATCCTCGCGGTCGTCATCATCCGCATCCTCGCTTTCGCGTGCTCATCGGCCTGGATATCCGTCAAGAACACGGCCGGATTCTCGCTTGCAGATCGCTGGTCCAGTCTATTGGCGATATGCCTCGTCGAACCTGAGGACGAGGTAATCTCCATCCGCCGACCAGGCGGCTCGGCCCATCGTCAGGACGCTGTCGGGCACCGCGTCCACCGGCGCCGCCACGAATGCGGCCCCCTCCCCCGCGCGCGCGGCCAGCCAGGTGGTCGTCAGATCCCCGCGCCCGGCCGACCAACCCTTGCGGTGCGCCAGGTACATCACCGTCGGATTGCGGTCGTTGAGGAACACGCCTCGTTCCGCCACCTCGGTATGCGCGGCGATGTGCCGGGCGAGCGCCCAGTCGGACGACCGCAACGGATCCTCGCGGCCCATATAGTCCACCCACCGCAAACCGCCGAGCACGACGATCGCCGCGAGGAAGAGGCCGGCGGCCGCCCTCGCAGCCGCACGGAAGCGGGTGGTCCCGTGCAGCAGCCAGTCGACGCCGCGGGCCATGGCGAACGCGACCGGCAGGATCACCGGCAACTGGTAGTACTCGTGGGCGAGGTTGCCGCCCTGGACGACGAGCAGATACACGAGGACCGCCACCAGCCAGGCGTCGAAGAGATGCAGCCGCGGTTCGCGGCGCGGCAGGAACAGTCCGATCAAGAGCAGCGGCAGGCCGCCCCAGGCCAGGTGGCGCTCGGCGATCGAGCGGAACAGGACGCTGTTCCAGTAGTGCCAGGTGGTCAGCAGGTGCCACTTGCCCCACTTGTCCGAGCCGTAGGCGAACACGCCGAACGAGATGCCGCTATCCTGGCCGAGCCGATGGGAATGGCCGTACCAGGCGCCGACCACGGCGAACAACAGGATGGCGTAAGCCCAGATCGCCGGCCGCCGCAGAAAACCCCAGCCGTGCTTCCGCCATGCCAGCCAGACCAGCGGCAGGCCGATGTACAGGCAGGGGATCTTGAGCAGGCAGGCCACGGCGATGCAGGCCCAGGAGGCCAGCAGTGTCCCTGGCTTGCCCGAATCGAGCGCACGTCGGAAGAGGGTCAAACCACCGGCCATCCCCGCCAGGAGCATGGGTTCCGGCATGAAGACCCGGCCGTAGAACAGGTTGAGCGGCAGGAAGGCGATGAAGATGGCGGTCCATCTCGCGATGCGCCTGCCGGCGGCCCACTTCGCCAGGTCGTACATGGCGGCGACCAGCGCGGTCCAGAACAGGGCCGACAGCAGCCTCCCCCACCATTCCTGGACGCCGGTGATCTCGTAGGCCGCGGCGACGATGTACGAGTAGAGCGGGAACTCCATGTCCACGTATCCGGGTCCGGCGCCGCCGAAATCGATCTGCGGCCTGAGGAGATCGTATCCGTTCTCGTGGAAGTTGCGCGCCACCGCGGCCGTGTCGGCTTGACGCCAGGAGTGCATGCCGATGATGGGGGCATCCAGCTGCACCAGACGGAAGGCGAAAGACAAGAGGAGGATCCAGAACAGCGGGGCGCGGAGGACTGGTATGTTCATGGCGGGCGACACATCCTGCGGTTCGGGTACCGGTGACCAACGCAGCGGCGCGAGCCGGCGGTTGTCAAACGCCATGGTGCGGTGCCGGCGCCGCGGCCCGGACCCGGTGGCGTTCGCTAGGGACCGTCGATCCCGAACGAGGCGAAGAAGTCGCGCGCCTCGCCGTCCGCGAAGAGTCCGCCCTCGTCGTTCACCGCCAGCAGCGTGTACACGTCGTGCCCCACCAGCAGCCCCCGCAGCCAGACCTCCCGCGCCCCATCGGCGGCGCTGGCCTGCACCTCCACGCCCTGGATGGCGCCCGCCTCCAGCGGCCGCTGGCGCTCGGCGCGCACGTCCAGATGCTGCAGCATGGCCTCGATCTGCGTCACCACGAACCGCGGGGTTGGCGCCGACCCGTCCTTCTCGTGCGCCTCGCGCATGACGCGGATGCTGTAGGCGAGCCCGCCGCCGCCCCCGGGCCGGCAGGTGTAGATCCACTCCTTGGCGGCGAACCGCGTGGGGCCCTCGTTCACCTCTTCCCGGATCCCCTTGCAGCCGTCGGGCCAGTAGACGTGGAAGCCGGCCTCCTCGTAGGCCCTCACGAAACCGCCCTCCACCAGGTCGGGCACCTGGGTGAAGGTCGAGCTCGTATCGCCCCGCGCCTCGGCCTGCGGTGTCGACTTCTCGCCGCCGCACGCCGCCACCATGATCAGCAGCATCAGGACCAGCCAGCGCATCATCGTCCCCTCGCCGCGAGCAGCCGCTCGATCTCGTCCAGGCGCTCGCCATAGAGACGGAAGATATCGCGGAACGGCTCCCGCGTCATCATGTCGACCCCGCCGCGCGCCAGGTTCTCCACCGGGTAGAGGCTGCAGCCCGAGCGCAGGATGTCGAGGTAGCGCTCTCGCTCGGACTCGCCGCCGGCCAGCACCGCGCGGCTCAGCGCCACCGCCGCCGAGTAGGCCGTGGCGTACTGGTAGACGTAGAAGTTGTAGTAGAAGTGCGGGATCCGCGACCAGGTGAGGCGGCTGCGTTCGGGGTCGAGCTGCGCCTGCGGTCCCCAGTAATCGCCGAGGATCCCGTGGTAGAGGTCGCCCATGGCGTCGGCGGTGAGGGTCTCGCGCTGTTCGGCGAGCTCGTGGACCTTCAGCTCGAATTCGGCGAACATGGTCTGCCGCACCACCGTGCCGGTCATCTGGGCGAGGTGGTGGTCCAGGAGGTAGAGCCGCCGGTCCGGGTCGGTGGTGGTCTCCAGGAGGTGGTCCAAGAGGAGCAGCTCGTTGAACGTGCTCGCCACCTCGGCGGTGAAGATGGGGTAGTCGCCGTAGACGTAGGGCTGGTGGCGCGCCGCCAGATAGGAATGCAGGCTGTGGCCCAGCTCGTGGGCGAGGGTGAAGGTGTCCGAGAGCTGGCCCGACCAGTTCAGCAGGATGTACGGCTGGGTGTCGTAGACCCCGCTGGAGTAGGCGCCGCTGCGCTTGCCCTGGTTCTCGTGGACGTCGATCCAGCCCTCGCGGTAGCCCTGGCGCACGGCATCCTGGTACGCCGTCCCCAGCGGAGCGAAGGCCTCCAGAAGCAGGTCGCACGCCTCGGCGTACTCGAACTTGATCTCGGCCTCGCCGAAGAGCGGAACGTAGAGGTCGTGCTCGCGGAGCGGGTCCACGCCGAGCACGCGCTGCTTCAGCGCGGTGTAGCGGTGGACGGTGGCGAGGTTGGCGCGCACCTCGGCCAGCAGGTTGTGGAAGACCTCCACGGGCACCGCGTCGGGGTGGAGCGCGGCGTGGAGGCAGCCGTCGTAGCGGCGGCTCTCGGCGCTGAAGACGTGGTTCTTGACGTTGGCGTCCATGGTGGCGGCCAGCGTGTTGGCCACCGCGCCGTAGGTGTCGAGATAGCCCTCGAAGGCCTGGCGCCGCACCTCGCGGTCGCGCGAGCGCAGATAGCGCGAGAACCGCGCGTGCGACAGCGCGACCTCGTCGCCTTGTTCGTCCCGGATCACCGGGAAACGCATGTCGGCGTCGGTGAGCGCGGAGAAGATGCGGCCGGGGCCGCGGGTCACGTTGCTCGCGGCCGCGAGGAGCGCCTCGCGGTCGGGATCGAGGGTGTGCTTCCGCAGGCGGCGGACGTCGTCGAGGTAGTGGGCGTAGAGCCGGAGGCCCTCGTCCTGCTCGAGGTAGCCCGCGATCACCGCGTCGTCGAGGGCCAGCAGCTCGGGCTCGAACCAGCTCACGGCCTCGGCGAAACGGGTGGCCAGGCTGCCGGCGCGTCCGCGGCGCGCGGTGTTCTCGGAGATGCGCGTGTCCTCGTCGCTGCGCATGGACGCGTAGACCGACACCACCTCGAGTTGCCGCTGCACCGCATGGATCGCCCCGATGGTCTCGAGCAGCGCGCCCGGGCCGGCGGCCGGCGAACCGCGCCGCTGCGCCAGCCCGGGCAACGCCGCCTCCACCGCGGCGAACGCCTGCTCCCAGGCTGCCCAGTCGGCGAAGACACGATCGACACGCCACTTGAAGCGTTCGTCGATCTCGTGGCGTTCGGGAGCGCTGTGGCCGCCGCCCTGGGCGATCTCCTCGTCGAACCGGGGCCGATGGCGCATGAGACGGACCTCTCCTGGTCTGCGGGACGGTGAAACTGATCTGGCAGAATGTAAGCCACGGCCGCAGCGGCTGCCAACGGCCGGTTTTACAGGTAGGTCACTTGCGGCGATAGGCAGCGGGCAGCACGTACTCGTAGAGCGCCCCGTCGCGGCCCAGGGTCTCCGAATGGCCGATGAAGAGGTAGCCGCCGGAGACCGTGTGCCGGTGGAAGCGCTGGACCAGCGCGTCGCGGGTGGGACGGTCGAAGTAGATCATCACGTTGCGGCAGAACACCGCGTCGAAGGCCTTCTTGAACGGGAAGGTGGTGTTCATGAGGTTGTGCCGGCGGTAGACCACCTCGCTGCGGATCTCGTCGACCACCTGCCAGGTCCCGGCCTGCGGGCCCTTACGGAAGTACTTGCGGCGCAGCTCGGCCGGCATCTGCTGCAGCCGTTCCTCGCTGTAGATCCCGGTCATGGCGGTGCTGAGCGCGGTGGCCGAGATGTCGGTGGCCAGGAGCAGCGGCTTGAGCGCGGCGTAGTCGGCGCCGTAGGTCTCCTTCATGAGCATGACCAGTGTGTAGGGCTCCTCGCCGCTGGAGCAGCCGGCGCACCAGAACCGCACGTTGCCTCCCTGCTGGCGGTGCCGCGCGGCGGCCTCGGGCAGCACGGTCTGGGCGAAGTGGTTGAAGTGGCTGTTCTCGCGCCAGAAGAAGGTGTGGTTGGTGGAAATGCGGTTGGCCAGCTCCTCGAGGCCCTCGCCGGTCTGGTCGTCGTGCAGCCACTGGAGGTAGCTCGCGAAGTCGGGCAGCCGGCGCTGGCGCAGCACCTTCTGCAGCCGGCCCACCACCAGCGACCGCTTCTGCTCGGTGAGGTTGATGCCGAAGTTGTCGTAGACCAGCTGGCGGACGGTCTGGAATTCCTGCTCGGTGATCCGGAGCGATTCCTGCGGCGGCGCGACTTTCAGACCCATGTCGACCTCGTTGGGTAGGCAGCTAGACGCTCACGGGCAGGCCGATCTCCTGCAGCGTGGACAGGAACTTCTTCTTCTCGATGGGCTTGACCACGTAGCCGTCGCAATCGTTGCTGAAGGCGGCCATGACGTTGTCGTGGTCCTCGAGGGCGGTGGTCATGATGACCCGGGCACGCTCCCGGACGTCGACCGCGTGCTCGCGTTCCAGCGCGCGCAGGCGCTTGAGCGTCTCCTGGCCGTCCATCCCCGGCATCATGATGTCGAGGCAGACCAGGTCGTAGCGCTCGTTGGCCAGCAGGACCTGCTTGAAGGCCCCCACGGCCTCGTTTCCGTTGACGGCCACGTCGCACTCGCCGTGGGCCTCCAGATAGCGGCAGAGCAGACGCCTGCTGATGAAATCGTCCTCGACTACCAGAACTCGCATGTTGTTTCCTCGGGTCCGCGGTCGGGTCACGGGTCCTCGGCACGGGGCATGATAGACCCCGCCGCCTGGTCGGAACTCTGCTACCTTATCGGCCGGGGTCGCCGGGGCTTTATCCCGGAATAACCCCTTGTGGCCATGGCCATTGACAGGAGGTCGGCGTGCCCGAATTGCCAGAGGTCGAGAGCGTGGCCCGAGCGCTGCGCGAGAACCTGCAGGATCGTCGCTGCACCGGCCTGAAAGTGCATTTCGGCGGCGTGCTCGAACCCTCGGCCGCCGCGGTGCGGCGCGCCATGGTGGGGCGCGTGCTCCGACAGGTCCAGCGCCACGGCAAGTACCTGGTCCTCGACTTCGACGGCCCCAGCCACGTCATGCTCCACCTGCGTATGACCGGCCAGGTCTTCGTCCTCGAGGGCTACCGGCCCGACCAGCACGTCCACCTCACCCTGGACTTCGCCGGCAAGACCGTGCACTACCGGGACATCCGCAAGTTCGGCCGCTGGCGGGTGGTGGGCGACGGCTGGCGCACCGAGGAACTCGCCCACGTGGGCCCCGACATGCTCGCGGTGCGCTTCGCCGAGTGGCACGAACGCGTGCACCGGCGGCGGGCGCCGTTGAAGGCCGTCCTGCTCGACCAGGGCGTGGCGGCGGGTCTGGGGAACATCTACGTCGACGAGGCGCTCTTCCGCGCCGGCGTGCATCCGCTGGCGCAGCCGGCGGAACTGGACCGGCCGACGCTGCAGCGCGTGCTCCGCGAGGCCAAGGGCGTGCTCCGGCTGGCCATCCGCCACGGCGGCACCACCTTCCTCAACTTCACCGACTTCCACGGCAAACCCGGGAATTTCCGGCGGAAGCTGAGGGTGTACGGACGCCGCGGCGAGGCCTGTGGTCGCTGCGGCGCCGTCATCCAGCGGCTCGTCATCGCGGGACGGTCGTCGTGCTTCTGCCCCGCTTGCCAGGCGGCGGGCCAGCCCCGCTGATCAGAGCTCCAGCAGCTGGCGGACGTACCGGGGCGCCGGCGATCCGAATGACAGCAGCCGGTCGTGGAATTCCCGGTGCGTGTACGCGGCGCCACGCCGCGCCTGCCAGTCGCGCCGCAGCGCATTGAGCTCGAGGTTGCCCACGTAGTAGGTCGACAGCTGGGTCGAGGTCAGGCAAGCGCGGACCCACTTGCCGGCGGCCTCGCCCTCCTCCTGGAAACCCTGCTCCATCATCAGCGCCATGGCCTCGGTCTCGGTCATGCCGGCGGTGTGGATCTTCTGGTCGATGATGGCGTTGATGATCAGCCGCAGCCGCATCTTGAGCTGCTGCATCTCCAGCTCGGGGCCGCCGTGGCCAGCCTCCACCATGAGCTGCTCGGCGTAGGTGGCCCAGCCTTCCACGAAGGTGCCGCTGGTGAAGACCGCGCGCACCGGGGTCGAGCCCCGGTAGCGGTTGGCGTGGTTGATCTGCAGGTAGTGGCCGGGCATGGCCTCGTGGATGGTCAGATTCTGCAGCATGTAATCGTTGTACTCGCGGTAGAACGACCGGGTGCGCTCGGATGGCCAGTCGGCGGGCGTGGGCGCGATGGCGTAGAAGCAGGGCAGCTCGGGCTCGAGCGGTCCCGGCGAGTCGCAGTAGGCGATGGCGATGCCGCGCTGGTGCTCGGGCATGACGATGATCTGCACCGGCTCCTCGGGCACGGCGACCAGGTCGTGCTCGCGGACGAAGGCGGTGATGCGGGCGAGGTCGCTGCGGGCCTGGTCGACAATGGTCTCGTCGCCGGGGTGGTCGTCGGCGAGGTCGTCGAGGACCGCGGCGACGACCGCGCGCGCGGACAGCGACGCCGGCGGCGGCGCCTCCGGACCCAGGCGCTCGGCGTAGAGCGACAGCGCCAGCTCGTGCAGCCGCGCGGTGGTGGCGGCCAGATCGCGCTCGGCGCTGGCCAGGATCTCCTCGGGAGCAAGGTCGCTGGAGAGGGTGAAGCGCAGCTTCCGCCGCCAGCGCTCGTCGCCCAGCCGGAAATCCCCCGTGGACCGGGGCAAGAGATCCTGCTCGAGCCACTGGCCGTAGAGCGAGAGCGCGGCGATGGCCTCGGCGCGCGGTCCGGCGAGCTGGGCCCGCAGCTCGGGCGCCTCGTCGAGGTAGGTATCCAGGCCGTCCATGACCAGGTTGGTGGTGCCCTGGATCTGGGTGATGGCGGTGCGTGTGGCCACCGCCGGCGGGTCCTGCAGGTTGACGCGGGCCGTCTCCAGGAACGCGGGGATCTGCTCGAGACGGCGCTGTAACTGGTGCAGCCGGTGGGGCAGCGGGGCGAAATCGCGGGCGAGCAGCGCATAGAGCGCATCCCCGGGGTTGTAGAGGAGCGGGTCTGTGCGGTGCTCCTGCAACTCCTCGTGGCGGAAGATGGCCTCCTTCACCCGCTCGAGGAGGATCTCGCGGTCGATGCGGTCGGCGGCGTCGAGCGCGGCGGGGTCGATGGCCCGCAGGCTGTCGCGGTAGGCGCGGTTGAGGTCGGCCCAGGCGTCGAGGCTGCCCAGCGAGAGGTCGGGCAGCGCGTCGTCGTGGTCGTGGTTGCCGAGCTGGGTGGCCCAGACCGGGTCGTGGGCGTAGAGCGCCTGGAGGTAGCGGCCGGCCAGGCCGGTGAACTCGGCCTCGGCGGAGGGACCGCGGTCGCAGGCGGTCAAGAGCACGATGGGCATCAGGACGGCGAGGGCAGCGAGGCGGCGCATGGCGGACCTTCCGTGGGGAGGAAACGAGGATGGGCGGGAACCTAGCATGAGGTCGCGGCTGCGGCAACCTGGGGTCGGATCAGGGGGCGCGTGGCGACCCGCTTCAAGATATCTTCAAATTTCTCCAACTTGTTGATTATAAAGGCAGGGAAGAGTATGATCCGGCCATATTTCAGAGGATCTTCTTCGATTGCTACGGCACCATTGACCAACGGCCCCATTTCGAACAAGGACGTCCAGGGGGGTCTTGTATCAGGGGGAACAGAAGGGCGTTCGACGGACGCGTATCTGCCCGTTTTGATCTGCCATCATTCATCCCAGACACACTTGATTCGCACCCCTCGGTCTACTGCTCCAGGATGACAGCTCTGGTATCGGGATGTTGGATCTCAGCCCATCGAAAGGATCACGACGATGCCTCATGCAAACAGGACAACCTCCGGCTTGATCGAAGGTGGCCCCGAGAGCGTGGTCGGATCGCTGAGACTGCACGATAGGAACTCGCCCCGGGGGCCCCATTCACCACATCGCCCCCACAGCTTTCATTCCGACCGAGGGAGCCAAGCCATGAAAGCGACGCCTGTCCGGATGATCATCGTCCTGCTGATGCTGCTGGGATTGCTGGGCCAGGCCCTGGGCGACGAGCTCTACGTCGGCCCCGGCGAGACCTACGCCACCATCCAGGACGCCGTGGACGCCGCCGTGAGCGGCGACACCATCCACGTGGCCGCCGGGACCTACGTCGAACAGGTGTTCATCGACGGTAAGGACCTCGCGGTGATCGGCGCCGGACAGGGCCTGACCACCGTCGAAGCCCCGGCGTCGCTGGCCGTGGCCTATACCACCGGATCGGGCGACCACCATCCCGTGATCTGGGCCCAGGCCGCGGAGGTCCAGCTCTCCGCGCTGACCGTCGACGGCGCCGGCATGGGCAACGACCACGATCAATTCATGGGTGTGGACTACCACAACGCGGGCGGCTCGGTGAGCGACGTGGAGATCGTCCGCGTCCGCAACACTCCTTTCAGCGGCGCCCAGCACGGCGTGGCGCTCTACCTCTACAACGAAGACGCCACCGCCCGCACCTTCACCGTGCAGGACTGCCTGATCCACGACTACCAGAAGAACGCCATGGCTCTGTTCGCCACCGCGGGCACGGCGCTCGACCTGACCATCGACGGCAACGAGACCGTGGGCCAGGGCCCCACCGACATCACCGCTCAGAACGGCCTCCAGATCGAGGGCCCCGACATCACCGCCACCGTCACCGGCAACCTGGTGCGCGACGTGGCCTGGGACGGCTCCACCTGGACCGCCACCGGTCTCATCCTCTACGACTGCACGGGCAGCCTCACCGGCAACACGCTCCGCGGCTGCCAGACCGGCATCTGGCTCACCCTCGCGCCCATGACCATCACCGACAACGAGCTCACGGTGCCGCGGGTGGCCGAGTTCGGCATCGGCCTGATCGCCGACAACTACGTGGGCGGCTTCAAGCTGAACCGCCGCACCAAGCGCTCGCCGCAGCCGCTGCAGGAGAAGCCTCGCCAGCCGCGCGCGGCCAAGGCCACCATCGCCTACGCCATCACCGGCAACACCTTCGCCCTCGACCCGGCCGTGGCCGACAACCTCGACTGCGTCGGGCTCTGGCTGCTCAACGAGCAGGGTCTGGACGACCTGGAGTTCGCCGCCACCGGCAATACCTTCGCCGGCTTCGACCTGGCGGCCTACGTCAACGAGGCGACGCCCACCGACGGCACCATCCTCGCCGCGGACCTGGACCAGAGCTCCTTCGCCGCCTGCACCGCCGGCGTCCTCAACGACGCCCCGCTGGTGGTCGACGCCGAGGACTCGTGGTGGGGCGATGCGGCCGGACCCGGCGGCGAGGGCCCCGGCCAGGGCGCCACGGTCTCCGTGAACGTCGACTACGACCCCTGGATCGCCGACCTCACGAACCTGCTCTGCGTGCCCGACCCCCTGGTCCTCGACGCGGTCACCCCCGCCGGCACCGTGGTCTTCGACTACACCGGCGGCGCCAGCGGCCGCATCTACGGCTACAGCATCGACGTGGTGTGGGATCCCGAGGTGGCCACCGCGGTGGCCGCCGACTTCGGTCTGCCGGCCAGCGGCGATTTCGCCGCCGCCACGCTCTTCGCGGCCCAGGACATCGACACCGGCCACGTCCGCGTGGACGCCGCGCTGGGCGGCGAGGTGCCCGGCACCTTCGCCGCCTCGCTCTTCCAGGCGCTCTTCGCCGCGGCCACCGGCGCTACCGGCGGCGCCGAGACGCCGCTCACGATCACGGTCAACGAGATCCGCGACGTGGACAACGCCATGCTCACCGGCCTGCTCCCCGACCCCGGCCTGGTCGTGGTCGACCTCGACGCGCCCGCGATCCTCGAAGTCCTGGTCACCGACACCACGCTGCCTTCGGTGGACTGGACCCGCGACGGCCATGACATCCAGGTCGACGCCACCGTGGTCGAGGACGACATCGCCACCCTGACCTGCGACCTCACCGCGTTCGGCGGCCCGGTGCTCGGCCTCGGCGACGCCACCGTCGACGGCAATGTCTACACCTGGACCTTCGGACCGCTCGCCGACACGGGCGACGGGGCGGTGGCCGCCGTGATCACCTGCTTCGACGGCCTCGGCCAGTCGGCCACCCTGAGCGACGAGATCACCGCCGACAACACGCCGCCGCTGCCGCTCGTGGGCCTGCAGGTGCTGCCCGGCCACGAGCAGATCCACCTGGCCTGGACCGAGCCCGCGGCCGACGGCGGTTCGCCCCTCGCGGGCGTGGCCTTCCGCTACGCGGCGTGGGGCGGCTACCCCCACTATACCGGTGCTGTGCCCGACGCCCCGGCCGACATCACCCAGGGCGAACCCGTCGGCGACCCCGTGTCCGGCGCGCTCTGGGACTGGGCGATCGCGCCGCGCGACGTCTACGTACTCGCGGGCTTCGTGGTCGACCTGGTGGGCAATGCCGGCCCGCTGGGCGAGACCGGCGCCGCCACCAACTACTGGCTCGGCGACACCGACGGCGACGGGTATCTGACCGTCGACCCCGACGTCAACGCGCTGGGCGAGAGCTACGGCAAGACCTTCGGCCAGGAGGGCTACGACGGCGACTGCGACGTCGGTCCCACCTTCGATTACAGCCAGCGCGGCATTCCCGATCCCCAGAGCGACGGTTTCCAGGTGCAGTTCGAGGACCTGATGGTCTTCGCGCTGAACTACGGCGAGGTCGATCCCGCGCGGAAGTTCGACGGTGGCGAGGTGCCCACCTTGCGCTGGGAACGCCTGGACGAGATCACCTGGGTGCTCGCCCTGCTCGAGGACTGCACCAACCTCAAGGGCGTCCAGGTGACCGCCGAGCTGCCCGCGGGCGTGAGCTGCCAGATCGCCGGCGGCGCGCTGCTCGGCCAGCAGGATGCCCCCGTCTTCCTGCGCAACATCGCGGCCAACGGCCTGGACGCAGGCCTGGCGACCATCGGCTTCGGCGAGGCCATCACGGGCCACGGTGAGTTGCTACGGGTGACCACGAGCGCCCCCGTGGCCGACCTCGCGGCCAAGGTGGCCGCGCGCGATCTCGGCAACCAGGAGCTGCTGGTGGAGCTGCCGCAGACGACCGGCGCCCCCGTGCCCCAGGCGCACGCGCTGGCGCAGAACTACCCCAACCCGTTCAACCCGGCCACCACCATCGTCTTCGCGCTGCCGCACGACGAGCGGGCCCGGCTGGCGATCTACACGGTGGAAGGCCGCCTGGTGCGCACGCTGCTCGACGAGGAGCTCGCCGCCGGCCGGCACGAGGTCGTGTGGCAGGGTCGCGACGACGCCGGCCGCCAGGTGGCGACCGGGACCTATTTCTACGCGCTGCGTGCGGGCGACTTCCGCCAGGTCCGCAAGATGATCCTGGTCAAGTAGACCTCCGATGAGCGGGGCGCCGGATGAACCGGAGCCCCGCACTGGACGCGCCGCCCCGGACGCACCCAGGACGATCACGGCGACGAAGGGAAGCCTTGCCATGACCAGATCTGGACCCGCCCTCGTGGCGCTCCTGCTGTTGACGGCCTCCGCGACCGCCGCCTTGCTCGAGGTGCCCACCGCCTATCCGACGATCCAGGCGGCCATCGATGCCGCCGCGCCCGGAGACACCGTGGCCATCGCGCCGGGAACCTACGAGGAACAGGTCGTGGTCACCCTGGACCTGATGATCATGGGTGCGGGGTCGGACCAGACCACCATCCAATCTCCCGTGGACCTGCCGCATTCCGTCGGCACCAACCAGTGGGTCCCCATCGTCAGCTGCGAGATCCCGGCCGAACGCGTGAATATCCAGGGCCTGACCATCGACGGGCTCGGCAGAGCCCCCGAGACCGGGCGCCTCGTCGGCATCCTCCACTGGCGCACCGGCGGCGTGGTCGAGGATGTCCACCTGGTCAACCTGCACCGCACCCCGGTGGACGGACTGACCAGCGGCATCGGCATCTTCGCCACCACGGGCGCCGACCCCTACACGCGCCTGCTGACCGTGCGCGACGTGGTGATCGAGCGCTTCCAGAAGGCCGGCGTGGTGGCCAGCGGCTTCGACCTCTCGGTGGACCTCCAGGACCTGGTCATCGACCCCATGGACATCTACTCCGACGCGGTCCAGAACGGCATCGAGTTGAGCGTGCTCAGCGACGCCCTCCTGCGCAACTGCACCGTCCGCAACGTCTGGTACGACGGAGACCCCTACCCCACCATCACCGCCAGCGGCCTGGTGTCCCTGAACTGCCTGCACCTGCGCATCTTCGATTGCCGCCTGCTCAACAACCAGACCGGCGGCTACTTCGTCCGCAACGACACCGAGATCGAGAACTGCGAGGTGGTCAGCCGCGACGACGAGGGGACCTACGCCTACGGGATGCTGAGCGTCGGCACCCTGGGCATCGTGGAGAAGGGCCCGCGCGAGCTCCACTTCCCCGACCCCCTGCCCACCGTCGACCTCGTACCGCCTCCCACGCGCCCCTGGCCGAGCTGGCCGGTGCGCCTGCGCCAGTGCACGTTCACGGGCATGGGAGTGCCCGCATCCCGCGGCCTGGCCGTGCGCTCGGTGGTGGGCATCCAGGACCTGGAGATCACCGGCTGCGAGTTCGTGGACTGGAACACGGGAGTGATCTCGCTCGAGTACTCGCCGGGCGAGGTCCAGGCCCGGTTGAGCGGGAGCGTGGTCCAGAGCAACAACAGCTTCGGCGCCTTCGCCAACACCCTCGCTCCGCTGGACGCCCGCGGCTGCTGGTGGGGACACCCCACCGGTCCCTTCCATCCCTCGCTCAACCCCATCGGACTCGGCAACACGGTCAGCGACAACGTGCGGTTCGACCCCTGGCTCGAGGGCAACCTGGCGCCGGTGCCGCTGCCCCAGGTGATCTCGCTGGCCGACCAGGACGGCGCCGATTACAGCGACGTGGTGACGGTCGAGTACCTGGGCGGCGCCGACGGCGCGCTCTACGGCTTCTCGCTGGACCTGAGCTGGGATCCCGCGGTGATCGAGGCGGTGTCCGTGACCCGTCCGTCGTACGGGTCGTTCGCCGACGCCACCTTCTTCCAGAGCGTTCCCACCGAGGGCGGCGTGCGCGTCGATGCCGCACTGGGCGGCGAACAATCCGGCTGCGACAACGGCCCGCTCCTGGAGGTGGTGTTCCGCGCCATCGGCACACCGGACTGGACGCCGAGCCCGCTGAACATCTCGCTCCTGCACATGCGCAACAACCAGAACCAGCCCATCGGCGGCTTCACCCTGGACCAGGGTCAGGTGGTGGTGGACCTGCAGGCGCCGGTCATCGCCGACGTCAAGCTGACCAACGAGACCCTGCCCCACACCGACGAGTTCGCCAAGAACGGTGACATGCTCTCGGTGTCCAGCGACATCACCGACGGGGATCCCTCGTTCGGCGTGGCCGGGATCCGCCTGATCGCCGCGGTGCTCTGGGGCAACGAGGTGATCTACCAGGCCCCCGATTATTTCATCGGCAACAACGCGTCCTGGGCGGCCCGGCCGGCGATCCTCCCTCCCGACGGCCCCCAGTCCGCCGTGGTCGAGGCCTGGGATCCCGCGGGCAACTTGGCGCCCCAGGCCTTCGACCCATTCGTGGTGGACAACACGCCCCCCACCACGATCAGCGGCCTGACCGCCACCCCGGGACACAACACCATCGACCTCGCCTGGAACGACGCCACCGGGAGCGACCTCCACTACCGGCAGACCGTGGTGCGCGCGGCCCGCTGGGGCGACTATCCGTTCTACGACGCCACCGAACCCGACTACCCCACCGACCCCGACGCCGGCGAGGCGGTCTTCACCGGGGAGGGCACCGTCCACCAGCAGACCTTCCCCGCCGACGGCAGCGAGCGCGACATCGTCTACTTCGGCGCCTTCGCCGAGGACCAGGCCGGCAACTTGGGCCCGCCCGACAGCGGCGCCCAGGCCCGCGCCACCAACTACCGCCTCGGCGACGTGCGCAGCCAGCCCCCCGGATCGCCCGGCGACGGCCTGGTCGACCTCTACGACATGACCCGCCTGGGCGACACCTACGACCTCGTGCGCACCGACCCGGGCTTCGACGGCGACTGCGACGTGGCCCCCGCCGACGGCGGCGCCACGGGCATTCCGCTGCCCGACGAATCCGTCGACCTCGAGGACCTGCTGGTCTTCGCCGACCAGTTCGACCTCGATCAGGACCCGCCACCCGGCCCCTTGCCGAGCGCACCGCCCCGGCTGGCCTGGCGCCAGGTCGGACCCGCGACCTGGGCACTGGTGCTCGAGGCGCCGTGTCCCCGGCTGAAGGCGCTGCACCTGGCCGGCGACGCCCAGGGTCAGCCGCTCCGCCTGGAGGCCGGCGAACTGCTGCGCAGCCAGCCCTATCCGTGGTTCCTGGTGCCTGGCCGCGATGCAGCCAGCGCCGGGCTCGCCATGCTCGGCCATGGCGTTGGGATCGTCGGCACCGGCGAACTCCTGCGCCTGGTGGCCGCCGGACCGATGACCCTGCCACCACCCGTTCTCGAGCTGCGCGACATCGACGGCGCGGTCCTCGAGAGCGGCTGGCCCACGGCCGTCCCGGACCAGGACCTGCCCACGGTGTTCCGCGCCGGTCTGCCCACGCCCAACCCCTTCAACCCCACCTGCGAGATCGCCTTCGATCTGCCAGCCGCCCAGCGCGTGCGGCTGGTGGTATACAGCCTCGACGGTCGCCGCGTGGCCGAGCTGATGAACGAGGACCTCGGCGCCGGCCGCCATGCCGCCCGCTGGCAGGGTCGGGATCAGGCCGGCCGGGCCGTGGCCGCCGGCACCTATCTCTACCGCCTGGACGCGGGCCCCTGGTCCGCCACGGGCAAGCTGGAACTGGTGAAGTGACGGCGACCACGGTCGCCTCGCGTGAAACGGAGCCTGACATGTTCCACCGCATCATGGTCCTCGCCCTGGTCAGCCTCTCGATTCTGGCTCTGGCGGCTGACGCCGAGCCCTTCCTGCACTGGTCGCCCAGCGACACCCTGGTCACCCTGGGCGATCAGGCCACGCTGTCGATCGTCCTCGACGAGGCGCTCGATGTGCGCACGGTCGAGATCTACATCGAGTTCGACCCGGCGGTAGTCGCCACCGTCGAAGGCGGCCCGGGCGCGCTCTTCGACGGCTACAACCTCTTCGCGGGATTCGAGGAAGACGCGCCCAACGTCTGGCACGGCTACTGCGTCATCCTGGGCGCCAGCGAGTGGGCCACCGGCCCGGGCGAGATCTGGCGCTGGACCGTGGAGGGCACGGCCACCGGCATCTCGCCCATCACCACCGTGGAGTTCACGCTGCTGCCGCCGGGCGGCGGCGACTATCCCGACGCGGAGCTGCTCGACGACCAGGTCCGCGTCGACGACACCTCGGGCGTGGCGCCGCAGCTGCCCGCAGCGCTGGAGCTGTCGCTCTACCCCAATCCCTTCAATCCACGCACGCAGCTCGAGCTGAGCCTCCCCGCGGGCAGCGCGGGGCGTCTCCAGGTCCTCGACCTGCGCGGGCGCCTCCTGGCCACTCCCTGGTCCGGCGTCGCGGGCGCGACGTCCGTGATCGTGCCCTGGGACGGGCGCGATGCGGCGGGCCTGGCCCTGCCCAGCGGGGTCTACACGTTC
The DNA here is from genome assembly GCF_058273205.1 of Candidatus Latescibacter sp. IFSED24. Lineage (NCBI taxonomy): Bacteria > Pseudomonadati > Candidatus Latescibacterota > Candidatus Latescibacteria (ex Chuvochina et al. 2023) > Candidatus Latescibacterales > Candidatus Latescibacteraceae > Candidatus Latescibacter > Candidatus Latescibacter sp. IFSED24. The sequence continues at coordinate 3,781,003 of NZ_CM177850.1, read as the reverse complement.
CGGCTGATCGGTTCGCGAGGCCAGGCGACCTGTTCGCGCGGAGTGCTGATCCGTTGATCGACCGAGGGCGCCGCCGTGCAGCGAGCGGCGCCACCGTGCCGTCGGCTAACCCGCGGCCGCCTCGGCCGCGGTACGAGGCAGCTTCCCCTGCGGCGGCCGTTGCACGACCCATTCGTCCCCGCCCTCCCGGTGATCCAGTCTGCGAACGAGGAAGAGGTGCAGCTGCTTGCTGGGCAGCCAGAGGCCGAGCTGGTCCTCCCGCACCACCGTCTCCTCCATCACCTCGAGCAGGAGACCCGGCAGCTGCGGGTCGCAATCCACGGCCCGGGCGGTGAAGGCGTTGTCGTTGCGCAGCGTCAGACTCAGCACGGTCCCGACCTCGTCGCGCTGCAGTTCGACACGGAAGCGCGGTTCCACGTGGCTGTACTCGCAGACGCACCGGATGCCGAGCTGGCTACAGCAATTCTTGAGGGAGTTGTCCTGATCCATCGTCGACTCTCCTGCTCCCAATCCGGCCGGTCAGCCGCGGCCCGGAGCTGATGATACGATTCCCCGGACGGCCCCGATCCCGGGGGCCGCTGGTTCTGGAAGCCGGCACGATGGCGGCTCCACGCGATGAAGAGTTGGTAAGCGGGATGTGGATAGAGACGGATATACCGCTACGAATACGGGAAACCACATACAGAAGCACATCGACACTGGTGTCGCCTTTCCGCCCCCCAATAAGCGGTCTAGCGGTCTGAACTTAGCATGGTCGGCGACGATGTCAATCGCCCGGGCCGGTCATCCGCCCCGCCCGGCGCATCTCGGCGCCGCCGGCGAGATAGACGATATCGCCGAAGCCACGGTCCTGCAGGATGCGGGCGGCCTCGAAGCTGCGCGGGCCCTTGGCGCAGAAGATCAACAGCGGCTGGCCGGCCGGCAGTTCGTCCGCCCGCTGCCGCAACTCCTCCAGCGGGATGTTCACGGCGCCGGGCGGCGGCGGCGGGTCGCTGGCAGCGGACTCGGCCACGGTGCGCACGTCGAGGACGAACCGTCCGCCGGTCTCGGCATGAGGCGGCAGCTGTCCCAGCCCGGTTTCGCGGGCGTTGAGCGCCGCGGCGGCCAGGCCCTGCAGGGGATCCAGGGGAGCGTTGTAGGGCGGCGAGTAGCACACCTCCACGTCGAGCAGATCGACCAGGTCGGCATCCTGGCGCAACAACGCCGCGAACACGTCCACGCGCTTGACCGCATCGCCGCGGCCCACTGCTTGCAGACCCAGGAGGCGGTCGCCGTCCGGCTCGTAGACGAGCTTGAGATAGAGGCGCTCGTGCTCGGGAAAGAAGTGGGTCCGATCGCCGAACGCGCCCCAGGCCACGGCGGGCTCGTAGCCGGCGCGGCGGGCGGCGGTCTCGCTGAGGCCCGTGGCCGCTACGTTGGTCTCGAGCACCTTCACCGCGGCGCTGCCGGTGACCGCGGGGAACTCGGTGTCGCGGCCCGCGAGCACGTCGCCCACCACGCGACCCTGACGGCTGGCGAGCGAACCCAGCGGCACCAGGCAGAGCTCGCCCGAGACATGGTTCATCAGCTCGATGCAGTCGCCGGCGGCGAGGATGTCGGGATCGCTGGTGCGCAGGTTGGCATCCACCACCAGGCCGCCCCGCTCGCCCACCGCCAGGCCCGCGGCCCGCGCCAGATCGGTGCGCGGGTTCACGCCGGCGGCCACCACCACGTGGTCGACACGCAGGGGTCCGCTCGCCAGCTCGATCACGGCGCCCTCACCCTCGCTGCGCGCACTCCGGACCTGGCTCCCGCAATGCACGGCCACCCCGGCCTGTCCGAGCGCGTTGCTGACCAGCCGCGCCATATCCAGGTCGAGCATGGTGGGCAGGAGGCGATCCTCGATCTCGAGCAGGGCGACCTCGGCGCCCCACATGTCCACCAGCGCCACCGCCGTCTCCACGCCCACGAACCCGCCGCCGATCACCGCCACCTTCTCCACGCGGCCGGTCCGCAGCCCCTCGCGCAGGCCGAGCACGTCCTCGGGCGTGGTCACCGGCGTCACCCGCGAACCCATCTCCACGCCGACCGGCACCCGTAGCGCCGCGCCCAGGGCGTAGACCAGCTTGTCGTACATGATCATGGTGCGCGCGCCGTCGCCAACCGCCTCCACGGTCACGGCCTTGGCGTCGCGATCGATGGCCACCACGCGCTGCCCGGTCTGCACGTCGATATCCTTCACCGAGTGGAAGAACGCCGCGTCGCGCACGGCGCCATAGCCGGTCTCCCGCAGCGCGTCCAGACGCTCGATCTCGCCGCTGAGCACGTAGGGCAGGCCGCAGGTGCCGTAGCTGATGAACTCGCGCTGGTCGACCACGGTGATGCGGGCCCGCGGCATGAGGCGACGCGCGCGGGCGGCGGCCTTCAGACCGGCGGCATTGGCGCCGAGCACGAGGATACGGGGGTCGGGCACGGGAGGCCTCCGAGCGAGGGGGATGGGTGATGCGGTAAGAAGTTAAGGGGGCGGCCGGGGGATCGCCAAGTCCACGCAAGAGGGCGGCCAACAGGCCGCCCTCGATTCCCCCAATGCGGCTCTACACGGCGCTCACACGCAACCTGTCGGCTTCTCCAGCCCCGCCACCTTGCACGCGCCCTTGGCGGGCCCGCTGGGGAACAAGGTGTACATCTCCTTCAGCTTGAAGCCGGTCTCCTTGCAGAGCTTGCGGACCATGGGCGCCACGCCGAACTCGGCGTAGTACTCGCGGATGTAGTTCATGATCTTCCAGTGGTCCTCGGACAGCTCGTCCAGGCCCTCGGTGCTGGCCAGGGCCAGGGCAGCCTGCGCGTCCCACTGCTCGGGATTGATCATGAAACCGTCGTCGTCGACCTCGATGGTGACCGCGCCATGGGTGAGGCTGGGCATACCTGGATCCTCCAAATGGTCGGGAAGGTAGCGTTCGTAGTGTCCCGAAGACAGCTGGCGATGTTGTTCAATTTTAATCATTGCTCGCGGCCGGGTACAGGAGGAAAAATCCGCTATTCCTCTGTGACTTCCTGCAAGGTCTCCGGGCGCAGCAGTTCGACCTCGCGCCGATCGACGCGGATCAGGCCATCCTCGCGCCAGCGGCGCAGCAGACGGCTGAAGGTCTCGGGGGTCATGCCCAGGGTGCGGGCCATGTCGGCCTTGCTCGAGGGCAGCACGACGACCTCGCTGGACTGCCCCGGATCGCCCTGCTCCCAGGCCAGTTCGAGCAGGCGCGCGGCCAGCCGCGCGGGAGCCGGACGCGAGGCCAGCGACTCGATCCGGCCCACGAACTGGCGCAGGCGCACGCTCAGGGTGGCCAGCATGCGCAGCAGGATCTCGGGGCGCTCGCGACCCAGGGTGAGGAACTGGTCGCGCGGCAGGAAGAGCGCCTCGGCCACGGGAGCCGCCGCCGCCGCGGTGGCCGGGAAGGGCCCCCCTTCGAACACGGGCACCTCGCCGACCACCTCGCCCGGGCCGAAGAGATGGAGCAGGCGGCGCGCACCCTCGGCTCCGGCCCGGTAGATCTCCACGCGTCCGCGGGTGATCACGTGCAAACCCTGCGCGGGGGTGTCCTGCTGGAAGAGGATCTCGCCGCGATCGTATCGCCGGAGCGAGGCCAGGCCGCCCAGGGTGAGCAGCTGTTCGGGATCCAGGCCCGAGAAGAGCGGGCAGCGGACCAGGAGATCGGCCTTGAGGCGGGGTGTGCGGCGGAGTTTTTCCATGGGGCGTAAGATGATGCGAGACCTTGACCTTGGTCAAGGTCGATTCCGCAACCAGGATATATCTTATCCTTGAATTGCGGCCGCGGAACCAACGCAGGAGAATCAAGATGGCGAAGCGCCAGATTATCCAGATAAATGAAGAATTGTGCGACGGTTGTGGCGAATGCGTGATCGGATGCGCCGAAGGAGCCTTGCAAATCATCGACGGAAAGGCCAGAATTGTCCGGGACGACTATTGCGATGGCTTCGGCGACTGTGTCGGCACCTGTCATGCCGGCGCCATCACCATCGAGGAGCGCGAGGTCGCCGACTACGACCCCGCCGCTGCTCGAGATCACGTGGCGAAGATCCGCGGCCAGCAAGGAATCGCAGAGTTCGATCGGGCGGCGGCCCGACACGGCCAGGCGCACGGCCAGCCCACGAGCGGCGGCTGTCCTGGTTCGCAGATGCGGGTGTTTCCAAGGGCAGACGGCGGTGTCTCCCCCTCCTCCCCCAACCCGTCGTTTGTCGATGGGGCACCCGCACCCTTTCCAGGGGCCACCGGTTCGACCACCGGTGGCCCTGCTGCATCCAGCGGCCAGGACCCCGGCACCGTCATCCCACCCAGCCTCGGCCAGTGGCCCATCCAGCTGCATCTGGTCCGCCCCGGCGCACCGTTCTTCAAGAATCGTGAACTCAGTATTCTGAGTACATGCTCACCAGTGGCCATGCCGGACGCCCAATGGCGGTTCGTGCGCAACCGCGGAGTGGTCATGGCCTGCCCCAAGCTCGACCGCACCGAGGGATACGTCGAGAAGCTGGCCGGCATCATGGCCGAGCCCTCGATCCCGCGGGCGCTGGTGGTGCGCATGGAGGTGCCGTGTTGCGGCGGTCTCTCACAGATGGCCGTGCGGGCAGCCGAGCAATGCGGTCGCGAGAACCTGTCGGTGGTGGAGGTCACCGTGGCCACCGACGGCCGCCTGGTGGGCGAGCGGGTGCTGTACGGTCCGGGCCTCTAGCCCGCGCGCAATCCGGGTCGCGACGCAGCGGATGTCGCCAGCGCCGGCAGCAGGATGGTGACGATCGTGCCGCGGTCCGGCGCGCTCTCCACCTCGATGTGACCGCTGTGCGCCTTCACGCTGCCGTAGACCCTGGTCAGGCCGAGACCGGTCCCGTTGTCGCCGCGCGTGGTGAAGAACGGCTCGAAGATGTGGCGCCGCGTCTCCTCGTCCATGCCCACGCCGGTGTCGCGGACCTGGATCTCCACGTATCGTCCCGAACGACCGCCTGTGGTCTCGCCCGCGGCGGGGAAACGACGGTCGCGCACCGCGAAGGTGAGCCGACCGCCGTCGGGCATGGCGTGACCGGCGTTGATCCCCAGGTTGAGCAGGGCCGACTCCAGGCATGAACTGTCGCCGAGGATCGGCCCGACCTGTCCGTAGGATTCCTGTTCCAGCTCGATGTTGGCCGGCAGGGTGCGTTCGAGCAACGCCATGGTCTCGGCCACCAGATCACCGACGTGCAGGACGTCGCGGCGACCGGGGCGATGGCGCGAGAAGTCCAGCAACCGCGTGACCAGGTCGCTGGCGCGCTCGCTGGCGGCGAGGATGCGCACCGCCGGTTCGCCCGGATCCACGGGTTCGGGAATCTGATCGGCCAGCACTTCGGCGTAGCCCTGGATGGCGCAGAGAAGGTTGCCGAAATCGTGGGCGATGCCCCCGGCGAGACGGCCCACGGCCTCGAGTCCCGCGCTCAGGCGGAGATGCTCCTCGAGGCTGTCGCGCTCGCGCTCGGCGCGCTCCTTGGCGGCGATGATGCGCCGCAGCTCGGCATTGGCCACGGCCTGACGCGAGATGGTGTCGGCCATGAGGTCGAGGAAACAGCAGACCTGATCGAAACGGTCGGAGGACATGATCCGGGCCGCCGCCGCGCCACGAGCGTGTCCGTTGGCGCCCGGGCCCACGAGCCAGCGGGCCAGGTGACGCTCCCCCACCCTGATGCTCGCGCCGCGATCCCAGAACTCGTCCAGGCCGTGGGGGATGTTGCTGGGGCGGGTGATGGGCTCGCCGTCGGGGTCGATGATCACGCTGGCGACGCGGTGTGTGCGGGCGAAGGAATCCTGGAGGCTCTGGATCTCCGCGATGTCGAAGAGCTCGGTGAAGTGCCAGTCGGTTGAGCCGGAGGGGTGTTTGCTCATGGAAAGGACACCTCGCGATCCACGCATGACGTGGCGACGCCGGCTGTCCTGACCAGGTCGAGACATGCCGGCACACGAATGTCGTCTCCCGCGGATTCATGATTCACCGATGAATCCAGCCCCCCCGGACCCGGCCGGATCTCGGATCCGGCCACGCCATTGATCATACCACATCACGAGCGGCATGTCCCGCTTGAACGTCACTTGTAAATCTGCCAATCTACATGCAGCGGGCCACCGGACCTGGCCAGGCCTACCGGCGGCCACTTGGCCGGAGCCCGCCGAGGCGAGATGCTCGACCTTTCCAGCTTCGCCGAACCGCTCAACCACGCCGACCCCCGTCTGCGTCCGCAACCCGGTATGCCACCGCCACCGTTGACAGCGACCCGCCGGGGCGTGCGCTGGTGGCTGGTCCACGAGGATGTGGAGCCCGAAGACGTGCTGGCCCGGGTGGTGGCGACCTATCAGCAAAACGGCTGGCGGCGCCTGGCGCAGGAGAAGCTGAATTTCCTGCTGGGCAACGAGCGCGGCAAGCTCATGGTCCATATCGACGACGCCCCGCACCGCGTGGTGATCCGGCGCACCGTGGGCGGCGAGGAACGCCGGGCACCGCTCTGGCCCGAGGAATTCGCCGGGCGGGTGATCGTGCGCGTCGAGGTCATCTGAGCGACCGCTCCGGCCTTTCCGATATCGCCTGTTCAGTCCTGGACAACACCTCTGGATTGGTCGACACTCCCACCGAAAAGTCCCAGCCTCTCATCGCCATGAAAAGGACAACACCATGGCTATCCGCGACCAGGATGCCCTCGACTATCACGCCAAGGATCGTCCCGGCAAGATCGAGGTCGTTCCCACCAAACCGTGCCTCACCCAGCGGCACCTCTCGCTGGCTTACACCCCGGGCGTGGCCGTGCCTTGCAAGGCCATCGCACAGAACCCGGCGCTGGCCTACCGCTACACGAACCGCGGCAACCTGGTGGCCGTGGTGAGCAACGGCACCGCGGTGCTCGGGCTGGGCAACATCGGGCCGCTGGCCGGCAAGCCGGTGATGGAGGGCAAGGGCGTGCTCTTCAAGCGGTTCGGCCACATCGACGTGTTCGACATCGAGCTGGACAGCGAAGATCCCGAGGAGATCATCCGCGCCTGCGAACTGCTCGAGCCCACCGTCGGCGGCATCAACCTCGAGGACATCAAGGCTCCCGAGTGCTTCGTCATCGAGAAGCGGCTCAAGGAGTCCATGAACATCCCGGTCTTTCACGACGATCAGCACGGCACGGCGATCATCGCGGCGGCCGCGCTGATCAACGCGACGAAGCTGCAGAAGAAGACCATCGAATCGCTGAAGCTGGTGGTGTCGGGAGCCGGCGCGGCGGCGATCGCGTGCGCCAACCTCATGATCTCGCTGGGCATTCCCCGCGAGCAGGTCACGCTGTGCGACAGCAAGGGCGTGGTCTACCGGGGACGCACCGAGGGCATGAACGAGTACAAGGAAGCCTTCGCCGTGGACACCGAGAAGCGGACGCTGGCCGAGGCCATGACCGGCGCCGATGTGTTCCTCGGCTGCTCGGTGGCGGGTCTGGTGACGCGCGAGATGGTGCAGTCCATGGCGCCGCGGCCCATCGTGTTCGCGCTGGCCAACCCCGACCCCGAGATCACCTACGACGAGGCCACGGCCGCCCGCGACGACGCCATCGTCGCCACCGGCCGCAGCGACTTCCCCAACCAGGTGAACAACGTCCTGGGCTTCCCCTTCATCTTCCGCGGCGCCCTGGACGTGCGCGCCACGGGCATCAACGAGGAGATGAAGCTCGCCGCGGCGAACGCGCTGGCCGAACTGGCGCGCCGGCCGGTGACCGAGGAGGTGGCGGCGGCCTACGGCGGCCGGTATTTCGAGTTCGGCCCCGACTACATCATCCCCAAGCCCTTCGATCCGCGGGTGCTCTCGGTGGAGGCGGTGGCGGTGGCCAGGGCCGCCTGCGAGACCGGCGTCGCCAGGGAGCCGATCTTCGACTGGGACGAGTACCGCACTCGCCTCGAGGGCATGACCAACCGCAGCTGGATGGTCATGACCCAGATCCGCAACAAGGCGCGCGCCCGCCCGCGCCGCATCGTCTTCGCCGAGGGCGAGAACGATCGCGTGCTCGAGGCCTGCCGCATCGTGGTGGACGAGGGCTTCTGCATGCCGGTGCTGCTGGGCGACCCCGTGGTGATCGCCGAGCGCGCCGAGCCCATCGGCCTGGACCTGGACCGCGTGGCCATCAAGAACCCGAACAAGTGTCCCAACCTGCACCAGATGGCGCGGCTCCTGCACCACGAGCGCGCGCGCAAGGGCTACGACTACTACACCGCCCGTCGCCTGGTGCGACGTCCCATCCACCATGGTGTGATGATGCTGCGCACCGGCGAGGCCGAGGGCATGGTCTGCGGCGCCGAGCGCAGCTACGTCGAGGTGATCCGCCGCGTGCTGCCGCTGGCCGAGCTGAAGGAGGGCGCCCGTCGCGTGGTCGGCATGCACGTGGTGCTGGTGGATCAGCGGGTGTTCATCTTCGCCGACACCACCATCAACATCTCTCCCTCGCCCGACGAGCTGGCCGAGATCGCCATGATCGCGGCCCAGCTCGCGCGGCACTTCGGGCTGGAGCCGGTGGTGGCGCTCCTGTCGTACTCCAACTACGGCGACAACGACACGGCCGACTCGCGGAAGGTGCGCGAGGCGGTGCGGATCCTCAACCGCGAACACCCCGAGCTGCGTGCCGACGGCGAGATGCATGCCGACGTGGCCGTGCTCGGCGACATGTGCGAGAAGGCGGTGCCCGATTGCCGGGTCCGGGGCGAGGCCAACGTGCTGGTGTTCCCCGACCTGCAGAGCGCCAACATCGCCTACAAGCTGGTGGCGCACCTCGGCGAGCGCGAGGTGATCGGTCCGCTGCTCTACGGGCTGAAGCAGCCCATCAACATCGTGAGCATGCGGTCCTCGGTGAGCGAGATCGTGAACATGGCGGTGATGTCGGCCTACGAGGTGGGGAGGGCCTAGGAGTACGCCGCCACGCTGCCGGGAATGTTCGATTGATCAACTAGGGCATCCGGCGTTATGCTGCCTGCGGCAACCGCAGCAACGCCGCTCTCTCGAGCCTCGTGTCATCGACCTTGAGAAAGGATCGCCATGAAATTTCTGCGCCCGTTCATCCTCACGATCATCATGCTCGCACTGGCCGGCACCGCCTCTGCCGGAACCCGTGGTTGGGGGCTCGGCGCCGGCGTGCTCGACGGCGACTTCGGCATCCAGGCCAGGAAGGATTTCTGGCTGGGCGGCGACATCTCCCAGATCACCGGCCAGGGCTCGGTCTATTTCCACGGCAAGACCACGTTCCGCCTCGACGCCGACTACCACTTCATCATCAATCCTGGCCAGTCCAGTCGTTTCTATCCGCTGGCGGGCCTGTCGTTCGCCTTCAACTCGGACAGCGCCAAGTTCGGCTTCAACGTCGGCGGCGGTTTCAACTTCATGTTCACCGAGAAAACGGCGGCCTTCGCCGAGCTGAAGTACATCATCTCGGACTGGGACGGGTTGGCGGTGACGGCGGGCATCTACTTCTAGTCGGCCTCGAACTCCAACCGACGACCCCGGCAGGATTCCTCGACACGACCATCGCGCCAGGCCACGCGGCCCGACACGATGGTCGTGTCCACGTTGCCGGGGAAGGTGGTCCCCGCGAAGGGCGTCCAGCCGCACTTCGACAGCACCTGGTCGTGCGTCACCGCGCAGGGCCGCTCGGGATCGAGCAGCACCAGGTCCGCCCAGTAGCCCTCGCGCACGAAGCCGCGTTCCCGCACGCCGAACACCAGGGCGGGATTGTGGCAGGCCTTCTCCACCAGTTCGGGCATGGTCAACACGCCCTGGACGTGCAGGGCGTACAGCGCGGGCAGCAGGAACTGCACGAGCGGCAGGCCGCTGGGCGCGCGAAGGTAGGGCTGCTGCTTCTCGGCGAGGGTGTGGGGAGCGTGGTCGGTGGCGATGACGTCGAGGCGGCCGTCGCGCAGGGCCTGACGCAGCGCGTCGCGATCGGCGGCGGTCTTCACCGCCGGGTTGCACTTCAGGAGCGGGCCGAGAGTCTCGTGATCGGCATCGCTGAACCACAGGTGGTGGGCGCAGACCTCCGCGGTGATGCGCTTGTCCCGCACGGGGCCGGCGGCGAACAACGCGAGCTCGCGGGCCGTGGTCAGGTGCAGGACGTGCAGGCGGGTGCCGTGCTGCTTCGCCAGTTCGACCGCGAGCGACGACGAGCGGTAGCAGGCCTCGGCGCTGCGGATGGCCGGGTGCTCGGTGAAGGGGATGTCCTCGCCGAACCGCCCGGTCCACGCCAGTTCGTTGGCGCGGATCAGCGGGTCGTCCTCGCAATGCACGGCCACCAGCCCCGGAGCGTCGCGGAAGATCGCGGCCAGCGCGTCGGGGTCGTCCACCAGCATGTTGCCGGTACTGCTGCCCATGAACACCTTCACCCCGCAGGTGCGGCCGGGCGGGAGGTTGCGGATCTGGTCGAGGTTGTCGTTGCTGGCGCCGAGGTAGAAGGCGTAGTTCGCCACCGAGGCGTGCTCGGCCAGGCGTTCGCGATGGGCCAGCGCCGCGAGCGTCAGGGTGGGGGGCTGCACGTTGGGCATGTCCATGAAGCTCGTGACCCCGCCGGCCACCGCGGCCCGCGACTCGCTGGCCAGGTCGGCCTTGTGGGTGAGGCCCGGCTCGCGGAAGTGGACCTGGTCGTCGATGAGGCCGGGCAGGAGGTACTTGCCGGCGGCCTCGATGACGAGGTCGGCGGGATGTGAGGCGAGGTCCGGGGCGATGGCGGCGATGAGGCCGTCGCGGACCAGGACGTCGGTGGTCACGACGGTTCCCTCGTTGACCAGGCGGGCGTCGGTGATGAGGATGCTGGCAGCGTCGGTCACGGGTCAGGCAGCTTTCCTTGGCGATGGTGGGGCCATGCACGGGCTCCCGGTGCCTCAGTCGCACCCCACCTCGTGCGCCCCGTAGCCGGGACAGGGCGTGGCCGGCCGGAGCCGGTAGTCTGCACCCGATGCGTCGCAGAACAGCGGATCGACCATCAGGTTGCCCGTCCCGTCGACCCAGTCGTCCAGGCCGGCCCAGGCGTCTCCGTCGGGATCCCAGCAATCGACGTGCTCCAGGGTCAGCTCCCACGGCTCCTCGCTGCCCGGAATGCGCACCGCCGGTGTCTGCGCCCCCACCGCGATGCTCCAGGTGAGACGGACATCGGCATAATAGCCGAAAGCCAGCACGGCGCACGGGGAATCGGCCACGGTGACCTGGGACAGGTCCGCAGCGCTCCAGCTGCCCACCTGGAAGAGCGCTGCATCGGCAGCCGACGCCACGGCGGCCGTCACCGTGACCCGGCGTACCGCCACCATCTCCTCGGTGTTGATCGTCAAGAGCGGCGAGGTGCAATCGTGGAAGTCGACCGTGTCCAGGCTCAGCGCGCCAACCCCTGCGGTGCGCACCACGCCGGCCGCACCGGCGGCGCAATCCATGAACCGGGTTCCGGCCAGCGTGGCCGTGGCCCCTCGCTGGAGTTCCATCACGGCCTGCTCGGTCCCCGTGCAGTCCCGGAACATGCAGTCGATGATCTCCACCTCCAGCTCGTCACCCAGGGTCAGGGCTCCGCCGGTGACCAGACCCCGCCCGAGGTCCGCGAAGGTGGTGCCCATGATCCTCAGCTTGCAAGGCTGCTCGCCATTGTCGCCGCTGCCGCGCAGTCCGAGCTGTGCATCGCGCACCAGGCAGCGATCCACGGCCAGACATCCCGCCAGCGTTGCCAGCAATGCGGTCTGGCCACCGCTGACGGTGAGATCGGCCAGGAGGACCGAGTCGGCCGTGGCCATCACGGTCACCGGACCGGCCCCGGTGTCGAGGATCACCTCGGCGCCGCCGGCACGGCCGAGGATAGCCACCGAACGCTCGATGGTCACCGCGCCGGCGTGGACACCGGGAGCCAGGCTGATGGTGTCGCCGGGATCGGCCATGACCAGCGCCTCGGCCAGGGTGGCCGCGTCCTCGGGAACGCCGATGCCTGGGATCACGGGGGGCGGCTGCGCGGGATCGTCCTCGTCTGAGCAGCCGAGGATGAGGACGAGGGGGAGGACCAGGCCAGCCAGGGCGAGGAGGGCGTGGCGCGGAAGCATGGGCGAGACTTCCTTGAACGATGTCGGAACCGGGCGACAAGCGCCCTGATGAATGATAAGATTTTATCACTCCTGGATGTTCAGGTCCAGTCCCATGCGCCCCGAAAGCAGGATCGCTCATGACCAGATCCGCGCTTGCCGCCCTCTTCCTGCCGTTGCTGATCGGCTCCGCCTCCGGCGACGAAGGCGTGGATTACCGCGACTACATCCACTGGCTCGACATCGTCGAAACGGGCGGCGCCACCCGCGATGTGGTGGCCATGGGCAGCCTGGCCTATCTCGCCGACGGACCGTCGGGCCTGGTGATCCTCGACGTGAGCGATCCTCACGACGTGCGGCCGGTGGGCCAGAACAGCGCGGTCGGTGAAGCACGGCGGCTGCTGATGGACGGCCCGCTGATCCACGTCACCAGCACCGACGGCCGGCTGAGCATCGTCGACCACGGCGACCCCGCCGATCCCCGGATCCTCGGCCAGCTCCAGCTCCCCGACACCGGCCTCGGCCTCGGCCTCGCCCGACACGGTCACCACCTGCTGGTGGCCGCCGGAGCGGCCGGCCTGCTGGTCATCGACCTCGCCGACCCCGCCGAACCGAACCTCGCGGCCACTCTCGCCCTGCCGGGCCTGGCCCGCGGCGTGGCCGTGGCCGGCTCACTGGCCTGCGTGGCCGCCGACGGCGCGGGCCTGCAGGTCGTCGACCTCGGCCAGCCCACCGCGCCAGTCGTGATCGGCCACCTGGCCACCGCCGGCCCGACCCACGACGTCGCCATGGCCGGCCCCCTCGCCCACGTGGCGGTCTACCTGGCTGGCCTGCAGGTCGTCGACCTCACCGACCCAGCCGACCCCACCCCGCTCGCCCACCTCCCCCTGCCCGACCGCGCGTTCCGGGTCACCGTCGACGGGCCGCTCACCTACCTCGCCTGCGGCGGCCTCTGCGTGGTCGACACCGCCGACCCCACCGATCCCCACCTCCTCGGCCGCCCCAGCACCCTGGGCGATGCCCGCGCCCTCGCGGTGGCCGGCGACCGCGCGCTGGTGGCCACCGGCTCGCGCGGACTGGAGATCCTCGACATCGGCAACCCCGCCGCGCCCCCGCGCCTCAGCATCACGGCGCTCGGGAACCTGGCCGGCGGCGTGGTCGCGGCCGGCACCCTGGCTTACGTCGCCGCCGGCGACCTGCACATCCTCGACATCGCCGACCCCGCCGCCCCGCTCCCCCTGGGCGTCGCCTCGCTCCCGGATCTCGCCTCGCGCGTGGCGCTGGCCGGCAGCCACGCCTGGGTCGTCACGGCCAACGGACCCACCAGCGTTCTTTTCGGCCTCGACGTCGCCGATCCCGCCGATCCGCTGCTGGTCGCCGAGCTCGCCCTGCCGGGCTACGCCGGCGATCTCGTCGCCCACGGCCCGGCGCTCTACCTGGCCGACTTCTTCCTCGGCGGCGTCCATGTCGTCGACATCACCGACCCCACCGACCCGCGGCTCCGGCCCACGGTCGCCACGCCCCCGTACGCGCTGGCCGTGGCCGTGTCCGCCGACCGCCTTTACGTCACCACCGGCGCCTTCGGCGGCGCCGCGCTCCAGGTCTTCGACCTCGCCAACCCGATGGCTCCCCAGCTCCTGGCCGGGATCCCCCTCGATGCCGATGCCGCTTACGGCCTGGCCGCGAGCGGCGACCTGGTCTACCTCGCCCTGGGCCTCTCCCAGGCCAACGACCCCACCGGCCTCTTCACCATCCTCGACCTCACCGACCTCGCCGCCCCTCGCCAGCGCGGCTCCGTCGAACTCCACCGCTTCCTCCGCCATCTCCAGGTGATCGGGCCCACCGCCTACGTGTCCGGCCTGCCAGGCCTCCTGCACGTGGTGGACGTCCGCGACCCCGACCGCCCCGTCCGCGTGGGCGAGACCTTCCTGCCCGACAACGCCTTCCACACGGCGGCCGGCGGCGGGATCGTCCTGGCCGCGGCGCAGAGCCAGGGCCTGGTCATCGTCCCGCAGCACCACGATGGCGGCGTGTCGGTGGAGCGTCCCGGCGGCGATGTTGCGGACACGGCCGCGGCGACCTTGCTGGCCGCCGCGCCGAACCCGTTCAATCCGCAGGTCACGGTGTCGTTCTGGCTGCCGCGCGCCATGGCCGCCACGCTCTCGGTCCACGACCTCGCGGGACGGCGGGTGGCCCGGCTGGCGAGCGGGGTCCTCGCCGCCGGAGAGCATCACCGGGTCTGGGACGGCCGGGACGGGGCGGGAAGAGTCCTGCCGTCCGGCCTGTACCTGGCGCGGCTCGAGGGCGCGGAGATCGTGCGGACGGTCAAGCTGGCCCTTGTCCGTTGACTTCTATTCTTGCGCCTCGATGCGGACAATCCGCGGATGTCCGCAGGATCGTGATACTTTCCCGCGTGGCCGCACGGAACCGATCCTCGCGGCGCACGACTCCGCCCTAATCCGCCGACCGCCAGATCCGGTCGTACACCAGCATGCCCAGGTAGCCCACCAGCAGCATGCCGCCCAGCACCAGCCAGATCAGCTGCGGGTGTCCGCCGGCGATGAACCTGCCGTAGAGCGGGTTGATGGTCACGCCGCTGAGCCCGGCCCCGATGGCCACGGGGATGCGCAGGAGCCCGCCGCCGAGCCCGGTCTTCTCGGGCGGCAGCATGCCGATGAGGTACTGCTCCATGCGCGGCATGCACGCCATCTCGCCCACGGCGAAGAGGATGGTGCCCGCGAACATGAACCAGGGCACCTCGCCGGTGGCGGCCCAGAGCCCCAGGCAGCCCAGCAGCATCACCGCGATGCCCAGCGACACCACGGGGATCGAGCGCATCTTCTCGGTCAGACGCGTGACCAGCAGCTGGAACATGATCACGTAGAGCGCGGTGTGGGCCAGGGTCTCGCCGGCGATGTGCTTGTCCTCGGTGGCGAACAGCCCCACGAAGCCCTCGCCGAAGACCGAGGCGAACGCCGTGTAGAGCTTGTCGGTGGCCACGAAGCGGTCGACGTACATGGGGCAGAGGTTGAAGAACGCCCAGAACGGCACCTCGATGAGCAGCCCGAACATGAGGATGAACGCCAGCAGCTTCCCCTGCTTGAGGAACGGCACGATCTCGGCCAGGTGCTGGCCCAGCGGAGGGCGCTTGGCCGGGTCGCGCTCGGGCTCCATGGGGTTCTGGTAGAACAGCGCGGTCACGATCATCATGCCGACCACCGCGATGGCCGACGCCAGGAACGCGTAGTTCCAGCTGTGCGTGCGCAGCGCCCCGGCGGTCATGGGACCGAAGAAGGCGCCCACGTTCACCATGAGGTAGAAGATGCCGAAACCCAGGGTGCGGTTGGTGCCGTCGGTGGTCAGCCGGACCGTGCCGGCGATGAGCGGCTTGAAGATGCCGGCGGCCACGGCGATCAGCGCCATCACCGCGAGCACCGCGGCGAACTGGCGCGTCAGCACCAGCAGCACGAAGCCCGGCAGGTAGAGCACGTACGACCAGAGGAGCATGCGCTTGAAGCCGTAGCGGTCGGCCAGCACCCCCGAGACCAGCGGCACGCTGTAGCTGAGGAACAGGAAGATGCTCTGGACCACGCCGAGGCGGCTCTCGCTCCAGCCGAGGCCGCCCTCGAGCACGGTCTTGGTGGCGAAGATCTGGAAGCCCATGTAGAGGCCGTAGTAGGCGAAACGCTCGAGGATCTCGATGACGTTGCCCACCCAGAAGACGCGGGGGAAGGGAGAACGGGGCATGTGGCGGTCACCTCCACTGGGGTTGAGGCGCGAACGTTACCCGGGAATGCGGCCGCGGGCAACGGTTTCACCGCGGGAATTCCGGAACCAGGCCATCAGCCCTCTTGTTTCAGGATACTCGATCATGCCATATTTCCCGCCGGAAGGATCGGATGACCAACGCTGCTCCCATCACCCTGGCCCTGCTCCTGGCCGCCGGCCAGCACGGCGCCACGGCAGAGGAGGCCCTCGAGCAGGGCGTCCTCCAGGTCGCGCTGTCCGGTTACGAAAAGGCCGTGGCCGCCGGCGAGGTCGAGCCCGGCGCGGTGCTGACCATCATCGACTACAGCCGCCCGAGCACCGCGCAGCGGCTCTACGTCTATGATCCCACGCGGGAGGAGATCCTGCGCGCAAGCCTGGTGGCGCACGGCAAGAACAGCGGCGAGAACCTGGCCACCCGCTTCGGCAACGAGCCGGGATCCCTGCGCAGCAGCCCCGGTTTCTTCGTCACCGGCGGCACCTACCAGGGACGGCACGGCTACTCGCTGCGCCTGCGCGGACTCGAGCCCGGGATCAACGACAACGCCGCCCGCCGCCACATCGTGATCCACGGCGCCGACTACGTCTCCCACGACTTCGCCCGGCGGCACGGTCGCCTGGGCCGGAGCTGGGGCTGCCCCGCCTTGCCGCGCGAAAGCGCCCGCGACATCATCGACATGATCAAGGACGGGACCTGCCTCTTCATCTATTGCGACGACCCCGGCTACCTCCACGAATCCAGCTATATTGACCCTGCGGTTCCTTGATCCAGCGTCTCTTCTCGACCGGAATCCGGAGGACCATCCTTGCGCCCGAAGCTCGCCCTGCTCGCGCCCTTGCTCCTGCTCGTCTCCCTGCCGGCCCTGGCTGACGACACCATCGCCGCCGCCACCGTGATCATCGAAGCGCAGCTGGGCGCCATGGCGCGCGAGGACTCGCTGGTGATCGCGGACGACCAGGTGCTGACCCGCCGGTCGCTCCAGCAGGTCTACGCCGCCAACGGCCACGTCCCCCTCTGGACCGAACCGGCCACGGTGGCCAGGATGCTCGAGGCCATGGTGGACATCGCCAACGACGGCCTCGATCCCGCGGATTACCATTTCGCGGCGCTCAACCGCCTCGGCTCGGCCACCCCCGAGGAGCCGCTCCTGCTGGCCCAGCGGGACATCCTGCTCACCGACGCCCTGCAGCTGATGGCCTACCACCTCGCCTTCGGCAAGACCGATCCCGCGCGGCTCGACGAGCACTGGAACCTGTACGATCTCTACGAGAATCCCGACCTCCTCTCCGCGCGGGGCCGGGAGAGGATCACCGCCGACCTGCTCTCATCCCTCGCCGATGGCGCTCCGGAACGCCTGCTGAGCCAGGCCCGGCCGCAGCTGCCCTTCTACCGGCGCATGCGCGAGGCCCACGCCCGCTACCGCGCCCTGGTGGACGCCGGCGGCTGGCCCGCGGTCGCCGAGGGTCCCACGCTGCGCGAGGGCGCCACCGACGAGCGGATCTCCTGGCTGCGCCGCCGCCTCACCCTGACCGGCGACCTCGCCGCCGACGCGCTCAACGGCAAGGATTTCGACGCGGTGGTCGCCGCCGCGGTCACCCGCTTCCAGGCCCGCCACGGCCTGGAGGCCGACGGCGTGGTGGGCCGCCAGACCCTGGCCGCCCTCAACGTCCCCGCCGAGGCCCGGGCCCGGCAACTTCGCATCAACCTCGAGCGCGACCGCTGGGTCATGCGCTTCGAGACCTCCGACATGGTCCTGGTCAACATCGCCGCCTTCGAGACCTGGCTCGTGCGCGACCACGCGGTGGTCTGGCGGTCGCGGGTGCAGGTGGGCCGTCCCTTCACCCAGACCCCGGTCTTCTCCGCCAGCATGACCTACCTCGAGTTCAATCCCACCTGGACCGTGCCTTCCTCCATCGCCGACCGCAGCATCCTGCCCCAGGTCCAGCGCGACCCCTCCTATCTGGCGCAGCAGAACATGAAGCTGCTCGACCGGCAGGGACGCGAGGTCGCGGCCGCCTCGGTGGACTGGAACTCGGTGGACACCATGCCGTATACCGTGCGTCAGGATCCCGGGCCCAACAACGCCCTGGGTCGCGTGAAGTTCATGTTCCCCAACGAGCACGCGGTCTACCTGCATGACACGCCCAGCCGCCAGCATTTCTCACGCTCGGCCCGCGCCTTCAGTTCGGGCTGCATC
Organism: Candidatus Latescibacter sp. IFSED24; assembly: GCF_058273205.1. Lineage (NCBI taxonomy): Bacteria > Pseudomonadati > Candidatus Latescibacterota > Candidatus Latescibacteria (ex Chuvochina et al. 2023) > Candidatus Latescibacterales > Candidatus Latescibacteraceae > Candidatus Latescibacter > Candidatus Latescibacter sp. IFSED24. The sequence goes on along the minus strand of NZ_CM177850.1, from coordinate 3,762,970 downwards.
CGCGTGGAGAATCCGCTGGAGCTGGCCGCCCTGCTCCTGGCCGACCAGCCCGGATGGTCGGCCGAGCGGATCGAGCAGGTGGTGGCCGGCGGCAAGCGCACCACGGTCCGGCTCAGCGAGCCGCTACCGGTCTTCCTGCTCTACTGGACTGCCTACGTCGACGCCGACGGATCGGTCCAGTTCCGCGACGACCTCTACGACCGCGACACCGCGGTGCTGGCCGCCCTTTCGGCACCACCGCTGCTGCATCGGCGGCACGGCGCCCATTCCGCGATCGACTGAGTTCCCCTGATAGCCAGAATTCAAGCATGACCCCGAGGCTGCCGATCCTGAACCCGATCCCGGTTCGACCGACCCCTGATCTGGAGAACGCTCCGTGCACCTGCTCCGCCTCCGCACCGACACCCCCGAGCGCCTCCGCTTTGGCTGGCATCACCGGCTCGGCGCCCTCTGCGGACGCGTGGATCTGGATCTCGACCTCCTGGACGGGACCTACGTCCTGCGGCGCGGCGCCGGGATCCGGACCCATCGGCGCGAAGGGGTCCTGCGCGACGACCTCCGTAAGGTCACGCTGAACAAGGAACGCGTGCCCGGATCCTCGTCGCGAGCGGCCCGCCAGCGTCAGCATCGCTGGACCGTGGCCGTGACCCTCGCCGACGAGGCCCGACCGCTCGTGGTCTTCGCCTCCCCTGCCGAGGACCCTGCCCGGCAACGTTGGGAAGACCTCGCCCGACGCCTGCACCTCGAGGCAGTGGACACCAGCGGCAAGACCGTCAAACGCCTGGCGCCGCAGGAGTTCACCGTGACGCCCGCCCTGGACCAGGGACCGAGCTACGGTCGCAGCGAGGACCATCTCGCTCACCCCTCCGGCCTCGGGGTCCAGAGCACCGACACGCAATTCGTGGTGGACCTGCCACCCGCGGGCCTGGCCCGCACAGGCGCCATCCGGCTGCTCCTCGGCCTGGTGGCGGTCCTGGCGGGCGGACTCGTCCTGCTGGTGGTCCTGGGTCGCCAGCCCGGACTGCTGCCGGCCGGCAACGCCCTGATCGCGGCCCCGATCTCCAGCCTGGCCATGGCCATGGCGCTGGTGGTGCTGGGCGCGCTCCTGGCGGCCATCGGCGTGGTGGTCGGTCGGGGACACGAGCGCCTGACGTGCACGGGCGACGAGATCCGCGTGAGCTTCCGCTGGGGCGGACGGCAGTTCGGCGAGCAGATCCTGCCCCGCCGGGGTCTCACCGACATCGCGGTCCAACCCCGGACGGGCCGGGGCCGGGCCGAGGTCGTCAGCGTCGAGGTCGGTGGCCTCGGCGTGCTCGACAGCGGTCGTCCCGTCTTCACCGACCAGCGCGAGCTCGTGCTGCACGGTGAAGGCCAGTCGCTGGTCTGCGGTCGCGGTCAACGCGATCGCCACCTCGAGTGGATCGCCGCGGCGCTGCGGCGACGCCTGGCAGGGGCCGCGCCCGCTCCCCGGCAAACGGTATCGCTCTGAACGAGGACCAGGGGTTGACGCCTTCCGCTTCTGCGTCGAGCATGACAGGACCATCTGGCGCGCCGACAGCACGTTCGCAGGAGCCGAAGCCATGGATGATCCCCGCCGCTTCCTCGACAGCATGTCCGCCGGTTACCAGGATGCGATCATCCTCCTGACCGCCAACCACCTCGGCATTCCGGCCGCCCTGGTCGACGGCCCACGCTCCGCCGCCGATCTCGCCACCGCCCTGGACTGCGACGAGCGCGCCCTCGACGTCCTGCTCTGCGCCCTGACCGCCGCGGGCATCCTCCAGCACGCCGGCGCCACGCGTTTCCAGCTGGCCGAGGCGTTCACCCCGTACCTCGACCCCGACAGCGATCGCTCGCTCCACAGCATCCTCGACCATCACTACCACCTGCTGGCGCGCTGGGTCCAGCTGGCCGAGGTCGTCCGTAGCGGCCAGCCCGCTCCGGCCAGCGCCGGCGGCCGCGATGACCGCTCGCTGCGCGCATTCATCTGCGGCATGAAGGACATCTCGCGACAGTCGAGCCTGGAGGTCGCCGACGCCATCGGCGAGCTGGGCGACTGCCGGCGTCTTTTGGACCTGGGCGGCGGGCCCGGCACCAGCGCCATCACCTTCTGCCGCCGTTGGCCAGCGCTCCAGGCGGTGGTCTTCGATCTTGCCGAGGTGGTGCCCATCGCCGCCGAGGAGATCGCCGCCGCGGGCATGGTCGGCCGCATCACCACCCGCGCGGGCGACTATCACACCGACAGCCTCTTGGTCGGCGACGAGCCCCTCTTCGACGCGGTCTACGTCTCCAACATCATCCACTCGCTCTCGCCGCAGGAGACCACCCTGCTGTTGACCAAGTCCGCCGGCGCCCTCGCTCCCGGCGGCCTCCTCATCGTCAAGGATTTCTTCCTCGCCGACAGCCGCACCGAACCCGCCTTCGGTGCGCGCTTCGCGGTGAACATGCTGGTGGGTACCGCCGGCGGGAAGAGCTACACCTGGCGCGAGACCGAGGAAATGCTGGCCGACATCGGATTGCAGAACCTGCGCCGGTTCCAGGTGGCGGCCAACAGCGGCGTGGTGACGGCCAGGAAGCCGGGCTGAACACGTCTTTCCTGTATATCAGTACAAAGATCTCTTGTATGATCACCTCCGCTGACGAAGCCATCCGGGAGCCGGTCGTCGGCTCCTCGTTCCGGCCCCTCGAGGACGGTGCATGAAGACCCGTGCCATCACGTGGCTCTTGTTCGCCTTCATCCTGACCCTGCTGTATCCCACTGGAGGGCGGTCCGAAGTACCCATCGACCGGGACAAGGCCGCCCGGGTGAAGGCCGCCTACCTCTACCACCTGGCTCGCCTGACCACCTGGCCCGCAGGCACCTTCGCCGCCGACGATGATTCGTTGCGGATCTGCATCGTGGGCGAAGACCCCCAGGACCTGGTCGGCCTCTTCCGCCGCTCGGGGCAGGACCTGCGCGCCGGTCGGTATCCCCTGAGCATCGAACGCCTCGATCCCGATCAGCTCCTGGCCGACCGGACGGACGACCTCACCCGCTACCAGGTGATCTTCTTCACCGAATCGGCGCGCGACCAGGCCCACGGGCTGCTGGCCAGCGGCGCACCGCCAGGCGTGCTGCTCGCCAGCGAAATCGACGGTTTCTGTGAGCGCGGCGGCATGGTGGGCTTCGCCATCGCCGGCGGCCGGGTGCGGATCGACGTCAACCGGAAGGCGCTGCACGGCAGTTCGCTGCGGCTGAGCGCCGAGTTCATGCAGCATGCGACCCTGGTCGAACCGGCGCCGCGGGAGGTCGATTGACATGCGGTGGTCGTTCTGGAACAACCTGCCCTTCCGCTTCAAGCTCGTGATCTACGGGGGCCTGGTCACCGCGGTGGCCCTGCTGGTCACCGGCATCGCCCTGGTCCGGATGGAGGCGACCTCGTTCCGCAAGCACTTCCTGCAGACCATGACCACGGTGGCCGACGTCACCAGCCAGACCTGCGCCTCCAGCCTGATCTTCGACGACATCGCGTTCGCCGAGCAAGTGCTGGAGGGCCTGGACGTCGAGCGCAGCATCGACCGCGCCTGCATCTTCACCCTCGACGGCGAACTCTTCGCCTCGTTCGAGCGGCCCGGCCAGTCGACCACGTACCCCGACCCCGCGACGCTGATGCCGCACCGCTTCACCGCCGAGATGCTGGAGCTCGTGCGGCCGGTCACCTACGGCGGCGTCCCCATCGGCAACATCTACGTGCAGGCGCGCCTCGACGAACTGGGCGAGCGGATGCAGATCTTCGGCGTCGCCATGGTGATCCTGCTGGCGGTGGCCCTGGCGCTGAGCCTGGCGCTGGCGGGCGTGCTGCAGCGCGGATTGCGGCGCCCCATCATCGAGCTGCAGGCGACCGCGGACCGCATCATGCGCGAACGCGACTATTCGGCCCGCGCCCGTCAGTTCGGGCGCGACGAGCTGGGCCAGCTCACCGAGCGCTTCAACGAGATGCTCGTCCGCATCCAGCGTCGAGAACAGGCGCTGCACGAGAGCGAGGCCCGGTACGCCCACCTGCTCGGCCGCATCGACGAGGTGGTCTTCCGGCTGACCATTCCCGAGGGCCGTCTCGAATTCTGCAGTCCCGGCGCCCTCTCGCTCTTCGGCCACGAGGCCGAGAAGCTCACCACCGACCCCTACCTGCTCCGCTCGCTAGTCCATCCCGAGGACCGCCAACGCTTCGAGCAGATGCTCGACGAGGCCGCCGCGGGCCAGATCGTTCCCATCCTCGAGTACCGGATCATCGACGGGCAGGGCCGCGAGCGCACCATCGCCCAGTCCAATTATCCCGTGACCGACAGCCAGGGCCGCCTCACCTCGCTGGAGGGGCTGTTCATCGACGCCACCGATCGCGTGCAGGCCGACCGCGAGCGCGAGCAGCTCCGCTCCGAGCTGGCCCAGGCCCACAAGCTCGAGGCGCTGGGCACGCTGACCGGCGGCATCGCCCACGACTTCAACAACATCCTGGGCGCCATCATGGGCAACGCCAGCCTCGCCCTCGAGGACCTGCCCGAGAACCATCCGATCCAGGAGTCGCTGCGCACCATCCTGCAGGCCAGCCAGCGCGCCGCCAAGCTCACCCGCCAGATCCTGGCCTTCTCGCGGCAGAACCGTCAGGAACAGACGCCCGTCGATCTGGCGGTCATCCTCGACGAGGCGCTCACCCTGCTGCGCGCCTCGCTGCCGGCCACCATCAGCATCAAGACCCGCATCCCCGACAGCGTGCCCCCGGTGCTGGCCGACCCCACCCAGCTGCACCAGGTGGTCATGAACCTCTGCACCAACGCCCACCACGCCATGCGCGAACACGGCGGCCTGCTCGAGCTCGAGCTCTGCCCCCGCGACCTCGCGAGCAGCGATGTTCAGCGCTATCCCGAACTGCGGCCGGGCCCCTACCTCGAGCTGATCATCTCGGACACCGGCGAGGGCATACCCGACGAGCTGATCGAACGCATCTTCGAACCATTCTATTCCACCAAGCCCGAGGGCGAGGGTACGGGCATGGGGCTGGCCGTGGTCTATGGCATCGTGCGCGATCACGGCGGCCACATCGCCGTGGAGAGCGATCTGGGCCAGGGCACCACCTTCCGCATCCTGCTGCCGACCATCACCACCGCCGCGATGCAGCCCCTGGAGCTGCCCCGCCAGAGCCTGGAAGGCCACGGACGCGTGCTCTTCGTCGACGACGAGGAGATGATCGTCGAGCTGGTCGAGCGCATGCTCACGCGACTGGGGTACGAAGTGGTCTGCTTCACCAATCCCTGGCTGGCGCTGGAGGCCTTCGAGCACGATCCCGACTCCTTCGACCTCGTGCTCACCGATTTCACCATGCCCAACCTCACCGGACTCGACCTGGCGCACCGGGTGCGCGCCCGCCGCTCCGCGCTCCCCATCGTGATCAGCACCGGCAACCGCGACCGCGTCGACCAGGTCGAGGTCAGCGCCCTCGGACTGGTCCGTATCGCCAGCAAACCCTTCGATCTCCAGCAACTGGGCCAGCTCGTCCACGAGTGCCTGCAGAAGGAATGACCGGAACCTGATCGAGAGGCCGCGCCATGAAGATCCCCGTCCTGACGATCACGGCGCTATGGGTGTGCCTGGTCGCGGCCCCGGCTCCCGTCGGAGCGCAGGACGAGGTCGATCTGGAGCATCCCTTCTCGCTCTCCCTGGCGGAACTGGCGCAGATCCGCGTGGTGCAGCCCGCCACCCTGCTGCCCATCGAGGAGCGCTTCACCCCCGCCGCCGTCACCGTCCTCACCCAGGCCGACATCCAGCACTCCGGCGCCCGCCATCTCGACGAGTTGCTCGAGATCTTCGTACCCGGCCTGCAGTTCCTGAAGAAGAACCAGGCCAGCATGCTCGGTATCCGCGGCATCATCAGCGACCGCAACAACAAGCTGCTGATGCTGGTCAACGGCCGGAACATGAACGTCAAGACCCGCGACGGCGGCGCGCTCACCGAGCGCCATCTCTCGCTGCTCGGCGATATCCGCCAGATCTCGGTGGTGCGCGGTCCCGGCTCGGCCGTGTCGGGACCGGGCGCCATCGCCGGCGTGATCAGCATCGAGACCTACAACGGCCTGAACTTCGAGGGCTTCTCGGCCCAGGGACGGGCGGGCGCTGGCGAGGAATTCGCCAGCCTCGAGCTGAAGTACGGCCACCGGCTGACCGACCAGCTGGGCCTGTTCGCGCACCTGGGCGTCGAGGGCTACGCCGGCGCCAGCAACGCCGTCGCCCCCCTGTTCTTCAGCCACGCCTTCACCGCCGGCGACGGTTCGCGAGTGGTCCCCGGCCAGCCGGTGCCCTTCGCGGTCAACGACCTCGACGGCGCCTTCGATCGCCAGCCGCGCTACAAGGCCCACCTCCAGCTCACCGGCGAACACCTCGACGCCTGGACCCGCTACACCCGTGGCGGCATCCGGGCCGCCGCCCAGCACAGCAACTACGAGCTGCGCGATCCGGCCACCCTCCTGGACACCGGCGAGGGTTACCAGCAGTTCACCGCCTTCGCCCGCTACGAGCACCACCTGGGCCCGCGCCTCTCCGTCAACGCCAGCCTCAGCTACGACCTCACCGACATCCTGGTCCACAACCCCAACGCTACGGATCTTCATTGGCGCGAGGACGAGTATCTCGGACGCCTCCTCGCCCACCTGCAGCCGGGTGCCGGCCACGACCTGGCCCTGGGCCTGGCCCTCTCTCACGAGATCTTCGGCAAGCAGGGCTTGCTCGAACCCAGCCCCTCGAGGGTCATGGAGTCGGACATCCCCGAGGGCACGATCTGGGACACCGACATGTGGTCGTTCTTCGCCGAGGACCACTGGCGGCTGGGTCCGACCTGGTCCACCAACCTCGGCCTGCGCCTGGACAAGCACACCTACACGCCCTGGATGGCCTCGCCGCGGTTCGCATTGATCCACACGCCGGGCGAGCAGGACACCTGGAAGGCCATCTACAACCGCTCGGTCCGCCGCTCCGACGACGCCGACCTCTACCGCGCCGAACTGGTCAGCGGCACCGCCGACCAGACCGAGACGGTCGACAACCTCGAGCTGCGCTACGAGCACACCGCCCCCGGCGGCTGGCGCTGGTCCGCCGGCGCCTACTACAACATCCTGGACGTGGTATCCTGGGACGGCGCCACCAGCTCCATCAACGCCATCGGCCAGCTCGAAACTTACGGCCTCGAGCTCGAGATCGGCCGGCACGCCGGACGGCTCGACCTGGTCTTCTCGCACAACTTCACCAAGCAGATCGATTTCGACCTCACCCGCGACACGCCGGTCCAGAACATCTCGGCCGCGCCCTATGGCTTCGGCAACGACCTGGCCAACTGGCACACCCAGTGCACCAAGCTGGCCGGCCGCTACGTCTTCGCCCCGGCCTGGACCGCCTCGGGCGCCGCCCGCATCTACTGGGGCCTGCAAGGCGGCCGGGACCTCGCCGACTACAACGCCGCGGTGGCCGACGCCCCCGGTCTGCCACGCTACGATGGCGACCCGCGGGCGTTCGGCGCGAGCGCCTACCTCAGCCTGGGACTCGAGTTCCGGCCCTCGCCGCGCATCACGGCCGGCGTGCACGGACACGACCTGCTCGGCCTCCTGGACGAGGATCTCGACAAGCAGAATTTCTTCCAGCGCACCAGCCAGTACCGGCACGCGGCGCCGTCGTTGGTCCTGACCTTTCGCCTCCAAATCTGAGGGCAAACCTGCGTTTCGGGACACAATTGCGAGGCTCTCGGGCGGTCCGGCGTGCTAAAATGGTTGTTTGAACCGGTGCCAACCCCGTCGTGACCGAGTCCGGAGGCTCCCCACATGCCGACCCGCCCCCGCCTGCTGCCCTCCCTGATCCTGCTGCTCGCCGTGGCCGGCAACGCCACGGGCGCCGGCGATGAGATCCTGCCCCTCGGTCCCGGCGCCCACGAGGCCACTGCCAGGTTCACCATCGTGGACCGCCAGGCCGGCAGCCTCACGCTCCAGCTCGACCTGCAGGGCATCGCCCGCGAACGGGTCGCCATCGACGGCCGCACCTTCGACCGCCTCGGCCTGCCCGACGGCGGATTCACCGGCGCCGTGGGCCAGGTCGCGTTGCCGACCATCACCCGCCTGGTGGCCCTGCCCGCCGGTTCGGGCGTGCAGGTCCGACTGGTCGACCACGACACCCAGGCCCTGCCGGACCTGGCGCCCGCGCCGGTCCAGCCCGTCCTGGACCGGGACAAGGCCGCGCCGTCGTTCGATGCGACCACGTACGCCGATACGCCGGCCAGCGCCATCGGGGTCACCGTGGGCGAGCCCGCGCTCCTGCACGGCCTGCGCGTGGTGCCGGTCACCTTCGCGCCGGTGGCCTACGACCCGGCCCGCGGCGAGGTCACCGCGGCGGCGCGCATGACCGCGGAGCTCACCTTCACCGGCCGCGACACCCGCAACGATCCCGCCGGAACGGCGCGTCAGATCCCCGAGTCGTTCGCCACGCTCTACGAGCAGACCGTCCTGGGCTACGAGCGCGGCGACGACGTGGTCAGCGGTCCGGGCAGCGTGATCTACATCTGCCCCAACAACGCATCGGTCCTGGAGATGATCGAGGATCTGGCCGAATGGCGGCGGCACCAGGGCTACAACGTCGAGGTCGTGAACATGGGGCTGGTGGGCGGCACCAACAACGCCATCAGGACCCACCTGATGAACCGCTACCAGGCCATCGAGCCGCCGCTGGAATTCGTCACCCTGGTGGGCGACGCCAACGGGTCCATCGCCGTGCCCACCTTCAACGAGACCACCTCGGGCTACTACGGCGAGGGCGATCACAACTACTCGCGCCTCGACGGCGAGGACGTCCTGGCCGACGTCCACGTCGGCCGCATCTCGGTGCAGAGCACCAGCCAGCTCCGGCTCGCCCTCGACAAGATCATCGACTACGAGAGCGAACCCGACTTCAGCGACACCGACTGGTTCACCACCGCCGGCCTCACCGGCGACCCCTCGACCTCGGGCTACAGCTGCATCTTCACCAACCAGTTCGTGAAGAACCAGCTGCTCGAGCTGGGCTACACCCAGGTCGACACCATCTGGACTCCCAGCTACCTGACCAAGATGATGGCCACCATCAACCAGGGCGAGACGGTCTTCACCTACCGCGGCCTCGGCGGCATGAGCGGCATGAGCTACAACCACATCCAGGCCACCACCAACGGTCGCCAGCTGCCCTTCGCCATCATCCTGACCTGCGACACCGGCAGCTTCCAGGACGACACCACCGCGCGCAGCGAGGCCTTCCTGCGCGCCGCGAACGGCGGCGGCATCGGCGCCATCGGCACCGCCACCTCGGGCACCCACACGCGGTACAACAACTGCATGTTCCTGGGCATCACCGACCACCTCCTGCGCAGCGGCGACTTCCGCTTCGGCCCCGCGTTGACCCGCGGCAAGATGAACTTCTACATCAATTTCTGGCAGAACGAGCAGAACAAGGTCTGGACCTGGTCGACCTGGAACAACCTCATGGGCGACCCCGCCACCGAGCTGTGGACCGGCGTGCCGGCCACCCTCGACGTGAGCCATGCCGACCAGGTGGCGCTCACCGCCGGCGCGCTGCCGGTCACCGTGACCAGCGGCGGATCGCCGGTTGCGGGCGCCCGCGTGGCGGTCTATCAGGCGGGCACTCTGCGCAACGTGGCACTCACCGACCAGTCCGGCCAGGTGGTCCTCGACATCGCCGACGCCGCCGGCGGCGACATCCACGTCACCGTCACCGGCCACGACCTCTACCCCTACCGCGGCACCGTGGCCCGCGGCACGGTCGCGCGCTCGCTCGACCTGGCCCAGCTCGCCATCGCCGACGGCGCCGACGGCCAGGCCAACCCCGGCGAGTCGCTCGACCTCACGATCCAGCTCGCCAACGGCGGCACCAACGCCGTCAGCGCCGCCACCGCGGCGCTCACCGCCGGCCCCGACTGGCTGGTCCTCGATCCGGATCCGGTGTCCTTCGGCACCGTCCCGGCCGGCGGGACCGCCTGGTCGCAGCAGCCCTGGACCGTGACCCTGGCCGGGGACGCCCCCGGCGGCGTGACCGCCGTGGTCGAACTCGTGGCCAGCGGCGGCGGCGAATCCTGGACCAGCCTGCTGAGCCTGCCGGTGCACGGCCCGCGGGGCGACCTGGTCGGCACCACCTGGAGCCATCCCGGCGGCAGCCCCGACCCCGGCGAGAGCGGCGTCCTGATCTTCGACCTGGGCAACGTGGGCGACCTCGGCACCGCCGGCGTCATCGGGCGGCTGAGCTGCGACAGCCAGTGGGTCGACATCACCGACGGCGACGGAGCCTGGGGCGCCCTGGCCGCGGGCGGTTCGTCGCTCCCCAGCGACGCCTTCGGCGTCAGCTTCCCCGACGTCGGCTATCCCGGCCACCTCGCCAGCTTCACCCTCGAGCTGACCTTCGCCGAGGGCGGCACCCAGGTGCTCGAGTTCCAGACCACCGTGGGCACCGCCAGCGCCGGCGACCCCACCGGTCCCGACCCCTACGGCTACTACGCCTTCAGCAACGACGACACCGACCCGCTGGCGCCCGCCTACGACTGGGTCGAGCTGGCCCTGGTCGGCGAGGACACCGGCATCAGCGACACCGACCGCTGGGACGACGAGACCCGCACGGTCGACCTGCCCTTCGCCTTCACCTACTACGGCGAGGAATACGACCGCGTCTCCATCTGCTCCAACGGCTGGCTCGCCTTCGGCGACACCTACCTCAAGTTCTACCGGCCCTGGATGCTGCCCGCCGACGGTTCGCCCGACGCCATGGTCTGCGCGTTCTGGGATGACCTCGCCGGCGGCCAGGTGCTCACCTGGCACGACGAGGCCAACCACCGCTTCTTCGTGCAGTGGGACAACTTCGGCACCTGGTACGAGTCGTATCCCGACGGGTACTACAGCGGCAACTGCACCTTCGAGATCATCCTCACCGACCCGGCGCACGCCGGCACCGACACCGGCGACGGCCTGATCGAGATCCAGTACCAGAGCGTCACCGTGTCGGCCGACGAGACCACCTACTTCGGGGTGGGTATCCAGGACCGGACGCGCACCCGCGGCCTGACCTACGCCTACGGCAACCACTACGCCGGCGGCGCCGCCACCATCCAGCCGGGCCGGGCCATCGCCTGGCGACCCATCGTGCCCCAGATCCAGGGCACGCTGCAGGGCATGGTGCGCAACGCCTCGGCCGGCGGCTCGCCCATCCCCGGCGCCTCGATCACCGTGGTCGGCGCCAACCGCACGCTCCTCAGCGGCGAGGACGGCCGTTTCACGGGCTCGGCACCCGCGGGCACCTGGGACATCGCCGTCAGCCACCCCAGCTGTCCCGCCGACACCGCCCGCGGCGTGGAGATCCGCGAGGGCCAGGCCACGACACAGGATTTCCAGCTGATCGACATCGGCGGCCCGGTCATCACGGGCACCACCCAGTTCTCCGGGACCTCCGACACCGAAGGCCCCTACCAGATCGGGGCGACCATCACCGACCTGAGCGGGGTCGCCGAGTACCACCTCTACTACACCTCCAGCACCAGTGGCGGCCCCTTCGAGGTGCCGCTGCAGCCCGTGGAGACCGAGAGCCCGGACGTGATGGGCGAGATCCCGGGCCAGCCGCTGGGCACGCGTGTCCAGTACTGGATCAGCGCGGTCGACATCCTGGGCCATGGCTCGGTCGATCCGGTGGGCGCACCGTGGCCGTGCTACGCGTTCCAGGTGGCCGAGGTCACCACCATCGTGGACGAGGATTTCGAGGGCGACAGCGGCGGGTTCAGCGTCGACGTCCAGGGATCGGACAGCGCCTCGTCCGGCATCTGGACCCTCGACGATCCCAACGGCACCGAGAACGACGGCCAGCCCGTGCAGCCCGAGGACGATCACACCGCCGCACCCGGGGTCCAGTGCTGGTTCACCGGCCAGCAACCGAGTGGCGGCTCGGTGGGCGAGAACGACGTGGACGGCGGCGTCACCAGCCTCTACAGCCCCACCTGGAACCTCGCCGGCTACAGCGCGGTCACCCTGAGCTACTGGCGCTGGTACACCAACGACCAGGGCAGCAGCCCCGGCGAAGACGTCTGGCAGGTCCAGATCTCCAACGACGGCGGCGCGAGCTGGGTCGACGTGGAGAACACCATGTTCAGCAACAACGCCTGGCAGCAGGTGCAGGTCGCCCTGGAGGACCACTTCGCCACGCCCGATCGTCTCCGCGTGCGCTTCCTCGCCTCCGATCTCAGCAACGGTTCGCTGGTGGAGGCCGCCATCGACGACCTGCGGCTGGAGGCCACCGCCCTGGCCGCCGACCAGGATCCGCCCACGGTCGCCTTGATCGCGCCGGTGGCCGGTGCCCAGTTCACCGCCGGCCAGACCCTGAACGTCACCTGGAACGCCGCCGACGACGTGGGCGTGGTCCACGCCCGCGTCTGGCTCTCGCTCGATGGCGGTGACAGCTATGAACTGCTCCTGGCCGAAGGCCCCCTCGACGGCACCCTGGCCTGGACCGTGGACGTGCCGGGAGGACCGGCGAACGACAGCTGCCGGGTGCGGGTCGAGGTCCTCGATGCCATGGAGCGGCAGGCCAGCGACGAGTCCGGTGTCTTCACCATCGTGCCGGGCACGGTGGATATCCCCGCGGTCGGAACGCACCTGGCACTGGGCCAGAATCAGCCCAACCCGTTCAATCCGCAGACGGTCATCGTCTTCACGCTGCCTCGCACCCAGGACGCCACGCTGCGCATCTACGACGTGCAGGGACGGCTGGTGCGCACGCTGGTCCAGGGGCCACAACCGGCCGGTCGTCGCGAGGCGGTCTGGCAGGGACGCGACGACCAGGGCGGCGAGGTGGCCAGCGGCATGTATTTCTACCGGTTGACCACCGAGGACGGCTCGCTGGTCAGGAAGATGCTGCTGTTGAAGTAGAAGCCAGACCAGCGACGGAGCCGGGGCCAAGGAAGGGATTCCCTGGCCCCTTTGGCGATGGAAACGTCACCCGGGCCCGCCGATGGTGTACAATTGTGCAAGAAAGCCCCCATGGGCCGGCTATTTGTGGAGAATATTTGACTGAATTGTGCGCTCTCCGGTGGCGGCGCCGTGATACCATTGGTGGTTGCATCGGAGTTCTCTTGACGACGCCCTCGACGCGCCATAACTGGAGGCGACCATGAGCCCTCGCAAACGCATCCTTTCCGCCACGATCCTCGCCCTCCTCGTTCCCGCTTTGACCCTCGCGGCGAACCCGGACCTGCTGGCGGTGTCGCCCGGAGCCACCGGCGCCGAGGCCCAGGTCGCGATCAAGGCCCAGAACGCCACCGGCATGACCCTCGAACTGGAAGTCCTGGGACTGGCGTACGACACCGTCGAACTCGGCGGACTCCTCTTCGATCGCCTCGAGCTGACCGACGGCGGACACGCCGGCCACACCGGCCAGGCCGCGCTGCCCACCATCACCCGCCTGGTGGCCCTGCCCGCCGGTTCGGGTGTGCAGGCCCGCGTGACGGCCCAGCAGCTGCAATCGCTGGGCGCCATGAACCTGGTCCCCTTGCAGCCTGTACGCGACAGCGCCAAGGCCGCCACCTTCGACGCCGCGCTCTACGCCACCACTCCCGCGAGCGCTCCCGGTGTCACCGTTGGCGAGCCCGCGCTGCTGCACGGCCTGCGCGTGGTGCCGGTGACCTTCCGGCCCGTGGGCTACGACCCCACCACCGGCGAGGTCACCGTGGCCAGCAACCTGACCGTGGAGGTGTCCTTCTCCGGCCGGGACGACCGCAACAGCAGGGACTCCTCGCCGCAGCTGATCCCCGAGTCGTTCGCGCTGATGTACGAGCAGGAGGTCCTGGGCTGGACCCGCGACTCGGACGTCCAGGTGGGCCCCGGCAAGTACATCATGATCTGCCCCGACAACAGCACCGTCACCGGCATCGTCGAGAAGCTCGCCGACTGGCGCCGTCGCCAGGGCTACACCGTGGAGGTGGTCACCACCGCCACCACCGGCTCCTCGGCCTCGGCCATCCGGAGCTGGCTGCAGAGCCAGTACACCAACAGCAACCCGCCGCTGGAGTTCGTCGCCCTGGTGGGCGACGCCAACGGCGCCGTGGCCATCCCCACGTTCCACGAGACCTACTCGGGCTACAACGGCGAGGGCGACCACGAGTACACGCTCCTCGACGGCGGCGACGTGCTGGCCGACGTGCACATCGGCCGCATCTCGGTGACCAGCACCAGCCAGCTGCAGACCGTGATCGACAAGATCGTCGACTACGAGAGCGCCCCCGACATGTCCGACCCCAGCTGGTTCACCACCGCCGGGCTCACCGGCGACCCCTCGGCCTCGGGCTACAGCTGCATCTTCGTCAACCAGTTCGTCAAGCAACAGCTCCAGGAGCTGAACTACACCCGCATCGACACCATCTGGAGCGGCAACTTCGTCACGCAGATGATGGCCACCATCAACCAGGGCGAGAGCCTCTTCACCTACCGCGGCTACCTGAACATGAGCGGCATGGGGGCCTCGCACATCTCGTCGCTGAGCAACGGGCAGCAGCTTCCCTACGCCGTGATCCTCACCTGCTACACCGGCTCGTTCGAGGACGACACCACCTGCCGCAGCGAGGCGTTCCTGCGCGCGGCCAACGGCGGCGGCATCGCCAGCGTCGGCACCGCCACCACCGGCACGCACACCCGCTACAACAACTGCATGTTCCTGGGCATCACCAACGCGGTGCTCACCACCGGTGAACATCGCGTGGGTCCGTCGCTGACCCGCGGCAAGCTCAATCTCTACAAGAACTACTACGAGAACGAGTGGCAGAAGGTCTGGACCTGGTCGACCTGGAACAACCTCATGGGCGACCCCGCCACCGAGATCTGGACCGCCGTGCCGGCGGCCATCGACGTGGCCTACCCCTCGCAGGTGGCGCTCGGCGCCAACGCGCTGCCGGTGGCGGTGACCCTGGGCGGCGCGCCCTTGGCCGGCGCCCGCGTGGCGGTCCATCAGGACGGCGCGGTGCACGACTTCGCCTACACCGACCAGAACGGGCAGGCGATGCTGGAGATCACCGACGCCGCGGCTGGCGACGTGCTCGTGACGGTCACCGGCACCAACCTGCACCCGCACCTGGGCCAGACCGCGGTGGGCACCGTGGCGCGTTCGCTCGACTTCGACGCCCTGACGGTGAGCGAGGTCTCGGGCAACGGCGACGATCAGGCCAACCCGGGCGAGGTGCTCGATCTCGAGATCCGGCTGCGCAACCACGGCACCAACGCGGTGAGTGCGGCGGTGGGCACGCTGCTGGAGTCGCTGCCCTACGTGGCGCTGCTCGACGGCGAGGCGAGCTTCGGCACCGTGGCCGCCGGCGGCACCGCCACCGGCGTCTTCCGCGTGGAGCTCGCCAGCGACGCGCCCGGCGGCGAGACCGCCGAGCTGCGCCTGGACGCGAGCGGCAGCGGCGAGACCTGGACCAGCCTGGTGGCGCTGCCCATCCACGGGCCGCAGGGCTCGCTCAATCGTTTGACCTTCGGCGGCAGCGGCGGCGACCTGGATCCGGGCGAATCCGGCACGGTGGATTTCGATCTGGTCAACACCGGCGACCTGGCCACCGCGGGCATCACGGCGAGCCTGAGCTGCGCCAGCCAGTGGGTCACCGTCAGCGATCCTGACGGCAGCTGGAACGGCATCGCTTCCGGCGGTGCGGCGGGAATGGCCAGCACGTTCGCCATCAGCATCGCCAGCGATTGCTATCCCGGCCACATCGCGTCCCTGGTCGTGGAGCTGACTTTCGCCGAGGGCGGCACCCAGACCCTGGTCTTCCCGGTGACCGTCGGCACCGCCGGCGTGGGCGATCCCACCGGCCCCGACACCTACGGCTATTACGCCTTCGACAACGCCGACACCGCGCCCGAGGCGCCGGTCTACGACTGGGTCGAGCTGGCGGGCGTGGGCACGAACACCGGCATCAGCGACACCGGCCGCCACGACGACGAGACGCGTCGGTTCGATCTGCCGTTCGACTTCACCTACTACGGCGAGACCTACGACCGCGTCTCGATCTGCTCCAACGGCTGGCTCTCGTTCGGCGGCACGGACATCAAGCTGTACCGCAACTGGACGCTGCCCGCCGACGGCTCGCCCGACGCCATGATCTGCGCGTTCTGGGACGACCTGGCCGGCGGTCAGGTCTACACCTGGTACGACGAGGCGAACCACCGCTACATCGTGCAGTGGGACGCGTTCGGCTCGTACACCGGAAGTTCTTACAACGGCAACTGCACCTTCGAGATCATCCTTTACGATCCGGCGCATCATGCCAGCGACACCGGCGACGGCCTGATCGTGCTGCAGTATCAGAGCGTGACGGTGAACGGCGACGAGACGACGTACTTCACGGTCGGCATCCAGGACCACACGCGGACCGTGGGCCTGACCTACGTCTACGGCAACAACTATCCTGGCGGGTCGGCCGCCATCGCGGCCAACCGGGCCATCGCGTTGCGTCCCATCGTGCCGCAGGCGCAGGGGACCCTCAGCGGCGAGATCACCAACTCCAGCAACGGCGGCGGCGCCATTCCTGGTGCCGTGGTGACCATCATGGACCAGGGCCGCCAGTTCTATTCGAGCGGCGACGGTACCTACGAGGGCAACGTCACCATCGGCACCTGGGACGTGGCGGTGTGGCACGAGAGCTGCGCACCGGATACTGCCTACGGCGTGGAGATCCTGGAGGGCGAGGTCACCGAGCTGGACTTCGCGCTCGCCGACAACCGCGGCCCGTTCATCGCCGACGTGACCCAGCTCCCCGACACCGAGGACACCGGCGGTCCGTACGTGGTCGAGGCCAACGTCACCGACCTGACCGGGGTGGCGAGCTACACGCTGCACTACACGTCGAGCAGCTCCGGTGGGCCTTACTCGGTGCCCATGACGCTGGTCGACGCCGGCACCGGTCTGGTGCGGGCGACGATCCCCGGCCAGGCCGACGGTTCGCGGGTGCAGTACTGGCTGACCGCCAGCGACGTGCTGGGCTACGGTTCGGCGGCTCCGGCTGGCGCGCCGTGGCCGAACTACGAGTTCACCGTCGCCACGGTGAACGAGCTGCTGGCCGAGGATTGCGAGACGGCCACGGGCTGGCTCGTGAACCTGGTGGGCGACGATACGGCGACCGGCGGGATCTGGGAGCACGGCGACCCCATCGGCACCGAGTACAACGGCCAGCCGGTCCAGCCGGAGGACGACCACACCCCGGCCCCCGGCGTGAACTGCTGGTTCACCGGCCAGCATCTGGAAGGCCAGAGCGCGGGCTACAACGATGTGGACGGCGGCATGACCACCTTGACCAGTCCGGTCTACGACCTGGCGGGTGCCTCGCCCGTGCAGGTGAGCTACTGGCGCTGGTACACCAACGACCTGGGCTACAGCCCGGGCGAGGACACCTGGCTGGTGCAGGTTTCCGGCGACGGCGGCTCGTCCTGGGCCGACGTGGAGAACACCACCGCCTCCAACAATGCCTGGCAGCAGGTCGGCTTCCTGCTCGACGACTACGTCACGGACGCCGACCAGGTCCGCCTGCGCTTCCGCGCCTCGGATCTGGGCGGCGGCTCGCTGGTGGAGGCCGCCGTCGACGATCTGGTCTTCACCTCCAGCACCTCGGTACCCGCCGACGTGGCCGCGCCCACCGTGGCGGTGACCGCGCCGGCGTCCGGCGCCCAGCTCGTCCAGGGCCAGACCATGTCCGTGACCTGGAACGCCGGCGACGACGTGGGCGTGGTGGCGGCGCGAGTGTGGCTGTCGCTGGACGGCGGCGCCAGCTTCGACCAGCTCATCGCCGAGGGCGCGCTCCTGGGCGCGGCCGAGTGGACCATCGCGGTCCCGGCCGGTCCGCCGAGCTACAGCTGCCGCGTGAAGGTGGAGGTCTTCGACGGGATGGAGCGGATGGCCGCCGCCGAGTCCGGCGTCTTCACCATCATCGCCGGCACCACCGACACCCCCGACGCGGGCACGCGCCTGGCGCTGGCCCAGAACCACCCCAACCCGTTCAACCCGGCCACCGTGCTGGCGTTCTCGCTGCCGCGGGCGCAGCAGGCGACCCTGGCGGTGTACGACGTCCAGGGCAAGCTGGTGCGCACGCTGGTCCGCGGCCGGCAGACCGCGGGACGGCACGAGATCACCTGGCAGGGCCGCGACGATCGGGGCAACGGCGTGGCCAGCGGCATCTACTTCTACCGGCTCGTCACGGAGGACGGCTCGCTGGTCGGGAAGATGACGTTGCTCAAATAGCCTGTCTCGATCATCCTGAGAGCCCGGCCGTCGAATCCTGATGGATCCGGCGGCCGGGCTCTTTCTCGCCGAGTCGACGCATGTCGAAAACCCTGATGCCGCCGGGCACCTGGCCCGCTATCGTGGTCTGCAACGGAAGAGGCCACCCATGGGAATCGCCACGGACATCATCCTGCTGGTCGTCGCCGCCTTCGTCTGCGGTCTCGTGCTGCAGCGGCTCGGGCAGCCCGTCATCCTGGGCTACATCGCCGCCGGCATCATCCTGGGACCCCACACGGGCGGCCTGACCGTCTCGAGCATCCACGACATCGAGCGCCTGGCCGAGATCGGCGTGGCGCTGCTGTTGTTCGCCCTCGGCCTCGAATTCTCCCTCAAGGACCTCGCCCCGGTCCGCAAGGTGGCCCTGATCGGGACACCCATCCAGATGGTCCTGACCACCGCGCTCGGTTTCGGCATCGGTCACGTCATGGGCTGGGAGTGGAAGGATTCGCTCTGGCTCGGGGCCTGCATCTCGCTGTCGAGCACCATGGTCATCCTCAAGACCCTGATGAACCAGGGCTGGCTCGGCACGCTCTCGAGCAAGGTGATGATCGGCATCCTCATCGTCCAGGATCTGGCCGTGGTGCCGATGATCATCCTCCTGCCCCAGCTCAACGATCCGTCGGTGGGAGTGCCGGCGCTGGGCCTGGCGGCCCTGAAGGCCGCGGCGTTCATCGCCGGCATGGTCGTGCTCGGCACCCGATTGCTACCGGGACTCCTGGCGTACATCGCACGGCTCGGATCGCGCGAGCTCTTCCTGCTGGCGATCACCGCCATCGGCCTGGGTATCGGCTACGCCACCCACCTGGTGGGGCTGTCCTTCGCCTTCGGGGCCTTCGTCGCCGGCATGGTCCTCAGCGAATCGGACTTCGGTCATCAGGCCCTCAGCGACATCATCCCCTTGCGTGACCTCTTCAGCCTGCTGTTCTTCGCCTCGGTGGGGATGCTGCTCGACCCGGTCTTCCTGCGGGACCATCTGCAGCAGGTGGTCGTGCTGGTGCTGGCGGTCAGCCTCGGCAAGGGTCTGATCTTCGCCGCGCTGACCAGGCTATTCAGGTACGGCAACGTGATTCCGCTGGCCGTGGGCCTGGGCCTGTTCCAGGTCGGCGAGTTCTCCTTCGTACTCGCCACGGTGGGCGTGTCCACCGGCTCGATCGACCACGAGCTGTATTCGCTCCTCCTGAGCACGGCCATCCTGACCATGGTCCTGACCCCTCTGGTCTCGGGCCAGACCGCGCGGCTCTACGCCCTGAAGAAGCGCCTGTTCCGCCACGAGCCTCTCGAGACCCTCAACATTCCCGCCACGGGCCTGGCGGACCACGTGGTCATCGTGGGCGGCGGTCGGGTGGGCTTGCGGATCGCCGGCGCTTTTCGGCAACTCGATCTGCCGGTGGTCATCGTGGAACTCGATCACCGACGCGTGGACAGCGTGCGGGCGGCGGGCCTGCCGGTGATCTACGGCGATGCGAGCCACGAGATCGTGCTCGAGGCCACCGCCATCGATGCGGCGCGCCTGCTCGTGCTCACCACCCCGGACGTGGTCGCCGCGCGCGCGATCATCGCCAAGGCGAGGCGCGTCAACGGGGATCTGAACGTCATCGCCAGGACGTCGGACGCCTCGTTCCTACCGGTCTTCGCCGCGCTCGACGTCAGCAGCGTCGTCCTGCCCGAATTCGAGGCCGGCCTCGAGATGACACGCCGGGCTCTCCTGCACTTCGCCGTCCCGGTATCCGAGATCCAGCGTCTGACCGAGTCGCAACGCCGGGATCTCTTCGCCCCGTACTTCGACCACGACCACCAGTACCGGACGCTCACGCAGTTGAGCGCCGCCGATCAGCAGTTCGATCTGGAATGGGTGACGCTCCACGCCGACAGTCCGCTGGTGGCGCGGTCGCTCGGCGAGATCGGGATTCGCGGGAAGACCGGGGCCTCGGTGGTGGGTGTGATCCGCGATGAGCAGCTGGTCACGAACCCGGACGCCCGGTTCCATTTCCAGGCCCATGATCTGGTGGCCGTCATCGGGACGGAAGAGTCGCGCCGCTCGTTGCGGGACCTGACCGGAACCGCGGGCGCGTTATGATCCCGGTCAAACGCCGGTCCCGCTGAGCGCCCGACCGGCGGCCGACCGGCCGGAGTCGGTCAGATGCAATCGCTCGCCCAGCCGCTCCACCAGTCCGCGCCGCACGGCGCCGGCCACCACCTCGCGCGTGAAGTCCGGCGTCCAGCCCACGTGCTTGCCGTGGAGGTGCGCGATGCGCGACTCGTCCTCCTCCTCGGGTCCGCCCTCGTGCTGCAACAGGTGGATGGCCAGCATGACCTGGGCGAACTCCCAGCGCTGGCGGCGGCGGCGGCGCCAGCCGGCGATGAAGCCACGATCGGGAGCGATCAGGAACACGACCCCGAAGACCGAGCCCACCCCCACGGCGATGCAGCCGGCGATGGAGGCGTCGAGCCAGACCGCCAGGCCGAAGCCCAGCGCCGCGGCCAGCGCGCCGAGCAGGACCGAGAGCGCGAGCAGGCGTTCGAGGTGGTCGGTGAGCAGGTAGGCCGCGGCGGGAGGACCGATCATGAGCGCCACCACCAGGATCAGGCCCACGGCGTCGAAGGCGCCCACGGCGGTCACCGACACCAGGGTCATCAGTCCGTAGTGGATGACCACCGGCGCCAGGCCGAGCGAGGCGGCGAGGCCCGCGTCGAAGGTGGCCAGCTTCAGCTCCTTGAAGAAGAGCGTGATCACCGTGAGGTTCAGGAGCGCGATGCCGCCCATGACCCAGAGGTGGCGCGCGCCCAGGTCGTGGCCGCCGATCACGAGACGGTCGAACGGGGCGAACGCCAGCTCGCCCAGGAGCACGGCGTCCACGTCGAGGTGGACGTTGCCAGCGTAGTGCGTGATCAGCACGATGCCCACCGAGAAGAGCGCCGGGAAGACCAGGCCCATGGCCGCGTCCTCCTTCAGCCGCCGCGTCCCCACCAGCAGCTCCACCAGCGCCACGGTCAACACGCCGGTGGCCGCGGCGGCCATGACCAGCCACGGCGAGGAGAGGTCGCCCGTGAGGAAGAACGCCACCACGATGCCCGGCAGGATGGCGTGGCTGATGGCGTCCGACAGCATGGCCAGGCGGCGCAGCATGAGGAACACGCCCACCAGCGAGCAGCCGGCCGCGGCGAGGATAGCGATGCCCAGGATCTCGAATTGCGGCGTGCTCATGACGTCGCCTCCGGATCGCCGGTGACCAGGGAGCGGCCGGCGGCCAGCCCGGAGTCGGTCAGGCGCCAGCGGCCGTCGGGATCGGCCTGGACCAGGCCGCGGTCGGCGAGGTGCGCCAGGGTGTTGCGCACGCCCGCGCGCGGGCCCATGGCCTTGAGCACCGCCACCCGGTGCGGCGCGGAGGTGGGTTCGGCGTGCTGGGCGGCGAGGCGGAAGAGGTCGGCGAGCACCTGATCGGCGCGGACGGCGCGGCGCTGGCGCCAGATGCGCAGCTGGGCGGCGAGCAGGCCGCGCTGAGGGGCCAGGAGCAGCGAGAGCACGGTCAGCAGCGTGACCACCAGGATGATGGTGGGACCGGTGGGCAGGTGGGGCACCAGGCTCGAGAGCACGGCACCCACGAGGCCGCTCAGCGCGCCGAAGACGCCGGCCAGCGCCACGAGGCGGCCGAGGCGGTCGGTCCACTGGCGGGCCGCGGCGGCGGGGGCCACGATCATGGCACTCATCAGGACCACCCCCACGGTCTGCAGGCCGATGACGATGGCGATGACCAGCAGCGTGGTCAGGGTGACGTCGAGCAGGCGGACGGGCAGGCCGAGGGCGCCGGCGAAGGCGGGGTCGAAGCTGAGGAGCTTGAATTCCTTCCACAACAGGAGCAGGCCGATCACGACCAGCGCGCCGAGCACGGTCATGGTCACCAGATCCTCCCCCACCAGGGTGGCGGCCTGGCCGAAGAGGAAGCGGTCGAGGCCGGCCTGACCCGCGCCCGCCGACCGCTGCACCAGCGAGAGCAGCACCAGGCCCAGGCCGAAGAAGACCGAGAGCACCAGGCCGAGCGCGGTGTCTGTCTTGATGCGGGTGGTGCGCACGATGAGCATGACCAGCAGCGAGGCGGCCCAGCCGGCCAGCGCGGCGCCGAGGACCAGGATCAGCGGGGTCTTCAGGCCGGTGAGCACGAAGGCGAGCACGATGCCCGGCAACGCGGCGTGGCTCACCGCGTCGCCGAGGAGGCTCTGCCGGCGCAGCACCGCGAAGGCGCCGAGAGCGCCAGCCACCAGGCCGAGCGCGGCCGAGCCCAGCGCCACCGTGCGCAGGGTGTAGTCGAAGACCAGGTCGTGGAGCACGCTCACGGGCGGATCCTCCCGTAGCCGCGGACCTGTGGTTCGTCGTCGTCGTCGGGCCGGGGCGCCGGATCGGCGGGGGCCTTGCGCTGGAGGAACTCCACGCGGCCGCCGAAGGCCAGGCGCAGGTTCTCCTCGGTGAAGGCCTCGGCCACCGGGCCGCTGGCCACGCGGCGCACGTTCAGGAGGGTGACCCAGTCGAAGTAGTCGGTGACGGTCTGCAGGTCGTGGTGCACCACCACCACGGTCCGGCCCAGCGCGCGCAGCTCCTTCAGGAGTTCGACAATGGCGCGCTCGGTGCGCGCGTCCACGCCCTGGAACGGTTCGTCCATGAAGTAGACCTGCGCGTCCTGCACCAGCGCCCGCGCCAGGAACACGCGCTGCTGCTGGCCGCCGGAGAGCTGGCTGATCTGGCGGTCGGTGAACTCGGTCATGCCCACCTTGTCGAGCGCGGCCAGCGCCTGTTCGCGCTCGCGCTTGCCCGGTCGCTTGACCCAGCCGAGGGCGCCGTAACGGCCCATCATCACCACGTCGAGGACGGTGGTGGGGAAGTCCCAGTCGACGCTGCCGCGCTGGGGTACGTAGCCCACGAGGCGGCGCTGCACGGCGTACGGCTTGCCGAGGATCTCCACGCGGCCGGCCGCCGTGGGCACCAGGCCGAGCATGGCCTTGATCAGCGTGGTCTTGCCCGCGCCGTTGGGACCCATGATGGCCATGAGCTTGCCCGACGGTACGGTCAGGTCGATGTCCCAGAGGACCGGACGTTCGTGGTAGGCCACGGTGAGGTCCGTGACCTCGACGGCGGGTGCTTGCTCATTGCTCATGCGTGACCTCGCCGCGCAGCGCGGCCGCGATGGTGTCGATGTTGTGGCGGACCACGCCGAGGTAGGTGCCCTCGGGAGTGCCTGCGTCGCCGAGGGCGTCGGAGAAGAGCGAACCGCCCACACCGACGGTGAAGCCGCGTGCCGTGACCGCCGCCTTGACCGCCTCGATGGCGCGGGGCGAGACCGAGGTCTCCACGAAGAGCGCGGGGATCCGGCGCTCGGCGATGAACGCGGCCAGGTCCTGGACGTCGCCGGTGCCGGCCTCGCTCACGGTGCTGATGCCCTGCAGGCCGCGCACCTCGAAACCGTAGGCGTGGCCGAAGTACTCGAAGGCGTCGTGCGCGGTGATCAACACGCGCAGCGGTTCGGGGATGGTGGCGGTCTGGGCACGGACGTGGGCGTCGAGCTCGTCGAGCTCGCGGCCGTACTGATCGGCGTTGGCGCGATAGTCCGCGGCGTGGGCCGGGTCGAGGTCGACAAGCTCGTCGCGTACCGCCAGGAGCGCGTGGCGCCACAGGCGCACGTCGAACCACACGTGGGGGTCGTGAGTGCCCTGGGCGCCCTCGGGCGAGAGCAGCTCGGACTCGGGAATGGCCTCGGCCACCGCGCGTGTGCGCTGCGTGGCGCCCATGCGTTCGAGCACGTCGCCCATCTTGGCCTCGAGGTGCAGGCCGTTGAAGAGGATCAGGTCGGCGCGACGCAGGCGCTCCACATCGCCGGCCGAGGCCTTGTAGAGATGCGGATCGACACCGGGTCCCATGAGCACGTCCACCTGGACGTGATCACCGCCCACCTGCGTCGCCAGATCCCCCACCTGGCCGGTGGTGGTCACGATGCGCAGCTTGCCGTCGTCCCGGACGGTCTCGCCTCCGCCCCCGCAGCCGGCGAGGATGGTCGCCAGGGCCAGGGCCGTCACCGTCATGCGCCACTTGGTCATCGTTCCTCCTCCTCGATGCTCACGTAGGCGACCACCTCGGCCCCCACCACGCAGGTGCGGCCGGCGATCTCCAGATCCACGGGACCGTTGAAGGGGCGGCGCCGCAGCACCGTCACCAGCGCGCCGGGCCTGAAGCCCAGAGCGGCGATGTAAGCCGCATGGTCAGCGCCGCGCGGATGGACGGCACCCACGGTGGCCGTCGCACCAGCGGGCAACTCGCTCAGCCGCCGGCCCCCGACCCCACCCGGGATCGGCGTGCCGTGGGGATCATACTCCGGCCGGCCCAGCCATGCATCCAGGCGTTCGACCACCTCATCGCTGAGCGCGTGCTCGAGGCGGCAGGCCTCCCGGTGCACCTGCTCTGGCGCCAGCTTCAGCTCGCGCACCAGGAAGGTCTCCAGCAGGCGGTGACGCCGGAGCACGGCCAGCGCCGCCTCGCGGCCGGCGTCCGTGAGGCGCGATCCGCGGTACCGCTCGTGCGTCACCAGACCCTCGCGAGCCAGCTTCTTGAGCATGCCCGTCACCGAGGGCTGGGCCACCGCCAGGCGGTCGGCCAGCTCCTTGGTGGCGGCCACGCCCCGCCGGTCCTCCAGGCGGAGGATGGCGGTGAGATAGTCCTCGATGGCGGCGCTGTGCATCATCCTAGATCCTGATCACCACGCCGGCGCCGGCGAACCAGTCCTCGCCCTCGCCGGAGAAGCCGCGGCCGACGCGGGCGTCGAGCTGCCAGGTGGGCCGGGGCTGGAAGGTGACGCCGAAGTCGGCGTAACCGGTGCTGTCGCCGTTCTTCTCCTCGCGGTCGAAGCCGAAGACCTCGGCGAAGAGACCCCAGCGATCACCCAGGGTCAACGCGAGCGAGGTCGAGAGCCAGCTGGTGCCGAAGGTCACGCTGTCGACGTTCAGGAGCGCCGTGCCCAGGTTCGCACCCAGGCTGAAGTTGGCCGGCAGCGCCCAGCCCGCGGCGGCCACGCCGAGCGGCTGGACCGCCTCGGCGCCGATGTGGGTGGCGCCGGTGGGGAAAGTCACGGTACCGAGGAGGGCCAGATCGGGGACCCAGCCGTCGTTCGTCACCAGGCGGTACTTGAAGCCGAGGCCGATGTCGTTGAAACCGTCGACATCGCGGCGCGGATCGGCGGGGTCGGTGGCGTGGACGTAGCTGCCGAAGATCAGGCGCAGCTCGGTGTCCCGGGCCACCCCGATCCGCAGCAGCACCTCGCCCACGTGCGTGGACTTCGCCTCGCCCGCCACGTAACGCGTGATCCCCATCTCGAACTGGAGGTTGCCGGTGGGCACGGCCACGGCGCTCTCGGTGAAGTCGGGGCGGTCGCCCACCAGGGGCTCCCCGGCGAACGACTGTACCGGCAGCAGGCCGGCCAATAGAAGAAAGAGCAGTGTCCTGAGCATGACGAGCGGTCCCTCGACAATAATTAGGGGAGACTAATTTTCATCAATCTAGGTCCATTGCCACCAGCGTCAAGACCCGTTCTCCCCCATCAGCCCATCTGGCTCGCCACCATCACCACGCCCGCCAGGATCAGCCCCGTGCCCATCATCTGCACGGTGGTGATCTTCTCCCCCAGCAGCAGGAACGACAGCCCCATGACGATCACCAGCCCCACGCTCGTCATGATGGGATAGGCCAGGTTCACCCGGATCCTGCTCAGCGCGAAGGCGTAGGCCAGCACGTTGAGCGCGAAGAGCACGATGCCCGCCATCACCCGACCGTTCAGCAGGATGCCCTTGAGCGTCTGGACCGGTTGCGACAGGGTCAGCTCCAGATCCTTCATGCCCCAGCGGATGAGCACGTTGGCCGTGGCGTTGGCGACGAGGGCGAAGACGAGAGCGAAGGTGGCGGTACGCACGAAGGGGCCTCCAGGGGCTGGTTGCGGTGATTTGCGCGCATGATAAACAGCGGGCGCCGGTTTGGCGAGATCGAACTCGCCCACCGTCGCCCGCCTTCATCCCCCACCGTGCTGTCGGGTACACGATCGTCGCGGAAGCTGCTTCTGAAGAGCAAATGACATTACGGAATCGTGATCAGCGTGGCAAGGGGCGGATCATTTGGCCGGCGTGGCGTGCCTCGCCACCGGCAGCTCCAGCACCGCCGTCACCGGGAAATGATCCGAGGGCCAGACCTCGCCGGCGCGCGAGCGATCGATGGCCGCCTCGAGCACGGTCGTCTCGCAGCCGCAGAGCACCCAGTCGATACGACCGCGGCTCGGGGTGTCCCGGAAGCCGTGGAAAGTGCCCGTGGCCGTCGGGTCCTCGTCGGGACCGTGGACGCTGGTCCAGGCGTCGCAGAGCAGCGGGGTGTCGGCGTCGCCGAGGAGCAGGGTACGGTGCACCGAACTCTCGACGGCGCCGGCCGGCGCGTTGAAATCGCCGGTGACCACCAGGACGGCCTCGCCCCGGCTGGCGGCGAGCCAGCGATGCAGCAACGCCGCCGATTCTCGCCGCGCGACCTCGCCCAGGTGGTCGAAATGGGTATTGAGCCAGAGGATCTCCGCGCCGGTGCCGCGGTCGTCGAGCCGCAGCCAGGTGGCGATACGGGGCAGGGCGGCGTCCCAGCCGCGGCTGCCCACCACATCGGGGGTGTCGCTCAGCCAGAAGGTACCCTGGTCGCGCAGCACGAAGCGCTCGCGGCGAAAGAAGCAGGCGCACATCTCGCCGGCCTCCGCGCCGTCGTCGCGGCCCACCGCCACCACCGCGTACCCGGGCAGCGCGGCCTGCAGCTCGTCGCGCTGGAAGGCCAGGCACTCCTGGGTGCCCAGCAGGTCGGGATCGAAGCGGACGATGGTCCCGGCCACGTGCGGGGCGCGCTGCGGCCAGCTGTGCGGGCCGTCGTCTGCGGTGCCGTAGCGGATGTTGAAGGACATGACGCGCAGGGGCGGCGGCTCGACCGTTTCGGCCCGGACCTGGGTTGCCGACAGCGCCATGAGGAGGATCAGGAACAGGTTTCGCATGGGTGGCATCCCCGGCTGATGGTCATGGTCATGCACACCGGCTGGAGCCTACTCCAGCCGCAGATGATCCAGATAGATCACGCGTGGCGCCGGCAACCGCGTGGCGAAGATCCCCAGCGACACGATGTCCCCCAGGTCCATGGCGCGCCCGGCCGGCGCCGCGGCGATCTCGGCCAGCGGGATCCGGTAGGTGTTCCAGCCCGGCCCCGCCCAGAGCCGCCGGTTGAACCGGTTCTCGTAGGCGTAGCCGTCGACGTAATGCTCGCGGTCGCCCACCAGCAGGGTGAGCTTCAGGGTGTCGGGATCGGGGTTGTAGACGTCGAGGGCCAGCAGTTCCCAGCCGCGCCAGTCGCGCGGGAAACGCCGGGGGCCGGTGCCAGAATAGAGACTGGTGTCGAGCTGGATCTTGAGGCTGTACTCGCCATGGGCGGCCACGTCCTGCGAGCGTTCGGAGTTCTCGGACCAGTAGGCGGCCTCGCGCGGGTGCTCGAAGTCGGCGAGCAGCGGCTGCTGGTGCTGGATCTGCCACTCGACGTTGAAGGCGTGGATCACCAGGGCCAGCTCGCATGCGAGCAGCGCCACCACCAGGGCCCGGGCGATCCCGCGGAAACGGACGTCCGGCCGGATGATCACGAACCAGGCCAGCCAGACGCCCAGCAGGTTGCGCCAGACGTCGTGCCAGTCGGGGTCGCGGGCGAAACGCGCCTGGAGGCCCTCGATGAGGAGGCCCAGGAGCACGGCGGCGGCGCTGCAGAGGGCCAGGATCAGCCAGGGCCGGCGGCGGCGTGGCGCCGGCAGGAGCGACCAGGTCAGATAGGTGGCGACGGCGAAGAAGACGATGTGGGCGAGGTTGAGGAGGTCGCTCCAGGTCGGGGGATCGAGGGCGGAGGGGCCACCGATCACGAAGAAAGGGGTCATGGCGAGGAGCAGGACGGCCAGGATGAGGTTCTTGGGCATGGGGCGGGGTTTCCGTTGGTGGTGGTGTGGTTCCCGGGATCGCCTTCGGTCGGGAATCTAGCGCAAGGGGGAGTGCGGGGGCAATGGTGGAGGTGGGGGTTGTGTTTGATCGAGACTGTCACCGTCCTGGTCGGTGTCATTCATCCG
Source organism: Candidatus Latescibacter sp. IFSED24 (assembly GCF_058273205.1). Classification (NCBI taxonomy): domain Bacteria; kingdom Pseudomonadati; phylum Candidatus Latescibacterota; class Candidatus Latescibacteria (ex Chuvochina et al. 2023); order Candidatus Latescibacterales; family Candidatus Latescibacteraceae; genus Candidatus Latescibacter; species Candidatus Latescibacter sp. IFSED24. The sequence goes on along the minus strand of NZ_CM177850.1, from coordinate 3,734,467 downwards.
GCCTGCCAGGATCATCCAGGCGGAACTCATCCATTGACCCCACACAATCGATATCTGGATTCATTTTTAACCCCCGGGGGTTATTGTAACCGAGGTTTAAAAAATACAACAATCAACCCACGAAACACTCCAAATCAAATACAGCACACAGTATACAAAACGCGGGGTTCACCATACCCACAACAAATACACATAACAAATGGCCCACCCCGATCCCGAGGTGGGCCATGATCCAGCCACGAGTCTCCGACGCCCGACCTACTCCATCAGGTCCAGCACCTTCAACCTGGCCTCCGCGCGCTCCCGCGCGAGCAGTGCGCGCTCCTTGTCGATCTCCGCGTCGTTGGACCGCAGCCGCTGCTTGGCGCGCTCGAGGGCGGCCTTGGCGCGGTCGGCGTCGATCTGGCCGGCCTCCTCGCAGGAGTCGGTCATGATGTTGACGGTGTTGTCGCTGATCTCTAGGAAGCCGCCGCTGCAGGCCATGAGCTTGGTGGGGCCCGCGTCGGAGAGCTTGATGGTGATGACGCCCGGGACCAGGCCGGTCACCAGCGGCGCGTGGTTGGCCCACACGCCGAGGTAGCCCTCGCTGCCGGGCAGGGTCACCGAGACGGCCTCGGCTTCCCAGGCCACCTTCTCCGGGGTCACGATGTTGACCTTCAGGGACTTCATCTCGTATTACCCGCCTCGCCGGCCTAGGCCGTGGCCTGCAGCTTCTCGTAGTTCTCCAGCACCTCTTCGATGGCGCCGCAGTAGAGGAAGCACTGCTCCGGAATGTGATCGTACTCGCCGGCGACCAGCCCCTTGAAGCTGCGCACCGTGTCCTCCAGCTTGACGTAGCGGCCCGCCTTGCCGGTGAACTGCTCGGCCACGGCGAACGGCTGCGAGAGGAAGCGCTGGATCCGGCGCGCGCGCTGGACGGTGACCTTGTCCTCGTCGCTCAGCTCGTCCATGCCGAGGATGGCGATGATGTCCTGCAGATCCTTGTAGCGCTGCAGGTACTGCTGCACCTGGCGCGCGAGGTCGTAGTGCTCCTGGCCCACCACGCGCGGGTCGAGGATCCGGCTGGTGGAGTCCAGCGGGTCGACCGCGGGGTAGATGCCCAGCTCGGCGATCTGGCGCGAGAGCACCGTGGTGGCGTCGAGGTGCGAGAACGCGGTGGCCGGGGCCGGGTCGGTGAGGTCGTCGGCGGGCACGTAGATCGCCTGGACCGAGGTGATGGAGCCGCTGCGCGTCGAGGTGATGCGTTCCTGGAGCTGACCCATCTCGGTGGCCAGCGTGGGCTGGTAGCCCACCGCCGAGGGCATGCGACCCAGCAGCGCCGAGACCTCGGAGCCGGCCTGGGTGAAGCGGAAGATGTTGTCGATGAAGAGGAGCACGTCCTGGTTCATCTCGTCGCGGAAGTATTCCGCCATGGTCAGGCCCGAGAGCGCGATGCGCAGGCGGGCGCCGGGCGGCTCGTTCATCTGGCCGAACACCAGCGCGGTGTTCTTGAGCACGCCGGACTCGGTCATCTCGAGGTAGAGGTCGTTGCCCTCGCGGGTGCGCTCGCCCACGCCGCAGAACACCGAGTAGCCGCCGTGCTGCGTGGCGATGGCGTGGATCAGCTCCTGCACGATCACCGTCTTGCCCACGCCGGCGCCGCCGAACAGGCCGATCTTGCCGCCCTTGGCGTAGGGCGCGAGCATGTCGACGACCTTGATGCCGGTCTCGAAGATCTCGTTGGCCTCGCCCTGGTCGGTGAGATCGGGCGGGGCGGCGTGGATGGGGTTGACCTTGTCGGGTTCGGGCACCGGGCCCTTGCCGTCGATTGGCCGGCCGAGGAGGTTGAAGAGGCGGCCCAGGCACTGGTCGCCCACGGGCACGGCGATGGGCTTGCCCGTGTCCAGGCCCTTCATGCCGCGCACCAGGCCGTCGGTGCTGTCCATGGCGATGGTGCGCACCACGTTGTTGCCGGTGTGCTGCGCGACCTCGGTGATCAGGTCGATGCCCCTGGCCTCGTCCACGATGTGGATCGCGTTGAGGATATCGGGCAGGTGGTCGCTGTCGAACTCGAGGTCGACGGTGGGTCCGATGACCTGCTTGACCGCGCCGTAGTTCTCGGCCATGTCTGATCTCTCCTCGGTTACAGTGCGTTGGCCCCGCCAACGATGTCCAGTAGCTCGGCGGTGATGGCGGCCTGGCGCTCGCGGTTGCGCTGCAGCGTCAGGGCGTCGATGAGCTCGCCGGCGTTGTCGGTGGCGGCGGTCATGCTGGTCATGCGCGCCGCGTGCTCGCTGGTGAAGGCCTCCATGAGCGTCATGAAGACCCGGTTGCGCAGGTACAGCGGCAGCAGCACGTCGAAGAGCTGCGTCTGACCCGGCTCCCAGATGTAGTCCAGATCCGCGGTGTGGTCGTCGTCCGCGCTGTCCTCGCCCGCGGTCTCCTCCGGCGCGATGGGCAGCACGAGGCGGTCAACCGGCGCCTGGGTCATGGTGGAGACGAACTCGGCGAAGACCACGCGCACCTCGTCGAACGTGCGGCCGAGGAACGCGCCGACGATGGTGTCGCCCACCTCGTGCCCGCGCTGGGCGGTGGCCTCGCCGTTGTAGTCGTCGTGGCGCGCGAACAGGGTGTAGCCGCGCTTGGCGAAGAAGTCGCCCGCCTTCTTGCCCACGGTCAGCAGCTCGGTCTCCACGCCCGCCTCGCGCGACGCGTCCACCACCTGCTGGGCCCGCTTGATGAGGTTCATGTTGTAGCTGCCGCACAGGCCCTTGTCCGAGGTGATGACCACGAACAGGCGGCGCTTCACCTCGCGCACCTCGAACAGCGGGTTGTCGCCGTCGGCGGCGCCGGCCAGGTGCTGCACCAGCTTGACCAGCTTGTGCGCGTACGGCCGGGCCGCGAGCATCTTGCCCTGCGAGCGGTTCAGCTTGGCCGCCGCGACCATCTTCATGGCCTTGGTGATCTGCTGGGTGCTCTTGACCGAGCGGATGCGGTTGTTGAGGATCTTGACGCCGGCACCGGGCACGGCAAACCTCCAATGGCGCTATCGCTGCGCCTTGAACTCCGCGATGGCGGCCTTCAGGTGATCGACCGTCTCGTCGGCGAGCTGGCCGCTCTGCTCGATGGCGTGCAGCACGCCCGCGTGGTTCTCGTCGAGGTAGGCCAGGAAGCCGGCCTCCCACTGGCGCACCTCATCCGCCGGGATGTCGTCCAGCGCGCCCTGGCTGGCGGCGAAGATGATCGCCACCTGCTTCTGGACGGGCATGGGCACGTACTGGTCCTGCTTGAGGACCTCCACCATGCGCGCGCCGCGGGTCAGCTGGCGCTGGGTCGCCGCGTCGAGGTCGCTGCCGAACTGGGCGAACGCCGCCAGCTCGCGGTACTGCGCCAGATCGAGGCGCAGCGAGCCGGCCACCTTCTTCATGGCCTTGGTCTGGGCGTTGCCGCCCACGCGCGACACCGAGATGCCCACGTTCACCGCGGGCCGCACACCGCTGTAGAAGAGGTCGCCCTCGAGGAAGATCTGGCCGTCGGTGATGGAGATCACGTTGGTGGGGATGTACGCCGAGACGTCACCCGCCTGGGTCTCGATGATGGGCAGCGCCGTGAGCGAGCCGCCGCCCTTCTCGTCCGACAGCTTCACTGCGCGCTCGAGCAGGCGGCTGTGCAGGTAGAAGACGTCGCCGGGGTAGGCCTCGCGGCCGGGCGGACGCCGCAGCAAGAGCGACATCTGGCGGTAGGCATTGGCCTGCTTGGAGAGGTCGTCGTAGACCACCAGCGTGTCCTTGCCCTCCCACATCATGTGCTCGGCCATGGTGCAGCCTGTGTAGGGCGCGATGTAGAGCATGGGCGCGGGCTCGCTGGCACTGGCGGCGATGATGGTAGTGTACTCCATCGCGCCGTGCTCCTTGAGCGTGTGGTACACGCCCGCCACCGTCGACTGCTTCTGGCCGATGGCCACGTAGAAGCAGTGCACACCCTGGCCCTTCTGGTTGATGATGGCATCGATGGCGATGGCCGTCTTGCCGGTCTGGCGGTCGCCGATGATCAGCTCGCGCTGGCCGCGGCCGATGGGAGTCATGGAGTCGATGGCCTTCAGGCCGGTCAGAAGCGGCTGCTTCACCGGCTGGCGGTCGATGACGCCGGGCGCCTTCAGCTCGATCTCGCGGGTCTCGGTGGTGGGCACCGGCCCCTCGCCGTCGATGGGCTGGCCCACGGCGTTGAGCACGCGGCCGATCACGGCGTCGCCCACGGGCACCGACGCGATGGCGCCCGTACGCGTGACCTGGTCGCCCTCCTTGATGTGGGTGTCCTCGCCGAGGATGGCCACGCCCACGGAGTCCTCTTCCAGGTTCAGCACCATGCCCATGATGTCGCCGGGGAACTTCACCAGCTCACCGGCCATCACCTCCTGCAGACCGTAGATACGGGCGATGCCGTCACCGACCTGCAGGATCGTACCGACGCTCTCGATCTCGAGATCGCGGCCGTATTTGTCCAGCTCCTGGGACAGGACGGAGCTGATTTCCTCGGGCCTCAGTTTCACTGGCGACTCCTTCAGACTATCGGAGGGGCGTCTTCTCGAGGGTCTGCTTCAGCCGGTCCAGACCGGTGCGCAGGGTCCCGTCGAGGATCTGATCGCCCAGGGTCACGCAGACGCCGCCGATCACCGACGGGTCCACCTTCTTCTCGAGGATGATCTTGCTGCCGGTCAGCTTGCTGAGCCGCCGGTCGAGTTCTGCCGCCTGGTCCTCGGACAACGCCACCGCGGTCACGACCACGGCGCGGCGGAACCCGCGATACCGCTCCACCAGCGCGACGAACTCCCGGTGGATGTCGGCGAGATGGAGGATGCGGTCCTTGTCCAGGAGCAGCTCCAGGAACTGCACCAGCACCGGCTCCACCTGGCCGTCGAGGACCTTGTGGATCAGCGCCTTCTTGTCCTGGGTCGGGACCTGGGGGCTCTGCATGAAGATGCGCAGCTCGGGATGGTCCGCGGTCGCCTTCAGCAGTCCGTCGAAGGACTCCTGCAGCGGGTCGACCAGATTCCGCGCGACGGCGACGTCGAGCAGGGCCTGGGCATAGCGGACGGCCACGTTGCGATCACGCATGGGGCTGCTCCCCGAGCTCGTCGATGTACTGCTGGATCAGCTGGCGGTGCTTGGGCTCGTCCAGGCGCTCGCCGATGAGCTTCTCCGCGGCGCCGATGGCCAGCTCGACCACGTCGTCACGCAGCTGCTTCTGGGCCTTGCGCGTCTCGATCTCCAGGTCCTGCAGACCCTTGGTCTTGGCCTGATCCATCTCGGCGCGGGCCTTGGTGACGATGCCGCCGGCCAGCTCCTCGCCCTTCTTGACCGCCTCCTGCACGCGCTCACGCTCGATCACCTTGATGTCGGAGAGCTTGGTCTCGAAGTCGGCCTTCAGCGTCTCCGCCTCGGAGAGTTCCTTCTCCGCGGTGGAGTAATCCTGCTCGATCTTCTCCCGCCGCTGGTCGAGGAGGTCGAGGATGGGTCCCCAGGCGAACTTCTTCATGATCCACATCAGGACCAGGAAGCCCGCGACCGTGGTCAACAACTGGGGCCAATTTGGGGCCATGTTCATGGACTCGATCCTTCGCGTTGCACCGGCGGCGGCGGCTCGCTGGGGGGGCGGGTTAACCGCCCCCTTCCAAGGCACGCCGGCCACAGCCGGCTCTCGGCAAGCGGGCGACTAGCCCTTGAGCACGAAGACGGAAACGAAGGCGTAGATGGTCAGGGCCTCGATGAAGGCGCTACCGATGATCATCGCCGTCTGGATCTTGCCGATGGCTTCGGGCTGCCGACCCATGGCGGTCATGGCTCCCTCGATGGCCTTGCCCAGACCGAGGGCGGAACCGAAGGCAGCGATGCCCAGGCCAATTGCCAGAAAACCGTTGGTGTCCATGTTTCCTCCTTAAGTGCCTTGGAAGTGGCGGATCGTCCCGCCGTTTGTCAGCCCCGGACCGGGTCCGGACCTAGTGCGCCTCCTCCTCGTGACCGTGAGGAAGCATCAGCGAAATGTAAATGGTGGACAGCAGGGTGAAGACCAGAGCCTGCACCGTGCTGCCGATCAGGGCGATGGCGTAGAACGGGATCTGGATAGGGAAGCCCGGGAACCACGTGGCGATGGCGCTGCCCCCCACCATGTCGAGGATGAAGCCCATGAGCTGCACGCCCAGGACCACCATCACGGCGATGAGCGTGTCCTCGCCGAAGATGTTGCCGAACAGACGCAGCGAGAGCGAGATGGGCTTGATCAGCTCGCCCATCAGCTCCAGCGGGAAGATCATGATGGCGAAGGCCCACTCGATGCCGCTCTTGGGCTGGCCGGCGAAGTGGTAGAGGTAGCCGCCGATCCCGTTCTCGCGGATCCCCACGTACTGCACGTAGAGGAAGGTCATCAGGCCCAGGCCCAGCGTGGTGTTGACGAAGCTGGAGGTGGACGAGTGGCCCAGCGGCACCAGGCCGAAGAGGTTGTTGCAGATGATGAAGATGAACAGGGTGCCCAGGTAGGGGGCGAAGCGGCGGGCCTGGTCGCCGAGGATCTCGCGGAACATGTTGTAGAGGCCGCCCACGATCATCTCGGCGAAGAGCTGTTTGCGCGAGGGGTCGCGGTCGTGCAGGCTGCGGCCCACGCTGATGAACCAGGAGGCCAGGATCAGGGCGACGATCAGCGAGAAGACGGGATCGAGCCACTCGCCCACCGCGGCGGCCTGCTCGGGCGAGAGCAGGTTGCCGGCGAGCAGAGCGACGATGTTCTCGAGGTGGTAGCCGCCGCCGTGGTCGCCGTGGTCGCCGTGAGCCGCGTCGGCGTGATGCTCGTCCGTGGCCGGCGCCTCGACGGCGTGGCCGTGACCATCGTGGTGGTCGTCCGCGGGCTGCTCGTGGTGCTGGGCCAGGGCAGCGCCGGCGGTCAACAGGAGGACCACGAGCGTCGTGGTCAGAATCCGGCGTTGGTCACGCTTCAGCATCGTCACCTCGCTGGGGTGGTTCCTGACTGGGCCGGGGTCTGGTCAGTAGACCCGCCAGGACTAGTGCCGCCAGCATGACCGTGAGGCCAAGGGCCAGGCCGGCGACCGGAAACGGCGCGACAATTAAAAGCCAAACAGCCAGAACGTAAAGTGTCAACTTTGCCGTGGACCAAAGAAAAACCAGGCGGAGATCGCGGATATGGTCGCGCGGGAGGACCGCGGCGCGCAGCAGGCCCTCCATGGCCCGGAGGTTCAGCGCCGACCACACCGCACCGATCACCAGGCCTGGCGCGAGATCCCGACGGTCGGCGACCAGGAGGACCGCACCGACGGCCAGGCCGAGGCCCACCGTCCCCCATTGCGCGCGGCGCAGGAGGCGTCGGTCGGTCATTCTTGCTCGCTGCCCTGCTTGATGATCTTGTAAACCTGCCGGGCCGCTGCCGCCAGGCCGAAGAGCACCCCTCCTACCTCCATCCAGGGCTCGCCGCCCCAGCGTTTCTGGGCCAGCTTGCCGAGCCACCAGCCGAGGGCCGGGCCCACGCCGAGCATGATGGGGATGGCGGTGTAGATCCCCACGTCACGCATGTTGCGTTGCTTCTCGCGGTCCTGGCGCGGGCGGGGCATGGCGGGGCACCTCGCGACGAAATGAAGGCAAAAGCGGCCGCACCATCGCCCAGTCGGGCTGCGGTGCGGCCGCTATCCTAATACCTGCGCCCCCGTGGGTGCAACGTCCGTTCGGACGGGACGCTACTTCTTGACCGGGTCGGGCTGCCCCAACTTCGGCGCCGCGGGAGCGGGCGGCCCGGCGTCGGCGGGGTTGGTGGTCTTCTTGGCACCCATGGAGCAGTTGCCCTCGAAGAACACGCCCTCGTCGATGACCAGGCGCTTGGTCTTGATGTCGCCCTCGAGGTGCGAGCCGCTCTGCAGCTCGATCTTGTTCTCGGCCTCGATGTCGCCGAAGAACTGGCCGCCGATGATGGCGTTCTTGACCTTCACCGAGGCACGCACCACGCCGGTCTTGCCCACGACCAGGCTCTCGGGCACACCGATGTTCCCCTTGAACTCACCCTCGATGCGTAGGGTGCCCTTGACTTCGATGGATCCCTCGAATTTGGCGCCCTGGGCGATGATCGAGGTCTGGCCGGCGTTGATGGTGGTGTTTTCGGGCTCCTTGCCGAACATTTCGTCCTCCTCGGTCCCGGAGCCGGGCCCCGGTGGTCCAAGTGTTCGGGGACGATCCCTCGTCCCGCTGAAAGTAAGGGGCGCGCGCCCCGGGCGACCGGTCATTGAGCCGGCGGCTCTCCGCTGAGGAACCGCCGTGGGTCCACGGCCATGCCGTTATGCCAGATCTCGAAGTGCAAATGTGGGGCCGAAGCTTCCCCGGTCTCGCCCAGGTAGGCCACGACCTGACCCCGGCGAACCTGCTCGCCGCGGGCCACGGCCACGCTGGAGCAATGCCCATATACGGTTAGGTAACCCAAACCGTGCTGGATTTCCACATAATTCCCCAGGTAGGGGTCCTCGCCCGACCGGGCCACCACCCCATCGCCGGCGGCCAGGATCGGAGCACCTTCCGGTCCAGCGATATCCAGTCCGGTATGGGGCCGGATCCCTCGGGCGATCTGACCCTCCACGAATTCCTGGGTCACATACCCCGCCGCGGGCCAGGCGTCGGGCGGCGGCGTCATCACCGCCGAGGCCAGCAGGTCCATGCCCTCGGTCGATGGCGCGGTCCCCGTGCTGTCGATCCCGTAGCCCTCGATGCCGAGCAGCAGGAGCAAGCGCTCCTGGAGGCCGCGCGTGATCTCGAGCTCGTTGCGCAGTTCCCCCATGGTGGCCAGATCGGCTCGGGCCGTCGTGAGCCGGCGTTCCAGATCGGGCACGCGCGCCGACTGACGCAGCACCGAGCCATACGTGATCAGGACGTACGCCAGCAGCACGGCCAGCGCCGCCCCCAGGATCCCGAGCAGCCAGATCATCCGGTGGCTGATATTGAACTCGCGCATCCCCTGCTGCTCGTCGTTGATCAGGATGATGCGGGTGAATCGGCTCATGACTCCTCCGTTGCTCCGGGATGCTGGGGGGCGGCCGCCGAGGCCGCGCCGGACCCGCCGAGGCCGAGGCCGGGCTCGGGAAAGGACAGCAGGAAGCGGGCACCGCCCTCGTGGGTCTCGTCCAGATCGATGCGACCGCCGTGCTCATGCATGATGCGCGCCACGATGCTCAGACCCAGGCCGGTGCCCTTGCCGTAGTCCTTGGTGGAGAAGAACGGCAGGAAGACCTGTTCGCGATGCTCGCCGGCGATGCCGCTGCCGGTGTCGGTGAAGCTGACCAGCACCTCGCCCGGCGCGCCGGGGCCCATGGCGATGTCGATCCGCCCGCCGCCGGGCATGGCATCCACGGCGTTGACCAGGAGGTTGAAGAAGACCTGGTCCAGTTCGTTCCGGTTCCCCCGCACCATGGGGGCCGGATCCGCCGCCTCGATGACCACCTCCACGCCGGCCACCTTGAGGCTCTTCTCCATGAGGTAGACGGTCTCGTGGACGATGTCGCGCAATGGTTCGAGACCGCGATCCTGGCTCTGGGGTCGCGCGAAATTGAGCATTCCCTTGATGATCTGCCGGCACTGCTCGGTCTGGCGGATGATCCGCTCCACGTCCTCGGCCTCGTCCTCGGCCAGCTTGGCGTCGGCCAGCATCTGCGCCGACAGCAGGATGGACCCGAGCGGCGTGTTGAGCTGGTGGGCAATGCCCGCGGCCAGCTGGCCGATGCCCGCCAGCTTCTCGGCCTGGCCCATACGGCTCTCGAGCTGGCGCTCGCTGGTGACGTCGCGGGCGATGACCACGAAATGGTGCTCGTGCGGCTGCTCGGCGCCGCGACCGGCGGGCAATGGGGAAAGGGTGAGCTTGATCAGACCATCGGGACGATCGGGCCGGCGCAGGGGGAACTCGAAGGTCAGGCTGTGCTGCAGGCGGCGGGCGTCGTCCATGGCGCGGTCGATCTCCAGGCCGTAGCAGAGGTGGACCTCGCCCAGGGGTCGGCCCAGCACCGAACGGCGGGGCGCACCGAAGAGCTGCTCGGCCACCTTGTTCCACTCCCGGATCCGCCCCTCGCCATCGAGGAGGAAGATGGCCTCGCCGGCGTGGTTGATGATGGACCGGTGCTTCTCCTCGGATCGACGCAGACGCTGCTGGTCTCTCTCCCGCTCGCGGAGGCTGACCCAGACCGCACAGCCCGCCGCCAGGGTCAGGAGGTGGAATGCGCCCGAGGAGAGGATCTGGTTGCGGGTGCGGGGATCCAGCGAACCATCGCTGTCGCGGGGAGCGGTGCCCAGCTCCACGAGATTCAGGACCAGCAAGCCGGTCGACAGGGAGATCAGCACCACCAGCAAAAGCCTTAATCTATTGTATTTTAACAAATTATCTCCAAATTGACCCACGTTGACCATGACATGATCTTGCCAAAATGTCAGCCGTCCAGGTCGACCTGGACACCCATCATGGCCAGCAGCCGCTCCAGATCCCCATCATCGTAGAAGGCGACGCTGACCTGGCCCTTTCCGCGGGCATCGCGGGCGATGACCACCGGCGATCCGAAGTGGGCCTCGGCCCGTTCGCGCAGCGCCCGGATCTCGGGGGTCTCCAACGGTGTGGTGCCGCCGCCCGGCCGCGGCTTCCGCGTCCGCTGCCGCGCCATGGCCGCACCCTGAGCGCGGCGTTCCACCTCGCGGACGGAGAGGCCACGGCTGCGGCAGAGCCGGGCCAGGCGGAGCCTTTCGGGTCCCGCCGGCACCGCCAGCAGCGCCTTGGCGTGGCCACGGGTCAGCGTGCCATCGTCCACCAGGGCCCGGATCTCGTCCTCCAATGTCAGCAACCGCAAAGAGTTAGCTACCGTACTCCGGTTCTTGCCGAGCATGTCGGCCAGCTCCTCCTGGGTCGCACCATAGGCCTGGAGCAGACCCTGGAAGGCCTCGGCCTCCTCGATGGGGCCCAGGTTCTCGCGCTGGATATTCTCGAGCAACGCCACGCGCAGCGCCTCGGTCTCCTCGTACGAGCAGGTGACCGCCGGCACCTGATGCAAGCCCGCCAACCGGGCTGCCCGGACGCGGCGCTCGCCCGCCACCACGATGAACCGCGGCGCCTGGCCTTCCTCGCCGGCCGGGGGCACGACCTCGCCACGGCGCAACTCCCGCACCAGCACGGGCTGCAGCACGCCCACGTCCCTCAACGAGGCGGCCAGTTCCTCCAGCTTGTCTTGCCGGAAGACCTTGCGGGGCTGATCGGGGTTGAAGGTCAACTCGTTCAGGGGGATGTCCCGGATCGCTCGACCACCCGCGCCGCCATCGGTGCCGGAACCCGCGGACTGGATCAGTGCCGACAAACCCTTGCCCAGTACCTTCTTGGCCATGAGATCACCCCTCCTGTCGCGCCACGGCGGCGCCGTTACTGGTGGTGATGATCTCCTGGGCGAGTGCGAGGTAGCTCTGCGAGCCGAGGCACTCCACATCGTAGAGCAAGATCGGCTGACCGAACGACGGGGCCTCGCTCAGACGCACGTTCCGTGGAATCCTGGTCTGGTAGACCACGTTGCCGAAGAACTCCACCGCCTCTTCGGCGACCTGGTTGGAAAGGCGCAACCTCTTGTCGAACATGGTCAAAAGTACACCCTCTATCTGCAGGTCGGGATTGAGGTTCCGCTGCACGAGCTGCACTGTGCTCAGGAGCTGGCTGAGCCCCTCCAGGGCATAGTACTCGCACTGGATCGGGATGAGCACCGAGTCCGCAGCGGTGAGGGCGTTGAGCGTGAGCAGGCCGAGGCTGGGCGGCGTATCGATCAGGACGAAATCATAGCGCTGCCGAGCTTCGCCCAGCGCACTCTTGAGGAAGTGTTCGCGCTTGTGCTGGTTCACGAGTTCCACCTCGGACCCCGCCAGGCGTCGGTCGGCGGTCATGACATCCATGAACGGGATCTGGGTGTTCTGGATACAACTCGTGAGGGACGCGTTGCCGAGCAGGAACTCGTAAGACGAGGTCTCGCGCGGCTCGACCCCCACGCCACTGGTGGCATTACCCTGGGGATCCAGATCCACCAGCAGGACACGCTTCTCGGCCACGGCCAGGCTCGCGCAAAGATTCACGGCCGTGGTGGTCTTGCCCACGCCGCCCTTCTGATTCGAAATGGAGATGATCTTGCCCATACAGGTGATCCATCCGTGGTAGGGGTTCAAGAGACCGCTGTTCTGCGGTCACGGATCGTCGGGCAATGTAAACCGGATCCGGGAGACCTGTCCAGCCAGCAGGGGACCACACATGGAGATATTACGGCAACATCTTGCCAACACGTGGTTCGTGGCGTCGATTATTTTGACCCGACAGACCCCGGATGTCCCACGGACACCCTTTGGCGCTGGATTGTTCCACGTGGAACAATGAGGAATGACCATGGACGATGTTCCACGTGGAACAATGATCAGGAGGGGCGCTCGTAGCGGGTGAGCAGCAGCCGCGGGTTGCCCGGGCCGAGCACCTGGGACCGCTGGTGTTGCCAGGCATGCCCCTCGCCAGTGGCCAGGAAATCCACCTCGAGGGTCGCCAGGTCGCTTCTATGCGGGTCGAGGAACCTGGCAATGGCCACGGTTCCCGGTAACGGACCCTCCCCCAGGACCCCCCGCAAGCCCGACAGGATCTCGGCATCGTTCAGGCGGAGCGCCTTGAGGGAAACCAGAACGCCCGGAACCACGAACGAGTCCACAGGAAGGCCCCCCTCTCCCCAGCGCGCCTGCAGGACCTGGAGCTCCGCCAATCCCAGGATCCGCCCGGTCCGCTGCAGGAACCAGGCTCGCTTTTCCCGCGGCTCGACCAGGAGCGACCACCCACCATGGCCATCGTCATCCCGCGCGCAACTCCAGACCAGCCCTGGCAGGCCGCCCCCGGACCCGAGATCGGCATAGCCGCCGGCCGCGAACCATTCCTCGGCGCCCAGGGCATCCCGGATCAGGCCCCAGCCGGCCCGACACTGCTCGAGGAGCGCGTCGATCCGTTGGCGTGTGCGGACCCTGCTGACCAGGTTGATCTGATCGTTCCAGCGCTCGATCTCGTCAGCTAGTCGCGCCAGGCGTTTGGAATCGTTGTGTTTACCGTGGTCACTCATGCGCCCCCCTCCACTGGCGCGGTTCGCCCCCTGGCCCGGCGGACGAGGATGGTCAAGGCTGCCAGATCTCCGGCCCGGACTCCATCGATACGACTGGCCTGGCCAAGCGTCCCGGGGCGCATGCGATGGAGCTTCTCCCGCGCCTCGTTGCTGAGGGCCGCCAGTTCCAGGTACGGGAATCCAGCGGGGATCTCGAGGTCGTCCAGGTGCGCCTGTTCGGCCAAACACTTGACCTGTTTATCTATGTAACCTTCATATTTTAAATCATTTACACATTCATCAACCACGCCCTCCGCCAGCAGTCGCTCCCGGTCTGGCGGCAAGTCCTGCGCCACGGTCGCCCGCAACAGGCCCGCCAGGTCGCCTCCGCCATTGCCCACGATCGGGATGTCGGCAAGGACTTGATCGGGATGACGCAGCCGCTCGGCGGCGGCAATGGCGATCCCGCTGGTGGGATGCGGCACCATGGTGTCCCGCAGGACCCGGAGAATCCGCTGGCGCGCCTGCGCGCGCTGTTCCAGGCGCACCACCTCTCCGCGCGGCAGCAGACCGAGGCTGGTGGTCGTGGGGAGCAAGCGCGTCTCGGCGTTGTCGCACCGGAGACTCAGGCGGTGTTCGGCTCGCGAGGTGAACATGCGGTAGGGTTCGGTGATGTCCTTGGTTGCCAGATCGTCGACGAGAACGCCGAGATAGCCCTCGTCGCGGCGCGGTCGCCAGCAGGGCCGGTCGGTCAATGAGCGCACCGCATTCACGCCGGCGAGCAGGCCCTGCGCCGCGGCCTCCTCGTAGCCGGAGGTCCCCAGGATCTGCCCGGCCAGCAACAGGCCAGAGACCGCCTTGCAGTGGAGGCTCGCATCCACCTGCCACGAAGGCACGCTATCGTACTCCACGGCATAACCGTATCGCGTCAACTGGGCGCGCTCGAGACCCTCGATGCTGTGCACCATGGCTTCCTGCACATCGGCCGGCAAGCTGGTGGAGATCCCGTTGACGTAGACCTCGGGCGTGTCCAACCCCTCGGGCTCGAGGAAGACCAGGTGGCGGTCACGATCGGCGAAACGGACGACCTTGTCCTCGATGGACGGGCAGTAGCGCGGACCCTGCCCGTCGATGATGCCGCCGTAGAGGGGCGACCGATGCAGGTTGGCGCGGATGATGTCGTGCGTGCGCTGATTGGTGGCCGCGAGCCAGCAGCGGTGCGCCGGCGGGTCGAAGGTCCGGGTGCGGAAGGAGAACGGGCGCGCGTCGCGATCGCCGGGTTGCTCGTCGAGTCGGGCGTAGTCGATGCTGTCGGCATGCAGGCGCGGCGGCGTACCGGTCTTCAGCCGGCGCAGCGTGAAGCCGAGCCGCTGCAGCTCGCCGCTGAGCCCCTCGCTGCTGGCGGCGCCCTCGCGGCCGCCGCGGGTCTGCCGCTCCCCCACGTGCATCAACCCGCGCAGGAACGTACCCGTGCAGAGGATGACGCGCCGGCTCGCCAGTTCGCGACCATCGGCCAGACCGACCCCGTCCACGCGCCAGGGACACGCGACGTCGCCCGTCTCTGTGGTGAGCAGGCGCGCGGCATCGCCGGTGATCAGTTCGAGACCCGGCTGGTTCTCCACCGCGGACGCCATGTATTCCTGGTAGCGGTGCTTGTCGGCCTGGGCGCGCGGGGCGCGCACGGCTGGCCCCTTCCGCCGGTTGAGGATGCGGAACTGGATCCCCGTGGCGTCGATGGCGCGGCCCATCTCGCCGCCCAGCACATCGATCTCCCGCACCAGGTGGCCCTTGCCCAGGCCGCCGATGGCGGGATTGCAGGGCATGCGGCCGATCTCCTCGCGCACGTGGCTGACCAGCGCCGTGCGGCAACCCAGACGCGCGGCAGCCAGCGCCGCCTCGATGCCCGCGTGGCCACCGCCGACCACGATCACGTCGTAGCTGTGGTTCATGGCCTGCACCCGGTCGCCCTCACTTGCCCACGCAGAAGCGCGCGAAGATGTCACCGAGCAGCCGTTCATTGAAGACGCGCCCGCTGATGGCGCCGAGATCCTGCAGCGCCGTCGCCAGCAGGGTGGCCACCACGTCCTCGCCTGCGTCCACCGCGTCGCGCACCGCGAGCAGGGCCTCGTGGCACGAGCGCAGGCGGTCCTGATGACGCTGGCTGAGCATCACCCCCTGGGCCGCCGCCGCCGCGATGCCGCCGGCGCGAGCCGTGCGCAGCAGCGTCTCGCGCAACTCGGCCACGCCGTGACCGGTCCGGCTCGAGGTGACCATCTCGGCCGGGACGGCAGGCGCGAGGTCGGCCTTGGTCACGACCCTCAGGACGGTGACGCCGGCTGGTGGCGGTGGCGAAAAGTCGACGTCCCGCGGGCCGCTGTCTGCCGGTTGCAGGGCAAGGACGATGTCGGCGCCGGCCAGGGCGGCCGCGGTGCGCGCGATGCCCTTGGCTTCCACCCCGGTGGCCTGGTCGCGCAGGCCGGCGGTGTCGTGCAGCACGAAGAGCAAGCCCTCCAGCTCCAGGGGCGCGGTGACCACGTCGCGCGTGGTGCCCGCCTCGGGGTCGACCAGCGCACGGTCCTCGCCCAGCAACGCATTGAAGAGTGAGCTCTTGCCGGCGTTCACCGGGCCGGTCAACACCACCTGCACGCCCTCGCGCAGACGGCGCCCTGCGGGTGCCAACTCGAGGAGCGACTCGATCCGCGCAACGGCCGCCGACAGGATCGCGTCGAGGTCTTGCGGGGTTGTCGGTCCCTCCTCCTCGGCGGCGAACTCCAGCGAGCCCTCGAGCTCGGCGAGGAGGGCCAGCAGCGGTTCCTCCACCGCCGCGATCTCCCGCTTCAGGCCGCCGCGCAACTGGGTCAGCGCGGCGCGCGCCGGCACGGCGTGCTCGGCCGCGATGAGATCGGCCACCGCCTCGGCCTGCGTCAGGGACAGCCGGCCGTTGAGGAAGGCCCGCCGCGTGAATTCGCCGGCCGCGGCGCTGCGGGCTCCGGCCTGGCAGCAGGCGGCGGCCACCTGGCGGGCGGGCATCAGGCCGCCGTGGCAGAAGAACTCGACGGTGTCTTCCCCGGTGTAGCTCGCCGGTGCGAGCAGCGGCAAGACGAGTGCCTGGTCGAGTTCGGCTGCATCCTGGTCTGGCCAGCGCACCACGGTCAAGCGGGCGCGATGGCTCTCCACCGGATCCGCCAGGGCTCCGGCGGGCACGAGGCGGCGGGCCACGGCGAGAGCGTCGCATCCGCTCAGTCGAACAGCGGCGAGGCCACCCTTGCCTTCCGGGGTGACCACCGCCACGATGGTTCCGGTATCCAGGATCGCCACCTCGACCTCCCGCAGCCTGGCCTCACGAACCCGTCCAATGTAAACCAGAGAGGGGGCCGTGTCAGTGACGGCCCCCTCTGCTCCGTGCGCGGCGCTGGCTCAGCCCTGGGGCCGCTCCTCCACCTCGCCACCCTCGGCCGCGGCGGCCAGGGGCTGGTCGTCCGATACCGGCTGGTCGTCCGATACCGGCCGTTCGTCTGTAACAGGCCGTTCGTCGGCAGCCGGAGCCTCCTCCGTCGCCGTCGGCACCTGCTCCGGACGGCAGACCACGACGTGCTTGCCCTCGCCCTCGGACTCGGTGTACGTCGTCAGGTCCTCCTCCACGTCCTCGATGTAGAGGTGCACCACCCGGCGCTCGCGTGCGCAGGCCGGCTCGAGATGAACCATCTCGCCGGTGTTGCGCGCCTCGGCCGCCGCGTTGCGTGCCCGTTCGGTGAGCTGGTCCTCCCGGCGCAACCGGTAGTTGTTGATGTCCAGGTTCATCCGAACCCGGTCGCCGGCCGTCTGGCTGGCCATCTTCTCCACCAGGTGTTCGATGGCGTCCACGGTAGCACCGTGACGCCCGATGAGCACGCCGGCGCTCCGATCGTCCACCACCACCTTCACCAGATGGTACTCGCCCTCGTTCACCTGCACGCGGCAGGGGAATCCGGATTTCACCATCAGGCTGGTGGCCACCTTCTGCAGGAAGTCGGCCAGCGGCTCGGCGTCGTCCGCGGTGAAGGGCTCCACCCGGTTGCGCGCCACCACGTCGGCAGCCAGAATGCCGCCCTGATTCTCGACCCGGGCAGCCGGCTGCTCCTCGGCGGGAGCGTTCTCGCGACGCGAAGGCCGCTCTTCCCTGGCCTCGGGCGCCGTCCTAGCCGGAATCTCGATGGCGGGGATGTCGATCTCCACCACGGGGGCCGCTTCGGCCTCGGGCGCCTTCACGGTCTCGGCCTCGGGCGCCTTCATGGTCTCGGTCTCGGGCGCCTTGCTCTGCTCGACCTGCTCGACCTGCTCGGCCTTGACCTCGGACTGCTGCTCCTCGGCGAAGACCTTGCCGTCACCCACGGGGTTGGCCACGGCGGCTTCCACCTCGGCGGCCGGCTTGCGGCGACGGCGCGGGCGGCGGCGGCGCGAGCGGCGCGAGCTCTCCTCGGAGCTGCTGTTCTCGTCGGTCTGACGCGGCCGCTCTTCGGTCTTCTCCCTGGCCTTCACTTCCTGGCCGCCGGACTGTTCGGTCTCGGGACGTCGGCGCCCTCGGCGACGGGAAGAATCGTCATCGTCCCGCTTTCGCGACCGCCGCTCGCCGCCGCGCTGGTTGCGACCGGACCGCGCTTCGGTCCGACCCTCATCGCGTGCCGGCTCGTCCTGCCGCCCACGGCCGCCGCGCCGGCGAGCCTGCTTCTTCTCGACTTTCACCACGGCCTGTCGACGTCCCACGCCCAGGAATCCCCCGCGGGCCTCCTGGATCACTGTGATGTCCACTTCTTCGCGTCGAAGGCCCATCCGCAGCAGGGCTTCACGGATGGCCTCGTCGACGGTCTTGCCTGTGCTTTCCAAGAATTCGCTCATGTTGTCTGCATTCCTCCGTCAGGAGTGGCCGTCTTGTGGATTCTCCAGGTCTGGTAGATGGTCATCAGGTTGTTGACCAACCAGTAGAGCACCAGACCGGACGGCATCTGGTAGAAGAAGAAGAGGAAGACGATCGGCATCATGGTGTTCATCATGGCCATCTGGCCGGCCGGCTGGCCGGTGGGGGTCATGCGGGTCTGGATCACCATGGTGGCGGTCATCAACAGTGGCAGCAGGTTGAAATCGGTCCAGCCGACCAGGGGCAAGGTGAACGGGAACGGAAAGAGGGCGTCCGGCTTGGACAGATCGTTGATCCACCAGACGAACGGCGTGTTCCGCAGGGCGATGGTGTGGGCCAGCGCCTGGTACAACGCCACGAAGACGGGCATCTGCAGGAGGAGGGGCAGGCAACCCGCCATGGGGTTGACCTTCTCCTTCTGGTAGAGCTCCATCATCGCCTTGCTCTGCTTCTCCTGGTTGTCCTTGTACTTCTCCTGGAGGGCTTTGATCTTCGGCTGCAGCAACTGCATCTTCTTCATGGACTGGGTGCTGGTCCGCGTCAATGGATAGAACATCAGCTTGGTCAGCACCGAGAAGAGAATGATGATCACCCCGTAATTCGGGATGAAACGGCGCATCTGGTCCATGACCCAGAGGGTCGCCTCGGTCAGCGGGCGGAACAGTGCCCAGCCGAGGTCCATGGTCCGGTCCAGACCGTTGCCGTAGGCCTTCAGGATATCGGAATCCTGCGGGCCGATGTACAGGGCCAGCCGGCTCGACGCGAAGGCGTCGCTACCGGATGTCCCGGATTCCAGCGGCAACTCCATGGCCCAGGTCTGTTGCAAGCGGGGCTGGTCACCCGAGAGGATGACCGTTCCCTGCACAGCCTGGCCCTCGCCCTGGAACGGCAGGCCGACGATGGTGAAGTACTTGTTCTGAACACCGGCGAAGACGACGTTGCCGCTGAAGGCGCCCTCGACCTTGTCGACGCTCTTCTGCAAGCCGCCGCGCTTCTTCAGCGTCAGCTCCTCACCCACCTTGGCGAAGGAACGGAACGCGGCCGTCTCCAGACGGTCGTTCCCTTCCGTGCTGGCGATACCCTGGGGCCAACCGAAGCGCACCTGCCGGGGCAATCCCAGCAGCGAGCGCGCCGTCGCGGCCTGCGGTCCGACGGCGGCGACGTCCAGGTCCAGCATGATCTCGTAGGAATCTGGGTTGAAGGTATAGGTCTTGCGAATCTCGAGGTCGCCCTCGGTGCGCAGCCGGAAGACCACGCTGCGGGCTTCCCCGGTCACGTCGAGCCGGGCCGGCGCGTCCGTCGTGAACAGCAGCCGGCCGAGCTCCAGATTGGCGGCGTTGAACGCCACCGCATCGAAGCCGTACGCCACGCCTTCCTCGTTCTGGGGAATCAACTCCACCGGGTGGCCGTCACGGTTGGTGAACTCCAGCCCCTGCCAGCTCGTGATGCGCGCGCCGCGACCGGCCAGGGCCACGTCATACAGCGGCGTGTGCACCGTGACGGTGACTTCGCCACCACTGGTGACGGGCCGCAGCATGGCCCCGGGACCGGTGTCGCCCGGAAGGGTCTCGACCGGTGGCGTCGAGGGCGCCCCGGTCGCCGGCAGGTCTTCGGTCACCGCTTCCTGCGGCTCGCCGGAGATCTCCTGTCCGGTGGCCGCGATCTCGGGCTGCGCGGCCGGCACCGGTGTCGAGGAACGATTGTTGGCCACCAGCAACTGATAGCCCGTGATGATCAGGAAGATGAGTACGAATGCGAGAATGGTACGACGATCCATCGTGGTCAGTCTCCGGTATGTTCGGGGACGGGATCAAGGCCGCCGGGGTGCCAGGGATGGCAGCGGAGGATCCGGAGTAGCGCCAGGCGGCTGCCCTGGATGAAACCGAAGCGGCGGAAGGATTCGGCGGCGTAGAGCGAGCAGGTCGGGTGGAAACGGCAAACCGCCGGCGTGTATGGCGAGATCCAGCGCCGGTAGATCATGATCAGGTTGTAGGGCAGCCGCCACATGTCACCACATCCGACTGCTCCTGCTCCTGGCTGGCCTGAATGGCGGGCGGAGCGTGGGATGCAGTCAACGACAGCGCCCGTCAGGTCTGCCATCGGGCTCGTCATCCCCGCGCACCGTCGGGCACGGTCGGACCGGTGCCCTGCGGGGGAGATTGCTCCAGCAGCCGTGCGAGTTCCGTGGTCACGTCCTGGATCCCGGCGTCGACGATCCTCGCCCGGGCCACGGTGACCACCCAGAGTCCTTCCCCGACAGGAGCGCCGGGAAGGTGCCGGCGGCGCAGGGCCGCGGCGGATCCGGGTCGCGACTCGATCTGACTGCGGAGCGCCTCGCGAAGCAGACGCTTGGCGCGATTGCGGGTGACGGCCTTGCCGACCTTGCGGCTAGCCACGACGGCCCGGGCAAGATCGTCACCGGGAAAAAGATAAAGCACAAGGAGGCGTCCAACTTGCTTGACGCCTTCCTCGTACACTTGACCAAATTCTCTTGCTCCGCTCAGGGCTCGCCATTGCTGGCGCTCCTGACCGCCGGGTCTCAAGCGGATAGCTGCTTGCGGCCCTTGGAGCGGCGGCGCTTCAGCACCAATCGGCCGGCCCGGGTGGACATCCGCTTCCGGAAGCCGTGCTTGTGGGCCCGCTTGATGTTGCTGGGTTGAAAAGTCCGCTTCACGGCTGACTCCTTCTTGACGTCATCATTGATTCAGCCGCAGAAGGTTAATGACGAGAAGACGTACTGTCAAGATTTTCCCGGACTTATCCTCAACCCAGACCGGGGCGCCAGAGGAGAGTACCGGTACCGCGCCGGCTCCCGCCAAAAGGTCCGCAAGCTAGGTTCGATCCGTATAATACGTGTCAACAGACGGTTACGAATAATGCAGGATCCGTCCTCGAAAATCTCCTTGCCGACCTCCAGGACCCGTGATAGGTTCCCCCCTCTTGATGATAACTTTGCCGGTGTGGAAATAAGTTATCCACCGTGATTTATAGATAGTGGATAACTTTAATTCCCTTACTTGATTTTATTTTAAGTTATTGTTTTTATTGTTTTTATGGTTTTTTTAGTTGGTTGATAACTGCTGTCGGTCGTGCTGACCCAAACCCGCTGGAGCCCCATTGGAAGCAGCCTCGATGGAACCTCTGGATAGCTACTGGCATGATATTCTCGGCCTGGTTCGCCGGATGGTTCAGCAGCAGACCTACGATACCTGGTTTCTACCCCTGGAACCCAGTCATGAGAACGGGGATTACAGGGTTTACGTACCAAACCATTTCTTCCTCGACTGGTTCAGCGAACATCACCTGCCGACCCTGAACGAGGCGGGCTCGCTTTACTTCGGGCGCCCCATCGACTTCGGACTCGAGGTCCACACCGGCACACCCGAGGCGGTGGAGGATCTGTTCCGTCCCCAGGCCGAACATTCCGTCAAGGCTCCGGCGGCCACCATCGAGGAGATCGGTCTCGATCCCGTGGAGACCGCGGCGCGGGCCAACCTCAATCCCGATTACACCTTCGACAGCTTCGTGGTCAGCGGCGGCACCGACCTGGCCTACGCCGCATCCACCGCCGTGGGCAACCAACCGGGCGAATTCTATAATCCGCTGTTCATCCACGGCGGCACCGGCCTGGGCAAGACCCACCTCATGCACGCCATCGGCAACGTGATCGCCCAACGCCAGCCCGGCGCCAAGATCTGCTACATCACGGCCGAACAGTTCATGAGCGACCTGGTCTTCAACATCCAGCAGAAGCGCATGCCCGAGTTCAAGCTCAAGTACCGCGGCATGGACGTGCTCCTGGTGGATGACGTGGCTTTCCTCTCGGGTAAGGAATCCACCCAGGACGAGTTCTTCCACACCTTCAACGCCCTGCACGACGCGCGCAAGCAGATCGTCCTGACCTCGGACCGTTCCCCGAAGGAGATCACCACCCTCGAGGAACGCCTGCGCTCGCGCTTCGAATGGGGACTGATCGTCGACATCCAGCCCCCGAACCTGGAAACGCGCATCGCGATCCTGCAGCGCAAGGTCGACATCCACAGCATCGGAATTCCCGACGACGTGATCCAGTACATCGCCGAGAACGTCACCGACAACATCCGTAAACTCGAGGGGGCGCTGGTACGACTGCTGGCGTTCGCCAGCCTGATGCGGCGTGATATCACCCTGGAACTGGCCTCTGAGGTTCTCTCCGCCTTTTTCCAGGGTCATCAGACCGGACCAGTGAAGATCGCCGATGTCATGGAGGTGGTCGCAGACTACCTCGATTTCACCGTCGATCAGCTCAAGTCCAAGCGACGCACCCAGGACCTGGCCCGGGCCCGTCAGGTGGCGATGCACCTCGCCCGCGAAATGACCGGCGCCTCCCTCAACCAAATCGGCCGCGCGTTCGGAGGTCGTGACCATTCCACGGTCTCCCACGCGTGCAACCTGGTGAAGAATCTATCCGAGAGCGATCCCCAGTTCCGGGGCCTGCTCAAGGACCTGACCGACAACGTGCGCCAGCGACAGTCCCGTTGATCCCCATCCATCCTCGACCGGACCCCGCCGGCTCGCACCCCGCCGGCGGGGTTTTTTCAGGCCTGGCATCGCCCACCCGCGGCGATTTCGCTGGGGATAACCTGTGGTCGGCCGGGGGAATTACTCCGGGGATAAAGAGCCTCGCAAGGGGGACAGCCGGAGCGGTCCGGATAACCACCTCCTTGTCCACGACGTTACCCACCGATCATCCCAGGTCTCGACGCACGAAAACCCGCGCCCTGTCTGGCGAGATCGACTTATCCCCACTATCCCCAGCCTCTAGTACGGGTACAACCTTGGTTACCAATAAGAGTGAAGAAGAAGTCAGAGGTGCCCGCCAAGGAGCTTGATAGGTCTGGAGCGATCGCCTATCATACCGCCCTATCCAGCCACCAACCTCAAGTCCTTCGGAGGACCCGATCGTGAAGTTCGAGATCCAGCAAGAGGCCCTGCAGAAGTCCCTGGATGTGGTGGCCGGAGTGGTGCCCGCCAAGACGACCCTGCCGATCCTGACCAGCATCCTGGTCGAGGCCAGCGACGAAGGCCTCATCTTCTCGGCCACCAACCTGGACATCTCGATCGTCACGCGGACCGACCAGGTGGAGGTGAAGGAGACCGGCAAGGCGGCGGTCCGCGCCGCCAATCTCGTGAGCTTCGTGCGCAGCCTCGCTCCGGGGTTGATCTCCGTGGCGGTCAGCGGGGGCAACCTGACCCTGCGGGCGGGCAAGGCCTCGCTCCAGGAAGCCTGCATGAACCCCGAGGAATATCCCAGCCTGCCCGAGACCGTGGAGGGCGAGGGTCTGGCCGTCTCCGGCGACATCCTCACCGCCATGATCGCCGAGACCAGCTACTCGGTGTCGCGTGACGAGACCCGTCCCGCGCTCATGGGCATCCTCTGGGAAGTGAGCAGCGAGGGCCTGACCATGGTGGCCACCGACGCTCATCGCCTCGCGCGCAGCCGGCGCACCCTGGACTGGTCCTGCTCCGAGGAACGCAGCATGATCGTCGACACCGCCGGCCTGCGACACCTGCCTCGCCTGACGGCCCAGATCGATGCCGGCGAATCGGTGGAAGTCTTCCTCGGCGAGAACCAGCTCAGCTTCCGGGTGGGCCGGTCCGTGCTGCACACGCGCTTGCTCGAGGGTCCCTTCCCCGACTACAACGCGGTCCTACCCAAGGGCAACGACAAGCTGGTGACCATCGACCGCGAGACCCTGGCCCAGGCCATCCGCCGCGTCGCCATCACCGCCGACCGCATCACCAGCCAGATCCGCCTCGGCCTGGAAGCCGAGCGGCTCGAGCTGAGCGCCCGCGGATCCGACGGCAGCCGTACCGAAGACGAGATCGCCGTGGCCTACAGCGGCGAGGCCCTGGAGATCGGCTTCAACTACAGCTACCTGCTGGACATCCTCAAGAACATGAAGTCCGATTCGATCCAGCTGAGCCTGCGCGACGGACAGAGTGCGGCGCTGGTCGCACCGGCCAACGAGGATGGCGAGGCCGACGCGAGCCTGCTCTGCCTGTTGATGCCGTTGCGTCTGGCCGGCGACTAGAGCGCCTTGCAGATCCAGAAGGCGCGCCTGAGCGGCTTCCGTAACCTGGTCGACAGCGAGCTGGCCTTCTCGCCGGGTGTGAACCTGCTGCGGGGTCGTAACGGCCAGGGCAAGACCAACGTCCTCGAAGCCCTCAATTTCCTGGCTCTCGGCCGCTCGCATCGCGGCGCGCGCAGCGAGGACCTCATCGCCTTCGATCGCGACCACCTGCATGTCCACCTCGAGCTGCTCGATGACGACGAGAACCGCGGCACTGGCGAGTACGGGCTCGATCGCAGCGGTGGCCGGCGCCTGCGCCTCGACGGCCAGCTCGTCCAGCGGCGGGTGGATCTGGTGGGTCATCTGCCCACGGTCTTCTTCTGGCCGGAGAGCATCGACCTGGTGCGCGGCGGGCCCGATCTCCGCCGCCGCTTCGCCGATCAGGGCCTTTCCGGGCTGGATCCGGCCTACCTCGCCGCACTGGCCGCCTTCCAGCGCGCCCTGCGCCAGAAGGCCAGGCTGTTGAAGGATATCCGCCGCGGATTCCGGTCCCAAGCCGAGGCCAGGGACGAACTCGCAGCCTGGAATCGCGACCTGGCCGCCAACGCCGTGCCCGTGATCCGGGGACGTCAGGCCTGGGCCAGCGAACTGGAGCCCCAGGCCGCCGCCGGCTACGGTGAGTTGACCTCGACCCGGAGGCCCCTCGGCTTCCGCTATCGACCCCGGCTGAAGTGCGCGGTCGATTGGGTCGAGAAAGACCTCCCCGATATGGAATTGGCGCGGGATATTCTGGCCGAAATTGATTATATTGGGCCGGATGAATTACGGCGCGGCAGACCGCTCACCGGGCCCCAGCTCGATGATTTCGAGGTCACGCTCGGGGAACTGGATCTGCGTGCCTTCGGTTCCCAGGGCGAGACGCGGACCGCCGCCATATCGCTGATCCTGGCCCAGAGCGAGGTGGTCTTCCAGCGGCGGCGGGTGCGCCCCGTGCTATTCCTCGACGACATCTTCAGCGAACTCGATCGCGAACGGACGCGACGACTCCAGCACCGGTGCGCCAGGAACCACCAGATCTTCATCGCCACCGCCCGCGACGACGACGTGGAAGGCTGGAATCCGGACACGCTGCGTCAGTGGCGGGTCGAGGGCGGAGAGCTGACAGAGATTCCATGAGCCAGAGGGACCGCAAAGAGGGACCCGTCCGGCTCGACCGGATCCTGGACGGGGTCCTGTCGGAGTGCGGACTCAGTGATCGCCTGGCCGAGCGCACCTTGCTCGAGGTCTGGCCGGCCATCGTCGGCGAACGCCTGGCGAGGCACGTACGCGCCGTGGACCTGCGCGAGGGGGTCCTCCTGCTCGCCGCCGATCACGGCGCCTGGCGCCAGGAGGTCACCCTCCTGCTGCCGCAGATTCACGCGGCGTGCAACGAGCGTTTCGGCGCCGGCACGGTGAGCGAGATCCGGTGGGCACGATCGTGGACACGGGGTCCACGATCTGACAACGAAGCATGACGGAGCCAGTACCAGCATGAACGCTGCCGAAGGTTCGAAGCAATACACAGCGCAGGGAATCCAGGTGCTCAAGGGCCTGGAAGCCGTGCGCAAGCGCCCGGCCATGTACATCGGCGACACCGGGGTGCGGGGTCTCC
Source organism: Candidatus Latescibacter sp. IFSED24 (assembly GCF_058273205.1). Lineage (NCBI taxonomy): Bacteria > Pseudomonadati > Candidatus Latescibacterota > Candidatus Latescibacteria (ex Chuvochina et al. 2023) > Candidatus Latescibacterales > Candidatus Latescibacteraceae > Candidatus Latescibacter > Candidatus Latescibacter sp. IFSED24. The sequence continues at coordinate 3,708,770 of NZ_CM177850.1, read as the reverse complement.
ACCACCTGGTCTACGAGGTGGTGGACAACTCCATCGACGAGGCCATGGGCGGCTACTGCGACCGCATCGAGGTGGTCATCAAACCCGGCGACGCCATCGAGGTTTCCGACAACGGTCGCGGCATCCCGGTGGACCTCCACAAGACCGAGGGCAAGCCCGCCCTCGAGGTGGTGATGACCAGCCTGCACGCCGGCGGCAAGTTCGACAAGGGCAGCTACAAGGTCTCGGGCGGCCTGCACGGCGTGGGTGTCAGCTGCGTGAACGCGCTCTCCAGGACCATGATCTCCACCGTGTACCGCGACCGCAAGATCTACCGTCAGACCTTCGAGCGGGGCATTCCCGTCAGCGGGGTGGAAGTGATCGGCGAGAGCGACTCGGATCGGACCGGCACCGTCCAGTGGTTCCAGCCCGATGAGGAGATCTTCCCCGAGACCGTCTACGACTTCGACACCCTCCGCTCGCGGATGCGCGAACTGGCCTTCCTCAACAAGGGCATCTCCATCTCGCTGCGTGACGAGCGGGGTGAGAAGCCGCGCGAGGAATCGTTCCATTACGAGGGCGGGATCGTGGAGTTCGTGGCCTGGCTCAACGAGGGCCGGCACACGGTGTGCGACGAGACCGTGTATTTCGAGGGCGAGAAGGAAGGCGTGCAGATCGAGATCGCGCTGAACTACAACGACAGCTACGCAGAGAATCTCTACACCTTCGCCAACAACATCCACACCCACGAGGGCGGCACGCATCTATCCGGGTTCCGCGCCGGCCTCACCCGAACGCTCAACGTCTACGCCCAGGCGCAGAACCTCCTCAAGAAGGATCTGAAGGCGCTCTCGGGCGACGATGTGCGCGAGGGCCTGACCGCCATCATCTCGGTGAAGATCCCCGAGCCCCAGTTCGAGGGACAGACCAAGACCAAGCTGGGCAACACCGAGGTCAAGGGCCAGGTGGAGCAACTGGTCAACGCCACCCTGCTCACCTACCTCGAGGAGCACCCGCGCGAGGCCAAGGCCATCATCAACAAGTGCGTGTCGGCGGCGCAGAGCCGCGAGGCCGCCCGCCGCGCCCGCGACCTGGTGCGCCGCAAGAGCAGCCTCGACTCGGGCTCGCTGCCCGGCAAGCTGGCCGACTGCTCGAGCCGCGATCCCTCCGAGTGCGAACTCTACCTCGTGGAGGGCGACTCGGCGGGCGGGTCGGCCAAGCAGGGACGCGACCGGCGCTTCCAGGCGATCCTGCCGCTCAAGGGCAAGATCCTCAACGTGGAGAAGGCCCGCCTCGACAAGATGCTGGGCAACGACGAGATCCGGACGATCATCACCGCCCTGGGCACCGGGGTCGGCGCCGGCATCTTCGACCTCGAGAAGCTGCGCTACCACAAGATCATCATCATGACCGACGCCGACGTCGACGGCAGTCACATCGCGACCCTGATCCTGACCCTGTTCTTCCGCCAGTTTCGCGAGATCATCGAGCAGGGCCACATGTACATCGCCCAGCCGCCGCTCTACCGCGTCAAGAAGGGCAAGACCGAGATCTATGCCCACAGCGATGCGGAGAAGGACGACCTGGTGGAGAAATTCGGCGGTGACCGCGGAGTCTACGTCCAGCGCTACAAGGGTCTGGGCGAGATGAATCCCGATCAGCTCTGGGAAACCACCATGGATCCGGACTCGCGCACCTTGACGCGGGTCCAGCTGGAGGACGCCGCCAGCGCCGACCAGATCTTCCGCATCCTCATGGGCGACGAGGTCGAGCCGCGCCGCCGCTTCATCGAGGAGAGCGCTGGCAGCGTGAGCCTCGCGGATCTGGACATCTAGCAGCACGAACGAGGGAACGACGTGACAGACGAGCGTGACGATATCATCGAGGGCAACGAAGACGACCAGACGCTGATCCCGCAGAGCGACGGCGGCGAGAAGATCATCGACGTCGGCATCGAGAAGCGGATGCGGACGGCGTACCTCGAGTACTCCATGAGCGTGATCATCTCGCGCGCCCTGCCCGACGTGCGCGACGGTCTGAAGCCCGTCCACCGGCGCGTGCTCACCGCCATGAACGACCTGAACCTGCAGCCGGGCAAGCCCTACCGCAAGTCGGCCAAGATCACCGGCGACACCACCGGCAACTACCATCCGCACGGCACGGCCGCGGTGTACAGCACGTTGGTGCGCATGGCCCAGGACTTCTCGCTCCGCTACCCGCTGGTGGACGGTCAGGGCAACTTCGGCAGCGTCGACGGCGACTCGGCGGCGGCCGAACGATACACCGAAGCGCGCTTGACGAGGTTCTCCACCGACCTGATGACGGACATGGAGAAGGAGACCGTCGACTTCGTTCCCAACTACGACGGGTCGCGCGAGATGCCCTCGGTCATGCCGTCGCGGGTGCCCAACCTGCTCGTCAACGGCGCCGACGGCATCGCCGTGGGCATGGCCACCAAGATCCCGCCTCACAACATGACCGAGATCTGCGACGGCCTGCTCGCGCTGCTCGGGAATCCGGACCTCGAACCGGGCGACATGCTCCAGCATGTGCAGGGGCCCGACTTCCCCACCGGGGCGATCATCCACGGGCGCAAGGGCATCTACGACTACATCACCACCGGCCGCGGCCGCGTGGTGGTGCGCGCGAAGACCGACATCGAGGTGGAGGATTCGGGCCGCGCCAAGATCATCATCACCGAGATCCCCTACCAGGTGAACAAGGCGGCGCTTATCGAGCGCATCGCCAACCTGGTGCGCGGCGGCGTCATCGAGGGCATCAGCGACCTGCGCGACGAGTCGGACCGCGACGGCATGCGCGTGGTGGTGGTCCTGAAGAAGGACGCGTTCCCCCAGGTGGTGCTCAACAAGCTCTACAGCCACACCTACCTGCAGTCGACCTTCGGCGTCATCAACCTGGCGCTGGTGAACAACCAGCCCCGGGTCATGCCGCTGAAGGAGAGCATGCAGCACTTCCTGGACTTCCGCGAGGAAGTGGTGGTCCGGCGCACGAAGTACGAGCTGCGCAAGGCCGAGGAGCGCGCGCACATCCTCGAGGGCTACCGCATCGCGCTCGACAACATCGACGAGATCGTCGAGCTGATCAAATCCAGCGAGTCGCCCGACGCGGCCAAGGCCGGACTCATGGCCCGCTTCGGACTGAGCGAGGTCCAGTCGCAGGCCATCCTCGACATGCGCCTGGCGCGGCTCACGGGCCTCGAGCGCCAGAAGATCGAGGACGAGTACCGCGAACTCATCGAGCGGATCACCTACCTGAAGTCGGTGCTCGCCAGCCGGGACCTGGTGCTGTCCATCATCGCCGAGGAGATCCAGGACGTGCGCACCCAGTATGGCGACGCGCGCCGCACCGAGATCGTCGAGGACGAGGGCGAGATCGATATCGAGGACCTCATCGCCGACGAGCCCATGGTCGTCACCATCAGCAACCAGGGCTACATCAAGCGGATCCCCCTGGACACGTATCGCCAGCAAGGTCGCGGCGGCAAGGGCATCACCGCCATGCAGACCAAGGACGACGACTTCGTCGACAACCTCTTCGTGGCCTCGGCGCATCAGTACCTGCTGGTGCTCACCCAGAAGGGCCAGCTCTACTGGCTCAAGGTGCACCGCATTCCCAAGGCGGCGCGCGCGGGCAAGGGCCGGCCGCTGGTGAACCTGCTGCAGATCCAGCCGGGCGACCAGGTCCACGCCGTCCTGCCCATCCGTGAGTTCCGCGAGGACCACTACCTGATGATGTGCACCAACTTCGGCGTCATCAAGCGGACCCCGCTCACCGATTTCTCCCGGCCGCGCCAGGCGGGCATCCGGGCCATCAACCTGCTCGACGGCGAGCGCCTGGTGACCGTGCGCGAGACCGACGGCGAGCGCGACGTGGTCCTCGCCGCGAGCAACGGCATGGCCATCCGGTTCCACGAGTCCGGCGTGCGTCCCATGGGCCGCACCGCCCGCGGCGTGCGGGGCATCTCGCTGGCCAAGGGCGAGGAACTGATCGGCATGGTGGTGGTCGACAGCGAGGAGACCCAGATCTTCGCGCTCACCGAGAACGGCTACGGCAAGCGCACGCCGGTGGACGACTACCGGGTGCAGAACCGCGGCGGCAAGGGCCTGATCACCATCAAGTGCACCAAGCGCAACGGCAAGCTCGTGGGAGTCCGCGGGGTCGCCGACGACGAGGAGCTGATGGTCATCACCCGCGGCGGCACGCTCATCCGGATCTCGGTGGACAGCATCAGCAGCCTCGGTCGCAACACCCAGGGGGTGCGGATCATCAACCTGGCCGACGACGACGAGGTGGCCGGCATGGAGCGGATCCCCGTGAGCGACGAACCCGAAGACGAGACAGCCACCGGACCCATGAACGTGGATGAATCGGAGATCGATGTCGAGGACGATGTCGAGGACGAGCTCGATGATGAACTCGACCCCGACGAGGACGAGCCCGAGGAAGATTAGCCCGGGCTAGAAGCGGTGGCGGAACGTGGCCTGCGGTCGCAGCGCGGGGTCTCCGGGGTGGTCGGTGCTGACGATCCTCAGCAGGGGATGCTCGGTGCTGATCCCCAGCGCCACGCCGCCGCAGCCCTCGATGGCGGAGGCCCGATACGCGGGCAAGATGTCGATCTCCTGCGCGGTCAGCACCGGGCTGGCCGCGAGGGTCCAGGCCACCGTCCCCACCGGGTAGATGCCGGGACGCAGGTAGAAATCCACCGCCCCCTCGAGGAACGGCGCCGTCAAACCGCTCAACGACAGGGTCACGGTCTCGGTCGCATCCTCCTCTTCCAGATCGATGGAAGCGTGCACGCGCAGCCGGGCTTCCTCCATGGTGGCCCAGGCGTGTGGGAACGTCGGCGGATCCAGCGAGAACAGTGCGGTCCGTCCGAACTCCTCGGTGACCCACAGGTAGGGGAGATGGCCACGGTTGGCGTTCAGGGAGTCGTCCCGGGTGAAGATGTGGGCGTCGTGCTCGAGCGACCAGTGGGTGGTGCTGTCCCGCGTGACGGTCAGCGTGAAGGACTGCTCCTCCGAGTGCACCAGCAACTCGGCGGCATAGAGGTTGTAGGGCGGGTGGTCGACCACGATGGAGAGCGGCCCGATGGGCGCCTCGCCCAGACTCCAGCGGCCGTCCGCATCGGTCTGGATCTGGCGGCCGGCGAGGTCGACCCGGCATTCGAGCGGACCATCGAGGCGATGCTCGACGCGACCGGAGATCGCGACCAGGGTATCGACCGGGGTCAGCTGCAGGTCGAAGGTCTGGAAGGAGGACACCTCGATGTCCCGCGTGAAGGTCCGGTAGAGGTGGGCCGACACCGTGATGGTGGCCGGGCCCTGCCGGACGTGAGCGAATTGGAACCGGCCGAGCTCGTCGCTGTTCGCGGTGGCATCTCCGGCGGCGATCACGGCCCCCGCCACGGGCAGGTTGCTGTAGATCCGCGAGATGGTGCCGCGCACCACGCCGGTGGCGGGAATCTCGGTGGCCTCGTTGCAGCCCGCGACCAGGGCGAGGACGAGAGCCGGCGCCAGGGCGCCGCGAAGGGTCCGGGGGGGCATGATGGACCTCCGGCCGTTACGATTCCGGTCTCATGTTGTTTGATGATAAGGATCTGCGGGTGTCGAGGCAAACCGGGCGAGACCGGGTTGCACTCGGGGCGCCCGGGAAGTAGTATGCGGGTCGGCCCGTACCGGCGCTGCCGGTAAACCCCTGAACGGACCAAGGTGATCATGCGTCGTCTCATTGCCTGCCTGCTCTGGCTCACGTGTTCGGGCGCCGCCCTGGCGGCCCCTGCCGACGTCGTGGCGGAGTACGCCCTCGGCGAGGGCGTGATGGCCCGGCTGGACCGGTCGGGCGGACTCACGCTGGGCGTGGCCGTGGGCGAGGCCTGGACCCCGCTCCTGGCCGGCGAATGGGATGTCGCCTCGGCGCTCCTTCCCGGCGAATTCGACCTCTTCACCGCGCGGGCTCGCGAGGGCGACCCTGCGGGCCGCCGGGGCTTCGCCCGCACGGCCGACGATGACGGCGACGGCCGGACCAACGAAGATCCCCGCGATGGTCGCGACAACGACGGCGATGGCGCCATCGACGAGGATTTCGCCGCCATCAGCCACGCCATGGCGATCTGGGATGCCGGCCGCGGCCAGCGGATCCGCCACCTGGAGACCTATCACTGGAGCTATCCCAACCTGGCCAGCCTCCTGGTGGCGTCCTACCGGACCGAGAATCTCGATCACGAAGTGCTGACCTGGAGCTTGCCGGACGGTCGCTGGCAGCGTGCCGACGAGGTCTGCCAGCTTCCCGACATCCTGGCCGCCGGCCCGGTCTACCTCGTTTCGCTGCCCCATCCGGGCACCCTGGGCCGGACGCTCTGGCTGGGGATCGCCCTGCTGGACGCCACGCCCCGCGCCCTCTCGCACCAGCGGGTCCGCCAGGAGGACCAGACGCTCTCCGTGCCGCTGCTGGAGGGAGCCCAGGCCGTGGCCATGGCCGTGGCTCCCACGCGCCTGCGCGTGATCCACGACCTGGCCGACGCCGGCCGCCTCCGCCACGGCATCCAGGATCCCGTCTCGGGCCAGCGCGTGCGCTGGTTGCCGCCCGCGGTGCCCACCGAGATCCCGCCGGAGACGTTGCCCGCGGCCAGCCTCGACCGCGGCGCCTCGGGGGATGCCATCCTCACCCTGACCCTCGACGACGACACCTTCGGCCGCTTCGATCCCGACCTCTTCCTGATCGGCGACACGCCCCTCGGCAGTCCCGAAGCCCTGGTCTGGCAGCCTCTCGGCTCCGATCCGGTGGAACTGGCCTGGCCGGCGGATGCCGACGGCTGCTTGCCCTATGCGGCGCTGGGAGTCGCGGGAGCGGGCAACCTGGTCTTCCGTTTCCCGGATCTCACCGAGGTCGCCAGCGAGGAACTGGAGGCCGTCGCCGTGGACGGTCGCCACGCCATGCTGACGCTGATCGTGATCAGTACCGAGCCCGTCGAGGATCCCGAGACCGAGACCACCGACCTGGCCGATCCCGAATCTCCTCTCCAGCTCTCGGCCGATCTCTTGACCAATTATCCCAACCCGTTCCGGTCGCACACCCGGATCAGCTACCAGATCCCGGCCACGGTGGGGGAGGCGTTCGCCAGCGAGGACGGAGATCTCGGCGGCCTGGATCCGCAGATGGCCATGCCTTACAGCAGTTCCCTACCCAGCGTCCAGGTCAACATCTACAGCCTGGAGGGCCGGGAAGTGGCTTCGCTCTTCGTCGGATCGCTGGGGATCGGCAGCTACGAGGTCCAGTGGGACGGCCGCGATCGCTCCGGACGCACCATGGCGTCGGGTGCGTATTTCTGTAAGCTCCAAATAGAAAATTGGAGTGTCACTAAAAGGCTTATTTTCATCCGGTAAACGCAATCGGCCACCCCGGTCGGAAAAATTATCAAAAATAATTGAAAGAATTGTGGATTTGGTCGTAGACAAAACCTATACGTACCCCTTATCATATTTTCTCAGGAAGTAGGAATTTATCAATTCCGTTACATCTGTGCTCTGCCCAAGGTGGCCTTGTCTCCTTTTGGGGGGGATAATGGAAGAGAAAATGGCAGTCCAACCGCAAACTTGGACTAGCTTCCTCGTCGAGTTTCCCACCTTGCCCAAGCAGCTGGCAGACGGACGTGAAGAAAGTCAGCGGGTCCTGTTTCTGTGCCCGGCAACCGAGAAGAACCCCACGGAACTCTGTCTTGCTCTCTTTGGTCGTCAGATCGTCATGCAGCGGCTACAGCTCGGGGAAGCCATTCAATCCATGAACCGGGTGCGGTTCGCGTTCCTCTACGCAGCCACCCTGGTCGAGAACCCGGGTCGCTTGCTCCAGTCCTTCGGCGACCTGAGCGAGACCGTGGTGATCCTGGCCAACAAGGCCAACGTGGTGCGGTCCGCGCGCTGCGTCACCGACCTGCTGGCCCAGCCAACCACCACCACGGGCCGCGCCGTCGAGCCCAGCCAGGGGATCCTCGATCCCGACCAGGTGCATCTCGAGGGTGACGAGTCGATCTGGGACGAACCCCTGCCGGACATCGTCCTGGTGGACGACGAGGGCAACCTCGTGCACGCGGCCACCAGTCTGAACGACTACCGGGCCGAGTACGCCTGCCGCTTCGTGCTGGCGCACTACCACGAGAACGTCAACCGGGACAAGATGGCCGACATGGTCCATCTGTCGCCCGGCTACTTCTCGAATCTCTTCCGCTCCGAGGTGGGCATGAGCTTCAGCGACTACCTCATCATGGTGCGGATCGAGAACGCCAAGGCCATGCTGCGGCGGTTCGAGCTCTCGGTGGAGGCCATCAGCAAGAAATGCGGGTTCAACAGCCTGGCGCACTTCTCGCGCACCTTCAAGGATCGCTGCGGACTGTCGCCGCTGAAGTACCGCAAGAGCCCCCACGTGGCGACCTGAGCGGTCGGCTCCCGGGATTCATCATGGCCCTTCCTTCGGGAAGGGCCTTTGCTTACCTTAGGTCGACCCCATGGCACTGATGACCCTCCAGGACGCCGTCTTCGACTACGGCCGCGAGAAGATTCTCGATGGCGTGTCCCTCTCGTTGCACCAGGGGACGCGCTATTCGCTCGTGGGTCCCAACGGCGCCGGCAAGACCACGCTGCTGAGCGTGCTGGCCGGGGAGATCACCCTCCAGGGCGGCCAGTGCACCCGCTCCGGCGGCGTCTCGCTCCGGTACCTGCGGCAGGAGAGCGTGCTGGGTGACCCCGCCGACCAGGAACGGCCCCTGCGCGACATGGTCCGGACCGTGGCCTTCGCCCACGAACTGGCGCTCCAGGGTGAGATCGAGGCGGTGGCACACCAGCTCAGCGCCGCGGGCGGGGCGGCCCCCGCCGACCTGGTGGCGCAGCAGGGTCGGCTGCAGTCCGAGTTCGAGCGCCTCGAGGGCTACACCCTCGACACGCGGCTCGACACCGCCCTGCGCGGGGTCGGCCTGCCGCCGGAGGTCTGGGACAGTCCGCTCAGCCGGCTGTCGGGCGGCGAACGTCGGCGCGCCATGCTGGCGGCCACCCTCCTCGGCCATCACGACCTGCTGCTGCTCGACGAGCCCACCAACCACCTGGATCTCGAGAGCCGCGAGTGGCTGGAGGGGCACCTGCAGGAACGGTCGGGCGCGGCGGTGATCATCTCCCACGACCGCTGGTTCCTCGACCGCATCGCGCAACGCACTCTGCACCTGGACCGGGGCCGCCTCACCGACTACGGCGGCAACTACACCTTCTACCTGCGCGCCAGCGAGGAACGCCTGCGCCAGGAGCAGGCCGCCTGGCAGCGCCAGCAGGACCACATCCGGCAGACCGAGGCCTTCATCCGCAAGAACATCGAGGGCCAGAAGACCAAGCAGGCCCAGGCGCGGCGCAAGCAGCTGGCCAAGATCGACCGCCACGAGCGGCCGGTGACCGAGCGGGGCCCGTTCCGCTTCGACCTGCGCCCCGTGCGCGCGTCGGGCGGCACCGTGCTGCAGGCCGAGGGGCTCGCCAAGTCCTTCGGCGAGCGCACCCTCTTCGCCGACCTCGACCTGCACCTGGTCCGCGGCGAGCGGGTGGGCATCCTGGGCCCCAACGGCTGCGGCAAGACCACGCTCCTGAAGATGCTGGCGGGGCTGGAGGCGCCGGACCGCGGCCGGGTGGTGCGCGGGCACAACGTCGATCTGGGCGTCTACGACCAGAACCTGTCCACCGTCAGCGACCACCACACCGTGCTGGGCGAGATGCAGGCGGTGGATCCAGCCGCCCAGCTCGGCGACCTGCGGAGCTTCCTGGCGGCCTTCGGCTTCGGCGAGGACATGGTCGACCGTCCCGTGGGCAACCTCTCCGGCGGCGAACGGGGCCGGCTGGCGCTGTTGCGGCTGATCAAGGAGGGGCACAACACTCTGCTGCTGGACGAGCCCACCAACCACCTCGACATCCGCAGCCGCGAGTCGCTCGAGCTGGCGCTGCGCGACTACGAGGGTACCCTGGTCATGGTCTCGCACGACCGACGATTCCTCGACCAGCTGGTCGAACGGCTGGTGGTGTTCCCCGCGCCGAGCGAGATTGACCAGGGAGTGCGGGTCTTCCTGGGCACCTACGGCGAGTACGTGCGCAAGCGCGCCGAGGAGCGGCGCGCCGCGGCGGACGAGCGGCCCGCCGCTCAGCCACGGTCCATACCGGCGGCGCCGGCGGCCGCGAGGCCAGCGCTGAGCAAGAACGAGCGTACCCGTCGCCAGGCCTGGATCAGCGAGGCCGAGGAGACCATCGCCGCGCTGGAGGAGGAGAAAGCGGCGGCGCTGGCCGAGATGTCCGACCCCGCCTGCGCCAACGAGCAGCGGCTGGCCCTGGCCGACCGCTGCGCCGCCATCGACACCGAACTGGAGAAAGTGATGACCGACTGGGAGCAATGGCACGCCGAACTCGACGGGAGCGTGTCCTGATGGGCGGCCCCGGTTTCGATCGCCGCGAGGCGGAACGCCGCGAGCGTGCGGTGCTGGTGGGCGTGCACCTGCCGCCGGATCCCGACAGCCCGCTGGGCGGCCCCGCCGACACCGAGGAGCTCGCCCGCCTGGCCGACACCGCCGGCGCCGAGACCCTGGCGGTGCTCGAGCAGCGGCTGGCGCGGCCCAATGCCGCCACCTTCGTGGGCAAGGGCAAGCTGGAGGAGCTCAAGGAGGCGGTGATCACCCACGACGCCGAGGTGGTGATCTTCGACAACGACCTGGCGCCGAACCAGGGCCGCAACCTCCAGAAGGCGCTGGGCGACGAGGTCCGCGTCCTCGACCGCACCGAGCTGATCCTCGACATCTTCGCCACCCACGCCCGATCCCGACAGGCGCGCCTGCAGGTGGAGCTGGCGCAGCTCCAGTACTTCCTGCCCCGGCTGACGCGCCTGTGGAAGCACCTCGAGCGCCAGGCCGGCGGCATCGGCACCCGCGGCCCCGGCGAGACCCAGCTCGAGACCGACCGCCGCCTCATCGACCGCCGCATCGCCCACCTGCGCAAGCAGCTCAAGCAGATCCACGGCGAACGCCGGACCCAGACACGTGGCCGGACCGACGTCTACCGCGTGGCGCTGGTGGGCTACACCAACGCCGGCAAGAGCACGCTCATGAACGCCGTGACCGGGTCGGATGTGTACGTCCAGGACCAGCTCTTCGCCACCCTCGATGCCACCACGCGCCGGGTGGAGATGGACGAGCGCCGGCACTTTCTGCTCACCGACACCGTCGGCTTCATCCGCCGCCTGCCGCACCACCTGGTGGAGAGCTTCAAGGCCACGCTCCAGGAGGTCAGCGACGCCGACCTCCTGCTGCACCTGGTGGATGCCGGCGGCGCCGATCCCGATCAGCAGATCCACGCGGTGAACACCGTGCTCGCCGATCTCGTCCCCGCCGGCAAGCCCGTGATCGTCGTCTTCAACAAGATGGACACGGTGCCCTCCCCCGAGCTGGTCCGCAACCGCCTGGCGCGCCACCACCCCGGCGCGCTGTTCCTCTCGGCCCTCGATCCCGCCGGCGCCGAGGCGATCCGCCAGGCGGTCATGGACCGGTTGCGCGCGGACGAACGCATCGTGCGCCTGCGCTTGCCCTCCACCAAGCTCTACCTGCTCGGGCCCTGGCATCGGACTGATGACGTGCTCGAGCAGGTGTGCGAGAATGGCGTCTGCACCGCGGCCGTCCGCATGCGTCAGGAGGACGCACGCCGCCTGCTTGCCCGAGAGCCCGAGGTCAGGGAGGTCCCCGGACCGTGAACCGATATACCCCGCTGCTGCGCAACACCGGCTTCCGCACGGTGTGGAGCGCCGCGGTGGTCAGTGGCCTTGGTGACCGCATCGCGGCCATCGCCCTCTACCTGCTGATCTACCGCCTCACCGGCAATCCGGTGGACCTGGGCCTGCTGGCCGCCACCCAGATCGTGCCCGCCATCGTGCTGGGCCCGGTGGCCGGACTGGCGTGCGACCGCATGAGCCGGCGCGGCATCATGATTGGCAGCGATCTCCTGGGCGCCCTGGTGGTGGCGGCCATCCCCCTGGTGTCCGCCCCGGTCCACGTCTACCTCCTGGCCACCCTGCTCGGCTGCGGCCGTCAGTTCTCCGGACCGGCGCGCATGGCGTTGCTGCCCGACGTGGTGGGCGAGGAGCACCTGGCCGGCGCCAACAGCCTGCTCATGCTCACCGGCAACCTGATCATGCTCGTGGGCTGGGCCGGCGGCGGCATGCTGGTGGCCTGGCGCGGCACCGACCCCGCCTTCTGGATCGATGCGGCGACCTTCGTGGCCTCGGCGGCCATCCTCACCTTGTGGCGCTTCGAGGAGCCGGCGCACGCGGCCACGCCCGCGCCCCAGGCCGCCGTCATCGCCGAGGGCGCCGCGGAGGCCGGGCCGGCGGTGGTGGCGCCGAGCGAACCGGTGGTCGCGGGCGGCCTTTCCCGCCGGATCCACGGCCTCTGGAGCGACGCCGCCGCGGGGCTCACGGCCGTGGCCGCCAACCCCGGCCAGCGCGTGGCTTTCGGCTTCTTCGCGGTGCTGACCTTCGTCACGGCGATCCAGCAGCCCCTGGTGGTCATCTTCGTCAAGGACATCCTGCAGGGCAGCGATTCGCAACTGGGCCTGATCTTCGCCGCCTCGGGGCTGGGCGGCATGCTCGGTGCAGTGGGGGGCGGTTTCGTGGTGAGCCGGCACCGGCCGCTGCGGGTCATCGCCACCATGACCGCAGTCGACGGCGTCCTCCTGATGATCTTCGCCTACAACCGTTCCATCGCGCTGGCCATGGTCCTCTTCGCCTGCTTCGGGGCGCTGGCCACCCTGGCGCTCATCGCGCTGGCCACGTACCTGCAGGAGAGCGCCGCCCGCGACCAGCGCGGCCGGACCTTCGGCTGGCTGGGGACCGTGGTCGGCCCCTGGCGGCTCGCCGCCGTGTTCCTCGGCCCCCTGCTCGCCGAGGTCCTGGGCGTGGTGTCGGTGCTGGCCATCTGCGCGGTGGCCGAGGTGGGCATGGCGGTGCTGGGCGCCCGGGCGAGGGTCCCGGCCACCCCGTCCGGCGACGGCAATTCCTGACCCCCGAACCCTGCAATTTGCACGTTCTCGCCGGCCCCAGAACTGCTAATACCCCCCAGAACCCCTCGAAACGCCCCTGATTGCCAGGCATGCCCCTTGCAGATACCGGGTGGATCATTGTTTCTCGCACGACCTTGCCCGGAGGCCGGTCCATGAATCGCCTGCCCGCCAGTGACCGCGGATTCACCCTCGTCGAACTGATGGTTCTCATCGGAATCGTCGGCTTGCTGGCGGCCATCGCGGTGCCCTCTTTCAACGGCTACATGCGCGCCAACCGCATCGACACCACCGCCGACCAGATCGCGGCCGACCTGGCCCTGGCCCGTTCGCTGGCCGTGTCCCAGGGACGCGTGGTCCGCTTCAACGGCACGGCGGCGGGCTACACCATCACCGACACCAGCGACGGCCGGGTGGTGCGCGACCGCACCTTCGACGGCGCGGTGGAGCTGCTGGTCGACGTGACGATCAACTTCTTCCCGTGGGGGGCGTCGAGCACGGCGACCCTGGACCTGGACAACGGCTGCGAGACACGGCAGCTCCAGGTGCTGCCCACCGGAATGGTGGAGGTGGGACCATGACGCGGCTGAGACGGTGGCGCGCGGCCCTGAACGAGCGCGAGGGATTCACCCTGGTCGAGGTCATGGTGGTCCTGATCATCATCACCATCGGCATCCTGCCGCTGGCCCTGGTCCAGAACCGGGCGCGCCAGGAGGTCAGCGAGGCGGATCAGTACACCACCGCCATGACCGTGGCCCAGGAGCAGCTCGAGTGGGCCAAGGGCATGGGCTTCGACGACGCCCAGCCCGATTCCGGTATCACCGGGGCGGTCCAGTGGACCACCCGGATCGACGATCTCGACGTGGGTCTGCGCCAGATCCGCGTGACGGTCATCTTCGCGCAGGGCGGCCGGCCAGATACGCTGGCCATGGCCTCCCTGCTGTCCATGCGTTGAGGGAGGCGGGCATGAAGAGACGGCATTCGCCCACGCCCGGCCCCGGCCTGAACCGGGCCGGCATGACCATGGTCGAGATGATCGTGGCGCTGGCCATCTTCGCGGTGGTCGCCACCGTGGTGGTGGGCTTCCTCACCGGTTCGCGCCGGACCTACGATTCCACCAGCGACCGCGCCCATTACCAGCAATCGCTGCGGGCGGTGTTCTCGCTCATGACCCGCGAGATCCGCAGCACCGGCTGCGATCCCGCCGACGCCGGCTTTGACGGATTCACCACCGCCGACGACCTGGTCCTGCGTTGCCGCATGGACCTCGACGGCGATGGCGTCACTCTCGGCACGGCGCCCGACGAGGACATCACCTACACCTACGTGCCAGCCCAGGAAGAACTGCGGCGCACCACGGCCGCCGGGACCCAGACCATCCTGCGCTCGGTGACGCTGGTGCAATTCACCTATTTCGACGCCGAGGGCACCCCGCTGGCGGCCACGCCCCTGAGCGCCAACGACCGCCAGCGCGTGCGTTTCGTGGACATCGCCATCGACGGCGAGCTGCGCGACGGGGAACCGGTGACCTATTCGACACGGGTCTACGTACGCAACGGCTGACCCGGCCGATCGCCCATGAAAGGAGGCGCCATGCGCCCCGCCTGCATCCAGCGACCCGACCGCGAGGGCTTCGCCCTGGTGACCAGCCTGCTGGTCATCCTGGTCCTGAGCCTCATCGCGGTGGCTGCGGTCATCCTCTCGAGCACCGAGAAGCGGACCAGCTTCGCCGAGTCGATCCACACCGAGGCCATGTTCTCGGCCGACGCCGGCGGCGAGGCGGCCATCCATTACCTGCGCATGTGCGACAGCCCGCCCAAGATCATCGACTACGCGGACTTCACGGTGCACAGCGAGAACGACGAGGTTCTCCAGGATGAGCAGGAATTCGATTACGAATGCCAGTACGTGGACCGCAGCCCCAAGCCGGGCTGGGGCACCGCGTTCCTCGATTACAACTATCGCGTGGAGAGCGTGGGACGCGCGGCGGCCCAGGGACGCAGCGATGTGGACCTGGTGGCCAGCCGTCTCTTCCGGGAGGGATACTGATGCAGAACCGACATAAGGCACCGATCCTGGCCCTGGCCCTGCTGATGCTGGGCCTGGGGGCGTCGACCGCGCCCGCCCAGTACGGCTGCGAGATCCCCCTCTTCGTCCAGCAGGGCAGCATCGACGCCAACGTCATGCTCCTGTTCGACAACAGCGGCTCCATGAATTCGGCCATGTTCCACCCGGACTACGACCCCTTCATCGAATACACGGGCCCGTTCTACACGAACAGCACCTACTACATCACCTACGACAACGACTACGGACCCATCCAGGTGCCCGGTCGCCCGTCGGGCGCCAACACCTACACGCCCAAGGCGCGCCTGGTCCCCAGCTACGCCCAGAAGGGCCGTTACCCGGGCAACTACCTCAACTGGGTCTACTACCACGCCACCGACGAGCAGCGCGCTGCCATCCCCACCACGACCCGCATGGACGTGGCCCACATGGTGGTCTCGGACATCATCCAGCGCTCGGACCGGGTCCGCTTCGGGCTCACCCGGTTCAACACCAGCGACTTCGGCACGGTGATCGCCGATTGCGGCGCCGACATCAGCAGCCTCGTCAACACCGTCAACAACATCCAGGGCACCACCTGGACGCCGCTGGGCGAGACCATGGAGACGGTGCTCAACTACTTCAAGCGCACCGGTGATTCGGCGCCCATCATCGCCGACTGCCAGAAGAACTTCTGCATCGTGATCACCGACGGCTATCCCACTCAGGACACCTCGGTGAGTTCCTACCTCTGGGACGCCGACAACGACGGCAACGACCCGGGCAACTGCGAGAGCATCGGCTCGCCCGACGCCAACAGCAACAACTGCAGCGACCACCTCGACGACGTGGCCTACTACATGGCCAACAACGACCTGCGCAGCGACCTCGAGGGCGATCAGGTGGTCTACACCTACACCATCGGCTTCGGCATCGACGCCTCCATCCTCTACGACACAGCGGTCAACGGCCAGGGACTGTACCTCATGGCCGAGGACGCGGTGGACCTGTGGACCAGCCTCGAGCTTGTGATGATGGACATCATCAGTCGCATCTCCACGGGCGCCGCGGTGGCCGTGGTCTCCACCGAGCGCGGCGACGAGGAGCGGCTGTACCGCGGCAAGTTCATGCCCAGCAAGTGGACCGGCTACCTCGAGAGCTTCGCGCTGCCCTACGAGGACGGCGACGCGCCCATGTGGGAGGCCGGCGGACTGCTCTACCACCGTTCGCCCTGGGATCGCGACATCGCCGCCGGTATCGGTGATCACATGTACCCGTTCGACAGCGGCCACGCCAACGACCTCATGACCGCCATGGGCCTGGCCGACGTGACCACGGCGGCCGAGGTCATCAACTGGACGCGCGGCGAATACGTGGCGGGCTATCGCGAGCGCGACGGCTGGATCCTCGGGGACGTCATCCACTCCACGCCGGTGGTGGTGGGGGCCCCGTCCAACTTCACCGACGACGAGAGCTACCAGCACTTCATGGCCAACTACGAGAACCGCGTCAAGATGGTCTACGTCGGCGCCAACGACGGCATGCTCCACGCCTTCTACGCCGAGAACGGCCACGAGGCCTGGGCGTTCGTGCCCGAGTTCGCCCTGCCCAAGCTGCCGGCCATCGCGGACTCCATGTACTGCCACACCTACAGCGTGGACCTGACGCCGTCGGTGCGCGACTGCAAGCTCGACAACGTCTGGCGGACGGTGCTCATCGGCGGCGGTCGCCAGGGCGGCGCCAGCTACTTCGCGCTCGACATCACCGACCCCACCTGGCCCGACCTGCTCTGGCAGGTGGAATTGCCCAACCGGGTGCCCTATGCCTCGGAGGTGGAGTTCGCCATGATCAACAACGAGGCCGTGGCGCTCATGGGCTCGGGTCTCGACGATACCGACGGCGAGGCATTCCTCGAGGCCTATCTCGTCGAGGACGGCTCGCACCTCGGCACGATCCTGCTGAGCGATGATTCGACCCGGCGCAACCGGGCCTCGGCGGCCCGCGCGGTGGACCTCGATCTCGACGGCAACCACGACCTCTGCTACATCACCGACCTGCAGGGTCACGTCTGGCGCTTCGACTTCGACGGCAGCCAGGATCCGGCGCACTGGGACCGGACCTGCCTCTGGCGCGACACCGACTACGAGATCTCGTCGCCGCCCACGCCGGCGTTCGGCGAGGCCGGCAGCGTCCACGTGTTCTTCGGCACCGGCGCCTACCTCGAGGAGAGCGACATCTCCACGCGGGAGGACAACATCTTCGGCTGCATCTTCGACCGGAACAATGGCGCCGAGTACGCCAACCTGGTGGACCAGACCGGCTCCATCCACGACCTCTCCGGCGACGACGGCTGGTACATCCGCCTGGAGAACGCCGAGGGCGAGCGGGTCACCGAGCCGTCGGCGGTGGTGGCCGGCACGGTGTTCTTCACCTCGTTCGTGCCCAGCCAGGAGGTCTGCTCGGCTGGCGGCAACTCGTGGCTCTACCGCATGGACTACGGCAACGGCAGCGTGCCCGACGACGGCGAGGAGGACGAGTGGGACGGCAACCGCTGCATCGACCTCGACCAGGGCGTGGCCTCGCGACCGGTGGTCGACGTGGTCAACGAGACCGTGATCGTGCAGTCCAGCGACGCCACCATCACCGTGCAGGAGATCGGCCAGAGCTACTTCCACCTCACGGTGAAGGCCTGGCAGGAGAATTTCGATTACGTCAGCGCTCCGCCCGACACGAACTAGCGCCGGCGCCCGGATCTGCGAAGGAGGGTCGACATGCAACGACGAGGACACAACCGGACGCGGAGGATCTTGCTGGCGCTGGCCGCACTGGCGGCGGTCGCCATGGCCGCCACCGCGCTGGCGAGCGGCCCCCTGGGGCTGAACACTGACCGCGCGAAGCGCTCGGGCAAGCGGAGCCTACGTCCGCGATACCAGGTCGTCGAGGGCGTGCTGCAGCGCGATCGCATCGGCGCCTGGATGCTCGACAACGGCACGCCGCTGCGTCTGACCAGGGACCTGGTCTGGCGCGAGGAGCAGGACGGCCGCGAGAACTCCCCGGCCTCCGGACGCACGGTCCGGCTGCTGGGCCAGTACTACGGCCAGGTCCTGCAGGTGAACCAGGCGACCCTGATCTCGCCGCAGACGGTGGCCCAGCGGATGCAGGAGCCACCGGTGGCGCCGCCGGATCAGGAGATCGAGGATCTGCCCCGGTAGGGGTCATTCGACAGGCGGCAGGTTCTCCCGCAGCTGCGCGATCTGCGCGCGCTCGGAGGACGTCAGGCGAGGCAGCGCGGCGGCTCGATCGAGAGCGCGCCGCGCTGCTGCCATGTCACCGAGCCGCGCCCGCACCAGCGCCAGGTTGAACCAGCCGGGCACGTAGCCCGGGAAGTCCCCCGTCAGTCGTTCCAGGATGGCGGCCGCCTCCTCGAGACGACCGTTCTCGGCGAGCAGCGAGGCCAGGTTGCTGTGGTAGCGCGCGCGGCCGGGGTCCAGCGCGATGGCCCGCTCGAACGCGGCCACGGCCTCGTCGGTCCGCCCCAGCTCCCGCAGCGACAGCGCCAGGCCGTGCCAGGGGAACGACCAGGCGGTGTCGGCGTCGGCCGCCGCCAGGTAGCCCGCCAGCGCCTCCTCGTGCCGGCCCAGCAGCGCCTGTGTGCGTGCGCGGCGATAGAGAACGAAGGGGTCGTGGGGCAGCCGGCGCTGGGCCTCCTCGTAGGCGGCCAGCGCGCCCGCCGGATCGCCCATGCGCTCGAGGTAGCCGCCGAGCCGGTACGGCGTCTCGGCGAGGCCGGGCCGTAGCGAGTCGGCGGCCGCGGCGGCGGCGAACATGCCCGCGCGGTCGCCGGCGTCCGATGCGCGCGACGCGCTGTTCAGCAGGCAGTGCCAGGCCTCGTCCCGCGCGTCGAGCGCGCTCCAGCCGGGCCAGAGGACCACGACCAGGAGCCCCACGGCCGCGAGCGCCAGTCCCACACGGCGGCGCTGTCCCCGCCGCCAGGCCGCGACCACCGCCACCAGAAAGGCAGCCGCCGCGATGGCGAAGAGCGGCACCACCGGCTGCCGGTAGCGCGCGGTGGGGAAGAACGGCAGGAGGCCCAGGAACCAGGCGCCGATCAGCATCGCGAAATGACGCCGGGCCGGCCGGACGAGGAGCGTCGCGCCCACCAGCCCCAGCGACACCAGTGCCACGAACGACACCGGGTAGAACCGCAGCGAGGCGAGCCGGCCGTGCCAGAAGTTCCAGCTATAGATCTGCGGCAGCTCGTAGCCGCTGAAGAAGCGGTAGGCCTTGCGCGCGTAGTGCGCCGCCATCTCGCCGGGGTCCTGAACCAGCCGCGCCACTGCACGCCCCGTGAGCTCGCGCGAGACCTGGCTCGGGCGCAGCTCGCGGCCGAGGTCGGCCTCGAGGAGATTCTCGCCGGTGGGGTCGAACTCGAACTGGGGGACCTCGCTCAGCGGACCGAAGCGCCCCTGGTACTGGGCCTGCTGACCGATGAGCAGGTTCACGCCGACGTTGCTGGTGAGCAGGACCAGGTCGCCGCCCACCACGAGATTGCGCACGGTCACCGGGAGGATCGCGAGCGCGGCGCCGAGCCAGAGCAGCCCGATCCGGCGCGCCGCCGCGCGCGGGCCGAGACCGCGGCCCACCAGGAGCAGAGGCAGCAGCGCGAGCAGCATGAGCACGTTGCCGCGGGCGGTGGCGCAGACGCCCACCGCCAGGCCGAGGACCAGCCAGCGGCGTCGCGTGGGCTCGTGGTCGGCGCGCCACGCTTGCCACGCCACGAGCAGCAGCAGCGAGGTGACCACGGTGGCCATGAGCCGGAAGCCGGCGTAGAAGGTGGGCGGCCCGTAGCCGGCGAAGAGCGCGGCGGCGAGCAGGCCCACCGCCTCCTGGCGACCCCACCGCCGGCCCAGCTCGTAGACCAGCCAGATGTTCCCCAGCGTGAGTGCCCACTGGCCGTAGAGGAGCGCGGGACTGCCGGCGCCGAAGATCGCGTAGCTCAGCGCCAGCAGGTGCGGGTAGAGCGGGCCCATCCAGTAGGGCTGGCCCTGGCCCCAGTCGCCGGCAACGAGGGCGCGGGCCCAGACGTCGTAGTCGTGACAGTCGAGGTAGGGGACGTCGAAGAGGTGGGTGTGGCGGATCTGCCACCAGTACCAGCCGCGCAACACGAGGCTCACCAGCAGGATCGCGCCCAGGACGAGGCGGCTGCGCGAAGGGACGGGTCCGGGATGGGCGGCGTTTTCCATGGCCGGAGCGTAGCGGTCGGTCGGGATCCTTGCAATGATCGCCGCGATCCTGCAGATTTGAGCGTGGAAGATCGACAACCCCGCGGCAGCGGCCGCGGCCACCGGAGGAGGCCCACATGGACATCCGCATCGAGCGCAACCCCAATCCCCCCGCGACCCCGGACTGGGACAAGCTGGTGTTCGGCAAGCACTCGTCGGCCCACATGTTCATGCTCGAACACCGCGACGGTTCCTGGGACGAGCCGCGCATCATCCCCTACGGTCCGCTCCAGCTCGATCCCGCGGCCAAGGTTCTGCACTACGCGCAGGAGATCTTCGAGGGGATGAAGGCCTATCGCAATCCGCAGGACCAGTCGCTGCACCTGTTCCGCCCCGACATGAACATCGCGCGCTTCAACCGCAGCGCCGAGCGCCTGTGCATGCCCACGGTGGATCCCGACCTCTTCCTGCGCGCGCTCGAGCAGCTGGTGGCGCTGGACGCCGAGTACGTCCCGCCCAAGCCCGGCTCGCTCTACATCCGCCCCACCATGTTCGGCCACCAGCCCAACCTGGGCGTGGCCTCCAGCGACCGCTTCCTCTTCTACATCATCACCGGTCCGGTGGGCACCTACTTCAAGGGCGGCGTCAAGCCGCTGTACCTCAAGGCCGAGACCGAGTACGTGCGCTCGGCGCCCGGTGGCGTGGGCTACGCCAAGACCGGCGGCAACTACGCCGCGGCGCTCCTGCCCATCAAGCGTGCCCAGGCGGAGGGCTTCGACCAGATCATCTGGCTCGACGCGCTGACGCGCACCACGGTGGAGGAGATGGGCGCCATGAACATCTGCTTCGTGTACGCCGACCGCGTGATCACCGCGCCGATCCAGCCCCGGAGCGACACCATCCTCGCCGGCGTGACCCGCGACTCGGTGGGCACCCTGGTCCAGGAACACGACCTGCAGTGGGTGGAGGAACCGCCGTTGCTGGCCGACATTCTGGCCGACGCCGAGAGCGGCGCGCTGCTCGAGGCCTTCGCCTGCGGCACCGCGGCCATCGTCACGCCCATCGGCAAGATCCACTCCAAGGGCCGCGACGTGACCATCGGCGGCGGCCAGGAGGGTGCGGTGACCACGCACCTGCGCGAGACGCTGGGCGCGATCCACAGCGGCGAGAGCGACCTGCACCCCGAGTGGATCCACAGGGTCGGCTGATCCCCAGGACCCCCGGCCCCACGGCCGGGGGTTCCTCGTGCCCCACGGCATGGAGTCAACCTGACCACGGGCAAGACAAACCACGAGCTGCGTGATATCGTGACGGTCGAACCCCAACCCGGAGCCGACCCGCGATGCAGAACCTCCAGCTCGACCGCCCCCTCGTCTGCTTCGACCTCGAGACCACCGGCCTCGACGTGCAGAAGGACCGCATCGTCCAGATCTCGCTGATCCGGGTCGAGCCCACGGGCGAGCGCCGCGTCTTCACCTCGCTGGTGAATCCGCAGCGGCCCATCCCGCCCGAGGCCACGGCGGTGCACGGCATCCGCGACGAGCACGTGCGCAGCGAGCCCAGCTTCAGCCAGCTTCGCGAGGAGGTGGAGGAGATCCTCGAGGGCGCCGACCTCGCCGGCTTCAACATGGTCCGCTTCGACCTGCCGCTGCTCGAGGCCGAGATCCAGCGCGAGGGCGGCCGCTTCTCGGCGCGCGACCGGCGTCTCCTCGACGCCCAGGTCATCTTCCACAAGATGGAGCCGCGCAACCTCGAGGCGGCGGTTCGCCTCTACTGCGGCCGCGACCTGCCCGGCGCCCACTCGGCCGAGGTGGACGCGCTGGCCACCCTCGACGTGCTCGACGCCCAGCTCGGCCGCTACGCCGACCTGCCCCGCGACCCCGCGGCGCTGCACGCGTTCTGCAACCCGGACGAGGGCCGCTACGTCGACCGCACCCGCAAGTTCCGCTGGACCGACCAGGGCGAGGCCGCCTTCAACTTCGGCAAGCACGAGGGTCGCACCCTCCGCGAGATGGTGGCCGACCAGCGTGATCGTGGTTACTTGGAATGGATGATCGGCAAGGACTTCCCCGAGGAGGTCAAGGGCATCCTGCGCGAGGCCCTGGCCGGCGTCTTCCCCGTCCGTCGCTGACCCAGCGAACAGGAGCAATGATGACGGACAGCAAGCAGCGCATGCACGATTTCGAGAGCCAGCCGCTCCAGCGCGTGGAGTACATCACCGCCATGGCGCACCTCTACCGCGGCGAGCTGCAGCGGTCGTTGAGCTGGCGCCTGCGCCTGGACACCACCACCAACTGGGCCGTGGTCACCACCGCGGGTATCCTCACCTTCGCGGTGAACAACCCCGAGTTCGCGTCGCAGACCCTGATCGCGGGCATGTACGCCAACCTGCTGTTCCTGCTGCTGGAGTCGCAGCGCTTCCGCTTCTTCGACATCTTCCACTCGCGCCTGCGCATGATCGAGGAGAACTTCTACGGTCCGCTGCTGCGCCGATCGCTCGAGAGCCCCATGGCGGATTGGGGCCGCTGCGTGGCCGAGGACCTCTTCCTGCCCCACTTCCATCTCTCGCTGCGCCAGGCCATCCGCTCGCGACTGTCACGGGTCTACGCGCCGCTCTTCCTCGCTGAGATCATCGGCTGGATCCTGGTGGTGGCGCTGCACCGGGGACAGCCCGGCGATCCTTTCCTGTTCCAGCTGGCCATCGGTCGGGTGCCGGGTTGGGTGCCGGCGATCCTGGTGGTGGGCCTCTATCTATTCCTGCTGATCAGCGTGATCACCGCGCCGCCGGTGCCACGGCTGCGCGAGGCCTACGGCATGGGTCGCCTTGCCGATCCCAGTCGTGAGGTCCCCGAACTGGACGCCTGATCTGTCGCTCTCAACCCTCAGGTCGCTGCGATTCCGGTCGATCTAGACCAGGAAGGGGACCTTGCGCCCCGGCCGGCCCCGGTCTGGCCCGCATCGTGCTACCCCTCAGCATCGCCCAAGACAATCTGGCATCCCGCTGCCCGAGGAGTGATTCCATGACCCAGGCCACGGCCGACCCCCAGAACACCACCGGCTGGCGCGCCGTCAATCTCGAGGTGCTGCAACGGATCGAGGACCTGCCCAGCCTCTCCTCCGTCGTGGCCGAGTTCCTGGAACTGACGCGGCGCGAATATTTCACCGCCAAGGATTTCGAGATGGTCCTCAGCAAGGACCAGGCGCTGGTGGCCCGCCTGCTCAAGGTGGCCAACAGCAGCCTCTACGGTCGCAGCCGTAGCATCCATTCCATTCCCGAGGCCGTGGTGCTGGTGGGACTGGACAACATGAAGCGCATCGTCTTCGCGGTGAGCACCGAGGGCCTGACCAGGCTCCGGCTGAAGAACTACGACTACGAGCCGAGCCGCGGCTACTGGATGCACTCCACGGCGGTGGGACTGGCCGCGCGCGCCCTCAGCGGGTCCCTGCCCGACAAGCCACTGCACGGCGAGGAGGCCTTCGTCGCCGGCCTGCTCCACGACGTGGGCAAGCTCATCGTGGACGACTACCTCGACCCCGCGCCCGGCAAGCGGCACGTCACCCTGACCGAGGAGGCCGAGGCGGTGGGCCTGGACCACGCCGAGCTGGCCGAGTACATCCTCAAGCAGTGGCGGCTGCCCGACACCATCGTCGACGCCATCCGCGACCACCACCAAGACGACGCCACTCCCGGCGCTCGCGTGATCCAGCTGGCCCAGGTCGTGGTCAACACCTGGAACATCGGCCACGGCGAGCCCATCGACCTGAGCCTGGAATTCGACCCCACACCGCACGCGGCGCTGCTCGCGGCGGTGGGCCTGCCCGAGAGCCGCCTGCCCCAGGTGCTCTGGGACATCCGCCAGAACCTCGCCGGCATCGAGACCCTCTACGCCGAACGCTAGACGGCCACGGGCCCGCTCCCATCCAGGGGGGCGGGCCCGCTTTTTGCACGTCGGCATGAAAAGTTTTCGGGTCCACAAAAAAGATTTGTCGACACCGTCCATACACGTTAAATTATTAACTCACAAGCCGCCCCGCCTGGTGGCGGCCCCCCGGACCGAGGAGCAGGCCATGCGTGCCAGCCCACAGCTGAGCGCCAGTCTCGAGGACTATCTCGAGGCCATCTTCCACATCGTCCAGGACAAGCACGCCGCCCGGGCCAAGGACATCGTGGAACGCCTCGGTGTGCACAATTCCTCGGTGACCCAGGCTCTGCGCTCACTCTCGGAGAAGGGCCTGGTCAACTACGCCCCCTACGATCTGATCACGCTCACCGACACCGGCCAGGTCGCCGCCAGCGAGGTGGTGGAACGCCACCGGTCGCTGCGGTCGTTCCTGATCGAGGTCCTGGGCCTGGAGAGCAGCCAGGCCGAGGAGGATGCGTGCAAGCTGGAGCACGTGATCAGCAGCGTGACCATGGATCGCCTGCGCCTGCTCATGGCCTACCGCCGCCGCCATCCCGCCGACACCTGCAGCTGGAACGAATCGCTGGGCGATTTCGGTCCGGGAAGCGAGGGCTGAGATGCCGCTGGCCATGATCCGTGAAGGCACCCGCGCGGTCCTGCGCACCATCGGTGGCGGGCGCGGCCTGCGCGGCCGGCTCGCGGCCCTGGGACTCATTCCCGGCGCCGAGGTCACGGTGCTGCGCAACGGCGGCCGGGGTCCCTTCGTGGTGGCGGTGAACAACGCGCGCATCTGCATCGGTCGGGGAATGGCCATGAAGATCGAGGTCGAATGACGCCGGTATGACGGCGTCGTCCCTTATCCTGGAGTCCGCGAGGTGCAGACCTTCACCGTGGCCCTGGCCGGCAATCCCAACTCCGGCAAGACCACCCTCTTCAACCGGTTGACCGGCGCCCACCAGAAGGTGGGCAACTACCCAGGCGTGACCGTGGAGTGGAAGGAAGGCGTGCGCCGCCTCCAGGGGACCGAGCTGCGCTTCGTGGACCTGCCCGGCACCTACAGCCTCACCGCGTACAGCGAGGAGGAGCTGGTCGCGCGCAACTACCTGCTGGGCGACCAGCCCGACCTGGTCGTGAACGTGGTGGACGCCAGCAACCTCGAGCGCAACCTCTACCTGACCACCGACCTCATGGAGCTGGGCCTGCCCATGGTGGTGGTCCTGAACATGAGCGACGTGGCCGAGTCCAGCGGACTCGAGATCGACCCCCTCGCCCTGGCGAGCCGCCTGGGCGCGCCGGTGATCCCGGCCGTGGGCAGCCGGGGCGTGGGCCTGGACGCGCTGCTCGCGTCGGTGCTCGACGTGCTCGGCCGCAACGGCGACCAGCCGCGGCCACGAGTGGACCTGGGCCAGGAGATCGAGCCGCGTATCGACGAGCTCGTCCGCGAGATGGCCGAGCGCGTGCCGCAGATTCCCAAGCGGCAGCGGCGCTGGCACGCCATCAAGCTGCTCGAGCGCGACGAGAAGGTGGTGGGCGAGCTCGGCCGGCACGCCCTGGCGGACCAGGCCGAACGGCTGGCCGGCGAGCTGGACGAGGAGGAGCCCGGCACCAGCGACGTCACCGTCAGCCGGCACCGCTACGCCTACATCGGCCGCCTCTGCCAGGCGGTGGTGCGCGGCACCGCCCGCCCCGGCCGCGACCTCACCGACCGCCTCGACGCGGTGGCCATGCACCAGGTCTGGGGCGTGCCCATCTTCCTGGCGCTGATGTTCGTGGTCTTCAACCTCACGTTCACGCTGGGCGATCCCCTGATGGGCTTCATGGAGACGGGGATCGCGGCGCTGTCGTCGGGGGTGTCGGCGCTGTGGCCGGAGGGGTCGACGAGCCCGCTGCGGTCGCTGCTGGTGGACGGCGTGATCGGCGGCGTGGGCGGCGTGCTGGTGTTCCTGCCCAACATCGTGCTCCTGTTCATGGCCATCGCGCTGCTCGAGGGCAGCGGCTACATGGCGCGGGCGGCGTTCGTCATGGATCGGCTCATGAGCCGGGTGGGGCTGCACGGCAAGAGCTTCATCCCGCTGTTGATCGGCTTCGGCTGCACGGTGCCCGCCATCATGGCCACGCGCACGCTGGAGACGCGGCGCGACCGCCTGATCACCATGCTGGTGCTGCCGCTGATGAGCTGCGGCGCGCGACTGCCCATCTACGCGCTGATCATCCCGGCGTTCTTCCCCCAGCGCTGGCAGGGGCCGGTGCTGTGGTGCCTGTACGTCACCGGCATCGTGCTGGCCCTGCTGGGGGCGCAGCTGTTGCGGCGGTCGTTGTTCCGCGGCGAGACCACGCCGTTCCTCATGGAGCTGCCGCCCTACCGCATGCCCACCGCGATGAGCCTGCTGGCGCAGATGTGGACCCGGTCGTGGCTGTACATCAAGAAGGCGGGGACGGTGATCCTGGGGGTGTCGATCATCCTCTGGGTCCTGACGAGCTACCCGCAGCCGCCGGCCGACTGGACTCCGCCCGCCGGCGATTCCTCGCCGGTGGTGGCCGCGGGCGGCGACCCCGAGGCCGCCGCCGCCATGGCCTACTCGGTGGCCGGCCGCACCGGTCGGCTGCTCGAGCCGGTGCTCGCGCCCATGGGCTTCGACTGGCGCATCGGCACCGCCCTGATCGGCGCCTTCGCCGCCAAGGAGGTGTTCGTGGCGCAGATGGGCATCGTGTTCGCCGTGGGCGACGCCGACGAGAACACCGACGCCCTGCGCGAGCAGCTCAAGCGCGCCTACACGCCGTTGATCGGCTTCTGTATCATGCTCTTCTGCCTCATCGCCACCCCGTGCATGTCCACGGTGGCGGTGACCCAGCAGGAGA
The DNA here is from genome assembly GCF_058273205.1 of Candidatus Latescibacter sp. IFSED24. Lineage (NCBI taxonomy): Bacteria > Pseudomonadati > Candidatus Latescibacterota > Candidatus Latescibacteria (ex Chuvochina et al. 2023) > Candidatus Latescibacterales > Candidatus Latescibacteraceae > Candidatus Latescibacter > Candidatus Latescibacter sp. IFSED24. Next base: position 3,681,686 of record NZ_CM177850.1, on the reverse strand, counting down.
GCGGCAGCTGGCGCTGGGCCTTGCTGCAGTTCTGGGGCCTGACCGCGCTGGCCTGGGTCCTGACCACGCTGGTCTACCAGCTGGGCAACCTGGCGGGGTGGGGAACATGACCGTCGAGATCGGCTTGACCGTGCTCATCGTGGCCGCCGCCGCGGCCTGGACCGGTCGCCGGCTCTGGCGCAGCGTGCGCCGGCCCGGCGAGCCCACCGCGAGGTGCGGCGCCGCCCAGTCCGGGGTCGGCGGGTGCGGGAGCTGTCCCATGGCCGGCAGCAGCGCCGGGAAGGCCGGCGAGGACGCCACTTGCGCGGACATCCGCCCGGGTGGATCATGAGCTGGTCGGCCTGGTAACTGCCCTACTGTGGTCTTCGCTGATCTCCTCTTCGGCGACCAGTCCATGACCCGTCCCCTGGCCTGACATTCCTGACTGCCACATCGCCATCGCACGCCACAATGTCAGAATATCGGGAGCCGATGGTGGCAGACGCGTGGCGCATGTGGTCGGCGTACTGTATACGAAAACCATAAGTGACACAATCATTTCTCCTTGAGGTGTTATCGACCGGTGTTGATAACTGGCACAACGCCTGCAATGTATACGCGAAACAGAGTATTCAGCTTCCCCTGAGGGAAAGGACATACCATGAAGAACTGGACCGTGAACGCCATGGAGGCCCTGCAGAGGGCCCAGCAGAAGGCCTTCGACCTGGGCCACGCCGAGCTCACGCCCCTGCACCTGTTGTGGGCCATGCTTAGCGAGCCGGGCCTGGCCAGCACCACCCTGCGCACCCTCGAGCTGGACCCCCAGCTCGTCGCCCGCACCGTGGAGAACGAGCTGGCGAGCCTGCCCAGGGTGGGCAAGGTGGAAGCCCCCAATCCCGACCGCGATCTGCAGACCCTCATGCTCGCCGCCCAGAACCAGGCCAAGCAGCAGGCCGGCGGCATGGTGGGCACCCGCGAGCTGCTGCTGGCGCTGATCGCCGACCAGGGCCGCGCGGGCAGCCTCCTGCGCACCTTCGACCTGGACAAGAAGAAGCTGGAAGCGGCCCTGGCCCGGACCGCCGGCGCGGGCGCCGTGGGCGAGGACGGCGAGGAGAGCGACGGCTCGCAGGAGTCGGCGCTGGACCGCTACGCCCGCGACCTCTGCGCGCTGGCGCGCCAGGGCAAGATCGACCCCATCATCGGCCGCGACGAGGAGATCCGCCGCGTGATCCAGATCCTCAGCCGCCGCACCAAGAACAACCCGGTCTTGATCGGCTCGCCCGGCGTGGGCAAGACCGCCGTGGCCGAGGGCCTGGCCCGCCGCCTGGTGGAGGGCGACGTCCCCGAGGGCCTCAAGGGCAAGCGCCTCTACGCCCTGGATATGGGCTCGCTGCTCGCGGGCGCCAAGTACCGCGGCGAGTTCGAGGAGCGGCTCAAGAAGGTGGTCAAGGAGGTGACCGACTCCGAGGGAGAGGTGCTGCTATTTATTGACGAGATGCACACCCTGGTGGGCGCCGGCAAGGCCGAGGGCGCCATGGACGCCTCGAACATCCTCAAGCCCGCGCTCGCCCGAGGCGAGCTGCACTGCGTGGGCGCCACCACCATCGACGAGTTCCGCCAGCACATCGAGAAGGACCCCGCGCTGGAGCGCCGTTTCCAGCCGGTGATGGTGGAGGAGCCCACCTGGGAGCAGGCCGTGGCGATCCTGCGCGGCCTGAAGGAGAAGTACGAGGTCCACCACGGCATCCGCATCACCGACGGCGCCATCGTGGCCGCGGTGAAGCTGTCGCAGCGCTACATCGCCGACCGCATGCTCCCGGACAAGGCCATCGACCTCATGGACGAGGCCGCGAGCCGCCTGCGCATGGAGATCGATTCGGTACCTGCCGAAGTAGATGACCTCCAGCGCCGCCTCAACCAGCTCGAGATGGAGAAGCTGGCCCTCGAGAAGGAGACCGACAAGTCGGCCGTGGGCCGCCGCCACGCCATCGACGCCCAGATCACCGAGCTCGAGGAGGAACTGACCTCGGTCCGCGCGCGCTGGGAGGAGGAGAAGGAGGCCATCGACCGCATGCGCACCATCCAGGCCGAGCAGGACCAACTCCAGGTGGAGATGGAACGCGCCGAACGCCGCGGCGACTTGGCCCGCGCCAGCGAGCTGAAGTACGGCGAGAGCACCCGCCTGGCCGCCGACCTCGCCCGCGCCCGCGAGGCGCTGGTCGTGGTCCAGGGCGCGCAGCCCCTGCTGCGCGAGGAAGTGACCGAGGACGACATCGCCGAGCTGGTGGCCAAGTGGACCGGCATCCCCGCCACCCGCCTGGTGGAGGAAGAGACCGCCAAGCTGCGCGACCTGGAGAATCGTCTGCAGGCCCGCGTCGTGGGCCAGGACGAGGCCGTGGCCGAGGTGGCCCGCACCGTGCGCCGCAGCCGCGCCGGCCTGATCGGCGGCGAGCGCCCGCTGGGCTCGTTCCTGTTCCTGGGCCCCACCGGCGTGGGCAAGACCGAGCTGGTGAAGGCCCTGGCCGAGCAGCTCTTCGGCGACGAGAAGCACCTGGTCCGCCTGGACATGTCCGAGTACATGGAACGCCACGCGGTGGCGCGCATGATCGGCGCCCCCCCGGGCTACGTGGGCTTCGAGTCGGGTGGCCAGCTCACCGAGGCCGTCCGCCGGCACCCCTATAGCGTGATCCTGCTCGACGAGGTCGAGAAGGCCCACCCCGAGGTGATGAACGTCCTGCTCCAGCTCCTGGACGACGGCCGCCTGACCGACGGCAAGGGCCGCGTGGTGGACTTCCGCAACACCCTGGTGGTGATGACGAGCAACCTGTGCCAGGACGAGCGCTTCGAGGTCGCGGACGATGCGAGCGCCGAGGCGCGCGAGCAGCGGCAGCGGGCGGTGATGGAGGAGCTGGGCGGATTCTTCCGGCCAGAACTCTTGAACCGTCTCGACGGCGTGGTCCGCTTCGCCGGACTGGGCCGCGAGGAGATCCTGCGGATCGTGCGACTGGAGATCGCCAAGGTGAACCGGGTGATCGCGGAACAGGACCTGCGGCTGGTGGCCACCGACGAGGCGGTGGCGAAGCTGGCGGAGATGGGCTGGGATCCGCGGTTCGGGGCGCGGCCGGTGAAGCGTGTGATCCAGAGGGAGGTTCAGGATCGGCTGGCGGATGGGATTCTGAGTGGGGATGTTGTGAGTGGGAATGTGGTGGAGTTGGGGGTTGAGGGGGATGGGCAGTTTGGGTTGAGGGTGGTTGATGAGGAGGGGGTTGATGAGGTTGGGGAGGCTGAGGGGTAGCAGTTCGACTTGATGGTGCGTTGAGAACGCCGGCTGCTGGTGGCTTTGGGGCTGCTTGGGGTCGGTGTTCTTGTTTGCGGTGAGCTTGTTGAGGACGGGTGTTCGATTGGGGTTTACAGTGAGTATATTGGGGAGTAGGATGGTTTTGGCTATCCGGTATTAAGGGGGGCTGGATGGTTGGTGGGGAGGGAATTCCATGATTTTGGGTGTTGAGTTCTTGGGGCGGTAGCTGCCTGGTGGTGGGCTATTGTCTGGCGGGATATTGGGGTACTTGGTTCAGTCGAATTGAACGTTAGACGGAAATAGGAGTTGAGAGGCAATGGCGCTCAGTGCATTCGACGACAAATCCTGCGAGCCGCAATCTGCAGAACTCAGAGCCGTTTTAGGTCGTAGCGCGGATCGTTGGGACGAACTCATTGGACACTTCGAAGCTGCGTTTGCTCCCTTGGCACTCGATTGGAATTTCGGCGGGGCGAAGTGGGGTTGGGTTCTACGATTGAAGCGAAAGAAGCGGACTGTCTTGTACCTGACTCCAGGCAAGCGGCACTTTCTAGCTGGGTTTGTATTGGGGCAGAAAGCAGTCGACGCGGCACAGGCCATTCCCTTGGACACATCGGTATTGGCAGTCATTGACGCAGCGCCCAAGTACGCTGAAGGGCGCGGCGTAATAGTCGAAGTGCGGACCAAGCGAGACGCAGAATACGTGAAGCAGTTGGCGGACGTGAAGATGTCGAATTAGTCGCTCTAAGGACCGTCCGTCTAACCATAGTTTGCAGCAGACAAAGCCGGCCGTCACGCGCCTGGCAGAGCCAAGCGCGCGCCAGCAGTCTTTGCAGCTGAAACAGTCGGTGTTATGCAGAAATATTGTGGACAGCGAACGTACTAAGCCATCCGGATATTCACTTTAAATCTCGGCTTCGCGAACAGCACTGGAACAGGGGAGTTCTTGGCGTGCCGATTATCCGACGCTACGCCAGGAACGCTAGCCTAGCGGAACAACTTCTTAACGGCGCTCCACGACCGCGCTCGCGTGGCGACGGCTCCCCCCAGGAAAGGCTCAAAGTCAATGGTCAGGATGAGCTCCGGGTCGTCGACGCTGTCGTGGATCAGCTCGGCGATCTGCTCGGGATCGTCGGTGCCCCACCAATTGTGTTCAAGATCGAGGGTGCGCGGCGTCCCAAGGTCGCTATATGCTATGAAGGCCTGGCCCTCCCCATAAGCCAGCAGGTGGTTGTTTTGGAATTCCGTGAACGCGGCGCCTTGGTAACCGGAGCAGCCAATCACCATGACCTCGCTGGTGATGATGTTGCCCGAGCCCTCGACTGTGCCGTCGCTGAGCTCAATGCCGTGGCCGAGGGTCTCGAGCAAACGGCAATCGTAGAGCCGGACATGGGCGCCGTCCGCGAGTATCGCAGCGCGCGTATGGCCGACGAAATCGCAGTCGCGGAGTTCGGCGCGGCTCTGAGCTACCGTAACGAGACCGACGGAGCCAGCGCCGGCCTCGCTCCCGTCGAAGAAGCAACCGGTCAGCGTCAGGAACTGCTCGTTGCTCGTGTGCATGGCATGTATAACGCGTTCGAAGCGGGAGTCGGCGATCAATCCGGCACGATCGCCCCCCACAATGCCGCCATTGACGAGATCGACGAATTCGCAGTCGCGGAGTTCGAGCCCCTGCGAGAAAGTGTCGAGGAACCCATACTCGGCGCCCGCAAACCGGCAGCGCTCGATACTGAGGCGAGCACGATAGGCATCGACGAGCTTGGTCCTCGGTCGGTCGAGCAGTTGCAGCGTCAGGTCTTCGATGCGGAGCTCAAGGTTATCCTCCCAGACGATGACGACGATGGCCGAATCGTCATGCACACCCGCCTGTACCTGGCCGACGATGGTTTTGTCGATCCCGGCGCCGCGCAGAGTGATACCGTCGACCGCGACGTCGACATACCGGCTCAAGTGCGGTGCGTGCGGATCGGTGACAAAGTCGCTGAACACACCCGAACCGAGTTGGACCACGTCGCCGGGCGCACACGCGTCAACTGCCGCCTGGATGGTCGGGAAGTCGCCACTTCCGTCGGCCTCGACATACCAGGTCGTGGCGGCAACGGGTGCAGCCATAATCAGCGCCACGGCTACCGCCGTAAGCGGCCATCTGGGTCCCGGATGGATCGCCATTCCATCCTCCCTATTTCTCATCGCAGTCCCTCGGCTGTCCTTCCGAGTTCGCCGATCCTCGATTCTATCACACCTGCACGTACGCGGAGTCGAAATCCTGATACAATGATGGAGCCGGGGTGGAGGAAATGGGCTGATTTGGTTTAGCAGGCCGATTCTAGCTCCGGACAAAAGGGAGCCTAGCGAATCGGCGAAGCAGGCTCGCATAACAAGCCGTTCAAGCTGACAGCCGGCTCTGTCACGGCCCGTGCTGGCGCACGGCCCGCGCCAAGAACGGCCGCAGCTTCACGCAAGGGCGTTAGATATACTAAATTGGAGATCTTGAACCCAATCGCCCGCTTGTTGAAACGGTGGTAGAATCAGGCTTGAAACACGGAACACCTCAGGGGGGACAGTCGAATGCAGATACCTCCAAGTAACTATGCCGTGGGGTGGCTGACGCTCGCTCTTCTCAATGCAGGGCTAGCGCAATGCAAGGGGCGACGGGGCTTAGTTTGGTGGCTTTTGTCGCTACTTCTTGGCCCGATAGCCACATTTCTATTGGTCGTGTTGCCGCCGAAGTAGCTTGGACCGACATCGGTTGGGTTCCGCGCCCGACGCGCAATTTAACCGATGTTTGCACCCGACAAGGCCGTTCGTCACGCGCCGTGCATGCGCACGACCCGCGCCAATCGCCTTTGCAGGTTAGACAAACGTTAGCTGTAGCTGATGTCGCTTGTGTGCTGTGGCGGTGTTCGGTGAAATAAGAAGTCTAGTCAACAACCCGTTTGAGTGGAGCGGTATGAAGACAGTAGCTTCAATGTTGATTTTTGTAGTCCTGGGGGCCGTGCTCTCGCTTCTTGGTGGTTGCACGTATGTTTGCCACCGGTATGAAAAATTCGAAGCGGTGATACCGGATAATGATTGGAGAATTGAGGGGTATGTCTATCGCGAGCATGCGGAGGGTAAAGCCCCAACGAAGTACTCTCTGCCCCACTGGGGCGCTCGAGATGATGATAGATATTACCTGGAATTAGTTCCGGTCGCGCCTGATTCTCTATTCTGGGTTGACGGTGATGTCGAATTCATAGGAGTCAGGATTATTGCGGATGGAGATACGACAGATCTTCGTTGGGCGGAGCGCGAGCAAACATACGAGATCATTATAGCCGAAAGAAAGGAACTACATTCGGCGGAAGGCTATTTCCGTAAGATACCCTTTTCGAAGTGGTACGATGAGTCTGGGTATGAGTTGGCCTTTCGGCCGTACACATTCAACTCGGAGTATTTTCACTTGGACAAACCGGTACCGGACATCCTGACCGTCGAGTATGAACTGTTGATTCTCGACAAAGCAACGAGAGAGCCCATATCAAGATGGAGGTTACGATCCGAGGCTGTCATTGATCGACATCGGCGGTGGGTCGTCATGGACGGAATCGAGTCATAACTGGCTGAGAGGACGCGTTCTGGTCTTAAGACCTTTGTGAAGGAAACTGACGGGCAACGGCAGCAGGGGCGGCACAGCTAACTGTTCAAGCGCAAGCGCAGCGCCCCAGAACCGGGGCCATTTCCAACACGGCCATCCCCGGCCACGACCAAGCGCCGATCTTATCTGCTACGCGATCGGGATGGACAATACGGTGAAGAATTTCAGCGCCGCGTCACCGCTCCAGACATCGAGCAGGTGCTGACGTCGCCGCACTCACCTTGGCAGAACCCGTACGTCGAACGGGTGATCGGGTCCGTCAGAAGCGGAAATCCAGCCCCAGGAACAGACCGCTCAGCTTGATGTCGAGTTCGACCTGGTCCTGCTGAATCTGATAGCCGAGCACGCGATATCCGAACGGCAGGCCGACGCTGTCTGAGATCCGCCACTGGAACTCCAGCATGAGCTGGTAGGTGAATTCCGAACCGATACCGAATCCACCGATGTCACCGCGCATCTGGAAGAGCCAGTGCTCACCGATCTCCCAGGCTCCGATCGCTCCGAGGATGGGGTCGACCACCGCGGTGCTGGCCTCCAGGGCGGATTCGTCGGCGATCAGCAGCGACTGGCCGACGTCGAACAGGCGCATGCCGCCGACGAACTTCAAGCTCGAGTCGCGGGCCGGGCCGAAGGTCGCGTCGAGCTCGCCGATCGTCGTATCCAGGCGTAGATCCATCGGCACCCGCCCCGAGTTGCCTCCTTGCAGGCTGATGTACTCGAAGTCAGCCAGGAATCCCCACTGTCCCTTGACGCCGGTCAGCGAGATGAAGCCACCGATCCGCAGGTTGTCGACCAGATCGGTGAAGCTGCTGTTGATGGGAAACGTGAGCTCATTGCCCGTGATCGACCCCGAGAGTCCGGATAGGAACAGGTACGGCTTGAGCGAGAACTCCCAGGACGGCTCGGCGGCCGTCTGCTGGGCCCGGGCGCTGCCGGGAACGAGGAGGGCGGCTCCCATGGCCAGGGTCAACAAGGCCACGGCGAACGTTGCGGTCGGCTTCTTGCTCGTGCGGTGTTCCATCACGTCGAGTCCTCTCAGGGTATTCGGACCCCGGCCACGTCCCGGCCGGAACGGCCGATTCGCTTCACTCGTTCAGGGGACTGCTTTCATTCCTCGCGCAACACGTTGCCGAACACCGACCAGGTGGCGCCGTCGGTGGTCACCGACAGGGTGAGGTACCCTTCGTCCGCGATCACCAGGCTCCAGGCGCGGTTCGCCTCGACGCCGGAAAACACCCAGATTCCCGCCCCCTGGTGGATCGAGTCGATGACCGTGACCTCACCCTTGCGGGACTCCGGCGCCAGCAGCGTGACCTGCTTACGCTCGGCGTCGACCCGCAGGAACGTCGGCGGTTCCAGGCCGCCGAGGTCGGGCGGCCCGATGGTCCCGTCCTCGTCGCACGCGACGGCACTGTGGAGAGCGCACATCCACGTGGTCCCGGCGAGGGCCTGGCCGGCGGAAAGCAGGACCACGATCAGGGTGACCGCCAGCACGATCTTGGTTCTCGAAGGCATGCCGGTATCCTTTCGGTGAGTCGCGCCGAGGCGGATCACTTCACGTTGTAGCCGCGCCCCTCCATGGAGGCGACCCAGTTCTTGTCCCACACCTCGAAACTGTTCTGGAACTCCTGAATGGCCTGGTTGGCGGCGGACTCGGCCGAGGCGCGCTGGCGCCGCGAGCGGGATCCGCCCGCCAGTCCGCCGGCCGTCGCTCCGATGGCCGCGCCCTTGCCCGCGTCACCGGCGATGGCGCCGATGGCGAGACCCGCGATCGCGCCGCGCGCCGCACCGCTGATCATGCCGCCCTGGGCCTCTTCGGCGGTCTGGGCTGCGGCGTAGCCCTTCTGCACCAGCACGTCGTAGGCCTCGTAGGGATCCCACTTCGTCTGGGCGCAGGCCCAGCGGTAGGACTCGAGCTGATCGATCACCTGCTGGTTGGCGTCCTGCCCGCCGGCGGGATAGATCACACGGTTGGCCGGGTTGGTGCTGGGCGGCACGGTCTCGGCGGTGGCGTTGTCGGTGTCTGGCGCGGCGGCTTGACCGAAGGCCTGCCCGGCGATTGCCAGCAGCAACAGCGCCGCCGCGAACGTCGTGATTCCCCTTCTGGACATGAGCAGATCCTCCTCGGTTCTCGGTGTCGTGTCGAATCCGCAACGATCTCGACAGCGCTGAGAATAGTGGGTCCGCAACGAACTGGTACCTCGAAAATCTACCGGGCGTGCAACGGGAATTTACCGGGCCCCCCCGGCTCGTGGACGGCGCCGCGGCGTTGTCCTCGAGCTCCGTGCCGAGTTCGACGGCGTGCGCAAGAATCTGTGTGATCTGGTCTCGGAATCGGAACGCGGCATGACCCTGCTGGCCATCCTCTCGTCGATCTACATGCCGGCGACGTTGATTGCCGGAATCTATGGCATGAACTTCGAGCGGATTCCCGTCACGGAGATTGAGTACGGCTACCTCATCGTGATGACGATGATGGCGGCCGTGGTGTTCGGTCAATTCTGGTACTTCACCCGGCGCGGCTGGTTCCAGTAGGGCCGAATGGTCCTCATTGGAGTTGACGGTGCCCGGCCGGCGATCCTATGCTGGACTGACACGAGTTCTCACTGCCAACGCCCGCGGCCCCATCCCGATGGTCGCAGGCCTCGGGCGATCGATCCGAATCCTGCATCGGCGGATCACTTCATGGCCGAACCCTTTATCCCCACCGCCAACGGCCTGGAGAACCGCCTCGAATTCGAGACGGTGATCTCCGACACCTCCGCCTCGCTCTACGCCGCCACGCCGGAGCAGCTCGGCGAGGTCATCGAGCACGCCCTCGATCGGGTCCGGATCTTCTTCCGGGCCGACCGTTGCGCGTTGCTGAAGGTCAGCGAGGACCAGCAGGTGGTGAATGTCCGGGTCGGATCCTTCGCCGAGGGCATCCCTCAGGTGCCGCCGGATGCCAACCTGGCGCAGATGTTCCCCTGGTCCCGCCAGACCCTGTTCGTCGAGCGAGCGCCCATCCGGATCTCGCGGATCTCCGACCTCCCGGCGCATGCCGAGGCCGAGCGGGAGGCCTGGCGGCAAATGGCGATCCGGTCCGCCCTGACCCTGCCGATCGAGACCGGGGGCGACGTCGGGCACCTCATCGTTCTCAACACCGTGAACCGGGAGGCCGAGTGGCCGGATGCCTACGTGACCCGGCTCCGGGTCTTCGGCGAGCTGCTCGTCGGCGCCCTGGACCGCCAGGCGATGATCGACGAGCTGCGCGAAGCCGAGGAGCGGGCGTACCTGGCGGCGGATTCCGCCGAGGCCGGGCTTTGGACCCTCGACTTCCGCACGGGCAGCTTCTGGCTCTCCGACCGCAACCGGGTGATCTTCGGCTTCGCTCCCGACGAAGCGGTCGATCTCGCGAGCGTGATGGAAACGATCCATCCCGACGATCGGGACGGTGTCCGGAACATCATCGAGCACGCGAAGTGTGTGTTGGAAACGCTCGAGGTGGACTACCGGATCATCCGGCCGGGCGAGGACGACCTGCGGTGGGTCACCTCCCGCGGGCGGGTCCAGTTCGCCGCCGACGGCGAGGCGGAGCACCTGACTGGCGTCTCCATCGACATCACCGATCAGATGCGCAACCGGGACGAGCTGCAGCGGCACGAGCTGCGCCTCGAATCGGGAGCCGACCTGGCCGGTCTTGCCTTTTACGAGATTGATTTCGAGTCGGGCGAAGCCTACTTCGACGACCGGATCCGCGAGCTCTGCGGAGTGCCTCCCGATATGGGGATAGGTCTGCTGCCCCTGGAGCACTGGTTGAATCGGCTTCACGCCAACGACCGTCCGCGTGTGCTGGAAGCGCGAGAACGGCTGCACTCCGGTCGCATCGACCGGATGTCGCTGGAATACCGGTACCTGCATCCGGACGACGGCTTGCGCTGGATCCAGCACCTGGCCGGCGTGAGCAAGCGCGACGCCTCCGGCCGCGCCGTCGCCACCTTCGGCGTCCTGCGCGACATCTCGGTGCAGAAGCAGGCCGAGGACGATCTGCGGGAGTTGAGCCGGCGCCTGATCGGGGCCCACGAGGAGGAGCGTGCGCTCCTCGCGCGGGAGCTCCACGACGACGTGACCCAGAGGCTGGCCGTCCTGGCGATCGATGTCGGCCGCGCCGAGCGCGCTGCGGTAGAAAACACCCAGGCCGAGGCCATGCGGGCGGTGCGCGAAGGAATCGTCCGGCTCAGCGAGGACATCCACACCCTGGCGTACCAGCTTCACCCGTCGGTCCTCGAGGAGCTGGGTCTCGTCGAGGCGTTGCAGACCGAGTGCGAAAGGGTGGGCCGCAAGGCGAACATCCCGCTCGATGCGAATCTGGCGCCGCCGCCAGTCGGCCTCGGCAAGGATGCGGCGCTCTGCCTGTTCCGCGTGGCGCAGGAGGCGCTGAACAACCTGGCTCGTCATGCGGGCGCCCGCACCGCCGGCGTCACGCTGCGGCCGCTGCGTGGTGGGGTGATGCTGACCGTCCGGGACGACGGCGTGGGCTTCGATCCCGCGCGGCGGCAGGCTCGGCGAAGCCTTGGTCTGTCGAGCATGCGCGAACGTGTGCGGCTGTTGGATGGGACCCTCGATGTGGAGAGCGCGCCGGGTGATGGCACCTCGATCACGGCCTGGGTCCCGCTCCAGGGAGAAGCGAAATGACCCAGATGGATCGCCCGCGCGTGCTCCTGGCCGACGACCATCTCCTGGTGGCGGAGGCGCTGAAGAGTCTGCTGATGACCGAGTTCGAGCTAGTGGGAGTGGTCGAGGACGGGCGCGCGCTGGTGGAGGCGGCCGGGAGGCTGAGGCCCGACGTGATCGTGGCGGACATCACCATGCCCCACCTCAACGGCATCGACGCCCTGGGCGCCCTGCGACAAGGCGGCAACCAGGTGCCGGTGGTGTTCCTGACCATGCACCGCGACGTGACCTTCGCGCGGCGCGCGCTGGAGGCCGGGGCTGCGGGTTTCGTGCTCAAGCATTCGGCGTCGGAAGAACTGGTCGCCGCCATCCACGCCGCGCTCGAGGGCAAGACCTACCTGACGCCGCAGCTCGCCGGTGAGGTCCTGGCGGGCATGAAGCAGGGACCGGCAGGTGCCAGTGATCCGGTTGTCGCCCTCACACAGCGCCAGCGGGAGGTGCTCCAGCTCCTGGCGGAGGGCCGTTCGGCCAAGGAGATCGGCGTGAGCCTGTCGATCTCGGCCCGGACCGTGGAGTTCCACAAGTACCAGATGATGGAGACCCTCGATCTGCACACGAGCGCCGAGCTGGTCCATTTCGCCATCAAGCACCGTATCGTGGAGCTCTGACCGGATACCCCGGCGGCTCGCAGTTTTCTACTGACCGGACAAGTAGTCTTGAGAGTACACGGATCGTCCTCGGGATCCTCGCCATGCTCATGCCCGGGGTCACCGGTCTCTCGGTGGCGACCATGGTCGGCGCCTTGGTGCTGCTGGCGGGCCTCGTCCGGATGTCCTGGGCCTTCAAGGTCGGCAGCCTGGTCGTATGACCCGTTCAGAACCCGACCGACAGGCCCAGCTTCGCCGACTCCATGGTCAGCGGCGTCTCCGAGGTGAACGGCCAGTTCATGTCCTGCTGCGCGAGCAGGTAGTAGCCGAGCGAGGCGCCGGACTTCAGCACGAAGTAGATCACTGGTCCGAATTTCGGATTGGACTCGATGATCCGCGCACCGACGACTTCCAGCGCGCTCTGCACGCCGCTGTAGATCACCACGCTGCCCAGCCAGGGCCAGAATACGTGGCGCGGATAGATCAACGCACCTTCCGCGCCCAGGGACACCGCGACTTTGCTCGAGACGTTGTACTTGAAGCCACCTTCGACGAGCGCGCCGAAGTGATAGCTGTCGCCGAAGCGATCGAACACGGCCTGGGCGCCGGGGCTGGATGCGTCGTAGGACTGCGGCTTCACCTTGGTCCAGTTCAGCGAATTCTGGTTGTAGAGGGAGAACGCCCCGTTCAGATCGCCGTAGCCGTAGCCGAGTCGGTTGCCGCCGCCGAAGCGGCCGAACTCGGCGCGCACGTCGCCGTCCTCGTCGCTGCTGGATCCGTTCAGGCCATCGTCGAAAGTGCTGCCGAATGCGTAGGACTCTAGGAATCGGGTGATCCCGGGAGCATGGTCGCCCAGCGCCGTGTATCCCAGCTTCAGCTCCATCATTCCCACGGTGTTGAAGTCCTCGCCGAGCCCGTAGAACTTGGGTGTCGACAGACCGTAGTTGACTTCCATGAAGAGCTGGAGCGCGCCCAGTTCCTCCCCGGTGTTCTCATCGACGACCATTCCATCGCCCTTGACGGCCAGCTGGGCCGTGGCGGTCAGGGGTAGGATCAGGATCGTGGCGAACAGAAGCATGGAGATCCCGCACGCGGACGCTCGTTTCTCGAACCGGCGGCTCTCGATCAGCATGGCAATATCCTCTCCTCAGGGTCGTGGTCGGATTGGTCCCGCGCGCGCCGCTGCCGGCGATCATGGTTTCTCGGCGAAGGCTTGCAGTCGACCGGTGCCGAGTCAATCGGATTGTAAGCCGGGACGCCAATCCCCGTAGTTTCCCAGCCACGAACCCCGTAATTCTCCGAGTATCCAGACCCATGCAGCCCAACTAAGGTCCGCTCGAGGTTCCGTGCCGACCGCCGTCGCGAGGATTGCCGGCGCATCCGCTTCGCGGAACGACTGACGCTCAAGCAAAGGAAATCAGATCATGAGAAACACCCGATTCTGGATGACGGCGGCCTGCCTTGCAGTCGTCGGCTTTGCGGCGTCCGTGGCCGTGGCCCAGTCGCCGGCCGACCATCCCAAGGGTGAGACCGTCGCCGCCACCGTGGAAGTCACGGCCACGGTGGAGAAGATCAACCACGAGACGCGCGAGGTCACGCTGCGGACTGACGACGGCGCGGAGTACACCTTCATCGCCGACGAAGCCGTCGCGAACCTGCCCCAGGTCCAGAAGGGTGACCAGGTCACCGCGACCGTCACCGAGGCTCTCGCCTACGAGGTGATCAAGGGTGAGGTCGGAATTGGTGCCGAGGTGACCGTCGCAGCCGCGGCCGCTGAACTCGGCGAGATGCCCGCGGGCGTCATCGGCAGGAAGGTCACGGTGGCGGTCACGATCACGGCGATCGACAAGCAGGCCCTCTCGGTGACCTTCAAGGGTCCGGCCGAAAACACGCGGACCATCAAGGTTTTGCACCCCGAGAAGCTCGAGGGTGTCAATGTCGGGGACTCGGTCGTCATCACCTACGCCGAGGCGATCGCGATGAAGGTCCAGAAGGCGACGAAGTAGTTTACCTCGTCGACGAACCAGGAACCGATGGGCGTCACCCCGGGGCGTGGTCGCGGAAGTGGAATCGCCGATGCCTAAGAATCATGTGAGTTGCGTCTTGCTGGCGGACCGCCACCACGGCCTGTCCGAGGGTATGCGCGGCCTGCTCGAATCAGCCTTCGGCACGGTGCTCATGGTCGCCGACGAGACCTCGTTGATCGAGGGAGCGGACCGGTTGCGGCCCGACATGGTGGTGGTCGATCTCTCGCTGGCCAGGGACAGCAACCTGGACTGGTTGAACCTGCTGCGGGCGCGCTGTCCCGATCTCAAGGTGATCGTCGTCAGCGTGCACGACGAGCAGGCCATCGAGTCGGCGGCGCTGGCGGCCGGCGCCGACGCCTTCCTGCTCAAGCGGGCGATCGCAACCGAGCTGCTGCCCACGGTCGACAGAATTCGCGGTAAATAGCATGACGGGAATACTGTGTCGAAACGGAGGTAGAAGTGATGGATCGTCGTGATCGATTCTCGAAGGGTTTCTTCGTCGTGGCGGTGCTGGCGGCATGCGCTCTGACCGTGTTCGCACCGGGGGCGAGCGCCCAGGAGACGCCGATCCCCACACCATCGGACACGCTCGCCGCGCAGGTCGACGATACCTACGCCAACATCACCGCCGGCGAGTTCACCCCGGCCAAGGGCTTCGACCTCGTCAAGACGAGCCGAGGCAGCGTGAACCTCAGCGTCTACGGACTGTTCCGCTATCTGAACCAGACGCCGGCAGACCAGACCTACACCGACCACCTGGGCCGCGAACGCACCGTGCGAGCGCGCAACGACCTCAACTGGCATCGCCAGATGCTCTGGATCTCCGGCTTCGCCCTGACCCCGCAGCTGCGCTATTGCGTCACTTTCTGGTCGCTGGCCTCGACGCAGCAGTCCCTGGGCTTCGGCTACCTCATGTACACGGTCGACAAGAATCTCACCGTCGGCGTCGGCATGGCGCCCAACCTCACCTGCCGTTCCATGCAGGGGTCGCATCCCTTCTGGGCCTCGAGCGACCGCCAGATGGCCGAAGAGTTCTTCCGCGGCGGTTTCGCGTCCGGCCTGTTCATTCGTGGCGAGCCGATCTCGCGCCTGCACTACTCGGCCTCGGTCAACACGAACCTCAGCCAGCTCGGCGTCACCGCCGCCAACGACTCGCGCGACATGGCCTTCAGCGGCAGCCTGACCTGGCTGCCCACCACGGGCGAGTTCGGCCCGCGCGGCGGCTTCGGCGACCTCGAGCACCACGAGCAGGTGGCCACGCGTTTCGGCGTGTCGGCGGCTCACTCCCGCGAGGACCGGGCCTCGCCCGTCGGTCAGGCGCCGAACGAGACCCAGCTCCGCCTTTCCGACGGCGTGCTCCTCTTCGAGGGCGGAGCGCTGGCCGACGGCGTGACGGTGCAGCAAGCCGACTACGACGTCGTGGCGATCGACGCCGGCTTCAAGTACAGAGGATTCTCGTTCCAGGCCGAGTACTACAACCGTACATACTCGAACTTCGCGTCCGATGCGCCGCTGCCCCAGGACTCGATCACCGACACCGGCTTCATGGCCGAGGCTATGCACATGGTCGTCAAGCGTAAGCTCGGGATCTACGTCGCCGGCGGCTACGTCTTCGACGACTTCGAGCGGAACCCCTGGGAAGTCGCGGGCGGCGCGAGCTTCTACCCCATGGGGTCTCGCTCGTGGCGCATCAACCTGCACGTCATTCGCGTGGAGAAGTCCCCGGCGAGCTCGAACTTCGGCTACTACACCGCCGGCCAGAGCGGCACGACCTTCTCCATCGGTACGGACTTCTTGTTGTAACAACGTCCCGGATGGGCGCCCCGTGGTGCCCCATGCATAACAGAAACCAAGGAGGATCTGATGCACGCACTATTGAATTCGAGGTATCGGCGCTGCGGCGGCCTCGTTTTGGCGCTGTTGCTGGCGGGTGCCGCCGGAACCGCCATCGCGGCCGAGAAGGCACGCACCGAGATCTACGGCCACGCCATGCTCGACATGGGTTACCAGACAGGCCAGAGCGCGCCCGACTGGTTCGACGTCATGCGCCCCACCAAGCTGCCGTCCTACGAGAACGAATACGGAACGGACGGCAACATCTTCGCCGGCGTGCGCCAGACCCGGTTCGGCGCGAAGAGCTTCTTCCCCACCGACCGCGGCGAACTCATGACCATCTTCGAGTTCGAGCTCTTCGGCACCGGCGTCGACGCGGGGCAGACCACGTTCCGGCTGCGCCATGCCTACGCCCAGCTCGGCCACTTCGGCGCCGGTCAGTACTGGAGCCCCTTCATGGACATCAACGTGTTCCCCAACTCGCTGGAGTACTGGGGGCCCAACGCCATGGTCTTTTTCCGCAACGTGCAGGTGCGGTGGATGCCCATCATGGGCGACACCTACTTGACATTCGCCCTGGAGCGGCCGGGCGCCAGCCGCGAGGGAAGCGTGTACGACGAACGCCTCGAACTGACCGACGTCGCCAGCCGCTTCGACCTGCCCGACTTCTCGGCCGAGTACCATCGCGCCACGGGCTTCGGCTACGTGGAGCTGGCGGGCATGCTGCGCTCCATCAAGTGGGACGACCTCGGCCAGGAGGAGTACGACCTCTCCGGCGACGCGGTGGGCTGGGGCCTGAACCTCAGCTCGAACGTGAACCTGGGCTCGGCCGACGTGGTGCGCCTGCAGTTCGTCTACGGCGAGGGCATCCAGAACTACATGAACGACGCGCCGGCGGACATCGGCATCGAGAACAACCCCGGCGATCCCAACGCCCCCATCAAGGGCGTGGCCCTGCCCATGTTCGGCGCCCTCGGTTTCCTCGACCACCGCTGGAACGACAGCTTCTCCACCTCCCTCGGCTACTCGTACCTGGACGTGGACAACACCGACGCCATGCCCGACAACGCTTTCTCCGTGGGGCACTACGCCCTGGTCAACCTGCTCTGGTACCCCGCGAAGAACGTGATGACCGGCTTCGAGGTGCAGTGGGGCAAGCGTGAGAACTACAACGACGGCTTCACCAGCGACGACCTGAAGATCCAGTTCTCGTTCAAGGCCAACTTCTCGTCCCAGATCGGAGGCTGACGATGAATCACGACCTGAATCGCTTCACGCGGATCCTGCTACTCGGCGCCGCTATTGCGACGCTGATCGGCGCCACCGCGGCCTGGGCCCAGAAGCCCGATCAGATCAATGCCGCGCTCAAGGCGGCCTACGACAAGTACGCGACCCTCGAGGAGGGCGCCAACGCCGACTACATCCCGGCGCTGGCCGCGGTCGACCCCGACATCTTCGGCATCGTGCTGGTGACCACCGACGGCAAGGTCTACAGCGTCGGCGACATCACCTCGGAAGTATCGATCCAGTCGATCTCCAAGGTCTTCACCATGGCGCGGGTCATGCAGGACCTGGGACCCCAGGCGATCTACGACAACATGGGAGTGGACGCCACCGGCCAGGTCTTCAACTCCATCGTGGCGATCGAGCAGTACCAGGGCTCGGAGATGAACCCCCTGGTCAATCCCGGCGCCATCGCGGCCACCAGCATGGTTGAGGGCGGCTCCCCCGGTGAGGTGTGGAACAAGATCATCAACACCTACAACGACTACGCCGGCCGGTCGCTCTCGGTGCTGGAAGACATCTACGAGTCCGAGGCCGCCACGAACCAGCGCAACCAGGCGCTCTCCATGCTCATGTACGCCTACGGCCATATCGAGGACGAGCCGCTCCAGGCCTGCGACATCTACACGCGTCAGTGCTCGGTGGGCGTCAACGCCAAGGACCTGGCCATGATGGCGGCGACGCTCGCCAACGGCGGCACCAATCCCGTCACCGGCAAGGTGTGCCTGGACGCCGAGCACGTTCCCGAGGCGCTGGCGATCATGGCGACCGCGGGCCTCTACGACGATGCGGGCAAGTGGCTCTACACCACCGGCCTGCCCGCCAAGAGCGGCGTGGGCGGTGGTATCATCGCCGTCTCGCCGGGCAAGTTCGGCATCGCGGCCATCTCGCCGCCCCTGGACGCGGCCGGCAACAGCGTGCGGGCGCAGAAGGCGATCGCCGACGTTTCCAACGCGCTAGGCGGAAACCCCTATGCCGTGACGCCGGTCAAGAAGAAGTAACTCGTCCGGATGATTCGTAGCCGGGACGGTCGCGCAGGCGGTCTCCCGGCTGCGCCTCGTCGGAGACAACCAAAGGAGCGATCCATGAGGTCAAGTATCCAGCCGCCGGTGC
Source organism: Candidatus Latescibacter sp. IFSED24 (assembly GCF_058273205.1). NCBI lineage: Bacteria > Pseudomonadati > Candidatus Latescibacterota > Candidatus Latescibacteria (ex Chuvochina et al. 2023) > Candidatus Latescibacterales > Candidatus Latescibacteraceae > Candidatus Latescibacter > Candidatus Latescibacter sp. IFSED24. The sequence continues at coordinate 3,663,218 of NZ_CM177850.1, read as the reverse complement.
ACGCTCGCTGCCTGCGGACCGTGGCGTTCGGAGGTCTGCTCGCACTGGCGCTCGCTTGCGGTTCGCCGGCTGCGGCAGCCGATCAGTGGCCAGACGCCCTCTTCCATGACGCCCACTTCCACATCTCGAACTACATCCAGGAGGCGACCGATGCCCACGCCTACGTCGAGATGATGGGGACCAAGATCGGTCGCTCGACATTTTTCGGTCTGCCGCTGCAACAGCTGTGGTCGTACGCCAACACCGAGGACTTCGCACCGTCCTACTACCTGCAGACTGACGCGCCGCTCTATTACTACTCGTTCGTCGACGCGGCCGTCGCCATGGCCTACAGATCGCTGCCGCCCGAGCAGCAGGCGCGCCTGGACCCGATGATCACGGGCTTCAATCCCGCCGACATGTACGCGGTCGACCATATCCGCCGCGTGCTGCTGACCTTCCCGGGTGTCTTCTCGGGGATCGGCGAGTTCTCCGTGCACAAGGAGTTCGTGTCGGCCAAGGTTGCCGGCGAGGTGGCCAGCCTGACCAATCCGGCCCTCGACCGTATCTTCGAGTTCTGCGCCGAGGTCGGCCTGCCGATCATCCTGCACAACGACATCAACATGCCGTATCCCAAGGACGGGCAGGAGCCCTACATGCTCGCGCAGATGAAGGTACTTTTCGAGCGACACCCGGACTGCACGATCATCTGGGCCCATATCGGGCTCGGGCGGATCGTCCAGCCCCTCGAGCGTCAGGCCGAGGTCATCGAGGCTGTCTGCACCATGCCGTCGCTGAGCCACGTCATGATGGATATCTCGTGGGACGAGGTCGCCAAGTACGCCACCCGCACGCCAGACACCGCCCGGCGCACCGCCGAACTGCTGAACCGGTACCCCGACCGCTTCCTGTTCGGTAGCGACTGCGTGGCCCCGAAGTCGGCGGATTCCCAGCTCGCGGTCTACGAAGCCTATCAGCCCGTCTGGGATCAACTCACCGCCGAGGCGAAGCAGAAGATCTGCAAGGGCAACTACGAGCGGATCTTCGATGCGGCACGGCTGAAGGTCCGGGCCTGGGAGGAGGCGAACGTCGGCAAACCCGCCAAGGTGCCGACTCCGACGCCCATCTCCGGCGCCCACTACCACTAGCGTGCTCGACGCCACGGATAGAACATGGCGAGACCGGTCCTCATGAGCGCAACGCGACGGACGCACGTCACCTCCCTGGTTGCGGCGTTCGTCGCGCTCTGCGTCCTCGCCTCGCCAGCCAGCGCCCTGCGGACCGACGTTGTCACCTTCCACAACGGCGACCGCCTCACCGGCGAGGTCAAGAGCCTCGACCGCGGTCGCCTGACGTTCAAGACCGACGACCAGGGCACGCTCGATCTCGAGTGGGACACCATCGCCAGCATCTCCGCGAGCGCGGAGTTCGAGATCGAGATGCTGTCCGGCGTCCGGATCGTCGGCAGGCTGCAACCCGGACCTTACGCCGGCGCCCTGACCGTGGTGACGGCGACCGGCGTGCGCAACATGGATGCACTGGCGGTCGGCAGCATCACGCGGATCGGCGCGACCTTGTGGACGCGGATCGACGGCTCCATCGACCTGGGCACGAGCTACACCAGCGCCAGCGAGCTGTTCACCTTCGACCTCGCCTCCAACGCCCGCTACGACCGCCCCGGCTACATGTTCAGCGCCACCCTGAACGCGACCATCACGTCGAGCCCGGAGGCCACGGACACCCGGCGGGCCGACGCCGGCGCCGGATTTCTCGGCCGCATGGACAGGCGGTGGTTCTACTTCGGCGATGGACTCGCGGAATCCAACGAGGAACTCGGCTTCAAGCTACGCAGCGCCGTCGCGGCCGGCATGGGTCGCTACTTCATCCGCAGCACCCGGAACGACCTGCAATCGGCGCTGGGGCTCAGCTTGAACCGCGAGAACCCCAACGACGGCGACCTGACCACCAACCTGGAATTGCTGCTCAACCTCGCCTTTCGTCGCTACTCCTACGACTTCCCGAAGATCGACGTCACGGTGGCTGTCGCGGCATACGAGAACGTGTCCGACTGGGGGCGGACCCGCCTGGAATTCGACGCCAATCTCCGGCGCGAACTCTTGAAGAATTTCTACGTCACGCTGCGTGGATACCTGAGCTACGACAGCCGACCGGCCACCGAGGGCGCGACCACTAGCTCCTACGGCGTCACCTTCGCGCTCGGCTGGACCTTCTGATCGGCGGGCAAGGCAAGGGCGGCGAGAAAGGACCGACATGGAATTGACAGACGGAACCCTGCACGTCGCCCAGTTCTTCACCGTGACCCTCGGCATCATCGTGCTGTTCGTGGGCAAGCGGATCAACGATGTGGTGCCGCTGCTGCGCGAATACAGCATCCCCGAGCCCGTCACCGGCGGGCTGCTGTTCTCGATTCTGTTTGCCGTCGTTTATGCGACGACCGGGGTGGGCGTGGAGTTCGACCTGACGGCGCGCGACGCCCTCCTCGTCTACTTCTTCACCACCATCGGCATCAACGCCAGCCTCAAGGACCTGCTGGCCGGTGGCAAGCCACTGGTGCTCTTGCTGACGGTCACCATCGCCTACATGGTCGTCCAGAACCTCACCGGCATCACCGTGGCCAAGCTCCTGGGACAGCCAGCGGCGGTGGGCCTGCTCGGCGGCACGGTGTCGCTGGTCGGCGGGCACGGCACGGCCATCGCCTGGGCACCGAAGATCGCGGCGGACTACGGCGTGACCAGCGCCATGGAGATCGGGATCGCCAGTGCGACCTTCGGGCTGATCCTGGCGAGCCTCATGGGCGGCCCCATCGCGAAGTTCCTGGTCAATCGCCACAAGCTCACTCCGCAAGCGGCCGGGGCGCCCGATGTCGCCATCACCACGACCGAGCAGAAGGTTGGCATCAATTACCAGGAAGTTCTCGACGCCATCCTCGCTCTCCACGTCTGCATCCTGGTCGGCATGGTCCTGAACGAAGGTCTGGCCAGGCTGGGTCTGCAGCTGCCCCTGTTCGTGACCTGCCTGTTCGCCGGCATCTTGATCACCAACTTGATGCCGAAGCATTTCCCGCGCCTCAGCGGCTGGCCCTGGCCGAGCCGGACGCTGTCGATCTCCCTGATCGCCGACATCTCGCTCGGCACGTTCCTGGCGATGTCGCTGATGAGCATGCAGCTATGGGCCCTGGCCGACGTCGCCGGCCCGATCTTCACCATCCTGGGTGCTCAATTCGCTGTCGCAGTGCTCGTCAACATCGTGGTAGTCTTCCGCTTGATGGGCAGCAACTACGATGCAGCCGTGGTGTGTTCGGGCTTCGGTGGAATCTCGCTCGGCTCGACACCGACCGCGATGGCGAACATGTCGGCCGTGACCCAGCGCTACGGCCCCTCGCACTTGGCGTTCATCATCGTGCCGCTGGTTTGCGCATTCTTCGTGGACCTGGTCAATGCGCTGCTCATTCCGTTCTTCCTGAGCCACTTCTAATCGGGATGTGGGGCGATCGGCGAACAAGTCGGTGATCGGGCTGTCACACCTGACGGTCCGCGCATTCAGGGACAGCCGCGAGCTGCCCTCGCCAGAAAGGGCCGACCAATGAGACTCAACGCGTGTTTTTTAGCCGCGCTGTCCTGTCTTCTGCTGATCACCGGGGCGTCGACCTCGCTGGCCGGCGAGGACGCGACCGTGACGGCCCAGGAGCAGGCCCGTCGCCAGCGCATCCGCGAATACAAGGCCGGCAGCGGCGTCAGGCTGCACAGCGGCGACTGGGGCGAGATGCGGTTCCGGCTCTCGGGCTACGTCCGCTACCTGAACCAGAGCGGCCTCGACGAGTCCTACACCGACAGCTTCGGGGAGACCCACGAACTGGATCTGCGCCAGGACATCCAGCTGAACAAGTACAATCTCTACTTCTTCGGCTGGTTCATGGACCCGCGGTTCCGCTACCTGGCCTATGTCTGGACCTCCAACGCTTCCCAGGGGCTCGGCGCCCAGGTTGTGGTTGCCGGCAACCTGCAGTTCCGATTCAACCCACACTTCACCCTGGGCGCGGGCATCACCGGATTGCCGGGCACCCGCACGGTCGAGGGCAACTGGCCGCGCTGGCTGCCGGTGGACAACCGACTCATCGCCGACGAGTATTTCCGACCCTCCTACACGTCGGGCGTCTGGGCATCCGGCCTCGTGACCGAGGGGCTGAAGTACACCGTGATGCTCGGCAACAACCTGAGCCAGCTCGGCATCGACGCCGGCCAGCTCGACGACACCATGGATACCTGGTCCGGCGTCCTGGCCTGGATGCCCACCACCGGCGAGTTCGGCACCGCCAGCGGCTTCGGCGACTTCGAGCATCACGACCAGGCGGCCACGCGGGTCGGTCTGCACTACACGCGCAGCACCGAGGACTGGCAGAGCCAGCCCGGCACCGAGGCGCCCGAGAACTCCCAGATCCGCATCTCCGACGGCAGCGTCGTGTTCACGCCCGGACTATTCGGCCCCGGGATCTTCATCCGCGATCTCACCTACCAGATGTTCGCCGTGGACGCCGGCGTGAAGTATCGGGGCCTGGCGCTGGAGACCGAGTTCTACTGGCGACTGGTCGACGGCTTCGGCGGTGAAGGCATCGACCAGCTGACCTTCGACGAGTTGACCGACAACGGCCTGCAGGTGCTGGCCTCGGCGATGCTGAAGCCGCGCGCCTGGCAGGTCTACGCGGGTTACTCGACCATTTTCGGGGAGTACGGCGATCCCTGGGACGCGCGCCTGGGCGTGAGCTGGTATCCGTATCTGAACGAGGCCTTCCGGATCAACGTCGAGGCCATCCACGTGGACGGATCGCCCGTGGGCGGCCTCACGCTGCCGTTGCTCGTTGGCGCCAGCGGCACCGTGTTCACGACCAACTTCGAGATCAATTTCTGATCCGGTTTCGGCGTCGTGAAGATCGTCCCGCAGCGCGTGGTCGTCCTGCATGAAGAATACTGAACACGCAGGCCACTGCTGGGTGGAGTCTGGTCCGCTAGAGCACTACAAGGGGCAGACCGATCCGTCATCCTCGGTCTCGGCGGCTCTCGGGGGTCGATCCATCGGTGCTGTCCGTTGGGTTCAGTCCCGGGTGTCCTGGCCGCCGGTCTGGTCGATCTCCGGCCATACGGTCTCGCCGATCGGCGGCGCTGCGCTCTTCGCCGTCTTCGCCGGTCGAACACGGGCGGGCGCCGGTGTCTTCGGCGTCGGGCAGTTGCTGGGAGTGTGTCAGCGTCGGTTGACGGCGGGGGAGGTGTTGGGCAGGCGGTTGTTCGTGGATCCGCATAAGTCGGCCGCGCCGTCTCGGGGTCGTCGAAGCCGCGGAGGCCACTATGGCGGTGGGCATCCGCGCGTCGTACCTTGCTCACCATGCATATCTGCCCCCGGTGCCGCGCCCAGGTTCCCGCCGACGCCCGTTTCTGTGCGGGTTGCGGCTCGCGCCTGCCGGCGTCCGTCGCGGCCGCTGACGCGAAGCCGGCCGCCGACGGGACACCGCCGGCCGCCGCCGACGCCGCCACGACAGCCCACACCGTCGCCGCGGCACCCCCGACCGGGCGCGCACCGTCCTCCGCCCTGCACGGTCGCTTCGAGCCCGGCCGCCGTCTCGGCGAGCGTTACCGGATCGTGGGCCGGCTCGGTGCCGGCGGCATGGGCGAGGTCTACCGCGCCGACGATCTCGAGCTGGGACAGTCGGTGGCCCTGAAGTTCCTGCCCGAGCGGCTGGCGGCCGACCCGGTGGCGCTGGACCGCTTCCGCCGCGAGGTCCGCGTGGCGCGGTCCATCGCCCATCCGAACGTTTGTCGCGCCTACGACATCGCCGAGGCGGGCGGCCACCTCTTCCTCGTCATGGAGTACGTGGACGGCGAGGACCTGGCCTCGGTGCTGCGCCGGCTGGGCCGCCCCGCGGCCGAGAAGGCGGCCGAGCTGGCGCGGCAGATCTGCCTCGGCCTGGCGGCGGCCCACGAGAACGGCATCCTCCATCGGGATCTCAAGCCCGCCAACATCATGATCGACGGTCGGGGGCGGGTGCGGATCACCGATTTCGGCCTGGCCGGGCTCGCCGACGAGCTCACCGCCGAGGCTCAGATCGCCGGCACGCCCGCCTACATGGCGCCGGAGCAGCTCGCCGACGGCACGGTCAGCGTCAAGAGCGACATCTACTCCCTGGGCCTCGTGCTCTACGAGCTCTTCACGGGCCGGCCGGCCTTCGCCGCCGAGCACGTCGCGGACCGGCGGCGCGCGCGATCGTCCGAGGCCGTCACCACCCCCTCGAGCCTGGTCGGCGATCTCGATCCGGCCGTCGAGCGCATCGTCATGCAGTGCCTGGAGACCGCGCCCGAGGACCGCCCGCCCTCCGCCTACGCGGTGCTGGGCGCGCTGCCCGGCGGTGATCCGCTGGCCGCGGCGCTCGCCGCCGGGGAGACGCCCTCGCCGGCGCTCGTGGCCAGCGCCCGGCTGGCAGGCAGCATACGCCCGCGCACGGCGATCGCCTGGCTGCTGGTCACGCTGCTGGGAGTGACGGCGGTCGCGGCGCTGAATTCCGTCCGCCTCGGGAAATACGAGCTTCCCGCCACGACCCTGGCCTTGCGGGCCGAGGACATCCTGACGGGTCCGGCCGGCGGCGGCGTGGAGCCCTTCTCGGCGCAGGGATTCTTCGACTATCGCAATTACCTGCGCATGGTCACGCGCGATTCGCTCGCCGCGGAGACGGCCATGAGCGCAACGGGAGAGGACGGGGTCCGCTCGCTGGAGACGGTCTTCTGGCGGCGCTGGAGTCCGGTTGAGCTGCAGACGAGCAACCTGCACCTGATCTGGACCACCCTCGCCGATCCGCCCCTCGATTTTCCCGGTGGTTCTCGCGTGATCCTCGACCTCGCCGGCCGGCTGGTCGGTCTGATCGTCGAGCCCTACGAAGGGGGCGAGTTCGCCGGAGGCCCCGTGGACTGGGACGCGATCCTGCGCGCCGCCGGTTTCTCGCCCGACGCGCTGACGCGGGTCGAGGCCGAGGGGCCGGCGCCGGTGCCCGTGGACAGCCTGGTGGCCTGGCGCGGTCGCGACGTCGAGGGCGAGCAGATGGTCACCGTGACCGCGGGCGCCCGCCACGGCGCGCTGGTGTACTTCTCCATCGCCTGGCCGTGGGGAGCGACCTTAAAGGACGCGGTCGAGCTCAGTACCGCCGGCGCGGAGGACTCGGTTTTCGCGAGCGTTCCCGTGATCGCCGTCGTATGGCTGCTGGGCTTCACCTTCCTGCCGCTGGTGGCCAGCGTGCTGCTGGCCTGGCGCAACCTGCGCCTCGGCCGCGGCGACCGTCGCGGGGCGCTCTTGCTGGCGGTCTTCACGCTGGTCGCCTACCTGGTCGATTCGCTGCTCGCCAGCAGCCGCGGCGCCTCGGACCTCGCCACGACCCTCTACCGACTGGTCGACGGCGAATTCATGGGGCACGCCCTGCTCCACGCCACCAAGGTCGGATTCGGCTATCTCGCCGTCGAGCCCTACTTCCGACGGCTCTGGCCCCGGGTGCTGATCTCGTGGGCGCGGTTGATGCAGGGGCGATACCGCGATCCCGTGGTGGGGCGGGACATCCTCGTCGGGATCGCCGTCGGCACCGGCGTCGCGGCCCTGCTCGGCGTCCTGCGCCGCTTCGCGGGACAGACCGGGAACCCCGACCTCGCGGTCCTGGCCACGTCCGGTCCCTCGGTGGTGGGGATGGCCGGAACGCACGAGACGCTGGTCGCGACCCTCTACGCGCTGACCGACGGCCTGATCGTGATGATCTGGATGCTGACCGCCATGGTCGTCCTCAGGATGGTGATCCGCCGCGAGCGCCCCGCCATGCTGGCGGTGCTGCTGATCTGCGCCGCGGTCATGTTGCCGGATACGCTGAAGTACGGCGCGCTGGGCTCCGCGCTCGGCCCCTGGTCGCTGGCGATCGTCGTCGCCCTGTCCATGATCCAGGTCGGTTCCCTGCTCTACCTCGTCCTACGCTTCGGCTTCCTGGCCGCCCTCGCCGGCTATGCCATCGGCGTCATCGTGGGCCGGCAGCCCTGGACCCTCGACCTCGGCGCGTGGTACGCGAGCCTCACCGTTCCCACGGCGCTCCTGCTGGCGGCGCTGCTCGGCTACGCCTTCGTCGCGTCGCTGGGCGGTCAGCGGCTGCTGCAGGACCCCCTGGAGCAGCCTGGCGAGCGACGCTGAACGGGCTACGGATGCGGGTCGCGCCGAGCGGCTCACGCCGCCCGCCAAGACCTTTCCGCCCACGTTTTCCACCGACGCGAGCAGCCGGTCGTTCGCCACGGGCGAGGCAAGGGCCGCCTCCCGCAAGGAAGACGGCCCTCGATCGGTCGAGATTGCTTCGCGATCAGTCGAAGAGTGCCTTGACGCTGCTCAGGGTCTTGCCCTCGACCGCCACCACGTCGCCCAGATCCTCGAAGAAGATGTTCTCCCAGACCACCTGCAGGTTGGCGTCGTCGCCGCCGTCCTGCAGGAAGATCTGCATGTTGCCACCCGCGGTCGAGTCGTCGAGGATGCCCCAGAGCCCGTAGGGCTCGTCGGGGTTGCCCATGTCGAAGGGAATCGGGCCGCTGGTCGCGCCGTCGTAGGTGTAGACGATGGTGCCGGGGTTGTCCTCGGAGAGCCCGTTGGGCAGGTACTCGATCTCCAGATGGACCGTGGTGCCCTTGACGTAGGTGATGCCCTGATCACCGGTGAAGGAGTAGAAGGGCAGCCGGCCGCCGAAGCACGCCACCTCGCCGTCGCTGGTCCGCAGGTTGAAGACGCCGTCCACGAGCTGCGACCACCACGGGGAGATGCCGATGCCGGCCTCGCCCTCGCCGGTGCCGCTGATCGTGGCGTCGCAGCCGAAGCGGAAGCCGTTGTGGTTGCCGAAGAGCTGCGCGGTGGAGCCATCCATCGAGAAGCGCCAGCCGTGCCGGTTGGCGAAGCCGACGTCACCGCAGTCCGCCTTCTGGTCGTTGATGAGGATGGAGGTCGGATAGTCGTTCGTGACGGTCAGGATGGAGAAGGGGCAGTCGTTGAAGACCCGTTCGAAGACGGCCGCGTTCGTGGGGACATCCGTGGCCGCTGCGATGCCGGCGAGCATGAGCACCGCTCCGATAATAAGGAATTTTCTCATCTCTGTAGCCTCCTGATGTAAGACATAGGACGATCTAGCTTCTAGACCGATGGAATTGTTATCCTGACGCCGATTATCACCTCCTCGCGCGACCAGTCCTTTCGGTCACCGTTACCGGACAATGTTACACCTCTTCCACGCTCGACTTCCAGCAGCTTCGATGCTGTAGAAGTAGACGCCACTGGGCAAGCCGCGGGCGTCGAGGTCGAACTGGTTGAGACCCTCTCGGGCACCGGAATGGACGATGGTCTGCAGGCAGCGCCCCCGCAGGTCGTAGAGGCGCAGGGTCGCCTCCCCGGGCGCGGCCAGGCGGAAGGCCACCGTGGTCGTGCCATGGAAGGGGTTGGGCGAATTCTGGTTCACCACCAGGCGGGGATCGCCGGCCAGCTGGTCAGGCACACCAACCACCGTGGAGAAGCCGGCGCGATCCAGGCCCGTCTGCACGTGGGGATTGGCCATGAAGCGCTCCCAGACGCGCCCGTTGAGGTGGTTCTCGATCATGATCACGATGGGGCCCTGGTCGATGCCGATGTAATCCTGGCCGAACCAGAGCTCGGAGAGGTTGAAGGCGTCCTTGAAGCCGTAGGGGCCCCAGAGCACGTCGCCGTAGGTGTCGTAGAGGTTGTGCAGGGTCGGGATGACGACCTCGGGCGCGAAGGCGATGGAGCTGGCCGCCGCGGTCGGCGTGATGGTGCCGTTGTCGTTCTGCGGCGGCGGGGCGCCGTGGGCGGCATAGCCGAAGGGGTCGTCCGAGGCGGTGAGGCCCCAGGTCTCGGGCCCGTAGCCGTCCCAGCCGCCCGGGTTGGCGATGCAGTACTCGCGCTGGGCGAGGGTGGCCCGGCGGGAGTTCTCGAAGTAGGTGATGCCGCGCATCGCCATGTACTCGTCCCAGATGCCGCGGAAGTCGACCCAGCAGTGGGAGTACTGGTGGCCGAAGAGCGGCGGGAAGACCACGTAGCTGTAGCCGTAATGGGTCTGCCACTGGTAGCCGGCGACCCAGTAGCCCCAGGTGAATTCTGGCACCGGGTAGGTGGGCGAGCCGAGGGCCAGCAGGTAGAGGATCATGGCCTCGTTGTAGCCGATCCAGTAGCCGAAGGTGTTGAAGCCGGTTTCCGGCTTCCAGCCCATGCGGATGGCGCCGCCGCCGCTGCGCATGAAGTCCCAGTCGACCCGCAGGTAGAGCGAATCGGCGAGGGCCCGCAGGGCGACGTCGCCGGGATCCTCCGTGTCGAAGTACTGGCGCGCGTCGAGAATGCCGGCCATCAGGAGCGCGGTGTCGATGGTGGACAGCTCGCAGCTCCAGGTGCGCAGGCCCGTGTCGATGTCGAGGAAGTGGTAGAAGAGGCCGCGGTAGCCGTTGGTGCCGAAGGCGGCGTCCCCTTGCGGACCGTTCCAGAGGGTCTCCATGCCCAGCATGATCCGCTCGCGTCCGGTCTCGCGGTCGATCCAGCCGTGATCGATGCCGATGCAGATGGCCGAGATCCCGAAGCCCTGCGCCGCGATGCTGCACGGCGACCAGATCTGGCTGCGATCGCGGATCAGGCCGTTGTCGGGGTTGGCCTGCTCCCAGAAGTAGTCGACGGCCGTGCGCTGGAGCGAATCCAGGAGCGCCTCCGTGGTGAGCGAGCGGCCCGCCGGGGGCAGCCCGCGGGCGATCCCCGCCGGGGCGGCCTGGGCCGTCGTGAGCACGCCGAGCGCGGCGACGATGATGAAGGCTGCGGTGCGATAGGTCGCGCTCATCTCGGTCTCTCCTCTGCCGTGACCGCCGCGGGCGGTCAGAATTCCAGCACCAGCGTGATCCGGTGCGTGTCCTGGAGGTGCGCGTGCGCGGCCCAGGCGTAGTTGAGCTGGTAGCGGTTGCCGCCGAGATCGCTCGAGATGCCCACGCCCGTGGTCAGGCCCTGCTCGCGATCTTCCTGGAAGAGGGTCTGGAAGCCCGCGCGCAGGGCCAGCACCTCCGCCCAGGACCACTCGACACCCAGGTTGGCGGACTCGGTGTTGTCGTTGGGATGCAGCGCCTCGACCAGGAAGAGGAAGCGGCTGCGGTTGGAGAGCGTCCAGGGCACGCTCACCCCGAGGCGGAAGACGCCGGGCAGCGGGAACTCGTCGGTGAGCTGCTCGCCCGGCAGGGCGCTGTTGGTGCCGTGCTGGCCCGGATCGGGATCGTACTGGATCGCGAGATCGTCGCCGGAGAAGCGCGCCCGCGGACCGATGTTGGCCAGCGAGAAGCCCAGGATGGCGCCGCTCTCGGTCAGCTGGTACACGGTGCCCAGGTTGAAGGTGACCATGCGGTTGGACGAGTGCCAGATGCGTTCGGTGGCGTAGGTCGCCTGCATGCCCGCCGCGAAGCGGCTGGTGATGCGCAGGCCGTAGCCCACGGAGAGGGCCACGTTGGCCACGTCGTAGCGCTCGCCGGTTCCCAGCGGCTGATCGACCGTGCGCACGTCGATCTCGCCGGAGTTCAGCGAGGTCACGCTGCCGAAGATCGCGCTGGTGCCGCTGAGCGGCAGGGCCAGGGCGACATAGTCGAAGCTGATGTCGGCGAACCAGAAGCTGTGGGTGTACGCGACGGTCGGTTGATCCAGCAGGCCCGCGGCGCCGATGTTGTAGTAGACGGCCTCGATCCCGTCCGGCAGGGCCACGCCCGCGTTGCCGAGCGCCGCGCCGCGCGCGCCGGGCTCGATGCGCAGGAAGGCGCCCACGGTGGAGCCCACCTTGCTCTGGGCATGGACGGGCACGACGCTCGCCACCAGGAGCGTGATCACCGCCGCCGTGCGAAGCCATGTCCTCATGTCACGCCTCGCCTTCCGCCCTACTTGATGATCGCGAACTTGCCGATGCTCTTGCCGAGCGATCCGCCGTCCACGTGGAAGATGTACAGGCCCGGGGCCACGTCGAGATTGTCCTTGGTCCGCAGGTCCCAGGCGACGAATCCGTCGTTCGAGCCGTCATGGCGCAGGGTCTGCACCAGCTCGCCGCGGATGTTGTAGATCCGGATCACGCAGTGCGCGGGCAGGCCCCGGAATTCCAGCCGTCGCTCGCCGCGCCCGGACACCGCGAAGCGCTCCGGCTCGAATTCGGCCGAGGCCACGTAGGGGTTGGGGACGACGTAGGGGGCGAGCTTCTCGCCCGCCTCCTCCGCATCCACGTACTCGGCGTGGGTCGCGAAGACGAAGCGGTCGTCGGCACTGCAGGGTCGGACGAGCAGCAGGTCCGCGACGTCGCCGCCGCCCGGCGGCAGGATCGGCGCCGGGCTGTCCGCATCCAGGGTGAAGCGCCAGGTGAAGTAGGGGATCGCGGGCTGGGCGGCGGTGTAGGTGACGACGTCGACGATCTCGTCCGGGCCGCTCAGCGTGTTGTCGGCGTTCTGGTCGCGGAAGTAGAAGTTCAGGCGCTGGTCGCCATCGACCGAGTGCGCGACGACCTCGAACTTGGTCGGCGTGGCCGGCCAGCCGAGACGCGCGAGCGAGGTGTCCACGACCTCGTCGTGGAACACGATCGAGATGTCGTCGGGATAGCCGGACCGGCGCTGGTTGTGCGACAGGCCTCCGGTGCCGTAGAGGTAGATCACGGCAATCCGCGCGTCAGTGGGACTGCCCTCGCGGAAGCCCACCGAGTCGATCTCCACCCGCGCTGGACTCGAGACGATCGGCAGCAGCCCGGCACCCACCGGCCCCACGCCGTCGCCGGCGAAGTCGGAACCGGATTCGAAGAGGATCTCCTGCGTGGCGAGATTCGTCAGCGAGTAGGCCGTCGCGGCGAAGGTGTCCGGGTGATCGGTCGTGAAGGTGACGACGAATTCCTGATCGTCCGGGACCAGGCCGGAATTCACGATCTCGACCACGACGTGGCCGTCTCCCGCGCCGTCCGTCTGCACGGCCGAGTCGGCACGGGCCGGCACGTAGCCCAGGACGCGGGGGTTGGGCCGCACCTCCACCACGTTGAGTGGCAGCACCAGGCCGCCGCGCGGCGTGCGCGAGGGGGCGATGGCGTTCTCCGAGGGCGGGAAGTCGAAATCCTCGGGGTCGGAGCCGAAGTCGTAGGCGGTCACCGCGTAGTAGTACTGCATGCCGTTGGTGACGCTGTAGTCGGTCCAGGTGTGGCGGATGCCGCTCTCGTTGCCGAGGTACTCGGCGCGGCCGTCGACCACGTGCTCCGAGAATCCCGAACGACCGTCGATCAGGTCGTAGGCCGTGATCCACTGGCCGTTGGTCAGGGAGACGATGGTGGCCAGGTCGTCGACGTCGCGGGTGTCGACGAAGTCGGGATCCGTCGACCGGTAGATCCGGTAACCCTCGAAGTCGCGCTCGCTGGTCACCGGGTCGATGGTCTGCTCGGCGACGTCGTCCCAGGAGAGGCGGACGAAGCCGTCGCCGGCCTCGGCGGTCAAGGTGGGCAGCGCCGGCGGAACCGCGAAGCGGTAGTTGGCGTTGTAGATCTTCTGGACCGTCTGGGTGTTACGCGCCAGTTCCTGCAGGTCGGCGCCGTAGGCCAGGGCCAGGCTGAAGCGCTCGGTCTGGCCGGCGCGCAGCTTGAAGGGGCCCGAGGCGAAGAGGAAGCCGATGTTGTAGTTCGAGACGAGCGGCGGGTCGAAGCGATCGGCGGGATCGGCAGCCGTGAACTGGTCGTAGAGGCGACGGGGCCATTCCTGGGCGTTGGTGAAGAAGAGGATCCCGTCCACGTCCTGCTCGGGATTGCCCTGCCCGGGCCGGATGCGGTTGAGCTTGAATCCCGTCAGACCGATCTGGTCGGACTCCTCGAGGTCGGTGCGGTCGAAGTTCGGCTCGCCCGGGCTGGGCATGCCGTCGCCCTCGCCGGTGTCGCCCGTGTCGGGCAGGCCGTCGGCGCCGACGTCGTGGTTCTCGGCGATCCAGTCCATGTCCTCGTCGCCCGTCCACCAGGTCTCGGCCTCCCAGACCGGCAGCTCCTCGATGGGACCGAAATTCGTCACGAAGCGATCGAAATCGTAGTTGGCCTGCACGTAGGCCAGGATCTGATCCTGGCCGATGATGGGCGAACCGGGGCCGCCGTCGCGCCGCTCGTCGGTGATGCCGTCCTCGTCGTTGTCCAGGCCGTCGGTGGGGTTGCCCGGCGTCTCCATGTAGGCGTAGCCGAGGTAGCCGGTGCGGGCGCAGGGATCGTTGAGGCTGCGTCCGTGACCCCGGTTGTCCCAGGTGTAGACGAGGTTGATCCGCTGGCCCTCGAACTCGTTCTGGTAGTAAGCATTGTCGTCGTCGGACTCGGGGATGTTGTCGCAGGAGATGGCCGACCCGCCCACGCCGGAGTCCATGTAGAGGCCGAAGATGATGTTGTCCTCGTAGTCGGTCGTGCCCTCGTTGGTGATGTCGTAGTGCCAGAAGACCACGTTGCGCGCCTGGGGGTTGGTCCACTGGAAGCCGCGCACCTCCACCCGGAGGCCGAGGCCCCGGCGGGTCGAGTCGCGGCTATCGGGATAGAAGTCCCAGGCGTCGTAGTAGTCGTCGTCCATGACCGTGTAGCTTTCCTGGTCGGCGACGATCTGCTTGCCGAAGTAGCCGTTCCAGGCGCCGGACCAGCCGGGGTCGTCGGGGTCGTCGAGGCGGTCGGGCCAGGTGTCGGGCCAGGTGCGAGGATCGCTGCTGATGGCCGGCGAGCGGCCCGGATTGAGGGCCTCCTGCTCCTGGAAGTAGCCGGGGCGCGGCTCGAAGCGCATGTCGCGGTTGCGGAAGGGCGAGGTGCCCTGACGCTCGCGGAAACCGGTCTCCATGATGAAGGCCGTGTCCCCGCTGGCCTGCACGATCTTCGCCAGCACGAAGGGGGTGATGCCGTCGCTGTAGTTCAGGCCGCTGCCCTTGGGCACCTCGACGGAGTGGAAGACGGACAGGTCGACGTTGATGGGGTCGGCCGGATAGTCGCCCACCATGCCGTAGTTCCAGAAGATCGTGCGGATGTTGTTGGCGTCGTGCTGGCCGGCACGTTCGTAGAGGTGATTGCCCCGCTGCTGTACCGGCACGGGCGTCGGCACGTCGGCGGTCAGGCCTGCCGCCAGCAGCAGCGAGCCGAGGATCAGGAGGGTCGCTAGCGCGCGTCGTGACATCGTCTCAGATCACCTCCAGCCCATGCGCAGGCCGACTTCGATCCGCCGCGGCGGATAGAACCAGAAGGGGTCCTCGAGGGCGTTGCGGTCGGTCACGGGGAATCGCGAATAGTACGGGCTGCCGGTGCTGGCATAGACCGGCCCGTTGAAGTAGCGAGAGTCGAAGAGGTTGAAGACGCGCAGGAAGACGGCGGCCGAGGTGCCGGTCGGGGAGGCGGCGGCCAGGGTCTTCTCGGCCCGGAGATCGACGAGGAAGCCGGTGGGCTTGCGCCCCGAGTTGGCCTCCAAACCGAAGCCGAAGCCGGACTCGATCTGGGGCGTGTAGGGCTGGCCGCTGCCCATCCTGATCACGGTGCTCACGCTGTAGTTGCCGGGCTTGCTCACCGCCGCCGACACGTTGACGGTATGGCGCTGGTCCCAGTCGAAGGGCAGCAGCCGCGGCCGGGGATCCTCCCCGTTCGCGGCGCGGGTCGCCGTCTCGTGCGGATCGCTGGAGTTGCCGAGCGCCTGCAGCAGCGTGTAGTCGAGCGCCAGCGACACCGGACCGAGGCGCCGGTGGTCGATGGCGAAGGTGATGCCGAAGACGTTGCCGAAGTCCACGTTCGTCAGGCGCGCGTACTGGGCGCCGGTGTAGGTGTCGATGAACTCGACGCCGATCAGATCGCGGATGTCCTTGTAGAAGATGGTCAGGTCGAAGCCCAGGTCGGGCGTGAGGATCTGCTTGTAGCCGATCTCGTACTGCACCGTGCGCTCCGGCTTGACGTCGGGGTTGCCGAGCACGCCGTAGTCCACGCTGCCGGCCTGCAGGTTGCGCAGGACGTCGTAGTTGGAGTTCTCGAAGATCGTGCCGATCGAGGGCGCCTGGTGGAAATGGCCGTAGGCGAAGTGGATCGCGGCCTTGTCCTCGATGGGGTAGACCACGCCCAGGCGCGGGGACAGCGAGGCCTTCGCCGAGGTCGCCACGGGCACCGACTCGGGTGCGCCGGGGATCGCGTTGGCGGGGTTGGCGAGGTCGCTGGGCACGGTGGAGCGGGCGTCGAAGTAGTCGAACCGGACGCCCGCCCGCACGGTCAGGAAATCCTTCTCGAGCTGGTCCTGGAGGAAGGCCGCACCCATGACCGGGTAATTCGTCTGCACCCCCGGGAAGTCGGGCGGCTCGTTCTCGTGGCGGACGATCTGGGCGATCCCGCCCGGCGTCGAGTAGGTCAGATGGACGGGCGTGCCGAACTCGATCTTGGGCAGGGAGAACTCGAAGCCCGCCTTGATGCGGTTCTCCTCGTCCACCTGGCTGGTCACCGAGCCCTTGGTCACGAAGGTGTTGGTGCGCTGGAGGTATTGCGTGAACTGGGCGCCCTGGACGATGGCGCCGTTCTCGTAGTTGTCGGTGCCCTCGGGCGGGCCGGCGGCGTCGTAGGCGTCGCTGTACGCGTCCCAGATGTGGTCCTCGTACTCGTAGATGTTCTGGCGCAGGCTCAGCTCGAGAAAGGTGGCCGCGCCGAAGGTGTGGGTCCAGTCGGCGCCGTGGACCAGGCCGTGGGACTGCTGCAGCGACAGCCCGTCGGGATTGAGGCGGTAGGCATAGTTCGCGCGCCGGCCCTGATTCGTGTTGAAGATCACCTGATAGCTGAACTTGTCGTTGGCGAGGGAGCGGTTGGTGATCTGGGCCGCTCCGGACCATTCCTGGGACCAGCCCAGCGGCACATCCGAGCCGTCGCCGGTGCCCTCGTAGACGTTGTTCTCGAAATCGGCGCGGTCGGAGGTGCGGAAGGTGCGGGTGCCGTAGACGAAGTCCTCCCAGTCGTAGAAGCGGCCGCTGAGCAGGAAGGTGGTGTCCTTGCCCGCGAGCGGCCCGCTCAGGGTCAGCTGCACGCTGCTGGTGCCGAGCGGATGGATCGTGTCGCTCGTGCGCCGCTCGGTCTCGCGCCCGGGGAAGACGAAGCCGCCGGCGTAGGCCTCGCCGGTCACCTCGAAGGTCTCGCCGCCCTCCTTGAGCACGGCGTTCACCACGCCGCTCATGGCCTGCCCGTACTCGGCGTCGAAGGTCCCGCTGATCACCTGGACTTCCTGGAGCAGCGAGCGGTCGAGGACCAGGGTCGACGAGTTGTCGAAGGCGTTGTTCACGCTCACGCCGTCGACCTGGTACTGGACCTCGCCCTCGCGTCCGCCGCGGAAATGCCCGTCGACCACCCCGGCCTGCAGGTTGACGACGTCGTCGAGGGTCTGCACCGGCAGCTCCTCGATCTGCTCGGTGGTCAGGTTGGACTGCGAGCTCGTGAGCCCGAGGTCGACCGGCGGCCGCTCGGCCACCACCACCACCTCCTCCGCCTGCAGCGTGGTGCCGCCGAGCTGGACGTCGACGCGGGCCGTCTGGTCGGCCGAGACGATCACGCCGCTCAGCGTCACCGGGTTGTAGCCGAGGCGGCTGACCTTGAGGTCGTAGGTGCCGGCCGGGACGTTGAGGATCTTGAACTTGCCTTCCGCGTCGGAGTAGGCGCCGAGGCGGGTGCCGACCACGACGATAGTCGCCGCCACCACTGGCGCCTCATCCTCGTCGATGACGCGCCCGCTGATCGTGCCGGTGGTGCCGGCCAGCAGCCGCGGCGGCGCCATGGCCAGCCCCATGAGGATGACGAGGGCGCCGATCGCGGCGGTGCGCAGCGGCTGCTTCACGCTTCGAGCCTCCGCTCTATTTCAGCAGGACGGTCTTGCCCTGCAGGGTCGTCCGCAGCTGACCCGTCGCGGGATCGACGAGCCGCAGCCGGTAGAGATAGACGCCGGCCTCAGCCCGGCGGTCCGCGAAGAGCGGCACCTCGCCGACCTGGCGCAGGCCCAGCTCGCGCCGCGCGACGCGCCGGCCACGCAGGTCGAAGACCTCGAGGGTCACCAGGTCCTCGCGGGGCAGGGCGAAGGCGATGCGGGGCTGCTGCGAGGGATTGCCGAGGGCCTGGACCTGGCCGTAGGGCGATCCGAAGGGCCCGTCGGCCACCCCGACCGGTCCGGGCGACAGGTAGGCCCAGGGCGGGCAGCAGGTGTACTCGCGCTCCCGATACCACCAGGTGCGGGTGGCGTAGCTGTCGATGATGGGCAGGAAGGAGTCGCCATCGAGCAGGGTCACGCCGAAGTGGAAGGTGCGGTCGCCGAGGTTGCTCGGGTAGGACAGGGCGGTGAGGTCGACGGCGAGCTCGGCGGTGTAGCCGGTGTCGACGTCGAGGCCGAGGGTGTCGACGGTGGTGCCGGCCATGAGCTGGAGCGCCAACTCCGCCTCGCCGGCGAGCACCATGGAGAGCAGATAGTCCGCCGCCACGGCGGTGCCGTCCTCGCCCACCTGGAAGGACAGGCGCCGCTGCAGCAGGTTGTTGTCGGTGTGGCGCAGCTCGTGGTCCTCGAGCGTGACCACGAAGCCGTCCCAGCGGTCGGGCACGGGGTGGTACTGGACCACGGCGTCGTGCACCTCGAAGCCGAAGTAGAGCATGTTCCCGCTGTAGTAGACCTGCACGGTGGCGTCGCCCGGATCGACGACGAAGGCCTGGTCGCCGTGCACCGGCGGCTGGTACTGGCCCGACCGGTAGGGGCCGACGCCGTCGTAGGTCTGGCGCAACTCGTCGTCGTCCCAGCGGAGGTCGAAGGTGTAGACCGAGGGATCGGACCAGACCGCGTCGTCGAGGACGCCGTCGATCACCGGCGCGGTGTCCAGCGGCAAGATCACGACCTCGGGGCCGAGCTCGGGCAAGGTGGAAGTGTCGATGGTCACGTCGGGCCGCGCGTGGATGCGGACCTCGTTGTACCAGGCGGTGTTGCCCCAGGCGTCCTGCCACCAGACGCGGTTGGAGGAGAAGAGCCCCACCGCCGGCGGCCAGAAGTAGTCGGTGTCGTAGATGGAGATGTTCCACTCAACGACGTCGCCCTCGGGCCGGGTCACGTCGTAGCCCATCACGCCGAGGTCGAAGCGCATCTCCACGGTGTAGCCGGTATCGAGGGTCGCGTCGCTGTTGGTCAGTCCGTCGACGACCGTGACCGCGTCCCAGGCCGCGACCTGCTCGGGAGTGCGGGGCGTGGAGTCGTTGTTGGACCAGTAGCCCCGGAAGTCCGGGCCCTGGCCCTCCGGCTGGGGATCGTCGAGATCGGGATACCACCAGGAGTAGAAGTACTCGGTCTGGGCTTTGGGATAGCCCTCGGCCGCGTGGTTCTTCAGGCCCATCAGGAGGCCGTCGATGCGGTTGAACTCGCGGCTGCCGCCTATGGAGACGTCCTGCACCTCGGCGCCGAGGTAGAGCTGGTTGCCGTGCACCAGGAAGCGGAGCGTGGCCTGCGTGGGATCGCCGGCGGCCCAGCCGGCCTCCGCTTTCCAGCCGCTGCCGGGATTGCCGGCGTTCTCCCCGTAGGTGACGATCTTGGTCTCGGCGGCCGCCCAGGCCGCCTCGTCGAGCACGCCGTCCAGCACGATGGGATCGGGCGAGACGCGCGCCCAGATGACATCCTCGCGCGGAGTCTGCGCCGCGGCCGGCAGCACGAGCCCCACACCGACGAGAGCGAGCGCGATGGTATTTCTCCAGGTCATTTCGGAGACCTCCTCAAAGAGGCGAACGCGTGATCGCCGCCCGCCGCCCACCGCAGGATTCCCTGACGGTGAGCCGCGCCGGCAGGATCTCACGCTTCGAGGGTGGTGCCTCGGCCGCCTCGACGGCGGCGAGCATCCGCGAGACCGCGCGCCGGCCGAGCCCGTAGGCATCGACCGTGACCGTGGTCAGCGGGGGATTCAGGTAACGGGCGATGGTGACGTCGTCGAAGCCGACTACGGCGAGGTCCTCGGGGATCCGCACGCCCAGCTCGCGCGCCGCACCGATCAACCCGATGGCCATGCTGTCGTTGGCGGCGAAGACGGCGCTCGGTCGATGTTGCCGGGCGAGCAGCGCGAGACCCGCCGCGTGGCCGGCGGCTTCCCGGAAGTCGCCGACCTCGATCAGGGCGTGCTCGGGATCGTGACCGGCCTCGCGCAGGGCCGTCAGGAAGCCGCGCCGCCGCTCGTCGGCGTCGGCATTGCCGCTCGGGCCGGAGATCATGGCGATCTCGCGGTGACCGAGCCGCAGCAGGTGCTCGGTCGCGGCCCGGGCGCCAGCGAAGTTGTCGATCGAGATGGCGTTGCAGCCGTCGATCGCGATGCTGGGGTTGAGCAAGGTAACCGGGAGCCGCCGGCGGATCTGCTCCACGGTGGCGGCATCGGTGCCGTCGGGTGTCATGAGGATCAGGCCGTCGACCCGTCCGAGCATGGCCCGCGCCGCGTTCAGCACGTCCTCGTTGCTGGCGTGGGAACTCGACAGCAGGATCTGGTAGCGCGCCTGGCGGGCCCGGTGATCGATGCCGCGGATGATCTCCGAGTAGAACTCGCCGTAGAGGTCGGGCAGCAGCACCCCGAAGGCGTTGCTCCGGCTGGTGGTCAGGCTCTTGGCCGCCTCGTTGGGCCAGTAATCGCAGGCGGCGGCGGCCTGCATGACCCTCCGGGCCGTCTCGTCGTTGACCAGCTCGTGGTTGTTGAACACGCGCGAGACCGTCGCGATCGAGACACCGGCGGCTCGCGCCACGTCACGGATGGTCGCCATGGTGCCCTCCCGTCGGCGAATCGGGAAGTCCGGCGAAAAAGTTCGCTTGGGAGCGATGTAAACGTTTTCATAAAGTTGAAAAAGTGTCAACACCTATTTGACAAATCGAGCGGTTTACCCTAGAACACACTGCGGATTCGTATGCTGGCGAGGAGTTCACCATGAAGCATCCCGCTGGAGCGTCCGCTGCTCCGTCCCATCTGGGCGACGGCCGCTTCCAGTTCGAGTTCACCGGAGGTGGGCTCGGCCAGGCCCGTCTCGACGACGAGGTCCTGATCGGCCCCGGCGGACTCGTCTGCCACCTCCGGGATCTCCAGAGCGGAGAGTCCTGGCCCGTCGGCGCCGGCGAGGCCTGGAGCCGGCGGAGCGCCACGGTCGCCGAGGTGGGCCATCG
Source organism: Candidatus Latescibacter sp. IFSED24 (assembly GCF_058273205.1). Classification (NCBI taxonomy): domain Bacteria; kingdom Pseudomonadati; phylum Candidatus Latescibacterota; class Candidatus Latescibacteria (ex Chuvochina et al. 2023); order Candidatus Latescibacterales; family Candidatus Latescibacteraceae; genus Candidatus Latescibacter; species Candidatus Latescibacter sp. IFSED24. The sequence goes on along the minus strand of NZ_CM177850.1, from coordinate 3,642,012 downwards.
GCGCGGCGACCTGGAGGCGCTGCTCACCGTCACCGTCGAGTCGACCACGCCGGTGGCGCGCCTGGACCTGACGCTCGTCCATCACGGCAGCGAACCGCGGCCGGTCGACCTGACCACCTTCGCCGAGGTCGTCCTGCACGACCCGCGCGCCCACGCGGCCCACCCGACCTTCTCCAAGCTCTTCCTGCAGACCGAGTTCGTGGACGGGTCGGCCGCGCTCCTGGTGAAGCGGCGTCCGCGCGACCCCGCCGAGCGCCATGCCTGGCTCGTGCACGCGAGTCTCGACGGCGGCCCCGTCGAGTTCGAGACCGACCGGGCTCGCTTCCTGGGACGCGGACGGCCCGCGGGACGGCCCGCGGCGCAATCCGCGCGGGAGCCGCTGTCGGGAACCTGCGGCAATGTCCTGGATCCCTGCCTGAGCCTCCGGCGGAGCTTGATCCTCGCGCCCGACGAGCCGGTCCGGCTGGGCTTCCTCCTGGGCGCAGCCGACGACCGGGCGGCGGCGTTGTCGCTCGCGCGTCGCGGCCGCGGGGAAGCGGTCCCCCTCCCGCTCGCTCAGCCGCCGCTCCCGGCGGCGACCCCGGACGCGCCGAACGGCCACGGCCGCTTCGACGACGACGGCCGTGAGTACGTGATCCAGGTGCGTCACGGCCAGGACGGCAGCCTGGTGCTGCCGCCGCGCCCTTGGGTCAACGTGCTCGCCAACGAGACCTTCGGCTGCCTGGTGAGCGAGACCGGCGCCGGCGCCACCTGGTGCGGCAACAGTCGCGAGCATCGCCTCACCCCCTGGTTCAACGATCCGGTGCTCGACCCTCACGGCGACGCGATCTACCTCCGCGACGAGGCGGAGGACACCGCCTGGTCCTGCTGGCCGGGACCCGCGCCGGCGGCGGCGGACTACGAGGTGCGGCACGGCTTCGGCTACACCCGTTGCACCCACGCGTTCCGCGGGCTTGCCGTGGATACCCTGGTCTGCGTGGCGCGGGGGGCGCCGGTGCGCCTGACCCGGGTCTGCGTGCGCAACGCCGGCGAGCAGCCGCGGCGCCTTTCCCTCTGGTCCCACGCCCGGCTCGTTCTCGGCACGACCCCCGACGAGAGTGCGCCCACGCTCGGCGCCAGCTTCGATGCCGTGTCGGGCGCCCTGCTGGCGGAGAACAGCGCGGCGGGGCCCTGGGCCGACCACGTCGCCTTCGCCGCGGTCGCGAGCGAGACCCCGGGAACGAGGATCGTCCACGGCACCAGCCACGCCGCCTTTCTCGGCGACCGGCTCGACCTCGCCGCGCCGGCCTTCGGTCCGCTGGCCGAGGCCCCGCCGTCGACCCGTGGCCCGGACGCCGCCTTCAGCCAGGGCGGGATCTTCGAGCTGGCCCCCGGCGAGTCCCGCGAGCTCGTGTTCCTGCTCGGGGAGGAGACGGGCCTCGCGGCGGCGCGGCGGCGCGTCGCCGAGCTCACGCGACCCGGCGCCTTCGCGGCGGCCTGGCGCGAGGTCCGCGACTTCTGGCGCGACGGCGTGTCCGGGATCCGCGTGCAGACGCCGTCGCCGGCGCTCGACCCGCTGGTCAACGGCTGGCTGGCCTACCAGACCTTGAGCTGCCGGCTGTGGGGGCGCACCGCCTTCTACCAGTCCGGCGGCGCCTTCGGCTACCGGGACCAGCTCCAGGACGCGCTGGCGCTTTTGCCCCTCTGGCCCGAGCTGGCCCGCGAGCAGATCCTGCTGCACGCGGCCCATCAGTTCCGCGAGGGCGACGTCCTGCACTGGTGGCATCCGCCGCTGAGCCGCGGCATCCGCACGCGCTTCGCCGACGATCTGCTGTGGCTGCCCCTCTTGACCGCCCACTACGTCGCCGCGACCGGCGATGCGGCCATCCTCGCCGTTGAGGCGCCCTACCTCACGGCCCGCGCGCTCGAGCCCGGGGAGGACGAGGCCTTCCTCGAGCCGCGCCCCGCCGGCGAGAACGCCGACGTCTACGACCATTGCTGCCGTGCCATCGATCGCTCGCTGCGGGTGGGCCGGCACGGGCTCCCGCTCTTCGGGACGGGCGACTGGAACGACGGCATGAACCGAGTCGGCCGCGAAGGGCGCGGCGAGAGCGTTTGGATGGGCTTCTTCCTGGTGGCGGTGATCGACGCCTTCGCGCCGCTGTGCGACCGTCGCGGCGACGGCGCGAGTGCCGAGCGCTACCGTGCCCACCGCGAGGCGCTCGTCGCGACGCTCGACCAGGCCGGCTGGGACGGCGCCTGGTACCGGCGCGGCTACTACGACGACGGCACGCCGCTGGGCTCGTCCGGCGACGCCGAGTGCCGCATCGACGCGCTCGTGCAGGCCTGGTCGGTGCTCTCGCGGGCCGCGCCGCCGGTGCGGGCGCAGCAGGCGCTCGACGCGGTCGAGGCGCAGCTCGTCAGCGAGGACGAGGGCCTGATCCGGCTGCTGACCCCGCCCTTCGTCGACACGCCCCACGATCCCGGCTACATCAAGGGCTACGTCGCCGGCGTGCGCGAGAACGGCGGCCAGTACACCCACGCGGCGCTGTGGGTGGTGCGGGCGCTGGCCGAGGCCGGTCGCCGCGATCGGGCCGCCGACCTGCTGGCCATGCTCAGTCCGGTGACGCACACCGCCACGCCGGAGCAAGTGGCGCGCTACCAGGTGGAGCCCTACGTGGTGGCCGCCGACGTCTACGGCGCCGAGCCGCACGTGGGCCGGGGCGGCTGGACCTGGTACACCGGCTCGTCCGGCTGGATGCTGCGGGTCGCCGTGGAATCGATCCTGGGGCTACGCACCGAGGGCGGAGCAACGCTGGTCCTGGCTCCCTGCATTCCCGACGCCTGGCCCGGCTACCGCCTTCGCTGGCGTGTGCCGCAGGACGCGACGATCTACGACATCGAGGTCGTCAACCCGGAGGGCTGCGCCGAGCGCGTGGTCGCGGCGAGCTGCGACGACGCCGATGTCCCGTGCGGCGACGGCGTGCTGCGGGTGCCACTGGCGCGGGATCAGCGCGAGCACCGGCTGCGGGTCACCCTCGGCGGCACGCGCGGGGCGCGGTCATGACCCACCAGCCGTCCGGCTTCCTCTGGGGCGCGGCGACCTCGGCCTACCAGATCGAGGGTGCGCCCCTGGCCGACGGCGCCGGGCCGAGCAACTGGCACGTCTTCTCCCGCCTGCCGGGCCGGACCAGCAACGGCGAGACGGGCGACGTCGCCTGCGAGCACTACCGGCGCTGGCGCGAGGACCTGCAGCTGATGCGGGAGCTCGGCCTTAAGGCCTACCGCTTCAGCCTGGCCTGGAGCCGGATCCTGCCCGAGGGCACGGGCCGGGTGAACGCGCGCGGGCTCGACTTCTACGACCGGCTGGTGGACGCCCTGCTCGCCGCGGGCATCGTCCCCTTCGCCACCCTCCATCACTGGGACTGGCCCGCCGTGCTGGACGACCGCGGCGGCTGGGCCCATGCCGACAGCGCCCACTGGTTCGCCGAGTACGCCCAGGTGGTGTGGCGGCGGCTCGGCGACCGGATCGCGCACTGGGTGACCCTGAACGAGCCCTGGGTGATCATGGACGCCGGCTACGTGCACGGCGTGCATCCACCCGGCCGGCGCGATCTGGCGGCGGCGGCGCGCGTGGCGCACAACCTGCTGCGGGCGCACGGTGCCGCCGTGCGGGCCTACCGCGCCCTGCCGGCGACGCTTCGCGCGGGTGGTTCCGGGCGCATCGGCATCGTGGTCAATCTCGAGCCCAAGGACGCGGCCAGCGACGCCGCCGCCGACCAGGCGGCGGCGCGACGAGCGGACGCGTACATGAATCGCCTTTTCCTCGACCCCCTCCTGCTCGGGCGCTATCCGGAGGAGCTGGCGGAGGTCTTCGGCGCCGCCTGGCCGGGCTACCGGCCGGAGGACCCGGCGGCGGACTTCGACCTCATCGGCGAGCTCGTCGATTTCCTCGGCATCAATTACTACACGCGCTCGGTGAACCGGCACGATCCGACGGCGCGGCCGACCTGCGCCCGGGCCGTGCCCCAGGCGGGAGCGGAGTATACCGAGCTGGGGTGGGAGGTGCACCCGGACAGCCTCCGGCGCGTGCTGATGCGGGTGACCGAGGACTACGGAGCCCCTCCCCTCTACGTCACCGAGAACGGCGCCGCCTTCGTGGATCCGCCGGCGGACGCCGCCGGCCGCATCGCCGACGCCCGGCGGGTGGAGTATCTCCGCAGCCACCTGGCGGCCCTGCAGGAGGCGATGCGGCAGGGCGCCGATCTGCGCGGATACTTCGCCTGGTCCTTGCTCGACAACTACGAGTGGGCCTGTGGCTACGCCAAGACCTTCGGCCTGGTCGCGGTGGACCGCGCGAGCCAGCGGCGCACCATCAAGGACAGCGGCCACTACTACCGAAAGGTGATCGCCCGTGGCGCTCCCTGATCTGCGTCGAGCCCTCGTCCTGGCCGGCGGCCGTATCGCCGTCGGGGTCCTGCTCCTGATCGCCGGCTGCGCGGCGCCACCGGTCACCGTCGCGCCGGAGGCCCCGGTGTCCGCCGCCTATCCCGACCCCGCCCGGCTGGAGCCGGAGATCCTCGCCTTCGAGGCCGCCGATCGCCGCGAGGCCCCACCGCCGGGGGCCCTGCTCTGCCTCGGCAGCTCGAGCATCCGCCACTGGCATCCCGCCCTGGCGCGCGACCTCGCGCCCCATACCGTCGTTCCCCGCGGTTTCGGGGGCAGCACCATGCTCGATGTCTTGCAGTACGCGCCACGCATCGTGCTGCCCTGCCGCCCCGCGACGATCCTGCTCTACGAGGGCGACAACGACATCGACTTCGGCGTGGCGCCCGCGGACTTCCTCGCCTTCTTCGGCCGCTTCGTCGACCTGGTGCACGCCGAGCTGCCTGACACGGAGATCCTCGTGATGGCCATCAAGCCCAGCCCCGCCCGCTGGACGCGCTGGCCGGCCATGAGCGAGGCCAACGCGCTGCTGCGCCAGGCCTGCGGAGGCGACTCCCGGCTCCGCTACGTGGACGTCGCCACCCCGATGCTGGGCGCCGACGGCACGCCGCGGCCGGAGCTCTTCCTCGATGACCGCCTGCATCTGAATGCCCGGGGATAGGCGCTGTGGACGGAGGTGGTGCAGGCCGCGCTGGCGGCCGGACCGCGCTGAGGCGCCGCCAGGCGATCAGACCCACCGGACGATCAGTCCCGCCAGACGACCCGGGCCGGCACCCGCGTGAGGATCACGCCGCCGCCGGCGCTCGCCACGACGGGCTGGCCGTCGACGGTGACCCGCGTCCCCGCCGCCGGCGGTCGCAGCTCGAGGCCTCCCGGCGGTACGGTCAGCCCCGCGGATATCTCCATGACGAGCACCGTGCCCTCGCGGCGCAGCGAGTAGCTCAGCAGCCCATGGGGCGTGGGCAGGTCGCCGACGCGCAGCCCGCCCGCGTCGAGCCAGGCCGCCGGCACCCCGGCCGCCAGCACCAGCGCGTCCGTCGGGCCGCCGACGTTCTCCGCACCGTGCCGTTCATAGACGAGCATGTCCAGCACCGACCGAAGGTAGTCCGAGCCCACCCAGGTGTGCGGCATGTCGCCGATGAAGCGCGGCTCCCGCGCGTCGCGGCCCACCACCTCCGCCCAATGGCGCCAGCCGACCGGCCGGCGCTGGTCGAGGAACCAGTCCAGGACCTTGTTGGCGCGCTCGCGCCAGCCGAGCCGCACGAAGGCGCCGACGTTGCGCAGCTCGTAGGGTGTCAGCGCCTCCCAGGGCTCGCCGGCCCGCCGCGCGACGAAGAAGTCCCAGTATCGCTCGAAGGTCCGGTCGATGGCGCCCGCCGGCGCCAGGCCGGCGGCCCCCGTCGGCGCTAGCGCGATGGTGGTGGAGGTGGCGTCGAAGTCGCCGAGGTCGGCGCAACCAGGCACGTAGTCGATGCCGTGACGCTGCATCGCGGCGGCGATGGAGGCGGCGAGATCGGCGGCGAATCGATCGCCCGCGGCCGCGAGCTCGGCGGCATCGGGTGCTTCCAGCTGCGTGGCGAGCCAGGCCGCGTCGCGGAATCCGCGCAGGGCCCAGAAGTCGTCCCAGTACGAGTGCATGGGCTTGGCCGAGTAGCCCTCGTGACTGATGGAGGGGGGCAGGATCCCGAAGAACTCCGTGCCGCGAAAGGCATCGGTGCGGCGTTCGGCGAGCAGGCTCTCGAGGTAGCCGATGCCCGCGAGCACCCGCGGCCACATTCGCTCCAGCAGTGCGTGGTCGCCCGTGTAGCGGTAGCACGCGCAGACCAGGTGGATGAACTCGCCGGTCGAGTCGTGCTCCGGCACCGGGTCGGCGCCGCGCCCGTCCACCACGCAGGGGATCTTGCCGCTGGCGTACTGGTGCGGTGCGTACCATTCCAGGAAGGCCACCGCGGCCTCGGCGTGGCCGAGCCGCAGCAGGGCCTCGCCGGTGAGCGTGCCGTCGCGGATCCACGACCGCGCATAGGAACGCGCGCCGGGCTGGATCGCCGCACCCGCACGGTTGACGAGGATCCAGCCGAGCTGGGCCTTGAGGGTGGCGAGCGCGTCCGCGGCGGCGTCCGGCCCGGCCAGGGTCACGCGGTCGAGCGCCGCGTGCCAGGACGCGATCGGGTCGCTCGCGCCGGCATCGACCGGCGCGGCGCCATCCATCGGCAAGAGCGCCTCCACCGTGTCGGCCTCGCCGGGAGCCAGCGCCAGCGGGAAGGCCGCGGCTGCCGAGGCGGCGCCGAAGGGGTCGTCGACCGCCTCGGCCGCCGGCAGGCGCCCGTCCACGATGTGCTCCGCCACGATGTCGCCGCCGAAGAAGCTCGCCGCGCCGAAGGCGGCCGGCGCGGGACGCAGGCGCACGCGCTCGCGGCCATCGACCAGAACGGTGTTTCCTGCGCGCGCCAGCGTCGTGACGCGCGCCGTGCCGCCGCGGAGGTTGAGGAACTGGCTCGGGGGGTTGACCTGGTAGGGGCGCAGAGCCAGGAAGAGCGTCGCCCGCGCGGGTTCGGCGCCGCGATTGGTCAGTATGTAGCGCGCACGCAGCGCCGACGCGCCGGGCACACCCACCGGATCGACCGCGACGGTCAGGCGCCACGCACCGTGATCCCAGACCACGCGCGGCAGCGGCAAGTAGCCGTCGGCGAGGGTCTGAAGCGCGGTGACGTCGGCCCAGGTGAAAAGCTCGCCCTCCGACCAGAGGCAGGGCTCGAGGGTGAATCCGCCCGGCTGCGCCTCGACGGCGCCATCCTCGCTCACCAGTCCCTCGTGCGGGTCGCCGTCGAGGCCGACCACCGTCCAGTAGACCTGCTCCGGCAAGAAGCCGCGCGGATAGAGGCCACGGCGAGCGCGGCGCGCCACCTCGCCGAAGAAGGCCTCGCGGGTGGCCGACCAGGCCAGCGGCCGCAGCGTGACCTCGGCGATGGCCACGCCGCCCGAGCCGGCACGCGCCGTGGCCCGCAGGCGGAGGAAGCGCGTTTCCGTCTCGGGGAGATAGAGGTCGTCCAGGCCGCCATTCGAGCCGGACACCTCGAGCACTCCGCGCCATGGCTCCTGCGCGCCGTCGCGCACCTCGACCGCGTAGTCCGTCGCCTGACGGCCGGCGAGCCACTGCACCGTCAGGCCGCCCAGCTCGCGGAGCCGGCCGAGGTCCAGCGTGAAGGACGGCGACGCGTCGCCGGGAGCGGAGGCCCAGCTCGTTCGCGGATCGCCGTCGACCGCGAGGGCCGCTTGGTGGCCCGCCGCGCTCGTGCTCGCCGAGGCCACCGGCGCCGGCGGTGGCGTCGCCGAAGCGGCCGGTCGCGGCGCCAGCTCGAGTCCGTCGATCCACACCGTCCCCTCGCCACCACGGCCGGCGGTGATCGCCAGCTCGATGGCGGCGATCCGTCCGGGTTCGCCGCCTCCCCGCGGCCCCCAGGCGAAGGTGATCTGACGCTTGCGCGCCGTGAAGATCCGCCAGTCCTGCGGCCACTCCACGTCGCGCCACACGTGCCACCAGACGTTCTCGCCGCTCGCGTCGATCAGCTTGAGCTCGAGATGGTTGAGCGGCGCCTCGCCCCGCACCCGGAAGCGGAACTCGTAGTTCTGCGGCAAGACCAGGTCCACCTCGCGCCGGGCGATGGCCCAGCCGCCGCCGTCGAAGCGGAAGTCGAGGCGCAGGGCGCCGCCGTCGTCGCCCAGCTGCAGCGCCACGCCCTCGGCGGGATGGGCCGACCAGGCGGCCGGATCGCCCAGCTTCACCGGTCGTGCCGGCCCGCCGCACGCGGCCACCAGCGCCAGGCCGGTCATGACCGCCACGAGCCTCATCCCTTCACGCCTCCGGCCATGATCCCGCGCACGTAGGTGCGCTGGAAGATCAGGAAGACCACGAGGGCCGGCAGGATGGTCAGCATCGAACCGGCCATCATCAGCTCGGTGTCCTGCACGTGCTCGCCGACCAGGCTGGCGAGGGCGACCGGCAGGGTGTGCTTGGCGCCGTCGGAGAGGACGATGAGCGGCCACATGAAGTCGTTCCAGGCGCTCAGGAAGGTGAAGGCCGCCAGCGTGACGAGGATCGGCTGGATCACCGGCAGCGCGACGAGCCGGAAGACCGCGAACTCGCTGGCGCCGTCGATGCGCGCGGCGTCGAGCAGCTCGTCCGGCACGCTCAGGGTGTACTGGCGGATCAGGAAGATGCCGAAGATGCTCGCCAGGTAGGGCACGAGCACGCCGGCGTAGGTGTTCACCAGGTGCAGCTCGCGCAGTAGCAGGAAGAGGGGCAGCATGGCCACCTGCGCGGGCACCACCAGGCCCGCGACGAGGCTGCCGAAGAGCCGGTCGCGTCCGCGGAAGGGCAGCTTGGCGAAGGCGTAGCCGGCCAGCGAATTCACCAGGACCGAGAACACCGTGGCGAGCACCGCCACCAGGGCGCTGGCCAGGAAGTGGCGGAGCATGTCCAGACGCGTGAAGAGCGCCGCATAGTTGGCGAGGGTCGGCTGACGCGGCCACAAGGGCGGCGGCACGGTGTTCGCCTCGCCCGGCTGCATGAAGGAGGCCGACACCATCCAGAGCAAGGGCGCGAGGGTCACCAGCGCGCCGACGACGAGCGCCCCGTTCACCAGCAGCGACTCGAGGCGGCGGCGCGTCATGACGGCCTCCGCTGCAGGCGTAGCTGCACCAGGGCCGCGATCACCGTGATCGCGAGCAGCATCACGGCGATGGTCGAGGCGACCCCCATCCGCCACCAGCGGAAGCCCTCCTCGTACATCAGGAGCACGAGGCTGCGCGTGGCGCCCAGCGGCCCGCCCTGGGTCATCACGTAGGGCTCGGCGAAGAGCTGGAAGTAGCCGATGAGCGTGGTCAGGCCCACGAAGAGCGCCGTGGGCGCCAGACCCGGCAAGGTGATATGGCGGAAGCGGCGCCAGGGACCGGCGCCGTCGATCGCTGCCGCCTCGTAGAGCTCGTCGGGGATGGTCTGCAGGCCGGCCAGGAAGATCAGCATGTTGTAGCCGAAGTTCTTCCAGACGGCGAGGATGATGATGGCGGGCATGGCGAAGCGCGGGTCGCCGAGCCAGTCGATCGGGCCGAGGCCCAGCAGGCCGAGGGCGTGGTTCAGCAGGCCGTATTGCGGCTGGTAGAGGTAGCGCCAGACGATGGCGACCGAGACCAGCGTGGTCACGACCGGCACGAAATAGACCGTGCGGAAGAGGCCGCGCAAGCGCGCGCGGCGGTCGTCCAGGAGGAGGGCCGCCGCCAGGGAGACCATCAGCGACAGCGGCACGCCCACGAACACGAAGGTGAGCGTGTTGGTCAGGGCCTGCCAGAACGCCGGGTCGGTGAGCACGGCGGTGAAGTTGGCCAGGCCGACGAAGCGCGCCGCGCCGGGATCGGCGATGGCGTAGAGGTCGAAATCGGTGAAGCTGAGCAGCAGGCCGGCCACCACCGGCAGCACGAAGAAGGCCACCAGCATGACCAGCGCCGGGGCCACGAAGAGCCGGCCGGCGCGAGCCCGTGCGCGGGTGTAGCCGCTGCTCATGGCCGCTCCGTTCCGCCCGCCGCCGCGCTCGCGCGCTCGCGCAGCCAGCGGCGCTTGGCGAGGATGCGATCGACGTCGGCGTCGAGCCCGGCGAGGGCCTCGTCGATGGAGGCGTCGCCGCGCACGGCCTGCTCGGCGCGCCGCCACACCTGGTCGGCGATCTGCTCCCATTCCGGCAGCCGGGGGGTGGGCACGACGTGATCGAGCTGCCGGCGGAAGGCCCGGATGCGCGGCGCGGTCAGGGCGGAGTCGTCCCAGGCCGCGCGGTGGGCCGGCAGGTCGCCCGTCAACGCGAAGAAGCGCAGCTGCTGCGCCGGCTCGGAGAGGAACTCGATCAGGCGCCAGGCCGCATCCTGGTGGGGGCTCTCGCGAAAGATGACCAGGCTCGAGCCGCCGGCCAGCGAGACGCCGGGCGTCCCGGGTTCCGGTCCCGGCATCGGCGCCGTGGTCCACGCGTCCTGCAGCGCGGCGGGCAGGCGCCGCCGGAACTCGCCCAGGTTCCAGGGCCCCGTCACGTACATGGCGAAGGTGCCGCGGGCGAACTCCTGGTAGAGGTTGGCGACCTCGTTGTTGCTCACCGGCGGGGCGAGGCCATCGCGGAACAGATCCACGTAGAAGGTGAAGGCCCGCCGGAAGGCCGGCTCGGAGAAGGCGCCCCGCGTGTCGCCGTCGCCCAGGAGCGGCGAGCCGGCCTGCAGGCCCAGGATCACCAACTGCGCCCACTCGTTGATCGGCAGCAGGACGCCGTAGACGCCCGGGCCGCCCCGAGCGCTCACCTGCTCCATGGTGGCCCGCCACTGCGCCCACGTGCTCGGCGACGCGGCCACCAGGTCGCTCCGGTAGAAGAGCAGCCGGGTGTCCACGTACCACGGCACGCCGTAGAGCATGCCGTCGACGACGTTGGTCTGCCAGATGCCGTCGAAGTGGTCGGCCGGATCGACCGTGGCGGACGCGGCCACGCGGGTCAGGAGCGGCGCGAGGGCGTCGAGGGCGTGGAACTCGGCGATCCAGGTGTTGCCGAGCTGCGCCAGGTCGGGCGTGGCGCGGCCGACGAAGGCCGTCAGCAGCTTCTCGTGCGCGGCCGTCCAGGGGATCTGCTGCACCTCGACGCGCAGCTCGGGATGCCGGGCCTCGAAGTCGTGCACCAGTTCCTGCACCACCTCGCCCTCGCGTCCCATGGCCCAGAAGCGGATCACCGTCACCTCGGACTCGCGCCGCCCGCATCCGCCCAGCAGGCTCGCGAGGGCCAGGAGGCTGATCGGGACGCGCCACCGCCTCACGGCCGCTCCGCGTCCGCTTCGAGCCAGCCGCCGCCGAAGCCGGCGGCCCGCAGCCCTCGCGCCACGTGGGGATTGCGCCGCATCGTCGCCCACACCAGCTCGTTGCGCCAGTTCTCGATCATCGCCAGGATCGGGCCCTGATCGATCCCCAGGTAGTCGGTATCGTACCAGCCTCGCCCCGGGACGACCCGACCGTGCTGGACCGGAACGTCGACGGTGAAGGTCGGGTTGAGGGCGTCGAGGAAACCGTAATCGCTCCAGAGGAGATCGCCGTGGTCCTCGCGCAGCGTGACGAGCAGGGGCACGACCAGCTCCGGCGCGAAGGGCAGCGAGGCGGCCGCGGCCGAGGGGCAGACCGTGCCGTCGTCGGTCACCCGGGTGAAGGAGGCGCCGCGGGCGTCGTAGGTGCGGAAGCTCCGCTCGCGGCCGTCGATGGTGAAGGTCCCGTGCACCGGCCCGTCGCAGGCGGTCAGACCCCACAGGCGCGGCCCGTAGCCGACGAAGCCGTCCGGGTTGGCCAGGGCGTAGGCGTGCTGGGAGAGGACGGCGCGGCGCGAGTTCTCGAAGTAGTCGAGATCGTGGGCGCGCATGAAGGCGTCGCGGATGCCGCGCAGATCGATCCACACGTGCGTGTACTGGTGGCCGAAGAGCGGCGCGAAGCCGAGGTGCTCCTGACCGTGGAACTCGCCCCAGCGGTAGGACGAGGTCCAGGCCTCCCAGGCGCCGGGGTTGGGCGGATGGGTCGGCGAGCCCAGGGCCAGGATGTAGAGGATCATGGCCTCGTTGTAGCCCCGCCAGTCGTAGGGCAGATGACCGTCCTCGGGCGTCCAGCCGTGACCGATGGTGGGGGGGCGGACGGAGGCCCAGCGCCAGTCGGCGCGCCGGTAGAGCGAGTCGGCCAGGGCGCGCAGGCTGTCCTCGGTCGCCGAGCGGCCATCGAAGTAGGTCTGGCAGAAGAGCGCACCGGCGAGCAGCAGGGCCGTGTCGACCGTCGACAGCTCCACGGTCCCGTAGCGCGCGCCGGTGGCCGGGTCGACGAAGTGGTAGAAGAGTCCGTGCGTGCCGATGGTGCCGGCGGCGTCGTCGCCCTGCGGAGCGGTCCAGAGGAAGCGCAGGGTCCGCAGCGTGCGGTTGGCGGCCTGCTGGCGCGAGATCCAGCCGCGCTCCGCGCCGATGGGGTAGGCCGTCAGCGCGAAGCCGGTGGCGGCGACGCTGGCGAAGGACGGCGTCGGCGCGCGGTCGGGCGCGAGGCCGGTGACGGGGTCGCAGAGCTCCCAGAAGAAGCGGAAAGTCCGGGCTTGCAAACTATCGATGAAAGCGGTTTCATAAGCTGACAGAGAGAATTCGGAGCTGGCGGGATCCGCCCCGCTCCCAGCGTCGCCGCCCGCACACCCACCGAGCTGAACGGCGAGCACCAGAGCGACGAGGGCGAGCCCCGCCAACGACGCACGGCAACCATGACCCGCCGGGTGTTCGTGGCCAGAAGAGAAACCGTATCGCGGTAGCATGCCGCGAGTATAGAATTCGCCACCCCTGGCGCAACCAAAAACTAAGACCCATGTCTTCCCGGCGTCGCACCTGGTTCCTGCTTCGCCTCGCCATCTACGTGGCCGTGGTGGCGGTGCTCTTCGCGACCCGTGGCGTGCCCGACTGGAAGAAGCTCGGGAGCTTCCTCGGCGGATCCGCGGATGGGCCGGCCGTGCTGACCGTCGCTGGCAGCGAGCTCGCGCCGCGCCTTGTCCCCTCCCTGATCGCCTCCTACCGCCAGGACTACCCCGAGCTGACCGTGAGGCTCACCGCCGGCGGCACCAATCAGGCCCTCGAGGACCTGCTCAATCGCCGCGCCGACGCCGCCTTCCTGCTGCGGGCGCCCTCGGCCGCGGAGCAGGACCAGCTGCGGGCGGTCGACGGCGACACCGCGGTCGTGGTGCCGGTGGCCGTGGGCGGGATGGCGGTGGTCACGGCGGTGGACGCCGACGGCAGCCCGCTGGATCTCGACGCGTTGCGTCGGCTCTTGGACGGCGGCCGGGCGGCTGGCTGCACGCGCCTGTACGCGCCCGACCCCAACGAGGGGCTCTGGGATGCGGCGGGCCGGCGCCTCGGTCTGGCCGATCGGGCCGACGGGGAGGTGGTCTTCGTGGCCGACGCCGAGGCCGTGACCCGCGCCGTGGCGGCCGACCCGGGCGCCTGCGGGCTGGTCAGCACGCTGACCGTCGACCTCGGGTCCCGCGACGACGTGGCCGTCCGCCCGGTGCGCGCCGGCGCCGATGCGCCCCCGACGCGGCCGTCCTACGCGAATCTGGTGACGGGGGACTATCCTCTGCACCACATGCTGTACGTGGCCTGCCGCGCCGCCGGCGGGATCGAGGGCACGAAGTTCGTCACGCATCTGGCCAGCGACCGTGGCCAGCGACAGGTTCGCCGCGCCGGCGCCGTGCCGGCGCGGAACGTGGCGCGGGAGATCGTGATCACCCGCGATCCGCCGGGTCGCTAGAGGGCCCTGACCGGGGGTGCCGCATGCCGGGACGTCGCCACCCATCGTCCATCGCGCGCTGCTTCGTCGGGCTCGCGATCGCGCTGGTGTGCCTGCCGGCCGCCGCTGCCCTCGCCTCGGACCACCCGGTCTACACCATGGACAACGATCCCCTCCGGCTGGGCAAGCGGGCGCTGGAGGAGGGGCGTCTGGACAGTGCCCGCGACCGCTTCACCGAGGCGGTGGTCGCCGGCTATCGGCTGACGGAGGCCCATGGTGGACTGGCCGAGGTCGCCCTCCGGCAGGGACGGCTGGACGAGGCCGAGCAGGAATACCGGGCGGCCATCGCGGCGGCGGGCGACCACGTGGCCGCGGCGCAGGCCGGTCTCGGCGTGCTCCTGGTGAGGCGCGGTCGCGTGGACGAGGCCCGACCGCTGCTCGAGGCGGCGGCCGCCGCCGAGCCCGAGCTATGGCTCGCCCAGTACGGACTCGCTCGCCTCGACCTGGCGGCCGGCGATCTCGAGCAGGCCGCGCGCCGGCTGGAGCGCGGCGGCAAGCGCCGCGGCGTGGCCGAGGGCGAGGACCACTATCACCACGGGCAGGCGCTCCTGCTCCTGGCCCGGGGCGATCTGGCGGGTGCCGAGACGGCCGCCCTGCGCGCCATGCACCTGAACCCGGCGGACCCCGAGCACGCGGAACTCGTCGCCCGGATCGAGGAGCAGCGGGGCCTGCCCGCCCTTGCCATCCAGGCCTACGAGCAGGCTCTCGCCGTGCCCGGCGTGGAGTCCTCCGCGCCGCTGCTGCATCAGCTGGGCAATCTCTACCGCGATCAGCAGCGCTTCAACGACGCGCACCGAAGCTACCTGCAGGCGGTCGCGGCCGACTCGACCTACGCGCCGGTACTGGCCGACCTGGCCGACCTGCTGCGCCGCGCCGGCCGTCACGAGCAGGCTGCCCGCACCTACCTGCGCTATCTCGAGACCGCCGCCAGCGATACCACGGCCTGGCTCGGTCTGGCCGAGTCGCTGGAGACTCTGCGTCGCCACGATCAGGCGGCCCGGGCAGCCGCGCGGGCCATTGAGCTGGATCCGGCGAATCAGGCCGCGCGCCTCGCCTTCGCGCGCGCCGCCATCCAGGGCAGCGATCCCGCGCAGCGGGCCGAGGCGGCGGCGATCCTCGTCGCGCTTCCGGACTCGAGCGCCCTGGACGCTCCCACGCTCCTGGCGCTGGCCGACTGGCAGATGGACCAGCGGCAGAACGATGCCGCCGCGACCACCCTCGCCCGCGCCGCCGCCGCGGACAGCACCCTCTACCAGGTTCCCTTCCAGCAGGGCGTGCTGGCCCTGCGCACCGGCCGCGCCGAGGAGGCCGTCACGGCCTTCCGGCGGGCGATCTCCCTGGCGCCGGACATCGCCGCCATCCACCTGAACCTGGGTATCGCGCTGTATCGCGCCGGTCGCCTCGAGGAGGCCGTGCCGACCCTGCGCCGGACCACGGAGATCGACCCCCAGCTGACCGTCGCCCGCCTGATGCTGGCGCAGGCCATGGCGGCCACCGGCGAGATCGCCGCGGCCGAGGCGGAGTACCGGCAGGTGCTCGCCAAGGAGCCGCGGCACGCCCAGGCCCTGCGTGGCCTCGGCTTCTGCCGCCTGCGCCAGGCCGACTATACCGACGCCGCCCGCTACTACGGCGAGGCGACCGAGGTCGAACCCGCCAATGCCGACGGCTGGGCCGGTCTCGGCAGCGCGCGGCTCGGCCAGAACCAGCTCGACGCGGCCGCGGCGGCCTTCGAACGCGCCCGCGAGATCGATCCCCGCAACGCCATGCTGCAGAGCGGGGCCAGGCTGCTCGAACAGGCCCGCAACACCCAAAAGGAGAACGAGCCGCGATGAAGAACTGGATCTTGCTCCCCATCACGATCGCCTCGCTGGTCGTGTCCTGGTACATCTGGCAGGCGTCGCCGGAGTACATCCGCCGCGGCGGACCGTTGCTGGTCATCGGTCTGACGCTGCTCTTCCTGGCCCTGACCTTCGCCATCGAGCGCTTCATCGTGCTGTGGCGCGCCGGCGGGCGCGGCAACGTCGGGCGCTTCATCAAGACCATCAAGGCCTCCGTGCACGGCGGCGAGCTGGCCGCCGCCGTCGAGGCCTGCAAGGCGCAGGGCGGCAGCCTCGCCAACGTGATCGGGGCCGGCCTGGAGAGCTACCGCCGCCATTGCGAGCAGGGGAAGGGGGACGGAGCGCTCGACCAGACGCGGCGGGCGCTGCAGGAGGCGAGCGCCCTCGAGTCTCCCAACCTGGAGCAGAATCTGACGGCGCTGTCGACCATCGCCTCCATCGCCACGCTCATCGGTCTGCTGGGCACGACCATCGGCATGATCCGCTCCTTCCACGCCATGTCCCGCGCCGGCGCTCCCGACGCCACCCAGCTTGCGCTGGGCATCAGCGAGGCGCTCGTGAACACGGCGCTCGGCCTGACCACGGCGATCATCGCCACGGTGCTCTACAACTACTTCACGACGCGCGTCGATCGCTTCAACGACAGCGTCGAGGAGACCAGCTACGAGATCGTCAAGCTGCTCGAGCTGCGCGAGGAGTCCTGAGCCATGGCACGTCGCACACGCGTCCGCATCGACATGACGCCCATGGTGGACGTGGCCTTCCTGCTGCTGATCTTCTTCATGTCCACCACCCAGTTCCGGCCGCCCGAGACGGTGGCGGTGGACCTGCCGCTCTCGCAGTCGGAGATCCACGTTCCGGAGACCGGCACGATCATCCTGACCATGAACCAGACGGGGCAGGTCTTCATCTCCAGCGCGGCGGGCACCGACATCCAGGAGCTGGGGCCAGACAACATGCTGGACGCCATCGTCAACTGGCGGAGCCGCAATCCCGACGCGGTGGTGGTGGTCAAGGGCGACCGCGACGCGCCCTTCGGCGCCATGGCCGACCTCATGGACACCCTCGCCCGCGCCAAGACGCTCCGCTTCAACCTGATGACCGATCTGGCCAAGCAGCCGGCGGCCGCGCGCCACGGCGCGTCACCCGCAGACAAGGAGCGAAGCGATGGCTGACGTCTCCGCTCCCGACAGCGGCCAGTCCGGCAAGCGCGCCACCGGCGTCCTCGGCCGCGGGAAGAAGAAGCGGCCCGGCATCCGGATCGACATGACGCCCATGGTGGACGTGGCCTTCCTGCTGCTGATCTTCTTCATGGTCACCACGGTCTTCCGGCGACCCCTGGCCATGGAGGTCAACATGCCGGAGCCGGGGGCCAAGGTGGAGGTGCCGGAGTCCAACGTGATGACGGTCTACGTGGACCGCGACGAGGAACTCTTCGTCAAGCTCGGCAAGGAGGCCATCGAGCCGATCACCTGGGCCGACCTGGCGCCCACCATGCAGGCCAACGCCGCGGTCAACCCCAACCTGATCGTGCTGGTGAAGATCCACCGCGATGCGCGCTACGAGCCCATGGTCGACATGATGGACACCCTGGAAGACGCCCGCATGGAGCGCTTCAGCCTGATCCCCATGTCCGACCGCGACGTCGAGACCCTGGAGGGGACCCGATGAGCGACAGCGGCGTGCGCCACATCCCCTGGGCCTTCCGGCTCGAGCAGGCGACGAGCCTGCCGGTCACCGGCGAGCAGCACCCGCTGCGGCGGGAGCTGGCCCGCTGGCTGGGTTCGGCTGCCGCGGTCACCCTGGCGCTGGCGCTCGCCAGCTTCGGCGCCTGGTCGTGGTGGTCGCACCGCACGCCGGAAGCCGCACCGGTCGCCCGCCAGATCAAGATCGTGCGCTACACCGACCTCGGCGTGCCGCCGTCGATCGCCCGGCCCTCGGTGCCCCAGGTCAACGTCGCCGAGGAGGTGGCGAAGATCGCCGCGCCGCCGCCGGAGATCGCCGTGCCCGAGCCCGTGGCCGACGAGAAGGCCACCACCGAGACCATCGCGACGGTCACGGAGATGTCCGAGGCTCTCGAGCCCGTCGACCTCGGCGACCTCGGCGTCGGCACCGGCGAGGGCGACTCGCTGGTCGTGGACATCGACGTGGACACCTCGCCCTCGCCCGACGAGTTCATCGTCGTGGACGAGGAGCCGCAGCGCATCAGCATCGAGTCGCCGGTCTATCCCGAGATGGCCAGGGACGCGGAGGTCGAGGGCACCGTGATCGTGCGCGTGCTGGTGAGCAAGGAGGGCAAGGTCAAGGACGTGATCATCATCGACGGTCCCGAGGCCCTGCGGAAGGCCGCCGACGACTGCGCGCGTACCTCCACCTGGCGGCCGGCGCTCATCGACGGCAAGCCGGTGGAGGTGTGGGTGATGATGCCCGTGACCTTCAAGCTGAACTGAGGGCGGCCGGTCCGGCGCGGTCGACCGCACCGGAACCGCGATCGCCAGTATAGGGCCGGCCGCGCCGTGTCCCTTCGGAATATTCCATCCGCGCGAAATCTTGAGCGTCTGAGGCCGGCAATCCGATAACGGGAAGGACTGACATCAGTCCGATCAGGAGGGTTAGGCCGTCGAAACCGAATTCTTCCCTATCCGACGACACTTCCAGACAGACCTCGCCGCCCAAGGCTGACCCAACTCACCAATCAGACAGCCCTAAGCAGCCTCGCGAGAGTACCGATGATGCAGTCCGCCGAGGATCGCCCGCGACCTGATCGGCCCGACCTCTGGCGGCTCGACATCGCGCGGCTCAGGACAGTCCTTCTCCAGCCCGAGATGCGTCCAGTCGCGATAGTAGTAATCGAAGTATTCGTTTAGACAGGTCACTGACGCCGCCGGTCACACTGCTGCGGATGGACGCGGACAAGAGCTGCCTGCTCGACTAGCGGCGCTACCGGATGAGCTCCAGCCTGTGGACGACCACCGTCCCGGACTCGGGTACGCCCGTGACGACCAACCCGATGTTGCGCACGACCTGCATGTCGATCCTGCGGGCGCCGGCCTGGTTTCCGTAGAACTGCTGAAGGAGCAGCCCGTCGATGGGCAGGCGGTGGGTGATCCGGACGCCATCCCCGAAGATGGGGATCGAGGCGAAGGCTTCGCCATCATCGCCGGCAGAGGTATCGAACCTGGGCATCCAGATCGTGCCGGAACCGGCCTCGGCCAGCACGAGGTTCAGCTGCAGACCCTTGGGCACGGTCACGTCGATCAGGATACTCGCGTAGCCGTCGAGGTCGGTCGCCAACGACGGACCGTGGCCGCTGGCGTTGGCCTTGGGGCCGAAGATGTTGATCCCGGCGCCGTACTGCGTCCCCGTTTCGTACTGCAAGACGAGCTCGCCCGCGGTCATCTCCCAGGACATCTTCGCGTCGGGCGCGGTCCAGGTTTCCGCCGGACCGACCCAGTCTCCGAGGAGTCCGAGCGTGGGCGGACGCTCGGGGTGCTGGCCGGACGCGTACGAAGCCGCCATGCGCGGGCGTAGCTCGGTGGGCACGACCCGCCTGGTGGAGGCGTGCAGCGCTGGCACGCGGGCGTTGGTGGCCTTCATGGCTGCGACCATCTCGGGGTACGGATTGTTGTGGATGTCCACGATGCCGTAGTTGCCGTCCTCGCCGTCGAACCGGCCCTGCGGCGACTGGTCGGCGAACCCGAACCAGTGCGACCCGATGACGTAGGGGATGGTCGCGGTGTCGGAGACCAGCGCGGCGTAGGCCGCGGCCCGGTCGGCCTGGGTGTCGAAAATGGGTCCCACGCCGTAGGTATTCAGGTTGCCGCTGGCGTTGGCTCTGGCCCGGAAGGAGAAATCGACGTGCATGAGCGGGCGGCCGCCCAGCAGCCAGAAGCGGGCGAGGTTGTTCTCGTCGGCCTTGGGCGCGAAACGGAAATCACTGACCGAGATGACGTCGCAGTACTTGCCGGCAGCGCGGATGACCGGGTCGGGGGCATCACCGGCGAAGCGGGGTCCCAAGATCAGGACCCCGGGGAGCTCCTGGCGGACGATGCCGCAGGAAACCTCGAAGAAGCGTTCGGCGAGCATGGCGGTGAACTGCTCCCGATCGGCCGCGGCTTCCGGGGAGGTAGAGCCGTGAAGCAGCTTGACCGTCACGTCGTCCCAGGACTGGACGGGCTGGCCATAGGCCGCCGCCAGGCTCTCGACCGAGCCGTGGCGCGACTGGAGGAACTCCAGGGCGGCCTGGTGGCGCGCGTCGTCGGTGGGGAGCTCGAACGCCAGCTCCAGGAGGGTGTAGGTCGGGACGTACCGAAACCCGGTCTTGCCGAACCAGGGCATTTCGTTGTCCAGGAACACGCCGAGCAGTCCTTCTCGACCGGGCAGCTTGGCGATCGACTCCTTGACGTTCTGGAGCACGAACGACTCGAAGTCCGGCTGCAGCCGGGCGAGGCAGCGGGTGCCCTTGTGAAGCACCACGTACAGGATGGGCGTGGCGACGAAGCGCTCGTCGGTCGGCAGGACCGTGGAGCTCCACGCCCCGACCGTGTTGAATCCAAGCTTGGTGAGGAAATTGCGCACGAAGCCGGCCCACGCATTGGTGTCGCCCTCGAACTCCGTGGGCACGGGGTTGTATTAGTCCGAGCCCGGTCGCGGCATGAAAGGTTCGGGCTCGATGTTGTTGACTCCGAGGGAGTAGAAGCGGCTGCCGTCGGGCCTCTGGAACCACCATACGCCGTTGTCATCCTTCACGACCGAGTAGACGGGTGCTGCCGCGGCCGGCGCCGCGGGCGGCGGGTCGCCCGCCAGGGCGGAGCTTGGTACGTTCGTGAGGATGAAGGTAAGAAGAGCGGCCGTTCCGCTGCGCGTTCAGGCGTCCGAGTCGTTCCTGTGCCAGCGGCGGCCGGGTGCAGTACCGCACCAGGCGCTCGAGTCCGTGGCGGTCCCAGTCCGGGATGTCTACCTGGGCGTCGACCGACCAGCCGCCGGCGTGGTCGGGGGAGTCGAGGGCATGGACGGCCGCGTCGTCGAGGTGGCCTTGCCGGTGAAGCCAACGTAGGCTACGGCGCGGATCTTGGTCTGGACGGCGGCGATATCACAGGTGTCCAGTTCGGTCGCCGGGTGGAACTCCGCCCCGCCGGCACCATCGTCGCTGAACACGCCGTCGGTCACCAGCACGTGGAAGTGGACGTGACTGTTGAGGTAGCTGCCGCAGCGTCGTCTCCAGCGATCGGTTCGAGATTTGTTACAGAGAAGGCGAGTCTGGTTCGGTAGTAGTCGCGAACAGGAATAACAAACCACCTCTCCCCAACCCCAACCCCGACGGCAGAGCGTATCGCTCAGCGACGACCCCGCACCTCGTTGATCAGCTCCATCTGGATCTCCTGGATCTCCACCAGCCGCTCCCACTGGTGGGAGAGCAGATGATCGATCTTCTGGTTGAGATGACGGATTTCCAGCTCCGCCTTGAGGTTCACCTGGTAGTCGCGAATGGCGCGGTTGCGATCGCGGGATTCCTGGCGGTTCTGGCTCATCATGATCACTGGCGCCTGGATCGCGGCCAGACACGACAGGACGAGATTGAGGAGGATGAACGGGTACGGGTCGAACGGTTTGGTTGCCAGCAGGACGGCGTTGGTGACGATCCAGATCATCAGGACGAACAGGAACGACAGGATGAACTTCCAGCTGCCACCCACGGCCGCGATGTGATCCGCCACGTTCTGCCCCATCGTCATTTCCGATCGCAGTTCCGTCTCGGGATTCCGCGAGAGGATCTCCTGCTGCTCCAGGCTCTCGAGCACCTCGCGGTCGATCGAGGTCAGCTCTCCCCGCTCCTCCTCGAGCATCCAGCGGACGTACGCGAGACGGAATCGGCGTAGATCGTCCGAGCAGATCCAGCCCTCCTCCGACCAGGTTCCGGTTTCTTTCTCGATCAGCTGGGCGATCGCCGGCCGCACGAGGGCTCCAGGGCGCAGGTCGGATCGTCGATCCTTGCCGCAGACCTGGCAGACCCGAGCCGCATGGTTGCTCTGCTTGTTCATGTGCCTCCCTGGCGTTCGTGGTGAACGCCGATCCGTATCACGAGGCCGTGGTCCGGAAGATCATGCCGACGGCTGCCGTGGCGACCATGGCCAGGGCACCCCAGAACGCCACGCGGCCGGCGCCTGCAAGCACACCGGCGCCGCCGACGCGGGCCGCCACTCCGCCGAGTACGGCAAGGCTGAGCAGGGAGCCTCCAGCCACGGTGGGGATCATGTTCGCGTCCCTGGTGAGGAACGCCGTGAGCAACGGCAGGGCCGCCCCCACGGCGAACGTCGCTGCCGACGCCAACGCCGCCTGGATGGGACGCGCGCTGTGGACGGTGGTCAGTCCCAGCTCTTCCCGGGCGTGGGCCCCCAGAGCGTCGTGAGCCATGAGTTGCTCGGCCACCTGTTGCGCGAGTGCCGGGTCGAGACCGCGGCCCTCGTAGATCGCCGCCAGCTCCAGGCGTTCGAATTCCTCGTTCGTGTCGAGTTCACGCTGCTCGCGCGCGAGGTCGGCCTTCTCCGTGTCGGCCTGCGAGCTGACAGACACGTACTCGCCCGCGGCCATGGACATGGCTCCGGCCACCAGGCTTGCCGTTCCGGCGATCAGCACGTCGCCCCGCGCGGCGTGCGCGGCGGCCACGCCCACGACCAGGCTGGCCGTGGAGACGATGCCGTCGTTCGCTCCCAGGACCGCCGCCCGCAGCCAGCCGATGCGCTCGGCGTAGTGTCGTTCAGCGTGTTTCATCGGCGACGGCCCCTCTTCGACATTGGGTACAGGGCAATGGCCGGAGGCGTCGCCTCCGGGACGGATTCAGCCTGACGGTCGGCTACGGCCCCAGCCGCAGATCCAGCCCCAACCCCGGCCGCTCCGACGCTACCAGCCAACCGTCCTTGATCTCGACCATGCCGGCAGTGGGATCGTCGCGCAGGTCGAGATGGCCGTCGAGGTCGGCGTAGTGGACGTTGCGGCGGGCCAGCGCGTACTGCAGGCCCGCCGAGATGCTGAGCGCCGCCTCGTCCATGCAACCGACCATGACCTCGAGACCGGCCGCGAGCGCCACTGAGTCGATCTTCAGGGCCTGGGTGAGCCCGCCCACCTTCATGAGCTTCACGTTGATCATGTCGGCCAGGTCGCGGCGCGCGAGGCGGAAGGCGTCGCGCAGGGACATCAGGCTCTCGTCGGCCATGATGGGCAGGTGGGAGCCGGCGGTGACACGGCCGAGTTGGTCGAGCTCGTCGCGGGGCGTGGGCTGCTCGATGAGCTCGAGCTTGGCTGGCCGCGCGCGCTCGACGAAGGCCAGCGTCTGCTCCACGGTGAAACCCTGGTTGGCGTCGAAGCGCAGCTCGATGTTCGGTCCGAGCGCTTCGCGCACCTTGATGACGCGCTCGACGTCGCCGTCCATGTCGGCGCCGCCCTTGAGCTTGATGCAGCGGAAGCCCTGGGCAACGAAGTCGTTGGCCCGGGCCACGGTCTCGTCCGTCGGCAGGATCCCCACCGTCACGCTGGTGCGGATACGGGTGCGGAAGCCGCCGAACAGACGCCACAGCGGCATGCCGGCGGTGCGGCCGACGAGGTCCCAGAGGGCCATGTCCACGGCCGCCAGGGCGGCGGGGCGGTCGGCCAGGAGCGGCTGGATCTTGTCGAGAACGGCGATGGGTCGCAGTGGATCCTGGTCCTTGAGCGCCTCGGCGACCTCGCCGGCGAGCACGGCCAGCGTCTCTTCGGGCGTCTCGCCGGTGACCGGTCCGTCGGGCGCCGCACAGCCGAAGCCCACCGAGCGGCCGGTGTCGAGGCGGATGAAGATGTTGGTCGCCGTGTCCACCGTCTCGTAGGCAATGGTGTAGGGCTCGGCCAGGGACATGTCCACGCGCCAGGCCTCGACGCTCCGGATCTTCATCTCAATACCGCCGCTGGTGGATCTCGTCGAGGGAGAGACCCTTGAGGTCCTCCACGAACTCGACGAGGTTGCGGACCATCACTTCCCACATCTTCTGGCCCTTCGCCTTGGTGGCGCGGGTGGGGTCGCCCATGACGCCGCTGGGGGAGATGCGCTGGGTGTAGGCGTTCCAGCCCACCGAGCGCTGGTTGGTGAAGTCGAGGAAACGACTGGAGAAGCGCGGCACCGACGGCGCGGCGCGGTCCATGTGCACCAGTTCGGGGCGCAGGGCCAGCGAGGTGCTGGTCTCGATCTCGCCGGCGTGCACGTCGTTGTGCGTCTCGGAGAGCGCCTCGAGGTCGACGTCGCTGGTCTCGCCCGACTCCACGCAGGTGAAGATGCGGGCGTCGCGGTTGATCATCTGCGCGGCGAAGGCCAGGGCCGGACCGTTACCGCCGTGGCCGTTGATGATCACGAGCTTGGTGGCGCCACAACGCGTGGCGCCCATGCCCACGTCGTAGATGAGCTGGGCCATGGTCTCGTTGCGCACCGAGAGCGTGCCCGAGAAGTCCTCGTGATGGTACGAGACGCCGTAGGGGATGAGCGGCAGCACCAGCGGCTTGGGGTCGCTGCAGGCGGCGGCCACCTGGCGGGCGAGCCAGTCGGCGTCGTAGGCGTCCACATCCAGCGGCAGGTGGGGACCGTGCTGCTCGATGGCGCCCACGGGCAGCAGCACGATGTCGGTCTCCCGGAAGCGCTGCTCCGCCTCGGGCCAGGTCAGCTCGGCCAGCAGCCAGGGTTTCTTGCCCTTGATGGCCCGGCTGCGGGCGCGATGCTCGAAAGGCGCCGGCGTGGGGAAGTCGGGCTCGGCGAAGGGGTCGCAGGGCAGCCAGACCCGCCCGTGCCGCTTGACGGCGCCGCGGGCGTGCTGGAGGCAGAGGCGCAGCACGGGGCCGCGCAGGTCGCTGGGCATGGTGCCGAGGGGTGCATGATCCTTGTCGAATCGCAGCTGCAGCACTTCGGGGTGGGCCGGCGGCAGCGCCTCGTCGTCCTGCCAGAGTCCGCGCTCGTGGAGGAGCAAGATCATCTGTTCCACGCCGGCGCTCTCCTGCTTGACGCTGTTCGAGTGCAGCGCCGCGAGCGCTTTCTCGATCTGGGCCGAGCTGTAGCCGCAGTTCTCGGGCGCAGCGCCCAGGGCCGACAGCATGCCCACGATGCGCCGGCACTTCTCGCACTTGCCGCAGGGCAGGATACGACCGCTCTGCTCGTCCTTGTGGGCGGCGTGGCAGGAGACCTGGTGCCGCTGCAGGTCGGGATAGCGGTCGACCAGGATCTTCTCGATGAGCAGCTCCGAGCAGTGGCGCAGCACCGAGAACTGGTGCACGCGCCAGCCCTTGCGCTGGAAGTACCGGCTGAGGGCCTGGTCGAACCAGCGGCTCTGGTCGTAGAGGCCGCCGTAATGGGTGAGGCTCTTGAAGCGGACCCGGGTGCTGGTGTCGAACTCGTCGCCAATCACCAATCGGTCGATGCCCCGCTTGCGCAACAGCGGCAGGGCGCCGAAGAGGAACACGGCCACGGTCCACAGCCGGATCGGGTAGATGTCGGCGCGGACGCGGGCGAAGTCGGGGCGGATGAACGGCATCCGTCGCAGCAGCCAGGTGTAGACCCGGTCGCAGTCGGTCCAGACGCGGCCGGTACCGGGCACCGCTTCCTTGAAGTGGCGGTAGGCGTTGAGAGCTGTGAACCAGTGCCGACCCGACTCGTTGACGAAGATCGGGTGTGTCTCCACGCCGGCCTCGTCGAGGAGGCCGTAGCTCAGGAGGCTGTCCTTGCCGCCACTGGAGAGCACGCAGCAGGCGCCGCGGCCGTCACCCCACGCGGGCTGGGGCTGATCCGGCGCGGGATCGGGGAAGACCAGCCGCGGGCGCAGCGCCTCGTCGCCCTTGATCAGCGGCAGCTCCGTCGCCGCGCCCGTGACGAACGGGTTGGGCTGGAGGAACCTGTTGACGTAGATCTCGCGCGCCGTGTTGGCCGCCATGTCGGTGAGGAAGCGGCGGTCGCGCTCGTCGAACGGGCCGTGCAGCACGAGCTCGCGGCAGAACAGCGTGTAGTTGAGGGCGACCTGGGCCAGGATCATGGCGGCCAGGTTCCGGGCCGCGGGATCGGCGGGGTCGAAGACGTCTTCTTCCCAGGTGTAGCTCAGCTCCACCGACTCCGTGCCCTCGGGGCGGACCACGGTATAGGGCGCGCTGATGCGCCGCGGCTCGATGGTCGCCGGGCCCACCTCGAGGCGGTCCCAGACCAGCAATGGGGCCAGGGGATTCTTGGACGTCATGACGTGCTCCGGGCTGCAAGACGCAGCGGTTCGAGGACCTCGACGAGGCCGGCGGCGCCGTCCAGGAGGACATCGAAGGCCGGCAGGCCGGTCTCGGCGGTGATGGCCGCACAGGCGGCGGGAACCTCATCGGTCCGCATGTCCTCGTGGTTGACGGTGATCGCCACCACGGGACGGCCGGAGAGCAGCTCCACGGCCTTGATCTGGGTGGGCAGGTCGTGCATCGGGAAGCCGGGAAAGCCGTCGTACTCCTTGCGGGCCGGAGCGTGCTGCATGATCACCGCGTGTGGGCGGCCGGCGGCCAGCAGCTCGAAACCGCCGGGGTAAGCGGGGTTCATGAGGCTGCCCTGACCCTCGAGAACGATCACGTCGGCCTGGGTCTCCTGCCAGCACGACCAGGTGGCGAACTCGATCTCGCCGGCCACGAAGTCGTTGATCAGCGAGTCGAGGATGATGGCCTTGCGGGCGCCCTGTAGCCAGGCGGTCTGGCCGGTGCCCACCAGCTCGGTGCGCCGGCCGGCCTGGCGCCAGGCGTCGACCAGCAGCCAGGCGGTGGTGCGCTTGCCCACGGCCGAGTCGGTGCCCAGGACGGCCACGCGGAAGGCCTCGACCTGGTCGATGCGACCGTCGAAGAAGTGCAGGTCCGGGCGATCGGGCGTGCGGCGCACGTCGCGGATCACCGCGCCATGCTCCTTCGCCAGCACCGCGAGGCCCGGGTCTTCGGAGAGGAAATCGTGCAGGCCGCTGTCCACGTTCAGGCCGGCGCGCAG
The DNA here is from genome assembly GCF_058273205.1 of Candidatus Latescibacter sp. IFSED24. NCBI lineage: Bacteria > Pseudomonadati > Candidatus Latescibacterota > Candidatus Latescibacteria (ex Chuvochina et al. 2023) > Candidatus Latescibacterales > Candidatus Latescibacteraceae > Candidatus Latescibacter > Candidatus Latescibacter sp. IFSED24. Next base: position 3,615,371 of record NZ_CM177850.1, on the reverse strand, counting down.
GGCGGCCGACACAACGGCGCGCGCGTCCGCTGGCAGGCGGCCGCCGTCGGGCGCCAGACCCATCACGAAGTGAGTAACACCGCCGAGCGCCAGGGCGGCCTCGAGATCGGCGACGATGGGAATACCGGCGTGGCGGTCGTCGAGGACCTCCCCGGCGTCGCGGCCGTCGTGGTTGGCGTCGATCACCGCGACGATGTCATATCGCTCGCTGCGACGCACCAGACCGTGAGCCGTTTTACCGTTGGTGGTGCCGAATGCGCCCTGGCAGAAGACCACGGCGCGTCCCTCGGACCACTGGGTCATGGCTATTTCCTTCCGGTCAGGATGGCGACGTAACGGTCGCCTGGTAGCGGTTCTTGCTGATGCTGGGCCAGCAACACGAGCAGGCCGGCGGTGGACGCCGGCAGGACATTCAGGCCTTCCTTTTCGCGGAGCATGCGGGCGCCGTCGAGCATGGCCTTGTCGGTGGCGTCGGCCGCCCAGCCGCCGGTCTTGCGGACCGCGTCGAGCGCCAGGTCGCCGTCGATGGAGTGCCAGTTGATGAGCGGCTCGTTGACCGCGGTCTCCTTGATGCGCTCGGGCGGCAGATCCTCGCATTTGGGCAGCTTCTTGCGCCAGGCTACCACGATCGGATTCTTGCCGTGGGACGAACCGCACACCAGCCGCGGGATGCGCGAGGTCTTGCCGCGCCGGTGGAGGCTGACGAAGCCGTGGTGGATGCCGGCCAGGGTGGTGCCGTTGGACACGGGCACGGCCACGGCGGCCGGCGCGTCGCGCAGCTCGTCGTAGATCTCGTAGGCAATCTCGCCGTAGGCCCTGAGCTGCAGTAGCGTATTTGCGCCGCCGGGATTGGCATCGTACAGCTCGTCGCGCCGGGCGCGCCGGCTGGAAAAGACCACGGCGTTCTCGTAGTCACCGGGCACGCGCTCGATCTCGGCGCCCAGCTCCACCATCTCCTTCTCCCGGCCGGTGTGGTAGCCGGTGGGGATGTAGATGACGCAGCGCAGGCCCGACATCTTCGCGGCCATGGCCGTGGCCACGCCGTAGTTGCCGCAGGTGGCGACGGTCATGGTGTCGTAACCGCGGCGCATGGCGTCGAGGGCCTGAGCGAAGGCGATACGGTCCTTCTGGGTGCCGCTGGGATTGCTGCCCTCGAACTTGAGGAACACCTGCCGGATACCGTGGGCACGCTCGATGTTGCGGGCCCTGGCGACGGTGGTGTCGCCGACCTCGCTCTCGAAGACATCCTCGAAGGCGGCCAGACGTTCGTCGAGTGGCCGCTCCGGGTCTGCCGCCACGTCATGCTGGCTGCCGTAGCTGTCTGTGAGGTCGATACCGGTGGAGGTTACGCCGTCGAGGAGCGTGAAGCCGGTTGCGGGGAGAGGCTTCTGCTGATCGCTCATGCACCGCTCCTTTCCTGGCCTGGTGGCCGCGCAGCGGTACGGGTGGTCCGCGTTCTCAAGATCTGGCGCGTGCGGCGGCGGAATGATAGGCGAACTGGTTCCACGGGCAAGGGGAATCGCGAGCCGGCCGCTGGACATTTTCGACAGAAGGTGTCCTGGTCATGATCGGTTCGTCCGGGCCTGGTCGCTACTGGCCTTCCAGCTGGACAGGGCGCCGCAGATGCCGGTGGGGGAACTGGTCGAACTCGACGACGGAGGGGAAACGTCATGAACACGACGGCCACGAAACGATTGCCCTCGGCGGACTGGCTGGCCTTCGGCGCGGCCATGGCGGCAATGTTCCTCAAGTACCTCGAGCCGGCCTTGATGAGCATCATCGCCCTGGTGGTCTTCCTGCCGGCGATCCTGCGCGAGATCGGCGTGTTGAAGGACGCCGACGAGTGGACGCGGGGTGTTTGACGTCGAACGAGGTGGGACACGGTCAAGCTCGCAGTTAAGGGGATAGGAATTTCAACCGCATAGTCCCGCCTCCCGACGCCCCTGAAGGTGCTCAATTAGCGTGGATTGTCCCACCGCGATCATCCAGCTTCTAATCGGGAGAGGTAAACCGGGCGCCAACACCGTAGCGCGGCCTGGTTTGAGGCCGCCGAGCGAGGTTTCGCGTCCCGGGCGAGCAGACCGGTCTGTCGCCGTCGGTCCAGGTCCCGGTCACGGCGGCACCCAGGGGCAGTCCATCGGTGCTGTCCGATGGGTTCAGTCCCAGGTGTCCTGGCCGCCGGTCTGGTCGATCTCCGGCCATACGGTCTCGCCGGCCGGCGGCGCGGCGCTCTTCGCCGTCTTCGCCGGTCGAACACGGGCGGTCGCCGGTGTCTTCGGCGTCGGGCAGCCCCATCTTCTGGCGCGCCTGCTCGAGCACCTGCAGCGTTGCTCCCGCCGGACCAGCCGAAGCGGTGACGGCCCGGCGGAGTCTGGCATTGGGTGCCAAGACGCCGCAGTAACGATGTTTGTGGACCCGCGGCGGGATCACTAGATGCGCCAATCGATCCAGCAACTCCAGCGGGGTGAGGATCAGCTCGGTGCGGCCGTCGATGGTGGGCTTGCGCAGACGGTAGACCATGTGCTCGTCGCCGATCCGCCCCAGTCGCTCCTGGGCCAGCGGCGGGCGCGCGCAGTACCGGGCCGCCACGAGGTGACTTGGTTGGGCAGGAATGATACCGGTCGGCAGTGCTCATCGGGCACCTACTTCTACGGCCTCGAAGCCGGGGCGTTCAGCGAGACGAAGAGAATGGTGCTCCTGAAATAGTCCGCGTCGCTTTTCAGTTTTCTTCATTCCGGTCGCCAGGCCCAGCGAGGTTTGGCGACCGGCTTCTTTTGGTGAAAGTCTTGCTGTGTTCTCCCTGTTTTCGTAGACACGCCTCGGGGCCGATACCGCCCGGGCGATGGTCGACTACTGCAGCGTCAGATGCACGATGGTTCCAGCCGCGCCCGCGGACCAGCCCGAGTCGGCATTCAGGATCGACGCGGTGTCCAGACGGATCGCGAATGGCGCGGTCGCTCCCCGGGGATCAGGAGGCGACCGACGCTTTAGCAGCACTTCTTTCGGCCGCTCGAACACCCGAATCGGTCACTCCACCCGATCGAGAAAACGGTTGGTCAGCGCCAGGAATTCCTCGCGGTTTTCGATGAACGGGAAGTGTCCGCATCGTTCCATGACCGTCAGTGTCGACCCGGCGATGCGCTGGTGGATGCGGCGGGCCGATTCCAGGGGAATGGGATCGTAGGCGCCGTGGAGGATCAAGGTCGGGCAGACGATGGCGCCGAGCCGATCATGGATGTCGTAGTCGGCCAGGTAGCCGCGCATCGCGCCGCTGACCCTCATCAATTGGCCGATGGTCGCGCGGTCCAGTTCCATGTGCAGGTCGGCCAGGCGGTCCGGGTTGTAGAACTTCACTTTTTCCGTGATGCGCAGGTAGTCCATGATCGCTGCCGGTTCACCGGTGGCAAAGGCTTCGGTCTGCGTGACCGCAGCCATGGCCTGCCTGTCCTCATTCGTGAGACGTTGCTCCCGGATGGCCATGCCCTGCTCATCCAGCACCGAGTTCGCCGGCGCGCTGTCGACCAGGATGAGGGATTGGACATGTTGCGGATACCGGGCCGCATACTGCATGGCCAGCAGGCCACCCCACGAGTGCCCCAGCAGGTGCATGGTTTCCAGCCCGTAGCTCTCTCGAAGCGCATCCAGGTCGGCGATGAAATTTTCCATCGTGATGGTCGCGGGATCGACATCGGCCGAAGACCGCCCCGTGCCGCGCTGGTCAAAAAAGATCACCCGGTGGTGGTCGCTCAGGGATTCCAGATGAGGCAGAAAATAGTCGTGTGGTACTCCAGGGCCGCCGTGCAGGACGACAATGGTATCGCCCTCGCCGGAGCAGCGGCAATACAGCTCCGTGTCGTTGATGGTTCGCAGTCCGACGACGACGTCGGCGGATCCAGCCTGAGCGACCGCCGCGTCGAAGGCCGCGGTACAGGTCAGACCGGCGAAAAGAAAAAGAGAGGCGAGGGTTCGTGCGCGTCTGATGTCGTGCATGGGATCTCCATTCGCAAGCCGGGTCCGCCGGGTCGACTTCATTCGTTACGAGAAGGGCCGGCGTCTCCCATCTCCGCCAACTTTTGCCGAGCATTCCCATTCCCGGGGTCCAGCTCCAGAGACCGTCGGTAGCTGCGCTTCGACGCCACATGATCGCCCAGGACCATCTGGGCCTCGCCCAGCGAGTCGTAGGTGTTCGCGCTGCCGTACAACTCTGCGTTCAAGTCGAAAACCGCCAGCGCAGCCTGGGCCTTGTCCGCGCCCAGCAATTGATAGCCCAGTCGGTTCAAGCGGGATTCGGAAACCTCCCACGCCCCGGGGTCCTCGGCGTGTGCCTGCCGGTACATGGCGATCGCGGCTTTCGAGTCGCCCTCCTGCAGCATCTCGAAGGGTGTCTTCGATTCCGGCGCCATGCGGACCGCATCGCGGACCGGCTGGTTGAAGCGGCCGATGTCGTCGGCCAGGTTGACGCGGATAGACGCGACGTTGCTGTCGGCGGGAATGGCGAAGACCAGCTCCCCGTTCCGCTCGCGGCAGACGAAGGTGTCGGCCGCAGCGCGGTAGAGGCGGTAGCCCGGCAAACCCGGCCCGGCCAGGCGCAGCGCGTCTCCATCCCGCTCCAGTTGGAAGACTCCGTCCAGACCGTACCGATAGCACCCGGTCGCGGCATTCAACTCCCGATCCGTGATCGCGAGGTTGTCGCGCTTCTCGGGCAGGAAGTCGGGCCAGTCGTAGACCGTCGCGACGGACTTCAACACCTCGCGGCAGAGGTTGACCGCGACCAGGCCGTTGGTCAGCACGACCGCGGCGTTGCCTTCGCTGCGATGCGAGGCGAAGCCGCCCACGAAGCCGGAGCCGTCTCCGATATGGCTGAAGTACACCTTGGCTCCGGCCCGGTCGTGCAGGAAGAAACCCAGGCCGTACTTGTCCGAGGCCTGGGGCTGGATCATCTGCCGGGCCAGGTCCTGCGTGAGCAGGCGATCCGACTCGCCCCGGACCGCGTTCTGGATCTCGATGACGAAGGTCGCGTAGTCGGTCGCCGTCGTCCACAGGCTGCCCGCGGCGATGTGTCCGATCCAGCGCGGGGGATCGGCGTAGACGCCGCCTTGCCGGTTGTGTCCGGCGGCCTTGTGTTCCTGCTCGTTCGGCGGCCAGGGATTGCGGAACGTGCTGTGGGTCATCCCCAGGGGAGCAAAGACGCGCGATGCGATCACCTCGTCGAACGGGGCGCCGCCCTTCTCCTCGACCAGCAGCTGCAGGATGCTGAAGCCGCTGTTCGAGTACATGAACTCCGTGCCCGGCACGCGATCGATCACCACCGGCGCGGTGCGAGCGGGCGCCTCGCCGCCCAGGATCTGCAGGAGGGTGGGGAAATCGTCGGCGGTGTAGTCCGCCCCCGGGCTGAACGGCGCACCGCCGGTGTGGTTCATCAGCAACCGGGGCGTGACCGCTGCCTGCGCGGTGAACTCGTTCTCGGGCACCTGCCAGCGCGACAACTGAGGGTTGACGTCGCCGTCCAGATCGATCAACCCATCGCGGACCAGCGACAGGACGCCCGCCGCGGTGACGCCCTTGGACATCGATCCGACGCCGAAACGGGTCTCGTCGTCGACCGGCACACCGGTCGACGCGTTGGCGACGCCATAGTGGCGGACCCAGCGCAACTGGAAGTCCTCGATCACCGCGATGCTCACACCGGGCACGTGATAGTGGGCCATGCGCTCGGCCAGCGTGTAGTCGGCCGTGCCCCGGATGATGTTCGACGATTGCAGGTGGGATTCTACGGCGGCGATCTCGTCGGCCAATTCGTCGGGAAGCGGAGTCGGGATCGCGGATGTCGGATGGAGAAGGAGCAGGAGACAGGCGGCAACGACGGTTCGTGCAGTCATGTGTCGGGACCTCCGGGATCGAATAGACGTCGATATTTGAAGAGGCACTACGATGCCGTGCGGTACCGGGTTGCACTGCACGATGTTCCTTGCTCTCACCGTCGAATGGGTTCGGATCTCCACCATCTAAACCGTGCGAAAAGAGCTCTGGGTTTGTGTGTTATAGTTGTCCCTTTGGAATATTCCATCCGAGTGTTTTCTTGCGCATCTGATGCCGACAATGCGCTAGCTGTGAAAGGCCTCAACAGCCCGAGCAGGACGGCGGGGGGATAGGAAATTCAACCGCATAGTCCCGCCTCCCGAGGCCCCTGAACGTGCTCGATTCGGGTAGATTGTACCACTGCGATCATCCAGTTTCAAATCGGGGGGCGGCAAGCCGTCCGCAGGTGCCGTCGCGTGGGTCGGTTTGGGGCTGCGGAATGCGGACTCTTTTTCCGCGCGGGCAGACCGATCCGTCATCCTCGGTCTCGGCGGCTCTCGAGGGTCGATCCATCGGTGCTGTCCGGTGGGTTCAATCCCAGTTGTCCTGGCCGCCGGTCTGATCGATCTCCGGCCATACGGTCTCGCCGGCCGGCGGCGCTGCGCTCTTCGCCGTCTTCGCCGGTCGAACACGGGCGGTCGCCGGTGTCTTCGGCGTCGGGCAGCCCCATCTTCTGGCGCGCCTGCTCGAGCACCTGCAGCGTTGCTCCCGCCGGACCAGCCGAAGCGGTGATGGCCCGGCGGAGTCTGGCATTGGGTGCCAAGACGCCGCAGTAACGATGTTTGTGGACCCGCGGCGGGGTCACTAGATGCGCCAATCGATCCAGCAACTCCAGCGGGGTAAGGACCAGTTCGGTGCGGCCATCCATGGTCGGCTTGCGCAGGCTGTATACGAGTTGCTCGTCGTTCAGCCGTCCGAGTCGTTCCTGGGCCAGCGGCGGCCGGGTGCAGTACCGCACCAGGCGCTCGAATCCGTGGCGGTCCCAGTCCGGGATGTCTATCTGGCCGTCCATGCGCTCGACTCGCCCGGATACCTGCGAATATGCGGTAGGAAATCCTGGGATAATATGCGGTAGGAAATCCTGGGATGGAAAAAGGAGTATCATGGTAGCTTATGGTGGAGGCGACCCCCTAAGACCTGCGCAGTCACTGGTGGTTGAGTGGGTTATCACATGGAAACAAGTCTGGAGTGACATATGAGGACACTCGGCAATGTCTTATGGCATTTTCCGCTCTTCGGATTCGTTCAGGCCGCTCTGACCTGGATCCTCGGCTTGCTTCTCACAGTTACCGTAATTGCTGCACCAATAGGTAGGGGGCTAATGGAGTATGCGAAGTTTCTCTTCGCTCCGTTCTCGAAATCCATGGTCAGTCGCAGCGCATTGAATGAAAAGCAGAACGACGCATGGAAAGCCTACTCGACAGTCGTCACGGTTCTATATATTCCGTTCGGACTGGTTCTGGCGATCATCGCCGTTCTCCAGATTGCAGGCTTATTCGCTAGCCTCGCCGGAATTCCGCTCGCGATAGTTCTCGCGAAGTCACTAGGGACGTTTTTTAACCCCGTCAACAAGAAGTGCGTGCCACGAGCGGTAGCAATTGAGCTGGAGCGTCGCGCTTCGGCCGGCGCAATTGAGCGACACCTGTCGTCCGAGTAGCGGAAGGGAGCCGGCGTGCGGCATCCAGGTCCACCGCGGAGGCTCGGTAACGCGCGGACGCCACCCTGTCCGGTAACGCCAGCTGAGGCCGCCGTCACTGGTGCGCGCGACGATGCCGCCGGGCACGACGACCGCGACCTCACCCACCATCCAGCCGTTCTGCGCGTCGAGGAAGAAGAGGTCGCGGATCTCGGCGAGGGCGGAACCGCCGGATATGCCCGGATCTTCGGCACGCGATGAACCTCGCCTGAAGTCGCGCACCCGCCGCGATCCGAATCGACCGGATCCGCCCGTTCCCGCGTGCAGGACCCGCCCGTCTGATCTAATATGGTATTTGTCCTCTTTCACCGACCGCGCGTCGCAACGATCGGAGACCCCATGCTCTCGCCCCTCGCCCGGCGTCGCCTGCTCGCCATGCTGGTATGCTCCCTCCTCCTGCCGCTCCTATCCTGCTCCGACGACGACGGGACTCCCACGATGCCCGCTGTCAACACCCTGGATGCCTCGGGCACCATCGGCCCGGCCGGCGGCACCATCCGGTCCGAGGACGGACGCCTCGTGCTCACCGTGCCGCCCGGCGCCCTGGCTGAGGAGACGGAGATCGTCATCACCGAGGTCGCGGCAAAGGAAGAAGTCGTCGTGACCGGCGAGGGCATGGACGTCACCCACGCCCTCACCATGGAGCCGGCCGGCCTGCATTTCGACGTGGGCATCACCCTGGAGATCCGGTACGACATCACGGACGCCGGCGACGTCGACGACGATCCCGGAGTCGATTTCCAGGTGCGTCTCGAACTCGTCCTGGTCAGCGAGGACGACGAGGAGACCGAGGCCGTGCGGGTGATTCCCGAGCAGACCGTGAGCCTCGGCCCGGCCGGCAGCGAGGGTCGGCAAGAGGTCCTGCTCTTCGTCCTGCCGCGGGAACTGGTCCTCGGCGCGCCCGTGGCCGAGGTCGACGGCGAGACCGTGGCCACCACCGTGGTGGGCATGGGCGCCGAGGTGCCCGCGCAGGCGGTTGAGAACACCTCCTTCACCGCGCAGGTGATCTTCGCTTACTCCACGGCCCTCACCTTCGCCTCCGATGCCTATCTCGGGCCGGTCGCACTCGTGAACCTCCTCACGCTGCTGGAGGAAGGTGACGTCATCGATTTCCAGGCGCAGGTCGATCCCGTGGGACTGCTGAAGCAGTACGCGCTGCTCAGCTACGTGGCGGGCATCCCTGGTCCGGCCACCTGGAATCTGGCCCTGCGGACCGAGTTCGACGTCCAGGCCGCGCTCGCGTTTCCGGGCCCGCAGAATCTGCCGCTGGTCCTCGGCGCCATCCAGGTGCTGTACCAGTTCGCCCCCATCAACCTTGCCATCCTCGAGGCCACCGGCGGCCACGACGACCTGGGTCCGGGCCTCTGGTACCTGACGGCCCTGCTCGAGTCGGCCTTTCCCGTGCGCGGTCTGCCGGGATTCCCTTACAACAACACCCTGGCCGTGGGTGCCGGCAACGGCACCACCCTCTGGTCGCTTGACGCCGCCAATCCGGCCACCGCCGTCTACACCGGGTTCAACCAGCCCGCGCTCGAGATCTGGCGCTGCCTGATGATGGCCGCCGGCGACAAGGAGGCCGAACCGGGGTCCATCGCCATGGTCCAGGCCGGGCCCACCGGTGCCAGCCTCACCCAGTGGATCCCCGCCGACAACGCCTTCGGTCTGACCGGGATCCTCACCTTCCAGTCCAGCGTCACCGACCTGCAGCCTTTCGACGCCGACCCGCTTTCGGGCGGCTTCGTCTATGTGGCCAGCGCCTTTGGCGCCGTGCGTCTGCTCGAGTACAACGCGGATTCCGGCTTCTACGACATCTCCCGGCAGATCACCAGCTTCCCCGAGGCTCCCGGCACACCCTTCACCGCGGCCGTGCGCCGCGGCGCCGGCGCCGTGGTGGTCACCGAGGGTTCGCCGGGCAAGATCTACCATCACGACCTCGTCGACCTCGGCGCCCCGGCCGTGGCCATCGGCGACGCGGGCGATGCGCCGCGCCAGATCCGCACGGCCGGCGACCTGGCCTTCGTGAGCAACTTCGATTCGGACGAGCTGACGATCCTCACCTGGAGCGGATCGGGCGCGGTGAGCGTGGTCGGCTCGGTCGCGGTGGGCGATGGCCCCGTGGGGATCGACGCCCTCGAACTGCCGGGCGGGGACGTGGCCGTGGTCAGCACCGGTTTCCATGACGACACCAGCACCGTGACCATCGTCGACGCGACGGGCGCGGTGATCTCCAGCACCACCAGCAACCTGCCCGCCGGCGCGCTCGCGCCGGGGCACGCTGTGTGGCTGCGGGGCGAGGCGACGCACTACGCTGTGACCTGCAACGAGAGCGGGCACCTGGTGGTGGTGGATCCGGGACTGGACTGAGGCGGGTCCGCTCGGCGCGCCCGCTCTCGATCGACGACGCTGCGCTCTTCGCCGTCATCGCCGGTCGAACACGGCAGCGCCGCCGGCCGCCTGGCTGCCCGTTGCTGGGCGCTCTTGCTGGCGCGGATCCACGAGTGCCTGCCGCTGGTGTGCCCGCATTGTGGCGAGCCGATGCGGATCATCGCCTTCATCCTGGACCGTTCGGTGGTCGAGCGGATCCTCGAGCACGTCGGCGAGCCGACGGAGGCGCCGGCGGTGTTGCCGGCTCGGTCGCCGCCGCAGATCGGGGGACCAATCCGGCCGAGGGAATTTGAAGAGGCATGGTATAGTTGTCAGGATGCTCCGGCTGAAATGGTCGGACTCACATGAAACGGTCTCCGGAATACCTGGGGCGGTTCAATGCGTCCCTGCTCGTCGATACTCGTCGACGATTCGACGAATCCGGCGCCCCTTCAGATCGTAGACGCTCACGTCCACCATCGAGGCATGCGATAGCCCGAATCTTATCGAAATGTTAGGATTGAAAGGGTTCGGCCCGATGGACATAACGGCTCCATCGGCGGAGTTTCTCTGGGAATAGGAAATCCAACCGCATAGTCCCGCCTCCCGACGCCCCTGAAGGTGCTCAATTAGCGTGGATTGTCCCACCGCGATCATCCAGCTTCTAATCGGGAGAGGCAAACCGGGCGCCAACACCGTCGCGCGGCCTGGTTTGAGGCCGCCGAGCACGGTTTCGCGTCCCGAGCGAGCAGACCGGTCTGTCGCCGTCGGTCCAGGTCCCGGTCACGGCGGCACCCAGGGGCAGTCCCTCGGTGCTGTCCGGTGGGTTCAGTCCCAGGTGTCCTGGCCGCCGGTCTGGTCGATTTCCGACCATGCCTCCGCTCCGTCCGCAGGATCCACTTGGGCGAACGACAGTTCGGCCTGCGGCGGGCGGGGGCCCGGCCTCGGCGGCGGGTTGCCCGCGCCGGCGTCGTTGACCACCGAGCGCACCGTCTCGGCGCTGACCTCGAGGCCTTCCTCGCGCCGCAGGTCGTCGCGGATGCGGCGCACACCTCGGTCGGGGTGCATCGCACGCCGGGCGAGGATCCGTTCCTCGAGGGTGCGGCAACGAGCGTGGTGGCGGTGCGAGGACGTGCGGCGGTAGAGCCCGCGCAGACCTTCGTCATCGTACTTCTTCTGCCACTTCGAAAGCGTCACCGGGGCGACGCCGATGATGCCGGCGACCTCGCTGCGGGTCAGACCCGTCTGCAGGGCCTCGAGGGCCAGGAGCTTGATCTCGAGGGGGACGATGTGAGAGCGACGGCGGGCCTTGGGCGCCTGGTCGCCGCATGTATCTTTACGCTCGTAGGGGGTGTCTTCTTGCGCTTGAACAGTCCCATGTCGGGCCTCCTTCGCTTGACCCGGACGGTCGGCGAGGAGGGGACATGTCAACTGATTCCGAGGGAGGAGGGGGGTCAGTTATTGTTGGACGCTACACCTACCTGCTGACTTTCGATGGCATCGAGGATGCGGCGGTCACTATCGAATCGAGGTCCTGGAGCAGCGTGAAGTCTCTGCTTAATTGAGGCGACGGTTGGCCTGGCGGCCGACACGAAGCGACCGTGGTGGATTCGCGCGGCGATCGCGTTCGCGCCTCCCGGTATGGACCCGGGCGGATCAGGAGTAGTAGGATCGCGGCGCACCTCTGGAACGGAGGCCTTACCATGCCGCGCGAACCTCGTCCGCCCCTGTCGCCACTCGTCTGGCTCATGGCCGCGCTGCCCGTGGTGCTGCAACTGGCCACGGCCGGCAACTACGGCATCTTCCGCGACGAGTACTACTACCTGATGTGCGCCCAGCATCCGGCCTGGGGCTATGTCGACCATCCGCCCCTGGCCATGGTCGTGTTCTCGGGCTGGACGGCGCTATGCGGCGATTCGGTGCTGGCGATCCGGTTCCTGCCGGCGGTGCTCGGCGGACTGGTGGCTTTCGGGGCGGGTCTCCTGGCCCGCGAGATGCGTGGCAACGCGGCGGCCCAGAACCTGGCGACCGTACTGGTCGGTCTCATGCCCGGCGTGCTCGCGCTCGGTAGTTTCTACAGCATGAATGCCTTCGACCTGGTCTTCTGGATCGCCGCCGCGCTCGTGGTCTGCCGCCTCGTGGACGACGCTGACCGCCGCTGGTGGTGGATGCTGGGCGTGGTCGTCGGCCTGGGACTGCTCAACAAGTATTCCATGCTGTTCGCCGCCGTCGGCCTGGGCGTGGGTCTGATCCTCTCGCCGCGTCGCCGCGAACTCCTGTCGCGACCGGCGCTGATCGCCGCTGCCGTCGTGGTCGCACTCGGCCTGCCGCACCTCGTCTGGCAGATCACGCATGACTGGCCGACCCTTGAGTTCATCCGCAACGCTCACGACCTCAAGAACGTGGCCATGCCGCCTCACGTGTTCTGGTTCGAGCAGCTTCTCCTGGCGCACCCGGGTTTCACGCCTTTCTGGCTCGTGGGCGTAATCGGGCTGCTGGCGTCCCGGAGCCTGCGCCCCTGGCGGCCGCTGGGCGTGGCGTTCGTGCTGGTCGGCGCCTGGCTCACGATACAGCACGCCAAGCCTTACTACCTGGTGGCGGCCTATCCCATGGTGATGGCGGCCGGCGCGGTGCTCGTCACGCACTGGCTCGCTCGCTGGCGGCGCGCGGCGCGAGTGCTGGCGGTGGCGCTCCCCGTGCTGGTGGTGCTACAGGGCGCCGCCATCGCGCCGCTGGCCATCTCGGTGCTGAGCCCGCCCGGATACGTCGCCTACGAACAGACCCTCGGCCTACGGCCGCGCAACGCCGAACACAACGAGATGGGCGCGCTGCCGCAGCACTTCGCCGACCGTTTCGGCTGGCGGGAAATGGCCGAAACGGTCGCCGCGGTCCACGCCGCGCTGCCCGGGACCGACCGCGACCGTTGCCTCATCGTCACCGGCAACTACGGCGAGTGCGGCGCTCTGAACTACTGGGGGCCGGAGCTGGGCCTGCCGCCGGCGATTAGCGGCCACAACAGCTGCCATACCTGGTGGCCCGAGGAGGGCGACTGGTCGGTGGTGCTGGTCGTGGGGGAAAGCCGCGAAAACCTGGAGCGGTTTTTCGCGCGGGTGGAGGTCGGCGCCGTGCACGAGCATCCGCTGGCCGTGCCCTACGAGGGCAACCTCACGGTCTGGATCTGCCGCGAACCGCGGCAATCTTATGCCGCGTTGCGCGAGGCGGCGCGGTTCGCCATCTGATCGGAGGGCGCGGCCGCCGGAGCGGCCACGCCCCTTCCGCTCCGCTACTTGTCCTCGGCCCGGACCTGTCATTCCTCAAAACCCCATCCACAACCCGATTCCTCCCTGGGGGATAGGAAATTCAACCGCATAGTCCCGCCCCCGAGGCCCCTGAACGTGCTCGATTCGGGTAGATTGCACCGCTGTGATCATCCAGTTTCAAAGCGGGGGGCGGCAAGCCGTCCGCAGGTGCCGTCGCGTGGGTCGGCTTGGGGCTGCGGAATGCGGACTCTTTATCCGCGCGGGCAGACCGATCCGTCATCCTCGGTCTCGGCGACTCTCGAGGGTCGATCCTTCGGTGCTGTCCGGTGGGTTCAGTCCCAGGTGTCCTGGCCGCCGGTCTGGTCGATCTCCGGCCATGCCTCCGCTCTGTCCGCAGAATCCACTTGGGCGAACGACAGCTCGGCCTGCGGCGGCGCCCGGGCCGGCAGAACCGCCGGTGGGGTGATTGGTTCACAGATGTGGGTCAAGATCCGCTCGATGACCGGCGGCTCGAGGATGGAGCCTCCATGGGGGGCTCGTGACCTGGGTGTGACGGCTGATGGGGGCTGACCAAACTCAAGCCTGAGCGGGTTCGCTGGTGCGCCTGGACAACGCCCCCCTCCGCCTGTGAGGTACCCCAGAATTCGCGGTCATGGGCGTGGACCCTGCGGTTCCCTGAACGGCCCTGAGGCGTCTCCAGGGCCACTGAGGCCAACGCCGGCCTGGACACGGTGAGGTGCGTTGAATCGACAGGCGCACGGCGCTATACTGCGGGCCATCGTAACCCCCGGGGAAGGAGATCGCCCGTGTATTCTATCCACCGGAGTCCACGCCTCGCCCTGTCGCTCATCGCCATCATCTTGTTGTTCACAGCTGCGGCGGAGGCAGTGCCTGTCCATCCGAACGCCGCCAGCGGTGTCGCAGCCATGACCATCTTGGCGTCGAAGGCACGCCACGGCTTAGTGGAGCCCACGAATCTCTACGTAATGATCGGGACCGACGCCAAGATCTACTACCAGTTCTGGCCGGTCTACTCGGACGAGCCCGACGAATGGCAGTGGCTCAGGATTGACTGGCCTGTGCCGCTCACCGAGATCGCCGACTGGACCCCAAACCCGACCTTCGGGCTTTTCGATCACGATCAGACCGTGACCCTGCCAGGTGTGATCACCACGAGGTCTGGAGAGGTGTGGCGGTGGGAGATCGAATGGAAGCCCCCGGCCTGGGATGCTTCTGATGCCCCTAATGTGAAACGGGTCCACTGGGAGCAGGTCACCTGCGACCAATGCCTTCAGGAGGGAAACTGAAGCTGCCCTGGTTGCAGCTGAGTCCTCGGCACTGGCGCGAGGCTGGCGTAAGCCATGACCGTGACAGGGCCGAGGTCTCACCAGCAAGTACCTCATGGCCTCAGTAGGAGGATAGGAATTTCAACCGCATAGTCCCGCCTCCCGACGCCCCTGAAGGTGCTCAAAGCGATCAGTGCGGTGGGCGGGTGCCTTGGCGGTCGGGATTCCTATCCGCAGTCTTTACTTGAAATCCAGATTGCGGTTATTCTCTATCGCGGCGGCACCGCAAAGGTGACACGAATCGGGGAGGCTCTCCTTGGTCGGCCGAACCATCTCCCATTTCCGGATCCTCGAGAAGCTCGGCGAAGGGGGCATGGGCGTCGTCTACAAGGCGGAGGATACGGAACTGCGGTGCCTCCGCGCCCTGAAGTTCATCGCGCCCGGCTCCCGGGGTCGCGCGCAGATCGAGGCTCGTTTGGTGAACGAGGCTCGCGCTGCCGCCAACCTGCAGCATCCCAACATCTGTCCGGTTCACGAGATCGTCCAGGAAGGCGACGAGACATTCATCGCCATGTCGTTCCTCGAGGGGACGACCCTGGACCAGCGGATCGCGGGGGGCCCCTTGCCGATCCCCGAGGTCCTGGACATCACCCGGCAGATCGCCGAGGGTCTGCGAGCCGCCCATGCGAAGGGCTTCGTCCACCGCGATATCAAGCCTGGCAACATCATGATCACGCCGGAGGGGCGGCCCGTGATCATGGACTTCGGCCTCGCGCGTCACGTGGACGGGACCCGGTTGACGCAGGCCGGCGGGTTGACCGGCACCGTTTCCTATATGTCCCCGGAGCAGACACGGGGCGGCGCCGTGGACCACCGGAGCGACCTGTGGTCCCTCGGCGTGATCCTCTACGAGATGATCACGGGACGACAACCGTTCGAGGCCGACCACGAGTTGGCCATGCTGTATGCGATCAACCACGTTCAGCCGCCGCGCCTGACTTCGCTGCGACCCGACGCGCCGATGGAGCTGGAGGCCCTGGTCGAGGACTTGATGACCAAGCGGCCGGAGAACCGGATCACGGACGCGGATCAGGTCCTGCAGAGGCTGCAGGCGGTCGGCGAGTCGCTCGAGCACGGACTGGCCAAGACCACCCTGATCTACAGCCTCCGGCGTTACGGCCGCCGTCATCTGCCGCTGGCCTGGCTGGCCGCAGCGGGCGCGGCGGCGATCGCCGTCGCCCTCGTCGCGACCCTGTGGCGTCCCGGTCCGATCGGTGGCGGTCAGGCCGTCGGCACCATCGCGGTCATGCCGCTAGAGGACCTCTCCGGTCAGCCGGGCCAGGAGTACTTCGTCGACGGCATCGCCGACGAACTGGTCACGGGACTGTCGAAGATCAGCGCGCTGACCGTGGTCTCGCGCAACGCGTCGCGAAAGGCGCGGGAACAGTTCGACACGTCGGCCGAGATCGGCCGCCAGCTTGGCGCCGAAGCGCTCCTCGAGGGATCGGTCCAGCGCCTCGGCGACCGGGTGCGGGTGGCGGCGCAACTCGTGATGGCCGCGACCGATCAGGTTCTCTGGGCCGAGAGCTACGAGCGCGATCTGAGGGATATCTTCTCCCTGCAGAGCGAGGTCGCGCGATCCATCGCCGGCGCGGTGCAGGCCAAGTTGACCTCCGTGGAGGAGGTCCGCCTCGCGGAGACGCACAGCGTTTCACCCGACGCCTACGTGGCATACCTTCTGGGCAAGCACTACCAGCAGCAGATGGTCTCGGACGCGCTGCGCACCGCCATCACCCACTACGAGCGCGCGATCGAGATCGATCCCCGGTTCGCCGACGCCTACCTCCATCTCGGCAGTTCGCTGCACCAGCTGCAGCAGATGGCGGCGCTGCCCGCAGCGGCGGTGAACGACCGGTGGCGGCAAGCAGTCAGGCGCGCCCTGGAACTGGCGCCCAACAGCGCCGAGGCACACAACGCGCTCGGCGACCTGGTCTGGAACGCCGACTTCGACCTCGTCGGCGCCGAGCCTCATTTCCAGCGCGCGCACCAGATCAACCCGAACCTGGGTTCGTTGGCCTACGCGCAGTATCTCAACCTGCGTGGTCGCAACGAGGAGGCGCTCGCCGAGGCCCTGCTGGCCACCAAGAAGGATCCCCTGAACACGTTCCTGTTGGCCAACCTCGCCGGTCGCTACGAAATCCTGGGGCAATACGAGGAGGCGCAGACGACGTTGGATCGCGCCTTCGCGATGGCAGGCGACCACTGGGTCTCGCGCTGGATACTCGGCAAGATCCGCGCCGGCACGGGCGATCTGGACGGCGCCATCGCCGAGTTGACGGCCGCGGACTCGATGCTCGCACTCGGCGGCGGCGATCCCGAGATCCTGCCCGATCTCGCGTCAGTCTACGCCATGGCCGGCCGCAACGACGAGGCCGAGGCGATCCTGG
Organism: Candidatus Latescibacter sp. IFSED24; assembly: GCF_058273205.1. Classification (NCBI taxonomy): domain Bacteria; kingdom Pseudomonadati; phylum Candidatus Latescibacterota; class Candidatus Latescibacteria (ex Chuvochina et al. 2023); order Candidatus Latescibacterales; family Candidatus Latescibacteraceae; genus Candidatus Latescibacter; species Candidatus Latescibacter sp. IFSED24. The sequence goes on along the minus strand of NZ_CM177850.1, from coordinate 3,598,459 downwards.
CCGACCTGCGGAAGCGCGACGAGCAGGCGTACGTCCCGCCGATGTTCTTCGCGGTCGTCCTCGCGGCGCTCGACCGACCGGACGACGCGATGGTTGCTCTCGAGCAGGCCTACGAGGAGCGGGACTGGCGCGTCTTCTGGATGCGCTGGTACGATTCGCTCGCGAAGTTCTGGCCGAGACCGGAGATGGTCGACCTGGCGCGACGTCTCGGCTTGCCGACCAGTTGACGGGGTCGAAACGATGGACCGGATGATCGAGCGTTCGCGGACGGCCGCAAACGAGCTCCAGACCGCGGTCGCGAGCTGGCTCGCAGGTCAGCGCATGCCGCTGGCAAACGCCCTGGCAATCAGGCTGGCGGCCGAAGAGTTGTTCGTCAACCAGGTGGAGCACGGCCGGGGCGGCGGGCCGGAGATCCGCGTCGAGCTGAGCCGGACGGAACGCGGAGTCCAGCTCAGGTTGACCGACTACGAAGCGGCGCCATTCGATCCGCAAGCGTCACCGCCGACGGATCACGCGGGCTCGCCGGAGGCGATAACAGGTCGTGGGCTCGGCTTGAGGCTGGTCCGCAAGGTCGTCGACGAGTTGCGCTTCGAGCACGACGGCCGCGACCTAACCATCACGGTCGTCAAGAAGCTGGAGGACACCGTGTTCGAGATCAGGCGCGAGCAAGAGGACAAGATCGTGATTTGCGGCCAGTTCGGCGTCGTCCAAGTCGACAGCGCCCGGCCGGTCCTGATGTCGATCACAACGAACTGCGAAATCGACTGCTCGCAGCTCGAGTACATTTCCAGCGCCGGTTTCGGGCTGCTGATCGCGACCCAACGCCGCCTGCGCGACGATGGGCACGGGTTACGGATCACCGGCCTCAGTCCGTACCTGCGCGAGCTTTTCACCATCGCCGGGTTCGACCACATCCTCGAGATCGAGTGACGGAAGAGGAACGGAGCGATCTGCCGCCCTCCAACATTTCTCACGGCCTCGGGTAGTTATGACTGACATCGATCTACCGATCATCGAACGCGTCAGGCAAGGAGAGCGGAGGGCCTTTGCCGTGATCATCCAGCGCTACGACGGACCTCTCTTCACGGCGGCGCTTCGGATCGTCGGCGACCACGACGATGCCCGCGATGTCACGCAGGCCGCCTTCGTCAAGGCCTACGAGAAGCTCGACCATTTCGACTCGCGCCACCGGTTCTTCAGCTGGCTCTACCGCATCGCGGTCAACGAGGCGCTCGACCACGTCGCCCGGCGGAAACGGTACCGGCCGCTGGATTCCGACGTCGTCAGCCACCGCCCCGGCCCCGAAGACGAATACGCCAGCGCCGAGAAGGGCCGTATCCTCCAGCTCGGGTTGAGCCGGCTGTCGCTGGACCAGCGCGTGGTGATCATCCTTAAGCACCTGCTCTTCCTCTCCTACCGCGAGATCGGCGAGATCCTGGACATCGAGGAGGATGTGGTCAAATCCCGCCTCTACACGGCCCGCCAGGCTCTGAAGCGGGAGCTCGCCCGGGAGGGATATCCATGACGATTCCCCGGCGATTGCTCGATCTGATGAACGGTGAGATCGACGCGGTCAACACGCCGGCCGAGTCCGCGGAGCTGGCGGACTATCTGGCCGAAAACCCGGAGGCGGCACAGTATTTCGCGGATCTGCGGGCCGGCTTGCAGCTCCTCGACGAGGTCGGCCCGGCCATCCCGCCGGCGGATCTCGAGGCCGACGTGATGTCCGTGATCGACCCGGCGAACGCGCCGGAGTCACGCCGACGGTTCGACGGCGTGGTGCTCGGCGCGCTCCGTGAACTGCTGAGGCCCGCGCCCGGGCTCGCGTTCGTCGCCGGGTTGCTGGCCGGAGCGGTGATCCTGACGGCCATCGAGAGTGGGGAACGCCCCCGCGGAGACGTCTTCGGAACCGTCGGAGCCAGCGATTCCCGCGCGGACGTCTTGCCGGTACCCCTCGAACTGGTCGGGTCCGGGATCGCCGTCGTCGGGGACGTGCAATTCGCGGCCGACGCCGTCAGGATCCGTCTCGAGCTCGATGCACCGCGGGACGCCGCCCTCGCACTGGGGTTCGACGAGCAGCTGACTTGCGATGGCTATCTGGTCACGGGCACGGGAGAGGGCAAGGTCCTCGCGGCGCCGGGCCGGTTGAACGTCCAGGCCCGGGGTCGCGTCACGCTGCAGGTCCTGCTCGACCGACCTCCGGGAGCCGGGGCCGTGCTTCACCTGCAGATCCTGCGCGGCGGCGAGGTCGTCGGCGAGCAGCGCCTTGCGCCGCCGTCGGCGGACGACTGACCGGTGATGGGCGTCGACGCGATCCACCTGCTCGTGTCCTTCACACCGGCGATTTTCCTGCTTGCGGCGCTGCTCTGCCTCGACAGCTTCAAGCTCGTGCGGGGGCGCACCGTCGGGATCGCGCTGGTCGCCGGCGGGGTCTCGCTGGCCGCCACGTTCGTCGTGAACCGGACGATCTTCCGGGTCACCGGCCTCGATCCGCTGGTCTTTGCCCGCTACGTGGCGCCGGTTCTCGAGGAGGCTGCCAAGGCCGTCTTGCCGGTGGTGCTGGTCCGGCGCCGGTTGATCGGCTTCGGCATCGAGGCGGCGATCCTCGGCTTCGCGGTCGGCGTCGGGTTCGGCTTGCTGGAAAACCTCTGGTACCTGCATCAGCAACCCCTGGCCGGACCGGGGATCTGGATCCTGCGCGGCTGCGGCACGGCCATCATGCACGGCGGTACGACGGCGATCTTCGCCGTCGTCTCCCAGGAGCGCTTCGCCCGCGGCGCCCGGCTACCGTTTCTGCCGGGCCTGGCCATCGCGGTCATCTTGCACTCGCTGTTCAACCACTTCATCGGGTCGGAAGCGCTGACCGTGCTCGTCGTGATCATCGTCCTGCCCGTGACCCTGGCCCTGGTCTTTCGCCGCAGCGAGCGCGCCACCGCGGAGTGGATCGGCACCGGCTTCGACACCACCGCCCAGATGCTGGCTCTCTTCCACCACGGTGCCGTTTCGCAGACGCCCGTCGGCGCGTATCTGGGCGCGCTGCGGCGACGGTTCTCGCCGGAGGTTGTCGCCGACATGTACTGCCTGCTGCGGCTCGACGTGGTGCTTGCGATCCAGGTCAAGGGCATGCTACTGATGCGCAAGAACGGATTCCGGGTCCCGCCGGCCGCCGACACCCGGGAACGCCTGGAAGAATACGACCGTCTCGAGCGCAGGATCGGACCGACCGGCCGGCTCGCCCTGCGCCCATTGCTGCGCCCTCACCGCTTGCGGCGGTGGCGGTCCGCGATGCTCCGCCAGGGTTGACGCCCGTTCCGGATGGAAGTCGCCGTGCGCTCCGACTCCGGCCCCGACCGTGAAGATCTCCGCGACGAGAATCGCCGGCTGCGGCGTGCGGTCGACGAGCTGACGATGCTCAACAAGCTCGCTCGGACCATCGGCGCCGCCGGCAGCGCCGACGAGGTGGTCACGGCCATCGTCGGTCGGGCGCGGCGGGCGGTGTCCGCCGAGCAGATGGTGGTGAGCCTGCTGGACCGCGACGGTCGCACTCCGGCGAAGACCCTAGTGCGCGTCATGTCCGGCGAGGGCCGGGCCATCCACCTCTCCGAGGCACTGCTTGGCCGCATGCTGCACGACCCGGCCCCGCTGCGCACGGCCGACGCCGGCGACGATGCGCGGCTCGCCGGCGTGCCCCTGCCCGACGGTTTGCGCACCCTGCTCTGCGTCCCGCTGCTGGTGAAGGACCGGCTGGTGGGCATCGTGGCCGCCTGCAACCGCAAGGACGGCCGCCCGTTCGATGCCGACGACGAACGGATCCTGGCCATCATCGCCGCCCAGTCGGCCCAGGTGGTGGAGAACGCCCGGCTGGCCGAGGAGGAACGCACCCTGGCGGTGCTGCGGCGGGACCTGGAGATGGCGCGCCAGATCCAGACGGAATTGCTGCCCGACACGGCCCCGGCGGTGCCGGGCTACGAGGTGGCGGCCCTGAACCGACCCGCCGAGACGGTCGGAGGCGACTTTTACGACTTCCACCTGCTGGCGGACGGTCGGCTGGTGTTCTGGCTGGGCGACGTCTCGGGCAAGGGCATACCGGCGGCGCTGCTCATGGCCAGCCTGCAGGCCACGTTGCGCGGGCTGGCGCTGTCGGGCCTGGCGCCCGCCGACTGCCTGACCCGGGCGAACCGGTTGCTTTTCGAGTCGACGGCGCCGGAACGGTTCGCGAGCCTGTACATGGGGCGGCTGGATCCCCGGACCCACGAACTGGAGTTCGCGAACGCGGGGCACTGGCCGCCGGTGATCGTGCACGGCGCTTCGTCGGTCGAGGTTCAATCTGCACGGGCGGGTGACCCGGTTCTGGGGGCTCTCCAGGACTTCACGTATCGCCAGGGCACGACGGTCTGCGAGGTCGGTGAAATCACGGTCGTCCTCACGGACGGCGCCATCGAGGCGGTCGGCCGCGACGGCGAACAGATCCGTGGCGACACGCTCCTGGCCAGACTGGTCGCGGCGTGGCGGAACGCGCGGCCGGCGATCACGAACACCGCGATCGCCGAGATCGTCGACGGCTTGATCGGCGGCCCACTCCAGGACGACCTCACCATCCTCGTGCTGGCGCGATCTCGATGAACGGCGGGTCGTATCGAACGTACGCCCGGTACGGCCCGTCGCTGCATCACATCCGTCCTATTGCAGCTGAATCCCCCCGTTGTTTTTCAGTTCGATGCTGCCACCCTGGATCGTGATCTCGGGTTCGCGCCCGTTGTGGATGGTGTAGAGCCTGGTCGGCGTGCCGGGGTAGCTAAGGTAGCTCAGGACCCCTCCGGTGGCGCTGACCCCCGTGACCTGCACCCCGGGCAAGAACTGGATGTTCCACCCTGGTTGATGGGTCGCGTTCGCACCGGTCACGTCGCGATCGTAGTAGATGTATGGATATCCACCGTCAACGGAATGATCTCCATCCGCAATGGTCTCCCCCTCGTTGCAGAACGGCCGGATGTGCCGAATGAGGTTCTCAGCCGCCGTGACCTGGCTCCCATAGAGCTCGTCGAGCGTGTACCAGTAGTTGCACGGATACTCCCAGCACTCGACGTCGGGCCCCCAGCCGTAGTTCATGTGGTACTGCCGGATGCTGCCGCCGAAGAGTCGATATCCGTCCAGGACCATGGAGTGCCCCTGGATCAGCCAGCTCGTCGAGATCGCGTACTGGAGGGGGCGGTTGGCGTCGAGGTCATTGACGATCATGTTCCACCATTCGCTCGACGACGTAACGTCGCGCAGTTCCCAGTCGGTGTTCCCGTGATAGAGGAAGGCGTTGATGTAGGCGTCGCGCATGTCGTCGCCCGGTACGCCGCCCATGAAGGCCCAGGTTTCGTCGCATCCGTAATGGGCGCCCGCCTCGCTGCCGATGTTACGGCAGAGTCGCGAGACCTCCTCGATCTCGCTGCTCGGCGAACTCCCGGACAGGGTCTGCGGCATCAGGGTCCAGTCGTACTCGGGAATGGCGTGGCCGTTACGCGCAGGCGGCCAGGACCAGTAGCGCATGATCTGCGCAGCCGCCGTGGGCACGCACCCCACAAGAGTCCGGCCCTCGGGATCGTCGGAGCAGCCGTTGGCCGGACAGTTTGCGTTGTACGGGTAGTCCTGCTCCCACTCGGTTTCCAGCATCACGCCGCCTTCTTGGTAGTCGGTCCTCGCGATCGCCAGGTGGCCGCTCTCCGTGCCGAGCGCCCGCCAGGCGTCGCGGCAGTCCACCTCCAAGATGTCGCTGACGGCATCGATCGAGGCCGCGTCGAGGGACGTGCCCAGGCGGTACTCCGCCTCGGCGATGATGTCGTGCATCTTCATCTTGAGGATCCCCGGGATCCCGGTCTCCGTCGATGCCGTGATGCTCGTGGTCTCCGAGTAAGCCCGCACCGGAGCTAGCCCGCGGTAGGCCGAGACCGCAATAAAACCGTGAGGCTCGACCGCGCAAAGGTAGCCGACCGTACGGCCGTCCGTGATCATCGGTTCGCTGCTCGTAACGAACGCTCCCGGCCGATCCCCCCAGGCACCGGTCATCCGGATGACCAGATTGATCCACTCGCCAGCGATGCCCTCTGCCTCCTCCGAGGTCACGGGTTGAGCATGGGCGGTTCCGGCCAGCATCCCGAGGCTCCAGAGAGCGAACAGGATTCGCAGGGTTGTTGTTCGCATGTCGGAACCTCCCTTCACTGCAGGGTGATCATGACCAGGATCTTGTCTTTCCGGCCGCGCGGGAGCGCCTCCATGGCCTTGCCCAGCACGGCGCCCTGGGACCGCTGCCAGTCCACGGCCTTGCGGGCGTAACCGGCCACGTCCGAGGTCGTCAGGAGGTCGCCCGCTGCGATGTCGTGGTCGGGGTCGAAGACCTTGCAGTAGATGCGCCCGGCCAGGGCGATGTTGCAGTCGAATTCGTCGCCGCCGAGGGTGACGCCGGAGCCGAGGCCGTTGGCGCCCGCGACGACGCCGGCGACCTTTCGGTCGTAAGCGACACGGCAGACGGCAAGCTCGCCGGGATGATACGGATCGAGCGCCATGACGGTGCCCGATTCGATCTCCACGTCTGCGACCACATTGAACCCCTCGGCGTAGTCAAGTCCGCTGTCCAGCCTGATGGCGAGGTCGCCTTCGCGGGAGTAGATATTGACGTCACCATAGAAGCTCGCGGCGTGGCTGGTCCCGGATGCCCGCAGGCCGACGCCGGACAGGCCGTTCGCCTCGAACCAGCCGCCATAGTGGGGAGCCGGCATCCATCCGTCGTAGGTGGAACTACCGAAGACGCCGATGTTCCGCATTCCGGTCGTAACACCCTCGATTGCACGGACGTTGTTGCCGTCGGCCTCGCCGCGGACACCGACAGGACCGCTCCCGAATACGCCCGGGGCCCCGATGCCGGCCACGCCTGGGCCGAGGCTCGACTCGAAATGGCCACCGGTGGGCAACTCGTTGGGGTTGATGTACGACCCGTCATAGGTGTTGCGGACCGTGAGCGCATAGCCGGAGGTGGCCGACTCTGCCTCGAACGGAAGTTCCAGCCCGCCCCCCGCGGACGTCTGCACCGAACCGTCCGCGAACTTCACGCCGCCCGACAGCAGGTGAAGGCTGCCGTCGACGGTGAGCTTCTCGTCCGGGTCGGCCACGTGGACGCCCACGTTGCCGGTGTCCTTGTCGATGCGGAACGTCTCCTGCCAGCCCGCGCCGTTGTCGGCGAAGATGGCCAGGTCGTTGCCGCTGGTCACCCGCGGCGCGCTGAGCAGCCAGGCGTTGCTTCCATCGCCGTTCTGGAAGGTGATGTCGCCGTTGTACTCGCCAGTGGTCGAGGCACGAAAGATCGCCACGGAATGCGACGCGGCGGCACCGCGCAGGACGTCGAGCCGGCCGAGGGACTGGATCGCGATCCCGCCGCCCGTGTTCTCGGCCTTCAGGCCGATGGCGGTGTAGCTGGGGACGACGGCGTGGACACCGGTCCCCCATTCGCCGCTGCAGACGAACCGGCCGCCCACGCCGGCGTTCTCGGAGGTCGATTCTCCCCACACGCCGTAGCCGTGGCCGCCGTAGCCGATGAACTTGCCGCCGATGTTCCAGGCGTCCGCGGCGGTGTTGCCGGCCTGGCCGATGACGCCGATGCCGCTGCGGCCCGCGGCCTTGAACGAACCGCCGAAGTTGGTGGCCGCTCCCGTGTAGGTGGCGTAGGACCCGACGCCCCGTCCGTTGGGGCTGGCGGAGCTGAAGAAGGCGCCCCAGGTGTCGTTGGTCACGGTGTCGGTGTTCGTCACGCGGAAGGCCGTGCCGGGATACTCCACCGTCCCGCTGTAGGGCAACGTGAGCCCGCTGCCGCCTCCGCTCAGCGCCACGTCGGCCACGGCCGCGTGCAGGGCGAAGGGCGACGATGTCAGGCGGAGCCTCGGTTCCATCTCGCTGTCGGCGCCGATGGTGATCCCGAGCCAGCGGTCGGGCGATTCGGTGAGAGACGATTCGATGGGGGTCTCATCGCCCAGCAGCACCGAGAACAGGCCGTTGACGAAGATAACTGGGTCCTGGGTCTCCTCCCAGACCACGGACCCTCCGTTCTCGGCGTCGTAGACCCGGAAAGTGACGGCGAATTCGCCGTTGAGCGGCTGGTTGCCATCGCCGAAGACGGTGCCCTGGTAGTTGATGAGCTGGGGGACCCCGGCCCGCACCGTCGCCGCAAGCAGGACGATCGCGCAGATCGCCGCCATCCTGGAATATTTTGACATGATCGACCCCTCTCACTTGACGAGCGTCAGTTTCTTCACGCTCTGGTAGTCGACGGTGACGAGACGGCAGAAATAGACGCCCGATGACGCCTGCCGTCCCGCGTCGTCCCTTCCGTTCCAGGTCACCGCGTGGATCCCCGAGAGAACGGTCTCGTCGAGTAGCGTGCGGACGCGACGCCCCTGGAGGTCGTAAATCGTCAGGCTGGCGCGCGTGGTGCGGTGGACCGAGAAGACGATCTCAGTCACCGGGTTGAAGGGATTAGGGTGGTTCTGGAACAGGGCGTCCACCGGTTGGGGGACGTCGGGCGCGTCCACGGTGACCTGGAGTTCGACGGGCCAGTAGCCGCTCGCCGCGACGTGGTTGGCCGACTGCGACGTTCCGATGGGCTGGGGCTGCCCCAGCGTCCCCGAGTGCGCGTAAGAGGGCGACGACGCCCGGCCGGATGCGGCGGCCAGCGTGTTCGCCAGCAGCGTGAGGTTGGCGCGTCCCTCGCCGGCGGCCTCGATGTCCGGCGAGTCGAGAGACAGGATCACGAGGCTGCCGAGTAGGACCAAACCGGCGAGCGGGCGTGTGAATTTCGAGTTCATGCCTTATCTCCTTTCCGCGTGCCGGTCGCTGCGCCGGCCGCCAGGGCCGTCGTCCGGCGCCGGATCGTCCACGATCTCCGTCGTCCATTCGCGGCCGACCGCGGGTGCCGACGCCAGGAAGGCAAGTTCCATGACGAGCCAGCGCATCCCGCCTTTCCACGCATTGATCTGCATCTCCGCCTCCTCTTAGGGCGAGGCGACCGTCGCCTGGATCGGGCCGCGGCCGATTCTCGCGTGACTCGGAGTAACTACCGGGTAAGGGTGGAAATGTTGGATGCGAGCGTCCCCCGTTGCCGGTTGACGGCCGTACGCTGGCGACGATATGATCGAGGATATTCGACCGGATTTCCTTCACGTCTGCCTCTACGCCCCGAAGCACACGAAAGGAGCCGGAATGCGACGTCGCGCCACATCCGTTATCCTCCTCGTCGTCCTCGTCGCCGGCTCCGCCGCGGCCCAGGAATCCACCGGTCGCATCGAGGGTCGCGTGATCGACGACGACGGCGCTCCGATCGCGGGCGCCACGGTAACCGCGACGGGCTCCGGGCTACTCGGGAACCGGTCCGCTCAGACTGGAGCCGACGGCACCTTCACACTGCGGGCGTTGCCGGTGGGCCGTTACGACGTCGAGATCCTCGCCGCCGGCTTCCGACCCACCGTCTTGACCGGATCGACCGTCCGTCTGGGCGGCACCACGAGCACCGGCACGACCACCCTCGAGCTACTGGAGTACGAACGTGAAACGCTGGTCGTCACGGCCAAGCCGCCGTTGATCGATCCGAGCGAGACCGCGCTGGGCGGCAACCTGATCGCTGGCGAGTTCGGCGACCTGCCGGTCGGTCGCAACTACATGGATCTCGCCACGCTGCTGCCGCACGTCCTGGACAGTTACCTCGGCGACGGACCGAACTTCGCCGGCGGCACCGGCCTCGAGAACAAGTGGTATATCGACGGCGTGGACGTGACCGACCCCATGTACGGCTGGGACGCCATGGAGCTGCCCTACAATTTCGTGGAAGAGGTGCGCGTCAGGACCGGCGGCTACCAGGCCGAGTTCCGCGGCGCCCAGGGCGGCGTCGTCGACGTGATCACCTATTCCGGCAGCAACGAGGTGCGAGGGCAGATCTTCGGGTTCTTCCTCAACGATCAGCTCACCGGCACGCCGAAGATCGGCTTCGCCGACGCGAATCAGGGCAGTTTCGCGCGCTGGGACGTCGGCGCCAGCGTCGGAGGACCGCTGCAACGCGACCGGCTCTGGTACTTCCTGGCCTACAATCCGGCCTTCGACCACCAGGAAACGGCGATTCCCGGCCAGGACGACAGCACCGACCAGACCACCACCCATCGTTTCGCCGCGAAGCTCGACTGGCTCGCGAACGATGCCAACGACTTCACCCTCTCGGTGGCGGGCGATCCAAGCCACGGCGACCTCACCTGGGTCTTGCTGAACCCGACGGCGCTCGCCAATCCCGATCCGGCGCTCATCGAACAGGATCTCTCCACCGTGATGGCCTCGCTCCGCGGGCGGCACTTCGTGGGCAAGAATTCGTTGCTGCAGTCGAATCTGTCGGCGGTGTGGAACCACGACGAGTGGGCGCCGCGAACGGCGCGCGGCCGCGAGGAGATCCTGCTCTACGACTGGGAGACGGGGGTGATCAGCGGGGGCACGATGTTCGCCGACGGCGCCAACTACAATCACGGTGTCGACCTGACGGCCGGCTTGGATGCGACGCTGCCCCAGGGAGCGCACACGCTGAAGGTCGGTGCCGAGTATCGCCGCAGCGCCATGACGGTGAAGGACGATTCGTGGCTGCTGGAACGGGGCGTGGACGGGGACATGGAGTTTTTCATCCTCTCGGATATACGCACGCACGGCGAGGTGACGAACCGCATCCCGGCCCTTTTCGCGCAGGACTCCTGGCGCCTCGGCGACCGCCTGCGCCTGAACTACGGCGTACGCTGGAACGGCCAGTATCTCGTGGGCTCCGACAGCGAAGAGGTCCGCATCATCGACCAGTGGCAGCCGCGCGTCGGGGTCGTCTACCTGCTGGGCCAGCAACAGCGAGCGAGGGTCTTCGGGTCGTACGGCCGCTACTACCAGGACCTGTCATTGTGGGCGCCGTCGCGACTGCTCATCGACGATGCCAGCCTCGATGTGACCCTGTATGACCACGATCCCCGGCTTGATCCGACCGGCGGAACGGTCATCGCGACCGCCACGGACGCTCTCGTCGACGACCTGCGCGGTCAGCACTACGACGAGATCATGCTGGGCTATGAACGGCAGCTCGGCGCTCGGGGACGGTTCACCGTTCGCGGCGTCTACCGCGAGCTGCGCGAGGCCATCGAGGACGCGTGGGTCGAGGCCGAGGGCAACTTCGTGTGGGGCAACCCGGGGCGTGGTCTGCTGGCGGACTATCCGCGCCCTTCGCGCGACTATGCGGCGCTGGAGGTCACGTACCAGCTCACCGGCGGCGGACGCTTCGACCTGCTGACGTCCTACGTCCTCTCCCGCACGCGCGGCAACACCAGCGGGATCTTCGCCTCGGATTACGGCGGCAACGGCAATGACCCGAACTTCTCGCCGCAGTGGGACGACCTGGAGCTGCTGGTCAACGGCCATGGCCTCCTGCCCAACGACCGAACGCACGTCGCGAAGCTGGCCGGGTCCTGGCGCTCCGGTTTCGGGCTGACCTTGGGCAGCAGCTTCGCCTGGATGAGCGGCACGCCGCTGAACGAGTTCGGAGCAGGACAGTCGGCGTACTACAACGTCTTTCTGCGGCCCCGTGGCACCGCCGGCCGCACGCCCGACATCTGGGACCTGAATCTGCGTCTGACTTACGATCTGGCGATCCTCACCGGTTGGAACCTGCGCAGCCGGCTGGTCTGCGATCTCCTGCACCTGGGCGCTCCACGCAAGGCGACCAACTTCGACCAGAAACGCTACCTTGGGCAGGAAGACGGCAATCAGGCCTTTCCCAGCCCGACCTACGGCTTGCCTACCAGATATCAGCCACCGTTCGCCGTGCGAATCGGCGCGGAGATCGAGTTCTGACCTTCCGGCGTTCGGCACGACCGCGCGTTACGCGCGAGATCCGCGATCTAATACGAGAGATGTCCCTCACGAATCCCACTTGGGGTGTACCCCGCATTCACGGCGAGTTGCTCAAGCTGGGAATCGATCTTGGACAAGCCACGATCTCCAACTACATGGTGCGGCTGGGTGGCGGCCGGGTGGCGGTACCGCGTGGTGGGGCATTGATCGCACTGGAGCAGTGGAGCGATACACTGGTCTACTGGGATGATGAGGCAGAGGTGGTGCCGGAGTTGGTGGTGTGCCGCCGGGAAGAGAGATGAGGGCATCTGCTGCAACGGAGGGGCTTGTGCTACGAGCTCATTTCTAAACCTCCGGGCTACGAATAAATCGATGAAGAGACCCTGCCACCTCTCAGCAGCAGGGCCTCCAATCATCAACCCAAAGGCGATCTGACTAGCCGCCCCAAATCACTTCACGACCAGCAGTTTCTCCGTAAGCTCGGTTCCCCCCGCACTCAAGCGGCACATGTAGACACCACTGGCGAGGTTCCGACCCTCGAGATGTACCTGGTGGAGTCCAGACTGCTGTAGGTCCGACACCAGGGTGGCGACCTTCCGCCCGGCAAGGTCGTAGACCGTCAGGTTCACGAAGGTATCGCGCGGGATGTCGTAGCGGATCGTGGTGCTCGCCGTGAACGGGTTCGGCTCGGCAAAGAAGACTTCCAGCGAGGCGGTCTGCGACTCGTCGACCGCGGTGACACCCAGGGTCTTGCGGCCGAAGTAGACGTCCTGTTCGCCATTGAACGTGGCCGCCCAGGCCAGGCTGAAGCCCGTGTCGTCGGAGACCATGTGGAAGTAGTCGCCCATCTTGTTCTGGTTCGGCCAGCCGACATGCGGGTCGAAGGAATCCGACAGCCGCTCGTTCGCGGACCAGGTCACCCCGCCGTCCGCTGAATACGAGTAGTAGAGGGACGACAGATAGGTGCCGGGATTGTCGCGTGTGTCCAGCCAGATGGCGTCGATTCGGCCGGAGGGGCTGACCGACATGGTCCCGAACCATTGCCAGGCGTTGCCCGGGTCATCGTTCACGCGAACCGGTGCGCTCCAGGTGGAGCCGCCGGTGGAACTGCGGGCGAACATCACGTCCAGCGGGTCGCTCCCCGGCGGATTCACCGAGCTGAGCACATAGACTGCGTGGCCCATGGGATCATCACTCAACGCAGTGGCGACGTGCGCCTGCCCGAGCAGCCCCTCGGGGTTGGGGCCGGTACGTGAATCAATGAATCCGCCGAGATCGACGATGGTCGACAGATCCCAGCTGACGGCTTGCTGGGCGTTGCGGGCGTTGGTCGAGCGGGCCACGACGAGGTCGTTATCGTAGGCTCCGACGGTGTAGAGCACGCCGCTGGGGTTGAATCCGCTTCCGGGCGCCACCGCAAGCGTTCCCCAGTATGGGTCGTCGGGGATCTCGACGCACTCCTCGTACGAATCGCCGCCGTCCACGGACCGTGTGAAGAACCCCGGACCGCAGATGCTCCAGTAACTGGTCCAGTACGAGTAGATGTGACCGTCGCCGATACCGCCGGTCTTGTCGATCACCATCCACTGCTTGTCGCCGCCCTGGGCCGATGTACCGCCATCCCAGGGCTGGCCGGCCTCGGGGGCACGGAAGACATCGCAGAGGTAGTCGGAGTCGTTCTCGACCGTGAGACTGTTGTAATAGATCCGTCCCTGGGAATCCGTGTCCAACACGGGGTCGGAGCGGAAGACGCCAGGCTCGATCACTCCGGGGAAGGTCCAGGTCTGTCCGCCGTCGGTGGTATAGCCGTAGCCCGCCTGGCGGAAGTTGCTCGTGACCGTGTCGAACTGCCGCCATCCGATCACCATCTTGTCCGGATCAGTGGGATCCACGGCGATGGACGGCTCGTTGGCGGCGTCGCCGACGATGTTCTGCCCCAGCTCGTCCACATTCACCTGGACTGCGAAGAACGAATCCCTGGTGAAGCGTTTGGCGGGGGACCGTTGATGGTCCGCACGTGGAGAGGCGATGTAGGGGTCGTCGGGGACCTCGTTCTGGTAGGGTACCCCCGATCGGGGCCGATCTTCCGCAGAAGCGGTAGAGAAGGCAACCAGGAGGAGCATGGACAGCGCGCAATACAGCGCGATACGAGGCAGTCTCTTTAGGTTTTTCATCTTACGATTTGACCATAAATCGGGCTCTTGGTCAATTGGATTTGAGATTGGGGTGTTGGTGTAAGCTGCCGACGGCCAATGCAGCCGTAAGCTTCCCTTCCAACTGCTGACCAAGAGTTTCAAGTTCCAAGGAGAATCGGTTCCGCTGATCGGCGCCAGCGGTCTCTGGAAATTCGCGTCTTCGAATCCATCCCCATCAGCATCACGACCGCCCCGCCCGTGAAGAATCGCCCGGCACCTTATGATGACGGAATGGACAATCAGGGCCGACTGGCCTATCGCTACCGCGGCACAGATCCCCATCACCGAGACAACGCTGGACTGCGAGCGGCACTCTTGGGCTCCGTACCCTTGATCTACTTCTTCGGCATCGACAAGGGCGAGTATTTGCCGACCTGGCCAGTCTTCATCGTTGGCGACGACCCTTACAATCTTACTTTCAATGTTTCGATCGATGACCAATCCCCGGCGGGCCTGGATGCCGAACAGCATTCGGGCACGGCTATCGAAGCCCGCCGCCAGTATGTCACCACGGTGACCCTGCGCCGGCTCCACTAGCACAGATTCCGCGCCAGGGTCCTGCCGGACTCCGATCCCCCGGGCGAACCGATCGTCCCGGACGGTCTATCGCTTTGCAAGATCCACCATGCGGCGTTCGACCGTCACATTCTCGGCATCAGGCCGGATCTACGCGTCGTGATCAGGTCGGACATCCTGCACGAGGTCGATGGTCTGGTGCTGAGGTCCGGGCTTCAAGAGATGGACGGTACTGCCATCGTGCTGTCCACGGATGCCTTGCTACGGCCCCGCGTAGAGTTTGTCGAAGCCAGGTACGAACAATTCCGGAAAGCCGGGTAGGCGAACATTGTAAAGTGCTATTAAGAACTGCACCTATGAGAATTTAGACTCAAGCTCGACACCAACCTGAAACCCAATCCGATACTGCCCCCAGACTACCTACTGCCCGACATCCCCCTGCCCATTGCCAAACATAGAAATTGTTCGCATGAAAACTACGCGACCCATCCGTTATCCAGTCGAGCGACGACGGAGCCGCTCGAGGATCGAAAACGGATGGGATTCACACGAAGGAGGAAGATCATGTTCGGCATGTCGTTCGGTAAGCTCCAGCGAGCGAGCGAGAAACGAAACAAGGCGAGCGGTCTCACCAGGCGCATGGTCCTCGCTGTGGCGGTCGTGACGGTGATGACCATGACGATCCCCCTGCAGACTGCGCAGGCGTTCGACCCGGTCGCGGCCGGAGCCCTGGTGTACGAGGGATATCAGGGAGTGACCAAGATCCTGAGCGCCGCCGGGGTCAGCAAGCAGAAGCTGGGCTGGGCGTTCAGGGGCATGCACCACACCTGGTGGGGATGCGTCTACAAGGACGGAACCACGGTGTTCAACAACTTCCGTTCTTACCGCAATGAACGGGACGTCCTGGAGTACTACACGGGCCAGAACAGCGGCGACTGTGACGCCATCGTCCAGCGAGGAAATAGCTGGCAGCATGTCTGTTATGGACCTTCTGGTGCGCGCGAGATGGTGAGGCGTCATGGCCCCATCGTCAGGGTCTATGCGCATGGCCCGGCCGACTGAGCCCGTGCAATCGCCAGCCCTGCACCCGCATGTGGCGCGATCGGAATCGATCGCGCCGCAATACTTTGCGTGCCATGAACGCGATCAAGATCAACGCGGAAATGCCGGCTCGACGATCGTTATAGAAGTGGTCTCCGATAAGTCGTCACTGTAAACCGGGAGCAAGAGTCATGAATAGCATGAGTATTACGAATAAGATCTTGGTGGTCATCATCGTCACGGTATGCGGTGCAGCGTTGTCGGTCGACACTGCGATCGCGCAAGCGGAAAAGAACCTGGCCGAGATCGCCATCATGGGCGTGAAGCAGCATCGACAGAGTGATTCCTTGCACGACGAAGGTGGTGGATACGCCTTCGGGTTCAACTTCGACTTCACTCCCCTCGGCAAGGACAATCGACACAACCAGCTCCATCTGGGCCTGTTCGGTGGGGGTGAGCGGAGCGGCCCGGACGGTGAGCCCATCAGCGAGACCGAGGCTCACTTCGGCTACGCCCTCACGTCGGGAAACCGACGCGGACTGCGGGCCACTCTGTCAGGGGGGCTGGCCTACAGCTACATGGCGGTCGGCGAATGCGAAGGGACCGCATCCTATGGCTGGTTCGTCGGTCTGCAGACGGGGCTGGTCCTGACCTCGGAACTCGTGCTGGTCGGTGATGTGAGGTACTCGCAGGTTTCAAGTGATGAGGCCGAAGAGGGTCCTTGCAGCGGTGGCGGACTGAACATCGGTGCCGGGCTGGCGTGTCTCTGGTTCTAGGCTCTAAAGCGTTGAAGTCGCGATTATCGGATTCGGCTGAATTGACCGGCAAAGATCATCTGTGGTAGTATCCGGATATATTCGGTCTTTGACATCGTATTGAGTGTATTGATTCATGAGCATTAAACCCAACTCTTCTCCAGAGGTGTGCGAGCGAGCCGTTCGCATGGTCCTCGACCAGTATGCGAATTGGAAAAATGGCGCTGGACGATGGAGGCCCACCATGTGTCCTGGTTTAAGTCGTATCGCGGTAATTCTCCACCTCACATTGGGTGTATTCCTGATTCTAGGCAGAATGGCTTTCGCACAAGACCTTGTGGTAACCGGTACCGACACTATCGCGATCGATAGCACGTACGATAACGTACTCATTGAAGATGGAGGCACGCTGGTCGTCGATGCTGTACTGAGCGTTCTGGGCAACATGACGATATCGAGCGGCGGAACGGTGACCCACACGTTGGCGAATGAAGAGGGGCTTCGCCTGAACGTCGTGGGCACGCTGCTGATCGAGGACGCGGGAGCGATCGAGGTCTCGGCGAAGGGTCTGCATGGCGGCAACTCGGGATCGCAATACGGACCAGACGGCGAAGCCTATGACGAGACGGACACGATCGTACGTGGAGCGACGGGGTCGAATTATGGAGTAGGCGGCAGCTTCGGGGGGACCGGCGCCCGTGGGTACCCAGGCTATACGGGTGTAACCAATCCTCCATACGGTCTGGTGGAGCGTGCGATGCTACTCGGGGCCGGCGGCAGCGGCTCGTCGTATTCTGGATCACGGGGTGGTCATGGTGGAGGTCTGGTGCGGATCGAAGCCGGAGAGCTTCAGGTCGACGGGACGATCGACGCCAATGGTCAGGTGGGTCAGAGCTCCAACGGCAGTGGCGGCGGCGGATCAGGCGGCAGCATCCGGATCGAAGTGGGGACGCTCAGCGGAGGCGGACACATCCACGCCCGCGGAGGACTGGGGCTGACCAACAACTTCGGTCCGAGTGGTGCCGGCGGTGGCGGCCGGATCGCGTTGCTCTACGACCTTTCGAGCTTTCTCGAGGACAGCTTGTCGGCCTGTGGCGGGTCAACTGAGCCCAGTTTGAATGCGAATTACTATGGGTCGGCGGGGACGATCTACCTGGAGGATCTAACTGGAAATCATGTGCGCGTGATCTATGACAATGCGAATCGAGCGACGAGTCTGCAAAGCACGCTCCGCACCGCATTGTCTGGCTTCGATGGCTTGACGCTACGGTCTGCCAGCCATTTGAAGGTGCAAGGCGGCGATGTCGCCTCAATATCAATCGTCGAGCCGCTTTCGATCCCGGCCGGGACGTCGCTGTTGCTGAGCGACGGAGCAACATTGGCGATCACCAATGCATCTGGATTCGACGTCTCCGTCGTTGACGGGGCGAGCTTGACCATTGATTCCGGCTGTAGCCTTGCGATGGACGCGCTTCAGATTGCAGGTGCTACCTTGACGACCGGTGTCGATCTGGATTTCAGTGGCGGCTCGATGCTCGCGATGTCGGGCGCCTCCCGGCTCCGATTGCTTGAGGGGGTCAGGCTGACTCTCGATGACTTCACGCCCGCGAACGTCCAAGGGGGAATTGTCGAATGCCTGGATGGCAGCGTCCTGGATATTGTCGACGATGAGATGATTGTCGGAGATGGCGTGACGGTGATCAAGGACGGCACGTTCGGCGATGATGACGAATTGCAGGCATTGACGATATCGAGCGGCGGAACGGTGACCCACACGTTGGCGAATGAAGAGGGGCTTCGCCTGAACGTCGTGGGCACGCTGCTGATCGAGGACGCGGGAGCGATCGAGGTCTCGGCGAAGGGTCTGCATGGCGGCAACTCGGGATCGCAATACGGACCAGACGGCGAAGCCTACGACGAGAATGACACGATCGTACGGGGAGCGACGGCGTCGAATTATGGAGTGGGCGGCAGCTTCGGGGGGACCGGCGCCCGTGGATACCCGGGCTATACGGGTGTAACCAATCCGCCATACGGTCTGGTGGAGCGTGCGATGCTTCTCGGGGCCGGTGGAAGCGGCTCGTCGTATTCTGGATCACGGGGTGGTCATGGTGGAGGTCTGGTGCGGATTGAAGCCGGTGAGCTTCAGGTCGACGGGACGATCGACGCCAATGGTCAGGTGGGTCAGAGCTCCAACGGCAGTGGCGGTGGCGGATCTGGCGGCAGCATCCGGATCGAAGTGGGGACGCTCAGCGGAGGCGGACACATCCACGCCCGCGGAGGACTGGGGCTAACCAACAACTTCGGTCCGAGTGGTGCCGGCGGTGGCGGCCGGATCGCGCTGCTCTACGACCTTTCGAGCTTTCCCGAGGACAGCTTGTCGGCCTGTGGCGGGTCGACCGAGCCCAGTTTGAATGCGAATTACTATGGGTCGGCGGGGACGATCTACCTGGAGGATCTGACGGAATCCGATGCCCGCACCGTCGTCGATAATGACGGACGCTCAAGTAATTACTCGACCGTTTTGCGATCGGGGGCCTCCACGTTTTTCGGCATCGATATCGCAGCTCCGGTTCGACTCGATTTCATGCAGCCATATACTCAGCCCGAAGGTGCACTGAGACTTCTGGGTGGTAGTGTGTCGTCGATATACCCCCTTGCCCTTTCATTCACGGGATCACTTGAGGGCTGGGGCACATTGCAGACCAATGTTGAGAACGCCGGATTAGTTTCCCCCGGCAGTTCTCCGGGCGTCCTGACGATTGAAGGCGATCTCACTTGCGATCCTGTCGGCACAACTGAGCTTGAACTCAATGGCGAAGTTCCCGGTGTAGAGCACGACCAGATCATCGTCACTGGTCTCGTCGAGCTGGATGGAATTCTCTCGATCACCCTTGGCGACGATCTCCAACCGGCTCACGGCCAATCCTTCGAGGTCATGCGCTATGGCCAGCTCAAGGGTCGCTTCGCCGAAGTTGCGTACCCGGACCTCTCGACATACGATCCCAACCTGGAATGGTATGCGCTCTACGGCCCGGATGCCCTGACGCTGTACATCTATGACCCGGTCATCATTCAGGACGACGGCCTTGGCGACTATCCGACGATCCAGGACGCGATCGACGGCGAGGACGTGCTCGCGATCATCGAGCTGGCGCCCGGTACGTTTACCGGCGAAGGCAACCGCGACATCGTCTTCGACGACGACCCGGTGGTGATCCGGGCCCGGAGCGCCGATCCCGACAGCACCGTGATCGACTGCGAGGATGCGAGCCGGGCCTTCACGATCTCGGGTCCTGGTGAAGCCCTGGTTGTGCTCTCCGGCTTCACGATCACCGGCGGCAACGCCGAGGAGGGAGGCGCGATCCTCTGCACCGACCGGGCGACGCCGTTGCTGCAGGGCCTGGTTTTCGACAACAACCGGGCGAGTTCTGGCGGCGGCGGTCTGCACCTGTCGTTCGAGTCTGCGCCCCAGGTTGACGGTTGCGTGTTCCGCAACAACAGTTCCAGCTCTGGCGGCGGTGGCCTGCATCTGTCCTTCGATGCGGAGCCGGAGATTCGCGGCTGCGAGTTCCGCCAGAACAACTCGACCAGCGGTGGCGGTGGCCTGCATCTGGCCGGCGCCCGGGCGGTGATCGACGGCTGCACGATCTCCACCAACCAGTCGAGTTCTGGTGGCGGCGGCCTTCATCTGGCCGGCAACACGATCCTGGAGCTGTCCGCGTGCACCATTGCCTTCAATAGCGTGAGCGATCCGGCCATCGGTTCGGGCCTGCATCTGGTCGAGAGCACGACCCTGGCCGCCGATCACTGCATCGTGGCGTTCAACGGTGTCGGACCAGCCGTGGTCTGTGACGAGACCAGTGAAGCCACCCTCGTCTGCTGCGACGTCTACGACAACTCGGGCGGCGACTGGATCGGTTGCCTCGAGGGACAGCTGGGGATCGACGGAAACATCTCGGCCGATCCCTTGTTCTGCGACGGCGGGGCCGGCGATTTCACGCTGAGTTCGGCGTCGCCGTGTGCGGCGGACAACAATCCCGGATGCGGCCTCATCGGCGCCCTGGATGTTGGCTGTGAACCGACGGCCTATGTCGTGACGCCGGACGGTGATCTGACGATCCAGGACGCGGTGGATCAGATGGCAGACGGCGATGTGCTGATGCTCGCGCAAGGGATCTACCTCGGCCCGGGCAATCGCGATGTGCTGTTGCCGCCACTGAACATCCGGATCCAGGCTCAGGTGACCGGACAGGACTCGTCGCAGGTCCTGGGCCCGGGCCTCTGCATCATCGACTGCCAGGGAAGTCCGTCGGATCCGCACCGTGCCTTCATCCTCCCGGACAGCCGAGGCCTCGGCCCCGAACTGCGCGGTTTACAGATCCGCAACGGCTATGCCGACGAAGATGGCGGGGCGATCCTGTGCGGTACCGGCTCCCGACTGCGCCTGGACCGATGCATCCTGCTGGACTGCGAAGCGGCTCGCGGAGGTGCGATCGCGATGGAGTCGGGTGTTCTCCAGGTGCATCGCTGCACGTTCTATGGAAACGTGTCCGGCGACGGTAGCGCCCTGAATTGCGGCCCGGGCGTGGATCTGCGTCTGACGCGGACCATCATCACCGCCGGGGAAGGCGTGGCCGTGGTGGGCGATCTGTCTCTGGCTCCGCCGCCGAGTTGCTGCGACATCTGGGGCAATGCAGGCGGTGACTGGGTCGGGATCCTGGAGGGATTCGGCCTGGATGGCGATCCGCTGGGCAACATCAACCTGAATCCCCTGGTGCAGCCCGATCTGAACTTCATCCTGCGCGACGATTCTCCCTGCGGTTCGGACTGGAATGCGGCGTGCGGGACGATCGGCGCCATGCCGACACAGGGCGAGATCATCATCGGCGTCGAGGACGAGAGCGATGACGAGATTCCTCTGCCGTTGCGGGTGGCGTTGCTGCCGGCGCGGCCCAATCCCTTCAATCCGTCGACGCTGATCCTCTTCGACCTGCCCACGGCACAGCGGGCCGAGATCTCCATCTACGACGTGCGCGGTCATCGGGTGGTGTGCCTGCATTCGGGTGAACTGTCGGCGGGCCGGCACGGAGTGGTCTGGCATGGTCGTGACGCTGTGGGTCGGGAGTCGGCTTCGGGCGTCTATTTCTGTCGTCTGCAGACAAGCGAGAAGGCGATCGTCCAGAAGATGGTGTTGTTGAAGTAGGTAGAGGGGGATCTGGAGGCAAGCCATCCACCATGAAGGCCATCCTCGAACCAACCAGGGTTCGGGCGCGGCCGTGTCGTCGAGTTGCATCCCTGCGGACCTGGCTGTAGGATCGACCCCACGAGTCCTGGAGATATCCTGCAGGATCGGAGGCGTGCCTTGGATCTCGGGCGTCGGATGCAGCACATTCCCGTCTTCGTGTTCATCTCAGCTGTCCTGCTCGCAACGTCGATCTCGGCCGACACCGAGCCATCGACGGACGCCGTACGGGCGCTACTGCATGATGGCCGTTGTGATCAGGCGGCAGCCTTGCTCGCAATGGTCATCGATCGGAACCCCGAGCCCACTCCGGAGATCCTCCAGGATATCCAGAGCTGCCTGCTCGAGTTCGCGGAATGCTATGCCACCGAGGACGACCCGCGTGGTACCGCCAGGGAACTGGTTGGGGCTCTGCAGAGATTCGATGCCGGACCAGCGCTGCCCGATCAGATCATCACGACGCTTCTGATCCGGCTCGCCGACGCCTACCTGGTGCTGGGCCAGTGGGCCGCCGCCGACTCCTCGCTTCAGCAATCGCTGATCCTGCTGGGGAAGAATCAGCATGATCAGACCATCGCGGCGGGGCGGACCCATCTGTTCCGTGGAATCGCCCAGTATCGACTGGGGCGCTATTCATACTCCGCCAACGAGTTCGAGCGCGCCTTCTACATTCTGTCGAATCAGATCATACCCTTGACCAGCGAGACCATGCGGGCCAAGGGCGGCCTTGCTGCGGCCTATTTCGAGAATTCGGATCACGAGGAAGCGGAGCGGATCTATCGTGAGCTCATTGCTTCCCTGCCGCCGCCGCTGACCGAAGATCAGCAGGTGACCGTGGCGATGTGGAAGCATAACCTCGCCGAGGTCCTCTACGAGCTGGACCGGTTCGCGGAAGCCGAGGAACTCCTCGAGGAGGCCCTGGCCGCACTCGCGGCCACCAGGGGCCCAAGCGATCTCCTCAATGCCCGCTCACTTGTCCTTCTGTCCAAGATTCGATGCAGCAACAATCAGCTGGTGGAGGCTGAACTGTTGCTCCAGCGGGCGCTGGCCATACAGCAACGATATTACGACCCCGGACATCCGGATCTGAGATACAACTACAGTGTTCTTGCGGAGCTTTACTATGGCTGGGAAGAGTATGCGACGGCGATCGAGTACTGGGAGATCGCTCTGCGTGCGATCACCGAGGATCACACCGACGCTCGCATGTACGAGACCCACCTTGGCGATTGCTATCGCAGGCTCGGCCTCTATGAAAAGGCCCGAAAGCACTATCTTTCGGCGCTCAGGTCACTCGAGGACCCCGGGCCAGATCACTGGCAGATCGGTCGAACCCTGCACCAGCTTGCAAACCTCGATGCCGAACTCGACAGGTTCGATTCCGCCGACTCCCTGTATACCCAGGCGGCGGAGGTATATCTGAAGCAATTCGGGGAACAGCATCGAATGATGAGTGAACTCCTGACGGATCAGGCCGCTCTCTATATCAAGACCAAGGAGCTGGACAAGGCCGAGGTGCTGGCCGAAAGAGCCCTGGAAATCGCCATCAACGCCGACGGGTCGAACGGCGTTTCGGCCATCCGACCGAGGCGGGTGCTCGGTCGCATCGCGGGCTTGCGTGGTCGCGGTGAAGAGGGTCGACAATTGCTCGCGGAGTCGCGCATCTCTGCGGAACTCAATTTTGGTCGCGATCATACCGAGGTGGCGGAATGCCTTGCCGATGAGGCCGAGAGCAAGCTCGCCGATGGCGGAAGGCTAGACGAAGCGCTGGCACACGCGTTGCGTGCCGGAGAGATCATCTCGGAGCACCGCCGGAACTCCGTCGCCTCGCTGTCGCCTCAGGATGCAATCGCCACGGTTCAGCTCGATAATCGTGGTTTGCGGATTGCGTGTGCCATCGCGGTTCGAGTAAGGCGGGGCCCCGACATCGAACAGGTCTGGGATCTCATGCAGGGATCCAGGGGATTGGTGATCGACGAACTCATTGCGCGTCGTATCCTCGTCGCCGAAGCCCAGCGCCTGAACCTCGAAGAGGTGGAACTCGAGCTGAAGAACGCGACGGCCGAACTCGCCCGGTACGCTGTTCAGGGCCGGTCGCCGCTCTCGCTGACCGAGACGGGCAGTGGGCAGGACACCCGACAGAGGATCGACGATCGTCAGGCCAGCGAAGCGCGACGGGCAGAAGCCGAGCAGCAGCTACTGGCGGTATCCTCGCGGCTGCGCTACGCCGAGACTCGAAAACGCCTGAATCTGGATGATGCCTGGTCGATGATGCCGGCCGGCAGCGCGTTGGTGAGCTTCTATCGCGAGAGCTTGGATCCTGGCTCCGGGCCTGATGATCAGTACCTGGCATTCGTGAAGCGGCGGAACAGCCTGGATGCCGAGGTCGTGCCGATCGGTTCAGCACGGCAGATCGAGGAACTGGTCCAGAAGTGGAGAAAAGCCCTCGATGAGGCTCGGACCAAGGGCAGCGAGTTCCAGGACGACCAGAGCCGCCTGTGTCGAGATGTCGTGGCGACCGGCCAGGCCCTCCGGCAGCGAGTCTGGGATCCCATCGCACCGAGTGTTGGTCGACAAGATCTTGTCTACCTGGTGCCGGATGCCATCCTGGCAACGGTGAATATCGCCGCGTTGCCCACGGAAGAGGGGCGTTTCCTGATCGACGACGGTGCCCGGTTCCACTACCTGACGTCGGAGCGCGATCTGGTTCCCGTTCGTGACCAGTCCCCGGGCTCCCGGGATATTCTTATTGTGGCCAATCCCGACTTCGGTGAATCCGGTGCCGAGGCGCCGCCGGTGCCTGGCCAGCAGGTCGGGGGCGCGTTGACCGGTCTGCGATTCGCTCCGTTGCAGGAGACCCAGCAAGAGGCCGAGGATGTCGCGAGTCTGTGGCCGGGATCTGCGGGGGCGACCGTCCTGACCGGAGCATCGGCCACCGAGAATCGAGTCACCCGGGAGATGGTTGACCGCCGGACCATCCATTTTGCGACGCACGGGTTCTTTCTTGATTTGGACGAGATCGGCAGCGTCGCAGACAGGGCTCAGCGTGCGGTCTACGAGCGCAATCCACTGCTTCTATCGGGTTTGGCCCTGGCCGGCGCCAATCGTCGAGAATCCGCCCTGCCGGGACAGGATGACGGCATCATCACGGCTGAAGAGATCGCGATCCTGGATCTGTCAGGATGCGAATGGGCTGTCCTGTCGGCGTGCGAGACCGGACTGGGCGTGGCGGCAAGTGGGGAAGGAGTCCTGGGGCTTCGACGTGCGTTTCAGCGCGCCGGTGTGCACACGGTCATCATGAGCCTTTCGGAGATCGATGATGCCCGCACCCGCCAGTTCATGAAGAGGCTCTACCAGGAGCGCCTTGCCATGGGCTGCAACACCGCCGAGGCGATGCATCGCGCTGCGATGTCGATCCTCGAATCTCGCCGGAACGATGGCCGTCGCACCATTCCCATCGATTGGGGGGCATTCGTCGCCTACGGTGACTGGCGTTAGGATCGATTCGACCTGTCGTCACTCACCGATATGCCGGACCTCGAACCTGCCTTCGAGATGCTCGTCGATCTCCACCGGCGCACCTGATGGCAGGATGGGCTTGAAGGACACGGAGTAGAGGCCGCTCGGAATGGATTCGGCCGGGATTGTCCACGCGAGATAAACGGAACCGTCGCCGACGGGCACGGCTCGAACCATGCCTCCGACTGGAAGCAGATCGTTTCCGGGCATGCGTCTCAGTTCCGGCGTTACTCGATACTCGGCGAGGAAAGAACCCGGCACGGCCTTCTCGAGCACGATGTCGACCTGTTGGCTGCCTGGCAGGACGAGGATCACGTCGCTCGCCTGACCCGACCGGTTCGAGTTCTGAGCTGTGAGCGCGACGACCTGCACTCCGGGCTGCTGGAGATCGCCACTCCTGTCGCCGATGCCGATCCGTGCAAGCATGACCAGGAGCATTGCTGCGGCGATTCCATAGCCGAGTTGTGGTCGCCAGAACCAGCCGAGGTCCCACCTGATACCCAGGACCCGGCGGGACTCGCGAGGCCCCTGCAGCGGGTCCTCGTCCGGGGCATCCCTGTCGGGTGAACCTTGCCTCGCGAAGTCCTCTTCCACCTGTCGCAGCATGATGATCGTTTCCATGAAGCTCGCAGACTGCACCATGGCTTCCTCGACCACCGTGATCTGTTCATCCGTTGCCCGTCCCTCGACATAGGCCTGGATGATGTCATCGCTCGGCGGCTCGAACCCGTCGATCTCGTCGGGAAAGACCCATGAAATCGCGTCACGCAGCCCAGCATCGATCGCATCATCACGAGGAGGACGACGCTCACTCATGGCTGCCTCCCTGTTGAATCGCAATGTCGATGCAATCTTCCGGACGTATCCCCAGCCGATTCAACCGTTCGATCAATTTCAACCGACACTGGCGAAACCAGTTTCCGATCGTCTTGTTGTCTCCGGCGACCTCGGGAAACAGGCGGCAGAGTTCCTGATTGCTCAATTGGCGGACGAGGCGACCGAGCAGGATGAGGCGACACCGCCGATCCATCTTCAGGATGGCATCCTTGATCCTGGCAGCGTCGATCCGGACCTCGGCGTTTGCCGCCGCCGACCGGTTTTCCGCGGTTTCTGGAATCTCCTCGACGGGCTTCGAGCGCGATTCGCGGGCCCAGACATCCTTGGCGCGGTTGTTGGCCACCATGACCAACCACGAGGCAAAGCGGGTCCCGCGCCTGTAAAGCTTCAGTTTATGAAAATCATCGGCCACCAGGGCCATGGCGATATCGATGGCGAGGTCATGGCGCCGGTCATCGGGAAACCAGCGATAGGCTGGCGGGGGCGAGCTCGTCAGGTAAGCATAGGTTCCGAGGAAGACGGTCCGACGGGCCTCCTGGGGTGCCGATTCGATCTGATCCAGGAATTCGGGCCAGGGCGCGCCTAGTTGAGCCACGGCCGCCCTCGTCTGATCTCGCATTGCCGACCTGACAGCGGGCATCGGATCCTTCCTGGCGGTTGATGAACGAGGACGACGATCAGACCGCCAGTATAGCCAGCCGGCAAGCTTCCGGGCAATAGCGTCATGGGCCGCCGCCCCCGTCGCCTCAGAAATCGGTGCTGCAACCAGCAAGGGCTGACCTCCGATCGATCGAAGTGAAACGGTCGCGGGCCGGGGCCTCGGCCACGAGATCTTCGATGGCGCTACGGCAGCGCCGGACCACGGAGCCGTCGTCGTTCCCCGTCGTCAGCATCTCGGCCGTCATGGCCGGTCCAACGGTCAGCGGCAGTCGGCCCCCGCATCGACGGAGGACCTCGCGGCCAAGGCCTAGTGCACCGAGGCGTGGATGCAGCCGATGGAGGAATCGATAGAACGCACCCGGCCTTCCTCCCACGTGAACTGGAATCACGCTGGCGTTCGTGAGGCGCACGAGTTGCTCGAGCCCGGGTCGCCAGGGATACTCGCCGAACAACGGTTCATCGGTCCGTCCAGACGCAACCTGTCCCGCGGGGAAGAGCACGATGGAGCCGCCGGAACGTAGATGCCGGATGGCCCGGCGAAACGCGGTTCTGTTGACGGCCGCCTCGGGATGTTGGGGATCGACGCAGATCATCCGGCTTGCGAGTACCGGCCATCGCTCGAACCAGCAATGTCCCATGGCCAGCATGTCGTCGCGCACCCTGGCGACAACGGCGGGCACTCCGAGGCCTTCGGCGAATCCCGTGGGATGGTTGGCCACGACGATGACGGGTCCCTTCTCGGGGATCTGCGTCTCGGCTTCCGGCGAACAGGTGATATCGATGTGGAGAAGGTCGAGCAAGTTGGCGTAGATGGAGTCGTTGCGTGGAACCGACTCGGCCGTGGCGACGAGCCCATCCAGCGTGTGGATTCCTGCTGATCTTGCGATGAGTCCTGCTAGCATGCCGTCACCTCCTCAGGCTACCTTCACCAGACGGGATTCGGTCCACTGGGAAACGATCCGCTCCTGAAGGGCCTCGTCCAGGCCGATGATCCCGGGAGTTCTGATTTGAGACGCTTGCACGCAACCAGCGTACAGGAGCGAGCGGGTCAGCTGGATGAGCTCGGGGCATATCGTATCCACGCCGCCGTCGAAGTTGACGGGGAACCCGCCGTTCACCAGGAAGAAAGCTCCCCGGGCGGTATCGATCCTGTAGAGGCTGAAACAAGGATGGTCGGATCGTGAAGCCGGTGATAGGCCGTCGCCTGGAGATTCCCAACCTGTGGGATCGCCCAGACAGATGCCGCGACGGCGGAGAATCCAGGCCTGGAACTCGACATCGGACGAGGACGCACTGATGAGGATGGATCCGCCGGCGATCTCGTCGTAGTCGCCAGGACCGACGGTAGGCAGTCCGGTGCAACCGACGATCACCCCGCCCCGACGGAGCCCCTCTCCGAGATCATCGAATACCAGATATCCCTCTTCAGCGGCGGCCTGGCGTCGCGACTCCGCCCGATCGAAGACTGCCACCTTCCGTCCGCCCATCCGCAGGACCAGGGCGACGGCGCGGCCGATCGCACCGAATCCGATGATGAGCGTGCTGTCGGGTACGGGTATCCCGGCACGCTGCAATCCGTGGAGTTTCCTCTCCAGCTGTTGCTGAACAGAACTTGCAATCAGCGGGGATTCGTATTCCAGCTTGGCCCACGACTCCGCCACGTTGACGACCGGAACTTCCAGCGAGATATCAGCCAGGGTCCTGATCCCGCAGCGTGTCTGCTCCACACAGGAAACGAAAGGTCGGATCGACCGATAGCGATCGTCGTGCAGCAGCTTGATCGCCCTGCCACCATCGTCGATCAAGACGATTCGGCGGTCGCGCCCGTAAGGAATGGTGCGATGTCGCTGCAGAAGTTGATCGAGAAGTTCATGGATTCGTCGATCCATGACCTCGTCGTTCGCTTCACCAACCGGTTGCCTGGCACAGTCCGGGTGCACTTCATAGCCGAGACGAGACTGCAGGTGCTCCTGAACACCGGGGTTGGTCGAGTACGGCTTGCCAAGCAACAGGACGTTCTCGGGGTTCACGACGCCGTCCACGAGGCTGTGGATCAAGGTCGCGGTGGATCCGAAGAGATGCTGCAGGCCGACGAAACCAGCCGTATTGCGAGCTAAGCCGTCGAGGGCATCATGAAGATCGGCAAGCACCGGCATCGCTGGCATCAACTCATGCTGGGTGTACGGCGGGGTGGAGGTTGGGGACATCTGGCTCACTCCTGCTCGAGGAAAGTCGGGTGAACAATGAGTCAACGATCCACGGTCACTTGTTTCTTGAGCGGGAGTTCGACATCGAGTCGGACGCGAGCTTGAGTCAGGTCCCCCTTCCGATGTGCTTATCGTTCATATCGTCTCTTAAGGTCAATATTCCAAACAACTTGGGACAAATGGCCAGCCGGCGGCCGGGTCGCGTGGATCAATTGTGTGAAGCGCGCAACTAGCGGGCGCCAACCTTCCTTCCGGAAAACTCCTGGTCCAGACCGTTATCGGTGTGGAAGCCACGTCGAGCATTCGACACATGATCAACGCCAAACCGAGGAGAGAACCATGACACGCATCAACACGATATCCCTGCGGATCCTGGTGGGGTTCGCCTTGCTGGGTGCGTTCACCGGTTGCAAGAAGGTCGTCGGCCCCGACGATGAGGTGGATCCGCCCGTGCCGGCGCCGCAACAGGCCTCGGGCGTCGATTTCCGCATGGTCGGCGACGGCATGGACTATGTGATCTATGTCGACGGGTGCGCTCGCGGTCGTCTCGACGGTGACGGTGACCGGCTGTCGGTCGATCTCTCACCAGGCCAGCATCACTGGCGAGTGCGCAACATGAAATACGACGCCTACTCTCAGTACGTCACCTTCCAACTCGACAACAACCAGCGACGAGTGTGGGCCCTTGGAATCGGCGATAACGATCTGATCTGGCAGGCGAAATCGGCCTCAGCGGCATGCGGGACATTTTCCCTCGAACGCGCTCCGATCGATTGACGACCTCCCCGGTTCAGGAAAGCATGCGCTTTCGATCGTTAAAGTGATCGGGCATCGAGACAGCCCTCGGCAGCACAAGCATTCAAGGTCCGACGAGGATGGGGTGACGGCAAACCTCCGATCGGGCCAGCGGAAGGAGATGACATGAAATACGTCATTCTGTTCCTGGTCCTGATCGCCCATCTGGTCGGATGCGGGCAAGACGAGGAGAACGACCGTCGGAACCCGACCGATCCTCAGGTGGCGCCCACTGGAGATCTCATCGTGAACTGGTCGTCAAAAGCTCTCATGGATGTCGAGGTGGACAAGGCAGGCGCACCGACCCGGGTCACCGTCCGACTCACTCCGGGCGATCGGCAAAAAAGCTCCTCGTACTCGACCGGCCATGCCGAATTCCGCGATCTCGAGGAGAAGGTCTACGCCATCGAGATCGTTGTCCGTGACGCGTCGGGCAACAAGACGCACGAAGGTTCGCAGGACGGGATTGCGGTGCGCGCGGGGGACGTGACGGTGGTGGATGTTGGACTATCCGCCCTTCGACCTCCGGCACCGACCAATGTGTCGGCTTCGACGAACTTCCTCCAGCAGATCAAGGTCTCATGGGACGCTGCGGACCGTGCGACCAGCTACAAGGTCTATCGCAGCCTCTCGTCGAGCGGCAACTACTCGCTCCAGACCACGACGACTTCGACCACGTGGGTGGATCAAGGCGTTGACCAGGCCAGGACTTGCTACTACCGCGTCGTCGCCTCGAACGAATCCGGAGACAGCCCGCATTCCACCGTCGCCTCTGGATATCGTCGCGGCTGGCGCTTCGATGATTCCGAGACCCGCATCAAGGACACCGACAGCGGCATCGGCCTCGAGTACGATCTCTACGCTTATGGATACAAGGATCTGCAGCGGGTTCTGGCGATCTTCGCCGTCTACAAGGTTGGAGACAGTTATTACTATGTGCCCGGGTCGGGGCGCTGGAACATGGTCGTCTTCGAGTATTCGCGTACGCCGTCGGGCAACAAGACGTTATTCAATGATGATTGGGCGGTGATCTACGATAGTACCTGGCACCCGGCTTACAGGAATAACAACTTCCCGCAGTACATCGCTGTCCGTGTGTATAAATCGTCGTCCATCTCGAGCCTGAATGATCCTTACTACGACCAGACAGAACTGCACCGCATCTATTGGTCGAATTCGGCTGCCGGTATGATGATCCCGCATCTGGCTGGAGATCCTCCGGTCGCGATCGAGGATAATGAGATCTCGATCCAGTCCGATCATGACCAGGCTTTCGAACTCGAATTTGCAGGAAACGGTCCGATGGGTGGCGCGAAAGGCCAACAGGCGAGCATTCATCAGATCGAACTCGAAAGAAGCCTCTCAGAATCTTGTGGACGATGAGATTATGACTTGATTCAGGTGGTCTCGGGTGGCCATGGAAGGACCCTGGCGGGTAATGCCAGGGTCCTTCTCTTGGGGGCGAGGCAGTAGCAACGTAGGGAATTTTGACTCGGGTCGTTCCATTGTTGAGAGCTCTCTCCTTCCCAACCTGACCGCTCCCCATCCTCCTGGGAATCTTAGTCATGCCTCGCCCCTGCTACCCGGAAAGTCCCCATGTCCAGCTAGCTGCTGTCCACAAACCGCCACGACCACCTCCCAAAAAAACGTGATCGCTTTAATCCTCAATCTGCGCGTCTCCCGGTAAGAACCCGATGCTTCACACCGGACCAGACCTGGAGGACACGACCATGCACCCGCTCCGCACCTTCCTGACCCTGATGCTCATCGCCGCCCTGATGGCCCTTCTGCCCGCCTGCAGCAGCGATGACGAGACCATCGCCCCGGACCAGACCACCTTCAACGAGGTCATCGACAGCGGCGGGACCTACGAGATCGTCGAACCCGTCGCCAACATCGAGGTCTTGGGAACGCCCGCCGAGGAGGAGCTTCCCGACGGCACCATCATGGTCTGCGCCACCGAGCGCCACTCCATCGTGGACGCTCCCCTCGACTACGCCACCTTCGACCCCAACGCCGAGCTCATCTACCCCGGTAGCCTGCTACAGGGCAACAGCCTCGGCGGCGCCACGCCCAATCCCATCTCGGTGGATCGCGCCGGCGGCACGGTCACCATCAACCTGCTGAACGGCTCGACCGCGGTCAGCCGGACCGTGGACGAGGTCCGCTACGACACGGTCATCCAGGCCATGAACGACATCATCGCCGACAACAACGGCGTCCTGCCCGCCCAGTTCACCTACCAGTCGGCCGAGGTGCAGTCGCGCGAGCAGATGGCCCTGCGCATGGGGGTCAACGTGAACACGCTGACCTCCGACGTGAACGCCCGCCTGAGCATCAACACCGACTCCAGCTACAGCAGCTTCCTGGTGGAGCTGAACCAGCGCTACTTCACCATGGTCTTCAACATGCCCACCTCGGTGGACGGCCTGTTCGCGGACTCGGTGACCCCGGCCGACCTGGCGCGTTTCGTGTCCGACGGCAACCCCGCCACCTACATCTCCTCGGTGACCTACGGCCGACGCTTCTACCTGCTGATCGAGTCCACCGAATCGGTGGCGGACATGCAGGCCAGCATCTCGGCCTCCTACGACGCGGCCCTGGCCGGCGGCTCGGGCGAGCTCGAAGGCCGCGACTTCTCGACCCTGGAGAACGTCAACGTGAAGGTGTTCGCGCTGGGCGGCGACCACCAGCTGGCCCTGGCCGCCTTCAACGGCGACGTGGACGCCGTGGCCGCCTTCCTCACCGAGGGCGGCGAGATCGACACGGGCGTGCCCATGAGCTACACCGTGCGCAACGTGAAGGACAACAGCACCGTGGCGATCAAGGTGGCCACGGACTACGAGGTGCGGAACTGCCTCGTGCAGTCGGTCGGCCAGTACGTCAACGACTTCGACGGCTCCACCGAGGGCTGGACCGGGTACGCCGATTACCGCGACTTCGGGGTGTACTACGGCGGCGCCATCGACGGCGGCTACATCAAGCTCTGGGACCGCGGCCAGGGCTACACCTGCTACTTCCGGGCGCCCCTGGCCTATCATGGCGACTGGTCGCAGTTCTACGGCGGCGAGATGTCCATGTACCTCTGGGTCGGCGGTCCCGGCAGCTACTCGGCCGTCGACGACGTCGTCTTCTACGACGGGTCGAGCAACCGTCTGGCGCTCCGTTTCGGCCAGCCGAGCCGCACCGGCTTCTTCCCGAAGTACGTGCCCCTGGACGACACCGGCGCCTGGCTCTACAACGGCGATCCCGCCACGGAGGAGGACATCCGCGCCGTGCTCTCCGACGTCGCGGACCTCTTCATCCGCGCCGAGTATTACAACCAGGCCGGCGACTGGGCGGCCATGGACCGTTTCCGGGTGGTCCGGGCCGAGGACAAGTAGCGGAGCGGAAGGGGCGTGGCCGCTTCGGCGGTCGCGCCCCTTGCGACACGAACAGCCCTGGCGATGAGCGTCATGGGATTGGCGCCATGAGCCTAATTCGAATTTCATCCTGATCTACATCCTGTAGCCCGACGGTCTTCTCTGGGGCGATCACTGGAGACACCGCTCTTTCAATTGCCCTATCTTCACGCCAACCCCGACCCGATCGCCCTCCCCCACCAAGGAGCCGCCCGCCATGCCTCGCTCCCTCGCCCCCATCCTCCTCCTCCTCGCCCTGGCCACCTTCGCCGCCGCCCAGACCGTCCCCATCGCCCACTACCCGCTGGCCAGCGACGGCCTGGACGTCACGGCAACCAGGCCGCCATGACCATGGAGAACACGCCGTTCCAGGACTACGGGGTCTATTGCAACGGGGTCTACGGCGACTACACCCTGTACACGCCCAACCTGGTCGGCTTCGATTCCGAACACTTCACCGTGCAGTGCATCTTCAAGTGCGCGGGGTTCAGCGGCTACCACCTGTCGCCGCAGGCGATCATCGTCGGCGGCATCGGCTTCCGCTGGGTCGGTGCCCAGGTCGACGCGGACGGTCTGCTGTACATCCTGCACAACAACGCCAACAACACTCCCACCAGCACCTATCTGCAACTCGACACCTGGTACAACCTGGTGCTCTGCTACGACGGCGCCAGCGATGCCCTGGCGGTCTACCTCGACGAGAGCCTGATCTTCACCCTGACCGACTACCTCCCCGTCCACGGCGACGACTTCTTATTCAGTCCGACCAACTACGGCAGCGGCAAGACCCACCACGGCGTCATCCACGACCTGAAGATCTACGCCGTCTGCGACGCGCCGGTGACAGTGGAGACCCGGACCTGGAGCCGGGTGAAGTCGATGTTCTGAGCGGCTTTGGGTTTCCAGGTTTTCGGTGCACGAAGGGCAACGCCGGACAGGACAGGGAAACGAAAAAGGACCGCCTCCGGATTCGGAGGCGGTCCAAGACACTCGACCTTGACCAGGTTACCGATACAGATCCTTGATGCCGCTCCAGGTCGAGGCTTCGGTCCCCACGGTGGCGTCCACGATAACGCTCAGGTTGTCGTAGTACACCTGCGCGAAGCTCGAGGGGTCGCCGCCGGTGGTGGCCGTCAGCTGGACCGTCACGCCGCCCGACACGTCGGGGCCGGTGGTGGTGGTGAAGCTGAAGGAGGTCCAGACCTCGGGATCGGCGTTGAGCGCCAGCGGGGCGCCGCCGAGGATCTCGGAGCTGGAGACGCCGCCGCCCTCGAGCTCGGAGAAGAACTCCGCGAAGGCCACGCCGCCGGCCATCACGGTGCCACGGGCGTCGAAGGAGATGGTGACGGTCTCGCTGGGCTCGACCACACCGATGCCGATGTTGGCGTTCTTCATCAGCGCGGCCGACGGAGCGACCGAGTTGGTGATGCAGGCGGCGTAGTCGCCCACCGAACCCGGGGAGACGATGGTGAACTGCTCGTCGCCGGTGGGGAAGAGGGACCAGCCGGTGAAGTCACCGGTCTCGAAACCGCCGTTGACGGCGAGATCGACGGGATCGGCCTGGGCGAAGCCCGCAGTGAGGGCCACGGTCGCGATGGCGACCACGATGAGTTTCTTGAAAGTCATGGAGCAACCTCCTGGATTCGGCGCCACTCTCCCGTTCCGGCGGGCTGCCGGCCCGGCGGCGGCGCGTGCAATACGAAGCGTTTCGGGCGATGGATCCCCCTCCGCAGACGATGGACGGCCGCGGAATCGGTAGCCAACGAGTCGCATTATACACTATGTTTGGAAACCGAACAAACTAATTCTACACTTTTTTTCACATGGGAAATGCGACGGGATCCGACCGTTCCGTCCGATCCTTTTTGTTCGGAGACCATACCAAGTATGTCGTGAGCGGATCATCCCGCCGCGGATCCACCGGTTCCCGACCGCTGTCAGACCACCGGCCGTAGGTGCGGGAACGCCTCGCGCATGACTAGCTTGGGCCGGCGATCCACGGTGAACAGGCCCCAGTGCTTCTCCGGCTCGTCGGGGTCCGGCGAACCCTTCCAGGGCTCGTCGAAGGCCTCGAAGACGTAGGTCAGGATCCGCTGCTTGCGGCTCCATCGCATGAGCTCGCGGTAGTACTGCGCCTGGAAGCGTTCGGAGGCGTTCACGGGATCGATGCCGCGGCCGTTGGCCCGGGTCGTCCAGCCGGCCTCGGTGATCACCACGGGCTTGTCGGGGTAATGGCTCGCCACCTGGTCGTAGTTCTGTCTGGTGTAGTCGAGGGCGACGTCCACCGACTGATATTCCCAGACCGGGTAAGTATGCACCGAGAGGAAATCCAGCTCGGCGGCCAGCGGTTCCAGCTTGCCGATCCACGGCACGTAGTTCTCGCAGAAGGTGACCGGATGCCCGATGGACTGCTTGATCCGCCGCACGAATCCGATCAGCGTCTCCACGCTCACCAGATGATCGGTCCATTCGACCGTGGCCTCGTTGCCCACCGACACCGAGGACACCACTGACGCGTGTTCGCCGGCCAGGGCGATCAGCCGGTCGATCTCGCGGCTGTTCGCCCGCCGGTTCTCGGCGAGGGTCTCGGTGTCGAAATCGGCCTGCCAGGGGCAGCCGGGATTGCTCTGTTCGGGGCGCATATCCGCACCGAGCATCACCTGCAGGTTGAGGCCCTCGCGGCGGATCACCTCCAGCACGATCTCCGCGTGCCGGCTGCTGTCGTACAGCCGGATGTGTCGCCAGTAAGGGGCGAGGATCCGCAGGTCCTCGGCGACCTGCTCCACGGTGGGATAGGTCCCGTCCACGGGGGACTGTCCCTCGCGGTAACCGGAATAGCAGATGGCGTTGCCGAACTTGAGCGGTGGCGAGGGTCGTGTCTCCATGCCTGATCATGCTCCTCAGCTGTACTTCAACCGGCCTTCGGTGTCCCACAGACCCCAGAACGCGCCCACGTCGCCCTCGTCTCCGGTCTTCCAGGATTCGTCGAACGACGAGAAGTAGAAGATGTCGATACCTTCCTCCTCGGCCCAGAGGAAGGTGTTGATGAAGTAGTTCAGCGCCTGATCCCGGCCCGGCACCGCGGCGCCGTAGGGCGTGCCCGTGCTCGGCCAACCCGTCTCGCTGATGATGATCGGCTTGCCGTCGGCGATGCGCTGGATGCGCCGGTACATCTCCTGCATGTGGTGCAGCGAGTATTCGAAGGGGCAGCACTCCCAGAAGGGGTAGCAGTTGATCGGGAGCACGTCGCAGGCGGCGGCGATGCGCGGATGCTTCTCGAACAGGAAGTAGGCGTCGACGTATCCCACGGGGACGCCGGGCACCGCTCGCCGCACCCGCGCGATGAAGTCGAGCAGCTGGTCCTCGCTCAGGTCGCCGCGCAGCAGCACCTCGTTGCCCACCGCCAGGATGTCGGCGTGGCCCGCGCTCGCCGCCGCGATCCCGTTCTCCAGCTCGCGCTCGTTCTCCTCGGCGTCCGGACCCAGGTCGATGCCGACCAGGGTCTTCAGCCCCAGTTCGTGCGCGATTCGCGGCGACTCCTGGTTGCCCTCGGTGCAGGAGAAGGTCCGGACCCACCGGGTGTGGGGCGCGATGATCGCCAGGCGTTCCCGGATCTGCTGCTCGCCGATCTCGATGCCGGGGGCCTGGCCGTCGAGGTAGGGGCTGAAGGAGAGCCCGTGCACCTTCCGGTCGAGGATGCGGCGGAACAGGGCGATCCGGTCGTCGCGGGACATGCTCTGGAAATCGACACCGGGAAACCCGGTCGGCGGCGACTGGAAGGAGTCCGGTCGACCGGCCGTGTGGGCGCTGGATCGTGAATCCACCGGAAAGGCGTCGCGATATCCCCTGGACATGATGGTTCCTCTCTCGACTCGCGTCCATGACCCGGTCGCCGGGATCTCTGCTGGCGACCACTTTGTACGGTTTCCGAATATAGTCGACATGCCCGAAGATTTCCACAACCGTGCGTGCCTCGTCGGCTCGTGATCCTGGCGGTCGGGTCAGACGTTGACTCGGGTCGATCGCTGGCGATAGAGTCGTCACCGGCCGCACTCACCCTCCCCCGATCCTCCAGGGAAACGATGATCGAGATCTACCAGACCAGCCGCCAGGGGGATCGACTGGTCCGTCGCGACACCGAGTCGGCGCGCACGGGGAGTGCGGACCGCACTCTGGTCCTCGACGAGTCGCAGACCTTCCAGACCCTGCTGGGCATCGGGGGGGCGTTCACCGAGTCCGGCGCCTCCGTCCTGGCGGAGCTGTCACCGGAGCGGCGGGCCGAGGTGCTGGCGGCCTACTTCGCGCCGGACGGCGCCCGCTACTCGCTCACCCGCACTCCCATCGCGAGCTGCGACTTCTCGGTGCGTCCCTACACCTACGCGCCCGTTCCCGGAGACGTGGCCCTCGAGCATTTCTCCATCGAGCCCGACCGCATCTACCTGCTGCCCATGATCCAGCAGGCCCTGGCCGTGGAGGGGGCGGCGTTCGAGATCATCGCGTCGCCCTGGACGGCCCCGCCCTGGATGAAGACCAACGGGACCTGGAACGGTGGCGAGCTCGAACCTGCGCACTACCGGACGTTCGCCGACTACATCGTCAAGTACCTCCAGGCGTACCGGCGCGAGGGGATCCGCATCGGTGGCATCACCCCCGTCAACGAGCCCCTGGGGAACAACGCCAGCTGGGAGAGCCTGCACTTCACGCCGCAGCTCATGCGCCGCTTCATCGTGGATCATCTCGGCCCGGCACTGGCTGCAGCGAACCTGGATACGTCGATCTGGATCTACGACCAGAACCGCGACCAGGTCCTGCTCGAGTGGGCCGACGTCATCCTGGGCGACGAGGCGGCCGCCAGGCTGGTGGCGGGCGTGGCGGTGCACTGGTATCAGAGCACCATCGACGTGGGCGGCGCGGTGCTCGACGAGGTCCGGCGGCGCTTCCCGCATCACGCGATCCTGCACACCGAGGGCTGCATCGATGCCCTGGGCGACGACGAACCCGCGGGATCCTGGCTCGAGGAAGACTGGTACTGGCGGCCCGAGGCCACCGACTGGGGCATGTACTGGGCCCCCGAACACGAGAAGGTCCACCATCCCGCCTACCGCCCGTTCTACCGCTACGCCCGCGACCTCATCGGCGGCCTCAACCACGGCCTGGTGGGCTGGATCGACTGGAACATGGTGCTCGACCTGCGCGGAGGGCCGAACCACGCCCGGAATTACTGCCTCGCCCCCGTGCTGGTCGACGGCGGCCGCGACCACGTCTACTACACGCCGCTCTACCATGCCGTGGCCCATTTCAGCCGTTTCATGCGCCCGGGCGCCCGTCGCATCGGCCTTGGCGGCCACGATCACCACCTCATGGCGACGGCGGTAACGAATCCCGACGGTTCCGTGGCCGTCGCCGTGTTCAACCTCGCCGAGCACGACGCCCGCTACGATCTGGTGCGCGGCGATCGGTCCACGCGTGTGATGATCCCGGGGCAGGCCTTGCAGACGGTGATCATGTCCTGAACCACCGGCGGACGCGCTCCCGATCTCCTCGCGAGGGCCCAGAATGCCGTTGACTCGGGGATACTGGTAGGGTACTTTGTTCGGGCGACGTACAAAGAACGCGTCTCCTACCCGAACGGAACCGGAGCCCCGATGAGCGGCGTGATTCACTCGCAGACGGCCCCCGAGGACCGTATCAAGCCGACCCAGCGCCTCGCCTACAGCGCCGGGGCCTTCGTCAACAACCTGCTGGCCGCAGCCAGCGGAGGCATGATCATCGTGCTGAACCTGGGGTTCGGCCTGAGTCCGGCCCTGGTGGGTCTGCTGGGCGCGCTGCCCCGGCTCACCGACGCGTTGACCGACCCCCTGATGGGCTACATCTCCGACAACACCCGCACGCGCTGGGGTCGGCGCCGGCCCTACATCTTCTGGGGCGTCATCGCCGCCGGCGTGCTGTTCGCCCTGCTCTGGCAGCTACCGGCCGGACGGAGCGAGACCTTCTACTTCGTGTACTTCCTGATCGGCTCGATCCTGTTCTACATGGGCTACACGGTCTGGGTCACGCCGTGGGTCGCCCTGGGCTACGAGCTCACCCCCGACTACCACGAGCGCACGCGCCTGATGGGCACGCAGAACTTCATCGGGCAGCTGGCCTACGTGGTGTCGCCCTGGTTCCTCTGGATCATGAACTCGGGCACCTTCTTCCGCGACACGAACGGTGAGCCCGACCAGGTGGCGGGCGCGGCGGGCCTGGCCATGGTGATCGGCGCGGTGGTCATCGGACTGGGCGTCCTGCCGGCCATCTTCCTGCGCGAGCGCATGCAGACGATCGCCGTGACGGAGCACGCGGAGCATGGCGAGAGTAGCAGCTTCGTGCGCAACATCCTCGGCTTCTTCCGGGGCTTCGGGGAGACGCTCAAGTCGGGCGCGTTCCTCAAGCTGTGCGCGGCCACCTTCCTCGTGTTCAACGGCTTCATGCTTATCGCCTCGTTCCAGTTCTACGTGATCATCTATTACGTGTGCGGCGGCGACCAGACGGCCGGCGCGAAGTATGCCGGCATCGCGGGCACCGTGGGCGCGGTGAGCACGTTCGCGGTGGTGGCCTTCGTCACCTGGTTGGCCACGCGCATCGGCAAGCGGCACGCGTTCTTCTGGTCGATCGGAATCTCGATCATCGGCTACGGAATGAAGTGGGTCTGCTACAACCCCGACATCCCGCTACTGGTGGTGGTGCCGGCGCCGCTGATGGCCTTCGGCCTGGGCGGACTCTTCACGCTGGTGCCGTCGATGGTGGCCGACGTGGTGGACGCCGACGAGATCATCACCGGCGAGCGCCGCGAGGGCATGTTCGGCAGCATCTTCTGGTGGACGGTCAAGCTGGGCATGTCCGCGGCCCTGGCCGGCGGCGGCTACATGCTCGAGGGCACGGGATTCGACGAGGCGCTGGGCGGCGGCCAGGCCGCGAGCACCATCACCATGCTGCGGGCGCTCGACGCCGGCATCCCCATGCTGGCGTCGGCCGTGGCCATCTGGGCGGTGGCGAGGTTCCCCATCACCGAGGCCAGGGCGCTGGAGATCCGGCAGGAACTGGAGCGGCGCCGCGGCCGGCCCGATGCCGCCGGCGACGTCGCCGGGGCCTGATCGGCCGATCCCGGGGGCGCCGGAACATTCGGAACGGAGATCAGAGCATGATTCCCATCACCGACTTTCACCACACCGGACGGTGGGGTCGCACGCTCCTGCTGGCCGCCCTGGTCGCCGGCGGAATGGGCTCCGCACAGGGTGAACCGGGCTTCCAGCAGGCGCCTGACGCGCTCCTGGAGGGCGAGGTCATGGC
Source organism: Candidatus Latescibacter sp. IFSED24 (assembly GCF_058273205.1). NCBI lineage: Bacteria > Pseudomonadati > Candidatus Latescibacterota > Candidatus Latescibacteria (ex Chuvochina et al. 2023) > Candidatus Latescibacterales > Candidatus Latescibacteraceae > Candidatus Latescibacter > Candidatus Latescibacter sp. IFSED24. The sequence continues at coordinate 3,558,064 of NZ_CM177850.1, read as the reverse complement.
CATCGCCTATTCCGGCTTCCGGGAGGGCCAGCACCCGGACCGAGGCGACGGCGCGGTGAACCCGAGCCGGGAGGAGATCCTCGAGGACCTCCAGATCCTGGTGCGTGGAGGATTCCGGCTGATCCGTCTCTATGATGCGGGGGAGAACTCGCGGACCGTGCTGGAACTCATCCGGGAGCATGGCCTGCCCCTCGAGGTCCTGCTGGGCATGTGGCTCAACGCCGAGCTGAGCAACCACGAGGGCTGCGCGTGGCTCACCGAACCGATTCCCGATGAGACGTTGCAGGCCAACAAGCGGCTGAATGCCGCGGAGGTCGAGCGCGGCATCGGACTGGCGAACGAATACCCCGGCATCGTGGTCGCCGTGAACGTGGGCAACGAGGCGCTGGTGGACTGGAACGACCACCTGATGTCCGTGGAGGGGGTCATCGCCTACGTGCGGCGCGTCAAGAGCCGGATCGCCCAGCCGGTGACCGTGGCCGACAACTACGTCTGGTGGATCAACGAGGGGGCGGACCTGGCCAGGGAACTGGATTTCGTGGGCGTCCACACGTATCCGGTGTGGGAGGGCAAGACCATCGACGAGGGTCTGGCCTACACCATCGAGAACATCGAGGGCGTGCGCGCGGCGCTGCCCGACAGCCGGATCGCGGTGCTCGAGGCCGGGTGGGCCACCACGGCGGAGGAGTTCGGCGACCGGGCCGGCGAGGTTCAGCAGCAACGCTACTACGAGGAGATCGAGGCCTGGGGCCGCAAGACGAACACCACGATCTTCTTCTTCGAGGCCTTCGACGAGCCCTGGAAGGGCGACCCGGCCCGACCTCTGGGCGCGGAGAAGCACTGGGGGATCTTCTTCGAGGACCGCACCCCGAAGCTGGTCATGCGGTAGCGCGCCATCGCCCAGGGTGGCCACGTCGGCGCGGATCAGTCGCGCCGGATCATGGCCTCCGGAATGCCCACCTCGAGGGCGGCGATGCCGCCCTGGCGCGAGAGGATCCTGGCGCTGGCCGTCCTGTCGAGGCCATGGCCCGGGTGCCGGACCACGGCGCCGTCGTCGCCGGTCGTCTGCACCCAGGGCGCGTCGTCGCTGCGGACGTAGATCACCGGCACCTGGCACAGGGTCCAGGCCAGACGGCCCGCGGGCATGGCGAGGGTCCGGCCTTCACCCCGAAGATCCACGTAGTCGAACCGGTCCGGTTCCCTGGTGAACTCGTCGCCGTGGAGCAGGACCGGCGCGAACCTGACCACGCCATCCTCCACGACCACGCCCAGCTCGCCGCGCCGGGTGAGGATCTCCTCCTTCACCTGGCCGGTCATGCCCGGCTGCTTGGCGCCGCCGCCAGGTGGGGTGTGGGAATAGGGATCGGGCGGAAAGGCGCCGTACTCCGACGCCGATTTCTGGTAGCCGATGCCCGCCCGGATCCGCACGTACATGGCCGCCAGCCGGCTCTGCGTGTCCGGTGGCAGATCCCCCCGCAGGGCGAATTCCTGCACGGCGAGCAGCAGCTTGGCAACCATGTGCCAGTAGATGCAGCCGAGCCCCTCGTAGCCGTACATCACGCCGGAGCGTCCGGTGTACGACCGGTGGTGGAACATCTCCTCGAACAGCTCGAGCACGGCATCCCCATCGCGGGCCACGGCGTCGGCCCAGCGCTCCTGACCGGCGAGGCGCTGGAGGATCGACGCCACGTCGGCGGCCTGGCCGATGTCGCCATGGAAATGCACCACCCCGTCCACGTCGGCCGAGACCAGCGAGGGGTCGTTGCAGTCCAGCAGCTCGCGCAGCAGACCGATTCGCCGGGCCCGCTCGCCAGCGATGGCGTTGCGCTGCAGGAACCCGGGACGCGGCCGGGCCGGGTAGAGCAGGAAGCTGCGCTGCCGCTCGTCGTAGAGCTCGCTCGCCAGCAGCGCGTCGAGCAACGACAGGGCGTCGGCAGGTTCGAGCACGCCGGAGCTGAGCACCGCGACCTGGCCCTCCAGCATCTCCGGCAGGCGGGACAGCGAGGCGCTGGTCCCGTCGCGGTCGAATGCGAGCAGGTTGTAGGAGTGGTACAGACCATCGTCGCGCCGGTTGGTGGCGATGGAGTGATCGATGGCCGCAAGCGCGAGCCGGCACAGGGTGCGGACGCGGTCGATGCGGAGCGTCCGCCGGCCCGAGAATCCTCGCTCGTACAGGATGGTCCGATACTGGGAGAAGGCCTCGCCCAGGGCGTCCATGATGCGCTTGCGCTGGCGGTCGTCGCGTCGATCGCCGGCGAGGCACTCGTGCTCGGTGTCGAGGACGGCGATCACCCGGTCGAACCAGTCGACCACCTCGCACGAGACGGCGAGTTCCTCCGACTCGAGCGTGGCCAGGCGGCGGACCAGGAAGTCCAGGAAGCGCCGCAGGTAGCACAGGGTCACCACCGACACGCCACCGCCGGCCAGGGCATTGTTGGCGTCGTTCCATTCGGGCCGCTGGGTGTTCATCCAGATCCCGGTGTCCGGCACCAGGTTCGACAGCTTCGCCAGGATGGGCACCAGCAGCTTCTCCAGCAGATTCACGTGGAGCACGCGGCCCTCGTCGTCGACCCGGAGCTTGCCGTCGGTTCCCCGGGCGGCCACCCGCCGGTCGATCTCGGCTGCCCACTCCTCGTCGAAGTCGATGGTGTCCCGGGCGTCGGCCAGGATCGACGCGTACGGCTTGATGCGGTAGGGCACGTCGGCGTAGCTGAAGATGTCGGCGGCCATCAGGCCGGGGAGGGCCCCGGGGTCGTGGGCGTCGAGAGACTCGAGCAGCTTCAGCAGATAGACGATCTGGTGGTCGCCCCAGTAGCCGATGTTGCTCCAGGGATCCTCGGGCTCGGGGACCTCCCAGTCGATCCCGTCGCGGGTGAGCCGGTACGGATTGAACCCGTCGGCGGTGGAGGCGTTGACGAACGTCGCCACCATGTTGCGCAGGAACGCCGGGAAGGACACGGCCAGGGCTTCCCAGTTCTGGAAGATGTCGCGCCAGTTGCCCTCGTAGTGCAGCAACGGGTGGCCGTCTTGATCGCGGACGCGGATCTCGAACTGGTTCCAGGGCCGGCTGGGGTCGCCGTGGCGCCGGCCGAAGTAGAGCGGCAGGTACTCGTGACCGAGGCGGGACAGGTCGTGGTCTCCGGTGTCCATCACGGCCGCGCGCAAGGCGTCCACCGTGAGTCGCTCGGGCCAGGCCGCCAGCAGGCCCTGGTGTCGCTCGGCGACCTCCCGATTGCGAACCCCGAGGAAGGCCACGAAATCGTCGCGCTCGACGTCGTGATTCTCCGCGAAGACCCCGCCGCGCATGACGTTGAAGAGCACGTTGGCCAGGTGATGGGCGGAAGCCTCGGGACACGCGCTCTTCTGCAGGCCGTCGGCGCTGGCGACGATGCGCCGGAGGTTCTCGCTGGCGGTGTCGAGGGCTTCGTTCACCGCGTCGGGCAGCCCGGCCTTCGCTCTCAGGTCACGCCGCAGGCTCGCGATCTGCAGGTGATCGCGACCGCTGTCGGCGGCCATGATCCAGGTGACACTGGCGCCAGGCGGCAGACCCTGGGCGAAGCTCACCAGGTAGTTGCCCCGGCGTCCGGCGAGCCAGCGATCGGCCGGAGGCCGGTCACCGTGCCGGAAGGCGTCGAGGGCGTCCAGGGACAGGTGCACCTCGAGATCGTCCGGGCCGCAACACCAGACCGTGTTGGCTCGCAGCACCTCGAGGGCCTCGGCACGATCGGTGATGCCGGCGCTCAGGGAGAAGATGCCCAGCCCGGTCTCCGGGTCCACCTCGCTGGTCTTGTAAGCATCGACGAGGTTGCTGGCCCGTTGGTAGAGGCGCAGGGGCGCACCACTGGGCAGGATGTTCCGCAAGCCGTCCATCACCCTCACCGTGCGCGGGGTGGCGCCGAGATTGGTGAGGGTGGCCGTGCGCACCCAGCCGAAGCGGTCGCACCCCGCCCAGCGGTAGCGGAGGGCCAGCTCCGACCGACGGTCGATCTCCTCGAAGATCAACCGGTTGCCTAGCACGTTCTTGTAGAGGCTCCGCTCGACGTCGGGCCTGGTGAAAGGCTCCCAGAGTTCGGGCTCTCCGGTCTGCGCTTCCACGCGGACCAGCGTGATCGGCCCGGTGTGGTGGTGGGCGTCGTGGAGCTGGTCGCTGGTCAGGTAGGGGAAGAGGCTGCCCTGGGCATCGACCCGGCCGGCGGTCAGGCCGCCGTCGCTCGTGGCGAACATCCAGAGATCGGTGTCCGTCGGCACGTTCATCAGGAACGGATCCATCTCGTGGAGATCCTGGATCCGGTAGTACGTGTCGCCTTCGAGGTCGACGAACCCGTTGTGCGTCGTCGCCGAGGAGGCCGCGCTATCGGGGTTCGCCGGTGTCTGGATCGGTCGTGGTCTCATGAGGCGCCTTCGTCCTGAAGGTTGCGGATGTTTTCCATCCTATTTCTTCCGCGAGCCAGTCGGATTTCCAGGCTGCAACTATGATATCGTATGTACGGACACCGAACAAACAAATTCTCCCGATCCGGTCGAATGCTGGCGGCCGCTTGGGATGGGAAACGACCTGGCCGACACCACCACGACTCCAGGCATTCGACCCGTCGGGCTGGACCACGGTGGCCGCCAGCCGAATCGAAATAGCGGGGTTGACAGGAATTGGAAAATGAAGCATTCTTTGATCGGTGCCCGTACAAAGTGTTCCGAGCCGCCAGGATGCCTGTCCTAACCCGGCGCGCGGTACGGCCGTAAACGGCGTTTGGTCCCAACACGGAGGCGCGACGTGAAAGCAAACGATGTGGGTCGACCCATACGAACTGTCATCGCGGCGATGCTGGCCGCTCTGGCCTTCCTGACGGTGGGCGGCTGCAGCGACCGGGACCTGAACACGTTGCAGCCCGCCACCGGCGATGACAACCCCGTGGTGTTCTCCGACGCGTTCGAGGGCGGTCTGGACTACTCGGCCTTCGAGTACTCGTTTTACGACGCCTTCACCATCGACGGGGTCGAGACCTTCCGGGGCAACGCGTCGCTGAAGATCTCGATCCGGGCGGAGGAGGGCAAGGCCTGGGCTGGCGGATCGTTCTACACCCAGGGGCCGCGGAACCTGAGTTCCTACAACGCGCTGACCTTCTATGCGCGCGCCAGTCGCGCCTTCACCATCGACGCTCTCGGCTTCGGCCTCGGCATCTTTTACCCGTCGGATTACCAGAGCGAGACGCAGGGCATCCCGTTGACCACCGAGTGGACCCACTACGTCATCCCCATACCGAACTCGTCGCGCATGACCCTCGAGCACGGGATGTTCTGGTACAGCGCCACCGTCAGCGACGGTCCTCCCACCGATATCTGGTTCGACGAGGTGAAGTTCGCCAACGTGTCCGGCATCACCAACGTGCGTCCGGTCATGCCGACCCGATCGGTGCAGGCCCTGGTGAACGAGCAGTTCGAGATTCCCGGCACCCGGACCACTTTCAACGTGAACGGGCGGGACATCCTGGTCCGGCACACCTTCAACCACTTCGACTACACCTCCTCCGACGAGTCGGTGGTGGCCGCGGAGGGCAACATCATCACCGGTGTCAGCCTGGGCGAGGCCACCGTCACGGCCAAGCTGGGCGAGGTGGACGTTCAGGGCGAGATCACGGCGAATGTCGTCTCGGAGATCACGCGCCCGGTGGTGTTCATCGACGACTTCGACACCGGCCTGGACTACGGTTCCTTCGGTGACGGCCAGTATCTCGAGGCCCTCTCCATCGACGACACCGGCGGCGTCAACGGTTCGGCGGCCATCCGGATCACGATCCCGACGGGCCGATTCGCGGGCGGCGCGACCTACTCCACCGATGGCGGGCGCGACCTCACCAGCTTCAATGCCCTGATCTTCGACGCCCGTGCCGATCAGGAGGGCTATAACCTGGCGAACGTGGGCTTCGGCATCGGCCTGGGTGCCGGCGGCATCGACTACATGGCGGATATCCAGGATGTCGAGCTCGGCACCACCTGGCGTCGGGTCGTCGTGCCGATCCCCGCCGCCGCGCGCCTGACGGCGGAAGCCGGCGTGTGGTGGTACTCCGCGGGCCAGCCGGGCAGCATCTGGTTCGACAATATCCAGTACACCACCCTGGACGAGACCGAGCTCAACGACATCCGGCCGGTCATGGACTCCACCTCGGTGGTCGCCGAGATCGGCGACACCGTGAACATCACGGGAACCGGGACGACCTTCGGCGTGGACGGGACCGATGTGGCCGTGGCCCACGGTCCGCTGTACTACACCTATGCCTCGTCCAACGAGAACGTGGCCGTCGCCTCCGCCGGCGTGGTGACCGTCATCGGTGGCGGCACGTCGACCATCACCGCCACCCTGGGCAGCACCCCGGTGGCGGGCGAGGTCGTCGTGACCGTGATCGCCCCACCGAGCACGCCCGCGACCCCGCCGACCCACGACCCGGCCGGCGTGATCTCGCTCTTCAGCGACGTCTACGACGACATCACCGTCGACACCTGGCGCGCCGACTGGAGCTCTCCGCCGGTGACGGTGGAGGACCAGCAGATCCAGGGCGACAACGTGAAGGCCTACGACGGGCTCACCAGTCCGGCCCTGTTTTGCGGCATCGAGTTCACCAACGACCTCATCGATGCCGAGGCGACGGGCATGACCCATTTCCACATGGATATCTTCGCCCCGGCCGGCACGCTGTTCGGTGTCGTCCTGGTGGACTTCGGCGAGGACGGCGAGTTCGATGGCGGCGACGACACCGAGTTCCGGGTGGACTTCAACGCCGACTCGACGCCGCCGCTGGTCAATGGCCAGTGGATCTCTCTGGACATCCCGCTGACGGAGTTCCAGGGCATGAACTTCGGCCACCTCGCGCAGATCCTGCTCACGAGGACCAACACCGGCAGCCTGTGGCTCGACAACGTCTATTTCCACGACTAGGTGCGCATTCGCCGCGATCGGCGGACCACAGCGAGGAGACCGCAGATGCCGAACATGGACTGGACGCGCAAGGGCGAGCGCCGGGTGGATCCCGACCAGCCTCGTCCGCTCGCCGGCGCCGTGCTGCGGTTGATCTGGCAGGAGCGCCGCATCTCGCGCGCGGAGATCGCGCGGATGGCGGGCCTGTCGCGGTCGACGGTCTCGGAGATCGTGGGCGAACTTTTGCCCACCGGCCTGATCGCAGAGACCGGCGCCGGCCCGTCCCGCGGGGGGCGCCGCCCGATCGTGCTCGAGTTCCAGGACGACGCGTACGTTGTGCTCGGCGTGGAGATGGGGGCCAACCACGTGTGCGTGGCTCTCACCGACCTGCGTGGGCGTGTCATCAACTGGGCCTGCCGGCCCCATCCGGTCCGTGATGATCCCCGGGGCGCGCGGGGGGTCATCACCGAACTCTGCACCCAGAGCCTCGATCCGATCGTGGCCGGCGGCATCCCCCTGGCCGGAATCGGCGTGGCCGCGCCCAGCCCCGTGCATCCCTCCGATCCCTACCACCTGGACCGGGTGGTCATGCCGGCCTGGGGAGGCGATCTGGGTCTGCAGGCCCTGGCCGATTCCTTCGGCGTGCCCCTGATGGTGGACAACGACGCCAATCTGGGCGCGCTGGCCGAGCGCTGGTGGGGCGAGGGCCGCGAGGTCGACAACTTCGTCTACATCAAGCTGGCCACCGGCATCGGCGCTGGCTACGTGCTGGACGGCGAGATCTACCGCGGCGCCACCGGGGTGGCCGGCGAGATCGGTCACGTCGCCATCGACCCGCGGGGCAAGACCTGTGTCTGCGGGCTGCGTGGTTGCCTGGCCACCATGGTGGGCGCCGAGGCGCTGTTGCAGCGGGCCGCCGAGCTCGCCGCCGACCAGCCCGACCATCCGGCTCATGGCGGGCGACTGGCCATGAGCGGCTTGTTGCAGGCCGCCCTGGCCGGCGATCCCTTGGCCCTGACGGTGGTCCGGGAGGCCGCCGAGAACCTCGGCATCGCCGTGGCCGGCCTGCTGAACGTCCTGAATCCGTCGCTGGTGGTGGTGGGTGGTGATCTGGCGCGGCTGGGCAGGCTGCTGGTCGACCCGCTCGAGGCCACGATCCAGCAGCGCACGCTGGTGACCTCGATGAAAGCGGTCGAGATCCGGACCAGCGGACTGGGCCTGCAGGCGATCGCCGTCGGAGCCGCCACCCTGATCCTGGAAGCGGCCCTGGCAGACTGCCAGCGTTTCCCCGCCGTTTCCCATCGGTCCCCAAAATCTAGCAGGAGTATGGGCGCATGAAAGACCTTCGTATTTCCGGCCTCCTCGTCCTGGTCTTGATCCTCGCCGGCTGTGCCTCGGAGCCCTACGACCCCGACGTCCATGACGTCCCGCGGGAAGACGACGGCACCATCGAGTACACCCTGGTCTGGGAGGACGACTTCGAAGGCGACGCGGACCAGAGCCCCGATCCCACTCGCTGGACCTACGACGTGGGCAACGGCGACAACGGCTGGGGCAACGCGCAGCTGGAGTACGACACCGCGCGTCCGGAGAACGTCTCGCTCGATGGCGGCGGCAACCTGCGCATCATCGCCCGCGAGGAGTCCTACAACGGGTTCGACTACACCTCGGCCCGCATCAAGACCCAGGGCCTGTTCTCGCAGGCTCAGGGGCGCTTCGAAGCCCGGATCCGGCTGCCGATCGGACAGGGTATCTGGCCGGCCTTCTGGCTGCTGGGCGACGCCATCACGGACGTGGGCTGGCCCCAGTGCGGCGAGATCGACATCATGGAATATCGCGGCCAGGAGACCAACCGAGCGAACGGGGCGCTGCACGGGCCTGGCTACTCGGGCGGGGCCGCGCTGTCCGGCAGCTACACCCTGCCGGGGGCGGGCTTCGACGAGGGTTTCCATATCTTCGCCGTGGAGTGGACGCCCAGCTCGATCTCGTGGCAGGTCGACGGCGTCACCTACATGACCGTGACTCCGGGCGACCTGCCCGGCGGCGCGGAATGGGTCTTCGACGAGACCTTCTTCATCATCCTGAACGTGGCGGTCGGCGGGACCTACGTGGGTTCCCCGGATGCGAGCACGGTCTTCCCCCAGACCATGCTCGTCGATTACGTGAAGGTGTACGAAGCCAACTGATCCGCGGGCCGCCCGCGGCCGCGAATCCGATCCTGACGACGGCGCCGGTGATCGGCGCCGTTTCCCTTGCCGGCCTTCGTGGAGGTGACCATGCCGGACGCGCACCGGATCTCGATCAAGGAGAAGATCGGCTACGGGCTGGGAGACACGGCCTCCAATCTCTACTTCCAGATGTTCATCATCTACCTGCTGTTCTTCTACACCGACGTGTTCGGCATTCCGGCCGCTGCGGCCGGCACCATGCTCATGCTCTCGCGCTTCTGGGACGCGGTGAACGACCCCCTGATGGGGATCATCGCCGACCGCACCCGCACGCGCTGGGGCAAGTTCCGTCCCTACCTGGTGTGGATCTCCATCCCCATCGGTGTGATCGGCGTGGCGACCTTCTACACCCCGGACCTGAGCGTCGGGGGCAAGATCGTCTATGCCTACATCACCTACACGCTCATGATGATGGCCTACACCGCCATCAACATCCCCTACTCGGCGCTGATGGGCGTGCTGTCGCCCGACACCCTGGAGCGCACCAGCGTCTCCACCTATCGCTTCGTGCTGGCCTTCGTGGGCGCGTTCCTGGTGCAGGGGCTCACGCTGCCGCTGGTCCGGCTGTTCGGCGGCGGCGACCAGGCGGCGGGATTCCCGCTGGCCATGGCCGTGTTCGGGGTGCTGGCGGCGATCCTCTTCTACGTGACCTTCGCCACCACGCGCGAACGCGTGCAGCCGCCCGCGAGCCAGCAGACCTCGCTGAAGAGCGACCTGCGCGACCTGACCCGCAACCGCCCCTGGATGATCCTGCTGGTGATGAGCATCTCGTCGCTCGCCTACGCGATCATCCGCAGCGGCTCGACCGTGTACTTTTTCAAGTACTGCGTGGGCGACGAGGGTCAGGCGTCGTTGTTCATGGTCACCGGCACCGTGGCGGTGATCCTCGGCGTGGCCGCGACCCAGTTCCTCGCCCGCCGGCTCGGCAAGACGCGCCTGTACATCGCCGTGATGGGGCTCAGCAGCATCCTGACCGGCGTCTTCTACTTCGTGCCCACCGACCAGACCGTGCTCATCTTCGCCCTGAACATCGTCACCATGCTGGTGATGGCGCCGCAGGCCCCGCTGATCTGGGCCATGTACGCCGACACCGCCGACTACTCGGAGTGGCAGAACGGCCGGCGGGCCACCGGTCTGGTGTTCTCAGCGGCGACCTTCGCCCAGAAGTTCGGCATCGCCCTGGGCGGCGGCGCGGCGGGCTGGCTGCTGGCGGGGTTCGGCTTCGTGGCCAACGCCGAGCAGTCGCCAGAGACGCTGCGCGGGATCCGGCTGATGATGAGCTTCATCCCGGCCGCCGCCGCCGCCGTGGCGGCCCTGGCGGCGCTGGCGTACGGGCTGGACGACGCTCAAATGAAGCGCATCGCGGACGAGCTCGCCGACCGCAAGGTCGACGCCCAGTAGAAGGCCGGCCCGGGTCGCGCCGGGCCGGCCTTGCTCCGTCGAACATCCGACCGTGGATCAGATCGACAGATGCAGGTACGTGCGCACCTCCCACTCGGTACCGTCACCCTGCTTGCTGATGTCGTTCTGGAGATCGTCCCAGCTCGTGTAGGCTGGCTCGTCATCCTCGTCCAGACCGTAGGGCAGACGATAGCGGTTGGAGGACTGATCGAGGGTCCGGTACAGGAACCGCATGCCGATCTTGGTTTCCGGCAGCCCGAAGTGCTGCGGATCACCCAGCGACCAGGACACGTCGGCCACCAGCTGCAGCGGGAAGGTGTAGTTCCAGTCGCGGTGGTAGTCGTAGACGCCCCAGTCGTTGATCTTGACCATGCCCATGAGCGACCACGAGTTGTGGATCAGCCGGACGTCGGCGCCATAGCGGTGGATGATGCGGTTGAGGTTGGTCTGCAGGAAACGGCTGTTGACGGCGTCCTGGCTGCCGTCGAGCGTGTCCACGTCGGTGGCCTCGAAAGTCCAGCCGTTGGGTTCTGCTTCGCCGGCGTAGAGGTTGGCGATCAGCCGTGTTCTCTGGCCCAGCTTGGCCGCGATGCGCGAATGGATCTCCCATTCGACATGACCGGGCGCCGCGCCCGGGAAGGCGAACTGGGTGATGCCGTCGGTGTCGTAGAAGACCCGTGCATCGCGGGTGGTGGGCATGTTCTTGTAGACGAAGCCCAGGTTGAAGGCCCAGGGGGCGCCCTCGCGCTTCTCGTTGTCCCAGGCGTAGAACCAGGTGGTCGGATCCGGGTCGTAGGTCAAAAGGACCTCGAAGGCCGTCATCTCGCGGTTCTCGAGCACGGCGAAGGGGTCGGTGGTCTTGCCGGTCACCGGGTTGTAGAGCAGGTTCCGGCCCACCAGGAGTTCCGACCGGTCCTGATCTGCCGGCGCGGCGGGGATCGGACCCACGTTGGGCTTCTGGTACAGGAAGTTGGGTCCGATCTGCCAGTCGCCCGTGTTGTAGGTGAAGCCGGTAAGCACGTTCTTCTGGTTGCCCAGGCCCGAGTCCTTCAGCTTCCAGCCGGTGAAGGTGATGGTCTCGGTGGGGCCGGCGTCGGCCACCAGGCCCATGTAGGCGCCCTGGCCGTACCAGCGGAAGGCGCCCTTCTCCAGGGAGACCTTGCCCTTGAAGCCCCAGGTGTCCTCGTTCTTGATCTGGTCCTCCTTGACCGGGGCATCGGGATCCGACGGGTCGTAGAGATTGAAGACGTCGTCGACCTTGGGCGACCCGGACCATAGCGCGCCGCCCTCGAAGGCCCAGTCGCCGTAGCGGGTGGCCGCCTGCAGCGAGGCCTTGCGGGTTTGCTCCACCGGCTGGACGCTCGACGTGACCGAGGCGTCGCCGGCGGCGATGTCTTCCTGGAAGATGCCGGCGAGGGCGAAGCGACCGACGTCGCGCTGGTACTTGAGGAAGATGGCCGGGTTGGCGCCCCACCAGAGCTGCGGGCCGAAGGCGGCCTTCAGTCCGCTCAGGTCGTGCTTGAAGGCCACCTCGGCACCGATCGGCGCCATGCCGTTGTAGATGTCGATGTTCTCGCCGTAGTAGGCGTTGCGGTAGAGCCCGAAGAAGTCACCCTCGAAGCCCCAGTGCAGGTGGCCGGTCCGGTAGAAGGCGTTCATCTCGAACCACTTGTCGTCCCAGCTCAGCGAGGCCTGGTAGACCTTGACGCGTTCGATGTCCTCTACGAGGAACGCGTCCGCCTCGTACCAGTTGCCGCTGCCCGGGGGATTCGCCAGTCCGTTCCTCAGCATGACGCTCGGGCGGCCGCGGTTCTCGTAGAAGATCTCGTCGACGGGGTTGCCGGGCACGTTGCCCAGGATGTTCACCGACACGTTGGCGATGACGTTGTCGGCGGGCTTGGCTTCCGCGTCGATGTAGAACGACTGCATGTGGTCGAAGCCCATGAACGAGGGGTAGTCTCCGAGGGGCAGGGCGGGGAACTCGGGCGTCGTGGTGACGGTGCCGCCGGTGCTGTAGGTCTCGAACTCCATGCGTACGCCGGAGATGCGCACCTTATCCATGACCGAGGCCTCGCGCGCGGCCTTGTCGCCGCGGGCCTCGAGCAGGCTCCGGCTCGGGGTGATGGTGTCGAAGTGCGCACTGATCGTCGCCAGATCGGTGCCGGGGGCGTAGGGGTCGAGCTTGAAAGCCTCCGCCAGGGCGTAGTACGCCGCGCGTGGATAGAGCTCGAAGAAGCCATGGGCGTTGGTGGGACCCTTGGCGCAGATGCCCCACCACTCCTCGTTCATGTTGTTCTCGCCGTCGACATAGTCCTCGACGTAGGCGCCGTTGGGCCAGGACGCATTGGTGTCGTGGATGTCGAGGCGCTCCTCCTGGCGGAACTTCCACCAGCCGTCGGCCCACTGGAAGATCATGCCGCCGACGTGGTTGCCCTCGAGCCCCTTGCCGTAGGAGCGTTCGTAGATCTCCCGCCACTGCCCGATGAGGTAGCGGGCCTGCATGGCCTGGTCCTCGCTCATGGTGCGGGCGTTGAAGGCGTCGGAACCGAACTCGGTGTAGCACAGCGGGATGTCCATGGCGTCCTTGACCCGCTGGTTCATGTCGCCCACCGAGATGCCCCGGTACTGGTTGGTGCCGAAGATATCGAGGTTCGGGCACTCCTCGACGATGATGTCGAGGTACTGGATGTCGCCGTTGGCCATGCTCACCGGCCGCTTGCTGTCGCGGGCGTGAATCTCGTCGATCAGTTCGCCCATGAGCGAGTAGAGGAAGCGGGCCCGTGTGGCGTTCTGCTCGCCATCGGGCAGGGCCTCGATCTCGAAGGAGCTCCACGAGAGGCCGTAGTTGTTCTCGTTGCCGAGCAACCACATGAGCACGCCCGGCGTGTCCTTGAACTCCTCGACCATGGCGGCGATCTCGCCCTTCACCATCTCGCGCAGCTTGGGGTCGGAGTAGTCGGTCACCGGTACCCAGACGCCGTCGATGCTGGCGCCCCAGCGGGCCACGGGATGGTTGAGGATGGTGTAGATCCCGTAATTCTCCCAGATGTACTCCACCCAGTGCGGCGGGATGCCCACGTACTGGCGGATGCTGTTGACGCCCATGTTCTGCAGCATGGGCATCTCCGTCGCCAGCACGGACTCGATGAAGTCGTCGGGCTTCCCCCAGAAATCGTAGGAGTAGTTCTCGCCGATGGGCATGTAACCCCAGTTCATGCCGAAGACCATGAAGTCGCGGCCGTCGACCTGGAGCTTCATGCCACGGGCATCCTTCAGCACGGAGACCTGTTCCACGCGGTCGGAGCCGGCGGCCTGGGCCGGAGGGGGCGATCCCAGCATCGTGAACAACATGAGCGCGGTCGCGCCGAGGGCCATCAGCTTGGAGTGGCGGCGGTTGTCGGTCGCTGTCGGTATCACGAGATCCTCCTTGACGCGGTGGTTCGGACCTGGGTCGAGGACGGGGCATGCTCGATGCCGGGAATCGATGGAGTCGATGAGCCGCGTTGGGACCGAGCGGGTAGGTGTTCCAGGCTCCACTCCGCGTTCTTTGTTCGGAACCCGAACATAGTGAACGATTCCGCGGAACCTGTCAAGTTGGGAATGCGCGTGAAATCGAGAATGTCGCGGACGCCATGACGTTGGTGTCGATCCCATCAACAATTTCGTCCGTATCGAAAAAATGCTTTGTGCGGAGACCGAACATAGTGTAAGCTGGACCGTGTGCGGACACAGTAGTCATCGATACGCAGAGGCTCGACAACCGAGACCCGACCACGGAGGTGATATCCTTCGCTGGCGGGGAGTCCTGACGGGATCGCGATCCCGTCCCAGCGAGCCGGCGCCCTCTGCACTGGCGCTCGGGCCACCCATCGGGCGTCGCCAGCGGCGGAATGTCGGCCTGAGAGGTTTGGAGCGATGAAAACTCGAGAGAAAGCTCTGGTGGCGATCGCGGCGGCGATCTTTCTGATCCCCGTCGCGGCCTTCGCCGCGATTCCGGAATTCACCCAGGATTTCGAGTCCCTCGATGCGGCCGATCCGGACGTGCTGGGCAACGACGGCTGGCTGATCTACGCCACCGTCTTCGAATCGGGCAGCGGCGATGTCCTTTACGGCTACGGGCCGTTCCCGGCTCCCAACGATCCCTCGGCGCCGGCGTTCAGCAACGTCGTCACGGGCGAGGGCGGCGTCGAGCAGGGCGATCAGCAGCTGTCGGTCTTCAGTGACTACGAGAACAGCGAGGCGCATCTGGCGGGCGACCTCATCGAGGCCAACGTGTACAAGGAATTCACCATCGAGGCCGCCGACGTCGGCAAGGTCTGCACCTTCGCCTTCCAGGCCAAGATGGGCGCGCTGGAGCCGCCTTCCACGGCCGCGGCGTTCATCAAGACGCTCGACCCCAACGCCGGCTACGCCATCACCAACCTCGTCGACGAGGACATGACCGCCATCCCCGAGGCCTGGGGCGGCTGGTCGCTGCAGTTGACCATCGACGCGGGCCTGGTGGGACAGCTGTTCCAGGTGGGTTTCACCAACACCTGCACCGACTACGACGGCTCCAGCATCTTCTACGACAACGTGGATCTGAGCACCGAGGGCGGCAGCACCCCCGAGGGCATCGAGGCCTACAGCCAGGATTTCGAGGCGCTGAACATGGCCGACCCGGACGCCCTGGGCAACGACGGCTGGCTGGTCTTCGCCAATGTCTTCGAGGCCGGCACCGGCAACTACCTCTACGGCTACGGGCCGTTCCCGGCCCCCAACAACCCGTCGTCGCCGGCCTTCTGCACCATCGTCAGCGGCGAGGGCGGCGCCGAGCAGGGTGAACAGCAGCTCTCCGTCTTCAGCGACTACGAGAACGCCGACGAGCACCTGGCGGGCAACCTCATCGAGGCCAACGTCTTCCAGGAACAGACCATCGGCCCCGACGACGTGGACAAGACCTGGGTCTTCGAGTTCCAGGCCAAGAAGCCGGCTTTCGGGGGCGTGACGCCGCCGACCACGGCCCTGGCCTTCATCAAGACCATCGATGCCGGCAACAACGTGACGAACTTCGTCACCGTGGACATGTCCGACGTCACCACCACCTGGGGAAGCTACTCGCTGAACCTGACCATCGACGCCGGCCTGGTGGGCCAGCTCTTCCAGATCGGCTTCTCCAACACGGCCACGGACTACGACCCCTCCACCGTCATCTACGACAACGTGGCCCTGAGCGAGTATGTCGTCGGGGTGCCCGACGTCTCCAGCGTGCTCGACGCGGCGCTGCGCCAGAACTACCCGAACCCGTTCAATCCCCAGACCCGTATCGAGTTCTCGCTGGACCGCGCCATGCGCGTGGACCTGGCGGTCTACGATATGGCTGGTCGCCTGGTGACGAATCTCGTGAGCGAGGATCTTCCGGCCGGCGATCATCACGTGACCTGGAACGGCCGCACCGAGCGAGGAACGACCGCCCCGTCCGGCCAGTACCACTACGTCATGAAGACCCCGACGGGTCAGACGTCGCGCAGCATGGTCCTGCTGAAGTGACATGGTACGGGGTCTGTTCCTGACGATATCTTGAAGATCGGGCCCCGGCATCAGCCGGGGCCCTTCGTCATGATCGGAGTGGCCGGCCGCGGCACGGAATGCGGCGGCGTCGGCACGCCCGGTCGATCCAGGACGGAGGCGAGAAGTGCATCTCGATCGCGTGCGTTGCTCTTTGACCCTGCTGGCCGTCGTGGCCGTCCTGGCCGCCGCCCAGGTCGCGGGGGCCGCGGCCATTCCCGTGGAGGTCGTGCCCACCGCCGACGGCGGCTGGCAGCTGTTGCGTGACGGCGAGCCCTATGTCCTCAGGGGTGCCGGAGGCGACGGGCCCAAGGACATGCTGGCCGCGGCCGGCGGCACCACCTTCCGCACCTGGGGCGTGGGACCCGAGACCGGGGAGCTCCTCGACCTGGCCCACGACCTGGGGCTGACGGTGGTCGTGGGCCACTGGCTCGGCCACGAGCGGCACGGCTTCGACTACAACGACGTCGACCAGGTGACCGAGCAGTTCGAACGCGTACGGCGGGACGTGCTGGCCTACAAGGATCACCCCGCCCTGCTGGTCTGGGGGGTCGGCAACGAGATGGAAGGGTTCGGGGAGGCCGGGAACGCCGCGGTCTGGTCCCACGTGCAGGCCGTGGCCGCCATGATCAAGACGCTGGATCCGCATCATCCGACCATGACGGTGACCGCGGACATCGGCGGGCGGCGCGTGGATGCGGTCCACCGACTCTGTCCGGCCATCGACATCATGGGCATCAACTCCTACGGCGGCATGCCGTCCATTCCGCAGCGCTATCGGGCGGCGGGCGGCACCAAGCCGATCATCATCACCGAGTTCGGGCCGCCGGGGACCTGGGAGATCGAGCTGACCAGCTTCGGCGCGCCCCCCGAACTCACCAGCACCCAGAAGGCCGCCGTCTACCGCGACGCCTACCAGCGGGGCTGCCTGGACTCCGGCGACCTCTGCCTCGGCGCCTTCGTCTTCACCTGGGGCTTCAAGATGGAGGCCACGTCCACCTGGTTCGGCATGTTCCTGCCCGGCGGCGACAAGCTGGCGGCCGTCGACGCCATGACCGAGCTGTGGAGCGGCCGGCCGCCGGCCGACCGCTGCCCGGAGATCCGGTCCTTCGGCCTGCGCGGTCCCGACGTGGTGGCGCCCGGGGACACGGTGCGGGTCGACCTGGCGATCGTGGATCCGGAGGGCGCCGAGGTCGCGGTGGCCTGGACCATCCGCGGCGAGGCGGAGGAATACGTCACCGGGGGCGACGCTCAGGCCATTCCCTTCGAACTGGACGGCATCATCATCGAGTCCTCGCCCGCGGGCGCCACCCTCGTCATGCCCGGCGGCGGCGTGTACCGCCTGTACATGACCGCCAGCGACGGCCACGGCGGCGGGGCCACGGCCAACGTGCCCCTCAAGGTGGACGGCCCGGCCGGGCCGGTGCGCCTGAAGATGCCGCTGGCGGTCTACGCCGACGGGCAGCCCGCCCCGTGGGCACCGTCGGGCTGGATCGGCACCTTCGACGCGTTGAGCATGGACTACCGATGCACCGACTCGCCCCGCAGCGGCGAGACCTGCCTCCGGTTCACCTACGAGCACCCCGGCATGTGGGCGGGGGTGGCCTGGCAGCATCCGGCCGACGACTGGGGTGACCAGCCGGGCGGTTTCGACCTGACAGGCGCCAGGAAGCTGACCTTCTGGGCCCGCGGCGAGGAAGGCAAGGAACGGATCGACTTCGGGGTCGGCCTGCTGACCTCGGGCAAGCCCCATCACGACACTGTCCACGCGGAGAAGAAGAACGTCCGGCTGGGGACCGAGTGGAAGCGCTACACCATCGACCTCGGGGGCGAGGACCTGTCGCAGGTGAAGACGCCGTTCGTCTGGACGGTGGGAGGGCAGGGGCGCACGATCACGTTCTACCTGGATGATATCCGCTTCGAATAGGCCATGCTGCCAGTGATGCTGACCGGGAGCCAGAGCGAAACCTGAAGTCCGTCGTGAGGACCTTCATCGCGCCCCGGTGATCCCGCGCTAGCGCGTCAACACCATCCGCCCCCCCGTTTCCCGTTCGCCGGCCCGCAACCGGAACAGATACACCCCACTGGCCACCGGCCGCCCATCCTCCCCCCGCCCATCCCAGTCCACCCCGTGCCGCCCGGCCGCCCGCACCTCGTCGCACAGGACCCGCACCCGCCGTCCCGCCAGATCCACGATCTCCACCCGCACCGGTGCCGCCGCCGGCAGCGCGAACTCGATGGTCGTGCGGCCCACCAGCGGGTTGGGATGCGGCGGCCCGAGCAGCAGGCTCGCCTGGGTCGTCGACCCGCCGCCCGGCGCGGCGGTGACGATACCCTCGAACGCCCAGGCGTCGCCGAGCGTCGGCCACCAGGAGCCCCGGCCGCCGAAGACGACCAGCCGGTCCGCGGCCAGGTCCATCACGGCCACGTGGCTTTGTCGCACCCCCGGATACACGTCCCCCTGATCGAGCTCGACCCAGTGCGGGGTCGCGCCGAGCTCGAGTGACCACAGGTCGCCGAGCTCGCCGGGGTCTTCCTGGCTCCCGCCGTGCAGGAGCACCCGGTCGACCACAGGGTCGTACGCTGCGGCGTGCGAACAGCGCGCTACCGGCTGCGGCCCGCCGAGCCACAGCTCCTGCCAGGCCGGCACGTCCCCGAGCGAAAGTGCCCACACGTCGTCGAGATAGTGGTAGGCATTGTCCAGGCCCATCATCATCAGCATCCGCTGGCGGACGGGGTCGTAGATGGCCGTGTGGCCGTCGCGGGGCAGCGGCGCCGTGTCCAGGTCCAGCTCCTGCCAGGTGGGTGTGTCGTCGAGCGAAAGCGTCCAGGTGTCCGCGAGCGTGCCGGTGGCCGTGCTGTAGCCGCCGAAGACGACCATGCGCTGGTTCGCGGCGTCGTAGATCGCCGCGTGGCCGCCGCGCGCCGGCGGGGTCGGCCCGTCCGGCTCGAGCGGGCGCCACTCGACGACCGGTTCGAGCGAGAGCGTCCACACGTCGGCGAGGGCTCCATCGCTGTAGCCGCCGAAGAGGACGAGCCGCCGGTTCGCCTCGTCGAGGATGACCGTGTGCTCCATGCGCGGCTCGGGATCGGTGGGCCAGGTGCCGGCCGGCTCGATCACCGACCAGGCCGGCGACTCGCCCAGCGTGAGCTGCCAGACGTCGTTGCCATACCCGTCGGTGACCCGCGTGCCGCCCACCACCAGCATGCGCTCGCCCACCGGATCGTAGACGGCCGCGTGGCGGTAGCGCCGGCCGTCGTACGTCGGGATCGGGATCCAGGAGGAGTCGGTGCCCAGATGGAGGCGCCAGCAGTCGCCGAAGTAGTACGGCAACTCGTCGATGTAGCCGCCGAACACGATGGCGTCGCCGAAGTCGGGCCAGTAGACGGCCGTGTGCCCCCGGCGTTCCCGCGGGGCCTGACCCGACGGCGTGACCTCCGACCACGCCGGCGCCATGCCCAGCTCCAGCCGCCAGACGTCGCCGTACATCTGTTCGCCCTCGCCGCCGTGGATCACCAGGTCGTGGCTGCCCGGGTCGATGTAGCCGACGTGGCCCCGGCGGGCGGGCGGCCGCTCGCCCGCCGGCTGCAGCTCGGACCAGCCCTGGATCCCGGAGCACTGGAACGCCCAGACGTCGTCGTATTCCTGGCTGACGTCGGTGCCGCCCATCATCAGCAGGCGTTTGGCGTCGAGGTCGAACGCCACGACGCAATCGAAACGCGGATCCGGCGACTGCTCGCCGCTCTCGATCTCGGTCCACATCGGCGCGCCGTGCAGGTTCATCTCCCACATGTCGCCGAGGACGTCGCCGTTGAAGCCGCCGTAGACCAGCATCCGGTGGTTGACCGTATCGTAGGCCACCGCCGCGCGCTGGCGCCCCGGCGGCGGCGTGCCGCCGACCTCCAGCAGCGACCAGGTCAGGGTCTCCGTGGTCAGGTCCAGCTCCCACACGTCGTTCAGGAAGGTGTAGCCGTCGGACTGGCCGCCGAACACGAGCAGACGCCGGTCCTCGGGATCGTAGATCGCGCGCTGGCCGGACGCTCCGATGGGAGGGCCCTCGCCGAGTGGCGTCACCGGCCGCCACACGAACTCGTCGGCGGGCCGCATCTCCCACATATCGTGGAGGCCCGCGCCGTGCTGGCCGGCCCACATGATCAGTCGCTGACCGATGGGGTCGGCGACCATGACGTGGCCCATGCGGTGGCCGGGGCACTCGGGGGCGGAGGGGAGCTGTTGCCAGGTTCCGGCGCGGACCGCCGGCGGGGTGAGCAGGACGAGGGCGGCCAGGAAGAGGCCAGCCGCCGGGAATATGCGGACGTTGGGCGACGTCGCCGGCATGATGGGCTCCTCGGGCTGGGTGGGGCTGCAATCTCCTGAGAAGAGTTTATCACATCCGGGGGCGGGAGCCCAGAGCGGCGCCGTCCTCGATCCCGAGCCACCGCCAATCGTCACGGCCGTCGCGGCGGCCCCCAGCCTTTCCGGCAACGCAGCCCCGGCATCAGGACGACCGGGTGCCCCGCCTCCTCGCGCACCCCGTCGGGCCACGCGAACGTGGGGTCCAGCGAGCGGAAGTGCTCCAGCGTGTAGGGCCACATGGCGATCTCCGCCACACCGCGCGAAGGTCCGGGCCGGATGTGGCAGCCCGGTCCGAAGTCCACTTCCCCCAGCTCGGTCGCGATCATCAGGCGCGGCAGCTCGCGGCCGCTGCCGGTGCGGCGCAGCTCGGTGGCGATGCCGACGATGGTGTCGATGTCCACCGGTCGCCCGGCGTTCCAGCGTCGCTGGATCTGCGCGCCGGCGACGTACAGGTGGTGGAACTCGAAACCGAAACGGCGGCAGCGGGAGGCGAGCGCCCGCATGGCGAGCGCGCTGTCGTTGACATCGTGCATCAGGCAGGAGTTGAGGTAGACGGTGACGCCGCGCTGCTGGAAGAGCTCGACGACCCGGCCGTGGGAGTCCTGGAGCTGGTCCGCACTCAGGACCAGTGTCTCCAGCTCGAAGCGCACGGGGTCGGCGACCTCGAGTTGCTGCAGCGCCGTGTAGCGTTCCACCACCGAGGCGTCGTAGAGCAGCGGCTCGTCGTGGAAGACGCGGCTGCGCATCCGGAAGGATCGCACGTTCGATCCGTCCCGCAGGGCGTGCACCACGCGCTCGACCTCGTCCAGCGAGTCGGGCAGGTCCGTGTCCGTGCGCAGCACGGCGTCCGTGATCTCGGGTCGTGACGCCACATATTGGACGATCTGCTCGAGCTGGCGCTCGTCGCAGTCGGCCCGCACCTCGACGCGGGTGCGATGCACGCGGCAGAGCTTCTCGCAGCCGCTGGCCACGATGTCCGGTCCGATGTCGGGCAGGTAGCCGTAGAGTTCGGCGATCTGCTCCTCGTCGTAGGGAAGATCCTCGTCATCAAGGTCGTCGACATCCGGCAATTCGACGCGGGGGGTGACGAAGAGCGACTCGTCGCCGATGTCGGCCATGAAGCGCGCTTCCAGCATGCCGTCGGCGTTCTCGCGCACGCCGTCGATCTCCAGGTCGCCGGCGAACTGGCTGAAGTACTGGCGGGTGTACGGGGTCCGGATCCAGAGGAAGTCCGGGTCGGCCTCGTCGCGCTCCACCGCCCAGCCGCTGGTGAACCAGTCGATCTTCCCGATCCGCGTCGCCGTCGTCATGTGGGGGATCGCGCGGTCCGAGAGCCGGGCCCGCAGGTCGTTCGCCGCCCGCAACGCCGTCGAGATCGGGCTCCAGTAGCGGCGGTTGCCCTTGATCGCGCTGCAGGGGAAGAAGATGTAGTGCATCTCGGCGCCCCGCAGCCGCAGTTCGTGGAAGAGCCGGGCCAGCGTCTCGCCGTCGTCGTTGCAGCCGGCGAGGAAGGGCGTCTGGACGTAGACCGGAATGCCGTTGCGCGCCAGCTCGGCGATGATCTCCAGCGACGCGACCGAGGCCTCGTCCGGATGGATGAAGTGCCCGGCGACCTCGAGATGCTTGCCCACCGCCGCCAGATCCTCGCGCGCCTTGATCAGGAAACGCAGCCAGAACCCGTCGTGAGAGCGCAGCATCTGGGGATGGTAGGAGATGGTGCGGGCCGCGAGGCGCACGGTCTCGATGTGGGGGATCCGTGCCAGCCCGTAGATGGCCTGCTCCACCGTCTTCCGGTTCATCAGCGGCTCGCCGCCGGTGAGCACGACCTCCCGGATGTGGTCGTTTTTCCCGAGGTATTCCAGCGCCGCGTCCACGTCCGCCACCGTCGGGGGCGGCTGCTCCCGGCATTCCTTGTGCTTGCGGAAGCAGAAGCGGCAATAGACCGGACAGCTCATGTGGAGCACCAGGATCACCCGGTTGTCGTACATCTGCTCGACCACGCCCTGGTGGAACTGGCCGATCCACGTGTGGACCTGGCCCTCGTCCGAGAGCTCGTCGCCGAAGGGGAGGTACTGGTAGCCGATGCCCTCGGAGAGCCGGACCTGCCGCAGCGTGTGGTGCGAGAGCCGCACCGGGTAATCGCGAAGCACCCGCCGGATGCCGTCGCGTTCGTCCGCGGGAACCTCGACGTTGCACAGCGCCTCGTACTGCTCCAGCTCGACCACGCTGACGAAGCCGTTGCCCGGCATCATCTCTTCCAGGAACATGAGCAGGAGTTCCCGGGGCAGTTCTAGATCCCCGCAGCGTACCTGCGCAACCGATCGGGGCGACGCCTGGCTCAAGGCGTCCAGGACCGTCCGGATGAACGCCTCGGCCTGGTCCTCGAAGCCGCAGGCCGCGATCAGCCGCGCCAGGCGTTCCTCACCGTCTCCCTCGCCCAGCACGGCGGCCAGCCGCGGTCCGACGACGGTCGCCACGCCGTAGCGGTCGAGGAAGTCGACCAGGCGATCCTGCACCAGACTGATGTCGAGTTCACCAAGCGAGAACGGTGCCGTGTGACTGCCCGACCAGATGCCGGTTTCGGAATGCATGTCTTCTCTCGCTTTCACTCGCGCGAACCAGGATGCTCGAGAATGGCAACTCCTTTGCGGAGCCGTCTCCTGCGAGACGGCGAGTAGCATGAACAGACGTGGCCATCGTTGGCACCTTACCAGAAGAGCGGTCGACTGACCAGGAGCGCCGCCGCTTGCGGATCCTCTCGCCTCGGATCCAGGCGGTGGCCGACCCGTCCCTGGCGGATCGGCCTCCTGCTCACTGCACGAGCAGCAGCTTCTGCGTCTGTACCTCGGATCCGGCCGCCAGCCGCACCAGGTAGGTGCCCGACGCCAGTCCCCGGGGCCGCCAGGTCAGGTGGTGCACGCCCGCGGTCCTGGTGCCGTCGACGAGCTCGGCGAGTTCCCGCCCCTGGAGATCATGGACGGACAGCCGCACGCGCCTCTCGGCACCGAGGGTGAAGCTGATCTCGGTGCTGGGATTGAAGGGGTTGGGGCTGGCCGGCAGCAGGCGGATGTCCGGGGTCGGCACCTCCACGCCCGTGACGACGACGTCCACCGTTTCGCTGGCCAGGACCACGGGTTCGTTCGAGCTGGCGGCGTGGTACTCGAGGAAGGTCGCCACCTCCGGCGTGTCGAATCCCGCGAGGTGGTCGACGAAGGCCGGATTGACGCTCTGGAAACACACCTCGACCTCGACGCGCGCGGCCGCCGGGATCCGGTAGCGGATCACGTCGGCGCCCGAGCCTTCCTGGCCGTCGGTGCGGTTGAAATCGTCGTCCTCGGTAGCGGCGCCCACGGTGGCGATCAGCGCCCACTCAGGATCCGCGCTGGTCGTGCCGGCCGCCGGCAGCCGGTTGTCCTTCAGGAACCCGGCGGCCCGCAGCAGGGTGTAGGTCGCCTCGTCGTTGACGTCGTGCATGATGCCCTCGTAGACCTGCACCTGCCCGGGCTCGGTGATCAGTTCGTGGTGGGGCTCGAAGGATTCGTCCACGCCCGCGATCCGCCCCTCGGCATCCCACGCCCCCGAATCGAAGACCACCGCGCCGGCCTCATCGTAGGCCGTGAGGTGCACCCACACCCGGCGCAGGGGAATCCCCGTGGGCAGCTTGTGGCCCGTCAAGTTGCGCAGGGTCACCGCCACCTCGGTGTGGCCATCGACCAGTTCGACGTCGGTGGCCAGCTCGACGGTGCGCTCACGCAGGTTGACCAGCGTGTGCTCGATGGTCGCGTCGAGGTGCTCGGACTCGGCCGTCACGCCGATGGCGTCGGCGTTGTCGCGGAGGATGCCCAGCATGTAGGCGTTGCCGCCCACCAAATCGTGGGTCCAGTAGGGCTCGCGCTCCACCGTGTGCCAGGGCGGCATGGTGGAGATGTCCACCGGGTCTTGCGACCGCGGCATGTGGCACTCCTGGCAGGTGGTGCCCGCCGCGGCATGATCGCTGGCGACCCATTCGGTGTAGGCGAGCTGCTCGGGAAATTCGCCGGCCACGTTGCCGTCGTCGTCGACGTAAGGGGTGAAGAGGTTGTGGCAGGTGCCACACAGGCCCGACTCGGCCAGGTGGGCGCCACCCACGGGCAGAAAGCCGGTGATGTTGACCATGGGGCCGGTGAGCGGATCGGCGTAGGGGCCGTACATGAGATGGTCCTCGTTCACCTCGTAGCCGCCGGAGAAGCTCTCCTCCTGGCCGAAGTTGTCGCCCCGGACCTGGTGGCACAGGGTGCAGCTGACCCCGTCGAGGGCGAGCTCGTCCGCCGTCATCTCCGCCACCGAATAGGGCAGTTCGCCGGCCAGCTCGGCCTCGGCGTGACCCAGGGGCGCATGGCACCCCGTGCACTTGTCCTCGATCACCGACTGGAGCTGCGGGTGGGCCGCCACTTCCGCCGAGACGGTCGCCCGCCAGAGCGGATCCTTGGCGGCGTTGGCCATCATGGTCGACCGCCACTGGCTGGTCGGGGAGATGTCCACCCCGTCCTCGATCATGATCGTGCCGCTGCCTGTGTGGCAGGCGGCGCACACCCCCGCGCCCGCGAAATGCTCGGAGTAAGAGGTGGGGAGCGGCTCGCTGGCGAGGCTCGCGGCCACGGGGAGCAGGATGGTCAAAAGGGCGGACAGGCACCGGTAACGACTCATGGCGATCAGACCATCCTTCGGGGTGGGGTGTGCGAGACGACGCTTCGGCTTCACCAGTTGCGGATGGTGGCCCGGGCGGCCGGGACCGTACGATCCATGCCGCCCATATGATAAAAGGTTCATGTTAATGCGCATTCATTATCGTTCACTCGATCCAGCGATAATCTCGAGAACGTCCAGGCGGCTCCATCATTGCACGAGGGTCAGCTTGATCGCCTGCACCGTCGAGGGAGCTGCCAGGCGCGCGACATAGGTGCCCGACGGTACCGGCGACCCACCTGCATCCTGCCCGCACCAGGTCCAGGAATGCGGCCCTGCTGCGCAATCGCCGTCGACCAGGACCGCCACCACCCGGCCGGCGAGGTCGTGGATGGTCAGCGTGAGGTGCCGGGGCTCGGTCAGGGAGCAGCAGATCTGCGTCTGCGGGTTGAACGGGTTGGGATACGCGTCCAGCGCCGCGATCACGGCCGGCGTGGTTCCGACCGCCGAGACCACGGCGGTGGGGTTGTCGAGGTTGACCGCGCCGGTGTCCTCGAGCTGGATGTCGTCGATCAGCAGCGGACCGATCTGGCCGTTGCCGCCGCCAGTCTTGATGAAGAAGGTGCGCAGGTCGCCGGACGAGCGGTCGCGGAAGGCGAAGAAGGTCTCGGCGTCGCTGGCGAGCTGGTCGGCGGCCGTGGCCGGATCGCCGTCGCGGTCGTGCAGCCAGATCGTGGTGCCGTCGTTCGCGTCGTCGATCAGGAGCCAGCAGTTGTACCAGGTTTGCGGTGCCAGCAATGTCAGGACTTCGTACTGGCCGTCGTTGTTGATGCGCAGCTCGTTCGTGGCGTTGGTCATGCTCAGTTCCGCATCGAAATCCCCGAACTGGGTCGGATACGTGGAGCCGGACATCCCGAACGAGAAGTTGAGCTGCTCCTCGTAGCGGAACCGCAGGAAGAGCATACGGACCGTGCCGTCGGCGATGAACGCCGGGTGGTGGAGGAACGTGGAGTTGGTGACCACCGAGAGGACGTGGTTGTCGGGATCCGCGGGATCGAGGGCGACGGTGGAATCGATGCTCGGGGCGCGCCAGTCGTTCAGTCCGTCGATGGGCCCCAGGGCGAGGTTCTCGAAGTCGTCGACCGGGACGAAGGCGGCGTGGGCCGCTCCCAGCGACGCGACCAGCGCGGCGGCCGTCAGGAGCAGGCGAAGGCGAAATGATCTTGTGACCATGGTAGGACCCCCAGGCAAGAGTGAGATCGGGAAGAACCGACAGCAATCTGGCAAGGCGTGGACCGGAATCTCATCCTTGATAAGTGCTTGTCTCATAAGCATCGAAAGGGATTCTAAGCATGAGGGCTGTACGCAGCGGTACGCTGTCGCTCCGTCCAGTACAGCGAGGCGGCTAGGTGTGCGGGCTCTCCGGGCCACCCATCAGAAGCGCCGCGCCATCGCCAGGCCCATTCCCGCCGGCACGACTTGCCAGGCGGCCTGCGGGTCGTGTCCACACCGGGCCACCGTCCGCCCGATGATCCAGCCGATGGTGGCGCCGGCCGCCACATCGCTGGCCCAGTGCTTCATGTCCTCCATGCGGCCCATGGCCGTGAAGCCGGCCAGGACCAGGCTGGCGCCGCCGACCCAGCCGCCGTACCGTCGGGTCAGGACCCCGGCGGTGGTGAACGCCGTTGCCGAGTGCCCCGAGGGGAAGGAGTAGCGCTCGCCGTTGGGTCGTTCGCGGTCGACGGCCACCTTCAGCAGGCTGGTCGACGCGTAGGAGAGGATCAGACCACGGGTCAGGACGTAGCCCGTGCCGGCGGTGCGCGGATCGTCGGCCCAGGCGCCCACGCCCCAGGTCGCCAGCGCCAGCGGGATCTGCAGACGC
Source organism: Candidatus Latescibacter sp. IFSED24 (assembly GCF_058273205.1). Classification (NCBI taxonomy): domain Bacteria; kingdom Pseudomonadati; phylum Candidatus Latescibacterota; class Candidatus Latescibacteria (ex Chuvochina et al. 2023); order Candidatus Latescibacterales; family Candidatus Latescibacteraceae; genus Candidatus Latescibacter; species Candidatus Latescibacter sp. IFSED24. The sequence goes on along the minus strand of NZ_CM177850.1, from coordinate 3,531,074 downwards.
GCATCGCCCCAGATGTTGCCCAGGTCGGACATCCCGTCCCAGATCCCCTGGTCGAGGGCGCGCGCGGCGCCCTCGGCGTCCTCGAACTGGTAGACGGCGATGGTCAGGGCGGTGCCGCCCAGCAGCCAGAGGCCGTTCTCGGTGGAGGGCAGGGCGCCGAGGTCGTGCAGGAGGTCGCCGGGAAGATCGGCGATCCGTGGGAGGCTGGACTGGGCGGCGGCCGGGGCCGGGGCGAGTGCGGACAGCAGGAGGAGGGTCAGGAGGGTCGCGGTGTTGCGCATCGGTTCTCGCCTTTAAAAGAATTGGGGCGCTGGCGTGGTGGACATTGTACCAGGATGACTTGTGCCATGGAGCCGGAAGTCTGGATGTAACACTCCCCATTATTTGCTAGAATGAACGCGATCTCCTCAACCTCTTGGCCCCAATCAGGAGATCGGCCATGGATTCTCATATCCGGAAGCTCTGGCGTTCCACGATCCTCGTTCTTCTGCTCAGCTTCGCATGTTTCATTGGCTGTGAACTCTCGGACCCGCATCGATCACCGGATCCGTTCGACGGGGGATTGGGCTTCTCCCTCGTTTTTCCTCCTGACAATACAGCGAACGTGGCAAAAGCGGGCGTCGGTGAAAACGATACCGTCAGGGTCTGGCTATACACACTCGGCGTGGATGGCGACGACGCGTTCGCCTGCCGGCCGGCGCCCGGCGACTCGGTTTGGGTTCCCGAGGCCGAGGCATTCCGGATCGGCCCCGGCTCGCTGGATCTGGAGATCGAAACCGTGCTCGAGCTGACCTGGTGGCGTCTGTGGGTCGCGGTGGACTCGCTCCTGGGGCAGACGACCTTTCCCCTGAACGCCGAGGAACTCCAGCGCTCGGTGACCGTCGTCCTGCCGCCGGCGAGCACCGGACGCGACCGGATCGTCGTCTATGGCGGGCTGGCCGTTGGATCGCTGTCCCACTCCGATCAGGATCCCGAAGAGAACGACGTGATGCTGTACCCGGTGGCCGTCGAGAACAACTCCGATCTGGCGGGGCTGGAGCTGGTCTTCGCGGTGGCCGGGGCCGATTCCGTGGACCTGCTGCTCGATCCCGGCTGCAAGCTGTATGCGAGCGGCGACCAGGAGGCCTTCGATATCGCGCTATCCCTCTGGCCGCGGAGTGATCCCGGTCTCCCGGTCTATCGCCTGCAGATCGATGGATTGACGGGCGCGACGCTCGCCAGCGGCTGCGAGGTCCTGTTCTACGTCCTGGCTCACGGGGAGGGCGTCTCCACGGACCTGTGCCTGGTTCCTGGCGCTGGCGATTCGAGTCGAACCGTCTTCCGTCTCACCGATGGTGGCGAGGCATACCCGACGGTGATCAATGGCGGAGAGTGTCGTTTCGCTCCCCGCGCCCTGGACGACCAGGTAGAGGCGCAGGAAGACACGCCATTGTTGATCGACCTGCTCGCCGACAATGGCAACGGTGCGGATTACGATCTGGACGGTGTGATCGACCCCACCACCGTGGCGATCGTGACATGGCCGAACCGGGGCCACGTCACGAACCACGGTGACGGAACCGTGACCTACTCGCCGAATCCCGACGATAACGGAACAGACGTCTTCACCTACACGGTGAGCGACGACGAGGGCACCGTTTCGAATGAAGCGACGGTCAGCATCCACATCGGTTCGGCGAACGATCCGCCGATCGCGGTCGACGACGACGTCCAGACCGATGAGGACATGCCGCTGGTGATCGAGGTGCTTGCGGATAACGGCAACGGAGCTGACCACGATCCGGACGGCGTCCTTGATCCGACGTCGGTAGCGATCATGACCGAGCCGAGCAACGGCCAGGTCGAGAACCACGGTGACGGCACGGTGACCTATACGCCGTCCGCCAACTTCTCCGGAGAGGACTCGTTCACGTACACGGTCAGCGATGACGACGGGGCCGTATCCAGTCCCGCGACAGTCTCGATCCTGGTCGGCGCATCGACTGATCGACCGGTCGCGATCGACGACGACGTCCGTGCCGTAGAGGATGTTCCGCTGTTGATCGACGTGCTCGCGGACAACGGGAACGGCGCCGATTTCGATCCAGACGGCGATATCGATCCAGCCTCGGTGAGGATCATGGCCGAACCGAGCCATGGCGAGATCGACAACCATGGCGATGGTTCGGTGACCTATTCGCCGGCTCCCGACTACTTCGGGACGGACGGGTTCACCTACACGATCAGGGACCTGGAGGGTGGGGTGTCCAATACGGCCTCTGTCGTGATCACCGTCGCGTCGGTGAACGATCCCCCGGTGGCCATGGACGATGAGGCCGCCACCGTCCAGAACGTGGCGATCATGATCGAGGTGTTGAAGGACAATGGCCATGGCGCCGACCACGATGTGGATGGAGCCATCGATCCCGCCTCGGTCGCGATCAAGACCTGGCCCGGCAACGGCGAGGTCGAGAATCATGGTGATGGGACCGTGACCTACCGGTCGGCACCCGAATACTCCGGTAGCGATACTTTTACCTATACGATTAAGGACGAGGATGGCGCCGAGTCCGATCCAGCCACCGTGACGATCGAAGTTGCACCTGGCTGCCATGTCGAACCGCTGCTGATCGATTTCGGAGAAGTCTTCATCGGAGGCTACGAGGAACGTCATCTGTATGTTTTCAACGATGGCGAAGACGATCTATCAGGCAGCATCGTCTGCGATTCGCCTCATTTCTCTCTCCTGGGCGGCGGCCAATACAGCATTCCGCCCGGCATGTTCCACGAGACGATCGTCATCTTCGAACCACAGGCTACCGGCTCGTTCGAGGCCGAGATCGCGACGGGTTGCGAACCGGTGGCCGTCCAGGGCACCGGGATCAGCGAGTGCTTCGCCTTCGATCTGAACAGCGACGAGAACTGGCATCTCAGTGTGGCGATCAGCACACCAGACACCTTGCAGGACTGGTGGAATCATAACCTCGAGCTGTTCTGGGATGATGATACGAACTTCGATGGCGTTCCCGGCCAGGATGGGTATGACGGACGTGGCTCGCTCGATCTGGACATCCCCTATGGTCATCCCGAGGTCAACGATCCGCCGGACGATGCGCTCACCTGGCGTGCTTACTTGTGGTCGCCGAACCTGGAAAGCGATCCTTACTGGCAGTCGGCCATTGCCTATTCATTGAGATACTACTGTGGTGTCACGAATCGTGAATCACTAAGGCTCAAGCTCTGGATGAGATACAGGGACAACAACACCGGGCTAGTGGACTGGACCAACAACAGCATGAGCATATACGAGGACTATTCCTGGCAGTACGCGGATGTGGACTGGGACCATCTTCCGTCGGATATCACCGTCATCTCGATCGTTGTCGAGCTCCTGGGTTATGTGGATGAGAGTTACTATGGCGATTTCTATGTCGATGAGGTTTGTCCGGAAGACCACGTCCCCAGCGGTGCAAAAAGAGCGTTCCCTTCCGGTGGAGCCGTCGTGGAGAGGAATGGTCAAGAGCCGCCCCCGGATCCATCCCCGCCGGCGGCGACGCGGATCCGTTGACGGCGGGATGGAACCAGCGCCGAGGTCGGGGAGAAACTGAAAGTCGGCTCCTCGTTCATCCTCGGCTCTGGGCTTCCAGCCCGCTCATCTTGCCCTTTCTTTTGCTGCGAACAGCGGAAGCTCATCACCGACGCAAGGGGCACTCTCCATGAAACGATCGCGCCCGGCCCCCGCCACCCGCCACATCGCCCACGAGTACCGCCGCCGCATCTGCAACGCCATGAACCTCATCAGCCGCAATCTCGACCGCGACCTCTCCCTCGACGAGATCGCCGCCGCCGCCGCGTTCTCGCGCTTCCACTTCCATCGCGTGTTCAAGGTCGTGGTCGGCGAGACCGTGGCCGCCTTCACGCGGCGCCTGCGCCTGGAGAGCGCCGCCAACCGCCTGCAGGCCGCGCCCGAGGAGCCCGTCACCACCGTGGCCATGGACTACGGCTTCTCCAGCTCGCAGAATTTCGCCCGGGCCTTCCGCCAGCACTTCGGCCTCTCGCCGACCGAGTACCGGAATAGCAAGCCTGGACACACGGTCCGCAACGGCGGCAACGCGGCGTCGCTGCAGGCCGCGTACGATCCCGACTCCGCTTTCACCAACACGGTCGCATACCGCTGGAGGAACACGATGAATGCAGAAGTCAGGGAGATGCCGGAGTACCACGTGGCCTACGTCCGCAAGCTCGGACCCTACGGCAAGGAGACCTGCGAGGACGCCTTCGGCGAGCTGGCGCGGTGGGCCGGTCCGCGCGGCCACTTCGCCGGCGGCATCATGCTGGGCGTCTACTGGGACAATCCCGAGGTCACGCCGCCGGCGAAGTGCCGCGTGGATGCGTGCCTGACCGTGCCCGTGGGGACGGTCACCGAGGGCGCGGTCGGGACACAGACCATCCCCGGCGGCCCGCACGCCGTCTGCCGCTTCGAGATCCAGGCCGACAGCTTCCAGACCGCCTGGGACGACTCGTTCGCCTGGCTGGTGAGCCAGGGCCACGAGTGCGCCGACCGGCCGTGCTACGAGCTCTACCACAACAACGGGGCGACCGATCCCAACGGGACGTGGGTCTTCGACATCTGCATTCCGTTGAAGGCGCGTCTTTAGCGTGTCCGTGGGCGCGGTTGGCGGCGGCGTCGGGCCGACATCGTTGCCGCCGGTCGCGCCTCATCCTTCCTCCGCCCGACCCCTCAGAACGTGACCGCCGCTCCCAGCTTGATCGACTCCACCGTCAGCGGCGTCTCCGACGAGAACGGCCAGTTCATGTTCTGGCGACTGGCGTAGTAGAAGACCGCCGAGACGCCCGTCTTCAGGGCGAACCAGAGGATCGGTCCGACCACGGGCGAGACCTCGATGATCTGCTCGGAGAAGAACTGGATCGCGCCCTGGGCGCCGGAGTAGACCGCGGCGCCGCCGAGCCAGGGCCAGAAGACGGTCCGCGGGAAGATCACCCCGCCCTCGACACCGCCGGTGACGGCGAGGGACTTGAAGACATGCACCTTGAGGCCGGCCGCGAAGAGTTGCCCGAAGCGCAGCTGCTTTCCGTACCGGTCGAAGACCGCCTGGGCTCCCGAGCCGATGTCGTCGTAATCGGTGGCCTCGAGCGAGGTCCAGTTGATCGCGTTCTGGTTGTACATCTCCAGCCGGAGCGCGCCCCCGCCGAATCCGTAACCCAGACGATTGCCCAGGCCGAACCGGGCCAGCTTGCTGCCGAACTCATCCTCCGCGGGCGAACCCGACATCCGGAGGTCATCGGAGAGGAAGCTGCCGAAGCTGTAGCGTTCGTCGATGGAAACCAGTCCGTCTTGCAGGTTGTCCAGGGCGGTGAATCCCAGCTTGAGCTCCAGCAGTCCCAGCGATGCGAAATCCCCGTCGAGGCCGTCGAATTTGGGCTTGGCGAGACCGTAATCGACTTCGATGAACGGGCGATTCTTTCCCCTCTTCACGTCGGCGGCGAACTGGTCGTCGCCATCGTCACTCCAGCGGCCGGGCTGTGCCGAGGCCGCCTGCGACAGGCAGAGCGCGGCGACGAGCAGCAACAGTGTACTCATGCGAATCACGGGAGTGTCCTTTCGACTGGCTGTGCGAACGGTGGCGCACACCGGGACAGGGGGGACTTTTCCAGAGTAAGGCCAGCCGTCGATCTTGACCATGGCCAGTCACATCGGATGGTCGCCTACGCTGCTATCTTGCCTGTTCCCGAGCCCGGGGTGGCGGAATGGACCGCGCGACTCGAATCGCCGGAGTAGCTGGTGTCTCGGGGCCGCAGCGTGTAGAGTCGTCGGGACGGTCGGATCCTGCATCGATCCCTGGCCATCCGGCGACCACCGCGAGCCGTTCCCCTAGAGGTCCCCCATGCGCACCATCGCCCTCCTGCTGCTCCTCCTGCTCACCCTCGGCACCCTCGGCTGCGACGACGATTGCCCCTCGTGCCCGGAGGTCCAGCCACCCGACCCGGAGACCGGCACCGGCACCCTGCGCGTGCCCCAGGACCACTCCACCCTCGCTGCGGCCCTCGCCGCGGCCGCCGTGGGAGATACCCTGCTCATCGCCGGCGGCACCCACGCCGCGGTCGATCTCGACCTGAAGCCCGGCCTCCTGATCCGCGGCACCGGCACCGCCGACGCCCCCACGATCCTCGACGCCGGCGGCCAGGGTCGCATCTTCCGCTGCGAGGGACTCGACTCCCTGGTCGTCCTCGAGAACCTGACCCTGACCGGCGGCTACCTCGAGGGCAACATCGACAGCCGCGGCGCGGCGATCTGGTGCCGGCAGAGCAACCTGCGGCTGGTCGATTGCGCCATCGCGGACAACGTCACGGCGACCCATGACGGCGCCGGCATCGGCGCGAGCAGCTCGGAGCTGGAGCTCGTGCGCTGCCGCTTCGAGGACAACGCCAGCGGGTACTACGGCGGCGGCATCCATGCCGATGCCTGGTCGACCCTGGTGGTGAGCGACTGCCAGTTCGTTCGCAATTCCGCGGTCCGCGGCGGCGGCGGCGTGGCGATCCAGGGTGCGCTGGAGCTGCGGGGCTGCCTGTTCGAGGACAACGACGACGGCGGCGCCAAGCTCGGCAACGGCGCGCTGGTGAGCCAGTGCACGTTCCGTGGCAACCGGGACCGGGGCCTGGACCTGGGGCGCGACTGCCGGGTGGAGAACTGCCTCTTCATCGACAACGTCGGCTACGACGGCGGCGCCGGCCTGCGTGGCGGCGACAATCTCGAGTTTCACGACAGCCTCTTCATCGGCAACAGCTGTCTCGGCGGCGACGGCGGGGGCGCCAGGGTCTACGGCGACAGCCTCCTCGTCACCGGCTGCGGGTTTCTCGCCAACGAGGCTGTCGGCGGAGGGGGCGGTCTCAAGGCGGAGAATGCCGTGATCCAGTCCACGACGTTCAGTGGCAACCGCGCCCACGAGGGCGGCGGCCTCCTCGCGCAGGAGCTGGACCTGATCGACTGCGACCTCGTCGACAACCACGCCGATTTCAGCGCGGCCGTGAGATGCTGGCTGGGCCGGTTCGACGGCTGCGTCGTCGTGCAGAACACGGGCCGCGGCTGGACCGTCCGCACCGGCACCGCCTCGCAGTTCGAGCGCTGCACCGTGGCGGCCAACACGGTCGAAGCCGAATATGGGCTGTTCCGGCTCGGCTATCCCGCCGACCCCAGCCAGTTCTCCGCCTGCATCGTGGCCTTCAACGACGGGGTCCCGTTCACCGACGAATCGGTGATCCCGTCGCTCGCATCCTGCGACCTGTTCGGAAACTCCGGCGGCGACTGGACCGGCGGCATCGCCGACCAGGCGGGGCAGGCCGGCAACCTCTCGCTCGACCCGCTGTTCTGCGACCTCTCCCTGGTGGACGTCTCGCTCTGCGCCGACTCGCCCTGCCTGCCGACCCCGGGCGGGCCGGACCGGATCGTCGGCGCGCGCGACCACGGCTGCGTCTCCTGCGGCGACTGAGTCCGCCCTACTCCTCGGCCGGCGGCGCGTGCTCGCCGTCGGCGTTGATCCGCAGCACCCACAGGTGGCGCTGGGTCGTGGGCTGGCGGCGGTCGCCGCAAATGGCGTGGCCGTCGTCGCCCGCGCGGCACACGGCGTACACGCCCGCGTCCGGCGCGAGCCGCCACAGCTCCTGCCCCGCCGCGTCCAGGCGGAGGATGTCGGTCTCGCTGACCGCCACGTAGCCGCCGCCGGCCGCCGTCGCCAGCGCGCGGTAGTCGGCATAGCCGCCCAGCCCGACCTCCCACAGGTACTGCCCGTCGAGGTCGAACCGGTAGAGCCAGCCGGCGTCGTCCAGGACGGTGTAGCCGCCGTCGCTCTCCACCAGGTCCACGCCGGGCTGGCTGAAGGGCAGATCGCCGCCGGCGAGGTCGGTCCGCCACTGGACGAGGCCGTCCTGGTCGGTGCCGAGCAGGAAGGTGCTCTGGCCGTAGTAGTCGCCGGTCACCACGAAACCGCCGTCCGGGCGCTCGAGCACCGCGGCGGCCAGGGTGGGGCCGTAGGTGCACTCCCAGATCTGGTGGCCGTCCTCGCTCGCGCGCAGCAGCCAGGCCTGGCCGTCCCGCGTGCCGGCCGCCACGAAGCCGCCGCCCGTGCAGGGGCGCACGCATAGACCGTAGTCGAAGCCCTGGGAGCCGAAGTGCGGCCGGGTCCAGACCTCCGATCCGTCGGCGGCGAGGCGGGTCAGCACCAGGTCACGGTCGGCCACGCCCACGGCGACGCAGCCGCCGTCGTCGACCGCCGCGATGTCGTGATAGCGGCCCTCGAAGTAGGGCTCGTAGGTCCAGAGCGGGTTGCCCAGGGGATCGAGCCGGCGGATGAGCGGGCTGTAGCCGTAGCTGCCGGCGACCAGGTAGCCGCCGTCCGCGGTGGCCGCGATCCCCAGGCCCAGCGAGGAGTTGTTGCCGCTGTAGACGAGATCGCGCTCGAACACGGCGCCGCCGTAGAAGACGCCGGTCTCGCTCCACGGTCCCCAGGCTGCGCCCGTCGACCGCGCCCGGACGCGCCAGTACTGCCACTGCCGCGCGGCGGCCGGCACGGTCACGGTGGTGTCGCTCGTGGTGGCCGTGTGCGCGGGGTCGGCGAGGTCGGGATCGAGGCTCACCACCACCTCGTACGCCGCGGCCAGGGGATCGCGCAGCCACGACAGGGGCGCGCTCTCCGGATCGCCGAGGCCGCCGCCCGGCGGCGGAAAGAGCAGCACGCCGCAGACGCCGGCGGGGATCCGCATACCGAGGCCGTCGCTGTCGGTGCGGCCGTCGCCGGCGTGGCCGGTCGCCAGCAGGTAGTGGAAATCGCCGTCCGCGTACAGCGCGACGTTCCAGAGGAATTCGAACGGTGCGGTGCTGTCCACCGCCGCCTCGACCCCGTCGACCTGGAAGACCACCCGGGTCAGCTCGAGATTGGCCTCCACGTGGACGGCGAACGCCGCTTGCGGGTCGTCGTCGACCGGAGAGACGAGATCGATCTTCAGCTCCTCGGTCTCCTCGGGCGTGACCGGGTCGTCGGAGCAGGCGGTCATGGCGGCCAGGAGGATCAGAATGAGGAGCAGGGGGAGGGGCCTGATAGGGTTCGGCATGGAGCATCCTTTGCGGGAATGGCGGGTTCCGATGCGGTCGATTGTCCTCTCTTCGATATTCCGCTGTCAATGATCGCGGTGAAGGGGACGGTGTCGCGCTCGGCGGGTCCCCTGCCTGGTCCGGATGCCGGCGAACACGGAGGGTCGCGAACCAGGGAACCTCTCCATTGCCGGCACCCTGTCCATGGTCTGGAGTATACCGGATATGGAGCGGGGGGTTGGAACACCGAGACCTCTATATTGTTATTTTGAAATCATTTATAGAAACATCGTCCCCCGGGAGTTGTCTTGGGCACATGTTTTCGATAGCGGAGAATGTCCCGCATCCCGCCGTGGCCCCATTCTCCCCCCGCTTCCCGAGATTTCGGCCCGGGTGACGACTACGCGCGGCATGACGGGTAGCTGACTCGAAGACTCTCCCTTAAAGTGGTGGAGTTCACCCGCATCCATGTCGGCAGGAAACGCCTGGCGCCGCCAGGCGTGGGAGGTAGACCATGAAGAATCGCCTCGCGGTCTCGTCAATGCTCCTGATCCTCGTGCTCGCATCCTCCGCGGTCCAGGCGGAAGGACTCTACGTCGGCGCCGGTCTCGGCAACACGTTCTTCAGCTCGAAGTTCGATGTGGGCGACGTGACCGACCAGGTCCAGGAGATCGACGAGAACTCCACCGCCTGGAAGATCTTCGGCGGCTTCAGCGGCCAGGGGTTCCTCGGCGTCGAGGGCGGCTATCGTCACTTCGGCACCATCAAGAGCGACTTCGGCGACGGCGAGATCGAGAACAGCATCAAGGGCTGGGATATCGAGGCGCTCGGGAAAGTCACCATCGCCATCGTCGACATCTTCGCCAAGGCCGGCGTCATGTTCTGGGACAGCGAGGTGACCTTCGGCGATACCTCCGCGGACGACTCCGGCACCAACTTCCTGTGGGGACTCGGAGCCGGGGCTCACCTGGGACCGATCGGCGTGCGGCTCGAGTGGGAGAGCCTGGAGCAGAAGGACGTGGACAATCTGTCGGTGGTGAGCCTCGGCGCCACCTTCGGCTTCTAGACCGCCCCGCCAACCCGCACGAGGGAGAATGTCATGCTCGAAACCGCTCTCGGACTCATCCACCTGATCCTGTTCATCTGGGCCGTGCTCAGCATCTGGGGCAGTGGGGCGTCGCTGCTCGCCAAGCTGATCTGGAGCGTGGTCGTGTTCGTGTTCCCGTTGATCGGGCTGATCATCTGGTTCTTCGCGGGGCCGAAGAAGGGCTGACGCCACCGGCGTCGGCTTCGCCGGCGACCGTCGATACGGGGCGGAGACCCGCAACCGGGGTCTCCGCCCCGTTCATTTCGAGCCGCCCGATCCCTCCCGCGCCATCGCTTCCGGAAACAGCGGCACGATCTTGTTGAACACCCACAGGATCCCGAACGGCAGCGTGAAGATCACCACCGCCACGGCGATCCCTTCCTTCTCCCAGACCCCGGGGAAGTAATCGGTGAACCCGCGCATGGACTTGGACACCAGCTGGCCGCCCACCACAACGTTCCAGCGCATGAGCAGCACCTGGACCAGGAGCATGGCGGACGCGGTCCAGACCATGGCGTTGGCCACGCGGTCGCGCAGATTGAAGAGCGAGTTGATGCCCAGCAGGAAGAAGGGGATCAGCGAGAACACCAGGTACTGCAGCACCACGTAGGAAACGAAGAGCTTCTCACGGATCAGCATCCCCAGGACCTCCCACTCCTCGGTCTGCTTGTAGGCGATGGACAGGACCTCCAGCAGCTCCAGCGACACGGCGATGATCATGAAGCCCCACAGGTACCTGGTGAGCGAACGCACGCACGGCTGGTCCAGCTTCCAGCCGTTGATCCGCGCCACGATCATGTAGTGGAAGATGAGCACCGCGATGCCCGAGACAATGGCCGAGAAGATGAAGATCACGAACATCAGCGGGGTCGACCACCACGGGTTGGCCTTCAGCGAACCGAACAGGAACCCCACGTAGCCGTGCAGCAGGCAGGCCATGGGAATGCCGAGGCCCGCCAGGAACCGGGCGATGCGGTGATCGGCGGCGCGGGTGGCCGCGTCCTCGTGCGTGTTGCCGAGCAGGATCATCCGGCAGAACCAGGCGATGGGGCCGGTGCCCCGGGCCCGGGCGATGAAGCTGTGGCGCATCACGAACCAGATCTCCAGCACGACCACGATCAGGTAGGCCGTGTAGATGAACCCGAAGCCCGCCATGGCCGAGTTGAAGTTGGGCGTGATCATGATGTTGAACGCCCGCTGGGGCTGCCCCAGGTGCATCAGGAGCGGCAGCGGCGCGAACAGCAGGAACACGAACGCCGACGCCAGCGAGAACCGCGCCACGGCCTTCAGCTCGGTCTTGCCGAACACGTGATAGAGCGACGACACGATGAACGCCCCGGCCACCAGCCCCGTGATGTAGGGGTACAGCACGATCATCACCGTCCAGGTGACGTTCAGCTCGTTGGGGAAGACGAAGTCCACGGTTCACCTTTCGGCATGGGTGCGGGTCAGACGACCACGCGGTCCAGTCCCAGGTAGTAGCACTTGGGGTGCGTGCCCAGCTCCGGCTTGAGCAGGCGGTAACGCTGCTGGCGCAGCAGCACGCTCAGCTTGCTCTTGGGATTGTTCAGGTCGCCGAAGAGCCGTGCCTCGCGGGGGCACGCCAGCACGCACGCGGGCGCGAGTCCCCGGCCGAGGCGGTGGTAGCAGAAGGTGCACTTGTCGGCCATGTGGGTCCGCGGGTTGATGAAGCGCGAGCCGTAGGGGCAGGCCTGCACGCAGTAGCCGCAGCCGATGCAATGCTCGCCGTCCACCAGCACCACGCCGTCGTCGGTCTTGTAGGCCGCGCCCACGGGACAGACCTGGTTGCACACCGACTTCTCGCAATGGTTGCAGATCTTGGGCACGAAGAACGCCCGGGCCACCTCGCCCTCGACCGATTCGAAGACCGGGTCGGTACCGGTGGCGGCGTCCACCCGGACCTCGCCGTCGGGGCCGATGCGATAGCGTTCTATCCAGGTGCGGTACACATCCTCGGGCACGTCGTTCTCGGCGCGACAGGCGCGCATGCAGGCGCAGCAGCCGATGCAACGGGTGGTGTCCACGGCGTAAGCCCAGTAGGGCGCGCCCTCGCCGCCGGCCGCCTCGTCCTCGCTCGCCAGCAGTGTGCCGATGGGAAAGACCAGCACGCCGGAGCCGGCGGCCAGCAGCTTCAGGATCTCGCGACGCGATGGGTTGCGATCGTTACGCATGTCTCTACTCCTCGCGGCCATGGCGGATGTTGCCGGCGGCGGCGCTGCTGGTCGGCAGCGGGTGGATACGGTCCTGGTGACAGTCGATGCAGCGCTTGTCGAGGTCGCTCTCGTCCTCGGCCATGACCTCGCGGTGTTCGGGCCAGTCGATGCCCGGCGGCGCGTCGTCGCTACGGAAGCTGGCGTCGCGGTGGCAGAGCAGGCAGAAGCGCGGGTCCGAGTCGCGGAGGATGCGGCCGGCGGACTCGGATTCGCGGAAGAACAGGTGGCAGGTGGTGCAGCGCACGCCGCTGTGCGGACGTTCGGCGAACCCGCGCGCCACCTCACCGTGGCAGTAGTCGCACGTGAAGATCGCCGGATGGCCGGCCGGTCGGGCCAGGGTCTCGTCGGTGCGCCCGACGTGGCAGTCGCGGCAACGATGGATCAGCGGATGCAGCCGTGCGGTGCGCAGGTCGCGGTCCATGAAGAGCGGCTCGTGGGGGTCGTGGCAGGCGATGCACTCGACCTCGGGGTCGGCCACGCCCACGAAGCGGTAGTGGTCCGCGGGCACGATCTGCGCGAAGTCGCCGGGTCGGGCCGGCAGCAGCTCGTGGCACACCAGGCAGGCCGCCTTGCCCCCGGGTCGGACGATCCCGCCCTCGCCGTCGGCGGCCACGTGCGCCGCGCCGGGGCCATGGCAGCTCTCGCATTCGACGAAGGCGTGGGCGTCCTTGGCGTGCAGCGCGACCACGTCGTCGTGGCACTCCTCGCATACCGCCCGCCCGAGGTGCTGCGGTGCGAACCGCCGGGCCTCCGTGACGGCGTCGGCCCGGAAGTGGCCCAGATCGCCGAAGGACTCGGGGACCAGCAGCGAGCGGACGATCAGCGCCGCCACCACGGCGCCGCCGATCAACACGAACAGCCGGATCGTATGCCGGTAGCTATGGCGTGTCGGTTCCATGGAGCCCTTCACTGGCTGGGCCCGGGAGGTCCGTCACGCTCTCCGGGCCGGGTTCATTGGTGGAATCGGCCCGCCGCCGACGCAGGCGCGGCGCCACGATCAGGGCGATGCCGAAACAGGTGAAGCCGAAGAAGAGGGCGAGCGGCGTGCCGGCGCGAAGATCCTCGAGGAGCACCTTGAGCCCGACCAGCACCAGCAGCGGATTGACGAACCAGGCGAGTTCGGCCAGCAAAGGCCGGCGCCCCAGCGCGGCCAGCAGCACCGTCACCGCCGACAGAACCGCCGTGCGCGTCACGGCCACCACGGCGGCCTCGGGCCACGGCAACACGCTGGTCCCCCAGACCGCCAGGGCGGTCACCACCACGATGCCGGCCCCGATCAGCACGAGCATCGCCACGAGGAAGCGCGGCACCCGCCGCCAGTTCGAGACCTCCCGGCTCCTTTGCGCTCCCACCAGGAGCCCATAGGCGGCAGCGGCCAGGATCGTGACGATGAGGCCCGCGGTGGTGAACTCTTCCCAGGACGGGGTCCGGCGCGCCACGAACACCGCGAAGAAGCGCGCCGCCGTCCCGGTGACCACGGCGGCGCCGATCAGGTAGACCGCGCAGTGCAGGCGCAGCGTCCAGCGGTCGAAGATCCCCCCGGTGATGGCCGCGGCCACGCCCAGCCCGGCCCACAGGTACGGGAGCCACGAGCCCGAGACCACGAGCGCCGTGCCGATGAACGTGAGCACCAGCCCGAGCCACGCGTGGTAGAAGAAGTTCAGACCGCGCCCCTGGCGGTTGCGCACCAGCATGAACGCCACCACGTAACCGATGACAGCGACGAGGAGCGTGGCCCAGCCCAGTGCCGCGGTGCTGCGGCCCTCGACATGCAGGAGATGGATGGCGCCGACATAGCCCGCCATGACGCAGCCCAGCGACTGCAGGATCTCGAACAATCCCGCCTCCCGCCGCTGGATCAGGGTGCGCCAGGCGAAGCTGATCAGGTAGACCAGCGGCAACGCCAGCGCCACCGGCAAAGCGCCCGCGGGAGAGGGGTCGGGCCGGCCCGCCGCCTGTTGCGCAGGGTGCGAGGCCAGCATGACGGTGACGAAGACCAGGAAGTTGACCACTCCGGCCACGAACCACTGCGGTCCCTGCCAGTCGCGCAGGTAGCCCAGCCAGACCGTGGCCACTCCCAGCGCCACCAGCACGGCGAGGAAGAGCACGGTGGCGTCGGTGGACCAGTAGAGCCCTGCGCATACCGCGACGGCAGCCAGCAGAACGATCCAGGCGAGCACCTTGAGACGGTGCCGGAGCGCCACGCCGAGGGCGAGGGTCGTGACCAGCACCGTGACTGCTGCGGCGCCCCTGGCGGGCAGGAGGCCGAGCTTGGTGGTGGTCTCCCAGATGAAGGGGTAGGCGACCAGGACGGTGGCCGCTCCCACGAGATTGGCCCGGGCGCGCCGATCGTGCCGCCCGTCGCGGTCGGTCAGGAAGAGCAGCGCGAGGACGTAGGCCAGGCCCAGGGCGAGTCCGATGGGAGCGGAGAGCATGCCGGCGTCGGTGATGGCCCGCAGCAGGAACGCTCCGGCCAGCATCAGGAAGGAGATGCCCACGGCGGGCAGCTGGAAGCCTGGTTGCGAGCGGGGGGCTTGCACGGGGACCTCGGGCGGGCCCGGGGGCGGCGAGGGGGAACTGGTGGCGGTCGGGGCGGTGAGTCCGAGGTGGTCCTCGATGGCGGCGATCCGGATCGCCAGGGCCTCGATGGTGGCGGTGAGTTCGGCCTGTGAACTCGGCTTCTGGCGGCCAGGGTCCTGCATCGAGATGCCTACCTCGACGTGTGAGGGACGAGCAAGCCGGCGGCACCATGAGGGGTCAGAGCACGTCGGGGGCGATGCTCGAATCGGGACCGTAACACAATGTCGATCTTATTAATAGGAGTTTTTGATAATCACAATATCCATTATCAAAAAAGCCATGGAGCTGGCGTCTGGCGGATCGGGCGTTCCGGTTGCTCATCGCTATCGCACCAGCACAGCCTTCTTCATCGCTGCCTCGCCATCCGCCACGACCCGCACCAGATACACCCCGGACGCCACCTGCCGGCCCCGATCGTCCCGGCCCTTCCAGACGAGAACATGGGGCCCGGCCTCGTACCGCCCCCGCGCCAGCGACGCCACCAGCGCGCCGTCGACCCCATGCACCGACGCCCTCACGCTCGCGGGCCGATCCAGCCGGAAGGTAATCGTCGTTGTGGGATTGCACGGGTTGGGCTGAAGGGCCAGGTCCAGCGCCACCTCCGCCCCGGACGGCGTGGGCTCGTCGACCACGCCCGTCACCCCGCCACATTGCCCGGGCCAGATCTGCAGCGAGGAGGGAGCCACGAGGGCGTACACCAGCGATCCCGACACACACACCGCGTGGGTCGAGCCTCCGGTGGCGGCCTGACCGAGGTGGGACAAGCCCGCTGGATCGCCCATGGCCAGCACCTGGAGCGCCCCGCAGGTCGGCCCGTCGCCGACGCCGGCGTAGACGCATCCGTGGGCCACCGCCATGCCTCCCGACCAGCGCGCCAGGTACGAGCTGGCCACGAGCTGGGGCGTCGCGCAATCGCCGACGTCGTAGAGGCGGAGGTACGGCCCCGGGAAGTCGGCATTCCATTGATAGCACTCCAGGGCGGCATGGCCGTCGCCGGCGGCGAGCCGAGAACCGGCCCAATCCCCGAGATACATGGAGCCGCCACCTTGCGGGTGCGTCGGATCGGCGATGCCCAGGGTTCCCAGGAGGAACTGGGGGTATATCAGGCCGTGCAGGCCAGTGATCACGAGACACGAATCGCTCACGGCCAGGCCGTCGGCACGCCCGAACTCCATCTCGTACACGACCTCCGGAGCGTACGGATCGCTGAACGCCACGATCTGCAGAGCGCCGCTGGTATACACGCCGACGCTGGCGATGGCGTGGCCGAAAGCGGTCACGAAGGTATTCAGCGGTGCGGACAGCTCGACCAGGCCGATCAGCACGAGCTGGGTGGGGTCGGTGACGTCGACGGCGGCCAGCTTGCCGCCCCGGAAGCCCACGACGAGGTAGGGTGGCAGCGCGGCGATCCGCGCGGCGTCGGCCACGAGCTCGAGGCGGCCGATCTCCTGCGGCTGCTCGGGCTGCGAGATGTCGACCGTGAGCAGGGCTCTGCCGGACCACTCCGGGTGATCGGCGAGGATGTAGGCATGGGGTTCCATGATGCACAGATCGTGGACCGCGACACCGAGGTCCAGCGAGCCGAGGGCAGGCGGGCTGTGCGGCTCGGTGGCGTCGATGACCATGATCACGCGACCGGGCAGGTCGGCCGGCGTCTCGTCGAAGCAGGACAGGTAGACCATGTTGCCGGCCGTGGCCAGGCCGGTGACGGGGCGCGCCGCCATGATGGCGCCGATCACGTGCGGCGCCCAGGGGTCGGCGAATTCGACCACCATCAGCCCTCGATCCCGAATGGCCAGGAAGGCCTGCGTGCCGTCGGTCGCCACGTGGTTGGGGGCCTCGGGCAGGCCCACCGTGCCGCGGAGCTCCGGCTGGGTGGGCGCCGAGCAATCCACCACGCACAGGCCCGGGCCGCCACCGACCAGCGCCGACATGTTCGTGGTCGCGGCCACGGCGTCGGCGCCGCCGGGAATGGGCAGGCTGCCCATGATTTCGGGCATGCCCACGGTGGTCAGGTCAAGGACGTGCAGGCTGTCGGCGGTCCCCACGAGTCCCCAGGTCTCCTGGCAATCCACGCCCACCGCGGGCGCCAGGTCCAGGCTGCCCACGACCAGCGGCGCGGTGGGGTCGCCCATATCCACTACCAGCAGGCCGGCGTTCCCGCAGGCCACGCAGACCGTGGTGCCGGCCACGGCGACATCGTGAGCCGGTCCCGGCAGCTCGACGCGGCCGAGGATCTGCGGATGGGTCGGGTCCGCGATGTCGATCAGCGAGCAGTGATACTGATAGCCATCGTAATGGCCGCTGACGGAGACGAGCAGATCTCCGCTCATGGCCAGGGCGCTCTGGAAGGGCCCGATCTCCAGGGAGCCGACCCAGGCTGGATTCTCCGGGTCGGACACGTCGAACAGCATCAGATGGCCGAACGAGACCGCGGCCAGACGATGGCCGTCGGTGGCGATGGCGTCGGCCATGCACCCGATCGAGGCGACCTGTCGCAGATAGTCCTCGTAGTGGATGCAGGGCTGCGAGCGGGCGGTTTCGCAGGGGATGATGATCAGGAGCACGAAGAGGACGAGGACGGACTTCATGGCTCTGCCTCTTGTCCGGAGCGGCGGCGTTCTTGGCAGAGGTCGGGGTGGCGGGGAACGCCGCAAAATCAGGGCAACGAAAGTATTGTATCACATGTCTTGTGCCACCGAGAGTGTGTCCGGGCCATTCTGGGATATTTATCGCCGCCATTGTTGATGTTCCGGTACATAGGATGCAACAATCGTACTGTCCGCAGGGCGCTGGTCGGCCCGGACACAATCTCGTTGGCACAACCCGTGGTACTTGAACCTCTCTGGTTTCGCTATTACCCTGATTCGACCCCCCCCTCGAACCCATGGACCAGACCGTGCTGCCAGCCCTCCAACGAACACTAGACCGCATCCCGCTCCAGGCCGTCTTCGCCGTGAGCCTGCTCCTGTGCATCTTGATGGTGCGTGGCGGGCAACCCTGGGGCAACGATGCCACGCTCTACCTGGGCCAGGCGCGCGCGCTGGTCGAGGGCGACCTGGATGGCTACGCCACCGGCCTCGCCTTCGCCACCGAGCACACCGTCGCCCATTTGCCGGCCGTCCTCTACGACTGGGGCTTCCCGCTGATCCTGGCCCCGGTCTACGCCGCCAGGGGCATCGATTTCACCGCCTTCAAGATCCTGATGATCGCCTTCTTCCTGGCCACGGGGCTGGTGATGCACCGCGTCCTCGCCATCGACGGCTTCGGTCCGGCCGCGAAATGGGGCGTGGCACTGTTCCTGATCAGCCCCCTGCTCACCGACTTCACCAATCAGATCCTCTCCGACCTGCCCTCGCTCTTCTTCATCTTCCTGGGGCTGCTCGTGCTGCGGCGCTGGCGACGGGCGGGATCGCCGGCGGGCTGGGGCGTCCTGCTGGGCGTGGTCGTCTGGTATGGGTCCTGGATCCGGCCCAACGGCATCCTGGTGGCGGCGCCCATCGGGATCATCCTGCTCGCCAGCCTGTACCGGCGCCGGTGGAAAGACGTGGTCCGGCAAGCCGTCCCCCTGGTGACGCTCTTGGGCTGCCTGGCGGCCGCAGCGCTGGTGTTCCCCTCAGCCCGGTCCGACGCCTTCATCCTCCGCGACATCGGCCTCGAGAGCATCTGGCACAACGTCATCTTCTACCTGCGGGAAGGCGGCGAGCTGTTCCGCCGCAGCATGGGCCGCTACCTCTTCTGGGTGGGGCTCGGCCCCGCGGTGATCGGGCTGGTGGTGTCCTGGCGGACCCACTGGGCGACCAGCCTGGTGATCCTGCTCAACCTCGTCCTCTACCTCGTGTGGCCGGCGACCCAGGGTCCGCGGTTCCTGTTCCCCGTGCTGGCGCTCTATTGCTTCCACGTGTTCGTGGGCCTGGACTGGCTGGCCGGGCGCCGTCGCGTGCTCGGCTGGCTCCTGCCGCTGTACCTGGCCGTGGTTGGCGGCCACCTGATCGGGGTGTACCTGTACGAGATTCCCGACCGGTACTGGTTCTCGGACGAGAAGGTCGAGGAGGGACCGGAGACGCCCGATGCACACGAGCTCTGGGCGTTTCTGCGCACCACCGAACCCGACGCTCTGGTCGCCTTCCACCGTCCCGGGGCGGTGTACCTCTACACCAGGCGCCGCTGCGCAGGGTACCGGAGGGCGGTGCCGCACGAGGCCGTGGACTACATCGTGATCTGGCGCCAGCGGCACGAGGTGGCGATCGAGGGGCCGGTGGTGTTCGAGAACCGATCGTATGTGGTGATCGGCCCCGGCCGGTGACCCCCGCTACTTCTCCTCGTGGTATTCCTTCTCGGTGTTCACGTCCCAGATGTTGGCCTTGTCGCGGCGGCCGCTGATGATGTTGTCGACCGCGGTCATGGCCGTCAGCATGGAATGATCCTGGTTGTTGTAGCGGTGCATGCCGTTGCGGCCGAGCAGGAACAGGTTGGCGAAGCCGTCGAGGTACGACCTGAGCCGGTCGAAGCGGTCGTAGGTGCCGAAGTAGGCGGGATAGGTCTTGGGCATGCGCAGGACGGTGCCGTCGCGGACCAGATCGCGGTCGATGATGCCGATGCGGTGGAGCTCCTCGCGGCCGAGGTCGATGAGTTCCGCGTCGCTGCGCGACCAGATCGCGTCGCCCTCGTTGCAGAAGTACTCCAGCCCGATCCAGACCATGCCCGGATCGGCCACCATGTACGGGCTCCAGTTGTTGAAGATCTGCAGGCGGCCGACGAGCACGTCGGGTTCCTGGATGTAGATCCAGTTGTCCTTCAGCAGCGAGGCTTTCGGATCCTCCTCGTGGACCTTGAGCTCGTCGACGAGCAGGCCCACGGTGAGGAAGTCGCGGTACACCAGCCCGGCGCCGACCTCGCGGACCTCGGCGGGCACGTCGGTGTCCAGGGCGCCGATCAGGTCGCGCACGGGCATGGTCGAGAAGCAGACGTCCGCCGGGTGGGTCGTGGTCGCGCCGGTGTGGACATCGCGGGCGACCACGCCGGTGATCCCGTCCTCGCCGATCTCGAGTCCGACGACCTCCTGGTTCATCAGCACCCGCCCGCCCATGGCCTCGACCTTCGCCGCGCAGAGCTCCCACATCTGGCCCGGGCCGTACTTGGGGTAGAGGAACTGCTCGATGAGCGAGGTCTCGGTGTCCTTCTGGGCCAGGCCCTTCCTCTTGAAGGGCTTGCTCAGGGCGTGGGTCAGGGTCTTGAGCACCGACAGGCCCTTGATGCGCTGGGCGCCCCAGGACGCCTGGATCTCGCGGCACGGCACGCCCCACACCTTCTCGGTGTACGACTCGAAGAACGTCCGGTAGAGCTCGCGGCCGAACCGGTTGATGAAGAACTGCTCGAGGTTCTGCTCGTGGCGGATTGGTTTCAGACGGGCCTGCAGGTAGCTCAGGCCGATCCGGACCATGCGCGCCAGGCCGAGGTTGGTGATGGTGCGCATGCTCAGGGTGATGGGGTAGTCGAAGAACTTGCGCAGGTAGTAGACGCGGCTCCGACGCGACCGCAGGAGCATCACCTCGTCGGTCTCGGCCGGGTCGGGGGCGTCGGCCTGGCCGGTGGCCGCCCGTTCCGCGGGGAGGAAGTCGAGCCACCAGTCCATGACCCGGTCGGACTTGGAGAAGAAGCGGTGGCCGCCCAGGTCGATGCGGTTGCCCTTGTAGTTGACAGTGCGGGCGATGCCGCCCAAGATATCGTCCTTCTCGAGCACCACGGGCGTGATGTTCGTGCGCTTCAGAAGCTCGTAGGCGGCGGTCAGACCCGCGGGCCCGCCACCGATGATCACCGCCATTCTGCTGGCCACGTGGTCGCCGCTCCCCGGTAGGTGTGAGGATGGCCCTGGAATCTAACCGCCCGGATCATGGTGGTGCAACATGATCTTGTTAGCCAGGTCGTGCCGACGTCGCACCGAACGTTCCGCAGCGGCGCGCGACCGTGCGGCCCTCCGCTCGCCATGAGGGCGCTCCTGAGACAGCTCCTGGTCGACGATACCGATTCCACCCTGCTCCAGCTCTTGCGCTACGCCCTGGTCGGTGGCTGCGCGGCCGTGGTGGACATCGGTTCCTTCACGGCCTTCACCGTCTGGCTGGGTCTCGATTACCGGGTCGGGGTCTTCCTGGCCTTCAGCCTGGGGACGGCCACCAACTTCACGCTGAGCAACGCCTTCGTCTTCAACCGGCGCTCGCTGCCGTTGCGCGTGGCCTTCGTGCGGCACTATGTTTCCAGCCTGGGCGGCCTCCTGGTCAACGAACTGGTCATGATCCTCTGGGTGGAGGCGCTGGATCAGGATCAGCTGCTGCTCGGCAAGGTGATCGCCACGGGGCTCGCCTTCGCGGTGAACTTCACGCTGATCAAGATGTACGCCTTCAACCACCGCATCTCGCTCTTCCGGCGCCTGTTCAAGGGGGACCACACGTGAGCACCTACCTCGTCACCGGCGGATCGGGCTTCTTCGGCGAGATCGTCAAGAACCGGCTGCTGGACGAAGGCCACACCGTGGTCAACGTCGACCTCGAGCAGGACGAGGTCACGCACCCCCGCCTGACCTCGTACCGGCGCGACATCGGCGTGCCGGGTACACTGGACGACATCTTCGCCGCCCACGCCTTCGACGGCGTGATCCACTGCGCGGCGATCCTGGCCCACGCGGTCAAGGACAAGGGGTTCCTCTGGCGCTCCAACGTGGACGGCACCCGGCTGGTGGCCGAGATGACCCGGCGGCACGGGGTGCCGCGCCTCGTCTTCACCTCGTCCAACTGCCTGTGGGCGCACAATCTGGGTCGGCCAGTACGCGAGGACGACCAGCCCGCGCCCGTGGAGATCTACGGTCGCTCCAAGTGGGAGGGCGAACGGATCCTGCAGGAGTATACCGACGACTTCCACGTGATCATCATCCGCTGCCCCACCATCATGGATCACGGGCGGCTGGGGCTGCTGGCCATCCTCTTCGAGTTCATCGAGGAAGGCCGGAAGATCTGGCTGGTCGGCGGCGGGCAGAACCGGTACCAGTTCATCTACGCCCAGGATCTCTGCCGTGCCTGCCTGCGCGCCCTGGAGTTCGACGGTTCCGGGGTCTTCAACATCGGCTCCGACCACGTCCGGTCGTTCCGCGAGGTCTACCAGTTCCTCATCGATCGGGCCGGCACCGGCAGTCGCCTGGCGACCCTGCCCAAGGGACCCGCGCTGCTGGCCATGCGTGCGGCCTACCGGCTGGGCATCTCGCCGCTGGGGCCCTACCAGTACAAGATGATCGCCGAGGATTTCATCTTCGACACGGCCAGGATCAAGGAGCGGTTGGAGTGGGCGCCCACCCTGAGCAATGAGGAGATGTTCTGCCGCGCGTACGAGTACTACCACGAGAACCTGGCGGAGATTCGCTCGCGCAAGAACGTCTCGGCACACAAGCAGCCGGCGAAGATGGGGGTGATCCGGCTGCTGAAGTGGGTGTCCTGATTCCCGGTGACCGCCTCCGGGCGGTGCGCCCTCAGTTCCAGGTGGTATCCCGCGAGGCCAGGCCCCCGAGCCGATCCACATCGGCCACCACGAAGGTCACCCGGGGCGGGGCCTCCGCGGTCCTGCGGGGCTCCACCGCGGCCGTCGGCACCACGCCGGCCTCGTCCTGCATCGGTGCGGCCACGCCCTGACGGCCGACCCAGACCCCGCCGAGGAAGATCAGCCCCGCCACGGCCGCGGCCAGCCCCACGTCGGCCACGCGCCACCGCCACGGACCACGCCGACGCCGGCCGAGCCTCTCCTGTTCGGCCAGCAGCCGGCGCAGGATCCGCCCGTCCACGGTCGCCGGCGCCGCCTCCCGGTAGACCGTCAGCGCCGCCTGCAGCGCCGACGTTTCCTCGGCGCACGCCGCACACACCGCCAGATGCTGTTCGACCTCGTGTTGCGCCGATCCCTCGAGTTCACCCAGCACGTAGGCGCGCAACCGTTCGGCTCCCAGATGTCCGCCGCTCATGATTCCTCGCTTCCGGCCGGTCGTCCGGGCCGCGGTTCCGCCACCGCGAGTCGCTCTCGCAGTCGCTGCAGGGTGTGATGCACGCGCGAGCGCAGCGTGCCCTCGGGATCGCCGGTCATGGCGGCCATCTCGCGGTAGCTGAAGCCCTCGCGCACCCGAAGATGGAACGCGGCGGCGTAGTCCCCGGGCAGATCGTCCAGGACCGCCTCCACCAGGCGCAGTTGCTCCTGCGCCGCCAGCGCCTCGTCCGCGGGGGGTGCCGGGCGTGGCTCCGCTCCCTGATCCAGACGCTCGACGAGCCGTTCCCGGCTCTGCTCCCGCCGGCGCCGGTCTCGCGCCGCGTTGGCCGCCACCGCGAAGAGCCAGGGCCGGAAGCAGCCGCGTGCCTCGAAACGGCCCCGACCCTCGAGAACCTGCAGGAAGACCTCGTGCAGGATGTCCTCGGCGGCGTCGCGTTCGCCGGTCATCCGCCGCAGGAACGCCAGCACCGCCGGGGCGAACGCGCCGTACAGACGCGCCAGCGCCGCGGCATCGCCCTGCCGCGCCAGCCCGGCCAGCCGATCGGCTTCCCGCGCTTCCATCATCTCGCCCCGTTTCCGCGCTAGCGCCAGCGGTCGATCTCCGGATTGTCCGGGTCCAGCTCGCGCCAGTATTCCGCCACCGCCGCCACCAGATCCTGCTTCCCGTGGAACGCCGCCATCGTGAGGCCGTTCCGGAACGCGTAGCACATGATCGCCGCGTCGCCCGCCTCGCCGGCGGCCGTGGCCAGACGGAACAGCACGCTGTGGTAGTTGTCCATGAGCGAGGCGACGCTGCGGTTGCGCGCCCAGGGGAACGCCAGGTCGGTGGCCGATTCCAGGCGGTAGGGTCCGGTGAACAGCTCGTGGGTGCGGGCGACGTCGGTGCCCGCATCACCCGCGCCGCCGTCGCCGTCGGCCACCAGGCGCCAGAGCATCCCCTCCAGGCGGCGCGGCAGCGGACAGTTCTCCTCCACCGCGGGGGCGACGGTGAGCGCCAGGTAGACCGGCCCTTTCCACTCGCCCGCGGCCAGCTTCCCGGCCAGGGCCTCGACCACCCTGGTGGAATACAGCTTGTGGTCGCGGACGTAGTTGGCCATGAACTCGTCGCGCAGACGGGCGCGCTCGTCGGCCGACAGCGGGCTGCGGTCGCCAAAGCGCGCGAAGAGCGTCGTCTCGATCTCGGGCTGGTTCAGGAGCGAGAGGTTGAGCACGTGGACGTCGGGACGGAGGCCCCGCGCGGCCTGCAACGCGTGGCAGCCATAAGTGTCGTTGTCGCCGTTGGTGAAGATGATCGCGTCCGGGGCGGCGCCCACGAGCATGTTGTAGCAGTAGTCGAGGACCGGCGCCGGGATGCTGCCCTTCGCGATCAGGGCGGCCATGTGCGCCTGGGCCTCCTCGTAGAGCCCCAGGACCATGGCCAGCGGCGCGAGGGTGAAGTGGGGCTCGGCCCAGTCGGGCGCCAGTTCGACCGCGCGCTGGCCCAGGGTGTAGCAGCCGGCCGCGCCGTCGGCCAGGGGTTCCCATTCCCCGAGGAAGGTGGACGCCGCGGCGTCCAGGGCCTCGGGACAGCGCGGGTCCAGCTCGAGGGCCCGGGCGAAGTGCGCCCGGACCTCGTCGGCCGCCGTGCCGGCGTAGCGCAGGGCACGGCCGAGCTGAACCTCGGCCACGGCGCTGCGCGGGTGCGCCTCGGCGTAGGCGCGCCACTCGGCCGCCAGGGCGTCGTACTCCGCGGTGGTGAGGCGGTCGCAGCGGATGGAGACCACCTCGCGCGGCATGCCGGGCAGCAGGGAGGGGGCATTGCGGGCGGAGGCGAGGATGGGGCAGACCACGGCCAGCAGGATGGCGATGGCGAGAAGAGGGCGGGTGATCATCGGAACCTCCGGGGCTTACGGTCACTCCAGGCGATCCTGGAGGCAACGGTCGACATGGAGGTAACGCGCCCGGGGTCGCTGATGTTGAGTGGAAAATCGGCCGTGGGCGGGATCAGGCGATGGTGGGTCGCCGACCGGGGACGAACCTCGAAGTTGCCCGATCGCGTGCCATCCTTCATGCTGGGTCATCATGAAGACCCGCCCCCGCATCACGGCCTTCGTCTGCTCCTGGCTGCTGGCCAGCCTCGCCGCCGTCACCGCCCATGCCCTGCCCAAGACCGACACCGTCACCCTGTTCAACGGCGACCGCACGACCTGTGAGATCAAGGAGATGGTCCGCGGCAAGCTCAAGGTCAAGACGGTGGGGATGGGCACGGCGTACATCGAGTGGGACAAGATCGTCCGCGTCGACAGCAACTACGCGTTCCTGTCAAGACCCGCGAGGGTCTCCTGGCTTTCGGCCGGTTGCCCGATTCCGGCACCGATGGCGAATTGCTCGTGGCCTTCGCCGACCATGCGGTCCGGTTCCCCATGATCGACGTGGTGGAGATCCAACCGTCGCGCCTCGAGCTGTGGGACCGGCTGAGCCTGTCCGTCTCCCTCGGCTTCAACTACACCAAATCGACCGAGATCACCCAGATCTACCTGGACGCCAACGCCGATTATCGGGGTCAGGTCTACAGCTGGGGCGCCAGCGTCAGCTCGAATCTCTCCGAGACCAGCACCGAGGACCTCAAGCGCCGCGTCGATTCCAACGCCTTCATGCGCCGGCGCCTCACCGGCCAGTTCAACACCTCGCTCAACGCCGGCTACCAGCGCAACGACGAGCTGGGTCTGCGCGCCCGCCTGCTCGGCGGCGGCGCTCTGGGCTACGAGATCGCGACCACCAACCACCTCGCCCTGGACACCAGCGGCGGTCTCAACCTCACGCGCGAATGGTCCAGCAGTCTCGATGATCCGGCGGAGAACAACCTCGAGGCCCGATTCGACGCCAGCTTCTCGCTCTTCTTCTACGACAGCCCCAAGACCGATCTGCGCCTGCAGGCCGCGGTCATCCCCAACCTTACCACCGAGGGCCGCGTGCGCTTCGAGCTGGACACCACGCTGCGCTACGAGCTGATCACCGATCTCTTCCTCGAGCTGACCTAATACGAGAGCCAGGACAACAAGCCGCCCGCCGGTGCCAGCGGCAAGGTCGACCGTGGGATCGTGTTCTCGCTCGGCTGGTCCAAGTGACCGTCTGAACCGAGGTTGACGCCGGCCGACGGTTCGGGCCAAGATGGGCCCAGTCTTCAGGCGACCGGCCACGCTACTCCTCGCGGATTCATGGAGGTTGGCCATGCCCGATCCCCGCCACGACCTCGAGCGGATCATCGCCTCCCGGATCCTCGACAACATCCCCCAGGCCGTCTTCTGGAAGGACCGCGACTCGGTCTACGTGGGCTGCAACGCCGCCTTCGCCACCGCCGTCCAGCTCGACAGCCCCGAGGAGATCATCGGCAAGACCGACTTCGATCTGCCCTGGCCGCGCGAGGATGCCGAGGCCTACCGCGCCCACGACCGCGAGGTCATGGCCTCGGGCGAGACCAGGCGCGGCATCCTGGAGCCGCTGCAGAGGATCGACGGCGACCGGTCCTGGATCCAGACCACCAAGTTCCCCCTGCGCGATGGTAACGACCGGATCACCGGCGTCCTGGGCATCTTCACCGACGTGACCGCCCAGCGTCGCCAGGAGATCGATCTGCAGGCCACCCGACTCATGCTGCGCACCGTGCTGGACAACATCCCGGTGCGTGTCTTCTGGAAGGATCGCGAGAGCATCTACCTCGGCTGCAACCTGCTCTTCGCCCGCGATGCGGGGCTCGCGCGGCCCGAGGACATCGTCGGCAAGTCCGACCACGAGCTGGGCTGGAAGAACGAGGCCCAGCTCTACCGCGACGACGACGCCCAGGTCATGCGCAGCAAGGAGCCCAAGATCGGCTACGAGGAGCCGCAGACCACGCCCGACGGCGCCAAGATCTGGCTGCGCACCAGCAAGATCCCGTTGCAGGGCCGCGACGGCGAGGTGGTCGGCATCCTCGGCACCTACGAGGACATCACCGCCAGCAAGCAGGCCGAGGCCGAGCAGCGGCGGCTCGAGGCGCAGGTCCTGCACGCCCAGAAGCTCGAGAGCCTGGGGATCCTGGCCGGCGGCATCGCCCACGATTTCAACAACCTGCTGGCGGCGATCCTGGGCCACGCCGAGCTGGCGCTGGCGGACCTGCCGCAGACAACAGTCGGCGCCTCGCACGTGGCCGATATCCGCACCGCGGCATTGCGCGCGCGCGAACTCACCAACCAGATGCTCGCCTACTCGGGCAAGGGGCGCTTCGTGGTGCGCGACCTCCAGCTCGGCGAGGTGGTGCGCGAGATGGGCAACCTGCTCGAGGCGGCCATTCCCAAGAAGGTGAACCTGCGCTACGCGCTGGCCGGGTCGCTGCCCCCGGTGTCGGTGGACGTGGCGCAGATCCGGCAGGTGGTCATGAATCTGGTGACCAATGCGGCCGAGGCGGTGGGCGATGACGCGGGTCTGATCACCCTCACCACGGGTCGCCAGGTCGCCACCGAGGACTATCTCGAGAGCGATTACCTGCAGGAAGAGCTGCCGGCGGGCGAGTACATCTTTCTCGATGTGTCCGACGACGGCTGCGGCATGGATGCCGACACGCGCGCGCGCCTCTTCGAGCCGTTCTTCACCACCAAGTTCCAGGGTCGGGGACTGGGCCTGGCCGCGGTGCTGGGCATCGTCCGCGGCCACGGCGGCACCATCAAGGTCGACAGCGAACCGGGCCAGGGCACGTCGATCAAGGTCCTGCTGCCGGCGCACGGCCAGGCGACCGCCTCGCCGTCCGCCGCCACCGAGTCGGCCGCCACCGGCGAGCCGCTCCACGGTGTGGTGCTCGTGGTCGACGACGAGGAGTTCGTGCGCCGGGTCGCCGGTCAGATGCTGCAGCGTTGCGGCCTCGAGGTGCTGACCGCGTGCGACGGGGTCGAGGCCCTCGAGGTGTATCGCGACCACGCCGCCGACATCGTCCTCGTCCTGCTCGACATGACCATGCCCCGCATGGACGGCGAGGAGACCTTCCGCGAGCTCCGCCAGCGCGATCCCGCGGTCCGGGTCATCCTCTCCAGCGGCTACAACGAGCAGGATGCCACCAACCGTTTCGTGGGCAAGGGCCTCGCCGGGTTCATCCAGAAGCCCTTCACCATGCGCGATCTCGAGGCCAAGGTCCGCGAGACGCTCAAAGCCGGAGGCCCCCCATGCCAACCTGGCGCGACAGCCTGACCCTGATCCAGGACGACATCACCGCCCAGGACACCGATTGCATCGTCAACGCCGCCAACGAAGAGCTCCGGCGCGGCGGAGGCGTCTGCGGCGCCATCCATGCCGCCGCCGGACCCGAGCTCGAGCGCGCCTGCCTCGCCATCGGCCACTGCGGTACCGGCGAGGCCGTCCTGACCGGCGCCTTCGAGCTGCCCTGCCGGGCGGTCATTCACACGGTGGGGCCGGTCTGGGGTGGCGGTGCCGGCGATCTGGAGGATGAGCTGCTGGCCTCGTGCTACCAGGAGAGCCTCGAGCTCGCCGCCAGTCACGGCCACCGCTCCATCGCCTTCCCCTGCATCAGCACCGGGATCTATGGTTTCCCCATCGCGCGCGCCAGCCGGGTGGCGCTGTCGGCCATAGCCGAGGCGCTGGACGCATTGCCGGAGATCCTGGAGGTACGGGTGGTGTGCTATTCGGCGGAGGACCTAGCGGTCTACGAGGCGACGCTGGCCGGAATGGCCTGACTGGCGTCACGGCCTGGTCCGGTATGGCTCGCCGATGGCCGTCAACGCGAAGCGCCCCCAGCTCGTCTGCCGGGGGCGCCGTCGTTCGCGGCTGTGGCGCTCAGTACGAGCGCCGCTTCTCGTGCTCCTCCACCATCACGTCGATGTCATCGAGGTCGAAATCCTGAGCCAGGCCGAGCAGCTTGCCCAGGTCCAGGTCGCCCACCACGTTGATGAAGGCCGCGTTCTCGCCGGGCTCGTAGACCACCACCATCAGTCCCACCATCTCGCCGTCGTGGCGCTTGGTGCTGACGCTGAGGGTCTCGTCCTCGTTCTTCACGTAGATCATCTTCTTCCAGTCGTCCTCGAGGAGCTGCTGGTTGATGCGTTCGACCGCGCTCTCGGTCCGCGTGTCGTTGGCCCGCACCGAGAACGCCTTGACGCGGATCGAGCGGACCATGGCGATGGCCTCGGCCAGGCTGTCCTCGCCGTCGTCGCGGGCGTCCTTGGCGAGGTCGTCGAGCATGTAGCTGAGATCGATGTCCTGGATCTCGCGGGCATCCGCGGGAATCTCGATCCACTCCAGGTCGACGTAGCCGGGCTCGCGCTCGAGCGGACCGGCCAGGGCAAGGCCGGCGGTGAGCAGGACGGCCCAGAAGATCATGGTGTAGAGGTCGTGGCGTTTCATGGTCTTTCCTCCTGAACGTCGTCGTGCGTGCGTCTAGGACCCTGTCTGGAGATGGCGCAGCATGTCGGCGACGGATTGTTTCTCGGTGCGGTCGATGATGTTGGCGGTGTAGGCGAGGACCCACTCGACATCGAGTCGAGCTCTATCCAGATCATCCTGCGTCCAGGAATTGGTTTCCGGGGTGGCGACGGCGAGGTCTCCCGAGGCTGATGTTTGCGGTGCCCGAGTGGGCAGCACCAGGGCGAGCAGCACAGCGGCGGCCACGAGGCCCAGGCCGGCTGAGGTGCGACCCCACCAGTGGCGCGGCGCGCGCGGCGTGAGCGTGGGCTCCACGTCCACCTGGATCGACCGGGTCACGTGGGCCGGGCATGGGATCGCTGGCAGGTCGGCCAGCGTGCGGCGCAGGCGCAGTTCGCGCGCCAGCTCCTCGCGGCAGGCGGGGCAGGCGGCCAGGTGGCTCGCCACTGTGTCCCGTTCGCGGGGCGCCAGTTCGTCGGCCGCGTACTCGGCCAGCAGCAGTTCGATGTGTTCGCAGCGCTCGTTCATCCCGTCATCCGTTTCGCCGTGGACGCGTCGTCGTGCGCGTCGTCGAGGACCATGCGCAGCGCTTTGCGCGCGCGGTGGATCCGGACCTTCACCGAGTTGACGTTGAGGCCGAGGTGGTCGGCGATCTCGCGCACCTTCAGGCCCTGCCAGTAGTGCATCATCATCATGCTCCGCGTCTCGGGAGGGAGCGTCTGCAGGGCGTCCAGGAGCGCGCGCTGGCCGTCGTGGTCGGGTGTCGTGGGGGCGGCCAGGCCCTGGGCCGCCTCGGTGTCCGGGGCGCCCAGATAGGTGTGGACGGTGCGGGCGCGGCGGGAGTGGTCGATGACCAGGTTGTGGGCCACCCGGGTCAGCCAGGCTGCCAGCCGGGACTCGTCCAGATCGGGCCCACGGTGCCAGAGCCGCAGGAAGGCCTCCTGCGTCACGTCGGCCGCATCCTCGGGGTTGCGCAAGCAGTGCAAAGCATGCCCGTAGATGCGATCGCGGTGGTCCTTCAGGACCCGGTTGAAGATCTCTTTTCTCATGACAACAACAAGGACGCGCGGGGTCGCCGATGGTTACATGGGGACCGTGGCGATCCCGTGAAAATCGATCGATGTTGTAGCTGCTGGCATCGTGTCCATCCCGGCCTGGGGGTTTCGCCATGTCCCGGATCGTCGTCGAAACGCTCATCTCCCGGCAGCTCCACCAGTACAATCGCCTGAAGTCCATCCTGCGCGAGGACCCCGCGGCGCCGACGCCCGAACGCGGTCCCGTGGTCACCATCAGCCGCATGGCCGGCTGCTGCGCCCGCGACCTCGCCGCCGAGCTGGCCGAGCGCCTGGACGTGCAGGTGTGGGGACGTGAGCTGGTGGACCTCATCGCCAGCGACAAGGGCCTGCGCCGCGAGGTGGTGGCCAAGCTCGACGAAGGCGTGATCAACACGGTGGACGCCTGGGTGCGCGGCATGCTGGGCCGCCGCCTCTTCCTGCGCGACGACTACGCCCTGGCCCTGGCCCGTACGGTCAAGACCCTGGCCGAGACCGGCGGCGCGGTGATCGTCGGCCGCGGCGCCGGCTTCATCCTGGGCGACCGCGCCGACCTCCGCCTGCGCCTGGTGGCCGGCGACCGCCACCGCATCAAGATCCTGCGCGAGCAGCAGAACCTCAGCCAGGCCGAGGCCCGCGAGATCATGTCGCGCACCGACGCCGCACGGGTGGCGTTCGTTCGTGCCTACTTCCAGGCCGACGTGGACGACCACCGGCACTACGACCTGGTGGTCAACACCGAGCGGATGGACCTGGAAGTCCTGGTGGAGGCGTGCCTTCAGATGGTAGCGGTGAATCGGAGGCGGACGGTGGAGGCGGAGGCCTAGAGGTTCACCTCTACAGCGAGATCCACGTGTTCACCTTCACCAGGAACACGTCGCTGGGCGGCCCCGCGAAGAGCGCGTCCAGATCCCGTCCCAGGTCGAACTCCCCGTCGTTCACGAAATCGCTCCGCCCCTGCGACCACACCAGGTACAGCGTCGACCCCAGCCGGTACTGCCAGCGCACCACCAGGTTGCTGTTGAACTCGCGCACGTTGAAGTCGGGCCGGCCGAAGCTGTAGTCGGTGGCGCCGTCGCCGTTCTCGTCCACGTCGTAGCCATCGTCGGTGGCGGTGAGCTGGTCGTCCGTGTAGACCGCGAAACGGTCGGCGTAGCGGTCGGCCCGCGGGTCGGTGATGCGCTTGAAGGTGTGGTAGCGGCCGGCCGAGACGAACGGCGAGCCGTAGTACTGGATGGTCAGGTTCGGGGTGAGGCAGAGGTCGGCGCGGAAGGTGAGCGCGGTGGTGTGCTGGTCGATGGTGCCGAAGACGTAGCGGTCGCCCAGGTCGCTGCCGGTGGTCTCCACGTACTGCATGCGGTCCAGGTTGCGGGTGTACGACGGGCTGGCCGACAGGCGCAGGCAGTTGCTCGGCTGCCAGACGAGGCTGCTCCAGATCTGCCACTCGTCCCGGCGGTCCTCGTCGTGGAGCGCGGCCCAGGCGCCCAGGTTCAGGCGCACCGGGCGCCGCTGGTCGGTGTTGAAGCCGATGTCGAGGTCCCACAGGCCGGGCCAGCGCGAGCTGGGTCCGCCGCGCAATTCGGTGTTGGAGATCTGCTCGAACGTGCGCGAGCAACCCAGCCAGTAGCTGTCCTGGCTGCGGAACTCGCCGTTGGTGTTGAAGTTGACCGCCTTGCGCAGGAGCGTGCCGCCGAAATCCCAGTCCAGCCAGTAGTTGGCGTTCAGCTGCATGCGGTTGAACACACCGAAGGGATTGCGCTCGACGTAGCTGACCCAGGCCGAGTTGTTGACCTCGTCGGCGCGGCGCATGTAGCCCAGATCGTTGATCTCGAAGCCCGGCGACCGCCAGGCCAGGTTCATCTGACCCTGGACGTGGCTGTTGTTGCCGGTGCGCGTGAGCATGACCGAACCGGCGTGGCCGCTCAGGGTGGTGCGGGTGGAATCGAGGGTGGCGTAGGTCTTGTCGGGGCGCTGGTAGTAGCGCGCCGACGCGGCCTGCGCCTCGAGGATGGACTCCTGGCTGCCGCGCAGGTGGCTGCCCAACAGGCGCACGTTCAGGCGCCAGTCGCGGTCCAGGAAGAAGTGCTGCAGGTCGGCGCCGCCGGCCCACGCCTTGCGCGACAGGAACTGCAGGTGCGGGTCCTGGATGTCGCGGATCACCGAGGTGACCATGCCGCCCAGCACGGTGTCGCCCTCGCGCAGGTCCTGGGTGACACGGCCCACGAAGTAGTTGGTCAGCGGCTCCACCGTCTCCTCGCGCTCGCCGCCGGGGTCCGCGATCTGCGCGCGCTCGCGGGCGGTGATGCTCTCCAGCACGCCCACCGACAGCCCGCCGGCGGTCTTGCCCGAGAGCTTGGCCGCGCCCAGGATCGACGTCTGGTCGGGAACGTCGGCGTACTCGTCGTCGCCCAGGTCGGGGCTGTGGTGCGGGCTGCGGCCGATGCGCCGCGAGTAGAAGAGGAGGTCGCGGGTGAAGTGGCCGCCGGTGATGGCCGGGGCCAGCGGCAGATCGAACACGTCCTGGCCCTCGATGAAGAACGGGCGCTTCTCGGCGAAGAAGGTCTCGAACGCGGTGAGGTTGACCTGGGAGGGGTCGGCCTCCACCTGGCCGAAGTCGGGGTTGACGGTGATGTCCAGCGAGAAGTCGCTGCCCAGGCCGAACTTGGCGTCCAGGCCGGCCGACAGCTTGGCGTCGCTGCCGTCGCGGTAGGGGTTGCCGTCCTCGGCGGGGTAGCGGTCGAGCTGGCCGACCACGTAGGGCAGCAGCTCGGCGCGGCCGGCGGGGACCAGGTCGTCCAGGCCGCAGAGGTCGCCGAAGTTGCTCACCCAGCCGCTCTGGTCGCGGGGGATCTCCTGCCAGGTGGAGCGCTCGCCCTCGCGGAAGATACGGCGCTGGACCTGCAGGCCCCAGGGCCGCTCGTTGGCGGGGTCGAAGCGGAGCTGGCTCAGCGGGATGCGCATCTCGGCGGTCCAGCCCTCGTCGTCCACGCTGGTGGCGCCCTCCCAGACGGGATCCCAGTTGCTGTCCCAGCGGTTGCCGTCGTTGCTGATGTACTCGTCGCCGCGGGTGCCCGAGAGGCTGAGGGTGAACGAGTAGGCGGTGCGGTTGTCGGCGCGGCTGTCGATGTTCACCTCGATCCAGTCGCCGGGGAACCAGTCGTGGCGGGCGAGGTGCGGGGTGACCAGCGCGGGGTCGTCGTAGGCGCGGAAGGCGAAGTAGAGCGCCTCGTCGTCGTAGAGCACCTTGAACGCGGTCTGGTGCGCGGGCGGGACGCCGTCGGCGGGCTGGCGCTGGATGAAGTCGCCCGACCAGTCGACCTGGTTCCAGGCGGCCTCGTCGAGCCGGCCGTCCAGCGCGATGCCGCCCTGGCAGCGGCGGGTCTGGTAGGTGCGGGTGGTCTGGGCGGCGGCGCCGGCCGCGACGGCGACGAGCGCGGCCAGGCAGAGGAGCCGGACTGCGGATTGCATACGGGACCTCGGGGTGTCTGGAGCCGGCGCGCCGTCGGGGGGTGGCGGTCCGGAGCGTCATGCGGTTAGACGTTGAATCGGGGAGGAAGGTTGTCAGCAGTCTTCGGATCTCCGCCAACCTGCAACTGGACGCCCCCACCCCCCGTCCCTAACCTCACCCCACCCCCGAACGCCCCAACCCGGAGGCCCCGCATGCCCCGCCTGCTCCTCGCCGCCCTCGCGGCCGCTGTCCTGATCGGCTGCGCCCAGACGCCCCGTCCCCAGGGCCCCTTCCTCGGCCAGCCCCTCCCCGGCGCCGAGCCGGAGCTCTTCGCCCCCGTTCTCGTCAACGGCGGCATGCGCACGCGTGACATCGCCATGACGCCCGACGGCCGCGAGCTGTACTTCGGCCAGATGGTGGGCGGCTACCGCTACACTACCGTCCTGGCCGCCCGCCAGCAGGACGACGGCTCGTGGAGCGACCCCGCCGTGCTGCCCCTGGCCGCCGACCCGCGCTGGCACGTCATCGAGCCCCACGTCGCCCCCGACGGCCGGCGCCTCTTCTTCGTGAGCGACCGCCCCGAGCAGGACGCGGGCGAGCCCGGCGACGAGGACCTCTGGGTCGCCGAACGCCAGGGCGACGGCTGGTCCGACCCCGTCCGCCTGCCCGCGCCGATCAACACCGAAAGCAGCGAGTTCTTCCCCTCGGTCACCCGCGACGGCGCGCTCTACTTCACGCGCCGCGATCCCGAGTCGCGCCGCGAGTTCATCTTCCGCGCGCGCCCCGACGGCCAGGGCGGCTGGTTGGAGCCCGAGCAGCTCCCCGAGACGGTCAACGCCGCGCCCACCCAGTTCAACGCCTTCGTCGACCCCGACGCGCGCTACCTCATCGTCTGCCTCGCCAACCACCCCGACAACCTGGGCCAGATCGACTACTGGATCGTCTTCCGCGACCCCGACGACACCTGGCACGGTCCGGTCAACCTGGGCGACACCGTCAACGGCCCCGGGCGCGAGGGCTGGTCGCCCTACGTCTCGCCCGACGGCCGGGCGTTCTTCTTCATGAGCGCCCGCGATCACGTCGGCCAGGACCAACCGCTGACCGCCGCCCGCATGCGCGAGCTGCACGCCACGCCGGGCAACGGCCTGGGCCACACGTGGTGGATGGACGCGGGGTTCCTGGAGGAGCTGCGGCCCTGATTCCGCGAAGTCGACTGCGTCTAGTCAATGACCCAGAAACAGGCTATGATTGGTCTGAACCACCGACCGGCGGTCTGCCGCCGCCCGGTGGCCCGGCCAGGAGGCCCGCCATGCTCGACGGACGCATCGACTCGCTGATCAAGGACCAGCTCGCCCAGTACCACCTCTTCCGCGAGCAGCTCGCCGAGAGCCGCGAGCAGAGAGGTGCGCGCACCGCGCCCGTGATCACGGTCAGCCGCATGACCGGCTGCTGCGCCCGCGACGTGAGCCAGCTCCTCGCCGCACGCCTCGATCTGCAGGTCTGGGGCCCCGAGCTCATCGACCTGGTGGCCAAGGACGTGCAGCTCGGCCGGGAGGTGGCCGCGCTCCTGGATCCGGACGCGCTGGCGCGGGTCGACGGCGAGGTCGAGGCCATGGTGGAGCAGCGCCGCTGCCGCGACGACGAATCCACCCGCGCGCTGGTCCGCATGCTGCGGATCCTGGCCGAGACCGGCGGCGTGGTGATCCACGGGCGCGGCGGGGCCATCGTCCTGCGCGACCGGGCCGATTTGCGGCTCCGGCTGGTGGCCGGCGACAAGCAGCGCCAGAAGACCGTGATGAAGCTGCGCGACCTCGAGGAGCGCGAGGCCGGCATCATGATGCGCGCCGGCGACAGCAAGCGCTCGGCGTTCGTGCGCCTGCTCTTCCACAGCGACGTGGAGAATCCCCGCCACTACGACATGGTGCTCAACAGCGAGCGGCTCGAGCCCGAGGACGTCACCGAGCTGGCGGTGCGGCTGCTGGCGCTCAAGGGCCATCAGGTCGACTGACCGCCCGTTCCCCGATCAGACCGATTTTTCCAGCGCCTGGCGCAGCTTGCCCAGCAGCTGCTCGGGCCGCAGGGGCTTCTGGACGAAGTCCGCCCGGGCCTCGGCCAGGTCGAACCGCATGATGGCCTCGCCCGTGTAGCCCGACATGAACACGGTGGGCAGCACGACCCCGTCGGCGTGGAGCTGGTCGCGCAGCTCGGGGCCGCTGGCGCCGGGCATGACCACGTCGGTCAGCAGCAGGTCCGCGGGGGCGGGCCGGGCGGCGAGGTCCGAGCGGCACTCGCCGGGCGAGGCATAGGCACGGACGAGGTAGCCGTGCCGGGTCAGGAGCACCGCCACCATCTCCCTGACCATGACGTCGTCCTCCACCAGGACCACGGTCTCGCCCTGGCCGTCGACGAGGCCGGGGGCGGGGACACTGTCGTCGGGGAGGTTCCGGCTCCCGGCCGGCAAGCAGGGCAGGAGGATCTCCACCTCGCAGCCGCCATCCGGCCGGTTGCGCACGCCCACCCAGCCTCCGTGCTGCTTGACGATGCCGTGGATGGTGGCCAGGCCCAGGCCGGTGCCCTTGCCGGCGACCTTGGTGGTGAAGAAGGGTTCGAAGACGCGGTCCATGATCTCGGGCGGAATGCCGGAGCCCGAGTCGCGGACCACCAGGCTGCCATAGGTGCCGGGTCTCAGCTCGCCGGCCAGCTCGTCGGCCTGGGCCTGCTCGATCCGGCGGCAGCGTGTGGCCAGCTCGAGCGTGCCGCCGTCGGGCATGGCGTCCATGGCGTTGATGGCGAGGTTCATGACGATCTGCTCGATCTGGCCGACGTCGGCGCGCAGGCGGCAGGGGCAGTGGTCGTGGACCAGGCGGAGCGTGATGTCCTCGCGCAGGGTGCGGCGCACGATGGGCTCGAATTCGGCCACCACCTCGCCCAGGTCGAGGTCCTGCATCTCCAGGACCTGGCTGCGGCTGAAGGCCAGGAGTTGCCGGGCCAGCTTCTGGGCTCGCTCGCCGGCGCGCTGGATCGCCGCCACGTCGTCGCGGGCATCCCCCTTGATGGCGGAGTCCTGCAGCAGCATCTCGGTGTAGCCGAGCACCGGGGTCAGCAGGTTGTTGAAGTCGTGGGCGATGCCGCCGGCCAGCCGGCCCACCGACTCCAGCTTCTGGGACTGCTGGAGCTGGCGCTCGAGCCTTCGCTGGTTGGTGACGTCGCGCAGGATCAGCAGCGTGTGGGGTCGGCCCTGGAACACGAGGCGTACCGCGCTGATCTCGGTCTCCAGCTCGCGGCCCTCGCGATGGACGGTGACGGCGGACAGGGTCAGCGCCTGGTCGCTGGGCGGAAAGCGCAGCGCCTGGGCCAGCTCCTGGTCGCGTTCACGCAGCAGGTCGGTCACGGGGCGGTCCCGGAGCTGCTGAGGCGACCAGCCGTAGGTGGCGGCCGCGCGGGGATTGGCGGCCAGGATAATGCCGTCGCTGTCGAGCAGGAGCAGGCCGTCGGCCATGGCGTCGAAGATCTGCCGGTACCGCGACTCGCTCTCGCGCAGCTCGCGCAGCTGCCGCCGGATGGCCTCGCGCATGTTCTCGAAGCTGCCGGCCAGGACGCCCAGCTCGCCGGGATAGGCGTTGCCCACAGGGAGCTCGAGGTCGCCGCCGGCCATGGTCAGGGCGGCCGCGGTCAGCTCGCGCAGGGGCTGGGTCTCCCTCTTGAGGAAGATGAAGAGACCCGCCAGCACCACCAGCGTCACCGCGCTCCAGACCAGGATCAGACGCTGCTGGAGCTGGCGGGCGTGGGCGGTGAGTTCGGAGACGGGGACCTGGTAGCCCACGACCCAGCCCCAGGGTGCGAAGCGGCGCTGGATGACCCACTGATCGTCGCCGGTGGCGGCGCTGAAGACGAAGGTGTCGGCTTCCGTTTGGGTCCGCTCCATGGTCCGGATGCCTTGCCGGTAGGTGAGGTCGCCGCGGGGGAAGTCGGGATGGCAGAGGAGCGCGCCCGAGCTGTCGGCGATGAAGGGGAAGATGCCGAGCTCGGGCGCTCCATGGTGATCCTGGGCGAAATCCAGCAGCACCGTGTCCTGGAACCGCTCGCGGGCGTCGGAGTCCGGGTCGCGGAGCGCCAGCTGCTGCGCCTGGCGGTCGAACTGGCGCAGGATCATCTCCAGGCGCTGGTTGTAGACCTCGAACGCGCCCTCGCGCACCACGTGCTGGACCTGCGCGTTGACCAGCAGGAAGATCCCGGCCGAGGTCGCCAGGTAGGCGGCGAACACCACGGCCAAGATGCGCCAGACCAGCGAGTTGCGCGCCAGGGATCTCATGCTGCCTCCGGTTCGGGATCGGGTGGCTGCCGCTGGAGCCATGGATAAGCGTACGCCGGAGATCCTGCGACCACGGGCCTCGATCCGGCAAGTCAAAAGCACGCGGCGCCGGTCGCTTGACGTCCGTGGCAAACGAACCGATCAATGGGCTCAGATCACCACCCCGGTCTTCTCGTTCCTCCCCAGGCGCCGCGTTGGTCAGTTCCGCGAACCGATCAACGAGGGAGGTAGTGTGATGAAGGCACGTATCCTGATGTTGCCGGGCGACGGCGTCGGGCCCGAGGTCCTCGCCGAGGCCCGGCTCTGCCTCGAGACCATCGCCGGGCTCTTCGGCCACCAGTTCACGCTCGTCGAGGGCTTGATCGGTGACGCGGCCCAGGCCGTGACGGGGCGGTCCCTGCCGGCGGAGACGCTGGCGGCGGTGCAGGTCTGCGACGCGGCGCTGGTGGGTGCGGTCGCCGGCGGTGCGGCGAGCGAGGGCGTCGGCTGCCTGCGCGAGCTCTGCCTCCGCAACGACCTGCACACGAGCAGCCAGCCGGTCCAGGTCTGGCCCCACCTGCACGACCACTCGCCGCTGCGGCCGGATCTCCTGGTCGGCGTCAACATCCTCTTCGTCCGCGACCGCGAGGGCGTGGGCGGCTGGGGCGGCGACCCCATCCCCGTGGGCGAGGGCCGTTTGCCGGAGGAGTCGCAGCTGGTCCGGGTGGTGCGTGCAGCCTTGCGCGCCGCGGTCCGCCGGCGGAGCTGCCTGACCGCGGTCGATCCCACCGATGGACGGCTGGCGCGCCGGACCTGGCGCCTGCTGGTGGATCGTGTGGCGGCCAGCTATCCCGACGTGGCGCTGGAACATCTCTCGTCCGAAGCGTGCCGCGACCGTCTGTTCGACCGGCCTTCGCGTTTCGACGTTGTCCTGGCCTGCGGCGCCGGCCAGGACGACCTGCACCGCCGCGCGGCCACTCTCGCGGGTTCGCCGGGCCTGTTGCCGTCGGCCACCCTGGGCGACGGCAACTTCGGTGTCTACGAACCCGCGCATGGCCCCGCTCCCACGATCGCGGGAATGGGCCAGGCCAACCCCACGGCCGCCATTCTCTCGGCGGCCATGCTGCTGCGCCACTCGCTCGAGCTGTTCCAGGAGGCACGGACCCTGGAACTGGCCGTGGGCCAGGCTCTTCGCGCCGGCCCCCTCACCGCCGACCTCTCCCGCGATCCCGCCCGCGTGTGCGGCACCGCCGACTTCGGCGCCACGATCCGGAGGTTCCTCGAGAAGGCAGCCGAGGCCTCGCATGGCTGACCCGGCCGTCTGCGATCATCACGGGCGAGTCGATCGGTCTTTTTTTATCGTGTTGGCAGACAATCAACAACGGGACCAGAGATGATCACGTCTTCAGGCATGCTACTCCGCGGACTGCCGCTCTTCCCGCTCCCGGATTTCTTCCTCTTCCCGGGAGCCGTGGCGCCGCTGCATATCTTCGAGCCGCGCTACCGGCAGATGGTCGGCGATCTGCTGGACACCTCGGGCCGCTTCGTCCTGGCGGCCTACCGGCCCGGCGCGCCCCACTCGGCCCATGGTCCCCGGGTCCTGGACGTCGGCGGACTCGGCGAGATCGTCCACCACGAGACCCTCGCCGACGGACGCTACCTCATCTGGGTTCTCGGTCTCGCCCGGGTCCAGGTCCAGGAGGTGGTCAGCGATCGACTCTACCGCAAGACGGACGCCCAGCCCGTGGTCGACCACGATCCGGAGCCGGACACCGAGGCCGAGCTCATCCCCCGTCTGATGACCGCCATCAGCCACCGGTCCCCACGCGGGAAGCACCTCGAGGGCGAACTTCCGGTGGGCCTGCTCGCCGACATCCTGCTCAATTCGCTGCCTCTGGATGCCGAGCGCACCGCCCGGATCTTCACCGAACGTTGCCCCGTCGCACGCGCCCACCATGCCCTGGCCTGGCACGGAGAAAGCCGACTGGAACAAGAGGAATAGAATCCGTGTTCAAGCCGGGTGTCCCGGAGCCGAGATTCCGGTCGCGCCACGAGGAGGCAGCAGCATGAAGCGAGTGTCTTTCCCGGCGGCCCTGCTGGCCGCCGTTCTGTTGATCAGTGGAGGAACGAACGCCATGGCCGCAACCAAACATGAGGTCGCCACCGTCGGCGGCGGCTGCTTCTGGTGCATCGAGGCGGTCTTCGAGGAGGTGGCCGGGGTGATCGGGGCCGAGTCGGGCTACGCCGGCGGCCACGACCGCGACCCCGACTACCGCTCGGTCTGCAGCGGCGACACGGGCCACGCCGAGGTGGTGCAGATCACCTACGACCCGTCGGTCATCAGCTACGAGGAGATCCTGATCATCTTCTTCGGCGTGCACGACCCCACCACCCTGAATCGCCAGGGCGCCGATGTGGGGACGCAGTACCGGTCCATCGTGCTGTACCACGACGAGGAGCAGAAGACCGCCGCCACCAAGGTGATCGCCGACCTCGAACGCGAGCATGTCTTCTCACGGCCCATCGTCACCCAGGTCGAGAAACTGGATGGCTACTGGCCGGCCGAGGCCTACCACCAGGACTACTACGCCAACAACACCGCCCAGGGGTATTGCGCGGCCGTCATCGCGCCCAAGCTGGCCAAGTTCCGCAAGGAATACCGGGAGCGATTGAAGCAGGATTGAAGGTGGGGATGAGATGAGGGGCGCTGGGAGGAACCCGGCGCCCCTTTCCTACGCGTGGGACGAGACAGCAACTACCAGCCGCGGCCACCGCCGCCGCCGTAGCCACCACCGCCACCGCCGCCGTAACCACCGCCACCGCCACCGCCGTAGCCGCCACGGCCGCCGCCGCCACCGCCGGTGCGGGGCTTGGGCTGGGACTCGTTGACGCGCAGCGGGCGACCGCTGAAGTCCTGGCCGTTCAGGCCCTGGATGGCCTGGTTGGCTTCCTCGCTGTTGGGCATCTGGACGAAGCCGAAACCGCGGCTGCGGCCGGTCTCACGGTCCTGGATCACCCGGGCGCCTTCCACTTCACCGAAGGGCTCGAACAGCTCGCGGAGGTCGTCGTCGTTGCAGGACCAGGGCAGGTTACCCACGTAGATATCCATGTCGCTTCCTTCCTGCGTCATGGGTCAATCGGATCCGAATCTCAAACCTGGACACAGGAATGGAGCTCGGGCGGCCCGGATCTGGAGCCGCAGGGGAAAATCTAGCATGTTTTCAATCGCCGCAAAGAGAAACTTGTGCCTTTGAGATTGTGTCCGGCCACTGATTGAGGGGTTCAGGGGCTCGATGGCTCACTAAATCTAAGATTACGGCCCATGATCTCTCAGCATTGCGGACTATACATCAAGCCAGGGCCAGGCCCGGAGCCGAGACACAATCTCGATGGCACAACTAGGCGTCCGCCTGGGGTTGGAAGAGGGCGGCGTGGGCTCCGCCCGGATCCCGGATCACGCAGAACCGCCCCCCGCCCATATCCCGAGGCCCATCGACCACCTCGCCTCCCAGCGCTGAGCAAGCCGCCGCGGCCGCCATCACATCCTCGACCAGGATATAGATGAGCCACTGCGGCGGCAGATCGACATTGGAGCCGCGCGCGTGGCAGATGCCGGCGGCGCTGTTGCCGGCGGAGTCGCGCATGTCGAAGTCCTCGTAGTCGCCCATGTTCACGGCGGTGGGCGTCCAGCCGGTGACGGCGGCGTAGAAATCGCGCAACGTCTCGGCGTTCTCGACGGTGAGGTCGCGCCAGGCGACGGCGCCGAAGGGGGGCTGCTTGGGGTCGGTCATGGTGACTCCTGTCGCTGGGAGGGACTGGGGTCTGGAGGATAAGGGGTGGCGGGCTTCGTGGCCAGTCGGCGGAGATAGAGGACAACTAAGGGCATAATAGTCTTGGTGGGTTCGCGAAAACTGAGCTAGGCTGGTCACGTTAACAATTTCGGGGGAAGAAGAAAGGTGGCCATGGCCACGACGGGCGGTAGAAGGGGACTCCTGGCCGTGGACCGCTGGTCCGTGATGGGCCTGACCATGGTCCTCTGCGGCATGGCGGTGGCGGGGCGAGCCCAGGAGGCGAGCCCCGGCATGCTGGTGGTCCACGTGACCGATGACCGCGGCGGCGCCGTGACCGACGGATCGGTGATGTTCTGTCCATCGGCCGGCGATTGCCTCGAACTGCCCATCTCGCGGGCCGGCACGATCCGGCTCGACCCCTCCGTCATCGAGCGTCAGGCGGCCTACACCGTCATGGTGCTCGGGACCGATCGCCAGGTGCGCTACATGACCAGCGAGTGGCGGCGCGATTCGCGGACCGACGGTGGTCCGCCGCGGCTGGTCGGTCAGGCCGGGCAGGGGCTGTCCGTGGATCTCGGTCCGTGGCGGACCGTGGTGTCGGCCGAGCCATGGGAGCCGGCGACGGTGACCTTCGGCGTCCACGCGGTCTTCATGCTCGGGGGACACTTCGGAGCCGACGATGGCGCTCTCGGCGGCATCAGTTCGGTCTCGCCGGGACCTTTGGTCACGCTGGGGGTCCGCTTCGGCCTGCCGACCGATCCGCCCCGCGGTCCCTTCTCGGTGGGCTATCAGGAGCTGACGCTGTCCTATGCCCAGAACCGGTACGCGACCCGCCAGCTCGGTCCCGACAGCGGTACCAGCGACCTGACGTTCCACCGGCTCGGACTGGCCTACGGGCGGGGTCGGATCTGGGAGGACTGGCTGCTGGGGGCGGCGGTGCTGGGGACCTATGGCGGGCTCTTCGACGGGAGCGAGGTGCTCGAGTACGGCGACCGGACCTACCGCATGTTCGGCGTCGGATTGCAGGGACGGGTGGGGCGGCGGCTCGCCGGAAGCGCGGGACGGATTTGGAGCCTGGAAGCGATGCTGGGACTGGTCTACTACCCGGTCGATACCAACACGGATGATCACTGGTATGGCCTGTCGCCCACGGCG
Source organism: Candidatus Latescibacter sp. IFSED24 (assembly GCF_058273205.1). NCBI lineage: Bacteria > Pseudomonadati > Candidatus Latescibacterota > Candidatus Latescibacteria (ex Chuvochina et al. 2023) > Candidatus Latescibacterales > Candidatus Latescibacteraceae > Candidatus Latescibacter > Candidatus Latescibacter sp. IFSED24. The sequence continues at coordinate 3,487,948 of NZ_CM177850.1, read as the reverse complement.
ACGGTCGGTCTGGTGTGGCGCTAGCACGGAGGTGCGCGATGTCGAAGCGAGTGGAGTGGAACGGGCGATCCCGGTGGCGTGGCCTGGTCCTGGTGGGGGTGCTCGGGCTGGTGGCCGGCGGCATCCTGCTGGGTGGCTGCGATAGCGAGGACAACGACTGGACCGGTCAGGAGCCCGACCTGCGGGCCGACCTCGTCCTGAGCAAGACCGTGGCGGCGGCCAACGGAGCGGCGCTGCACGAGGGGGCGCTCATCCGTTACGAGATCAGCGTGCGCAACCAGGGGCGCGCCGATGCCGAGGGCGTGGTCATCGTGGATTCGTTGCCCGACGCGGTGGTGCTGGTGGGTGCGGAGTTCGCCAGGGGCGAGTTCGAGACCGAGACCGGATTGTGGACCCTGGGCACCATCGCGCCCGATTCGAGCGCCACACTCGCGCTCACCGTGCTGTTGAACGAGGGGACCGCCGGCGATGTGGTGGCCAACGAGGCGTTCGTGCTGGAGATCCAGTCCGACGATTCGGATCCGACGGACAATCAGGCCGCCGTCAGCTTTACCGTGATCGAAGGGCCCGACTACGCCGTGCGGGACGACTTCACCCTGGCCGAGGCCGGCACCCTGACCGTGTCGGCGCCCGGCTTGCTCGCCAATGACGGCGAGGAGGGGATTACCCTGGCGGTCGATCCGGTGCCCGTGGCGCCGCCGCTGCACGGCAGCCTGGTGCTCCTGGCCGACGGCTCGTTCGCCTACACGCACGATGGCAGCGAGGCGCCAGCCGACAGCTTCGCCTACGTGGTGTTCGATGCCGCGGGGACCCGCGATACGGGCTGGGTCTCGCTCGCGGTGACGCCGGTCAACGACCTGCCCACCGGGGTGCCCGACGAGTACCAGGTCGACGAGGGGGCCACGCTCACCGGCAACGTCATGGATAACGACTGGGATGCCGAGGAGGACCCCCTCGCCGCGACCCTGCTCAGCCAGCCGTCCCACGCGGCCCAGTTCGAGTTCGCCGCCGACGGATCGTTCACCTACGTGCACGACGGCGAGGAGTCGGCGCTCGACGGCTTCTTCTACGAGCTTGATGACGGCACCGACACGACCGAGCGCGTCCGGGTGACCATCGACATCGTGGCGGCCAACGATCCGCCCCAGGTGGCTGGGATTCCCGACCAGGCGGTGGACGAGGGCGGCGTCTTCGCGTCGGTTCCCCTCGACGATTACGCCAGCGATCCCGACCACGAGGACGGACAGTTCGTCTGGAGCGTCAGCGGCGCCAGCGCGCTGGCGGTGGCCATCGACCCCGCGACCCACGTGGCCACGATCAGCGCCGAGGACCCCGACTGGTTCGGCACCGAGGTGCTGGTCTTCCGCGTCACCGATCCCGCCGGCGACTGGGACGAGGACCAGGCCAGCTTCCTGGTCCGCCCCGTCAACGATCCGCCGATCATCGACCCCATCGAGGAACAGGTCATCGACGAGGGCGGCACGTTCCGCACCCTCGACCTGGACGATTACGTGCACGACGTGGACGATCCCGACGCGGACCTCATCTGGTGGGTCACCGGCGCGGACCAGCTCGCCGTGGAGCTCGGCGACGATCATGTGGTCCAGGTCCGGCAACCGCACGCCGACTGGCACGGCAGCGAGACCATCCGCTTCCACGTGAGCGATCCCCAGGCCCTCGTCGCCGTGGTCGACGTGGACTTCACCGTCAACTCGGTCAACGACCGTCCCATCGTCAGTCCGCTGCCCAACCAGACGGTGAGCCAGGGCAGTCCGTTCCTGCCCATCGATCTGGACAACTACGTCCACGACGTGGACAACCCCGACGACGAGCTCACCTGGAGCCACCTCGACGGCGAGGACCTGGTGGTGGTCATCAACGCCGATCACGTGGCCACGGTCACGCTGCCGAGCCCCGACTGGGTCGGCACGGCCGAGGTGGTGTTCCGGGCCACCGACCCTGGCGGGCTCTGGGATCAGCGCTCGGCGTTCTTCACCGTGGAGGCCGCGAGCCCCTGAGGCGATCTGGGCGCCGGACCTGATGGCCTGGATGTGGTAGAATCACGGGGCACAACCGTCACCGGAGGTCCTTCATGCCCCGTCGCGCCCTGCCGTTCGTCGCCCTGATCCTGATCCTCGCCGCGGTCGCCGTCGCCCGGCCGCGCGGCACCGTGATCGAGGATTTCGAGGCGCCAACCCTGGAGCTGGCGAGCTACGCCGACCAGGACCAGGACCCCGACGCCTGGGAGCTGACGGGCGACGCCCACGCCGGCCTTCAGGCGCTGCGCCTGCACGGCAACACCTGGAAGCTGCAGACCCTGGCCACCGCGGCCGCGGTCACCGACACCACGGTCTGGCAGATCGCCGTGCGCGCCGACCGTCTCGGCGAGATGCAGGCCTTCGGGGTGAGCGACGGCACCGCGGTCCTCTTCTACACCTTCTGGGGCCGCGACCTGCCCGGGGACACCAACTGGTGGACCGTCTACCAGGGCGCCTACGGCCAGGAGGAGTGGCGCGTCTTCCTGCTGCCCATCGGCGAGGACTGGACCGTCACCTTCGGCGCGCCGCCCACGGCGATCACGCAGCTCGTCTACGTCAACGACGCCGACCAGGGCGAGCGCGGCGAGACCCTCTTCGACGAGATCCGCGACGTCACGGTCGACCTGCCCCACGCCCCGCGCTGCCGCATCCTCTCCTCGGTGCAGGAGGTGCGCAAGGCGGCGGGCGGCCTGCTCTCGGTGGACGTCCAGTTCCAGGCCAAGGTCTTCGACCCCGACAGCGAGACCTTCGCCTACGCCTGGGACTTCGGCGACAGCAGCGCGAGCGACCTGCCCGACCCCGTCCACACCTTCCTCGTCCAGGCCGACCACCCCTGGACCGTGGGCCTCACCGTCACCGACCCCGAGGGCCTGGCCGGCGGCGACACCTGCCGCGTGCGCGTGGAGGACGGCGCGAGCGACCTGCCGCTCACGGTGAACTTCGTGGGCGACGTCTTCACCGGCCGCGGCTACGAGTCCAACGGCGGCATCATCGACACCTACGGCGTGGAGGCGCTCTTCGAGCCCACGCTCGAGATCTTCGGCGAGGCGGCCGACGTGAACGTGGCCAACCTCGAGGTCAGCTACACCGACCGCGGCACGCCGCACCCCACCAAGAGCGTGGTCTTCCGCAGCCGCCCCGAGAACATCGTGGGCCTGCGCTACGCCGGCATCGACGTGGTCACCCTGGGCAATAACCACATCATCGACTACGGCGAGATCGGCATGCTCGACACCATGGACGGGCTCGACGAGCTGGGCATCCCCTACTGCGGCGCCGGCTCCACCGAGTACTTCGCGCTTTTGCCCGCGTTCCACGGCGCCAAGGGGCTGCGCATCGCCTACCTGGGTCTCTGCAACCGCACCGGCCGCCAGTGGAACTACCAGCCGTTCCTCGACGCCGGCTACAGCAAGCCCGGCTTCGCCTTCCTGCTGCCCGACAACCTGGAGAAGTCCATCACGGCCTGCCGCGACCAGGCCGACCTGGTGATCGTCCAGACCCACAGCGGCGCCGAGTACCAGACCGCCCCGCCACCCGACGGCCGCGCCTTCACCGCGCCGCCGCCGGTGGAGGCCAACGCGCTCACCGCGGGCATGGTCGACTTCAAGTTCCGCAACGAGCCCACCCCCGACGAGCGCACGCTGCGCCGCACCGGCCTGGACCTGGGCGCCGACGTGCTCATCAACCACCACCCGCACGTGCTGCAGGGCTTCGAGGCATACGACGGCCGGCTCATCGCCCACAGCCTGGGCAACTTCGTGTTCGACCTCTACTACCCCGAGACCATGCCCACCATGGTGCTCACCCTGGAGATCGACGCCACCGGCATCACGGGCTACACCTTCACCCCGGCCTGGATCAACCACTGGATCCCGCGGCCGGCCACCGGCACCCTGGCGCGCCACATCGTCGAGCGCCTGGCCGACTACTCGCGGCCCATGAATGCGCTCGTGGTGCCCGAGTCCGGGAACCTCCGCGGCCGCATCCTGCTCTCGCGCGCCGAGGCCGACAGCACCGTGCTCACCGAGCAGCGCACCGTTCCGGTGGCCGCGCGCGAGGGCGCCGCCGTCTCGGCGCCGCTCGCGGTGGGCGGCGACGCCTTCCTCTCGGGCATCGACATGGTGGTGGGCGACGGCGGCGGCTGGGAAGTGCGCTGGGGCCGGGAGATCCTCTGGCTCGGCGGCTTCGAGAGCGAGGGCGCCGACCTCTGGGACGTCAACACCGAGGACGAGTGGCTAGACGAGGAGGTCATGCTGGCCGGGGCGCGGTCACTGGGCCTGCGGCGCCAGTCGTCCGACACCGAGCAGACCGGCACCGACCTCGAGAAGCACCTGCCCTGCGATCCCGCGAAACAGCACACCGCGGTGAGCTGGCTCCGCGCCGAGCAGGCCGCCGGCGCCCGCGCCATGGTGCGGTTCTACAACAACCGCTACACCGAGACACCCCTGGCGAGTGAGGACGTGGCCGAGTGGTTCACCGGCGACACCGACTGGCGCCGGCAGTGGCGCGACCTGGACACGCCCGAGGACGCCACCTACTACGAACTGCGCTGCGGCCTCGAGCCGCCCGAGTCGGGCACCGGCCGCGCCTGGTTCGACGAGCTGGCCATGATCGAGTGGGAGCCCTGGCAGCCCGCCGACACGGCCCTCGACGTGCCCGCGCCCAACAACCATCGCTTCGTCCAGGTCCGCCGCCTCGGCGGCACCGCCGGCGAGGTCACCGTGGCCTGGCGCGAGACCGCCTACGGCGACGTCACCACTCGGGCCCCCGAGACCGTGCCGCCGGCGGGCCGGTCGCGCCTGGTCTGCTTCCCCAACCCCTGCAACCCGCGCACCACCGTGCAGCTCGACCTGCCCCTGCACGGCGCCGACCACTGCGAGGTGGCGCTCTACGATCTGCGCGGTCGTCGCGTGGCGTCGCTCCACCGCGGGCCGCTGGCGGGCGCCGGCCCCCACGCATTCAGCTGGGACGGCACCGACGACGCCGGCCGCGAACTGGCCAGCGGCGTCTACCTGGCGCGCGCGGTGGCCGACGGGCGGCTGGTGCAGGGCAAGGTGGTGCTGGTGCGGTAACACGCGTTCAGACGTTCCATTCCGAGTTCTGCAGCACCACCCTATACCCGTCCGGGTCCCGGAACGTGCAGCCGCCGCGAGCCCAGTAGGGGTTCTCGGGGTCCACCTTCGTGAAGCCCGCCGACCCCATGCGCAGGCAGGCCGCCTCCCAGCGGCTGCGGTCGGGCAGGTAGACCACCAGCAGGTGCTCGCCCGAGGGCGCGCCGCCTGCGGGGACGGTGGCGTGGGTGGTGAACTCGAGGTGCCACTGGAGGTCGGGGCGGCCGAGGATCACGCCGTCGTAGCCGTCGTGGTCGCAGAAGCGGCCCAGCTCCTCGAGGTTCAGGCCCCGCAGGTACATGGCGACGATCTCGGCCAGGCGGTCGGTGGGGCGGGCGATGCGCAGGTGCGGCACGGGGATTCCTCCTCGTGGGGTCGTCATCAGTCTAAGGATACGGTGCCGGGGCGGCACGTGCAGGACCGCCGCCGGTCGATGGGATGCAGGCGCGGTCCCGCCTGTGGTATCATCAGTCGAACCCGAGATTGGAAGGGAACCATGAAATTCATCGTCCTGATCGCCGCCGGCCTCGCCGCCGCCGACCCCCTGACCATCGACCTGGCGGGCCTCACGGGCGGCTACGAGTACAGCTCGTCAACCGAACCCAACCTGGGCTACCCGGAGATGCGCGCGGTCGATTTCACCATCCCCGGCGACGTCACCGCCATCGACCAGCTCACCCTGGTCCTGTCCGGCGAGTGGACCGCCGGCGAGATGACCTGCTACGAGGGCGAGGACCCCGTTCCCTCCGAGTTCCTGCCGCCGCTATCCCTTTTTCTGACCTCGCCGACGTTCCCGGGCGACTACTTCGTCGCGAGCCTGGCGATGCCCGCCGGCGAGTTCAGCGAGATCGAGGCCAGCTTCTCATCCTGCTGCCCGCCCGGAGCGCTCGACCCCAACCAGCTGCTCGGAACCGAGATCCACGCCGAGCTGTTCTTCGATATCGCGATCATCGGCATCTGCTGGCTCTCCCTCGACACCTACGGCACGCTCAGTGACGTGCGGCTGGAGGTCCTCGGCACGGTGGCCACCGAGACCAGCACCTGGAGCGCCGTGAAGGGCCTGTACCGCTAGGCCGGCCACCGCAGACTGGAGAGACGAACGGATGCGCACCCTGCTGATCCTGGCCCTGCTCGCCGCCGGGTCCGTCACCGCCGTGGCGGGCCCGCTTCCCACCGCGGCTCCCACCGACACCCTGGTCGCCTTCACCATCCTCGACCAGTTCGACGAGCCGCACACCGAGGCGGCGCTGGCCGGCCGCGTGGCGGTCCTGCTCTGGGCCGACCGCAAGGGCAGCGACCACCTGGAACGCTGGCACAAGGTGATCGTGCGCAAGCTGCGGGACGAGATCGAGGCCGGCCAGGTGGAGGTGCGCATGCTCGGGCACACCGAGGGCGCCCCGGGGTTCATCCGGGGCATGATCAAGGGCCGGTTCCCGGACGAGCCCCAGGAGTGGGCGCTCATGGACTGGGACGGGGTCTTCAACGCACACTACGCGCCCACCGCGGACCACGTCTGCCCGCTGGTCTTCGCGCCCGACGGGCGCCTCCTCTACCGGGGCGCGACCACCCGGCTGAACCAGGCGGATCTCGACGCGGTGCTCGCGGCGGTGCAGGCGGGCTTGGCGTCGTGATCACCTCCGTCGCGCTCTTCCGGGGGATCAACGTGGGCGGCCACCACCGCTTGCCCATGGCCGACCTGGTCCGCCTGCTGACCGACCTCGGCCTCCACGACGTCCGCACCTACATCCAGAGCGGCAACGCGGTCTTCCGTGGCGAACCCGAGGACCCGGCGGCGCTCGCCGCGCGGATCGCGGCCGCGGTGGCCGCGCGGCACGGATTCAGCCCGGCGCTGCTGCTCCTCTCGCGCGACGACCTCGAGGTGGCCATGGCCGCCAACCCCTTCCCCGAGGCCGCGGCCGAGCCCAAGACCCTGCATCTGACCTTCCTCGACGCCCCGCCGCCGGAGCCCGATCTCGCGGCGCTGGAGGAGGTCCGGGCGGCATCGGAACGGTTCCGGATCGTCGGCCGCGTGTTCTACCTCCACGCTCCCGACGGCATCGGCCGCTCCCGGCTGGCCGCCCGCATCGAGCGCGCGCTCGGCGTGGCGGGGACGGCGCGGAACTGGCGCACGGTGGCCGCGCTGGCGGCGCTGGCCTGCGAGGTGGACGGCGCCTGAACCGGGCGCGGCCGGCCGCGCGCTCGTATCTTGTCGCCCTCGCCGCAGCGCAGACCGTGAACATGGAGTCCCAGATGTCCGAACCCAAGACCCGCCCCCACGACGGCGACGTCGAGGCCTTCCTCGCCGGCGTCGCGCACGAGAAACGCCGCGAGGACTGTCGCCAGGTCATGGCGATCATGCACGAGGTCACCGGCGAGCCGGCCACGCTGTGGGGTCCGAGCATCATCGGCTTCGGCTCCTACCACTACCGCTACGCCAGCGGCCGCGAGGGCGACATGCCGCTGACCGGCGTCTCGCCGCGCAAGCAGGCGCTCACGCTCTACATCATGGCGGGCTTCACGCGGTACGAGGACCTGCTCGCCCGACTGGGCAAGTTCAAGACGGGCAAGGGGTGCCTCTACATCAACAAGCTCGAGGACGTGGATCTGCCCACTCTCAAGACGCTGATCGCCCAGTCGGTGGCGCACCTGCGCGCGACCGCGGACTGAACCCCACCCGGAAGGCGCCCGCGCATGGCCTCCACCGCCTACCTCGTCGACGGCATGGCCTACGTGTTCCGCAGCTACTACGGCATGCGGCCCATGACCGCCCCCGACGGCACGCCCATCAACGCCGTCTTCGGTCTGGGCATGACGCTCCAGAAGTTCCTCCATGACCACCGGCCGCAGCTCCTGGCCTGTTGCTTCGACGCCGGCGCCCACACCTTCCGCAACGACCTGTACCCCGCGTACAAGGCCAACCGCGGCGCGCCGCCGCCCGACCTGATCCCGCAGTTCGACCTCTGCCGCGAGCTGACCGCGTGCATGGGCCTGGCCACCCTCACGGTGCCCGGCTACGAGGCCGACGACGTCATCGCCACCCTCACCGTCCGCCTGCGCGCCGAGGGGCACGAGGTGGTCATCGTCAGCGGGGACAAGGACCTGACCCAGTTGCTCGCGCCGGGCGTCCGCATCTACAACCTGGCGCGCGACGAGTGGTGGGACGAGGCCGGCGTGCCCGCGCGTCTCGGCGTCCGGGCGTCGCAGGTGCGCGACCTGCTGGCGTTGACGGGCGACGCGGCGGACAACATCCCCGGCGTGCGCGGCGTCGGTCCCGCGGCGGCCACGGCCTTGCTGGCCGAGTTCGCCGACCTGGCGGCCATCTACGCCGACCTCGACCGCGTCGAGACGTTGCCCGTGCGCGGCGCCAGGGGGCTGCGCAAGAAGCTGGAGGCCGGCCGCGAGAGCGCGCTGCTCAGTCGCGACCTCGTGGACCTCGACCGCGATGCGCCCTGCGATCTGGCGACCGACGATCTCCGCTACACGGGCGCGGTGGCCGCGGATCTCGACGTGTTCGCCGAGACCTGGGGCCTGCGCCGCGTGGCGGACCGCACGCCGCGGCGTTGATCCCGGGCCTGCCGCCCCGAGCAGATATCCGAGCCAAATGATCTGAATATCACTATTCTGTCCCGGCTCTCCGCGGCGGCCCGATCGGCCGTCGCCGTCACATGGTTCCGGCACGTGGAGTCCCGATGCAGTCAGGCCAGATGCTTGCCCATTACCGGGTGGTGGAAAAGATCGGCGCCGGTGGCATGGGTGAGGTCTACCGCGCCCAGGACACGGTGCTCGACCGCGAGGTCGCGCTCAAGATCCTGCCGCCCGAGTTCGCCGCGGACAGCGACCGGCTGGCGCGCTTCCAGCGCGAGGCCAAGTTGCTGGCGTCGCTGCACCATCCCAACATCGCGTCGATCTTCGGCTTCGAGCACACGCCCGAATGCACCTTCCTGATCATGGAGCTGGTGGAGGGCGAGGATCTGGCCGCGGTCATCAAGAAGGGCGCGCTGCCCGTGGACGAGGCGGTGGACATCGCCCGCCAGATCGCCGAGGGCCTCGAGGAGGCCCACGAGAACGGTATCGTCCATCGCGATCTCAAGCCGGCCAACGTCAAGCGCACGCCCGACGGCAAGGTCAAGGTGCTCGATTTCGGGCTGGCGCGGGCCTTCGCCGGTCAGACCGCGGGCGAGGCCCAGGTCTCCAGCGCGCCGACCATGACCGCCGCCATGACCCAGGCGGGGACCGTGCTGGGCACCGCCGCGTACATGAGCCCCGAGCAGGCGCGCGGCAAGGAGGTCGACCGGCGCACCGACATCTGGGCGTTCGGCGTGATCCTCTTCGAGATGCTCACCGGCCGCCAGCTCTTCGCCGGCGAGACCGCCAGCGACACCCTGGCGGGCATCCTCAAGACCGAGCCCGACTGGGATCAGCTGCCGGCCGGGCTGCCGCTGCAGGTGGAGCGTGTGCTGCGCCGCTGCCTGTCCAAGGACCAGCGCCAGCGCCTGCGCGACATCGGGGAGGCCCGGGTGCGGCTGGAGGATCCGGAGGCCGAGTCGGGGGTGTTCTCGGGTCCCCTCGCCGTGGCGGATCTGCCGGTCGCGCGTGGTCGGGCGCTCCTGCCCTGGGGATTGCTGCTCGTGAGCCTGATCGCCGTGGCCTGGCTCGTGCTGGGTCGCGATGGCGGCACCGACGTGCGGTCGGACTGGCACGTGGCCGTGCCGGCTCCCGAGGGCTCGGAATTCAATCTGAGCGGGTCGTATCCCGGCCTGCCCGTGATCTCTCCCGACGGCACGCACCTCGTCTTCAGCGCCAAGTCCGAGACCGACGGCGTCGTCCGCCTGTACGTGCGGGCGCTGAACGCCGGGCGGGCCGTGGCCCTCGACGGCACCCGCGACGCCCAGTATCCCTTCTGGTCGCCGGACGGGCAGTGGATCGGCTTCTTCGACCGGAACGAGGGGCTCAAGAAGATCATGGTGGGCGGCGGGCCGGCCCAGGTCGTCTGTGCCGCGGCCAACGCCAAGGGCGGCACCTGGAACGCGGCGGGCGAGATCCTCTTCACGCCCGAGTACAACGCGCCGCTGCAGGTGGTGGCGGCGGTGGGCGGCGAGCCCCGTCCGGTCACCTCGCTCGAGGACGACGAGGGGATGGATTCGCACCGGCACCCCCAGTTCCTGCCTGACGGCCGGCACTTCCTCTACCTGGCCCGCGGGGCCGGCGGCCGCGATTCCGAGCTGCGCCTGGCCAGCCTGGACGGTGGGCCGCACAAGGTCGTCATGAATCTCGCGAACATGGCCCAGTACGCGTCGGGCCATCTCCTCTTCCTGAACCAGCACACGCTCATGGCCCAGCCCTTCGATCCCGGCCGGGGCGAACTGAGCGGCACGCCGATCCCGGTGGCCACCGACGTGATGGTCATTCCCGGCGCCGCCAAGGGCGTCTTCGCGGCCTCGGACGACGGCGTGCTCGTGTACCTGCGTGGCGAGGCCAACGTGGAGGCCAGCCTGGTCTGGCTCGACCGCCACGGGAACGAGATCGGGCAGGTGGGCGACCAGGCCAGCTACGACACGGCGGTCCTCTCTCCCGACAACGAGAGCGCCGCGGTGACCATCATCGATCCGCAGGCCGGCACCGGCGACATCTGGATCGTCGAGATCGCGCGCGACTTCCGCCGCCGGCTCACCAACGATCCCGCCGACGAGGCCTACCCGGTGTGGCAACCCGACGGTCGCGCGCTGCTCTTCGTCTCCGACCGCGGCGGCCGCTACGCCGTCTATCGCCAGGAGATCGGCGGCACGGGCGAGGCGGAGCTCGTCCTGGATCTGCCCAGTCCGATCATCCTCTGGGACTGCGCCGACGACGGCCGGACCATCCTCTACTCCACCACGGCCGAGGGCACGTCGCTCGATCTCTGGTGCGCTGACTTTTCGGGCGAGACCGAGCCGCGCCTGCTCCGGCGGACCGCGGCGGAGGACGGGGCTGCCCAGTTCTCGCCCGACGGCCGGTGGCTCTCGTTCTGGTCGACTGAATCCGGCAGCGGCCAGGTCTACCTGGCGCCCTGGCCCGAGATGACGCCCATCTCGCAGGTCTCCACCACCACGGGGACCTGGTCGTTCTGGCGCCTGGACGGCCGCGAACTGGTCTACCAGGAGGAAGGCGGCCGGCTGCTCGCCGCGCCGCTGACTTTCGAGGACCGGCGGGCCCGCATCGGCGTGCCGACCCCGCTCTTCGACCATGCCTCCGCCAAGCTGGAAGGCCCCTGGCTCGACCTGACTGCCGACGGCGAGCGCTTCCTGGCGGTCAACTCGCTGGCCTCCGATCCTCCGGCGTTCTGCGACGTGGTGGCCGACTGGGTGGGGTTGATCCATCGACCCTGAACATCGACGAAACGGGGCCGGGCATCTTCCTCGTGCCCGGCCCTGGTCGCGTCCAGGTGGTCAAAAGCAGATCATTTTGATATGATATATGGCGTGCTCTGATTCGCCCCAGCCTCGACCAAGGAGCCTGCCATGACCCGCCACCTCGCCCTCTGCCTGGCGCTGTGTCTCGGCGCCGTCGTCGCCTCCGCCGACACCATCACCTCCACCACCGCCGGCGGCCCCTGGTCCGAGCCCGCCACCTGGGAAGGCGGCGCGGTGCCCACCGTCGCCGACGAGGTGATCCTCGCCGGTCCGGTGACCATCGCCGGCACGGCCTATTGCCAGGAGCTCGCGGTGCTGCCCGCCGGCGCGCTGGCCGGCGCCTTCGCCGGTCCCAGCAACACGCTGGCCGTGAGCGGGTCCGTGGTCAACGAGGGTGCCATCACGAACGGCACGTTCAACTTCTTCCTCGAGGTCGGCGGCGACCTCCACAACGCCGGCGTGTGGGCCAATCACCAGACCGCGTTCGCCGGTGTGGACGACCGCCACCTGTCGCACGCCGCATCCGCCCCGTTCGCCACCGATCTGGTCATGGCTCCCGACGCCGCGGGCGACGCCGTCGCCGACACGCCCCTGACCGTCCAGGGCGACGTCGACATGACCGGCGGCCGGCTCGTGCTCGGACCGGGTTGCCCCTTCACCCTGGACGAGGGCAAGTTCTCGGGCGACCTCGCCGCCGGCGGCAACGAGATGCGCTTCGTCTCCTGGTCCTACCTGGACCGCTGCACCCTCGACGACGTGGTGCTGGTGGGCGAGGTCGAGGCCGCGATCCTGGTCTCCTTCACCACCCGCGTCACGGTCAAGGGCGTGCTGCAGAACCTGTCGTCCACAGGCGGCAGCCAGGTCACCGTCCACGGCGAGATGATCAACCACGGCACCATCCAGAACGACAACTACGGCTTCATCCTCAACCTGCACGGCGACCTCGAGAACCACGGCGCCATCACCTGCAGCCAGGTGGTCTTCCACGGCCTTTACGAGCACCACCTCGCCATGGGACCCGACGCGGTCATCGACGCCTTCGTCTTCCTGCCCGAGTTCCAGGCCGCCACGCTGGTGGCCGAGACGCCGGTGCGCTTCGCCGAGGGCCTGGGCCTGGGCGTGGGCACCCTCGTCCTGGAGCCGGGCAGCTCGCTGACGTTCACCGACTTCGGTGGGGTCGGCACCGGGACCATCCTGGCGGGCGGCAACGAGATCCGCGTGGAGGGGACCGGCGGGATCAGCGGCGTGACCATGGACCAGGGCGTGTTCGCGGGCCAGGTGGCGCTGTTCGACGACATCCAGTGCACCGGCGGCCTCACCGTCACCGGCACGCTGACGAGCTGGCAATGGGACGGTCCCGAGATCACGGTGTCCGGCCTGCTGCGCAACGAGGGCACCATCACCGACGGCGCCTATTCGGTGCACATCACCGCGCTGGGCGACCTGGAGAACCTGGGCGCCTGGGACAACGCGCTCGTGACCCTGGCGGGCAGCCAGGACCAGTTCGTGGGCGCGGGCGAGGGCCTCGCGGTGGCGGAGTTCGTGCTGGCCTCGGGCCTCTCGGCGGCGAGCTACCAGTGGTACCGGGACGGCGCGGCGCTGCCCGGCGAGGACGGGCCCAGCCTGACCCTGGCCGGGGTGGGGGTCGCTGATTACGGCCGCTACCACTGCGAGGGCGGCGGCGAGGTCTCGCGCGCCGTGATCATCGCCGAGGGGCTGGTCACCACCGACGTGCCGCCGTCGGCCGGCGTGCTCCTGGCGCAGAACCACCCCAACCCGTTCAACCCGGCCACCACCATCGACTTCGTCCTGGCCCGCGACGACCGCGTGCGCCTGGCGGTCTACGACCTGGCCGGTCGCGAGGTCGACGTGCTCGTGGACCACGCGCTGACGGCCGGTCGGCACCAGGTGGAGTGGCGACCCCGGAACGTGGCGTCGGGGGTGTTCGTGTACCGGTTGCAGGCGGGGTCGGTGGACCTGATGCGGAAGTGCACGCTCTTGAAGTAGCGGGCCTCAGGCCCCGGGCAGCTTCCCCAGCACACCCCACAGCCAGCGGTGGACCTTGTGGATCCCCGTGGGCTGGGCGAACATGAGGATGCACTCCCCGTGCACCACGTTCAGGCCCTGCTCCTGGCAGAAGCGCACCGCTTCCTCGGAGGCGGAACCCTGCTGCAGCCAGAGGTGCGCGATCCCGGCCGCGGCCGCCTCGCGCACCACCTTCTCGGTCTCCGCCGGCGGCAGCACCACCACCAGGCCACCCACCTTGCCCGCCAGCTCGCTCACTGAACGATGGCACGGACGGCCGCCGATCTCGTCGGCCTCCGGATGCACCAGCTCGAGCCGGTAGCCCTGGCCCGAGAGCGTCTTGAACACGGCGTTGCCGAACTTCTTCCCGCTGCGCGAGATCCCCACCAGGCCCAGGCTCTCCTGTGCCAGGAAGCGCTCCACCGCGGACTGCGTCGTCATGGTAACCTCCGTACGGCTTGGCTCTGTGATCACTGATCATGATCGGCGTTATCATCATGTCCCGGTCCGCTCGACGGCAACAACGATCAGGAGCGATCATGGCCGCGTCCAGCACGAAGCACCGTTTCCTCCGCATTCTCCTCCTCGTCGCCCTGGGCTGCCTGGCCGTCCTGGTGGCCTGCAGCGGTTCCGATGGCCCCACCGATCCTGCGGACCCCGGTGATCCCGGCGGCGATCCCGGCGATCCTCCCGGCGACGACGACCCTCTCTTCGCCGAGACCAGCGCGGCCGTGGACGAGGTGGCCGCCAATCTGACCGACTACCTCCAGAACCAGTCCCTGGTCGACGCCCTCACCGCCGGCGCCGCGGACCTGGCGGCGCACGACTGCGTGGCCTCTGCCGAGTGCCGGATCCGCGAGGGCGCCGACCCCTATCTCCTGGCCCAGTTCACCAACGGCATGCTGCTGATCATGCCCGTGGTCCGCCTCGACACCACCGCCCTGGCCGAGAAGGCCGCGGTCGCGCCGGACTCCCGACCCGAGGTCGAGGAGCACCTGCCGGCCAGCAGGCAGGCCGTGTTCTTCGACCTGCCCGCGTTCCACACCGACGACCCCACCCTCGTCCAGGTCGCCCGCCTCTACGGCTACCAGACCAGCATCCATCGCGACTTTGACGTGGACGATTTCCGCAACCTCGGCATCTACGGCCTGGTCCACTTCGGGGTCCACGGCGGGGCCTTCGAATGGGGCGGCATCGACTACTTCCAGATGACAACCACCGAGTGGCGCAGCACCGGGCGCGACCTGCAGCTCATCGCCACCGGCGACTTCCGCGACGTGTCCGTGCTGCTCGAGCGCCGCATCTATATCGAGTGGTACGAGAACCCCTTCGTCATCGACAAGACCCACTACGCGGTCACCAACCGGTTCATCGACAAGTACTCGGGCGACTTCCCCGACCACTCGCTGGTCTTCGTCGACAACTGCGAGTCGGCCAAGCCGGGCCAGTGGGACAACACCCCGCCGCTCCTGCGCACGCTCGAGGGCAAGAACGTGGGCACCTACGTGGGCTGGACCGAGTCGGTGAACAACGCCCACGCCGTCAAGGTGGAGAACTTCCTGCTGACCCACATGCTGGGCGCCATCCCGTCGGGCCTGCACGGGGTCGAACCAAAGACGCCACCCATCCGCCCGTTCACCTTCCAGGACACCTACATCTCGCTGCAGATCCGGGGCTGGCACATCGACCCCGACGGCGGCCACGGCGCCGTGCTCCTCTACAAGAACCTCACCGACGACGAGTACGAGCTCACGCTGCGGCCGTCCATCAGCCAGCTCCTCGTCCAGGTGGACGGCGAGAACGACGACCAGACCCTCAAGCTCCTGGGCGACTTCGGCTCGCGTCGCGGCACGGTCCACTGCTGCTCGAGCCCGCAGATCCAGCCCGACGGCTGCGACGAGCTCACGGTCAAGACCTGGGAGGACGACCAGATCGTGGTGGAATTCAAGCAGCCGCACCACGGCTACGTGATGGTGGTGGTGGACGGACACCCCAGCAACGCCCACCCGCTCAGCGAGTGGTCCGGCGACCTCACCGTCACCGGCGCGACGAGCATCGGCCCGGACGTGCAACTGACCGCCCGCGCCGTGTGGCGCGCCGAGATCGTGGACGAGCGGCCCATGCCCGACCTGCCGCCGTTGCCCGAGTACGGCTGGACCAGCACCATGTTCGGCCTGGATGCCGATTGCGAGTACACGTTCTCCGGCCGTTTCGAGGACAGCCACTACATCTACGAGTATCCGGAGGAGGCCAACATGGGCACCGTGCCCATGACCGTCGAGGGCGACCGTCGCTATTTCGGCGTGGTGACCCTCAAGCCCGTCGAGGGCTCGCTGCGGTGCCAGGGCCTGTTCAGCGCCGAGGCCTTCGTGCTCAAGACCGACAAGTACGATCCCGAGGCCGAGCCCGTGCCCGACTGGATCCCGGTCAACGTCCCGCTGTACTTCGACGGGACCATGTCCGCCACGGGCGAGATCGAGGCGGGCGAAGCGCCGGGCACCTACACCGTCTCCTGGCCCGACCTGACGGCGGAGTCGCCGCCGCAGGATTCCACCGGGCACTGACGAGGGGACTGGACAGGCGGGACCGCGGCACCGTTATCTTGAGGTGGAGAGGTCCGACGACGACTCCAGCCGAGGACGGTGGCGATGCGATGGATACGCGGATGGCTGGCGTTGGCCCTGGGCACGGCCCTGTTCGCCGCCTGCGCGCCGACCCCGTCCCCGACACCGCGCGCCACCCTGCAGATCCTCTTCGTCGGCAGCAGCCACCTCGCCTGGCACGACGCGCCCACCGACTGCGAGCGCCTGCTCACCGCCGCCGGCCGCCGCGTCCATGTGGGGCGCGTGCTCAAGCCCGGACGCCTGCTCGACGAGCTGGCCGCCGACCAGGATGTCCGCGACGCCATCGCCGCCCGCCCGTGGGACTTCGTGGTCCTGCAGGGGGCCGGCATGACCGCGGCCTTTCCCGACAGCCACCACCTGATCATGCCGCGTCTGGGCCGGCATCCGCTGGCGCCGGCGCTGGCCGGACTGGCGCAGGCGGCGCGGGACCGCGGCGCCGAGCCGATCTACGTCGAGCCGTGGGGCTTCGACGACGGGCTCCTCTGGGTGCCCGGTCGCGGGGAGGACTACCTGGCCCTGCAGGCCGCTATCGAGCGGAACACGGCCGGCCTGGCCGCGCGGCTCG
Organism: Candidatus Latescibacter sp. IFSED24; assembly: GCF_058273205.1. Taxonomy (NCBI): domain Bacteria; kingdom Pseudomonadati; phylum Candidatus Latescibacterota; class Candidatus Latescibacteria (ex Chuvochina et al. 2023); order Candidatus Latescibacterales; family Candidatus Latescibacteraceae; genus Candidatus Latescibacter; species Candidatus Latescibacter sp. IFSED24. Next base: position 3,471,196 of record NZ_CM177850.1, on the reverse strand, counting down.
AGCTGACGGTGGCCCCGGTGGGGGCGGCCTGGCGCCTGTCGCGCAGCGAGCACCCCGAGCTGCCGCTCTTCGCCGACGACCACGTCCATCCCAGCGTGCTCGGCTCCTACCTCATGGCCTGCGTCATCTGCCGGACGCTGCAGGGCGACCTGCCCGCCGCGTTGCCTTACCACGGCGGGGTTCCCGAGCATGCGGCGCGCTACCTGCAGGGGGTGGCCGCGCGGATCGCCGCTCCCGGATCGTGAGCGCGAGGCTTCCGCTGGATCCCGCCGGCGGCGATTCTGGCCGATGCAGCTAGATTGCCGTGGTCGGCGGATGCTGGGACGGACCGGAGATGGCGGTCCTGATGCGTCCGGTTCGCAGCGGATCCCGGTTCCACAGGAGGACGTTATCGTGATGAGGCATGAAGCGAAGTTGCTGGCCGGCGTGGCCCTGGTGGCCCTGCTCGCCACGGGATGCGGTTCCACGGGCAAGGGCGTGAGCACGGGCGGCCTCGATCTCGGCCAGCAGCTCACCGGACTGATCGGCCAGGCCACCAGCGCGCTGTCGGGGATCTCGGATGTCGGCACCGCCGAGGAGGCGCTCCCGACGTTCGATTCGGTGAACGAGGGTCTCGACAGCATCGTGCAGCAGGCGTCGCAGCTCGACCCCGAGGCCAGGCAGCAGCTCACCAACATCGCCCGCGACGCCCTGCCCAGCCTGCAGTCCCTGGCCGGCCAGGTCCTGGCTACGCCCGGGGTGGCCGATGTCATTGGGTCGCCGCTGAATGCCATCACCGAGAAGCTGTCGTTCCTGGGCTGATCCGATCAGCGACGACGCACGGCGGCGTAAAAGGCGGTCGGATTCAGCTAGGGAAGATGATCGCCACCGTTGGCGGTGATCTCTCGCTTCGCTCCGTCGAAGCCGTCGAAGATTCGTCGATGCGCCCGCAACGAGAACTCGTCCTCCCGCGTCTCATACGCCGCCACCCACGCGAGCAGCATCTCCAGGTTGGCGTTCTGCTCTTCGGGAGTCGCGTACTTGTGCGGCTCCCAGGGCCGGTTCCGGCAGTTGGCCTGGCAGATCTCCCGCCCGGGATTGAGGAAGACCAGTTCCGTGACGTGGGGGATCACCAGCTCCAGCAGATCGGCGTAGCAGCCCTCGATGACCCAGCTCGGATTCGATTCCAGGAACCCGGCGATATCTTGCTGGCTGTCGGTCAGGTCCCGCCGCGTCGGCTCGGCGCAATCGGCCGCCCAGGCCACCGTATCCAGATCCAGATGCGGACACCCCAGCGCCGCCGCCCGCCGCCGCGCCAGCGTGGTCTTGCCCGAGCCCGAGTTGCCGAAGATGACGATTCTCTGCACCGGCGTCCTCCCGCGAACTCGCCCGTCGACCGTGGCGAATGTGTCCAGAATCTTTCCATATTTTTGATCACACGGACTCGAAATTTGATCTCGACATGATATAATCAAAGAGATCCGCAAGTGTCCTGAAGCCCATCATTCGCCCCGGAACGGCGAAGAATCAAGGAGAACACCATGCGCAAAGCCATCGCTCTGACCACCCTGGCCCTGCTGCTGGTCGCCGGCGTCGCCCAGGCCGAGCTCCAGACCATGACGTTCACCCAGACGCCCAACATGGTCATTCCCGACGCCTCGGGTCCCGTCCAGTCCGACATGGAGATCGACCTCAACCACTACATCGCCGACATCCGCGTCTACATCGCGGTCGACATCACCGACTGGTCGAGCGACCTGCGGATCTGGGTCGAGTCGGCTTACGACACCCGCGTCGAGCTGTTCTTCATCGGCGAGGGCGGCGAGCCCGCCACCGACCCCGCCGGCTGGTACCCCACCGACTTCACGCCCCACGAGGACATGACCCAGTGGATCGGCGAGGGGGCCGACGGCATCTGGAGCATCATCTGCCAGGACCTCTCCGTGGACGCCCAGGGCGTGCTGACCGAGTGGCGGGTCGAGATCACCTACGACGACGCGGTCTCGGCCGATGTGCCCACCTGGAGCGAGGTCAAGGCCCTGTTCGACTAGGCCCGGCGATTTCCGACATCCCGAGAGCTTCATGAGGGCGGCCGGCCGGGCCGCCCTCGTCTTGAATCCTTAGAATACAGATATGTATGACCTTAATACGGCTTTGGTCCTATTGACCTCACCCTCCCGGGAATGCTAGGGTGCTCTTCCCCCGGAATGCCCCCCCACTGGTCCCGTCGCCTCTCGCCTGCGACGGCGACCGAGCCGGAGGTCCGTGTTCCATGAGAAAATTGCTACCAATCCTTTCCTTCGCCGCCCTCACCATCCTCCTCTGCCCGCTGGCCCTGGCCCAGACCTTCACCATCATCGAGGATCTGCCCAACTCCTTCTTCCCGCCCTTCGTCTACCTGTCGGATGACGGCCTGACCATGAGCGGCTCCGGCTTCAACGGGGTCTTCTACTGGACCGAGACCGACGGCGTGGTCTGGCTCGACGACGGGTCGGTCGGCGCGAGCGGTGGTGCCTGCTCGGGCGACGGCCTGAGCCTGGCCGTGACCTTCCAGAACCCCGACGGGCTCAACGCCGCGGGCTACTGGAACGCCACCGACCTGTGGCAGTTCATGGATCCCATCCCCGAGGGCGCGCCCTGCGGCTCCGACTTCAGCACTGCCTACGCCCTCAACTACGACGGCACCGTGGGCGTGGGCCTGGCCTGGATCGGCTGCGACGCCCGGGCCTTCAAGTGGACCATGGGCGTCGGCGCGGTGAACCTGGGCAGCTCGGGCAACAGCAGCCGCGCTACCGGAATCTCGTCCAACGGCATGGTCACCGTGGGCTTCGATGAGCATCCCTCGGCCGGCTATCGCCGTCCGGCCATCTGGACCGACGACATCGAGGGCCCGCAGCTCATCGCGGGCGAGGATGCTGCCGGCGAGTGCTACGCCGCCAGCACCGACGGGGCCATGGTCTGCGGCCAGCTCGACCAGGGCGCCATGTACTGGGACGCCACCAACGGCGCGGTGGCCCTGGGCACCCTGCCGGGCGACGAGCCCTACGGCGCCATCGCCACCGACATCTCCGACCTCGGCGAGGTCGTGGGCTTCAGTGGCAACCCGTTCTTCAGCACGCCGCGCGGCTTCATCTGGACCGTCGAGGACGGCATGATGCCGCTGGCCGACTACTTCACCGCGCAGGGCGTGACCGGCTGGGAGGAGTACGGCATCTACAGCGGCGCCGCCATCTCGGCCGACGGCCAGATCATCGCCGGCGCCTACACCGATCCCGAAAACTTCCCGCCCTACGGCGTGTACATCGTCCGCCTGTCGGGCGGCGTGTCCGTGGACAACGGTGAGATCGCTGATCCCGACGCGGCGCCCAGCGTGAGCGTGCGCCTGGACGGGGCCTATCCCAACCCGTTCAACCCGCAGACCAACGTGAAGTTCAGCCTGGCGCGGGCGCAGCACGTGCGCCTGGCGGTCTTCGACATGACCGGCCGCCTGGTGACCGAGCTGGCCGACCGCCAGTTCTCGGCCGGCGACCACGCGGTCCGCTGGTCCGGCACCAACGCGCTCGGCCAGTCGGTGCCCTCGGGCACGTACCTGCTCCGCCTCGAGTCGGCCGACGGTGTGCGTTCCGACAAGATGATGCTCGTGCGCTAGCTCACCGGCCACGTGCTCTTCGAAGGGGATCCCGCCGCGGGCGGGATCCCCTCGCGCCCCCGCGGCGAATCCCCTCGCCATCCCTGGAGGCCCACGCCATGAAAGCAATGAACGTTCTTCTGATCGCGGCGGTCCTGGCCGCTCTCCTGGCCGTGCCCGCCTCAGCCCAGATTCGGGTCGCCGACCCCGATCAGACCGCCCCTCTCGGCCCGCGGCTGCTCCGCGCCCTGGCCGACGAGACCGCCGACGCCTGGCGGGCCGACGGCACCCTGGCGGTCTGGGTCTTCTTCACCGACCGGGATCTCGCGGGTGACGAGCTGACCGCCGCCCTCGCCGCGGCCGAGTCCGATCTGAACGCGCGGGCCCGGCAGCGCCGCGCCAAGATGCGGGCGCCTGGCCAGGCGCTCGTCGACGCTCGCGATCTGCCGCTCCGTCCGGACCATCTCGCCGGCGTGATCGACACCGGCGCCCGCCAGCGCCACCAATCGCGCTGGTTCAACGCCGTCAGCGTGGCGGCCACGCCGGCCCAGATCGAGGCGCTGGCCCGCCTGCCTCATGTCCAGGAACTCGAGCTGGTGGCCCGTTTCCGCCGCACCGAGCCCGAGCTCACCCGCGCCGACGAGGACCTGGCCGAACGCCTGCGCGAGGCGGCCGCGGAGACCGCGGACCGCTGGACCCTCGAGTACGGCGGCTCCACCGCCGGCCTCGAGCAGATCAACGTGCCGCCGGTGCACGAGATGGGCCTCACGGGCGAGGGCGTCCTGATCGCGCTGCTCGACGCCGGCTTCAAGCGCGCCCACCCCGCGCTGCAGCACGTCGACGTGGTCGATCAGTGGGACTTCGTCAACGACGACGGCATCGTGGAGAACGAGCCGGGCGACCCCCAGTACCAGGACCGCCACGGCACCCACGTCCTCTCCGCCATCATGGGCTTCCTGCCCGGCGATCTCGTCGGGCCGGCCTTCGGCGCCTCGGTGATCCTGGCCAAGACCGAGGACATCAGCGACGAGACGCCCGTCGAGGAGGACAACTGGGTGGCGGCGGCCGAGTGGGTCGAGGGCCTGGGCGCCGACATCATCTCCACCAGCCTCGGCTACTACTACTGGTACGAGTACAGCGACCTCGACGGCGACACCGCCCTGATCACCATTGCCGCCGACCGCGCGGTGGAGCTGGGCATCTGCGTCTACACCAGCGCCGGCAACGAGCGCCAGAACGAGGACTGGCCCCACATCACCACCCCGGCCGACGGCGACAGCGTGGTGGCGCTGGGCGCGGTGGACCTCGGCGGCGTGCTCGCCGACTTCAGCTCGCCCGGCCCCACCTACGACGGCCGTATCAAGCCCGACCTCGTGGCGCAGGGCGTGAACAACTTCGTGGTCAACTACTACGACGACCTCAACTACCAGACCGTCAGCGGCACCAGCTTCGCCGCGCCACTGGCCGCGGGCGTCGCCGCCCTGCTCCTGGAGCGCGTACCGTCGCTCACGCCCATCGAGGTCCGCGAGGCGCTGCGCGAGACCGCCGATCGCGCCGGCTCACCTGACAACGACTACGGCTGGGGCCTGATCGACGCGCTGGCCGCCGCGCGGTACTGGGGGCCGGCCATCGTCCACACGCCGCTGGCCGACACCGAGGACCTCGTCGGGCCCTACACCGTCCAGGCCAGCATCACCGACCGCTTCCCGCTCGACCCCGCCGGCCTTCTCGTCCATTACCGCGTGGACGGTGGCGCCTGGATCCAGGTGCCCCTGACCCCGGCGGGCGGCGACGAGTACGCCGCCGACATTCCCGGCCAGCCCACGGGCGGATTGGTGGAGTACTACCTCGAGGCCCGCGACACCCTCGGCATCACCGTGACCCTGCCCCACGGCGCGCCGAGCAGCAGCTACGCCTTCGTGGTGGGCAGCGACGTGGTTCCGCCCTCCCTGCGGCACGGCCCCGCCACCGACCAGACCCCCACCACTTGGCCGCCGTCGCTCTGGGCCCAGGCCGACGACAACCAGGGCGTGGACTCGGTCACCCTGCGCTACACCCTCAACGGCGGTCCCGAGGAGGGCCCCGTGCCGTTCGTCCTGGACGGCGACACCTGGCGGCTGGACTTTCCCCTCTTGCCGGAATCCATGGCCGTGGGCGACGTGGTCGAGTACACGGTGACCGCCGCCGACCTGGCCACCATCCCCAACACCACCGTCAGCGGCCCGCACGAGGTGCGCGTGCTCGATGCGCTGGCGCGGGTGCTCATCATCGACGACTCGGTCTTCCGCGCCCCGGCGGGCGCCCCCGCCGTGGCACAGCCCGCGGGCGAGCGCGCCATCGGCGACATGGTCCAGTGGCTGACCGGTTTCGGTTACGAGGTCGGCGTCATGGAGCCCGACGAGGTCACCGTCGCGGCGGTTCAGGGCTGGGACGTCCTGTTCATCTACTGCGCCAACAACAGCTTCCCCATCGGCCTGCCGCTCTTGCGCAGCACGCTCATCGACTGGGCCGCCGGCGGCGGGCGCATCCTGATCGAGGGCGGCGCCGTGGGCGAGGTCTGCTTCTACAGCAACCACTATCCAGAATTCGCGGCGAGCGTGTTGCACAGCGCCGATTGGTGGGGCGATTTCTTCGGAACCCTGCTGCCCCAGACCGGCTACGAGGACCACTACTTCCTGATCCGCCCCAACCTGCTGCCCGAAATCATCACGCCCGATTTCTCGGACAATCCCTACGACTACGGGGCCAGCGACACCATGCTGCCGGCGGCAGACGGGGTGATGATCCTGCGCTCGCTGTACAACGCCTCGGTGGGCGGCGGCCTCATCCACGACGACGATACGGGTCCCGAGGGCGGTCAGATCGTCTACCTGACGTTCGACGTCAGCAAACTCGAGGACGCCGAGGCCCGACCGCTGCTCGAGAATTCCCTGGCCTATCTCATCAGCCGCCAGGCCCCGGGCAATGCGTCCATCGCCGGCACCATCCAGCTGGCGGACGACGAGGACGCCTCGGGCGTCACCGTGAGCTGCGGCGGCCAGAGCGTGGTCACCGGACCCGACGGCCAGTATCTCATCGTCGGCCTGCACGGCAGCACCTACACGGTCACCGCCACCCGCGAGGGCTACGGGCCGGCGTCGCGCACCGTGGAACTCGGCCCCGACGACGCGGTCACTGGCATCGACCTCGTGCTGCTGCCCGTGGTGGAGGTCCATGTCCAGGCCACTCCCGATGTCGGCATTCCCGACAACGACCCCGAGGGTGTCGCCAGCACCATCGAGATCGGCGAGGTGGGCACGCTGGTCCAGATCTCGGTGGACATCCTCATCTCGCACCCATCCATCGGCAATCTCGTGGTCACGCTCACCAGTCCCGAAGGCACCGTGATCACCCTGCACAACCGGTCGGGCGGGATCGCCGACAATCTCGCGGGCAACTGGCCCGGCACGCTCATCGTCGACGGTCCCGGAGCCCTGACCGATCTGAACGGCGAGGACGTGGCCGGCGACTGGACCCTGCACGTCTCCGACCATCAGTTCGGCGCCATCGGCACCTTCCACGCCTGGGGCCTGAACCTGCTGGTCGCGCCGGAGAACATCCTCGCCGCACCGGAAAGTCTGCCGGCGGCCACCCGCCTGGTGGGCAACATCCCCAACCCGTTCAACCCGCAGACCGAGGTGGTCTTCGAGCTGCGTCGCGGGGGACCGGTGGCGCTGGATGTGTTCGACCTGCGAGGGCGCCGGGTGCGCCAGCTGGCAGCCGGCGACTGGCCGGCCGGCCGTCATGCCGTGACCTGGGACGGACGCGACACCGACGGCCGCGGTCTACCGAGCGGGGTCTACGTCTGTCGGCTGCGCGCCGACGGGGTCCTCCAGCGGCACAAGCTGACGCTGGTCCGCTGACCTGCCCGACCTGGCCGGTGCGCGTTCCCGTTCACGGAGCGCGCGCCGGCGCCTCGCCACCCTCCTGCACTCCGCGATCAGCTGATTCTGGACCACGAGAACCAGCCCGTTGCCAATCTATACTATTTTAGTAGTTTTTACGGACCAACCACGTGACGCGGAGGATTGCGTATGATCCAGCCTGATTCGCCCAGCCAGGAATCGTCACGGGACCGACCGACCCATTTCGTCGGGGTCGGCGCCTCGGCGGGTGGCCTCGAGGCCATCGAGAGCCTCTTCGCCAGGTTCCCGCCGGATTCCGGCATGGCGTTCATCGTCATCCAGCACCTGTCGCCGGATTACAAGAGCCTCATGGTGGAGCTCCTCAGCAAACGCACCCGGATGGCGGTGCGCCGCGCCGAGAACAATCTCACCGTCGAGGCGAACACCATCTACCTGATTCCGCCCAAGTCCAATCTGACCATCTTCCACGGTACGCTCCTGCTCCAGAACCAGGAACCTGGACACGGCATCAACCTGCCCATCGACATCTTCATGCGCTCGCTCGCCGAAGATCAGGAGGACCGGGCCATCGGCATCATCCTCTCGGGCACGGGCAGCGACGGCATGCACGGCATCCGCGCCATCAAGGAGGCGGGTGGGCTGGTCATGGTGCAGGCGCCGGAAACGGCCAAGTTCGACGGCATGCCCAACAGCGCCATCTCCACGGGTATCGCCGACTTCGTGCTGCCCCCGGCGGACATGGCCTCGACGATCGGAAAGTACGCCAAGCATCCCTACACCACGCGGCGGCAACCCCCGCCGTCGATCTCGGAGGAGGACGGCTGGCTACCGAGGATCCTGTCGCTGCTGCGCGAGCGGAAGAAGCTCGATTTCACCTATTACAAGCCGACCACGATCATCCGCCGGATGCAGCGGCGCATGACCATCAACCAGATCGATGACCCCGAAGATTACGCCCGGTTCCTCGAGAGCGTGCCCCGCGAGGTGGACGACCTCTATCGCGACCTGCTCATCGGCGTGACCAACTTCTTCCGCAATCCCGAGGCCTATGCCGCGCTCGACGAGTACCTGCCGCAGTTGCTGGCCGAGGCGGCGGGATCCGAACTCCGTTTCTGGGTGGCCGGGTGCTCCACCGGCGAGGAGGCCTACACGCTTGCCATCCTGGTCAAGGAGATCGAACGCGAGACCGGCCGGCCGCAGCGGGTCAAGATCTTCGCCACCGACGTGGACGGCGAGGCGCTCTACACCGCCGCCAACGGCCTCTTCCCCGAGAGCTGCGCGGCCGACCTGTCCGGTGAGCTCCTCTCGCGCTATTTCGTGCGCGAGGGCGACGGTTTCAAGGTCAGCCGCCGCCTGCGCGAGATGGTGGTCTTCGCCCGCCACAACCTGATCAAGGATCCGCCGTTCACCAAGATCGACCTGGTGAGCTGCCGCAATCTGCTCATCTACCTCCAGCCCGTCCTGCAGCGCAAGGTGCTCGAGAAGTTCAACTTTTCGTTGCGCGAGGGTGGCCTGCTCATGCTGGGCAACAGCGAGACCATCGGCGATCTGGACAGCCATCTGGAGACGCTCGATCCAGGGGCGCGGATCTATCGCTCGCGCGGTCGCTCGCTCACGATGGCGCCCCGGGTCGAGCTGCCCGCCTTCGACGCCGCTCGCCGCAGCTTCGACCGCGATGCCTGGCGCCGCGACCTCGACCGGAGCGACAGCCGTCCTCGGCTCATCGAGAAGGTGATCCAGGAGGCGGCCAGCGACTACCTGCCACCGACGCTCATCGTCAACGGCCAGAACGAGGTGCTCCACACGCTGGGCGATTCGAGCGACCTTTTCCGCCTGCCCTCCGGCAAGATCACCAACGACGTGGTCAAGATGGCCCATGCCGATCTCTCCATCCCGCTCTCCACGGCGTTGCAGCGGGTCCAGCAAACCCATCGCGAGGTGGTGTACAAGAATCTGCGGCTGCGCTTCGACGACGATGTCCGCGTGTTCAAGCTCCGGGTGAAGCCGCTCCACAGCGCCCGGAACCTGGAGCCCTTGGTGGCGGTGTTCCTGGAGTCGGCCCCCGCGGTCCGCGGCGACGGAGAATCCGAGGTGGTTCCCTACGATCTGGACCGCGAGACCCAGCAGCGCTTGCTCGACCTGGAACAGGAACTGCAGTTCTCGCGCGAGAACCTCCAGGCCACCATCGAGGAGCTCGAGACCTCGAACGAGGAACTGCAGGCCACCAACGAGGAATTGATGGCCAGCAACGAGGAGCTGCAGAGCACCAACGAGGAGCTGCAGTCGGTGAACGAGGAGCTGTTCACCGTCAACGCCGAGCACCAGAAGAAGATCGCCGAGCTCACCGAGACCACCAACGACCTCGACAATCTTCTGGTCGCCACCCAGATCGGCACGCTCTTCCTCGATGAGAACCTCGATGTCCGCCGCTTCACGCCCGGTGTGACCGCCGTCTTGAACCTGCGCGACGGCGACCTCGGTCGCCCCGTGGTCGAGGTGACCCACCGCCTGCAGAACCTCGACCTCGTGGCGAGTATCGTGGAGGTCCAGCGTCGTGGCGAACCGCAACGGATGGAGGCCCGCAACCGCGATGGAGCCTGGTTCCTGGTTCAGGTCCTGCCGTACCGCATCTCGACCACCGAGGTCTCCGGCGTGGTCGTCACCTTCGTGGACATCACGCGGCTCAAACTCGCCGAAACGGCCCTCGAGGACACCGACGAGAGCTATCGCCTGCTGCTGACGAGCATTCCCAGCGGCGTCGCGCTCTTCGAGCTGCACGGCGACTCGCAGGTGCAGGGCAACCCCGACTTCATTATCACGGACATCAATCCGGCCCTCGAGCGTGTCACCGGACTGACGCGTGCCGACCTGGTCGGCCACCGCCTCTCGACGATCGTCACCGGCCAGGGCTGCTCGCCGCAACGTTGGCGCGATGCGCTCGTGGCGTCCCTGGCCAGCGGGGAACCCATGCACCGCAACTGCAGCTGTGTCGATGGCAAGAGCAGCTGCCACGTGTTCGCCTACTGCATCGACGACCGACGCCTCGCCGCGGTGGTCGCCAGCTCGGCTCAGGCCGCGGCGGCCACCGGGTTCGCGGGCGCCGACATCGTGAATCGGAGGGGTCCATGAACAACGAACACAGGCAGGACCAGGATGCTCTCGGACAGGAACTCCGCCAGCGCGCCGAGGATCGCCTCCGTCAGGAGCCCGCGAGCCAGTTCTCCGAGGTGGATCCCACGCGGGTGATCCACGAACTGCAGGTCCACCAGGTCGAGCTCCAGCTGCAGAACGAGGAACTCCTGCGCTCGCAGCGCGAGCTGCTGGCCGCCCGCAACCGTCACGTCAACCTGTTCGACCAGGCGCCGGTCGGCTTCGTCACTCTCGACGCCAACGGCATGATCCTGCACGCCAACCGCACCTTCTGCGAGCTCCTGGACCGCGCCATGGGTCAGCTGGACCGGCGGCCGTTCCGCGAGCTGGTCCATCCGGAGGAACGCGAACTGCTGACCGCCCGCTACCCGGCCTTCTTCCGCGATCCTCGCGGCAAGGCCCTGGAGCTGCGCCTGCAGGGCGCACCCGGCCTCGTACGCGTCTGCCGCATCGAGGCCCGCCGGTCGAATCCCGAGACTGGCGCCGAGGTGCTCGACAAGAACGCGCCGGCTGAGCTGCTGGTCTGCGTCAACGACATCACCGAGATGCGCCGCATGGAGAACGAGAAGGAGCAGCTGGAGGAGCAGCTCCGCCACATCCAGAAACTCAAGAGCTTCGGCCTCTTCGCCGGCGGCATCGCTCATGATTTCAACAACCTGCTCATGTCCATGGTCGGCCATTGCGACCTGGCGCTCTGGGAACTCGGAGCCGGCCATGCCGCCCGTGAGCACATCGAGCAGACCCTGAAGGCGGCGGACCATGCGGCCGAGGTCTGCCGCAAGTTGCTGGCCTACGCCGGGCACGGCAACCAGGAGCAGGTTTCCCATGAACTGGGAGCGCTGGTGAGCGATCTCGAGGCGATCCTGCGGGTGAGTGTCAATCCCCGCGTCGATCTCGTGCACGATCGCCAGGAACAGGAGGCCTGGGCGTACGGCGACGGCGGACAGCTGCGTCAGCTGATCGCCAACCTGGTGAGCAACGCCGGCGAATCGTACGGCGACGGCAAGGGGACGGTCCGCATCCGGGTGGGCACGCGCGAGTTCTCGTCGGAAGCGCTGGGGCCTAGCGTCGTCCCCTCGTCCCTCGAACCCGGATTGCTGCCGTACCTGGAGGTCAGCGACCAGGGCGCCGGCATGGACCCGGCCACGCGCGAGCGCATGTTCGACCCCTTCTTCTCGACCAAGTTCACCGGCCGCGGCCTGGGCATGTCGGTCGTCATGGGGATCATCCGCAGCCACGGCGGCACGGCCCTGGTGGACAGCGAGCCGGGACGGGGCACCACGGTGACCGTGATCCTGCCCGCGCACGCGCCGACGCCAACGGATCGGGTCGTGTCCGTGACGGACCAGCATCCGGCCGAGCTGGCCTCCTCGCGTCCCGTCCTGCTGATCGACGATGACGAGCAGATCCGCAAGGTCGGCGCCGCCATGCTCCAGAACATGGGGCTGGTCCCCCTCGTCGCCGAGGACGGGCCGAGCGGCCTGGACCTCTTCCGCGAGCGCAAGGCCGACCTGGCCTGCGTGCTGCTCGACCTCATGATGCCGGGCATGGACGGGTTCGAGGTTCTCGCCGCGCTGCGCCGGGAGGATCCCACGTGCCGGGTGGTGTTCGTCACCGGATACCACGAGCACGACCTCGTCAGCGGCAGCAACGGCGAACAACCAGACGCCGTGGTCCTCAAGCCGTTCCGGTTGCGCGACTTGCAGGATATCATGCGGCCGTTGCTGGCCGACTGAGCGCGGCGTCGAACACCCGACCCCCATCTCGCACACGCCATGTGGTATCCTCGAGGCGATCGATGGGGGCTTCCATTCGTCCCGCGAGCCACGACCATGGCCATTCGCCCAGCCACCTTCGCGGCCACGGCGTCCATCGATACCGCCTTCGCGCAGCCCGGCCTCTACCGCGTCGACGCGCGGACCTGGCGGTTCGACTTCGCCTGGGACCAGACCGATACGCTGGTGTTCTCCTTCGTCGACGATCAGGAGCAGTTGGACGAGGTCCGCACGGCGCCCGGCTGGCCTCCGGCGTGTACCAGGCGGTCCTGAGCGGGGAGACCGCCGGACCATGGCCAAGCTTGTCCTGGTCCAGTGAGCCGTACGCCAGGTCGCGTCCGGCCGCCAAAGTTGAAGAGACGGCGATGATCTGGTAAACTCACGGTCACGCAGCCACCCCGATCGACGCTGCCCAACGCTGGGGGATATTGTCATGAGGAACCTGCTCGCCCTGTGGTTCCTGCTCGTCCTGGCCGTCCCGGCCACGGCGCAGGACCCGTATGCCTACGTCGAAATCGATCCGCCCTCTTACGAAGTCGTCATCGTGATCCATCCCACCCACACGGCCCGGATCTTCGCCGCTCCGGGCAGCGAGTGGCACGACCCGTTCGATGTCCAGGTCGCCCACGCGGATTTCGACGCGTACTGGGGGATCTGCAGCTACATCGAGCCGATGGTCGAAGCCCAGGAACTCATCCTGTTGCCAACGGAAGCCCCGGACGGCTTCATCCTGCTGGACGAACCCCTGCTCCTGGATGCGCCACCCTCGAGCGAGGATGGCTGGACCACGGTGGCTCTGCAGCAGCTGCGCGGGGGCGGGCACACCGACGGCCCCATCGTCTTCATGGCCACCGTGCCGGGATTCACCGGCTGTGCCTGGGAGAGCCGGGTCAACCTGACGATGCGTAGCCCGGACATCAACGCCGATCTCGTGGTCGACCTCACCGACATCGTCCTCTTCACGCAGGCTTTCTGCGATTACGGAGAGTACCGCGCCTGGGCCGACCTCTGGCCCGACGGGACGATCAATCTGAGCGACCTGGTCGTGTTCAGCCAGGCGATCGACTGAGCTGCGCCAGCTCCGGCCGCCGCACGTGTCTGCCGACCGTCTGCGCCAGCTGCTCCAGCGGATACGGCTTGGCGAGGAACCCGGCCGCGCCCTGCTGGATCAGGTCCGCCACGGTCTGGTTCTGCGAGAACCCCGACGCGATCAGGATCGGCACGTCCTCGCTGATCTGCCGCAGGCGGGCGAAGGTCTCCTCGCCGCTGAGCCGCGGCATGATCAGGTCCAGGATGACGAGGTCGACCTCGGCGGCGTGCTCCTGGAAGTAGGCCGTGGCCTCGACGCCGTCGGCGCAGAGGACCGTCTCGTAGCCGAACCGCTCGAGGGCGCGGCCGGCGAAGGTCCGCACGGCCTCCTCGTCCTCGACCACGAGGATGCGCCCCTCGCCGTCGGCCGTCAGGGTCCGGGGCGCCTCGGCCACGGGCGCGGGCTGGGCGGAGACGGGCAGCAGGATGGTGAATACCGAGCCTGCGGCGGGCGTGCTCGCCACCTCGATCAGACCGTCGTGGTTGACCACGCAACCGTAGACGCCGGCGAGTCCGAGCCCCGTGCCCCGGCCAAGGGGCTTGGTAGTGAAGAACGGTTCGAAGATGCGCCGGCGCGTCTCCTCGTCCATGCCGATCCCGGTGTCCGCCACCGACAGCGCCAGGTAATCGCCCGTTGGGTGGTCCATGCCGCGCAGGCGCGGGTCGTTGTCGGCGAGGGTGACGTTGCGCGTGCTGATGCGCAGCGTGCCGCCCTCCGGCATGGCGTCGCGGGCGTTGAGTCCCAGGTTCAAGAGCGCGTTGTAGAGCTGGGAGGAGTCGCCTTCGACGAAGGGCCGATCGGCGTCGAAGTCGGTCTGCAGCTGGATCCGCTTGTCGATGCTGCGGGAGAGCAGGCTGGATACCTTGGCCACCAGATCGTGGGTGTCCACCGGAGCGTTCTGGTACTTGCCCTTGCGCGAGAAGGCCAGGAGCTGGCGGGTGAGGTCGGCGGCCCGGTTGGCGGCGTCGATGATCTCCTGGGTGGGCTGCGCCTCGGGGCTGCCGGCGGCGGACCGCTCGTGCAGGAGCTGGGCGTTGCCGAGAATGCCGGTGAGCAGGTTGTTGAAGTCGTGGGCGACGCCCCCGGCGAGCTGGCCGATGGCCTCGAGCTTCTGAGCCTGATCGAGCTGCTGGCGCAGGTGGATCTCCTCGGTCCGGTCGCGTAGCACGATGACCCCGCCGGCCGGCGACCCGTCCGCGCTGGCGACGGCGGCGGCGGTGATCTCCACGGTCAGCCGCTCGCCCGCCGGATCCGCGAGCTGGGCCTGGAACGGTTGGCTGGTCTCCGCGATGCAGAGCAGCCGGTCGCAGAGGCCCGTGATGGGCGTTCCGTCCAGATCGAACAGGTGCAGCGATTCGTCGAGCAGGCGACCGACGCCGTCGGGTCCGGAAGCACCGAGCAGGTGTTCGGCCACCGGGTTCAGGCGGAGGATGCGTCCATCGACACCCACGGCGATCACGCCGTCCTGGATCGAATCCAGGATCGTCGCGAGCTCCTCCTCGCTCTTGCGCAGCGCCAGGCTGGCCCGGTTGATGGCCGTGACGTCGCGGCCTTCGGCGACGACCTGGGTGACGCGGCCCTGGTCGTCGAGGATGGGGGAGAGCGAGAAGTCGATCTCGATCACCGTGCCGTCCGGCGCGCTGTTCGTGGCGCTGCTACAGATCCGTCGCTTGTCCTGCACGCACTCGGCGACGATGTGCTGGAGGTCCGTCCTATATACCGTCGAATGGGCCCACCAGGGTGTGTCCCAGAACAGCATTCCCTGGATCTCCTGCTCCTCGGCGCCGATGAAGCTCAGGGCCGTCCGGTTGACGTGCAGCACCCGACCGTCCGGCGAGAGCAGGCCCATGAACTGCACCGTGTTGTCGAGGACCGCCTGCATGGTCTGTTCCCGCTCGCGCACGGCCTGCTCGGCGCTCAGGCGCAGGATCTCGCGGCGCACCGAGGTGACGATCACGAAGACCGAGATCACCGCCATGGCCAGCAGGATCAGCAGGCTCACCGTGGTCAGGGTGCGGGTCATGCCGGCGATCCTGGCCTTCACGTCGTCGAGGTACACGCCCGTGCCCACGATCCAGCCCCAGGGTTCGTAGAGCTCGACGTAGGAGACCTTGTCCTGCGGCTTGGTGCGCTTGTCTCGATCCTGCCATTGGTAATAGCAGAACCCGCCCCGCTCGGGGGATTGCACGATCTCAAGGAAGGCCAGCAGCAGCGGCCGGCCCTCGGCGTCCGGGATGTAGAAGATGTCGCTGCCCTCGATCTCGTTCATGTAGGGGTGCATGAGCACCACGGGCTGCAGGTCGTTGATCCAGAAGTAGTCGCGTCCCTCGGGGCCGTAGCGCAGGGTGCGCAGGCGTTCCATGGCGCGGACCTGGGCCTCTTCCCGGGTGAGTTCGCCGTCGGCGACCTGGCGATCGTAGCTGGCGAGCAGGGTGATGGCCGACTCCACCAGATTCTGGGCCGTCTCCTGACGCGTGGACAGGAGGTGCTTCTCGAAGGCGGGCAACGCGACGATGAAGACCATGGCGACGAACAGTCCCAGGGTCAGCAGGGCCGGGACGATGGTGCGCAGGGCCGTGGCCCGCCAGGTGGCCCAGGTCAAGGGCAACCGGCCGGATCCGCGGCTGGATGTCGTCGCAACTGGCGTTCTCGTGGAGGTCGTGTTGGTCAAGTCGGAATACTCCAGGCTACGCACGGGATCCCTGCTCAGATTCCTGAACTAGGATATCGGTAGCCTGTCTGATTTGTTAAAGATTAATCGTAAGGTCAGGAGGAGCCGCGTTCCTCGTCCCGGGCGAATACCGCCGCGATCTCGTCGGCCAGACGCTCGGTGGTTTCACCCACGTCCCGGCTGCTTCGCAGCCGCCCGAAACTCTTCTCCATGGTACGGCGCGTGCGTTCGTCCAGCGGTGCCAGGAGCTGCCGGGCCTGGGTGTCGAGATCCAGGGCGCCGCGCTGGGCGTGGGACCGGCCGGCCACCAGCGCGTGGTGCAGCCGCGCCCGACCCAGCACCACATGGGGCAGGTTGCGATTGCGTGAAGGCCCGGCCACCAGGGCGCGCCGGCCCATGGGCACGTTGAGCACCTTCACATCCACCAGCCGGTTGGCCGCGAGCAGCGTGGAGGCCGCGCCGATGCCTCCGCCGAGGAGCGTGCCCGCCAGGAAGCTGGCGCCGCCAACCGCCAGGTCGATGGCCCCGCCGGCGGCGGCGCCGCCCACGGCGCCCAGCCCCAGCAGCTGGAGCCGGGTGAGCCCGAAGACGCGCCACGATTCGCTGGAGAACAGGTCCTCGGCATGCAGGGCCTCGAGCGCGGTTTCGCGGCGCTCGAGGGTGTGGTGGTCATACGCCGCCTCCACTGCCTGGCGAGCGCGTCGTTCCAGTTCCTCGAGGCGTTTCTGGAACTCGGCCACGAGGTCGGGCTTGAGCGCCTCGGGATCCTGGTCGACGGCCAGGGTGCGATCGACCTGGAGGGAGAGCGTCTCGGCCAGTCCCGCGGCCACGGCGCGGGCGGCGGCCTCGCGGCGGCGGCGACGGTCGGCGAGCAGGCTGTCGGTGGCCCGCTGCAGCGGGGCGCGCCACTCGTCGCGGAGCTGGCCGAACGCGCGCAGGAGCTCCACGCGCTTGGTGAAGTCGGCGGTCACCGCGTTGAAGACCCGCACCACGCTGAAGTACTGGCCCAGCGCCGTGCGCCACGCGGCGAGATGGTCGGCCTCGCCGATGGGATTGATGAGCGCGAGGCGGGGCTGGCCGGTCCAGCGCAGGATCTCCATCTCGGCGTCGTACTCGGGACCGTAGGGCACCGAACCGTCGACCACGTAGAGGATGCCGGCGCCGGCCATCACCGGGGCCAGCAGCTCGCATTCGTCGGGGAAACGCCCCGTATCGGCCTGTTCGGCGAGGAACTGCCGGACCAGGTCGGGCCGACGATCCGCCGTGGTCTCGCGCGCCTGGAGCCATTCCCAGGCGGCGCGGGCGCGCTGGAAGCCCGGCGTGTCGACCAGGCTGTAGAGCACCTCGCCGTCCACCTTCATGGGGTAGGTGCGGCAGTGGGTGGTGGTGCCGGGCAGGTCGCCGATCCGGACGCTGTCGTCGTGGGCCAGCGTGGCGACGATGCTCGATTTGCCCTTGTTGGGGTGCCCCACCACCGCGAAGCTGGGCTGCTCGTTCATGCGTCACCGCCTGCGGTTCGGGCTAGCCGGAGCCATGGGTCGCCGAGGCTGGCCAGGGTGCGGCGCCAGAGCGCGAGGTCGCGGGACGAGGCCGCCGCGGGGGCGCCGCCGGTCGTCATGGCCAAGGGCAGCACGTGCACCGGGCGGCCCTCGCCGGCCTCGGAGCGCAGCGCGCGCAGGAAGTCGAGCAGCTCACCCATGGGCGGCTCCCAGGCCTTCACGAGCACCACGACGTCGCCGGCCGATGCGATGGCCTCCGTTCGCGCCGCGTCGTCGTCGGCCAGGGAACGCGAACCGCCGGCGGAATGCCAGCCGCCCACCTGGAGGCCGTAGGTGGCAGCGAGCCAGGTAGCGGCGGCGGGGCGGTCGGCGGCGGCCTGGGCCCAGTCGATCACCGTGACCGTGCGCCCGCGGAGACTGCCGGTCTCCGCGAGGTCGGCGGCGGAGTCCGTGGCCGGCCCGGCCTGGTCCGGCGTCTCGGCCCGGGTCTCCACCAGCTCGGTGTTGAGTCGCTCCAGCACCTCGGCCGTGCCCGGCAGGTGAAGGGCCGTGCGGTGCAGGGCCACCCGCAGCCGTGACCAGGCCAGCGCCAGGGTCAGGAGCCGCGGCAGCATGCCGTAGACCACGAGGCACATCACCAGGAACGGCCACCAGCCGCCCAGGCCGGCGGGCGAGCTCGTGTGGGGGAAACTGCCCTCGCCGAGGCGGAAATAGCGGGTCTCGATCACCAGGTCGGCACTGGGCCGTGCGTCCGGCCAGGCCCAGGCCCACGGCCAGGACACGAGGTCGGTCCACCGCTGTAGGTCGGAGGCGTTGGCGGCGAGCGTGGTGCTCCAGGCGAAGGCCAGGTCGGAGAACACCACGAGGTAGACCGCGCTGGCCGTGGCGCCGGTGTAGAAGCTCAGGGCGAAGACCTGCGAGGCGCGCACCACCACCCAGCGATCCACGCGCCCGAAGAGCCGGCGGTGCGACTCCCCCCGCCCCAGCAACGAGGTCAGGAATTCGCGCTGCTGCTGCGGCAGGTAACGCGCCAGCAGGCGCTGCAGTCGGCCGGGGTTCACCAGGCCCATCATGTCCTGCACGGCGCCGAGTCCCGGGATCCGGCGTACCACCCGCATCGGCACCAGCCCCAGCGCGAAGCCCAGCAGGAACACCAGCGGCAGCAGCACGAACACCGCCAGCACGTGGATCACGTTCACCGGATGGGTGCCGTCGTAGTGGAAGACCACGGCTGCGGTGCCCCAGCCGGCGGCGAGGCCGGCCACGGCGAGCAGGGCCAGACCCAGACGCTGGAGCGCGGTCAGACGCTCGCCGAGACGATCGCCCCGCTCTTCACGGACCCGGTGGAGCCAGGCCAGGAGCTGGGCGACGGGCCGCCGCTGCAGCGCGGTCAGCTCGCGACCGATGGCGCGGTCGCGATGGCGCAGGCTCGCCCCCGACACCTCGGCGTCGAGAGCGAGCTGGCGGGCGAGGTCGACGACGTCGCCGAGGGAGGGGTTGGTTGGCTGGTTGTTCATGGTCGTGGCGGATTGTCCCCGACCCCGTGGTGGACGTCAAGGTTGTGCCACGGAGAGTGTGTCCGGTCGATTTCGTGACTTCTACGACCATGGTATATGATTTCTGGCTATCTGGATGACAGTGATGATGCTGTTCTCGGAGTAGATTCCAGGCCAGACACAATCTCGATGGCACAAGTTATTCGCGAGGCCAGCCGCGGGAGTAGCGTTCCTTGAGCGAAGTGAGCGGGGTCAATAAAGCCGTCTGGTGACTGACCAGATTATCCCACAACTCACATAATTGACGCCGCACCACGGCTGATGGCGGCACGGACAGTGCGTTGTCCGGGAGTTCAGTGGCTTTCTCGTCATGATGGATGAAACGGATTCGCGCGGTCGCTCCCGGGTCGAGGTGCAGGGGCATGGTCAGCAAGCCCGATCGGCGTCGCGGTTCGATCTCCTGGTCGTCGAGGGTGACCCGCAGGACCGGACTCTCCGGAGGTTCCCGCCGGACGATCAGATACTCCTCGGGCTCTTCACTCAGGTTCTCGACCACAGCCTCATTGGCGGCCACGAGACACTCGAGCCGCCCATCTGCGCGTCGTCGCTGGAGGAAGCTGCGTCGGATCACCTCGCCGAGCGAATCCCAGGTAAGTCGAGGTAGAGTTTCGTGTACGCCGTCGAGGAATTCGTGGAGGGGCCCCAGGCCTGACCGGCAGAACTCGTGATGGGCCGACATCAGGATTGGCTGGCCGAGCAAGGCCTGGATCTGGAAAGCGGTCGTCGGCCCCAGTACGCTGTGTCGCCGGTAGAGAGCCACACCGTCGGGAGAGCGGACAGCGATGGCCAGATGATCCGCGATGGTGCGCTGGTTGCTCTGCCCTCTCCGGGGGTGGATGTGTGTATTGACGGCGGCCATGAATCCGGCTCGGAGGAGGGAGCCGAGGGCCTGGGGGGCGAACACCCCGTGGGGAAAGACCATGATTGGCGTGAAGGGCACTCCGGTTCGCTGCTCGTGCCGCCGCATGCGCTGGATGGCGGTCTGGGAGAGGCGATCGGTGGACTCCTGGTCCGTATTGCCGAACTCGTGGCGCGTATGGAAGCAGCCATGGACGCAGATGCTGAGGTGTCTTGGCTCCTCGCGGAAGGTGCGGGCGACCTCGGCATCGGTCCGCTCGGTGTTCATCGGAATGAAGGCGATCGTGGTGGTATAGTCGCGTTTCTGCATGTCGGCCAGGATCTCGTCATAATGGAGACAGCCATGCTTGGGTTGCAGGCTGGGATCGTCGATGATCAACGCGGCACGCGCGGCGGCGCTATGGTAGGTCGATTCACCGAAGACCTGCCGGAGATAGATGAGAAACGGCGCGAATCCGGACACGTGATCGCCGAGATCGAAATCGAGACCGGTGGGCTCGTCGAGATCGATGACCTCGCGGACGGCCACGAAGTGCTGGGGACCGTGCGCCCTCGCGAAGAAGACATGAAACGGCTGTCCGCCGGCCAGGATCAACGGCTGTCCGCCAAGATCAGTCAGCCCCTCCAACCAGCCGGTCGGTGTAGGTTTGGTGACCGGGAGCGGGAAGCTGGCCCCATGCAGGGGGCGGGTTGCCGGGGAGTGGTCGTCGAGGAACTCGAGTTGTGCATCCGTGTTCGCATGGTCCCGGCAGGAGACCGCCTCGGACCCGAGCAGGGTGCGCAGGACACCATCGCTCGCGGCTCCGGGCACGAGGCCGAACACCAGCATGCTGCCGACATGTTCACTCAGGGACCGCGCCGTGAGCTCAGGGTCCGGGTCCCGGGCAAGGATGCGGTGCAGGGTCGCGGCCGAGGTGATGAGATGGAGTTGTCCGGGTGCCCAGCTGGAGAGGGTGGCCGCGAGGTTGCCGGGCGAGACCCTCAACCGTCGCGTGCGGACGCCGAAGAAGCGGGAGAAACGGAGGATACGCTCGTCGGTGGGAACAGGCTCTTCGGCCGTCAACACGTGGCAGATCTTCACGTGCTGCTGGCTCATGGCCGTCTCTCCCGCTCGATACGCCGCAATCCGGCGACGAAATCCTCGTAGCTGGTATCGAGTGTCAAGGGAGTGGTCACCTTGGCGACCACGGAGGGCTTGCTGGCGGTGTACAGGGAGTGCGGAGGCACGCTGCGCGTGACGGGAGTCAGGGCCCCGACCACGGTGCCTTCGCCGATGGTCAGGGTCATTCCAGGTGTGGCTGTGATCACGCAATGGGGTCCCACGAGAACGTCCTTGTCGATGATCACCTTGCCGGGACCGCGTACATGAGCAACGATGGTCGTCCGGATGCTGAGCTGGGCGCCATCGCGGATCGTGATGCACTCCGGGTACTCGTTCTCAATGTATACCTGATCCCCGATGAAGACCCGTCCCTCGATCTTGACGCCGCGCCAGCGGTGGAGCAGAGGACGCAGGCTCGTCGCGCCAGGAACCCGCTGGGCCAGGTACGACAGCAGCCTGTTGAGAACCCGTCGGCCGATCCACTTGCGACGCATCGAACCTACCTGTTCTTGTGATCAGCCTGGCCGGTATACATTCTGTCACGCTCGGCGTTCATCTCGACATCGAGACGGCGGCAATGCCGTACCCCCACTGGCCGAGGCCTTCTTCACGCCGACAGTATGATATCACCTGGCAGGAAACAATCCACATTGTCTATGAAGAGGTCATCTGTCCGGTAGGCTGCCCGGGCTTCGCAGCCATGGCATTGGGTGAAGTACGGTCCAATGCCGTGATTCGAGAATCATCATTGCGTTTCGAAAGAGTCGAAGCTGCACCCATTCGCGAGGGGACATTGTCATGAAGAGATCCATGCTGGCCATCGTTCTGACCCTGTCGATGATTCTGGTCGCCATGTCTGTCGCTGACGAAAACCAGGCCGCGGACGCCACCCGGATCCTCGCCGAGGACCTGATGGGCGACTGGACCATGACCGCCGTCCCGGGAATCACCGCCGCGTCGATCGTCTTCGCGGATGACGGTCGTTACGTCAAGACCGAGCAGCATGCCGATGGCGTTGGTGTGGAGACCAAGGGTGAATACCTGCTCCTTCCCGAGCTATCACCGTGCGGACTCGATCTCTGTCTGGGGGAGTGCGGTCAGGACGGCTCGGAGTGGACGACGGTCTTCGCCATCGTCAGGAAGCTCGCCGATGGCCGCCTGGAGATCCGGATGTCCCCCACCGGTACGCGCCCGGCGGCGTTCGACCCGGAAGACGACACCCAGACGCGGTTCCTGACGCGGATCGATCGAGAAGGGCCTGGGCGATGACCTGGCGGCGCTGATTGGTGACCGCCTCGGACTCGTCCACTCCGTGGAACGCGTTGGACGGGCGGTCAGCGTCGTCACGGCATCAGGTGCCCTGTGGCGGTCGAGATCAAAAAGGATGAAATTTATCTCAATAAATGCACAGACCCGAATCAGGGAGACAGGCATGCGTGGGATCGTGATTCTCTTGACGACAATTCTGATGGCGGCAGCGACCGCCGGCGCCGAGGTCGTCACCGAGACCGTGACGTACCGGCAAGGTGAAACCGTACTCGAGGGCTATCTGGCGCACCCTGCGGATACGGATGTCCGCCGGCCCGGCGTGCTCGTGATCCATCAGTGGATGGGCCCGAGCGAGAACGAACGCATGCGCGCGCGCATGCTCGCCGAGCTGGGCTACGTGGCGCTGGCCGCCGACGTCTACGGCCAGGGCATCCGCCCCCGCAACACCGACGAGGCGCGGGAGCAGGCGACCATCTACTACGGCGATCGGGAGCTCTTCCGCGCCCGGCTCGCCGCGGGCCTGACCGAGCTGAAGCGGCATCCCCAGGTGGATGGCGACCGCGTGGCGGTGATCGGCTACTGCTTCGGCGGCGCGGCCGCCCTGGAACTGGCGCGGTCGGGCGCCGCGGTGGCGGGCGCCGTGAGCTTCCACGGCAACCTGGACACGCCGCTGCCCGCCGGTCCCGGCGACATCCAGGCCAGCCTCCTGGTCTGCCACGGTGCCGTCGATCCCTACGTGCCGGCGGCGGACGTCGAGGGTTTCGTGGCCGAGATGGAGGCCGCGGGTGTAGACTACCAGCTCGTCATGTACTCCGGCGCGGTCCACGCCTTCACCCAGCAGGGAGCCGGCGACGACCCGTCGCGAGGCGCGGCCTACGACGCTGCCGCCGACCGCCGCTCGTGGCAGCAGCTGCAGGCCTTTTTCGCCGAGATATTCGAGTAGCCGGGGAGATCGCCGGCAGTAGCGAGGTCAGCATGTCGAGCACCCCCGGACCGGTTCCGATCTTCCCCTTCGCCATGAGCGCGGCCCGGCCGGTCTCGCTGGCCGCCGTCGATTTCGATGTCGCCGACCTCGCCGCCTTCACCGCCTTCATCGACGCGCGACGCGGCACCGCCCCCGCGCTCGTGGGCGGCTACGACGAGGATCGTGTGGTCTACCGCGCCAGCGCTCTCTTCGGCACCGAGGAGGAGCCGCGTACCGTCCACCTGGGCGTGGACGTCTGG
The DNA here is from genome assembly GCF_058273205.1 of Candidatus Latescibacter sp. IFSED24. Classification (NCBI taxonomy): domain Bacteria; kingdom Pseudomonadati; phylum Candidatus Latescibacterota; class Candidatus Latescibacteria (ex Chuvochina et al. 2023); order Candidatus Latescibacterales; family Candidatus Latescibacteraceae; genus Candidatus Latescibacter; species Candidatus Latescibacter sp. IFSED24. The sequence goes on along the minus strand of NZ_CM177850.1, from coordinate 3,447,490 downwards.
ACCGATGCCGGCACGCCGCTGCGCGCGCCCCTGGCGGCCGCGGTGCACAGCCGCGCCGTCAACGATCGCTTCGGTGACTACGGCGGCACGGTGATCCTGGCCCACGAAGGCTTCTACACGCTCTACGGCCACCTGGCGCACCGCTCGGTCGCCGGGCTCCGGGAAGGCCAGCTCATCGCGGCCGGCGAGGTCTTCGCCTGGCTGGGCGCGCCCGAGGAGAACGGCGGCTGGCCGCCCCACCTCCACTTCCAGCGCATCGAGGACCTGCTCGATTTCCGGGGCGACTTCCCCGGCGTGGCCCGGCGCAGCGAGCGCGCCCGCTGGCTGGCGCGCTGCCCGGACCCCATGGATCTGCTGGTCTGAGCGCGGAATCAGTCGAGTCTCAGCAGATCCGGCCTTCGCAGGGCCAGCCACCAGAATCCGCAGATCACCAGCGAGTGGCGGATGCGGCCGTCCCGGATCAGGCCGGGCACCGCGGCCAGAGGTCGGCGCAACACCTCGATGTCCTCTCCGTCGTCCTGCTGCAGCGCGCCCACCGGCCGGCAGTTCTCCAGCAGGAAGGTGTGGGTGTGGTTGTCGAAGATGGCCGGATTGGGTTCGACCACGCCGATCGGCTCCACCGGATCGCCGACGTGGCCGGTCTCCTCGCGGACCTCGCGGGCGGCGGCCTCGGCCGGCGTCTCGCCTTCATCCACCAGGCCGCCGGGAATCTCGAGAGTGAAATCGCGGATGCCGTGCCGCCATTGCCGAACCAGCACCACCTCGCGGTCGGGCGTCAGCGGGATGACGTTCACCCAGTCCCGGGTCTCCAGGGTGGTGTAGGGGCGGCTGTGGCCGTTGCGCGGCGAGACGGCCGTGGCCTCCACGAGATGGAAGATCCGGGTCTCCTGGAGCGTGCGTCGTCCGGTGTAGCGGAAAGGCTCGAGCTTGCTCATGGCGGAAGGCTCCTAAGCGTGCGGTCGTCCGGGTGGCTGGGAACAAGGAATGGCCTGTCGACAACGGGGGCAAGCGGATCCGCCCCGCGCCGGTGGTCCCGGGCGGGATTGGACGACCAGGCATCCAGCGTGCTAGGATCGCGCCATCGTTGGTTTCGGAAACCCCGGAGGCCGCCGCCGCCATGCTCGCAGACGACGCCCGAGAGACCCTGGCCGCCGGCCGCGTGTTCGCCACCACCCGGCGTGGCTGGGGCGAGCTGTCGGCGTCCTTCGTGGAGACCACGGTCCATGTAACCGGCCTGGCCGGCTTGCTGCGGGTCGGCAAGCTCGCCGGCCGTCTGGTGGCCGTCGAGGAGGCCGGTCCCGACCTCATCGCGGTCCGCGGTTTCCAGAACAAGCGCGCGGCCGACCAGTTCGTCCAGAAGCGCCTCGACCAGTACGACCGCCTCTGGGACGGCTGAGGCTGCACGAAGATCGACTACCTCTCCTAGGTCAGGAGAGTCCGACACTCGAAGCGAGGAGAGCGGCATGGTCAAGCTGGGCATCATCATCTGCGACCGTTACCGGAGCTGCGCCGGCGGCAAGTGCTTCCGCTCGCTGCAGGAGCGCGTGGGCGGCTTCGCCCGCTACGCCGGCCAGGACGTGGAGCTGGTGGGCTTCACTTCGTGCGGCGGCTGTCCCGGCGGCAACATCGAGTACGCGCCGGAGGAGATGCAGAAGAACGGGGCGACGGTGGTCCACCTGGCCACGGGCTTCGTGGTGGGCTACCCGCCGTGTCCGCACCTGGAGCATTTCCAGGCGTTCATCCCCGAGAAATACGGGATGGACGTGGTGGTCGGCACGCACCCCATTCCGGAGAAGTACAACCTGGTGCACGAGCAGCTCGGCACCTGGCCGGCCATGGCGACCACCACTGACCTGACCGACCTGATGGCCGACCAGCCGACGCGGCTGGCCTACGACTGAGCGACGGCCTTCATCGTCCGTGCGGCTGCAGGTCGGGCAGCGGCGCACCGTCGCGGACGAAGCGGTCGAGCCAGTCGGTAGCCAGTTCGCCCACCTCCTCGCGATGTTCACTGAGACCGTGATCGCCGCCCTCGAACATCACTAGCCGGTACGGGACCCGGGCCGCGAGCAGCGCCTCGGCCATGTGGAGCGCCTGCGTGGGGTGGACCCGCCAGTCGGCGGTGCCGTGCAGGAGGAGGATGGGCGTGGTGGGGCAGAGCCGGTCGGCCCAACGGACCGGGGATCGCTGCGCGAGCGCGGCCTCGCGGTCGGTCCGCCAGCCGGGCACGAGCTGGGCGTAGACGTCGGGCTCCATGTCGGGCCGGCGCTCGAGCAGGTCGAAGGAATCGGCCAGGCCGGCGCCCACCACGGCGGCGGCGAAGCGGTCGCTGCGCGCCAGGGCGAGGTAGACCATGAGGCCGCCACGGCTCCAGCCGTAGAGGCCGAGGCGGTCGGCGTCGGCGACGTCGAGGTTCTCGAGCAGCGGAACCAGGTTGAGCACGTCGGCGACCTCGGCGCCGCCGAACTCCTCGCGACCCTCGCCGCCGTCGTTGCCGCGATACTGCGGGGCGACCACCGCGTAGCCGCGCGCGGCCAGCGGCGCCAGGACCGCGGCGGCGCGCAGGTCGCTCCAGGCGCCGAACTCGCGGTTGCCGCCGCGGCAGAAGATGAGGCCCGGGAGATCGTCGCCCTCGCGGGGTAGGGCGAGGTAGCCGTTCACCGCGAGGCCGTCGCTGGCGTAGGTGATCCAGGCCAGGTCCACCTCGCCCACGATCGGCTCGACGATGTCGCGGACGTGCGGCGGCTGGTCGGCCGCGAGCAGGGCGGCCAGATCGACGGGCTGGCGGCGCAGGATGGTGCCGTTCTCGGCGGCGCGGACGAGCGGGGTCAGGCAGAGGAGGGCGCCGAGGAGGAGGAGCTGGCAAGGCCGTGGCATGGGTCGTCCTTTCGGGCGTGGGGATGGCCTCCGGTCGGCCTTCCGGATAGGCCGAGATCCTACCGCGTTCAGGCCGCGGCCGCCACGGCTCGCCGGTGTGGTAGAGTTCGCCCTGGCGGAAACCCGGCAACCACTGTTTGATGACGGCCGCCGCAGGTTGGGTCGCCACTGACGGGAGGCTGGCATGACCAAGAAGCTCGGGACATTCTACGGGGTCTTCACGCCGACGGTCCTGACCATCCTCGGCGTCATCATGTACCTGCGCTTCGGCTGGCTGGTGGGACACCTCGGCCTGGGCAAGGTCATCCCCATCGTGCTGCTGGCCAACGTCATCACCCTGATCACCACGCTGTCGTTCTCGGCCGTGGCGACCAACACCCAGGTAGGTTCGGGCGGGGCCTACTATATCATCTCGCGCAGCCTGGGCATCGAGCTGGGCGGCGCCATCGGGTTGCCGCTCTTCCTCTCGCAGGCCCTGTCGGTCACGCTCTATGCCTATGGTTTCGCCGAGTCGCTGCGCATCATCTGGGCCGACCTGCCGATCCAGCCGGTGACCTGCGGGGTGATCCTGGCGGTGGGGGTGCTGGCGTTCCTGGGGGCCGAGAAGGCGCTCAAGGCGCAGCTGCCGCTCCTGATCTTCGTCGGCATCTCGCTGTGCGGGCTTGCGGCCGGTGCGCTCGTGCACTCGGGACTGGAAGTGATCCCGCTGGGTCCGGGGTCCGGCGAGGTCGGTTTCTGGGGCGGGTTCGCGGTGTTCTTCCCCGCCGTCACCGGAGTGATGGCCGGACTGGGGCTCTCGGGCGACCTCCGCGATCCCATGCGCTCGCTGCCGCGCGGTGCGTTTGCCGCGGTGGCCACCGGCCTCGCTGTCTACCTGGTCGTGCCGGTCCTGCTCGCGGTGGGCGCCGATCCCGAGACCCTGCGCAGCGATCCTCTCGTGTGGACCCGCATCGCCACCGGCGGCGCCGTGGTGGTGCTGCCGGGCCTGTGGGCGGCCATCTTCTCGTCGGCGGTGGGGTCGATCCTGGGGGCGCCGCGCACCCTGGGGGCCTTGGCGCGCGACGGCCTGGCACCACGTTTCCTGAACCGCCACCGCGATGGCGAGCTGGACCTGCGACCGGCGCTCTTGGTCTCGCTGGCGCTGGCGCTGGGGGCGGTCTTCCTGGGCGACCTGAACACCGTGGCCGCGGTGGTCTCCATGTTCTTCCTGACGGTCTACGGCATGGTGAACATGGTGGCGGCGTTCGAGTCGCTCAGCGGCGATCCGTCGTGGCGGCCGGGCATCCACTCGCCCTGGCCGATCAACCTGCTCGGCGGTGTGGCCTGCCTCGCGGTGATGCTGCTGATCAACCCCGTGGCCGGCATCATCGCACTGGTGGCCGAGGTCGGGCTGTGGCTGTGGCTCTCCCGCCGCGAGCACCAGGCCGGCTGGGGCGACGCGCGCCGCGGCCTGTACGAGAGCCTGGCGCGCTGGGCGCTTATCAAGCTCGACCAGCACCCGGTGACCTCGCGCAACTGGCGCCCGCACGTGCTGGTCTTCGTGGACGACATCCGCACCGAGCTGGATCTCGTGCGCTTCGGCGACTGGTTCAGCCAGGGCCGCGGCGTGGTCACGGTCTGCAAGCTCCTGGTGGAAGGCACGCCCGAGGCCGACACCGACCTCGAACAGCTCGACACCGAACTCCACGACATCCTGGCCGCCGAGGGCATGGTGGCGTTCCCCGAGGTCGACCTCGCCCGCGACCTGGTCGACGGTATCGTCGACGTGGCCCAGGCCAACGGCATGGGCGGCATCGCCAGCAACACCGTCCTGCTGGGCTGGCCCGAGGACGCCGGCCTCCAGGTCTCGTTCCTGCGTGCCATGCGCCGGCTGGAGCGGCTCAAGAAGTCGCTGGTGTTCGCGCGGATCCGGCCGCAGCTGCTCTACCCGCGGGCCGGCCGCGCGCGGCGCATCGTGGTGTGGTGGGGCGGCCTGCAGCACAACGGCGACCTCATGCTGCTGCTCACCTTCCTGCTGGCGCGCAACTCGGCCTGGCGGCGAGTGCAGGTCACCATCATGAGCCTGGCCACCACCGACCTCGTCCGCGAGCGGAACGAGACCTACCTCCACCGCCTGCTCGAGGAGATCCGGATCGACGCCGAGGTCCGGGTGCTGCTCAAGGACCCCGAGGCGAAGGTCGCCGAGATCATCCGGCGCGAGAGCGCCGACGCCGAGGTGGTGCTGCTGGGTCTGGCCACGCCCGAAGCGGGCGAGGAAGCGGAGTACGCCAAGCGCATGGAGGCGCTGAGCGAGGGGCTGCCCAACGTGTTCTTCGTCAAGAACGCCAGCCTGTTCGTGGGGGATCTGGTGTTGCCGGACGAGGAGGGTGGGGCGGAGCAGTAGCCCGATCCATGCTATAATATGGGTGGATTCTTCCCGACCTAGCGAAGGGGGATTCGCCATGTTATCCCACCGTCCTCTTCAGGTCCGAGTCGCCATCCTCTCTATTCTCGTCTTCCTCGCTGCCACCGGCCACGCCGACACTTTCGTCTCGGGCCCGGTCTCCGGAACCTGGTCGGCGGCCGGCAGCCCCTACGTCGCCACCGACACGCTCCGGATCCTGCCCGGCGAGACGCTGGTCATCGAGCCCGGCGTCGCCGTGCGGTTCGAGGAGGGATTCCCGCTGATCGTGCAGGGGGTCCTCCAGGCCGAAGGCGCGCCCGGCGACAGCGTCACCTTCGCCCCCTGGACACCGGAATCCACCTGGAACGGCATCCAGTTCCTCGGTGCAGACGAGGGCTCGATCCTGTCGCACTGCGTCCTCACCGAGGCGTTGCGCGCGGGATACCCGCCCGCGGGCGGCTCGGGCGGGGCCATCTTCAGCATGGACAGCTCGCCCCTGGTCACCCACTGCCGGTTCGAGGCCTGCCGCTCCATCGACGACGGCTGGGACCCCAACGGCGGCGGCGCAATCTGGTGCCAGGGCGGCGCGCCGCGGATCATCGCCAACCGTTTCCGCGACTGCCATGCCGCCGCCGCGTGCGTTCACGGCGGCGGCGCCATCGGCTTCCACCAGACCGACATCGTGATCCGTCACAACGAGATCCTGGACTGCAGCGCGCACGGCCAGGGCGGCGGCATCTCGGGGACCGCCTCCACGGTCGACATCGCCCACAACGTGATCGCCGGCTGCGAGGGCTTCCACTACGGCGGCGGCGTGGCGCTGCGCGACGGCTGCGCGGGGATCCTCTTCGACAACCTGATCGTCGAGAACGCCGCGCCGGATCTGGCCGGCGGCGGCGTCTACCTGCGCGACAGCGATGTCGACGTGGTCAGCTGCACCATCGCCGACAACGTGGTCGGCCTCGAGGACCTGGGCTACGGCGGCGGCCTCTACGTCGACGGCGACCTCGCGGTGGATGTCCGCCACTGCATCTTCTGGGGCAACAGCGCTCCCGACGGCGCCCAGATCTATCCGGCCAACCTCTACTACGTGGACGACTGCGACATCCAGGGCGGCTATCCGTACGGGGACAACCTGGTTCTGGATCCCGTCTTCGTCGCCGATCCCGCGGGGGTCCTGCCCGGGTACTTCCTGTCGTGCGTGGCGGCCGGCCAGGGCGTCGACAGCCCGTGCATCGACGCGGGCTGGTGCGACGTGTCCCAGGTTCCCGAGCTCGCCGAACGGACCACCCGCACCGACCAGGTCGAGGACACCGGCCTCGTCGACCTCGGCTTCCACCATGCCGTGTCCCCGACGACCGGCGTGAGCGGCCCCCCGCGGGTGACCGCCCTGGCGCAGAACCGGCCCAATCCGTTCAACCCGACCACCACCATCGGCTTCGAGCTGGCACAGGCCGGACCGGTGACGCTGACCGTCTTCGATGTCGGCGGACACCGCCTGGCGACGCTGGTGAACGAGGTGCTGGCGGCCGGCCGGCACACGGTGGAATGGGACGGACGCGACGCCATGGGCCGGGCCGTGGCTTCCGGGGTCTATTTCTACCACCTGTCGGCCGGGCGGAAGGACGAGACGCGGCGCATGATGCTGGTCCGTTAGCCGGCGTTGCCTCCCCGCCGAACACCGCTACCTTGAACAGACCGGACGGTCGGGCCCGCGCCAGGGCCCGGCCGTCGTGCATCCTTCCGGAGGCCCGCGCCATGTCCGCCCCTGCCCAAGGCGACCTCACCACCGCGCCCATCGGGCAGCTCGTGCGCCGGCTCGCCATCCCCGCCAGCGTGGGCTTCTTCTTCAACACCATGTACAACGTGGTCGACACCTTCTATGCCGGCCGCCTCTCCACCGACGCCCTGGCCGCGCTGTCGCTGTCGTTCCCCGTGTACTTCGTGCTCATCGCCATGGCCTCGGGATTCTCCACCGGCGCCACGGCGCTCATCGGTCAGGCCCTGGGCGCGGGCGACCGGCGCGAGGCCGCGCTCACCGGCGCTCAGGGCTTGATCCTGGGCGTGCTGCTCACCGCCGTGGTCATGACCACCGGCTACCTCGCCGCGCCCGGACTGTTCCGCCTCCTGGGCGCCACCGACCAGTACCTCGCCATCTGCCTCGAGTACATGAACGTGATCCTGGCGGGGTCGCCCATGGTGCTCACCTTCTACATGTTCAACGGCGTGCTCAACGCCCAGGGCGACACCCGCAGCTTCCGCGACTACCTCATCGTGGCCACCGCGGTCAACATCGGCCTCGATCCGTGGTTCATGTACGGCGGCTTCGGTGTGCCGGCCATGGGCGTGGGCGGCATCGCGCTGGCCACCGTGCTGGCCCAGAGCGGCGGCGTGGTCTTCCTGGGCTGGCGCGCGCGCCGGACCGGCCTGCTGTTCCGCAGCGAGGGTGCGCGCTGGCGACCGCACTGGCCCACCCTGCGCGCCATCACCGGCCAGGGTGTTCCGGCCAGCCTCAACATGATGACCGTGGCGCTGGGGATCTTCATCATCACGTATTTCCTCAGCGAGTTCGGTCAGGACGCCGTGGCGGCCTACGGGGTGGCCACGCGCATCGAGCAGATCGTTCTGTTGCCGGCCATCGGCCTCAACGTGGCGGCGCTCACCCTGGCGGCCCAGAACGGGGGCGCCGGCCGCTTCGACCGCGTGCGTTCGACGGTGCGTACGGCGCTGGCCTACGGCGCGCTGATCATGGTGTTCGGCACGGCCCTGATCTACTTCGGGGCGCGGCCGCTCATGAGCCTGTTCACCGACGATGCCCAGGTCATCGCCATCGGGGTGCCGTACCTGCGGATCGCCGCCTTCATCGAGTTCGCCTACGTGGCGCTCTTCATCAACACCTCGGTGTTGCAGGGTCTGAAGAAACCCGCGTTCGCACTGTGGATCGGCCTCGGCAGGCAGATCGTGGCGCCGGCCGCGGTGTTCTGGCTCGCCACCCGGGTGTGGGACCTGGGGCTCATGGGCATCTGGTGGGGGATCTTCATCATCGCCTGGACGGCGGCGCTGGTGGCCATCGTGTTCGCACAGCAGCTCGTGAAGGGGCTGGAAGCCCGGCAGGCGGTCGTGACGGAGCCGGGGTCCTGAAGCGGTCATCGGCCGCGACGCAACGTTTTCGCAACACTTCCGTCGGATAATGAACGACGATCGACAAGATCCGTCCGCGCCGCCCCTCGGGGTCACGGCGCTCGCCCCGACGAGAGGTTCCTCCCATGAAGCTGCGCCTAGCCCTGGCCGTCTTCAGCCTCACCGTACTCACGGCCACGCGCCTGCTCCTGGCCGCCCCCGCCGATCCCGAGGCGTCCCTGCTCATCGCCCACGCGCAACTCGCCCGCCTCGCGGCGGCCGAGCGCACCGTCGCGTGGCAGGCCGACCTCACCGACGGCGACCGCACGCTGGCCCGGATCTACACGCTGGATCCCACCGGCTACGTCGTCGTGGCCGCCGACACCGACCTGCCGCCGGTGATCGCCTACGCTCTCGACGCTCCCTATCCCGACGACGCGCCGGCCGACAACCCGCTGCGCCGGCTCCTGACCGCGGACCTGACCGCCCGCCTCGCCGCGCTCGACCACCTCGATCCCGCCACCCGCGCCGCCTGGCGCGCCGCCTGGACCGACCTCCGCGCAGGCTCGTCCGAACCGGCCAGGTTCGAGCAGTGGCCCCCCGAAGGCTCCACCCCCACCGGCGGCTGGCTCCCGTCGAACTGGACCCAGAACGCGCCCTACAACGACCTCTGTCCGCGCGACCTCGCCGGCGGCGGCGGCCGCAGCGTGGCCGGCTGCCCGGCCGTGGCCATGGGCATGATCCTGAATTACCACGAGACGATCCAGGAGACCGCTTTCGGCCTGGACGACCGCTACTGGCACAGCTACGCCGGCAACGCCTACTGGATCGACGACGCCGCCGAGCAGTACGACTTCGCCAACTTCCCCACGCTCAACGGCCACCTCGCCACCCTGACCGACCACTGGGCCGCGGGCCTGGCTCCCACCGCCACCGACAAGGCGGCGCTGGTCTTCGCCTGCGGCGTGGCGGCGCGGCAGGTCTATTCCGCCGGCGGCTCGGGCACCTTCGGCGTGGACCAGGCCTACGACGCCTACCTCCGCTTCGGCTTCCAGGATTGTGCGCTGCTCACCGCCGCCGATCCCGACCTCTTTTCCCGGCTCGCCGCCGAGATCCAGGAGGGATCGCCCGCCCACCTCGCGGTGGTCGACCCCGGCTGGACCATGGGCCACAACGTGGTGGTCGACGGCTACAACAGCGACGACTACTACCACCTGAACTTCGGCTGGGGCGGCCCTTACAACGGCTGGTACCTGCTGCCCGAGGAGATCCCCTACGGCTTGACGGTCATCGAGGGCGTGGTCCTGGACATCCAGCCGATCGTCACCGCGGCGGCTGGCGACACGGCTCCGGTCATGACCGGTCCGCGTCTCACCGCCTATCCCAATCCGTTCAACCCGCGGACCACGGTGACGTTCACCGCGCCGACCGCCGCGCACGCCCGGCTCGCGATCTACGACCTCGCCGGCCGTCGGGTCGCCTCGATTCTCGACGAGCAGGTGGCGGCCGGTCGGCGGTCGGTGAGCTGGACGCCGCACGATCGGCCCAGCGGCGTCTACCTGGCGCGGCTGGAACTCGGCGATGCGGTGACCTCGACGCGGATCGTCCTGGCGAAGTGAGCCGGGTCGAAGCGCGTGGAGGCCCAGAGTGACCCTTCTGGCCCTGGCTCGACCACGTCTTTGATCATTCGAGCTTGAGATGCCCGGCGTTCGGAAAATATGATAAGATGTTTTCGTCTCCCGATTCCACCCATGGTCCCGAATCCGGAGGAAGCATCATGACTCGCCTGTTCCTGCTGCTCATGGCCGCCATCCTGGTCAGTGCGCCCGCGCTGGCGGCCGAGATCGTCCTGACCCTGGACGAGGTCCCCGCGGTGGCCTGCGACGCGCCATTCCTCGAAGCCGAATGCGAGCTGCACTTCAGCGCCACCACGGCGGAGGACCAGACACCCGGCTACTGCCTGTTCATCGCCGACGCCAACAACTTCGGACTCCAGGGCGTCTACCTCTACCCTTCGCGCCTGGTGCTGGACCTCACCAACATCGAGGGGGTCGAGTCGGTGGAGGTGGATGTCTACGAGACCCACTTCGCCGGCAGCACCCGGGCCTTCCTCTACGATGCGGACGGCCTCGTGGATTCCATGTCGAGCTACCAGGAAGACAACCAGACGCTCACCGTCACGGCGGGAGCCGGCGTGCCGACGATGTTCGCCGTCTCGGCCCACGAATCCTATGTCTGGGAGATCCGCCTGATCGGCACGGAGATCACGCCGACCGAGGGCCTGTCCTTCACCGGCGTCAAGGCGCTCTACCGCTAGCGGGCGCGGTCAGCGGACCAGCACCAGGCGCTGCGTGGCCACCCGGCCGCCGGCGACCAGCCGCGCGATGTAAGTACCGGCTGGCACCCCCCGGCCGGTGGCGTCGCGGCCGTCCCAGGTGGCGGCATGGCGGCCGGCAGTCCGAGCCCCGCGTTCCAGGTCCGCCACGCGGCGTCCTTGCAGATCGAAGATGGACAGCGCCACCTCGGACGCCGTCAGCAGCGCGTAGTGCAGGGTCGTGCGCGGGTTGAAGGGATTGGGCTGGGCGGTCAACGCGAGCGGGGCCGGGACCACCCCGGGCGCCGCGGTCACCGCATCCACCTCGAGGCGGAACTCCTGGAGCACCGGCGCGAACCGCTCGTCGTCGCTCGTGAGCTGGACGCGGTACTGGAAGCAGGTGTCGCCGCGATGCGCCGACGCCAGCGCCGCGCCGGAGGACTCGTACCAGCCGGCGGCGGTGCCGTCCGGTCCGAGGAACGGCGCCGCGGCCAGCGCGGCCTCGTCGCCGGCGGAACGGATCTGGAAGGCCACGGCGGTGCCCGGCCCCTGCAGGAGCGCCTGCCAGGTCACCTGTCCGGAGCCCGCCGGCGCGGCGAAGCAATGCGGCTGCGAGACGAGTTCGCCCTGTCCGGGCACGGCGGTCACGAACACCTCGCCGTGGGGATGGCTCCCGGCATAGAGGCGTCCGTGGAAGATCTCCAGCGCCTCGAACACGCGACCGGTGTTCTCCTCGATCTGCGACCACTGCCAGGTCTGGGCGTCCTCGGTGGCGCAGATGTTCTGCAGGCCGCCGATGTACAGGCGGTCCTGGAAGACCGTGATGGCGCGGGAGACGATGTCGGGCGAGCCGGCGGGCACGTCGAAGCCGGTCCAGGTGGTCCCATCGAAGGCGTTGAGGGCGTAGCGGAGCAGGCACCACAGCTGACCGCGGTACTCCTGGAATCCGGCCAGGCCGGAGGTGTGGGCGAGGATGTCGTGTTCGATCACCGTGCCACCGGGCGGCAGTTCGAGCAGCACCTTTCCCTCGGGCGCCGCGAAATCGGGTTGCAGCACGATCGAGCCGGCGAACGTGGTCGCCCCGTAGAGCCGGCGGAAGGTGGACTCCGGCGGCTGGGGCACGATGGCGAATTCCTCGACCCAGGTGCCGCCCATGTCGCCGGACGAGAAGAGCACGCCACGCGTGTCGGGATAGCCCTGGCCGGTGGTGACCCAGATCCTGTCGTCGTGGAAGATGATGTCGTAGACATGCACGGAATACGGCAGCGTCTCCCGGCGGACCCAGCCCGCGCCGGCGTTGTAGTAGAGGTTGCCCCAGAGATGGGACCCCTGCGAGTCGATGCCCGGGCTGTAGATCACGCCGTCGTGGACCTTCAGGACCGCGATGCCCTGCTCGAACACCGAGTAGTCCACGCTGCAGCCGTTGGTCCGGTAGTCGTAGACCAGGATGTCGCCGCCGTCGCTCATCATGGGCGGGTCGTTGCCGGCGGCCAGGTAGAGGCGGTCCTGCCAGACGGCGAGGCTCCAGATCCCGTCGTAATCGGTGGCGTCGAGAAGCGGCACGAAGCGCAGCGGATCGGCCAGCAGGACCAGCTCGCCGGGGGCCGTGTCGGCGTCCAGTTGTTCGATGCCGGTCCAGTGGCCGCCCGACCAGTCGGTATCGACCCAGACCTCGGCCCGGGCCGCCAGGGCGGCGCCCAGCATGGCGGCGAGCCAGAGATTGCGGATCATGGTCCGGGTCAGCAATGCGCTCCACTCCAGGAAGGTCGTCGGTCATTCAGGTCAATGATACCACATTCATGCCTCTGGAAAGGTGAGCGTACGGTCCAGCTGGCTGACTGCCACGTCCCGGCTCCCAGCTCGTGCTGGTGGACAAGGCCTTCCGGGACAAATAAGATTCAGGATGGAGCAGGGGTGTCGTCTTGAGGAAAAGAGCGAGATGAATTTCGACCACATGACCTGGAAGGGACTGCGGCGATCCGATCCCGCACGACCGCGACCGCTGGCCGATGCCGTGCTGCGCATGATCTGGGAGGAACGCCGGATCTCCCGGGCGGAAATCGCCCGGCGGGCCGGGCTCTCCCGTTCCACCGTGTCCGAGATCGTGGGCGAGATCCTGCCCATGGGCCTGGTCGCCGAGGTGGGCGAGGGCCCCTCTCGTGGCGGTCGGCGGCCCATCGTGCTCGAGTTCCAGGACGAGGCCTGCGTCATCCTCGGGGTCGAGATGGGTGGCGCCCACGTGGCCGTGGCGCTGACCGACCTGCGCGGCAAGGTGCTGGCCTGGGAGACCAGGGAACACCCTGTCCGTTCCGATCCGGCCGGTACGCGGCGCATGATCACGGAGCTCTGCCAGGCCTGCCTCGAGGCGTCCGAAGCTGCAGGGCGGCCGCTGGTCGGGATCGGGGTCGCCGTTCCCTGCCCGGTGGATCCCGGCGATCCGGACCGCCTCTCCACCGTCGTGATGCCCGCCTGGGACGGACGGCTGGGGCTCGACGGACTTGGCGAGCGGTTCGGGGTGCCCCTGTTCGTGGACAACGACGCCAATCTGGGCGCCCTGGCCGAGCACTGGTGGGGGCTGGGTGGAGAAACGGACAACCTCACCTACATCAAGGTCGCCACGGGCGTCGGTTCCGGACACATCATCGGGGGCGAGATCTATCGCGGCGCCACCGGCGTCGCGGGCGAGATCGGTCACCTGGCCATCGATCCGCATGGCGGACCTTGTGTCTGCGGACTGCGGGGCTGCCTGGTCACGCTGGTGGGTGCCCAGGCGCTCGAGGCCCGTGCCTCCGAGTTGCTCGCCGAATATCCGCAGAGCAGCCTGGCTGGTCGCTTGCCCTCCGTCCACGACATCGAGAGCGCGGCGCTGGAGGGCGATCCTCTCGCCCTGCAGGTGATCCAGGAGGCCGCCGGGCATCTGGGCATCGCCGTCGCCGGCCTCCTGAATCTCCTGAACCCGGCCGTGGTGATCCTCGGCGGCGACCTGGCCAGGGTCGGCGAATTGCTGCTCGCTCCGCTCCGCGAGCGGATCCGCAGCCGCACGCTCGTCAGCTCGGTGGCGGCGGCCGAGATCATGGTCAGCAAGCTCGGTCCGCAGTCGGTGGCCGTGGGTGCTGCGACCGCGGTCCTGAAGGCAGCGCTCAGCGATTCCAGTCTCTTCCCGACCGGCGCCGCCGGCGGCAGGACCGGCACGAAGGGCTAGGCTCCGCGTGATGGCCGAGGGGCAAGACGAAGGGGACCTGCAGCGCAGGTCCCCTGTCACGTCCGTCAGGCCGGATTCGATCTACCGGAAGAGCGACTTCACGCCGTCCCAGCTCTTGTTCTCCACCGACACGCCGCCATCGATGTTGAAATTGATGTTGTCGTAGAAGACCCCCGACCCTTCGTAGTTGGTCGCCGTGTTGGCGAAGCCGATCTGCAGGATCTGGCCGGGCAGGCTCGCATCGATATCGATCATCAGCGAGTAGTCGGCCCAGGTGGCGGGGATGGTCGTCATGTCCACGGTGATGAAGTTGGTCAGCGCGTAGCCGTTGTTGGGATCCAGCGTCTTGATGAACGCCAGAGCGGTGGTGCCGCCTTCGAGGTTGCCGAGCTTGGCCTGGAAATCGAAGACCCAGGTCTCGCCGATGTCCTCGGCCGTGATCGGCTGCTCCTGGAAGACATTGGACTCGATGAGGTTGCCGTTTCCGTGATCGGCATTGGCGTAATCGCTGTAGGTGACCAGCTGCTGGGCGCCCTGCTCGGCGCCGCCCTCGCCAATGGCGACCTGGCAGAAGCCGGAGCCGTCGTTGGGGGCGGGGAAGACGCCGTACCCATAGAGGTAGTCGCCGCCCGGGCTGAAGACGTTGGCGAAGATCAGCCAGCCGTCATCGGCCAGCGCACTGGGGCTGTCCTGGACCAGGCCCTCGAAGTCCTGGCTGTAGGGCGTCAGGGCCAGGCCCGCGGCGGGGATCAGGCAGATCACGACCGCGGCGGCAAACAATGCATTAGCTCGATTCTTCATCTTGGGAACCTCTCGCTGAAGGAGTATCTCGATCCACACCATCGCAATCGACACAGTCCGGTCGGCCTGATTCGGCCTGACCGTCTCAGGATACCTCATGAGTGTACACTATGTTCGGTAACCGAATCAAGTCCTATTTTTGATGTCAGGATGGGGTGATGGATCGACCGAATCACCGAGTTCCTGCCGCCTCGTCACCGCCGCTTCGGATTTGGCCGCACCATGTCCGCGACCCCCAAAACAGTGAGCGCCCGGACCGGAGTCCAGGCGCCCACGCTGACGCGATCACGAAGGATGACCGGAGGCCTACGCTAGGACGCGTCCTCGCTGGCGGTGCCCTTCTCCATCTTCTCGACCTCGGCGGCGGCCGTCATGGCAGCCTTATCGTACTCCGCATCGGCGGTCTTGGTGCAACCGGTCTGGCCGAGGCACTGGTCGTAGGCGGCCTTGGCCACGGCGTGCTGGTAGGCGGCAGCGGCGGTCTCACAGCTACCGGTCTGCTGCTTCACGTAGGCGTAGGTCGCCTTGGCGGCGGTGGCCTCGCAGTGGTTCGCCGCCAGCTCGCTGGCGTAGACGGCCTCGCCCATGGCCTTGGCGTAGGCGGCCTTGGCGGTGGCCTCGCAGCCGGAGGTCTCGAGGGCGGTGGCATAGGCGGCCTTGGCCGCGGTCACGGGGCAACAGCCCGACTCGCCGGCAGCGTAGGCGGCCTTGGCGGCGGTCTTGTCGCAGGTGGCGGCAGCGGCGGCAGCGGTCTTGTCGCAAGCGACGCTCGCGGCGGCGGTCTTGGTACAGCTCGCGCTGGCGCTGGTGGCCTGCGCGGTCTTCTGGGTCTTGTCGCAGGCGCTCGCCGTGGCGGCGCCGAACGCGCTCACGACGAGCGCCAGGATGGCCATGGTCACCAGGGTCTTCTTCATGATTCTATCTCCCGGGAAAGGAAGCCGATGTTCAATGCGAATGAGATCCATTCTCCTCAACAATCTAGGGATCAGTGATATGTACCGCTACCTATAGAGTTCCCTTTTTATCTTCTTTTAAGCTGTTGTCAGTTTAGCAGTAGCCAGCTCATATAGGCAACGTAGCTCGCCACCAGGACCCCTCCCTCCAGCCTGTCCAGTCGGAATCGTGTGAAGAGGAAGACAGCCAGGATGCAGGTCAGGGCCAACATCAGACCGAGATCCAGCCAGGTGAGGGCTCCCTGCGCCAGCGGTCGTATCGTCGCGGTCATCCCGGCGATCCCGAGGATGTTGAAGATGTTGCTGCCGACGACGTTGCCGATGGCGATGTCTCCTTGTCCCCGTGCTGCCGCCACGACGGAGGTGACGAGTTCCGGCAGGCTGGTCCCCAGGGCCACCACGGTCAGACCGATGGCCGCCTGGCTCAGGCCCAGGCGCGTGGCGAGCACGATCGCCGCATCGACCAGGAGATGACCGCCGCCAACCAGCGAGGCCAGTCCCAGAACCACGAGCAGGCAGGCAGCCGGGATGCTGGTCTTGACGGCGGGCATGGCCGCGGCGAACTCCTCCTGGACCCGACTCGTCTCGCGCCGCGCCGCCCAGAAGGTGGTGCCGGTGTATGCGGTCAGGCCGATCAGGAGCAACGATCCCTCGAACCGCGAGACCTGGCCGCCGGCGAGCAGGAGGGCCAGGGTGAGCGATGCGAAGATCATGATCGGCGTGTCGACCCGGAGGATCTTGGCCTGGACGCGCATGGGCCGGATGAGAGCCGCCAGTCCCAGGATCAGGGCGATGTTGGCGATGTTGGAGCCCACCACGTTGGCTACCGATATATCGTTGGCTCCGGAGAACGCCGCATCGAGCGAGACGACGAGCTCGGGTGTGCTCGTTCCGAAGGCGACCACGGTCAGGCCGATGGCGAGGGACGAGACGCCGAGACGGGTGGCCAGCATGGCTGCACCACGGATGAGCGCTTCGCCGCCGAAATAAAGCATGATCAGGCCGCCGGCGGCCTCGATGATCGTCATGGACATCACCAAACCGGCCTTCCTGGTCGGGTAGCAGGGCGGTGTCCAGCGAGTGCGACCTGGCACCTTTGCGATGGGAAGCGGGCGATATCGGCACATTCTAATCATGGTCCAGGTTGATCGACAGCAGGTCCCTTCGCCCACGTCGCTGGAATCCCGATCTCATTTGCGGTAGAATGAGTGTCTTGATTCAGGTTTCGGAAAGAGAGGGGATTGCCATGAGGCGGACGTCCTTCATCCTGCTGGGGCTGTTCTTGCTCCTGGCGCTGGCCACGAGCGCGCCGGCCCAGACCACCACCCGGATCTACTGGACAGAATGGTACAGTTACAACCCGGGCCTGAGCCGCATCGCCCGCGCCAACGTCGACGGCTCCGGCGAGGAGACACTCTTCGACGGTTTCATCGACGGCACCGGCGTCAAGGACCTGGCCGTGGACAGCGCCGGCGGCAAGCTCTACTTCGCCAACCGTTCGGCCGGCCTCATCGAGCGGTCGAACCTGGACGGAACGGATCGCGAGACCGTCGTGGCGGAGGTCAATCCCATCGGTCTGGCGCTCGATGTGGTCGGCGGCAAGATCTACTGGGCCGACTACACCTACAGCGACCCGCGCATCCGCCGCGCCGACCTCGACGGCACCGATGTGGTGGACCTGGTCTCGGCCAGTTCGGGTTGCCAGCTCGAGGGCATCGCCCTCGACCTCACGGGAGGCCACATCTACTGGGCCGAACGCATGACCCAGCACATCAAGCGCGCCAACCTGGACGGCAGCGGCGTCACCTTGCTGCTGGCGTGCTGGGAGGGCATCGGCCATCCGTGGGGGCTCGCCGTGACGAGCAGCCGCATCTACTGGGCCACGGGCGAGTCCATCTACTCGGCCAACCTCGAGGGCGAGGACGTGCAGCCCCTGGTGGAGGATCTGCCCGATTCGCCCCGCTCGCTCGAACTCGACGCGGCGGCAGGCCAGCTCTACTGGGTCACCGGCAATTTCTACGACGCCATGATCCAGCGCATCAACCTGGACGGCACCGGCCTGGAGACCCTGGTCAACGGCCTCTACTACGGCTACGGCCTGGCGCTGGAGATGGGCGGGGGCGTGGCTGCACCAGATGTGGCCATGCCAGCAGTGCGCCTGGAGAGCTACCCCAATCCGTTCAATCCGTCCACGGTGATCGGCTTCGATTTGCCGCGGGCCCAGTCGGTGCGACTGCGGGTCCACGCCCTGGACGGCACCCTCCTGGCGACGCTGATCGACGACCGGCGCCAGGCGGGCCATCACACGGTGCACTGGGATGGCCGCGACCAGCGCGGACGAGCACTGCCCTCGGGCGTCTACCTCTGCCGGCTAGCGGCGGAACAGGGTGCCCAGACCCGGCAGATGACCCTGGTCCGATGACGAGAAGCACATCATGACTCCACCTCGGTCTTGAGGCCTATCATGTCCACTTGACTCGAGAAACAAGAGGGTTCGACATGAACAGGCTCGCGATCATTCTCCTGGTCCTGGGACTCGCCGTCGCGGCGACCGCTACGGATTGGTATCTGGAACCCACGGCCCCGCCCAAGACGCCGGCCACGATCACCCCCCCGCCGCCCAACCCCGAGACGATCCGGCAGGGCGGCGACACCATCGCCGACGCCGTCACCATCGCCATTCCCTACAGTGGCACCGGAACCACCGCCGGCTACACCAACGACTACGACGAGATCTGCCCCTACTCGGGCTCGACCTCGCCGGACGTGGTCTACACCTTCACGGTGGCGACGGCCCAGGCGCTCGACGTGGATCTCCTCGGCTCGGCCTACGACACCAAGGTCTACCTCTATGACGCGGCGCTCGAACTGGTCGCCTGCAACGACGACTTCTACCCCGACTACACGTCGCGGATCGAGGGCGTCGAGGTGGCTGCGGACGAGACCTACTACCTCGTGATCGACGGCTACGGCGGCAACGCCGGCGAGTACGCGCTGAGCATCGATGAATACATCCCTTGCGATCTGACGATCCCGGCCGATGCCATTCCCGAGGGCGAGCCTCCCCTCGTGAACGGCTACATCGATTGCTACAACAACGGCTGCCAGACCAGCATCTGTGACGGCGTCGGCACCAATCATTTCCAGTACCTGGAGGGAAACCTTGCGGGTGAGCTGGTCTTCCACGGTCGCAGCGGCTGGTATATCAGCCCGGATGGCGGACAATATCGCGAAGGTGACTACTTCATCGCCTACCTCGGCGAGGCCGGCGTCATGGAGATCACCATGGACGCCGAATATGCCCTGTACCTTTTCGAGATCCGGCCCACCGACTGTGCCTCCATGGCGGTCTACCAGAACGTGCAATTCGGGCCGTGCGCTCCGGCCACGATGACGGTCACCGGGGATCCGGGCCAGGAGATCTGGCTCCTGCCGATCCCGACCACGTTCCAGCCGCCCTACGGGGCCGACGAGGACGGCGACGGGCTGGCCGAGTTCGACTACCTCCTGGAGTTCACTGGCATGGCTCCCGGCGTGGTCAGCACCGAGGCCCATAGCTGGAGCGAGGTCAAGGCGATGTACCGGTAGGGTCCGCGGGCGGGGTCGAGCACACGACAGCAGTCACTGTCTGCCGGCTGCGAATGGGCATATCATGGGTGAATCCTCGGCAACACCGACCGGAGGAGGCCATGATGACCGGACGCGCCCATCGGTTCGCCCAGATTGCCAGCCTGGCCCTGATCCTCGCCGCCGGACAGCTGCGCGCCGATGGCGACGCGGGCACGTTCCAGCGACTCGGCTTCGACGATCGCCCTCAGTTCTGCCTGTTCCAGGACACGGTGGCCCTGCGCGACGAATACCTGGACCGCGGTCTCCGCTTCCGCGGCCCGGCGCCCCTGGACGGCGGCGGGGTGCTGGCCAGCTGCGCCTTCTTCCTGGTGGTCGGATACACGCCACCCAATTTTCTGGCCTTCAACGAGATGGCCGAATACAGCGACGGCGGCATTCCGTGCGACCCCCAGACCATCCTGCTGACCGAGTCGACCGGCTTCGCCCAGGTCAACGTCGGGGCCGCCATCGAGGTGGGTTATCCGGCCACCATGTCGGCCCACGACGCCAAGGGGAACCTGCTGGCCTCGACCACCGTGGCGCTGGCCCGTGAGACCGTGCCCCTCCTGGTGGAAGCTCCGGGCATCGCCGAGATCACCATCACGGCCCCGGGCGCACGCTACATCATGGACGACCTGCTGTGGGGCGAATCGGCCGGCGGCGACCTCGAACTCGCGCCGGCGGACCTGGCGGTGACCCTCGCCGCCGGCACGATGGCATCCAGGACCGTCACCCTGCACAATCGTGCCGGTCACGATCTCGAATTCTTCGTGCAGGAGAGGTCGGGCGACCAGGCGTCCACGGCCTTGGCGCCCCGTCCGGCCGAACTGCTCGTGCTGGGCGACCCGGTCCCGTTGCCCAACTTGCAGGCCGCGGGACACGAGCAACAGCCGGTCCGTTACCGCAGTTCCGATCGTGGCGGCCGCGACCTGCGCCTGCTGGTCTTCACCGAGTTCGACCCCGACGACCTCAACTACGACACCGACCTGGATCATGCCCTGCGCTCGCTCGACATTCCCTACACCGCGATATACGCCTACATCACCGGATTTCGCGAGGCGTTGCAGGACGAGGACTGGGACGCCGTGATCTTCGACCATCAGCTCACCTATCTCTACGAATTCGACTACCCCGTCTACGACGAGTTGCTGGCCTTCGTCCGCGGGGGCGGCCGGCTGGTGATGAGCACCTGGCAGATCGACGCGGTGCCGGACCATCCGCTCTGGGCGGAGCTTGGTTTTCGCTGGATCGAGAGCTACGAGCAGCCCCTGCCCGTGGTCTGGACCGACGCCGAACCCCGCTTCTTCCAGGTGCCCAACGACGTGCCGGACTTCGTGGAGCTCGGCGACTTCTACGTCATCGACGGCCACCGCCTCGCCGCGCTGCCCGGTTCGGCGGTGCTGGCCCGGCTGCTCCCGAGCGCTGGCCCGGGACGGGGCGACGACGTCATGGTTCTGGCCAACGGCGGGCGCACCCTCTACCGCGGCTTCCTGGACGGCGCCAACGTGGCCGACCGCGACGACGACGGGGTCCTCGACACGGTCGAGCTGTGGCGCGACGTGCTGGTGCAGATGCTGGCCGAAGACGTGCCCTGGGTCCGAGCGACGGCCGAGGGCGTGGTTCCCGCCGGCAGCGCGGGCGCCCTGGACGTGGCTCTCGACGCCACCGCTCTACCGCCGGGAGACTACACCGCGCACCTAGAACTGCGCACCAACGAGGCGGTCCACGACACCTACGTGCTGCCGCTCGCGCTCACGGTCACCAGCGACCCCACGCAGGTGAAGGATCCGGCCGGTGGGCCCGGCACCCTGCAGGCCTACCCGAATCCCTTCAACCCGGCGACCACACTCGCCTTCGATCTGCCCGCACCAGGTCCGGTCAGACTCCAGGTGCACGACGCCGCCGGCCGGCTGGTCCGCACGCTGCTGGCGGACGAACCACGCGATCGCGGCCGCCATCGCGTGCGCTGGGATGGGCGGGACCACGGCGGACGCACCGTGGCGGCGGGCATTTACCTGGCACGCTTGCAATCCGGGGAGACTGTCGAGGTGCAGCGCCTCGTGCTCGTGCGCTGAGTGGCGCGGGTCGCGTGGCCCGGGATCGCGACCATTTGTGTTGAATATCAGCATTCTGTTTGTGATAGGATGGCCTCGACAGTTCCGCCTGGAACTGGTCGCGAGTCGCTCTTCGCCGCCCAACGAGGAGAGAGGTCATGTCCAGACGCCATATCGGTCGCATCGGTCGCCTTGCCCTGATCGTCGCCATCCTCTTGCTGACGTTACCGCTCTTGAGCTGCAGCGAGGACGATGACGAGGGTCCCACCGGTCCGGATCTTCCCGACGGCATCTACTTCAACGCGGCCAACGGCCACTATTATCAGCCCGTGGCCGGAGCGTCCACGTGGACCGAGGCCCGGGACGCGGCGGCGGCCGCCACCTACGAGGAGCTCACCGGGCACCTGGCCGTCGTCGACAGCGAGCAGGAGAACCTGTTCCTCTACAACGACCTCGGGACCGACGTCCAGCGCTACTACCTCGGTGGATTCCAGGACTCCGAGTCGCCCGATTACGCCGAACCGGACGGTGGCTGGTGCTGGTGCACGGGTGGGGAGTTCGCCTACACCGCCTGGGCGCCCAACGAACCCAACAACGGCGGCGCCGAGCATTACCTGGCCTTCATCTGGGGCGAACAGCCCATCTGGAACGATGTCCCCGGGAACTGGGACATGAACGCGGGCTACATCATCGAGTTCGAGTAGCGGGCCGGGGGGCCCGCTGTTGAATTTCGGAAAAGAGTCTGTATATACTCGGCTCCGGGTCTCGATCGATGCCAGGCGCCGGGATCACGCGGCGTGAGCAAACCCTCCCCGTTACTGGAAGGCCAGCCATGAACCCGATCCACCGCTCGACCGAGTTCTGCGCCCGTCTGTTCCCCTGGGCCCTCTGCCTGACCCTGCTGGCCATGGTCCCGGCGGCTCTGGCCGCGGACACCGAGGCGACCGGATTCTCCGGCCCTTCGCACTTCCTCCGCGGCGCCTACCAGTTCGGCTCGGTCCTGCAGACCAACGACTTCCTCAAGGGCGACAACCAGTCCGGCGAGCCCATCGACAGCTTCCAGTCGGCGCGCCTCGAGTTCGGCTGGCAGACCGACGGCTCCCGGGACTGGCACCACGTCTTCAACTTTCCGACCTACGGCATCGGCCTCTACGGCGCCGATCTCGACAACGACGAGGAGCTGGGGACGCCCACCTCGCTCTACGGCTTCTTCGGCTGGCCCCTGGCCCGCACCGGACGCTGGACGTTCAACTTCGAGCTGGCCTTCGGCTTCACCAACGACTGGAAGCCGTACGATCCGGTGAACAACCCCAAGAACGTCGCCATGGGACTCGGCCGCTCGGTGCACATCGAGGTGGGCGCCAACGCGGAGCTTCGCCTGGCCCGGCGCTGGTCGCTCATCGGCGGCGTCACCGGGACCCACTTCTCCAACGGCGGCACCCAGCGCCCCAACCACGGCCTCAACCAGGTCGGCCCCATCCTCTTCGCCAAGTGGGATACCGGCGAACCGGTCGAGCCTCCCGTCCGTCGCTTCGGCATCGCCTACGAGAAGGCCTGGGATCTGACGGTGACCGGTTCCTACGGCAAGCGGAACCTGGATCTCGACTTCACGGATCCCGCTCTCCGGGAGGAATACGGCAACCGCAGCTACTTCATCGGCAACGTGACCGTGGGCGCGGGATACCGGTTCAGCTACAAGTCGCGGGTCGCGTTCGGCCTGGATTTCTGCTACGACGAATCGGTGGGCGACATCATGCGCGTCGACGGCATCAACAAGGGCTACAACGCCGATCCGAGCAGCAGCGACAACCTCGAGCTGGGCCTCTTCGGCGGGTACGAGATCTACGCCCATCGCACCCACCTGATCATCCATCTCGGCTACAAGATCCTCTACAAGGACGTGGAGGGGCGCCTGCCCGAGTTCTACCAGCGCCTGGGCGTGCGGCAGTTCGTCTACCGGAACTGGTTCGCCGGCCTGAACGTGCGCTTCCATGAACTGGGCAGCGCCGACAACCTCGAGTGGGTGGTGGGTTACCGGATGTGAGACGGCCTGGAGAGGGTCGACAGCGAAGCGCCGATCAATAGAAATAGCGCATGTCCAGGGAGAATTGCATCAGTTGCATGGCGGACCCATGCAGGGCGCTGTCGTAATAGGATGTCTGCACATCGATGCCGATGCAGAAGTTCCGGCGGCCCATGGCGGCCAGGCGGGCGCTCCATAACCAGACGTCCTTGGTGCTGCCGCCCAGCTGGTCGCTCTCGTAGCGCCCGCCCGTGAGCGCCAGCCCCAGCGGGGCCTTGATGTCGTAAATCAGGTCGTAGCTCAACGCCAGGCGACCATCGGTATTCCAGCTGTTGTTGCCCTTGCCGTCGAACGACTCGCCATAGATCATCTTGAACGATCCCAGCAGGCCGAACCGGCGGCTGATGCCCCAGCCGGCGTGCAGGCCGCCCACGCCCTGCAGCGAGTTGCGCGAGCGGACCAGGGAGACGTTCTGTCCCTCGATGATGCCGTTGGCCCAGTCGATCAGGTTGATGAAGGTGCCGCCGTTGTTGCCGAGGCTCACCGAACTGCTCAGGATGAACTTGCGCGACTGGAGGACGCGCATCTTCCAGCCGACTCGGTAGCCGACCGAACCGGTGATCCCGTCGGCCAGGAGCGAGGCCGTGTCGCTGCCGACCCGCCCGGTGGCGTTCAGTGCCAGCTTCACGGCGAGCCAGTCCTTGGCGGCGTGCTGGTAGCGGAACCCGATCCCAGCCTGGAAGATATCGGCCTTGGCGGTGCCGAGGATCTGGTTGCCGTCGATTTCGAACAAGGGGACGGTGGCGTTGACGGTCTTGCCGAGGCCCACGATGGTCTGGACATCGGTGGTGATGAACGGTTCGGTGAGTGCCAGGACCGGCACGAATTGGTGGTCGCCGAGCTGGGGTATGGGCGACTCCTGGGCCATGGCGGTGCCGGCGGCGGCCAGCAGGAGCAGCGGGATAAGGACACGTCGCATGGTCACTCACCCCCCAGCGTGAACAGGAAGCTGGCCTGGAGGCTGAGACCCCGGTACTTCACGCTCGGACTGGCGAGTCCCGGCTGGGGTTCGCTTCCATCCCGCTCGACGATGTCGTTGAGCCCCTGGCTGTAGCGGACCTCCACGGTGAGGAAGTTCCGACCCAGCGGCACCATGACACCGGCGCCGAACAGGGCGCCGAGGGTCGAGGAGTGGTACGAGTCGGTGTTGTCCACACGGCCCTCGCCGACATCGATGCTGGCGTCGAGCAGTACGTTCAGTTCCAGGCCGGCCGTGACGAATCCGCGGGTGCCGACGGGGTTGCCGCTCACCCGCACGAGCAGCGGCAGGGCGAAGTAGTTGATCTCGTAGTCGTATTGGGCGATCACCTCGTTGCGGTACTCGAATTCCTGGCGGCAGTGGCGGGGTGCGTAACCGGGCTGGAAACTCAGGGCGACGTCGGAGGTGAGGTTCAGTTCGGCCGTCAGTCCGTAGCCCAGGCTGTGGCTCTGCCGCCACTTGCCTTCCTCCGGGAGTTCGCCGGCCAGGCGGTTGTTGATCCCGGCGATCTGCACCCCGAGCTTGCCGCCCAGCGCGCTGGCCGACGTCGTGGCCATGACCGTGATGAGGCAGATCGTGAGGATCGGACGCAGGATCATGCGCTTCTCTTTCACTCGTTCGTTCCCGCCGTTCCCATTATGAGACGATGACCAGGATGCCGGTCAAGGAGGAATGAGGGATCCGGGCTGGCCTGTGGCCGTCGGGTGGCCTGGTCGGGCATCCTACCGCGAATACCACTCCAAGGTTTCGAGGTACCGGCGCAACTCGCCCGCCGTGACGAACTTGCGGTGGATGAGGCTCGCCTTCAGGCCACAGCAGATGTCCTTGATTTCGGGGGGGTGCTTGGCGTAGCGGCGCTGTCCGCCGATGGCGTCGTAGAACAGCTTGACCAGGTCGCGCACGTCGGCGCGGATGGTGCGGGCGCTTGGCCGACCCCAGTGGAACATGTCCAGCAGCTTGATCTCGAAGCCGACGCCCCGGCGGTTGATGATGATGTTCTCGTCGTGCAGGTCGCCGTGGTACTCGCCCATGTCGTGGATGGCCTCGATGCCGGCCGCCAGCCCGTGCAGCAGGTGCAGGCCCTGGAACCAGCCCATGCGGCGCCCGGGCTGGCGCTTGAGGAACTCGGCGAGCAGCTCGCCCTCCACGTAATCGGAGACCAGCATGGTCACCGGCACGCCCTCGTGCTCCACCTGCTCCTGGGTGTGGTACTGGATCAGGATCGAGCATTCCCGCAGCTTGTGCAGCTTCTTGGCGTAGAACCGCACCGTGCGGTTGGCCTGGTTGCGCTGGGGGAAGAAGAGCTTGGCCGACCGCTCGATGCCCGTCGACCGCTCCTTCACCAGGTAGACCTCGCCCTCCCAGCCGCGGCCGAGGCGGCTGTCCACCACGTACTTGTCGGCCAGGAGGGTGCCCGGCTCGTAATCGAACGAACGGATCCTGCTGGGCATCGCGACCTCGGGGTGAGGGGCCACCGGACGCGCCCGTCATGGAAGCCCCACGGAGGCGGGACAGTCCCGGGCAGACGGATTCGACTGTTCGCCGGCCGGCGCCTCGGCCGCGAGGTCTCTCAGGCCAGATCCGAGGCGCAGAAGGCGCACTTGGTGGCCTTGATGTGGATCGTCGACAGGCAGTGCGGGCATTCCTTGGTCGTGGGGGCGGCCGGAGCGGGCGCCTCTTCCTCGCGCTTCAGCTTGTTGATGTTGCGGATGACCAGGAACACGGCGAAGGCCACGATCAGGAAGCTGATGATCGTGTTGATGAACACGCCGATGTTCATGGTGACCGCACCGGCGGCCTGGGCATCGGCGAGGGTGGCGTAGGGCCCGGCCGCCGCGGCACCCTGGCGCAGGACGACGAAGATGTTGGCGAAGTCGACCCCGCCAAGCAGCATGCCGATGGGCGGCATGATCACGTCGGCGACGAACGACTTGACGATGGTGCCGAAGGCCGCACCGATGATGATGCCCACGGCCATATCCACCACGTTACCCTTGACGGCGAATTCCTTGAATTCCTTCAGCATCGTGGACCCCTGACGTTAAGGAACGGGATCAAGCAGCTGTCGTCCAAGATGTCGTCGCGGCACGGTCGGCAAGATTCTGTTCGGTCGGTGGGATGGTCGCAAGTCAAATCTCGGGCCCGCGCTGCTGGACAGCGCGGGCCCCTCGTTCTCGACTCGCCGGAACGGTCACTTCGCCAGCAGCAGCTTCCGGCTCATCTCCTCGCCATCCGGCGTCAGCAGCCGCACGAAGTATACCCCGCTGGCCACCGGCCGCCCCAGCGCGTCCCGACCGTTCCAGGTGACCGCGTGGTCGCCCGCCGGCAGGTCCTCGCGCACCAGGCTCTTGACCAGCCGGCCGCGGATGTTGAACACGCCGAGCTGGGTCGCGCCGGCGGTCGGCAGGCGGAAGTGGAGCGTGGTCAAGGGGTTGAACGGGTTGGGCGCCGCGGCCAGCGCCACGTCGAGCACGCCAGGCACCGTGCCGTCGTCCACGCCCGTGGCGCCGCCGAAGTCGCCCACGAGCAGGAAGTCGTCCACGCCGGCCTCCACCAGGGAGCCGGCGTCGAGGTCGCTGGCCACGAAGCGCAGCTGCACCTGGGCCGGGGCCGCGAAGTAGTCGGCCAGCAGGAACTGCTGCTCGAGCCACTGGGCATCCGACTCGAGGGTGTGCTCGAGGGTGGTCCAGGTGGCGCCGCCGTCGTTGGAGATCTCCACGTCCCAGGAGTCCTCGCCCGGATTGTTGCCGGCGTCGTTGGTGTACCAGCGCCAGTAGCGGATCGCCACGTCCACGCCGCCCGTGAGGTCGTAGACCGGGGAGTAGAGCGTGGTCTTGCCGCCGTCCACGTCGTTGAAGCCGGCCGACTCGCCGGCCACGTGCTGGCCGGTGATCCAGGCCTGGGTGCCGAGGTCGGTGTGGTCGTCCTCGGGCTGGACCACGGCGCCGTTGTAGCTGGTGCCCACCGGATCGACGCGCACCCAGAGGCCCGCGTTCGCGTCGTCGTCGGGCGCGCCCACGGTCCAGCCGCGGTCGGTTTCCATGGCGTGGTCGAACGCGGTGGCGATCTCGTAGGTGAACAGGACGTCGGGGGCGCCGCGTGGTGCGGTGCCGGCGTAGCCGTAGACGTCGCTGGCCGCGAGGTAGTACTCCACGACCACGCCATCGCCGGGAGCCTGGGGAATGGTGCCGGAGTACTCGCCCGGCAGCCCGGTGGCGGTGAGCGGTTCCTCGATCCAGGCGCCGCCGTCGACGCGCCAGTTCAGGCGGACGCTGCCGGGAGCGATCTCCGCGCCGCCGAAGCCCTCGATCCGGGCGGTCACCTGCTGCGGTCCCATGTAGGGGGCCTGGAACGGCACCGGCGTGTGGATGAACGACGGTCCGCGCAGGTCGCCGGCGGTGGCGATGAGGTAGAGCGCGGGCCAGAGGTTCTCGTCGAAGAGGCCCTGGCGCTCGGCGTCGGAGGGCCAGAAGCCCGTGCTGCCGATCTCGTTGCTGAAGGCGAAGATCTTGGTGTGCTCGTCCTGCTGGCCGTAATCCCAGTCGATGTTGCCGCCGCAGACGTCGTAGAGCACCTCGCCCGGCTGGCCCGGCGTGTAGCCGTTGTACTGGACCATGGCGGCGGCCATCTCCACGAAGGTTGCGTTGTCGGGGGTGTCGGCGGTGGTGTAGCCCCACGGGTAGAGGGTCAGGTCGCCGTAGGTGTGGTAGCTCTGGCGGATCACGAAGTCGTGCTCGTTGATGAACTGCATCATGGCCTGGGTCTCGGGCTCGCTGCCGGCCGACGGGCCGCGGTAGGTCTCCGAACCCGGGTCCCCGCTGCTGCCGTAGTCGCAGCCCCATTCGTAGGGATAGTTGCGGTTCAGGTCGACCCCCATGGTGCCGTCGCCGTTGTTGCGGCGGTTCTTGCGCCACATGCCGCCGCCGGCGGGGTTGGTCAGCTCGTTGTAGACGAAACCGTCGGGGTTGACCCAGGGCACCATGTAGACCGCGTTCTCGTCGAGCAGCGAGACGATCTCGGGATCGCCGGCGCGGTACTGCTCGGCCAGGTACGCCGTGAGCATGAGCACCATCTCCGGGGTCATGACCTCGCGCGCGTGGTGGAGGGCGTCGAAGAGGACCTCGGGCTCCTCGAACTCGTGTTGCTCGGGGTTGTCGGAGACGCGCACGCACCAGAGGTTCCGCCCCTCGTGGCTCCAGCCCAGCGACCATTTGGCGCTGACGACCTCGGGGTACTCGGTGCTGATGCTGTCGAGCCAGGCCACGCCCTCGTCGTAGGTGTGGTAGAGGCCGAAGTTGTCGCGGTTGCCGTTGCGCGCGGCGTAGAACGCCTCCATGTCCTCCTGGAGCACCTCCACGCGCGAGCCCAGGGTGAGCCACCGGGCCAGTTCGTCGCGGGGGACGACCACGTCGGCAAAGCGTCCCGCGCGGCCGGCGACCACGTCCCAGCCGGCCTGGTTCTCGGCGAAGAACTGCTGATCGGACTCGCTCTCGAGCCAGAAGCGGATCAGGCTGTGGCTGGTGTCGGCAGCCACGCTGACGGCCGGCACGACCAGGGCCAGGGACACGAGGACCGCGGCGACCAGGCCGGCGCGGCGGGTGGAACGAGTGCGGGCAGTCTTCACGGTCTTCCCCTCGGCTGGAGCGATCGAACAGCAGGATCACCTGGAATGATACCATGGATCGCGGGCTCAAGTCTTCGGCGGGTCGCGGCTGTCCTGGCGGACGGACTCGCGGCGATTCTGACCTATCGCGTCTATCTTGACGGTTCTGAAAACAGATGAAGGTTATCTGAATTTAAATCCGCCAATGTCGAAAAAGCCCCTGGAGAATGCCATGCCCCTGACCCCAGGACAGAAGCTCGGCCACTACGAGATCACGGCCGCCATCGGCGCCGGCGGCATGGGCGAGGTCTACAAGGCCACCGACACGCGACTCGAACGCACGGTGGCCATCAAGGTCATGCCCGACCACGTGGCGCTCAGCGACGAACTGCGGGCGCGTTTCCAGCGCGAGGCGCGGGCCATCTCCAGCCTCAACCATCCCAACATCTGCACGCTGCACGACGTGGGCCACGAGGATGGGACCGACTTCCTGGTCATGGAATACATCGAGGGCGAGTCTCTGGCCGAGCGCCTCAAGCAGGGCCCGCTCACCACCAATGAGGCGCTGCGCATCGCCATCCAGGTGGCCGACGGCCTGGATGCTGCCCATCGCCAGGGCCTGATCCACCGCGACCTCAAGCCGGGAAACGTCATGCTGACCCGCGGCGGGGCCAAGATCCTGGACTTCGGCCTGGCCAAGCTCAGCACGCCCGGGCCCACCACGGCGAGTTCGGCGTCGCAGGTCACCATCCCGGTGTCCGCGCCCCTGACCATGGACGGGACCATCCTCGGCACCATCCAGTACATGGCGCCCGAGGCGCTGGAGGGCGGCGAGGCCGATGCGCGCAGCGACATCTTCGCCTTCGGAGCCCTGCTCTACGAGATGGCCACCGGTCAGAAGGCCTTCCACGGCAAGAGCCAGGCGAGTCTGATCGCCTCGATCCTCAAGGAGACGCCGCCGTCGGTGTCGCAGCTCCAGCCCCTGGCGCCGCCCATGCTCGAGCAGGTCATCGACCAGTGTCTGCAGAAGGATCCCGACGATCGCTGGCAGACCGCCGGCGATCTGAGGCGCGCCCTGCAGTGGATCATCGATGGCGGCTCGCAGGCCGGCGTCCCGGTGAAGGTCTCGCGGCGACGCAAGCGGCGCGAGACGGTCCTCGCCGCGGCGGTCGGTCTCCTGGCCGTGGTGGCGGCCTACCTGGGTTACACCGCGTGGCGACTGGACCATCGCGAGGTACGCGTGATGCGCACCAACATCCAGCTGACCGACGGCTCCGAGCTCTGGAGCCTGGCCGGCGGCATGGCCGAGCTCTCGCCCGACGGCAAGAAGCTGGCCTACGTCGCCCGCGATTCGACGGCCGACGATCCGCGGCTCTGGATCCGGCCCCTCGACTCCTTGACGGGGATCCCGCTGCCGGGCACCGAGTTCGCCATGTTCCCGTTCTGGTCGCCCGACAGCCGGTACATCGCCTTCTTCGCCGAGGGGAAGCTCAAGAAGGTGCTGGCCACCGGTGGACCCACCCTGACCCTCTGCGAGGCGGCGAGCGGACGCGGCGGCAGCTGGAACACCGACGACGTGATCCTCTTCACCCCGACGTCCACCGACGTGATCCACCGGGTTCCGGCCGCGGGGGGCGAGTCCCTGGCGGTGACCGTCCTCGATTCGACCCAGGAAGACTTCACGCACCGCTGGGTCCAGTTCCTGCCCGATGGGCGCCGCTTCCTCTTCTTCGCCCGCACCGGCAGCGACGCCGGCAGCGAGAACGACGCCGTCTGCCTGGGCAGCCTCGATGCGCCCGGAGTCGAGCGGCTCTTCCGGGCCAGGTCCAACGCGGCCTACGCCGACGGTCAGATCTTCTTCGTGCGCGAGCGGACGCTCATGGCGCTGCCGTTCGACGCCGGGGCCGGCCGCGTCACCGGCGACGCGGTGCCCCTGGCCGAGGGGATCTCCACCCTGACCAACTGGAGCCGCGGCGTGTTCACGGTGGCGCCCGGCGGCCTGCTCGTCTATCGGGAAGGCGATATCGCCAGCGGGTCCCAGCTGGAGATCATGGGCGTGGACGGCAGTCCGCAGGGACGGATCGGTCCGGCACTGACGCAGTACACGCCGCGGGTCTCGCCCGACGGAACGCGGGTGGCCGTGGACATCGAGGACATGGCCAGCAGCAATATCGACATCTGGATCTGGGACCTGAACCGGGGCATCCGCACGCGCCTGACGTTCGATGCGAACACCGACCGGACGCCGGTCTGGTCGCCCGACGGTCGCGAGGTGGCCTTCTACTCGGCACGGGAAGCTGGGCGGGGCCTCTACGTGAAGTCGGCCGACGGCACCGGCGCGGCGCGGCTGGTGGCCGCCTCGGCCGAGCGGCTGTTCCCCATGAGCTGGTCGCCCGACGGCGGCCTCATCGCCTACGTCGAGGCGGTGGGCGCCGATGCGGACATCTGGGTGGCGCACGCCGATACCAGCGAGCCGCCACGGCCGTTCCTGAAGACCCCGTTCGCCGAATGGGACGGCATGTTCTCTCCGGATGGGCGCTGGCTCGCCCTCACCTCCGAGGAGAGCGGCCGCGAGGAGGTCTACGTCACGCCGTTCCCCGGCCCCGGCAGCAAGTGGCAGGTCTCCACCAACGAGGGCGACCGGCCACGCTGGAGCCCCGACGGCAAGTATCTCTACTATCTCGACAACGACGACCACCTCAACATCGCCGAGATCGACGGTTCGGGGCCGGCGTTCTCCGTGGGCCGGGTGCGCCAGCTGCACGAGCTGAATCCGTCGCGACCCGGCGCCATCTACGATCTGTTCCCCGACGGCGAGCGGCTGGTCATCAACCATCGCCTGGGGATGAGCCAGTTGACGCGACTGGTGCTGGTGCAGAACTGGACCGAGGAGTTGCGGTAGGCGGGCGGGAAGCCGACTCGCCGCAGCTCGTGAAACAGTGGCCCTACCGCACCAACGCCACCCGCCTCACCGCTTCCCCCAGCGGTGTCTTCACTCGCGCCAGATACACGCCGGCGGGCAGCTCCCGTCCTCGCCCGTCTCGGCCATCCCAGATCGCGGCCCCGGTGCCCGCCAGCGTCCGCACCCGCCGTCCCCGCGCATCGAAGATCTCCACCGCCGGGGACGAACCGGGGGACCCGGCCAGCGTGAAGGTCGTGCGCGGATTGAACGGGTTGGGCGCCGCCAGCAGGATCGGCCCGGCGGCCGTCCGCGGCGTCAACGCCGGCGCTGCGGTCGGCGTCGCCGGACACTGCAGCGGCCACAGCCGTAGCTCGACGTCGTGGCCGCCGAAGACCACCAGGTTGCCCGCGTGGATCTGCAGGCTCAACCGGGAACCCGGGCCATTGGGCGAATCCGGACCCTCCGGGATGAACGCCAGGTGCTCGGGGTCGCCGGTGCCGTCCCAGCGGTAGAGGTCCACCGTCATCATGGACGCCACGTAGACCACATCGCCGTGCCACCGGATATCCACCACGGTCGGCTCCCAGAAGCACGGCTGTTCCACCCGCGCGAGCCGGGCCGCGGTGGCGGTGTCGGTGACGTCCCAGATCTCCCAGGCGTCGGGCTGGTTCGCGGTGTGGTCCACCACGAAGGCCAGACGCCGGTCGCCGCCCCAGACCACCTGGTGCAGATCGCCGCGGGCGGGATAGACCTCCTGGATCTCGGGCGCGAACGGGTCGGTCACGTCGACACGGAACAGGCCGATGGCCGCGCCGATCCAGAGCTCGCCGTCCAGGATCCGGATCTGGTTGAGGGCCTGGGCGGACGGCCACTGAGGGGTGACCGTCGTCATGGCGGCGGGGTCGCGCACGTCGTTGATCTCGAGGCCGCCGTCGTGGCGGGTCACGTACATGGCGCCCTGGTGCACCTTCAGGTCGAGGGGGCGGTAGTTCTCGGTCACCAGCAGGTCCACCTGGACCGGGTTCGCCGGGTCGGCGAGCGACCAGCTGTGGAAGCGGTTGTCGCCGAACATGATCTCGTAGGCGGTGAACAGGAAGCCGCCGCTCGCGTCGAGGCATTCGATGCCGCTGGGGATGTCCTGCAGGTACACCGGGGCCGTCACGTCGCTCACGTCGCAGACGCCCAGGTCGTCGCCCTTGCCGATGTAGCAATACGAGCCCACGAACACGGCCTCGTAACGCCTCTCGACATAGGGGTTCACGACCACGCCCGTGGGTGGGGGCGCCGTCCCGTAGCCGGCGCGCTCGAAGATCTGCAGGCCGAGGGGTCCCTCGGTGGCCAGGTGCGCGCCCTGGATGATCGACACCACCAGGTCGGTGCCCGGGATTCGCTGGTGGCCGTGGGTCCCCTGGGGAATGGGGATCCAGTTGAGCAGCTCGGGGTCGAAGCGGTCGCGACGGCCGCTGTGGACGTCGTACAGGTACAGGCCGTCGGGGATCTCGTAGCTGTAGCGGCTGGACAGGTAGGCCACGCCGTCGATGATGGCCGCGCCGTGACCGCCCACTGGCAGCTCGCCCAGGAGAACCGGCGCCTGCGGATCGCCGATGTCGACGAAGGTGCTGGTGAAGCGCCGGCCGATCACCACCAGGTCGCCCTCCAGACCCAGCGCCAGATCGCCGGTGGCGCCGCCGACGGCCAGCGATCCCCGGACCAC
The DNA here is from genome assembly GCF_058273205.1 of Candidatus Latescibacter sp. IFSED24. Lineage (NCBI taxonomy): Bacteria > Pseudomonadati > Candidatus Latescibacterota > Candidatus Latescibacteria (ex Chuvochina et al. 2023) > Candidatus Latescibacterales > Candidatus Latescibacteraceae > Candidatus Latescibacter > Candidatus Latescibacter sp. IFSED24. Next base: position 3,413,896 of record NZ_CM177850.1, on the reverse strand, counting down.
TGGCCAGCTCGGCACGGCGACGTCGATCACGAGCACCGTGCCGGCCGCCATGGCCGCCACCGTATCGCCGTCGCGGGCCAGGCATTCCACCGGCAGGCCGAGGTCGAACTGGTCCGCGATCTGCGGGACGGCGGGGTCGTCGAGGTCGACCAGCACCAGGCCGGCGTCGCCGCCGGCCACCAGCAGGAGGCGGTCGTCGAGGAGCACGAGGTCCTGGGGCTGTCCGGGCAGGAAGAGATGGGTCGCGTAGCTCGGGGCGTCGGGGTCGTCGACGTCGATGATCACGATCGCGCTGCCGAGCAGGATCACGACGTAGTGGTCGATGGCGGTGAGGCGGGCGTGCTCGTATTGCTCCAGGGGGAAGCTGCCGCGCGCCACGGGGTCGGCGGGGTCGCCGATGTCGATCACCCGCAGGCCGACGTGGGACTGGAAGGCGTAGACCGTGCCGCCCTTGACGACGAAGTCGTCGTAACCGGCCGGGCTGACGGATCCCGAGGGATAGGACGGGACCTCGGCGCTGCCGATGCAGCGCAGGCCTCCGGTGTAATCGGCGCAGTCAGTGTCGGCGAGGCCGGCCGCGGCCAGGCCCAGGGCGAGGAGGATCGTGAGTAGCGGGCGAAACATGATCACCAATCCTTCGTTAGTTGGGAAATTATACCATGGGAGGCTGCCGCCTGTCAGTCGGGCTCGAACACGTCCTCGATGGCCACGCCGAACGCCCCGGCCACCGAGAACGCCAGCGACAGCGATGGCACGTACTTCTCCTGCTCGAGCATGATGATGGTCTGGCGCGTGCAGCCGCACTGCGCGGCCAGCGCGGTCTGGGTCAGGCCGTGCTCCTCGCGCAGGCGGCGCACGTGGTTGCGGATGCGGGCCTTAGCCATCGGCGGCACCGCTGTAGTCCACGATCAGGCTCACTATCGGATGCAGCAGCGACACCACCGCGACGGAGCCGTAGGCCAGCAGGTAGAGCCAGCCTGCCGGCACCGCGCCCAGTTCCCGGTAATGCTCGAAGAGCGCCAGGGTGGCCCCGAAGAACAGGATCAGCATGACGATCAGCGAGGCCGCCGAGGCCTGGCGTTCCACGGCCTTGTCGCGCTCGTCGAGGTCGCCGCGCCGCCGTCCGCGTCGGCTCCACACGAGAATGCCGAAATTCAGCAGGTACCCGGGCAGGATGATGTTGGCCGACAGGAGCCGGGCACCCTTGTTCTTCTCGGCGGTGAACGCCTCGGGGCCGACGGTGAAGAACACGGCAAACAGGGCGATGGTGATGAGGAACCAGGCGGTGCCGGAGATGAGGGCCGTCTTGCGGGCGAGTGACATGGGCTTCTCCCTGGTTGGGCGTGTAAGAAAAAATTTACACACCTGGTCGCAAGAAGTCAAGTATTTCTTACACTGACCCATCGCTCCTCGCGCAGGCTGGCTGCCCGTCGATCGCCTGGGTCAGGTGAATTGACGGGGGTTGTTCAGGATTGGTATACTCATTGATCAAATGTCGGCCAGGGGGGCCATGAGCCATGATCTGGAACGACACCGCGATCTGGACCATGATCTGGAGGGATGATCATGCATGGCCGCCACCGTGCCCTGCGGCTGACCACGCTCCTGGCCACGCTGCTCCTGCTGCCGGTCCTCGGCCTCGCCCAGCAGGATTGCCTGGACTACGATGACTACTACCCTGGACCGGCGCCCCTGGCCGGCGGCCTGCTCGGCCAGGGTAGCGCCGAGGGCGTGCTGCGCCACGGCGACACGCTGTTCCTCGCCACCTCCACCGGGATCGCGAGCTTCGACGTATCGGATCCCACCACGCCCCGGGCTCTCGACAAGATCGCCATCCCCGGTACGCGGCTGGCGGTGTCCGGGTCCGTGCTCGCCGTGATCAATTACGAGGAGGATCTGCAGATCCTCGACATCTCGAACCCGGCCGACATGCAGGTGGCGGGCTCGCTGCCCATTCCGGACATGGCCTGGGACGTGGTGGCCAAGGGCGTGCACCTGTACGTGACCTACGGGCCCTGGGGCGGCGGCGTCCTGGTGGTGGACATCTCGCACCCCGAACAGCCCGTGCACGTCAACGACCTCTTCCTGGTCGGCGGCTCGCGGATGGCCCTGTCGGGCACGTACCTCTTCCTGGTGGGACCCTACATCGATACATTCGACAGCGTGGTCCTGGCCCTGGACGTCTCCGATCCGACCGACCCGTCGATCGTCTTCGGCGAATACTACTTCGGCGGCGGCCTCGTCGACATCGCCGTGGACGGGCCGTATGCCTACGTGGCGGATGCCGCCAATCCGATCCGGATCCTCGACATCTCCGACCCGGCCGCCATCGAGCAGGTGGGCTGGATCGGCGGTTCGGGCCCTTCGCGCAGCCTGACGGTCCAGGGCGCCTTGCTCCATGCAGCCCTCGACACGCCGGCATACCCGGAGACCGAAGTGGCGGTCATCGATCTCGACGATCCCCTTGATCCGCAGATCCTGGGCCGCGTGGCGGTCCCCCACACGATCTGGGATCTCGTGGGCGTGGGGTCGACCATCCAGGCCGCCTGTGCCAGCGACGGGCTCCGGGTCGTCGATGCGAGCCAGCCGACCGATCCCGTGCTCCTGCCCTGGGACGAGACGCTGGGCCTGCCCGGTTACGTCCAGGACGTGGCCATGGGATCCACCCACGCCTACATCGTGAATCGGCAGGAGCTGCAGGTGCTCGCCCTCGGGACCCTGCCCACGCCGGCTCTCATGGGTGCCCTGGACATGGGAGCTCAGGGCCGCTGCGTGCACCGCGACGGACCGCTCCTCTTCTGGGGCGATCAGGCGACCGGTGAGGGCACCAGCGGCAGCCTCAAGATCCTGGACGCTACCGAACCGGAAGCGCCGGTGGTCCTGGGGTCTGCGGGCATGCCCGGTCCGCCTTTGGCCGTCACGAGCGACGGCGGGTATGCCTTCGCCATCTCGCAGATCGCCGGGCTGACCGTCGTGGATCTCGCCGACCTCGCCGCGCCGGTCCCGGTCGGCGGTCTCAACCTCCCGGGCCTGGAAAGCGGTATCGACCGTGTCGGGGACCACGTTTTCATCGCCACCAGCACGGGCCTCCACGCCGTGGACATCTCGGATCCGGTGGCACCGCAGCTTGCCGGCACCCTCGAGCTGTCCAACCCCGCCTACGACGTCGCCTGCCGTGGAGAAATCGCACTGGTGGCCGACGCCTGGGACGGCCGACTGTACGTGGTCGATATCTCCGATCCGACCGCGCTCTCCATGCTGAGCACGGTGAGCGGGCCCTTCTCGGCCAGGCGTGTGACGTTCCTGGACTCCTACGCCTACGTCATCGACACGAGCGACGGCGTCTGGATCGTCGACCTCGCCAGCGTCGAGGAGCCCGCGGTGGTGGGCTGGGCGCCGGTCCCAGGCCCCGCGGTGGCCGTGGACGCCTGCGGTTCGCTGGTGGGAGTCGCGTGCAGCGGCCACGGGCTCCACCTGGCCTGGACCCACTGCGATGGCGTGTTGCCGGTCGAACCGGAGACCGGCCCTGCGGTGGCCGCTCTGAGCCTCGCGGCGCGTCCCAACCCCTTCAACCCGGCCACGCGCCTCGACTACGCGGTCGTGAGCACGGGCCACGTCCGGCTGCGGATCTTCGATCTCCGCGGTCGTGCGGTGGCGACCCTGGTCGACGGGGTCGTGGCGGCCGGGTGCCACGAGGTCGTCTGGAACGGTCGCGATGCCGCGGGCCGGGAGGTTCCCAGCGGCGTCTACCTCTCGCGTCTGGAAATGGCCGGGCAGGTGGCGCAGGGTCGGCTGGCGCTCGTCCGGTAGACGGACCCGCCGAGGGCTTTGTCCTTTCCTTCCACAGGCCGACTCGGTAGCCTGGAACGGACAGTCGGGATTCCGTCAGTTGGAGGGACACATGGCCGCCGCGCATAGGCCGGACGACTCCTCGCCCCGGGGCGATTTCAAGCGAGAACTGCTCGACGATGCCTTCGTCATCCAGAAGGGCCTGTGGCAGACCATCGTCGCGCTCCTGATCCGTCCCCGGCGGGTCGTGGAGGCCTACGGCAAGGATGCCGGGACGGCCTATTACTCGCCCGTCAAGTGGGTCCTGCTGACCACGGCGGTGCTGACCTTCCTGCTCTACGCCGCGGTCGATTTCGACCGGATGCTCGACGACCAGATCCAGTCCTCCATCACCAGCAGGGAAGTCCAGCTGGATGCGGAGGACCAGGAGCAGGCGCTCGAGATCGCCGACGCGGCCGCCATGATCTACAAGAAGCTGAACCGCGATTACAGCGCGCTCTCGACGCTGTTCCTGATGCTGCCCGCGTTGTCCCTCTTCAGCTTCCTGCTGTATCGGCGGCGGATCGCGGGTTTCTCTCGGCACATGGCCTTCAACGCCTATTTCATCGGTGAGATCAACGTCCTGCAGCTCGTGCTCGTGGTCCCCATGTTCTTCATGAGCACGGAGTCGTTGCAGGAATCGGGGTACATGATCTCCCTGGATGTGGTCGGCATCGTCTATCTGCTGTACGCCTACCTCCGGCTGTTCGCCACCCGCAGGGTCGATAGCTGGTTCGTCGCCCTCCTGGCGCCGCTGCTCGGCGCCGGGCTCTACACGGCGGTCACCGTGGTGATCGCCGTGGGGGTCGGGACGATCCTGACCTTGAAATGACCACCCTGTCCTCAGCTTACGAACGGGAGTGCCGACCATGACCGGTTCCAGGATCCGCCTTGCCACGACCATCCTCTGCCTCGTCATCTGCAGCGGTCTCGCCTCCGCGGAGACCACGGGGTCCATCTTCATCGGCGGCAGCTTCCCGGCCGGCGATTTCAAGAGCGGCTTCGACGCCGGTTACAACGTCGGCGGGTACCTGACCACGCCGCTCTCCCCGGTCTTCGACCTCGGCGGGATCGTCACCTACCACGAATTCAAGAACCTCCTGGGCGATCTGCCGGTGCTCGGCGACTACTTCGGCGAGGACTTCGACGCCTGGGAGATCCAGGCCCTCGGGCAGGCCAATGCCGGGTGGTTGAGGGGCTTTCTCGGACTGGGCGTGACCAACCACAGCGAGCTCCTGATCGAGGGCGGGGGCGGCCGCATGACCCATTTCTCGTGGCAGCTGGGCATCGCAGCGTGGGTGCACCACTTCGAGGCGAGGGCGGGCTATCACCGGATCCAGCTCGATGGTGAGGCCACCGGCTGGTTCGACGTGACCGTGGGTGTGGTGTTCTAGAGCTTTCTGGACGCTACGCTCCAGGAACGGATCGGCATGCCGGCTTCGCGGTCGGGATGCGCCTGGCCGCCATGACCTCCAGGACGCGCCCCCGATCCTTTGCCTCCACCTGGAACTCGCCGGAGTAGGCGTCGGAGATGTGGGCTTTCCAGAACCGGCGCAGCGGGTTCGGCTCGTCCAGGGGCTTGTAGAACTTGAATCCGTTACGGACCGGGACCACGTGGCTCAGCTGATACCAGCGGAAGACGTCCTCGTAATCCCGCGGCGATTTCGGGCGGAACGGACGCTTCTGGAGCCCGGATTCGTCCAGGCGATACTCGATCCGATTGAGGACTCCGGGGACGAGCGGAACGATACCGCCCACCGCCGCGGCCGCCAGCGCCTTCACCGCGGTCGGCGAGTGGACCACGAAGTACGCGAACACCATGAAGGCGGCGAAGACCAGGGCCACGTAGAGCAGGATGATCGGCTGCAGCTTGCGCGCCGACCAGCGATGCAGGACGGCCGGCCCGTCACCGGGCGCTGCCGTGATTTCAGGTCCCATGAACCCGACCTCCTCGGAGCATGATCGTGCCGACTCTATCATCGCTGAACATCGGGCGTCAAATGGCGTGGCGGACCTCTGCAACATCCGGATCCCATGCGGACGCGTTTTGCTCGACCACCCACCGCTCGCAATGGCCGATGACGCCCCGTCGTTTCCCATGATCCCCGCACGGTTCTTGCCAAAGAGAGGTGAAGCGTCGTGGATCGATGGAGGCGAGCGCGGCAGACAAGGACCCCGTCAGGCGGCTGGATCATCATGGCCAACGAGGATCGCACCTACATCATCGAGCCCGAGGCCACCGACCCGGACCTCATCCGCAGCCTGTCGCCCCTGGGCGACGACATCCTCACGCCCACACCCCAGCAACATCCACGGACCAGGCGTCAACGATCCGCCAGCGTGGAGTCTCGCCCTGTCGAAGGCGCGCGACCGCCCGCCAAGCCCGTTCTCTGGCTCGTGGCCGCCTTCGCGCTGGGTCCGCTTTCCCTGCTCATGACCGCGGACGCCCGGCGGCAACGAGTGCGCTGGATCAGCGCCGGGGCCGCCGTGGTGCTGGCTGGCGCCGCCGTCTGGGTCTGGACACAAGAGGCGGGCGTGCTCGGTGGCGGCGACCGCGCGGTGATCGCTCAGGCCGCCGCCGCCATGGTGGCGGGCGTGGCCTGGCTGGCTGCCTGGTGCGGGGGACTGCTCTCCGCAGCCCGGCGCTGCGATGAAGGTCCGCTGGCGCGTCGCGGCCATCGTCGGCCCCTGGTCGCGGGCCTGGCTGGCTTTGCAGCGCCGGGCCTGGGTCTGCTGCTGGCCGGGCGCAGGGTCCGGTGCGCCATCAGCATCATGTTGGTGGGGCTGGGTGCCACGGCCGGCTTGTCGCTGTGGCGCGCGGTGGACTGGTGGTCCTGGCATCGTTCCGGACCCGCGTCTGTCTTCACCGATCTCCAGCTGGAACAGGCCTTCCTGGTTTTCGTCGGTCTGGCCGGCCTCGGCGTCCTCGCCTGGCTGGTCTCGGCGCTCGAGGCCGGACGGCTGGCCGCAGGACCGCGAGTGGTTCGCACCATGGCGGGCGCCGACCGCATTCCGGCCGCGCTGCTGATCGCCCTGGTGGCCCTGGGCCTCTGGTTCCGTCCCCTGGACCTCAGCCAGGAGCTGGACCGGATCACTGGCACGCTCGCTGAGAATGGACTGCGCCTGGCTCCCCTCTGGACCGCGCATGCGGCGGCCCTGCTCGCCCCGGCCGATCCGGTGCTCGAGCTCCGGGTCGCCGAGCGGGAAGCGGCCATGGGCCACGTCCGCGAGGCCGCGGCCATCCGCGAGAAGCTCCACGGACGCTGGCAGCGGTTCGTCCAGGAGGACCGGGAGGTGGCCGGGGAATTCGCTGGCGGCGCCTCGGCTTTGGAGCGACCGGTGGTGAACTGGCGGCAAGAGACTGAATCATCGCCGTTCGCCTCGCCGAGCTCCACCGGCGGCACGATCCCCGCACCGCCTTCGTCGGTCGTGACGAGCCCGCAGTAGCCCCGGTGGCTGCCCGCACCCGTGGGCCGATGCGGGCGCGTGGCCCTGGCGTCCCGTGGAATTGAATCGCGATTCGTGATATCATGACGGTCCCCGCTCAGACCAGGAGGACCGTCATGCGCTCCCTCGCCCTCGTGACCGGCCTGCTGCTGCTCGCCATGCCCGTCCAGGCCCAGAAATCCACCGACCATGTTGGCGCGCGCGGCGCCCGGGACGCCCGTGAAGGCGGCGAGGACATCGCCACCGCGCTGCCGGTGATGCTGCCCTTCGCCGACACCGGCGCCACCTGCGACAACCTCGACGACTACGACGAGGTCTGCCCGTACTCGGGCTCCACTTCCCCCGACGTGGTCTACACCTTCCTGCCCGGACACGACACCGTGGTCGACGTGGACCTGATGGGGTCGAGCTACGACACCAAGGTGTACCTCTACGACGAGGACCTGAACCTGGTGGACTGCAACGACGACTTCTACCCCGACTACGTCTCCAAGCTGGAGAGCGTGCCGCTCGTGTCCGGGATGCGCTACTACCTGGTCATCGACGGCTACGGCGGTGCCTGCGGCGCCTACGTGGTGACCGTCTGCGAGAACCTGCCCTGCGATTTCGGCTGCTCGTCCGGCGACGTCCTCGAGGGCGAGCCGTCGCTCTACCCCGGCTACGTCGACACCTACAACGGCGGCTGCGACGTGGACCCGCCGGTGTTCCAGATCCTCGAGCGGCCGCTCGACGCCGAGACCCTGCATTTCTGCGGCACGGTGGGCTATTGCCAGAACGGCGCGGACTGGCAGCGCGACAGCGACTGGTTCCAGTTCACGGCCGCCGGCGATCAGGTGCTCATCGAGGCCACGGCGCCCTACTCCTGGCCCGCCAGCTTCGACGTGCTCTTCCTCGACGGCTGCGACGAGATCTCGCTCTTCCCCTACGAGTTCGGCATCTGCGAGACGGGCCAGCTCGTGGTGCCGACCGTGCCGGGCCAGGTCGTGACCTTGCAGGTGCGTCCGTATTACGCGGACATGCAGCCGTGCGGCTACCTCGTCGACGAGTACCTGCTGGCGATCACCGGGTTGTCGGGGGCTGTGACCGTGGATGTGCGGAGCTGGAGCGAGATCAAGGCGCTGTATCGCTGATGGAGTCCCCGCGAAGGGCTCCATCGATCAGGGCAGTGCCAGCCCTTCGCGAATGGCGAAACGCGCCAGCTTCACGCGGTCATGAATCTCCAGCTTCGCCATCAGGTTGGTGCAATGCTGGTCGACCGTCTTGATGCTGCGGTTCATCACCGCGGCGATTTCCTTCTTGGCCAGACCGCGGGCGAGGTAGCCCAGGATCTCGAGTTCCCGCGGTGTCAGGGTCTCGATGCGGGCGCAGGGTGGACCCAGCCCGTTGCTGCCATGAACGAGGGCGATGCGGGCGCAGACCTCGGGCGAGAAGTATTTCCGACCGGCAGCCACTTCCCTGATGGCGTGGACGATGTCCTCCAGCGACTCGGTCTTGCGGATGTAGCTCGCCACGTCGAGATCGAGCGCTTGATGGACGAAATGATCGGAGACGTGGGCGCTGAGCAGGACGACCCGCATCTCGGGCAACTCCGTCCGCAGCAGCCGGACCGCATCGAAGACCGATTGTCCCGGCATGTCGATGTCCAGGATGGCGAGATCTGGACGATGACACCGCGCGGCGGCGATGGCTCTGGCCGTGTCGCCGGCTTTGGCTACCACCTCCATGCTCGCTGCAGACAGCTGCTCGGCGAGCATGTCACAAAGAAAGACGTGGTCATCGGCCAGCAGGACGGTGATGGCCTTCATCTCGATGCCTCCTCGCGTACAAATTCTTCACTGAGCGCAGTGGCGACGAGGCGACACAGATTCTGCATGGTGAAGGGCTTCGCCAGGATGATCGCTCTGCCCTCGAACAGTGCCTCGACCTCGCGCAGAGGGCGGTCGGTGATCAGGATCATCGGTGGATGCTGCTGGCGGGCGAGCCGAGAGATGGCCTTCAGGCTCTCGTCACCCGGGAGGTCGGTATCCACGATGGCCAGGCCGATGACCTGGCCGCCGCTGGCCAGTGTCGTCACCAGCTCCCCGGCCGATGACGCGTCCTGAACACGATATCCCGCGGTGCCGAGCGCTTCGGTCATCGCTTCCCGCGCGAGACCAGGAGCTGCCGCGAGTACGACCGTCCGGTCGTCGCCGCTGGCGGGTGCTGATGCCTCGCATGTCCCATCGCTGCTCGCCATGGGGTCGCACCGCGGGATATGCAGTGTGAACTCCATCCTGTTGCCAGACTGCGAGGTGAAACTCAGGTGACCATGGCACTCCGCAGCGATGCGCTGGACGTTGAACAACCCTAGCTCTGTGCCGATCTGGGCCGGGTCCTCAATGAGGAACGGATCGTGGTTCCGGTCAATACTCCGGTGTGCGTCTCGCAGGCCGGAATCGGAGACCGAGAATTCGACATACCCGTCATTCCCCTCGCCAGGTGGGGCGCGACAAACCAGAGCCAGACCCAGTTGTCCGCCGGAGGGCATGGCATCGCAGGCGTTGAGTGCCAGGTTGAGCAAGGCCATCTGGACACGGTCGGGATCGACGTGGATCCACACTGGCTGATCCGGCATCGGACCCTCTACCAACTGGATGGCTGCTGGCAGGACCGGCCGCAGCAGCTCGACAGTACGTTTGAATAGCGCCGCAGCTGCGATGAACCGCGGTTGGACCACTGATCGGTCGGTCAGAGAGAGTAGCGACTTGATGACCGCCGTGGCTTGTGCCACGGCGACCTCGATCCGCACCAGGTTGTCCTGCTTGCCGGTGGGCAAGTCATCGCGTTTGCGCAGCGACATGGTATGGGCGGAGATGGCCAGCAAGGTGTTGCCGAGGTCGTGGGCGATGCCGGCTGCGAGCCGACCGACACTCTCCAGCTGCTGAGCGTGGCAAAGCTGAGCTTCCAGCTGGCGCCTCCGCGTCATGTCCCGGACCAGACACAGCACGGCCTCGCGACCGCGGTCCTCCACCTGGCGTCGGCTGACCTCCACCAGGAGGCGCCGACCATCCCTGCAGCGATATTCGCGTTCGACCAGTCCATCCTCGGTGTTCAGGCTGGAGACGGTTGCCGCCTCCGCCGACGGACTCCCGGGCATGTATTCGATCTCGTCGATCTTCATGCGGGTCAGATCATCTCGGGAGAAGCCGAGGTGCTCGGTCGCAGCGTGGTTCGCATCCAGGATCTGTCCAGTGCGGCGATCCACCAGCACGATCGAATCGTAGACCTGATCGAAGAGATTCTGGAATCGTTCGAGGGCGCTGGACATCTCCTGGCGGGCCAGGTCTCGCTGGTCCATCTCGCTGATGACCCGGCGTCGCCAGATCTCGACCGACCGCAGCAGGACGAACCAGAGGATCGCGCTGGTCAAGATGATCAGCACGACCCAGGTGAGCGTCATGATTTCCTCTCGGCGCTCGGCGGCAAGGGTGGATCCGAAATCGGCATGGAATCCCTGGGCGTAGGCATCGAGGGCGCCCAGGAATTCCTGCATGCTCGCGTGGTACTGGGGATCGCTCAGCCGCGCGAGGGCCTCGTCCTGACGTCCGTCGCAGGCCAGGGCGATGGCCACCGCCTCGTGTTCGCGCAGCGTGGTCTGGATGGAGTCGGCACGGTCCAGGGCGCACTTGGCCCGGCACTCCTGGCGAACGAACTTGGCGATCAGCAGCTTGTCCGAGAGCTGGGTCGCGATCAGGTCGCGCTCGGTCAGATCGGCGAGTTCAGGATGGTGGACGGTCGCAGCGGCACCGTGAACCAGGACCTCGTTGAGGTGGAAGGCATGATCCCGCAGGGCCTCACCCCTGAGGTAGGCCTCCGTGACCAGTTGACAGGCCTTCAGAGTGTGGGTGACGTGCCAGATCAAGGGCAAGGAAAGGAGGGTGACCAGCACGCAGGCAACCACGACGGCTTGTCGCAATGATGGCCGCCGACTCCCAATCCCGTCTCCCAATCCCCTTTTGCTAGCCATATGACCACTCCACTTTCATGGAGGGTTGCGGTCCGTAGCCGGTACCGCGGGCTCACTATAGCATTACAGATCCTTTCAGTCTAGCTTTTGCGGTGAGCCCTGTAACGATAGATCATCGATTGAGACAAATGAGCAATTTGCACCGCGTGCGAATCCAGACGAGGGTCCGCCCCTGCCAGGATTGAGGTGTTCTCCCTATGGTGATCCCGACCCGGTTGACTGCATCCTGGATGCTTGCCACGGCTTCCGCCAGAAAAGTGGTGGACATGTTCGCCACACGAGGGATTCACCATCCTGGCCACACGACATCGAACTGAGTCCTCGACCGCACCGTTGCTTGATCCGCGGCGATGAATCCACCTCCCCGACATCCGGCTGGAGAAGCCGTACGGCGCAAAAACGGCTGCCGAGGTCGGCATCAACGAGGAGGTAGGTCATGTGGCGAATAGGATGGTTCCTGATTGCATCGCTAGGGTTGCTATTGTTCTGCGGTTGTTCCCAGGATGAAACGACGAGTCCACTCAGTCCGCTTGGTGACGTCGGCGATGTGGTGAAGGAGGGCGAAGTCACGGCTGGCAACAATCTCTCGTTCCCGGTGATCTGGTCGGACGGTTTCGACCTTCCTCTGCGTGGCGCACCCGATGAGACGATGTTCCAAGGCGCGTACGATGAGATCGACGGCATAGCCTGGTACCGCCAGCAGGACGCAGCCAACGAGTGGCAGGCCGAGTCCGCCGACTGGAGCCTGACGCCGGTGATGGTGTCCTGGGTCGATTGGGGCGACAATCTCGAGGCTCGGTCGTGGCCACAGCGGGCCAAGGTGCGTGTCGAGGTCGTGCTCTTCCAGGACCTGACCACGTCGATGACCGGCTACGAGATGTTGCACCTCGATGGCCAGGGCATCGATGAGATGTGGGGCACCAACACCCTGACCTACCCTTCGATGAAGGCCACGGTCTACACGCACAACGCCCGGCTGACCATCCAGAAGCTCACGGTGGAGCCCGACCAGGCCAACCTGGTCTGGAACCCTGCGACCGGCCAGTGGGATGGGGATGTCGAAACCGAGACCTACTACAACAGCACAGTCTGGGAGAGCGGCGAGGGGCCAGGCGACGGATACTCGGCAGAGATCAACATCCAGGGTAAGGTCATCTACGGCATGCTCTGGGACGTTAGCGAGCAAGGTGACGGAGCTGGGAACTATCGGCTCACTTTCAGCCTGGACGGCATGAACGGCGACGTCGACCTGAATACCTGGTTCGACGCCAACACCGCTATCGTCGAACCCGAGATCGAAGAGGAGGAAGAAGGCGAGAAGGCCGAGCCCACCGGTGGTGTCACCCATATCGACGTGATCAACAACCTCTCCTACATCGACGTGGTCATCGTCGAAGGCGGCGGCGGCGGCGGTGGTGGCGGCGGCAATGGTAACGGCGGTGGTGGTGGCGGCGGTCAGGGGGGGCCGAACCACTAGGGAATACCGCGATCATGAACACACCCTCAGCGGGGCCGGCTTTCAGGGGAGCCGGCCCCTTGAACGACTAGCCGTAGACGGCGGTCTCGTCGTCTGCGACGGCGCGTTCAACGGTCGCCGGCACCAGCTGACCCGGGACGGTTGTGGTTAGCGGGGGCCTTGGCAACGCCCTTGATCAGCAGCCACAGGCAGAACGCCAGTTCGCCCAGGAGCGGCGCGGCATAGACCGGCGCCACCGCCGCGGCGTGTTCGGGCCAGAGGAAGAGCGTGAAGCTGCCCACCAGGTAGCCCAGGGAGGCGAGCACCATCAGCACGCCCAGGAATCCCGGGAAGATATCCGACTTGAGGAGCAGGTACCCCAGCACCAGGCAGTGCAGGCCGAAGAACACCAGCCCCAGATCGTACCCGTGCCGGTGCATCTCGAGGAAGAACAGCGCCAGGGCCTGCAGCTGGTCGGGCGCGAACGCGGTCAGGTAGTCGGCTCCGCTCAGCAGGACCAGGGGCGCGAGGTGATTGAGCAGGTTGGTCCCGTAGATCGCGGTCCCGATCAGCCGGAAACCCGCCGCCGTCAGGGCCAGCGTCCTGCCCGCCGGCCGCAGCAGCACGTAGAGGAGCGCGGCCACGGCCACATCGCACAGGAACATCACCAGGTCGCTGGCGAAGCCGAGGCGGAACAACCCCTCCGCGCCGACGATGTTGGCGGCCGTCGCCGCGGCGTCGCCGCGGACGATGAGGCCGGAGCGCACGTAGAGCTCGCTGAAGAGGCCGCAGGCGATGATGACCAGGTAGAGAACACCGGTGATCCGGGCGTAGGTCAGCGGAGAAGTCTGATCGTGGTGCGGTGTCAATCCGGTTCCTCCCTGTGTGCCGCCGGTGGGTATTCTCCAATCTCGCCAGCTTCAGCCTGAGTCCCACGGCCTGAACTGCCGGGACGTCGATCCCCCATCAGTCGCAAAACATGCCGCAGACCGCAAGGGGAATGCCGTGGTCATCCGCCTCGCCGGCGAGCAGCGGATGCGTGCGCTCCGCAACAGCCCTGACCGAGCGTAACGCCGGCGTAACGCCCGTCGCCCATCATGACCTCGGCAACCAACCACCTACCGGAGGAGCGCCTAATGTTGTCGATACCCTTGCGCCCGCTTGCCGGGTTTGTTCTGAGCCTGGTCCTGGTTCTCGCCCTGTCGGGTTGCAGCGATGACGACCCTACATCCCCGGGCGTGGATCCCGGCGACGGCCCTGGCGATCCGGGCGTATCCGCAGAGATCACCGTGACCCCGGCCGGTGGCACCTTCAGCCTGTTCGACGGCACCCTGATCCTGACCTGGCCGGCCAACGCCTTCGCCGCCGATGTCGACATCACCGTCACCCGCGCCGATCCTTCACACAAGGACCTCGCCGGAGTCCTGCCCGGCACCTGCTTCACCCTCGAACCCGAGGATCTGGTTCTGGACGACGGTCAGCTGGACATGGAGATCAGCTACGATCCCGCCGACCTGCCCGCGGATGTCGACGAACGCGGTCTGCGAGTCAGCCGATTGGGCGGCAATGTCTGGCTGCCCCAGATCTCGTATCCCGATCCCGAAGGCCACACCGTGCGCACGCGGCTGAACCAGCTGGCCACCTTCGGCGTGGTCCTGATGACCGAGGGCACGGTCCATCCCGGGAGCCCGGATCTGACCACGGCGGCAGATCTCGAGGTCTGGGGTGGGTATGCCGGCGTGGCGGGGACCCTGGAGATCACTGCAACCGACATCACCCTGGCCGAGCTGGCGCCCCTGGCCAACCTCGAGTGGGTGACCACCCTGGAGATCGTCGGCTGCACCACCCTCGACACCCTGCGGCTGCCGGCGTTGCGCCACGTGGACAAGCTCGAGATCCGGAACAACCCGCTCCTGCGCGCCATCGAATTGCCGGCTCTCGAGGGGGTCGGCGGCAATCTGTGGATCCGGCTGAACGATAGTCTGACCTCGATCTCGCTGCCCAGCCTGGAGGTCTCAGGCGGGGATCACTATGACGACCTGGCCATCGAGCACAATCCGGCGTTGACCAGCCTCGTGGGACTGGAGTCGGTGCGCGAGGTCGTCGGTGCCCTCAAGATCTGGGACAACGACCTGGCTTCGCTGACGGGGCTGGACGGGGTGGAGCGGGTCGGGCATCTGCTCGGCATCAACGAGGATCGGCTGTCTTCACTGGGCGGTCTGGGCAGCCTGGCCCGGGCAGGCGAGGTGAACATCTGGGACTGCGCCGAGCTGGACTCCCTGTCCGGCCTGAACACCCTGGAGACCGTCGTCGGCAGGCTGCGGGTCCAGGATTGTCCCCAGCTGGTCAACCTGCATGGGCTGGACGGGCTGGTCACCGTGCAGAGCTTCACCCTGAGCGGCTGTCACATGGTGGCGAGCATGCAGGGCTTCGGTGCCTCCACGGTCGAGCTGGGCATCCAGCTATGGGACAACGGCAGCCTGTCCAGTCTCAGCGGTCTGGAGGGTGTGGGCAGCTTCCAGGGTCTGTCCATCACGGAATGCCACGCCCTGCAGGACCTCACCGGTCTGCCCGCGTTGCCGCGACTGGCCGGTATCGAACTGCGCCACATGGGCGGTCTGACCTCCCTGACCGGACTCGAATCCCTGGTCGAACTGATGCACCTGACCATGGAGAACTGCCCGGGCTTGACCGATTTCGCGGGTCTCGACAATCTGGGCACCATCTCCTCCCTGCTCTATCTGCAGAACATGAACGGCCTGGAGAACATGGATCACCTCGATGGCCTGACCAGCCTCGGTGGCCTGTTTATGGTGGGTTGCGACAATATCGTCGAGCTTCTGGGGTTGTCCGGGGTCACACGGTTCGGCTGGTCGGGGGTCGAGGCGAACTGGGATCTGATCATCACCGACAACAATTCGCTCGAGGGTGTCCGCGGTCTGCACGGCCTGCTGGTCAATCCCGGCACGGGGCACGCGATTCCCGGTGATCTGAGGATCTTGAGGAACAACGCGCTGACCACGGAGCGCATCGAGACGTTCATCGAGACCATCGGTGGCGAGGTCAGGATCGGCGGGTCCATCGAGTACGACTGACGGTGTAGCTTTGGCCGATTACCGCAGACACGGACGATCCGGGCCTTGCGCGAGCGAGGGGGCCCTCGGGGCCCCCTCCTGGACTCATCCTCGACGCCTGGCCGTCATCTCGGGCCGGAGGCCGTCTGGTGGGCGATCGGCCATGGCTCTACCCCACCAGCTTCTTGTGCGCCTCGATCAGCTTGTCCACAACCGACGGATCCGCCAGGGTGGTCACGTCGCCCAGACCCGTGTACTCGCCCGCCGCGATCTTCCGCAGGATGCGGCGCATGATCTTGCCGCTGCGGGTCTTGGGCAGGCCGGGCACGACCAGGATGGCGTCGGGCGTGGCCACGGGGCCGATGACGTGGCGCACCTGCTCCTTGAGCGTGCCCACGAGCTCGTTGGTGGTGGCGCCGTTGGTGTCGAGGCCCACGATGACGTAGGCGAAGATGCCCTGGCCCTTGATCTCGTGGGGGAAGCCCACCACGGCGGCCTCGGCCACGGCCTCGTGGGCCACCAGCGCGCTCTCCACCTCCGCCGTGCCCATGCGGTGTCCCGACACGTTGATCACGTCGTCCACGCGCCCGGTGATCCAGTAGTAGCCGTCCTCGTCGCGGCGGCAACCGTCGCCCGTGAAGTAGTAGCCCGGGTACTGGCTGAAGTAGGTCTCGTAGAATCGGTGATGGTCGCCCCAGACGGTGCGGGCCTGCCCCGGCCAGGTCTGGGCCAGGCAGAGGTTCCCGCTCACGCCGTTGCCCTCGATGATCTTGCCCTCGTCGTCCATGATCAGCGGCTTGACTCCGAAGAAGGGGAGGGTGGCCGATCCCGGCTTCATGGGCGTGATGCCGGGTATGGGCGTGATGAGGATGCCGCCGGTCTCGGTCTGCCACCAGGTGTCCACCACGCAGCACTGGCCGCGGCCGACCTTCTCGAAGTACCAGCGCCAGGTCTCGGGGTTGATGGGCTCGCCCACGGTGCCGAGCACCCGCAGGCTCTCCCGGGTGCTGCGCTGGAGGTGGCCGTCGCCCTCGCGCGCGATGGCCCGGATGGCCGTGGGCGCGGTGTAGAAGATGTTCACGCCCAGATCGTCGACGATCTGCCAGTAGCGGCCCGCGTCGGGGTAGGTGGGGATGGACTCGAACATCACCGTGGTCGCGCCGTTGGCCAGGGGACCGTAGATGATGTAGGTGTGGCCGGTGATCCAGCCGATATCGGCGGCGCAGAAGTACACGTCGCCGGGGTGGAAATCGAACACCACGCGGTGGGTCATCTGGGCGTAGACCAGGTAGCCGCCCGTGGTGTGCATCACGCCCTTGGGCTGGCCCGTCGATCCGCTGGTGTAGAGGATGAAGAGCGGATCCTCGGCGCCCATCCACTCCACGGTGCAGGTGGACCGCTGCTTGCGGCACTCCTCGTCGAGCCAGAAGTCGCGGCCCGGACGCATCTCCGTGTCGGCATCGGTGCGCCGGGCCACGAGCACGGTCTCCACCATGTCGAGGCCGTCCACGGCGCGGTCCACCGTCTTCTTGAGCTTCAGGACCTTGCCGCCGCGCAGGCCCTCGTTGGCCGTGATCACGATCTTGCACCGGGCGTCGATGATGCGGTCGCGGATGGCCTCGCTGGAGAAGCCGCCGAAGACGATGCTGTGGATGGCGCCGATCCGGGCGCAGGCGAGCATGACGAAGGCCAGTTCCGGGATCATGGGCATGTAGATGCAGACCCGGTCGCCCTTGCTCACGCCGTGGGCCTTGAGCACGTTGGCCACCCGCGCCACCTCGTGCTTGAGCTGCCGGTAGGTGATGCGCTCGTACTCACCCGGCTCGTCCTTGACCCAGACGATGGCGTCCTGGTCGCCCTTGTCGTTGAGGTGCCGGTCGACGCAGTTGTAGCAGGCGTTCAGGCGGCCGCCCGTGAACCAGGCGAAATCCACGTTCTCGAAATCGCTGTCGAGGACCTGGCGCCAGGGATGGAACCAGGTGAGGCGCTCCGCCTCCTTGGCCCAGAAGGTCTCGGGATCATCGAGCGAGAGCCGGTAGAGTCTCTGGAACTCCTCCATGGAACCGATGTAGGACCGGGCGGCCACCTGCGGGTTGGGTCCATAGACTTCGGGCACGTTGTTCTCAGCCATGCTCTCGAGCCTCCTCGTGGAATGACGGATGGACAGCGACGACCTGGCGGTGCTTGTCGTGGAATTTGGATCCATAGAAGATAAATATGTTCCGTTTTCACCGCTCCATCAGGAGCGGCGAAGACGCTCGGGCTGGGTGATGATCCAGCCCTTGTCGCGTTGCCCGGCGATCACGTCGACTGGCGCGTGGCAGTGGAATTGCAGAAGATCCCCCAGGGTGGAGAACCCCTGCTGCTGCAGGCGCGGCATCATGCGGAAGAACAGCTCCGCCGTGACGAGCGCATCGCCGAGCGCCGTGTGGCGGCCGTGCAGGTCGATCTGGTAGATGGCGGCCAGCGATTCCAGATCCCACTTGCCCAGGGCCGGGTTCAGCAGCGACGCCAGACGCAGGGTGTCGATGAAGACCAGATCGTCCCAGGGCTGTCCGTGCCGCTGGCATTCCGTGCGCAGGATGGTGAGGTCGAACGAGACGTTGTGCCCCACCACGACCCGGTTGCGCACCAGGCGCTGGAAACTGGCCCATACCTCGGGGAACGCCCGCGCGCCGTGGACCATCTCATCGGTGATGCCGTGGATCCTCGTGGAGTCGGGAGGAATGGGCCGGCCCGGATCCACCAGGTCGTCCAGCAGGCGATTGCGGTAGAGCCGCTTGCCGTGGGCGCAAACCGCACCGAGCGCCACGACATGATCGACACGCACATCGAGGCCCGTGGTCTCGGTGTCCATGATCAGGATGGGCAGGTCGTCGAGGCTCATGTCGAGGGAGATCTCCGTGCGGGCCGGCGGGACCTCGTGCAGCTCGAGGTCGAATTCGACGCCTGGCCGGTGGCGAGCGAGTTCCAGGGTCGGAAAGATGATGATGGCGCCCTCGTCATTGGCCAGCGCCGTCACCCGTCCTTGCAGCGCGACACCGTCCAGGCGCTCGAACAGTGCCTCCACCGGGCCGTCCGCCTGGCGTGAGCGGGCCATGGCCGCCAGCACGGTGTCGCGGCTGAGGGCGGCGAACAGGGATGTTCCGACCCGGGCGCGCTCGGCACCCAGCAAGGCGCGCGCAGCTCCGTTGAGCAGGCTCACCTGGCCCTGGTCAGTCATGACGACCACTCCGCTGGCGAGTGCGCCCAGTACCGCGACCAGGCGACGGTCGGGACCGTGGCGCTCGCGGGTGACCTCATCCTGATAGAGGGCCAGGGATCCCAGCATGGCCTCGATCTCGGGCGCCATCTCGCCGGGTAGCTGTTTCGGGAGCGCGGCCTCGCGGTCGGCCACCACGTTGAGCACTGCGGTGCGGATGTCCTCGAGCCCCTTGCCCAGGGCGTCGGCGGCCCACCACGAGCGCAGCCAGAGGGGGATGGCGACGCAGAAGGCGGCCGCTCCCAGCATCAGGGCGAGGATGTTGACCGGGCGGCGGGCGGCCAGGTCGGGGAGCATCACCAGGGCGCCGGCGACCGCGCAGACGGCGGCCCAGGCCAGGGATCGTTTGATGAGTTGATGGGCCGGTTCGCGCATGATGTCGATATTATAGGCGATCGGAAGCGTATCCAAGGAAGGAGTTGTCTCCTCCCTTTTAAGCGATCCCCATCGGTGCTAGAGTCGAGGGGTCCGGTGTTTTCGCCCAGTCGCCAACCGGGACGGAACCATGGCTCTCCGTCATCATGTTCGTAAGCAGCGAGGCAGTGTGAGCCGCCGCCGAGAGCAGCGCGGTTCCGGGGTTCCGGCATCATGACCGCCGACATCCGTGAATTCATGCAGCAATACCATCCGCTCAACCTGCTCACCGAGGAGGAGAGGCAGCGGGTGGTCGACACCATGGACACCCAGGCCTTCGCCATGGGGACCAGGATCCTGGCGCAGGGCGGTACGACCAGCGGTTACCTCTACCTGGTCGCAGCGGGCGAAGTCCAGTTGGTGCGCAATGGCGAGGAGGTCCAGGTCCTCGAAGAGGGCGATTGCTTCGGCTACCCCTCCATCATCAACAAGGCGGCGCCGGCCTTCGACGTGATCGCCCGGAACGACATGATCACCCACCGTCTACCGGCCGGGGTGTTCCAGGCACTGCTGCAGAATCCCCGCTTTGCCGAGTTCTTCCTCAAGAACCTCGGTGAGCGGCTACAGAGTCTGACCAGGCGTGGCTTCGCCACACCGGGCGCCGAGCTGACCACCGCCATCGGCGCCCTCATCAGGCGTCCGCCGGTGACCGTGAGTTCCGCGGCGACCGTCGCCGATGCCGCCCGCCTCATGCGGGACGCCCACGAGGACGTGGCCATCGTGGAGGGCGATGCGCCGGGCATCGTCACCGATCACGATTTCCAGGCCAAGGTGCTCGCCGAGGACCAGGGGCCCGATACGCCCATCGTCGACATCATGACCCGGCCGATCAAGACCCTGCCGGCCGACATCCCCGTCCATGGCGCCCTGCTGTTCATGCTCGAGGAACGCATCCACCATCTGCCGGTCACCGGCGAGGACGGCATCATCGGCATCGTGTCGGCCACCGACCTGCTGCGCCACCAGACGAGCAATCCGGTGTACCTCATGCACCGGCTCGATCACCTCGACGACCCCGCGTCCCTGGTCTCGTACAGCCACGATGCCGCCGCCATGGTGGGACACCTCTTCAACGGCGGCCTGAAGGTGGACGAGATCGGCCGCATCCTGGCCAGTCTCAACGATGCGCTCGTGCGCCGCCTCTGCCGGCTCGCCGAGGAGGACCTGGGCCCGCCGCCCTGCCCGTATGCCTGGCTGGTCTTCGGATCAGAGGGGCGTATGGAGCAGGCGCTGCTCACCGATCAGGACAACGCCCTGGTCTACGCCGACGATACCGACGCGGCTCGCCGCTACTTCGGCCTGCTGGCGGAACGGGTGGTCCAGGATCTCGTGACGGCAGGATTCCCGCTCTGTACTGGCGGCTGCATGGCCACCAACTGGCGGAAATCCCTCGACGCGTGGCAGGCCACCCTGACCGAGTGGATCCGCGAGCCCACGCCCGACAACCTCATGGTCTCCTCCATCTTCTTCGACTGCCGTTCGGTCGCGGGCACCCTCGCGGTGGACTCGTTGCTGGATCTGGTGGCGGGAGCCGCCGAGAACGACCTCTTCATGGCCCACCTGGCCCGGGTGTCGCTCCGCTTCAGGCCACCGCTGGGGCTGTTCCAGCGCATCCGCACCGAGGACGGCAGGGTGGATCTGAAAAAGCGGGGCCTGGCTTCCATCGTGGCCGCCGCCCGGGTTTGGGGCCTCGAGGCCGGGGCCCGCGGCCGGCCGACCAGGGAGCGTCTCGAGGCCGCCATGCAGGCTGGCGTCGTGAGCCGGGACCTCGGGCAGACCCTGGTCGAGACCTACCGGTTCCTGCTGCATCTGCGCTTGCGCCAGCAGCTGGCGGCCCTGGCCGCGGGCACGGTCATCGAGAACCACATCCCCCTCAAGAGCCTCTCCACCCTGGAGACCCGCCATCTCAAGGATGCCTTCGGCGCCGTGCAGGAGATGCAGGGTGCGGTGTCCCGCCGATACAGCACGTCCGATCTGGGCTGAGAAGACGCGGCGCGCCCAGGTCCAGGCGCGCCGCGCGGGTTTCGGAAGTGTCGTCTGCTAATGACCGGACGGCGCTCCGGAGCCCATCGGCACCCGGATGTGTTCCACCAGCTTCTGGATCTCCTCCGGCGGCGGCGCCGTCATCTTCGAGACGACATAGGCCACCGCGAAGTTGATGAGCGCACCCACCGCGCCGAACGACCCCGGCGAGATCCCCATGAACCAGTGCGCGGCGTCATCGGGCGCCATGGCGGTGCCCTTGACGAAGAACCAGCCCTTGAACCAGAAGATGTAGAGCAAGGTGCTCAAGAGGCCGGCGAGCATGCCGGCGATGGCGCCGCTGTTGTTCATGCGCTTGTTGAAGATGCCCATCATCAGCGCCGGGAAGATGGATGAGGCGGCCAGGCCGAAGGCCAGGGCCACAACCTGCGCGGCGAAGCCTGGTGGATTGAGCCCCAGCAGGCCGGCCACGATGATGGCGCCGGCCATGGCGAATCGGCTGGCGACGAGTTCCGACTTCTCGGTGATGTTGGGCATGAAGATGCCCTTCAAGAGGTCGTGGCTGATGGCCGAGGCGATGGCCAGCAGCAGGCCGGCCGCCGTCGAGAGTGCCGCCGCGATACCGCCGGCTGCCACCAGGGCGATCACCCAGTTGGGCAGGTTGGCGATCTCGGGGTTGGCCAGGACCATGATGTCGCGGTCGACCTTCACCATCTCGCTGCCCTGCCAGCCGAAGCCGGCGGCCTTGGCATCGAGGTCCGGTCCGTAGTACTGGATGCGACCATCGCCGTTCTTGTCCTCGAACGCCAGCAGGCCGGTCTTCTCCCAGTTGGTGAACCACGTCGGCACGTCTGCATACTTGATGTTGCCCTCGACGCTGCCGACCTCGCCGGTCTGGATGGTGGACATGAAGTTGAGGCGCGCCATGGCACCCACGGCCGGGGCCGTGGTGTAGAGGATGGCGATGAACACCAGAGCCCAGCCGGCCGAGGAACGGGCGTCGCGCACCTTGGGCACGGTGAAGAAACGCGTGATCACGTGGGGCAGGCCCGCCGTGCCGATCATCAAGGACATGGTGAGCAGGAAGAGGTCGAGGGTCGCGCCCTTCTGCGTGGTATAGGCCTTGAACCCGAGATCCGTACAGATGACATCGAGCTTGTCGAGCAGGAACGTCCCGCTGCCGTCGTTCATGGCGCTGCCCAGACCGAGCTGGGGAATGGGATTGCCGGTCAGCTGCAGCGAGATGAAGATGGCGGGCACGGTGTAAGCGAAGATCAGCACGCAGTACTGGGCGATCTGGGTGTACGTGATGCCCTTCATGCCGCCGAAAACGGCGTAGACGAACACGATGGCCATGCCCGCGACGAGGCCGACGGAGAAGTCGACCTCGAGGAAGCGCGAGAACGCCACGCCGATGCCCTTCATCTGGCCGATCACGTAGGTCAGCGAGGCCACGATGAGGCACAGGATGGCCACGCCGCGCGCGCTCTTGCTGTAGAAGCGGTCGCCGATGAACTCCGGGACGGTGAACTTGCCGTACTTCCGGAGGTACGGCGCCAGGAGCATGGCGAGCAGGACATAGCCTCCGGTCCAGCCCATGAGATAGACCGAGGCGTCATAGCCCTTGAAGGCGATGAGGCCGGCCATGGAGATGAACGAGGCGGCCGACATCCAGTCGGCGCCGGTGGCCATGCCGTTGAGCACGGGATGCACGCCCTTGCCCGCCACGTAGAATTCGGAGGTGCTGCCGGCGCGTTGCTTGAAGGCGATCCAGATATAGAGCGCGAAGGATGCGCCCACGATGATGAAAGTCAGGGTTCTGAGATCCATGTTGGTGTCTCCTTCTTTGGATCATCGAGAATGGAACGATCCCGAGGGCTGGTGGGCGTCAGCCCTCGTGCACACCGAACTTCCGGTCGAGAACATTCATCCGGTAGGCATAGAAGAAGATCAGGATCACGAAGGTGTAGATGGAACCCTGCTGTGCGAACCAGAATCCCAGCTTGTAGCCGCCGAGAGAGATCTGGTTGAGCTGGTCGACAAGCAGGATGCCGAACCCGAAAGACACGACGAACCAGATGGTGATGCACAAGGCCACCAGCTGGAGATTCGCCTTCCAGTAATCGCTGGCTTTCGTCATCTGAAGCCTCCTGAGTCGGAGTAGGGGGGCCATGTAGACAAGAGCAAAGATGTGCGATCTTAATTGAAAGCAGATATTTTTAGCACGAGTTTCAGACTGGCGTCAACTGATAACGGATGTCTTTGGTCGTTTATTAGCTAACACGTTGACAACGAGTTCAAGGCTCGGGTGCCGCTTCAGATGCCCTCGGCATCGGCGTCGCTCAGGGGCAGATTGGCGTACTGACCCACACGGTGCTGCCTCAGGGCTGTCCGGATCTCGGCGATGATCGACGGATCGTCGATGGTCGGCGGTGTGACGATCTGTTCCTCCACGGCCAGCCGGCGGATGGTCTTGCGCAGGATCTTGCCCGATCGGGTCTTGGGCAGTCGTCCCACCACGATGGCCGTCTTGAAGGCGGCCACGGCCCCGATCTCCCGCCGGATCAACTGCACTAGCTCGGCCTCGAGATCCGCCACGGGGATCTCGACCCCGTCCTTGAGCACCACCAGACCGATGGGCAACTGCCCCTTGAGTTGATCGTCCACGCCCACCACGGCGCACTCGGCCACGGCCTCGTGGCTGCCGATCAGCTCCTCCATCTCACCGGTGGACAGGCGGTGTCCGGCCACATTGATGACATCGTCGGTGCGGCCCATGACGAACACGTAGCCCTCGTCATCGATGTAGCCGCCGTCGGCGGTGTGGTAGTAGCCCTCGAAGGCCGAGAGGTAGCTGTCCTTGAAGCCCTGGGGGTCGTTCCAAAGCGTGGGCAGGCAACCCGGCGGCAGCGGCAGCTGGATGCAGATATTGCCGGTCTCGCCCCGTGGCACCGGCCGCCCCTCGTCGTCGAGCACCTCGACCCGGTAGCCGGGCACGGCGAAGGTGGCCGAACCGGTCTTCACGCGGTGCGGTTCCAGGCCCATTGGGTTGGCCACGATGGGCCAGCCCGTCTCGGTCTGCCACCAGTGGTCGACGATGGGAATGTCGAGGACCTGGCTCAGCCATTCGTAGGTGGGTGGGTCGAGGCGCTCGCCGGCGAGGTAGAGGGTGCGCAGGCTGGAGATGTCGTACTGGCGGCGCAGGTGGGCGTCGGGGTCTTCCTTCTTGATGGCGCGGAACGCGGTGGGGGCCGTGAAGAAGGCGCTCACTCCATAGTCCTGGATGACGCGCCAGAAGGATCCGGCATCGGGATTGCGCACCGGCTTGCCCTCGAAGAGCACGGTGGAGCAGCCATGGATGAGCGGCCCGTAGACGATGTAGGAGTGTCCGACCACCCAGCCCACATCCGACGCTGCCCAGAAGACCTCGCCGGGATTGGTGTTGTAGATGGTCTTCATGGAGTACTTCAGGGCCACGGCATGGCCGCCATTGTCGCGCACGACGCCCTTGGGCTTGCCCGTGGTGCCGGAGGTGTAGAGGATGTAAAGGGGGTCCGTAGCCGCCACCGGCACGCAGTCCACGGGCTCGGCGTTGTGCATGAGCACATGCCAGTCGTGGTCGCGACCCTCGATCATGGACGCCTCGGCCTGGGGTCGCGGGAACACGATCACCGTGGACGGGGGCGACTCGGCCTGCTCCAGTGCCGCGTCCACCAGGGGCTTGTATTCGATGACCCGGGAGAATTCCAGCCCGCAGCTGGCGGTGATCAGAACCTTGGGCCGGGCATCGTCGATGCGCACAGCCAGTTCATGGGGCGCGAATCCACCGAACACCACCGAGTGCACCGCGCCGAGGCGCGCGCAGGCCAGCATGGCGATGACCGCCTCGGGCACCATGGGCATGTAGATGACGACCCGATCGCCCTTCTCGACTCCCCGGCCCCTGAGCACCCCGGCGAACCGGGCCACCTCGTCGCGCAGCTCGCGGTAGGTGTAACGGCGCTTCACGTGGGCAGCCGAGGAATCGAAGTAGAGCGCCACCTGGCGGCCGCGTCCGTGGTCCACATGGTGGTCGAGGGCCAGGTAACAGGTGTTCATCACCCCACCCGCGAACCAGCGATACAGCCCATCGGCATCCTGGCTGAGCACCGTTTCGGGCTCCTTGAACCAGTGGATCAGGTTCATCTTCTGACGCCAGAAGAAGCGGGGATTCGAAACCGAGAGTTCGTGGACATCGCGGTAACGCATGGCTGGTCCTCCGGTCGATTCAGGGCATTCGAATAGATGACTCCCTGATCGTACAGGATTCCTCATTGAAATTGTAGACCGTTTTTGTCTGGCTGTAGGTGGGCCTCCATCGTGCTGGTCTGCGAGAATCGGGTTTCTGCCCCGGGCGGGATCATCATGCGGGCGCAGGCAGGTGTCTCCGCTTCCTCATCGCAGCCGGCCAAAACCGGGAGGCAGCAGGCAAGCAGGATTGCAACCGGTCGGCCCCGGTGTTGGCCTCATCCCTCAACCCACTCCGGATATGTGTTATCATCCACGTGGCTTCACGAACTCGCACCTTGTCGACCTCGCCCTCGCCAAGGAGTCGGGCCATGCGCCACCACGCCGCCTTCCTGTCCCTCGCGTTCCTCCTCGTCCTCGGCTCTGCCGCCACCGTTGCCGCCGAGCCGGGGGAGGCAACCTGGTCCGACGAATTCTACCGCCCCGGCCTCGATGACTACGTCCTGATCGTCCACCCCTGGCAGGACGGCTTGGTGGTGGGCGGAGCGTTCACGGTGGCCGGTCCGGTCGCCGCCGAGGGCGTGACCTACTTCGACGGCGCGCAGTGGCACGCTCTGGGCGCCGGTCTGGGCGGCATGGTCGAGTCGTTCTGCATCCACGGCGGCGAACTCTACGCCGGCGGCAATATCTACGATCCCGAGGACGGCGCCTTCCACGGGATCGCGCGCTGGGACGGCACCGCCTGGCAACCGGTCGGCACGGGCGGACCCTACAACACCGAGGCGCTCGCGTCCTACGGTGGCGACCTCTATGCCGCGGCCGAGGGCCTGTACCGCCTCGATGGCCCGGTCTGGACCCGCGTGGTGGAGACCGACGCCTACATCCACCAGCTCCTCGTCCACGATGGCCTGCTCCTGGCCGGCGGCGACTTCCACTCGGCCAATGGCATCCAGGCCATCCACATGCTCGGCTGGGACGGCGCACAGGTCCAGGTCGTCTACCAGGGCCTGCCCGAACGGCCCGAGGACCTCGTCATCTTCCAGGGCGCCCCGCACGCCTCGGGAGTGTTCGAACTGCCCGGAATGCCCGGGATCCAGTGGGTCATGGCCTGGAACGGTTCGACCTGGCTCCCGTTAGGTTCGATCCCCGCCGCACAGCATCACTGCCGCGACCTCGCCGTCGCCGCCGGCTCGCTCCACGTCATGGGCACGCGCTGGGCCGGGATCCCCAGCGAGGCCTTCCTCATGCGCTGGACCGGCAGCGAGTGGGTGGAGATCATCGAACCCGTGACCGGCGGCTATTTCCGCACGCTCTACGAGCATGAGGGTTCGCTCTGGCTGGGCGGCCAGTTCTCCGGGGTCGGCGACGTGAGCGCGCCCAACCTCATCCGCCACGACGGCGAAGCCTGGCAGGCGCCCTTCAGCGGCGGACTCGGGGTCGACGAGTGGGTCATCGATCTCGAAGTCGCGGACCAGCGGCTCTACCTCGGCGGCCTGTTCGAGTACGTCGGCCCGCTCCGCTCACCCTTCACCGCGGCCTGGACCCCGGTCGGCTGGGAGGCCCTCACGGGCTGGTACGACCCGGACGGTACGCCTCTGGAACCTTCGGATTCCTCCAACGCCTTCGCCATCGCCACGGCCGGCGATCGCCTCCTGGCCAGCGGCCTCTGGAGTGCCGGCGCCTATTATTACTACTCCGCCGAATGGTCCACCGCGGCCGGCCACTGGGTCATGGCCTCGGACACCGCCCACCGCACCTATCAGATCTGGGGCGATGACCTCTACGCCTCCACCAGCGATTACGAGACCGGCGAACGGGTCGTCCGTCAGCCCCTGGCCGGCGGCCCGTGGGAGACCGTGGGCCAGGCCGGCCCGTCGATGGCCATCTGGGCCATGACGCTCTGGAACGACCGGCTCATCGTGGGTGGCTCGTTCCACATCTTCGAGGACTGGCACTGGGACGGCCTCGTGGCCTTCGACGGCGAGAGCTGGAGCGAAGTCGGGGACGGAGTCGCGGGCACGGTCTACACGCTCTCCGTCCACGATGGCGACCTGATCGTGGGTGGCGACTTCTGGATCCCCGACACCACTATCGAGAACATCGCCCGCTTCGACGGCTCCCAGTGGCACCACCTTGGCGACCTGTCGAGCGGCCACGTCCACGCCCTGGCCACCTACGGCCCCGATCTCATCGCCGCCGGCTGCTTCCAGGACATCGACGACGCGGGCGCCCACCGCATCGCCCGCCACGACGGCGCGCAGTGGCACGCCCTGGGCAGTGGCACCAATGGCCTGGTGCAAAGCCTGGCCGTCTTCGACGGCAGCCTCTTCGTCGGCGGCGCCTTCACCGTGGCTGGCGGCCACGCCTCGAGCAACCTCGCGCGCTGGACCGACCCCACGGTGACCGCCGCACCCGACAATCCCGGACCGCTGCCCGCCAGGACCGCTCTACAGCTTCTGCCCGCCTTCCCCAATCCCTTCAATCCCGGCACCACGATCCACTTCGACCTCGGGCACGACGGGCCGGTGCAACTGGACGTCCTGGATCTCCGCGGTCGGCTGGTGCGAAGGCTGGTCCAGGGCCACCGGACGGCGGGGCACCACCAGGTCAGCTGGAACGGTCGGGACGACGGTGGGCGGGGCGTGGCCTCGGGGACCTACCTGATCCGTCTGGCGGCTGCGGGGGAGGTGGCTAGCGGCAAGTTCACGCTGGCGCGCTGAAGCGAGTCAGGGCTGCCTGGCCCTACCGGGTCGTTCCGGATCCATACAGCCAGGATTCCAGCACGCCGTCCTCGACCTCGATGTCGAGAATCGCGCAGGCCTGCCCGTAGCACCAGATGATGCGCTCGTTCTCCGCCTCGGCCAGGCCCAGGGACCGGGAGGTCGCGAGGAAGTTCCGCACGCGATCCAGCACCGCCGACCGGCTCCGCTGCTCCTCGGCCACCGACATGAGGATCTCGAGTGAGGCATTCATGGCGCGATCCAGGCGGGTGGCGATGCCGCGGTTGGGCATTCCGGGATAGAGGGTCTCGGGGTCCTCGGCGAACTTGTCGCGTGCCATGAGTTGCTGCATCTGCTCGTGCATGGCAGGATTGATGAAGATCCTGTCCAGCGGGGCCTGGAGCTGCGCCGACGCGCCGCTCGCGACCAGGGCGAGCCAGAAGGCCAGCAGTGCCGGTGATGGGTGGATTCGCGATGTCGTCATGCCAGGGACCTCTTCGTATGGGTGGCCGCCGGGTCTAGACGTGCTGATCGACGAGGATCGGGTTCCCGTCAGGATCGATGGCGAGGAAACTCGCCGGCCCCGTGGTCGACTCGTCGGCTTCGGCCACCAGCGGAACGCCTTGCGCCTTCAGCTGGCGCTGCAGATCGCGTATGTCGGTGAAGTCCTCAAGCTTGTTGGCGCTGCTGTCCCAGCCGGGATTGAAGGTCAACATGTTCTTCTCGAACATGCCCTGGAAGAGGCCGATCACGTGGTCACCGTTCTTCAGGATCAGCCAGTTCTGCGCGGCATCGCCCCCGAAGACCGTGAAGCCGAACTTCTCGTAGAAGGCCCTGGATCGTTGCAGATCGCTGACGGCCAGGCTGATGGAAAAATTGCCGAGCTGCATTGGCATTGCCCTTCTTCGTTGGCCTGTTCCCCGCGGATGTCGGCATGTCATTCCGATGGTAGCTCCATTTGTTGTTCTTCGCGCATCAAACCTGGATTAGGATCGCTGATGATCGGCTGAACCGCGCCCTCATGAATGCCAGAGGCTGCCGTCGTGCATAAGGGAAACCCGCTTCTATGTATCTTCATGGTATTGATTTGTGCCGGCAGTGGCGCGGCGCAGACAGCCGCCGATGCCTGGGACCTGTTCGTGCCGCCGCCGGACGACGAGTACGACTGGATCCAGCTTGTTTCCGGTGAATGGCTGAAGGGCGAGCTCGAGGTCATGTACGAGTACACGCTCGAATTCGATAGCGATGAACTGGATCTGCAGACCCTGGACTTCGAGGACGTCTACCAGATCCGCACCCGCAACCCGCAGAGAGTGCTGATCGAAACCGACTCCCGCGAACGGAAGGTCTTGACGGGGATCCTGGTCATGAAAGGCGACCAGGTGCTGTTGCACGACGATGGGGGCGTGGTCGAGATCCATCGGGATCATGTCGTTTCCATCGCCGAGAACACCAGCAGGGAGAAGGATCGCTGGTCGGGGTCGGCAGGATTGGGCCTCAACTTCCGGGGCGGCAATTCGAGGAGCGCCGATCTGACCGTCATCGCGAATGCCAAGCGGCGCACCACGCTCACCCGGTTCGGCGCGGATTACCTGGCCAACTACAGCAGGACGCGGGACGAGGAGATCGCGAACAATCAGCGGTTGAACGGATCATTCGATTGGTTCCTGACCGCCCGATTCTTCTGGCAGGTCCTGGGCGGAGAGTACTTCCGCGACCCGCTGGGCAATATCGGCGACCAGTTCTCGCTGCACACGGGCTATGGATATGAGCTGATTCGTACCGCGAGGACCGAGTGGCGGTCGGGGGCGGGTTTCGGTTATCAGCGTACCCGTTTCCAGTCGGTGGAGGTCGGTCAGGATGAATCTGCGGGCTCACAGTTCCTGGCCATCGGAACGGTCTATGACTATGAGCTGTCGAATCGGCTCGACGTCCTGTTCGATTACTCCATGCGTTGGCTGGACGACGCCAACGGACGCTACACCCACCACCTGCTCGCCCAGTTGTCGTTCGAGCTGATCGATGACTTCGACCTGGATGTTTCCGTGATCTGGGATCGCACGGAAAAACCAAAGGCGGAGGCCGACGGGTCGGTACCGAAGCAGGACGACACCCAGCTGGTCTTTGGGCTTGCTTACGATTTCTGAGCGCGGCGCGTCCCGCCGCAACAGGTGTCCGGCCTAGTGGTGGTGCGAGTGATCGTGACTCGAGGCCATCATCTCGGCCATCTCCTTGTTGTTGCGGTCGGCGTAGGCGTGGAGCTTGGCCACCAGCGCGGGATCCGTCGCGGTGATCAGCGTGATGTCCGCCGCGTCGCCGTCGATGGTCTCCATCTTGGCGCCCGCCATCATCAGCTGCCCGAACTCCGCGCAGGAGCCGCACATCTTGACCTGCATCGGGTTGACCGCGCCGGTCATCATGTCGTTGCCCAGCTTCTCCATGGCCTTGTTGGCGGCGTCGTAGGACTTCTCGTAGCCGGGATCGACCGTGGAGATGTACATCATGCCGTTCTCGATCCGGTGAGTCTCCCAGGTCATGTGTTCCAGCAACTCGGGATCGGTGAGCAGGTTCTTGCAGAACGCGCAGTTCTCGAGGTCGAACCAGCCGGATTCGGTGGCCATGGGATGGTCGTCGGTCGTGGGGTGATCGCCGGCCAGGGCGGGCAGCGTGAGCAGCGAAAGGGTCAGAAGAAGGGCGAAGGTCTTCATCGTTTCTCTCCTCGGATGATCGAGTCGGTGGCAGGAGCCCGAGACGCGGACAGGCCGCGTGTCCGGGTACCTGGGCCAGAGGCTACAAGAAAGATAAAATGAGATGCTTGCGCACCTGTTTTAGCGAGTTTCCCGTTCGGTGATCCCGCCGTGGCCGGGGACGTCACCGCTTCGGGCACCACCGCCCCACGGTCTGCGTATAGACGGTATACTGCTCACCGAAGAGCCGCCTCAGCCGAGGCTCCTCGTGGAAGAGCACGAACAGGTGGGCCGCGAGAAACAGCAAACCTGTGTAGGCGAGGAGCTGGAGCGACTCGTAGAAGAGCGTGGCTCCGACCAGGGCGAAGCCGGCGCCAAGATACATGGGGTTCCGGACAAGGCGGTAGGGGCCGAGAACGACCAATCGCCGGGGTGGGTCGAATGGTGCGGGCGTGCCCTTGCCCAGGCGAACGAAGGCCAGAACGCACCACGCGGCCAGCACCGCACCGGCAATGCCAAGCGATAATCCGGAAACCTGCAGGAGTCCGATGGATTCCGGCTTTTCGATGCCGGACCAGGACAGCAGCCGTGCAGGGATGAAGACCAGCACCAGGCCGATGAAGAGAGTCGCGTACGTCAATGTGCGCGCCAGGACGTTCATGTCGGGCTCCCGCTCCTGGCGACCCGATCCGACTGCCTGGTCCTCGACATGGTCACGCCATCTCAGCGGAAGAGGTTCCTGACCTCGGTCAGCGTGGCGGCCTTGGCGGCCACGACGCCGGGATCCTCCAGCAGGTCGTCCTGGAACCGGGGCTTCAATTCGATCTGGCCGTTGAACACGACCACGGGACCGAGCACGAGGTACGTGTCACCCACGTCGACGGCGGAGATGTCGATGCCCGTGGAGCTGTCGATGTAGACGTAAAGGTTCTCGCCGACGCTGGTGGCCAGTTCGAAGGAACTGGATCCCACGACCAGCACGATGCCGGTGACCGCCGCGAAGCTGCCCACGTTCTCGTAGTCCGCGAGCACCTCGTCCGGTGTCAGCACCAGCGGATCCGGCTCGGCAGCCGAACCGACCACCGAAAAGTCGGGGCTCATGATCTGGATCTCGCCGCTGAAAACATCGACCACTCCGGTGACCGCGACCACGTCGCCGATCTCCAGACCGGTGCCCGGCAGGTAGAACGGAAGGCCGCCGGTGGCGTCCTGGATGTAATGCGTGCCGGCGTTGTAGACGCCGGCGGGGACGTAGACCGTTCCTTCCACCGTGACGGTCTGCCCGTCGAAGGGGCTGTTCGGTGTTCCGTCGGGCAGGTATTGCTGGATGTCGTCGATGTCGACGACCTGGGCGGTGGCGAGGCTGGCGCCGAGGACCATGAAGAGGATGCACTTCAGTAGCCTGGTCATCCTGGAGACTCCCTCCGGTTGTTGGTGTCGGTACGCGAGCCTCGCCCGCTGCGGCGAAGGACCGCGCCTCGAAGAAACGGCCTCCCCACAATCATAGCACGCCGCACACCTGGGCATCCAGTTGCCTGTCGTTGTCGTCGACCGCTTCCAGACTACCGCACCAGCGTCATGCTGCGTGTCTCGGTGTCGCCGCCTTCCAGCACGATCCGATACAGATAGAGACCTGAGGGCGCCGCCCTCCCCAGGTCGTCGTTGCCGTGCCAGACGACCGATCCGGGGCCGGCCTCGACGTGACCCTCGAGCAGCGTCGCCACGTGCCGGCCTGCTGCATCGAAGACGGCCAGGGTCAGATTCTGTGGCCGATCCAGCGTGAAGGTGATGACGGTGCTGGGGTTGAACGGGTTGGGCCGATTCTGCGCCAGGATCCGGACCGCGGCAGGCGTGGCGTCGGGAGCGGCGATGCTGGCGGTGAACTCGTAGGCGCCCATGTCCACGATGCCGTCGATGACCCGGGCGTGGCCCACGAGGTCCAGCGCCGGCAGGTTCGGCGTGCCGGGCATGCCGGCATCGCGGCAGGGAGAATCGGCGGTCAGGGCGTAGGGGTGCGGTCCCGCCGTGTCGAAGAGGGGCGGGTCCTCGATATTGCCGGGGCCGGTGCTCACTGCGCCGACGCATCCCGAACCCGACATATCCGCGACGTCGCAGTAGCGGACGGCCGCGATGCAGTTCGTGTTCGTGTACATCTGCGGCCCGTCAGGCGCCGTGTTGCCCCAGAGGATGTCGTTGGTGCAACTGGGATTGGACGGCTGGATCACGCCCGCCATGACGAAGGTGTTGTAGATGCCGCCGCCCTGGCTGGTGGCCGTGTTGTCGGCGATGGTGTTGTTGGTGACCTGGGGATTGGAGCCTTCGTTCCACAGGCCGCCGCCCCGCAGCGCCGTGTTGCCGGCGATGAGGTTGCCGATGAGGTAAGGATTCGTCAGGTAGCAGTGGATCCCGCTGCCCTCGTTGTCGGTGATCGTGTTGTTGACCAGCCAGGCGAATCCTCCGGAGAGGTAGACGCCCTCGCCGTGGTTCCCGCTGATGTCGTTGCCCTGCACGTCGGGCGAGGCGAAGTTGAAGCAGGCCAGGCCCGCTCCGCGCCCGGCGGTGTTGCCGGTGATCGTGTTGCCGTGGATGTCGGGTGACGACATCAGGCAGTAGATCCCGCCGCCGTCATGGTCGGTGAAGTTCTCGCAGATGACGTTGTCCAGGATGGACACGTTGCTCGCGGCATCGCAGTAGATCCCGCCGCCGCCCCAGGTGGCCAGGCCGTAGACGGCCTCGTTGTCGCGGATCAGGCAGTTGGCCACCGTCACCGTGGCGTGGGCGATGTAGATGCCGCCGCCGCTGTTGTCGGGACAGGTGCCCCAGGCGTAGCCGTCCTGGATGCGGCAGTACCGCACCTCCGAGCGGGGTTGGGCGTTGGGTTCGGTGTCGAGGAACCGCAGCGAGTGCCACCCCGTGGCTGGCACCTCGGCCTGGAACCGGATGGTGTCGTTCTCCGTGCCGACGGCCAGCAGGCAGCCCCTGACGATGAACTTGTACCAGCCCTGGAAACGCACCTCGACCCCCGGTTCGATGGTCAGGGTCTGATCGAGGGGCACGGAGATCTCGCCGTTGATCAGGTAGGGCGAGCCGGCCGCCGTCCAGACGCCGGAGACCTCGCCACCGGGGACGGGGGTGTCGGCGAGGCTGAATCCCGGCACCATCGAGAGCAACAGGAAGACGCACGCTCCCACAACGGGGCGTGCTGGGCGATGGTTCCAACACATGATGGTTCCTCCGATCTGCGCGATTGGCAGATGAGTGAGAGCGGGAAGACGTGTCTCGGTCCGGGGCAGCGTCGCTTCCGCTGACCGTATTCTACCCTTTTTGCATATCTGGAGTCAAATGGTCGGCGGTGGCAGGGGGCACGGCGGGCGAGGCCGAGGCTCCTGCCCGCTGCGCTGGCTGGTGCGTGGCGGCTGCTGGACGTTGACGGAGCTGGCTGCGGTTGCCTAGATCTGCCGCGGATCCCGCGGCTGTTGCCGCTCTTGCCGGCGCCACAGGTACACGCCCAGGGCCGACAGTCCGCCCAGCACGATGACGCCCCGGATCACCCGGAACAGGCTGATGACCCAGGCGATGCCCAGACCGAGGGCGGCCCACTGCACCCACCAGTCGCCGGGCGAGGTCATCCAGTTGACCACCGTCAGGAAGACCAGGATCAGCGGCGCCATGAACAGGAATCTCAGGGAACGAAAGGGATCATGCATGGTCGACGACCTCCGTAGGTCTGACAACGCAGCCGGGCCGGGCAAGGTTGCGCCGAATTGCCTCTTATCACCCCCCGTGCTACCATTCCGGTAGTCCGGTCGGGACGGCCCTTTGGCCAGCCCGGCCGGATCTAGCTCCTGGCCAACTTCAAGCCGCCTCCAGAGGATCGATCGACATGACCAAGCGCCTCGCGCTCGCCGCCGTGTTCGCACTCCTGCTGGCCATCCCGGCCGCCGCAGGCGTCCACTTCGTGCCAGATGCCACCAGGGATCAGGTCGCCCCCGGCCAGCCCAGCCGTGCGCTCTCCACCTGGCAGCTGCCCGAGGGCTTGCTGGTGGTGGATCGCCGTGGTCCGGGGCACGAGGCCGTGGGCGGCGAGGAGCTGGCACCGCGGTTCGCGGATGGAGAGTGGTACCTGGTGGATCGCCCACGACCGGCTCGTGAAGGCGAGCTTGCGGCACCGGTGGATCCTGCCTCTTTCGGCCACGTCCATCTGGTGAGCGAGACCGCCTGGGTGGTCGAGGTCCCGCGCGCTCGGCTCGACGGGTTCCTCGCCGCCGCCCTGCGCATCCAGTACCTCGACCGCACTCCCCTGGTACCGGCGGCGGCTGGCGCCAAGGCCGCCAAGCTCGAGATCACGCCGCCCATGGTCGACCCCGCTCTTAAGGCCGCCTACGTCGACGGCCTCGATCAGCAGGCCTTCAACCAGCTCATCCGCGAGATCACCGGCGACGTGGCCTTCTGGTTCGATGGCGGCCCTCAGACAGTCAGCACGCGGTACTACAACACGGCGGGCAACGAGCTGGTCGCCGATTATCTGGCGCAGAAGCTGGCCGGCTACGGGTACACCGTGGAGCTCGACGACTTCGTGGCCAACGGGCACACCTGCCACAACGTGGTCGCCACGCTGACCGGGACGGTGACCCCGGACGAGATCGTGGTGGTGGGCGGACATTTCGACAGCACGTCGGAGCAGGCGGGGACCAACGCGCCCGGCGCCGAGGACAACGCGTCCGGCACCAGCCTGGTGATGGAGCTGGCGCGTGTGAGCGCCGGACGGCAGTTCGAACGCTCGGTGCAGTTCGTGCTGTTCGATGCGGAGGAGATCGGCCTGCGGGGGAGCCAGCACTTCGTGGACGAGGCGGTGGCCGAGGGGCGGACCATGGTGGCGGCGATCACCGCCGACATGGTGGCCTTCCACGACCGCAACTACGGGGTGGTGATCGAGGGCGAGCACGACTGGCAGTGGTTGATGACGGCCATGGCGAACAACGTGGCCGCGGTCACCGACATACGGTTCCTGGAGACGTACCACAGCTGGGGCAGCGACCACGTGCCGTTCCAGCAGGCCGGGATCGCGGCATTCCTGGCCATCGACTGGGACTGGAGCGAGTATCCGTACTATCACCGGACGACGGATACATGGGAGCGGATCGAGACGACGGCGCCGCTCGGATTGCAGATCGCGCGCGCGGCCGCGGGAACGCTGGCGGATGTGGGCGGCCTGATGGGCCAGACGACCGGTGTGCCTGCGCCGGCCGTTCCGCTGGTGCGGCTGGCGGCCTATCCGAATCCGTTCAATCCGCTGACCAGGCTGTCGTTCAGCCTGGATGTTCCGGCCAGCGGGGAACTGGCCGTCTACGACGTGCATGGGCGCCGGATCGCGACGGTCGCGGCGGGGGACTTCCTGGCGGGCGTGCACGAGGTCGACTGGCAGGGGCTCGACCAGTCCGGGCAGGCGGTGCCGAGCGGGGTCTACGTGGCGCGGTTGCGGACGACGGCGGGGCTGGCCAGCCAGAAGCTGAATCTGATCCGCTAGCTCGACTGGCGGACTCGGGTCATCCGCGACGGTCGGGTCCGGGCTGGACCGACCATCGCCTCGACGGAAGGTCGCCGGCATGACCGAACTCAACGTGGCTGCCGTGCAGATGGATCTGGCCTGGGAGGACCGCGCCGAGAACATGCGCCGTGCCCGCGCCTGGGCCGAACAGGCGGTGGCCGGCGGCGCCCGGCTGGTGATCCTGCCCGAGATGTTCGCCACGGGCTTCTCCATGAATCCCCGCGTCACGGCCGAGACTCCCGACGGCGCCACACCCACCTTCCTGCGCCGGCTGGCACGCGAGCTCTCGGTCGCCGTGATCGGCGGCTACGTGCGGGCCGGGAAGGACGGGCGCGCGCTGAACGCGGCGCTGGCGGTCGGTCCCGAAGGCACGGACCTGGCCGAGTACCACAAGACGCACCTGGTGGGCATCCTGGGCGAGCACGAGGCGCACCACGCCGGCGAAGGGCCACGCCCGTTCTCCCTGGCGGGCGCGGGGGTCGCCTGTTTCATCTGCTACGATCTGCGCTTCCCCGAACTGTTCCGCCTGGTGGCTCGTGACACGGCCCTGGTGGTGGTGATCGCCTCGTGGCCCGAGGCGCGGCAGGCGCACTGGGACGCGCTGCTGGTGGCCCGGGCCATCGAGAACCAGCAGTTCGTGGTGGGGGTCAACCGCGTGGGCGAGGGCGGCGGACTCGGCTTCACCGGCGGCACGGCCATCATCGACCCGTTTGGCGTCACCCGCGCCCACGGCGGCGCCGAGGCCGGCCTGGTCACCGCGACCCTCGACCTCGACGAGGTAGCGACGATCCGCCACCGGTTTCCCTTCCTCGACGATCGCCGGTTCTAGCCGGCGGCCCGATCGGCTCTGGCCAGCACGCCGGTGAGCATGCGGTCCAGGGCGGCCGTCAGCACCTCGTCGCTCACCCCGGAGAACGACAGCCGCACGTGCGACGCGAACCGCTCGCCACCGAAGGCCGTGCCCGGCACCACGGCGATGCCCTGCTCCAGGAAGCGCGCCACGTGGTGGTCGCTCGCCGCCATACCCGCCGGTGCCGCGGGCATCAAGCCGGTCAGGTTGAGGAAGAAGTAGAAGGCACCCTCGGGGCGGTAGAGCCCGTCCGGGAAGTATTCCGCCAGTCGATCGGCGATCAGATCGCGTCGCCGCTGCAGCGTGGCGACCAGTCCGGTCTGCCACGTACGGCGGGGCTCCTCGAGCCCGAGCACGTCGGCGAAGGCCCGCTGGATGAAGGGCACCACGCCGGCGGTCTGGGTGTATTCGCCCAGGGTCAGTCGGGCGATGAGGTCGGGGTCGCGGCAGATGGTGAAACCGATCCGGAAGCCGGTGGCGGCGAACGACTTGCTGCAGGTGTAGACCCCGATGATGTGATCGCCCGGCAGACTCAGCGGGCTCACGTGCTCACGGCCGTCGAACACGAAGTCCTTGTAGGCCTCGTCCGAGACGATACGCACGCCGTGACGGCGGCAAAGCGCGTCGATGCGCTCGAGTTCATCGCGCGAGAACACCTTGCCGGAGGGGTTCTGAGGAGTGTTGAGGTACAGCACGTCCGCCGTGGCGAGCTTGCGGTCGAGCGCGGCGAAGTCGACCTGCAGCCGGCCCTGGTCCTCGACCAGGTCCAGGATGTCGACCTCGTAGCCGGTGTAGGGGAAGATGTTCTCGAGCACGCAGCTCCAGGCAGGGCCGAAGCTGAGCACGCGGCCGCCGCCGAGCAGGGCGAACACGAGCTGCAAGCCCTCCTGGCCGCCGTAGGTGCAGATGACGTGCTCGGGCCCGATGTCGGTGATGCCGTGCTCGGCGGCCATGTGGGCCACCACCGCCTCCTTGAACCACGGTTCGCCGCCGGCCTTGGGGTACCGGGTGAGGCCGGCGTCCAGCGCCCGCTTGGTGGCCTCGATCACGAAGGGAGGCGTGGGATCGGCCAGCTCGCCGCGCTGCAGGTAGGCGAAACGCTCGCCGTCCTGCTCGAATACCGGAGCGATGGAGCGGATCTGCTCGCTGATGGCGACGATGGGGGACAGGCCGATGGACGTGAACGCGGAGGCATAGGGACGGCTCATGGCAGGACCTCGGGTGGGGGACAGGGCGACTTATGGGACCAATCTACCCCACTTTTGTGTCGCGGCCAAACGTCGGTTCATTCACAACCCACCTCGTGGTTTCCCGGGCCGATCCGGCAATCTCCCTGACGCCGGGCGTGGCCAGCTTCCAGAATGCAGATGACATGTGGTTATCCTTTTTGCTAAGATAAAAACCGACCATAATGCTAGCCGCAATGGATTCCAGACATCAATCCTGACTCCAACCAGCCTCCAGCCATCGAGGTGCTGACATGAATCGTTTCCTCTCCCGCACATCCCAATCCACCCTGCTCCTGGTCGGCCTCCTGTTCATCCTCACGCTTGCCGTCGATTCCCAGGCCTACGATCGCTGGTCCCAGAACGATGACGCGACCTATTGCGGTGCGTGTCACGGCGATTTCCGGGCGTCCAACTACGTGTCCCCCACCGACGGGATGCTCTGGGGCAACCTCCACAACATCCACCGCTCCACCATGCTCAACGGCGATTGCGATGCCTGCCACGGCAACAACGAGTTCCCCGTCCTGCTGGCCTCATCCCAGGGTGGCAACGGGCTGGCGGCCATCAGCTGCATGGGCTGCCATGGTCGCGCGGAGGACAACGGGGCCGGCAACCCGGAAAGCCCGCACGGGTACGGGGCGGGGCTTCGTCAGCATCACCACGTTGCCGGTGTGACCGTCTGCTTGAACTGTCACGAGGATTCCGACCCCGCCAACTACACCACCGTGGGTGAAGATGTCCTGCCCCCCTACTATGCCAACCCGGGCACCGGCCACCCCAACATGCCCACGGGCAGCTGCAACGACGATGGCAGCGAGAATTTTGCCGGGGCTCCGCAAGGTCAGGACAACGATGGCGACGGGATCTACGACGGCGACGACGGCGATTGTGCCGGCACGCCGGCTCCCGACACCGCCTCTCCGGCGCTCCTGGTGACCAGCTTCCCCAATCCCTTCAACCCCCAGACGACCATCAGCTTCACCGTCGATCGCGCGGGCCCGGTGCGGGTCGCCGTGTATTCCGTGGACGGTGCACTGGTCAGGGTGATGAGCGAAGGTCACCTGGAAGCGGGTCGCCATAGCGTGCGCTGGAACGGCACCGATGCCAGCGGTCGCCCCGTGAACTCGGGGCAGTACCTGTGCCGGCTCGAAACCAGCACGGCCAGCATGACGCATTCGATGGTGCTCGTACGCTGACCTCGTCTCTTTTGGTGGGTGGGGTTGGCCTTCGCCCCACCCTATCCAGACTGGGTTCAGGCACCGCCTCGGACCAGCCGCACGAAATTATCGATCCGGATGGCATCACCCTGCGGGTCTTGCCCCGTGGCGTACGCGTGGGTCGTGCCGCTCCAGTAGAAGGCGTCGGTGTCGATGAACGGCACGTTGCCGTCGGGGCTTTCCGGAGAGACATCCTCGCCGCTGAACATGACCAGGTAATCCAGTTCCTTGATGGTCGGCAGGCGCCAGCCGTCGCCCCGGACAACGGCGAGGCGAGTGCGCCTTGTCAGCGCTCCTCGCGGCATGATACGTTCCGCGTCCCGCGATTTCTGACTATCAATTTTCGGGAAAACCCATGACCTGGAGAGACCACCATGCCACGCACCCTGATCCTCTTCATCCTGTTCGGTGGTGTGCTTCTGGCTCCATCGGTCTGGGCCTCGCCCTGGGGCCTCGACGTGGAAGGCGGCTCTTACATCTCGTGGTGGTTCACCAGCGACGATGACGACAACGAGGAGTACACCGGCCATGCCATCGACTACGAGGCCGAGCCGGCGAGCTCCTGGGCGGCCGCCTGCGCGCTGCGCTATGGCAATCATGACGTCTTCGGCCTGAGCATCACGGGCCCCTTCGGCACTGCTCCCGAGCAGAAGGAAGTCATCGAGAAGACGACTTC
This sequence comes from Candidatus Latescibacter sp. IFSED24, assembly GCF_058273205.1. Classification (NCBI taxonomy): domain Bacteria; kingdom Pseudomonadati; phylum Candidatus Latescibacterota; class Candidatus Latescibacteria (ex Chuvochina et al. 2023); order Candidatus Latescibacterales; family Candidatus Latescibacteraceae; genus Candidatus Latescibacter; species Candidatus Latescibacter sp. IFSED24. Next base: position 3,373,272 of record NZ_CM177850.1, on the reverse strand, counting down.
GGCGACCACGGCCCTGCAGGACTACATCGCCTTCCTGCAGCTGTTCGGCGTCGTGAGTCCCGAGAGCAGCGGATTCATGAAGTTCCTGTCCGGACTCCGCCTCGACTACCGGCGCCTGTTCTTCTACGGCAAGGGCATCGCCGTGGAGCAGGCCGTTTTCGCCAGCCGGGATTCCGGCCTCATCGTCCTCGACGTCGGTGACCAGTTCCAGTACCAGGCCAACTTCGAGGACTGGTACCTGACCCTGGTCCGCTTCGGCCCCGCCGACCACTACCTGCGTCTGGGACTCTACCGATCGGTGCTGGAGAAACCGCACGAGTCCATGGATTACGCCGAGGACAACGGGGGAAACCTGGTGGTGGAAACGCGGATCTCGGGAACCGGAGCCTTTGGTCAGGTGGGCAGCAACAGCTGGGATTTCCTGCTCCGCGTGGGCCAGGTGGATTTCGAGCCGCAGGGCGAAGTGGGGCAGAGCTTGTACGGAGGAAGCGGCAGCTTCTCCATGCTCGTGGATTTCGGCTGGAATCCGAGCATCGTGCTGGCCGGTCCCCCTGCCGATGGTCGCTATACCTTGCCCAGGCTGGCTCTCATGCCGGTGGTCGGACTGCTATTCCGCGCCGATTACCTGAATCCCGAGAGTGGAGATGTCGGCTCGGCCGAGGGCGAACTGTCCATGGACATCCTGGTCGACGCCGGTGCGCGCGTGATCTGGCGGTTCTAGGCTGACGCTCCCCGACGCAACGGGGAATTAACCTCTTTCGGATGCGTTCGCCATCAATTAAGATGCTATATGTCCTATTTATTGAAATCATGCTATCACACCATGTGGAGGAATTCATGAACAGCCCCTGGCGACGACTCATCCTGGCTTTCGGCGTGATCGCGCTCGCCGCCATCGTTCCTGCTTGCAGCAGCGATGACGACGATGGTGATCCCATGGACCCCGGCGGCGGCGACGGTGACACCACGGCCCCCACGGTAATCGACGTGTTTCCGCAAGATGGTGCGCTGGAAGTACAGACGGCTGGTTCCATCATGATCAACTTCAGCGAACCCATGGATCAGTCCGATCCCACCGGCCAGATCAGCATGAGCGATGGCAACCTGCTCCTGGCCGACTGGAGTAGCGATTCGAGCCTGTCGATCGAATACGAGGGCTGGCCCGAGGCGACCGAGGTCAGTGTTCTCGTGGGCACGGGATTGGCGGACGTCGCCGGGAACCAGCTCGCGGCGCCGCTGAACCTGTCCTACTGGACCATGGCGAGCGAACTCATGGTGCTGGAACACACACCGGCCGACGGCGCCACGGACGTCAACCGGGCCACGTCCATCGAGTTGCTGTTCTCCAGCTTGGTGGTCCAGACGTCCCTCGAGACCGGCGTCACCATCAGCGACGACACCAGGGCTCCCGTCCCGTTCACGGTCGAGGCGATCGACGCCTACCGGTTCCGCCTGCAACCCACGGAATCGCTGGCCGCTTCCAGCGAGATCACCGTCACCGTGGGGACGGACGTGCAATCGAACCAGGGCAGCCTCGCCGAGCCCTACGTGTTCACGTTCACCACCGGCGAGGTCCTGGACGCAACGCCGCCCACGATCGTGTCCATCGATCCGCCCAGCGGCTCGACCCTGCCGGCCAACCAGACCGCGATCACCATCACGTTCGACGAGCCCATCGACACCGTCGATTTCGCGCCGACCTTCCTCAGCGGCCAGTTCGCCTGGCTGCTGAGCCAGGCTGACCAGGAGCCCGAGTGGGACATGGATCAGATGGTGCTGACGGTCGACCTGCCCGCCGACCTGCCTGCCGGCTTGCCGCTGCGGGTGGTCTTCGCCGAGTACGCCGACGTCAGCGGCAACGTGCAGAGCGGCGAGACCGAGTGGACCGGCACCGTGGCCGGCACCGCCGATCCGTATCCCGTGTGGGACGAGCGTCGCTGGATCACCGTGGGCGAATGGTCCGAGGGTGACGCCGGCAGCGACATTCCCACCGATTCGGGTGACGAAACCATCTGGTACGAGTTCCGCGCCCGGGGCACGGCGGGCCAGTGGGACAGGGTGGAGTTCTACGACGAATGGCTGACCCAGGACTACTACGAGATCCTGGAAGTGTCGGCCTCCGGGATCGAGTTGGCCGGTTTCGCCGAGAGCGACGACGGGTTCACCGAACGGTTCGCCAGCAGCCCGCTCTCCATTCTCGAGCTGCCGTTCGAGGCCGACAACGAGTGGACGGATAGCGCCACGATCACCATGCCCGAGGGTACGTTGACCGTGTCCGGCACGGGGATGGTGGTCGGACAGGAGGATCTGACCTTCGAATACGACGGCTTCTCGGTGGTCTGGACCGACGTGTGGCGGGTGGAATTGTCCATCGAGCTTCGTGCCGGCAGTTCGCTCATCAGCATGGATGCGTCGACGTACTGGTACGCGCCGGGTGTGGGACTTGTCCGCGAGAAGTATCGCGAGGACGCTCTCGAGGAGGACGTCTGGTACGCGTATGATCGGTGGCTGCAGCTCGACCTGGACTAGGTCTGACTGCGGATTTGGGAAGGGCGCCTCCCTGGCGGGAGGCGCCCTTTTCCCTCGATGGCGGTCGACAGGAGGCGGTATGGCACGAGGCGCAGTGGGGTGGGATCCGCGCTGGATTGTACCGATCGTGATTTTCCATGCAGAGGAAACTGCAAGATAGGGGTCGGCAACATTCTGCGCGGAACAACTCGGGACATGTTTCGCTGCAGCCGATCGCTGATCGGCAGGTATTTGCCGCCATGACCTAGTGCTTGTGGCAATCGGTGCAAGCGATTGGGCCGACCGCCTCCCCGCCTCCGCCCTCATGACACCCCACGCAGGAGGCATGGGCAGCCTCGTGCAGCGAAGTCCGCCCGGCGGTGCCGTCGTGGCATTCGGCGCAGGCCGCTTCCTCGCCGGCGGCAGGCAGCAGGCGCCCCGTGTCCGGATCGGCCACGTGATGGCACCGGTCACATTCGTCAGCCAGCGCGGCCAGGTGACCGTCGTGGTCGAAGACCGCCATTCCCGAGGAACGCTCGGCATCCGACGCCGGCGTCCGGGCGGCATGGCAGGCCGCGCAGAGCGCAGGATGGGGACCGCGGCCACCGTCCAGGTGGCAGTCGCCACAGAGGCGGTGGGCGGCCTCGCGGGCGGCGCGCTGGTCCACCGGCCGCACGACCGTGAGGATCAGGCCGCCCTCGGCCTCGCGCGCGTGGCAGCGGGTGCAATCGGTGGTGCCGCCCGTGGCCAGGGCGGCGGTATGCAGGTCGTGGGCGAAGAAGACCGGCGGTCGCTGGCGGTGGCCTCCCTCGGCGACGGTGTCCAGCTCGATGCGGTCGGGAGCGGCCGCGACGGCCACCGTGATCAGCATCCCGGCCAGTCCAGTGCAGAGGCCCATCCTCCGGAGCTTCATCTCAGACCTCCGCGGCCGGGTCCCCGCTACCGGGGAGCTGGATGCAATCGGCCAGGATCTCGATCAGGAACTTGGTCTTCATCTTCAGCTCGTAGTGGCCGACCACGTCCTCGATGCCGCTGTGGCAGTTGTGGCAGGGCGTGATGCAGATCTCGGCGCCGGTGGCGGCCAGCTGCTCGGCCTTGATGCGGGCGCTGGTCATGCGCATGGCCTTCCAGGGCGGGCCGCAGTTGATCATCCCGCCGCCGGCGTTGCAGCAGTAGTTGTGCTCGTGGCGCGGGTTCATGTCGCGGAAATCGCTGCACAGCGCGCGGATCACCTCGCGCAGCTTGCCGCCCAGGCCGTGGCCGCGGATGGTGTTGCAGGGGTCCTGCACGGTGACCGGCGTGGGGAACTTGCGCGCGATGGTGACCTGGCCGTTCTCCAGCAGATCCCAGTAGAACTCGATGGCGTGCACCAGGGGCAGGGGCGGCTGCTTGAAGCCGAGCCAGCGCGGCCCGTCGTACATGGCGCCCCGGAAGGCGTGGCCGCACTCGCCCATCACCACCCGCTTCACGTTCAGGCGCATGGCCGTGTCCCAGTGCTTGCGCGCCACCCGGCCCATCACCTCGAAATCACCCGAGTACATGGCCATGTTGGAGTTGTCCCAGCCGTCGGTGTCGGGGTAGGTCCAGTCGATGCCGGCGGCCTTCATCACCACGGCCATGTTGCCCATGAGCTGGGCCAGGATCCGGGGTTCGGGCGCGATCACCGAGTACATGACGTCGGCGCCCTCGCGTTCCAGCGGCACGCGCGCTCCCGGCAATTCGTCGCAGGCGTCCTCCTCCTGCCACAGCGCGGTGTCGATCCACTCGTCCTGGTGGATCCACATCTGGTTGCCCGTGGTGGCGTGGCTGTCGACCGTGTCCTGCAGGTACCGCGGCACCAGCCCGAGCGTGTGGCAGAGCCGGCGCACGGTGAGCATGAGGTGGGCGATGTCGATGCCGAACGGGCAGTACTGGCTGCAGCGCCGGCAGGTCCCGCAGTCGATGTAGGCGATGACGGCCATCTGGCGCAGATCCTGGGGCGTGAGCGAGCCACGCTCGTTCAGCAGCCGCCACAGCGTGTCCTTGACCTTGGCCACCGGCGAGAAGCGCGGATCCCGGTCGCGCGAGAGGTACGTGTGGCAGGCCGTGGCGCAGAGCCCGCAGCGGACGCAGGTCTCCTGATAGATCCGCAATCGCGCCGACGCTTCGCGACCCAGGACCTGGTCGATGGCGGCCTCGATCCGGTCGCCGGTGAGGGCGGCCGCCGCCTCGTCCAGGGCAGGATCGACCACGGGCAGGTTCACGGGGTACTTGCTCACGCCATCCCTCTCGAGGCTCACCAGTCGCGCGCGCTGCGATGGGCGTATTCGCTGCCCATCAACGTGCGCGTGAAGGAGAAGTTGAACAGGTGCATCAGCCGCGTCCACGGCAGGGACGCCAGCCACACGCAGCCGCACACCGCGTGCAGGCCGACCGCCACGGACGGCGGCAGCAGCTGGTGGCGCGCCACCAGGCCGGTGGCGAACGGCGCCACCGCCACCGCGAGCGCCAGCCAGTCGCGGGGCCCGCTGACGTAGCGCACGGTGGCGTCGGTCGCCCTGCGTACAGCCAGCGCCAGGCCACCCACCACCACCGACCAGACCAGCACCGTGGCCACCGCGTCGGGCCAGGCCGGCAGCCGGAGGCCGAGCGACCGCTCCATCAGGACGACGTGGGCGAGCAGGAAGAGCGGCGCCGCCAGGAGCCCGATGTGGAAGGCGAAGGAGACGACGGTGACCACCGGCCGCTGGCGCATGTTCAGCGCAGCGAACGGGACCAGCCAGTGCGCCAGCGAGCGCAGCGAGCCGCCCGGATTCAGGTAGGCCGTGGCCACGGCGTCGCGCTGCACGGCGCGCCGCACGGCGATGAAGCGCCAGGCGCCGCCGCCGAGCAGCACGGCCAGCGCCAGCCAGACCAGCGGTCCGGTCACGAGGGTGATCATGCCCGACTCCTCTCGCCGGTGCGCAGGTCGGCCACCGCCAGGATGCGGCTGCGGAACTGGCCCTCGGTGTCGAGGCCGCGGATCAACACGTGGTCGCCGCCGGGACCCACCGTGACGGGCCAGAGCTTCCGCCAGGTGCCGCCCACCGGCTGCCCGTCGGCCGCCAGCAGCCAGCCGCCATCACGCTCGAGCCGGGCCAGCACCGGTCCACGGCCCGGCAGGATCGTCGGTCCCTGCAGGCGCTCGCCGGTCAGCGACCAGGGCCGGCCGTCCACCGCCACGGTCCAGCGCCCGCCGGCCTTCACGGCGCAGGCGATGCGCGGATCGTCGCCGGATCCGAAGACGGGGGTTCCCGCCCATTCGTCCCAGCTGGCGGCCCAGGGTTCGCCGTCCACGGCCACGGTCCAGCGGCCGAACTGCGGGGCGACCACCGCCGCCACCCGCCCGTCCGCCGCGGCCACCTGGCGCCAGAGCTGGGTGAAGCCGCGGCTCCAGCAGGGCTCGCCGTCGCGGGCCAGGGTCCAGCCGATCGCGGTCTTCACGGGCGCCAGGACCGCACCGTCGGGGGCGAAGCTGGGGCCCCAGGCGCACGAGAAGGCGCGCGGCCAGGGTTCGCCGTCCACCGCCACGGTGTGCTCGGTGCGGCTGAGCCTGACCAGGGCGGCGGCCCGCGCGCCGTCGGGGGCGAAGGCCGGCTCCCACACGTTCACGAAGCGCCGCGGCCACGGTTCGCCGTCCACCGCCAGCGACCAGAGCCCGGCGGCGAAGGCGGCGACGTCGGCCTCCTGCCTGGGCTCGACCTGCACCGTGCAGGCGGTCCGGGCCCCGTCGGGAGACAGGCACCACTCGCGGATCATGGGGACGGCGCGGGGCCAGGGTTCGCCGGCCGTGGCCAGCGCGTAGCCGTCGTCGGTCTTGACCACGGCCACGGTGCGCCCGTCGGCCGCCCGGCGGAGATCCCAGACGAACTCGAAGGTCTCGGGCCAGGGCTCGCCGTCCTCGACCACCGTCCAGGCGCCGTCCTGGCCGGTGATGGCCGCCAGCCGCCCGTCGTCGGACCAGACGAGCTGGCGGACGCGCTCCCAGGTTTCGGGCCAGACCGTCGCCTCACCGCCGGGGCCGAGGATGCGCACCCGCATGCCGTCGTCGTCGGCGATCACCGCGGCGAGGTGGCCGCCGCCCGGCGAGGGGGCGTATTCGATGATCTCGGCGCCGCCGGCCAGGTCTGCCAGCGACAGCGGCGGTCGGTCGTCGGGTCGCCAGTCCCGGACGGTCGTATCTGACATGCGTCGCCCTTCCCGAAGCATCGGTAGAATCGCGCTGTTCGGGCAAATCTAGGCTGGCGGGAGTGTGATGTCCAAGCAAACTGGTTTCTGTCTGATAGACAGGGCCGTGGTCGTGTTCAGGGCCTTGTCGGCGGGGGATCGCCACGCGACGGCCAGGTCCCCGGTGCCCGGAAATGGCGTCCCGATCCCCGAAGGGATGGGAGTGAGCGAACCGGATCCGTGTGATATCCTGGCCTCCGAGCTTCGCCCCGAGCCCCGAGGTCCCGACATGTGGATACGCAGTCTCTGTCTGGTCGCATTGATCGTCACGGTGTCGGCCGGTCTGGCCCCGGCCCAGGATGCCCACTACTGGAACAAGCAGTACGGCAACCGCGCCTACATGCTGGGCGGCGCCGTCATCGGCAGCAGCGACGATGTCTCGGCGGTCTATTACAATCCCGCCCTGCTCACCATCTCGACCCGGCCCAACCTGACCGTGGCCGGCAACGCCTTCTATACCACCGCGATCACGCTGCGCAATGCCATCGGCGAGGAGCTCGATCTCAGCTCGTCCACCATCGGGACCGTCCCGTCGCTCGTCGCCGGCGAGATCCCGCTCGGCCAGGAGGGCGACCAGCGCCTGGCCTACTCGCTGCTCTTCCGCCAGGATTTCGACTTCCTCCTCGAGCAGCGCGGTGTGGTCTCGCTGCCCGGCCTGCCGAACGATGCGCAGACGCGGGTCAGTCTCGAGGAGACCGGCGAGGAGATCTGGTCGGGGCTGAGCTACGCCCACCGCCTCGGCGGGACGCTGAGCGTCGGCGCCTCGGTCTACGCCACCTACCGGACCCACCGCTCGCGCCGCCACACCCTCACCGCGGCCGAGACGGACGAGGAATTCGGCATTGTCGCCCTGCGCAACGACTTCGACTACACCCACATCGGTCTGCTGGCCAAGGTGGGCGTCGGCGGGCGATCCGGCCCCTGGCATTACGGTCTGTCCCTGACCACGCCCAGCCTCCGCCTCTCAGGGTCGGGCTCGCGTTCGTTCGACCGTATCCTGGCGGGCGGCGAGCTCGATGGCAGCCAGCTGGAGGCCTCGACGGTCACCGACATCCAGAGCGACCTCCGCAGCACCTATCGCACCCCGTTGTCCGCCGGCGCGGGCCTGGCCTACCGCCTCTCACGGACCACGTTCCATGTGGCCGCCGAATGGTTCGGCGAGGTCTCGCCATACCGGTTGCTCGACGCCGAGCGCGTGCTGGACGCGGACACCGGCGAGCCCATCGACCTCGACCTGACCACCAGCAGCCGGTCCATCGTGAACGTGGGACTGGGTCTGGAGCACGAGTTCGGCCACCGCGTGCACGGCTACCTGGGTTTCCATACCGACCGCAGCGCCGCCAGCAACGAGGACCTCCAGAACCAGCTCGCCATCTGGGACATCCACCACGCCTCCGGCGGCGTCTCGCTCCATTTCGGCGACAAGCGGGTGGCCCTCGGCGCGGTCTACGCCTTCGGCGACGAGCCGTTGCCCGGCACCCTCGACCTGGTCCCCGCCGATCCCGACACCGACGATCCCGCTCGCCTACCTCAGGATATCGAGGCCAGCTATCGGAGCTTCCTGCTGCTGATCGGGTTCGATGTGGACTACTGAACGAATCCTGGCTGACCGTTTCGCCGAATACTCTCCCGATTGCCGTGCTCGCGATCATCGTGCTCATCATGAAGAGCTGACGGCCCGTGAGTGGGATGGGACACCGGCGACATCCTGCGTGGAACGACCTACTCTCCCCGTCGCCGATCGCTTCTCCGCTGCAGGCGATCCGCCGAGTGCAAGGACACGAACCGGGCCACCAGGATGGCCATGTACATGAGCCCCGTCACCGATTCCACCACGGACACGGCGCGGGTCAGGGTGTGCGCCGGGGCGACGTCGCCATAGCCCAGGGTCGACAGCGTGGTGAAGCTGAAGTAGAGGATCTCGCCGTAGCCAACGCCCTGGGCCGGGAAGCTGTCGCCGAAGAGGATGGTCCGGTGGTCGAAGACATAGAAGGCTTCGAAGACGTTGGCGAAGATCAACGCCAGCAAGAGATAAACGGCCACGGCGCCGGCGATCTCGGCGTGGGTGATGGAGTCGCTGTCGTAGATCGTGACGAAGACGCGCAGCGCCAGGTAGATCGGCGCCAGGGTCCAGAGGGCCACCTTCAGCAGGTCCAGGGACAGGGGCACGGATCCCCAGGGGAACATAAGATTCAGCAGCGAACCGGCGCAGCCCAGCACCAGCAGGATGCCGAGATCCCGACGCTTGCCCGTGATGATCCTCAAGAGGATGGCCATGAACGTGGCGGTGCCGATGTTGATCAGATCGGTCCAGGTCCGTGGCAGGTCGAGAGCCAGGACGGTCAGGTGCGCGACAAGTACGCCGAGGAGGACGTTGTAGCGGTTGCGGAACACGTTCCCTCCTCGTCGACGGAGAAGAAGGCTCACCCGGTGGTACGATCAGGTGCGAGGCCGGCAATCTACGGGAGATGAGGACGGGCCACAAGTCCGGCCACTCGCGCGGGCTGGTGGCGGACATGTCGTACTGCAGCGCATTTCGCGCACGGGAGATGGCGACGCGGCGGCTCGCTCAGCGGCCCTGGAACGCCACGAGCCGCCAGCATTTCAATCGCCCTTCAAGTACATGTCGAACCAGCGGAGCTGCTCCCAGATCACGTGCTCCACGTTCTCGCGCGCCCGGTAGCCGTGGTCCTCGTGGGGCAGCAGGACCAGCCGGGCGGTGCCGCCCGAGCCGCGCACGGCCTCGAAGAAGACCTCGGACTGGAAGGTGAGCGTGCCGGGGTTGGAGTCGTCGTCGCCGTGGATGATCAGGATCGGCTCGTCGACCTGGTCGGCGAAGAACGTGGGCGACACCTGGATGTAGACGTCCCTGGCCTCGAAGAGCGACCGGCGCTCGGACTGGAAGCCGAACGGCTGGTTGGTCTTGTTGTAGGAGCCGCTGCGGGCGATGCCGGCGCGGAAGAGGTCGGTGTGTGCCAGGAGGTTGGCGACCATGAGCCCGCCATGGCTGTGGCCGATGACGCCGATCCGGTCGGGGTCGGTCACGCCCAGTTCGACCGCCTTGGCGACCGCGGCCTCGGCATCGGCCACCAGCTGGGGCACGAAGGTATCGTAGGTGGTCTCGGGGTCGCCGATCATGGGCATGGCGGTCTGGTCGAGCACCGCGTAGCCCCGCAGCAGGAAGTACAGGTGCGTGGGGCCGTAGAAGCGGCTGAAACGCTGGGTCGAGCCCCGCACCTGGCCGGCGGTGGCGGCGCCGGAATACTCCAGCGGGTAGGCGTAGACCACCGTGGGCAGCGGCGTGCCCTCCTGGTAGCCGGGCGGCAGCATCAGCTCGAAGCTCAGCGGGACGCCGTCGGCGCGTTCGTAGCGCACGAGGCGCTTCTCGATCTCGCGGATCCGGGGAGTGGGATCCTCGAAGCGGGTGATCGGCTCGCGCGTGTAAGCCCGGGTCGCCTCGCCCGCGGCGGCCTCGAACTTTTCGCCCAGAGTGGCCAGGTAGTAGTTGGGCACGTCGGTGGCGGACTCGGAGCGCATCACGAGGCGGTCCTCGTCGCCGGCGAAGGCCGTGATCATCTCGTAGCGGTCGGGCGCGCAGCGGAACAGGCGCTCGGTCTCGCCCGTTTCCAGGTGGCGCAGGTCCAGGAACGGCCGGTCGCCCTGCTCGGTGGCGCCGCTGCCGCGGAAGTAGACCGCCTGGCCGCGCTGGCGCAGCACCCAGCGGCCGTTGTCCAGGGGACGGAACATGGGATAGCCCGGGTCCCCGTAGCGGTCGCCCGTGTCGAGGTCGAACCAGAGGCGCGACGTGCCCGCGTCCACGTCCAGGAGCCAGACGTAGCGCCAGCGGCGCATCCGCTCCCACTGCGTGAGCATGAGCGTCCCGCCCTCGTCGGTCCAGGCGAACCCGGACACGATGCGGTGCTCGGCCCGGAAGACCTCGTCGGGTTCGCCGGTGAAGGGCGCCTCGAGGCGCAGGAGCCGGTCGCGGTGCGGCACCTCGGCCACCGGATCGCCGCCGTCGAGCGCCTCGACCCAGAAGAGCGTGTGGGGCGCGGTGTCGCGCCAGGACACGGTGCGCGGTCCCAGGGGCACGCCGTGGATCGGCACCGCGTCGGCCACCGGCAGCGAGGCGATGCTCGCGATCAGTTCGCCGCGGGCGTCCCAGACCTCGACCTCGCTGGCGAAACGCCAGTAGGCCACCTCGTGAGACCAGGGGCCGACCAGGCGCTCGACGAGGAGATACTCGCCGTCCGGGGAGAACTCGCTCGTGGTGTAGGGCGCAGCCTCGCCGATCATCTCCACCACGCCCCGCGCCGGGTCCACGATCACTAGTTCGGAGGCGGTGTAGTACCCGAAGAGGGCGTCGTCGTGGGCCGTCTCGAGCAGGTTGCGCGCCTCGTAGGTGGACCGCGCCGTGGCGCCCGCCGCCTCGAGGATCGCCGGCCCGGCGGGGATCGCCGGCGGCGCGGGGGCCGAACCGCGCGCCGGGATGCGGCGGACCAGCAGGCGCTCCTGTTCGGGCAGCCATTGCACCGCGTCGCCCAGGAGGGGATTGAGGGCGAGGTCCGCGATCTCGGTGAGGTCGCCCGCCACCGAGCCGACCCACAGACCGAGATGATCGGAGTGCCCGACGGCGAGTGCGAAGCGCTGTCCGTCCACGGTCCATTCCACATCGAAGACCTCGGCGCCGGCGGGCAACGCGAGCGGTGTCTCGGCGCCGCCCTCGACCCGGACCAGCCGCGGCGAGGTGCCCCCGTGCCGGCCGTGGATGCCGTTGAGCACGGGATCGACCCGCAGGCCGGCCAGCTTGTGCATGGGCGCCGCCAGCTCGGCGAGCGGGGGATAGAGCATGGGGTCGGCCAGCAGCAGGTGCTCGCCCGTGGGCGAGGTCCACACCCAGGGGAGCTGGGGCGCGTGCAGGACCTCCAGGATGTCCTCGGGGGGCGATTGCCAGCGGTTCGCCGCCTGGGTCTCGTCATTGGCCGCCGTGGTCACCGTGGCCATGGTCAGGGCCACGAACATCATGATGGTCAGGCATCGCATCATCAGGGTCCTCCCCGCTTCCGGTCGTTCACCATCACGCGCCTGGCGTGCTTCGGCGGGATCCTACCAGACCGGTGGCGCTATTGATACGGGATCATCGTTCATGCTAGTATCGGGGGCAACGACTCGTCGTTGACCTGAACCAGGGGGATTGAACCATGAAGACCATCCTCGCCCTGACGCTCGTCGTCAGCCTGGCGGCCGGCGCGCTCGCCGCGGACCTCGGCACCCGGGCGCCCGCCAAGCCGGCCGGCAACGCCACGCCGCCGCCGCCCGTGCCCGAGATCATCCGCCAGGGCGGCGACACCATCGCCGACGCCGTGCGCATCCCGATCCCGACCGTCGACCTCGCCGGGACCACCGCCGGCTACGCCAACGACTACGACGTTGCCTGTCCTTACGGCGGTTCCACTTCGCCCGACGTGGTCTACTCCATCGTTCCCGAGGTCGACCAGCTGCTGGACATCGACCTGTTCGGCTCGCAGTACGACACCAGGGTCTGGGTGTGGGACGAGACCTTCGAATGGCCCATCGCCTGCAACGACGATTACTACCCGGACTACACCTCCAAGATCGAGAATCTGGCCGTGGTCGCCGGCGTCGAGTACTGGATCGTGGTCGACGGCTACGGCGGTGAATACGGCGAGTACCTCATCGACGTGATCCCGTCCAACGATTGTGAGATCGACTGCCCGGCCGGCGCCCAGCTCGAGGGTGAACCCCCGCTGCAGGCCGGATACGTCGACCTCTACAACGGCGGCTGCTCCACTGACGAAGCTGATCCTCCGCTGCAAGCGCTGGAGAGCCCGATTTTCTGTGGCGTGAGCGGCTTCTTCCAGATCCAGGACGGCTTCCGTTACGACAGGGACTGGTTCACCGCCAGCATCCCCGCCGGCGGCGTGCTCGAGGTCACCATCGCGGCCGAGCTGGATACCAGATTGGCCGAGCTCGGTCCCCAGGACTGCGGCTCGGTGGACATCCTGCAGGAGGTCGTCAGCGACGACTGCAGCGAACCGACCCTGACCGTGGCCGGCGAACCTGGCGCGACGGTGTGGCTCTGGGTCAGTCCGGACGGATACCTGGTCCAGTTGCCGTTCGACGCCTTCGAGTACACGTACGTGCTCGTGTCGAACCTCGACGTGGTCGCCGTCGAGGATCGCAGCTGGAGCGCGGTGAAGGCGTTGTTCGACTGAGGTCGGCACCATCGCCGCGGGCACCGTTCCGCGCGGATGCGCGACAGCACTGATCGACGGTGCGGTCTTGGCGGCTGCTAGTCCTGGTGGACATCCACCGACAGCAACGTCACGTCGTCCTGGGGCTGCCCCCCCGGGCACCAGCCCTCGATCCGGCGGATCGCCTCAGCCAGGCTCGCGTCCGGCGGCATGCCGTGCAGTTCGACCAGTCCGTCGAGCATCTGCTGCTCGCCCATCTCCTGGTCGTTCTCGTCGATGGCCTCGAAGGCGCCGTCGGTGTAGAGCAGCAGGCGGTCGCCCGGCGCCAGCCGCACTGCCTTCTCCTGATACTCGAAATCCGGCAATACTCCGATGGGCAGGCCGCGCGCCAGGGGGCAGGGCCGGGCCTGGGTCGCGGTGATGCGGACCGGCGGCGGATGGCCCGCGGTCACGTAGCGGAACGAACGAGCGCGCCGGTCGAGGATCCCGTAGAGGATGGTGAAGAACTTGCCGGTCTCGGGGCCGGCGCCATAGAGACGGTTGAGGGTCTTGGCCACCGTCGCCGGGGCGGCGGGCTCGTAGCCGATCCCGCTGTCCGGGCTGGCCTCGAACAGCACGGAATCCTCTCGCACCGGCGAAAGCCAGCGGTAGAGCGAGGCGGACAGCAGGGCGGCCGGCACGCCGTGGCCGCAGACGTCCAGGATGTAGAGGCCGACGCGGTTCTCGTCCAGGCGAATGATGTTCAGACCGTCCCCGGCCAGCTCGGCGCAAGGTCGGAAGCGCCAGGCGAACTCGTAGCCCGGCACCTCGGGCGGGGACTCGGGCAACCAGGCCTTCTGGATGATCGCCGCCTCCTCGAGGTCGCGCCGCATCTGGCTGTTGATGGCGCGCAGGCGATCCTCCGCTTCCCGGCGCTGGGTCACGTCGGACTGGATGCCGATGTAGTGGGTCACCTCGCCGCCGTCGTCACGGACCGGCGTGATGGACAGGCGGTTCCAGAAGGGTGAGCCGTCCTTGCGCCGGTTGAGGATCTCGACGCTGCAGTCCCGCCCTTCCCGCATGGCCTGCCGCATGATCTCGACCGTATCCTGATCGACATCATCGCCCTGGAGGAACTTGCAGTTGATCCCGAGCACCTCTTCGGCCGTGTAGCCGGTCAGGCGTTCGAATCCCTCGTTGACGTAGATCAGGGGACGGTCCGGATGGCGTGCGTCGGCGATGGTGATGCCTTCGGCCGCCACCGCGAGTGCCCTGTCCTTCAGGGCCAGCCAGGCCTGGTGGTCGTCGGTCATGTCGTTGGGCTCCAAGAGTCGCTCCCCGGCAGTGGTGACCGGTCCTCGAATTCCCGCACAAGATACTTCAAAACAGAGAACGGCTGCCCTCGGGTGGCGGATCGGTGATTCGGCAGCACCTGCGCTCGGGGGCTCCGCCCGGATCTCCGGACGGGGCCCTTGCCGTGAACTTCCTGTCCCGCATCCACCCTTCTCCGCTATCTTTAACCGACCGCATGATTCGTCTCATTGACCGCGCCTCATCGTTTCTGGGACACTGACCAGGTTCGAGTTCGCCTGGACGTCGGCGTGCCAGCATTCTCCTCGCCCGGGATCGGCCAGACACCAGATTCGCGAAGTCGATGGATCGACTGATCCACACCGTCCCGTCACCAAGACCCCGACACAGGTCCGACTTCTGGCGCCGTGCGCGTGATGTTGCGCGCGTGCCCTTGCTTCTGGGCGGACTCGCGGCTCTCGACTTTGCCAGCACGGCGACGTTGAGCAGGTGATGGACGGCCAGGAGGTATGGCAATGAGGTCAGGGTTTCTATGGACGCTCCTCGCGCTGTTGCTGCCCGCGACTGTTCTGGCGCAGGGCCCGATCATCGGCTGGGGTTCCTACCACTACGTGGAGCAATCGCGGCTGACCGACCTGGTCAAGGTCGAGGCGGGAATGTACCACTGTCTGGCATTGCGCACCGACGGTTCGATCGTGGCCTGGGGAGACAACAGGTGCGGTGCGTGTGAGGTGCCTCTCCCGAACGTGGATTTCATCGACGTTGCTGCCGGTGGAATCATGTACCACGATCTCTGGGCTGGAGCCTGGAAAGCGCATAGTCTGGGCCTGAAATCCGATGGGTCGATCGTGGCCTGGGGAATGGACCATGAGGGTCAGTGCCAGGTACCGGCACCGAATTCGGACTTCGTCGCCGTCACCGCGGGTTACGATCACAGCCTGGGTCTGAAGTCGGACGGCTCGATCGTCGCCTGGGGAGACAATTCATCTGGTCAGTGCGAGGTGCCTGAGCCGAATACGGACTTCGTCGCCATCGCTGCCGGGGAAGGATTCAGCGCCGGGTTACGATCTGACGGCGAGATCGTCACCTGGGGCTGGCTGGGAGACCTGGACCAGAATTTCGGCTTCCAAGCCATCGCGGCGAACGGCGGCAACCTCATCGGGTTGAGGGACGACGGGTCCATCTGCGTCTGGGGCACCGACCATTACGATCAATGCACGCCGCCGGACGCGGCGCTGTTCGACAACGTGGCCATCGCCGCCGGTCAATCACACTATCACGTGATCAAGCAGAACGGTGCGGTCGTGACCTGGGGCCGGTCCGAGGAAGGCCAGTGGGGAGTCCCCGTGCCGAACGACGATTTCACCGCGATTGCGGCCGGCGGGTACGATTCGGGTGCTGCGGTCCACTGGTTCACGCTGGCCCTCGATTCCAGCGGATCGGTGATTGCCTGGGGTGAGCCGGTCAATGTCCCGGCCCCCAACGACGACTTCGTCGCGGTCGCGAGCTGTGAATCGCATGCCCTGGCCCTGAAACCCGACGGTAGGATCATGTCCTGGGGACACGACGATGCGGGTCAGTGCGAGGTCCCGGTCCCTAATTCCGATTTCGTGTCCATTGCTGTGGCCGGTTCTGTTTTTCTTGGGTTTGGTTCTGGCACTAGCCTGGCGCTTCGCGCCGACGGTTCGATCGCCGCGTGGGGGGACAACGGTGACGGACAATGCGATGTCCCGGAACCCAACGCTGGGTTCGTCGCCATCGCGGCCGCCGGAGCGGGCGGTGATCAATGGAGCCTGGGGCTCAGAGCAGATGGTTCCGTGGCTGCGTGGGGGAATAATGTATTCGGCCAGTGCGACGTGCCCCTGCCGAACACGGACTATGTGGCCATCTCTGCAAGCTGCCGTCATGGCCTGGCGCTGAGATCCGATGGTTCCGTCGTGGGCTGGGGGATGAACGGCGATGGCGAGTGCGACGTCCCGGATCCCAACACCGATTTTGTTGCGGTCGCAGCCGGAGCTTACTGCAGCCTGGGCCTGAAGTCCGATGGCTCCGTCGTGTCGTGGGGGTGGGACGGCGGGTACCCGGACGACATCCCGGAGCCGAACAGCGGCTTCGTGGCCATCGCGGCGGGTCCCCCCTTCGTGGGATTGAAGGAGGACGGTTCGGTCGTCACCTGGGGATATGGCGCGGGCGAAGAGCCGACACCTAACGAAGACTTCGTGTCGGTCGCAGCGGGCATCGGATACGCGCTCGGGATCCGCTCCTTAACGCCGGTGGCGGTAGAGGACGACCACCCCTGGCCTGACGATGGAAACGCCTCGGCGCCCCGTTTCACCCGGCTACTCGGCGCCTATCCCAACCCGTTCAATCCCCGGACGACCATGGCGTTCGCGCTCGAGCAGGAGCAGCACGTGACCGTCGATGTCCTGAACCTGCACGGGGCCCGGGTGCGGGTGCTGGTCGCCGGGACCTTGGGTGCGGGCGAGCACACGCTCACTTGGGACGGTCTGAACGCCGCGGGTCAGATGGTGCCGTCAGGCACGTACCTCATCCGCCTGCAGACCCCGAACAGCGTGCAATCAAGAAAGGCGGTGCTCGTGAGATAGACGCCGATCCCGGGTACGCCAGCCTGCTTGCGTCCAGTGACAGATTCAGCTTCTGGCTTTCCTCCTGCCGGACACATCGAGCGATGCCCGAAGTCGCCCACAGACCAAGGCCGAAGGAGAGGAGAATCAACGATGTGTGAACAAAGCGAATCGACCCGCGCGCCTGCCGAGGCCGACCAACGGAGCTCCCATCGCGGGAAGCATTGGGCGTCACTGCCCTTCATCCTCACCGGCGCCGCCGCCCTCCTCTGGTTCCTGATCCGCGTCATTCCCAGACCCTCCCGCGCCACCTACCCTTGCCAGCGCGCCGCCTTCCCCATCGCCTCGACCTTCGTGATCTGGCTCGTCGGCACCCTCGGCGCCGCCTTCACCATCCGCCGCGGCCGCCGCTCCTGGCGCCCATCGCGGATCCTGGGCACCTCGGCCTGCGTGGCGGCCGTGGCGATGATCGGCCTGTCCGCCCTGATCGGCGCCACCGATGGTGTCGACCTGGCGCTCCCCGATCCTCCCAACGAACCCATCGGCGAGGCCAAGGGCCTGAACCCGGGCCGCGTCGTCTGGGTCCACGATCCCGACGCCACCAGCTGGCCGGGCCCCGGCTCCGGGCACTGGTGGGAAGCCGACCAGACCGACCAGGAAGCCGTCCACCAGATGATGACCACCGCGATCCGCAACCTCTCCGGCGAAGCGGACCCCGCCGCTGCCTGGGCCGACCTCATCCGCCACTTCAACCAGACCCACGGCTTCGGCGACGTCGGCTACACGCCTGGCGAGAAGATCCTCATCAAGGTCAACTTCGTGGGGACCCACTGGTACTGGGGCGGCGTGGACACGAACACCTGGGACCTGATCTGGCAGGACTATCCCAACGTCTCGCCGCAGGTGATCGTCGCGCTCCTGCGCCATCTCGTCGGCGAGGTCGGCGTGGCCCAGGCCGACATCTCCGTCGGCGACTTCCAGAGCCTGTTCTGCAACGAGTACTTCGACATCATCAGCGCCGAGTTCCCCGACATCCGCTTCCTCGACTGCTACGGCGGCGACGCCACGCACCCGCGCACCCTCGTTCATGATTCGACGATCCGCCTCCACTGGAGCAACGATCCCGAACTCGTACTACGAGACTACGTACCCCTTTCCATGGCCGAGGCGAAGTACGTCATCAACATCGCCAACCTGAAGAGCCATCTCCTGGCCGGGGTCACCCTCTGCGGCAAGAACCACTACGGTTCGCGCCTGCGCAGTCCCGATGCGGCGGGCTTCTACAACCTGCACGAGGACCTCCCGGCGTACTCGGCTGACGAGGGCTCGTACCGCAACCTCGTCGACATGATCGGCCACGCCCACATGGGCGGGAAGACGCTGCTCTACCTGGTGGACGGACTCTACCCCGGCATCGTCGGTGTGGGTTCGGTGCCCATCCGCTGGTCCGCGCCGCCGTTCTGGGGCGACTGGACCTCGAGCCTGTTCGCCTCGCAGGACCCCATCGCCATCGACTCGGTGTGCTTCGACTTCCTGCAGACCGAGGGGCACCCGGAACAATACCCCCTCATGGCCGGCGCCGACGACTATCTCCACGAGGGTGCACTCGCCCACGACCCGCCGTCGGGCACGTTCTACGATCCCGACCACGAGGACGACGTCGTGCGGCTGGCGAGCCTGGGCGTCCACGAGCACTGGAACAACCCGTCCGACCGGCAGTACTCGCGCAACCTGGGCACGGGGGACGGGATCGAGCTGATCCAGGTGACGGTGGTGACGGGGGTGGAAACGGTGCCGGTCCCGCGGCAGCTTGCCTGCGAGGTCTATCCCAATCCGTTCAATCCTCAGACCACGATCGGCTTCGCGCTCGCGGGCGACGCGCGCGTCGAGGTCGACATCTACGACCTGCGAGGCACGCGGGTCCGCAGCCTGGTCCACGGTCTCCACGGAGCAGGCGAGCACACCGTGACCTGGGACGGTCGAGACGAGTCGGGACGGGGTCTGCCGTCGGGGACCTATTTCGTGAAGCTGCGGTCAGGCGAGACAGCCCTGTCGCACAAGATTTCGATCGTCCGCTGACCGGGGTGTCGACGCGGCATTCCTGCTCGTCGTCATCGTCTCGGACTCTCGATGGAGCTGAAGTCATTGGTGCCGATCGGCCGGCAGGGGTCGATCGATGACGACCGTGTTCGTGCCCACGTTCCAGCGAACCCGGCGGACGCCTTCCCTGGTCAGGGTCAGTTCTTCCGCCTCGACATACGCGACCCTGTCTTCGGGCACTGACCCGGGAAGCAAGTGCAGGAGCCAGATCCGGGGGGTTGCCTTCTCGGTCGCCCGGACCAGGTACGCCCGGATCTTGAGATCATCGAGAGTCCATTCATGGACCTTGAACCATCCCGACAGCTGCAGGTCGTAGTAGATGTGTGCGAGGATGTAGTAATGCATGGAGTCGCGATTCTTGGTTCTCACCGCACGGAGATACTCCCACTGTTGCTCCCGGGTTCGGTATTGCTCCTCCTCGACCACGTCATATCGAGTGCCGAATGCCCGCGTGAGATCCACCTCCGGCTGGCGAACCCTGACGGTTGCCTCGCCGCACTCGATACGCTCCGGCGCGAGAACACCACCCATCAGGGTCTTCTTGTAGTCAACGGGAGTGTCGAACATCGGGAGCTTGGGGATCTCGTGGATGGGAGTCAGCGCAGCTTTGGCCTCCTGGGCCTGGCCTGGCCGTGCAAGTCCCGCGCAGCAAATGACGAGCGTGAATCCGAGCAGGCTCAACTGGCGACCTGGCATCATGATCAACTCCTGCCATGAAGAGGCCATCCGCTGACGTCAGGGGGCACCGTTCCGGTAGACCTCGACCAGGAGATCGCTGTCGAACATCGCCGCCGGCGAGATGACCCGCTCCGCGAGCGGCGGATCGCCACGCCAGCGCTCCTTCAGCTTTTCGCGGACCGCCGGCGAGGACAGATCGAAGTCGCCGAGAGTCTCCAGAGCGCCGATCTCGACGCCGAGACCGCGCTGGTAGATCTTCCAGACCAGCTCGGAACAGTAGATCCGTTCGTCGCTCCATTCGAAGTACAGGTCGTAGTGTTTCCCGGCAAACCCCTCACCGATCCGCTGCATCCGCCCCAGCGCCTCTACAGAAAGAGCAGCCTCGGCATCGGCGAGCCGCTTCACCACGTAGTGCCCACCTTCGCCGCGGGCGATCCATTCGGCCAGCGGTGTGGCCTTGACCGGTTCGACCGCTTCGAACACGACCGGCCGCCCGTCGCGCAGGTAGACGATTCCCAAGTGGCTGTATGCGGAATGCGTCGCCGACTGGATGGCCGCGCTCTGCCGTGACCTGGACGTTTGGAAGATGATGTCCCCGTCGGCGGGTTCATAGGCGGGCTCGGCGGCACAGCCGGATGAGAACGGCATCATCAGAAGAACGACAGCGACGATATCGAGGATCTTTCCCATATCACATCTCCATCCTTGCTGACTGTTGTACGTCTGGGTGTATCCCAAGTCAATCGGCCTGGTTCCGGAATCCCTCGGGAATCTCCTCGGCTATCGCTGGCGCGATTGGCGGCGGTCCCCTTGTGGCCGACGACGAAGGCCCCCGCCAGCGGCGGGGGCCCTGTCGACATCAGCCTGTCATCGCCTATTCCAGCAGCAGGCTGACGTTGCAGAAGGTCTTGCAGATCATCACGCTGGCCGGGTCCAATCCCGTGGCCGACAGCGGCTGGCGATCCTCGTTTATCAGTTCGAGCACGACAGGGAAGCTGGTGTTCAAACCGGCCAGCTGGGCGGCCGAGAAGCTGTAGGCGCCGTTGTTCGGAATGTCGACGTCGACGTGCGGCGCTTCGTCCTGCGACAGGCGCAGCGTGACCGTCCCGTCGCCGGTGCCAGCCCATTGTACCTCGAAGCCGTCGGTCGAGACGGTCTCGTAATGGGTCAGGTTCGTCACGTAAGGTTCTTCGCCGACGAAGACCGGAGCCGCGGTGAACGCCGGCACACCATCACCGGCCGCCACGACGACCTCGTGCGTGGCGCCGAGCGCAAAGAACTCCGGACTGATGAACTCGTAGCGCAGGTCCCCGTCGTCCCATACGCAGACGCTGTCGTCGAAGGAGACCGCGAACGGCTGCAGCGGCGACGCTCCCTCCTCACCGACGAACTCGTCGAAGCGCGCATAGAACTCGTCGCCACGGATCAGGATCTCCGAGAGGAACGTCAGGCTGCGCTCCAGCCTCAGTTCGGCGAAGACTCCCTCCGCTCCGGTGTCCTGGACCATCAGCGCGAAGTCCGAGAAATGCGTGACGTCTGTCGAGGCATCGTTGAGCCCCTGGTCCAGGTCGGTGGTGAGTGCCGCCCAGCCAGTTCCCTCATCGGTGAAGATGGTGACACTGCTCTCGGGGCCACCCATGAGTTCCGCATCGGTGTAATCGAAGAGCAACTCGGCCGCGACGGCGAGGATCGTTCCGGCCGGATCGATCTCGATGGTGAACGCCGGCGTGAGCATGCGCCAGCCATCGGGAACCGGAGCCGGTGCCGGGTTTTCCGTCGCCGTGATGTCGACGAATGCGGAAACAGCTCCGGGCGGGACGGTCAGGTAGCCGACCGAATCGCCGATGATCACCACGCCGCCGCTCGGGCCGATGTTGCCGCCGCCACCGCCGCTACCCAGGTTGACGAGCGTGGTGTTGGTCACCTTGGCCACCACGAAACTCTCGGGATCGTAGCCCGGTGCCGTGATGGGGTTGCGGTTGTAGCGGTTCAGAATCAATGCGTAGTCCCCGGCGGTCAGTTCCGAGAGGTCGGAGGATGTGAACTCGTGGGTGCCGTCGTTCTCGGTCTCGATCGTGATGAGCGATTCCGACATGCCGGCGGGCACGAGGCTCAGGAAGATAGTGGTGCCGGTCTCGTCGCCGGCCCATTCCACCGTGAATCCGTCGAGGGGAAGTCCTTCTTCGTTGTCGATGTTGGTGACGTAGGGTGCTGTGCTGGGGAACGCGATGGTGGTGGACAGGTCCGGAACGTCATCATTGCCGAACACCTCGAACGCGTAGCCCGCTCCGAGGGTGATGAACTCGGACTTGAGGGGAGACCACGGATAGCCGTAGAAGCTCGCGCCGTCTTGCCATTGGAGCCGGTAGTCGTTGCAGAAGACCGAGTCCGGGTGCAGCGGGAAAACCACGTTGCAGGGATCGACGACGGTATCGAACCGGGCGGTGATCATGTCCGTGATGATGACATCACCCAGGTCCATGATTCCACGCATGACGGACAAAACGGCATACACGCCTTCGGCCGGCGTGCCGCAGACCATGCAGGCGAAGTCGGAGAGATGAGTGATCTGCGCCGACGCCTCGTTGGTGGCGGCGTTGATGGTCGTCGTCAGCGGCACCCAACCGGTGCCGCTGTCGGTGTAGATCACGATGGCGCTCTCGCTGGCTCCGGCCAGGTCGCCCTCGTCGTAGTCGAGGACGATGGTGGCGGGCGCGGCGAACGTCGTCCCCGAGGGGCCGATGGTGAGCGCGTCGCCGATCATGGTCTGGCCACCTGGCGCGGCGGTGGGCGAATCGTCCACGGCCATGGTGAAATCGACGTCATCGGCCAGCGCGCCGGCGGGAATCGTCAAGGCCGCAGCACCGGCCATCTCGATGGTGCCGCCGGCAGCGCCGATGGTCTCCTCGACGGTACCGCCACCGGGCGGCGGGTTCGTGACGCCGTCATCGTCGTCGCTGCAGCCGACGAAGAGCACCAGGATCAGGAAGACGGGAAGGGCGAGAGAGCGGGCGAGCAGTGGTCGATACATGGCTTGATCTCCCTTGGGCTACCGGCCGTAAGGCCGAGGGATAGCAGTGGTGATAGATCCGAGATTTGCAGTCGATAACAACCGTCCCGCGAGCGAACAACCACGCCTGGATTCAGATCGTGACCGCCCTTGACGGAGAGCCCGCGACGATGATTCATGGCTCTATTATAGCCATGTTTGCAGAACGGGTTTCAATAGCTGTATCGAGATAAAGCCTTCTGTTTTAATAGTATATCGACCATCCTGCGCAGGCCCGCGCGCTTCTCGAGCTGGTTGGAAGCGATGGTATTGCCTGAGGAGGCACGCCCTTGTGCCCAGGTACTGCCAGGTGGAGAGGTCGAGTAGCACACCCGCGGTGCCGGCATGGTGCCACGGTATCCAGCCCGGTGGAAATCGTCGCGGGCCACCGTCCGTCAGCGACCACCACGACGAGCAGCCTTCCGGGGCGGCGGGACTGTGACGGATCGGCCCGGACGACGTCCAATCTGACAGGCCATTGTCAGCCTTTGTCGCCCACCTCGCCCCGGAGGTCGCCCCGTGTATTCATCACGCCGCCTGCTCGTCGCCGCCTGCCTGCTGTCCGCCTGCCTGCTCACCACCGCCATCGCCCAGCAATGGTCCGAATCCTTCGGCGTCATGGGCCTGTCCGGCCCGCCGCTCTACGACGGAGAGGGCTACTGCCTCGGCAAGTACGCGGGCGATCTCGTGGTGGGTGGCTGGTTCGAGGAGGCCGGCGGCGTGCCCGCTTCCTACATCGCCAGATGGAACGGCGAGACATGGCAAGCTTTCGCCGGCGGCGTCAACCAGATCCCCGCCTTCGTGGTGGGAACACCGTACTCGCTCTACGTGGGCGGCCCCTTCTGGCAGGTGGATGGCAACGACTGGGCCCGCTGTGCCCGCTGGGGGGAAGGTTCCTGGCACGAGATGCCGGGCCTCACCCAGGCGCCGACCTGCGGCACCATGGTGAACGGCTTTCTCTGGGTCGGCGGCTCGTTCCCCACCGAGGATCCGCCCTACTATCCCGTGGGGATGAAGCAGTGGAACGGGTCGCACTGGGTGGCGCCCGATGATTTCGGCAACTGGGACCTGTGGAGCGACGAGGCGCATGCCATCGCCGACGGTTATGAACGGATCCATGTTGGCGGGGACATCATGCGCATCTCGGCTGGAAACGACACCACCTGGAGCCACGTGGCATGGAGCAGCGAAGAGGGCCACGTGGAGTACGGCCGCGGACTGACCGGCGGCGACGTGGAGTGCTTCCAGACCGAGGAATCCTTTCTCTGGATCGGCGGCAGCTTCACCCACGCCGACGGCGTGCACAGCGAGGGGCTCGTGGAGCAGGGCAGCGGCGGCACCTACTTCGCGGTGAACAGCGCGGTGACGCCGCGAGAGGTCCGGGACATGACCATCCACAACGGTGGCCTCTACCTCATCGCCGACGAGGGCACGCCCACCGACCACGTCTGGCGCGTCCGCCACTACGGCGGCGGCCAGTGGGGCGCACCGCTGGGCGGCGACTTCACCGACGGCCTCAACGCCATCTTCAGCCACAGCGACGGCGACCTCTACGTGGCCGGTTTCTTCAAGCGCGGCGTGGTGCGCTGGGACGACGGCGAATGGGTGCACCTGGGCGGCGGCATCGGCACCATCCACCACGACCGGCACTGGTTCAAGGCCATCGTCTCGTTCGAGGGCGACGTCATCGCCGCTGGCGACAACGTCCGGCTGCCGGCGGTCCTCGACGGCCAGAACGACTGCCAGAACGTGGTGCGCTGGGACGGAGACGCCTGGCACCGCATGGCCGACGGCATCGGCAATCAGGTCATCGGTCTCGCCGTCTACGACGATCAGCTCTATGCCGGGGTGCGGTCCTCCTACTTCAGCCTCGAGAATGTCGAGCGCTGGGACGGCGAGGCGTGGCAGCCCAGCGGGCTGGCCACCGGACAGCTGCTCTGCCTCGCGGTCCACGGCGACGACCTCGTGGCCGGGGGCCACTTCACCGCCATGGACGAGGTGCCCGTCGGCCGGATCGCCGCCTTCGACGGCGCCGTCTGGCGCGCCCTGGGCGCGGGCATGGATTCCGGCGTGTGGGTCCTCTTCGTGGACGACGGCGTGCTCTACGCCGGCGGCGAATTCACCACCGCCGACGGCAATCCCGCAAGCCGGGTGGCCCGCTGGAACGGCGCCGGCTGGGAGGCCATGGGCGCGGGCTTCGACGACGGCACGGTCTACGCGCTGTCGTCCTACAATGGGGAGATCTATGCCGGCGGCTCGTTCACCGCGTCGGACGGCGTACCCTGCAGCCACATCGCCCGCTGGGACGGTGCGCAGTGGCAGCCGCTGGCCGGCGGCGTGAGCGGCGACGTCAGCTTCGGCGTGGCGGCCCTGCGCGGCACGACCACCGGCCTCTATGTTGGCGGCGACTTCACCGCCGCCGGCGGCATCCCCAGCGGCGGTCTGGCGCTATGGGACGGCGCCTGGTCCGATTTCTCGGGGGGCGGCGTCTCCGAGGCCTACTACGCGCGGGCCACCGTGTCCGCGCTGCATGTCCACGAGGGCGACCTCTGGGTGGGTGGCACGTTCACGCGGGCCGGGGGCGTGCCGTCCTACTGCATCGGCATCTGGGAGGACGGCTCGCTGGTGCCCAACCTGCTCATGGCGTACACGGCGGCGGCTCGGGACGACGGCTCGGTCGCCATCACCTGGCAGGTGGCACCGGAACTGGCGGGGGCCGAATTCCGGCTCGCGGCGGTCGCGGCCGGCGCGCGCTGGGAGGTTCCGTTCATCGCGCTGGGTGACGCGCACTTCGCGGCTCTCGACACCGCGGATGAACTGGCCGGCGCCGAGGAGGTGCGTTACGCCCTGTCCTACCGGCAGGGCGATCGCTGGCGCGAGCTCGACGCGACCCGGGTGCTGCTCACGCCGCCGACCGCGGCGCGCCTGACCGGCGCCGTGCCCAACCCGTTCAATCCCGCGACGCGGATCGGCTTCGTGCTGGACCGCGAGCAGGACGTCCGCCTCGACGTCCACGATCTGGCCGGACGGCGCCTGGCGACCCTCGCCAGGGGACCGCGGGCCGCCGGCCGCCACGAGGTGACCTGGCGCGGCTGCGACGACGACGGGCGGTCGCTGCCGTCGGGCACGTATTTGGTGCGGTTGGTAGCCGGGGAGGCCGTGCGGTCGCAGAAGGTCGTGCTGGCCCGCTAGAGCGCCCGCGGTTCGCTGGCGCTGTCTCGATGAGAATGGCCGAGCCCGCTCGAGCCATGGCCCGCGCGGGCATCGGTCACGGTGGTGACGGCGTCCACTCTGTCCTGAAGTCCGATCCGTCAGCGCGATCGGCCAGGTCGCGAGCCTACCCGAAGCGATTGTCGGACCGCCTGGTCCGCACCTTTCCGCCGACATCCTCAAGCCAGCCGGTCCGACACTCCGCCGGTGCGTCGAAGGCCGGCACATATGGCTTGATGTCCAGCAACGGTGTGCCGTCGAGCACGTCCACGCCATCGATCTGCAAGACGCGACCGTGGATGCCATCGAGCCCGACGACCGATAGCCCGATGGGATTCGGTCGTTTCGGTGCCCGCGTGGAGAACAGGCCCCGCGGTTCTCCGTCCAGGAACGGAGCGACCTTCAACTCATAGCCGGCGCTACGGTCGAAGAGATAGAGGAGAATGATGTGGGAGAAGCCTTCCAGATCCTGGAGGCCGTCGGCATATTCGGGCAGCAATTCCACCGATCCCTTGATGCCGGCTGCACCGGAGGGCTGGATCGGCATGCCCGCAACATCCGTGAACGGGCTCCGAATGATGCCGATTGGATTCATCTCCACATCAAGCCCTCTAGAACCGGCTCCAGAGCATCTGGTTCGTGACCTCGTGATGGAACATGATCTCGGCCCGCTTGATGCGATCGCCGAGTTCGCGGGGACAGCGGTGGGCGCACATCTCCTTGAGCTCCAGGTACTTGGCCTGGCCGTCCGCACCCATGAGTTCGCGGATCCAGCCGCTGCGCCGGTGGCTGGTCATGGCGTCGTAGATGTTGCTGGGCAGCAACCGCTTGCGCACCCGCTTGGGCTTGGGGGCATTGGGGTCGGGCTCGGGGCCCTCGAGGCCCGTGCGCAGCAGCGAGTAGATCAGCAGGTACGGATTGACGTCCGGCCCCACCGACCGCACCTCGACTCGTTGGCCGGAGCGCCCGGCGAACGGGATGCGGATCATGGAGCTGCGGTCCACGCTGCTGGCGGTGATCTCGTTGGGAGCTTCGTAGTTGGGGTCGAGGCGCCGGTAGGCGTTGACGCTGGCGTTGAGCGTCAGGCAGAGGTCCTCGGCGCTGTGGAGGATGCGCGCGATGAACTGCTGACCGAACGGGGACATGTTGTGCTCCCCGTCCGCGCTGAAGAACTGGTTCTCGCCGTTCCTGGAGATGCTCATGTTGGTGTGCATGCCGCTGCCGTTGATGCCGGTGACGGGCTTGGGCAGGAAGCTGGCCGTCATGTCCATGCTGTGGGCCACCTGGCGGCAGAGCAGCTTGTAGAGCTGGATGCGGTCGGCGGCGATGATCGCCGGCGCGTACTTGAAGTTCATCTCGAACTGGCTGGGGCCCACCTCGGGGTGATCCTTCTCGTTCTCGAAGGCCATGGCGCGCTGCACCTCGGCCGCGGCGTCGATGAAGCGACGCAGGGGGTCCTGGGGCAGGCTGTTGTAGTAGCCGCCGGTGGAGATGAGCTCGAACTCGCCGGTCCGGTAGTACTTGCGCTCGGCGTCGCGGCCGTTGAACAGGAACCCCTCGATCTCGGGGGCCACGTTGGCCACGATGCCATCGTCGCGATACAGGCGCTCGGTATAGGCGAGCAGTCGTCCCCGGAAGTCGGCCGCGTAGGGATTGCCGTCGCGGTCGTAGACGTGGCCGAAGACCAGCACCTTGCCGGGGCCGAAGATGTCGGCGGGCATCCAGTAGAAGGCGCGCCAGTCGATCCTGAGGATGAGGTCGCTCTCGGCGATGCGGGTGAAGCCGCGGATGGACGAGCCGTCGAAGGTCAGGACGTCACTGCTCAGCAGGAACTTCTTGTCGTAGTCCAGCATGTGGAAGCGGCCCTCGAGGTCGGTGAAGACGACGGTGATGGCCTTGATCCGCTTCTCCGACTCGAGGTAGCTGCGTCGCTCGGCCTCCACCTCGTCCATGGGCTTCCATTGCTCCTGGCAGGCCTTGGACTGCAGATTGAACTCCTCGAGCTGCTCGTAGGGGATTTCCAGGAATTCGCGCAGGGGGGCGTTGGAGGGGCTCATGGACGGGGCCTTTCTGGCTTGGGGATCGTCGGCAGCGGTTGTTTGGATCTCTATTATAACACTAAATTGGATGACGCTAGACTTAAAATTGGATTTATTAGTGTTGTGATTTGAAATTATCATGCATTAACGCTAAAGGTAGAAATTTTTAGATAAGTTAGACATTGGTTGTGCCCACGAGAATGTGTCCCGGGCCCACGCCACCGTCCAGGCCCTCTCTTTCAAGCCACTCGCTTCAATTCATGCCGCCGATTCACTCCCAAGGCCGGGCAATGAGCAGGCAGGTCATCCTGATGTATAGATATGGTGAGCATCCATGAGGCTGATATTGCAAATCAGGGGCCGGACACAGTCTCGATTGTACAAGCCTCGGCTTCCGGTATAATGAGGTCGATGGATCATCCGATCCGAGCCTTTCCCTTCGCCCGGGAAGCTCTCGCTCTGCCTCGAGTCCGCACCCACCGACGAGTCCGGGCCAGCCAGGGAGGAATCCCGTGAACCGGAAACTCTCGGCTCCCGTCCTTCTCTCCAGCCTCCTGCTCCTCGCGGCTTCGTCCGGCGCCCGCACCTGGATCGTCGATCCTGACGGCACCGGCGAGGCGCCCACCATCGCCGCCGCTGTCGATTCCGCCGCCTACCAGGGCGACGTCGTGGAGCTGATGGACGGCGTCTACACCGGCGACGGTAACCGCGACGTCGAGGTCTGGGGCAAGCTGGTGATCATCCGTTCCCAGAGCGACGACCCCACGGCCTGCATCATCGACTGCCAGGCCACGCCGGACGATATGCACTTCGGTTTCCAGCTCTACGGCGACGGCTGAAAGGATGAATGTCCCCTGGGTCTTCAGGGGCTCACGATCCGAGGCGCCCACTTCTTCTCGGGCTCTGCCGTCGAAGTGGTACAGACGATGGCCTTCCTGACGAACTGCATCTTCGAGGGCAACCAGGCCGTGAACCACGGCGGCGCGGTGCTCTGTGCGGAGGCCGGACTCGACATCCACCATTGCCTATTCCTCGACAACACCGCCGACACCGCCGGCGCCCTCTTCGCGGGCGAGTCCGAGCTCTCCCTCGAGTTCTGCACCTTCGCGGGCAACAGCAGCACCGACGGCGGCGCCGTTCTCTTCCTTCGTCTCTGGGACAGCCACGTCGCCAACTGCACGTTCTGGGGCAACGGGGCCGATCGCGGTGCGGCGATCTCCCTGCTGAACTTCGAACTTTTCGACCTCTCCATCGGGACGTGCATCGTGGCCGGCAACAACGAGGGGGAAGGCCTCTACTGGGATGGCATCGGCACGGTCGCGCTGAGCAACATGGACATCTGGGACAACGCCGGCGGCGACTGGGTGGGCGCTATCGCCGACCAGGCCGGCGCCATGAACAACATCAGCCAGGATCCCCTGTTCTGCGGCATCCAGGAGGATCCCCTCGACTTCACGCTCCGGGAAGACTCGCCCTGCCTGCCGGAGAACAACCCGGACGGCGTGCTGATCGGCGCGCACGGACTGGGGTGCGCCGTCACGGTGGGCGTGGATGACGGTCCGGCGAGTGCGCGTCTCCTGTGGCTGGCGAACCACCCCAACCCGTTCAACCCCGTGACGACGTTCTCGTTCAGCCTGGATGCCCCCGGCCCGGTGAAGCTGGCAGTCTACGACCTGGCCGGCCGGCAGATCGCCTGCCTGGCCGACCGCCGGTACGGGGCGGGACGGCACCGGATCACCTGGCACGGGACGGACAGCCTGGGGCGGGCGCTGCCCTCCGGGGTCTTTCTGGCGATCCTCGAGGCCGACGGCGAAGCGGTCGGCCGGAAGGTGTCGCTGGTGCGGTAGCGCCGCCGGGTCGCCGGCCCGCCGGCCCCTGAGCCAGGCACTTACAGGATCTCGTAGCAGATGACCTCGAGCGGCTCGGCGTCGACCTCGCCCTCCTGCTCCCGGGGGTTGAACGAGGTCCCGGCGCCCCGGACCACCACCAGCCGGCCCTGTCCCACCAGGTAGCCCGTGCCCTCGTGCATCTCGTGGCCCAGGGGGATCGGCACCCGCCGGAGGTATTCGCCGTCGGGCGCGAAGACATCCCAGGTCTCCAGGATACCGTCGGGCTGATCCTCGTGGCCGTGGGGCGTCAGGACCCAGATCGCACCGTCGTCCGGATCGATCATGATCCGCGAGACGCACGGGTCGCGATCCGCGATGGTCCAGTCCGTGACCGCGGGCGTGCCCGGATTGATGAGGGGCGAGACCCGGGCCTTGTCGGCATCGGTCCGCCGGCGCGGCTCGTAGCGCCGCCCGAACACGCGCACCAGCCGGCCCTCGGTGTCGAACTCCGAGATCTCGTAAATATCCCGCCGCATGGGCGCGTAGATGCGGCCTTCCGGTCCGAGCGCCCAGCTCTGGTCGATGTAGTAGTTGTCCGTCTCGACGAAGAGGCGGCCGCTGGGATCGAACGGGGTCGTGGCCTCGAGGATGCGGTGGAAATCGTCCAGCGAGGATACGCCGACCGAGAGGAAGCGATCGGTGTGGGCGGTCCCGTCGGGTGCGATCACGATGCTGCCGCCGCTGGCCGCGAGCACGCCGTCCCGATAGCGGAGGGTGATCATGACCGCGAGATTCCCATCGGCGGGCGTCCCGACCGGATGGTGGGTGCCCATGGGCGTCCCGTCGATCCCCATGGCGACGATCCTGCCCGGGAAGCCCATCCCCACGCCCAGGACGTCGTCGGCCAGGAAGACCAGCGCCGTGGGCTGGCGCAGCTCGCCGGGACCATCGCCCTCGCGGCTCAGGTCCCGTAGATATTCACCGTCGGCGGAGACGACCACCACGTGACACAGCTGATTGTCGAGCAGGAAGAGGGTGCCGTCGGGGTGCATCGCGAGGTCGGTGATGCGGCCGAAGATCACGTCATCGGTCTCGCCGCCGATGCGCCAGAGTTCGCGGACGGCCAGCGGCCGGTCGCCCTCGGCGGGGCCGTCCTGGTCGATGGTGCGAGGAACCTCGGCGTCGTCGGCCAGGACGATGGCGGAAAGGCACAGCAGGGCCAGGGTCAGGACAGTATGACGGTTCATGGCGGGTACTCCCTCTGGGGCGCGCGCCCGGTGCAGAGGTGGCGGTCGGGAACGAGCGAAGCGGCGAAGTGTCCTGATAACGCGCGAGGGGGCGAAGAGGTTGCGTGACGCGGCGCGCCGGCCGGGTGCGTTTTGAGGGCAATAAATCGCCGCGGCACCATGGCCGATTGGCTGGTGCCGATTTCGTTGTCGATGACGTCATCGTCGGGAAGGTCGGTCAGCACGCTGTAGAAAGCTTCGGAGAGGGGCTCGCCCTTGTCATCGCGGGCGCGATTCTGCCCAAGTCGGTACTCGAGGTGAAGATCGGCCGTTGCAATGCCGGCCGTCAACTTGAACGGCTAGTCAGGCGCCGATCCAATCACTGAGACTTCGCAGCGACCGAGACCAACGAGATCCCGATGGCGGCGCCGCCGCCCAGGATCGGGAACATGCCTTTCACCGCCGGCGAATGCTGCATTGCGAATAAAAGAGCAATCAGCGATATCACCCAGATCCCGAGATTTACCATGGCCAGATTTTTCAAACCGCGGTTGCGCATAGCGTGATCTCCAAGTTATTCGCTCACCAGACACTCCCCATGCCCTTGGACGATCTGAAATATTCATTTGCCTGTCGCCGATCAGGCGGACCAACGCGCCAGTCCTAACCCACCTTCTTCACGAGAGCGGCCCTTGCCCACCTTCATGGGCTGCAGGTGCCAGGACTGCTCGAGCTCGCGGCGGGATGTCCACCAACACGATGATCAGCAGCCAGGCGCCGGCCGTATCGAGCAGGACTCTCAGGGCGTCGGATCCACCATGGGGTTGGCCGGGTCGGCGGCCCATTCCTGCAGAGAGGCCGTGTAGACGGCGACGTCCTTGAAGCCGAGCCGGACCATGACGAACGCACTGCCGGAGGCCGCGATTCCGGCGCCGCAGTACGTGATGTAGCGATCGGAACGATCTTCTGGGTGAATCGCGGCGAGCTCTTCCAGAGACCTGAATCGACCCGACTGGTCGAGCAAATCCAGCACCGTGATGTTCAGCGCGCTCGTGATGTGGCCGGGCCGGGCATACATGCTCATCTGGTCCTGATAGACCGGCTCCGGCAAGGAGTCGATGAGGTGGACGTCATCGTCGTCGATGGCGGCGCGCACCTCGTCGCGGTCGGCGATCAGCTCCGGACGGACGGCGGCCGTGAGCTTCTTCGCAGGTCGGCTGGCGGGATCGGAGGAGAGGGGCTGGTCACCTGCCGTCCATGCGGCCAGGCCGCCGTCGAGCAGCGCTGCATCGTCGAACCCCACCCAGCGCAACATCCACCACACGCGCGCCGCCCAGACGGTATTGCTGCTGTCATACAGCACGACACGCGAATCATCACCGACACCCAGGCGATCCATGGCCGCGCAGAACTTCTCCGGCGTCGGCACGGCATAACCGATCGGGTTGTCCGTGTCCGAGAGGTCGACCATGAGATCGGCGAACCCGGCGCCCGGAATGTGGCCGGCGTCGTATGACACCCTGCCGTTGATGGCCCGCATGCCGCCGGCCTCGACCGGTTGCGCGAGAAGCCCGCCTCGCCGATCGCGCCCCCGGGCGGCGACACCGTCACCGACGCCGTGATGATCACCACGTTGCCGTTCTACGACAGCGGCTCCACCTGCGGCTTCAACGACGACTACGACGCCGCCTGCACGGATCCGTCGACCGCCCCCGACGTGGTCTACGCGACCCTCTGGGCCCAGCGCTCGACCTGGCTCGTGCACTACGCGCTACCCGACGGCGACTGCAACCAGGCGGCGATCCTCGAGGAGGTGACGTGTCGGCCCTGTGAGTACACGACGCTCACCATCAACGGGGAGCCGGGGACGACGGGCTACTTCTGGGTGCACACGCACTACAACGTGTATCCCAACGGCGCCTACCCTTACACGGTGCTGGTCGATGGAGGGACGGTGGCCACTGTCGGTCGCAACTGGTCGGCGGTCAAGGATCAGTACCGCTGATCGGCGGGACCCCGGCCGGTCGACGCCGCGTCGGCCGGCCCCCGCGTTGTCAGGCCAGCTCCTCGAACTCCCCGCTGTCCCGGTTCTTGCGCACGTTGTCCCAGTCGAACGCGCGAGTGCCGGCGTGCCATGTGGACCAAGCTGAGCGGGAACGAGTGAAGAGTGACCGGGCACTGTGTCTGCAACAAGGCCCATGACCAAACGCATTGAAGCGCTGGATTCATAATTCGGGGTCACGATGTGAAAGGGAAGCCGACTTGAACGCCTTGAAAACCGCACAGACTGTTTTCATGATATTATTGGTTCTCGCTACAATTGTATAAATCGGCGGGGGCGGGGCGACGATGGAGCCGTTCTCTTCTCTCAGAGCAAATCCATATATGCAACCGTTGCCGAATTGAAGTGCTTGGACACTCGTCACTTGTGTTGGCAACAACGAGGTTAATCTCCAACTCGTCCCCGAACTTCAAAACCTCCGGTTCTACCGTGGTTTCGAGTTGTAGCCATGCCAAGCGCGGTTCCGGCGGGTTCGTAATGATGTTGTGCGATCCATCGCAACTTGCCATGTACGCCAAAAATACTAGAAGGCAGATTTTCATATTGACCTGCCACCAATTGGGGCTCCACATCCAGAACTAGGATGCGAATGTGATCGGCCGTCAGGGTACCGCTTTAGGTAAATGCGCCGGGACGACTCTCGCGCCCCAGGACACACCAAGTAATCATCGCCTAGGGCTTGATCTTCGCGATGGCCTCCCTGAGCGCCGGATTGAATTCCTCGGCGGCGTCAAGCATCAGGAAGTGGTCGGTCCCCTCCAGCACGATCGCCTCGAACGAGCGCATGTGCTGCCGGTTCGCCTCGGCGTTGACGGGCCACAGGTCGGCGCACACCGCCACGACCGGCAGGGGCAGTTCCTCGAAGAGTGCCGGGCCCTTCCCCGTGATCCACTGCTCCATGTACCTGCGCATCGCGCTCAAGGCGACCTCCTCGGGCGCAGAAGCCATGTCGGCCTGGATCCACTCGGCCAGGTCAGCGTCCATGTCCGGCAGGATCATCGCCGCAGCGAACTGCCGGCAGGCGACGGGAAAGTCGGCCTCCAGCGGGGCGATCATCTCGGCAGCATGCTCCTCGGTGACCGGAAAATCGAGGTTGTGGAGCGAGTCGACGCCGATTAGGCCAAGAACCCGGCCTGGCAGCAGGCGCGCGGCCTCGGCGATGACCAGCCCTCCCATGGAGTGGCCGACCAGGATCACCTCGTTGCCGCCGACGGCGTCCGCCACCGCCCGCACGTCCTCGCCGAAGGAACGCATGGTGTAATCCTCGCGCCCAACGCCCGAGTGGCCGTGACCGGCCAGGTCGACGATTACGACCCGGTGCTGGGCGGCGAAGTACGCCAGCTGCTCGCGCCAGTAGCGAGCGTCACAGCTCCAGCCGTGGACCAGAATCAGGGTCGGCTCGCCGTCACCGTGAACCTCGTAGGCGATAGGTGTGCCGTCGGCCGAGGGGACGACGCCGAGAGTTCCCGCACCGGCGGCGGCGGCAAAGAGAACGCAGCCGAGGAAGAAGCCAAGAAAGGGGGCCATTCGAGTGATCGCACATTTGTGGGTCACGTCTGCTCCTCCAAGAAAATTCTCCCATGTAGCTAGCACCCTGGCGTTAGGCTGCGGGCGGTTCTGGTGCGGTTCGTGGCTTTGCACGAACCGTGACAGAGACGACTGTTAGCTTGAACGGCTTGTTAGATGGTACCCCAAGGAACCTCACCCTTCCGTATCCCGATGCTCTTCAAGACCCAAGCCGGCGAATTCGTCCGCCTTGCCCTTTCTCTTCACTCCTAGGAGGCGCAACGCCTCGTTGATCGGCCACTGCGGACGGGATTCCTGCGATGGCCCCCAACTCGAATCCGCCGTGGAAGCCGTCAAGGGGCCCAGAACTACCGCACCACGATCCCACACGATCGATGACTGCTCTCCGTGACCGCCGAAGTAATCCGTCTCGATGTAAGCCACTCGGGTGTGCTGTGATATCGCGCAGGCCAAGGCCGCGAAGTCGCGCCAGAGGTAGTCGAGTTCCGGCTTCCTCCCGGACGAATGAGTTGGAGACTTTCTGAATCGAGCGGTGAGATCCTTTTCCATCTCTTCTCTCTGGGGCAACATCTCAAAACCCTGGCTCAATCGGATTCTCGGGTAATCCGTATCACCCAGAACCCGCTTCGCCATTCCCAATCGGTATACCAGTGCTTGGAGATTGTGGCTCATCGCATCTCAATCCATCTAACACCCTGGCGATAGGCTGCGGGCGGTTCTGGCGCGGCACTGGCTCTTGCCAGGACCGTGACAAGGGCGACCGTCAGCTTGAGCGGCCTGCTATGTGGGGATCCCCCCACGCTCAGTGATTCTCACTCCACTCGCCGATGACCAACTTGCCGGATTCGATTCTAATCGACTCGACTTCCTCCGTGGTGCCAAACATGAGGCCGTACCAGCCGGGTTCTACTCCTACATAAGTTAGGGAGCTAATCACGAATCCAGCCGAGTCGAGAAGAGAGACGGTGAAGTCTGCATCGCGTTCGACAACTATCGCATTTCTAAAACTCGAGAACGGGTGGGGCCTGTCATAGAGCCAAACGCTTTGCTCTGAGTCGGCTTGATCGCGCTGAGTTGATTCGCGTATTGGGGGTATAGGCACCACATTGAACTTGCCGAACGGCGTTTGGTACCAGACGGAGATTTCGTTCGGTGCTTGACTGGCCGCATCGCCGACCTCATCCGATCGGTCGAATGCAGCAACGCTGGGCACTATCGCTCCAACGATCAAAAGAATAAGAATAAAGACGATCGGTGATCTCAACGTGCCCCCCTGTTAGCCAGTGAAGATGCCGCCCCGTTTCCACCCTCCATATAACGTTTTGGTTCACCTGCAATTGTGGCCGGCGCGTATTGTGCGCCAGCACGAAACGTGACGGACGCGATTGTGAGGTGCAAGCGATTGTTAGAAAGCCAATCAATCACTTCTGGTCTTGGTACCCGACATCTCCACTACCAATCTATGGGGTGCTCATTCGGCAGCATACAACGAACCCAGTTCAATTCGAGCACTCGCTGGGCTGTTTCCCAACTGCACTCCACCCCTATTGTTCGAAACCTCTCCGACATGCCCCGAACCTCTACATCGAGTGATTCAAGGTTCTGTAAAAAGGACGGCTCAATCCGCCTATTGAACAGAAATATGGTATACCAGTTTAACGAGGAGGGGCCCAAATCCGATTGCATTTTTAAGTCTGGACTATATTCCCCTAGCCATAAATAGTATTCTTGTCTCTGTAATTCTAACAGGCCCTCTGGTCGGCCCAATACAAGGAGACCGCCAAATACCTGTGGGGATGGACCGGCAAACAAATTCTGCAAAATCTGGATCCCTGATTCAAATAGACTTGCGACTTCGTCAATTGTCAATTCTCGCATAACTGCAAGAATTGCGGCCAGCTTTCTTGTATCTTTTGCGTCCTGGTTTTTGTCAATTAAGAAATCAATATACGAGCGATCGTTGGCATCGGGGAGGATCGTTGCGGCGGGCAAGTGCAAGGGGTACAGGCCCACCGCCGAGTTGCCAGGCTCGCTATATTGGTGAATATCGTGGCCAAGTGTTAATGCATCCTGGCGGAGCTTGCTTGCAGCGTGGGCAAGATCTTCAATCTGGTAGTAACTCTCCAAATCAACCATGTTCCGTGGCCAGACCTTGACCAGTTCCGCGAAAGCATCCTTGGGTGAACCCACCAATAGGACACCCAGGAAGAAAAGGGCGACTGCGCCTTTCAACCAATCCGGAAATCGGCCCCAAGACTCTTGAAACACGACTCCCCCTCCAAGCCTTTCTAACGTTTGCTTCAACTGCAAAGTCGGTTGGCGCGACCCTGGCGCCAGCCAGGGGCTGGCAATCGGCTTTGTCAGGTGCAAGCGTTTGTAAGGCGTCAGGCCACCTTCCCAACCCTGCTGGACCTTCTCTATTGCGGACGCGACGCGACACCTTCTACGATGTCTGTGTTCTGTGAATCGATGATACGCCAGGTTCCGTCGATCTGCTGCATCGTGTGTACCAGAATGCCGTTTCTCTCCGGTAGTGCAGCTCCTTCAGGGGAGACGTGACCTTCAAGCTTCCAACGACAACGCGCGATCGCGATGCCGGGCGCGGGGAAACGCGAGGCAACTTCCAGAATGGTCAACTGGCTGCTCTTGAACATCGTCTGATGGGAGAACTCATGCGCACCCTTGATCTCGGGTCGACCTTTCCACCACAGACCGACGACGTTCACGAACTCAGCGTCCTCAGCAAAGAGATCAGCGAACGCGTTCATGTCGTGCTGATTCCAACTCTCGGCAAAGGCGTTGACCACGCGAGTGACTTCGGCGACTTCTGATGACATGGCTGCCTTTCCAGTTCGAGTCGATTCCGGCCAGGAATTTGATGCCTAACACCGTGCCGTTAAGCGGCGGGCTTTCTTGGCGCGGGCCTGGCGCATGCCAGGACCGTGACAAGGACGACCGTCAGCTTAACGGCTTGTTAGACCGCACGAAGCATCGAGAGCCCATTCACGACGCCAGGTTCAACCGATACAGTAGTTCGCCTGATCCAACTTCTCCTTCACCGGAATCGCAGATGAAGCCAACCTTTTCTAGTACACGCTGTGACGCCGGATTCTCACGCTCAACGCCACCGACTACCGAAGAAATATCGTTATGCTTGCACCACTCCACAAAACCGCGTATCAGCTCCGTGGCCAGGCCTCGGCCCCACGCACTTTCCGCGAGGAGATAACCCAGTCGGAACTCGACGCCGCGAGCGCTTTCGTTGTTAGATTCAAACAGAATCACAAGACCTATTGGCGTTCGCTCAGGCTGCGCGACAACAAGCAGAGTAGCCCCTTCTCGATCACGTTCTTCGATCCAACGTCTCGCGCGTTCTTCGGTATAGGAACCCTGCCACCCTGGCGGCAATGACCTGGTAACTGGAGCCGTGAGCATCGCTGACACCACAGATGCCAGATCCTGTTCCATCCATTCCGTCGGTGATAGCGAGTGCCACTCTTTAACGAAGAGGCGTGAGGTCTCAAATGTACAAGTCTGGCCCACCATCGAGGCCTCCGAATCTTCGATCCAGAGCTTGTCTGTCTAACACCCTGGCGTTAAGCTGCGGGCGGCTCTGGCGCGGCGGTGGCGTCAGCCAGCGCCGTGACAGTGACGAAAGCCGTCAGCTTGAACGGCTTGTTAGACTGAACTCGCCTGGGACTTCTACATTCCCTCGTCTAGAACATCATAGTGAGCACAATCGGGATCCCAGCGACTGAGTACCTCTCGAGCTTCATCAGGCACGTATGCGCGAGCGTAGTCCTCGCCCTGGAATTCGATGACATTCTCGATCGAGTCGAAAGTGATCATCGTGACGAACTCAACCTCCGAACTATGCTCACGCCGAAGAACTTCGAATCCGCGATACCCTTGGATAGACTTAGCCTCAATGCCGGGGATGACGATATCACGCAGGACAGTCCAATAGGCTTCTGCATTCTGTGGAGTCGTCCAACCATGCCAGATGCGTTTGATCGCCATGCCTGCCTCCGAAGT
The DNA here is from genome assembly GCF_058273205.1 of Candidatus Latescibacter sp. IFSED24. Taxonomy (NCBI): domain Bacteria; kingdom Pseudomonadati; phylum Candidatus Latescibacterota; class Candidatus Latescibacteria (ex Chuvochina et al. 2023); order Candidatus Latescibacterales; family Candidatus Latescibacteraceae; genus Candidatus Latescibacter; species Candidatus Latescibacter sp. IFSED24. Next base: position 3,334,674 of record NZ_CM177850.1, on the reverse strand, counting down.
CTTAGTCCTACTGATCCATTATCAAGGGAATCGATCTAAGCTCATTCTGTCTAACACCCTGGTGATAAGCTGCGGCGGTCTTGGCGCGGATCTGGCGCCAGCCAGATGCGTGACAAGGCCGGCTGTCAGCTTGAACGGCCTGTTAGATTCCCACATTTAATTCCCGGGCTTCCACTCGAGCGAAAGCCGCCGATTCGACGCCGCGCAGTCCCGCAAGTACAGATTGATCAGGGTCTGATACGGCACGCCGATCTCATCGGCAAGCGCCTTGAAATAGTCGATCGTCGCTTCCTCGAGACGAATCGTGACCTGCTTCTTGAGGCGCTTCGCGTATGGGTTCTTCTTGCCCTTCGAAAAGTCGTAGTTCTCGCGCATAGCTATCTCACCGTGTATTGCGCCCGCTCGGACTTGGTCGCCTTGCGAGCTGAGATGATCCGAATTGACTCCGCCTTCTCGCGATAGCAATGGCAGACGACGAGGACGCGGAGGGACCAGCTCATCCCCAAGAGGATGAAGCGATCTTCTGATTCGGAGTGGTCTGGGTCGGGGATCAAGACGGCATTCTCATCGGCGAAAGCGGTTGCCGCTTCCTCAAACGTCACGCCGTGCTTCTTCGCGTTAGAAGTAGCCTTCCGACGATCCCATTCGATCTTCAGATCTGCCATGCGTACACTGTACCTACAACGTAGTTTACGCGCAAGAACAAAGTGGATCTAACACCCTGGCGATAAGCTGCGGGCGGTCTTGGCGCGTCGCTGGCTTTTGCCAGCGACGCGCCAAGACCGCCCGCAGCTTGAACGGCTTGTTAGGATTCCTCCACCGTAAAGCCGATCTGTCGCTGTGGCGGTACTGCTTCTCTACTCATCAACCGGCGGATCGCTTCGACGATCGACGAAATCTGTTGATCGTGGGCTCCGGCGATTCGCTCGAGTTCTTCTAGCCGCCGAGCCAACTCCCTATGCTCCATCACGTATCGCCGCAGACGGACGAACGCTCGGACAACGAAGACACTCATCTCGACGGCACGCTCGGAGTTTAGCACACTTGCGGCCATGATTGCCCCGTGCTCGGAAAACACACGCGGTAAAACCGGCGAATACTTCAACTTGCGGAGGTGGTCGCAATTTGCGACCACCTTGGCCTTCTCCTCCGATCTCAGTTGGAAGACGAAATCGGCCGGGAACCTACCCTCGTTCCGTCTCACCTGCTCATTCAGTCGCTTGGTCGTGACACCGTAGAACTCCGCTAGGTCGGCATCGACGATGACTCTTTCCCCGCGGATCAGAAGAATGCGCTGTTCGATTGCTCCGATGCGAATAACCGGATTATTTTCGGCCACGCCTTTCCGCCAAACCGGGAGGTTATTTCAAGTAATCCTAACGTTTCGGTTCAGTGGCGGCGCGTGAGCGCCGTCCGCTGCAACCGCGGGTTAGGCGGTCGCGGTACGTGAGTGGAAACCACCCGCAATGCTCAATGAACTCCACAGTTCATGACCAATCGGCAGGTGCGGAAGCGTCGAGCTTGGCGAGTCCGCCCAGGCAAGCATGACGGCTTACTCCGGGACTGCTCACACGCGCTGGTCACGCACTGCAACGCACAAGATGACACTCTATCTCTTCACTTCTTTTCGCCGTGCGATGAGAGATGCAGCAACCGCTCCAGCGTACGTGCCCCCACAGCAAGAGAGCAGGAATCCGAGCCCCTGGGAAAGGACAACTTCTCGCTGTTCCACCAATGCCATGATTACAATCACAACAAGAAACGTAGCGTCCATCGCCAGCATAATGGGCCAGTCGTTGCGGTATGCGTTAACGTTGCCGCGCGACAGCAGAAACTGGCAGATTAAGAAGTACGCTCCCATTAAAATGAACGCAGCCAGTAAGCCCGCCACTGCACCGACGAAGGACAGCAAAAATCCAAGAAGCCCTAGGCAAAAAGCAAGCAACGGTTTCGACATTGTCGTCCTCCTGGTCACACTCTGTAGGCGCCTAACACCTTGGCGTTAAGCTGCGTGCGGTTCTGGCGCGGGCCGTGCTCTTGCACGGACCGTGACAGAGGCGAGCCGTCAGCTTAAACGGCTTGTTAGACTATTCCTTTCCGAGACGCATCTCCCTTGCCTCGTCCCACGGAAATGCCCGATCGTAGTGAAGTGGTTTTGCTTCCATTCCGCGAAGAAGCGCATCCAAGTACTGGACGTTGACGACGAGTATCGAGCGTTGGCTGTAGACGTTGGCATCTCCGAGGTTTCTAATCCCGGCAATCCGTGCATTAATCGAAGTGTCGAGTGCCTTTCGATATCGCAGAAAGCCGACTTCCTCGAACTGGGCTGTGTCAAATGATCCCTTTTCAGCGTCCATTGTCGCCGGATTGAACCGCCCGACCGTTAATCTGGCGTTCGTAACCACCATCGGTACATATGCCAAAGTGGAGCCGACTTCTATTGAGATCTCGGCACGAGAAAGCGCCTCAGTCGCGGCTACGAGATCACTGCCAATACGATCCAAGAACGTAATTTGGCCGTCCCCCGATCCCCTGACGCTACAGAAGCTAGATTCCAGCGATGCAGGGAATACCGAAATATCGTCCCATTCGAAGATACCCGGCGAAGGAAGGGGCATCTTGAGGTGCCAATGACACTTGAACCGAACTGCTAGGTCTTCGGATTCACTCGGTACTAGAAACAACCACTTCGCATCTTTTGTCCTCTTACATTCGACGACGATTCGAACTGTGGGCTTCTCTAGAACGAGATCGATAAACCCGGACAGACCTTTATCGACATGACGCCATGGATGTTCAGTTGCGAGTATTAGGCAGTATGCGTCACGCTCGGCAGACTCGAGTAGCTTTTCTACACCAAGTTGAAACGCAAACCCAGATGCGTTAAGAAGCCGCAGTAATTCCTCTTCTCGTTCCATTTCCCTCACCGGTTAGTCTAACGTTGGGTTCATCTGCAAAGTCGATTGGCGCGGCCCTGGCTCCGCCAGGGGCGTGACAAACGGCTTTGACAGGTGCAAGCTCTTGTTAGGCACTCTTCCTCTCTTGAAGAACCATGTTTGTCACAACCCATGTTGCACCAAATAGAATTGAGGCGCCCACAAACAGCCACACGAACACCATCTCCCACCTACTTGCGTCCTTCGATACATCTGCATATCTCGCTTGAATCTCTGCATTTGCCTCTGAGCCTGCACTATATACCCACTCTAAGAACTCATTAGTTACTATGATCAAATACCCTATTTCGGCATACGCTGAATCTGGGTCTCGTTCCTTTGCTCTGTGGTGTCGTACTATCTCAAGTGCATAGTCATAGTAGATGTCCAGATGCCCAAGCAGGACCGGATTCTCCTTGTCAATACGCACGGCAGAAATGAGTGTCATCCGATACACATCTGATATCTGATTAACGAGGTCTTCGATTACTATGTCATTCAACACTTCAGCATTAATAGCTTCCCGATAGGCATTTACCAGAGACACAGCTTTGGTTTGCTGCTCGGTAGCGTAACTGAAATCTTTTTCTATTTGAGACAGGGTAGCATCTGCCTCTTTGTAGAACCAATTTTGCCCAAGCCAGGACAAGAACATCAACAAACCGGCCAACCCATTTATGACCACAACGAGCCGACCCCTATCGCGAATCAGCCTCGCACCCCAGCTAGCGCTGTTGGGGTGTTCGCCACACTTTGCTTCAGGGCTACCAGTCGTCCCAATTGGCTCAGACATCTATTACACACTCCCCAAAGACATAAAGCATTGTATGCCTAACACCCTGGCGTTAAGCTGCGGGCGGTGCTGGCGCGGCACATGGCTCTGCATGAGCCGTGACAGCGCCGACTGTCAGCTTGAACGGCTTGTTAGGCAACCCATACCTCACTACCATCCGCGGATTATAAACACGATCAGCACAACCAGGGCTACGTTCAAGGGAATCACGTAATGGTAGAATAGCGAGCCGATATGCCCTGTTTCCTCCCGTGTGAGCTTAACGTACTGCCCGATGTATTTCAGAATGAACATTCGGAGCCAGATATAGTTGATTGTTTGCCCGCGTTTCTGGAGGTATGCGGCTATCAAAAGGGCGGCGACAACCCCCCATATAACGCAAACAACGCCGAGGACAGAAAGGATCACAGTCATCGTCACACCGCCGTTTTCCCTCGAATCTAGATAGCGTTGGTTTGTCTAACACACCCTGGCGTTAAGCTGCGGGCGTTCATGGCGCGGGTCTGGCGAATGCCAGAGCCGTGACATGGACGATCCGTCAGCTTGAACGGCTTGTTAGCTCGACGCTTCCTGCAATCGACGAACTCGCCTCCAGGATATGGCAAAATCTCGCTGTACCTTTCCGTTTCTTTCTAGCCGGATTTCTTGACGCCATGAGTAGCAAGATAAGCCTGCACTGATGGCGAGCATCAACAAGATCACACCTCCGTCGGGCCACCTACTTGGTCCATTAAGCCGTAGTGCACGAACGACGATCACAGCAGCAGCTAGCCAGTTCAGGATGTTTACAATTAGCCACTCGTTCCGCATCACGTTTGACGAGAACCTGGATCGGTCTCTGTGCTTTCGTCGCGCAATGAGTCCTTGCTCGTGCAATCTTGTTTCCCATTTGCGCTCCAGTTTTGGCTCCAAGAATATTCTGAGATAGGTGCTAATGCGCCATATTCTTCTACGGTTCCCGCATAGCAACTGATAGCTAGGAAATGTTACGACATATACGCAGAACGTGATAAACAATCCGTGTAGATGATGCGAGGCATTAAATCCGGCGGTGAGAAGGGCCGCCACGCCCGCGACCATGATCCCAATTATTTGATAGTTCAGAGCGTCCGCGGACCTCAACTCTTCTCTAAGGTCGGAGTACTCACTAAATAGTTGTTCGGTCGCGTCCATTTTCAACGCTCCCTTTGATTATGGCCATCCTATCCGAGAATCTAGCTAACACCCTGGCGTTAAGCTGCGGGCGGTTCTGGCGCGCAGCTGGCTCTTGCCAGATGCGTGACAGAGCCGGCTGTCAGCTTGAACGGCTTGTTAGAGACTAGTCCGCCACCCAAGCCCGGAATGCCCCGGCTGCAGCTAGCATGAACTCGTCTCCCTTGAAATGTACCTCAATCGCGTTTGCGGTAGCCTCGAAATCGACGATATCCCGGCCTTCATCCCCGGGCTTCGCATGAGGCTGCACATAGAGAATAACTAGTTCGTCTTTCGACACCGTTGCCCTGTAGCCAGATTCAGTTGCTTCGACGAGGCCGGCATCGGCCAGTTTCGCGAGGAGATGACGGTACTTGCCTTTGAAGTTGGCACTTGTTGCAGCGTATAGCTTCAGGATGCCCGATACAACGGCGCCCAAGCCTTCTCGCTGCGCTGACTCCAAGTACTCGTCCTGCTTCTGCCGCCGAGATCCTGAATCCGTTTTGAACTCAATCAGGATGCTCTTCCCGCACTTGGTTACGACGAAAAAATCAACTTTGTAGGACTTGTTCGAATACTCTTTTCCCTCATGTTGCGGCTGAACTGATCCGATTCGAAGCGGCAACTCGGGGATGACGGCCGCCACCTCTAGCTGGCGGGTATGGTTCAGAATCTGAGGAAGCGCGAAACCAATGATGGAATCAACTCGCGGCTCCATGCGGTAGGCCGGTAGCTTTTTCCAATCGAGTAGAGTTTGAAAATACGACGGTATCGATTTCAAGAGACCCCCCTCTATGTCTCTAACACCCTGGCGTTAAGCTGCGGGCGGTGCTGGCGCGGCACATGGCTCTGCATGAGCCGTGACAGCGCCGACTGTCAGCTTGAACGGCTTGTTAGGCAACCTATACCTCACTACCATCCGCGGATTATAAACACGATCAGCACAACCAGGGCTACGTTCAAGGGAATCACGTAATGGTAGAATAGCGAGCCGATATGCCCTGTTTCCTCCCGTGTGAGCTTAACGTACTGCCCGATGTATTTCAGAATGAACATTCGGAGCCAGATATAGTTGATTGTTTGCCCTCGTTTCTGGAGGTATGCGGCTATCAAAAGGGCGGCGACAACCCCCCATATAACGCAAACAACGCCGAGGACAGAAAGGATCACAGTCATCGTCACACCGCCGTTTTCCCTCGAATCTAGATAGCGTTGGTTTGTCTAACACCCTGGCGTTAAGCTGCTGGCGGTCTTGGCGCGGCGCTGGCTCTTGCCAGCGACGTGACAAGGCCGACTGTCAGCTTGAACGGCTTGTTATGCCGCTCACAGAACACGCATAGGAATCCGGACACTATCTCGTTGCCTCGTTGGCCGACCAGCTCATAGCCACCAGCTTCCATTGTCTTGAGATCTGTTGCCAAACACCAAGGTATTTGCCTTCGATTACTGTTCTTTCCCCTGATACTTCGACTACCATCTCGCTCCTACCGTCGAAATACGCCATATCGCCCGAGGGGCCAACAACAATAGATTCCGGCATTCCGGCTATCTCAACAAACGGCAGCTTAAACCATTCGTTCTCGTAGAATTCTCTGATGGCTTCATGCCCTACAATTGGCCCGTGCCCGGGAGGCTGAAACACTGCGTCGGGAGCTATGAAACTCATTGCCCCCTCCAGATCACGGTTCGCTTCAGCTCGTAAAAGATTGGAATCAGCAGCACGGATCTCCGCTGCTATCGATTCCGTGTCAATTGAATCGCGGCCGATATCCCCACATCCACTGAGTGGCACGGTGGCGAACATCAGAAGAGCAACAGCTAAATGTCGATTCATCACTGTCATCCCTCGCTGCCACTAAAGTTTCAAATCACAGCGGTATAACACCCTGGCGTTAAGCTGCGGGCGGTGCTGGCGCGCAACTGGCGTATGCCAGATGCGTGACAGAGCCGACTGTCAGCTTGAACGGCTTGTTAAGCAGAAGTCTGCCCCCTACGATTGTGCAACATGCGTCTTGAAGAATTCGATCACCTGAGCCTTCGATAGTTCGCCGCCAGCGACCCCCATAGCGAGTTCTTCGACGGAATCGTCATCGGCGACCAGTTCGTGATCATTGACCAGCAGAAACAATTCCGCCGTGGCAACCGCGACTCGTTTGTTGCCGTCGACGAAGGGGTGATTCGCGCACAGGTGGAAGAAATAGGCTGCCGCCTGCTCCGCGAGGTCCGTGTGCAATTCTTCGCCGCCGAATGTCGATCGAGGCATTGCGACGGCGGACTCGAGAAGCCCCCGGTCTCGGAGCCCCGTATCGCCACCGAATTCCTCGACTACACGTCGATGGACAGTCAACACATCTTCGACGGTCAGAAAAGCGGCGTGGCTCATTATTGGGCCAACCGCCTGAGAACATCTTCCCGCTTCCTGATGACGTACTCGAGTTTCTCGCGAACTAGCTCAGCGCTGACTGGATTTGGGCGGGCCGGAGTGACGATCAGATTGCCGTCTTGGATGGTGAGTTGGACCTGGCCGTCTTCGTCGAGCCCCAGCAATTCCAGGATTGGTTTGTCGAGGATCAGCGCATTGCTGTTCCCAACTTTACGTAACTGCTTGATCATTTCAGCCTCCAGGTTATAACCAAATTATAACCCAAGCTGATCACTGCGTCAACTACCGGCCATTTCCTGCTTAACACCCTGGCGTTAAGCTGCGGGCGGTTCTGGCGCGGCTCATGGCTCTGCATGAGCCGTGACAGAGACGACTGTCAGCTTGAACGGCTTGTTAGGCATCCTACTCAAGGAATCTATCAGAATCGCCGTACTGTTCTGGTGATTCTACGAGATTGCTGAGAAGACCACAAATCTCACGACACTCGACTTGAATGAGCCATGCCCTGCGATAGTCCGCTTCAGCCTTTGCCGCTTCGAAGAGTTCTTTATAACTGAGAAGTTGTCGTTTCAGACCGTCTTGATCATCAATCTTCTCAATCGTATCTGTTGTACTGAGGTACAGGAACTTACGATCTGGACTGTATAGTGGAAGCGGTCGGTCCGTGGGCATTGCCGGAGAAAGTGCGACTACCTCAGAATAGCTCGCACGTGAAAGCCACTTATCCCAATCAAAATCTCTTGCCACTAGCACTTCCTCCAGAAAACGCGGCTATCGATCTGGCTCAATTGTCGTAGTGCGGCCCAGACCGACCAATTCCCAACGCTCTTTCCCTGCGTTCCCGACGTAGTCACTCTCGCCAGAATCCGGGTAGACGGTTCTGTCTCTATCGAACATATCCGGTCCGAAAAAGAACCAGCAGCCAGCGGCTTTAGTGACGATGCAGTCAATTTCGTTCTCGCCATACGAAACTGCTCGCGAAGATCCGCCCGGGTCACCGGGACGCATCTTGGGCAACTTTCTCGTGATGTTGACAAAAAAGCCCTTACCTGAGCTGTTCCGCGAAGCTTTCTTGACCTGCACTCTGTGAATGCGGGCCCCATCGTCAACTAGCAAATCATAATGCGCATTGTCGCCGAACGGCTGGCTAACCGTAGCGCCCCGCTTGATGCACTCAAGCGCGAAATCCAACTCTAGAACCTGTCCAGCAAGCCTCGTCTTTGACCCCGCCATCCGCATTCCTTTTCGACTTGAGCCACCAACGGTCGACTATCTGTATGCCTAACACCCTGGCGTTAAGCTGCTGGCGGTCTTGGCGCGGCGCTGGCTCTTGCCAGCGACGTGACAAGGCCGACTGTCAGCTTGAACGGCTTGTTATGCCGCTCACAGAACACGCATAGGAATCCGGACACTATCTCGTTGCCTCGTTGGCCGACCAGCTCATAGCCACCAGCTTCCATTGTCTTGAGATCTGTTGCCAAACACCAAGGTATTTGCCTTCGATTACTGTTCTTTCCCCTGATACTTCGACTACCATCTCGCTCCTACCGTCGAAATACGCCATATCGCCCGAGGGGCCAACAACAATAGATTCCGGCATTCCGGCTATCTCAACAAACGGCAGCTTAAACCATTCGTTCTCGTAGAATTCTCTGATGGCTTCATGCCCTACAATTGGCCCGTGCCCGGGAGGCTGAAACACTGCGTCGGGAGCTATGAAACTCATTGCCCCCTCCAGATCACGGTTCGCTTCAGCTCGTAAAAGATTGGAATCAGCAGCACGGATCTCCGCTGCTATCGATTCCGTGTCAATTGAATCGCGGCCGATATCCCCACATCCACTGAGTGGCACGGTGGCGAACATCAGAAGAGCAACAGCTAAACGTCGATTCATCACTGTCATCCCTCGCTGCCACTAAAGTTTCAAATCACAGCGGTATAACACCTTGGCGTTAAGCTGCGGGCGGTCTTGGCGCGGGCCTGGCTCTTGCCAGGGCCGTGACAAGGCCGACTGTCAGCTTGAACGGCTTGTTATGCGGCTCTCCTCGTCGCTTTTCAAGAGCACAGTGTTTGAGAGTAGCAGCCCGAAACACTATCTAGCTGCGATTTCCGCCAGGGAACAATCCATCAGCGTTCAGTTTGGTAGTGCCAAGCTGCAGGGTATCGAGTGCAAAATCCTTTGGCACCGGCGCACTTGAGTCCATATAGCACATCAAATCTGAAGCCCCAACCAAGTAAAGTGCCTTTTCTTCATCCTCCTCGTACTGAAGCCCACGAGTCACCCTAATTCGATCTCGAAATGAATCACCTAGGCCTTTGATAAACGTTTGCTCTCGCCTGCCCATAATGCTTTCTACGATAATGGATGCTGATTCCTCAATCGCAGCTTCGATGAAGGCTTCGCAATCATTCAGTTTCAGTTTTTGGCGAGCTTTACGAAACAACACTATGAGGAAAAATCCAACCAAGGAGGTCATAAAGCGCCCAGTATCGGTGCTTAGTTTCACTGCTTCCGCTACTTTGGCAAAGTTGTTACACATGGCACAAATCGCTAGAGCCGCACATTCCCCTTTCTCGTTCAGCGCCAACCGATCACCCGAAGGACCGACTACCTTGCTCCAATCTGTTTGTTCCACTTCTTTGAAGTTGTACACGCCGCCACTTTTGCTGTGTTCCATATCCAACCGCCATACCTCCGAGTAGAGAACCTAGCAGATTATCATATAATTGGTTCTAGATCCTACTTGACCTAACCTTGGTGCGACAACGAAAGAGAGCCCAAGCTAGATTCTCGCCGGATGCAGGCCCGCCGGACTTTCTCCAAAGGCTCTCTGGATCTAGATTCAACGAAGATACCGATCGTTGATGAAAATAATCACAACCGGCAACAGGTACGACTTTACAGTTCCAACTGTAATCCCCTGCGACTTCAAAACACCCGTATCGTGTTCCGTTATGGGAAACGATCACCAGATCTCCGATTTGAACCTCAGTGAAGAGCCGCCATAGACTTGCCGCAGCGTGACCGAGATTCTGCTTCTGTGGATAGACGCACTTTAAATGAGGTCGCAGTTCTTTCTGCGACGTGACACTCAGTTTCCGCAGGTTTCCGATACGCCCCCAGCCCATAGCTAGAGATCCCGATTCAAGCATCCATTGGTACGCCACCTGAGGTCGCTCGTGGTGCGCGCTCAATCTCCATACAGTTCTCATACGTACCCGATTCTCGTATAACACCCTGGCGTTAAGCTGCGGGCGGTCTTGGCGCGGCGCTGGCTCTCGCCAGCGACGTGACAAGGCCGACTGTCAGCTTGAACGGCTTGTTAGGCTGTTCATCCTCCGTCCTCATTCACTCCGCCGATAAACAGCCTTCCCTATGCTTGATCGACTTGCTTCAACTGTCGGTTTGTGAGAGCCAAACGCAGGCCTGCTCCGACGCACGCCGAGACCGAAGCCCAGTTGAGAAGCATCGTGAACTTCTGAATACCGAACAGAATCGTATTTCCGCCAAAGATGAGGCCAACAACGGCGATGGCCGACAGCGATATAAAGGTCGTCGCCCCACTTCGGCTTTCCCGCTGAGCGCCGGCAATCCACCCGATTTGGCCAAACACGGCAACGGTGATCAAACAGTTGATGATACTGAGCGACATCTGATTCACCTTCCCGATGGATGTTCTTCTCTAGCTATCTGCCTAACACCCTGGCGTTAAGCTGCGGGCGGTTCTGGCGCGGCTCATGGCTCTGCATGAGCCGTGACAGAGCCGACTGTCAGCTTGAACGGCTTGTTATGCGAGGACTCCAATCCGTCAGCAACCCTCCGAATCGCCGAACACGAATACCTTCGATTCCCACTGAATTAACGATAGAGTGCCTTGACTGCTCCCCAGGTTCTGGACTCTGCGGCCACGAGCTGCCCATCCAAAACCACGCGAACGTCTGTCAACGTGGTCAGCGCGTCGATCCAAGCATCGCACGGCGGAGTAAAGTTGCACTCGAGCTCTGCCTGGATCGTCGTATTCAGCAAGAGACTAGGATCTAGAGGATTGCCGACATCGCAATTCTCCACCGGTCCCGACTCGTCAGTGAAGGTTGGAGTCAACAAGTTTACGATGCCGAAAAAGCAATCTTCCCCTAACGTCTCGGCGGTCAAGACCAGGCGCATCTGAGTAACGACGGATAGAGTGTCCAGAACCGTCTGGCCGCCCCCGACATCGTATTCGCAGATCATCCACCCGTCGGAGTTCGTACCCGACATGACCAACTGTAATTGATCAACGGATATGACCTCCGGTGGAATAATGAACGTACAGGTACGCACGCGCGGGGAATCGTTGGGGGGCAGGAAGCCCGAATCGAAGTCACCCGTGAGGGCGGGCAAGGAGATCTCGACTGAATCGGCGTAGGATGCGGTGGAGATCGCCAGGAAAAAAAGCAGGATCGACAGTCTCATGGCTAAGACCTCCCGCCTGAAGACTACCACGGCGCATTTGCCGTGATCAATCGGCCAGACTCGAACGCTGGCAGAGTACCCGCGAGCATGGCCGAGCTGGAGTTACACAGTTTTTCCTCCGCTCGTTCGTATAACACCCTGGCGTTAAGCTGCGGCCGGCTCTGGCGCGGGACTGGCTCTGCCAGACCCGTGACAGAGGCGATAGCCGTCAGCTTGAACGGCCTGTTAGCCAGTTTCAGACTATCTAGCTCTCAAAGACCGCTTCCATCTCTTGGGCTTCTTGTTCATTGATTGCATTCCTGATGGTATCTATATCGAACTCTGGACGAAAGTGGTGGAGAGGCCCGGTCAGCCAAACACCAAATTCCGTACGTAACGCAACTACCCCTCTTCTAAGAATGGGGATATGTGGTTTTGATACACCCTCCACGGGTTTGATCATTCCCGGCCTATTGGGATTTCGACCGAAATCATTGCAAGGGTAAATGAATGAGATTGTGTCACCAACCGCGACAGGAGAGAGGGTCTGATTTTTAAGGACTTCAAGTACACAGGCTCGTCTTTCCTGGTGAGGGAATAAGCACTCCGGATGGGCACCGTTCGACAGCTTACGTAGCACAACATTGGAGTATTCAATAATATCAACGACCAAGATCGTGGGTGACGATTCGATCCAAGTCTCGACGCTATATTCAGCGGCTACTGCGTGAATCGCATTCATTATGGAATTCTGGTGAATATATGAATACCCTGCAATCATCCATTCTCCTTGATCAAATCGCAGCGCAAATACACCAACTGCTCCTGGCTCTAGATGCTTTCCTTGTAATGACGAAATGCTCATGTACATGTCTGGCTTCGAAGGGTCCTCGCCATATTTTCCTGAAACATAGGTAATGGTTACTGTGTCGCCGGGCGCCAGGATATAGCCAGAATTGGCCTTGATAATTTCGGTTACGACAATGTGGGCTTTGTTGTGTGGGAACAGCCAACCCTTCATATCCGGTCGGCTTAACTCTTGTGGCTCTACAGGCTCATCGGATACAACTATGCCAATCGCGATAATTGGAGCCATGAGATACCAATGATGTAAGAGCTCTTCGATTTCCAATGCCTCACTTCTGTTCGTCGTCGCGATCAGAGTTGCGCATATTAGGAGTGCTCTTCCAAGAACATTCATTATCTGGCTAACACCCTGGCGTTAAGCTGCTGGCGGTCTTGGCGCGGCGCTGGCTCTTGCCAGCGACGTGACAAGGCCGACTGTCAGCTTGAACGGCTTGTTATGCCGCTCACAGAACACGCATAGGAATCCGGACACTATCTCGTTGCCTCGTTGGCCGACCAGCTCATAGCCACCAGCTTCCATTGTCTTGAGATCTGTTGCCAAACACCAAGGTATTTGCCTTCGATTACTGTTCTTTCCCCTGATACTTCGACTACCATCTCGCTCCTACCGTCGAAATACGCCATATCGCCCGAGGGGCCAACAACAATAGATTCCGGCATTCCGGCTATCTCAACAAACGGCAGCTTAAACCATTCGTTCTCGTAGAATTCTCTGATGGCTTCATGCCCTACAATTGGCCCGTGCCCGGGAGGCTGAAACACTGCGTCGGGAGCTATGAAACTCATTGCCCCCTCCAGATCACGGTTCGCTTCAGCTCGTAAAAGATTGGAATCAGCAGCACGGATCTCCGCTGCTATGGATTCCGTGTCAATTGAATCGCGGCCGATATCCCCACATCCACTGAGTGGCACGGTGGCGAACATCAGAAGAGCAACAGCTAAACGTCGATTCATCACTGTCATCCCTCGCTGCCACTAAAGTTTCAAATCACAGCGGTATAACACCAATTCAACATTTCTTCCTGATAGGATGCATGGCCAATAATCCTGCGGATCAACCGCAGGTTATTCGCTCTGGGTGTGTCAATGCTGGGTGACGGCATCCTCCCCGCTGACCCCGCGAGGCTCACACACCTCCGAGGCTTTGATGAGAATACACGATCGGAACATCCAAGTAAACAATGCTGCTGAGAACAGATATCCAGGCGGAGATAGACTGCGATGTGAACCACCGGACGGCTGATTGGCCGTTTCTTCGGCTGGCTCTGTCCGGGATCGAAGGCGCGAGGAATCCATCGGCCCGTCGGCTCCTGGATTCCTCGTGCGTCGGTCTCCCGGATGACCGGGCTCGATTCGCTCTCAGCGGCGGAACGTCGCCTTGATCGCACTCCAGTTCATCGCCCTGACGGGAGTGGAGGGTCCGGACTCCATGGTCATCCGGTCGTAGCTCGAGGAGCACGGCGGATCGTCGGGAGAGCACTCGCTCTCGAGGATGAGCTTCGCCGCATGGCCGAGGTCGTCCCGGGTGAAGCTCGTGAAGACCGATGCGTAGGCGATCGGCCCCGACGAGAACGCCGGCGAGTCCGTCGTGATGCTGAACGACACCTCCTCCAGGACGAGTGTCAGGACGATCGGGCCGCCCGCGTAGCCGGCGACCTGGCCGACGTCGTATTCCTCCTCACCGGTCTCGACATCGGAGGCCTTCACCACGATCCGGCCGTCCGAGGCCCAGAGCTTGACCCAGAAGTGATTGTCGAACTGGGAGAAGTCGATGATGCCGCAGTGGGTGTGGTTGGTCGTCCCGGCGATCGCGGTGGTGATCGTGGTGACCGCCGTGGCGTTGGGATCGAGGTCGACCGTCGTGCCGATGGTGAACTCGTCGTGAAGGGTCACCGTCGTACCCTGCTCGACGGCGGATCCTTCCCCATCGCCGAACCAGTTCGCCGGGATTCCGCCGGAATTGCCGGCGAAATCGTCGTCGAAGACCACGTCGGCGAGGGCGAGGCCCGGCATGGCTGCGAGCATGCAGGTCAGCGCGATGCGCGGGCACGCGCGACTCCACGGGTAGCGAGACATCTTGCGCCTCCTTCTCTGCCAGAGAAGCGCCTGCCTCGTCGGTCGGACCGGCCTCCGACTCTCCACTCGGTGCGATTTCGCCTGGATGACCTCCCGGGCGAGGCAAGCACCGCCCCCTCCTCGGCCGACAATGTAGCGATGAAATCGACCCGAAGGCAGGGGCCCCCGACGAGATTTTCTCCCGTTGGCGCCCTGGCCGAGGGGGCCCTGGACGAGCCGGCTGGGTGCCCTACCGATCCAGCGGACTCCGCACCCCCCGCCCACCCTGGTTCAGCACGTGGGTGTAGATCATCGTGGTCGCCACGTCCCGGTGGCCCAGCAGCTCCTGGATCGTCCGGATGTCGTACCCGTCCTCCAGGAGGTGCGTGGCGAACGAGTGCCGCAGCGTGTGGCAGCTCGCCTGCTTGGCGATCCCCGCCACGCGCACCGCCTCCCGCACCGCGCGCTGCACCGCGGTCTCGTGGAAGTGGTGCCGGAAGTACCGGCCGGAGGCGGCCTCGCGGAACGGGCGCGACGCCGGGAACACCCACTGCCAGGCCCACTCGGACTCGGCCGCGGGATACTTCCGCACCAGCGCGTCGGGCAGCTTCACGCGGCCCAGCCAGCGCTGCCGGTGCGCCTGGTGCTTCGCCCGCTGCCGCCGCAGCTGTTCGCGCAGCGCCGGCTCCAGCGACCGCGGCAGCATGGTGCGCCGATCCTTGCGGCCCTTGCCGTCGCGCACCACGAGCTCGTGACGCTCGAAATCCACGTCCTTCACCCGCAGCCGCAGGGCCTCCAGCAGCCTGAGCCCCGACCCGTACAGCAGGTTCGCCACCAGCCACGGCACGCCGCCGAGCTGCTCGAACAACGCGGTCACCTCGGCGCGCGTCAGCACCACCGGCACCCGTTGCGACCGCTTCGCCCGCACCATCCCGTCGATCCACTCCAGCTCGCCGCCCAGCACCTCGCGGTACAGGAACAGCAGCGCGCTGAGCGCCTGGTTCTGGGTCGACGCGCTCACCTTCCGCGCCACCGCCAGGTGGTTCAGGTAGGCACGCACCTCGGGTTCGCCCATCTCGCCGGGATGGCGCTTGCCGTGGAACAGCACGAAACGCTTCACCCAGCGCACGTAGGTGACCTCGGTGCGGCGGCTGTAGTGGCGGGTGCGGATGGCGATGCGGACCTGGTCCAGCAGGGTGGGGGCGGTCTCGGGCGTCATGAGGGGCTCCTTCCGGTGCCGGCCACCGAGCAAGAAGGAGCCCCGTTCCGCCTGGCGGGGAACGCCAGGAGGGGAGGTGCGGTAATATCGCTTGTCGTGCGCCAGCTTCGGGCTGCTCACCCCGTCCATGCTGCGCAGTCAGGCCAGGTCCACGCCCGACGCCGCGTGACGTCAGGACTCGTCCGTCGTCGGTGAGTTCAGCCCTGGCGTCTGCGTGGAAGTGACTATTGACAGGTGTTCCTGGCGCGATAGGTTGCCTTGAGACCGCCTCCAATTCGTCTGGGATCCGTAATCGCGGTGGCCTTCCTCCAGGTGATCCTTATCAAGCAGGTGCGCTGGTTCTGAACGGCCCTGCGCGGCCAGGCGGGAGTCATGGCCATGTTCGAACGCTTCGAATCCTGGCTGTCCGGAGCCGGGGTGATCGTCCATATCCTGTTCATTGTGCTGGTGCTCGTAGCGATCCACCTGGGCGTCAGCCAGATCCGCCGGGCCGGCCGTCACATGTCCGAGTCGTCACTCGGACACCGCATGGCCAAGACCCGCACCATCGTCAGCCTGGCCACCAGTGTCCTTGTCTTCGCCCTGTACTTCACGGGTCTCGGCCTGATCATCAAGGAGTTCGGGCTGTCCCTGAAGACCCCACGCTGAATCGGTGGGAACAAGGAGCGGTGCTACGTGGTCGGTTGACCGTGCCCGATGTCGACGTCGGCGATTGGCCGGAAAGCGCTCTGCGCACCGCGAACACCACGGTCTGTACCGACCTCGGCCTGAGGAGCGTCCGTCTAGGCGTCGGCCCACATCCGGAAACCGCCCTTGAAGGCATTGGCGTTGTCGCCGAGGCGGCAGTTGGGTGGCAGCTCCGTCAGCTTCTTGGCATTCCCCCCGTCGATGACCAGCGCCGTCCCCAATCCGGTCCCGAGGCCGACGAACAGCATCGCGCCGCCCTCGTGGCTGCCCAGCGCCTGCATGGCGGCATCGTTCACGATCCTGAGGGGCTTGCCGAAGGCCTCGCCGAAGTCGAACTCTCTCCAGCCAGGACCGAGATTGTGGGGATCTTGTACGATCCTGCCGTGCAGGACCGGACCGGGGTAACCCATGGTGATCACGTCGAAGGACCAGTCCCGGGTCATCTCCTGCACATGGGCGACCATCGCGGCTGGGGTCATGGTCGGACCGGACGCGACCTCGCGTTCCTCGTCGCTGCCGCTGTGCTTCACCTTCACGTGCGTGCCGCCGACATCGATGACGAGAATTTGGCGCGGCTGCACCGCTGCTTCCTCGGTCATGGTTCATCCTCGACGTTCTCGTGGCGCCGCGGCTGTCGGATCCGGGACCCCGCCCCGCCAGGATCCGGCGTGAACACCCGGGCGCGGTCCTGTTCCGCTGCGGCGACCTGCTCTTGCCGACCTATTCCGGCTGCAAGGTCGCCCCGGCGGCGCGGTCGACCAGCCAGCGGAGCTGTCCGTTCCGCGGCCGGACCAGCTGGGCCGGCAGCACCTCTGGTTCGTGGGGGCCGGTGAGGACCCGTGCCAGGATCTCCGCCTTGCCGGCGCCCGCCACGAGGAACACCGCGTTGCGCACGGCGTTGATCACCATCGGGGTCAGCGTCAGCCGCCAGGCGCCCAGGACCTCGACATACTGGGCCACCACCCAGCGCTCGTCCTCGCGCAGACAGGCCGTGCCGGGAAACAGAGATGCCGTATGTCCGTTCTCGCCCAGGCCCAGCCAGACGAGGTCGAGGGCCGGTGGAGCCTTGCCCGGGAACACGCGCCGCAGGTCCTGTTCGTAGGCCAGCGCGGCCCGGGTGGGATCGTCCTCGCCGGCGATGCGGTGGATGTTTTCCGGTGGTAGAGGGACATGATCGAGTAGGGCTTCCCGCGCCATGCGGTAGTTGCTGTGTGCATCGGTTGGGAGTACGCAGCGCTCGTCGCCGAAGAATACCTGAACCTTGTCCCATGAGATCCGGTCGGCGAACTCCGGTGTGGCCAGCAGCGCGTAGACGGGACGTGGCGTGTCGCCGCCGGCGAGGGCCACCGTGAAGCGGCCCCGGGCCGCCGTCGCGGCCACAGCCAGATCCACGAAGTGTTCGGCTGCCGCCCGCACGAGATCGTCCGTCGTCGGGAAGATGGACAGATTCGGTATGCCCCGTGTCATGGACGATCCCTCCCGCCCTGTGGCCGCACCCACCGTTCCATGGCCCTGGCGAAACCCTCGTCGTCGCAGGAGCCGGTGACGCTCCCGCGTCCGTTGGCGTCAACTAGCCCCGACCCCGCAGCTGCCGATACCGCCGGATCAGGGCGTTGGTCGAGCTGTCGTGTTCAAGCTCGGGCACCTCCTTGGCCGCCAGCTCGGGGATGATGCGCTTGGCCAGCACCTTGCCCAGCTCCACTCCCCACTGATCATAGGAATCGATGTTCCACAGGACTCCCTGCGTGAAGACGCTGTGCTCGTACAACGCCACCAGCGTGCCGAGCACACGCGGTGTCAACCGCTCGGCCAGCAGTACATTGCTCGGCCGGTTGCCGGGGAAGGTGCGGTGGGGCACCAGCCAGTCCTCGGTCCCCTCCGCCTTCACCTCGGCGGCGGTCTTGCCGAAGGCCAGCGCCTCGGCCTGGGCGAACACGTTGGACATCAGGATGTCGTGGTGCTGGCCCAGTGGATTCAGCGAGTGCGCGAAGCCGATGAAGTCGCAGGGGATCAGCCGGGTGCCCTGGTGGATCAACTGGTAGAACGAGTGCTGGCCGTTGGTGCCCGGCTCGCCCCAGATGATCGGTCCGGTCTGGTAGTCGACGTCCGCGCCCTCGAGGGTCACCCGCTTGCCGTTGCTCTCCATGGCGAGCTGCTGCAGGTAGGCAGGAAAACGCTTCAGATACTGGTCGTAGGGCAGCACGGCCATGGTCTCGGCCCCGAAGAACTCGTTATACCAGAAGGACAGCAATCCCATCACCACCGGCAGGTTCTGCCCGAGCGGCGCGGTGCGGAAGTGTTCGTCCATGGCGTGGAAACCCGCCAGCATGTCGCGGAAGCTCTCCGGGCCCACCGCGATCATCGTCGACAACCCGATGGCCGAGTCCATGGAGTAGCGCCCGCCCACCCAGTCCCAGAAACCGAACATGTTGTCCGTGTCGATGCCGAACTCCGCGACGGCCGACGCGTTGGTGGACACGGCGACGAAGTGGTGGGCGATGGCCGCCTCGTCGCGCAGCGAGGCCAGCGCCCACTGCCGCGCCGACTGGGCGTTGGTCATGGTCTCGAGGGTGGTGAAGGTCTTCGACGAGATGATGAACAGGGTTTCGGCCGGATCCAGATCGCGGACGGCCTCGGTGAAATCGGTGCCGTCGACATTGGAGACGAAGCGCAGGGTCAGGTCACGGGCGGCGTAATGGCGGAGCGCCTCGTGGGCCATGACCGGTCCGAGGTCCGACCCGCCGATGCCGATGTTGACGATGTTGCGGATCCGCTGGCCGGTGTGCCCCTGCCACCGGCCGCCGCGGATCCGCTCGGCGAAGGCGGACATCCGCTCCAGCACCTCGTGGACCTCGGGCACGACGTCGCGGCCGTCGACCAGGATCTCGCTGCCCCGCGGCGCGCGCAAGGCCACGTGCAGCACGGCCCGGTCCTCGGTCACGTTGATCCGGTCGCCGCGGAACATGGCGTCCCGGCGCTCCGCGAGCCCGCGATCCCGGGCCAGTCCGAGCAGCAGATCCATTGTCTTGCTGGTGATGCGATTCTTGGCATAGTCGAGCACGAGACCCTCGGCCTCGATCGTGAACCGCGTCGCCCGCTCCGCGTCCTCGGCGAACAGCGTCCGCAGGTGCACGTCCTTCAGGGTCTCGTGATGGGCGGCCAGCGCTTGCCAGGCCGGGTTCTGGGCGACGGATCCGTGGTGCGCCATGGGCGCCTCCTCCTTGACGGGACCTATCCTCGAGCCTCGATCTTGGCGGCCAGGACGGCCATCAGGCTCTGCCACGATTTGACGAAGGCCGCGGCCCCGTCCTCCTGTAGTTTCACTCCCAGCGCCGCCATGTCCAGCCCCAGCCGTTCGATGGCGAAGATCACGTCGTCGGCATCGCCTCCGCCCGCGGGGACGATCCCGCGGAGCTCCCCGTGTTCCGCGAAGGCCAGCAACGTCTTCTCGGGGATGGTGTTGACCGTGTTGGGGGACGCCATCGCCGTGACGTAGAGCGTGTCGGATGCCGCCGGGTCCTTGGTCCCCGTGCTCGCCCAGAGGACCCGCTGGGGCCTGGCCCCCGCGTTGGCCAGCCGCTGCCAGCGGTCCGAGTTCAGGAGGTCCCTGTAGGCCCGGTAGGTCTGCTGGGCCACGGCGATGCCCAGCCGGTTCTGGAGCACGTCCGGGAGCCTGTCCTTGGCCGCCGCGTCCCAGCGGCTGATGAACAGCGAGGCCACCGAGCCCACCTGCGGGTTCAGGCCCGCGGCGAGTCGCCGTTCGATGCCGCGCAGATACGCCTCGGCGGCGCCGAGGTAGTCGTCCCTCGAGAAGAGCAGTGTCACGTTGACCGGCACACCGGCATAGATCGCCTCCTCGATGGCCGGCCGGCCCTCGCGGGTGCCGGGGATCTTGATCATGAGGTTGGGCCGAGCGGCCTGAGCGTGCAGGGCCTTGGCCGCGGCCAGAGTGCTCTCGGCATCGTAGGCCAGCGCCGGGGAGACCTCGAGGGAGACCCAGCCATCGACCCCGTTGGTGAGCTCGTGAACGGGACGGAACAGGTCCGTCGCCCGGGTCAGGTCCTCGATGGCCAGCTCGAAGAAGAGGTCCTCGCCGGACTTGCCCTGCAGGACCTTGGCGGCGATGGCCTCGTCGTAGGCGGAGGAGTTCTTGATCGCCTGATCGAAGATCGTGGGATTGGATGTCAGTCCGGTCACCGACAGGTCGGCGATGTACCGCTCCAGCGTGCCGCTGTCGAGGAGATCGCGGGTGATGTTGTCGAGCCAGAGGCTCTGCCCCAGCCGGTGGAGAGCGTCCGTCGTCCTGGTCATGGTGTTCTCTTTCCGTTCGTGACGTTCGACCGCGGCGCCCGCTCAGGGACAGACGCCCGTGGTGCTGCCCGGCTCGTGCCAGCCGCCCACGGCGGCCGCGATGTTCTCGGCGGCGGCCGGCCCCCACGACCCCGGTTCGTAGAGATGAATCGGTGCGACATCCCCCAGGATGGGGTCGACGATGGCCCAGGCCAGCTCGACCGCGTCCTGACGGGCGAACAGCGTCGCTTCACCGTGCATCGCGTCGGTGAGCAGCCGCTCGTAATCGCCCAGGGCGGCGGCCCCGGGATGATACTCGGCGAGCAGTTCCTGGTTCTGCGAGGCCATCTCCTCGTCGCCGGCCTTCACCCGTGCCTCCAGCCCGAGCATGATCGGCGTCGAGAGCCGGAAGCGGATCCGGTTGCCCTTGCCGGGCGACAGCTTGGCGATGGGCGGTTTCTTGAGCGTCACCTGCACCTCGGTCACCGTGGTCGGCAGCGACTTCCCCGTACGGATCAGGAAGGGGACGTCGGCCCACCGCCAGGAGTCGATGTTCAGCCGCACGGCCGCGAAGGTCTCCACCTGGGAATCCGGAGCCACTCCCGTCTCGTCGCGGTAACCGTGGAACTGGCCGCGGACCAGGTTCTGCGGATCGAGCGGGTCGATGGCCCGCATCACCTTGGCCGTCTCGTCGCGGATCGCCTCGGGGTAGTTCACGGCCGGCGCTTCCATGGCCAGGTACGCCACCACTTGCAGCAGGTGGTTCTGGAGGACGTCGCGGATCGCGCCCGCCTCCTCGTAGAACTTGCCGCGCCCCTGCACGCCGAAGCTCTCGGCCATGGTGATCTGCACGCTCTCGACGTAGTTGCGGTTCCAGATCGGCTCCAGGAAGGTGTTGGCGAAGCGGAAGTGCAGGATGTTCTGCACCGCGCTCTTGCCCAGGAAATGGTCGATGCGGAAGATCGACTCCTCGGGGAATACCTGGTGCAGCTTCGCGTTCAGTTCCACGGCTCCGGCCAGGTCGCGGCCGAACGGTTTCTCGTTCACCACCCGACCACCCTTCGCGCAGTCCGAGGCGCCGAGATGGCCGACCACGTCGCCGAACAAGCTGGGCGGAATGGCCAGGTAGTGCAGCGGATGCTGCGCGTCGCCCAGCGCCTGCCGCAGTTGCCGGAAGGTCTCGGGGTCGCTGTAGTCGCCGTTGATGTATTTCAGCAGCGACATCAGCTTGGCGAAGGCGGCCTCGTCCATGGTGCCGTGTTCGACGACGCTCTGGCGAGCCCGCTCGCGCAGCTGCTCGATGCCGCCTTTCCCCCTGGCCACGCCGACCACCGGGACGGTGAGGCTGCCGCACTTGACCATGGCCTGGAGCGCCGGAAAGATCTTCTTGTAGGCGAGGTCTCCCGTCGCGCCGAAGAAGGTGAAAGCATCCGATTGGACCATCTTCATCATCAACGCCCTTCCGGATCCTCGATGTGTCTGGAGCCCGGTCGCGAACGACAGCTGGATCCGTCGCCTATTCCTTGTGCGGCAATTCGTGGTGACCGCCGAACTGGAAGCGCATGGCCGAGAGCAGCTTGTTGGCGAATTCGCCCTCGCCGCGGGAACTGAAGCGCTCGTACAGCGCCGAGCTCAGGACCGGCACGGGTGTCCCCTGCTCGATCGCCGCCAGCAGCGTCCAGCGACCCTCGCCGGAGTCGGAGACCCGGCCCGAGAAGTCCGCGAGTTGTGGATCGTCCAGGAGCGCAATGGCGGTCAGGTCCAGCAGCCAGGAGGCGATCACGCTGCCCCGCCGCCAAACCTCCGCCACGTCGGCCAGGTCCAGGTCGTATTGATGGAGTTCGGGGTTGCGCAATGGCGCGGTCTCGGCGTTGGCGTCGCGGCCCTGCTTGCCCACGTTCGCGTGCGCGAGGACGTTCAGCCCCTCGGCGTAGGCCGCCATCAGGCCGTACTCGATGCCGTTGTGGACCATCTTGACGAAGTGGCCGGCGCCGCTGGGCCCGCAGTGCAGGTAGCCCTCCTCGGCGGTGCCTTTCTTCTGGTCGCGACCGGGCGTGCGCTCGATCGAGCCGACACCCGGCGCCAGCGCCTTGAAGACGGGATCGAGCCGCTCCACGGCCTCCGGCGGGCCGCCGATCATCATGCAGTAGCCCCGCTCCAGGCCCCACACGCCGCCGCTGGTGCCGACATCGAGGTAGGCGATCCCCTTGGCCGTCAGTTCCCCGGCCCGGCGGATGTCGTCGATGTAGTAGGAGTTGCCGCCATCGATCACGATATCGCCGTGGTCGAGTCCGCCCAGGACATCGGCCAGGGCGGCGTCGACCACCGCGGCAGGCACCATGAGCCAGACAACACGCGGCTGCGCCAGCTTGGCGAGGAATTCGTCCACCGTGCCGCAGCCGACCGCACCCTCTGCCGCCAGCGCCGCCACCGCTTTGGCGTCGCGGTCGTAGACGACGCATTCATGTCCCTTGGCCATCAGACGGCGCACCATGTTGGCGCCCATCCGGCCGAGTCCGATCATCCCGATCTGCATGGCGACTTTCCCCCTAACCGCGAGCCAGTTCGAGTTGCGCCCTGGCGGCACGGATCACGTGATCGACCGTCAGGCCGAAGAACTCCTGCAGGGCCCCGGCCGGCGCCGAGGCGCCGAAGCTGTGCATCCCCAGCATGGCGCCGGCCATCCCGACGTAACGTTCCCAGCCCAGGGTCGCGCCGGCCTCGACCGACACACGCGCCGTCACCTGCGGCGGCAGGACCTCGTTCCGGTACGCCTGCTCCTGTGCCTCGAAGAGATCCCACGACGGCATGCTCACCACGCGGACTCGGACGCCTTCAGCGTTCAACGCCTCGAAGGCCTTCATGCAGAGGGAAACCTCGCTGCCGGTGCCGATGAGGATGACGTCGGGCCGGCCGCCGTCGGCGTCGGCCACAACATAGGCGCCGCGGGCCAGGCCCGCCGCCGCGCCGTAACGAGTGCGATCCAGGGTGGGCATGGCCTGCCGTGAGAGGACCAGGCACGTCGGCTTGTCCCGCGTCTGCATGATGACCCGGTAGGCCTCGACCACCTCGTTGGCGTCGGCCGGCCGGATGACCCGCATGCCGGGCATGGCCCGCAGCGACGCCAGGTGCTCGATCGGCTGGTGGGTGGGACCGTCCTCGCCCACGCCGATCGAGTCGTGGGTCCAGACGTAGATGACCGGCTGCTCCATGAGCGCGCTGAGCCGGATGGCGGCGCGGGCATAGTCGGTGAAGATGAAGAAACCGGCGGCGTAGGGCCGCACCCCGGTCAGCGACATGCCGTTGGCGATGGCGGCCATGGCGTGTTCGCGCACGCCGAAGTGGAGGTTGCGGCCGCCGGGGCTGTCGGCCTGGAAGGCGCCGGCGCCAGCGAAGGTCAGGAGCGTCTTGGTGGAGGGGGCGAGGTCGGCGGCGCCGCCGATCAGCCAGGGCACCCGCGGCGCGAGGGCGTTGAGCGCCAGACCGGAGATCTCCCGCGTGGCCTTGCCCTTGGCGTCGGCGGGGAAGACCGGCAGATCCTCGTCCCAGCCCGCGGGCAGTCCCCGGGCCTCGATCGTCTCGATCTCCGCCGCCAGATCGGGATGTTCCCGGCGGTAGGCCGCGAACCGGTCGTCCCATTCGGCCCTGGCCGCCGCACCGCGGCGTCCGAACCCGGCCGCGAAGTGCTCGCGAACCCCGTCCGGCACCAGGAACTCGGCGTCGGGGTCCGCACCGTAGAACTGCTTGGTCAGCCGCACCTCCTCGGCGCCCAGGGGTTCGCCGTGGGCGCCGGCGGTGTCCTGTTTGTGCGGCGCGCCGTAGCCGATCTGGCTGTCGCTGATGATCAGTGTCGGCCGGTCCGTGGTCTCCTTCGCCTCGCGCAGGGCCCGGTCGATCTGCTCGAGGTCGTTGGCGTCGGTCACGTGGGACACGTGCCAGCCGTAGGCGAGGAAACGGGCTCCCACGTCCTCGGTGAAGGCCAGGTCGGTGTGGCCCTCGATGGTCACGCGGTTGCGGTCGTAGATCCAGCACAGGTTCCCGAGGCGGAGATGGCCGGCCAGCGACGCCGCCTCGCTGCTGAGACCCTCCATCATGCAGCCATCCCCGGCCAGGGCCCAGACCCGGAAATCGATCAATTCGAACCCGGGACGGTTGTAGCGGGCCGCCAGGTGGCGCCCGGCGATGGCCATGCCCACGCTCATGGCCACACCCTGCGCCAGGGGGCCGGTGGTGGCCTCCACGCCGGAGGTGAGACCGTGCTCGGGATGCCCCGGGCAGTGGCTGTGCAACTGACGGAACGCCTCGAGATCGTCGAGGGTGAGGGCGGGGCCGCCGATCCTCTCGCCGTAGGCCGGCAGCGTGGCCTTGATGCCGGTCAGGTGGATCAGGCCGTACAGGAGCATCGAGGCGTGCCCGGCCGACAGCACGAAGCGATCGCGGTTGAACCACTCCGGCTCGGCGGGGTCGTACTTCAGGAATCGCTGCCACAGGGTGTAGGCCACTGGGGCGGCGTCCAGCGGGGTTCCGGGGTGACCGGAGTTGGCCTTCTGGATGGCGTCCATCGCCAGGGTGCGGATGGTGGTGATGGATAGTCGGTCGAGATCGGCGGCAGCTCTCATGGGTCGGTCTCCAGTGTGTTTTCGGACGAGAAAACCCTACCAGATTCGCTGCCTACGATAGCACCGACCATGAGCCTTGTCGCCAGGTCAAGCGCCTTGCTGGATCTGCTGCTGCGTCATGGGAGTGGGAACCACAAGCGGGAGACGATCGCATGGTCGAAGCGACATTCGGCAGCCGGTGGCGTGAGTACTGCTGGGGTGCGGTGGAAACGGCAGCTTTGGGGGTGAATCGGCGGCATGCGTTGAAGCGGGCGGCTTGAAAGAGAGGGCCTGGGCGTTGGCCCAGGCCCGGGACACAATCTCGTGGGCACAACCAGGATTACTTGGCGAGGACTAGCTTCCGGCTGCTCACACCGTCCGCGCTACGCAGCCGCGCCAGGTACACGCCCGACGCCACCGGCAGGCCGGCGTCGTCACGGCCCTGCCACGTGGCCTCGTGACGGCCCGTCTCGGCGTACCCGTCCACCAGCGTGCGCACCACGCGGCCGCTGAGGTCGTGGATCAGCACCGTGACCGGGCCGGCCTCGCGGACCTCGTACTTCAGCCGCGTCGTGGGATTGAACGGGTTCGGGTAGGCGTCGAGCGACGGCAGCGACAGCGCGGCCACGTCGCGCGGCGCGGCGGTCACCGTGCCCTCGGACACGAACATGGTGGCGGCGTTCTGGATCTCGCCGGTCGTCATGTTCTGCACGTAGACCGTGGTCCGGCAATTATCGTACACCCAGCGGCTGTTGATCTCGGTGGGGATCACGAACTCCTGCAGGCCGATCGCATTGGTCACCGGCAGGCCCTCGGTGTCGGGGTAGAGGCGGCGGAAGGCCTGGTTGTGATAGTCCTCGCCGTTGGATCCCGAGGCGAAGATGTTGTCCTCGGTGATGGCCGCGAACAGGCGGTAGTCGGCGTCGGGCATGGGGTCGAGGATGTTCACGCCGACGTAGGTCGTCTGGGAGGCTTGGGCGAAGTCCACGTCGATCACGAGCGGCGACGGCACCTCGAGGCGGGCGGTGTAGCCGGGGACCATGTTCTCCTGCTGGTAGCTCAGGTCGACGTAGTTGTCCATCCACATGTGGGGGGCGAAGTCGGCGCCGCCCGGAGTGTTGTAGACCAGGAACTCGGACTGGGCCTCGTTGGCGCCGAAGATGGGGTCGTCGTCGCCGGGCCACCAGCAGTGGACGCGGATCAACGCCACGTCGTTGCCCATGGTGGGGATGTACGCGTCGAGGACCTGGTTCACCGGGGCGCAGGGCCCGCAATCCCAGTTGGTCACCAGGATGCCCAGCGGCACGCGCTGGCCGGTGTACTGGGCGAGGGCGGTGGTGCTGCCGAGGAGCAGGCCGGTCAGAGCTAGAATGACGAGGATAGCAGATTTATGCTTCATTCTGGACACCTCCGTTCAGGGGTGGTCGTTGGTGTCGAGCCGGGGCTGGGGAGAGAGCCTACCACAATTCTCAGGGTTTGGCGCGATAAACCGAGGCCCCGGCTCCACCGAGCCGGGGCCTGCGTTCCGCTGCCGGGACGGTCGGTCTACGAGTCGTCGCCCTCGTCGCAGTCGCCCGCCTGCGTGAGGTCCACGTGCACGCCCAGGATCTGCACGCGGGTCGCGTGGCCGTCATCGTCCAGTTCCACGCGCTGCACGAAGCCGCGGACGCGGTCCCAGTGGCCCTCGAACGAGCGCAGGCGGCAGACCTCCAGATGCGGCCCGTCCTCGCCGTCCTGCACCGCCACTTCCACGCGCACGCGCCGGCCGACCACCAGTTCGGACGGGTCCAGGTCGATGTCGCTGCCAGCGGTCAGGTGCAGGGTGGCGCCCATCACCGCGACCGTGTGCTCCTCCAGGTTCACCGCGGTGATCGGGCCGCTGATCCGCTCCCAGCAGTCGCTTTCCGGGTCGTCGTCATCGTCGCTGCAGGTGCAGGCGTGGTCCACGAGCAGGCGCGCCGGGTCGTCCGTGAAGTCACCCTTGGCGTGGAGGCAGTCACCCACCTGGATGTCGCCCTCGGGCGGCGACTCCACCACCAGGCAGCCGAAGTTGGCGGCCAGGAAGTCCACCACGTCGCCGTTCTCGTCGGTCACGAGCAGCACCTGGAGCCGGGGCGGGGTGGTGGCGCGCAGGTCGTCGCGGGGCAGCCGCGTGACGGTGTAGTAGCCGGGGGCCAGGCCGTCGAACCGGTAGGTGCCGTCGGCGCCGGTGGCGGTGAGCCAGTGCTGGTCCGGGCCGCCGTGGAGCGAGACCGCCACGTCGGCCAGGCCAGTCTCGTCGGGATCGATCACGCCGTCCTCGTCGCCGTCGTGCCACACCACGCCGCCGATGGTGCCGCCGCCGGGCAGCAGACCCACGTCCACGCGCGCGGCGAAGCCGATGGACACGCCTTCGCCCACCGCGAAGTGCACCGTGAAGGGAAAGCTCTCCTCGCCGGGGGTCCACAGGGCGTCGTCGTTGGCGAACTCGCACTGGAACATGGCGCCGGGGCCGGTCTCGCCGTTGTCGGCGTTGAGGATCCGGACGCTGTCGGGCACCAGCGAGACGAAGGTCAGGGTCACCGGCTCGGGGAAGACCTGCTCGCTGGCGTTGACCACGGTCAGGTCCACCACGAGGGCGGCCAGTTCGGGATCGTAGTGCACGTTCTGGCCGCGGATCAGGAAGCGGCCGGGGCGCGCGCCGTCGCCGCCGTCGACCATCACGCTGGCGAACTCGAACGCCACGGTGCCGTCGGCGATCTCGCCCTGGACCAGACCCGTGCTGGCCGGATCGTCCTGGCCGGGGCCGGTGGGCCCGTCGTTGCCCTGACAGCCGAGCAGGGCCGCGAGGGCCAGCGTGGCGAAAAGGAGGAGGGGCAGGCGGGAATTCATGGGTGGCCTCCGGATCGAGGGGATGAGGTATTCAACATATCGCGCACAGTATACCCTATCTTGTGCCAAGAAGAGTGTGTCCATGCCATTCTGTGATCTTTGCCGTCGCCATTGTTGATGTTACGTTACAATGGTGACAACAATGATGCGGCTTTCAGGGCGATGATCGCCCCGGAAACAATCTCGATGGCACAACCTTCAGATCTCCAGGCTCTCCCCGGGCTTCAGCACCGACACCTTCGCGCTGGTCTCCGCCTCCACCCGCGTGGCCCACGGCCCGGGATCCTGGGCGATGATGTCGAAGGTGTCGTAATGGATGGGCAGCACCCGTTTCGGCTCGAGCAGCTTCACCGCGCGCAGCGCGTCGTCGGGGCCCATGGTGAAGTTGTCGCCGATGGGCAGGATGGCCAGGTCCACGCCTTCCTCGCCGATGAGCTTCATGTCGTAGAACAGGCCGGTGTCGCAGGCGTGGTAGATCTTCTTGCCCTCCACCGTGAACAGGAAGCCGCAGGGGTTGCCGCCGTAGGTGCCGTCGGGCAGGACGCTGCCGTGGAGCGCGTTGGTCAGCTTCACCCGGCCCCAGTCGAAATCGGCGCCGCCGCCGATGTGCATGGCGCGGACATTGGTCAGGCCCTGGCCCTCGAGCCAGCCGGCGATCTCGAAGTTGCTGATTACCAGCGCCCCGGTGCGCCTGGCCAGCTCCACGGTGTCGCCCACGTGGTCGCCGTGGCCGTGGCTGACCAGGATCACGTCGGGGTCGACGTCGCCGGCCGAGATCGCGGCCAGGGGATTTCCCGTGAGGAAGGGGTCCACCAGCAGGGTCGTGGGGCCGGTCTCGATCTGGATCACGGAGTGGCTGAACCAGGTGATCTTGGGCATGGCGGGACCTCCGGTCGCAGGGTTTGAGGATCCTTTCTTGACCACCATAAATCGCCCCGCCATCGCCATCAACACCGGGATACCTGTAGCTCGTGCGCCGGCGTCCGGGTTGTGGCGCCCGCCGTCAGCCCTTACCATACCGCGACCACTTCACCGGGGAGCGCCCATGACCCGTCCCGCCCTCTTCGTCGACCTCGCCGGCACCCTCGACGTGCGCGATCCCGCCACCGGCCGCTGGGGCCTCTGGCCCGGCATCGACGCCGTCCTGGCCGACCTCGCCGCACATTGCGACCTCTACCTCACCACCGGCGACAGTCCCGACGGCGCGCAGCAGAGCCTGGCGGAGCTCGGCCTGACCCGCCACTTCGCCGGGGTGCGCGCCGGCCTGCCGGGGGGCGGCAAGCCCTTCGGCGCCATCGCCGCCGAACTGGGCCGGGAACCCGCGCGCTGCCTGGCCCTGGGCGACAATCCCGTCAGCGACACCGCCGGCGACACCGACGCCATCGTGAGCGTCCTGCTCGACCACCGCCGCCAGCGGCTCGTCTCCAGCCGGCGCGCGGGGGCGGTCCTGGCCCGGCTCCTGGCCGGCGGCACCGTCCTGCAGACCTTCTCCAAGCTCCTGGCCACGGCGGCGACCAGCGGCAGCGCGCCCAACGACGAGATCTTGATCCAAGCAGTATTGTATGAATTAGGCAGGGGTGAGGGGGTCTATCTCGGCTGGTGGGAGAAGATGAGCCGTCAACGTCGGCCCGTGGTGGTGGTCACCGGCGAGGCTCAGGACTGAGAGCTCTCCCGGAACAACCGCTCACGGGGCAGGCCCATGACGTCGGCGGCTTCCTCGAGCCAGCAGACCACGGCCAGTTCGGTCTCCGGATCGAGTTCGTCCTCGGTCAGATCACGGCTCTCGACGAGGTTGCGGAGCAGAAGCTGCACCCGTCCGAGATGATCGCCCAGATGGGCGACGGTGTTCTGGATGCACGGTGCGTATCGATTCATGTTGTGCTTTCCAGGGCTGCGGTTCGGTGGTGGTAGCCCGCCGGGTTGACCCACGGGGCCAGGCCCGCGCGCTGCAACTTGCCCAATCATAATCCAAGCAGCCTGTCTGGTGTAGTAAAATATTTGAGGACAGGCGGTTACGGCAGATTCCTGATTCTTATTTTCAGCGATCGAAAGGCGCCTCGCCCGCCGGGTCAGCGGACATCTTGACATGATCAAGGCCGGTCAATTACTTCGTGCCGGAGGTCCGGACAGGCCGTCGGATCCGAGGGTCTGACATCCCGGCCGGACCTGGTTACCTTGGGCATTCCCGGCCCGCGCCGCACGGCGCGAGCTCGCCCCCGGCTTTCGGCCGCGTCCCTGGAGATGACCAGATCATGAGCACGCCCACAACCGGCCCGCACATCGACGCCGGCGCCATCCATGCCGCCCTCGACCACCACGCCGACGCCACCGCCGCCGTCGTCCGCGACATCCTGGCCAAGGCCCGCGAACTGAACGGCCTCGACGACCAGGACGTGGCGGTCCTGCTCGCCAACACCGACCGCGACCTCGACGACGAGATCTTCCACGCCGCCCAGGACCTGAAGCAGACCATCTACGGCAACCGCCTGGTGCTCTTCGCCCCGCTCTACATCACCAACAAGTGCCAGAACGAGTGCCGCTACTGCGCCTTCCGCGCTAGCAACCAGCGCCTGCGCCGGCGTTCGCTCACCCAGGCCGAGATCGCCGAGGAGACCCGCATCATCGTCGACGAGGGCCACAAGCGGATCCTCCTGGTGGCGGGGGAGAGCTACCCCGAGGGCAAGGGCCTCGACTACGTCTACGAGACCATCGAGACCATCTACGCGGTCAAGTCGGGCAACGGCGAGATCCGCCGGCTCAACGTGAACATCGCCGGCCTCGACGTCGAGCACTTCAAGCAGCTCAAGGCCTGCAACATCGGCACCTACCAGCTCTTCCAGGAGACCTACCACCGGCCGACCTACGAGCACATGCACCTCAAGGGCCCCAAGTCCGACTACGACTGGCACATCGGCGCCATCGACCGCGCCATGACCGCGGGCATCGACGACGCCGGCATCGGCGTGCTCTTCGGCCTGCACGACTACCGCTTCGAGGTCCTGGCCATGATGCACCACGCCCGGCATCTCGAGGACCGCTTCGGCGTGGGCCCGCACACCATCTCGGTGCCGCGCATCGAGCCCGCCGAGGGCAGCGCGGTCGCCCTGAATCCGCCGGCCCAGGTGAAGGACCACGACTTCCTGCGCCTCATCGCCATCCTGCGTTTGGCGGTGCCCTACACCGGCATCATCCTGTCGACCCGCGAGAACGCCACCATCCGGCGCCAGTGCTTCGCCCTGGGCATCTCCCAGCTCTCCGCCAGCAGCCGCACCAACCCCGGCGGCTACGCCGAGCACGTCCAGGATCCGCACTCGGGCAGCCAGTTCTCGCTGGGCGACCACCGCTCGCTCGACGAGGTCATCGCCGACTGCCTCGAGATGGGCTACCTGCCCTCGTTCTGCACCGCCTGCTACCGCCGCGGCCGCACCGGCGCCGATTTCATGGACCTGGCCAAGCCCGGCCTGATCAAGGAGTTCTGCCAGCCCAACGCCATCCTCACGGTGAAGGAATACCTGCAGGACTACGCCACGCCCGAGACCCGCGCCCTCGGCGAGCAGATCCTGGCCCGCTCCCTCGAGCAGATCGAGAAGGAGGGTCTGCGCTGCGACGTGTGCGACCGGCTGGTGAAGATCGAGGCGGGGGAGCGGGACCTGCACTACTAGACGCGCCCCGGTTCGTCATGGAAGGCGGGACCCGCCAGGGTCCCGCCTCTCTTTCACCGATGGCATCACCGGAACAGACTCTTCACCCCGTCCCAGCTCCACCGCTCCACCGACACCGGCGGCACCAGCACCAGCTCGGCGCCGGTGATGGTGGCCGTGGGCCACTCCACGATCTCCCAGCCGGGGATCAGGTAGATGTAGATCCCGGCGACGGCCTCCACGGTCTGGCCGGCCAGCTCGCAGAGGTCGCAGGGGTTGGAGTAGGGCTCCAGCGGCAGGACCACGTCGAAGGCCGCGCTGGCCTCCTCGATCATCACCGTGGCGCCCCAGTAGCCGGACCAGCCCTCGGGCGATTGCAGGAAGATCTCGGGACCGCGGAGCAGCTCGAAGAGCTGGCCCTCGTCGTCGCGCAGGACGCCGGGCGTGGTGGTCCCGGTCAGGTGGATGGCCAGGTGGTCGATGGGGTCGAAGGTGTCGGGGAAGGTGACCTGGGTGATCAGCGCGGGGGGGATGGTGCCTTCCAGGCCGGGCACGGGGATGGTGACCTGGGCGAGGCTCGCGGCAGCGGCGAGCACGAACAGGATGGTGAGGATGGGACGCATGGGACTTCCTCCTGGGACAGGAGGCGGGGTCCCTCACAATCTAGCACCGATCACGCGTCGGGGGCGAAGAAATCGGCCGGCCGGGCCGTCCGATCAAGGGGCGACCGCGGCCGCCGTCGCCACCAGCTCGATCAACTCGCGCACCACCTCGCGCTTGCCCGGATCGGCGGCGTACCGCGCCGCGACCAGCTTGCGCGCGGCGGGCACGTCGCCGCAGGCCTTGCCGCGGGCGATGAGCCGCCGGCAGTCGTCGGGCATGGGACCCCAGTGGCCGCACTCGGTGAAGGTCTCGCTCAGGAACACGAACTTGGGCACCGCCTCGCCGCCGTTGGTCAGGAAGCGCGCGAAGGCCTCGGGCTGCTGGGCGCGGCTGACGTAGCGGACCTGGATCCAGTCGCTGGCGTCGGCCAGGGCCTGCAGCACCGGCACGTGGCGCACCACGTCGCCACACCAGTCCTCGGCGAACGCGATCACGTGCACCGGCCGGACCAGGTTCTGGACCAGCGCCTCCTCCTGGGGCTCGAGCACCATGGCGGTCAGGCTCTCGTTGATGGCGTCGGCCTGGCCGGCGTCCTCGGCGGCGTCGAGCCAGTCCTCGTAGCCGGGGGCCAGGGTGAAGATGGTGGCCCAGTCGATGGTGGGCAGGATGGGCGGGCGGGGCATGGCTAACCTCCCGGGGTCGAGGCAGGTTGCTGGGGGATCTGCACGCGCTGGAAACTGAGCGAGGCGCCGCTGGCCGCGCTGTCGATGTACATCTCGGCTCCCGAGCTGGTCATGCCGAAGTGGGTGGCGGTGCTCAGGATGACCAGGAACTCCTTGCCCACCGAGCCCGGCGGGAATCGCGAGGCCAGCGGGCAATCCAGCCGCACCGTGAGGGCGCGGCCCGAGCTGTTGTACAGGCCCACGCACTGGTCGCTGCCGGAGGTCACCACGAAGCGGTCGGCCTCGGCGAAGTGGATCCGGTAGGCGCCGGGCGTGTCCACGGGCAGGCGCTGGCGGCTTGGCAGCTGGATGAGCGACAGCGACCAGGCGGTGCCCTGCAGACGGTTCACGGTGGGGTCGGACTGGGGGCCGGGCTCGGAGCCGCAGCCCGCGACCAGCAGGACGAGGGCGACACACGATGCCAGGGCGAGACGTCTCAAGGGGCACCTCCGGGGCTTGCGGGCATGATAAGGCGATCCCGGAATCCCGCCGTCGCCGAGTTGTGTCGTGCCCGCCGGGACCCTAGATTATCGACGCCAGCGCGGGCGCCCGCCCGCCTTTCGCCATCGCGAGTGGAGGGGACCTCGACATGAGCCAGAACGTGCGGATCTACGTCACCGGCGGCACCTTCGACAAGGAATACGACGAGCGCACCGGCAGCCTCTTCTTCAAGGACACCCACCTGCGCGACATGCTCAAACTGGCGCGCTGCCGGGTGCCCGTGGAGGTGCGCACCCTGATGATGGTCGACAGCCTCGAGATGGACGACCACGACCGCGAGCTGATCCTCGCCCAGTGCCGGAAATCCGACGCCGACCGCATCGTCATCACCCACGGCACCGACACCATGGCGGTCACCGCCCAGACCCTCGGCCAGGCCGATCTTGCCGGCAAGACCATCGTCTTGACCGGCGCCATGATCCCCTTCGCCTTCGGTTCCAGCGATGGTCTCTTCAATCTGGGCGCCGCCCTGGCCTTCGCCCAGAGCCTGCCGCCGGGGGTCTACGTCGCCATGAACGGCCGCGTCTTCGACTGGGACAACGTGCGCAAGAACCGCGATATCGGCGAGTTCGAGGAACTGGTCTAGCGCCCCGGGCTGATTACAGATTCTCACTAATTGACAAACCACCCCGCCCCGGTGTGGTATGAAGTGTGCATACGAGTAGCGGCCCCCCGATTTCGCCCAACGAAAGGACGTTGCCATGCCCAGGCGTTCCCTGTCGCTCCTGATCCCGGCTCTGCTGGCACTCGCCGCGGCCCCGGTCAGCGGGCAGAACCTCGAGGAGTTGCTGGTTCAGGTCGGCCAGGATTACGCCGAGGCGTACACCACGCCCCTGATCCACGGCTTCGGCGCCAACCAGAACTCCGGCCTCTACCACACCGCGAACATCCCGCGGTCCCGCCTCACCTGGTCGGTGGGCATCAAGTTCATGGGCACCTACCTCGACGAGGGCGACCAGACCTTCCGGCGGGTCCTCGAGGACGTGGAGCTCAACGACTACCTCGGTCTCGAACCCGGCGACCCCGGCTACGGCGAGCGGGGCGACATCGTCCTGCAGGGCCCCACGGTCTTCGGCGACAAGAATACCAACGGCACCGCCACCGCCTACATCAACGGCGCACCGGTCTTCAGCCAGGAGACCATCCCCGGCCTGGTCGACACCCGCTGGGTGCCGCTCTTCGCCCCCGAGGCCACCGTCGGCGGCATCATGGGCCTCAGGGCCACGGTGCGCTGGCTGCCCGAGATCGACTTCAGCAACTACGGCAAGACCAAGTATCTCGGCTACGGCCTGCAGTGGAGCCCCAGCTTCCTCTTCAACAACCTGCCGGTGGACGTGATGGTGGGCTTCTTCATGCAGGACATCGACCTGGGCACCATGGTCCAGACCGAGGCCGAGAGCTACTACATCGCCGCGTCCAAGGGCTTCGGCCCGACCACGGTCTACGGCGGCCTGTCCGCCGAGTCGTCCAACATGAAGGTCGACTACGTCGAGGAGGAGACCCAGACCCCGGTGAAGTTCGACATCGACGGCAAGATGAAGAGCCGCCTGACCCTGGGCGCCACGTTCGATCTCGGCGTCAAGCTCAACGCCGAGATGGGTATCGGAAAAATGGTGGTCTACACCGCTGGCATCATGTTCGGCATGTAATCCTGGAGGCTTCGCCATGCGCAAGATCCTGATCTTCCTGACGCTCCTGCTGGCCGCGAGCATCTTCGTGACCGGTTGCTCGAGCGATTCCACGGCTCCCAACGACGATCTACCGGCGCTGGAGGCCGAGGACGTGGCCGGCCAGTCCGGCTACATGGCCATGGCCATGGTCGAGGTGGCCCCGCTCGCCCTCGAGTACGACGGCTCGGCCAAGGCCGACGAGACCGACGGCAACTACGTCTACACCTTCGGCCCCACCGACGACATCCAGGGGATGGTCCTCCTGCACTTCCGCGAGGGCGGCGCCGACGGCACGCCCTGCGGCTACGACGTGGCCGACTACGGCCGCGCCTGGACCGCCGACGAGGAGCCCCTGTCCATCGAGATCATCGAGGGCGGCGTGCCCTGGTACGTGGCCTTCGTGCTCGAGAGCGACATTGACCAGGCCGCCGACTCGGCGGTGGTCAACGGCGCCGGCACCCTGACCATCATGGACTACGTGGCCGACTGGACGGTGGAGGACCTCGAGGTCGTCGTCGACGCCGATTGGCCGCAAGAGGGCGTCATGACCTTCACCAACGAGGGCATCACCGCCACGGTGACCTTCAACGGCACCGACACCGCCACGATCGTCATCGGTGAGCTGAGCTGGTCGCTCAACCTGGGCAGCGGCGAGCTGACCGAACTCTAGCCGCAAGCCCGCGCGCAACGGGGCCGGAGCCTTCGCGGGCTCCGGCCCTTTCGTCCGTCCGGCACGGCATCCCTTGCGTCCCGCGCCGAAGAGTCGTATTGCCATGGGAGACCCGGACGCGAGCGGCCACCCCCACCGGCGAGACGAACCGTGACCCGCATCCCCGGCGCGCCCCTGCTGGCAGCCCTCCTCATCGTGACCGGCGCGGCCTGGGCCGCGGAGCCGGACACCACCGCCACCGTCCTCGACGAGATCGTCGTGGTCGGCGACCCCGCCGAGCTCGAGGCCGACCTGCAGGCCGGCTTCCTCAGCCTCGATGCGGGCACCCTCGGCGCCGTGCCCAGCGTGCTGGAGGACGATCCGCTGCGCGCGCTCCAGTCGCTGCCGGGGATCCAGGCGGCCTCGGACATCTCCAGCGGCCTCTACATCCGCGGCGGCGGCCCCGACCAGACGCTGGTGCTCATGGACGGCGTCACGGTCTACAACCCCACCCACGCCTTCGGCTTCTTCTCCACCTTCAACAACGACGCGGTCGGCGAAATCGACCTCTACAAGGGCGCCTACCCAGCGGCGTACGGCGGCCGCCTCGGCGCGGTCCTCGACGTGCGCATGCGCGAGCCCCGGAGCGACCGCCTCCGCGGCAAGGTCGGCATCAGCCTCATCGCGGCGCGCGCGCTCCTGGAGGGCCGGCTTGGCCCGGACCACTGGCTCGTCAGCGGCCGCCGCAGCTACCTCGAGCCGCTGCTCGACGCGCTGCGCACTCCCGAGGATCCGCTGCCCGACTATTACTTCTACGACCTGAACGCCACCTACGTCACCGAGCGCCTCGGCGGTGTGACCACGCTCAGCTTCTACCGCGGCCGCGACGACATCACGGTCGACGCCGACGTCAACACCGCCTTCACCATCGGCTGGGGCAACACCGTGGCCGCGCTGCGCCACCAGCGCTACCTCAGCGACCGGATCGAGGCACGCCTCGCGCTTTCCACCAGCCGCTACGAGAGCCTCACCGACGCCGAGATCCTCGCCACCGGCTTCGATGTCACGAACGAGCTGCGCGACGTCACCCTCGCCGGCACCCTCGACTGGCTGGTGGGCGCCGACCACCGCCTGCTGCTGGGCCTCAGCCAGTCGTGGTACGACTTCACCTACCGCCAGAGCTTCAACCTGGACGAGCAGGTCGACTACGCCGCGCGCCCCGCCGAGCTGGCGGCCTTCGCCGAGGACCGCTGGTTTCTCGACGACTGGACCACCCTGCGCGCCGGCCTGCGCGCGCGCTGGATCAGCGACGGCCACCGCCAGCTCCTC
The DNA here is from genome assembly GCF_058273205.1 of Candidatus Latescibacter sp. IFSED24. NCBI lineage: Bacteria > Pseudomonadati > Candidatus Latescibacterota > Candidatus Latescibacteria (ex Chuvochina et al. 2023) > Candidatus Latescibacterales > Candidatus Latescibacteraceae > Candidatus Latescibacter > Candidatus Latescibacter sp. IFSED24. The sequence goes on along the minus strand of NZ_CM177850.1, from coordinate 3,297,237 downwards.
GAGCCCCGCCTCGCGGTGAGCCGCGCCGTGCGCCCGGACCTGCGCCTCAAGCTGGGCGCCGGCCTCTACAACCAGTACCTCCAGCTCGTGGGCACCGAGGGCTTCTCCGCCGGCGACTTCTACCTGCCCATCGACGAGACCGCCCAACTCGGCCGCTCGTGGCAGACCGTGGTCGGCGCGGCCTGGAACGCCACCCCGCAGGATCTGGTCACGGTGGAGCTCTACGCCACCGGCCTCGACGACCTGGTGGAGTTCGACAACCAGGTCCCCCTCGATCAGAGCAGCTTCACCGCCCAGGACCTCTTCGTCACCGACGGCAAGGGCTACGCCCGTGGCGCCGAGATCTTCGTCCAGCGCCGCACCGGCCGCTTCACCGGCTGGCTGGGCTACACCCTGGGCTGGACCCGCCGCACCTTCGCCGAGCTCAACGGCGGCGCCGAGTTCGCCCCCAAGTACGACCGCCGCCACGACGTCAACGCCGTCGCGACCTGGCAGGCCGGCTCGTGGCGCCTCGCCGCGGCGTTCCGCTACGCCACCGGCCAGGCCTTCACCCCGGCCGCCGCCCGCTTCCAGCTCCGCGACCCCGGCACCGGCGAGATCCTCGACCAGGGCCAGATCCTGCCCGCCGACCGCAACAGCGCGCGGCTCTTGTCCTACCACCGCCTCGATGTCAGCGCCCGCCGTCCCTTCCGCCTCTTCGGCCTGCCCGCCGAGCTGGTGCTCGAGGTCTTCAACATCTACAACCGCCGCAACGAATGGTTCGTGCAGTACACCACCGAGGACGAGGTCACCGAGGCTGACGTGGTCCGCATGCTGCCCTTGATCCCGAGCGTGGGGGTGAATCTTGAATTCTGACCGACCGCACCGCGCGCTGCTCCTCGCGGCCGCCCTCCTGCTTGTGGCCGCCTGCTCTCCCGAGCGCGACGAGGCCACGCTCTTCGCCCCCCAGGACGTGGGCATCCTGGTGGTCGACGCCGTGCTCTTCGTGGGCCAGTCGCCCACCGCCATCCGCCTGACGCGCACCCAGCCGCCCGACGTGCCGTACACGCTGGAGAACGCCGGCGTGGCCGGGGCCGCCATCGCCATCGCCTGCGACCAGGGGACCGTGTACTACAACCCCGTCGTGGAATTTCCCGGACTCTACACGCCGGGAGCGAGCGACGGCTGGACCATCGTCGCCCCCGAGACCGAGTACCGCCTCGCCGTGCAGACTCCCGCCGGCGAGCGCCTGACCGCGGTGACCCGGACCCCGGCGCGCCTGCTGGTGGAGTCCTGGACACTGCTGGATCCCGACACCGGCGCCCCGGTCCGCGACCTCGTGACCTTCCCCGAGGCCGGCGACGCGATCTACGACCGCCCCGAGAACCAGCTCCCCTACGCCACGGGCATCGTCGACGCCCGGTTCCCGGCCAGCGCCGCCGGCGTCCTCGCCGGCGCGGGCTACCAGCTCGCCATCTTCAGCCTCGATCCCGACTCCGACTACGTCATCGATCCCCCGTTCTTCGAGGACGATGATTTCGAGGACCTGCCGCGCACCGGCTCGTCGCCCGCTCTCGCCGGCGAGGGCGGCTCGCTCCGTCTGCCCTGGTTCAGCATCTACTTCGAGGGCCGCCACAAGTACAAGGTCTTCGTGGTCGACACCAACTGGTTCGACCTCCTGCGCACCTCGAACTACAACACCGGCGGTTTCGGCGCCGGCGGGACCCTGGGCGACGGGGTCGAGCGGCCGCTCTTCCACGTCGAGGGCGGCATCGGGCTGTTCGGGTCGGGGTCGGTGGATTCGGTGGGGTTCCGGGTGTTACCGGCGCCGTGAGTCGGGCGGCGGTGGCAACGGCCGCGGGTGCAGGCGCATGGCGTGCAGCCCGGGCGGCGGACCCTGGGGGAAGCGGGCGTACATCTGCAGCGCCTGCCAGCCGTCGTCGCCGGGCTCCTTGATGGCGGTGCGCGCCTGCGCGCCGGCGGATACCGAGCCGGTGGCCAGCCACACCGGCAGGCTCAACATCAGGCCGACGCCGTGGCTGAGGTTGGAGACCGCCCCGAGCGCCACGTAGCCCAGGACCATGCTGGTCTGCGCAGCGAAGAACGAGATCCTGGCCGACACCACCTGCACGAGCGGCACGGTCACCAGCGTGCTGTCGGTGGTCAGGACGTAGAGGGTGTCCGGGGTTTGGGAGCGCAGGCCAGCACGGCCAGGGCGAGCACGAGGACGAGGCCGGAGCGGAAGGCGGCAGGCATGCCAGGCTCCTCCATCGATGAGGCCGTCGGTGCTTGCCTCAGCATACCGGATCGCCGAGGATGGACCAAGCCACCAGCACCTCCACCGATGGGGAACCGCCATGAAGTCCCTGGCCGCCCTCTGTCTCGCGCTCCTCGCGCTGACCGCCTGCTCCGACCAGCAGCCCGACCGCGCCGTCCTCGACGCCCGCGCCGTCCTGCCCGCCGACACCTTCACCGCCGGCCCGCCGGTGGGCGCGGCCCGCGCGGGCGAGTTCAACGGTCGCACCCTGCCGGTGGACGCGCCGCCGGTCCAGGGCTTCTCCTCGCTGGTCGCCCTGCCCGACGGCCGCTGGCTCGCGCTCCAGGACAACGGCTTCGGCACCCTGGCCAACAGCTCCGACTACCCGCTGCAGTTCTTCGTCCTGGACCTCGACCTCGCCGCCGGCAAGGTCGCCGTGATCGACGCCGTCCCCATGCACGACCCCGACCGGGCGCTCGGCGTCCCCCACACCGCCGACCAGCTCTTCGGCAACGACCTCGACCCCGAATCCTGCGCCCGCCTCGACGACGGCACGCTCTGGATCGGCGAGGAGTTCGGCCCCTACCTCGTCCACGTCGACCCCGCCGGCCGGGTCCTCGAACCCGCGGTCCCCGTCCCCGTCCCCTTCGCCCTGGGCGAACTGGCCCGCGGTGCCGAGACCTACCGCACCCCCGACCACCCCGACCTGCGCGCCCTTCCCGAGGACCGCCGCCTGGCCGCCGCCAACCTCCCCCGCAGCGGCGGCCTCGAGGGCCTGACCCGCACCCCCGACGGCACCCGCCTCTACGCCGCCGTGGAGAAGGCGCTCGTCGACGACCCGGTCCCCGAACGCCGCGTGCTCCTCGAGTTCGACCCCACCGCCCGCATCTTCACCGGCCGCACCTGGTACTACCGGGTCGACGAACCGGGCCTCTCCATCGCCTCGCTCGAGGCGTTCACGGCCACGATCCTGCTCGTGGTGGAACGCGACGCCGAGGAGGGCCCCGCCGCCCGCATCAAGCGCATCTACCGCGTGGACCTGGACGAGCGCGACGCCGAGGGCTACCTGCCCAAGACCCTGGTCTGCGACCTCCTCGACCTCGCTGACCCCCACGGCCTGACCGCCCCCGAACCCGGCGCCCACGGCCTGGGCCCGGATTTCGCGTTCCCCTACGTCACGCCCGAATGCCTGGCCATCCTCGACGCGCGGACCCTGCTGGTGGCCAACGACAACAACTACCCGTTCAGCGCCGGACGGCGCGCCGGGGTGCCGGACGACAACGAGTTCGTGCGGGTGGTGTTGGGGCGGGGGTTGGAGTAGGGAGGATTCTGGGGGTGTTGCGTTCGCAGTCTAATTCGAACCCCCGGGGTTTTGGGGGTTCGCAGTCTAATCCCATTCTCTGGGGGATATTAGTTCGCAGTCTAACCCAACCCCCGGGGGTTTTGGGGATTTCGCAGTCTATCTCCATCTCCCGGCGGGATATTACTTCGCAGTCTAATTCGAACCCCCGGGGGTTTTCACAATCCGCAGTCTATCTCCAATATCCGGAACATCATCCCACCGACCAACCGCCCACCCCTCAATCGAACAACCCCTTCACCGAACTCCAGCTCCGCCGCTCCACCACCACCGGCGGCGCGCACCCCGCCGCCTCGCACCCCGGTCCGTACGCGCCCACCAGATCGCTGCACCCCCACGGATGCAGCCCGGGCAAACACCACGAATCCCCCGCGAGCGTGTAGTCGTCGCCGGCGAGGTCGCAGAAGCAGGGGTCGGCGGAGAAGCAGCCTTCGTCGAGCTCCCACAGCGAGTAGTCGTCGCCTTCGTTGGCGAAGAAGTCGTTGCATGAGCCGGTGGCGCCGCCCAGGTGGCCCGAGCCCTGAGTGACGAGCCTGGCGGCGTTGAACGCCACGATGGAGCGGTCGATGGTGATGGCGCCCCAGGCGGCGACGAACACCGCGCCGGAGGGCTGGTCGCACGAGTTCTGGACCACGGTGCACCGGTCGTAGGTGGCGCCGCTGTCGATCAGGTAGCCCGAGGAGCCCACGGCGCCGTACTGGCCGGCGTGATTGCGCACGAAGAGGCAGCGCTCGAAGAGGATGCCGCCGGACCATCTGATCCCGATCGCGCCGCCGGACTCCACGGCGCTGTTGTCGCGGAACACGCAGTCGTGCACGTGGATCGACCCCGCCGCGTGGCCCTCGATGAGCAGGGCCCCCGCCGACTCGGCCCGGTTCCCGGCGAAGACGCAATTGGCGATCTCGAGCGTGCCCGACCCCGTGCAGCGCAGCGCCCCGCTGTCGGCGTTGGCGAAGGTGAGCGAGGCGATGAGCGCGGGTGAGAGGTCCTCGCCGGCCTGGAAGTCCATGATCCGACCGACGAACCAGCCGTCGAGGGTCACCAGATCGGGCGAGCCCTCGGCCGCGCCGCGCAGCGCGATGCCCGGCTTCATGGCGAGGTCATGCACGGCGTAGGAGCCCACGGCCAGCACGACCTCGTCGCCGACCAGCGCCGAGTCGATGCCCGCCTGGACGGTGGGCGCCTCGGCCGGGACATGCCACACGCGCGCCGTGGCCGTGGTGGCCAGCAGGCAGAAACCGGTGAGAAGTAGGATGGAACGGTAAGAACGCAGCATCATCGCACCCCCGGGCGATCGAGGCAGATGTCGGATCCGGACAAGTATACCACGGCACGGGCGCCAGGCGGTCACTCGGGTGGCGGCAGCGCCGCGGCGGCGGTCCGCAAAGCGCTGAGCTCCCGCTCCACGCGGTCGATCCGCCACAGCAGCTGGTCGCGGGTGACGGGGGCGGCCACCGGGGTCTCCACGGCGGCGAACACCAGCACCGTCTCGATGGGGCGGTGGTCCGGGGTGCGCGTGTCGTCGGGGAAGTCGCCCGGGGCGACCACGATGCGGCTGGCGCCGCCGGCGACGCCGGTGGGGTCGGCCAGGAAGGCGAAATCCAGGACCGCCGGCGCGTAGCTCTGGGCGTACTGCGTGCGGACCAGGACCGCGGGCCGCAGCCAGGTCAGGTGGCGATCGGCGGTGAGCAGGTCGAAGCCCTCGTCGTGGTGGTCCTCGCCGTCCTCCACGCGCCAGTCGTAGTTGTAGTCGCCGATCGCCAGCAGCGGGGTCGTGACCGTGGCGGCCCACTCGCTCAGCAGCTCCGATTGCTCGCGGCGGCGCTGGTCGTTGGTGCGGTAGAGGTGGTTGACCATCACGCGGAATTCCTGGCCGGTGCCGCGCAGCCGGTAGCGCGCCACCAGCGGCGAGCGCACACTGCCGCCCAGGTTGATGTGGTGCAGCTCCTGGTACTCGAGCAGCTCGAGGCGGTCGCTGTCGTGGATCAAGAGCAGGCGGTCGGCACCACCGGTGGTGCCCAGGACCGCGGCGAACGTGGCCGCCTCACCGACGCCAGCCGAGGCCGTGAGGGTGGGCTCCCAGGCGCTCATCACCTCGCTGAGTCCCCACACGTCCACGCCGGTGAAGGCGGCCATCCGGTTGGCGACGGCCTCGGGGTCGGCGTCGCCGGACTGGACGTTCCAGCCCACGATGGTCACCGTGTCCTGGCCGGATGCGGCCACGGACAGGATCATTAGCAACAAGACGATCATTCTGACGTTCATGATCGGAGACCTCCCGCGGCGGGAACCGGAGAGATGATCGCTCGGCCCGCCGCCTGTAGACTGGGACGAGACTCGAGACCCGCGATCACGCGCCACCCCGGAGGATGGACCATGTTCCCGGCCGCCACCTACACCGCCCGCCGCCAGGAGCTCCGCGCGCGACTCGACGCCGGCCTGGTCCTCCTGCTCGGCAACGCCGACAGCCCCATGAACTACGCCGACAACACCTACCCCTTCCGCCAGGACAGCTCGTTCCTCTACTTCTACGGCCTCGACCAGCCCGACCTCGCCGCGGTCCTCGACCTGGACGACGACCACGACACGGTCTTCGGCGACGAGCTGACCATCGATGACATCGTCTGGATGGGCGACCAGCCCACCCTCGCCCATCGCGCCCGCGGCGCCGGCATCGCCGAGACCCGCCCGCGCGCCGACCTGGCGGAGGTCGTGAGCCGGGCCGTGGCCGCCGGCCGCCCGGTTCACGTCCTGCCGCCCTACCGCGCCCGCAATAGACAGCTCCTGGGCGACCTCCTGGGTGCCGATCCCGCGCCATCGGTCGCCCTCATGGCTGCCGTCGCCGCACTGCGCTCGCACAAGAGCGAGGAGGAGATCGCCGAGATCGAGCGCGCCGTCGACCTCTCGGTCGACATGCACACCGCCGCCATGCGCCTGGTCCGCCCCGGCCTGCGCGAGTCGGACGTCGCCGCCGAGGTCGAGCGCATCGCCCTGGCCGCCGGGGTCCGCCCCGCGTTCCCAGTCATCGCCACGGTCCGCGGCGAGATCCTCCACAACCACCACCACGGCAACGAGCTGTGCGCCGGCGACCTCTTCCTCCTCGACGCCGGCGCCGAGAGCCCGCTCCACTACGCGGGCGACCTCTCGTCCACCTTCCCCGTCGACCCCGCCTTCACCGAGCGCCAGAAGACCATCTACGAGCTGGCCCTCGCCGCCCACGAGGCCGCACTGGCAGCGGTGGCGCCGGGCGTGCCTAACCGCGACGTCCACTTCACCGCGGCGCGCGTCCTCACCGACGGCCTGAAGGACCTGGGGCTCATGCGCGGCGACACCGAGGAGGCGCTCCAGGCCGGCGCTCACGCCATGTTCTTCCCCTGCGGCGTGGGCCACATGCTGGGTCTCGACGTCCACGACATGGAGGATCTGGGCGAGGAGCTGGTGGGCTGGGCCGGCCGGGCCAAGAGCACCCAGTTCGGCCTGAAGTCGCTGCGCCTGGGCCGCGCGCTCGAACCCGGGTTCGTGCTGACGATCGAGCCGGGGATCTACTTCATCCCCCAGCTCATGGACCTCTGGCGCGGCGAGGGCCGCCACGAAGAATTCCTGGTCTACGACGAGCTGGACAGGTGGCGCGACTTCGGCGGCATCCGCAACGAGGAGAACGTGCTGGTCACCGCCACGGGCAGCCGCGTGCTGGGCAAGCCCAAGCCCAAGACCGTGGCCGAGGTGGAGGCACTCCGTTCCGGCTGACCGCAGCGCGATCGCCGGAGATGGTCGCCCGCTAACCCTCCACCGCCTTCCGGGCCGCACTCTCCCGGGATTGGAGCAGGCCGGGGACGAAGGTTTCGCTGAATCCTGCCAGCACGGACCAGCACACGAGCCCGGACAGGGCCTTGATCCTCTCGACGAGGGTGCCGGTGGTGGCGAGGTCGGGAAACAGGTCGCCGCCCAGGTATCCTGACCGCACGAAGAAGAACACGACCCCACCGCCGACGCCCCCGATCAGGATCCTGGAAACCAGGAAGCCGAGGTTCCGCGCCCGCCCGGCCTCGTCATAGGTCCCGCTCTGCAGCTTCTTGCGCAGCGTCACGAGCAGGCTGAACGACGAGCCGATGGAGCCGGAGACCACGGCGATGGCGAGCAGCTGGCCGTCGGCGATCGATTGGAGACTCAGGACGTGTCGGAAGAGGAAAAAATCGGCGATGAGGATGGCGATGACGAGCAGGTTCACCAGCCTCATGATCTCGCGGATGTGGATGCGCTTGTTCTGGTTCTTCTCGTACATCCACTGGAGATCGCCGATGATCTGTGTGAGCAGATAGTTCTTGTCCATGGGCGAGGATTTGCTGACATCAAGCTGATCGTAATAGGCCTTGCGTGCCCCCTTGAGCGTGTCGCGGGCTTCGATGAGCTTCCGCGCCAGTTCCGCCTCGAGGATGGGTTCGGCCCTGGTCGCCGCAGCGATGCGACGTTCGATCGCATAGGCGTGATCCCAGGACTGTTCGGTACGGGTGTCGAGCTGTTTCTCGATCGCCTGGATCTCGGCCTTCGTCTCGGTATCGCCGGCGAGTGCCTCGAGTGCATCCAGCTGCGAGCGGAGATCCATGTAGAAATGAGGCAGGAGCGATTGTCGGCTGTCCAGGAGCAGCAGGTGCGAGATCGAAGCCCAGAGGTTCTTGAAAAACTTGCCCATCCCATTCCCCTTCCGGTATGACCACGCGCCAGGCGCAGGCCCGGCTACCTTCGCGATCCTGGCTGCTGCGTCGTACGCAAGGATGCGGAATTCAGGCTGCCGGGCACGGAAGAGGATTGACCAGGATTCTCGGGACACATGTTACTCGAGATACCGCTCGACCACCCGCACGATCCCCCGCCGGCACGCCGCGCAGAACGGCTTGATGCCCTTGGTGAACATGATGCAGTCCAGCTCGGCGCGGTACATGCCCTCGCTGCAGTAGCCGGCGCCCTCGAACGCGCCCACCACGTCCTGGTAGGCGCTGCGCGCGAAGTACGCGTCGACCCACTCCTGGTGCGACCGCGACAGCTCCTCGCCCGCCGCCTTGGCGGCCTCGATCTCGGCGGCCGGGGCGCCGGCGGTCATCAGCGCGGCCACGCGCTCGTTGCCGGCGGCGCGCTCGGCCTGGTAGACGCGGTCGCGGGCGTCGTAGTCGGCCTTCTCCCACGACGTGGGCAGCGCGGCGCCCGGGGTGGCCAGGTCGGCCCACTTCAGGTGCGCGGGGTCGAAGAGGCGGGTGATGTTGGGCTCCAGCGGTTCGTGGTCGCGGGGGTAGAAGTCGCTGTAGGCGATCTGCGAGGTGTAGTACTCGTCGGCCAGGCCGGCGAAGTGGTGGCCGAACTCGTGGAGGAAGACGTAGTCGCTCCACTGGTTGTCGCTGGTGAAGGTGTTGAAGAAGTTGTAGATGCCGCCGCCGCCGTAGCGGTCGTGGTTGACCATGATGTAGAGCGCGTCGTAGGGCACGCAGGCGGCGACGTCGCGCAGCGCGCGGTTGTCCTCGGTCAGGAGGTAGCGCTCCGAGCCGAGCGAGTCGAAGGTGCAGCCCAGCGGGGTGCGGGCGAAGACGCCGCGGCTGGGCTCGTCGCAGCCGGGGTCCTGGCTCGCGGCAAGCACGCCGCGGATGTTGAAGCGGTCGGCCAGGCTCGCGTAGGGCTCGTGGCCCAGCATGACCGCGGCGAAGTGGCGTACGTCCCGCTCGAACTTGGCGGTCTGCTCGCGGGTGTATCCCTCGCCGAGGATGGCCACGTCCACCTTGCCGTGGTGGTCGCCGCTCTCGTGGACCGGGATCACCAGCACGCCGGCGGGCGGCGGCTCGCGGCGCACGGAGTAATGATCGGGATCGATGGTCGTGCGGAAGATCTCCGCGAGGGAGAGGTCGTCCTGGCGGACGGCAAGGGAGAACTCGCAGGCCTGCCGGGGACACGGCACGAGCACGGTCTCGTGGTAGACGCGCCACTCGCCGGCGGCGGCGGGGCCGGTGGTCTGGTACTCGCCGAAGTAGCTGTCGAAGCCGCGCGAGTAGAGCAGTTCGCCGGTGGCCGCGTCGTGGAGGTAGGCGTAGTAGCGGCCCAGGTTCAGCTCGTCGACCAGGCGGGTGCGGCTGCCGGCCCACGGGCCCTGGCGGTAGACCTGGTCGAGGGCCACCTCCTCGCTGTCGGCGTCGCCGGCGTGGTGGTAGTCGATGCGCAGGGTTTCGTCGTGGAAACGGTCGGCGAACTGGGCGAGGGTGCCGGCCGCCGCGAGCGCGGGCAGCAGCGCGACCAGGAGCGCGGTGGCGAGGATCTTCATGGCGGGTCCTTGGCTGGGGGAACGGCCGGTGGTGCCTGGATTCTAGGCCGCCGGGAGGCGTCGGACAAGGGCGACTCGCCGCGGCGGCGAGGTTGCCGGCTCGGTCGATTGGTATATCATCCTCCGGACCGGATTTCATCGCTCCCGAACCACCGCCGAGGATGCTTCGCCATGACCCGTCGACGTCTCGTCATGCTGTCCGTCACCGTCCTGTGCCTCGTCCTCGCCGCCCTCGCCGGCGCCCAGCCGGCCACCATGGACGCCCCGCCGCTGCCGCCGCTGCAGTACGACTGGCTCAAGATGAAATCGGGCGAATGGGTCAAGGGGAACATCGACCTCATGCGCGACCGCGAGCTCCAGTTCGACAGCGACGAGTTCGACGACCTCGTGGTGGACTGGGCGGACATCGCCGAGCTGCACGCCGCCCAGGTGCTGACCTTCGTCCTCGAGGACGGTGCGCACGTCAGCGGCCGGGGGATCATGCGCGACGGCGTGCTGAACGTGGCCGCACAGGACGGTACGCAGGAGATCGACGCGCCCCGGGTCCTGGCCATCATCGAGGGCCACCCCAACGAGCTGAATTTCTGGTCGGCCCGGGTGACGGCCAACCTCCTGAGCCGTTCGGGCAACACCGAGCAGACCGACTTCAACACCATGATCAACCTGCGGCGCGAGGCCACCACCACGCGGCTGGACCTTCTCTACAAGGGCAATTACAGCAAGCTGGACGGCCAGAAGTCGGTGGAGAACCAGCGCGGCAACGCCAAGTTCGACATGTTCCTCTCACGCCGGTTCTTCGTGACGCCGGCCTCGGTGGAGCTGTTCACCGACAGGTTCCAGAACGTGAAGCTGCGCAGCACGCTGGGCGCCGGTCTCGGCTACTACCCGGCGCGCGACGGCGCGGTGGACTGGTATCTGAACGTGGGCGGCGGTTACCAGAATTCGCGGTACAACTCGGTCCAGGAGGGGGCGGCGAACCCGGAGAAGAACGGCTTCGTTCTTCTGGGCACCACCGTGGAGACCGATCTGACCGACACCGTGGAACTGGATTTCGACTACAGCCTGCAGCACTCGCTGGGCAGCGACAAGAACACCTTCCACCACCTCTACCTGCTGCTGACCTTCGACCTCATCGGCGACATCATCGAGTTCACCACCTCGATCACCTGGGACCACGTCACCAATCCCAAGACCAACGCCGACGGCATCACGCCCGACAAGAACGACCTGATGATGGCTTACGGGCTGGGCATCGATTTCTGAGCCTAGCTCTTGAGCGCCTTCAGGAGCAGCTCGGCGATGGTCCCGCCGGGCGGCGTCTTGCCGTGGAATTCGAGGCCGATGACGTGGGTGGCGGGCTCGAGGTCCGGCTCGCACCAGCGCACCCTGGCCTCGAAGGGAATCGGCTCCTGCTCGCCGCTCGCCGGCGGCAGTTCCACCCTCAGTTGCAGCTTCTGCTGCCGATCCAGCGGTGCCTCGGCCCGCAGCATCATGCCGCCGCTGGAGATGTCGGCCACCAGGCCCACCAGCCGGCCGGTGCCGAGGTCCTTGATCTCGGCGGGGAAGACGTGTTCGTGACGGTCGAACCGGCGACGTTCGTCCATGGCGATCTCCTTCGCGGGGCCGTGGTGCGGGTCCAGACTACGTGTCAGCGGGAACATCATAGGCCCGGGGCGCGCCGATTGCGAGCGCGGACCCGGCCCCGCGCGGGGACCGGGTCCGCTCGTCGTGAAGCCGGTCAGACGGACGTTCCCGTCCCCGTTCCCGGCGCCTGGGGCGTCAGCGCGAACGCCCACTCGGTGCGGTCGTCGTACTCGTGCAGCCGCCGCCACCCGTTGGTGGCCTTGGCGTAGACGCGCAGGACCTCGGCGAAGGCGGCCTGCTTGCACGCGCCGAGCAGAACACCCGGCGCGAAGGTGGCGTGGAAGTTGCCGGCGTTGTCGCCGGTCCAGTTGCCCGCCGCCAGTGCCGCGGTCTCGCCGCTGGCGGTCTCGATGATCGAGGCGCCGCGCCGGATCCAGTAGTGGAAGGTGGCGCGGTTGGCCGGCGGATCGCCGTGGCTCGTGTGCGGTTGCAGCGCGTGGAAGTCCAGCGTCACCGACTCGCCCGACCCGAATTTCAGGAACCCGCAATTCGGATCGGCGCCCACTCCGGCCACCGCCGGCGGATCGATGACCGCCTCGCACTCGCGGTTGTCGATGACCAGCCCGAAGACGAACCCGCCGTCCTCCACCTCGCCGGGTAGCGGCAGCCGCGAGTCGCCGGCGCTCGAGGTGAGCACCACGAACTCGAAGGTCCCCGATCCTGGCATCACCTGGACGCCGCTGGCGTTGTAGACCTCGAGCTTGAACCAGTACAGGCCCACCGCGTCGCCCGGCCCGCCGGGCAGCGCGCGCGAATCCAGCTTGCCGCTGTAGATGTCGTTGCCCACCGCTTCCACCGGCCACTGGTAGAGGTGGTTCGGCGGGGCGGTGGCCTGCAGCTCGGACTCCTGCGGCCGGAACTCGTAGAGCGTCAGGCCGGCCAGGCTCTTGGGCCCCAGGTTGTAGACCGGGAAGGTAGGCGGCTTGAGCGGCTGGGTCAGGTCGTAGTCGGCGAAGTTGCGGCCCACCGGCACCGCTGGCGGCGTTGTGAACTCGTGCCAGATCGGCTCCCCGCTCGTGTCGACCTCGCCGTCCTTGTGGTAGAGCCAGCGGTAGTACTTGAGGCCGGCGGTGGGGATGTCGGGCGAGTGGCTGGTGCGGAAGCCGAGAGTGCCGCCGAAGGGCGCCCCGGTGGCGATGGTGTGCCCGCTGCCGTCGACGAAGTCGTAGCCCACCAGGCCGTCCTCGTCGATGGAGTCGATGAGCAGGCCGCCGATGCGGTTGATCAGTACGTAGGTGCCCACGCCCGGCGGCAGGTCCACGTCCGGCGGCGGCTCGCAGACCCGTGCGGCGGGGTCGTCGGTGACCAGGAGCACCTCGCTGCCGCAGGGGTAGTTCCAGTGGGTGTGGCAGCGCATGCCGGGGTCGTAGAGCACGTGGAGCGATCCGCCGGTCCACTGCAGTGCGCGGAAGTAGAGGTCGGGGTGGTCACCGAAGCAGGGGTAGGTGAGGGTGGTCTCGAAGTAGCCCTGATCGTCGGTCATGGCGCAGGTCAGCAGGTCCTTCTGGTACCACTGCATGAACCATGGCCAGCCGCAGAGGTAGCGGATCAGCGAGGCGCCCTGCTCGATGAGCACCTGGCGGAGCTGGCTCGCCGACGCCGCCATGGTGATCTCCTCGAGGCCGCTGAACGACCGCACCTCGGCCGCCACCTCGCGCACCGCGCGGAGGCGTTCGGCGGATTCACTCCGCGACCGCGCCTTCATCCTCATCGGCGGCGGCGGCGGAGGCGGCGGCAGCTCCACCGGCGGTTCGGGCGGCTCGGGCAGGTCCTCGGGTATGCGCCGGATCTCGCGCAGGAGCTCGTCGCGGATGCGGTAGACGTCGTGGTCGGGCAGCCGGGCGATGATGCGTGGGAATGCGTCGACGTCGTAGATCAGCACGCAGGCGTGGCAGACGCCCCAGTCCTGGACCGTGCCGTCGGGCAGGGGCACCTGCTTGACCAGCCGACCGCGAACGATGCAGTGGCAGGTGAGCCAGCCGCCCCAGTCCCCGGGATAGACCGGCCACTCCATCAGGTTGGTGAGGTCGGCCAGCCGTACGGTCTGCTCGATGGCGCCCAGGCGCTTCAGCTGGTCGCGGGTGGGATGCTCGGGGAACTGGTCGACCTCGCGCAGCGAGGCCTCCATCCACTCGGGGAGCTTGCTGCCCGGCGCGGGAGAGAACGCCACCGGCGGGCCCAGCAGCACCCGGACCGAGCGTCCGCGGTACCCGATGGGCAGGTTGAGGTTCAGCGTGCTCTCGGGCTCGGCAGCGGCGGTGGCCGAGGTGAGGAAGCGGCCGGCGGTGTCGTAGACGTAAGCCACCGACCCGGGCAGCATCTCGTTCTCGTGATCGTGCAACCGCAGCTTGACGGTGAGTTTCAGGTTCTTGCGTCTATCGTCCTTCATGAGATCCCCTTTCGTCGTCAACGTGGTCGGGGTCGCAGGATGGACGTCGAGAACCGGCGTTTCCGGTCATCGCACCGGAACGTGCGGTCGGGCCCGGTTGGGTGGCACAGGGTGAAGGGCGAGGGCGGACCTGCCGGTCCTGGACGTTCGCAGGGGCCTGCCCGGGCTCGTAGCGTCAGGCAGGCCTACATGGAAAGAAGACGCAGAAATTCCTGTTTAATCACACCCCGGCTGATTCCTGCCGGGCGAGTTGCTTCCGCGAATGGTAGGCGCGCAGGATGATCAGGAGGCCGAGCACGAACACCGCCACGGCCACCGTCGGCACGCGGAAGTACACCGCCACCGCGGTGGCGCAGAGCACCAGGCCGCCGGGATGCGGTCGGATGACGGCGTAGACGATCACCAGGGCGGTGACGCAGAGCAGGCCGCAGGTCTGGGAGTTCCTGGCCAGGTATTCCTCGGGCACCAGGGGATGGGCGAGGTTGGTCACGCCGATGACGACCAGGGCGACGGCCATGACGAAACCGATCACGATGGTGGCGATGGCGAGCGGACTGGAGAAGGTCTGGGTCGGTCGGAACATGCGTTACCTCGCTGGCTCGACGGCTCCGTGAAAAGACCGTCCGTGAACCTGTCGCAGTGTCCGCTCGTGCTGTGGTGCCGACAGGCAGGCTCTGGGCCAGTGCAGGAATATCATAGCCGAAGGATCGGTAATTGTCTCTCAAAAACCGAAACCGATTCCTAGTAAGAGATGGAAGCCCAGGTGCCGCACGCGGGCATGGCCACGGGCGATGTCCACATCGGCCCAGGCGCCCATCATCTGGAGGTCGGCGGCCAGCATGGCGTGCTGACCGAGCGCCCGCTCCCAGCCCGCGCCCATCAGGACGGCGGGCCCGGAGATCTGGTAGCCGCTGGTGCTGTGCGCGAGCCCGCGCACTTCCGACTCGGTGTCCGGGAGCACCACGCCCAGCCCGGCGCGCAGCTGTACGGGCGCGGTCCAGGCCACGTAGTTCGCGGTCAGGATGTTGAAACCGTGGGTGACCTCGAGGTGCTGGATCTCGGGCGGGTTGTTCGTGAGGTAGAGCTTGTGGTGCAGGAGCTGCAGCTCCAGCCCCTGCCCGTCCCGTTGCCAGCGCAGCCGCAAAGCCCAGTAGAACGGCTGGGAGAACGGGCGGGTGGCCCAGGTGCCGCGGTGGGTGAAGGTCTCGTACCCCTCCTGGTGGACGGTCAGGTGGGTGGGGGAGTTCAGCGCCATGCCGCCGAAGGCCTGCAGCACGAGATTCCGATCGAGCACCTGAGCGGTGGCGGGCATGACGGATAACAGGCAGGTCAGCAGCAGGATCAGCCTGCCGACCCTGCCGGTCAATCCGCGCCCGGCCCCACCGGCACCAGCAGGACGGGGCGCATGTCGCGCAGGTAGCTCTCGTCGGTGGCGGGCAGGTGGTTGACCCGGATCACCGAGAGGATGGTCTCGACGTATTCCTCGCCCTTCTCCGAGTAGGAGGTCAGATGGTGGGCGAGGTCGTGACCCCTGAGGTGCTGGCCCTCCGCGCGCAGCCGGGCGCGTTCGCGCCGGAAATTCTCGTAGCTTTGGTGCGTGTTCAGGTTGTGCATGTAGGCCGCGATGGAGGCCTCGGGAGAGGGGAAGGCCTTGATCTTGTAATCGCCGAGGCCGTCGCGCTGCTCCGCGGGCGTGATGCCGTCACCGCCCCAGGTCCACTGGCCGAAGAGCGCGTTGCCGGTCACGGCGAAGCGCGAGGTGGACCAGCCGCTCTCCACGGCCGCCTGGGCCAGCGCCAGCGAGGGCGGGATGGCGTCGACCCGGTGCAGGAGCTGGTCGAGCAGGTCGGGTACCGTCGGTTCGATCCGGTAGTGGCGCGCGAGCTCCGTCAGCCAGGCCTCGTCCTCGGCCGACAGTGCCGGTCGCGCGGACAGCATCTCCAGATGGGCCCGGTCGGCGAGGATGTCCTCGTTGCTCTCGAGCACCAGCGGGGCATAGGTGAAGAAGAAGTACTCCTTCTTCTGGGCCACCGGCAGGCTCGGGGCCACCTTGTCGCGCCAGCGGGGCGGGACGCGGGCCAGGAAGTAGCGCGGAACCGCCCGTTCGCCGGCTTGCCAGTTCTCGATCGTGTAGTCGGATTCGATGAAGAATGCCTTGAGCTCGTCCACGCCGCGGAAGTGGAACGTGTCGGCCGTGGCGTACTCGGCATGGCAGGCGCAATCGGTGGCCGATGGCGGCTGGGCCGAGGCCGGAGTCGTGACGCTCACCAGGACCATGAGCCAGGCGCCGACAGCGAGGGCGAGCGGCCGGTAGCCGGCCATGGGGAATTGCGAACGGAGCATGGACGATCCCGATCGTCGGAGTGGGCGATTTCCAGGTACACATGCTAGTCGCGTCGGCGCCGATCATCCACCCGCCGGTCAGGATGGCAGGTCCGATCCGCTGTAGAGCGGTCCGATATCGCCACAGATGTCCTGCAGTTCGTGCACGACCCGCTCCAGGTCGGCCGACTCGCGGGGCATGTTGAGCTCCTGGTAGCGCCCGAGGACCTCGGGCGGTGGCTGGAAGGTGGTGTCGAAGACGTCGGCCACGTCGTCGGCGGTGAGCTGGCAGGTCAAGGCCACGTGGTCGTGGATGGCCTGCTCCAGTCCGATCAGTTCGGGCCGCTCGCGGAGCGCCTCGGTCACCACCTTGCGGAACACGTCCAGGAAGACCTGCATCTCGCTCGCCTCGAACCCCTCGTGGCGGCGACGGTAGGCGATGATCTGGGCATGCTGGCGCACGAGCTGGCGGTCGCGCGTGCGGACCGCCGTGGCCAGGATCTGGTAGAAGAGCGTGACGTACCAGGTCAGCACCTCGCGGTCCATGCGCTGGTAGCCGGGCAGGCGGGAGGCGTTGGCCGGGTCGTTGATGGTCTCGACCACCTGCTCGGTCAGCTCCTCGCGCAGGTCGTCGAGCGCGGCCGCGACCATGAGGTTGGGCCGGTCCGAGACGCGGGTCAGGGCGGCCAGGTTGAGCTGATTCCAGACCTCGCGGCGCGACTTCAGGTTCTCGATCATCACCAGCAGGCGGCGGGTCACCTCGAGGCGCGGCGCGGGGGCCCAACCCAGGGTCCGCCGGGTCTGGCTGGCGTCGACCCGGAGCTGGCGGTCGACGTAGTCGAGCATCCAGGGCGACTCGAACGGCGGCGATCCCTGCCACACGCCCAGCTTCCAGCGCAGGTAGACGCCCGGCTTCAGCAGCCAGCGCGGCCAGAGCTGTGGCGGCCGGTCCTCGCCGAAGTAGAAATGGACGGCGGCGTCGTAGAGCTCCCGGTGGGACACCACCTCGTCGGGGCTGGCGTTGAAGACCGCCAGCTCGGGCAGCTCGTCGGTCCGGTCGAGGATGCTGTGGTAGAGGCGGACCAGGTCGTTGACGTGCAGGTAGGGCACGGCCGACCGTCCCTCGCCGGCGAGGATCCGCGCGTTCCAGGCCCGGGACAGCCAGGTCCGCAAGAACACGTAGAGCGGCGGGTACTCGCACCAGTCGCTGAAGATGGCGGCCATGCGCACGATGGCCACGGGAAAGCGTGTCACCCCGATGCGGACCAGCTCCTCGCCCTCGCGCTTGCTCCGGGCGTAGGGGAACTCGGCGCTGCCGACGGCCTCCTCGGTGAGCGTCTGGCCCAGCGGCGGGAACTCGCACACCGTGGTCGAACTGGCGAACAGGAAGCGCTTCACCTCGAGCTGCCGCGCCAGCTCGAGCACGTTGCGTGTGCCCTCGACGTTGGTGCTGTGGTAGGCGGGGTGGTCGCGGTTGGTGAAGTCGTAGTAGCTCGCCAGGTGCAGCACGAAGTCGACCCCGCCGTGATCCTTCACGCAGCCGACCACCGCGCGCAGCCGGTCCCAGTCGCTGATGTCGACCTGGGTCCAGCGCATGTTCTCGAAGTCGGGGACGCCGGCCTCCTGACGCGAGCGTCGCGCCAGGCAGAACAGCCGGTAGCGCCCGGCGGCGCTCTGCACGAAATGCCGGCCCACGAAGCCCGAGGCGCCGGTGATCAGGATGCCGGGCAATCGTTCAGCCATGGGCGGAACCTCCCTCCGGTTCGCGTCGCCACTGGCTGTAGGCCAGGGCGATGACCAGGGCCATGGCGCCGTCGACCAGTCCCGAGACGAGGACCACGGCGATGCGGTCGATCAACAGCCAGTAGCCCAGCAGGAACACCGTGGCGATCAGCTTGACCAGGATGGCGAAGGGGATCAGGGGGCGCTGGGTCTCCGGGCGGCTGGCGCCGAGCGCGTAGCCCGTGGCCATGATCAGGTGGAAGATGCCACCCTGGATGGGGAAGAACGGCTCGGTGATGGGGGCGTAGCCTGTCTTGTGGAAGAGTGCGGGCGGGTGCAGGATCAGGCCCAGGCCAACGATCAGCGAGTGGATGGCCACCAGCCAAAGGAGGAGCTGGAGGCGGGAGCGTGGGGTCCCGGGAACGTTCATCTTCGAACGCTTTCGTTTCGGGGAGCTCTCTACCCTCTTATTGATACCATGTTTCCGCCCGGACGCGAAACCCCCAAGGCTAGGGAAGCACCTTGAATACCGGGGCCGACTCGGCCTCCACCCGTTCCCGATACCCCAGCATCTCCTTCCCCTCCCGCAATCGCCTGCTCACGGGCACGACCATGGACGCCGGCAGGAACACGTACGGCGTGCCCGTGTCGCGTTCCACTAGCCGCCCTTCCGCCACCACCCGGTCCATCTCGCTGAGGCGCAGGCCGGACATGGCGCGGTGCGCCGACTCGTGGCGCGCCATCTGCGCCGGGTCCCAGAACACCGCCACGTAGCGCGAGATCTCGGCCATGTGGAAGTGGGCGGGGCGGAAGGTGAGGCCGTCCAGGTCGAGTCGCTCGCAGAGGACCACCAGCATGGCGGTGATGTCGCGCAACAGGCCGAGGCCGGGGTAGTCCTGGCCCGAGAGCTGGGGCTGGTCCAGGACGAAGCGGCCGCCGGCGTGCTGCAGGAGCAGCCATTCCACCGAGAGCAGGGCGTGGGGCGCGGCGGTGGTGAGGTCGCGGCGCAGCTTCAGCTCGAGGAGCGGCCGCGGTTCGGGGCCGGAGATGTCGAGGACGCGCAGGAGGTGGCCGGCGGGATCGCTCAGGTTGGTTTCCACCGAGAGTTTGCGGAAACCCTTGGCGCGCAGCCGGTCCAGCAGCCCCGACCGTTCCAGCACCAACTCCAGGCCATGGCGGGGGATGGCGTCGAGGAAGAGCAGGCCCGAGGCGCCGCGCAGGCCGAGGATCTCCTCCTCGCTGAGAGCCCAGTCGGCGTCCTCGCCGGTGGGGGCGCTCTCCGGCCGGGCGAACAGGCGCTGCAGGCGGCGGTAATGGTCCAGCGGCAGCTCGAGGTCGAGGGGCGGCTTGATGGTGGGGTCGCCGGTGAGCAGCCAGCGGCAGGTGGCGGCGGGATGGCGCCAGGCGTGGCGACCGTAGCCGCCGGCCAGGAGCATGACCACCGGCGGCGCCGCAACCAGGTCCTCGATCAGCTTGAGGACGATGCGGTCACGGGCCACCAGGCCGTCGTGGCTGAGGCGCCAGTCGCCGAGGCGGTCGTGGCGGTGGGGGTCGCTGCCGGCGAGGTAGAAGACCAGGCCGGGACGGCAGGCGTCGAGGACCGGCGGCAGGTGCGCGCGCACGGCGGCGATGAGCCGGCGGTCGTCGAGGTCGGGACCGAGCTCGATGCAGGTGTCGGCGGTGGCCGGCAGGTCGAGCAGCGTGCGGTTGTGCAGGCTGAAGGTGTGGACGGTCTCGTCGTCGGCGAAGATCTGGCGCGTGCCGTCGCCGTCGTGGAGGTCGAGATCCACGACGAGGATCGGTTCCGCGAAGCCCTGCTGGCGGAACGAGTGGATGGCGATGGCCACGTCGTTGAAGCAGCTGAAGCCGTGGCCGCGGTCGCGGAACGCGTGGTGGAAGCCGCCGCCCAGGTTCACCGTGATGCCGCCGCGGGCCAGGGCCAGCTTGGTGGCCAGGATGGTGCCGCCGACCATGGCGCGCGATCCGGCGAGGAAGGCGTCGTGCAGGTCGCTCGGCATGCGGAAGCCCACGATGGGCTCGAGGGCCTCGGGACGCTCGAGCGCTTCGAGGTAGGGACGGCTGTGGACCAGCCGCAGGCGCCGGAGGCTGGCCGGGCGCGGCTTGTGGAGCTGACCCCGGCAGAGCAGGCCCTCGCGCTGGAGGTAATGGAGGATGCGGTGGGGGCGCATCAGGTCGTAGGGGCCGGTGGCCTGGTCGCCGCAGTAGTCGGGGTGGAAGACGAAGTGAGGGGCGCCGGGAGCGGGCCGGCAGGGCAGCCAGGCGCGGAGGGCGCGGTGCGAGGCGCGCAGCAGGCGGGTGAGCGGGCTGCCGGGACGGGCGCGGTGCGGCATGGACGGCTCCGGGTCGGGGTCCGGCGCGAGCATGGCGGGCGGGGCCCGATCCGTCAACCGGGAGGGCGACGCCGGTGGCGCGGTCGGGCGGCGCCACCGGCTGCGGGGCTCAGATGAACAGGTTCTTGACGGCGGTCCAGGAGTGGTTCTCCACCGCCTTGTTGCCGTCTGTGGCATCCTTGATGCCCAGGATCCGGAAATCCGGGCTACCTTCCTCGTCCGCATCCAGGACGTAGAATAAAACGGCGCCCTGCGTGCGGAAGATGAAGGGATGATTGGCAAACGTGAAACTGATATCGACCACGAACGTGCGGTATAGGCTGTCGGTGAATCCCCCGAAGTCGGGATCGTTTTCCGGGGTATCGGTCCACACACTCTGGGGCTCGAACTGGTCGATGGAGATGTCCGAGATGATCCACCCTTCATAGCCGGGGATCCCGTTGAACATCTTGTCGGCGACGTCGATCTCCTGATCATAGCCCCAGATCACGCCTTCCTGAGGGATCCACTGGAAATCCGCGCTGAGGATTGTGCTGTATGAATCGAGGTCCCGGCCTTCGTAATGGATCGCGAACCGCTGCATCAGCTCATCCGGCGTGGCGGCCGCGACGGCGACATACTCGCCCTGGAACGTGATGGACCCGGGGGTCGTCAGGGTGAGGGTCTCCGCCGGCGGCGCAGTCCAGCCGGCTTCGGGCTGCCAGGTCATGGTGTACGACCCGCCGACCATCTCCTCGAGCACGGTGCCGCCGGACCCCTCGATCAGGAATCCGTTCGGACCCGCCAGTTCCCACGACGGGTCCAGGGACGCCGGGGCGGTCTCGATGAAGATGGTGCCCAGCGGCTCGTAGGCTCCCGTGAGGACCAGGGAGCCGCCCTCGGCGAGCGTGGCCGATTCCGCCGAGGGCGTGCGGTGCCCGTCGACATCGGCCCAGGTGATCAAATAGATACCGGCGACCAGGTTCTCGAGCGTCGCCCCGCCGGTTCCGTGATCGAAGAAGCCGTTCGGCCCTGCGATCTGCCAGGGTGCCGGGAGGCCCTCCGGTTCCACCGCGATGGTGATGGTGCCGGCGACTGCGTAGACGCACTCGAAGAGCAGGATCGTGTCGGCTTCCAGCTGAGCCGAGGTGCCGAGTGGCGTGAGGTGACCCGCCACCGTTCCCCAGACGATGGCATACTCGCCCGGAACGAGGCCGGAGAGCTCGGCCCTGCCGACTCCGGTGGTCTCGTAATCGTCCGGACCGGTCAGGGTCCAGGGCGCGTCCAGACCGTCCGGCGGCGCCACCACGACGGTGCCGGTGGGTGGCGCGGTGGGGTCGTCCTCGGAGCAGCCGGTGATGGCGAGGGTGATGGCGGCGGCGGCCAGGATGGCGGCGGCGAAGGTCTTGTACTTGAACATTGATTTCCCCCTTTTGCGGGAAGATAGGCCATCGCTCTCGAGCGGACAAGTCGGGTGGTCCGCGCCGCCAGGGGGGGATTCGGCGTGGCTGGTCAGCGATCGAGCACGTCCCGGACCCTGGCCACCAGGTCCGGCGCCGAGAAGGGCTTCTGGATGAAGTGGACCGCATCGTCGAGGATGCCGCGGTCGGTGATGATGCTGTCGGTGTAACCGGACATGTAGAGGACCTTGAGCTCCGGGCGATGCTGGACGGCCTGCGCGAAGAGCTCCTTGCCGTTCATGCCGGGCATGATCACGTCGGAGAGCAGCAGGTCGATGGGCCCCTCGTGCGTGGCCAGGCGCGCCAGCGCTGTGGCGCCGTCGGTGGCCAGGAGGACCGCGAACCCGCCGCGCTCGAGGATCGTCCGTGCGAGCTGGCCCACCTGCTCGTCGTCCTCGACGATCAGCACGGTCTCGGTGCCATTCGCTGGTGCCGCGGGTGGCGGGAGCGGCTCCTCGGCCTGGACCGGCTTCTCGGTGGCGGGCAGGTGGATCGCGAAGGTGGTTCCCCGGCCGGGCTCGCTGTCGACATGGATGCCGCCGCCGTGCTGCCGGACGATGCCATAGGCCATGGCCAGGCCGAGTCCCGTGCCCTGCTCGCCCTTGGTCGAGAAGAATGGCTCGAAGATCTTCTCCACCACGTCGGGCGTCATGCCCGCCCCCGTGTCACTGATGGCGAGCCGGACGTATCGTCCTGGCACCAGGTCGGGTCCCGTCGACCCGGATTCCTCGGCGAGTTCGACCACCGAGGTTGCCATGGCCAGCGTGCCGCCGTCGGGCATGGCGTGCGCGGCGTTGACGGCCAGGTTCAGGATCACCTGCTCGAGCTGGCCGGCATCGGCCATCACCGGGCGCGGCCCGTCCGCGGTGGCGATGGCGAGTTTGACGCGCTCGGGCAGGGTCTGGCGCAGCAGATTCTCGAAATCGCCGAGGAGCCGGGCGAGATCCACGGGCTGGAGGTTCAGGATCTGCTTGCGGCTGAAGGCCAGGAGCTGGCGCACGAGATCGCGGGCCCGGTGGCCGGCGCGCACCATCTCGTCCACGGATTGCCGCCGCCCGTCGTCGTCGGTCAGGCCCTGCTGCAGGATCTCGCCGTAGCCGATGATGGGCGTGAGCAGGTTGTTGAGGTCGTGCGCCACGCCGCCCGCCAGGCGACCCACCGACTCCATCTTCTGCGACTGGAGCAGCTGGTCCTGCAGCGCCAGGCTCTCGGCCTCCATCTGCTTGCGCGCCGTGATGTCCAGGTGGGTTCCGCAAGCCCGGCGCGGACGGCCGTCACCGTCGTGTTCGATCACCCGGCCCTTGTCGAGCACCCATACCCAGTGGCCCGACTTGTGGTGGAGCCGGTGCTCGGTCTCGTAGAGGTCGGACTGGCCCGCCAGGTGCTTCTCCAGCGTGCGGATCACCTCGGGCCTGTCATCGGGGTGGAGGAGCCGCTCCCAGGTGTCGACGGTCTGGTCGAGCTCGTCCAGCCGATAGCCCAGCATCGCGGCCCAGCGCTCGTTGAAGGCCACCTTGCCCGTTGCGATCTCCCAGTCCCAGGTGGCCAGGTCGGCGCCGCGGAGCGCCAGCTCCATCCGCTCCTCGCCCTGGCGCAGGTCCCGGGTGCTCTCCTGCTGGACGAAGGCGTAGAAGACGAAGCCCCACCACATGGGGATCAGGGCGCCCACGAAATCCTCGAGCCGATCGAATTGCGATCCCAGGCCCGACCATTCGAGCAGCAGGAAGAACGACTGGAACAGGGTCAGCACGCAGAGACCCATGAGGACGGGTCGGATCGTGGGGGCGGCCAGCCGCCTCCAGCCCCTGGCCAGGGCCGCGATGGCGATGAGGGCCGCGAGGCAGGCGATGGCGTCGAGGGTGGTGATGATCGTCACGGGATGGCCCTCCCGCTCCCACCCTGCGTGGCCCGCCAGCACCAGCAAGCCAGAAGAATCGTGCTGAACGCATAGCATGCATGCTCCAGGACGTTCAGGACGGTCGGCAGGAAGAATCCCTCGAGGATGGTCAGCGCCCAGGCGACCAGGAGGGTCCGGAAGGCGACGGCCAGCAGCGGCCAGCCGCCGATGCGTGCGAGCGAGGACCTGTAGGCGGAGGTGACGAAGAAGACGCCGATGCCCAGGGTGAACATCACGATCTCGTTCTCGAAGATCATCGTGGCGCCTCCTCGCGTTCGTGCTGCCGGCCGGGCACCCGTGATCCAGCAGCGGACGCGAGGTGGGCCCGGCCGAGAACGCTCCCACACCGGGCGAGACTAGACCGGGTTCGGAGCCCTGGCCAGGAGAAAACGGAGCCTAGAGCGAGAACCAGTAGCTCACCTTGGCCAGGAACGTGTTCTCCGGTTCCTGAGCGAAGAGCCGGCCCGGATCCAGGTCCCCCTCGAAGCCGCCGCCGGCGTAGAAACTCCGCTCGTCGTAGGTCACCCGCCCATGGGTCCAGACCAGGTAGACGGTGGACCCCGGCCGGTACTCCCAGCGCCACACCAGGTTCAGGTTCAGCGCGTTGTAGTTGAAGTCGTACTGGCTGGCGTCGAGCGGGTACTGGCGCAGATCGCGGCTGTCGGGGCGCGCCAGGTAGCGCGGGTCGGCGTACTCGCCGGTGGTGAGGTAGGGCTGGAGGTAGAGCTCGAGCGAAGTGTCTCGGTCGAAGAGCCAGCTGGCGCGCAGGGTGGCGTCGAGGATCTGCTGGTCGAGGCGGCCGAAGACGTAGGCCACGCCGTCGAGGCCGTGTTCGGGATCCGCGAAGTTTTCCAGCCACTGGGCGTCCTCCCGGCGATCCTGGTAGGTGGCCGAGAGGCGGGCCACCAGGTGCCGGCCCAGGTTCCAGCGCAGGCCGTACGACAGCTCCCAGCGGTTGCTGCCCACGGCATCCCAGGCGACCTCGCCCTCCAGCTCGTGGACCAGGTCACCGCGCCAGTCGGTCTGGTAGCGGCCTTCGACCCAGGTCGCCGCCGGCGTGGTCATGAGGGGCCCGCGCTGGCCGTCGAAGCCGCGAGTCTCGTACCGGGAGGTGCCGGCGAACGCATGCTCGGCCGCGAGGCCGATCTCCTGGTAGCCGTGGGTCTGGTTGTAGCTGTCGAAGTACAGGCCCGACCCCTGGCGGTGGCCCTTGTCGTGGTCCCAGACCACCGCGCCGGTGGTGTCGGAGACGCGGCGCTGGTCGCCGTAGAGCCAGCTCTTGTAGAACTGCAGATACTGGTACGACGTCTTCAGCAGGCTCCGCTGGCCGTCGGCGTCGTAGCGGTACTGCAGGTAGCCGCGGCCGTAGATCTCGTCGTTGGCGCTGAGGAAGCCCAGGTCGTTGGGGTCGTAGCGGTCGGTCTCCCAGTAGCCGCTCACACCCGCGCGCCAGATGCCGGCCTGCTTGCGCAGCGCCAGGCTGCCGGCCGTGCCGTAGACGTCGCCGGCGGGCAGGGCGGGGTCGGCGATGTCGGCGTGGGGGGCGAGGATGGTGCCCACCGCGCTGCCCTGCACCGCGTAGGCCTTGTCGGCGAACTGGAACAGCCAGTCGACCCCGCCGCTGGTGGCGTCGCGATGATCGCGCGGCGAGGAGACGCCCGGCGTGAACGCGGTCTGCTCGCGCGAGACCACGGTGGCCATGGCGCCCAGACGGTGGTTGCCGCCGTCGAGGTCGCGGGCCAGGCGGGCCACGGCGTAGCCGGTCCGGCGGTCGCCGCCGACGAAGGGGTTGTGGACGCGGCCCTCGGGGGCGATGTCGGTGAGTGCGCCGAGCACCGCCACGGTGGTCTGGCCGTCGATCTTGCCGGTGAGCTTGCCGGCGGCGCGGATGCGGCTGTTCGCGTCGCCGGTGCCGATGCGGCGCGAGTAGAAGAGGGTGAAGTCGGGGTGCTCGAAGAAGCGCGAGCCCTCCACGAAGAACGGGCGCTTCTCGGCGTAGAAGGTCTCGAAGGGCGAGAGGTTCAGGAGCGCCGGGTCGGCCTCCACCTGGCCGAAGTCGGGCTGGAAGGTGGCCTGGGCGGTGAGCGCGGTGGTGAGGTTGTACTTGAGGTCGGCGCCCCAGTTGAAGTAGCGGCCCCATTCCTCGTCGTGGTCGTCGGGATCGGCCGGATCGGTGAGGCCGCCGGCGACGTAGGGCAGGACCTCGAGCGCGCGGGGGTTGGTGACACCCGAGATGCCGGTCAGGGTGCCCCAGCGGCTGACGAAGCCCGATTCGGTGCGGTCCCAGGTGGCCCAGCCGGTGTCCTCGCCGCGGCCGTGGAGCCAGCGGTAGAACTGCAGGCCCCAGGTCATGTCCTCGCCGGGCTTGAAGCGGAGGGCGCCGAAGGGGATGCGGACCTCCAGGTACCAGCCGTGGTCGTCCTCCCAGGTCTCGGCGTCCCAGACCGCTTCCCAGTCGGGATCGCGGTTGCCGTCGCCGTAGATGTAGTGGTCGGCCTTCACGCCGTCGGCGGTGATGCGGAAGTTGTAGCCCGAGAGCTGGTCGTGGTAGGGGTCGATGTAGAAGCTGACGAAATCGCTGCTCTCGATGTTGTCGCGGCGGGAGAGGCGGCGCGCCACCCGATCCATGTCGTCCTCCCAGCAGGCCGCGGCGAAATAGAGCGCCTCGTCGTCGTAGGCCACCTTGAAGACCGTGGGCACCGAGACGGTGGCGCGGCGCTCGGGTTCGTGCTGCAGGAGGCCGAAGCCGGCTTCGGCGCGGGCCCAGACCGGGTCGTCGAGGCGGCCGTCCAGGGTGATGCTCTCGCCGGGGGCGAGACGGCAGGCGGCCAGGCTGGGTCGGTCGTGGCGGCGGCCGTCGGCGTGGTCGGGATAGCGGGGGCCGGTGCCCACGGGGGCGAAATGATCCTCGAAGGCGGCCTGGACGGACAGGCTCGACAGGACCAGCAGGAGCGATAGCAGGTGGCGGAACCGGGGCATGGCGGGGTCGGCCTCTCCGGTTGCAAAGTGGAGCGGGACGCTGGACCATGATGGTCGCGGACCCGGGGCGAGGTCGCGAACCCGCGGATTACGACGCACCGGGCAACCAGTTGCAAGAATTTTGCCGGGAGACCGAACCTGGACGGTTGCGGGTGCGTCTCCTTGGCGAATGGGACGCAGGACGCGCGCACCGGCTCGAGCCCAGAAGAGAGACGATGGACGACCGGATCTTATACGAACGCTGTCGCGAGGGTGACGAACTGGCCTGGGAAGCCCTGGTCACACGGTACCAGGGCCGGGTCTGCAGCGTGGCCTTCCACTACACCGGCAGCGAGGAGGAGGCGCTCGACGTGGCGCAGGAAGTCTTCGTGCGAGTCTGGAAACGACTGGATAGCTGCCGCGAGCCCGACCGCTTCGGCGCCTGGCTGCTGCAGATCGCGCGCAACGCCTGCCTCGACCACTTGCGGCGGCGCAAGGCGCGGCCCCCGGCGCAGGATGTGCCGGCCGAGGAGATGGTCGGACTCGCCGACCACGGCGAACGGCCCGACGCGGCGGTGGTGGAACGCGACCACAAGCGCATGCTGGAGACGGCTCTGCAGGAGCTGAGCCCCATCAACCGCGAGGCGATCCTGCTGAAGGATATCCAGGGCCTGCCCCTGGAGGACATGGCGACCATGCTCGACCTGCCCCTGGGCACGGTCAAATCGCGCTGCAGCCGGGCGCGGGTCGAGCTGGCCAGGGTGGTGGCCGGGATGCTGGATCCCGGTCCGGACGCGGAGGCGGCCCGGTGAGCGGCAAGAACCTCGATCCCCGCGACAGCCGGCGCCGTTTCGACGGCGCGGATCTGACGCGCCGGATCCTCGACCGCACCAGCGGCCGGGCGTGCGAGCGGGCCGAGTTGCTGCTCGGTTCGCGCTGGGACGCCGCTCTCGAGTCGGTCGACGGCGATCTGCTGGCCGGCCATCTCCAGCGCTGCGCCGACTGCCGCGAGCTGGCCACGGTCCTGGACGGCCTGCAGCCGGTCCTGCCGCGGCTGGCGGAGCGCGACCCCGGCCCGGCGTTCACCGCCCGGGTGCTGGCCCGGACGAGCCGGCTGGCCGATCGCCGGCCGCTGGCCCGCCTCGAGCGGCTCGCCGAGCGGCTCCAGGACCTGCCCGGCGTGCTGCGCGCCCGGCTGGCGAGCGCCTGGCGGCGGCCCCGGTTCGCGCTGGAGGCGGCCTGGACCGCGGCCACCCTGGTGGCGCTGCTGGTCTGGAGTCCGCTGCTGCCCGCCGAGACGCCCGAGCAGGCCGCCCGGGCCGGGGTCACCCTGGGGCCGGAACTCGTCCAGCGGGTTGAGACCCTGGCCGAGAACCTCGCGACGGAGATCCGCGACACCGCGGCGCCGCTCGTCGAGCGGGTCGAGCCCTACTGGCGCGCGGTGATGCTCGATCTGGACGCGCGCTACGACGATCTGAAACGCGACGGTCGCGGCCTGCTGGGCCGCCGGACCGGGAACGATACGGAAGATTCGGAAGAGTAGAACCGGCCGTGCGTACGGTCGCTGCAGCGGCGAGCAGACGCCGCCAATGTAAGGAGAAAGTCATGCAGAACGAGAGCTACATCCCCACGGCCCCGCAGGGTTCCCCGGGCCAGGGCTCCGGCGACCAGTCGGAGATGGACTACCGGCAGCGCCGGCGCAACCTGCCCTACAAGGTACCCTTCCTCGCGGGCTTCCTGTCGGGGATCATCCCGGGCCTGGGCCACATCTACGTCGGGTTCTTCCGCGAGGGCCTGACCATCTTCGCGGTGCTGGCCTGCCTGATCACCCTGGTGGCCAGCGACATCCAGGGCCTGATGCCCGTGGCCATCGTGGGCCTGGTGTTCAGCTGGTTCTACGGCATCATCGACGCGGTCCGCCGCGCCCAGGTCTACAACCTGGCGCTGGACAACGACGGCAAGGTGCCCGAGATCCAGAACCTCGCCGTGCCGGGGCGCAACGGCTCCATGGCCGGCGGCGTGGTCCTGGTGGTGCTGGGCACCCTGATCTTCCTGAACCTGAAGTTCGGTTTCGAGATGGAGTGGCTCGAGGACTGGTGGCCTCTGGGTCTGGTGGCCCTCGGCGTCTGGCTGATCGCCAAGGCCCGCCAGGAGAAGGGCGGCTCCAGAGGCCCGGAAACCCCGCCCGGGATCTGATCCGCCGCGATTCGTGCTCAACCGACCACCGGCTCCTGCCGAACATCACGGCAGGAGCCGCCCGTTTCCAGGACCGGTTCCCGCGCCGTGCAACCTCGGAAGGGAAGCCAGTTGGTCGACCGCCCCGGCAGGATCTTCATCGTCGACGACTCGGAGCAGGATCTGCGGATCCACGCCGCCACGCTGCGCGCGCAGGGCTACGAGATCGTCACCGCATGCAACGGCGAAGAGGCGCTCCTGCGCGTGGAGGCCGACGTGCCCGACCTCTTCCTCGTGGCCGCCAAGATGCAGGGCATGGACGGGTTCGACCTCTGCGAGCGGCTCAAGGACGATGCGCGGCTGATCAACGTGCCGGTGATCTTCATCACGGCCGGGGTCACCAGCGATGACATCGATCGCGGCTACGCGGCGGGCGGGGTCGACTACATCAGCAAGCCCTGCCATCTGAGCGAGTTCCTGGCCCGGGTCCGCACCCACGTCAACCTCTACCGGCTGCTGCAGGAGGTGGCGCGGCTCGAGGACATCGCCATCGACGCCAACCCGCTGACCCACCTGCCCGGCAACAACACCATCATGGCCACCATCCAGGAGGCCATCGACCTCAAGCTGGACAAGACCGTGCTCTACGCCGATCTGGACTACTTCAAGGCTTACAACGACTACTACGGCTTCAGCGACGGTGACGACCTGCTCCTGTTCACCGCCGAGACGCTGCAGACCGCGCTGCGCACGGTCTGCCAGGGCGGCGCGTTCCTCGGCCACATCGGCGGCGACGACTTCGTGCTCATGGTCGACCACGCGGAGGTCGAGGCGGTGGCGGCGGAGATCATCCGCCAGTTCGACACGGGCGCGCCGGCGTTCTACCCCGACGAGGACGTGGCACGCGGCTACATCGAGACCACGGACCGTCGGGGCCAGACCGTCCGCTTTCCGCTGATCGCGCTGAGCCTGGCCGGTGTGCAGCTCCGTTCGCGACCGTTCTCCCGCTACCTCGAGGTGGCCAGCGTCTGCGCCGAGGTCAAGCACCTGGCCAAGGCGGTGCCCGGCAGCAACCTCTGCCTGGATCGGCGGGACGTGGGCAGTCCCGCGGAGACCGTGTCCCGCTGAACACCGAGTGTCGTCCAGGCTTTTCTGTCGCAACTTCACCGCGCTACCGCTAAGATCCCGAAAACCACCTGATTTCCGGGGTGGACCCCTCGGCTCGCTCTGCTGAACGGAGGCCATGATGGTGTCCCGCAGTCTTCGCTCCCTGCGCACGGTAACCCTGACGGCTCTCGCCCTGTCCCTGGCGCTGCCCGCCGCCGCCCAGATCGACGTCCAGCGCGAGCAGCCGTGCTGCGAGATCGACAACCCGGCGGTGGTCTGGGCCGGCGAGGATCCGGTGATGACCTTCAGCGAGCTGGCTGCCCACTGCGCGCCCGTGCTCTGGTTCTCGCCCGACGAGCCGCTGCTCGAGGGCCTGGAGCGGCCCGGCGAGATCAACCTCCCCATGCCGTTCCCGTTCGAGGAGGACAACGGAGGCCCCGTGGTCTACTACCGGCTGCGCAACGTCATCTACGGGCGCGACGACGTCTCGGAGATCCCGGCGCTGCCCCGCGCCAACGACACCGAGATCAACTTCGACCAGGTCTCGGCCGTGGACCTCGATTTCTTCTTCTACTACCCCAGCGAGGAAGGCCTGGGCGGCCACATGCACGATGTCGAGGCGGTGGAGATGAAGATCGCCATCTACCGGCAGAAGGAGTGCCAGGAGTGCCGCTACGGGATCGTCGTGGCGCTGGTCAACGCCAAGGCGCACGGGATCCTCTGGTACGACAACACCCTCGAGGTGGATCGATACACGCACTTCCCCATGACCATCCTCGTGGAGGAGGGCAAGCACGCCAGCTGCACCGACAAGAACGGCGACGGCTACTACACTCCGGGCTACGACGTGAACAAGCGGATCAACGACGCCTGGGGCATCCGCGACGTCATGCGCACCGGCGCGCTCTTCACGGGCAACTTCCAGGGCTGGTTCGCCAAGAACCGCAAGCCCGAGGACCGGGTCTTCCCGCCGCTGCCCGAGGACAGCCGCTGCCGCGAGCGCTTCACCGAGAACGGGGTCTACGCCGAGGGCTACCGCCATTACGAGCTGCGGCCCTTCCCCGACATGGCGGCCGCCGAAGCCGCGGGCGACGAGACTATCTACCGGTTCGTGGACAAGGGCTATCCCGACTGGCCCGATGCGCATCCCAGCAAGACCCTGGACGAGCTGTCCCAGTGGGCGGACACCGAGTACTTCGCCAAGTCACTGACCGTGGCCGCGCGCTACGACGGCGACGTGGGCCTGTCCTTCGTGTTCCCGCTCCTGATCCTCAAGAACGTCAACGATCCCATGACCGGCGGGTGGCTGGTCAATCGCATCTACCTCAAGGACAAGAAGTTCCGCGACTTCGGCTGGAACGTGATGTACACCTCCAGCGCCTCGCGCTGGCTCGACGGCTATTTCTCCGCGGGGCTCGAGGTGGACAAGTACGACACGCCGGAGGGGCTTGCCAGGCGTACCGGCTTCGTCTCGGAGACCGGCATCAAGCTGCGCGGCAACATCTCCCACTCGCCCATCAGCTTCCTCTCGGTGTTCAGCGAGTTCATCGGCCTGCGCGTGGGCGTGCGCTACCGCGGCTTCGAACGGTTCGACGAGATCGGCTACGTGGTGGAATTCGGCGCGGGGAGTTTCTGACATGAAGCACTGGCGACGTTTGCTGGCGCTGGCGTGCGGCCTGCTGATCGCGGGGGCCGGCCTGGCCCAGGATTCGCATTACTGGACCAGCCAGTACGGCAACCAGGCGCGGCTGCTGGGCGGCACGGTGGTGGGCACCTCGGCCGACGTGGCGGCCGTCTACTACAACCCCGGTCGCCTGGCCCTGGTGGAGGATCCGCAGCTGCTGCTCGCGGGCACGGCCTACGAATACACCACGATCTCGCTCACCAACGCCGACGGCGAAGGTGTCGACCTGAACAGCTCACGGATGGGCAACGCGCCCTCGCTCTTCGCCGGTGAGGTCCCCTTCGGCGGCTCGCAGGATCACCGCCTGGCCTACTCGTTCCTGACCCGGCACAGCTTCGAACTCCGCTCCGAGGAGTGGTTCCCGGTCACCGGCTACCCGGACGTGGAGCGCTTCGACGCCAACATCGATTTCTCCGAGAAGATGAGCGAGTACTGGGGCGGGATCACCTGGGCGCACCGCTGGACCGACCACATCGGCATCGGCGTGTCGGGTTTCGTGTCGGTACGCGACCAGAGTTCCAAGCTGCAGACCCTGGCCCAGCTCGAGAACCCCGACAACGCCGGCATCGCGGTGCAGCGGTCGCAGTTCGACTACCTGCAGGTCGGGGTGCTGGCCAAGGTCGGCATCGGCGCCGATTGGGGTGCCTGGCAGGCCGGCCTCGCGGTGACCACGCCGGTGCTGGGCATCTACGGCAAGGGCAACATCGGCTACGTGGAGAGCCTGGTCTCCCAGACCGACGGCGAGGGCGGCCCCGGCCTCTCGCGCATCGTCAACGATTACCAGCAGGATCGGTCGGCCGAGTACCGCTCGCCGCTGTCGACCGCGCTGGGCGCGGGCTACACCTGGGGCGACACGAAACTGCACCTGTCGGCCGAGTACTTCGCCGCCGTCTCGGGCTACCTGGTCATGACCGCCGACCCCATCACCGTCCCGGGCACCGGTGAGGTGCGCGATGAGTCCGTGGCCGATCACCGCGAGGCGGTGCTCAACTTCGGGCTCGGGCTCGAGCACGCGTTCGGCCCCCGCGTGCGCGGCTATGCCAGCTTCCGCACCGATGACAGCGCGGCCACGCCCGAGGCGATGCAGAGCCTGTCGCTGTCGCTCTGGGACATCCGCCACTTCGCTGCCGGCGTCACCTTCCCGGTGGCCAAGTCCACCTTCACGGTGGGCGGCATCTACGCCTACGGCAGCGAGACCATGGAGCGCGACGTGACCATCCTGCCGCCGGCGGAGGGCGGCGATGCGGGAGCGAGCACCACCATCGAGGGCAAGTATCGCCGCCTGACGTTCGTGCTCGGCTTCGCCATCGGGCTCTAGCGGCGGAAAGCCCCGTCCACGGCGTGTAGGATCGTCCGTGCCAGCGTCGTGAGCGACGGGTCGCGGGCTCCCATGACCAGCACCAGATCGCCCGGCCGCGCCTCGGCCGCGATCAGCCCGGGCAGTTCCGCCCGGTCGGCGACGAAGCGCGCCTGCCGCCCCCGCCCGGCCACGCCCCGGGCCAGGTCCTCGCTCGAGATGTCCCTGGCCACCGTCCCCCCCGCGTAGAAGATCTCGGGCAGCCAGAGCACGTCGTCGGGCCGCAGCTCGGCCGTGAAGGCGGCCACCAGGTCGTCGCGCAGGAAGCGCGTGGGGCCGAAGCCGTGGGGCTGGAACACGGCGAGGATGCGGCCGCCGGTGCCCGCCAGGCGGTCGCGGCCGGCGGCCAGGGCGGCGGCCAGCTTGTCGGGGTTGTGGGCGAAGTCGTCGATCACCTCGACACCGTGCGCCGTGCCGATGGAGACGAACCGCCGCGCCACGCCGGCGAATCCCGCCAGCGGCGCCACCATCGCCGCCAGCGCCACGCCGGCCTCCTTCGCCGCGGCGATGGCGGCCACGGCGTTGAGGACGGTATACCGGCCGGGCTGGGGCACCGTGAACCGCACGCCGTCCACCGTGAAGGCCACCGACCGCGGTCCCAGCTCCAGGTCCACCGCGCGCACATCGGCACGCTCGCCGAGGCCAAAGGTCAGCGCCCCGGGCCGCAGGAAGTCCAGGTTCGCGTCCTCGCCCACGATCAGGGGGCCGGCGCACTGAAGGCGGAAGGTGGTGAACATGGCCGCGATCTCGGCGGGCTCCTTGTGGTCGCGGCCCAGGTTGAGGACCACGCCGGCCCAGGGGTGGTAGTTCACCAGCGACCCGTCCGACTCGTCGGCCTCGATGACCAGGAAGGCGGGGTCGGGACCGGTGCCGCTCCAGGCGTTGCCGAGCAGACCCTGCTGCTGGAGCGCCGCCACGGGGCCGCCGGTCAACAGGCGGGGGTCGTGGTCGCCGCCGCGCAGGATGGCCCAGATCATGGCCGTGACGGTGGATTTCCCACTGGTGCCGGTGACGGCGACGGTCTGGTGCTGGGCCACGTAGATCGCGAGCAGCTCGGAGCGATGCTTGAGCGGGATGTCCAGCTCGCGGGCGCGGATCACGTCGGGAATGGTGTCCTCGACGGCGGTGCTCAGGACCACGGCGGCGCAGTCGCCGGTGAGCGCCTCGCCGGTCTGGGGCACGATCCCGACGCCCGCCTGCTCGAGCGCCCGGCGGATCTCCTGGCGCTCGCCCTGGTCGAACGCCCGGTCGCTGCCGGTGGCGCGACCGCCGCGGCCGGCGTGGAACTGGGCGAGCGCGGACATGCCGCTGCCGCCGACGCCGACGAAGTGGAGCCAGGGGTTGGGGGTCTTGGCGGACATGAGGACTCCAGGGTTGAAGGACGGGATCCGGGGAGGATAGGGGGTTTTGGGGGCGCCGGCCAGGGGGAATGGGGGCGGGGTGGGATTCCCGGCATTGAACGAAAAGGACGGATCGTCGCCCTGCACACGGTATACCGTATTCTTGACGGCGAGTTGGAACCTGAAATTTTGTAACATATTTTATTTATGTACCTTACATGAATGCCAACCCCCGGGGGTTTTTCTTGATAAAATCTATCATTTTGGGATAGCGCCAAGCGGTGGTCCAATGCGACACAAGAGGCCCCGGCTCCCATCGATTCCCTCGACCATGAACTGAGAAGTACCAAGCCCACAAGGTGGACCGCCCTCGATCGCGGTGCCCAGCCCGCCATGCCATACCGAAAAGAGTTGAAACAGCACATTCGATCATCTAGACTCGGAATCCCCTGGAGGGAGCATCCCGGTGCTCGATATGACCCCTGAATCGAAAAACTAGATTATAGAGAGGTCGATCGATGAAGAACGACACCCGGTCGTATGCCATCCTGTCCACCGTCCTGTGCGTGCTCCTGGCCTGTCTGGCCGGCTGCGACGACGACTGCGACCATCCGCTGTCCCCCGGCTGTCCCGACTGTGAGGGCACCGTGCTCTCCGAATCCGTGGATGTCCGCGACCAGGCGGACCTGGAGGCCCTCGCAGGCGTCACCGAGATCCGCGGAGTATTGAACATCAACGGCCACGCCGACTCGTCGGCGATCCACGATCTGACGCCGCTCGCCGATCTGAAGCGGGTCGAAGAGCTCTACATCAACAAGACCGCGCTCGGCGACCTGCGGGGCCTCGAGAACCTGCGGACGATCCAGTCCATCATGCGACTCTCGGACAACGACAGCCTCCGGACGCTGAACGGGCTCGATTCGCTGCAATACGTCCCATACGTCGAGTTGAGGCGCAATTCGGAACTCACCACCATCGACGCCATGGGCGGAGCCTCCGGGATCCGGAGGATCATGCTCAGCAGCCTGGACAACCTGATCTCCATCGACGTTTTCCAGTCGCTGGCCGACCTCGAGGACCTCACCGTCCAGGCCTGTCTGGCGCTGAAGACCCTGACGGGGTCGGTGGAAATGCCGGCCCTGAGATATGTCACCCTGGCGGATCTCCCGCAGCTCGCGAGCATCGATCTCGTCGCCACCGGGTCCGCGGTTTCCCTGTCCCTGCGACTGCAGAATCTCGCCGCCCTGGAGCACCTGACCGGCCTGGAAGACCTGACCACGCTCTGGTATCTCCAGGTGTCGAACATGCCCAACCTGGCCGACCTCGCGGGCCTGGGGAGTCTGCCGTCGCTGCAGTTCTTCGCCATCTGGGACACGCCCCTCTTGACCGATCTGTCGGGAGCCACGTCCTTGCCGGCCCTGCACAACCTGCAGATCGGTGGCCCCTCCGGTCTGGTCGACCTCGAGGGACTGCCGCCGCTGCCGCTCCTGCGGGGACTCATTCTCGACGACCACCCCGCGCTCGAATCGTTCGCGGGCCTGCCGGACCTGCCCGCCGTCGAGACCGTGCGCATCACCGACTGCGCCGCCGTGACCGACCTGACCGGCTTGCCTGCCATGACCAATGTGGAGTACCTGTCCATCACGCGTTGCGAGAGCCTCGCCAGCCTGGCGGGATCCGCCGGCCTGACCGGCATGCGCACGATCGAGGTCCACGAATCCGGACTCGTCGATCTGACCGGCCTCGACCCCTTGCCGGCCTGCGAGCGGCTGACCATCGTCTCCTGCCCCGATCTGACGTCCCTCGCCGGACTCTCCTCGTTCACCGGCCTGACCCAGCTCGTGCTCCGTGACGATGGAGCGCTGGTGTCCCTGGGCGCAGGCGCCGAACATCCGACCCTGGAGCAGGTCGATATCCGGGACTGCGACGCCCTGACGACCCTCGCCGGGCTGGGCACGCTGCCCGCCTTGACGACCCTCGGGATCACCGATTGCGACAGTCTCCAGCAGCTGACCGGAGCCACGCTGCCCGCGGCGCTGGGCCGGATCCAGATCGTCCGCGGCACGCAGCTCGTCTCGCTGGATGGCCTGCAGGGCGTTGAAACCGTGGCGGAGGAGCTGGCGCTCGTCGGCAACCCGCTGCTGACCAGCCTGGACGGCCTCGACGGGCTGGCGTCGGTGGAGGTGCTGACCGTCACCGACAACACCAGCCTCGGCGACGCCACGGTGTTCGAATTCGTCGCGGGGCTCGAGCACTGGAGTCAGCTGAACGTGGGTGGCAACGGGCCCTGAGGGGATGGGGATTCCGGGGTCGAGGGTCGTGACGGAGAGTCGCGTCAGGATTCCCTGCCCCGGATTGTTGGTAGTATGGCTGGGTCATCCGTCCCCCGGGGGCAGTGTCCGATTTCGTTTGACGGTGACCAACCCGCGGACTTCAGTCCAATCGACCGTCGTGGAAACCGCTTCCCCGCTCAAAATAGGCCCCGAGCAACGCTCGAGGCCGACGGAGAAGATGATCAATGCTTGACTAGCCGTTCCATATCAGCGGACGAGCGTCATCTTGTGCAACGACCCCTGGCCGCCCGACTGCAACCGACAGCAATACACGCCGCTCGGCAGGGGCGCGCCCGTGTCGTCACAGCCGTCCCAGGTCACCTGGTGCCGGCCCGCTGCTTGCGGCCCGTCCGCGAGCCGGCGGACCAGCCGCCCGCGCGTGTCGTAGATCCGTAACGAGAGCGGCGCGTCGACGGCCGTCTCGTAGGTGATGACCGTGCGCGGGTTGCAGGGGTTGGGGGCGATCCGCTCGACCTGGGTGATCAGACGGACGGAGGCCGCCGCACCCGTGGGATCGGGGATCGCCATGCTCCAGGGTCCGCCGTTGCCGTGGACATCCACCGCGAGGAGCTTGTAGACCGAGGTCGGGGTGCCCTGCGGATCGTCGTAGCCGGTGTCCTTCTGCTCGGCGATGAGGTTCTCCGGTCCCGGTTCGAAGTCGGTGGTCGGGCCCCGGTGCAGTCGGTAGCACCAGAAGTCCGGTTCGGGAGCCGGCTGCCACGTGAGCGCGACCGTGTCGTCGGCGAAGTGGGCGGCGAACCCCTGGAGCGCGGCCGGCGGCAGGTTGTCCACCGAGTAGCCGGAGACGATGGCCGAGTGATGGACCTCGGTGCCATCCGACGTCACGGCGCTCACCCGGAAGCTCTGCCAGGGGATATGGTCCGGCAGCGAATCGGCGACGGTGGGCGCGAGCGCGGCGTAGAGATCCTGGCCGGCGGCGGGGATCTCGCTCAGGAGTTCCCAATCCTCGGTTCCGGTCACGAGCCGCCAGATCTCGTAGGTCGCGATGCCGGGCGTCGGCGGTGTGTCGAGGGCGCTACCGTACCAGTCGATCTGTACCCAGCCGCCCTGGTCGGCGGGCACGTCGGCGATGGCCAGGATGGTGGGGGCGAGGACACCGAGGGTGCCGCGGCGATTCAGTCGCTGGCCGAAGACGTCCTGGTCGCCGTTGCGCTGATCGTCCCAGGTGATGATCGCGCCATCGTCGCCATCCGAAAGGACGATGGCGTTCTCCTGGGGCGTGGCGTGGTCGCTGACCGGGATCCCGTCCGCTGGCCACAGCCGCTGGCCCGCCGCGTCCAGGGCCTGCGCGTAGATGTCGATCTGACCATCGCGCTGGTCCTGCCAGACGATGATGGCGCCGCCGGGTCCGTGGGGAACCGGGGTGGGATACGTCTGAGCATTGACGGCGGCGCAGACAGCGACCCCGTCGTCCGGCCAGCTGGCCTGGCCCACAGCGGAGATTCGCTGGGCGAAGATGTCGTCCGAGCCGGTGCGTCCGTCGGACCAGCAGACGATGGCGCCCCCGGCGGTGTCGGCGCAGATGGCTTGCTGCTCCAGGGTTTCCTTGCTGCTGAAGATGGCGACGCCATACCCCCAGACCGGTGCTCCGTCGGCGTCGAGCCGCTGGGCGCGGAGGCTGCGCGTCTCGGAGAAGAGTTGCCGGGTGACGAACGCGACGAGGCATCCACCCTGGTGATCCGGCGCGAGCGCATCCTCGATGGCGTACGCGGAATCGATCCAGACGCTGCCCGATTCCCAGGCGAATGATCCATCGGCCAGCACCCGCTTGATGAAGAGTCCGTAGGAGTCGCCCCCCATCTCCGCGGTGTAGGCCACCATGGCGCCGCCGGCCCCGTCGCTGATGATCTGCCCGGTGTGGCCGTTGCCCCACCCGCACACCAAGATTCCCCCGGGGGTCCAGAGCGGTTCCCCGGTGGCGCCGATGCGCTGTCCGCGTACGATGGTCGTCATGCCGGAGGCGGTTTCACGGTGCTCGTTCCACATCACGATGGCGCCGCCACCGCCATCGCTCACGGCGATCGGATTGATGATCGTGTGGTCGGTCTGGACGGCGATGACGCCGTCGCTCCCCCAGAGGGGCGTGCCGTCCGGTGCCATCCTCTGGGCGTGGATCTCTCGACCGGAGTATATGATCGCCCAGATGACGACGGCGCCACCGGCACCGTCGTCGGTGATCGCGCACATGGTCTGTGCCATCTGGAATGGACTGACCAGGACACCGTCGGCGGCCCACTGTGGAGTTCCGGCTGCCGACACGCGCTGAGCGAAGACTTGCGCTCCGGCCCCCTGGCAATCAATCCAGACCACGATCACCCCGCCCTTGCCGTCGGGGACCGATCGCTTGGAGAATTGGGTTCCCGCAGCGGCGTAGATGGGCAGCGCCTCGCCGGCCGAATGCGGCCACAGGGCCGACACTTCTCCGGCTGCCAGAGCGACCAGAATCAGGGCGAGCATGAACACGGCGTGCGTACGGCTTACCATGGCGGACCACCTCTCGGTCGGACCTCCATGTCGCACCTTGCGGATCAGACTCCCCCTGATCGCCCCGGCCTGCTCCCGCGTGTGGTCGTGATCTTCGAGGTGGTAAGAATGGCGGGATGGAATGCAGCCGATTCTACCACCGCGGGGCGCCGACCGTCAAACCGGCCCCGCCGGCATGGGCCCTCGCGGCGTTTCGGCGTTATCTTGTGAGCACCCCCCGGATCGGCCTTCCCGAAGGGAGCCGGCCATGCATATCCTCCTCGTCGAACCCCGGACCCCCGACACGTTCTGGAGCCTGCGCCACGCCATACGCTTCGTGGGCCGCCGCGCGGTCAACCCGCCGCTCGGCCTGCTGACCGTGGCCGGGCTCTTGCCCGCGGACTGGTCGTGCCGCGTGGTGGACCGGAACACCCACGACCTCAAGGACGGCGACATCCGCTGGGCCGACTACGTCCTGGTCAGCGCCATGGAGCTGCATCGTGAGGAGGTGGTCACGCTCGCGCGGCGTTGCCACGAGCTGGGCAAGCCCCTGATCGGCGGCGGTGCGCTGTTCGTCAACGAGGTCGACCCCTCCCTCGGTGTCGACCACGTGGTGGTGGGCGAGGCCGAGGAACTGGCCGCCGCGCTGGTCGAGGACATGCGGCACGGCCGGGTCCGCCCGCTCTACCAGGCCGAGCGCTTCCCCGACCTCGCGCTGACGCCGCTGCCGAGGTGGGATCTGATCGAGCTGAAGCACTACGCCACCCTGTCGGTCCAGTCGTGCCGTGGCTGCCCCTTCGATTGCGAGTTCTGCGACGTGGTGGCGCTCAACGGACGCAAGCCGCGCTACAAGTCGCCGGCGCAGTTCGTGGCAGAGATCGAGAAGCTGCGCGAGGCGGACTGGCGCGGCCCCGTCTTCGTGGTCGACGACAACTTCGTGGGCAACAAGCGGCGCTGCCGCGAACTGCTCGAGGCGGTCATCGACTGGCGCCGGCGCACCGGCGCCCGCCTGACCTTCATCACCGAGGCCTCGGTGGACCTGGCGCAGGACGCCGAGCTGCTCGAGCTCATGGTCGAGGCCGGCTTCAAGAAGGTCTTCCTCGGACTGGAGACCCCCAGCGCGGCCAGCCTCCGCGAGTGCCGCAAGCTCCAGAACCTGCGCGGCGACCTGGCGGACGCGGTGCAGGCCATCCAGCAGGCCGGCATGGAGGTCATGGGCGGGTTCATCGTGGGCTTCGACAGCGACGAGCAGGACATCTTCCAGCGCCAGTTCGAGTTCATCCAGCAGACCGGCGTGGTCACCGCCATGGTGGGCCTCCTGCAGGCGCTGCCGCGCAGCCGGCTCTACCGGCGCCTGGCCCGGGAGGGGCGCCTCCTGAGCCGCAGCCACGGCGACAATACCAGCGCCGTCTTCAACTTCGAACCGCGGCTGGACCGCGAATGGCTCGAGGAGAACTACCGCCGCCTCATGCGCCAGCTCTACGAGCCCGGGACATACTACGCCCGCATCCGCACCTTCCTCGACGCCCACCGCATGCGCGGCCCCCGCGAGGCGCTGACCTGGCGCGACGTGGGCGCCATCTTCAGCTCTCTCTGGATCCAGGGCATCGTGCACCAGGGACGCCGCGCCTACTGGCGGTTCCTGGCCGGGACGCTCGTGCGCCACCCGCGCCAGATCGGCGTGGCCCTGACCATGGCGATCATGGGCCACCACTACCGGCAGGTGGCGGCGGGGCTCTAGGTCGCGCCCGCCGCCGCCTCAGGGCCGCCGCTACTGGCAGTTCGGCGTCACCTCGAAGACCGCGCCCTCGAACCGGCCCAGGCCCCAGGCCAGCGAATCGTAGGGCGGCCCGTCGCAGTTGCCGCCGCCGCCGGTCAGGAAGACCAGGTACTCGCTGCCCAGGTCCTGCGAATGCGCCGGCCACGGTGGGCCGTTGAACGAGCAGCCGTCGCCGTAGTAGGCGGGGTCGTAGAAGCTGTGGCCGACCACGTGGTATCTGGTGGCGCCGCCCACCTTGGCGAAGCGGATGTACACGCCCCACCCGCCGGTGCCGCTGTCCGGATCGTAATGCGCCTCACCGAACAGCTCGCCGTGGTACATCTCCTGCTCGCCCACGTCGAGGTGCACGGTGGCGGTGTCGATGGGCGAGTAGCCGCCGTCGATCTCCAGGCTGGCGATGCAGAGGATCCGGTCGAGGCCGCCGGTGGGGTCGCCCTCGTACGAGGCGGTGGGCTCGGTGGCGAAGTCCCAGCTGCCGATCTGGCCGTCGGGACCGATGAGGGTGCCGGCGGTGCCATCGGCGCGCCAGCTCCAGACCACCACCTCGTCGCCGGTGTAGGGGCGGTCGAGGCTGGCGGTGAGTTCCTGCACGCCGCCGGGGCAGAAGCTCAGCGAATCGGGCAGCACGATCTCACGCTTGACCACCGTGAGCGGGGCGGTGGTGCGTTGGATGAAGGTGGTGTCGGGGCCGACCTTGACGTAGAGGTCGCACCAGACGTCCTCGGTGCCGCCGACCCCGGCGTTGGCCACGTACTGGACGTAATCGTAGCTGGTGAGGAAGTCGTTGCTGGTGTCGGCCGGGTTGGCGGGGTTGACCAGGGTGCCGGCCAGGCCGGGGCAATGCCAGCGGAACGCGTAGGCCGCACCGGTGGGCGGGCCGCCGGTTTCGTCGTCGAGGACGCAGGTCAAGAGCTGGGTGCGGTACATGTCGAGCTCGGCCTCGCGCGGCTCGAGGTGGATCACCGGCGCGGTGACCGACACGTCCCAGGTGTTGGCGCGCTCGCACTCGCCGAAGTGGTAGCCGGTGATGATGCTGTCGACCAGGCTGCCGATGACGTCGGCCAGTCCCACCGCGTTGAAGAAGCTGTCGACCGCGCCCATGATGTCGTCGATCCGGCCCGCGTTCATGCCCGCCGACATCAAGGCGTCGCCGATGAGGTCGAGGGTGGCCTCCTGGAACTCGTCGCTGTTCCAGACCTCGGTGATCAGGACCAGCACGGCGCCCCACCAGTCGTTGTTGCTGAGGCAGGCGTGGAACTCGGGCAGGCCGGTGGAGATGAAGGTGAGGTAGCCCTGCAGGCTGGCGGCCATGCCCTCGCCGCCGAACGCGTCGTCGAAATGGCCGGCCGCGGTGACCTCGCCGGCCATGGTGGTCAACAGCGGGAAAAAGTAGTCCAGCACGAGGCACTTCAGCGCCATCCAGTCGCCGGCGGCCAGCTCGTCCGAGGTGTACTGCGACGGGTCGGCGGCCGGCTCGAGGCCGAAGCCCAGGACGTCGAAGTCGTAGACCGTCTCCTTGGCCCCGGGATAGGCGGGCAGCGACAGGGGCGCGAGGATCTTGGGCTCGTAGGGCAGGCCGCCCAGGAAGTAGCCCAGGATGGTGTTGATCGAGCCCGCGAAGCCGTCCACCGGTGGGATCTCGAACTGGTGCATGGCCGACGCCGGGTCCAGGTCGTGCACCACGTCGTCCTCGTCGATCCAGGCCTCCTGCCAGACGAAGGCCACGCTGCGCCGCCGATAGCTGTTCTTCACGGTGACCTTGTTGATGCCGCCCTCGTTGAGGATCTCGACGCCGCTCTGCTGGAGCTCGGGCTCGATGAGGATGCC
Source organism: Candidatus Latescibacter sp. IFSED24 (assembly GCF_058273205.1). Lineage (NCBI taxonomy): Bacteria > Pseudomonadati > Candidatus Latescibacterota > Candidatus Latescibacteria (ex Chuvochina et al. 2023) > Candidatus Latescibacterales > Candidatus Latescibacteraceae > Candidatus Latescibacter > Candidatus Latescibacter sp. IFSED24. The sequence continues at coordinate 3,254,531 of NZ_CM177850.1, read as the reverse complement.
CTTCTCGCCGGCCTCGGGCGTGAGGAGCTGCGCGACCAGTTCGGTGAGCGCCGCCTGCACCGCGGGGTTGGCCGTCGGCAGCCCGCCGGGATTCTCCACGAGGGCCTGGGCGAGCGCGCTCTCGAGCTCCTCAAGCTCGCTGCCCAGCTCGGCGATGAGGTCGCGCACGCCCTGGGCGCCATCGGGCGGGAGCATCCAGGTGCCGAGGCCCAGCCAGAGCAGGACCTCGGCGGTGGTGCGCACGTCCACCGTGGGGCTCGTGCCGCCGAACCAGGACAGCAGCAGCGGCCGGCCGGCGGGGCCGGTGACGGCCAGGAGCTGGCGGCCGTCGGTGAAGCACTCGGCGGTGAAGGCGCCGTCCTGGCCGCAGCTCGCCGCGCCGTGGCTGGTGACGACCTGCAGGGTGGCGGGGTCGCCGGACCAGCCGGCGGGCAGGCCGAGCGTGCTCTGGACCTGCTCGGTGGGCTCGGGGTCCGGCGGCGGACCGGGATCGATGGGGTCGTCGCCGCCGCAGCCGGGGAGCAGCAGGATGGTCGCCAGGATGGCGACGGCCAGTCGCGAGGTGAGCGATGCGGGATTCATGATGGGCCTCCGGGGTCGGCGCTCGTGGACGTACGGGTGGCGATGATCGGGCTGAATGATACCGGGAGGGCGTTACGCGGGCGTTACGGGGAGGCGGAGAGGGACAGGCCGGGTCGGCCATGAAGACCGGCCCGGCACGGGGAGGCTGGATTGCCGCTACTCGAAGAGCCGCTTGACGCCGGACCAGCTCCTGGTCTCGGTGCGCACCACGTCGAGGTCGACGTAGTCGATGCTCATGATGTTGCGGCCGGAGTGGGTGGCGAGCTCCTCCCAGGCTCCGGTGGACTTGTCGATGCGGTAGACGCCGGGGTCGTCGGGATACCAGTAGTTGTTCACGCCGTACAGCGAGCCGTCCTCGTCGAACCCGAGGCCCATCAGGCGGTGGGTGTCGGCCACGAACGTGGGCTCGGCCGTCTCCTTGTCGACCGTGTACAGCGCGCCGGCCGTGTCGAGACCGCCGATGCACACGTAGAGATCGCCGGTGACGGGGTCGAAATCAGCGCCGGTGATCCAGTAGACGCCGATGGGGTCGACGGGCTCCAGCTCGCCGGTCACGGTGTTCACGATGTAGAGCACGGTGTGTTCCTGGTCGATGGCGTACAGGTTGCCGGTGGCGGGGTCCACCGCCAGGCTGTGGATCACGGTCCAGAAGTCCGGGACCTGGCAGACCAGGGTGGTGGCGCCGGTGTCCGGGTCGATCTCGAGGATCTGGTTGACCCCCTCGGACGTGTCCGAGCAGTAGAGGATTCCGGCGGCGGCGTCGTAGGCGAGGGACACGATGTGGGGCGTGCCGACCGGGGCATGTTCGGTCAGCTCGCCGGTGGCGGTGTTCAGGATGCAGAGCTGGTCGTTGGAGGCGTCGCCCACGAGCATCTCGGCGGTGGCCGCGAGCGGCAGGACGAAAGCCAGCACGGTCACCAGAGTCACAATCTTAAATCGCATGTCAGACTCCTCTTTTGCGGTTGACGGATTGCCAGGCGCTGATCGGTCATCGCCAGGCGCGGATTCCCAGTCCGGGATCTTAGCTCGAAATAGCGAGCGGCCACTCGTCTGTGCCGCTCAAAAACGCGCCCGGATCGATCATGTTGTAGAAGCTGGCCGTGAACTCTTGGCGTGAGCGTATGCGGGCAGGGGACTCGCGAGGGGAGAGGGTCGAATATCCGGATGCTGGACTTGGTCCGCGGCCAGGAAGGGATGTCGTTATCAGCGGATCAGAGCCATCGTCCTGGTCTCCACATGCGCGCCCGCTTGGAGACGATAGAAATAGGTTCCGGACGCGACCTCATGGCCCGCATCGTCGACGCCGCGCCAATCGATTTCGTGGCGGCCGGCAGGGCGGACCTCACTGCTCACCAGATCGCGCACCAGACGCCCCCTGACATCGAAGATACGCAGGTTCACCATTTCCTGCCTCGTCAACGTGTAGACGATCGTCGTGGCCGGGTTGAAGGGATTGGGCTGGTTCTGCTCGAGGTAGCGATCGTCCATGGCCACCCCGGGCGCGAGCCCCGTGACCGGCCGATGCTCCAGGATCCACACCCCGTTGGCGTACAGCAGTCCGCCAGTGGCCCACAGCGAGTAGGCGTACCAGCCCGGCCGCTCGAACTCGGCCACCACCGCGGGCGCGGCGGGGTCGGCCACGTCCACGGCGATGAGCTGGTCGCGGAACATGAGATCGAGGTAGACGTGGTCGCTGCCGGCGGCGAGCGCGCGGACGGGGTGGTCGATACGGAGGAAGCCGACCTCTTGAGGCTGCGTGGGATCGCCGATGTCGGCGATGACCAGGCCCAACTGGTTGTCCTGGCTGCGGCCGGCGAAGTAGGCGCGGTCGCCGGCGAGGGCGATGTCGAGCGCCTTCCAGGTCTCGAGGCGGCCCACGATGGCAGGGATGCCGGGGACGGTGTGGTCGAGGACGTAGAGGCCGCCGCGGTCGCCGTCGGTGTCGGTGACCGGGTAGTAGGTGTAGCGGTCGTCCATGGCCAGGTCGGTGGCGTGGATCAGGTCGAGGTGGCCGTACGCGGTGGGGCTCGTGGGGTCGGAGACGTCCAGGACGCGGAGGCCCTTGTCGTAGGTGACGCAGCAGGCCAGGGTGCCGCGGACCGCCACGTTCTCGATGTCGCCGACCGCGGCGTGCAGGGCGATCCGGCGTGGGGCGGTGGGGACGGCGATGTCGAAGATGTGCAGGCCGCTGTCGCCGGCGGCAAAGGCCAGGTTGCCCTCGACGGCGAGGTCGGAGAGGCGGTCGGGGATGCGGACGTAGCCGCGGGTGGTCGGGGCGGTGGGATCGCCCACGTCGAGGATGCGCAGGCCGCCGTTGCTCTCGGCGACGTAGGCGAGGTCGCCGCGGATGGTGAGGCCCAGGGCGAAGCCGCCCACGGGGCAGGCGCCGGCGATGGTGGGCGCGGTGGGATCGGCGAGGTCGACGATCTGGACGCCCTCCAGGTACGCCGCCAGGTGGGCGCGACCGTCGCGGCAGACGACCTCGTAGTCGCGGCCGGGCGGGTCGATGGCGCCGACGAGGGTGAGGTCGTGGGGGTCGGCGATGTCGATGAGGCGCAGGCCCGAGTGCATCATGGAGACCACGGCGAGGTCGCCCCAGAGGTCGACGTCGCGGGTGGAGTCGCCGAGCGGGAGGTCGTCGAGGAGTGCGGGGTGGACGGGGTCGGAGACGTCCCAGGCGCGCAGGCCGTTGTGGTTGGCGGCGGCGAGGAGGAGATCGTCGCGGACCGTGATGCCCTCGTAGCTCCAGTAGGGGCCCTCGGGGATGAACGACCGCTGCACGGGGTCGGCGGGGTCGGTGATGTCGTAGAGGAAGATGCCGTTCCAGGTGGCGAGGTAGGCGATATCGCCCTGGACGACGACGTCCTGGGGGAAGGCGACCGGATCGAGGTGCTGGACGAGTTGCGGCGCGGTGGGGTCGGCGACGTCGACGATGAACAGGCCCTCGTAGGTGTCGACCAGGTAGACGTGGTCCGCGTGCACGGCGAGCGCCGCGGCCCGGGTGCCGGGCTGGAGCGCGGCGAGGAGCCGGGGCTGCGCGGGGTCGGCGACGTCGACGATCTGCAGGCCGAAGTGGCCGTCGGCGACGTAGGCGATCTGGCCCGCCACCAGGATGTCGTCGATGCGCGCGGGGAGCTGCAGGCGGCCCAGGGGCTGGGGATGGGCGGGGTCGGCGATGTCGACGACCGCGAGGGTGGCGCCGTCGGCGTGGAAGAGGCGGGTGCCCTGGACGTCCAGGCCGAGGCAGGGGCCGGTGTCGTGGTAGCCGAGGACGGCGAGCTGGTCGGACTGGGCGGGGGCGGTGGCGGTGGTGAGGCAGAGCAGGGTGACGACGACGACGGCTCGGGCGAGGAGCGTCGAGGGCATGGTGGTCCCTCCCGTGAGTTGGCCGCCACGCCGGCCTGGTGAAGTGAGGGCGGGCGGTGGTCGGGGGTCGGGGGAATTGTAACATGGATCGGGGGGCGGGGACGGTTTATCGTTGACGGGGACAACGTGCTGGCCTTCGAGGGGGATGAGATTTCATGCTGACGACGTCCAGGGCTTCCGTTCTTCGCTGGTTGCTGGTCCTCTCGGTGCTCGCGGGGCTGGTCGGGCTCCTGTCGTGCATGGAGGAGACGCCCGTGGAGGTGGCGCTCTACCAGGTTGGGGCGGTGGAGGGGTATGTGACCGAACTGGGGGTAGGGGTGGTGGCTATGATCTCCGCCAGGTCCTTCAATGGCAATGGCGAGTGGTCCGCCGAGGCATCGACAAGATCGGATTCCTCGGGCTGGTACCAGCTAGAGCTGCCGTCGGGGGACTATCGGTTTACAGTCACTCCTACCGGGTATGATGGATCATTCAACCTTCAGTGCGACACCGTCAGTATCGGGGCACAGACCATTCGCCATGATTATCAGAGGGGACGGGCCAATGTGTCGGTTCGACTACCTGAGATCTTCGAGGGGCAACGCCTTCCTCTGGAACTGATGTCCGGAGGTGCGAACAGAATGAGCCAGAACCAGACGGTAACCGGGGGCCTTTTGCATTACGAGTTCCCCGGTCTACCCGCCGGCACGTATTCCATGCGGTTAACAGTTTGTGGGGAAGATTTCTATCTACCCGGAGTTCGTGACCTGGAAGAGGCAGACCTGTTGGCAGTGGATATGGAACAGGTCACGACCAGCTCGGCCGACTTCTCGGACCAGTACGCGACCATCTCGGGCCAGATCACCGGGGAGTGGCAGGGACGCTCGACTGCCCGATTCACCATCAGCGCCTATGCTGACGGATTGCAGCAACTAGCATATACACAGAGCCAGGACGATGGCTCGTTCCTGCTCGAGATCATGTTTCCCCTCGATGTTCGCATGCAGGTCTACGGCAACCAGGGGCAGCTTTGGATCGGGGGCGATTCGTATGAGACCGCTCAGGTCTTCACGCTGCGCCCCGGAGATCATATTTCCGATCTCACACTGCCCGCCTGCTGCCTCGAGATCTGGCTCGAAGGGCCCGGTTTCATGACCGAGCATCGCGGTACGGTCATCCTCCGGGAAGAGTCCGGATCGGAATATACAGGATCTTTTTACAGCGCGGACCCGATGGTGCGCTGCAGCTTCAAGCCGGGACGCCATTACCTCCAGGTCAATGGTCAGTGCGAGAACCAGGTCTGGGCGCCCCAGTGGTACGAAGGCGCCTCGATGCTGGAGGAGGCGACGCCCATCGACCTGGCCGAGGGTGAATATCGGCGCTTGGATTTCGCGCTGGAGAGAGGCGCGGAGATATCGGGTCAGATCCTGACACATGATGGGCAGAATCCGGGCACCATGCGGTGCGCTCTCTACGTCGACGAGGATTCTGAACTCTGCCGTTATCAATATTACGAGGATGGTATCTTCAGCATGAGGGGGTTGGGGGATGGTGAGTATTATCTCGCATGCCGATACATAAGCTATGCTCCCTTCTGGTATCCGGGCACTTACTACTTCTCCGAGGCCACGCCCATCTTCATCACCGATCTCGAGTCCGTCACCGACCTCGTCTGGAATCTCCCGCCGGTCAGCAAGGCGGTCCAGCCATGATGCCGCGGTTGCGCGCCGGGGTGGCCTCTCTGCTGGCCACCACCTTGCTCCTCATGACCGTTCTGGGTTGCGAGGACATGAAGCACACCCACGATCCGGTGCTGCCGGCCGGCCGCATCGAGGGGCGGGTCCGGACTTTCGGGCTCTCCATGGATGGGGACGTCTTCGCCCGACAATACATCGATGGTTCGTATTCGGGAACTACGGTACGGGCCGTTCTTGATTCTACCGGTCGTTACAGCATGGACGTGCCACAGGGCGACTATCTGGTCACCCTGGATCTCGACGACCCGGATGGACGCTACCTGTATGCCAGCCCGACCCTGAGCTTTGGACAGGTGCCGCCTGAGACGGTCCGGGTGGATGACTACCGATCCACCCTGAGCCTCGACTTCGATCTCGGTGCCATGGTGCTGGACCTAGGGCTCGCGACTGTGTTCGACGGGCATCATCTCGGCGCGATCCTCTACCGTAGCGATGCGGATCCCGGCTCCAACCTCAGCTATGTCAAACTGGCCCAGGTGGAAGTGACGGAAGGCAGGGCCTTTTGTCCGATCCCGGGAGTCATGCCGGGTACGTATCAGGTCGAGCTGGTGATCAGCGAGCAGACCATTTATCACGTCGATCCAATCGACGGCAATACAGAGCGTTTCTGGTGGCCCGGGACGCACGATCGCGCCGAGACACCCTGGATCGACATCGGGACCGATACTCTGGTGGTGCTCGCCGAAGGACTTTCACCGGAGGCCGCCCGCCTCGAGGGTAGAATCTCCGGGGCCTGGCTGGATCTGGGTCTCGGGCGTGAGCCTGAGCTGGACGTTGTTGCTCTAGATTCCACCACCATCCGCAGTTCATCCACCGTTGCGGAAGATGGTCGGTTCGCCATCGATCTGCAGGTGCCGACTCCGGTCAAGCTGCGGGTCGAGCAGAGCGGTGTCGTGCAGTGGATCGGTGGACCGGGTTTCGCAGAGGCGACGGTCTTCTCGGCCCAGTCGGGAGAGACGATCTCCGGCATCGAACTCGTGCAGTGCGGCCTGCAAGTCAGGATCGAGACCGAGGATGCGTCATTCGGAACGCCGTACTTCTACCTCCACGACCCCTTCGATCACACCCTGCTGGCCACGGCCGAGATGATTGACGGTAGCGATCGGAACTTCGGCATTCCCAACCTCTGGCCCGGCGAGTATCTCCTTGAGGTTTCACCCATGCCCTCGATGTTCGGCTGGCAATCCTGGCGCCCCCAGTGGTACGACCGGGCCAGCCGGGTCGAGGATGCGCAGACGATCGTCATCGGCGGCGTCGGCGATATCGTGATGCTCGACCTGGTGCTGGAACGCGGTGGTGTGGTCAGCGGGCGCGTCGGATCGATCTCTGGCGCCATTCCCTTTCACTACGTCCTGATGACTCCGGCCGACGAGAACCTGGCCCTGGTCTACCGCTGGTATTGGAATGACGTTTCCGATTTCAGCTTCAGCGGTCTGCCTGATGGAGAGTTCAAGGTTGGTTTTCTGTCGTTTTCCACTGGCTGGGACCCCTTGCTGCCTCCCCCCGCAGAAACCATCTGGTACCCCGGCACACAGGACTGGGACGAGGCTACAATCCTCACCATCGAGAACGCAAACGAGATCACCGGAATCGATTTCGAGGTGCCTTGATGAAGGGCACGTAACCCTCACGCTTCCGAAGCCGTTTCCAGGGCGGAGCAGTCCATCCCGACCATTTCATCCGATATCCCTGCGGTATAACCCATCGCAATGGAGATAGCCTGCCGAACCAACCCCCGGGGGACGGAATTAGACTGCGAAATCCGTCCCCCGGGGGTTGCGGATAGACTGCAATCGTGACCCGGGAAACCCCCACCCCGGAAGCGCAAGAAGTCCATCGTTATTATCGTTGATCCCTCACCCGTCGCCGCCCCGGCCGCGACCCGACCAGGACCCCGCGGGGAGCCCGCACGCCCCCCTGACCTAATAAAGAGGAAATCCCATGCCCCGGACCTTGCACTTCGCCATATGGACCCTCTTCACCCTGACCCTCCTCGCCACCGCCGCCCTCGCCGACTGGCAAGGCGAGACCGTCACCGTCGACGGCACGACCACCGTCCGCAACCCGGAGACCCCGGCCCAGGGCGAGACCGTGCAGGTCATGCGCGAGCTCTGGCGCCGCGGGGGCGAGGACGACGAGATCCTCTTCGGCACCATCGCCGAGTTCCTCCACGACGACGACGGCAACATCTACCTCCTGGACGGCCAGCTCTCCGAGATCCAGGTCTTCGACCGCAGCGGCGAGTGGCTCCGCACGGTGGGCCGCCAGGGCGAGGGACCGGGTGAGTTCCAGAACGGCGCCGACATGTTCTGGGCGCCGGGAGGGCAGATCGGCGTGGTGCAGGCCTGGCCGGGCAAGATCGTGATGATCACCCCCGACGGCGCGCCGGGCGAGACCTTCGCGCTGCCGTACCGCGACGGCGGCGGCTTCCAGTCGGTCAGCCGCGGGGCCGGCCATGGCGAGACCATGATCCTGGCCGGCACGGCGTGGACGCGCGAGGACGGCAAGCAGCTCCAGTTCACCTACCTGAAGGCCTACGACGCGAGCGGGGCCGAGCTGGCCACCTACCAGGAGACGTCGCGCGAGACCCAGTTCGGCAACTACGAGTTCAGGGAAGAGGAGTTCACCGACTTCCAGCGGCGCTGGGCCGTGGCGCCCGACGGTCGCGTGGCTGCGGCGCTGTCGTTCACCGACTACCGGATCCACGTCTGGAACGCCGACGGCACGGTCGACCGCGTCATCGAGCGGCCCGGCTACCAGGCCGTGGCGCGGACCGCCGCCGAGAAGGCCCGCTTCCAGACCATGTACGACGCCTTCACGCGCTGGAACCGCGGCTCCACCTTCCGGGTGCACGACGACCACCAGACCATCGGCCAGCTGTTCTTCCGCGAGGACGGCACGCTCTGGGTGCAGTGCAGCGCCTACCGCTGGCGCGCGGGCGGGGGGGTCTTCACGAGCTTCGACGTCTACGACGAGGCGGGCCGCTACCAGCAGCGGGTCGACCTGGTCGCGCCCGCCGACGCCGCCGAGGACGGGCTCTACTTCGCCGGCGACCGGGCCTACGTGGTCACCGACCTGTTCAATGCCATCATGACCAGCATCGGCGGCGAAGCCGACGCCGACGCGGACGCCGAGCCGGTGACCGTCATCGCCTTCGAGTTCGAACCGGTGGTGATGGCGTCGCCCTGACGGCGGACCGCGGTCCTCACCGCACGACCACCATCCGCACCGCGTGGTCGGTCCCCTGGTAGGCGACCCGGCCGTGGTACACCCCCGAGGCCACGCGGCGGCCCTGGCCGTCGCGCTGGTCCCAGGGGAAGGTCCCGTCGGGACGGGCGGGCACCACGGCGCAGAGCCGGCCGGCCACGTCGTAGATCCTCAACGTGACGCCATCGTACGAGGCCTTGTCGGTGGCCCCCAGCAGCCGGACCACGGTCTGCGCGCTGGCCGGATTCGGCGCGGCCGAGAGCGACAGCGCCGCCGCGGCGGACGGCGCCGCCGCCGCCGGGCCCCCGATCACGTGATGATCCGCCACCACGCCGTTCTCGCCGTCGCCCGGCAGATAGGCGCGCACGTAATCGATGGCCACCTCGACGGCCGAGACCCGGATCCGCACGTGACCGGAGTTGGGCAGCAGCGTGCCGTGGGTGTACTCGCCGGGCACCATGGCGCCGTAGTCGTAGGTGAAATCGTGCGGCTGGGGTGCGGTCAGGTACACCATGCCGTCGAGCTCCTGGTAGGCGTAGAAGTGGTCGTGGCCCTTGATGACCGCGGTCACGTCGGCCGCCACCAGCAGGTCGTGGATCGGACCGTGCTCCCAGCCGGGCCGCTGGAGCGTGAAGAGGTCGGTGCCGAACTCGTTCTCGCCGCCCCACTCGTAGCTCGCGTTGTGCTCCACGCGCCACTTCACCGCCTCGATCCCGCCGCGTCCGTAGGCCTCGTTGGGACCGCCGACTCCGCCGACCAGCTGGTGCAGGAACACGAACTTCCAGCGGCGTTCGGACTGGTGGAGGACCTCGTAAAGCCAGTCGTACTGCTCGTGCCCCAGCGTCCAGGCCCAGCCGCCGCCCTCTTGCGGCACGTCGTTGTGGAAGGGGCGCTCCTCGGTGTACCAGTAGGGGTCGAGCACCACGAACTGGGCATCGCCCCATTCCCAGGCGAAGTAGCTCTCGCGGAAGCCCTCGCCGATCAGCGGAGGGTCGGGGCAGCCGCTGTAGAAGCCGTCGGGATAGGGGTTGGGGACGAAGGCTCGCCGCGCCGCTTCCGACCAGGCCGACACGCTGTCGCCTGCGGCGATGAAGTAGCCCAGCTCGCCTTCGTGGTTGCCGATGACCAGGTAGCTGGGCACCGAGTGGGTGAACTGGTCCAGGTAGATGCGCTGGATGACGTAGTGGTCCAGGGCGTGCCGCAGCGTCTGGCTGTACTCGGTCATGGCGTAGTCGCCGAGGCAGAAATGGAAATCGGGGACGTCTTCCATGACGTTCAGCAGGGTGCGGTCGTAGAGCTTGAGGGCGTCGCTCTCGGGCGTGGCGGCGGCCCAGGTCTCCCAGAGGTGGGAGTCGGCCTGCACGGTGAAGGTGAAGGGGGAGCCCGCGCGGCGCTGGGTCCAGAAGCTCCGTAGCGGGCCCACCTTGAACTCCTCGTCCGAGCCGGCGCGGCGGTAGCAGAGGCGGTAGACGTGCCGGGTGTGGGGGACCAGCCCGTCGAGCTCGATGTCGCACGGCTGGTCGGCCAGGGCGATGACCGGCGCGGTGAACTGCGATGGGGAATCGACCCCGTACTCCACGTACGCTTCCATGTCGACCAGCGCCGCGAAGTTGACGGTGGCCGAGTGGTCGGTGGGGCGGCCGACGGCCTCGTGCGCGGTCAGGGTCTCGCCGATGGTGCGGCTGACCTGGAGCGTGGCCGGCCAGCGGTTCGGCACCAGGTCCGAGCACAGGACGAAATTGGACGCCGGACCATAGGGGTTCTGATCGTCGAGGCAGAGGATCACGGCGGGCGCCGCCCCGCCCCAGCCGGGCTGCGAGATGATCTCGTTGATGATGGGGCTGATGTCGCCGGAATAGTAGAACAGCTGGTTGGTCTCGCCGGCCTGCCAGGCCGAGCGGAGGGTCACGGTGTGGGATGCCGTGGTGCGTGGCAGTAGCGAGGGCCGCCGCTCATCCGAGAACTCCGACGACTCGGGTTCGAGCACTCCCGTGATGGTGAAGGTCAGGCTGTCGGCGACCTGGCCGCCGCGGGCGGAGAAACGCAACCGGGCGAACAGCACCTTGTCGTGCTGGGCCAGCGCGGCGGCCCGGAAGCGCAGGCCGATGTCGTGGACGGTGCCGTCATCGCTGCGACCGATCCGCAACGGCGACATGTCGGGATTCCAGACGCAGTCCCCCAGCTCGACACCGTCGTCGGCGCCGGTGGCGATGACCAGCTCGAGCGGCCGCGCCTGGATCCGGGCCACGCTGCAGAGCAACACCACTGCCGACAGGAAGGCAAGATACCTGTTCATGGTGCGCGGTCCACGTCTTCGGGCCGTCGTTCTCGCGTCGGGACACGGCGGGAGCGCATGATGTTTTCTCGTAGTCGGGGACGCGAGAACACGGACATCCAAGCTCCCAGCCTCGTCTCGATTGTATCTCGTTTTTGTGATCTAATAAAATGAAATTTGTAGCTCCGGCTCCGCATTCTGATGGTTGGTCACGACGGAGTTCCAGGCCGGGCTCTCGCCGCCGAGAGTGCTTCGGCAGGTAAAATGTTTTCTCACAATATTTTATAAATACTATCGAGATTGCATCTCGTGGACCGAGGCTAGGCGACCCCCATGGGCGGAATCTCCCTAGCTCAACCTGGATATTGTGATGTTTGGGCTCTTGTCGCGAACCCGTAGGTTCCAGGGATGTGGAATTGCCAGCCCCTGGCCATGAGGTTAGGTTTGACCACCACTCGATCCCGTGGCCATGAAAGGATCGCGATGAGTATCCGCCGTCCGACAGCCCTGTTCGCCCCGATCATCCTGATGTCCCTGTTCGGCTGCTCGAACGACCGCATCGCCTCGCTCGGCGAGGCCGTGTCGCCGGGCGCGGGCGCGGGCTTCAACGTGGTGCTCGTCTCCATCGACACCGCCCGGCGCGACCACTTCGGCTGCTATGGCGATCCGGACGCCGCCACGCCCACCGTGGACCGGCTGGCGGCCGAGGGGATCCTGGTCGAGGACGCGGTGACGGCAGTGCCACTCACGCTCCCCTCGCACGCCACCATGCTCACGGGCCTGAACCCGCCGCGCCACGGCGTGCACGACAACGGTGTCGACGCGCTCGGCCCGGAGCCCTCGCTGCTGACCGAATCGTTGCGCGACGCGGGATACGCCACCGCGGCGTTCGTCGGCGCCTTCGTCCTCGACGAGCGCTTCGGGCTGGACCGGGGCTTCGACGTCTACGATTTCGAGGTCCACCGCGACGGCTACCGTCCCCAGATGGCCGACTTCAACGAACGGTCGGCCAGGGACGTGACCGACGCGGCGCTGGCCTGGCTCCGCGACCGGCCCGCGGACCAGCCGTTCTTCGCCTGGCTGCACTACTTCGACCCGCACCTGCCCTACACCTCGCCCCTGCAGCAGCGGCCGGAGTTCCAGAACCGTCCGTACGATGCCGAGATCGCCTATGCCGACCAGCAGCTCGGACGCCTCGTGGCCTGGCTCGAGGCCAGCAATCGAGCCGACCGCACCATCGTGATCGTCGTGTCCGATCACGGCGAGGCGCTGGGCGAGCATCAGGAAGAGACGCACGGCATGTTCATCTACGAGCCGACGATGCGGGTGCCCATGGTCATCTGGTCGCCCGGGTTGCTCCAGGGACCGCTGCGCCTGGCCGATCGCGCCGTGGGCCTGGTGGACCTGCGGGCCACCATCGAGGATCTGGTGGGCATCGACGGCGGCGCCGGCGACGGCGACGGCCTCAGCCTGCTCGGCGAGATCCCGACCGACCGCCAGCTCTATCTCGAGACCGAGGGGCCGCTGCGCATGGCGCACTGCAGCCCGCTGCGCGGCCTGCGCAGCACCGGGGAGAAGTTCATCGAGGCGCCGGACCGGGAGTTCTACGACCTCGTCGCCGATCCGGACGAGTCGAAGAACCTCTATACCGAACGTGGCGCCACGCTGGGGCCGTACGAGGCCGCGCTCGCGGGCTGGACCACGGGCGCGGTCGCGGACGCTGCCGAGCGCCAGCTGTCCGACGACGAGATCACGCGTCTGGAATCGCTGGGCTATACTGTCAACAACCGGACCGGGGATCACGGATCGCTGCCCGACCCCAAGCGCATGATCCAGCAGTTCAACGACGGCATGCGCGCCGAGCAGCTCTACGGCCAGGGCGATTACGAGGGGGCGGCCCGGCTGGCCCGCCGGATCCTCGCCCGCTGCGACGGCTGCCTGAACGCGGTGCGCGTGCTCGCCTTCAGCCAGCTCCGGCTCGGCCATGCCGATTCGGCGGTGGCCCTGCTCGGCGAACGGGCCGCCGCCACCTCCGACACCTACCTCCTGCGCTCGCTGGCCAAGGCCCAGATCATGAGCGACGACGTGCCGGGCGCGTTGCGGACGCTCGAGGCCTACGCGGCGCTGGCTCCCGGGGACGGTCGCGTGGAGGTGCTGCGCGGCGATTGCCAGGCCGCACTCGGCGATCCGGAAGCGGCGCTCCGCCATTACGCGCGGGCCCTGGAGATCGATCCCCACCGGAGCGGGATCCGGGCGCAGGATCGGATGGACCGGACCAGGGAGCAAATCGGGGGGTCGTGATCCTGATCCAGGCAACCGCGTCGGCCGGTGGGGACCCGCAGGCCGGGCGGCTCCAGTCAGGAACGGCTATCGTATGCAGTTGATCGACCGAGATCGCAGCAGCTGCATACGCCGAGGAGCGCCGTGGAAAAGGGCCATTCTCTCAACCACTACGAGATCACCGGGAAGCTCGGCCAGGGCGGCATGGGCGAGGTGTACCGTGCGCGAGATACCAAGCTGGGTCGCGACGTGGCGCTCAAGGTGTTGCCCGAGGCCCTGGTCGCCGATCCCGATCGGCACGCTCGCTTCCACCGCGAGGCCAAGCTCCTGGCCGCCTTCGCCCATCCTCACGTGGCGTCGATCTACAGCCTCGAGGACGATGGCGACCAGCATTTCCTGGTGATGGAACTGGTCGAGGGCGAGGATCTCGCGGTGCGACTCCTGCGCGGTCCCATCCCGCCGGCGGAGGCGCTGGGCATCGCCCGCCAGATCGCCACGGCGCTGGAGGCCGCCCACGAGAAGGGCATCATCCACCGCGACCTGAAGCCAGCCAACGTCAAGCTCGCCCCGGCGGGCGAGGTCAAGGTCCTGGATTTCGGTCTGGCCAAGGTGCGCGAGGACAGCGCCCTCGAGACCGACCCGGCCGATCTCAGCGAATCGCCCACCATCGCTCCGGACATGACCCGCGAGGGCATGATCCTCGGCACGGCGGCCTACATGAGTCCCGAACAGGCCCGCGGTCGGACCGTGGACGAGCGCACGGACATCTGGGCCTTCGGCTGCGTGCTCTACGAGATGCTCACGGGCAAGGCGGCGTTTCGCGGCGATTCGGTGTCGGACACCCTGGCTGCGGTGCTGCGGTCGGAGCCCGATCCCCAGGCGCTACCAGCGGACGTTCCTCCGGCGGTCCTGCGCCTGCTGCGTCGTTGTCTGCGCAAGGACCTGAAGCAGCGCCTGCATCACATCGCCGACGCGCGCATCGTCCTCGAGGACGTGCTTCTGGAGCAGGATCCCTCGGGAATCTCGGATCTGTCGGCCTTCACCAGCTCGGTGTCGAGCCAGGTCACGCCGCCGCCATCGACGCCGGTCGCCGGCCGGGCACGACGGTCCTGGCCGCTGGTGCTCGCCTTGCTGGGTTGGCTCGTGGCCGTGGTCGTGGCGCTGGGAGTCTGGCGCCACGAGCCGGAATACCCGCAACCCACCCGTCTGGACGCCCTGTCCTTTTCCGGACGCGACTGGTCTCCCGACGCTTCCCCCGATGGGGCGGTGATCGCCTTCGTCTCCGATCGCGACGGGTCGGCCATGATCTGGCTCAAGCAGGTGGCCGGCGGCGGCGAGGCGCCCCTCACCACGGGCCCCGACGACCTGCCGAGGTTCTCTCCAGACGGCTCGCAGGTACTCTTCGTCAGGGACGAAGGGGGCATCCGCAACCTCTATCGCCTCGCGGTTCTGGGTGGTCAGCCTCGCCGGCTGCTCGACGACGTCCTGGAGGCGGATTGGTCCCCGGACGGCTCGCAGGTGGCGTTCATCCGCATGGCGTCGGAGGCCAACGACAACGTCTTCTTCGTCGGCGTCGCCGAGGTCCAGTCGGGACGCGAACGGATCCTCAACAAGATCCGCAACCGGACCACCTACGGGATCCGCTGGTCCCCCGATGGAGAATCCATCGCTCTCTGCCTGACCTCGCTGACCGGCAACGTGGCCGAGGCCAGCAACCTGGCGCTGGTGGATGTGCAGAGCGGTGAAATGCGACGGCTGGAGCTCACCGACTGGTGGGGACCCTTCACCGCCGCGGACTGGGCGCCCTCGGGCCGCTCGCTGGTGGTGGGCCAGGCGGCCGATGTCCTCGCCCACGTCGCCAATTCGCCGAGCCAGATCATGGAATACGACCTCGACAGCGGCCGGACGCGACCGCTCTTCTGGCTGCCCGTGCGCCTGCCACGCAGCGGCTGGGGCTACTCGTCCATCGCGGTCCTGGACGCCGATCACCTCGTCATCGACGAGGAGGTCGGCCTGGCCGTGCTCCAGGAATATTCGCTGGCGGGGGAGCCGATGCACACGCAGCCGCGGGACCTCACCAGCAGCCTCGGCCGCGACCGTCAACCGGCCTATGCTCCGGATAGCCGGAGCATCATCTTCTCCTCCAACCGGAGCGGCAACATCGACCTCTGGACCCTGGACCGTGCCTCCGGCGCGATCGTCCAGCTCACCGACGATCCGAGCGACGACTGGGATCCGGCCTTCACTCCCGATGGCGAGCAGATCCTCTGGAGTTCCAACCGCAGCGGAAACCTGGAGATCTGGATCGCCAAGGCCGACGGCAGCCAGGCGCGACAGGTCTCCCGGGACGGGATCGATGCCGAGAATCCCACCATGACCCCCGATGGCCAGTGGATCATCTACTCCAGCAACAACGACGCCCAGCGGGGCATCTGGAAGATCCGCCCCGACGGCAGCGACGCCAGGCGGCTGGTGGAGGTGGCCAGCCTGCTGCCCGAGGTCTCGCCGGACGGCCGCTATGCGCTCTACGTGGTCTTCCACAGCCTCAACTACCAGATCCGGGTGGTCGAGATCGAGACCGGAGCCACCGTGCCCTTCGTCATCGACATCTCCACCATCGAACGGCACCAGACCGTGACCTTCGGTCGGGCGCGCTGGACTGCCGACGGCCGGGGCATCGTGTTCGTGGGCCAGGATGCCAATGGGCACATCGGCCTCCAGGTCCAGGATTTCGTGCCGGGGGAGGATACGACGGCCTCCCGTCGCAAGCTCGTGGGCTTCACCCGGGACCGCGCCATCGAGTCCATGGGGCTGTCGCCGGACGGGCAGAGCCTCACGGTCTCGGCCGCGTTCCAGCGGATGGTGCTGCAGCAGGCGCGGTATGTGGGGTTGGAAGGCTGGGGGGATCGCTGATAGCGGAGGTGGCCAGGGATGACATGATCCCTTCGATCAGCCAGGGTAGAGGCGGCGGGAACATCATTTGCATCCAGGTGTCTGAACTGATCCGTCCTCCCACCGGAGAATGGAGTCCATGACTCTGTCAGGAGGATGAGCCTGTATCCTGTCTGGAGGCCTTCCTAATGGATCTCGCCACCGTTCCCACCAGGACGGACCGCTTCACCATCCGCGTGATCGGCGACAGTACGGTATTCCTCTCCTCCCAGGGCAACGAGCTCCACCAGACCAATGCGCTGGGCACCTTCATCTTCGGCCTGATCGATGGTCGACGCTCGCTGGCAGGAATTCTGGCGGCGATCTGCACCGACTACGCCGTCGAGGAGAGCGTTGCCAGACAGGATTTGCTGACCTTCGTCTCCACCATGGAAGCGAAGGGCCTCCTCGCGATCGGAAAGTGATCCCATGACGAATCTGCGTCAGGAGTTGATGGACCTCTACAGGCAGAACACGGCCATCCATACCTTGACCATCGAGCTGACCCGGCTCTGCACCTGCGATTGCCTCCACTGCTATGTCATCAAGGAGCCTCTCCCGGAGATGACGACCGAGGAGGTGGTCGACCTGATCCACCAGGCCGTGGATCTCGGTGCCTTGCAGCTGAGCCTGACCGGGGGTGAAATCTGCATCCGACCGGACCTGGAGAAGATCCTGTCAACCGCCAGGGACACTGGCCTGGTCGTGAACTGCCTGACCTCCGGCACATTGCTGGATGCCGCCATGGCCGACATGTTTGCGCGTCACAAGGTCCTGATCGTCGACATGTCATTGCTGGGGTCGAACCCGGCCACGCACGATCGGATCACGAGGCGTCCCGGTTCGTTCGCCAAGGTCCTGACCGCCATCGATCTGCTGCAGGAACGCGGGGTCACCGTTCGTCTGAGCACGACCGTGATGAAGGCGAATTTCGAGGAGCTCGAAGAGATTCATGCCATCGCGAGCGCCAGAGGCGTCCACCTGACGGCCTCGCCGCTGGTGGCGCCCAGGATGGATGGCGATCCAGGCCCTCAGGCCCATGCTCTGGATGCTGATGTCCTGGCCTCCCTGGACCCAGCCCTGGTCGTCGGCGGCCTCTTGCCGGATGAGGACCTCAAGGGGGGCGCCGTTCTGGTCTGCGATGCCGGACGCACCTGCATCTCGGTCGGCCCGACCGGAGAGGTCTATCCCTGCCTCATCTTCCCCCGGAGTATCGGCAACATCAGGGAACGAAGCCTGAAGTCCATCTTCCAGGACGATCCGAGCGATTTCTTGCAGGAGTTGCGGAGGATGACGGCCCGGGATGTGGCCGAATGCCATGACTGCCCGAGTCGGGCGTCGTGTCATCGATGTCCTGCCCTGGCTTATCAGGAATCCGGAGACATCCTCGCTCCGGCTCCTTCCTCATGCCGTCAGGCGGGTCGACACTTTCCTCGTCCACAGCGATGAGTCAGCCGGGGCCTTCGTGATCCGGCAAGGGAAAACGAGCGGCTCAGCGCCGCTCGCCTTCGAGAATTTTCCTGATCGTGGTTCAGCGTCTACCACTCGATGGGGCAGCAGCCGATGAAGATGCTAGGGGAATCGCCCCAGACCCGCGTGTCAGTGCCAGAATAATTCCCATAGACACCGATCTCGACCTTCTCGCTGTGAACCTCGGGCGCCTCATAAGCCTTCTGCATCCGATGTACCCCCTTCTGGGTATACAGCTAGGGAATATGCAGTATACTGCCGATCAAGGTGTATAGTACAACTTTAGTGTTTTTAATTCAACAAAAAATATCAAAAAGTTCATTAATTTACTCTTAAGTGTAATTCTATATGTGCAATAAAGATTAATACATCAATCAAAAACCATGGTTGCCCTAGAGTACAACCAGATAATCTCCCCGTTCCACCTTGGCGAACAACTCCACCACATCCTGCCGCCGCAACCGCACGCACCCGTGGCTGCACGGTTCGCCGATCCGGTCCTCGTGATTGGTCCCGTGCAGGTAGATGTAGCGCGCCTGCGAGTCCACGCCGGGGCCGCGGTTGACCCCGTCCTCGCAGCCCTCGAGGGTGAGGATGCGCCCGAGGATGAGGTCGCGGGGGTCGGGCCGGCCGTCCCAGACCTCGCCGGTGGGCTCGCGGCTGACGTAGACCGCGCCGGGATCGCCGCCGTCGCCGATCTTGCGCGCGATGCGGTGCACGCCGGGGGGGGTGCCGCCGCTGCCGTCGCGGGCGTCGACGCCGGCGGCCGCGGTGCTCACCGGCCAGGACGCGGCCGCGTCCCGGCCATGGAGCAGCGTGACCGTCTGGTCCGCCACGTCCACGAGCAACCAGCGTTCGGGGATAAAGCCCAGCTTTTCAATAGACTTTTTGATCAGCGACGGGTTCACGCCGACTCCTTCCGCGCCCCAGGTTAACACCGCCGGCCGAACCCCGGCAACGCCTTGAAATCCCCTCCGCCGGGCACCACCTTGGGGCCGTGCAGCTCCCGCCGGTCATGACCCGCGGGACCGTGAGTCGCCCCTCGCCCCCGTTCCGGAGGACCCCGTTCCATGTTCGACATCGGCGCATCGCTAGACCGCCAGATCGTGGCCCACACCCGGACCCGTCCCGTGGTCCTGTTCATCGAGCCCGAGGATCCCCGCGTGGTGGAGGCGGCCCTGGGGCTGCCCCGCTTCGTCCGTCCTGTTTTCCTGGCCGGTCGTGACGAGGTGCTGGCGGTGATCCGCGAGCACCTGCCGCACGTCGATCCGTCGCGGGTCGAGTTCACCATGAGCGAGGCGGCGTTCTGCAGGCTGGACGAGTGCCGGGATCTACAGGCCGAACTCGCCGCCGCCGTCCTCGAACTGCCCGCCGAGCGTCGGCTCACCGACGACCCCGAGGAGGCCCGTCGCCTCGTGGCCACGCCGGCCGGCTTCGGCATCATGGCCACGCACGAGGGGCACTGCGACATCGTGGTCGGCGGGGCCCGCCACGAACCGCGCGACTTCTTCCGGCCCATGATCAAGGTCATGCAGAAGGAGCCGGTGGTGTGCGAGGCGGGCGTCATCGTCCTGCCCGACGAGCATCCCGAGGGCCTCTACCCGCACAACATCCTGGTCCTCGGCGACGTCGGCGTGAACGCCACCATGACGCCGGAGATCCTGGCGCGCAGCGCCGTCGGCACCTGCGCCGTGGCGCGCGACCTCATTCCCATGGATGAGCTGCCGGGCATCCACGGGATCATCGTCAGCTATTCCAACCGCGGCGGCGACGAGGGGCCGTCCCCCGAACTGGTCCGTCAGGCCACCGACCTGCTGCCCCAGTTCATCGACGAGCGCTGCCAGCGCGGCGCCCGCTACTGCTCGATCAGCATCGAGGGCGAGGTCAAGATCAACGTGGCGCTGAGCCGGCGGTCGGCCCAGCTCTACAAGCGCGGCGGCGTGGACAGCGACAAGTTCCAGGGCACCAACGTGCTGGTGACGCCGAACCTGGACACCGGCAACCTGCTGTTCCATCTCTTCTCCACGCGCTACCCCGAGGCGCGGAAGTTCGGCGCGATCTTCGGCATCCGCTTCCGCGGGGTCGACCTGCCCATGGACGTGGAGCCCGAGGACGCCGCGCTGGCGGTGAAGGCCGCGGTGCTGCGTCTGCAGAAGTTCGGCGAGTG
This sequence comes from Candidatus Latescibacter sp. IFSED24, assembly GCF_058273205.1. Taxonomy (NCBI): domain Bacteria; kingdom Pseudomonadati; phylum Candidatus Latescibacterota; class Candidatus Latescibacteria (ex Chuvochina et al. 2023); order Candidatus Latescibacterales; family Candidatus Latescibacteraceae; genus Candidatus Latescibacter; species Candidatus Latescibacter sp. IFSED24. The sequence goes on along the minus strand of NZ_CM177850.1, from coordinate 3,234,517 downwards.
GCAACGCACCCCGCGCGACACCTTCTTCCCGCGCCCGCGGATCCTGGCCATCAACCCGGGATCCACCTCCACCAAGCTCGCGGTCTTCGAGGGCGACGAGGAGGTCTTCGCCGAGGAGCTGAAGCACTCGGAGCAGGAGCTGGAACCGTTCGAGGGCCAGAAGATCGTGGCGCAGTTCGAGTTCCGGAAGCAGGTGATCGAGGCGTTCCTGGCCAAGAACGACATGTCGGTGGACTCGCTCGACGCCATCAGCGCCCGCGGCGGCCTGGTCGAGCCCATCCCGCACGGCACCTACGCGGTGAACGACGCCATGCGCGAGGACCTCCTGTCGGGCGAGCGCGACCACGCCAGCAACCTGGGCGCGCTCATCGCCCACGCGCTGGTGGGAGCGCAGGGGAAGCCGGCCTTCATCGTCGACCCCGTGGTGGTGGACGAGATGGACGAGCGCTGCCGCTTCACCGGATTCAAGGACCTCGTGCGCAAGCCCATCAGCCACGCGCTCAACCAGATCGCCACCGCGCACCGCTACGCCCACGACCACGAGACGTTCTACGAGAAGCTCAACCTCATCGTCTGCCACATGGGCGGCGGCATCTCCATCGGCGCCCACAAGCAGGGCCGTTTCCTCGACGTGAACAACGCGCTCGACGGCGAGGGCCCGTTCACGCCGCAGCGATCGGGCTCGCTGCCGGTGGGCGACCTGATCCGCCTCTGCTTCAGCGGCCGGTACACCGAGGAGGAGCTGCTCAAGAAGAACAAGGGCCGCGGCGGCCTCATCGACCTGCTCGGCACCGCCGACTTCATGCTCGTGGAGAAGAAGTACCTCGAGGGCGATCCGGACTTCGCCCCGGTCTTCGAGGCCATGTGCTACCAGATCGCCAAGTGGATCTGCGCCATGGTGCCCGCGTTCGACGGCGACCCCGTGGACCAGGTGCTGCTGACCGGCGGCCTGGCCCGCGCCAAGCCGCTGGTAAACCTGGTGCGCAAGGCCTGCGAGCCGCTGGGCTGCGGGGTGAGCGTCTACCCGGGCGAGAACGAGATGATGGCCCTGGCCCAGGGCGCGCTGCGCGTGCTCACGGGCCGCGAACCGGTGAAGCAGTACAAGTCCGCGTGAGTTATCATGGACGAGGTCGGCGGTGGCGCCGGCCTCGCCGTCTCAGCTTTCCTGGAGGCCGACCATGACCCCCATCCGCAGTCTCGAACAGCTCGTCGCCGACCTCAAGGACCAGCCCTCACGCCGGCTGGCGGTGGCCGCGGGCCACGATGAGAACACCATCCAGGCCGCGGCCAGGGCCGCGTCCGAGGACATCGCCGACGTCACCCTGGTGGGCGACAAGGGGCGCATCGAGAGTCTCTGCGGCGAGTTCGGTCTGGACGCCGCCGTGTTCACCGTGATCGACGAGCCCGACGAGGCCAGGGCCGGCGCCGAGGCCGTGCGCCTGGTCCGCGCGGGCGAGGCCGACGTCCTGATGAAGGGCCTCATCGGCACCGAGAAGTACATGCGCCTGATCCTGGACAAGGACAAGGGCCTGCTGCCGTACAAGGCGGTGCTCAGCCACATCACGGTGCTCGACATCCCCGGCTACCGCGCCCTGCACGACAAGCTGCTCTTCGTCAGCGACGTGGCCATCATTCCCGACCCCGACCTGCCCACCAAGCTGAAGATCGTCCAGTACGTGGTGGAGGCGGCCCACGCCTTCGGCATCGCCGAGCCCAGGGTGGCGCTGCTGGCGGCAACCGAGAAGGTCAACGCCAAGATGCCCGCCTGCGTCGACGCCGCCATCATCACCCAGATGAACCGGCGCGGCCAGATCAAGGGCGCCGTGATCGACGGCCCGCTGGCGCTGGACGTGGCCTGCAGCCCCGAGGCCTGCGCGATCAAGGGCCTCGTCTCGCCGGTGGAGGGCGCCGCCGACTGCCTCGTGTTCCCCAACATCGAGACCGGCAACGTGTTCTACAAGGGCATGACCGTGCTCGGCGGCAGCAAGCTGGCCGCCGCCGTGGTGGGCACCACGGCGCCGTGTGTGCTGACCTCGCGGGCCGACAGCGAGGAATCGAAGTTCCTGTCGATCGCGCTGGGGTGCCGGCTGGCGAAGTAGCAGGCTCGAGTTGACCTGAGGCCTCTCCGCCCACCTGCCGGGTGCCGGGGAGGCCTTTCCCGTGCTGGATCATTCCGTCGGCAAGACCGCTGCCAGCTCGCCCACCACCATCGCCGGCGTCACCAGCTTCATGCACAGGTTCTCGGGACAGGCCCGCAGCCGGTCGGTGAACACGCAGGGGCTGCACTCCAGCCCCGCTCGCAGCACGCGCACCACGTTGTCCGCCGTGGCGTAGGGCCCGGTCTTGCGGTGGTCGCTGGGGCCGAAGATCGCCAGCACCGGCGTGCCCACCGCGGCGGCGAGATGGGACGGTCCGGTATCCGTGGTGACCACCGCCCGCGCGCCCGCCAGCACGCCCATCAGCTCGGGCAGCGTGGTCCGGCCCACCAGCGAGACCACGTCCGCGGGCAACGGTTCGAGCAGCTTGAAGTACTCCTCCTCGGCCCGCCCACCGATGAGCACGACCTGCTCGTCGCGCTCGGCCACCAGCCGGGCCATCAACGCGCGCCAGTGCTCCACCGGCCAGGCCCGGTAGGTCCGGTAGTCATTCTTGAGGAAGTGGCTGTTGGTGGGGTTGAGCACGAGGTAGCGCTCGGCCAGGCCCAGGCGCTGCCGGGCTGCGCCGAGCGGGGCGACCCGCAGGTCCGGTGCGGTGTCGGCGAGCTCGGCGGGGGCCACGGCCAGCGCGCAGATCCGGCGCATGTGCGCCACGGCGTGCTCGCCGGGGCGGTCGTCGGCCACCAGCTGCGAGGGGCGGCCGAACTTGCGGCGGGCGCGGATCAGCCGCACCAGGGTGAGGAACTGGTCGCCCAGCTCGAGGTTCAGCAGCGCGTCGTAGGGGTCGCGATGCGAGGCGCGCACGATGCGCAGCAGGTCGCGGTTCAGCAGCAGGGGCAGGTTGCGGTGGGCCACGCCGAAAACGCGGCCGATGCGCTCGTCGGCGGCGAACAGGCCTTCCATGCCGCGCTTGGCCACCCAGTCGATCACCGCATCCTCGCCGTACGCCGCGCGCAGGGGCGCGAGGACGCTGGTGGCGAAGATGGTGTCGCCCAGCTGGCCCGCCCGGATCACCAGGATGCGCTTGCCGTTCTGCAACGTCTGCATGCCGCCATTGTGCGCGTGAACCCGCCGGCAATCAAGATGTTGTGCCTGATCGCACTCGTGTTATGGTGCCGGGGTGGGATTAATGACTTCCCAGATCTCGACCATATACGGAGACCGCCCATGAACACCAGGGTCGCCCGAGACCGCAGGTTCACGTCCCGTCTCTGGATTCCAGCCTTGAAGATCGCCCTGATCTACGGTTTGGCCAGCGTGCTCTGGATCCTGCTCAGCGACCGTGTGGCGCTGCTCCTGTCCGCCGGCAACGACGCGGTCCTGGTCTCGCTGCAGAACGCCAAGGGCCTGTTCTTCGTGGTGGCCTCGGCGGCGCTCATCTTCTGGCTCGTCCGGCGCGAGCACTCGCGCAACCTGGCGATCCAGGATCAACTCGTCGAACGCGAGCAGTACTTCCGCTCGCTCTTCCAGGGCGCTCCCACGGCGTACCAGTCGCTCGATGAGGAGGGCCGGCTCCTCGACGTCAACCAGGCCTGGCTCGATCTGCTCGGCTTCGCACGGGACGATGTCGTGGGCCATCACATGGGCGAGTTCCTCGAGGCCTCGCAGCTCGTGCTCATGCAGGAACGCTTCCCCCAGTTCAAGGCGAGCGGCGTGCTGGAGGATGCGGAGTTCGTGCTCACCCGCAAGGACGGCAGCAAGGTCACCGTCACGGTGAACGGACGGATCCAGGCCGACACCGACGGCGTCTTCCAGCGCACCCACTGCATCCTGCACGACATCACGCGTCGCAAGCGCGACGAGCAGGCGCTGCGCGACTCGCGGCAGCAGCTCCAGCTGGCGCTCGACGGGGCGCGTCTGGGCACCTTCGAGCTAGAGCCCGACACCGGGCAAGTGGCCTACAACGAGCGGCAGGCCGAGCTGTTCGGCCTGGCACCGAACAACCTGGTCGAAGATGTCGATACGATCGCCAGCCTGATCCATCCCGACGATGTCGCCGATTTCAGGCTGGCCATCGAGCAGGCGCAGCAGGACGGAACCCAGTTCTCCTGCGAGTATCGGGTGGTGTTCCCCGACGGCTCGTACCGCTGGCTGGCCAGCAGCGGTCGGTTCGTCCAGGCGTACGACGGTAGCCGCCGAGTGCTCAGCGGCGTGACCCGTGACATCGACGCCCGCAAGCGCGCCGAACGCGATCTGGAGCTCCTATTCGAGTACTCCCCCGACCCGCTCTGCGTGGCCGACATGAACACCGGCAGCTTCGTGGCCACCAACCCCGCCTGGACCCGGATCCTCGGCTGGTCGTCCGCCGAGCTGCAGGGCAAGCCCTGGATCGAGTTCGTCCATCCCGATGATCGCGCCGAGACGCTGGCCGCCGGCGAGGAGCTCGATGGTGGCAAACCCCTCCTCGATTTCCGCAACCGCTACCAGCGCCAGGACGGCTCCTACGTCTGGCTGTCGTGGAACTCGTTCCCCGTGCCCGAGGACAATCTCCTCTTCGCCGTGGCCCGCGACATCACCGCCCAGCGCGAGCTCGAGGAGCAGCTGCGCCAGGCGCAGAAGATGGAGGCCGTGGGCCAGCTGGCCGGCGGCGTGGCCCACGATTTCAACAACCTGCTGCAGGTGATCAACGGCCACGCCGAGATGGCGCTGGAGGGGATGCCCGCCGACGATCCGGCGCACGGCAGCATCGCCGAGGTGTCGCGGGCGGGCGGGCGCGCGGCCAAGCTGGTCAGCCAGCTCCTGGCCTTCAGCCGTCGTCAGGTCATCGACCCCGTGGACCTCGACCTCAACCTCGTGGTCACCGACATGCTCGCGCTCATCGAGCGCACGCTGGGCGAGATCATCCGCATCGACTGGCTGCCGGGCCACCGCCTCGGCACCGTCCATGCCGATCGCGGCCAGGTCGAGCAGGTGGTCATGAACCTCTGCATCAACGCCCGCGACGCCATGCCCGACGGCGGCGTGCTGACCGTCGAGACCGAGAACGTGTTCTTCGATGCTGAATATTGCCGCAACGAGGCCTGGGCGCGCCCGGGCCGCTACGTGCTTTTGAGTGTGACCGATTCGGGCGAGGGCATGGACACGCAGACCATGCAACACATCTGGGAGCCGTTCTTCACCACCAAGGAGCCGGGCAAGGGCACGGGCCTCGGCCTGTCCACGGTCTACGGGATCGTCCGCCAGCACGAGGGGCTGGTGCACATCTACAGCGAGCCCGGTCGCGGCACCACTTTCAAGATCTACCTGCCGCTGGTGGAGCGGCCGGCCGCCAGCGTCGGCAGCAAGATGCCCCGGCAAGCCGAGGGCGGCAGCGAGACCGTCCTGGTGGCCGAGGACAACGAGAGCGTGCGCGACCTCATGCGGGTGGTTCTCGAGCGGGCCGGCTACACGGTGCTGACCGCCCCCGACGGTCCCGAGGCGCTGGCGCTGCTCGAGGAACGCGGCCAGGAATGCGACCTGGCCATCCTGGACGTGGTCATGCCCCGGCTGGGCGGCCGCGAGGTCTACGACCAGGTTCGCGAGCGGGTCCCTGGGCTGCGCTTCCTCTTCGCCAGCGGTTACAGCCTCAACGGCGTGCACACCAACTTCGTGCTCGACGAGGGGTTCGAGCTGATCCAGAAGCCCTTCGAAGGGGTCGATCTGCTGGCGCGGGTGCGGGCGATCCTCGACCAGGAGTGAGGGAGGCGGCGCGGCCGGTCACGCGTTATCCTTGGCGCCGTCATGGTCGATACCACCCGAGATCGAGGAGTGAGACATGCCCGACGTCGGCAAGAAAGCCCCCGCCTTCACGTTGCAGAACCAGGACGGCGCCAAGGTCAAGCTGAGCGACTTCCAGGGCCGCAAGGTGGTGCTCTTCGCCTATCCCAAGGCCGCCACCAGCGGCTGCACCACCCAGGCCTGCGGTTTCCGCGACGCCTACGCCGAGGTCGAGGCCGCCGGCGCGGTAGTGCTGGGCCTGAGCCCCGATCCGGTGGCCAGGCTCCAGCGCTGGCGTGAGAAGGAGAACTTCCCCTACGACCTGCTCAGCGACCCCGACCACGCGGTCCTCGCCAGGTACGGCGCCTGGGGCGAGAAGAAGATGTACGGCAAGACCTACGAGGGCGTGATCCGCAGCCACTGGGTCATCGACGAGAACGGCAAGCTGGTCGACCAGCACCTCAAGGTCAGCCCCAAGGATTCGGTGGCGCGCGCCGTGGCGTTCCTCAAGGGCGAGGATTGAGCGCCGGGCCGGCGCGGGTCCGCACGGCCCTGGTCACGGTGCAGTTGCTCTTCGGGGTCAACTACCTGGTGAGCAAGCAGGTGGTGACGGCGCTGGATCCGGCGGCCTGGGCCACGCTGCGCTCGCTCTCGGCGCTGGTGATCCTGGCCGCGCTGGCGGCGGCCATGCGCAGCCGCTTGCCGCGCGGCCGCGACCTCTGGTACCTCGCCGGCTGCGCGCTGCTGGGCGTGACCTTCAACCAGATCCTCTTCCTCGAGGGGCTCAGCCGCACAACGCCGGCCCACTCGGCGCTGATCTGCAGCCAGATCCCGCTGTTCGCGCTGGTGGGCTCGGTGCTGCTGCGTCAGGAGCGGCTCACCCGGCGCAAGGTGCTGGGGCTGGTGGCGGGCATGGTCGGCGTGCTGATCCTGCTCGAGGTCGACCGTTTCCAGCTCGATGCCCGCTACCTCGTGGGCGACCTGCTGACCCTGGCCAACGCGGTGAGCTACGGGCTGTATGTCGCCCTGAGCGGACGGGTGATGGCCCGCCACGATCCGCTGGGCGCCACCATGGTGGTGTTCTGCTTCGGCGCGCTGGGGATCGCGCTCTACGGCGGCGCCGAGCTGCTGCGCGCGCCGCTGGCCGCGCTGCCGGCGATCACCTGGGGGAGCATGGCCTACGTGGTCGTGGGCGCCACGGTGATCACCTACTTCCTCAACCTCTGGGCGCTCAAGCACACCCAGGCCTCGCGGGTGGCGCTCTTCGTGTTCCTGCAGCCGGTGGTGGCCACGGTGCTGTCGGTGGTGCTGCTGGCCGAACCGGTGACCTGGCGGCTCGTGGCGGCCGGACTGCTGGTGCTGGTGAGCCTGCTGCTGCGCGAGGGGAAGCGGCGGCCCATCCCGGCTGGCTAGGCTCCGTCTCTCAACCGGAGCGTGGTGGCGCGGAAACGCAGGCCGGGCCTATCATGTCGAGGGGATGACCAGCGCACACCTTGGCGATTGCTCTCCAGGTCACCCGGCGGGGAGAGCGATGTGATCGGCCAGACAGTCGCCCACTATCGGATCCTGGCGAAGCTCGGCGAAGGGGCCATGGGCGAGGTCTACATGGCGGAGCACGTGCGTCTCCGCCATCCCGTGGCGCTGAAGTTCCTCAAGAACGAGCTCCTGCAGGGCGATCAGGCCCGCCAGCGCTTCCTCCACGAGGCCGCCATCGCCGCCTCGCTCGACAGCCCCAGCATCTGCAACGTCATCGATTTCGGCGAGGAGGACGGTCGCACCTTCCTGGTGATGCGCTTCTGCCAGGGGCAGAGCCTCAAGGAGAGGATCGCGGCGGGACCGCTGCCGCTGGGGCGGGCGCTGCTGCACGCGATCCAGGTGGCCGAGGGTCTGGAGGCGGCGCACCGCCAGGGCATCATTCATCGCGACATCAAGCCCTCCAACGTGATCATCAGCGCGGTGGATTGCCCGACCAGGGCGGCGTCCGCAGGAGACGCCTCCACCATGGAGCTGAAGGCCGCCGCCCGGCTGGCCTCCTCCACGGCGCTGCGCGAGCAGGCGCGGATCATCGACTTCGGCCTGGCGCTCCTGCCCGAGCTGCAGCGGCTGACCACCGAGGGCGCGCTGGTGGGCACGCCGGCCTACATGTCGCCCGAGCAGGTCCGCGGCGCGGCGGTGGATGCGCGGACCGACATCTGGTCGCTGGGCGTGGTGCTCTACGAGATGGTGGCCGGCCGACCGCCGTTCGGCGGCGAGTCCACGGCCACGGTCCTCGACGCCATCGAGCGACGGGAGCCGCCGCCCCTGAACGAGGTGCGGCCCGGGACGCCGGCGCGTCTGGCCTGGATCGTGGCGCGGGCGCTGGCCAAGGATCCCGACGAACGCTACCCCGACGTCAGCCAGATGCTCGGCGACCTGCGCACGCTCTTCGCCGATCTGGACGCCGGGCGCCGGCGCGACCTGCCCACCTGGACGCTGATGATGCGCCGGCGCGCGCGCTGGCTGCTCGTGTCTTGCCTCGCGGCGGCGGCCCTCGGACTGGGTTTCTGGCGTCTCACCGCCCGCGAGGCCAATCCCCCGCTGCCCCAGGGACGTCCGACCCCGGTCACCAGCGGCACCGCCTGGGAAGGCGACCCGGCGCTGTCGCCCGACGGCAGCCGCATCGCCTACAACTCCAACGAGGCGGGCGGTTACGACATCTACGTGGTGGATGCCGACGGCGGTCGCCCGCTGCGCGTGACCGAGGATCCGGCCTGCGACCGCGCCCCGGCCTGGTTCCCCGACGGCGGCAACCTGGCCTTCGTGTCCGACCGGCTCGGCCGCGACGGCATCTGGAAGACCGGCCAGCTCGGCGGCGGCGCCACGCTGCTGCTGGACGATGCCTGGGATCCGGCCATCGACCCCGCCGGCCGACGCCTGGCCTTCGTGCGCAACGACGCCCGTCTCGAGGGGCGCATCGGCGTGGTCGACCTGGACAACCTCGACCAGCCCCACCTGCTCACCGAGGGCCCCGCCGACGGGCTCTGGGACCATCGCGAGCCCGCCTGGTCGCACGACGGCCGGCTGATCTGCTACAGCGCCAAGAACAACCTCTGGCTGCTGGCCCCCGCCGACGGGCAGGTCCGGCCGCTGACCAGCGGCGGCCACGAGGACCGGGCGCCGGTGTGGTCGCCCGACGACCGCTGGGTCTACTTCTCGTCGCTGCGCGACAACGTGCAGGCGCTGTGGCGGGTCCGGCTCGCCGACGGACACACCGAGCGCCTGACCCTGGGCGGCGGCGCCGAGAGCCATCCCAGCGTCTCGGCCGACGGCGCGCGCCTGGCCTATTACACCCATGGCGATCTGCGCAAGGATCTGGTGCTCATCGACCGCGCCACCGGCCGCGAACACCGGCTGTCCGGGCAGCACAACGACAGCCTGCCGTCGCTGGCGCGCGACGGTTCGGCGCTGGCCTTCGTCTCCGACCGCTGGAGCGATCGCCGCGAGGTCTGGTGGCAGGATCTCGCGAACGGGGCTCCCCAGGGCCCGCCGCGGCGCCTCACCGAGCAGGCCGGCCACGCCTCGCACCCGGCCATCTCGCCCGACCGCCGCTGGGTGGCCTACTACCGCTTCCAGGGCGACGAGCGCGACCTCTGGATCGTGCCCGCCGCCGGCGGCCAGCCGCAGCGCATCACCGACCATCCGGCCTCCGACGTCCAGCCGGCCTGGTCGCCGGACGGATCGCGGCTGGCCTTCGCCTCCGACCGCGAGGGCGGCTTCGCCATCTGGATCGTGCCCGTGGCCGCGGGCCGGCGCGCGGGGGAGCCCTGGCGGCTGACCGGGCCCGGGCTGGTGGCCTACCGGCCGGTGTGGTCGCCGGCGGGGGACCGGCTGGCGTTCCAGGCCAACGGCGAGATCTGGCAGGTCGCCGCCGACGGCGACGGCGAGCCCGTGGTCCTGACCAGCGGCGCCCAGGCCGATCGCCTGCGCTGGGCCGAGGGCACCGACACGATCTGGGTCAGCGGCCGCTGGGGAGAGGGTTGCTTCAGCCTGCGCACCCTGCCCGCCGCCGGCGGCCTGCCCGTGGCGGTCGAACCGGCCTACTGCTTCGACCACCTGACCCAGGAACTCTTCTTCGACGTGGATGCCGCCGGCGATCTCCTCGTACTCACCGAGGTCAGGCCGCTGGCGCGGATCTGGATGCTGGAAGCCGAGGGGGGCACGTTCTGAACCCGAGGGAGGTCTCCGATGGTACCGCCGACCACGACCATGAGCATGGCGTTCGTGAAGGACTGCGTCTACGTGCTGGACCAGTATCGCCAGGGCCTGGAAGACATCGTCGACCGGATGAGCCGGATCATCGGCGCGGAGCCGGGCCTGGCCAGCGATCTGATGAAGGGACCCATCATCATCAACCCGCCGAAGCCACCGATCCCGCAACCGTCCGGAGCGGGCTGCCACCGCGAATTCCTGTTGCCGGACGGCCTGGAGGCTCCCGATATCGTCACGGCGCTGCGGACCATGCAGGACATGACGCAGTGCATCTGGCTCGCCCTGGCCGGCATGGCCCCTGATCACCAGTTCGTCGTCCCGGCGGCCGGGGATCCGGCGAGCGTCATCCAGTCCGTGACCGCGGCCGAGGGGACCGCCTGATGGTAGGGTCGCCGCCGCTGAGTCTGCTCACGGTCCGCCTCACCGACCGTTGCAACCTGACGTGCGCCTATTGCCGCCAGCACCGCGCGGTCGGCCGCACCATGCGCCCGTCGGTCCTGCGGCGGTCGCTGACGCGCGCGATGACGCTCGCCGGCGGACGCCTCACGGTGGTGCTCACCGGCGGCGAACCGCTGCTCGCCCCCCGCCTGGTGCGGCTGGCCTTGCGCCTGGCGGCGCGCCACCGCAACGCCGGCCCCAACCTGACCATCCGCCTGCTCACCAACGGCCTGCTCCTGGACACCGCGCTGGTGGGGGAGCTGGCGTCGCGCGGGGCCGAGCTGCAGATCAGCTGCGACGGCCTGGCCGAGGCGCCGCCGGAACTCCGCGCGCTGCTCACGGCGATCCGGCGCTCATACCCCGAGTACTGGTGCCGGCAGGTGTCGATCTCGCTGGTCTTCACGCCGACCACGGTGGCACGCCTGGCGGACGCGGTGGGCGGGCTTCTGGCGGCGGGCGTGGCGTGCCTCCAGGTCAATCCGGCGGACGGATACGGCCACTGGGGCGACACGGCCTGCGCCACCCTGGCCCGCCAGCTGGATCGGATCGCCGAGCTGGCCGCGCCGACCGCCGGCCGACCGTCGCCGGTGACGTTCCTGCGACCGTGGACGCCCCGCGCCTCACCGCCCGACGGTCCGGTCTGCGGGGCCGGTTCGCCGGCGAGCCGCGCCGTGGACGTGGACGGCACCTGGCATGGTTGCGCGGTGCTGCGGGCGGCGGGACGCCCGCAGGCCGTGGCCGGCCTCCGCATCTCCAGGCGCTGGTCGCCAATGGGGCCCTGCGCCGATTGCCCCCTCGTCGGGACCTGCCTGGTCTGTCCCCTCGCCGGGGACGATCCGCGCGAGGTGCCGGACGCCCATTGCCTCTTCCAGCGGCGCACGCACGACCTGCGGCACGCGGTCGACCCGGTGCCGCGACTCCTGCCCGATCTGGACGCGCTGGGCCTGCCTCCGGACCGCCATGCCCACCTGGAAAACCTCTTCGCGGCTCTCGGGCACGGCCGCTCCTCCGGGGCGTGACGAGTTCTTGACCAATTCGGTCATCCAGGAGATACTGCGCCCGGAGCTGTCAGGAAATTAACCGGCTGTCGTGTGCCGACTTCGGCCATCCCGGATGGTGTCCTATGGCCAAGCGCCCACCTTTCTGGCTCGTGCCGCTCGCCCTGATCTGCCTGGCCCTGCTGGCGGCCTGCAGCGGCGGCCCCGAGCCGACAACCTCGCCGTCGTCGTTGGCCGCCGCCCCCGGCTCCGCCGGCCCGATCCAGGTGGCCCCCCAGCAGTCCTGGGACGACGCGGTCCTCTACTTCGTGATCCTCGACCGGTGGGCCGACGGCGATCCCGGCAACAACCAGGACGTCGACCTCGCCGGTCCGGGCAGCTTCCACGGCGGCGATCTCGCCGGGCTCCTCGCCAACCTCGACGAGATCGCCGACCTGGGCTGCACCGCGCTCTGGATCACCCCGGTCCAGCAGCAGATCCCCGGCTACGTCTCCTCGGTGGGCTTCTTCGACTGGGGCTACCACGGCTACTGGGCCGACGACTTCTACGCCGTCGACCCGCGCTTCGGCACCGAGGCCCAGCTAAAGGCGCTGGTCGCGGCCTGCCATCAGCGCGGGATGAAGGTGCTGCTCGACGTGGTCTACAACCACTGCGGCTACGATTCGCACTACGTCATGGAGAAGGGGCGCGACTGGCTGCGCTTCGGCAGCTACTGCGGCGACGACGACCTCACGAGCTGCCTCTCGGGCCTGCCCGACTTCAAGACCGAGAACCCCGAGGTGCGCGAGTACCTGCTGGAGGCGCACCTGGGCCTGGCCGAGCGCACCGGGGTGGACGGCTTCCGGCTCGACACGGTCAAGCACGTCGAGCACGACTTCTGGCGGTTGCACCGGGAGCGTACGCGCCAGCGGCTGGGCGAGGACTTCTTCCTCCTGGGCGAGGTCTGGGGCGGCGACAACCAGGTCATGGAGCCCTGGTTCGAGCCCGACGAGATGGACGCGGGCTTCGACTTCTCGTTCCAGGGCAGCGCCGCCGGCTTCGTCCTGGGCCGCGGCCGCCCGGTGGCGTTCGACCGCTACCTCGACCGGCGCGAACAGGTCCGCGCGGGGCACTTCGTCTCGCACTACCTCTCGAGCCACGACACCGACGGCGCCATCCTCACCCTCGCGGGCGACCAGGAGCTGTTCCGGCTCTGCGTGGCGCTGCAGATGACGGCCCGCGGAATTCCCTGCGTGTTCTACGGCGAGGAGGTGGGCCGCTACATCGGCACCTGGCCCGAGAACCGCACCGACATGCCGTGGGGCGACCGCGGGGTGCTACCCGGCCAGGGCGTGGCGCGCGACGAGGCGCTCCGCGACTACTACCGGCAGCTCATCGCCATCCGGCGCGCGCATCCCAGCCTCTGGCGGGGCGAGCGCGCGGGGCTGGCCTTCGGCAAGGACCATCTGGTCTTCTCGCGTCACGACACCGCGAGCGGCGACATGCTGCTGGTGGCGGTCAACCGGGGCGACGAGGCCAGCGAGACCGTGACGTTGCCCGACCGCTGGCAGGGCGGCGCGGTCGATCTGATCGGCGGGGCGCGGTTCGCCGCCGCGGCGGGTCAGGTCACCATCACCATGCTCCGGCGCTCGGCGCTGATCCTGGCGCCGGATCCGGGTCAATAGGGCGCGGCCCCCGGGGCCGCGAACGGCGAAGGAGAATCCCGTGGCAGGGGTCGTCTTCGACAAGATCAACAAGTGCTATGGCGACGTGGAGGTGATCCGGGAGCTGAGCCTGGAGATCCGCGACCAGGAATTCATGGTCCTCGTCGGCCCGTCGGGCTGCGGCAAATCCACGGCGCTGCGCATGATCGCGGGGCTGGAGGAGATCACCGCGGGCGAGATCCGCATCGGCGACCGGCGGGTGAACGACCTGCCGCCTAAGGACCGCGACATCGCCATGGTCTTCCAGAGTTACGCGCTGTACCCGCACATGTCGGTGCGCGAGAACATGGATTTCGGCCTGCGCATCCAGAAGATGCCGAAGGACGAGATCGACCGGCGCGTGAACGACGCGGCGCGGATCCTGGGCATCGAGTCGTACCTGGACCGTCGGCCGCGCCAGCTCTCGGGCGGCCAGCGCCAGCGCGTGGCGGTGGGCCGCGCCATCGTGCGCCAGCCCTCGGTCTTCCTCTTCGACGAGCCGCTCTCCAACCTCGACGCCAAGCTGCGCGTCCAGATGCGCGCGGAGATCACCGGGCTGCAGCGGCGTCTGAAGACCACCACGGTCTACGTGACCCACGACCAGGTCGAGGCCATGACCATGGGGCACCGCATCGCGCTGCTCGAGAGCGGCGACCTGCAGCAGGTGGGCACGCCGCTCGAGCTGTACGAGACGCCCGCCAACGTGTTCGTGGCCCGCTTCATCGGCACGCCGCCCATGAACTTCTTCCGCGCGCGGATCGAGGCCGAGGGGACCCGGGCCGTCGGCGACGGCATCAGCGTCGAACTCTCGGGGCCCACGCGCGGACTGGTGGCCGGGATGGACGGCCGCGAGGTGATGGTGGGCGTGCGTCCGGAGAACCTCCGCGACACGCCGCGCGAGGGCGGCCAGCCCACGGCCCCGGTCCGGCTCAAGGTGAGCCTGGTGGAGACGCTGGGGCACGAGGTCCTGGTGCACGGCCATCTGGGCGAGAACCTCATGACCGCCAAGGTCGACCCGCGCAACAAGCCCGATATCGACGACGAGGTGGACCTCCTGCTGGAGCTCGATCACCTGCACCTCTTCGACGCCGTCAGCGAGCGGCGCCTGACCCAAGGAGCGTAGATCATGAAGACGCGTACGACCTGTCTGTTCGTCGTGATGGCGGCCACGCTGCTCCTGCCGGTGCTGGCCTCGGCCCAGACCGAGCTGGTGGTCTGGCACGCCTACCGGGGCAAGGAGAAGGCGGCCTTCGAGAAGGTCGTGGACATGTTCAACCAGGAGCGGGTGGACGACGTCCTGGTCAAGACCCTGGCCGTGCCCTACGACGCCTATGCCGACAAGATCACCGCCGCCGTCCCGCGCGGGAAGGGTCCCGACGTGTTCATCTACGCCCAGGACCGCCTCGGCGGCTGGGTGGAGGCGGGCCGGACCATGGAGCCCATCGATTTCTATCTCGACGACGAGACCATCGACAAGTTCATCCCCACCACGATGGCGGCCATGGTCTACCAGGAGAACACGTATGGCCTGCCGGTGAACTTCAAGGTCGTCACCATGATCTACAACAAGGCGCTGGTGAAATCGCCGCCCAGGACCACGGGCGAGCTGGTCTCCATCGCCAAGCCGCTCACCGACCTGAACGCCGGCAAGTTCGGGCTGGCCTACTCGTACAGCGACTTCTACTACCACAGCGCGCTGATGAACGCCTTCGGCGGTGGGGTCTTCAAGGGCGACCGCAACCCGGTCCTGAACCGGCCCGAGAACGTGCAGTCGCTCGAGCTGATGATGAAATGGTTCGACACCGACAAGATCATGCCCGCCGAGCCCAGCAGCAGCCTCATCACCGCGCTCTTCAACCAGGGCGACGCGGCCATCGTGTTCTCCGGGCCCTGGTTCCTGTCCGAGATCAAGGCCGACCTGGACTTCGGGCTGGCGCCGCTGCCCACGGTGGACGAGGCCGGCGGCGCGCCGCTGACGCCGTGGATGACCATCGAGGGCGCCTACATCGCCGCGCCCAGCGAGCACAAGGACCAGGCCTTCGACTTCGTGGTCTTCCTGACCGGCGTCGAGGCGGGCAAGGTCATGGCGCTGGAGGGGCGGCAGACGCCGGCCAACAAGCTGGTCTACGACGACCCCGAAGTGGCCGGCGACGCGGTGCTGAGCGCCTTCCGCACCCAGGTGGAGCACGCGCTGCCCATGCCCAACTATGCGGAGATGACCATGGTCTGGTCCCCGGCGACCACCGCCATGAACAGCATCGTCCGCAAGGCCTCCACGCCGCAGTCGGCCATGGACCAGGCCCAGAAGGAAGTCGAGGATCGGGTCAAGAGCCTGAGGAAGTAGGTCGCCATGCGTGACGCCAGTACGCGCCAGATCCTCGCCGGCCTGCTCACGGCCCTGATCGTGGGCATGGGCCTGGTGTCGCTGGTTCTGAAGGCCGGGCGCGACACCGTGCGCCAGCAGGCCGTCGAGCAGAATGCGGTGGTGACCACGGCGGCGATCTCCGAGGCGGTGGTGCGGGTGCGCGCCGAGGCCGGCGACGTGCAGGCGGTGATCCAGCCGCTGGTGTCCGCGGTGCCGTCGCTGGAGCAGATCCGGGTCATCGACAGCGGCCGGCGCCAGCTGGTGGCGTCGACCAGCGCCGAGGACATGGCGGCGGGCGAGTTCCCGCGGCGGCTGAAGCGCGAGGAGAAGCAGTACTTCGACGAGGCCAAGGAGCTCGAGGCGGCCTACACCACCAACGTGTCCGAGGGCGCCGCCCGCAAGCGAGAGATCCTGGCCTCGGTCGAGGCCGACGATCGCCTCCTGCTGGTGATACCACTGTTCGAGGACGGCCAGGTCAGGGGCTCGGTCCAGGCGCTCAACGCGCCGGTGTTGCCGGCTCGGACCGGAGGGCGCGGCTGGACCGCGCTGATCCTGCTGCTGGGCGCCGCGGTGGCCGTGGTGATCGTCTGCCGGGTCCTGCCCGCGGGCTGGCCGCGGTTCCTGGCCGGCCTGGTGCTGACCGTTGCCGCCCTGGGGCTGCATGCCGGCCTGGGTATCGAAGCGGTGGGCACGGCGCGGCTCGCCGCCGAGCAGAGCGTGGCCGAACGAGCCCTGACGGTCCGCGACGCCCTCATGCGCGAGGCCCGCATCCCGGGCGAGGACCTGACCATCACCCACTGGAACCTCGACCAGTTCCGCCAGCCGCGGGGCACGTACGACGACCAGGGCGTGGTGGCGGTCCGCCTGGTGGAGGACCAGTTCGGCGAGGCGCGCGGCCGCTTCAACCAGGGCGCGCTGCTCTTGGGCCTGCTCGCGCTCGTGCTCTACTACTGGGTCGCCGCCGGCTGGGCCCAGCGCACCGGCTCGGCGCTGGTCAAGCACCGCAGCGCCTACGGCTTCGTGCTGCCGGCCATGATCGGCATGATCCTGCTGGTGTTCTTCCCGTTCCTCTACGGCGTCCTGTTGTCGTTCACCAGCCAGACGCTCTACAACGTCAACCAGCCGCTCTACGACCTCTGGGCCGGGTTCGACAACTACGTCCAGATCCTCACCGATTTCAACGTGAGCCAGACCGGCGACGACGGCTCCACGTTCATCAACTTCCAGAACTTCTACTGGACGCTGGGCTTCACCATTCTCTGGACCATCAGCAATGTGACCATCGGCGTGAGCCTGGGGCTCCTGCTGGCGCTGATCCTGAACATCAAGACCCTGGCCTTCAAACCGTTCTACCGCATCATCCTGATCCTGCCCTGGGCGGTGCCCAACTACATCACCGCGCTGATCTGGAAGGGCATGTTCCACCGCCAGTTCGGGGTGATCAACCAGGTGATCCAGATGTGCGGCGGCGAGCCAGTGTCGTGGTTCGACACCTGGTACACCTCGTTCTTCGCGGTGCTGGCCACCAACGGCTGGCTCAGCTTCCCGTTCATGATGGTGGTGTCGCTGGGTGCGCTGCAGGCCATCTCGGCCGACCTCTACGAGGCGGCGCGCGTCGACGGCGCCACCAAGTGGCAGCAGTTCCGCTTCGTGACGCTGCCCTCGATCAAGCCGGCGCTGGTGCCGGCGGTGATCCTCTCGGTGATCTGGACCTTCAACCAGTTCAACATCATCTACCTGGTGAGCCAGGGCGAGCCCGCGGGCGCCACCGAGATCCTGATCACCGACGCGTACAAGATCGCCTTCGAGCAGTACCGCTACGGCTACGCCGCGGCGTACTCGGTGGTGATCTTCCTGATCCTCATGGTGTACGGCATCTGGCAGAACCGGGTGACCAAGGCGACGGAGGGGATATGAGCGGCCGACGCACAGGATCGGTCAGCCACCTCTGGCTGCATCTCTTCCTGATCTTCATGGTCCTGATCACCGTCTATCCCATCCTGTGGGTGCTGACGGTGGCGTTCAGCGGCCAGCAGAGCCTGATGTTCGTCGACCTGCCCGCCGACCCCTCGCTCTGGGACCGGATCCGCGCCATCGTGCCGTGGCCGGCGGAGGTGTCGGCGCAGAACTTCGTCGACGTGTTCAGCCAGCAGCCGTTCGGCCGCTGGCTGCTGAACAGCGCGGTGGTGGCCGGCGCCACCACCGTCATGGGCGTGTTCCTGGCCTGCACCGCCGGCTACGCGTTCAGCCGCTTCCGCTTCCCGGGCCGCCGCGCCGGCATGATGTCGTTCTTGCTTTCGCAGATGTTCCCTGGCACGCTGACGCTGGTGCCGCTCTACATCATCATCGTCGAGTGGCTGCACCTGGGCAGCAACTACATCGGCCTGGTGCTGCTCTATTCGACCACGGCCATTCCGTTCTGCGTGTGGATGCTGAAGGGCTACTTCGACACCATCCCGCGCGAGCTGGAGGAGTCGGCGCTCATGGACGGGGCCTCGCCGGCGGTGATCTTCTGGAAGATCATCGTGCCGCTGTCGAAGCCCGCCATCGCCGTCACCGCGCTCTTCAGCTTCATGACGGCCTGGAACGAGTTCGTGCTCGCCCTGACCATCATGGACAAGGAGACCATGTACACCGCGCCGGTCGGCCTGCGTTTCTTCGTGGGCGGCTTCGCGGAACAGCAATGGGGATACTTCTCGGCGGGCTCCATCGTGGCCGCCCTGCCCGTGATGATCCTGTTCCTGGCCCTGCAACGTTTCCTGATCGGCGGCCTGACCGCGGGCGCGGTCAAGGGCTGATGGAGGAATCCATGATTCGAGTCCCTGACGACAACCCCAACCCTGGAGGAAATGCCATGCGCAATCTGCGGATTGGTCTGCTGGCGCTCGTGGCCGTGCTGTTGCTGGTCGGCAGCGCGCTTGCGGGCGATGTTAAGTTCAAGGATCCCAAGAACGACGACTACGGCCCGGGCGAGTACGTCTACCCCACCGACGCCGTCTACACTCCCGGATCCTTCGACCTGACCGAGTTCGAACTCAAGGACAAGGGCGACAAGGTCCAGTTCGAGGTCTCGGTCGCGACGAAGCTGGAAGACCCCTGGCGGATGGGCACCGGCTTCTCCGTGCAGATGGTCTTCATCTTCATCGACAACGCTCCGGGCGGCTACACCGCCACACCGCCGGGCCTGAACGTGGAGATCGACGAGAGCACGGCCTGGGACGTGTGCGTGATTCTCTCGCCGCAGCCCATGTCGCGCGTCCAGCAGGAGATCGACGCCAAGGGCGGCGCCATGGCGGCCAGCATCATCGCGCCCACGCGCGTCAAGGGTTCGCGTTCGAGCATCACCGCCACCGTGGACAAGGACAAGCTGGGCAGCGGCGATCCCGCCACCTGGAAGTACCAGGTCTTCATGCAGTCCAACGAGGGCTTCCCCGCCGGCGGCGACCTGCTGACCCGCAAGGTCAACGAGTTCGAGGGCCAGCACCGCTTCGGCGGCGGCACCGATTACGATTGCGATCCGCACGTGATGGACATGCTGGGCGACCACGCTCAGCTCAAGAACTACGCCTGCAACGACGACGGCACCACCGCGAAGCTGGCGGTCGTCAAGCTGGAGAAGCCGTAAGGACACTGCTTCTCCCGATCCAAGGAGGTCCCGGTAATGAAACGGATGATTCTGCTGCTGCTGGCCGGTCTGATGCTCTCGGGCATCTTCATGGGCGTGGCCATCGCTGCCGACAGCCAGAAGCTGTCGTGGACCGGTGTCAACTACACCAAGTTCCTGTGGGGCAACCGGCGCTACGACGGGTCGATGTACAACTTCACCACCATTCCCGGCGAGGGCTTCGGCGACAACGGCCAGGGCACCGAGTTCGAGCTGCTCTTCGCCAGCCGGCCCAGCGACAAGATCGAGGTCAACGGCCGCATCAAGAGCCGCTTCAACCAGAACCAGTGGACGAACTGGGGCGGCTTCGGCGGCAGCCCGAGCGACGCGGGCGGCACCGGCGGCGACGGCGGTGAATTCGACCCGCGCAGCAACGAGTACATCAAGCTGCGCGGCATCACCGTGAACATCACGCCGGGCTATTCGTGGGTCAACCGCGCCACCATCGGCTCGAGCGACTTCGGCATGTTCGACCCCTTCACCATCGGCAAGATCCGCTACATCGACCGTGACAACGGCAAGGGCCTGTTCTTCAACGGCAGCTTCGCCGGCGGCAAGCTGCAGTACGACCTGGCCCGCACCAGCCTGTCGCGGCTGTGGGCCGGCCCGAGCTACAGCACCGGCGACTACACCAGCATGGACGCGGCCTACGGCGTGCAGCTGAAGTGGCGCCCCGTGCGCAACGCGGGCCTGACCGGCATCTTCGACTACGTCAGCGACATCGAGCTCGATCCCTCGGACACCGACATGGACGACGGTCAGGACGTGCGCATGCGCCAGCGCAACCAGGTCTTCGGCCTCAAGGGCGACTATGCGGTGGGCATCCTGAGCCTCGACGCCGCGGCGTACTACGCCAAGTACTACACCCTGAACGACCTGGGCACGGCGGGCTGGAGCAGCTACACCGCCTACAACCTGGGCAACATGGACGACTGGTCGTACTACGTGGACGCCGATCTCGAGGACATCCTCGACACCGGCATCACGCTGAACATGCAGTACTTCAACATCGGCAGCGACTGGGTGTCGGTCATGGCCGCCCGCCGCGAGGCCGACGTGCTGTTGACCGAGGGCAGCGAGGGCGCCTTCTACTATCCCGAGGCCGACAACGCCTCGTGGAAGGGCACCTCGGTGCTCGGCTACGGCGGCTTCCTGGGCAACGCCCAGCAGCTCGCCACCACCAACATCGACAACGAGTTCACCGACTTCAACGAGCCGCTGGCCGAGACCTGCATCGGCTGGAAGGGCTTCACCGTGGTGCCCAGCTGGGGCACGGGCGATCTCGACCTCGCCGGCGAGTACTCCTACATCGACTACAACAACAACTGGCAGATGTGGGGCGACGACGTCAATTACACCTTCGGCTCCTCGCCGTACGTGATGTCCGAGCCCGACGCCGGCTTCGGCAGCTTCCGGAACGCCTACATGCCGTTCCAGGAGAAGACCACCAACATCTACATGCTCAAGGCCAACTACTTCTTCGACGTCGGCAACGGCATCGATTTCCACATCAAGTGGCGCTACATCGATGAAGAGGACCTGCGCCTCAACGACGAGAAGTACCTCACCGATGCCGGCGTCATGGGCCACTACAGCGCGGCCCCGCTCCCCGGTCAGTGGGCCGACTTCGACAGCATCGACGACGACGACAAGAAGATGGAGATGATGGTCTGGAAGGTCGGCGCCG
This sequence comes from Candidatus Latescibacter sp. IFSED24, assembly GCF_058273205.1. NCBI lineage: Bacteria > Pseudomonadati > Candidatus Latescibacterota > Candidatus Latescibacteria (ex Chuvochina et al. 2023) > Candidatus Latescibacterales > Candidatus Latescibacteraceae > Candidatus Latescibacter > Candidatus Latescibacter sp. IFSED24. The sequence continues at coordinate 3,213,583 of NZ_CM177850.1, read as the reverse complement.
GCTACCAGCTCACCAGCGAGCTGTACTGCGACCTGACCTACGAGTACTACGACGTCGACCTGGTCGACGGCAACACCGGCTTCCAGGGCAACCGCTCGCACCGCATGGCCGGTGGCAAGCACAAGAAGAACAGCGTCATCCTGCACGCCAGCTACCTGGTGGGCGGGGCCGAGTTCGGCATGGACCTGCAGACCGCCTTCGGCGAGTGGGCCCCCAACTTCGGCGACGGCTACAACCCCACGACCCAGGACGGCGAGCTCGGCTTCGTCGACAGCTGGGGCGTGTTCCAGAGCCTGAAGAAGCGCGAGTACACCCACAACCGCATGAAGGCCTACATGAAGCTCCTCTTCTAGAGGGGCGCTCGGAGAGACCAGGAACCCCGGGGCCCCCGTGCCCCGGGGTTCGCGCATGAACCGGAAGGAAAGGGATCGTGATGTCCAAGTCGAGAATCCTGGCCGCCTGCTCGCTGCTGGCCCTGCTGGCCGGCGCAGCCCTGGCCGACCCCATCGTCCAGCTGACCGATCCCGAGGGCGACGACCACGGCGACGGCTACCTCGTCTATCCCGAGAAGGGGTTCAAGCCCGGCGACCTGGACATCACCGGCTTCGAGGTGGAGAACAAGGACGACCGCGCCGTCTTCACCGTGACGTTCGCCAACCGCATCCGCAAGCCGGGCCCCCAGGCCGCCGACGAGCTCGGCACCAGCTTCGACAAGATCGCCCGGCACGGCTTCTACCAGTTCAACCTGGACATCTACATCGACACCGACCGGCGCCCCGGTTCGGGCTTCGTCCGCCTCTTGCCCGGCCGGCTGGCCGAGCTCGCGCCCGACGACGCCTGGGACGTGGCGGTGCTGGCGGTGCCGCGCCCCAACGTGATCAAGGGCGCGCTGCGCGACCTGCTCAACGCCGAGCTGGTCCGCGAGCAGATCGACGGCGGCTCCACCGGCGAGCGCCCCAACCCCTCGGCGGTGCGCCGCCAGGCCGCCGCCACCATCGATCGCCACGTCTATTTCCCGCCGAACTACCGGATCAAGAGCCGGTCGATCAGCTTCGAGGTGCCCCACGCCATCCTCGGCGGCGAGGCCCGCGACACCTGGGGCTACACCGTGCTCGTGACCGGCGCCGACCTCGCCGCCAGCATGGAGGTCATGTCGGCCATCGGCCTGAGCGAGGAGGGCCGCAGCTGGCTCGGCGTGATCCCCATCTCCCCCGGTGACCAGATCAGCAACCGCTTCGCCGGCGGCCGGCCCGGCGAGCCGCTCCAGCCGGCCATCGTCGACCTCATCGTGCCCGAGGGGACGAGCCAGGAGGCCGTCCTCGGCGACTTCTCGAGCCGCGACCAGCGCCCGGCCATCCTGTCCGCCGTGGTCCCCGCCGCCGACCGCGGCGCCCGGCCCGCCGAGTCCGGCGAAGTCCTTCCCTGGGCCCTGCACGACTGGCAGGGCAAGGTCTGCTACGAGATCTTCGTGCGCAGCTTCCAGGACTCCGACGGCGACGGCATCGGCGACCTCGACGGCCTGATCGACCGCCTCGACTACCTCAACGACGGCGATCCCGCCACCGACCGGGATCTGGGCGTGGAGGCGCTCTGGCTCATGCCCGTCTTCGCCTCGCCCAGCTACCACGGCTACGACTGCATCGACTACTACCGCCTCAATCCCGAGTACGGCACCGAGGCCGACTTCGACCGCCTCCTGCAGGAGTGCCACCGCCGCGGCATCGCCGTGGTCCTGGACCTCATGCTCAACCACAGCAGCGTCCAGCACCCCTGGTTCGTCGAGAGCGCCCGCGACCCCGACTCGCCCCGCCGCGACTGGTACGTCTGGCGCGAGGACGATCCCGGCTGGACCCAGCCCTGGGGCGGCACCTACCCGGTGTGGCACGCCCGCGGCGGCATGTACTACTACGGCATCTTCTGGAGCGGCATGCCCGACTTCAACTTCCGCAACCCCGCCGTCATGGCCGAGGCCCAGTCGATCGCCCGCTTCTGGCTCGAGCGCGGCGTGGACGGCTTCCGCCTCGACGCCGCCCGCCACCTCGTGGAGGCGGGCCCCGGCCAGCAGCAGAACGACACCCCCGAGACCCACGCCGCCTGGCGCGAGTTCTCGGCGTTCATGCGCGCCGAGTATCCCGACCGCCTCATGCTCGGCGAGATCTGGTCGGGCAGCGAGGACGTGGCGCCCTACTACGGCGACGCGGTCACCGTCCCCGGCGGCGACGAGTTCGCCATGACCTTCAACTTCGCGCTGTCGGGCGGCATCATCCAGGCGGTGAACCTGGGCGACGCCGGCCCCCTGGCCACCGCGCTGGTCAAGCTGGACGCGCTCTACCCCGACGGCGTCCTCGACGGCACCTTCCTCGCCAACCACGACATGACCCGCCTGGCGACCCAGCTCGGCGGCAACGTGGCCAAGCAGGGCCAGGCCGCCGCGGTCCTGCTCACCCTGCCCGGCTCGCCCTGGCTCTACTACGGCGAGGAGGTGGGCCTGGCGAACGGCCCGGCCGGCGGCGACGAGGAGAAGCGCACGCCCATGCCCTGGTCCGACGAGGACACCGACTTCACCGCCGGCGTGCCCTGGTACCGCTTCGCCCGCGGCCGCGAGACCGCCAACGTGGCCGCCCAGACCGACGACCCCGCGAGCCTGCTTTCGCGCTACCGCCGGTTGATCCGCCTGCGCCAGCAGAGCCCCGCCCTGCGCGGCGGCGATCTGGCGCTGGTCGACCTCGACGGCCAGCCGCGCTCGGCGGTGGCCTACCTGCGCACCGCGGCGGACCAGCGCGTCCTGGTCGTCCACAACCTGGCCGACGCGCCGGCCACGCTCTCCTGGCGGCTCCCGCAGCCGGCCCAGGGCTACGACCTGCTCTTCGGCGACCGCGGCGTGGGCCTGCCCGCCGGCGGTTCGATCACCCTGCCCGCCCGCGCCACGGGAGTCTGGGAGGTCCGCTGATGGGCAAGAAGCTGGTGCCCAAGGTGATCCTCGAGGGCACGCGCCTGACCCACAAGACCGACCTGGCCTTCGCGCTCAACGAGCACCCGCGCTTCGTGGGCCCCCGCCGCTACCGCTACCACTCCCCGCTGGTCTCCGGGGAGTGGTGCGCGTTCACCAACTTCCCGTGGGGCCGCGGGCTGATCAACTTCGACCCCGCCACCGAGGAGCAGCTGGCCCTCGACACCTACCGCACCTGGGCCACCCTCTTCGGCCAGCTCCGCTACTACTCGTGGATCGTCGACCGCTTCCACATCTCCACGCGCTGCTGGCAGCGGCTCCACCACGGCCGCGACTACGACTTCGCCTGGCTCGAGGACCTGCTCGGCCCGCTGGGCTTCCGCCTCGTGCACTGCGTGCGCCGCCCGGAGACCTTCGCCGCGGCCCGCGCCGAGCGCCTGCAGGTCTCGGGCAACCCGTCCCAGTACGACGACCTGCAGATCTTCCTCGACGAGCAGGATCTGCTGCGCGAGCTCATCAACCAGTCCTCGCTCATGTGCCTCGAGCTCGACGTCTCGGACGGCGACCTGGCCGCCGCCGCTGACCGCGTGGTCGACTGGCTCGAGACCACCGGCGGCCTTTACCTCGACGACGAACCGCCGGGAGCGCGCCCGTGAGCCGGCCGCGGCTCGGCCCCGTGGCGCCGGCGGTCACCGAGCTCCTCGGCGCCCTGCGCGGCCGCCCCGACGAGCTCGTCCCGTTCCAGGAGATCCAGCAGCAGCTCAAGCTCTCGCACATGATCGACCGCGGGGTGCAGGAGGTGCCGCTGCACGCCATCGTGGGCTCGCTCAACCGCACCCAGGATTTCGACCGCGCGTTCCTGCCCCGCGACGAGAGCCTGAACCATCGCCTGCGCCGCATGCGCGACCTCGTGGAGTCCGCGGGCTTCCCGCCGGTGGACCTCTACAAGGTGGGCGGCGCCTACTTCGTGGTCGACGGCCACCACCGGATCGCGGTGGCGCGCATGGTGGAAGCCAGCACCATCGAGGCCCAGGTGCGCGAGTTCCCCACCGACGTGGCGGTGGAGCCGGGCGATTCGCTCGAGGGCATCCTGGCCAAGGCCAGCGCCCACAACTTCCGCCAGGTCACCGGCCTGGACCTGCCCGGCGACGACACCATCACGCTCACGTCCCCCGCCGGCTACGACCGCCTGCTCGAGCACATCGCCGTCCACCAGTACTTCCTGGGCACCATGTACGGCCGCGCCTATTCGTGGCACGAGGCGGTCCGCTCGTGGCTGGCCACGGTCTACCGGCCGGTGGTGCAGGTGATCCGCGACCGGGAGCTCCTCGCTGATTTCCCCGACCGCACCGAGGCCGACCTCTATCTCTGGGCCGTGGACCGCCTGCACCGCCTGCGCCGCGAGTACGGCGACGACAGCCTGGGGCCCGAGGAAGCCGTGCCGCCGCCAACCTGGTGGCGGCGCTGGTGGCGGCGCCTGCGCGCCGCGCCGCGCCAGGGGTGACCTGCAGCCTCAATCCCGCGCCTATCCTGCCGATACCCTCCAGGTGACGTTCGTGTGTCAACGAGGACGGGAGCCTTCGTGTCACCTGTAACCGACTGTGCCAGCCAGGACATGCTCCGCTGGAGCCTCGATGCCCTGTCCGCCGTGGTGGACTTCGCGTCGCTGGACTTCGGCGAGGGCGCGCCCGAGGAGATCCTCGAGCCACTGGTCAGGACCCTGGTGACCACGCCGTTCGCGTACACCGGCGCGGCGGTCTACCAGGACGATGCCGAGGGCTGGACCCGGATCGCCGCGGCCGGGAGGATCGCCAAGCCGGCGTTGCCCGCGGGCGAGGCCGAGGCCGACTTCACGCTGGCGGGCCAGGACCTGCGCCTGGAGCTCGATGGCGGCGGCGGCGGCCGCATCCTCGTCCTGCGGCGGCGCGAGCACGACCTGCAGTCGACCGAACGCGAGGTGCTCGAGCGCCTGGTCAAGCTGGTGGACAACCTCCTCGACCAGCACACCTACACCCACCTGCTGACCCTCTCGGAACGCCACTACCGCCACATCTACAGCCACGCCAACCTGGGCATCTTCTTTTCCCGGGTGGGCCAGGGCATGCAGCGCGCCAACCCCGGGCTGCTCGCCATGCTCGGCTACGCCACCGAACGCGAGATGCGCGAGAGCATCGCCAGCCAGTACCACACGCGCTTCTACGACCCGCCCGAGGACCGTCTGCGCCTGCTCCAGCAGGTCACCGCCGAGGGCGCGGTGCGCGACTTCCACACCCGGATCCGTCACGCCGACGGCAGCCTGCTGCCGGTCTCGGTGACCGCGTGTCTGGTGCAGGACCCCGATCGGCAGGGCGAGGACCCCGAGTTCTTCGGCTTCGTCACCGACCTGACGGCGCAGGACGAGACCGAGGAGGCCCGGCGCGGCCAGCAGCGCGCCGAGACCGCCAACCTCAACAAGAACCGCTTCCTCGCCGCCATCAGCCACGAGCTGCGGACCCCGCTGAACGGGGTCCTGGGCATGGTCGACCTGCTGGCCACGGGCATCCTCGACGACGAACAGACCGAGGCGGTGACCGTCATCCAGCACTCCTCGGGTCGCCTGCTCGAACTGCTCGATCGGATCCTCGACTACACCAGCCTGGAGGCGGATGCCCTCAAGCTGAACACCGCGCTGTTCAGGCCCGTGGATCTCGTCACGCAGGCCCGGGCGCGCTGGCGCGAATTGGCGGCGAGTCGCGGCGTCAACCTCGATCTGCGGATCCAGGACGGTCTACCGCCCCGGGTGCTGGGGGATGCCCAGCGCTGCGCCCAGATGCTGGACCTGCTGCTGGACAATGCCCTGAGATACACGGCGACCGGCGGCCATGTGGAGATCCAGATGGCTCCCGAGGGCGAGGCGATCCTCCTGGTCGTGACCGATACCGGTTGCGGCCTGGCCAGTGATCGTCTCGAACAGATCCTGTCCGGCGAGGCGCAGGACACTCATCGCGACGACCTGGCCGGCGCCGGTCTCGGCCTGGCCATGGTCCAGGGCCTGGTCGACCTCATGGACGGCCGGCTGTGGGCGGACAGCGTTCCTGGCCAGGGCAGCCGCTTCGCCATCCTGCTGCCGCTGCCCTGCCCGGACAGCCGGAGCGCGGACCAGGCCGAGGCGACGCACCAGCCAGACGCCCTCCGCGTCCTCGTGGTCGAGGACAACCCGGTCAACCAGCTCGTGGCCCGCAAGCTCCTCGAGAGCCTCGATCTCGACGTGACCGTGGCCCCCGGCGGTCGCGAAGCCCTGGCCGAGGTGCGCCGCACGTCGTTCGATCTGGTGTTCATGGATCTGCAGATGCCCGACCTGGACGGCTTCGAGACCACCCGCGCGCTGCGCTCCGAGGTGAGTTACAGCGGTCCGGTGGTGGCCATGACCGCCCACGCCACCGAGTTCCACCGCGACAAGTGCCGCCGCACCGGCATGAACGGCTTCGTCACCAAGCCGCTCGAACGCAAGCGCCTCGCCGACTTCCTCGAGAGCCTGCCGCCGCGCGAGGCAGAGCCCGGCCACTGGCTATGGCTCGAGCCCGCCGACAACCGCCCACTCGCCGCGGGCGACTGATCCGCTCACTGCCGGTAATAGGGAGAGGGGATGCCGACCTTGCCGGTGAAGAACTCCCCGAAGGCGGCCTGGCCGTCGGGGAAGCAGGTCCGGTCGGCGTAGAGGACCAGGATGTCGGCCAGCAGGTTGCCCCCCGACATGCGCATCGCCACGATGGAGCGGTCGCTCATCCAGCCCAGCTCGTAACGTACCAGACCCAGCCCCAGCGCCTCGCCTTGCATCTGCGGGTCGTCGGCGAACATGGGGTCCTCCCAGTCCCACTTCTCGACCTGGGGCTCGTCCCAGGCCGCGCTGAGCAGGTCGCGCAGGCGTTCGGCCTCGGGGAAGTAGGCGGCCAGGTCGTCGTGGATGTCGGAGAACTGGTAGAAGCCCATGCACAGGCGGTTGTCGCGGAAGAGGTAGATCACCTGGCAGGGGAGCCCGGCCACGGTGGCGGGGAAGCCGAGGAGGGGACCCTCGTCGAGGTGGGGGGCGGCCTGTTCGGTGTTGCGGACCTGCCGGGGGGTCATGCCCCACTTGGCGGCGCGGAAGTCGGCGCTCTCGTCGGGCGTCAGGCCCGTCGACGACGCCAGCGCACTGCCGGCCAGCAGGATGATCAGGACGAAAACCAGCCGCGAGCGGCCAGGAACCGGACGCATACATCACCTCCAGGGGGGTCTGCAGGGGAACGATGCAGGATCCGGACCGGGAGCTACTCGCGGCAGAGGACCAGGGTGGCCACGGGCTGGGCGGCGGCGATGCCGGTCGGTGTGGCGGGGGTGGCCAGGCTCCGGGCGGTGGCGTCCAGGAGGAGGGGGGTGGGCTCGGCGGCGGCGAGGCGGCGGCCGTCGGCGGTGCGCCACTCCAGGGTGACCTGGATCTGCGCGTCGCGTTCGCCGGCGACCGACCAGGTGGCGGCGCCGTCGGGGGCCTGGTCCGTGAGCAGGGCGGTGCTGGCGGGGAGGATGGTGACCTGCGCGCTGGTCTCCAGGGTCGCGGCCAGGGTGGGGGCAGCCAGAAGGAGGGTCAGGGCGGTTGCGGCGGCGAGCTGGCGCATGGTCGACGGGGCTCCCGGCTGGGGTTCGGGATGGCATTATGCACGATTATTTGTTGCAAAATTATACGCCATCTTGCTGGATCGTGCAATATGCATGCCGGAGGGAAAGCCGGGCAGCGAAGCTGGTCGGAGCAGGTGTGGGGGCAGTGCTATTGGATTAGGCTGCGAAGTCCGGTGGCGCCATCTTCACCCGGACGCGATCAATTCCCCAGCAGATACCCGGCAGCCTCGTCCCCCATGTGCACCAGCAGATCCAGCACCGTCACCCCGTGCGCGAACGGCGGATGGAGCTGCGGATACTCGGCATACCCGCCGTAATCCATCCACTCCACCGCGATCCCCGCTGCGGCGAAGCTCTCCACGTCCAGGTAATCCCGCGCCGCCGGTCCCGAGAGGTAACGCGCGGCGCCTGCCTGCCGGCAGATCGCCAGCAGGCGCTCGGTCTTTCCCGGTACCAGCTCGAAGTCCGTCGAGCTCGCCAGCGGGGTCCGGATCCCGAGCCGCGCGCAGATCGCCGCGAGGAACAGCCGGTTCACCTCGCAGAGGAACTCCAGCCGCGGCGCCTCGTCGCGGTACAGCGGCTCGAGCCACGCTCGCTCCTGGTCGAAGCACGGCGCCTTGCCATACGCCTGCACGAGCTGCTGCCAGTGCGCGGCCGCCCAGCCGCGGTCGCTGATGCGGGTGTCGCGGATCGACTGCTCGTAGCGCCCCTTCACCTGGACCGGGATGGTGAGCCAGCGCAGGCCCTGCGGCGTCTTGATCCGGTTGCGGTTGCGCCAGTCGCGGCGCGTGTACTGGACGTCGTCGAGCAGCACGAAGAGGTCGCTGCGGGCGATGAGGTCGCAGTAGCCCTTCCACGGGATGTAGTTCGACTGCACGATGGCCACCGTGCCAGCCGTCACGCCGACTCCTGCCAGTGCGCGGCGGCCGCGGTGACGCGACCGGTGGCCATGAGCACCAGGCCGCGGTCGCTGCCGAAGAACGCGCGCTGGAGCTGGCAGAACGGCCACATCACCGTGCGGTTGAGGACCAACCGGCACCAGGCGGGGAAGCGGTTCTTGTAGGGGACGTCGCGCAGGCCGCTCAGCTCGGTGCGACCGGCCGTGTCCAGGTCCGACCGCTCCGCCAGGCCCTCGCCCACGGCCTGCTCGCTCAGGCGGCGGAGCACGTTGGAGACCGGGACGTTGAGCGACTTGATCTCGATGTCCTTCAGGCCCGCGGCGCGGAAGAGCAGGGTGAGGCTCTCGCGGTCATAGCGGCGCAGGTGGCCGCTGAGATCGTCCTCGGGGCCCCAGCGCTCGGGACGCGCGGGGACCACGGCGATGACCGTGCCGTCGGGGCGCACGCAGCGGATCATGTCGCGGACGAGCGCCAGGTCGTCGGCCACGTGCTCGAGCACCATCTGCGAGTAGACCAGATCCACGGGGTGCTCGGGCTCGAATTCCTGCAGCGTGCCGTGGAAGAGGCGGAAGCGGCGCGAGGCCAGGGGCACCGCCAGCCGCAGCCGGCAGCGGCGCACCGCCTCGGCCGATGGCTCGATGCCGTAGCCCCAGAGTCCCAGGTCCACCAGCTCGCCCGCCACACGACCCTCGCCGCAGCCCACCTCGAGGTAGTTGCGGGCGCCGCTGTCGGTCACCGCGCGCAGGAAGGCCCAGTCGGTGCACCAGGTTCCCGGCGGTTGCATCTCCTGCAGTTCCATCTGCATCGGCATGATCACGACTCCCTGGCGGCGGCGGCCGGCTGGCCGCAGTGGATGGTGCGCGAGAGGCCGGCCGACCAGTCCTGGCAATCGTGGCACGGCACGAACTTGTAGTCACCGCGGAAGTGCTTGGCGCGGACCCGGGCCAGCGGGCCGTTCCAGACCTCGTTGATGCTCTGCCGGTTGAGGTTGCCGTAGCGCGTGCGGCCGTTCCAGTCGCCGTCGCACTGGGGCACCTGGCCGTTCCAGAACACGGTGAGCTGGCGCAGCAGCCACGTGCACGGCAGGCGATCGCGCTGCTTGCCCGGCTGCATGCCGCTCCACACCGGCACCGTGCCGCCCCAGCCGGTGCGCGGCTTGATCTTCAGATCGACCTCGTGGCCGCTGGCTTGCCAGTAGTCGATGAACGCCTGCTCCTCGTGCGCGTTCTCGTCCATGACGATGAACTGCAGCACCAGCTTCGGCGTGCGCGAGGCCAGGCGCTCCTTGGTGTCGGCCAGGTACTCGATGGCGCGGCGCACCCGCTCCAGGTTGCCCTCGACGCGGATCTCGCGGTAGAGATCGCAGCTCGCGGCGTCGAGGCCCACGATCAGCTCGTCGACCCCGCTGGTGACCAGCGACTCGGCGTGGTCGGGACGCAGCAGGTTGAGGTTGCTGTTCAGGGCGATGCGCTCGATGCCCGCGTGCTTGGCGTAGCGCAGCCAGCGGAAGATCTCGGGCGCCATGACCAGCGGCTCGCCCATGAGCGCGGGCCAGATGGTGGTCGACGGGCTGGCCTCGGCCACCTCGTCGACGATCTTCTTCCACAGCTCGTAGGACATGCGGCCGCGGGGACGCGTGAGGTTCTTCTGCGGGCACATGACGCACTTCAGATTGCAGTGCGCGACGGTCTCCACCAGGATGTCGGTGGGGTAGTCGTAGCTCTGCACGAACTGCTCGAGCTGGGTGAGGTCGGGCTGATCCATCAGAGCACCTCGCAGGTGTCGGCCGCCGTGGGCAGGGGCAGTCGGGTTTGTTCGTGGAACTGGACCAGGCGCTGGCGATCACCCAGATCCTTGTAGACCAGTGACTTGGCGTTGACGAAGTTGCCGTCGCCCACGGTCACCTGGTCGGTGACGGTGGTGTCGAGACCGAGGAAGTTGTCGCGGCCCAGGCGCACGCTGCCGCCCAGCGTGGTGCCGGCGGCGAGGTAGTTGTTGGGGCCGAGGACCGTGTCCTCGCCCAGCTTGACGCCCTGGTCGAGGTAGCAGAAGTCGTCCACCTGGACACCCTGGTCCAGGAGCGCCCCGGCGAGCACGATCACGCCGGCGCCGAGCCGGCAGCCGGGCTCGATCAGCGCGCGCGGGTGCACCAGGGTGGGGAAGCCGTAGCCCAGGGCGCGGGCGTGCTGGAGCGCGCGGCCGCGGGCGCAAAGGTCGCCATAGCCGATGGCCGGGATCAGGCCCACGCGGTCGGGTGCGGTGTCGGGCGCGGCGGCCACGGCGTCGAGGCCGCCGAGGGTGAGGTAGCCGTCGCGGACGTCCTCGCCCGCGGGTTTCGTGTCGTCCACGAAGCCGACCACCGTGAGCTGTGCGCCGAAGTGCGTGGTCACCAGGTGCAGGACCTGCCTGCCGAGCCGGCCGGAACCGTAAATCACCGCCCTCATGGCGACACCTCCTGGCGCTGCGCCGCGACGTAGGCGAGCACGGTCTCGAAGTCGGCGTGCAGCGCGGGAATGTCGGCCGGCGCCACCCTGATGCCGAGTGTGGCCTCGAGCTGGAGCACCAGCTTCACGTGGCCCAGCGAATCCCATTCCTCGACCTGGTCGCGCCCGAAGTCGCCTTCGGGCAAGACACCGCCGAGAGCGGCGGCGAACACGTCACGCAGTTCACGTTCCAGCATGGCTGACCTTTCGGACGGGATGGGCGGACGGGGAGAAAGCGATACCGGCGTCGATGAGCTGGTCGGCCACGGCGGGCTCGTAGCGGTCGCGGCAGAGCAGACGCACGTGGACCTTGCCTGCGGCGGCGGCCTCGGCCACCGAGACCACGCGGCGGCCGGCGAAGCGGCGGCCGGCCTTGACGTCGTCGACCACCAGGTCGAAATCCAGGTCCCCGGCCACCTCGTGGTGGAGCACGGCGGAGAAGAGGCCGGCGCCGAAGAGCGCGGCGCGACGGCCGGCCGGCACGGGTTCCTGGCGCAGGTTCTCGACGCGTTCGTCCCACCAGGTGAGGTGCCGCAGCCAGTCGCCGCGGGTGGCGCTGACCATGGCCTCGGGGACGGCGAGCGGCTCGTCCTCGCGAACGGGCAGGCCGGTGCAGCGGGCCAGGCAGTTCCAGGCCGAGACGCAGTCGTGCCAGGCCTCCACCGCGAAGCCGGCCGCGGCCAGGTAGCGGGCGAAGACCTCGCGGCGGAAGTGGAAGGGATGGTCCCAGACGAAGGGGGCGAAGACCGAGTCCTCCAGGGTCAGGACTTCCAGGCTCAGCAGCGTGCCCGGCAGCGACCGCGCGCGGATCTTGCGCAGCTCGGGCAGGGTGGGGGCGCGGTTGAGGAAGCCGTGGGCCACGATGAGGTCGAACGAGCGGCCGGCCAGGGTCTCGCGGCGGAAGCGATCGCGCACGAACACCGCGCCCGGGGGCATGGCGGTGCCGGCGCGGGCGGCGGGATCCACGCCCCAGCAGCGCCATCCGGGACGGCGGCCGTGCAGCCAGGCGAGCCACTCGCCGCTGCCGCAGGCGATCTCCAGGACGTCGCCCCGGTCGGCGAGCCGCCTGACGAGGCCGGCGCCGTGGTGCTTGACCAGGGTGTGCTTGCCCACGGGATGGCCCCGGTCCACCACCAGGTTGTCCTGGACCGCATCGGAGACGTCGTACTGCGCGGCGAAGAAGCGCTGGAGGCGGTCGGGGGGGTCGTAGTGGATCTGGATGCAGGCGCAGGCGGGGCAGAGCGTGCGCACGGCGCGGACCGCGTCGAGGAGCTGGGCGTCCGACGTCACCAGCGGCCGACCGTGGCCGTCGCGCTCGTCGAGGATCTCCAGGCCGTCATGGCCGCAATTGCCACAGGTCATGCCACCGACTCCCTGGTCAGGACACGGGTGATGGCGGCCACGGCCGCGCGGCAGGCGGCGGCTGGGTGGTCGCCGAGACCGGCGAGGTCGATGTTCACGAGCTGGCCGGCGAGGGCGATGGCGCGGGGGTAGTCACGGTCGGGCCGCGCCAGGAGGGGGTGCACCGGGGGGAACAGGCGGCTGGCGCGCAGGCCGGCCGCGAGCAGCGCGCTGATCACCGCGTCGCGACGGCCGCCCACGGCGAAGGTGAAGCGCCAGGGCGCCTCGCCGCGGCGCAGGAACAGGCGCACGCCCGAGAGGTCGGTGAGACCCTCCTCGAGCAGCGCGGCCAGGACCTGTCGGCGGCGCACGATGGCGGCGTGACGGGTCAGGGCCTCGGGCAGTCGGGCCGAGAGATCGGCTGTAGGCGGTGCGAGGTAACCGCGGCCGTGGCGCTGGAGCAGCGCGAGTCGCCGGTGGGCATGGTCGGGGGTGCCGGGCGCGTGATCGCGGCCGAGGGCCACCAGATCCACCATGTACGCGCGGCGGCAGGCCTCGCGCTGGGCGGGAGCGTCGGCGAGGTCGTCCACCAGGCGGCGGCACGTCCGGGCGAGGTCGGGATCGTCGGTGACGATGGCGCCGCCGTGGCCGAGGTCGAGTTGCTTGCCCGCACCGAAGCTGAGCACGGCGGCCACGCCGCCGGTCAGGTCCTCGGGCTCGCCGGCGGTCTGGGCGGCGTCCACCACCGCGGGGCACATGCGCGCGGGCGGGGCCAGGTTGGCGCGGTGGCCGAAGAGGTGGGTGGGCACCATGGCGCGGGCGCCGCTGCGCGCGGCGGTGAGCACCAGGTCGGCGGCGGCGGGATGGGCGGTGGCGCTCTGGACGTCGGCGAACACGGGTCGCAGGCCGGCGAGGATGGCCGCGTTGACCGCGGTCTCGCAGGTCAGGTCGGGATAGAGCACCGCGGCGCCCGCCGACAGCTCGAGCGCCGACAGCGCCGCCCACAGCGCGGTGGTGCCGTTGCCGGTGAGCACGGCGTGGCGGCGGTGCGCGTGCGCGGCCAGGGCCTGCTCGGCCTGCTGCCGGACGTCGCTCATGCCGGCGTCCCTCCCTGGTCGAGGTCGGGCCAGTTCCCGGGGTCGGGACCGTGCTGGCAGCAGATGGCGTAGGCCGCGCGTTCGAAGCCCACGCCCACGCAGGCCGACCATGCCGGCGAGCCGTCGGGCAGACGGATCTGGAGGCTGCGGCCGAAGAAGTCCTGGTGCAGGTTGACCGAGCCGATGGCCAGGTCGCGGCCGTCGTGGGGCAGCGGGACCTTGAGCTCGTACTTGAGCTGGGCGGTGGTCTGGAAGAGGTTCTTGAGCACACTGTCGTTGGCGAAGAAGGGGTCGCCGGCGGTCTCGATGCGGCAGCGCAATCCCAGGCGCTCGAGGAACGTCGCGGCCTCGGCGAGCATGCGCTCCTGCGCCGCGCGCACGAACCGCTCGCTGCCCACGGCCATGATGTCGCGCACCCGGAAACTGAGCAGGCGGTCGAGGCCGCCGTCGGGTGAGATCTCGTTGCGGTAGACGCGGCCGGCGGTGGTGTACCAGCGGTCGGGCTGGTCGGCGGTGTCGCGCCGCAGGTAGTAGCAGCAATCGCAGACCGCGCTCTGCAGGCCGAGGCGGCTGGCGGCGAGGTGGGCGCCGCTGTCGACGGTCTCGTAGTCCTGCGCGCGACCGTGGGCCGCGGCGAACGCCTCGCGCCGCCGGAAGGTCTCGTGGACCGGGGCGGCGAGCAGCACCTGCTGGGGGAACTCGCGGAAGTAGTCGATGCGGCGGTAGAGGTCCACCGGCCAGAGCGTGGGGTACTCCTCCTCGCGGGCCGCGAGCGCGGCGGCCACGCGTCGCCAGTAGCGGTCGACCGCGCCGGTGAGCGCGAGGAACGGCCCGGCCAGCGCCACCATGCCCGGCGCCACGGGGGTGACGTCGCCGCGGGCGCGCAGGCTCGGCTGCGGGTCGGCGGTGTAGGTGCCGGCGCCGATCTGCGTGAACTGGACGTCGGGGACGAGGGTGCGCGCCAGCGAGGCCAGGCGTGCGACCTGCTCGGTCAGCTGCGCGCGGTCGATGGCCTCGGCCGGGGTGACGAGCACCGCCTCGTCGGCGAAGGCGACCTCGGCGAGGTCGTAGCTGCGGGTGAGCGCGGCGGCCAGGTACTCGCGGCCGGCCGGGGGCAACGACACGCCCAGCTCGAGGCGGATCGCGGCTGCGGCCGTCGCCGCGCCGGCGCTCATGCCCCGGCCGGGACCAGTTCCCGGCGCACGCTGGTGGAGACGGCGGCCATGACCGCCGCGATGACGCGGTCTTGCTCCTGCGGGGTCATGCCGTAATAGCACGGCAGGCGCACCAGGCGCGCGGCGAGGTCGTCGGTCACGGGCAGCGGCCCGCCCTGGCAGCCCAGGCGCGCGGCCATGGGCGAGGAGTGCAGCGGCACGAAGTGGAAGACCGCCTGGATGCCGGCCTGGCGCAGCGCGTCGATGAGGTGGTCGCGTGCCTCGCCGGTGGGCAGGATGAGGTAGAACATGTGGGCGTTGTGCTCGCAGCCCGCGGGCACGGTGGGCACGCGCAGCAGCCCGCGCTCGGCGAACGGCGTGAACGCCTGACGGTAGGCCTCCCACACCGCGCGGCGGTCGCGGGTGATCTGGTCGGCGGACTCGAGCTGGGCGTAGAGGAACGCCGCCACCAGCTCGCTGGGCGCGTAGCTCGAGCCCAGGCCCACCCACACGTAGCGGTCGACCTCGCCGCGCAGGAACCGCGTGCGGTTAGTGCCCTTCTCGTAGCAGATCTCGGCGCGTTCCCAGAGGTCGGGGTCGTTCACGAGGAGCGCGCCGCCTTCGCCGCTGATCAGGTTCTTGGTCTCGTGGAAGCTGTAGCAGCCGAAGTGGCCGAGGGTGCCCAGATGTCGGCCGTGGTAGGTGGCGCCCACGGCCTGGGCGGCGTCCTCGATCACCAGCAGGTTGTGCTTGGCGGCGATGGCCTGGATCTCGTCCATGGCGCAGGCCACGCCGGCGTAGTGCACCGGCACGATGGCGCGGGTGCGCTCGTTGATGGCGGCCTCGAGCCGGGTCTCGTCCAGGTTCAGGGTGTCGGGGCGGATGTCCACGAAGCGGAGCGTGGCGCCGCGCAGCGCGAAGGCGTTGGCGGTGGAGACGAAGGTGAACGACGGCAGGATGACCTCGTCGCCCGGACCGAGACCCGCCAGGAGCGCCGCCATCTCCAGCGCGGCGGTGCAGGTGTGGGTCAACAGGGGGTGCCGGGCGGCAAATTTTTCCCGTAGCCAGGCCTCGCAACGGCGCGTGTACGTGCCCCGACCGGCGAGCTGCCCCTCCACGACCGCATTGGCCATGTAGAACAGTTCCTTGCCAGCGATGAAGGGCCGGTTGAACGGGATCTGGTCAATCATGCCACGACTCCAGACTGGACGGACCACGCGGTCCGCTCCTGCCTGGAGCGTTGCAAGCGGGGGGCCAGTGCGCCGCCGGGGGCTGGATCGCTCCTTGCATGGAGATCCGATGGCGGCGTGTGTCCGCCGGGAGGAACCATGCAGCTGTCGGTGGTCACCACGCTCTACCAGTCCGAGGCGTTCGTCGCCCCGTTCCACGCGCGGATCAGCGCCGCGGCCCGGGCGGTGTGCGGCGCCTGGGAAGTGATCTACGTGGTGGACGGCGCCACCGACGGTTCGCTGGCCGAGGCGCGCCGCCTGGCCAGCGCCGACCCCCACGTCACGGTGATCGAGCTCGCGCGCAACTACGGCCACCACCAGGCCATCATGGCGGGGCTGGCCGCGGCCCGCGGCCGGCGCGTCTTCCTCATCGACGTCGACCTCGAGGAACCCCCCGAGCTGCTCGCGGAGTTCTGGCGCGAGCTGGACCACGGCGACGACGTGGTCTTCGGCCAGCAGCAGGCGCGCAAGGGCGGCGTGGTCGAGCGGCTCACCGGCGCCGTGTTCTACAAGCTCTTCAACGCGCTGACCGGCCTCGATCTGCCGCCGAACCTGCTCACGGTGCGGCTGATGACCCGCGCCTACGTCCAGGCGCTCCTGCAGTACGGCGAGCGCGAGTTCGTGCTGGGTCCGGTGGCCCACGACGCGGGCTTCCGCCAGCGCGCGCTGACGGTGCGCAAGGGCTCGCGGCCGGGCAGCACCTACACCCTGGGCCGCAAGCTGGCGCTGACGCTGCGCGCGGTGACCTCGTTCAGCGACCGCCCGCTGACCCTGCTGGCGGGCCTCGGCCTGGCCATCCTGGGCCTGTCGGGCGGCGCGCTCGCCTGGGCGCTCCTGACGCGCCTGGTCCTGGGCAAGCCGGTGCCCGGCTACACCAGCCTGCTCATCTCGATCTGGCTTCTGGGCGGGCTGACCGTGTTCGCCGTGGGCGTCTGCGGCCTCTACGTGGGCCGTGTCTTCCGTGAGGTGAAGGGCCGGCCGCGCACGCTGGTGCGGGCCATCCACCACCAGCGGACGCCGGCGGCCGATCCGGCGACCACCGCGCAGGAGAACGCCGACCCCGCCGAGGTCCTGCCGTGCTGACCCCGGGCTGCGGACCGCACTTCGTGGTGGCCGGCCTGCCCCGCACCGGCACCACCTACCTCTACCACAACCTCCAGCGCCACCCCGGGATCCACCTGCCGTGGCGCAAGGAACTCAACTACCTCAACCTGCACCGCGATCGCGGACCCCGGTGGTACGCCGACCAGCTCGCGGGCGCGCGGCCCGGCCAGCTGATCGGGGATATCGAGCCGGGCTATGCCCTCGACACTGAAATCCCCGCCCGTCTGCAGACGGCCACCCCCGGCGTGAAGGTGGTGCTGGGGGTGCGCGAACCGGTGTCGTGGGTGCGGTCGCTGCACGCGCACTTCACGCGCCTGGGCGACCCGGTGCCGCCGCTCATCGATTTCGCGCGCGGGGGCTGGGATCGCCGCCAGGACGGCGGCTGGTTGCACTACCGCTTCGGCGAGGCGGTCTACACCGACCTGCTGGCCTCCTGGCGCCGAACCTACGGCGCCGACCTCCTGCTCTTCGACTACGCCGCCTTCGCCCGCGACCGCCTCGGCATCCTGCACGCGCTGGAAGCGTTCCTCGGCCTGCCGGCCCACTTCGCCGCCGACAACGTGGTCGACCGCCGGCTCAACGCCTCGCAGGGGCGTCTCCTGCCCGGCCTGGCCTCGCTGTCGCGCCGGAGCACGGGCCTCGTGGAACGTCTCCTGCCACGCGAGGCCGCGCGCCGCCTGCGTCTCGGCCTGGAGGGCTGGGCCGCCGCCTCGGCCACGGTCCCGTCGCCGCCGGCGCCGCCCGCCGCCCTGGTCGAAATGCTGGCGCCGGCCCGCCGCCATCACGATGCTCTCTTCGCCGCCCCGATCATCCTTGGCGACGGCTCGCCGCTGCTGGCGGAGGCCGTGTCATGACCCGCCGTCGCGCCATGACCCTCAACCTCCTGAAGATCGCCTTCACCGCCGTGGTGCTGGCCGTGCTCGCCGTGCGCACCGACATCGGCGAGGTGCGCCATCAGCTCGCCGCCGCGTCGCCGCCGCTGGCCATGGCGGCGTTCGCGCTGCTCATGCTGCGCAACCTGGTCCTGGCCTGGCGCTGGCGTCAGGTGCTGCGGGCCTGGGAACGGCCGCTGCCGGTGGTGACCCTGCTGCGCCTCGTGCTGGTGGGCGCCTTCTTCACCCTGACCATGCCCACGGCGGCCGGCGGCGACGTGGCGCGCTGGGCGCTCATGCCGCGGCACCGGGTGGGCCGACTGATCGCCGCCCAGAGCGTGCTCTGCGACCGCCTGATCGGCCTGGCCGGCCTGGGCCTGCTGGCGAGCCTGGCGCTGCCGCTGGCCTGGGACCTGGTGCCGGGCCCCTGGCTGCGGCTCGTGGTGCTGTCGCTCCTGCCGGGGTCGCTGGCGGCCGCGGCGATCCTGGCACGTCCGGATCGGATCCCCAGGCGCTGGCGCGCGCGGCTGCCCCTGACACGGGCGCCCCGACCCCGGGCGCTGGTGGCGGCGGGGCTGGGCGCGGTACTCACGCACGTGGTGGCCATCTCGGCGCTGGTGGTTCTGGGCCGCGCGCTGGGCGACACCACCCCGCCGGTGGCCTACGCGGCGCTGCTGCCCGTGGTCTGGCTGGCGAGCATGCTGCCGGTGAGCGTGGGCGGTCTGGGGGTGCGCGAGGCCGGCTTCGTGGCGCTGTTCGTGGCCGCGGGCATGCCCGAGGTCATGGCGGTGGCCATCGCCGGGCTCTGGCTGGCCATGACCCTGGCGCAGGCGCTGATCGGCGGGGTGCTCTGGCTCGCGGGCCGGTCAGTCGGCGCGCCGGGCGACGCAGACCAGCGACCCGCCCCAGCGATGGTCCCAGCCGGCGCGGGTGAAGGTCAGCTCGCCCCGGGTCACGATCCGACCGACCGTATCGACGACGCGCGGTAGCCGCGGGGCTCTCGCCTCGGCGGGCCGCCGCCAGCGCGCCGCCTGCATCAGCGGCAGCAACCACACCAGGTACGAGGTCCAGCGCTCCACCGCGAACCCGGCGCGCGCCAGCTTCCCGGCGAGGTCGGCGCGGGAGTAGCGGCGGCGGTGGCACGACGCCTCATCGACCCAAGACCACAGCCAGCGGTGCTGCGGCACGGTCACCAGCAGGAGACCGCCCGGGCGCAGGGCATCGTGCAGGCCGTGCAGGGCAGCGAGGTCGTCGTCCAGGTGCTCGAGCACGTCGAAGCACCCGCTGGCGTCGAAATGGTCTCGATACGGTAGCCGGGTGGCATCGGCCTGGAGGAGCCGCGCTCCGGGCACCCGCCGTCGCGCGTGGCGCAGGCCGGCCAGCGAGGCTTCCACGCCCCAGAGCGAGAGTCCGGGACGGTCGTCCGCCACCGCCGCGAGGACGTGGCCGCCGCCGCAGCCGACCTCGCAGTACGAGCGCGCCTCGGGAGCGTGGGTGCGCAGCAGGTGCACCAGGAGCTCGCGGCGGCAGCGGAACCAGAAGTGCCGGTCCTCCACCGCGGCGAGGTCGTCGTGCGCGTGGTCGCCGAAGCCGTCGTGGCTGTGGGCGAGGCGCGGGGCGAAGACCGCGAAGCCGTCGTGCGATTGGGCCGCGAAGCCGCAGCGGCAGCGGGCCGCCGCAGGGGTGGCGGGGTCCAGGTCGCAGCGGCAGGTGGGGCAGCGCAGCACGGTCGCGAACTCCGTCAGCTGGCGGCGCGGGCGGTGCGGCGGCCCTGCCAGCGGTTGCGGAACGAGTCGTAATTCCGGTCGGCGCGCAGCGCCGCCAGGTCGCCGTCGGTCTCGATGCGGTCGAACTGGTCGTAGCCGCGGTCGAGGGCGGCGGCGAGCGCGGCGTAGGCCGCCCGCAGGTCGCCGGCGCGCGACTCGACGCAGGCCAGGTTGTAGTGCATTGCTGCGTCGTCGGGATGGGCCACGAGGTAGCCGTTGGCGATGAGCCGGGCGAGGTCCACCTCGCCGTTGAGGTAGTAGAGCGCGAATCGCTGCTGGACCTGCGCGGCGGAGAGCCGCGCCCCGCCGGCCTCGCCCGAGGCGAAGGCCCGGGCCTCGCAGTATCGCAGCAGGGTGTCCTCGACCCGCGGCTTCAGCAGCTTCCAGCCGGGGACGTTGCGCTGGAGCGTGCGCAGCAGGCGCAGCGTCTCGCCGGGGGAGACCGCACTGGCCACGTTGGTCAGTCCGATGAGCGTGCTCAGGTTGTCGACGGCGGCGAAGCGATCGGCCACCAGGGCGTTTGTGGCCAGAGCGGACAGGGCGGGGGTGAGGTGGTCGCGGTGGACGAAGACCGAGGCCGCGGGCCCCAGATATAACAGTGTCCACTCGGGGGCGGCCTGGAAGGTCTGGGCCACGCGAAAGGCCTCGACGTTGCTGATCACTGCGGTGGCGAAGCCGTGGCGGGCATGCAGCGCGCGCAGGCCGTCAACCGAGGGGGCGCGCTGGAACGCTACGGCGGCGGCGCGGACGTCGGCGGCGTAGGGCGTGTAGCGCGGGTCGATGTAGACGGGGCGCTCGGGGCCCAGGGCCCAGATCAGGTAGCCGCCACTCTGGTAATCGTTGAACAGCGGGCCGGGCAGGTCGTGGTCGGCGACGAACCTCGCCGCGTCCACCGGGTGCGCCGTGCTGAGGCGCGGGCCGAACCAGTCGTTCTCGTAGGCGATCAGGGTCCGGGCGCCGAGGGCGCCCACGGCGAGCAGCAGGATGCCCGCGGTGGCCAGCCACCGGAGCCGCGGGCGGGCCGCCGGCTCGATCCGGTCCAGGGTCGGGATCAGCGTGAAGAGCCAGACCAGCGGCGCGAGGAGCAGGAGCCGGCCCAGGAACCAGGAGGCGCCCACGAAGACGATGGCGGCCAACGCCAGCGGCAGCTCGTCCCAGCGCCGCCGCCGCGCTCCCGTCCAGACAGCCGCCGCCAGCATCCCGCTCATGGCCAGCCAGAGCCAGGTCGTGCCGGTACGGGGCACCTCCTGCAAGCGCGCGGCGTGCAGGAAACCGTGGGTGGGCGTCACGTCGCGGATCACCGCGCCGCCGGCCACCGCCGCCTCGCCGCCCAGCCGGCCCAGCCAGTACGCCGGCAAGCGCCAGGTCTCCGGGGTCAGGCCCAGCGCCAGCAGGCTCAGGCCCGCCGCCACCAGCAGGTGCCGGTACGAGGTCGCCGGCAGCGCCGACGGTCGCTTCAGCAGATGCAGCAGCACCTCGCCGCCGGTCAATAGCCCGAGCAGGACCACGCCCAGGATCACCTCGCCATGGCTGTTCACCCAGACCAGATAGATTGGCGGCAGGAGCCAGAAGCGATGGCGCGGCGCCTGCCGGGCGTGCAGGTACACCGCCAGCACCGAGGCGGTCAGCGCCGCCGAGAACATGGTGTTCTTCACCTGGACCGCGGCGGGCTTCATCACCAGCAGCACCGCCAGGATCGCCAGTATCGAGAGCAGGTCGTACCGCCGCCGGCTGCGGACCCAGAGCGTCACGATGCCCAGGTAGAGCGCGGCCTGCAGCAGGCGCAGGCCCACCTCGCCGCCCAGCGCGTGGACCGCGTAGAGGACCGTGTCGCCGAGCCAGCTCACGTAGATCCAGGTTTCGGTCAGAGGGGTCCAGGCGTAGGCCGCGTGGTCCACGGTCCAGGTCTGGTGCGCGACGCAGTGTCGTCCGTAGGCCAGGTGCCACCACAGGTCGGCGTCGCCGACGGTGGTGTCGTAGAAGGCCAGGGCCGAGATCAGCGACAGGACGGTCAGCAGCAGCAGGCCCCAGCGGCGGTGGTGGGCCATGGTCGCGAACATGGTGCTCTCCTTCAGGGGCGTGGATCGATCATCCCGGATCGTCTTTGCAAACCGTGCGCCACGCCGGGGCATGCCGTTTGCGCTGGTTCCTGACGGCGATCCCTGTCGATTCCGCGCCCCGCTCGTGGCGCGGTCCGGGCAAGTGATTGCAGGACAGTTGATTGCAATGGCGGCGGCCGTGGCCCGCCACCAGGAAAGACGGAGGCGATGCGGGACAGGCGACCGAAATCAGGGCGTTTGTCGGCAGGTTTCGTGACAGCCGGCGGCATGGTTTGCCTGGTGCTGGCCGTGCTGCTGGCGTCCGCGTCGTCGTCGCTGGCCCTCGATCCGGGCGACGGCACGACCATCTCGGCGCAGCAACTGCGCCGACCGGTGGGCGCCTCCGACAAGATCGTCCCGCTGGACCTCGGCGGACGCGGTCTGTCCGCCGACAAGGCCGAGCTGTCGGTCTATCAGGTCTACGCCATGCACTTCGGCACGCTCTGCGACAACTCGGGCTACGTGGTCCTCGGCACCAACGACGCCATCACCCAGGATCCGGACCACCTGGTCTACGGCGGCACCCCGTTCTCGGCCGAGATCCGGCTCAACGGCGACGCGTTCCGCGCCGTGAGCGTGAGCATCGCCGCCGGCAGCGCCACGGGCTTCGCGCTCAGCGCCTTCGAGACCAGCTACGGCACGCCGCCGCTGTCAGGCCTCACCCTCGACGCCACCGGCTACCTCACCTTCGACCTCGGCGCACGCCTCGACATCTCGGCCGGCGACGTGGACCCCGGCAGCGGCCAGCAGATCGGCTACACGGTCACGGCCGTCTACGAGTAGCCCGTACCCGCCCTGAATCATCCCCGGATCTTTTCCAGGATTTTCTCCTAAAGCGGTCCTCAGGATGTCCGAATCAATGCCTGTGCAAGGGCTGAGAGATGATCGGAGCCAGCCCTGGAGAAACTGGTAAGGAACCAGTAGAAGTTCGTCAGCCATTTCGGCTGGAGACAAAGGAGTGACCGATGAAGAACTTCTCGCGTTTCTCGATTCTGGCCCTGGTGCTCGTGGCTCTTGCTAGCAGCGCCGGTGCCGTGGACCTGGTGACCAACGCCCAGGTCGACATCATCGAGGGTATCACCATCGCCCAGACCCAGGCGCTGAACTTCGGCGTCCTGGTCCTGAACAACGGCTCGGTCGTGGTGGCCGCCGAAGACGGCTCGACCACCGATACCGACAACCTGATCAGCGATGCCACCAACATCGCGCAGGGCGTGTTCGACGTGACGTCGACGGTTGGCGCGGACATCACCGTGACCTGCACCGCCGGCACGCAGCCGTCCGGCATCACCCTGGACACCTTCACCGCCGACTGGGCCGGTGCCGGTGCCGAGGGCGCCGTTCCCCAGACCCGGACCCTGGCCATCGCGACCGAGGAGCTGGAAGTCGGTGCCACGATCACCATCGATCGCACCCAGGCCAGCGCCACTAGCGGGACGCCCGTCAACCTGCCTTACACCGTGAGCGTGACCTTCCAGTAGGCCGCCTCACTGCTCCATAGCAGGCTTTTCCGGGACGAGGACTCAGTTCTCGTCCCGGATTCTTTTGGCGCCAGCCCCCCGGCACGGGGCTTGCGGTTCTTCCGTTGGTACTCCTGTCGAGCAGAGCTAAGTCTCTGCCTTGCAACTAATTGTACTCCAACGGAGGCTCTTCGATGGTCCTCGACTCGGCAAAAATGGGCAAGACTCTGGGAAAACTGTGCTGTCTGGCGATCCTCCTGCTGGCCACCGGCGTCCGGGCTCAGGGCGTCTCGGTGGCGCCCAGCCGGATCCTGCTCGACGGCAACACCCGGGCGGCCACCGTCTTCCTCTCCAACCGCAGCGGCGAGGCGGAGACCTACCGCATCTCGCTGGTCTATTACACCATGGAGGAGGACGGCCGGCTGGTGCGCGCCGATTCGGCGGTTACCGCGAGTGCAAACTTCGCCGGCGAGGTGCTGCGTTACTCCCCCCGGCGGGTGGTGATCCCCGCGGGGAGCTCGCAGACCGTCCGCCTGCTGGTGCGCCGGCCGCGCGACCGCAACGTGGACGACCAGGAGTTCCGCGCCCATCTCTCGGTGTGCTCGGTGCCCACGGTGCCGCGCCTGCGGGAGGTGGAGGAGAAGCTGCCCGATCTGGATGGCCAGGACAAGTTCGTCGCGCGACCGGTGGCGTCGGTGGAGACCCTGGTGCCCATCGTCGTGCGCTTCGGCCACCCCGAGGCCACGCTGGCCATCTCCCAGGTGTCGCTGACAAGCCAGGGCGCCGTCCGCTTCAGCCTGGACCGCACCGGTGGGCGCTCGCTCTACGGCAACCTGACGGTGACCCACATCGACCCCATGGGTAACGAGAGCCAGATCTACTTCGGCCGCGGGATCGCGGTCTACACACCCAACCCGCAGCGCGTCTTCACCCTGGTGTCGCCCCACGAATCGGTCGACCTCGCCAGCGGCCGCATCATCGTCGATTACCAGGAGACGCCCGACGGCGGCGGCGACCTGAGCTCCCGCGTCGAGATCGTGCCCGGCCAACTGAGCCGGCGGTGAAGTGAAGATCCCTGGCGGCATGATGGCGCTCCTGGCGCTGCTAATGCTCCTGACGGCGACCGTGCCCGCGTTCGCCCAGGACGACGGCATCCTGCTGCCCGTGAACGAGGCCGACGTGCTGATCCTCGAGGTGCGTGCCGAGCGTTACCTCGCCAGCCGCGGACTCATCGGATACCTGCACGGCGACCAGGTGCTGCTGCCGCTGGGCGAACTCGCCTATGTCCTGGAGTACGCCATCGTCTCGGATCCCGGCCGGGGTGTGGTGGAGGGCTGGCTGGTCGACGAGGACCGGACCTTCCACCTGGACGTGGCCAACCGCAGCGTCACCGTCGGGGACCGCCAGAGCGGGATCTCCGAACCGTGCCTCTACGTCAACCAGGACGACATCTACGTCTCCAGCGAGGTGCTCTCCAGGTGGTGGCCCCTGGACCTGGAGATCGATCTGCGCGGCCTGCGCGTGGCGATCATTCCACGCGAGACCGTGCCCCTGATCAGCCGTCTGAACCGTGAGGCCAAGTGGGCGCGGCTGGGCAACGGCGAGCAGGCCAGGATCGAATATCCCCGCCGCGAGGCCGGCTACCGGCTTGCGGCGTGGCCGTTCGTGGATGCGGCGGTGACCTGGGATACCGCCGAACGCAGTCGCTCGAACTGGACGGGATCGTTGCTCAGCCGCGGCGACCTGGCCAAGCTCAGCATCACCGGCTTCCTGGGCTACGACCGGCACGCGGTGAACGACTGGACCGCCTGGCTACGCGCCGGCCGCACCGACCGCGATGCCGAGCTGCTCGGGCCGCTATCCGCAACCAGCTTCACCTTCGGTGACGTCGCGAGCACTGCGCTGCCGCTGATCGGCGGCAGCGAGCGCGGGCGCGGCGTGGCGGTGACCAACCGTCCGCTGGGCAGCGTCTCCCAGTTCGACGCCATCGACATCCGCGGCGACGCGCCGCCGGGCTGGGAGGTGGAGCTGTACCTCGATGGCTCGCTCCACGACATCCAGACCGCCAGCACCGGCGGCGAGTACCTCTTCACCGCGGTGCCGCTGCACCTCGGCCTGAACACCATCCGCGCCATCCTCTACGGCCCCAACGGCCAGAAGCGCGAGGACGTGCGCACCTACAACATCCGTTCGGGCATGTGGAAGCGCGGGCACTTCAACTACAACTACGCCGGCCTGCAGCGCGGCGAGTCCATCGTGGGGTCACCCACCTCGGGGTCGAACGTGATGGGCCAGGGCGAATGGCATCACCAGCTCGAGCTGGGCTACGGACTCACCTCGACCACCACGCTGGGCGCCACCGTGGCGCAGGTCTACGTCGAGGACCGCAACCACGACTACGCGCAGGGCACCCTGCTCCAGTCGCTGGGCCCGATCTTCCTGCAGGCCGTGGGCGTGAAGGACCTCGACGCCGGCTTCGCCGCCTCGCTCGCGGGCCAGACGCGCCTGGGCCGGCAGTCGCTCTACCTGAGCCACGCCGAGTACTCGGACTTCGTCAGCAACACCAACGAGGGGTCGGGCGAGCTGTCGCGCAAGAGCGAGGCCCGGCTCACTGGCGCGTTCTACAAGAAGGCGCGGCCCTTCCTCAACTATCGGCTCAAGTGGCTCGGCGAGGGTTACGACGTCAACTACGACGTGCGGCGCGACTACCTGGACACCTACCTGGGCACCAGCCTGGGCCGGGTGAGCGTGGGCCACGATCTGCGCTACCTCCAGGAGTCGGGTGACCTCGAGCGCGACGACCTGCTCGGCAAGCTCATGCTCGCCGGCTATCTCGCGGGCATCCGCCTGCGCGGCGAGATGGAGTACGACCTCGACGACGGCGAGGGCGTCCGTCAGGTGGGCGCCACGGCGAGCCACAGCTTCCGCCCCAACCTCACCGGCCAGCTCACCGGCCGCCGCAGCTTCCTGGGCGAGGGCGCCACCTACGTCCAGGGCAACCTCGACTGGCATTTGCGCCCGGTGCGCCTGGGCCTGCGCGCGGGCTACGACACGTCCTACGGCGCCAGTGTCGGCGTGTCGGCCTCCACCTCGCTGGTCAAGACGCCCGACAGCGGCGGCTGGATGATGTCGGGCAAGCCGCTCACCAACCAGGGCGCGGCGCTGGTCAGGGCGTTCATCGACCAGAACAACGACGGCGCCTACGGGCACGGCGACGCCCCGCTGCCCGCGGTGGGCTTCGGCCGCAACCCGCTGTGGCAGGACATCCGCACCGCCGACGACGGCCAGGCCTTCCTGCCCGGCATCCCGGCCAACCAGTTCGTCAACGTCATGGTGGACATGGCCACCGTGGAGGACCCGTACCTGGTGCCAGCCTTCGAGGGCATGACCACGGTGGTCCACCCCGGCGGCGTCTCCGACCTCGCCTTCCCCTTCCGCTACGTGGGCGAGATCGAGGGCGTGGTCACCCGCGACGAGGCGCTCACCCGCCCGATCCGCAACATCGGCCTCGAGCTGACCGACCTCGCGGGCAACCGCATCGCAACCGCGGTCAGCGAGTTCGACGGCTTCTACCTCTTCCAGGGCGTCCTGCCCGGCGACTACCTCATCGGCGTGGTGGAGAGCACGCTGCGCGGCCAGCCGTACCTGGTGCCCGAACCGCAGCCGGTGACCGTGCCGCCCGGCGGCGATTACGTGCAGGGGCCGGCCATCGTGCTGCGGCGTCTCGACGACGAGCCCGAGCTGATGATCGCCGAGGTCGAGCCCGAGCCGGAACCCGAGCCCGAGCCGGTGGTGGCGATGGGCGGGGGTGGAGACGGTATGGGTGGTGCCGGTGGGTCCAGCGGCTCCGGTGGCGGCGCGGGTGTCGGCGGGAGTGGTGCGGTCGGTGGTGGCGGAGGCTCCGATGGCGGCAGCGGAACCGGTACCGGGGATCGGGCCACATCAGGTGGCTCCACTGGACAGGCCGGCGCTTCCACGCGCGACGTGACGCCGCCGACCCGGCCGGCCACCGAGCAGCCGCCGGTGGTGGCCGAGACGCGGCCGCGGGCCGACGAGGCCGAGGCCGCAGCACCGACAGGAGAGCCGACGATGGCCGCGGGCGAGACCCGTTCCGCGCTGTCCAGGAGCGCCACACCGCCGGGGCCGGCCCCGGCCGCCGATCCCGAGAGCCTGGATCCGGCGACGGTAAGGACACTGCACCTGATCTACGAGCTCTTCTACGAGAGCACCCTCTTCGCGGGCAACTGATCGGCTGCGCCTGGCGGGGTGGTGCCTGGGTGGCGTGTGCCGGCACACAGCAATAAGTAGCTATGAAATAGTCACTTAACTGCTAAGATAATGATTCCTGGAAGACCTTGAACCCTGGCCGGGATCGCCAGCACCGCCGTCACCCCGCCACGATCGGACTAGGGACCGGCGAGGATGCGGGCGGCCCAGACCGGCGGCCCGTCGCCGTCGGCGGGCCGTTCGGCGCGCTCGACCTGCAATCCGCTTGCCGTCAGTGCCTCGGCGAGGGCCAGGGTCCGCGGGCCGGCCGCCGTGGGCAGGTCGAGGACCAGGAGATGGTCGGCCAGGGACATGGCGAGCAGGCGCGCCATGGCGTCGGGCTGGCTCAGGGGCCAGGGATCGAAGTCGGCGGCGGCCAGCAGGTGGGCGCGCGGGGCGAGGGTGGGGTCGGCCTGCAGCGCGTGCAGGACCACCTCGGCGGCCACGCCGGCGCCGACCACACGCACGGACGCGGGCTGGAGGAGGGCGCGGGCCCAGACGAGGGCGTCGCCCACTAGCGAGGCGGCGGCCGCGGCCTGGCCGGGGATGGCGGGGGCGGTGGCCACCAGGAAGAGGCGTCCGTCGTCGGCGGGACGGGCGCCGGCTAGGGCGTCGGCCAGCGTGCGGGTGAGGTCGCGGTCGGCGGTGAAGACGGCCACCAGCTCGGCGCCCTGGCGCCGCGAGGCGGGCGGCAGCACGAGCTGGCACGACTGCAGCGCGTCGCTGCCGGTGGGGAAGGCGGCGGCCACGAGACCGGCCTGGTCGGGCATGACCGAGCCGTCGTCCTGCGCCTCGGCGAGCAGGCTCTCGGCCGCGAGCACGGCCACCGCCACCGCGGTCGGGTCGTCGTGGGGCTGGAACGACTGCTGTCCGCGCAGGACCCGGAAGAGCTGGTACTGCACCAGCGGCTGCTCGGCCTCGGGCAACGATGCCAGCCTGGCTTGCTGGGTGAGGAACCAGTCGGGAGGCAGGCGGAAGCCGCGGTCGCGCCAGGCGAGGCGGCGGCCGTCGGCCAGGGCGAGGTCGGCGCCCACGTCGAACCAGCCCACGGCGGGCAGGTCGCCCAGGCCGTGGTCGACCGTGAGGTAGGCCAGGTCGGCCTCGAGGTCGATCTTGAGGGTGGTATCGGCGGCGGCACCTCCGGCGGTGGCGTGCAGCGCGAGGTGGGCGGGGCCGGCGGGGCAGCCCTGGATGCCGAACTCCACGCTCAGCGTGTCGCCGACCACCAGGTAGGTGGCCAGGCGGCCGACCAGGGCCGCGGCGGCGTCGAGGCCGGGGTCGAGGTCGAGCGGGACGAAACGGCGCCAGGGTGTGAGGCCGCTGGCGAGGTAGGGATCGCGGATCAGCGCCCAGCGCGCGGCCGGGGCCTCCGGCTGGCGCTCGCGCACCACCGTGTTGAGTCCGAGCAGCAGCTCGACGGGTGGGCGGTAGGGGTGCAGGCTCGACCAGGGGATCCGCACCTGCCAGGCGTTGCCTTGCCGGGCCAGGGTGCCGGCTCGGGCGGCGGGGTCGCGGCGGCCGTGGCGGCCCAGGCGCGCGACGGTGTCGCCGGTGCGGGCGAGGTCGGCGCGGAACTCGAACCAGCGCGTGGTCTCGAACTCCTCGAGGTTCCGGGGCAGGGCGACGCAGAGGAGGATCTCGTGGGCGTCGGGGACGGGGGTGGTGACCTCGGCGGTCAGGCCGGATTGGTCGTAGCGGAAGCGGACCGAGCCCGGAGGAGCCGCAGGGCCGGGGACGAAGCGGTCGGGCCGCAGCGGCATGGGATCGCTCCAGGCGCCCTCCTCCAGGAAGAACGCGCCGACGTTCATGCGGTCGACCAGCGCGGCCTTGTGCGCCTCGAGGGTGGTCTGCAGCTCCGGATCGTCGGCCAGGAGGTACAGGTCGGGGTCGTTGAGGATGCGTTCGAGGTCGCGGTAGCCGGCCGCCAGCGTGGTGTCGAGCATGGCGCGGGCGGTCCGCGCGTCGCCGGCGAGGGCGGTGAGGCAGGCCAGGTTGTAGCGCATGATCGCGTCGCCTGGATATCTGGCCACGTATTGGGATAGCTCGCGGCGGGCCGTGGCCTCCTGACCGGCCTGCAGCCGGGCGCCGAGGCGGCGCATGGCGGGCTGGCGCAGGGTCTCGTATTCGGTCTGGGCGAGGGCGGTGGCGGCGAGGAGGGCGCCCAGCCAGACGGCCAGTCTTGCACAGCGTCGCATCATCTCTTGTCCTGGATGGCGAGGGTGGCCGTTGTGTGATCTTGCCAGGAAGACCTTAGCATCAAAGGTGGTGGAGGCCAATGGCGAGCCAGCGGCCGTGCGGGGTGGATCATCGTAGGTGAACCTGTCGGACTTAGAACTTGAACACCAGTTCGATCGTCAGCAGCGTGACCAAGAGGATGACGACGGTGACGTGATAGGCGAAACGTCGAACCCAGGCCAGAGACAGAGCGACGGCCCCCATGACGAGGTTCGACAAGACCGCCATCCAGTTGGTCGGGAGATCCATGAACGCAGGCCGGAGCAGCGAAAAGACCAGCAACACCAGATTCACGCCTGCCAGCAATCCCCACAGCTGGCGGCGATTCTCGAAGTAGAAGTCCCGCAGATCCAGTCCGGCGTCCGGGATCTCGTCGGGGAGCACCGCCGAGGCGACCAGATAGAGCAACAGGAGGATGTGCCCGTAGTAGAAGAAGATCCAGCCGTTTCCCCAGACCCCGTCGGCTTCGTTGAAGACCAGCCCCCACCAGTTCCGCAGGACCATGGCGAGCACGTACCACGTGACCAGGAGCGGCAGCCAGTGCCAGCGGACGCGCCGGCGGTGACGGATCAGGCGGTGGACGCTGGCGAACAGGTCGGTGAGCATGAGGCCGAAGATGATGGTGATCAACGTGGAGATGTTGGTGGAGCCTGCCATTCGCGATCGGTCTCCCTGTCCAGAGTGGAGAGTCTGCGTTCCTCGCCGCGCGCCTATGGTCGGGGCGCCAGCTCCAGTCGATGGACGGCGGGCCCGGGCAACAACCCCGTCCCCTTCCCCGTTACCCAGTTCTCGTGCCCCGCCCGGAAGAACGGCGACCACGGGTGCCCCGACTGCCCGCCCGGCATGTGCAGGATCCCGTCCTGCTCGCGTCCGGGCGAGACGACCAGCCGCTCGCTGGCCCCACTGCGCGGGTGCTGGACCCGCGGCATGAACGAGTCGCCGGGCATGGCCCGGGGCGGCACCGCGAGCCAGCGTGCAAGCCAGGGCGCCACCCGGACGTAGGGATGGGCCACCGCCACCTGGTTGCGGGCGCCCCAGGTGAAGTCGGCGAGCCGGCGCTCGCCGCCCACGGCGTAGTCCATGATCCGGTCCACGGCCTGCAGGACGAAATCGTCCCAGTCGGTACTCCACGGCGGGAGCAGGTGCGCGGGACGGGCCTGCAGGATCTCCCAGGTCACCGCGTGGCGGAACGGCAGCCAGGACGCGCGGAAGTCCGGGTCGGCGGCCGTGCAGCCGGCGGTGAGCAGGTCGTAGACGTCGTCGATGCACTGGAAGACGCAGCCGCGCACCAGCCGGTAGGCCACCGACGCCACGTCGGCGCGTCCCGACCAGTCCTCGCGCACGCAGCGCGCGAATTCGGCGCGGGGCGAACCCGCGGCGGGTCGTGCCCGCTCGAGGACCGCCAGGATCAGGTCGCGCCACTCGGCGAGCATGAGCGCGCGGTCGTCGAGCTGGACCCGGAGGAGGTCGGGCTCCAGCGGGCGTTCCAGCGCGCGCAGGTCGTCGCGGATCTGGCGCGCGCGGGCGCCCAGCGCGTAGCCGCCGTCGCCGATGGTCTGCAGGTCCGCGCCGGCGTTCACCCGGTTGTTGGCAGTCCACAGCCGGCCCTCCTGGGGGTCGACGATCCGCGGCTGGTCGGCCGGGTCACCGTAGCCGTCCCAGCGGCAGGTGCCGTCGGCCCAGGACGCGGGCAAGCGGCCATCCCAGCCCACGCGGCGGGGGATGGGGCCGGCGATGGTCCAGGCGATGCGCCCCTGGCGGTCGGCGCAGACCAGGTTCTGCTGCGGGATGCCGATGGTGCCGGCCGCCGCCAGCACGGCGTCCACGTCGGGCGCGGTCTCCAGGCGGCGGAGGTTCAGGTTCACGGCCGCGGTGTCGTGGGCGGTCCAGCGCAGCACGAGGCGGCGGCCCCGGGTGTCGGTGGTCCAGACCGGGCCCCACACGGTCTCCTCGACCCACAACGTGTCCGGCTCCGCGCCGGCCACGGCAATGATCTCGGGGATGCGCTCCATCTCCCGCCAGCCGTCGGGGGTGCGGTAGCGCGCGGGATCTGCCGGGTCGGTCTCCAGGATCACCAGGTCGGCCCAGTCGCCGAAGCTGTTGGTGAAGCCCCAGGCCACCTGGCCGTTGCTGCCGGCCACCAGCACCGGGGCGCCGGGCAGGGTGACGCCCACCACGGCGCGGCGGCCGTCGCCCTCGGGCCAGCTCAGGCGGGCGCGGTACCAGATGTTGGGCAGGTTGTGGGCCAGATGCATGTCGTTGGCCAGGATGGCGCCGCCGTGGCCGGTGAGCGCGCCGGCGATCGCCCAGTTGTTGCTGCCAGCGGTGTCGTGGCGGGTGGGGCCGGCCTCCTCGCGGCGGACCTCCTCGTAGCTGCGGTCGCCGAAGGTCCAAAGGCGGACATCGCAGTCGGCCGGGTCGGGGAGGACCACGCCGGGCACGGGCGCGGCCTGCAGCGGCGCGTCCCAGCGGTTGCTGCGGGGCAGCAGGAAGGTGGCGAGCGCCGGCGGCAGGTTGTCGCGGACGGTGGCCCAGGCGGCCTCGGTGTGCGCCACCGAGAGGCTCAGGTCGAGGAACATGACGTGCAGCGTGAGGATGGTGTCGGCGGGGCGCCAGGGCTGGGGCCGTTGCCGCAGGAGCAGGTACTCGAAGGGGCGGACCGCGACGTCGTCCAGGCCGGCGTTCACCCCGTCGGCATAGGCGAGGAGGATCTCCCGGTCCTGGCCGCGGGTGGCGGCGACCACCTGCTCGGCGCGGGTCCGGAAGCGGTGGCGACGGGTGTCGCGATCGATGTCGAGGAGCGCGGGGCCCAGCAGGGCGGCCAGTTCGCCGGCGGCGCCGCGGCGCTGCAAGTCCATCTGGAAGAAGCGGTCCTGGGCGTGGAGGAAGCCCAGGGCGAAGGCGGCGTCGCGACGGTCCTGGGCCTGGAGGTCGGGGACGCCGAGGCTGTCGCGGCTGACGGTCACCGGATTGGCGAGGCCGGACAGGGCGACCTCGCCGTCGAGCCGGGGCAGGCTGCCGCGCAGGGCGAGGACGCCGGTCAGGGCGGCGGCCAGACAGAGCGCGCCCAACGCGGCGAGAACGATCAAAAGGATGCGGCCGAGTCGGTGGAGCCAGGCGCGGCGAGAACGGTGCATCAGGAAGATTCCTCCGGTCGCGATCTTGTCGGCTCAGACCAGCACGTCCCGCCGCTGCATCGCCCGCGCATAGAGCCACAGGCCGAGCGCCACCAGGAAGATGACCACCGAGAAGAGCAATCCCGAGGTGCCCATCACCTCCAGGCCGCTGGAGAGCCCGAAGTTGTAGACCGCCGTGATCACCATGGAGATGAACGACACCAGGAACACGGGGACGGCCAGGCGCTTGCGCATCAAGAGCAGGATGCTGCCGAGGACGCTGCCCCACACGGCGAGGGCCCAGAAGACCTCGACCCAGAAGGGGAAGCCGTAGAAGTAGTCGAGCTGCGCCTGGTCGAACTTGGCCATGTAGGCCTCGTTCTCGGTCTGGGTCATGAGGTAATCGTAGGCGCCCATCAGGTTCCAGAGCAACGTGATGGCGCCGATGATCCAGAGATGCTTGGGGGTGGGCATGGCTCTCGTCATGGACTCCTCCGTTCGCCGGCTTACGGGTGTGATCTTGACCGGTATGGAGGATAGCAGAAAGGCGTGGGAAGCCAAGGTCAAGACTGGGGGCGTGCCGGGGGATCACGCTTCAGATCCGCCGCACCTTCTCCATCAAGGCGTTGGCCCCGTCCCGCGACGCCACCGCCTCGTCCACCCGCACCCGCCCTTCCTGCAGCAGCACCACCCGGTCGGCGATCCGCGCGGTCTGGGCCAGGCTGTGCGAGACCACCACCAGGATGTACCGGGTCTTCAGCTCGGCGATCAGGTTCTCGATGTGCGTAGTGGCGCGGAAGTCGAGGTTGGCGGTGGGCTCGTCCAGGAGCAGCGCCGTGGGCCGCAGCGCCAGCGCCCGCGCCAGGCAGAGCCGTTGCTGCTGGCCGCCCGAGAGCCGGGTGGCGGGCTCGTCGAGCCGGTCGTGGACCTCGGCCAGGAGCTGCACCTCGCCGAGCGCCTCCAGCATGCGGGCGTCCATGGCCGGCCGATCCAGGCCGTGGGTGGCGCGCAGGGGGACGAGGAAGTTCTCGCGGATCGTCACCGGCAGCACGTTGGGATTCTGGAACACCATGCCGACCCGGCGGCGCAGTTCCTCCACGGGGTAGGCGTCGTGGTAGACCGACCGCGTGGGCGCGCCCTCGCCGCGCCAGGGCACGACCACCTCGCCCCGGATCCGGTACCCCGGATACAGCTCGTTCAGCCGGTTGATGGCGCGCAGCAGCGTGGTCTTGCCCGACCCCGAGGGCCCCACCACCACGTGCGTGCGTCCCGCCGCGAAGTCCAGCGAGACGTCCTGCAGCACCGGACGGCCCTGGGCGTGGATGGTGAGTCCACGGATCGTGATGGACGGCGTGGTCGAGTCCGGTCCGGTCATGTCTCGCGGCCTTCCTGCAGGTCGAGCTTGCGGCGGACGAGGTGGGCCAGGATCAGCAGCGACCCGGTCAACAGGAGCAGGACCAGCGCGGTGCCGAACGCGCGCTCCAGGTCGGCGGGGCCCTGGTACTCGGCCGCCAGGTAGTAGATGTCGAAGGGGAGCGCCTGGAACTTGCCGGTGAGCGAGCCGGCCAGCCCGGTATTGGCCACCACGCCGGTCATGAGGATGACCGCGGTGTCCTCGGCGATGCGGCCGATGGCCAGGATCACGCCGCCCAGGATCCCGCCACGGGCGGCGGGCAGCTTGATGCGCCGCAGCGCTTGCCAGCGGGTCAGGCCCAGCGCGGGACCCGTGAGCCGGAGTGAGGCGGGCAGGCCGGCCAGCGCGGCCTCGGTGGTCTTGACCAGGTACGGCAGCACCAGCAGGGCCAGGCAGACCATGGCCAGCAGGAGCGAGGTGTTGGCCCCGGGCAGCAGCGTGCGGCGCAGGATCAGGATCAGGCCGAAGCCGAAGAGGCCCATGATGATGGAGGGCACGCCGGCGAGGAGGTCGACCCCGAGGCGGATCAGATCGCCGGCCCGACCGCGGCCGGCCTCGGCGAGGTGGATCCCGGCGAGGATGCCCACCGGGATGGCCAGGGCGGCGGCGCCGACGACCAGCCAGAGCGTGCCGGCCAGCGCCGGCCAGATCCCGTCGAACACGGGATGGCCGCGGAACACGGCGTCGTACCAGGATACATCGCCGAATAGCAGAGCCGGGCGCAGCAGATGGCCGCCCCGGAACAACAGGAATCCCAGCAGGAGCAGCACGCTGGCCACCGTCAGCCCGCCGGCGGTGCAGGCGAAGACGGTGAACAGGTGGGGGGCGCGCGGTCGGCTCATGACGGGGTCCTGCTCTCGAGTCGGCGCACCACCACGCTGAGCAGCGCGGTGAGCAGGAACAGGAGCAGCGCGGCGGCGCTGATCGAGCGGTACTCGGGGCTGAAGCTGTCGGTGGCCAGGACCAGGGCGATGTGCGCGGTGAGCGTGCGCACCGAGTCGAGTAGCGAGTCCGGGAGCTGGGGCGCGTTGCCCGCCACCATCAAGGCCACCAGCGTGTCGCCGATGGCGCGGCAGAAGCCCAGCACCAGCGCGGTGGTCAGGCTGCGCCGGGCCGCGGGGAAGACCACGCCCAGCAGCGCCTGCACCGGGGTCATGCCCAGCGCCTGGCCCGTGCGCAGGAGCGGCGGGGCGAGCTGACCCAGGCGCGCGTGGATCACCAGCACGATGGTCGGCAGGATGAGCAGGGCGAGGGTCAGGATCGCCGCCAGCAGGCAGTAGCCCGAGCCGACCGCGCCCAACTGCCGGATCCGGGGCACCAGCAGCATCACCGCCACGAAGCCGTAGACCACGGTGGGGATGCTCGTCATGAACTGCACCACGCCGAGCACGCCGCGGCCGAGACGGCGCGGACCGACGGCGTGGATGCAGCCCACGAGGCCCAGGGCGGCGGGGAAGGCCAGCGCCACGGCGAGCGCCGAGAGCAGCGCCGACGCCGCGATCATGGCGCCGATGCCGTAGGACGGGGACGCGGCGAAGGGTCGCCACGTCCCCGTCAGGATGGAGCCCAGCGCGCCGCTCGTGAGCAGCGGCCAGGCCGAGGCCAGGATGAAGCCCACGATGGCCAGCGCCGAGGCGCCCGCCAGCGCGGCGGCGGCGCTAGCGAGCCGGTCCAGCCAGCGATCGAGACGGCGACCCGGCCCGGCCACGTCGCGCTACTCCGGCAGCGGCAGGTAGCCGCTCTGGCGGACGATCTCGCGACCGGCGGGACCGGTGACGTAGGCGATGAACGCGCGGCAGAGCGGGGTCGGCTCGCCCTTGGTGTTCATGTACAGCCTGCGCACCACGGGGTAGACGCCGCCGGCGGCGTTGTCCTGGGTGACGGCCACGCCGTCGAGGTCGGGCGCCTTGAGCTGGTCGTCCAGGTGCCCGATGCTCACGTAGCCGAGCGCCGCCGGGTCGCCGGCCACCGCGGTCTTCATGGCGCCGTTGCTCGCCACCACGTTGGCGCTGGCGGCGATCTCGCCCTTCTGCAGCGCGATCTTCCAGAACACCTTGCGCGTGCCGCTGGCCTCGTCGCGGGTGAACAGATGGACCGGGGTGTCGGGGCCGCCGACGTCGCGCCAGCTCGTGATCTTGCCGGCGAAGAGGTCGCGCAGCTGGTCGCCGGAGAGCGCCGCGACCGGGTTGTCGGGATGCACCACGGCGCAGACCCCGTCGATGGCGAAGGGCCACGACTGGAGGCCGTACTGCGCCTTCTCCTCGTCCGAAAGCGGCCGGCCCGTGTTGCCGATCTGGACCAGGCCCTCGCCCACCTTCTGCACGCCGACCCCGCTGCCGCCGCCGGCCACGGTGATCCGGATCTGCGGGTTGTGGGCCATGATGGCCTGGGCGGCCGCGTTCATCACCGGGATGTGGGCCGTGCCGCCGGCGATGTCGAGCGTGCCGGAGAGGCCGTCGAAGGCGGCGAGGGGGCCGCTCGCAGCGCCTTGTTCGGTGGTGGTCTCGGTCTTCTCGCCGCCGCAGCCGGCGAGCAGGGTGAAGGCGACGAGGGCGAGCAGACAGGGCAGGAGCGTGCGGAGTGGACGCATGGAGAGGTTCCTTTCAGGGCAGGCGGAGTGGAGCGCCGGGCGCAGGGCGCGGCGCGGGTCAGGATCGCTGGAGGTGTGGAGAAAAAAGAGGCTGGGCAGGGCAAGGACCGGGGTCAGGCAGTGAAGCCCCCGGGATGGGTTCGTGGTGACCGGGCTCGACGGACCGCCAAGCATGGAGCGGGCCCTCATTGCCGGTGAAGCCAGAGGAACATGGTTCACCCTTCGCTGTGTAGAACGGCAATGATAACCGAATGCCGCGGCGCGATCCAGGATATCCTGCCATCCGGCGCGCGATCAGGCCGGCTTCCACCGCCGGTGCACCCACGTCCACTGCTCGGGATGCGCGCGCACGAAGTCCTCGAGCAGCTCGTTGTAACGGCGCGTGGTCCGATCCACCGTCTCGGCCAGGTCGCCACCGGTGCACGGCGCGATCTCCTCGCTGAACGCGGCGTGATGCCGGCCGTCCGCGCTGCGCCACGAGAGCGCCATGATCACTGGACACCCCGTCCGCGCTGAGAGCAGCGCGGGCGCCTTCACCGTGCCGGCCTCGCGGCCGAAGAAGTCGACCCGCGCGCCGGTGGTGCCGCCCTCGTTCTGGTCGATGGACATGCCCACGGCGCCGCCCTGGCGCAGGCGGCGCAGGACGTCGCGCAGGCTGCGGTAGTTCTCGAGGAAGCGCACGCCGCGGGCGCGGCGCAGGTCCTGCCAGAAGCGGTCGACCCCGGGCTGGTGGGCGTGGCGGGTGATCACCGCGATGCCCAGGCCCCAGGCGGCCTGGGCGGCGGCCAGGTATTCCCAGTTGCCCACGTGGGCGGTGAGCACGATGAGGCCCCGGCCGCGGGCCAGGGCGCGGTGGACGTTCTCCAGGCCGGCGACCTCGAAGCGGGCGAGCAGGGCGGTGTCCGAGAGGAGCGGCAGGCGGAGGAACTCGGCGAGGATGGTGCCGTAGTGCGCGAAGTTGGCGCGGCGGAGGCGGCCGCGCTGGCGCGCGTCGAGTTCATCGCCGAAGGCCTGCGCGAGGCCGCTATCCACCTGGCGGCGGCGCAGGCGCAGCACGTCGTGCCAAACCAGGCCAAGGCGCCGGCCCAGGCGCAGGGCGGCGGGCTCGGGGAGCGCCTGGAAGAGGCGGGCGGCGGCGCGCAAGGCGGCGTGGGTCACGGGGTCGGGCTCCGGTCGGGGGTCGTGTCTGACCTCAAGGTCCGGTCTGGCAGGCGACCTGGCAAGAGGTGGCTGCCGGAGTGTCCGGCGGGGGCCGGCGGGGGCCAGGTCGACGAGACCTGGTCCCCGCCCCATCGCGTTCCGCCGCGGCAGGCCTGCGGATCTATAGCGCGACCTCGGTCCCCACGCCCCGGGCCCGCGCCGCGGAGACCACCGCCAGCGCCGTGCTCACGTCCTGGATCGCCAGGCCGCAGCTCTTGAACACGGTGATCTGCCCGGCGTCGGTGCGGCCGGGCTTCTCGCCGATGACGACCTCGCCCAGGCTCGCCTTGATGTGATCCTCGCCAACGGCGCCTTCCGAGATGGGGATGAGGATGTCGCCGGCCTCGGCCAGGTTGGCGGCCTTGAGGTCGGCCACGAAGTAGCTGCGCGCCACGGTGGCGGTGTCCAGCTCGCGGGTGGTCGGGGCGTGCGAGCCGATGTTGTTGATGTGGGTGCCGGGCTCGAGCCAGTCGCCGTCGAGGATGGGGGTGGGGCTGCTGGTGGCGGTGACGATGATGTCGGCGCCGCGGACGGCGGCTTCGGCGTCCGCGGTGGCCTCGACCGCGATGCCCAGCTCGGCGGACAGGTCGCGGGCGAAGGCCTCGCGGGCGTCCGCCGCCACGTCGAGCACGTACGCCCTGGTGAGCGGCCGCACGTGGTGCACCGCCTCGAGCTGCTTGCGCGCCTGCACGCCCGCGCCGAACACGGTGCAGACGGTGGCGTCCTCGCGGGCCAGGTACCGGGTGGCCACGCCGCTGGCCGCGCCGGTGCGCACGGCGGTGAGGTAGCCGGCGTCCATGATGGCGGTCACCGCGCCGGTCCGGGGATCGCAGAGCATGAGCGTGCCCAGGGTGGTGGCCAGGCCGTGCTTGGCCGGGTTGTCGGGATAGACCGTGACCAGCTTCAGGCCCAGGCATTCCTGCGCGCCACCCAGGTAGGCGGGCATGCCCAGGAACAGGCCGTGGTGGTCGGGGACCTTGATCACCGCACGCTGGGGCATGTCGGCCTCGCCGCGGGCCAGGGCGGCGAAGGCGGCCTCCACGGCATCGATGCAGGCGGGCATGGTCAGGACGCTGGCGACATCGTCGCGCGATAGCAGCAGGGGCATGGCTCGTTCCTCTCGTGGAAGGCTTCAGGACTGGATGCCGACCGCCTCGATGGCCACCAGGGCGCCCTTGGGCAGCGCCGCGACCTCGACCACGGCGCGCGCCGGCGGCTCGTCGCCCACGAAGCCGGCGTACACCTCGTTCACCGCGCCGAACGCGGCCAGGTCGGTGAGGTAGACGGTGACCTTCAGGGCGGTGGGCAGGCTGCCGCCGCCGGCCGCGAGGATAGCCGCCACGTTCTCGAGGCAGCGGCGCGCCTGTTCGGCGTGATCGCGGCCGACGAGCTCGCCGGTCTCCGGGTCGAGAGCGATCTGCATGGCGGTGAAGACGATCTTGCACACGCCGACGCCCTGGCTATAGGGGCCGATGGCGGCGGGCGCCTGGTCGGTGTGGACGATCTCGCGCATGGGGGCCTCCGGGGCTGGGGGTTCGGCGGCAGTCTACTGGGAGCGCGTTCTCAGGTCAAAGGTCACCTGATTGCAGACTGGCTATGGCCAGGATGTGTCTCGATTCCGTAACTTGTCGGTAGGGGATTGCGAAACAGAACAGGGTGACCCAGGATCCTCAGGTCTTGTCGGGAGGCCTTTGATGAACATATCCATTCGCATTCTCCGTGCCGCGGCCTTCGCGCTGATGATGGTGCTGCCGCTCGTGCTGGCCTGCAGCTCCAGCGATTCCACCGATCCAGATACGCCTTCCACCGCTCTCACCCCCGAGCACGCCGTCCGGCAGTCCGGGCCCTTCGACGTGGTGGTGGCCGATTCCTCGGTGTTCGCCCAGATGCGCTTCGACTCCACCGGCACCGACTTGCGCTGCACCGAGTACGAGGTCATGCAGACCATGGTCGTCGACAGCCTGACGATGCTGGCCCCGGATCCCGACCGTCACCATGCCGGCGCGGTGCTCCAGGGTGCGCACCGGACGCTGCTCGTGCCGCCCATCGTGGACGCTGCGCGCAGCGGCGGAGTGCTCACCCTGACGCTGGCCGACGGCAGCGAGCACTCCGGTGCGGTGGCCGCCATGGCGGCCGATTCGGTGGCGGCCTGGCGCGCGCGCACCCTGGCGGACCTGGGCGCAGCCGCTCCCGGCGACTGGGTGGTCGCCGTGCGCGCGGTTCACGGCACGCAGGAGATCGCCCTGGGCGCCGGGGTCGACGCCGGCGCCGTGCCCAGCGAGGCGAGCCAGCGCCTGGCCCTCGGCACGGACAACCTGGGGCGCGCCCTGGTGCGCCTGAAGCGGGCGCATCACACGATCACCGCGCCAAGGCCGCCCGGCACCGGCGGCACGGCGTTCGCCCCGGGCGTGACCTACGAGGAGACCTTCGCCCAGATGGGCTACGGTAACCCGCCGGCCTGGGTGGCGGGCGTCGAGCACGGCCAGCTCCTGCTGGTGCTGGTGGAGGCAGAGGCCCCGGAGGATCAGGTGATCGCCGCCGCGGCCAACAGCTTCACCGCCGCCGCCGCCAACACCGCGCCCGAAGCTGGCCAGCCGCTGGTCCATGACCTGCCCGGCGTGGTGTTCAAGGCGTTCAGTCTGGGCGCCGACGCCGACGCCACCGAGTCCGCCGCTGCCGGTGGCCAGGCCGCGCTCACCGCGTTCCTGCAGACCGCACCGGCGGACCCGGCCGCGCTGCCCGCGGTCACCGCCGACCTCGTCGCGCTCCTCGATGGCGCGCCGGTGCAGATGGCCAACCACGGCGAGTTCATGGCCATCGCCTGCGAGGTCTACACGCCGGTATTCGACGAGGTCTTCTGGAGCTTCGAGGCCGCCGATGCCCACACCGAGCGCCTGCCCGGAGATCTGCAGACCAACAGTGAAGGCCTGTTCTATTACGTGGGCGGCAGCACGCAGTTCGTCTACGACCACGTGGTCCGCATCCCCGATCTGGTGGGCGAGGGCGGCTTCGCCCTCCCGCACGGTCGTCAGGCCGTGCTGCTGCCCGACATGGCCGGCGGCCGGCCCGCGCTCGAACTCTTCGAGCTGACCCTGCCCGATGGAGTGATCCACAGCGAGCTGACCTTCGACGGTTCGCAGATCGTTGGTGAGGACTACACCATCTTCCTGGTGGTCGGTCTGCCGCGCAAGATCCGGCTGACCTACGCCACCGCCAGCGGCGACCGCGATATCAGCGGGCTGAACATGACCAACTACATCCTGCACGGGACCGGTGACGGCGTCCGCCACAACATGCTGTTCGGCTGGCCCAACCGGGAGGAGACCGTGTTCAGCCACGTCCCCTACCTGATCCAGACCGTTCACCACCCGGTGCAGGGCTGGCACGTCTACGCGTTGCGATTCGGTATCAACGAGGGACTGGCCGTGTTCCACAACGGCGACCTGCTCGACATGGACCCCACCGACAACTACCCGCTCTTCGAGTTCAGCGGCGCCTCGCTCTGCGCTCGCTGGTTCGGCCATGACGGGTATGCCCTGGCCGTGCTTTGGCTCGGAGAGGCCACGGCCTATGCGGGAGCCGGGAGCGATCAACAGATCGCCGACGAGACCGCGCGATTGCGCGAGAAATACGGGTTCTGAATCCGCTCAGGCGTGGATTTGCCGACCGTCTACCGCCAGCGCCGCTTCCTTCACCGTCTCCGACAGCGTCGGGTGCGCGTGGCAGACGCGCGCGATGTCCTCGCTGCTCGCGCCGAAGGCCATGGCCGCCACCGCCTCGGCGATGAGGTGGCCGGCGTCGGGGCCGATGATGTGCACGCCGAGGATGCGGTCGGTCTGTTCGTGGGCGAGGATCTTCACGCGGCCGTCGATGCGGTCGATGGCCCGGGCGCGGCTGTTGGCCCGGAAGAAGAACACGCCCTTGCGGTACGGCGTGCCGCTCTCCATGAGCTGCTCCTCGGTCTGGCCCACGGTGGCGATCTCGGGTTCGGTGTAGCAGACGCCCGGGATGATGGCGTGGTCGACGTGGCCCCAGCCGGTGGCGAGGTGCTCGACGCAGGCCACGCCCTCCTCCTCGGCCTTGTGCGCGAGCATGGGTCCGGCGATGACGTCGCCGATGGCGTAGACGCCGGCGGCGCTGGTGGCGAAACGCTCGTCCACGGGGATCTGGCCGCGCTCGTTCACGGCGACGCCCACGGTGTCCAGGCCCAGGCCGTCGGTGTACGGCTTGCGGCCCACGGCCACCAGGACCCGGTCGGCGGCGATGGGCTCCTTGCCCTCGATCTCCACCACGGCGCCGTTCTTCTCGCGCGTCACCCCGGTGACCCGCGCCTTCAGCACGAACTTCATACCCTGACGCTTGAACAGCTTCTGCGCCTCGCGGGCGATCTCGCTGTCGGTGCCGGGCAGGATGCGGTCGAGATACTCGACCACGGTGACCTCGCTGCCCAGACGCCGCCAGACGCTGCCCAGCTCGAGGCCGATGTAGCCGGCGCCGATCACCACCAGGTGACCGGGCACCTCGGGATACGACAGCGCGGTGGTGGAATCGCCGACCACGTCGCCGTCCAGCTCCACGCCGGGCAGCGAGGTGGGCACGCTGCCGGTGGCGATGATCACGTGCTTGGCGCTGATGGTGACCGTATCGGTGCCCTCGACCACGACCTTGCCGGGGCCGTCGAGGCGGGCGGTGCCCTCGTAGCGCGTCACCTTGTTCTTCTTGAAGAGTCCGGCGATCCCGTCGGTGAGGTCGACCACGATCTTGTCCTTGCGCGCGAGCATGGCGCCCAGGTCCAGGCCGACCTCGCCGGTGGCGATGCCGTGGCCCTCGAGACCGGCCTTGACCTCGTGGTACTTCTCGCTGCTCTCGAGCAACGCCTTGCTGGGGATGCAGCCCACGCGCAGGCAGGTGCCGCCGAGGCGCGGCTCGCGGTCGATGCAGGCGGTGTCCAGGCCGAGCTGGGCGGCGCGGATGGCGGCGACGTAGCCGCCGGGGCCGGCGCCGATGACGACGAGATCGTGCTGCTTCTGCTCCATGGCTCTCTCTCGGGGCTGGGGGACCGGTGCTCGTTCAGCCGACAAGGTTATGCCATCGCGATTGTGTTCGCTACCGCCGAGTCCATCGCCATGCCGGGCGAACGCACGATTCATCATGCGGAGATGCAGGATAGTTACCGAATGGAGGGGTGATCGGGGTCCGGCATGGTATCCTGGGGGGCGGGCACACTCTCCCTGGGACAAGAGGGGGATCGGAATTGGGATTTTTCAGGCCCGGTCTTGACGTGGGCCGTCGGGTGGTTTTTAGATTGACTGGACATTCAATCACGAGGGGATGGCCATGGGACGCAACCCCGAGCAGAACCAGCTTGCCAGGGACCGGCAACACGAAGCGATCATGAGCGCCGCTCTCGGGCTCTTCGCCGCCCGCGGCCCGGCCGCGACCAAGATCGCGGATATCGCCGCCGCCGTGGGGATCTCCCAGGGGCTGGTCTACCATTACTTCCCGTCGAAGGACGACATCTTCGTCCAGCTCGTCGACCGCGCCCTCACCCGGCTCAACACCGCCTCGGCTCGACTCGAGACACTGGTCATCTCGCCCGCGGACAAGCTGAAGCTGGCCATGGGGGGGTTGCTGAAGGGGCTGGAGGAGGACGAGGATGCAGCCCGGACCCATCTGCTGATTGCCCTGGCATCAACCTCGGCGGCCACGCCGCCTGCGGTCCGGGCCGTGCTCGAGCGCGAGCGCCGGACGCTCTACGAGACCATCGCCAGGATCATCCGAGCCGGCCAGGCCGCCGGCACCGTGCGCGCCGGCGACGCGGAAAGCATGGCGGTCCTGTTCTGGTCGGTCATCAAGGGGCTGGCGATCCATCGTGCGATCCAAGGCTCCGGCTTCCGGTCGCCGAAGGCACGCGATCTCCTGCGGTTGTTCCTGGAGGAGGAACCGTCGCGGTCCCGTCCCTGATGGACGGGGTCCCGGTCAGATCTCCAGCAACA
Source organism: Candidatus Latescibacter sp. IFSED24 (assembly GCF_058273205.1). Lineage (NCBI taxonomy): Bacteria > Pseudomonadati > Candidatus Latescibacterota > Candidatus Latescibacteria (ex Chuvochina et al. 2023) > Candidatus Latescibacterales > Candidatus Latescibacteraceae > Candidatus Latescibacter > Candidatus Latescibacter sp. IFSED24. The sequence continues at coordinate 3,169,680 of NZ_CM177850.1, read as the reverse complement.
GCCTCTCCGGCGCCTCGATGCATTCCTTGACGTGCTTGAGGAAGGTCACGCCCTCGCGGCCGTCGACCAGGCGGTGGTCGTAGGTCAGGGCCACGTACATCATGGGCCGGATGGTGATCTCGCCGTCCACCACCACGGCGCGGTCCTGGATGGCGTGCAGGCCCAGGACGCCGCTCTGGGGCGGGTTGACGATGGGGGTCGACAGCAGCGAGCCGTAGACGCCGCCGTTGCTGATGGTGAAGGTGCCGCCCTCGAGCTCGCTCAGGTCGAGCTTCTTGTTCTGGGCGCGGTGGGCGAGGTCGGCGATGCGCTGCTCGATCTCGCCGAAGCCCATGAGCTCGGCGTTGCGCAGCACGGGCACCACCAGACCCTTGCCGCTGCCGATGGCGATGCCGATGTCGTGGTAGTCGCGCTCGATGATGTTCTGGTCGCGGATCTCGCTGTTTAGCTGGGGGACCAGGCGGAGCGCCTCGATGGTGGCGCGGGCGAAGAAGCTCATGAAGCCCAGCTTGACCCCGTACTTCGCCACGAAGGCGTCCTGATGCTGGGAGCGCATCCGCTTGACCGCGCTCATGTCGATCTCGTTGAACGTGGTCAGGAGCGCCGCGTTGTGCTGTGCCGCGACCAGCCGCTCGGCGATGCGGCGGCGGATGGGGCTCATGGGCCGCGCGCTCTCTTCGCGCGAGCCGGTGGGGCGGGCGGGCGGCGTGGGGACGGGCGGCGGCGGCGCGGGGGCGGCAGCCGGCGCCGCCGGCTTCTCGGTCGTGGCGCGCTGGGCGTCCTCCTTGAGGACGCGGCCGCCGGGGCCGGTGCCCGTGACGCTGGCGGCGGGCACGCCCTTCTGGTCGAGGACGCGCTGGGCGGCGGGCATGACGGGGGCGTCGGCCGGGGCGGGGGCGGTGGATTCCGCGGGGGTGCTGCCGGCGGCCGGCTGTTCGCCAGCCGCGCTCTCGTCGATCACTACCACCACGTCGCCAACCTGGCAAAACTCGCCGGCCGCCACCTTGATCTCGATGATCTTCCCCGCCACCGGGGCGGGCAGCTCGACGGTGGCCTTGTCCGAGTCGATCTCGGCGATGGGCTCGTCCACCGCCACCACGTCACCCACGCCCTTCAGCCAGTCGGCCACCTGCACCTCGGTGATGGATTCGCCCAGCTCGGGAACTTTGACCTCGGTCGCCATGTTGTTCGTCCTAACCGCGTTGGCGCGTTAGCCACGCAAGACAAAGCCGGGGTTCGATCAGTGCTGACCGAACCCCGGCGCCCCGGAATGAAGGAGGCACACCAGGCACGCGACCTCCCTCGCCGCATAATTAAGATTAAAAAGACCCTCGTCGCCTGTCATTTTCTCACATCCGGTCCGAAGACCCGCGCGAGCAGCAACTCCTGCTCGAGCTTGTGGCTGGCCGGCGATCCCGTGGCCGGCGAGGCGGACACCGGTCGGCACACCGACTGGAACGCCCAGCGGCCTAGCAGGCGGTCGCCGAAGCGGAAGCGGAGGTACGGCCAGGCGCCCATGTTCTCGGGCTCCTCCTGGACCCAGCGCACGACGGCCTGCTCGGGGTAGCCATCGAGATGCCGTTCGATCAGCGCGGCCGGCAGCGGATAGAGCTGCTCGAACCGCAGGATGTGCATGTCCTCTCGGCCGAGGCGCTGCCGGTGGCCCTCCAGCTCGTAAAACACCTTGCCGCTGCAGATCAGGATCTCGCGGACCTCGCCGTCGTTCTGGCCCTTGCGGGGGTCGGCGATGATGCGCTCGAAGCCGCCCACCGTGAGGTCGTCCAGGGGCGAGACCACGTCGGGGGCCCGTAGCATGCTCTTGGGCGTGAACACCACCAGCGGCTTGCGCCACTTGCGCTCGACCTGGCGGCGCAGCAGGTGGTACATCTGCGCCGGCGTCGTGGGCTGGGCCAGCTGCAGGTTGTCCTCGGCGGCCAGGGTCAGGAACCGCTCGAGCCGGGCGCTGCTGTGCTCGGGACCCATGCCCTCGAAGCCGTGGGGCAGGAGCATGACCAGGCCCGACAGGAACCGCCACTTGCTCTCGGCGCTGGCGATGAACTGGTCGATGATCACCTGCGCGGCGTTGTTGAAATCGCCGAACTGGGCCTCCCAGATCACCAGCGCGTCGGGAGCGCTGAGGCTGTAGCCGTAGTCGAAGCCCAGGACGCCCGCCTCTGAGAGCGGGCTGTTGAAGATCTCCACGGGCGCCTGGTCGGCGGTCAGGTGGGCGAGCGAGAGGTGGCGCGCGCCGTTCTGGCTGTCGTGCAGCACGGCGTGGCGGTGGCTGAAGGTGCCCCGCTCGGCGTCCTGGCCGCTGAGCCGGACGCGGTGGCCGCCGACGGCGAGGGTGCCCATGGCCAGGGCCTCGGCGGCGGCCCAGTCGAGGGGCAGCTCGCCGGCGGCCATCTGGCGGCGCTGGTCCAGCAGGCGCTGGATCTTGCGGTGCGGGGTGAAGCCCTCGGGCACCGCGGCGAGCTGCTCCAGGATCGCGGTCAGCTCCGCGCGCGGCACGCCGGTGGGCACGTCGGGGACCACGCTCTCGGGGCCGCCGGTGTACTGCTTCCAGGCCACGCTGGTGATGCGCCGCGCGTCGGGGCCGCGGCCGTGGTTCTGCTCGTTATGGGCCTCGGCGAAGTGGTCCTCGAGGACGCGCCGCCGCTCGGTGGCGATCTGGTCGGCCTGCTCGCGGGTGATCTCGCCGAGCTTGACGAGGTGCTGGAGGTACCCCTCGCGCACGTTCTGCCGCTTGCGGATCTGCTCGTAGAGCAGCGGCTGCGTGAACGCGGGCTCGTCGCTCTCGTTGTGGCCGCGCCGGCGGTAGCAGAGCATGTCGATGACCACGTCGCGCTGGAACTCGCGCCGGTAGTCCAGCGCCAGGGTCACCACCTGGGTCACCGCCTCGGGATCCTCGCCGTTGACGTGGAAGATGGGGATCTGGAGCATCTTCGCCACGTCGGTGCAGTAGCGGCTGGAGCGGCTGTCGTGGGGGTCGGTGGTGAAGCCGATCTGGTTGTTGACGATGACGTGCAGCGAACCGCCGGTGCGGTAGCCGCGCAGCTCGGAGAGGTTGAGCGTCTCCTGGACGATGCCCTCGCCGATGAACGCCGCGTCGCCGTGGATCAGGATGGCCATGCCGCGCTCGTGGTCCGTGTCGCCGAGCCGGTCCATCTTGGCGCGCAGCCGGCCCAGCGCCACCGGGTTGACGAACTCGAGGTGGCTGGGATTGAAGCAGAGCGCCAGGTGGACCTGGTGGCCGTTGCTGCAGGTCCAGTCGTGATGGTGCCCCTGGTGGTACTTGACGTCGCCGTGGCCGAGGTAGAGGTCGGGCTCCTTGTCCTCGAACTCGGCGAAGATGCGGCCGGGGCTCTTGCCCAGGATGTTGGCCAGCACGTTCAGCCGACCGCGGTGCGCCATGCCCAGGACGATGTCCTCGAGGCCCTGGCGGCCGGCCAGCTCGATGGTCTGGGCGAGGAGCGGGATCAGCGACTCGGCGCCCTCGAGCGAGAAGCTCTTGGCGCCGATGTACTTCTTCTGGATGAATTCCTCGAGCAGCACCGCGTCGGTCAGGTGCGTGAGGATCTCCACCTGATCCTCGCCGGGCACGGTGATGCGGTTCTCGCAGCTCTCCATGCGGCGGAACAGCCAGCGGCGGCAGTCGATGTCGTCGATGTGCATGAACTGGGCGCCGATGGACCGGGTGTAGGTGGTCTGCAGGCGCCGCAGGATCTCGCGCAGCGGCAGGTACTCGCCCGGGGCGAGGCTGCCGGCGGAGAAGGGCAGGTCGAGGTCCTGGTCGGTGAAGCCGTAGTAGTCGAGGGTCAGTTCCTCGGGCGGCGGCGGCGGCGGCCCCAGCGGGTTGACCCGGGCGATGTTGTGGGCGCGGACGCGGTAGTTGCGGATCAGGCGGTCGACCCGGTTCTGGCGCTCCACCAGATCGGCGTGGCTGCGCCCCACGCTGGCGGCGTCGGCGGGCGAGATGCTCTCGCCGAGGCTGAGCGAGGCGAAGTACCGGCGCCAGTTCTCGGGGACCGACTGCGCATCGTCGCGCCAGGCGGCGTACAGCTCCTCGCTGAAGGCCAGCGAGAGCGTGTTGGGAGCTTGCTGTTCTTGGTCCATCGTCCAGCCTGTTCGCGGGGCGGGCCCGGAGTCATGGCGCCGAAACGATCGGCGGCCGAACAGCCGCCGATCAACCTCGTTCGAGGCATATGCTTAACATGAAAATGGAATTCCGCACACCTCGTAAGGGCTATTTGTCCCGGTAGCGCAGCACCCGCGCGGGGACCCCGGCCACCACCGCGCCCGGCGGCACGTCCTTGGTCACCACGGCGCCCGCGCCGATCATGGCGCCCTTGCCGATGCGCACCGGCAGGATGGTGGCGTTCGAGCCGATGGAGACGCCGTCCTCGATGACGGTCTCCTTCCACTTCTCGCGCTCGACCTGCGGCGGCTCGGTGTCGTTGATGAACATGACCCCGTGGGCGATGAAGCAGTCGCTGCCGATGGAGACCATCTCGCAGACGAAGGTGTGGCTCTGGATCCGCGTGCGGTCGCCGACCTTCACGCCGGCCTGGATCTCCACGAAGGTGCCGACCATGCAGTCGCGGCCGATCTCGCACTCGTACAGGTTCACGAAATTCCAGACCTTGGTGCCCTCGCCGATCTTGCAATCGCGGATCACCTGCTTCTCGTTGACGGGGTAGTCCATGGGGGCTCCTCGGGGGTGGGGTCATGCCGGTTTCTTGGCGGAGGTATTGTTGGGGATCCGGATCGGGGAGTCAAGCGCGGGGGACGCGCCTCAGCGCCGGGAGAGGTACAGCTCCTCCACCTTCTGCCTCGCCCAGGGCGTCCGGCGCAGGAACTTCAGGCTCGACGCCACCGACGGGTCGCTGTTGAAGCAGCGGATCCTGATCCGCCGTCCCAGCTCGTCCCAGCCATATTCCTCGACCAGCTCGCGGAGGATGTGCTCCAGGGTCTTGCCGTGCAGCGGGTTGTTGGCCTGATGCTCGCTCATGAGCGAAACCGCGTCCTTGCGCCGGAGTCCTGGTCCCGGGGGCTCACTCTGCCACGGCGATTCCCGCCAGATACCCGGTGGAGAAGGCGGCCTGCAGGTTGTAGCCGCCGGTGTCGCCGGCGAGGTCGAGGACCTCGCCCGCGAAGTATAGCCCCGGCACCAGCCGCGAGGCCATGGTCTTCGGCTCGACCTCCTTCAGAGCCACGCCGCCCGCGGTGACGATGGCCTCGTCCATGGGGCGGCTGCCGCTGATCCGGAACGCGCAGCCCTTGAGCCAGGCGCGCAGAGCCTTGCGCTCGGTGGCGGTGACCTGGTGCAGCGGCTTGTCGGCCGCGAGGTCGAGGCTCGCCAGGCAGAACGGGATGATCTGCCGGGGCAGCAGGCCCTCGAGGAGCGCGCGGACGGTGGCGTGGCCGTCGCGGTCGATGTCGCGCAGCAGGCGTGCGTCGAGCTTGCGCTCGTCGAGGGCGGGCTTGAAGTCCACCAACACACTCACCTCGCCGCCGGCCGCCAGGGCGTCCACCGCGAGCCCGCTCACGGTCAGGATGATGGGACCGCCCAGGCCGGTCGCCGTGAAGACCAGCTCCCCGAACTTGCTGGCCCTGGTCTTGCCGTCGACCGTGACCCGCACGCTGATGTTGCGCAGGTTCAGGTCGGCGAGCTGGTCACGGGGCACGTCGGGGCTCTCCAGCGGGACCAGCGCCGGGCGCGTGGGCACGATGGTGTGCCCCACCGCGCGCGCCAGCGCGTAGCCGTCGCCGGTGGAGCCGGTGAGCGGATAGCTGCGGCCGCCGGTGGCCACGATCACGGCCCGGGCGCGGTGCGCGGCGCCGCCCGTGGTGCGGACCCCGACCACGCGGCCATCCGCCACGATCAGACTCGCCACGGGATCGCCGGTCGTGATGACGACCCCGGCGCGGCGCGCCCAGTCCAGCAGCGCGGCCGCCACCTCGGGGGCGCGGCCACTCGCCGGGAACACCCGGCCGCCGCGTTCCTCCACCACCCGGACCCCGAGGCCCTCGAAGAACGCCACCAGGTCGCTGCTGAAGAACCGCGCGAAGGCCTGGCGCAGGAAGCGGCCGTCGCGGCCGAAGCGGTCGATGAACGCGGGCACGGCCTCGGTGTTTGTGAGGTTGCAGCGGCCCTTCCCGGTGATGCGCAGCTTGCGGGCGGGCTGGCCCATCTTCTCGAGCACCTGGACGCGGCAGCCCCGCTCGGCGGCCACCCCGGCGGCCATGAGCCCGGCCGCGCCCCCGCCGACCACGATGACGTCGGGCGCCGTCACGATCGCCTCCAGCGCGCGAAGATCCCGGCGGGCACGTGGGCGCCGCTGGCGGCCGTGAGGCGGAGCGGACCGGTCTCGACGCGGGTGTCGGGAGCGGTCCGGCGCAGGAGGTCGGCGAGCAGGGGTTCGTCGATGGTGGGGGCGTGGCAGGTGAGCAGGCAGAAGAGCGGCCGGTCGCCGAGGAGGTCGGTGGCCAGATCCAGCAGCGCCGGCAACTGCTTCGCCAGCGACCAGGTGCGGCCGCCGCGGCCGCGGCCGAAGGCGGGCGGGTCGAGGATCAGGCCGTCGTAGCGGCGCCGGCGCCGGACCTCCTTCTGCATGAAGGTGAGCATGTCGTCCACGATCCAGCGCACGGGCCGGTCGGCGAGGCCCGAGGCGGCGGCGTTCTCGCGGGCGCGGCCCACGGCGCTGCGCGCGGCGTCCACGTGGCAGACGTGGGCTCCGGCCGCGGCGGCGAAGAGCGTGGCGGCGCCGGTGTAGGCGAAGCCGTTGAGCACCGAGATTGGCCGGTCGGCCGCGGCGATGGTGTCGCGCAGCCAGCGCCAGCTGGCGAGCTGCTCGGGGAAGACGCCGACCTGGCCCTGGGTGGCGGGATTCAACAGGAGCGTGGCGTCGTCGAACGCGACGCGCCAGTCGGCCGGGGGCTCGTCGTGGCGGAAGGTCCAGCGCGGCTCGCCCGTGCGAGGGCGCTCGAACACCGCGTCGGCGGCTTGCCAGGCGGCGGCCGGTGCGCGCGGCGCCCAGATCGCCTGCGGGCACGGGCGGTCCACCACCAGCGCGCCGAAGCGTTCGAGCTTGCGCCCGCGCCCGCTGTCCAGGCATTCGTAGGTGGTGGCGGTCATGAGGGCCTCGCGCTTCGCTGCCGGGTCGCCGTGGTCGGACTCGTCGCTCACGGTCGCATGGTCACGCACGGCGGCCGCGAGAGCAAGGCCCCAGCTACCTGGTCGTCGGCAGACCCGCCCGCTCCCATTCCACGATCCCGCGCCGCATGTTGATCACCTGTTCGAAGCCCGCGTCCACCAGCAGCTTGGCCGCCACGGTGCTACGGTTGCCGGTGCGGCAGTAGACGAGCACGGGCCGCTGCTTGTGATCGGCCAGCTCGCCGAGGCGCCGCTGGAACACCTGGACCGGGATCAGGACCGCGTTCTCGAGGTGGCCGCCGGCGAATTCCCGCTCGGTGCGCACGTCGAGGATCAGGGGGTCGAGGTTGGGGATCAGGCCGGCCGCCTCCTGCGCCGTGACCTCGCGATAGCCCGCCGACCGGTACTCGACGGCCTCGATGGTGCCACCGGCCTCGCCCGCGGTGAAGGGGAACGAGCCGGCCTCGGGCACCTTGAAGTACGGCCGCTCGCCCTCGGCCACGGGGAAGCGCATCGCCACCTCGAGGGCGGGGATCTCCAGGGTGAACGGCTCGCCGTTGCTCAGCTCGGCGCGGACGTAGTCGCCGCGGTAGATGGTGAGGTGCTGGTCCCTGGCGCCGGCGTCGAAGGTCAAAACGCGCAGGCCGGCCTCGAGGCGGCCGGAGATCTCGGGGGCGGTGTCGGTGGTGCCGGCCTGTTCGGACGAGCCGGAGCAGGCGGCGAGGGTGGCCAAAAGGACGAGGGTAGCCAGGGGGCGCCAGGAATTCGTGGTCATGGGGGCGTCTCCGGTCCGGGGTTCGTGATGTGGAATCGGGAAGATAAGCATGGGCCGTGGGACCGGCGAGTGGGTTGCGATCTCGGCAATCCCAGGAGTCCCTGCTGTGCTAGAATCAACCAGTCGCGGTCATCGCAGGCCGACGACGGCCCTCGCCGCCGGCGCTGCGTCACCGCATCCCCGGGGGAATCGCCATGCGTACCGGTCTGCTGATCCTGGCCGCCACCCTCGTCGCCCTGCCCGCCGTCGCGTTCGATCTCGGCTCTCGCCGGCCCGCCAAGCCAGCCACCGCCGTCGTGCCTCCGCCCCCCGATCCGGCCGTCCTGCGCCAGGGCGGCGACACGATCCTCGATGCGGTGATGATCGACTGGCACAACTACCAGGGCACGGGAACAACCGCCGGCTATACCAACGATTACGACGAGGTCTGCCCCTACTCGGGCTCGACCTCGCCCGACGTGGTCTACACCTTCATCGCCGACAGTGACTGGGCCGTGACGGTCGATCTCTTCGGCTCCTCGTACGACACCAAGATCTACCTCTACGACGAGAATCTGGCGCTGGTGGCCTGTAACGACGACTACTACTCCGATTACACCTCGAAGCTGGAATACGCCACGGTGCTGGCCGGCGTCCAGTATTTCCTGGTCATCGACGGCTATGGCGGTCATTTCGGGGCCTACCAGCTGGACGTCCACGAGTACTGGCACGGTTGCCTCATCGACTGTGCATGGACCGGCGTGCTCGAGGGCGAGCCGCCGCTGGCCAACGGGTACGTGGACGACTGGAACGGCGGCTGCGACACCGACGCCGTGGCCGGCCCCTTCCAGCCCGTCACCGATCCGTGGTTCTGCGGCAAGAGCGGCTGGTACATCTCGGCCGATGGTGGCGATAGCCGTGACACCGACTGGCTCACCTTCCAGATCCCCGCCGGCGGCGAGCTGGAGATCACCGGCGACGCCGAGTGGCCCAGCGACATGTACGAGCTCGGGCCGCAGGACTGCGGCACGGTCGGCGTGCTCCAGGCCGTGTCCATCGGCCCCTGCTACCAGGGCGACATGATCATCGCCGGCGATCCGGGCGCCACGGTGTGGTTCTGGGTCGGTCCGCAGGCCTTCTCGTCGCCCCTGGGATTAGACGTCCAGGAATTCAGCTACTTGCTGGTCAGCAATATCGAGCCCGTGGCCGCGGAGGTCCGGAGCTGGACGGAGGTCAAGGGGCTGTTTCGTTGATGGCTGGCAGGCCAGGAGAGCGAGGGGTCACCGCCCGCCGGCTCGTCGCACGTAGAACACCTCCCCCGCATGCGCCACCTCCACCAGCCCCCCGCCGTCGAGCAACGCCTCGACCACGCCCCAGTCCGCGCCCGTGCGCGCGAGCAGCGCCGCCACCGCCTCCTTCTTCATGGGATGGACCGCGGTGATGGCCAGCAGGTCGGCGGCCGCGTTGCCGGTGGACGCGAACTCGTTGCCCTCGTAGCCCAGGAGCAGCTCCGTGGCGGGTACCTGCTCCCGCACGAGGTGATAGGCCCGGGTCAGCGCTGCCGGGGTGGGCGGGCGCACGGTGGTCTGCACGGGCGGACGGGTCGGCACCGAGAGGTAGGCCGTGCGCGGCTGCAGCTCGCCCAGGAAGGCCGCGACCTCCCGCACGTGGGCCTCGCCGTCGTTGAGGTCGTGGACCAGCATCGTCTCGGTGACCAGTTCGCCCCGGAATTCCCGCGCGAACGCGCGCATTCCCTGCCGGATCGCGGCCAGGTCGAGCGAGCGGTGGGGGCGGTTGATCCGGCGCCAGATGTCCTCGCGGACGGCATCCACCTTGAGCGACACCCAGTCGGCCAGCGCCAGGTCGGCGCGCACGTCGGGCCGGGTGATCAGCGAGGCGTTGGTGATGACGGCGGTGCGGATCCCCGTGGCCGCGAGGGCGCGGAGTTCCTGGCCCAGGTGGCGGTCCAGCGTCGGCTCGCCCGTGGCCACGAAGGTGAGGTAATCCACGCGCTCGCGCCGTCGGCGCAGGTCGCGGACCCGGGCGGTGACCCGGGCGACGAGGTCTTCGGGGGGATGCTGTTCGCCGCGCCGGACCCGTTGCCGTCGCGTCGGGCCCACCTGGCAGTACACGCACGCGTAACTGCAGGCCTTGGGCGGGATGTTGTTCACGCCCAGGCTCCGGCCGAGACGGCGGGACGGGACGGGTCCGAAGACGGTGGGCGGGCCCTGCGTGCTGGTGGGCTCCATGCCGGTTCCTTCCTCGTGACAGGCTGTTCTCAAAATATGCGCAAGACACGGCCGTCCGGCCAGCGCCCGCCCCGAACCACATTGGCGCTCCCCGCCCCGGATGCTACGTTCTTTCCGACATCGCCCCGCCCCCCGAAGGAGCCGCTGCGTGACCACCCCCGTCCCCACCCTCGCCTGGAGCGACTTCGCCCGCGACCGCCACACGCCCGGCGGCCGGCACACCTGGTTCGATGGCACCGAGGACGAGCTCCTCGACCTCGTCCGTGCCGCCTGGCCCGAGCGCCGCCCCGGCGCCGGCCGCGACGACCTCACCCAGGTGGTGGTGGTCCCCGTCCCGGCGAAGGGCTTCCACGCCACCACCGTCACGGTCGACGAGCACACGCCGCTCCACGCGATCCTCGACCGCCGCCGGCCCCACGAGGAGCCCTTCATCCGCGTCACCGCCGACGCCGAGCCCGCGCCGCCCCGCCACGCCGCGGTGGTCCTCTACAGCGCCGACACCCTCGCCGAGAACGACGGCGCCCGCAGCAGCGACGCCGCCTGGGAGGTGGTCTGCCTGCTGGCCGGCCCCGAGCCCGAGGAGCCCATGGACCCCGTGACCATGGCCCGCAACTTTCTCGAAAAGCCCGGGGGCACCTTCGCCCCCTACACCGCCCGGCAGTTCGCCGAGGCCATCTGGTACTGGAGCCGTCGCGCCAGCCGCCACGTCCCCGAGGAGCAGGCATGAAGTACGAGCGCATCCGCGTCACCCGCGAGAAGGAATTCAGCGAGGAGCTGCGCCAGCTCTTCAACGCCGACATCATCGAGGGGATCATCCGCGAGGGGAAGGTGGAGAGCGGCGAGAACTGGCTGCTGGCGGCCATGCACGGCCACGGCCTGAAGATCACCGCCGCGCTGGCGCCCCGGGTGCACACCATCTGTGAGGAGGTCAAGGCGGCGCTGCAGTTCGTCGAGCCGGTGCAGTTCTTCGTGCACGGCGACTCGAGCCTCAACTGCGCCGCGGTGCCGAGCAGCGAGGAGGACCAGCCGCACCTGGTGATCATCAACAGCGGCCTGCTCGAGCGCTTCACCGACCCCGAGCTGCGCTTCGTCCTCGGCCACGAGCTGGGCCACCTCATCAGCCGCAACAGTGAGCTTCAGCGCGTGATCCGCTTCGTGTTCCCCGACGACGAGACCATCCCGATGACGATCCGCGACAAGATCGAGATCTGGGACAAGCTCTCCGAGATGTCGGCCGACCGCTTCGGCTACATCGCCGAGCCCGACATCAACGTCTGCCTGGCGGTGTTCTTCAAGCTCTCCAGCGGCCTCGACACCGCGTCCATCCGCTTCGACCCCACCGCCTACCAGCGCGAGATGGAGCGGGTCCTCGAGGCGTTCCGCACCGAGATGTCCGACAGCGGCATGAGCCACCCCATCAACCCGATCCGCCTGAAGGCGCTCCAGCTCTTCGCCGCCAGCGAGCTCTACCGCGACCTGCACAGCGAGGGCGAGATCCTCGACGCCAAGCTCGCCACGAGCATGGAGGAGACCATCCAGATCCTGCTGACCAAGGGGCACTCGCCGCTGTCGGCGGCGCGGCGGCGGTTCATCGCGGCGGCTGGCCTGCTGGTGGCGGGCGTCGACCAGGCCATCGGTCCCGACGAGATGGACGCGATCCTCGAGCCGCTGGCCAACTTCACGCACTACCCGGCGCGTTACTTCAAGCACGTGCTGGAGAGCCGCGACGTCCTGCGCGTGTTCCACGAATCGGCCAGCGTCATCCTCGAGGCCAACCCCGGCGAGCGCTTCCCCATGTTCGACTACATGGTGAGCGTGGCGCTGGCCGACCGGCACATCGACAAGCGCGAGGTCGAGCTGCTCTTCGAGGTGGGCGAGGGGCTCTTCGGCTTCCAGCGCAAGGAGATCGCGCAGATCCTGGCCGAGTCGCTGCAGAGCGAGTTCGTGCCGCGGCTGGCGGTGTCGGAGAAGTGAGCGGTTCGCTCGCACCGTACCGAGCAAATTTCGTTACCTTCAACAGGTGGACAGTGGGAACAAGGTCCTCAGCCAGAAGATGGTGTTGATGAAGTAGATTCGTTCCGCTGGTTGACAGACCAATGGGTTCGAGAACGAGGGGCGCGGGATGGACCGCGCCCCTCGTTGTTGGTTCAATGGAGTTCCAACTACCGAGTTATTCCGCTAAGAATGTTGCCGGCCCCCATCTTGCAGTTTCCTCTGCATGGAAAATCACGATCTGCATAATCCCGCGTGGGTCCCACCCCACTGCCCCTCGCGCAAATGCCGCTTCCACAACCCCTTGAACGAAGGCTGGCGCTGGAAACGATCCGGCTACTTCCGACGCAAGGTCCCCCCAAACCGTATCCGCAGGTTCCGCTGCAAGGCCTGCGGCGTCACCTTCAGTTCACAGACCTTCAGCACCACCTACTGGCTCAAGCGGCCCGACATCCTCGAGCAGTTGCCCACCAAGGTCACCGGCGGCGCCTGAAACAGCCAGATCGCCCTCGACCTCGGCGTCGCTCCCTCGACCATCGACCGCCAGATCTACCGCCTCGGTCGCCATGCCCTGCTCTTCCACACCAGGATGATGCAGAACAGGCCGCCGTTCCACGATCTGGCCATCGACGGCTTCGTCTCCTTTGAGCACAGCCAGTTCCACCCGTTCCACTTCCATGTCGCGGTGGATAGACAGACCGCCTTCTTTCCCTACTTCACCGACAGCGAGGTGCGCCGCTCGGGCACCATGACCCCCAAGCAGAAGGAGCGGCGCGCCGTCTACGAGCAGATCCGAGGCAAGCCCGACCCGCAGGCCGTGCGCAAGGACATGCAGGAGCTGCTGGAGTACCTGACCGACGGAGCGACCGAGATGATCATCCACAGCGACGAGCACAAAGCATATCCCAGGGCGTTGCGGGCTCTTAGCTGCCGGATCCGTCATATCGTGACCAGCTCGAAGGAGGTCCGCAACCGGATCAACAAGTTGTTCGAGATCAACCTGCTGGATCTGTTGATCCGTCACGGGGAGGCGGAGCACAAGCGGGAGACGATCGCTTACACGAAGCGTCGGAACTGTGCGGCTTACAAGCTGGCGATCTTCCTGGTGGTGAAGAACTACGTGAAGACGAAGCGGGTGCGGGGTTGTGGGCAGACGCCGGCGCAGTTGCTGGGTGTGTGTCATCGTCGGTTGACGGTGGGGGAGGTGCTGGGCAGGCGATTATTCGTGGATCAGGTGGGGTTGCCGGAGCGGTGGCGGCAGTACTACTGGCAGGAGGTGGTGACGCGGGCGCTGAAGATCAACAGGCGGCATGACTTGACGTACGCGGTGTGACGTGGCTGGTGCGTATGCACTATGGGGGGTGGAAACATTCTTCGCGGAATAACACAACTACCGAGACAGAGGTGAGCCTGGTCGGCTAGAGCCCGTTCGCCTTGAACAACTCGGCATACTTCGGGTCCTCGTGGCGAATATGCGCCGTGAACCAGTTGCAAAGGTAGGTGAGGAGCGCATCGTCAAGGTTCTCGACCCCGCGACGTGCCTCGCGAGACACCTCCATGACCTTGCGGACGAACCCGGCATGGAGAGCGCGGTGGGCCTCGACGCCGTCGTACCCGAACTCGCGCATGTAGCGTTCTTCGGTGGAGAAGTGCTCGTCGATGTAGGTCACCATGTCGTCGAGAACCTCCAGCACGGCCTGCTCACCATGGCCTGCCGAGCGCGCCGCCACGACCTTGCCCAGCAGCTCGTAGAACCGCCGGTGCTGAGCATCGATGACCTCGATCCCCAGTTCGTCGATTTCATTGAATAAGGCCGTGCTCATGCTAGTCCTCCTGCCGCGCCATGCTGAGCGCTCATCCGGGTCTGGGGATTCTATTGTTCTCTCGATATCGACAGGAGTCGGTCTGGCTTGAGTGCTGCGTGGGTTTGGCAAAGCCCCTGTGCCTGCGGAATATCCCCTCCGGGCTGCATCCTCGGTACGATCGCGACGCTGCGTGACGGCTATCTGACCTTCGGGTCGGGGAACCTTCGGGCGGTGAGGTCTGTCCGGAAGTGGCACCAGATAGGAACGAAGTCGGTTTCGACAGCCCAACCCTCTGGATCGGGCTGATGTCGGCCCTCCCCGCTACCGGATTGCCGGCACCATATCCTCAGAAATCCCGGCGGATGGAATGTTTCGAAGGGACAAAGGACTGCGCACTGGACGACCTCAGCTCGACGGCGACGTCAGCAGCGCGGTGGTGATGAGCACCGTGCCCGCTGTGGGCGCGGCGCTCGCCTCGCCGACGAAGAGGTCGACGGTGCGGTCGGTGGCGAGCAGGTTCAGCAACGTCGAGCGGACCGACTCTCCCAGCGTCAAGGCCGCGTCTCGCGACTCCGCGAGCACCTCGACGCGCACGGGCGTGGGCCGCGTGTCCCGGTCGAGTCGATCGGCCACCGATCGCAGCGTCGCGGTCGTCGCGGTGTCGGTGGCGAGGCGGTCGCCCGGCAGCAGGAACGAGATCCCGCCGCGATCCTCGTGGGTGTAGGCGGGCAGCGTGAACGGCCCACCGGCCGTCTCGCCGACCTCGCCCGTGGAGTCCGCGAACGCCACGTAGTAGGTGTAATCCATGCCGCTCCAGGCGAGGCCGCCGTCGAGGAGCCTGCCGTCCCAGGGAATCCGCGCGGGCGGTTCCCCCTGACCCTCGAAGATCTGCGCCACCGGCCCATCGATCTCCTGGACCACCAGTTGCCAGAACACCCCCGGCGGGGTGCGAACCTCGAACGCGATGACCATGCCGCGACCGCCGTCCGCCGGCGTCGACGGCTCGAGCAGTGTCCGCTTCACGGCCGCGGAACCGGGCAAGGAGGGCTTCGGGGCCAGCGGCGCCCGCTGCGGTGCGCTGGCTCGCGGCGTCGGCCGGGAGGTCCGGACGGGCTGCGCCTCGACACGCGTGGTGCGTCGCGGCGCGTCCTGAGCGGCCGCCGTACCGGTCCACGCCAGCACCAGCAGGATGGTCAGCCAGCGATGATGGCGCATGGGATCACCTCGCTTTCGGAGCCGGCCTCGTCGCCGGCGCTGGTCAACAGGTCCAATATCCGTGCCGCTGGCGGATCGGGGCACGGTGTCGACCGTTGGGGCGTGAAGGGGCGGGTGATGGCGAGGCGATGATCGCGATGCTGCGGATCGCCATGGCCTCACGGGGCAGGATCACGCAGATCGCACGCCAACGTGTGGAAGTGATCCAGTCCACGGTTGACCACGGCCGACGGCGGCCTGGGCAAGGATGATCCAGGTACGGTGAATGATGGGATCTCTGGGGTGACGCGCCATGGCGGCAGGCGCGACCAAGGATAAAAAATCCGGACATCGGCACAGATTGCCAGACAGATCGACTCCATCGACGATCGATTCTAACCATACATCATCACCGTCCATGGTAAGATCGGTTGACCGATCCCTCTCGCCCGCGCCTCCTCGGTCGCACCCTACCCGCGGATCGGTTTTCGACATCTCAAGGCTCATAGACGAAGGAGAATCATCATGCTCAGAATCCTATGCATTCTCAGTTTGTCCGTGCTGGTCATCGCCTTCGCCGGATGCTCGAACGACGAGTCCATGGCGCCGACGTCGCCCGACTTGACGCTCGATAAAGCACGAGGAGGCAATCCGAATCCCGGGATCATCCCCCCCAATGCGCAGCCGCATGGCAAGAGCTACGAGGAATGGGCCGCGGCGTGGTGGCAATGGCTGTGGTCGGCTCCGGAAGATGTCAATCCTGGGCTCGACACGACCGGCGAGTTCGTGGACTGGGATCAGTCCGGCAAGGTCTGGTTCCTCGCGCCGAACTACGGTGGAGGACAGTCCGATGTGCGAGTCGCGAGCATTCCGAAGGGCACCATGCTATTCATCGACGTGGCCGGGTTCTTCGACTCGCCGTTCTTCGAGGGAGACGACTCACTCACCATTGAAGAGCTCTTCGAGATCCTCGAACCATTCACCGACGGGATCTCGAACATCGAGTTCGAGGTGGACGGCGTCGCGTTCGATATCAACTCCGACTACAGGATCCAATCGGGTCCGTTCGACTACACGTTCCCTGAAGGCGGCATGTACGGCGTTCCGGCAGGCGACTACGAGATGGGCGCGGTGGATGCCTACCACGTCATGCTCGCGCCGCTGTCGCGCGGCGAGCACGTGATCCGCATCTTCGCGGATCTGGGTGAGGGTTACGGCACGAGCGAGGTCGTGTTCTACCTGACGGTGGAATGACCAGACCGTGGATCGAAACCGCCCCGCGCCCCCTCGGGTGCGGGGCGGCGCCCATCGGTCCTTTTCCAGCCCGAGCACCCGCTCAACATACGGATTCTGCCACGCCGACCTCGGCGATTCGGTCACGTTGAAGTGGACGCTCCACCGCCTGGCCTTGTCTAGTACGAGGACGACGAGACGCCAGCCCAGCCTCGCTTCGGATACGGCTCAATCCCCGTCCAGCAGCCGACCCAGCCCGCCGAGCACCGAGCCCTCGCCCTTGGCCCGGCCGCCGTGGCTGGGCGCGTGGGCGAGGATGCGGTCGGCCATGCGCGAGAACGGCAGGCTCTGCAGGTAGACCGTGCCGTGGCCGCGCAGGGTGGCCAGGAACACGCCCTCGCCGCCGAAGATCATGCTCTTGAGGTTGCCCGCGGCCTGGATGTCGTACTGGATGCCGTCGGTGAAGCCCACCAGGCAGCCGGTGTCCACGCGCAGCGTCTCGCCCGCCAGGTCCTTGCGGATCACGGTGCCGCCGGCGTGGACGAACGCCAGGCCGTCGCCCTCGAGCTTCTGCAGGATGAAACCCTCGCCGCCGAAGAAGCCCGCGCCGAGCCGCCGCTGCAGGGCGATGGTCACGCGCGTGCCCAGCGCCGCGGCCAGGAACGCGTCCTTCTGGCAGTAGAAGTTGCCGCCGTGCTCCTGCAAGTCGAGGGGGATGATCTTGCCGGGGTAGGGGGCGGCGAAGGCCGCATGCTGCTTCCCCTGGCCGTTGTTGGTGAAGTGGGTCATGAAGATGGACTCGCCGGTGAGGACGCGCTTGCCCACCTGCAGGAGCTTGCCCATGAGGCCCTCGTCGGCGCGCGAGCCGTCGCCCATGTGGGCCTCGAAGGCGATGCCCTCGGTCATGTAGTTCATGGCGCCGGCCTCGGCGATCACGGTCTCGCCGGGGTCCAGCTCGATCTCGACGATCTGCATGTCGTCGCCGAGGATCTGGTAGTCGACTTCGTGGCAGCGCATGATGAACTCCTCGTAAATATTCCGTCTCTGTGACATAATGACCCCCGAGGGATCGATCCGCGGAGGTACGATGCCGCTGCGGCACGGGTTGCAGGAGCCGGACCCGATCGCCGGATCATCCTAGGGGGATGGCCATGGAACGCAAGGTTCACTGTCCGGTCTGCCAGGCCGCGATGCTCGTGGACGACGTGGATACCCAGCGGGAACAGGTTTGTTCGGTGTGCGGCACGCGGTTCACGCTGCCGCTGCGGCGGCGCCAGGCCGCCGAGGGCTCCCCTGTCGAGGACGAAAGCTAGGTCCGCCGGTACCGGTCCAGGATCTCGCCATCCAGGGTCCGGTAGCTGGCGAACTGCTCGCACGTCAGGCAGGAATGGACCGGGGCCACGAGGACGAGGTCGCCGGGCCGCAGGTCCGCCAGGTCCCGCCGCGCCTGGTCGCCGGTCGCCGCGAGGATCCCGTGCTCCTGCGACAGGTTTCGCAGCTCCCAGCCCGCCACGAGCCCCCCGAAGCCACCCTCGCCCAGCTCCATGAGCCGACCGTAGCCGCCGCTCTGGCCGAGCCGTTCGCGCGAGAGGTGGACCGCGCCCGCGTGGATCACCGCCTCGCCGCGTTCGGGGTGGACGCCGATCACCGGGCAGGCCACGGCGCAGGCGAGGTCGTCCTCGCGACAGGCGCCGATGGCGAGCTGCATGAGGTCGCAGAACACGAAGTTGCCGGGGCGGGCCTCGTCGAGTCCCGACCAGTCGGTGCTGGTGGCGAAGCCGGGGGTGTCGCCGGCCGACAGCGCGCCGCCCTTGAAGCCAGCGGAGGCCAGCGCGGCGCCGGCGGCTTGCAGCCGGCCGCGGGTCTCGGCGAAGACCGCGGCGGCCGCTGCGGCGTCGTCGGCGGCGTAGCTCTGGCCCGCGTGGGTGAGCAGGCCGGCGTACTCGAGCCAGGTGGCGCTGTGGATCCGCCCCGCCAGGTCGGCCAGCCGCCCGGCGTCGTCCCAGGGCACGCCGGCGCGGCCGTACCCCGTGTCCACCTCCACCCAGACCCGCACCGGGCGGCCCAGGCCCGCGGCCAGGTCGTCCACGACGCGCGCGTCGTCCACCGCGAGGCCGAGGCGGACGTGGGCGGCGAGGGCGTCGTAATCGGGGATCTCGCGGGGGTTGGCGCCGATGGCCAGGGTGAGGTCGTGCCAGCCGTGGTCGGCGAAGTAGCGCGCCTGGCCCACGCTACTGACGGTGGCCTTCGTGACGCCGGCGGCGCGGAACCACTCGGCCACCGCCGCCGACTGGTGGGTCTTGAAGTGGGGGCGCAGCGCGACCCCGGCGCGCCGGGCGTGGTCGACGAAGCGCGCGATGTTGTCCTCGCTGCGGCGGCGGTCCACGAGGAGGGTGGCGCGGCGCAGGCCCAGGAGCTGCAGGCGCTGGCTGGTGGCGGCGAGTCGGCTCACGTCAGGACTCCTGCTTGCGGACGCAGTCGAGGCAGAGCTGGTGGCGCGCGGTGAACAGGCGACGCTTGGCCAGCACCACCACCCCGATGGTGCCCAGGCTGGTGGCGCCGGCGATCATGAACATGACCATGATCTGGTACTTCACGGCCTCGATAGGATCGGCGCCGGCGAGGATCTGGCCGGTCATCATGCCGGGCAGCGAGACCAGACCCACCACCATCATGCTGTTGATGATGGGGATCAGGCCGCGGCGCACCGCCTCCTGGACCCAGGGCCGCGCGGCCTCCCACGAGGTGGCGCCCATGGCCAGCTCGGCCTCCACCAGCCGGCGCTGCTCCACCAGGCCGGCGAGCAGCGTGTCCAGGCCGAGCGAGATGCCGGTGAGCCCGTTGCCCAGGATCATGCCCAGCAGCGGGATGAAGTAGCGCGCGTTGTACCAGGGGTCGGTGCCGATGATCAGGCCGGTGACGGTGACCGTGACCGCGAGGCCCGTGACCAGCAGCGTCACGAACGCCTGGCCGAAGGCGCCGCGGAACGTGCGCGACGGCCGGCGCACCGCGGCGCGCGCGGCGGCCACCATCATCACCGCGCCCATGCCCAGCACCGCCGGCAGGCTGCCCAGGCCGAAGACGAACTGCAGCACGTAGCCCACCAGGAAGAGCTGCACCACCGTGCGCACCGACGCCAGCAGCAGGCGCCGGCCCAGGCCCAGCCGCAGGCCCAGGCTCACCAGGCCGGCGATCAGCACCAGGAGCGAGGCCACAGCGAGGTCGAGGTAGCCGATGTCGGCGGCGCCGGTCATGGCCGGTACTCCGCGAGGTCGAGGGTGCGGTCGCACCAGCGCGCGGCGGCCGCGGGGTCGTGGGTGACCACCAGGGCGGCGGCCCGGCGCCCGGCGACGTCGGCGTGGATCAGCGCTTCGAGCGCCTGGCCCGCCTCGGGATCCAGCGCGCTGGTGGGCTCGTCGAGCAGGTGGATCGTGGGCGCGATCAGGAGCGCGCGCACCGCGGCCACGCGTTGCTGCTGTCCCACCGAGAGCGTATCGGCGTCGTGGTCGAGAGCGACCTCGGCGAGCTGCAGCCGGTCCAGGAGCGTCCGGGCGCGGTCGGCGGGCAGCGGTCCCTGGCCTTGCCCGTAGGCGAAGGGCCGGGCGAGGTTGTCGCGCACCGTGCCGGGGAAGATGGCGGGCAGCTGGGGCGTGTAGCAGACGCGCCGCCGCCAGGCGGGGAAGCCCAGCCCGGCGGGTTGCTCACCGTCCAGCTCGACCGTGCCCGCGGCCGCGTCCTGGAGCTGGGCCAACGTCCGCAGCAGCGTGGTCTTGCCGCTGCCGCTGGGGCCGCGCAGCGCCACCACCTCGCCGGCGGCGAGGTCGAGCGTGAAGCCGGACAGGAGTAGGCGAGCGCCGGCCTGGACGGTGAGGTCGCGGACCGTGAACAGAGCGGGCATGGGCCTCCGGGGACGCCGCCCCGGCGGCGTCTAGAAGCGGGCGTTGATCAGGGGCAGCCAGCGCGCGGCCGTCGGACCGCTGTCCACGCGGTTGAGCAGGCCGATCTGGACGCCGTGCAGCGACCGGGCGTGGTTGTAGACGCCGATCATCAGGCCACGGGCCTCGTCGGCGCGATTGTAGACCCCGGTGGCCACGCCGGCAAGCGACGCCGTGCGCTGGTAGCCGATGCCCAGCGCCGCGCCGCGCACCAGGTGCTCGCTGTGGACGGCGCCGCCGATGCCGACCCCACGCAGGCTCTCGGCGCCCATGCCGAGGCCGCCCACGAAGACGCCGCGCAGATCCTCGGCGCCCAGGCCGAGGCCGCCCACGGCCAGGCCGGTGATGTTCTCGGCGCCGGCCCCGAGGCCGGCCACCATGACGCCCTGCACGTTCTCGGCGCCGAAGCCGAGGATCGCCCCCGCCACACCCTGCAGGTCATTCACGCCGCCGCCGAGGCCCGCGAGCAGGACCCCGCGCACGTCCTCGGCGCCCACGCCCAGGCCCGCCACGGTGACGCCGGTGAGGTCCTGGACGCCCGCGCCCAGGCCGGCCACGGTGATGCCCGTCACGTTCCGGGCGCCGAAGCCGATCCCCGCCAGGCTGATGCCGGTAAGGTCGCCCATCCCGGCGCCGATGCCGCTGAACGAGAAGCCGGTGACGTCGCCGCCGGCCATGCCGATCCCGTTGATCACGATGCCGCTGGCCGATTCCTCGGCCTCCAGGCCGATGAGGCTGACGTGCACCCCGTCGAAGCGCTGGCCGCGGTTGCCCACCAGGTTGACGCCGATGCCGGTGAAACGGTCGTTGGCGTGCTCGTCGCCCCGGGGCCAGACGTTGACGTTGAGCCCGCGGACGTGGTCCACGTCGCGGTCGCTCCAGTTCAGGCGCACGCCGGTGAACGTGGGGAGGTTGCCGATGCCGAGACCGGCCCGGCTGGTGGGGATGCCGAGGCCGCCGGCGTGGGCGGTGGCGGCGAGGGCGGCGACGGTCAGCAGGGTGGCGAGCAGGCAGCGGCAGCGCATGGGGGCCTCCGGGGTTGAGGGGTGCGGCTTTATGACGTTCGAGGCGCGAAGTGGTTTCAGATCGCCTGATCTTGAAAAAGGACTTTACAACCGGTGGTCGATAGTGTTTGAATTGTTTCAAACGTTTCAAACGTAAAAAAACCAGAGGTCGCGCATGGACCTGGATCGGCTCAAGCAGGACTTCATCAGGGATTTCGGCGAGGGCTACCAGGTCTTCGGCCTCTCGCGGCTCATGGGGCACATCGTGGGCCTGATGCTCTGCGAGGACGAGCCCCAGAGCCTCGACGCGATCACCGAGCGGCTGTCGGTGAGCAAGGGCCCCGTGAGCCAGATCACGCGCCGCCTCAGCGAGAAGAACCTCCTGCACAAGGCCTGGGTGCCGGGCAGCCGGCGCGACCATTACCAGGCCGAGGACGACATCTTCGGCCAGGCCTTCGCCAACCACGCCGGCAAGCAGAATCAGAATCTCGAACTCGCCCGCCGGTACCGGGAACTCGTCGAGGCGAATCCCGACGAGGTGCCGGCCTACTTCCGACACCGGGTCGCGGAGATGACCCGCTTCTACGAGCTGATGCTCGAGTACCAGGACGCCTTCATGGCCGAGTGGCAGCGAATGCGCCAGGAGCTGGATGTCAGCGCGCCCGCGGCCGGAACCGAGGAGTGATCATGAGCAGCATGCAGGACAGGGTGGTGGTGATCACCGGGGGCGCGGCCGGACTGGGGGCGGCGGCGGTACGCCGCTTCGCCGAGGCCGGCGCGGTGGTCGAATGCTGGGATCTGCAGGACGCGGCGGGCGAGGCCCTGGCGGCCGAGCTGACCGGCGCCGGCGCACGGGTCGCCTACCGCCGGGTCGACGTGGCCGACAGCGCCGCCGTGGAGGCCGCCATGGCGGCGGTGAACGCGGCCCACGGCAAGGTCGACGTGCTGATCAACAACGCCGGCATCACCCGCGACAGCACCCTGCTCAAGATGGAGGACGCGCAGTTCGACCAGGTGGTCGACGTGAACCTCAAGGGCGTCTTCCACTGCGGCCGCGCGGCGGCCCGGCTCATGGTGGCGCAGGGTTCGGGGGTCATCGTCAACACCAGCAGCGTGGTGGCGCTCTACGGAAACTTCGGCCAGACCAACTACGTGGCTACCAAGAGCGGGGTCATCGGCATGACGAAGGTCTGGGCGCGCGAACTGGGGCGCAAGGGTGTGCGCGTCAACGCGGTGGCGCCGGGCTTCATCGCCACCGAGATGGTGCAGGCCATGCCCGAGAAGGTGCGCACCATGATGGCCGAGAAGGCGCCCATGCAGCGGCTGGGCCGGCCCGAGGAGATCGCCGACGCCTACCTGTTCCTGGCCTCGGACCAGGCGTCGTTCGTCAACGGCACGGTGCTCAGCGTCGACGGCGGCCTGACGCTCTAGGAGGATCGCATGGCGCGCAACGCACGCATCGCGGCCACGGGCATGGACGTTCCCGAGCGGGTCGTGCCCAACGCCTTCTTCAACGAGCTGCTGGGCGAGGACGTGGATACCTGGCTGCGCGAGAACCTCACGATCCGCGAACGGCGCTGGTGCGCGGACGACGAGAGCACCGCCGACCTGGTGGAGCGGGCCGCGCGCCGGATCCTGGACAACGCGGGCGTGGCCGCCGACGCGGTCGACCTGCTGGTGGTGGCCACCGACACGCCCGAGTACGTCTCGCCGTCGACGGCGTCGGTGGTCCAGCACCGTCTGGGTGCCACCGGGGCGGGGACCTTCGACCTGAACACCGCCTGCGCGGGCTTCGTCACCGCGCTCGACCTGGGCGCCAAGTACATCCAGGCCGACCCGCGCTACCGCCACGTGCTGGTGATCGGCGCCTACGCCATGAGCAAGCACCTCGAGGTGACCGACAAGAAGACCGCCAATCTCTTCGCCGACGGCGCGGCCGGCGTTCTTTTGACCGCCACCGACGAGGATCGCGGCTGGCTCGCCTCCCGGCTGCACACCGAGGGGCAGTACGCGGGCTGGATGGGCATCTACGCCGGCGGGACAGCGCACCCGGTGACCGCCGAGGTGCTGGCCGCGGGGGACCACAAGCTGCGCTTCGTGCGCAAGTTCCCCGCCGAGATCAATCCCGAGACCTGGACGCGCATGGTGCGCGAGGTGGTGGCCGACGCGGGCTGCGCGGTGGCCGACATCGACCAGGTCCTCTTTACCCAGATCAACATCAACTCGATTCGTGCGACCATGGCGAACCTGGAGCTGCCCATGGATCGCACCCACTGCGTCATGGACCGCTACGGCTACACCGGGTCGGCGTGCATTCCCATGGCGCTGGCCGAGGCCGACGCGCAGGGCAAGCTGAAGCCCGGGGATCTGGTGGTGTTCATGGGCTCGGGCGGCGGCCTGGCCTTCGCGTGCTGCGCGTTCCGCTGGTAGGAGCTGGAGAGCATGAACGATCTGGCCACGAACGAGATGGTGACCGCGGGCTGGGCGCTGGTCGGCGTGCTGATGACGGTGATCCTGATCATCGTCGTGCGCGGCGCGCGGCGGACCCGGTCGGTGGACGACTACGCCCTCGGCACGGTGGCCTTCTCGCCCGTGGCGGTGGGCCTCGCCCTGGCGGCGTCCATGACCAGCGCGGCCACCTTCATCATCAATCCCGGGTTCATCGCGCTCTACGGCCTGGCCGGGGTGGTCTCCTATGCGGTGATCATGCCGCTGGCGGCCATGGCCTCGCTGATCGTGCTGACCAAGGGGTTCCGGCGCCACGGCGAGTCGGTCAAGGCGCTGAGCCTGGCGCAGTGGATGGGCAGCCGCTGGCGCAGCCCCGGCTACGGGCTGTTCTTCGCGGTGCTCTCGCTGCTGCTGGTCACGTTCGTGGTGCTCATCGTGGTGGGCCTGACCAAGGTGCTGAGCAAGACGCTGGCCGTGGGCGAGCTGCCGGTGCTCTGGGGCCTGGTGATCTTCGTCTTCGGCTACATGATGTTCGGCGGCGCCAACAGCATGGTCTACACCAACACCGTGCAGGCGTGCCTGATGATCATCGTGGCGGTGGTGCTGCTCGGCTCGGGCCACGACCGCTTCGCCGCCGGCATCGCCGGCTTCCTCGACCAGCTCCGCGCCGTGGACCCCGCGCTGGTGCAGGTGCCCAATCCCGGCAGCTTCCTCTTCCGGGACTGGTTCGAGATCGGCGTGGCGCAGGTCATCGTCGGGGTGGCCATCGTCTGCCAGCCGCACATCATCACCAAGAGCCTGCTCTTGAAGAGCGAGCGCGACGTGAACCGCTACCTCGCCGTGGGCGTGGTGGTGGAGCTGCTCTTCTTCAGCGTGGTCGTCGCCGGGCTCTTCGCGCGCCTCGCGTTTCCCGACCTCACCGCGGGCGGCCAGGCCCTCAAGATGGACGACATCATCCCGGCCTACGTGGTGGCCGAGTTCCCGGTGTGGGTGGGGCTGCTGGTGGTGCTGGGCCTGATCTCGGCGGGACTGTCGACCCTGGAGGGCCTGATCCAGTCGCTGGGCACCACCCTGACCAGCGACCTGATCCGGCCGCTGGCCACCCGCTGGCTGCCGCCGGTGGGCGAATCCCGCGAGCGCGTGCTCCTGGGGATCAACCGCGGGGTCATCGCCGTGCTCGCCGTGGCGGCGGGCCTGTTGTCCTGGCAGCAGCTCCTGCACCCGAAACTGAGCGTGGCGATCTTCGCCCAGAACGGCGTCTACGCCTACTTCGCGGCGGCGTTCGTGCCCATCCTCTTCGGCATGTTCTGGCCCACCGCGCCGCGCGCGGCGGCCATCACCGCCTCGCTGGTCGCGATCGCCGTCCACTTCCCCCTGCACTACCTGAACCTGCCGGTGCCGGGCACCGCCGCGACGGGCCAGAATCCCGGGGTGGCCGCGGCCGTGGCCATCTTGGCCTCGGTGATCGCCGGCTCCGCGGTGGCCCTGGCGCGCAGAAGGAGCGTGGCATGATCGTTCCCCAGGTCGACTGGCTGCACAGGTGGGCCGGCTACCAGCCGGGCAAGCTGGCGCTCCGCGATCACGCGCGGCAGCTCGACTGGACCTACGCCCAGGCCGACGCCCGCGCCCAGGCGCTGGCGGCCCATCTGCGCGACGGGCTGGGCGTCACCCGCGGCGACCGGGTCGCCGTCCTGGCCCAGAACGCCGCCGAGACCGTGTTCCTCTTCTTCGCCTGCGTCAAGCTGGGGGCGGTGCTGGTGCCGCTCAACTTCCGCCTGACCCCGCGCGAGCTCGAGACGCTGCTCGCCGATTGCGAGCCCCGCGTCCTCTTCCACGGCAACGACCTCGTCGAGACCGCGGCGGGCCTGTCGGCCGGCGATCCCGCGGCGGCGCTGCTGCCGCTGTCCGAGGTGAGCGGCTTCCTCACCGGCGAACTCCATCTGGACGATTTCCGGTCCGACCGTCCGGGCGAGCTCGACGATCCGGTGATGATCCTCTACACCGCCGGCACCACCGGCCTGCCCAAGGGCGCGGTCGTGACCCACCGCATGATCCTCTGGAACGCCGTCAACACCAGCTTGCGCCTCGACCTCACCGGCCGCGACCACACCCAGGGCTACGCCCCCTTCTTCCACACCGGCGGCTGGCACGTCCTCTTGACCCCGTTCCTGCACAACGGCGCCAGCACCACGCTGCTGCCCCGCTTCGACGCGCCTTTGATCCTCGACCTCATGGAGCAGGAGCGCACGACCCTGCTCTTCGGCGTGCCCACCATGATGCGCATGCTCAGCGAGACACCGCGCTTCGCCCACGCCGACCTCACGGCGTGCCGCTACGCCATCGTCGGCGGCGCGCCCATGCCCATCCCGCTCATCAACACCTGGCACGACAAGGGCATCCCCATCCGCCAGGGCTACGGCATGACCGAGGTCGGGCCGAACTGCTTCTCGCTCCACCAGGACCACGCCATCCGCAAGCGCGGCAGCATCGGTCAGCCGAACTTCTACATCGAGGCGCGCATCGTGGATCCGGAGGGACGCGAATGCGGCCCCGACGAGGCCGGCGAGCTCTGGCTCCGTAGCGAGGTGGTCACCCCGGGTTACTGGCGCAAACCCGAGGAGACCGCCGCGGCCATCACCGACGGCTGGTTCCACACCGGCGACGTGGTGCAGCGCGACCGCGAGGGATTCTACTTCGTGGTCGACCGCAAGAAGAACATGTTCATCTCGGGCGGCGAGAACGTCTATCCCGCCGAGGTCGAGGCCGTGCTGGTGCGCGACGAGCGCATCAAGGACGCGGCGGTGATCGGCGTGGCCGACGCGCAGTGGGGCGAGGTCGGCAAGGCCTTCGTGGTGCTGGCCCCGGGCGCCCGGCTCGACCTCGAGGAGCTGCAGACGTTCTGCCGCGACAAGCTCGCCCGGTACAAGATTCCCAAGCATGTCCAGATCTTGCCCGAACTGCCTCTCAACCAGGCGGGCAAGGTCGACCGTATCCAGCTCAAGGAGCTGGGCTAACCCAACGACTGGAGGAAAGTCATGCGCACGACGATCAAGATGCTTCTGGTGCTGATGCTGGCCATGGCCATGCTCAGCTTCGTGGCCTGTAGCGACGACGATGACGACGACAACGGTGGCACCACGACGCCGCCGCCGGCCGCCGATCCCTGGGTGGGGCAGTGGCTGAGCGCCGGCGACGATGTGGCCCCCATCCTGGTGGCGGTCTTCAACTACGACAGCGTGCGCGTCTATCTGAACGAGGATCAGACCGTGCAGCTGGACACTCACATCGATGGTGGCGCCTGGGCCACCATCAACGGCACCTACGCCGTGACCGAGAGCGCCACCGGCAACGTCCATTCCATCGAGCTCATCTACCCCGCCTTCTCGCAGGAGGGCATCATCGAGGTGACCGAAGGTACTCCTGACGTGTTCCGTCTGGAGGCCGTGCAGACCGTGCCCGACATCGGCGCCGTCCCCCGCACCCCCGAGACCGGTTTCGGCTCCGACCCCACTCTCGGCGACAACAACATCCAGACCTACGTCCGCGAGCAGTAGACCCCACCGTGAAGGGGCGGCGGCTCGTGGCGGCCGCCCCTTCCCAGCCTTCCGAGGTTCGCCATGAAGAGATGCGCCTTCGTCGTCGTCCTCATGCTGCTGGCCGCCACGGCACTGGCCCAGACCGCGGCCGACCAGGCGCCGCGTAAGCTGCGTCCCGAGCCAAGCGAGTTCGACTTCATCGGATACTTCCTCACGCGGAGCGAAGTGTCCAACGTCTATGCCACCAACGAGTTCCTGAAGGGGCAGGTGGTCGGGCGCCTCTTCGGCGGCAACACGACCCAGACCACTTCGGGCAAGAGCCGCTTCACTGAGCAGCGCTTCCTGCCCATGATCACCTACACGCCGCGCCTGTTCGATGGCTGGGCCAAGATGCGCATGAGCTT
The DNA here is from genome assembly GCF_058273205.1 of Candidatus Latescibacter sp. IFSED24. Lineage (NCBI taxonomy): Bacteria > Pseudomonadati > Candidatus Latescibacterota > Candidatus Latescibacteria (ex Chuvochina et al. 2023) > Candidatus Latescibacterales > Candidatus Latescibacteraceae > Candidatus Latescibacter > Candidatus Latescibacter sp. IFSED24. The sequence goes on along the minus strand of NZ_CM177850.1, from coordinate 3,141,970 downwards.
CGAGTTCGACTGGACCTGGGGCGATGCCAACTACGGAGCCGGTGGCAACTTCGGCGGCGCCTTCGGGGCCGATTTCGTGAACATGCAGACCCAGAACCTGTTCATGGAGTTCAACCCCAACAAGCAGTGGTACATCAACGTCGGCCTGCAGCGGATCTACGATAACATTCGCGTGCCCTGGTACACGTTCACCGATGTTCTGCTGCAGCAGGGATTCCGGCTGGCGTTCTGGGGGTCGGATGGCACCGGTGTCGGCGCTCACTGGTTCTTCGACGCCGACAAGCGCCTGAAGGCCGGCGCCTGGCAGCTCTACGAGAACAACGTGGAGCAGGACGACGACGTCCAGCTCTACGAGCTCCAGTTCGAGAAGGATCTGGGCATCCGTACCACCGCGGGCCTGGCGTTCTACTACTGCCGCGACCGCGGCAACGGCGAGGGCGGCGTCTCGATCCTGGGTCAGGGCCTCAACTCGGGTCTCAGCAACTACAACGGGGTCTTCAACTTCGACTTCGGGAACGAGGACTACACCGCCGACATCTTCTGGACCGGCCTGCAGTTCCACACCGACCCGCTCCTGCAGCAGGGCGCCATGGGCTACAGCGGCTTCGCCATGTACAACTACGGCCAGGCCAAGACCGACCAGCGGACCATCGACATCGGGGGCCTGGCGGCCAACCTGCGCCTCGCCTACCGCTACGGCCGCGCCAAGCGCGATCAGCTCACCCTCGAGGGCGTCTTCACCACCGGTGACAGCGACAACATCTCCGACGGCAAGTACAGCGGCGTCCTCACCGGCAACAACTGGACCTCGCCCGGCTCGGTCTTCATCGGCCACGGGCTCTACATGCTGCTGCCCCACGGCACGGTGGTGAACCGCTGGAACGCCGCGGTGGTGGACATCCAGAACATCGGCTACGGCCTGACGGCCGGGGTCTTCACGGCCAAGCGCGAACTGATCCCCAACAAGCTACGTGTCGAGGCGGCTGGCGGCATGGGTTGGGCCTCCTCGGTGCCGAGCGGGGTCGGCAACTTCATCGGCTGGGAGGCCAATGCCGGCGTCATCTGGACGCCCAAGGTCTTCCTCGATCTCGAGCTGCGCCTCGCCCACCTCTCGCTGGGCGACTTCTACGACTGGGACGAGGTCAACGGCGGCCTGGACGAGCGTCCGCTCGACCCCTGGACCGTGTTCGCCAACGTGAAATGGATCATGTTCTAGGAGGCTGCCATGCGGAGATTCATCACCATTCTTCTGGGAGCCGTGCTGATCATGACCCTCCACGGCTGCGCATCGACCAGCGGCTGGTACCACCTGCCCCCGCTGGAGTTCGACCAGATCGACTACGGATTCACGGTGCACACGGCCCGGGTCGACGGCATGGACATCGCCTACCTCGACGAGGGCGACGGCGACCAGGTCCTGCTGTTGATCCACGGCCTCGGCACCAACGCCAAGGGCTGGCAGCGCAACATCCCCGCGCTCAGCCGGCACTACCGGGTCATCGCGCTGGACCTGCCGGGCTACGGCCGGTCGAGCAAGGGCCACTTCCCCTATTCCATGGCCTTCCACGCCAACACGGCCGCCGGGCTGCTCGCGGCGCTGGAGATCGACCAGGCGGTGTGGGTGGGCCACTCCATGGGCGGACAGATCGCGCTGACCGCCGCGCTGAACCAGCCCGAGACGGTGGCCGGCCTGGTGCTGTTGAGCACCGCGGGCTTCGAGTCGTTCACCGATGGCGAGGGTGACTGGATGAAGGGCGCCGTGACGCCCAAGTTCGTGGCCGAATCATCGACCCGACAGATCGCGGCCAACCTGCACTCGAACTTCTACGAGTATCCCCAGGAAGCAGACTTCTTCATCACCGACCGCATCCAGATGCGCGGCGCCAGCGACTTCGACCAGTACTGCTACGCGGTCTGGCGCAACGTGGCCGGTATGCTCGAAGGACCGGTGCGCGACCGGCTGGGCGAGGTCGCCCGGCCCACGCTCATCGTCTTCGGCGAGAACGACGGCCTGATCCCCAACCCGTACCTGCACGGCGGCTGGACCCGCGACATCGCTGACTACGGGCACCAGGCCATCCCCGGCAGCGAGTTGCTCATGCTGCCCCGGTGCGGCCACATGACCATGTTCGAGAAGCCCGACGAGGTGAACGCCGCGATCGAGGCCTTCGTCGACAAGCTGTAAGGAGCGAATCATGCGCGACATCGTCATCGCGGCCGCCCGGCGCACCGCGGTCGGCACCTTCGGCGGCGGTCTGGCCGACGTGCCCGCCCACCAGCTCGGCGCCGTGGTCATCGCCCAGGTCCTGGCCGATGCCGGCCTGGAGCCCGGTTCGGTGGACGAGGTGATCATGGGACAGATCCTGACCGCGGGCTGCGGCCAGGGCCCCGCCCGCCAGGCCGCCATGGCGGCCGGTCTGCCCGATTCGGTGCCCGCCCTGGGCCTGAACCGTCTCTGCGGCAGCGGGCTGCAGGCGGTCATCGACGCCGCCCGCATGGTGGCGCTGGGCGAGGCCGAGGTGGTGGTGGCCGGCGGCCAGGAGAGCATGTCCCGGTCGCCGCACCTGCTGCCCGGGTCCCGCCAGGGCCAGAAGATGGGCGGCTGGGAGCTGGAGGACAGCATGATCCGCGACGGTCTCTGGGACGTCTTCAACGACTACCACATGGGCATCACCGCGGAGAACCTGGCCGAGAAGTACACCATCTCCCGCGAGGAGCAGGACGCGTTCGCGGCGGCGAGCCAGCAGAAGGCCGAGCAAGCCCTCGCGGACGGTGTCTTCGCCACCGAGATCGTGCCGGTGCCCGTGCCGCAGCGCAAGGGCGACCCGGTCCTGGTGGCCGTGGACGAGAACCCGCGGCCCGGCGTCACCGCTGAGGGTCTGGCCCGGCTGCGCCCGGCGTTCAAGAAGGACGGCACCGTGACAGCGGGCAACGCCTCGTCGATCAACGACGGCGCGGCGGCCGTGGTGGTGACCAGCGCCGAGTACGCCGCCGCCCACGGGCTGCCGGTGCTCGCGGTCCTGCGCGGCTGGGGCATCGCGGGGGTGGATCCGGCGATCATGGGCATCGGCCCGGTGCCGGCCACGCGCAAGGCGTTGCAGATGGCGGGCTGGGAGCTGGCGCAGGTCGACCTCGTCGAGGCCAACGAGGCGTTCGCCGCCCAGTCGCTGGCGGTGACCCGGGAACTGGCGTGGGACCTCGAGCGGGTCAACATCCACGGCGGCGCCATCGCGCTGGGCCATCCCATCGGCGCCAGCGGCGCGCGCATCCTGGTCACCCTGCTGCACGCCATGCGGCGCCGCGGCGATCGGCGCGGGCTGGCCACGCTGTGCGTCGGCGGCGGCATGGGCGTATCGCTGCTGGTGGAACGCGGCTAGGGCGCGACGGACGTCCAGGCAGCGGGGCCTCGTCCTCCGGGACGGGGCCCCGCCCTGCTGGAAACGGATAGTCGGAATGTGCTAGAATGCCGTCGATTCCAAACCATACCCTAACGGGAGGTTCGATCGATGCTGCAACGATTCGCCCTGGTTGTCGCGATCCTGATCCTCATTTCCTCCGCTCATGCCCAGCTCCCCTCTTCTTTCGATCTCCGTGATGTCGACGGCGTGAACTACGTGACCGCGGTCAAGAGCCAGGACGGTGGGACCTGCTGGACCCACGGGACCATGGCGGCCATGGAGGGCAACCTCCTGATGACCGGCAACTGGTTCGACGCCGGCGAGGTCGGCGAGCCGAACCTGGCCGAGTACCATCTCGACTGGTGGAACGGCTTCAACGAGCACTTCAACCAGGATCTGGAGCCGCCCGACGGCTACGGGCTCATCGTCCACCAGGGCGGCGATTACCGGGTCTCCACCGCCTACCTCTCCCGCGGCGAGGGCGCCGTGCGCGACGTCGACGGCCAGAGCTACTACGACCCGCCGCTCCGCAGCGATCCCTCCTACCATTACTACTATCCCCACGATGTGGAATGGTTCACCGCCGGTCCCGACCTCGAGCGGCTGGACCTGATCAAGCAGAAGATCATGGACGAGGGCGTCCTGGGCACCTGCCTGGCCTACGACGGCTCCTTCATGAACAACCTGAATCACTATCAGCCGCCCAGCAGTTCCATGCTGCCCAACCACGCCGTAGCCATCATCGGCTGGGACGACGACCACGTCACCCAGGCTCCCGAGGGCCCGGGCGCCTGGCTGGTCAAGAACAGCTGGGGCACGGGCTGGGGCTACGACGGCTACTTCTGGATCTCCTATTACGACCGGTGGTGCTGCCAGGAACCCGAGATGGGCGCCGTGTCGTTCCAGGACGTGATCCCCATGCCCTTCGACCGCATCTACAGCCACGACTACCACGGCTGGCGCGATACCATGGAGGACGTCCGGCGCGGCTTCAATGCCTTCACCGCCGCCGGCGACGAGCGCCTGTCGGCGGTCAGCTTCTTCACCGCCGTGGACGCCGTGGCCTATACCGTCCGGGTCTGGGGCGCGTTCACCGATGGCGAACTCCAGGACCTGCTGACCACCGCCAGCGGCATCTGCGAGTACTCGGGCTTCCACACCATCGACCTCTCCGAACCCGCGTTCTTCGAGGAGGGCGACGACTTCTACCTCGAGGTGGAACTCTCCGACGGCGGCCATCCCTACGACCGCACCAGCGACGTGCCCGTCCTCCTGGGGGCCAGCTACCGGACCATCGTCACCTCCAGCGCGTCGGCGGGCGAGAGCTACTGGTGGGACGAGACCGGCTGGCGCGACCTCCAGGAATTCGAGGACGAGGGCTGGACCGGAACCGCCAACCTCTGCCTCAAGGCCTGCACCCAGACCGTGGGCCTGCAGGTGACGCCCGGGCAGAGCCTGCGGTTCGAGGGACCGGAGGGCGGCCCGTTCACGCCGTCGTCGGCCAGCTTCGAGGTGCTCTACCGCGGGGCCGAATCCGCGCAGTACGAGGTCACCCTCGAGGGGGCCGCCTGGGCCGACCTGACCGGGCCCGTCACCGGCACCATCAGCGATGGCGAGACCGTCACGGTGACGGTCGTCCTGAACGAGGACGCCGCCCAGAGGCCCGCGGGCGCTCACGCGGGCGAGGTCGTGTTCACCAACCTGGCCACCGGCCAGGGCGACACCTCGCGGGAGATGGTGCTCCTGGTGGGCGAGGTGGTGCCCCAGTACGCCTGGGACCTGGCCACCGATCCCGGCTGGGCGCGCGAGGGCGACTGGGAGTACGGCGTCCCGATGGGGCGCGGCGGCGCCTGGGGCGAGCCCGATCCCACCGCGGGCTACACCGGCGAGAACGTGTTCGGCTACAACCTGAACGGCGATTACCCCTCGGACATGGATCCCGAGCCGCTCACCACCGCGGCCATCGATTGCAGCAACCTCTTCGGCGTCACCCTGCGCTTCTGGCGCTGGCTGGGCGTGGAGGAGCACATCTACGACCAGGCCTCCATCGAGGTGAATGGCGGCGGCGACTGGGTCACGATCTGGGAGAACGCCGACAACATGGACGGCGGCGAGTGGGTCCAGGTGACCTACGACATCTCCGCCGTGGCCGATGGCCAGGAGACGGTCCAGATCCGCTGGATCATGGGCGCCTCCGATTCCTACGTGGAATACTGCGGCTGGAACATCGACGACATCGAGATCCTCGGCATCGCCGGCGTGACCACCGCGGTGTCGGAAGGCGAGTTGCCTGCAGCCACCGCGCTCACCGGCGCCTACCCCAATCCCTTCAACCCCACCGTGACCCTGAAGTACGCCGTGCCGCGCGACGGGCAGGCCCGCCTGGCTGTCTACGACGTGGCCGGCCGTCACGTGCGGACGCTGGTGGACGCGCCGCGTCCCGCCGGCACGCACACGGTGATCTGGGACGGCCGCGACGAGGCCGGTCGCCGGGTGACCAGCGGGGTCTACTTCGTGCGGCTCCGCGCCGACGGGGAGACCGCGGTGCGGAAGGTGATGATGGTCAAATAATGGTCCTTCGCGCGGCGAGCCCCGACCCCTCGCGGTCGGGGCTCGCTCTTTTCAGGTGGCCGTCCGTCACCCGACCAGCTACCATCCCGCCATGAACTGCCCCGCCTGCAAATCACTCATGTTCGTGGTGGAGTACGACGGCCTCGAGCTCGACCACTGCCCCGCCTGCGCCGGCACCTGGTTCGACGCCGACGAGCTGGGACTGCTCTTCGCCGACGGCGAGGACAGCCCGCACCCCGAACTGGTGGGGGAGGTGGTGGCCGGCCGGCCCGAGGCCGAGACCCGAGAGAAGCGCCGCCGCTGCCCCGCTTGCCGGCAGCACATGCGCAAGGTGAACATCGGCCCCAGCGGTCGGGTACTCGTGGATGCCTGCCCGTCGGGCCACGGCCTCTACTTCGACCACGGCGAGGTGGCCGACCTGACGAGCGACCTGTACGCAGACAGCACCAACCCGCCCGGCCGCGTCCTCGCGTTCCTGGGCGGCTTGCTCGGTCGCGCGCCCGCGGCCGGAGACACGGAGGAATCCTGATGACCCTGATCATCATCGTCCTGGGACTCTTGGTCCTCATCGTCGGCGGCTTCATCACGCTCTACAACTCGCTGGTCCGCCTGCGCAACCAGATGCAGGAGGCCTGGGCCCAGGTCGACGTGCAGCTCAAGCGCCGCTTCGATCTGATCCCCAACCTCATGGAGACGGTGAAGGGCTACATGAGCCACGAGCGCGAGACGCTCGAGGCGGTGACCCAGGCCCGCGCCGCGGTGCAGGGCGCCGGATCGCTGGGCGACCGCGCCGAGGCCGAGGGCATGCTGGGCATGGCGCTGGGCCGGCTCTTCGCGGTCTCGGAGGCCTATCCCGACCTGAAGGCGAGCCAGAACTTCCTCGCGTTGCAGGAGGAGCTCACCAGCACCGAGAACAAGATCGGCTTCGCCCGCCAGTACTACAACCAGGCGGTCATGACGCTGAACAACAAGATCCAGATGTTCCCCAGCAACATCGTGGCGGGCATGTTCAGCTTCAAGGCCGGCGAGTTCTTCGAGCTCAAGGAACCCGAGCAGCGCGAGGCCCCCAAGGTCTCGTTCGACTAGCCATGTTCGAGGCCATCGCCGCCAACAAGCGCAAGAGCGCCTTCCTCGTGTTCTTCATGGCCCTGCTCCTGGCCGTCCTCGGCTATGCGCTGGGCGAGTACTTCATGCAGGACGGCGGGCTCGTGGGCCTGGGCGGCGCCATGGTGCTCTGGGTGATCCTCACGCTGGTGGCGTGGGGCCAGGGCGACCAGATCTTCCTGTCCATGTCGGGCGCGCGCAAGATCGGCCCCGAGGACCTGCCGGTGCTCTGGAACGTGGTGGAGGAGATGTCGCTGGCCGCGGGGCTGAGCAAGATGCCCGCGGTCTACGTCATCGACGACCCCACGCCCAACGCCTTCGCCACCGGCCGCAAGCCCGAGACCGCGGCCGTGGCGGTGACCAGCGGCCTGTTGAAGATCCTCGACCGCGACGAGCTGCAGGGCGTCGTCGCCCACGAGCTCGGCCACGTCAAGAACCGCGACATCCTGCTCATGCTCTTCGCCGGCGTGCTCATGGGCGCCATCGTCCTGCTGGCCGACGTGGGGCTGCGTTCGGCGTTCTTCGGCGGCGGCCGATCGCGGCGTTCGTCGAGCAGCGAGGGCGGCGGCGGCCAGGCCATCGTCATGGTGGTGGCGCTGGTGCTGATGATCCTGGCGCCGCTGATGGCCCAGCTCATCTACTTCGCGGTCTCGCGCCGCCGCGAGTACCTGGCCGACGCCTCGGCGGCGGCGTTCACCCGCTATCCCGACGGCCTGGCCCGGGCGCTGGAGAAGATCTCGAGCGCGCCGCCGAGCAAGCTGCGCGGGGTGAGTCGGGCCACGGCGCCCATGTACATCGTCAATCCCCTGGCCGCGGCGGCCAAGAAGCGCGACGCGGCCTCGCTCACGGCGACCCACCCGCCCATCGCCGAGCGGGTGAAGATCCTGCGCGCCATGAGCGGCGCCTCGTTCCAGGATTACGACCGCACCTACGCCGAGGTCACCGGCAAGAAGGGCGTGGTGCCGCGATCGGCGCTGGACGATCCCCACGCCGGCGCCGGGCTGCGCGTGCAGGGGGCGAAGTGGCGGCGGGAATCGGCGGCGGCCGCACCGGCAGCCGGAGCCATGCCGGCCGGCACCGCGGCGGCGGTGAGCGAGCCGCGCCGCCGCGCCCGCGAGGTCGACGACTTCTTCTACGACCAGGATGGCTGGCGGCGTGTCGCCTGTCCGTGCGGGGCCACGCTCAAGATCCCACCGGGCCTGGTCGCCTCGCGCATCAAGTGCCCACGATGTGGCGCCGCACACGCCGTCTAGCCTGGCGATCACCGCATTCTGGACTACCTTGGTCAACGATGAGCCGGAGGTCGACGTGACACCTCGCCCTCGATCCACCTGTCGTCGATCCCCTTAGATCCCTGACGAAATTCGAACGAGAGGGAGAATCATGTCTCGTTTCTTTTTGCGTGCCGGGACCATGTCGGTCCTGGCCGGATGCTTCCTGCTGGCAGGCCTGGCCGGCGCCGCCGACAAGCCCAACATCCTCGTGGTCTGGGGCGACGATATCGGCCAGTCCAACATCAGCGCCTACACCCACGGCATGATGGGCTATGAGACACCCAACATCGACCGCATCTCCGACGAAGGCCTGACTTTCACCGATTACTACGGCGAGCAGTCCTGCACCGCCGGCCGCTCGTCCTTCATCATGGGCCAGAGCGTGTTCCGCACCGGCCTTTCCAAGGTCGGCCTGCCCGGCGCCAAGGAAGGCATGCAGCCCGAGGACCCCACCATCGCCACGGTGCTCAAGAACCAGGGCTACGCCACCGGCCAGTTCGGCAAGAACCACCTCGGCGACCGCGACGAGCACCTGCCCACCATGCACGGCTTCGACGAATTCCTCGGCAACCTCTACCACCTCAACGCCGAGGAAGAGCCCGAGAACTATGACTATCCCGGCGACATGGTCCTGGCCGACGGCCAGACCTTCCGCGAGAAGTTCGGCCCCCGCGGCGTGATCCACTCCTGGGCCGAGCCCGGCGGTAAGCAGCGCATCGAGGACACCGGCCCCTTGACGAAGAAGCGCATGGAGACCATCGACGACGAGACCTCGCAGCGCGCCATGGAGTTCATCCGCGAGCAGCACGCCGCCGGCAATCCCTGGTTCGTGTGGTGGAACGGCACCCGCATGCATTTCCGCACGCACGTGAAGGAGGAGCACCGCGGCATCTCCGGCCAGGACGAGTACTCCGACGGCATGGTCGAGCACGATATGCACATCGGCCAGTTCCTCGACCTGCTCGACGAGCTGGGGATCGCCGACAACACCGTCGTCTTCTACAGCACCGACAACGGCCCCCACTACAACACCTGGCCCGACGCGGCGGCCACGCCGTATCGCGGCGAGAAGAACAGCAACTGGGAAGGCGGCTGGCGCGTGCCGGCCATGGTCCGCTGGCCCGGCAAGATCGCACCCGGCACCTGGACCAACGAGATCGTCCACCACATGGACTGGCTGCCGACATTCGCCGCCATGGCCGGTGACGAGGACGTCAAGGAACGGTTGCTCGAGGGCGACAAGCTGAACGGCCGCAAGTACAAGGTCCACCTGGACGGCTACGACATCGGGCCGCTCCTGACCGGCGAGGTCGACGCGAGCCCCCGCCACGAGATCTTCTACTTCTCCGACGACGGCGACCTCACCGCCCTGCGCTACGACGACTGGAAGCTGATCTTCATGGAGCAGAAGACCGCGGGCACGCTTCGCGTGTGGATGGAACCCTTCGTGCCGCTGCGCGTGCCGCTGATCTTCAACCTGCGCCGCGATCCCTACGAGCGCGCCGAGATCACCTCGAACACCTATTACGACTGGCTGCTCGACCGCGCCTACCTGCTGGTGCCGGCGCAGACCTACGTGGGCGGATTCCTGTCGACGTTCCAGGAGTATCCGCCGCGCCAGAAGGCGGCGAGCTTCAGCCTCGACGACGTCATGGAAAAGCTCTCGCCGCCGACCCAGTGATCGTCTCGTGGTGGATGAGGCATGATTCCCAGACGGCTGCCGCGATCGACGTGATCGCGGCAGCCGCTTCCCTGTTGCCGAGGAGGGCTCCCCGATGATCCAGAGATTCCTGATTCCGTTGCTGCTCGGCCTGGTGCTCCTGGCCGGCTGTGCCGACACCGGCGATGTGGCCGACACCGGCGATCCGCTGCCCTCGTGGCGCGAGGGCGCTGCCCGGACCAGCATCCTCGACTTCGTCGCCCGCGTCACCACCCCCGGTTCCGCCGAGTTCGTGCCCGTCGCCGAACGCATCGCGGTCTTCGACAACGACGGCACGCTCTGGTGCGAACAGCCCTATTACGTCCAGCTGTTCTTCGCCATGGACCGGGTGCGCGCGCTCGCCCCCGAGCATCCCGAATGGACGGGTCAGCAGCCGTTCCAGGCGGTCCTCGAGGGCGATCTCGAGGCGCTGCACGCCACCGGCGAGCACGGCCTCCTCGAGCTGATCATGGCCACCCACGCCGGCCAGACCACCGAGGAGTTCGCCGCCACGGCGGAGTCCTGGCTGGCCGCAACCGGCCATCCGCGCTTCGAGCGTCCGTTCACCGAGCTGGTCTACCAGCCCATGCTCGAGGTGCTGGCCTACCTGCGTGCCAGCGGCTTCAAGACCTACATCGTCTCCGGCGGCGGGATCGAGTTCATGCGACCGTGGACCGAGCGCGTCTACGGCATCCCGCCCGAGCAGGTGATCGGCAGCAGCATCAAGACCGTCTTCGAGATGCGCGACACCGGGCCGGTGATCGTGAGGCTGCCCGAGATCGACTTCATCGACGACAAGGCCGACAAGCCCGTGGGCATCCAGAAGTTCATCGGCCGCCGTCCCCTCGCCGCGTTCGGCAACTCCGACGGCGACCTGCAGATGCTGCAGTGGACCACCGCCGGCGCTGGCGCCCGCCTCGGGGTGATCGTGCGCCACACCGACGCGGAGCGCGAGTACGCCTACGACCGCGAGTCGAGCGTGGGCCGGCTGGACAGGGCGCTGGACGAGGCTCCGGCCCGGGGCTGGACCGTGGTCGACATGCAGCGGGACTGGGCGACGGTGTTCCCGGACTAGGGCGGCGGGATCACTTCACCAGGGTGACGGGTCGCAGGTCCTGGCGGCCGTCCACGGCGAGCCGGCACCAGTAAACGCCGCTGGCCACGGGGCGGCCCCGGTCGTCCCGGCCCCGCCAGGTGGCCGTGTGCGGTCCGGCGTCGAGGACGGTCGCGGTCAGCAGCGACCGCACCAGCCGACCGCGCGCGTCGTACACCGCTAGGCTCGCCGTTCCACTCGCCGCCAGCTCGAAGGCCAGCGTGACCTGCGGGTTGAACGGATTAGGGTAGGGCGTCTGCAGGCGCGTTGCGGAGGGAACGGTGGCCGGCACCGGGGTGGTCTGATCCCGATCAACGACCAGGCGCTGGTCGGCGAGGATGTCGTGGAGCGTGGTGGTCTCGCCGTCGGGCCAGCGGATCGCGAGCGTGTCCACCGTGGCGGCCGCGCCCAGGCCGAATTCCGCCGTCAGCGTCCCCTGTCCCATGTACGTCTCGTCACCGCCCACTTCACGGAGCTGCTCGACCCCGCCGGCCGTGCAGCGGATCCGGGCGCCTACGGCGTACGGATTGCCGCCCGGCTGGGCCAGGTCCACCTGTAACCAGTGGTTCTCCGCGGCGGCCTTGTTCTCGTAGAGGTAGTTGGTGCCATTCTTGACCGCGACGTAGAGGTCGAGGTCGCCGTCCCCGTCGTGGTCGCCCCAGGCCGCGGCGTAGCTCTGGCCCGTCAGGCCCATGGGGTCGTGGGTCTCGTTGCTGAAGTGGGTGCCGTCGACGCCGTGGAGCAGGCGGTCGCTGCCGTTGATGTTGGCGACGTAGAGGTCGAGCCAGCCGTCGTTGTCGTAGTCGGCGAGGCTGGCCGAGCGCGAATCGCCCTGATCGGCGGCGGCGCCGGTGCTCACGTCGACGAAGGCGAAATCTCCCGCGTTGTGGAGCAGGCGGTTGGCGCCCAGACGCACGGCGAGATAGAGGTCGAGGTCGCCGTCGCGGTCCACGTCGCCGAGGGCGACGCCCGAGTAGGAGGCGGTCTGCTGGAGCGCGGCGCAGGTGGCGTCGGCGAAGCCGGTGCGGTCGTTGCGCAGGACGCGCACCCGGCCGGCCTCGGCCAGGACCAGGTCCGGGTCGCCGTCGCCATCGAGGTCGCCCCAGGCGCAGCCGCGGGTGCTGATGGGCGCGTCGTCGAGCAGGCTGGAGCGGTCGACCAGCGTGCCGTCCTGGTTCTCGAGCAGCAGGTTGGTCTGGTCGTCGGAGCGCGCGACGAAGAGGTCCAGATCGCCGTCCAGGTCGAAGTCGGCCCAGTCGGCGGCGGTGTGGGGGCCGGCGGCCTGGAGGACGGGCGGGGTGACGTCGGTGAAGGTACCGTCGGGTTCGTGGCAGGCGATCAGGCCGGGGCCTTGCCAGTTCAGGAGCGCCAGGTCGCGCCGGCCGTCGCCGTCGAGGTCGCCCCAGACCGTGGCCAGGGCGTAGCCGGTGTCGCGGAGCAGCGGCGGGGTGATGTCGGCGAAGTCGGCGTTCGCGGCGTCGTTGCGCAGCAGGCGGTTGGCGTCGTCCAGGCCGGCGATGTAGAGGTCCGGGCTGCCGTCGCGGTCGTGGTCGACCCAGCTCACCGCCACGCTGCCCGGGGTCGAGAGCTGCGGATCGTCCACCGGAGTGAACAGCGGCTCGGGCGGGGTGTCGCTGCATTCGCCCACGTCGAAGAGATGGTACAGGCCGCAGGCGCTGTGGAACATCAGCTCGTGGTCGTGGTCGACGCCGGGGACCACGGCCATGGCCTGCCGGGGGCCGAGCTGGTCGCCGAAGTACCAGGTTAGGTAGCGCCAGTAGATCTGTCCGCGGTCGACCCGGTACGTGCCCTGATAGTTGGCCATGCACGAGTCGTCGAGGTACCAGTCCACCGGGGCGCAGTCCAGCTCGCCCACCAGGTGGGCCACGTGGCGGCGCGCGTAGCGGGCGCGCAGCGTGTCGGGATCCTGGGTGAACCAGGGATTGGGGTTCTGCAGGCCGTACTTGTAGTCGTCGTAGCCGGGGCAGGCGGCGGCGTCCTCGGGGACCGCGAAGGTGTCGTAGGTTCCCTCGCGTAGCCGTTCGGGGGAGAAATAGACGTAGGTGGACGGGTTCATGACCACGCCGCGGAAGCGGGCGCCGAACTCGTCACGCAGGTGGTCGGGCACCGTGCTCGAGGCCGCGTAGCGGTTGGCGACCTGGCCGCCGGCCGAGTGCCCGGTGAGCACGGCGTCGCGCAGGTTGGGACAGACCGCGGCGGCGCGCAGGAAGAGGCTGTCGACCACGGCGAAGCTGCTGAGGTCCCAGGGGCGCGGCCTCTGGTAGCCGCCCACCGACTGATCGCCCTGGCGCCAGCCGTAGTATTCCCAGCAGAGAACGTCGGCGAGCTGGTGGTAGCCCGTGTCCTCGTCGGTCAGGAACTGGGGCGAGATCACCAGGGTGGAATCGGCGGCGGGGCCGGCCAGGGCCGCGGCGTCGAGCATGCTCTGGTGGTAGTCCATGGCGTTGCGGAGGGTGCCGTGGACGCAGATCACCACGCGGGTGATGGCGGGCTGCTCCAGATCGAGGCGGTGGCTGACCAGGCAGGGCAGGCGCAGCGCCTCGCCGTCGCGCTCGAACCACTGCCAGGTGTCGGCGATCTCGTACTGGATGTCCTGGGCCAGGCCGGGAGCGGTGCAGAGCAAGGCGAGGAGCAGGACCGGCAGGCGCGTGCGCATGGGCGTGGGGTCTCCCGGGGCCGGGTTCTCGAGCAGGGCGGTGGGGGCCGCCGCACGGATCACCCTGGATGATATCACGATATTGATCACGAAATCATCGCGACGCTTCGGTTCGCGCCCGGGCCACGCGCTCGCGGAGGCGCTCGGCGTGGGTGCCGTCCCAGAACAGCTGGCCGCAGCCGGCGCAGATCCAGTATTCCTCGCGCCAGGCGGCGGTCCGCGGCGGGATGGGCACCGGGACCCGGTCGCGTTCGGTGGCGACGAGGAGGCCGTTGCAGCGGGTGCACCGCCCGGGACCGGTCAGCCGATCGGCCAGACGGTAGCGGCGCAGCACCTCCGCGAGCTGCCGGTCGGCGTGGTCGGACCGCACGAGCAGAGCCCCGATGACCGCCGACCGCTTCAGCAGCGCCCGGTGCCGGCTGAGGATGGTGCGGTGTTCCTGCGCGCCGACGCGCGCCAGCGAGGCTTCGCGCCAGGTCGGCTCCCAGCGCGTGTCCAGGCCGCAGAACCGCAGCAGGCGCGCCAGTTTGCCCAGGTGATGGTCGCAGAGGAAACGAGGGTCGGCGAGGTCGAACGGCTCGGTGGGGTAGGCCTTGATCACGACGCCGTCGGTGACCGGATCGGCGAGTCCGGCGGGCCGGCCGTCGCAGGTCACGCGGCCGACCTCGCCGTGGGGGATCCCCAGCGCCTCGAGGGCGTCCTTGAGCGAGGTGGGGGCAGGCAGCCGCCGCCGGATCTCGCGCCGGCCGGCGGCGAGTTCGGGCAGATCGCCGGCGAGGACGATATGGCAGGTGACCATGGCGCCTCCTGTCGTTACCATAGGATCACCACGGGAGTCGTCAAGCGCCGGGGGAGGCCAATCTTGACCAACACCGCGTTCTGCCGCGTGCTGGAGCACGGGGTCCGCCACGTGGTCTACGACGTGCACACCAACCGCCTGCTCGCCGTGGACCCGGTGCTGGCGGCGGTGCTGCCGCTGTACGGGCCGCGGGACCGGGCACAGGTGGCCGCCGAGCTCGCGGAACGATTCGCCCCGGCCAGCGTCGCCGCCGCCATCGACGAGATCGAGACGGCCCGCCGCGAGGAAGGCCTCTTCCTCCCAGGGCGGCCGCGCTGCACGGCTCCCGCCTGGTCCGCCGCCGACCAGCGCGCCCTCGACCACGGCCAGCAGCAGCTCACGCTCACCGTGAGCGAGGACTGCGATCTCCGGTGCCGCTACTGCCTCCACGGATCGGGGCGGCCGCACATCCGACCGCACCGGAGGCGGCACATGGCGCTCCCGGTGGCTCTGGCCGCGGTGGAGCGCTTCCTCGAGGCCAGCGGCGACATCCCCGAGCCGGCCATCTCGTTCTACGGCGGCGAGCCCTTGCTGGCGGTGCCGGTGATCGCCGGCGTGGTGGCGCACGTGCGACGCCGCTATCCCGGTCGCCCCGTCCGCTTCTGCCTCGACACCAACGGCCTGCGCCTGGATGACCCCGGCGTGGCCGATCTGATCCGCCGCGAGCGCCTGTTCCTGCAGGTCAGCCTGGACGGTCCGGCCCTAATCCACGACCGCCACCGGCGCACCCTGAGTGGCGACCCGACCCATGCCCGGGTCGAGGCCAACCTCACCGCGCTGCTGCGCGCCGATCCGTCGCTGGCCGGGCGCCTGCTCCTGATCGCCACGCTGGCGCCGCCCTACGACCTGCCAGCGGTGCGCGACTACTTCGCGGCGTTCCCGCCGTTCCGCCGCACGGGCCTCGACCGCGCTCCCATGCTGCGGGTCAACCAGGCCGAACTCGACGGTCTCGACCTGGGCCGGGATGCCCTGGGCTCGTCCACGGCCGCGGACTGGGACCGGCAGATCGCGCGGTTGCGCGACGATTACCTCGATCACCGTGGTGCCGGCCGCGCGGTGGATCCGTTCCTGGCCGCGCTCTTCGACGAACCGCTGGTGCGCTGGCACCACCGTTCGGGCCGCCCGCTGGAGCCGACCGTGGGCCGCGGCGGCTGCTGCCTGCCCGGCGTACGGCGCCAGCACGTTCAGACCGACGGCACGCTCCAGCCCTGCGAACGTGTGGGGTCGGGCCTGCCGCTGGGCGAGGCGGGGGCGGGGCCGCGATTGGAACGGATCCAGGAGCTGCGCTCGGCGTTCACGGAATATTGTGATGGTGCGTGTTCATCTTGCTGGGCGGTAAGGTTGTGCCCTATATGTTACCAGGCTCTGCTGCCAGGGGAGCGGGAGCGCCTGCCCGATCGTTGCCGTGCCGTCCGGGCGGGCTCCGAGGCGGTGATCCGGCTCTTCCTGGATCTCCATGCCAGGGGGCCGCAGGCCTTGCAATGGCTTGTCAATACATCCGTTAAATAACCGCTCAACCTGATGGCCGGGGTCGATGTCGAGATTCTGGAAAAAGTCGCGTCACCTCCTGGACCCTCGCGGGCATGTCCTCCTTGGCGGGGGCGCCGTCGGGGGATTGCGGCGCCGGAGGGAGAACGATCCCGACCCCGCTGCGGGCCACCGGCCCGCGGCGGGCGGGGCCTCCGGACCGGGGATTCCCGACGCTGACGTTCCCTTGACCGAAGAACTCGAGATCGAACGGCGATGGTGCCTGCTGGCGCGCCTCGACCACGAGCATCTGGGCAAATTATACGAGAAGTACCACCGGCCGATCCTGAGCTATCTCCAGCATCGCGTCGGTGATCGCGATATCGCCGAAGACCTGACTTCCGAGACCTTCCTGGCCGCCGTCGACGGCTTCTGGCGCTTCCGCTTCATGGGGGTCTCGTTCGGAGCCTGGCTGTTCCAGCTGGCGCGGGGTCGGCTCGGCCGGTACTACCGGCAGCGGAAGAACCGGCAGGACGTGTCTTTCATCGAGGGATTGCACGATCCGGTCGCCGGCGACGACGTGCAGGAGAGGCTGGAGGGCGAGCAGGATCGACAGCTCCTGGCGCTCTGCCTCCGGGAGCTTGATCCCGAGAACCAGGATCTGCTGGCGCTGCACTACTGGGGCGGCTTGACCCTGGCCCAGACGGCCACGGTGATGAAGATGAAGGCGGACGTGGTGAAGGCCCGCCACCACCGGGCCCGGCGGCGGCTGGCCAAGCTCCTGAGCAGGCCCGAGATCCGGGATCGCCTGTCTCGGGAGGGCCGCCGGGCCCTGGACGAGCTGAGGCTGGAGCTCCTCGATCTGGAGCTCGTGGAACCTGGAGAGGAGGCAGACGCATGAGCCGGTCGTTCGACACGTGGCTGCGTCGGAACGCCCCCCCGGTGGAGGAGAACCGGGAAGCGCGGCGCCTGCTCTATTCGCGGCTCGAGGATCGTCTGCACCAGCGCCGGCGGGCCCGCCGGCGCAATCTGACCGGGCTGTCGGTGGTCCTGGTCGTGCTGCTCGGCACGACGGTCTTCGACGTGAATCCCCTGGGCTCGGGAAACCGCGATCTGGTGCGCCGGGCGGACCGGCCCGAGGTGATGTTCGACCCGCTCCATCCCGAGCAGGGATTCGTCGATGAGCCTGGTTTCGACAAGGACTGGTGGGAAACCGTGCGTGACCAGCGCGCGGCCGGGTTGCGGGAACTCGACAGCGTCACCTTCCGCTCCATCGACGGACGCTGGGACTGGCTCGTCTTCTATCGACACGTGGTGGATGGACAGGAATCAACCGTCAACGGCGACCCTCCTCCGGAGCAGGTCTCGAACATGACCCTGGAGGACCACCGCTGGTGGTTCGCCAACTACGAGCGTCTCGATGCCCTGATCGCCTCCGGGGAGGCTCGGGAACTGCCGGCCAGGCAGTTCCGGGTCCACGGCTCCCTGCTCTGGTTCAGGATCTGGCAGGTCGACACGGAGCGCGGGCCCTACCTCGAGGGGCACGCCGTCATTCCCGATTAGTCTGTGGGATCATGACCGCCGCCGCTGATTCAACCCTGGATGTTCAGCATGTTGGCGGTGTACGTGACGATCTGCTTGACCTTCTGCGGTTCGGTCTCGCCGGCCAGCTGGGCACTCGAGCATCCGCAATTGCACTGATCGTCGTCGTCCTGTTCGGATCGAGGGCGGTCGAGGTCTTCATGCATATACTTCACTTCTCCTGCCAAGAGATCCGGATCCGCTCTCATCCTAGGCCATCGACAGCCACAATGCACGATCTGATCCCCGACCAGCGCAGTTGACACCGACCCGCCGCGGGGGCTATGGTTCCGCTCCGGTCTCGCCCAGGCCACGCCCCGGAGGTCCACCCCTTGCCTGCGCCCGGCGCTCACCGCGCGTCGCATCGCTGTCGCCGCCGCCACCTCGCCAGGATCGCCCTCGTGCTGGTGTTGCTGGCGATGGCCGGCAGTCTGGTGGCCAGCCCGCGTAAAGACATGTACACGAACATCGGCATCGTGGGCCTGACCATCACCAACCTCGGCTATGTGGGCAACGGGTTCGAGAATCCCAACCAGCCCAGCTGCGAGTACCCGCTCAACAGCAACGTCGAGCACCTGTTCCTGGGCGGACTCTGGGTCGGGGCCATCGCTCCCGACGGTGCGATCCGGGTCTCCACCGGCGCCCAGGACGCGGCGAACCTGGCCGACGGCGACGACGTGCGCGAGTTCCAGGACGCCCCCGGCGAGCCGGTCCATATCTGGTCGAACAGCCAGAACAGCGACGCCTACGACCCGCGCGCGGTGGCCACCCAGCACATCCAGGTGGTCATGGACGACTACGCCATCAGCGAGACCGGCAACCACGTGCCGCTGGGGCTGAAGGTGGTGCTGCGGGCCCTGGCCTGGAGCAACCCCTACGCCGATGACTTCGTGATCCTCGACTACGCCATCATCAACATCTCGGGCGGCGAGCTGCGCGACGTCTACGTCGGCTTCTGGAACGACTGCACCGTGGGCAACACCGACAACACCAATCCCTACGATCCCAACGCGCCGGTGGGCTGGAACTTCTACGACGACATGAACGGCGGCTGGGGACCCGTGGGCTGGGCTCCCGAGGAGTTCACGGTGGTCGACGATCCCGAGATCGCCATGATGTACGAGCGCGACGACGACGGCGACGAAGGCCTGGCCACCAGCTGGGTCGGCTGCCGTCTGCTGGGCACCGTGCCCGCGGTGGAGCCGGCGCTGGACCAGCCGCCGGTCTCTTACAATGCCTGGGGATTCCGCGACGTACCCGCCGAGGACGACGTCTACCTCGACGATCAGGACGTGG
Source organism: Candidatus Latescibacter sp. IFSED24 (assembly GCF_058273205.1). NCBI lineage: Bacteria > Pseudomonadati > Candidatus Latescibacterota > Candidatus Latescibacteria (ex Chuvochina et al. 2023) > Candidatus Latescibacterales > Candidatus Latescibacteraceae > Candidatus Latescibacter > Candidatus Latescibacter sp. IFSED24. The sequence goes on along the minus strand of NZ_CM177850.1, from coordinate 3,122,972 downwards.
AGCAGCCGGGCAAGTACCAGCTCATGAGCAACGGCGCGTTCACCGCGGGCGTGACCGAGGACGAGGACTACACCATCCCCAGCGACTGGGTCGGGATGCTGTCCACGGGCCCGTGGCCGAGCCTCGCGCCCGACGACACGATCCACGTCACCTACGCCATCGCCTGCGGCGCCGACTCGCTCAACCTGCTGGCCAACAGCAAGGTGGCCCAGGTGGCCTACAACGACGGCTTCTCCATCCCCACCGGTCCGCCCTCGCCCAACCTCCAGACCGCCTACGAGTGGAACACCATCAAGCTGCAGTGGGCGCCTGGCGACAGCCTCGACGCCGACGGCGAGGAACTGGCCAGCGACGACCCGCGGCGCTCTCCCGAGCAGCACATCTCCACCATCACCGGCAAGCCCGACTTCCAGGGCTACCGCATCTACCGCTTCCAGGGCCTCGAGTTCGACCGTGATCCCTACGAGCTGTCCACCCTGGTGGCGCAGTTCGACAAGATCGACGGGGTCGGTTTCGACACCGGTCTGCCGCCGCTGAACGACGAGGGCCTGCGCGAGTTCACCGACAGCGATCTGCTCGACGGCTTCCCCTACTGGTACTCGGTGATCTCGTTCTCGGCGCCCGATCTGGAGGAAGGACTGCCCGAGTTCCCCAGCGGCTATTTCGAGAACGCCATGCGGGTCTATCCCGGGCCAGCCGCCACCCCGCGCAGCAGCGACGGCCGGGTCTCGGTGGCGCCCAACCCCTACCGGGCCGGCAGCAACTTCGACCTTCCCCGCGGCGATGTCGAGCTGAGCCGCCGGATCTGGTTCCTGAACCTGCCGTCGCGCTGCACCATCAAGATCTTCACCCTGGCCGGCGACCTGGTGCGCACGCTCCAGCACGACGACCCCGTCGACGGCAAGCAAGAGTGGGACGTGCTCTCCGAGCATGGCCGCGCCATCGCCACCGGTCTCTACATCTACGTGGTCGAGAACCTGGACTCGGGCGAGATCCAGCGCGGGAAGCTGGTGATCATCAAATGAGGCGCGCGGCGGGCATGGCGATCGTGCTGTTGACGGTGGGGTTCCTGGCCTGCACCAACGACCCCTTCGATCCCGCCAGCGTGGAGAACGCGCGCCCGGTGATGAGCTTCTTCGTCGAGCCGGTGGACCCGGACGACGCGCTGAATCCCACCAGCTATTTCGAACGCACGTTCCACTGGAGCGGCACCGATCGGGACGGCCAGGTCATGGTGTACTACGTGTCGGTCCGTCCCGACAGCGCCATCCCGGCGCCCTGGGACACCACCACGCGCACCGACACCACCATGACCTTCACCACCGACGACCTGGGCCAGGCCGAGGCCACCTTCTTGCTCGCCTGCCGCGACGACCAGGGCGCGGTGAGCGACACGCTGGTCCGCTACCTGCCCCTGCGCAACTTCCCGCCGGCCGTGAACTTCCAGAGCGACTTCGACCCGCGCCCCAACCTGCAGCGCGAGATCACCGCCGCGAACGACACCATCTTCTGGAACTACGGCGCCATGAGCCTGCGCCTGTTCGCCTTCGACCTCGACGGCAACACCACCATGGACGCCTTCTATCGCTACACCTGCGCCGACGAGGATCCCGACACCGTGCTGGCCTGGGACGACCCGGCGGCCGATCCCATGCGCCACTGGCTCGAGGCGCCCTTCCCCGAACCGGACGCCGACATCCTCGATTTCGAGGTCCAGGTCAGCGGCCTCGAGGCCGGCCAGCGGACGTTGACGGTGGCCGTGGCCGACGAGGCGGCGGCCGTCACCCGCTTCACCTTCTCCTGGGAGGTGCGCGAGCCGCAGGGGTCGGTGCTGGTGATCCCCGACAATTCGCTCGACCCCACCCGGGAATTCTACCGCGAGTTCCTGGCCGAGTATCTCGGTCCCGACGGTTGGAGCGAGTACGAATTCAAGTTCGGCTACCCGGACAACGATTTCGTCCTGCTCGAGACCATGCGTCTCTTCGACCTCGTGTTCTGGTTCGACGGCAGCGGCACCAGCACCGTGCTCGAGAATGCGGCCGCGCGCGACGGCGTGCTCGAGACGTTCCTGACCGCCGATGGTGTCCACGATCCGGGACAGCTGCTCATGATCAGCCGCAACTTGACGGGTGCCAATTCGGGCCTGCCCTACTACTTCCGGCAGACGATCATCGGCGTCAACCCCACGGGAGCGCCGCAGAGCACGCTCGAACCCGCCAACGCCGCGCTGGGGGTCCAGGCGCTTGGCACCCAGGAATGGCTGCCGCCCATGACTCTCGAGACCCGTCAGGGTCGCGGCATCGGCCTGATCCTGCTCGAGGGCAGCGAGGAGCTCTACCGCTTCGAGTCCTGCACCCAGTGCTTCGGCCGCCGGCCGCCCTGGGACCCGATCATCGGCGTGCGCCGGCCCGACCGCACCATCAGCGAGTTCGCCCGCACGGTGGGCATCTCGTATCAGCTCGAGACCATGGTCCACGACGAGGCCAAGGCCGCCCTGGCCGCTCTCTTCACCCACGAGCTGGGGGTGACCGCGCCGTGAGACGCCAGCTCGTCTGCCTGGTCCTGTTGCTGGCCGCGCTGACCACCGTCGCCGCGGCCCAGGTCACCAGCACCGGCATCATCAAGGGACGGGTGATCGACGGCGAGTCGGGCGAATCCATGCCCTACACCAACGTCTACATCGCCGGCACCAACATCGGCACCATGGCGCTCAACGACGGATACTTCTTCATCCGCGGCCTGCGCCCCGGCACCTACACCGTCAAGGCCAGCTACATCGGCTATGGCGTGGGCTCGCAGACCGTGCGCCTCGAGCCCGGCGGCGTCGTCGACCTGGTCTTCACCCTCGAGGTGCAGGCGATCTACATGGAGCCCATGCGCGTGGAGGCCGAGCGCAAGCTCATCGAGGTGGAGCGCACCGGCACCAGCCACTACCTGTCGAGCAAGCAGCTCGAGGCCATGCCGCTGGACCAGGTGGTCGACATGATCGCGCTGCAGCCCGGCGTCACGCTGCAGGACAACGAGATCCACATCCGCGGTGGCCGCGCCGACGACACGCGCTTCGTCATCGACGGCATGTCGGTTAACGATCCGCTCGCCGGCGGCGGCTACGGCTACCAGATCGATCCCTCGATTATCAACGAGATCGAGGTGCTCACCGGCGGCTTCAACGCCGAGTACGGCCAGGCGGTCTCGGGCGTGGTCAACGTCTCGACCAAGGAGGGCGGCAACCGCCTGGAGGGGAAGGTCTCGCTGAAGCGGGACTACCTCGTCAACACGGTGGACAAGCAGGAGACCGTCCCCTGGAACCAGCTGGACAAGTACGACGAGCCCCACAACATCGACATCGTCAAGGCTTCGGTGAGCGGGCCCGACCCGCTCTCGGCCGGCCTCAAGGCGCTGGGCGTGCCCATGGCCGGCCAGCAGTACCTGCTCCTGTCGGGCAGCATGGACATCCGCGACGGTTACCTGCCCATCTACTCGCGCAAGAGACGACTCGAGTCGCCGCTCTATCCGGGCAGCTTCTGGTCGCCGCGCCAGCAGAACGACTGGAACGGCTTGGCCAAGTGGACCTGGAACATGTCGCCGGTGCACAAGCTGTCGATCTCGGCCAGCCGCCAGTTCGCCGTCAGCCAGGGCTTCAAGCTGCCCGGCGAGGGCTACCCGCGCCCGTTCATCGACAACATGGAGAACTTCCTGGTCTTCACCAACGAGTCGATCCTGACCAACGTATTCTGGCGCCACGTGCTCTCGGACACCGACTGGTACGAGATCACCCTCGGCCGCAACTTCTCGCGCATGCACAACAACCTCAACGGCAACGACGACTTCCGCAGCTACGAGAAGATCGAGGAGAACCCCTACTACAACGATCCTTCGGGGCAGAACGAGTACCACGCCGACCGCTGGCACGACCACTACAGCGAGGCCTACACCGCCAAGGCGAGCTATTCGTTCTACGGCGGCGCCGGCAACCAATTCAAGGCGGGCATGGACCTCAGCTTCACCGAGATGCAGCTCATCGACCTGCAGTCGAATCTCGGCGACCCGCCGGCGGGCAAGTTGGCCATCGGCGAGGACATCTTCCGGGCGCATCCCATCGTCGGCGCGGGCTTCTTCCAGGACACCATCGAGTACCACGGCCTGATCCTCAACGCCGGGATCCGCGCCGACCTCTGGGCGCCGGGCAGCGAGGTCGAAGAGGTGATGCAGAACCCCGACGACTATCTCTTCATCACTCACGAGATGGTCGACGAGTTCAACGACAAGACCTTCCGGGCCATGGGCCGCAACTGGAAGGCGCGCCTCTCGCCGCGTCTGGGCATCAGCTTCCCGGTCACGCACAGCGACAAGTTCTTCTTCAACTACGGCCACTTCAGCCAGTGGCCGCGGTTCACCTACGTCTACCCGCAGCTGCAGACCCAGCGCGCCACCAAGGTGCAGCTCCTGGGCAACCCCAACCTCGACCCCAAGGTCACCGTGGAGTACGAGGTGGGCTGGCAGCACGAGTTCGAGAACCTCTGGTCGCTGGGCGTGACCTGCTACAACCGCGACATCTACGGCTACGCCAAGAGCGTGGCCCTGAACCCGGTGCAGATCGGCGCCGACGAGACGCCCGACCCCGACGACGTCGGCACCGTCGACATCGAGCCGGTGCGCTACTTCAACGGCGATTCGGCGCGCAGCCTGGGCGTGGAGCTCTCGGTGATCAAGCGCACCACGCGCTGGCTGAGCGGGTCGGCCAACATCGAGCTGTCGCGCTCCACGGGCACCAACAGCAACGCCGACGAGGCCTACCTGCAGGCGATCTACGACGAAGCCTACGAGCCCACGTCGAGCATCGGCGGCCTCGCGCGGTCGCCGCTGCTCTGGGACAAGCCCTGGTCGTTCAGCGTGAACCTGGACTTCTCGGTCTTCGAGCGCGAGCGTCCGACCCTGCTGGGCTGGGAGATGCCGGCCAACTGGAGCGTGAACCTGCTGCTGCGCGCCGAGGCTGGCCAGCGCTACACGCCCAGCACCTACCTCGGCAACGGCGCCTCGATCCGCGGCGACTACTACAGCGCCATCGGCCCCGCCAAGAGCTCGGTGAACGTGCGCTTCAACAAGTTCTGGCGGATCGGCAAGAACCAGAAGCTGACCATCTTCTTCGAGGGCCGCAACATCCTGAACTCCACCGATTACCGCCGCGTCAATCCCTACACCGGCGACGGCTACAAGGTGGGCGACTACAACCCCGCGTGGGTCCATACGTGGTCCGACCGGCTCGAGGAACTGGGCTACTCGCCCGACACCAACAACGAGGCCTACGCCAAGGGCGTGGTCAACCCCAGCTACATCGAGAACCCCCGGGTTCTGCTCTGGGGGGTGAGCTACCAGTGGTGAGGCGACCGCACACGACGCTCCTCCTGCTGGCGCTGCTGGCGCTGCTGGCTGCGGCCTGGCCCGCGGCCGCCGGCGACGCGCTGCGCCTCTACGGCGAGGAGAACGTCGGCACCTCGGGCGGTCAGTTCCTCAAGATCCCCGTGGGCGCGCGGCCGGTGGGGCTGGGCCGCGCTTACGTGGCCTGCGCCATCGACGGGCCGGTGGCGTTCTGGAACCCCGCCGGCCTCATGCGCACGCCGGGCCTGAAGAACGTGTTCTTCAACCACACCGAGTGGGCCGCGGACATCGACATCGACCATCTCGCCTACCAGTGGCGCCGCCAGAACTTCGGCTTCGCCATCACCGCCGGCATGCTGCGCAGCGGCGACATCCCGCGCACCACCGAGTACAACGTCGAGGGCACCGGCACCACCTTCAACGCCGACCAGTACGTCCTGGGCTTCAGTCTGGCGCGGTCGATGACCGACCGCTTCTCGGTGGGCGGCACCGTGAAGTACTACCAGGAGAACCTGGACGAGTGGGAGATGCGTTCGCTGCTCTTCGATCTGGGCATCCTCTACCTGGTCGGGGTCGGCGACATGCGCGTGGGCTTCTCGGTGCGCAATTTCGGCGGCGAGATGCGCCCCGGCGGCGATCCGCCCACCCGCGAGGGCTACGTGCCCCAGACCGAGTTCCAGAGCAGCGCCCCGCCCACCGAGGGCAGCTTCGGCATCGCCTACACGTGGGGCCTCTCGCGGCGCCTGGGCCTCTTGACCACCGCGGACTTCAACCATCCCAGCGACGCCAAGGAGAGCTTCCGCCTCGGCGGTGAACTGGCGGTCAGCGACCTGCTCTACCTGCGCAGCGGCTGGGAGACCGGCCGCGACGAGGGCGGCCTCGGCGCCGGCTTCGGCCTGCAGATCAAGCGCAAGCAGTTTCTCTGGCGCATCGATTACGGCTACAGCGACATGGGCGCCTTCGGCTCCATGCACTTCATCTCGCTGGAGATGTCGCCGCTCTGGGCCAAGGAACGCACCCGGCACGGGAGGGCGCAGCGATGAGCGGCCGACGCCTGACAACCCTCTGCCTGCTGCTGGTCCTCGTCCTGGCCGTGGTGACCGGTTGCGGCGAGAAGATCGCCATCCCCGAGCCCACCGGACTCTTCTCGGTGGCGCCCTATCTCCTGGACGCCACCTATCCCGAGCCCGACGTGATGCAGGTGCTCACGCTCCAGAGCAACCTCTTCGTGCTCACGGGCGACAGCCTGACCAAGCGCAACCAGAAGTACGAACTCATCGCCGGGGTGGGCGGCTTCGGCTCGCCCACGGCGCTCTGCGCCGACGACGCCGATTCGCTGGTCTTCGTCTGGGACCAGGACCTGGCGCGGGTCACCTGGTATCGCGCCACCGACCTCGCCACTCCCGACGGCGGGCCCACCTACTCCGTCCTGCCGGCGGTCCGGCGCTGCGTCGCCATGGCCGCCTGCGCCGCGGGCGTCGAGCAGGTCCCCGGGGCGGCCACCTTCCTCTACCTGGCCGACCCCGACAGCGGCGTGGTCCACCGCTACGCCTACGAGCCCTTCACCGGATTGATCCCCTACGGCATCCTCTGCAACGATGCGGGCGTGGGTGCCCGGTTCGTGCTGGATGCGGCGGGCCTCGCCCGCGACGCCGAGGACAGCCTGCTCGTCTGCGACCGCGACACGCTGCGCAACTGGGTCATCCGCTTCGACAGCGTGCCCGACCTCACCGACATCGACCCCGACGGCGAGGACCCCCTGCGCGGCCACGCCGCGCTCTTCGACCTCGCCACCTGCGTGCCGCCGGCCGCGGCCGACTACGTGCTGGGCAACGCGGCGGAATGCGAGGAGAACGACTGGGTCGGCGGGGTGAGCGACGCCGAGGGCGAGTTCGCGCGTCCGGTGGCCCTGACCCTCGATGGCAGCGGCCGCATCTTCGTCAGCGACCAGGACAACGACCGCATCCAGATCTTCAGCGGCGACGGCTACTTCGAGGTCTTCTTCGGCAACAGCGAGCAATCGCCCGCGCCCGGCAGCCTGGGCACGGTGGACGTGCGTGTGGGCAGCGGGTTCGATGCGGTCTACTACGGGGCCTATGTCTTCGTGGTCACCTCGGGTGAGGTGCGCAAGTTCATCTCGGGCGAGTACTATCGCGAGTTGAACACCAACCTGCCGCCGCCCGAGCAATAGCCGCCCGCCGCCTGCCGATGCACAAGGGCCGGGGAGCGTTCCCCGGCCCTTGTCGTCTTCATCGCTGTCGGTCCGTTCAGTCCGCTGGCGGGGGCGGTGTGCTCGGCGCCGCCTCGGCTTTCCGGCCGCCCAGCCTCTCGGCCGTCTCCTGCACGATCCGGTACATGAACGGGATCACGAACACGCCCGCGCCCGTGGCCATGAGCATGCCGCCGAACACGGCGGTGCCCAGCGCGATGCGGCTGGCCGCGCCGGCGCCCGACGCGACCACCAGCGGGATCACGCCCAGGATGAACGAGAACGCGGTCATCAGGATCGCCCGGAAGCGCAGGCGCGCCGCCTTGAGCGCCGCGTCGATCACCGAGAGTCCGTTCTCGTGCTCCTGCTTGGCGAACTCCACGATGAGGATGGCGTTCTTGGCCGACATGCCGATCAGCAGCACCAGCCCCACCTGGGTGTAGATGTTGTTGTCGAGGCCGCGCAGGCCGGTGGCCAGGGCGGCGCCCAGGATCGCCAGCGGCACCGAGAGCATCACCGCCAGCGGGATGTGCCAGCTCTCGTACTGCGCCGCCAGGAAGAGGAACACGAAGATGATGGCCAGGCCGAAGATGATGGGCGCGGCGTTGCCCGCCTGCTTCTCCTGGTAGGTGGTGCCCGACCAGGCCACGCCCAGACCGGGGGCCACCTCGCCCGCCAGGCGCTCGAGCTCGTTGGTGGCCTGTCCGGAACTGACGCCGGGCGCGCCGCTGCCCGTGATGGTGGCCGAGGGGAACATGTTGAAGCGCGAGATGCTGCTGGGGCCCACGGTGTCGCGCACCGCGACGAAGGTCCCCAGCGGGATCATGCTGCCGAGGTCGCTGCGCACCTCGAGCGCGAGGATGTCCTCGGGGCGGGAGCGGTACTGCTCGTCGGCCTGGACCATGAGCCGCCAGGTACGGCCGAAGAGGTTGAAGTCGTTGACGTAGGACGAGCCCAGGTTGGCGCCCAGCGTGTTGAAGATCCGGCTCAGGGGGACCTGGTAGGCCTTGGCGCGCTCGCGGTCGATGTCGAGGAAGAGCTGGGGGACCTGGGCGCGGAGGTTCTGGTTCATGCGGGTGAGTTGCGGGCTCTGGTTGCCGGCGTCGACCAGCGAGTTGGCCATCTGCTCGAGCTGGAGAACGCCCAGGCCGCCGCGGTCCTGCAGCTGCATCTCGAAACCGCCGGCGGTGCCCAGGCCCATGATGGGCGGGGGCAGGAAGGCGAAGGCGATGGCCTGGGGCAGCATGTAGAGCCTGGGCTGGATCGAGGCGATGATGTTCTGGATCTTCAGCTCCTTGCTCTTGCGGTCCTCCCAGGGCTCGAGGGTGACGATGGCCATGGCGGTGTTGGAGGAGGCCACGCCGTCGAGCAGCGAATAGCCGCCCACCGAGACCACGCCGGCCACGCCGGGCGTGTCGACCAGCATGGCGTTGACGCCGTCGAGGACCTGCTCGGTCCGCTGCAGCGAGGCGCCGTTGGGCAGCTGCATGTTGACGAAGAAGTAGCCCTGGTCCTCGTCGGGCAGGAAGCCGGTGGGCAGGCTGTTCAGGCCGAGGCCGGCGGCGGCCAGCAGCACCACGAAGGCGAGCAGCATGATCACGGTCTTGCGGGTCAGGGCGCCGGTGAGGCCCATGTACTTCTCGGTGCTGATCTCGAAGTAATGGTTGAACTTGGTGAAGAACCAGCCGCGCTTCTCGGGCGATTTGCGCAGCAGCAGGCCGCAGAGCGCCGGGCTCAGGGTCAGCGCGTTGATCGACGAGAAGACCGTGGCCACCGAGATGGTGATGGCGAACTGCTTGTACAGGCGTCCCACCAGGCCGGGCATCAGGGTGGTGGGCACGAACACCGCCAGCAGCACCAGGGTGGTGGCGATGATGGGGCCGCCCACCTCGATCATGGCCTTGCTCACGGCCTCCTTGGCCTTGAGGCCCTCCTCGTCGATGAGGCGCATGGTGTTCTCCACCACCACGATGGCGTCGTCGACCACGATGCCGATGGCCAGCACCAGCCCGAACAAGGTGAGGTTGTTGATCGACATGCCCAGCGCCTGCATGGCGGCGAAGGTGCCGATGAGCGAGACCGGGATGGTGACCGCCGGCACCAGCGTGGTGCGGAAGTCTTGCAGGAAGATGTAGACTGTGAAGATCACCAGGATGATGGCGATGATCAGGCTGGAGATCACCTCCTGGATCGAGGCGTCGATGTAACGCGTGGAGTCGTAGACGATGGCGTGCTCGAGTCCCTCGGGGAACTCGACGGCCAGGTCGTCCATGGTCGCCGCCACGTTCTGTGCCACCTCGAGGGCGTTGGAGCCGGGCAGCTGGTAGATGCCGCAGGCGATGCTGGTCTGGCCGTCGAGCTGGGCGTACCAGTTGTAGGCCTGGGCGCCCAGTTCCACCCGCGCCACGTCGCGCACGTAGACCAGTTCGCCGCGCTGTCCGGTCTTGACCACGATCTCCTCGAACTGCTCCACGCTGGTCAGGCGGCCCTTGGTCAGGAGCGACAGCTCGAAGGGCAGGTTCGCCGAGTTGGGCTCGGCGCCGATCTTGCCGGCGGCCACCTGCACGTTCTGCTCGCGGAGCGCGTTGATCAACTCGTCGATGGTCAGGCCGCGGGCTTTCATGCGGGCGGGGTCGACCCACACGCGCATGCCGAAGTCCTTGGCGCCGAACACCTGGACCTCGCCCACGCCTTTGACGCGGGCCAGCACGTCCTTGATGCGGGTGGTGACGTAGTTGCTGATGTAGAGGTCGTCGAAGCGGCCGTCGGGCGAGAAGAGGTTCACCATCAGGACCAGCATGGTGGACTGCTTCTTGGTGGTGATGCCCTGGCGCTTGACCTCCTCGGGCAGCAGCGGCTCGGCGATGGACACGCGGTTCTGGGTGAGCACGGTGGCCATGTCCGGATCGGTGCCGATGTCGAAGGTCACCGTCAGGTCCAGCTTGCCGTCGGCCGTGCTCTTGGACTGCATGTAGAGCATGTTCTCGACGCCGTTGACCTGCTGCTCGATGGGCGAGGTCACGGCCTCCTCCACCACCTTGGCGTCGGCGCCGGGATAGCTGGTGGAGACCTTCACCGTGGGCGGCGTGATGTCGGGCATGCTCTCCACGGGCAGGATCGGGATGGACAGAAGTCCCAGGATGATGATCACGATGGCGATCACCATGGCGAAGATGGGCCGGCTGATGAAGAACTGGCTGAACATGCCGGCTACCCCCCCTGGCCTGGGCTCTGGGCCATCCGGGCTGCGGCTTCCTCGCGGGTCAGCGGGGTCACCGGCCGCCCCGGCCGGGCCTTGAGCAGCCCCTCGACCACGTAGGTCTCGCTGCCGTCCAGACCCTCCTCGATCCGGATCATCCCGTCCTCGGCGATGGAGCTCAGCGTCACGTAGCGCTGCTCGACGATCCCGTCCTCGCCCACCAGCAGGACGTACTTCCCGCCCAGGTCGGTGCCGATGGCGGCCTCCTCCACCATCACGCTGCCGGGCAGCTCCCTGCCCAGGACCTTGACCCGCACGAAGAGGCCGGGGAAGAGCTGGAAGTTGTCGTTGGGCAGCAACGCCCGCACCTGGATGGTGCCGGTCTGCGGGTTGACGGTGTTGTCGATGTAGTCGATGTGGCCCTCGTGGGGGAAGCCGGTGTCGGCGCTCGTGGCCACCAGGGCGACGATCATATTCTCAGCCTCGTTCTCCTCCTTGACCACCGTCCGATCCTCGTCCGACAGCATCCGCAACACCAGCGGCTCGGGCGCCTCGAAGTAGACGTACAGCGGCTTCATCTGGTTGACCGTGGTCAGCAAGGTCGACTCGCCCTGTCCCACGAGGTTGCCCACGTCCACCAGGTTGCGGCTCACCTGACCGGCGAAGGGCGCGCGGACTTCGGTGTAGCTGTAGTCGAGTGCGGCCTTGTCGAGCATGGCCTGGGCGCTGAGCACCGAGGCGGCGGCGCGGTCGCGCTGCGCCTTGGCTCGATCGAGGTCGAGTTCGCTGACCGCCTTGGTCTTGATGGCGGCCTCGATCCGGGCGAGTTCAGACTCGGCCAGCGCCAGGTCGGCGCGCGCCGCGGCTAGCGACGCGCTGGCCTCATCGCGCATGGCGCGGTAGTAGTCCTGCTCGATGACGAAGAGCAGAGCACCTTCCTCGACCAGGCTGGCGGGCTCGAAGGCCACCTGTTCGAGAGTACCGGCCACGCGGGTCCGCACCTCGGCCTGGGCCACGCCGCGAGTCACACCGGTGAAGACCTGGTAGCCCTTCACGCTGCGGACCACGGGCTGGGCCACGAGCACCGGGGGCGGCGGTGGGGTGGCGGTCTCCTGTTGGCCGCAGCCGACCGCCATGGTCAGCAGGATCACGATGATGGGCAGACGGAACGATTTCATTCGGCATCCTCCTCGGCGACGACCAGGTCAGCGGGCAGGCGATCCGGAGACCAGCCCCCGCCGAGTGCCTTGTTCAGGGCGATGAGATTCTGGATGACGCGACCCCGGCTGAGGGCCAGCTCGTCCTGCTGGTTGATGAGGGACCGCTGGGCGTCCAGGTATTCCTGGAATCCGGTCAGCCCCGAGACGTACTGGGTGTGGACCAGGCTCACCGAGCGCTGGCTGGCCTCCACGGCGGCCTCCAGGTGTTGGCGGCGCTGCTGCTCGCGGTTCAGGCCGACCATGGCGTTCTCCACGTCCTCCAGCGCCACGAGCACGGCCTTCTCGTAGGCCGCCAGGAGCTGCTCGGTGCGCGCCTCCTCGATCTGGATGCGCCCGCGGGTGGCGCCGCCGTTGAAGAGGTTCCAGCGGAAGCCCGGGATCAGGCTCCAGCTGCCGCTGCGGCCGGTGTCGCCCAGGTCGCCCCACTCTGTGCTCTCGAGGCCGAGCAGGCCGGAGATGGAAAAGCTGGGGTAGAGGTCGGCGGTGGCCACGCCGACGCGGGCGGTCTGGGCGGCGAGCTGACGTTCGGCGCGGCGCACGTCGGGGCGGCGGCGCAACAGCTCGGCGGGCACGCCCACCAGCAGGTCGGTGGGCTCGGTGGGGATGGAGCGGAATTCGCCCAGACGCGCGTGGAGCGAACCCGGCGTGCGGCCCAGGAGGACCGCGAGGCGGTTGAGGGCCGCGTTGAGCTGGTCCTCCAGGGAGGGGATGGCGGCCTCGGTGCTGGCGAGGTTCGACTGGGCGCGGGTCACGTCGAGCAGCGAGGTCAGTCCCGCCTCGTAGCGGTCCTGGGTGAGCTGGGCTGTCTCGCGCAGCGCCGCGGCGCTGGTGTTGGCGAAATCGAGCCGGGACTGCAGGGTGCGGACCAGGATGTAGTTGGCGGCCACCTCGGCGTACATGGTCACCAGCACGTCGCGATAGTCCTCCACCGAGGCCTGCCAGGTGGCGGTGGCGGCCTCGACGCTGCGGCGGGTGCGGCCGAAGACGTCGATCTCCCAGCTCGCGTCGAAGCCGGCCTGCCAGAGGTCGTTGGGGCCGGCGCCGGTGCTGTTGCCCGGCGGCGAGGTCTCACTGAGCTGGGTACGCGCGTAGTTGCCGTAGGCGTTGAGGCTGGGCCAGTAGGCGCCCTTGGCGACGCCGGTGCCGGCGCGGGCCTCCTTGAGCCGGCCCAGGGCGGCGGCCAGGTCGAGGCTGGCCGTGTCGGCCTCGGCGATCAGCGCGGTCAAGGTGGTGTCACCGAGCACGGTCCACCAGGACTCGAGGTCGGGTACGTTGGCCGAGAGTTCTTCCTCCACGGCGCCGGTCCAGGCATCCGGGACCGTGGGGTCGGGATGCTCGTAGTCGGGACCGACCGCGCATCCCGTCACCAAGACGAGGGCCAGAGCTAGCGACCCGGCCAGCATGATATGTCGCATGGATCCTCCTCGAACCGCGAGATGGATGACAACGGAACAACTTATAACTGATCTTCGAAATCCTGCCCACCATTCAACCGCACGCGAAATAAAATCTCGTAATGCGTTGTTTTAACAAAACATACATATTTGACTTTTTCTTGATTCTTGGTTACACTCGTTGTATCTCGTGCGTCGGGAAATCCCCCGACCCTGCCCGGGTCCACCACCCGGGCGCCTGGAATCGTGTTTTTTGGAAGGAATGGAACCATGAAGAAATTGCTCACGATCGTGGCCCTGCTCGTGGTGGCTGTGCCCGTGTTCGCCCAGCAGACCCGCACGTTCGGCTGGGACGGCGTCGATGAACTGGCTCTCTCCTATTATGGCACCCCCGTCAACGAGGGTGAGATGCCCATCCTGGCCAGCCTGGACGCCGACATGGCCTACGCCGGCAGCCACGGCCTGATGCTCGTGGACAACGCCGCCAGCGGCACCCCGCAGCTGTACGCCGCCGCCATTTACGGCCTGCAGGCCGGCGACATGGTCGACGTCAGCCTCATGGTCTTCACGCCCGTCGCGGGCCAGTCCCCCCGCTGCCGCCTCTGGGGCCACTGGAACAACTCGCTGGGCACCCCCGAAGAGGACATCAACGGTTACGACGGTTCCGCCAGCGGCCCGGACTACGCCGAGGGCGAGGGCTGGGACGTGAACAGCTACACCTATGAGGTTCCCGAAGGCAACACGGGTCTGGTCATCGAGATTCGCACCTACAGCGTGGCCGGCGACACCAGCTGGGCCGACGAACTGACGATCACCGCCCCCGAGGGCGCCACCATCCGTTTCCCGGGTGAGGGCCCCGTGGCCGTGGAGAGCCACACCTGGACCGGCGTCAAGAACCTGTTCAACTAGGTTCGACCCGGAACCCGACGAGGCGGCGGCCGTCCTGGCCGCCGCCTTTCTTTGTATGCCAGGCATGGGCACTCTATTGGAGAGTTGAGAAGCTATCCCCGAGCAGGCTAATTTTGTACGCACGGAGCAAATCACTTGGAGCGATCTAAAGTCCATTTATAGATGATCCACGCTGCTAGTGCTGCCGGATGAAACCCAGCAACCGCGAGAGGATCCCTGCGCGCTCGGACGCCTGGGCGCTGCCGGCCGCGCGCCGCTCGCGCGCGGCGTCGGCCGCGGCGCGGTTGGCGGCGGCGCGCTCGGCGGCGAGGTCGGCCAGGCGCTCGGGGATCTCGTCGCGCAGCTCGAGCAGGGCGACGAACGCGGCGTGGTCGAGGGTGAGCAGCTCGCTGCTGGTGGCCACCGTGAGGGTGGCCGACCGCGGTTCGCCGGTCAGCAGGCTCATCTCGCCGACCACGGCGCCGGCCTCGACCGCGAAGGTGACCGGCGGGTCGCCCGCGATCTGGCCGTCCAGCCGGCCGGACAGCAGGATGTGGAAGGTCTCGCCCTCCTCGCCCTCCTGCATGAGCACCTCGCCGCGGGTCCACTTCTCGCGGCGGACCAGCGGCGCCAGGCGGGCGCAGTCCTCGGCGGTGAGCAGGCCGTCGAAGAGGCGGCTGGCCTGCAGGTCGCGGGCCACGGCGGCGAGGTCGCGTTCCTCGGGCTCGAGCTTGCGCTGGTCGTAGACCACGGTCATGAAGTCGTTCAGCAGCTTGTCGCTCATGGGGAACGGGATCTCGATGCCGGCGCGCTTGAACTTGTACCAGATGTGGCGGCAGACCTGGCCGTCGACCCAGCGGCGGCGGTGGTACAGGCGCGTCCAGTAGCGGAGCTGGTAGTTGATGCCGTAGTCCTCGAAGGCGGTGACGATGGCCTCGGGGGCCGGCTTCTCCATGACCTCGGGCACCTGGCGCGCGGCGGCCTCGAGCGCGGCGATCACCTGGTCGGGTTCGTCGCTGTAGCTGGCGCCCACGTCCACCGCGTGGCGGCGCACGGGGTTGGGGTGATTCAGGTTGTGGATCACCGCGTCGGAGACCTTGCTGTTGGGCAGGATCAGTTCGTGGCCGTTGATGGTGATCAGCCGCGTCTCGCGCCAGTTGGTGCGCTTGACCCGGCCCTCGGTGCCGTCGACGTTGACCCAGTCGCCCTGCTTCACGGTGCGCGTCAGGTGCATGGACATGCCGGCCAGGAGGTTGCCCAGCACCCCCTGCAGCGCGAAGCCGAGCACCGCGGTGATCAGCGCCGTGGAGGCGAGCAGCGGCCCGATGTCCCAGCCCAGCTCGATCTTCAGGACCAGGAACGCCAGCAGCAGGATCAGGAGCGCGCGCAGGATGTCCTCGAGCAGATCGGGCACCGGCCAGTCGCGACCGCGCGCCGCGATGATCTGGCGCGCCAGGGCCTCGATCAAGCATAGGGCGAACACGCCGAGCCAGAACACTACCCAGGCCGAGAAGTGCTGCGGGTTGGCGGCGAGATAGGCATTGGCCGTGGGCCAGAGGTCGGCAGCCCAGACCACCGGCCAGGTCAGGGCCAGCACCAGGATCGGCCGCAGGAGGATATGGGCCAGGGCTCCGAGGCCGGGCTTGTCGGGGTCGGTGCGGCGGCGGACCGGGGCCGCCAGGCCCGAGGCCACGGCGAAGATCAGCAGCAGCGCCAGGACCTCGCAGAGCACGGGCACGTAGCTGTTCACGGGGCTTCCTTCCGGCTGAGGTCGAGGAGCTGTCCCTGGCGCGCCAGGGCGGCGCCGGGCATGACGGCCTGCAGGGCCTGCTCGCGCGCTGCCAGGACCGTGTCGTCCGCCTCGGGGTCGTGATGGGTCAGGAGCAGACGCTCGACCCCGGCCGCCCGGGCCAGATCCACGGCCTGGGGCCAGGCGGTGTGGCCCCAGCCACGGCGGGACGGGGCCACGTCGTCGTCGTACTGGCCGTCGCAGATCAGCAGCTGGCAGCCCTGGCAGAACGCGAGGAACGCCGGATCGGTCTCCTCGGCGGTCCATTCGGCGTCGGTGGCCAGGACGAGGCTCGTGCCGGTGGCCGGTTCATCGAGGCGGTAGGCGGTGCAGCCGCCGGGGTGCGGCACGGGCATCCAGCGCACCTCCAGGCCGCCGAGGCGCATGGGCTCGGTGCTGGCAGAGGGCAGGTCGGCGAAGCTCAGTTCGGAGCCGACCTGGTCCAGGGTCACCGGCCAGAACGGGGCGCGGAAGAGGTCGTGCAGCGCGTCGGACACCGAGACGCCGTCGGTGTGCGGCGCGGCGATCAAGAGCCGGGTGCCCCGGGTATAGAGCGGCGGGAAGGTGGCCAGGCCCACGAGATGGTCGAGGTGGAAGTGGGTCAGCAGGATCATGATGTCGGCCTGGTTGGCGAGCTGGCCGGTGAGCGCCGGCAAGCCCGTGCCGCAGTCCAGGACCACCTGCTCGCCGCCGGCGCCGGTGACCAGCAGACAGGTGGTGTCGCCGCCGAAGGTGGCGTACCGCGGATCAGTGACGGGAGCCGAACCCCGGGTACCGGCGAAATGGATGCGCAAAGGTCCCTCCTCTGATAGCTGTATGGGACCATTGTGCCCTCCAGGTGTTAGACTGGCCACAGGAATTCACGACCCCGATCGAGGAGATCACCATGAGCGAACTGGTCTTCATCCGCGCCTACGGCAACCGCTTCGAGGCCGAGCAGGCCCAGCAGTACCTCGAGACCCTGGGCATCGACGCCATGGTGCAGGCCGACGACGTGGGCGGCATGTACGCGGGGTTGAGCCTGGGCAAGAAGGGCGTGCGCCTGCTCGTCCGTGACGAGGATGCGCTGCGGGCCAGGGAGGCGCTCGAGCCCGGCGAGGTGCTCGACGCGGTGGCGGCCGACGCCCTGGGCGGCGGCCCCGAGTCCACGCCGGCGCCGCTGGTGGCCGCCGAGCGCGCCGCCGCCTTCTTCGACGCCGACAACAACTGCGCCGAGGCGGTGCTGCGCACCTTCGCCGAGGACCTGGAGATCGAGGCCACGGTGGTGCCCCTGGCCACGGGGTTCGGCGGCGGCATGGGCCGCGACGGCGACGTCTGCGGCGCCCTGAGCGGCGCGATCATGGTGCTCGGGCTGCGGTTCGGCCGCCTCGACGGCGACGACCGCGAGGCCAAGGAGCTCTGCTACGAGAAGGTGCGCCTGCTGCGCGCGCGGTACCGCGAGGCCTGCGGCGCGCTGAACTGCCGCGACCTCGTCGGGGTCGACCTGCGCACCGACGAGGGCCGGCAGAAGATGCAGGACGAGGGACTCGACATCTCGGTCTGCCGGCGGTGCGTGCGCGAGGCGGCGCAGATCGCGGCCGAGTTGCTGGCGGAATAGGCGTTCCCGGGACTCTACTTCTGGCTCAGCACCCAGAGTCCCCGGAACTCCGGATCCTGCTCGAGCTGGCCGGCCAGCGCCCGGGCCGCGGGGTCGTCGGCGAGCGTGAGTGCCAGGCTGTGCGCCGCCACGCCCTGGCCCGAGCGGCAGAGCTCGAGCGCCTCGCGATAGGTCGCCCAGTCGGCCGGCTCGACCTCGCCGGCCAGCCCGCCCAGCTCGAACACGGTCACCGGCTCCTGCCGGCCAACCACCTGCACCCGGCCCAGCTCGCGGGCGAGCACGGTCTCGGCGGCGGCGCGCACCGTGGCCGCGGAGACGAGGCAGCCGGTGCCGAAGACCTTGTTCACACCCTCCAGGCGCGAGGCCAGGTTGGCGGCGTCGCCGAGGATGGTGTAGTCGAAACGCTGGCGGCTGCCCAGGTTGCCCACCACCACGTCGCCGGTGTGCAGGCCCACGCGCATGTGGAGGTCCCGGCCGCAGCGCTGGTGGAACCACGGGCGCAGGCGGTCCAGCTCGCGCTGGCAGAGCACCGCGGCGCGGCACGCGCGGGCGGCGTGGTCGGGCACGTCCAGCGGTGCGTTCCAGAACGCGATGATGGCGTCGCCCTCGTACTTGTCGAGGGTGCCGCCCTCGGCCAGGACGATGTCGGTCATGGCGGTGAGGTAGTCGTTCAGCAGCGAGGTGAGCTGCTCGGGGTCGAGGCTCTCGCCCAGCATGGTGAAGCCGGCGAGGTCGCTGAAGAGGATGGTCAGTTCGCGCCGCTCGCCGCCGAGCTGCAGCCGCCCGGGATCCTGCACCAGCCGGTCGACCACGTGGGGACTGAGGTAATGGCGGAACGCCTGCTTCAGGAACCGCCGCTGGCGTCCCTCGGTGGCCCAGTTCACCACCACGCCGCCGATCAGGCCGCCGAGCACCGCCACCGACGGCGGCAGCACGGGCCACCAGATGCTGGTCCGGTAGAGCGCGAGCCCCAGCAGCAGCGGCAGGGGCAGGCCCACCAAGAAGAGCAGCGCGGTCTGCCAGGCGCGGGCGATGCGCACCGCCAGCAGCGCGGCGGCGAGGCCGGCGGCCAGGGTCAACGCCAGGGTGATCCAGCCGGGCACGGTCCGCACGCGCCGGCCGCTCAGCAGGTTGTCGAGCTGCGTGGCGTGCACCACCACGCCGGGGCTGACGCGGCTCAGCGGCGTGGGCCGCTGGTCCAGGAGGCCGGTGGCGGAGAAGCCCACCAGGACGTGGCTGTCGCGCAACTCGGCGGGGTCGACCACCGGCTCGCCGTCCTCGAGCAGGCGCAGCTCCGACTGGATGATCGCGGCGGCGCTGTAGCTGGCGTAGGTGCCGGCGGGAGCGAACGAGAGGATGGCCGGTCGCGTGTCGGTCATGGGCACCGGCCGCGTCGGACCGGCGACCAGGTAGGTGGCGATACCCAGGCTGTTGATGAAGGTGTCGGCGGCGGCCGCGTTGGGGGCGAGGCGGCGGAAGATGCCGTCGTCGTCGGGCTGGCCGTGGACGTTGCCCAGCGCCGCGGCGCCGTCGCGGATCTCGGGGACGGGCCAGGTCACCGTGCCGTCTCGCGCCACGGTGCAGGCGGCGGTCACGTTGTCCATGGCGGCCATGGTCATGCCCAGCGCCTCGTCGTCGTAGACGCCGTAAACCGACGGTTCGCTGAACACCACGTCCAGGGTCACGGTGCGCGCGCCGGCCCGCTGGCAGAAGCCGAGGAGCGCGGTGTAGACCTCGCGCGGCCAGGGCCACGACCAGCCGTTGACCTCGCGGCCCCAGTCCAGACTGGCCTGGTCCACCAGCACGAGCTTGATGTGCTCGCTCGCGTCCGAGGCCGCGGCGGCGCGCCGGACGCGCCAGTCCCAGGTCCAGCCCTCGGCGCGCTCCAGGCCGCCGCCGAACCAGAGGACCGTGGCCAGGACCCCGGCCAGCAGACCGACCAGCAGGCTCAGCCGCGCCGCGCGCACGCCTAGACCCCGCCCAGCGCGGCGGTGAACCGCTCCTGGCGCGGCGGCACGATCACCAGCGGCGCCAGCGGTG
The DNA here is from genome assembly GCF_058273205.1 of Candidatus Latescibacter sp. IFSED24. Lineage (NCBI taxonomy): Bacteria > Pseudomonadati > Candidatus Latescibacterota > Candidatus Latescibacteria (ex Chuvochina et al. 2023) > Candidatus Latescibacterales > Candidatus Latescibacteraceae > Candidatus Latescibacter > Candidatus Latescibacter sp. IFSED24. Next base: position 3,103,257 of record NZ_CM177850.1, on the reverse strand, counting down.
TGAGGAACGGCCGGACCTCGGCGAGACGGTCCGCGGGCGAGGGGTGCGTGCGCATGAAGCCGGGGCCGGCGGGCCGCCAGCGGCGCTGCATCTCCTCGAGCATGGCCTCGAGGCCGCGGGCGCTGTAGCCGATGCGGGCCAGGATGGTGACGGCGGCCTCGTCGGCCTCGCGCTCCAGGTCCTTGCTGTAGCCGTTGTTCACCAGCGTCTGGGTGATGTCGTCGATGCTGCCCTCGAGCTCGTCGGTGAGCTCGGCCAGCTCGGCGCTGCCGAAGTTGCGCGCGCTCTCGCTGGCGAGGATGGTCAGGGCGCCGGTGATGCGGCTGCGCTTGATGGCGCGCAGCCCGTGCTTGCCCGCCACGTGCCCGATCTCGTGGGCGAGCACCGCGGCCAGGGCGTCCTCGCTGGCGCAGCAGTCCACCAGGCCGCGGGTCACCAGGACCAGGCCGCCCGGGCAGGCGAAGGCGTTGATCTCGTCGCTGTCGAGCAGCAGGAAGTGGTAGCCGCCGAAGGTCTCGGGGCGGTCGCTGGCCAGAGCCAGGCTCTGGCCCAGCCGGTTGAGGTAGCGGTTGGCGGCGGGGTCGTCCAGCGGCCGGTAGGTGGCCAGGAGGGTGGCGGCCACGGCGCGGCCGATGTAGTGCTCCTGCTCGGGCGTCAGGTCGGTGTAAGCCTTCTCCACCGCCTCGACGCTGCGGTTGATGGAGTCGGCCTCCTGCTGGGAGATGGCGCCCTGGTCCACGGCCACCTGGGTGGCGACCTGCGAGATCTGCGAGCAGCCCACCACGAGCGCGAGGGCGGCGAGGGTCAGGATCAGGTGGCGGCGGTTCATGGCGTGCCTCCCGTCGGTGGCGTGACCTCGCCGGCGGCCAGGAAGGCGGCGGCCTGCTCGGGGGTCACCGTCCAGGTCGCCATGCGGTCGACCCAGGTGTAGTCCACGGCGCGGTTCTCGAGCTGGAAGGCCTCCTCGACCTCCTCGCTGAACCCCTTGCCCGCCAGCGCGATCTCGTCGCCGTCCGCACCGGCCGCGACGTCGCTTTCGCCGGCGGCCAGGCGCAGCTTCTTGTCGGTGAGCGCCGACGAGTGGAGCCAGCCGCTCTGGCCGTCCGGCGTGCGGACGCGGCACCAGGGGCCTTGTTCTTCGAGCACGGTGAGCCTTGCGCCGTAGGTCACGGTCACGGTGGCGGGGCCGAGGTAGCTGGGGCGCGCGCGCAGCTTGGTCTCGCGGACCTGGACGCTGAGCTGCTGGGCGGCGAGAGCCGCCGCCACCAGCAGGAGCAGCAGGACGAGGGCGCCGTGGAGCCGACGGATCATGATGATGCCTCCGGGTGAGGGTGCGCGGAGATTCTAGTCGCAGGGTGCGGTGGATTGCAAAGGGAGACCGCGGTCGGGTAGGATGAAGGGCGAGAGGAAGGTCTATTCCATGCGCCCGCGCTGCCTGGTCCTGCTCGTATTGCCCGCCTTGGTATGGCTCGTCTGTTGCGGCGAGGAGGCCTCGGTCTCCGCGCCGGCGCCGGAATCGCCGGACCCGCCGGCGCCGCCGCCGCCGTCTGCCGCCGTTCCTGCCGATCTGCACGTGGTGGACGTGGGCGATTATTACGTCCGGTTGGCCTGGGCCGACACCGCCGGTCAGGAGCCGGCCGTCTTGGTGGAGGGCCGGCTGGACGGGGCGACGGACTTCACGCTGCTGGCGTTGCTCGAGCCGGCAGCCTGGACTGGGAAGGCGCGGTCCAGCCCGAGAGCACCCACGTCTTCCGGGTGGCCGCCCGGGTGGACACGAGCAGATCGGCCTGGTCGGCGCCCGTGACCGTGACCGCCCTGCGGCTGGGCTACTGGGAGGTCGTGGGAGGGATCAAGAACGACGCCTGCCAAGGCCTCGACGTGTCCTTCCGCTTCGGCCGGGCCAACCGGTTCTACAGCGGCGGCGGTCTCTTGACCGTGGCGGGACCGCCGGGCTGGAACGACGATCAGGTCTACCAGAGCGCCTGGAACACCTACTACATCGGCTTCAACGGCCGGGGCGCCGTCTCGGGCGATTACCACCTGACCCTCGCGCGCGACGACCGCACCTTCACGGCCAGCGTGACCGTCGACGCCTCGCTCGTGCTCCCCCTGCCCGAGGTCGAACTGGAAACCCTGCCCGACCGCCGGCTCCGGGCCAGCTGGTCGTGCGCGGGGGCCGACCGCTATGGTATCTGCTGGGGACCGGTGGGCCAGGCGGGCTGCCAGGCGGTCGGCGCCTGCACCGATACCGTGCTGGTCGCCCTGGAGGACGACCCGGTTTACTGGTTCGACCTCATGGCCTACCGCGACCCGGTCCAGGGTCAGGAGGCCAGTTCCAGCCGACTGCTCTCGGTGTCGTGGGAAAAGGGGCTGACGGCGGAGTCGAAACGACGCGCTCCGGGCGGGACGATCGTGGATTCGGAGTGATCCAGCATATCCGGAACCATTCTCCCAATGGGCAAACACAACAGAGACAAGAAGTTGCGACCGTGTGCCGGCACACACCGACCGATCCACCGGACTGGTGTTGGCAGATTCTCCGCTCCAGGCCTTAAATAGGTCGACCTTATCCGCCTCGCCCCAGGCCCGCACCCAGGAGCCCCGACCACCGTGGACTGCTGCTCGCCGACCCTGATCCCCGACCTGCAGACCCTCGACGCCATGGTCTACTTCACCACCGGCCTGCTCATGAGCCTGGGCCATTGCACCGGCATGTGCGGCCCGCTGGTGTCGGCCTACGCCGTGGCCCAGTGCCGCGCCTGCGCCCCGGGCCAGAAGCCCGGCCTCGGCAACGCGCTCACCTACCACGCCGGCCGCATCACCGCCTACGCCGGCATCGGTCTCGTGCTGGGCCTGCTCGGCGGCCTCATCTCCCCAGACGAGAGCCGCCAGCTCCAGGCCTGGCTGGCGCTGGTCGTGGGTGCGGCCATGCTGCTGCTGGCGCTGGGGCTCGCGGGCTGGCTGCCCACCCAGCGCTGGGTCGAGAGCGACCGCCTCGCCGCCGCCGTGGTCGGTCGCATGCGGGGCCTGCTCGTGGCGCCGGATCCCGGCCGCCGTTATCTGCTGGGTTTCGGCAACGGCCTGCTGCCGTGCGGGCCGGTCTATGCCATGGCCCTGGGCACGCTGGCGGTGGCGTCGCCCTGGCTGGGCGCCGGCGCCATGGCGCTCTACGGCCTGGGCACCCTGCCGGTGCTCGTTCTGCTGACCCTGGGCGCGGGCCGCGTCGGGCCCGCCCTGCAGCGCAGGCTCGCGGGCGTGGGGGCGCTGCTGGTGCTCCTGATCGCACTCCAGCTCGGCCTGCGGGGCGCGGCTACCCTGGGCTGGATCGGGCACTGGAGCCTGGGCGAGTTCGTCATCTTTTGAGTTCCTGATTATCAAGTGATCCGATATACTTTTTGACAACAAGAGAGAAAATGTCTACTTTCTCGCTTGTTTGCAGCGACTTACGCCCGCCGCCGGCATGTGAAAGGCCCCCATGTCCGCGTCCACGGCCGACTGGTCCCAGCCCCACGACTCCGCTTCCGGTTCGGCAGCCGCCCGGGCAGCCGCCCCGACGGTCTGCGTGCACTGCGGCGGGGATCTCGGCTCGTTCCACGACCCCGCCGACGGCCCCTTCTGCTGCCGCGGCTGCAAGGCGGTGTACGAGCTGCTCCAGGCCGAGGACCTCGGGCGCTACTACGACCTCCGGCAGGGCGCGCAACCGCCCGCTCCGGTCCTGCGCCCCGACAGCTTCGGCTGGTTCGACCGCCTCGTCGAGGAGCTCCCGGCCCCCGTGTGCGAGGATGGCCCCTGGCGCCTGAGCATGGACCTGCAGGGCGTGCATTGCGCCGCCTGCGTCTGGCTCCTGGAGGAGCTGTTCCAGCGCGAGGCGGGCGGGGTCAGCCTGCGGATCAATCCGACCCTGGGCACGGTGGACGTGGTCTGGGATCCCAAGCGTGGCGACCTGCGCGCCTACCTGGCCACCGTGGAGCGGTTCGGCTACCGGTTGGGACCGCCGAGCAAGATGGGCGACCGCCGCTCGCGCGCGCTGCTGGTGCGCATGGCCGCCACCATCGCCCTGGCCCTCAACGCGATGATGCTCAGCCTGAGCTACTACTTCGGGCTCTCGCCCGCGGACGGTCTGCTCTACACGGTCTTCGGCTGGCTCGGCTTCGCGCTGGCCTCGGTGGCGGTGGCCCTCGGCGGGGGCGTGTTCTTCCGACCGGCCTGGGCGGGCCTGCGCCGGCGGGTGGCGCACCTCGACCTGCCCATCTCGCTGGGCATGCTGCTGGCCTACGCCGGCTCCACCGTGGCCTTCCTGCGCCACGGCCCCGAGGCGGCCTACTTCGATACGCTCACCATCTTCGTGGCGCTCATGCTGGTCGGGCGCTGGGCGCGCGAGCACATCCTCGAACGCAACCGCAACGCGCTGCTCGACGCCTCGGGCGCCGAGCACCTCACCGCCAAGCGGCGCACCGCGGCGGGCCTGGCCGCGGTGCCGGCGGTGGCCCTGGAGCGCGGCGACGAGCTGTGGATCGCCCCGGGCGACCTGGTCCCCGTGGACGGCGTGCTGCTGCGCCGCGACGCCGAGGTGGCGCTGGACTGGATCACGGGCGAGTCCGACCGCGTGTCCTACGAGCCCGGCCAGGTGGTGCCGGCGGGCGCGTTCAACACCGCCGACCACGGGTTCGGGTTGACCGCCACCGAGGGTTTCGCCACCAGCCGGCTGCAGCAGCTCCTGCGCGCGCCCGGCGGCGACTCCGCCGAGTTCCGGCCGCTCTGGTGGCACCGGGTCGCCACGGTCTACGTGGTCGCGGTGCTGGCCGCGGCGGCGCTGGGCCTGGCGCTCTGGCTGCCCAGCGACGCGGACACCGCGCTGCGGGTGGCGGTGGCGGTGCTGGTGATCACCTGCCCCTGCGCCCTGGGCCTGGCCACGCCGCTGGCCGAGGAACTGGTGCACCACGGCCTCAGGCGCCGCGGCGTGCTCCTGCGCACCACCGACTTCCTCGAGAAGGCGCTGCAGGTGCGCACGCTGCTGCTCGACAAGACCGGCACCCTGACCCTCGACGAGCTGTCGTTGACCGACAAGAGCAGCGAGGCCCTGGCCGTCCTGCCGCCGCGTGCGCGCGCTGTCCTGCGCGAGATGGCCACGCGCAGCAACCACCCGGTGAGCCGGGCGGTGGCGCGGGCGCTGCCGGCCGAACCTGGCGAGGCGGGCCCGGCGCCGGCCGCGGTCGACCGGCTGGTGGAGACGCCTGGCCGGGGCCTGACGCTCGACCTGGACGGCGTCCGCTGGTCCCTGGGCCGCGACGACCGCATGCCCGGACGCACCATCTTCGCCCGCGACGGCGAGCTCCTGGCCAGCCTCGACACCGAGGAGCGCCTCAAGCCTGGCGTGGCCGACGAGCTCGACCGCCTGCGCACCGCCGGCTACGACGTCCACCTGCTCAGCGGCGATGCCCCGGCCAAGGTGGCGGCCATGGCCCTGCGCCTCGGCCTACCCGCCGACCATGCCCGCGGCGGCCTCGATCCCGAGGCCAAGGCGGTCTGCGTGCGCGCGCTGGATCGGCGCGACACCATGATGGTGGGCGACGGCCTCAACGACGCGCCCAGCTTCGCCGCCGCGCTCTGCGCCGCCACCCCGGCGGTGGACCGCCCGGTGCTGCCCGGCAAGGCCGACTTCTACTTCTTCGGCGACGGCCTGGCCGCGCTGCGCTGGTCGCTCCAGGCCGCACGCCGCCTGCGCCAGGTGGTGCGCACCAACCTGGTGCTGGCCGTGGCCTACAACCTGGTCGCCCTGGTGCTGGCGCTGGCCGGCCTGGTCACGCCGGTGATCGCGGCGATCCTGATGCCGCTGAGCTCCATCGGCGTGGTGGGCCTGACCGCCTGGCGGCTGGCAGAAAGGCGGCAGACGTGGATGTCGTCGTGATCCTGATCTTCATCAGCCTGGTCCTGGTCGGCGCCGCCGTGGCGTTCTTCGTGTCGCGCCTGCGCGGCGGCGATTTCGACCACGGGGCCCGGCTCTCGCTTCTTCCCCTGCAGGACGACACGGGCCCGACGCCCGCGCCGTCACCCTCAACCCAGGAAGGTTCCAAGGATGGCAGCAGCTGAGTCCCGCCTGCGCACGGTCGTCTACGACGACGACGTCTGCCGCGCCTTCTCCCTGGCCACGGTGGTCTGGGGAGCGGTCGCCCTGCTGCTGGGGGTGATCGTCGCCACCCAGCTCTCGCACTGGCAGGCCAACCTGAACACCTCGTGGCTGAGCTTCGGCCGCCTGCGTCCGCTGCACACAAACGCCGCGATCTTCGCCTTCGTGGGCAACATGATGTTCGCGGGCATCTACTACTCGACGCAGCGGCTCCTGAAGACGCGCATGGCGTCCGACGCGCTGAGCTGGTTCAACTTCTGGGGCTGGCAGGCGATCATCGTCGCGGCGGCGATCACGCTGCCGCTTGGGCTGACCCAGGGCAAGGAGTACGCCGAGCTGATCTGGCCCATCGACATCGCCATCGCGGTGGTCTGGGTGGCGTTCGCGGTCAACTTCTTCTGGACCATCGCGCGGCGCAACGAGCCCAACCTCTACGTGGCGATCTGGTTCTACATCGCCACCGTGGTCACCATCGCGGTGCTGCACATCGTCAACAGCCTGGCGCTGCCCACGTCGCTGACCCACAGCTATCCCATCTGGGCCGGCGTGCAGGACGCGCTGGTCCAGTGGTGGTACGGGCACAACGCGGTGGCCTTCTTCCTGACCACGCCGATCCTGGGCATCATGTACTACTTCCTGCCCAAGGCGGCCGAGCGTCCGGTCTACAGCTACCGGCTGTCGGTGGTGCACTTCTGGTCGCTGGTCTTCATCTACATCTGGGCCGGCCCGCACCACCTGCTCTACACCGCGCTGCCCGACTGGGCCCAGACCCTGGGCATGATCTTCAGCCTCATGCTCTGGGCTCCGAGCTGGGGCGGCATGCTCAACGGCCTGCTCACCCTGCGTGGCGCCTGGGACAAGCTGCGCACCGACCCGGTGATCAAGTTCTTCATCGTGGCGGTGACGTTCTACGGCATGAGCACCTTCGAGGGGCCGCTGCTGTCGATCAAGTCGGTGAGCGCGCTGGGGCACTACACCGACTGGATCATCGGCCACGTCCACGGCGGCGCGCTGGGCTGGAACGGCTTCATGGCCATCGGCATGCTCTACTGGCTGGTGCCGCGGCTGTGGTCGACCCGGCTGTGGTCGGTGCGCCTGGCCGAGGTCCACTTCTGGATCGCCACCGTGGGCATCCTCATGTACATCGTCTCCATGTGGGTGAGCGGCGTGTCGCAGGGCCTGTTCTGGCGCGCGCTCGACGCCGACGGCTTCCTCAAGTACCCCGACTTCATCCAGGGCCTGGTGGCCTCGCGGGCCATGTACCAGATGCGCCTGATCGGCGGCCTGCTCTACCTCGTCAGCTACGTTCTCGGGGTGATCAACCTCACGGCCACCATCCGCCAGGGCGCGCGCAGCGTGGTCGAGGTGCAGGTGCCGGCGCTGGTGAAGGAGTCGGCGGCGGGCGCCCGCTCGCTGTTGACCAGCCCGCCGGTGCTCTTCTCGATCCTGGTCATCGTCCTGGCGGTCTGGCTGGGCATGGCGAACCTGCTGGCGAGCCCGCTGGTGCTCGGCCTGCTCTGCGTGGCGGTGGCCGCGGCGGGCCTGTCGTTCGCCCTGAACCGCGACCGCTGGGCGCGCTGGCACGACCTCATCGAGCAGAACGGCTTCGTGTTCACGGTGCTGGTGCTGCTGGCCATCCTGGTGGGCGGCGTGGTGCAGATCGTGCCCACGGTGATCATCTCGGGCAAGGTGCCGGCCCAGGTGGCGGCCTACCAGGAGGAGCTGCGCGCCGCCGACGGCGTGGAGACGGACCCGGCGCTGGCCGAGCAGGCCAAGTGGCTCCAGCAGCCCTACAGCCCGCTCGAACTCGCCGGCCGCGACCTCTACATCCGCGAGGGCTGCTACACCTGCCACAGCCAGATGATCCGACCCCTCCGCCACGAGGTCCTGCGCTACGGCGAGTACTCGCGCCTCGAGGAGTCGCTGCTCGACCATCCGTTCCAGTGGGGCAGCAAGCGCACCGGCCCCGACCTCGCCCGCGTGGGTGGCAAGTACGCCAACCTCTGGCACTACCTGCACATGATGGATCCGCGCTCGACCTCGCCCGAGTCGAACATGCCGTCGTACCACTGGCTCAAGGACGGCCGCATCGATCCCGACGAGGTGGTCGGCAAGATGCGGACCATGGTGGCGCTGGGGGTGCCCTATCGCGACCAGGACATCCTGGACGCCGCACGGACCATGCAGAGCCAGGGCGCGCTGATCACGGCCGACCTGGCCACCGAGTCGGTGGCGATCGCCCCGGACAGCGAGCTGGTGGCGCTCATCGCCTACCTGCAGCGTCTGGGCCGGGGGCCGCAGCCGCTGCAGGCCGACCCTGTGGCCGCGGGAGGTCGCTAGATGTTCCAGGAGTATTTCGCCGGCAGCAACCTGCTGGTCTGGCCGCTGATCGGCCTGACGGTCTTCGTGCTGAGCTTCGTGGCCGTGATCTTGTACGTGGTCTTCGGGCTGCGGGATCCGCGCAAACGTGACCACATCGCCGCCCTGCCCCTGGATGACGGTCCGGGCGCCCGGGAAGGAGGGTCCGCCGAATGAGCAACGAACAGGACAAGGTGCGCGAGCACACCTTCGACGGGATCCAGGAGTACGACAACAAGCTGCCCAACTGGTGGCTGTGGACCCTCTACGGCTCCATCGTCTTCGCGCTGGCCTACTGGCTGGTGGTGCACACAATCGCGGTGTCGGACACGCCGCACGAGGCGCTGCAGAAGGAGATGGTCGCCGCGGCCGAGGCCCAGCTCGCCCGCGCCGCCGAGGGCGGGCTGACCGACGAGTCGCTCGAACTGATGGCCACGATCCCCGACCGCGTCGCCGAGGGTCGCGCGCTCTTCGAGCAGTACTGCGTGGTCTGCCACGGCAGCCAGGGCGAGGGCGGGGTCGGCCCCAACCTCACCGACAATTACTGGCTCCACGGTTCTCGCCCGCTGGACCAGCACGCCGTGGTCACCAACGGCGTCCCCGCCAAGGGCATGGCCGCCTGGGGCAACCAGCTCGGCCCGCGCCGCGTGGAGACCGTGGTGGCCTACGTGCTCACCCTGCGTGGCAAGGGCGTGCCGGGCAAGGCCCCCGAGGGCGAACTGGTCGAACCGTCGGAGGGCGGCGAGTGAGCGAAGCCCGCCGCCCCGATCTCGACACGGTCTACACCATCAACGCCGACGGCTCGCGCAACTTCCTCCACCCGGCCGACGTGCGCGGCCGCTGGCAGGTCCGCAAGAACGTGGTCTGGCTGATCCTGCTCGTGGTCTACCTGGGCCTGCCGTTCGTGCGCATCGGCGGCCACCCCGCGGTGCAGTTCGACATCGCCCGGCGCACCGCCCACCTCTTCGGCGGCACCTTCACCAACCAGGACTTCCATCTGTTCTTCTTCCTCCTGCTGGGCTTCGGCCTGACGCTCTTCGTGGTGACCAGCCTCTGGGGCCGCGTCTGGTGCGGCTTCGCCTGCCCGCAGACCGTGTTCATGGAGGGCGTGTTCCGCCGCATCGAGCGCTGGCTCGAGGGCCCGCGCGGCGAACGCATCCGTCGCAACCTGGGCCCGACCACATTCGACAAGATCTGGCGCAAGGGCCTCAAGCACCTGGTCTACGTGGCGCTCTGCTGGCTCTTCGCCCACGTGTTCATCGCCTACTTCATGCCGGTGGAGAATCTGCTCGAGGCCATCGGTCGCCCGCCGTCCCAGCACATGGCCGCGTTCGTCTGGGGTCTGGCCTGGACCGTGGTCCTCTACTTCGACTACGCCTGGTTCCGCGAGCAGACCTGCCTGATCATCTGCCCCTACGGCCGGCTCCAGTCCACGCTCATCGACCCCGACACCATCATTATCGGCTACGACGAACAGCGCGGCGAACCCCGCAGCCCCGCCACCCGCGAGGGCGGCGACTGCATCGACTGCCTGCGCTGCATCCAGGTCTGCCCCACGGGCATCGACATCCGCAACGGCCTGCAGATGGAATGCGTCGGCTGCTCCAACTGCATCGACGCCTGCGACGCGGTCATGGACAAGATCGGCAAACCCCACGGGCTCGTCCGCTACGACAGCCAGCGCGGCTTCGAGGGCGGCCGCCGCGTCCTCTTCCGCGCCCGCTTCCTCATCTACCTGGCAGCCTTCGTGCTGGGCGTGGGCTTCTTCGCCTGGCGCGCCGGCCAGCGCACGTTCTTCGAGGTGAGCGCCCTGCGCCCCCAGGGCCTGCCCTACACCCTGGTCGACGGCGGGGTGCGCAACCTCTACACGCTGTACGTGACCAACAAGAGCGAGTCGTCGCGGACGTTCCTGCTGGCACCGGCCGACGACGCCGTGGTGCTGGGCGAGGCGGCCACGTTCATCATCCCGCAGGAGTCGGTGCGGCTGGCGCCCCTGGCGGATCGGCAGCTCCCGGTCTTCGTTGTCGTTCCCCGCACGGAGTACACCGTGCCGGTGGATTTCCACTTCACGGTCACCGACTCGGCCTCGGGCGAGGCGCGGTCGGTGGGCGTGCGCTTCCGGGGGCCGTGATGCGTCGGTGGCTGCACGACAATCCCTGGGTCTGGATCGTGGTGTTCTTCGCCGTGATGGTGGCGGGGAGCCTGGTCACGGTGGTGATCGCGGAACTGAACAAGCCGGTGGTGGTGCGGGAGGGGTAGGGGGAGCGTGCTCCGTGCCTTGCGCCCTGTGCCTCCCGCCCTGTGCCTCCCGCCTCCCGCCTCCCGCCTCCCGCCTCCCGCCTCCCGCCTCCCGCCTCCCGCCTCCCGCAATAACGATTCCGAATTTATTCCTCGCTAAAATCCAAGCCAATTTCCTGTCAATCAACATTTCAACCTTGCGTATTCGCCATATGTTCGCTATATTGATGCCAATCACCTCCCGGAAAAGACCACCCCTCAAGACCCACCAAACCTTGCCCGCCGCCCAGGTGCACCAGCGCCTGCGGACCGCCATCCGGCACGCCGACAATGCCCAGGGCGAGGCCGCGATCTGGTTCACCGAAGTGGCCAATCGCCGCCTCTATCGGGACCTCGGCCACGCCGGACTCGAGCAGTACGCTAACGAGGAGCTCGATTTCTCCCCCAACCGATTCGCCCAGTTCCGCCGTCTCGCCGACGATCTGGTGAGACTGCCGGCCCTCCGCGAGGCCATGGAGTCCGGTCGCCTGGGCTGGACCAAGGCGCAGCTCGTGGCCCGGGCAGCCACGCCGAGCACGGTCGACCGATGGCTGGCGCGCGCCTGCCGGCTGGGTCGGCGCGAGCTGGCTCGTCAGGTGCGTCACGAACTGGAGCTGGCGCGTCAGCGGCGGGCCCGGGCGCGGTCGGGGCAGCTGATGCTGGCTGCGGAGACGGCGAAGGTCCAGGGTGACGCCGGAGCGGTCGCGCCGCCGCCGGCGAGGTCGACCATGGCTGGCGCGGTGGTTGCACCTCAGGCGCCGAGCGAGCCGTCGCCGGAGTCCCGACTCACCGCCGCCGATCCTCCGACCACCCTGAGCTTTCGCCTCGATGGCCTCCAGCGCGCACGCTACGAGGCGCTGGTCGAGCGCCTGCGCAAGCAGGGCCATGGCGGCTCGCGAGAGGAGCTCTTGCTCGCGGCGCTCTCGGCGCTGGTCGAGGCCGAACACGGAGCGGTTGTCGCCAGCAAGGGCCCGGCGGTCCAGATCGTCCTGCAGCGCTGTCCCGATTGCGAGCGTACCGTCGCCGTGACCGGGGCCGGGCCGCGGGTCCTGGGCCGCGCGCAGGCCGAGGCGGCGGTCTGCGATGCGGTGGAGACCGATCCGGTGACGGGCCACAACCGGCAGACCGTCCCGCCGGCGGTGCGGCGTCGGGTGCTGGTGCGCGATGGGTTCCGGTGCCGGGCGCCGGGGTGCCGGGCGGTCTCGTTCCTCGAGGTGCATCACGTGGTGCCGCGGCATCGAGGCGGATCGAACCGGCCGGAGAACCTGCTCACACTCTGCGCGCGCTGCCATGCCTTCGTGCACGAGCGCGGAGTGGCGTGTGCCGGCGCAACGGCGCAAGGTGCTGTAATGAATAAACTTGAGACTGGCGAGAATGGAACTCGACAGGTGGCGCGGGAGGCGGAGTCGTGATCCCGATCGCGGGCTTCGCCTCTGATTGACCCGTCGGCCCGGCGAACCAGCTCGGCGAGAACATATCCATGACCAGGCTCCGCCACTCCCCATGGCGTGGCCCGTCGCCCCGTGCCTGGAAACGCCCACCATTCCCGCTTGCCCCGCCCAGGCTGCGCAACCACCCTTGGGCCGAATCGTCATCCGGAGGTGTTCCCGTGTCCCAGTTCCGTCGCACCCTCTTCGCCAGCGCGCGGCCGTTCTCGCGCGAGTGGCTGGCCAACAACGCCTGGGTGATCGCGGGGTCGGTCGTCATGGCGGCCGGCTACAACCTGTTCATCATCCCGCACGATGTGGTGCCGGGCGGTATCATCGGCCTGGCCCAGCTGATCAACCACCTCACCGGGCTGCCGGTGGGCATGACCGCGCTGGTGATCAACGCGCCGATTCTGGCGGCGGCGTCGCGGGTCATGGGGCCGGGGTACGGGGCGAAGACGGTGCTGTCGATGGTCGTGGGTAGCGCGGTCATCGATCTCCTGGCGGCCTGGCGAGGGGTGGAGCCCATCGTACCCGACATCCTGATCTCCACGGTCTTCGGCGGGGTCGTGATCGGGGTGGCCGTGGCCATGATCATGCGGGGCAAGGCCAATGCCGGCGGCACCTCGCTGGTGGGGCAGCTCCTGTCGCGCATGACGCGGGTGCCCACGGGGCGGTGCATGCTCTATGTCGATGCGGTGATCGTGCTGGCCAGCGTGGTGGTGTTCCGCAACCTGGAGGCGGCGCCCTACGCCATCGTCGGCATCTTCGCCATCTCGCGGTCGGTGGATGCGGTGCTCAACGGTCTGGAGGCGAGCAAGGCGCTCATGATCATCAGCCGGCGTCATCAGGAGATCAGCGAGGTGATCCTCGGCGGCCTCGACCGCGGTGGGACCGTGCTGGCGGGGCACGGGCTTTTCCGGCCCGAGGAGGAGCGGCGGGTGATCTTCACCGCGCTGAGCCGGCGCGAGACGGTGGCGCTGCAGAAGCGGATCCGGGACATCGACCCCGACGCCTTCTGCATGGTCTTCGACACGGCCGAGGTGCTGGGGTCGGGCTTCAAGCCCTGGCGGTGAGCTGGCCCGCGCCGCACTCCGGCCGCGGACGAGGCGGTCGGAGTGCGGGGGGCAGAGGAGTGGGGTCAGACGCGCTTCTGCTCGAAGAGCCGGAACAGGAGCACGATGCCCACGATCATCACCGGGATGACCAGCCAGGGCGTCACGCCCAGGACCGACGGCAGGGTGATCTTGCCCAGGTCGCCCCAGGTCAGGACGCTGGTCTTCAGGGCGGGGTAGGCCTCGGCGTAGATCGCCGCGCCCACCAGCATGCCGAGCACCGCGAAGACGGCGTGCCAGCGGCCCTCGCCGATGGCGCCCACCGAGGTGCCCGGGCAGTAGCCCATGACCGCCCAGCCGGCGCCGAAGAGCAGCCCGCCGATGAGGTTGGCGCCCACCAGGGTGCCCTTGATCCCGAACGACACCACGCCCAGGCTCACCAGCAGGTTGATGCCGATCATGCCGACCACGATGGCCGAGAGCATGAACTTCAGGATGGTCATGTCGCGCAGGAGCATGGCGCCCACCTGCTTCTCGTAGCGCAGGACGCGGCCCTGCTGCAGCAGCGCTCCGAACAGGGCGCCGGTGATGAGGCCCAGGATCTGCTCATTCATGGTCGACCTCCGGGAGGCTGGTGTTGCGGTAGAGGAGGCGGGCCACCAGGACGCCCGCGGCGAAGAAGCCGATCATGGCGAGGAAGCCGCTGATCGAGAGCTGCATCAGGCCGCTGAGGCCGTGGCCGCTGGGGCAGCCGCCGGCCAGGCGCGCCCCGAACATGGCCACGATGCCGCCGAGGAAGGCGCCCACGGCGCGGATGCCGACACTGCCGCCGAAGCGTTCGAGCCAGTACGGGGGCACGGCTTCCAGCTTGAAGCTGCCGTCGAAGCGCGAGGCGACGAAGGCGCCGAGCAGGATGCCCACCAGGAGCATGAACTGCCAGTCGATCTTGACCTTCTTGGACTGGAAATAGGCGTTTTCAGCGACGTGATCGGGGGCCACGGTCTGCTCGACCAGGCCGGCCGAGCGGACGAACGTGGTGGAGGCACCGAGGTACTTGGCCTTGCCCAGGGTCTGGGTCGAGACCAGGACCGAGGCCGTGGCGAGCAAGCCCACCAGCGCGCCGGCGATGTAGGGTCTCCAGGATCTTGGCATCGGGGTTCTCCTTGACTCGGTCGTTGGTGAAACAGAATCAAATGCTGTCGGCAAGATATATTAGATTTCTAAACAATGCAACAAGTGAATATGAGGGGAGCCTCCGTGCCGGGCAGTGGTGCCACGGCCGGGCCCGAAAGGGCGACCACGGATTTTTCTGGATCCCCGCCGTGCATGACCACCAACATTGGGGCTCGCGCGCGTTCACGACCTCGCCCAGGAGAGCACCCATGAAGAAGATCCTCGCGCCTTCCCGCCCCTTCTCCCGCACCTGGTGCTTCAACCACCTGCGGGTCCTGGTCGGCGCCGTGATGGTGGCCGGAGGCTTCAACCTCTTCGTCATCCCCCACGACGTGGTGCCCGGCGGAGTGATCGGCATCGCCCAGATCCTCAACCAGCTCACCGGCTGGCCCGTGGGGCTGATCACCCTGGCCATCAACCTGCCGCTGCTCGTGCTGGCGTCGCGGTTGCTGGGGCCGCAGTACGGGGTGAAGACCTTCTTCGCCATGCTGATCATCGGCGTGGGCGTGGACGCCTTCGCGCACTGGCGGGGCACCGAGCCCGTGCTGGCCGACGTCCTGGTGTCGGTGATGTTCGGCGGGCTGAGCATCGGCGGCGGGATCGCGCTCATCCTGCGGGGCAAGGGGACGCCGGGCGGCACCCCGCTGGTGGGGCAGCTGGTGGCGCGGATGCTGCGCATGCCCGTGGGGCGCGCCATGTTCTACACCGACACCGTGGTCATCGGCAGCGCGCTGCTGGTCTACCGCAATCCCGACCTGGTGGCCTACGCGCTGATCTGCCTGTTCGCCATCAGCCGCACCGTGGACCTGGCGCTCAACGGCCTGGAGGCGAGCAAGGCCATGCTGGTGATCTCGGAGAAGCACGCCGAGATCCGCGACACCGTGCTGCACGGGCTCGAGCGCGGGGGCACGTACCTGTGCGGCCAGGGCCTCTTCCACCCCGACGAGGAGCGCCGCATCATCCTCACCGCGCTGCAGGTGCGCGAGGCGGTGGCGTTGCAGCGGCAGATCAAGGACATCGACCCGGCGGCGTTCTGCATGGTGTTCGACACGAGCCAGGTGATCGGAGAAGGCTTCCGGCCGTGGCGTTGAGGTCGCCCCGGGATCGAGGGCGTTCGTCTCGGGGGAGGTCGGAAGGCAGAAGGGCCGTGACGAGGTGCGACGCGATGGCGTAGATATGGTAGGATCTTCGGGATACGTGCCTCCAACCCTCCGGAGCTCCGGGAGATCCAGATGACCGCCGACGCCACACGCCCGCCGATCCTGCTCATCCGCACCGAGGGGACCCTCGGCAGAAACGTCGAACTGCACCTGCTCGACCCCGACAGCGACACGCGCCTCATCGCCTGCCGGGACGGTCTCGACTCAGGCGAGGACCTCGAGACCCTCGTGCGGGTGGCCGCCATGGCCCAGACCCACTTCCAGGACGTCATCGTCGATCTGAAACGGGTGAAGTGGCTGGACTCCACGGGACTCGGCTGGCTCGTCGGGCTGGCCAGACAGCGCAAGCAGCAGGGCGACGCGGTGGCCCTCGCCGGCGTCAACGAACGCATCATGAAGCTCCTGGAGGTGACCTCGCTCAACCTGGCCCTGCCGAGCCACCCGACGGTCGCTGCGGCCGCGGCGTCGCTGCGGGCGCCTAACAGCGGCAGCTAGTCTTTGGGCTTACCCTGCGCTATCATGCCCGCCACGACATCCACCCGGGAGGACCCATGGCCCGCAGCTTCCGCCAGCAGTTCGGCCTGCGCCAGCAGCCCAAGACCCCGTTCTACGTCTCGGTGGCCGGCAACATCGGCGTGGGCAAGAGCATGCTCACGCGGCTCCTGGGCCAGAGCTTCGGCTGGCCCATGTACTTCGAGCCGGTGATCAACAACCCCTACCTCGACGACTACTACCAGGACATGGCCCGCTGGAGCTTCCACCTGCAGGTCTATTTCCTGAGCCAGCGCTTCGAGGTGCAGAAAAAGATCCAGGACCACGGCGGCTCGGCGGTGCAGGATCGCACCATCTACGAGGACGTGGAGATCTTCGCGCCCACGCTGCACCGGCGCGGCGCCATGGACCGGCGCGACTACGACAACTACCGCGAGATCTTCCGCAACATGACCGCGTTCCTGCAGGCCCCCGACCTCATCGTCTATCTCTGGAGCCGGCCCGAGGTCACGCTGGAGCGGATCCAGCAGCGTGGTCGCAAGTGCGAGAACAACATCCCGCTGGACTTCCTGCAGGATCTGCACGCGGCTTACGAGGACTGGATCGAACGCGCGCCGGCGCTGTGTCCGGTGGAGGTCATCGACACCGAGCAGGTCAACCTGCGCGACGACACCAAGGCGCAGTCCGACCTGCTGCAGCTCATCGCCGACTACCACCACGACAAACACGCCCGCCAGAGCGGGGAGGAGCCCGCGTGAACTATCGACCCAGCGACCTGTTGCGCGGTGCGGCCATCCCCGACGCCGTCCTGCGCGCGCTGCCCAAGACCGACCTGCACTGCCACCTCGACGGTTCGCTGCGGCCGGGGACCTTCCACGAGCTGGGCCGCCACTGCGGCCTCGACGTGCCCGACGATCCCGACGAACAGCGCCGCCTCTTCTACCCCGACGACCCCGCCACCAGCCAGCAGGAGTTCCTCGAGTACTTCGAGCACACCTTGCGCTGCCTGCAGTCGGCCGCGCACCTGGAGCGGGTGGCGCGCGAGGTGGCCGAGGACGCGGCGGCGCTGGGCGTGCGCGTGCTGGAGGTGCGCTTCTGCCCGCTCCTGCACCGGCGCGAGGGGCTCACGGCCGACGGCGCCACCGATGCGGTGCAGCGCGGGCTGGCCGCCGCCGCCGCGGCCACCGGCATCAAGGCGGGCATGGTGATCACCGGGATCCGCACCATCGATCCCGACCAGAGCCTGGAGCTGGCGCGGCTCGCCGTGGCCTGGAAGGGCCGCGGCGTGGTGGCCTTCGACCTCGCCGGCGCCGAGGCCGGCCAGCCGGCGGCGCGCCACCGCGAGGCGTTCTACCACGTCATGAACAACAACCTGCCGGCCACCGTCCACGCCGGCGAGACCTTCGGTCCCGAGTCCATCCACATGGCGATCCACCGCTGCGGCGCCAAGCGCATCGGCCACGGCACGCGGCTCGAGGAGGATCCCGACCTCATGGACTTCGTCACCGACCACCGCATCCCGCTGGAGATCTGCCTGACCAGCAACGTGCGCTCGGGCGTGGTCGCGGAGGTGGGACGCCACCCGCTGCGCCGCTACCACGAGGCCGGCCTGCGCGTGTGCCTGAACACCGACAACACGCTCTTCGCCGACACCGACATGGTGCGCGAGCTGCGCCTCGCCGTGGACACCTTCGACCTGACGCTCCTGCAGCTCGAGGACATCCTGCTCGCCGGCTTCAAGAGCGCGTTCCTGCCCGAGGCCGAGGCGCGCGTGCTGGTGGAGTCGGCGCTCCGCGACTTCGCGCGCATCCGCGACGAACACCAGCTCGACGACCTGGTGGGCGGAGGAGGTTTGTCATGAACCAGCGCCTCGGGCTCCTGTCCGACCGCTGGCGCCCACGCGTGGCCGAGGCCGTGGCCTTCCTCTCCGGGCACGGCTTTCAGGGCGAGGTGGGTCTGGTGCTGGGCAGCGGGCTGGGTAATTTCGTCGACCGCATCGAGGGCGCGGTCGCCGTGCCCTACGGCGAGATCCCCGGCTACCATTCCACCAGCGTGGCCGAGCACGTGGGCCAGCTCGTCCGCGGTACCGCGGCGGGCGTCCCGGTGATCGTGATGCAGGGCCGCCTGCACCCCTACGAGGGCCTCGACCCCGCCGAGACGCTGCTCCCCACGGCGGTGCTCGCCGCGCTGGGCGTGGGCACCGTGGTGGTCACCAACGCCGCCGGCGGCCTGAACCGGCTCTACAAGCCCGGCGACCTCATGATCATCCGCGACCAGATCGACCTGCACTGGCACGATCCCTTGCGCGGCCTGCTCACCGATCCTCTCGGCGCGGCCGGTCGCCAGGTGGGGCGCCTGCCGGGTCCCCTGCATTTATACGACCACCGCCTGTGCCGCGCCCTCGCCGAGGCCGCCGCCGCCGCGGGCGTCGCCGTGCACCAGGGCGTCTACGCCAGCATGTGGGGTCCCACCTACGAGGCCAAGGCCGAGATCGGTCTGTTGCGGCGCGCCCACTGCGACGCGGTCGGCATGTCGACCGCGCCCGAGGTGGCGCTGCTGCACGCGCTGGGCGTGAAGGTGGTGGGACTGAGCTGCATCACCAATCCGGCGCGCGAGACCGGCCAGCCCGAGCTGTCGCACCAGGACGTGGTGGAGGTGGGCGCCATGGTGCGCGAGCGCGTGGCCGAGGTCCTGCTGGCGGGATTGCCGCGGCTCACTTCCGCTTCGTGATCTTCAGCGCGTCGGGGAGCGCCGGGAAGGCACGGCGCGGCCGCGAAGTCGCCGCGCGACCGGCCTGCCTGATGTCGTTGACCGTGCAGACCGCCTCGGGATCGATGCTGGCCACGATCCGCAGCAGCGACGGCACCTTGCGGCGGCGCTCGGTGATCAGGAGGATCTCCACCGGCTCGGTCACGTTGGCGATGCCCGCGATGCAGGTGACGTCGTAGCCCAGCTTGCGCAGCTGGCGAGGCAGGTCGAGCGAGGCGTCGTGGTGGAGGATCCGCACCAGCTCCAGGCCCATGGCGAGCTTGGCCTCGAGCCAGCTGCCCACGATGTTGCCGGTGGCGAAACCGCCGGCGTAGGCCACGGTCAGGTACCAGGTGTCGAGGTTGCGGATCACCTGGCCGGCGGCGAGCAGCCAGATCAGGATCTCGAAGAAGCCCAGCAGCGCGCCCAGGTAGCGGTGCCCCTTGAAGACCAGGATGGTGCGCAGCGTGCCCAGCGAGACGTCGGCCACGCGTGCCAGGAAGATCACCGGGACCAGGAGCATCGGGTGCATCTGCAGGAATTCGATCAAGAGCGGTGCCTCCGGGCCGTGACGCTGGACGACCATCGCCAGTCAGGCGCAAATATCCACTCTCGCGGGCCGGCCGCCAGGGAAATCGACACCTCTGGCGGGCCTCAGACGTGCTTCCCGCGCTCCCAGCCGTCGGCCACCAGCCACTGCCGGCCCGATTCCTCGGCGCCGTCCTCGAGCGTGGTGGCCATGCTGTCGTTCCAGCGGTTGAGGTAGCCGAAGAGCGCGATCACGCCCAGCAACTCCACCACCTCGCCCTCGTCCCAGTGCGCGCGGACCTTCTGCTGGAGCGCGGCATCCACGCCGTTGGGCACGGTGGAGGCCGCCAGGGCCAGGTCCAGGGCGGCGCGTTCGGCCTCGCTGAACGCCGGGTGGGTGCGGTAATCCCAGATGTTGGCGAGTTGCTCGGCCTCGGCCTCGTACCGCTCGGCGGCGCGGATGGTGTGGGCCTGGCAGTAGCGGCAGCCGGCGGCGTGGCTCGCGACGTAGCCCACCAGGCGCTTGAGCGCGCTGGTGACGCGCCCCTCGTTGGCCATGACCGCCTTGTTGAGCGCGATGAACGCGCGGGCGATGGCCGGTCGGCGCTGCATGGTGAGCACGCTGTTGGGGCAGAAGCCCAGGGTCTCGTCGAAGAACGCGGCGAGGCGCCGGGTCTCGGGATCGTGGTCGGGGGGCAAAGGGGGGACGAAGGGCATGGCTGGACGCTCCCGGTTCGAGTGTGTGCCGGCACACAGGGTAGGGATGGTCCGCGGGTACGGCATCCGGGCCGGGACGGCCCGCAGCGAGGCGCTCAGTCTTCTTGCGACGAGCGGTAGATCAGGACGTCAACCTCCTCCACCGTCACCAGGCCCTCCCGGATCTCGGTGTCCAGCCACGGCAGCAGGTCTTCGATCTTCCCGGCTTCGTCCACGATGTCGATCACCAGCGGCAGGTCCTCGCTCAGCCGGAGGATCTTCGCCGTGTGCAGCAGGCTGTTGGCGCCGAACCCGGCCACGCCCTTGAACACCGAGGCTCCGGCCAGCCCGCGCCGGCGCGCCTCGTGCAGGATGGCCTCGTAGAGCGGTCGACCGTGGGGGTCCTTGTCCCGTTCGCCGATGTAGATCCTCACCCGACGTGCCTTCATGGCCTTGCCTCCAGGTCTACAGCGATTGCGCCATGGCCAGTCCCGCGAATACCAGGGCGATCCCCAGCACCGTCTGGACGGCGACATTGAGCAGCGCGGCGGCGATCTGGCCGCCCTGCAGCAGGGTCACGGTCTCGAACGCGTAGGTGCTGAAGGTGGTGAAGGCGCCCATGAAGCCCGTGAGCACCACGATGCGGGTCTGCGGCGAGAACCCCACCCGGCCCTCGAGCCAACCCCAGACCAGTCCGAACAGCAGGCAGCCCACCAGGTTCACCACCAGGGTGCCCAGGGGGAAGCGCTCGCCCGCCAGGCGCTGGGCGACGCCCGCGAGCCCGTAGCGGCAGAGCGCGCCCGCGCCGCCGGCGCAGGCCAGGAGCAGGAGATTCAGGCGTGTCATGCCGCCATCATGGACCCGACCGCCGGCGTAGGCAAGGGCGGGGTCGGTGGGCTATACTCGCGGCGGTCTGCAACCGAGGGAGAGCCGCTTGCCCAGATCCAAGCCCCTGACGCGCACCGAGGTCCTGGTCGTGGTGGCCGTGGCGATGCTGGCGCGGCTCGCCGCCGCGGTGGTCTTCGACCTGCGCGGGCTGGCCCAGCCGTACGGCGAGCCGTGGCTGATCGCGCGCAACCTCCACGCGGGCCACGGGTTCGCCTTCGACTGGTACGGGCTGGTGCCCGGCGGCGAGGTCGGCTCGTTCCTGCCGCCGCTCTATCCCTGGCTCCTGAGCCTGGCGCTGGACGTGACGGGCGGGCGCGGCCTGCCGGCGCTCTACCTGGCGCAGGGCCTGAACATCTTCGTGGGCGCCGCCACCTGTCTGCTGGTGGCGCAGCTCACCGCGCGGGCTTCCCGACCCGTGCCGGCGGTGCCCGCGGCCAGCGTCTGGCGCCGGCTCCTGGACCGCCGACCGCTGCTGGCGGGCCTCGTCTGGGCGCTCTATCCCCCCGCCCTGGGACACGCCGCCGCCGCGCACACGCCGGTGCTCGAGGGGTTCCTGCTCATCCTGCTGGCCTGGCTCATGCTGCGCGGCCTCGACACCAGCCGCTGGACCTGGCCCGTGGCCGCCGGCGTGGCGCTGGGGCTGCTCGTGCTGGTGCGGCCGTCGCACGGGCTGGTCTGGCTGGCGTGGAGCGGGCTCGTGCTGTGGCGCGGCCGGTTGCGGCCGGCGGCGTTGCGGCCGGTGGTGGTGACGGCGCTGGTGGCGGCCGCGGTGGTGGCGCCCTGGACCGTGCGCAACGCGCGGGTCCATGGCGCGCTGATCCCAGTGGCCACCAACGGCGGCTTCAACTTCTACCTCGGCAACAATGCGCAGATGTCCGGCGACATCCCGCCCCTCGACCACTTCTTCCGCGACTTCGCCCCGGGCGAGCCGGCCACCTGGCGCGCGCGCAGCGAGGTCGAGCGCGACCGGGCGTTCTATGCGCTGGGCCGTGAGCACTGGCACAAGCGGACCGGACAGGCGTTGCGGGGCGCGGGCAACCGGCTCCTCTCGTACGCGTTCTTCCGGCCGTACCTCCTGGTGGCGTATCCGCGCTGGCTGGCGGTGATCTTCATCGGCTCGTATCTGGTGGTGCTGCTGCCGTTCCTGTGGGCGTTGCCGCGGGCGCGGGGGACGGTGGCGGGCTTCTCGCTGGCGGCGCTGGCGGTGACCGGGCTGGTGGGCATGGCCTACGTGGTGAGCATGCGGTTCCGGGCTTCGGTGGAGCCCTTCCTGGTCGTGGTGGCCGCCGCACGTCCGGACGCGTAGCCCGGGGCAGGATTCACCCAATTGTCGGGTCGGACGCCGGGCGGTATGCTCGCGCGTGGCTGCGCCACGGACGAGAGGGGATGCCATGCCTGCCGGCAAGCCTTACTGGTGCCTGCTGCTGATCCTGGTGCTGCTGCCGGCCTGCGGCGGCGACGAAGACGACGCCACGGGCGGCGGCACGCCCACCGCCGTGATCCCCGACGCGCTCTCGGCGCTCTACGGCGAGTACGATCTCACGGTCCAGGTCGAGTACACCTGGCTCGCCAAGGGCGCGACCGAGACCTTCACCCGCCCCGGCTACGTGGCCATCCGCGCCAGCGAGCCGGGGGTGGTCAACGTGCCGCCAGGGACCAATCTGCCGGGGATCCCGCCCGAGGAGGTGATGTTCGGGGCGGCGTATGTCCAGAATCCGGTGTCGATATCGATCGGCACCACCGATTTCTCCCAGCACGGCGACTGCGGGCTGAGCACCATGGTGCGCATCGGACTGCCCATCGGCGATCCGTACCTCTACCGCTACGACGGGTGCGATGCCACGGCCGACACCAAGAGCGCCAGCGACGCCTTCAACTGCGTGCCGCACTTCTACGGGTCGGCCGAGAGCTACGACTCGGTCAACCTGGTCTACTTCATGAACACGGCCGGTTTCGATGGCCAGGGTCTCACCACCTTCGCCGGCTACCTCGCCGACGACCACACCGAGGAGGCCGCCGCCGCGAACCAGGCGTTCGTGCACTTCGTCCACGAGTGGTTCGGGGAGATGGACGACATCTTCATCTTCCGCGAGGGCATGACCTTCAGCCTGACCGTGAGCGGCACCCAGATCAGCGGCAGCTTCCAGGGGATCGCGCGGTCGGCCACCGCCATGATCATGGAGGATCTGTCGGTCTTCGCCCAGTTCGCCGGGACGCGGAGCCCCTGAGTCCGGGCTGAATGTGGACAAGGACGGCCCTGGGTGGCATATTCTCGCGGGTTCGAGCCGTTGCTCAGGAGATCCGACGAGAGGATGTGCCGTCATGCGTCGCTACATGGTCGCGGGAAACTGGAAGTTGAACCTCGGACCGGCCGCGGGGGCCGCCCTGGCCGCCGCCGTGCAGGAGCGGCTGGCCGGCCGCACGCTCGCCGGCGAGGTGCTGGTCTGTCCGCCCTACGTCACCATCCCCGCCGTGGCCGCCATCGCCCAGGGCCGACCGCTGCTGCTGGGCGCGCAGGACTGTTCCGACCAGGACCAGGGCGCGTACACCGGCCAGGTGTCGGCGGGGCTACTGGCCGAGGCCGGCTGCAGCCACGTGATCGTGGCGCACAGCGAACGCCGCCAGTACCAGAAGGAGACCGACGCGCTCTTCGTGGCCAAGATCGACCGCGTCCAGGCTGCGGGCCTGACCGCCATCTTCTGCTTCGGCGAGTTGCTCGCCGAGCGGCAGGCCGGGCAGGCGACCGACGTGGTCAAGGCGCAGCTCGAGGGCGTGCTGCCGCATCTGGCCAACGCCAATCCCGCCAACCTGATCCTGGCCTACGAGCCGGTCTGGGCCATCGGCACCGGCGAGACCGCCACGCCCGAGATCGCCCAGGAGATGCATGCTGTGAGCCGCGAGATCACCAGCAACATCATGGGCATCGACGTGGCCGGCGAGATCCGCATCCTCTACGGCGGCAGCTGCAAGCCGAGCAACGCCGACGAACTGTTCGCGCTGCCCGACGTCGACGGCGGGTTGATCGGGGGCGCGAGCCTCAAGGCCGACGACTTCGTGGGCATCGTCGAGGCGGCCGAACGCACTCACTGACGTGCACGGGGGAGGCCGGTGGTGATGAGACCGGCCTTCCCGTACTGACCAAGATCGCCACACGGGCGTCATCATCGCCCGGTGCGCCTGGAGTCATTCATGTTGCGCTTCTCGACGCTGATCGTTGTCGTGATCGCCGGTCTGGCCGGTCTGGCCGGCGTGGCCGCGGGACAGGGGGAGACCTGGCTGTCCCAGCAGCTCGAGCCGGTCTACTACGAGCCGCCGCAGGGCGTGGAGACCCTGGAACTGGACAACGGGCTCACCGTGGTGCTGCTGCCCAATCCGGCGCAGCCCATGGTGGGGATCTACTGCCAGGTGAAGGTGGGGTCGGCCCGCGAGGATTTCGCCACCAGCGGCATGAGCCACATGCTCGAGCACCTGCTGTTCAACGGCACCGAGAAGTACACCCAGGACGAACTGTACGCCGCCGCCGACCTGGCGGGCGCCTACAACAACGCCCACACCACCGACTTCTACACCGACTTCATGATGGTCCTGCCCTCCGGGAAGATCGAGACGGGTCTCGACCTGCAGTCGCAGATGCTCTTCCACTCGCTGATCCCCGCCGAGAAGTTCGCCAAGGAGCAGGGGATCGTGCTGGGCGAGCTGGCGCAGAGCCGTGACCGCGGCGACCGCTTCGCCGAGACCACCCTGCGCCAGGCGCTGTACGGCGGCACCAGCCTCGAACTGCCCACTCTCGGCACCACGGCCACCATCGCCGCCATGCAGCGCGACGACGTCCACGCGTTCTACCGGCGCTGGTACGCCCCCAACAACATGATCCTGACGTTGGCCGGCGGCTTCGACCGCGACCAGGCGCTGGACCTGATCCGCCAGTACTACGGGAGCGTGCCCCCGCGGTCGTTGCCCGCGGTCGAGCTGGTGCCCGCGCCCCACCTGGAGAGCACGGTCACCCTGGTGCGACGCGGCGGCGGCCAGCGCAAGTTGACGCTGGCCTTCGAGGCGCCCGATTACGGCTCGCCCGACTACTTCGCGTTCCTGGTGGCCAGCGAGCTGCTGACTGCCCCGGGGTCGGGCATCCTGAGCCGTGCCCTGGAGGACCTGCCTGCCGAGGAGCGGCCCGACCTGGACCTCTGGTGGCAGGCCGCACCGGGCTTTGCGCACCTGATCCTGGACTTCGGCCTGCCCGCGGAGTTCGATCCCGCGCCGCTGTACCGCCTGGCCCAGGACGCGGTGACGGCCACCCTGGAGCTGGGGTTGCAGGACGACGACCTGGCCGAGGTCATGGCCATGCAGCGCACGCGCACGCTGAAGGAGCGCGAGCAACTGCGCATGACCGGGATCTACATCGCCGAGCCCCTGGTTCTCGGCGGCCCCGATTTCCTGGTCTCCAGCCTGGCCCGGCTGTCGGCCGTGACCACCGACGACGTCGAACGCATGCTGCGGACCTGGCTGGTGGATCGGCCGTGCCTGGCGCTGCTGGTCGAGCCGGCGGCGGCGGACGAGGCCGCCGTGGACGCACCGACCGCGGCAGCCTCGGTGCAGCGTTCAGAACTGCCCAGCGGCGCGGTCCTGGTGAGCCAGACGAGCCCGGGCAGCGAGCTGATGGCGATCCACGTCACGGTGCGCGACCGCGCGCTGCTGGACCGTCGCTACAGCCAGCCCGGGGCGCTGAACCTGGTGCACCACCTGCTGGCCTACGGGGTCAGCGGCTGCGACGAGGCGTGCGTGGCCATGCGGCTGCGGCGCCTGGGCGCCGAGGTCAAGGCCTTCGACGACCCTCGCTTCCCCATGGACGACTACTACACCAACGGCCGGTTCAGCTTCATCCGCATCGAGTGTCCCGCCGAGAACGGGGCGGCGGTGCTGGCTCTCCTTTCCGAGCTGGTCCAGCACAGCTCGTTCACCGGCGAGGATCTGGACAAGGAGCGGTCGGACCAGCTCGGCCTGCTCCGCCGTCGCGAGCAGAGCGCCGGCTGGCAGGCTCGCCGGCTCCTGGCCGAAGGCCTCTACGGCGACCACCCCCTGGCCCAGCCCGCCGAGGGCACCGTGGCCTCGGTGCAGGCCGTGAAGTACGACGAGCTACGCAGCCTCTATCGCCACGCCTTCGCGCCGTCCAACCTGATCCTGGCGGTGGTCTCGCCTCACGATCACGAGGCGCTCAAGGACATGCTGCCGAATCTGTCGGCGAGCGGCGGCAACGGCGCGCCGACGCTGCCTCCCCTGACGGCGACCGCGGCTCCGGCCCGCCTGACCTACACCCTGGACGGACCCATGGCCGCCGTGCGCCTGGGCGCGATCCGCCAGGTGGATCCGGCCGACAGCGCCGCGCTCGAGCTCCTGATGGCGGTCCTCTCCGAACGCCTGGTCATGGACCTGCGCGAGGGCCGCGGGCTCAGCTACAGCGTGGGTGCGGCCCTCGATCTGTTCGGCGACATGGCGGTGTTCTCGGCCTGGCTCAACCCGCCCACGGCGCGCCTGGCCGAGGGCGAGCAGGCGCTGGCGGCCGCGCTGCGCGATTTCGACGTGGCCTCCATCACCCAGGAGGAGCTGGACAAGGTTCGCGCCGCGCGCCAGGGCCGGCTGCTCATGCGCCGGCTCGACTCCATCAGCCGCGCCTACTACCTGGCCATGGCCGAGCTGGACGGTGACGTGTCGACCTACCTCGGCGAGATCGCGAGCTACGACCAGGTGACGCTCGCCGACCTGCAGCGCCAGGGAGAGTTCTTCAGCGAGTTGCCGCTGGTGACGGTGGTGGTGGACTAGTTCTCGGGCGCCGGCAGGACCCCGCCGTCGGCCATCATGGAGAGCTTCATGCGCTCCATGCCGTCCAGGGGCAGCGCGCCCGAGACGGTGCCGTCGGGGTAGACGTAGAACTTGGTCTCCGGCTGCATGGCGGTGGTGCTGCCGTCGTGACGGTTGGTCACCGTGGCCGACCCCTCCCACAGGCAGACGCAGGTCCGGTCCTCCTCCTGGAACACCGCGAAGGTGGTGCCCAGGATGCGCGCCTCGGCCTCGGCGGCGACGACCCGCAGCGGGACCAGGAGGCCCTCGCCGCCGGTGGTGCCGTAGATCTCGCCGCTCAGCACGGTGATCACCACCTCGTCGGGATTCCAGCGGCGCGGGCCGCGCGGCAGCTCGATGGTGGTGGCGGGCAACATGCGGAACCGGAACTGCTGGCCGAGCTGCAGCTCGAGTTCGCTCTCGGGGCCGGTGGTGACGGTGGCGCCGGTGGTGATCAGGCCGCTGGTGGGCGCGCCGTGGACGCCCTCGGCCACCACCACGTCGGTGACCCGGAAGAGCGCGCTGGGACCGCTGCCGTACTGCCAGATCCCCAGGACCGCGAGCAGGATGACCGCCGCGGCGGCCAGGGGCACCCAGAAGCGCGACCGCGGGCTCACCGTGGTCCGGGGCTCCGGCGCTGCGGCGGGCGCCTCGGCAAGGAACGCGGCCCGGGCCCGCTGGCGGGCGGACGCCGACGCACGCACGGGCGGCAGCGTGTTCAGCGCCGCGAGGGCCCGCTGCTCGTCCGGGGTACGGTTCATGTCGTCCTGACGACTCATGACTCGGCCTGCTCCTGATCAAGGTGCCGCCGGAACGCCTTGCCCAGGCGCGCCACGGCACGGCTGTGACGCTGGCGGACGGCGTCGGGCTTGGCGCCCAGCACCTCGGCCACCGTCGCGGTGTCCATGTTCTCGTAATCGCGCAGCAGGATGATCTCGCGGTCGGCGTCGGCCAGTTCGGCCAGCGCCTCGCGGACGGCTTGATGCTCCTGCTGCCTGACGAGCAATTGCTCGGCGTCCTCCTTCTCGTCGGCGATCACCGCGAGGTGGTCGCCGGCCAGGGCCACGTTGCGGGCGGCATCCTTGTGCTTGCGGCTGCGCCAGTGATCGCGCACGCAGTTGGTGGCGATGGTGAAGACCCAGCCGGTGGGATCCCGGTCGGGGTCGAGCCGGTCCAGGGCGCGGTTGAGCCGCAGGAAGACCTCGTGGGTGAGGTCCTCGGCCAGATGCGCGTCCTGGAGCAGTCGGGCCACGTGGCCGTGGATCCGGTCGTAATAGAGGTCGAAGAAGCGCTCCAGGGCCGCGGCCTCGCGGCGGCGTACGCGCTGCAGAAGCTCCCGCGGGACGGCGGCTTCGGCGGCGTGTTTCCTGGGCTCCTGGGGCGACATGCTGGGCGATGACCTCTTGCTGCTTACTACGGATTCCGCGTTGCGGACGTGACAGGTCGAAAAAATCCGACCAAAGCTGTCACGGTTCTGGTGGCCTCTTCGTACTAGGGGGTGAACGGGGCGCCGAGCCCATGATCGAGGTCGAACCGGCGGCAACCGGACGACCAGGACATCACCCCCCAGTCGATCGGAGATGAACAATGACGCATAGAATCAGGAAAACCGCACGTGCGCTGACCGGACTCGCCCTGGTCGCCATGTTCTGCCTCGCCCCGGCGGCCTTCGCCCAGGACGGCCCCACCCTCACCCTCAGCTTCACCAACCTCATGCCGCTCGACGAAGCGGTCGACGGCCTCTACGAGGGCTGGGCCATCGTGGACGGCGCGCCCGTCTCCACCGGCGTCTTCAACGTGAACGGGGCCGGAGAGCCCGTGGCACCGGGCGGCGGCGGCGTGATCGAGGAATTCACGCCCGCCGGCGACATCACCGGCGCCACCGACATCAAGATCTCGCTCGAGCCCGTGGGCGACAGCGATCCCGGCCCGTCGGGCCTCATCGTCCTCGGGGGCATGGTGAGCGACGACATGGCCGAGCTGGCCACCGGCCTGGAGGCCGTGTCCGCCACGGCGGCCTGCTACATCCTGGCCACTCCCAGCGACAACGAGATGGACGACATGAACGACAACGAGGGCATCTGGTACCTGACCATGCCCGGTCCCGAGCCCGGCATCACGGATTTGCCCGAGCTCGGCGCGGGCTGGGTCTACGAGGGCTGGGTCGTGGACGTGTCCGGGGATATGCCCGTGCCGTACTCCACCGGCACCTTCTCCGTGGCCGACGACTTCGATAGCGACATGGCCGGCCCCATGGGCGGCGGCCCGCCGTTCCCCGGCCAGGACTTCGTGGCCTACCAGGGCGGTCCGGTGCTGGACCTGGCCTCGGGCGACTTCGCCGCGGTCATCTCCATCGAGCCGGTACCCGACAACAGCCCCGCGCCGTTCATGTTCAAGCCGCTGGCGGGCATGATTCCCGCGGGTTGCGCGGACGGCTGCCTGACCAACCAGACCGACGCCACCTTCCCCACCGGCCAGGCCATGATCCGCGGCTCGGTGGCCACCGAGGCGGTCAGTTGGTCCAACGTCAAGGCGCTGTTCGAATAGACGGGAGCAACCGAGGATCCGCAGCTTGGTTCCCGGGGGCGCATCTGGTCGATGGACCGGATGCGCCCTTTCTGTCAAGGCGATGACGTCCTCCCGCATCACTGGACCCCGGAAGACAGAGAATCCCGAGTCGATCCGTTACCCTGAGAGCGGGGGGATCGGCCATGATGAGGTCCAAGTCCACTGAGGAGCAGATCTTCTTCGCCTCGAGGCAGGAGAAAACAGACACCAAGGTGACGGAGATCCAAGGACGGGCCCGGTCACGACGCTGGCATACACCACCACACCGCTATCGGTAACCTGATTGCCGATGCGGGGTCACCACGCCGCGATCAACCGCAGGCCCACCTGATACCCGAAATCCGTATTGAAGTAGCCGAATCCGGATTCCCAGCTGTTGATGTTCCACCAGAGCCCATCGAAATATGGTTCCAGAACGAAATGGTCGCCGAGATACGCGTAACCGCCGGCACCGTAACCGCACTTGATCATCCCCGCGTCCCCTGCGGCAGCGCCGTCGGCGGTCAGGGTCAGATAGGCGACTGGTCGGCGACCACGACGGTCTAGCAGTCGCGCCTTGCCTCGGAAGGCGGAGACAATGCCCCCGGTCTTCAGTGTCTGCTCGACCTCTCCGGACTGAGGCGAACCCCATTGCCAATCTTCCTTCACCCCGAGGAGATCGAAGTGAGCGTAGCCTATACACCATTCGAATTCGCTCCACAGCTTCTTGCCATCGTCCAGACGACTCTCCTTCACCGCGCCCAGACTGAGCATGGCGAAGTCGTAACGAGCAGCGACGGGAAACTCCGCACCGGGAGGTAGTTGCTGCCCTCCGGAGTACAGCGGGATTCCGGATTCCCTCACAACGCCGATGCCGTTCAACTCGACTCGTTCGAAACGGATCAGATACCGACCTTTAGGGTTGATTCCCACGAAGGACAGGAACTGTGCGAAGTCGAGGTTTCGGTTGGGACCTGAGCCGAGGTTCGATGGCAGGAAACTGCTGGTTGAGTAGAAATCGACACCGGCTTGGAGGTTTCCTAATAGCAAGTCGAGTCCTGCATTGGAGGCCTGACCGGTCACCTTGTCATCTTTCAGGTCCCAACCCCAGGCGCCGAGGGTGTTGCCGCGAATGCTCGCGTACGAACCGGCGTAGTACGCCCGGCCATGAAACTCCTTGCGATAAGTGCGCCGGCGATCGGGAGGCGTCATGGCCGTCCGCTTGCTCGCAAACCAGATGTCGTTAGCCATCTCTCCGGGGCGAAGAAATGGGGAGCCGGATTGGACCGGGGGCAACGTCTGACCACTCGCGCAGCGCGGACCGGAGCACGTGAGCACGACGACCAAAGTGACGGCCATGAGCCGCACGGAACGGTGAAGAGCGATAGCGTGCAGACATTGGAACTGCATCGATCCGCCTCCAAGGTTGTCGCAATTTATTACTTCAAATTTGATCCGCACGCATCATCCATGAGCTGCTATCCGGAACGGCCGCAGTCAGTTTGCGATCACGGCGGATAGTTCCCAAGACGAACTTACGACGTCGTTTCTTATCCTCTCTGTCTTGATATAGCCAACTCCAGGGCAAAGGTATGTATGGTAGTACCAATCACCATCTGTGCGGTGACTGAGGTAGTGCACGCAGTTGAATGTCCCCGCCGGAACGATGACTGCCTCATCAACGCCGATGACCGTTATAAGGTCGTCTCCGGTTCGTCCGTTGTTGTCTCCTACTTCACATGGATAGACGTACACTTGGTACTCGAGGTAGCTATAGGAATCGATCGCCCAGTAGCCATCAGCACGGTTCTGCCGATATGACGCAGGTGGGGTGCCTGCCGTTGTGAACCAACTCGTTCCTCTGAACATGACTTCATCAATGACTTCGAAGCGTATCTGATCTTCGTATAGATCATACCCGCCTTCCGCATTTATGTAGGCGCCGACACCTGTCCATCGATTTCCAACTGCCAGAGGAATGATCTCCAGTCTTCTCTCGTATGTAGCTCCAAAGACCAGCTTATCGCCGCTGTTCAGCGCTGCTGTCTCGATGGCTGGGGTCTCGTAGCCCGCTTCGTCTAGCCAGGTAATTCCGTACTGTCCAGCCGGGAGTGCCCATAGGGTTCGGCGGCCTTCCCCATGTTCCGACAATCCGTCGGGTCCATCGAGCCTCCAGCTAGCTTGAATTGTATCGGGAAGCGGTTGCACTTCTATTGTTCCCAAGTTCAGTGCCGGAGAGACAGGGTCATCTTCATCGCTACACCCGGTGACTGCGGTCAGTGACAATGCACTTATCATGAATAGGATCGTGACGTTGCCTATACGCATTAGTGCTCTCCTTTCTTAAAGCTCTTTGGTTGTTCGGATTATCGGTGGAAATAAAATCCAATCGCATAGTTTGACTCCCGACGCACTCGATCTCGCCCGACACGAACTGATTCAATCTCAATGATCAGCCATCGATAAGCCGGAGCGCGCGAAGGACCCGGCTGTGATCCATCTCTTCGCTACGACCGAGGATTGTTCATTCCCCAGATAAAATCATCGACTGATTCGAACAAGAACTGTGCATCGTTGTAAGCCTTCTCAAGCGTAGTTGGCCCCTTCTTCATGTAGAAGACGATTTCGTTCGTACTCCGATCGATAAGCCGGAAAAATAGGAATCCGTTTTCTGGCTGGGTTAGGACGAGATAATCTGCGGAATTGACGGTGTCTAGCGTGGCTGATGCGAAGAATCCCGATTGGGGCAACTTCTTACACATGTATTCTCGGTACTTGGTCATGTCTTCCTTTGAGAATGTGAATACGCGCTTTTCGTCCCACTCGATCTCTGCGACCGCACACGTTGAACCGGGTCGTATCGCTTCCGAGAATTGGCGTTCTCCTTCTTCGTAGATCCAGTTATTGATGGATGCGCAACCGGTGAACACTGCGCAGGTAGCTACGGCTAATAAAAGTGATCGCGGTGAACTCATGTGAAACCTCATTCATTTCATCCCCCCTCCCCATTTTGCTTCGATCGGGTTCCTTCTAGCCCGGCTAGTACCCGCAGAGGTCACGCTCGATGGTTACTGATAACCGGGTGTCCTGGTATCCAAGCGAATGGCGCGTGACGGGCCGACAATCGTGCGTGGACGATCAAGCTAGGCAAGGCAAGACACGCGCCAAATCGTCCAAGGAGCGGTGCTCGTTAGTAGTTTAGCGACAGTGCCTTGCGGGTTTCATAGGGCGCCCAGTTGAAATACACCGGGTGGGATAAACCATCGTGTTTCGCGACCGCGCCACGGAAGTTAAGTGTTTCGCTGGAAGCAGTTCCGGGCTAGCAAGCATCTCCAAGTAACATCGATGTTCAATCTTTCGGGTCTTTGTTTAGAGAACGACTGCCCCTTGCTTCCCACATTCTCGCGAGGACTCCTGCGGCGAGATCGTAGCGTGTTGTTGCCAAGCATTATGACGATCGATCCACCCCGATCAGTACCATGGATATGTCCAACAACGACTGGGGGACCGATGTCGACACGGAGTTGACCTGGGTTTCCGGGTTCAATGCTACATTCGTTGCGGGAGGAGTCCGAGATGCCGAGCAAGCGCCCAGTTTATTCGCCTGAGTAACGCAAGCAGCACGTCGACCTGCCCCAATCCCAGCTTCCTCCGAGGCGGCAGCCGCGCCCGTAGCGGTGACCGGCAATTGGCGGCGGTCCGATTGGCTGCACAACATGGTTCGTCGTCGTTGGCTGGCCATATGTGCACTATCTGTCAAAGCGACATGTCGCGACAGGACAGTGATGACAGGGCTAGCGTGTCATGGCCGGAGAGGCCGGCAAGGGATTAGCTTTAAGATCGTAACTGAATGACAATAAAGAACATGAAGATCTTTCACGGCCGGCCTCACAGCCTCCCGACAGGCACGGATCTTTCTATGTTCCCCAGCGCGAAGCGGGTCTGCCACCAGCGAGCCCGTGGCGACCCCACCGGTGCCAATCGTTGGAAAGGAGGGCTGAACATGAATTCCTTCTGGAATCAATTCCACGAGCTGGAAGCGCTCCGGCGTGATCTCGACGAGATGTTCGGGGGCGCCTGGCCGAGCGCGCGTGGCCGGCACTCGGCGTTCCTGCCCGGACACTCGGCACGCAACTACCCCTTGCTCAATGTCCAGGCCGAGGAGGACCGCTACGTGGTCGAGGCCTTCGCGCCCGGCCTGGAGCTGGAATCGCTCGAAGTGACCGTGGACCGCAACGTGCTGACCATCGCCGGCGAGAAGCGCGACATCGCCCAGGTGGCGTCCGAGAAGTTCCACCGCCGCGAACGGGCGGCCGGCAGGTTCGTCCGCACGCTGCAGCTGGAACGCGAGATCGACGAGGACA
This sequence comes from Candidatus Latescibacter sp. IFSED24, assembly GCF_058273205.1. NCBI lineage: Bacteria > Pseudomonadati > Candidatus Latescibacterota > Candidatus Latescibacteria (ex Chuvochina et al. 2023) > Candidatus Latescibacterales > Candidatus Latescibacteraceae > Candidatus Latescibacter > Candidatus Latescibacter sp. IFSED24. The sequence continues at coordinate 3,069,582 of NZ_CM177850.1, read as the reverse complement.
GGGTGGAGGCACACTACAGCGACGGTATCCTCATCATCGCCCTGCCCATGGCCGAGGCGGCGCTCCCGCGCAAGGTGAGCGTCGCGGTGAAGTGACCGGCGAGACCGGGAAAGGAGGCTGGAATCATGGCCGAGAACACCGTTAACAGGAACAAGATGCCGGCCCGCGCCGAGCGTGACCGGATGCCGGCGACCCGTGAGACGTCGCGGTACCTCTCTCCGGCCGTCGACATCTACGAGGACAAGGAAGGGCTGGTGGTGGTCGCCGACGTGCCCGGGCTCGAGCGCGGCGACCTGGACATCAGCGTCGAGGACAACGTGCTGACCATCCACGGGCGGCTCGAGCGTCGTCAGCCCGAGCACCTGCTCCTGCAGGAGTTCGTGCTGTCCGACTACTTCCGCCAGTTCACCCTGGGCGACAAGGTCGACCGTGAGCACATCACGGCCACCCTCGAGCAGGGCGTGCTAACGCTGAAGCTGCCCCACGCCGAGCACGCCAAGCCGCGCCGGATCGCGGTGAAGTGACGTGACCGGGGCCGCGGCGCCGCGCGACGGCGGCGCCGCGGCCGGACCCGCTCCGGGCAGGCTGGCCCGGCCGCTCGGTGGCCGCGCAGACGGTCTCCGACCACGATGCGCCGCGCCGGTTTGACGCGCCGGACTTTTGTTCTGATCGTAGCGGAACGTGGGCACGCACATCGCGCGCCCCGAGTCCCCCGGGGGCACCATGGCCGACCAAGACCACGAACATGTCGAGGGCACCATCCGGATCTGGTCCGAGGAATACCCGGGAGAGGATCCGGCGATCCTGCTGATCAGCGGCGCCGGCGCCATCAGCGCGTTCTGGCCCGACTCCTTCTGCCTCGGCCTGGCCAGCCAGGGCTACCGCGTGATCCGCTTCGACCAGCGCGACACCGGTCACTCCACCCATCTCGATTTCGCCCGGCATCCGTACCGGTTCGAGGATCTGGTGCAGGACGCGCTCTCGGTCCTCGACGCCCACGACGTCAAGCAGGCCCACGTGGTGGGCCACTCCATGGGCGGTTTCGTGGCCCAGCTCCTCGCCGTGGACCACGCCGACCGGGTGCGCTCGCTGACCAGCATCTCGTCGCATCCCGGCAGCCCGGACGTGCCCCCGGCGTCGGCGGAGACGTGGGAGATCCTGCGCGCGAACCAGCCCACGGGCGAGTTCCAGCGCGATCTACCCGGGTTCCTCAAGGTCTGGCGCTACCTCAACGGCGAGCTGCCCCTGGACGAGGCCATGGCCGTGGCCTACACCCGCGAACTCTACGCGCGCAACCCCGCCACGCTGCCCGCCCGCAATCACCTCGCCTGCCAGAAGGATCTGCGCGACCGCACCACCATCCTCGGCTCGGTACGCCGTCCCGCCCTGGTGATCCACGGCGAGGAGGACCCGCTGGTGCCCCAGGTCGGTGGCCGGCTCACGGCCGAGGCCATTCCCGGGTCCACCTACCTCACCCTGCCCGGTGTGGGCCACATGTTCTTCAACCGCGAGACCTGGCGGACCCTGGAGGCGGCGCTGGCGCCGCACTTCGCCGCGGCCGGCTAGGCGTTGCCAGCAGCCCGCAGTGCAGTATCCTGGGGGGCGTCAAACCCCAGCCCGGAGTGCGCCGCATGACCCGCTCGATCTGTCTCCTGTTCCTGCTCGCCGCGACCTTGCCGACCCTGGCCGCCGAGGCGCCGCCCGTCATCCGGCACGAGGCGGTCGTCACCCTCGACCCCACGGCCCACACGGTCCTCGTCACCGACCGCCTCGAGCGGCCGGCCGGCCTGGACAGCCTGGACGTGGACAGCGGCCTGACCCTGGTGCTGGAACCCGGTGCGGCGCCCGCCCCCGACGGCACCTTCAGCGGCGAGACCACCACACTGGTCGCCGCTGGCGAAGGTCCGTTCTTCCTCGCCTACGCCGCCACGGCCCATCAGCCCACCGACCAGGTCCGTTTCTCGCGCGAGAACGTGGGCGGCGAGATCACCGCCACCGTTGGCGACGAGGGCATCTGGCTCTCGGGCGACACCGCTTGGCTGCCCCGGGCCGCCGACGCGCTGGTGGCCGGCCGGTTCGAGGTGATCACGCCGGCGGGGTGGTATCCGGTGATGAGCGGCGAGGTCACCGCCCAGGACACGGTCGACGGTCTCCTGCACACGGTGTACGAGATCACCGAGCCGGTGGACGGCCTCTCGCTGGTGGCCAACCGCTTCACGGTCACCGAGCGCGACCACGCCGGCGTGACCATGCGCACCTGCCTGCTCGAGGACGACCCGAAGCTCACCGAGCTCTACCTCGAGCGCACCGCCCACTACCTCGACCTCTACAGCGAGCTCATCGGCCCTTACCCCTACCGTTCGTTCACCACGGTGGAGAACTGGTTCCCCACGGGCTACGGCATGCCGGGCTGGACGCTGCTGGGCTCGCAGGTGCTGCGCCTGCCGTTCATCCCCTACACCAGCTTCGGCCACGAGATCGCGCACAACTGGTGGGGCAACTCGGTGTTCGTCGACCCCGCCGAGGGGAACTGGTGCGAGGGCCTGACCGTCTGGTGCGCCGACTACCTCTACAAGCGCGAGGAATCGGCCGCCGCGGCACACCAGTACCGGCGCAACCAGCTCAAGGACTACGCGGCCTACGTGGGCGGCCATCCCGAGCGCGACTTCCCGCTGAGCACGTTCCTGGCGCGCCACTCGGGAGCGTCGCGCGCCGTGGGCTACGGCAAGAGCATGGCGATCTGGCACATGCTCGAGCAGGAGCTCGGCCGGCCGGCGGTGATTGAGGCCCTGCGCGCGGTGTATCACGAATTCCGCGGCCGCCCCGCCGCCTGGAGCGACTTCTTCGCCGCGCTGGAAGCGGCCTCGGGTCGCGACCTGCAGACCTTCGCCGCGCAGTGGCTCGAACGCACGGGGGCGCCGGTGCTCACGATCAGCGACATCGCCCTGGACGGCGACACGGTCCGCTTCACCCTGCACCAGACCGAGCCCACGTACGAACTACGCGTGCCGGTGGTGGTGGTCGCGCGCGGCGATACGGTGCGCACGGTGGTCGCGCTGCGCGACCGCGAGCAGGCCGTCACGGTGACGGCTCCCGGCGCCCGGAGCCTGACCATCGATCCGGACAACGACCTCTTCCGCCTCCTCGACCCCGCCGAGATCGAACCCACCCTGAGCCAGGTGCTGGCCGCCGAGACCCACGTCTTCGTGCCGCCGGCCGAGGGCGCGTTCGTGCGCGCGGCCACCGAGGCGTTCGCCCGCGCTTTCTGCGAGTGCGACCAGCCCGACCTGCGCGACGACGGACTGCCGGCCTACGGCGCGGTCAACGTGCTGGTCAACCCCGACCCCGGGGTGCTGGCCGAGCGGCAGCCAGACGAGCTGCGGGTCCACGGCGACCTGGTCTTCCTGGCGGGCAAGCGCCACAGCCTGAAGGAGAACGACCTGGTCTTCGCGGCCCCGGCCCCCGGCGGCGGCACCGACCTGGTCATCCTCACCCGGAGCGCGCCGCGGCTCGAGGGCCTGGGCTCGCGGCTGGGGCATTACGGCAAGTACAGCTGGCTGCTCTTCGCGGGCAGCGGGCGCCAGGTGGTCAAGGGGAACTGGACACCCCAGGGCAGCCCGCTGGTGGCGGACCTCGCGCCCTAGGCCAGGCGTTCGGTGCCGGGCGCACCGCCGGTGGCGGCCACCATCGTTCCCACCGCGAGAGTTTCACATGGCATGTCTGCTGCTTTATGTCGTCTAAACTGACGATAAAAAGATATAATTCTGTTTATGTCGCCATAAAAGATGAATAATCAAGAATTAACAAGTCGCCATATTTGACGAAATAGTGTATATTGTTGGTTCAAGTCGTCAAGGGAGGCGAGATGGTGGATCTCAATCTGAGCGACGAGGCCATCCTCGAGGAATTCGGCCAGCGCCTGGCGCGCCATCGTCTGGAGCAGGGCCTGACCCAGGCCGACCTGGCCGAGCAGGCCGGCGTCGCCAAGCGGACGGTGGAGCGGCTCGAGGCCGGCGGATCCACCCAGCTGACCATCCTGATCCGGATCCTGCGGGCGCTCGATCTGCTGGAGGCTCTGGACCAGGCCGTTCCCGAGATCGTGCCTGGTCCGCTGGACCTCCTGAAGATGAAGGGCAAGCAGCGGCAGCGGGCATCGTCCAAGCGCCGGCGCCAGCAGACCGACGGGACCTGGTCCTGGGGGGATGACGAATGAGCACGGTGGCCGAGGTCAAGCTCTGGGGGCGCACCATCGGCGCGGTCGCTCTCGAGGATGGCGCCAGGGTGGCGGCCTTCGAGTACGACCCCGCCTTCGCCGCCAGCGGCATCGAGGTCGCGCCGCTGGTCATGCCGCTCGCGACAGGTGTCTACCGGTTTCCGGCGCTGTCGGGGGAGACGTTCCACGGGTTGCCCGGCCTCCTGGCCGACTCGCTGCCCGACCGTTTTGGCAACGCGCTCATCGACGCCTGGTTGGCCACCCAGGGGCGGACGCCCGACTCGTTCGATCCCGTCGAACGCCTGTGCTACACCGGGTCGCGCGGCATGGGCGCGCTCGAGTACGTGCCGGCCGTCGGCCCGCGGGCCCGCAAGCCGGCCAGGGTCCGCATCGACGAGCTGGTCGCCCTGGCCTCGGCGGTCCTCAGCGAGCGCAACGAAATGCGAACGTCGTTCGGCGACGCGGAGCGGGGCGAGGCGCTGAAGGACATCCTGCGCGTCGGCACCTCGGCCGGCGGGGCGCGCGCCAAGGCGGTGATCGCCTGGAACCCAACGACGAACGATGTGCGCAGCGGCCAGGTCCCGGCCGATCCGGGCTACGAGCACTGGCTGATCAAGTTCGACGGCGTGGCCGGCAACCGCGACCGGGAACTGCTCGACCCCGACGGTTACGGCGCCATCGAGTTCGCCTACGCGAAGATGGCCGCCGACGCCGGTATCAACATGAATCGCTGTCGACTCCTCGAGGAGAACGGTCGCCGCCACTTCATGACCCGCCGCTTCGACCGCGTGGGCGAGACCGGCAAGCTGCACATGCAATCGCTCGGCGCCCTCGCCCACTACGACTACAACCTGGCCGGCGCCCACAGCTACGAACAGGCGCTGCTGGTGATCCGCCGGCTGGGCCTGCCCATGAGCGCCCTCGAGGAACAGTTCCGGCGCCTCGTGTTCAACCTCGTGGCGCGCAACCAGGACGACCACGTGAAGAACATCGCGTTCCTCATGGACAAGGCGGGGCGGTGGTCGCTGTCGCCGGCCTTCGACCTCACCTACAGCTACCAGCCCACGGGGCGGTGGACCTCGGTGCACCAGATGTCGCTCAACGGCAAGCGCGACAGGTTCGTGCTCGACGATTTCAAGGCCTGCGCGAAGGGGGCGGCCATGAAGCGGGGGCGGGCGGAGACCATCGTCGGCGAGGTGGTGGCGGTGGTGTCGCGTTGGCGGGACTATGCCGACGAGGCGCGGGTGGCGCCGGCGCAGCGCGACGCGATCCAGCGGACGTTGCGGCTGGATGGCTGGGGCTGACGGGAGCATGTCGGCCATTCCGCATGGCCACGGCGCTTGTTCGCGGCTCGCGGGCGGGGTATCCTTGAGGGGCCCATCGCCCCGGAACCCGTGAGGGAGAGTCCTGCATCGTGAACCAGCGCCATCGTCTCAGCGCGGCCGCGCTCGCGGTCCTCTGCGCCCTGCTGCTCACCGCCTGCGATTTCGACAAGTACGAGCCCGAGCTGGCGCGGGGTGAACGCTGGATCACCGGCGAGCCGCTCCGGATCCCCATCATCGGCATCGACGGCGATCGGGCCGACCACCTGGTGGCGGCCTGCGGCGAGACCAGCGTCATGACCTTCGACGGCCAGGGCTGGAGCAGCGACGCCAAGAGCTACTGGGCGCTCCTGTGGCTGTACATGGAGAGGATCCGCCTGGTCCACTACGATGCAGGCCGGACGGTCGTCAGCGGTTACCACGGCGAGATCGCGATCCATGACGGCGAGGGCTGGGAGGAGCTGTCGCCGCTGCCCTGTTTTCTGGAGTCGGTCCGCTTCGATGACGAGGATCGACTCTGGGTCTGCGGCTACGACGAGAACATGGATGGGGTGGTCGCCTGCTGGGATGGCGCGTCCTGGCGCTTCCTGCCGCGTCTGCCCATGTCCAGTCGCCTTTTCGACCTCGAGGTGCTGGGCCCCGACCATGTCATCGCCGATGGTCGCAACGGCAACGTCTTCCGGTATCGGGACGGATCCTGGAGCTGGATCTCGCGCACCCACGAGGTGACCCAGCTCTGGACCGACGAACAGGGCGGCCTGCTGGCCGTGGAGTACGAGGGGCTGCTGGAACTGGTCGGGGACGAGCTGGTGCCCCTGGAGACCCCTGCTTTCCCCTATGGGCTCGCCTGCCTGGATGGAACCGAAGACGGGACGCTGGTCGTCGGCGGGATCGACGGCTTCGTCGCGGTCCGTGAAGCCGACGTCTGGCGTTATATGCCGGTGCCCATGGAGGATCTCGGCGGCGATCTCCAGGCGATCGTCCAGGTGCGGTTGCTGGACGACGGCCAGATCCTGGCCTATTCCGGGGGATTCAACTACACCAGTGTCTTCCTCTGGGATGGCCAGCAATGGCGCACCGTGGCGGCGCCGACTCCGCATGTCAACGGGTTCACCAGCCCCGTCGACGGCGATGTGCTGGCCTGTGGCGAGGAAGGGGTGATCGCCAGCGTCGGCACCTCTCCGCTCAAGCTGGCCATCGGGGACTACCTCGAGAACCGCTATCGCATCGTGGACGGCTGCGACATCGGTTCGCGCCGGCTCTTCGTGACCGCCGGCGGCCACGCCATCGCGGTCAACGGCAGCCAGCATATCGTCACGCCCAACCTCCCGGGCCGTGGCTTCCGGGCGGTGGCCTCCCACCCGGCCAGCACCGAACCCGAGGCCGTGGCCGTGGGCGAGGAGGGTCTGGTGGCCTGGGGAATCAACGGCCTGCAGTACGTCGACGAGCTGGCCGTGACGGCGGATCTGCAGGACGTCTGGACCCCCGACGGCGCGGTCTGGTGGGCCGTCGGCGACGAGGGTACGGTGTTGCGCCGCGAGGACCGGACCTGGACGGCGGTCGCAGGCGTGGCCGAGGTCGACCTGCTGGGGATCTGGGGGCGTTCGCCCCGGGAATTCTTCGTGGTGGGCGCCGGCGGCACGGTCCTCGCCTGCGATGGCGAGGAATGGACCGATCTGGCCTGTCCGCTGGAACAGGATCTGCTGGCGGTCGAGGGCACCAGCGGGCGGTACCTCTGGGTCTGTGGCCGGGGCGGCGCGCTGGCCTACCACGACGGGAGCGCCTGGACCGTGGTCGACACGCCCGACGGCGAGGATCTCGTCGACCTGATCGTGGACAGCTACCGGCAGGTGCAGCTGCTCACCGCCGAAAGCCGCCTCCTCGAGTACACGATCATCAACCCCTGAGCCGCCGCCGAGCCCCCGCAACGTTGACTCGCCGCCGTACGGGCACTATACCTGTACGGCGCGTGATGTTTCAGCCCACCCCACAGCGAGGAGCCGCCCATGAGCAAGTACGACGCCCTGGAACCCAAGGCCGTCTGGCAGATCTTCGGCAAGATGGCCGCCATCCCCCACGGCAGCGGCGACGAGGCCGCCATCCAGGCCATGTTCAAGCAGTGGGCCGCCGACCGTGGTCTGGATTGCAAGGAGGACGAGGTCGGCAACCTGCTGATCACGATCCCGGCGACGCCCGGACTGGAGAAGGCCGCCCCGGTGCTGGTCCAGGGCCATGTCGACATGGTCTGCGAGAAGAACGCGGCCACCAAGCACGACTTCGCCAAGGACCCCATCAAGCTCATCGTCGACGGCGACTGGGTCCATGCCGACGGCACCACCCTGGGCGCCGACAACGGCATCGGCGTGGCCATGGGGCTGGCGCTGGCCGATGACAGGAGCGTCAAGCACGGTCCCATCGAGGTGCTCCTGACCGTGGACGAGGAGCGCGGCCTCACCGGCGCCGCGGGCGTGCAGGCCGGGTACTTCAAGAGCAAGCGCATGATCAACCTGGACAGCGAGGAGGATGCCGCGCTGTTCATGGGCTGCGCCGGCGGCCGCGACAGCGTGTTCACCCTGAAGCTGCGCGGCGGCAAGGCGCCCAAGGGCATGGTCGGCCGCAAGGTCGTGCTCAAGGGCTTGACGGGCGGCCACAGCGGCCTCGACATCCACCTCGGTCGCGGCAACGCCAACAAGCTCCTGGCGCGGGCGCTGCACTACGCCGCGCGGGTGATGCCCCTGCGGGTCGCGCAGTTCGACGGCGGCATGCTGCGCAACGCCATCCCGCGCGAGGCCGAGGCGCGGGTGCTGGTGCCCGAGGTCCAGGCGCGCGAGTTCAAGCAGCTGGTCGACCGCTTCCTCAAACGTGCGCTCGCCGAGGAGCTGGTGGGCGCCGACGAGGGGCTGGAGTGGCGCGTGGGCGCGTGCAAGGTGGAGAAGGCGTGGTCGGTGGGCGAGACGCACCGGCTGCTCTGCCTGCTCGTCGCCATCCCGCACGGGGTGCTGGGCATGAGCCGCGACATCGAGGGCCTGGTGGAGACGAGCAGCAACCTGGGCGTGGTCAAGACCAACGGCAACCGGGTGGACATCACCTGCTGCAGCCGCAGCTCGGTCATGAGCTGGCTCGACTACGTGGTCGGCCAGCACAAGGCGCTGGCGGGCATGGCCGGGGCGGAGATCGACCAGCCCGAGGGCTATCCCGCGTGGCAGCCCAACCCGCGGTCGGCGCTCCTGAAGACCACCATCGGACAGTACGAGAAGCTGTTCAAGCAGACGCCCGAGTTGAAGGCGATCCACGCCGGCCTCGAATGCGGGTTGCTGCTGGAGAATTACCCCGAGCTGGACATCGTCAGTTTCGGCCCTGACATCGAGGGTGCGCATTCTCCTGATGAACGGGTGAGGATCAGCTCGGTCCAGAAGATCTGGAAGCTGTTCGGTTCGGTGGTCGAAGAGCTGGCGAAATAGGGCCTTTTCGGCGGGGGAGGTCGGCTTCGGGGACTGCCGATCTCCCCTTTTCCTGGGCCCTAGATTACTGGCCGTTTAGCGTTTGGTCACAAGTTGTCCCACGATCGCACCAACCTTACCCCCAAGTTATCAACATCTTTCCTTGGTTTTCCCCGAGCGCTTCCTTGACTCGCGACGCCTTTGCAACGTGCTGCAAATATGAGGCTTGTGAACGGCCTTACGAAATCTTAAAAAACCAAACGCCCCCTGGACTACAGGCTTTTCCTCATAACTCCACCAGGGCTGTGGATAAGGTCGGGTGCTTGGTGCGACGCGCGGGGTTGTTTTCTGGACAACCTATCGCACAGGTAGGGATTGCTGCGAGTCAGCGTTCAGGCCGATGTCCGACAGCGGCTTGCCTGGCACCCCATCGCAAACCACATTTCAGTCCCAGATGACATCGCCGGGCGACGACCGTTGCGCCGCCCGGCCTGGTCCTACCATCCCAGAGGTGAAGCCATGGCGGCGAGAGGCGAAGCGGGCGACCGCGGGCCGCAGGTACGCAGTGACTGCTGGATCGCGGTGGAGACGCGCGACCAGGGTGGGCTGGAGATCGAGCTGCGGAGCAAGGTCGCCGGCATGTACGGCGACAGCATCCGCGCGCTGATCGACGAGGGCTGCCAGGCGCTGGGCCTCGCCCACGCGCGGGTGGAGGTGGAGGATCAGGGTGCGTTGCCCTTCGCGCTGGCGGCCCGGCTGGAGACCGCCGCCCGGCGGGCCGACCCCTCCCTCGCCGCCGAGTTCCTGCTGCCCATCTCGCCGCGGTGCGCATACCCGGGCGCGCGCGAGCGCCTCCGCCGCACACGGCTGTACCTGCCGGGCAGCCAGCCCAAGCTGTTCATCAACGCCGGCCTGCATCAGCCCGACGGCATCATCCTCGACCTCGAGGATGCCGTGGCGCCCGCCGAGAAGGACGCCGCCCGCTGCCTGGTCCGCAACGCGCTGCGCGCGGTGGACTTCTACGGCGCCGAGCGCATGGTGCGGATCAACCAGGGCGACCTGGGCCTGGCCGACCTCGACTGGGTGGTGCCCCACAACGTGCACCTGATCCTGATCCCCAAGGTGGAGGATCCGCAGCAGGTGGTGGCGGTGGCCGAGCGTGTCGCCGCGCTGCAACCGCCCCACGAGGTGTTCCTGATGCCCATCATCGAGTCGGCGCTGGGCGCGTGGAAGGCGTACGAGATCGCCGCGGCGCATCCCTCGGTGGTGGCGCTGGCCATCGGCCTGGAGGACTACACCGCCGACATCGGCACCCAGCGCACGCTCGAAGGGACCGAGTCGTTCTGGGCGCGGTCGCAGGTGCTCAACGGCGCGCGCGCGGCGGGCGTCCAGCCCATCGACACCGTGTTCAGCGACGTCACCGACATGGACGGCCTGCGCGCGTCGGTGGTGGAGGCCAAGGGCCTGGGCTTCGTGGGCAAGGGCTGCATCCACCCGCGGCAGATCCCGGTGGTGCACGAGGCCCTGGCGCCCACCGACGCGGAAATCGAGAAGGCCTGCAAGATCGTGCTGGCCTTCGACGACGCCCAGGCCAGGGGGCTCGGCGTGGTCTCGCTGGGCAGCAAGATGATCGACGCGCCGGTGGTCAAGCGGGCGCTGACGACGGTGGATACGGCGGTGCTGGTGGGCAAGCTGGCGGCCGACTGGCGCGAAGCGGATGACGCGTAGCATGGCCCGCGACCACCAGACGGTCTGGTCCAGCGACGGCGGGCGTGCCTGTCCGGAGTGCGGCCGTCCCCAGGACCGTTGCACGTGCCGGTCGCAAGCGACGACCGCCGCACCGGCCGGTGACGGCACCGTCCGCGTCGGCCGCGAGGTGAAGGGTCGGCGCGGCAAGTGCGTCACCGTGGTGCGCGGCCTGCCGCTCGCCACCGCCGCCATGGACGACCTCGCCCGCGACCTGAAGAAGGCGTGCGGCACGGGTGGCAGCGTCAAGGACGGCGCGGTGGAGATCCAGGGCGAGAAGCGCGAGCAGGTGGCGCAGTGGCTGCGCGACCGCGGCTTCTCGGTGAAGCTCGTCGGGGGCTGACGGCTCCCGCAACTCAGCGGTCCGTGGCGGACACGGGCCGAACCAAGAGGTGAGTCGATGACGCGAATGGTCGAGAACGCCGTGGGCCGCCTGGTCCCCACCGAGATCAACGGCGAGAAGGCGATTCCCTTCCAGGGCGTGGGCAAGTACCGCCCCGAGGGCCGCAAGGCCGCCCCGCCGATCCGTTCGTGCGCGGACTACCCCGCCGACGGTAACAAGGTCACCGCCGACATCAAGACGGCCCTGCAGAACGCCGGCCTGCGCGACGGCATGACCATCTCCACGCACCACCACCTGCGCAACGGCGACTACGTGGCCAACGCCGTGTTCCAGGCCGCCGCCGAGCTGGGCGTCAAGGACCTGCGCTGGTTCCCCTCGGCGAGCTTCCCCGTGCACGAACCCCAGATCGCGCTCCTGGAGCAGGGCGTCATCCACCACATCGAGGGCTCGATGAACGGCCCGCTGGGCAACTACTGCTCCACCGGCAAGATGCGCGGCATGGCCGTGCTGCGCTCGCACGGTGGCCGGTATCAGGCGATCCAGGACGGCGAGGTCCACATCGACATCGCCGTGATCGCCGCGCCCACCGCCGACCCCTTCGGCAACGCCACCGGCGACCGCGGCCCCACCGCCTGCGGCCTGCTGGGCTTCGCGCTGGCCGACTCCATGTACGCCGACCACGTGATCGCGGTCACCGACAACCTGGTGCCGTTCCCGTGCATCCCCTGGCAGATCCAGGGCAACAACGTGGACCAGGTGGTGGTCATGGATTGCATCGGCGACGCGTCCAAGATCGTCTCGGGCACCACCCAGATCACCAAGTCGCCCGACCGCCTGCTCATCGCCGAGCTCACCGCGCGCTTCTGCGACGAGGTGGGCATCGTGCGCGACGGGTTCTCGTTCCAGGCCGGCGCCGGCGGCACCGCGCTCTCGTTCGCCATCTTCCTGCGCGACATGATGCGCGAGCGCAAGATCAAGGCGCGCTTCGTGCGCGGCGGCTCGAACCAGTACCTCACCGACATGCTCGAGGAGGGCCTGACCGACTACATCCTCGACGGCCAGACCTTCGACCTCGAGGGCGTGCGCTCCATGCGCGAGAACCCCGGCCACGTCAACACCTCGCCGTTCACCAGCTACAACTGGCACGGCAAGGGCAACTTCGCGTCCATGATCGACGCGGTGGTGCTCGGCGCCACCGAGGTGGACGTGGACTTCAACGCCAACGTGGTCACCCACTCGGACGGCAAGCTGCTGCACGGCATCGGCGGCTGGCAGAATTGCCTGTTCTCCCGGTGCACCATCCTGCCCATCCCCAGCTTCCGCGACCGCATCCCGGTGATCGTGGACGAGGTGACCACGCTGTGCGGGCCGGGCGAGCTGGTCGACGTGATCGTGACCGAGCGCGGCATCGCCATCAACCCGCTGCGGACCGACCTGCTGGAGAAGGTGCGCGGCTCCTCGCTGCCCATCGTGGACATCCGCGAGCTGAAGGAAGAGGTGGAGGGGTTCTGCGGCGGCGCGCCGCAGAAGCCAGAGCTGGGGGAGAAGGTCGTGGCCGCGATCAAGTGGGTCGACGGCACGGTGATCGATTGCGTGCGGGAGGTCCGGGAGTAGGCTCTCCCGGGGATTCTTCGCGACCTGACCCGAAAGGGAGAGCTCCATGCCCGATCGCGACCGGTTCCTGCGCTTCGCCATGATGGTCGTCCTGTGCCTGGTCGCCGCCGGCGCCCTCGCCCAGAGCGACACCGACCGCACCCAGACCCGGCCGGCCCTGGTGCGCGTCCCGGTCCCGCTCGAACTCATCGACGTCGGCGACGGCGACACCGTGACCATCGCGTGGGCCGACGGCGACCGCGAGCGGGTCCGCATCCTGGGCATCGACACGCCCGAGGTCGCCCATCCGCGGTACGGCCAGTTCCTGGACCAGCCCTTCGGTCCCGAGGCCGCGGCGTTCGCCGCCGGGGTGTTCGCGGCGGCGGTGGAGGTCGAGCTGCTGCGCGCGGCCGAGACCGACGGGTACGGCCGCACCCTCGGCTACCTCTTCGTCAACGGGCGCAACTACTCGGTACTGGTGATCGCGGCCGGGCTGGCGGTCGAGACGGTGACCCACTACGGGGACAACGGGCTGCCGGCCGAGGCCGCGGCGGTGCTGGCGGCGGCGGCGGCGGCCGGACCGGTGCCCTTCGAGGAGCCATACCGGTTCCGGCGGCGCCTGCGCGCGCTCGAGGAGCACGCAGGGGAGTCGGCCGCGGAGTAGCGCCGGCGGCAGGTCCCCGGCGACGCTGGCGCGGCGCCGCGGCGCCCCTATGCTGTCCTCGTCCGCCGGCTCTCCACGCTTTAACCCCGGGAACCATCATGTCCGACAAGGTCCTCGTGATCATCGCCACCGCCGACCGGGCCAAGGCCCACGCCGGCGCCATGTACGCGGTCAACGCCCGCAAGTACGAGTGGCTCGCCGACGTGAAGCTCTACTTCTTCGGCCCCGCGGAGGGTCTGCTCCTCGACGACGAGGATCTGCAGGTGCTCGTGCACGACTTCCGGCAGCTCGCGGGTGAGCCGGTGGCCTGCCGCTTCCTCGCCGACCGCGACGGTCAGAGCGACGAGCTGCGCGAGCTGGGGGTCCAGGTCGAGTATGTCGGCGCCCTGATTTCCGGCCTGATCAAGGACGGTTACGTGCCGATGGTGTGGTGACCCACCGTCCCATATCCGGATTGGTCACCTGACCAGCATCACCTTCTGCGTCTCCACTCGCTCATCCGTCTCGAGGCGAACGAGATAGGTTCCTGACGGCAGCGAGCGACCTTGCGAATCTCGCCCGTCCCATGCGAGTGCGTGCGTGCCCGGGGGATAGGTGCCGACGGCCAGCACCTGAACACGCCGGCCCCGCATATCGTGGATGCGGACGGCGACGTGCTGGCTGCGCTGGAGGGTGAAGGTGATGTTCGCCAGCGGGTTGAATGGATTCGGGTGGACCGCCAGTTGCCGGCCGCTGGCGGGCACTTCGTGGCCCGGACCGCTGTCATCGTCTGAATCCTGCAGGGATACGACATCTTCGCACTGCAAGGGCAGGATGTGCAGGTTGTACATTGCGGCAACCAGGACATAGTCAGCCGAGATCGCCACGTCCTGGGCATCGTCGGGCAAGGTCACATTCCCTGTGAGTCGGGGACTTTCCGGGTCGGTGATGTCGAACACCTTCATCCCGGCGTACTCAGCCGCCACAAAGGCTGCGGTGCCCGAGACCGCCACGCCTTTGGCGTAGCCCCCGCCAATCGCGCTGCCAATGAGCTGCGGATTCATAGGATCGGTGATGTCGATCACCTGGAGACCAGCGCCTGCGAGGCAGGCCAGGGTGCCCTGGATCGCCACGTCCCGGGCCTGGCCCGGCGTGTCCAAGCTGCCCACGATCTGAGGACTCTCGGGATTCGAGATATCGATCACTTGCAGGTCACCGTCCACGACGTAGGCGTGGCTGCCCGAGATCGTGACATTCTCGGCCAATCCCGGCGTGTCCACGCTCCCCACGATCCTGGGATTCTCCGGGTCCGAGATGTCGATCACCTGCAAACCGGCCTCATTGTCTGCGACGTATGCATAAGAGCCCGAGACCGCGACGCCCATGGCGCTGCCTGGGGTGTCGGCACAGCCCACGATATCGGGATTCTCCGGGTCCGAGATGTCGATCACCTGCAGGCCGGCCTCACCGTCTGCGACGTAGGCATGATTGCCCGAGACCGTAACACCATTGGCGTGGCCTGGAGTGTCGACACTCCCTACGATTTGGGGGGGATGGGGCCCCTCGGGGCCCGTGACCTCGATCACCTGGAGGCCGTGCCAGGTGTAATGAGTGTCTGTTACGTAGGCAAAGCGGCCGGAAATCGCCACACCCGTTCCGAACATCGGCGTACTCACGCTCCCCACGGTCTGGGGGCTCTCCGGATTGGCGATGTCGATCACGTGCAGGCCCGATTCACTGGCTGCGAGGCAGGCGCGGTCGCTAGAAACCGCTACGCTCGTGCCGGCGTGTGGGGGGGTGCTCACGCTACCCACGATCTGGGGACTCTCCGGAACCGAGATATCGATCACCTTGAGGCCGCCACTGTCCGCGACGTAGGCGTGGGTGTCCGCGATCGTCACTTTATTGGCCCAGGCTGCGTCGACGCTTCCGATAATCTGCGGACTGGTCGGATCGGTGATGTCGACAACCTGGAGACCCGCTCCCTGGTCGGCCACAAAGGCATGGGCACCCAGGATCGCCACATCCTTAGCCCAGCCCGGCGTGTCGACATTGCCCACGATCTTGGGAACCGTGGGATCCGTGATGTCGATCACTTGCAGACCGAACAATCCGTCCGCGAGGTAGGCATGGGTACCGGTAACCGTCACGCCCACGGGATAGCCCGGCGAGTCCACGTTGCCGATGAGTTGCGGGCTTGCTGGATCGGTGATGTCGATCACGTGCAGGCCATGGAATCCATCTGCGACGTAGGCGTGATT
Organism: Candidatus Latescibacter sp. IFSED24; assembly: GCF_058273205.1. Classification (NCBI taxonomy): domain Bacteria; kingdom Pseudomonadati; phylum Candidatus Latescibacterota; class Candidatus Latescibacteria (ex Chuvochina et al. 2023); order Candidatus Latescibacterales; family Candidatus Latescibacteraceae; genus Candidatus Latescibacter; species Candidatus Latescibacter sp. IFSED24. Next base: position 3,054,021 of record NZ_CM177850.1, on the reverse strand, counting down.
GCCCAGCACAGCCACGGCATACGCCGGACCCGGCGTGTCCACGCTGCCCACGACTTGGGGATTTTCCGGATCGGAGATGTCGACCACCCCCAGACCGTAGTTCATGTTCGCGACATAGGCGTAGGAGCCCGCGACCGCCACACCCTCGGTGGCAGTTTGGAATCCCGGCATGTCAACACATCCCACGATCACGAGGTTCTCTGGGTCGGAGATATCGACCACTTGCAGGCCGGAGACACCGTCGGCGACGAAGGCATGAACGCCAGAAGTCGCCACGTCCCGGGCGCTGCCCGGCGTGTCCACACTCCCCAGCCAGTGGAGATAGTCCTCGTAATCGATGCATTCCTGAGCCCCAACCGTCGCGGGCAGACACAAGGTGAGCATCACGACCATCAATCGATATCTCATCATGCAACCTCCTGGCCTCGTGCGGAATATCCTGCGTATCGAGCCGGACGTGCGTAACGATGGGCAGGGGCCCCGCACCACGTCGTTTGGATCCCTGACCAAGCGCGTACAGGTCGTCATGGAAACAGCCGCGAGGTTGTCAGGCTGGGGGTGGCCCACGGAGAAGAGCAAGTTGTGGGCTGTGACGGAAAGAGTAGCAGGGGTTGAAATACAGATGTCATCAAATAGGATGGATGGTGGCTGGTATGCTGATCTTGTTGTCGCTGGATCAGGATGCGCCATCTCGGTCGGGAGTATTGCGACACGACATCCCGTCGTGTCCTTCATCGCGCCTTAAGGAATCATGAAGACCGGGCGTGCTTGGGAGGGTAACGAGGAGACGATGGCGAGGCCAGCGACCGTGCTCTGGTTGCGGGTCCAGTTCAATTTCTGATTCCGCCCTGGTCGGCCGGCCCCGGCGCCCGGCACCCAGGCTTGCCCTCGCCGACATTGTCGTAGAAACGCGTCGTGGGGTAGGCGAAGTCGATGCCCGGCTCGGCCGCGAAGGCCTGCAGCACGTCCTCCCAGATGGCCATGGTGGTGCCGCGCCGCCGCCGCGGCCGGCAGATGTACCGCACCGTGAGCATGACGCCGCTGTCGGCCACCGAGGTGTAGACGATGGGCGTCAGGTGCCGGAAGAAGATCATGTAGCGCTTGGCCGCCCGCTGGAGCTGCTGCGAGGCCTCAGCGTCGGGCACGTCGGTGTGGCGGCCGGCGATCTCCAGCAGGATCGCCTTGGCCTTCTGCCAGTCGCTCTCGAAGGTCACCAGCACCGGCAGTTCGTTCCATATGAACTCGAAGCCCGACGTGAAGTTGGCCGTGGTGTGCTTGAAGACCCAGCCGTTGGGGATGTGGATGATCCGGCCCGTACTCTGATCGGCGTCCACCCAGTTGCCGATCTCGATGAGCGTGAACTGGAACGGCCGCAGGTCGATGACGTCCCCGGCGTGGCCGCCGATCTCGATGCGGTCGCCCACCACGAAGGGCTTGCGGATGGACACGAAGAGCCAGCCGGCCAGGTTGGTCAGGGGGTCCTGCAGGGCGATGGCCAGGCCCGCTGACACGATGCCCAGGTAGGCCGACCAGCCGGTGAAGCCGCCGAACCAGATGATCAGCGTCGCCACGAAGAACAGCGCTCCCAGCACGTAGTTGACCGTCTTGTTGGCGATGTAGCGGCGGGCGACCTCGCCGACGCGTCGCTCGATCACCCCGAGAACCACGAGCCGCAGCACCAGGTAGACGATCCACACCAGCAGCGTGCGGACGACGTTGTGCTGGATCCCCGGGGAGATCCCGAGCTCTTGCTCGAACCAGGTGGAGATGGTCTGCAACAGATCGGCCATCGGGAGCATCCTCCTGTCGCGGGGACCGGTGGGAACGGAGCCGATTCTGCGGACTGGCGGAAACCGCGACAAGGATTATTCGTCGGCCGGCGCCGCTGGCCTCACCGCTGCAGGAACCTCCTCCGTCGGTTCGACGACCATGACGCTGGAGGCCAGATCGTCCACCACGCGCTGCTCGAGGCCGTCTTCCTCCTCGCGCCGTCGTTGCAGATCGGCTGGTCTACGTCCGGCCGGCAGGCGTCCCAGGTTGAAGACAGGTTCGCCGGGGCTGATGGCGGGCAGGCTGATCATGCCGATCACCACGGCGTCGAAGGGCGCCCGCAGCGTGCTGCGTTCCTGGCCGAGGAGCGTCGTGTTGGTGGCGAGCAACTGGCCCTCCTCCACGAGGTCGCCGGGCCTGACGTGGAACTGCATGAAGCCGCCCTTCTCGGCCCTGATCCACTTCGCCTTGTCGACGACGATCTGCCACTCCGGCCGCTCCGGCTCTCCCGTCAGCATCTCCAGATCGCGCAGGACGTTCTTGATGCCCCGGATCGCCGAGGCGACGATCCCCGGTTCCACCTTCCAGACCTCGCCGCCCTCCATGATGATGGTCGGACAGCCGGCCAGACAGGATTCGCGGCGGAACGCGCCCGCCGGTCCCTTGCCGTTGATGACGATCTCCGCCCCGAACGACTCGGCCAGCCGCCGCACCGCCGGATCGCTCAGGTCGCCCCGCACGTTGGGGTAGTTCGTGCGCCGGATGGCCGCCGTGTGCAGGTCGATGCCGTAATCGCAACGGGAGACGATCTCCTCGAAGATGATCGCTGCCATGCGGCTGGCCAGGCTGCCACCCGCCGATCCGGGAAACGACCGGTTCAGGTCGCGACGGTCGGGCAGGTAGCGGGAGTGCCGGTCGAAGGCCAGGATGTTGAGCACCGGTATGAGGATCACCGCGCCGCGCTGCAGCTGGAACTCGGGGTCGTGGATCAGCTCGCGGATGGCGCCGGTGCCGTTGATCTCGTCGCCATGCAGGGCGGCCGTGACGAACACCACCGGACCCGGCTCGGTCGCCCGGCGGATATGGATGGGGATCTCCACGGTCATGCTGCTGTAGCTCTCGCTGACCGGGAGGGTCACATTGCGGGACTGGCCGGCGGGGATCTCCTCGCCGAACCACTCGTCGATGGGCTTGCGACGTCGAACCTCGGTCATGATGTCAGTCCTTCCCGCTCGTCGCGGACTCGTCTGTCTCCTGATTGGGCAGCACCTTGGCAGTGGGCCGACGGCGACGGCGCGTGGTCTGGGGGATCAGCCCGCGCATGAACTCCAGCTTGCCGAAGCAGAGCAGACGATCGCCGGCCTCCAGCACCCGCGAGGACCGGGGATTCGGAATCACCGTGGTGCCACGGTTGAGCGTGAGCACGTTGATGTCCTGCTCACGCAACTTCGAGGATTCGATGGTCTTGCCCACGTACTCCGATCCTTGGGGGATGTTCAACTCGGCCACGCCGTAGCCCCGGCTCACCGTCAACCGCTGTCGCAGGTCGATCTCCGGAAAATCCACCTGGGCGGCGATGTAGTCGATGATCACGCCGGCGATGTCCAGCTGCGTACAGGTCTCGATGCCCTCGAGGCCCGGCGACGAGTTCACCTCGACCACCTGGGGCCCGTCGCGTCCCTCCAGCAGATCGACGCCAGCGATGCGCAGGCCCATGATCTGGGCGGCCCGCACGGCGGTCTCGCAGTACGCGTCGTCGAGAACGACGCGCTCGGTGACGCCGCCCCGATGGACATTGCTGCGGAACTCCTGGCCCTGGGCCATGCGGCGCATGGCGGCCACCACACGGTCGCCGACCACGAAGGCGCGGATGTCGCGACCCTTGCTCTCGGCCACGAACTTCTGGATCAGCACGTTCTGCTTCTGGCTCTGCAACAGTTCGATCATCGCCTCGGCCGATTTCACCGTCTCGGCCAGGAGCACCCCGATGCCCTGCGTGCCCTCGATCAGCTTGATGATCACCGGTGCGCCGCCCACCCGCGCGATGGCCGGCAGCACGTCACGCTTGTCGCGCACGTAACTGGTGGTGGGGATGCCGATATGGTGGCGGCTGAGGATCTGCAGACTGCGAAGTTTATCCCGCGAATTGCCGATGCCGATCGACGAGTTGGCGCAGAAGATATCCATCTGCTCGAACTGCCGGACCACGGCGGTACCGAAATAGCTGATCGAGGCGCCGATGCGTGGCAGCACGGCGGTGTAGTTCGCCAGGTGTTTTTGCCGGTAGAAGAGGTCCGGCTCTCCCTTCTCCAGGTCGATGGCGAATTTGAGGGTGTCGAGGACCTTGACATCGTGGCCGCGCTCGGCAGCGGCGATCCGCAGCCGGCGGGTGCTGTAGCACCCGGGGCTGCATGATAGGATGGCCAGTTTCAAATTGTCTCGTTTCGATAAAGCCCGGAGCTGGATCCGGCCGAGTTGTTCAGGTGGAGCGCTTCTTCTTGGGCTTGCCCCCGTAGTAGGACGTCCCGGCATCGACGAGGAACCGGTGGCGAATGGCTTCGCGGCCCAGCAGCATGCGGAACCCCATCTCGTCACGGCTGGCCAGGGTCAATTCGACGGGCCAGATCTGGCCGAGCAGGGAGATGTCGGTGACGATGACCGGTCGCCGTGTCGCCTTGCCGTTGGAACTGCGCACCGTGCGGTATTCCAGCACCGGCGCCTCCACCTCGACGATCCTGGTGCACTTGCGCTGCATCGGATAAACCTGGAAGTGGACCCAGGTCTGCCCGTGGCGCTCGAAGGTTTCGAGGTTGAACGCATGGAGCGACGAGGAGCGTGCACCGGTATCGACCTTCACCTTGATGGTCTTGATTCCCAGCTCTGGCAATCCTACCCATTCCCGCCAGCCGATGATCGATAGCGGAGTCCGTTCACGTTTCGCCATGGTGTTCATTCACCCGAGGATGTTGAGGAAGATCATTTGTTCTCCACCCAACATAATTCCGTTTTTATCCCGGCACCTCTCCTGGTCGCGCGGCCAGGACCGGCGGCTCGATGGATCCGAGCAGTGGCCCCAGCCCGCGGTGAGCTGCGCTGCACAGAACACTGGACCGCCCAGCGGACCGCAGCCTATCATCGCTCCCATGATCACGACACTCGGCCGCCGCGTCCGCCACACCGCCAGTGACATGTTCTACGGCCTGGGCTTCGCCTACGTGCTGCAGCGGGAGTCGTTCCTGTTCCTGCGGCGGGGGCGCATCAGCCTGCCCGTGCTCGTGGCCCAGGTGTACTTCACCGGCGTGGAGGCGCTGCCGATCCTGGCGCTCATCTCGCTGGGCATCGGCGCGGCGGTGATCATCCAGGGCACCAGCCTGCTGCCGCAGTTCGGCCAGAGCGAGCTGGCCTTCCGCATCCTGATCCTGGTGATCACTCGCGAGCTGGGCCCGCTGCTCACCGCCCTGGTGATCGCCGCCCGCTCGGGCAGCGCCATCACCACCGAGCTGGGCAACATGGTGGTCGACCACGAGATCGAGGCGTACCACGCCGCCGGCATCGACCCCGTCGCGTTCCTGGCGGCGCCGCGCCTGATCGGCGTCACCGTGGCCATGGTCTTCCTGAACCTCTACTTCAGCCTGGTCGGCCTCTTCGGATCCTGCGCGGTGGCTTCCCTCATCCACGACGTGCCCCTCTCGGAGTACCTGCGCAACCTCGTGGGCGCGCTCAACGGCGCCGACATCGCCTCCTCGGTGGTCAAGAGCCTGGTGTTCGCCAACATCCTGGCCACGGTGGCCACCTACTACGGCTTCAAGGTGGAGCGGGCGGTGACCGAGGTCCCCCAGAAGACCATCGCCTCGCTGGGGGTCGCCATGACCCTCTGCATCGTGGCCAACGTCGTCATCACCATCCTTTTCCAGCAGGGGTAGAAACGTGCGCATCGAGCTGCAGGGCGTGACGGTGGCGCGCAGGGACCGGGTGATCCTGCACGAGGTCGACGCGACCCTCGAGCCCGGCCGCATGACCGTGATCCTGGGCCGTTCCGGCGCCGGTCTGAGCACCCTGCTGAAAACCGCCGCCGGGCTGATCCGGCCCACGTCCGGCCGGGTCCTCTACGACGGTCGCGATCTCGACGCCATGGACGGCCGCTCCCGGCAGATCCTGCAGACCCGCACGGGCTTCATGTTCCAGGACGCCGCCCTCTGGGCCAACACCTCCCTCGCGGTCAACCTGGACCTGCCGCTGCAGGCCAAGTTCCCCGGCCTCGATCCCGCCGAGCGCCGCCGCCGCATCGACTCGGCGCTCAACTCCTGCGGCTTCGATGCCGATCTGGAAAGGCGACCGGCCATGCTCTCGCATGGCCAGCAGAAGGTGGTCTCGTTCCTGCGGGCCCTGATACCGGGACCCGAGGCGCTGTTCCTCGACGAGCCCATGGCGTCCATGGACCAGCGCTGGCGCCGCATCCTGATCCGGATCCTCGGCGAGCAGCGGGAGCGGGGCGTGACCCTGGCGGCCGTCAGCCACGACGCCGAGCTGACCCGGGCCCTGGCCGACCGCCTGCTGGTCCTGCACGAGGGCCGCGTGCTGGCGTCCGGGTCGCCGGACGAGGTGCGGGCCGTGCCGGATCCGCTGGTGGGCGAGATCCTGCGCGACCGGCTCGAGCCGGCGGATCGTGAGCACGGATGAGGCGACGAAGGAGCGTCCGGGATGAACATCATGCTGCGCTACCGCGATCAGGTCGTGGGGGCCTTCGTGCTGGCGGGGATCGTCCTGCTGGTGGGCGCACTGCTGTTCGTGGGCGTCAACAAGCGCTGGTTCAAGCGCGACCCCTTCTACACCACCCGCTTCCTGACGGCCGAGGGGCTGAGCCCGGGCCTGGCCCTCGAGCTGCGCGGCTTCGCCATCGGCCACGTCAAGCAGCTGCGTCTCGGCGCTGACGACCAGGTCGAGGTGACCCTCTCCATCCACGAGGAGTACGCCGACCGCGTCGTGGCCGGCTCGGTGCTCGAGCTGGCGGTGCAGCCGCTGGGCTTCGGCTCGAGCCTGGTGCTCTATCCGGGACGCCAGGGTGGCGAGCCCGTGCCGCCGGGGTCGCTGATCCTGTCCACCGACATGCCGGCGGGCCGGGCGCTGCTGGAACGAGGCGACGTCGACCGTCCCCAGCGACGCGACGCCGTGGCCGGATTGCTGGCCATGCTGCCGCCGCTGGTGGGGGAAGCGGAGTCGCTGGTGACCACGCTCGAACAGCTACTGGCCCGCCTGGACACGCGTCTCATGGGCACGGTCGGCGAGCCGGCCGGCGGCCTCCTGGCCACCGTCGACAACACGACGCGCGAGTTCGGGGACCTCGCGGCCGCCGTCAACCGCAACGCCGCCGAACTGGGCGCCGTGGTCGCCAACCTCGCCGCCTTCAGCGAGCACCTGGCCGACCCCGACGGCCTGATCCCCACCTTGCTGGGCGAGGAAGGCACGGCCGCCCAGCTCTTCCACGACCGCGCCGCGCTCTACGAGCGCCTGATCGCCGCCACGGACCAGCTGGTGGCCCTCACCGAGTTCCTCAACCGATCGGCCCCGGAGATCGGCCTCCTCATGGACGAGACCATCCGCACCCTGGCCGAGAGCGAGAAGGTACTGCAGGGCCTGAAGAACAACCCGCTCCTGCGCGGCGGCATCCCGCCGGAGACCGAGGCGCCCGGGACCTTCGAGGGCCGGCGCCGGGTGGGAGGCTGACATGACGCTGCGCACGACCTGCCTGCTGGCCCTGGTCCTGATGCTGATGGCGGGTTGCTCGTCGTTGCCCCGCAGTCCCGAGCGGGTGACGGCCCTCGATACGCGCGCGGCCACCATCTACCAGGCCGGTCTGCGCCAGTACCGCGAGGGGCGCTTCGCCCAGGCCGCCATCTGCTTCGAGCAGACCCTGGCCTTGCACGCGTCGGTGGACGACCGTGCCGGCACTGCCCAGGCATTGGCCTCGCTGGGGCGCGCCCGCCTGGCCCTGAGGGAGACGGACGCCGCGGCGGCGGCGTTCCAGCGTTCCCTCGACGCCGCCCGTGGCCTCGGTGTTCCGGCTCTGGAGGCGGAGGCCCTCGGCGGTCTCGCGACCGTCGCCCTCGAGCAGGATCGTGTCGACGACGCCCGCGCCTGGCTCGAGGCCGGCCTCGCCTTGCCCCTGGACGATCCGAGCCCCGAGCGTGCCGTGCTGCTGCACGACCTGGGCATGGCCCTCCTGCAGGAAGGCGACGCCGTGGCCGCCGAGGCCCACCTGCGCCGGGCGCTGGCCATGCACGAGTCGTTGAACGATGCCCTCGGCGTGGCCGCCGATTGCCACAGCCTGGCGGTGTTGCGCGCCGGGGCCGGCGACCTCGACGAGGCAGCGGACCTGGCCCGGCGCGCGCTCTCGCGCGACAAGGCGGAGGAGAACCCTCGCGGGGTGGCCCAGGATCTGTCGCTGCTCGGTCGGATCGCCGAACGACGCGGCGAGACGGCCGACGCCGTCGGCTACTTCCGTCGCGCCGAACTGGCCTGGTCCGCCCTGGGCGATGGGGAGGCGGCGGCCGATGTGGCCGTGCGGATCCATGGGCTGCAATCCACTGACTGACGCGCAAGGTAGGCCCGAGCCGATCCATGGTGAGCCTGGCTCGCTGAATGCAATGCCAGCCGGTTGGCTGCTCCTTGCCTGTTAGGCGCCAAAAATGGTCTTGCTGCTCATTGATAAGAAGAACTCAAGTCCAGAAAATTTACGCCTGTCAGCTCTCTTTGCACCCGTAAAATACCGTCTCCATACTCCAGCTCCTTGACAATACCAATCCCCGGGGCACAGAAAACGACTCTGCTGTGTTGAGGCGCCGAAGGTGTGCCCCACCTGTACTTAACACACTCGAAGGTCCCCGCCGGCACTTCAACAGGAACGCCTACGCCAAGAACGACAACGCTCCGGTCATCCGACCTACCATTGTCATCACCTACTTCACAGGGATAGGGCAGGAACAAATGTTCTTCATAATTATCGTCATTAAGCCCGTCTTCACCTGGCGTCAGATATGTCCACCAGAGACCGTCATCACGATTCTTTCTGTAGTATAGTGGGAACTCTGGAGCCGCATAAGCGAACCATTCCTCCCCATGAAATTCGACACTTTCGTGGATCCTGAACCACTGGTCCTCAAAAGTCTGATCAAAAACTCCATCACCATTATTATCGACCTGATGACGTCCGTACCATACATAGTCAACGTGCATCGGCCAGATCTCACTAGTTGAGATTGAACCATCGCCTCCCGCCGGGCTCGTACCTCCATCACCATCGCTGCACGCAATAACCAGAGCGATTAGGATCGCACACGAAATATATATTGATCGCTTAAACGTACGTCGGAACACCGCTCCCTCCCCATGCTTTAACTCAGCGATTGAAAAACGATTGAACATGAAAGCCTCCTCGCTAGCGCCTCCAATGGGGGCAACTTTCATGGCACTCCCCCCAAGATTTTCCTATAACGGTGGATTGACAGCAATCCTTGAGCCCAAAATTTTTCCTTAAATAGTTGTTACTGAATGATTTAATAAATTGGCGCTGAGGTTGGATTAACATTTCCATTAATTCGTCCAGGCAAAGAAATACAATTCATTGTGAAATCGTAAAATACGGAGTGCGCGCTTGAGTTACATGGTGTTGCAGTATGTTAAGAGAGAAGGGGTTTGATCTGCGCATGCCTCCGGTCATCCGACTTGAGGCCACTGCCACGGTTCTTGTATTGGTGAGATTCATAGGCCGAGCAGCGGTGCTTATGATTCAGTTGGCGCAGTAGATATGGAGTTCTTGCCGTTTAGGAGGGAGTCTGCCTTCCCTCATCTCACCCCATACTCCCGACACAGCCGCGAAAAACTCTGCGGCAACACCCCGCTCAACCGCGCCGCTTCCTTCACGCTCCCCCCGGCCAGCGCGAGCTGCGTGCTCAAGTAGCTCACGTAGAATTCCCGCTCCGCCTGCTTCTTGGCCTCGTCGCGCGGGAGCATCGCGTAGCGCGAGCCCACGCCGCCGAGCGCGAGGTCGCTCATGCCGACCAGCTCGCCCTCGCAGTTGATCACCGCTCGCTCGACAGCGTTGCGCAGGTCGCGGACGTTGCCCGGCCAGCGCGACGACATCAGGTAGGTGCGGGCCTGTTCGCTGAAGCCGCACACCGGCTTGCCCTGATCGGCCGCGAAGGATACCAGGAACCGCTCGGCGAGCGGCATGATGTCGGCCGGCCGATCGCGCAGCGGCTGCAGGTGGATACGGTAGACGTTGAGCCGATGATAGAGGTCCTCGCGAAAGCGGCCGTCGTCGCGGGCCTGCTCGAGATCGGAATTCGTGGCGGCGATCAGGCGCACGTCGGTCGTGATCTCGCGGATCCCGCCCACCCGAGGGAATTGCCCCGACTCGAGCACCCGCAGCAGCTTCTGCTGCAGCTCGGGGGCGCTGTCGCCGATCTCGTCCAGGAACAGCGTGCCGCCGTCGGCCAGCTCGAACTGGCCGGGCCGCATGGTGTCCGCGCCAGTGAACGCCCCCTTCTCGTGACCGAACAGGGTCGACTCCATCAACGTATGCGAGATCGCCGTGCAGTTGACCGGCAGGAAGACCTCGCTCCGGCGACGGCTGAGCTGGTGGATCCGCCGGGCGATCATCTCCTTTCCCGTGCCGCTCTCGCCGGTGATCAGCACCGTTGCATCGGTGGGCGCCACCTTCTCGATCTGCCGCGCGACCTGCACCGATCGAGGGTCCTCCGCCACGAGTTCCCCGGCATCCTCGTTCAGTCGACCGGACAGTAGCCGCGTCCGGCGCAGCATCGCGATCTCCTTGAAGCAACGGTCGACGCGCAGGCGCAGCTCGGCGACGTTGGGAGGTTTGCAGGCGTAATCGGTGGCGCCGGCCCGGATGCACTGGACGACCGTGTCGACCCGCGCGTCACCGGTGAGCATGACCACGCGCGGCGGGTCATCCAGCCGCTGCAGTTGTTCGAGGACCTCGAGTCCGGATGGTCCCGAGCCAAGATCGATGTCGAGCAGTACAACCTCGCTGCGCTCGCGGATGACGAGCGGCACCGCGTGTTCGCCCGTCGTGGCGGTCGCAACCTCATAATCGTCCGCGAACAGCGCGAACATGTCCTCGAGGAACAGCGCGTCATCATCCACGATCAGCAGCTTGCGTTGGATCAATGATTCCGGTGCCATACTTGCTCCCATGTCCGAGCGGTCGTGTCGACCGTCTTCAGGCCGTGCCGTTCCGTCAGTTCGCGTCGTCGGTGACCAGTGGCAGAACCATCTCCAGCGTGGTGCCCTGTCCCGGTTCGCTCGCCATCACCCGCAGCGTCCCGCCGAAGACCGCGAGCTCCTGCCGCGAGCGCGCCAGGCCGTAGCCGCCGCCAGGGCGGTCGCTCCAGCCGTCCTCGAAGATGGCCTGCCAGTCGTCGGGTGCGATGCCGCAGCCGCTGTCGGCGACCGTGCACACCACACGTCCGAACTCGACGCGCCAGGCGATGGCCAGAAGGCGTACCGTGCTGTCGCTCATGGCCCGGATCGCGTTGCCGACCAGGTTGTCGAGCACGAACGCGAGGTCCTGGGTGTCGATCGCGACCTGCGGGCCACTGATAGCATAGTCGGGATCCGGATTGCGCACCTCGACCGCGATCCCACCCGCTGCGATCGACTCGCGCTGGGCCTCGAGTACCCGTCCGATGGTGGCGGTCAGATCATCGCGGAAGTGCTTTTCGACGCTGCGGCGGAGTCGCTGCAATACCGCGTCGAACTCCACGGCGAGGCGCGAGACCAGCGGATCGACATCGCGGTAAGGCACCTGATCGCGGTCCGTGTCGGCGCTGCCCGTCACGCGATCGAGCGCTCCGTCGAGCTCGTCTAGCAATTCCCCGCAGGAGACCAGGAGGTGGTCGGGTGCCCCGACCCTGCGGGCCAGCACCAGCAGTTCGTCGAGGCGCGGCGAGGTCTCGCGACGGAACGCGGCGATGGCCTCGCCCACGCGCTCCCTGCTCTGCGGCGTCCGGTCGGTATCGTCACCCATTTCCGCTTCCTTCACCGCCTCGGACTGCAGGCGCCACGAGAGCCGCCGCAGGTGCTGCAGCGCACCGATCTTCTCGTGGCCGCCCTTGGCCAGGCGCGCCAGGAGCTGCAGCCGCAGCTCGCGGAGGATCACCGGATCCGTTTCGGGCTCGCCGCGCCGCTCGCGTCGCCGGCGCCGGGCGTTCCAGATCAAGGTCGCCGCGCCGAGCAGGGCGGCACCGCCGCCGGCGAACCAGGCTGGCGCGACCCGGCGCGGCGCGCGCACGATCCGTAGGGGCGACGTGATGCCATCGGCCGCCTGCACCAACCGTACGCCCTCGGCGGCTTCCCAGACGATCACCGCCGAGGGCGATCTGTCCCCGGCGACCTGGAAACCCGCCAGACGCCTCAGGTCGTGATCCAGGATCTCCACGCGATCATTCATTCTGGCCACGATCTCGGGTCCAGGCTCTTCGGCGATGACCTCGGCGAACTGGATCATCCGGGAATCACGGATCGTGTGTCGGGCCAGAAGCTCGAGGTCGGTGCCGGTCCAGCCGTGGATCTCGATCGCATCGCCCGAGAAATTCAGGCCGACGAGCGCCGTTGCGGAACTCGGGTCGTCGGCGACCGTCAGAGGTTTCAGCAGGCGCTCGGGATACGTACGGTCGAGCCGCAGGTCTCCGGTCGCCGACCAGATCGTGACCCGTCCCCGCGGCGCTCTTGCGCTACTAGAGCCCACGATGATTTCGCAAACGCCATCGCCTTCGAGGTCGAGTGCGCGCGCGGTACTGCTCGCGCCGGGTCCTCCCAGCGCGTGCTGCCATCGGGTCTCGCCGTGGTCGTCGAACACGAACACGCGGCTGCTGTCGTCGCTCGCACCGTAGATCCGCTCGCCGTCGAGGTTGTTGACCGCCAGGGAGGTCGCCAGGATCTCCGGCCGTCCGTCCCGGTCGAGGTCGACGATCTCGACATCATGGGCGCGGATCTTGGCATCGAGGAAGCGGCGCCAGACCACCGTGCCCTCGAGCGGATCGACAGCGAGGAGCCCGCGGCCATGTACGTCGTACTGGACGCCGCAAACGAGCAAGACCGTCGTCCGCGGTCGACCGGCGATGGGCAACTCGCCGATCGGCAGGTAGTAGCCGTCCCAGCGCCCGTCGAACCGTCGTTCTTCGTGGGCGGGCAGGATCAGGCCGCCACGGGGGTGTTTCTCGGAGACATTGGTGGCCCAGACACGCCAGCGCGAGCCATCGCGAGCCGGCGCGACGGCGACCACGTCCTCGCGCCCGTCCCCGTCGCCGTCGTAGGGGATCAGGTCCAGGAACGGCAGCTCGTCGACGTATTCCGGAGGAAAACTCTGCTGGCCGACAACGTAGGGCAGGGATCCATCATGACGGTAGAGCACCAGCCCCTGGTCGATGTTGATGACGAGGTCGTCGTACCCATCGCCATCGGTATCTGCGAGGGTGAAACCGAAGAGGCGATTTCCGGAGATGCGGGCCGGGAGGTAATGGCCTGGATGATCGAGGAGCGTGTAGGGTAGTCCTGCGCTGGCGCGAGGCGACGGCGACACCTCGCTCCGATCGGTGGCCGGCCGGGCGTTCGAGGCGAAGAATGCGAGGAGCGTAAGCAGGAGCAGGTGACGCAAGGCGACTCGGGTTCCATGTCGAATGGGTCGAAGGGTCGTCGGGTGGACGGCTGCGATTCTAGACCATTGGCGATCGCGTTGGAAGAGGGTGATGGTCGACATATTGCCAACTGCGTGAGCGATGCCCCGGCAAGACTTCCCACAGGCGGTTGCCTCGGTACCCTTCTCGTTCACGGCGATGAACGTATGTCTCGCAGAAGCAAAGTTTTCGCACGATATGAAGTCGCTCGCGGTGGTCCCGGTGATCAGTGCTTCCCCATCCCCGTGTCCGCCCGGCCACGTTCCAGCAGTGTCGAGCCGGACACATTAGCGGTGACCGTGACGGGAGTAGACGGCTAAGTAATAGAACTGCAACACGTTATGGATTGGTTATATAGATTGATCCTGGTATACGTCTTGCAAAATCAAGGTGTTGCATCAATCCCCGCACCCGAAGGAGCCCATCTTGCGCCGTCTCGCCATCGCCCTGCTTCTGGCCGCCGCCGTTCTCCTCGCCGGCTGCGGCACCGCCTACTATGGCATGCCCCCGCGCACCCTCCAGAAGGACGAGATGTCCTACGGGGTCGGCATCACCTGGAACTCGCTGGAACCGTGGGGCGATTGGCGCGGCTGCGCCCTGAACGGCCACGTGTGGTGGGGCGTCAGCGACAGCGACGCCATGGGCCTGAACTTCAGCCACATCGATCTGCCGTTCTTCTTCCCGGAGTTCTCCTACGCCCATTCGTGGCATCCCGACCGGGACGGCCGTCGCCTGGTGGGCTCGGTCCACGCCAGCCTGGCCCTGGACTGGAACCCCGGCCTGGAGGCCGGCCTGGGCGTGTCCCGCGAGAGCGGCCGCTTCGCGCACCTGGCGTGGGCGGGCGCCGGCCTCTGGCGCGACGGCTCCGTGACGCCCTCGCTACGCTACGTGGCGCAGACCGGCGAGCTGCGCGGCGAGGTCGGCTGGATGCCGGGACGGATGGCGACCGCGCTGCGGGTGGCCAAGGGCTTCTACTATGACCGACGGGACCGGGCGATCCTCGAGCTGACCCGCGACGAGATCGCCTCGGTGCAGCCGTCGCCGGCGGATAGCTGGCGGGGGCGGGGTGGCGGCGACGGCGTGGTCGTGACGCTGCACGACGGCGGCGTCATCGAGATCATGACGCGGGATCCCTACGTGGATATGGCGTTCGAGACCTGGCGTCGCGCATTCATCGACAAGTTTCCTCCCGAACCCGGCGTGCAGATGTGGTGGGTCTACGACGAGTGGGGAGATGAGTACGATCCGCGACGCGACTTCCCCGCCGAGGTCGACCTGGACCGTGTGCTCGCGCGCTACGAGCGTGAGGGCGTCCTGGTCGTCGAGCGCGATCCGGCGGTCATCGAACAGGCCGTGGAGCGCTACGACCAGTGGTGGCGCGACGTGACCGTGGGCGCCTGGTGGGCGTGGTATGATCCGCGGGACTGACGGTGAGGGTGTCGGCCGGGGATGATCCCGGGCTCGGCGATTTATGGCTTGAGGCCAGGTGTCCACCCTGTCTACGCTGGTGTCTGTTGGATGCGGCACTCGATCCGGCCGTCGTCGACAGGTCCGGTTCCCGTTCGGCGACGTTCTCGCGCAAGTAGACATGAGGATGTCATTGGAGCGCGAGCAATCTCGTCCCGGACAGGAGCGTCTGGATCATGACCAGCGAACGGTATCGTCGGATCAAGGAGCTCACCCAGCGCGCCCTGGAACTGGATCCGGACGAGCGGGCGGCTTTTCTCGCGCGCGAGTGCGGCGACGACACGGATCTGCTCGGGGAAGTCCAGCAACTCCTCGCCTTCGACGATTCCCGGACCGACGATCTCACCATCCTCGACCCGGATGGCTCCCGCGGTATGATCGGCTCCCAGGTCGGGCCGTACCAGATCATCGAGCCGATCGGCGAGGGTGGCATGGGGGAGGTCTACCTCGCGGCGCAGAGCGCACCGCTCCGGCGGAAGGTCGCCGTGAAGGTGATCAAGCTGGGCCTGAGTACGCGTGAGGTCATCACCCGGTTCGAAGGCGAACGCCAGGCCTTGGCGCTGATGGACCACCCGAACATCGCCAAGGTGCTGGACGCCGGCGCCACCGGGGACGGTCGGCCGTACTTCGTCATGGAGTACATCCCCGGGATCCCGCTCAATCGTTATTGCCAGGAGAAGGGCCTCGGTCTCCGCCGCCGTCTCGAGCTGTTCATCCAGGTCTGCCACGGTGTGCAGCACGCCCACCAGAAGGGCGTGATCCATCGGGATCTCAAGCCCGGCAACATCCTGGTGACCGAGATCGAGGGCAAGCAGGTGCCGAAGATCATCGACTTCGGCGTGGCCAAGGCCACGGGGGCCCATCTGGCGGCGCGGACCTTCTTCACGCAGCTCGGACGGATGATCGGGACGCCGGAGTACATGAGCCCGGAGCAGGCCGATCTCGGGCGCCAGGACATCGACACGCGCAGCGACGTGTTCTCGCTGGGGGTGGTGCTCTACGAGTTGCTGACGGGGGTGCTGCCCATCGGTCGGGAGGAGTTCCTGCAGGCGGGATTCGACCGGATCGGGTCGCTGGTGAAGGAGCTCACGCCGCCGAAGCCCAGCACCCGGCTCACGTCGCTGGACGCGAGGGCCGAGGCGGAGCGCCCCCCGGCTTCGATCGCGCCGCGGACCTGGGTCAAGCGCGTGCGGGGCGACCTGGACTGGATCACGATGAAAGCGCTGGAGAAGGAGCGGGAGCGGCGCTACGCCACGGTGACCGACCTCGCCGGCGATCTCGATCGCTACCTGCACGATCAGGTAGTGTCCGCCGGCCCGCCGAGCCGGCTGTATCGCGGCCGGAAATTCGTGCGCCGCAACCGGCAGAGCGTGGCGGTGGTCGCGGCGCTGATCGTCGTCCTGGCGGGCATCGCGGTCTGGCAGACCGTGCAATCGGGGATCATCGCACTCGAGCGCGATCGGGCCATGGCGAACGAACGGCTCTCTTTAGCCCGCGGATTCGTTAAGAAGGATCCGACCGTCGCCGTCGCCTATGCGCTGGCGAGCCTGGAAGTCGCGCCGCAGCCCGCCGCACGCGACTTGATCCGCCAGGCCGTCGCCAACGGAATGTTGCGCGACGAGCTTCCGCGCTGGGGTCAGCCGGGGAATCCGATCTCCTGCGACGCCAGTCCCGATGGAAGCCAGCTCGCGGTGTCCTGGTCGCAGTCGGAGCAGCCGACGATCGGCATCTACGACCTGGAGGATGCGTCCATGCGGATCCTCAAGGCGCCGACCGATGGGATCGTCTACGAGGTCATCTTCAACGCCGACCAGTCGTACGTGGCGGCCTCCGGACCGTCCACCGGCATCCACATCTGGCGGACCGCCGACGATCGGCATCTCTGGCACTTGCCGTGGACGACCGAATTCAACACGATCCGGATGCACCGTCATCAGGACCCCCGTCGACTCGTGATATCGGGAAACCGCGAGGGAGAGCGCACGGAATGGTACGAAATCGACCTCGTTTCGGGCGAGAGGTCCCGGCTCGGACGATCCCTGGGCGTCATGCATGACGTGACCGACGCCCATAACCCGGCGATCGACACGTCCACGGGCTGGATCATCGACTACGATGGCTCGCGACTCTTCCTCCAGCGACTGGCGGATCTCGATTCGGATCGGGCGATCACCGTCGGCGACCACGAGGCTCCGATCTGCTGCGTGGCGCTCGCTCCGGCGGCACGCGCGGCGGGCTCGATCGATCGTGAGGGGCGGATCAAGGCCTGGAGCATGGGCGACGATGCGCCGGTCTTGTCGCGCGAGTTCAAGGAGGGCCCGGGGCAGTTCTGGCTCGAGTTCGACCCGACGGGCCGCCGGTTCTTCACCTCGTGGTCCTCGTCGACGGTCCATCTCTACGAGCTTTCGCCGCATCCGCCGCGACGCCCCTGGCTGCTGTTCGACCGCACGCACTGGGCGCATGATGGCAGCTTTCTTCCCGGCGGAGCCCTGGTCACCTCGCGCAACGGGCTCTACACCGGTCCGATCGCGCTCTGGCGCGGGCGGTCGCCCATCGCCTGGACGCTCGATCTCGGCGGTGAGAGCGGGCGAATGGCCCGTGTCACCGTGTCGAACGACGGCTCGATGTTATTCGCCTGGTCGCAGGACGGCGAACTGACGGCCAGTCCGCTGGTTGACGCCGCCGATGATCAGGCCCTGCACATCAGCGGAACCATCGGCTGGTCCACGGGCGTCAGTGGCGCGATCCTGGTCGATACGGAACGGCGGCGCTGCCTGCTCGGCGGCGACCAGAACCGGACCGAGGTGGTCGATCTGGACAACGGCGAATTACGGCCGGTTCCGATGTTCGGCGCAGGGCAGATAGCCGTCGATCTGAGCCCGGACGGGCGGCGAGCCTGCTTCCGTTATGAGGGCGAACCCGGGACCGCCCGCCTGATCGATCTCGACCGGTTCGAGGTCCTGTCCGAGCTCGAGATCGGACAAGAGGCGAACCGCATCGAAGGCGAGTGGACCGCGGGCTGGCGCGATGCCGCAATGGCTGACGGGGACCATCTGCTCCTCGCCTGGAACGATGTCATCGAGCGTCGAGATCTCATGAACCCCGCAGCCGCGCCGGAGACGCTCTGGACCGGGGACGCGTCCAGTGGCGTCAAGTTCGTGGCGGGCGGGACGGCCGTCGTGCTGCGGGACCGCTCGGACGGGATCTGGCTCGTCGATCTCGCGCAGGACACCAGGACCATGCTCGGTTCCGTAACGATGGGGAGGCTCCTGTGTGCGGACTACGATCGGGAGCTCGGGCTGGTGGCCGTGGGCGGATGGTCGGATACCGTGGACGTCTTCTCGGTGCGCTCCGGAACGCACTGGCAGCTACCTGTCGTCGATGACGATGGCATTTATACCGCCCTGGTCTTCATCGACTCGCAGCGCCGCTGGCTGATCGCCAACCACGTGAGAAGCACCGTGGCGTGGAAGCTCCCGCTCGATGCGCTCTACACTGATCTGTCGCCGGAGGAACTGCTGGCCACCGTGCGCGGTCTGACCAACCTGCGCGCGGTGCCGGACCCGGACCAACCGGCGGGCTTTGCCATCACGAACACGCTCCTGCTGGCTGGTGATTGACGTTCGCGACGACACCCCGACCGCTCCCGCCACCACAAACAATGCCAGCCAGT
Source organism: Candidatus Latescibacter sp. IFSED24 (assembly GCF_058273205.1). Taxonomy (NCBI): domain Bacteria; kingdom Pseudomonadati; phylum Candidatus Latescibacterota; class Candidatus Latescibacteria (ex Chuvochina et al. 2023); order Candidatus Latescibacterales; family Candidatus Latescibacteraceae; genus Candidatus Latescibacter; species Candidatus Latescibacter sp. IFSED24. The sequence continues at coordinate 3,035,415 of NZ_CM177850.1, read as the reverse complement.
TCGATGCCGAGCTCATCGCCGGCAGCCTCGTCGAGGCCAACCGCTTGCCATGATCGCCGCCATCGCGGTAGAATCGCGAGAAGGCCACTCCCCGATTACTTCCTGGAGGTAACCATGGCCGTCCGAGGGCGCGATCAGATCACGGCCAGCCTGAGATCGGCGGCCCGCGGCGATGCCGACGAGGCGACCGCCGCCGCGCTCTTCGCCGCCTGTCAGAACGAGCTGCGCGCAGTGGCCGCGAACCTGATGCGAGGGGAACGGCCGCACCACACGCTGCAGCCGACCGCGCTGGTGAACGAGGCTTACCTGCGCCTCTTCGATGTCGAGACGCTCTCGGTCGAGAGCCGCACGCACTTCGTGAACATCGCCGCGCGCGTCATGCGGCAGATCCTGGTCGAGCACGCCCGCCGCCGTAACGCCGCGAAGCGGGGCGGCGGCCGGCGGGCCGTCACCCTGTCGGGGGCCGAGGCGGCTCAGGTGAGCGAGGAAGTCGGCATCCTCGATCTCCACGACGCGCTGGAGAAGCTGTCGCGCCTCGACGGTCGCGCGGCCGAGATCGTCGAGCTGCGGATCTTCGGCGGGTTGACCATGGAGGATGTCGCCGCGCTCGTGGGCGTCTCGCGCCGGACGGCGCAGAAGGACTGGCGGTTCGCGACGCTCTGGTTGCGGCGGGAATTCGCTGGGGCTTGAATCCGCAGGCTCCTGATCGACCAGATGGGGGAACGGGGCACTTGTCATCGAGTATTTTGTTCCCTTTGGTTCGACCGTGCCGCCCTACAACCCGATCCCGAACAGGTACTTCCCCGTCACGAAGATGTGGGAGTAGTTCTGGTAGCTGCCCAGGATGGCCGTGTAGGTGAAGTCCCTCATGCTGCTCTCCCAGATAATCAACAGCTGTTTTGCGCGGTGAATCACTCCTTCCTCACCTGGTGATGAAACTACGCGGCCGCGAAGAAGAGCAACGGTCTGGCCCCGAGGAGACCGGATTCTGTGTCATCCCGCACCTGACTGATGTCTAATATTCAACGCCATCGATTCGACTCTGGCCCGGAGGAACGTAATGATTCGCCTCGCCCTGCTGCTGTCGCTCTTCGTCGCCGCCCCGCTCCTGGCCCAGACCGGCCACTGGGTTTCCCACTCCCACGATATCGGCGGCCAGTACGGCCAACTCCACGCTGCCGGCGATCGCACCGCCGTGGTTACCCAGGAGTTGAGCGCCCGCCTTCTGTTCTTCGACACCCTGGCCGGCGCCTGGGTCGGCCACGACCTGGCCGATGAACATCTCTGGCATCTGGTGGACGCCCGCGGCGACCTCGCCCTGGCCGTGGCCGACGGCGTGGCGGTGGTCTACAACGGCCTGACCTCCACACCCCACGAACTGGATCTGCCCGACGATCTGCTGCGCAACGACAGCAACCAGCAGAGTTTCGGCTGCGGGCCGGCCCTGGCCTACGTGGCCACCGAGAGTCGGTTCTACGTCTTCGACGCCGAACTGGATACCTGGCAGGAAAGGACGATCAGCCTGCCCGGCGGCTTCAACACGTCCATGTCCAATGTGGGCGACGACTGGGCCGGCCTGGCCCTTTACCCCACCACCTACGGCTCCAACGTGCCGTGCTATGCCTACAGCCTGCCGCAGCACCAGTTCGCCAGCACCGACAACGGCCCCCGCTGGGGCGCCACCGAGTCCATCCTCGACCACGGTTTCGCCGGCACCAACGGCTTCGAGACCAACCAGCGTCTGGTGGGCTACAGCGCCATCACCGGCCAATTCTCATCGAGCCAGGTACCCGATGACCATGGCGACATCACTGAGGGTACCGGTCCCCTCACCGGCGTGGCTTTACGCACGGTGTACGCCGCGGTCTACGAGATTCCCGGAGCCAACCCCCGCGAGCACCACTTCCAAGCCTTCGACACCCGGGAAGGCGCCTGGGAACACGACGTCCGCGAGTATCTTCCGGCCGACGGCTCTGCCTGGGACAACCTCCACGTGGGCGGACAGTACGCCCTCACGGTGCACGAACTATCCAGCGGCATCGTGCAGTTCCGGATCTACCGCGGCGCCCTGGGCGAGGTGCAACTCTACGAGCCCGAGTTCGGAACGTCTGGCCTGAACCTCATCGCCGGCGGCTCCACTCTCGTGGTCATTGATCTCGATTGGTATGCCTGGGGCCTGAACACGGTCACCAGCGACAGCTCCCGATACGAACTGGAGAACAACCTCACGGCCCCCCTCAGCGTCGGCGGCGAGGACTGGGGCCTGTTCACTCTCTACGACTGGAACGAGGACGAGGGCCTGGCCATCGCCTACGACGGTCACGAAAACACATGGACGGAGCTGGCGGTGAATGTGGCCAGCAGCGCCCACAGCTTCGCCGGCGAATATTGCTTCGTGACGCCCCTGACGGCCGACGACATGGATGTGCTGCTCTATTCCGGCCACCACGGCGCCTTGTACAAGCGCACCTTCCCGGCCGGCGCCTATCCCTTCTTCGGGTATTCCGCGAACCTGGTGGCCCTGCACAACCACGGCGGCCAGGGTCTGGTATTCGACGCCAGTCGCGATCAGGTGTACGACCGCGCCCTCACGTTCGAGCGCGAGGGTGTGGGACAGAGCGTGCTCGTGGGGGCCGACGGCTTGACCGCCTGGGGTTACAGTTCCCTGTCGGGATCATGGGTTTCGGCATCGCTGGACGAATCGCCCAGGTTGGGCCTGTCGAGCACGTACCTGGGCTGGGTTGCCGACACGACGCCGTCTCGCCACTATCAGGTCTTCAACGCTTTCCACGACGAGTGGACCCCGCTGGATCTGACGCGGTCGGCCGAAGGGGAATCCCTGGGCGGACGCACCATGGTGGTGGTGACCGATCAGGAGGTGTGGGCCTATGACCCCGACGGTCCCATCACCAGACTGGAAGATGACCGGACGCCCGAGGGCGACCTGCCCGCGGCAATCCAACTGGCACCGGCCGCACCCAACCCCTTCAACCCGCGAACCACGCTGGCTTACGACCTGCCTGCCCTGGCCCGAGTTCGCTTGCGGATCTTCGACCTGCGTGGTCGCTGTGTGGCAACGTTGGTCGACGGAGAGCAGACTGCCGGTCGGCACACACTGGTCTGGGCTGGGGTGGGCGCCACCGGGCGCGACCTGCCCAGTGGTACCTATGTTCTGCGCCTGGAAACCGAACAGGCCTTACGCACGCAGAAGCTGATCCTGGTGAGGTGATATGTCGTCGGCTCCATACCCGATTGCGGCGATCGACATCGTGACGGTGGCGTGCTGACCTGAGCCCACATCACCGTGTTGCAGGGAGCCCACAAGGGCTGCCTCGGATGCCCTACAACCCGATCCCGAACAGATACTTCCCCGTCACGAAGATGTGGGAGTAGTTCTTGTAGCTGCCCAGGATGGTCGTGTAGGTGCTGTACTGGTCGAAGACCTGCTCGCTCTCGCCGAAGAAATAGTTGATGCCCAGTCCCAGCTCCACGGAGTCCAGCGCCCGCGGCACGTAGCGCAGACGGGGCGACAGATAGCCCGAGCCGCCGGTGGTCTGCAGCAGGGACGATAGCGAGGCCGTGAACTGGTTCTCGGCGAACGACTTCTGGGCGTAGAAGGTCATGTCGACGTAATCCGCCTCGCCGAAGTAGATCTCCTCGTAGCCGAAACGATGGCGGTACCCGAGTTGCAGGGCCGTGATGATGTCGGCGCCGGGGATGGTGTACTCGCCGCCGAATTGCAGATGCAGGGCCGCGTAGCGATCGCCCACCTCGGTGTAGTTGCCGTAGATATCTGCGTTCTCGGCCACCCGCCGGAACAGCTCCTGCATCCCGGCGCCGCTGACGATGTCCGGGAAGTAGCGCCGACCGTAGGTCACGGCGGTCTCGTTCTTGAGCCGGAACTTGCCTTTGACCGTCTCCACCGAGAAGCCTCCCGCATACACCCGGGAGAAATCCTGCTGGATGCGCGTGTAGATGAGCTGGACCGTGCGCTGGCCGATGTTGCCGCCCAGATCGATGGTGCCGAAATCGAACTTCAGATCAGTGGCGATCGTGGGCTTGGGGTCCTTGCTGGTGATGAAGTAGGCGCCCAGGTCGTACTCGCCCCTCGTGGTCAGGAACCGCGTGCCCAGGGAGAAGGTGCTCGGGTCCTTGGGCGGTTCCTTCAGGCCGGCATGCTCGTTGTAGTACACCATGTCGATGAGCTGTCCGTTCTCCAGTTCCACCGCATTGCCCAGCCAGATCAGCTCGGGGATGCCGGCGAAGATCGGCGGCAGCCAGTAGTCGGCGGCGATCGCGTCGGGATCCTCGAATCCCGTGCGGGCCATGGGCACGATGGAGCGGTTCCAGATCGGCGCCAGGAAGACCTCGAGCCGATACTCATCCACCTTGTCCCAGTTGAAATGCAGGCCCCACTGTCCGCGCTGGTCGTGCAGGCCGGTGTTGACGAAGGGGTCGAGGAAATTGGCCGAGTTCAGGATGTTGAACGGCGAGATCAGGTCCATCACGCCCCAGTTGATCTTCTCCTTGCCCGCGGTCCAGCTGATCTCCTTGCCGGCATAGGTCACGTAGGCCTCGTCGACCTCGAAGGTCAGGTCGTCGGTGAACGGGCGTTCCGGGCCGCCGAAGAAGGTGAAGTCCAGCGCCGCGTAGGCGCTGAGATTGTTGGCGAACGATCCTTTCCACCAGAGCTGGGCGTAGTTGGCCTGGTAGGTCATGGCCTCGGTGGCGTCCACGGCGTCGAAGCCCTGGGTGTTCTCGTCGATGTAGACCAGGACGGGAAAGCGCACATCCGAGTCGGAGAACTTGGCGCCGTAGCCGGTCCTGATCTCGCCGCCCATCTCCATGGTGCTGGATTCACCGCCGGCAAGGCCCCACTCCGAGAGGTCGAAACCGTCGTCCAGCTCGCTCGCGCCCTCGGCGGACTCCTCGACCACCGCCTCTTCCGTGGGGGCGGCCGCCTGCCCCCCGGCCATGACGGTCTGCCAGGTCGCTTCGTCGACCTTGCCCGTGGGCGGCAGGTCGTTGTCGAGCTGGAATCGCCGCACGGCGCCGCGCGTGCGGTTGCCGTAGACGCCGTCGACCAGCCCCACGTCGTAACCCAGCTCGGTCAGTTGCTGCTGCAGTTGCTTGACGCCGGCGCCGCGGTCTCCGGGCGCCAGTTCATCGGCCATGGCCACGTCGGCCAGCCAGAGGCCCGCGGTCAGGATCAACGCCAGGGTGACTGCCGTGCGGGTCAGGCCGGTGCGGCGAGAAACAGGTCCCGTGTTCATCATTGCGCATCCTCCGCAGTCAGGGCGAGCGGCTGGTCGGACCGGGCGGGCCCGAGATTCTTGGCGAAGTCGAAGGTCAAGGTCAGCGCCGTGGTCAGGAAGAGATCCGAGATCAGGCAAGTGATCATGGTGATGCCCGACAGCAGACCCACCGCGAAGAGCATGCCGAAGTCCGAGAAGCAGATGACGGCGAAGCCCAGGGCCAGGGCGAAGCTGGTGAAGATCACCGGCTGCCCCACCTGGCGCAGGGCCACGGCGACGGCCTCGCGGCGGTCGATGCCCCTGGCCAGGGCGCGGCGGTAGTTCACCAGGTAGTGGATGGTGTCGTCGACGGCGATGCCCAGCGAAATGGACGCCACGATGCTCGTGCCCAGATTCAGCGAGATGCCGAACCAGCCCATGATGCCGAAGATCACGAAGATCGGCACCAGGTTCGAGATCATGGAGATCAGTCCCACCCGGACCGAACGGAACAGCACGGCCATGATCGCGCAGATCAGTCCGACGGCCAGCAGCAAGGAGTCGCGTTGACCGTCGATCACGGCACCGATCATCTTGGCGAAGATCACCACCGTACCGGTGGCCTCCACCGACACCGCCGGCGGCAAAACCTCGCGGGCGTAGGCCTCGATCTCGTCGATGGTCCGGGCCAGGTCGGTGGTCGAGACGAGCTGGGAACGGGCGAACACCGCCAGCTCGCTGTAGTCCTCCACCACGTAGTGCGCCCGCACCGCGGGTTCCTCCTGATCGATGGTCAGGAACACGGCGGCGTCCAGGGCCTGCTGGTCGGCCGGCACCTTGAAGGAATCGGGATGGTCGGCCGACAGGGCCTGGTGCCAGAGCTGGATGATGTTCACCATGCTCGTGGCCTTGTCGATGCTGGGCCTGGCTTCCATGTAGCGCTGCAATTGCTCGATGCCGCGCAGCACATCGCCCTCGCGCATGATGTCGGTGGAGTCGGAGGAGGCGATGACGTAGAAGGTCGACACGCCGGCCAGGTTCTCGCCGATGATGTCGGCGGCCTGGCGCACGTCCGAATCCTCCTTGAAGTAGGAGAGGAAGTCGGTGTCGACCTCGATGCGCAGCAGCCCCACCACCGACAGCACCATCACGGCGCCCGCGGTGGCCAGGATCAGGCCGCGTCGCCGCAGGTTGAAACGGATGATCGCCTCCACCAGCCTGGGCATGATATCCCGGCCCGGGCGCCCGGCGGTCCTGGCGCGAGGCAGCGGCAGGATCGAGAGCATCGCCGGGGCGAAGGTGAAGACCACCCAGATGGCGAGCAGGATGCCCGCCACCGCGAAGACGCCCACCTTCTGGGTGTTGGGAATGGGGCTGATGACCAGCGACCCGAAGCCGATGGCGGTGGTCAGGGCCGCGATGATCAGCGGGGCGGCCACCTCGCTGAAGGCGCCGACCACGGCCTCCTGCTTGTCTCCCGTCGCGGCGGCCTGGGCCTGGAAGGCGGCGACGACGTGAATGCTCATCGAACAGGCGATGGCGATCAACAAGGGCGGGATGATCGTCGTGGTCAAGCTGATGGTCACCCCGAGCAGGCCGATCAGACCGAAGTTCCAGATCAGGGCGATCAGGATCGTCATCGCAGGCAGCAGCACGCCGCGGACGCTCCGGAAGGCCACGAGCAGGATCAGCAGGATCATCACGAAGGACATGGGCACGAAGCGCCCCAGATCCCGTTTCATGGTCTTGTTGATCTCCATCCGCGTATGGATCAAGCCGGCGTAGTACACCTCCTCCGGCCCTTGGGCGGCGGCCACCAGCTCGGCGATCCTGTCGTCCAGGCCCGTGGCCAGGAGCAGGCTGTCCGGCTGATTGGCCAGGAACACGTTGATGGCCGCGGCCTGCCCGTCGGGCGAGACCAGGGATTTGTGGAAGATGGGGTTGTCCAGGACCTCGCGCCGCAGGTTGCGGGCCGCCTCGCGGTCGCGAGGGATTTCCGGTACGATCAGGTCGTTGACCAGCTCGTCGCCGCCCATGCCCGACAGGAAGGTCGAGTTGGTCAGGCTGACCACGTTGTCCACGCCATCGAGCCCGGCCAGGGTCTCCGTGAGCATCTCGACCTTCGTCAGCGTTCGGGCGTTGAAGACCCCCAGTTCGTCCCGGCTCAGGAGAACGACCATGGCCACCTGGTCGTTGCCGAAGTCCTCCTTGACCTGCTCGAAATAGGCCTGGTTCGAGTCGTTGCGCGGAACCGACCCCTCGCTGGAAGAATCGAAGCGAATCGTGGCCACATGGGGTGTCAGCAGCACGGTGACGGCGAAAGTCGCCGCCACGACGGCCCAGCGCGCCCGGTACATGGCTGCGAAGAAGGATCGACCCATCTCAATCGCCACCCCTCATGAGCCCTTTTCCAGGCTCGTCTTGGAGAACAGATTCGCCGGCAGTTTCTGGTCGAACTGCACCCGGTCGATCTTCATGACGGTCTGATGATCGGTCTGCACGTTGTGCATGATGGTCGTCATGGGCGTCCAGTAGCCGTCGACCTTCTTGAGCTCGGTAGCGAAGGAGGTCTTCAGCTTTTCGCCGGCCGGGTCGTAGAAGTCGATCTTCACCGGCAGGTAGATGTCCTTGCGGATCCACTGGACGACCTTGCTGTAGATCTCGTTGTCGCCCTGGGGCAGCGACGTGCACACCCAGCAGTCGTGGCCCTCGTAGGTCTCGCTGCGCAGCGGCTCGTAGTTGTCCGAATCCACGTCGTGCGGGCTCAGGTCGTAGTAGGTGAAGTCCGTGCCCTGGAAGCTCTTCTTGTTGTCGCCCTCGGGCACGCGGCGGGTCTTCTTGTCCGCCGGCGTGTACAGGTAGCGCAGCGGCTGGTCGCCTTCGTTGACCACCAGGAACCCGATGCCCTTGACCCGTTTGGGTTCCAGGAAGCGGGTCAAGGTGTTCTCGATCTTGCCCACCTGTTCGGCGAAGATCACGAGCTTGCGATCCTGGGTGCGGCCCTTCTTGTCGATCAGTTGCATGGAGACCTGGGAGACCTGGGAATGGCTGTCGTTCTTCTCGCGCACCAGCTCCATGAGTTCCTTGCCGGTCCTGGGCTCGGCCAGGCCGGCGGTCGCGCCCAGCACCAGCAACAGCGTGGCCAGGCATAAGATCAGACGGCAGTGCATGGTATCGCCCTTTCGCCGGGGGATCGGCCCGGCGGTGATCGGGATCGCCGCCGGGCCGCGGAGGCTCCGCTAGAAATAGAACGTCGTGCCGGTCATGACCATGAAGACGCCGCTCATGTCCTCGGCGAACAGCAGGTCATATTGCAGCCAGAACGGAATGGACAGGTTGGGCTTGATCTGGTAATCGAAGCCGACCATGGGGCCCAGCGCGATGCTGGTCTTGCCGTCGGCCGCGTCCAGGGTGGTGTCGCCTTGCCGGAACTTGACGTCCACGTCGCCGAAGCTGTTGATGTTCAGCTTCAAGCCCAGACCGCCATAGGCGCGCAACTTGGCCGTGGGCGGCATGAAGTAGTAAACCGGGTGGACGCCGAAGTTGATCTGCGTCGTCTTCCACTCCATCGTCTCCAGATTGGCCTGCTGGCCGTCGCCCACGTTGATCAGCATGCCGCCGAAGTCGATCTCCGTATTGAAGAACCCCATGTTGAAGGTGGGATTCAGGAAGAAGTTGCTGGCCAGGGGCAGCCGGTAGGTCAGGCCGAAGCGGAAGGTTCCCCCCGCCGACTGATCGATCTTGCCCAGTTCCAGCGTCTTCTCGGCGTCGATGCCCTTCGTGAAGCCGAGGCCCAGATCGACCTGCACTCCGGACCGTTCCTGCGCTTGAACGGTGGACGGCAAGGAGCCGGTAGCCAGGATCAGGGCGATCGCCAGGAAGAGTCCTGTCATTCGCTTCATGTGTATACCTCCCGAAGTGTTGGTTCATCATGACAGCGCCGTGACACGAAGACCTGCCGAGACCATGGTCGGAGATCCAATACCGCTGCTTGGGGCCGATCCCGGTTCGTTGCAGACCAACTGGTTATCAGGAACAAGATCCACCGGGGGCGTTACGCAGGCGTTACGCGCAGACAGGCAAAACTGATATTTGTCACCTTTTTTCACTCGACCGTATTGCTCGAAATCCCTATAGTCCTGGCATCGCCCACAGATCCTGAAATGCCTCCATAGAGGGAGAATCCACTCATGCAACGCATTACGGTATTCCTGGTCGTACTGATGATGGGAATCGTGTTGATCGCCGGCACGGCGCTGGCCCAGAGCCCGAGCTCGAACAATGCGATGCGATTCGGCGTGGGGACCGCCCTGACCCGGATCAACGACGGCTTGCTGGGCAAGACGGCGTTCATGCCCCTGGGTGTCCTGGACTTCCCCCAGGCCGAGGTCGAGTTCGGATTCTCGCTGCGCAGCGGCGAGGACCAGACCCAGTTCATGATGCAGGTCGGCGGCGGCTACTCGCCGATCGATCTCGGACCGGGCCGCATCTACTTCGGCGGCATGTTCTATCTCGAAACCGACGCCATCGTCATCAACGACGACGGGAACTCGGCCTTCACCTTCGGCCTCTTCGGTGAATACCGGATCCCGGCCACCGAGAACCTGGATATCGGTGTGCGCGTGTTCCCCTTCCAGCTGACGAGCTCGGATAACTATTCCCGCATCGGCCTGTTCGCACCCGGTTTGACGGCGACCTTCTTCTTCTAGGCTCCGTTCTCCGCGAGCGAAGACGGCACGAAGAAGCCCCGGGGACCTTGCCCCGGGGCTTCTTCGTGTCCGACCGATTGCGGTTACTTTCCGCTCGCGTTCAGTAGCTGAGCACGGTCACGTCGTCGGCGAACAGCGGCGGCCAGGTGACCTCGGAACTGCCCACCTCGATGCCGTCGAGGACCTCGGCCGCGGTGATCCCCGCCACGTTCTTCAGGCACATGGGACAGACGATCACGTGGCCGCCGGCGGTCAGGAATTTGGAGAGCATCTCTTGCAGGGTCTGACCGGAAACGTGCCGGTGCGGGGGAAGTCCGGTGTCGGCCAGCCGGGCGCCCTCGACGTTCAGGAAGATGGTCACCGGGATCTGCTTCTCGGTCCGCACCCGGGTGCTGAAGCTGATGGCCATGGCGGCGCGGTTCATCTCGTCGCTGGTGAGGTTGACGAAGAGCGAGGGCTGGTCGTCCTGGTCGTCGTCCTGAGCCATGGCGGTGCCGGCCATGAGAAGAATAAGCAGCGCCAGCAGGGAGAGGGCGGGGGTCAGGCGTGGCATGGGATTCCTCCATTCTGCACGGAGACGAATGCATGACGAGGGATCGACCTCGTTGCCGACATGGTAGACTGGAGAGACGGGTGACGCCGCCCGCCCTATGGAACGCCGACAGCGAGGAGCCAGCATGCCCTACGTGAACATCAAGATCACCCGGGAGGGTGCGACCCGGGACCAGAAGGCCGAGCTCATCGCCGGGGTCACCGAGCTGCTGGCCCGGGTGCTGGGGAAGAACCCGGCCACCACCGTGGTGGTGATCGAAGAGGTCGACACCGACAACTGGGGGATCGGCGGGGTGCCGGTGACCGAGCGACGGCGAGTGGAATAGGCCAGGACGTCCGCGCATCCGCTGCGTGACGATCCGGAAAGCCACTCAGTGCTGGCTTCCGGTCCTCAGTTCCGCCAGGATCCTGGCCGCATTCGTGTTCTGCGGATCCAGCGCCAGCGCCTTCTCGTAGCTGGCGATCGCCTCGTCTTTCCGCCCGCTGGCCAGGAGCGCCTCCCCGAAACTGTCGTACACGTTGCCGCTGGCCGGATAGAGCACGGTGTTGAGTTGGAAGACGGACAGGGCCCTCTCGACGTTCCCTTCCCGCAACAGCCGGTAGCCCAGCCGGTTGAAGCGCGACTCCTGGATGTCCTGGTGGTCCGGGTATTCGGCCATGAACGCGAGATACTCCGCCTGGGCGGCCGCCATCTGGCCGGCGAGCAGCTTCTCCAGCGGCGTCGTCTCCCCGGCCGCCAGAATCGTGGCGCGCTGCGCGGTCTCGCCCACGCGTCCGAGCTCGTCGGAGAGGCGGAAATCGATGTAGTTCTCCCTTGTCGCCGGGTCCACGCCCATGGCCAGCTCGCCTTTTCGCTGCAAGCAGACGAACGTATCGGGAGCCACCTGGAACAGGCGGCAACCGCCGATCGATTCGCTGTTGAGCTCGAGGTTTTCCCCGTCACCATGCAGGGCGATGACGGTGTCGAGCCCCATGCGGTAGCGGCCCTGCAGCCTGTCCACATCGTCCCTGGTCAGTGGGATCTCGTGGCGCGTGGCCGGCAGATAGCCGGGCCAATCGTAGACCCTGGCCACGCTGCGAATCACCTCGCGGCAGAGATTGATGCCGCCCTGGCCGTTGGTCATCACCACCGCGCCGAATCCCTTCGTGCGGTGCGACGCGAAGCCGGCCACGAAGCCCGGCCCGTCGCCGATGTGGCTGAAGAAGGGTTCCTCCCCGTTGCCCTCGTAGAGGAACACACCCAGGCCGTAGATCGTCGCGGCGTGCGGGGAGAGCATCTCCAGCGCGAGCTGCTTGGAGAACAGACGGTTGGATTCGCCGTGCGCCGATTTCTGCAGCTCCACCACGAAGTGGGCGTAATCTTCCGCCGTGATCCACAGGCCGCCGGCGCCGAGATGGGGCATCCAGATGTGGGGGTCGGCGATGTTCTCGCCGTCGGCGCCGTGACCGGTGGCCGCCCTGGGCATCAGGTCGGCGGGCAGCGGCGTGGTGAACGTCGCGTGCGTGAGACCCAGCGGCGCGAAGACCTGCCGACGGGCCGCCTCGTCGAACGGCAGGCCGGTCACGTCCTCGGTCAGGATCTGCAGCACCGTGAAGCCGCCGTTGGAGTACTGGAAGCCCGTGCCCGGGACCTGGACCACGCGCAACGGCGTGGAACGCGCCGGCGGTTCGCCCTCGACCAGCTGGATCGCGGTGGGCAGCCGGTCCGCGGTGTAGGTGTGGGGCGGCCGATGCGGCAAGCCCGCGCTGTGGTTCATCAGCAGCAGGGGCGTGACGCGGGCCTGGGCCGTGAACTCGTTCTCGGGGATCCGCCAGGATTCGAGCTGCGGATTCACGTCCGCGTTCAGGTCGATCTTGCCCTGCTCGACGAGGGAGAGGATGCACGCCGAGGTCATCGCCTTGCTCAGCGATCCCACGTTGAAGTAGGTCTCGCCGTCCACGGGTTCGGCGGACGCCGCCGCCTTGACCCCGTAATGGGCCACCCACTGGACCTCGAAATCCTCGATGACCGCGATGCTCACGCCCGGGACGCGGTAATGCTCCATGCGGTCCGGCAGGCGGTAGGCCGGCTGGGTGTCGATGATCTGGTAGGGCAGGAGATTGGTCTCGACCCGGGCGATGTGCGGATCCGTGGTCGGCTTGGATCGCGCCACGCCGAGGCACAGGGTGAGCGAAATGGTCAGGAGAACGGCGATCCGGACGGTCGGTCTTGTCGGGGTCTTCATGCTTCCTCCTGAGCGTCGGTTCGGACCATCGTCGGCAACGGGGCCGCCTCCCCACTCGGCGCAGAATACTACCCGGCGGCAATACGGTGATGGCTTTTCAATTCGAACCTTGGTGGGTAACGGATAAATCAGCATTTGGTTGCAGGGCGACGCTCCCTCCGCATCCGCGGGAGCGAGGCGGTGACCGGGAAGGAGAGGTCCTGGTCGTCGCTGATGAGGCTGGCTGGCGGCGAGAAGTGGTGGCGCAGGTGCCCGCGGGATCAGCGCAGCCGCCGCAGCATCCTCTCGGCGTTACGGTTGTCGGGATCCAGCTCCAGGGAGCGTTCGTAGTTCGCGATGGCGAGTTCGGTGTCGCCGCGGACCATGTAGGCCTCGCCGAGGCTGTCGTAGGCGTTGGCGTCGTGGGGCTTGAGCTCCACGTAGATCAGGAAGACGCCGACGGCGTCGTCGACGCGGTCGCGGCGGAGCATGCGGTAGCCCAGCGCGTTGATCTCGTCGCGGTCCGCATGGCACTGCTCCGGGTTCGCGTCCTGCCGCAGGCGATCGAAACGCTGCCGCACCGCCGGGAACTCGTCGGACTCGAGGAGCTCCTCGAGGATCTCGACCAGGTCGAAGCGGGCCGCCGCCGCGCTGGCGCTCTCGTCCTGGAGCGGCGGGCCGTCGCCCTGCAGCAGCCGCAGGGCGGTCTCGAGGGCGGCGTCGGGGCCAGGGCCGCCCGGATCGGCGGCGACCACCGTGTCTGGGGGTACCCCGATCCCCTCCCAGCAGCGGTCGTCATGATCGACGAAGAGGTTCCGCGAGAGCGAGACGCGCCAGCCGTTGGGCAAATCGTACCATTGCATGTCGGCCATGCAGCCCGAGGTCGTGTCGCCGACCACGGTGACGTGGGGCAGGGTGCGCATGGCCAGGGCGAAGTTCTCGGCGGCGCTGATGGAGAGGCGGTTCGTGAGCAGGATCACCGGACCGTTGAAGGCGTGCGCGGCGGGATCGACGTGCCAGTACCTCGCCCTGGCGAAGTCGTCATGGTCGGGGCCGTGGCGGTCGCGGGAGACCATGTACAGCCGCCGGCGATCAGCGAAGCGGTCGGCGACGGCCTTGCCGACACGGTCGTCGCCACCGCTGTTGAAGCGGACGTCCACGATCCAGGCGCGGGCGTCGGCCATCTCGAGGAGGATCGTGTCGACGGCCGCCGCGCTGACGTCCACGCCCTCGAAAGCGCCGAGGTGCAGGTAGCCGACGCGGTCGTCCAGCCAGCCGTACTGGATCCTGCCCTCGCCCGCGAGTCGCGGCTCGCCCCGGAACGACGAGCTGGCGAGCGGGCGCTGGTCCAGCCATTCCAGGGCGCCGTCCAGGCCGAGGTCGGCGATGTAGTGCCCCAGATTGCCGGCGTTGAAATCCTTGCCGAGCGACGTCGCACGCAGCATGACGTGGTTGTCGTCCAGATGCGAAAGCATCCGGGTGAGGACGTCGAAGAGCTCCTCCTCGCTGGAGTCTCCGGTGATCTGCGGGCGGTACTCGTCGCGGAGCGCCTGCCAGTCGACGTCCTTGACCTCGAAGAGCGCGTAGTGCTCGTCGAAGGTCGTCCAGACCTTATCGAAGACCCTCTCGGGAGAGTCGGCCAGCGGTACCAGCTGGAACACGACGATGGCCAGGACCACGAACGCGGCCATGATTGCGGCGACCCGGATCAAGACGTGAACCTCCGTGGGCTTGACGGCCTCCATCGTGCCTGGGATCCGCCTTCATGACGAGTGACGGCGGGATAAGGATGCATCGCGACGCGCATCGTCGCCCTCGCCGGCGCCAGGGCCAGCAGCGGGTCGGCTGCTCAGAACCCCAGCGTCAGCCCCAGGCTCCAGGTCCAGCGCTGGAACGACAGCTCCTCGATGAGCCCCTCGCTCAGGTCGCCCGAGCCGGCCACCCGCAGCCAGTCGTCGATGCCGAGGCTGGTGCTCGTGTAGGTGAACTCGCCCACCAGGCTCACGTCCACGCCCTGGGGGAAGGGCGCGCCGCTGCGGTAGGTCAGGAGCTCCAGGCCGGCGCCGACGTGCCAGCTGTTGGGCAGGATGTCGGCGAAGCTGTCCAGCGAGGGGCGGTTGATCCACTCGCCGTCGGGCGTGGGGAGCTGCTGCCCGTCGACCGCGGTCTTCTCGGAGCGATACCACGTCCAGCCATAGCCGGCCTTGAGGTAGGGCCGCAGCGAGGCGTCGCGCAGGTCGTAGCGGAAGCTGCCGGCGTATTCCCACAGGTTGAGCTCGGAGGTGGCCCGGTGCTGGTTGCCGCTGTTGGCTATCCCGGACACAACCAGGTCGCTGCGCGAGTGCAGCAGCGTGTTCTGGGTGGAGAATCGTCCGCCGAGATAGAAGCTGATCTGCCACCACCAGGTGTTGGTGCTCTCGGCTTCCGGGGTGGAACTCGCGAACCCGTCGGGTTCGAGGATGGCGAGAGTCAGCAGCGCCTCGAGCCCGGGTTCGCCGTTGAAGACCAGGGTCGCGACGTCCTCGTTGAAGTGCAGGGTGCTCAGACCCGCGTTGACCCCCACGAAGCGCGAGGGGATGGTCGCGGTGGGGAAGAAGACCGGATCGTTGCGCTGCAGGAGCAGTCGGAAGGGATAGGCCACCAGGCGCCAGGCGAAGTCCACCGGCGGCAGCGAGGCGACCACCGGCAACGTGAGGTTCAGATAGCCCCAGCTGTTGACGAAGGTGTCCTGCAAGCCGAGCGGGAAGAGCGTCTCGAACCGGTGCGGCTCGTAGTCGTTGCTGCCGCCGGTGCTGCCGGGGCGGTTCCAGTTCGCCTGGGACATGGGGCCGAACGGGGCGAGGTTGCCGGTCTCGGCGTGGGCGACCACGCCGGCGAAGGGGCTCTCGGTGGCGGGGTAGCCCCAGCGGACCGGCAGCAGCATCCAGAACCAGTCGCGGCGGGCGGCGGGGTCGGTCATCACCGGGGTGACCACGCATTCCCAGTCGGGCAGGACCTCCACCCGCTCGGGGGTGGTGTAGGGCACGGCGTCGCCGCGTCCGAAGCGCTTCTGGTCGCGGCCGGCGAGGTCGCCATCCCGTTTGCGGTACCACTGCCGGTGGTCGAGGAAGGCGTTGATCTGCTCGGTGGCGCCGCCCGGGCCGATGTCCTTGTAGAGGCCGGGGAAGGGGTATGTGCCGTGGGAGTCCCGGTTCTTGCCGCCGGGGGCGGTCAGGAGCTGGTCGAGGCCCTTGTTGTCGGCGCCGACGTAGCAGATGGGGTGGGTGTTGACCACGGTTTCCGCGCCGTCCCACCAGGCGTTGCGGCGGATGGCGCGCCAGAGCTGGCGCTCGCCGTGGATCTCCTGCAGCTCGGCGTCGCATTGCCGGCGCCAGATCTCCGCCGGGGCGTAGGCGTCGGGCGTGGTGTAATCCATGCGGTAGACCTGGTAGTGGAAGTAGTAGTCGACGTGGCGGATCACCAGCGGATCGTCCAGGTCGGCGTCGGCGTAGGCGCTGCCGCCGAGGATGGCGCGGACCTCGTCGGCCGTGAGCAGGCGCGCCATGGTGCTGCGCGGCGCCACCGAGACGTTGATGTGCTCCCAGTCGCCCTCGTGGTTGTTGCCGCCGTCGTTGGTGGGGTAGAAGAAGTAGTACTGCAGGATGAACTCGTAGCCCGGCTCGCCGCCCCGCGGCGAGACGTGCTCGTGAATGAAGGGGTGGACGTAGACCTTGAGGAAGTCGCGGTAGCGCGAGGGGAGCAGGCCGGAGAAGCTGTCCTCGAACTCGGTCTTCCAGGTCTCGGGGCTGTCGCCGGGGAAGTCGAAGAACATCACCTCGAAGGTGCGGTGCGCCGGATCCTCGGTGCGCGGGGCGATCGTCGCGTAGTCGGGGTCGTCCGGGCCGTAGCGCGCCAGAAGGTCGAGCAGGAGGCAGTCGCCGGCGACGTCGCGGGCGCCGCGGGGCAGGTCCGGGCACGGGGCGTCGGTCATGGCCAGCAGGTCCACGTTGTCGCTGCGCAGGAGCTGGGCGCCCTGGCCCACCAGGCTCCAGGTGTCCACCTGCAGGTTGAACGACTGGCTCTGCGTCATGAAGCGACGGAAGTCCATGGGCAGGTTGGTGGTGTTGAGCACCATGATGGGGCCGAAGCGGGCGCCGAGTTCCTGGAGGCGCCGGCCGCGCTCGTCGTCGATGCCGTCGCGGGGGGCGTCGTCGCGGAACGCCGGGTCGGCGGGATCGCCGAAGAGCTGGAACGCGGCGCTGGCGGCGGTCTGCTCCACGAGCGCGGGATGCTCGAGCGGCACGTAGTGGAGGTACTGGTCGCGGGGGATGGCCTGGGCCCGGGCCATGGTGCAGGCGCCGATCAGGAAGGCTGTCAGCAGGCCGAGTCGCCGCAGCTGGATGGGGGACATGGTTTCCCGCCTCGGTTGGAAGGCCTTGGTGCCAGGGTGCCAGGAGCATGACGCCTCATGGTGGTCCCTGACGGCATGATCTCAGAGCCATTTCTTGCGATGGAAGTATTGCAGCATCCCCACAACCATGGCCACGATCACCACCCAGAAGATCGGGTAGCTCCATTTCCACTGCAGCTCGGGCATGAACGAGAAGTTCATGCCGTAGATGCCGGCGACGAAGGTCAAGGGCACGAAGATCGAGGCGAAAACGGTGAGCACCTTCATGACGTCGTTCATGCGGTTGCTGACGTTGGACATGTAGAGGTCCTGCAGGCTGGCGAGCATGTCGCGGAACGACTCGATGGTGTCCACCACCTGGATGACGTGGTCGTGGAGGTCGCGCAGGAACGGCGAGATCTGGTCGCCCACGAGTTCGGACTCCAGGCGATCCAGACCGGCCACGACCTCGCGCATGGGCCAGACCGCCCGGCGCAGGAGCACCAGCTCGCGCTTGAGGCCGTGCAGCGCGCCGAGCGCCTCGTTGGCGGGCTCGGCGAGCAGGGCCTCCTCCATGGTCTCGATCTGTTCGCCGAACTTCTCGGCCACCACGAAGTAGCTGTCGATGACGGCGTCCAGGAGCGCGTAGGCGAGGTAGTCGGGACCGTGGCGCCGCAGGCGGCCGCGACCCGCGCGCAGGCGCTGGCGCACCGGTTCGAACACGTCGCCGGGGACCTCCTGGAAGGTGATCAGGAAGTTGGCGCCGAGCACCATGCTGAGCTGCTCGGAGTGGATCTCGGTGTTGCGGGTGTCGAGGCGGAGCATGCGGCAGACCAGGAAGAGGGTGTCGCCGAAGTCCTCGAGCTTGGGCCGCTGGTGGTAGTTGACGATGTCCTCGAGCACCAGGGGATGCAGTCCGTAATGGCGGCCGAGGTCGTTGATCAGGTCGGTGTCGTGGAGCCCGTTGATGTTGATCCAGGTGACGGTGTCGCTCTCGCGATAGGCGAAGCACTCCGCGATGTCGGTCACCTCGCGCTCGTCGAACTGTTCGCCGGCGTAGTCGATGATCTTGATGGTGACCTGGTCTACCTTGCGCTCGCCGGTGTACTCGACCGTGCCGGGCGACTGGGCCGCGGGCTTGGTGACGCGGTGGTAGAGTCTGGACATGGAAGGGCTCCTCGTCCTGAAGGTGAGAGGATATGGGCCATTCTAGGGGTGCCGGTGCCGAATAAACAAGCGGGGATCGGCCAGGAGTGCCTCAGGGACCACCGGGATCCGGTGCATAGGTCCGGACGTGGTCGATCTCCAGGGTGAACGGCCCCGGATCCTTGTCCGCCAGCATGAAGGCCACCTGCTGGATGCGGGCGGTGTCGAGCGGGGGCGCCGCGGTGAGGACGCGACCACGGAACGTGGGCTCGAATTCGCCGAACGCGAGGCGGATCGTGGTCCAGGCGCCGTCCGTGGTGGGGAAGAAGGCGCGGTAGGCCACGCCGTCGAAGCGGTCGTCGGTGCGCAGCCGGAGCTGGTAGGTGCGGCCGTCGCCCCGCACGCGGATCTCGAGGCCGGTCTGGTCGGAGAGGTCGCGCCGGCCCACGCGGGCGCGCACCGAGGCGAAGCCGCCGTTGTTCTCGAGCGAGAGTTCGCCGGTGAAGAGGCCAGTCCCACGGTCGGTGCGCCGGATGTCGCTCTGCGAGCGGCCGCCCATGACGCCGTCGTTGACCACATACCATTCGCTGCGGTCGGCGGCGCTGAAATCGATGACGGTCGACCCTTCGGCCATGGTCTCTCCTGCGGCGGGGGTGCTCCCGACCCCCAGCGAAATTGCCAGGACGAGGGCGAGGCGCGGATTCATGGTTCTCGACTCCCGGTGGTGGCTCACCTGCGAGGCACGGGCAACGTATCAATACTGACGAAACCTCGCCACGGGACGCCGGTCGCGGTAGCTTGGCCGGGGAATCACCGCACCACCGGAAGGATGCCCCATGAACGGGATCAACGATGACCGACCCCGGGTGCTGGTCACCGGGGCCACGGGCTATGTCGGCGGCCGGCTCTGGCCGCGCCTGGAGTCCCGGGGACTGCCGGTGCGCCTGCTGGCCCGGAACCCCGGACGCCTCGAGGACCGCGTGGGCCCCGGCTCCGAGGTCGTGGCCGGCGACGTGCTCGATGCGGCCTCCCTGCCGGCGGCCCTGGCAGGGGTCGAGACCGCCTACTACCTCGTGCATTCCATGGGCTCGCGCGATGGGTTCGAGGAGCTGGACCGCGCGGGCGCACAGAACTTCGGGGAGGCGGCGCGGGCGGCCGGCGTCCAGCGGATCGTCTACCTGGGCGGACTGGCTCGCGACGATGCCGACCTCTCGCCACACCTGCGCAGCCGTCACGAGGTGGGGCGGATCCTGCGCGACAGCGGCGTGCCCACCATCGAGTTGCGTTCCTCCATCGTGCTGGGGTCGGGCAGCCTCTCGTTCGAGATGATCCGCGCGCTCGTCGAGCGCTTGCCGGCGATGATCACGCCCAAGTGGGTGGGCGTCGAGGCCCAGCCCATCGCCATCGACGATCTTCTCCAGTACCTGATCGAGTCGCGCGACCTGCCGCCCGAATCGCGCGTGTTCGAGATCGGCGGCGCCGACCGGGCGTCGTACGGCGACCTCATGCGCGAGTACGCGCGTCAGCGCGGCCTGCGCCGGGTGATGGTGCCGGTCCCGGTGCTGACGCCGCGCCTGTCCAGCCTCTGGCTCGGCCTGGTCACGCCGCTCTACGCGCGGGTGGGCAAGAAGCTCATCGAGAGCATCGAGCATCCCACCGTGGTGCATGACGACGCGGCGCTTCGCGCCTTCAGCGTCCGCCCCCGGGGGATGGCGGAGGCCATCGCCAGGGCCATGCGCAACGAGGAGCAGGAGTTCGCCGAGACCAGCTGGTTCGACGCCTATTCCGCCGCGGGACCGCAATCGGGCCGTGCCGGGGTGCGCTACCGCAACCGGCTGCTCGACGCCCGCTCGCTGACGGTGGACGTGCCCGTGCCCAGGGCCTTCGCTCCGATCCGGCGCATCGGCGGCAAGAACGGCTGGTACGCGTTCCAGTTCCTGTGGCAGCTGCGGGGCTGGCTCGACCTGCTCGTCGGCGGCGTGGGCCTGCGCCGCGGTCGGCGCGATCCGGAGACGCTGCACGTGGGCGACGCGGTGGACTTCTGGCGGGTCGAGCGCTATGAACCCGACCGGCTGCTGCGCCTGCGGGCCGAGATGAAGTTGCCGGGACGGGCGTGGCTCGAGTTCGAGGTGGAGCCCCGCGACGACGGTGCGGTCATCCGCCAGACCGCCATCTACGACCCGGAGGGCCTCTTCGGGCTGGTCTACTGGTACACGCTCTATCCGGTGCACGGACCGGTGTTCAACGGGATGCTCCGCGGCATCGCCAGGCGGGCGCACTAGGGCGACCTGCCCGCCGCCTACCGCAAGCCGAACCACCGCCGCCAGCGCGAGCTGGAGCGGATGGGGACCTCGTGCGCCACCGTCCGGACCTCGCCGTCGGCAGCCAGCAACGCATAGCCGAGCCAGCTCTGGGGCAGGCCGAGGTAACGCGTGCCCTCGTGGGTGACCTCGTGCCAGCGATGGTGGTGGCCGAAGATCCACAGCGGCGGCCGGTAGTGTTCGGCGATCTGGTTCAATTCGGGCACCCCGGGCTGGCCGTAGTGCTCGAGCCCCGGGGTGTTGGGCACGCCGATGCCCACGGGGCAGTCGTGGGTGATGACCAGGTCGACGGCGTCGGGCGAATGGGCCAGGCTGGCGGCGACATCGGCCTGGGAGATCTCGCAACCGCGGGGGGTGGACCAGGCGTCCATGTAGCGCGCGCCGCCCAGGCAGAGGCAGCGCCAGGGTCCGGCCACGTGGACCGTGCCCCGGGGCAGGTGGGTGATCACGTCGGCGTAGCTGTCGGCCAGGGCTTCCAGCGAGCCGTGATCCTCGTGGTTGCCCTCGATGAAGGCCACCGGGCAGCGGAAGCGGCGCTTCTGGCGGCGGAAATAGGCGTGCAGGTCGTCGCCGAAGAAACCGAAATCGCCAAGCACCAGGACTTCCTTGACCGGGATGCCGAGCTCGGTCTCGGCGTGCTCGACCTGGGCGTCGATGACGTGGTAGTTGGCGTGGATATCGCTGATGAAGAGGATGGTGTCGGGCATGGTTCAGCGGCCCCCGAATTCGTGTTCGAGCCCCGCCTGCAGGGCCTTGATGTGGCCGAAGATGCGCTTGAGCTCGTGCTGCTGGTCCTGGGGGAGGCGATCGGGGGCGATGAGGTTGTCGGGGTCGAGCTGGGCGTTGATGCGGCGCGCCTGGTGGCCGAGCCGCAGCTCGAGGAGGCGGCGGAAGGCGTCGGCGGTGTCGGTGGCGGTGCGGGGCTGGAGGTGCCCGGCGGCGGCCAGGGCCTCCAGACGCTCCAGCGTCCCCACCGCGGTGACCCCGTGCTGCAGCGCGCGCAGTCGCGCCAGGTCCACGACCTGGGCCAGGACCCCCTTGATGTCGAACGCCTGGCGCGCGTCGTCCGTGAGCTCCAGGACGAAGGAGCCGAAGGAGTTGAGCGGCGGCTCGTACTGCAGCACGCTGTGGGCGAGCAGCGGGATGAAGCGGGATTCGCGCGCGAGCGTGGCGTGCAGGTGCTGCTGGAGCGCCGGGATGAGCCGGCCCTCGTCCAGCGCGCTGCGGAAGTCGAAGAAGATCTTGGCGTGGAGCAGGTCGTCGGGCTCGAGGGTGGTGATCCAGCGGTCGAAGGTGGCGCACCAGCCGCTCAGCGACTGGCAGCAGGACTCCTGGCTGGCCATGATGCCGCCCTGGCAGTACGGGTAGCCGGCGGCGTCGAGGAGGTCGGCCAGACGGGCGCCCATGGCCAGGAAGTACTCGCGGACGCTGGCGGCTTCGGACGCTGGCGGGTCGGGGTGGATGATGGCGTGGTCCTGGTCGGCGAGCAGGGTGACCTCGCCGCGGCCCAGGCTGCCCATGAGCATGACGTCGAAGGGCGACGGTGGCGCGCCCAGCTCGGCCACGATGAACTCGATGGCCTTGCGCACCACCGCGTCGGCGCTGGCCGAGAGCATGCGGCTGACCTGCACCGCGTCGGCGCCGTGGTTCATCATGAGGCTCGCCAGGTCGCGCATGCGGCGGCTGGCGGCCTCGAGGTCGTCGCCGCCGGCGGCCGTGGCGATGTCCAGCTCGCGCGGCCGCGAGAGCCGCGAGGCCACCGCCATGAACCCCACCCGGCCCTGGACCACGATGCGAGAGAGCGTGAGCATGACCCGCAAGAGCCGGCCGTCCTTGCAGACGAGCTCGGCCTCGTAGCGCGTGGGGGCCACCACGCCGTCGGTGACCGCCTGCCAGTGCCGGCGGCCGCTCTCGAGCTCCTCGGGCGTCGGCTTGATGATGCCGGCGATGTCGAGCCGGGCGAACTCCTCGCGCTGGTAGCCGAGCAGCCGCAGCAGGCTCGTGTTGGCGTAGAGGCCCTCGCCGCCCAGGGCCATGACGATGGCCTCGCCGGCCGATTCCACCAGCGAGCGGTACTTCTCCTCCGACACCGCCAGCGCCGCGGCCACGCGGAGGCGGCCGCGTTCGGACTGGAAGCTGGCGCGCAGCAGCACCACCAGCAGCAGCGCCACCACCAGGACGATCAACAGCGCCGCGGCCTGCAGGTTGCCGGTGAGCGAGGCGATCTCGGCGTCCACGTCCTCGGTATAGACGCCCGTGCCGATGATCCAGCCCCAGGGCGCGAAGCCCTTGACGTACGACAGCTTGGGCACGATGCGGTCGCTGTCGTCCTTCCACTGCCACATGTAGCTCACGTAGCCGGCCTGGTCGCGCTCCACCGTGCGGACCATCTCCACGAACAGGCGCTTGCCCTGGCGGTCGGTGAAATCGCCGAGGTCGGTGCCCTCGAGGTCGGGCCGGTAGGGGTGGACCACCATGCGGGGCTGCATGTCGATGATCCAGAAGTAGTCCTTGCTCTCCTGGCCGTAGTGCAGGCTGCGCACCTGGCCGATGGCTGCGGCCTGCGCCTCGGCGCGCGTCAGGCGGCCGGCCTCCTCCTCGGCCGCGAACCGCGCCAGGATGTTCCACGCCGATTCGGTCAGCTCGCGGATCATGAGCCGCTTCTGGTCCATGACCGCGCGGTCGAGCGACGGCAGCAGGTAGAGGAAGACCACCCCCGAGAAGAGGCCGATGGCGAGGAGGGCGGGCAGGACGGTGCGCCAGGCTAGGCGTCGCATGCAGGGTCCCATCGCGAGGGGTTCGTGGCCGGCGACCCCGCCAGTGTAGCCCAGCGGGTGGCCCAAGCCAACAACGCTCTGTCATTGATCTCCGGTCAAAACAAGCCAATTACGGCGTTTTGATGCGGCGAAATTCAATTTTCCATTGACGTGGCTGTTATAAATCCAACATGGTTACTTCGCCTTGTTCCGCGTCCCGACAGGTGGGGGCCGGACAAGGTTCGCTGTTTCCACCTCTGCTCGCCTTCTCAGGAGGTCGCCATGCACCACGGACCAGCTCGGGATTCCGGACCGGATCCGGCCAGCCGCTACAAGAGTCGACTCGGCGTCGGCATGTTCATCGTCTACTGCCTCGTCTACGCCGGCTTCGTCTTCACCAACGTCCTGACCGAGGGACGGGCCATGCAGACGATCGTGGTGGCCGGCCTGAACCTGGCCGTGGTCTACGGCATGGGGCTGATCATCTTCGCCCTGATCCTCGCCCTGATCTACAACCACCTCTGCACGACCAAGGAGAAGGAACTGGCTGGCGGCACGGCGCGTGGGGAGGTCCAGGAATGAATCTCCACGGCACTCCGCTGTCCATCGTGATCTTCGGCGCCTTCGTGGGGCTGGTGCTCTACCTGAGCTGGTTCTTCGCACGCAAGGCCAAGTCGGCGGCGGGCTACTATGCCGCCGGTGGCCAGATCCACTGGGCCGTCAACGGCATCAGCTTCGCGGGCGACTACCTGTCGGCCGCCTCGTTCCTGGGCATCTGCGGCATGATCGCCACCCTGGGCTACGACGGCTTCCTCTACTCCATCGGCTACCTGGCCGGCTGGATCGTGGCGCTGTTCGTGGTGGCCGAACCCATGAAGCGCATGGGCAAGTTCACCTTCACCGACGCGCTCGACGCCAAGTTCAACAGCCGCGGCATCAAGCTCGCGGCGGCCATCAGCACGCTGGTGGTGTCGATCTGCTACCTGATCCCCCAGATGAACGGCGCCGGCTCGCTGGTCGAACCGCTGCTGGGGCTGCCGCACTGGGTGGGCGTGATCATCGTGGGCGTGATCGTGATCACCATCGTGGCCACCGCGGGCATGACGTCGACCACGTACGTGCAGTTCCTCAAGGGCGGCCTGCTGCTGATCTTCTCCACCATCCTGGTGGTCTTCCTCATGGTGCGCGGCATCAGCACCGAGGCGCCCAGCCTCACCGGGGACGACGGCCAGAACCTCCACTACATCCCCACCGAGGCCACCCACGATCAGCTCCTGGCCGAAGGGTACCTGCTCGTGCACCAGGCCGGCGAGTTCGCCAAGTACAGCCAGGCCGGCGAGGCGAGCTGGTGGAAGCAGGACGGCGCCGCGCTCTGGAAGTGCCAGTGGCAGACCGCCGACCTGATCAACGGCAAGCCCGACGGCCTGCTCTATCCCGTGGGCCGCATCACGGCCATCGGCGGCATGAGCGCCGAGGACGCCGCCAAGGGCACCGGCAGCCTCAACCCGGTGACCTTCCTGGCGCGGCTGACCCATCCCGACACGCGCATCGAGCAGTGGCACCAGACCAAGGTCTTCGACGAGGCCGGCACCAAGACCACGGTCTTCTACCCCAAGACCGTCACCGGCACCGACCAGATGAAGCCCGGCGTGAAGTTCAAGGTGAAGACGGGCTGGGAGAAGCTGAACTTCGTGTCGCTCATGCTGGCGCTGTTCTTCGGCACCGCCGCCCTGCCGCACATCCTGATCCGCTACTACACCGTGCCGAGCCCGGCGTGCGCGCGCAAGTCCACCATCGTGGCCATCGCCGCCATCGGGTTCTTCTACGTGCTGACCCTGTTCATGGGTCTGGGCGCGGGGATCGGCGGCACGGTGAACCCCGCCGACAACAACATGTCGGCGCCGCTGTTGGCGCTGTCGTTCGGCGGCGTGCTCTTCGCCATCATCTCGGCCATCGCCTTCGCCACCGTGCTGGGCACCGTGGCCGGCCTGATCGTGGCGGCCTCGGGCGCCGTGGCCCACGACCTCATGGACCGCTTCGGCCAGATGAACCTCACCGAGCAGAAGAAGGTGCTGGCCGGCAAGGTGGCGGCCTTCGGGGTGGGGATCATCGCCATCGTGCTGGGCATCGTGTTCCGCGGGGTGAACGTGAGCTTCCTGGTGGGCTGGGCGTTCGCCGTGGCGGCGTCGGCCAACCTGCCGGCCATCCTCATGCTCCTGTTCTGGCCCCGGACCACGTCGGCGGGCATCGTGGCCTCGATCATCGTGGGCATCGTGTCGGCGCTGGGCATCATCCTCACCGGTCCGGCCATGTTCGCCGGTCCCTACGGACTGACCGCGGCCGACGCCTGGCATCCGCTGGGCCAGCCCGGTATCATCTCCATCCCGCTCAGCTTCCTGACGCTGGTGGTGGTGTCGCTGGTGACGCAGAACAAGCGGGTGGCCGAGTAGGCCGGCCGCCACCGATCGGTGCGGGGGCCGTCCCATCGGGGGCGGCCCCTTTACGTTCCCGCCGGCGCCGCAACCTCGCCAGAATGAAAGAGAAACATTATCCTGGATGGCGATGTTCCGCCCGGCCGCACCCCGGCCGGGCCCCGACGCCTCAGCCGAAGCAGACGACCGTGGATGACGAGAGGACCCAGGCGTTCAGCCCCGAGGACGACGGCGCCCGCACGCCGTCGGGGGCCAGCGCGCCCGCCGGCGACCGCATCGGCCCCTACCTCCTGCTCGAGCAGATCGGCGAGGGCGGCATGGGCCAGGTGTTCCTGGCCGAGCAGCAGGAGCCGATCCGGCGCAAGGTCGCGCTGAAGATCGTCAAGCAGGGCATGGACACCCAGGAGTTCGTGGCGCGCTTCGAGTCCGAGCGCCAGGCGCTGGCGCTCATGGACCACCCCTGCATCGCCAAGGTCTTCGACGCCGGCGCCAGCGAGCGCGGTCGGCCGTACTTCGTCATGGAGTACGTCGAGGGCATTCCCATCACCGACTACTGCGACGCGCGGCAGCTCGACCTGCGCCAGCGACTCGAGCTCTTCATCCAGGTCTGCGAGGGCGTCCAGCACGCGCACCAGAAGGCCATCATCCACCGCGACCTCAAGCCCTCCAACGTCCTGGTCACCGAGGTGGACGGCAAGCCGGTGCCCAAGATCATCGACTTCGGCGTGGCCAAGGCGGTGGACCAGTCGCTCACCGATCTGACCATGCAGACCAACCTGGGCCAGCTCCTGGGCACGCCCGCCTACATGAGTCCCGAGCAGGCCGACCTGGATTCGCAGGGTATCGACACGCGCACCGACGTCTACGCCCTCGGCGTCCTGCTCTACGAGCTGCTGGTGAGCGAGCGGCCGTTCACGAAGCAGGAGTTCGAGCAGTGCGGCTTCCAGGAGGTGCTGCGGAAGATCCGCGAGGACGAACCGCCGCGACCCAGCGCGCGCGTGACCACCATGGCGACCTCGCTCGACGAGGCGGCCCGCCTGCGCGGCTGCGCGCCCTCGAGCCTGCACAAGCGCCTGCGGGGCGACCTGGACTGGATCACCATGAAGGCGCTGGAGAAGGACCGCGCCCGGCGCTACGAGACCGCCAACGGCCTGGCCATGGACATCCGGCGCCACCTGGCCGACGAGCCGGTCCAGGCCGGTCCGCCCAGCAAGGCCTACCTGGTGCGGAAATTCGTCAAGCGGCACCGCACCGGCGTGCTGGCCGGCGCGTTCGTGGGGCTGGCCGTGCTGCTGGGCATCGCCGGCACCACCGTGGGCCTCATCCGCGCGGTGCGCGCCGAACGCGTGGCCACCCGCGAGGCGGCCACCGCCACCCAGGTCTCGGACTTCCTGGTCGACCTCTTCGAGGTGTCCGACCCCGACCAGTCGCGCGGCAACACCATCACCGCGCGGGAGATCCTCGCCGCCGGCGCCGAGCGCATCGAAGGCGAGCTGGCCGACCAGCCCTATACCCAGGCGCGGCTGATGAACACCATCGGCAAGGTGTACCGCAACCTTGGTCTCTACGAGGAGGCCGAGCCGCTGCTACAGACGTCGCTCGAGCTGCGGCGCCAGGAACTGGCCGGCGATGACCTGCGTCTGGCCACGAGTCTCATCGAACTGGCCGACCTGCACATCCGGCTCGCGCGGTACGACGAGGCGGAGGCCATGCTCCAGGAGGCCATGGCGCTCATGGGCCGCCACCCCGGGGCGAGCCAGCTGGCGCTGGCCCAGAGCCTGGGCGAACTGGCCAGCGTCTACCGCCGGCAGGGCCGCTACGACGAGGCCCACCCGCTGTACGAGCGCGCCCGCGACCTGCGGATCGCCGAGCTGGGCCCGGACAGCCCCGAGGTGGCCGGCAGTCTCAACGGCCTGGCCATCCTGGCCTGGAACGAGGGCGACTACGAGACCGCCGAGGCGCTCTACAAGCAGGCGCTGGCGATCTGGCGACAGGCCTACGGCGAGAACCACGCCGACGTGGCCAAGGGCCTGAACAACCTGGGCCTGCTCTACCACCAGATGGAGCGGTTTGAGGAGGCCGAGGTCCACTACCGCGAGGCCATCGCCATCTACGAGAAGGTGCTGGGGCCGGAGCACCCGCGGCTGGCCACCGCGGTCAACAACCTGGCGTTGCTCAGCCAGGTCCGCGAGCGCTACGACGACGCGGCGCCGCTCTACCAGCGCGCGCTGGAGATCCGCGAGAAGGTCCTGGGCCCCGACCATCCCGACGTGGCCCAGACCGTGAACAACCTGGCCAACCTCTACCGGCTGCAGGGGAAGTACGACCAGGCCGAGCCGCTCTACCGCCGGGCGCTGGCCATCCGCGAGCGCACCCTGGGCGCCGACCACCCCGACGTGGCCTGGACCAAGCGCGATCTGGGCGTGCTGATCTGCGAACGCGGCGATCCCGAGGCCGCACTGCCCTACTTCGAGAGCGCGGTGGCCATCTTCGTGCAGGCCCACGGTCCCGACCATCCCGAGCTGCCCGGCATCCTCAAGGACTACGCCGACGCGCTGGGCCGGCTGGGTCGCGAGGAGGAGGCGGCGGCCATGGTCGCGGAGGCCGCGCGGATCGAGGCGCTCGCCGAGTGAGCCGTCGGGCTCGCTGAAGACCCCCCTTATTGCGGATGAAACTCATCATCTTTACGTTGCGGCCTGATATCACCGACGGTCATGGCTTGCAGTATGGATGCCCGGGGGAGCCGGAGGGCCAGCAGCGACCCGATCACGATCGATCAAGGAGTCCCAGCATGCGGTATCTCTGGATCTTCCTCAGTGTCCTGTTCCTGGCGAGTTGCTCCTCCGAACCGCCCACCGAGCCCGCCGGCGTCCTGCCGGGCGCCGCCGATCGATCGGGCGTGGTCGACAAGACCGCCAACCAGACCCTGATCAACAACTACATCGTCCAGTATGACGGGCGCACGTTCACCGGCGACGAGACCACCTTCCGCTACACCGTGTTCGGCACCGGCGTGGATCCCGCGCTGAGCCACTTCACCCTCGAGCTGCCCGACTGCGCTCCCGAGCTGAGCGGCTATTCGCCGACCAACTCGGTGAGCATCAACGAGAATCCGCAGACGGGGATCTACGGCATCGAATGGCACCTGAACGTGGAGGCCGACGACTCGGTGGGCCGCCAGTACTCGATCAGCTTCCTGGGCGACGTGCCCGAGGGCGTGATCTTCAGCGCGGTCAAGACCGGTAACACCAATGGCGTGGGCCAGGTCTACGGCCCCTGTGCGGGCTTCGTGATCGCGGGCACGGTGTTCGTCGATGCGGACGCCGACGGCGAGCGGGACTTCGACGAGTCGGGGATCGCCGACGTCGTGGTCGAGCTGACGCACGACGACGGCACGGTGGACATCCTGCGCACCGACGCCTTCGGCGGCTACAGCATCATCCGCGCCGCGGGCACCTACACGCTGGCGATCCCCGCCGCCTATCCCGACGCGTTCAACGCCGAGCTCTCCGAGTCGTTCGACGCGACGACGGCGCTGAGCCGCGAGGTCGTGGTGGCGGCCGATGCGCCCGGCAACGACTTCGGCTTCTCGCCCCAGACCGAGGAGATCATCTTCGAGCTGGAAGGCGGCGTGCTGGCGACCGACGGCGAGTCGGTGAAGTTCTGGATCCGGGAGCTGCGGGCGGCGCTGCGCAACGGCGGCGGCAACGCGGTGTACGACCGCGCCACCATGGAGGGCTTCCTGGCGGATATCCAGGAGCTCTTCCTCGACGAAGTCTTCGCGTTCACGCCGGGCAACGAGTTGCAGGAGGCCTACGACATCCTCCGCTCGAACTCGCGCGAACCCATCGACGAGCTGCTGCGCCAGCTGCTGGCCACCGAGTTCAACGAGGTCAGCGGCCGCGGCCTCATCGGCGAGAACGCCGAGCTGCAGGACGTGTTGATCGCCTGGGGCGAGGCGGTCTGGGTGGAGAACCAGGAGGCGGCTCGCGTGCCCGGCACCGGCAGCGAGTTCGACTACCAGGACGTCATCCTGGCCCAGGACGTGGCCATCCCGCCGGCCATCGAGATCTTCACCCTGATCAACACCGGCGGCGGTGGCGGGGCCGACGAGTAGATCCGGACCGCTGGCGACAGGATCCACGAGGCGCTTCCCGCGGGAGGCGCCTCTGCCGTGTGCCGGTCACCGCATCTCGTAGCAGATCACTTCCAGCGGCCGCTCCTCGCCGCCGGCCGACTCGTCGGTGGTGGAGTTCACCTCGCGGCGGTAGGCCTCGGCGGCGCCGGTGACC
Source organism: Candidatus Latescibacter sp. IFSED24 (assembly GCF_058273205.1). NCBI lineage: Bacteria > Pseudomonadati > Candidatus Latescibacterota > Candidatus Latescibacteria (ex Chuvochina et al. 2023) > Candidatus Latescibacterales > Candidatus Latescibacteraceae > Candidatus Latescibacter > Candidatus Latescibacter sp. IFSED24. The sequence continues at coordinate 3,005,400 of NZ_CM177850.1, read as the reverse complement.
ACCACCACGCGGTCGTCGGGCAGGAAATGGATGGCGTCCTGCTCGGGGTTGCCCGGAGCGAGGAGGCGGCGCTGCTCGGCGAACCGCCCCTGCGCGTCGAAGAGGTCGACGGTGCAGAGGACGCCGGGTACGCGCTCGCGGTCGCCGCGGCTGGTGCGCACCCAGAGCGTGCCGTCGGGGTGGCACCACAGCGCGGTGATGTCGGGCTCCGTATCCTCCACCGTGACGCCCTGTAGCTGCTGGCCGTACTGCGAGCCGATGGCCTCCGTGTTCAGCTCGGCACGGCGCTCGTCGGCGTCGGTGCGCCGGAGGCTCTCGTAGTCGCGGGTGACGATCCGCTCGACCGTGCCGTCGGCGGCGCAGACGTGGATGGCGTACTCGTTGCGGTGAGGGGCGAAGCAGACCTGGCCCGTGGGGGTGATGCCGAAGCGCGACCAGACGAAGTCGAAGCCCAGCTCGTCGAACACGAAATGGGTGGCGTCGAAGCGGGAGGTCTTGGTCAGGTAGTCCACCCCGGGCGCGCCGTCCAGGCCGTAACGCCGCAGGAACATGTCCTGCTGCAGCTCGCCCGAATCGCTCAGGCGCCAGCGCATGCCCGTCAACGCCAGGAACGTGTCGTGGGCCTGGCCGCCCATGAGCAGGATGTAGCCGCCGCCGTCCGATTCGCTGTCGGTCAGGCGCAGCGAGCCGGCGGGGTCACCCTGGCGGTCGATCAGGACCAGCTTGCCGGGCAGGACCTGGCCCAGGCCCAGCGAACCGTCGGCCAGGGTCAGCATGCTGTTGGCGTTGCGGACCTCGCCGGGGCCCTCGCCGCGGCCGCCCAGGGTGCGCAGGAGCGCGCCGTCGGCGGCGAAGACGAAGACCTGGACGAGCTGCACGTCGAGGACGTATACCTCGCCGTCGGGGCCGCCGAGCACCTGCAGGACGTTGCCGAAGAAGACGTCGTCGTCCTCGCCGCCGGCGCGCCAGAGCTCGGTGAGCGCGACATCGGTTACGCCGTGCTCCGGTTCGGGGCCGTTGGCGACCGTGGGGACGGCCGCCGCGGCGCCGGCCAGCAGGCCGGCGGTCAGGGCCAGGGCCGCCAGCGACCTCCGGGCGGGGACGTTCGTCCGGCAGATCATCATCGCGATACCTCCGTTGTGGGTCGGCGTCCGTGGGTAGGACGGAGCGCTCTCCCAATGGTTGCACGCGATGCGCGGTGCGGACAACGTCCGACCGCCGCCTACCGGACCATGACCACCTTCCCACCGGCCTGCCGGGTCCCGTCGTCCCAGCGCAGGAAGTAGGTCCCGGAGGCCACCGCGCGGCCGTCGGCGTCGCGGCCGTCCCAGGCCAGGCTCAGGTGGCCGGCGGCATCGGTCTCTCCGCGCAGATGGCGGACCGTCCGGCCCCGTACGTCGAACACCAGGAGCCGACCGCGGGTCGAACGTGCGGCCGCCGCGGCCTCGATGGTGCAGCCGGCGCCGGTCTGGGCCGGTGAGGGGAACACATGCAGGTTCGCCAGGCCGCCCAGGATCTCGGCCTCCACCACCGCGGTGGGCACGAAGCCGTGGGGCCCGGGACCGCTGGGTGTGTGGCCGTGACAGACGGTGCAGTCGCTCAGGGTGCCCGCGTGGCCCTGCAGGTCGATCATCACCTGGTTGTCGGCGTCCTCGCGGCTGGGGAAGATGGCGTGGGGGCTGTTGTGGCAGGCGGTGCAGAGCAGACCGCCGTGGCCGCGGCTGTTGCGGTAGAGCTGTCCCACCGGCTCGCCGTAGGCGGCGGTGTGGCAGGTGCGGCACGCGGGCTCGTCGACCCAGGGGACGCGGCCGTTGTCGATGGAATTGGCCACTTCTTCGAGGTCCCCGTGGCAATCCTGGCAGATCATGTCGAAGTCGTTGCCCATGGTGCCGCGCAGGCAGCGGGTCTGGGGGCCCGGGTGGCAGAGCTGGCAGGCGTCGAGGCCGCCCACGGTCTCGTCGAGGAAATGGTGCTTCTCGTGGATGCGCTCGGAGAACCAGCCATACGGGCCGGGGAACGGGCCGGTGAGCGGCGTTGAGCCGTGGCAATCGGCGCAGAGGATGGGGGTGGCGGTGGGGTCGAATCCGCCCTCGTCCTCGTGCGCGAAGAGGATGGCGGTCTCGCTGGCGTGGCAGCCGGCGGTGGTGCAGTTGATCTCGGTGGAGACCGGCATCACCGGCGTGGCGCGGGCCAGCTCGTTGCCCATGGTGTCGCGGAGGATCACCAGCGCCTGCTGGTAGGGGACCTCGACGGTGGGCGTGGCGTCAGGGAACGGTGTCAGCGGCACGCCCTCGGCGATGAAGAGGTCCTCGTGCAGGTCGAAGACGTCGTCCAGGCCCTTGCCGGTCAGGCCGATGTTCGGCGGCAGATCCACGCCGAACAGCTCCACGTCCCAGTCCCAGAAGTCGGTCTTGCCCACCGAGTAGGTGTTGCCCGGGATCGAGTACTCGAGGACGACGTCCTCGGTGATCAGCTGCGGCGGGTTGGTGGCGTCGCCGCGCAGCACGACCTGCGCCTGCAGCGTGTTCCAGGGCGGCAGGATGGACAGGGTGTGGTGGTATTGGTTCATGCAGTGCATGCCGAGGTCGTTGGCCACCAGGATCACGTGCTGGGCCGGGGCGGCGAGGGGGAGCAGGAGCAGGGAGAGGACGATGGCGGCAGTGTGGCGGCGGACCATGACGAACCTCCTGGCGACTGGTAAGCAATGAGATTGGCAGCTTAGCAGACTTGGAGTACAAAACCTATTAAAATAGTATATTGGTGTTTTCCGGGAAGGTCTATGCCGGTTTCTCTGCCAAGTCTGGCTCGAAATGTGCCGGCGATATCTGGAACCCGATCCGGATCGCGGACGTTACCCAGCCTGGAAGTTGATCGGGTACGGACCAACCGGCGTCGGATAACTTCCTTGGCCATTGGCGCGATCTTGGCATACTCTTTCTCTGTACAAGCCACCCTGTTCTACGCTCCGCGTCGTTCAGAGTCACCCTTGGAGACCGGAGCCGACATGGGTCAGCACCCGCACAAGCCCGTGCACACCTTCCACATTCCCGTCATGGGAACCGGATTCACCATCGACACGCCGCTGAAGGTGGCGCGCTACGGCATCGCCTCGGTGGTGTCGCTGGTGGACGACGTGCTCATCGAGCAGGTGCGCCAGCGCCTCTGCCGCGAGCACGGCGAGCCGTGCGAGCCCATCGAGGACCACGCGGAGGACGCCCGCGCGCGTCGCATCACCGCCTACCTCGACCTGCTCGACGACCTGGTCCAGCGCCAGGTCGAGCGCGTCCGCAGCGCGGTGTTCGAGACCGGCAGCGAGATCGTGCGCTACTTCGAGCTGCTGCCGCCGGGGCCGCTGCGCGACATGTACGACACCATGATGGCCACCGCCGACCCCGAGGCGCGCCGCGAGCTCCAGGACCGGCTGCGCGAGTTCGTGCGGCCCGGCCCCATCGACGTGAACATCATGACCAAGCTCGACCGCGACCACGACCGCCGCGGCCGCAAGCTGCCCGAGCGCTGCAGCGACGCCCTGAGCGCGCTGCGCGGGTTCATGAACAGCAAGGTCGACGCCTCGGTGGTGCTGTCGGCGGGGATGAACCGCCGCCTCTTCGCCTACATGGGCGAGTTCAACGACTTGCTGCCCGACGAGCGAGGCAACCTGCGCAAGCGCATCGTGCTGAAGGTGAGCGACTACCGCTCGGCGCTGCTGCAGGGCAAGCTGCTGGCCAAGCTGGGGCTGCACATCTCCGAGTTCCGCGTGGAGTCGGGCCTGAACTGCGGCGGCCACGCCTTCGGCGGCAAGGGCCAGCTCCTGGGCCCCATCCTCGACGAGTTCAAGCGCGAGAAGGCCAGCCTGGCCGAGAACCTGCGCAAGATCCGCCGGCAGGCGCTGACCGCGCTGGGCCGCGGCGAGGCCGGCGAGCCCGCTCCCGCGCGCGTGACCGTGCAGGGCGGGATCGGCGACGCCCACGAGGACCTGTTCCTGCGCGAGTACTACCGCGTGGACGGCACGGGCTGGGGGAGCGCGTTCCTGTTCGTGCCCGAGGTCGTCAACATCGACCCCACGAGCCTGGCGCGCCTGACCACCGCTGGCGAGAACGACATCGACCTGAGCGGCGCCTCGCCGCTGGGCGTGCCGTTCTGGTCGCTGCGCACGTCCACGAGCGAGGAGAACCGGCTGCTGAACATCGCCGAGGGCACGCCCGGCAGCCGCTGCCCCAAGGGCTACCTGGTCTCGAGCACCGAGTTCACCGAGAAGCCGCTCTGCACCGCGAGCCGCGCGTTCCAGCGCCGCAAGCTCGAGCAGATCGCCGGCTCGGCGCTGTCGACGCTGGAGCAGAAACGCGCCCAGGAGTCGGTGCTGGCCAAGGCGTGCATCTGCCACGACCTGGCCGGCGGCGCCACGGCGAACATGGGCATCGATCCGGCCGCCACCACCGCCGTCTGCTGCGGCCCCAACGCCGCCTACTTCGAAAAGGTGACGAGCCTCGACGGCATGGTCGACCACATCTACGGCCGGGCCAGCCTGCCGCTGGCGCCCGGGCGGCCGCACATGCTGCTCAAGGAGCTGTCGCTGCACCTGGAATGCCTGCGGCGCGACATCGCCAAGCAGCAGGAGACGCCGTCGGACCGCCTGGCGCGGTCGATCGCCGAGTGCCGCGAGAACCTGCAGCACGGCGTCGACCACTACCGCGAGGTGGCGGGTAAGCTGATGGCGCCGCATCGCGAGGCCTTCACGGCGCGGCTGGCGCGCATGCAGCAGGAGCTGGCCGAGCTGGTGCCGGCGTGGGTGACCACGGGCTGACCGGTCCGCTCCGGAACGAACGAACGCGCCCGGGAGATGGATCCCGGGCGCGTTTTGCGTGGGCCCGGTCGGCGCGGCGCCATGCGCGGGGGACTCCATGGCGGAGGGATGGAATCGCCCCCTCTCACCGACGGTGTGCTACCATCGTGTCGTGCATCATCGTGACCAGCGATCCCCGGAGGACCACCCATGCTGCTGCGCCTCTGCTTCGTCCTGCTGCTCGCCGCGCCCGTCCTCGCCGCCTGGCCCGACGACCCCACGGTCAACGTGCCGCTGAGCCTCGCGGTGGGCGACAAGTCCGACGTCTTCTGCGTGAGCGACGGCGAGGACGGCGCCATCGTGGCCTGGGAGGACACCCGCGACGGCGACCGTGACATCTACGTCCAGCGCGTGAATGCCCAGGGCGCGGTGCTCTGGCAGGTCGACGGCGTGCCGGTGTGCACCGCGCCCGGCGACCAGGGGCTCTACCACTCGTCCACCGGCACCACGGGCTTCACCCCGCTGGTGGCCGACGGCGCGGGCGGCGCCTGGCTCGTCTGGCAGGACGAGCGCGCGTTCGGCGCGCGGCTGCGCGACGTCTACGCCCAGCGAATCAACGCGGCGGGCGAGGTGCTGCTGGCCGACGGCGGCGTGCCCGTGGCCACGGGCGCCGGCATGGAGGACCAGCCCACGGCGTGTCCGGACGGCGCGGGCGGGGTGATCGTGGTCTGGCAGGACAAGAACACCGACCCCGTGTTCTACGACCTCCACGGCCAGCGCCTCGCCGGCGACGGCACGCCGCTCTGGAACGGCGGCCAGCCGCTGCCGCTGGTGGTGATGGGCTGGGACCAGGACGGCCCCACGCTCTGTCCCGACGGCCACGGCGGCGCCTACCTCGCCTGGTCCGACGCCCGCGACGACGTGGGCGACGTCTACGCCCAGCACCTGGATCCCGACGGGACGAGCCTCTGGACGGTCAACGGTGTGGCGGTGTGCGTGCGGCCGGACGGCCAGGACGCCATCACCGCGCGGCTGGCCGACGACGGCGACCTGCTGCTGGCGTGGGTCGACCGGCGCGGCGCCGGGCCCGACATCTACGCGCAGAAGCTGGCGGCCGACGACGGCGCCGGCCGCTGGACCGCGGGCGGGTTCGCGGCGTGCAGCGCGGGCGAGTCGCAGTACCGGCCCGCGCTCTGCGGCGACACCGCCGGCGGGGCCATCGTCTGCTGGTTCGACTACCGCAACGCCAGCGGGCCGCCCTGGAACCTGGACATCTACGCGCAGCGGATCGGCACCGGCGGCGCGGCGGCCTGGCCCGTGAACGGCGTGCTGGTGTGCGGCGCCCCCGACGCCCAGCGCGACGCGGACCTCGCGCCCGACGGCACGGGCGGCGCCTTCCTCGCCTGGGAGGACAACCGCGAGGGCCTGGGCCACGAGGACGTCTACGCCCAGCGACTCGACGCGGCCGGGACCGCGCTCTGGGCCGCCGACGGCGTGCCGGTGAGCACGGCGCCCAACAACCAGAAGCGCCCCGACCTGGTAGCCGGCGCGGGCGGCGTGCTGATCGTCTGGCCCGACGATCGCGAGCTGCTTTATGCAGCGGATATCTACTGCGATCGGGTGGCGGTGGACGATCCCACCGCGGCGCCGCCTCTGGCGCCCGGTGCGGGGCTGCGGCTCGAGGTGCGGGGGGATCCGGCGGCTGGCCGGTCGGTGGTGGCGTTCGCGCTGCCGGGGGCGGCGACCGTCACGGTGGAGGTGTGCGACCTGCGGGGGCGGCGGCTCGCGGTGCTGAGCGCGGGGGCGGCGCTGGCCGCGGGGTGGCACGAGCTGGGCTGGGACCGCCGGGATGCCGCGGGCCGGGCGCTGCCGAGCGGAGTGTACCTGGTGCGGCTGCGCGCGGGCGGGGCGGTGGCCACGGCGCGGGCGGTGGTGGTGCGGTAGGGGTTAGACTGCGGATATTTTTGGAAGATTCGCAAGCTGGTTCCGGCTGAGTTCTTGAATCTCACACCTGATCCGGACATCCTCACTCATCGTCTGGCAAACCTGCGCGCTGCCACGAATCCATGAGCGCCGCTCACTGCGGCGTCCTGGCGGTCGCTGCCAGGCGATGCCCCTCGTGGTCCGGGCCACGATCCGGACCTGGATCGAGTGGCCGTCACCTCGAACAGGGAGACCAACGATGAGCCGACCCGACCGTGCCGTCGCCGCACTCGCACTGATCCTCGCGCTGTCGCCGCTGGGCGCCCTCGCCGATGGCCTGATCCACTACGAGAAAGCCCAGGACGCGACCGAAGCCCTGCTGACGCCCATCCTCGCCAACGCGATGGACCGCGTCCGCGAGGTGCTCCAGCAGCATTTCGACGAGGGAAGTGCGGATGTGGTCATGGGGATCATCGAACAGTTCCTCTCCGAGGACGAAGCGTTCAACTACCATGACGTGATCCTGCACGAGCAGCACGGCGACACGCTGCTGCGGGAGGTCCACGCGCTGGGCACGACCAAGGATGACCATCTCTTTCTCGAGCTGTTTCTGGTGCGTGGGGCGAAGGGCTGGGTGATTCGCCATCTGAACCTGAATTCGGATGTCCAGGAGTTCTTTCCCGACTGGATCGAGATCTGAGGGTTGTGCCACGGAGAGTGTGTCCGGCAGATTTCGTGACGTCTTCGGCCCTGAATTATGATCCTTCGGCACCTTGACGACAGTGATGGTGCGGTCCTCGGGCTCGATTTCGGGGCAGACACAATCTCGATGGCACAAGGAACGGTTGCTATGCGGGGTTCAATTGCCCGGACCAGCCGGCAATTGCGCCGAATGCCAAACGGAAACTATCCATACTGTCTTTCCGACGATGCGATAGAAGAACCGGTACGGCCGAACGATGACCTCTCGATGCGGCAGTTCCGGGAACTCCGGGATCGCTCGTCCCGAATCCGGGAACTCACTCAACCGGCCAAGCACTGCTTCCGCCTTGAGCCGAAACTGACGAGCTGCTGTCGGACTATCTTGGCGGATGTACTCCAGACCTTCGAGGAACTGCCGCCGCGCCGACGGGGTGAACTTGATCTTCACGACTCGTCATCTCCGAGCAGTGCGTCGGCCTCCCTCATCACGCTAGCCAGCGAATGCCCCTCTCCGGCAGCGATCTCGCGTTCTCCCGCGGCGAGAAGCCGCAGCAACTCTCGCTCACGTTCACGCTTCTCGTACGCCTCGACGCTCTGCATGACGGCGACGGCCCGACCGCGTTGGGTGACCACCAGGGGTCCCGCGCCAGATTGCAGCCTTTTGAGCACCGCGGCGGCATCCTGGCGAAAATCACTGACGGGAACGATATCGGGAATCTTGCTCATGTTGCGCCTCCATTCGTACGTTTTATAGTACGCTTGGATGTATCTCTCGTCAATCCGTATAACACCCTGGTGTTAAGCTTCGGGCGGTTCTGGCGCGCAGCTGGCTCCTGCCAGATGCGTGACAGAGCCGACTGTCAGCTTGACCGGCTTGTTAGACAGAATCGCAGCGAGCGACGGGGACCCCACCCCGATGAGCTACCATTCCTCGTGTCGAATTGGGCCGTCCACCAGATCAATGATCACTGAATCGATCGCTACCTCGAACCACTCTTGAAACGTTTCTAGATCCCGTTGCTGCGGCCAAGTCTCTTCGTCGAGGTACCAGCTCTCGAGTTCGTTTTCGAAGATTCGATTGAACCATAGTTCGATTGGCGCGGCCTCTTGCTCCTCCTTCGGATCCGGAGGGATGAGGTAGACCGATACGTTCGCGCGAACGTCTTCCTCAAACTCTTTCGCACCAGCATCCACCGACGTTGCCCATTTCACGTACGGCTCCCTCGGGCGGACGACTGCAACTGATCTGTTCACTGACCTCATGGGCTTACATCCAAAGTCTTGTGCCTAACGCCTAATATGCGGATAGCTCCGCGAACAGGCTGCGTAGCCCGATACGCTGCGGGGGTATGAAGCCCAGGGCCTCCTGCGCGGCAACCTGCAGGCCGGCGAGGCGGTCCTCCACCGGGCCCAGGGTCCAGCAATCGGTGACGGCGAGCCGGGCGAGCGGTTCGCCGTCCGCGTTGAGGGGGCAGATATCGCGCTGCTCGCGGCCCTCGTCGTCCAGCCAGCGCAGCGGCAAACCCTGGGTGCGGCAGACGTAGGGACGCGCCGGGTAGATGCGGCAGGCGCCGTCGGGGTCGAGGAAGGCGCAGGCGCCGGGGGGATGAGGCGCGAGGCCGGCGAGACGGTCGGCGGCGTGGGCGCGGATGCGGTGGGCCTCCACCTCGAGGACGGTGTGGTCGTCCTGGCAGCAGGCGGTGCAGCCGCGGGCGCAGCGGAGGCGAGCCCCGTGGCGGCGGGCGAGAGGGGCCGTGCGGCGGTCGACCTCGGCGTGGAGGTGGGTGACGGCGGTGATGATCTCGGCGGGAGTCATGCGGGGAAGATAGTACGGGAGGATGGCGTTCCGATAGGGAATCCTGGGCGGCGGCACGGTGCGGAAACATTATTGATAACCCTAAGTCGTTTCATGGCAAGATGTTGGAGCGTTGTGCCGGCGCAAGCGTGTAAGTTATATCAGCACAGTGGATTATGGTCTAAAAGAATGATTCCTGACACCCGTCCCCGCCCCCGCCGACCGGGGAAATTGATAGGCGACCGAAAATACCGTATGATCATCGGGACGATCACGGCATTCATCCGACGCCGCCGCGCGGTCGACCGCTCCCGGAGATTCCCGCGCGGTGTCGAGACCGAGGGGATTGGTCATGTTCCGCGTTTCGCTCGCCCGAACGCTGGGCGCCTGCCTGCTCGCCCTGCTCACCACCGCCACCATCACCGCCGCCGCCCCGCCGACGGCCGACACCGACACCACCTACGTCCTCGGCGGCCCCGACCGCTGGGACGGCCGCTTCGAGGACCAGGCCGGCGAGCCCGACTGGCACGGCTGGACCCACGTCGATCTCCACGATCCCGATCCCGGCAGCTACTGGCACGTGAGCGACCTGCTGCCGCTGGCGGGCCAGTTCTCGCTGTGGTGCGGCACCTGGTACGGCGACGACGACGGCTACGGCAACCAATGGCACGATCCCGTGGTGTTCACGCGGCCGGCGGCCGACCCCGCCGAGCCCACCACCATCCGGCTGCAGGCCACCGTGCAGGTCGACACCGAGCCCGGCTACGATTTCCTCCACCTGCAGAAGCGCCAGCAGGCGAACCCGGTCCTCTGGTTCTCGCTGCGGACCCTCGACGGCACGCAGGAGATCCAGCTCGACGAGACCATCGTCATCGAGCCGGAGTCCTACATCGACGGCGCCTGGAGCCTGCGCTTCCTCGGCACCAGCGACAGCGCCGTCTCCGACGCCGACGGCCTCTTCCAGTCCCACGGCCTGGCACGGATCGACGACGTCACCGTGACGGTGGACGGCGTGGTGGTCAGCGTGGAGGATTTCGAGTCGGGCACGTCGACCGACTGGGTGCCCGACACCTCGCCGCTGGTGGGCGACTTCACCGCGCTGCGCCAGGACCTCGACGACCTCGATCCCGAGCACCAGAACCCGAGCTGGCAGGCCACGTTCATCGACGACGGCGTGGTCGTCCCCGGCACCGGCGGCACGCCCTGCGTGGACTGGTGCTACGGGCCGGACGGCTGGGTCTTCAACGTCACCGCCGGCCTGCACGGGTCGGGAGTGGACAGCGGTCCGGTCTTCGGCTGGTTTGCCAACTCGGGCGTCTGGAACGGCCTCGTCTCGCCGGTCGTGAGCTGGCCCGAGCTCCACGACGCGGGCACGCTGGCGTTCGACGTCTACGCCCACATGCAGTACCTCGAGTGCGGCCTGACCACCTACGGCTGGTCGCTGCGCACCACCGACGCGGCGGATCCGGGCGCGCTCGCGAACGTGCCCTGGCAGGACACGCGCTGGTCGTACTACCTGCCGGACGACATGCCGGGCGGGCCGGGCTACTACCGCGTGACCATGCCGCTGGACCTGCCCGAGGCCGAGTTCACGCGCTGGGTGCAGGTCCGCCTCGAGGTGTTCGAGGGCGGCCCCTACTGCTGGGGCGATTACGTGACCCAGGGCACGCCCGCGCCCTACTTCGACAACGTGGCGGTCCGCGCCTGGCGCCTGGTCACCGACGCGCCCCCGGCCGCACCCGCGCTCTTCCTGACCGCCGCGCCCAACCCCTTCAACCCGCGGGTCGTCCTCGAGTACAGCCAGCCCGCGCCCGGCCCGGTGGACCTGGCGATCTTCGACGCGCGCGGGCGCCTGGTGCGCCGCCTCCTGACGGCCGACCGGCCCGCCGGCGCCGGCGAGCTCATCTGGGACGGCTGCGACGATGCGGGATCGCCCGTGGCCGCGGGGATCTACCTGGCCCGCCTGCGGACCGACGCGGGCCGTGAGCAGAGGAAGCTGACCCTGGTGCGGTGAACCGCGCTTTCGACCCGAACAGGATGGTAACCCATGGTGATTCACCGCTCAGGAGCCCGGATCGTTGTTTGTCTGCCAGCGTGCCTCGCATTGGTACTAGCCGTGCCCGCCGCGGCGGCGGTCTTCGTCGTCCACCCCGACGGCTCGGGCGATTACCCCGACATCCAGACCGCGATCCTGGCCTGTGACCACGGCGACGTGGTCGAGCTCACCGACGGGGTCTACACCGGTGCGGGCAACCGCGACCTCCACAACAACGAGACCGCGGTGCTGATCCGGTCGCAGAGCGGCGACCCGACCGCCTGCGTCATCGACCTCGGCGGGTCGCCCACCGAGCCGCACCGCTTCATCACCCTGGTGATCACCGGCGAGCAGCCGCGCGAGGTCTGGGGCCTGCACGACCTGACCGTCACCGGCGGCTGGGCCGAGCACGGCGGCGCGGTCCTGGTCTACGACTGGGCCTCGCCCGAGATCCACGGCTGCGTCTTCCGCGGCAACACCGCCGCCGTCTTCGGCGGCGCCATCGACGGCGGCGTGGGCATCCCGCGCATCGCCGATTGCTGGTTCGAGGGCAACACCGCCGAGACCGGCGGCGCGATCAGCGGCCACGCCGAGTGCCTGTTCACGGTCAGCGATTGCACCTTCGTGGCCAACACCGCCGCCACCGGCGGCGCGGTCTACTCGTTCTACGACCTGGGCTCCAGCTTCACCGGCTGCACCTTCGCCTTCAACACGGCCGACCAGGGCAGCGGCCTCGACCTGCACGCCCAGAATCCGCTCGCGCTGGAGCGCTGCCTCATCGCCGCGGGGAGCGGTGGCGCGGCGGTGACGGTGGCGGACGGGACCGAGCTCACGCTCACCTGCTGCGACCTCTTCGGCAACGAGGGCGGCGACTGGGTGGGCGTGATCGCGCCGCAGCTCGGCCAGGCGGGGAACATCGCGGCCGAGCCGCACTTCTGCGACGTCACGACGTACGACCTCCACCTGCACGACGGCTCGCCGTGCGCGCCGGGCACGCCGCCCAACCCGGAGTGCGCAGTGATCGGCGCCTGGCCCGTGGGGTGCGGGCCCATCGCCGTGGAGCGGCGGTCGTGGCAGGACCTGAAGGCGCTGATGCGGGGGAACTGAGTCCCCCGCAGCCAGGACTCACTTCACCATCACCAGATCCTCGGTGAGCACGAACCCGCCCGCCTCGAGGCGGCAGTGGTACACGCCCGAGGCCGTGTCCCGCGCGGCCCAGCGCACCTCGTGGCGGCCCGCGTCCTGCCAGCCCGAGACCAGCGTGTCCACCAGCCGGCCGCGGCTGTCGAACACCTCGAGCCGCACCTGGACCGACTCCTCGAGCGAGTAGGCGATGGTGGTGGCGGCGTTGAAGGGGTCGGGGAAGTTGGGCTCGAGGGCGATGGGCAGGGGCAGGGTGGCGGGGGCGGCGGTGACGGGGGGCCAGGGCACGAGGTCGACCGTGTCGTCGAGGTAGTTGGGGACGCCGATCCGGCCGGTGGCCGCGAGGTAGGCGATGTCGGCGGGGCCGGCGTGGCCGGAGGAGATGATCGCGGCGGGGGCGGCGAGGCCGGGGCCGAGGCGGTGGATGCCGTTGGTGTACCAGGAGGAGATGAGGAGGCGGCCCTCGTGGTCCCAGGCCAGGCCGTCCTGCGAGGGGACGTTGGTGTAGGCGGCGAGGGAGACGGTGCCGTCGTCGACGTCGATGGCGTGGAGTGGGTAGCCGGGCAGGGTGGAGGTGACGAGCATCCGCCGGTTGGCGGCGTCGAAGACGATGCCGTTGGGCTCGTGGAGGCCGGCGGTGGCGAAGAGCTCGTGGGTGCCGGCGGCGAGGTCGACGCGGTAGAGGCCGGTGGTCCAGTAGTCGGTGATGAACATGTGGCCGGTGTCGTCGAGGGCGAGGTCGTTGAGGAGGTTGGATTCGGGGATGGGGACGAAGAGGGTGATCTCGCGCGTGGCGAGGTCGTAGCCCACGAGGCCGACCCAGGGGGCGAGGTTGGACGCGCAGTAGAGGGTGCCGCCGTCGAGGTAGAGGCCGGCGACGCGGGTGAGCGTGGTGTCGAAGACCGACTGGGTGAGGTCGGCGTCGATCTGGATGATGTCGCCGTTGGCGAAGTTGGAGACGAGGTAGCGCTGGCCGACCGGGTCGTAGACCACGGACTCGGGGTTCTGGAGGAGCTGGGCCGCGGCAGGCTGGGCGAGGATCACCGCGGCGAGGATCAGGCAGGGCAGCGTCGGGGGGAAGGGGCGCATGGCGGTTCGGACTCCTGCTGGGGTGGGCGAGGTGGTGTGGTGCCGGCCGGGTGAATACGTGATGTCGGCGGGTGGGTTGCGGCGGGCCGGGCGGGTCGTGTCCGGGGATTCGTTGAAGATACGCTGCGGATGGGGTAGGATGGCTGTCCTGCGACCGCTTCCGAGACATGCCCGGCGCCGCCGGGCCATGAGGGGCGTTCCGTGGCCGGATCGGAGGGATCCGCGCATCGAAGGGGGAGACGATGAAGATCGTGCCCGTCCTGAGGGGGATCCGTTCCTACCTGCCGAAGAAGTCCGTCAGCACCACGCGGGGGACCGACAACTCCAAGTACTGCTACTCGGTCTGGATGCGCCATTTCGTGATGGCGAACTCCATCGTGGACATCGGCGTGCCGGAGGTGGTGGCGGAGCTGGGCCCCGGCGACTCGCTGGGGATCGGCCTGGCCGCGCTGCTGAGCGGCGCGGAGAAGTACTACGGCCTGGACATCGTCGACTTCACGTCGCCCGAGCGGAACCTGGACATCTTCGACGAGCTGGTCGACATCGTCGCCGCGCGCGCCGACGTGCCCGACGACCAGGAGTTCCCCAAGGTCCAGCCCAAGCTCACCGACTATTCCTTCCCCCGGCAGTACCTGGCCGCCGCCACCCGCCCCGCCCCGGAGAAGGCGGCCCGCCTGCGCCGCGAGCTGGAGAACCGGCTCGAGGGCGAGGAGAACGCCATCAACTTCATCTGCCCCTGGACCAGCCCGCAGGAACTCCGCGCCGAGAGCGTGGACTACGCGTTTTCGCAGGCGGTGCTGGAGCACGTGGCGGACCTGGAACTCACCTACCGGGCCCTGCATTCGTGGCTCAAGCCCGGCGCCTACATGTCGCACGTCATCGACTTCTCCACCCACGCGTTCACCACCCCGTGGAACGGCCACTGGGCTTACCCGAGCTGGCTGTTCAAGTGGGTGATCGGGGCGCGTCCGTACTCGCTGAACCGGCAGCCGCTGAGCGTGCACCTGGCGCTGCTGGAGAAGACGGGGTTCGAGGTGGTGGAGGTGCTGGCGAACCATGATTACACGGGGCTGGAGAAGAGGTCGCTGGCGAGGGAGTTCCAGTTCTTGACGGAGGATGATGTGGTGACGCGGACGGCGTTCTTGATCGCGCGGAAGAGGGGGTAGGGGGGCGTGGATGGGCTGTATTCAGGCGTTGAAATTGTTTTTCAAAACGCGTAGGATGCTGCTGTAGCGAACGCTGTCTTGGCATGCTGGCTGGCTCATGGCCGGACGGGGAGGACATGCCGATCAAGCCTGAAACTGACGTGTCGTATGGTCGGAGGTGGGCCACGTCTTTGTGCGGGGGCGGTCCGGCTTGCGTTGCCGGATCGTCGGATATAATGCGGATGTGGGCGGCGTTGTCGTTGCTCGTTGATTCCAGGGAAGGGACGATGGTTTGAGGCCGCTGCCGATCGCCGATGAGGATCTGAGGCTGGACGACATCCCGGGGGAAAAGGCCGGCCTCGACGAGATCATGAAATTTGCGGCGACGATGGATGGGTACCGGGTCGCGGGGTCGTTCGAGAAGTGCGCGAAGATCGCGCATGCGCCGGATCCCGGGTCGATCACGGAGCTGCGGATCGAACTGTTCTTCTTCTTCAGGGCGATGAGACATACGGGGGATTACGAGATGGACGAGGATGGGATGGGGGTGCTCCGGGGGAAGGTTGGGAGGATCCGAAGGTTGGTGGCGGAGAGGGAGCGCAAGGCGCTGCCGGTCTGTAAGGCATGGACCAAGGAGAGAAGAATGGCTGCGGAGAAAGTGACGAAGACGTTCTCGTTCGGGGGCGGGGATTCGGGAAGCTGAGCCCCAAGCGCGAGGATTTCGGGGCGTGGACCAAGATGTTGAATATCACTCTATCGTTCGAGGATGCGCTGAAGCTGAATCTGGCGATCGATGAGTGTGTGCGGAAGTTGAATTCGTACAAGAGGAGCACCAAGGAGGGGAAGAGATCGGCGTTGCAGTTGGTGGTGCATCTGGAGCAGGGGAGGGTGACGGTTGGGGAGGGGAAGTTGTAAAGGGGGTAATTGAAGAACCGCTATCGGTTAAGATCGAGTTCATTTGTTATCTGACAGGCATCGTGAGGGAGGGGAATTGTGAATAGTCCAGTTTGTGCCCGCTGCTCGATTGAACTACCTGAGTGGCAAGGAAATATAATGGTTGATCGCGAACATTATTTTGTCCGCAGAAGAGTGGACCGACTAGAAATCATTTGTAAGGATTGTACTCGTGGTGGTGAAGCTTCTTCACATAATCTCTGGGAACTCACTTGGGTAAGGGATAACTTCGTTGCGTTACTTGGATTCGTTCTCAGGGATCAGATGTCCGATTCTATCAGATCATGGGAAGATGCAGCACTTGAGGACTTTTGGAACCTAGCTAGAATCAGGTTTCCGGAGTTGACGATGGACGCACTTACAGCTGGCCTAAAGGCACTGGAAGGTAAACCAGGGTTCGAAGAGGATGTGTGATATCGTTGACAGTGACATGAAGTTTAGAATCATCGAGTTTATGCACCGCTCGGCCAGTGATTACTTACTTGACTGGTACAAGCTTAAGTTGCCGACCAGCTTTGCTATGCTGCCGACTTTTGCGAATACGAGCTTGACGAAGTCAATGGCTCCAGGGAATCAGGAGAAGACATGCCTTGGGTGATCCCGGGCTGTCAGGTTGAGGCGCGGGGCCTCCCTTGGGTGGTCGTCCAAAACGAGCAAGCGGGGGAACAACGAAGACTCAGACTTCGCTGTCTACAGGGCGATCTCCAAGGCGCCGAGATCGACCTACTTCATCCCTTTGAGCCGATCCGACCCGTGGCCACCGATTTCAACCCGAACCGCGCGGGTCGCCTGCGCCAGTGGCGCCTCTACCACGACGCGTTCCTGCTCGAGCAGGCCTTGGGCCCGTCGGCTCTTCTGGCCGTGCAGCCGGGACGCCTCGACATCGCGCCTTACCAGCTCGTGCCCGTCATGCGCGCGCTGCGCATGAGCCGTCCGCGGCTGCTGCTGGCCGATGGGGTGGGACTCGGCAAGACCATCGAGGCCGGTCTCGTCATGGCCGAGCTTATCGCGCGCCGCCGCGCCCACCGCATCCTCATCGTTTCGCCGGCCGGACCTCTGCTCGAGCAGTGGCACCGCGAGATGCGGGAACGCTTCGGCCTGCGCTTCGAGACGGTCCGCAGTGCGGGCGAACTGCAGGAAGTTCGCCGCTCCCTGGTCCTGGGGGCCAATCCCTTCGATCACGTGTCCTACTGTTTGACGTCCGTGGATTTCGCCAAGCAGGAGAAAGTGCTGCTGGAACTGGAGCGCACCGTCTGGGACCTGGTAGTCCTCGATGAGGCGCATCACTGCGTGCGACTGGGCACGGCCGGGGACTGGGAGGACTCGCGCCGTCGGCGGCTCGCCGAGGTGCTGGCGCGTCAGGCGGACGGGCTGCTCCTGCTCACGGCGACGCCCCACGATGGCTACGACGCGCACTTCGCCTCCGTGATCGAACTGCTGGACCCCAGCCTCACTGACGGCCGGGGCGTCCTGCGGAGCGACCGCTTCCGGGCTCACGTTGTGCGCCGGCTCAAACAGCACATCAAGGACCCGGAAACCGGTGCGCCATTCTTCAAAACCCGCCACGTCACGCCCCGGGCGGTCGCCTTCGACCAGGAGTCCCACGCGGCGTTCGCAGCATTCCAGCAGGCGTTGCTCGTGGCCGTCGCTCCGCGTCTGCGTCATGCAGTCCGGCAACGCCGGTTCGGGGAAGTGCTGGCCTTCGTCGCGCTACTAAAACGCTCGGTGTCCACGGTCGCGGCCTGCCGCAACACGCTGGCCGTGATCCGCGACCGTTACCGCGAAATGGTCGAAACCCGGGAAACCGAAGCAGAGACCCGGCGCCAGCGTCTGCGCACGCTACGCGAGTACCAACGGCGGCTGGAGCGGTACGGTTCCCTCTCCTTCGAGGAGGAGCAGGACCGGGCTGCGCTCGAGGCGGAGGATATGGCCGCGGAACTCGCCACGACAGGTCTTGAGGAGATCGTTGGTCGCCTCGACGAGCTGCGCCGGGAGCACCGAAGGGAGAGGGATCGTGGCGCCCGCCTGGCGACCACCGGTGAAGCCCTCGATGCCCTGGTGGAGATGGCCGAGGCAGCCATTCCCGAGGATCCCAAGCTCAGTGCCGTTCTGGAGGAACTGCGTGCCATCCGCGCGGAAGAGCCGCGTGCCAACGTCTTGGTTTATACCGAGTACACCGACAGTCAGGATGCGCTCGTGGCCAACCTGCGTACGGCGCTGAAAGCCGGGAAGCTGGAAGGCGACATTCTGGCGGTCAGCGGCCGCCCTGAGCACGCCCAGGACCGCGCCGGCGTCACTGAACGCTTCGCCGCGGAGGATGGGCTGGTGCTCGTCAGCACCGACGCCACCGCCGAGGGCCTGAACCTACACGAACGCTGTCATCATCTCGTTCACCTTGAACTGCCCTACAACCCCAATCGCCTCGAGCAGCGCAATGGCCGCATCGATCGGTATGGGCAGCAGGAGACTCCAGAGGTCCGGTACCTATACCTGGGAGGGACCTTCGAGGAGCGCCTGCTCCTGCGGCTGGTGGCCAAGTACGAGCGGCAGCGCGCCAGGCTGACCTTCGTGCCCGACACGCTGGGCGGTATCACGACCGACGACGCTCAGGCCGTGCGTCTACTCGAAGGCCTGGCCGAAGAGGACCGGACGCTCTTCGCCCGCCCGGCCCATGAAATTCGGCAGATCGAAGCCGTCGCGGACGAGGACGTCGACACGCCGGCCTACCAAGAGCTGCTCGCCGAGGTGGAGCGGGCCATGGCGGGCTACGAGAAGGCGGCCAAGACCAGCGCCTGGCTCGGCGAGACCGGGCTCAACGCCGAGGATCGGCTGGTGTCCGAAGCCGACAAGGCACGCGAGGAGGGCGAGCGCCTGGGCGCGGTGGACCTGATGGACTTCGTCTGCAACGCCCTGGAAGCCGACGGCGGCTCCTGGAAACACGCCTGGAATGCGGCAGGTAACGGGGGCGACGTGGAATTGCAGATCCCACCGATCTGGACACACGGGCTGCGGGACATTCCGGGGTACGATTCTGAAGACAGGATTCTGCGGCTGACGACGGATCGTCGCCGTACCACCGACGAGCAGCACCGCCGGCTGGGCTATCTCGGCCGGGCGCACCCCATCGTGCGCCGGGCCCTGGACCGCGTGCGCAACCTGCGCTTCGGAGATGCGGGCGCCTGGCTCGACCGCCGCGTCAGCGCCATCGAGATCGACTCAGGGCAGCCGGCCATCCTCTGCACGTTCCTCGGCATCGTGGAGAGTGATCGCGGCCATGAGTTCGAGCGAGTGTTGACCGTGAGGATCGATCGCGACGGCGGCGTGCGCGTATTCGACGAGCCCAAGGATTGGCTCGCCGTCGTGGACGCCGGCCGGCCGGTCGCCACCCAGAACCTCTGGGAACGGTCATTCGCCTCGTGGGCCCCAGAGGCCAGGGGGGTGGCCCTTCAAGCGGCAAAAGACGCTTTCGGGGGCCTGGCGGAATCCCAGCTCGACGAGCACCGGAGCCTGCTCGAGAGCGAGCGCCGCGAACTCGACGCCTGGCTCCAGAGCCGGGCTGAGGCCCTCTGTGGGCGTCCGGTGAAGATCCAGACCGAACTGTTCGGGGACGCGGCGGAGTTGCCACGCTGGCAGACCATCGAAGATCCCGCCGAACGGTTGGCGGCGTTCGCCACCGACTCCGCCAATACCCCAGCCGCCCGCCGTGAGGCCAATGGCGTTTTGAGCCTGCATAAAAACCGGGTCCGAGACCTGCTGGCCGGGACTAAGGCGCGGATCCTCGAGCCGATGCCCCTCGGCCTTCTCATGCTGGTGCCTGCCGGCGAAGGGGAGGTGGCGCACTGATGGCCTTCGACCTGCGTGACTGCACCTTCTTCGGCCCCGCGCTGCCCGAACCGTTCGTGAAGTTCCAGCTCGAAGCCGAACTGGCCAAACGGAAGCTGCTGCCGAAGGCGACCGGCGCGGACGGCCGGGTTCTGCAAGACCGGTGGGATGTTTACCGGCGAAAGCTGCGGGCCCTGGGCGAATCGGGCGGCGACCGCCGCGTGGCGAATCACGTTCTGGAACCTCTAGCCGAGCGGCTTGGATACGAGCGGTTCGAGACCCAAGTGGAGGTTATTACCAGAGAAGGACCCGAAAACGGCGGCTGGCTGTTTACCGCCACCGACGGGCGCAAGCTCCGCGCCTGGTCCGTGGGACTGGCGGAGGACCTCGATGCTCCCAGCCGTCGCGGCCGAGCCTACCGCTTCAGCCCGGCCCGAGTGGCTCAGCGCGTCCTGCTCGCTGCCGGTGAGCGCGTTGGCCTCCTGACCGACGGCGAAGAACTGCGCCTTCTGCTCTGCGACCCTGCCCGGCCGGACAGCCATGTCGCGATCCGCCTGGACCGGGCGGGCGGCTGGCGGGCGGCCCGGGCCATGCCGGACTCCTACCGCCTTCTGCTCGCCTTGGCCTCGCCCGATGGCGTGGATGCCCTGCCCGATCTGGCAGAGGCGGCCCGCCTGGCCCAGAGCACGGTCACCAAGAAACTGCGACTCCAGGCTCGGCGTGCAATCGAGGGCTTCGTCCAGGAGTTGTTGGATCACCCCGGGAACGCCGATATCCGGGCCGAGTGGGAAGATCCGGCCGAGTTGGCCCGGACCCTCTGGCGCGAGGGGTTGATTCTAGTCTACAGGCTGCTGTTCGTGTTCAAGCTCGAGTCGTCGGCCGACCCGGCTCGGGCTTTCAGCTTCGCGGCCACGAGTCTGTGGCGGAACACGTACTCGCCGAACACCGCACTGGCCGGCATGGTCCGACGCGTGCTCGACGAGGGTGCGGACAGCGGCGGTTTCCTCGAATCCGGCCTGCGGACCCTGTGGCGCATGTTCGCGGAGGGCCTCAGCTCAAGCGAACTGGAAGTCAAACCACTCGGCGGCATGCTGTTCGGCGCGGACGCCACCCCGCTGCTCGACAGCCTGCAGTGGGGTGAACGGGGCGTGGCTCGGCTGCTCGATGCTCTTCTGTGGACGCCTGGGGACGGCCGGACTGAGCGCGAACGCGTCCACTACGGCGCGCTGGATGTGGAGGACCTGGGCCGGGTCTACGAGGCCCTGCTGGAACTGGAGCCAGGGATCGCCACCGAGCCCATGTGCCGGTTGAGACGGGCCAAGCTTGAAGTGGTGGTTCCGGTGGCCCAGGGGGCTCCGTACCGCACGGACGTCCCAACGGCCGAGGCCGACGAGGACGACGAGGCGGAAGACGAAGAGACTGACGAGCAGGCCGACGATGATGATGAGTCGTCTAAGAAGAACCGCAAGAAGGCCGCCGGCACAAACACCAAGGTCCAGTTCATCGAGGAGATCCCCGCGGGACGCTTCTTCCTGCGAGTCGGATTAGGTCGGAAGGCCACCGGCAGCTACTACACGCCTCATCCCTTCGTGCGTTTCCTGGTGCAGGAGACGCTGGGACCGCAACTCGCCGAGCGCAGTCCCAAGGAGGATCCGCAGCCCGAGATGATTCTCGCACTCAAAGTCCTCGATCCGGCCATGGGCAGCGGCCATTTCCTGGTCGAGGCGTGTCGGTACTTGGGTGACGCGCTCTACGAGGCCTGCCGCCTGTGCGACGAGCTTGCCGTGCACGCTGAGGAGCAGGCCGAGAAGGCGGAGGATGCCGAGCGGGAGGCATTGCTCGCCCATGCTGTCGAGTTTCGCAAGCGGGTGGAGGATCTGCCCGACCCCGAGGACGAGTTGGTCGCATACCTGCCCAGCCGCGCCGCCGAGGGTGAGGAGAGCGGCCTGTCGCAGAAGAAGGCGGAGGCCTTGTGCCGACGCCTGGTGGCGGTGCACTGCCTCTATGGCGTGGACAAGAACCCGTTGGCCGTCGAGTTGGCTAAGCTGTCCCTATGGCTCGAAAGCTATGCCGAGGGCTTGCCGCTGACGTTCATGGATCACCGGCTCATCTGCGGGGACTCGTTGACCGGGCCGTTCCTCGATCATCTGCTCACGTACCCCAAGAGCGGCCAGAAAATGGATGACCTCTTCGCGCAGGGGCTGACCGAGCGCCTGCAGACCACCTTGGCAGGGGCGCTTGCCCTGGTCCGCGATCTGGAGGCCAGCGTCGGCAAGGATGTGGCAGATCTGGAGCACAAGCGTGCGGCCAAAGAGAAGCTCGATTCGGCACTCGCACCGCTCAAAGCGTTGGCGGCAGTGTGGAGTGGCGGGGTGATGCTAGGTAATGACTGCGACGACGCCGGATACCAAGCGCTGGCCCAGGCTGTAGCGCAGGGCGAAGACGCTGTAGGTGCCCTAGTCGCGAGTGAATCGTTAATGAAGATGAGGGAACTTGGCGAGAATGGTATTGCCCTAGATCTCGAATTTCCGGAGGTTTTTCGTCCATCCGGTCAGGACCGGAGTGGATTTGATGCAGTCGTTGGCAACCCGCCCTGGGACAAGTTGGTTGGCTATGCCCGAGAGTTCTTGTGTGGATACGATATTGCAGTTCTCGAAGCGCCGACAAAACGTGAACGCGACAAGCATATGGATCGCATTTTGGCAGACCCCGGCGCTAGGTCTGACTACGAACGCTATCTTGAACAGATTTCCATGTCGCAGCGGGCGGCTGGGAGGATATACCAGTGGCAACAAGTAGTAGTCGAAGGGAAAAGGACAACCGAGAAGCTTGATGTGTATCGGCTCTTCGCTGAACGCGCGTTGTCATGCGTGTCGAGTCAGGGAAGCATGGGCCTCGTACTTCCGGCGAGTGTTCACTCAGGGGAGGGTGCTACCGGCCTCCGCCGACTGCTGCTGGAGCAGGGATCCGTATCTGCGTGGATTGGCTTTACAAACGACTATTCCCTATTTGATATCGGCCGTCAGGAACGATTCGATCTGGTAGTCGCTACGCTGCGTCATGATGCCCATGAGAGTCTTAGAGTCCGGTTCCGGTGTGCAAACCCTGCCGTGCTATTCACACAGAATGCGCTTTTTACAATTCGGCGAAAGCTAGTGTTACGCACTGGTGGCCCATATCTTCTTCTTCTTGAACTCGATGGTCCATCTGATGTTCAGGTTCTTGAGTCGTGTACTTCGACGGGACTTGATTGGCGAGATTGCTTTGAACTTAGCGGGATAAGAACCGGCGACGAGCTTAACGCTACGCATGATGCTCACCGGATGTCTTCAGCCAGTGACATATCAGAATTTATGCTGCCAGTACATGAGGGGAAGACAGTCGGGCCATATACTACAACGTGGGCGCAAGCCCCCAGATTTTTTGTCCCAACTAGCCGCTTGGTCGACCGGCAGTACGTGCTAGAGCGAAGCGCGTACTACAGGTTGGCCTTTAGGCGGCTGGTTGGATTTACGGAAGAAAAATCCATTGCGTGCCTCCTTCCTGCAGCAACTTTGGCAACAAATACACTCAAGGTGGAATGGAACCCTTCGCAGCGAAGCAATTCGCTGGCATTAAGTGCTTTGGCGATTGCAAACAGTATTTCTTTCAATTGGTTAGTGCGTCTCCGGATAGACAAGGACTTTAACGGATACTTGCTGCGTAACGTGCCGGTTCCGGCTTTGAAAGCCCAGCAATTTATAGTTCATTCCGCCGCGCGACTCGTTTGTAACGAGGAAGGCTATTCTTCAATCTGGAAGGAGCAATTCGGCGACGCATGGCGGGAAATGAAACCCAAATACACATGGCCGGTCCTGGAAGGTGAAGGCGACCGCTGGGCGGTTCGCGCAGCTATCGATGCCGTTATCGCCGAGGCTTATAGCCTCGATCGATCGCAGTATGAACACTTGCTGTCGACGTTCGGCCACAAGAGCTGTCCACATGTACCCGCTTTGTGCTTGGCGGCTTTCG
Source organism: Candidatus Latescibacter sp. IFSED24 (assembly GCF_058273205.1). Lineage (NCBI taxonomy): Bacteria > Pseudomonadati > Candidatus Latescibacterota > Candidatus Latescibacteria (ex Chuvochina et al. 2023) > Candidatus Latescibacterales > Candidatus Latescibacteraceae > Candidatus Latescibacter > Candidatus Latescibacter sp. IFSED24. The sequence continues at coordinate 2,981,998 of NZ_CM177850.1, read as the reverse complement.
ACGAACTCGCGGCCAGTGGTCCCGAGGTGTTTGCGAAGCAGCATGATCCGTATTGGGACATCCTACTCAACGAGACGCTTCCAAAGCCGGTCATCGACATGCCTGGGCTGGAGCGGGAGGTGGACCTGCCGGCCGAGGAAGAGGGCGAAGGTCCAGCATTGGGTGATCAGGACTCCGGGTCTCATTCTGGGTTGACCAAGCCACACGTGCATCCCACCGATGCTTCTGCCATCCTGCTATCGTATGCGCTAGCGGAACATAACCAGGCGGGGAAAGATGCTACCCTCGGCTCCGTCAAGTGCGAGAAGCTGCTGCACCTGGCTGAGTCGTATCTCGAAGTCGACATCGGACGCGCGCCGATGAGGTTGGCCGCGGGCCCGGCCGACTTTCCGCACCTCAAGAAGGTGTTCCACCGTGCCGAGCGCCGCTGGTCGGCATTCCGTGCGGTCCAACGCCAGGGGAGGGATGGCGCCAGCCTGGTGCCGCAACTCGGATTGACCAGTGCGGCCGGACGGCTCGACGAAGCGTTCGGCGAATACGCGGACAAGGCTAGAGAACTCGTCAGATTGTTCTTGTTGATGGACACCGAGCGGGCCGAGATCGTGGCCACACTATACGCCTGCTGGAATGACCTCCTGGCCTGCGGGGAGCAGCCAGACGATGCCGCCATCATCGCAGAGTTTCACGGCTGGGCCGAGGGCAAGAGACGATTCGATGCCGACAGGCTCGCCGTGGCCCTCGCGTGGATGCGTGAACACGGACTCGTCCCCACGGGCAGGGCGACTCCAACTCGCTCTCCGGTGGTCAAGGCAGGTAAGAAGGCGAAATCGCGCAGTGCAAAGCCGCGAACGGATTACTCAGCATACGAGGCTATCTTGGCTCTTCTGAAGGAGCGGAAGATCATCTCCTCGCAGGACGCCCAGCAGGCCACCGGCCTCGACGCCGCTGGCGTACGGCCGCATCTCAAACGCCTCGTGGACGAGGGACTTGCCGTCACCGAAGGCCAGAGGCGGGGGATGAAGTACAGGAGAGTCGATGGCTGATCAAATGCACCTGCCCATCAACGGTGAAGGCCAAAGCGTCGACCATAAGTCGCTTCGGACGGTGACGGGGAAAACCTCCGACTTCCCCGAACTGGCGAAGGATTGTGTCTGCTTCGCCAACGGGCCCGGCGGGGCTATCCTGATCGGTATCGAGGACGGGGCCGCGGGCCCTCCGGCTAAGCAGCGAATCCCCGCTGATCTTCTCGATCGCATTCGCAAGCGCATTGGCGAATTGACGGTCAATGTCGATGTGGCCGCGGAGATTCGAGCCGATGCGAACGGCGGCGAGTACGTCGTGCTGACCATCGCGCGATCGACGGGCGTCGCATCAACTACTGACGGTCGCTACTTCCTGCGTGTTGGTGATGAGTGCCGGCCGGTTGTCGGCGACGAAGTGCTTCGGCTGGTCACCGAGCGGCCCTCGGTACCGTGGGAGACGATGACCTCGTTGGAGGTTCCGCAGGCTCGAATCGACGGCGCGAAATGCCGAAACCTCTTCGATGCACTTCGCGATTCGGATCGCGTGAAAACCTCCGTCCGGGAGAAAACGGACGGTGAATTGCTGGAGCACTACTGCTTATCGAATGGGGGCTTGCTCACAAACCTCGGTGTGCTTCTGGTTGGAACGACGGCCGATCGAGCCCGGCTCGGCACCGCGCCTGTGGTGCAGGCAATCAAGTACGACGAGCGTAGCGTCAAGATCGCCAAACACGTCTGGGACGATTTCAGCCTTTCGCCGATCGAATTGGTCGATGCGGTGTGGCAAGACGTGCCCGATTTTCGGGAGTCCTACGAACTGCCCGACGGCTTGCTGCGGAGCAGCGTCCCTGCGTACGAGGAAGCGGTGGTGCGTGAGCTCCTCGTCAATGCGCTCGTCCACCGGCCCTATACGCAGCGTGGCGACATCTTCCTAAACCTGCATCCTGATCGGCTTGAGGTCGTCAATGCCGGGAGGCTGCCGCTGGGAGTCACGCCCCGGAACATCCTGCACGCGAGCCGCCGACGGAATGACGGACTAGCCCGCGTTTTCCACGACATGAAGCTGATGGAGCGAGAAGGCAGCGGCTTCGACCTGCTGTACGACCGCCTGCTGACGAGCGGCCGTGCGGTACCGGCGGTGTCCGAGGGTGATGATTCGGTGCAGGTGACCGTTCCCAGGCGGGTCGTGCATCCGGGGGTCATCCGTCTCATGGCCGATGCCGACCAGCAGCACCAACTTACCCAGCGTGATCGGATCGTGCTCAGCATCTTGGGTCAGGCCGAGGCGATGTCAGCGACAGAATTGGCGGAGATCCTCGAACTCTCTGGCCCGTCTGATCTTCGCCCATGGATCTCCCGCCTTGAGGATCTGGGGCTTGTCGGGCAGACCGGCCGGACGCGCGCGACGAAGTACTTCGTTTCGCCTTCACTGCTCCGCAGAGCCGGCTTGGACGACCAGACCACTCTTCAGCGCATTCACCCTCATAGGCTGCGAGCGCTCATTCTGGAGGATTTGGGACGGTTTCCGGATTCCGGGCGCGCTGATATTCACCGGCGCATCGGCCCTGAGATCAATCCGAAAACGATCACTCGAACATTGAACGAGATGATCGCAGAAGGAATAGTCGTCGCCGAAAAGGAGCGGCGCTGGAGGACCTACCGGCTTGCCGAAACTAAAGGACAGGGGTCATGACGGAGAGCCAGAGTGGGCTTGAGAATTTCCACAACTGTATAACTGACAATTATTTATATAAAGGACATCCGGCCGGCCTAGTCCTTGAATGTCCTTTATAGAGGGGCGTTAAGCCGCGGCGTCAGGCAACGGTCCCGCAATCGGAGCGGGGGAAATGTGGAGTTTTGACGGGTCGGCTCACTTAAGTTCCTGTAATTGCGCAAGATATGCCCTGCGCAATGGCCGCGTAGGTTTGCCGGTTGAATCCGCAGGCCAAGTTGGCGGCCGGCAATGCCGCGCGGCGATTTCGATGGGGAGTGAGAATTAACCTTATGCAATACAGCGACATAGCATTCATGTGCGTCCTGTCTGCAGTCCCTGGACCCACCCGGCGGACCGCCACAACTAGCCTGGAGCTGTCATGACCCTGAATCCCATCACCGTCGTCGACCAGGTCATCAGCGAGTACCGCAGCTACCTCTCAACCGAGTTCCAGGCGCGCGATCCGCAGCTCCGTGCCGCCCTTGAGGCGGCGTTGATCGAGGCGGGTTTCCTGGCCCAGGAGCCGTTCTTCCAGGCTCACCGCCCCTTCAAGAGCGGGGAGCGCTGGCGCGACCTCGGTCTGGACGCCGCCTTGGCTAAAGTCATGGAGCAGCGCAGCGGTTCCGAGGCTGCGTACCTGCACCAGAGTGACGCCATCGGGCACCTGCTCGGCCCGGAACCCGGTCCCCTCGTGGTGACCACGGGCACGGGTTCCGGCAAGACCGAGTGCTTCCTGCTGCCGGTGATCCAGAACGCGATCGAGGATTCGGTCCGCTTCCGGCACGCGGGCCTGACCGCCCTGCTCGTCTACCCGATGAATGCCCTCGCCAACGACCAGGAGGAGCGCATCCGGCAATACCTGGAGGGCTCCGGCCACACCCACGTCAAGGTCGCCCGCTACGATCGCTCGACCAGCGAGGAAGAGCGCCGCCGGCTCCGCGATAATCCGCCCCACATCCTGCTCACCAACTACATGATGCTCGAGTACCTGCTCGTGCGGCCGGCGGACCGGGACGCGCTCTTCGCGAACCACCGGTGCCGCTTCGTGGTCCTCGACGAAGTGCACACCTACCGCGGCGGCTTGGGCGTCAACATCGCCCTGCTGTTCCGGCGTCTGCTGACCCATTTGCGGCACGCCCAGCAGGACTGGCGCGCCGACGACTGTACCGACGCCAAGCGCTTTCCCGAAGTGCTGCCTGTAGCGACCTCCGCCACCATCAAGAGCGTTGACGAAGCGGGCCGTTCTCCTGAGGAAGTCCGTGAACTGCGCGACGGGGCGGTGCGCGAGTTCCTGACCAAGCTCACCGGTGTGGAGGGGGAACGCTTCCGGGTGCTCGGGGAGTCCCTGCGCGATCTCGAGGTGCCGGCCGAGGCCGGCTGGCCGAAGGCGCCTGCCACCTGCGAGTCGCCCGCTTTCGACGACCCGGATCAGGTGCGCACGGCCCTGGCCGTCCTGGCCGGTGCCGACCCGGGTCAATCTCTGGAGCAACTGATCAAGCGGGCCGGCATCCTCTGGACCCTGAACGGTCTCCTGGCCCGGCGGCCCATGTCCGTCTCCCAGATCGTCGAAAGCGTGCAGTGCGACGTTCCCGAGCGCGCCCGTAGCGATCCCGATGAGGTGCGCCGGGAGGTGGAACTGGCCCTGGTCGTGGGTGCGGCGCTGCCGGATGGGACGCCGGGGGCCCTGAGGTTGAGGGCCCACCGCTTCATCCGGGGCGGCTGGCGCTTCACCCGCTGCATCGACCCCGATTGTGGCCGCCTCTACCCAATGGGCGAGGAGCGGTGCGAATGCGGCGCCATCGCCGCCCCCCTCTACCTGTGCCGGTCCTGCGGTGCGGACATGCTCCGTTTCCGCGAGGGGAACAACGGTCCTGAGAACGAGGCGCTCATCCCCAACGCCTCGCGAGGCCAGGACGGCGAATGGCTGCTCTACGACCGCGGCCGCTTCGAGGCAGGGGACGAGGAGGGGCTGGTCGGCGTCGAACAGCAGATGCGCAAGCGGCCCGTTCTGGAGGGGAGTTTCGACCCGGCCACGTGCTCGTTCTCGACGGACGAGGGACTGTATCCCATGCGCGCCGTTCTCGCTCCGGCCCGCAACCGCTGCCTCGTCTGCGGCGGGACGGCTGGTGCTCACGACGTGATCACACCGGTGTCGTTGGGCACGTCGGCGGCGGTGCGCGTGGTCGCCGAAGGCCTCGTCGAGGGATTGGCCGTGCAGAACGCTGGTCGTGCCGATCACGATGGCAAGGAGCGGCTGCTCATCTTCTCGGACAGCAGACAGGACGCGGCGCACCAGGCGCGGTTCATCACCTACGCCGGCCGCTACGACCGCATGCGGCGGAGGCTGATCAGGGTCCTCGAAGGGGCACCCGGCAAGAGGGCGACCATCGACGAGACGTTGACGCGCCTCGTGGCCATGGGTGTGGAACGGAGCGACAACCCCAATTGCCGTAACTTCGACGACGCCGAGTTCCTGCCTCGCCAGGTGCAGGACCGCGCGCGGGCATGGGAAGAAGCACCGTTGCTCGATGATCTTGCGGTGAGCGCCGGCTACCGCGCTTCGCTCCTCAATCTCGGACTCGTCGGTGTCCGCTACGAGCACCTCGATGCCCATGTCGAGAAGAACGGCGGGGAACTGGCGGCTACCTTGGGTTTGACTACCGCCCAACTGGCCTTTGTGAGTCGCTGTCTGCTCGATGAAATGCGACGCCGAACGGCCCTATCGCGGCCCATGCTCTGTTACCACCCTGGCAATCCGAACTGCCCCGAAGAATTCCGTGGGGCGGACTGGGAGCGCCGGATCAAGGACCCCGCCGGCTACCCGTGCGACGGTCAGGGCAGCCCGCTGGGCTGGCTCGACGATTCCGAGGTTCCCAGCGGTATCGCCAAGCGCAACGCCTGGCGCCGGCCCAAGGCCGGAGGACGCGGACCGAACCTGGAACGGATCTTCCGCCATTTACTGGATCGGCTGGGTGGTGTGGAGCCGGAAGACGAGCACATGCTGGCGCTGCTCGACCTGCTGACCAGGGGACCACGCCTCATCGTTGCCCAGCCTCTCCACGGCTTCCGGACCGGCCGACGGCTCCTTCAGGTTTCCGCCGATGTGGTCAGCCTCGAGCTCGTCGAACCGGTGGATCGGCGGCGTTGCACGATTTGTAACGTGCGCATGCCCTGGGCCGAGGACGGCAGCCCTTGCCCCAGTTGCCACGGGGTGCTCCGCTCGTGGCCGGAAGAAGAGGTGGAGCGCAACCGTTACGTCCAGCGGATTAAGAAGCTGGATCTCATGCCGCTCTCGGCCGGCGAACATACCGCCCAGATCACGGGCGAGGACCGGATCGAACTCGAGGACGACTTTAAGGCCCCGCCGCCCGGGTTCCGGCCACCGGCAGGCTGGACGGGGACCAACAGAAGGTCAGCGGTCAACGTGCTCGCCTGCTCGCCCACCCTTGAGATGGGCATCGACGTCGGCGGGCTCGACGCAGTGGTCATGCGCAACATCCCGCCGCGCCCGGACAACTATGCGCAGCGTGGAGGACGGGCTGGGCGACGGTCGCGCGTCGGCATCGTCCTCGGCTATGCCCGCAGCACGCCGCACGACGGCTACTTCTTTGACAAGCCCGTCGAGATGATCGCCGGCGAAGTGCCGGCTCCCGGTATCGGCCTCGGCAATCGCGACGTCGTCCTGAGGCACCTACACGCCCTCGCGTTCGGGGCGGCGGAGCCAGGTCTCGCCGGGCGCATGGCCGAGTACATCAACATCCGCGGCGAGATCAACCAGGAGAAGGTCGACGAACTTGTCGCGGCTGTTGTCGCGCGATTCCCCCACGCGACCGACATGGCCCTGGACGCCTGGGGACCCGACGTGCTCGAACCGGCAGGCCTGGCCGACCGGGAGGCGCTGAACAGTGTCCTGGGGCAATTACCTGACCGCATCCGGGACCTCTTCGACCGGGTGCGCCTGCAGATCCTCAAGCTCCAGGAGACCATCGACCGCTGGAACGAGCTCGGTAAGGGGGACCGGTCGGCGATGCACGCCCAGGATCTCAAGCGCAAGATCCTCGGGATTCGCGACGACCGGTACGACGGCGACGCGGACGATCGTGGCAGCGGGCATCCCATGCGCCGATTTGCGGAATTCGGGATCCTGCCAGGGTACGAGTTCCCGGCTGCGCCCTGCACGCTCCGCCTCTGGGGTGACCAGCACGAAGAGGATCCCATCGTCGTGTCCCGCCGGTTCGGGATCGCACAGTACCAGCCCGAGGCCATGGTCCACGCCCGCGGGCATCGCTGGCGCGTGGTCGGCCTCGATCTGGCCTCTCCCTGGAACCCGAAGTCGCCCGATCCGGACTGGGTGTACGTGCGCTGCAAGGTCTGCGACCTGCGGTACGACGCCCAGACGCCCTCTTGCCCGCGCTGCGGTTCCGACGAAACCGTTGGCGGAGGTAACGGCTATCCCGGCCATGAATTCGGGGGCTTCCTTGCCCTGCGTGACGACAACCCGGTGCTGCAGGAGGAGGATCGCTTCTCGATCGCTTCCCTCGTGACCTGCCACCCACAACGGGACGGCCGTGTCACGGCTCGGCGGCGGCTGCCGACCGGGTGGGCGGCCGAAATCCGGGCCGAAGAGACGGTCCGGTGGATCAATGAATGGAAGGCTCCCTCCGAGGCGGACCTGCGCACCGGCAAACCCGTTCTCCACGAAGGGGCTCGAGGCTTCTATTTGTGCCCGAGCTGCGGCCGGTCCCTCGGCGTCCCTGAAGAGGACGACGGGAAGAAGGGGCGCAAGAAGACACGCAAGTCCAAGGGCCCGGACGCGTACGGTCATGCCTCCGGTTGCCAGCGCAGCGGACAGCCGCCGGTGCCCGCGGCCATCACCACCGCCACGCCCGCGACGACGCTGCGGATCACGGTGGTTCTGCCTCCCGACTATCAGGAGGAGGACTACAAGAGGTGGGGCTACTCCCTGGGCTACGCCCTTCGGACCGGACTGCGGCAACTCTACATGCTCGACGGCCCGGAGCTTGAATTCGAGCTCGAGCCGCTCTGGGAGGAGCGGAACCAGGACGGCACACGCAGATTCGGAGCGCTGACCTTCGTCGACGGCGCCGTGGGGGGAAGCGGGTTCCTGGAGAAGTGCATCGATGAACTGCACCTCGTTGCCCGACGCGCCATCGAACATCTCGACCACCCCAAGTGTGAGTCGGCCTGCTATCGGTGTCTGAAGTCGTACGCTAACCAGCGGCACCACGAGCACCTGTCCTGGCCGAGCATCCTGCCGGACCTGGAGGGCCTGGCCCTTGGCGCTCCCGAACCCGTTCCCGCGGAACTGGGGGATTTCGCCGATCCGCGGCCGTGGCTCGACGCCTACGACGCCGGTGTCGGCTCGCCCTTGGAGCTCAAGTTCCTGCGTCTGTTCGAGCAGCATGGCATCGAGGTGGAGAAGCAGGTTTCGGTGGGCGTGACCCTGGACGGGCCTGCAATCAGCCAGGCCGACTTCCGGGTGACCGGCACGGGCACCCTCATCTACATCGACGGTGCGGCGTTCCACACGGGAAGTCGTCTCCGTCGCGATCGCGCCATACGGAGAGCTCTGCGTGAAGGTAGCGCGGGCTGGAGAATCGTGGAATTGACCGCGCGGGATCTTTCGTCGCCGGACCAGACCATTCAATGCGTGTTGGAGGGCGATAGTATCCTTGACCTTGTAAGCAAACAGACTCGTAACGAGAAAGCGATCGCGATCGCGGCGCTGCTGCTTGAGGGGCTGAATAATGAGGATGGCAAACCGGTCACCCTCGATGCCGCTGTTTCAGCTGCGTCACAGGTGGGCGGTGACGAGGGTGATGCCTTGCTAGCGATCGAACGCTTGGCTCAGGTGGGTGTGATACGACGGGTCTTCCTTGATCTAACCGAAGAGCCGCCGAGTCCCATAACGTGGGACGAAGTCCTACCGCGTCTTGGCGGACGCGGCGGACTAGCTGGGGAAGACTGGCGAGAGGGTGCCAGGCTGGTTGGCGTACAATGGGTTCCGGTTGATCGGAGGCGGGCATGAGATTGCCACCGGGGAATTCGGCAGAGCAGTACATCGGGCTTATCAAGCTCCATTGCCCTGACTTCGACCGTATTGCTTGCGCTGCGACTGAGGATGAATTCTGTGAAGCTGTCGGGGTTGCCGTCCGGCACTGCCTGCAGAAACTAGAGGATCGCCGGAAGCTTCTTGTGGGGGCGGGTGAGGTCGAACTTTCCACCGACCTGGCGGATATGCTGACGTGCAGCGGCCTACCGACGACGGCGGAGCCTCACGTAAATGGCCATGTGGATCTGGTTGTCAATCATTTTGAAGCGCGACGCTACCGCATGCTTGGTGAGTGCAAGCTCGACAAGGGCCCAAAGTACCACTGTGACGGAACTACTCAGGTTCTTGGTTACTGCTGCGGTGCGGAGAAGCGAGCCCTATGCATCGGCTTCTGTAAGATGCCAGACGTCCAGGGGCGGATGAAGAAGACCCGCCGGCATTTCGACGAAGACGTTGATTGCCATTCTGTCCTTGAAACGCGCGACCACGATTTGCCCTGGTCGTTCCTTGGAACCCACGGACACTCGTCTGGCGCGAACGTTGAAGTACTTCACATCGCCTGCAATCTGCATGAACCAGGAAAAGAAGGATCCGAGGGAACAGGTGGAGGGTAACGAAGAAATCGCATTCTGGCCGTGGCCCCGCCATTACCAGTTACCCGAGGGTGGCAGAAGGGGGCGCGATCCGTAAGGGTTCTTGCTGATGAACGTTGACGTCAAGTCAGAGCTGGGAGAGTAGATGGATTCCAAAGAACTAGTTGAGCATGTGGCATCATATTATCTCGAGTCGAGCGATTTCAATGGCCTGCCGGCCTACGTGTTGCTGCCTGGAACGAAGCTCGACCGTGAGGCGCTACTAGACCTCCTGCGTCCGCTAGTTGAGCGGGGCATCTTGGCGGTCAACCTCGGCAACCGTCACCCCAATCCTCATATTAGGGCGTTTGCGGACCCTCCGGCATCCGAACAACTGGCAGGGCTCGACTCGCTTGAAGGGGATTACTTTGTCATGTACCCAACCCCGGAACTGCTCAAAGAGCGTGTCGTCCCAACGGACTATGAAGGCAGGCCATTCACGCTTCGTCTTGCGCTCGGGGAACCCCAACTCGATTTCGAGTCGTTCGATCTTGCTGTGATCGACCACTACCGACGTGACCCACGGTATCGGCTCTGGTCGAACGACGTCGCTGCTACGTTAAGCGTTGGAGACGATGCCTATGAGTCGGAAGCGTTTCCGGAAAAGCACAAGGTGCTGATACAGCATTTTGGTTTCAGCTACGATAAAGAACTGCGGAGAGCCGTCGCCGTTTTCCTGGGCGACTTGGACCGTCTAACGCCCGAGCACCAGCAAATCTGGGACGCCTATCGTGTGACGGGTGATTACAGCTTACACCCTGACTTTTTTAAAGCAGCGATTCTTGGAGATTGGGGGTTAAAGGCCTCACTGCGCGAAGCCATGGTAGAGGAGTTGAAAACGATCAATGCCATGTGTTCCGCGATCGGATGGCCCAACTTGTTCCGAAGTGAATTTGAAGAACCGCCGAAAGAACTGGCGTTCCTCATTCGTCCTACTGCGGAGGAATTCAATGCCTTCGTTCAGACCCTCGACAAAATTCTATCAGATAACATCAACTACGGGTTCTTCCCGCCGAATATTGCCCGCGAATCGGAGTCGATACGTGAGGACGGCAAGATCGAGGTGAAGGCCCGTGGCACCATCCAGATGTTGGAAGAGTGGTTCCAGAAAAACTTCAAGTCCCGCGACGCTGAGCCGCTCGAGAAGTGTTTTGCTACCCTGCGAGAGGTGCGAAAGCGGCGATCTCGCCCGGCCCATTCCATAGTGCCGGAGGAATACGACGAGGCGCTTTATGAAGAACAGAGGGAACTGTACGTGCGCTCATACGAGGCAGTGAGGACGATCCGCTTGGCGCTACAAAACCACCCTTTAGCGGCGCCAATCCGCAAGAAAATGAACCCACAAGTCCGGGACGGAGAGATCTGGTTCCGCTAGCATTCATAGCTTTCGATGTGGCGTACGGAGTAGAGGATCAAGTCTCCTCACATTGGTAGCAGAACCGGCGGCTGCTCGAGCCGATCGGCAACATCCCGCCACGGGAATTCGAGGAGGCATGGTATACTCGTCATGAGAAGAAGGCAGAAGAGGTCGAACCCACATGAAACTGTCTCCGAAATACCCGGGGCGGTTCACAACTGCAGCAATTGAACAGGCGGTACCATTCATCATTGAATCCCACCCCCCACCTCCTGTAAACTCCCCCCCGAACCACCCAGCCCCAGGCCGACTCCACACCTGCGCCCCCCACCGGCCCCGGCGCCCCGTCAAACCGCCGAGGCCCCCTGGCAGCTGGCCCCCCGACCCCCACCTGCCCCGGACCCCACCCGGTCCCCGGCAGCCGGTGCGTCGCTCGCCTCAACACCGTGGAGTCGACTATGAACAAGCTACTGACCTGCCTCCTCCTCATCCTCCTGGTCGCCACCACCGCCAGTGCCCAGCTCCAGCGCACCGTGATGGAGACCACGCCCACCGGCGTCACCGCCACCATCCAGAAGACCGACGACGTGACGCAGGCCGGACCCCTGCCCCTGCGCGACGACGACTACCTCGTCGGCCAGCGCAGCATCAATGTCCTGATCTACGATAGCTGCGGCATCGGTCCCGACGGCTACTACGCCGGTACCCAGAACGGCAGCGCCAACTACCCGGCCGTGGTCGAGAACCTCCACATGGACGGCTCGCTCGCCTGGGCCTTCGAGACCTCGCGCGCCAACTTCGCCCACGTCAGCCACGGCGGCGCCGTCCTCGCCAACGACGCCATCAACGGCGCCACCGTCTGCGGCAACGGCGACGGCGAGACCTGGGCCTGGACCCTCGACCTGCCCGACTGCAACCCCGCCTGCATCGCCCAGACCCCCGACGGCAGCGTCCTCGTGGTGGGCGTGAACAAGTCGGCCAGCGGCGAGCTCCTTTGCTTCAATGGCTTCACCGGCGAGATCCTCTCCACCTACGAGCTGCCCAGCGGCGGCTGGGCGCGCATCCTCGACATCACGCCCGACGGCAGTCTGGTCGCCTCGCGCGGCAACATGCTGCACGTCATCGAGACCGCCACCGGCAACGCGCTCCACAACGCCTCGGCCGGCGCCTCGTGCGACGTCGTGGCCATCTCGCCCGACGGGCACTGGCTCGTCGCCGGCTGGACCAGCATGGAGGTCTTCGAGCGCGTGGAGGACCACTACGAGTTCCGCTGGAGCAACCGCCGCGTGCCCAGCGCCTACGCCTCGTTCGCCAAGGTCAACTCCAACGGCGACATCGTCTGCGGCATCAACACCGGCTCCTGGAACCGCACCTACGTCTACATGGTCAACGCCATGGCCGACGACCACGACGGCGTCCTCTTCGAGGGCCCCGTGAGCGACGGCGAGGTCCAGGAAGGCGTCCGCTCCATCTTCTTCGGCGACGACTCCGACCTGGTCGTCCTCGGCAACTGGGGCGACGCCGCCGGCAACATGCCCGAGATCATGGTCCTCGAGTTCGGCAACATCCGTCCCGTGGCCTCGCTCGACACCCGCGGCTCCATCTACGCCGTGGACGGCTACGTCACCCCCGACGGCGGCCTCGAGCTCGTGGCCTGCGGCAAGCAGGTCCACGCCAACGTCATGGGCAACGGCGGCGACTACTACATCATGTACATCCCGGCCGTGGTCCCGGTGGAGGACGACGACCAGACTCCGGACAACGACGTCCTGGTGACCGGCCTCGCAGGCGCCCACCCCAACCCGTTCAACCCCATGACCAAGGTCGCCTTCACGCTGGACCGCACCCAGCACGTGAAGCTCTCGGTCTTCGACCTGGCCGGCAAGCGCGTCGCCGTGCTCTGCGACGGCGTGTTCGCGGGCGGGGAGCAGTCGGTGCTCTGGAACGGCAAGGACACCGGCGGCCGCGACGTGCCCTCGGGCAACTACGTGGTCGCCATGGAGACCGACGCGCGGGTGCGCACGGCGAAGATGACGCTGGTGCGGTAGTTCCGGCCCGCAGATCGAGACGCGACAGCGGCCCCGGGTTCGCCCCGGGGCCGCCTTGCTTTCGCGCTCAGCCGGCGGCGTTTTCCCGCACCCGCCCCAGCAACAACGTCAGATCGTCCTCCGCCCCGCCGCCGTGCTCCGCCACCGCCGTCAGGATCGCCTGCAGCACGTCCGGCAGCGGCGCGTCCCGGTGTTCCCGGATCACCGCGCCCAGCCGCTCCTCGCCGAACAGCTCGCCGCCCTCGGCGCCGGCCTCGGTCACGCCGTCGCTGTAGACCACCAGGAGGTCGCCTGCAGTCAGCGTCGTGACGGCGGCCTCGCAGGGCCAGACGGGGAAGGCGCCGAGCACCGTGGCGGTGGCCTCGAGTTCCTCGAGGCGGCCGTCGTGGCGCAGGACCAGCGGCGGGTTGTGGCCGCAGTTGACGTAGCGCAGGCGGCCGGTGGCGTCGTCGTGGTCGCCGAAGAAGACGGTGGCGAACTGGTCGGACCGGGTGGACTCGAGCAGGCGGAGGTTGATGTCCTGGAGCACCCGCACCGGGTCCAGGGCCAGCTCGCCGGCGTGGCTGCGCAGGGTGGCCAGCAGGCTCGACATGAGCAACGCCGCCGACATGCCCTTGCCCGAGATGTCGGCCAGCACCAGGCCCAGGCGGCCGTCGCCCAGGGGCAGGTAGTCGTAGAAGTCGCCGCCCACGGCGCGCGCCTGCACGCAGTGGGCGGCGAGTTCGAGGGTGGCGCTGGTCGGCGCCTGGCTGGGCAGCAGGTTCACCTGGACCTGCCGGGCGATCTCCATCTCGCGGGCGACGCGGCGGTCGGCCTCGATGCGGCGCGCGATGTCCTCGGCCATGACCACGCTCTCCAATGTCAGGCCGACCTGGCCGGCGATGCCCGCCAGCAGGCGCAGGTCCTCGCCCGAGTAGGGCTCCTCGCTGCGGCGCGGGCCCAGGGCCAGCAGGCCGAGGATCACGCCGTCGCGGTCGAGGATCGGCACCAGGCACTCCATGGCCTCGCGCGCCGCCGCGGCCGCGGCGGCCAGCGCGGTCACCGAGCCGTCGGCCGTGTCCCAGGGGCGGGCGTGGCGGGCGAGGGCGGTGACCAGGGGGTCGTCGGCGGCCAGGGTGGCCGGGGCGCCGGCCCGCGAGGCTCCGCCCTGGTCGACGCACAGGACGAGCTGCTCGCCGGTGCGCAGGTAGACCGCCAGCGAGGTGGGTTGCAGCGCCTCGCTCAGGTGCTCCCGCAAGAGCGCGCACAGCTCGTCGCGGTCGCGGGCCCGGCGGCTGCGGTCGATGAGGTCCTCGAGGATCAGCCGCGCGTCGTAGGCGCTGCGGAAGAAGGCGCGGTCGATGCGCGAGGCGACCCGGGCGTGGACCCGGCTCAGCAGCCAGACCACCAGGATGCCGCTGAGCGCGGCCGCCAGCGCCACCGTCACGTGCGGGGCTTCCGCCGGACCGGCCGTGGCGCCGAGGGCGCGCGAGAGCTGGGTGGCCGCCACCACCACGATCGCCACGCCGGCCACGGTGATCAGCGCCAGGAACCCCCGCTGCACCAGGAAGTAGCGCGCACTGCGCCGCAGCAGCACGGGGATCTCGAGGACCCGGTGCTTGAGCACGGCGTAGGCCACCGAGATGGGCATCAGCAGGACGAAGATCACCGACGGCGCCCAGATCCAGAAGGGGAACTGGGCGAAGCCGACACCCTGGAACATGCCGACCACCTGCACCACCAGGAATGGCAGCGGTCCGAGCCCGAGGCCCCACACGATCACGCGGGTGCGGCGCCGGACCTCGGCCGTGGGGGCCCGGACCGTGTTGAGCACCAGCGACACGATGCCCAGCACGAAGGAGGCGAGGGCGATGGTGGTGAACATGGGGCCGAGCCAGGGCAAGTTATGGTCGAGGTAATGGCCGATCAGGTAGAGCGGTCGGGAATCGCCGGTCAACAGGAGCGGCACGGCCACGATCAGGCCCAGGGCGCTCTGGAACGAGAGCAGGGCCCACTTCAGCCAGGGCAGGCGCCGGTCCAGCGGTGAACGGACCGGGAACACGGCCAGGAACATGTAGAAGAGCGACCCGCTGACGGATCCGAACAGGTGGCGGAAGGCGAGACCGAAGGCGCGCGCCCACGGGGGCACGCCGCCCAGCAATTCCACGAGAGGAGCGCTGGCGATGATGCTGGTGAACAGCAGGGCGAGGATCCAGGCGTGGCGGTCGTTCCGGCGCAGGAAGAGCACCGTGAACCCGACCAGCAGGAAGGGCAGGGGGAAGGCGTCGATCAGCTCGTTGGCGATCCGCTGGGCGGTCGGACGCTCCCCGGTCGGCCATGGTTCCAGCGTGACGGCGTGGTCCTCGGGCTGGGCCCGGTCCGGCCGCTGGATCGTGAGGTGCACCACCGTGCCCGGCGGCCGGCTGCTGATCCGGTCGTGGAGCACCTCCCAGGTGGTGAACGGGTGGCCGTCCACGGCGAGGATGCGGTCCCCGGGCTGGAGCCCGGCGCGGGCCGCGGGACCGTCCTCGGTGAGGGCGTTCAGCTCCAGCGCGTTCTCGTCCACCCGGAACGTGAAGTCGTCGAAGCCGATCAGGCTCTCCTGCTGCCAGCGGACGGCGGCCATCCAGAGGATGCTGTAGGCGAGGGTCACGGCCGCCAGCAGGATGGCCAGGGCGAGGAGGAGCCGCTGTTCGCGGTGGGGCGGGCACA
Organism: Candidatus Latescibacter sp. IFSED24; assembly: GCF_058273205.1. Lineage (NCBI taxonomy): Bacteria > Pseudomonadati > Candidatus Latescibacterota > Candidatus Latescibacteria (ex Chuvochina et al. 2023) > Candidatus Latescibacterales > Candidatus Latescibacteraceae > Candidatus Latescibacter > Candidatus Latescibacter sp. IFSED24. Next base: position 2,966,461 of record NZ_CM177850.1, on the reverse strand, counting down.
TGCGATCTCTCCGGCCGGATTCGGAGTGTCGGGCTCGGGCCGAGCTTACCGGGTCCGTACGCGCCTGAGAACCGAATCGTTGCGTCCGGTTCCGGCATGCGGAAAACACGATTCCAGTTATCCTATATCGATATTTGCCGCTGGCGGCCGTTCCTATCCCGAACCCGAGGACCATTCATGATCGGCAAGTCCCTCCTCCACTACGAGATCAAGTCGAGCCTGGGCAAGGGCGGCATGGGCGAGGTGTTCTGCGCCCGCGACACCAAGCTGGGCCGCGACGTGGCCATCAAGGTCCTGCCCGTCGAGCTGAGCGGCGACCCCGAGCGCGAGGCCCGTTTCCAGCGCGAGGCGCGCGCCCTGGCCAGCTTGCAGCACCCCAACGTGGCCTCGGTCTACGGGTTCGAGGAGGCCGACGGCGTCCGCTTCCTGGTCATGGAGCTGGTGTCGGGCGCCGAGCTCAGCGAGCGCATGAAGAAGGGGCCGATCCCCGTGGAGGAGGCGCTGGTGATCGCGCGCCAGATCGCGGCGGGGCTCGAGGCGGCGCACGAGAGCGGCATCGTCCACCGCGACCTCAAGCCCGCCAACATCATGGAGACCGCCGAGGGTGAGGTGAAGATCCTCGACTTCGGCCTGGCCCAGGCCTGGTTCGGCGACAGCGGCACCGGCAGCGATTCCTCGGCCGCCCCCACCATCACCGCCGCCATGACCCAGGCCGGCGCCATCCTGGGCACCGCGGCCTACATGAGCCCCGAGCAGGCCCGCGGCAGCAGCGTCGACCGCCGCGCCGACATCTGGGCGTTCGGCGTCATCCTCTTCGAGATGCTCACCGGCGAGCGGCTCTTCCACGGCGAGACCGTGAGCGACACCCTGGCGGCCGTGCTGCGCGCCGAGCCCGACTGGGACACGCTGCCCGTGGACGAATCCCCGGCGCTCTGCCACCTGATCCGGCGCTGCCTCGAGCGCAACCCGCGCCAGCGCCTGCGCGACATCGGTGAGGCGCGCATCTTCCTGCAGGACGGCGGCGCCAGCGTGTCGGGCCTCAGCTTCTCCGCGCTGGATCTGGGGGCGGCGGCCGCCGCGCCGGCGCCGTCGCGGCCCCCGGTGCTGCTCATGGCGCTGATCGGGCTGGTCTGCCTGGCGGCGGGCTCGCTGCTCGGCTGGCGGGTGCTCGCCGGCAGCGACCCCGCGCCCGTCCTGCACACCATGGTGCCCCCGCCGCGCGAGACCGATTACGACCTGCGCGGCACCGCGCCCGGTCCCTCGGTGCTCTCGCCCGACGGCACCATGCTGGCGTTCACCGCGGTCGACGAGGACGGCGGGACCCAGCTCTACTTGCGCCACCTGGACCAGGGCGAGTCGGTGAGCATGTCCGGGACCGAGAGCGCCGCCTACCCGTTCTGGTCGCCCGACAGCCGCTTCATCGGCTTCTTCGACATGCAGGGGGAGAAGCTGCGCAAGGTGGCCGTGGCCGGCGGCCCGCCGGTGACCCTCTGTCCCGCGCCCAACGGCAAGGGCGGCTCCTGGAACCAGGACGGCGACATCATCTTCGCCCCGGACTACGACACCATGATCCACGTGGTCCCCGCCATCGGCGGCGACCCCGTGCCCATCACCACCGTCGGCGGCGAGCACGACAGCCACCGCCATCCGCGCTTCCTGCCCGACGGCCGGCAGTTCCTCTTCATCGCCCGGCCCACCGCCACCGGCCAGAACAACGGCGTCTACCTGGCGTCGCTGGACACCACCCAGACGCCGCGCCTGATCTCCGAGTCCCAGGCCAATGTCGACTACTCCGAGGGCCACCTCCTCACGGTGCGCGAGGGCGTGCTCATGGCCACGCCCTTCGGACTGGAGCAGGAGCGCGTCACCGAGGGCGGCACGCCGCTGGTGGAGAACGTCCTCATCCTGCCCGGCGCCGCGGTGGCCGTGTTCAGCCCGTCGGCCTCGGGCATGCTGGTCTTCCAGACCGGCGCCTCGGCCGAGGCCGGCCAGATGCTGAACTGGACCGACCTCGAGAACGGCGGCATGGTGGCGCTGGGCGAGCCGGGCCAGGTCTACCACCCCATCATCAGCCCCGACGGGACCCGCGCCGTGGTGGAGGTGCGCAACGCCTCCAACGAGGGCACCGACCTCTGGCTCGTGGACCTGGAGACCGGGCTGCGCACGCGCTTCACCTTCGCGGCCGGCGACGAGATCCGCCCGTGCTGGTCGCGCGACAGCCAGTTCGTCTTCTACGAGTCGCGGCAGGACGGCGTCTACCGCATCGTCCAGCAGCCCGTGGAGGGCCAGGGCGGCGCGGCCATCATCATGGAGGCCGCCCGCGAGATCGGCCCGTCCTCCACCGGACCCGACGACCGCGTCCTGCTGGTGGACGTCGAGCGCGAGGACGGCAAGTTCGAGATGCGGAGGCTCGTCCTCGACGGCGGCGACGGCGAGCCCGTCACCGTCGCCAGCGCGGCCGACGGCCACCTCGGCGGCGGCCAGTACTCGCCCGACGGCCGCTGGATCGCCTACCACACCCAGACCTCGGCGGGCTGGGACATCTTCGTCATGCCCGCCGACGGCGGCGCGCGCAAGTGGCAGATCACCAACGACGGCGCCGTCTATCCCAAGTGGAACCGCGACGGCACCGAGATCTGGGTCAGCCGGTTCAGCGGCGACCTGCGGGTCTACGAGGTGGACGGCAGCGGCCAGACCTTCCGTTCCGGCGCCTTCCGCCGCCCGCTGACCGTCACCTCGCCCGACGCCTCCGGCTGCTACTACGACCTGCACCCCGACGGCCAGCGGATCCTGCAGACGAGCACCGATCCGGCGTTCCGGACGGAGGTTTCGTACCTGCACCTGGTGACCGATTGGCGGCGGGGGCTGGTGCAGTAGGGGGCGGGGCCCCGTCTCACCAGGGCCCCGCGATCATCAAATGATACGTTCGCTACCGCCAGCCATGCTCCAGGATCCAGTCCCGCGTCGGATCCCAGACCAGCGCCGGCGCATCATCGGCGAGGAAGATGTCGATGTGCGCGAAGTCGAGCGCCTGCTCCTCCGGAGGATAGAAACTGATCGCCAGCTCGGTGACATCCGTGCTGCCGATGACGTCCAGCGTGTAACGGCCGTAGATCGCGGCCCCCCCCGCAGGTTCGATCCAGAGCAACGGCACGGTGACGTCGCCCAGGTGATCGTCCAGGGTCGTCGCCTCCGGTGTGCAGCCGATCGTTGCATAGTCCAGGATGAACGCGTTGGCCTCGTAGGGTGGCGCGTACACCATGAAGTCGATCCAGTTATCGACGTTGGTGTACTGAAGGCCCGTGGGGACACCGTCGGCGTCGAAAGTCCCGGCCACGAAATGGTAGCTGAATCCTTCGATGTCGTATCCCGGATAGGCGCCAGCGGCCAGCGCCGCCTGCAGGTTGGTGAAGCCCGGAATCAGTTCCGACGGGCCGTCGGGATAGTCGAGTGCCGGCGGTCCGAAGAACGGGAACGGACTGTAGAGCGCGTAGTTGCCGTCCGCGATATCGGCGCTGACGTCTTGCACGTCCTGGCAGAGGGCTGTCTGCAGGAGCGGATCATCGGTGACCAGTCCGTAATCCGCCGCGATGAAGGCATTCACCTGACGACGACCTCGTGGTCGTTGTGCGTCGCGCTGCAGGTACACGAAGCCCGTGGCCGAACCGCTGCTGTAGCCCAGCAATTGCATCTTGCGCAGGCCGTTACCCGTGTACAGGCGAATGGCGCGGGCCACGGCGATGCCGAGATCGAGGTCGTCCACGGCATGGTTCATGTCCCAGTCGGCCATGAAACCGTGGTCGGTCACCTCCGGCGGCACGAGCGCCCAGGCTTGATCGATCCCCCAGACGTCCACGTCGGCCTGGGCCACATGAATGGCGAAGCCCACGTCGTCGGGCTGTCGCGGCGAATTGAGTCCGGGCAGGAACATGCCGACGAAGTCCTTGATGTCGCCGTGCTGCAGGAAGATGGACGTGCGAGCGCGGATCGGACAGCCGGGTCGGCTCTCACGCACCACGCGGTGCAGGCCGATGCGGTCGAATTCACCCGGACCGGTACTCACCTCGAAGGAATAGTGGGCAAGGCCGTTACCCAGATCATCGCGGTGGAAGTCGAGCAGGCAATGTGAGCGCTTGTCCGTGAGGGTGGGCAATTCCACCGTGGAGTCGAGTTCCCAGCCCGCTGCCTGGGCGAGTTCGAGGGCCATGGGATCAGCGTCCGGCGAATCGAGCGTGACGTCCGGAGCGGTGGCATCCATGGTGTCGGCAGGGTTGTCGCGGCTGCAGCCGCTTGCGGCCAGAATTAATCCGATCAGGATCGAGTACAGAATGACTTTCAACATGGGCATCTCCAATTCGAAGGTGTCCGGTGGTGCGGAGCGAGGGGGGTCGTCGCATGACGATCGGCCACTCCAGTGGACGTTAGTGAATGCGTTGAAAAGACACGAAATGAGAAGCAGCCAATGTTCGGAGCAGAGAAGATTCAATCGTCCACACTATGATCACACCAGGATCATATTTAAAAACGTGACGATCCCTGCGAAGGATTCGCCATGTGAATTAGGCACCCTCCGGGTTCACTCCCCACCCAACCCATGCTAGAATCCGACCACCATGGTCCCGTTCCGCATCAGCACCAGGCCCACCCCGCATCACGGCCCGCGCACCACCGTGGCCCTGGTCCTCCTCTGCCTCCTGACCGCTGCGGCCCCCGGCTGCCGCGAATCCGCGGAGATCCCCGAGCTGCCGCTGCCCTCGGAACACTCGCCCTACGTCTTCGCCGCCCCCACCCGGCAAATCCCCGGAGGCCGCATCCTCGGCCATACGGGACTGCCCAACCTGCGGGTGCTCGACATCGACGGCGATGGCGACCAGGACCTTCTCTACGCCACGGATGACCGCCTTCGCCTGAAAACCAACCGCGACGACCGGATGACCACCGCCGAGGCCATGCCCGCCGACCCGGGCTACGGCTACGACGGCTGCCTGGCCATCCACGCGCCGCTCGACCTCGACGGCGACGGCCTGCCCGAGATCCCGTTCTCCGGCCCGGCCGCCGACCGGAGCCACTGGCGCGTCTGGATCCTCGATCCCCGCGCCTGGCAGGTGGTCCGCTCGTTCGACCTGCCCGCCGGTCCCGACCGCTACGCCGACGGCCAATGGGACGGCAACTTCGCGGTCCAGGGCCTCCTCGACGTGCCCACCGACGACGGGGTGCGCCCCGCGTTCCTGATCTCGGTCACCGCCGGCTACGACGCCTGGCCCCGCGGCGTCTGGGCGGTGGATGCCGAGACGGGCGGGGTGCTCTGGCGCTTCGAGGCCGGGCCCAAGCCGTCGCACATCTCGGTGGTCCTGGCCGACCTCGACGGCGACGGCTGGGTCGAGGTGGTCTACGGCACCAGCGGCACCGGCAACATCGACGCCGCCGAGGCCAACGGCCTGGGCGACGACCACGCCGTGGTCTTCTGCCTCGCCGCCGACGGCACGCTGCGCTGGTCGCGAATCCTGGGACCGCATCCCAGCGGGGCCATGCCCCGCGTGGTGGACCTCGACCGTGACGGCCTCCTCGATCTGCTGGTGGTCCACGGCAGCGAGCGGAATCTGGACAGCCGGATCGAGATCTGGGACGCCGGCGACGGCTCCACCCTGGCGTCGTACCACCCCGGTCCGCGGATCAAACGCTTCGCGTTGCTGTCCACCGAAACCACCACCGACATCGTGCTGAACACCGCGGCCAACGACCTCGTCCGGCTCGCCTATGGCGACGGCGGACTCCACGAACGCCGCCACGTGCGCAGCGATCGCGAGCTCGACGTCATCGCCTGCCTCGACGCCATCGGCCTCGGCGAACCCCAGGTCCTCGTCCGCATACCCGACGGCGATTACTGGCTCCTGCCGGGCGACCTGTCCCGACCGCTCGCCGTCCTGCCCCGGGACGTGCAGGGAATGGCGATCAGCCAGGTCGTCACCCTGGACCTGGCCGGCCGCTGCCACCTCCTCCTGCTCGGCCGCGAGGAACTGCAGCGAAGCGCGGTCGTCCTTGCGCCCGGCGACCAGCCCCGCGACGGCCTCGTGGCCGCCGGCGGCGCCGCGGCCGTGATCCTGTTCGGCGGCCTGGCCCTGGGCTACCGGCGACGTCGCACGCGCCGCGGCGGTCCTCCCGCCGGCCTCCAGCCCCAGCGCGACCTCGAGCTCCGCCTGCTCGACGACCTCGCCGCCGAGAGCCACGGCACCATCGGCGCGCTGAAGATCGCCGCCAGCCTGATCCGCCTGGTGCGCCTGCGCGCCCGCGATCACCTGGCCGACCCCGACCGCCTCGCCCGCCGCGTCCGCGACTTCGAGCGCACCTGCTGGCCGCGCCTGGCGGAGATCCTCGACCGCTGCGCCGCCGCCGGCGCCCCGCCTGCGCTCCTGGCCACCGCCCGCGCCGAGTTCGCCGCCTTCCGGGACGCGTCCGCGCGCCTGGCCGCCGCCGGCTTCGCGCCCGATGCCGTGGCCGTCGAGCAGCCCGTCCTCGAGTCCGCCTGGCGGCGCGGCGAGGCGGCGTTCCAGACCCTGCGCCACGATCTGGAGGCCGACTTCCACACCGACCTCGCCGACGCCCTGGCGCACGTCCTGGAACTGCGCGCCGACGACCTCGCGGGCGTCACCGTCGCCCTGGACACCGCCGCCGCCCCCCGCCTGCGCCTCCACGGCGACGACCTCGAGTTCGTCCTCGACAACCTGGTGGGCAACGCGGTCGCGGCCATGGCCGGCCGCCCCGAGCGCACCCTCACCGTGACCGCGGGCCGCGACGGCGAGGTCGGCTGGTGCGAGATCGCCGACACCGGCGGCGGCATGCCCGCCGAGCTGGTCGCGCGCCTGGGCCGCGAACGCGTCACCAGCAAGCGCGGCGGCGGCCTGGGCTGGCTCCACTCGCACACGCTGCTCGAGCGCTACGGCGGCAGCCTCCAGGTGGTGGCCAGCACGCCCGACGACGGCACCCGCGTCCGCCTCGCCGCGCCCCTGGCCCGCACCGACCATCCCTCGGGAGAACCCCATGACCGCTGACGCCGATCGCCCGCTGATCCTCGTGGCCGACGACGACGACCTCTTCACCGACGACGTGATCGCCATCCTCGAGCCCCACTACCGCACCCTCGCGGTCCACGACCCCGCCGCGGTGCGGGCCACGGTGGCGTCCGAACGGCCCGACGCGGTGCTGCTGGATCTCGACTTCGGTCGGGGCCGGCCCAACGGCTTCGCGGTCCTCGAGTCGCTCGGCGACCTGCGCGACACCTCGCCGGTGATCATGCTCTCGGGCCGCGACGACATGGAGGCGGTGGTGCGGTCGGTGAAGTCGGGCGCGTTCCACTATCTCCAGAAGGACCCCGACCCCGACGAGCTGCTCAACCTGCTCGCGCGCTGCCTCCAGGAGAGCGACCTGCGCCGCCGCCTGCGCGCGCTGCAGCACGAGGCCGACCGCCACCGCAGCGATTACGTGGCCGCCGACCCGGCGAGCCGCGCGGTCCTCGCGGAGATCGGCCGCGTGGCGCCAACATCGGCCACCGTCCTGATCACCGGCCCCACCGGCGCGGGCAAGGAGCTGGCCGCCAAGGAGATCCACCGCCTGAGCGCGCGGGCCGCCCGCCCGTTCGTGGTCATGAACTGCGCCGCCGGCGCTCCCGACCTCATCGAGTCCGAGCTCTTCGGCCACCTCCGCGGCTCGTTCACCGGCGCCACCAACCTGCGCGATGGCCTCATCGCCACCGCCCGCGGCGGCACCCTCTTCCTCGACGAGATCGGCGACGCCTCGCCCGACCTCCAGCAGAAGCTCCTGCGCGTCATCGAGGAGCGCACCTACCGCCCGGTGGGCGCCGACCACGAGCAGCCGGCCGACGTCCGCCTGATCGCCGCCACCCGCCGCGACCTGGAGGCCGACGTGGCCCGCGGCCGCTTCCGCGAGGACCTCTACTTCCGCCTCGCCGTCCTGCGCCTGCACCTGCCGCCGCTAGCCGACCGCCGCGGCGACATCCTGCCGCTGGCCGAGGCCATGCTCGCGCGGCTGGCGGGCGAGTGCGGTCGGCAGGTCCTCGGCTTCACCGACGAGGCCGCCGCCTGGCTCCGGCAGCAGGACTGGCCGGGCAACGCGCGCGAGCTGCGCAACGTGGTGGAACGCGCGGTGATCCGGTGCGGCGGCGAGCGGTGCGGACTGGGCGACGTGATCGGCGGCTGGCCCGGACAGACGCCGGTGCCCGAGCCGTACAAGGAGGCCAAGGAGCGCGCGGTGCGGGCGTTCCAGCTACCATACGTGGTGAGCCAGCTCGAACGAAACGAGGGGAACATCTCGCGGGCGGCCGAGGCGAGCGGACTATCGCGGCAGGCGTTCAGCCGGTTGTGCCGGGAGCTGGGGGTGGGGGAGGAGGAGTGATTACCGTGTCGCGCTCCGCACCCGCCACGCATACCCCAGATGCACCAGCCCCACGATCAGCGCGATCACCCCGAGCCCCTTCACCAGCAGCAGGATCGAGTAGAGCGGCGAGGAGATCAGCAGCAGACCGAAGACCACCGACACCGACCCGCCGATGATCAGGGTCCACGCGTTGGCCGACTCCTGCCGCGTGCGGATCCCCGTGGTCAAGCTGGTGACACCCGAGATCAGCGCGGCGAAGGCCAGGAAGTAGACCAGGAACGTGGTGGTCAACAGCGCGCTGGCCACCGGGCGCGAGAACACCACCAGGCCGGCGATGATCCCGATGGCGCCGATGAACACGCCGAAGCCCCAGTAGCGGACGATCTGGCGGGCGCGGATGTAGCGGGAGACGGTGAGGATGCCGTCGATGAACCAGTACGCGCCCATGACCAGGATCGCCAGGGTCAGCGGCACCACCGGTTTGGCGAGGAACACGATCCCCAGCGCCAGGAGCACGAGACCGCGGAGCAGGACCAGCCACCAAAGGTTGGTGAGGGCCTGTCGTTCGGGGGACTGTTCCGTGGACATGAGCGGGCCTCCGGGCGAGGACATGGCCGGTCTGTCAGTAGGCCAGCCAGTTCATGAAGACCTTGACCTCCGGGCTGCGCTGGATCACGTCGGGGAAGTCGTGATAGCGCCGCTCGGCGTGGTAGAGGTTGTACTCCACGCCCACGCCGAAGACGTTCTGTATGGGCAGGTCGAGGCGCGCGTAGGTGTAGGTGAGGTAGTGGTCGGCGTCGTCGCCGTTGACCACGAAGAGCCAGTGGCTGTCGTGCCCCAGCGTGAAGAACGGCCGGCCGCTGCGCAGGAGGGTGGTGGCGAAGCGGAAGCCCAGGCCGGGGCCGTAGCTGTAGGAGCGGCCGGTGAAGTCGCCGTAGTCGGACTTGGTGGCGCCCATGATCACGCCGTCGGCGTGGAACTGGGTGAGCAGGGTCGCGGTGTTGATCTCGATCCGGGAGAGGTAGCTGCCGCTGAGGCTCTGGCCGCCCAGCTCGTAGGCGTTGTTGTTGACGTACTCGTAGTGCTGATAGGCCCCGAGCAGGTGCTGCGAGCGCTCCGATTCGGCCAGCGGCGCGGCGAAGAGCAGACCGTTGGCCCGGGCGTGGCCGATGCCGGTGGCGTCGCCGAAGTTGAGCTGGATGTCGAAGTCGAAGGTGTCGAACGGTTTCTCGATATCGCCGGCGAAGGGGTCGCCGTAGTCGAAGGAGGCGCGCAGGTAGACCCGCGTGGTGTCCGATTCCCAGACGCGGTTCTCGCCGATGGTGCGCAGGCCGACCTCGAAGTTCGAGCGGAAATCGCTCGGGAAGCGGTCGCTCGGGTTGGCCTGCACCTTGGAGGCGTCGCCGTGGATGATGCGGTTCAGGCCGCCCATGGGGTTCACGAGGAAGCCGCCGATCTCGCGCCACACGCGGCCGCTGCCGGTGGCGGTGTTGTCGACGACCATGGCCGAGAGCCGGTGGAGCGACTCGCCGAGGGCGGCGCCGCCGATGCTCGTGGCGATCCAGTCGTTGTACGACGGGTGATGGTTCTCCATCACGTATTCCCACATGAAGCTGCCGCCGAAGGCGAAGGGCAGCGAGCCCCAGTAGTCGAAGCCGTTGGAGCGCGCCGCGTTGAAGTAGAGGCTGCCATGGTAGGGGTGGGCGAACTGGTTGGTGGCGAAGTTGTTGTCGTCCCACTCGTAGCCGTTCTTGAAGTTCTCTTCCCAGGAGTTGAAGCCGATGCGGAAGCCCGGGTTGGTGCCGCCCTCGCGGATGTAGCGGTCATAGGACCAGATCAGCAGGTTCAGGCCCACGGTCTCGCCGGCGGCGAGCCAGCCGTTCTTCTTCACCTCGAACGTCGGGAGCGTGTCGGCATCGGCCGGGGCGAACATGAACGACGCCCTGGCCGTGGAGGCGAGTGCCGATCCCAGCAGGAGCATCACCAGCGCGACCTTCGCGCCGGCCGATATCGCGTCGCCGAGCCGCAGCCGCGGCGGCCTAGAAGAGTGAGACGCCCAAGACAACGTGGGGCTCCGTTTCCTGTTTGGCACTGGACGAGTACTCGGAGTAGACGCTGCTGACGCCGCCGCCGGCGAACAGCGCCACCTGGCGGCCGAGGCGGACCTCGGCCAGGGCGCGCAGCTGCACCGCGAAGTGCAGCGCGTCGTTCAGCTCCGGATCGTCCTGGTTCTCGGGGATGATGTGCACGAATCCGAGGTCGACGCCCAGATCCCAGGCGCGGCCGATCGGGAAGGCGTAGCCGTAGTTCCAGGCGATCAGCGCGCTCTTCTCCACGTCGCCCTGCAGGTCGCCGTAGCCGGCCGAGAGCACCGAGTACCAGCGGTTGACCGTGGTGCGCACGCCGGTGGAGACGGCCGCCAGGTTGCTGCCGGCCGTGATCCAGTCGACCCCGCCGGCGGTCTCGTCGATGTTGATCAGGCCGACCGGCGTGCCCTCGTTGCGGTGGGCGATGTTCAGCGCGCCGAGCTGGATGCCGTGGGCCTCGCCGGCCAGGTTGAGCAGTCCCGCCTGGACGCCGCTGGTGGTGCGGGCGGTGTTGGCCAGACCCAGCTGGCAACCCGAGATCCTGGCGGTGGCGAAGTTCACGCCGCCGAGCTGCAGACCGCGGAAGTCACCCTCGTTGATGTTGGCCACGCCCGCCAGCTGGAGGAAGCTGCCGTCGCCCTGGTTGCTGTTGAAGACCGTGGAGATCTGGGCGCCCGCGAGGCCGCCGGCCGTGAAGTTGAACAGCGGCGCGTACTGCACGCCGGTCATCCGGCCACGGTCGACGTTGACCAGTCCGGCGATCTGCAGGCCCGTCATGTCGCCCTGGAAGTTGTTCACCAGGCCGGTCAGGGCCACGCCGCCGAAGGTGCCGCCGACCTGCGAGTAGAGCAGCGTGCCCTGGAGGCCGCGGACATCGCGCTGGACCACGGACACGCCGGTGTTGAGGTCCAGGCCCCGCACCGCGCCAACCCGCCCGTAGATCAGGGAGAGCCGGAAGCTGGTGGAGATGTCCGGATCCTGGTTGGTGCCCACCGGGTAGTAGAGGGTGAAGTTCGCCGTCTGGTGGGCGGGCTCGGCCGCGGCCGCCGGCCCGCCGGCGAGCAGCAGGCACAGCCAGGCGCAGGCGGCGAGGCCCGGGGCGATCCGGGTCCGCAGGATTCTCGGGATGGGCGTGCTCACGGTCATCACCAGTACCAGTTCAGTGTGAGGTTCATGGGCACGGACGAGGCGTCGTCGAAGATTTCGCTGCCGATGGTCTGGTAGACGTAGGCAACCGACAGTCCCGCCGCGATGCTGTCGATGAGGCGGAACTCGTAGCTGAGGCCGAGGTGGTACGACGTGCCGCTCTCGTCTCGCTTGAAGATCTCCTCGAACTTGTTGCCGTGGGGGTCGTTCTCCACGGGCTCGAGGAGCGTGAGCCGGCCGTTGGCCACGCCCATGCCGGCCTGCAGCGAGAGCCCGCCGGCCATGCTGTAGGGGTTGCCGGGATAGTAGTCCAGGGCCAGCGACAGGTTCTGGACATTGATGCGCAGCTTGTCCTCGGCGAGGATCCCCTGCTCGTAGAGCCACTGCTGGTTCATCACGGAGACCACCAGGCGGTTCTTGACCAGCGCGTAACCCAGGCGGAGCTGCGGGGTCACGCCCGCCTTCCAGGCCGTCGAGACCGCCAGGTCCTCATCGTTGGGGAACAGCGACACCTTGCCCGGGCTGACGCCCACGGCCACGCCGAACAGGACGCCGTCGCGGACGTGCGGCTTCAGGGCCTGGGCATCCCGGCTGCCGGCCAGGCCGAGGACCAATACCAGGCCCAGGATCACCGCCAGGCGCGGCCGGCCGGAAAGCCAGTCAGGAATCTGTCGGGGGCGGTGCTGGGCGGTGGCCATCATCGTGCTCTCATCTCGGGAAACCTGCGGTCTGTGTGCTGGGCAGCGGACCGGTCTGGTGCGACGGTGCCCCGGCACCCGGACTCATGACGAGGAACAGGACGCAGTATAGCGGCATCCCTCGGATGGTGACACCAAAAAGGTGGATATTCGCTCTGCGCCTGGCCGGGGCCGCCGCGGGCGCCTCAGTCCAGCTGCCGCGACCAGATGTTCATGCTCTCGACCCGCCCCGCGATGTTGGTGTTGCGGGTGAGCGTGCCCCCGAACGTGTAGCCGCACTTGGCGAAGGTCACGTTCATGCCGGTGCTGTAGGCGCGGGCGATGGTGAACGCGGTCCGCACGCCGCGCTCGCGCATGGCCTCCTCCATGGTCAGGAGCAGGCTCTGCGCCGCGCCCTGGCCGCGCAGTTCGGGCAGGGTGGCGAAATCGGTCATCTCCACGGCCCCGTTGTCCGGGTCCATCTCGGCCGAGGCCAGCGCGCCGATCCGCTCCTTGCGGGTGAGCTTGAAGTAGACCACGTCGTTCTGCATGGCCTGCACCAGATAGGCGGGGTCGTAGATGGGGAAGGGGTAGGTGGGGAAGACCTGCTGGTAGACGTGGCACGCCGCGGGGGCCTCCTCGGGGGCGACTTCCTGCACCTCCGGGTCCCAGCCCTGGCCGTGGGCGGAGGGATCCTCGTCGGCCTTCTCCTGCGCGATGTTCAGGTTCCGGGCCACGTCGTCGGGGCGCGGCTCATCGGCGCGGGCGGGATCGAAATAGCGGGCCATGAAGCAGGCGGCCAGGCCCGGCTCGTAGTAGTCGGGGATCTGGCCCTCGCGGCGGGCGCCCCAGGCTTCGAAATCAGGGGCGCAGTCGGCCGGGCACTTGGCGATGACCTTGCCGTAGCGGCGCTTGCTGGCCAGGTTCTCGAGATAGGGCAGGACCTCGGAAAGGTCGTCACGCCGGGTGGACATGACGTAGACGCGGTCGTTGTAGGGGCCGTGCTGGAAGAGCGTGTGGTTCAGGCGGTCGATACGGTCGTACATGGTCAGGAATCCTCCAGGGAACGGGGCGTCGCGTCGGGGCGCCAGAGCGAGACGGCGACGAAGACGGCGGCGCTGAGCGCCAGGCCGTAGGCCGTGGGTGCCAGGCCGATGGACGCCAGGGCTGAGGGCAGCGTCAGGAGCTCGCTCTCCAGCAGCAGCGTGAGGCCGCCGCCGGCGACGATGGCGGCGCCCGCGCCGGCGGCGCTGGCCCGGCGCCAGAAGAGCGCGCCCAGGGTGGGCGCCAGCAGTCCCGACACCATGAACGAGTAGGTGAGCAGGATGACGTCGAGCACGCGGGTGGCGCGCGAGGCCAGCAGCAGCGCCGCGGCGCCCACGGCCAGCGTCACGACCTGGCTCACGCGCAGCGAGCGCTGGGAGCTCCAGTGGCGGCCGAAGCGGCGTTGCAGCACGTCGCCCACCAGGTTGCCCGACGAGGCCATCAGGCAGCTGTCGGCGGTGGACATGATGGCCGAGAAGTAGGCGGCGGCCAGCAGGCCGGCCACGCCCACGGGCAACGCCTGGCTGATCAACAGCGGCAGGCCCATCTCGGGCTCGACATCGGGGAAGAGCACGCGGGCGCACATGCCCAGGAACACGCCCAGGAACGCCATCACCGGGTACTCGAGCAGGCCGGCCAGGTACCAGGCGCGGCGGGCGGTGGCCGCGTCGCGGCAGGCGAAGAGGCGCTGGTAGAGGGTCATGCCGATGACCCAGATGGGGATGATGGTCACCGCCCAGTTCACCAGCTGGATGGGGGCCACGTTGGTGAGCGAGAAGAACTCGGGCGGCAGGACCCGGTGCAGCTCGGCGAGGCCGCCCAGTTCGCTCCAGACCACCACCGGGACCGCCACCGCGAAGAGCCCCACCAGCAGCACCGCCCACTGCACGGTGTCGGTGTAGATCACGGCCTTGAGGCCGCCGAGCACGGTGTAGACCACGGTGACCACGGCGATGATCAGCAGCGAGAACTGCAGCGGATCCAGGCCCCAGGGCGCCCGGGTGAGGATGGTGGCCGAGGCCAGCTTGGCGCCGGCGAGCACCTGTCCCGCGGTGAAGCCCAGGTAGCCGAGGCCCGACACCAGCGCGGCGGCCAGGGCCACGCCCTCGCCGTAGCGGTGACGCAGGACGTCGGGGTAGGTGAGCAAACCGAGCCGCGTGTCCAGCGCCTTGATGCGCGGGATGATGAACACCGCCGCGAGCCACGCGCCCACCAGGCCGGTGAACAGCAGCCAGCTGCCCGACAGGCCCATGACGAAACCCAGGCCGCCCAGGCCGATGGAGAAGCCGCCGCCCACGTCGGTGGCCACGATGGACAGGCCGATGTGGCCGGCGCCCATGGTGCGGCCGCCGACGTAGTAGTCCTCGTGGTCGCGGTTACGGAGATAGTGGTAGACGCCCATGGCCATGACGCCGGCCATGTAGAAGCCGAAGATGAGATAGTCGACGAGGCTCATGCGCCATCGTCGCGCCGTTCGGCACGGTCGTTGCCCATCGGGGTGAGCGCGATGGCCTTCTCGTCGTCGTGCAGGAGCTGGGCGATGCCCACGGCCTTGTCCTCGGGTGCGTCGTCCAGGTTGAGCTGGAGGTCGCAGCGGTCGCACTTGCGGTCGCAGAAGTTCGACTCGTAGGAGTCGGGTTCGGCGTAGGTGGTGATGACGCCCTCGTAGTTGCGCAGCACCACCTTGTTGGTGGACCAGCTCAGGATGTAGTTGGGCGCCACGCGGATCTTGCCCCCGCCGCCCGGCGCGTCGATGACGTACTGGGGCACCGCGAAGCCGCTGGTGTGGCCGATGAGGCTCTCCATGATCTCGATGCCCTTGCCGATGGGCGTGCGGAAGTGGGACAGGCCCTCGGAGAGGTCGCACTGGTAGATGTAGTAGGGGCGCACCCGGTTCTGCACCAGCTTGTGCACCAGGGCCTTCATGATGCGGGGGCAGTCGTTGACACCCGCCAGCAGGACCGACTGGTTGCCCAGCGGGATGCCGGCGTCGGCGAGGCGGGCCAGGGCCTCGCGCGCCGAGGCGGTGATCTCGCGGGGATGGTTGAAGTGGGTGTTGAGCCAGACCGGCTGGTGCTGCTTGAGCACGCGGCAGAGATCGTCGGTGATGCGGTAGGGCAGGACCACGGGGGTACGGGTGCCGATGCGCACCACCTCGACGTGGTCGATGGCGTTCAGCTCGCCGAGCAGCCAGTCGAGCTTCTCGTCGTCGAGCAGGAAGGGGTCGCCGCCGGAGATGAGCACGTCGCGCACCTGGGGCGTGCGGCGGATGTAGTCGATACCCTCGAGCAGCGTCTTCTTGTCGGGGATCGTGTCGCGGTCGCCCACCTTGCGCTTGCGCGTGCAGTGGCGGCAGTACATGGCGCAGACGCCGCTGACGTAGAAGAGGACCCGGTCGGGGTAGCGGTGGGTGATGTTGGGGGCGGGGCTGTCGGCGTCCTCGGCCAAGGGGTCGATCATGTCGTTCTGCTGGATGATGAGCTCGGCCGACGTGGGGAAGCTCTGGCGGTAGACCGGGTCGTTGCGCCAGTCGTCGCGGTCGATGAGCGACAGGTAGTAGGGGGTGACCGCCAGCGGGAACTTGGCCACGGTCATCTCCAGGTCCTGGCGCTCCTTGCCCGTGAAATCGACGCCGAGGAGGCGTTCGAAGTTCTTGATATCGCGCACGCAGTGGCGCATCTGCCAGCGCCAGTCGCGCCACTGCTTGGCGGCGGCGTCCTCGCTGATCATGCTGGCCAGCTCGAGCTGACGGGTGCTCAGGGTCGACAATGGTATCCTCCCGAATTAATTCGTACAGGAAAGAATATGACAGAAATCATTCGTGAAGCAACATTTTCCTGGAAATGATGGGATCCTCCATATTCGATATCGCCTGCCAAAAAGTTCCGTGCTATGCTCCTGGAGGTGATTCGGCGAAATACTTGCGCCTGAAATTATTACTGTTAGAATGATTGTGATCGCAATTAATTCCGCCCGGAGGTCCAGCACGTTGCGTCATCCTCGATGTGACCTGTGGATCCTGCGTTCTCTGCGCCGGATCATGCGCGCCACCGATGTCCAGTCGCGGCGGCTGTCGGCCGAGTACAGCATCACCGGACCCCAGGTCCTCTGCCTGCGGGCCGTCCACGAGGACGGTCCCCTGACGGCGACCGCGCTGGCCAAGCTGGTGCACCTGAGCAGCAGCACCGTGGTGGGAATCATCGATCGCCTGGAGCAGCGAGCCTGGGTGGTCCGCGAGCGTAGCACCAAGGATCGTCGCCAGATCCTGATCCATGTCACCGACGAGGGGCGCGACCTGCTGATGCGGGTGCCGTCGCCGCTCCAGGAACGACTGGCTTCGGGACTGTCGCGACTGCCCGAGAAGGAACAGGTGCAGCTGGCCACATCCATCGAGCGCATCGTCGAGTTGCTGGAGGTCCCCGATTTCGGGGCCGCTCCCTTGCTCGACGCGCAGCCCATCGAGGATTCCATCGGTGGTGCTTCGGCGACGTACAGGGAAGGACCAGCCGATGACGCCCCGTCCCGGCCTGGAAACGCAGCCGACCGTAGCCGAGATCCTGCCGGTCTCGACGACTGACCCCCGACTCGAACCCCTCTCCGCATTGCCGGTCCCCGAGGCCCTCCGGCCTGCCGCGTCGGCATCCGACCTGGCACACCGCGAATTCGACGAAACACCGTTCTGGCAGGCCATCCCCGCGTTCGCGGACGTCCCTGAGGACACGTTCCTGGACCCCAGGTACCAGAACAAGCACAGCGTCATGAACGCCGCCGGCTTGCGCGAACTGCTCGGCGAACTCGTGGACGAGGAGTTCCTCGATGACGTGGAGGCTGGCCTCGCCCAGGCGCCCATGAACATGCGTCTGTCGCCGTACATCCTGTCGCGCGTGGACTGGTCGCAGCCCTATGACGACCCGATCCGCCGCCAGTTCCTGCCGGTGGCGTCCACGCGGCAGCCCGATCACCCGCGGCTGGCCTTCGACTCCCTGGCCGAGCGTGCCGACTCCCCGGTGGACGGGCTCGTCCACCGCTACCCCGACAAGGTGCTCTTCCTGGCTCTCGACGTCTGTCCGGTCTACTGCCGCTTCTGCACGCGCAGCTACGCCATCGGCGGCAGCACCAGCACCGTGGACAAGGCTGGCTACAAGCCGCAGGCCAGCCGCTGGCAGGACGGCCTGGCCTACATCGCCTCGCGCCCCGAGGTGGAGGACGTGGTGCTCTCGGGCGGCGACGCGTTCATGCTGCCGGCGCGCAAGCTGCGCGACCTGCTGCTCACGCTGCTGGCCATCCCGCACGTCCGCCGCGTGCGCGTGGCGAGCAAGGGCCCGGCGGTGATGCCCATGAAGATCCTCGGCGACACCGCCTGGACCGATGCGCTCTGCGAGGCGGTGGACACCGGCCGCCGGCAGGGGCAGGAGGTCTGCCTGCACACGCACTTCAACTCGCCGGAGGAGATCAGCTACATCACGCGCGACGCCCTGTCGCTGCTGTTTTGCCGCGGCGTGAAGGTCCGCAACCAGAGCGTCCTGATCCGCGGCGTGAACGACGATCCCGAGCGCATGGTGCGCCTGATCCGGCGCCTCTCGGCCATCAACGTCCAGCCGTACTACGTCTACCAGCACGACATGGTCAAGGGCGTGGAGGAGCTGCGCACCAGCCTGGCCGACTCCATCGAGCTCGAGCGCTGGGTCCGCGGCGCGACCGCCGGCTTCAACACGCCGACGTTCGTCACCGACGCCCCCGGCGGCGGCGGCAAGCGCGACCTCCACAGCTTCGACTACTACGACGACACCACCGGGATCAGCATCTACCGCAGTCCGCATGTCGACCCGGACCGTTATTACCTATACTTCGATCCACTGGATCGTCTGCCCGCCGCCGGCCGCCGGCGCTGGGCCGATCCGGCCGAACATCCGCGGATGGTGAAGGAGGCGGTGCTGGCAGCCGGGCTGAGCGGCTTCCAGCCGGCAGGTTGAACGGGCGTCGGTGAGACCGTGCCTGGCCCGGGGTGATCCGTCACCCCGGGCAGTGATGGGCTGGAGGAGGAGACATGGCGGGCGAGGTCGGGGATCGAGGCAACCGGGTCAGCAGGTCCCGCGCGCTCTTCGAATACGTGCTGATCATCGTGGGCGCCACGCTCAACGCGCTGGCCATCAACACGCTGCTGATCCCCAACGAGGTGGTGGCCGGCGGCGTGACGGGCCTGGCCGTGATCTCCGACCTCACCCTGGGCATCCCCTTCGGCGTGGCGCTGGTGGCGCTGAACCTCCCGCTGGTGATCCTCCAGTGGCGCCTGCTCGGCGGCATGGGCATGGTGCTGCGCACCGTGGTCGGCGTGTTGTCGCTGGCGGTGCTGACCGATCTGCTGGGGCCCCATCTGCCCGTGGTCACCCACGATCGCCTGCTCACCATCGCCTACGGCGGGGTGCTCGGCGGTCTGGGGCTCGCGCTCGTGTTCCACGGCCGCGGCACCACCGGCGGCGCCGACATCCTGGGTCGTCTCTGCCACCGCTATTTCGGCTGGGGGATCGGCCGCACCATCCTCGGCATGAACGTCCTGGTGTACGGGCTGGCGGGGCTGCTCTACGGGCCCGAGCCGGCCATGGTGGCGCTGCTGCTGTCGTACGTCATGAGCCACACCCTCGACACGCTGCTGCATGGTATCGCGAGCAGCCGCGCGGTGTGGATCGTGACCGAGCATCCCGTGCGCGTCCGCAAGGCGGTCACCCGCGACATGGGACGCGGCCTGACGCTCATCCAGGCCGAGGGCGGACACTCGGGTCGGCGCAAGACCATGCTATACGCGGTGGTGCCTCGGTCCGACATCCAGCGCCTGAAGCTGCGTGTGCTCCAGCGCGATCCCGAGGCCTTCATCACGGTGATCACGCCCCGGGAGTCGGTGGGTGGCTTTCATTTGGCTCAACCACAATGATCACCGAACCCATTGACCGAACCCGGCCGAGAATGTAGACTCGCCCGGTCCTGGACTTCTGCATCCCCTGAAGCCCGCTGAGGCGTCGGAGTCTTGAAGCTGTTCCCAATGGAGGAGGCCATCATGCTCGCCAAGAGAATGTCCATTTTCCTGATACTTCTGGTCGCTGCCACCGTCCTGCTCTTCGCCGTGCAGGCCGGGGCCTACGAGTTCTTCCTCGGGGACAACAACTGCAACCAGTGCCATACCGACTGGCCGGGCGATACCCACACCATCCATCGGAACGCGTTCGCCTGCAGCGTCTGCCACGCCGATGATCCGATCCCGTCCAGCACCTGCGCGGGCTGCCACGACGCCAGCGACCTGCTCACGTTGCACGGCCCGCTGGTCGACGGCGAGGGTTACCAGTGCGGCTACTGCCACGAGGGTGTCGGTGTCGAGCTGAAGACCTGGAGCGAGATGAAGCACGACTTCCGCTGATCCGCGACGATCCACGACCATGATTTCGAGCGCAGGGTCCGGGGTTTCCCGGACCCTGCTTCGTTCATCCACGCGACGCCGTGTCCCCGTCAGTCCTCACCGAGCGCCTGCAAACGCTGCCTGGTCACCGCCAGGTTCTGCGCCGCGGGCTGGTAGCGGGGATGGATCCGCAGCGCTTCCTCGCCGGCCTCGGCGGCCAGACGGTAGTGCGTGGCGGCATCCTCGCCGCTGCTCGCCTCGCCCAGCAGGAACTGGGCGAGGCCCACGCTGGCCCACGAGCGGAACGAGCGTGGGAACAGGCGCGCGGCCTCGCGATGCAGCGTGGCGGCCCGCTCGATCAGGGGGCGGACCGGCGCGAACGCGGTGGCCGCCCGGGCCTGGTCGCCCTGCTGCCAGGCGGCCTGGGCGCGGGTCGCCCCCGGCATGGCGCGTTGCATGAGGAGCTGGCCGTAACCCTCGGGATAGTCGGCCTCGGTGGGGTCGAGGGCGATGGCGCGCTCGAAGTGCTGCCGCGCCATTTCGGGGTCCTGGGCGCGCCAGGCGTCGCCACCGGCGCCCTTGCCCTGGCCGCTGAGGCGCGCGGAGTAGGCCATGGCGAGGTTGTAGTGATCGCGGGCATGGTCGCGGGCAGTGTCGACCGTGAACCAGGGGACATTGACGAGTACCGCGAAGACGGCCAGCAGGGCCGTCAGGCGCAGCAGCCGGGTCCGCTCGCCGGCGTGCCAGCTCGTGTAGAGCAAATCGGCTCCCGCGGCGGCGAAGAGCGCGAGCACCGGCAGCATGGGCACGCGGAAGCGCGCGTTGACGAAGAACGGCAGGATCGAGAGCGCCAGGGCGGCCAGGTAGAACGCCAGCAGGCGCTCCGGAGCGCCCCAGCGGCGCAGGCCGACCAGGCCCAGCAGAGCGAACGGGCCGACCAGCCAGAAGCCGGGCCACCAGCGCGCCAGCGGCACCACGCCGTATTCCGTGGCGAGGAACGACGGACCGATGTTGTTGCGCACCTCGTGGGCGCCCACCAGGAGCACTACCTTCTTCGCCACGAGGCCCAGGGTGCGCAGCGGGTCGGCGGCCATCTCGCGCAGGGCCAGCCCGGTGTAGTAGCGCGACGCGCTGGCCGGTGTGCCGGCCCCGTCCTGCTGGCAGCGCAGCATCAGATCGTCCCAGTGGAGGCCCACGTGCACAGGGGACGTGCCGTCGGCGCCGGGCATGATGCCGCTCCAGAGGTTGATGCCGAAGTTGGCGCTCACCGGCACCAGCGACTGGCCGGCGTTGAAGTTGCGGACGGTGGTGGGGACCAGCGCGATCAGGGCCGCGGCCAGGAGGATGGCGGTGGGGCGCCAGCGCACGCCGCGGCCGCCGGGGGTGCTGCGCCAGACCCACCACGCGGCCACGGGCAGGAACAAGAGGACGTTGGGACGGCCGGTCACCGCCACGCCCAGGAGCAGCCCGCCCGCCGCGAGCATGCTCTCGCGCCAGTGGTCGCCGCGTCGGGCCGCCAGGAGCAGCAGGAGCGCGGCCACCGAGAGCAGGGTGGTGAGCGATTCGGCCAGCAGCTGCAGCTCGAAGAAGGGCAGGATCGGCAGCAGGCCGGCGACCAGCGCACCGCCCAGGGCGATGCGCGGCGTGAAGACCAGCCGACCGATGCCGAGCACGCAGGCGGTGGTGGCCAGGCCCATGACGGTCTGCAGCGCATACGCCAGCACCGGTGCGTGACCGAACATCCGGTAGACCTGTCCGAGCCAGTACGCGTAGAGCGGGGGCTTGAACCAGACGTCGGGCGTGGCGCCCTGGCCGGCGGCGAGGGCCTGGGCCCAGAGGTCGAAGAACGAGCCGTCGATGACGGGATGGCGGAAGAACGGGGTCTGGCTGAAGAGCACCCAGAAGAAGATGCGGAAGGCCAGGGCGACGCCGACGGTGAGCAGGAGGTCGCGTCGGGGGAACAGCGTGATGGGTGGCTGGGTCTCGGGCCGCTGGCGGCCTCGCTTGGATTTGGTGCTCATGGGTCCCCTGGCGTTCGGGCCGTACGGTGGGCGGTGGCGGCCGCTAGAGTAGCACGGCCGATCCGCGGCCCACAACGACGGCCTGCGGCCGACAGCGCAGCGGGTCCGGAGTGGCCCGGACCCGCTGACACCATACCTGCGCCGTTCGTCCCGGCGGCTACTGGACGATCACCATCTTCCGCGTCTGGCTGAAGTCGTTGCCGGACAGGCGGTAGAAGTAGAGACCGCTGGCCACCTGGCCGCCGCTGTCGTCGCGGCCGTTCCAGATCCGCGTGTGCTCGCCCGCGGCGAGGTGCGCCCGCTCGAGGGTGCGCACCTTCTGGCCCCGGACGTCGTAGATCTCCAGCGAGACCAGGCCCGCGCCGGCCGGCACGGAGAAGGCGATCTCGGTGGCCGGGTTGAACGGGTTGGGGGTGTTCTGCGCCAGCGCGAACCGGGTCGGCGCAAGATCGGGGGTGGCGGTGGTGGTGCCGTCGCAGTCGAAGCCCGCGATGTCGTAGAGCGCCCAGTGGCTCAGCGAGCCGGTGCCGTTGTCGCCGGCGTCGCGCACCATCAGCTCCCAGTCGCCGGCGAGGGGCTCGCCCAGGAAGCGGTCGAACGACTGGGCCGGCGTCAGGGTGCCCGGGTAGTTGCCGACGATGTCGTCGGCCGCGCCGCCGCCGTAAAGGTGCAGGAAGGTACGGGTGCCCGCCGGCGAGGTGAGCCAGACCACGAGGTCGCCGATGTGGTCGTGCCGGATGTCGATGTCGATGTTGAAGTCCGCCGACACCGTGGCGTCGGTGCCGTCGATGGTGATCACGCTGAAGACCTGGCCGCCGTCGTTGTCGGGCAGCGGCCGGTAAGGCGCCTGGGCGCCGTATGCACCGTCGGGAACGCCGACGAAGATCTGCAGGTGGCGGCTGACCGTGGTCGGGCTGCCGTCGAGCTCGTAGGTCACCGCGAGGTCGAAGACGGCCAGGGTGCCGCACGCCACGGCCGGATCCACGGCGAAGGTGTAGTCCACGCTCGCGCTCACCTCGCCGCCCACCGGCAGGTCGCCGAAGTCGGCGCTGTCCTGGGTGACGGTGATGCCCGGCGTCTCGGTGGAGAGGACGGCGGAGACCGTGCCCGCCTCGGCCAGGCCGGCGTTGCTCAGGGTCACGCGCACGTCCACGGTCTCGCCCGGGTCTGGAGCGTCGTTGCCCGAGGGCTCGGCGCTGACCGCGAACGAGGCCACGCCCACCGCGGGCACCGGCGCGATGATGATGTTGTGCACCAGGAACTTCTCCACCAGCACCTGGGCGTGCGGGCCCTCGGGCTCGAGCTCCTGGGCGGTGGCGATGATGACGTTGGCGAGGTCGCGCATCTTCAGACCGCTGCCCAGGCCGAACTGCGACTCGAGCATGATGCGGTCCACCGACTCGCGGCTCTCGCCGTACTGCTCCATCAGGGTCAGGAGCGACTGGAACAGCGGCGTGCTCCAGAGCTCGTCCGACTGGAAGCCGCCGGGAATGTACTGGTGCGCGCCGTAGTTGGTGGAGTGGACGTACTGCGCGCCGTGGGCGTTCAGGATCCGGCCGGGCCAGCACTGGTTGCCGTAGCCGTGGCCGTCCCAGCTGTAGATGTAGTTGGGATAGAACAGCGACCCGTTCTCGGTGATGTAGCTGTACGAGCCGCCCCAGTAGTCGCCGAAGCCCTCGCCCATGGCGCCGGTGTCGCCGCCGTACCAGCTGTTGTTGATGTCGTGGTTGATGGCGTGGCCGTACTCGTGGAGGATCACGTCGGCGTCCTCGTTGTCGTCGACGCAGCCGTGGCCGAAGGTCAGCCGGTTCGAGCCCGGGTAGTAGGCCGAGTTGTCGGCGCCACCGAAGCCGTCGGTGTCGGCGCCGATGCTGCCCTCCTGGATGCCCATGCTCCCGGTGAAGCCCAGCGACTGCATGTAGCGCTGGTTCTGGTCGAGGTGGAAGTAGGTCATGGCGTCGTTGAAGCTGTTGTTGCCGCGGGTGGCGGTCCAGTTGCCGTCGGCGGTGTTGCTGGGCGGCGTGCTGGGGCTGTCCCAGTCCAGGATGTAGACCCAGGGCCCGTTCAGGTAGTAGCGGCCGCCGCTGTACTCGAGATCCTCGAGCGTCCGCGTGAAGTAGGCGTCGGTGAACGACCCCGCCGGCGAGTTGTTCTGCAGATTGTTGTTGCGCAGGGTGGTCCGCGGGTCGGGATCGAAGACCACGCCGGTGCCCGCCACGCGCGACGTGACGGGGGCGCCGGCGCGAGCCAGGCGCTGGGCCTCGAGCTCGCGCACCCGGGTGAAGGCGGTCCGGCGGTCGGCCACCGGTCCGGCATGCTCGGCGATCCGTTCGGCGGCCGGCCGCTGCGCCTGCCGCGTCAGCCGCGTGTCGCTCAGTTCGACCACCTCGCCCGACTGGGCGTCCACGCGCAGGCGCCAGGCGCCGTCGGGGCCGTCGAGGTCGAGGTCGATGAGCCAGTTCAGCCGGAAGCCGGATCCCTCGGGCGTGTAGACCAGCCGCGCCCCGGGCAGCGACCGCAGGTCGCCGTGTGCGCGCAGGTGGTCCCAGGCCAGGTCGTAGGCGGTCTCCTCGTCCAGGCCGGCGGTGGGCAGGAACGCCGCGTTCTCTCCCACGGGATAGGTGTTGTTGAAGGTCCGCAGCACACGGCCGTCGCGCTTGGCCACCGACACGATGATCTCGCCGCCTTCCACGGGCAGTCCGTTGAGCAGCTGCCGGAAGGTGACGTGGTACGCGAGGAGGCTCTCGCGCTCGCCCGCCGGTTCGAGGTCGGCGAGGTCGCCGGAGAATCCGTAATGATCGGCCCGGTTCTCGAGGAACGCGCGGGCGGTGCCGGCCGGGGTGGCGGCCTGGAACGATTCCCAGTGGGGCTCGATGCAGATCTTGGCGGTTGTGCGGTGGTCGCCATGGTGGGTGTCCAGCTGGCCGCTGCAAGCGAGGGCGCCGCCGGCGCTCATGATCAACAAGCTCAGGACGAGCAAGACGGTTTTCATCGAAGGCTCCTTGAAGGTAAACAGACTAAAAAACTAGGATATCATTATAGCATGGATTCACGGGAATGGGGATGGGTGGCGGTCGTTCTGCCGATCAGGCCCGGGCGGCCCCTTCGCCCGCCAGCGCGCCGGACGCGAACGCCCACTGCAGGTTGAAGCCGCCGCAGGGACCGTCGAGGTCGAGCATCTCGCCCGCCAGGAACAGGTTGGCCACCAGGCGACTGCGCAGCGTCTCCGGATCCACCCCGGGCAACGCCACCCCGCCGCGCATGACCATGGCCTGGTCCCAGCCGGCGTGGCCGACCACGGTCAGGCGGGTCGCCGCCAGCGTCTGGGCCAGCCCGGCGAGCTGCTGCCGGCCGAGCCTCTCCAGCGGCCAGTCCGGGCCCACGCCGGCCTGTTCGCACAGGACCCTGGCCAGCGAGGCCGACACCCGGCCCTCGCTCGCCAGCCAGTCGACCACGCCATCCTGGGCGGCCTCGCGCCGCGCCCGGGCGAGGATGTCCCGCCACTGGTCCTGCCCCCGACCGGTCAGCTGGAGCTCCAGGTCCAGCTCCCCGTCCGCCGCCAGCAGCGGGGTCAGGTCCCGGGAGAGGTCCAGGATCACCGGCCCGGCCAGTCCGGTCCGCGTGAAGATCAGGTCGCCGCGACCCTCGAGGCGCTGCTTGCCGCGACGCCGCACACGCAGGACGGCGTTTGGAACGGTGTCGGCGATGCAGCGGGCGGGCCAGGTCTCCCGGGTCAGCAGGGGGACCATGCCTGGATGCGCGGGTACCAGCCCATGCCCCACCGTCGCCGCCAGTTGACATCCCTGGCTGCTGCCGCCGAGCGCCGGGTAGCCGTGTCCCCCGCAGGCCAGCACGACGGCGTTCGCGGGCTCGATCCCGTGCCCGGTGCGGACGGCTCGGATCCGACCGTCGCCGACCACCAGTTCCCGGACCCGGCGATCGGTGCGGATCGCCACGCCCAGGCGAGCCGCCTCCGCGGTCAGGGCCTCGAGGACGTCCCGGGCGCGGTGGCTCACGGGAAAGACATGGAAACCGTCGGGGGCATGGGTGGCCACGCCCAGCTCGCGCAGGAATGCGCGCAGGCCGGCGCTGTCGAGGCGGTCGAGCGCGGGCAGCATGAAGCGCCCCTGACGGCCGAAGCGTGCCGCGAACTCCTCGCTCGCAAGGGTGTTGGTCACGTTGCAGCGGCCGCCGCCCGAGGCGAGCAGCTTGCGGCCGGGGTGGGGGCCGGCTTCGAGGAGCTGGACGGGGGTGTTGGCGCGGGCGGCGAGGATCGCGGCGGTCAATCCAGCCGGCCCCCCACCCACCACGATGGTTGTGCCATGGAGATTGTGTCCGGGTGTTGAGATGGGTCTCCGACTCCCTTGATTTTGAGGTTGCGTCACGCTCATGGCATGGATTGTAATGACTTTCAACCCGGATCTGCCTCGGACACAATCTCCATGGCACAAGCCTTGTACAAGGAAAATCGGTCGATGATTGAATTGGCTCCAGTCGCCTGCTCCCACCGCCTGGTTTTCAGGAGATTCTCCCCCTCCGAGGCCGAATCATTCCATGCCCTCAACGCAGACCC
Source organism: Candidatus Latescibacter sp. IFSED24 (assembly GCF_058273205.1). Classification (NCBI taxonomy): domain Bacteria; kingdom Pseudomonadati; phylum Candidatus Latescibacterota; class Candidatus Latescibacteria (ex Chuvochina et al. 2023); order Candidatus Latescibacterales; family Candidatus Latescibacteraceae; genus Candidatus Latescibacter; species Candidatus Latescibacter sp. IFSED24. The sequence continues at coordinate 2,940,134 of NZ_CM177850.1, read as the reverse complement.
CGCAGTCGTCCGTTTCACCGGAGACCGCCCCTTCGATTCGGTGGCCGAGGCCAGGGCGTTTCTGGAGCAATACGACCATTACGCACGCTGGGGCTTCGGCCGGTGGTCGGTCTACCTCGGCGCCACGGGCGATCATCTCGGTTTCTGCGGCTTGAAGTACTGCCCGGACCGCGACGAGGTCGACCTCGGTTTCCGCTTCCATCGGCGCTTCTGGGGTCAGGGATATGCCACCGAAGCAGGCCGTCTTTCCTTGCGGCTGGGCTTCCAGGACCACGGTCTCGAGCGCATCGTGGGCCGCGCCATGGTGGCCAATCCGGCCTCGCTGGCCGTCCTGCAGAAGCTCGGCATGACCTTCGATCGGGAGTTCATGGCGGACGGGGAGCGGTGGCGCCAACTCGCCATCGCTCGCCCACGGTTCGCCGCTCGCGCTTGATTCGGGGAACCGGCCTGCGCTATGTTCCCGACGAACGTCCGTTAAGTCCATCATCCCGATCCCACCCGCTGCCGAGACTGGAGTCCGACCATGAGCGACCTGAATAGCGTCGAGGAAATTCTCGACTATGCCATCATGATGGAACAGAGGGCCGTGGACCTCTACACCCAGATCGCGGAGCAGACCCGGAACGAGACCATGAAGCAGGTGTTCCTCGGGTTCGCCAACGAGGAGCGGGGGCACAAGTCGAAGCTGGAAAAGGTCAAGGCGGGCGACCGGATCATCGGTGCGGCGGCCACCGTGCAGGATCTCAAGATCTCCGACTACATCAACGACGTCGCGCTGTCCGACGAACCCACCTACGCCGACATCCTCGTCTTCGCCATGAAGCAGGAGAAGCAGGCCTTCCGTCTCTATTCCGACCTGGCCCAGCGCACCGACGACGCCGAGATCCGCGAGCTCTTCCTGGCGCTCGCCCAGGAGGAGGCCAAGCACAAGCTGCGCTTCGAGATCGAGTACGACGAGCACGTTCTGACCGAGAACTGACGCGTTCCGGCGATGCAGGATGCGGCGGCCGCCAGGTCCAGATGGGCCGCCGCCGGTCCGTGATTCTCGAGCGGTGGTGGGAGTGCCCTCGCTGATCCTGTGTTATCATCGTACGCGGGCGTGGAGGATGCCGAACCTCGGGAGGGCGTCACGCATGCTAACCGGAACCGCGCGCAGGATCGTCATCGTCGGCGTGGTCGTTGTGGTGGGCCTGTCCCTGGGCGCCGCGCTCGGCCTGCGCCGGAACATCCAGTCCGACCTCGACCGCTGGGCGGCGGTGGCCCAGGCCGCGCACCCGCATCCCGGCGATGACGTCGCGGCCTTGTTCGACTTCATCCAGTCCGACACGCATCCGCTCGACCAGCGCAATCACGCGGTGTGGGCCCTCGGCCAGGCGCGCGACGGTCGGGCGGTGCCGGTGCTGGACGGGCTCTACGACGGCGGGGACTGCGATCACGAGCACCGGCTCTGCCAGCGCGAGCTCCGTAAGGCGCTGGCTCTCTGCCAGGGAGAGGGCCTGAACCTGCTCTGCATCCGGGCAAACACGCCGGACGACGTCGGGGCCACGCCATGACCATGGATCGCCGGCCGCGACGGTTCACGTCGCCGGCCCTGGGCAGGCTCCTGGCAGAGGTCCTGCTGATCGTGCTGGGCGTCCTGCTCGGCCTGGCGGCCAACGAATGGCGTCTCGAGCGTGCGGCACAGGCCCAGACCAGACAGGCCATGGACCACATCTATCAGGAACTGCGTTCCAACGAGGCGCAGATCACCCGGGTGCAGGATTACCACCGGGCGATCCAGGATTCGCTGGCCGGCCTGCACCGGCGCTGCCTGACCGGGGACGAGCCACTGTCCTATGCCGACCTCATGGCTGCCCTGCCCGACGGCTTCTCCATGCCCATGATCCAGGACCATGCCTGGGGATTCGCCAACCGGCTGGGGGCCACCGAGCGGATGGACATCCGGACCGCGCTCCTGCTCTCGCGGCTGTACGAGTTCCAAGGGTTCTACACGGCCCAGCTCGCCCGCGTCACCGACAACCTCTATCTCGCGGATAATCTGGATCCGCAGTCCTGCTGTCCGCTGGCCATGGCCCTGAACAACCTGATCCACGACATCGTCGACCACGAACGCATGCTGCGGGAAGCCTACGGCCTGGCGATCGCGGGGGTGGACTCGCTGCGCTGACCGCTGCGCAACGCCAAGAAGACGGCCCGGAACGACCGGGGGACCGATCGTTCCGGGCCGTGCTGAAGCCGGCGCGCGCCTACTCCTTCTTGACCTCGGCATCCTCCACGATCACGCCGTAGCGGTAGCCCGACCCGAAGTCGCGGTCGGCGGCCACGGTGCCCTTGACGGTGATCAGATCGCCCACGTTGGCGAAGCCCTGGGTGGTGACGGTGAGGTCGTTGGTGTCCTGGTCGCCGGTACCGTCGCGCAGGTGGATCCAGTTCTTGCCCATGATGCCCGAGAGGTACTTGATGACCTTCCCGCGCACCACCACCTGGTTGCCGGCCAGCGCCTGACGCTCGGCCCAGACCTCGGCCACGGTCTTGCCGCCGGGGGCGCGCTCGATACCGGTGAGGTCCACCTCGGCCACCGGTTTGGGCTTGGTATGGCTGCTGGCCATGCCGCTGGCCATGCCGCCGCCGGTTCCCGAGGCGGTCTGGGCCTCGCCGGTGAAGCCGCCGGTGAAGTAGACCAGGTCGAAGGTGCGGTCGAGCGTCTCGCTGTGGAACTCGGTCATGGGCATGCGGGTGTCGATGGTCACCTCGTCGCCGACGGCGATCTCGCACTTGGGAGCCGCGGCCCAGATCTGCTCGCTGCCGGCCTGGACGTGCACGTAGGTGTAGGTGCCGGCGTCCATGGTCTCGAGGACCGTGCCGACCTTCTGGCCGCTGGCCGTGGCGGGGCTGCCGTTGGACTGGGTGGTGGAGCTGGCGGTGTCGTCGCCGCCGCACCCGAGGGCGGTCACGAGCAGGACGAGGATCGCGAGGGTGGATAGCCGGTGCATCAAGGTCAGGCCTCCGTGGGTGGCTGGGTTGGCGTTCACATGCTTGTCAGAACGCCTCACAAGATAGTATCCAGGCCCGGGAATGTCTTCATTGGAAGTGCGAAATCATTGCAGCGGTGCGGATCCCGGCACGCGTGTCCTTGAATCGTCGGATCACACCCGGGTTCCCTTTCCGGGGCGAGGGGTGACGAACCAGGCGGGAATCCGGGCCTCCGCATCCCCCTGACCGTCGACCCCGCGAGGGGCGGGATGCGGGCGGCGGCCTCCCCATGTCGTTTCATTTTCCCACTTGGCGACCAGACGAATCCTGCTATTCTGAATCAAAAGGGGGCAAAAACGATCCAAGGAGTAGCGTCTTGGCTCACGACGTCTTCATCTCCTATGCCACCCCTGACAAGCAGGCCGCCGACGCGGTCTGCGCCACCCTCGAGCAGCGCGGCATCCGCTGCTGCATCTTTCCGCGCGACGGGATCCCCGGCCGCAGCTTCGCCGCCACCATCGCCGAGTTCCTCGGCCAGTGCCGGGCCATGGTCCTCGTCTTCTCCTCGCACGCCAACGTCTCCAAGCACATCAGCCGCGAGGTGGAGATGGCGGTCCGCCGCGGCCTGACCGTGATCCCCTTCCGCATCGAGAACGTCCAGCCCACGGGCAGCCTCGAGTACTGGATCGCCCAGGCGCACTGGCTCGACGCGCTCACGCCGGAGATGGAACGCGGCCTGCAGAAGCTCGCCGAGCACGTGCGGGCCCAGGTCGCCGCCATCGATCGCCACGAGGCGGATGAGGACGCCTCCACCGCCAGCGCCGGTGCCGTCCAGTACCGCACCGCGGTCATCGTGGCCTGGGCCGACGGACGGCTCGATGCCGCCGAGGTGGCGCAACTGCACGAGCTATCCCGCGAACTCGATCTCGACCTCGCCCAGCGCGAGGCCCTGGAGCGCGAGGTCATGGGCGATACCCTCGCCGGGATCCTCTCCGCGACCGAGGCCGCCGCCGCCTCTGCCAACGACACCGCCGCCGGGACCGCCGCTCCGCGGCGATCCCGCGCCTTCTGCCGCAAGTGCGGCCAGGGTCTCGTCACCAGCGCCAAGTTCTGCCGACATTGCGGCACTCCCGTGCCACCTCAGGAAGGATAGATATGTACTGCAAGGATTGCGGCGAACAGATTCCTGACGATTCGGTGTTCTGCCCCGAATGCGGCGCCAAGCTCGCCGCGGCCACCGCACCGGCAGCCGCGCCGCCGCCCACCGCCGCGGGGGCGGGCGCGGTCGACGAGGTCGTGGGCCAGGGGCTCTTCATCGGCCTCATCGTGGCCTCGCTCTTCATCCCGCTCATCGGCATCATCATGGGCGTGATCTACATGCGGGACCCGAGCGCGGCCAAGAAGAAGGCGGGCAAGGTCTGGTTGTGGGTCGGCATCGGCGCCTCGCTGTTCTGGCTCTTCATGAGCATGGGTGGCGGAGACTTCTGAGCGACCGGCCGGGTACCGACTCGCAGCAAAGAGCTCACGGTGTCGCAAGCCGTCGCTCGTACCATGAAACAAGAGGATGATTCCATGACCAACCCTGCCTGGCTCGCCGACCTCTTCGCCGCCATCGATCGCCAGGATGCCGATCGTTTCGCCGACCTGCTCACCGAGGATGTCGTCTTCACCTTCGGCAATGGCGAACCGGTGCTCGGCAGGGAGGCCGCCCGCGCCGCCGTGGCCGGTTTCTTCACCGCGGTCGCCGGGTTGAGCCACGACCTGCAAGACACCTGGACCTGTGGCGATGCCGTCGTCACGCGTGGCCTCGTCACCTACACCAGGCACGACGGCAGCACGCTGACCGTGCCGTTCGCCGACGTCTTCATCGTGGACCGCGGCAAGATCGCGAACTACCAGATCTACATGGACATTTCGCAATTGTTCGGTTGAGTCCCTGGCCGGTATTGTCGGCGGTGGTGGTCGCACTTCAACTGTGCGTCCCCGCCGGAACGATCGGTGCACCCGCAACCAGATCCCTGGGAGGGATGGTATGCTCTCGCCCCGCAGCGCCCATCGCGGCGCGGTCTTCGTCCTGATCCTGTCCAGCATCCTGCTCCTGATCGCCGCCTGCCAGGAGACCGCCACGGTCACCGGCACCGTCACTTACCGCGAACGCATGGCCCTGCCGCCCGACGCGGTGGTGGAGGTCCTCCTCGAAGACGTGTCGCGAGCCGATGCACCGGCCGAGGTCCTGGGTACGGTCCGGCTCGAGAACGTGGGCCAGCCGCCGTTCGGGTTCGGCGTCACCTACGATCCCGGACGGATCGAGGAGAGCCACAGCTACACGGTGCGGGCGCGCATCACGGTGGAGGGTCGCCTGCTCTTCGTCTCGGACACCGCCAGCCCGGTGCTCACTCGCGGCCATGGCGACACCGCGGACCTGGTCCTGAACCGGGTGGCCGGCGACACCGCGCTTTCGCTGACGGGCACCCGCTGGAAGCTGATCGAACTGGGCGACCAGACGGTGCCGGCGTTCGCGGCCGAGCGCGAACCGCATCTCGTGCTGGAGGCCGAGGATCAGCGGCTCGTCGGATCCGGCGGCTGCAATAGGCTCACGGGAAGCTACGAGCTGGATGGCTCGAGCCTGGAGTTCGGCCAGGTGGCGGCCACCATGATGGCCTGCCCCGACGGCATGGAGTTCGAGCAGGCGTTCCTGAGGGACCTGGCACAGGTGCACAGCTGGCGAATCTCCGGACGGGAGCTGATCCTCAACAATATCAAGGGGGTGGAGCTGGCGCGCTTCGTGGCCACCGAGTGAACCGGAGGTGAATCATGCGAGTCGAGAAGATCGCCGAGCACGAGGCCCGTTTCGACGCCAGCGGCGTCGACAGCCATGGCCGCCGCCACGGCATGCTCCAGAAATCCATCGCGGTGCCGGGAGAGGGCGAGATCATGCATTACGTCGACGCGGGGCTCGCCGACGGCGACGAATCGTTCTTCTACCGTACCCGCTTCGCCAAGGACCAGATCGTCCTGCACTTCACCATGGGTTACCTGGGCGGCGACATCGCCACCCTGACCCAGCCCGACTACCACGTCTCGGTGCCTTTCGTGCTCGGGCGCAACGGCACCATCTACAATCTCTTCCCCTCGTTCTACTGGTCCTACCACCTGGGTCGTGGCGCCCTGGGCGGCAACCAGGTCCGCAGCCGGCACACCATCGGCATCGAGATCTCCAACATCGGGCCGCTGGTGCCCCAGGGCGGGGCGCTCAACACCACCTACGGCGACCGCTATTGCCTGCTCGATCAGGCCGAACACAACGTGGCCGCGCCCTACCGCGGCTACGATCACTTCGCCACCTTCACCGACGCCCAGTACGCCGCCCTGATCACGCTCCTGCGCTACCTCACAGCGCGCTACGGCATCGCCCGCCGGTTCCTGCCCGAACCCGACCGCTACGCCGCCGACCGCGGGGTGGTCGATTTCGGCGGCATCGTCTCCCACGTCAATTACCGGCCAACGGGCAAGACCGACATCGGGCCGGCGTTCGACTGGGAACGGGTGATCGCCGGCGTCACGGACGCGCCGATCGCCTGAAGGTTCCGTGATCGCCTGGACCAGGATTTTCCGCGTCTTCTCTCGACCGGATCGCCGCCGCTTCGCCTTCGGGGCCGACCCCGGGGGCGTCGGTCGCCTCACCGTCCGCGCCGTCCGCGCCCGGCGCCCCTTCAATCCGTCGGACCTGGCTGAGAATGAGATTCGTGATTAAAACAGGAGTGAACTTGTCCAAGGACTGGTACCGCGTGGAACTCTCCAGGGATCTGGTGACGCGCCTCTGCCGCGCCGCCTCGCACCACGATCGCGACGCCGTCGATCAGCTGATCGGTCACGTCTACGACACGCTGCACCGGCTGGCGAGCCGGCAGATGCGCAGCGAGCGCGATGGACACACGCTCACGCCCACCGCCCTGGTGCACGAGGCCTACCTCAAGCTCGTGGACCAGGAGCGGGTCCAGTGGCAGGACCGGGCCCACTTCTACGCGGTGGCCGCCCGGGTCATGCGCCGCATCCTCATCGATCACGCCCGCCAGCGGCTGGCCCAGAAACGCGGCGGCGGCCAGGCCATGGTCACCTTCACCGAGTCGCTGCCGGCGGCCTACGACACGCCCGAGGCGCTCATCGAGCTCGACCGGGCGCTCGACCGGCTCGGCGCGCTCAGCGATCGCCAGCGTCAGGTGGTGGAACTGCGCTTCTTCGGCGGCATGACCCACGAGGAGGTGGCCGCGGTCCTGAACGTCTCCGAACCCACCGTGCGGCGCGACTGGCGGCTGGCGCAGGCCTGGCTCAGCCGGGAGCTGTCGCCATGAGCGGCCGGACCGGCGATCGCTGGCAGCAGGTCCAGGACCTGTTCGCCGCCGCGCTCGATCTGGCCCCGGCCGAGCGGTCCTCGTTCGTGGCCCGCCGGTGCGGGGTGGACCGGGAGCTGGCGCGCGAGGTGCTGAGCCTGCTCGAGGCCGATGAGGCCAGTCCGGAATTCCTCGACCACATGGCCGCCGACGTGGCGAGCTATCTGGGGCGCGAGTCGGAGCCCTCGGCCGCCGACGATCTCGTGGGTCAGACGGTGGGCCGCTACACCATCGAGAAACGGCTGGCCCGCGGCGGCATGGGCACGGTCTACCTGGCGCGGCGCAGCGACGGCGTGTACGACCTCCAGCTGGCCATCAAGGTGATCCACCGCGGCCTCGATTCGGAAGCATTGCTCGCGCGATTCCGCATCGAACGGCAGATCCTCGCCCGCCTGCAGCATCCCCACATCGCCACGCTGCTCGACGGTGGACTGACCGCCGACGGTCGGCCCTATCTCGCCATGGAGTACGTCGAGGGACGGCCCATCGACGTCCACTGTGCCGAGGAGGGCCTCGGCCTGCGGGCGCGGCTGCAGCTCATGCGCACGGTTTGCGAGGCGGTGCAGCACGCCCACAACAACCTGGTGGTGCACCGCGACCTGAAACCGAGCAACATCATCGTCTCGGCCAGCGGCGTGGTGAAGCTCATGGACTTCGGCATCGCCAAGCTGCTCGACCCGGATGATCGCGCCGCCGGCGATGCTCCCGACACCATGCCGGGCCTGGCCGTGATGACCCCGGGCTACGCGGCGCCCGAGCAGATCCGGGGCGAGCCGGTCTCCACCGCCACCGACGTCTTCGGGCTGGGCGTGGTCCTGCACCGTCTGCTCACGGGCGCCCTGCCCTTCGGCGACAGCCAGACCTCGCCGCGCGAGATGGCGCGGCTGGTCTGCGAGACCGAACCCCAGCGCCCCAGCCGCCTGCCCAACACGCCCGACGACCCACCCTTCGGCCGCCGCCCCCTGGCGGGCGATCTCGACAACATCTGCCTCAAGGCGCTGCGAGGCGAGTCCGCCCGCCGCTACAACTCCCCGGGCCGCCTGGCAGACGACCTCGGCCGCTACCTGGACGGCCGACCGGTTGTCGCCCGTCCGGCCACCTGGCGATACCGCACCACGAAGCTGCTGCAACGCTACCGCCGGGGCTTCATGGCGGCCGCGGCGGTGCTGACCGTGACGCTGGGCATGGCCACCTTCTACACCGGCAAGCTGGCCACCGAGCGCGACCGGGCGCGTCGCGGCGAGGCCAAGGCCGAGCAGGTCTCCACCTTCCTGACCTCGCTCTTCGCCCTGGCCGACCCCGACCAGAGCCGCGGCGCCGACATCACCGCGCGCGAGATCCTCGAACGCGGCTCCCGCCGCATCCGCACCGACCTCGCGGACCAGCCCGAGATCCAGGCCGCCATGCTCGACGTGGTGGGCGAGGTGTACCACGGCCTCGGCCTCTACGACGAGAGCCGCGAGCTGCTGGCGCGCGCGCTGGCGCTCAAGACCGACCTCTACGGCGATCGGCACCTCGAGTACGCCGCGTCCGCCAGCCTGCTCGGCCGGCTCGACACCGTCACCGGCCGCCTCGCGGCCGCCGATTCGCTCCTCGGCCGGGTGGTGGCGATCCGGAGGGCCGAACTGGGGCCGCGACACCTCGCGGTGGCCGACGCCCTGCAGGGACAGGCCATGGTGGCGGTCTACCAGGGTCGACCCGAGGCAGCGGAAGCGTTGTATCACGAGGCGCTGGCCATCTACGCGCAGCGGACGTTGCAGCGCCATCCGCCTTACGCCACCTGCCTCAACGATCTGGCGCTCCTGCTGCTCGAACGCGGCGACACCGGAACGGCCGAGCCCATGTTCCGCGAGGCCCTGGCGCTGCAGCGAGCCTGGCTGGGCGAGGACCATCCCGAGGTGGCCAACACCCTGTATAACCTGGGATTGCTCCTGCGCGAACGCGGCGACTGGGAGGCGGCCGAACCTATTCAGCGGCAGGTGCTGGCGCTCGATCGTCAGCTCTACGGCGACCACCACCCCAACGTGGCCTACAGCCTGATGGGACTCGGCGCCCTCCTCGACGAGCGGGGCAACCAGGCCGAGGCCGAGCGCGCCTATGCCGAGGCCTACGCCATGCGCTGCGACCTCCTGCCGCCTGGACATCCGGAGATCATCAAGTCGCTCAGCTCGCTCTCCCTGGTCCAGAACAAGCAAGGCCGGTACGCGGAGGCGGAGGCCGGCCTGCGCGAGGCCGTGGCCCTGACCCGCGAGCACCTGGGCGACAAGCACCAGCTGCTGGCCGGCCGGCTCAACGATCTCGGCTGGCTGTTGCACGACACCGGCCGCTACGAGGAAGCCATCACGCTCCATCGCGAATCGCTGGCCCTGAACCTCGAGCTCCGCGGCCCGGACCACAAGTACACCGCCATCGCCCACATGCACCTGGCGCGGTCGCTGGGGGAACTGGGGCAGTACCAGGAGGCGCTGACGCATCAGCTGCGCGCGCTGGCCATCGCCCGCGAACGGTATGGCGACGACAACGTCTTCACGGCCACGAACCAGTGCCAGCTGGCGGGTCTCCAGCTCGAACAGGGACGGGTGGTGGAGGCCGAGGCCGAGGCCGAGGCGGCCCTGGCCAACCTGCGCGCGGCAGTGGGACCGGAGAGCCCGCGGCTGGCGGGAGCGCTGCATCTGCGGGCCAGGATCCACCGGGAACGCGGCGAGCTGGTGGAGGCCGAGCGCCTCTTCCGGCAGGCCATCGCGCTGCGCGTGGGGCACGTGGGCGACGACCATCCCCTGACCGCCTACTGGCGGATCCAGCTCGCCGACCTGCTGCTGGCGAGCGGCCGGCGCGAGGAGGCTGTGCCGCTGTTGCGGTCGGGCCGCGAGGTGCTGGCCGGCCGGCTGCCGGCGGAACATCCGCGGCTCGTGGAGACACGGGCGATCGCGGCCCGGGCGGGAATCTGACCTGGTCGACGGGTCCGCGTTATCGCATACCAATTCGCTGCCGATTTACAGTCTTCCCGCATGACTCTATCCTGCTCCTGCTCCGGCGCGACGACGCGACCGGTCGAAAGGAGACAGGCATGTCCAAGCAGAAAGACGGCTGCGTCAAGCCCGTGCGGGGTCCCATCCTCTCCGAGGAAGCCCCCGCCGCCGGTGCGACCACCGCCGCATCCCAGGAGGTGATCCGCATGCAAGCCAAGGTGGGCTACCCGGCCCCGGACTTCGAGGCCACGGCCTACGTCCAGGGCAAGGGCTTCGTACCCGTGACGTTGAGCGACTACAAGGGGAAGTGGATCGTCCTCTGCTTCTACCCTGGTGATTTCACGTTCGTCTGACCCACCGAGCTGGCTGCGGTCGCAGCCCTCAACGGCGAATTCGAGAAGCTCGGGGTCCAGGTGCTGGCCATGAGCACCGACAGTCGCTTCACCCACAAGATCTGGCAGGAAGAGGAGCTCATGAAGATGGTGGACGGCGGCGTGCCGTTCCCCATGCTCGCCGACGCCGGCGGCCGTGTCGGCCAGGTGTACGGCGTGTATGACGAGCCGGCCGGGGTCGACATCCGCGGCCGTTTCCTCATCGACCCCGATTTCAATATCCGCGCCATGGAGGTCCTCACCCCCGAGGTGGGCCGCAACCCGGAGGAGCTGCTCCGCCAGGTGAAGGCCTACCAGCACGTGGTGAAGACCGGCGAGGTCACACCCTCGGGCTGGCAACCCGGCCAACCCACGCTGTCGCCGGGCCCCGACCTGGTGGGCAAGGTCTGGCAGCACTGGAAGCCGGGGGCCTAGCCCCTGGTCGCCAGGATCCCGGAGCCGCCGCGGTCGACCTCGAGCGCGGCGGCTCGCCGTCGGGCAACCTGGTTCTGGCCGCAGATCGCCGGTTCTGGTACGTTGACCGGGCCGGAGGATTCGCAGACAGGGAGGTCCGCTTGGCCCGCGCCGACCAGCCGCCGTTCGCTGTGCTCGCCATCACCGACGCCGAGATCGCGCGCCGCCGCGACCTCTTCGGCATCGACGAGGAGGTCCGGCAGGCCCTGCGCGACTGCCGCGACCTCGTCGAGCCGCGGCTCGACACCATCGTCGACGCGTTCTATCGGCACCAGCTCGCCATCCCCGAGGTGGCCGCCCTGATCGACCACGAGGAGATCATGGCCCGCCTGCAGCCGGCACAGCGCGCCTACGTGCTCGACCTCTTCGGCGGCTGCTGCGACCGCGCCTACGTCGAGCGCCGCCTGCGCGTCGGGCAGGTCCACGAGCGCCTGGGCGTGTCGCCCGAACTCTACATGGCCGCCATGATCACCCTGCGCGAGCAGATCGAGGTCCAGTTCCTGCCCCGGATCACCGATCCCCAGCGCCGCGCCGCCGTGCACCGCGCGCTGGGCCGCCTCCTGGTCTTCGACGCCTCGCTGGCCATGGACACCTACTTCGGCAGCCTGCTCGGCAAGGTCGAGCAGCAGCGCGGCGAGCTCGCCAGCTACGCCCAGGATCTCGAACGCCGCGTGGCCCGGCGCACGCGTCAGCTCGAGGAGCGCGCCCGCCGCGACCCGCTCACCGACCTCTACAACCCGCGCGCCATGCGCGAACTGCTGCGCCGCGAACTCGCCCGGTCCCGCCGCCGCCGCCGTTCGCTGGCCCTGATCTATTTCGACATCGACGACTTCAAGCAGATCAACGACACCCTCGGCCACCAGGCCGGCGACAAGGTCCTGCAGGCGGTGGGCCGGGTGCTGCGCCGGGCCTGCCGCGAGATCGACGTGCCCTGCCGCTACGGCGGCGACGAGTTCTGCGTGGTGGTCTCCGAGGCCGATATCGAGGTGGCCCAGACCCTCTGCCGGCGCATCATCGCCGCCTTCGCCAAGGAGTACGCCGACGTCACCTTCAGCCTGGGCATCGCGCTCACCGGTCCCGAGGAATTCTGCAAGCCCGACGAATTCATCGCCCGGGCCGACCGTCAGATGTACGAGGCGAAGAAGGAACCCGGCTTCCAGATCCGGTTCTAGGCCGTTCGCGGCCGGAAAGGTCCCCTGGCCATGCAAGTCGAGAAGACCATCGCCCTGGTGGCGCACGACCATCGCAAACGCGAACTGGCCGAATGGGTCGACTACAACGCGGGCACGCTGCGCCGGCATCGGCTGGTCTGCACCGGCACCACGGGCCGGGTGATCGCCGAGGTGCTCGGAGACGAGACGCAGATCGTCCGGCTCAAGAGCGGTCCGCTGGGTGGAGACCAGCAGCTCGGCGCCATGATCGCCGAGGAGCGCATCGACGTCCTGATCTTCTTCTGGGATCCCATGGAGCCCCAGCCGCACGATGTGGATGTCAAGGCCCTCCTGCGCATCGCGGTGGTGTACAATATCCCGGTGGCCTGCAATCGTTCGACCGCCGATTTCCTGGTGTCGTCGCCGTTGCTGGGGCAGGTCTACGCACCACGCCAGCTGGATATGGGCGACTACCTCGATCGGCCTCTGGAGTGAGATGAGCGGAGACCGCCGCCGGACCCTGTCGCTGCTCGCCTGGTCGCTGTGCCTGGCGGGAGCTGCCGGGGCCCAGACATACGACTTCGAGGACGGGCAGCCGCCGGTGCCGGCGGGGCGCTTCCAGCCGCAGGCCGTTCTCGACCTGCATCCGGCGGTGGTCCTGCCGGGCGAGGTCCTGACCATCCGCCTGCGCGTCATCACGCCGGCCACCGATCCCCGATGGCGGGCCGGGAACGCGACCGACGCGGCCAGCGCGAACAACCTCCGCCTGTCCGTTCACGGCCTGGACCTGCGCATCGTCACCCTGGACGGCCGGTCGGTCCTGACCAGCCATCACGATCTCGGCGACCGGGCCGGGGAACCGGACCCCTGCGGCGAGCTGGCCGAATGGTCCTGGACCTGGGATCCGGCGCGGGTCGCGCCCGGATCGTACGTGGTCGAGGTCGGGGTGCAGGACGGTTCGTCGGTGCCCAGGGTGGCACGCGCCGAGCTGCTCCTCGGTGGCTTGCCCCCGCTCGGGGCCGGGGCCGGGGCCTGTGCCGAGGCCGCTGCCGATTCCCTGGGCTCGCCGCGGCCCCTGCGCTGCCGGCTCGAGGCGTGGCCGCGCCGGGTCCACCCGGGCGAGGCCGTCACGATCACCCTCGTGGTGGAGAACCCGCACCCGGAACCGGTCCGCCGCTTCTTCCCGGATCACGACCTCTTCGGCTGGTCGCTCCACGACGGCGAGGACCGCCTGGTGACCGCGTCCGCCGCGGGTGATCACGAGGGTGCGGCCTGGCTCGAGCTGGCCCCCGGCGAGGTCGTCCGGCGCGAATGGTCCTGGACCTGGGACGGCAACGGACCCGGCCGCTACTACCTGCAGGCCGGCCTCGGCCGGCTGGGCGACCAGGATCCGGCGCCCTGGCTCGAACTGGCGTTCTGGCCACCGAGCCCCTGCGAGTGGGATCTCGACCTCGCCGACCGCTGATCCGGCCCGGAATCTCGCCCCCCAGGCTCACTCTCCATTGCCCGATCCGGTGCCGGCCAGTAGACTGCGGCCGAGGGATGCCCCCCGACCGGGAACCCAGGGGCCGCTCAGGGGGGCGGGACGGATGCAGGGAACCGCGTCGCGAGAGGGAGGTCGCCGGCCGTGCAGACGTTCACCGAACCGCGCCAGATCGAGGCCAATCCCCATTTCGCCGCCCAGCGCGCCAAGGCGCTGGCCGACCTCTCGTCGGCGAACATCGACCGGCCGCTGGTCAGCCTGGTGCAGGGCTACGCCGACCTGCCCTGGTGCTTCCCGTTGCAGAGCTGCTGCGGCCACTTCGTGTTCCTCGAGGGCCAGGACCGCCGCAACCTCGACCGCCTGCCCGCCGCGGCGTCGGCGCGGGTGCTCTACCGCCTGGCCTACCTCGTGCTCGCGCTCGACGAGGGCCCCGAGGGCCAGGCGCTCCTGCGCCAGCTGCGCGCGGTACCCTCCATCGCGCCGGACCTGGTCCAGTTCGGCAGCGCCGACTGGTTCTGGGAACGCCAGCCCAACACCTTCGTCCTGCAGGTCCAGCCCTGGCGCCACCGTCAGGTGGACAGCGTTCTCCTGGCGCACGACGAGGCCCAGGAGATCGAGCAGACCCGCGACTGGTTCTTCATGCGGTTGGGGGAGGTGCTCCGCGAGCAGCGCGAGGTGGCGCCGTGATCAGAAGTGATACTGGACGGCGAGCCGGGCCTTGCGCACGAGCTGCGTGTAGAGCGGGTACTCGTGGTGCGCATCATCCAGCAGGTTCTGCACCGCCAGCTTGAGGAAGAACCGCCGGGCCAGGACCTTGCTGACCGCCAGATCCACGGTGCCGTAGTCCGCGACCGGTGCATCGGGGATCTCGGAATAGGTCACCGCATCCACCCAGCGGGCCCGCAGATCCACCACCACCGGACCGTGCCAGCGCACGCCGCCGCTCAGCTTGTGCCGGGGAGCATTGTCCCAGCGGGACTCGAGGCCGTCGGGGTCGGTGATGGTGGCGTCCTGGTAGGTGTGGTTCAGGAAGCCATCGAATGCCTGTCCGAACCGGGTGCGCAGTTCGGTTTCCAGCCCGCGGATCATCAACTCCTCGCCGGTGCGGCCGTTGCCCAGATTCAACTCGTCGCCGCTGGCATGGTAGACCGTGTAGCCGAGCAGGTCGTCCAGGTCGTGCTGGAAGGCGGTGAGGTCGAGGGCGAGCCAGGACTCCGGCTGCCAGCGCACGCCGAGCTCGGTGGCGGCGAGCTTCTCGGGGCCCAGCAACTGGCCGGCGATGAAGCGCCCGTCCTCGGTGACCGCGTCCACCGCCGCGCCCTTGAACCAGCCGGTGGGCCAGCTCACGAAGTAGTGGTTCTCGTCGAAGCTGGGGCGGCGGAAGCTCGTGCCCCAGCTCGCCCGCAGGTTCAACCGGCCCTCCGCCAGCGCCAGGTTGCCGGCCAGACGGGGGGAGAACTGTCCGTCCAGGGTCGACCACTTGTCGTAGCGGGCGCTCAGGGTCACGAGCAGGCGATCCTGCAGGAGCCGGATCTGGTCCTGGAGGTAGCCGGCCACCAGGGTCTCGTCCTCGTCGTAGAGGTACGGCGGCTGGTTGGCGATGTCGCGGCTGGCCTGCAGGTAGCTCGCGTTGGCGCCGAGGATGAGGGTGTGCCCTTCCAGGCTGTGCACCAGGTAATGCAGGTCGCCGTCCAGGCCCAGGCCCCGGCGGACCTTGTACTTGAAGGCATAGGCGTCGTCCTCGAGCTTCTCGTTCTCCTGCCAGAGATTGCGCAGGCCCACGCGCAGCTCGAGGTGATTCTCGCCCAGGTCGCGGACGTACCTGTTGTTCAGCCAGAGCGTCCGCTTGCGCGCCCTGTCCACCACCAGATCGCCGGGGCTGGGGTTGTAGCCCTCGTGACCGGTGGCGCTGAAGCCGCCCATGCTGGTGAAGCGGGAGGTGGTGCCCTCGTGGTCGAGGCGGTAGCCGGCCAGGCCGATGTCGGCGTGATCCTTGAGGTCCCAGTTGGCGGGAGTGCCTGTCCGGCGGTCCGCGTCCTTGACGCCGCGGTTCTCGGTGCGCAGGAACCCGCCGCTGAGCGCCATGTGCCAGCGGTCGCCGAGGGGTGTGTGCCAGTGGGCGTCGTACTGCTGGGTGCCGTGCTCGCCGTAGGCCAGCGAGACCATGGTGTCGCGGTCCTCGGCGGTGCGGGTCAGGATGTTGATGACGCCGGCCAGGGCGTCGGCGCCGTAGATCGCCGAGGCCGGCCCGCGCACCACCTCGATGCGGTCGATGTCGTCGAGCAGCACCGGCAGGGTGGGCCACTGGACCCCGCCATAGGGGACCACGTTCACCGGCTGGCCGTCGAGGAGGAGCAGCATCTTGGGTGTCTCGTCGCCGGCCAGGCCGCGGGCGGCCAGGTCCATGTCGGTGTGGGTCTTGGTGTAGCCGTCGAGGCCCACGACATACTGCAGGAGTTCGGGAATGGTGCGGGCGGCGCTGTAGCGGATGTCCTCGCCGGTGACGATCGAGACGGCCGACGGGGCCTCCATGAGGTCCTGCTCGTAGAGCGTGGCCGAGACCACCGTCACGTTCACCAGCTCGGAGAGCGGAACGGTGAACAGATCGGCGGGACCCTCGTCCTGGGCGAGAACGCCGCAGGCCACCAGGGGCAGGAACGTCAGCAGGATCCTGGCCGGTCGTCGCACCGTGAACCTCCAGGGTGGGGGAGGTGGTCCATGGCCTGTATCTTCCTTGGATCACCATCGGGCCTGCAACCGACAATCGAGGCGATCTTCGCGATGGCGAGGCGTGGTCGGTGGGTGAAACTGTGGAACAGGAGTCGATCCGTGTAAATACGAGACTTCATCGCAGGCGACAGCTCCTGCCGGGACGGGTCGGCAGCTGACGTCCATACAAGACGGGAACCCTCTCGCAAGGGGCCAGGTCATGAAATTTCTTGATGAGAATTGTCTCCAATAGGGTTATCCTGGGTTGCTGTAAGGAGGAGACCATGACCGGAGACAAGATCCTCTGCCGCACGCCCACCCCCGACAAGCAGCCCACCAGGATCGAGACCTGGAAGTTCGAGGCGGTCCGCACCGCCATCCTGGCCTCGTTGCCGGTGGAAGGAGCGGGTCTGCCGTTCAAGGAGCTGTCCCCCCGGGTGACCGCCCACCTGCCCGCCGGGATCCGGACGCGCCTCGGTTCGGTGGGCTGGTACACCACCACGGTGAAGCTGGAGCTCGAGGTGCGGGGCGAGGTGGTCCGCGCACCCGGGAACGGGGCGCAACGTCTGTTGCGCACGGTGCCGCTGGCCAGTGCGGCCGCCGCCGGCCGCTCCTGATCGCATTTCGGCCGCGGCCCCGCTGGCCGGGCCCGCCGGACTGCCCGATCCACGGGAAGGCCTGTCCTCGCGATCTGGCCTGGTTTCCGCCCCGATCAGTGCCTATCTTGCCGTCTCCGCCCGCACCCGTACGCGCTTCACCTCGATTCAGACCCCGTTCCCACGCTGTCGGTGCCGACCACGGTCCCCGCCGACCGGAAGGATGCCATGTCGACCGACGAGACCAATCCGGAGATCAGCTTCCACGACCTCGACCTCATCGAGCCGGTGCTGCTGGCGCTCGACGAGCTGGGCCACACCACGCCCACGCCGATCCAGGCCCAGCTGATCCCGCACATGCTCGCGGGCCGGGACACCGTGGGGCAGGCCCAGACCGGCACCGGCAAGACCGGCGCCTTCGCGTTGCCGTTGCTGTCGCTGCTGGATCACGAGCTGCGCGATCCCCAGGTGCTGGTGCTCCTGCCCACGCGCGAGCTGGCCATGCAGGTGGCGGGCGCGTTCGAGCAGTACGCCGCGCACATGGAGGGCTTCAAGGTGCTGCCGATCTACGGCGGCGCCGATTACGGCCACCAGCTCCGGCGGCTGCGCCGCGGCGTGCACGTGGTGGTGGGGACTCCGGGCCGGGTGATGGACCTCATCCGCAAGGGCGCCCTGATCCTGGACGACATCTCCTGCGTGATCCTGGACGAGGCCGACGAGATGCTCCGCATGGGCTTCATCGACGACGTCACCTGGATCCTCGACCAGACGCCGCACGACCGGCAGACCGCGCTCTTCTCGGCCACCATGCCGCCGCTGATCCGGCGCATCGCCCGCCGCTACCTCACCGAGCCCGAGGAGATCACCATCGGCGCGCGGACCACGACGGTGGAGGCCACGCGGCAGCGCTACGTGCTGGTGAGCGAGGGGCGCAAGATCGAGGCGCTGGCGCGGGTCCTCGAGGGTGAGCCCACCGACGGGGTCATCGTCTTCGTGCGCACCCGGGCGGCCACCATGGAGGTGGCCGAACGGCTGGTGGCGCGGGGCTTCGCCGCCGCCGCCCTGAGCGGCGAACTCTCCCAGGACCAGCGCGAGCGCACCGTGGGACGCCTGCGCCAGGGCAAGCTCGACATCCTGGTGGCCACCGACGTCGCCGCGCGTGGGCTCGACATCGACCGCCTCAGCCACGTCATCAACTACGACATCCCCTTCGACAGCGAGTCCTACATCCACCGCATCGGCCGCACCGGCCGGGCCGGTCGCGAGGGCGAGGCCATCCTCCTGGTCACGCCCGAGCAGCGCCGCATGCTGCGCACCATCGAACACGCCACCAAGCAGCGGCTCGAGCGGATGGATCCTCCCGACGCCGAGGTGATCAACGCCCAGCGCATCACGCGCTTCAAGGAGCAGATCACCGCCGCGCGCGAGCGTGTGGGCGAGCTGGGCCTGTTCGCCGACATCGTCGACCAGTACTGCGCCGAGCACACGGTACCCGAACTCGAGGTGGCCGCGGCGCTGGCGCTGCTGGTCCAGGGCAAGGAACCGTTGCGGATCGACGAGTTGCCCCGGCTGGCCTGGGTCGACCAGGACAACCGGCAGGGCCCCGGTCCCGGTGGCGAGCGTCCGGGTCGGCGGCCCACCATCGATTCGGGCTTCGAGCGCTACCGGGTGGCGCTGGGCCGGGTCCACGGCGTCAAGCCCGGCAACCTGGTGGGCGCCATCGCCAACGAGGTCGGCCTGCAGGGCAAGGTGATCGGTCGCATCGAGATCCACGGTGAGCACAGCCTCATCGACCTGCCGGCGGGCATGCCCGACCACGTGCTGCGGCGACTGCAGCAGGTCCGGGTGTTCGGCGTGCCGTTGCAGATGACCCGCTGCTCTGGCGCCGAGTTCCGGCCGGGGCCGCGCCGCGGGCACGGCGGGCGTCCGCACGGAGCCCGGAAACCGCGGCGTGATCACTGATCCCGTTGGTCGTCGTTGACGTCCCCGGCCCCGGTCGTGCTACCATGCCCGCACCGCAGGACTGTCCCGCGCGGAGAGGCCTGGAAGTGACCGGACTGGTGCGACGAGTGGCGGTGGCCGGGATCCTGACCGTGGCGCGCCGGCGATGGAGCGCGTCCGGCGGCGGCTCCCCGGCGTATCTGTCATTATCCTGTGGGTGAGCCGGTCGAGGCTCCGCACAGGACCCGAGGACAGGGAGGCAGGCCATGACTTGCAAGGTTGGCGTCTGGCTCGACCACAAACGAGCCTTCATCGTGACCATCCGCGAGCGGGACATCGCCACCACGACGGTGGAGCGTGAAGAGGTGCCCATGTCGCGCCCCGGCGGCGGGCTGCGGGGCGCGGGCGGCCACCAGCTGCACGGCGTTGATCCCGACGGCCGTCGCGACCAGCGCGAAGTGCTCTACCTGAATCGCTACTACGAGGACGTGATCAAGCATCTCGCCGACGCCGAGGCCATCCACATCTGCGGCCCCGGCCAGGCCAAGATCGAACTCAAGCGCAGGCTGCTGCTCCACAAGCCCCTGGCCCATCGCCCGCTGGCCGTCGAGGCCGCCGACCGCATGACCGACGCCCAGATCGTCGCCCGCATGCGCGAGGTCTTCGGCGCCAAGCCGCGACGTGCCGCCAAGGCCTGATCCGGGAGGGGTCCATGGAACTGCCACGCATCCCCATCGACGACTTCCAGACCCGCTGCCACCACCTCTGGGACTCGCGCTGGCTCCTGCTCACCGCGGGCGACCTCGCCAGCGAGCGCTTCAACATGATGACCGTGGCCTGGGGCAGTTTCGGCACCATGTGGCACCGCCCCTTCGTCCAGGTGGTGGTGCGTCCGACCCGGCATACCTACGGGTTCACCGAGGAGTTCGACACCTTCACGCTCTGCGCCTTCCCCGAGGCCTGCCGCCCCATCCTCAAGACCCTGGGCACGCGGTCGGGGCGCGACATGGACAAGATCCGCGACTCCGGCCTGACGCCGCTGCCCTCGCTGGCGGCCGCCGCTCCCGGCTTCGCCGAGGCGGAACTGATCGTCGAGTGCCGCAAGCTCTACTGGGACGACCTCGATCCCCAGCATTTCCTCGATCCGGCCATCGAGAAGAACTACTCTCAGCGAGACTATCACCGGATCTATTTCGGAGAGATCCTCATGGTGCGCGGCACCGGCGACTACCGAGCCGAGTAGGGCGGGGACCGACCATGCGACCGTTGCTCGTGGCAATCCTCATGCTCCTGGTCGCCGGTTGCGATACGCCGCGAACCGGCCAGGTCGAGATCCGCAACGATCCCGGGTCGGGCCAGACCCGATGCGTCATGTCCGCGTGCTCGATCAGCTCGGTGCAGCCGGATATCGGACTGCATGGCCGCTGGTTCATGGACGCCGCCATCCTGCTGCCGAACCAGGGCTCCGCGCGCTACTTCAGCCTGACGGCCACGCTGGTCGCACCGCGGGAGATGCTGCCCGCGGGCGGTCCGGCGCGTCTGATCATCACGGCCGATGGCGAGGATCTGCTGTTCTCCACCGCCCAGCACCAGACCTTCGGTCGCCTCGACGACATGAACCAGCAGATGGCCTCGCCGGGCGAGGACCACACCGCGGGCGTCTGGCGCTTCGCCGTGACCCACGGCGATCTGCGGCGGCTGGCCGCCGCGGCCGAGGTCTCGCTGCGCCTGGAAGTGAGCGCCGCCGTCTTCAAGGGCCAGTGGCAGGCGAAACGTCGTGAACCGGTGGCCGAGCTGCTGGCCGACTGTCCGCTGGCAGACGCCGCGCCATGACGCTCACCGTCTGGCCCGATCATCCGGTCCCTTGCCCGGCGCGAAAGGAAGAACCATGAGGCGATGGCTGCTGACCAGCGGGCTGGTGCTGCCCTTGCTCGCGACCGCCGCGCCTGGCAGCGGAACGGCCGCGAGTATCGAGGACCAGCTCCTGCAGGCCGACCGGGATTTCGCGGTGGCCGCCGCCGAGCGCGGTCTCGAGGGCTGGCTCGCATTCATGGCCGACGACGTGGTGCGCCTGCCGGCCATGGGCGCGGCCGGGGTGGCGGGCAAGGCCGCGGTCAGCCAGCTCGATGCTTCGCTCTTCGCCCATCCCGAGCGCCGCTTGCGCTGGCAACCCACCCACGCCGGTGCTTTCCTCGACGGCCGGCACGGCTACACCACCGGCCGCTACCAGGTGGTCCAGCGTGGCGCCGGGGCGGCCGAGGAAGTTCTCGGCACGGGGACCTACCTCACCTGGTGGCGGCTCGACGAGGGGGGAGCGTGGCGTGTGATCCTCGACACCGGCACCCCCGACCCCGAGCCGGCGAAATAGGTGGCTGATTCCAGCGTTCGGCATCAAGATGTCAGGGAGGATCCCCGTCATTGAAACCAGGCCGGCAAGGAGGCGACCCGGTGCAGCGCAAACTCCCCCTCGTGCTTCCGCTCCTGCTAGCGCTGCTGGCCTGCACCAGCCCGGACGACTCCGCCGTCGTCGCGCCGCTGGTCGTGGATCCCGATCCGCTCCCCGAGTCCTTTCCGGTGGCGCTGCGCTTCGTCAACGTGGACGACGCGGACGTGCTCATCGTCAGCATCAACTACGTGGTGCACTGCCCCGACGAAACGGTTCCCCGCCACCAGTTCCGCAACTGGCAGCGTCCCCTGCCCGGCGAGGAGCTGGTCCTGGCCGGTCTCGATTCCATCAGCCGGGGTTGCGCGCTCGACGCCACCTTCGCGGTCTGCAAGTTCTGGAATCCCGCCGACGCCATGGCCAGCTGGCGGGCCTGGACCGTGGCCGGCG
The DNA here is from genome assembly GCF_058273205.1 of Candidatus Latescibacter sp. IFSED24. NCBI lineage: Bacteria > Pseudomonadati > Candidatus Latescibacterota > Candidatus Latescibacteria (ex Chuvochina et al. 2023) > Candidatus Latescibacterales > Candidatus Latescibacteraceae > Candidatus Latescibacter > Candidatus Latescibacter sp. IFSED24. Next base: position 2,918,243 of record NZ_CM177850.1, on the reverse strand, counting down.
ACACCGTCGGCCAGGCCGAGGACGTGAACCTCGTCTTCCGCTGGCCTGGCGACCGTTTCCTCTTTCACGAGATCGATTGGCCGCCAGCGGATCCCGTCAACCCCGGGGGAGTGGGCCATGCCGTGCCGCTACCATTTCGCCGGTGACCACGTGCTTGTCTGCGTCTTTGCCGGCGAGTACTCGCAGGAAGAAACACTCGCCAATTTCAGGGCGGGCCTGGACGACCCACGGGCCGCCGCCGGGGTCGATGTGCTCATCGATGTCACCGCGTCGCGGTCGGTCAAGGAGCCTGCGGAATTCGAACAGGTTGTCCAGCTCCTGAAGAGCCATGAACGCTTCCGTGGTCGGATCGCCGTGGTGCCCGCTGCCGATGATCCGCTGCGCTTCGGCTTGTCGCGACAGTTCGCTGCCTTGACCACCATGGATGGCGTGCCCATGGAGGTCCGCTCGTCCATCTCCGATGCCCTGACCTGGCTGACACGATCGCAAGCCGAGGCCGAGGGTTGACCACTCGCGAAAGGTCCCGCCCGTGCGCATGATCCCGTCCTTGCTCTGCTTGCTGTTGCTAGCGTCCTGCGCCGGTCGCCACGGTGTGGATGTTTCGCCCGAGGAGGCCACCCTGACCAGGGTGGGCCAGACGGCGCCCGGCGTGCAGGTGACCACCCTGTCCGGCGCTCCCTTCGACCTCGCCGCCCAGCGTGGCAAGGTGGTGCTGGTGAACTTCTGGGCCACCTGGTGTCCACCTTGCCGCGAGGAATTTCCCCACCTGCGCGACGAGGTCTTCGCGCGGTTCGGCGCGCGGGACGACTTCGTGCTCATCTCCATCGCGCGCGAGGAGACGGCCGAGAAGATCGCTCCCTTCGTGGCCGAGCACGGCTACGGGTGGACCTTCGCGCCCGACCCCGACCGGACGGTTTACGCCGGCTTCGCCGAGGCTTACATCCCGCGCAACTACGTGATCGGTCGCGACGGCACCATCGTCTATCAGGGGCAGGGGTACGAGGAGGAGGAGTTCGCGGGGATGGTCGCCGTGATCGCCGCATCGCTGCGCGCGGCGCCCTGACCATCGGGGTCGATCAGGATTTCTGGGCGTCGAAGCGATGGCGGCGGATGATCCGGGCCAGCAGCGACTCCTGCCGCGGCCGCACCTCCTCGAAGACGAACCCGGCCAGGTCCAGCTCGGGGTTGACGTCCTTGCCCACCCACACACACCGCGCATCGACGTGCAGCTCCTCGGGGCGGCCGTGGCCGTGATCGTCGACGATCACCAGGGTATGCTCGCTGTCCAGCTCCAACGGCCCCGCGGTGACCAGGCGCATGCCCTGGGTGGTGAGGTCGACGATGCGGCCGACCTCGCGGCCTGTCTCGGCGTGGCGGACCTCGAGATAGACGTTGAGCAGGTGTCGGTCGGCGCGGCGCTTGTCCATGACGGTGTCCTGGCTCCCTGGTGACGGCGGCTACGAAGGGCATCGTGTGTCGGTCAAGGTAGGGGTGAGATGGCGGTTCCGCATTCAGCCGGGCCCCTTGCGTCGGGTCGGGTGCTCGCTTATGAACACACCATGTCCGGATCGCTCAAGGCCAAGGACCTCAAACGTCTCGGCCTGTTCCACCCGAGTGGGCAGGTCCTCGCTCGGCGTGCGTGCCGCGAGGCAGCTCGACGGGGACAGGACCGTACCGATCAGAAGCGGGCGCTGCAGGCCTTGCTCCGCGAACCGGGCCTGTTCCTGGATCACGAGATCTGGGGCAATCTGGCGCGGCTGCTCGCCGCCGGGCCTGATACCGGGCCATCCGGCGGACCCGACGCCAGTCCACGGCCCGACACGGCCCGCCGCCGCGGCGGCCCCGCCCCCTGGCGCCAGTGGGGCCAGGACATCGACGCCCAGGCCATCCAGCAGATGCGCGACGCCGCCAGCCTGCCCATCGCCGTCGCGGGCGCGCTCATGCCCGACGCCCACGTGGGCTACGGCCTGCCCATCGGCGGCGTGCTGGCCACCGACGGCGCGGTCATCCCGTACGCGGTCGGTGTCGACATCGCCTGCCGCATGCGCCTGAGCGTGCTCGACTGGCCGGTCACCAGCCTCGACAGCCGGCGTGAGCGCCTCCGCACGGCCATCGCGCAAGAGACGCGCTTCGGCGGTGGCGCGGCGTTCACCGCGGGGGAGCGCCGACGCCACGACGTCCTGGACGCCGACTGGTCGGTCAGCCCCGTCACGCGCCGGGATCGCGACCTGGCCTGGGCCCAGCTCGGCTCCAGCGGCAGCGGCAACCACTTCGTGGAGTTCGGCCGCCTCATCCTCGACCGTCCCGAACTGGGTCTGGCCGCCGGCACGTACCTCGCCCTGCTCAGCCACTCGGGCAGCCGCCGCACGGGCCTGGACGTGGCCAACCACTACTCGCGCCTGGCCGCCGACCTGCATCCCGAACTCCCGCGTCAGCTGAGCCGTCTGGCCTGGCTCGACCTGCGCAGCGAGCCCGGCCAGGAGTACTGGGCGGCCATGCAGCTCATGGGCCGCTACGCCGCCGCCAACCACGAACTGATCCACGGCCACATCCTGCGGACCCTGGGCGCCGAGACGCTGGCCACGGTGGAGAACCACCACAACTTCGCCTGGCTCGAGGAGCACGCCGGGCGCGAGGTGGTGGTCCACCGCAAGGGCGCCACCCCGGCCGACGTCGGCGAGCTGGGGGTGATCCCCGGTTCCATGGCCACGCCGGGCTGGGTGGTCCGGGGCCTGGGAGCTGCCGCGAGCCTGCGCTCGGCGAGCCATGGCGCCGGGCGCGCCATGGGACGGGCCGAGGCCAAGCGGCGGTTGCGGCAGGCGGACGTCGTACGCCTCCTGCGGGAGCGGGGCGTGGAGATCATGGGGGCGGGGCTCGACGAGGCGCCCCAGGCCTACAAGGACATCGGCCAGGTCATGGCGGCCCAGGCCGACCTGGTGGCTCCGCTGGCGCGCTTCGATCCGGTGCTGGTGCGGATGGCGGGCGGCCTGCTCGTCGGCTGACGATCAGGCCAGCAGCCGGTCGCCGTTGGGCATCATGTCATCCGGAGGGGGGTATCCGCGATCCTGACGGAAGTCGATGCGCTGGCACCGACTCCGCCGCGCTCCATGACAATAGAGGCGGATGAGCGCCTGGCAGGTGTCGGGCAGATCCAGGCCGAATTTCTGGAAGAAAGGGCAGCGATCGAGCTTGGGGCAGACGTCCACCGGTGTCATCTCCTTGTAGTTGCCTATGATATATCGAGACAGCTGCAGAAATCTTTAGCCTCAACCCGCATGTCCTTTGGAGCGAGGGCGGCCTTGTCTCCCGACGGCCTGACTCCTATGATTTCGGGTTCATCCCCCAGGAAAGGCGCTCCATGGCCCTGCTGCAGCCCATGTCCCTGGCGATCGGCCTGATCCTGCTGTGCGGACTCGCGCTGGCCGCCGGACAGTCCCGCCGCGAGGGTGATACGGCGGCAGCCGGTCGGCTACTGGGCGCCACGCCCTGGTTGGCGGCGCCCTGGCTGCTGGCTGGACTGATGGTCGCGCCGTGGGCACCCTGGCTCGCCGCCGGGCTGCTGGCGGTGGTGGCGGTGCTGGGTGCGGTGGTGCTCCTGCCCGTGGGCAATCCCCGGGCGGCCGCCGATCCCGTGCCCGCCGTCCGCCTCGACGAGCGCGACACCATGTTCAGCCGCGCCGAACTCGCTCCCGGCAGCGAGCGCTACCAGGCGCACTACGAGCGCCGGCCCGACCATCGCGCCCCCGACGATCGCTGGCGGACCCGGCCCGGCCTGCTGGCGGCGGGAGCGCACCATCATCACACGTTGCAGTTCGAGGCGGCCGAGGCGAGCTTCGCCACCGTGGCCGAGCTGCACCCGCTGGTGGACGGGGAGCCGGCGCCCGAACCCCAGGACCTGGACCCCGCCACGGCCACCGCGTTCCTCAAGGGCTGGGGCCGCAAGCTCGGCGCGCTGGAGGTGGGGATCACACGGCTCGCGCCGCACCACCTCTACAGCGTGTCGGGCCGCGGCGACCGTTACGATCAGCCCGTGGCGCTGGACCACCCCTGGGCCATCGCGCTGACCGTGGAGATGGACAAGGACGCCCTGGACCACGCGCCGGCCGGCCCGGTGGTGATGGAGTCGGCGCAGCAATACCTGGCCTCCGGCACCATCGCGGTCCAACTGGCGCTGCTGATCCGACGGCTCGGCTGGCGGGCACGGGCACATATCGACGGCAACTACCTGCTCTGCTGCCCGCTGGTGGCCCGGGATGCCGGGCTCGGCGAGATCGGCCGCATGGGCCTGCTCATGACCCCGCGCCTGGGCCCCCGGGTTCGCGTGGCGGTGGTGACCTGCGACCTGCCCCTGGTCGCCGACCCGCGCTGTCCCGATCCCACCGTGCATGATTTCTGCCTGGTCTGCGAGAAGTGCGCCGAGGTCTGTCCGGGACAGGCGATTCCCCGCGGCGAGCCGCTCGAGGTGGACCGGATCCGGCGCTGGCGCATCGACCAGGCCGCTTGCTACAGCGTGTGGTGCGAGATCGGCACCGACTGTGGTCGCTGCGTGGCGGTCTGCCCCTACAGCCATCCCGACACCTGGCTGCACCGGCCCGTGCGCTGGGCGATCCGGCGCTCGCGGGCGGCGCGCTGGCTGGCCTTGCGCGCCGACCATCTGCTCTACGGGAGGCGGCCGGCCTCGCGCGCGCCCACGGGCTGGTGGATCGGCCGCTAGATGAAACACCCTTGCGCCACCAGCGTTTTCTACGGAGCGTTAACCCCTTGACCGGATCGGCAAGCATCCGCCGCCCGGCTCTCTTCTCGACCTCTGGAGGCCCCAGGTCCATGGCTGCCGCGTCCCACCCAGCATCCGCCAGCGGAAATCCCGTCTGCATCGCCCATCGCGGCGCCAGCGGCCAGGAACCCGAGAACACCCTGCGCGCCTTCGCTCTCGCCCTCGACCAGGGGGCGACCTGGCTCGAACTCGATGTGCATCTCGTGCACGACAACCTCCTCGTGATCCACGACGATACGGTCGACCGCACCACCAACGGCAGCGGTCTGCTGACCGATCTGACCCTGGGCGACCTGCGGGCGCTGGATGCCGGTCGCGGCGAGCGCATCCCCTACCTCGAAGAGGTGATGGACCTGGCGGCGGGCCGGGCGCGGCTGAACATCGAGCTGAAGGGACCGGGCACGGCGGCGCCCACGGTGGCCGTGGTGCAGGAGAAGGTGGCAGCGGGACGCTGGCAGCCGAACCAGGTCGTGCTCTCCAGCTTCGACTGGGATGCCCTCGCGGTGGCGCGGCAGCTCGAGCCCGCCATCCCGGTGGCGCCACTGGTGGGCAAGGCCGCCGGCGCCGAGGTCCTCGAGGTGGCCGACCGCCTCGGCGCCGAGGCGCTGCACGTCTCGCGCTGGTCGGCGCGGGCGAAGCTGGTGGCGGCAGCCCACGACCGCGGTCTGCAGATCCGGGTCTTCACGCTCAATCAGGACTGGGAGTTCGACCTCATGCGCCGGCTGGGCGTCGACGGCTTCTTCACCGACTTCCCCGAGCGGGCCCTGGCCTGGAGTGCGCGGCCTCCCCGGGCGACGCAACCGGTCTGAGCCCACCGCGCCGCGCCGCCGGCTTGACATCTGGGACCGCGGCGCTAACCTCGGAGGACCACCTTCCTACCGGGACAAGGATGCCATGTTGAAGACGGATCTCGTACGCCTCGCCAGCCTCGTTCTGCTCATCACCCTGTTCGCCGGCCAGGCCTGGGCCGCCGAGGAGCCCGACCTGCCCCTGGTCGACGGCGACTTCGCGGCGGCGATCCTGGTCGACGCCCAGAGCGGCATGCCGCTGGCCGCCAAGAATCCCGACCAGCGCCGCCAGCCCGCCTCCATGCTCAAGATGATGACCGAATTGATCATCCTCGAGCGCGTGGCCGAGGACGACATCGCCATGACCGACACGGTGACGGTCTCGGCCCGCGCCAGCCGCATGGGCGGTTCCCAGGTCTACCTCAAGCACGGCGAGCGCTTTACCGTGGAGGAGCTGTTGGCCGCGCTGGCCATCCATTCGGCCAACGACGCCGCCGTGGCCCTGGCCGAGCACACCGCCGGCAGTGTCGAGGCCTTCGTCGACCTGATGAACTACCGGGCGCGCGATCTCGGCATGACCAGCAGCGAGTTCCACAGCGTCCACGGCCTGCCGCCCGGCCGCGGCCAGTCCCCCGACATGACCACGGCCCGGGACATGGCCGTGCTCGGTCGCGCCCTGCTGCAGCATCCCGAGGCGCTGGAGTGGTCGAGCCAGAAGACGGCGCCCTTCCGCGACGGCAAGTTCACGCTCTACAACCCCAACAAGCTGGTGGGGAATTACCGCGGGCTCGATGGCCTGAAGACCGGCTATCACGGGCAGGCGGGCTACTGCGTCACCGCCACCGCCGTGCAGAAGGACGTGCGCCTGATCTCGGTGGTTATGGGCTGTCCCACCGATCGGGGGCGCGCCACCGAGACCACCCGGCTCCTGAGTTACGGCTTCAACCTGTACCAGCCGGTCACCCTGGTGGCCGAGGCGGGCGTGCCCGTCGAGGGTGCCGTGGCGGTGGCCAACGGCAAGTCCGCCGATATCGGCCTGGTCTATGCATCGCCGCTGGTGGTGGCCATTCCGCGCGACCGCGCGGGTGATGTGCAACTGCGACGCCAGGTGGAGACGCCGATCCCGGCGCCGGTGGCCGCGGGCGAGAAACTCGGCGAGGCGGTGGCCGTCCTCGACGGCTACGAGCTCGGTCGGGTCGACCTCCTGGCCGCCGAGACCGTGGAGAAGGGGAACTGGTTCCACCGCCTGTTCCATTGAGCCGCCGGCAGGGCGAGGGAGGGCGAGCATGAACGGCCAATCCGGTGCAGCCGCCCCACGGTCGGGGGTCTTCGCGATCCTGGCGGTGGTCGCGCTGGTGATCGGGTCGCTCGGCGGTTGTCAGCCCCGGACGGCCCCGCGCGTGCAGTATCCCGACGCCGTGCGCTATGCCGCCACGAGGGACTCCCTCGGTCTGGACGCCTTCGCCGCGCTCTCCGCCAGCGAAGTCCAGGCGCGTCGCGGCGAGGCGGCCACCTGGCGCGCTCGCGCCCTCCAGGCCGAGACCATCAGCGAGGAGTTGCAAGCGCTGCGCACGGCCACGGGCCTGGATCCCGGCGATGCGGCGAGCTGGCTGCGATTGGCCGAACGCACTCGCTGGTACGGCGACTACACCCAGACCGAGGACGCGCTGGTGGCCTGCCGCCAGGCCCTGCCCCTGGTCACCGAGCGCCGCCGCCAGCTCGCGGCCGCCGCCGCGGTCTGTGCCTCGTGGCTGCGCTACGACCGTGGCGAGTGGAAACGCGGCCTGGCCTGGGCCGACAGTGCGGCCACGAGCGGCGCGGACGCCGACGAGGTCCAGCTCCTGCGCGCGCTGCACCTGGCGGGCCTCGGCCGCAACTACCGCGCCGAAGACATCGCCCACCGCTTCGCCCAGCGCGACCACCGGCCGCACTGGATCTACGGCGTCTCGTACTGGCGCCGCGGGGGGCCCCAGCCGGCCCACGGCATCTTCACCGGCACGGCCAGCGCCATCTCCTCCGACGCCAACGACTTCGTCAAGGGGCAGATGCGCCCCACCACGGTCCACGCCGCCGAGGCCTACCGCGATTTCGCCACCGTGGAGGAGATGCTCGAGAACTGGTGGGTCGCCGAGCAGCAATACGAGTTCAGTGCCGGTTTCGTCCCCGACATCGAACGCGCCGATGTCGTCCGACGCGACGTGCCGCCCCTGGCGCGCGGCGCCAGGCCGATGCCGGTCTGGCTGGCCTTCGATCGCTTCTTCGTCACCGGTTCGCTGTCGGGCTACGTCAACCTGGCGTTCCAGCGCTTCGAGGCCGCCACCGAGTCCGTCGCCCGTGAATTCTGGGGCGCCGCGGTGGTGGATGCGGCGGGTTCGCTGGTGCGCCTGGATGTGGACCAGGCCTGGGCCCGGCGCGCCCGCGGCCTGGTGCTGGCGCGCTACGAGGGCAAGCAGGTCCAGGCGCGCACCGACCTCGCCGCCGCCTGGCGCTGGTTCGAGAGCCACCGCGTCGACGATCTGCGCACCGTCACCACGCTGGCCCACCTCTTCCTGCAGGCCAACCGGCCCGCCCGGGCACGACCGCTCCTCGAGCGCGCCACCGAGATCGACCCGGATCGCGCCCAGTCCTGGAGCGACCTGGGGCTGGCCTACATCCACCTGGGCGAGGTCGAGCCGGCCATGGCGGCCCTCGAACGGGCCCTCACCCTGGACGAGAACCTGGCGGTGGCCTGGTACAACCGCGGGCTCTTGCGCTACCACCTGGAAGATCTCCCGGGCGCGGTGAGCGATCTGGAGCGCGCGCACCAGCTCGCCCCCGACGATCCCGGCATCGCGGGGCTGCTCGAGCAACTGCGCCGTCGACTTCCGCAGCCATGAATCCCATCTTCGTGATGCGTCCGTGATAATCGGCTGCTAGAATCGCCCGTCGTCCACGCTGCATACATGCCCTGTTCGGCTGGAACCGGCCCCCTTCGGCTGGAACCAGACCTGGAGGTCTCATGCGTTCCCGATCGTTGCTGGCCCTCGCCGCCCTCGCCCTGCTGCTGCCCGCCCAGGCCTCGGCCGCGTCCCGGCCGGAGCTCGTGATCCGCGTCGGGGGCACCGCCACCACCGTCCACCAGGACGATCTCTACTCCGACGCGCGCGAGGGTCTGGCCGTGGGCGCGGGCTCGGTGCTGCCGCTCGGCAAGGGCTGGGCCCTGCTGCCGGAGATCTGGTACCAGCAGAAGGGTTTCAAGTCCGGCACGCTCTGGGAACAGATCCACCTCGAGCAGAAGACCTCGGTGATCACGGTACCGGTGCTGGTGAGCTACCTGTTCCCCGCGCGACGCCTGGTCTCGCGGGTCTACGGCGGACTGGCCGTGGACTTCCTGCTGACGTCGGAGACCCGCGAGAGGGGTGAGAACTGGGTGGACGTGAAGGATCACGACGAGAGCGTGAGCCTGGGCCTGGTCCTCGGCGGCGGCACGCACATCGGCTGGCTGGACCTCGATATCCGCTACCAGCACGGCGTGACGAGGACGACGAATTTCGACTATCCCCAGTTCCGGGACGTGGTCTCGGTGAACCAGGAATTCGATGACGCATTCGACCGGACCTGGACGCTGTCCGCCGGATTCTGGTTCTAGGCCGGGACGCCTATTTTCGCTGGCATCGGGGCGGGCCGGACCCTAGGATCTGCTGACGACTCCCCCATCCGGGCCGCCCGGGGACGGCCCGACACGCTTGCGGCCCGCGCGCTGCGAACGTGTTCGACCTTCCCCATCTGGAGGATTCCATATGCCGCGCAAGTTCGTGATCGTCCTGATTGCCCTGTCACTGGTGGCGGGTACCGCCTCGGCCCAGTTGCTGCCCAGCTTCGGCGTCAAGGGCGGCCTCAACTTCTCCAACATCAACGTCAGCGACTTCGATGCCTCGACCCGGACCGGTTTCGTGGGCGGCGGGTTCGTGAACCTGGCCTGGCCCGGCCTCAATCTCCAGGGCGAGGTGCTCTACACCACCAAGGGCTTCAAGCAGGGTGCTGTCCTCGCCACGCAGAAGTCGGATTACCGCGTCCACTTCATCGAGATCCCGGTGATGCTGCGGATCGGACTGCCCGTGCCCGCGGTGACGCCGGCGATCTACATCGGCCCGGCGATCAGCTTCCCGCTCAAGGCCGAGATCAAGCCCGAGAACGGCGACTGGGTCGACGTCAAGGACGATGCCGAGAGCTCGGTCTGGAGCCTGGTCTTCGGCGCCGAGGTGACGCTCATGGACACGCTCATCGTCGAGCTACGCTACGATCTGGGGATGGGTGCGATCCACAAGGCGTCGGTGGGCGAGAACGTCAGCCTCGAGGAGGACGTCAAGGATCGGACCCTGTCCTTGATGGCCGGGATCAAGTTCTAGCGAACGCCGCGCATCTGGCAGAAAAGGTCCCCGGATTCCAGGATCCGGGGACCTTCTCGTTGTCGTAGCGGCTCAGCGCAGGTGGCTGGCGCCGAAGACGTCGATCACGCCGCCGGTGAGCGCATCGGCCCGCCCGCTGACCGCCAGCAGGATGGTCCAGGCCAGTTCCTCGGCCTCCACCACCCGGCCCATGGGGAACTGGGCGCGGATCTCGGCGCCTCCGGGGCCCTGCAGGTGCTGGCGCGTCATGTCGGTCTCCACCCAGGCCGGCGCCACGGTGATCACCTTGATTCCGCGCGGTGCCAGCGCCACCGCCAGCGACTGGCCCAGGGCGTTGAGCCCGGCCTTGCTCGCGCCGTAGGCCGGCGCCTCGGCCTCGCCGCGGTAGGCGCCGCGGCTGCTGACGTTGACGATGTAACCGTGGTTGGGCTCGAGGAACGCGATGGCGGCGTTGCAGATCAGCGCGGGCGCCGTGAGGTTGATGGCGATGGTGCGGTCCCAGAGATGCTGCCAGTGTTCGCTGCTCTCGCCCAGCCGCGGCATGGGCTCGTAGATGCCGGCGTTGTTGATCACCATGTCCAGGCCGCCCAGGGCGTCGGCGGCGCGGCCGGGGAGCGCGGCGGCCTCGTCCGGGTGGGCGAGGTCGGCGGTCAGGACGACGTGCCCTTCGCCGGGCAGGTGCGCGGCCACCTCCTGGGCCTTGCGTTCGAGGGCGCGGGAGTGGACGGCGACGCGGGCGCCGTGCCTGGCCAGCAGCGTGGCGATGGTGCGGCCGAGGCCGCGGCTGCTGCCGGTGACCAGGGCGCGGCGGCCGGTGATGTCGAGGTCGGTGGGGGTCATGGTTGCCTCCTGTGCGGGTCCTGCGCGCATCATAGTAGCGTTCGGAGCGCCGGTCAAACGGACCGCGCCCCCGGCCACGGGAGGCCGGGGGCGCGGGGGATGCCGCGTCTGCGCTAGTTGCGGTCGCGCGGGAAACGCTTCATCTCGGGCAGTTCGATGGGCTCCTGCCGGATCTTCTCCAGCAGCACCTCCACCGCCTTCTCGAGCTGCGGATCCCGGCCGGCGATCTCCTCGTGGGGCAGGTTGTCGACCACGATGTCGGGGTCGACGCCGTGGTTCTCCACCACCCACTCGCCGTCGAGGCTGTAGATACCGAACTCGGGGAAGGTGACGTTGCCGCCGTCGAGCAGCGGGATGCCGCGGCTGATGCCCACCAGGCCGCCCCAGGTCCGCGTGCCGATCACCGGTCCCAGCTCGTAGGCCTTGAAGTAGTAGGGCAGCGCGTCGCCGCCGCTGCCGGCGTACGAGTTGCTCACCATGGCCAGGTGTCCCAGGAACGCGGTGCCCGGCGTGCGCCAGTCCTGGCCGTAGCGCGGCCGCCACAGGTTCACCAGGCGCTGGCGCAGGATGTTCATGAAGAAGTCGGGAATGAAGCCGCCGCCGTTGAAGCGCTCGTCGATGATGAGCCCGTCCTTGCGAAGGTTGGGATAGTAGCCCTTGGCGAATCCCTGCTGCCCGCCGACCGCGGTGTTGGGCAGGTGCAGGTAGCCGATCTTGCCGCCCGAGAGCTCGTCGACGCGGCGGCGGTTGGCCTCGACCCAGGCGGTGTAGCGCAGGTCGCTCTCGCTGCGGATGGGCTCGACCGTGATCTCGCGGCTGTCGTCGCCGCCCTTGTCGGGCCCCACGGTCAAGGTCACCTGCTCGCCGATCTTGTCCACCAGCAGGCTGTAGGGGTTCGTGGGGGCCTTCAACTCGACGCCGTCGATGGCCAGGAGGTACTCGCCCACGGCCACGGTATGGCCGGGTCCGAAGAGCGGGGTCTCGGTGCCGCCGTTCCAGTCTCGCTCGGTGAAGACGCGGGCGATGCGGTAGCGGTCCTCGCCCTTCTCCAGGGCGAAGTCGCAGCCCAGCAGCCCGGTGCCGATGCGCTCGGCCCGGGGCCGGTCGCCGGGCCGCGCATAGGCATGGCCGGCGTTCAGCTCGGCGATCATCTCGCCCACCAGGTAGGTGAAGTCCGAGCCGTGGCTGACGTAGGGCAACAGGTCGCTGTACCGATCCCAGACCTTGTCCCAGTCGACCTGGTGCAGGTCGGGGTCGTAGAAGAAGTCGCGCTCGAGGCGCCAGGCGTCGCGTAGCATCTGGCGGTACTCGGCCCGCGGGTCGATCTGGGCCTTCATGTCGCCGGTGCGCAGCGGTTTCTCGGCGGGCTTCTGGTCGGCCTTGGCGTCGACCAGGCCGAGCTGGCCGTTCATCATGTAGAGGATCTTCTCGCCGTCGGCCGAGAGATCGTAGCCGTTGATCCCCGCGAGCACGGTCTTCTCCTCGCGCTCCGCGAGGTCGAAGAACTTGAGCGCGGTGCTGGCGGCGCCGTTGCCGCGGCCGCCGCCGGCGGCGAAGGGGCGGCTGAGATAGAAGAGCTTGCCGCCGGAGAAGCGCAGGCTGTAGTAGTTGCCCGGCGCCACGTCGAGGGCCACCATGCGGTCGGCGAGGCCTTCGAGGTCGATGATCAGGCTCTCGTCCTTCTCCTCGTCCTCATCCTCGTCCTCGTCCTTGGCGTCCTCGTCCTTCTCCTCGTCATCCTTCTTCTCGGTGTCGTCCTTCACCGCGACCTCGTCGGTCTCCGGCGGGAACGGGTGCGCCACGTCCTCGCGCAGGGTCACCAGGTAGAGGCCGTCCTGGTTGGCCCAGATCGGCTTGAGATCGAAACCGCCGATGGTGGGGTTGAAGTGGCGCGCCGAGGCGAAGAACAGGTACTTGCCCTCGTCGTCGAAGCAGGGCTGGGTCTCGTCGGTGAAGTCGTCGGTGACCTGGTGGACCTGGCCGGCCGCGACGTCGTAGAGCTTGAGCGCGCTGAAACCGTTGGCCTCGCGGCGCGTGTAGGCGACCCAGTCGCTGCCGGGGCTCCAGGCCGCCTGGACGATGGGGCCGGCGATGCCCTGGTCAATGGTCCGGCGGTCGCCGTCCTCGGCGTCGACCAGCAGCAATTCCATGGCCGCGGTGCTCACCAGCAGGTGCTTGCTGTCGGGGGCCCAGGTCATGCCGTAGACCCAGCCGCCCAGGCCGCGGGTCAGGCGCTTCTCCTCGCCGCTGCCGTCGGCGGGCCGTACGTAGACCTCGTACTCGCCCGAGCGGTCGCCGAGATAGGCGATGGTCTTGCCGTCGGGCGACCACACGGCCTCGCGCTCGCGGATGTCAGGGGTGGCGGTGAGGTTGCGCACGGGGCCCTTCTCCGCGGGCACGGTGTAGATGTCGCCGCGGGCGCCCACCACCACACGCTTGGCGTCGGGTGCGATGCCGGCGCCGCGCAGCCACTCGTCGACGCTCTTCAGGTGCGCCCGCGACCAGACGTTGTCGCTGCGCAGGGCGATCTTCAGGCGCCGCGGGCTGGGCTTGGCCGCGGTGAGGTCCAGGGTGTAGAGCCAGCCGCCGTTCTCGTAGACGATGGCGTCGGGGCCGAGGCTGGGGTACTTGACGTCGTACTGGTCGTGGCGCGTGACCTGGCGGTGCTCGCCGCTGGCCTCGTCCCAGGCCCAGATGTTCAGCCGGCCGTCCTCGCGGTCGCTGGCGTAGTAGATGGTGCCGCCGCGCCACATGGGGAAGTTGTCGGTGCCGATCCAGTCGGTGACCTGACGGGTGTCGTTGGCGGCGAAGTCGTAGATCCAGATGTTCTGGGCCATGCCGCCCTTGTACCGCTTCCACGTGCGCTGCTCGCGGGTGATGCGGTTGAAGGCCAGGCGCTTGCCGTCCGGGCTCCAGCTCGAGAGGCCGGCTGTGGGCAGGATCATCTTCTCGGGCAGGCCGCCCTCGCGGTCCACCGTGTAGAGCTGGAAGTCGCGGCCGGTATGGCTCTGGCGCGCGGACTGGAAGCGGATGCGATGGCCGTCGGGCTCCCAGTCGATGACCCGATCCCAGCCGGGATGGTAGGTCAGCCGGACCGGCTCGCCGCCCGCGGCGGGCATGACGAACACGTCGTGATTGCCGTCGTACTCGCCGCTGAAGGCGATCCACTCACCGTCGGGGCTGAACTTGGGACTGCTCTCGAAGCCCACCGAGCTGGTGAGGCGCCGGGCGTCGCCGCCCTGGGCGGAGACGGTCCACAGGTCGCCGGCGTATACGAAGACCAAGGTGTCCTGATGGATGTCCGGCATGCGCAAGAGGCGCATGTCGTCGAGGTTGGGCTGGTCGGTGGCTGCGCTGGCCAGGCTGGCCAGGAGCAGCACGGCAAAAAGCGCCGGCAGACGTCGCATGGGTGACCTCCGGATCGGTTCTGGGCATCGGGCAGAAATGAAACGGGCCGGCCGGGGCCGGACCGCCGGACAATATACGCGAAAACCCCCACCCGGTTGCAACCGGGCGGGGGTCTCGGCGGGACGTGGTCCTACTTCGCGGGCAACGCCTGCGGTGCCTGGGTGACGGCCCGGGCGCGCTGCGGACTCACCTTCAGCACGCCTTCCGAACCCCAGGCCACGGTGGCCACGGTCCAGACCTCCCCGTCGGTGATGGTCTGCTCGAAGACCTCGACCTGTTCCTCGGGGGTGCCCTCGTGCAGCGTGAGCATGACCGTGCAGTGGCTGGGCAGCTCGGTGCCGTGGTCGCTGTAGTAGTGGATCTGCACCAGGTAGTCGCCGGCGGGCAGGTCGCTCTCGCCGGTGATGTTCTCGGGCCCGTAGCCGGTGACGTCGTCCACGTCGAGCTCCAGACCGCTCGCGGTGGTCTGGTTGGCGTAGAAGCACTTCTCGCCGTCGGGGTCGGTGACCCAGAGGTCGACATCGGTGCCGTTGGTGTCCCAGAACAGGGTGACGCGGAAATCGGCCCGCGCGATGGCGGCCATGAATCCGGCACGGGCGGTCTCGCGCCGACTACCGCTCTCAGCCGCCAGTTCGAGGTGCAGACGCCGGGGCTCCTCGCTGCCGGGCAGGATGATCACCTGCTCGAAGACTCCGCTCTCCAGCGGCAGCGTGTAGATGTGGTTGAGGTCGCGGTCGATGGACAGCTGGGCCGTGGCCAGCGAGGGGTTGGCCACGGTGCCGGAGACGGTCAGGATGCGGCTCATGACCGGCGAGGTGATGTAACCCAGCTCGACGTAGAAGTCGACGCGATAATCCAGTTCCTGGACCAGGGTCTCGCCGCCCGAGGTGAAGCCGAAGTCGATCCTGGCCCGGGGCTGGTCCCAGTCGACGGGGATGGTCACCGGCACCTGCCAGCGCGTCTGCTGGCCGGCGCTGAAGGTCCAGGTCTCCGAGGCCACGTTCAGCGCGAGACCGTCGCGCCCGACGGCGCTGGCGGTGCCCACCACGTCGTGATCGCTGCGGTTGGCCACCCAGTACTGCAGCGTGCAGGATTCACCCGGGTTGAAATGGTAGTCGGGCAGCTGCTCGCCGAGCCAGTCGGTGCGCACGACCCGCACGTCGAAGGGGGTGACCTCCACCAGCACCGAATCGGTGGCGGTGTTGCCGTGGGGATCGCTGACCGTACCGACGACCATGACCGGACCGGCCGCGGTGGGGATGAACGAGCACTCGGGTCCCGACTGCGACACGCCGGTCACCGCAGCGGTGCGGAATTCCCAGGCGAAGTTCAAGGGGTCGCCGGCGGCGCTGGCCGCCACGGCGGTCACCGTGACCTGGGCGCCCACACCGGCCATGCCCGGCGCCTCGAGGCCCTCGAGGATCAGCGGCTGCGTGGCCAGGTCGTACAGCGTCAGCGGCACCACCAGGCCGTCACTGGTGGCGACATCGCCGGCCACCGCCCGCGCCAGTCCCTCGACCACGGCGAGGATGTCGTAGGTGCCGTGCGGCACCTCGAGCAGGACCTGGGCGGCGGCGTCCGTGAGGAGCGCCAGCCGCGGGGCGTCGTTGGGCTGGCCCTGACGGCGCAGCAGCACGGCGGCCGCTCCGGACACCGCGGTGCCCGTCTCGGGGTCGACGAGCTGGAGCGTGAGGTCGTCCAGAGAGGGCGCCCCCTCGGTGACGCCGGTGAGATGCGTGGCGAGGCCATCGAGCGGGGTCCCGCCGGCGCCCACGGTGGGGAAGAGTTGCAGCTGGCCGAGGGCGGCATACTCGAGCAGGTCCATGGTGGCGGTGAGCTCGGCGGCGTCGAAAGCGGGGACCGCGGCGCGGCACTGGCGCCTGAGGGCCGAGTCGCCGTCGAGGTCGGTGTAGGCCGCCGCGCTGGCGATGTCGTCCAGGGGCAGCAGGCCACCGTGGTCGTTCCCGGCCTGAATGGCCTCGATCACCAGGGCGTCGCGGGCGGCGAGCCGCTGCTGGAGCGCCTGGACCAGGGTGCCGTCGAGGGGGATGGTGCCGTCGGGGTCGCTGATCAGGGCGCCGTGCAGGCCGTGCAGGCCGCCCAGCACCTGCCATGACAGGATCAACGCCTCGCCGCCGGTCCGGGCGCACTGGACGGCGGTGTTTAGCATGTCCAGCGCGGTGGCCAGCGCCTCGTCGGTGACCTGGGCCTTGTTGCCGCCATAGGCGGAGACGGCCTGTTCGAGGTCGTGCCAGGCCTCCAGCCGGGTGGCGGCCAATTCGCAACCGGCGGCGAAGTCCATCGCGGCGCCCAGGGTCGAATCGGCGGGCACGGAGGTGTTTGCCGCCAGCAGGGCAAAGGCTTCCCAGAGGTCGGTGGTGGCGGAGAGGGCGTCACCGGCGCCTGTCCCGGCCGACCAGTATCCAGCCAGGGCCTGGGCGGTGCCGGGATCGGTGATGTCGCCGGGGCCGTCGCTGTCGTCATCGTCGCTGGAACAGGCGAGGAACAGCACCAGGGCGGCCAGCAGCAGGGCGAAGGGGAACAGGCGAAGTGAACGCATGGGATCCTCCCGGAAACGCGTGATCACGGCACGGGAGGTCGTCCCGTACGGATTCGGGGAGGATTGATGCCAGATGCGTGCCAAAGGCGGGCGCCGGAACGGGAGGCCGCGGCCCGAGCGCCGTGGCCCCCCGGAAAGACGCGTCAATCGAACAGGCGCTTGACCTCGCTCCAGGTCGTGTTCTCCACCGACACGCCCTCCTGGACGTCCACGCGGAAGGCGCTGGCCGTCTCGTCCGAGATGGACAGCCAGTCCTCGCCCTCGCGACGCATGGCGTGAGGGCAGGTGAAGCCCGGCGCGGGATTCATGCACCAGCCGCACCAGGTGGTCTCGGTGGCGGCCACGGCCCACAGCCAGTAGGGCTGCCCGGCCTCGAGCATGATGGTGGCGTCGCTGGTCAGGTGGTGCGGCGGGTTCCACTGCGACCAGGAGCCGAATTCGGTGAGCGACCATTCCGCCAGCACGTCCTCGGGCTGCGGGGGCGTGTCGTAGGCGCCGGTGGCCAGGTAGAGCGTCACCGCGTCGACGCCCGCATCCAGGGGCACGTACCACATGGCGACCCAGATGTCGGTGAGCATGCCGCCGGTCTGGGGCGTGAAGAGCATGGCCTGCTCCACGCCGAACTGGGCGGCGACGTTCTCACCGGCCACGGTCCAGCCCAGGCCCCAGTTGTAGTCGAAGCCGTCGTGGTCGGGGCCGAAGTTGTCGTAGACGGTCAGGGCCGGAGCGGTGGCCGGGGCGAGGCAGACGAGGGCGAGGCAGAGGAGGGCGAGGTGGAGTTTGCGATCGGTCATGGGAAACCCCCTGGCAGCGAGAAGATGGGGCGCTTGCCGGGGGATGCTACCATGATCGGGAATAAAATGAAATCAGGGAGTCAATACGAGGCTGCGCGCTCCACCGCCGGTGTCGTACCGTCCTGCACGTAGACCCGCAGCCGCCAGAGCAGCAGACCCAGGAATCCGACCCCCGCCACCACGTCCCCGACGGCGAACCCGTACCAGCCGCCCGCGAGTCCCGCCAGCTGGATCCCCACCCAGACGCCCAGGGGCTCGCAGACCACGCGCAGCACGCTGTTGGGCACCATGCCGGCCAGGCCGTTGCCCCGGGCCTGGAACCAGAAGGCGACGATGTTGACCACGCCCAGCATGGGCCGGGTCAGCGTTCCCCAGCGCACCAGCGGAGCGCCCGCCGCCACCACCGCGGCCTCGTCGGTGATCCAGTGCAGGGCCCATTCGGGGAAGAGGACGATGGGCAGCGACAGGGTCGTCACGAGCAGGAGGGAGAAGCGCAGGGTGGCCAGGGTGATCTCGCGCACCCGCTCGCGGTGCCCGGCGCCGTGGTTCTGGCCCACCATGATCATCATGCTCATGCTCAGGCCGAGAGCGGGCAGGAAGACGATGCTGTGGATCACGCGCGCCGCCGAGTACCCGGCCACGGCGGCGGTGCCGTACACCGCCACCATGGCGTTGATCAGGAAGACCGACACCGGCAGCGCCAGGTTGGCCAGCGATGCCGGGCCGGCCACCTGCACCAGGTCGCGCAGGAGCGCGGGGGTGAAGCGCCAGGCGCCGCGGACCAGCTTGACCTTGCGGTCGCGGGCGGTGATCAGCTCGCGCAGCACCATGAGCGAGGCGACGGCGAAGCTCACCACCGTGGTCACCGCCGCACCGGCCACGCCCAACCGCGGGAAGGGGCCCGGTCCGAAGATGAACAGCGGATCCAGCACGATGTTCAGCACCAGCCCCACCGCCATCACCTTGAACGGGAAGGCGGTGTCGCCCTCGCCGCGGAAGAGCGCGTTGACGCTCATGGCGAAGAGGCTGAAGAATCCGCCCAGGAAGTAGATCAGGCCGTACTCGCGGGCCATCTGGCGGACGGAGGGGTCGGTCCCGGACGAGCGCAGGGTGGGCTCGAGCCAGAGCAGCGCCATGCCCACCGGGATCAGGATCACCGCGAGCAGGGCCGCCATCAGGATCGCGTGCAGCAGCAGGTTGGGCGCCTCGTCCTCGCGGCCACCGCCGATGAGGCGCGAACAGGTGCTGGTGCAGGCCGAGCCCAGCGCGCCGCCGAAGGTGTGCAGCAGGTAGGTCACCGGGAAGGCCAGACCGACCGCGGCCATGGCCTCGGTGCTGAAACGGCCGAGGTAGAACATGTCGACCAGGCCGAAGAAGGTCACCAGGACCATGGCCAGGATCATGGGCACGCTCAACCCGAGCAGGGTGGGCGTGACCTTGCCCTCGAGGATGGGGCTGGGGCCGTCGCCGCGGTGGCGGCGGCCCAGCGAACGGAAGCGGTCGAGGAAGGATGGCACCTGGTCAGTCGTCCTTGGGCTGGGGCAGGTCGTCCGGCGAATTCGCGACACCGTAGACGAAGCCGGCAACGGCCGCCACGTTGGCCGCGAGTTCGTCGGGATCCACGGCCTCGAACACGTCGGCCGGGCTGTGGTGAACGCCCATGTAGGGTGCGCCGTGGACGCGGTGCCCCACGCCGAGGACGCCCGCTTCCACCAGCGGACCGATGTCCACGCCCGCCCAGCCGGCGTAGACCGAATCGGCGCCCACGGCGGCCAGCGGCGCGGTGTACGGGACCAGCGCGGCGATGGCGGTGGAGTCGGCGCGGACCGAGAAGCCGGCCGGGGCGAAGCTGCCCGCGTCGCTCTCGAGGGCCAGCACGTGCTGCGGGATCTCGCCGGCGTGGGCCTCGCGATAGGCCTGGCCACCCTGGCCGCCGTACTCCTCGCTGGTGTACAGGACCACGCGGACGGTGCGGCGGGGACGCAGCTCCAGGTCGTGCAGCACCTTGAGCGCGGCCACCATGATGACGCAGCCGCCGCCGTCGTCGTGGGCGCCGCCGCCGGTGTCCCAGGCGTCGAGATGGCCGGCGAGGAGCACGATCTCCTCGGGCTTCTCGCGGCCGCGCAGCTCGCCGATCACGTTGGCGCACGGGCCGTCGGGGAGGTTCTCGGCGTCCATGGCGAGCTGCACCCGCGGCCGGACGCCCGCAGCGGCGAGGCGGTGCAGGAGCGCCGCGCCCTCGGCGGTGAGCGACGCCGCGGGGATGCGCGGCTGCTGGTCGTCGTAGCGCATCACCCCGGTGTGGGGAGTGTTCTGGCCGAATCCGGCCGGCCGGATGAGCGCCGCCACGGCGCCGTGCTCGGCGGCCCGGCTGGCCGCGTGGGCCCGGTACTGGACGTTGGCGCCGTAGTTCTCCCAGGGCGGGTCGAAGAGCACGATCTTGCCCGGGACCTCGTCCCGGCGCGCGGTCAGTTCGTCCCAGTCGGCGACCGCGAGCACCTCGGCCTCGAGGATCTCGCCGCCGGTGCCGTCGCTGCGGCCCAGTCCGAGCATGCCCAGCGGCGCCACGTAGGGATGGACGAGCCGGGCCCATTCCCGGCCGCGTTCCCAGCGCGGAACGGTCACCGGCTCGAGCCACACGCTGTCGGCGCCGGCGGTGCGGAGCCGTCGCTCGGCCCAGGCGTGGGCGCGCCGCATGCCCTCGCTGCCGGCCAGCCGCGGGCCGACCTCGTCGCAGAGTTCGCGCAGGGCGTCGCGGGCGAAGGTGTCGGCCAGGGCCTGGGCGATGATGACGGCGGTGGTCTCGTCGGTGGTGGTCGCTGGTCCGGTCGCGGCCTCGGGATGGGTTCCGCAGGCGGCCAGCGGGAGGAGGACGGCCAGCAGGCAGGGGAGGATCCGGATCACGAGGCACCTCGCCATCGAATGGGGTCCGTGGGTGATGGTCGGATGACCTGACAATAGTAATCATCGCGACGGGTCCTGTCGCGCACAAGAAGATGGCCCCCGCGCCGCTCATCGCGGGGGCCGGTGCGCCGTGGGACGGCGCGGGCAGCCTGGGGAGGGTGGCTGCCTAGGGGGTCATGGTCAGTCCGAAGTGCTCGCCCAGGATCCAGTGGATGGCCTGCTGCATGGGCTGGTGGTCGAAGCGGTAGGGGTCGAACCCCAGGACCACGTCGCCCTTCTGGCTGGGCTTCTGCTCCGCGAACTTGTGGGTCACGAAGGCGGTGGTCTGGCCGGTGGTCCGGGCCGCGGCCTGGTCCGGATCGAGAGCCAGCACGCCGCAGTACTGGTCGATCTCGCCCGCGGTGTAGTAGTCCTGGGGCCACTGGTCATCGGGGTCGGCGGCCAGGTGCTGCTGCCGGTTCCAGTCGTAGCGGGCGATCATGCGCAGCATGGGCTCGACACAGGCGGCGCCATCGCAGTCCTGCGGTGTGAAGGGGGTGCCGCGGTCGAGGATGTCGGCGTCGTAGAACTCGTCGTTGCCCCAGATGTAGGTGCTGGTGAGATCGTCGGCGTAGGCCGGATCGGTGTCGCGCCAGCCGATGATGGGGTCGGTCCAGATGGTGTCGGCGAAAGCCGCACCGCCCGGCATGTGGTCGGCGGCGAAGTCCGTGTCGAGGGCGAGCCCCTTCAGGCCGGCGCAGACGGCCTTGCGCCGCTGGGAGATGAGCGTGCCGCCGGGGGTGAAGTAGGTGGCGTTCGGCGAGGTGATGTCCAGGGCTGCGAGGCCCAGGTCGCGGTGGGGGTGGAGCCAGGGATAGGCGGGGACCGGACCGTCTCCGAGGTCGATCTGACCGAAGCCGACGCGCAGCTCGACGCCGTCGACGTAATCGTAGCCGTTCTGCGCCCCCTCCTGGCTCGCCAGGACCACGGGCAGCATGTACGGCGATTCGGGCAGCAGCGAATTGGCGGCGCGGTTGCTGCAGAAGAGCAGGTTGCCGACACGTTCCTGATAGGCGCCGAGCCAGTTGTAGCGCAGGAGCACCTGCATGGCGTTCTCCAGCGGGCGCAGCTGGCCGCCGATGGCGGAGTTGTTGCCCGAGGTCCAGCGGCCAGCCCAGACCACGGCCCGGTAGGCCACCAGGTCGCGCACGCCGAGGGGTTGCTCGTGGGTGTCGATGACGTCGCGCCCGGCATCGAAGCCGGCGACCCCGCCCGGGCCGCCCAGGGTGGCGTTCCAGAACGCATCGCGGTACTCGTCGCGGTCGCGAGGGGTGCCCTGGGCGTCGGGCCACTGGTTGCTGTAATGATCTTGGACGTCGTCGACCAGGAGCAGCGGGAATTGATCCTGGAGCGCGGGCACCGGGACGAAGTCGAGGATCAGGCGCATGCGGGTCAGGGCGTCGGTGGCGTCGCGGGCGTCGATGGTCAGCGTGTGGATGCCGCCCTGGTACGGAATCGGTCCGGTGCGGCGGTGCGCCTCGCTCAGGCCGGGCGGCAAGGCCCAGCCGGGATCACTGGGATCGTCGGGGTCGGCCACGTCCCAGCCCCACTGGTAGCTGACAAGGGTGCCGCCGTAGATGTCGACATCGGCCAGCCAGACGAACTCGCCGGGGATCCCGCCGAGAAGATCGAGGACGCGCTGGATGTACGGACCGCTCCCCTGGAAGGTGCCGAGCAGGGGATGGTGCACGGCGAGCATGGGCGCCAGGTTGCTCGAGATCCGGAAGTTGGCCACCTGGTGGCCGTATTCCCGGTCGAGGGAGACGGCGCCGTCGGCGGCCATGACCTGGCAGGCGAAGAGGTAATAGATCGTGTGGCCCTGATCGTCCTGCTGGGGCAGGTCTTCATACGTCACCATGTGCGTGGGCGCGCCGGCGGGCCAGTCCTGCCAGGCGCTCCACTGGGCATCGTCGAACGGCACCAGATAGGCGAGGTTCTGCTCGAAATCGTACCGCGTGTCGGCGCTGTCGCCATTGGGCAGGACCGCCGGCTTGAGCAGGGTCCGGAAGCCGCTGATCGGCTCGCCCAAGGCGTAATCGGCCTGGAACTCGAAAGTCACCGTGGCTTGCAGGGCGGCGGCCTCGAACTGGCCGATCACCGTTTGTGGCGAGACGATGCTGACCGTGGGCAGGACGGGCTCGTCCTGGGCCGCCGCCCCTGCGGGCAGCAGCGAAAGGGCCGCGGCGAAGAAGGTCAGCCGGATCAGGGCAGCGGTCGCTTGGCGGTTCATCATGGCGTCCCTCCTTTCACTTCACCAGGGTCAGGCGGATGGCGGTGCGGGTGCGGCCGGCGACGAGGCGGCAGAGGTAGACGCCGCTGGCCACGCTGCGCCCCCGGTCGTCGCGGCCGAGCCATGAGGTCTGGTGCATCCCGGCGGCTCGGTTCTCGTCGACCAGCGTGGCCACACGGCGTCCGTCGAGCCCGTAGATCGCCAGCACGACCTGGCCGGCCTGGGCGGTCTCGAACCGGATGGTGGTCTCGGGATTGAACGGGTTGGGGAACGCGGGGTGGAGCACGGTGCGCACGGCCGGCGTGTCCGGCGTGGCCACCGGTCCGCAGGCGATGCCGAAGGCGCCCATGATCGCGTCGCAGTAGGGATTCGCGTCGGGGAGCGCCGGGCTGTTGGCGGCGAGGCCGAAGGTCCCGGGCAGGCCGCCGCCGTCGTTGTAGCAGAAGAGAGGGTCGGCCTCGAGGTTGCCCGATGCACCGTCGAGCTGGTCGGCCAGGAAGCCGAGCCAGCCCGGTTGCCAGCGCAGGGTGCAGGTGTTCTGGGCCTGACCCGCGGCGTCGCTCAGGAGGATCTGTTCGGCGGTCCAGCTCGCGTCGCCGGCGTGATTATCCACGGCGATGGTGCTGGAGATGGTGGTGGCGCCCCCGCCGAAGGAGCACCCCTCGGCGCCCAGCGGGGCGCGGTTGCCCACCACGGTGCAGCCGCTGGTGGCCAGGTCGCCGCGGGCTGTGTACCAGGCGCCGCCGGCCGCCCCGGCGCTGTTCTCGTGGAACAGGCAGCCGACCAGCTCGAGCGAGGGCGTGTCCACGGCGTAGACCCCGCCGCCCAGGCTCCGGGCGCTGTTGCTCAGGAAGCGGCAGTCCTCGATGGTGGGCTCGGCCGCGCTCACGTAGAGGCCACCCCCGAGATTCGCCGTGCAGGAGGCCAGGACGACCGCGACGATCTCGGGGGTGCCGCTCTCCAGGAACAGGCCGCCGCCCTGCTCGGCCGCGCCGTGGCGGAGGGTGACGTTCTCGAGGCGGGCGGTGCCGCCACCCATGACGAGGACCCGCCCGGCGCCCTCGGCGTCGATGACCACCGGGTCGTACTCGGCGTCGCCCAGGCCGCGCAGGCTGACGTCGGGAGGCAGGGCGAGGTCGGATTCGGGATAGAGGCCGGGGTCGACCTGGACCTCGTCGCCGGCGGTCGCCGCTGCGAGCGCCGCGCCGATGGTGGCGTGGTCGGCGGGAACGTGGATCACCGCCGCTTGCGCCGCGCCACCGGCCAGGGTGGCCAGCAGGGCGAGCGTCAGGCAGCATCTCGTCGGGGAAGTCATACGATCCCTCCGTTTCGTACGCTTCGGGTCGTCGGCAACACCACTGTATGGAACGCCATTGATAACCGGACGTCAATGGTCATAAAAAGGTGACGGGATCATAAAAAGATGACAGGCGCCCCGGGGAGCGCCTGTCAGCGAGGGTTTCGAAACGGTGTCTAGCCGTCGATCTTCTTGAACACCTTGGCAACGCGCCGCAGCGCCATGTTCAGTTCCTTCTTGGTGATGCAGAGCGGCGGAGCGAAGCGGATCACGTTCTCGTGGGTCTCCTTGCAGAGCAGGCCTTCGGCCATGAGCGCCTCGCAGTAGGGGCGGGCCTTGGTGTTGAGCACCAGGCCGACCCAGAGGCCCTTGCCGCGCACCTGGACGATGCTCTTGGACTTGATCTCGCCCAGCTTCGCCATGAACCAGGGGCCCAGCTTGGCGCTCTGTTCCACCAGCTTCTCGTCCACCAGCACCTTGAGGGCCTCGCGGGCCACGGCCATGCCCAGGGGGTTGCCGCCGAAGGTGGAGCCGTGGTCGCCGGGGTTGAAGACGCCCATGACCTCTTCGGTGGAGAGGAACGCGCTGACCGGGTAGAAGCCGCCGCTGAGCGCCTTGCCCACGATCACGGCGTCGGGGCGGATGCCTTCCCACTCGAAGGCGAACATCTTGCCGGTGCGACCGAGGCCCGACTGGATCTCGTCGCAGATCAAGAGCACGTTGTGGTCGCTGCAGAGCTGGCGGGCCTTCTTCAGGAACCCGGCCTTGGGCAGCACGATGCCCGACTCGCCCTGGATCGGCTCGGTCAGGAAGGCCACGGTGTTCTTGGTGATGGCCGCGGCCAGGGCCTTCTCGTCACCGTAGGGGATCACCTTGAAGCCGGGCGTGAAGGGGCCGAAGCCATCCTTGTACTGGTCGTCGGTGGAGAAGCCCACGATGGTGGTGGTGCGGCCGTGGAAGTTGTCGGCGCAGACGATGATCTCGCCCTTGTCCCTGGCCACGCCCTTGACCTTCTCGCCCCACTTGCGCGCGGCCTTCAGCGCGGTCTCCACCGCCTCGGCGCCCGAGTTCATGGGCAGCACGCGCGGGAAGCCGGTGAGTTCGCAGATCTCCTGGCAGAAGAACGGCAGCTGGTCGTTGCGGAAGGCGCGGCTGGTCAAGGTGCACTTCTTGGCCTGGTTGCGCAGCGCCTTGAGGATGCGGGGGTGGCAGTGGCCCTGGTTGACCGCGCTGTAGGCGGCCAGGAAATCGATGTAGCGCTTGCCCTCCACATCCTCCACCCACACGCCTTCGGCCTTCTTGATGACGATGTCGAGCGGATGGTAGTTGTGCGCGCCGTAGCGCTCTTCGAGCTCGATGTACTTCGCGGTCTTCATGGACCCACCTCCTCCGCGTCTGCGGCGGCCAGCGCGTGGCCTGGTTCGTGTTCCGGGGCGACCATCGCGGCCGCAATGCCGGAGCAAAGATAGAGATCCGCCTGCACAAAGCCAACCCGGATTGCCCCCCTGAATCAGTTCGATGTGAAATCCGCGGGCGCCGTCGATTTTTTTGCTTGACAAAATAAAGTACTTTGTATTATAAAGTAGAGGTCGTCCGGCGGGCGGGCACCACACGGATGTGGAACCCGAGCCAATGAAGGCAGCCTGCCTGGAGGATCGACGAGCCGGGTCTGACGGAGCGAGGACCCCCGACAGGGGCCGAACAGGAGGTTCGGACGGCGATCGGGGGGGTGTGCCGAACCGGTCCTGGGTGCTGGCCACCCCCCTCAGTCGATCCGGCGCCGCAAGGAGGCGGCGCCACGTCACGGATCTGCATTCCCCGTGAACGCAGCCAAGCCCGGCAAGGAGGCCAGGGGGCGTGGCACGCATCTCGTCGTCCGCATCCGGGCCCGGCGCCGCGGCCCCGCTGCCCACGCTCATCCACGGGCGTGCGCGCCTGCTCGTCCTGTCGTGTCTGATGTCGCGGCCGGGCGGCTACGCCTTCACCGAACTCCGCGACATGCTGCAGCTGACCGACGGCACGCTCTCGGTGCACCTGGGGAAGCTGGAGGCCGGGCGGCTGGTGGAGATCCGCAAGGAGTTCGTGGGCAAGAAGCCGCGGACGCTGGTGCGCATGACCGCCAGCGGTCGGCAGCGTTTCCGCGAGTACGTGGCCGACCTGCGGCGAATCGTGCCGGGGCTGGAACCGGCGGAGTAGGGGTGCGTGCCCCGATGAGGACAGAGGCCCGCCGGGTGGCGGGCCTCCTTGATTCCGGTGGGCCGGAAGGTCAGGCCGGCACGTCCTGGGTGGGGCTGGGGGACTTGGTGGATTCCTCCCCGAACCAGCTGATCAACCCGGTCTCGAAGCGGTTCAGGGGGAAGTCGGGATTCCGGGGCGTGGCGCGCACCGTGAAGCCGCGCTGGCCCGAACGGCGGCAGGGGATCTCGCCCGTGAACGTGACCTGCCCCGAGGTCGTGCCGTCGACCGGGGCCATGGTCTCGGTCTCGCCACGCACGATGCGACCCTGGACGTCGAGCAGGCCGTGGTAGATCTCCACGTGCACGTCCTCGATGGTCAACTCGCCCAGATCGAGGACGGCCTGGACCGGAAAGCGCGAACCCATGGGCTGGGCCTCGTGGTCCTCGGCGGAGATGTCGAGGATCTGCAGCGAATCCCACTTCTGCGCGACCTTGCTGCGCCAGTCCGCCAGGTCCCGGGCCGCGGCGGCTCCGTCGGCTGCGAGCCGGCCGGACTGCTCGAGGCACGGCACGTAGAAACGCTGCGTGTACTCCTCGACCATCCGGTTGGTATTGAACTCGGCGTTCACCGTGCGCATGGAGTTCTTCATCACCCGGATCCACTCGCGGGGGATACCGTCGCTGGTGCGCTCGTAGTAGGTACGCGCGATCTCGTTCTCGAGCAGCTCGTACAGCGCCGTGCTTTCCACCTGGTCCTGGTACTCGGGATCCTCGTAATCCTCGCCGGCGCCGATGGCCCAGCCGTTCTCCTTGTCGTAGCCCTCGCACCACCAGCCGTCGAGGACCGAGAAGTTGATGCCGCCGTTGACGGGCACCTTCATGCCGCTGGTGCCCGAGGCTTCCAGCGGGCGGCGGGGGTTGTTCAGCCAGACGTCCACGCCCTGCACCATGTAGCGGGCCACCTCGATGTTGTAGTCCTCGAGGAAGACGATCCGCTTGCGGAAGCGTTCCTCCTGGGCCAGGTGGACGATCTGCCGGATCAGCTCCTTGCCGCCGTGGTCGCGGGGGTGGGCCTTGCCGGCGAAGATGATCTGCACCGGGCGCTCGGGGTTGTTGAGGATGCGGTCGAGGCGTTCGACGTCGCTGAGGATCAGGTTGGCGCGCTTGTAGGTGGCGAAGCGACGGGCGAACCCGATGGTCAGCGCCTCGGGGTCGAGCACCTCGCGGGCGGCCTTGATCGAGGCCCGGCTGGCTCCGCGCGATTCGAGCTGCAGGCGCAGGCGGCCGCGCACGAACCCGACCAGGCGCTCGCGCATGCGCTCGTGGGCGCGCCAGAGCTCGGCGTCGGGGATGCGGTTGACGCGTTCCCAGACCATGTGGTTGGTGGGCTTGTCGTACCAGCGCGGCCCGAGATAGCGGTCGTAGAGCCGAGCGATCTCCATGTTGAGCCAGGTGCGCGTGTGGATGCCGTTGGTGATGTGGCTGATGGGCAGCTCGTCCACGGGGACCCCGGGCCATACCCGCTGCCACATCTGGCGCGAGACGTGGCCGTGCAGCTCGCTGACGCCGTTGGCGAACTGCGCGAGGCGCAGCGCCAGCACGGTCATGCAGAAGGTCTCGTTGCGGTCGGTCGGATCCTGGCGGCCGAGGCTCAGCAGGTTCTCGATGCCGAGGCCGATGTGGTCGGCGATGGGTTTGAGATAGGTCCGCACCAGCTGCGGATCGAAGTGGTCGTTGCCCGCCGGAACGGGGGTGTGGGTCGTGAACACGCTGGTCGACCGCACCAGCTCGAAGGCCACGTCGTACGGCATCTTCTCCTCGAGCATGAGCGCGCGGATGCGCTCGAGGCAGAGGAAGGCGGAGTGGCCCTCGTTGAGGTGGAAGACGTCGGGCCGGATGCCCATGGTGTGCAGGGCCTTCACGCCACCGATGCCCAGCAGGATCTCCTGGCGGATCCGCATGTCGATGTCGCCGCCGTAGAGCTTGCCGGTCAGCTCCCGGTCCTCGGGGCGATTCACCGGCAGGTTGGTGTCCAGGAGGAAGAGCGGGTTGCGGCCCACCTGCACGCGCCAGATCCGCGCCACCACCTTGCGGCCGGGAAAGACGACCTCGATGGTGACCGGCTTGCCGTCCTGGGTGAGCTCCTGGGTCATGGCCATGTTGTAGAAGTCGTTGACCGGGTAGTCTTCCTGCTGCCAGCCGTCGTGGTTGAGATACTGGCGGAAGTAGCCGTGCTGGTAGGCCAGGCCCACGCCCACCAGCGGCACGCCGAGGTCGGTGGCCGACTTGAGGTGGTCGCCGGCGAGGATGCCCAGGCCGCCGGAGTAAAGCGGCAGGCACTCGTGCAGACCGAACTCGAAGGAGAAGTAGGCCACGGTCCGGCCCGGCAGGTGCTCGTGCTCGCTGTCGAACCAGGAGGTCTGCTTGAGGTAGCGCTGCAGGTCGTCGTAGACCGCCTCGAGGTGGGCGAGGAACGCCTGGTCGCGCGTCAGGTCGCTGAGACGGTCGGCGGAGAGGCTGCCGAGCACGGCGATGGGGTTGTGATGGTGTTCTTCCCAGAGATCCGGGTCGACGCGCCGCAGCAGGTTGATGGCCTCGGGGTTCCAGACCCACCAGAGGTTGCGGGCGATCTCCAGCAAGGGCTGCAGCTTGGGCGGCAGGCTGGGCGTGACGACGAACTTGCGGATCTTCTGCATGATCGGCTCCTGCAAGGGTGAGGTCGACTCGCGACCGTACTGCGGGCAACGCCTAGCAAGCGGTAGGCCAGCGCGTGCCCGTCCAATGTACCTCCGCGACGGACCGCGGCAAGCAGTCCGTCCAATCTCAGAATAGCCGGGGTGGCCGCACCCTCGTGCCTGCGGCCAGGGTGTGCCCTTCCAGGCGCAAGAGGCGCGCTTTCAGCTCGGTGCCGCCGGCAAAACCGACCAGGCTCCCGTCGGTTCCGAGCAGCCGGTGGCAAGGAATGAGGATGGGCAGCGGGTTCTGGGCTGCGGCCTGGCCAACGGCCCGGGCCGCTCTGGGCTCGCCGAGTTCCCTGGCCAGGCTGCTGTAGGAGCGCAGCTGGCCGTGGGGAATCCGGCGGAGGAGTTGCCATACCTGCAGCTGGAACGGGGTGCCCTGGGGCGACAGGGCGATGTCGAACTCCTGGCGCAGGCCGGCGAAATACTCGCCGAGCTGCTGCGCCAGGGGCTTGAAACCGGCGCGGTCCTCGCGCAGGATCAGGTCGTCCTTGTGCGCAGCGGGAACGGTGGCCTCGACCAGGCGTGCGAGCTGGGTGGGCCAGGAATCGGATTCCGAGAGGATCAGCAGATGGCGCAGACCGTCAGCCACGGCCACGACCAGGAGTGGGCCGGCAAGGGTCGGCAGCAGGGCGTGGCGCATGTCCATGGCAGGCTCCTCGTCGTGGGCGACGACGTGGCGCATGCTAGCAGACCCGACCCTGGTCGCCAAGAGGTGACCTCGTGACCGGCAGTGGCCTTCCCCTCGACCCGGCCAGCCTGCGGGAGCACCCGGCGTTCGCGGCGGGCAACCTCCTGGACATCCGGGCGGCGGATGCTTTCCTGGCCGGCCACCTGCCGGGGGCGTCGTCGCTGCCCCTGGAACCGGCGCTCGCCGCGGTGCCCTCACCGCAGCGTGAGAGCTGGCTGGCCGAGAATCTGCCCTCGATCTTCCTGCCGCCGCGCCACGAGCCTCTGATCGTGCTCGCCTCCAGGGCCGACCTCGCGGCGGCCGTGGCCGGGCATCTGACGCGACGTGGTCGGGCGGAGGTCCAGGGACTGGGGCTCGCGGCGATGCCCGCCGCCGACTGGCCCGCGGATCTGCGCCGCCGCGGTCCGGACCGGCGGACGCTCTGGCAGCCGCCGCCGTTCCTGGTGCGCTGGGCGCACCTGCTGCCTCCGCCGGTGTGCGGTCCCGTGCTGGACCTGGCCTGCGGTAGCGGCCGGGCGGCGGTCTGGCTGGCCGAGCGTCACTGGCGGGTCACGGGGATCGACCACCAGCCCGAGGCGCTGGACCTGGCCCGCCGGCTGGCCGCCAGCCGGGGAGTGACGCTGGACCTCGTGGAGGCCGACCTGCGCCGGCCGTCGAGTCTGCCCGCCGGCCCCTGGTCGGTGGTCCTGCTCCACCGCTACCTCGACCGGCCGCTCATGCGACGCCTGCCGACCGTGCTGGCCGATGGTGCCGTGGTCGTGCTGCGGACATTCCGTGACGCTCCGGGCTACGTGGGCAATCCCCAGCCCCGTCACCGCCTGCGACGCCACGAAGCCGCCGGTCTCTTGCCGGCGGCCTCGACGGAGGTCCTGGTCCACGAGGAAGGCTTCGACTCCGATGGGCGCCCCGCCGCCGGTGTCGTCCTGCGCTGGACGACACCGGCCGGTGAGGGTGGGGTCGAGGAAGAGGGGCGGGCTACTTGACGAGCAGCAGCTTCTCGGTGATGTGGATGTCGCCGCCGATGATGCGCAGCAGGTAGGTGCCCGTGGATTGCACCCGACCGCTCTCGTCGCGGCTGTCCCAGCTCAGGTCGTGCTCGCCCTGTTGCAGGGTGCCGTTGACCAGCGTGCGGATCCGGCGCCCCTGGACATCGTAGATCTCGGCCCGCACCGGAAGCGCGCGGGTGAGCGAGAGCTGGATGTTGACCCGGGGGTTGAAGGGGTTGGGGAACACCGAGCTGATGAGGAGATCGGGACTTGGGATGTCGGTGACCATCTCGAGGAGCTTCTCGCCCAGCACGAACCAGTCGCCGCCGCCGATGCTCGTCTCGAGCATGTACTCGATGGAACCGATGTCGCGCGGGGGCTTGTCCACCGCCCGGTAGCTCGAGTCGGCGCCGTCCGGCACGTAGGGGACGGTCCAGGCGGGGAAGTCGGGATCGCTGTGCGAGCGCCCGGTGAGCCGGAACTCGTAGCCCTCGCCGTCGCTGACGGTCCAGGTCAGGATGACCGAGGCGAACTCGACGCTGGCGTCGAATTCCTGCAGGACGATGCCGACCTCGTTGCAGCCCGCCGGCAGCGCGCCGACCAGGCCGCGTCCGCTGTTCTCCTCGGCGCAGGGGGACTCGTCCTGGAGGTGGAGGTTCCTGACATCGCAGTAGAGCGGGTCCAGGCTGAAATTCTGGTTCAGGTCGAGCAGATCGGCCAGCGGGCCGGTCCAGTCGCCGCCGGAGTTGCCGTAGATGTCGCACGCGTTGATCACCAGGCCCGTCTCGTCGCTGGTGAGCGACGTGCCCTGGTTGAAGCTGACGATGGTATGGTTCAGGTTGAGGTTCCCGTTGCGCGTCATGAACGCGGCACCCGACTCCCAGGCGGCGTTGCCGTCGAGCGTGCAGTTGGCGAAGGTGGACTGGGCGCCGGTCAGGCGCACCGCGCCGCCGCGCCGCGCCGCGTTGCCCGTCAACACGCAGTTCATGAACAGCACGTTGGCGGCGTAGTCGGCGAAGAAGGCCCCGCCCAGCTCGTAGGGCAGCACGGCGGTGTTGCCGGTGAAGGTCGAGTGCATGAAGTGGCAGGCCGAGTTGGCCCGCGAGGCCACCGCGCCGCCCCAGGCCGCCGAGTTGCCGCGGAAAGTGCTCTCCTCCACGCCGGCGCTGGAGTCGTAGCTGAAGTCGAGCCCGCCGCCCCCGCCCATGGCCCGGTTGTCGGTGAAGGTGCAATCGGTGATCGTGAGCTGGCTGTAGCACGCGCGGACGGCGCCACCCGATCCCTCGGCACGGTTGGCTTCGAACACCACGCTCTGCAGCGCGACACCGCTGTCCATGGCCAGCAGGGCCCCGCCGTTGCCGCCATAGGCCTCGGCCTCGGTGGCGAAGCCGCCGGTCAGGGTCAGCCCGCGCAGTTCCACGTCGCTGGCGTTCTCCACCAGGAAGATCCGGCCGAGCCCCTGGCCGTCGATGACCACGTCCCTGGGTGCGTCCAGGTTCCCTTCCAGGATGACCCCCGGGGGAATGTCGAGATCGTGCGCCACGTAGTTGCCAGGTCTCAAGAGGATACGATCGCCGCGTTCGGCCGTCTTCAGCGCGGTCCGCAGCGAGCTGACCTCGTCGGGGATGACGATGTCACGGGCGGCGGCGAGCGGGGTGATTGCGAAGACCAGCAGGGCGGCGATGAGAATGTTCCGGCTTTTCAAAGTCATTGACCTCCATGTCCATCCCCTGGTGTGCCGGTTAGCAGGATGGATACCAGGTCGAGCATGGGAACGCGTCCTTCGTCCCTGGCCCCCCGAGGTGGTGCTTATCCTCGTTGATTCGTGGTGGCGGGTGGCCGTGTGTCGGACTAATGTTATGGCATCCACAGGCAGGTCCAAGACAAGAATTTTACCGCCTCCCCCACGGCGAGAGATAAGTCCATGCTGTATAGAACGTTGACCGGAATTGTCTTTTTCTCGCTGCTGTTTTTTGGCTCCATTTCGGCGGAAACCCAGGATCCCGAGCCCATGGAGATCTGGTGCCGATGGACGGCGCCCACAGAGGGGACTACGGCAGTCCTGTATCATCTTCAGGTCCAGCAAGTGCGCCAAACCGAAGGTGAGGACCCGCTCTACGACCAGACCTTCATCGTCCCGGCGCAGGCCGGCTCCGATCAGGAGTATCTCTGGACCGACGGCAGCTGGATGCTCGAGTACCATGCACGCGTCCGGGGCATCGACAGCGACGGCAACATCGGGCCCTGGTCAGAGTGGTCGGATATTTACTGGTTCGAGATCCCCTTTTCTGGCCCTTGACGCCGAGGCCGTACCGGCACGAGCTTAGCCGCAGTCGTGGACCCGCAGTGGGCGGCGTCCCAGGGACCGCGGAAGGAGACCCATCGTGCAGGTCGGGATCATCGGGCTCAAGTTCACGGGCAAGACCACCCTCTACAACGTCATCACCGGCGCCCGGCTGCCCGTGGGTCAGGGCGGAGTCGATCCGCACCGGGCCATGGGGACGGTGCCCGACCCGCGCCTGGATGTCCTGTCGCGGATGTATCAGCCCAAGCGCACCGTGCCCGCCCAGATCGAGTGGGTGGACGTGCCCGGCTTCAATCCGGGGTCCGGGCCCGACGGTGACCGCGAAGCCACCCGGTTCCTCGAGCACGCGCGGCGTGTGGACGCCCTGGCCCAGGTGGTGCGCTGCTTCGACGGCGGCTACGGCACCCCCGATCCCGCGGGCGAGCTGGCCACCGTCTCGCTCGAGCTGATCCTGGCCGACCTGGAGATCGTCGAGAAGCGTCTCGAGAAGCTGCTCAAGGAACAGCGCCTCAAGGGCAAGACCGAACACCCGCTGGAGCCCGCGCTCTTCACCCGCTTCAAGGCGCACCTCGAGGCCGAGCGACCCCTCCGCGAACTGGAGCTCAACGGCGACGAGCAGAAGACCGTGTCGGGTTACGCGCTGCTCACGCTCAAGCCGCTCATCGTGGTGCTGAACCATGCCGAGGGCGAGGCGCCGGACGCCGCGGTCCTGTCCGAGGCCGAGCGGGTGGGCGCCGAGGTGGTGGCGCTGTGCGCGGCGGTGGAGGCAGAGCTGGTGGAGCTGGAACCCGAGGAGGCCCAGGAGTTCCTGGCCGACCTGGGGGTGAGCGAGCCGGCCGCCCACCGCATGATCCGCGCGTCCTATGCCGCGCTGAACCAGCACAGCTTCTTCACCGTCGGCCCCGACGAGTGCCGCGCCTGGACGGTGCGGCGCGGCGCCCTGGCGCCCGCTGCCGCCGGGGTGATCCACTCGGATCTCGAGCGCGGCTTCATCCGCGCCGAGGTCTGCGCCTACGACGATCTGGTGGCCGCCGGCAGCCATGCCGCCGCCAAGGCCGCCGCCAAGGTCCGGCTGGAGGGCAAGAGCTACGTGGTGCGGGACGGCGACGTCATCGAGATCCGGTTCAACGTGTGATGCCCAGCCTTCCCGGACACCGCGCCACGTTGCTCGCCGCCCTGGTGGTGGCGGGGCTGGCGGGGGTGTTCTGGGTGGTGTTCGCGGTCCAGTCGGCCGACAGCGCTCTCGCCCGGGTGCCCCTGCTCGACGAAGCCTGGTACCTGAACGAGGCGGCGCGGCTGCGCGCCGAGGGCCTGCCGGGCAGCCAACCCTACGTCATGTCGCCCGGCTATCCGCTCCTGGTGGCGGCGGCCGGGGGCACCGCGCCCACGGCGGAAGGCCTCCTGACCACCGCGCCCTGGCTGCTGGTGGCGATCCAGGCGGTGAGCTGGCTGGCCTGCGCCCTGCTGGCCGGCGGCGTGGTGCGCCAGATGGGACTCGCCGCCGGGCACTCCCCGCGCCGGGTCCTGGTCGCGGCTTTGCTCTCCACCCTGTTGATGCTGCTCTACCGCCCGGCGGCCATCTACGCCCGCACCATCCTGCTCGAGGTTCCCCTGACCCTGCTGGTGACCGCCTCCCTGGCCGTGCTCGTCTGGCGTGAGGACCCGGGCTGGCCCAGGCTTGCGGTGGCCGGGCTGCTCCTGGGACTGGCCGCATTGCTGCGGGCCCACGTCCTGGCCCTGCTGGTCGTGCTGGTCTGGGGCGCCTGGACACCGGGGTCGGGCCCGCGTCCGCGCCGCCGCCTGGCCGTGCTCGTCATGCTGGTCGTGGCACTCCTGCCGGTCGGCCTGGCCGCCGTGCACAACAGCCGCCTGGCCGGCAGGCCCACGGGGCCCAGCCTCAACGGCGGCGTCAACCTCTACCTCGGTCTGATGCCCGCGGGGCAGGGACTGTTCACCACGGTGGCGGGTTTCGACCTGGAGGCCGATCCCTCGGGCCAGGTCTTCCTCGAACGTCGGCTGGGTCGGGCGCTGAGCGGACCCGCCGAGGCGGATCGCATCTGGCTGGACGAGGCCCGGCGCCTGATCGAGTCGTCACCGGGGCGCAGCCTGGGACTCTGGTTGCGCAAGATCTGGCTGCACCTGCAAGGTTGGGAGGTCTCGCAAGTCACGCCGCTGGAGGCCTGGCCTCTGGCCGCGCCTGTCCTGCGGCTGCTCGTGGTGCCCTGGTGGCTGCTGGTGGTGCTGGGCGGCACGGGCCTGGCCGTGGTGATCCTGGGAAAGCCAGCCTCGACCGGGCCCGGTCCGGAGCGCCGGGTCCGGATGTGGGCCGGCGCGCTCGTGATCCTGGTGCTGGTGCAGAGCCTGTTCTTCGTGGTCAGCCGTTATCGGCTGGTGCTATGGCCCATGCTCGCGATCCTCGCCGGCGCCGGCATGCTCGGCCTGCCGGATCTGCGGCCACGGACCTGGCAGCGCCGCTGGCTGCCGCTCGTGCTGGTGGCGGGTGGCCTGGCCCTGGCCACGGTCCCCTGGGGATTGGGCGAGACGCGCCGGCTGTGGTCGGGTCTGGAGGCCTACAACCTGGCGAATCGCGAGCTGGTCCTGGCGCGGATCGACAACGATCCGGAGCGTCGCCAGCGGGTGGACATGCTGCTGGCGAGGACCTGCGCGGTGGCGGCCGACCGGAACGAGCCCTGGCGGCTGCGTGCCCTCAACCTGGCCCAGGCCGGCCGGACGGACGAGGCGCTGGGGGTGTTGACCGAGGGGACGCTGCTGGTCGCCGATCCGGCGCCCCTGGAATGGTTCCGGATCGGCCTGCTGCGCGAGGCGGGCCGACTCGACGAGGCCGAGGCCATGGCTCGGGCCTACTTGCAGGACCATCCCGACGATCCCGACATGCTGCACGATTTGGCCGTGCTCCAGGGCCAGCGGGGACGCTGGCGGCAGGCCGCCGTCACGGCCGAGAGGCTGAAGACCGTGGCCCCTGCCGACCACCGCGGCTGGCTCGACCTGGGCGTGGCCCTGGCCCGGCTCGGCCGGCCGGAGGCGGCTGCCGCGACGTTCCGGGAAGGCCTCGAGCAGGTTCCCGAAGGGCCGGCCAGGGACCTGCTCACGGCGAATCTTGCCCGCCTCGGCGCGTCTGGCGAGCATCCATAGCGGTGCGGGCGTTTTTCTCGC
Source organism: Candidatus Latescibacter sp. IFSED24 (assembly GCF_058273205.1). Classification (NCBI taxonomy): domain Bacteria; kingdom Pseudomonadati; phylum Candidatus Latescibacterota; class Candidatus Latescibacteria (ex Chuvochina et al. 2023); order Candidatus Latescibacterales; family Candidatus Latescibacteraceae; genus Candidatus Latescibacter; species Candidatus Latescibacter sp. IFSED24. The sequence goes on along the minus strand of NZ_CM177850.1, from coordinate 2,882,150 downwards.
GAAGGATTCCGGTTGCCGCGGCGTTCGGGATGGCAACGACGGTTTGAATCCTGAATCCGGCCGCTCCGGCGGCAACCATCCCGCTCACGGAGGTTCTGAGATGAAGAAGCGAATCACCATCCTGACCAGCCTGGCGCTGGTGGCCCTCCTGGCAACCACGGCCCTGGCTCAGCGACCGGGGCGGACGCCGCGCGCCGACTGCGGCGCCAGCGGCTACGGCCACGGTCCGCGCAGCGAACGGCTCCTCAGCCGGCTCGACCTGACCGAGGAGCAGGAGACCGCCATCGCGGCCCTGCACGAACAGGCCCGCACGCAGGGGCTGGAACTGCGCAAGCAGCTGGCGCGGTTGCGGAACGAACGCCAGGGCGAGATGCTGAAGGATCAGCCCTCGGAGAAGGACCTGATCCGGATCACCGAACAGATGGGACAGACCCAGACCGAGTTGAAGGTCATCCAGGTCAAGACCAGGCTCGCCGTGCGCGCCCTGCTCACCGAGGAGCAGCGAGACCAGATGATGCTCATGCGGGCGAAGCACCGTGGTGATCGCGCGGACGCCAGGGGACGGTATGGTCGTCACGGCAGTTGCGGCCAGGACCGGCACCACCGCTGGGCGCCCGTGGCCGACGACGAGGATTAGGGCGAACAGCAGGACGGATCGCGACCGTGTGCCACCACGACGACGACATCCTGATGCAGCGCACGGCAGCGGGCGACGAGGTGGCCTTCCAGCAACTCGTCGCCCGCTGGGAACAGCCGGTCTTCGCCTTCCTGTTGCACATGCTCGGCTCGGTGGAGGAGGCGGAGGATCAGGCGCAGGACGTGTTCCTGAAGGTCTACGACCAGGCGCGCCGCTACCGTCCCGATGGCAAGTTCCGCAGCTGGCTGCTCCGCATCGCCGGCAACCGGGCGCGCAGCGTGCTCCGGCGGCGCAAGATTCTCCGCTGGGTCAATTTCGACCTCACCAGCCACGATCAATCAGCTCCGGGAGACGACCCCATGCAGAGCCTGGCCAGACAGGAGACCATCCAGCAGGTCCGAGCGGCCGTGGCCACCCTGCCCGAGCGCCAGCGCGCCGCGGTGGTGCTCAAGCGGTTCCAGGGGCTGAGCTACAAGGAGATTGCCGAAGTGCTGGACACCACGGTCCCGGCGGTGGAATCCTTGTTGATGCGGGCGGCCGACACCTTGCGGCAGCGGCTGGCCCCGGTAGAGGAGGACGTGTCATGACGCACATCACCCGCCAGATCCAGGCCTATCTCGACGGCGAGCTTTCGCCCTCGCTCGAGCCGGCGTTCCTGGCGCATGTCGAGCACTGCGCGGCCTGCCGGCGCGAGCTGGCAGCGGCTCGCCGGCTCTGGCAGCAGGTCGACCAGGCCGCGTCGCCCGCGGTCCGGGGCACGGTCTGGCCCCACGTGGCGGCACGCCTTGAGCACCGCCGCCAGCGGGTGTCCTGGACCTGGCCGCAGCGCGGGCTCGCCGCCGCGGCCCTCGCCGCCGGCGTGGTGTTGGGACTGCAATTCGGAGACCCCGCCGACCTCGCCGTGGACAGCGGTCCGACCGCCATGTCCAGCGAGGATTATCTGGCGGCGAGCCTGCCCACCCTGGACCAGGTCTGGCTGCAGCTGAGCGACCTTGACGAGGACGAGGAATCATGAAACGAGGCTGGCTGATCGTGTTGCTGCTGTCCCTGGGCCTGAATCTCGGGCTCGGCGTGAGCCTGTGGCGCCAGGGGAACGGGTCGCCGCCCCGCCCCGAAGGTCAGGGCGAGGAGTTGCCTCCCGGGGAGCCCGACTCCGGTTTCCTGCCCGACCGCGACCAGGTCCGGTCGTTCATGGAACGGCGCCTCGACCGCATGAGCCAGGACCTCGGACTCACTGACGACCAGCGATCCGCCCTCATGGCGATCCATCTCGAGATCGGCGACGAGGTGTTCGCGCGCCGTCGCGACCTCCTGGATCGCCGTGAGGAGTTGCAGGCGTTGCACGCCGCGGACGAGCCCGACCTCGCGGCAGTCCACGCGGCCGCGCGCGCCCTCGGTGAGATCCAGGCCGAGCTGGACTCGCTGGTGGTGGAGGCCATGTTCCGCGAACGCGCGGTCCTGACGCCCGAGCAACGCGAGCACTACCGGAGCTACTTCCCCATGGGTCGGGAGCGCGGCCGCATGTCGCGGCATCGGGACGGCGGCGGGCATCATCCACGGCGTGGTCAGCGCGAGAAGCCTTGAGAGGGCGTTTTTCTTGACATCGCGTCGGCAAATCTCTTATGTATTCCGTGTGTTAGCGGGATCGGGTTCATTGCGCCCCTCGACCTCGGTCCTGGCATTTTTAACGAGCGGATCCCCACCCAGCCCTGGATCATTCCGTCTCTCATCCCCAGCACCGGAGTGATCCCGAGGGGGAGTCTCAGATGACCAAGCATCGCGCCACCCTGCTAGCGATCCTGGCGGCCCTGTCGTGCTTCGCCATTCTCGGCGGTTGCCGTTCGGCCCACACCACCAGCGCCATCCTCTACATCGAGCAGGAGCAGTACCAGAAGGCCGTCGACGTCATCGACGAGGGCCTGACGTACAATCCCAACGATCCCGAGGGCTACTACTATCAGGGTGAGGCGTACAGTCGCATGGCGCAGCAGGCCATCGACGAGAACGACTACCTGTTGGCCAAGGCGAGCTTCGAGGAAGCCTACCGGAAGTACACCACCGCCCGGGACATGGACCCCGAGTACTGGTCGGAGGATGTGGCCGAGGCGCTCAAGATCAACTACCAGAACCAGCTCAGCGTCGGCCGCAGCATGTGGCGGGACCAGAACTACGAGCAGGCCGAGGGCTATTTCCGCCTGGCCTACGCTGCGCTGCCCGACTCGCTGGCGGCGATCCAGGACATCGCCAAGATGAAGATCCAGCAGGCCGAGGGCGTCTCGGACAAGCCCGATTCCGCGTCGGCGCTGCGCGAGGAAGCCCTAACCCTGCTCGATCAGGTCCTCACCGAGCGGCCGGAAGCCTACCAGCTCCTGAGCGACAAGGGCTACGTGCTGACCCAGCTCAACCGGACCGACGAGGCCCAGGCCATCTACGACCAGCTACTGCGCGAGCACGGTGACGACCCCATCCTGCTGCTCGACGTGGTCGGGCTCTACAGCAAGCAGGAGCGTTACGAGGAGGCCGGCGAGCTGTTCATGCAGGTGGCCGACATCTACCTCAACGACACCGATCCCGAGAACGACCAGGAGCTGGAGGGGCTCTACCGCGAGGCGGGCTTCAACTTCCAGAGCGCCAAGGACTATCCGCGGGCGCTGGAGGCCCTGAGCCTGGCCAGCGAGCAGAACGTGGAGAATACACAGATCTTGAAGCAGCGCCTGCAGCTGCACCTGCAGTACGGTCAGGAGTTGATCACGCAGGCGGCCGAGGCCGCTCAGACCGACATGCGGCGTGCCGAGGAGCTGGAGGTGCATTATCGCGAGGTCCTGCAGCAGGGCGTCAACGTGGGCAATGCCCTGGTGCTGATGGCGCCGGACGATCCCGACGCCTTCTACTACCTGGCAACCTGCCAGGCGGCGCTGGGCGATCTCGATGCGTCGCAGCAGAACATGAAGACCTATCAGGAACTTTCGGGGAGCCAATAGAGTATTGCGAGCCAGCCGGAGCGGCCGCGCGATCGCTCCGGCTGGTACGCCCCTTGCATAATCCGGCCGGTACGGTTTATCTGGGTACGACACCCGCACCGGCGACATCGACCGAATCACCCCGCGGTCGCTGGACTCGCGCAGAACCCATACAAGGCTTTTCCACCCAACTTCACTCAATAGCCTGGGCACGGAACTCCGCTTCGGTCCGCCATGGACCGCGTTCCCTGCCGAGCCCTGCCGCGAACGACGCGGTCCCCGAGGAGCAGCGATGGATATCAAGGAACTGCAGGAGATGAACATACGCGAGCTGGTCGACGTGGCTCGCGGCATGAACATCGAGGCCGTCAGCACGCTGCGCAAGAGCGAGCTGATCTTCAAGATCCTCGAAGGCCAGACCGAGAAGAACGGCTTCATCATGGCCGAGGGCGTGCTGCAGGTCCTCGCCGAGGGCTACGGCTTCCTGCGCGCGGCCAAGTACAACTACCTGCCGGGACCGGACGACATCTACCTCTCGCCGTCCCAGATCAAGAAGTTCGACCTGAAGACCGGCGACACCGTCAGCGGTCAGGTCCGGCCGCCCAAGGAGAACGAGCGGTACTTCGCGCTCCTGAAGGTCGAATCGGTCAACTACATGGATCCGGAAGAGGCCAAGAAGGTCACGCTCTTCGACAACCTGACGCCGCTGTATCCCGAGCAGATGATCAACCTCGAGCACAAGGCGACCAACCTGACCACGCGGCTGATCAACCTCATGGCGCCCATCGGCAAGGGGCAGCGCGGCCTGATCGTGTCGCCGCCGCGCGCGGGCAAGACCATGATCCTGCAGAAGATCGCCAACGCCATCAGCGCCAACCATCCCGAGGTCCACCTCATCGTGCTGTTGATCGACGAGCGCCCCGAGGAAGTCACCGACATGGCGCGGTCGGTGGACGGCGAGGTCATCAGCTCCACCTTCGACGAACCAGCCGAGCGCCACGTCCAGGTGGCCAACATGGTGCTCGCCAAGAGCCGGCGCCTGGTGGAGAGCGGCAAGGACGTGGTGATCCTGCTCGATTCGATCACCCGTCTGGCGCGCGCCCACAACGCGGTGGTGCCCCATTCGGGCAAGATCCTCTCCGGCGGCGTGGACTCCAACGCGCTGCAGAAGCCCAAGCGGTTCTTCGGCGCGGCGCGCAACATCGAGGACGGAGGCTCGCTCACCATCATCGCCACGGCACTCATCGAGACCGGCAGCCGCATGGACGAGGTCATCTTCGAGGAGTTCAAGGGCACGGGCAACATGGAGCTGGTCCTCGACCGCAAGATCGCCGACCGCCGCATCTACCCCGCCGTGGACATCTTCAAGAGCGGCACGCGCAAGGAGGACCTGCTGCTGGACGCCAAGGATCTCAACAAGATCTGGGTCCTGCGCAAGTATCTGAGCGATTACTCGCCTATCGAGGCCATGGAGTTCCTGATCGACAAGCTCGGCAAGACCAAGGACAACAAGCAGTTCCTGGCCGCCATGAACGCCTGAGCCCGACGCCTGGGGGCCGGGATCGATTTTCCCCCTTGCCCTCAGGCCCGCAGTATATTTGTTTGTGGCTCCCCTGGCTCAGTGTCAGCAACAAGGATATGGGACGATGCAGAAGAAGATTCACCCCAATTACGTCGATTGCGAGATCACCTGCCTGTGCGGCAACGTGATCAAGACGAAGTCCACCAAGCCCAAGCTGAACGTCGAGATCTGCTCGAACTGCCATCCGTTCTACACGGGTCAGCAGAAGATCATCGACACCGCCGGTCGCGTGGAGCGTTTCCGCAAGCGTTTCGAAGGGGTCAAGTACGGCGGCAAGAAGTAGGTTCCCCGGTCCGCTCGCGGACCCGCTGACCACTCCTGTAGCGTCGCCTGAGAATTCCACGAGGGCGCCGGGCTGCCGAGCCGGTGCCCTCGTCTCTTTGCCAACCAGCGGCGGCCCCTGGCCGCCCGCGGTCCGGAGAACCTCATGAGCGAACCGACTCCCCAGGATAGCACCACCAGCGCCCGGCCCTCGCCGGGCATCGAGGAAGCGCGCCAGCTGGATCTGGCCGTGGGCGGCCAGGCGGTGATCGAGGGTGTGATGATGCGCAGCCCCACGGCCATCGCCACGGCGGTGCGCAACCCCGAGGGCCGCATCGTCATCCGGAAGAAGCCGTTCAACGGCGTCATCAATCGCAACAAGTGGCTGAACATCCCGGTGCTGCGCGGTGGGATCCACCTCATCGAGACCATGGGGCTGGGCATCGATGCGTTGATGTTCTCGGCCGACCAGGCGGTCTCCGAGGACCGGGTCGACAACCAGAAGACCTCGCTGAAGGACACGGTCTGGATGTGGGGCACCATCGTGGTGGCCTTCGCCCTGAGCCTGGGCCTGTTCTTCTACCTGCCGCTCCTGGTCACCGAGTGGCTGGGTGTCGAGGGTAACTTCCTGTTCAACCTCGTCGACGGCGTCATCCGCGTGATCCTCTTCGTGCTCTACCTCTGGGCCATCAGCCTCATGAAGGACATGGCCAGGGTCTTCGAGTATCACGGCGCCGAGCACATGTCGATCCACGCCTTCGAGAACGGACGCACCCTCGATCCCGAGGGCACCCGCGGCTTCACCACGCTGCATCCGCGCTGCGGCACCAGCTTCCTGTTCTTCGTGATGATCATCTCGATCCTGGTCTTCGTCTTCCTGGGCAAGCCCGAGACCGTGGGCGAACGTCTGATCCGGCTGGCCTTCGTGCCGCTGATCGGCGGCCTGGCCTACGAGGCCATCAAGCTCTCGGGCAAGTACTGCAACGCCTGGTGGCTGAAGCCGGCGATCCAGCCGGGGCTGTGGCTGCAGAAGATCACCACCAGTCCGCCCGCCGACGACCAGATCGAGGTGGCCATGGCGGCGCTCAAGGCGGTGCTCACTCCCGAAGCCGAGGGCTTCAAGACCCGGGTCTACTACGAGCTGGCCGATGCCGAGCAGTCGGCGGCGATGCCGGCGACCGCGGTGTCCGGTGACGCTGGAGGCCAGTCGTGAAGGGGAACGTCCAGTCGTTGCGGGAACGCTACCAGGAGCTGACCGACCAGCTCTCGGACGGCGAGGTCCTCAAGGACCAGCAGCGCTACCGCGACCTGGCGCGCGAGCACCGGCATGTCCAGAAGCAGCTCGCGGCGGGCGAGCGCTGGCTCGACCTGCAGGAGCAGGTCGAGGGCAGCCGCGAGATCCTGCGCTCCGAGAAGGACCAGGACATGGTGGAGATGGCGCGCGAGGAGCTGGCCGATCTCGAACCGCGCCTCGAGGTCGCGGCCCAGGAGTTCGAAACCGCGCTGTTGCCCCACGACCCCAATGATGACCGCGACGCCATCCTCGAGATCCGCGCCGGCACCGGTGGCGACGAAGCGGCGCTCTTCGCCGAGGAGCTCGGCCGCATGTACCTGCGCTACGCCGAGAGCCAGGGCTGGAAGACCGAGCTCATCGACGCCACCGAGGGCACCGTCGGCGGGTTCAAGGAAGTGATCTACGCGGTCCGTGGCGACGGCGCCTTCGGCATGCTGCGCTGGGAGAGCGGGGTGCACCGCGTCCAGCGCGTGCCCGCCACCGAGAGCCAGGGGCGGATCCACACCTCGGCGGCGTCGGTGGCGGTGCTGCCCGAGGCCGAAGAGGTCGACGTGGACATCAATGAGGGCGAGCTGCGCATCGACGTCTACCGCGCCAGCGGTCCCGGCGGCCAGTCGGTGAACACCACCGATTCGGCGGTGCGCATCACCCACCTGCCCACGGGGCTGGTGGTCCAGTGCCAGGACGAGAAGTCGCAGCACAAGAACAAGGCCAAGGCCCTGCAGGTGCTGCGGTCGCGGCTGCTCGAACGCGCCATCGCCGAGCAGGAGGCCAAGATCGCCGCCGAGCGCAAGAGCCAGGTGGGCACCGGCGACCGTTCGGCCAAGATCCGCACCTACAACTTTCCCCAGAGCCGCGTCACCGACCATCGCATCGGGTTGACCGTGCACAACCTCGATGCCATCATGCAGGGCGAACTCGAAGACGTGGTGGCCGCCATCCACGAGTACCGTCGGAACGAGGCCCTGGCCGCCAGCCGCGGCAAGTAGTCCGACCCCCCCCTGCGACCCCGGCGGAGGCCGAGTGAAGACCGTCCGCGAACTCATCGCGCTCTCCGGCGAGTACCTGGCCGAGAAGGGTGTGGACTCGGCGCGCCTGAACGCCGAGCGCCTGCTCAGCGACGTCCTGGGCCTCGCCCGCATCGAGCTGTACCTGCAGGCCGACCGCCCGGTCGCCGGCGAGGAGCTCGCGCGGTACCGCGCCCTGGTGCGTCGCCGCGCCGCGGGCGAGCCGCTCCAGACCATCATCGGCACCACGGGCTTCTACTCGCGCGAGTTCAAGGTGGACGGGGGCGTCTTCATCCCCAGGCCCGAGACCGAGCGGCTGGTGGAGACCGCGTGCGGGCTGCTGGCGCCGGCGGGACAGCGGCTCATCGCGCCCAAGGTGGTGGAGGTGGGTTGCGGCAGCGGCGTGATCGCGGTGAGCCTGGCGGCCGAGGTGCCCGCGGCCGAGGTCTGGACCACCGACCGCAGCCCCCGGGCCGTGGCCCTGGCGCGGCAGAACGCGCACCGCCACGGGGTGGAGGCGCGGGTGCACGTCCTCGAGGGCGATCTCCTGCACCCGGTGCCTGGACATCTCCGCGGCCACGTCGACCTGTTGATCAGCAATCCCCCGTACATCCGCCGCGGCGAGCTGGACGGACTCTCGCGCGAGGTGCAGCACGATCCGGTCGAGGCTCTCGACGGCGGCGAGGACGGCCTCGACGTCTACCGGGCGCTGGTGGCCGCGGCGGTGCGCTGGCTGGCCCCCGGCGGCTGGCTGGCGCTGGAGATCGGCGCCGACCAGGGCGAGACGGTGCCCGCGCTGCTCACCGCGGCCGGACTCGTGGCGGTGACCATGACCCACGACTACGCCGACCTGCCCCGCGTGGTGACGGGTCGTCGCGAGGAAGCCGAGACCTGATGGACTATTTCGAGATCGACGGCCCGACCACTCTGCACGGCGACGTCCGCATCGCCGGCGCCAAGAACGCGTCGCTGCCCCTGATGGCGGCCTCGCTGCTGAGCGCGGGCGAATCGGTGCTCACCAACGTGCCCGACCTGCGCGACACGCGGTTCTTCCTCGAACTGCTGCGCGAGCTGGGCCTGCGCGGCGACCTCGACCGGGGCACTCTCCGCCTCGACAACACCGGCGGGCCCACCGCGACCACCGCGCCCTACGACATCGTCCGCAAGATGCGCGCGAGCATCTACGTCCTGGGTCCGCTGCTCGCCGCCCACGGCGAGGCGCGGGTCTCCAAGCCCGGCGGCTGCGCCTGGGGGCCGCGGCCGGTGGATCTGCACATGGCGGGCATGGCGGCGCTGGGGGCCACGGTGGACGAGGAGCACGGCTACATCGTCGCGCGCTGTCCGGGCCGTCTGCCCGGCGGCCGCTTCCGCTTCGAACCGGTCTCCGTGGGCGCCACCTGCAACGTGCTCATGGCCGCGGTGCTGGCCAGCGGCGAGTCGGTGCTCGAGAACTGCGCCCGCGAGCCCGAGGTGGTCCAGCTGGGCGAGGCGCTGGTCACCGCCGGCGCCCGCATCGAGGGCCTGGGCACACGCACGCTGCAGGTGCAGGGCGTCGCGGAGCTGTCACCGCTCTCGGCCGTCGTGATCCCCGACCGCATCGAGGCGGGCACGTTCCTGGCCGCCGTGGCGGTGGCCGGCGGCCGTGTGCGGCTGGTGGGCTGCCGCAGCGACCACCTCGCGCCCATCATCGGCGTCCTGCGCGATCTGGGCTGCACGATCGGCGAGGAGGGCGACCTGCTCGTGGTCGAGCGCACCGGACCGTTGCAGCCGGTGAAGGTGGAGACCCAGCCGTTCCCCGGCTTCCCCACCGACATGCAGGCCCAGGTCATGGCCGCCGCGGCGCTGGCCGACGGGGTCAGCTTCATCACCGACACCATCTATCCCGACCGCTTCACGCACGCCGCCGAACTCGAGCGCCTCGGGGCGCGCATCGAGGTCAAGAACGGCACCGCCACGGTGCTGGGCGTGCCGGCATTGCAGGGCGCGCCGGTCATGGCCACCGACCTGCGGGCGTCGGCCGCGCTGGTGCTGGCCGGCCTCGCCGCCGAGGGGCGGACCGTGGTGCGCCGGGTCTACCACATCGACCGCGGCTACGAACGGATCGAGGAACGGCTGGCGGCGCTGGGCGCGCGGATCACCCGCCGGCAGGAATAGCACCGCCGGACAGCCGATCGGCGGTCCGCCGTCACTGGAAAGGAAGGGGCTCGTACATGCCGAACTCGCGCTTCGCCCAGGGTGTCGTCTTCATCGTCCTCGTCGTGCTCTGCGTGACCCACGTGGGGATGGGCCTGATCTACCTCGACTGGTTCCGGCCGCTGCTCGCCGGTTCGCTCGGGCTGGCGCTGGCCGTGGCCCTGTTCCTGGCCGTCCGGCGCCCGCTGTTCGCGGCGCCGCTGCCGAGTGGCGCCGCGGCCTCCCTGGGACACGGCCGCGACCTGCTGCTGCTGCTGAGCATCGCCCTGATCTTCCGCTTCGCGCCCAATCCCAACATCGCCGGCGGCAACGACGACGGCACCTACTCGAACATGGCCGCCCACCTGACGCGGTCGACCTCGGTGATCCATCGCGACCAGACCATGACCCGGTATCCGGCCGACGCGCGGACATTCTACGGTGAGGTGCAGGTGACGCCGGGGCTCCGGCCGGCGGGCTCGGTGGCGCCCGAGATGGAGGGCCGGCGCGAGGGCAATTATCTGCCGGGGATCTACATCGCCGACGTCGAGTCCATGACCTACGTGTTCCAGTTCCCCCAGGCGCATCCCATGTGGATGGCCATCGCGGGCGCGCTGCTGGGGCTCGAGCGCATGGGCTATGCGGTCATCGGCTTCGCGTTGCTCACCGTGGTGGCGTTCTACCTCATCCTGTACGGCCTGACGGGCTCGCGGGTCTGGTCGTTCACCGGAGCGCTCTTCCTCGCCGTCAACCCGCTGCATGCGTTCTTCGCCAAGAACTCGCTGTCCGAGCTGATCGCGCTCAGCTTCACGGTCATGGCGCTCCTGATGCTGGTGTGGGGCTGGCGAATGGCCACGACGACGCGCCAGCGCGCGGTCTACGCGGCCCTCGCCGTGGGCGCCTATTCGGCGCACTGCCTGACGAGGATCGACGGCTTCTTCCTGCTGCCGTTCGCCGCCGCCGCGGTGGTCTACTTGACGAGCCTCAGCGAGGACCGTGGCCTGCGCCGCCTGCTGGTGGGGACCTTCGCCGGCGCGGTCGCGGTCTACGCCGTGAGCGTCTGGCACCTCCAGGCCACCACCTTCCCCTACGCCTACGAGCAGTTCGAGAAGATCTTCCGACCGCTGCTCGGGGCGAACTGGCTCGGCGTGCTGCCGCTGCTGGCGGGCGGGTTGCTGGCGGTCTGCGCCGCGGTCATGATCGGTGTCATGGTCGAGGGGCCCTTCAGGCGCTGGTTCATCCGCGTGCGGCCGTTCCTCGCCGCGGCGGTGGCGCTGTTGCTCTCGGTGTCCTTCCTCTACCACGTCTGGAAGGTCTGGCGCCTGGCCGGCGGCGAGGTGGACGACCAGATCGGCTACGTGGAACGCTTCGGCCTGGCGGGCCTCGGCTGGAAGAGCGTCGACTACTCGAGCCTGCTGACCCTGGCGATCTACCTCTCGCCGCCGGTCTTCCTGCTGCTCGGGTGGCAGGTCGGCCGCCTGCGCGACCGCGACCACGTGCGCACGCTGCTCCTGCTGCTGCTGGCGGGTTACTTCGTCTACTCGGCCGTCTTCCAGTGGGTGCTGCCGTTCCAGTACTACTACGGGCGCTACCTGCTGACCGGCACCCTGCCCTTCGCCATGCTCCTCGTCTTCCATGGGCTGGCGCAGCGGCCGGGCCGGCAGCCGCTGGTCTGGGTGCTGCTGGTCTGCGGACTCGTGTGGTCCGTGCTGGCCACGTCGGTCCAGTACCGCTTCGAACACTACGACGACCTGGTCGAGGGCCTGAAGGAGACCGTCAAGGACGTCGACCGCGACGACCTGATCCTCTGGGACCACGCCACCTGCGATCACCTGCTCTACCAGCAGCCCTTGATCTACACCTTCGACCGCAACGTCTGGACCTTCGCCGGCCGCGACGAGCTGGGCAAGCTGCTCGCCCGCGATCAGCTGCAGGACGACTACGCCGACGTCTTCGTGATCTCGCGCCTGAACTACTTCCCCGACCGCCTGCGCCTGGTGGACGACGTCGCGTTCCGCTGGGCGCGCCCGGAACATCTGCCGCTCCTGCCGCGGAGCGAGCGGGTCCACCGCCTGGCCTTCAGCAAGTTCCGGCTCGACAAGGCCCGGGCCGCCGGCGGGGAGATGGTCTACTTCCAGCGCGGCAAGGGCAGCGTCTACCGCGCCGACGGCTTCCACACTGGCATGGGCTGGACCAAGGACCGGGTCGAGCTGGAGTTCGACGTCGCCGAGACCGCGCACACCGGGATGCGCATCGAGCTGTACGGATCGCGGCCGGGGCTGATGGAGGAAGTGATGCCCGCGGCCGTGTTCGAGCTCAACGGCCGGCGCCTGGCCATGACGGCCGAGAGCCGGCGGTTGCTGACGGGGGCCGTTCCCGCCGGCCTCTTGCGGCCGTCGGGCAACGTCCTGATCATCGAGGTACCCACCTTCGTGCCGGCGGAGCGGAATCCGGACAGCCGTGACCGCCGCGCGCTGGGCCTGGACATCGATCGCATCGTCTTCGAGTAGCCGGAGGAGCCCGCATGCCCGATCCTCGCCACTACATCCTCGGCGCCGCCGGCCACGTCGACCACGGCAAGACCGCGCTCATCACCGCGCTCACCGGCACCCACACCGACCGCTTGAAGGAAGAGCAGGAGCGCGGCATCAGCATCGAGCTGGGCTTCGCCGAGCTCGATCTGGGCGACGGCCTCACCCTGGGCGTGGTCGACATGCCGGGGCACGAGAAGTTCGTCAAGCAGATGGTGGCCGGCGCGGGCGGCGTGGACCTGGCCTTCCTGCTGGTGGCCGCCGACGAGGGTGTGATGCCGCAGACCGTGGAGCACCTCGAGATCCTCGACACCCTCGGCGTTCGCGGCGGCGTGGTGGTCATGGCCAAGATCGACATGGTGGAAGAGGAGATGCTCGAGCTGGCCACCGAGGAGGCGCGCGAGCTGGTCCAGGGCACGTTCCTCGAGGGGCGGCCCATCGTGCCGGTCTCGGCGCACGAGGGACTCGGCCTCGACGACCTGCGCGCCGCGCTGCGCGCCGAGGCCGACCTGCTGCCGATCCGCGGCGCCGGCGATCCGTTCCGCCTGCCCATCGATCGCATCTTCACCATGCCCGGCGCGGGCGCCGTGGTGACCGGCACTTGCTGGAGCGGCCAGGCCTCGGTGGGCGACCAGCTCGCCATCGAGCCCTCGGGCGGAAAAGTGCGCGTGCGCGAGGTCCAGGCCCACGGGCGCAAGGTCCTGACCGGCGGCAGCGGCCAGCGGCTGGCCCTGGCGCTGCACGGGGTCAAGAAGGAGGACCTCGAACGCGGCTACCAGGTCCTGGCCCCCGGTTCGGCGGCGGTCACCCGCCTGCTGGACCTGCGGGTCGACCTCTTCCCCCACTACCAGGGCGTCCTGAAGAACCGCCAGCGGCTGCACGTCCACCACGCCGGCCGCGAGGTGCTGGGCCGCCTCGTGCTGCTCGACCAGGAGGAACTGGGCGGCGACGGTCCGCGCAGCGGTCTCTGCCAGCTGCACCTCGAGGAACCGCTGGTCCCGCGGCGCGGCGACCGCCTGGTGCTGCGCTTCTACTCGCCGGTCACCAGCATCGCCGGCGGCACGGTCCTCGATCCGGCGCCGTTGCGTCACAAGCGCTTCCAGGACGAGGTGGTCGAGCGGCTGCAGGTCATGGAGGAGGGCGATCCCGCCGAGCTGCTGCTCCAGAACCTGCGCACCGCCGGCCTGGCGGGTCTGCCGCTGACCGAGGCGCTCGGCCTGCAGGACGATCCCGCGGTCTTCGCGGTGGGCAAGCGGATCTACCTGCGCGAGCTGGTCCTCGCCGAGGCCGGCGCGGTGGGCGCGCTGGTCCAGGCCTACGCCGACCGCTTCCCGCTGCGGCTGGGCATGCCGCGCGAGGAGATCCGGCGCCGGCGCAAGTTCAAGGGCACCGTTCCCGAGTGGAATGCGCTGCTGCAGGCCATGGCTCCGCTGGCCGGCTGGTGCGTGGTGGCCGACCGCCTGGCGATCACCCCCGAGGGGCCGCCGCTGGCCTCGGACCTGGCCGCCGGGGTGGCCGCGCGCGAGGATGCGCTGCGTGCCTGCGGGCTGGCCTGGCCCGGCCTGACCGCCTTCGCCGAGCAGGTGGCTGCAGCACCGGCGCCGCCGGCGGGCCAGGGCGAGGAAGAGTACCTGCGCTACCTGGTCGACCACGGCCGGGCGGTCCAGATCTCCTCCGACTACCTTGTCCACGCCGCGGCGCGCGCCGACCTGGTCGCGCGGCTGCGGGCGTACTTCGCCGGCGAGGACGAGCTGACCTTCGCCGGGTTCCGCGAACTCAGCGGCATGTCGCGCAAGCTGGGGATTCCCCTGCTGGAGCACCTGGACCAGACGGGCCTGACGGTACGCGCGGGCGACGTGCGCCGCGCCGGGCCCGCCCTCGAGGAGACGACCGACCCCTCATGAGCGATTTCACCCCCAAGGACACCGGCCGGAGCCGGCCCACCTGCGCGCCGCGCCGCGCGACCCGCCCCGTGATGGTGGGCCCGGTGCAGATCGGCGGCGGCGCCCCGGTGGCGGTGCAGAGCATGACCTGCACCCGCACCGGCGACGCCGAGGCCACGCTGCAGCAGATCCGCGAACTCGCGTCGGCCGGGGCCGACCTGGTCCGCGTGACCGTGAACGACGAGGCCGCCGCCGCCGCGCTGCCCACCATCGTGCGCGAGGCCAACCTGCCGCTGGTGGCCGACATCCACTACGACCACAAGATGGCGCTGGCCGCCCTGGCGGCCGGGATCGCCAAGCTACGCATCAATCCCGGCAACATCGGCAGCCGCGACAAGGTGCGCGAGGTGGCGCTGGCGGCCAAGGACCGCGGCGTGCCCATCCGCGTCGGCGTCAACCGCGGCAGCCTGCACAAGCGCTACCGCGACCTGCGGATGATCGACCCCGCCGGCGCGCTGGTCCAGAGCGCGCTGGACGAGCTCGAGGTCCTGGCCGCCGTGGGCTTCACCGACGTGGTGGTCAGCCTCAAGAGCAGCGAGCCCCACGAGGTCATCGAGGCCTGCCGCCGCTTCAGCCAGGTCAGCGACGTGCCGCAACACCTGGGCGTGACCGAGGCCGGCACCCTGCACGCGGGCACCGCGCGCAGCACCGCCACCCTCGGCGTGCTGCTGAGCGAGGGCATCGGCGACACCCTGCGCATCTCGCTGGCCGCCGACCCGGTCCACGAGGTCCAGGCCGCCTACCACATGCTCCAGTCGCTGGGATTGCGCGAGGGGTACGCGCGGGTGGTGGCCTGCCCCACCTGCGGCCGCGTCGAGGTGGACGTGATGAGCCTGGCGGCCAAGGTCGAGGAGCTGGCCAAGGATCTGCCCGCTGACAAGGTCATCTCGGTGATGGGCTGCATCGTCAACGGGCCCGGCGAGGCCAAGTCGGCCGACCTGGGCATCGCCGCCGGCAAGAGCAAGGTGGCGATCTACCGGCAGGGCGAGCTGCACCGCAACATCGCCAAGGAGGACCTGGAGGCGGTCCTCATGGAGGAGATCGCGCGCCTGCGCCGATAGTCCTCAGGTTTCCCGCCGTGTGGTCGATCCAGAAGCCAGGAAGAGAACCCTGGACTGGACAACCACGGGGGACAGCCGCCGGCTGTCAGGGGACCGCATGGACGTCATTCTGCCCGATCAGCTACCTGGCTTCCTCGCCGCGAAGGAGCGCTCCCTGGCCACGGCCACGCCCGACGAGCGTGGGCGTGGCGGGCTGGCGCGCTTCTCGCAGCAGCTGCGCGCGCTCAGCTCGCTGAACACGCGTCTGATCTGCATGGACGAGCAGGCGCCGGCGTACCAGGAGATCGTGCGGGGCGTGGGCCGGGTCCTCGATTGCGACATCTGCATGCTGTTCCTCCATACCAACGGATCCAATCATCTGGCCCTCGAGGGACTCGTGGGCGCCGAGATGCCCGAGAGCGAGCGGATCTTCTTCCTCGACGAGCTGAACCGGCCCGCGATCCAGGCCTTCCAGGAGGAATACCTGGTGCATGTGCCCGATCTGGCCGCCACCCCGGGCGTGCGCTTGCTGCTGCCCGAGATCCGCAGCCTGATGGCCCTGCCGATCATCGGCCGCGAGGGGCCGGTGGGGGCGTTCGAGTTCGCCCGCTACCGGGCGGGCGGTTTCGCGGCCGAGGAGATCGACATGGCGAGCATGCTGGTCGACCAGCTCGCCTACCAGCTCGAGAACTACCGCCTCGTGCGCCAGCTGTCCTCGAGCCGCGACGCGGTGATCCACGGGATGGCGCGGCTGGCGGAGTCGCGCGGCGGCGACATCGGCGGCCATCTCGACCGCATCTGCGCCTACAGCCAGCTCCTCGCCCAGCGGATGCATGGCGCGCCGGGCTATCTGGGCATCATCACCGACGAGTGGATCGCCACCCTGACCCGCGCCGCGGCGTTGCACGACATCGGCAAGGTGGGCATCCCCGACAGCATCCTGCTCAAGCCGGGCGTGCTCGACGAGGACGAGTACGAGATCATGCGCACGCATTCGCGTCTGGGCGCCGAGATCCTGCGCGACCTCATGCTGACCCACGGCACGTTCCCCATGCTCGAGATGGGTGTGGAGGTGGCGCTCTATCACCACGAGCGCTGGGACGGCAGCGGCTACCCCGACGGGCTGGTCGGCGATCAGATCCCGCTGTGCGCGCGCATCGTGGCGGTGACCGACGTCTACGACGCGCTGACCAGCCGTCGCGTCTACAAGCAGGCCTGGTCCCAGGACGACACCCTGGCCAGGCTGGCGGGCCTGGCCGGCTCCCAGTTCGATCCCGAGCTGGTGCGGATCTTCCTGCGCGACCCCGACGAGCTGTCGGTGATCCGCAAGCGCTTCCCCGACTAGGCCCGGTCCGCGGATTGCCGGACGGCGCCTAGGCCGGCTCCACGCCCGCCACGATTCCCGGTTCCACGAAGAGGTTCTGCTCGCGCAGGCACACCGCCACGCCCGGGGCCGCCTTGCGCGGCTTGCGCACGTAGCGCCGTTCGGTCCAGATCACCGGCACCAGCCCGCTGTGTCGCGCCTTGGAGAAATGGGCCGCCAGCGCGGCCGCCTTGGCCAGCACCGCTCGGGGCACCGTGTCGGGCCGGCCGCCGGTGCGCACGATCACGTGGCTGCCGGCGACGCCCTGGGCGTGGAGCCAGAGGTCCTGCGCGTGGCTGGCGCGGTGGGTGAGCAGGTCGTTCTCCTGGTTGCTGCGCCCCACCCAGACCTCCCAGCGTCCGTCGACCAGGAAGCGGCGAAACGGCCGCGCCGGCTCGTCGGGTGCGCGACCCGGTCTGGCGGTGCGTTCGCCGACCAGGGCAGGATTGGCGGCGGCGAAGGCGTGCAGCGCGGCGAGTCGATGGCCGACGGTGGCGAACGATTCGTCCGCCGCCGAGGGTCCGCCGAGCAGGGCCGCCAGCTCGACGTCCAGGCGCGCCAGTTCGGCGCTCTCGGCCACGGCCGCCCGCTGGCGCTCGGCTATGATCTCGCGGCCCCGCTCGGCCTTGCGCGCGAGCTTGAAAAGGTGCTCGAGGTTGCTGTGGGCCGGGCGCGAGGGATCCAGGACGATGGTGCGGGGCCTGCCGTCGTGGGGATCGGTGACGGTGATCTCGGCGGTGCCCCGGGGCACCTCGTGCAGATGGGCGGCCAGGGTCTCGGCGTCGCGGCGGCGTTCCTGGCCGCCGTCGGCGCGCGCGAGGTCGTCGGTGAGGTTGGCCACGAGGCGGTCGGCGGTCTTCTGGCGCTGGGCGAGGCGGCGCTGCAGCCGGTCGCCCAGCGCGGTCTCCTGCTGGCGCGCGAGGCGGCACAGGCCGGTGTCGGTCCAGGTGTCGAGGTCGGTGGCGGGATGGTCCGGGGGGGAGGCCAGCAACGGCGCCGGCTCGACCAACCCGGGGTGGGGTCCGGGGTGTGCGGTCCAGAGCAAGCGGCCCTGGTCGTCGAGGACCACGGTGCCGCCGCGGTTGCCGAAGAGCTGGTGACGGAGCAGCCGCGGACCCGCGGGCGCGGAGAAGACCAGCTGCAGGATCAGGTCGTCCGCCAGCAGCGCGAGGTCGGTCAGGGTGGCCTGCCGCAGCAGGCCGCCGAGGGGATGGCCGCGGGTGGGCGTCAGAACAGCATGCAGCGGAGCGGGCAGGGGCGCGGTGAAAGGGAAGGCCAGCACGGCGCCCGGCAACGCGCCCAGGAAGAGCGCCGGACGCTGATCGCCTTCGAGGTGCAGGCTAGTCCAGCCCGGACCGGCGTCGACCCGGTAGAGCGGACGGCCGGCGGCGCCCGCACGCCATGCCGCCAGCAAGGCTGTCAGGCGGTCGTGGTCGCGCCAGGGAGTGGTCATGGCTAGAAGAAGGTCAGGCCGAGGGTGAGCTTCAGCGCGGGCGCGTCTTCCAGGCCGAAGCGGAACTCGCCGAACAGTTCGCGGCTCTCGCTCAGGCCGAAGGTGGAACCCAGGACGAGGGCGAGGGCGAAGTCGGTGGAGTCGGCGCCGTTGTTGCTGTAGTGCGAGAAGACGGGTCCGCCGCCGGCGAAGAAGCTCCACCGGCTGGTGGCCAGCTCGGTGAACTCCCACACCACGTCGCCGTTGATGGCGATGAGCGTGCCGTCGCCCAGGCCCAGCTCGACGCTGGGGACGACGTGCAGGTTGGGGGTGAGGTTGGGAATCACCATCTGACCGCCGAAATGGAACTGATCGAGGTCGCCGTCGTGGGTGTAGCCGGCACGGGGGCCGAAGCCCAGGTCGGCGGCGGTGGCGGTGCCGACGACCAGCATCAGCAGGCCCAGCAGCAGGGTGTTCTTCTTCATGGTTCCTCCAGGTGGTCTCATCCGTGAACGTTTCGGCGGGTATAGTGGACTGAAACGTGCGCGGGGGCAACCGGGTTTCAGGACGACCCGGGCTTGCCGCCGCGCTCTCCGTGGCCTAGCATTGCCCCGCCGGCACCACGCGGACGACGCACAGGGCATCTCGCGCGCGGGCCGGGGAAAGGATCCCCATGCTCAGCATGACCGGTTTCGGCAGCGGCGAGGCCACGGCGGGACCGGCGACGGTCTCCGTGGAGCTGCGCGCCGTCAACCATCGCTTCCTCGACGCCTCGATCAAGCTCCCCTCGGCGCTGCAGTTCCTGGAGATCGAGCTGCGCAACCGCCTCAAGGACGGGATCGCCCGCGGTCGGGTGACCTGCGCCGCCACGGTGACTCTCGACCCCGCCGCCGCCGCGCCGCGTCTCGAGGCCGGCCGCATCGAGGCCGCGCTGGCCTTGCTCCAGGACGCCGCCACGCGCCTCGAGGTCCACACCAGGCAGCCGCAGGAGATCCGTCTCGAGCACCTGCTGCGCGTGCCCGACCTGTTCACCCCGGCCCAGGCCGACCTCTCCCGCGACGACCTGCAGATCGCCTTCCTGGCGGCGCTCGACCAGGCTCTCGACGGCCTGCAGGAGATGAAGCGCCAGGAGGGCGAGAAGCTGGTGCAGGAGATGCAGGAAAGGCTGGGGGCCATCGAGAGCGGTCTGGCCGCGGTCAAGAAGCTGGCGCCCCAGGCCGCCGAGGAGGCCCACCGGAAGCTGGTCGAGCGGCTGGCCGAGCTGCTCGACGGCGAGATCGATCCGCAGCGGCTGGCCCAGGAGGCGGCGTTCCTCGCCGACAAGGCCAACATCAACGAGGAATGCGAGCGGCTGGGCATCCACCTGCAGCACTATCGCGAGGCCTTCAGCGGCGGCGGCCAGGTGGCCAAGAGGCTCAACTTCCTGCTGCAGGAGATGCACCGCGAGGTCAACACCATGGGGTCTAAGACCAACCTCATGGAGATCACCCAGCTGGTCATCGGCATGAAGGACGAGGTGGAGTCGTTGCGCGAGCAGGTCCAGAACCTGGAGTAGCCGGATGATCCTGTTGATCTCGGGCCCCTCGGGGGCCGGCAAGAGCACCGTGTATCACGAGCTGATGCGCCGCGAGCCCCAGCTCGGCTTCTCGGTCTCCACCACCACGCGCTCGCCGCGGGCCGGCGAGCAGGACGGTGTGGATTACCACTTCGTGGACGCGGCGAGGTTCGCCGACCTGGTGGCCGAGAACGCGTTCCTCGAGTGGGCCGAGGTCCACGGCCAGCGCTACGGGACCCGGCACGAACACGTCGCGGCCATGGAGGCCGAGGGGCGCATCCCGCTGCTGGACATCGACGTCCAGGGCGGCGTGCAGGTGCTGGACCGGTGCGGCGGCGAGATCGTCTCGGTGTTCCTGTTTCCACCGTCGTGGGAGGCGCTGGAGTCGCGGTTGCGCGGCCGGGGCACCGACACCGACGCGGCCATGGCCATGCGGCTGGAGAACGCCCGCTGGGAGGTGGGTTACGCCGAGCGCTACGACTACTGGGTCATCAACGACGAGGTGGACTCGGCGGTGCTGCGGCTGCAGGCGATCCTGCTGGCGGAGTCGTGCCGGCGGGAGCGGTTCGCCGCGCCGCCGCTGGTTTGAGCTTCACTGCACCAGGCTGAGTTTCGCGCTCTGCACACGGCCCGCCGCCCGCAGCCGCACCACGTAGGTGCCGCTGGGCGCCGCCTTGCCCGTGGCCGACCGTCCGTCCCAGAACACTTGCTGGAGCCCTGCCTCCCGCCAGCCGCGGGCCAGGATCGCGAGCCGGCGCCCGGCCAGGTCGAAGATCGCCAGCTCGACCTCGCCGGACCGGGCCAGGGTGAAGCTCACCGTGCAGCCGGGGTTGGCCGGGTTGGGCGATGGCGGCTGCAGCGTCGTGAGCGCGGGCACCGGCGCTGCGGTGCTGGCGGCCACCTCCGGCATCTCGGCATACCCGTTCGTGGGCCAGGTCACCTCCTGGCCGGCGGCGTTCAGGAAGCGGAAGCGGGTGCCGTACTGGCCGGGGTCGTCGAGGACCAGGCTCGTGGTGTAGACCATGCCGGAGACCAGGTCGCCCGCGCCGGCGGTGAGCGGGTGGTCGGCGGTGCGGCCGCTGGGCTGGCGCACGGTCAGCGTGGCGTCCAGGGGTTCGTCGGCCTCGGGGTCGCGGTAGACCACCGACCAGGTCACCGTGGCGCCCGGCGGGGCAACCGCGGGATCGCAGGCGGCGTCGCTCAGCTGGGGGCGTTGATTCACCGCGCAGGGTTGCCAGGTGTCGGCGCCGAAGCCGGTGCCGCTGTCGTAGGCGATCCAGAAGTAGCCGAACTCGCCGAAGCGGTTGCCCCAGCTGTTCTTGGCGAGCCAGGCGCCGCGGCCGTCGTCGTAGCCGATGATGGCCACCGAATGGCCGCCGTCGGCCTCGCTGACGCCGTCCCAGACGTAGATGCCGTCGGTGTAGGCGTAGAAATCCTCGT
Organism: Candidatus Latescibacter sp. IFSED24; assembly: GCF_058273205.1. Lineage (NCBI taxonomy): Bacteria > Pseudomonadati > Candidatus Latescibacterota > Candidatus Latescibacteria (ex Chuvochina et al. 2023) > Candidatus Latescibacterales > Candidatus Latescibacteraceae > Candidatus Latescibacter > Candidatus Latescibacter sp. IFSED24. The sequence goes on along the minus strand of NZ_CM177850.1, from coordinate 2,860,933 downwards.
AGATGGCGAAGTTGGTGACCAGGGGGCCGTCCTGCAGCGCGGTGTTGATGGCGTCGACATCGATGACGCCGCTGGTGACGACCGCGAAGTCGCCGAGATAGCGCAGGCGCTGGAGCACGTCGGGACAGGCCTCGTCGCAGCCGACCGTGTCGTCGGATTCGTAGGGGAAGCAGGCCTCGTCGGGGGCGCCCTCGAGGGCGAGGAAGGCCAGGGCGTTATAGCACCAGCCGCCGTTGCACGAGCCCTGGTCGATGCACGAGAGGACGTACTGCTCGCTGAGATCGATGCCCTGGTCCGGAGCGCCGGCCTGGAACATGAGCCAGGTCTCGGTGGCGGCCACGGCCGAGAAGATCCAGCACGATCCGCAGCTCTCCTGGTTGCGGATGGGCGTGATCCAGTTGCCGCCGTGGTCGCGCCAGTCCAGCATCACCGGGAGGTCGCGGGGCTGGCGGATCAGCGGACCCGCCCAGTGCGTGGGGGCGGGCGAGCCGTTGCGGGCCGTGCGCTCGGCCGCTGGCAGGCGGAAGACCGGATTGTCTCCGGCATGCCACGGCAGATCCTGGCGGGCGATCTCGACGCGGATGCGGGCGAGTTCGGCGGTCTGCGCGGGGGAGAGGTCGGGCTGGGCGGCCGGGGCGTTGGCGGCCAGGACGAGGCAGACGAGGACCAGCACAGGGGCCAACTTTGTACGCGACATCGAGCGCTCCTGGTTTGTGGTGCCCTCGATGATACCACGCCGCCAGGCGGCGAGCCACTCCGGCCCTTGAATAATTCCCGAAATGGATTATACTTCATCGGTTGCCCGATTTTTGGTCGGGGCCCTGTCGGCCCCGACCGTCGTGTCACATCCCCTGTAAGAGGTATTGACGCAATGACCTACATTCCTCGTCAGAAGGTGACCGACCTCATTCCCAACAAGTTCGAGGCCATCCGCATCACGGCCCTGGAGGCCCGGCGGCTCAACGCGCGGGCGCGCACCCTCGACGTGAGCCTGCCCGGCAAGATCACCAGCCTCGCGGTGGACCGCCTGCTCGGCGGCAAGGTGAGCTGGTTCGACAAGCGCGAGCGCGAGCTCCAGGCCAAGAACGCGATGCAGGAAGAGGCCGAGGAGTGATCTGATGGGCCGCGGCAACGTCCTGCTGCTGGTGTCCGGCGGCATCGCCGCCTACAAGGCCTGCTATCTGACCCGCCTGCTCCGTCAGGCGGGTTTTGCCGTCAAGGTCGCCATGACCGGGGCCGCCCAGCATTTCGTCACCCCCATGACCTTCTCCGTCCTGAGCGAGAACCCCGTGGCCAGCGATCTCTGGGGCGAGGGGCAGAGCCGCGCGCTCGACCACGTCGAGTATGCGCGCTGGGCCAATGTGGCGGTGATCGCCCCGGCCACCGCCAACGTGCTGGCCAAGCTGACCCACGGCATCGGCGACGACATCGTCTCCACCCTGCTGCTGGCCCATCCCGGCCCGCTGATCGCGGCGCCGGCCATGAACGACAACATGTGGGCGCACCCGGCGACGCAGGCCAACCTGGCCACCCTGCGCGAGCGCGGCGTGGTGATCGTCGAGCCCGGCGAGGGCTGGCTGGCGTGCGGGGTCGAGAGCAAGGGGCGGCTGGCCGAACCCGAGGAGATCGTGGCCGAGGTCGAGCGCCTGCTCGTGGCCGACGATGCGGTGCGCCGGTTCTGGAGCGGTCGGCGCGTCACCGTCACCGCCGGCCCTACCCGCGAGGCCATCGACGCCGTCCGCTTCCTGGGCAATCGTTCCACCGGGGTCATGGGGACCGCCCTGGCCGAGCGCCTGGTGGCGCTGGGGGCCGCGGTGACCCTCATCTCGGGACCGGGCACGGCCGCCATCCCCGCGGGGCTGTCCGGCTGCACCGCGGTGACCAGCGCCGCGGAGATGGCCGCCGCCGTGGGCGCCGCGCTCGAGGCCGGCTGCGACTGGCTGTTCATGGCCGCCGCCGTGGCCGACTACACCCCGCGCCAGGCCCTGGCCGGCAAGGTCAAGAAGGAGGACCGGGGCGACAGCTGGACGCTGGAACTGGTCCGCACCGCCGACATCCTGCTCGACGTGGTCCAGCCGCCGCGGGCCGGCCTGCGCGTGGTGGGCTTCGCCCTGGAGACCGATCAGCTGCTCGACCGGGCCGCCGCCAAGCGCGAACGCAAGCATCTGGACTGGATCGTGGCCAACGATCCCACCGCGGCCGGTGGCGGTTTCGGCGATGCTCCGCACACCGTGCACCTGCTGGGCCCGGAGGGCGTGGCCTGGAGCAGCCAGGAGCCCCGCAGCAAGCGGGAGCTGGCCCGGGAGATCCTCACCCATCTGGCCGCAGCAGAGGCGGATCCGGCGTGAGCGATTCGCTGACGACGCTCCTGGCCGACCTGGCCCGCTATCTCGACCAGCAGCGACGCGCGGGCAGCACCTTCTTCCTCGACGAGGGCGAGCCGGCCGGTGACGAGAGCCCGGTCGCACGATCGAATCCCGAACCCGCTCCGGCAACCCCGCCGGAGCCCTCGGCGCCCGCACCGGCGCCCGCTTCGCCGGCCACCGGACCAGGCCAGGCTCGCGACCAGGAATTCGAGCGCGAGTGTGCCGCCTTCGTGCGCGACACGCTGGAGCTGGTGGCGCGGACCCGGGCCCACGCGCCCGTGGAGGCCAGCCCGCCGGCCCAGACCGGCATGTTCGAGGACGCGCGCCCCGTGCCCGTCCAGCCGCCGACGCTCCCGACGACCCTGGCCGAGAAGGCGGACGCCCTGGCGGCCATCGCCGACGAGGTCCAGGCCTGCACCGCCTGCCTGCTCCACGGCAGCCGCCACCTCGCCGTGCCCGGCGCCGGGCACGCCGATGCGGGGCTGGTGCTCGTGGGCGAGGCGCCGGGGCAGGAGGAGGACCGCCAGGGACTGCCCTTCGTGGGGCGCAGCGGCCAGCTGCTCACCGACATCCTCAAGGCCATCGGCTTCGCCCGCGACGAGGTGTTCATCTGCAACATCCTGAAGTGCCGGCCGCCGGGCAACCGCGACCCCGAGCGCGACGAGGTTGCCGCCTGCGAGCCGTTCCTGCGGCGCCAGCTCGCCGTGATCCGGCCTCGCCTGATCCTCTGCCTCGGCCGCGTGGCCGCCCAGACGCTCCTGGGCACCACCGCACCGCTGGGCTCGTTGCGGCGCTCGGTGCACTTCTTCGCCGGCGTGCCCGTGATGGCGACCTACCATCCGGCGGCTCTGCTGCGCAATCCCGCCAACAAGCGCCACACCTGGGACGACGTCCGCAAGCTGCGCGCGCTCTACGATGCGCTGGGTGGAGCCGGGGACGGTCCGGTGTAACATCCGGGTTCATTCCTGAAAACGTTCCACCACAACGACTTGAGGGCGCAGGCGCCGGCGTCCGTCACCTGGATGTGACGAAACCGTGTCGAGTGCTGCGCGGGGCGATCTCGGCAAGTGGTCTGTTGTCAATCCGTTGCGTGGATCCTCGACCTGCTGGCGCGGCGGCACGGCCGTTGCAAGGGATGGAGTGGTGGTGGGACCCTATGCCGGTATCCCTTCTGGTACGTCGTCCCGATGAACGTTCCGATCCTTGGAAATGATCCGGGACCTGCCGCCAAGCCCCCCAAGGGCCCGGTCGATTCGTCGGCCGGGCCCGCTCCTGTTCACGGCCGGCGTCGTGCCACCACCAGGGGGAACTCGAAGCGCTCGTCGACCCCGGTCACCGGGTCGTGGAATTCGGGTGCCGTGAATCCGGCGCCCTCCAGCATCGCCACCAGCGCCTCGTCGGTGTAGGCCTGATGGCACTGGGTGTGGCGCTGCAGCCGGCCGGTCGCAGCCTCGAGGATCCAGAAGACGTGGATCTCGGCGCTGGTCTCCTCGTCCCAGTGATGCTCCTGCAGCCAGAGGTGGGGCTCGTCGCTGAAGACGGAGCGCTCGTGGGCGCTCCAGGAGGTGGAGGAGTCGTGGGGGAAGAGGTCCCAGGGCTGATATTCCAGGACGAGCAGGCCATCCTCGACCAGCAGGGAGGCGACCGTGGCCAGGAGCGCCCGGGCCTGGTCGGGCGGGAAGCTGTTGAACTCGCCGAACCAGAAGGTGGCCACGTCCACGGGGGCGAGCGAGGCGGCGAGGTCGGCCGGCAGGGCGGTGAGGTCGGCGTGGTGGAAGGCGGCGTCCTCGAGTCCCGAGGCGGCTGCATCCTGGCGAGCGTGCTTCACGGCGGCGGGAGAGAAGTCGATGCCGGTGTAGCGCAGGCCGCTGCGCACCAGCGGGGCGGCGTAGAGGCCGGGGCCGCAACCAAGGTCCAGGAGGTGCCGGGGGCGGTGGTCGGGCAGCGGCTCGGCGCTGAGCAGCTCCTGCAGCCAGGCGATGTGCTCGGCGATGATCTCGGGGGCGCGACTGGCCATGTGCGTGGTGGGGTCGAGGTGGACCGCGAGCACGCGCTGGCTGAATTCGGGGTCGTCCCAGGGGATCTTGTGCCCATCCCGCCAGGGCCGCGGGTTGGGGTGCCGTTCGAGGAGCTGGCGGAGGGCGTCGTCGATCATGGCGGGTCTCCGGCTTGCTGGTTATCCACGTTATCCCCCGCGGGCGTGTCGGCCGGAACCCTTGTCGTTCCTGGCGAAATGCGAACGCGGGGCGACGTGCGGGGAAGTTATCCCCGCGCCCATTCGGTTGTCCACAGGGTTGTGCACGGCCTATCCCCAGGTCGTCCACGGGAAATGATGCTCCGTCGGAATTCCGTTCCTGCATGGCGACACGGGTTGTGATATCTTGGCCAGCCTTCGGCGGTGTCCCGACCCCTGACCCCCACGAGGTTCCGTCCTTGGAAGCCAGCCTCCAGCCCCAGTCCTTTCCGGGTGGCCGCCGCCCGCCCTGCAATCTCGACGCCGAACGCGCCATCCTGGGCGCCACCCTGCTCGACCGCGAGGCGGTGGGCCTGGCCCGCGAGGTCCTGGAGGGCCCCGAGTTCTACCTCAAGGAGCACCGGCTGATCTACGCCGCCATGCTCGCGCTCTACGAGGCCGACCAGGCCATCGACCCCATCACCGTGGGCGACCGGCTGCGCAAGGAAGGCCTGCTCGACGAGGCCGGCGGCCTGGACTATGTCACCGACCTGCAGGCCATGGTCGCCACGGCGGCCAACGTCACCTACCACGCGGGCATCGTGCGCGAGAAAGCGGTGCTGCGCGAGCTGATCTCCGCGGCGGGGGAGACCACCACCGAGGCCATGGCCGGCGAGGGCGAGGCCGGCGAGATCCTCGACCGTGCCCAGGGCCGCTTCTACGCCATCGGCGAGGATGCCCGCAAGGGCGGCTTCGTCAGCCTGGAATCGGTGGTTCCGCACACCTTCCAGTCGATCGAGGAGGCGTTCCGCAACCAGAGCGACGTCACCGGCCTGCGCACCGGGTTCTCCCAGATGGACCACATGACCAGCGGGTTGCAGAAGGGCGACCTGTTGATCCTGGCCGCCCGCCCGTCCATGGGCAAGACCTCGCTGGCCCTGAACATGGCGTACAACGCGGCCACCAAGGCCGACGCCGGCGTGGCCCTCTTCTCGCTGGAGATGGGCAAGGAGCAGCTGGTGCTGCGCATGCTCTGCTCCGCCACCGGCTTCAACCTGCACAACGTCCGGCGCGGCAAGCTGCGCGCCGAGGACTGGCCCCGCCTGACCCGGGCCTGCGACACGCTCTCGCGCACCAAGATCTTCATCGACGACACCCCGGGCATGACCGTCCTCGAGATGAAGAGCAAGGCCCGCCGCCTGCAGCAGCAGCAGGGCCTGGGCCTGGTCATCATCGATTACATGCAGCTGATGACCGGGTCGGCCAAGGCCGAGAGCCGGCAGCAGGAGATCAGCCAGATCAGCCGCGCCCTCAAGGGCATGGCCAAGGACCTGGACGTGCCGGTGCTCGCGCTCAGCCAGCTCTCGCGCGCGGTGGAATCGCGCAGCGACCACAAGCCCATGCTCAGCGACCTGCGCGAATCGGGCTCCATCGAGCAGGACGCCGACGTCGTGATGTTCATCTTCCGCGAGGAGTACTACAACCCCGACGACGAGGAGGCCCGCAACAAGGCCACCGTCATCATCGGGAAGCAGCGAAACGGTCCCACAGGCGAGTTCGACCTTCACTTCCACAAGGAGTACACCCGGTTCAGCGATCTTGCGCCTGCGGCGCAGGAGGCGCCGCCGCCGGGGTTGTGACGGACGGGCGACGTGGGATCGTGGCGGGGCGCGGCCAGCGGGTCGCGCCCCGTTTTTCGGCCGGACCGATCCGCACCGTCCGTGCATCATCCCGTTGGCAATAACCTGCCCCAGGTAGTAAAGTATCCCTCCAGTCCGCGCGGCTCTGAACCAGTTTCCCCTTGGTTCAAGGCCGCCAGGGCTTAGATTGTCGCCTACGACCCACCGGACACGAACCGCCCCGGAGGCCCCCATGCCCCCGCGTCTCGACCTCGTCGACCTCGACCAGACCAGCCTCGAGGGCTACCGCCGCTTCATCAGCTGCTGGCTCAGCCGCGGCGCTGGGCCCAGTTTCATCGTGGATCCCGGCCCCGCCGCCACGGCCCCGCACCTGATCACGCAGCTACGAGCCCTGCGGGTCACCAGCCTCGACTTCATCCTGCTGACCCACGTCCACCTGGACCACGGTGGCGCCGCGGCCGAGCTGCTCGCAGCCTTTCCCGGGGCGCGGATCGTTTGCCACGACCGGGGCCGGCAGCATCTCACCGATCCGGCACGCCTCTGGGAGGGCTCACGCCAGGTCCTCGGCGCGGTGGCCGACACCTACGGCGAGCCGCGGCCGGTTCCCGCCGCGGCCCTGGGATCCTATCAGGACCTGGCCGCCGCGGGGATCGGCGTGGTCGAGACCCCGGGTCACGCCGCGCACCACATCAGCTTCGTGCACGAGGGCACGCTCTTCGTGGGCGAGGCCGCGGGCACGTTCCAGGACCTGGGCGAGGGACGCTGGTACCTGCGGCCGGCCACGCCGCCGCGATTCAAGCTGGAGGTGGCGGTGTCCAGCCTGGATCGGCTGCTGGCCCTGAATCCCGAGCCCGAGCGGCTGGCCTTCGCGCACCATGGGCAGCTCGTGGGTCACTCGCGAGAGTTGCTCAAGCTCGCGCGCGAGCAACTCCGGCAATGGGTGACGGCGGTCCGGCTCGTCCTCGACAAGGACACGCTCCAGCCCTTCGACGAGCTGGCGCGCCAGGTGGTTGCCCGTCTGCGCGCCACCGACCGCAACTTCGCGCTGGGCCGCGAATTGCCCGCCGACATCCGGGTCCGCGAAGAAGACTTCACGCAGCAGACCCTGCGCGGTATGGTGCAGTACGTCGAGGAGGAAGGCGACCATGGCGGACGCCGCTGAGGTATGAGGATCGTATGACCCTGTTCCAGCGCATCGGACGGGCAGTCCTGGAAGGTCTCGGCGCCCTCGGTCGCGGCTTCTACGTGCTCTGTGGCATCGTCTGCAGCCTGAAGCTGTCCTGGAAGCTGCGCCGTCAGATCCTCGAGCAGATGCACGTCATGGTCATCGGCTCGCTGCCGCTGGTGATCACCACGGCTGCGTTCACCGGCGCCATCACCGCGGTGCAGACGGGCTACCAGATGGAAGCCTACGTGCCCATGATCTTCCTGGGCACCGTGATCACCAAGAGCGTGATCCTGGAGATGGGCCCGGTGCTGGCGGCGCTGGTTGTGGGCAGCCGGCTGTCGGCCAACTACGCCGCCGAGCTGGGCACCATGAAGGTGACCGAACAGCTCGACGCCATGGAGATCATGGCCATCGACCCGGTCCAGTACCTGGGCATCCCGCGCTTCGTGGCGGCGGTGCTGATGATGCCGGTGATCACCGCCATCGCCGATTTCGTGGCCATCATCGGCGGTCTCCTGGTCTCGGTGATGACCCTCGACGTCACGCCGCAGACCTTCGGCGAGGGCATGCGGCTCTTCTGGGAGATCGGCGACGTGGTGACCGGCCTGGGCAAGACCTTCTTCTTCGGCGGCATCATCGCCATGAGCGGGATCTTCAACGGATTCAACACCAGGGGCGGCGCCGAGGGCGTGGGCCAGGCCACCATGCAGGCCGTGGTGGGCACGTGCCTGAGCGTGCTGGTGGCTGACTATATCCTCAACGTGATCTTCATGCAGATCATCTTCGGAGGCTAGGGGACCATGGTGATGAACGATTTCCCGGCACCGGTCATGTCGCTGGACGACCCCGCGTCGTTCGATGGCATCGCCGTGCAGGGAGTCAGCAAGAGCTTCGGTCCCAAGATGGTGCTCGATCATTGCGACCTGACCATCAACAAGGGCGAGACCTTGGTGATCATCGGTCGCAGCGGGCAGGGGAAATCCGTGCTGCTCAAGCATATCGTGCGGCTGCTGGAACCGGACGCCGGCCGGATCTGGGTCGAGGGCCAGGAGGTCACCTCGCTGGCGCGCACGCCGCTGATGGAGCTGCGCAAGAACTTCGGCATGCTCTTCCAGGGCGCGGCGCTCTTCGATTCCATGACCATCTGCGAGAACATCGGACTGATCCTCGAGGAACACACCGACTGGTCCCCGGAGCAGATCCGCGCCCGGGCCTGCGAGTGCCTGGAGATGGTGGGCCTGGTGGGGACCGAGGACAAGCTGCCCAGCGCGCTCTCGGGCGGCATGAAGAAGCGGGCGGGCCTGGCGCGGGCCATCGTCATGGAGCCGCATTACATCCTCTACGACGAGCCCACCACGGGGCTCGATCCCATCACCGCCGACGCCATCAACGACCTCATCGTCAAGCTCCAGCAGGAGCTCCAGGTGACCAGCATCGTGGTGACCCACGACATGCCGAGCGCCTACAAGGTGGGCGACCGCATGGCCATGCTCAACGACGGCAAGATCATCTACACCGGCACGGTGGCCGAGGTGCGCGAGGCCGCGCACCCCGCCGTGCGTCAGTTCATCGAGGGCCGCGCCGAGGGACCGCTCGGGGTCTTCTGACCGGGATGGAGAGGCATGGGTAACCAGCGTAAACGCGAGGTGCAGGTAGGCGTGATGGTGGTCATCGCCATCATCATCCTGGTGGGCGGCCTGATGTTCTTCAAGCGGGTGAGCCTGAACACCCACATGATCAACTACAAGGTCGACTTCGCCGCGGTCGAGGGCCTGCGCAAGGGCGACCGTGTCCACGTGCGCGGGATCCGCGCCGGCCAGGTGGCGGACTTCGAGTTCCTGGAGGGCGTGGTGCGCGTGACCATGGAGCTCGAGGACTGGGTCAGGCTCTACCCAAACGCCAACGTGACCCTGGTGATGAAGGGCCTCGTCGGCGAGGTGCTGATCGAGATCGAGCCAGGTGGCGGGGCGGCGCTCGCCCAGCCTGGCCACATCTTCCAGGGCCGCAACGCGGCCTCCATGCTCGCCTTCGGCGACAAGGCGACCCAGGCCCTGGACGAGATGTCCGCGCTCAGCGAGGAGGTCCGGCTGTTCGTTTCCCAGCTCCGGGCCGAGGGCACGATCACCGGACCGCTGGCCACGGCCGAACGCACGCTCCTGGAGACCGAGGGGATGATGAAGGAGAACCGGGAGGATCTCCGGCAGATCACCACCAACCTGGCCGCCCTCACCACCACCCTCGAGGCGGCCCTGGGCGAGGGCAAGCTCGACAGCACGCTCCAGGCCACGCGCCAGGCCGCGGCGAGCTTCGATTCCACCATGGTCGAGCTGCGGGCTGCCACGGTCCAGGCCCGGTCGCTGCTCGCCCGGATGGAGCAGGGCGAGGGCACCGTGGGGCGCCTGCTCACCGACGACTCGCTCTACGATCGGGCCGACAGCACGCTGCAGTCGCTGGATCGGCTGCTCGACCAGATGCGGCGCGATCCCAAGTCCATGTTCAAGGCCTCGCTGTTCTAGGATGCACCGAATGCCGGGAGGGATCCGCGGGTAAAGAGCGCGGATCCTTTCCCTTTCGCCTGGAGGCCCGCCATGATCGACCGCGAACTGTTCCTGCACGAAGAAGTCCTCCTGCTCGCCCTGGACGACGACAAGGGCACGGTGGAGATGGGCAGCTACTGGCAGCAGGCGGCCGGCGGGGCCATGGTCGCCGAGCTGCTCCTCGCCGGCCGCATCCGCACCACCGAGGACAAGAAGCCCCGGCTCGAGGTGATCGACACGACGCCGCTGGGCAATCCGGTGCTCGACGAGGTGCTGGCCGAGATGGCCGCGGCCAAGAAGCCCCGCACCGGCGCGGCCTGGGTGGGCAAGCTCGGTGGCCGCAGCGGGCTCAAGGAGCGCATCGCCGCCGACCTGGTGCGCCAGGGAGTGCTGAAGCAGGAGCAGGGCAAGGTGCTCTGGATCTTCAACCAGACCCGCTACCCCGAGCGTGATGGCCGGCCCGAGAAGGAGGTGGTGGCCCGCCTGCGCCGCGCCATCTTCACCGCCACCGGCGACCTGACGCCCCGGACCGTCGTGCTGGTCTCGCTGGCCGACAGTGCCGGGCTTTTGAGCAAGGTCTTCGACAAGAAGCGCCTGAAGGAACGCAAGGCCCGGATCAAGAAGATCGCCGAGGGCGAGATCGCCGGCTCCATGGCTCGCGACGCGGTCCAGGCCATGCAGGCGGCGGTGATGGTGGCGTGCATCATGCCGGCCATCGTGTCGACCACCGTGACCACCTGATTGTCAGGACACCATCCTGGCCCTATCTTGACGCCAGCCACCACCAGCGACCGCCGCGCCACGCGGCGGTCGTGTCTTGAGAGGGACGCATGGCCAGGATACATCTCGTTCTCGCGCTGCTGGTGACCCTGGGCCTCGGCACGCCGGGCCTCGCCAAGGGTCAAACGGCGGCTCCGACGGACACCTCGTTCGCCGCCCCCGCCGATTCGGTCGCCCTGGCCGTGGCCAAGCCGCGCAGCGGCTGGCTCTACGTGCTGCCCGTGGTGGCGTACTCGCCCGAGACCAAGCTGGCCTTCGGCGCCAGCGCCGGCCGCTACTACCGTTTCAGCGACGACCCCGATGCCCGGCCCACCACGGTGACCCCGCTGGCCATCATCACCACCAACGCCCAGCTCATCCTCGGCATGTTCACCGATGCCTGGTGGGCCGACGACCGCTGGCATCTGGCGTCGAACCTGGGCTACACCAAGTTCCCGACCCAGTTCTACGGGGTCGGCGACGACACGCCCGCCACCGCCGAGGAGGATTACACGCCGCGGTCGGCCTACTTCCAGACCGAGGTCAAGCGGAGCATCTCCGGTGCGCTCTATGCCGGCGGGCTGGTCGACTTCAAGTTCAGCCAGCTGCGGGACGTGGCCGACGGGGGCCAGCTGGCCAGCGGCGAGATCTACGGCGCCGAGGACGGCGGGATCGTCGGGCTGGGCCTGACGGCGGCCTACGATTCCCGCGATGCAGTGTTCTATCCGACCCGGGGCTGGTTCCACCGCCTGGCGGTGACCCGCTACCTCGACATCCTGGGCGGGGACTACGTCTACACCCGATCCGACCTGAACCTCACGCGCTACTGGTCGCTGGGAGGCAGCCGCGTGCTGGCCGCCAACCTCTTCGGCGGCTTCATCAGCGGCGGCGCGGCTCCCTTCTACGAGCTGCAACGGCTCGGTCTGCGCGGCTACTTCGAGGAGCGCTACCTCGAGCGCAACGTGGTGCGGGGCCAGGTGGAGCTGCGCTCCGGACTGTGGAAATGGCTGGGCGCGGCGGTGTTCGTGGGCGGCGGCGAGCTGGCCGCCAGCGTCGGCGGCCTGCGCCTCGACGAGGTGCGACCGAACGCGGGCTTCGGCCTGCGCTTCAACGTGGGCGGCGACCAGCGGGCCAACCTGCGCCTGGACTACGGCGTGGGGGACGGGGATTCGGGAGTCTACGTCCGCTTCGCCGAGGCGTTCTAGCCTGGTCTCACCGCAGGATTCCGGATCGCCAACCGCGGTCAGCTCGATCCGTCACGGAGCTCCCGCGGCGCCGGCTTCCGGGTCGCCCGACGCGCCGATCCCGCGAACGGACCTTGCCTGGGCGCGGTTTTATGGTCATCCTGGCCCGGATCACCTCGGCCCGGGAGAGTTCATGGCTGCGTTCCTGCGAGTCCTGCCCCTGTACCTGATGGCGCTGGCGGCCCCCGTATCGGTGGCCGGCGGCAACGTGGCCGCGGGTCTCATCCTGGTCTGGGCCGTGGTCCTGTCCGTGCGGCCGGCCGGCCGGCTACGGCACCTGCCGCCCCGGGATCTCCTGCTGGCGCTGGGGGCGTACCTGCTGGTGCACGCGCTGGCCACGGCGCTGTCGTCGCCCGGGCCCATGCGCTGGGACAAGTTCGGCGAGGAGCTTTGGTTCAAGCTGCTGCTGGTGGGCGTGCCCCTGGTGGCGGCGGGACAGGCGCCGGTGGTGCGCCGGGCGGTGGGCCTCGTCCTGGCCTCGGGGCTGGTGGCGGCGGTCTACGGCGTGGTGCAGCATTTCACCGGCTGGGACCTGATACGGCAGGAAAAGCTCCTGGGCTTCGCCGGCCACCCCATCGCCATCGGCTTCTCGGGACACCACCTGAGCTACGGCGGCCAGATCATGCTGCTGCTGGTGCTGGCCATGGCCTGGCTGCGCCAGGAGCTGCTGGACCGGCCCCGCCGGCTCTGGCTGCCGGCCGTGGTCTGCCTCGTCATGGGTCTGGCGCTGATCTGGTCGTTCGCCCGCAGCGCCCAGCTGGGCGCCTTCGCCGCCGCGGTCTTCCTCGCGCTGAGCCTGCCGCGACCCTGGCGCCGGGCCGGGGTGGCGGGGCTGGTGGCGGTGGTGGTCCTGGCGGTGGCCATGCCGGTGGTGCGCACGCGCGTGGCCGAGGCCTTCACCGACGAGAAGGAGGTCACCCGGCCCAACCTCTGGCGCAGCTCGGTGGCGGGGATCGCGGCGCGGCCGCTGCTGGGCTGGGGACCGGGCAACTTCCACGTCATGCTCGAGTCCCACGAGTATCCGGGCTACTACGAGTCCCGCGCCCACAGCCACAACGACTACCTCATGCACGCGGTGAACGCCGGCCTGCTGGGACTGGCGGCGGCGCTCTGGCTGCTGTGGGTCACGGTGAAGCACCTCTTCGCCGGCTGGCGGCGCGGCGGGCCGGGGAGCTGGATCCTGCTGGGGGCGCTGGCCTGTCAGGTCGCCGTCTCGGTGGCGGGCATCTTCCAGGTCTACCAGACCGACGACGAGCCCGAGATGCTGCTCTACTTCCTGGTGGGCTGCGGGCTGGCGCTCATGACGGGGTCGGCCGGCCACGGGGCCGACACCGCCGGTGACGTTGAGAATTCCGTCGACTGATAGCATATTGCCCGGATCATCGCGTTCCATTCAGCAAGGGTGAAGACCATGGCCTACGATCCCGCGAGCATCGAACCCCGGTGGCAACGGTACTGGGAGGAGCACCAGAGCTTCCGCGCGTCCGACGGGTCGGACAAGCCCAAGTACTACGTCCTGGACATGTTCCCCTATCCGTCGGGGCAGGGCCTGCACGTGGGGCACCCGGAGGGATACACGGCCACCGACATCATGGCGCGCTACAAGCGTCTGCGCGGTTTCAACGTGCTGCATCCCATGGGCTGGGACGCCTTCGGCCTGCCGGCGGAGAACTACGCGGTGAAGACCGGCACCCACCCCGCGATCACCACGAAGAAGAACATCGAGACCTTCAAGCGGCAGCTGAAGATGTTCGGCTTCAGCTACGACTGGGACCGTGAGATCTCCACCACCCACCCCGAGTACTACCGCTGGACGCAGTGGATCTTCACCCTGCTCTACCAGCAGGGGCTGGCCTACGAGGCCGAGGTGGCGGTGAACTGGTGCCCCGAGCTGGGCACCGTGCTGGCCAACGAGGAAGTGGTCGACGGCAAGAGCGAAATCGGCGGCCATCCGGTGATCCGCAAGCCCATGAAGCAGTGGATGCTCCGGATCACCGCCTATGCCGAGCGTCTGCTCGAGGACCTCGACGACCTCGACTGGCCCGAGTCCATCAAGGACCTCCAGCGCAACTGGATCGGCCGCAGCGAGGGCGCCGAGGTGGACTTCGAGGTGCCCGCGCTAAAGGAGAAGCTGCGCGTGTTCACCACGCGCCCCGACACCCTCTTCGGCGCCACCTACATGGTGGTCTCGCCCGAGCACGCCTGGGTCGACCGCCTGGCCGTGGGCGAGCAGCGCGCCGCGGTGCTGGCGTACTGCGAGGAGGCGGCGCGCAAGAGCGAGCGCGACCGCCAGGTGGCCCGCGACAAGACCGGCGTCTTCACCGGCACCATGGCGGTCAACCCGGTCAACGGCGCGGAGATCCCGATCTGGGTGGCCGACTACGTGCTCATGGGCTACGGCACCGGCGCCATCATGGCCGTGCCGGCCCACGACCAGCGCGATTGGGAGTTCGCCACCCAGTTCGGCCTGCCCATCGTCGAGGTCATCTCGGGTGGCGACATCGCCCGCGAGGCCTGGGCGGGCGACGGCGTGCTGATGAACTCGCCGCTCATCGACGGCCTGCCCGTGCCCGAGGCCAAGGCCAAGATCTCGGCCTGGCTCGAGGAGCGCGGCCTGGGCGAGGGCAAGGTCAACTACAAGCTGCGCGACTGGCTCTTCAGCCGGCAGCGCTACTGGGGCGAGCCGTTCCCGCTCCTGAAGCTCGCCGACGGCACGGTCCGCCTGCTCGAGCCCGACGAGCTGCCGCTGACGTTGCCCGAGGTCGACGAGTTCCGGCCCTCGGGCAGCGGCGAGGGCCCGCTGGCCACGGTCGACGAGTGGATCCACACCACCGATCCGGTGAGCGGCCAGGCGGCCGTCCGCGAGAGCAACACCATGCCCCAGTGGGCGGGGTCGTGCTGGTACTACCTGCGTTACATCGATCCGCGCAACACCGAGCAGGCGTGGGACGCGGTCAAGGAATCCTACTGGATGCCGGTCGACCTCTACCTCGGCGGCACCGAGCACGCCGTGCTGCACCTGATGTACGCCCGCTTCTGGCACAAGGTCCTCTACGACCTGGGCCTGGTCTCCACCACGGAGCCGTTCCAGAGCCTGCGCAACCAGGGCATGATCCTGGGCGAGAACGGCGAGAAGATGTCCAAGAGCCGCGGCAACGTGGTCAACCCCGACGACGTGATCTCGGTGCACGGCGCCGACGCCCTGCGCATGTACCTCATGTTCCTGGGCCCGCTGGACCGCGACAAGCCCTGGAACACCCAGGGCATCGAGGGCGTGCACCGCTTCCTCGACCGCGTCTGGCGGCTCTTCTGCGACGAGGACGACGCGCTGGCGCCGCAGGTCCAGGATACCGAGCCCGGCGAGGACGCGCTGCGCATCCTCCACCGCTGCATCCACGAGGTCACCGACCGCACCGAGAAGCTGCTCTTCAACACGGCCATCAGTCAGATGATGACCTTCGTCAACGAGATGAACCAGCTCGACGAACGGCCGCGCGCGGTGCTCGAGCCGTTCGTCCTCCTGCTGGCGCCCTACGCGCCGCACCTGGCCGAGGAGCTGTGGTCGAAGCTGGGCCACGAGGAGTCGCTCACCCACGCGTCCTGGCCCGAAGCCGATGCGCGCTACCTCGTGGCCGAGACCGTGACCTACGTGGTCCAGATCAACGGCAAGGTCCGCGACAAGCTCGAGCTGCCGGCCGACGCGGAGGAAGCCGCGGTGCGCGAGGCGGCGCTGGCCAGCGAGAAGGTGCAGAAGTGGTTGGAGGGCAAGGAGATCGTCAAGACGGTGTTCGTGGCGGGGAAGCTGGTGGGGCTGGTGGTGAAGTAGGTCCTGATCGCGGCGCCCGGATCGCCCCACCTCCGTGCCTGGATCAAGGCGCCCGGCTCCGGCCGGGCGCCTCTCGTTTGATGTCTCCGGGCTCCGGTGCCGGGGATCTTGCCACGACCCGGCTCCGGATGATAAGACTCTCCCTGCCCCGGCATCGGTCCCCGTCCCTTTCCGAGGCGGTCTCCCATGTCCCGGTCCCTTCTGCTGGGCCTCCTTGTCGCCACCGCGGCCACCGCGGCCACGCCGCCCGACTGGCCCTACGAGACCGGTTTCCGCTCCTCGCTGCTCCACGTCCACCCCGTGGTCAACTACGCGCTGCACCCCGAATGGCAGGCCGCCTGGGAGCGGAACCGCCTGGCGGGCTCGCTCTTCGCCGGCACCTTCGGCAGCATCCACACCAAGGAGCTCCTGGTCGACGCGCGCTGGACCGTCAACAGCCCCCTCGCCGACGGCACCTGGTTCCGTAACGACATCGTCTGGCGCGAGACCCGCCACCTGCCCACCGAGCGCCAGGACATCCTGCTCGGCTTGGAGCAGCGCGTGTGGCGTGGCCTGGCCGCCCTGGTCCAGGTCATGCCCGCCCGCGACAAGGAGGATCTGGACCTTCACCTGGGCGGTCTCTGGACCAGCGCGGACCGCACGCGTTACGTGCAGCTGGTCTACGTCATGGACGACCTGGTGTACGACGAGAAGACCGAGCTAGGGGCCGAGACCACCCAGCAGCCGCGCGGGCTCGCCTGGCTGGCGCGTCTGGCGCACGGTCCCTGGTCCTTCTTCACGCGGGGCCGCTGGCTGCAGGGCTTCGACCGCGACTATCCCGATGCCGAGGCCTCGCCCGAGCTGAGCCGCCAGGCGCGCACGGCCAACGAGCTGGAGGCGAGGCTGCGCTGGCAGCCGGCGGTGCGGACCCAGGTCGAGCTCTCCTGGCAACTCGTCGAGGATGCCGAGATCCGCACCTGGCGCGACGGCTCCTACGATTTCGACTACGCCGGCTGGTACCGCCTCCTCTCGCTTCGCGGCCTCTATCCCCTCTCCGACCGCTGGCGGCTGCGCGGCGAGCTGCACGGCCTGCGCCGCCGTGCCACGGTCAGCGACTACGGCGCCTTCGCCTACCACCGGACCGAGACGCTGTCGGCGCTCTACGGCGAATGGTCCTGGGGGCGGGGGCACCGCGTCGAGCTGGGCTACATGGGGTCCTGGTACGACTGGGCCTACGAGGACGGCGATGCCGAGGCGGGCTATGTCGACAAGCTGGAGGTGGGCCTGGTCTTGGCCCTGGCGAGGGGTTCGGCTCTCGAGATCTCCCTGAGCCACGAACCAAGTCTGGAGAAGTTCGGCGGGGGGAACATCCGGGCCATCGTCCAGTTCTGAGCCGGCAGGAGCTCGTGGCTGGAGCCAGCGATCGCGCTGTGGGGGCCGGGAGCTAGGTCCAGAGCGAGGGACGTCCGGTCAGCCGGCGCACCTGCTGGTCCCGGAGGTAGCGGATCGTTTCCGGGTCATCCACCCGGGGGATGCCCTTGAGCGATCCGCTGAGGTAGCCGAGGCCAAGGGCGATCCCGCCGGCGATCAGCGGCCGATCCTTGAGCCGACTGATGACCTTGGCCAGCATGAAGAGCGGATGGTAGCCACAGATGTGGTTGGCGCGGCCGTTCTTGAAGTAATTGCGCAGATCGCCGTCGGCGCCGCCGGTGGCGCGATGATGCTCGAGGCGGATGTCCTGCAGGGTCCGCGTGGTCCAGCCCAGCCGGTTGGCCTTGACCTCGTCGAAGGTGTCCCAGCCGGTGGAGGGGATCAGCCCCTGGATGTCGCGCCAGCAGGCCCGCCGGTAGATCTTGGTGGCGCCGCGGACATGGAACGGCGGATCGGTCTTGAATTCGCGCACGAGGTCGCCGCGACGACGGATGCAGACGCTTCCGCCGGCGATACCCAGTTCTGGGTCGGCGTCGAAATGGCTGAAGCAACGCGCGAAGTAATCCGGTGTGAAGCTGACATCGCCGTCGAGCTTGATCAGGTAGTCCCAGTCCAGGTCCGCCACCATGGCCAGCCCTTCGGCGAAGGCCTCCATGACGCCGGTGCCGGACTTGCGGAAGCCGCGGTCGCCGCGATGGAGGACCTGCAGGAAGGTCAGTTCGGCGGCGGCGCGGTCGAGGATCTCGCCGGTAGCATCGCTGGAACCGTCGTCGACCACGATCCAGCGGGTCGGGGGTATGGTCTGGTTCGCCATGCACGCAATGAGCTCGGGCAGATGCTCGGCCTCGTTGCGGACGGGCGAGATGACGACGTAAGCCGGCGAAGGGCGGTTCATTTTCAGCTCCGCGGATCCAGCAGGTCGGCGACGACGGCCAGGAACCCTTGCCGTTCCCTGGTCCATCGGTGGTCCTGGTACACACGTTGCCCCGAAATCACGATCTTGTCTACTGCTGTGGGGTGATTCCTTGCCCAGCTGATGCGCTCGGCCAGGTCGGTGGCGTCGCCTGGCTCGAAATAGATGACCGCATCGTCAGCGAAGTAATCGCGGATGCCACGCGTGTTGGGCGCCACCACGGGCTTGCTCAGCGCCAGGTACTCGAAGAGCCGGGTGGGCAGGTTGATCTCGGTGAAGGTGGTCCGCTCGTTGGGGACGAGGCCCAGATCGCAGGCGGCGACGGCGCGGGCGATGCCGCGCAGGTCGCAGGCGCCGCGATACGCGGCCACGCCGGTCAGGCCCAACGCCGTGATGCGCGCCTCGATCTCCGCCAGGAACGGTGTCGGGTAGCCGTAGATCGAGAAGTGCAGGTCGGGCATGGTGGGCGCGAGCAGAGCCACCGCCTCGAGCGCCGTGAGCAACCCGTGCCGCTCGACCAGGGAGCCGTGGTACATCAGTTCGAAACACTCAGGCTCCTGCGCGGTGGATTGGTCCCCGGCGCCGGTCGCGGCCTCGGGGCTGAAGATGTCCTCTTCGGGCGTGTTGACCACGATGGACATCTTGCCCGGCGGGCAGCTGCGCGACACGAAGAGGTCGCGGAACGCGATGTTGGGCGTCAGGGCGTGATCGGCGAACGCCAGGCTCCAGCGTTCCAGGACCCGCAGCAGGCGGACCGAGCCGCTGTCGGGCCGCAGGGAGAAGATCGATTCCATCAGTTCCGGCATGGGATCGTGCAGGTCCAGCAGGACCCGCGCGCCGCGCCACTTGGCCACCAGGGCGCTGAAGACGAGCACATCGGGCATGTTGTGGACATGGACCAGGTCGTAAGGCCTGCGGAGCGCGCGGCTGGAGACGACGGCGGCTGCGGCCAGCAGGAAGCCGAGGTATTGCAGGAGGTAGGTCAGCTTGCCTCGCCGTCGCCGGCGCAGCGGGATCCGGGTGACGTCGATCCCTTCCACCTGTTCGTGCCTGGGTAATTCCGGGTCCTGCAGCAGGCAGATGTAATCCACGGCCATCCCGGCCTGGACCAGCGCGCGGGCCTCGCGGAGGGGACGCGGGTCTTCCGGGAAATACGAGTAGACCACCACCGCGCAGCGACGACCGGCGAGGGCTGCTCCTGTGTCCGTGCGGAGGGGACTCTGGTGCAAGGGAAACCTCTCGAGATGGGACAGGTCACGCCGGGGGACGCGGATGCCCGGAAGATCAGCGGATCGGGACCCAGGCCAGCACGGGAGCACTTCGAACAGGGCGATTCCCGTCGTCGCCGGCGAGAATCATAGCCAAGATGAGCGGAGATGACAGCAAAGAAGATCGAGGATGGTCAACCAGATGCAGCGAGCCGGCCGCTCGGATCCGGTCGGCCGGCTCGCCTGGATCGCGCGTGGATCACACTCCCGGCGCCAGCATCATCGCCAGCAGCATTCCCCCGGCCGCCGGCGTCAACAGCAGCAGCAACACCCCGAGCCCCAGCGCCGCCTCGGGTCTCGGCACGCCGCCGCCGGTGCCGCTGAGCGAGCGGTACCGTGCCTGCAGGGCGAACCACACCACGCCGGCGATCAGGAGCACGGTCATGCCCACGAGCGTCGTGGAGAAGGACTCGGCGAAGCCCTGAGCCACCACCGCGGGGGAGATCTCCCGGGCGCGGCTGATGGCGCCGGCGGCGTTGTAGATCCCGCTGAACTGGCCCACGAAACCTACCAGCGCGGTCATGCCGGCCCAGAAGGGGATGGCGCGCAGGTCGGCCTCGAGGACCGGATCGGTGTGCCTGGCCGCCAGGCGAGTCAGGCGCAGGGTGGCACGCCCCACCAGCGCCAGGATGACCAGCGCGAGGATCAGCAGCGGCCAGACGAACATGCCACACTGTTTCAGGATCAGGATCATGACGTTCTCCTCGGTTCCGGCGTTCCGGGTGGGCGGGACGTCTCGGGATGCAGGACGGCGGCAAGGGCGGCGGCCTCGCAACGGTCGGCCTTGTGCTCGAGGATCTGCCAGGCCAGGCCGGTGAGCAGGGCGGCCACCAGGCTCACGACCAGCAGGCCGGAGCCGCGCTGGAGCCAGTCGAGCGTGGCCGGCAGGGCGGAGGTCTGGAACTGGTGGACCTGCCGGGCGGCCCACCAGAGCTCGCACCAGAAGCCCATGGCGCCGCAGACGAGCATGGCCACCGCGAGCATGGGCAGCAGGACGTGGCCGCGACGGAGGCGTCGCGGCTGGTGGTCCTGCCGCAGCCAGAGCATGTAGACGCGGTAAAGGAACGTGCCGGCGACCACGACCGCGAGCAGCGCCAGGGGCTGGATGAAGATGCTGCCGTGCGCCAGGAAACCCGGTGCGGCCGCCACGGTGCCGGCGACCAGGCACAGCATCAGCACGGTGGCGCTGGCCAGGCCGCGCTCCCACCACGTGCGGCTGGCATCGGGCAGCGACTCGAGCAGCCGGCGCAGCGCGGGACCGTGGATCCGGGCCAGGTCGTGCAGGGCCTCGTCGGAGAGGTCGCAGAACTCGAGGGCGCAGGCACGGGCCGCGGCGGGGTCCAGGCCGGCGGCGAGGCCGGTGGCGTGGAGGTCGTCGAGATCGGCGGCCACTTCCAGCAGCACGCGGGTGCGCGCGGGCTCGGGGAGATCGAGACGGTCGGCCAGGCGTTGGAGTTCGGGTTGGAAAAGACTCATCGGGACCAACCCCCCAGGGCGTCGCCGAGGCGGGCGGTGAAATCGGCGAGCTGGCGGCGGAGTTCGTCGGCCCGGGCCCGACCCGCTCCGGTGAGGCTGTAGTGCTTGCGCTTGCGACCGACCCCGGCAGGATCCCAGTCGCCCTGGATCAGGCCATCGTGCTCGAGCTTGTGCAGGATGGGGTAGAGCGTGCCGTGGTTCAGCCGGAAATGCCCGCCGGTCCGCGATTCCACGTCCAGGGCGAGCTGGTAGCCGTGGCGGGGCCCCTGGCCGAGGGCGGTCAGGATGAGCGCCTCGTGACAGGTGCGGGTGAGGTTCTGGGCTTCGAGGGGCGGCAGGCCGGTCAAGTCGGGCTCCTTATGTTGAGTGTCAATATATCGGTATTCGATATATAGGTCAACAATGAACGGCGCCGTTTCGTAATTCTTTTTTTGACCAGGCGATTCGTAATTAGCACTGTCTTGACGGACCCCAACGGTTGATACCATCGCCCGGGGAGACGGATGACACCATGACCAGGGCTCTGCCTGGATGGGGGAGTATCGGGGCCGGTCTCGTCTACCTGATCCTGACCGCTTCGGTGGCCATGGCCGGCGCGGACCAGGCGCCCGCCGACACCACGACCACTCCCGCCTACTACTTCTATCACGGTCGCGATTTCGGTTCGGAGCGATTGACCGGACCGCTCCGCCTGATCGTCAACGGCGGCTTCGGCATCCTGCAGATGGAGAACCGGTCGAACCAGTTCGACGAGATCCACTGGGAGAACGGCTGGCGCAACCTCTGGAAGAACCTGGGCAATCCCATCTCATCCATCGAGCACAAGGGGTGGTGGGATTTCCTCTCGTCGGAGATCATCCCCGTCAGCTTCAACGAGGGCAACGCCCAGTACTGGCCCAACTACATGAACCACCTCATCGGCGGCGGCATGAGCTACCGGATGATGCGCGAGTGGTACCGCTGGCATGGGTTCCGCAACGAGCGCGTGTGGGCGCTGACCACCATCACCGCCTACCACCTGCTCAACGAGACCGTCGAGATGAACGACAAGCAGGGCTGGCGTGTCGACCCGGTGGCCGACGTCTACATCTTCAACGTGGCGGGGATCCTGCTCTTCAGCAGCGATCGGGTCAGCCGGTTCTTCGGGGAAACCCTGAACATGGCCGACTGGTCCTACCAGCCGTTCTACGATCCGCGGCTGGGCACCCTGGAGAACATGGGCCAGAACTACATGGTCCGCCTGCGCCTGGGGCACACGACGCCCTGGTACCTCTTCTACCACTGGGGCAACAGCGGCGAACTGGGGGCCACCTACCATCTCGGCGGCGGCCACCATCTCAGCGCGGGGGCCGGATTCGTGGCGAAGAACCTGAAGGACGTGGACGGGATCAGCGAGACCGCGGACCTGGCCACCACCGCCGGCATGTTCTACGACCGCGAGGGGAGCCTGCTCGCCTCGGCGATCTACTCCAAGGTTAAGGACAACCGCTGGCGGGTGAATCTCTATCCCGGGCTGATCCGCTTGGGACCCTTGCGCCCGGGCTTGACCTTCATCACCACCGCCACGCGCGACATGCTGGTGGGCGTGACCTTCGGCAGCGTGCCCCTCGTGCCCGTGGGTCTGGGAGCCCGGGTGGGGCACAACCGCTGACCGATTGCCGGCCTCGGCTCCACGAAGAACCGCCGCCCCGGGTGGGGCGGCGGTTGCCGAAGGTCCACATGCCGGCAAGAATCTACCAGGCGCGGCCACTTTCCATCTGCTCCTGGGCCTCGATGCTCAGCCGCGCGGTGGGAATGGCGCGCAGGCGCTCGATGCCGATCTCCTTGCCCGTGACCTCGCAGATGCCGTAGATGCCGTCCTCCATGCGCTGCAGCGCATCCTCGATCTCGTACAGGTATTCGCTCTGGCTCGCCGAGAGCAGCAGCTTGGTCTCGTACTCGGCCTCGTCGCTGCCTTGATCGGCAAGGTGGTTGCTATGGGCACGGCCCGCGCCACTCTCGGACTCGCCGTCGGCGTGGCGGATGGCCTTGTCGTTGCGCTGCACATCCTTGAGCAGGCGCTGACGTTCCGTGACCAGGATGTCGCGGAGTTCGTCGAGGGTCTTCTTGTCCATGGGTCCTCCTGCGGGCCGATGCCGGCTCCAGTTTCCGACCGGCGATCTCCGGCGATCACTGACGATCTCATCGAGCCGGGGCCGATACGATACTCGTTGCGGCCCGGTTCGCAAGCTCGAAGTGCAAGCAATTTCGGGGCCGGAAAACGATACGGAATCGAGGTCCTGCAGGAAATAGCCCGACGACGATTCAGGCCGCGCCGTTGAGGAGCCGGCCGAACCCGCGCACGGCCTTCATCACCGGCGATCGGTGGCGCCCCCACTGGCGCTGGAGGGCGGGCAGCGCCGCGCGCGCGGCTTCGTAGCCGAGCTGGCGGATGGCCTCGCCGCTGCGGAAGTCGGCCCAGTGGAACGACTGCACGTCGGGCCGGATGAGCACGTCGGCGGTGGCGCAGACGTACTCGTTGAGCCGGTCGCGGGCCACGGCGTTGCTGCGCATGCCCAGGTCGAAACCCGAGCGCAGGTGGGGTTCCTGGTAGCCCGGGATGTCCACGGCCACCACGAAAGTGGCGCCCAGCTGCTGGGCGGCTTCCACGGGCACGCGGTACGGTCCGCCGCCGTCGACGATGACCCGGCCCTCGCGCTCCACGGGCGGGAAGACCCCCGGGATGGCGCAGCTGGCGTAGATCCCGTCGACCAGCGGTCCGTCCTCGAAGATCACCATCTCGCCGGAGACCAGGTCGAGGGCCACCGCGGCGAGGGGGATGGCGAGGTCCGCGAAGGACTCGGTGCCGGCGAAGAGGCGGGCCAGGGGGTCCCGGAGGCGGGCCTGGCTCTCGGCCGAGCGGGTGGCCATGGTCTTCACCGCGATGCGGCCGCGATGCATGAAGTCGAAGAGCCCGTCCCACGGCCGACCGTTGGGGCGTTCCTCGCCCTCGCGACGGGGCACGAAGGCGCTCCAGTAGTCGGCGAACTCGCGGTCTCCGACGTAATCGCTGAGCTGCTGCCAGACCGTGGCTGGCGCGGGTTCGCGGGCGTAGAGCGCACCCACCAGGGCGCCCATGCTGGTGCCGGCGATCACGTCGATGGGCAGGTCCGCCTCGTGGAGCGCCTGCAGGACGCCGCAGTGCGCGAGGCCGCGGGCGCCGCCGCTGCCGAGGACGAGGCCGAGGGTGGGTCGGGTCATGGCGTGTCTCCCCTGGGGTCACGGTCCGGGTCGTCACGACGAACATTATGATGTGGCTTTGCCATTGCCAAATCCCACGCTATCCTGGGCCGTGATCATGTGTGATGATTTGTGGTATAATCACTCAATTCGACCGAGGGTGTCGTGCCCCCCGCGTCGGTCGGCCGAACTCGCTGTTCCTTCAGCATCCGGAGATGGCTCCCGTGAAGAACTTGCCTGCGCTGCTCGTGTTCCTGATCGCCTTGCTCGTGTCCCTGCCCGCCCTGGCCCAGGACAAGACCGCGCCACGGCTCGACCGTGCCCTGGCCGACCCCGACGGCGCCATGCGCCAGGCCGACGGCACCTACGCGGTTTGGGTCTACTTCACCGACCGGGGGCTCGCCGGCGACGACCTCGCCGCGGCGCTCGCGGCCGCCGAGGGGGCGCTGCCCGAGCGCACGCTGGCGCGGCGCGCCCGGTCGCTGCAGCCCGGCCAGCGACTGGTCGACGCGCGGGACCTGGAGGTGTCTCCGGCGTACCGCGCGGCCGTCGCCGCCACCGGCGCCCGCGCCCGGCGCCAGTCGCGCTGGCTGAACGCGGCGAGCTTCGACGCCACGCCCGACCAGATCGCCGCCGTGGCCGCCCTCGCCTTCGTCGAGCGGATCGACCTGGTGGCCCGGTTCCGCCGCCCCGTGCCACCGGTGCTGCCGGTGGAGCGCGAACTCACCGCCGAGGCGCTGGCGGCCGCCCGCGCCGAGGCCGCCGGGCGCTACGACATCAACTACGGTCCCAGCCTCGCCGGCCTCGAGCAGATCAACGTGCCGCCGGTGCACGCCATGGGCATCACCGGCGAGGGCGTGGTGATCGGCATGCTCGACACGGGCTTCAAGACCACCCACGAGGCGCTGGCCGGGATCCCGGTGATCGCGCGGTACGACTTCATCAACGACGACGACGTGGTGGAGAACGAGCCCGGCGATTCCCCCACCCAGCACAACCACGGCACCAAGACCCTCTCCACGGTCATGGGCTACAGCGACGGCGCGCTTGTGGGGCCGGCGTTCGGCGCCACCGCCATCCTGGCCAAGACCGAGGACGTCTCGCAGGAAGTCCCCATCGAGGAGGACAACTGGGTGGCTGGCCTCGAGTGGGTCGAATCGCTGGGCGCCGACGTGGTCTCCAGCAGCCTCGGCTACTACGAGTGGTACGAGTTCGCCGACCTCGACGGCAACACCGCCGTCACCACCATCGCCGCCGACCTCGCCGTGGGCCGCGGCGTGGTGGTGGTCAACTCCGCCGGCAACGAGCGCGGCTGGGGCTTCGGCCACATCATCGCGCCCGCCGACGGCGACAGCGTCATCGCCGTGGGCGCGGTGACCCTGGCGGGCGACATCGCCAGCTTCAGCTCGCCCGGCCCCACCTACGACGGCCGCATCAAGCCCGACGTCTCGGCCCAGGGCGTGGGCAACCACGTGGTCTCGGTGAGCGACGACCAGGGCTACGGCGCGGCCGACGGCACCAGCTTCTCCTGCCCGCTGACCGCGGGCGTGGCCGCGCTGGTCCTGGCCCGCGCGCCCAGCCTCACGCCGATCCAGGTCCGCGAGGCGCTCCGCGAGACCGCCGACCGCGCCGGCAATCCCGACAACGACTTCGGCTGGGGCATCCTCGACGCCCACGCCGCGGTGACCTACTGGGGCGCCAACATCGCCCACGAGCCGCTGGGCGACACCGAGGACACGGTCGGCCCGTACGCGGTGGCCGCCACGATCACCGACCGGCTGCCGCTGGATCCGGGCGAGCGCTGGCTCGTCTGGTCCACCGACGGCGAGACATGGCAGCAGACCGCGCTGGACCTCGTGGCCGGCGACGAGTACATGGCGCTGCTGCCGGCCCAGCCCGCGGGCACGGAGATCGCCTACTACCTGCAGGTCACCGACTCCGCCGACATCACCACCCGACTGCCGGTGGCCGGCGCCGCGGCGCCGTTCACCTTCGCGGTCGGTCCGGACACCACGCCCCCAGTCCTGGCGCACACGCCGCTGGGCGACCAGCCGCTGATCACCTGGCCGCCCGTGGTCGCCGCCGAGGTCACCGACAACCTGGGCGTGGACCGGGTCGAGCTGGTCTTCACGCTCAATGGCGGTCCCGCGCAGGGGCCCTTCCTGCTGGAGGACCGGTCGGGCCTCTACGTGATCACCTTCCCGCTGGCGGCGGGCGAGGTGCAGGTGGGCGACCAGATCGCCTACACGGTCACCGCGTTCGACCAGGCCGGCACGCCCAACGTCACCGTGAGCGGTCCCCACCTGTTCGAGGTCATCGACACCCTCGGCGTGGTGCTGGTGATCGACGACACCGACCGTGGCGAGACCGACGTCAAGTACGACGAACAGAAGCAGCCGCTGGCCCCGCGCGACGGCCGCTCCGCCGCCACCGAGATGGCGCAGTGGCTGACCGAGGCCGGCTACGTGGCCGACGTGATCAACGCCGCAGGAGTCACGCCCGACAGCTTCGACGGCTATCAGGCCCTGGTCTACTCGGCCGGCGACAACACCGGTCCCTTGACCAGCGCCACCCTCCGCGACGCCCTGCGTGCCTGGGCCAACGCCGGCGGCCGGATCCTGGTCGAGGGCGGCGAGGTGGGCTACGACGCGCTCAGCTCCCCCGGGTACAGCGGCTTCGCCCAGGACGTGCTGCACGCCACGAGCTGGCGCAGCGACAACGGCGGCGCGCTCGAGGTCGCCGCGGGCCAGGCCGGCCATCCGCTCATGGTCCGCCCCAACCCGCTGCCGACCACCATCCCGGTGACCTACAACGGCTACGGCGACGAGGACGCGGTCGACCCCGCCGCCGACGCCTTGGTGGTGCTGGAGACCGCCAGCTACAGCGGCGCCGCGGGCGTGCTGGTTTACGACGACACGCCGGCGCCCCAGGCCGGCCAGATCGTCTACCTGGCGTTCAACATCAACGCGGTCGACGCCGCCGCCGGGCGCGCCCTCACCGAGAACGCCCTGGCGTACCTGCTCGCGCAGGAGACGCCGGCTTCCGGGGTCATCGCGGGCACGGTGGCCATGGCCGACGGCAGCGAGCCCTCGGAAGTGACCGTCAGCTGCGGCCCGGCCTACAGCACGGTCACCGGCCCCGACGGCGCTTACCGTTTCGAGGGCCTCTACGGCGCCACCTACCTGGTCACCGCCAGCAAACCGGGCTACGCCACCGCGGTGGAGACCGTGGTCCTGGACGACGGCCAGGTCCTCGAGGGTGTCGACCTCGTGCTTTGGCCGGTGACCGAGGTGCACGTGAGCACCGCCCCTGGCTTGCCCATCCCGGACGACAATCCCACCGGGGTCACCAGCGTGCTGACGGTGGAGGCCACGGGGGACCTGTCGGCCATCACCGTCGACATCGACATCCAGCACAGCTGGATCGGCGACCTCACCGTCCGGCTCACCAGCCCCCAGGGCACCACCGTCACGCTCCACAACGGCTCGGGCAGCAGCGCCGACGACATCGTGGGCAACTGGCCCGAGACCCTCGACGTGGACGGCCCCGGCCAGCTCGCCGATTACCTGGGCGAGCCCATCGCGGGCGACTGGACGCTCCACGTGGTCGACGACGCGGGCAGCGACACTGGGACGCTCGTGGCGTGGGGCCTGAACATCCTGGTCCCCGCCGTGATCACCGCGGCGCCGGTCGACGTCCCCGCGGTCACGCGCCTGGTGGGCAACGCGCCCAATCCGTTCAATCCCCAGACCACCATCGCCTTCGACCTGGCCCGCGCCCAGTCCGTGCGCCTGGAGGTGTTCGACCTGCGCGGCCGGCTCGTGCGGCGCCTGCACGACGGCGTGCTCGCCGCCGGCCGGCACGAGGTGCGCTGGGACGGCCGGGACGCCGCCGGGCGCGAGAACGCCAGCGGGGTGTACCTGTGCCGGCTGAGCGTGGAGGCGGGGGCGCAGTTGCACAAGATGATGCTGGTTCGGTAGGTCTGGTTGTCGGGGGCCTCGTCAGGTGGGCCCGGAGTTTCTGGCGACTGGCCGTCGGGCGGGCCTTGTCCTATCGTGCCCGGATTGGGGTTTGCTTCGACCCCAGTCAGCGAGGAGGATCATCGATGCATCAGCTCACGAGGATCGTGTTTCTGGCCGGCCTGCTGGCCCTGCTAGGCGGCGCCGTGCTGGCCGCCACGACCGAGGAAGGAAACGACTCCACCATGACTCCCGATCAGGACGCTCGTAATCTGCTGTTCATCCACCATTCGTGCGGGGGACAGCTGTTCGCCGATCAAGGCGAGAACTCCGGCTCCCAGTGCATCTACGTCAGCCACCCCAACGGTGGCGGGCTGCGCCGGATGCTCGAGAACGCAGGCTACGCGGTCAACGAGGCCAGCTACGGCTCCATCGTGGGCGCGGACACCGACATCTGCCACTGGCACCGGAAGTTCGCCAGCCAGATGGACCGGATCCTGCAGACCAGGAACCAGGACGAGCTGCTGCCCGACGGCGTGCGCAACGACATCGTCTGCTTCAAGAGCTGCTTCCCCAACAACGACTTCAAAGGCGAGGGCAAGGAGCCGGGAGATCCGGACAGCTGCGAGAAGACCGTGGCCAATGCGCGCGCGGCCTACCGGACGCTGCTGCCCTTCTTCCGCGAGCACCCCGACGTGCTCTTCGTGGCCTTCACGGCGCCTCCGCTGGCCGAGCGCAATCCCTCGGGCTTCAAGGCCAAGCTCAAGAACTGGCTCAAGCCCCAGTCCAAGGGTGCCGCGCTGGCGCGCGAGTTCAACAGCTGGCTCGCCGATCGCGAGCAGGGCTGGCTCGCCGGCTACGACCTGCCCAACGTGGCGGTCTTCGACTACTACGACGTGCTGACCGACAACGGGGCCACCAACCTCTCGGCCTATCCCACGGGCGGCGGCCACGACAGCCACCCCAGCAGCACCGGCAACCAAAAGGCCGCCGCGGCCTTCATGCCGTTCCTCGAGGCGGCCACCGCGGGCATGAGCTGGCCGAATCCGTGACCGGACCAATCGGCATCGTTGCCGTCGGTGAGCTCTTCGGAGGCGCCGAGCGCCACATCCTCGGCCTCGGCGCCTTCCTCGGTGAACGCGGCCTCCAGCCGCACGTGATCCTCTTTCACGACCGCGAACTGGCGGCCCAGTGCCGCGCCGACGGCCTGCCGGTGCACGTGATCCCCACGCGGTCGGCCTTCGACCTCGCCGCCCCACGGCGCCTCGGCCGCCTCCTCGCCGACCACGGCATCCGCCTGGTCCACGTCCATGGCTACAAGGCCGCCGTGAACGCCGCGCTGGCGACGGGCCCATTCGCCATGGTGGCCACCATGCACGGCCAGGGCGAGCCCACCTGGCGGCATCCGCGGGCCTTCCTGCGCGACCGGCTCTATCGCACCCTCGAGGTCCGGGCCTGCCGGCACCGCCGGGCGCCCATCTGCTTCGTGACCGCGGACCTCCAGCGCCGGCACGGCAAGAGCTACGGTTCGGCGGCCCTGCACACGGTGCACAACGGGATCGAACCCCTGGAGCGTGCCGCCTTCCCCGAGCGCCCCGAGGGCCTGGCGCCGGAGCGCCTGCACGCGCTCATGGTGGGACGGCTGAGCGGCGTCAAGGGCATCGACATCGCGCTGAGGGCGCTGTCTCTCCTGCCGGAGAACCACTCCTGGCAGCTGAACCTGGTGGGGGAGGGCGGCCTCCGACCCGAGCTGGAAGCCCTCGCGGCCTCGCTCGGCGTGGCCGACCGCGTGACCTTCCACGGCTTCCGCCGCGACGTCTACGCGCTCATGGCCCACAGCGATCTGCTGGTCATGTCCTCGCACCACGAGGGCCTGCCCTACACGCTGCTGGAGGCCATGTCGCTGGGGCTGCCGACCCTGGCGTCGGACGTGGGCGGGCTGGCCGAGGTGCTGGTCCATGACCGGACCGGCTGGCTGGTGCCCGTGGGGGATGTGGCGGGGTTCGCGGACGGATTGCAGCGGTTGGGCGAGGATGCCGGTCTGCGCGAGCGCCTCGGCACGCAAGCCGCCAGCGAGCAGCGCCGGCGCTACACCCTGACGGCCATGGGCGAGCAGTACCTGGCGATCTATGAGGCCGCCGCCGGTCGCCGCGCGTAACGCAGCAGGATCAACCCGACCCAGATCCCGACCAGGACCAGGAACCCGATCACGTCGGGCCAGACGTTCTCCAGCTGAGGCACGCGCCCCAGGTTCACGCGCACGGCGTGGTGGAAGAGGTCGAGCACGAAGATCTGGGTGAAGGTGCCGAGCCAGAGGACGCGGCAGGCCAGGTCGCAGCGCGTGTGGTCGCAGCGTTCCGGGGCGAGCCACCACTGGCGGTTGGGCAGGCTGAACCAGCGGGCCGGCGACTTGATCAGGATCCCCGCGAGCAGCGCGAAGGCCGCGGCGAGGACCGTGATCACGGTCAGCTGGATGTCGATCATGGTGCTGCGCGAGGTCCAGGCGGCGGGGGCGCCGGTGGCATCGAAATGGCTGGCGACCTGGTCGGGCAGCAGGGTCGAGTAGCAGAGCGCGTGGCAGAGACCGAGGCCGACCGAGACGGCGAAGGCCAGGGCGGCGAGCTGGCGGCGAACCATGGGCGAACTCCATCCCGTGGGGAGATGGTCAGGGAATGATCTCCGGTGTTACCCGAGCCTGCTGGCGATTGTTCCCGGCAGATTGACCGCGTCGCCGCGGGCCGCTAATCTGGACCGTCACGGCGACCGACGATCCTTCGACGACAACGGATGGCGACACCATGGCCCGAGCTACCACCAGCTTCGTCTGCAGCGATTGCGGTCACACCGAGGTCCGCTGGTACGGCCGCTGTCCGTCCTGCGGCACCTACGGCACCATGAAGGAGTTCCGCGAGGCTGCCGACGGCAAGGGCTCCCGCGGCTTCCAGGCCCCTCACCAGCGGGACGCACGGCCGGTCCAGCCGGTTGCCTTGCGCGAGATCGACGCGGCCCGCACCGCGCGGATCCCGGTCGAACCCGCCGAGATCGCCCGCGTCCTGGGCGGCGGCCTGGTGGAGGGGTCGGTGGTGCTGCTGGGCGGCGAGCCGGGCGTGGGCAAGTCGACCCTGCTGACCGGCCTCGCGCTGCGCTGGGTGCGCGCCGGCGTGCGCGTGCTCTACGTCGCGGGCGAGGAATCGCCGGCGCAGATCCGGCTCCGCGCCGAGAGGCTGGGCTTCGCGCCCGACCGCGAGGAGGGCTTCCACATCCTGGCCGAGGTGCGCCTCGAGCCGCTGGTGGCGGCGCTGCAGACGGCGCTCGCCGCGCACGAGGGCCCCACGGTGATCATCGCCGACTCGGTGCAGACCCTGCACGGCGAGGCGGTGGACAGCTACCCCGGCTCGCCCACGCAGATCCGCTACTGCGGCGGCATCCTGGCCGACCTCGCCCGCCGTCACGGCAGCCCCGTCTTCCTGGTGGGCCATGTGACCAAGACCGGCGACCTGGCCGGGCCCAAGCTGCTCGAGCACATGGTGGACACTGTGCTCTACTTCGAGGGCTCGGGCGGCGGCTCGATTCGGCTGGTGCGCGCGGTGAAGAACCGTTTCGGGACCACCGGGGAGCTGGCGGTGCTGGAGATGCGCCAGGACGGCCTGGTGCCGGTGGACGACGCGGGGGTGCTCTTCCTGGGCGGCAACCGCGGCGGACACGAGCCGGGGGCGGCGGTCTGCGCGGTGCGCAACGGCTCGCGGGTGTTCCTGGTGGAGGTCCAGGCGCTGGTGGCGCCCTCGCGGTACGGCACGCCGCAGCGGGTGGTCCAGGGGGTCGACGGCAAGCGGGTGGCGCTCCTGGCGGCCATCCTCGAGAAGCGCGCCGGGCTCGACCTCGCCGGCTGCGACGTCTTCGTGAAGGTGGCGGGCGGCGGCCGGCTCGACGATCCCGCGGCCGACCTCGCCATCCTGGCCGCCCTGGCCTCGAGCCTGCGCGAACGCGCGCTGCCGGTGGGCACGCTGGTACTCGGCGAGGTGGGTCTCACGGGCGAGGTGCGGCCCGCGGCGGCGGAGTCGGAACGTCTGCGCGAGGCGGCGCGGCACGGGTTCACCCGCGCCGTCTGCGCCACCTCCGCGGGCAAGCACGAGCGCGCGGCGGCGCCGCGGGGCCTAGCCATCGTCGGCGCGGTGAGCGTCGAGGAGGCGGTGGCCCTGGCCCTGGCGCCGCACGGCGACGCCGAGAGGGGATGACGACATGACCCAGGTGCTGCAGCCACGCCTCTACCTCGTGATCCTGGCCGGCGGGCAGTCCACGCGGGCGCGCCACGGCGACGCCAGCCTGCCCAAGCAGTTCCGCGAGGCAGGCGGCCGCATGCTCTTCGAGCACAGCCTCGAGGAGCTGACCCGGGCCCCCGGCGTGGTGCATACCGTGCTGGTGGTGCCGGACCCCTGGCGACCCATGGCCGAGCAGGCGCTGGCCGCCCATCCGCCCCACGTGCCCTGCGCTCTGGCCCCGGCCGGACCGCACCGCACGGGGTCGGCCTGGAACGCGCTGCAACTGCTGGCCGCACTGCCCGCCGATGTCCGGCCCCAGGCCGGCGACCTCGTGGCCATCCACGATGCCGCCCGACCCTTCGCCACGCGCCACCTCCTGGCGCGGCTGGCCCGGGTGGCGGCCCGCCGCGGCGCGGCCATCCCCGGAGTGGCTGTCCCCGACACCATCGTGCAGCTCGACGTCCGCGAGGATCTGGCCCGCGAGGAGAGCCCGCTGGCCGGTTACCTCGACCGCGAACGCCTGGCGGCGGTGCAGACGCCCCAGGTCTGCCGCTGGCAGGAGCTGGCCGCGGCCCACCGCTGGGCCGCCGAGACCGGCCAGACCTTCACCGACGACGGCGGCCTGGTGGCCGCGCGCGGGCTTTCGCCGGTGGTGGTCATGGGCGAGCCGGGCAACTGGAAGGTCACCACCGAGGAGGACTGGCTGCGGGCCAGCGCGGTGCTGCGCAAGAATCGGGTGTAAGACTGGACGTCGAGGCGTCACTCATCTACCATTAAGGATAAGATGTATCCGTTATTTTCGGAAGGACGCCCATGAACGCCAGCCACCACCGTATCACGCGCGCCGCCTTGCTGGGGGCGCTGCTGTGCCTGCTGATCGCCTTGCCGGCCTCCGCTCAGGTCACCTTCCCGCGCCTGGGCCTCTCCGCGGCGCCCGACCACTTCGATCCGGACATCGAGGTCGAGGGCGACCAGACCTTCCAGCTCCACGTCCTCGTCCTCGGCGACGCCGACGGCGAGCCCCTGGAACACGACTACGGCCGATTCCACTGGGCGGTGCTCGAGGCCTGCTGCGGCGGCGCCGCGGTCATCGTCGACGAGGAGTACAACCCGGCCTGCGAGCACGAAGGCGCACCCCTCAGCGGTGTGGTGACCACCTCGGAGGAGTGCATGGGCGGCGACGTCGTGCGCCTCTGCACGCTCACCCTGCAGATGACCGTGGACCAGCCCGGCATCTACTACATCATCGCCGGCCCGCTCTCGCTGTCCCAGACCTGCGACCAGCAGGGCGTGGTCATGACCGACATGCTGGTCAACATCCACTACACGCCCGCCGACTCCACGCCCACCGAGCAGTCGACCTGGAGCGAGGTCAAGAGCCTGTTCCGCGAGTAGCTGCGGCTTCCGAGGAGACGCTGAAAGGCCCCGGCCGTGACGACGACCGGGGCCTTTTCTTCGCTCGTCTCGACTCGGGTAACCCTACTTCACCAGGGTCATGACCCGGGCTTCCACCGTGTCCCCCACACGCAGGCGCGCCAGGTAGGCGCCGCTGGGCAGCGTATTGCCGCGGGCGTCGACGCCGGTGAAGACCGCCAGGTGGCGGCCGGCCGGCCGCGAGCCGGCGACCAGGGTCTGGACCACCCGGCCGCGGAGGTCGAGGATATCGAGGCGCACCGGCGCGCCGTCGCGGGCCACGGGCACCTCGTAGGGGATGCTGGTCGAGGGGTTGAAGGGGTTGGGGTAGTTGGCCGCCAGGAGCGCGCCGCCCTGCGGGGTGTCACCCACGGCGGTCTGCGAGCCCAGGTCCGCCACGGCCTCGTCGAGGGCGGCGGCGATGTCGGTGGTGTTCACCGGACCGCGATAGCGGACGATGCCCTCGCCGTCGATCACGAACACGGTGTGCCGACCGGTGTCGTACTGGTCGGCGGCCTGGAGGTAGCCGGCATTCAGGAGCACGGGGAAGCTGATGCCGGCCACGTTCTGGAACAGGTCGTTGTTGGCGTCGCTGCCGTTCCACACGTCGAGGGCGAACGCGCGCAGATCCATGGCGTCATGCGACTGATAAAGGGCCTCCACACTGGGGCCGTCATTGATGCACGAGCCTCAGCTGTAGCCGATGAAGTAGAGCAGCTGGACCTGGTCGCCGAAGGCGTCGCTCAGGGTGTACTCCAGGCCGTCGTTGCCGGTGAGGGTGAAGTCGGGGGCGGGGTCGCCGACCCCGGCCTGGGCCAGGGCGGTGCCGCTGAATAGGGCGAGCAGGGCGGCGGTCAGGGCCAGCCGGCCGGCCACGCCGTATCGGAGCACGGCCGAGGGCCGCGGCGAGATCTTCTGGTTCATGGTGTGTCCTCTCTTCAAGATCCGTGTCCTGTCGATCTACTTGACCAGGGCCATGGTCCTGGTCTCGGTGGAATCGCCCACGCGCAGGCGCGCGAGGTAGCTGCCGCTGGCCAGCAGGTTGCCGGCCTGGTCGCGGCCGTCGAAGACCGCCTCGTGCTCCCCGGCGGGCCGGTTGCCGTCGACCAGGGTCCGCACCACGCGGCCGCGGAGGTCGAGCACGTCCAGCCGCACCGCGGCGCCGTCACGGGCGTCGGGCACTGCGAAGGGGATGCGGGTGGTGGGGTTGAAGGGGTTGGGATAGTTGACGCCGAGGATCGTGCCGGCGCCGGGCACGTCGCCCACCGCGGTGCCGGTCTGCAACCGGCTCACCGCGTCCTCGAGCACGATGGACAGGGCGGCCAGGTTGGCCGAGCCGCGGTACGCCACCACGCCGTCGCCGTCGACGACGATGATGTAATGGTAGCTGCAGTTGTACATGTCCGGGTCGCCCAGGAACGTGGCGTTCAGGAGCACCGGATAGGTGATCTCGGCGGCGTTCTGGAAGAGGTCGCACTGGGCGTCGCTGCCGTTCCAGAAGTCGGCGGCGAGGAAGCGGACCTGATCGGGTCCGAACTGCTGATAGAGGGCCTCCAGACCGGGGCCATCGTTGATGCAGGAGCCTCAGGCGTAGCCCACCATGTGCAGGAGCTGGACCTGGTCGCCGAAGGCGTCGCTCAGGGTGTAGTCCACACCGTCGTTGCCGGTGAGGGTGAAGTCGGGGGCGGGCTGGCCGAGGCCGCCCTGGGCGTGGGCGAGGCCGGCGCCGAGGGCGAGCAGGGTGGTGGCCAGGAACAGCCGGGACAGGGGTGTTGCGGACATGTCGGTGCTCCTTCTATCTATGATCTTGTTGGTTCACCATGAGCGTAGGTGCGCCAGGGTCGGTAAACATTACTAGTTTTATCCTCAAAATGTAGCTCGGGTTTGGTGGAGTGGCTACTGGCGTTGGGATGGCTGGGTTGGGATGGTGCTTGAGCACTGGAGCTCGTGGTGGTGGAACGGGCCTTGAAGATTGTCATGGACCCTGGATGTGCCGATCTCGGCTATCAATGACCGCGGCGTGCGCCGGCGCAATGGCGTATGTCCTTGTTGTAATTATATTTAAATCATCCGATAATGTTTCTTGAGAGCGCGGCGCCAGGATCTCTGCCGCCATGCACAGTCTTTCTGGCACGGCCAAGGTCCCAAATGTTGGGGGAGAGATCTGGCTGTCTAACCCGATAGATCGCGGCCTGGGCGTTGATATATCCACGCGGTATCTTGCATGAACATTTAGTTCTGCTTGGTGGTCTTGGGGAACATTGATTCGTTTAAATCTATAATTAGCAACACCTTCAAAAACTGATTACCCCCGGGGGAAACAAGCTGTCTATCCTGATAGACTGCAGCCAGGACACTCTTGAGGCCAGGAGTGGCGAACCCGACACCCTCACGAAACCAGGGCGGCCCGCCATCCGGACCGCCCCGTGAAAAACCCATGAAGACGCGGCTGACCGATCTACCGCCAGATCCCCTTCACCCCGCTCCACGTCCGCTGTTCCACCGGCGTCGGGTCCACCTCGGAGACGACCCAGGCCCCGGGATCCCACGCCGCGACGCCGCTCTGGGTCCCTGCCGTGGTGATCAGCACGCGGGAGGAGAGGATGCTCGCCTCCAAAAGCATGCCGTCGGGCTGGGTGGCCTGGGCGTAGTAACCGATCCAGCGCGCGCCGCCGCTGCCGACAATGGCCTGGGCGTCGCCGAGGACCGTGGTGGCGTCGACGTCGCCCACGGTGAACATGCCCACCAGGCCGCGGATCTCGGCGGCGGTGGCCCAGCGCCAGTCGGCGTGGTCGGCGAGCCAGGTCTCCACGTCGGCGCGGGTCAGGCCCACGAAGTGCGCGGGGTCGTACCAGTAGAGGTCGGTGAACTGGTCGTGGAAGAACTCGCCCTCGTCGCCGAGGTCGGCCAGGCGGGGGGCGGCCACCGGGTCGTCGGCGGCCACGAGCCAGGCGCCGTGGGTGAAGCTGTCGACGTTGCTCTGGCTGCCCGACGTCGACAGCTCGGTGTATGGCGGCGACTCGGACTGGAGGAGCCAGCCGTCGGGCTGGACGGCCCCGGCGTGGTAGCCGATCCAGCGCGGGCCGCCGCCGCCGATGGTGGCCTGGCGCGACCCCATGAGGTCCTCGAGGAGGCTGCCGTCGGGTGCGGTCTGGCCCACCAGGGCGTCGACCTGGGCGCCGGTGGCCCAGGACCAGAGGCGGGCGTCGGTGACGAAGAAGTCGACCTGGGTGCGATCGATGCCCTCCCAGAAGGCCGTGTCGAACCAGTAGAGGCCGGTGTCGGTGTCGTGGAAGAAGATCCCCTCGGGACCGTGGTCGGCCAGTTCGCCGGCCTGCACGGCGGGCAGGGCGGTGGTCAGGACGAAGAAGGCGAGGACGACGAGTCGGGGCGAGAAGCGCATGGTTCCCTCCGTGGCTGAATTTGAATAGCGAACATCGCTATCAGCGGACAGCATGGCGCAGCGATCCCGGGAGGTCAACGCCGCAGTGGATACGCCGGGACAGTCCGGGTATCATGACCGGTATGAAGGCACAGCACCTGTTCCCGGCACCGCTCTGCTTGATCCTCGCCCTGCTGACCGGAGCGGCCGGCGACGCCGTGGGCGTGCCGCCGCCCGAGACCCCCGCCGTGCGCCTGCACCCCGACCTGCCCGAGATCCTGGAGCAGGAGCTGATAGCCAGGCTGGCGCTCTTTCCCGACGTCTCGCACCTGGTCCGGGTCCGCTTCGGCCAGGCGCCCTGGGGCGCGGTGCTGGCGCGGCTGGAGGTGGACGACCCCGCCGCCGGCCCCCGCGTGTTCGTGCGCAGCCTCTCCGCCGAGAGCTGGCTGGCGCTGCAGGGACGCGCCGCGGCGCTGCTGCACGGCACCGAGCCGCCGCCCATGCCCCGCCGGCCCGAGCCGCCCGCCCATGATCCCCTGGCCACGGTGCGCTCGTGGCCCGAGACCCCGCCGCCGCCCACGGCGCCCCACCGGGCCCGGACCGCTGCCGCCGCCACCGGCCGCGCGCCGGTGAGCCACGCCTGGCTCGCGCTGGTGGAGGCCGGCGTGCGCCAGAACGTCTCCGGCTTCAACGACTACTTCACGCCCATGGGCCAGGTGGGCCTCTCGTTCGGCTACGGCGTGACCGAGCACTTCGTGCCGCAGCTCGGCTTCCAGGCCGGCTTCGGCGACATGCGCGGCGACTTCGAGGACGCCTTCGGCGACGGCCGCACCAACCTCTTCGGCTTCACCCTGGCCGCCCTGGGCCGGCTGCCCGCGAGCAAGAGCGTCGACCTCTACGCCGAGGGCGGCGTCGGCTACTACATCCGCTCGCTCTTCTGGGGCGGCACCTTCGTCGATCCGCGCACCGGCGAGGTGACCCGCGGCCGCGTGGTCGAGCAGAAGAACCTGGGCTGGAGCGGTCGGGTGGGCCTGCTGCTGCGCCGGAACCATCCCTCGCGGCCGCGCTTCCTGGACATCGGGATCGGCTTGCAGACCACGCCGGCCGATCCCTGGATCTTCGCCAACGACGACGGCTATTTCGAGGCCACCGACCGTGACACCTGGGTCTACCTGGCCGTCCGCTTCTGGGACGCGCTCTGATTCCCGAAAGGATCCCATGCGCCTCATCGACCATTCCACCGACGCGCTGACCCTGCTGCAGATCCACCTCGGCGGCGACCGCAACTGGCAGTACCTGCTGGCCGACCCCGTCTCGGGCGAGGCCGCCGCCGTGGATTGCGGCCACGAGCCCGCGCGCCTGGCCGCGCTGGCCGCCGAGCGCGGCCTGGCGATCACCACCATCCTGGTCACCCACGGCCACGGCGACCACACCGCCTGCGTGCCCGAGCTGGCCGCGCACACCGGCGCCGTGGTGCGCGCCGGCACCGATCGCACCGTGCCCGGCGCCGTGCCCGTGCGCGACGGCGAGGTGATCGCCGTGGGCCGGCTCGCCATCGAGGCGCTGGTCACGCCGGGCCACGCCCCGGACCACGTCTGCTTCCGCTGCGGCGACGCCCTGGTCACCGGCGACCTCCTGTTCTGCGGCAAGGTGGGCGGCACCGGCAGCTACTTCCCGGGCAGCTCGGCCGCCCAGGAATGGGCATCGCTGCAACGCCTGATCGCCTTGCCCGTAGACGTCAGGACCTTTCCCGGTCATGACTATTACGGCGGGCCGGGGGAGATGACCGCGTCCACCATCGGCCACGAGCGCGACCACAACCCGTTCCTGCGCTGCCCGGATCTCGCGGCGTTCGAGGAGCTCAAGGCCAACTGGGCCGCCTACAAGAAGGAGCACGGCATCCGATGAGCCGCGAACGCGATCCCCGCAACGACCCCGCCTGGCGGGTCCTCCTGATCTGCCTGTTGACCACCCTGGGCGCGGCGCTCGTCCACACCAAGGCGCCGGGCTGGGTGGCGGCCGCCACCTGGTCGCTGGCGCTCGTCAGCACGATCCGCTTCCGCTGGTTCGACGTCCGCCGCCGCAAGACCTGGCTGGTCCTGCTGGCGATCATGGTCGTGGTCGTGCTCCTCCTCGATCTCGGCGGCGTGGCCCTGGGCGTGGGTCTGCTCCTGGTCTTCCATCTGCGCCGGCTGGGCAGCCTCTACCTGCTGTCGGGGCGCCGCCGGATGGTGGCGTTCCTGCTGGGGCTGCCGATGCTGGTGGCGTTGATCCTGCTCGCCAAGGGACACCCCGACGGCGTGGCCGGCCAGGTGGTCATGACCGCGCGGACCGGCGTGGAGTTCTTCTGGGTCACCATCGTGCTGACGCTGCTCTTCGGCATGCGCCTGCACTTCCTGCGGCTGCGGCCCAAGCTCTTCATCGCCGGGATCCTGGTGGGGCTGGTGCCGCTGATCCTGGCGGCGGTGTTCGGGGTGCTCCTCTTCTACGGGACCATGGGCGGCAGCCGCGCCAACCGGGCCGGCGACGTGATGGAGTTCTGGGCGCAGTCGTACGCCGCGGGGCGGACCCCGGAAGCCTTGACGGGCGAATCGCTCTCCTGGAGCGAGACCGATCCCGACCAGGGCCCCGCGTGGACGACCCAGCTGCTGGCCGCCTCGCGCGAGTTCCGCGCCAGCCAGACCGACTCCCTGGACAGCGACAACGAGACCCGCGAGTTCTACATGCGCAACGACGAAGGGGTCCGCCTGACCATCGGCGGCGAGCAGCAGCAGCCCTGGCTGCCCGACGTCATGGCCGCCGCCGACACCGCGGCCTGGGTGGGCATCGGTGGCGACTACTGGCTCACCCACCTCATGGATCCGGGCCCGGGCCAGGCGCGGATCGAGGCCGTCCGCCTCGATTCCCAGGCGCTCGACCGCCTGGCCCACCTGCTGCGGGTGGAACTGCAGGTGCGCAACTTCCAGCGCTTCGACGGGGACCTCGAGGACGAACTGGACGCCGCCAGCGATTCCACGCGCGCGGCATCCGCGCCGCTGGTCGGCCGCTTCCGACCGGCCGAGGGCGACAGCACCGCGAGCTGGTGGCATCGCGACCGCCACTTCGGCGGCGCCATGGTGCCCGCGCCGAACCTGAGCGACGGCAAGCTGGAGGAGGGGTACCTGTTCCTGTCGCTGCGCACCAGCTTCGCCGACCTGGCGCGCGAGTTCGTCAGCGAGGAGAACTGGTTCAACATCCTGATCCTGGTGGGCCTGGGCGCGGTGATCGTGCTCTTCCTGTTCATGCAGGTGGTGGCTTTGATCTTCAGCCTGCGCATCACCGGCGGCATCACCGACGCGGTGCGGGCGCTCCACCAGGGAACCCGCCGCATCGCCGAGGGCGACCTCGACACGCGGATCGAGATCCCCAACGAGGACGAGTTCGGCGACCTGGCCCAGGGCTTCAACGAGATGGCCGCCGCGGTGAAGCAGGGGCGCGAGGACGCGCTGGCCCGCGAGCGGCTGATGCAGGAGATGGAGACCGCGCGCCAGATCCAGGCGCGGCTCCTGCCCCACGCCGAACCGCTCCTGCCCGGCTGGCAGATCACCGGTCTGAGCATTCCCAGCCGGCAGGTGGGCGGCGACTACTTCGACTTCCTGCAGCCCGGCCCGGGCAAGCTGGGCGTGGCCATCGGCGACGTCTCGGGCAAGGGCATGCCGGCGGCGCTGTTGATGTCGAACCTGCAGGCCTGCCTCAAGGGCCAGATCCTGCACCCCGCCCCGGTGTCGGACGTGGTCACGCGGGTCAACGACCTGCTCTCCGAGTCCACCGATCCACACATGTTCGCCACCTTCTTCTACGGCGAGATCGACGGTCCCAGCGGCCACTTCGTCTCGACCAACGCCGGCCACAACCCGCCGCTGCTGGTGCGGCGCGACGGCCGGGTGGAGTGGCTCGAGGCGGGCGGGCTGATCCTGGGCATGTTCGCCGGGCAGCCCTACGCGCAGGTGGAGGTGGACCTGGCGCCGGGCGACGTGCTGGTCCTCTACACCGACGGGATCACCGAGGCGGGGGCGCCCGAGATCGGGGACGACGACGCGGCGGCTCTCGACGACGTGGACGACGCCGAGGTGATGTTCGGCGAGGACCGGCTGGAGGCGGTGGTGGTGCGGGCGCGGGAGCGGTCGGCCATGGGAATCCGCGAGGTCATCCTCTCGGCGGTGCAGGAATTCGTGGCGGACGGGCCCCAGGGCGACGACATCACGCTGGTGGTGGTCAAGCGGCTCGAGGGTTGAACGGCGTCTGCTACTGGATATCCGACCCCGCCATCTGCTAGATTGGCCTGGATGCGGCCCGCCCCCCGGGGCGGGCCTTCCCCCAGACGCCACTGCCCCGGGAGCACATCATGCCGACCTGGCTCCACGAGCTTCTGCCCATCCTGATCCTGCTCAGCGCCGTGACCGTCGTCTTCATGCGCCTGCCGCGCATCGACATGGGGCACAGCGCCCGCTACCTCAGCCGCCGCCGCTGGAACTGGCTGCCGCTGGGCCTGACCTACGCCTTCCTCTACATGGGCCGCTACAACCTGAAGGTGGCCAAGTACGCCTTCGAGGGCCTGCCCGGCGCCGATGGCGGCGTGATGATGAGCAACGAGGCGTTCGGCGTGATCTTCGGAGTGGGGACCGTGGTCTACGGCGTGTCGTTCTTGATCAACGGCCCCTTGACCGACCGTCTCGGCGGCCGCTTCTCCATCCTCACCGGCGCGTTAGGCGCTGCCGCCGCCAACCTCGTGATGGGCCTGATCAGCTACTCGCTCTGGAAGCAGGGGCCGGGGCACCAGCTCTTCGTCGCGCACTTCGTGCCGCTCTTCTCGGTGCTCTACGCGGCGAACATGTACTTCCAGAGCTTCGGCGCGGTGGCCATCGTCAAGGTCAACTCGGGCTGGTTCCACGTGCGCGAGCGCGGGGTCTTCGGCGCCATCTTCGGGATCCTCATCTCGCTGGGCATCTACTTCGCCTTCGACTGGGGCGGCCTGATCCTCAAGTACTTCGGCCTGGCCTGGGTCTTCCTGGTGCCCGCGGCGCTCCTGATCGTGTTCTGGCTCATCGACCTGCGCGTGGTCCGCGACAAGCCCAGCCAGGCGGGCCTCGAGGACATCGCCCTGGGCGACGCCACCGACGGCGACGAGGGGCCGCGCATGCCGCCGCTGAAGGTCTTCACCATGATGCTGCGGAACCCCATCATCCTGACCATCGCCTTCATCGAGTTCTGCAGCGGCTGGCTGCGCCAGTCGATCATGCAGTGGTACGGCACGTTCGCCAAGCAGACCGACGCCCTGCTCGGGCTGAAGAGCAGCTTCGTCAACGAGAACTGGGGCATGCTGCTGTGCGTGGCGGGGATCATGGGCGGCGTGGTGGCCGGGACCATCTCGGACCACGTGTTCCAGTCGCGGCGCGGGCCGGTGGCGGCGCTGCTCTACGGCGTCATGCTCATCGGAGCGGTGCTCATGGTCTTCACCTACCAGCAGCCCTGGGTTGGCTGGCTGGTGGTGGTCATGTCGCTGGCGGTGATCGGGGTGCACGGCATGCTCTCGGGCACCGCGAGCATGGACTTCGGCGGCAGCAAGAACGCGGGCATCGCCGTGGGGCTG
This sequence comes from Candidatus Latescibacter sp. IFSED24, assembly GCF_058273205.1. Classification (NCBI taxonomy): domain Bacteria; kingdom Pseudomonadati; phylum Candidatus Latescibacterota; class Candidatus Latescibacteria (ex Chuvochina et al. 2023); order Candidatus Latescibacterales; family Candidatus Latescibacteraceae; genus Candidatus Latescibacter; species Candidatus Latescibacter sp. IFSED24. The sequence continues at coordinate 2,818,292 of NZ_CM177850.1, read as the reverse complement.
ATCGACGGGTTCGTGTACCTGGGCACCGGGGTCATGAGCTTCACCTACGCGCTGCTGCTGCCGCGCGAGGAGCTCGACGCGGCGGGGCAGCTCGTCGGCGCGGCCACCGATCCCGGCGCCTGGCGGGCCTGGCCCATCAGCATGGTGCCGCTGGCGCTGATCGGCCTGGTGCTGGCGTGGCGGATCCGCAACGCCAAGCCGAAGAGCAAGGCCGCGGCGCGCTAGAATACGCCGAGGCAGGGCCGCCGCCGGCGGCCCTGCCGAACTCCCGGCGCCGCGGTCGCCAATTGCGAACGCGTGATCAGCGTGGCGCAAAGAGAACCTCGCCGCCACGAAGCCGCCAGTTCTCCGCCGTATCATCCTCCTGGTAAGACCCCACACCCGATGCACACGCAACCCGGAGGAATCTTCATGCGCACCATGAGAATGCTCGTCATCCTGTCGCTCGTGGCCCTGCTGGCCGGCGGCGCGGTGGCCAAGGACATGGCCAAGACGTCGTACCGCCTCGGCGCGGCCAGCCAGGGCGGCAGCCGCGACCTGGCCGAGGGCTTCGAGGGCACCTTCCCGCCCGCGGGCTGGACCATCGCCTCGCCCAGCGGCCACGACGGCGAGGAGAGCTGGTTCCAGAGCGACGAGTCGGTCTACGAGGGCACCTACGCCGCCCAGGTCAACTACGACGCCGACCTGCTCGACCAGGACTGCCGTCTGAGCTTCGACTACGCCATCGTCGAGGACGAGGATCACCTGAACTTCTGGGCCGCCGCCAGCGCGTACTGGATGACCAACTACTCGCTCAAGGTCCTGATCGACGGCACCGAGGTCTTCGATCTGGCGACCAACTACGGCGACGAGAACTGGGTCTGGGAGCAGAAGGACATCGACCTCACGGCCTACATCGGCCAGACGGTGACCATCACCCTGCAGTACGTCGGCAACGACGGCGCGGCCCTCTACCTCGACAACGTGGGCGTCAACGCCGGCGCCGATGTGCCGCCGCCGCCCGAGCCGCCGGTGAACGACACCTGCGACGGCGCCATCGCGATCCCGGTCGGTCCGTTCTCCTTCACGGGCGACCTGACCGAGGCCAACGGCGACTACGACACCGCCGGCAGCGACGGCTGCACCGGCTACAGCGCCGCGGGCAACGACGTCACCTACTTCGTCCACCTCGAGCCCGGCGACGTCCTCGACGTGGTCTACAACAACGTGGCCGACGCCTCGCTGTACCTGATCACCGACTGCGACGACAGCGCCAACACCTGCCTCATCGGCGCCGACGACACGGTCTCCGGCGGCGACGAGGTCTTCACCTTCACCAACGAGGCCGACTCCGCCGTGGATTGCTACCTCATCCTCGACTGCTACGGCAGCGGCAACGGCGGCGCCTACACCCTGACCGGATCCCTCGAGAGCACGGTCGCGGTCGAGCCCATCAGCTGGAGCACCCTGAAGGACACCTTCCGCTAGACGCGACCGTCACGACGGCTGCCCTGCCAGTCGTATCTGCGCCCCCGGGCCGAGCAGCCCGGGGGCGTGATGCTTTCGGGAGAATAAAGGGTGGAACGCCCCGCTCTATGCGCTATCTTTACACGCACAGGCTTCAGCCTGCCCCGGACGCCTGCATCGTCGTGGGGATCGACGGCCTCCGCTCACGCGGGGGCCGTTTTTTTATTCGGACTCGGGCAGTGCTGCGACACTGTCGTCGTGACCGAAGATCTTGATCCGCTGCCAGCGGCCGGAGCGGAAGCGCAGGTAGAGCACCAGCGCGACGACGGCGTAGCAGATGGCGCCCCAGAGCCAGGCCTGGGCCACGGTGGCGTGGCGCTGGATCACCAGATACCAGGTGCCGGGGATGAAGAGGCCCCACAGGACCGCCATGCTGATGACCATGGGCGCCCGGGTGTCGCCGGCCCCCTGCAGGACGCCGATGGAGATCATGCGCAGGCCGTCGGGAAGCTGGAAGAGCGCCATCACCACGGCCAGGCCGCTGCCGAGGACCAGGACCGCCGGATCCTCGCTGAAGAGCGTGAACAGCCAGGTGCCCAGGAACAAGAACACGGAACCCAGCACCAGCATGTAGCAGATGCCCAGCTTGTAGATCTGGCGCGCGTAGGCCGCGGCCTGGTCGTGGCGCCCGGCGCCGATCCAGTTGCCGGTGAGCACCGAGCCGGCGGTGGTCAACCCCCACATGGGCATGAAGACGAAGCTGAGCAGATGGACGGTGATCTGGTTGGCCGCGAGCGCCGCGGCGCCCGTGGTGCCGATGATCACGCTGAACGCGGTGAAGCCGCTCATGTCCACGAAGTTCTCCCAGGCCGCGGGCGACCCCACGCGGACCAGGCGCGCGAGCTGGCGCCAGTTAAGCGCGCGCGGGCGGTGGACCGCGTAGCGGCGGCGGTTCTCGCGCGGGCCGAGGAAGAACGCGAGCTGGAACACGAACCCGGCCACCGTGCCGATGCTGGTGGCGATGGCGGCCCCCCCGACGCCCATGGCCGGCACGGCCAGCCAGGTGCGGCCGGCGAGGTCGAATCCCGCCCAGCCGTAGATCAGCCAGACGTCCAGGAGCACGTTGAGGCCGTTGGCCACGAACCCGGCGAGCATGGGGATCACCACCTGGCGGCGGCCCTGGAAGAAGCCCATGAGCGCGAAGCTGGCCAGGGTGAAGACCGCGCTGGCCGAGCGCCACTTGATGTAGTCGTAGGCCAGGTCCACCACCGCGGCCGGGTTGCGGGTCCAGGGCAGGGCGAGGTCGGCGAAGTAGCCGGCGGCCTGCAGCACGAGGCCGCAGGCCGTGGCGAGGTAGAGCGCCTGCCAGGTGTAGTCGCCGATGGCGCGGTCGTCGCCCCGGCCGTGGGCCTGGCTGACGAAGGTGCCGTTGATACGCGCCAGGTTGTTGAAGAGGCTGTAGGCGGTCCAGGTGATCAGGCCGCCCAGGCCCGAGGCGGCGAGGTCGATGCTGCGGTAGTGGCCGAGCAGCGCGGTGTCCACGGTCCACATCAGGGTGTGCGAGAGCATGGCCAGCACCGTGGGCAGGGCCAGCGCCAGGATCTGCCGCGCCTCGCGCACGCGCAGACAGGCCAGCGGACCGCTGCAGGGCGCGGTGTCGATGGTGGGATACTGCGGTGCCTTGGTCTCGGTCATCGCGGGCTCCGGGCTCAGAGGGAGACGGAGAATCTAGGGCCCAGGGCGGGCTCTTGGCCAGGGGCAATCGCCGGGGACTGGACCCGCCGGCCCGGTGCGTCTATCCTTGGCGGACGCCGGGGCCGCTCGACGCCGCCCCGGCCGGCAGGTTGCAACCGGTCCGCCGCGGACCCCCGACCCAGGAGCGAGCATGTCCGACACCCCCCGACCCACCGAGACCTTCCTCGCCGAGATGCGCTGGCGCGGCTTCTTCCAGCAGTGCACCGACGAGGTCGCCCTGGCCGAACTGCTCGACCGCGAGACCGTCACCGCGTACATCGGCTTCGACCCCACCGCCGACAGCCTCCACGTGGGCTCGCTGCTACCGATCCTGGGCCTGGTCCACCTGCAGCGCCACGGCCACAAGCCCATCGCCATCGCCGGCGGCGGCACCGCCATGGTGGGCGACCCCAGCGGCAAGAGCGAGCTGCGGCAGCTGCTCACCCTCGACCAGATCGAGGCCAACCTGGCGGGGATCAAGGCGCAGCTCGCGCGCTTCATCGACTTCGGCGAGCCCGGCCTGGCCGACCTCGACCACGGCCCGGTCACCACTGCCAAGCCCGAGTGCCGCGGCCTGCTCCTGAACAACGCCGACTGGCTCGCCGACAAGAACTACATCGAGTTCCTGCGCGACGTGGGCCGCCACTTCTCGGTCAACCAGATGCTCACGCGCGACTCGGTGAAGACCCGCCTGGAGGCCGGCCTCTCGTTCATCGAGTTCAACTACATGATCCTGCAGGCCTACGACTTCGCCGTCCTGAACCGCGACCACGGCTGCAAGCTGCAGATGGGCGGCAACGACCAGTGGGGCAACATCTGCTCGGGCGTCGACCTCTGCCGCCGCCTCAACCAGCAGGAGGTCTTCGGCCTCACCTTCCCGCTCCTGGCCACCGCCACCGGCGCCAAGATGGGCAAGACCGCCGCCGGCGCGGTCTGGATCGGCCCCGAGCGGACCTCGCCCTACGACTTCTTCCAGTACTGGGTCAACGTGGACGACCGCGACGTCTCGCGCTTCCTGCGGCTCTACACCCTGCTCGACCGCGCGCGCATCGAGGAGCTGGAGCGCCTCGAGGGCGCCGACATCCGCGAGGCCAAGCGCGCGCTCGCGGTGGCGGTGACCTCGCTGGTGCACGGGCCCGAGGAGGCGGCGAAGGCCGAGAAGGCGGCGGTGGCGCTGTTCCAGGGGGGCAGCGACGCCGATACGGTGCCCAGCAGCGAGATCGCCGCCGACCGGCTGGCCGGCGAGGGCCTCGGCCTGCTCGTGGCGCTCACCGAAGCCGGGCTCGCCAAGAGCAACGGCGAGGCGCGGCGGCTGGTGCGGCAGGGCGGGATCAAGGTGAACGGAGAAGCGGTGGGCGACGAGGGTCGGATGCTGACGGCCGCGGATGTGGAGGAGGGGCGGATCCGGCTGCAGGCGGGGAAGAAGCGGCATCATCATCTGCTGGTGGGGTGAGCAGCGCCATGAACGGATCCCCCCCGGTTCCCGTGCTCTACTGCATCGATAGCCTGCCGGCCACCGGCGGCACCGAGGGCCAGCTGGCCGGCCTCCTGGAGCGGCTCGACCGCCGTCGTTTCCAGCCGCATCTCTGTACTCTACGGCCGGAGGTTCCCTTGCGGCCGCTACCGGCGGACTGTCCCCATCTCTCCCTCTCGGTCCAGAAGCTGCTGGGCGCCGGCGCCCTGCGGGCCGGACGCCAGCTGGCTGGCTACTTGCGGTCGCACGGGGTGGGTGTGGTGCAGACCTTCTTCCAGGATGCCACGGTTTTCGGACTCTGGACGGCGCGGCTGGCGGGAGTGCCCGTGCGGCTGGGGTCGTTCCGCGATCTCGGCTTCTGGCGGTCGCCACGGGTGGAGTTCCTCATGCGGCGGACCTACCCGCTGGCCACGGGTTTCGTGGTCAACAGCGCCGCGGTCCGGGACCACTTCACGCGCGCCGACGGCCTCGATCCAGCCCGCTTCCACCTGATCGCCAACGGTCTGGACACCGGGTCGGTGGCCTTCCATCCCACGTGCGCCGAGCCGCTGCGCGTGATCCTGGTCGGCAACCTCAACCGGCCGGTCAAGCGGGCCGACCTCTTCCTGCGCGCGGCCGCCCGCGTGGCGCAGCGGCACCCCGAGGTGCGCTGGCAGGTGGTGGGCGACGGGGAGCTGCGTCCGGGGCTGGAGAAGCTGGCGCACGATATGGGCCTGGAGGCGCGGGTCGAGTTCCTGGGCCGCCGCTCCGACGTGCCGGAACTGCTGGCCGAGGCCGCCATCAGCGTGAACTGCTCGGACAGCGAGGGCTTCAGCAACGCGGTGCTCGAGTCCATGCTGGCGGGCTGCGCCGTGGTGGGGACCGACAACGGCGGCAACAGCGACCTCATCACGCATGGGGAGACCGGGATGCTCGTCCCGACGGGAGACGCCGAGGCCCTGGCTACGGCCATCTGCGGCTTGATCGACGCTCCTGATCAGCGCCGCCGCCTGGTCGGGCGCGCGCGGCAACATGTGGCTGCCGAGTTCGACTGGGAGCGGGCCGTGGCGGCCCATCAGGACCTCTACGCGCGGTTGCTGACGCGTTCCTGAAACAAGGGCCTGAGCAGATGCTCAGGCCCTTCGTGATCAGGTCGGCTTGCGGAATTCCTCACTGGATCCGATACAGCTCCACCCGCCGGTTCTTCGCCCGCCCTTCCTTCGTCTCGTTGGTGGCGATGGGGTAATCCTCGCCGTAGCCCACCGCGGTGACCCGGCTCGGCGCCACGCCGAGCTGGATCAGCACGTCGCGCACCGCCATGGCGCGGCGGTGCGACAGGTCGCGGTTGGTCTCGGCGGCGCCGGTGGAGTCGGTGTGGCCGCGGACCTCGACGCGGACGCCGGGGTTGTCGTTGAGCGATGTGGCCACGCGGCTCAGCACGCTGATGGACTCGGCGGTGAGCTGGGCGCTGCCGGTCTTGAACGAGACGCCCTCGAGGACCAGGCCCTCGTCCAGGGCGACCACCGCGGCGGGGGCCACGGGAGCGGCCGGGGCGGTGGGGCAGCCGTACTGGTCCACCGCGGTGCCGGCCGGCGTGTCGGGGCAGCGGTCGGCGGCGTCGAGCACGCCGTCGCCGTCGTTGTCGGGATCGGGGCAGCCGTCGTCGTCCTGGAAGCCGTCCACGTCCTCGGCCTCGTCGGGGCAGCCGTCCTCGGCGTCGATGATGCCGTCGCCGTCGTTGTCGGGGTCGGGGCAGCCGTCATCGTCCTGGAAGCCGTCGCGGTCCTCGGGGTCGAGGGGGCAGGGGTCGTCGGTGTCGGCGATGCCGTCGTTGTCGTTGTCGTAGTCGGGGCAGCCGTCCTCGTCCTCGAAGCCGTCGTAGTCCTCGGCGGCGCGGGGGCAGCGGTCGTAGCGGTTCTCGAGGCCGTCGTCGTCGTCGTCCTTGGGGCCGCCGAACCAGAGGGTGGCGCCCAGGAAGCCCTGGACCAGCCCCTTGTTGGCGTCGACGTACTCGGGCGAGTCGTACAGGTCCCAGCTGCTCAGGCCGACGTTGTCGAGGTCGTTGCCGGTCAGGACGTGGTAGCGCGCGCCCAGCCGCAGGCTGAAGCTCTCGGCGAGGAACCACTCGGCGCCGGCCTCGGCGGCGAAGGTGAAGTTCGTCTTCTGGAGCTTGTGGTACTCCTCGTCCTTGGTGCCGAAGCCCTGGACGGTGGCGCCCTGGGGATAGAACGAGGCGTCCGAATCGCTGTTCAGGACGCGCCAGGAGGTCACGCCCACGCCGAAGCCGAGGAACGGGGTGAGCTTGCCCTCGGGCAGGAACAGGTACTGGAAATTGAGCGTGGGGTTGTGGATCTCGGTGATCAGCGTGGAGTAGTGGCTGGTGGTCCAGCCGGCGTCCTGGGTGGGATTCTCCACGCCCGGCCGGATGGTGCCGTAGCGCAGGCTGAGCTCCGCGGTCCAGTGCGGCGTCAGGCCGCGGCGCACCGAGACGCCGGTGAAGTTGTCGACGTTGGAATGGTCCCAGTAGCCCTCGACGAGCTTCCAGAGGCCACCCTCCAGGTTCACTCCCCAGCGACCGTCGACCTCGGCGGCCGGGGCCGCGGCGACCAGGGCTGCCAGTAGCGCGGCGGTCATCAACAACTTCACGAAGCGGTGCATGTGCAGGTCTCCTCCACGAATGGGCGTCCAGTGTCCGCGCCAAGAGCCTAGTGCGGCGGCCGTGGTTTGGCAATACCCTTGGCGCCTGCTAGTTTGGTAGGCTGAACCAGGATATCGACCCTCGGCAAGAAAGGCGGTCGCCCGGATGCGAATCGCGACCCGTGGCAGTGATCTCGCCCTCTGGCAAGCCAATTACGTGCAGGCGCTCCTCCGGGACAAGGCCGGTGTGGAGGCCGAGCTGGTGATCATGACCTCTCAGGGCGACCGGGACACCGGCCGCAGCCTCGCCGACCTGGGCGAGGTGGGCGCGTTCACCCGCGAGATCGAGGCCGCGCTGCTCGGCGGCGAGGTCGATCTGGCCGTCCATTCGCACAAGGATCTGCCCACCGAATCGCCCGCCGGCCTGGTGGTGGCCGCGGTGCCGCCGCGGGGGCCCGTGCGCGACGTCCTGGTGATCCGTCCCGAGGCCCACGACCCCGCCGCCGAGGGGCTCCCCCTGAAGCCCGGCACCGTGGTGGGAACCGGATCGGCGCGGCGGCGTTGTCAGCTCCTGGGGCTGCGCCCCGACCTGGAGATCGCCGACCTGCGCGGCAACGTGCCCACCCGGCTGGACAAGCTGGCCGGCCGCCACGAGGAGGAATGGCCGTACCAGGCCATCGTCCTGGCGGAGGCGGGGCTGGTGCGCCTGGAGATCGACCCCGCGCCACTCGTGCTGGCCATGCTCCCGGAGGACGAGTTCCTGCCCGCCCCGGCCCAGGGCGCCCTGGCGATCCAGGTCCGGGCCGCCGACCTGGCCGACCCGGCGTCGGCCATGCCCGCGGCGCTGAACGCGCTGCACCACCACGAGACCGCGGCCTGCGTGGCCGCCGAGCGCACCGTCCTGGCCGCCCTGCCCGGCGGCTGCAACCTGCCCCTGGGCTGCCACGCCCGGCTTGTGCCCGACGGCGTGGCCCTGGCCGCCGTGCTGGAGCGCGAGGGCCGCGGCCTGTTGCGCGCCCGGGCGCTGGCTCCCGATCCGGCCGCCGCCGCCGCCGCGGTGCTGGCCCGCTTGCTCGCCGATTGAATCCACCGAAGGCACCCGTCCGAGGAGACGCCATGAGCCACGACCACGACCACATCCACGACGACGAGTTCGAGATCCCCGCGCCGGGCCTCAAGCGCCCCCGCCGCCTGCGCGTCAGCGGTCCCATGCGCAACATGGTGGCCGAGACGCGCCTGCATCCCGACATGTTCTGCCAGCCCCACTTCGTGGTCCCGGGCACCGGCCATCGCGACGAGATCGGCGCCATGCCGGGCATCTTCCACGAGAGCCCCGACCTGCTGCTGAAGACCGTGGAAGCCGACCTGAAGCTGGGTCTGCGCCACGTGCTCCTGTTCGGGCTGCCCGCCGACAAGTCCCCCGAGGGCGACAGCGCCCTGGACCCCGACGGCCCGGTGCCCACGGCCATCAGCCTCCTGAAGGAGAACTTCGGCCGCGACCTGCTGGTGTCGGCCGACATCTGCCTCTGCGCGTACACCGACCACGGCCACTGCGGCGTCATCGACCACGACACCGTGCTCAACGACGACACGCTGCCGCTCCTGGCGGGCATGGCCTCGGCCTGCGCCCTGGCCGGCGCCGACATCGTGGCCCCGTCCGACATGATGGACGGTCGCGTGGCCGCCATCCGCGTGGCGCTGGACCAGCAGGGCCTCGACGACGTGGCCATCATGAGCTACAGCGCCAAGTACGCCTCGGCCTACTACGGCCCGTTCCGCGAGGCCGCCGACTCGGCGCCCAGCTTCGGCGACCGCAGCAGCTACCAGATGGACCCGCGCAACGGCCTGGAAGCCCTGCGCGAGGTGGAGCTGGACCTCGAGGAGGGCGCCGACATCGTCATGGTCAAGCCGGCGCTGGCCTACCTCGACGTGATCCGCATGGTCCGCGACGCGGTGGACGTGCCGGTGGCCTGCTACAACGTCAGCGGCGAGTACTCCATGGTGAAGGCCGCGGCCAAGGCCGGCCTGGTGGACGAGCCGCGCATCGTGATCGAGAACCTGCACGCCATGGCGCGGGCGGGGTCGGACATCCTGATCACCTATCACGGACGCGAGGTCCTGAAGGAGGGCTGGCTGTGAGTGCGACCCCCGAGCGCAAGCGTTCTTCCGAGCTCTACCGGCGGGCCTGCGAGCTGATGCCGGCGGGGGTGAACTCGCCGGTGCGGGCGTTCGGCGCGGTGCACGGCGATCCGCTGTTCATCGACCGCGGCGAAGGGGCCCACCTCTGGGACGTGGAGGGGAACCGCTACCTGGATTGCTGCGGCTCGTGGGGGCCGCTGATCCTGGGTCACGGCCACCCGAAGGTGCTGGAGGCGGTGGAGGCCGCGGTGCGGCGGGGCATGACCTTCGGTGCGCCGTGCGCGGCCGAGATCGAGCTGGCCGAGCTGGTGGTGGACGCCTATCCGGGGCTCGAGCGCGTGCGCTTCGTGAGCAGTGGGACCGAGGCGGTGATGTCGGCGGTGCGGTTGGCGCGGGGGTACACGGGTCGCGACCTGGTGGTGAAGTTCACCGGCTGCTATCACGGTCACTCGGATGCGCTGCTGGTGTCCGGGGGGAGCGGGCTGGCGACGTTCGGCGTGAGCAGCTCGGCCGGCGTGCCCGCCGGCGCGGTGGCCGACACGGTGGTGCTGCCGCTGGACGACGAGGCCCTGGTGCGCGAGCTGTTCTCGACGCGCGGGTCCGACATCGCGGCGGTGCTGCTGGAGCCCTTGCCGGCCAACTCGGGGCTGCTGGTGCAGCGGCAGGAGTACCTGGAGGCGCTGCGGACGGTGACCCGGGAGCACGGGGCTCTCTTGATCTTTGATGAGGTCATCTCCGGATTTCGTCTCGGCATGGACGGTGCGGCCGGCCGTTACGGGGTGACGCCGGATCTGGCCACGTTCGGCAAGGTGATCGGCGGCGGGATGCCCGTGGGGGCGTTCGGCGGGTCGGCCGAGATCATGGGCCGCCTGGCACCGCTGGGGGACGTCTACCAGGCGGGGACGCTGAGCGGGAATCCGGTGGCCATGAGCGCCGGGGCGGCGGCGCTGCGGGTGCTGCGGGAGGAAGGCGTGTATGCGCGGCTGGAGGAACTCGGTGCGCTGCTTGAAGATATGGTGAAACCGGCGGCTGCTGCGGCGGGCAACGTGTTCGTGCGGCAGGGGTCGATCTTCTGGGTGGCGGGGCAGGCCGAGGCGCCGCGGAAGGTGGAGGATGTGGCGGCCGAGGGGATGAAGGGGTACGCCGGGTGGCATCTCGGGGCGCTGGAGCGGGGAGTCTACATGGCGCCGTCGGGGTGGGAGGTCGGGTTCCTGAACGGGGCGATGGGGGAGGCGGAGGTGCGGTTGCTCGGGGAGGTGCTGGGGGAGATCGTGGGGGGGTAGCGCGGGCCAGCCTTGGTTGAGCCGGGCAAAGAAATAAGCCGAATTCCAGGCGGAATTCGGCTTATTCTATTCGTAAGCCACTGCGGCGCCGAGGTTTACTCCATGCGCATCTGCAGCCGTTCGATGATCTTGATGGGCGTGATGTCGATGTCGCCACCGCCACCATCACCGTAATCACCGAACACGCCGAGCTGCATGTCTTGCGACCTGAGCACGGGGGCCGTGTAGATCCTCTTCATGACAGTCCTCCTCGGACACAGCCGTACTCCCCCCAGATTTTGGAATGATAGACGAGATGGGATGAAATGTCAATAGTCCTCGCCAAATATTGCGTACGAGTCTATTGGTCCTGATTCCTGGATTCGGGGGTGCCTTGCTGCAGGCGGTAGAGGTGGCTGTAGAGGCCGCCGGCGGCGAGGAGCTCGTCGTGAGTGCCGGATTCGCGGAGGCGGCCCTGATCCAGGACCAGGATGCGGTCGAGGTTGCGGACCAGGGAGAGGCGGTGGGCCACGACGATGGTGGTGCGGCCCTCCATGAGCTCGAGGAGGGCCTGGCGGACGGCTTCCTCGCTGGCGGCGTCCAGCGCGCTGGTGGGTTCGTCGAGGACGAGGATCTCGGGGTTGCGGAGGAAGGCGCGGGCCAGGGCGAGGCGCTGGCGCTCGCCGCCGCTGAGGCGGATGCCGCGGTCGCCGACCTTGGTGGCGAAGCCGTCCGGGAGGCGGTCGATGAACTCGAGGGCCTGGGCGCGGGCGGCGGCCTGGCGGACGGCGTCGTCGGGGGCGGTGGTGAGGCCGAAGCGGATGTTGTCGGCGATGGAGGCGTCGTAGAGGACGGGCTCCTGCGGGACGTAGGCCATGCGGGAGCGGAGGTCGTGGAGGTCGTAGGACTGGTAGGGGCGGCCGTCGAGGGAGATCTGGCCCTGCTGGGGGTCGAAGAGGCGGAGGATGAGGCAGGCCAGGGTGGTCTTGCCGGCGCCGGAGGGGCCGACGAGGGCGATCTTCTCGTTGGGGGCGATGGTGAGGGATATGTCGTGGAGGGTCCAGGAGGGGGTGGGCGAAGTCAGGTCGGGCGAGGGGGCGGTGGACTGCTCGGTGTCGGTTCCCGATTGCGAGTACTGGAAACCGACATCGGAGAAGGTCAGACCCGTGCCGGCCTTGGCTGAGGCGGCGGTCGTGGGTGCGGGGCTCTGCGGTGTCTGTCCCATGGAGATGTCTTCGGGCGGCGTCCGGAACACGTCGTCCAGACGCGAGGCGGCGGCGGCGGCGCCCTGGGCGGAGTTGTAGATGCCGGTGAGCGAGCCCATGGGGGCGGCGACGCGGAAGGCGAGGAGCATGAAGGCCACGAGGTCGCCGTAGCTGGCCTCGCCGCGGCCGGTGAGGTAGAAGCCGTAGACGACCACGGTGATGAGGCAGATCCAGAAGAGGATCTGGGCAGCGGAGTCGAGGGCGGCGGTGAGGAGGGCGCGGCGGAGGCCGGCGTCGAGGTAGCCGTCGAGCCGGCCGTCGAAGCGGGATTGCTCGTGGTCCTGGCTGCTGAAGACCTTGATGGCGCGGATGGCGCCGGCCACTTCCTGGACGTGGTTGCTCAGCTCGCCGAGCTCGTCGTACATCTTGCGGGAGAGCTTGCGGAGGTGGCGGCCGAAGAACGAGACCAGGAGGATGGTGGCCGGGACCAGGGTCACGATGACGAGGGTGAGGTTGGTGTTCAGGCGGAACATGAGGATGGTGGCGCCGACCAGGGTGACCACGGCGCGGACGAAGGAGACGATACCGTTGGTCAGGAGGTTCTGGATGGCGCCGACGTCGCTGGTCATGCGGCTGGAGAGGTCGCCGGCCTTCTTGTGGGTGAAGTAGAGGCTGGGGAGGCTGAGGAGGTGGGCGAAGAGGTTCTGGCGGAGCTGGGTGATGACTTTCAGGCCCAGGCGGCGGCTGAGGTAGGAGTAGAGGAAGTTGCCGAGGAGTTGGGCGGTTAGGAGGGCGGCGAGGAGGAGTAGGGTTGGGGTGCTGGCGGTGAAGTCGGTGGTGGTGAGGCGGTCGACGAAATGGCCGGCTTGGAGGGGGATGGCTAGGGTTACGGCGGTGGCTGTTAGCATTAGTAGGAGGACGAATGTTAGGATGGAGAAATGTGGTTTCAGCAAGGGAAAATATTGAGTAAGTAAGCGCCATTCAGGGTATCCCGACCTCTCTTTTGTCTGGGGTTTAAAGTGGACGTTTGTCACTGTCTTACCTCTAATCTACTAAACTGTTCATGATCATTCTCTAGGGTATTGGTACATATATCTGGGGTCAAGGGTGAGTGCCAGAAAGCTCTACTTATCTCACTTTCTCGTCCACATTAGATAACAGGCGGAATAGAATAGTAACCGGAGGCTAAATGAGCCGATTATCAACATCCTGCCTGGGGAATTTGGGGAGCGTCGTATTCCAGCTACAAAAAGGAGGTAGAAGGATTTTACTCACAAAAGATGTTTCCGTAAAACCTGGGTGATTCAAGGACCTTTTAAGTGGTCTCACTATCATTATGCTCGGTATTCTGACAGCGGTACAAAGTAAGTATACTTTTCTCCAGGCTTATGTCTGATTGGCTTAAAAACAGTCTCCACATCTACTTCTTCTCCAAGGGCAGCGATTGTCCGCTCGCGGATCACAGCGACTAAGCCGCCCTGTTCCTGAGGCGCAGTCAATTCAATCTGAGCTATGAAACAATTGAGTTTTGTCTGGCGGACAATAAACTGATGGATAGGGACGCCTTCATTAGCTAAGCCCTCAAAGATATGTGCAAAAAGTACGGCGTGGATAGTCCGTCCTGAAGGCAAAGCAATGAGTTGCGTGAGTGTACGGCCCTCAATTGATTCTATGCGTAACGTATTTGCACCACAATTGCAGGGACCGTGCAGGATACGGATAGTGTCTCCTAATCTGTAGCGGATCATTGGCATTAGTTTGTTGTCTAGGTCCGTGACAATAGCCTCACCAGACGTCGTATTATTTAAATCGTCAGTAGTGTCTACTTCCAAAATCAGGTGATGATCTAAGACATGATAATAACCCCCTGAACACTGGAGGGCAATGATGTCCACCTCGCTAGTACCATACTCCATATAAACTGGGCAAGTGAAGATCCGAGAAATTAATCGACATTGACTTGGATTTAGACTCTCTGCAGTACAGATGATTCCGTCCAGGGCTAGAGATGGCAGCCCGTGCTCTTCCCAGACTCGAGCAGCACGGAGCACCAGCGAAGAATAGCCATAAAAATAGTCCGGTCGAAAGCGCATTAAGTTTACTGCCTCAGCCAGATTCTCGGCCGGAGTTGTGCCCAGGAAAGTGAAGAGTCGGCGATTTAGAAGATGATCATGTAAACTTTGCTTCACCTGCGAATCTGACCGGCCCCAAAACCGTGCCTCCCTGCTTCCGTACCGGATGCCGACCCGGGCAAAGGCTTCGATACGGTTGGCGATCTGGTGTGCATGTGTTTCACGGTCCTTCATCACCGTGACGGGCTTTCCTGTGGTGCCAGCAGTCTGACATGAAACGGCTCCGTGACAAGGAGCCGTTAATAACTTTTGATAGAGATCTCCAACCAGTTGACTCTTATCTAAGAACGGGAAGGAAGAAAGGTCTGAAATAGAGCAGAGTTCCCGCGCAGAAACTCCTGCTTCTGCAAAGGAGCGCTGGTAGTGCGGGCTGTGCAACTCAGCGTGGATGAGTAAATTCCGAAGTTTCTCAAACTGATACGCCTCTTTTTCAGCAGGGCCCATCTTGCTAAAGGATGCCACATTCTTCAGGTATCCCGCAAGGGAAAGTGAACCTCGAGCCATGACCACGGGCACTACTAGGTTTCGAGTTAGGCCAGCAGTGAAAGCACGATACATCGAGGATAAGAAAGATTCAGGATTTCGAAAGGCTTCCATCTAAACGCCTGCCTCGAAGAGGGGGAACAAGAACGGTAATGATCATTTAACCATTCCCAGCCTATGAAGATGACTCAATTCGTACCTCCGACCAACAGGAATTCGTTTAACCATGGGTGCTTTGGTTTACATTATTGTCCACTGGAGTGGGCCCCCAAGCATTTTCTTACAGGCTTCTTGGTCTCAGAGAAGAACTAGATGGTTTTCTGAAGGTGTCAAAATTTCGAGTTGTGGTGACAAATCCGAATAGCACTGTTTGATCATCTCACATGCTTATAGGAATCACAAGAACCAGTGCGGATAATGGAAATTATGCCGAACTGTGAAGCTGCGCAACTCTGCTTGGATACAAGTTGATTTGCTTAAGCAAATCTCAACAAATACACAACTAGTCTCCTTTGGCACATACTTCATATGTTTTAGGGAAAATTCACAACAATAATCACTCTGGCGGTCTCGAGGAAGGCACAAGGTGGCGAGAAATGTTCCTACTTTCCGGGTCACTCTAGCATAGGGATTTACCACTGATAGCCAGAGCCCTTATTTGCTGTAGTAGACATATCTTAGAATGTCAAATAGTATTGTTGGTAGATCATGGAACCGTTTGAAATGCTGATTACCTTGTCAGTGGTGCTGGGATCAAAAAGTCGTAAAATTCAGCAGGATCAGAACCAGCATCGGCCTCGGCAGCCTTAACGATGTTGAAGGCCTCTCGAGCTGTTACATAGTGTAGCTTCAATTGGTGCGCAGCACAGTATTCTTCTACTGCGGATAGCATTGCGTCTAATTCTCCGTCGAAGAATAGCTGACGGTGTGCGAAGCCATGGGCGTGGATTTTGACAAAAACCCAAGAAGGCTTACCCTCTACCCCCACCGCGATTCGATTCCATAAATCTACACGATGCTTTTTAAAGTAACTCGCCCCGTTTTCAGGTCTAGCCAGCTTGCCAGATAAACCCGATCCCTGAGCGTCATCTAAACAACCATATTCGATAAATATACGAAGGTCTTTAAAATCTAAACCAAGGGGCCCAGGGATCATCATCAGTCCTGACCCAATTTCACCAACTACGGAGGGAATTGCAGTCTCGTCGTAAGATTTAGGTCCAGGTGTGTCTGAGCAGTAGAAGATCTTGTTGAAAGTCCGCGGTTGAGCAGAAGTGCCAAGCGCAGGAAACGTAAAATCTGCATAACATCCGTGCTCTTGTAGTATTTTGATTTCTTCATTTACTCCGCAGAGCCGCGGTTCACCAGAATTGTCCAGTGTCCAGTTACCGTGGATGAAGGAAAAGCGTGGCGATGCGCCAAGTTCGTCAATAAGCGCCCCACCTCTTGTGAATTTTGACAGGCCATTGACAAGATCTTTGCTGAAGGTTTTGCTGTCTTGATGACTGTGGTGCCAATGCACTTCAATTTCTCCAAAACCATGCTGAGAAGATAAAACCAGGCGGTTAAAAATCTCGGTATCAAAGTTATCGATTGGATAAAACCAAGAGTACTGGAATTTTCTACCTTGACTGTCTTTGTGAGGTGTTGCCAATCTCTCAAAATTTTCGATCCATTGAGTGGCTAGCACTTGGGATTCAGGTCCGCTTCCAGGTTCCCAATGGTCGCAAAATAGAAATATAAGGTGTTCGGCTTCTTCATTTGCCCCGTAACGTCCTGTAAGCATCTCTTGTAGATAAGTGTATACCCAAAGAGAAGAGTGCTTGGTTTTAGTTATTTTAGCCCCCATCCACAAGAGCGGAGATAGTAAAATAACTAGGCATATCGACACAAGTATTTTAATCCGAATGGACAGTCGAGTGGGGTAATTGTGACGAAAAAGCATACGTTATCAACCATCCTTATGACTATTCGCTTGCTTCCATGTGTGGTGGCGTGGGTTGACCGGGGCCCTCTGGGTCGTCAATACTGACCTGGATTAAATGACCATTGGCGTTGACATTTCCTTCAGCATCGAATACGTAAAGCCAAATGTTATCCATTTGATCAAAGCCACCAAGGTTTACCGTGACTTCAATAGTATTGGACTGCCAAGTTTGTGGAATCTGCATTTCAAAATGATCAACATCTTCCCATATGGAGGCGTTCGCAAGCACAACCCTTGCAGAAGTATTGTCCACGTATATATCATCCAAGTATACTTCCCATGGTTCGCCCTCTGCAGCGTTAGCGATCATAAGTCCAAGCAAAATTGTATCCTGGTAGAAATCATTACTAACTCTGGTAATAAGACCAGTGCCGCGGTGTTCAGTATTGCCAATCCTCCAGGAAACTTCACCATCTGCTACCCCGACGCCACTACTATTTCGCTTATAGACTTCAACATGAAACCATTCATTCTTTGGAGGTGTAATATACCCAAGGTTCGTGTAGTCAGCTCCGGGCCCTGGTACTGTTCGATTGTTCTCTTCGCCATCGTTGAACCTCATGTAGAATGGATTGTTGACATTTGGATTGCCAATACGCGAGTCCCCTGGTCCATTGTATACTCCGTTGCTGGCTCCACCAGCATTGACGGAACTGTTAATCCTTGTCATCTTGACCTGTCCAGTGCAAGATGGGCCTGAATTTGAAATATAGAACCAATACGACAGATAGACCTCTAAGGTGGGCTCAATAGTTAAATAGTTAGTGGAGAACCCTCCATCGATACCTTCTCTGTCTTGTTCTGGCGACCAAACTGAATAATTGCCGCTGTAGGCTCTTTCTGAAGTATAGTGAACACCTCCATAGGAGGCGTAGACGGTCCACTCGGGTTGGATCTCATTAAGCTTTATTCCATCACTTCCAGCCTCAAAACGATCCCACTTCAGCGGAAGTGCTTCGGGCTTGATGCCAAACCCTGAACCCTGGATGGTGATTAATGCGCCATCTTGGAAATCACCATATACGTTGCTGATTTGTACCTGAGATTTCGCAAAATCCACGATCAGCAGACACATAGTTAAGACCATTAAAAGTCGCAAGTGCATTAAAACGCCTCCGAGAGCGGTTCGCTTAGGGAATTTAAAAGTAATTCCGAAGAATTACCATCGGTAAAATCCATGCAAGAATTAGACCGTTGAAGGGCTGGCTAGGCAAGTTATAGCTAGGGCAATGTAAGCCCACATGCATAGTGTCGCAATTCTAAGGGGGGCCGCGAAAAGGCGCCATCAGAAACGTTGCCTGAATTATTGGTCTTCTGGGATGAAAGTACCGTCAAGTAGTTGTCGCAATAACACTTCCAATAATAATAGAGTCCCAACAGCATTCCACACTTTACGGCCGATTCGGCAATCGTGGAGGAGTTTCTTAACCCCTTCACGGCGCAGGATGCCACGATCCAGCGCCTGTTCTGAAAGCAATATATCGTTTACGTACCGACGGATCGACTTGTGCCGTGGATACCATTGCCAATATTGAGGAAAGGAGTGCTTCATGGATAAATTGATGTGCCCCATGCTTATTCGACCAATGTAGTACTTAGTCCTGGCTATCCGCGAGATTCTTTTCATCGCCCTTTCGTATGCACTGGGCGTATTTACAGAAACTGGAATCAGGGCCCCAGATTTAACACGAGGAATTTTGGCGAATCCGGGAAAATACTCCATTCCCCATCGGATCTGACCAGCCCGTTCGGCGATGTCATCCAGTGCCAGAGTAGTGCCGAGATGGTAGGCTTTGCTATCGAAAAACGGATCAACTACATCGGTCCAGGGGATTACTTGCCCCAGGATACAAGGTCGGGCCCAGCGCACTCCTCGGAATTGCTGCCGATACTCTATGAAATCACTATAAATCCCCGTGAAGCCTATTTTTTCGAACAGGTCCTCCGATACTTCTTTGGTGATTCCTTTGAATGCTGTGGTAACAGTAGGAGAGAACATTTTGTGTATTGTATAATTGGGCCAAAAATTAAGACTGCTCGTAGCATTCAGGCAGGCTTGGCGGATTGTATCAGTTCCTGCGCCAACCAAGCCAGGATTGTCGTAGTGTCCGCCAAGTACCGCCTCAAGGCCCAATCCATGAAGCATAGGCCCTGTCGGTACCTTCCGGTGGAAATTGGCCGAAATATAATGCATGTGCCCTGGGTGCACTCTGCCTTCAGTAATCCAGGCCATTCGGCTAAACTGGGTAGGCAGCTCTTGAGGGTCGATTTTGTGAAATGTAATGGGGACATCAAGTGATTCAGCGACTTTTTTTGCGATTACAGTATCTATGTTATTGCATTCACCAGTAGTAAATGCCGAGAATGGCATATCAGCTCTCTTGGCTGCGTATGCCACCAAGCGAGAGTCTAGGCCTCCGCTGAGAGAGGCAGAGAAGCGGTCAGCTGAACCGTGAAATCGTCTTAAAAAACGTGAAACCAAGTCGTCGTACTCGGCCAGACAATCACTGTCAAGGCGTCGATTCCGTGAATAGGTGTTACAGGGAAAGGGGACAACCATCAATCCGCTTTGATTGCAAATAAGTCGGCTATTTGCGGGAAGACGCTGTATCCCTCGAATGAATGTATGAGGCCGAGAGATGTAGCCTAGTGCCATAAATTCTGCGATGGCGTCAAGATTCAGTCGATCATGGCCAGGCCTAAGCAAAGACTTAATTTCAGAGGCGACCAGGACTCCATTGGGATGTTCGCGGTAATATAATGGCATGGCCCCAAATTGGTCTGATTCAACTACAAGTTCTCTATCTTCGGCAGAAAAAAATCCAAAAGCGAATAAGCCGTTCATTTTGGGTAGGGTTGAATTGTGTCGACTATTCCAAAGGTCCAAGAGATCCATTGGGGTACTTAATCGTTCGGAACTATGATCGGCCCAGCAGGATCCAGATACAACGGCAACACTTTCCTTAACTGATGCAATGCCACCGGAAGCTAGGTAGCCGTGGTGGGAAGAAAGTGCATGGAAACGCGGTGAAAGGTGCTCCTCGAGTACCTTTCCTGGGTAATCAGTTCTCCGCTCATCCATTGCATTCCTAAATTCCTGCTGTTGTTCAGGAGTCAGGCCGTCGTAATTGAAAGCTAAGTATATGGCACTCATTTAGTTTTCTCCGTGGCTGCATCGCTTATAATAATCTCATCAGAGACTTAAACTTGAGCTCTTGAAGGTTAAATTATGGTTGATGGAATCGATCCAGGATAGTCTTTGCAATACTTTTCCATAAACGGATATCATAAGGGCGCTGTTTCAGGGCTAGGAGGTAATTATCCCAGGCTTCCTTCTTGTGTCCTTCACTTGATAGCCAGTTTGCTTTTGTTGTCAGTGAATATGCCCATGCATGGCGAGCTTCAGCACTGCTAATGCAGCCAGGGTTTTCATTTAGGAACTTCTCAAGTAACCGGAAGAAATTGTCCATTCGCTCCCCAGTTCGGTGGGACATTTGGCCTCCCCAGATACGGTATTCTACTAGAGGCTTTGGAATATAGAGAAACTCATGATCTAGGGATATTCTTAGCCATAGATCATAATCTATGGCCATTCTTAAGGTTTCGTCGAATCCGTTCATCTTATTAATCAGATCTAGTGAGAGTAGAGTAGTGTTGAAAGTGACAAAATTGTCTCTTAGGAGTCGGGCCGTAATTTGGCCGCTATAACGCTTCACGCGTGGTGAAGGCAGTGGATGCCCATTATGGTCGATAAGGGCGAGTTCGCCATAGACGACACCGATTTTGGGATTGTCCAGCAGAAGAGGAACTTGAGTGGACAACTTGCCCGGAAGCCAACGATTGTCGGCATCACAAAAAGCAACCAATTCACCCTTGGCATGGTAAAGCCCTCGATTCTTAGCCACGGTTTGACCCATGTTTTCCTGGTGAATAGTTAGGACTCTTGGGTCATTCTTGTAACGTTTGAGTGTTTCTTGAGTGTTGTCTGTTGATCCGTCATCTACGACGATGATTTCCAATTCTGGATAGTCTTGTTTGAGGACCGAATCAATGGCCTCAGGAAGATAGTGCCCCATGTCGAAGGAAGCAATGACGACTGAGACGAGGGGAGTGCTTTTCAAAATAGTCCCTTATTTCTCTGAGAATTGCCCGGTATTTCAATCGCACCGACCGTGACGGTACCAAGATACTCCAAAAAGGAAGAAGCCAATAGAAAATATCAGCTCTTTGACTTCGGGGTGTGACCAGTGAGGGTACAGTTTTGAAAGCGTCTGTCCGTGGAGTAGCCCGAGAAAGAACCATGTCATGCAGGCCAAGGGCAATACAGGAAAATTAAGTTTGACAATCAGAGAGCGGGCCCAGAGGAGCTTTGAGTATGCTAACGGCAGCAAAATGCCCATTACAAGAGCAAAGAAGTTTAGTGCAGTGTGTTGGTTTAATAGAGAGTTGTTTCGGTCGAAGAATTTTAGGTTATGAAAGTTGATTTCGCCCTGGACGTTGGCGTGGAGAAGGGATTCTGGCGTCCCGATGCCCAGCAGCCGTTGCCCCCAACTAATCTCCTCCCCTCCTATGAATATGAAAAACAGAGCTAGTAAGATGGGTAGAGTTTCTATAGTGATGAAAGTCTTTTTGGCCCTAAGCTGCTTAATGCTGCGAATAATCAACAAAATGCCTGCGGCAAAATAGAAAACCGAAGTCATGTTTTCACCAAGATGGTCCTCGCTGCCCAGCCAGATATATGTGTCCCGATGGATAAAAAAGAGAGATACAACGAAAGCGCTGACGGCTATTGCAATGGCACTCCAGAAAATTACACTGCTGCGCGAATTAGTAATATCGACCATTTTAAGCCACCTTCTGGGTAATTTGAATTATTGTGATGTCCTGAGATTCTAGAACAATGCAGTTGCACGATACAACCTCTAATCTGCATTCTCGGCGAAAAGCCGGGTCCTGAAAGCATTTTTTCCGCTCTGCAATAAACCCTAAGCTTTCTTGGCAGGTGGACAATGTGAGTGAGGCTTGAGGGGCTGCTGAGGTCCTGTACTCCAAGACAATACCGCCGCTAGCCATAGTCTCAGCGGCACAGGAAACCGTTCCTTAGATATGATTCTCCCGATAGACGTCAGGACTGCCAGTATTGCTCAGGGACATCGCGTTGCATCCCAAACAGTGACTTTAGCCGACGCACTAGATATTCTGCTCCACAGAGGATCCACTTAAATTCCATCATGTCGCTTGTCACGCAGTAACGCGGCATTCGAAATGCATCGCCCTCGCATTGCGAGATCTGATAGGCGAGATATGCGCCAGTGAAGCCTTCTTTGGCCAAGAAATGACATAGTTGATCCGTATAATCGGCAGGTCCGCCTTGAGGGTAGCAGAACCAAGATATAGGCATATCAAGTTGATTCTCAAGGCTCCTGCGGGACTGCTTAATCTCATGCTCGGCTTCTTTTTGAGGAAGTCGCGACAGTATCGGATGATTCACTGTGTGGGCGCCTACCAGAAGGCCTTCTTTAACCATATATTGCAACTCCTTCCATGAGATGCCGCAATAGTTTGGTGGAGCTTCATTTGGAAGGGTAACTCCGAAGTACAAGGAAATCCTGGCAATGCAAGTTTGCTTTTCATCATCAGAGGCGAAACGGCACCGATCGGCAATCTTGGACCATGCGATGTGACGACCAGTATCTGATCGTAGGTCCAGGTGCAAAACTCG
Organism: Candidatus Latescibacter sp. IFSED24; assembly: GCF_058273205.1. Taxonomy (NCBI): domain Bacteria; kingdom Pseudomonadati; phylum Candidatus Latescibacterota; class Candidatus Latescibacteria (ex Chuvochina et al. 2023); order Candidatus Latescibacterales; family Candidatus Latescibacteraceae; genus Candidatus Latescibacter; species Candidatus Latescibacter sp. IFSED24. The sequence continues at coordinate 2,796,092 of NZ_CM177850.1, read as the reverse complement.
CCCTAGGATTTCTATGTCGTACTCGGACGGTTCGCTTTCTTTCAGAATGTACTCGATTTTATCCCACCAAAACCAGAACGGACCATCGGCCAACCCTGTCGTCATGAATAGCATTGCTGGGAGTTTTTTCTTGTGAAAGATCGGGAAGGCCACTTCCGCCATGTCCCTATATCCGTCGTCGATCGTGATTACAACCGGACAAGGCTTAGAAATAGGATGGCCGAACACATGGAAGGCATGATGATCATCTGGTGTAATGGGCGAATGATAGCGGGCGATAATATCCATTTGCTGGGTAAGGGTATCCGCGCCTACGAAGCGAGGGTCCTCTGTGGCCTGGGGCGAGAAACGGTGATACATTAGCGCACGGATATGCTTACGTGTCATAAACCGGCATGTGGCCTGAAAAAGCGGAGTCTTGAGCAGTACTTTTTTCAGCAGGTACTTCAAATGACCACAATTCTTGCTAAAGTAGTGTAGATCTCACTGTACAATAGTATAGGCATGATGTACGCCCTGTCTAGGTCCAGTAATCGGAGGAAGTTGGACTGTGTTTGATTTGATTAAGTCTGATATCCACCGCTTGCGCTGCTATGGAGACACTAGCAACCTATTTAAGTTATATTGGCACAACCCTGGATTGCAAGCAATAACCTGCTATCGCTTCGGGCGCAGGGTACAGGCTACTTCGCCCTTAGGCTGGCGTTTATTGCTTAAATTTCTCTTCCATTTATGGTGGAAGTATATCCAAAATACAACCGGCATCTATCTGTCAACCAAAGCATGTATCGGTCCGGGCTTCTACGTCGGGCACTTTGGTGGTATTGTTGTTGGAGCAGGAGCTATTATAGGCAGTAATTGCAATATTAGTCAGGGCGTTACTATCGGTTGGTCTCATTACAACGGTGAATACGGAGTGCCAACTTTGGAGGATCGAGTCTATATTGCACCTGGAGCCAAAGTAATCGGACCCATTACCCTCCGCGAGGGAACAGTTGTGGGGGCCAATGCGGTGGTGACCAAGCCAACTCAGAAGAACGCTGTTGTGGCGGGGGTGCCAGCCAGGGTAATAGGGAATTCCGGTAGCGCAGTGTTCATTCCGCTTGATCATGCCGCCAAGGAAAGCTGAGTTTTACATTTGGAGGGTCCCATGCTCCCTATCCCCTCATCGATAGTTGCGCGAATCATTGAACCAGCATGGGACCTGTATGAAGGTAGTATGCGGCTTCGCGAGTTTCGCCGTCTCAAAGAGTCCCAGTGGTGGTCATACGAGCACTTGGCTGAACTCCAGGCAACGCGTTTACGGGCCTTGGTGTTGCATGCTGCAGGCACCGTTCCATTCTACAAGAAACGCTTCGCCGAGGCAGGGGTCGACCCTAATAAGGTGCATGGAATCGATGATTTGGCGGGACTTCCTGTTCTGACAAAGTCAGATATTCGTGGGAATCTTCCAGATATGTTATCCACACAACATCAAAAATGTGGCCTAATCCGCGCATGTACTGGAGGTTCTACCGGGTTCGCGCTTGAAGTCTACTGCGATAAGACTGGTGTCCAGCGACGAAGCGCTGCTGCCCTTCGTGGCGATCATTGGTCTGGATGGCGACTTGGGCAGCCAGTCGCGGCGGTATGGGGAAACCCACCGGTACCGCGAACCTGGAAATCCAGACTACGACGGGCGGTCAAGGATCGCTTCTTTTTTCTCGATACAATGAAGTTAAATATGCCTACCGTGCTTGAATTCGTGAAAGAGTGGCGCCGCTGCAAGCCAGGCCTGCTTTATGGCCATGCGCATAGCATCTTCCTGCTTGCTGAGCACCTGATTGACATGAAGGTGAGAGACCTGCGGCCGTCAGGGATCATCGCCACAAGTATGATGCTGCTGCCACATGAGCGCCGCGTAATTGAAGAAGTATTCCAGAGTAAGGTGACTGATCGTTATGGCTGCGAGGAAGTGAGCCTTATCGGTTGTGAATGCGAACACCACCAAGGTATGCACCTCAACTGCGAACACAATATTGTAGAGTTTCTACGCGACGATGGTAAGCCGTGTGGCCCTGGTGAAACTGGACGAATTGTTGTTACCGAATTTGTGAACTCTGGGATGCCGCTGCTTAGATATGAAGTGGGGGATCAAGGAATATCGGGCGATGGGGTGCCATGTTCCTGTGGTCGGGGATTGCCGATATTCACAGGCCTGGTCGGTCGAACTGCCGACTTCCTGTATGCCCTGGACGGTTCAAGAGTTGCTGGCATATCTTTAATAGAGAACACGTTGACGCGCTTCGCGGGCATCCGTCAGATGCAGCTAGTCCAGATTGAGCCAGAACGTTTGGTGGTAAATGTTGTGCGAGGGCAAGAGTACGATAAAGAGGTGGAGCACAATCTAATAGCGGCATTGAAAGGGTACATGGGCGGTGGTGGTATGTTGGTGGAGGTTGAATATTGCAATAGTATTCCTCAAGAGGCCAACGGTAAGTATCGGTTTGCAATCTGTAAGATTGAATGACGGCACTAAATGGGCGACTAGTTGACTAGGTTGATGTTTTCTGCAAGCAGCTAATTAATGAAATGAAGGGGTTCTGATGATCGTATCTAGAATGATCTCTTTTCGTGATCGCATCTACATGATCAAGAAGAGGAGAGGTTACGCACGTAAGATCTCTGGCCTACTTGCTAATCTGGAAGGTCCTCTTGCCCAGGTTGACGCTGATAAGATGGCAGTACGGAAGTACTTCCAAAAATATGACAACACAAACTGGCATGTCGCTTACGCTACGCTGAATGGAGTTCATTCGCCTGCATACCTACCTGAAGATCTCTTTTACACCTATTCTATCCCAAAATTGAACAATCTTGTCGAATCCGTTCTCTACAGCGACAAGATAAGCCTAGGCTTTATAATGCCAAAGGATGACTATATTGGGAATGTATACTTTCGCTATAACGGCAGGTATTTCAACTGCGATGGACAGATTGTCGATTTAAGTTGTGTCAAGGAATGGCTCACCAAACAAGAGGAAGCGGTGGTAAAGCCAAGTAGAGAATCAGGAGGGGGGCGTGGCGTTGTCATTGGCCCGCCGGGAGTAATACTTGATGCATTGAATGGTTCACAACATTCGGTCGTGATCCAGCGCGTTCTCGCCCAACATTCAGATATGGCCTGTTTTAATTCGAGCTCACTTAATACTGTTCGTCTAATGACTATCCGTGTTGAGGGTAAAATCGAAACCGTTTCAGCTATTCTGCGCCTTGGTGTTTCGGGGTCGCGAATTGATAACTTAACTAGAGGGGCGGTTGGATGTGGTGTCGACAATGGCATTTTGCGTAGCACAGCATATGATATACGATTTGGAAAGTACGCGAAGCATCCAACTTCTGGAATTCAATTCAAGAACAGGGCGATACCGAGTTGGGATCGTGTTGTCGAACTGGCAAAAAGATGTCATAACCGGTGCTTGATTGCCGATCTAGTTTCTTGGGACATCGCCGTCGATGAAGATGGGCGACCGTGTCTAGTCGAAGGTAACATAGGAGAGATGGAGCTTAATACTCATCAAATATGCAATGGCCCCATCTTTGAATCTTATCTTGATCGGTTGCTGTCCGTGCACTAGTGTAGAATTTACAGCTTTGTTCTTGTGGGTGACCCTAGCTTCTTCAGAAACTTCCGGCACTCGAAGCTACCGTACTGTGGGCCCTGTTCCGAGTGGACAAGGACCCGGTTCTTCGGCTTGCGCCGCCAGGCCACCATCAGCAAGGCATCGATCACGATCTCCCGGTGCAGGCTCGTCTTCGTCGACCAGCCGACGATCATCCGCGAGTACAGGTCCATCACGACGTCGAGGTAAACAAAACCCGCCCAGGTCCGGATTTAGGTGATGTCGGTGACCCACGCCACGTTCGGTGCGGCGACGTCGGACTCCTGGTCAAGGACGTTGGGCTCAAAAAGCGACGGATTGCCGGCCACGTAGCGCGGCCTCTTTTAACTGCGGATCGCCTTGATCTTGGCCTGATTCATGACAGAGGCGACGCGGTGGCGACCGCACGTCTCGCCGTCGTCACGCAGGTCCTTGAAGATCCGCGGACTACCGTAGGTGCCACCACTCTCCTAGTTGAATCGCTTGATCTTGACCAGGAGTCGCTCGTCCTCGAGCCCACGTACGGACACCGACTTCTTGGGCCAAGCGTAGTCGCCGCTACGATGGACCCGAAGAACCCGGCACGGCAAATCGATCCGATGCTCGTGCCGGTGATCGCGGATGAAATCGTACTATACTTGGTGTCTATTGCAAAGTAGGCGGCGGTTTTTTTAGATGTCTCGCTCTTCCTGGGTGCGCTTCAACTCGGCCTTCAGGCGCTGGATCTCTTAGTTCTGGGCCGCAAGCTCGTGGGCCTCCGCTTGCGCCAGCCGGGCCTTCCTGATCCAGATTTAGAGCGTATTGAGGGCGATGCCGAGACGCTCGGCGACATTCTTGGTGGGGTACTTACGCTCGGTAACTTGGGGGACAGTCTCTTCCTTGAATTCCTGCGTGTACTTGGGCTGCTCAACGACTCCTCCTTCGGCTTTAGTATAGCCTAGGAAGTGTCTAGTGAACTGGGGGGGGGCAAAACTAAAAACTGATCTGGCGGTTAGCCAAGTTGTTGAGGGCGAGAGATCAATAGTGTGCGGAAACAAACTGGATTCAAATTACTCAACGCTAGGACGGTGTGGGCGTCGATGGGCCTGGGCGAGTAATTGTTTGCGCGAGGTTGGGTGGATAATTGGCAGAAGCAATAAATAGCTGGCAGCCAGGGCTCCCTTTAAAATTATTTCTGCCATTTGATGGTTGCCAGTCTCAAAGATGCGTACCACTTTCCCTCCCTTCCATGATCCTATAAAATTCTTACTTATTGCATCAGTAAAAGTTGGAAGTGACACTTCTGATAGAAACCTGAAGGCTGACGTAGATTCAAAATCCCAGTTCACTAGCCAGATGAACATTGCTATACCGACGGCCACAATCACAAAAAGGGTTTTCCACTCAAGTGGTAAGTAGTATTTCTTTTGCGCAAAGTGAAAAACAGCAATGACTCCAAAAAAACTTGTAATGGCTGCTGAAAAGGATGCGCCGTAGATACCCCAAATGTATATAAATAAATAAGACAAAGCAATTTTGAATGCAGCAATAATGATGCGTAGCTTTGATAACATTGGGGTGGCCTTGGCATATGCTAGCCCAAACATTAAATGCATGAATATCCCATTCATGATGGCAGTTATGGTACCTACTCTGACTATTCGGTAAGCGATGTGAAATTCGGATGGAGTCAATAGCTCTAAAAGAGGTTTGATGACGACGGCAAGCATCAAGCCGGACCATACCATTATGAAAACAAAGTAAGTGAACATGCGTGATATGACGATGGGCGCACCGGGTTCGTCGGCGATTTCAAAACGCTGAGTTTCCCATGAACGGAAGAATGGTTTAACGATGAAAATGGAAAGAAGAACGGGGAATTTGTAGCCCATTTCTAATATTCCCACCGACTCTAAGTTGATCATTCCCTTTGCAAGAATGCGCTCCATTTGCCGCCCTAGCCAAGAGGCGAGTGAGCCTGGGACCAAGGGGAGCATATAGGCACGAATTCGTCCTGCAATCTCACGGTCGAATTTGAATCCGCACCCGGTAAATGAGTATGTCAAATAGATTAGACAACTGGAAAAACTGGTAATTAACGCAGAAATGAAAAATCCATTGAGGCCCATTTCCTTGATCAAGACCAAGTATATATTTAACGATAATCCTGTAGTTAAGCGAATAAGGCTCAGGCTAGCTACCAAAGTTGAACGACGCTTGATCAGTAGCCAGCTAACAGCGGCCTCGCCTATTAAATTGAAATTAAAGCTAAGAAGGGCCATGATTGTTAATCGATAAAGACCTGAGTCGTCGATCAAAAATGCAGAGATTGGCTTAGAGAAGATAATTAGTGGTATGTTAATAAGAACAGCTACACTACCAACCAAGATTACGCCTGTGCTTACAACAAATGGTTTTCGCTCAGGATCTTTCTCGTCGTGGTAGAGCCGAATAAGTGCTTCCTGCAGTCCATAAGTCAATAAGCTCTGTAAAAACCCCAGTCCGACGTCTAGCATGCCGATTACAGCGTAGCCATGTCCACGTAATATATGAGCATAGAAAGGCAACATAATGAAACTGACAATACGGTTCGCCACGGCTGCGATTGAGAAAATTGCAGCGTGCTTCATTGTTGACCGAGCAGTGGACATTAGAGGATTGCCCCTTCTGGACACGCCGACGGAAGGTATTCTATTACAAGTATCGGTCGCCGGCGAATTGGCTTGAAAACAATTGTTGAGGACCCTACGAAAACGGAAAAGAGAGAAGAAAGTTCATGAGAATGGTGCTGCGCCAATAAATGCATTGTGACCAGCTTGAGGTTATGAAATTGCGAGGGTCTCATCGACTGAATCACCGATCTTTACCGAAGAAATAGTACTAGTCAAGGTAGTGTCATGGCATACCTGCCATGATGCCTAAGGCCATAGTCTCCGCAACGCAATAACGCCCCAACGAAGCTACGTCAAGCGCCATATGTGGTAGCTATCTGTCATGTGCAATGTTGCCTTCGAGACAAGAGGAGAAAAGAATAGTGAAGTAAACAGCGACTGCCATGTCCCATGATGAAATCGACATATGATGTACTATCGAATGAATGCATGGGATATGATAAAAAAGGGTTATAATATCCAGAAGATATGAATTTCTGAAGGGCCTCAGGATTTATGAACGTCACCATACAAAAGTATGGGAGCATAAGCAATAAACCATGCGTTTTCATAGGTAAGGGAACGCGCCATTCTCGTTGTATCGGCCTACACCACGAGTACAATTCGCAATGGCAGGGTCTAATTTCGCTCGTGGCTAAGTTCGGCTGCACGGTAGAAACTCTTACGTATGACACTTTGGCACCCCGCAGATATACCGGCGACTTTAGGTAAAACCTTTTATTTCAATTTTTATGTGGCCATGTGGTCAACTATTGGGCTACTGGGTAGCGAATCATATCGGCATCGCCTTCGCCTGAGAAATGGAACCAATCTAGGTTGTCAATAAGAGCTTGAATCTCCGGATTTTTGGTCACAACTACGACTGCGGCGCTATGGGGGCGGGTCAATGCGCCTGCCTCTGCAAAAAACTTTTCCAGGCTTAGTCCTGAACAATTAGCCACTACTCTTGGCGCGTTAGAAGTAGTTAAAGCACTGATTATCAGATTCTTTCGCGCCTCTGGGCGGCAAATTAGATCACAAAAATGCTCTTCACCGGGTTCGAAGCGGCTTACAAGTAGGCCAAAATTTTGACTACTTTCCTTTGACCCAGGGTCTAGAATTTCAAAAAAACGATAATCATTGTAGACGGGCCCACAGAAACGCCAGAAAAATAGTTCGCGGTCATAGTAAACGGCGGCCTCATGTGGTGCATTGCGAGGTCCGATTGATTGACACAAAATCTTTGCTTCGCTTTTACTCAATTCCCTTCGGGATCCAGGAGCGCATCGTTTCGTGTGGCGTAAAGCCAGGCCAGTCAGATCCCGAGCAAATATGCGTAAATTTGAAGAAAACTTAATGCGATGAATATAGAAATTACGTTTTAAATCTGCAACCTTTTTGAATCCGGTCTTCCGATATAGGTTGACCATGCTAAAGGATTGTCCGTATGACAGGCCGATCTGATAACGGTCAACCCACATTCGTAGAAACTCGCTTCCAATACCTTGGCGACGGTATTGCGAGGCGATCATCGTATCGATGGCGTAACCTGCTGTAAGGCATAGCTTTCCAAGACGGATTGGCCATGGCATATAGCCACGAAAGCCAATGATTCGATCGTTGTCGGTTGCAAGGCAGATATGTGGTCCGCCGGGTCGGTTGGCAAAGAGCCAATTAAACCGTCCAGGCGTACTCTGCACTGATTTTGGCCCGAAAGTGTCAAATAGGAAGCACTTAGTGGCTTCAAAATCACTTTCGGTTGCCCATCGACAGTTTAGATTCATATTTGGACCTCTAAGTTGCCGGTTTAAGACGCATTAAACAGCAATAAAAGAGAAAGGACAATCTGTAACTCGGATTTTTGCTTCCTTGCGCTAATCGGGTTCATGGTCAAGGAGAGGGTCTCATAGAATTCAGATTTACCCAATTAATTGTTTTACGTCGTTCAAGGTGGGACGGGAATTGGATTTTTTGATTCCGTAGAAACTTTCTAGGTTAAACAATAGCCAAATGAGGAGTGGGTGAGCGGCTCGCGGTATACGCAGAAGTTCAGGGACGAGGCTGTCCGCAAAGTCATTGAGACTGACAACCCGCCAAGTAATTTGTCGATCGTCTAGGCATCACTCCCGACACGCCCTACATCTGGATATGCATGGTCGCGCTAAACAATGCCACCGATGACGAGATCGCTTCCCAGAATAACGTGATCCAGTGGCTCAAGGCCGAGTTGTATAGCGCAAATAGCAAGCGAAGCCGACCTGGGTCAGCCGCCTGGAGAAGTCTAAAATCGATGTTCCTAGCAGACTGATGGAGTCGTGTAGATTGGAGCTCAGAAGCTCTTGACGGTCGGGTAGCTACTGGGGCAGCCGATCTTGAGGGTCTCCCTTGGCAGCCGTGTGGCTTGCAAGCGGGGATACTTCTAGAGGCCCCGAGAGATTAAGTTTTTGAAATCTTGTAGACAAGTATGGCGTAGGGTTGGTGATATATGGCAGGGCCGTCTAGGCCGTCGCTGGGGCGCTTCCGCACCGTTTGGCGATTGAGTCCCGTGTGCTTGGCGATGGCTTTGGCTCATGGCCATCTTTCTTTAGTGTTGGTTTACAATGAACTTGCAGAGTTTGAGCACCTTTACCTACTCGTGACTAGACATTAAGGCCGGTTGAGGCGCTGGATGCTCAGAGTTCGGAACAAGACGAGATTAGCTTTCTGCTGTATCTGTTGATCTCAAGATCGGAAAATTTTCCCTATGCTTATTTTGAGAGTTGAATTATTGGCGGTGACCTATTGTGCAGTCCGCGGATCTAAAATAGCCTGCGGGGAGACGGCGAGGCCTGCGGGCGGCGGCGCGTGGCCCGGGTGATGAGGCAGGCCAAGATCAGGGCGACCTACAGCTTCAAGAATCTGCTGTATGTTGGGGATAAGCCGAACATGTAGACCACAATAGTCTTGTGACAAGTTTTGGAGGTTGTTCAGCTAAGGGCTGTCCGGGTGACCAGAATTACGTTTGTCTTGACCTAGGCCGGATTTGTCTACTTGGTTTCTGGGATGGACTTGTACTCACAGGAGATTGACGGATGGTCGATGAAGACGAGATTGCAGCGGGTGATCGTTCTCGACTATCAGTTCATGGCAGTTTGGCGAACCAGGCCGAAGCGCCGAGCCCTTGTCCGCTCAGATCAGAACTCGTAGTTCGGGAGCTTATGAAGAAACACTAGCTCTAACTCGAATGCGGCGTTGCATCAGTTTTGGTAGGGGCGCAGTGTTCAAGTCGTTTTTGGCTCGTTGGAGAAGATAGGGATAAGGTGAAGGGCTGGGATCTGTTATATTTTTTCATGTTGAGTAATTAATTGAGGCCTGTGAGAAAAATGTTTCGATCAAAAAAATGCGATTTATTAAAGTTATTGTTAACATTGTCGATGTATTTGCTACGGGAAGTTGTGAGTGCGATTGTTGTGTCCCCACTAGTTAATGGAGTGCAATGTGATTTCGACCAAACTGTCGGCCGTGGGTGACGTTTTTCTCGGTGATTCGACATTTACACTGGGGTGGGGAGCTGGTTCATCATTTGCGCGGATGAACCGGATGGTGCTATCCCGCCGCATCCGGCAACTAATTGGGACTTGCGACCATGCTTTTGCCAACGTAGAGACGGTACTTTCTCATGCGAATTATAGATCATTTTCGCTCGCAAGTTGTGAGATGCGAGGTCACCCTTCAGCTGCAGCTTTTTTGTCCGAGTGTGGTTGGGATATAGTGAATGTGGCCAATAACCACATCTTCCAACACGGGCAGCTGGCATACCAGGATACAATTAATCGATTAAGAGCCGCTGGACTTGACATCGTTGGCCATCGTGGGCCCAAAGGTGATATCCCAGTTCGAGTTCCGTCACCAATTGGCGACCTAGTTTTCATCGGGTTTTCGTTGCGACCGGAGCAATACCGCCCAAGGTCCAAAGCCCCTTACTCTCTTGTTAACAACGCAGATGAACTGATTGATCGAATTGCAGGGATTGTGAATTCTACAGAAGGGGTTGTGATAGTCTCTTTACATTGGGGTTATGAGTTCATGGAGGAGCCATCGATCTCACAGCAAAACCTAGCTCACCGCATTTGTGATTTGGGTGTAAGAGTAATCTTGGGACATCATCCTCACGTCGTGCAAGGCATAGAAGAATATGGTGGATCATTAATTGTCTATTCATTGGGGAACTTTATTTTCGACTTGTTGGACGATAGGTCTAAGCGTTCCGCGGTTTTAAAGATGGAACTTGGGGCCGATGGGGCGAACAAATGGGACCTTCAGCCAGTAAAAATATTATCTGACTGCTTCCCTGAAGCGATGATGGATGATGAATCCGAGGTGTATTTGGCTGAATTTACTACTCTGTGTAACAGATTGAAGACAGGCCGGTTGCCAATGGATGAGGAACTTGATTCAAGGATGCGAAGCTATTATTCGGATTTTAGTAGATGTAACTATCTATACTTCTTGAAGAATCTATTGAAATACAATCCAATGTTGTCTGGCCAGGTAGTCGGCCGGGCAATTTTGCGCCGAATGAAGCTAATGCGCAATCCTTGAGACCTTGGACTGAGATTGGAAAGACTGATGAACATTTTGGTTTTAGCAGACATCGTGCCGTATCCTCCAAATACGGGGATCAAGATCCGGACATACAATATCGTCAAACAATTGGCCCGGAAGAGAAATCAGGTCTTTCTTATATGCTTCAACCATAGAATATTTTTGGATACTGAAAGAAAGAAAGAAGATGCGATAGGTCATTTAAGGGATTTTTGCAAAGAAGTTCACATACTGGAGATTCCCTCCGAGCGGAGTGCACTGTTTTCGGCTTGGTTGCTCTTTCGAAACATATTCGAACGGGACCCATACAGAGTGCGACGTTACTATTCTGAAGAATGTATAAGATTGATTCATGATATCAATAACAGATTTACAATCGACTTGCTGCACTTAGATAAGACTGAATTCTATATTTATACCAAGCAACTTCCTGGGGTGCTGGCTGTTCCAACCAACCACAACGTTGAATCATTGTTATTTTATCGAAGAGCTAGGCACGAGGTGAGCTTTGGTCGTCGTCTATTTGCCTGGCTGCAGTACTTTAAAACTCGAACTTATGAAAAAAAGGCTCTTCTAGCTGTTCCGGGATACATCGTATGTACGGATCTTGATCGCCAGTATTTTTTCAATAACATTGGTGTCAATACCCCCGCGAGAGTAATTGATAATGGTGTCGATGTGAATTATTACTATCCGCGAGCTGAGAGAGAAAATTACTTTATAATTATTGGAGCGCAGTGCAAGGAAGCCACAGCCAATTATGATGCTTCCGTCTATTTTCGCGAGCAGATTTGGCCCGAGGCCCGGCGATTGGGTGTGCCCCTAAAGATCGTTGGACGCAATCCTGACCCGTACATTCAACAATGGGGCGAGCAAGATGATCTTGTTGATGTAGTTGGATTTGTGGAAGACGAAAGAGATTTGTTGGGCAAGGCTTTAGCACTGCTGGTTCCTTTGAGAGTGGGCGGTGGAAGCAGATTAAAGATTTTGACTGCAATGGCAATGGGGATTTGTGTGATTTCAACAAAGATTGGTGCTGAGGGGATCGAATGCGAACCAGGGCGAGATATTCTTTTTGCTGACGAACCCAGCGAATTCGTCTCCAAAATGTCATTTTTGGCTGAAGACATAAGGCATTCTTATGAAATCGGGCAAAGTGCGCGTATGCGTGCAGAAAAGGTTTATGACTGGGACCAGATCGGGTGTCGGCTAAATGAATATTATCAGTACCTGCTTGATGGGTGGAGGGGCTAGATCTTGAGAGTTTATTTGCACTTTTTTGGAGGTATGCAAGATGGCTGATGCCAGAGGTGTAGCGCCAGCCTCTTGGACTGCGTCGAAATTTGATTCCAGAGATAATCATGCTATTTCGCTGGTTGGTAAAGTTAATAGTTACGCTGAACAACCGGTTATTTTCATGGGCCTGTTCCTATTGTTTGTGATTGCTTGGTATATGAATTGGGGTGGTAGAAGAGATATATTTGCTGCAATACGCTTCGAGTTTGTTTTAGGCTGTATATTGTTAATTGTCAGCTCTGCCTTGTTGGCGAAACGGCATATAGATTTCAAACAATCCCGTTCAATTATTATTAGCGCGGGTATGCTATTACTTGTTATGGCAAGTCAGGTTCCATTTGCTATTGATCCAGTGGCGGCAAATTTTGCCTTCTTCGAGCGCGGTGTCGTGAAATTCGTCATGATGGCTTGCTTCATCGCTGTTTTTTGCCAAAGTCCTAGAACTATTTTATGGTTTTTGCTGGCGTTCTTGTTTGCGTGCTTTTATGTCACGCAGGAGTCTGTCCAGGGGTTAATATCTGGAGGTCTCTATTGGCAAAACCAAGGAGTCATGCGATTACATGGTTCAGTACGGATGTATGCGCACCCAAATAGTCTTGCTGGACTTGCCATGGGAGTAATCCCATTCGTTATTTTTTTATTTCCGGTAATAAGTTCAAAAATTATTCGTTTGGGTTTTATGGTAGTATTCAGTACCTCGCTCATTTGTGTCGTATTTTCTGGCTCCAGAACATCATACGTTGCTATTATCGCTTTCCTTTTTTATTGGTGGCTTTTATCGCGACGGAAAATTCGCTTTCTATTCCTCTGTTTTGCTATAATGGTTGTAGCATACCCCGTTTTGCCCGACCAATATCGCCAAAGGTTTATGAGTATTTCAGGTGAAGAAGCTGAGGGCAACTCGAAGGCTGCACGAATTCAGATTGTCAAAGATGCATGGCAAATTTTCTTAGATCATCCAGCAGGTGTTGGAGTGGCTTCATTTCCAGCAATTCGTGAGAAGTATTTTGGCTTGAAGCAGGATACTCACAACCTCTACTTGGAGGTTGCAACGAATTTGGGTGTCCAGGGATTAGTGGTATTTTTGGTATTTATATTTTTCCTCCTGCGAGGAAATTACATGGTGCATCGATTTCTAGCAAGCAGAGTGCGTGAATTTAGGCCTTACCTTGCATGTTCTTACCTGAGCGCACCTGTCAGGCTGGCGATTCGCAAATACTTGTCCGACAACGTATTTCTAATCGCAGCCACAAAGGCTGTGTCTGGATTTGTTTTTGTAAGGTTAGTTCTTGGATTATTTGGTATGGATATGTATGAAATCTACTGGTGGTTTTCCGTGGGACTAACTGTGTCTTTGATAAATATAGTCTCAGCAAAAATAGTAAGAACACGCTACTTGCGTCTGTGTATAGATCGCGAAATTATTACTAATACAGAAGGACAGAAGTTATAAGATAATATTGGCTCTGCTAAATTAGAAATTTTTCAAGTTTGCAGTTAAGTAGGTGGGAAATGAATTACATTTTACTAAGCAACAAGGTTTAACTAGGCGAGACTGTGTTGCGTCTGATAGAGAGTCATAAACAATATGACCGTTCTGTACTCATTGCAGATCTTGATCATATTAGATCTGAAAAGAAAACGTTGGGCCTCCCTGGGTTGCATCGATATATAGTCGGAGGAGGACTGTCTCTTGTGCTATGGTCTCGCATTGTGTCAAGAGGTGATGGGATGTGAACAAAAGCAAATGTTTAGAAATAGAAGACAGCGTGACGATTGTGCGTCACTTTGCGTTCTTAGCGTTGATGGTCCATCACAGGATTGCTGGATGATAGCCACGGCAGGGTGAAGATTAGATTGAGTGATGGTTTAAGTGTTGGATGGTTAGCGGGCGCTTTGCCTTATAAGGCTGTAAGCGAATGGGATAGCCAAGATCGAAATATTCTGGTAGGTGACCATTCCCAAACAGGTCAAGTTTGTGGTATATTATGTCTATGAATGGCCAAATCGCTGGGCACGTATGCATGCTAGAATGTTTCCCCTAGGTTTTTCGCGCTGAGATGTACTGCTTACGTGGCCTGTCGACGTTTTATGCTCGCCGATGCAAAGTTATTGTAGATCATTAATGGCAGTTGTGCGACTTTACATTATAGATAGTCGTAGGCAAATGAAATAATATGGGATCAAAACTTCATTAGAGGCGCAATAGTACAAGATAAGTTATGGTAAGCCAAGGTGAAGTAGGTGAGAGACTGTGATTCCTTTTGTCGCTAGAAGAATGGAATAGTTCATTGTTGAGCAGAACAAGAAATAATCAAATATTTAATAAAGTACAAAGGTACACTGACTATAATTATGGGATGATGTGTTAATGCAACTATGTAATTGCATTAATAAAGCAGCCTCATCAATTTCCTGTGGTTTTCGTAAAGGGCTTATAAGTGTTCGAGTGAATTACTTCGGTGTGGTATTTTTATTTATTATAGTCCATATAGCACTTGCTGTATATTTTAGTAGTTACCTTTCACCGTCTGTCGATGAACCCTTCACGCTCAATACAACCGGTTATGGTTTTAATTTTGCGGTCAAGCAATCCGTTGAATTTGAAATGCAGCCACCATTATACTTCGCAATATTGAGTCTTTGGCGTAATCTCCTCGGTGATTCATTACTGGTGGCAAGAAATTTCTCTGCTTTGTGCACAGCTATAATGCTATTAGTTATTGCAAGGTTAATGTCCATAGTACTGGATCAAGCTAAAAGTTTCTTGGTGGTATCCTTTATTGCATTTCATCCGTTTATATTTTGGGCGGCTACAATTGCTCGTTGCTACGCTCTATTGATGCTGGAATCCGCGTCCTTGTTATTGTTATTTCAGGTCTGCTACGGCAGTAAAAAGCCAAGGTTGATCGCCTATGTGATATTCACCTTGATTGTGGTTGCAGGTCTCTATACGCAATACTATTTCATTTTTCTTATTTGCGCATTGTTCTTGTACATGGTTTTTATTAAGAGGCAGCGACGTGCGACTAGGAGCTTTATGATCATGATGGCTATTGTGGCAATTCTCTACTTGCCTGCTGTTACAATTGTGATTCGTAATATTGTGGAGCATCGGGCGTTGGCCTCGTCATTTAAGCCGATCGATGATTCACTCAGAAACTTATTCTATTCACTGCGCGCTGCTCTTGTTCCTTTGCCGCGGCATATGAATATTACTGATGTTTTGACTGATGCGCGGGATATTCTATTTAACCTTGTAACGCTTGCGGTTATAGTTTACGGGGCGTTTATTTACTCGAAGTTGCGTGAGGCTCAAAAGGGCATTATACATACAACACTTCTTTCGCTTATGTTATTTGCTGTTGCAGCTTTATTTATTCGCTATGAACTCATTCAGGCAAGGCATCTCGCTGCGTTGGTGCCGCCTGCGATTGTTGCTTTCTCTATAATAATATTGTGTTCCAATTTTGGTTTAATGAGAATACTGTATATAGTTATAGTGATTGCGATGTTTTCTATGTCACTGGTAATTAATATCGCAAGTGATCATTCCAGCTTTGCCAAAGATGTCATTGCATACTTGCAAGATAATGTTCCCTCCGGTGAGCCCATTTATGGATTTCCTGCCCAGAGTTGTTTGCCATACAACGTAATTGGACAAACGTCTTTCGACATCCAACCAATTCCAAGACCATTTACATACACGACTAACCATATAGTGAAACAACGTATTGGATCGATTTCTGAGTTAGATTCAACTTTTGCGAATATGCAACCAGCTCAACGATTTTGGCTTCTCCTTCGCGGGGGTGGTAAACCTCTTGGAATTGATCTCGGGCGGGATACCCTCGAGCATTGGATCAATACACGATGCAGGGTTCTCGATACAAGTGCGATTAGGGACATTGATATTATTAGGCTTGAGCTTCGTCTGTTCCCTTTGGAAGAAGAGGAAAATTTGGGCTCTTGAAGCGAAGAAGGTCAGAAAGACATTTGCCATCTGCTTAATGCTGTCGATTTCTAGTGATAATCAAACATTGATGAAAAAGCCAAGCCCATCCAGTTGATATCTATTGGGTTAACATAGAGCCACCCCGGGTATCCTGGAGACAGTTACATGTTATTGCAACCTTACCGGCCGCGACTTCATAGCGAGTATAGCACGCCTCCGCAAACTTTCGTGGTTGGATGTTGAAGAACGGCTCGAGTAACCGCCGGTTGTTGAACCAGTCGACCCAGTCGGGCTCGCGAATACGACGTGCTCGCGGTGACGCTAAGGCCACTGCTTCCTGATCACTTCCGTCTTGAAGAGAACGATCACCGACTCGGCCATGTCATTGTCGCATGAGTGGCCGTCGCCGCCGACTGATGGCTCGATGCTGGCCTCCGACAGACGCTCTGTGTATCGGATCGAGAGATACTGCAAGCCACGGTCGTTGTGGTGGACCAGGCCGTCGAGGTCGGGGCTGGCGTAGATCGCCTGCTCCAGCGCGTCGAGCGCTAGGTCGCTGCGCAAGCAGGTCGAGGCCTGCCAGTCGACAAACAACCGAGAGAATACGTCGATAACAAACGCGACGTACAAGATGACTCGCCACGTCGCGACGTAGGTAAGATCGGCGAACCCTAGATGATTCTGTCGAGCGGCTGTGAAATCGCGATCGACGAGGTCGGCAGTGCGATCGGCCCCGTCGTTGGTTATCGTCGCTCCACAGCGCTTGCCGCGGATCGCGCCTTGCCGACCCATGACGCGCATGAGGGGGCTCGATAGTGCATCGCGCGACCAAAACGTCCTCGCGGCGCAACTGGCACCAGGTTTTTCGCGCGCTGTAGACCTCGAAATTGGCTTTCCAGACACGTCGTATCTCGCCGCGCCTCACGGCGTCGCGCTGAAGCCGAGGTGGCATGCGGCTCGGATCCCACTCGCGCGCTTTCTGCTCGTAGTAGGTCGACGGGGCGATCGGGAGCATGTCGGAGAACGGCTCGACACCGTATTCTTCGCGCTGTTCGTCGACGAACGCGACCGTCACTTCCGTTTGCGGTAGAGTTCCGTCTGGGCAAAATATGCCGACGCCTTGCGGAGGATCTCGTTGGTGCGCCGTAGCTCACGATTCTCACACTCGAGATCCTTGATCCTCGCCCGCTCATCGATGGTCAGTACGCAGGGCCGGTCGCTGTCGATCTCGGTCTGAAGCACCCTCCGACGGAGCGTCTCCGGTTTGCAGCCGATCTTGTTTGAGATCGAGACCAACGCCTGCCACTTCGATGCGTACTCTGGCTGGTGCTCGAGAACCATCAGCACGGCCCTCTCACGCACCTCGGCGAACACCTAGTTTGCTTGCTAATAACGGCATCCTCTCATTCGGTGGAGTTTCCGGCAATCCTGGGGCAGTTCAAATTGTAATTTGAGGCGATGTCTTGCTTACTAGGTAGCTTATCATATATTGTGTGATCTAAAGAGTTAAGATGTCAAGCTGCGGCTGATATCTGCTGGGTGCGCTACCTGTCGTATAGTTATGATAGGACAATGTGTTGAAATCCACTCCCGCGTTGTAGGAGAGAATTTTACTATGAGTTTTTGCGCTGACATCGCAAGATATCGAATGCTTGGGGCAAGAACGTCAACAGTACGACTTCTAATTGAAAACCAAGGACTCTGGGCACTGGCCTGCTACAGGTTTGGCAATTCTTTGAATCGACGACCGTTTCCGCCGATACTATGGCACTTCCTAAAGTTTATTTATTTTGCCTGGAATAAGCTGATAGAGATAACTACGGGAATTAGCCTTTCTCCAGATGCCACAATAGGCCATGGATTGTATATTGGCCATTTTGGGCAAATATTTGTTGGGTCAGGATGTGTGCTGGGAGATAACTGTAATATTTCGCAAGGAGTAACGATTGGGATCGCACGTCGAGGCGGGGAATGGGGTGTGCCATGCATCGGAGACCGTGTTTACATTGCTCCTGGAGCCAAGGTTATTGGTCCCATAAAAATTGGAGACGAGTGTGTCATAGGGGCAAATGCTGTAATGTCAAAGAATGCGCCTGATTTATCTGTCTGGGCTGGTGTTCCTGCCAGGATTATTGGTTGGGAAGGCAGTAAGGATTTCATAGGGAATCTGGACTAGAGAAGGATAAGGGACGTTTGGTGTCTCCGCACGATATCTCCCCGCTGCCTGCGACAGGTTTGAGTGTTAAAATTTTGAAGTCTTGACAGAAAACTGCAACCTGTTTTGGATTGAAAAAATAGTAGCTAACATTTGATCGGACAGGTTCCCTGTTCGTACTGGTTGTCTGGCAGATTAAATGTTAGCTACTACATGTCGGCGACACTGAGGCCGTTGAATTTCTTCCACCATCAATAGAACGTCAGCTGTCTTTTGACCAACTCACAGTAGATCTCCGGACCTTGGTGCCGGCGTTCGGCTGCCTAATGGCGAAGGCAATATTCTCCTCAGTGAACTTGACCTTCTTCATGCTGATACCTCCTGTATTCAAAGTACGGGAACGGCACAAAAAGCTCTAGTTAATCGTGGTTTTCAGTATATTTGGTGAAAGACTAAGATCAACATGTGAAAGTCGTCCAACATCAGGTGCCATATTCTTTGGGGCTCTCCTGTTGATCGGCTAAGTTACTTAACCATCCTTGATCTCCACCCTCAATTTCGAGTAGAATCCAGCTTGAATCATTTCAGTTGGTGATCCCATTACCACCGCAAGAATCAAGTTCTCCAATCAGGGAGCAGATTCTCCATGTTCCTGCTGGAAACACGTATTTCCGCTGCTGCGACGGTCGCTGCGATTTACCTTGTCATCTGGTTTTTACTGCACCGGAGAATAACACCCGTCTGGAGCAAAGCACCATACCTTGCGCCTCTTGCGGGCCTGCTGGCCCTCGCGGGCTTCAGTTACATCGCATATCATCATCTTATTTTCCCACTACAACTCGAATGCATGGAATTCACTGTCCTCCAGCACGCCTCTCGCCTGGCCACTGGTAATTACATTTATGCTCAACCCACGGCTGATTTCGTCGCTCTTGCATACAATCCAGGATACTATTTAGCAGTTTTACCATTCGTGGCATCTCTGGGCCAGACAGTCGTCGCCCTGCGTCTCCCCACCATTCTGGCTACCGCAGGAATCCTGCTCCTCTTCTTTGTCGAGGGACGACGCGCTTTCGGCGACTGGCGATGGGCCCTCTTCATCGTCGCCCTCCCCATCGTCGCCAGCAGGTCCTTCGATCTCTATCTCACCAAGGGCCATGGTGATTCGCTCCTGGTCCTCTGCCTGCTGTTCGCTGCCCGAACACTCGGCAAGGACAAAGGCGGGAGCAGGACCCGCCGTGATGTCGAAACGGCCTTGCTGCTCGCCGCCGCCTTCTGGTTCAAGCAGCACGGCGCCATCGTCGCGATCGGCGCTGCGGCTCTCATGGCCTGGCGTGATCGGCGGCAGGCTGTGCCGGCCTTCGTTGTCCTGACGGTCCTCGGTCCAGTCCTCTACCTTGCCGGACCGTTGATCTTCGGCCCCGACTTCCACGAGAGTACGTTCCATGTTCCGATGAGATGGTCGGACTGGAACATCGAGGGAGTTCTGCGTTACCTGAGCTATGTTGGTGACTGGTGGGCCATCCCGGCGCTGGTCGCCATCTTCGCGTGGTTCGAGGCCCTACGCTACAGAAGGCTCTCCGAGGACGGTTTCCTCTACCTGCTTCCCTTCATCGTCGGCACCGGCCTGATGGGGGCCCTCGACCGTGGCTCCAGCGACAACGTCTTCATCCCGACCGGGGCCTGGCTGCTGATCGTGATGGTGAGAACTCTGGGCCCACATTTCGCCGTTCCCGGCCATTCCTGGCGCCATGTGCTGGCCACATGCGCACTCCTCGTCTCGTTCGTCATGATGGCCAGCGATGTCCGGGAATGGCTGCCGGATCGAGGCTCTGACGAAGCCTACGCAGATTTCGTCGACTATGTGAAGGGACTGGGAGGCCCAGTGTTCGCCCCCGGCCTCGGCGATCTCCCGTTCCCTGCGCCCACGACGTCCCGGGCGAACTGGGTCGCCCTCGAGGACCGGGTCCGCACTCCCGGCTACCAGGCCCAGGAGTTCCCGTTCATCCGCGATGTTCTGGAACCCGTCTGGCGGGTGGATCCGCCCGCATTCCTGATCACCGGACAGCCCCTGCACAGCGACCGCATCCTCTCCTGGCTCGGCGAATATTACGTCCACCACGAGATCATCGGACCCCGTTTCGCGGCGCTGGCCGAACTCCCCTGTCGTTTCGGCCGGCGCGCTCCCCGCTACGTCTACAAGCGGATCGATACTCAGCCCCTCACCGACGGAGCCGCCCAGCATGACCAGTGATACCCAGCCCCCGGTGAGAGCCCACGTCGCCTGGCTCGACACGCTCAAGGGTCTCGCGATCCTCTGGATCTTCTGGAACCACCTTGCCGAACGTATCTGGGGGGGGGCCTACTTCGCCAATCCGACCCGGTTCTGGCCGGAGGTTTCGGAACGATTCGCCCAGGCGGCCCCATTGCCGATCACCGACCTGGGAGGCCTGCTGGCGAACCTCGTTCGCTATGTCGGCTGGCTTGGCGATCAGGGCGTGCAGCTCTTTCTCATCGCCAGCGGTTTCGGCCTCGCCTGGAGTCTGCTGCAGCGGGACGCCCAGCCTGGCCGCGCCCTGTTGGGCTGGTTCTATCGCCGCCGCCTGCTCCGTCTCTATCCCACCTGGTGGGCCGCCCATCTCCTGCTCGCGGTGCCGGCCTTCATGCTGGGCTGGGAGATCATCTCCATCGATTCCCGCGCCGTGCTGAGCGTGCTCGGATTACGCCTCACGCCGGCCAGCTTCTATGCCATCGTTCCCGCCTGGTGGTTCATCGGTCTAATCCTCCAGCTCTACGCCGTGTTCCCCTTGCTCTGGCTGATCCAGCGCCGCTGGGGCGCCGCGCGGCTGCTCGTGCTTGCTTTGGCCGTCGGCTTCGCGAGCCGGCTCTGGGGCATCTATGCCCTCGCAGGCTGGCTCGACCCCTGGCTCCGCGGCATCGCCTTCGTCACGCGGCTCCCCGAGTTCGTCCTCGGTATGGTCGCCGCCGAGCTGTTTTTATGCCACGCGGACCGGGTCAAGCGCTGGCTGTCCTGGCCCCTGGTCGTGCCGTTGCTCGTGGTCTACGCCGGGGCGAACCTGGCGTCGTTCTACCTGCTTGGAAATGCCTTCTCCACGTTCCTGACCGGCCTGACCCTCTTCTGGCTGTTCCTCATCATCTCGCCGTCCCGCCGCGCGGGCAACCTGACCACCGCAGACGTCCCGCTGGCCTGGTGCGGCCGACACTCCTACGCGATCTTCCTCGTGCACCATCCCCTGATCATGCTCTTCATGCCGCGGCACGAGTTCCACTGGCTCCCGCTCATCCTCGCCGTGGGGCTCACGGTGCCGGTGGCGCTCCTGCTGGAAAGGTTTGCCGACTGGGGGCAGCAGCTGGTCGTCAAGGCCTGGACGGGCGGGCGCTGGTTCGGCCTCGCTCGCACGGGCGTGTTGGCCGCCGTGGCGCTGGTGGTCCTGGTGTTCGGCAGCGAGTATCTCGTGCGCCAGCTCGATCCCCAGGAGGTCCTGGGCTGGGGCGAGCGGCGCAGCTTGCAGCCCGACGAGGATCTCGGTTATCGCATGATCACCGCCGGCGACGTCCGCCTGCGCTGGCAGGGCTACGACTACCGCGTGCAGACGAACGATCTCGGTTTCCCGGCGCCCGGCTATCCCGAGACCAAGGTCGACGGCACGGTGCGGATCCTCACCCTGGGCGATGCCTTCACCAGCGCCGAGGGCGTGGACACGGACCAGGCCTGGCCGCGGATCCTGGAGGCGGACCTCAACGAGGCGTCCCCGGGGGCCACGCGCTTCGAGGTGCTCAATTTCGGGGTCACCGGCTACGGCCCCCAGCACTATGCCCTGCTGGCCGAGAAATTCGTGCCCCGCTTCTCGCCCGACCTCGTGGTGGTCGGCTTCTTCGTCAACGATTTCAGCGATGTCGAGGTGTCCTTGGCAGGATTCCGGGAGGGGATCGGCTTCGCGAGCACCCCCCAGGACGGGCTGCGTTCCTACCGGCGCCCGCACCATCTGCGCGACTGGTTCGCCTACTGGGTCGCCCGCCCCTACCGGGAGATCGCCTGCGGCTCCCCGCGCGGCATCGGTCGCTTCTGGGGCCAGGTCGCCCAGTTCAGCGTCGACAATCTTCCTGACGACGACCCCCGCCTCGATCTCGTCCGCCAGAAGCTCGCCCGGATCCGTGACGTCTGCCAGCAGCACGGCGCCCAGGTCCTCATGCTCCTGATCCCCGCCTCGATCCAGGTCGAGCCGCGCGAGAACCTGCCCTACATCCCGCGGGGGCTCGACTACGCCGACACCACCCTCCACGACCTCGACCGCCCGCAGGCCCGCGCCCGCAAGATCGCCACGGACCTGGGCTTCGACGTGCTCGACCTGCGCGACGTCTTCGCCAGGGAGCACGAGCAGCCGCTCTATCCACGCCGCAACATGCACTGGACGGTCTATGCCCACGAGGTGGTGGGCCGCGCGGTGGCGCAGGAAGTGCTGAAGCTAGAGGCCGCCGGGAGCGGCCACTGACGCCCGTACCGGAACCTGACGGATCTCGCGACCAGCGAGCGACTCCGCCTGCCCCTCCATGGTCACCACCCGGAACCCCCGCGCGATCTCCCCGAGCACCCGCTTGAACACTGCCCGCTTCCGGGCCGCAGGCACGTCCATTCCCGGAAAGAATCCCAGCTCCGGGGCGTCTTCACCCGCAAGCAGATCCAGCGGGTGTAGCAGGTAGGACGGCGGCGTTCCGGTGGTCCGGCAGAGCTGCAACCCGAACCGCAGGTAGCTCATCATCAGCGTCTCGCTGATCCGGCTGAGGTAGAGCAGGTAGCTCAGGTGGAACGGGGTCCGCACCAGCGGAATCGTCGACACCGGGATCTCCAGCAGCGTCCGGCTCCCGGGAAGTCCGGTCCACCGGTACGGCTGCAACGGCCGCTTCACGTCGGCGAACGACCCGAACAGCCCGGCCCGACGCCGCCGCTCCTCGGCATCGATCTTCGCGGTCCGGAAGTAGTACCACCGCGCCAGCGGTCCGATCCAGGTGGGCAGCGTCGAGGCGTCGAGCAGATAGTCCCGCTCGGCCAGCGCGCTCAGCAACTCGGGACTCCAGGAGAATCCCGGTCCCCGGAACGCTCGCGGTCGCCGGCCGGTGATCGCCCCGATGGCGGCCTCGGCCTGGTCCAGTTCGCAATCGATCTGCTCGGGCGTGTAGAGGTGCAGCCACGATTCGTGCTCGTGCGAGTGGTTGCCGATCTCGTGCCCCGCCGCGACGATCCGCTCCAGGTAGGGCACGTTGCGCTGGTCCTCGGCATCGGCGCCGACCACGAAGAAGGTGATCCGCAGATCCAGCTCGGCGAGCACGTCCAGGACCAGGGGCACGAACACCGGCAGGTAGGTCGGGCGTTTCTCCCACTCGGGGTCGCCGTGGACTTTCAGGTAGGACCACAGATTGTCCAGATCCAGCGACACGCTGGCCAGGGGGCGGTTGTCGTTCACGGAGGGCATCAGGCGGCGGCTCCTGGGAAGAGGGGCATACGTTCCAGGAGAGTCGGCAGCGCCTGCTCGACCACGCCCAGCGTCTCATTCACGTTCAAGGTCCCGTTGGGGATCTGCGCCGAGTTCACCACGAACACGCCCGGAAGCGAGGTCTCGACAGGCGGCATGAGCTCGCGGGAATAGCGCAAGGTCGACAGTGCCAGCACCGACCGTGCCCGTGAAACCTGGAAATCGACGACGTCATCGGCCGCCAGGTCTGGGTGCAGCCGGCGCAACGCGGGCTCAAAAAGATCGCGCACTTCGTCGTCGGAGCGCTGCCAGAACGGATCGTCCTGGGCCAGGTAGCGAGGCAAGTAGACCAGTGAGTGCCCGCCGAATGCGGCGCGGTCCACCAGGGCGGTCATCTCGATGACCGCGGTGAACGGCAGGTCCGCATCGGCGATATTGGTGATGTAGTAATCGGTCAGCGGCTTGCGCAGCAGCACCGAGGCGCAGCAGATACCCTGGTAGGTCACGGCCGCGAGACGGGTCCGCTCGGCTTCAGAAAGGTCGGGGCAGATGTCCGGGATCAGATTGCAGGGGAGCGTGAACACGGCCGCATCGAAGTCCTCGACGCCAGGATCCTGGCCGAGGTGGAGAGTGACGCCGGTCGCAGTCTCCCGGGCATCCACCCTGGAGACCGGCGCGCCTGTCCGGAGGCTCACGCCGTGGTCCCGACAGCGCGTCGCCAGGCGTTCCAGCACGGTGCCGTATCCGCCCTCCACATACCCGAACTGCTCCTGCTTCATCCCCGCCCGCCGCGCCGCGTACATCCGGGCGATGATCGCCCAGATGAAGGCGGCGCTGGCACGGGTGTGGTTCTCACCGAGCTTGGCGCGCAGCAGCGGTTGCCAGAGCCGCTCCACCACCCGGCGCCCCGACCAGCGGCCCAGCCAGTCGAGGGCGGTCTGCTCCTCGAGGGCTCGCCAGTCACGCAAGCGCGAGGCGTAGAGGATGGTGGTGGCCAGCCGGGCCTTGTCCAGCAGGTTGATGGGGGGGAAGCGCAGGAAGTCCAGCGGCGTCGACAGCGAGACCAGACGCTCATCCACGTAGAAGCCGGTCCGGGTGGTCTGCCAGCGGAGCTGGTCGCTCAGGTCCAGCTCGGCCAGCAGGGCGCGCAGGCGGAGGTCGGACATGAGGATGACGTGGTAGAAGCGGTCCCAGCTATACGGGCCCAGACGCGCCGATCCCGCCAGGCCGCCGAAGGACGGGGCTGCCTCGAAGACCGTGGGCCGATGGCCCCGTTCAGCCAGGCGCAGGCCAAGGGTCAGGCCGAGGATGCCGCCTCCGATGACAGCCACGCGACGTGACGAGCCGTCCCCTGCGGCCGATGCCTCGTGGTGCGTCACGCTGGAGGACCGCCGTCGTGATCGCCGACCTCGAGCGGAATCCTATCCTCCCCGCAGGCCTGGACGCTGCTCGGCGGGATGGTGGGGGGGCCCACTCGCTCGCGGATCGCCGAGCAGAGGTGGAAGACCTCCTCGTAGTTCCGCTTGGCCTGGTAGGAGACGAAACCGAGGCTGATCAGCTGCAAGGCGATCAGCGCGGTGATGCCGCCCACGAAGAAGGCGTGGGGACGGTCGTGGAACACCTGGGCCAGCGCCGTCGAGATCTGGTCGTCGAAATATGGTCCCGGGGGCGTGGTCTGGTAGACTTCGATCACGTTGATCCCGGTCCAGATCGCCACGTAGAGCGCCAGGGCGGAGAGCAGGAAACCCGGCAGCACGAAGAACATGAAGGGGCGGAAGACGAAGCCGGCCAGCACGTAGGTGACGATGCCCTTGAACACCCGGAAGCTCGAGATGCGCCGGATGGTGGACTGGTTCTGCAGGGTCCAGTTGAGGTGGGCGGGGATCTCCACGATCCGGCCCCGCAACAGCAGGGTCTTGTAGAGGATCTCGGTGTTGATGTCCACGCTGAGCGCGCGCAGGTTGAGGGCGCGCAGGAAGCGGCCGTCGTAGGCGCGGACCATGCCGGTCAGGGTGTGGACCCCGGCCTGGGGCGCGAAGAAGACCAGGAACCAGTTGGCTGCCCGGCTGAGGAAGGCGCGCAGCGGGGGCACGCCGGTGACCTGGCCGCCCTTCATGTAGGGCGAGGCCACCGCCACCTCGGCCCGGGTTGCGGCCAGGGTCTCCACCAGCCGCTCGATGTGCCCGGTGTCGTAGCTGAGGTCGCAGTCCAGGGTCACGATGTAGTCGCCGGCCGCCTGCTTGAATCCCGTGCGCAGCGCCTGGCCTAGGCCGAGGTTGACCGGGTGGCGGATCACGCGGACGCCGGTGTGATCGGCGGCGAACCGCTCGGCGATGGTGGCGGTGTCGTCGCTGCTGCCGTCGTCCACCACCAGGATCTCGCAGCGATAGCGGGGGGCGAGGTCGCACAGATGCTCGTAGATCTGCCGCAGGTTGGTGCCGAGCAGGTCGGATTCGTTGTAGGCAGGGATCAGCACCGACACGAGGGGACGGTCCATGGTGTCCTCGGAACGGGTGGTGTTGGTCATGGATGATCCTCCCACAGCGCGATCATGGATCCAGGCGCTGCTGCCAACCTAAACCGCCGTGATCCTGGGGGCAAGCATTCCCGCGCGGCTTGAAGCGGAGGCCGCCGCGCATGACGCTCACCGCGCCGGCGGCAGCCAGGGGAAGCCAGTCGAGGGCGTGGACCACCAGACCGGCGACCAGGGCCGTGGATTCCTCGACGCCGAAGATGCTCATCAACCCCACCTTCATGGCGTAGTGGAAGGTGCCGGCGCCCCCCGGCGTGGGGATGCTGAAACCCACCATGAGAATCGGCAGCATCACCAGCATTCCAGCCACTGGCAGGTCGACCCCGCAGGCCACGATGCCGAGGTGCATGCCGGCGGCGATCACGGTCCAGACCAGCACGCTCTCGGCGAAGACGACGGCCAGCCCGCGCCAGGTGCCGAGCGCCGACAAACCGGGCAGGAGAGCCGCCAAGCCGTGCAGCAGCTTGGCGGAGAGCCCGTGGGTGGATCGGGCTTCGCGGCCGGTGAGCCAGGAACCGACCTCCACCCGCCAGCGCCCCAGCAGGTGCAATGCCACGAGGGCCATGAGGCCGAGACAGAGCGCCGCCAGTCCCAGGATCCGGAAGCGCGCCAGCCAATCCGGCGTCTCGGCGCCTGGCAGGCGGTCCAGGCCGGTCCACGCCTCGGGGAGCGCCAGTCCCAGCGCCCCGAAGCACAGCACCGTCAGCAGGTCCAGCACCGCGCGCTCGGCGCCCACCGTGGCCAGCACGGCTCCCAGCGGGATCCGGTTCCGCCGGCTCACCAGGGCAGGTCTGACGATCTCGCCCACCCGCCCGGGCAACAGACTCATCATGTAGCCGATGGCCGTGGCGGAGAACAGCTCGCCCAGGGGCACCGTCGGCGCCACCGGCCGCAGCAACCGTCGCCAGCGCACCGATCGCACGTACAGGTGCAGCACTCCCGAGGCCATGAACAACAGGAGCAGGGGAATGCTGGCCCGACGGATCTGGGCCACGAGCGTGTCGAGATCGGTGTCGCGGAAGCCGAGCCAGAGGAAAAGCAAGGCCAGGAGCGGGCCCACGATCCAGTTCACCACGCGGGCTCTCGTCACGTTCGGTCTCCTCGTGGTGGAGAAAACCGTGCCAGGCCGTCCTCAGGGTGTATCATGTCGGCTGACCTCGGCCCCGGAAGGTCGTCATTGAGGAACCCGCCGATCTTCGGTCGCGCCGGTTCCCAGGGATTCGCAGATTTGGCCAGGAGTCGCTCCCCGTGTCCAAGACCACCCCCCTGATCCTCTCCATCGTCGGCGCCCGTCCCCAGTTCGTCAAGCTCGGCCCCGTGAGCAGGGCCCTCCGCGCCGCCGGCCTGCGCGAACTGGTGCTGCACACCGGACAGCATTACGACGCCACCATGTCGGCGGCCTTCTTCGCCGAGTTCCAGCTCCCCGAGCCCGACGTGCATCTCGGGATCGCCTCGCCCGGGCCGGTCCGCCAGCTCGGCGACATGCTGCCGGCGCTCGCCCGGACCATGGACGAGTGCCGCCCCGATCTGGTCCTGGTCTTCGGCGACACCACCTCCACCATCGCGGCCGCCCTGGCCGCGAGCTACGCCGGGATCCCACTGGCCCATGTGGAGGCGGGCATGCGCTCGTTCGTTCCAGACATGCCCGAGGAGATCGCCCGGGTGGTCACCGACCGCCTGTCCGCCCTCTGGCTGACCGCCAGCGCCACGGCGGGCGAGAACCTCCTGCGCGAGGGATTGGGTCCGGTGGACTTCGTGGGGGATACCATGTTCGACGTGCTGCGAGGCGTCCTGCCGCGGCTCGACGACCAGCCGGCCATCCTGGCGCGATTCGACTTCGCACCCGGAGAATTCGCGCTGCTCACCTTGCACCGGGCCGCCAATACCGACGATCCCACTAGCCTGGCCGGCATCATGTCCGCCATGGCCGATCTCGGGTTGCCGGTAGTGTTCCCCATCCACCCTCGGACCAGGGTGGCCCTGCGGCAGCACGGCCTCGAGCACCTGCTCGCCGTTCCCAATCTGCACGTGACCGAGCCCCTGCCATACCTCGACACCATGGTCCTGGCGCGCCACGCCCGCCGGGTGTTCACCGACTCCGGCGGCCTGCAGAAGGAAGCGCTCTACCTGGGCACGCCCTGCACCACGCTGCGCGAGGAGACCGAGTGGACCGAGACCGTGACCTGCGGCTGGAACGTTTTGGCCGGCGCGGACACGGCGCGCGTGGTCGCCAGCCTGGAGATGAAACCGCCCACCACAATCCCGCCACAGCCGTACGGTGACGGCCACGCCGGCGAGGCCATCGCCGCGCGGCTCCTGCGGTGGTTCGCCACCGGCCAGGAGCCGGACGGCGCCTAGCGGCTGGCGAGCCAACGCCGAGCCCGTGTGGCGAGTTGCGAGGTGAGCCGGTCGCCGGCGGCAGGCCACGCCGGGGTCACAGCATCAGGGTCGGCGACCACGCAGCCGGTGGTGCAGGTGGCGGCCAGCCGCTGGACCTCGGTGAAGGCCACGCGCTCGAACGCGGTGGCGGCGTGGACCTCGTTCAGGGCCTGGACCAGCGCTCGGACCTCGCCAGCGGCTCCCCGTTCCACCAATCGGAAGGCGCGGGCCACCTCGTCGCCGAGTTCCGGCTCCGGTTTCCGGTGACCACGGCCCAGCCCGGTGTAGGGGAGGGATAGCTCCTGAGCCATGGCCGGCGGGATCAGGTTGCACCCATCGAACAGTCCAGCCGCCCTGGGAGCCTGGGTCGTGATGTCCGCGATCTCGTCGCGGTAGACCCGGTGGGGCGCACAGAGAATCAGCAGGTCGGCGTCGGCGAGCGCGTCGTCACGGTCGCTGGTGAAGGCGTCGTCCAGGCCGCTGCGGAGGAGATTCTGGTCACCTGGCCGGACGTAGGGGTCGTGCAGGACGATCTCGGCGCCGCGTTGCCGCAGGACCGTCGCCAGCGTCAGGGTCGGCGAGTTCCGCGTGTCCTCGCTATCGCCCCGGTAGGCCACGCCGAGCAGGGCCACCCGCTTGCCGGAGACCGGACCGAACGCCGCCGTGAGCCGATCCGCCGCGAAGGCCGGCGCGGCATCGTTGATCTCCCGGGCGCCGAGGATCAGGCTGTCGGCCACGGGCAGGTCGAGGTCCCGGCAGCGCCACCAGAGCAGAATGCCATCCTTGGGCAGGCAGTGCCCGCCGACGCCGATGGTCGGCACTAGCACGCCGCCCGTGGGCACGGTCACGGCATCCCCGCTGGCGTCGTCGGCCTGCCCGATGGTCTCGTTGACCTGATCGCGGAGGGCGAAGAAGTCGATGTCCTGAGCCTCGCAGTACCGCATCACCTCGGCGGCGAAGGCGATGCGCACGTCGCGGTAGGCGTTCTCCAGCGTCTTGACCACCTCGGCGGTCATGCTGTTGGTCTGGAGCAGCGCGCCGCCGGTGACGATGTGCCCGTACAGTTCGGCCACCAGGCCCGGCGTCGCCGGCTGCAGGCCGGCCACCAGCTTGTCGGATTCGCGGATCCGCTGGACGAGCCGTCCGGGCATCACCCGGTTGGGGCTGTTGGCCAGCAGCACGTCGCGGCCCTCCACCAGGCCCTCCCGCTCGAAACGTTCCTTGACCACCGTGGTCATGCTCGATGGCGCCAGGGTCGAATCGATGACCACGAGCGGGACGTTGCCCTCGGGACGCTTCCGGAAGGCACGGGCCAGGCCGTCGAGGCCGGCGAAGAGCGGCCCATAATCTGGGCCATCGCCATCCTTGTCGGTCTGGATGCAGACCAGGACGACGTCGGCGTCGGCCGCCTCGTTCACGTCGTGGGTGGCCGAAAGCACGCCGTCGGCGACGGCCTGGCGCACCACGTCGTCGAGGCCGGGCTCCACGCCGCCGATGACCGAGCGGCCCTCGTTGATCGCCGCCACCTTCCAGCCCGAGGTGGGGGAGTCGCGCTGGATGACCAGCACCTGCGCAGGGGACTCCTGACCGATCCGCGGCTTGGCGGCCGCCAGCAGGGCCGCCATGGGCATGCCCACGATACCGGGACCGAGGAGCGCGATCTTGCGCACCTGCCAGCTGGCGACCTGCCCGTCCTGGAACGCGAGCGGCATGGCTGTCTTCCCCCTAGGCGGCGTCGATGAAGCGTCGATGCCACAGTTCGATGTTCAGCAGGCCCCAGAGCCGGCGGCCGTAGGGGCTCTCCTGATCCAGGAGTCTCTCGACCGCAGCCATGTCGAAGAGGCCGCGCTCCCGGCACGCCCGGGACAGCAACACGTCCCGGAAGAAGCCATGGGCCCGGTCCCGGGCCCACAGGTGCAGCGGCACAGGAAAGCCCATCTTGTCCTTGCGCGCAACGATGCTCGGCGGCAGCACGTCCCGGGCCGCCCGCTTGAGGATGTGCTTCATCTCGCCGCCCTTGAACTTCATGCCCGGCGGCATGCTGGCCACGGTCTCGGCGATGCGGCGGTCGAGCAGGGGGACCCGCGATTCCAGCGAATGGGCCATGCTCACGCGGTCCTCCACGTGCAGCAGCGAGGGCAGCCCGGTGAGCATGTCGTAATGGGTCATCTTGTTGTAGTAGGAGCGCGTGTCGGGGTGGTTGAAGACGGTCTGGAACCGGGCGAAGACCGCCTCACTGTCGAATGCAGCCTGGAAGTCGGCGCTGTACAGCTCCAGGGCGCCACCGCTGCGGTCGATCAGCCGGAAGTACCGGCGGTCCATGTCCCCGAACAGGTCCTCGCGCCAGAAATGCTGGAGCATGGGCACGTAACGTTCGATGTATGGCAGGTTGGGCAGGATCGACGCCAGCGAGACGATGTGCTCGCCCTCTTCGTTGGTCTCGAAGAGCGCCCCCTTGAGGGCCTGCTCGAGGTAAGCGATGACGTAGCGTGCGTAGCCGCCGAAGATCTCGTCGCCGCCCTGGCCGCCGAGGCAGACCGTCACGTGCTCCGCGGCCAGCCGCGAGACGATGTACTGGGGAAAGAGTCCGGGGCCAGCCGCCGGCTCGTCCATGTGGTAGATGAGCTCCGGCAGCAGCTCGATGAACTCATCCTGCGTGGGATGCACCAGGTGGAGCTCGGCGCCGGACTTGTCGCTGACTTCCCGGGCGTAGGCGCTCTCGTCGAACTCCGGCCCCTCGCGAAAGGCGCCGGTGAAGCACTGCAGCGTCTGCGGGTAATGTCGCGCGGCCAGGGTGGTGACCAGGCTCGAGTCCATGCCGCCGCTCAGGTAGGTGCCCAGGGGGACGTCGCTGCGCAGCTGCTGCTTGACCGTATCCTCGAGGAGCCAGCTCAGGCGGTCCTCGAAATAGCTCTCCGTGTGATGTTCGTCGACCTTGAAGGACGGTTCCCAGTATCGCGCCGTCCTGAACTCGTTCGCCTCCAGATCGATCTCCAGATACTCGCCCGCGCCCAGCTTGCGGATGCCGGCGAAGAGGGTGCGTTCACCCAGGACGTACTGGAAGGTCAGATAGTCCTGCAACGCGTCCTGATCGACCCTGGCCGCCACGGCGGGGTGGGCGAGCAGCGCCTTGATCTCCGAGGCGAAGAGGATGTGCTCCGGGGTGGCGCAGTAGTAGAGCGGCTTGATCCCGAAATGATCGCGCGCGGCCACCACCCGGCGGCGGTTCGTATCGTGGAGGACGAAGGCGAACATCCCGTTGAGTTCCAGGAGGCAATCGAGGCCGTGGGTGAGATAGGAGCCCAGCAGGACCTCGGTGTCGCTCCTGGTGCGGAACTCGTAACCGTGCTCGCAGAGCTGCTGGCGAAGCTCGAGGTAGTTGTAGATCTCCCCGTTGTAGGCGAGCACCACGCCGTCCGCGGCCATGGGCTGCCGGCCTCCCTCGACGTCGATGATGGCCAGGCGGCGATGGATGAAGCCGACGCCGTCAGCGACGTATTCACCCTCGCCGTCGGGGCCACGATGCACCAGCGTGGCGCCCATGGCATGCAGCGCTTCCCGGTCGATGTCCTGTCCGTGGCGAGAAATGATCGAGGCGAAACCGCACAAGACATGCTCAGCTTTCGTTCGGCCCTGGTCGTCGTCGTGGGATGGCTTCCGTGAGAGTAGGAGAGAACGGCGAATCTGTCACTTGACGCTTCTGTGCACCGGTTCGACACTGATCTCGCTCACCCTGACCTTGCAACGATCTGGACAACTCATGGAATTCATCGACCTCGCGTCCCAGCGAGCCCGGATCTCCGCCGAACTCCAGGCGCGACTGGAGGCCGTGCTGGCGCATGGGACCTACATCATGGGCCCGGAGGTCGCCCGGCTCGAGAAGCAGCTGGCCGAGTACACCGGGGTGGAACACTGCATCAGCTGCGCCAGCGGCACCGACGCGCTGTACATGGCGCTCCTGGCCCATGGTATCGGCCCCGGGGACGCGGTCTTGACCACCGCGTTCACCTTCATGGCCACCGCCGAGGTCATCGGGCTGGTGGGGGCGACCCCGGTCTTCGTGGATGTTCAGCCGGAGACGTTCAACCTGGATCCGGAGGCGCTGGCCAGGACCCTGGAGGATCTTGAGGCCGGCCGGTCGCCCGCTCCGGGAATCCCGTCCGGACTCACTCCACGGGCGGTGATTCCGGTCGATCTCTACGGCCTGCCGGCCGACTATGCGCGGATCAACGCGGTGGCCCGATCCCACGGCCTGGTGGTGATCGAGGATGCGGCCCAGGGCTTTGGTGCTGTCCAGAACGGCGTTCGCGCCGGCGCCCTGGCTCCGGTGGCGACCACCAGCTTCTTCCCCGCCAAGCCGCTCGGCTGCTACGGTGATGGTGGCGCGCTCTTCACCGACGATCCGGACCTGGCCGCGGTATTGCGCTCACTTCGCGTCCACGGCCGGGGCGACCACAAGTACCACATCGTGCGCCTCGGCCTCAATTCACGCCTGGACACGCTTCAGGCCGCCGTCCTGCTGGCCAAGCTCACGGTCTTCGCGGACGAACTCGAGACGCGTCAGGCGGTAGCTCGGCGCTATACTTCTTTGCTCCAGGGGACCGTGCAGGCGCCACGCGTGCCCACGGGCTGGACAAGTGCATGGGCCCAGTACACGGTCCGGGTGCCGCGGCGCGATGAGGTGATCGCCAGGCTGCGTGGTCAGGGCATTCCCACGGCGGTCTACTATCCCATACCCCTGCACCTGCAACCCGTGGTCGCAGGTCTGGGTTACGAGCGCGGTGACTTGCCGGAGAGTGAACGGCTGGCTGTCGAGGTCCTGTGCCTGCCCATGCACCCGTACCTGACCGCAGACCAGCAGGAACAGATCGCCGCGGCGCTCATCGGCGCGGTGGAGGAGGTGTCCGCATGAGCTTTTTCGTGCACGATTCGGCTGTCGTCGACGAGGGGGCGACCATCGGCGAGGGAACCAGGATCTGGCATTTCTGCCACATCATGGGTGGCGCGGTGCTCGGCGCGGGCTGCAATCTGGGACAGAACTGCTTCGTGGCCGACGGTGTGGTTCTCGGGGCCAACGTCAAGGTCCAGAACAACGTGTCGATCTACACCGGGACTGAGATCGAGGACGACGTGTTCCTGGGCCCTTCCTGCGTCCTGACCAACGTGACCAATCCGCGATCACAGGTGAATCGGCACGATCTGTACGAGCGCACGCTCATCCGCCGCGGCGCCACCATCGGCGCCAACGCCACCGTGGTGTGCGGGGTGACCATCGGACGGTATGCCTTCGTGGCTGCCGGGGCCGTGGTCACCGCCGACGTCCCCGACTATGCGCTCGTGGTCGGTGTCCCGGCACGCCGGCGCGGTTGGGTGAGCCGACACGGGATCCCCTTGCCGGAGCCGGACGCGTCGGGTGTGGTCGCGTGCCCGGAGAGCGGGCTGCGGTACCAGGTCGCCGCAGATATGGTCCGGTGCCTGGACGTGGACGAAGATGCCCCGCTGCCCCATACTATGCAGCAAGGCTCACGACCATATCGTACGTTGCGCCAGCGTGCCCACGATCACGACCAGGATTCCAGATAGGACCGAATGCCCATGCCTCGACGTTTTGCCATGACCGGGATCGGTGGATTCGTCGCCCCTCGCCATCTCCAGGCCATCCAGGCCACGGGCAACGTCCTGATGGCCGCCTGCGACCCCTATGATTCCGTGGGCATCCTCGACCGCTACTTCATGGATGCGCGGTTCTTCACCGAGTTCGAGCGCTTCGATCGCCATCTCGAGAAGCTCCGCCGCCGCGACGAGGGCATCCATTACCTGAGCGTCTGCTCGCCGAACCACTTGCACGACGCGCATGCCCGGCTCGCCCTGCGCGTCGGCGCCGACGCCATCTGCGAGAAGCCGCTCGTGCTCAGCCCCTGGAACCTGGACGCCCTGGCCGACATCGAACGCGAGACGGGCCATCGCATCTACAACGTGCTGCAGCTGCGATACCATCCGGAGATCCTCGCCCTGCGCGACCGGGTCCAGGCCTCGCCGGACCGATACCTCGTGGACCTCACCTATATCACCTCGCGGGGATCCTGGTACCACACCAGCTGGAAAGGGCAGGAACAGAAGTCGGGGGGAATCGTCACCAACATCGGGGTGCATTTCTTCGACATGCTGATCTGGATCTTCGGCCAGCCGCAGGAATACAAGGTGTTCCTGCGCGAGGCGGACCGCGCCAGCGGCTATATGTCTCTGGCCAAGGCCGACGTGCGCTGGTTCCTCTCGGTGAACGCCAGGGACCTGCCGGCCGGCGATCGCGAGGTGGGGCAGATGACTCATCGCTCGATCACCATCGATGGCGATGACTTCGAGTTCTCCAGCGGATTCACCGATCTCCACACGCGTGTCTACGAGGATGTGCTCCAGGGTGGCGGATTCGGGATCGAGGAGGCGCGGCCGTCCATCGAGGTGGCCTATGCCATCAGGAAGGTCAAGCTGGCAACGGCGGCGGGCGAAGAAGGGCACGCCATGCTGAACGGGTCACGCTGACCTCGAGAGAGGAGCCACATCATCTCCGCCCTTCTCGGCGGCCAGGCTCCCGAAGCCCATCCTGAAGCCAGCCTGGCGGAGCAATTCCCAGCTCGCCCAGAACATCAGCGTGACGCCGACCATCTCGCAGACTTCCTCACAGAAGACCTGCACCCTCAGCGCCCAGCTGATATGCTCCAGGAAATTGGAAAAGGTCTCGATGACCACCGCGCCCGTGAGCATGACCAGGGCGCCGAGAGCGAACAATCGCAGGACTCCCGGGAATCGGCTCAAGGTCCGGCGCAGGTTGAACAGCAGGATGCCGAACACCACGGCGAAGGGCACTCCCACCACGAAGGTCCAGATCCCCGTGTAGTTGAAGACGGTGTTGTTGCGGTCGTCGCCCGGCAGCAGCGCGTCGAGTCGATAACCGAGCCACTCGTGGATCTCCGCGATCTCGTCGATGGACATCATCAGCAAGATCAGCGGCAGGATCCAAATCAGGCGGCCGTGTTCGCGGGCGCGACCCAGTGCGAAGAGGCCGAGCATGAGTGCCACGCTGAACAGCTTCATCGAGGAATACCAGGTGGGTAGATTGCCCTCCAGGTTGAGGTTCACGAGCAGGCTCAGCTTGTGGACCGGGTGGCCGAGGGCGAAGTCGGTCAGATAGAGCAGGCCGAGCAGCAGGTCGGTCATGAATAGGAAGAGAATCAGTCGAAATGGCGTCGCCCGGAAGATGGCATCTTCTGTCGGTGATATACCCGTGCTGTTCTTGTCCACGAACGGCCCTTCCGGTCTGAGTTGGCATTGATGTGTGAAGGGATGTCTCGGGAGATTCGGGATGATGTGGTGGGGGAGTGCCGGTTGCTATCACTCAAGGTCGAGATTTACCGAAAATTTAATAATAGTAATTATCATAGTCAACACAGCGGAGCTTCATCTATACGTGATTTTTACGGAATTACGGAATGTTCCATGGCAATCGGGCGCTGAAAGAATTTTCGAATCGGGTACGGATCGCCCTATTCGAGGCTCCGACGCCCAGCCATCACTCCACCCCCACCCCCAACTTCCGCCCCAAATACCCAACAATCCCCCGCACCGAATCAAAATTCTCCGGCAGCAACTCATGATCCTCCACCTGGATCCCGTAATCCCCCTCCAGTAGCAGCATGATCTCCATCACGCCGGTCGAATCCAGGACCCCGCCGTCCATCAGCGACTCGTCGTCCCCGACCATCCGCTCGACATCACCGAACAGGAAGTTGTCGATGATGTAGCTCCTCAGTTTCGCGCACAGATCCATGTCGCCTCCCCTTCGCTCATCCAGCCGCGCTGATGCTGGCCAGGGCCTTCCGATCCACCTTCCCCGTATTGGTATGCGGCAGGGACTCAACGAACACCACCTCATGCGGAACGAGATACGGCTCTAGCCGATCCTTGCAGGCGCCGACCACCTCCGCCACCTCCAGTGCCGCCCCGTCGGCGACCACGACATACGCCCGGATCGCCTCGCCCAACCTCTCATCCGGCACCCCGACCACCACCGCCTCGGCCACTCCCGGCAGGGAATGCAGCACGTTCTCGATCTCGCGCGGACTGACCTTCTGTCCCCGCGACTTGATGATGTCGTCGCTCCGACCCTGGAAGTACAGGAAGCCTTCCTCGTCCCGCATGAACCAGTCGCCGGTCCGCAGCATGGTCTCGCCGGGCACCGGCCCGGGCCGGAGCATCGCGGCCGTTTCCTCGGGTCTGTTCCAGTACCCGCTCATGACATGGGGGCCGCGCACGTGCAGGATCCCCAGCCGGCCCGGCGGCACCTCCTGCCCGTCTTCGTCGAGGATCATCACCTCCGTGCCCGGCATGGCCTTGCCCACCGAGGCCGGTGCGTGGTCCAGCAGTTCCGGCTCCAGGTAGCTGACCCGCTTGCACTCGGTGAGGCCGTACATCTTGTAGATCAACGCGTTGGGGAACATCGCGCGCAGCCGGGGGAGGTAGGCCGGAGGTAGCGCCGCGGCGGTGTTGGTCACGCGGCGGATCGCCGGGAAGACCAGCGGCTTGCGCGCGCTCAGCTGGAGGAGCGTGGCGAACATGGTCGGCACGGCCGGGAACACCGTGGCGCCGCTCTGCTCGAGCTGACGGATGACCGGCGCGGGGAAACGGAACTCGGCTTCGATGAGCACGGAGGCTCCCACGAGGACGC
Source organism: Candidatus Latescibacter sp. IFSED24 (assembly GCF_058273205.1). Classification (NCBI taxonomy): domain Bacteria; kingdom Pseudomonadati; phylum Candidatus Latescibacterota; class Candidatus Latescibacteria (ex Chuvochina et al. 2023); order Candidatus Latescibacterales; family Candidatus Latescibacteraceae; genus Candidatus Latescibacter; species Candidatus Latescibacter sp. IFSED24. Next base: position 2,758,705 of record NZ_CM177850.1, on the reverse strand, counting down.
CCATCAGGATCTGGTAGAGGCCATAGTCGAAGGACAGCGGCAGGGCGCAGAGGATCCGCTGCGAGGCGTCGAGCCTCAGGTACTGCGCCAGGCTGCCGGCGGCGAAGACCATGCTCTGGTGCGTCATCATCACGCCCTTGGGCTGGCCGGTGGAACCCGAGGTGTAGATGAGCGCCGCCAGATCGATGGGAATGCTCGGGCAGGGAGTCGGGGTGGGGGCGTCGGCGGTGAGGGCGGCGAATCCGTGGGGCGCTCCGGCGCTGGCGACCAGCAGGCGAGGCGCCCTCGACAGGCCTGCCAATGCCTCGCGGGCCCTGCTCTCCAACCTGAGCCCGGTCACCAGGAAACACGGCTGACAGTCTTGTATCAGGTAGCGGAGCTTGGGCGCCGGCGTCTGGGGGTGGACCACCACGAACACGCCCCCCGCCAGATTCGTCGCATAGAGCGTCAGGGGGATCTCGAGCGAGTTCTCGAGGCAAATGAGGACCCGGTCGCCTCGCTGCAGGCCGTGGGCCTGCAGCCAGCCGGCGAGGGCATGGACGCTCGACCAGAGATCGGTGTATGCCAGGCTCCGGTCGCCCTGGATCAACGCCGGTCGGTCGGAGTAAGAGCCGGTGGTGCGTGCCAGCGTGTCGGGCAGGAGCCGAACTTCCCAGGCGTTCAACGACATGGGACGCCACTCCATGACTGGGCCGAGGATGCTGAACATGATCAATCTAAATTAACGCGCGAGAGTTGCCACCCCGGCTCCAGCCATTGACGACCCCGCTTCCAGCGATCACAATCCCGACGAAGTCAAGCTGGCGAACTGTCGAATCACTCCGAGGATGGCTCATGAGAATCACCGTTTTGATGGGTGACGATTCCCCCGAACGCCCCATCTCCCTGAAAACCGGCGCCGCCATCGCCGCCGCCCTCGAGAAAGCCGGCCACCAGGCCACCACCCTAGACCTCCCCACCATCGGTGCCCTCCTCGACCACGACCTCACCCAAACCGACCTGATCTTCCCCGCCCTCCACGGCGGCCACGGCGAGGACGGCCACCTCCAGTCCCTCCTCGACATCCTCGACATCCCCTACGCCCTCTCCGGCCCCCTCGCCAGCGCCCTGGCCATGAACAAGGCCGCCGCCAAGCGCATCATGACCAGCGCCCGGATCCCCACGCCCGACTGGCTCCTCATCACCTACAATACCGCCACCGGCGCCCCCATCGCCCTGCAGACCAAGGACGCCGGCAATCAGCCCAAGTCCCCCGCCAACCTCACCCTCGACCACATCCAGCACCGCGCCGCCACCGAACTCGGCTACCCCCTCGTCATCAAGCTCAACGACGGCGGCTCCTCGGTCGGCGTCGCCATCGTCGAACAGCCGGCGGACTTCCCGGAGGCCTTCGCCAAGGTCGCCGCCGCCGCCACCGGCCACCGCACCGAGATCCTCCTCGAGACCTTCATCCCCGGCCGCGAGCTCACCGCCGCCATCCTCCTCGGCCGCCGCCTGCCGCTCCTGGAGATCCGCCCCACCGAGGGCTTCTACGACTACGACCACAAGTACACCAAGGGCGCCAGCGAGTACCTCTGTCCGGCCCCCGTCGACTCGCCCTTCTACGAGAACATGTGCGCCGACGCCCTCAAGCTCTACGACCTGCTCGGCTGCCAGGGCACCGCCCGCGTCGACTTCCGCTTCGACGGCGCCCAGCACTACTGCCTCGAGGTCAACACCATCCCCGGCATGACCGAGCTGAGCCTGGTCCCCATGGCCGCCGCCGCGGTCGGCATCTCGTTCGAGGCCCTGGTCGACGACCTCTGCCGCGACGCCCTGCTCCGCCGCGGCCTCCCCGTCCCCGACTGACCGCCGCCCCACGGACCGGCGCCCGGCCCCCATCGCCACTATCTTCCCTGCCGGACCCAGCAAACCAGAGGAAGCCATGCCCCTCCACATCTACAACCACCACACCCGCACCAAGCGCCCCTTCACCCCCGTCCACGAGGGCCAGGCCGGCCTCTACGTCTGCGGCATGACCGTCCAGGACAAGCCCCACCTCGGCCACATGTACGCCTTCGTGGCCTGCGACATGGTCCGCCGCTACCTCGAGCACCTCGGCTACCGGGTGACCCACGTCCAGAACTTCACCGACATCGACGACAAGATCATCGAGCGCGCCCGCCGCGAGGGCACCACCCCTCAGGCCGTGGCCGAGCGCAACATCGCCGCGTTCCACGAGGCCGCCGCCGCGCTCCACATCCAGCCGGCGCACCACTACCCGCGGGTCACCGAGCACATCGAGGACATCATCGCGTTCATCGAGCAGCTCATCGCCAGGGACCACGCCTACGCCGCCGGCGGCGACGTCTACTTCCGCGTCCGCTCCTTCGACGCCTACGGCCGCCTCTCCGGCCGCGACCTCGACGAGATGCGCTCCGGGGTCCGCGTCGAGGTCGGCACGAGGAAGGAAGACCCCCTCGACTTCGCGCTCTGGAAGACCGCCAGGCCCCAGGAGCCCGGCTGGGATTCGCCGTGGGGGAGGGGCCGCCCCGGCTGGCACATCGAGTGCAGCACCATGGCCACCCGCTACCTCGGCCCGCACTTCGACTTCCACGGCGGCGGCCGCGACCTGCTCTTCCCGCACCACGAGAACGAGCAGGCCCAGAGCTGCTGCGTCACCGACCAGCCCTACGTCGACCACTGGCTGCACAGCGGCCTGCTCTACCTCGGTTCCACCAAGATGTCCAAGTCCGACGGCAACTTCCTCGCCGTCGACGACCTCGCACGGCGCCACGCCCCCGAGGTCCTGCGCTTCTTCCTTCTGAACGCCCACTTCCGCAGCCAGCTCGACTTCTCCGAGGACCGCCTCCGCGAGGCCGCCGCCGGCTTCGCCCGGCTGCAGCGGGGGACCCAGCGTCTGCTGGCGGTCCTGGCGGACGACTCCGCCGGCGACCTCGGCCCCCTGCCGGACGGCCTCGTCTCGCTCCCCGGCACTGCCCTCGCCGAGGCCGTGGCCGGCCGCCGCCGCCGCTTCTTCGCCGCCATGGACGACGATTTCAACTCCGGCGGCGCCATCGGCGAGCTCTTCGGCCTGATCCGCGACCTGAACCAGTACCTCGCCGCCACCGCCGGGCGCGGCCTGGATCCCGGGCCGCTCCAGGGCGCCCGCGACCTCCTCGCCGAGGCCGACCAGGTCCTCGGCCTCTTCACCGGCGGCCTGGATGCGCTCGCCCCCCCGGACCTCGAACCCCCCGCCGACCTCCTCGAGCTCCTGGCCCGCCGCGAGGAGGCCCGCACGGGCCGCGACTGGGCCGCCGCCGACGAATTGAGAGACCAGATCCAGAATCGCGGCTGGCAGGTGGTCGACACGCCCCAGGGGCCGCGTCTCGAACCCCCGGCGCCGGCCTGATGAGGAATCGTGCCAGGCGCGCGGCAGGTGGCCTATTTCTTTCCTTTAGGACCTTGACAGCTTCCGGGGACCCCGCTTATATTCCCCGTCCCTGTCTTGGGGGGCGACACTGTCGTATCACTAGACGGGGCAGGCGGATGCCTGACGAGAGGACCTGGATCTTCCGGTGAGTTCGAGCTGGCGTAGCTCAACTGGTAGAGCACCTCACTTGTAATGAGGGGGTTGGGGGTTCAAGTCCTCTCGCCAGCTCCAGCATGCGGGCCCCGTGCGTCGGGGCCATCCCGTGCGGGTTTGCCGTGTGGGGGGGTTCCCGAGCGGTCAAAGGGAACAGACTGTAAATCTGTCGGCTAAGCCTTCGGTGGTTCGAATCCACCCCCCCCCACCAGCCTTCCCCGGAAGGCCCGCAGTCGGGACTGGATAAATGGAGCGGGAATAGCTCAGTTGGTAGAGCATCAGCCTTCCAAGCTGAGGGTCGCGGGTTCGAACCCCGTTTCCCGCTCCAGCTTGGATCGAAAAGACGGAGGTCGGGAGCCCACGTAGCTCAGCAGGTAGAGCACTTGCATGGTAAGCAAGCGGTCAGCAGTTCGAATCTGCTCGTGGGCTCCACTTCCAGGATAAGAGAGTAATGGTCGCCGCGGAGAGCGCGGCCGGCGCCGGCATGCACATCGCAGCCGGCATCGAAGCGTGGTGGAACCTGACCCGGGAGGATGCCGCTGATGGCACGCGCGAAGTTCGAACGCTCCAAGGATCACGTGAACGTCGGCACGATCGGTCACGTGGATCACGGCAAGACGACCCTGACCGCGGCGATCACCGAGATCCTGTCTAAGCGGGGTCTGGCCGATTACACGCCCTTCGACCAGATCGACAAGGCTCCCGAGGAGCGCGAGCGCGGCATCACCATCGCGACCGCTCACGTGGAGTACCAGAGCGAGACCCGGCACTACGCCCACGTGGACTGCCCGGGCCACGCCGACTACGTCAAGAACATGATCACCGGTGCGGCGCAGATGGATGGCGCGGTGCTGGTGGTGTCGGCCGCGGACGGCCCCATGCCCCAGACGCGCGAGCACATCCTGCTGGCCCGTCAGGTGGGCGTTCCCTACATCATCGTGTTCCTGAACAAGTGCGACATGGTTGATGACGAGGAGCTGCTGGACCTGGTGGAGCTGGAAGTTCGCGAGCTTCTGGACCAGTACGAGTTCCCCGGCGACGACACGCCGATCATCCGCGGCTCGGCGCTGAAGGCGCTGGAGTCTGGCGATCCCGACGCTCCCGAGTCGCAGTGCATCTTCGAGCTGCTGGAGGCTCTGGACACGTACATCCCGCTGCCGGAGCGCGAGCTGGACAAGCCGTTCCTGATGCCGGTGGAGGACGTGTTCTCGATCTCGGGTCGCGGCACGGTGGCCACGGGCCGTATCGAGCGCGGCGTGGTGAACATGAACGACAAGGTGGAGCTGGTCGGGATCCGCGACACGCAGGACACGGTGTGCACGGGCGTGGAGATGTTCCGGAAGATCCTGGACTCGGGGCAGGCTGGCGACAACGTTGGCCTCTTGCTGCGCGGGATGAAGAAGGAAGACATCGAGCGCGGTATGGTGGTCTGCAAGCCGAAGTCGGTGACGCCGCACACGAAGTTCGAGTGCGAGGTGTACATCCTGACGAAGGAGGAGGGTGGCCGCCACACTCCGTTCTTCAACGGCTACCGCCCCCAGTTCTACTTCCGGACCACGGACGTGACCGGTTCCGCGACGCTTCCTGACGGCGTGGAGATGGTGATGCCGGGTGACAACATCAAGATGCAGATCGAGCTGATCACGCCGATCGCCATGGAGGAAGGCCTGCGCTTCGCGATTCGCGAGGGCGGCCGGACCGTGGGCGCGGGCGTGGTCGCCAAGATCCACGAATAGTCGGGAAGGCGAGCCGTCATGCGCGACCAGATCACCATCGCTTGCACCGAGTGCAAGATGCGGAACTACACGACGAAGAAGAACAAGCGGCTGCATCCGGACCGCGTGGAATACAAGAAGTATTGCCCCCGGTGCAACAAGCACACGCCGCACAAGGAAACTCGCTAGCAGCGACGATGGGCGGCCGCCGGCGGCGGCTGTCCATGGGGGACGAGGCAGGGGTGTAGCTCAGTTGGTAGAGCATCGGTCTCCAAAACCGAGGGTCGCGGGTTCGAGCCCTGCCGCCCCTGCCAGTCCAGTCGCCGGAACTTGGGAAGGTTAGAATGGCCAGCTTGGTGTCTTATCTGCGAGAGACCTCCCAGGAGATGAAGAGGGTTTCCTGGCCCGGTCGTGCCCAGCTCTGGGAATCGACCGTCGTCGTGATCGTCACAGTGGCGATCATCACGTTCTTCTTGTTCGTTGTCGACAAGATCCTGGATACCGCCGTCAAGGCGATCATCAACCTGGGCTAGCCGGCCTCTGCCAGGAACTGGCCCGGGAAAGAAGAAGACATGGGTCCGGCGTCACGGCGCCGGACGACCCATCAACGGCCCTGGAGGCGGGGACATCCCCCTGCTTTCCGGGGTGCGTCTATGCTTGGAATTCGAGCCGGGGACAAGATGTTCGAAGATAAGGACCAGAAAGCCGACGACCTCTTCGAGGACCTGTCCGAGGATCAGGAGCAGGCTGCCGAGGAGGCCACCAGCGAGGAAAAGCCCGAGCCGGCGGGTCCCGAGGACCTGTTCCTCGACCTGCCTGACGAGGACGTCAGCGAGGAGCCCGACGAGGCGCCGGTCGACGAGGAGCCCATCCTCGAGGCGGCCGCCGCGGCGGGAGCCGGGGACGACGACCTCAACGAGGGCGACCTGCTCGCGAGCATCGAGCTGGAGCTCAGTCCCGAGGAGCAGGCCGAGATCGAGCGCCGTTCGCGCCTGGAGTGGTTCACGATCCACGCCAACACCGGGCACGAGAACAAGGTCAAGCGCAACATCGAGATGGCCGTCAAGTCCAACCACATGGAGGACTTCTTCGGCGACATCCTGGTCCCCGTACAGGAAGTCACCGAGATGAAGAACGGGAAGCGCGTCACCACGAAGCGCAAGTTCCTGCCCGGGTACATCCTGGTCGAGATGCTCATGACCAAGGAGACCCACCACTTCATCAACTCGGTGCCGGGCGTGACCGGATTCATCGGTGGCACGCCCCTGAAACCCCAGCCGGTCCCCAGGGATGAAGTGGACCGCATCCTGGGCCGCATCAAGGAGCCCGACGAGGGCAAGGAAACGCTGGAGATCCCCTATAGCGTGGGTGACAGCGTCCAGGTGATGGATGGCCCGTTCAGCGACTGGGTGGGAGTCATCAACGAGATCAATCACGAGAAGGGTAAGCTGAAGGTCATGATCTCGATCTTCGGCAAGGAGACACCGGTCGAGCTGGATTTCCTGCAGGTCAAGCAGGTCTGACAGCGGGGCCGTTGTCGGTGGGTGCGGATCTGTCTGGGGTCCGTTCCCGCTGCCGCCGCCGCTACCTCTCTGCGGGGCGGGCGTTCATAGAGACGGGACACGGGTCCGGTCGAGGCTGAGACCAGGGTGGTGGACTCCCCGGGGTATCGGCAGACACCTGACACCGCGTTCGGACACCGATTGAAGGAGTAGATGTCGTGGCAAAGAAGGTCATGACGCAGATCAAGCTGCAGATCAAGGCCGGCCAGGCCAACCCGGCGCCGCCGGTAGGTCCTGCGCTGGGTCAGCATGGTCTCAACATCCAGGAATTCTGCAGCGCCTTCAACGAGCGGACCAAGGAGCAGATGGGTACGGTGACCCCCGTGGTGATCACGGTCTTCCAGGACCGGAGCTTCACGTTCATCACCAAGACCCCTCCCGCCTCGGTCCTGTTGAAGAAGGCCGCCAACCTCCAGTCTGGCAGCACGGAACCCGGCAAGGCCGTCGTCGGCTCGGTGACCCGCGATCAGCTCAAGCAGATCGCCGAGATGAAGATGGTCGACCTGAACGCCGGCTCCGTGGAAGCCGCCATGAAGATCATCGCCGGTACGGCGAGGAGCATGGGGCTGGAAGTCGTCTAGGTGGCCGTAGGCTGGGAAGACACGGCGCCGCGGTCGGACTCGCGAGAGTCGGCCGGTTCGGGCACCGGAGGTCGAGGCGACGCGGACCTCGGTTCGCGGGCGACCTGATCGAACCATCACAGTCGAACGGAGTAACCGTCCATGAAGCGCGGAAAGAGTTATCGCACCGCCAGGCAGCAGGTCGACAAGAACATCGAGATGAACATCGGTGAGGCCTTGCAGAACCTGGATTCCTTCCCGAAGGCCAAATTCGACGAGAGCGTCGATTGCGCGGTCCGGCTCAACGTCAACCCCCGCCACGCCGACCAGATGGTCCGTGGCACGGTGGTCCTGCCCAACGGCACCGGCAAGTCCGTGCGTGTCCTCGTGATCACGCGCGGGCCCAAGGAGCAGGAGGCACTGGACGCCGGGGCGGACATGGTCGGCGCCGACGAGTATCTGCCCAAGATCAAGGATGGCTGGACCGATGTGGACGTGATCATCGCCACGCCGGACATGATGGGCGAGCTCGGCAAGCTGGGACGCATCCTGGGCCCCCGTGGTCTGATGCCCAACCCCAAGGTGGGCACCGTCACCATGGACATCGCCAAGGCCGTTGGCGAGGCCAAGGCTGGTCGTATCGAGTACCGCGTCGACAAGGCCGGCATCATCCACGCCCCCGTGGGCAAGCGTTCGTTCGGACCCGAGAAGCTCGAGGAGAACGTGCGCGCGCTGTACCGGGAGCTCATGCGGGTGAAGCCGGCGGCGGTCAAGGGTGTCTACGTGAAGTCCGTCTTCATCAGCGGCACCATGTCCCCGTCGATGCGCATCGACGCCAGCTCGCTGACCTGACCTTTCGAGAGGAATGCCGCCTCCGGCGGTTCGCGAATAAGGAGGGTGCCTGATGGCACGACCCGAGAAAGTAGCCGAAGTCCAGGCGATCACCAGGAGTCTCGAAGCGGCCCAGTCCATCGTGATGGCCGACTTCACCGGGCTCACGGTGCATCAGATGACGGACTTCCGGGCGCAGTGCCGCGCCAAGAACATCGAGTGCCGGGTCGTCAAGAACCGGCTCGCGATGATCGCCGCGGACACCGCCGATCTGGCGCTGATCAAGGACTACCTGAAGGGCCCCACGGCCCTGATCTTCGGTCCTGACAGCCAGACCGAGCCTGCGAAGATCGTCGTCGAATTCGCCAAGGCCAACGAGAAGCTCGCGGTCAAGGGTGGCATCGTCGACGGACAGTACCTCGACCCCGAACAGGTCATCGCGCTGTCCAAGGTCCCGAGCAAGGATGAGCTCATCGCCAAGATGATGGGCAGCATCAACAGCCCGCTCACCGGCATCGCCGGCACCATCAACGGTGTGATGAGCGCGCTGACCAGGGCCGTCGACGCCGTCGCCAAGCAGAAGGCCGAAGCAGCTTAGTTCACGAGAGAAGACAACGGATGGCGTCCGTGGAATGAACGCACGCCGCCTTACCCAGACAGACGAGGAGAGAGGACAATGTCCGAGGACATCAAGCTCACCGAGAACGCCGCGAAGGTGCTCGAGCTCATCGAGAGCATGACCGTGCTGGAGGCCGCCGACCTGGTGAAGGCCATGGAGGACAAGTTCGGCGTGAGCGCCGCCGCTCCCGTGGCCATGGCCGCCATGCCCGCCGCCGAGGCCGCCGAGGAAGTCAAGGACGAGTTCACCGTCATGCTGACGGGTGTCGGCGACAAGAAGATCCAGGTCATCAAGGAGATCCGCGCGATCACCAACCTGGGCCTGAAGGAAGCCAAGGAACTGGTCGAGAGCGCGCCCTGCGCGGTCAAGGAAGGCATCACGAAGGAAGAAGCCGAGCAGGTCAAGGCCAAGCTCGAAGAAGTCGGTGCCATCATCGACCTGAAGTAGTCCGGTTGGCGCCGTTGTGGCGCCTGACCGTGCCTACCGCCGCCGCCCCGCGGGCCACGTGCCCGCGGGTCGGCGGCCCCGACGGCGCCAGCGGGGACGGCGTCGCGGCCAGCGAACACACCCCCCATGCGCGAGGAAGTGGTACTCGTGAACATTCCTGTCGACAGTTTCACCGGTCGGGTCAATTACTCCAAGCTCCGTCGCGAGGAGGAGATGCCCAACCTGCTCGCCGTCCAGCTCGAGTCATATAACGATTTCCTGCAGCTCGGCAGTCCGGCCGAGGAGCGCGACGAACATGGACTGGAAGCGGTCTTCCGCACCGTCTTCCCCATCGAGTCGACGCGCGGCCACCTCGTGATGGAGTACATGAGCTACACCACGGGCGAGCCCAAGTACGGGATCGAGGAATGCCAGGAGCGCGGGCTCACCTTCAGCGTTCCCCTGAAGGTCAAGCTGCGCCTGGTGGTCAAGGAGCTGGAAGAGGGAGCCGGCAGCGACGCCGAGCCCCAGCTGCGCGACATCCAGGAAGACGACGTCTATCTCGGCGAGCTGCCCATGATCACCGACAAGGGCACGTTCGTCATCAATGGTGCCGAGCGCGTGATCGTCTCGCAGCTCCACCGTTCGCCCGGCGTGTTCTTCAGCGACGAGACCCACCCCAACGGCCGCCGCCTCTTCCGCGCGCGCATCATCCCCTACCGCGGCAGCTGGGTCGAGTTCACCACCGACATCAACGACGTGCTCTTCGTGCACATCGACCGCAAGCGCAAGCAGCCGGTCTCCATGCTGCTGCGCGCGCTGGGCTTCGAGTCCAACGAGGAGATCATCGAGCACTTCCACACCGTCGAGAAGCTGAAGATCCCCAAGTCGGGCACCAAGAAGCATACCGCCGTGGCCGAGGAGATGGAGGGCCGGGTCCTGGCCTGCGACCTCTGGAAGGCCGACGCCGAGACGCCCTTCGCCCAGGCCGGCCAGGTCATCGACCCACTCCTCAAGGAAGAGATCCTCGAGAGCGGCATCGGCGAGATCAAGCTCATCGCCGCCGACGAGGTCTCGGCCAACCGGCCCAGCCTGATCCTCAACACCCTGCGCAAGGACCCCACCAGCCAGCGCGACGAGGCCCTGCGCCGGTTCTACCAGCTCCTGCGCCCGGGCGAGCCGCCTAGCGAGGAAGTGGCGGCCCAGCTCTTCGAGCGCCTCTTCTTCCACGAGAAGCGTTACGATCTGGCCGAGGTCGGCCGTTACAAGATGAACCGCCGGCTGGGCCTGGACGTGGACAAGGACGTCACCACGCTGACCAAGGACGACTTCCTCGCGATCATCCGCGAGATGACCGAGCTGTTCCAGGGCACCGGCGAGATCGACGACATCGACCACTTCGGCAACCGCCGCATCCGCTCGGTGGGCGAGCTCCTGGCCAACCAGTTCTCGGTGGGCCTGTCGCGCATGTCGCGCATCATCAAGGAGCGCATGAACCTCTCGGACCGGGACAAGCCGCTGACGCCGGTGGACCTGGTCAACGCGCGCACCGTGTCGGCCGTGATCCAGAGCTTCTTCGGCTCGAGCCAGCTCAGCCAGTTCATGGATCAGACCAACCCGCTGAGCGAGATGACGCACAAGCGGCGCCTGTCGGCCCTCGGCCCCGGCGGACTGCATCGCGACCGCGCCGGCTTCGAGGTGCGCGACGTCCACTACACCCACTACGGCCGCATGTGCCCCATCGAGACGCCGGAAGGCCCGAACATCGGCCTGATCGCCAGCCTGGCGACCTACGCGCGGATCAATCGCTTCGGCTTCATCGAGTCGCCGTACCGGGTGGTCAAGAACAGCAAGCTCACGGGTGTCGTCGACTACCTGACCGCCGACCAGGAGGACGGGGTCACCATCGCCCAGGCCAACGCGCCGGTCGACAGCAAGGGCAAGTTCGAGCGCGAGACCGTGCTCTCCCGCTACAAGGGCGAGTACCCGCTGGCCGACCCGTCCGAGGTGGACTTCATGGACGTCTCGCCGAAGCAGATCGTCTCGGCGGCGGCCTCGCTGATCCCGTTCCTCGAGCACGACGACGCCAACCGCGCGCTCATGGGCTGCAACATGCAGCGCCAGGCGGTGCCGCTGTTGCGCGCCGAATCGCCCGTGGTGGGCACCGGTATGGAGAAGAAGATCGCCGTGGACTCGGGCGCCGTGCTGGTGGCCGAGGGCGACGGCGAGGTCGTCTCCTCCACCGCCGACGCGGTGGTGGTGCGCTACGACGAGGAGGACCTCGTCCAGTCCGACGACTTCTTCAAGAGCGGGGGCCTGGTCGAGTACCGCCTGCGCAAGTTCAAGCGGTCGAACCAGGACACCTGCTACAACCAGAAGCCGCTGGTGATGCCGGGGCAGCGCGTCAAGAAGAACGACATCCTGGCCGACGGCCCCTGCACCGAGGACGGCGAGCTGGCGCTGGGCCGCAACCTCCTGGTGGCCTTCATGCCCTGGGGCGGTTACAACTTCGAGGACGCCATCCTGGTGAGCGAGCGCTGCGTCTCCGACGACGTCTACACCTCGCTGCACATCGAGGAGTTCGAGCTCCAGGTGCGCGACACCAAGCGCGGCGTCGAGGAGATCACCCGCGAGATCCCCAACGTGGGCGAGGACGCGCTGCGCAACCTCGACGAGGAAGGCGTGATCTACACCGGCGCCAAGGTCCGCGCCGGCGACATCATGGTGGGCAAGGTCACGCCCAAGGGCGAGACCGAGCTCTCCCCCGAGGAGAAGCTGCTGCGGGCGATCTTCGGCGAGAAGGCCGGCGACGTGAAGGACGCCAGCCTGAAGGCGCCTCCGGGCATGGACGGCATCGTGGTCGGCGTGCGGGTGTTCAGCCGCCAGGACCGCACCGCGCGCTCCAAGAAGGAGGAGAAGCGTCAGCTCGACGCGCTCCGCCGCCGCCGCAACCGCAAGCGCGAGAAGGTCGACCAGGTCTGCAACGAGCGCCTCGCCGAGCTGTTCCTGGGCGAGAGCGCGCACCACGTCATCGACGCCAACACCGGCGAGGTGCTGGTCAAGAGCGGCCGCAAGTTCACCCAGGCCGTGCTCGACGAGCTCGATTTCACCAGCATCCACTGGGGACTCTCGCTGGTGAAGGACGAGAAGAAGGACGCCCGGATCCGTTCGGTGTTCGAGGCCGCCAGCCGCGAGCGCGAGCGGATCGAGGTGGAGTACGACAAGGAGTGCGAGCGCGCCCTGCGCGGCGACGAGCTGCCGCCGGGCGTGGTGCGGCTGGTCAAGGTCTACGTGGCGCGGCGCCGCAAGCTGCAGGTCGGCGACAAGATGGCCGGCCGGCACGGCAACAAGGGCGTGGTCTCCAAGATCATGGCCGAGGAGGACATGCCGCATCTGGCCGACGGCACCCCCGTCGACATCGTGCTCAACCCCCTCGGCGTGCCCAGCCGTATGAACCTGGGCCAGATCCTCGAGACGCACCTCGGCTGGGCGGCCCAGAAGCTCGGCTTCAAGGTCATGACCCCGGTGTTCGACGGGGCCAAGATCGAGGAGATCAAGGAAGCCCTGGCCGAGGCCGGCCTGCCCGAGAGCGGCAAGGCCCGGCTCTACGACGGGCGCACCGGCGAGGCGTTCGACAAGGACGTCACCGTCGGCGTCATCTACATGCTCAAGCTCCACCACCTGGTGGAGGAGAAGATCCACGCCCGCTCCATCGGCCCCTACAGCCTCGTGACCCAGCAGCCGCTGGGCGGCAAGGCCCAGTTCGGCGGCCAGCGTTTCGGCGAGATGGAGGTGTGGGCGCTGGAGGCCTACGGTGCTGCCAACTGTCTCCAGGAGATGTTGACGGTCAAGTCCGACGACGTGGCCGGTCGGTCGCGGGTGTACGAGGCCATCGTGAAGGGCGAGAATCCGCCCGAACCGGGGACTCCGGAGTCGTTCAACGTGCTGATGCGCGAGCTCCAGAGCCTCTGCCTGGATGTCCAGGTCGAGGAGCCGGATGCCAAGGAGCCCAAGATCTGACCCAGGCGGCCCTAGCGGCGGCGCCTGCGGGTGCGGCCAGGAGGACGGGAAATGCTCGGAAATCGGCAGCGTGAAGACAAGGCCAACCAGGACTTCAAGTCCATCATGATCCAGCTGGCCAGTCCGGACAAGATCCGCGACTGGAGTTACGGCGAGGTGACCAAGCCGGAGACCATCAACTACCGGACCTTCAAGCCCGAGAAGGATGGCCTCTTCTGCGAGCGCATCTTCGGGCCCGTGAAGGACTGGGAGTGCAACTGCGGCAAATACAAGCGGATCCGCTTCCGGGGCATCGTCTGCGACAAGTGCGGCGTGGAGGTGACCCAGAGCAAGGTGCGTCGTGAGCGGCTCGGCCACATCGAGCTGGCCGTGCCCATCGCCCACATCTGGTTCTTCAAGGGCCTGCCCAGCCGCATCGGTCAGCTGCTGGACATCAAGGTCAAGGACCTCGAGCGCGTGCTCTACTACGAGTCGAGCGTGGTGCTGGAGCCGGGCAACACCGAGTTCCAGCCCGGCGACATCGTCAGCGACGAGGAGTGGTGGGAGCTGAAGGACGAGCACCCCGAGTGGGAGTGCCGGATGGAGATGGGGGCCGAGGCCATCCGCTCGATCCTCAACAGCCTCGACCTCGAGGAGCTCGACCGCGAGCTGCGCGCCCAGGTCAAGACCGAGACCTCGATCCAGCGCAAGAAGTCGCTCCTGAAGCGGCTCAAGGTGGCCGACGCCTTCCGTCAGTCCAACAACCGCCCCGAGTGGATGATCCTGGACTGCCTGCCGGTGTTGCCGCCGGACCTGCGCCCGCTGGTCCCGCTGGACGGCGGCCGGTTCGCCACCAGCGACCTGAACGACCTCTATCGCCGGGTCATCAACCGCAATAACCGCCTCAAGAAGCTCATCGAGATCAAGGCGCCCGGCGTGATCCTGCGCAACGAGAAGCGCATGCTCCAGGAAGCCGTGGACGCGCTGTTCGACAACGGCCGCCGCTCGCGGGCGGTGAAGGGCCAGGGCAACCGGCCGCTGAAGTCGCTGTCGGACATGATCAAGGGCAAGAAGGGCCGCTTCCGGCAGAACCTGCTCGGCAAGCGCGTCGACTACTCGGGCCGTTCGGTCATCGTGGTCGGGCCCGAGCTCAAGCTCTACCAGTGCGGCCTGCCCAAGAGCATGGCGCTGGAGCTGTTCAAGCCCTTCATCATCCGCAAGCTCGAGGAGAAGGGCTACGTCCAGACCGTCAAGAGCGCCAAGAAGCTGGTGGAGAAGGAGAGCCCCGAGGTCTGGGACATCCTGGAGGAGATCATCCAGGACCACCCGGTGCTCCTGAACCGCGCCCCCACGCTGCACCGTCTGGGCATCCAGGCGTTCGAGCCGGTGCTGATCGAGGGCAAGGCCATCCGCATCCATCCGCTGGTCTGTACCGCGTTCAACGCCGACTTCGACGGCGACCAGATGGCCGTGCACGTGCCGCTGGGCTACGAGGCCCAGCTCGAGGCGCGCCTCCTGATGCTGTCGCCGCTGAACATCCTGTCCCCGGCCAGCGGCGAGCCCATCGCCACGCCGAGCCAGGACATGGTGCTCGGCTGCTACTACCTCACGCTCGACCGCCCCGGCGATCTGGGCGAGGGCAAGGCGTTCAGCTCGCCCGAGGACGCGCTGGCCGCGTTCGAGGCCGGCATCGTCAGCAAGCACGCCCGGATCCGGGTGCGCTTCCCCGAGCTCGGCCTCATCGAGACCACCCCCGGCCGGATCCTCTTCAACCGGATCCTGCCCGAGCAGGTGGGCTACGTGAACCAGCCGCTGGGCAAGAAGCAGCTGGCCAAGATCGTGGCCGAGGTGCACCACAAGATGGGCGTGACCCAGTGCATGGAGTTCCTCGACGCGCTCAAGCAGATGGGCTTCCATCACGCCACCGAGGGCGGCATCTCGATCGGGATCGACGACATCATCATCCCGCCCGAGAAGGCCGACATCATCGCCGAGGCCCAGGCCGTGGTCGGCGGCATCGTGGACCAGCACCGCAAGGGCATCATCACCAACCGCGAGCGCTACAACAAGGTGATCGACAAGTGGACCCAGGTGACCAACGAGGTCCGCGACAAGATGTTCGACCACCTGTCGCACGACGACGACGGGTTCAACCCGGTGTTCATGATGAACGCCTCGGGCGCGCGTGGTTCGGCCGACCAGATCAAGCAGCTGGCCGGCATGCGCGGCCTGATGGCCAAGCCGCAGAAGAAGATCACCGGCGGCATCGGCGAGATCATCGAGCAGCCCATCATCGCGAACTTCCGCGAGGGCCTCACCATGCTGGAGTACTTCATCTCCACGCACGGCGCTCGCAAGGGTCTGGCCGACACCGCGCTGAAGACCGCCGACGCCGGTTACTTGACCCGCCGTCTGGTGGACGTGGCCCAGGACATCGTGGTCGCCGAGCACGATTGCAACACCCTGCGCGGCATCGAGATGATGGCGCTCAAGGAGGGTGAGAAGACCATCGAGACCCTCGCCGAGCGGATCGTGGGTCGCGCCGCTGCCGAGGACGTCTACGACCCCAACGACGAGCTGATCGTCGAGAGCGGCGAGCTGATCACCTCGGCGGTGGCCCACGCCATCGAGGAGATGGGCATCCCGTCGGTGATGGTGCGCTCGGTGCTGACCTGCGAGGCCCGCCGGGGCATCTGCGCGCTCTGCTACGGCTTCAACCTGGCCGAGGACAAGCTGGTCGACATCGGCGAGCCCGTGGGCGTCATGGCGGCCCAGTCCATCGGCGAGCCGGGCACCCAGCTCACCCTGCGGACCTTCCACATCGGTGGTACGGCCAGCCGCATCGTCGAGCAGAACGTCAAGGCCGCGGCGGCGCCCGGCAAGATCGTCTTCAACGAGGTCAAGCTGGTCAAGAACGACGCCGGGGACATGATCTCCATCGGCCGCCGTGGCGAGATCAGCCTGGTGCTCGAGAGCGGGCGCACCCGCAGCCAGATGATCGTGCCCTACGGCGCCAAGGTCTTCGTCAAGAACGGCCAGAAGGTGGCGACTAGCGATCCCATCTTCGAGTGGGATCCGTTCGCCGATTTCGTGCTCTCGGAGAAGAGCGGCGTGGTCCAGTACGTCGACATCATCCCGGGCGTGAGCCTCTCGGAGACGGTGGACGAGAAGACCCGTCGCAAGCAGCCCATGATCATGGAGCCCACCGAGAAGAACGTGCACCCGTCGATCCAGATCGTCAGCCCGAAGACGGGCCGCGCCCTCGCCGAGTACATCATCCCCACCGGCGCCATGCTGCTGGTGGAGGACGGCGAGGAAGTGGGCCCGGGCCGGCATCTGGTGAAGATCCCGCGCGAGCTCGCCCAGTCGGGCGACATCACCGGTGGTCTGCCCCGGGTGGCCGAGCTCTTCGAGGCCCGGCGTCCGCGCGAGACCGCCACGGTGACCGAGATCGACGGCGCGGTCCAGTTCCGCGGCACGACCCGCGGCATGCGCAAGGTCGTGGTGGTGGGCGACACCGGGGTGGAGAAGGAGTACCTGATCCCCCACGGTCGCCACGTACGGACCTACGACGGCGAGCGGGTGCTGGCCGGCGACCGCCTCACCGAGGGGCCCATCAACCCCATGGACATCCTGGCCATCAAGGGTGTGGGCGCGGTCCAGACCTATCTGGTCAACGCCATCCAGGAGGTCTACCGCCTCCAGGGCGTGCGGATCAACGACAAGCACATCGAGGTCATCGTCTCGCGCATGCTGCAGAAGGTGCAGATCCTCTCCCCTGGCGACACCTCGTTCCTCGAGGGCGACCAGGTGCCCAAGAAGGGCGTGGAGGAGGAGAACCGGGTGATCCAGCACCGGAACATCGCGCTGCGCGAGAAGGGCGAGCCCGAACTCGAGCCCGCCACCTTCGAGCCGCTCCTGCTGGGCATCACCAAGGCGAGCCTGACCACCGACAGCTTCATCTCGGCGGCCAGCTTCCAGGAGACCACCCGCGTCCTGACCGACGCGGCCACCCGCAGCAAGCGCGACGAGCTCCACAGCCTCAAGGAGAACGTCATCATGGGGCACCTCATCTCCGCCGGTACCGGGCTGACCCGGTACAAGAACCTGGCGGTGGAGGATCCCGAGGACGAGGACGATCACATCATCGACGCCATCGAGGAACTGCGTCTGCTCGCGGCGGCCCAGGAGGCCGGCGGTGGGGTCGACGCGGAGATGGCGGCGGAATAGGGGGCTGAGGCGGGGAAAAGGCGCCATCGCAGCTTGACAAGGCCAGGTGGCGCATATAATATTCCTCCCTCGCGCGACGGCCCCGGTCTGTCCGGAGCCCTCGCGCATGCCTCTGCCCACGGAACAGGTAACCCGGCCTCTGGCCGGGGAAGCACCCAGGAGTGACCAAGTTGCCGACGCTTAGCCAGTTGGTCCGCAAGGGCCGTCAGACGGTCAAACAGAAGAGCAATTGTCCTGCCCTGCAGGCCTGTCCGCAGCGCAAGGGCGTCTGCACGCGCGTCTACACCCAGACGCCGAAGAAGCCCAACAGTGCCCTGCGGAAGATCGCTCGCGTCCGCCTGACCAACGGCATCGAGGTGACCGCCTACATTCCCGGCGAGGGGCACAACCTGCAGGAGCACAGCATCGTGCTCGTGCGCGGTGGTCGCGTGAAGGATCTTCCCGGTGTCCGCTACCATATCATCCGCGGCACCCAGGATGCGTCCGGAGTCGACGATCGTCGTCAGGGTCGGTCCAAGTACGGGGCGAAGCGGCCCAAGAAGTAGTGTTTCACGGCCGCCGGCGCTGACCGGCGGGCGGAGCAGGCGGGCTGACCCGCCAAGGAGAAGAAATGTCTCGACGTCGGTCTCCCGAGAAGCGTGAACTGCCTGCCGATCCTCGGTATGGCGATTTGATGGTGACGAAGTTCATCAACTACGCCATGAGTGACGGCAAGAAGAGTGTCGCGGAGCGGGCGATCTACAATGCCTTCGACATCATCAAGGACAAGTCCGGACAGGACGGCGTGGACGTCTTCCGGGCCGCCTTGAACAATGTCAAGCCCAGCGTCGAGGTGAAGTCCCGGCGAATCGGTGGCGCCACCTACCAGGTGCCCGTCGAGGTCCGTCCCGAGCGGCGGACCCAGATGGCCATGCGGTGGATCATCGGTTTCGCTCGCAGCCGGCCGGAGCATACGTTCGCTGAGCGTCTCGCGGCCGAGCTGATGATGGCCAGTAAGAACGAAGGACCGTCTATCAAGAAGCGCGAGGATACCCACCGTATGGCTGAAGCGAACAAGGCGTTCGCCCACTGCCGCTGGTAATGGTCCCTCTCGTTCGTTCCTACAGCGCCAGCTAACAGATGGATCGTACAGCCGAATAGCCTGATTTCGTCCCGCGCATGGATGCGCACGGGGCTAGAGGCAAGGGGAGTCGTGCAGACCTGAGGTACTGCGCGCGTTTGACGTCCTGGTCCGCCTTCGGGTGGGCCCCAGACGGGAGCAAGTCGTGTCACGCCAGGTGGCCTTGAACAAGATCCGGAATATCGGGATCATGGCGCACATCGACGCGGGTAAGACCACGTCGACGGAGCGCATCCTGTATTATACCGGTCGCGTTCACCGGCCCGGCGAGGTCGACGACGGCGCCGCCCAGATGGACTACATGGAGCAGGAGAAGGAACGGGGCATCACCATCACGAGTGCGGCCACCACCACCTCCTGGCGGGACGTTCAGATCAACATCATCGACACCCCTGGGCACGTGGACTTCACCGTCGAGGTTGAGCGGAGCCTGCGCGTGCTGGACGGCGCCGTCGCCGTCTTCTGCGCCGTGGGCGGGGTCGAGCCCCAGAGCGAAACGGTCTGGAAGCAGGCTGACAAGTACGGCGTGCCCCGCATCGCCTTCATCAACAAGATGGACCGCCTCGGCGCCGATTTCGTGCGCGCGGTGGCCATGATGAAGGAGCGGCTCGGGGCCCGGCCGGTGCCGGTCTGCCTGCCCATCGGATCCGAGGACTCCTTCCGCGGCATCGTGGATCTGTTCGCCATGAAGGCGCGCCTGTACAACGACGACGACCTGGGTTCCACCTGGACCGAGGACGAGATCCCGGCGGACATGCGCGAGACGGCCGAGGCCGCCCGCGCTCGCCTGGTCGAGGCCGCTGCCGAGGCGGACGAAGAGGTCATGGAGCTGTTCCTCGCCGACGAGGCGCCCGACCAGGATCTGCTGATCCGGGCGCTACGGCGCGGCACCCTCGAGGAAGGCCTGGTGCCGGTGTTCTGCGGGTCCGCCCTCAAGAACAAGGGCATCCAGCGGCTGCTCGACGGCGTGGTGGACTTCCTGCCCTCGCCGGCCGACCGCCCCGCCATCGTGGGCACCCATCCCAAGACCGGGGAAGCCGAATCGCGCGAGCCGCTGGACGAGGCGCCCTTCGCGGCCCTGATCTTCAAGATCGTGGCCGACAAGCACGCCAGCAGCCTGGCGTTCGCCCGGGTCTACAGCGGCCAGCTCGAGGCGGGCAAGGTCGCGCTGAACGTGAACACCGGCAAGCGCGAGCGCGTGCAGCGCATGTTCCGCATGCACGCCGAGAAGCGCGAGGAGCTCAAGGAGATCCGCACCGGCGACATCGTCGCGGTCGTCGGCCCCAAGGAGCTCCGCACCGGGACCAGCCTGACCGACCTCGACCAGCCGGTGCTGCTCGAGGAGATGACCTTCCCCGAGCCGGTCATCTACGTGGCCATCGAGCCGCGTACCAAGGCCGACGGGGACAAGCTGCGCGACGCCCTCGACGCCCTCAGTTACGAGGACCCAACCTTCCAGGTGAAGGTGGATCCCGACAGCGGCCAGACCGTGATCTGGGGCATGGGCGAGCTGCACCTGGAGATCATCGGCGACCGCCTCAAGCGCGAGTTCAAGGTGGACTGCAACGTGGGCCGGCCGCAGGTCGCCTACCGCGAGACCATCAGCAAGGCGGGCCAGTGCACGTACGAGCGCAAGCGGGATCTCGCGGGCCACGGCAACTTCGCCAGGGTGGTCCTGGGCCTCGAGCCTGCCGAATACGGCGCGGGCGTCCAGTTCAGCGTGGAGCCGAAGGCCCAGCTGCTGCCCCCCGAGTTTCTGGCCGCCATCGAGAACGGCGTGCGCATGGCCTGCGACACCGGGATCCTCGCCGGCTACGCGCTGACCGACCTCGCGATCACGCTCAAGGATGCGGCGCTGGTCGAGGGCGAGACCACCGAGGCCGATTTCGCCTATGCCGCCACCGAGGCGCTGTGGAACGGCGCCCGGGACGCGGGCCCGGCCCTCATGGAGCCGGTCATGAACGTGGAAGTGGTCGTTCCGGAGCAGTATCTGGGCGACGTCACCGGGCACCTGAACGCCCGTCGGGGCAAGATCGTCGGCATGGAGCAGATCCGACAGGACCGCGTCGTCGATGCGGTCGTGCCCCTGATCGAGATGTTCGGGTACGCCACTCAGCTGCGCTCGCTCAGCCAGGGGCGCGGTGTCTATACAATGCAGTTGGCACGCTATGAACGCGTGCCTGAGAAGATTGCCGCCGATCTGACGCGGCATTACGTCGGCGCTTAGTAGCGCCCTTGCAGGAGGTTGCCGGGAATGGCACGCGCGAAGTTCGAACGCTCCAAGGATCACGTGAACGTCGGCACGATCGGTCACGTGGATCACGGCAAGACGACCCTGACCGCGGCGATCACCGAGATCCTGTCTAAGCGGGGTCTGGCCGATTACACGCCCTTCGACCAGATCGACAAGGCTCCCGAGGAGCGCGAGCGCGGCATCACCATCGCGACCGCTCACGTGGAGTACCAGAGCGAGACCCGGCACTACGCCCACGTGGACTGCCCGGGCCACGCCGACTACGTCAAGAACATGATCACCGGTGCGGCGCAGATGGACGGCGCGGTGCTGGTGGTGTCGGCCGCGGACGGCCCCATGCCCCAGACGCGCGAGCACATCCTGCTGGCCCGTCAGGTGGGCGTTCCCTACATCATCGTGTTCCTGAACAAGTGCGACATGGTTGATGACGAGGAGCTGCTGGACCTGGTGGAGCTGGAAGTTCGCGAGCTTCTGGACCAGTACGAGTTCCCCGGCGACGACACGCCGATCATCCGCGGCTCGGCGCTGAAGGCGCTGGAGTCTGGCGATCCCGACGCTCCCGAGTCGCAGTGCATCTTCGAGCTGCTGGAGGCTCTGGACACGTACATCCCGCTGCCGGAGCGCGAGCTGGACAAGCCGTTCCTGATGCCGGTGGAGGACGTGTTCTCGATCTCGGGTCGCGGCACGGTGGCCACGGGCCGTATCGAGCGCGGCGTGGTGAACATGAACGACAAGGTGGAGCTGGTCGGGATCCGCGACACGCAGGACACGGTGTGCACGGGCGTGGAGATGTTCCGGAAGATCCTGGACTCGGGGCAGGCTGGCGACAACGTTGGCCTCTTGCTGCGCGGGATGAAGAAGGAAGACATCGAGCGCGGTATGGTGGTCTGCAAGCCGAAGTCGGTGACGCCGCACACGAAGTTCGAGTGCGAGGTGTACATCCTGACGAAGGAGGAGGGTGGCCGCCACACTCCGTTCTTCAACGGCTACCGCCCCCAGTTCTACTTCCGGACCACGGACGTGACCGGTTCCGCGACGCTTCCTGACGGCGTGGAGATGGTGATGCCGGGTGACAACATCAAGATGCAGATCGAGCTGATCACGCCGATCGCCATGGAGGAAGGCCTGCGCTTCGCGATTCGCGAGGGCGGCCGGACCGTGGGCGCGGGCGTGGTCGCCAAGATCCACGAGTAATTCGACCGGGGCCGGGCGGCGATTCCGCCGTCCCGGCCCGCACACGCGCAAGGTGAGCAGGCGCAGGCCAGCGCAAATGGCGGCGAAGCTGGAGTAGCCTCGCGGAAGGAGCAGGAGTGGCTCGACAGAAGGTACAGATCAAGTTGCGGGCGTACGAACCGGCCGTGCTCGACAAGTCGGCGGAAGTCATCGTTTCGACGGTGCTGCGGACCGGCGCCTTGGTGCGGGGGCCCATCCCCCTGCCCACCAAGAAGTCGATCTACACCGTGCTGCGCTCGCCCCACGTGGACAAGAAGTCGCGTGAGCAGTTCGAGATGCGGATCCACAAGCGGTTGATCGAGATCGAGAACTCGACCCCGCAGACCATGGAATTCCTGCGCAAGCTGGCCCTTCCGGCCAGTGTCGACGTGGAGATCGTTGCCTCCTGACCGTCGGCGGTCGGGAGACAAGGGAGCTAGACCTATGATCGGACTGATCGGCAAGAAGATCGGCATGACCCGGCGATTCGACGAGGATGGCCGGAGTGTGCCCGTGACCGTTATCGAGGCCGGTCCCTGCGTCGTGACGCAGGTCAAGACCCAGGCCACCGACGGCTACAACGCTGTCCAGGTCGGTTACGGCGCCAAGAAGCCCAAGAATACGCCCATGCCCATGCAAGGGCACTTCCGCAAGGCCGGCACCGACCCTCTGCGGACCCTGTGCGAGTACCGGTTCATGGCTGAGCCCGAGTTCGAACTCGGCCAGACCCTGGACCTGGAGTCGCTCGAGGGTGCCGAGAAGGTCGATGTTTCCGGTACCACCAAGGGTCGCGGCTTTTCCGGCCGGATCAAGCGTCACAATCATCACCGCGGCCCCGACGGCCACGGCTCGAAGAACGTGCGCCAGTCCGGCGGTATCGGCATGTGCGAGTGGCCCGGTCGCGTGCTGCCCGGACACCCCATGGCGGGCCAGTACGGCAACAAGCGCGAGACCAAGAAGAACCTGAAGATCGTGGCCATCGACAAGGAGCGGAACCTGCTCCTGGTCAAGGGTTCGGTGCCCGGCCACAAGAACGGGATCGTGTTCATCCGGCCGAGCCGCTAAGGCGTCGGTGGTTTCGGAAAGACGAGGTAGCGACAATGGCGACCGCGAAGCTCTACAGCAGCACGGGTGAGCAGACAGGAACGGTGGATCTGCCCGCCGCCCTGTTCGAGCAGCCCGTGCACCGCCAGGCCCTGTACGAGGCCGTGCGCAACTACCTGGCCAACCAGCGCCAGGGCACGCACGACACCAAGACCCGGGCCGAGGTCGTGGGCAGCAAGCAGAAGATGTTCCGTCAGAAGGGTACGGGCCGTGCGCGCATGGGCTCGATCACCAGCCCCAGCCGCGTCGGCGGCGGCCGGGCCCACGGGCCCCATCCGCGGGACTACAGCTATACCCTGCCGCGGAAGGTCAAGCGCCTGGCCCTGCGTTCGGCGCTGAGCGACCGGGCGGCTTCCGAGCGGATCAACGTGCTCGAGGATTTCGAACTGGATGCTCCCAAGACCAAGACCGTGGCGGCCATGCTGGCCAACATGGCCCTGGAAGGGCGCCACACCCTGTTCGTCCTGCCGGCCGACGGCGACGTGCTCTACAAGAGCCTGCGCAACCTGAACGGGGTGCGCGTGCTGCGGAGTCACGAGCTGAACGCCTACACCATCCTGTGGGCCGACAACCTGGTGTTCACCAAGGCGGCCCTCGCGGGCGCCGAGGAGGTGTTCGCATGAAGGACCTGAGCCAGGTCGTCCGCAAGCCGCTGGTGACCGAGCGATTCGCGGAGCTCCGCGAGCGCGACAACAAGTTCATCTTCGAGGTGCACCCGCACGCCAACAAGCACGAGATCCGTCAGGCGATCGAGCATTATTTTGGCGTCAAGGTGACCGACGTGCGCACCATGAACGTGGTGGGCAAGGTCAAGCGCCTCGGCCGTTTCCAGGGCAAGCGTGCCGACTGGAAGAAGGCCATCGTGACCCTCGCCGAGGGCGACAGCATCGATCTGTTCGACCAGGTCTAAGAGGGTTCCGACGTTGTATAGCCGGCAATGAGCCGGCTGCGAAGACGAGGCTGACGCGGCGCCCGGCGCCCCGAGCCGAAGGAGACAGGACAAGATGGCCATCAGGAAACTCAAGCCGGTGACTCCGACGCAGCGGTTCCGTACCGTGGCGGACTTCAGCGAGATCACCAAGACGACGCCCGAGAAGTCTTTGCTCGAGCCGTTGACCAAGTCGGGCGGCCGCAACAACAACGGCCGCATCACCAGCCGTCGTCGTGGTGGCGGGCACAAGCGCCGCTACCGCCGGATCGACTTCAAGCGGCACAACAAGATCGGCGTGCCGGCCAACGTCGCCGCCATCGAGTACGATCCCAACCGGAGCGCCCGCATCGCGCTGCTGCATTACGCGGACGGCGAGAAGCGCTACATCCTCTGGCCCAAGGGCCTGGAGGTCGGCGCGACGGTGGAGTGCGGACCCGAGGCGTCGTACAACACCGGCAACTCGCTGCCGTTGACCAAGATCCCGCTGGGAACGCTGGTCCACAACGTCGAGCTGCAGATCGGCAAGGGCGGTCAGATGGTGCGCTCGGCCGGTTCCTACGCCCAGGTCATGGCCAAGGAGGGCGACCGCGTCACCCTGCGCCTGCCCAGCGGCGAGGTCCGGTTGGTGCATCGCAACTGCTATGCCACCATCGGCGAGGTCGGCAACTCGGAGCACGAGAACATCGTCAGCGGCAAGGCCGGCCGGTCGCGCTGGCTGGGTCGTCGGCCCAAGGTGCGCGGTGTGGCCATGAACCCCATCGACCACCCGCACGGTGGCGGCGAGGGCCGCACGAGCGGTGGCCGCCATCCGAGCACGCCCTGGGGCAAGCCCACCAAGGGTTACAAGACTCGCAAGAAGCAGCCGTCCGACGCGTTCATCGTGCGCCGGCGCAAGGTCAAGAAGTAGCAGGCCGCGGCGGCCGCCCGAACGGAGGATGTCTGAGGTATGACGAGATCGATCAAAAAGGGTCCCTTCGTGGATGAGCATCTGCTCAAGAAGGTCGAGGACCTCAACGCCAAGAACGACAAGCGGGTCGTCAAGACCTGGTCCCGGCGTTCGACGATCGTCCCCGAATTCCTGGGTCACACCATCGCCGTTCACAACGGCAAGCAGTTCGTGCCGGTGTACGTCCAGGAAAACATGGTGGGGCATAAGTTGGGTGAGTTCGCGCCGTCGCGGACCTACCGGGGCCACACTAGTAAATCGAAGAAGTAGCAGCAGCTGGAGGATATGAGTATGGAGGCAATGGCCGTCTCCCGCTACATCCGGATCAGTCCCCGTAAGGCGCGTCAGGTAGCCGACATGGTGCGTGGTCGAACGGTGCAGGATGCCCTGGGCATCCTCGCCTTGACGCCCAAGAAGGCCTCGCCGCTGCTACGGAAGACGATCCTGTCGGCGAAAGCCAACGCCCAGGTCCTCAACGAAGAGGGTCTGGATCTCGACAACAGCCGCGTGGTGGTGAAGGAGATCCGTATCGATGAGGGTCCGACCCTCAAGCGGATCCGCCCCCGGGCCCAGGGCCGGGCATTCCGGATCAACAAGCGGACGAGTCACATCAAGGTGACGGTCGAGACTCTCGACTGAGACCGGGAAGGAAGACCATGGGTCAGAAAACACATCCGATCGGATTCCGTCTGGGAATCGTGAAGGACTGGAACTCGACCTGGTTCAGCGAGAAGCATTTCGCCGACTGGCTGAACGAGGATCTGAAGGTCCGCAAGTACGTGCAGGCTCGCGTCGGCAGCGCCGGCATCGCCTCGATCAAGATCAAGCGGTTCCGCGAGCGTGTGCACGTCATCGTCGCCACCAGCCGGCCGGGCGTCGTGATCGGCCGCCGGGGCGCCCAGGCGGAGTCCCTGCGCCAGGAGCTGGAGAAGCTCACCGGCAAGAAGATCAAGCTGGATGTGGACGAGGTGAAGAAGCCCGAACTGAGCGCGCCGCTGGTGGCCGAGCACATCGCCGTGCAGCTGGCCAGCCGCGTGTCGTTCCGCCGGGCCATGAAGAAGTCCATCCAGACCGCCATGCGCATGGGCGCCAAGGGTATCCGCGTGCGCTGCGCCGGCCGCCTCGGCGGTGCCGAGATGGCGCGGGTCGAGAGCTACGCCGAGGGCAGTGTGCCCCTGCACACGCTCCGCGCGGACATCGACTACGGCACGGCCACCGGCCGCTCGCAGTACGGTGCCATCGGCGTGAAGGTCTGGATCTGCAAGGGCGAGATCTTCCCCTCCGAGTTCAAGGAGGAGCTCCGCGCCCAGGTGGCGAGGGACCGAGCCTAGTCCCGCTGGTCGGGTCCGAGATGAACCGGGCGCCGTGAAGCGCCCGTCGAAAGTAGAGGAAGCGAACCATGTTGATGCCGAAGCGCACGAAGTTCCGAAAGATGATGAAGGGCCGGCGGCGTGGTGTGGCCTACCGCGGCTCCAAGGTCTCTTTCGGCGACTACGGTCTGCAGGCGATCGAGTCTGGCTGGATCAAGAGCCGCCAGATCGAGGCCGCCCGTGTGGCGATCACGCGCCGGATCAAGCGCATGGGCAAGGTCTGGATCCGCGTGTTTCCGGACAAGCCCATCACCCTCAAGCCCGCCGAGACCCGTATGGGCAAGGGCAAGGGCGCGCCCGAGTACTGGGTGGCGGTGGTCAAGCCAGGCCGGATCATCTACGAGATCAACGGTGTCACTCCGGAGCTGGCCAAGGAGGCCCTGCGCCTCGGCGCGGCCAAGCTCCCGTTCAAGTGCCGCATCGTCAGCCGGCAGGGAGACTAGGACATGGCCATGAAGAAAGCCCACGATTTGCGCGACCTCACCCTCGAGGACCTCGAGAGCCTCGAGCGGGAGAAGGCCGAAGAGCTGATGAACCTCAGGCTGCGGCTGAAGCTGCGGCAGGTCGACAACCCCCTCTCGGTGCGGAACGCCCGGCGGGAGCTGGCGACCATCAAGACGGTCATCACCGAGAAGAAGCAGGCGGCGGTCTAACGCCGATCAGGCCTCCCGGCGTGGGGGCACAGGAGAAGGAAAGATGGGAAGCACTGAACGCAACCTGAGGGCGGCCCGGATCGGAACGGTGGTGTCCGCCGCGATGGACAAGACCGTCGTCGTCAAGATCAATCGGCGTTTTCCGCATCCGCTCTACAAGCGGATCATCACGCGGTCGGCCAAGCTGGTCGCCCACGATGAGGAGAACGAGTGCCGCGTTGGCGACGTGGTGAAGTTGATGAGCACCCGTCCCCTCTCCAAGACCAAGCGCTGGCGGGTCGCGGAGATCCTCGAGAAGGCCAAGTAGGCCCCGGAGGCAGGAGTCATGATTCAGGAATCCACGCGTTTCACCATCGCGGACAACTCCGGCGCCAAGACGGCCCAGTGCATTCGCGTTCTGGGCGGCACGCGCCGCCGGTACGCCCGCGTGGGCGACATCGTCGTCGCCGCGGTGAAATCGGCCATCCCCAACGGCAACGTCAAGAAGGGGCAGGTCGTCAAGTGCGTCATCGTGCGCACCAAGAAGGAGATCGGGCGCAAGGACGGCAGCTACATTCGCTTCAGTGAGAATGCGGCCGTCATCATCAACCCCGACAACTCGGAGCCGGTCGGCACGCGCATCTTCGGGCCGGTGGCCCGCGAGCTGCGTGACAAGCGGTTCATGAAGATCGTCAGCCTGGCCCCGGAGGTGCTGTGATGCGGATCAAGAAGGGCGATCTCGTCTGCGTCATCTCCGGCAACGACAAGGGCAAGCAGGGCAAGGTGCTCAAGGTGTTCCCCGAGGCCCAGCGGGTCATCGTGGAGAAGATCAACATGATCAAGCGGCACCAGCGCCCCAACCAGATGAACCCTCAGGGTGGCATTGTCGAGAAGGAAGCCCCCGTGCACGCCTCCAATGTGATGCTGGTGTGCCCCAACACGAAGAAGCCGACCCGCATCGGCAAGGAGATCCTGTCCGACGGTAGCCGCGCTCGCGTCAGCAAGAAGAGCGGCGAGATGCTGAGCGACTAGGAAGACGGAGGAAGGCCAGATGACAGCCAAAACGATGCCACGGCTCCGCGAGACCTTCGAAACCGAGGTCAAGGCGGCGCTGCAGGAGAAGTTCGCATACGGGAGCGCGATGCAGGTCCCCAAGCCGGTGAAGGTGGTCCTGAACATGGGCCTCGGCAAGGCGATCGCGAATCCCAAGGTGCTCGAGGTGGCGATCCAGGAGCTGGAGACCATCGCCGGCCAGAAGCCGGTGCAGACGCGCGCTCGGAAGTCGATCTCGAACTTCAAGCTGCGTGAGGGCATGCCCATCGGTGCCCGCGTCACTCTGCGCCACGACCGGATGTGGGAGTTCCTGGACCGGTTCATCAATGTCGCGTTGCCGCGTATCCGCGACTTCCGCGGCGTTTCGACGCGCCTCAGCGGCCAGGGCGATTATACGCTTGGCCTGAAGGATCAGCTGATCTTCCCGGAGATCGACTACGACAAGGTGGACGAGCCCCGGGGCATGAACGTGACCATTGTGACCACTGCCACGACGGATGAAGAGGGCCGGGAACTCCTGCGCCTCCTCGGCATGCCGTTCCGGCGTTCCTAACGGGAGGAAGCGAGTTGGCGCGCAAGTCTTTGATCGCCAAGGCCAATCGGCCGCCCAAGTTCAAGGTTCGGGCCTATAACCGGTGCCGCCGCTGTGGACGGTCCCGGGCTTACATGAGGCGCTTCGGCATCTGTCGCATCTGCTTCCGGGAACTGTCCCTCGAGGGCATGATCCCCGGTATCAAGAAGGCCAGCTGGTAGCGTACGAGGAGACGAGACGATGAGCATGACCGATCCCATCGCGGATATGCTGACCCGGGTCCGCAACGGTATTCAGGCCGGGCACCGTAAGGTGGAGATTCCTGCCTCGAACACCAAGAAGGCCATCGCCGAGGTGCTCAAGGAACAGGGCTACCTCAGCAAGATCGAGGAGATCAACGACAGCCCCCAGGGGACGCTGCTCGTGTACCTGAAGTACTACGATCGCGACGGCCAACGCATCGGCGTGATCGAAGGCATCCGCCGCGTCAGCCGACCGGGCCGGCGGATCTTCGCCGGCAAGGGCCAGATCCCCAAGGTCTGTGGCGGTTACGGTATCTCCATCCTGTCCACCAATGAAGGTATCCTCACCGGTCACCAGTGCCGTCAGCGCGGCATCGGCGGCGAGGTGCTTTGCGAGGTCTGGTAAGCCGTCAGGCCGCGGAGGAAGTGCAATGTCCCGCATCGGTAAGAATCCCATTCCCATCCCCGCCGGCGTCACCGTCGCGGTCGAGGGAACAATCGCCACGGTCAAGGGGCCCAAGGGCGAGCTCAAGCAGCATGTCCCCGAGGGGCTGAACTACGAGCAGGCCGACGGTCAGCTCGAGATCACCCGCCCCGACGAGTCCAAGACCATGCGGGCTCGCCACGGCCTGGTGCGTGCGTTGATCGCCAACCAGGTTCAGGGCGTGACCGAGGGATGGCAGAAGAAACTGGAGATCGAGGGCGTGGGCTATCGCGCCGCGGTCAAGGGCAAGGTGCTCGACCTGCAGCTGCAGTTCAGCCATCCGCTCGAGTATCCCATCCCCGATGGGATCGCCATCGAGTGCCCCGAGCCCACCAAGATCGTGATCTCGGGCATCGACAAGCAGAAGGTCGGCCAGGTGGCCGCCGAGATCCGCGCCTTCCGCAAGCCCGAGCCCTACAAGGGCAAGGGCATCCGTTACGAGGGCGAGCACATCCAGCGCAAGGCCGGCAAGGCCGCCGGCAAGTAGCGGCGACCGGAGGTGAATGATGAGCGCAAGTGACAAGACGAGGCGGGCGGCCTGGCTCAAGCGCAAGCGGCGCGTGGGCAAGCGGCTGCACGGTACCGCCGAGAAGCCCCGGCTGACGGTTTTCCGCAGCCATCGCTACATCTACGCCCAGCTGGTCGATGACGACCAGGGGCAGACCCTTCTGGCTTGCAACGTGGCCGCTGCGGGCGACTGTGAGCTTCCCGAGGGTATCGATGGCAAGCGGGCTGCGGCCTACAAGGTCGGCCATGCTTTGGCCGAGCAGGCCAAGGCCAAGGGGCTGGCCAAGGTGATTTTCGACCGGAACGGTTACCTCTACCACGGGCGCGTTGCCGCCCTGGCCCAGGGCGCCCGCGACGGCGGACTCGAGTTCTAGAGTGCCAAGGCCCGGCGCAGCCGGGCGCACGTAAAGAGGAGCAGGAACCCGATGGCGGATATGAATAACAACTCTCGTCCGGGGACTCCCCCCCGAGGTGGTCGCGGTGGCGGACGTGGTCCCGGTGGTCCCGGCGGTCCCGGTGGTCCCGGCGGACGTGGACCCGGCGGTCCTGGTGGTCGGCGCGGTCCCGGTGGCCCTGGTGGCCCTGGCGGCCGTGGTGGCCCGGGTGGCCGCGATCGCGGCCGGGGCGACCGTGAGCAGTCCGACTTGCTCGAGAACGTGATCAACATCAACCGCGTGGCCAAGGTGGTCAAGGGTGGCCGTCGCTTCAGCTTCAGCGCCATCGTGACCGTCGGCGACGGCAAGGGCCGCGTGGGCGTGGCGATGGGCAAGGCCAACGAGATCTCCGACGCCATCCGCAAGGCCGGTGAGAACGCTCGGCTCGCCATGACCAGGGTGCCCATCCTCAAGGAGAGCATCCCTTACCAGGTGATCGGCCGCTTCGGCGCCAGCCGCGTGCTGCTCAAGCCGGCTTCGCCCGGTACCGGAGTGATCGCCGCCGGTGGCGTGCGCGCCATCCTCGAGGCGGCGGGCGTCCGCAACATCCTGACCAAGCAGCTCGGCTCGCGGAACCCGAACAACGTGGTCAAGGCCACCATGGACGGACTGCGCCAGCTGCGCACCGCCGAGGATTTCGCGGCCAAGCGCGGTCTGACCGTGGCCGAGGTGCTGGGCATGACCCGGACCGAGAAGCCGGCTGATCCCGCGCCCACGCCCGATCCCGAGCCGGAGAAGGAGGCCGCCAGCGATGAGTAAGCTGAAGGTCACCCAGATCAAGAGCGTCATCGGTCGGCCCCAGCCTCACCGGCTGGTCATCGAGTCCCTGGGCTTGCGGCACCACCAGATGACCGTGATTCACGACGACAGTCCCGCCATCCGCGGCATGCTGCACAAGGTGCGGCACCTGGTGCGGGTCGAAGAGGTGGAGTAGACATGCTGAAGCTCAACGACATCAACGCGCCCCGCGGGGCCAACCGCGAGAAGAAGCGGCGTGGTCGCGGTCCGTCCTCCGGACAGGGCAAGACCAGTGGGCGGGGGCACAAGGGCCAGAAGGCCCGCTCCGGCGGCGGCGTGCCGCCCTGGTTCGAGGGCGGTCAGATGCCCCTGAACCGGCGGCTGCCCAAGCGCGGTTTCACGAATATCTTCAAGAAGCACTACCAGCTGGTGAACCTGGATCAGCTCGAGGGCCGCTTCGAGGCCGGTCAGCAGGTCGACGGTGTCACCCTGGCCGAGGCCGGGCTGATCAAGTACGCCGAGCGGCCCGTGAAGCTGCTCGGTCGTGGCGAACTCAGCAAGCAGCTCACGGTCGCGGTCGACAAGGCCAGCCAGACCGCCGTGAAGGCCATCGAGGCCGCCGGCGGTTCGGTGACCGTCAAAGAGCATGATTCGCAGTAGTCTCGGAGCAGAAGGCGCGCACCACCAGCAAAGGAAGCAGCCTTGAATATCGCTGGCAGCTACCAATCGATGTTCAAGATCCCCGAATTGAAGCGGCGGATCCTGTTCACGGCATTCATCCTGGTGATCTACCGACTCGGTAGTCACATCCCCGTGCCCGGCATCGACCGTGGCGCCATGGCCGACCTGTTCGCCGGCCTGCAGGGGACGTTCGCCGGCCTGTACGACATGTTCGCCGGCGGCAACCTGAGCAACGCCACGATCTTCGCCCTGGGCATCATGCCCTACATCAGCGCCTCCATCATTCTCCAGCTCTTGCAGGCGGTGGTCCCGTACTTCGAGAAGCTGGCCAAGGAAGGCGAGGAGGGGCGCAAGAAGATCAACCAGATGACCCGCTACGGCACGGTGGCGCTGGCCCTGGTGCAGAGCTTCGGCATGAGCTTCGCGGTCGAGAGCATGGGCGTGGTCGCCTATCCCGGCCTGGCGTTCAAGCTCATGTTCGTGCTGACGCTGACCACGGGCACCATCCTGGTGATGTGGCTGGGTGAGCAGATCACCGAGCGCGGCATCGGCAACGGCATCTCGCTGATCATCTTCATCGGGATCGTGGCCCGTTATCCCTCGGATGTGCTGCGCACCCTGACCCAGCTGCAGGACGGCAGCATGCACTGGTTCAAGCTGATCATCATCCTGGCGTTCATGCTCGCCGTGATCGCGGGCATCATCGCCATCACCCAGGGGCAGCGGAAGATCCCGGTGCAGTACGCCAAGAAGATCGTGGGCCGCCGGGTCTACGGCGGCGCGAGCACCCACATCCCGTTGCGCGTGAACACCGCCGGCGTGATCCCGATCATCTTCGCCCAGTCGATCATCATGTTCCCGGCGACGCTCGGCGGTTTCTTCCAGGATAGCGATTTCTGGCAGTCGCTGAGCCGGCTGTTCACGCCGCCGCACCTGGTCTACGTGGTGGTCTACTCGGCCCTGATCATCCTGTTCGCCTACTTCTACACCGCGGTGATCCTGAACCCGCGGGACGTGGCGGACAACCTGAAGAAGCAGAGCGGCTTCATCCCGGGCGTGCGCCCGGGCAACAAGACCGCTGACTACATCGACCGGGTGCTGACCCGCGTGACGCTGCCGGGCGCCGTGTTCCTGGCCGCCATCGCGATCCTGCCCGATCTGATGATCAGCTTCCTGAACGTGCCGTTCTATTTCGGCGGCACCGGGCTGCTGATCGTCGTCGGTGTGGCGCTGGATACCCTGCAGCAGATCGAGTCGCATCTCGTGATGCGCCATTACGACGGGTTCATGAACAAGGGCCGTTTGCGCGCCCGCCGGACCTGATCGCGGATGAGGTTGTAAGGTGTCCTGGGCGAAGTTGAAGATCCGGCGCAAATCGCCGGAACAGATCGAGAAGATGGAGGCCAGCGGCAGGATCCTGGCCTCGGTCTTCCTGGAAGTGCGCAAGCTGGTCGAGCCGGGGGCAACCACCGGCGCCATCGACCAGGCGCTCGAGAGCATGATCCGCGATGCAGGCTGCGTGCCCTCGTTCAAGGGGTATCACGGCTTTCCGGCCTCGGCCTGCATCTCGGTGAACGAGGAGGTCGTCCACGGGATCCCGGGCAGCCGGGTCCTCGAGGCGGGCGACATCGTCGGGATCGATATCGGGCTGATCAAGGACGGCTGGCACGCCGACAGCGCCGAAACCCTGCCCGTGGGCGAGGTGACGACCGAGGCGGCCCGCTTGCTGGACGTGACCGAGGAGTGCCTCTGGCGCGCCATCGGCGCCATCGCTCCCGGCAAGCGACTGTCGGTGATCGGCACCGCGGTGGAGACCCTGGCCCGTGAGCAGGAATTCTCCGTGGTGGAGACCCTGGTGGGACACGGCATCGGTGAACAGATGCACGAGGACCCCCAGGTGCCCAACTATCGTTGCTTCAGCATGCCCGACCCCGTGATGGACGAGGGGCTGGTCATCGCCATCGAGCCGATGATCAACGTGGGCACGAAGCGCGTGGTGACCCTGGCGGACGGTTGGACGGTGGTGACCGCCGACCGCAAGCTCTCGGCTCACTTCGAACATACCGTGGCCGTCACGGCCAACGGGCCCCGGATCCTGACCGATCGGCCGCGCCGATCGGCGCAAGGAGAGCAGTAGAATGGCGAAGGAAGAGGGAATCAGCGTCGAAGGGATCGTGATCGAGGCCCTGCCCAATGCCATGTTCAGGGTGGAACTCGAGAATGGCCACGTGGTTCTCGCGCACGTTTCGGGCAAGATGCGCATGCATTTCATCCGCATCCTGCCCGGAGACAAGGTGACCGTGGAGCTGTCTCCCTACGACCTTACCCGCGGACGCATCACCTACCGTTACAAGTAGGGCGGCCGAGGAGGCATCATGAAGGTTCGCACGAGTGTGAAGAAGGTCTGCCCCAAGTGCAAGATCATCCGCCGCAAGGGTGTGGTGCGCGTGATCTGCATCAACCGCCGCCACAAGCAGCGGCAGGGGTAGCAGGAAACGGTCGCGGCCGGGCGACGGCGCAACGAGCCCGACGCGATCGTGGTTGGACGAAGAAAGGAGCCCACTAGTGGCACGCATCGCCGGCGTCGATATTCCGAACGAGAAGCGGATCTCGACGTCCCTGACCTACATCTACGGGATCGGCCCCTACCGGGCCACCGAGATCTGCCGCAAGGCCGATATCGATCCCGAGTTGAAGACCAGGGACCTCACCGAGGAAATGACCCGCAAGATCATCGGGATCATCGACAAGGATTACCAGGTGGAGGGTTCGCTGCGCACGGAGCTCTCGATGAACATCCAGCGTTTGATGGACATCGGGTGCTATCGCGGCCTGCGGCACCGCCGCAAGCTGCCCTGCCGGGGCCAGAACACCAAGAACAACGCGCGCACCCGCAAGGGGCCGCTCTCTCGGCCCGGCGGCATGAAGAAGTAATAGGAGGTAGCACGTGGCCACGGCCAAGGACAAGCGCGCCAAGGCACGCAAGACCAAGAAGCGGAAGTTCGACAGTGTGGGCGTCGCCCACATCAAGTCGTCCTTCAACAACACTCTGATCACCATGACCGACCTGCAGGGCAACGTGTTGACGTGGTCCAGCGGCGGGCATCAGGGCCGGTACAAGGGCAGCCGCAAGTCGACCGCCTTCGCCGCCCAGCTCGCGGCGCGTTTCTGCGCGCAGGAGGCCATCCAGGGTGGGATGAAGAAGGTCGAGTGCTGGATCAAGGGACCGGGTTCGGGTCGTGAAGCTGCCATCCGCAGCCTGAAGGCCGAGGGTCTCGAGGTCATCCGCATCAAGGACTGCACGTCGATCCCGCACAATGGCTGCCGCCCCGTCAAGCGGCGCCGCATGTAACTGTTGATCGAATTGGGCGCTGCGGCCGAGGCCGCCGGACGCCACGGAGGTTCCATTTCATGGCAAGGTACACTGGTGCGAAGTGCAAGCTTTGCCGCCGCGAGGGGATGAAGCTGTTTCTCAAGGGCGAGCGCTGCTACTCGAGCAGCTGCGCCATGGAGCGCCGGCCTTACGGGCCGGGGCAGCATGGCCGTCGCCGTGGGCGTAAACCCTCGGACTACAAACTCCAGCTGCGTGAAAAGCAGAAGGTGCGCTCGATCTACGGCGTGCTGGAGCGTCAGTTCCGCCTCTATTATGCCGAGGCCAACCGGCGCAGTGGTCCGACGGGTGAGAACCTCTTCAACCTCCTCGAGAAGCGGCTCGACAACGTCGTCTATCGTCTGGGCTTCGCCCCCTCGCGGGACTCGGCCCGACAGCTCGTCCGTCACAAGCACGTGCTGCTGGACGGCGAGGTCTGCGACATCCCCAGTGCGCAGCTGCGCCTGGGCCAGCAGGTGAGCATCCGGGTCAAGAGCCGGAACATTCCCACGGTCGCCGACGCGGTCAAGAGTGCCGCCCGGCGCGAGCGTCTGCCCTTCGTCGAGGCGGACGACCAGAACCTGGTGGGCAAGCTGATCGCCGAGCCGCAGCTCAGCGACTTGCCGGTCCCGATCCAGGAGAACCTGATCGTGGAGCTCTACTCGAAGGTCTAGGCTGAATCGCTGAGCGGAAGGGATGACACGTATGCGCTGGGTCAATATGATGATGCCCGACGGAGTCAAGGTCCGTCAGGAGACGCAGACCAAGACCTTCGCCGAGCTGGAGATCGCGCCCCTCGAGGGCGGGTTCGGACACACGCTGGGCACGGCCCTGCGCCGCGCCCTGCTCTCGAGCATCCATGGGCACGCGATCACGGCTGTCCAGATCGAGGGTGTGCAGCACGAGCTGAGCACCCTGCCCAACGTGCTGGAAGATGTCACCGACATCGTCCTGAACCTCAAGCAGGTGGTCTTCGCCCTGTCCGACGCGCCGTCCGGCTGGGCGACCATCGAAGCCACCGAGCCTGGTCCGGTGACCGCGGGCATGATCCAGGGCCACCCCGAACTCGAGGTGTGCAACCCGGATCTGGTCATCTGCAACATCACCGAGGAAGGCAAGTTCTCGGGCCGGGTCTACATCGACCTGGGCCGGGGCTACGTCGACCGTGAGGTCCACGAGATCCCCGACGAGGTCATTGGCGTGATCCGCATGGATGCCAACTTCTCGCCGGTGAAGAAGGTGGCCTACCGGGTGGAGGACACCCGCGTCGGCCAGCGGACCGACTACGACAAGCTGATCCTCGAGATCACCACCAATGGCGCCATCAAGCCCGAGGACGCCATCGGCTTCGCGGCCAAGCTGCTCAAGGACCACTTCCAGGTCTTCATCAACTTCGACGAGGCGCCGATCGACGCCCAGGAGATCGAGGTCGACGAGGAGCAGGAGCGGCAGATCGAGCTGCTGGCGCGGAGCGTCGAGGAACTGGAGCTGTCCGTGCGTTCGGCGAACTGCCTGAAGAGCGGCAACATCCAGACCATCTTCGACCTGGTGACCAAGAGCGAGAGCGAGATGCTGAAGTTCCGGAACTTCGGCCGCAAGAGTCTGAACGAGATCGCGGAGATCCTGGAGGGTATGAGCCTTGGCTTCGGTATGGCCTTCGACGAAGAAGTCGTCGGTAAGGTCAAGGCCAGGACTTCGGAATAAGGACGGAGTACCATGCGTCACAGTTACAGCGGTCGCAAGCTGAACCGCACACCGTCGCATCGCAAGATGCTGTACCGCAACCTGGTGACGGCCCTCTTCGAGCACGAGCGCATCCAGACCACGGTCGTCAAGGCCAAGGAGGCGCGATCGCTCGCCGAGCGGCTCATCACCTTCGCCAAGCGGGGTGACCTGCACGCGCGCCGGATGGCCGCGCGCAAGGTCAACGACCCCGCCGTGCTGCAGAAGCTGTTCGAGGAGATCGGACCTCGCTATGCCGAGCGTCCCGGCGGCTACACGCGCATCCTCAGGATGAGCGGTGTCCGCAAGGGCGACGGCGCCGAGATGGCCATCCTCGAGCTGGTGGATAACACGGTGCGGCCCAAGTCGCTCGACACCAAGAAGCGGCAGAAGGCGCGCAAGATCCTCAAGAGCGAGGAGAAGGCCGAGGCCAAGCAGGCGCTCCAGGAAGCCGCCGAGGAACTGGCGGCGGTGACGGAGACCGCGGCAGCCGAGGAGGCCCCCGCGGCTGACGAGGCTCCCGAGGCCGAGGTCGGCGCGGACGAGGACGAGGAGAAGAAGGAGGACTAGTCCTCCGGAGGCTTCACGCCGTTCCCGATAGACGAGGACCCCGACCAGACGGTCGGGGTCCTTTTCGTGCCTGGCGGCGAGCTCAGCGCAGCTTCACCAGCCGACCGCTGGCGGTCTCGCCGCCGGCCTGCAGCCGGAACAGATAGATGCCGCTGCTGGCCTGGCGCCCCGAGGCGTCCTGACCGTCCCACTGGATGCTCCGTGCCCCGGCCGCGGCGGCCGGCTGGGTGATGGTCCGCACGCGGCGGCCGGCCACGTCATAGACCTCCAGGCGCACCGGACCCGGCCGGTCTTGCTGGAAGCGGATCCGGGTGTTGCCGTCGAAGGGGGACACCGCGCTGATGATGTCCAGGCCGCCGCCGGCCGGCGGCGTCACGCCGGTGGTGTCGAGGATCTGATCGATGGCCGCGGCGAGGTCGGGCCGCGGGCCGATCTCCTGGGTGGGGTCGAGGTGGTCGATGCCGGTGTCGTGGAGGAGCTGGCGCAGCTCGAGCGGGGTCATGGTCTCGGCGTAGGCGGCCTTGGCGATGCCCTGCAGGCAGAGCGCGCTGCCGGCGATCATGGGCGAGGCGCCGCTGGTGCCGCCGAAGTTGGCCGTGTACCACGTGGTCGCGGACGACCCGCCCTGGAGGTCGCCGTAACCCGTGGTCACGATCTCCGACCCCCAGGCGTGGACGTCCATGCGCGAACCGTAGTTGGTGAACCACTCGGCCACCCGGCCGGTGGGGGTGCCGGCGCCGACCATGATGGCGCCCGAGTCGCGGACCTCGCGGTCGAAGATCCCGTTCCAGAAGCCGGCGTCCAGGTCCTGGCTTCCGTTGGCGCCGGCCTCGACGCAGACCACGTCGAGAGCCCAGCAGCTGGTCCAGATCGCGTCGAAGTTGGCCTGCAGATATTCCATGGGGGTGGCGTCGCGGCCCGGCGGATACATCTGCAGCTCGATGAGCCAGACGTCGCCCGGGCGCAGCGCCTCGGCGGCTTCGAGGAAGTAGTGCGGCACGTCGGGCCACTCGTCCACCGTGATGGCCACGGTGCCCCACTCGGCCTCGTGGGCGAAGCCGGTGATCCCGTAGGCGTTGTCGTTGCCCACGACCTCGCCCATGACCGCGGTGCCGTGGTCCAGGTAGTCGGGATCGGCGCCGCCGCTGCCGTAGAACTGCTTGAAGACGTCGAAGTCCTCGTGGGCGAAGACCCAGCCCAGCTCGACGTCGATGAACCGCATGCCCTGGCCCAGGCCGCCGGGCACCGCCCAGGCCGCCGGGGCGTCGAGGCCGACGGGGGTGTCGTAGAGGTAATCCTGCAGGCCGGTGAAGTCCGGGGTGGGCAGCCGGAGTGCGGCTGGCGCCTCGCTGCGCAGCACCGCCAGCTCGCAGACCGGCGCCGGATGCGCGATCTCCACCGCGGACAGCGCGTTCAGTGCGTTGAGCGTGGCGGCGAGCGAGGCGCGGCCCGCGGGCAGGCGCACGTCGAACCAGAGCGAGAGGTCGGGGCCGGGCTTGCCGTAGGCGGCCTCGCCCCGCGCCTTCAGCGCGGCGTAGCGCGCCGGATCGCCGGGGAAGGTGCGCCGCCGTTCGAGCGCGCTCTGGAGGATCTCGTTGACCGCGGTGAGGTCGGTGCGGTCGGCGGCCAGGAAGCGGTCGCCGGCCAGGGTGATCGCCGAACCCTCCACGAACTTCACGTGGAGCCAGGAGGCATCGAATTTGGCGAGGGCCGCGTCGGACCAGGCCACCACCGGACTGACGGCGCGGGTGGCCGTGTCGAGCGCCGTGGCCGCGGGGGCGAGGCCGAGGATCAGCAGCAGGCTGAGGGCGATGAAGGACCGCATGGGCAACTCCCGGTTTGTGGGGTGGTGCTGTTCGGTCCTATTTTACCATGATCGGGAGGTGGGCGGCCACCGATCTTGGGTCACGCCGCTCTGGACTTTCCCTCCCGCCGGCGCGATCTTTTCGCGACGCCACCATGAGGTGATCCGGGAATTCGCGCGGCCCGGCCGCGGCCGCGATATCGGCCCTTGATCGCGCCTCATGCCTCCTTTACCGTACGGGCCGGCCGCAGGCGAGGCTTCTGCGCGCGGCCTGGTTTTCAAGTAGAACCCGAAAGGATGCCATGACGGCACGGACGCTCTACTCCGCCGGCATCACCGGCACCGGCATGTCCTTCCCCGAGAAGGTGCTCTCCAACCACGATCTCGAGCAGATGGTCGACACCAACGACGCCTGGATCGTCGAGCGGACCGGCATCAAGGAACGCCGCATCGTCGAGCCCGGGACGCCCGCCTCGGTCCACGGCATCGAGGCCGCGCGCCAGGCCATGGCCATGGCCGGCGTCCAGCCCGAGGAGATCGACCTCATCGTGGTGCCCACGGTGACCCCGGACCACCTCTTCCCCAGCACCTGCTGCATCATCCAGGAGGCGCTGGGCTGCAAGAACGCCTGGGGCTACGACGTGGTGGCCGCGTGCAGCGGGTTCGTGTTCGCGCTGCAGACCGTGCGCGCGCAGGTCGAGTCGGGCGCGGTGAAGAAGGCGCTCGTGATCGGCACCGAGGTCATGTCCGCGATCACCGACTACACCGACCGCAACACCTGCATCCTCTTCGGTGACGGCGCCGGCGCGGTGGTGGTCGAGCGGCTGCCCGAGGGCGTCGAGGGCATCCTCGACCACATGCACTTCACCGACGGCGCCGGTGCGCCGTATCTTTACCAGCAGGCCGGCGGCAGCGCCAACCCGGCGAGCCACGAGACGGTCGACCAGAAGATGCACTTCATCCACCAGGAAGGCCGCGAGGTCTACAAGTACGCGGTGAAGGGCATGACCCAGGTCACGGTGGACATCCTCGCGCGCCACGGCCTCGTGGGCGAGGACGTCAAGCTCTTCGTGCCGCACCAGGCCAACCTGCGGATCATCGAGGCGGTGCAGCGCCGGGTTGGCCTGACCGACGAGCAGGTGGCGGTGACCATCGACCGTTTCGGCAACACGACAAGCGCCACCATCCCCTCGGCGCTGCACATCAATCAGGAGGCGGGAGTGCTGAAGCCCGGGGACATCGTCGTGCTCGCCGCCTTCGGCGCCGGCTTCACCTGGGGCAGCACGCTGCTGCGCTGGACGGTCGGGCTCTGATTCACCGCGCCACCCGCAGGGGGACGCCATGATCGAGGTCCGCAACCTGACCCGACGCTACGGGCCGGTCACCGCGCTGGCCGACGTGAGCTTCCACGTGGCCGAGGGCGAGATCGCCGGCTTCCTGGGGCCCAACGGCGCCGGCAAGTCCACCTGCATGAAGATCCTCACCGGCAGCCTGGCCCCCACCCGGGGCCAGGTCCGTCTGGGCGGCATCGACGTCCAGGCGCGCCCGCTCGCTGCCCGCCGCCTCGTGGGCTTCATGCCCGAGAACGTGCCGCTCTATCCCGACAGCACGGTGCGCGAGCTGCTGCGGCTGGTGGCCGAGCTGAAGGGCGTCGACCGCTCCACCATCGGCAGCCACCTCGACGACGTCATGGCCCACTGCGGCCTGACCGCCATGGCCGACCGCCTGGTGGGCCACCTCTCCAAGGGCTACCGCCAGCGCACCGGCCTCGCGCAGGCGCTGGTGGGCGACCCGCCGATCCTGATCCTCGACGAGCCGAGCAGCGGCCTGGACCCGCACCAGATCGTGGAGATCCGCCAGCTCGTGCGTGGTTTCCGCGGCCAGAAGACGGTGCTCCTCTCGAGCCACATCCTGGCCGAGGTGGGGCAGGTCTGCGAGCGCGTGCTGATCCTCGACGAGGGCCGGCTGGTCTGCGAGGAGCGCGCCGAGAACCTCACCGACCGCGAGGGAGCCGCCGTGGTGGTCCTCAGCTGGGACGGCAACCGCGAGGCGGTGGGCCGCGCACTGGCCGAGGTGGTGGGCGAGGACGCGGTGAACCTCACCGCCGCCGGGGCCGAGGTCTCCATCGCCGGCAACCCCGTGGAGATCAAGCCGCGGCTGGTGGAGTCGGTGCTGCGGGCCGGCGGCAAGCTGCAGGGGCTCGAGGACCGCGGCCCCACCCTGGAGGACCTCTTCCTGCGCCTCACCGGGGCGGCTCCCGACGAAGGGGAGGCCCCGCGATGAGGCAGATCCTCGCCATCTACCGCCGCGAGCAGCGCGCGTTCTTCACCAGTACCATGGCGCCCATCATCGCCGCGGGCTTCCTGGTGCTCACCGGCCTGTTCTACTACCTCTTCGTGCTGGGCTACGCCGAGATCTCCGAGACCACCCTGCGCAGCGGCCGACCGGTGTTCCTCAGCCTGCACGCGGGGATCTTCCATCGACTCTACGGCGACGTGGTGATCTTCCTGGTGTTCCTGCTGCCGGCGGTGACCATGCGGCTCGTGAGCGGCGAGTACCGCAGCGGCCGCTACGACCTGATCGCCAGCTGGCCCGTACCCGAGCGGCACTGGATCCTGGGCAAGTGGCTGTCGGCCATGGCGGTGGCCAAGGCGCTGCTCCTGGGCACGGCGTTCTACTTCGGCGTGACCTGGCTGCTGGGCGGCATGGCCGACGCCCCGGTGCGCCCCGACTGGCAGCCCATGGTGACCGCGCTGCTGGGCCTGGTCCTGCTCGCCGCGGCCATCTCGGCCTGGGGCCTGGCGGCCTCGGCCATGCTCGAACATCAGGCCGCCGCCTATTTCCTGGGGTTCGCGGTGGGGTTGGGGCTGTTCCTGGTGGGCCAGCTCGAGGTCTTCCTGCCCGGCGTGCTCGGCCGCGCGGCCGGTCAGCTCGCGCTGGGCAACCACTTCCTCCGCTTCGCCGGCGGGGTGGTCGACCTGCGCGACGTGGTCTACTTCCTCGGCGTGGCGGCGGTGGGCCTGGCGGTGGCCGAGGCTGCGCTCGCCCAGCGGCGCCTGCCCGTGGCCCGGCGCGGCCGGCCGTGGCTGCGGGTCCTGGTGGTCCTGGCGGTGGCGGTCTTCCTGCAGGCGGTGGCCGAACGGCGGCCGCTGCGCGTGGACCTGACCCCCAACAAACTCTACAGCCTGGCGCCCCAGACCGAGCAGATCCTGCGCGTGCTCGACCGCGAACGCACCAGCCAGGCGGGCGAGCCTTTGCCCGCGCCCCGGGTCGAGGTGCTCGCCTTCTACCACAACCTCGACGGCGCCCGCCAGAACATCCAGGCGCTGCTGCAGTCGTTCGCCGATCAGACCGCGCAGCTCGAGTTCCGCGTCCTCGACCCCAACCAGGAACCCGAACTGGTCCACGAGTACGGAGTGAACCAGGCGCGCACCGTGGTTCTGGTCTGCGACGACCGCCAGCGCACGCTGCTCGAGCCGGACGAGGGCCAACTCGCCGGTGCCATCTACCGCCTCGCCACCGACACCCGCCCGGTGCTGTACTGGCTGCTCGGCCACGGCGAGGCGCGCCTGGACATGGAGGACACCGGCGGCGCCTTCACGCTGGCCGAGGCGCTTCGCGACGCCGGCTACGCGGTCCGGCCGCTGGTGCTGCCCGAGCGGCTTCACCTGCCCGCCGACGCGTCGGCGGTGATCTGGGCCGGTCCCAAGCTCGACCCCGCCCCGGAGGTCCTGGCGGTCCTCGGCGACTACCTGCGTCGCGGCGGCGCCATGGCCTGCTTCTTCGGC
This sequence comes from Candidatus Latescibacter sp. IFSED24, assembly GCF_058273205.1. Taxonomy (NCBI): domain Bacteria; kingdom Pseudomonadati; phylum Candidatus Latescibacterota; class Candidatus Latescibacteria (ex Chuvochina et al. 2023); order Candidatus Latescibacterales; family Candidatus Latescibacteraceae; genus Candidatus Latescibacter; species Candidatus Latescibacter sp. IFSED24. The sequence goes on along the minus strand of NZ_CM177850.1, from coordinate 2,715,704 downwards.
CCCGACTCACCGCCGGGCGTTGGCGCCTGGACCGAGGAATTCAACGTCCGCCAGCTCGACGACGTGGTGGTGGCGCCCAACCGCGCCGGCGCCTACGTCGGGGTCGGCCTGCGCACCGTCACCGTGGTGGACGGCTACGGCGTCCACCCCACCGTCCACAACCTCAAGGGCAACGCCACCACCTTCCCGCTGGTCCAGACCCTGCGCCACGTCCAGCCCGAGATGCCCGGCATCCACGGCGACATCATCCTGGTGACCGGTGCCGACACCTGGGCCGAGACCGACCCCGAGGTCCGCTACTCCGGCACCCCGAGCTTCGACCCGCCGGCCGACCGCCGCGGCCCCACGCCCTTCGGCGTGGCGCTGCAGATCGCCCCGGCCGACTCCACGATCACGTCCACCGGCCGCCTGATCATCGTGGGCAGCAGCGGCTTCGTCACCAACAGCAACATCCTGCAGTACGCCAACAGGGATCTGGCCCTCAACCTGGTGGGCTGGCTCGCCGCCGAGGAGGACCTGCTGGGCATCCGCGGCCGCCGCATCAGCTACCAGCCGCTGGTCCTCGGCGACCGGACCAAGGAGACCCTGGGCTGGGTCTCGGTCCTGGCCTGGCCCGGCCTGGTGGGCCTGGCCTGGTTCGGCCTGGCGCTGCTGCGACAGCGGAGGCACTAGATGCGGCGCTGGCTGCTACGCACGGGGTCGATCCTGGTGGCCGTGGCCGTCGGGGTCGGCTTGTGGATCTGGTCAGGCGGCGATCCGAGCCAGGGCCGGGGGCTCACCGGCGGCCCGCTCTTCCCCTTCTCGCCCGACGAAGTGATGTCGCTGGAGATCGTCCGCACCGGTGGCGTCCAGCGGCTCGAGCGCACCACCGACGGCGGCTGGCGGCTGACCGGCCTGGTTGACGATCTGGTCGATCCCGAGCGCCTGGAACCCATCCTCGCCACCATCGTGGGCGGCGAGGGCCAGCCGGTGCTGGCGGGCACCGAGCCCGACGAGCGGCGCTTCGGTTTCGGCAGCGAGGACGCGCTCGAGCTGGTCTTCCACCTCCGTGGGGGCGGCCGCGACCGCCTCGCGGTGGGTTCGGCCAACCCGGCCTCGGGCATGATCTACGCCAGCGGTGCCGGCCGTGCCGGGGTCTTCGGCGTCGGCGGCGGCCTGTACGCCAAGGCGGTGCGCCTGCCCGACAGCGCGCGCTGGTCCGATCTGCTCCCCGGAATGCGCCTCGCCGACCTGGATTCGCTGCACCTGGCCCGCCGCGGCGCCGATCCGCTGCGCTTCGCCCGCGGCGTCGACGGCCGCTGGTGGCTCCACGGTTCCGGCGGCCCCGAAGCCCTCACCGGCCGCGCCGCTCGCTACCACGGCCTCTACCGCGACCGCACCGAGCAGCGCGACGGCGTCTGGTGGTTCTTGGCCGACAGCGATCGCCTGGACCGGCTCGTGTTCCGCGCCTGGGACACCAACGTGGTCCAGTTCCCGGCCCCGGGCACGATCTCCGCCGACCTCCTGGCCGAGCTGGGTCTCGTGCCGCCCTATCGCCAGCTCACCTTCTTCGGTCCGGGCGCCCGCACACGCCGCCTGGCCTTCGGCGAGGAGCAGGACGACCTCACCGTGCTCGCCCGCCGCGAGGACGCGCTGGTGGTCACCCGCAGCGAGGCGCTCCGCCCCGCCGAGGGCCCCGTATCGGACTTCCTCGACCTGGGCCCGTTCAGCTTCCGGATCGCCGACGCCGACAGCTTCCGCCTCGACCAGCCCGACCGTCCCCTGCTTTGGGGCCGCCGCGCGCCCGACGTCGCCCAGCGCAAACGCGACCTCGAGAGCATCTGGGACGCGGTGGTGCCCGCCGGCTGGCGCGCCACCTTCGGCCTCGAGGTGGTCGGCGACCACCTCAACGACATGCAGTTCAACCTGGACCGCCTGGCGGCCCTGGCGGTGCGCGACCCCCGGCCCGCCGACCCGCTGGCCCGCACGGATCGCTGGCGCCTGCGCGCCTGGTACGGCGAGGACCGTGAGTGCGAGGTCTGGCTGGGCAGGTTGACCGCGAGCGGCGAGGCGGCGGTGTGGGATCCCGCCGACGGCAAGGTGATCGTGGTGCCGGAGGAGATCCTGGTCTCGCTGCGTAACCTGCGCCACGACCTGGGGCGCTGACGGGCTAGTCCGCCGCCCGCACCAGCGGCGGCACCTCGCGCTCGGCGCGCGACCGCGGATTCCACCACGGCGCGGCGTCCTCATCGAGCGCGGTGATGGCCACCGGCGTCTCGGGTGCGTCGACCGCCAGCTCGGCCAGCGCGGTGTCGTAGGCGTGGCACAGCGCGAAGTAGCTGGCCTGCTCGGCCTCGGGCACCGGCGCTGCAGGGGGCAGCTTCAGCTTGCGCGGATTGACGAACGTCCCGCCCTTCTTCACCCGGAAATCCAGATGCGGCCCGGTGGCGTAGCCGGTGGCGCCGACGTAGCCGATGACGTCGCCCTGGCGCACGTGCTTGCCCTTGGCGAGGCCGCGCGCGAACCGCGAGAAGTGCAGGTAATAGGTCTCGTATTCGCGGTTGGTGTGGCGGATGCGCACGTAGCGGCCGTTGGCCTTGTTGCGGCCCAACTCCACCACGGTGCCGTCGCCGGCGGCCCACACCGGGGTGCCGACAGGGGCGGCGTAGTCGATACCCAGGTGCGGCATGTTCCGGCCGAGCACGGGATGGCGGCGGTTGTAGCTGAAGTTGCTCGAGATGCGCGAGTAGTTCAACGGCGCGCGCATGAGCTGCTTCTGCTGGTTCTTGCCTTCCGGGTCGTAGTAGCCGGCCTTGCCGTCGCGCAGGGTGTAGCGGTAGGCGCCCAGGTCGCGGCCGGCGCCCTGGTAGCGGCACGCCAGGATGGGGCCGGTGCGCACGAACGCGCCGTCCTTGTAGATCTCCTCGTAGACGATGCGGAAGGTGTCGCCACGGCGGGGGTCGCGGCTGAAGTCCAGGTCCCAGCCCAGGACGTCGTTCATCTTGGCGGCGAGGTTCAGCGGCGCGCCGCACGCCTGGAGGCTCTCGTAGAGGCTGGTCTCGATGGCCCCGCTGATGCCCACGGTGCGGTGTTCCACGGGGTAGGTGCCCAGTTCCTGGTCGAAGCTGCCGTCTTCTTGCCGCTGGTAGCGGACCCAGCTCTCCAGATCGAGGTCGAAGCCGAAGCTGGCCAACTCGCCACGGACCGACAGTTCCACGGCGAAATGCTCGCCCTGGCGGACCTTGCGCAGGTCGCGGAAAGGCTTGACCGACCGCACCAGCGCCATGATGTCCTCGTGGGGGATCGCCAGCGCCTCGAGGGCCTCGTAGAAGGTCTGGCGCGGCTGGATGCGCAGATCAACCGTACGGCCCAGGGCCGGGCCTGCAGCGCCGGTCTCGACGAGAGCGGGCTCGGGATCGGGCAACAGCGGTGGCGCGGGGGGGAGGTGCTCCACGGGGCCGCCGGCGCCCAGCGCGGCGTCGGCCACCAGGCCGGTCTGCGGGGCGTCCAGGCGGGCCAGCAGGCCCAGACCGCCGAGGGCGGCCAGGAACACGATTGTCAAGATCAACTGGCGTTTCATGATCCTCGATCTGGTTTGGCCGGGGTCTTGCTAAGATGACCCTGCAACCTGCCGGCAAGCAAGGGTTTTTCTGCACGTACCGTGCCGGTGTTCTGCCATGGAGGTCCACCGTGCGTTCGACGTCCCTAACCTTCCTCGTCGTATCCTGCCTGGCCACCGCGGTCCTCGCCGCAGACTACCTGCGCGACGAGGGCGGATCCGCACCATTGCAGCTCGGCAACTGCGTCAGCGCCCTGGAGGACCAGGACGGCGACGGTTGCTGGGAGCTGCTCGTCGGCGCGCCCGGATACAACGGCTCGGGCATGGATGCCGGCCGCGCCTATCTCTGGATCGGCGGCCTGGAACTGACCTTGAATGCCAATGAAGATTGGACCGGCGCGAGCCCCGAGCGTTTCGGCTTCGCGGTGAGCCGCATCGGCGACGTCGACGGCGACGGCACCGGCGACTGGGCCGTGGGCGCCCCCATGGCCAACAACGCCGGCAGCGAGGCCGGTCGGGTCTACGTCTTCTACGGCGACTGGCCGCTGCCCACCACCCCGGATCTGGTCCTCGAGGGCCCGGCGCCCGGCGGCCGCTTCGGCTGGTCCATCGCCCCGCTGGGCGATTTCGACGGCGACGGTCGCGACGACTTCGCCGTGGGCGCCCCGCGCACCAACACCGGCGGCCTGCAGGCCGGTGCCGCCTACGTCTTCTACGGCGCGAACGGCGGCCCCGCCACGGCGCCCGACCTCACCCTTGTCGGCGGCACTGCCTACGGGCACTTCGGCTGGTCGGTGGCCGGCGTGGCCGACTTCCTCGGCGGCAGCGCCAACTGCCTGGCCGTGGGCGCTCCCAGCCACAACACTCCCAGCTCGGCGATCCAGGGCTCGGTCTTCGTCTACCAGGGCACCACCTCGCCCAACCCCGGCCCCGACACCACGGTCGACCTCACGCTGCAGACCAGCGCCACCGCGGCCGCCAACAACGAGTTCGGCTTCAGCATCGCGGGCATCGGCAGCTACGACGGCGACAGCGATCCCGACCTCGTGGTCGGCATCCCCTACTACAACGGTAGTGCCACCCTGGCGGGCCGCGCCGAGATCTTCTATGGCGGCCTGGACGCCGATGATGAATCCGACCGCTACGCCGACGGTCCCGCCGCCAACGCCCACTTCGGCTGGTCGGTGGCCGGGGTCGGCGACATCGCCGGCACCAGCCGTCCCGACGTGGTGGTGGGCGCGCCCTATGACGATGCCGTGGCCACCGACGCCGGCCGCGCCTTCATCTGGGAGGGCGGCGACGGCAACGTCAGCGACGCCGACAACCTGACCCTCGTCGACCGCGGCACCCCCGTGGCCGGCACCGAGGCCGACGACCGCTTCGGCTACTGGGTCGCCTGGGCCGGCGACCTCGACGGCGACACCCGCGACGACTACGCCGTGGGCGCCCCCGGCGGCAACGTGGCCACCCTGGCGGTGGCAGGCTGGGTCCGTTTCCTCGACAGCAGCGGCGACGCGGTGCCCGCAGAGCTCGGCGCCTGGGCTTGCCGCTGGACGGCCGACGGAGCGCTCGAGGGCGCCATCGGCCTCACCGTCCCCGCCGACGCTGTGGCAAGCGTCTCCGTGACCCGCCGCGACCTGGCCGCCGGCACGAGCACCATGCTGCACGCCGGTCCCGCCGACGGTCGCACCGTCCGCGTCGACGGCCGGCAGCTCCAGCTCACCGACCCGGACGCGGCCTACCAGACCTCGGGCCTCGTGGCCTACGACCTCACCGTCACCCTGAGCGACGGCGCCACCCTGGTCCGCCAGGCGCTCGCCGGCCCCGACCAGCCGGCTCCCGCCGCCTTGCTGCAACTCGGCGCCGCGCATCCCAACCCCTTCAACCCGCGCACGGTCCTCGACTTCCGCGCCCAGGCCGGCGCCGCAGTCGAGCTGGGCGTCTACGACCTCGGCGGCCGACAAGTGCGCACGCTGCACGCCGGCCCGGCCACCGGGAGCTGGCAGCAGGCTGCCTGGGACGGACGCGACGAACGGGGCAGGGTGCAACCGGCCGGGGTCTACCTGGTGCGGATCGAGGCGGGGGATGCGGTGCGGCAGGGGCGCGTGGTGCTGGCGAAATAGGGTGCTTCATCCTCCGGCGGTCATGGATTATCCTGGTCGGGACGTCGCCTCGCCCGATCCCCCGCCAATTCGGCGGTGACGGCACCGTTCGCCGCCGACTGCGGCCTACCGGGCCTCGCCGCGGGCGCGGGGCTGATCCCTTGACGGTCCGTCGTCCGGCCCGATATTGCCGACTCGTCCCCCCGTGGATCCGCGCCGACCGGGCGACCGGCGGTGCCGATAGCAAGACCGAGGTCGGAACCATCCGGAGGCCGCCGTGACGCCCACCACGACGCTATCAACACATGAGCCAACAGTGCCGGCTTCTCGCATCGCGCGCCGGGCCAGCGCGATCGTGGGCTCGCCGGTCTTCCAGCGGGGCGTACTCGCGGCCATCCTGATCGGGGCGGCCGTCGTGGGTCTGGAGACCTACCCCGACCTCATGGCGCGCCACGGCGGCATCATCAAGTCCGTCGACTGGCTGGTGATCACGGCCTTCGCCGTGGAAGCACTGTTGAAGATGGCCCAGCATGGTCGGCGCTGGCCGCGGTACTTCCGCGATCCCTGGAATATCTTCGACTTCTCGATCCTCGTGGTCTGCCTGATGCCGGTCGGCGGCCACTTCGCCGCCGTGTTGCGTCTGGTCCGCGTGCTGCGGGCCCTGCGCCTCGTGACCGCCCTGCCGCGCCTGCAGATCCTGGTGGCGGCGCTCCTCAAGAGCGTGCCGTCCATGGGCTACGTGGGCGTGCTCCTGCTGCTGCTCTTCTACATCTACGGCGTGACGGGCGTGGCGCTCTTCCGCGACAACGATCCGGTCCATTTCGGCAACCTCAAGCTCTCGCTGTTGACCCTTTTCCGCGTGGTCACCCTCGAGGACTGGACCGACGTCATGTACATCCAGATGTACGGTTCCGACGTCTACCCCATCGACAACCCCATGGCGCCACCGTCCGCACCGCAGGCGCGGCCGTGGCTGGGGGCCGCCTACTTCGTCTCCTTCGTGCTCGTGGGCACCATGATCATGTTGAACCTCTTCATCGGGGTGATCATCGGCAGCATGCAGGAGGCGCAGGCGGAGGCGGAGCCTCCATGGCGGCGCGACCGTGATCACGAGCCGGCCATCGCGGCAGAACTGGCGGAGATCGGTGCGCGGCTCGACGCGCTGGGTAAACGGTTGCGCCATCCCGGTTGACGACGCCGGTACCCTTGCGGAAGCGAGCGCATCGCTCTCGCCGACGGCGCGAAGGGCGACCACCGATCAGGTAACCAGCCCGGTCAGACCTCACCCCGTGATCGTGGCGCCGACCGCCCGGCCGCCGCATCGCGCGCCGCGAGGACGCGCCGCCGGGCCTCGGCGGGCGTGGAGGCGAGGGCCGTGAGGTGCCCCATCTTGCGGCCGGGGCGCGCCTTCGCCTTGCCGTAGAGATGCAGCGCCACGCCGGGCGTGGACAGGGCGGCCGACCAGTCGGGCTCGCCGTCCTGCCAGAGATCGCCCAGCAGGTTGGCCATGGCGGCCGGAGCGACGGCCTCGGCGGAACCCAAAGGCAGACCGCAGACCGCGCGAACTTGCTGCTCGAACTGGCTGCAGTGGTGCGCGTCGATGGTGAGGTGCCCCGAGTTGTGAGGTCGAGGCGCCACCTCGTTGACCAGCAGCTCGCCGCCGGGTAACAGGAACATCTCCACGCAGATCACGCCCACCACGTCCCACGCCTCGAGTAGCGTGCTGGTGATGTCCCTGGCGCGGCGAGCCACGGCTCCGGGCAGCTCGGTCGGGGTGACGGAGAGGTCGAGGATGTGGTCGACGTGTCGGTTGACCACGGGGGCGTACAGCGCCAGCGAACCATCGAGGCCACGTGCGCCGACCACCGAGATCTCGTGTGCGAAGGCCGCCACCGCCTCGAGCACGCAGGGTGTCCGGCCGAGCTTCTCCCACGCGGCGCCGGCCTCGTTCACATCGTCGACGCGGACCTGGCCCTTGCCGTCGTAGCCCCAGGCGGCGGTCTTCAGGATGAACGGCGCGCCCACCTCGGCCACGGCCCGGGCGAGATCGGCCTCGCTGTCGACCGTGGCGAAGCGCACCACCGGCGCCCCGGCCGCCTGCAGGGCCTCCTTCTCGCGTCGCCGGTTCTGAGTGGTGTGCAACACCGAGCCCGCGGGTCTCACCGGCGCGTGCTCGGCCGCCGCGGCCGCCGTGGCGGCGGGCACGTTCTCGAACTCGAAGGTGACCACCGAGACCTCGGCGGCGAAGCGGCGCACGGCATCGAGGTCGTCGTAGGGCGCGCGGATCTCACGGTAGGCGATCTGGCCGGCGGGCGTGTCGTCGTCCGGTGCGAAGACGGTGACCCGGTAGCCCATCCGCCGGGCGGCCAGGGTGAACATGCGCCCGAGCTGGCCACCGCCCAGCACGCCCAGCGTGGCGCCGGGAAGGATGGGTCGGCTCATTCCAGCACCGCCGCCAGGGCCTTGGCGGCCTGCGTCTCGCGGAACCGCCGCAGCCGGGCGCGCAGCTCCTCGTCGGTGGTGCCGAGCATCCCCACGGCGAGCAGCGCGGCGTTGCGTGCGCCGGCTTCGCCGATGGCCAGGGTGCCCACGGGTACGCCGGCGGGCATCTGCACGATGCTCAGCAGTGAATCGACACCGCGGAGCACGCGGCTCTCCACCGGCACGCCCAGCACCGGCACCGTGGTGTGGGCGGCCACCATGCCGGGCAGGTGGGCGGCGCCGCCCGCGCCGGCGATGATGGCCCGCAGGCCGCGCGCCTCGGCCGCGCGGGCGTAGTCGGCCATGGCCTCGGGAGTGCGGTGGGCGGAGACCACACGGCTTTCGTGCGGAACGGCGAAGGACTCGAGCACCTCGGCCGCATGGCGCAGGGTGGGCCAGTCCGAGGAACTTCCCATGATGATACCCACGAGGGGCGGTTGGCTGATGGTCACGGTCGGCCTTCCGTTGGTGGGCCAGAGTTGATGAACGGCAATCTAGGCAAGGTTCTTCCCTGGTCAAGATGGGGCCTTACAGTTGGCAATCGAGGGCCGAAATAGTCCGGCGGAAGCGAAAATCACTATAAAATGGCCGCAGTCATGCCGATAATATCTATCGACTCTCAACCTCCAGGAGACCAGACATGAAACATATCCGCTTCACCCTGACCGTGATCTTCGCACTCTCGTTCCTGCTTTGCGGTACCCAGGTGGTGGCTCAGGACATGCACGAAGACCCCATCGTCGAGGGTTACACCACCACGCCGCTGATCCAGCCCACTCTCGAGGACTTCGCCCCGCCGCCCGTGGCCGAGGTGAGCCCCGAGGGCAAGCCCATCGAGGTCGCGCCCTTCGGCGTCAACGGGTACTTCGAGGTGAGCGACAAGCAGAAGGTCCTCAGCCTCACGCCTCGTTACCGCTTCAACGAGAACTGGGCCGTCAAGGCCCGTCTGCCCTGGGTCACCGACCAGACGCGGACCTACTGGAACGGCGAGGTGAACGCCAGCGGACTCGGCGACATCGCCCTGGAGGGCGAGTACACCCGCAGCTTCGCCACCGCCAGCCAGCTCATGCGCTTCCAGGCCTCGGTGAAGATGCCCACCGGCGACCATGAGAACGAGGTCGAGCACGAGGGCAACCAGGTCAAGGTTCCCCTGGGCACCGGTTCCTGGGACGTCATGCTGCGCGGCCAGTACACCCGTTCGACCGAGCGCTTCGGCCTGCTCGCGTCGGCCATGTTCCGCAAGAACGGCTCCGGCGAGGCGGTCTACCAGACCGAGAGCGCACCGGAGCTCTACGACACCGAGACCGTCACCACGACCCTGGGCAACGAGTTCGTCGCCTCGGTCTTCGGACGCCACGTGGTGGGCAAGGGGCTGTGGGTGAACCTGGGCGCCAGCCTGATGTTCGTCGGTGACGGCACGCAGGAATCCGTGACCAAGTACGCCAGCGGCGCTCCCGACTGGAACTCGGGCGAGATGGACCTGAACTACAAGAGCACCCTCCTGGATCTCTACCCCGGGGTCTCCTACTCGCTCGGCACGCTCACGCCGTACCTCGGCGCGCGCATCCCGCTGACGACCAGCTACGACAACGACCTGCGGGTGGAGGAGCGCGACACCGTGTTCATCTTCCAGCTCACGTACCGGCCGATGAAGCTGATCGATTAGTCCCCGGCTCCGGCGAGAAGGGGGCGGCCTCGGGGCGCCCCCTTCGCCATCGCCGCCGGCAGCCACGACTCGCCGAACCCCACCCCCATTGATACCTTGTCTTCAGCCCGGGCGGCCCCTCATCCCCACCCGCACCCGGCCGCCTGGCCTACTCCGGACCGGGAGGTACGCCATGCCCACCTTCGTCCTGATGACCAAGCTCTCCCCCGAGAACCTCCACGACGCCCGCGACCGCAAGGCCGTGGGCCGCGAATGGATGCAGAAGGTCAAGACCACCTGCCCCGACGTGAAATGGCTCGCTCACTACGCCATCCTCGGCCCCTACGACTATATGGACATCTACGATGCCCCCGACAACGCCACCGCCCACGTGGTGTCCATGATCTCGCGCTCCGGGGGCGCGGTCACCGCCGAGAGCTGGCAGGCCATGGCCTGGGACGAGCACCTGAAGCTCATGGAGACCCTGGGCTGACCTTGTGGCTCTCGGTCTTTGCATTCGACCTCCTCGCAGTTCATCTTTGAGGTCGGCCGGCGCCGTCCGCCCCGGAAACGGAGCCGGCCCGAACATCGAGCCGAGCGAGGAATTCGAGCATGAACTTCGGAGTCGTCCAGGAGCCCACCGCGGCCATGATCGCGTCCGCGCTGCGGGCCATGGAAACCGCCCTCGACCTGCGTCCCGACGACCACGTGCTGGTGGTCGGCGACGAGGTCTGCGGCGCCTGCCCCGCCGCCTTCGCCGCAGCGGCCCGGCACTACGGCTGCACGGTCACCACCTACGACCTGCCGCCCACCGGCCGCCCTCTCGAGCGGGTGCCTGCCGAGATGGCGGCGCTGATCCCCGGTCCCACCGTGGTGGTCAACGCCATCCCCGGCCACACCGCCGAGACCCCGTTCCGCATCGAGTGGCTCCAGATGGTGGAGAGCCAGAATTCGATCCGCATGGGCCACGCCCCCGGTATCAGCGAGGACATGATGACCGGCGGCTCGCTCGACGTCGACTACCGCCGCATGCGCCTGCGCGAGGACCTGATGCTCGACCTCCTGCGCGGCGCCGAGCGCCTCCGCCTGCGCACCGCCCTGGGCACCGACCTCGTTCTCGAGGTCAAGGGCCGCCCCTTCATCTCCGACCTCAAGGCGCGCCCCGACTGTTGCGTCAACCTGCCCTGCGGCGAGATCTACTGCGCCCCGGTGGAGGGCCGGGGCAACGGCGTCATCGTGGTCGACGGTCCGGTGGGCGACGACGGCCTGCCGCCCATGCCGCTGCGTCTGACCATCGCCCGCGGCCGCTGCACCGAGGTGGCCTGCGACGACCTCCTCTGGCAGGAACGCATCCAGCGCTACTTCGCGCGCGACGAGGGCTCGTCGCTGGTCTGCGAGGTCGGGATGGGCCTGAACCCCGGCGCCCGCCTGGTGGGCCGCATGCTCGAGGACGAGAAGGCGCTGCGCACCGCCCACGTCGCCTTCGGCAGCAACCAGGGCTTCCCGGGCGGCACCAACCAATCGGGCCTGCACGTGGATTTCCTTGTGCACCGGCCGACCATCGAGATCGTCCGCGGCGACGGCGCCACGGTGTCCGTGCTCCAGGATGGCGAGCTGACGGTCTGACCGCCCGCTGGTCTTTAGCGGCCCGGTCGCTGTGTTCGCAGCGGCCGGGCTTCTTCATGTCTGGTCGTTCCAGCCCTGTTCGCCGTGCGTGTAGTCGCAGAACGGGGCGTTGCGCGTCTTGCCGCACCGGCAGAGCGCGAACTTGGTCCGGGACGCGTTAGCGCTCCACCGGGGCGGATCGAATTCCACCGGTCCCGAGACCAGATAGGGGCCGCTGGGGACGATCCGGATCGAGACCCGATCGGCCGGCTCCTCGCCAACCGGATTCGCCACCGTACAGGTCAGCGCGTTCGACGGGCAACTGGCCACCGTGGCGGCGATCTCCTCGACGGTCGCCTCGCCGGGGTGGATCCAGTCCTCGCTGGCGCTCTTGAAGACCGCGGGCAGATTCCGCACACAGGTCGCCGCGCCCGCGCAGATCGAGCGGTTGAAGTGCACGGTGATGCCCGGCGCCTCGTAGTGCTGCAACTCGTCGTTCTCGCACCGGTTCTCGTCGCTGTAGCCGGCCGCCACGTGGGAGCCGTCGCAGAAGGGCTTGTTGGCCGACTCCCCACAACGGCAGAGAGCGGTCGTCTTCTCCAGCGTGATGTCGCCGCCGGTCTCGCGTTGCAGCACGGGAAAGGGCTCCCCTGCGGCCCGCAGCAGGATGGGACCGTCGGGGTTCAGGTCGATCCTAATGGTCATGATCCATCTCCTCCGGTGGCGGCCAGGGACAGGGCGTCCGGTCTCCAATCAAGATAGGAAGAGCCGGGTGCTTCCCGCTTGCAACCGACCCTCCACGTGTGCGTACATCGAACGAGCTTCTTCAGGAAAGGATCCTCTCATGACCGACCAGCCCCTCCCCGCCGCCATGATCACCGCCGCCCGCCGCGCCATGGCCGCCGTCCTCGACCTCACCGCCGCCGACCGCGTCCTCGTCCTCGGCGACGACACCACCGGCCGCTGCCCCGCCGCCTTCGCCGCTGCCGCCCGCGAGGTCGGCTGCGACGTGGCGGAGTTCATGCTACCGGCCGCCGAGCGCCCGCACACCAGCCTGCCCGCCGGCCTGGTCGACCTCCTCGACGGGGTCACCGTGGTGGTCAACGCGCTGGACGGTCGCAGCGACGAGGTCCCGTTCCGCATCGAGTGGATCAAGGCCATCGAGGCCACCGGCCGCATCCGCATGGGCCACTGCCCGGGAATCACCGAGGCCATGATGACCGGCGGCTCCCTCGACGTGGACTACGCCGTGATGACCGCCCGCGAACAGCGTCTTCTGGCCGCTCTCGACGGCGCCGAGACCCTGCACATCACCACCCCCGGCGGCACCGACCTGACTCTCGGCGTGGCCTGCCGCACCTTCGTCTCCGACCTCAAGGCCACCGTGGAGACCGGCTGCAACCTGCCCTGCGGCGAGGTCTACTGCGCGCCGGTGGAGGACGGCGCGGACGGCGTCCTGGTGGTCGACGGCCCCGTGGGCGGCGACGGCAACCCGCCCGCCCCGATCCGCATCACCGTGATCGAGGGCCGGGTCACCGAGGTCGTCTGCGCCGACCCGGACTGGCAGGCCATGGTCCAGGGCTACATGGATACCGACGAGAACTCGTGCGTGATCTGCGAGCTGGGCATCGGCCTGAACCCGGGCGCCCGCCTGGCCGGCCGCATGCTCGAGGACGAGAAGGCGCTGCGCACCGCGCACATCGCCTTCGGCAGCAACGAGGGCATGCCCGGCGGCCAGTCGGTCTCGCGCATGCACATCGACTACCTCTTCCACCGTCCGACCATCGCGCTGGTGGCCGAGGACGGGACCGAGACGGCGGTGCTGGCGGATGGGGAGCTGGTGGGGGATGGGGGAACATGAGACGGCGTAAAAGTTTGTCATTTAAGATCTTGCCGGATTATCGTCCCCCGGGGGTCTGGCCGCGTCCCGGCTATTCCTCCGCCGCCAGGCACGCGCCCGGTACCCAGCCAGCGATCCCGTCGGCCGCCCGCGCCCATATCCAGCCGCTCTCCTCGAGCAGCCTCTCCAGCACGTCGCCCGGCCGGACCGTCAATTCCCGGCTGTCGTAGTCGCGCACGAGCACGCCGGACGAGCCGTCCAGCGCGAGCCACGCCGCGGGCACCCACGCCGACCGACCATCATCCGTGGTGCCCCAGAGCCATCCGGGCCACGGCGACGGCCGCCGCTCGCAATGCAGGCGCGTGCCCGCGCTCAGGACCTGGGGATCCGGATACGCGGCGTCATATGGTTCGAGGACCCGGTATCGCATGGTACGGACCGCCTGCCGCCCCTACTCCTCCTGATCCCCCACCAGCCGCTCCAGCCGCGTCACCTCGGCCGCCACCAGCTCGGGATCCAGCCGCGGGTAGAGGATCTCCGGCTGGCCCAGCCGGCGGCCGGCCGGGATGTCGGCGAGGGCCGCGTCCCAGCCGCCCTCCCAGAGCGGGGTATCGAGGCCGAGCCAGCCCCAGAGCTTCTCCATGCCGAAGGGGATCACCGGGGCGAGCATGGCGCAGAGCTGGCGCAGCACCTGGACCGCCACCGCCAGGCTCACGCCGCAGCGGTCGAGGTCGGTCTTGCGGGTCTTGAAGGGGGCCGACTCGTCGAAGTAGCGGTTGCCCGCCTGGCCCGCGGCGAAGACGCACTCCATGGCGGCCTTGATCTCGAAGGCCTCCATGTGGGCGAGCCACTTCTCGCGCAGCGCCGCCACCTCGGCCAGGACCGCGCGGTCCATGTCGAGGAGGGTGTCGGGCGACCATGCGGGCACCACGCCGTCGAAGTACTTGTGCAGGAAGGTCAGCACGCGGTTGATGAGGTTGCCGAAGTTGTTGCCCAGCTCGTTGTCGTTGCGCGCCAGGAAGCCCTCCCAGGTGAAGTTCATGTCGCGGGTCTCGGGGAGGTTGCGGGCCATGGCGTAGCGCAGGGGGTCGGGCTGGAACTTCTCGAGGTAGTCGGGGAGCCAGACCGCGAAGCCGCGGCTGGTGGACAGCTTGCGGCCCTCGAGGTTGAGGAACTCGTTGGCGGGCACGTTGTCGGGCAGGACGTAGTCCTCGCTGTGGGCCATGAGCATGGCGGGGAACATGAGCGTGTGGAAGACGATGTTGTCCTTGCCGATGAAGTGCACCAGGCGCGTGTCCGACCCCTGCCACCAGGGGCGCCAGGCCTCGGGGTCGCCCTGGGCGGCGGCCCACTCGCGGGTGGCCGAGATGTAGCCGATGGGGGCGTCGAACCAGACGTAGAGGACCTTGCCCTCGTGGTCGGGCAGCGGTACGGGGACGCCCCAGGCGATGTCGCGGGTGACGGCGCGGTCGTCGAGGCCGTCCTTGAACCACGAGCGGCAGTACTGCTGGACGTTCTCCTTCCACTCGGGATGCCCGCCGATGAAGGCCTCGAGCCGCTCCTGCCACTCGCCGAGGGGCAGGAACCAGTGGGTGGTCTCGCGGAGCTCGAGGGGCTCGCCCTTCAGCGCGTCGTGGGGGTCCACGAGGTCGGTGGGGTTGAGCGAGCTGCCGCAGGACTCGCACTGGTCGCCGCGGGCGCCGTCGGACTGGCAGCGGGGGCAGGTGCCCTCGATGTAGCGGTCGGCCAGGAACCGCTGCTGGCTGGGGCTGTAGAACTGCTGCGTGGTCTTCTGCTTGAGGCGGCCCTGGGCGTGGAGGTCCTGGAAGAACGCCTGGCTGGTCTCGGTGTGGATGGGGCGGCTGGTCTGGGAGAAGTTGTCGAACGAGATGCCCAGGCCGGCGAACGACTTCTTGATGGAGGCGTGGTTGCGGTCCACCAGCTCCTTGGGCGTCAGGCCCAGGCGCTCGGCGGTCAGGGTGATGGGGACGCCGTACTCGTCGGTGCCGCAGATGTAGAGGACGGGGCGGCCGCGCAGCCGGAGGTAGCGCGCGTAGATGTCGGCGGGCAGGTAGGCCCCGGCGACGTGGCCCAGGTGGATCTCGCCGTTGGCGTAGGGCAGGGCGCTGGTGACGAGGGTGCGCGCGAAGCGCTGGCTGGGCTCGGGCACGGCGGGCCTCCGGGCTGAATGCTCAAACGTGGCGGTCAGGGGCCGAAGTTAACTACATGCCGCGGCGGGCGGCAAGAGGCGGCTCCGGGGGCTTGACACGGGGCGCGGTCGGTTTATCTTATAGTCAATGAGTTATGAAGATGTTAAACAACGCGGGAGGTCGCTCGTGATCGAGATTCTGGTCTTCATTGCGGCGTACCTCTTGATCGTCAACGTGGTCCTGCCAAGGCTGGGCTTCAAGGGCGGCTGAATGGCCAACATCTGCGAGGTCGGGGACCCGCACGAGACCAAGGCCAAGCCGACGACCGAACAGGTCGAGACCGAAGCCAAGACGCCGTAGCAGCGGTTTCAGGAGGATCGGAACCATGCCCATCTTCGAGTTCGTCTGCCGCGATTGCGGGCGGCAGTTCGAGGATCTGATGACCTTCGCCCAGATGGAGGCGAAGGAGGCGCGCTGTCCGGATTGCAGCTCCAGCAAGGTGGAGCGGAATCTCAGCTCGTTCGCCACCGGAAGCGGTGGCGGCGGGGGTTCTGCGGGCGGCGGTTGTGGTGGGGGCGGCGCCTTCACCTGAGGCGTCTGACCTCGCGCGGCCGGAGGCCGCCTGATCGAGAATGTCTGTGAGAGGGAAGCGCCCGCCGGCTGGCGGGCGCTTTGCTATGCCCCGGGGTCGGTCCGCCGCAGACCCTCGGCGGGCGAGGCCATGAACCGCCCGGTCAGCCACATCACCAGCGCGCCCCAGGCCACCCCGCAGAAGAGGTCGATGGCGTAATGGTAGCGGCAATACACGATGCTCAGGCACAGCAGCACCCACAGCGCCGTGAACCAGCCGCGCTGCCGCGGCGCCACCTTCCAGCCCCACCACCACGAGACCATGCTGCCGGCGACGTGGCTCGAGGGGAACGCCGCGCCGTGGAGCGAGCCGTGGGCGTGGATCCAGCGCATGATGTCGGTGAACAGCCAGCCGTGGAGGCCCTCGGCCTCCACCGGGCCGGCGATGCCGAGGTACTCGAAGTACTTGGGGCCCCAGACCGGGAAGAACGTGTACCACGCGTAGCACGAGAGCATGACCGCGCCGAGGTCGCGGATCATCACGGCCGAGAGCGCCCAGTTGCGCTGGCTGGTGCGGCCGCCGGCGGTCCAGATCAGGACCAGACCGATGAGCGCGAAGAAG
Source organism: Candidatus Latescibacter sp. IFSED24 (assembly GCF_058273205.1). Classification (NCBI taxonomy): domain Bacteria; kingdom Pseudomonadati; phylum Candidatus Latescibacterota; class Candidatus Latescibacteria (ex Chuvochina et al. 2023); order Candidatus Latescibacterales; family Candidatus Latescibacteraceae; genus Candidatus Latescibacter; species Candidatus Latescibacter sp. IFSED24. Next base: position 2,699,151 of record NZ_CM177850.1, on the reverse strand, counting down.
TAGTAGGCGAAGTAGCCGAACTCCATCAGTTCCAGCAGCCAGGGATACGGCCACGCGCGCGACCACTCCAGGCTGGGCTGCAGTCCGAAGAGGCGCTCCTCCAGTGCGACGAGCAGGGGGTCGAACGAGTCGCCGTAGTCGCGGAAGACCACGCCCAGGAACTCCAGTTCGGCGTAGAAGATGGGGAACAGGAGCGGCAGGTAGATCACGCCGAGCAGCCGCGACGGCCACCACGCGCGGCTGCGCAGGAAGGGCGGCACCAGGTAGATGAAGAGCGCCAGCACGAGGTGCCAGAGCAGGTGGGGCCAGACCGCATGGAGCGGGCCGGGATCGCGGACCGCGTCGAAGCAGGCCGGGTTCAACAGCGGGTAGAAGCCGCTGGTGAGCGCGTAGACGATGCCGAGCCAGTCGTAGCCCTGGCGCCACGGTCGGAGTCGTTGGAGGAAACCGGTCATCAGAGCCATCCCCGGTGGCGGTAGAAGTCCAGGGTCTCGCGGAACCCCGAGGCCAGGTCGTAGGCCGGGGTCCAGCCGGTGTCACGGCGCAGTCGATCGGCGCGGCAGACCCAGCCCACGGTTTCGAGGTCGGCCAGACGGTCGGGGTTGAGCAGGGGCGAGGAGCGGCGCCGATCGGGGCCCGCCAGCCGGCTCGCGAGCCGGAGCAGGCCCAGGGGGATCGACAGCTCGTAGACCGTGCGGTCGAAGAGCATCTGCAACACGTCGCGCAGTTCGCTCCAGTCGTAGCCGCAGGCCCAGCGGCGACCGGGGTCGCCGGGGCCGACGGTGCCGGGGCCGTCATCCACGTAGTAGGCGCCGGTGGCCTCTGCGCACCCGAGCAGCGCCACGGCGGCGGTGGCGGCGTCGTGGCCGTGGACCAGGCTCAGCCCCTGCATGGTCGAGCCGAAGCGGCCGGTGAAGCCCCGGGCCGCGGCGCGCAACAGCGGCCGGAATTCGCGGTCGCGCGGACCGTACAGCGACGGCGGCCGGAGGCTCGCTCCGCGGAACGGCCAGTCGCCAGCGAGCAGCAACGCTTCGGCGGCCAGCTTGCTGCGGCCGTAGCCGGTGAGCGGTGCGTCGGGCATGGTCTCGTCGCGGGGGTGGTCCAGGCCGGCCGGACCGCCGGCGGCCAGCGAGCTGACGAAGACGAAGGTCTCCACCGTGCCGCTGCGCGCCGCCCTTTCGAGCAGGAGCCGGGTGCCCGCCACGTTCACGCGCTGGTAGGTGGCCTCGTCGCCCACGAGCGCGCCGGCGCAGTGGATCACGCCCCGGCAGCCGGCCACCAGCCCATCCAGCGCGGCGGGGTCGGCCAGGTCGACCGTGACCGTCTCCAGCGGCTTCTCCTTCAGCCAGCGCAGGTCGCTGGTGGCGCGGTGGGCGGCGCGCACGGCGAAACCGCGGGCCAGCAGCACGTCGCAGACATGGCTGCCCAGGAATCCGTTGGCCCCGGTGACCGCCACCGTGCCCGCGGCCATCAGACGGCCTTCTCCAGGACCCGGTAGACGTTCTTCACGGTGGCGCCGTACTTCTCGAGGATCCGGTTCATGCCGTCGTTGTCCTCGAGGATCCACGAGCACTCGCCGCGGGTGATCCCCTTGGTGGCGCCGTAGCGGATGGTCTCGTAGACCAGCATCACGTCCACGCCCTTCTGTCGGTACTCGGGCTTGACCCCCAGCAGCAGCGTGCGGGCCTGGCGGATCCGGCCCTTGGCCAGCAAGAACTTGAGCCAGCCGAAGGGCAGCAGCGACCCCTTCAACGGCTGCAGCGCCACGTTGAAGTCCTGGGTGGTCATGGCGAAGCCGATGGCCTCGCCGTCCTGCTCGGCGATGAGCAGGAAGCCCGGGTCCACCATGCTCTTCATGTCCTTGGCCGAATGGGCGAATTCCTCGCGGTCCATGGGGATGAAGCCCCAGTTGTCCTGCCAGGCCTCGGTGTAGATCCGGCGCACGGTCTCGGCTTCCTCGAAGAAGCGGTCCATGTGGAAGCGCCGGATCGTGAACGGGAGGCGGTCCTGGATGCGCTCGACGAACCGGGTCATGCGCGCAGGCGGCCTGCCGTCCTCGGCGACGAATTCCCAGGCCAGCAGGTCCTTGGCTTTCCGGAGCCCGTGAGCCTCGAGCTGTTCGAGGTAGTAGGTGGGCTGCCAGGGCATGCCGATCATGGGCCGCAGCTCGTGGCCCTGGACGAGCAGCCCCAGGTACTCGTGGTTGGTGGTGAAGCAGCCGGGACCGCGCATGGTGTCCATGCCGCGGTCGGCGATCCACGCCTCGGCCGTGGCCAGTAGCGCGGCCGCCACCTCCGGATCCCGGGTGGCCTCGTAGAACCCGAAGAAGCCGACCTTCTCCTGGTGGTACTCGTTGTTGGTGGAGTCGATGGCGGCGGCGATGCGTCCCACCGGGATGGCGCCGTCGCGCGCCACCCACAGCTCGGTCTCGGCGTGGCGGAAGAAGGGGTTCTTCTCCTTGTTCAGGAACGCCTTCATCTGGGCCAGCAGCGGGTAGACGTACTGCGGGTGGTTCTTGCCGTAGATGCGGTAGGGGAGCTTGAGGAACTGGGTCAGGTCGCGGGCGTCGCGCACCGGTTCGACAATCAGGCTCATGGTGTCTCCTTGGCTGGTCCTTGCCCTTAGGTTGCCCGCCAGCGCTGCCAGAGGCAAGTCCTGTTCTCGGTGCCGTCCGGAACCGGGGCTTATGCGGTATGGATGCTATTTTCTAATAGATTCACTATTTGAAGTTGCGAAGATTCGCAAATGAAGATAGCATACCAACCGAACTGATCACCAGGAGGACCTCGATGCTACGCAGGATCCTGATTTTGGCAACGACCGCCGCCCTGGCCGTGGGCCTGGCGACCGCGGTCCCGGCCGGAGCCGAAGAAGCGATGGCCGACTCGCTGCTCGCCGATGGCGCCCTGACCGTGGTCGAGGCGTTCACCCTGGCGCTGGCCAGCAATCCCGAGTACCGCCTGGCCCTGCTCGAGCGCGAGCGGGTGGCGGCGTCCCGGCGTGGCGCGCTGGGCTGGGAGGCGCCGGAACTCAGCTATCTCCGCGAGGGGATCTCGTCCGCGCGCGACGAGCCCGGTGAAGAGCGGTGGACGGTGCGCCAGGAGCTCCCCTCGCTGGTGTCGGGCTTCCAGCAGCGGTCGAGCTTCTCGCAGGGGCTGGAGGCCATCGACCTCGCCGCCGAGGACACGCGCCGTCAGCTCCGCTCGCGGATCAAGAACGCCTATGCCGAGGTGGTCTACCGTCACCGGGTGGTCCAGCTGCTCGAGAACCAGTTCCGCCTGGCACGCCGGGCCCACGACGCGGTCAGTCTCAAGATGGAGCTGGGCGAGATCTCGCGTCGGGAATTCCTGCAGAGCCAGCTCAGCACCGTGGCCATGCGCAACGATCTGCTCGAGGCCGAGGCCGGGTTCGACCAGTCGCGTTACGCGCTGTTCGCGCTGATCGGCCTGTTGCCCGACGAGCAGGAGTACGGTGTCGAGTTTCCGGACACGCTGCGCTTCGTCGAGGTCGATTTCGGTCAGGACGAATCGCTCGAGGAACTGGACGGGCAGCCTCGCTACCGGGCCGCGGTGACGAGGTTCGCGGCAGCCGAGGCCGCGCTCTCCGCCGAGCAATGGCGGCTGTTCCCCGACCTCAGCCTCAGCTTCTACGTGCAGAACTACGATGGCGCCGGGTACGACAACCATGGCTTCGAGATCGGGGCGCGCCTGCCGTTCTGGTTCATGCCCGAGCACAGCGGCCGCGTGGCCCTGGCCCGGGCCGAGGCGGCGCGCCAGGAGTGGCAGCAGCGCTCGGTCCTGCTCGAGATGAAGCGCGAGATCGAGCAAGCGTGGCACGGTTACGACGCGAGCCTCGCCGTGATCCGCGCGCTGACCGGCGAGACTCTCGCCCAGTCGCGCGAACTGCTGACCCTCGCCCTCGAGGGTTACGACGCGGGGGAGGTCGGGCTCATCGAGCTGCTCACCGCCCAGCAGACCTACCTGGATTCCCAGCTCCGCTACCAGGGCGCCCTGCTCGACTACACGAGGCGCCTGATCACCCTCGAGACCTACCTGGATACCGAACTGGTGACGCCTGTCGACCCAGACGCCACCGCTGCCAGCCAAGGAGCCGGATAGACATGCGTGAACGTCGACGAATCGAGATGGGCCAGAGGCGCCTGGGCGCTCCCCTGCTGGGGCTCCTGGCGCTGCTGCTCGCCGGCTGCGGGCACGGGGGCGGCGGCGAGGAAGCCCCGCCGGCGACCGCCAGCGAAGACCAGGTGATCGTCATCTCCGAGAGCCAGGCCACGGCCCTCGCCATCCAGACCCGGCCGGTGGTGCGCGAACGGCTCCAGTTCACCTTGCCCGTGCCGGGCATCGTCCTGCCGGCGCCCGGCCACGAGCTGGTGGTCTCGGCGCCGGTCGACGGGCGGATCACGCGGCTCTTCGTGCGCGAGGGCGACCATGTCGCCGCCGGAGATCCGCTGGTGGAGATCGAGAGCCTGACCATCGGCAACCTCGTGGCCGACTACATTCAGGCCCAGGCGGATGCGGTCTACATGACCCAGCAGCTCGCCAGGCTGGAGAAGCTGCAGGACAAGGGCGTGGGGTCGCTTCGCGAGCTCGAGCGGGTGCGTGCGGAATCGCAGCGGGCCGGAGCCAGCCTCAGCGCGGCCCGGTCGCGCCTGGTGGCCATCGGCTTCACCGCCGACCACATCGAGCGCTGGAGCCCGGCGGCGCCCATCGATCCCCGGCTGACCATCCGCGCCGGGATCGGCGGGATCGTCAGCACCGCGCACGTTACGCTGGGGGAGGCGGTGGACGTCCACGAGCGCATCCTGGTGGTGATCGACCCCGCCCAGGTCATGGTGCGGGCCTTCCTCTCGCCCCAGGACCTCGAATTGGTGCGGACCGACGGCGACCTCACCCTGTTCCGCGACGAGACCGGTGAGGGCGCGCTGACCGGCAAGATCGCCACCATCAACCCGACCCTCGACGCCACCAACCGCGCGGCCACCGTCAACGGCATCTTCGCCACCGAGGGCAACTGGCCGGTGCCGGGACAGAACCTGCGGGTCCAGGTGAGCGCGGTGACCGTCGGACAGGTGCTGCACGTGCCGCTGTCGGCCGTGGTGTTCGAGGGTGAGAGCGCGGTGGTGTTCGTGCAACTCGCCCCGCGCCGCTTCGACAAGCGGCGGATCGAGATCGCCCGCATGACCGGGGACGACGTGGTGGTCACCGCGGGTCTGGTCGAGGGCGAAGAGGTCGCCTGCAGCTCGGTGTTCCAGCTCAAGGCCCTGGGTCGTCTCGAACAGTACGGCGAGGAGTGATGATGTTCAGCCGGATCATCGATTTCAGCCTGCGGCAGAAGGTGGTGGCGCTGGCCCTGGTGGTGCTGATGGCCGTGGGCGGCGTCCAGGCGTTGCGCGAGATCCCGATCAACTCGCTGCCCGACGTCACGCCGGTGCAGGTGCTCGTGATCACCAAGGCGGGTCGCTACTCGCCCTACGACGTCGAGCGGCTGGTGTCCTATCCCATCGAGACCGCCATGAACGGGTTGCCCGAGGTGATGGAGGTCCGCTCCATCAGCCAGTTCGGGCTGTCGGCGGTCACGGTGGAGTTCGAGGAGAGCACGGACATCTACTTCGCGCGGCAGATGGTGAGCCAGCGCCTGCAAGCGGTGGTCGATCAGCTCCCACCCGGAGTGGACATGCCCCAGCTCGGCCCCATCTCCACCGCACTCGGCGAGATCTACCAGTACGTGGTGCGCGGCGAGGGCCGCGACCTGACCGAACTGCGCGAGATCCAGGACTGGCTGATCGCCCCCCAGCTCAAGACGGTGCGCGGGGTCACCGAGATCACGGCCTTCGGCGGGTTCGTGAAGCAGTACGAGATCGAGGTGCTGCCGGGCAAGCTCCGCGAGTACGGGCTGTCGCTGGGCGAGCTGGCGCAGGCGCTGCAGGAGAACAACAGCGTCTCGGGCGGCAACTACCTCGAGCACAACGAGGAGCAGTACATCATCCGCGGCTTCGGCCAGGTCCAGCGGCGCGAGGATCTCGAGCGGATCATCGTGGCCCGGCGGGAAGCGCGCCCCATCCAGGTGCGCGACGTGGCGCGGGTCAAGGTCGGTCGCCAGCTCCGGCAGGGCGCGGTGACCCAGGACGGCCACGGCGAGGTGGTCACCGGCATCGTCATGATGCTGCGCGGCGGCAACGGCCGCGAGGTGATCCAGGACGTGGCCGAGCGCATCGACGAGATCAACGCCGGCCTGCCGGCGGGCGTGCGCATCGAGCGGTTCTACGACCAGAGCGACCTCGTGGACCGCACCACCCATACCATCGTCAAGAACCTGAGCGAGGGCGGCTTCTTCGTCATCGCGGTGCTGCTGCTGCTGCTCGGCGAGATCCGGGGCGCCCTGATCGTGGCCAGCGTGATCCCGCTGTCCATGCTCTTCGCGTTCATCGGCATGCGTGAGTTCGGGCTGGCGGCCAATTTGATGAGCCTTGGCGCCATCGACTTCGGCATGGTGGTGGACGGGTCGGTGGTGATGGTGGAGAACATCGTGCAACGCCTTTCGGGCCAGCGGCGAGAGCCCAAGGAGAGCCTGCGGATCATCGGCGAGGCGGCTCGGGAAGTGGCGCGCCCCATCTTCTTCGGCGTGCTGATCATCCTCATGGTGTACGTGCCCATCGCCACCTTCAGCGGCATGGAGGGGATCCTGTTCCGACCCATGGCCATCACCGTGGCCACCGCCGTGTTCGGGTCGCTCCTTTTAGCGCTGGTCTATGTCCCGGCCATGGCCGCGCTCGTCTTCCGCACGGGCGTCTGGTCGTGGCGCAACCCGCTGGTCGAGCGCCTGCGTCCGGCCTACGAGAAGGTGCTCGGCAGGCTGCGCGGCCGACGCCTGATCGTCCAACTGGTGGCGCTCGTGGTGTTCGCCGGCTCGGTGGCGCTGGTCCCGCTGCTGGGGACCGAGTTCCTGCCCGAGCTGGAGGAGGGGTCCATCCTGGTCGAACAGGTCCGCATGCCGTCGGTGACCCTGGCGCAGTCGGTGGAGAACGCCAACGCCTTCGCGGCAGCGGTCCTGGCCAGGATACCCGAGGTGAAGACCGTGGTACCCAAGACGGGACGCTCGGACCTGGCCAACGACTGGATGGGCGTGCACCAGACCGACGTCTGGGTGATCCTCCATGACCCGTCCGAGTGGCGACCCGGGGTGACCAAGGCCGACATCGTGGCGGAGATCGAACCGCTGCTCCAGGACGAGCCCGGCCTGGCCTACAACTTCACCCAGCCCATCGCCATGCGGGTCGACGAGCTCACCAGCGGCGTCAAATCCGACGTCGCGGTCAAGCTCTTCGGCGAGGACCTCGACGTCCTCAACGACCTCGGCGAGCAGATCGGAGCGTTGCTCCAGCGCCTGCCCGGGACCGCCAACTCGTTCGTCGAGCGCACCACCGGGCAGCCCTACCTGAACATCGAGATCGACCGCGACGCCGTGGCCGACCTCGGCCTCAACGTGGCCGAGGTCCAGCAGGTCATCGAGATGGGGGTGGGCGGCCAGGTGGTCACCGAGGTCTTCGAGGGCCAGCGCCGCTTCGACGCGGTCGTGCGCTTCCCCGAGCGCCTGCGTTCCGACTTCCAGATGCTCATGGAGGTGCCCATCGCCCTGCCCAGCGGCGGCTTCATCCCGCTCAAGCGCGTGGCGAGGGTGGTGCCGGTGGAGGGTCCGCGGGAGATCGCCCGCGAGAACGGCTGGCGGCGGGTGATCGTGGGCGCCAACCTGAGCGGCATGGACATCGGAACCTACGTGGCCAACCTGCGCGCCGCCATCGCCCGCGAGGTTGCCATTCCCGCCGGCGTGTTCCTGGAGTTCGGCGGCGCCTTCGAGAACCAGCAGCGGGCCATGCGCCACCTGATGTTCGTGGTGCCGCTGTCGCTGCTGATCATCCTGGGCCTGCTCTACACCATGTTCGGGAGCCTGCGGCACGCGCTGCTCATCTTCGGCATCCTGCCGTACGCCCTCTCGGGCGGTATCTTCCTGCTCTATGCGCGGGGACTCTACCTCTCGGTCTCCGCCTCCATCGGCTTCGTGGCGCTGTTCGGCGTGGCGGTGCTCAACGGCATCGTGCTGATCGAGCACCTCAACGTGCTGCGGTCGCGCGGGGTGGCGCTGGGACGCGCGGTGGTGACCGGCGCCGGCGACCGCCTGCGTCCGGTGCTGATGACCGCGCTCGTGGCGAGCCTGGGCTTCGTGCCCATGGCCTTCAACACCGGGCCCGGCTCCGAGGTGCAGCGGCCGCTGGCCACCGTGGTGATCGGCGGCCTGGTGACCTCGACGCTGGTCACGCTGCTGGTGCTGCCCTTGGTCTACGAGTGGATCGAGAAGCGTTTCGGCGACCGCGAGGACGACCTGGCCGAGCCTCCGGCCGCATGAAGTACATGAAGAACCGGGGGTCGTCCTCGAGACGACCCCCGGCGATCTCCATCCCTTCGGGTGCCCGCGCGGACTAGACCACCCCGATCTCCTTGCCCACCTTGGTGAGGATGTCCATGGCCTGATGGATCTCGTCCTCGGTGTGCGTCGCCATGAGCGACAGCCGCAGCAGCGCGTTGCCCGGCTCCACCGCCGGCGAGACGATGGGGTTGACGAACACGCCCTCCTCCCAGCAGCGGACGCACATGCGGTAGGTGTCCACGTCGCCGCCCACGACCACCGGGATGATGGGCGTCTCGCTCGGGCCGGTGTCGAACCCGGCGTCCTTGAGCCGCTCCATGAGGATCCGCGTGTTGCGCCAGAGCGCCTCGTGCCGCCACTCCTCCTCGAGCATGACGTCGATGGCCTTGCTCACCGACGCTACCGAGGCCGGCGGCGGGCTCGCCGAGAAGATCATCACCCGCGCCAGGTGCTGGATGTAGTGGATGGTCTCGGCGTCCGAGGCCACGAAGCCGCCCACCGAGGCCAGGCTCTTGCTGAAGGTGCCCACGATGAGATGCACGTCGTCGGTCAACCCGAAGTGGTCGCAGGTGCCGCGGCCGTGCTGGCCCATGACGCCCACGCCGTGGGCGTCGTCCACCATCACCAGGGTGTCGTGCTTCTTGGCCAGCTCGACGATCTCGGGCAGCTTGGCCACGTCGCCTTCCATGGAGAACACGCCGTCGACCACGATGAGCTTGTCGACGTCCCGTTCCTGCTCGAGGCAGTAGTCGAGGTGCGCCATGTCCTGGTGGTGGTACTTGCGCACCCGCCCGAAGCTCATGCGGCAGCCGTCGATGATCGAGGCGTGGTCGGTGCGGTCGGCGATCACGGTCTCGTTGCGGCCGACCATGGTGCTGATGGTGCCCAGGTTGGCGAAGAACCCGGTGGAGAAGACCAGCGCCTTCTCCTTGCCCACCAGCGCCGCCAACTTCGCCTCGAGCTCGACGTGCACGTCGAGCGTGCCGTTGAGGAAGCGCGAACCAGCGCAGCCGCTGCCGTACTTCTCGAGCGCGGCCTTGGCCGCCTCCTTCACCGCGGGGTGGTTGGTCAGCCCGAGATAGTTGTTGCTGCCGAGCATGATGACCTGGCGGCCGTTGTAGCGGACCGTACTCTCCTGCGCCGATTCGATCGGGCGGAAGTAGTTGTACAGTCCCGCGGCCATGAGCTCGCGCGCGGTCTTGAAATTATGAACCTTGTCCAGAAGCCCCATGGTATCCCTGGCTGGTGGCGAAGGGTGGTCACCGGCGCAGCGGTGGCAACATAAGCCGAAAGAATAGTGCCGCGTCTATCTGTAAACAACAGGTTTTCGCAGAATGGCCCACGCCACTCATTCGGAACAGATCTCGGCCTCGAAGACCTCGAAACGACAATCCTCGCGCCAGGCATCGGCGGGCAGGCCCGCCTTGAGCGCCAGATGGTCGAGGGTGGTGGCCAGATCCCAGCCCTGCTCGGTGGCGACCTGGGGCAGGAAGACCGCCCGGCGGGTCCCCTTGCTCAGCAGGATCCCGTGCCGGCCGACCTCGATGTTTTCCGGCCCGGCGACCGCGCTGAGCGGCGTCAGGGCCGAGACCTCGATGGCCAGACCGGGCAGTTCGTCCTCGCGGACCACCGGGAACCGCGGATCCGAGACGGCGGCAGCCGTCCCGTTGTCGACCACGGCCTCGACCAGCGGCTTGATCCCCTCGATGTAGCCGATGCAGCCGCGCAGCTGGCCGCGGGCGGTCAGGGTGACGAACGCGCCCCGGGGCTGGCCGAGCGGGCCCGTCAGATCGAGACCGGCCCGGGTGGCCAGATCGACCGGATCGGGCGGTGCCTCGTCGCACACGGCGGCGGTGACAGCCCGGCGGGCCAGGTCGAGGAGGAAGAACCGCTCGGCGGCCGCCAGCCCGCCGCTGGTGGCGGTTGGTTCGCTGGCCGAACTGGAATCCCGGGCAGGCCTCTTGTCCTCGGGTCCCGGGGGGTTGCAGATCACGGCGGCCGCGTAGCTCACCGAGAGCGAGTAGTCGCCCTCGCGGTCGGCGCTGCGGGCGTACTCGAGCAACTCGGCCTGGTAGCCTTCGGGCGCCGGGGTCGCGAGCACGAGCGCGGCGGCCTCCAGGCCGCACATGGTGATCCCGGTCTGTTCGCCGTAGGCCACGAGGCCCGCCGCGTCGTGGCCCAGGAACTTCAAAAGCGCGCCCGAATCGAGTTCCTCGAGCCGCCGGGGGATCTCCTCGGTGAACGGGACGTAGCCGTACTCGACCCCGTAGTGGGTCAGGTCGCTGGAAACGAGGAAGAGGTGGCGTCCGTCGCGCCACCGGTCGAGGACGCGGGCCGCGCCCAGGCGCCGGCGGGACGACAGGTGGGGGACCAGGATGGGGACGATGGGGGTGCCCGCCGGCAGTGCGCACTGCAGCAGGGGCAGCTGGATCTCCACGGCGTGCTCGAAGGCGTGGGCGCGGTCGTTCAGGCTGAAGGCGCCGCTCGCGGCCAGCTCGCTCACGATGTCGGTGGCCACGGGGACCTCGCCCAGCGGGGTGGCGAAGGCGTCGGCGCCGCTGAGGGCGGGGCGGTCCAGACGCGACCGGTGGCTGGGTGCCAGCACGAAGACCGCGGCGTACCGGCGCTCGCGCAGGAGCCCGAACAGCTTGCCCGCCACCGCGCCGCTGTAGGCGTAGCCGGCGTGGGGGGCCAGGGCGACCACCGGCGTGCCCGCGGGGGCCCGCGTGGGATCGGCCGCGGCCAGGAAGGACTCGACCTCGCGGCGGAGGTGGTCGGGGTCGGCCGGGTACCAGGTGCCGGCGAGGACCGGCTGTCGGACGGCGGTCATGGGCGGGGCCTTTCCTGCGGTTCCGGGAACGGGTTCGGGCTGGGTCGAAAACTATCAGAACACACGGGTCGCGGTCCAGCGGTACAATCATGGGGTTGCCTCCGGGCCGCTTCACGGGCATTCTTCTAGTAGACATGCCAGGCCGCGGCCGGAGCCGTGGCACACCCAGTCACGCTGCTTGGGGAGAGGTCGATGAACATCCAGAAGGCGCCCCAGGGCGAGATCATGATCCTGAACCTGTCGGGCAAGATCATGGGCGGCCCCGATTACGAGAAATTCCACAACGAGATCAAGACCCTCATCAAGGAGGGTTTCGTCGACATCCTGCTGAACATGTCCAAGGTCACCTGGATCAACTCCACGGGCCTGGGCATCCTGGTGTCGGCCTTCCACACGCTGAAGAAGAACGGCGGCGTGATGAAGATCTGCACGGTCTCGCCGCGGATCGACAACATCCTCAACGTGACCCAGCTGAAGCTGGTCTTCGACACCTTCGAGAGCCAGGACGAGGCTCTCGCCTCCTTCAAGGTGGAGTAGCGCCTTGGTGGCCGACGGCCCCATCCGCCCCTGCTTCCGGAACCCCGCGCTCACCGTGGACGGGGCCGTGCTGGTGCGTCGGCCCCGACCCGGCGGCGGGGTGCGTCATTACGTGCTGCTCGTGGAGCGCGGCGAGGACCCCTTCGCCGGGTCGTGGGCCTTGCCCGGAGGGTTCGTGGAGTACGGCGAGGACCCCGACCAGGCCGTCCTGCGCGAGCTGGAGGAGGAGACCGGGCTGCGGGGCGTGCCGCTGCGCCAGTTCCGCGCCTTCGGCCGGCCCGACCGCGACCCGCGCGGCCACACCGTGTCCATCGTCTACGTCGCCGAGCTGGTGGGCGAACCGCCGCGGGTCACCGCCGGCGACGATGCCGCCCGGGCCCAGTGGTTCGCGGTGGACGACCTGCCGCCCCTGGCCTTCGACCACGATCGGATCGTGGGCATGCTGATCTCCGGCCTGGGCCTGCGCTAGCGCCGCCGGCGCCGCCTCAGCACCTTCCACGACCGCAGCGTGGCCGACCAGGCCGTCAGCCCCGCCCAGACCAGCCCGGCCCAGCCGTCGCGCCAGCAGCCCCGCCAGGCGTATTCGCGCCAGAAGGTGGCCGGCCCGGTGACCAGCAGGTGCAGCGGCTGGAGCAGGCCGTACCGGCTGCGCCCGCGGCGCGTCTCCAGCGTGGTGTAGTGGTCGATCTTGCGCAGGTAGGGCCTGATGGCGGTGACCGCGTCGTGGTACAGCGGTTCCTTGATCCGGCCCACCACGGTGACCGGATCGATGGGCACCAGGCCCTCGTGGACCGGTTCGCCCGACATCCGCACGGTGCCCAGCCTGGCCACGCGCGCCACGCGCTGCCGGCGCAGGTGACGGGCGCGCATGCGGTGGCCCAGCACCAGGTTCCGCCGCTTCAGCAGCCAGAGGTCGTGGTCGCCCAGCCGGCCGGTCTGGCGCATGGTGGCCAGGCGGCCGGCCAGCGCCGTGGAGAGCCGCTCGTCGGCGTCGATCCAGAGGAAGAACGGGGTCTCGATCATTTCGAGGGCGGCGGCACGGGCGCTGGAGAAGTCATCGAAGGGGCGCTGGGTCCAGCGCAGCGGCGGGTCCTGGCCGGGATCGGCCGCCAGCCGCGCCAGCAGCGCGTCGGTGCCGTCGGCGCTGCCGGAGTCCTGCACCACGACCTGGTCCACGGCGCCACGCAGGCTCGCCAGGCACGCGGGCAGGCGCGCCGCCTCGTTGCGGACGATGAGCACGGCGGTGAGCTGGTCCAAGCCTTCCCCCTGTCCAGTTGAACGGGCATGACCGGGGCTTCGCCCTTATTCTGGCCGACGGTTGCCAAGCTGGCAAGTCCGGTGCACCTTTGAAGCACCGGTTTCAGAATACGACTCGAATCGGAGGCAACGAAGGTGAGCCTGACTCGTGATGACGTCCTCGCCGCCCTGCGCGAGGTGAAGGTGCCCGGCACCCGGGTCGACATCGTCAAGGTCGACCTGGTGGGCAAGGTGGAGTTCGCCGACGGCGAGCTCCTGGTGGAGATCATCCGCACCACCGAGAAGGAAGAGACCATCGCGGCGGTCCAGCAGGCCGCCATCGAGGTGCTGCGCCAGCTGCCAGGCGTGACCTCGCTGTCGGTGGAGATCGACGACCGCTCCGGGAGCCAGGCGAAGAAGAAGGCGCCCACCGGCCCCCACGGCCAGTCGCCCGACCCCTGGGCCGACCGCGAGCCCCTCGACGGGGTGCACCGCATCATCGCCGTGGCCAGCGCCAAGGGCGGGGTCGGCAAGAGCTCGGTGGCGGTGAACCTGGCCCTGGCCCTGGCCGAGGAGGGCCACCGCGTGGGCCTGCTCGACGCCGACATCTACGGCCCCTCGCTGCCCACCATGCTCGGGGTCCAGGAACCGCCCGAGGTCACCGAGGACCGCAAGATCTACCCGGGCCAGTCACACGGCCTGCAGGTCCTGAGCATGGGCCTCCTGATCGACCCCAACCAGGCGGTGATCTGGCGCGGCCCCATGGTCTTCAGCGCGGTCAAGCAGTTCCTCAAGGACGCGCTCTGGGACAGCCTCGACTACCTCGTGGTCGACATGCCTCCGGGCACGGGCGACGCCCAGCTCACGCTGGTGCAGCAGGTGCCCCTGGCCGGCGTGGTCATGGTGACCACCCCGCAGGAGGTGGCGGTGGCCGACGTGCGCCGCGGCGTCCAGATGTTCCGCCAGGTGGACGTGCCGGTGCTCGGCGTGGTGGAGAACATGAGCTACTTCGCCTGCCCCGGCTGCGGCGAGCGCTACGACATCTTCGGTTCCGGCGGCGGCAAGCAGGTGGCCGAGCAGTTCGGCCTGCCGCTGCTGGCGGCGATCCCCATGGATCCCCGCATCCGTGAGGGTGGCGACACCGGCCGGCCGCTCATGCTCCAGGACGCCAAGACCGAGTCGCGGCAGATCTTCCTCGATCTGGCGCGCGAGGTCATGGAGCGCGCGGTGGATCACTCGGTCTGACTCCGGTCACGAGGGTCGTGGTGGGCCCGGACTGCGGTCCGGGCCCGCTCAAAATCCTGGTGGAGCCGCGGCCGACCTGATAGCCTCCCGGATGAGTCGGCATTGATTCCTGGATCCGGAGGTCGAGGTCATGGCGGAGCAAGACGGGGTCAGGGTACCATTCACCGAGCGCTTCAAGGCCTGGTTCACCCACCGTCTGCCGGTCTTCTGGGACAACTGGCTCGCCGCCGCCGGCAGCATGCTCGTCCTGGTGGCGGTGTTCTTCCTCGCGCTGCTCTTCCTGCTCTACCTCTACAACTCCCTTGCCGGCCACGAGTCCAACCCCTACGTCGACCTCATCGGCTTCATGGTGCTACCGGCCTTCCTGCTGCTGGGCGTGGTGCTGCTCGTGGTGGGCAACCTGGTGCGGCGGTCGCGCGAGAAGAAGGAGGGCCGCCGCCACACCGCCATGGAACTGGGCGGCGGCGAGCTGCTGCGCAAGGCGCTGGTGGTGGCGGTGGCCACGTTCGTGGTGCTCATCGGGGTGGGCCTGTTCAGCTACGAGGCCTACCACTACACCGACAGCAACCAGTTCTGCTCCTACGTCTGCCACGAGGTCATGGCGCCCGAGGCCACGGCGCACGCCAGTTCGCCCCACGCCAACGTCAAGTGCGTCGACTGCCACATCGGGCCGGGAGCGTCGTGGTTCGTGCGCGCCAAGCTCTCGGGCATCCGCCAGGTCTACGCCGTGCTCACCGACGACTTCCACCGGCCCATCCCCACCCCGGTGGAGAACCTGCGTCCGGCGCGCGAGACCTGCGAGGTCTGCCACTGGCCCGAGCGCTTCCACGGCTCGCGCCTCATCGCCCACCCGCGCTACGACAGCAATCGCGAGAACACCGCGCGCACCACCGCCCTGGTGCTGCACGTGGGCGGGCCGGAGATCCCCACGGCGGGCAAGGCGGCCACGGGCATCCACTGGCACGTCGACCCGCAGAACAAGCTCCGCTACCGCCATCTCGACCGCGAGCGGCAGCAGATCGTGGAGGTGGTGCAGTCCACGCCCGACGGCGAGGTCCGCTACCTCCTCGACGGCGCCGACGCCGACACCGCCGCGGGCACCTGGCGCGTCATGGACTGCCTCGACTGCCACAACCGCCCCACCCACATCTACCAGCTGCCCCACCGGGCGGTGGACCTGGCCATGGCCGTGGGCGCCCTCGACCCCGCCGTGCCCTGGCTGCGCCGCGAGAGCGAGCGCGTCCTGCGCGAGGTCCAGCCCGACGCCGACACCGCCGTCCGGATCGCCGCCGCGTTGCGCACCATCTACACCGAGGAGCACCCCGACGACCTGCCCGCGCTGGAGGCGTCGCTCGAGCCCACGACGGCGACGCTGACCCGGATCCTCGAGCGCAACGTCTGGCCGCAGATGAACATCGGCTGGGGGACCTACCCGAGCAACCTCTCGCATTTCGACACGGACGGGGAGTTCGGCGAGGGTGGCTGTTTCCGCTGCCACAACGGCGAGCTGGAGACCGCGGCCGGCGAGGTCATCGAGCAGGATTGCGAGACCTGCCACGCGCTGGTGGCGCTGGAGGAGGAAGGCTGGGAGGGGTTGGAGGGGCTCGACGCCGAGGCGTTCCTCCGCCGCTAGCCCGGGTTACTCGCCGTATCCCAGATCCTTGAGGCGCTGGCGGACCTCGTCGTCGAGGTCCGACCAGCCACCAGCCTGTTCGTCGGCGTCGGCGCGGGCCGGGGCCGCGTCCCGCCAGCGCGCCAGGACATCGTGCAGACCCTGCAGCCGTGGCGGCTGCGCGTGCTGCAGGTCGTTGCGCTCGCGGGGGTCGGTGGCGAGGTCGTAGAAGCCCAGCGTCTGGCCGTCGCGGTGGGCGATGAGCTTCCAGTCCCCCTGCCGTACCGCCACCACGTCGGGCCCGAAGGCCAGCGCCTCGGCGAGCAGGACGCGCTCGTCCTGGAGAGCGTCGCCGGCAAGCGCGCGGCCCGCCAGGCCCGGGGCCAGGTCGGCGGGCAGGTGGAAGGGGCCCACGCCGAGCCACTCGGCCAGCGTGGGGGCGAGGTCCAGGAGCGAGACCGGGACGGTCACCCTGTCCAGCGCGGGCACGCCGGCGCCCCAGCTGAGCCAGGGGACGTGCAGCAGCTCCTGGAACTGGGTGTGGCCGTGGCCGATGCCGCGCACGCGACGCGGGTCGTGGTCCCAGGCGTGGGCCTCGGCGGCGTGGTCGCAGAACTCCTCGCCGTGATCGCTGAACACCGTCACCAGCGTGTTGCCGCAGAGGCCCCAGCGGTCGAGGCGCGCCACGAAGCGGCCGAGGGCCTGGTCGACCTGGGCGATGGTGGCGCGGTAGACCGCGCGCTTGAGCCGGCGCACGCGCTCGGCCGCCGCCGGCAGCGGCCAGCCGCAGCGGCCCAGGTGGGCCTCGGGGCGGTGCGGGTCGCCCCAGGAAGCCAGCTGGCGCAGTTCCTCTCTCGACGGCGGGGCGAGGTCGAGGGCGTCGAGCTGGGGGCGGAGGAACGCGTCGGCCGGCGTGGTCGGCTCGTGGGGGTCGTTGAGCAGGACGAAGAGGCAGAACGGACGGTCGGCGTGGCGGCGGATCCACTCGGCGGCCTCGGCCAGGATCGCCGCGGCGGGCAGGTTCCGATAACGGTGCTCGCCGAAGCTCTCGGCCAGCCCGAAGGCGAAGAACTGGTTGGCGTAGAGCGCGGCGGTGGCGTAGCCGCGGCCGGCGAGGTGGCGCGCCAGGGTGACCGTGCCCGCGGCGAGGCGTTGTGGCGGCTGGGTGTCCATGTTGCGCACCGCGCCGGTGAGCTGGGCGCCGTGGCGCGAGGGCATCAGCCCGGTGAGCGCGCCGGCGAACGAGGGCAGGGTCCAGGGAGCCGGCGCGGTGACGTCGGCGAAGTCGACCCCGCCGCCGGCCAGCGCGTCCAGGTGCGGGGTCAAACCGCCGCCCAGGTGGTCGCGGCGCCAGGTGTCGACGCCCACGAGCACCAGGTTGGGAGGGCCTTCCCGGCGCGGCGCCAGGCGCGAGGGGCGCAGGGGCCGGCCGAGGGTGCGGCCCAGGCGGAGCAAGTGGTCCTGGAGGCGTTGATTGCGCAACAGGGGCGCGAACGGGTCGCGGATCATGGACATCGTTCTCCGGGCGGTGCTGGACATGTCGGCCGCGGGCCTCTAACCTACCTGGCCATGAAGTTGCTGGACTATACTACACGAGCGGCGCTTCTGCCGCGCCAGGATTTGCCCGACCTCGACAGCGTGGTCGCGCGCCTCGCTGCCGAGCTCGCGAGCTGGGGTTCGGTGCGCGATGCGGCCGTGCTGGCCGGCGATGTCCTGCGCCGCGAAGCCGAGGGCGGCACCGCCTTGCCCGAGGGCCTGGTCCTGCCGCACGCGCGCAGCGAGGCCGCGAATCGGGTCTGCCTGGCCGTGACCACTCTCGTCCGTCCGTTCCCGGCGCATAGCGGCGATGGCGACGAGCACCTGGTGGACGTGGCGGTGCTGCTGGCGGCGCCCCCGGCCAGCACCCGGCAGATGCTGCAGGTCATGGCCCGCCTGGCCCGTGCTGTGCGCGGCGGCCTGCTGGACCGCCTGCGCGCCGCCGATTCGCCTGCCGGCATGGCGGCGGTGCTCGCGGGGATCGACGCCCAGAATCAGGGCTGATTCGATCGGAAACCGCCTCCTTGATTTTCCCGCCCCGGATGCCCTATTGTGTTCAACCCCCATGATCCGGTTCAGTCGTTCCGCAAGGGACCGCCGCCGGTGATCAGGGCCCGTTGCCCCAGGACGCCAAGATTACCAGGGAGATTCCCATGCTTCGTCACCGGAGATCCGTGCCACGGGATCCGGGTCGGCCGCTCCTGCTGGCGCTGCTGCTGCTCTCGGCAGCCACCGGCCTGGCCCAGGACGCCCACCTGCTGCTGAGCGAGGTGGTGGTCCAGACCCGCAATCCCGTATCGAACTTCGGCAGCCCCTTCATCGAGGTCGTCAACCCCACCGCGGGCGCCGTGGACCTCACGCAGGTCCACCTCTCCACCGCACACGACATCCAGCTCGGGCGCCTCTACTGGAACGTGACCACGGGCGTGGACGCGGGAGGCGGCACGTCGGGCAACGTGCACGGGCGGTTCCCGGCGGGGATGAGCCTGGCGGCGGGGGACACCCTCGTGATCAGCATCGCCGGCAGCGACGAGTTCGCCGAGGCCTATGGGTATCTGCCCGACCTCGAGTGGTTCGAGGACGGTGCGGTGCCCGACCAGGTGCCCGAGATGGTCGAGGTGTTCACCGGCAGCATCGGCGCCGGCCTGGGTTCGGGCGAGGCCAACACGCCGGCGCTGAGCACGACGTTCGACAGCATCGTTCTCTACCAGTGGGACGGCGCCAGCGACCTGGTGGCGGACCTCGACTATCTGATCTACGGCACCGACACCCGCGTCCGCGTCGACAAGACCGAGGTCACCGTGGGCAGCGGCACCTACCTGCCCGACACCGCCGTGGGCGCCCAGACCAGCGCCGGCGGTGCGCCCACCTTCACGCACTCGTTGCAGCGGGTGAACGCCGTGGAGACCGGCGAGCCCCAGTCCGGCGGCAACGGCCTGACCGGTCACGACGAGACCGGCGAGGATCTGGCCACGAGCTGGCAGGACCTGGCGAGCCAGGACCCCGCGGCGCCCCCCGCGAGCTACTTCCCCGCGGCGCCCATCGTGCTGTCCGCCGCCAGCGGCGGCGCGGTGGAGGATGCTCCGGTGACGCTGCAGGCCGAGGTGGTGGCCTTCGACGCGGTGTCCAGCGTGACCTTCCGCTACCGCCTCGACGGCGGCGCGTGGCAGGACCTGGCCGGAGCGGCCGCCGGCGATGACCGCTTTACCGCCCAGGTTCCCGGCCAGCCGGCCGGCACCGTGGTCGACTGGTTCCTGGTGACCGAGGGCGCCGGTGGCGGCGAGGCCACCTGGCCGGTGGAGGGCGCCGCGCTGCCGCGGTCGTTCACCGTGTCGTCGGGCGGCACGCCCGGCGGCCCCATCAAGCTGCTCCTGAGCGAGGTGTCGGTGATCGGCACCCCCGAGGAGTTCATCGAGATCGCCAACCCCGGCCTGCTCGACGCCGACCTGAGCGACTTCTACATCACCGACGCCATCTACGCCGACGGCGCACAGTACTACTGGCGCATCGCCGAGGGCAATCCCGCCGGCGACACTATCGGCGGCGGTGCCTACGGCGACTTCCACGCCCGCTTCCCCGACGGCTTCGTCCTGGCCGCCGGCGACACCATCACCATCTCGGTGACGGGTTCGGACGCGTTCTACGGCGCTTTCGGCTTCCTGCCGCACCTCGAGCTATTCGAGGACGGCCCCGAGCCCGACAGCGTGCCCGACATGCGCCCGGTCTTCGGCGACCCCGATGGCGACAACAGCATCGTCGGCGCGGGGTCGACCCCCGGCCTGAGCAACGGCTCGGAGAGCCTCATCCTCTACTACTGGGACGGACTCACCGACCTGGTCACCGACATCGACATCTTCTTCTGGGGCGACGACGAGCGCTGGCGCTTCAGCAAGACCAACGTCACCGTGGGCGGCTCCACGTACCAGGACGAGACCGCGGTCCTCGATCAGGACCCGTTCCTGCCCGCCATCGCCTACGGCAACTCCTTCCACCGCACCGACCCCAGCGAGGGCGCCCAGCCGGGTTCGCCGGGCAACGGCATCGGCGGCCGCGACGAGGTGGGCGAGGACTTCTCCAACACCTTCGCCACGGCACCCTACGACCCGGCGCGACCCGCTGTCGAGGGCCCGCAGATCTTGGGCGTCTACACCAGCCCCACCTATGCCGACCGCGACATCACCATCCGCGCCACCATCACCTCGGGCGATCCGCTGGCCTCGGTGACCGTGGGCTACACCCTCGACGGCGGCACCGAGATCGAACTGGCCGCGGTCGACAACGACGACGACACCTGGGACGCAGTGATCCCGGCGCAGGACGAGGGCACGGTGGTGACCTGGCACCTGACGGTGGTGGACATCGAGGGCGATGACGCCATCTATCCCAGCGACGGCGGCGTGATCACCTTCACGGTGAGCGCCGCGCCCGATCCCGAGGATCTGGCCGCCCACCTGCTGATCACCGAGGTGCGGCCGCGTGGCGCCGAGTTCATCGAGATCCACAATCCGCTCGACCGTGAGGTTCCCCTCGACCGCTACTATCTCACCGACGCCATCTTCGCCAGCGGCAACCAGTACTACTGGCGGATCACCGAGGGCTCGCCCTCGCAGACGACCATCGGCGGCGGCGCCTACGACGACTTCCACGGCCAGTTCCCCCCCGGCGCGGTGATCGCCGCGGGCCAGACCATCACCGTGGCGCTGTCGGGTAGCGACAACTTCTACGCCGAGTACTTCATCGAGCCCGACTACGAGCTCTTCGAGGACGGTGAGGAGCCGGACGAGATTCCCGAACTGGTCGAGGTCTTCGAGGGCAGCCTGGCCGCGGTCCAGGAGCCCTACGGCAACCCGCCGGGCCTGAGCAACAACGGCGAGATCGTGGTCCTCTACTGGTGGGACGGCGAGAGCAATCTGGTCACCGACGTCGACGTCTTCCACTGGGACGTCACCGGCGATTACGAGAGCACCCGCTTCAGCAAGAACGGGGTGACCAGCGGCGGTTCGGTCTACGGGCCCGAGCTGGCGGTGGCCGACCAGATGCCGCACTACGAGGCCACCAGCGGCACGCAGAGCTATTCGCGCCAGAACACCGAGGAGGACGCCGAGAACCACGACGGCCTCGGCAACGGCGTCGACGGCCACGACGAGACCAGCGAGAACTTCCCGGCGAGCTTCGTGGTGACCGACGCCACGCCCGGCCAGTTCTACGAGGTGGTCGAGGGCGAGCAGGGCGTGGTGGCGCTCGAGGTGGAGGCGAAGACCTTCCTGCCCGACCGGGAGACCTTCCCCATCCGCTTCACCACCCGCACCGATTCCGAGACCAAGATCCGGATCATCGACATGGAGGGCCGCCTGGTGAAGTCGGTCTACGACAGCCGCTTCGACGGCGTCGCCTCCACCGTGCCCGGGGTCTGGACCGAGCGTCCGTGGGACGGTCGTGACAGCACGTTCGAGAGGGTGCGCGCCGGCATGTACGTGGTGCACCTGCAGGTGGTCGATCGGGCCACCGGCGAGAAGACCGTCAAGACCGCGCCCGTGGTGGTGGCCACGCGCCTACAGTAGCTGGGAGACGAGCATGAACCGGAAACTTGCAACGATCCTGGTCCTGGTGGCGCTCGGCCTGCTGACCCAGCCCGCCCTGGCCGCCTTCGAGAACATCACGCTCAGCCCCCGGGCGCGGGCCATGGGCGATGCCGGCGCCGCGGTGCCCGACGCTCCCTACGCCAGCTACCTCAATCCCGCCGGTCTGGCGACCATGACGGCCGACGCGGCGCTGGGCCTCAGCTACGAGAAGCCCTACCAGCTCTCGTTCAACAAGCTGTACTACCTCGGCGCGGCGTTCAATCTTCCCGGCCGGTCCGGCGCGTTGAGCTTCGGCCTGCGCCAGTACCGGGTCGAGTACGAGAAGATCGACCTCCAGAAGGAGACCACGTTCACTGTCGCGCACGGTCTCGACCTCTACCGCGACCTGCACTCGTCGGTGGCGTTCGGCTACGGCCTGAACGTGTTCCGGCTCGAGTTCGGCGAGACCGTCGGCGGCATCGATCCCGGCAGCGACACCGCCGTGGGTCTGGACCTGGGCCTGCTGGCCACCGTCCACGACCGCACCCGCATCGGTGTCTACGTCCACAACTGGAACGCGCCCAAGATCGGCAAGGACGAGGAGGAGCTGGTCCGCCGCCTCCACGGCGCCGTGGCCTACGAGCCCTACGCCGGCGTGGTGACCACCTTCGAGCTGGAGAACGTCCACGGCGAGAAGGTCCAGTGGCGCGGCGGCCTCGAGCTCGAAGTCGTCACCGGCTTCCACCTGCGCGGCGGCATCATGTCAGAACCCAGCAAGATCACCGCCGGCTTCGGCTACAACATCGGCGGCTACGCCCTGAACTACGGCTTCTCCACCGGTGGCGGCGTGCTCGAGAGCACGCACCAGTTCGGCGTGACCGCGGCCTGGGGTGGTGAGGCGAAGTGAGGATGACGCGCCAACCCAGCGGCCCCGCGGTGCCGGCCCTCCTGCTGGGCCTGCTGCTGCTCGGCTGCGCCGGACCGGTGGCGCCCCCGGCGTTCGCCGCCGAGTCCCGGTCGGCCCTGGCCCAGGGCAAGCTCGATCTGAACACCGCCAGCCACGAGGAGATCCTCGCGCTGCCCATCCCCGCCGAGGTGGCCGACGAGATCTTCGAGTACCGCACCTACGTGCGGTTCTTCAGCGATCTGTTCGACCTCCGCGAGGTCCCCGGCGTCACGCCGCAGATCCTGGCCACGCTCAAGCCGCTGGTGG
The DNA here is from genome assembly GCF_058273205.1 of Candidatus Latescibacter sp. IFSED24. Classification (NCBI taxonomy): domain Bacteria; kingdom Pseudomonadati; phylum Candidatus Latescibacterota; class Candidatus Latescibacteria (ex Chuvochina et al. 2023); order Candidatus Latescibacterales; family Candidatus Latescibacteraceae; genus Candidatus Latescibacter; species Candidatus Latescibacter sp. IFSED24. The sequence goes on along the minus strand of NZ_CM177850.1, from coordinate 2,676,442 downwards.
CGGTGCTGCCGCCGCCGGAGGTCGACCAGGCGGTCCAGCGCATGACCGCCAGCTACCGCCAGGTCCGCAACTATCTCAGCCAGGAAGGCTCCAACGAGGGCCTGGTCGACGAGTACCTCGACCTCCTGCAGGAACCGGCCGACATCAACGAGCTCGACCTCTTCGACCTGATGAGCTTCCAGAACGTCTCGCCGGTGGACGCCACCAACATCATCAAGGCGCGCGAGCGCCTGGGCGGCTACACCAACGGCCGGCAGCTGCGCCGCAGCGAGGGCGTGCGCTACTACGCCTACCGCAATCTGCGCGACTTCGTGGTCTACGCCCCCACCGAACTGGGTCCGGACGACAAGGTGCGGGTGGACTACCAGGTACGGTACTACGACACGCCCTACTACGACGGCGACGACGAGCTCGGTTCGTCGCTGACCACCAGCGAGAACCGCTACGACTGGCTCTCCAACAACGTCCAGCTCCTGAACCCGGCCATGTCGCACAAGCTCAAGGCCGACCTGCCTCTCGGCTTCCGCGCGGGCTACCGCACCTATCGCGGCCTGGGCGAACAGGACTGGGACGAGACCAGCAAGCTGTTCGCCGAGGTCCGCAACAAGGACCTGGGCCCGTTCCGGCTCAAGCGCGCGGTGGTGGGCAACTACCGCGCGGCGTTCGGGTCGGGCCTGATCATGGACAACACCGACTTCATCCACTTCCGCAAGACCGGCTACGGCTGGAACAAGCGGCCGCTGGGCATCCGCAGCGACCTCTCGCGCAGCCACGAGTACGCGCTCACCGGCGGCGCGGTCGAGGGCCGGCTGGGGCCCATGCAGCTCGCGCTGTTCGCCTCGAGCGACGAACGCGACGCCATCCTCAATCCCGACGGCTCGGTGAACCGCTACGTCATCATGCGGCCGCGCCCCGAGCAGGCGCTCCTCGACGAGCACCTGACCGCGTCGGGTACGCCCACCGGGCTCAAACGCAACGCCTTCCGTGAGAACCTCTACGGCGGCAACGCCAAGTTCATGCTCGCGCCGGGCACCTACGTCGGCGCCACCGCGCTTTTGATGAACTACGACCGCGCGTTCGACAGCCGGCCGCAGACCCTCATCGACGGCGGCGACGGCTCGCAGTACTGGGAGGCGCGCGACAGCGAGATCGCCGCGGGCTACACCAGCGTCTACGCCGACACCGTGGCCGGCACGCGCACCGAGTACAAGTTCCGCCACATCTACGGTCTCGAGGCCCAGACCGTGGTGGGCAACGTCTCGGTCCAGGGCGAGTACGCCTGGCTGCAGGACCCGCGCGCGGGCTTCCTCTCGGGCCAGAACCACGACGCCTGGATCGTCAACACCTTCGCCCAGTGGGACAACCTGCACCTGCTGGGGATCTACCGCGACTACGACATCGGCTTCGACAACCCGTACATGCGCTCGTTCAGCAACGACAGCAAGTACGAGCAGACCATCCTCGACAGCCCCTACCGCCTCGAGGACGACCTCTACAGCTTCCTCTCCACGGACAATCCCCAGCCCAAGGGCGAGAAGGGCCTGTTCCTGGAGATGCGCTACCGCATCAGCCGCCAGTTCATCATCAACGGCCTGCAGTTCGACCAGTGGGAGCGCAAGGCCGACGGCGCCGATCTGGACCGCTACACGGTCAAGCTCGAGTACCAGCCCAAGTTCAACCTGCGCTTCCGCCTGCGGTCGCGGGTCTCGAGCCGTACCGGGCAGAACTACGAGGACGTGCGCACGTTCCGCAGCTGGGAGAACCGGCTGCAGATGATCGCGCTGCTGTCCAACTACAACCGGCTGATGCTGACCTACATGACCAGCAACGTGAACTTCCCGGCGCGGCAGCGCCTGGCCTACCCGGCCGAGCCCGGCGATGTCGACACTGACGGTGACGACCAGAGCGCCGTGGGCACCGCCGCCAGCCCGGCCTACGCCTTCGAGGCGCGCTACGAGCACAACGTGACGCCGTGGCTCAAGCTGACCCTGGCCTCGTCGGTCTACGACGGCTTCTTCTGGAATTTCGAGGGCAACGAGTTCGTGCTCCTCGACGACGAGGGCTTCCGCAACTGGGTCAAGGTGGAGAGCCGCATCTCCGAGCGCATGCTCTTCCAGCTCAAGGTGACCAAGGACCACAAGATGCCCCGGACCTACGTCGACGTGCGCGAGTACGGCGACGCGTCCGATCCCACGCCCGACGTGACCTACGCGCCCGCGGACGACCTGTTCATCCGCATGCAGATCGACTACAGCTTCTGACGGCTCCGCCTGCGAGGAGAAGAGAGCGATGACCACGCGAGTGACCAAGAACGACCGGCGAACCGTGACCGCCATCCTGGCGGCGCTGCTGGTCCTGGGCGCGATCACCACTTCCGCCGATGCGGTGCCGCAGATCGAGTCCACCTACGGTGGCCAGAGCCCCTGGTACCAGGCCGAGATCAACGCCCTGGGCGCCACCGGGGCCGCCGGCTTCCGCGGCGGCATGTCCACCATCCTCAATCCGGCCGGCCTGGCCCGGGTCGAGCATTTCCGCTACGACCTCGGCCTGAACGCCAGCCACCACGAGGAAGACCGCTTCATGCCGGTCTTCGACAGCTTCGACAACCGGGTGGTCGACATGGCCATCGCCAGCAACCAGAACACCTGGTGGAACACCGGTTTCGCCATGGCCGGACGGCTCGAGAGCGAGCCCATCCCGCTCTGCTTCGGCCTGTCGCTGGCCGACCGCTACCCCTTCGCCTATCGTTTCGAGGAGGAGCTGCGCGACCCGAGCCCGTTCAGCGATCCGCGCGACCGGATCCTCGAGGAACGCCTCTACGAGGTCACCGGCACGCTGCGCACCCTGAGCCTGGGTCTCGCCACCGAGCTGGCCGAGCGCTACGCTCTGGGCGTCTCCATCCATACCGCCTTCGGCGAGCGCAAGGAGACCTGGCGTGTGCGTGACCGGCACCTCGCCGACGGCGACCAGAGCTACGACGACCGCACCGCCTGGTCGCTCGGCGGCTTCAACGCCACTTTCGGCGCGCAGGCGCGGGTGTCGGACCGGGTCACCCTGGGCGTGGCCTACGAGACGCGCCTCGAGGTGGAGGGCGATTTCGAGACCAGCAGCTTCGCCGCCGGCGACACCGTGCGCACCGAGGCCAGCGAGCTGGAGACCCTGCGCTACCCCGCGTACTGGCGCTTCGGCGGTGCGTTCTACCCGCGCAGCGACCCGCGCACCGCGTTCACCGTGGACGTGGTGTACTCGGACTGGGCCAAGCTCGAGGACAGCCGCCTGGGCCAGGATGGCGAGCTCCGGCTCGAGGAAGTGGTCGACGTGCGGATCGGCCTGGAGCACACGTTCTACAACCAGATGGACCTGCGCTTCGGCTTCCGGCGTTACGACAGCTACGCCGACGACCTCGGCGGCAACTCGGTCTGGTCCGCCGGCGGCGGCTTCCCGGTGCTCGAGGGCGAATTCTCGCTCTCGGTGGAGATGAACAAGCTGCAGAGCTACGAACCGCACATCTTCGGCTACCCCGAGGGTTACGTGGCGGAGGACGAGGCTCGCGTGGATGATCGTCGGGTGCGTGTGGGTGTGAGCTGGTCGCGAGAATTCTAGCGAGCCGCAAGGAGATTTGGACATGCGACACCTGCGAACCTGCCTGGGCCTGGGCCTGGGCCTGATCCTGGGCGTGCTGCTGGCCGCCGGTCCCGGCCTGGCCGACGACGGCCTGCTGCGGATCCACCTGATGTGGACCAACGACCTGCACGGCCACATCGCGCCCGAGCCCGCGCGCTTCATGAACCCCGAGTTCCCGCCGCCTCTGGGCGGCGCGCCCAGCGCCGCGGGCTACATCAAGCGCGTGCGCGCCGAGGCGGCCGCCGCGGGCGAAGAGGTCCTGCTCGTGGACGTGGGGGACATGTTCCAGGGTACGCCCATCGGCAACAAGACCGAGGGCGAGGCGGTGATCGAGTACTTCAACGCCATCGGCTACGACTTCGCCGTGCCCGGCAACCACGACTTCGACTTCGGCCACTGGGTGGCCGAGGCCCGCGCGCAACAGTCGAACTTCCCCTGGGTGGCCGCCAACCTGATCGACACGGAGACCGGCGAGGTGGTGGACTGGTGCGTGCCGACTCTGATGATCGAGCGCGCCGGCGTGAAGATCGGCGTCATCGGCATCATCACACCGGGCACCGCCCACATGAGCTTCCCCGAGAACATCGAGGGCCTCGAATTCCTGCCCATGGCGCCGGTCATCGCCAGGTACCGCGACGAGCTGCGGGCCCAGGGCGCCGACATCATCTTCCTCGGGATCCACGAGGGACTGCCCTTCGACCCCAAGGAGGGCTGGCAGCGCATCGCGGGCGCCGAGCAGACCGAGGCCGAGGGCGAGCAGGAGGGCTACCACGCCGCCAACTACTCGGGTGCCGGCGTGCCTAACCTCATGGAACTCATGAACGAGGTCCCGGGCATCGACCTCGCCGTTGGCGGGCACACCCATCGCGGCTACCAGGAACCCTGGATCGATCCGGTGAACCACACCATCTGCTTCGAGACCTTCGGCAACGGCTCCAGCCTCGGTCACGCCATCCTGCTGATCGACCGCCAGACCAAGCAACTGGTGGGCTACGAGCCCAGCCACGACCAGGGTACCATCGTCACCCTCTTCGAGGACGAGCTCTGGCCCGACGAGGAGACCACCGCGGTGATCCGGCCGCACCAGGAGCGGACCGAGCGCGAGATGGCGCGGATGGTGGGGCAGGCCGCGGTGGCGCTGACCCGCGGCTCGGCCGGCGCCAGCCTCATGGGCAACCTGGTCACCGACGCCATGCGCCTGCGTTTCGACGCCGATTTCTCGTTCCAGAACCTGGGCGGCCTGCGCGCCGACCTGCCCGCCGGCCCCATCACTGCCGGCGACGTCTTCAGCGTGCTGCCCTTCGGCAACGAGCTGGTGCTGGTGGAGATGGATGGCCGCATGCTGCGCCGGATCATCGAGCGCAAGGTGCGCGGGACCAGCGGCGGCCTCTGCGTCTCGGGCGTGCGGATGGCCTACGACACCACCCGCCCCGACTGGGACCGCGTGGTCACCCTCGAGGTCGGCGGCGAACCCTGGTCGCCCGAACGGATCTACAAGGTGGTCTGCACCAACTTCCTGCTCGAGGGCAACAGCGGGCTCGACTTCCTGACCACCATCCCCGCCGAGGCGGTGATGCCCACCCAGGTGCGCACCTCCGAGGCGCTGGAGTGGTATTTCGAGCAGTTCAGCCCGGTCCGCCCGCGGGTGGACGATCGCTGGGTGGAGGTCCAGGGACAGCCGCAGGCGCCGTACCTGCAGGTGGAATACCTGCCCTGAGCCCGGCTCCACGACTGCTGCGAAGACCACGGCGCCACCCAGGTGGCGCCGTTTTCGTGGCGCAGTAGACGATTCCGGCACGTTCTTGGCTTGATGGGAGCGGTCCCCAGCCACCGGAGGAACGCATGCCTGCCATTGCCTGGACGTCCACCTGGAGCGTCGGTCACGAGAAGCTCGACGAGCAGCACCAGCAGCTCCTGGAGATGTACAACCGTTTCGACGCGGCCGCGGCCAAGGGCCGGGGATGGCGCGAACTGGGTCTCATGATGGCCGATTTCGAGGATTACACCCGCTGGCACTTCTCCTACGAGGAAGGCCTCCTCGCCGAGGCCGGCTACGCCGATCTGCCCCGACACCGCGCCCTGCACCGCCAGCTCGAGCGCAAGCTGGCAGCTTTCCGCAAGGAACTGGAGGCCGACCGGCGGGTCACCGCCCAGTTCCGCAAGTTCCTCGGCTACTGGTGGCAGAATCATATCCTGGACCACGATCTGGACTACGGCAAAACCTTATTCGAGGTGGCCGTGGGCGCTGACGAGAAGTGAAGAAAAAGACGGACCTGGAAAAAATTCTAAATTTATATCTGGCTTCATCTTGACCCCTGTCCACCGACGGCAAACTCCTGCTCAAGCCGACCCGCATGCGGTCGATCCCCATCGTACGAGACAAGGCCGGACCGGGACCATCCCGGCCGCTGCTCGACCCGGACATGGACGTCCCAGGCGTCGCAGGACCGCGAGGTGGCACACCGTGAAGACCCTCACGCTCGGCAAGCAGAACGAACAGCTCTCCCGTTTCTCCACCCGGATGGCCAAGATGGTCGTGGGCCAGCCCACCGCCATCCACAAGGTGACCGACAGCTTCAGTCGGCTCATCGCGGGCATCCACGATCCCGAGAGTCCGCTGCTGACCATGATGTTCATGGGACCCACCGGCGTGGGCAAGACCGAGACGGTGCGCGCGCTGGCCGAGTCGATCTTCGGCAACCGCCGGGCGTTCACCCGCATCAACTGCCAGGAGTACTCGGCGCACTACAACATCTCCAAGCTGCTGGGCTCGCCGCCGGGCTACGTGGGCGGCGAGATCCGCCCGCTGCTGGCGCAGGAGAACATCGACCGCCACCACCGCAAGGCCGTGGAGAACCAGACCGGTCTGATCACCGAGCCGGGCAGCAAGCTGGCGCGGATGTTCCCCCCCGAGAGCGAGCGCAATCTCTCGATCATCCTCTTCGACGAGATCGAGAAGGCGCATCCCAAGCTCTGGAACCTGCTCCTGGGCGTGCTCGAGGACGGCACCGTGGTCCTGGGCAACAACGAGGAAGTGGACTTCCGCCAGTCGATCATCATCCTGACCACCAACGTGGGCAGCGAGGCCATGGGCATGCACCTCTCGCAGGGCAACATCGGCTTCGACACCGGCACCACCGCCGAGCGTCTGGACCGCGACCTCGAGGACGCCGCCATGCGCGAGGCCAAGAAGGTCTTCCCCTACGAGTTCCTCAACCGCTTCGACGACATCGTCACCTTCCACACCCTGAAGGACGCCCACCTCTACGAGATCCTCGACATCCTGCTCACCCAGATCCACCACCGCAGCCTGCGCTGCTCGGAGCCCTTCCTGCTCGAGGTCACGCCCAAGGCCAAGGCCTGGCTGGTGGAGGAGGGCACCGACGTCCAGTACGGCGCGCGCCCGCTGAAGCGCCTGGTGGAGAAGGAAGTGGTCACGCGCATCAGCCACCTGATCTGCAGCGACCAGATCCGCAAGGGCGACCTGATCACCGTCGACGTCCAGGAGAGCGAGCTGGTCTTCCAGAAGGAGACCGGCGGCGCCGACTGGGACGAGCTCGAGGCGCTGGGGCCGTTCCCGCAGGAGAAGTGGGCCGGCTCGGACCTCGGGGTCAAGGACGACGGCGGCGAGAAGGAGCGGGTGAAGGAGGAGGTGGCCAACGTGCTGGCGGCCACGGGGGTGTTCCACGATTAGGTCCGGGACGTCTCGTGCCGGGGAGCGGGAGGGTCGCCACTGCGTGGCGGCCCTCCCTTGCGTTCGGCTCGCGGGGCTCGCCTCTCGACATCCCCGGCACGAGACGTCCCGGACCGCGGCGCGGGTGTGGAGGAGATGCGGGGCGGGTCTTTGAGACCCGGACTCGGAGGCACAAGCCACGTTGACAGCGGCGACGCCGCGGCGATATACCTGAATCGCGAGCCGCCGCGTCGCGTCCTGGCGTTCCCCGACTTGCCCCTGGCGAGAGTACCCGACCATGACCCTGGAGATCGGCCTTCTCTTCGGACTTCTCTCCGCCATGGCGGTGCTCTTCTTGACCGAGAAGCTGCCCATCGAGATCACCGCCTTCCTCGGCCTGCTCGCCCTGGTCCTGGGCGGATTCGTTTCCCCCGCGGAGGCCTTCACGGGCTTTGCCTCGCCGGCGGTGATCACCATGCTCTCGGTCTTCTTCCTCAGCGCCGCTCTCCTGCACACCGGGGTGGCCGACCTGATCGGCGGCCGGGTGCATCGCCTCATCGGCAACCGCGAGATCCCGCTGATCGTCGCCATCATGCTGGTCGCGGGCGTCCTCTCCGCGTTCATGAACAACATCGCGGCGGTGGCCGTGCTGCTGCCCGCCGTGGCGAGCATCGCCCGCAAGACGGGTGCACCGCCGACTCGCCTGTTCATGCCGCTGGCCTTCGGAGCGATCCTCGGCGGCACCACCACCATGGTGGGCACGCCGCCGAACATCCTGGCGGGCGACCTGCTCCGCGAGCGCGGTCTCGAGCCCTTCTCGCTCTTCGACTTCACGCCGCTGGGATCGATCCTGCTGGCCGTCGGCATCCTCTACATGATCACGCTCGGACGCTGGCTCATGCCGACCAGGCACCTGGAGGCGAAGGACGAGCTCGGCGGCGAGGAGCTCGCGGGCATCTACGATCTTCGCGAGTCGCTGTTCTCGATCCGTATTCCTCGAGACTCCACGATGGTGGGCTCGACCCTGGGCGAGACGCGCTTCGGCAGTGCGCTCGACGTGCAGGTCGTGGGCATCGAGCGCCATGGCCGAACCCACCTGGCGCCGAGTTCCGATACGGTCATCGAGGGCGACGACCGACTCATCGTCGACGGCCAGTACGAGCGGGTGCGAAACCTGTCGCTCGTCCAGGGCGTGGAGATCGGCGACCTCACGCAGGACATGCTGATGCCCGGGCGCGGCGGCCGCGGGCTGGTCGCCGCGCGCGTGGTCGGCGCGTCGCCTCTGGTCGGCCACACCCTGCGCGACCTCGAGTTCCAGCAGCTCTTCCGGGCGATCGTCGTCGGCATCCGCCGGGACGGTGCGTTGCTCGAAGGAGACCTGGCCGCCCAGACGCTCCGCGGCGGCGACCTGATCGTGGGCCTGGTCCCGCGCGACGATCGCGAGTCCTGGACCCCTCCGGAGGGCCTGGAGCGTGAGGACGTCGGTCCCGACCTCGTTCGAGACCTCCGCGACACCATGTTCCAGCTCCGCGTTCCGGCCGGCTCGGGCCTGGTGGGGGCGACGGTCCGCGATCGCCACATCGGCGCCCTCGTGGGGCTGACTGTCGCGGGCATCATCCGCGGCGAGGAGATGATCCTGTCCGACATCCCGCGGCAGCGGATCCACGTCGGCGATCAGCTCCTGGTGGCCGGCGAGGTCGAGCGCGTGCGCCGGTTGCTCGGCCTCGGGGACGTCCAGCTCCAGCAGGACATCACCGGCGCCGGCATCGAGTCCGATGAGGTCGGCGTGGTGGAGGCCACGCTGTCGCCCCGCTCGCGCGTGATCGGCAAGACCCTGGCGGAGATCGAGTTCCGCGCGACCTACGGACTACAGGTCCTGACGATCTGGCGGCGCGGGCGGTCGCTGCACGGCAACCTGGCGCGGCAGGAGCTCCGCCTCGGCGACGCCTTCCTCGTGCAGGGTTCATGGCGCCAGATCCGCCTGCTCGGCGCCAACCCGGATTTCGTGGTGCTCACCTCCTCGGCGCAGCAGGAGCGCCGCACGCGGAAGGCGCCGGTCGCCTTGCTGGGCCTGCTGCTGATGATCGGCCTGGTGGTGAGCGGCTTCCAGCCCGTCCACGTGGCGGCCTTCGCCGCGGCCACCTTCGTGGTGCTCTTCGGCGCCATCACCATGGAGGAGGCCTACCGCGCGGTGGAGTGGAAGGCGGTGTTCCTGGTGGCCGCCATCCTGCCCGTGGGCCTGGCGATGGAACGCACCGGCGCAGCCGGGGTGATCGCCGACTGGGTGGTCGCCCTGGCCGGACCGCTGGGGCCCCACGTCGCCATGGCCGGGCTCAGCACGCTGTCGAGTCTGCTCAGCCAGTGCCTGGACGGGGCCCCGGCGGTGGTGCTCATGGCGCCGGTCGTCTTGCAGTCGGCCGGCGAGCTGGGCTTGAGCGCTCACGCGGCCATGATGTGCGTCAGCCTCGCCGCATCGGCGGCCTTCATGACCCCCTTCAGCCACAAGGCCAACCTGATCGTCATGGGTCCGGGCGGTTACCGGGTGGTCGACTACCTCCGCGTGGGCACGCCCCTGACGGTGGTGGTGCTCGCTCTGCTGGTCTGGCTGGTACCGTTGCTGATGCCGGGACAATGAGGATACGCGGGGCGGGGAATATGGTACACTGGCATGGGTCGCGATTCCTTTGGAGGGAAAGCCATGCGTATCGCCATCGTCTCGATCCTGATGCTCGCCCTGTGCGCGCCGGCGCTGGCCGGCGATCTGGGCGCGAGGCGGCCCGACAAGCCGGCCGCCACCGTCACGCCGCAGCCCGTCGATCCGGCGGTCCTGCGCCAGGGCGGCGACACCATCCTCGACGCCACCCCGATCCCGGGGCTGCCCTACGCCACCGCCGGTACCACCGCCGGCTACACCCACGACTACGGCGAACAGTGTCCCTACGGGCCCATGTTCGCGCCGGACGTGGTGTACGCGTACACGCCCGAGGTCGACATCGTTGTCAGGGTGGATCTCTGCGGGTCGCTCTACGACACCCAGACCTACGTCTACGACCCCGACCTGAACATGCTGGCCTGCAACGACGACTACTACAACGACGAGGTCTGCGGCCAGTACACGTCGTGCATCGAGCAGGTCGCGCTACAGGCTGGCTCCACCTACTACATCGTCATCGACGGGTACGGCAACGACTTCGGTGACTACCTGCTCGAGGTATCAGAGTACGAGGTCTGCGACATCGACGTGCCCGCGGCGGCGGTCCCGGAGGGCGAACCGCCGCTGCAAGACGGCTACCAGGACGCCTTCAACGGCGGCTGCAACTCCCCCGAGTTCGGCGCGCCGTTCCAGTCGCTCGTCGGCGACGCGGGCGGAGCGCTGCTCTTCGCCGGCCGCGGCGGCTGGTACGAATTCGATGGCGAAACACGCGACACCGACTGGTTCGTGGCCGAGATCGGCCCCGGCGGCGTCATCGAGGTGACGATCCTCTGCGAGTCCCCGTCGTACTTCTTCGAGCTGGGACCTCAGGACTGCGCCGAGGTCGACATCCTCACCACCTGGACGGTCTACCAGTGCCAGGAGACCGCCGCCCAGGTCGCCGGCGAGCCCGGCAGCCTGGTCTGGCTCTGGTTCGGCTCGCAGGACTTCTCGCAACCGAGCAGCTGGCCCGACAACGAGTACGACTACCTCCTCGACATCACCGGCCTGGCTCCCGGCACGGTGACGGTAGAGGCGCGGAACTGGACCGCCGTGAAGGCCCTTTTCCGCTGACGAACCGCCAGGCCGGCCGCACCGCCGATCGTGGATGTCGAGAGGCGAGCGCAGCGAGCCGAACGCAAGCGAGGGCTGCCAAAGGCAGCCCTCGCGCTCCACGGACGGCGGTGCGGCCGGCCCCCTCTAGGGCCAGTAGAGGATCCGCCCGCAAGACTCGCACTTCTGCAGCTTGTTCTCGTTGGTCACCGAGACGAAGCTCGCCGGGATGTTGGCGAAGCAGCCGGTGCAGAGGTTGTCGACCACCGGCACCACGGCGTGGCCGAAGCGCTTGGTCAGGCGGCGGTAGTAGTTGAGGTTGCGGATCTCGATGTCCTTGGCCATCTCCTCGGCCCGCTCCTTGAGCTTGGCCAGGCCGTCGAGGTTGAAGCCCATGTCCTTGAGCTCCTGGCCCTGTTCCTCGGCCTCGCGGATGTTGGCCTCGATGTCCTGCAAGAGGACCAGTTTCTGCAGTTCGGGATGCATGCTACTCCTCCTCGAACGCGGCGCAGAAGCTCTCGTAGCCGTCGGCCGCCAGGAGTTTCTCGCGCAGCGCGCCGTCCTGCAACTTGTCGGTGAGCACGGCCAGCGACTTGATGTACTTGTGCCCGCTGTCCTGGGGCGGCGCGATCAGCACGAAGAAGAGTTGCGTGGGCTCGCCGTCCACCGAATCGAAGTCCACGCCCGCCTGCGAGCGCGCGATCAGGACGGTGAGCTTCTGCACGGCCAGGGTCCGGCCGTGGGGGAAGGCGACGCCGGGACCGACCGCGGTGCTGCCCAGGGCCTCACGGCTCTCGAGCATCTGCAGCACGGCGTCCTGCTTGGTGATGGCGGGACTGCCCTCGACCAGCTTGGTGACCAGTTCGGCCAGGACGCCGGCCTTGTCGGTGGCGGAAAGAGTGGGGAGGAAGAGATCGGGCGAGGTATGCTGGAGGACCTCGGCAATGTCCATGGTTGTTGCACCACCTTGAGATCGCGGTCAATCTGTATTAAACCTTCGCAGGGCTAACCTAGGCAAAACCCTTGACGTGGGCAAGAACGATTGATGTCCGGATTCCGGGAGGACCAGCTTGGCAGAGGACACGACCGCGAGCGAGATCCGGGACGGAGTGGTCATCCGCGCGGGCGCCGGAACCTGCCGGGTGGCGGCGGCCGGCGAGGTCTACCTCTGCCGCCTGCGCGGTCGGCTGAAGCAGGGGCGCCAAAAGGCCCAGAGCGTGGTGGTGGCGGGGGACCGGGTGCGGATCCAGCCGTTGCCGCTGGAGTCGGAGGACGCCGAGCCCGCCGCGGTGGTGGAGGAGGTGCTGCCGCGCCGGACCCGGATCTCGCGCCGGGCCGCCCGTCGTTCCGGCGGCCATATCGAGCAGGTGCTCATGGCCAATCTGGACCAGGTCGTGGCGGTGCAGTCGGTGGCCGAGCCCGCGCCGCAGGGTAGCCTGGTCGACCGTCTCCTGGTGGGCGCCGCGGGGTACGGGGTGCCCTCGGTGCTCTGCCTCAACAAGGTCGACCTGGACCCGCGGGTGGCCGCCGATCCCCGCTGGGACTACTACGCGAGCCTCGAGATCGAGGTGGTGCGGACCTCCGTGGTGTCGGGCGAGGGCCTGCCACGCCTCGAGGATCTGCTGCGCGACCGCATCTCCATCTTCCTCGGCGCCTCGGGGGTGGGCAAGAGCAGCCTCCTGAACGTGATCCAGCCGGGCCTGAGCCTGCGCACCGGCGAGGTCACCGGCAAGACCGGCCTGGGCCGACACACCACCACCCACACCGAGCTGTATCCGCTGCGCGGTGGCGGCTTCATCGCCGACTCGCCCGGCCTGCGCGGTTTCGACCCCTGGGATCTGCCCCCCGAGGAACTGCGCGACTGCTTTCCCGACTTCGCCGAGCCCACGCGTGCCTGCCGTTTCCGCACGTGCCTGCACCGCGAGGAACCGGACTGCGGGGTCAAGCGCGCGGTGGCGCGGGGCGATCTTCCCGGCTGGCGCCACCAGGCGTATCTGGACATCCTGGGCGATCTGGAGGATCGTCGGCGGGAAGTGCAGGGCTACTGACCGAGGCTGCCCGTGGCCAGTCCCCGGTAGTACAGGCAGGCCTCCTGGCTCTCGTGCAGGAGCCTGTCCACCGGTGCGATGCCCGTGGCCGGGCGCCAGCGGACCTTGCGGTCGGCGCGCCGGGCGATCTCGTACCCCGGCAACGGCCCCAGCGGGCTGGCCGGCGACTTCTGGACGAGCTCGTAGCCGGACAGGGCGACCAGCGCGAGCCAGGACAGCACGATCACGATTTGGCGCAGGCGACGCATGGTCTGGCTTTCACCGGGGGACGAGGGAAGACAGGCGAACTGACTCCATGTTCGACCACGGACCACCTGGACTTGAGGCGGAGATGGCTGATCTCTACAAGCGCTGGAAGCGGGCCTTCACGGGCCGACTGGCCCGGCACTGGCAACGGCCGGCGCTCACTCCCGCCGAGCTGCGCGCCCTGCGGCCGCGCCGCATCCTCATCGTGCGCCAGCACAACCAGATGGGCGACATGGTCTGCGCCACGCCCGGCTTCCGCGCCATCGCCGAGACCTGGCCCGACGCGGAGGTCGCGCTGGTCACCGCGCCGGTCAACCAGCAGGTGGTGGCGCACAATCCCCACCTGCGGCGCCTCTTCCTCTTCGAACAGCGGCTGTGGCGCCGGCCGCGGGCGTTGCGCGCGTTCCTGGGCGAGATCCAGGCCTACGGCGCCGAGCTGGCCATCGTCCTGAACAGCGTGTCGTTCTCGGCCACCAGCGCCTTCCTCGCGCTCTGGTCCCCGGCGCGCTGGGTGATCGGGGGCGACAGCGAGCCGTTCGGTTCGCGGATCGCCCGGGCCTACAGCCTGGCGCTGCCGGCGTGGCCCGAGGTGGACCAGCACGCCGTGGAGCACAGCCTGGCCCCGCTGCGCGCCGTGGGCATCGACACCGGGCGGACCGACACTGTGGTGATCCCCTCGCCGGCCCAGCGCGAGGAGGCGGCGGCGCTCGTGGCGCGGCTCTTGCCGCCGGGGCCGTTCTGGGCGATCCATCCCGGCGCGGGCAAGCGCCAGAACCTCTGGCCGGCCGACCGCTTCGCCGCCGTGGCGGCGCGGGCGGCCGCGACGGGCAAGTCGGTGCTGGTGCTGCACGGTCCCGCCGATCAGGAGGCGCTGGCGGCCCTGCGGGCGGCCTTGCCCGGGCCGGCCCCGGCCAACGCGGCGCCCGTGGTCGTGGCGCCGCCGCTCTCGGTGGGCACAGGCGCGGCCCTGCTCGAGCGGGCTGAACGCTTCCTCTGCAACGATACCGGGGTCATGCACGTGGCGGGCGCGGTGGGGACGCCAACGGTGGCGCTCTTCGGCCCCACCGATCCGGCGCTGTGGAAGCCGCCCTCGGCGCAGGTGATGGCGCTACGGGCCGCGGCGCGGCGCGACGATCCGCGCGGTCCCGAGTTCGGCTGGCTGGAGAATCTGTCGGTGGAGGACGTCTGGACCGCGTGGTCGAGCCTGCCGGCGCGAAATGCTCGGGACCTCCCACCGGCGGTGGAAGGTCCCACGAGCAACTGAGCGAAAGGGGACCAATCCCCTGCAGCGATCAGTACAGATTCATCTGCGGCGGCTCGACCTCGTCCACAGGCAGGTTCACCGTGATGGTGGAGGCCGCGCTGACGTTGTCGTTGGTGTCGACCGCGTAGATGTAGTAGGTCACCTGACGGCCGACGCCCACGAGGTCGTTGTCCACGTAGGTGGTGGCGGTCTGGGGGTCGGCGACCAGGGCTTCGGGTTCGTAGTCGTAGCTGCCGCGCGAGACCAGGAAGCCGGCGAAGTCGCTGTCCGTCACGTTCGAATCCCAGCTGACGGTGGCCTGGCGCTGGATCGCGGCGTAGTCGACATCCAGCCCGCTGGGCAGGGCCGGCGGGGCCGTGTCCACGACGGGGGCGGCGGGGCTGTTGTCGTCGTCGCTGCCGCAGCCCACGGTGAGCATGCTCAGGGCAGTCAGGCAGACGAGTGTGAGGATGAGCTTCTTGCTGGCCATGAGTTGGTCCTCCTTAGCAGATATCGCTGTGTGCCTGATGGCTCGTGTTCGAGGGAGCGGCCGGAGGAACAACTCGGGTTGCAGTGGCACGGTTGCTTTGAGCTTCAAGGCTCCTCCGGCCAGCTCCGCTCCCCTGGCTGCAAAGCGGGTGCCACGTCCCGATCGAGTCTGGCCGTGTCTGGTAATTCCTTGTTGTTCTTGAAGTTGAAGTCTTCCAGAGAAACCACGAGGCAGCATGATCCCTCGTGCGAACAGACGCGCCACGTTGTGTCCTGCCATGCCCCGACACTCGCGGTCATGCAACTTGCCCGTCAGGAGGCAACAACGACTGAATCGATCCTGACATCTGCGGACCGATGCCACAAAGCCCTTGACTCAGTTGTGGTTATGGTTGAGGATGAATGTCCGAGACCATCGCCTGCGAGGGCGGACCCCGACCTCATCGAAGGAGGGTAGCCGGATGACCAAGGCCGATATCGTGGAGGACATCGCCCAACGGACGGGGCTGACCAAGAAGGAAGTCGGCGAGACCGTGGATCTCTTTCTGAAGAAGATCGGCGACCTCCTGGTGGACGGACAGCATCTGGAAATCCGCGGCTTCGGGACCTTCAAGGTGAAGGAGCGCAAGGAGCGCATGGCCCGGAATCCGCGTACCGGCGATGCGGTGCCCGTGCCGTCGCGGCGCGTCCCCGTATTCAAGGTTTCCAAGATGCTCAAGGACAGGGTGGCCAGCGACCACGCCGCTTTCTAGACGCCTGTCCGGGCCCGGCGGAGGGACCGGGCCCAAGGGGGCAATATGTCCGGTGCGACGGCTGCGAGGCTCGTCACGCCGGTTTCTTCTTGTCCGCCAAGCCAAAGGACCCCTCCTGTGATCGATCTGCGCAGCGACACCGTCACCCGACCCTCCGCCGCCATGTACCAGGCCATGATCGCCGCCCCCGTGGGCGACGACGTCCTCGGCGACGATCCCACCGTGCTGGCGCTGCAGGCCAGGGTGGCGTCGCTGCTGGGCAAGGAGGATGCGGTCTACGTCCCCAGCGGGACCATGGCCAACCAGTGCGCCGTGGGCGCCCAGACCCGGCCGGGCCAGCAGGTGATCCTGGAGGCGGACGCGCACATCTACCAGTTCGAGGGCGGGGCCCCGGGCGCGCTCTGGGGCGTGCACACCACCCTGGTAGCGGGCCAGGGTGGCGCCCTGACCTGGGACCGGATCGCGGCGGCGCTGCCGCCAGGCGACGTCCACTACCCCGAGCCGGCGCTGATCTGCCTGGAAAACACCCACAACAAGGCCGGCGGCCGGATCCTGCCGCAGGACCTGGTGGTGGAGATCGGTCGCGAGGCCCGGGCGCACGGGCTGCGGGTGCACCTCGACGGCGCCCGCCTCTGGAACGCCCACATCGCCAGCGGACTCGCCCTGGACGAACTCTGCGCGCCGGCGCACACGGTGTCGGTCTGCTTCAGCAAGGCGCTGGGCGCCCCGGTGGGCTCGTGCCTGGCCGGCGACCGCGCGGCTGTCGACCGGGCCCGCCGCCTGCGCAAGCGTCTGGGTGGCGGCATGCGCCAGTCGGGACTGCTGGCGGCGGCCTGCCTGTTCGCCCTCGACCACCAGCTCGCGCGCCTGGCCGAGGACCATGCCCACGCCCGGCGCATCGCCGCCGAGCTGGACAATCCGCTGCTCCATGTCGATCATCCCGTGGACACCAACATCGTCATGGTCGACGTGGACGCGCCCGGCAACGCGCCCGGCCTCCTCGCCCACCTGGCCGCCGCGGACATCCACGCCCTGAGCCTGGGACCGGGCCGGATCCGCCTGATCCCCAACCTGCACGTCGACGACGCGGCCATGACCCGGGTCCTCGCGGCCCTGAACGCGTACACGGGAGACGACGCTTGAAGATCGTGATCATCGGGGCCGGGGCGGTGGGCTACGACCTCGCCCGGAACCTCAGCGCCTCCGACCACGACGTGGTGCTGGTCGAACGCAACGGCGACGTGCTGGCCAAGGCTCAGGAGACCCTCGACTGCCACTTCGTGCAGGGCAGCGGGGTCAGCCCGGCCAACCTCGAATCGATCGGCATGAAGGATTGCGACCTCTTCGCCGCCGTGACCAACCTCGACGAGATCAACCTTTTGGCCGGCCTCACCGCGCACCGCCTCGGCGCCAAGGTCAAGGTGGTCCGCGTGCGCAGCGAGGAGTACTACCAGAGCGGCCGCACCGTCTTCGAGGGCATCGACCTGGCCATCAACCCCGACCACGAAGCCGCCCACGCCATCCGCGAGATCCTCTTCCGCGCCGGCGCCCGCGAGGCCTACCGCTTCGCCGGCGGCCGCGTGCGCGTGGTAGCCTCCACCGTGGAGCCCGACAGCTACGTCGCCGGCAAGAGCCTGCGCCAGATCAACCAGGAGCTCAGCGGCTCCATCGCGCTGGTGGCCGCCGTGATCCGCGACGACGAGACCCTGATCCCCAAGGGCGACACAGTCCTGCAGCCAGACGACACCATCTACTTCACCGGCACGCGCCGCCTGGTCGACCGCTCGCTCTACTACGTGCACGCGCAGCAGGAGCCGCTGCAGAGGGTGATGATCGTGGGCGCCAACGCCATGGGCCTCGAGCTGGCGCGCGATCTGCTGGCCGCCAAGGTCAAGGTCAAGCTGGTGGACCCCGACCCCGAGCGCTGCCGTCTCGCCAGCGAGCAGCTGCACCACGCCCTGGTCCTGAACATCGACCCCGTGGACACGGCGCCGCTGGAGGACGAGGGTATCGGCGAGATGGACGGCTTCGTGGCCGTGGGCCGCGACGAGGAGGTCAACGTCTTGAGCTGCCTGCTGGCCCGCCGCCACGGCGCGGCCCGCACGGTCTGTCTGGTGAACCGGGCCGATTACGTCGAGCTGCTGCCGCAGCTGGGCATCGACGCGGCGGTCTCGCCCCGACGCTCCACCGCCACCTCCATCGCCCGCTTCGTCAAGCGCGGCGCGGTGATCTCGGCCGAGCAGCTGGGTTTCACCGGGGCGGAGATCCTGCAGTACCGCCTCGAGAAGCACCACTCCGCGGTGGGGGTGCCGCTGCACCAGCTCAACTTCCCCAGCGACGCGGTGATCGGCGCGGTGATCAAGCGCTCGGGCGTGGAGACGCCGGGCGGCCAGACCGTGCTCAAGCCCGGTGACGAGGTCCTGGTCTTCTCGCTGCCCACCGGCCTGCAGGCCGTGGAGCAGTTCTTCTCCGGCGGAGCCAAGGCGTCGTGAACATCAGAGCGGTCATCCGGGTTCTCGGGTTCCTCCTGTCGGTGACGGCGATCAGCCTGCTGCTGCCAGCGGCGATCTCGGCGCTCTACCGCGACGGCGACGCCTGGTCGTTCCTCGTCTCGACGGCGGGCGGACTGGCCCTCGGGGCCGGGATGTGGTTGCTGGGCACCGACGCCCGCGAGATCCGGGCGCGAGAGGGCTTCGCCGTGGTGAGCCTGGGCTGGCTCGCGGTGGGTCTGCTGGGCGGCGTCCCCGCCTGGCTCTCGGGCCAGATCCCCGCCTTCACCGACGCGGCCTTCGAGTCCATCAGCGGCTTCACCACCACCGGCGCCAGCATCCTCACCGACATCGAGGGCCGCAGCCACGGCGTGCTCTTCTGGCGGGCGTTGAGCCACTGGCTGGGGGGCATGGGCATCGTGCTGCTGGCCCTGGCCATCCTGCCGCTGCTCGGCGTGGGCGGCATGCAGCTCTTCCGTGCCGAGGTGCCCGGGCCCGTGGCCGAGCGCCTGACCCCGCGCATCAGCCAGACCGCCAAGCTGCTGTGGGGCGTCTACCTGGTCCTGACCGTGCTCGAGGTCGCGGCCCTGATGATCGCCGGCCTCTCGCTCTTCGACGCGGTCTGCCACGCCTTCGCCACCATGGCCACCGGCGGCTTCTCCACGCGCAACGCCAGCGTGGGGGCCTACGGCAACCCGGCCGTCGAGTGGATCATCGTCGTGTTCATGTTCCTGGCCGGGACCAACTTCACGCTCCACTACCTGGCGCTCACCGGCAAGCTCAAGGCCTACGCCCGCGACGACGAGTTCAAGTTCTACGCCACGGTCCTCCTGCTCGCCTCGGTGCTGGTCATCATCCCGCTCTTCGCGGTCAATCTCCTACCCTCGGCTCACGAGACCATCCGCCACGGCGTCTTCCAGGTGGTGTCCATCATGACCACCACCGGCTTCGGCACCCACGACTACCTGCTCTGGCCGCCGGTGGCGCACGCCGTGCTGCTGGTGCTGATGGCCGTGGGCGGCTGCGCCGGGTCCACCGGCGGCGGCATCAAGGTCATGCGGCTATTGATGCTGATGAAGGTGAGCAAGCTCGAGCTCAAGAAGCTGGTGCACCCGCGGGCGGTGCAGACCCTGTGGTACAACGGTCGTGCGGTGCCGGTGGGGCTGGCCACCAACGTGCTGGGATTCTTCCTGCTGTTCATGCTGGTCTACGTGTTCGGGATCGTGGCGCTGACGCTGGGAGGGCGCGACATTGTCACGGCCGTGGGTGCCACGGCGGCCACGCTGGGCAACATCGGTCCCGGACTGGGGTCGGTGGGGCCGGCCTGCAATTATGCGCATTTCCTGGCCTGGGAGAAGTGGCTGCTCGTGTTCTTCATGCTCGCCGGCCGTCTCGAGATCTACACGGTGCTGGTGCTGTTCCTGCCCGAGGCCTGGCGACGGTCGTAGAGCGACCGCATCATGACGATTCAAGGAGAGACATCATGTCGAAACACTGCGTACTCGGCCTGCTGCTGGCCACGGTCCTCATCCTGGCGGCCCCCGCCGCAAACGCCCAGCGCCGAGCCGGTGTGGCCGTGCGCCATCCGGGAGACGAGGCCATCGACCTGACGGGCTACTACGGCTGGATGTGGGGCGGGAGCATCGGCACCAGCCTCGGCACGCTGCGCCAGGATTCGGGCGAGAGCTGGGGCCTCGCCCTGGACATCCCGGTGGACCGGGCGACCTGGGTCGAGGTCTCCTACGGCCACCAGGGCAGCAAGCTGGTGCTCGACCGCGTGGGCAAGACCGACCTCACCAGCATGGGCGTGGACTACTGGCAGCTGGGCGGAGTGCGCGGCGTGCCGCGCGGCAATATCATCCCCTACCTCGGCGCCACCCTGGGCCTCACCCACTACAGCCCCGACGCGGACGTGGTCGTCATCGAGGGCACCGAGTACGCCATCGATTCGGCCACCAAGTTCTCCATCGCCATCGGGGCCGGCCTCAAGGCGTTCTTCGGCGAACAGGAGCGCGTGGGGCTGCGCGCCCAGTTTCGCCTGCTCAACACCATCTACTCGTCGGGAACCGGGATCTGGTTCGGCAGCGGCGGCGGCGGGATCTCCTTCAACGGTTGGGGCGTGTGGAACTACGAGGTCGCCGGGGGACTCGTGGTCCGCCTGGGAAAATGAGCGGGACTTTTCACGGAGGCGCGAATATCTTGCCTCTCGGACCTCTCGTCCACCGAAGGAGTGCATCCCCATGACCAGCGACCTCGCGCTCGACCGGCCCGACTGGGCCCTCGATCCCGCCGCGACCGCCGACCAATGCGCCTCGTTCATCGCCGAGACCGTGGCCGTCACGGGCCTCGACGGCGTGGTCGTGGGCCTCTCCGGCGGCATCGACTCGGCCGTGGCCGCCGGGCTGGCCGTCCAGGCCCTGGGTCCCGCCAAGGTCCACGGCGTGTGCCTGCCCTACAGGACCAGCAACCCCGACAGCCTGGCCGACGGCCTGGCGGTGGCCGAGAACCTGGGCATGCCCGTGGAGACGCTGGAGATCACCCCCTTCGTCGACGCCTTCCTCGCCCAGCGCCCCGACGCCGACCCGATCCGTCGCGGCAACGTCATGGCCCGCGCGCGCATGGTCGCCCTCTTCGACACGTCGCAGCAGCTCGGCCGGCTGGTCCTGGGCACCGGCAACCGCACCGAATGGCTCCTGGGCTACACCACCCTGCACGGCGACGAAGCCTGCGGCCTCAATCCCGTGGGGCAACTTTACAAGACCGAAATCCGTCTTCTGGCTGACCACCTCGGCCTGCCGCGCCAGGTCCTGACCAAGCGGCCCAGCGCCGACCTCTGGGAGGGGCAGGCCGACGAGGACGAACTGGGCTTCAGCTACGCCGAGGCCGACCGGCTCCTGCACCACCTGGTGGACGAGGGGCTCCAGCCGCGGCAGCTGGCCGCGCTGGGCTTCGCGCCCGCACTGGTCGAACGCGTCTCGGCCCGGATGCGCGCCCAGGCGTTCAAGCGCCTGGCCCCGCCGGTCTGCGGCTTCGGCCGCCCGAGCCCGGACCAGACATGAGCGAGCGCTCGGTGCCGCTGCCCGCGGTCGAGCTCGACCCGGGCACCTGCTGGCTCGTGGCCACGCCCATCGGCAACCTGGGTGACGTGAGCCTACGCGCGCTGGCGGTGCTCGAGGCCTGCGACGTGGTCTATGCCGAGGACACGCGCCAGACCCGGAGGCTGCTGCAGCACTTCGGCCTGGCCAAGCAGTTGGAGGCGTACCACGACCACAACAAGGACCGGGCCGTGGGACGCATCGTCGCGCGCCTGGAGGGCGGCGAGACGGTCGCGGTGGTCTCCGACGCGGGCATGCCCTGCGTCTCGGATCCGGGCTTCACGCTGGTGCGCGCGCTGCGCGCCGCGGGTCTAGGCTGGAGCGTGGTGCCGGGACCGTCGAGCACCCTGGCCGGGCTGGTCCTGGCGGGTTTCGAGCCCGACCGTTTCGTGTACGCAGGGTATCCGCCACGCAAGAAGGGTGCGCGGGCCCGCTGGCTGGAGGAGTTGCTGGAGCTGCGCTGCACGGTGATCCTGCTCGAGAGCGTGCACCGGATCCGGTCGACCCTGGAGATCCTGAACGAGGTGGCCCCCGGCTGTGAACTGGCGATCTGCCGGGAGATCACCAAACTGCACGAGGAGACCCTCCGCGGCGACGCGGCGGCGCTCCTGAACCTGATGACCGGCCAACGCCTGCGAGGGGAACTCGTCCTGCTCCTGCGGGGTAAAGGCGAAGCCGACGGCGGGGAGTGAAAAGCGATGGATCTTGGCAACTGGAAAGACGAGGCCCGCGAGAAGGTGCGGCCGGTGATCCTGACCCTCGACCGCTGGGGCTTCAGCCCGCTGGCGGTGACCATCGTGGGCCTGGTGATCAGCCTGGTCGGCGCCTGGCTCGTGGCCGAGGGGCACCTCTTCCTGGGTACCCTGATCTTCCTGCTGGGCTCGGCCTTCGACATGCTCGACGGCGGCCTGGCTCGCCTTCAGGGCACCGCCAGCCAGCGAGGCGCCTTCCTCGATTCGGTCCTCGACCGCTTCGGCGAGGCCGCCTACCTCACGGGCATCGCCATCTACTGGATGGGCCGCGGGGGCGAAAACTGGGAACGCGGGGTGATCCTGGTCCTGGTGACCATGTTCGGCTCGCTGGCCACCAGCTACGTGCGCGCCCGCGCCGAAGGTCTGGGCGAGACCTGCTTCGTGGGCGTCCTGCAGCGTACCGAGCGGGTGATCCTGCTGGGTGTCGGCGCGTTGCTCGGCCCCATCATTCTCTACGGCGTGCTCTGGGTCCTGGCCATCCTCACCCTGGTGACCACCTTCCAGCGCATCGCCCACGTGGCGGGCAAGCTGCCGGGGCCCGACCCCGAGGCCCGGCGCGAGACCGTGCCGCCGGCGCCGGCACCGGAGCCGGCACCGGAGCCCGAGCCGTCCGCGGTCGAACCACCGGACAAGCTCGAGCCGGAGGACCCGCCCGCGGCCGAGACCGAGACCGAGTGGGATCCCGAGGAGCGTCCGTGACCACGACCAGCACCAACGAACGCCGCCGCCGCGGCCTGCTCATCACCTTCGAGGGCCCCGAGGGCAGCGGCAAGACCACGCTCATCGCCTCGCTGGTGGCGCACCTGCAGGAGCGGGGCTGCGAACCGCTGGTGACGCGCGAGCCCGGAGGCACCAACATCGGCGAGCGCATCCGTAGCATCCTGCTGGACCTGGCGTCGCGCGAGATGTGCGCCGAGACCGAGCTCCTGCTCATGGAGGCCAGCCGCGCCCAGCTGGTGCGCGAGAAGATCGGTCCGGCGCTGGAGGCCGGCATGATCGTGCTCTGCGATCGCTACGCCGACGCGTCGGTGGCCTACCAGGGCTTCGGCCGCGGACTCGGCGACAAGCTGGTCGAACGGTTCAACGCCTTCGCCACGGGCGATCTGGCGCCCGATCTGACCTTCCTGTGCCTGCTGCCTCCGGCCGAGGGCCGCGCGCGGCTCAAGCAGCGGCACACCGACCGCCTGGACCGCGAGGACCTGGAGTTCCACCAGCGGGTCTACGAGGGGTACCAGGCGCTGGTGGCCTCGGGACAGCCGCGTCTGGTGACCCTGGACGCGACCCAGCCGCCGGCAACCGTCTTCGAGCAGGCCCTGGCTCATCTGGGGCGTCTGGAACACGGTTTGCTTAAATTCCTCTGAACCCCCACGGCGGGCCGCCGATCGGTCCGCCGCGCAGGGCGTTCTGCAACGAAGGACGGCACGCATGCAGCGTTTTCCGAGACACTTGATCTTCACCCTGGTCCTGGCGGTGGTCCTGGGGGCCGCCGGCGGCTGGGTGGCGGCCGGCGCCCTCGAGGACGGCCAGACCGCCGATCCCCGGACCAAACGGGAGAAGCAGCTCGAGGCGGCCGAGCTGATGATGGACGTGTTCGACCGCGTGATGCTCAACTACGTGGACGAGATGGAGCCCCGCGACATCGCCGAGGCGGCGATCAACGGCATGCTCGAGCAGCTCGACGAGCACTCGGTCTTCCTGCCTCCGGTCAACTACGAGGACCTGATGATGTCCACCGAGGGCGAGTTCGGCGGCCTGGGCATCACCATCCAGCCGCGCGACCATTACCCCACGGTGATGTCCCCCATCGAGGGCACCCCGGCATACTACATGGGCGTGCAGGGCGGCGACCAGATCATCGAGATCGAGGGCGAGAGCACCTTCGACTTCTCGAGCCAGGACGCGGTCAAGAAGCTGCGCGGCCCCAAGGGCACCAAGGTGAACATCACGCTCAAGCGGCCGGGCAGCGAGAAGCCCATCCCGCTCACCATCACGCGCGACATCATCAAGGTGGAGAGCGTGCCCTACGCCTTCATGATGGGTGACATCGGCTACATCCGGATCCAGAACTTCTCGCGCACCACCGCCGACGAGCTGAGCCAGAAGCTCGACGAGCTCGACGACGCCGGCATGAAGGGCCTGATCCTCGACCTGCGCTGGAATCCCGGCGGCCTGCTCGAGGCGGCCAAGCGCGTGAGCGAGCTGTTCCTCGAGCGCGGCACGCTGCTCGTCTACACCAAGGGCCGCCTGCAGGCCAACAGCATGAGCTTCTATTCCGAGCGGCGCGGCCAGGTCTACGAGAAGGTGCCCATGGTCGTCATGGTCAACCATTCCTCGGCCTCGGCCAGCGAGATCGTGGCCGCCGCGCTGCAGGACCACGACGCGGCGCTGCTGGTGGGCAAGACCACCTTCGGCAAGGGGTCGGTGCAGACGGTCTTCCGCCTCAACCAGGAGGAAGCGCTCAAGCTCACCACCGCGCGCTACTACACCCCGTCGGGCCGCAGCATCCACAAGGATCGCGACACCGAGGGCCACCACCTCAACGCCGACAATCCCGACGCCGACGCCGAGGCCCTGGCCGAGCCGCTCGAGCCCGCGCCCGAGGATCGCGAGATCCCGCGTTTCCAGAAGGAGCAGTTCCGGACCGACAGCGGCCGCGTGGTCTACGGCGGCGGCGGGGTCACCCCTGACATCGAGATCGAGCAGTCGCTGCTGACCGATTTCGAGGCGGCCGTCGAGCGCGACGGGGCGCTGTTCGCCTACGCGGTGGACTACGCCAACCAGAACCCGGAGCTGCCCCGCGACTGGACCCTGGACAACACCTCGCTCGCCGAGTTCAAGAGCTACCTGGGCGAGCGTGAGAACCTCGACGAGTTCCTCGGCGTCTTCGATCTGACCCTCAGCGACTCGCTGCTCACGGCCAACGAGGACTTCCTCCGCTGGGGCGTGCGCCGCGAGGTCATGCGCAAGCTCTACGGCGCCCAGGCCGCGTTCCAGGTGGCCATCGAGGAGGACACCCAGCTGCACGAGGCGCTGGACCTCTTCCGGAAGGCCAGGGACCTGGACGACCTCCTCGCCCTGGCCCAGGCCTGGAACGAGGAGGAGATGGCCCGCGCGGCGGCCGATTCCGCCGCCACGGCCAGCCCCGAGACTGTGCACGCCGACTGACCCGGCGACCCGACGATCAACCCCGACGACCCCGGCCACCTCGGTCGGGGTCGTCATTTCTGCGCCGCAGGATCTCGACGCAACGCGCGTTCATGTCCAGGACCCCACCTCATTCCCGGAACGAAAGGCGTGTCATGGATCGCGTGCAGCATAACCTCCTCATCCTGGCCGCCTGCCTGGTCCTGACGGGCCTGTCCGGCGCCGAGACGACCACGGCCGAGACGGCCGCGATCGAGATGCCCGTCGACCTGACCGGCGTCTGGAACCTGGACGAGAACGCCAGCGACGATCTGCAGGCCCAGATGGACCAGCTCATGGACGAGATCCGGGAGCAGATGGCCCAGAAGCGGGGCAGCGGAGGCGGCGGTCGTGGCGGCGGCATGGGTGGGCCTGGCGGCGGCATGGGCGGTCGTGGTGGCGGTATGGGTGGGCCTGGCGGCGGCCGGGGCGGTCCGCCGAGCGAAGAGGCCGGAGCCGAGGCTCCCGGCCGCACCGGCACCCGCGACCTGGCCACGGCCATGCGCCAGCTCCTGATCACCGTCAACGGCGACCAGATCGAGATCATGGACGGCACGGACCAGACCCGGGTCTGGACCCCGGACGGTCAGCCGGTGGTCGTGGAGGGCCGCGGCGGCGGGACCACCGAGGTGGCCTGCTGGGACGGCAAAACCCTGGTCCTGGAGACCAGGGGCGGCCGCATGAACGTGGAACGTCGCCTGCATCTGGCCGCCGGCGGCAAGCAACTGGTGGCCGACGTGACCATCACCGTCCCGCAGTTCGACGAGACGGTGCAGGGCAAGCTCGTGTATGCCGGCATCTAGCCAGCGGTGTTTCTTCTGGGATCCGTGGGGGCACGGATCGCTGTCCAGCCATTATCCCCGGGGGGTTCTGCTCGCAGGCTATCCAGAACCCCCGGGGGTTAATACTCGCAGTCTAACCACCCACCCCCAGGTGGCACGACCAACAGCCCATTCCCAGACATCCCGGCCCCCCGCTCACCATCCAGGTGACCCCCACCCCGCCATATGCCATAATCCCGCCGAACCCCAACCCCGGAGCCGACCATGCCGCTGCCCTTCCTGCCCGACATCGCCACCCCCGCCGCCATCGGCATGATCCACGTCCCGGCGCTTCCCGGCACGCCCGGCCACGAGCTTCCCATGGCCGATATCGTGGCGCGGGTCACCGACGAGGCCGAGATCTACGCCGACCTGGGGATCGACGCGGTCCTGCTCGAGAACATGCACGACGTGCCATACCTGCGCGGGCAGGTGGGGCCGGAGATCACCGCGGCCATGACCGCGGTGGCGGCGCTGGTGAGCGAGATCGTGGCCGGGCCGGTGGGGGTCCAGATCCTGGCCGGCGCCAACCGGGAGGCGGTGGCGGTGGCGCTGGCGGCGGGGCTGCAGTTCGTGCGGGTCGAGGGGTTCGTGTTCGGCCACGTGGCCGACGAGGGGTGGCTCGACGCCTGCGCCGGCCCGCTCCTGCGGTACCGCCGCCAGATCGGGGCCGACCACGTGACGATCCTGGCCGACATCAAGAAGAAGCACGCCGCCCACGCCGCCACGGCCGACGTCTCGCTGGCCGAGACCGCCCGCGCCGCCGCGTTCTGCGGGGCGGACGCGCTGGTGATCTCCGGCGCGGCAACCGGCGCGGCCACCGATCCGGCCGACCTGGCCGAGGTGCGTGGCGCCTGCGACCTGCCCGTGGTGGTGGGCTCGGGAATCACCGGCGAGAACCTGGCCCGCTATCTCGCGGCCGACGCGGTCATCGTGGGGTCGGCGCTCAAGGCCGGCGGCCACTGGCGCGGCGCCCTCGACCCCGGGCGGATCCGGAGCTTCCTCGAGGGCCTCCACGCACAACGCTGACATCCCCAGACCATCATCTTGTGCTATAATTGTCGGGGATCCACACAACCAGGGGTACGACATGACGCACAGGATCTTGACCCTCGGCCTGCTGTTGCTGGCCGTCGGCGCCGCCGCCGGCGACCTCACGGTCGTGCGGGGCTACCGCCAGGTCTGGGAAGGCGACGACTGGCCGCCCGCCTCCTTCTTCGAGGGTGGCCTGTCGGTGGATTTCGTGGGGGAAGCCACTCTCGACCTGGCCTATCCCCAGCCGGGCGTGCGGCGGGTGGACGAGCACACGTTCACCACCTTCTTCGACTGGTCGGACATCGAGCCCGTGCTCTTCACCTTCCTCGACGGCGACGGGATCACGCACGAGATCACGGTCAGCCCGATCCCCGATCCACCCGATCCGGCGGCGCACGAGTTGCCGCTGGTGAACGTGACCTGCGAGCCGGCCGCGCTCTGGGATCCGGTCACGGGCATCTACTGCTACGGCGAGTCCTTCCCCCCGAACTGGAACCAGCGCGGCGATCTCTGGGAGCGCACGGCCAACTTCGCCTATTACGACCCCGCCAATCAGCTCGTCCACGACCGGGTCATCGGCCTGCGCATCCACGGCGAGAGCAGCCGCGCCTACGCCCAGAAGCCGCTGCGCTTCTACTTCGACCACCACGGCATCCCGGAGACCGTCGTCGGCTCCTTCTTCGGCGAACCGGACGAGCCCTTCGCGCGGCTGATCCTCCGCTCGGCCGACGCCCCCGATCAGTTCTTCTGCGATCCGCTGGCCTGCGAGCTGTTCGCGGCGCTGGGGCACGAGGTGAGCCGCTGGCGGCCCGTGGTCGGCTACCTCAACAACGAGTACTGGGGCCTCTACCACCTGCGCGAGCGGCTGGAGGACAAGTGGGCCGAGCTGACCGTGGGACTCACCGGCGATTACGACATGATCAAGGACGGCCAGGTCGAGCAGGGCTCCGACGCCGACTGGCTCGCCTTCCTGGCGGATGCGATGGCTTGGGAGGATCCCGAGGACCACGCGTTCGTCGAGCTGATCGAGGCCAACCTCGACGTGTCCTCGTGGCTCGACTGGCAGCTGGTGAACATCACCCTGGCCTCGGCCGACAACGGCGGTGCCCGCAACCTGGTCCTCCTGCGGCCCGAGGGCGGGGTCTGGCGGTTCGTGATGTGGGACGAGGACCTGGTGCTGCGGCACAACAACCGCGTCCACGACTTCTTCACCTTCTTCGCCTCGAGCACCGCCGAGGAGTTCGCCGCCAACCGCCCGCCGGACTACTTCCAGGAGTGGGGCAGCAGCGTCACCAGCATGTTCACACTCTTCGCCAAGGCCATGGCCAACCCAGTGCTGCGGCGCACGCTGCGCGACCGTTGGCAGGAGATCCGCGCGGGCGAGCTGGCGGGCGCCGCCATGCGCGACCGTCTCGACGCCGTGGTGGCGGCGCAGATGTCCGAGGCCGACGCGCACATGGATCGCTGGTCGTGGCCCGAGACCCACGACTTCGAGTATCGGCACGGGCAGATCCGCTGGATCCTGGGCCAGCGCGACGGCGTGGTCGATGCGCAGTGCGCGGCGTTCCTCGCCGCGCGCATGCTGCCAGTGGAGCTGACCGAGTGGTCGGCCACGCGCAGCGAGGGCGGCGTGGCCCTGGCCTGGCGCACCGAGCAGGAGATCGACACCGCGAGCTGGACCATCGCCCGCGCGGACGCCAGCGAAGGGCCGTACGAGGTCGTCCTCGAGGGCATCGCCGCCGCCGGCGACACGAACGAGCCCACCACCTACACGGCCACCGACGCCACGGCGCCGGTCGACGCCGCCTGGTATCGCCTCACCCACGTGCTCGGCGACGGCACCGAGAAGACGCACCCCTGGACCGTGGGCGTGCCCGGCCCTCCGCCCACGGTGGTGCTCAACGAGTTCCTGGCGAGCAACGACACCACCAACGCCGACGAGACCGGCGCCTTCGAGGACTGGGTGGAACTCTACAACCCCGCCGACGAGCCGGTGGACCTGGGCGGCTACGGCCTCACCGACGACCTCACGCTCCCCGGCAAGTGGCACCTGCCCGCGGGCACGGTGATCGAGGCCGGCGGGCACCTGCTCGTCTGGTGCGACGACGACCCCGCCGACGGCCCGCTGCACGCCACCTTCAAGCTCTCCGCCGACGGCGAGGAGCTGGGCCTCTTCCGGCCGCTGCCCGGCGGCGGCTACGAGCAGCTCGACGCCCACGTCTTCGGCCCCCAGCTCACCGACATCAGCGAGGGCCGGCTCGAGGACGGGCACGACACCTGGACCACCTTCACCACGCCGACCCCGGGCCAGCCCAACGGCGCCGTCTCGGCGGTCCCGCCGCCGGCTGGCCTCGCTCGCGATCTGCGCGTGTGGCCCAACCCGGCCAACCCTGGCACCAGCGTGGTCTTCCGCCTCGAGGCGTCGGCTTCGATCACGGTGGCGGTCTACGACCTGGCCGGCCGGCACGTGCGGACCCTGGCCCGGGGCGCGCGGCCGGCGGGTACGCACACCCTGCGCTGGGACGGTCGCGACGACGGCGGCGCCACGGTGGCGGCCGGCGTCTACCTCGTGGCGGTGGCCGACGGGCGGGGACGGCTGGTGGAGCGGGTGGCGCTGGTGAAATGAGGCCGGGCCGCCAGCTCCTGCGGCCGTCCCGGTAGGCTGGCGGCGGCCAGTGCTGCGCGGAACAGGATGCGCCTGATCAGCCACCCAGCAGCGCCATCGTTCCCTGCGATGGTGAGCGTGGAGTCCCCAGCCCTGGCAGGATGTCGTGCACGGGGCGGCCGGGGACTCCAGGAAGCCCAGCCGACACCGGTCAAGTTCGGTCCTCAAGGTAAAGAGAGGACAAATACCTGGTATCAATACCGTTGATTTTCTGTACGAGCGGCGTGCGGCCGGAACGAGGATACGGGGTGGGAATCAACGTGGCGCCGCTCTATATTGGGAGCGTGCCCACCAACCCGCGAAAGGGATCCATGCACGAGAACCTGCCTGCCATGCTCGCCACCCGGGCCAGGGAGCTGGGCAATCACGCTGCCCTGCGCTTCCGCTCGTCCGGTAGCTGGCGCGACATTTCCTACGCGGCCATGGACAACTCGGTGGACGCGGTGGCCATGGGCCTGGTCGAGCTGGGCGTCGCGCCCGGCGACCGGGTCGGCATCATGTCCTGGAACCGCCCCGCCTGGTCCATCGCCGACTTCGGCATCCAGCGCGCCCAGGGCATCGTGGTCCCGCTCTATCCCACGCTCACCGGCCCCCAGGTCGCCCACATCGTGCGCGACGCCCAGGTGGAGGTGCTCTTCGTGGGCGGCGAGCAGGAACTGGAGGCGCTGCGCGAGGTGCGCGACGAGCTGCCCGGGCTGCGCAAGATCCTGATCTTCGACGACGAGGCCTGCGACCCGGCCGCCGGCTACGACAGCTTCGCCGAGTGGGCCGCCGCCGCCGAGGGCCTGGACCACGCCGGCGAGATCGCCGCGCGCCAGGCGGCCATCCGCCCCGACGACGTCTTCACCATCATCTACACCAGCGGCACCACCGGCGACCCCAAGGGCGTGATGCTCAGCCACGCCAACGTCTTCCACCAGTTCCGCGGCGTGAACGACCGCTTCACCGTGGGCCCCAGCGACCGCTCGCTCTGCTTCCTGCCGCTGAGCCACGCCTTCGAGCGCACCTGGACCTTCTACGTCTTCCACCAGGGCGCCACCAACTGCTACCTGCAGGATCCCAAGCAGATCATCGCCGCCATGGCCGAGGTCAAGCCCACCGCCATGACCGGCGTGCCGCGCCTGTACGAGAAGATCCACGCCACCATGTTCGACCGCGTCGAGCGCGGCAGCCCCACGCGCCGGCGCCTCTTCGAGTGGGCGCTGCGCACCGGCCGCGCCTACCACCAGCGCCGCGTCGACGAGCGCTGGGTCTCGCCCTGGCTCCACCTCCGCTACCGCGTGGCCGACCTCCTGGTCCTGCGCCGCATCCGCAGCGTGGTGGGCGGCCCCAAGAACTTCTTCGCCGCCGGCGGCGCGGCGCTGGCCCGCGAGATCGAGGAGACGTTCTTCGCCGCGGGCCTGCTCGTCTGCCAAGGCTACGGCCTGACCGAGACCTCGCCCATGATCACCTGCAACAGCCGCAGCGGTCTGGCGTTCGGCACGGTGGGCCGCCCGGTCAAGGACTGCGAGGTGCGCATCGGCGAGGAGGGCGAGATCCAGGTCCGCGGACCCAACGTCATGAAGGGCTACTGGAACCGCCCCGAGGAGACCGCGGCCATGTTCACCGACGACGGCTGGCTCCGGACCGGCGACGTCGGCGAGGTGGACGCGGCCGGCTTCGTCCGCGTCACCGACCGCATCAAGGACCTCATCGTCACCAGCGGCGGCAAGAACATCGCCCCGGCCAACATCGAGATGCAGGTGGGCAAGGACCACTACATCGAGCAGATCGCCGTGGTGGGCGACGGCCGCCGCTACGTGAGCGCCCTGATCATGCCCAGCTTCGAGGCGCTCGAGGGCTGGGCCCGCGACCAGCGCATCAAGTTCGCCGACCGCGCCGAGCTGCTCCGCGACCACCACGTGGTGGACTTCATCCGCGACCGCATCCAGCGCCAGTCCATCGGCCTGGCCAGCTTCGAGCGCATCAAGAAGTTCCACCTGCTCGAGCGGCCTTTCAGCCTGACCCGCGGCGAGATCACCCCGACCCTGAAGATCAAGCGGAAGGTGATCATGGAGCACTACAAGGACATCATCGATCGGCTGTATCACGGCGGGTGATCGCATCAGCGTGAATCAGGATGGAAAAACGGGGCGCCGCCGGCGCCCCGTTTTTCTTGCTCAGAGACCGCTCTCAGCGCAACGCATGCCGATCGATCAGGCTCACCAGCTCGCTGAACCGCGGCTTGCTGATGTAGCCATCCGCGCCCACCGAGTCGCACTTCCGCGCGATCTGCTCGTTGATCAGCGACGAGAACAGGATCACCGGCAGGTCCTTGGCGCCCAGGTCGGTCTTGGCGCGGCGGCAGAGGGTCATGCCGTCCATGCTCGGCATCTCGATGTCGGTGATGAGCACGCCCACGTAGTCGCTGATGGGGCGGTCCTCGGCGCGGGCCTGGGCGATGAGCGCCTGCAGGTGCTCGAAGCAGGTGGCGCCGTTGTCGAACGAGCGCAGCTGGGTGTAGCCGCCGCGCTGCAGCTCGCTGGTGACCACGTCGCGGATGGTGCCCGAGTCCTCGGCCAGGAGCACGGGAACCGCGGCGCGGCGGGCGGCCAGCTCGTCGTCGTCGATGTCGGCCACCGAGAAGGCTCGGGCGGCGGCCGGCAGGATCTCGGCCACGATCCGCTCCATGTCCACCACCAGGATCTCGCGGCCCTCGATGTTCAGCGAGCCGGTGAACTTGCTGCTCAGCGACGAGAGGTAGGGGCTCAGGGGGCTGATGGCGTCCCAGCTCACGCGGTGGATGCGGTTGACGCCGTCGACCAGGAAGCCGGTGGTGTTCTCGTTGAACTCGAGCACCAGCAGGATGCGGGTCTCGATGTCCTCCTCGGCCAGGCGTTCGGCCTCCTCGGCCACGTCCGGCTCGTCGCCGGTAGGCATGGCGGCCAGGACCTGCTCCACGGCGGCGGCACTGTCGGCCGACAGACCCTGGTCCGCGGTCTCGCGCGTGTCGAGATCGTGGCCCAGGTCGATGAGGCTGATCACGCCGTCGCGGAAGGTGTAGGTGCCGATCACGGCGGGGTGGGCCAGCTGGATCTCGGTGACCTTGTCGGGGTCGTACTGCTCGATGGCCTGGACCTTCAGGACGTTCACGCCGAAGCCCTGGCCCCCCAGCTCGAACTCGAGCATCTCGACCTCGTTGGTGCCCGATTCGAGCAGGATTCCGTCCTTGTCGTTCATGGGATCCATCCCTTGGGACGATCGCGGGGGTCAGCCCACGAGGTGAAGGCGCTGCAGCACCGTTTCGATGATGTAACCCTCTTCGGCGCCCAGGTTGGCGAACTGGATACCGACCCGATGGAACTGGGGGTTCGTGTCCTGCGCGCACCACAGGGTCTCGCCCTGGACCTCGATGGCGGTCTTGCCGTTGGCCATGGTCGGCAGCGGCAGTCGCAGGTTGAGGACGGTGCCCACGGGGTATTCCTGGTTCGACAGGAACATCAGGCCGCCGGCGGTGATGTTCACCAGGCGCCCCAGCACCTTGTCGTTGGCGGCCGAGAGCACGTTGATCCGGTGGGGGCTATTGCGTCGCGTGTGGTTGCGTTTGTCGCGCATGGGAGCCGGCCTCCGACGGGGTACGAGGGCGAGGGTGGTGTTTCCTGCCCCTGATATCGGCAGCCGCCCCACCGACTTGACCGTCGATATCGGGGCGGCTGCGGGTCGGAACCGTTGGCGCGGTCAGGTGCGGTCATGCCAGGCGCGCAGGACCGCGGCCTCGCGGTCGGGGGCGAGGCCGGCGCGCATGTGCTCGCGCCGCTCGTCGGGTTGCTCGTTCCACCAGAGCAGGGTGTCGCGCGCGGTATCGGTCACCGGACGCTGGCCCAGGCCGGCGGCGCGGGCCCTGGCGGAACTCACCTGGCCCCAGCCCAGATATTCGCCCTCGGCAGGGACCCAGCAGGGCATGTCGCTCCACGGGGCCACCTCCTGGGCGGCCAGGAACTCGGCGTCGCACCAGGTGAACTCGGCGTCGCTGCCGGTGACCTCGTGGCAGGCGTCCAGGAGCTTGCCCATGGTCAGGGCGCCCGCGGGCGAATCGCAGTTGAAGACCCCGGCGAGCTTCTGCTCCAGGGCGTGGACGATGAACTCGGCCAGGTCGCGGACGTCGATGAACTGGACCAGATCCCCGGGCGTGCCCGGCGCCAGCACCTCGCCGCCGCGGCCCACGCGCACCGGCCAGTAGGTGAAGCGGTCGCTGCGGTCGCGCGGGCCGACGATCAGCCCCGGCCGGATGTTGGTCACACGGCCGGGCAGGGCGGCCTCGGCGGCCTGCTCGCAGAGCGCCTTCAACGGACCGTAGGTGGCGCCGTCCACCTGCTCGGTGGTGGGGTCGTCGAGGGTGCCCACCGGCGCGGTCTCGTCCATGCCGACCACGCTGTAGTCCTTGTAGACCGAGATGGTGGAGACGAACACGTAGTGGTCGATGTGGGGGGCGAGCAGCTCGGCCGACATGGTCACGTGCCGGGGCACGTAGCCCGAGGTGTCGATGACGGCGTCCCACTGGCGGCCTTCCAGGGCGGCCAGGTCGTCGTTGCGGTCGCCGCGCAGCTTCTCCAGCTCGGAGAAGAGGTGGGGGTTGGTCTTGCCGCGGTTGAAGAGGGTCAGGTTGTGGCCGCGCGCCAGGGCGGCCTCCACGCAGGCGGGGCCCAGGAACGCGGTGCCGCCGAGGATCAGCAGATTCAAGGGTTTGTCGGCGCGCTCGGCGCGGTAGCCGCTGCTGCCGCTCTGCGCCTCGCGGCTGCAGCCGATCAGGGGCAGGCCCAGGCCGAGGGCGGCGCCGGCGGCGGCGGTGGTCTTGAGGAACTGTCGGCGGTCGAGGGTCATGGCGTTCTCCTGATGTAGGACGCGGCGGCCGGCGCGGCGAGGGTCTCCACGGCGGGGTCGGTGGTCACGGCACCGGGCTCGGCCAGGGCGCGTTGGCGCCGGCCCAGGTGGACCGCGACCAGCGACCAGACCAGGCACACGGGAACCGCGACGAAGGCGATCCCGGACAGGCCCAATCCCAGGCCTGTCAAGATATCGTAAAACGTGGCGCCCAGCGCGTCACCTCCGCGATACACGAAGGTGTCGATGAAGCTCTTGGCGCGGTACTGGGCATCGGGCGCCAGCGGGGTGAAGAGGCTCTCGCGGGCGGGCTTGACCAGCGCGTAGTTCAGCGTCCGCCGCAGCACCTGGACCGCCACCAGCACCACCAGGCCCGGGTGCAGTCCCAGGATGGCGAACCCGGCGGCCGTGACCAGCGGCAGGCTCGCCAGCACGGGACCGCTGCCGGTGCGGCGCATGACGCGGCCGGTCAGGGTGAGCTGGGTCAGGAGCGTGGCGGTCTGCACCCAGACCTCGATGCGCGCCAGGAGCTGTGCCCGGGCCAGCCGACCGTTCTCGGCGGTGGCCACGATGTTGACCTGGGCGAGGTAGAGGAAGGTGGAGCTGAGGCTGTAGAGCACCAGGAACGCGCAGAACGCCAGCAGGTACGGCGAGCGCGCCACGAGCTGGATGCCGGCCAGGATCGAGCTGCGCGAGGGGATGCCCGTGGCGGGCAGGCGGTCGCCGCGGTCGAGCTCGGTGAAGCGGCGCGAGAGCGGGCCCACCAGCCGGACGGCCACCTCGAGGAACGCCAGCGAGATCAAGAGCAGCGGGATCCGGCCCAGCGAGTGGACCAGCAGGTCGGTGAGCCCGGCGCCGAGGATGGCGCCGGCGGTGCCGCCCACGGCGACCACGCCGAAGATGCGCCGGCCGCGCCGGTAACCGAGCCCGTCGGCCATGAAGCCCCAGAACAGCGAGAGGCTGAAGAGGTTGAAGACGCTCACCCAGATGTAGAAGACGCGGCCCAGCCAGGGGTCGGCCGCCGGGGCGAAGGTGAGCGCGAAGAAGAAGCCCAGCAGGTTGACGCTGAAGAAGCGGTAGACCAGCGGCAGGAAACGTTCGCGGCTGCGGCCGCGGCTGACCCAGCCGAAGAGCGGCGCCAGCACCAGCATGGTGCCCAGCGTGAAGAGGTACAGGTGCGGCAGGTTCTCCACGCCGCCGGCGATGCCCATCTCGTCGCGCAGCGGCTTGATGATGAAATACGCGGTCATCAGGCAGAAGAACATGAGCCCGGCCAGGAAGGCGGGCACGCCCTCGCCGGGTTCCAGACCGACCAGCTGACGCAGGTAGTGGCGGGACAAGCGGGCTTCCTTCGGCCGAATGCGGGGCGATCCGCGGCATACGTGCCGGGATCGGCCGGGTTGCACCTTAGCAGGCCGCCCGGAGCCGGAAAAGGGGTGCGTTGACAACACCTGTCAACACGACTAGTTGTGTCCAATTGAAGGTCGATTGTCCGGCCACCCCGATTCCAGCCCTCTTGGAGGTATTCCCGCCATGCCCGAGACCACCGCCGCCCCCGATGCCGCCGTCGAGCTGCTGCGCATCCACCATATCGAGCTCTGGGTGGGCAACGCCAAGCAGGCCGCCTACTTCTACCGCAAGTGCTTCGGCTTCGACCAGGTGGCGTACCAGGGCCCCGAGACCGGGGTCCACGACCGCGCCAGCTACTGCCTCAAGCAGGGCGACATCTTCCTGGTCCTGACCTCGCCGCTCACCCACCTGAGCCCCATGAACGTCTGGCTCAACTGCCACGGCGACGGCGTGCGCGACCTGGCCTTCGAGGTGCCCGACGTGCGGCGGGCGTTCGCCGCGGCGGTGGCGCGCGGG
Source organism: Candidatus Latescibacter sp. IFSED24 (assembly GCF_058273205.1). Taxonomy (NCBI): domain Bacteria; kingdom Pseudomonadati; phylum Candidatus Latescibacterota; class Candidatus Latescibacteria (ex Chuvochina et al. 2023); order Candidatus Latescibacterales; family Candidatus Latescibacteraceae; genus Candidatus Latescibacter; species Candidatus Latescibacter sp. IFSED24. Next base: position 2,639,856 of record NZ_CM177850.1, on the reverse strand, counting down.
GCCACCCCGGTGGTCGAGCCCCACGACGTCGAGGCCGCCGACGGCGCGGTCCGCCGCGCCTCCATCCGCACCTACGGCGACACCATCCACAGCTTCATCGAGCGCGGCGATTACGCTGGCTTCCTGCCCGGCTTCGCGCTGGACACCGTGCCCGGCAGCAACGTCGGCATCCACTGCGTCGACCACGTGGTCGGCAACGTCGAGCATCGCCGCATGCAGCACTGGTGCGACTTCTACGAGCAGGTCTTCGACTTCTCCCAGTTCGTCAGCTACGACGACAAGGACATCTGCACCGACTTCACCGCGCTGCGCTCCAAGGTCATGGCCGACCACGACCGCAACATCAAGTTCCCCATCAACGAGCCCGCCGCCGGCAAGAAGCGCAGCCAGATCCAGGAGTACATCGACTTCAACATGACCGCGGGCGTCCAGCACATCGCGCTGAAGACCGAGAACATCCTGGAGACCATCGCCACCCTGCGCGACAACGGCGCCGAGTTCCTCGACGTGCCCGACACCTACTACGAGACGGTCTGGGACCGCGTCGGCGACATCGAGGAGGACCGCGACCAGGTCCGCGACCTGAAGATCCTCATCGACCGCGACGAGAAGGGCTACCTCCTGCAGCTCTTCACCCGCCCGCTGCAGGACCGCCCCACCCTCTTCCTCGAGGTCATCCAGCGCTGCGGCTCGGACAGCTTCGGCAAGGGCAACTTCCAGGCGCTGTTCGAGGCCATCGAGCGCGAGCAGGGCAAGCGGGGTCATCTGTAGGCTGCGGGGCCGCCGGCCCCCGGGGATGGGACGAAAGGGACGAGCATGCCGTTCTACCACCGACTGGGCGATCTGCCCGCCAAGCGCCACACCGTCTTCCCCAAGGAGGGCGGCGGCATCCATTACGAGCACCTCCTGGGCAACCTGGGCTTCACCGGCCTGCAGTCGCTGCTCTACACCCTGCGCCGGCCCACCTCGGTCCTGCGCACCGAGAAGGTCTGGAACCGCCGCTGGGAGCACGACCCCGACTCCACCCTGCGCATGCGCCACCTGCGCACCCACCGCCTCGAGACCACCGGCCCCAGCGCCGTGGCCGACCGGGTGCCGCTGGTCTACAACCGCGACGTGGCCATGAGCCTGGCCCGCCCGCGCGTGGTGGACAGCTACTTCTTCCGCAACAGCCAGGGCGACGAGATCGTCTACGTGAGCCGCGGCCACGGCGTGCTCGAGTCGCAGCTCGGCGAGCTGGACGTCCGCCAGGGCGACTACGTGGTGATCCCGCGCGGCATCGTCCACCGCTGGCGCCTCGACACCGCGAGCGAGCCCATCCTCCTGGTCATCGAGAGCGCCGGCCACGTGCGCACGCCCAGCCGCTACCGCAACGAGCACGGCCAGCTCCTCGAGCACAGCCCGTTCTGCGAGCGCGACATCCGCCCGCCCAGCCGGCTGGTCCCCGTGGACGAGACCGGCGAGTTCCCCGTGGTGGTCAAGAAGGCGGGCGAGTTCCACATGGTCACCCTCGACCACCACCCGTTCGACACCGTGGGCTGGGACGGCTTCTACTTCCCCTGGGCGCTGTCGATCCACGACTTCGAGCCCATCACCGGCCGCCTGCACCAGCCGCCGCCGGTGCACCAGACCTTCGCGGGCGACGGCTGGGTGCTCTGCTCGTTCGTGCCGCGGCTCTACGACTACCACCCCGACGCCATCCCCGCGCCTTACAACCACAGCAACGTCATGAGCGACGAGGTGCTCTACTACTGCAACGACGAGTTCATGAGCCGCAAGGACATCGAGTTCGGCTCGCTCACGCTGCATCCCGACGGCCTGCCCCACGGTCCGCAGCCCGGGCGCACCGAGGCGTCCATCGGCGCCAAGGAGACCAACGAGCTGGCGGTGATGGTGGACACCTTCGCCCCGCTGCAGGTCGCCAGCGCCGCTTTGACCTGCGAGGACCCGGACTACCAGCGGTCGTGGCTGGGGGAGGACTGACCGTGCCCGCCACCGATCCGTTCCTGGCCGGCCTGGTCGACTACGCCGGGCTCTTCCCGCCCGCGAGCCACGACCTGGACAGCGCGCTGCGCCACTACGACCAGCACCTGGACGGCCCCGACGCCGCCATGCTCGGCCGCTTCGTGCTGCCCGCCGAGCGCCTCGACGATCTCACGCCGTACCTGCGCGGCCCCTGGAGCGCCTCACGGCCGCTGCGGCTCTCGCTCCTGGCCGACCACGACGAGCTGGCGCACATGGCCGCCTTCGCCGCGGCCACGCCCGCGGTGGTGGAGGAGGCGGTGGAGATGCGCCTGCCCGCCGCCCAAACCGCCGACGCCTGGCTCGACAGCGTGCTGCCCATGCTGGTGTCGGTGGACCTGCGGGCCGTGGAGCTCTACTGCGAACTACCCGACGGCCGCGACCAGGAACTTCTGACGGCCCTCGGCCGCCGGCAGGCCGACCAGCCGCTGCGGCGCCTCGGCGCCAAGCTCCGCTGCGGCGGCGTGACGCCCGACCTGGTGCCCTCCGTCGAGCGTATCGCCGCGGTGCTGGCCGCCGCCTGCGAGACCCGCGTCCCCCTGAAGTTCACCGCCGGCCTGCACCACCCGGTCCGCGGCATGGACCATACCGCCGACGTGCCCATGCACGGCTTCCTCAACGTCTACGGCGCGGCGCTCCTGGCGCACGACCGCGGGCTCAGCGCCGACGATCTCGAACCCGTGATCGCGGACACCGCACCGCGGTCGTTCCGCCTGGACGGCGATGGCTTCACCTGGCGCGAGTACCATGTGTCCGCCGACCGCGTGGCCGCGCTGCGCCGCGAGCTGCTCGGCGGTTACGGCAGCTGCAGCTTCGCCGAGCCCTTGGCCGACCTGCGCACCCTCGCCTTTCTGACCTGAACCCGAGCCCCGGATGGAGATCATGGACCAGACCTGCGACCCCTCGCTCAGGAGCTTCCTCGAGGTCGACCCCGCCTCGCACTTCCCCCTGCAGAACCTGCCCTGGGGCGTGATGGCCCCGCCCGGCCAGGCGCCGCGCGGCGCCGTGCGCCTGGGCGATCACGCGGTGGACCTGGCCGCGCTCCAGGACGCGGGCCTGCTCGCGGTGGACGGCCTGCCCGCGGGCGTGTTCGCCAGCGACTGCCTGAACGACTTCATGGCGCTGCCCGCGCCGGTGCGCCGCGCCGTGCGTGCCCGGGTCAGCGAGTTGCTGCGCCACGACACCGCCACGCTCCGCGACGACGCCTCGCTCCGCGCGCAGGTCCTGTGGCCCGTGGCCGCGGTGGACGTCCTGCTGCCGGTGCGCATCGGCGACTACACCGACTTCTACTCGAGCCGCGAGCACGCCACCAACGTCGGCATCATGTTCCGCGGCAAGGAGAACGCGCTCATGCCCAACTGGCTGCACCTGCCGGTGGGCTACCACGGCCGCGCGTCGAGCGTGGTCGCGAGCGGCACGCCGGTGCGCCGGCCCCGCGGCCAGATGCTGCCGCCCGACGCCGAGGCGCCCGTGTACGGCCCGTGCCGGCTCCTGGACATCGAGCTCGAGATGGGTTTCTTCACCGCCGGCCCGGGCAACGCGCTGGGCGCGCCGGTCTCGGTGGACGAGGCCGACGACCGCATCTTCGGCCTGGTCCTGGTGAACGACTGGTCCGCGCGCGACATCCAGAAGTGGGAGTACCAGCCGCTCGGCCCGTTCAACGCCAAGAACTTCGCCACCAGCATCTCGTCGTGGATCGTGCCCTGGGAGGCGCTGCAGCCGTTCCGCACCGCGCCCGTGGCGCAGGACCCCGAACCGCTGCCCTACCTGCGCGGCGAGAAGAGCTGCACCTTCGACATCGCGCTGGAGGTGGACCTGACCACCGCGCAGCAGACCGAGCCGTTCACCGTCTGCCGCTCCAACTTCAAGCACCTCTACTGGACCATGCACCAGCAGCTCGCGCACCACACGGTCACCGGCTGCAACCTGCGGCCCGGCGACCTGCTGGCCTCGGGCACCATCTCGGGCCCCGACAAGGGCAGCTACGGCAGCTTCCTCGAGCTCACCTGGCGCGGCACCGAGCCCCTCGCGCTGCCCTCGGGCGAGGAGCGCAAGTTCCTCCAGGACGGCGACACGGTGGCCATCACCGGCTGGTGCCAGGGCCCGGGCTACCGCGTGGGCTTCGGCGAGGTCACCGGCACCATCCTGCCCGCCTGGACCGACTGAGCGCGCGGCGAAAGGGGTCGACATGAACGACATCCTCTGGACCCCCGACCCCGCCCGCTGCGAGGCCGCCCAGGTCACCGCCTTCGGGCGCGAGGCGTCCCGCCGCTGGGGCCGCCCGCTCGCCGGCTGGGACGACCTCTACGCGTGGTCGATCGCCGAGCGCGCGGAGTTCTGGCAGTCGGTGTGGGACTTCTGCGGCGTGCGCTGCAGCCGTCCCGCCGACGGTGTCCTCGACCGCCCCGACGCCATGCCCGGCAGCCGCTGGTTTCCCGGCGCGCTCCTGAACTTCACCGAGAACCTCCTGCACCGCACCGGTTCCGACCCGGCGATCATCGCCCGGAGCGAGGCCGGTGAGCGCCGCGAACTCGGCTGGGACGACCTGCACCGCGAGGTGGCGCGCTGCGCGGCGGCGCTTCACGCCGCGGGGGTCGGTCCCGGCGATCGCGTGGCCGGTCTGTTGCCCAACGTGCCCGAGGCGGTGATCGCCATGCTGGCCACCGCGAGCCTGGGCGCGGTGTGGTCGAGCTGCTCGCCCGACTTCGGCGTCCAGGGCGTCCTCGACCGCTTCGGCCAGATCGCCCCCAAGGTGCTCGTGGCCACCGACGGCTACGTCTATGCCGGCAAGCAGTGCGACGTTCTGGCCACGGCGGCCCGCCTCCGCGAGGAACTGCCCGACCTGGCGCAACTCGTGGTGCTGCCGTTCCTGAGCCCGCAGCCCGACCTCGCCGCCCTGCCCGGCGCGGTCCTCTGGCACGACTGGCTCGCCGCCGCCACCGACCGCCCGCTCCGCTTTCACCAGACCGCGTTCGACCACCCGCTCTACATCCTCTACTCCTCGGGCACCACGGGCCTGCCCAAGTGCCTGGTCCACTCGGCGGGCGGCACGCTGCTGCAGCATCTCAAGGAGCACCGCCTGCACACCGACCTGGGCCCCGCCGACCGCCTCTTCTACTACACCACCTGCGGCTGGATGATGTGGAACTGGCTGGTGAGCGGCCTCGCCTCGGGCGCCACGCTGGTGCTCTACGACGGCGCCGCCATGCACCCGCGGTCGGTGCTCTGGGACCTGGCGGCCACTGAAAGCGTCACCGTGTTCGGCGCCAGCGCCCGCTACCTGGCAGCCTGCGAGAAGGCCGGCCTGAGCCCCGGTCACGAGCACGACCTGTCGGCGCTGCGCGCGGTGCTGTCCACGGGCTCGCCGCTGGCCCCCGAGAGCTTCGACTACGTCTACCGCGAGGTGGGCCGCGACCTGCAGCTCAGCAGCATCTCCGGCGGCACCGACATCGTGAGCTGCTTCGCCCTGGGCAGCCCCGTGCTCCCGGTCCGCCGCGGCGAGCTGCAGACCCGCGGTCTGGGCATGGCGGTGTCGGTGTTCGACGACCGCGGCGCGCCCCGTCCGCTCGGCGAACCGGGCGAGCTGGTCTGCACCCGCAGCTTCCCCAGCATGCCCACCGGCTTCTGGAACGACCCCGACGGCCGCAAATACCACGCCGCCTACTTCGAACGCTTCCCCGCGGTCTGGCACCACGGCGACTGGTGCGCGCTCCAGCCCGGCGGCGGCCTGGTCATCCAGGGCCGCAGCGACGCCACCCTCAACCCCGGCGGCGTGCGCATCGGCACCGCCGAGATCTACCGCGTGGTCGACCAGTTCGACGAGGTCCTCGAGGCGCTCGTCACCGCCCAGAAGTGGGAGGGAGACGAGCGCGTGGTCCTGTTCGTCCACCTCCGCGACGGCCTCGTCCTGGACGACGACCTGCGCGACCGCATCCGCCGCCGCATCCGCCAGGAGGAGACCCCGCGCCACGTCCCGGCGCGCATCGTCCAGGTGCCCGGCATCCCGCGCACCATCTCGGGCAAGGTGGTGGAGCTGGCGGTGCGGCGGGTGATCCACGGCGAGGTGGTGGAGAACCGGGAGGCGCTGGCCAATCCGGAGGTGCTGGACTGCTTCGTGGGGTTGGCGGAGCTGGGGGAGTAGGGGGACGGTTGTCCGGGGTCATGTCGGTGAAAATGCAATTCGGTCGTCCTTAAAATGTTTTTCCCCAGTGGCTTGCGCACATTTTCTGCTTGACATTTTCGTCATTTGTTCGTATAATATCCCCTAGCCACCTCCTCCCGGATCGCTGGTCTTCCCATGTCCTTCCAACCGGATCTGCCCGCCGGCGCCGTCCACGCGCGCCTGGTGGAAGCCGTTCGTTCCTTGAACCAGGCCGAGCACCACGTCGTGGTCTGGTTCGCCGAGGTGCGCCGCCGCCGGCTCTACCGCGCCTTCGACTGCGCCTCCATGCGCCAGTACGCCGTGACCCGCCTGGGCTTCTCCGCCACTCGCGCCGCCGATTTCGACCGCCTGGCCGCGCGCCTCGACGAGCTGCCGCGTTTGCGGGCCTCGGTGGCCAGCGGCGAGCTGGGCTACACCAAGGCGCGGGAGATCGTCAAGGTGGCGAGCCCGCGCACCGAGGCGGAATGGCTGCAGACGGCGGCATCCTCCTCGCGCCGCGAGCTGGAGGCCAAGGTCCAGCGGGTGCGGCGGAAGGCGCAGGCGCGTCGGGCGGCGCGGGTGGGGCAGGGGGAGTTGCTGCCGAGCACCGAGTCCGCGTCCGAGACCCGGCTGGCGGCGGCCGCTCCGGTCCAGGTCGGCCTGCGGCTGACGGCCGAGCAGGCGGCGCGGTACGAGGCGCTGTGGCAGGAGCTGGGTCGGGCGCCCAACGCGGAGGACCTGCTGGCGGCGCTGGCGGAGCTGGTGGAGGTGCGGGGAACATCGAAAGCCGTAAGTGATAGCGATGAAAACAGATGCGCTGAAGCCAACTCCCGGGGGACGCGCCCCCCGGTCCAGATCCACGTCCACCGCTGCCCTGAGTGCGGAGCCGTGGAGGCGGCCGGTCGGCCGCTGGACCGCGCGGACGCTGCCCGCGTGACGTGCGACGCGGCGGTGGCCGAACCGGGCGGCCGCAACACCACCACCATCCCGCCACGCACGCGGCGCGCGGTGCTGGCGCGCGATCGCCATCGCTGCCGGACGCCGGGCTGCACGCACACGCGGTTCCTGGAGGTCCATCACATCGTGCCGCGCAACCGGGGAGGCACCAACGCGGCGGCGAACCTGATCACGCTGTGCAGCGCCTGCCACCGGCTGTGGCACGAGCGGGGGCGGCCGGGATGGTTTGCGGTCGGTAGGAAGCGGCCGGTCGGAGAGGAGGCGCGTGATCTAGTCCGCTGACCACACGCCGCCGCCGCGCCCCACCAGATCCCACTGGCGCAGTCGGGCCACCGTGAGCGCGCGCGCCTTGGTGCCCTCCTGCATGAGCCAGGTCAGGCGCAGGTCGGCACGTTCCTGGGCGGTCAGTTCCCAGCCCGAGCCAGCGCGGATCCGGCCGGTCAGTTCGCGCAGGCACAACGCCGCGGTCACCGACACGTTCAGGCTCTCGGTGAAGCCGGCCATGGGGACGTGGACGTGGAGGTCGGTGGCGGCCAGGGCCCGGGGGCTGAGCCCGGTCTCCTCGGTACCGAAGCAGAGCGCGAGTGGCGTGTCCACCGGCACCTCGTCCAGCGGCAGGCTGCCGGGGTCCACCGAGGTGGCGGCGAGTCGGTAGCCGCCCTGGCGCAGCGCTGCCAGCGCGACGGTGAGGTCTGCGTACCGATGGAGCGTGAGCCAGCGGGCCGCTCCCCGCACCACGTCCTTGCTCGGCCGGAACCGCTTGTCCTGCTCGACGACGTGGATGTCCTGCAACCCGAAGCACTCGGCGGTGCGCATGACCGCGCTGGCGTTGTGGGGATGGTAGAGATCCTCGAAGAGGACGGTGAGGCGTCGCGTCCGCTGCGCCAGCACCGCGTCCATGCGCTCGATGCGGCGCGGCAGAATGACCTCGGTCAGCTGGGCCTCCAGCTCGCGGCGGTGCGCCGGGTCGAGGCGGTCGAGGAAATGGGAGTAGTCCATGGGCGAATCCTAGTCGAGGCTCGCGGCGGGGACAAGCACTGGCCAGCGGCGTCCGCGTTGCGCATCTTGATCGGGTCTGCGGCCCGCCAAAGGAAGGATCGTCATGCGCCGACTCATGCCCGTCCTCTGCCTGCTCGTCTCCGCTTCGGCCACCCTCGCTTTCGAGGGCATGTATCCGGTGAACGACCTCGGCCGTCTCGACCTCGCCGCCGCAGGTCTCGAGGTGACCGCCGCCGAGATCTTCTCCACCGAGGGTCCCAGCCTGGTCGACGGCATCTGCAAGATCGGCGGCTGCACCGGCAGCTTCGTCTCGCCCGAGGGGCTGATCCTCACCAACCACCACTGCGCCATGCGCGCGATCCAGCAGGCCTCCACGGCCGCCCGCGATCATCTGAGCGAGGGCTTCCTGGCGGCTGGCCGCGGCGACGAGTTCCCGGCGACGGGCTACACCGTGCGCATCACCCAGGGCTCGCGCGACGTCTCGGCCGCGGTCCTCGCCGCGGTCACCGACGACCTCGACGCCGGCGAGCGGACCCGGGCCATCGAGCGCCGCATCAAGGAGATCGAGCGCGAGGCCGAGCGGCAGCAGCCGGGCCTGCGCGCCGAGGTCGCCGAGATGTTCCGCGGCCGCACCTACGTGCTCTTCTTCTACGTCTACCTCAAGGACGTGCGTCTGGTCTACGCTCCGCCGCGGGACGTGGGGCACTTCGGTGGCGAAGAGGACAACTGGATCTGGCCGCGGCACACCGGGGACTTCGCGTTCCTGCGCGCCTACGTCGGTCCCGATGGCGAACCCGCGCCCTACCACGAGGACAACGTGCCCTACCGGCCGCAGGTGTTCCTGCCGGTGGCCGCCGCGGGGGCCGACGCGGGCGATCCCGTGTTCCTCCTCGGCTATCCCGGGCGCACCCATCGTCACCGCTCGGCGGCTTTCCTGCGTCATGAGGCCACGGTGCGCATGCCCTGGACCGTCGACTGGTACGGCTGGCAGATCCAGACGCTCGAGGCCCATGCTGGGCGCCATCCCGGGGATGCCCTGACCCTGGCCAGCCGCCTCAAATCGCTGCACAACACGCACAAGAACTACCGCGGCAAGCTCCAGGGCATCCAGCGGCTCGACCTGCTGGCCCGCCGCGAGGCCGCCGACGCCGAGCTCGCCGCCTGGATCGGCGCCGACGCGGAGCGCCGGCAGCGCTACGGCCAGGTCCTGCCGGCCCTCGGCAGGTTCTATGCCGAGCTCCAGGAGGCCACACCCGCCGAGTCCTGGCTCCGCTTCCTGCTGACCAGCCCGTACCACCTGCGTCTGGCGCGCACCGTCCACGAGGCGGCCCTCGAGCGTCAGAAGCCCGACCTCGAGCGCGAGAAACCCTACATGGACCGCAACTTCGACCAGACCCTCGACCAGCTCACGCTCGGCGCGCGGTCCGTGGTGCCCGAGGTCGAGCGGGAGATCCTCACCGAGCTGCTCTGGCGCGGTGGGGAACTGCCGCCCGCCGCGGTGCCCGACGTCCTGCGGCCGCTGGTGGGCGAGGTGGGCGCCGCCGCGGCCGCGGCCATGCTCGACGACGCTCTGGGCCGCACCGAGCTCGCCGAGCCGCAGTGGGCGCGCGCTGCGGCACAGCTCTCGCCCGAGGAGCAGGCCAGCCTCGACGATCCATTCCTCGAACTCGTGGCCATGATCTACCCCGCCTATGTGCATCAACGCGAACTCGGCCGCGCCCGTCGCGGACGGCTCGACCCGTTGCTCGCCGCGCTGGTGGAGGCGCGTCAGGCCTGGCTGGGCGAGGCATTCGTGCCCGACGCCAACGGCACCCTACGCCTGACCTGGGGCCGGGTCGAGGGCTACCGGCCGCGCGATGCGATGTATCTCGAGCCGGTGACCACCGTGGCCGGCCTGCTCGAGAAGGACACCGGCCAGGAGCCGTTCCGCCTGCCCGAGAGGCTGCGGGAACTGGCCCTGGCCGGCGACACCTCGGTGCCCGTCTGCCTGCTCTATTCCACCGACACCGTGGGAGGCAGCTCGGGCAGCCCGGTGCTCGACGCCCGCGGTCGCGTGGTGGCGCTGAATTTCGATCGGTCGTGGGAGGCCACCATCAACGATTATGGCTGGGACCAGGCGTGGAGCCGGTCCATCGGCGTGGATATCCGTTACGTGCTGTGGGTCGCGGGAACCGTGGACGGTGCCGAGCACCTGCTGCAGGAGATGGGGGTGGCACCGTCACCATAGGCAAGGGCCGCGCCGAGCGCGGCCCTGGATTCTGAACGAGCGCGAACCCTATTCGGCCACCAGTTCGGCCACCGCCGCGAGAATCTCCTCGTTCTTGAACGGCTTGCGGATCGCCCGGTCGGCGCCGAGCAGGCGTGCCGAGTGGAGGTAGTTCTCCGGGGTCGACCGGCCGCCGCCGCTGATGGCGATGACCTTGAGGGTCGGGTGCTCGCGCCGCAGGTCGAGGATGGTCTCGATGCCGTCCTTCTCGGGCATGATGATGTCGGTGATCACCACCTGCGTCGGCGTCTCCTGGAACGTGGCCACGCCGTCGCGGCCGTTGCTGGCCGCGGTCACGTCGTGGCCAGCGCGGGAGAGGACCGCCACCAGGTATTCGCGCACTTCCTGGTCGTCTTCGATCACGAGAACGGTCGCCATGGCTGCTCGACCTCCACTTGGTCAGGGGTTCCGGCCCTCCTCGGACGCTGGACCGGCCGGATCCGGGTCCCCGATGGCCTCGCGCACCGCGTGCAAGAGCTCGCGGGGAGAGATGGGCTTGCCGAAGACCCGGTGGGCGCCGCATAGTTCGGCGGCACCAAGATAATTACGACTGCTACCGCGCGCCCCGCCACTGATGGCGATCACCGTCAGCTCGGGATATTCACGCCGCAGCTCGATGATGGTTCGAGGCCTTCCTTCTCGGGCATCACCAGGTTGGTGATCACCAGATCGGTGATCACCAGATCCATGCGGTGCTGCCGGCAGGCATGGATGCCTTCCTTGCCGTTGGTTGCGGCCTGGACCGTGTCGCCGGCGTGCTCGAGCGCCGTGACCAGGAAGTCGCGCACATCGGGCTCGTCGTCCATGACCAGAATGCGTTGCATGGTCTCCCTGGGCGATGGCTTTCCCGCCAGGATAAGCGTGCCGGTGGGAGCGAGGCAACCGGAAACTGGTGATTCAAGATGATGCCCTCTTGCGCCTGATGAAGCCCGGGGTATGCTGCTGGTTGCCCAACAACTTCCAGCGAGGTCACCCTTGACGAGCCTGCTCGAGAACAACCTGATCGCCCTGGCCCTCCTGACCACCTGCGGGTTGCTCAGCGGCGAGGCGGCCAAGCGTGTCCGTTTGCCGGCGGTGACCGGCCAGATCCTGGCCGGCGTTCTGATCGGCCCCTCGGTGCTGGGCCTCTTCGGCCACCACACGTCCGAGGCCATGACCCCGATCATCAATTTCGCCCTGGGCCTGATCGCCCTGGCCGTGGGCAGCCACCTCCACATCTACCGGCTCGAGAACGCGTTGCGCCGGCTGGGCTGGCTGCTGCTCCTGGAGATGATCTTGACGCCGGTGCTGGTCTACGCGGCGGTCCGCTTCCTGGGCGACGGCGACTGGGTGTTCGGCATCCTGCTGGGCACGCTGGCCATCTCCACGGCGCCGGCCACGGTGGTGGCCATCGTCAAGGAGACCCGGGCGCGCGGCGTGTTCGTCTCCACGCTGATGGCCGCCGTGGCGCTCAACAACATCGCCTGCATCATGCTCTTCGAGATGGCCTACACCGCGGTCCGGGTCGGCACCATGGATGGCGGCTCGGTGGGCAGCATCTTTCTGGCGCCGTTCGAGGAGCTGGGCCTGTCGATCCTGGTCGGCGGGGCCGTGGGCGTGGTCATGGCGCTCACCACGCGGCACGTCTTCCAGGCCGAGAAGCTCGCCACCACTGCGCTCATCGGGCTCTTCCTCACCATCGGCCTGGCCGACGCGGTGGGCGTCTCCGAGCTGTTGTCCTGCCTGTTCATGGGCGCCACCCTGGCCAACCTCGCCCACGACAAGGAGGAGATCGGGCACCGCGCCTTCGCCAGCTTCGAGCCGGCGATCCTGGCGATCTTCTTCACGCTGGCGGGCATGGAGCTGCACCTGGGATCGCTGGGTTCGGCGGGACTGCTGGCTCTGCTGGTCATCGTGGCCCGGATGGTGGGCAAGGTGGGGGCTGGCTGGCTGGCCATGAAGCTGGCCGGAGCGCCGCGGAGCCTGGGGGACAACCTGGGCCTGGCGCTGATCCCGCAGGCCGGCGTGGCGGTGGGACTGCTGCTCAAGGTCAAGGACAGCCCGTTGATGGACACGGTGGGGCAGTTCTTCGTGGTGGTCGGCGTGGCCACCGTGGCGCTCAACGAGATCATCGGACCGCTGACCACGCGCTGGGCGCTGGCGCGGTCGGGCGATCTGGGCATGGACCGGCCCCGGCTCATCGATTTCCTGCACGAGCCCAACATCGTCACGGGGTTCCGCGCCGCCGACAAGGAGGAGGCCATCGTCCGGTTGGTCGACCTCCTGGTGCGCAGCCACGGCCTGACCCAGGTCGACCGCCAGGAGCTTGTGCAACAGATCATCGAGCGCGAGCGCGTCATGTCCACCTGCGTCGGTCGCGGCCTCTTCCTGCCCCACGCCGAGCTGTCGGGGGTGCCCCAGCTGGTGGGGGTCATGGCCATCAACCGTGAGGGGCTGGGGTTCGAGACGCCCGACGGCCAGCCGGTGCACTGCATCACCCTGCTGGTAGTGCCGCCGGAGCAGCGTCAGCGCCACCTCGAGGTGCTGGCGGCGCTGGCCCGGTCGGTGGGGTCGGATCCGGCCATCCAGACCCAGCTTTACCACGCCAGCACGCCGGCCCACGTCCACGAGATCCTGCACGCCGAGGATTTCGAGGACTACAACTATTTCCTGGAGGAAGATCAGGTCTGAATGCGATGGCAACCCGACCGTCCAGGCTTGCGTCCTGAGAGCAGGCCGGCGATGCTGCAACAAGCCCGGGCCCACCGCGTAGGATCGCGATCGGTTTCAGCCCCGGAATGGAAGTAGGACTCATGGACCCCACCCCGTCGAGCCCCATCCAGGTCGAGGACCTCTCCTTCGCCTACCGCCACGACCTCGTCCTGCGCAACGTCAGCTTCGAGCTGCAGCCCGGCGCGGTGGGCCTGCTCGGCCCCAACGGGTCGGGCAAGACCACCCTGTTGCGCGCATTGCTCGGCCAGATCCCCATCCGGCCGGGCCACGTCCGGGTGGCCGGCAAGGACATGGCCCGCGAGGCGCGGCGCGGGCGCGCCCACCTGGGCTGGATGCCCGAGCGCGGCGGCGTGATCCCCGGCTTCAGCGGCGTGGCCCTCACCGCGTACCTGGGCGAGCTGGCGGGCATGGGCCGACAGGACGCCATGCAGCGCGCCCACGAGGTCCTGCACTTCGTGGGGCTGCGCGACGAGCGCTACCGCCCCTGCGAGACTTACAGCCAGGGCATGCGCCAGCGGTTGAAACTGGCCTGCGCGCTGGTCCACGACCCCGGCTGGCTCCTCCTCGACGAACCCACCAGCGGGCTCGATCCCGGCGGCCGCGCCGCCATGCTCGAGCTGGTGTCCGACCTCGCCGGCCGCAAGGGCCTGGGCGTGATCCTCTCCACCCACCTGCTGGCCGACGTGGAGGCCGTGTGCGACGAGATCCTGGTGCTGCGGCAGGGTCGACTGCTCGAACGGCACCACGTCTCGCCCCGCGACATCTCCGGCCAGCAGGTCTTCGAGATCACCGGGTTCGGCGGCGAGGAGGCGTTCGTGGCCGGGCTGCGGCGTCTGGCCGTGGGGGTGGAGCAGGATGGGCGCCACATCACCGCCGTGCTGGATCTCGACCGGCTGGCCGCCGGCGCCGAGAAGCCCCTCGAACACACCATGCGCGCGCTGCTCGAGCTGGCCGTGGCCTGCGACTACGCCCCGCGCCGCCTGCGCCGCCGGCCCATCACCCTGGCCGACGAGTTCCATGCCATCGTCGATGCGGAGGATAGCTGATGCCGGTCCACGAACGAGGCTACACCCACTGGCAGGACTCGGGCCAGCCAGCCGACCCGCCCTGGTGGGTCATCGCCCGCCGCGGCATGGCCGCGCCGCTGCAGCGGCGCTGGACCCTGCTCCTGCTCTTCATGGCCTGGGTGCCGGCGGTGGTCAAGGGCGTCATCGTGTTCGTGCGCGCCCGCGCCGGCGAGATCGTCGAGCTGGCCGCGGGCGGCCAGTGGACCAGCATCAGCCCCGCCGGCTTCCTCGCCTTCCTCGAGGGCCAGCGCTTCTTCGTCTTCCTGGCCACCGTGATCCTCGGCGCCGGCCTCATCGCGCGCGACCGCCGCGAGAATGGCCTCGCGCTCTACTTCTCGCGCCCCCTCGGCCTGGCCGACTACCTCGCCGGCAAGACCCTGGTGGTGCTGGCCGGCTACCTGGCGGTGAGCCTGGCGCCGGCGCTGGTGCTCTGCCTCTTCGCCTACCTCATCGACCCCGCCGCCACGGGCCTGAACCTGCTGATCCTGACCCCGCTGCGCCTGGCCGTGTTCGCCCTGGCCACCGGCACCGGGCTGTCGCTGGTGCTGCTGGCGTTCTCGAGCCTGGGCACGCGCACGGTGCTGGTGGTGGTCTGGTGGACCGTGCTCTGCCTCGGCGGCGACGCCGTCGGCGGCATCGGCGAGGCGGTGGGCCTGCGGCAGCTCCAGTACGCCAATTTCCTGGGCCACTGGCACAACGCCGGTTCGCTGATCCTGGATTCGGCGCCACGGCTGCCGATCTCGCCCTGGGCGAGTCTGGTCCTCTGCGTCCTGGCCGTGGCCGGCGCGCTGGCGGTGCTGCGCGCGCGCATCCGACCGGTGGAGGTGGTGACATGATCGGCACGCCCCCGGTGCGACTGGAAGCCGACGAGGTCGGCAAGTGGTTCGGCGAGGTGGTGGCCGTGGGGCGCTGCTCGCTGCAGGTGGGGTCGGGCGTGGTCGGCCTGCTCGGCCAGAACGGCGCCGGCAAGACCACGCTCTTCAAGCTCCTGGCCGGGCTGATCACGCCGAGCCGCGGCGAGGTCCGGCTCGACGGGCTGCCGCTGCGCTCGCACGTCGGCCTCTACCGCCGCCTGGGCTTCTGCCCCGAGAGCGACGCGCTGCCCGGCTGGCTCACCGGGCGCGAATTCCTGACCATGCTGGTGCGCCTGGCCGGGGTCGAGGGACCGCGGGTGCGCGGCCGCGTCGACGAGCTGCTCGAGCGATTCGAGCTGACCGCGGCCGCCGGCCGGCGCCTGGGCGGCTACAGCAAGGGCATGCGCCAGAAACTCAAGCTGGCCCAGGCCATCGCCCACGATCCCGACATCCTCTTCATGGACGAGCCGCTCAATGGCATGGATCCGGTGAGCCGCCAGCAGGCCATCGGCGCGATCCGCCAGCTCGGCGAGGAGGGCCGCACGGTGCTGGTCTCGAGTCACATCCTGCCCGAGGTGGAGGAGATGACCCGCCGCATCGTGCTGATCCACCGCGGCAAGGTCCTGGCCGAGGGCGACGTCACCGAGATCCGCGACCTCATCCCCGAGCACCCCACGGTGGTGGCGCTGACCTGCGCCCGGCCGCGCGAGCTCGCGGCCTTCCTGGTGCGTCTGGACCACGTGCGCAGCGTCGAGTGCAAGGGCGAGGACAAGGTGATCATCCAGACCGACCATGCGCTCAAGTTCTACCGCGCCCTGCCCGGCAGCCTGCTCGAATCGGGGCTGACCGTGGAGGAGATCCACACCCTCGACGACAACCTGGAGTCGGTCTTCCATTACCTGACCGGGGACTGATCGGAGTTGCCAGATGAACCGCGAGAACACCGCCACCGTGTCCGCCCCGCCGGCGCCGCTCTCGGACCTGCTCGCCGTCGGCGTGGTGGCCGCCGCCACCTGGCGTGAACTGGCCCGCCGCCGCCGCCTGCTGAGCCTGGGCCTGCTCCTGTCGCTGCCGGTGCTGCTGTTGTTGGCGGTGCGGATCTGGTATCCGGGGCAGCCGCCCGCGGGGGTGCTGCTCGCGCTCCTGGCCGGCGACGTCTACATCCCGTTCCTGCTGCCGGTGACCGCCATGGCCCTGGGCGCGCCCGCCATCAGCGAGCCCATCGCCGAGGGCACGCTGGTCTACTTCTGGACCCGACCGCTGCGCCGCCCGGCGCTGTACCTGGGCCGGCTGATCGCCGCCGCGCTGGTGGCCTGCGTCATGGTCCTGCTCTCGCAGACCGCGGTCTTCGCGCTCATGCTCTTCGGCGGCTTCGGCGAGGTGAACTTCGCACTCATCCGCCTGCACAGCGAGCTGACCATGGTCACGCTCCTGGGGACCCTGGCGTACACCGCGCTCTTCGGCTGCTTCGGCGCCCGCTTCAAGAAGCCGCTGGGACCGGCCATCATCTTCGCCTTCGGCTGGGAGCCGCTGGTCGCGAGCATCCCCCAGCGGATCCAGGAGTGGACGCTGCGCTTCCACTTGCGCAACCTGGTGGACTGGCCCGACGCCCAGGCCGCCGACGTGCGCGGCCTCATCGAGACGCTCCTGAACCAGGCGCTGCAACGCGAACCCATCCCGGTCTGGCGGTCGGTGTCGGTGCTCCTGCTGGTGGTGGTCGCTGCCACGGTGGTGGGCGTGCTCTGGCTCCGGCGTCAGCAGCTCGACCGGCAGGGCTGACGGTGGCGCCCCCGCGCCGCCCCCTGCCCCGCTCGTTCTACGCCCGCGACACGGTGACGGTGGCCCGCGAGCTCGTGGGCTGCACGCTCTGGACCGCGTGCCAGGGCGAGGTCTGCGCCGGCCGCCTGGTGGAGGTGGAGGCCTATCTCGACGAGCGCGACTCCGCCAGCCACGCCGGTCGCGGCCGCACTCCGCGCAGCGCCATCATGTTTGGCCCGCCCGCCATGGCCTACGTCTACCTCATCTACGGCATGCACCATTGTCTGAACCTGGTGACCGAGCCGGCCGGGCGGGCGGGGGCGGTGCTGCTGCGGGCCGCCGAACCGCTCGTGGGGCTGGCGGTCATGCGCCGGCGGCGCGGCGGCGGTCCGGACCGATCGCTCGCCGCGGGTCCGGGGCGGCTCTGCGGCGCGTTCGGGGTCGATCTGGGCTGGAGCGGACTGGCCTTGAACGCGCCGCGGCAAAATGATGCGAACAATTCCCTGTCCGACCGCGTATGGATCGCCGCCGGCCGTCCTCCTGACAGGGTGGTCGCCGGCCCGCGGATCGGGATACGCCGTGCTGCCCACGAACCTTTTCGGTTCTGTGACCCGGCGAGCAGCTGTCTCAGTAAACCTCCTGATTTCGGGAGGTTTTGACAGCGGCCACTTGTCGGTATAGCGTATCGATCCGGAATATCCGCCACCGCCGATGGGGTCCACAGGGGACGCCATCTCGGTTCTCTCGTCGGTACGAGAGGCAGACTCGGAGGCTCGAAGCCCATGTTCAAATCCACCCGACTGGCGACCGTGACGGTCGCGATCCTGCTGCTGGGCGCCGTGACGGCTCCGGCGCAGACCTACCTCGATCTGGAGAGCCAGATCCACGAATTCACCCTCGACAACGGCATGCGCTTCCTGGTCCTCGAGGACCACTCGGTGCCGGTCTTCTCGTTCCGGACCGTGGTGCGCGTCGGTAGCGCCCACGAGGTCCGCGGCATCACGGGGATCTCGCACCTGCTCGAGCACATGGCCTTCAAGGGCACCAGCGAGATCGGGACCGAGGACATCAAGAAGGAGCGCAAGGCCATGGCGGCCGAGGACGCGGCCTTCCAGGCGCTCAAGGCCGAGCGCAACAAGGGTGTCAGCGCCGATGCCGAGAAGCTGGCCGAACTCGAGGCCGCGTTCGAGGCGGCCAAGGACGCCGCCCGCGAGTTCGTCAAGAGCAACCAGTACGGCGAGATCGTCGAGAAGAACGGCGGCGTGGGCATGAACGCCTCCACGTGGACCGACTTCACCCAGTACTTCTACAGCATGCCCAGCAACCGCCTCGAGCTGTGGGCCTACCTCGAGGGCAACCGCATGGCCGACCTCGTGCTGCGCGAGTACTACACCGAGAAGGACGGCCCGGTCACCGAGGAACGCCGTATGCGGGTGGACAACAGCCCCATGGGCAAGCTCTTCATGGAGCAGTTCCAGAACCTGGCCTTCGACGCCAACGGCTACCACCACTCCACCATCGGCTACATGTCCGACCTCAACAACATGAGCCGCCAGGATGCCCGCCAGTACTACGACACCCACTACATCGGGCCCAACATCACCGTGGCCGTGGTGGGCGACGTCAACGTGGACGACGTGCGCAAATACGCCGAGAAGTACTTCAAGGACGTGCCCGGGGGCACCCCCGTGGAGATGGAGACCTTCGAGCCGGACCAGCTCGGCGAGAAGCGCCTGGTGCTCAAGCAGGACGCGCAGCCGCTCCTGTTGATGGGCTACAAGATCGAGGGCGTCAACCATCCCGACTGGCCGGTCTACCAGGCCATCGCCGACATCCTCGGCCAGGGCCGCACCAGCCGCCTCTACACCGAGGCCGTTAAGAAGCAGAAGAAGGCCGTGCAGTGCGCCAGCTTCGCCGGCTATCCCGGCATCCGCTACCGCACGCTCCTGGCCGTCATGGGCATCCCCGCCAAGGACGTCACCGCTCAGGAGCTCGAGGGGATCGTGCTCGCCGAGATCGACCGTCTGGTCGAGGGCGGCGTCACCGAGGAAGAGCTGGCCGGGGTCAAGCAGCGCGCCCGCGCCGACTTCCTGCGCGGCCTCGAGGGCAACAACGGTCTGGCCGGCCAGCTGGCCATGACCCAGGCCATGACCGGTGACTGGCGCAACATCTTCCGCGAGGTCGAGAAGATGGAAGCCGTCACCCTGGAGGACATCCAGCGCGTGGCCTCCGAGATCTTCGTCGAGACCAACCGGACCGTCGCCATGAGCGAGAACAAGGATGCCTAGCCGCCGCGAGCGCGCTTTGAAAGGACGTGTGATGAAGACGACGCGCAATGCCCTGGTCCTCCTCGCGGTGCTGACCGTGGTCCTGCTCGCTGCAGGCGCCGCTGCCAAGGAACCCTGGGAGAAGATCAAGATCCCCGAGCTGAATGCGTTCGAGATGCCCGCCTACGAGCGGGTCGAACTGCCCAACGGCATGGTCCTCTACCTGGCCGAGGACCACTACCTGCCCATGATCGAGCTGTCGGCCCAGATCCGGGCCGGCTCGATCTACGACCCCGCCGATAAGCTGGGCCTGGCCAGCATGACCGGCAGCGTCCTGCGTACCGGCGGCGCCGGCGACCGCACCGGCGACGACATCGACGCGCTGGTGGAGGCCCGCGGCCTGCAGGTGGAGACCTGGGTCGGCCAGAGCACCGGCGGCGCCTACCTCAGCTGTCTGAGCGAGGATCTGGACCTGGGCCTGGAATTGCTGGCCGACATCCTGATGCGCCCACAGTTCGCCGAGGACAAGATCGACCTGGCCAAGCAGCAGCAGAAGGCCGGCATCAGCCGGCGCAACGACGAGCCCATGCAGATCGCCATGCGCGAGGCGCCCAAGGTCTTCTACGGCCCCGATCATCCGCTGGCGCGCCATCCCGAATACGACACCATCGCCGCCGTGACCCAGGCGGACATGCAGGCGTTCCACGCCACCTACTTCCATCCCGACCGCATGTACCTGGTGGTGATCGGCGATTTCGACGCCCAGGACCTGACCGGCCGCATCGAGCAGGCCTTCGCCGACTGGGAGCAGGCCTCGGTGCCGCTGCCCGCCGATCCGGAGATCCCCTCGCTGCCGCGCACGGTCAACGTGGCGCCCAAGGAGGGCCTGACCCAGGCCACCGTGCTGCTGGGCCACAAGGGCATCCGCAACGACAACCCCGACTACGCCGCCATCCGCGTGGGCGCCGAGATCCTCGGCGGCGGCTTCAGCAGCCGCCTGTTCAAGGAGCTCCGCTCGAACCGCGGCTGGGCCTACTCGGTGGGTTCGTCGTCGGGCACCGGCTGGCGGTTCCCCGGCTCGTTCCTGGCCTACATCATGACCAAGAACGAGACCGTGGAGGCCTCGGCCGAGGGCATCCTGGCCGAGATCGAGAAGATGATCGCCGAGCCCGTCACCGACGAGGAGCTCCAGCTGGCCAAGGACATGATCCTCAACAGCGAGGTGTTCAACTACGACACCAAGCGCGAGATCCTCGACCGCATGGTCCTCTTCGAGATGTACGGCTACCAGCCGGACTTCCTGCAGAAGTACCAGGACGCGGTGATGACCCTGACGCCGGCCGACGTGCAGGCCGCCTGCCAGCGCCTCTGGCACCCGGAGGATCTGAGCATCCTGGTGGTGGGCACGCCCGAGGAGTTCGACGGCGACCTGAGCAAGTTCGGCCCGGTCAACACCATCGACATCACTATCCCCGCGGCCACGCCAAAGCTCGAGATCCCCGCGGCCACGCCCGAGAGCCTGGCCCAGGGCAAGGCGCTCGTGCTCGCCCTGCGTGGCGAGACCGGCGGCGCGAAGTACGACAAGCTGTCGAGCTGGCACGAGGTGATGACCATGACCGTCCAGACCCCCATGGGCGCCATGGACATCTCCATCGACCAGACCGTCCAGCTGCCCGACCACATGCGCGTGGTGACCAAGCTGCCGTTCGGCGAGCAGGTGCAGGTGGTGGCCGGCGACGCGGGCTGGGCCAGCGGCATGGGCCAGGAGAAGGACATGTCGGCCGACGAGGTGAAGGCCGCCAAGGAACAGATCCAGCAGGATACCCTGGGCATCCTGCGCAACATCGAGACCCTCGAGTTCCAGGCGCTGGCGCCCATGGAGGTGGAGGGGACCATGTGCAACCCGGTGGTGGTGCGCTTCGACGACGAGGCCACCGTGATGTTCCTCGACGCCGAGACCAACCTCCTGGTCATGATCCAGAGCCCCGGCACCAACCCCATGACGGGCAGCCCGGTGACCCAGAAGGCCTACATCAAGGGTTACCAGGAGCGTGACGGGTTCAAGATGCCCAGCGGCCTGAAGATCACCCACGACGACGAGGACTTCGCCGACATCGAGGTCACCACCTTCGAGGCGAACCTGAAGGTGGACCAGGCTCTGTTCCAGAAGTAGACTGGCCAGAGCTCCATGCAGCGGGCGGGCGGTGCTCCCGGAGCGCCGCCCGCCTCAGTATCTGCTGCCAGAAGAGGGGCTGCTTCACGGTCCGCCCGGATCAATGAGGAAATGCGCGCGTTCCATGGCGATCCGGAATGTCTCCAATGAAGCAGCCATTGTGATTATAGCACAAAAAAGAATCCCCAATGGAACCATTTTTGGCAATAAAATATCACAAGAATATTGGTGACCGTCGCCGGGTAGTTGGTGGCGCGGCCCCGCTGGCATTGCAACTCGCCCCGGATCTTTGCGTACAGGATGGCAGCGCCGCGCCTGGATCGGTCGCTGAAGGCAACAGGAGGAATCCCCATGTTCGTGGAAGCTATCGTGGCCCTGGCCGTGTTGATCTTCGCCGGCAGCCTGCTGCTCGGTCTGCTCAAGCTGGTCTTCAGCCTGGTGCTCCTGCCGGTGAAGCTGGTCTTCCTGCTCACCAAGGGACTGCTCGGTCTGGTGCTCTTCCTGCCGCTCCTGCTCCTGGGCGGCCTGATGTTCGGCGCCGTGGTGCCGGTCCTGTTGGTCGTGATCCTGGCCCCGATCTGGATCCTCGGCGGCCTGGCCTGCGCCATCCTGCACTGAGCCTGCTGCTGGTCCTGGCAGCGCTCTGCTGCGCGGAGGCCGGCGCCAGCCCGGCCGCGGACGACTACTACCGGATCCTGGGCGCCCTGGAGACCGGCCAGCAGGCCGCCCGGCACGTCGAATCCGACCTGCGCCCCACCGACTGGCATAC
Source organism: Candidatus Latescibacter sp. IFSED24 (assembly GCF_058273205.1). NCBI lineage: Bacteria > Pseudomonadati > Candidatus Latescibacterota > Candidatus Latescibacteria (ex Chuvochina et al. 2023) > Candidatus Latescibacterales > Candidatus Latescibacteraceae > Candidatus Latescibacter > Candidatus Latescibacter sp. IFSED24. The sequence goes on along the minus strand of NZ_CM177850.1, from coordinate 2,617,871 downwards.
CTTGCGCCGCTTGGCCTTGCTGGGCGGCGAGTTCGTGCCGCCATACCGACCGGTGACCAACGGCGAGATCACGGGTGTGATCCGGCGCAGCCGCGAGCGTGGCGGTCCGGGGCTGCTGATGCCCGGGGAGCGCCGACGAGCCGCCTGGCTGCTGCATCGCCACGGGCTGGCCGCGGCCGGCTATCGCTGGGATTCCTGCGAGTGCCGCACGCCGCAGGTCCACCTGCGTCTGGGGGGACGCATGGGACTCCACGAGCTGGGGCCGGGCGGCCTGGTGACCGGCGAGGCCGGATTCGGGGGGCGCGGCCTGATGCTGGCGGTGGAGCCGGACCTCGAGGTCTGGAGCGGTCGGTTCTGGGGGGCGGTGACGTCGCGTCTGAGCGGCTCGCTGCACGCCGACGGTCGCGAGGTGCCCGAGGCGTTTTTTTATCCCGGCTGGCCCGTGGCCACCAACCGGCCCGCCGAGGCCAGGGCCCGGCGCGACGAGGCCTGGCGCGTGGCGGTGCCCCGGGCCGTGGCCGGCGCCGGTCTGGGCAACTGGGCGCTGGCCGCCGGCATCTTCCCCGTGGCCGTGGGGCCGGGCCTGGAGGGCGGGCTGACCGTGAGCAGCCACGCCGAGAGCCTGCCGCAACTGGTGCTGCGCCGGACCGCCCCCTTCCAGTGGTCGGGACTCATGTCCCCGCTGGATCCCGAACACCTGCTGATCCGGGTCGGCCGCACTTCGCCGCAGACCATCCGCTACCAGGATCCCTGGGGTCCGCAGCGAATTCCCGGCGAGCCCTGGTTCTTCCAGTGGCTGCTCACCTGGAATCACACGTCCTGGTGGCGGACCACCGTGACCCATGCGGTGATGGCCAACGCGCGCCAGGGGCAGACGCTGTGGCCCGACCTTATCCAGATCAACGCCCCGCTCCTGAACGCGACCTGGTCCGAGATGGACTACGGTCCGGTCACCGATCGGATCTTCACCCTGGGCATGGAAGCCCGCTTCCGCAACGCGCCCTGGCCGCTGCTGCCCGGCGCCGCGGGCCGCCTCTACTGGGAGTATGGCGGGGAGGATTTCCGCCCGGGCAGCGTGGTCGGCACCGTGCCCCAGATCAGCGCCCCGGCGTCGCTGGCCGGGGTCGAGCTGGTGGACCATCGCTGGGACCTGACCGTGGAGTATCTCCTGACCCAGCATCCCAAGGTGCTCTGGTACTCCAACAGCGGTTTCAGTGAAGGTTACAGCCACGAAGGCGTGGTCCTCGGCCACCCTCTCGGCGGCGGCGCCGAGGCCTGGACCGCCGTCGTCCGCCTGCGTACCGCCTCCGGCGCCAGCGAATTCACGCTACGCGCCCGGACGGTGACCTGGGATCTGCAGGGATCCCGACCCCCCACCGCTCGGCGTCACGAACTGGGTCTGAGCTGGCGGGGACTCGCTGGTGGCGGCGCCTGGACCATGGGGGTCGGCTGGGTGGGTGAAGACGTCGCCGAGGATCGCGAGGACTGGCTGCAGGCCCGTCTCGAACGTCAGTTCTGAAGCCCCGACCGGAGGTCGTCATGCTGCACCGAACCGTCCTGCGCCTGCTCGCCGTCCTGTTCCTGTTCACCACCTGCCGAGGAGTGGCCATGGATCGCATCACCGGCAAGGAGTTCGCCACCCGGAGCGAGGTGCTCGCGCGCCATGCCATGGTGGCCACCAGCCAGCCGCTGGCCACCCAGGCCGGGCTGGAGATCCTGCGCCAGGGCGGCAACGCCGTGGACGCGACCATCGCCGCCAACGCGGTGCTCGCCCTCACCGAGCCCACCGGCTGCGGCCTCGGCGGGGATCTGTTCGCCATCGTCTGGGACCCCGCCACGCAGCGGCTGCGCGGCCTCAACGGCAGCGGCCGCTCGCCGCGATCGCTCGAGCTGGCCGAACTGCAGGCCCGCGGACTCACCAGCATGCCGGCCTACGGGCCGTTGCCGGTGACCGTTCCCGGCTGTGTCGACGGCTGGTTCACGCTGCACGAGGAACTGGGCCGCCTGCCCATGGCCGCGGTCCTGGCTCCGGCCATCCGCTACGCCCGCGAGGGATTTCCGGTGACCGAGCTGATCGCCCACTACTGGGAGCTCAACGCCGCCGGCCGCCGCGACCAGCCCGGCTTCGCCGAGACCTTCCTGCCCGCGGGACGGGCGCCGCGCAAGGGCGAGGTCTTCCGCAACCCCTGGCTGGCCGACACCCTCGAGGAGATCGCCGCCGGCGGCCGCGACGCCTTCTACGAGGGCCGCATCGCCGGGGTCATCGCCGATTTCATGGCCGAGGTGGGAGGTTATCTCGACCGCGAGGATCTGGCCGCCCACCGCAGCGAGTGGGTCGAGCCGGTGTCCACGACCTACCGTGGAGTCGAGGTCTGGGAGCTGCCGCCCAACGGCCAGGGCATCGCGGCGCTGCAGATCCTCAACGTGCTCGAAGGGTTCGACCTCGCGGGCGCGGGCTTCGGCAGCACGGACCACCTGCACTGGTTCGTCGAGGCCAAGAAGCTGGCCTTCGCCGACCGCGCCCGGTTCTACGCCGACCCCGATTTCGCCGCCGCTCCGGTGGCCGGCCTCATCAGCAAGGAGTACGCCGCCGCGCAGCGCGCGAGGATCGAGCCCGACCGCGCGGCGCGCGTGGTGGATCCCGGCAACCCCGCGCTGGAAGAGGGCGACACGGTCTACCTGGCGGCGGCCGACGAGTCGGGCCTGATGGTCAGCCTGATCCAGAGCAACTACCGCGGCATGGGCTGCGGGCTCTGTCCGCCGCAGCTCGGTTTCGGCCTGCAGGACCGCGGCGAACTCTTCGACCTCGCCGCGGGCCGCGCCAACTCCTACGCCCCGGGCAAGCGCCCCTTCCACACCATCATCCCGGCGTTCCTGACCCGCGACGGCCGGCCCTGGTGCGCCTTCGGCGTCATGGGCGGGGCCACCCAGCCCCAGGCTCACGCCTGGGTGGTCATGAACCTGGTGGACTTCGGTCTGAACCTGCAGGAAGCGGGTGACGCACCCCGGGTGGTGCATCGCGGCAGCAGCCAGCCCACGGGCGAGGTCATGACCGACGGCGGGGTGGTCTACCTGGAGACGGGATTCGCCTGGGAGGCGGTGCGGGCGCTGAGCGATCGCGGCCATCGCCTCGGCACCACCGTCGGCGGCTACGGCGGCTACCAGGCCGTGATGTACGATGCGCAGCAGGGCGTGTTCATCGGCGCCAGCGAGTCGCGCAAGGACGGCCAGGCGGCGGGTTACTGAGCCGGCAGGATACGCACCCAGGGTGCGCTGGCCATGGCGGGCACCGCCACGCGGATCTCGGCCTCGACCCGGGCGTCGAAGGGGCTCCACACGCAAGGCCGGTCGATGCGCCAGGGCACCGCGGCGTTGTCGCTGAACACCGGTCCGGGCGGCAGGGCGGCGGCGGTGGCGGTGACCTGCGCCACCTTCGCCTGCAGCTCCCAGGCGGTCTGCACGTTGCCGCCCTCGCCACCCAGGAGCGGCGGGGTGAGCCAGAGGATCAGACCGGTGCCAGCGGCCAGGAACGCGCCCCGGAACCAGCGGCGAGTGAGCCATGGCCGCAGCGCCTCCGTGGCCAGCTGGACCCCGACCCAGGCGATCAGCGGCAGCAGGGGCAGCATGTGACGCGTTTCCGGGGAGAAGAAGGCGTACTGCACCACCAGGAGCGGGAGCGTCAAGGCCAGCAGCCCGGCGGGACCGGCGGCGCGCAGCAGCGGATGGCCTCGCCGGCGGCGGCGCCAGGTGCGGTGGATCCAGAGCGGCAGACAGACGAGCCAGAACAGCCAGGGCAGCCAGATGCCAAGGGTATGGATGTAGTGGCGGATGCCCGAGGCGATCTTGTGCACCGCCGGCCCGGCGTGCTGGCGGAGGTTTTCGCCGAGGGGGACCGGCTCGCGGCTGCGCAGGTGCGGGTAGTCCCACCACTGCTCGGAGAGGTCGATCTGGACCGCGTCGGTGAGGGGGTTGCCGAACAGCTTGCCGGTGTGGTGGGCCACGTGCAGCCACCAGGGCGCCAGGATGGCCATGCCCACCACCGCGCAGACCAGCGTCCGGCGCACCAGGGCGGCCCAGCGGCGGCGGCGGTCGCAGAGTCCGGCGGCCAGCCACCAGAGCACCGGTACCCAGAGCAGGTCGCTGCGCACCAGGGCGAGCAGCCCGGATAGGGCGGCGAAGCCCGCCGCCTGGGGCAGGCTCAGGTCGGCGGGGCCGCGCCAGCGCAGGGAGAACCAGAGCGCCAAGAGGAGCACGGCGCAGGGGATCTCACCCCAGCCCCAGCACACCGCCAGGCCGAGCAGCGGGTTGACCAGCAGGAGCAGCAACCACGCCACGCCCGCTTCGGGCCGGCCCTGCCGGCGGAGGCCCCAGAGACCGAGCCAGGCGAGCACGAACAGTCCGACCGCCATGGTGGGGCGGACCAGGTCCTCGGCACGGACCGGATTACCGCCGGCCAGCCAGTAGGCGGGCAGCAGCAGCACCGCCAGACCGGGCGGGCGATGCACGAGCGGCTGCGGCACGGTCCGGCCCCACGGGTAGGCGGTGAACAGCGGGTAGACGGTGTCGTTGAGCAACCCGTCGCCGCGCGCGAGATGCCGCGCCACGCCGAGGCTCGTGTAGACGTCGCCGTTGGGCAGTTGCGGCAATCGGGGATGCACCGCCAGCCAGCACGCCATGAAGATCAAGGCCGCCAGGAGGATGCCGGCGGTGGTGCGCACCTAGTTACCCCGGCTCCCGGGCTTGACCAGGGGCACGCCGTCGCGGCAGAGCGGGCAGCTGGCGGGGTCGTGCGTGGCGACTTCCACCCGGGCCAGCGCCTGCAGCGGCAGGGGCAGCTCGGAGCTGTCGCTGGTGCGGTCGATGATGGCGCCGAGACCGGTCACCACGCCGCCGTTCTCCTCCACCACCCGGGCGACCTCGCGCACCGAGGTGCCGCGTGTGACGACATCCTCGACCACCAGCACCTTCTCGCCCTTCTCCAGGAAGAACCCGCGGCGCAGGCTCATGACGCCGTCCTTGCGCTCGGTGAAGACGAAGCGGCGGCCCAGGGCGCGCGCCACCTCGTGGCCGATCAGGACGCCGCCGAGGGCGGGGCTGACCACCACGTCGTAGGTCTCGTCGGCGAAGAACTCGGCGATGGCGGCGCCCAGCTCGCGGGCCAGGTCGGGGAACTGGAGCAGGCGGGCACACTGGAAGTAGGTGTCGCTGTGCAGGCCACTGCTCAGCAGGAAGTGGCCCTGGTGGAGGGCTCCCAGCTCGGACATCAGATCGAGGACATCGGCTTGCTTCACGGATCAGACCTCCAGCTCGGCCGCGATGGCGGCGTGGGCTCGGGCGGGATCGTCGGCACGGGTGATGGGTCGGCCCACCACCAGGAAATCGGCGCCATCGCGGAAGGCGCCCGCGGGGGTGGCCACGCGCTTCTGGTCCTGGACGTCGCCGCCGGCGGGACGGATCCCCGGGGTGACGGCCAGGGGTTCGGGGCCCAGGGCGGCGCGCAGGGTCGGCAGGTCGGCGGCCGAGCAGACCAGACCGTCGCAGCCGCTGTCCCAGGCCAGCCGGGCCAGGCGGGTGACGCGGTCGGCCACCGCATCGGAACCGCCGGAGGTCTCGGCGAGGTCGTCGGCGCTCAGGCTGGTCAGCACGGTCACGGCCAGGAGCGCGGGCCGCAGCCCGTCGGGTCCGGGCGTGGCCTGGGCCAGGGCCTCGGCGGCGGCGGCCATGGCGGCCCGGCCGCACCCGGCGTGCATGGTCACCAGCGAGACGCCCAGGCGGGCGGCGACCCGGGCGGCGCCGGCCACGGTGTTGGGGATGTCGTTGTATTTGAGGTCGAGGAAGATCCGCTTGCCGCGGCCCTGCAGGAGCTGAACGGCGGTGGGACCGGCGGCGCTGAAGAGCTCGAGACCGACCTTGACGAAGCGGGCCTGGTCGCCGAGTCGGCCGGCGAGGGCCACGGCTTCCTCGGCGGTGGGGACGTCCAGGGCGGTGATCACCCGGTCGGCGGCGGGCAGGCCGCGCAGGGCGGCCAGCAGGGAAACACGGTCCATCGCTGGTCCTCCGGAGGGTGCATGGGGTGTCGGGCGATTTGCCTTGCCCGCCCCTGACGCGTTGGTTATACCGTTCTAGCAGCCGTGACGGGGGTTTGCAAGCGTCGGCGCGGTCCGTCGGCAACCAGAAGGAAGGTATCTCCGGTGCTCGATCGCAAGTTCCTGCGGGAAAACCGCGACCTGGTGACCCAGGCGGTGTCCGCCAAACGCGAGGCAGTGGATATTGCCGCCTATTACGACATGGATGCCGAGCGCCGGGCGGCGCTGCAGGAGGCCGAGGAACTCCAGGCCGAGGTCAACCGGGCCAACAAGGCCATCAGCGAGGCCAAGAAGGCGGGCGAGGATACCAGCGCGGCCATCGCCGACATGCGCGAGGTGGCGGGCAAGCTCAAGACGCTCAAGGCCCGTGCGGCCGAACTCGACGAGGCGGTGGCGGCGCTCTACCTGAGGATCCCCAATATCCCCGACAGCGACGTGCCCGTGGGAGGCGAAGAAGACAACGCCATCGTCCGCACCTGGGGCGAGCCCCGCCGCTTCGACTTCACCCCGGCGCCGCACTGGGACCTGGGCGCCGAGCTCGGCCTCCTCGATTCCGAGGCGCCCGCCCGCATGTCCGGCAGCGGCTTCTCCCTCCTCTTCGGCGACCTCGCCCGGCTCGAGCGCGCGCTCGTGGCCTGGTTCCTGGATACGCATCGCCAGCACGGCTACACCGAGGTGGCGGTCCCCTACATGGTTGGTCCGAAGGCCATGACCGGCACCGGACAGCTGCCCAAGCTCGCCGAGGACATGTACCGCTGCGCCGACGACGATCTCTACCTCATCCCCACCGCCGAGGTCTCGGTCACCAACATCCACCGCGAGAGCACCCTCGAGGAGGAGCAGCTGCCGGTGCGCTACTGCGCCTTCTCGCCGTGCTTCCGCCGCGAGGCCGGCGCCGCGGGCAAGGACACGCGCGGCCTGCTGCGCATGCATCAGTTCCACAAGGTGGAGATGGTCCAGTTCGTCCACCCCGAGCGCTCCCGCGAGGCGCTCGAGGGACTCACCGGCGACGCCGAGCGCCTCCTGCAACTCCTCGATCTGCCCTACCGCGTGGCGCTGCTGGCCACCGGCGACCTCAGCTTCGCGGCCGCGCGTTGCTACGACCTCGAGGTCTGGTCCCCCGGGGTCGCGCAGTGGCTCGAGGTCTCGAGCTGCAGCTGCTTCGGCGATTTCCAGGCCCGGCGCGCCGGCATCCGCTGGAAGGGCGCCTCGGGCAAGGGCTACGTCCACACGCTCAACGGGTCTGGCCTGGCCTTGCCCCGGGTCCTGGTGGCGATCATGGAGAATTACCAGACCGCCGCGGGCAAGCTCGTGGTGCCCGAGGTGCTGCGGCCGTACCTCGGCGGTCAGGAACTGATCGGCTGACCGGCCAGGCCGGCGGCCCGGGAGAGTCCATGGATCCCTTGCCCCGCGGATTGTTCGGCCTCAAGAGGCGGCAGCTGTTCACGCTCTACCTGCTCCTTGGCAGCGTGCTGATCGTGGTCGGCATCACCAGCTACACGCTGCGCATCACCCGCGACGTGGAGGCCCAGACGCGCCTGATCACCGAGCTGTTCAGCGGCATGACCAGCCGCCTCATGCTCTCCGAGGATCCCGGCGAGGCCGAGCGGGTCATCGCCATCATCAACGAGATCAAGATCCCGCTGATCATCACCGACAACGCCGGCCGCGCCATCTACTGGAACAGCGACGTGGTCGGCATCGAGGAGGTCGACGACTTCGAGCTCCTCATGAATCAGGATCCCATGGCGCCCAGCGATCCGCGCGTGAGCAAGGCCCTGGCCCTGGCCGCGGCCATGGATGCCGAGGCCCAGCCCTACGCCATCTTCGACGCCCAGAACCAACGCCTGGGCACCCTGCACTACGGGCAGTCGGCATTGAGCCAGCAGATCAAGACCATGCCCTACCTCGAACTGGCCATCATGGTCCTCTTCTTCCTGGCCATCCTCTGGGGCCTGCAGGTCAAGAAGGAGAACGATCAGAACCTGCTCTTCGCGGGCATGGCCAAGGAGACGGCGCACCAGATGGGCACCCCGCTGACCTCGATCATGGGCTGGCTGGCGCTGCTGCAGGAGGAGTTGCCGGAGGACGACCCCACGCTGCCGGAACTCGAGAAGGACATCGAGCGTCTCAACAAGGTCTCGGCCCGCTTCAGCCAGATCGGGTCCCAGCCCAGGCTGGGCGATCACGACCTGGTGGCGGTGGTGGAGGAAACGATTACCTACTTCCAGAGAAGGCTGCCCCACCTCGGCGGTCGGGTGGAGCTGCGATCCGAGGGAGCGCTCAGCAACCCGGTGGCCTTCAACCGCAACCTCCTGGAGTGGGTCCTCGAGAACCTGATCAAGAACGGCATCGACGCGCTCGAGGACGGCAAGGGCACCGTGACCATCCGCCTGGCCGACCGTGCCGAGGGCGGGGTTGTGCTGCGGGTGGCCGACACCGGTCGCGGGATCAAGCCCTCGCACCGGACCAAGATCTTCGAACCGGGTTTCAGCACCAAGTCCCGCGGCTGGGGGATGGGGCTGGCCCTGGTCAAGCGAATCGTGACGCAGTACCACGGCGGGCGCATCCGCGTGGAGAGCTCCGGGCCCCAGGGCACGGTCTTCGCCATCGCGCTGCCGGGGAAGGGACAATAGCGTGGGTTACCGGGTCCTCTGGATCGATGACAACATCGACGATCTGAAGTCGCACATCCTCTTCCTCGCCCAGAAGGGCTACGAGGTGGCTGGTGCGACCAACGGCCGCGACGGGCTGGCGCTGCTCGCCGAGCAGACCTTCGACGCGGTGCTTTTGGACGAGATGATGCCGGGGATGGGCGGGCTCGAGACCCTGGAGGAGATCCGCAAGAGCCACGAGCACCTGCCGGTGATCATGATCACCAAGAGCGAGGCCGAGGACCTGATGACCAAGGCCATCGGCCGCCGCATCGACGACTACCTGGTCAAGCCGGTCTCGCCGCTGCAGATCCAGGCCGCGCTGAAGAAACAGGTCGAGGCGCACAAGATCACCGAGCAGCAGGTCACCCGCGACTACCTCTCGCACTTCCAGGCCGTGGGCGACCGCATCGCCGGGGCGCAGAGCCCCGCCGACTGGGAGCGCATCTACAACGACCTGGTGACCTGGGGACTCGACCTCTTCCGCTACAGCGATCACGGCCTGCTGGCCACGCAGGACGAGCAGATGTCCGCGGCCAACCTGGCGCTCGGCAAGTACGTGCGCGAGCGCTACCGCGACTGGATCCAAGGCGCCCCCGATGCCCCGCTCCTGAGCGCCGACGTCTACCGCGAGCTGGTCGAGCCCGAGGTCCAGCAGGCCGACCAGGTTCTCTGGGTGATCATCGACTGCATGCGCCTCGACCAGTGGCGCATGGTCGAACCGCTGGTCGAGCCCTATTTCCATCTCGAGCGCAAGCAGTACTGGTCCATCCTGCCCTCGGCCACGCCCTACGCGCGCAACGCGCTCTTCGCCGGGCTCTACCCGCTGGACATCGCTCAGAACTATCCCACGCTCTGGCACGACGGCAACCGCGACACCTCGAGCCGCAACGCCTTCGAGGACAAGCTGCTGGAGGCCCAGCTCAAGCGCCTGCAGAGCCCCGCGGCCAACAGCTGGCGCTACTTCAAGATCTCCGATGCCCGCGACACCGACTCGTTGCGGCGCGATTTCTCGTCGCTGGGCGACGTCCGGCTGATCGCCGGGGTCTACAATTTCCTCGACATCATGGCCCACGGTCGCAGCCAGAACTCGATCCTCAAGGAGCTGGCCCCCGACGAGGCCGCCTTCCGCACCCTCATGCGGACCTGGTTCGAGCACAGCAGCCTCTTCGAGCTGCTCAAGGCGGCCTCGCGGCGCGGCACCACGGTGGTGGTGACCACCGACCACGGGTCCATGTTCAGCCGGCGGGCCACCAAGATCCGGGGCAACCGCGAGGCCAGCAGCAACGTGCGCTACAAGTTCGGCGACAACCTCACGGTGGACGAGAAACGGGTCATGCTGATCAAGAACCCCACCGATTTCAAGCTGCCGAGCAACAGTGCCATCGAGACGTACGCCATCACCACCGAGAACTACTACCTGGTCTACCCGACCAACTACCACGAGTACGAGCGGCTCTACCGCGACAGCTTCCAGCACGGCGGCATCAGCCTCGAGGAGATGATCTGCCCCTTCGCGGTGATGCGTCCGCGCTAGCGTGGCAGGCCAGGAGCAGCCATGGATCCGCTGACCGTTCCCGATCGCGCGGGCTTCCCTCGCCTCTGTCGCACCACGGGCCCCGACGAGACCCGGGCCCTCGGCGCGGCCCTGGCCAGCGTGGCCGTTCCGGGCCAGGCCATCCTCCTGCACGGCTCCCTGGGCGCGGGCAAGACCTGCCTGGTGCAGGGCCTGGGCCAGGCGCTGGGGGTGACCGAGGACGTCATCAGCCCCACGTTCACCCTGGTGAACCGCTATCCTGGCCGGACGACCCTGGACCACCTCGACTTCTACCGTATCGAGCCCACCGACGATCTGGGCGACATCGGGGTCCTGGACATCCTCGACGAGCTGGCGGCGCACACGACGCTCCTGGTTGCCGAGTGGCCCAATCTGCTGGTGCCGTTGTTGCCGGAGCGCATCGAACTGCTTGCGCTGCCGGGCGCGGCCCCCGACCAGCGTCTCTGGTACGCGCGCGGCGTGCCCGAGCTGCCCGCCGCCTATGAACCGCTCTTCCCGGAGGCCAATCCGGCATGCTGACCCTGGCCATCGACACCGCCACACCTCACGGCCGCTTCGCGGTGGCCGAGGACGGCGAGCTGCTCGGCTACCAGCCGCACAACGTCATGGGCAGCTACGCCGACGCCCTGCTGCCGGTGGTCGACGCGCTGCTCGAGGTCACCGGCCGTCGCCTCGACGAGGTCGGCCTCGTGGGCGTGACCGCCGGGCCGGGCAGCTTCACCGGCGTGCGCATCGGCGTGGCCACCGCCAAGACCCTGGCCTGGGCCCTGGGCGCCGAGCTGGCGGCGGTCTCCACCCTGGCCGCCATGGCCGCCGACCTCCTGGTCGAACATCCCGACCGCGATCTGGCGGTGCCGGTCCTCGACGCCCGGCGCGGCGAGGTCTTCGCCGCGGTCTACCGACGCCGGGACGGCTGGGTCGAGGAGCTGGCCGCGCCGGCCTGCCTCGCGCCCGACGCCTTCTGGTCCCGGCTGCTGGCGACCATCGACGATGTGGAAGCGCCGGCCTACGGCGGCGACGGCGTGGTCCTGGTCACCGGCCAGGGCGCCGACCTGCGTCCCGAACTGGCGGCGCGAGGTCTGCCGGCGCCGCGGTCGTGGTGCGCGGCGCATCCGGCCACGGCGCGGACACTGGCGCTGGCGCTGGCCGCGGAGAGTCTCCGCCGCGAGGCGGTGATCTCGCCCTTCGCCCTGGTCCCATGGTACCTGCGCGGCAGCGATGCCGAGATCAAGCGCCGCCTCGACGCCACGCCGCGCACGCCCAGCCGCAAGGTGGATATCCACACGGGCAACGAGGACGACGGGGTCGCGCCATGAACCGCACGGAGCCGGTGATCCGGTCGGGAGCGCCGGCCGACCTGTGGGCGATCCAGCGGATCGAGCGCGCCAGCTTCGACGACCCCTGGCTACCCGCGACCCTGCTGCAGGAACTGGTGCCCTCGCCGTTGCGCTTTCCGCTGGTGGCGGAGGTCTCCGGCGAGGTGGCCGGGTTCCTCATGGCGTGGCGCACACCCGACGAGCTGCACATCCTGAACGTGGCCGTGGATCCGGCCCGGCGCGGCCAGGGGCTCGGTACGGCCCTGCTCGAGGCCGCCCTGGCCGAGGCCCGGCGCTGCGGCCTGGTCCGCGTCACCCTCGAGGTCCGGCCCGGGAACACCGCGGCCCTGGCGCTCTACCGGAACCATGGATTCGTGACCGAGGGGGTCCGTCCGGGCTACTATGCCGACACCGGCGAGGACGCCCTGATCCTGACCCTGGAACTGGACGAGTCCTGACCACCCCTTGTCACCTCCGCCCATCTGGGTGACATTGTCGCAGATGCTGGACGAAGGCCGGCTGGCCGGCCGTCGACCCGATCCGAGGAGATCGCTCTTGTCCTGGTTGAATCGTGCCGCCCGGGGAATCCGGGCCTTGACCAAGCAGAAGGACGTGCCGGACAACCTCTGGCAGAAATGTCCTGGGTGCAGCGAGGTCCTCTACAAGCGCGAGCTGGATAGGAGCTGGAACGTCTGCGGCGCCTGTGGCTATCACCTGCCGCTGCCCGCAGCGCGCTACATCGACCTGCTGCTCGACGGCGACACGTGGGAGGAGAAGTTCGCCAGCGTCACCAGCACCGACCCCCTGGTCTTCAGGGACAGCAAGAAGTACCCCGACCGTCTCAAGGCGGCGCGCAAGCAGACCGGCCGCGAGGCGGCGATCCTCACCGGCACTGGTCGTCTGGCCGGGCTGCCGGTGAACCTGGGCATCATCGACTTCGCCTTCATGGGCGGCAGCCTCGGCTCGGCCATGGGCGAGAAGATCGCCCGCCTGCTCCTGGATTCCCTGAGCCAGCGCCGGGCCGCCATCATCATCTCCCGGTCGGGCGGAGCGCGCATGCAGGAGTCGCTCCTGTCGCTCATGCAGATGGCCAAGACCTCGGCCGTGCTGGCCCGCCTGCGCGAGGAGGGGATCCCCTACATCAGCCTCTGCGTGCACCCCACCTACGGCGGCGTCACCGCCAGCTTCGCCATGCTCGGCGATCTGAACCTGGGGGAACCCGGAGCCATGATCGGCTTCGCTGGTCCGCGGGTGATCAAGCAGACCATCGGCGGCGACCTCCCCGAGGGATTCCAGTCGGCCGAATTCCTGCTGGAGAAGGGGCAGCTCGACCAGGTCGTGCAACGGCGCGAGCTCAAGGATGTGCTGGCCAACGCCTTGCGCTGGTGCTGCGATGGTCGCGATGTCTCGGTGCCGGGCCCGGTGCGCGGCTAGGCCCAAGTTTCCTTGTCTCCTCCCGCATCCAGAGCGACATTGAGCGCCTCTTAGAGCCGGTCGTCCGTCATCGCGGCGAACTCGCCGCAAGGAGCGCTCCGTGAGCAGAAAAGACCCCGATCCCGTCGTCCACCCCGGCGAGCCCGGCATCGGTCCCGACCTGGAACCGCCCTTCGTGGCCGAGGATGCCGCCACCGCCTGGCTCTTCAGCCTCAATCGCCGGGGCATCCGCCCGGGTCTGGTGCGGATCGAGGGGCTGCTGCGCGATCTCGGCCATCCCGAGCGCCAGCTCACCACCCTGGTCACCGCCGGCACCAACGGCAAGGGCAGCACCACGCGCATCCTGGCGCGCCTGCTCCAGGCCGCGGGCCTCAAGGTGGCCACCTACACCAGTCCCCATCTGCTGCGGGTGTACGAGCGCTTGACCATCGACGACCGCCCCGTGGAGCCGGCGCGTTTCGCGACCACGGTCGATGCGCTGCGGCCTGCAGTGGACAGGCACGAGTCGAGCTGGTTCGAGACCCTCACCGCCGCGGCGGTGCAGATCGCCCGCGAGGAACGGGTGGATGTGCTCTGTGCCGAGACCGGCCTCGGGGGCCGGCTCGACGCCACCAACGCCCTGCCCGCGGTGGCCACCCTGCTGACCACCGTCGCGCTGGACCACCAGCATATCCTCGGCGAGACCCGAGAGGAGATCCTCGCCGAGAAGCTGGGGCTGCTCAAGCCGCAGACCCCGTTCTTCTGCGCGGTGGCCGGGGACCTGAACGCGCGTGCCTTCTCGGCCGCGGTCCAGGTCGGCAGCCCGGCGTATTTCCTCGACGAGCTCGCGCGCTTCGAGAGCGGCACCCATGACTGGCGTCTGGTCCTGCGCGACCGGGTCTTCGACGGCCTGCCGGCGGGGGCCACGCCCGCCCTGCGCCGCAACATGGGCCTGGCCCTACTCTGCCTCCACGAGCTGGAGAAAAGCGGGGTCCTGCCCCTGCCCGCCGACTGCGCCACGCCCCTCGCCGACCTCTTCCTGCCCGGCCGCTTCCAGCAGATCCTGACCGGACCCGACTGGATCGTGGACACCGCCCACAATCCGGAGGCCCTCCTGGCGACGTTGCAGGCGTTTCTCGCACGGCCGGTCTCCGGTCGCCGCATCGTCTGCTTCGGCGGCATGCGCGACAAGTCGGTGGACGCGCAGCTGGGCCCGTTGCTGCGCCGGTGCGACGCGGTGACCTTCGCGCCGGTGTCGTTGCCCCGGTCGCGCGACCGCGACGAGCTGCGGGCGTTGCGAGAGTTCCTGGAACTGCCGGACGATCCCGATCATTCCATCATGGACACGGTCGCCGCGGCCCTGGCATATTGGAAACCCCGGCTGCGCCCCGAGGACACGGTGCTGGTGACCGGCTCGTGCTTCATGGTGGCCGAGACCCTGCATCGCCTGGGCATCCGGGATATCGAAGAGACGCGCCGGCCGCGTCCGGCGGCCGACCTCGAACAATCCTGAATGCCCCGTCCGAGGAGCATCCCGTGACCGAGAACCTCGTGGTCGGAGCCGACGTCGGCGGCACCCTCGTCAAGTACGTGGTGCTCGACGCTGCCGGCCATCAGCGGCGCCGTGGGGACATCCCCACCGACCCCGACGATCCGGTCGGCACCATCGCCCGCCTGGCCGCGACCGTCGCTGGCGGGCTGCCCGACCATATCCGGCTGCACGGGGTAGGGCTGGCCTGCGCCGGCATCGTCGCCAAGGGGACCGGCTTCCTCGGCCGCTCGCCCAACCTGCTCGGCTGGCAGGACAGCGACCTGCGCGGCGCGCTGCGCGAGGCCTTCGGCGCCCTGCCCACGGTCGTGGCCAACGACGTCAACGCCGCCCTCTTTGGCGAGTACCGGCATGGCTCGGGGTGTGGCTGCCGCCACCTGGTCATGATCGCCCTGGGGACGGGGGTGGGCGGTGGCGTGCTGGTGGACGGGACGCTGGTCACCGGTTTCGCCGATGGTGCCGGCGAGATCGGTCACATGACCCTGGAACTGGACGGGGCGCTCTGCACCTGCGGCAACCGGGGCTGCCTCGAGGCTTATTGCGGGAGCGTCGGCCTGGTGCGCCGGGCTCGCGAACTGGCGCAAGATCCCACGGCAAGCGCCGACTGGCGAACCCTGGTCGCGGCCAGGGGCACCGACCTGACGACTCGCGACTGTCACGAGCTGGCCGTGCGCCAGGATCCCACGGCGCTCATGTTCTTCGCCGCCGCCGGCCGCCGGCTGGGGCAGGCCACCGCGAGCCTGATCAACATCCTGGCACCCGACCGCGTGATCATCGGCGGCGGCGTGGCCCAGGCCGGCGACCTCTTCCTGGCTCCTTGCCGTGACATGGTGGCCCGTCACGTCATGAGCGAGGCCGGGCGGGCCACTCCCGTGGTCGCCGCCGAGCTGGGCCCCTTCGCTGCCGCCATGGGTGTCGCAGCCCTGGCTGCGGAAGCGGGAGCCGGTTCTTGACCCCGCCGAGGCGGTGCCGCCCCGGCCGCCGGTCGGTGGGCCTGGCGTGGCTTGCCGTCCTGTTGCTGCTGACGGTGGTGGCCCTGCCGGCCAGCCAGCCCTCGGCGCGCCCCGGCCAGGAGGAACCGCCGCCCGACGATCTGCCACCGCCGGTGGCTCCCCGCGACACCACCGGCCAGGCCCGCCTGCAGTGGCAGGTGTCGCGTCCCCAGCGCCAGGCCTCGCTGGTCACCGCCGAGCGCACGATCTACCGCATCATCGACGGCGAGGCGATCACCTTCTACTACGGCAACTTCTATCTCGACCGCGACACCGTGGTGGTGCGCGCCGATTCGGCCCATGTCTTCCGCGAGCGCAACCTGGCCCGGCTCTTCGACAACGTCCGCATGCGGCACAACGAGACCCGGGTGGCCTGCGACTGGGCCGAGTACCGCCGCGAGGTGGGGGAGGCCGACCTGCGCGGCCACGTGCGCGTGGTCGAGGACCAGACCCTGGCCACCTCGAACCTGGGCGAGATCCGCGACGACCTGCAGCTCATGCGGCTCTTCGAGGACGCGGTGCTCATCGCTCCCGAGTACATCGTGCGCGCCGACACGCTGCTGCGCGACCGCCGGCTGCCCTTCGGCGAGGCCTACGGGCAGGTGCGGATCATGGACCCCGACGGCGGCAGCCTGGTCACCGGCCGCCACGGGCTGTTCGCCGCCGACGGCACCTGGGCCGAGGTGGACCGCGAGCCGGTGCTGGTGACGCGTGAGGAGGGCGGTGAGCCGGTCCATAGCCTCGCCCGGAACATGCGCTTCTACCGCGCCGAGGAACGGGTGGTGATGACCGATTCGGTGCGCATCGCCCAGGGCCATCTGCGGGCGTTCGCCGACACCGCCATCAGCTACGGCAAGGACCGCATGCACCTGCTGGGCCAGCCGCGCCTCGAACAGGGCGATCGCAGCCGCATGTACGGCGACGAGATCGAGTTCTTCTACCGCGACGGGGCGCTCTACCGGGTGATCCTGGTGGGGTCGGCGCGCATGGAGGACACCGAGCCCGACAGCCTGGCTGCGCTCTACCGCGGCCTGCCCGCGCTCGACATCATCGAGGGCGACAGCATCACGGTCCACTTCCGCGACGGGGAGATCCGGCGCACCGACGTGGTGGGGCAGGCCCACAGCATCTACGTGCCGCTCGACGGCGAGGACGAGGTGGCGTTCAACGAGGTGCAGGGCGACACCATGGTCCTGCGCTTCCAGGAGCAGAAGGTGCGCGAGGTCGAGGTGCGGGGGCGCATGTCCGGCACCTACAGCTTCGCCAAGCTGGCCGCCATGCGCGGTGAGCTGGTGCGGCCCGATTCGGCCACCGTGGACAGCCTGCGCGCGGTGGCCGACAGCCTGGTGGCGGCGGGGCAGTTCGACGTGCTCGACAGCCTGGCCACGGTGATCGCCGACTCGCTGGCCGGCGAGCAGGCCGCGCTCACGGCCGCCCGGGCGGCCGTCGACTCGTTGACCGCCGGCGCGGCCGGAGACCTGGCTGCCGTCCCCGATACCCTCGAATTCACGCCTCATGCCGAGAAGGTCACCTATTCGGGGCACTCGGTACTCTTCGATCTGGCGGACAAGACCATCGCCATCTCGCGCGAGTCGATGATCAAATACGGCACCATGACGCTCGGAGCCCACGACATCATCCTGGACACCGAGAGCCGCGAGCTCTACGCCGACGGCGACCCCATCCTCGAGGACTCGGAGACCATCGTCGGCAAGCAGATGGGCTACGATTTCGGCCACAAGACCGGCGCGGTGCGCCACGGCGTGACCACCTTCGACGGCTACTACTACGTGGGCGACCGGATCCAACGGTATCCCGACGGGAGCCTGAAGATCTGCTCGGGCCGCATGACCAGCTGCGACGCCAAGGAGCCCCATTACCACTTCTGGGGCAACCGCATGAAGATGCGGCTGGGCGACAAGGTGGTGGCCGCACCCCTCGTCATGAGGGTGGGCAACGTGCCGGTGTTCGCGCTGCCGTTCTTCTTCAAGTCGCTCAAGGAGGGCCGCCGGTCGGGCATCCTCTTTCCCAACTTCAATTTCGGCTGGTCCGAGCGCGAGGGCCGCTACATCCGCGACCTGGGCTACTTCTGGGCCACCAACGACTACACCGATTTTACCTTCGAGATCGACTACAACGAGCGCCGCGAGCTGGCCTGGCGCGTGGCCAACCGCTACGTCAAGCGCTACGCGTTCACCGGCGGCTTCGTCTACAGCGCGCTGCGCAGCCTCGACGAGACCGAGGACCTCAAGCAGTGGCAGCTGCGCTGGAACCACGACCAGCCCACGCTCTTCGACGACTACAAGTTCCGCGCGAACGTCGACATGGCGAGCACCGAGCTGACGCGCAACGACCTCAGCCGCAACACCGGCCGCGACATCATCAACGGCCAGCTCAACTCCAAGGTCTACGTCAGCCGCAACTGGCAGTGGGGCGGCGGTAGCGTCAACGCCGAGCGGACCGAGTACACCAACGCCCGCGACGACGACTTCACCACCGACAACCAGATCTACAACATGACCCTGCCTTCGCTCTCGTTGAACTTCAAGCAGATCACGTTGGGGCCCGAACTCGGGCCGGGGCGTAAGGGCAGCTTCCTGGGCGACATGGGGCGCAACACCTACTTCACGCAGCGCTACAGCATGTCCAACGCCCAGAGCGAGACCGAGCAATCCCAGACCAAGAAATACGCCGCCAGCGGCAACTGGGGCCTGACGGTGCGGCCGCCGCGGATCGGGATCCTCAACGTGAACTTCGGCGCCTCCAGCGCCTGGTCCTGGAGCCGCACCGAGCTCGACGGCTACGACTACGCCTTCGCCGATTCCGATTCGGTCTACTATCGCGAGGACATCAGCGACGTGACCGAGGCCTCGCGGCCGACCCTGTCGCTGAACGGCGGGGTCACTTCCACGCTCTACGGCCTCTTCCCGGTGAAGCTGGGCCCGCTGCAGGCCATCCGTCACACGCTGCAGCTGTCGGCCAGCGCCTCGTACCGCCCCCAGCTCGGCAGCAAGCAGGACCGCAGCCACAGCTACTCGTTCCGCGTGGGCAACCGCTTCGACGTGAAGTATCTGGGCCGCGACCAGGGTGATTCGACCGTGGTCAAGAAGCTGGACGGCCTGGTCGACTGGGGCCTGACCACCAACTACCAGCCCGACGCCACCAGGCAGTGGGGCAACATCGCCAGCAACCTGACCTTCAAACCGGGCCGCAGCCGCAACCTGAGCTTCAAGATGTCCAACAACATCGACCCCTATCAATGGAAGGTGCTCAGCACGCGCTTCAATTACGGATTCGGCTTCAATGGCCGCTTCGACACCGGCTTCGTGGGCATCTCACGCGAGGAGCAGCGCAACGAGGCCATCGACATGCTGGGACCGATGGTCACGGTGGCCGACACCCTCGGCGCGGCCGCCGACAGCCTCGCGGCCAACGATCCCTTCTACCAGATGGACCAGGAGCAACAGGGTTTCTACGGCGGCAGCGAGCTCGGCATGGGCGGCGAGCAGCGCCGGCAGGACGCCCGCGACGACACCGGCGGCGGCCGCTTCATCCCCTGGAATCTGGGGGGATCCTTCTCGCTCAACCACAATGCCGACAGCGATCAGCTGACCACGCGCGCCAGCCTCAACGTCACAACCCAGCTCACGCGTGACTGGAACTTCCGTTACACCGCATCGTTCGACCTCGAGACTGGCACCACCACGCGCCAGGAGTACCGGCTGCAGCGGGACCTGCATTGCTGGCGCCTAGAGTTCACCCGTACCGTGGCCACGACGAACAGCGAGTTCGGGTTCCGCTTCTACCTCAAGGCCATCCCCGAGCTCAAGCTCACCAGGGGTCGCGAGGATCTCCTCGGCTCGGCCTCCGGACTCGGCGGTCTCCTCCAGTAGCACGGTCGCCACACGCGAAAAACCTGTCCTGGCGGGGTTTTTTCGTTGACACGACGGGGCTGCATGCGGCCCAATGGGGTCAAGAAAGGGGGTGAGTGCATGAACAAGAGCGAACTGATCGAAGCCCTGCTCAAGAAGACTGATCTATCCAAGCGGCAGGCGAACGATGTCCTCAATGCGTTGTTTTCCACGAGCGACGACAAGAAGAAGACGGGCATCATCGCTGCGGAAGTGGCCAAGGGAGAGAAGGTCACCCTGACCGGATTCGGGACCTTCGAGCGGCGTGCCCGCAAGGCGCGTCAGGGCCGTAACCCTCAGACCGGCGAGACCATCAAGATCGCCGCGGCCAAGTACCCGGCTTTCATGGCCGGCAAGGCCTTCAAGGACCGCGTGCATACCAAGAAGAAGTAGATCGTGCTCTCGCGTGGACGGTCCCGGGGCCGGGGTTTTTCTCCCCGGCCCTTTCTTGGCGGATCCCGGGGGTCCTTGATTGGCGGAAAAAAGCGGGATATAATACCAGGTCTGGGAGTATAAGCCCCCGGACATCGTCGCCTCGTTCCGCCGCCGCCTCGTGGCGCGGCTTTGTCGTTTGCGAGAGGTTTCAGTATGCAGTCGAAATGCCGGCTCGTGGCCAGGAACATGCCTGGTCTTCTCGCCCTGGCGTGTCTGCTGGGCACCGCGTTCGTGCTGACCGCGTCCCGCCCCAGCCTGGCCCAGGGCAGCGATGAGGCCTGGACACCGATCACGGTGGTCTACACCAGCGATATCAAGGGCCAGATCGAACCCTGTGGGTGAAAGACCAAGCGTCGCGGCGGGTTGGCCCGGAGGGCCACCTTTTTCAACGAGGTCTGGAACGAGGGTCCCACCATGCTGGTGCTCGACGGGGGCGATCTGCTCGGCAACCGCAACCGGCGGGACATGCTGCAGACCGATTTCCTGATCGAGCAGACCGAGGGCTTCGGCTACGACGCCATCGGCCTCGGCGAGCGGGACCTCAACTACGGCTGGGAATACCTGCAGGAGAAGATCGAGAAGCACCATCTGCCCTTCACTAGCGCCAACGTGCGCAACGCCGAGACCGGAGAACTGCTGCTGCCCGAGTATCTCATCGTCGAGAAGGCGGGGCTGCGCTTCGGTATCTGCAGCGTCATGGATCCGGGGCAGAAGATCATCAGCATGTCGGCCCGCGACATCGAGTACGAGGTGGCCGACCCGCTGGCCACGCTGCGCGAACTGATCCCGCGCCTGCGCGAGCGCTGCGATACGGTGGTCCTCCTGAGCCACCTCAGCGATCGGCCGACCCAGGCCCTGCTGGGCGAGCTGCAGGGCGTGGACATCTGCGTGCTGGGCCATGCCTACAAGTCGTTCAACCGCGAACGGATCGTCGACGACGTGCTCATGCTCTCGGCGGTCCCCGAGGGACGGGTGATCGGCCGGGCGGATCTTTACATCGCGCCCAGCGATGGCCGGGTGATGTCGGTCCAGGTGGCGATCACTTCGCTCGACGAGGAGGTCGACGACGACCCGACCATGCTCGCGGCGGTGGAGACCTTCAAGAAGGACATCGAGGAGCGGAGGGTGGCCATGCGGGCGGAGTACCCGCGCGATCTCGGCTCGCCCGATGAGATGTTCCTCGGCCAGAACAACTGCAAGTCCTGCCACACCGAGATCTACCAGCAGTGGCGGCAGACCCAGCATTCACGGTCCTTCGTCGTCCTGCGCGCCAAGAACATGCAGTTCGAGCCCGAGTGCCTGGCCTGCCACACCACGGGCTACCGTCATCACAACGGCTACGACGAGCAGACCCGGACCAGCCTGAGCAACGTGCAGTGCGAGGCCTGTCACGGCTACGGCACCGAGCATGCGCGTGACGGGAACATGCTCGAGGTGGCGCGCGAATCGTGCACCGTCTGCCACGACAACCAGAAGCGGCCCTGCTTCGATCACAACGAGGATCCCGAGTTCGAGTATGCGACGTACTGGGAAAAGATCGCTCACTGAGTTCCAGGGGCGGAACGGCCGATCCGGCGGCCGGCGGCACTGGCCGCCGGCCGTTCTCTTGGCGGCGGTCCTGGTGCTCGCCGCCTGGCCAGCCCGGGCGCTCGACTTCTTCACGCTCTGGCAACGGCCCGAGCTGCCCTTGAACCTGGTAGCCGGCCAGCGCGCCGACTACCGGCGTCAGGCCATGGCGGCGGGCCGGCGCACCGATGACCTGCTGCGCATCCAGTGCCTGGGCCAGGACGATCAGGGACGCTGGATCCTCGAGGTGCTGCCCCTGGGCGAGGTGGATGGCGGACGACTGCTACCATTGCCTGGCGAGGGCCTGCGCCTGGTGTTGAACCCGTCGTTCGCCGCTCGTGAAGGTGGGCTCCTGGACGCCGTGCACGAGGTCACGCTCTGGCGCGAGGGCGAGGTCCGCCAGCTCGCTCGTGGCGAATGGCGGCGCGATCCGCTGGTGACCGCCTCGTTCAGCGGCGAGTTCGCTCCCGACATGGTCGAGGAGCAGGGGGCCACGGTCCGGGTGATCGATGGCCACGAACTCGCGTGCCGTCAGCTGGTCTTCGCCGCCGCCGACACGCAGGTCGCCCAGCTCCCCACGGGACGGATGATCCAGGCCTCCAGCCAGGAGGTGTCGGCCGCGGTCCATCCCCACATCCCCCTGCTGGGGCTGGCCTACGCCACCGAGCGGATCCGGGCCGAATCACGACTCGACCCGCCCAGCGATCGATTCTCACCGCCTCCACCGCAGGTCCGGGTGGAGATCCTCGAATGTGTGGGCTTTGGCGACGATGCCCGGGCAGTCCTGGGTGCGCCCCCCCACCGCATCGATTGATGCCGAACCACTGCCGTGGTATAATGGAGCCATGCCGAATAACGAATTGAACGAACTCCGGGACCAGGCCCATCGCTTCCTGCTCGAGGTCGATCACCCGGTCGAGACACAACGCATCGCCCGCCGGCTCTTCGGCCCCCGTCGTCACGAGATGCCCGAGGCCCACGTCGTCGTGCGCTCGCTGCTGGAGGCCGATCCGCGCTTCATCCGGACCCATTGCCGCCGCTGGTCCGCGCGCTGGGCGCCGCACCTGCAGCAGGATTGCAGCACGGTGCCCTTCGCCGTGGTCGACCTGGAGACCACCGGCAGCGTGATCGGGGTCGACGAGATCATGGAGATCGGCATGGTGCGCGTGGAGGGGGGCCGCATCGTCGACCGGTTCACCACCCGCCTCTACACCCAGCGCGAGATCCCGCCCTGGGTGGCCCGCCTCACCGGACTCAGCGATGCCGATCTCGCCGACGCCCCGGACCTGGGCGAGGTGGCGCCGCGCGTCCTGGATCTCCTCGACGGTGCGGTGTTCGTGGCGCACGACATCCGCTTCGACATGCCGTTCCTGCGCTGGGAACTCATGCGCCGCGACCTCGATTTCCCCTGCCAGACGGGGATCTGCACGCTCCAGCTCTCGCGGGCGCTGTGGCCCGACCAGCCCAGCCACAGCCTGAGCGAGCTCACCGCCAGCATGGCGCTGACGCACGACCAGCCCCACCGCGCCGGCAGCGATGCCGAGGCGGCGGCTGAGATCCTGATGCGGGCGCTGGAGTCGGCCAGCCTGCAGGGGCGTCGGTCGCTGGGCGAGCTGCTGGAGCTGGACGGTTCCGAGGCGGGGGCCGTGCGCCGCAGCGCACAGTCCTGATTTCCCCAGCCAGAATTGTACCAGTCGGCTTGACGTGGGCGGGTGTATCTTCTAAGATGCCCCGAGTGCGCGATTTGCGTGACCGGCCCCCGCGCTCAAGGAGGAGTGCCCATGAAAGTCAAGGAAGACGACGTCCTGGTTCGGGATCCCAACTACGTGAAGTACGAACGATTGCTGCACCAGGCCGAGGCCGAGGGGCGCATCGATGGTCCCTATAGTTGCCTGGTCTGCGGGATGCGGTTTCGCGACAAGACAGATGCCGAGGCCTGCTGCAGGGCAGCCAACTGACCACGGGCTCGACAGGCCCGATCCGGGTGAAGCGTGAAGATCAACCAGTACTGCTCGGTCTGCAAGAAGCACCTGGACATGGAGGTCATCCCCACCGATGACGGTGGGGACGATGGGGTGATCTGGCTGCGCTGTCCGGAATGCCAGGGTTTCCTGCCCAAGTTCTCGGGCGAAGGCCTGAAGAAGGAGCCCTCGCCCGAGGCCGAGCCCGCGACCGGGGTGGCGGGCGAGCCGCCGGCCAGTTCCCCCAAGACTGCTGAGCGAGAACCTGCCGGAGTCCAGGCACCCGAGGTGCCTGCCCGCGATGACGAGGACGAGGTTGCTCCGGAGGACGCGGACGAGGCGGCGCCGGAGCCCGAACCGGTCGGCGAGTATGCTGCCCTGCTCGCCGAGGCCGACACCTCGCGGGCCCGCCCCTATCGTTCGACGCTGGAGTATGCCGTGGGCGATGTGATCCATCACCTGGCCTACGGCGACGTGGGCATCGTGGTGGACAAGGTCGCGTTGCCCGGGGGGCGCCGGGCGGTGAAGGTCTACTTCGAGGAGACCGGCGTGGTGCATCTCATCGAGCAGGAATCCGGCGGCCGCTGATGCCTCAGCGATCCGCCATGATCATCGCCTGCCTCGCCTTGCTCGCCAGCGCGAGCCTCTCGCTTCCCGCCCGGGCCCAGGTCCATCATCTCGATGAGATGCCGTGGTATACCGCTGCCGACAGCCTGTCCCGGCGGGGGATGGCCATCGGGTGGGACCACCTGCGCGAGGACGATGTGGGCTGGCGGAGCGATCGACTGTCGCTCGCCCTGCATCTGCCCGTGGGAGAGCACGGCGTGTTCTGGGTCCACGCCGACTTCTGGCGTCTGGATACGGGCGACTTGCCGGTTCTGCAGCGCTGGCCGCAGTTGCGGGTCGAGGAGGATGGCGGGACTCCGGAAGGCTGGCCCGGCGAATCCCAGATCGCCGGTTTCGGTCGACCCGAACTGGGGATCATGTTCCCGCTCCGCTTGCCGCTCGCCGGCCGCGGCCATCTCGGCCTGCTCGCCGGATTGCCCGTCGGCAAGGACGAGCTCTACCCGGTGTCGGCGGCCTCGCTGCCGCTGCGCGTGGACTGGCGCCGGTCGCTCCCCCTGGCCGCGCGCCTCTACGGTGCGGTGCGGGTCGGCTTCGAGCACACCTTCGATTCCGGCAAGGACTACCTGCAGGGGGCGGCGTTTCCCGACGGCTGGCGTTTCGGCGTGGAACTGGGCACCGATGCCAGGCAGCGCCGCGGCGTGGCCCTGGCCTGGTCCGCCCGGGAACTCAACCAGGGGCATCACCTGCGACGGGCTCGCCTGACCGGCTGGATCCCGCTCCGCGAGAATCATCTCCTGGAATTGAACGTGATCCGTGACCTCGGCGGCCGGGCCGATCGCTACGCCACCTGGGTGTTCGGGTTGTCCTGGCGGCTCGCCGGCTTGCCGAGCGACGAGTCGATCGAGGACGGGGCCCGCGGGCAAAATGCGAGGCCCGGCGGCCGGCCTTAGCGCTGCTCCCACCTTCCGCGTCGTTCCTCATGATGTCCCGTGGTCCGTCCGGGCGACCGCAAGCGTCGCGTGCTTCCAGGGACCACCCCGCCGGGGGGCGCATGGCATGCGGCTTGATTGATCCTCCCGCAAAGAGCTTGGGATTTCGCGAACGGCAACACGAGGCGACCACACGGATGACGCAGATCCTGATCGGTGGAGACCAGAACCAGGGACGCCAGCTGCACCGCTGGCTCCAGACCTGGGGCCTGCGGGCCGCGGCGCTGGACCCGCAACAGCACCCGGCCGGCGTGCCCTGCGGTTGCGCCCGGGCCGTGCTGTACGCCTGCGGGCCCGCGGCACCGCCCTTGCCGGATTCGCCGACCTCCACGGCCATGGCGGCTCCGTTGCTGTTGATCGGCAGCGTATCGGATCACCGGCTGCTCGACGCGGCCTGGTCGCGCATCGCCGACCCCGGGCCCGGCGGCGAGACCCTGGCCTCGGCCCTGCGGCCCTGCCTCGAGGCGTGCCACGGCAGCGAGCTGACCGAGGCCGGCTTCCGCGACTTCCTGAACCACGAATTGCGCACACCCCTGACGGCCGCCGGCACCGCTCTGCAGACGCTGGCCCTGCAAGTGGAGCGAGCCGGCGGCCAGTCGCTCGATCTGATCGACATCGCCCTGCGCAACATCCGTCGTCTCGAGCGGACCGTGGACTGGGCTTGCGACTACGTGGCCGAGGATTCCCAGCACAACGATTCGCAACCGGTCGAAGCTTTTCCCCTCACCGATCTGCTGCAGGATCTCGACGATCTGGACACCAGCCTGCCCCTGGACTGGTCTACCGGCAGCGGTCGCTGGGACGCGCCGGTGGCCCTGGACCGTTCGCGCTGGCGCCGGCTGCTCCGGCAGGTCCTGCAGGCGCTGGCCTATCACACCGGAAGCACGCCTGCCCGTCTGGAACTGCAGGCTGTCAGCCACGACGACACCGAGGTGCCCTCGGGGCTGCTGCTCACCTTCACGCTGGCCGCCGGCACCCCGGATAGCCGGGTCCGGCGGACCGGCGGCGATGACGAGGCCGACCAGCTGCGACGCCTGCTGGCCTTCACGGTCAGTCCCGAGCTCTCGCGCCGGCTGGATCTGCGCTTCGATGTTGCCCGGCTCGGCAACCGCCTCCGGCTGCGGATCATGGTGCCGCTGCCGCATCCGGCCGAGACCTTGCTCGCCGTCTGACCTTGCTGGACGCCGGCTGCCGCCGATGATACCCTGCCTGCGGGCCGGTTCGCCGCCGGCCCGTTGCGCAAGGAGCGATTCCGGTGACGCCCTCTCGGTCCGACTTCGCCTTTCTCGCCCACGACCTCAACCAGCTGCTCTGGGCCATCCAGGGCCGGGCTGAGGCCCTGGCCTCGCGTCTGACGGGCGAGTCGGCGGCCAGCGCGGCGGCCATCGCCGAGGACGCGGCGGCAGCGGCGGCCATGCTGGCCGGAGCCGAGGACACCGGGGCGACGGCCGACTCGCTGGCCGTGCTCACCCAGGCCTGGCGACAGACCCGCGACCGCGAGCGGGCGCGAGGAACCGATCCCGGGCGCTGGCGTCTGACCGGTCCCGAGGAATCCCTGCCGGTGGCCATGCCGGACGCGAGTCTGCGGCGGATCCTGGGCAACCTGCTCGCCAACGCCGTGGAGGCCATGCCCACCGGCGGCGAGGTGGTGTGCACGTCGCAGGCCGCAGGCGGCCAGATCCGGCTGTCGATCCGCGATGAGGGACCGGGCATCCCAGCCGAGCTGCAGCCCCGGCTCTTCACGCCGGGAGCCACCTCGGGCAAGGCGTCCGGTCGGGGGCTGGGTCTGGCCGGAGCGCGCCAGCTGGCGCGTCGTCATGGCGGCGACCTCGGACTGGTTCCGACCGGCACCGGCGCCTGCTTCGTGCTCGAACTGCCGCTGGCGCGGGCCGGATCGACCGCGGCGGTAGCCCGCACGGCACCGCAGCCGGCGCCCGCCCCACTGCGGATCCTGGCCGTGGACGACGAGGCGCCGGTACGCGACATGCTGCAGGAATTGCTCGCGGTGGAGGGGCACCAGCCGGTGCTGGCCTCGGACCACGACTCCGCCCTGGCGCTTTTCACGCCCGGCGACTACGATGCGGCGCTGATCGATCTCGGCCTGCCCGGACGCTCGGGCGCGCAACTTGCAGCCGAGCTGCGCGAGCGCGACCCGGCACTCGCCCTGGTGGTGATCACCGGCTGGGGTCGCGAGAAGGAACTGAGCGGGCTCGATCCGGCGCTCGTGGACCTGACCGGAACCAAGCCCCTGGACCTGGCGCAACTGCGCCGGGTGCTGACCACTGCTGCGGCGCTCACGGCCGAACGCCGTGAGCCTCGAGACGAGGAGTGATCCCGGTGCGTTCGACCATGCTCGCCATCCTGCTGATCCTCGCCACCCTGCCTGTTCACGCGGAGCTGAACGTGGCCGAGGTGGACAGTCTGCCCCTGCCTGCCGGCCAGGTCACCGGCCTGACCTGGGCCGGCGCCGACACCCTGGCGCTGCTGCTCGCGGTCACCGACAGTCTGGCTCTCGACGAGGGCCGTGCCGCCCAGATGTTCCTGGTGGTGGGCGACACCAGCGGTACCGTCTTCTGGCAGGAGGACTTCACCGGGGTGCTCTCGCGGGGGTTGGCCTGGGACGGCGAGTTCCTCTGGAGCTGCGGCGACGACACCGAGGGCGGGTCGCTGCTCTACAAGATCAAGGCCGATACGGTGCGGGTGGAGGAGGTCTTCCCGGCGCCCGGACACCGGCCCATGGCGCTGGCCTACGACGGCCAATGGCTGTGGGTCACCGATCGCGACAACGGTCGCCTTGACCGCATCGACCCCAAGGACGGCAACCTGACCCGCTCGGTGGGCGCTCCCGGTTTCTCGCCGGTGGGCCTGGCCTGGGACGGCCAGGCCATGTGGCTGACCGATGCGGGAACCGGCCGGCTGACCAGGCTGCGGGGCAACCGCCTCCAGCGCCGGGACGAGGTGTCCGCCGACGACTGGTTCGTCCGCGACGCCGATGTCCTGCTCGGCCACGACGGGCGGAGCCTCTGGTTCCTGATGCCCGGCGAGTCCTACCTGCGGCGGCTCATCCTGGAATGACGTCGATTTGAATTGTCAGGGTTGCGGGAACCCTACGCCCAAGGTAGGGTTTCAGTGTTTCTGAACGCTGAGATCCGTTTCCTTGTCGACGCCGGGGGCCCTTGCGGCCGTGGTGGGGTGTGAGTAGATAGTCAATAGCGGATTTCCGTTATCATGAATGCAGCGGAGCCGGAGGCTCCTTTTCAAAGAGCGAGGTCGAGCATGGCAGTCGTCGAGAACAAGTCCCTGGCGGACGATCAGTTCGTCAAGGAGAAGGAAGCGGCCTTCCTGGAGTTCATCCAGGCCAAGGGCCTGAAGACCACACGCCAGCGCAGCACCATCGTGCAGGTATTCTTCCGTCTGCGCGGACATATCTCCGTGGAGGAGCTGCTGCGTGAGGTCAAGCAAGTGAATCCCAAGATCGGTTATGCCACGGTCTATCGGACCCTGCACCTGCTGGTGGAGAGCGGTCTGGTGGAGGAGCGTCGTTTCGGCGACGGTCTGGCGCGCTACGAGGGACGCAACGAGGTGGAACACCACGACCACATGATCTGCCTCGAGTGCGGCAAGATCCGCGAGTTCTCCAACCCCCGCCTGCTGCAGATCCAGGAACAGCTGGCCGAGGAGAACGGGTTCAAGATCTTCCGCCACCGGCTCGAACTCTACGGGGCCTGCGAGGACCCTGCCGAGTGCAAGCGCAACCAGACCATGAAGGGCGAGGCCTAGGCCATCGCCTGTCCGTCAGCGGAGCTAAGGCGCGGGGCCGCCCCCACGAGGGGTGCCCCGCGCCTTGACACTGACCCGCCCCCTGCCGACAATCCCCCGCATGACTGAACACGCGCACACTCCCTGGCTGCAGATCACGGTGGACACCGCCGCTCTCTCCGCCAACCTCGGCGAGTTCCGCCGGCTCGTCCGCCCGCCCGCGCGGCTGATGCCCATCGTCAAGGCCGACGGATACGGTCATGGTATCGAGCTGGCGGCCCGGGCGTTCCTCGCCGGCGGTGCCGACTGGCTCGGCGTGCACTCGGTGGCCGAGGCCGAGTGTCTGCGCGGTGTGGGGATCGATGTTCCCGTCCTTGTCCTCGGGCCGGCCACGGCCGCCGAGGCGGCGCTGGCGGCGCGCCTGGGCTGCGACCTCACGGTGGGCTCGCTGGCGGCGCTGCACGCGGTGGTCGCCGCCGGGTCTGGTCGCGTGCATCTGAAGGTGGAGACCGGGGTGAACCGGCAGGGCCTCGTGGAGGACGAGCTGCCTGCGGCGCTCGACCTGCTCGCCAGCGCCCCGTCCGTGGAGCTGGTGGGGCTGTCCAGTCATTTCGCGGACATCGAGGACACCACCGACCATGGATTCGCGCGACGCCAGCGCGAACGCTTCGAGGCCTGGCTGGCCAGTCTCGCCACCGCCGGCCATGGCGACCTCCTGCGCCACATGAGCTGCAGCGCCGCGGCGCTGCTCTGGCCCGACGCCCACCGCGACCTGGTGCGCGTGGGCATCTCGGCCTATGGTGTCTGGCCGAGCCGCGAGACGCTGGTGGCGGCGCGCCACGCCAACCGCGACGAGATCGTGCTGCGGCCGGCGCTCACCTGGCAGGTCCGCATCGCGCAGGTACGGGACGTTCCCGCCGGACAGACCGTGGGCTACGGCCGCACCTGGCTGGCCCCGGTGGACAGCCGCATCGCGGTGCTGCCGGTGGGCTACGCCGACGGCTACCCGCGGGCGCTCTCGGGCCGGGCCCACGTCCTGGTCCGGGGCCAGCGTGCGCCGCTGTGCGGTCGGATCTGCATGAACCTCTGCATGGTGGACGTGACCCGCATCGTGGGCGTGGCGGCGGGCGACGAGGCCGTGCTGCTGGGACGACAGGGCGACGACGCCATCGCCGTCGAGCAGCTGGCCGACTGGCTCGGCACCATCGCCTACGAGATCCTGACCCTGCCGGGTGCGACCTGGCATCGCCGAAAGGCCTGAACGTGCTGGACAAGTTCCTGAACTGGTTCGAGGAAGAGAAGGACGAGGAGGCTGCGAGCCAGGGCGGCGTCGAGCGCGCGGTCTGCCTGCTGCTGGTGGCCGCGGCCCGCGCCGACGGCGAGTTCCAGCCGGCGGAGGCGCGCGAAATCGCGGGCCTGGTGAGCCGCCAGTTCCACCTGCCCCCCGAGGAGACCGCCGAGCTGGTGACCATGGCCGCGGCGGAGGACCAGAACGATCTCTTCGCGCCGGCCCGCTTGCTGAACGAGCGGTTCTCCCGCGCGCGCCGCCACCAGATCCTGGAGCTGATGTGGCGCGTGGTCTACAGCGATGGCCGGCTCGAGGCCCACGAGGACGCGCTGATGCACCGGGTCGCCAAGCTCCTCGATGTTCCCCATGGCGACCTCATCGCCATCAAGCTGGCGGCGCGTAAACCCAGCGCTGATTAGTATTTATCAAGGAATCGTGACCTTTCCGGGAGGTCGTCCGCCGTCTGATCGATGCCGGTATTTTCACGGTGGGGCTGGGCCGATCCCGGCTGGGAACTCTTCTTCATTATGGCTTAACTATTTGATTTCTTACTGAATTGTCGAATTCCAGGCCCGTTCCTGCCGCCGCGGCTGCCTCCCCGGCCAGGGCGACCGGATTGAGGGGCACCCCCGGATCGTGATAAGATCATCCGGTTCTGTTCGTTCGTTCGGCTGCCAATCCCATTCCCTGGAGGACACGATGAACACGAGGTTCATGCGGACGGCCCTGACCGTCCTGGCCCTGCTCTGCCTCGCCGCAGCGGCCCAGGCGGACTGGGTCGACCTGGGTGGCGCGCGCGACGCCGCGCCCACGGTCACGACCACTGAGGCGGGCACCGGTCGCACCCTGGTGCAGATCGACCTCGCGGGGATCGAGACCGGCACCGTGACCATCGACGGCCAGGCTTACGCCAAGGTGATGCTGCCCGGGCACGTCCAGCTGCTGGACCGCGGCGCGCCGCAGCTGCCCTACATCACCACCAGCCTGATCGTCCCCGACGCGGGGACGCCGCGGGTCCGTGTCCTGGACTCCACCTACCGTGAGTTCGCCACCGCGCCGGTGGTGCCGTCCAAGGGCGCGATCCTGCGTACCGTGGATCCGGCCACCGTGCCCTACGAGTTCGGTCCGGCCTACCAGGGCGGCGTGTTCCCCGCCGAGATCTCCTCGGTGGGCGACCCCTACATCGTCCGCGACCACCGCGGCGTGAACGTGCGCCTGTACCCCGTGCAGTGGGACGCCGACCGCGGCGTGCTGCGCGTCCTGGAGAGCGTCACCTACGAGGTGGTCACCGAGGGCACCGGCGGCGTCAACGTCAAGACGCGCGCCTCGTCCGTGCCCGGCCCGGCCTTCGACGCGCTCTACGCCCAGCAGTTCGCCAACTACAATCCCGCCGCCCGGTACACGCTCAACTCCTCCGACGGCCCCATGCTCATCGTCTGCTACGACGCCTTCGTGGGCGCCATGGCGCCGTTCGTCGAGTGGAAGATGCAGCGCGGCCTGGACGTCGAGCTGATCACCACCAGCAGCGTGGGCGGCTCGGTCTCCGGGATCCAGAACGCCATCAACGAGCGCTACAATGGGCCCGACGGCCTGGCCATGGTGGTGCTCGTGGGCGACGGCGCGCAGGTGCCCCACTACAGCGGCGCCTACGAGGGTGCCAACGACGACACCCGCTACATGCGCCTCGAGGGCTCGGACGTCTACCCCGACGGCCTGATCAGCCGCATCTCGGCCACCAACGCCACCGACATCACGACCCAGGTCACCAAGTTCGTGACCTACGAGCGCGACGTCGTCGGCCCGGCCGACTGGACCCACATGGCCACCGGCATCGCCAGCAATGAGGGCTCGCCCAGCGACATCGAGCGCGCCAACTGGCTGCGCGCCGACCTGCTGGCCTACAACTTCACCGACGTCGACCAGATCTACCAGGGCCAGGGCGGCAGCACCGCGGCCATCGCCAACGCCGTCAACCAGGGCCGTTCGCTGATCAACTACATCGGCCACGGCTCGGGCACGTCCTGGTCCAGCGTCTACTTCAGCAACAACGACGTCCACAACCTGACCAACACCGCCTGGCCGTGGATCATCGACGTGGCCTGCCTCAACGGCGGCATCTCGGCCATCGGCGAGAGCTTCGCCGAGGCGTGGATGCGCGCCGGTTCGCCCGCGCAGCCCTACGGCGCGGTCGGCATGTACGCCGCCTCCACCAGCGCCCCCTGGGTGCCCCCCTGCGTGATGCAGGCCGAGATCGTGGACCTGCTCTGCGCCGAGACCAGCAACGTGCTGGGCGTGCTGGTGCACGGCGGCATCATGGGCATGCTCGACGAGTACGGCCAGAGCGGCAGCGGCTTGCAGGTGGTCGAGCAGTACAACCTGTTCGGCGACTGTTCGCTGGTGGTCCGCACCGACAGCCCCAACGTCATGGCCGTGGCCCACCAGCCGGTGGTGCCGCTGTTCACCCCGACGTTCGCGGTGGACACCGGCGTGCCCAACGTGAGCGTGACCCTCTCGGGCAACGGCGTGGTCTACGGCACCGGCATGACCGACGCCGCCGGCCACGTGGACCTGGTCATGGCCAACGCCGTGGACACCGTGGGCCCGGTCACCCTGACCGCCTTCGGCTACAACCAGGAGACCTACCAGGTGGAGCTGCTGGCCGTGGTGCCCGCGGACATCGCCATCGCGCCGGCCACCGTGCCGGTGGGCGTGACCACCAACGTGACGGTGACCGTGACCGATCCCGACACCGGCGACGGCATGGACAACGTGATGGTCGACATCGTGGGCTTCGGCTTCACGAGCGCGCCGGTGCAGACCGACGCCGCCGGCCAGGTGACCATCGCCGTCATGCCGCAGTACGGCGAGGCCCTGCAGGTGCGCGGCCAGGAGATCGGCGAGAGCTACTACCTCTTCTCCGAGGACCTGCCCGTGACCGGCGCCGCCGCGCTCGGCAACCCCGACGTCACCGCCGGCGTGCCCAGCATCGGCATGGACGGCACCCTGACCCCGCACATCGCGGGCGAGGTCTCGGCCAGCATCGACGAGGCCGGCTTCACCCTGCTGCTGCAGGGCGGCGGCCTGGACGTGACCGAGGCGGTGGCCGGCTCCGACGTGACCCTGGACGTGACGCCCAGCGAGCTGAGCAACGTCCTGGCCACCGTGGCCAAGCCCGGCTACGACATCTTCCAGAAGGACATCGTCGTGGTGGAGGCCTTCGGCACCCTGGCCGGCACCGTGGTCGACGCCGACAACGGCGACGCGCCGCTGGCGGGTGTGCGGATCTCCGGCTTCGTCGCGGGCGAGGACCCCGAGGGCACGCCGCTCTTCGACCTCGTGACCGCCGCCGACGGCACCTACGGCTACGCCGAGGAGCTGGCCGTGGGCGACTACGACCTCTACGTCGAGAAGTTCGGCTACCTGCCCCTGCAGGAGACCTACTTCCTGATGTTCGGCGCCAACGACCACCTGATCGCGGTGAGCCAGGCTCCCGCCGGCGTGCTCACCGGCACGGTGACCGCGTCCGAGGACGGCGCGCCGCTCGAGGCGTCGGTCCGCGTCTACCGCACCGACAACGACGCGCTCTACGACGAGGTCGACACCGATCCGGTGACCGGCGTCTACACCACCGGCGCGCTGCCGTTCTTCGACTACCGCGTGGTGGTGCGCTCGTTCCGCCGCATCCCGCAGACCGTCACGGTGACGGTGGACGGCGCCGAGGTGACCGAGGACTTCGTCCTCGAGCCCACCGACGGCGACCTGCTGATCCTCGACGACAACAGCTCGCAGGCCCGCCTGGAGCCCGCCAAGCGCGACCGCTTCGGCATGCTCCTGGCTCCGGCCTACGAGGCGCCGGCCGACCGCGCCGCCGCCGACATCGCCAGCGACCTCGAGGACCTGGGCTACACGGTGACCGTGCAGCCGGCCGCCACCAGCAACCCCGCCACCTGGGCCGATTACGACCTGGTGATCTGCTCCAGCGGCGCCAACACGTCGCCGGTGGCCAGCGCCACCCTGCGCAACGCCCTGGTGGCGTTCCAGGACGCCGGTGGCAAGCTGCTGGTCGAGGGCGGCGAGGTGGCCTACGACGCGTCGAGCTACCCGGGCTACCCCGGCTTCGACACGGGCCTGCTGCACGTGGCCGACTGGAACGGCGACAGCAGCGGCAACCTCACCGTGTACGACCCGAGCCACGCGGTGATGAGCGTGCCCAACGACATCGCCGGTCCCATCGTCAACAGCTACAGCGGCTACGGCGACGCCGACCACGTCGAGGAGACCGCCGACGCCATGATGGTGGGCAACTGGTCGAGCTACGCCAGCGACGCCAGCGTCATCGCCTGGGACGCCGACGAGGACCCGGCCGGCGGCGACTTCGTGTTCTTCCTCTGGAACTACAGCGCCATGAGCGCCGAGCGGCTCGAGCTGCTGCACAACGCGGTGACCTGGCTGCTCGCCGACGGTTCCGGCGGCACCACGGCGGTGCTGCCCGAGGGCGCGCTGCCCAGCGTGCTGGCCCTCGAGGGGAACTACCCCAACCCGTTCAACCCCCAGACCGTGATCAAGTACGCGGTCCCCGCCAGCCAGCGCGTGGAGCTGGCCGTGTACGACGTGCGCGGCCAGAAGATCCGCACCCTGGTGCGCGAGGTCGTGCCCGCCGGGACGCACGAGGCGACCTGGCTGGGCAAGGACGACCGCGGCCGGCAGGTGGCCAGCGGCATGTACTTCTACCGCTTGACCACCGACGGGCAGAGCCTGGTCGGCAAGATGCTGCTCGTGAAGTAACGCGACGCAGCGGATTCCCGGGTCCCGGCCGTCTCTTGACGGCCGGGATCTTTTTTTGGTGAACGGCCGGTTTTTCAAGCCCGGTAGTGCAACATTCCTCACCAGAATACGAATTCACCACGACCGACCGCCGCCGACGGGACCCGACCCACCCCACCACGGGCAGGTCGCCGGCGGCGCCCGGACCGGCACGCCATCCCTGCGGCGCGCCCGGCTCACACCATCGACCGATCAGCTTGCTACCGGGAAGGAGCGTCCCTCATGTCTCGAATTGCTACCTGCCTGCTCGCCCTCGTCCTGCTGGCCGCCCCCGCCCTGGCGGTGGACCCGCCCCAGGACCTGGGCCACGCCGTGCTCGGCATCTACACCCAGCCCGCCGCCACCCCCGAGGCGGACGTCATGATCGACGGCGCCGTGCCCGGCCTCGTCTACGACCTGTACTTCGTGCTCTACCACCAGGACCTGGACAGCCGCAATCTGGGCGGCTACGAGTTCAGCTGGCGCTTCGACCCCGTGGCGTCCACCCCCATCATCACGGAGCTCGACTACGGGCGCGACGACGTCTTCAACTTCGGCGACAACTTCAACCTGCTGGTGGGCCTGCAGCAGCGCGACCCCCACCTGCCCGACGAGCCCTGGCTCCTGCTCACCGCCCGGGTGCTCTTCACCGAGGTGCCCAACAACACCGTCGTCTTCCTGGAGCCGGCCACCCCGTCCTCCATCGACGGCGAGATGGCCTACACCGACCTCGTCCTGCCCGACAACATCCGGGTCATGAAGCCGAACAACGCCGGCCAGACCTGCGCCGACCCCGTGTTCTGGTTCAACCAGTCGGTGGCGGTGGAGTCGGCGAGCTGGAGCGAGGTGAAGGCGCTGTTCGACTAAGGGCGCGTATGCATCGTGGAGAGAGGAAAGGGCCCGCCCCGAGAGGGGCGGGCCCTTTTGCAAGATAGGAATTCATACTCGTGTTCAGCTAGAGATGCTAGAATTCCTGGGGGAGGAGATTCTCATGCGATATCCAGTCTCACCGAATCGTGGCAGCAAGGATTCTTGCCGAATTCATGAAGATCATGGCAGCAGGCGGGGCCATCGACGAATCTGTCCAGCCGGCGACGGCGGCCGAGGCGGGCACACGAGCTGGTTCGGCAGCGAGGAGGATGGCTGGTTGCATATCGCCGGCAGCATGGGACTGGCCATCGATCCGATCCTGATCCCGGCGGATGAGAGCATGGTCTACCTGGCCAAGAGCATGCAAGGGACGACGGAGATCCTGACCGCGCCTCGGTTGATGAGCGCGGTGCCGAATCCGTTCAACCCCCAGACCAAGCTGGAGTTCTTCCTGCCCACGGCCCAGACGGCCAGACTCGCGGTGTACGACATCCGTGGACGGCTGGTCCGGGAACTGGTCAGCGGAGAGCAGCAAGCCGGGACCACGAGCGTGCAGTGGACCGGAACCGATGATGGCGGGCGCCGTGTCTCCAGTGGCGTCTATCTCGTGGTGTTCCAGGCCGGGCGCGTGCGGCAGAACCAGCGGGTGCTGTTGTTGAAGTGATCAATATGGGCGGAGAGGAGATAGTCTTCTCTCCGCCCATCGCAATAGGGAGGATTGTCCCATGATGCGCCTGCTAGCAAGTTTGTTGTTGTTGATCCCTGTAGTGGCAACCCAGGCGGAAGCCAGGACCTGGTTTGTCGAAAAGGATGGCAGCGGGGATTTCACGGTGATCCAGGAGGCGGTGGATGCGGCGGCGGATGGGGATACGATCCGGATCGGAGCGGGGAGGTTCGAGGAGTACAGCTTCGCCTACCATACGGACTTCTATGATGTGTATGCGTTCGTGAAGGTGACGAAGGATGGATTGTGCTTTATTGGAGCGGGGCCTGAGGAGACTTTAATCGGCTTTGAGGATTTCGATCCGCAGTATGAGCATCATCTGACCATATTCAACAATCTAGAAAACCGTCAATGTAGTCTTCATGATCTCAATGTGTCCGGGTCGCATGAGGGCTTGCATTGGGAGGGTGGAAGTATTGCGGTGACGAATTGTCACTTTTCTGAGATGAACAGCAATGTCTTAGCGGCACCATGTCAGATTTCTCTTTGTATGTTTATCGGTGGGATCAACTATACAAGTTTGTCACTTGTTGGTGCTAATGGGAGTACGATTGAGGATTGTAGGTTTGAGAATATTAGTAAATGTATCAACGTGAAAGCATCTGATGACGTCTTGGTGACTGGTTGCGACTTTATAAGTTGTGTCGTTGGTGTTCAGGCAGAGAGTGGGGGTGCTGTAGCTGTCGAGGATTGTACTGCGGAGGATATTAGCAACGTAATGATCAATTCAGTTGGAAACGCTGGTGGTCGATTGACTTTTTCTGGCTGTGATATTTCCTCCAATGGCTACGTTGTCCAACATGACGGCGAAGGTGAATGTATTGGCCGCAATAGTACTCTTCGAGGGAATGGCCCTAGCTCTGTCGTCATCAACTGCAGTGGGTATCACGAGGCGGTTCTCCTGGATTTACACAATTGCAATATCCTCAATGGTGGCAACCTCTCGGTCCATGCCCGCCAGAACAGCGCTGGGCTAGAGGAACCGATCCATCTGGACCTGACCAACAACTACTGGGGTACCCTTGATCCGGCCCAGATCGACGAGTGGATCGATGACTATCACGATCACGATCCGCTGGAGGGGAGTCACTGGGTGATCGTCGACTACGTGCCCATGGCGGAAGACACGGTCGGCGTGCAGCAGAAGTCGCTAAGCGGCGTGAAGGACCTCTTTCGTTGAACCTGGCACTCTGACTGGAGACCAAGGCCAGGATCGTGTTGGAGAGTGCAGGGCCCGCCCCGAGAGGGGCGGGCCCTTTGTTTCGCCGCGGTCCGGCCCGCTCAGGCCAGCACCAGCTCGATCGTCTCGCACTCGATGAGCGGATGCACGTCGAGGCGGTCGCGGAGCTGGAGGACCAGGTCGAAGCGGCCGACGATGTCGGCACAGCCGCACGACTCGAAGTCGTGGACGGGGGTGTAGGCCTCGATCCCCTTGGCCTTGGGGTCGGTCTCGACCTTGCGCTCCACGTTCTCCAGCTTGATGCCGCGGGGCAGGTCCTTCAGCAGCACCTTCACCTCCTCGTCGTAGCGCTTGGCGAAGCTGTGGTACTTCACCTTGGCCCGGGCCTGCTTGATCCGCGTGATCGACTCGATGGTGCACAGGCCCGAGGTCGCGATCCGCTTCTGGTGCTGGCGCAGGAACCTGGCCAGCTCGGCGGTGACCACCACGCGCACCTCGGCCACGGGCAAGAGGTGCAGCTTCTCGGCCGCGCGGCGCACGTGCCCGTCACGGTCGGGATCGGCGATGGCGTGGTCCTTGTGGTACCAGCTGTAGTCCTCGATGCCGAGGCCGAGGGCCATGCCGGCGAGCAGGCCGCGCACCGCCTTGGGCGATCCGTTCACCGCCACCTCGTAGAAGCTGGGGGCGGTGGTCCTGGCTTTGTTCGTCTTGGCCATGTTGCCGCTCCTCGGGCTAGAAGAACACGAAGGTCACCACGACGAAGGTGGGGACCAGGTAGATCAGCGAGTACTTGAGGATGTAGCCGAAGAAGCTCGGCATGGGGATGCCCTGCTCCTCGGCGATGGACTTGACCATGAAGTTGGGCGCGTTGCCGATGTAGGTGTTGGCGCCCATGAACACCGCGCCGGCCGAGATGGCCGTGAGCGTCTTGATGAACTCGGGGCTGCGCGCGATGCCCAGGTCGTTGGCGTAGCCCAGCATGCCGGCCACGTGGCTCTCCGTGACGCCGAGCTGGCCCAGTGCCGCGTTGAAGAAGGTCAGGTAGGTGGGGGCGTTGTCCAGGAACGACGACAGCCCGCCGGTGACCCAGAAGTACTGCCAGGGATCGCGCACCGCGCGCACCAGGCCGGCCAGGGCGCCGTGCTCGCCCGCCTGCAGGATCGCCAGCGCCGGGATGATGGTCACGAAGATGCCGAAGAAGAGGTAGGCCACTTCCTGGATGGGGAACCAGTTGAAGCCGTTGGCCTCGCGCAGCACCTTCTTGGTGGTCACCAGGCTCAGGATGCCCATGCCGATCAGCATCAAGTCCTTGAGGATGTTGCCGTAGGGCAGCGCGACGTGGCCGTAGACGTGCAGGGCGCCCAGCCCCTTGGCCGTGGCGCTGCCGCTGAAGACCACTCCCGCCATCACGCCCAGCAGGAACAGGAAGTTGTGGGTGCCCTTGAGCTTGATGCCCAGTTTGCCGGTGGGCTTGGGCTTGTCGGGTTCGGCGTTGTAGGAGCGCAGATCCACGACGTAGAAGACCGCCAGCAGGATCAGCACCACGAAGAGCATCTCCTTGAACAGGCCGGTGGTGACCCAGAAGAACGGCACGCCGTGCAGGAAGCCGAGGAACAGCGGCGGGTCGCCCAGCGGGGTCAGGCTGCCGCCGATGTTGGCCACCAGGAAGATGAAGAAGCAGATGATGTGGACCTTGTTCTGGCGCCAGGCGTTGGCGCGCAGGAGCGGTCGGATCATCAGCATGGCGGCGCCGGTGGTCCCGATCCAGGAGGCCAGCGCCGTGCCCACCAGCAGCACCAGGAGGTTGGCCTTGGGAGTGCCGCGGAGGTCGCCCTCGAGCACGATGCCGCCCGAGATGGTGAACAGCGCCCACAGGAGGATGATGAACGGCACGTAGTCGGCCAGCATGATGTGCAGGATCGACTGCGTGGCGTCCCCCTTCATGACGATCCAGAACGGCACCGCGAAGATCACCGCCCACGCGAAGCTCACCTTGGGGAAATGGTGATGCCAGAAGTGGGGCGCCAGCAGCGGGCCGAGCGCGATGCTCAGGAGCATGCCCACGAAGGGCAGCACGGTCCACAGCGGCATCTGGCCCACGGGGTTGATGTGCTCGCCGTGGCCGTCGTCGCCGGCGGCGTGGGCCGCCTCGCCGTGGGCCTGCTCGGCGTGTTCGACCTCGCCGTGCTGGTCGTGGGGATCCTGGGCCAGGGCGGCGCCGGCGCCCAGGCCGGCCCACAGCAGGACCGCGGTCAGGGCCGTCAGCACGAGCAGCCGTGCCCTGGTGACTCTCAGCGTGTTCATGGTGCCTCCCGGTGGGGTGACGGTGGGGTTGGCCCCGATCAGGACTGGGCAGGGTGTGTTTCGGGGTGTCGCGCCATGCCCGGCAGGAACCTAGATGATGGGTGGCGCGCTGTCAATTTCCGGCCTCCATGGGGTTGCGGACCAGCTATCCCGGGATCAGAGCCGGGCGGCGATGTCCTGGACCACGGGGCCCACGCCGTCGATGACCAGCTGCACCGCGATGACCGTCAGGAGCAGGCCCATGAGCTTCTCCACGATCTTCATGCCCGTGCGCCCCAGCCGCAGCAGGACGCGGTCGGCGCCGGCCAGGATCAGACCGGTCAGGACCAGGATCAAGAGCACGGCGGCGGTCACCAGCAGTGCACCGGTCGGCCCCTCGATCTGGGGGCGCAGCACCATCACCGTGGTGATGGATCCGGGGCCCGCGAGCAGCGGGATGGCCAGCGGGGTGACCGACGGATCCTCTTCCTCCTCGCCCGCGGCCGCCTCTTCCTGGTCGCGGGCGAAGGCGCGGTTGATGCCGGTGCGCCAGCGCCGCGGCTGGCTCTGGAGCATGTCCAGGCCGATGCCGAAGAAGATCACGCCGCCGGCGATGCGGAAGGCGTCGATGGTGATGCCGAACAGCTCGAGCAGCTGGTAGCCGAACCAGGCGAAGGCCGCGAGCACGCAGAACGCCACGACCAGCGCCCGCAGCAGCGTGCGGCGTTTCTGGGCCTCGTCCATGTGCGAGGTCAGGCCGCTGAAGAAGGGGATGCAGCCCAGCGGGTCGATCACCGCGAAGAGCGACGAGACGGACAGGAGGATGAACGTGAGCATGACCGGTACTCCTGGAACAACGTGCCACCGTTGGCCGCGCAAGATAGTGATTGGGACAGGGCGGGCAAGGGAAATCGGTCCCCGCCGATTTCGTGCTTGCCGGAACCCGGCCGACCGTATTGCATGACCACGAGTCCCGCGCCCGAGAGGTCTGCCATGAATCTCCCCGTCAGAACGATCCTGCTGTTCCTGCTGCTTCTGCCGCTGGCGGCCCCGGCCCAGGAGCCGCCCGCTCTGCGAGCCGACCGCCCCGCGGCCACCGTGGGCGCGCGCTGCGTGCCGCGGGGGCTGTTCCAGAACGAGCTGGGCTATACCCACCGCCGGGTGGGCGAGGCCCGCGAGGACCAGCTCGGCGAGTGGCTCTTCCGCTGGGGCCTGTGGCGCGACTTCGAGGTGCGCCTCGAGGTGGGCGGCTGGCGCCACCGCGAGGCGCCCGGCCAGGCGACCCGCGACGGCTGGAGCGACGGCGGCCTCGGCCTGAAGTGGACCAGCCAGCACGGCGCGGGACCGTGCCCCACGGCGGCGCTCGTGCTCGCCACCAGCCTGCCCACCGGCGGCGCCGACTGGCAGGAGGACACCCTGCAGCCCGAGGCGGTGATCGCCATGGCCTGGGACCTCGGCGGCGGGGTCGAGCTGGCCGCCAACGCGGGCTACACCTACGCGAGCCTGGACCTCGAGCGCTTCGACCGCTGGCTGGGCAGCCTACGCCTGCAGACTGCGCTGGGCGGGCGGTTCGACTGCTTCCTCGAGGGCTACGGCTACTCGCGCGAGGTGCCGGGCGGCGAGAGCACGGGCTACCTCGACGTCGGCCTCGGCTATCTGCCCGCGCCGAACCTGCGGCTCGACGCCCGGGTCGGCGCGGGGCGCAACGGCGTGGCCGACGACTGGTTCGCCGGCGTGGGGGTGACCTGGCGGGGCGCCGGCCCCTGAGCGTTGCGGTCAGACCAGCGCCAGCTCCTCGGCGGTCACCGACACCGCCCCGTGATCGTCCTCCACCAGCCCCCGCACCAGGTACGGCCCGCGCGAGAGCAGGCGGCCGCCGTACTCGGCGTAGACCCGTGGGAAGAGCGTGATCTCCACCAGCCCGGTCTCGTCCTCGAGGGTCAGGAACTTCATGGGGTCGCCGCTCTTCTTGACCACCGTGGTCTTGGCGGTGATCACGTTGCCGGCCACCACCACGCGCCGGCCGACGTAGCCCGCCACGTCGGCGCAGGCGATGGCGCCGCGGCGGCGCAGGTGGTCGCGCAGGCCGGCCAGCGGGTGGCCGGTGGCGGTCAACGACAAGAGCTCGGTCTCCTGCTGCAGCTTCTCGACGGGCGAGTAGTCGGGGATGGCGGGGACCAGGGCGGTGGCCGCGCCCGCCTCGAGGGGGCCGGCCGGAAAGAGCGAGCCGGTTGTCACCGCGGGCGCCTGGCCGCGCGCGCGCGGCGCCCCGGCGCCGCGCCGCTGCCGGCGCAGCAGCGCGTGGCGCCAGAGCAGCTCGGGGCGGGTGAGCTCGAAGCCGTCGCAGGCGCCGCAGCGGATCAGGTGCTCGGTCTCCTGCTCGGTGAGCGGGGGCACCCGCTGCAGGAGGTCGCCCAGCGAGACGAAGAAGCCGCGCTCGCGCCGCTCCTGCAGCAGCGCGTCGATGCTGCGCCGGCTGAGGTTGCGGACCTGCTGCAGCCCGATGCGCACCTGGCGGTCGTGGCCGGTGAACACGTCCTCGCTGCGGTTGATGTCGGGCAGCCGGATCTCCAGGCCGAGGCGGCGGGCCTCCTCGAGGTAGGCGGCGGTGGAGTAGAAGCCACCGCCGTTGCTCAGCACCGCGGCCATGAACTCGGCGGGCCAGTGCGCCTTGAGCCAGACCGCCTGCCACGAGAGCACGGCGTAGCTCGCCGAGTGGGCCTTGCAGAAGGCGTAGCCGGCGAAGCTCTCGAGCTGGCGCCAGAGCTCGGCGAGGGCCGCGTCGTCGACCCGCGGCGTCCGCCCCTCGCGCCAGGCCCGCCGCGCGCCGGCGAAGAATTTCTCCTTCAGCGCCAGGAACTCCTGCGGGTCGCCCTTGAAGCTCATGGCGCGGCGGGTGAGGTCGGCCTCGGCCAGGGTCATGCCCGCCACCGCGCTGAGCGTGCGCATGACGTCCTCCTGGTAGATCATCACGCCGTAGGTCTCCTCGAGGAACGTCAGCGCCGGGTGCGGTAGCCGCGCCTCCTCCTTGCCCAGGTGGCGCAGCACGAAGCTGCGGCCCATGCCGCTGTCGGCGGGCCCGGGGCGGATGACGCTGCTGGCGGCCACCACCACGGCGAAGGTGTCGGCGCGCAGCCGTCGCAGCAGCGAGCGCATGCCCGGCGACTCGACGTAGAAGCAGCCCATGGTGGCGCCCTCGCGCATGAGCCGCCGCGCGCCGGGGTCCTGGTCGGGCAGGTGGGAGAGGTCGACCGCGACGCCGTGGTGCTCGCGCACCGCCCGCGCCGTGTCGGCCACCACCGCCAGGCCGCGCTGCGAGAGCAGGTCGATCTTCACCAGGCCCAGGTCCTCGACGCTGTACATGTCGAGCTGCGAGACCAGGTGGCCCTTGCGCGCCCACTGCAGCGGGAAGAGGTGGGTGAGCGGCTCGCGGGTGATGACCAGCCCGCCGGCGTGCACCCCGAGGTGGCGCGGGCGGCGCGCCAGGTCCTGCGCCTGCAGGAGCAGCGACCGCCACGGCTCGCGCTCCAGCGGCAGGTCACGCGACTCGGGCCGGCGGGCGAGGATGCGCGCGGGGTCGTCGAGGAGCTTCCAGGGAAACCGACGCGTGAGCTTGCTCAGCTCCTGGTCGCCGTAGCCGCGGGCCTTGGCCGCTTCGCGGAAGCCGGCGCGCGCCGAGAAGCGGTTGATGTTGCAGATCATGGCGGTGTGGTCGCGGCCGTAGCGGTCGGTGACGTAGGCGTGGACCTTGTCGCGGTCCTTCCAGCCGAAATCGAGGTCGATGTCCGGCGGCGAGAGGCGCTCGGGATTGAGGAAGCGCTGGAAGTAGAGGTCGTGGCGCAGCGGGTCGACGTGGGTGATGCCCAGCAGGTAGGAGATGAGCGAGTTGGCCGCCGACCCGCGCCCCAGCGAGGGCATGCCCTGCTCGCCGGCCCAGCGCACCATGTCCCAGACGATGAGGAAGTAGCCGGCGAACCCCAGCTTCTCGGTGACGGTGATCTCCTCCTGCAGCCGGCTCATGGCCTGCGAGGTGACGGTGCGGTAGCGGCGCTGCAGGCCGTCGAAGCAGAGCTTCCAGAGGTACGACTCGGCGGTCTCGCCCGCGGGCAGCGGGAACTCGGGGTA
Source organism: Candidatus Latescibacter sp. IFSED24 (assembly GCF_058273205.1). Taxonomy (NCBI): domain Bacteria; kingdom Pseudomonadati; phylum Candidatus Latescibacterota; class Candidatus Latescibacteria (ex Chuvochina et al. 2023); order Candidatus Latescibacterales; family Candidatus Latescibacteraceae; genus Candidatus Latescibacter; species Candidatus Latescibacter sp. IFSED24. The sequence continues at coordinate 2,573,842 of NZ_CM177850.1, read as the reverse complement.
CCGCCAGCGGCCGAGCCGGTGCCGGAACCGGCACTGGTCGGCCACGGCCTCGGCCTCGCGGCAGGCGGTGGGGAACTCGGCGAGCAGCTCGCGGAGCTGGTCGCCCGACCGCAGCCAGCTGCCCGGCGGCGCGCAGAACCCGGACGCCAGGCGGTCCACGGTGGACCGCCGCCGGATGGCCGACAGGAGCCGTTGGCGATCGCGGTCGCCGGATCGGGCCATCCAGACGTCGCCGGCGGCGCACACCGGCACGGCCTGGGCCTCGGCCCAGGCGGCGAGCCGGCGCAGGCGCCGGCGGTCGGGCCCGGCCTCGGTGCCGCAGGCCGGCAGGAGCACGCGCAGCGCACCCCGGGTGAACCCCGGCAGGTCGACCCCGTCGACACCCTCGTCGCGGCCGCCGGCGGCCGCCCGGGCCAGCGCGGCCAGCAGGTCCAGGGAGTCGGTGAGGCAGAACACGCCGCCGCCCTCGCGCTCGAGGAACCCGGGCAGCTCGCGGGGCAGGTCGAAGTCGGGCCGCACCTGCCGCAGCGTGGTCAGGCGGCAGATCGCGGCGTACCCCTCGCGGTCGCGCGCCAGGAGCACGGCGCGCGGTCGCCCCGGCCGCAGCTCGCCGGCCACCAGGCGATGCGGGACCTCGTCCGCCTGGGGCTCGGGCGGATCGGCGGTGAGCTCCACGCCCGCGAGGGCGCGCAGCCCGTGCTCGTCGCACGCCTTCTGGAACTCCACCGTGCCGTGCAGCGCGTTCAGGTCGGTGCAGGCCAGGGTGCCGATCTCCAGCTCGGCGGCGCGCGCGGCGAGCTCGGAGGGGCTGCTGGCGCCGGCGAGGAGGGAGTAGTGGGTGTGGGTGACTAGGTGGGTCATGGTGGGAAGAATGTAAGCGAAAAAAAGGCGAATAACAAGGGTTGTGCCTTCGAGATTGTGTCTGGTTTCAGATTTGCATTTTGATGGTTGTGAGGTGCACGGATCTGAAAATATTCACGGTGAGCTGCTGCTGATCGATGAGGCCAAGGTACAGTCAGAGAATCATTTGCATGGATCGCGGAGTTCGTGAGAGCGGGAGCGTGAACGTGGGGGACATGGTCCGATGTGTCGTTGCTGGTTGTGTGCTGCCGACCCCGGTGTCGCGGAGCGTGCACAGGCTGGGGGGGTGGTCTGGTCAGCAGGAATCAGTGGCGCACCGATCACGCCGGATGGGCCCATGAAAAGGGCCCGAGCGCGTTGCTCGGGCCCGGACACAATCTCGATGGCACAACCTAGAGGACACCGGCGGGGCGGGGGTGGTCATGGTCCTGGTCATCATGACCGACCATCGATTCCACCACCCACTCCCCATCCGCCGCCAACCCCGGACCATCCCACTCCTCGCGGGCCTGCCCCGCCACCGCCACCAGTGCCTTGACGACTGGCATGATACCCTTCGCTGCCAAGAAATTCCCCTCCACAGGATGAATGTCACGGATGTGTAAGCTTTTGCCCCCCAATCTGCTAGCTGCAGATGTCGTGAATTTACACGGCGTTCACACGGGGGCAAGGCCGGGAGAGCGATTTGCGGATATCACTTAACCCGGGGCCCCTTTCGGGGTGCGATTCCGGGCTTTGGACCATGATCGGAGCCGGGATGACCGACCGCGATCTCCACCGGGCCGCTGCCGGCGGGCAGGCCATGGTGGTGACCCTGCCTTCCTTGATGGTGTCAACGGCGCGGACTCCATCGCCGGGGCCTCTTGATCGACGATCAAGGAAACGGCTACCAGGGTTGTCGACGGTGCCCGGGGCCGGGTCTGACGAGCGCGTTGTCCGGCGGCGTTGGATCGGGGGTGAGAACGCTCGAAGATCTTACGAGGTTGTTGGTTATGGATTTGTGCGTGTCTTGAAAGCGGGGTCGAATGGGCCGAATAGGAGCGTCGTTCCGGCAGGCAATGTTAAAGATTAATCACCATTGTCGGTGGCCGATGACTTGACCTAAGATCATGAACACGGAGGCTCAGAATCCTCGCGGCCAGGACACGGGGACTGGCGCTTGGAGCCCCGGATATCGGTGGATCGTCCGCGGGACGGTGCACCGGTCAGCGAGAGGGATGGCGCGGAGGCGCCGCGCCAGGCAGCGGGTCGGTGGGATGGAGTTCATCGACGCTTCGCGATGGCTCCCCCGCCGCGGACTCGCCGCCGAGATGCAAGGGAGCAGCACCATGAGCGAACGCAAACCGTGCCAGGATTGTGGCGGCACCGGCTCGACCACGATCACCACCACCGAGAGCGTCACCTGCAGCACCTGCCACGGCAACGGTCGCCTGCCGGCGAGCTGGCCCGAGACCGCCGACGTCGTCTGCTACAGTTGCAGCGGCACGGGCCAGCAGAGCACGCATCATTCCGAGAAGAAGGTCTGCCGGACCTGCAACGGGGTCGGCCACATCCACTACGAGGTGCCGGAGAACTCGGCCTAGAAGTCCACCAGGTTCCGCACGCCGCCGAACAGGGCCACACCGTCGGCGCCTCCGGCCAGGGCGTGGTGGACGGCTCGCGCCTGATCGGACTCGCTCGCCAGCGAGGGCAGGTAGAGTCCGGCATACAGGGGGAACCGACCATCGAGCGCGGTCACGCCCTCGCGGACCGCGTCCTCGATCCAGGCGATGTCTTGCCTGTAGAACCCGTGATAGACCATGGGCATGACCGCATCCAGCCGCCAGCGCGTCCAGTCCTGACGGACGAGTTCGCGGGCCAGCGCGGGCGTGGGGAAGACCGCGGCGGTCAGGCGCTTGCCGCCGGCGTGGACCACGGCGGCCAGGTGGTTCACCAGCTCGGTGATGCTGTCCCAGCGGTATCGCCGCCAGGCCGGCGAGACGGTGGGGTCGTCCAGGGTCGCCGGGTCGATGCCGGTGCGCTCGCGGCAGGCGCGGCGGCAGACGTCGCAGTAGCAGTAGTCGAAGGCGGGGAGCTCCTGCTCCTGTACCAGGCCGTACTTCTCCCAGAGACCACGCGGCAGGATCACATCGGGGTAGCGCACGTAGTCCAGGTGGACGCCGGCGAGGTTCTCGTCGGCGGCCAGGGCGGCCACCTCGGCGGCGAGCTGGGCGCGCACCTCGGGCCGCGAGGGGCAGAGGAAGCGGTAGTAGTCCACGTAGGGCGGCTGGTCCAGGGTGGACTGGCCGAGTCGATTGACCGCGTAGCAGTGCGGCAGGGTTCCGGCCAGGTCGCCGCGGCAGAGCGTCCAGTACCAGGCGTGGACCTCGAGGCCGGCGGCGCGGGCCAGGGCGTAGGCCTGCGGGTGACGGCCGCCGACCAGGACGCCGGCGATGCCGGCGGCGCGCAGCCCGGCGAAGCGACGGCGCAGATCGTCGGCCGGCTCGTCGGTCCTGGCGTGCAGCCAGGCCCAGTGCCGCCGGTCCCGGGCGTTCGTCGGGGCGGGCGCGGCCAGGGCCAGGGCGCCTAGGCCGAGGGTGTGCAGGAACGTGCGTCGTCGCATGCGGCCATCGTACCAGGAGCGACGAAGCGGGACAGCAACGAAGAGCGCCGCCCCTGGTGGGGGCGGCGCTCGGGGTCGGTCGCGGGGACCGGGGTCAGAGGTCGAGGAGGTCGTCGTCGTCCAGGGGCAGCACGTCCTCGGGCGCTCCGGCCATGACGGGTTGCGGCTTCGGGGCGGCCTTGGGCGTCGGCGCGGGGGCCGGCTTGGGGGCGGCCGCCTTGGGAGCCGCTGCCTTGGGGGCGGCCGGCGCCGGCTGCGGAGCCCGTCTGGCATGCTGGTAGCTGTCGTTCACGCTCAGCGACGTGGGCATGGCGCCCGTGCCGCTGGTCAGGATGCGCAGGTCGATCACCGACTGCTGCACCGTGCGGGCCTGGGTCTCCAGATCCTTGCTCGCGGCGGCCGACTCCTCGGCGCTGGCGGCGTTGGTCTGGGTCACCTGGTCCAGGCGGTTGACGGCGTTGTTGATCTCGCCGATGCCCTCGGCCTGCTCGCGGCTGGCCGAGGCGACCTGGCTGACCAGGTTCTTGACGCGGTCGACGCTGCCGGTGATCTCCTCGAGGATGGCGCTGACCTGCTCGGTGGCCTTGACGCCGCCGTCGGCCGACTGCTGGCTGGCCTCGATGAGGGTGGCGGTGCTGCGGGCGGCCTCGGCCGAACGCTGCGCCAGGTTGCGCACCTCCTCGGCCACCACCGCGAAGCCCTTGCCGGCCTCGCCGGCGCGCGCTGCTTCCACCGCGGCGTTCAGCGCCAGCAGGTTGGTCTGGAAGGCGATCTCGTCGATGGTCTTGAGGATGCGCGCGGTCTCGTCGCTGCTGTTCTTGATCTCACCGATGACCGCCGACATCTGGCTCATGGCCTCCACGCCCTTGCGCGCGGCGCTCGCGGCGGTCTGGGTCTCCTGATCGGTGCTGGTGGCGTTGGCCGCGGTCTCCTGGGTGACCGACGACATCTCCTGCAGCGACGCCGCGATCTCCTCGAGGCTCGCGGCCTGCTCGCTGGCGCCCTCGGCCATCTGCTGGCTCGAGGCGGCGATCTGCGAGCTGGAGCTGCTGACCTGGTCGCTGGCGCGGCCCATGTCGTCGCCGAGGCGCATGAGCGAGCGGCCGATGTTGCTGGCCACCAGGAACCAGAGCAGGCTGGAGAGCACCAGGGTCAAGCCACCGGTGATCAGGATGGTGATGATGTTGGCCCGACCGAGGCTGGAGACGGCCTGCTCGGCGGCCATGAACTCGGACTCGTAGGACCCGGCGCCGATGACCCAGTCCCAGGGCTCGAAGTAGCAGAACCGGGCCACCTTCATGCGGGCCTCGGTGTCGCCCTTGTTCTTCCAGGGATACCACTGCTCGTCGATCTGGTCGGGCCCCAGTTTCTGGGCCTTGGCGATGATCTCCTGGATGAACGGCACGCCGTTGCTGTCCTTGGCGCCCATGATGTTCTCGCCGTCGCGCTTGCCGCCGGCCGAGATAACGTAGTTGCCCTTGCTGTCCAGCACGTACACGTAGCCGGTGTCGCCGACCTTGGTGTCCATGATGGCCTGGCGCATGGTGGTGGACTGCTCCATGGGGATGCCGAAGTAGTTGATGCCGACCACGTCGCCGTCGCTGCTGCGGATCGGTTCGTAGGCGGTGACGTACCAGCGGTCCACCACGTAGGCCTTGCCCTGGAAGGTCTTGCCCGACAGCACCGACTGGATCACGGGGTTGGGCTTGCCGTCGGGGTTCACGGCCGGGATGTAGGTGCCGATGGCGCGCTGGCCGTCCTGCTTCATCACGTTGGTGCAGACGCGCAGCATGTCACCACGGTCGTTCATGCGCTGGAAGATGGTGGAGGTGCCGCCCACCAGCTTCTGCACCTGGTCCACCACGGGACTCTCGGTGCCGGCGCTGGCGTTCTGGCCGAGCCATTCCTCGCCGACCAGCATCTTGGGCAGCTGGACCTGGGTCGACGCCTTGGTGTACTGGTTCACGGCGTTCCAGCTCACGGTCTCGTCGCTGAACGAGACCGCTCCCTGCTGCGCGACGGTGTGGCGGGTGGTGGCCAGGCCGCCGGCCACGAAGTCCTCGAGGACGGCCTGCTGGCTGGCGCACATGTCCTTGATGCCCTGGACGATGTGATCCAGGTCGTTGAACGCCAGCGTGCGGCACTCTTCGGCCGCCGCGGCCTTCATCTGGTTCTGCTTGGTGATGACCACGCCGGTGATGATCACCAGCGGCACCGTCATGACCGTGATTCCGATCACGAGCAAGCGGGCCCGCAGGGAGAGGCGAGACAGCATGAGAGGTGTCCTTTCCGTTCCGTATCCGATCGATCCCCCGCACCTGGTGCTCCCCCGAGCATTCTGGTTGCCTTGTTTGTCGTCCAGAGGTGGGGATGCTGAAGCCTTTTCTGGTTCGGAAAGAATCGGGGCGGGTTCCTGCGATAAAGAGGTCAAGTCGGACCATGATTGGTCGATATATCGCTCAGAACCAGCGAGGTGGGATGGAGCCCACCTGCAGGCCATGTGCGAAGGAGCCAGTCATGAAAGCAAGTCTTTCCTATCTCGGTGCCTCCCAGCCCAAGCCGAATCCCCGGCCGCTGACCACCGCCGCCACGGCCCCCGAGGTCAAGCCTCCGGTCCGCGACGAGGTCCGGGCCCCTTCAGGGCGCCCGCACGTGCAACAGGGTCTGCACCACATGGCGCGGGAGATCCGGCACGCCATCCGCAACGAGGTGAAGCGCAGCGATCTGGATCAGGAGACGGTGCGCGCGATCCGCGACCTGCAGGCCGAGTTCCGCAGCAGTCTGCGCGAGGTCTTCCACGCCTCGGGTGACGGCGGCAACATCGGCCGCAGCCAGGTGCTCGCGGGGATGATCGAGGCCCTGCAGGACCTGGCCGCGGGACTGCGCGAACTCAACGAGAGCGAGGCGGGCGAGGAGACGGTGGTGGTCGACGATCCGGTCGCTCCCGAACCCGGTGCCTTCATCGACGCCTCGGTCTGAGACGTCCCGGCATGCCCCCTGGCCGCAGACCGGTCAGGGGGCGCCGGCTTTCGAGGCCACGGCCGCGACCAGCCGCGCCGCGAGCTGGCGACCATTCTCGGCGTGGTGATTCAAGATCGCCCCGGCCACGGTCACGTCGAGCGTCGGGACATGGAACGCGAAGGTGTTCCAGAACCCCTGATGGCCCTGCGCCAGGAATCCCTCCAGATCCACCACCATCAGGCCCAGACGATAGGTCTCGGTGCCGCTGCCGGTCATGGCGGCCAGGGTGGCCTCGTCGTGCAGGACGCGCCCTTGGAGCAGCGCGCGCAGGAACGCGGCCAGGTCGTGGACGTCGGTGATGAGGCCGCCGCCACCGTAGAGGTCGAGCGAAGGATGCCAGTCGTAGGTGTCGAGCTCGCCGAAGTACTGATGTGCGCGGGGGCCGGCGCCCACCGGCGTGGTCTCCATGATCTCCCACCAGGTGGCCGGCAGGTTTAGGGCCTCGTAATCCAGGAGCCGGTGCGCGGCCGTACCGAGATCCTGGCCGGTGGTGCGGGCGACGATGTCGCCGAGCAGGACGTAGCCAGTGTCCGAGTACTTGTAGCGTTCGCCTGGGGCGCCCACGGGATCGAAGAGCTCCACGCAGAGGGCGAGCACCTCGGGGCGGGTCCAGAAATGCCGGGGATCGGCCAAGATGGCGGCGCCGTAATGATCCCCGTCGCTGTGGTCGGCGAGACCGGCGGTGTGGCTGAGCACGTGGCGCAGGGTGATGACCTGGAGGTCGTAGCCATCGCCGGCAAGGAGGGTCCGCTGGTCGGCGGTGAGGTGGCGTTCCAGCGGGTCGTCCAGTCCCAGCCGGCCTTCCTCCACCAGCCGCAGCACGGTCGCGGCGGTGTAGGTCTTGGTGTTGCTGGCGATGCGGAAGGTGTGGGCGGTGGTCAGGGGCGTGGGGTCGTCGTGGCTCACGGTGCCCACCGCGCCGCTCCAGCGCAGGCCCAGCCGGGGGCAGTCCACCAAGGCGATGATGCCGGGCGCCTCGGGATTGGCGTCGAGGGTCGCGGCGAGGATGGCCTGCAGCTCGACGTCGGGGTCGGCCGCGGCGGAGATGGCGGCGAGGGCCCACATCAGGCAAGACGAGAGAACGATAAGGCGCATCATGTTCGGACCTCGACGGGTAGGGGATTCGTGGGCACGAGCCGCTCCGGCCCGACCGCGACCTGCAGGCCGGCCAACTCGACGCCCGCCCGGGCGGCCTGTTGCAGCAACGCGGCATACTCGGGGTCGATGTCCCGGGCGGCGGCCACCGCGCGGGCATCGCTGCGCTGGACACAGAAGACCAGGGCCGCCCGCTGGTCCGCGGCCACGCACGCGGTGAGGTCGCGCAGGTGCTTGCGACCGCGTTCGGTGGGGGCGTCGGGGAAGAGCGCCAGGCCCTCGCGCACCCAGGTGACGTTCTTGATCTCGACCCAGACGAAAGCGCCGGCGGGATCGCGCAGGAGCAGGTCGGCGCGGCTGCGGGGGGCGATGTCCCGGGGATAGGGCGCCTCGGCGCGCTCGACCGTGCAGCCCGCGAGCGGCGGCAGGATGCCCGTCGTGATCGCCGCCGCCACCAGCGGTCCCGGCACGGCGGTATTGACTCCCACCAGGACCCTGCCTGGCGCGGGGGCCGGCGCGCCGGAAACGACCGGGCCGGCAGCCAGGGCGGCGGCCTGGCGGTCGTCCACCCCTGCCGGCCGGGCCACGGCCTCGGTCAGCTCCAGGGTCCAGGCCAGCTTGCGCCGCGGGTCGGCGGCGGGTCGCAGCCAGCACCGGCAACCCGGCGCCACGCAGCCGGTGAGCCGCCCGGTGTTGTTGGTGTGGGCGGCGACGCGTCGGCCGTCGGCCAGCTCGCAATGCACGGTGAAGCGCTTCTCGCGGCCCAGCCAGCGGGCCACGGTCAGGGTCTGGGGGAACACGATCAAGGGTCGGACCTGCCGGACGGTTGTGTGGGCCGGCGACCTGCGTTAGCTTTATGCGCAGTGACCGCGAACCCACCAGCCTTCAGGACATCATGCGACTCGGCGACTGGACCTTCAAGATCTTCAGCGATGGCTTCTTCAAGCTCGACGGCGGGGCCACCTTCGGGATCGTGCCCAAGCCGCTCTGGGAGAAGCAGATGCCCGCCGATGCGCTCAACCGCGTGCCGGTGGCGCTGCGCTGCCTCGTGGCCGAGGGCCACGGCCGCCGCGTCCTGATCGACACCGGCATCGGCGACCGCTGGGACGCTCGCCAGCGCGAGATCTACGGCATGGACCGCCGCGCGGGACAGCTCCTGACCGAACTCGACGAGGCGGGCCTCGACCGCGAGACCATCACCGACGTGGTGCTCACCCACCTGCATTTCGACCACGCCGGCGGCGCCTGTCTCGACCTGGCCGACGGCATGGCCCCGGCGTTCCCCGCCGCCACCTGGTGGCTCCAGCGGCAGCACTGGGACTGGGCGCACCACCCCAGCGAGCGCGACGCCGCCAGCTTCCGCCCCGACGATTTCGAGGTTCTCGCCGATACCGGCCGGCTCGAGCTGGTGGACGGCCACGTGGAGATCCTGCCCGACCTGCGGGTGATCCCGGTCAGCGGCCACACGCCGGGCATGCAGATCGTCGAGTTCCACACCACCGGCGGCGTGCTGGTCTTCCTGGCCGACCTCATCCCGTCGGCGGCCCACATCCACCTGCCCTGGGTGGCGGGCTTCGATCTGAATCCGCTGCTCTCGGTGAGCGAGAAGCGCCAGCTCCTGAGCCGTGCGGTGGAGGACAACTACCTGCTGGTCTTCCAGCACGACCCCCTGAACGAAGCCTGCCGGGTGGCCTTCACCGACGGCAGGTTCCACGCCCGCGAACTCGGCGACCTCGCCACGGTCGCGCGGGCCTAGAACGCGAAAGGTGCCGCCATGAGCCCGCGAACCGTCGCCCGCAAACCCGAGTGGCTGCGCATGCAGCGCCAGGGTGGCGAGGATTACAACCGCATGAAGCGCCTGCTGCGCACCGCGTCGCTGCACACGGTCTGCGAGTCGGCCAACTGTCCCAACCGGGGTGAATGCTTCGCCAGCGGCACCGCCACCTTCCTGCTCATGGGCCACAACTGCACCCGCCACTGCACGTTCTGCAACATCCCCGGCGGCCGCGTCTCGGCGCTCGACGGCGAGGAGCCGCGCCGGGTCGCCGAGACGGTCCGGCACCTGGGCCTGAAGTTCGCGGTGGTCACCAGCGTGACCCGCGACGATCTGGCCGATGGCGGCGCCGCCCACATCGCCGCCACCATCCGCGAGATTCGCCGGCTCAACCCCGGCTGCGGCGTCGAGGTGCTCATCCCCGACCTGCGCGGCGACCCGCTCGCCCTGGAAACCGTGTTCACCGCCGCGCCCGAGGTCCTCAACCACAATCTCGAGACCGTGCCCCGCCTCTACGCGGCCATGCGGCCCCAGGCGCATTACCACACCTCGCTGCAGGTCCTGCAGCGCGCGCGGCAGTGGGCCGATGGCCACCGCCAGATCATGACCGTCAAGACCGGCATCATGGTGGGTGTGGGCGAGACCCACGACGAGGTGGCGGCCGTCATGCGCGATGCCGCCGACCACGGGGTCGAGGTGTTGACCATCGGGCAGTATCTGCAGCCGTCGGCGCAGCACCACCCGGTGGTCCGCTACCTCGAGCCGGCGGAGTTCGACGACCTGGCCGCCCTCGGTCGCGAGCTCGGCCTGGCCTGGGTGGAGGCCGGTCCGCTGGTGCGCTCCAGCTACCATGCGCGTGAGCAGAGCGAGGCCCTGGGCGGCGCCTGATCCAGACCGGTTCACACGGAGCTTGCGCGAAAGCGCCTGCCAGTCCAGAATCGGACCTCTTCTAGCCCGGATCCTGGGAGGATGCCTGGTGTCCGCCTGGTCGTATGCTCGCCAGACCGTCTTCAATCCGCACTCGCGGGCGTGTTTCTGGAAACACCCCCTGCAGGCGGCGCGCATGGTGATCGGCGCGCTGGTGAACTACCTGCTGCCGGTGAGCGAGCGGATCCGCGCGAGCCAGCGACACTCGTGCCCGGTCTGCCGCTGGCAGGGGCGCCACTTCCGGACCTTCATCAGTCCCGATAGCGTCATCCCGGCGAGCATCTGCCCGGTGTGCGGCTCGTTCGATCGCCATCGCCACCTGGTGCTGGGGATGCGCGAGATGCTGGGCATTCGCGGCGGCGTGCCCCGAACGCTGCTGGGGCTGTCGCTCTCGGAGGCCATGCGCTACCTGCTGGCCCACGAGGGGCTGGGACGCTGCTTCCGTTCGGACTACGACAACCGCGACCCGCGCTTCCAGCCCGACGCCATCATCGACCTGTCCCGCGCCGGTTATCGCGACGAGGCCTTCGACTGGGTGGTCTGCAGCCACGTGCTCGAGCACATCCCGGATCTGGCCGAGGCCATCGACGAGCTGGTGCGGATCCTGCGGCCCGGCGGCGTGGCCTGGATCCAGGTCGCCTTCCAGGTCGACCACGACCAGAGCCGCCGTATCCCCCTGGACCCCAACGATTTCGACGCCCACGCCTGGCGTTTCGGCAACGATTTCGCCACGCTGCTCGCGCGTCCGGACTGGACGGTGACCTGCGTCCGCGCCGCCGATCTGGACCCCGGCCTGCGCCAGCGGCACGGCATCCATCCGGTGGAACGCTACTGGCTGGCGCGAAAGCTGGCCCGCCCCGGTACCGCCGGCGCCCGGAATCCGCTATAATCACCAAGGCCGCCGCCACCATGGCTCCAGCCGGGAGATCGACCATGCGTCTGGTACTGATCCTCACCGCCATCCTGACCTTGCCCGCCCTCGCCGAGGTGCCGCTGACAACGGCCCCCACCTGGATGTCCGCCGAGACCGACCTCTACGGCACGGGCCTGGATATCGGCGACATCGACGGCAACGGCTGGCTCGACCTGGCCGTCAGCAACGGCAACGACATGGCCCAGGCTCCCAATACGGCCTACTTCAATCAGGACGGCGTCCTGCCCGAGTTGGCGTCGTGGCAGAGTGCGGACCAGCTCTACAGCGGTCACTGCCAGCTCGCGGACATCGACCAGGACGGCTACCCCGAGCTCATGGTTGCCAACTACATCGGCCCGGGCTGGACCGTGAACCGCGTCCAGGTCTACGCCAACGACGGCGGCGTCCTCAGCACGCTGCCCGCCTGGGTCTCGCCCGCCGAGTTCCATTCGTTCCGCGCGGTCTTCGGCGATCCCGACCAGGACGGCGACCTCGACCTCGCGGTGGCCACCGGCGAGGCGTACCACGGGGTCGACGAGCCGAACCTGATCTTCTTCAACGAGGGCGGCGTGCTCGAGGCCACCGCGAGCTGGACCTCGACCGTGGCCGACGCCAGCTACGACGCGAAGTTCGTCGACTTCGACGGCGACGGCGACCAGGACCTGGCCTTCCTCGGCGGCGGCGGCAGCGGCCGGATCCGGGTCTACTTCAACGAAGGCGGCGTGATCCAGACCGCTCCGGGCTGGATCAGCACCGGCACCGACAACGGCAACACCTTCGACTTCGACGACCTCGACGGCGACGGGCTCACCGACATGCTGGTGGGCTTCAACGACCAGCTCGGCGGCAGCGGCCGCTTCGCGGTCTACCTGACCGGCGGCGGCACCATGCCGACCACGCCCTCCTGGACCAGCGACTTCTCGGGCTACGGTTCGGCGGTGGTCTGCTGCGACATCGACGGCCAGTCCGGTCCCGACCTGGTGACGGGCGGCTGGTGGGAGCCGGTGCGCATCTACCTGAACGACGGCCTGGGCGGCTTCGCCACCGCGCCGGACTGGGTGACGGACGAGGCGTGGGCCTCGGTGGTGGAGAACATCGCGTTCGCCGACCTGGACGAGGGCCGGACCCGCGTCGAGGTGGCGCTCTTCGAGCCCGGCCAGTCGCTGCTGGCGCTGCCGCACCGCCACCTGCAGGCCGTGACCGGGGTGACCGTGGGCGGGGCCGCGCTGCCGCTCACCGGCTACTGCGTGAGCCTGCGCGACGGCTGGGTCTCGCTGGCGGCTCCGGCCGCGGCGGAGGTCGCGGTGACCTACCGCGTGTCCGACGCGCCGGACCTGGCCATCAGCAACTGGGACGACGCCACCTTCGTGTTCGAGAACCAGCTGCCCACGGCGGCGCCGGACGAGGTGCCGCTGGCCGCGGTGGCCGATCTGCGCGCCTGGCCCAACCCCTTCAACCCGCACACCACCATCGGCTTCCTGCTGGGCGCCGACGCGCCCCTGGCCCGCCTGCGCGTCTACGACCTGCGCGGTCGCCTGATCGACACGCTGCACGAGGGGGCGCTGGCGGCGGGGTCGCACCGGGTGGAATGGCAGCCCCACGGGCTGGCCAGCGGGATCTACCTCTACCGGCTCGAGGCCGCGGGCACCGTGGCCACGGGCAAGGTGGTGCTGGCACGGTAGGCTAGAACGGCTGCCCCAGCGCGTCGCAGAGGAACTTCAGCATGGGCGCCGTGGCGCGGTAGCGCGCGGCGAGGCGCTGCATGGCGTCGCCGGCCAGGATGTCGGCCTGGCTGAGCGGGCACCACACGCCGTAATCCTTCCACTTCAGCTCGTCGGCCTGGGGATGGTCCTTGGCGTAGCCTGCCGGCACCCGCTGCAGGCGTTCGCCGAAACGCGCCATCCCGGCCAGGCCCTTGCTCGCGACGATCTTCTGCCAGCCGCGAGGGTCGCCGGCGATGGCCTCGCGGATCGCGCGCACCGCCGGCGTCGGCGGCCGCCAGACGCCGGCCGCCAGGCCGCAGTTGCCGGGCTCGAGGTGCAGGTAGAGTCCCGGCGCGTGGGCGTCCTTGCCGGCCTCGTGGCGGAACTGGATGGCGGCGTGGGTCTTGTACGGGCTCTTGTCCTTGCTGAAGCGGATGTCGCGCTGGATGCGGAAGAGCGAACCGCCGTGGGGCCGGGGGTCGACCCTCAGGTGCGGGCTGATCCGGTGGACGTGGTTGCCGAAGTCGGCGATGAACCGCAGGGCCGGCTGCCGGACATCCTCCTCGTAGCGGTCCTTGTTGGCGTGGAACCACTCGCGGTCGTTGTGCGCGGCGAGGTCCTGGAGGAAGGCGAAGAGCGCGCGGGTGAAGTAGGGCTTGGCCATGGTGTTGGCTCACTCCTCGAGGTTCAGGATCTCGAAGCGGCGGTCGGTGTGGGCGATCCACACGCCGCCGGCGGCGGGGGCCAGGCCGCAGGCGGTGGCGCCGGGCAGGGTGATGACCCGCGTGAGGGCGCCGTCGTCGAGGAGGCCCTGGAGGATCATCTCGTCCTCGGCGCCGTAGCCCAGCAGCCAGAGCTGGTCGGCGTAGCGGGCGGCGGCCAGGACGCCGTGGGCGGGGTCGAAGGCGTCGAGGACGACGTCGCGGCGCGAGCCGGCGGGGCCGTCGAAGCCGGGGCCGGCGCGCACCACGGCGAAGTTGGTGGTGCCCGGCTCCTGGTAGAGGATCTCGAACGAGTCCACCGCGGCAGCCCAGCTCACGCCGCGCGCGGCGAGGTCGCCCGCCGCCAGCGGGTCGGCCCGGGTCCAGGCGATCTCGCCCACCGGCGAGACCTTGAAGAGCTGCCCGGTGTGCCGCGCCTGCAGGTAGACGAAGTGGCTGTCGGCGGTGGCGGCCAGGTAGCCGACGCCGTTGAGGCCCAGGTCGAAGCGGTCCTCGGCGAAGCCGTCGGGAGCGAAGCGGAAGAGGTCGACCTGGCTGCCGGCGTGGCCCGAGCGGTCCTCGTTGGCGGCGTAGAAGTGGTCGCCGAGCGCGGCGATGTCGCCCAGGGGATCGCCCAGGGTGTCCTTGCGGGTGTCGATCTCGGGGTCGTCGTCGCAGCCGGCGAGGCCGAGGGCCAGGACGGCCATGAGGAGCGTGGTCAGCATTCGGCGCATGGGGGACCTCCCTTTCAGGGATCATTGAACGCCGAAGTCGGGTCGCCGTCAACCGGGCCCGTGATCCGGAACCGAACCTGGATCTGGATGTTCAGCCCGAAGCCGTGGTAGGCTGCTGCCGCGAACCCGCTGACTCCCGACCGCAAGGAGCGATCATGCGCCTCGCCCCCCTGACGCTGCTGCTCGTCCTGGCCCTGGCGACCGCCGCGGCCCTCGCCCAGGACACGGGGCCCACGCCCGTCACGCCGCTGGTCCTGGTCCCCGCCGGGGAGTTCACCATGGGCTGTCCCGGCGACGACGACCTGCCCCTGCACCGCGTCCGCCTCGACGCCTTCCTCATCGACGAGCACGAGGTGACCAACGCCCAGTACCAGGCGTTCTGCGCGGCCACCGGCGCCAACTTGCCGGTGTTCTGGGGCCTCGAGCGCTTCCGCTGCGGCGAGCAGTGGCCCGACCATCCCATCGTCGGCGTGAGCCACGCCCAGGCGCGGAAGTACGCCGAATGGGTGGGCAAGCGCCTGCCGACCGAGGCCGAGTGGGAGTACGCGGCGCGGGCCGGCGGCGCGTTCAAGTACGGCGCGGTCGACAAGCTCCTGCCCGAGCACGCCAACTTCAAGGCCAGCGATCACAAGGCGACCGCCCCGGTGAAGAGCTACCCACCCAACGCCTTCGGGCTCTACGACATGATTGGGAACGTGCGCGAGTGGGTGGCCGATTACTACGGGGGCTGGATCCCGGCCGAGAGCCTGGTGCCCGAGGGGGAGGATCCGGAGCTGTCCGGCATCGTACCGCTGGTCGACCCTACCGGGCCCGTGGACGGCCGCTGGCGCGTGCTCAAGGGCGGCGGCTGGTTCTCCGGCGCCATGTGCAACGCGGTCTACGTACGCAACCACCTGCCCACGCACTGGTGCGACTTCAACGTGGGATTCCGCTGCGCCCGCGACGTGGATCCCGGCGAGTAGCGCCCGACTTTCGCGCCCTCCGCCGCTGTGTTATCTTCCTGCGGTCCCGCGGCACGTCGCCGCGGGCCGTCGCGTAGCCCCCGGCTTCCCCGGAAAGGAACCAGACCCATGGCCGAGATCACCAAGCGCAGCGAGGACTACAGCCGCTGGTACCAGGACGTCATCCGCGCCGCCGAGCTGGCCGACAACTCGCCGGTGCGCGGCTGCATGGTCATCCGCCCCAACGGCTACGCCATCTGGGAGAACATCCAGCGCACGCTGGACGACCGGTTCAAGGAGCTCGGCCACGTCAACGCCTACTTCCCGCTGCTGATCCCCAAGAGCTTCCTGGCGAAGGAAGCCGAGCATGTCGAGGGCTTCGCCAAGGAATGCGCCATCGTGACACACCACCGGCTGAAGCAGGTGGTGCGCGACGGCAAGGTCGACGTGATCCCCGACCCCGAGTCCAAGCTGGAGGAGGAGTACATCATCCGCCCCACCAGCGAGACCGTGATCTGGGACATGTACCGCAAGTGGATCCAGAGCTACCGCGACCTGCCCATCCTGATCAACCAGTGGGCCAACGTCATGCGCTGGGAGCTGCGCACCCGCATGTTCCTGCGCACCACCGAGTTCCTCTGGCAGGAGGGGCACACCGCCCACGCCACCGCCGAGGAGGGCCGGGCCGAGACGCTGCAGATGCTCGAGACCTACCGCTGGTTCGCCGAGGAGATCCTGGCCATGCCCGTGATCACCGGCGCCAAGACCGCCAACGAGCGCTTCGCCGGCGCGGTGGAGACCTTCTCCATCGAGGCCATGATGCAGGACAACAAGGCGCTGCAGGCGGCCACCAGCCACGACCTGGGTCAGAACTTCGCCAAGGCGTTCGACGTGAAGTACCAGAACGCCGAGGGCGAGGTCGACCACGTGTGGGCCACCAGCTGGGGCATGTCGACGCGGATCATCGGCGCCTTGATCATGACCCACAGCGACGACGACGGCCTCGTGCTGCCGCCGCGCATCGCCGGCACCAAGGCCGTCATCGTGCCCATCTGGAAGAGCGACGAGGAGAAGGCCGCGGTCTGCGCGGCGGCCGGCAAGCTGGCCGCCGAGCTGCGTCCGGCCATCGGCCCGGTGCACGTGGACGACCGCGACAACCTGCGCCCCGGCTGGAAGTACAGCGAGTGGGAGCGCAAGGGCGTGCCGCTGCGCCTGGAGCTGGGGCCCCGCGACCTGGCCGGCGCGTCGGTCATGCTCAAGGCGCGCCACGACCGCGCCAAGACCATCGTGCCGTTCGCCGAGGTCGTGGCCGGGGTCCAGGTCGAGCTCGCGCGCATCCAGGACGACCTCTACCGTCGCGCCCAGGAGCGGCTGGCCGCCAACACCCATCTGGTCGATAGCTGGGAGCAGTTCCTCGACCTCTACGAGAACCAGGGCGGCGGTTTCGCCATGGCACACTGGTGCGGCGACGGCGCCTGCGAGCAGACGGTCCAGGACAAGACCAAGGTGACCATCCGCAACATCCCCTTCGAGCGCGACGAGACGCCGGGCCAGTGCGTGCACTGCGGGAAGCCCAGCATCGGGCGGGTGGTGTTCGCGCAGGGATATTAGCAGGCTAGCTCGATAGGATGGCCGGATGGCGAAAGGACCACGGTGATGGGTGAGCACGCTCCCGGCGGCAGCGCACCGGCGTCAGGGACGGGAAGCGAAGCCCTGTTCCGGAAGGCGCTCGCGGAGACCCGGGCGGGCAGGATGGCGGCGGCCTGCCGGCTCTACGGCGAGGGCTGGGCGCGCATCCGGTCGCGGCTGACGCCGGCGATGACGGACCTTGTGTCCGCGGATCCGGCCCATGCCGGCAGCCACGACCTCACCGATCTGCTGTACGATTATCTCGATGCCCTGAGTGCCGAGGCCGCCGAGGACCCGACGGCGGCCGCCGCGGGGGTGGCGTTCTGCGAGTTCGCCCTGGACCAGTTCACCACCGAGGACGCACTCAACCGCGAGAACCTGCAGGCCAGCCTCGGGCTGTTCCATTTCTGCGCCGGCGATGCGGTCCGCGGCGAGGAGGTCCTGCGCGACCTCATCGCCCGCGACCCCCGCCGGTCGGCCGGCTATGCCTATCTCGCCGATGCGCTGGGCGACCAGATCTTCGCCTGGCACCAGGCCGGACCTCTCGATCCCCGTCGGGCGCTCGCCGTGCTCGAGGAGGCCCTGGCCCTGCCGGTGGAGGATGCCGAGGATTACGATCTGCAGCTCCGTGCGGCTGATCTGAGGCGGCAGTTGCAGGCCCATTGACCGGCTGAAGGACCCCGCCCGATCGTGTCCCGGCCGACCAATGGCCGCCCTCCGCAGGTTTGCCTAATTTGTGCCCACGCGACCGGTCCCGAACCCGCCTACCTGCCAACACGGGACAGTCGCCCGCCCGCGGGACCCAGCACCGCCGCTTCGCACCAGGGCTCGTCACCCACCAGCGAAAGAGAGCGGCCATGCCTTGCGACAAACTCCTGGATTACCTGACCGAGAACGGGGTCGACTTCGAGCTGACCGAGCACCCCAAGGCGTATGCCGCACAGGACGTGGCCCACAAGGCCGGCGTGCCGGGGCGCGCGTTCGCCAAGACGGTGCTCGTCAAGCTGGACGGCCTGCTGGCCATGGCCGTGGTGCCTGCCGAGCACAAGGTCAACTTCCACATGCTGCGGGAAGTGGCCGGGGCCGAGACCATCAGCCTGGCCACCGAGGACGATTTCGAGCTGCGGTTCCCCGACTGCGAACTGGGCGCCATGCCGCCGTTCGGCAACCTCTACGGCATGCGGGTCCTGGTGGACGAACACCTGCGCGACACCGACATCATGGTCTTCAACGCCGGTTCGCACACCGAGGTGATCACCATGCCGTATGCCGATTTCCTGCGGCTGGTGGAGCCTCAGGAGGCGCGGTTCTCGTTCCAGCGCCTGCAGGAATTCAAGAGCGAGGCCTGAGCCAGTGCCGCAGCGTCCGGTCGAGCACGGAGGCGGCCACGGGTTTGACCAGGAAATCGTTCATGCCCGCCTCCAGGCAGGTGGCCAGGTGGCTCGCCTGGTCGTGGGCGGTCAGCGCCACGATGGGCACCGGGTTGCCGACCTGCCCGCTCTGCTCGCCGGTCCGGATCCGGCGGGTGGCGTCGAGTCCGTCGAGGACGGGCATCTCCAGGTCCATGAAGATCAGGTCGAAGGGGTCGCTTGCCGCGGTGGTCGCCTGCTCCACGGCCTGTTCGCCGTCCGCCACCTGGACCACCGCGCAGCCCAGCCGTTCGAGCAGGGTGCCGATGACCCGGGCGCTGACCGGTGAGTCCTCGGCCAGCAGGATGCGGACGCCGGCCAGTCCGGTGGCCGGTGCCGACTCGGCCACGGGGGCCGGTGCGGCCTGGGTGTCGGCGGTGGCCGCTGCGAGCGCCCGCTGCAGCCGGATCCGCTCGAGGTGGCCGCGCAGCCGGGCCAGCAGCTCCTCCTGGAGGAACGGCTTGGTGACGTAATCGGTGGCGCCCATCTTGAACAGCGACAGCACCGTGCGCTTGTCGTCGCTGGCCGAGAAGAAGATCACCGGCAGCTCGTCGAGGCCCAGTTCGCTGCGGATCTTGAGGCAGAGCAGGTCGCCGTTCATGCGCGCCATGTTCAGGTCGGTGATGACCAGATCCACCGGGTTGCTCTGGAGGAAGGCCAGGGCGGTGTCGCCGTCGTCGGCCTCGTGGACGGTCACTCCGAGCCGGGTCAGGCTCTGGCGGACGAAACCGCGGGCCATGGCGCTGTCGTCGACCACCAGCGTGTGCAGTTCGTCGTAGGTCGGGCGCTGGCCCAGGACCTCGCGGATCCGCGTGAGCAGGTGGCCGCGGGGCCAGGGCTTCTGGACGAAGTCGGCCGCGCCCACCTGGAACCCGCGCAGGCGGTCGGTGTCGGTGTCGTTGGCGGTGACGAAGATCGCCGGCACCTCGGCGTTGCCCACCGCTTTCAGCCGGGCAAGCTGCTCGGTGGACTGGAGCGACGCGAGCAACTCGAAGCCGTCGGCATCGGGCAGGACCACGCCCAGGGTCATCAGGTCGAAGCCCGGTTCGGAAGTGAGCAGTTCCAGGGCGGTGGCGGCGCTGTCGGCCTCGCGGACCTCGAACCCGTCGGGCAGCAGTTCCTCGCTGATGAGGCGCCGGGCGAGGGGGCTGCCCTCGACGATCAGGATCTTCATGACGGATCGACCTCCACGGTGATCGGGTTCGCTTCGGATCAGGCCACCGGCTCGCGGCCCACCGGCAGGGTCATGCAGCGGCAGCCGCCGCCGCCGCGGGCCAGCTCGGAGCCGTCGATGGTCACGACGCATCGTGCGTGCTGATCGGGGTCGGCGTGGCCCGCGATGACGTCACGGGCGGGCAACACGGCGAAACCGTGCCGTTCGAGCTCGGCGATGGTGTGGGCGTTGCGCGCGTAGCCCAGGACCTTGCCCGGTGCCAGCGCGAAGAAGTTGGTGCCCGAGTGCCACTGCTCGCGTTCCTGGAGCCAGCGGTCCTCGGCGCCGCCGCAGGCGATGGGCTCGAGGTCGAAGTCCAGTTCCGCGAGGCCGGCCAGCAGGTTGTCGACCTCGTGGATGCGCCGGACCTGGCCGTTCTCCAGGTGGATGTGCACGGTCTCGTGGTGGTTGTGCTCGAGGACCAGCGGGGCGTAGACCATGCAGGCGTCGTTGTCCAGGAGCGTGAAGACCATGTCGAGGTGGATGAACGACTCGGGTTCGCGGGGCAGTTCCTGCACCAGGACGTGGCGTGGGGCGGCGTGGGTCTTGAGGCGCTCGAGCAGGAAGTCCACGGCCTGGGTGCTGGTGCGCTGGCCGATGCCCACCAGTAGCACGTCCTCGCGGGCCACCAGGACGTCGCCGCCCTCGATGGTCACCGCGGCGTGGTCGGCGCCCAGGCGCAGCGGATTCACGGTCTCGGTGCGGAACAGCGGGTGGAAGTCGAAGATGGCCTCCATGATCAGGGCCTCGCGCTCGCGCACCGCGCTGGCCATGCGCCCGATGAGCACGCGCTCGCCCACCGCGGCGGCGGCGTCGCGCATGAAGAAGAAGTTGTGCAGCGGCGGCAGCGCGAAGCGGTCCTCGCTCAGGAAGCGGGTGAGGTTGTCGCGCTCCAGCGGCACGCCCTCGACGAGGCAGCGGGTCAGCTCGGCCGCCTCGGTGGCCAGCAGCTGCGGCTTCAGCTCCTCGACCTGCTCGCGCCGGCAGATGCGGTCGAGCAACGTCTCCTTGACCCGGCTGTTGTCGAGGATCTCGGTGAGCAGGTCGCGGACCTGGAAGGTGCGGGTCCAGCGCTCGAGCACGCCCTGGAACTGGTCGTATTCCTGGCTGGCCACCTCGAGGTTGAGGATGTCGCTATAGAGCGCGCGGGCGGCGGTGGCCGGGGTCATGAGCGCCACCTCGGGGCCGGGGCGGTGCAGGATGACCCCGGTGAGGCGGCCGACCTCGCTGCGCACGTCGATGGAGAACTGGTCGGTCATCTCGCGCCTGTCTGCATGGGGATGGTGATCGCACGGCGGCGAGCCGCCGCTGACAGGCCAAGGTAACCGAGCCTCCGGCGAGACCGCAACGCGAGACCGCTCAGTCTCCTTGCCGGTCGACCAGCACCGCCAGCGCCGATTCGCGGTCGGCGAAGCCCAGCGCGCCCAGCACCCGGTCGTCGACCCGCCGCATGACCACCGTGCCCTGGTAGGGGACCTCGCGCCAGGCCACCACGGCGCCGGCCTCCTCCTGCAGGTGCCAGCGTCGCGTGAGCCCGGCGAAGGGGTCCTTGCCCGGCCGGAAGGTGAACAGGCGGTAAGCGGATGCCCCGCCCGGGTCCTGATACTCGGCATGGATGACGCCGCCCAGGTCGGAGAGGCCGGCGAAGTCCTGGTGGCTGTATTCCACGGTGCCGGGGAGTCGACCGTCCTCGGGCAGGTAGCTCAGCTCCACGGGCAACTCGTCGCTGCCGGGCAGGGCCGCGGCCACCTCGGCGAGGATCTGGCGCAGGTCCTCGGCGGCGAGGTCGCCGCCGGCCGCATCGGTCTTCACGTAGAATCGATCCTTCAACAGCAGCCCCTGGTAGGGCGGTTGCAGCGACGCCTCGGCGCCGACGCCGGTCAGGCGTTCGCCGCCCTGGGGACGTTCACGCTCGTAGACACCGAAGGCGTTGAGCGGGCGCCCCATGTCGTAGAGGCTCACGGTGAGGAACTGGTCGCCGCGTTCGAGATCGCGCACGGCCAGCTCGCGGAAACCGTAGGCCAGGAACAGCTCGGCGGCGCCGTTGATGTACTCCCAGAGGTTGTCCGGACCGTAGCGGTATTCCTGGTCGGGGGCGGTCCAGCCGCCGGGGATGGGGACGGGGACCGCCTCGCGGCCCGGCTGCGCGGCCAGCGGCGAGGCGGTGAGGATGAGCACGAGAGCCGCCAGGACCTTGATTGCAGGCTTCATGATCGCTCCTAGACCGAGGTCAAGAGACCGTGAGCCTCGAAGAGGCGTGGCTGCACCAGGACGCCGCGTGGGCAGGCGCCGGTGCAGGGGGCGTCGCAGTCGAGGCAGACCCCGGCGTTGGCCCTGCCGAGGCGCGCATACTTCCGCATGGCGTGCTTCTGGCGTCCCTGCTTCCGGTAGTAGTAGGCGTAGCGCATGATCGTGCTCACGGGCACCTGCTCGGGACAGGCGTCGCGGCAGTCGGTGCAGCCGAAGCGGCATTCGCGCGAGCCGAACGCGGCGGCGTACTCGTGGAGGAGGCGTTCGCCGGCCGCCGAGAGCTGGGTGCCCGACAGCGGCAGGTACTTGTCGATGAGGTCGAAGTTGGCCATGGACGGGCAGATGGTGTGGGCGTCGGGGTTGCGCAGGACCCACTGGTAGCTGGCGATGTCCAGCTCGTCCTGGGTCTTCAGGCCGTACTTGGCCAGGAACGGCTTGGTGGCCTCGAGGCTCTCCTCGAACTCGGGCATGCGCCGCTCGAGGTAGGCGCGAATGCGCTCGAGGGCCTCCTCGCGGGTGTTGCCCAGGCCCTCGAGGTAGTCGAGCCAGCCCTGGACCTGTTCGCTGGGATTCTCGGGGTCGAGGACGGGGATCTCCAGCAGGCCGGTGGCCGACTTCATGATGGTGGTGCCGACGTCCTTGTCCTTGCAGATCTTCAGCACCCGCTCGCCCTCATCCTGGTTCAAGAAGCCGTAAGACAGCAGCATCACGTCGAAGCGGCCGTCCGCGGCGGCGGCGCCCAGGACCTTCTCCATGCTGTCGGGCTCGTCGCCGCGGGGGCCGTGGCTCGAGATGCCCGCGTGGCGCAGCTTGCCGTCGGCCTTGAGCCTGGCCACCGCGCTGTGGAACGGTTCGTGGGTGACCAGGGTGACGTCGGCGATGCCGTGGATGTAGAGCGCGTCGGCGTAGGGGGTCTGCAGGCGTTCGAGGCTCTTCTGGAAGCGGTCGAGGATATCCTGCTCGTCGGGCCGCTCGTCGATCCCCAGCTTGGTGACCACGAAGATCTTCTCGCGGTCCATGAACTGCATGGCCTGGCCGATCTTGCTCTCCGAATCGCCGTTGCCGTAGGACTCGGCGGTGTCGAAGAGGTTCATGCCCTTGTCGTAGGCGTAGCGGATGACGTTGGGGTCGGCGATGCTGCCGCAGCCCATGCTGATGTCCGAGACCATGAAGCCGGTGCGGCCCAGCTTGCGGTAGCGGGCGATCTTGCCCGTCGGGGCGGGGTCCTCGGTGGGGGTCGCCACCTCGGGCTGGCTGCCGCAGCCGGCAGCCGCGGCCAGGGCGGCGCCACCGCCGGTCAGCAGGAAGTGCCGGCGGGACAGGGCGCCACCGCGGTCGCGTTGCTTGGTTTCCGGATTCATGGTCCCAACCTCTCGCTAGTAGCCCAGGGATTCGCCGTAAGGATCGCCGCCCCCGCCGAGCAGGGGCTGGTTGTCGGGATGTCGGGTCTCGCCCGCGCTCGTGACCAGGATGGCCGCGCGGTCCTGGAACGGGCACTTGGTCTCGCAGATGCCGCAGCCGGTGCAGCGGTCCGGGTCGACGCGGGGGAACTTGAGGATGCGCGTGGAGCCGTCGCGCTGGGTGGCCTCGCGCAGCTCGAAGGTGATGGCCTTGTCGGGCACCGGGCAGTGCTCCTCGCAGACGATGCACTCGCGGCCGTAGGCGTAGGGCAGGCAGCGGGTGGTGTCGAAGTAGGCCAGCCCGATCTTGACCTTCTTCTTGTCGGCCAGCGCCAGCGGTTCGATGGCGCCGGTGGGACAGACCTGACCGCAGGCGTGGCACTCGAACTCGCAGTAGCCGATGGCGGGCACCAGCATGGGTGTCCACACGCCCTCGAGGCCGGCCTCGTGCCAGGTGGGCTGCAGGCCGCCGGTGGGGCAGACCTGCATGCACATGCCGCACTGGATGCAGCGCTGGACGAACGCGCGCTCGGGCCGCGCGCCGGGCGGCCGGATCAGCGTCGGGTTGAAGGTGTGCCCGTGGGCGGCGGGCACCATCCGCATCAGGGCCAGGCCCCCGACGCCGCCGGCCACGGCCGCCAGCACCTGCCGCTTCTTCACGTCGACCGCGCCGCGCGAGGGACGCCGCCAGGGCAGGTCCCAGCCGAAGTCCAGCCCCTGGTTCTGGCAGGCGCCCACGCAGTTCCAGCAGCCGAAGCACTCGGTGGCCAGCCACTCGTCCGGCTTCTCGGGCTGGGCGGCGGCGGGGCAGCGCAGCGTGCACTTGCCGCAGCCGTTGCAGGCGTCGGGATCGCTGCGCAGGCGCAGGAGCGGTCGCGTCGACAGCGTGCCGAGCAGCGCGCCGAGGGGGCACACGTAGCGGCACCAGAACCGGTTGCGCACCAGGTTCAGCACCAGCGCCGCCACGAAGATCAGGAAGATCACCCCCGACCCCGCGAAGACCCGCAGCTCGGGGCCGGTGACGTGCTCCTGCCACCAGCGGTAGACCGGTTCGGTCAGGTCGCGCAGGTGCAGCGGGCCCAGGTGCGGATCGCCGAGGTAGACCGTGTTGGCGGTGGCGCTGATGCCCGCGTCCACGGCCGGCAGCACCGCCACGGTGAGGCTGCGGTAGAAGACCGAGAAGGGGTCGAGGACGCCGAACCAGTGGACGCCGAACAGCGCCATCACGAGCAGGAAGGCGAGCAGCCAGTACTTGGCGCGCTGCCAGCGGCTGAAGCCCTCGACCCGCGGGACGACCCGCCGGAACCGTCGCCGCAGCGAGCCCACCGCGTTGTGCAGCGTGCCGAAGGGGCAGAACCAGCCGCAGAACACGCGGCCGAACACCAGGGTGACCAGCACCGTGACCAGACTCAGCAGGGTCAGGCTCGCCAGGGAGTGGGTGGCCAGCCAGGTGCCCACGAGCACGAGCGGGTCGAGGTCGAAGAATATGGTGACCGGGGCGGTGGGAGTGGTGCCGGTGGTGGGACGATTGGCCGCCACCAGGACCAGGAAGAGGACGAGGAAGACGGTCTGCAGCGCGCGTCGGGTCCAGATCAGGCGGCGTGCCTTGCGGTAGGCGCTCACGAGAGCGTCTGCTCCACCAGCGGCAAGGTGCGGTAGTCCGCCACGCCCAGGCCGCGCTCGAGGCCGGCGCGGACGCTGTCGATCTTCAGCGGGTCGCGGCCGAGCAGCTCGCAGGCCAGCGCGTCGAGGGCGAGGATGTCGGTGCCGGCGGCCACGGTGCCCACCATGGCCACGTCGTCGGGGTTGCCGCCCTGGGGTCCGTGGGCAGTGAGGGTGCGCACGGCGTCCAGGACGCAGAGCGGCGGTTTCATGTACGCGGTGATATCGCAGAGGCAGGCGCTCAGGTTCTGGTGCCAGGCGTTGCGCTGGCCGCCGATGATGCCCATGTAGTTCTTCATGGCCATGGAAGCGTCGGCCAGGCCGTGGTGCTTGGCCACCGGCACGTTCAGCACCAGGTCGGCCTCGAGGACCTCGGTGTAGACCGGCCAGGCGTCGAGGCGTTCGCCGCCCAGCGCCACCTCGCGGAACCGCTGCTTGTCCATGTACACGATCTGCGCGCCCATGTCCTCGGCGGCCTTGGCGATGCCGCTGGTGCGGTACGACTGGCGCGCGGGATGGCAGGTGTTGTCGCCGACCTTGACGGTCTTGGCGCCGGCCTCGAAGCAGAGCCGCACCAGCGTGGCCACCACGTCGGGGTTGGTGTTGGCGGCCAGCTCGGGGCGGCGGTTCCAGCCGATGTTCGGCTTGACGAACACCACGTCGCCCTTGCTCACGAACCGGCCCATGCCGCCCACGGCGGCCATGGCGGCCTCGGTCAGGCGGGTGGCGGCGGCGGCGAGGTCGGCGGCGGCGAGAGTGGCGGGATCCCAGCGCGCGATGGCCATCTCGGCGGGCGTGGCGGACTGGGCCAGGAGCTGGCGGGCGAGGGGGTCGGCCAGAAGGAGGCCGCCGCTGGCCAGCGCCGAGGTCTTGAGGAAGTCACGGCGGGAGGTCGTGGTCATGAGGGCCACCCCTGGGTTGCGGGCGAGCAGCGCGATGGGTTCGATCCGGTTGGTACGCTGGAGATACTACCGTTGTTACCGGGGTCCTGTCCATGGTCTCGTGGTCGCGACGGGCCGGCCGACCACGGAAAAGACCGTGAACCTTTCGCCGCCCCGGCGCCTCAAAACAGGCAGGAGGTCGTCATGCGCCGTCTCGCCCCGCTGCTCATTCCCGTGCTGCTCTGCCTCGGTTGCGGTTCCGGTCCGGCCGACCGGACCACGGGGTCGCTCACCATCGACGTCGCCTTTCCGGACAGCCTCGGCTCCGGACCGGTCGCCGGCCGACTGCTGGTGATCTTCGCGACCGACCCCGAACTGGATCCGCTCTGGGGACCCTATCCAGGGGCGCCGCTGGTGGCGTGCGAGGTCCGGGATTGGCGGCCCGGGCAGTCCCGTCTGGTCGATGCCTCCCGGGACGGCGATCCGGTCCGCCTGGACGCCGTCCCGCCCGGCGCGTATCTGGTCCGCGCCATCCTCGACACCAACGTGGTCGACCACGGCCACGGGTACGTGCCGGGCAACCTCTTGTCGGCCAAGCAGCCGGTCACCGTGGTGGCGGGTCGGCATCAGAGGCTGGCGCTGCCCCTGATCCAGGTCGTGCCGGCCTGGGAGTTCCCCGAGACCGAGCGCATCCGCGAGGAGATGCTCCGGAGCTGGCTGGTCAGCGAGTTCAGCGGCCGCGATCGCTGGCTCTCGGCGGCGGTGGTCCTGCCGCCCGGATACGACGACCACCCCGAACGCCGTTATCCCACGGTGTATGTCATCCCCGGCTGGGGCTCGCGCCGCCAGGCGATCCACTGGGGTGACGGCCAGCGCCAGCGCTACGGCATGGACGAGTACGGCGACGACAAGGTCTTCGTCTTCCTCGACCACGCGGTGCCCGAGGGCTACCACTGCTTCGCCGACTCGGACAATCTCGGCCCCTGGGGTCGCGCCCTGGTGACCGAGTTCATCCCCTACCTCGAAACGCGCTACCGCCTGATCCCGTCGGCCGATGCCCGGTTCCTCACGGGTCAATCGTCGGGCGGCTGGGGCGCGATCTGGCTGCAGCTCAACGCCCCCGAACAGTTCGGCGGCTGCTGGGCCGCCTCGCCCGACTATCTCGATTTCCGCCGTTTCGGCCACGAGCTGGACATCTACGCGGCCGGCGTCAACGTCTATCAGGATGCGGGCGGCCACGAGCGTCTTGCCGATCGCAGTGGCCGGACCACGCTGCGGCAGGCCGTCAGGCGCGAGGAGCTCACGGGGCCCGGGGGCCAGATGGCGGCGTTCGAGGCGGTCTACGGCCCGCGTGCCGCCGATGGCCGCCCCCGCCCGCTCTTCGACCGCAAGAGTGGCGTGGTGGACCCCGCGGTGGCCGCGGCCTGGGCCCGGTTCGACCTGGGTCGCCTCTTGCGTCAGCAATGGCCCGAGCATCACGACCGCCTGGCCGGCCGGCTGCACGTGGTCATGGCCACGGACGACCCCTGGTTCCTCGACGAGCCGCTGGAGCTGTTGCAACCCGAACTCGCCGCCCAGGGTCTGGAACTGGACGTGCGCTGGGTCCCCGGCGAGACCCACGACTGCTGGAGCGACGAGACGCGCGCCTGGATGCACGGCGGTATCGATGCGCTGCTATCGGCGGCGGGGCTGGCGGCCCCGGGAGATAGGTGAGTTGTCTGGTCCTGAACCCTGTGCTACGCTCCGCCCGTTCGTCTGGCCGGCCGTGGACGCTCGCCCTGGAATGCCCCTGTCGCCGGTCCTGTCGGTCCACGAGGCACGGCGGGCTGTCCGCGTGCCCTGACGCAGGGGAACGAGATCATGGGAGTCTTCACGAAACTCGGCGAGGGAATCGGCGATCTGGCCCAGCTCAACGTCCGCACCTTCACCGGCGACATCACGGGCATGCTGCCCGCGGCGGGCAAGAAGACCGGGACCGGAGCCGCTCCCGCTCCCAGCTACGATTTCGACGGCCTGCTCAATGCGGCCCTGCCCAAGGGCACCATCAAGCTGGTGGCCGTCTCCCGTATCATGATCGACGGTGACGCCGACCATCTCTTCGCTCCCGACATCACGCCCGAGATGAAGCAGATGCACCTGGACGCGGTGGAGGCGGGACAGGAGTTCCGGCTCGGGCTGCTGGAGATGGCCAGGGGCGTCTTCGAAGGCCTGCTGTGACCCCCGAGACCGGGGTCGATGCCTTCCTTCTGCCGGATCTGGGGAGCCTGCCCGACGGTGGGCCGCAGCTCGATGCGGTCGACGCGATCCTGGCCGAGGCGGGGCAGGTCGGGGTCTTGACTCCGCTCACCAGCGAATCGGCCATGGTCCAGCCACAGCAGCTCCTGGCGGCGCGTTACCGGACCATCCGCACGCGCATGCACCTGCTCGGCTTCCTCGCCACCGACGACGAGTCCGCCGCGTACGATGCCGGTCTGCGGGCCGCCGTGACCGCCTTCCAGGCCGAGGCGGGGCTCGTCGCCGACGGCTGGGTGGGGCCCGAGACCTGGAACGCGCTGCAGGAGCTGGTGAGCTTCGAGCATCCGCTGGACGCCAATCGCTGGCTCACCGAACCGCGGCGTTCCGTGGTGGATCGGGCGATCCAGGCCCGCCTGCGGGTGCTCGGCTGCCACCACTCGAGCCATGGGGGCGACGATCCCCAGGCGGCGCTCCACCGGTTCGCGCTGGTGGCCGAGCAGTTGAGCCTGCCGGCCGCGGGCCGCGAACTCCTCGCGCTGCTCTTCGACCAGGATGCCCTGGTAGCCGCGCTGGGACACACCGACCAGGTCTTCGCACCCATGGCGCCGTACGGGGCCGACCCCAACGGCCGCGACGAATGCCTGCGCCGCTTCGCCGTGGCCTGCGCCGCGGTGGAACTCTGGCTGCTGGGCCACGACGTCGCTCTCGATGGCCGCGGCGCCTACGAGGTGCCCGCCACCGACCGCCTCGAACGCGACCGTATCCGCTACCCGTTCTTCAACGCGCTCTTGCGTTTCTGGCAGCAGAGCGGCGTCCGCAACGCGCGGCGCGGCCGCCAGTCCAACCCCGAGCGGATCACCAGCGCGTTCTTCGCCCGTCTGGCGGCGAGCCAGCAGGGCACCGCGGTGACGGCCACCGATGGCGAGGAATTCTACCGGCAGCTGGTGGACCACGAGGAGCCCGATCTGCTGGCGACGGTGTGGTCGCGGATCAAGACCATCGGCAGCCGGATCTGGGACGGCGTCCAGCGCGCCTGGCGCTGGTTCAAGTCGCTGATCGGCCGGGCGCTGCGGAAGGCCGCCAATCTGGCCACCAACCTGGCCCGCCTGGCCTACGGCCTGGCCTACAGCACCTACCTCGAGGTGGCGCGGGTGGTGGACCTGGCGCGCGACGCGGTCGAGCTGATGCTGGCCGGGCGCTTCCCCGGCTCGGATCCAGACCATCTGGTGGTGACCTGGGATGCCGGACTCGACCTCGACGTGTGGCGTCCGGCCGCGGGCGATCCGGTGGCGGCCGCGCGGATCCAGCACGCGTTCACGGTGGCGGCCCGGCGCTGCCGTCTCGGTCTGCGCGTGCTCGCGCTGCTGGCGCGACTGATCGTCGACGTGGTGCGCCACGTGGTCCTGGGCGCCGGCTGGTTCGGCCTGATCCTGGCGCTGGTGCGGTTGCCGTCGCATCTGCGCGAGCTGCGTTCGGCGGTGGCGGCGGCCGACCTGGTGGCGGCCGAGGGCTGACCGCCACGACCTCGCGGCGGTGTGACGGCGACTGTGGCCGATCGTCACACTGGGCTCGACGAGCACGCCGGCCCACGCCTTCCCTCCAGCCCCTCGTTCTATTCTTGAACAAGCCAACGTTCTATTCCTGAACGACTTGCGGATTCTGTTCGGCAAGCCGCGCCCGTGGCATGTCCGCTGCAATTGCCTGCCCGACGCAGTCGAGATCCCCTTCCCGAGCCACTGGAGGCAACACCATGATCGAATTCGTGGCCGAATTCTTCCGCAGCGGCGGTCCCCTGATGTGGGTGATCCTGGCGGTGCTGGCCGCCGCGGTCGCCGTCATCGCCGAGCGGATGTTCTTCTACCTCGTGGCCTGTCGCGAGGACGCCGACACGCTGGTCACCAGCGTCGTGCGCAAGCTCAACGGCAACGACTACAAGGGCGCCCTGGCGCTGGTGACCGGACGTCGCAGCCCGGTGGGCGCCATCCTGGCCCAGGCGGTGGCCCGGTTCAACGGCGGCCACGGGCTGGCCGAGGTCCGGCGCGGCGTGGAGGAGGTGGCCATCCGCGAAGTACCGCAGTACGCGCGCCGTATCGGCTACCTCGCCATGCTCGCCAACATCGCCACCCTGACCGGTCTCTTGGGGACCATCTTCGGTCTGCAGAAATCGTTCAGCTCGCTGGCGGTGGTGGAGGCGGCCGAGAAGGCGTCAGTGCTGGCGGCGGGCATCAGCCAGGCCATGAACACCACGGCGTTCGGGTTGATCGTGGCCATCCCCTGCCTGGTGGCCTACACGCGGCTGTCGAGCCTGCAGGCTCGCAAGACCGAGGAGTGCGACGCCGGCGCCGTGAAGCTCCTGAATTACCTCGAGACCCGCCAGGAAGCGCAGCAGCACCAGCCGGCCGCCGTCCTCGAGCGGGCCGCGGTCTGACGGGAGTCATGCCATGAACACCCGACCGGTCAGCATCCTGGCACGCCGCCCCTCGGGCACCACCGAGGCCTGCGAGATCGACGTGACCCCCATCATGAACATGTTCATCATCCTGATCCCGTTCCTGGTGAGCATGGCGGTGTTCGCCCACCTGGCCACCCACGCGTTCTCGCTGCCCGCCGACGACGGCGCCGGCCAGGCCCGCACCGCCGCCGAGCTGCCGGTGACCGTGGCCGTGGCCGCCGACCAGCTCGTGGTGGCGGTGGGCGACCGCACCCTGGCCCGCCTGCCCTTGGACGCGAGCGGCGAGTACGACCAGGCCGCGCTCCTGGCCGTGCTCCAGGCCGAACGCCTGCGGCGTCCCGCGTTGACCGAGGTCGTGGTGGCGGTGGATGACGCGGTGGTCTGTGCTGACGTCGTGCACTGTCTGGACCAGTGCCAGGAGGCGGGCTTCGTCGACGTGGGCCTGGCCGGCGGCACCAACCTGGACCGTTCCGCGGCGGAGGTGTCGCCATGATGCGCGCCGGCAGCATCCTGCCGCGCCGGCGTCCGGCGCCCAACGGCACCGCCCGGCCCCAGCTCACCTCGCTGGTGGACATGATGGTGATCCTGCTGGTCTTCCTGCTGAAGAGCTTCTCGGTGGAGGGGCAGCTGGTCACCCCGTCGTCCGACCTGCAACTGCCCGGGTCCAGCGCGCTCACGCCGGTGGAGGCGCGCCTCAGCCTCGAGATCACCACCACCGGCATCAACCTCGATGGCCGGCGGGTGGCGGACCTTCCATCGGCCGCGGCCGGCGACTCGCTGGCCATCGCGCCGCTGCAGGTGGCGCTGGCCGGGTTCGGCGGCGGCTCCGACGCCGACCTGCCCCCGCTGGCGATCCAGTGCGACCGCCGCCTCGACTTCGCCGTGCTCAAGCGCGTGCTCTACACCTGCAACCAGGCCGGGGGCCATGATCTGTCGCTGCTCGTGCTGCGGGAGGGGTCGTGATGCATGTCCTGACCGACAGGCTGGCCGTCTATGCCCAGCCCACCGCCACCTGCCAGCGGGGTCGATTGCTGCCGGGGCTGCTGGTCACGAGCCTCCTCGTCTTCATGGGCCTGGGCGCGCTCCTGTTGACCGTGGACCTGGTGCCGATGGTGCGCCAGGTGCGCGAGGAGGCGCATCGGATCGTGTTCCTCGCGCCCGAACCAGCGGTGGTCGAGCCGGTGGCGCCGGTGGCGCCCGAGCCGGAACCCGTGGTGCTGCCCGAGGCGGCCGTGCTCGCCCAGGCCGTGGACGTGCCGGCTTTCGAGCCGGTGGATCCGCCGACCGTGGCGGCCCCCGAGCCCGCCGACGAGCCGGCGCCGCGCCGCGTCTACGGCGTGCGCAAGGTCCTGGCGCGCGGCCTCGGCCAGGGAGCGGGCGCCCGCCAGACCGGCCTGGTGGTCAAGCGCGGCAACGTGCTCGACGGCGTGGCCGACACGCTCACCGCCACCGCGGCCGACCTCGAGGGCGAGCTGGCCGCGCTGAGCACGGTCGAACGGGCGCCCGAGCCACTGCACCGGGTCAAGCCCCGGTACTCCGAGGCGCTGATCGCCGCCCGCGCCAGCGGCGTGGTGACCGCGCGTCTGCTCGTCGACACCGACGGTTCGGTGGCCGCGGTCGAGATCCTCGAGGATCTGGGCCACGACTCGCGCGAGGTGGCCGCCGCCGCGTTCCGCCAGTTCCGCTTCCGCCCCGCACTGCGCCACGGCGAACCCGTGGCGGTGTGGATCGTCCACCGCATCCGTTTCGAGTTCCAGGAGTGAGCCTCGTCATGAACCATCGCAACCCCGGAATCATCCTGGCCCTGGGAGCGCTGCTGTCGCTCTTGGCCGCCCCGGCGGCGGCCCAGGACGCCGCTCCCGACACCGCGTCGGTTCAGTACCTGGAACCCGACACCGCTCCCCGGTTGCTCGCGTTCGTC
Source organism: Candidatus Latescibacter sp. IFSED24 (assembly GCF_058273205.1). Classification (NCBI taxonomy): domain Bacteria; kingdom Pseudomonadati; phylum Candidatus Latescibacterota; class Candidatus Latescibacteria (ex Chuvochina et al. 2023); order Candidatus Latescibacterales; family Candidatus Latescibacteraceae; genus Candidatus Latescibacter; species Candidatus Latescibacter sp. IFSED24. The sequence goes on along the minus strand of NZ_CM177850.1, from coordinate 2,541,518 downwards.
GAGGCGGAGTATCCGCCGGTGGCGCTGCGCGAGGGGCGCGAGGGCCCGGTCCTGCTCGATCTGCTGGTCACCGCCGAGGGGCGGGTGGACTCGGTGAGCGTGGTGGCGGGTCTGGCGCCCGATCTGGACGCGGCGGCCGCGGCCGCGGTGGCGCAGTTCGTCTTCAGCCCCGCCCTCGTGGCGGGCGAGCCGGTGCCGGTCTACGTCCAGTTCGAGTACGTCTTCTCCATCACCGAGCAGACGCGGCACATCGAGCAGTACGTCAACTTCACGGGGCGGCTGCGGGAGATGGGCACGCGGGTGCCGCTCGCGGGCGCCATGGTGGTGGCGTCGTTCCCGGGCGCCGACCGCGGCGCCGACCTCGACGTGCCGTGGGCGGCGTATCTCGAACGCATCGGCCGCTTCGACGGGCAGTACCTCGAGGAGGACCGCCTGGTGACCTTCACCGACGAGGACGGTCGCTTCGCCTTCCAGTCGCTGCCGCCGGGCGCCGTGGCGCTCACCTTCCCCAACGCGGGCTATGAACCGCTCGAGGAGCTGGAGACCGTGGCCGACGGCGAGCTGCTGGCGGTGGAGTACTGGGCGCGGCGCAGCGCGTACAACGAGTACGAGATCGTGGTCTACGGGCGCGGCGAGGAGAAGGAGGTCTCGCGGCAGAGCCTGTCGGTGACCGAGGTCGAGCGCATGGCCGGCTTCGGCGGCGACGTGATCAAGAGCATCCAGGCGCTGCCCGGCGTGGCGCGGCCCACCATGGAGGATCCCGGCGCGGTGGTGATTCGCGGCAGCGGCAACTACGACACCCGCTTCTTCCTCGACGGCATCGACATCCCGCTGCTCTTCCACTACGGCGGGGTCAAGTCCACCTACAACTCGCTGGCGCTGGGCAGCGTCGACATGTACCCGGGGGGCTTCGGCACCAGCTACGGCAACTGCATCGGCGGCGTGGTCGAGCTGAAGGGGCGGCCTGGTCGCCAGGATCGCTGGCACACGGTGCTCGACGCGAGCCTGCTCGACGCCAGCTTCCACACCGAGGGGCCGCTGGGCGACCAGTTCTCGCTGACCCTGAGCGGGCGGCGCAGCTTCATCGGCGAGGTCATGGACGCGGCGCTCAGCGGCAACGAGGACTTCAACATGGCCATGGCGCCCTATTACTGGGACGTGGTGGGCCGCCTCGACTACGGCCAGGACACCGACCACCGCCTGTTCGCCACCGTGTTCGCGGTGAAGGACAAGATGTCCATGGTGGTGGCCGACGCCAAGGAGGGCAGCAGCGAGGTCAACGAGGCCACCGACGAGATCGAGATGGACATCCGCTTCAGCCGCTTCATCGTGGGCTACGACGCGCGGTTGGGCGATCGGGTGGAGAACTCGCTGCGGCTGGCGTATGGCCACCAGCACGAGTCGGGCCACGTCTTCGGCGAGTTCGACTGGGACGGCAAGGGTCCGCTCTGGCAGGCGCGCAACACGCTGACCGCCGCGCTGAACCCCTGGCTGACCACGGTGGTGGGCGGGGAACTCATCCGCACACCGTTCGAATACACCGTCAAGGCCAACGGCTGGCAGCGTTCCACCCAGGAGAAGACCTTCGGCCTGCAGGGCGTCTGGACCAATCTCGAGCTGCGGCCCTTCGCCGAGCTCCTGCTCGTCCCCGGCGTGCGCTACGACTACTACGACCACCTCGACAAGGACGAGGTCTCGTGGCGCGGCAACGGCCGCTGGCAGTACCATCCGCTGCGCTCGGTCACCGCATCGTTCGGCACCTACAACCAGCACCCCCAGCCGTCGGGTCAGTCCACCGACCCGGTCTACGGCAACCCCGACCTGCCGCCCACCAGGGCGACTCACGCCACGCTGGGCCACGACTGGCGGATCAACGACCGCCTCTCGCTCAAGGTCGAGGGCTACTACAACACACAGGAGTCGATCCCCTCGCCCACCGACAGCCTGGGCCTGAACTTCGTGCCCGACACCGAGGCGCGGATGTACGGCCTGGAGTTCATGCTCCGCCACGAGCCCAGCGACCGCTTCTTCGGCTGGATCAGCTACAGCCTCGGCCGCAGCGAGCGCCGGTACGCGCGCCGCCCCAGCACCGACATCGGCCCCGAATGGAGCGCCGACGACTGGGTGCTCTACGGCCTCGACCAGACACACCACATCGAGGCGGTGGGGTCGTGGAACCTGGGCCGCAACTGGAGCTTCGGCACCCGTATGCAGTACGTCTCGGGGGTGCCGGTGACCCCGCTGCTGAGCTACACGTCGGACCAGTTCGAGTGGGATGCCGATACCGGCGAGTACGTGCCCATCGGCGGCGAGTACTTCTCCGAGCGCATGGCGCCGTACTTCCGGGTCGACCTGCGCGTGGACAAGAAGTGGGTCAAACAGAAGAGCATCTGGTCGGTCTACCTGGACCTGCAGAACGCCAACTACTTCATCGCCAACAGCCCCGAGGGCTACACCTACAACTACGACTACTCCAAGCGGAACGAGTACGGCTGGATCTTCATGCCGGCCCTCGGCGCCCGCGTGGAATTCTAGGAGCGTGACCATGAAGAGCTTGCTGCTAATCCTGACCGTGGCCCTGTTCGCACCGCTCCTGGTGGCCGGCTGCGGCGACACCTATCCCGACGAGGAGATGCACCTCGGCCTCGAGGACAAGACCCGGCCGTTCGCGGTGACGCTGGACCCGCCCGAGGTGGCGCCCGGCGAGACCGTGACCGTGACCCTCCGCTACCACGTGCCGCGGCCCGGCGAGGTGTCCGACCGCTGGCGGGTGGCGCTGGACTACTACAGCGGCCCCTACGAGGCCGACGAGGTCGAGCGCCGCTACGTGGAGCTGCCCGACGTGCCGGCGCCCACGGCCGACGCGCAGGGGTTCGTGACCCAGACCTTCCAGTACACGGTGCCCGACTCGGTGCTGCTCTGGAGCACCGCCATCCCCGAGGTGATCACCGACGAGGCCATGCTCTACCTGATCGGAGCGCTGCTCGGCGATCAGGTGAGCCAGCCGCCCCTGAAGACCGAGGTCGCGGCGTGGCTCGCGGCGCTCACCCCGGATGATCTGGCGGCCATGCCGGCGCCCGAGCGCACCGCCACCCAGCGCCTGGCCGACCTCTTCGCCTGCTCGATCCGCTTCCGCGTGACCCTGGACGCCGACATGACCGTGGACGTGACCCGCAACCTCACCGTGCGCCACAGCGGTCGCCTGGAGAGCGCGAACGTCAACGCCAACGCCGTGATCACGCGGTTCGCCATCGGCGCGATCCCGCAGGCCGACGTGGACCTGGGCGATCTGGAGGAATGGGAGGACCGCGTCGAGTGGTACGAGTTCGACGGCGTGTCCGAGAACGGGCTGCCTGAGGCGCGCGTCCCCAACCGCAGCGATCGGACCTACTTCGTGCGCGTCCGCTTCGCGCCCGAGCGCTATACCTCGCCGTTCGAACTGGAGCGCGAGCTGGAGGAGCAGGGCGAATACATGTGGTACTACTACCGCCTCGACGCGCCCGGCTCGGGCCATCAGCTCTACGCCGACGAGGAGGGCGAGGAGACCGAGATGTTCGAGCTGGACGAGGACGTGCGGCTGCTGCCGCCCGGCGGCGACTCGCGCTACCGGCTGGTGTCGGTGGTGCGCGACGTGCGGTCGGAGTGGGAGCAGTACGCGGCGGTGCCGGGGGCGACGCTGACGGTGGCGGAGGTGGTGTTCGAGGGGCCGTGAGGGGGCGTGGTCGCTCGGGACCCGGACCCCATGCGGCCCTGGGCAGCTTGCCGGAACAGTCCCACGGATCTAATCTGACATGCTGACCACCATTGCATGCCTCATCGCTGGGAGAATCCTTGATCGGCAAGACCATCGCTCACTACGAAGTCCTTTCTCTGCTCGGCAAGGGCGGCATGGGCGAGGTATACAGGGCGCGTGACACGCGCGTGGCGCGCGAGGTCGCGATCAAGCTCCTGCCGTCCGAACTCGTGACGGACCCCGAACGCGTGGCCAGGTTCCAGCGCGAGGCGCGCACGCTGGCGAGCCTCAACCATCCGAACATCGCGGGCCTGCACGGCGTCGAGGAGAGCGACGACCGGCGTTTCCTGGTGATGGAGCTCGCCGAGGGTGTCGACCTGTCCCAGCGGATCGCCTCCGGCCCGCTCGCCCTCGAGGATGCGCTGGCGATCGCCGAGCAGATCGCCATGGGCCTGGAGGAGGCGCACGAGAAGGGGATCATCCATCGCGACCTCAAGCCGGCGAACATCAAGGTCTCCGAGCAGGGGACCGTGAAGATCCTCGACTTCGGACTCGCCCGGGCCTACGAGGGCCAGGCCGTCGACGAGAGCGATCCTGGCGGCTCACCGACGCTGACGGCGGCCATGACGATGCAGGGAACGATCCTCGGCACCGCGGCCTACATGAGTCCCGAACAGGCGAAGGGCAAGACCGTCGACCGTCGTGCCGACGTATGGTCCTTCGGGGTGATCCTCTGGGAGATGCTCACGGGCAAGCGGCTGTTCGAGGCCGAGACCACGAGCGAGGTGCTGGCGGCCGTCCTGCGGGCCGACCTCGAATGGGACGAGTTGCCCGCGTCGATCCCGCCTGGGGTGCGGCGCCTGCTCAAGCGCTGCCTCGAGCGCGATCCGCGCGAACGGCTGCGGGACATCGGCGAGGCACGGATCCGGTTGCGGCGCTGGGCGGTCGATCCCTCGTCGATGCACGAGTCGACGACGGGAACGATGATGGCGGCCCTGGAGCCGCGCTCGCCGAAGGCCTGGCTGCCCTGGGCCCTGATCGCACTGACGACGCTGATCGCGGCGTGGGGTTGGCTGGGTCGCGGCGGCGGGGCGGCGACCACGACGACGGCCCTGGAGATGGCGATCCGATTGCCGGATGATGACACGCTCCCCGGTCCGGGCTGGAACGGAGTCCCGCTGAGGCTCTCGCCCGACGGGGTGCGCCTGGGGTACCTGTCGGGACGGGGTCTGGGCCTGAAACGGCTCGACGCCGCGGAGGTGTCGATCGTCGACGGGAGCCAGGAAGCCACCGATTTCGTGTTCTCTCCCGATGGTCAGTGGGTGGCCTTCTTGACGGGCGGCTACCTCTACCGGGCGAGCGTGACCGGCGGCGCGCCGATCCCGATCTGCGCCGCGGAGGATCCGCGGGGCATGACCTGGGTCAACCAGAACACCATGGTCCTGGCGCCGACATATTTCGAGCCGTTGATGACGGTGGCGGTCGAGACCGGGGACATCACCCCGCTCACGTCGCTCGACGTGTCCCGCTCCGAGCGCTCCCATCGCTGGCCGATGCCCTTGCCCGGCGGGCGGGCGATCCTGATGACCTGCCAGTTCACGGGCAAGGATTACGACGAGAGCGACATCCAGATCGTGTGGCTCGACAGCGGCGAGCGCAAGACGGTGTATCGCGGCGGCAGCTATGCCATGTACGCCGCGTCCGGCCATCTGCTCTTCGTGCGCGACAACACGCTCTTCGCGATCCCCTTCGACCCGGAGTCCGCGGAGACGTCGGGGCAGCCCTTGCCCGTGCTCGAGGAGCTGGCCTCGAGCGTGGGCGACCAGGAGCTGGACAACGGCAGCGCGCTCTACGACCTCTCGCCTCAGGGCATGCTCCTGTACCGCACCCGGACCTCGGCATCGCGCACCACCCGCGTGACCTACCTCGATGCCGAGACCGGGACCTTGACCCCCCTGGGCACCGAGGCGCTGCACACGAGCATGACCGTGTCACCCGACCATCGCTGGGTGGCCGTGTCGCGCGGCAACGATGCCGGCTCGGAGATCTACCTCATCGACACGCGCACGCACGTCGAGAGGCGTTTCACGGATCGGAGCAGCAACGTGAACCTGGGGGCCTTCTCACCGGACTCGCGGACGCTCTACTGGGCAGACACGGCCGGGGACGGCCGCTGGTGGCTGCTGCGCCAGCCCATCGACGGGTCATCCCCCATTGACAGCGTCACCTCGATCATGGACACCCTGAATCCGCAGGCCATCTCCGCCGACGGTCGTTACCTGTTCGCGACCTACTGGTCCCGTGCGAGCGCCTGGGACATCGGGCGGGTCGATCTGCAGGCGGATGAGCCGCAAGTCGCCTTGTGGATCGGTGGACCCGGCAGCCAGCTCCAGTGCCGACCGTCCCCCGACGGAAAGTGGTTCACTTATTTCGCCGCGGAATCCGGCCGGCGCTACCTCTACCTGCGGCGTAATCCGGATACGGGAGCGGTGTGGGAACTCTCCCGCGAGGGCCTCGACTGGCGAGGCATGAACTGGGCTTCGGACAGCGGCTCGTTGCTGCTCTGCAACGACGTGGGCGTGCAGCGGATCCGGATCGAGGAGGTCGACGGTATGCTCGACATCCGGCCCGCCGAGTCGCTGGTTGCCGCCGAGCTGATCACCTCGGCGGCCAACAACACGGGTTTCTGGCCGCTGCCGGGCGGCAGTGGCGCCTACCTGCTCCAGCCCGCCAGCGATGAGGTCGTCGACGACGCGCAGACGGTCCTGGTCACGAACTGGCTCGAACGCCTCGCAACCAGATTCGCCAACCAGGCCACGCAAGCGCGGTGACCGCCTGATCTGGCTGGATCGACAACCGGCAGCGCCCTGTCGGCCGGCTGTTACTGCCCGTTTTCCCGCTCCACCACCCGCTCCACGAACCCGATCCCATCCTCCGCCAGGTCCTTCAGTACCGGCTCGTAGATCGACGGCACGGTCGGGATCTGACACCCGGTGAGGTCGAGCTGTCCGGTGAGCACCATCCGCGCCGCCAGCGCCGCCGGCAGGCCCACGGTCTTGGCCATGGCCGTGATGCCGCCGGGCTCGCCCTTGACCACCATGGTCGAGGACACGCGTTCGTCGGGCCGGTCACGATCGGGATAGGCCACCTCGAGCTCGTGCTTGAGCACCACCATGTCGCGGGCGTCGTCGGCGAGGGGCATCTTCCGCGACAGGATGTCGATGAGCAGCGCGGCCGCGGTGTCGCCCTGGCAGCCCGTGGGCTCGTCGGAGAAGAGGCCCATCCAGCGCATGTTCTCGATGATCCGGCCGGTGGGGCTGATGCCCAGGAAGCGGGCCACGCGGGTGTCGAGCTTGGGGCCCGAGATGTTCAGGGGCAGGAACATCTCGACGACCTCGGCAAACGAACGCTCCGCCAGGTTCGGGATGCGCACGGTCTCGTTGGGCAGGCCGAGCTGCACCAGGCGCGCCCAGGTCTCGCTCCAGCCGGGGTAACGCAGGGTGCCGCGCACCATGGTGTGGACGTCGTCGAGGCCGAAGGCCTGCATGTAGGAGAGCGCGTCGCGGTTGGGGTAGGCCTCGAGGGTGCCCACGCCCTCGACCTCCACGCGCCAGGTGTGGTGGAAGACGTGGTGGTAGGGCACGATCTTGATCTTGCCGTCTTCCATGAACTGGGCGCCCTGGTCGCCGGCCATCACCACGTTGCGCGGGTTCCAGGTGATGACGTACTTCAGCGGGTTGTGCTCCTGGTCGGGCGCGGGGACGCCGCTGCCGTAGGAGCAGAAGCTGTCGATGCGGCCGCCGTCGCCCTTGATGCGTTCGATCAGCGCCATGGCCGACATGTGGTCGATGCCCGGATCGAGGCCCATTTCGCAGAGCAGCAGGATGCCGGCGCGCTCGGCGTCGTGGTTCAGCTCGCGGAGCTCCTGCGAGCGGTACGAGGCGCCGATCATGGGGGTCTTGTGCTGCACGCAATCCCAGGCGATGAGGGGCAGGAACTGCGGCGAGGTGAAGTTGACGACCAGATCGGCGCGCTCGATCTGCGGGTCGCGCACGGCGGCGTCGTTGACGTCGAAATGGATGGCCTCGCCCCGGGCGTGACCGGCGACCCGCTGCTGCGCCATGGCGAGGTCCACGTCGCCCACGGTCACGAACCAGTCGTGCCCCTGTGCCTGCTCCAGCAACCAGTGAATCAGGTAGGGCGCGCTCTTGCCGGCGCCAAGGACCAGGATGCGCTTCATGGCAGTCCTCGAGGGTCGGGGTTGGGGGTGGGATGCTCGGTGGCAAAACTAGCGGGTCAGGTGCAGCGCCGCAACCGCTCCGCCGCGGCCTCCAGGGTCGCCATCTTCTTGCAGAACGCGAATCGAACCAGCCGCCGCCCCTCGTCCTTGGCTGCGAGGTAGAACCCGCTCGGCGGAATTGCCGCCACGCCACGCGTCTCGATGAGATGGCGAGCGAAGGACAGATCGTCACCATCCCAAAGTCGCGTGAAATCGGCGAGAAGGAAGTAGGTGCCCTGGCACGGCGCCACGTCGAGACCCACCTCCGTGAGCAGGTCCGCCAGGAAATCGCGGCGCGCGGTGTAGGCGGCGCGCAGGTCGCGATAGAAGGTGTCGTCCAGGGTCTCCAGCGCGTGGGCTACCGCCACCTGCAGCGGCGTGGCCGAGCAGAAGGTCAGGAACTGGTGCGCTGCCTGGAGCGCCGCGACCATGGGCGCCGGCCCCGCGGCCCAGCCGATCTTCCAGCCGGTCACCGAGAACGTCTTGCCCGCGCTCGAGAGTCGCAGCGTTCGCTCGCGCATGCCGTCGAGCGCCGCCAGGGGACGGTGTTCGAGGTGGTCGTAGGTGAGGTGCTCGTAGACCTCGTCGCAGAGCACGAGGAGATCATGGCGGCGGCAGATGTCGGCCAGAGCCGCCAGTTCCTCGCGGTTGAAGACCTTGCCGGTGGGATTGTGCGGCGTGTTCAGCAACAACATCCGCGTGCGGGGCGTGATGGCGCGTTCGGCGAGGTCCGTGTCCAGCGCGAAGTCGGGGAATCGAAGCGTGATCGGGACGAGCGAGGCGCCGGCCAGCGCGGCGGCAGCCGGATAGGAATCGTACACCGGTTCGCACACCAGCACCTCGTCGCCCGGCTCGAGCAGTCCGAGCATGGCGGCGGCGATGCCCTCGGTGGCGCCGGTGGTGATGCCGACCTCGGAGTCGGGATCGTAGGTCAGGCCATGATGCCGGCGGAGCGAGGCCGCGACCGCGCGCACGAGGCGCGGGTGGCCCATGGAGCGGGCGTACTGGTTGTCGCCCTCACGGATCACCCTCTCCGCGGCCGCCAGGATCTCCGGCGGGCCGTCGAAGTCGGGAAAGCCCTGGGAGAGGTTGATGGCCCCGTGCTCGTCGGCGAGACGGGTCATCTCGCTGAAGATGGTGGTGCCGAAGGGCTGCAGGCGGCGACTGATCATGGGCTCTCCCGGGTGGCGACAACGGGTCCCGGATTCGGGCTGGATCCGGACGCGGTCGGTTGTGGCCGATTGCCTGTTGATGCCGGCCGCTCAAAGCACGCTACTTTCCGAGCACCAGCCTGCCCGACCGAACGGCGGCGCCCGCCTGCAGCCGGTAGAGATAGACGCCGCTCGCCACGCGGCCCGCGCGGTCGTCGGTGCCGTCCCAGCGAAAGCGCTGCTCGCCGGCGGGCAGGGTCTGCTCGACGAGGGTGCGGATCTTGCGGCCGGCCACGTCGTAGATCGCCAGGCGCACCGGCTGGCTCCTCGGATTGTCGAAGGCGATGGTGGTGGCGGGGTTGAACGGGTTGGGCGCCACGCGCAGGGCGAGGACGTCATCAACCAGATTGCCCTCGGGGTCGATCTGGTTGCCGTACCAGTATCGCGCCGGCAAGGTGTAGCGCCAGACGTCGTTGTCCACGTTCAGGTAGTTGAACGGGTCGAATGGATTGAAGGTCTCGCGGTCGCCGCCGAAGGACAGGATCGCAGGACCGCCTCCGGCCGGGCCGCCATCGACGACCAGGGCGTCGAAATCGTACCTGATGTCCGCCGGCGAGTCGGCGTTCCAGGGGGCGTCGTCGACCTGCTCCCAGGTGGCGCCGTCGGTGCTGACCCACACGTCCATGGGGTTGGCGGGCGCGAAGGGATCGCTGGGATCCTGGCTCATGCCGAAGCCACCGAAGAGCACGATACGCTTGTTGATGACCACGGCTTGATGACCGGGACGTGACGACCACTCGGCCTCGGCGACCACCTGCTCCCAGGTCACGCCGTCGGCGGTGCGCCAGACGTCGTTGAAATACGGGGGATCGCAGGGGATGGGGAAGCAGGTGAATCCGGCCTCACCGCCGATCAGATAAAGGTAGCCATTGAACGACAGCGCGATGCCGCCGGCCCGCGGCTCCCAGGGAGCCGCCTCGGTCACCTGGACCCAGTTCTCGCCGTCGGCCGATTTCCAGACGTCGTTGAAGTAGATCCGGGGCGGGCCGCCCGGGCCGCCGATAGCCTCGTCGTCGTTCATCGAGCCGCCGAGCACGTAGATCTCATCCTTGAAGACGGCGGCGCTGAGACCGGCGCGGCCTTCCCAGCCCGCAGCCGCGGTGCGTTCGGTCCACGTGATCCCGTCGGGGCTGCTCCAGACGTCGTCGAAGAACTCGGACGTCCCGATCAGCGGCGGCCCGGTGGTGTCGGGATTGGCGATCACCGTGAAGTCCTGGCCGCCGATGACGAAGATCTCATTGTCCATGACCAGACTCTGGAAATAGGCCCGCGGCGTCCAGTGCCCCGGATTGTCTGTGGCGAGGATCTGCTCCCAGGTCAGACCCTGGTCGTCGGTGCGCCAGACGTCGCCGTGGATCACGCTGGCGCCGAAGACCGGCACCTCGAGCGGATCGATGGGCGTACGGCCGCCGAGCAGATAGATCCGGTCGTCGAGCTCGACGACCTGCAGTCCGGCGCGCGCATCCCAGGCGGCGGCCTCGTTCTCGAGCGTCCATTCATAGAGGTTGAAATCGTTGATCAGTTCGTTGGCCGAGGCCGGGGTCGTCACGAGGCACAGAGCCGAGACGAGAGCGGTGGCGAGGCTGAACTTCATGAGTGTGAGACCTTTCTGGGGGTGGCAGGAAGGACATGAATTCGGTGCTTCCGGAGATGATTCCGCATACATAACTATAATTGTATATATTTGCCAGCCAACACGGCGCAGGAGACGGGCCGAGACTGCAGAGCACGGTCCCGAACATGGCCCGGCAGCCATGAGCGCCGGTCACGTCACGAGAGCGACCTTCCGCCCGTCCCGCCGCGCACGCCTCGTACCGCAGAACCCAAGACCTGCCGCAGGACGACGCTGCGCTTGCCGAAGATGACGTGGGGCGAGATCAACGCGATCGATGGATATGGCGAGCCGTCATGCCCCTGATTCTGCAAGTCAGGGTCCGGACACAGTCGCGATGGTTCTGCAGTCAGCGCACCATCTCGTAGCAGATCACCGCCGGCGGAGCCACCTCCTGCCCCTCGGGCGCGTAGGTGCCGCCGCCGCCGAACTGCGCGGCCAGCGACTCGAAGTAGCCCTCCACCACCAGCACCCGCTCGTCCGCGGTCAGGAAGATACCCACCTCGGTGGCGCGGTGCGGGGCGGCCAGGGCCACCTGCTCGGCGAGACTGCCGTCGGCGTCGAACACGTCCCAGACCGCCATGACGCCCTCGCCGGCGGGGTGGCTGCCGCGGCCGCTGAGGACCCAGAGCCGCCCGTCGGGACCGATCTGCAGCCCCCGGGCCAGCAAGGCGATGGCGGCTTCCTGACGTTCCACGTCGATGGTGAACGGGAAGGGCATGCTGCCCAGCGCGGACCGGATCATGCCCTCGAAGGCCTGGTACTCGAGGTCGGTGCGCTGCAGCGGCGCGTAGTCGCGCTCGATGACGTGCCTGGCGGTGCCGTCGGCCGCGTGGACGGTGATGGCGTAGCGGTCGCGGTCGTGGCAGACGTAGACCGTGCCGTCGGCGGTGACGGCCTGGCTGAACCAGAACGGCGGCAGGTGCTGGCGCTCGGAGAACACGAAGTTGCTGAAGTCGTACTCGGCGTAGCTCTGGCCGTAGCGTGCCACATAGTCGCCCTCGGGGCTGTAGCGTTCGAGGAAGAAGTCGCGACCCGAGAAGCCCGGACGGCTGTTGTCGTGATGCGTGCCGGCCAGGAGCAGGACGTCGCCCTGGCTCTGGCAGGCGGTCAGGCTGTGGATGCCGCCGTCGGTACCGCCGACGGTGATCCGGCCGGCGGGATTGCCCTGGCCGTCCACCATGACCACAACGCCCGGGAAGTCCTGGATCAGGCCCACCCGGCCGTCGTCCAGCACGAACATGTCGCGCGGCTCGCGGACCTCGCCGGGGCCCTCGCCCTCGCGGAAGAGGGTGCGCAGGAACGCGCCGTCGCGGTCGTAGACCGATACCTCGCAGAGCTGCGAGTCGAGGACGTAGACGTTGCCGTCGGGGCCGGCCGCCACACGAGGGATCTGGCCGAAGAGCGCGTCCTCGTCATCGCCGCCGATCCGCCACATCTCGCGGAGCGTGACCGTGCGCAGGCCGTCCCGGGGCTGATCGCCGTTGCGCACGTGCTCGACGCCGTCGACGGTTGTCCGCGTGGCGGCCGCGGCGGGCCGGCCCAGGCCGGTGATCATCAGGTGCAGGACGATGAGACCGACCAGCAGCTTGATGGCGAGGGAATTCAGCCGGGCGAACATGGCGGATCCTTTCGGCTGGGTGGCGCTTTCCGGTGGCGGGTCGGTATGGGGTCGCGTCTGGTTTGACGCACGGCGACCGTGATCGGTTGCATGTCTGTAATCGAAACGGAACCCCGCAGGCTGGCATCGGTAGGATCCGCAACATTTTTCGCGGCGTTGGCCCGCCTTTCCGGCACGGAGGATCCGGGAGAGAACTCAGAACCTGATTCTGTGTAATCCATTCAAGAACAATGATATGTGAAATCGTCAACCCCCGGGGGTTGGTCATTGTGCTATCCGATTTGACCGGGACAATGATTGCAATTATTTTATTGTCACCATGACAATCTGGCGCCCAGACATCAAGGCCCTCGAGGGTCCCCGCTACAAGGCCATCGCCGACCGCCTCGCCGAGGACATCCGCAGCGGTCAGCTGGACGCCGGTGACCGTCTACCCACTCACCGCGAGCTGGCCGAGCAACTCGACCTCACCGTAGGCACCATTACCCGCGCCTACCAGGAGGCCGAACGCCGGGGCCTGGTGCGCGGCGAGGTGGGCCGCGGCACCTTCGTCCGCGCCGAGGACGACCACTTCGACCAGCACCTCGAGACCGGCCGCGACCAGGGCGACCTCATCGATCTGGGCCTCAACCTCCCGCTCTACAGCGAGGATCCCGACCTCGCCGGCGCGTTGCGCACCCTGGCCGGTCGGCGCGATCTGAGCAGCCTGCTCTCGTACCAGCCGTTCAACGGCAGCGAGCGCCATCGCCGGGTGGGCGCGGCCTGGGTGGCGCGCCACGGCCTGGAGGTGGGCCCCGAACAGATCGTGATCACTGGCGGCGCCCAGCACGCCATCACCGTGGTCCTGGGCACGCTCTGCCGCGCCGGCGACACGGTGATCTGCGAACCGCTCACCTACCCGGGTCTGAAGACCGCGGCCTCGCTCCTCGGCCTGGAGCTGGCCCCTGCGGCCATGGACGAGCAGGGCATGGTGCCCGAGGCGCTGGAGCAGCTGGTCCGCCAGACCGGCGCGCGGGTGCTCTACTGCATGCCCACGCTCCACAACCCGACCACCGCCACCATGGACGCCCGGCGGCGCGAGGCGCTCACCGCGGTCGTACGCCGCTGTGACCTCCAGCTGATCGAGGACGACGTCCACGGCCTCCTGGAACCGGACGCCCCGGCGCCCGTGGCGGTGCAGGTACCCGACCGGACCTTCTACATCGCCAGCACCTCCAAGGTGCTGGCCGGCGGCCTGCGGGTGGCGTTCGTGGCGGCGCCGGCGGTGCGGGTGGAGCAGCTGACCTTCGCGGTGGCGGCCTCGTTGTGGGCGCTGCCGCCCTTGAGCATGGAGGTGGCGGCGCTGTGGATCGGCGACGGCACCGCCGACGCGGTGCTCGAGCGCAAGCGCGCCGAGGCCGCGGCGCGCCAGGAAATGGCGCAACGGCTGCTGCCGGCCGACCTGATCCGCAGCATGCCGCGGTCGTACTTCCTGTGGCTCGCGCTGCCGGCGCCCTGGCAGGCGGAGCAGTTCGCCACGGCGGCGCGTGAGCATGGCGTGGTGGTCACCGCGGCCGACGCCTTCGCCGTGGGCGGCGGCACGGTGCCCTCCGGAGTCCGGGTGAGCCTGAGCGCACCCGGCGATCGCGAGGATGTCCGGGTGGGGCTCGGAATCCTGGCCGATTTGCTGAATCGCGGCCCGTCGCCCCAGGCGGCCATCGTCTGAGCGGCGGGCAGGAGATAGAAGAGATTCGCTGACGGCTTTCGCGCACGCAGGGGACCGCTTATCTTCCCTCGCGCAAACGAGAGCCTCGGGACGGTCGGCACCGGCCGGCGTCTCGTTCCTGGCAGGTCAAAGAGGCGACCGGGCCCGTGGCCCGCGCCCGAGGAGGAGAGAACGATGCTGTTCCCCTGGGTGAGTGAAGAGGCGCAGGAACTCATGCGCCAGAAGATCGGTCTGGCCGAGATGCTCAAGGGCGGCGCCATCATGGACGTCACCAACGCCGACCAGGCCAAGGTCGCCGAGGAGGCGGGCGCGGTGGCCGTGATGGCCCTCGAGCGGATCCCCGCCGACATCCGCGCCGACGGCGGCATCGCGCGCATGAGCCAGCCCAAGATGATCAAGGAGATCCAGGACACGGTCTCCATCCCGGTGATGGCCAAGTGCCGCATCGGCCACTTCGCCGAGGCGCAGGTGCTCGAGGCGCTGGGCGTCGACTTCATCGACGAGTCCGAGGTGCTGACCCCGGCCGACGAGCACAACCACGTCTGGAAGTGGGACTTCAAGGTGCCCTTCGTCTGCGGTTGCCGGAACCTGGGCGAGGCTCTGCGCCGCATCGGCGAGGGCGCCGCCATGATCCGCACCAAGGGCGAGGCCGGCTCGGGCAACATCGTGGAGGCGGTGCGCCACATGCGCATGGTCCAGGAGGGCCTCAAGCGCATCCAGACGCTGCGCGACGACGAGCTCATGGCCGAGGCCAAGAACCTGGGCTGCCCGGTCTCGCTGCTCTTCGCGATCAAGGAGACGGGCAAGCTGCCCGTGCCCAACTTCGCCGCGGGCGGCGTGGCCACCCCGGCCGACGCCGCGCTCATGATGCAGCTCGGCGCCGAGACCGTGTTCGTGGGCTCGGGCATCTTCAAGAGCGACGACCCCAAGCCGCGCGCCGAGGCCATCGTGCAGGCCGTGACCTACCACGACGACCCCCAGAAGCTCCTGGAGATCTCCATGGAGCTGGGCGAGGCCATGGCCGGGATCGACGTGGCGTCGCTCCCGGAAGACGAGAAGCTGGCCAGCCGCGGCTGGTAGCGCGCACCGTGGACCAGCGGGCGGGTCGACCGGTTCGGCCCGCCCCGACACCGCGAAGGACACCGCCGCCATGCGAGGTGAGATGATGCCGCTGCCCGTGGGACTGCTGACCCTGCAGGGCGACTTCGAGAAGCACCGCCAGGCGGTGGCCCGCCTGGGGCGCGACACCATCTCGGTGCGCCGCCCCGACGAGTTGGCCCGCGTGGGCGCGCTCATCATCCCCGGCGGCGAATCCACCACCCTCTCGCGCCTCATCGACAGCGGCGGCCTGCGCGCGCCGCTCCTGCAGTTCGCGGCCGCCGGCAAGCCCATCCTGGGCACCTGCGCCGGCCTGATCATGCTCTCGAGCGGGCTCGCCGGCGAGCGCCACGACCACTGGCACGGCGTGCAGCCGCTGGGTTTGTTGGACGTGACGGTGCAGCGCAACGGCTTCGGGCGGCAGGTCGACAGCTTCACCGAGGAGCTGGAGATCGTGGGCCAGAACGGCGGACCGTTCGCGGCGGTCTACATCCGGGCGCCACGGATCGTGACGGTGGGCGAGCGCGCCGCGGTGCTGTGCCGGCGGCCCGACGGCGAGGTCGTGGGGGTGCGGCAGGGCAACCTGATCGGGCTGACGTTCCATCCCGAGCTGGGGGAGGATGGGCGGTTCCACGAGATGATGAGTCGCCTGGAACGTTGAATATTACAATGCTCAAGTTGTGCTGTCTGAATTCGCAACGTCTTTGCTTGTAATGTTACCGCGATGGATTCGCTGAACTCCATAAATGAACGAATCTTTATCTTGACCTCCCACGCCATCGATGGGAATATTCCCGATGCCGCGCGGCTTCGTCAAAGAAACCGCTCTAGGTAAAAGGGGATTGGAACAATGAAACACATTCTAATCTGTCTGGCCGCCCTCCTGGCGGGGGCCGCGGCAACGGCGCAGTCTGTCGACCAGTCGGGTGTCGGCGCTGGGGGGTACGCCGGTGCGTCCGCCATCCACTCTTCCAACAACATGATCATGGGTCTGGGCACCGACATGAACGGGTGCATGCTCAACACTAGCGGCGTCGACGACGCCCAGTGGACGCCCTGGCGCGAGGGCCTGTGGCCTGATTCCGGGGGCTTGACCTCGAACGTCCAGGACATGATCCACGTGGACTACAAGCCGGCGTTCGGCGGGAGTAATGTTGAAGGCTGGTTCGCGGCGACGGTGGGGGGGATCTTCTTCTCCGCCTCGGACGGCGGCACGTGGTCGCGCCAGACGAACCAGACCTACACATGGCAGAACAACAACGAGATCGGCCAGCCGCAGTATACGCAGCAGATCGGCTTCTGCGCCCTGGCCTGGAACGGCCAGGACAAGGTCTATGCCGCCACGGGCAACAACATCTACTCCTACACCGACAAGAACGGATATTACCACAGCAGCAACGGCTGGAACGGGTACGGGGGGCTGGGCGCTCCGCACTCGCAGCTCATCCCATCAGGTGACCAGCACGTTCTCTGGTATTGCGACCTCGATCAGGGAACCTGGAACCACATCCCGGAATCCGCCAATGCCGGCGCCCCGCGCGACGTCGCCGTCTATCGTGAGAACGGTGTCGACTACGTGGCCTTGACCACCGACCTGGGCGTGTATCTCTGGGACGGCACTACCTGGACCACCCTGCACACCATCCCGGTCTACAAGGGATCCAACGGCCTCTTCTCCAACTGGTACGGCTACCCGACGGTCAGTTCACCCAACCAGGCACCGCCCACCTATGGCCCCCTCCTGGCCGGCTGGAGCCTTGGCTTCTCGGATCGCGGCACCCTCTACATGGGCGCCCAGAGCACGCGGTTCCCGAACTCGCACCCCGGCGGCGTGTACCGGATCTTCGACATCACCGACGCCCAGATGTGGACCTGGGTCGGCGACGGCACCAGCATCGTGGCGGGGGATCCCTCGCCGCTGGCGCCCTACGACAACCATCCGTCCCTGGCCGACTGCGGGCAGATGTACTACTACAACCAGGACCTGGGCTGCCTGCGGCCGTGGGCCATGTTCGGCTACATGAGCGTCATCAGCGGCAGCGGCGAGGGGCCGGACCATCTGGTCCTGGGCACGCGTCAGGGCCGCATCGGGCTCTGCCTCGGCGTGGTTCCCTACCAGTACCTGGCCGACGTGGGCAAGTGGCACCTCAAGGTCTTCAAGGACCAACAGGGCCAGATGCACGAGTACGTCCTCGACGGCAGCGGCAACTGGTCGCGGCAGAGCTTCAACGACACCTTCGGCTGGCTCGTGGACGTCAACTACGCCGGCTGCGCCCTGACCCACGAGCCGTCGCTGGGTTCGGGCACCAACCCGCCGTTCCTCTTCCAGTTCGAGGGAGGCTGCTTCGGCGCCGATTTCGCGCTGGAAGCCAGGGGCTACGTCGACTACGACATCCACAACGCCTACGTCGAGCAGATCGGCGGCTCGTGGTTCACGCGCGGCTACACCGAGATGGTGACCCTCGACGTGGTGTTCGACGACGACGGTCGGCTGCTCTACGGCAACGGCGACATGGGCTCGTTCCGATCGACCGACAGCGGCCTGACCGCGTTCGACCGCATCAACTACCCCAACGGCAGCGGCCCCGACATGGCGCCCAAGGCCGACGGCATCAACCTGGTGGTCCGGGACGACTGGCGCGGCTCCGGCCAGGAGGCCCTCTTCGTCAACGCCGGGTTCAGCGTCCGCACCTACAACCGCACCACGCTGCTGATGCAGCATCCCAGCGTGAACAACGGCGCCTGGAGGGACATCACCGGCGGCACGCCCAGCGGCGACGTCCGCTTCTCCGACCTCGTGCTCTGCGACGACAACACCCTGTTCGCCATCTTCGACGACGACCTGTCTTCGGACAGCAACCGCTTCCACGTCTGCAAGGGCGTCTACGACGGCTCGGTCTGGACCTGGTCCGTCCTTCCGTACGACAACTGCGCCTATGACGGCCAGGCCGTGCAGTTGCTCTACCACGCCTCGAGCGGACGCGTCTTCCTGGCGCAGAAGAACCCGGCCAAGATCCTCTACCTCGGTTCGACTCAGTCCACGACCTGGGTCCAGGCCTTCAACACGGCCGGCCACGATGCGGTGTCGGCCATGGCCCCGTCCACGGTCGGCGACGGGATCTACGCCGCCCTCTCCAATCCGGCCGGCGTGGTGACGTGCTTCAATCCCGAGGCCGCGCCCCGCTACATCGCCTGGAACACGCTGACGGTTCCGGGCGGCATCCCCAGCAACGCCAACCTCGGCAGTATCGCTGTCGATCCCGCGAGCCACGACTTCGCGGTGGGCGTCCGCTACACCACCAACGACAACACAGCGTGGTTCGTGGACTACAACCCCGTCCTGGGCACGGCCTCCTGGACCGATCTCCTGAGCAGCACCGACTTCCACGACGTCGGCGTCAACTGCCTGGCCTTCAGCCCCGTGCAGACCAGCTGGCTGCTGGTCGGCACCGGCGCCTACGAGATCCTGAAGGTCACCCTGTCCACCAGCAAGAACGCGCCGGTGACGGTGGCTCCGCTGGCGGGGGTCCACGATCTGCGGGCAAGTTTCGAGGCGGGCCGCGGCGGCGTGATCAGCTTCCGTCTCGGCGCTCAGAGCCCGGTGGACCTGGGCGTCTACGATATTCGCGGCCGTCTGGTACGGCGCCTGCGCCACGAAGCGATCCCGGCGGGCGACCGCCAGCTGGTCTGGGACGGCCGTGACGGCGGGGGACGGGCATGCGCCTCGGGCGTCTACCTCGTCAAGGTCCAGACCGCCAGCGCGGCCGGGACCGCCAAGCTGACCATGGTCCGTTGAGCTGATCCCGCCCTTCTGCCAACGAGGCCCCGACCCCCGGGTCGGGGCCTTTCCCGGCCACCCGGTCCACGCCGTGGAACCTGCCCGCCGCCGCCACGTAACCCCCCAATCTCGCCGGACGCACCGAACCGGAGGTCTGCCCCATGTCCGTTCGTCGCTGCTTGCCCCTCGTCACGTTTCTGCTCCTCGCCACGACCACCCTCGCCCCGGCGGCCACCACCGACCTCATCACCGCCGTTCGTCAGGCCGACCATCACCGCGTCCGTTCCCTCCTCGCCGAGGACCCCGCCCAGGTCGCCGCCACCGATGAAGGGGGCTTCACCGCCCTGCACTGGGCCGGCATCCTCGACCGTCCCCGCCTGGTCGCCCAGCTCCTGGACGCCGGCGCGCCCGTCGACGCCATCGGCGGCGACGGCGGCTCGCCCCTGCACTGGCTCTGCCACCACGACCACCCCGACCTGGCCCGGAGCATGATCATCGCTGGCGCCGACGTGAACCTGGCCAACCGTTGGGGCCGCACGCCGCTGCACGTGGCGGTGCGGCGCGGCAACCGCGAGACCGTCACCGTCCTGCTGCTGCAGGGAGCCGATCCCCACGCGGCCACCAGGGAAGGCTGGACGCCCCTGCACACCGCGCGCATGGCTGGCCGACCCGAGCTGGCAACGCTGCTCGAACGGGCGGGCGCCGACCCGGCGGCCCGTGACAGCGAGGGCCACACGCCGGCCGACCTGGCCTGGCACCGTCCGCCGACGCGACCGGTGTCCGCCGCAACCCTGGACGAATACGTCGGCTCGTACGACCTGGGCCACGGCGCCACCGTGGCCATCTGGCGCGAAGGGGAGGAGCTGCGATTCCGCGAGTTCGCGCCCGACGCGCTCGAACCCGCCGGCCGAGACACCTTCTGGTGCCGCGCCGAACCCTGGCGCCTGGTCTTCCAGCGCGATCAGGAGGGCGCCCTCGCGAGCCTGGACCTGAAGTACCTGCGCCGCACGGTCACCGCCAAGCCTGAAGCCCGGCCCATGTACGTGGGTTCCGCGCGATGCCGGGATTGTCATGCGGATGGCGAGCACGGCGCGCCCTACTACACCTGGCTCGCGGGTCCCCACGCGGGCGCCTACTGGCGTCTGGCCACCGACTGGGCCCTCGCCCTGGGCCGGATGCGGCCGCACTACCACGACCTGGAGACGCCCCTCACCGACGACCGCTGCCGGCAATGCCACGTCACTGGCGCCATCGACAGCGCCCACCTGCGCGCTGCGAGCTTCCGCGAGCAGGAGGGCGTGGGCTGCGAGGCCTGCCACGGTCCGGGATCGCTCTACATCGAGCCTGCGGTCATGGGGGACCGGGAGGCATTCCTGGCTGTCGGCGGCCGGCTGCCCACGGCCGAGACCTGCCAGGTCTGCCACCGGCGGGATTTCGATTTCGCGGCGATGTGGCCGCGCCTCGAGCACGGCCACTGAGCTCAGGCCAGACCGGCGGCGGCATGCACCCGTTCGGCGGCCTCCATGGCGCGCAGGCCGTCGCGGGGGCCCACCAGCGGGGGCTCGCCGGTGCGGATGCACTTGGCGAAGGCGGCCAGCTCGTCGCGCAGCGGATTGGCGTCGGGGTCGACGGGGGGCTTCTCGATGGACACCAGCTGCTCCTGCACGAAATCCAGGGGCGACTTGCCGCCCAGATCCTCGGGCTTGATGGAGGTGGGCTTGATCTCGCCCTTGAGGAGCCGCTCGTCGCGCCGGATCACCGTGGCGACGCGGTCCATGAAGTCGACCTCGATGTAGGTGTCGGACTGGTAGACGCGCAGGCGGCGCTCGGAGCGCAGCGCCGTGCGCACTGCCTTGAGCTGGGCGCAGGCGCCGTTGTCGAACTCGATCCAGGCCGCGGCCAGATCCTCCGACTTGCTGAAGATGGGGGTGGCCCAGGCGCGGACCTCCTTGATCTCCTGGCGCACCAGAGAGAGGATGATCTCCAGGTCGTGGATCATCAGGTCCAGCACCACGCCGACGTCGGTGGCGCGGAACGGGTAGGGCGCCACGCGCACCGCCTCGATGAACCGGGGATTGTCGATGCGCCGGGCCACGGCGCGCAGCGCGGGATTGAAGCGCTCGATATGGCCGACCTGCAGCAGCACGTCGCGACTCTCGGCCAGCTCGCAGAGCGCGCGGGCCTCGGCGGCGGTGGCGGCCATGGGCTTCTCGACCAGGCAGGGCAGGCCCCGGTCGAGGAAATGCATGGCCAAATCGTGATGCAGCGTGGTCGGGGCGGCGATGATCACGCCGTCCAGGCTCATGGTCAGTTCCTGGATACTGGCCACCCAGGGGCAACCATAGAGGTCGGCCAGGGCCTTGCGGGAGGACTCGGGATCACAGATCGCGGCCAGTTCGACCCCCTCGAGGGTGGAGAGCTGCTGGGCGTGCCACCGACCCAGATGGCCGGCACCGACGACGGCGATGCGCAGGGAGTCGGGCATGACAGGATCCTTTCGGTATGGCGGCAGTTTACTATGGATCTTCCCGGATGGCGATAAGGGTTTACCCTATAGCCGACCACGGCGCATATCGGTAAGTTTTAGAAGGCGAGAGTTACTCACCTGATGGCTGAAAACACCCCATTCAGGAGGTTGAAGAGCGCAGGGAGGTGATGCCCCATGTCTGCTCCACAGCCACGGAACCGACCCCGATTGCGACCTGCCGAGTCCCACTGGCACCGCGCCCCCTCCGAGATCCAAGAGCTGACTCCTGCTCTGGCGACTGCCCTGGACAAGGTAGCGGAGCGGTATGCATTTCGGGCCAACGACTACTACCTCGGCCTGATCGACTGGGACGATCCATCCGATCCCATCCGCCGCCTGGTCGTGCCCTCGCCGGAGGAACTGAACGACTGGGGACGGCTGGATGCCAGCAACGAAGCCGCCAACACGGTAGTGCCGGGAGTCCAGCACAAGTATCGCGACACGGCACTGGTGCTGGCGGCGGCGACCTGTGCCTCGTATTGCCGCTTCTGCTTCCGGAAAAGGCTGTTCCAGCGCCAGAACGAGGAGCTCCCCCGGGATCTCGCGCCGGCGTTCCGGTACGTCGCCCGCCACCGTGAGATCACCGACGTCCTCCTGACCGGTGGCGATCCGCTGGTGCTGGACACTGCGGCCCTGCGCCCCATCCTGCGCCGCTTCGCGGCCATGCCCCACGTGCTGACCATCCGCATCGGTTCCAAGACGCCGGCCTTCAACCCGTTCCGGATCCTCGACGACGACGAACTCCTCGAGTGTCTGGACGAGATCGTGGCCACCGGGACCGCGGTCTACCTGATGGCCCATTTCGACCATCCGCGCGAGCTCACCGACGAGGCGCGCGACGCGATCCAGCTGGTCCAGGAGGTGGGTGTTCACGTGGTCAACCAGTGCCCGCTGGTGCGCGGCGTCAACGACGATCCCGACACGCTGACCGAGCTCTTCGAGACCATGACCGAACTGGGGGCGCCCCAGTACTACCTCTTCCAGGGGCGGCCGACCCTCGGCAACCAGCCGTTCATGGTGCCGCTGGTGGAGGGCTGGCGGCTCTTCGACACGGCCCGTCGCCGCTGTTCGGGACTCTCGCGCCGGGCCCGCTTCGTCATGAGCCATGCCTCGGGCAAGCTGGAGATGGTGGGACTGGACCACGAGCGCATCTTCCTGCGCTACCACCGCGCCAGGGATCCGCGGCGAGAGAGCGCGGTGGTGATCTGCGCTCGTGACGACCGGGCCTGCTGGTTCGACGACCTCACCATGACCGCCTAGCGACTCCTCCTCACGTTGACGACCCGGCTCCGCAGCGGCGGCTGGGGACCGGATCGCGCTTGACCTCCACCAGCCGGCCATCGACCTTGAAGAGACAGGACTGGAATCCGGCCCGAATACGAGCGAGATATGTCACGAATCATCCTCCTGCTGCTGATCCTCACCCTCGGAGCGGTCTGCTGCCCGGCGGCGCCCGCCGTGCCGGCGGCCCGGCCCGATTCCACCAGCTTCCTCGCCGTGCGCCGCCCGGCCGCGGGCTACGGGCTCGCTCCCGATCAGGCCATGCTGCGGGAGCAGGTCCGCGAACCGCTCTTCGCGTTCGTCTTCAACATGGTCGAGCAGGACAGTCTGGGAACATGGTCCGCGGCCGATCTCCTCGATTTCGCGGCGTCCTGGGCGGAGGAATCATCGTTCCCTCTGGCCGACCACCTGGCGAGCATCACGCGCGAGGCGATCCCCGCCGACGAGGTCGTCACCCACCGCGGGGTCACCTGCCGGCGCCGCTGGCTGATCCGGCTCGAGCCGCTGCGGTTCGAGATGCCCATGCCTTACAGCATCCTGGGCTACCACCCGGGGACCCTGAGCTTCGATTCGCCGTTCGAGCTGTACGAGTGGCGGCTGGGGTCGCGGAACATCCACGTCACCGTGGAGGGGCAGACGCGCAAGTACGCAGCCGACGCCCTGACCGTCTTCCAGCTCACCGCCGGCTGGATCATCCTGGACGTCGACGGCTGGCTGGACCGGCTGCTGGGCAAGGCCGCCGACGATGCGGCCATGCAGGGGTTCACCGTGGGCTGGGTAGAGGGCGAGCTGGTGGGCATCGGCAACAGCATCGGTCGGGGTGGTCGGCGGATCCTCGGGGAGCTCGACTTCCAGAGCGGCGAGGTCGAGAACAATGGCCGACCGGTAGCGCGCGGGCTGAGCGCCTACAGCCGCGGCTGGACCCGGTCCCCCGCCGGCGACCATCGCGATGTCTGGCAGGATTACGACCAGTAAGCCGTCCGACAGCCCGGATTTTCCTCCACCCGGCAATTCTTCCCCCTTCTCCTGGGCCACTTCGCCGCGGATCCGCGGCGTTTCGGCCTGAAATGGCAATTTTCAGCGAGGAACGGGAATTGCGGTGCTGTCGGCACAGGAATCCGTCTGGCCACGAACGACGACGCGTTCGTGCCGGCGGCCCGTCCGTCGCGCCATGCCCCCCAGAGGGGCGCGCCACCAGGGAGGACCCATGGCGGCCGTCAAGACCAAACGCCTCGGTGAGATCCTGCTCGACGCCGGACTGGTCACCGAGGAGAAGCTCGACCTCGCCCTGCGCGAGCAGAGTCAGACCGGCGAGAAGCTCGGGGCGACCCTGCAGCGGCTGGGCATCTGTTCCGAGCAGGAGATCGGCAAGGTGCTGGCCGGTCAGGCCGGCGTGTCGGTGGTCGACCTGAGCACGGTGGACATCGACGTCGAGGCGCTGCCGCTGGTCGGTCGCGAGTTCGCCGACAAGCGCTCGGTGCTGCCGTTGCGGGTCCGGGGCAGCAAGCTCGAGGTGGCCATGGGCAATCCGCTCGATCTGGCCACCATCGACGAGCTGACCCGGCTGACTGGCAAGTACATCGAGGTGGTGCACGCGCCGGTCAGCGAGATCGCCGACGCCCTGTTGCGCACCTTCGGTGCCGGGGACACGGGCAGCGCCGAGATCCCCCTGCTCATCGACGCGGCCCGCAAGGCGCTGGCCAGCGGGGTGAAGCTCAACGAGGACGACTCGCCGTTCGTGCGGCTGGTGAACCATCTCATCGCGGTGGGTGTGTCGCTGGGGGCCACCGACGTCCACATCGAGCCCGAGGAGAAGGTGCTGCGGTGCCGCTACCGCGTGGACGGCCGCCTGACGCAGGGCGCGATCCTGCCGCTCGAACTGCAGAGCATCGTGCTGACGCGGCTGAAGATCATGGCCGAGCTGAACATCTCCGAGACGCGGGTGCCGCAGGACGGCCGCATCCTCTTCCATTCGGGGACCCGGACGGTGGATCTGCGCGTGTCGACCTTTCCCACGGTGCACGGCGAGGGCATCGTCTGCCGCCTGCTCGACAAGGAGAACCTCATCGTCGGCCTCGGGAAGCTGGGCATGCCCGACGGGATCCTCGAGACGTTCCGCCGCGACATCGCCAGGCCCCACGGCATCGTGCTGGTGACCGGCCCGACGGGGTCGGGCAAGACCACCACGCTCTACTCGGCGCTCACCTTCCTCAACCGGCCCGACACCAAGATCATCACGCTGGAGGACCCGGTGGAATACGAGCTGCCGGTGATCAACCAGGCCCAGATCAACACCGCCAAGGGCTTCACCTTCGCCAAGGGCCTGCGCGCCATCCTGCGCCAGGACCCCGACATCATCCTGGTGGGTGAGATCCGCGACACCGAGACCGCCCAGCTCGCCATCCGCGCCGCGCTCACCGGCCACCTGGTCTTCAGCACCCTGCACACCAACAGCGCGGCCGGCGCCATCCCGCGCCTCCTGGACATGGGCGTCGAGCCGTTCCTGCTCTCGGCCACGCTGGTGTCGGTGCTGGCCCAGCGCCTGGTGCGCACCATCTGCCCCGAATGCGGCGAACCGACCGAACTGTCGGCGGCCGATCTGGAGCTGCTGGCCATCGATCCCGAGCTGCTGGCCGGGGCCACGCTCCAGGCCGGACGCGGCTGTACCATGTGCCATGACACGGGCTTCCGGGGCCGGCTGGCCGTGTTCGAGTACATGCACCTGACCGCCGAACTGCGCCGCATGATCGTCGAGAATCGCGACGCCACCGAGATCGAGGCGGCAGCCCGCGCTGCGGGCCAGCGCAGCCTGCACGAGGACGCCATCAGCAAGCTCCTGGCCGGTCGGACCACCTGCCAGGAAGTGATGAGGGTGGTGGCATGAGAGAGTTCCGTTACAGCGCGCTCAGTTCGCAGGGGCAGACGGTCACCGGGATCCGCAACGCCGAGAGCGCCGCCGACCTGGCCGACGCCCTGCGCGAGCAAGGTCTGGTCATGCTGCGCAGCCGGTCCACGCTGGGCTCGCTGGGCCAGCTCTTCTCGCCCTCCGGCCGGGCGGGCCAGCGCGAGCTGCACGACTTCACCCAGCACATGGCCACCTGTCTGGCGGCCGGGATCCCCGCGGTGACGGCGCTGGCGGACTTCCAGGCCCAGGCCACCGGGGCGTTCGCCGACGTGGTGGCCGACATCCGCAACGACGTCAGCAGCGGCACGCCGCTCGACGAGAGCTTCGGCCGCCATCCCTTCGTGTTCGGTCCGGTGTACCTGGCCATGGTCGCCGCGGGCCAGAACTCGGGCAGCCTCGACGAGGCGTTCGCGGAGCTGGTCCGCTACCTCGAGTGGAACGACAGCCTCCGGGCCCAGACCACGCAGGCGCTGATCTACCCCGCGATCCTGGTCGTGGGCATCATCGGCCTGTTCCTGCTGCTCATGCTCTTCGTGGTCCCTCGCTTCAGCGCCATGTTCGCCCAGGTGGATTTCACGCTGCCTGCCATCACCGTGCGCATGATGGCGCTGGGGACGTTCCTGGGCCACTGGTGGTGGCTACTGGGGCTGGCCGGAGCGGGGCTGGTGGCGGGCTACCGCCTGGCCGTGGCCACCGATCGCGGCGCGTTCTGGCGCGATCGGATCCTGCTCGCCACGCCGGTCCTGGGGAGCTTCGCCCGCAAGCTCGCGCTGTCGCGCTTCGCCAAGACGCTCTCGCTGATCCTGGCCTCGGGTCTGGACCTGCTGCGCTCGCTCGACCTGCTGCAGGGCGTGGTCGGCAACCAGGTGGTGGCCCGGCAGCTGGCGCTCATCCGCCAGCGCGTGGCCACCGGCGAATCGCTGCAGCAGGCCTTCGCCGACGCCGACGCGTTTCCGCCGCTGGTGCAGCGCCTGGTGGCCGTGGGCGAGCGCACCGGTTCGCTCGAGACCTCGCTGAAACAGGCGTCGCTCTATCTCGATCGCGAGATCCCGCGCGACCTGAAGAAGGCGTTCACCATCTTCGAGGCCGTGATCATCGCCGCGCTCGGCGTCATGGTCTGCGTGGCGGCGCTCTCGCTCCTGATGCCGATCATGCAGATCAAGGCCTCGCTCGGATGAACGGAGGTGCCCGCATGACCAGGATCATCACCCGGTGCCACCGGTCCCGACGGGCCGGCTTCACGCTGATCGAGGTCATCGTGGCGGTGGCCATCGTGGTGGTGCTGGCCGGCGCCATCACGCCCATGGTCTTCCGCGAGCTGATGCAGGCCCGCGAGGACGCCACGGTCAACGAGCTGTCGGCGCTGTCGCGTGGCCTGGCCGACTTCTATGCCGACACCGGCCGTCTACCTAGCGAGGTCGAGGGTCTGGGGGCGCTGGTGGCCGATCCGGGGGTGACCGGCTGGCAGGGGCCCTACGTGGCCTCGGGTCGCGGCGACCCCGTGCAGGAGGCCACCACCGACGAGTTCAACCGCGCCTATGCCTACGACCTGGCCCCGAACACCGTGCCGGCCAACACCGCCGCCGCGGTGGTGGCCAGCGGCGGCGTCGACGGCACCTTCAGCGCCGGCAGCGTGGGTGGCACCTGGACCCTGGCCGGCAGTGGCGACGACCTCGTCCAGCCGGTGGTGGTCGGCCTGATCGACCGTGACAAGCAACGCGAGTGCGACGACGAACTGGCCGCCCTGGCCGACGCGGTCCGGGCCTACTACGAGGACCAGGCGGCGTTCCCCACCAGCACGGCGCAGCTGAGCCCCGATTACCTCGACGCCGGCGTCGAGGGCGGCGCCTTCCTCGATCCCTGGAACCAGGGCTACGGCCTGATCCTGGTCTCCGGCGGCGCCACGGCCGACGTGCTCTGGATCCGCAGCCGCGGCCCCGACCGCCAGGACGACGGCGGCGGCGACGACGACCGCGACCTCATGGTCAGCAGCGTGCCGCCGGGCCGCAAGACCTCGCTCTGGAAGCTGGCCATCGCCCAGACCGCCCTGAACAACAACCCCACGCTGGCCTTGACCGGCTCCTGGCCCGCCGACCGCGCCGCCCTCGGCCTGGCCGACGCCTTCGCCAACGACGGCTGGGGCCGCTCCTTCGCGGTCAACGTCGCCTCGCGGACCATCTACTCGGTCGGCCCCGACGGCAACGCGGCCCTGGTGGGAGACAATCTGCCCGCAGGAGTGGGACCATGACCAAGACTCCCGGCTATGCCCTGCAGCGATCCGCCGAGTTCCGTCTCGCCGTGGCCGTCGCCCGCACAGGAGAGAGGTCCTGGCGTCTGGAGGACCATGTCTCCGTCGGTCGGACCAGCCCCTGGCCCGCCACCCTTGCTCGCGATCTGGTCCGGGCCGGCGACCGCGTGGCCTGGATCCTGCCCGAAGACGAGGTCACCAGCACCCAGACCACCATGCCACGGTTGAAGCGAGCCGAGCTGAAGCGGGCCGTGACCGGCTGGGTGGCGCGCCAGGAAGGCGGCCGTCCCGATGACTGGATGGTTTCCTGGAGCATCCGTGCCACGGCCTCGGGAAACGAGCAGGCGCAGCAGGTGGCCATGGTCTATGCGCGCCGGGAGGTCGTCGCCGCGCAGGCGGCGCTGGCCTCGGAACTGGCCGCCGGTCCCGGTACCATGCTGCCGCCCTCGCTGGTCCTCGATCAGTTCTTCCGCCGGGCCGAACCGACCTGTGCCGACCTCGGCGTCTGGAACCTGGTCTTCGTGGGCGGGCAGAACAACATCCTCTGCGTGGCCAGCAAGGAAGGCTTGCTGCTGACACGCCCGCTGCCCGGCGACCTGGCCGAGGGCGTCGATCGCACCGAGTACCTCGAGCGCCTGGCCACCGAGGTGGATCGCTCGGTCTTCTTCGCCCGCCAGACCGCGGGCAGTCCGCAGGTGGACGGCGTGTTCGTGTGCGGCGATCCGCAGCTGGCCACCGAGCTGGTCGCCAGCCTGCAGGGCAGCTCCGAGGTGCCCGCCCACACCTGGCTACTGGACGAGTTCATCGACTGCGGCGACCGGACCCTGCCGCCCGACGCCCAGCTGATGCTGATGGCCGCGGCCCTCGCCACCGAGAAGACCGACTTCAACCTGGCCCCCCGCGCCGCCGGCAGCTGGTTGAGCCCACGCCTCCGCCGGCGCCTGCTGGTGGGGGCCGGTGCGGCGGGCGTAGCCCTCGTGCCGATCCTCATCCTGGGAGGCTTGATCACCGGCAAGGTTCAGGACCAGTACCTGGCCGGGGCTCGGGAACGCTTCGCGGCGGCCACCGACCGGGCCGAGGCGGCGGCGGTGATCTACGATCGCCAGCGGCTGCTCCGGGCGCGCGAGGACTACCTGAACACCTATCAGGCCACCCGCCAGGACCTCCAGGGCGTGCTCCTGCGCCTGGCGGCGGCCACCCCGCCGGAGGTCCTCTACCGCGACCTGCAGGTCTCCGAACGCGGCGGTTCGTTGTACCTGCACCTGACGGGCGAGAGCGTGGCTCCGACGGTGACCGACGCCCAGCGGGCGTTCATGGTCTTCCACGACGCCCTCGCTGCCAGCGCGGAACTCCGTCCCCTGGGCGAGCCGCGACAGCTCCAGATCGCCGAGATCAACGAGGAGGGCCGGGTCCGCAAGACCGTCCTGTTCAGCCTGGACTGCGAACTGGCCGTCACGCTCGCCGGCGAGGAGGGATGATGAAGAAGGTGCGCTGGCCACGACCAGGCCGCTTCTGCATGGCCATCGTCATGGCGGTGGTCTGGGCGGTGCTGCTCCTGGGAGTCGCCGTGCCGTCCTGGCGCGGCGTCCAGGTCCAGCACCAGGAGATCAAGACGCTGGAGCGCCAGCTGGCCGACCTCGACCACTGGACCGTGGCGGGCCTCTGGCTCGAACCCGTGGTGGCCGCGCGTGAACCCGGAGTCGCCGCAGCCTGGTATCGGCTGTTCCCCGCCGACCGTGGTCGCGAGCAGCTCTTCCTGGCCCTGGCCGAGGTCGCCGATCGCTGCGGCGTCCGTGAATTCCAGCTCGAGGAGATCACCGAGCTGGGCATGTTCGATCAGGGGACCTGGTCGACCACCGGAGACATGGCTACCACGGATGCGGCGACCGATGCCCCGCCCGATGGCGGCCTGACCGCCGCGGCCATGGCGACCGCGCCGGTGATCGAGTTCAACCCCTACCTGGTCCGGGCGGCCTTCACGGCCGACTACGCCCAGACCGCAGCCTTCCTGGGCGGTCTCGCCCGGGTCGAACGCGCCATCGAGGTCCGGCGTCTGGCCATCCGACCAGCCCGCTCCGGCGTCAACGTGGAGCTGGAACTGGAGGTACCCGTCTGTGAAGCGTCCTCTTCTTAGGCACCCGGCGGTGATCGCCGGCGTCGTTCTCGGCCTGATGGCCGTGACGCTACTCAATGTCCAGACCTTCGGCAACAGCCGCGGACGCAACCACCACCAGGACGGCGGCGTCGACGGCCGCTCCACGCCACCCGCCGATCTCGACGACGTGGTGCGCGACGCAGTGGACCCGGCCACCGGCGCTCGCCGCCTGGCCATGGCCGGCCAGGGCGCCGGGCCATCCCTGGCGCGCGATCCGTTCTCGGGTGTCCGGCAGGCGCCACCGAGCCGCCCCGCGACCCGGCCCTCGCCATCACCTTCCCGCCCTGAAGTCCCACTGGTCTGCACCGCCATCATGCTCGGCGGCGACCACCCGGTGGCGTTGATCGCCGGCCGCTCCTACGGCCCTGGCGACGAGGTCCGCGGTCAGGAGATCCTCAGCATCGATACCGCAGGCGTCGTGCTACGCCGCGCCGACGGCAGCTCGTTCGTCCTGCCCGTCGGACCGGCACCGGTCGAGCCTGCAGGATTCCACGTGGTGACCGAATCCACGGCCAGTCAGGATCAGGGGCAGACCCGCCTCGATTCCGGCCGTTCAGAAAGGACAGAGCGATGATGGAGCGGAACGCTGGTCGGCCCGGTTCCCGCACGCGCGTGCTGGCGAGCCTGATCCTGTTGGTGCTGGCGGCGAACTGGTCGCCGGCCGCCCCGGTGCCGGATTCCGACCCGCTGCCGGCCTGGGACGCGAGTCGCGCACCCGTGAGCATCGTGACCAACGGCTGGGTCGACGTGCGCGAGATCCTGCGCTCGGTGGCCGGCAGCTCGGGCCTCGGACTCCAGATGGCGCCCGACGTGCAGGGACAGGTGAACGTGCACCTGGAACAGGTCCGCCTCGGCCGCGCCCTGACCGCGCTACTCGAGCCGGTGGACCTGGGCTACGAGGTGGTCGAGGATGTGCTGGTGGTCTACCGGCAAGGCCTGGTCACACGCTGGTTCACCTTCGACTACCCAGTGACGCTCCGCGAGGGCCGCGGCGAACTGCAGGTCTCGGCCGGCCGCGAGAATTCGGGCAATTCGGGCGGTTCGGGCGGCGGTTCGGGCGGCGAGTCCAACCAGAACAAGAGCCACGTCACGAGCACCGCCATCATGTCGATCTGGCCCGAGGTCATGTCCTCGTTGCAGGTCCTGGTCTTCCGCGGCTCCGAGATCCAGGGCGGTCAGGAGGACCAGGGGCAGCAGCACGCCCTGAACATCTCCGACGACGCCGGCCGGAGCCTGGTGGTCAACCCCATGGCCTCGCTGGTCCAGGTGACCGCCGAATGGGATCGGGTGCGTCAGGTCGACGAGCTGCTGTCCCGGCTCAAGGAATCGCTGCAGCGGCAGGTGGCCATCGAGGTGCGCATCATGGAGGTGTACCTCAACGAGGACACCCAGACCGGCATCAACTGGCAGACCGTCACCGACGGCGATGTCAACGCCTCGCTGACGACCTTCAACGCCGCCGACAACATCGCCGAGGAGTTCTTCCAGTTCGTGGTCGACACCAAGCACCTGAATGGCGTACTCGAGATGGTGGCCGAGAGCGGCGATCTGCGCTCGATAAGCACCCCGCGCGTCACCACACTCAACAACCAGAAGGCCGTCGTGCGGGTGGTGACCGAGGATGTGTATTACGAGGCCACGGTCGAGCCGGCGGTCATCTCCAACGGAGTCGGCACCGAGCCGGTGGTCAACTACACGCCGCGAATGGTGCCGGTGGGCGTGGTGCTCGACGTCACACCCCAGGTCGGCCGGGATCGGATGATCACGCTCAACGTCCATCCGACCATCAGCGACGTGATCGGCATCGCCGAGAGCCCCAACCAGGACACGGCCCCAGTGCTCTCGATCCGCGAACTTGATACGGTGGGCAAGGTCCTGGACGGACAGACCCTGGTGATCGCCGGGCTGTTGAGTGAGCGGACCAACAACATCCGGACGGGCATTCCGGTTCTCAAGGATCTGCCGATCCTCGGGTATCTGTTCGGCAAGACGTCGCACAAGAAGTCGAATATCGAGCTGGTGATGCTGTTGACGCCGGTGATCATGGAGGGGGATGAGGCGGATGGGGTGGCTAGGGCTGAACTAGAACATATGGAGGACCTCCTCGGATTGCGCCCGTAGATCCTCCGTTGTGCGCTTAAGACTGTGTCCGGTCCCTGATTTGCAGTATCAGGGGCATGAATACTCACCATATCTATCATCAGGATTGGCGGCCCCCACATTGCCCCAACCCTGACTGCAAGTTCCACAACGACTTGCCCGAGCCCTGGCCCTGCAAACGCATGGGCTTCTTCTACCGCAAGGCCGCCCCCCACCGTATCCGCCGGTTCCTCTGCAAGCACTGCCGTGTCTCCTTCAGTTCACAGACCTTCTCCACCAC
Source organism: Candidatus Latescibacter sp. IFSED24 (assembly GCF_058273205.1). Taxonomy (NCBI): domain Bacteria; kingdom Pseudomonadati; phylum Candidatus Latescibacterota; class Candidatus Latescibacteria (ex Chuvochina et al. 2023); order Candidatus Latescibacterales; family Candidatus Latescibacteraceae; genus Candidatus Latescibacter; species Candidatus Latescibacter sp. IFSED24. The sequence goes on along the minus strand of NZ_CM177850.1, from coordinate 2,508,985 downwards.
CTACTACCTCAAACGCCCCGACATCCTGCCCCAGCTCATGACCAAGACCGTCGGCTGCATGGCCAACCGCCAGATCGCCGCCGACCTGAAGGTCTCCCCGACCACCATCGACAACCAGCTCAACCGCCTCGGCCGCCACTGCCTGCTCTTCCACGAGCAGGTCCGCCAGCGGATGTCGCCGTCCCGGGTGATCGCTGTCGACGGGTTCGAGAGCTTCGAGCTGAGCCAGTACTTCCCGTTCCACTTCCATCTGGCAGTGGACTGCCGCACGGGGATGTTCCTGCACTTCACCGACAGCCCGCTCAGGCGGAAGGGGTCGATGACCGCGCGGCAGAAGGCGCGGCGGCAGGAGCTGGAGGAGCAGTTCGGGCGTCCGGATCCGCGGGCCGTGCGTAAGGACATGCAGGAATTGCTCGAGATGGTGACGCGGAATGCGGCGGCGGTGACGATCCGCAGCGACGCTCACAAGTCGTATCCGCCGGCGATCCGGGCTGTGGAGTCGGCGTGGAAGGTGATCCGGCATGAGGTGACGAGCTCCAGAGATCGTCGAGATCAGCACAACGCGCTGTACGAGATCAACTTGCTGGATCTGTTGCTGCGTCATGGGAGCGGGAATCACAAGCGGGAGACGATCGCGTGGTCGAAGCGTCGCCAGGGAGCGGCGCTGCGGTTGGCTGTGTTCCTGGTGTGGCGGAACTACGTGCGGCCTCGTTGGACGAAGAAGTGTGGGGAGACGCCAGCGATGCAGGCTGGGTTGTTCGGGGGGCGGTTGACGGTAGGGAAGATCCTGGGTGGTCGGTTGTTCGTGTCGAAGGTCGGGCTCGCGGGGCGGTGGCGGGAGTACTACTGGGGGGAGGTGGAGACGCCGGCGTTGGGAGTGAATCGGCGGCATGCGTTGAAGCGGGCGGCTTGAAAGAGAGGGCCTGGGCGTTGGCCCAGGCCCGGGACACAATCTCGTGGGTACAACCTAGCGGATAGATACGACCATACCTACGTCGTCGCCCAATATATCCTCCGTAACCGCATCCGAATACCCAGTCTCCCAAACCCCATTAGGCCCCGCACTCAACACGAACACCTTATGCCGGATAGTCCCGTTGTACCGCCCCCCCGGCAGATATCGCGCGTTGATCACGTATGCGTTGCCCCACGGATCCCTGATGTCGTAGCTGTCCAGGTAGGGCCCCTTCCAGGCTCCCTTGCCGGTGGTCGGCCAGTCCTGGTTGTTCTGGTCGGCGCCGTTGCCGGTGGCCGACGAATCGTCATCGGGATTGTTGAAGTAGAGGTAGTCGCCCAGCGGTTTGGAATTCCCATACGTGCCCCAGTTGCCGGCGCCTGGAGCGGCGTCGGGACCGGTGCCGGTGGCGACCGCGGTGCTCGAGAGGACGCGGTCGATCTGGTTGCCGGCGGGGCCATTGGTGTTGGTGTACGGCCAGGCACCGACGTCCTTGTAGTAGTTCAGGACGGCCGTGGCGATGGTCTCGGCCTCGTTCTGGGCCTTGCCGATCTTCGCGTCCTCGAGATGGCGGAAGACCATGGGGCTGATGGCAGCGGCGAAGATGGCCACGATGGCGACCGCAATCACGATCTCGATCAATGTGAATCCACGGCGGTCCCGGAGGTCGGTCTGCATGGTTCTCTGGTCCTTTCCGGTTGGGCGAGTCCGAGGTCGACTTCCTTGGCTTCATTGATCGACATGGAAATGAAGGACTTTAGGCGGAATGTACGAGAGGGTTCAGGGGCCGTGGCGGCTGGCATTCGGGGTTTTCCGGGCGTATGTTTGGCGGCGAGATGGAACGCATCGATATCCTCGTCACGGGTCGGGTCCAGGGCGTGGCCTTTCGCTGGCACACCGTGCAGGAGGCTCGCCGGCTGGGTCTGGTGGGCTGGGTGCGCAATCAGCCCGACGGGTCGGTGCGTCTGGTGGCCGAGGGTTCGCGCCCGTTGCTCGAGGCCCTGCTCGTCTGGGCCGGGCGTGGGCCAGGGCACGCCCGGGTGGAACATTGCCGCCACACCTGGCAGCAGGCCACGGGCGGTTACGATGATTTCGAGGTGATGGGCTGACCGAGGCCCGGGGAGCATCCCATGAACGAGCGTCTGCTGGTGGCCGTCGACATGGACGGCACCCTGCTCGATACCGAGACCGAGGAAAAGCTCAGGCCACGGGAGATCGCGGCGCTGGAGGCGGTGCGTGCCGCCGGCCACGTGGTCGCCATCTGTACCGGTCGCAACCAGCAATCGCTGGACAGCCTGCTCGACCGCAGCGGCTGGCATCCCAGTGATCTGCCGAAGGTCCTGCTCAACGGGGCCATGGTGATCGGGGGGCAGGGACTGGGGGTCCTGGCCCGCAACACCGTGGACCGGCCCGTGATCAGGAGGCTGGTGGAGCTGTTCCGCGAACACGGCGCGGTGCCCATGGTCTACGCCACCGACGTGGACGGCGGCACCCTGCTCCATGAACGCGGCGAGATCAATCCCGTGCTCACCCGGTATCTCCTGCACCGCCGCGAGCGGGTCGGGGCCATCACCGATGTCGATGATCTGATGGGCCATCTTCCGGAGACGGCGCTCGAGGTCGGGACCATCGACCTGGAGGCGGTGGTGCGGCCGCTGACGGAGGCCATCGGCAGCGCACTCGCCGACCGGGTGCGGGTGATCAACACGCGTTCCCTGCTCGGCGAGGGGCGCTACTACTGGGCCGAGGTTTACCACCAGGCCTGCAGCAAGGGTACCGGGGTGACCCTTCTCGCGGAACGGCTGGGACTGCAGTCGGCGCCGATCATCGCCATCGGCGACAACTACAACGACCTCGACATGTTCACCGTGGCCGACGTCTCGGTGGCCGTGCGTGGGGGGCCCGACGACGTGCAGGCCGCCGCCGACCGTCTCGCCGCTCCGGTGAGTGAGAGCGGGGTCGCCGCCGTGCTCGAGGAGATCGCCACCGGCACTTTCGACCTTTCCGCAGACCGCGACAAGGAGTCGGCATGAGTGGCCAGCAGCGTCCCGAGCCCTGGGAACACGATCCCGAGGCGCAGCCCGGCGAGGTGACCTCCGAGTCGGCGCGGCAGGCTGAGCTGGGAGATGGTTTCGAGCAGCTCCGACAGACCAGCCATGCATTCGTCGACCTGGTCCTCGACTACTTCAAGGGCCTCGAGGGCCGCCGCGTCTACGGACCGGTCTCGCCCATGGGCCTGGACGACCTCTTCGCCGAGGACCTGCCCGAGGACGGCTGCTCGTTCAGCGAGCTGGTGCAGGAGACCCGCGCCAAGGTCTTCCCCAACACCATGGCCATCGGTAGCCGACGCTATTTCGGCATGATGAATCCGGCGCCGTTGCCCATCGCCGTGCTGGCCGACGCGCTCTGCTCGGGCATGAATCAGAACGCCGCGAGCTGGCGCCACGCGCCGGCCGGGACCGCGGTTGAGAAGCGGGTCATCCGCTGGCTCTGCGACCTCTTCGGTCTGCCCGAGACCAGCTTCGGCACGCTCATCGACGGCGGTTCGCTCGCCAACATCACCGGCCTCAAGCTGGCCATCAACCGCTCGCTGGGCCGGCACCTGTCGCAGCTCGACAACGACGATCCGCCCGGACCGGAGATCGCCAAGCTCACCTTCTACGTCTCCGACCAGGGCCACTACAGCTTCATCAAGGCGGTGGACCTGCTGGGTCTCGGCCGCGGCCAGCTCCGTCAGCTGCCCACCGACGACCTCTACCGCGTCGACCTCAAGGCCCTCGAGGAGACCCTCGACGCCGACCGTGCCGCCGGTCTCAAGCCCTGCTGCATCATCGGCATCGCCGGCACCACCAACACCGGCAGCATCGACAAGCTCGCGGAGCTGGCGGCCATCGCCGCGCGCAACGATTGCTGGTACCACGTCGACGCGGCCTACGGCGGCGCGGTGATCCTCTCGGATCGCTTCCGGCCCATGCTGCGCGGCATCGAGCAGGCCGACTCGATCACGGTCGACCCGCACAAGTGGTTCTACATGCCGTTCTCCGCCGGCGGGATCCTCGTGCGCGAGGGCGATTTCCTGCGGCAGAGCTTCCTCGTGCATCCCGAGTACTACATGCAGAAGGTGCAGGCGGGCGAGGACGGCGAGGCCGAGGAATACGACGAGTTCGGCCAGCGCATCATCCCCGATCCCCGCGGCTTCCACATGGGCGACAAGGTCAACTTCTTCCAGTACGGGGTGGCGGGGAGCCGGCGCTTCAACGCGCTCAAGGTGTGGATGTCGCTCAAGATGGTGGGCCGGCGCCAGTTCGGGGCCTGGGTGGAGAACGACATCTACCTGGCCAAGGTCCTGGCCGCCTTGCTACGCCACGAGCCCGATTTCGAGCTCCTGGGCCCCAACACCCTGGGCGTCTGCAATTTCCGCTGGAATCCGCGGAACGCCGCCGGTGCGCCGCGGTTCAACGAGGATCGGACCGACCGCCTGAACCGCCAGCTCCAGGAGCAAGTGGAGCGTGAAGGCGACGCCTGGTTCAGTTACACTATGTTGCGGGGCCGGGTGGCCCTGCGGGTGAACGTCGAGAACCGGCGCATGCGCCGCGAGCATATCGAACGCCTGGTGCGGGTGATCCGCACCACGGCCGACCGGATCCTGCAAACGCAGGATCCCGCCACCAACTGACGAGACGAAAGGACCAGCGATGCGTCTGCAGCGTACCCTCTTGACCGTGATCGCCCTGGCGGCCGTGGCCACCCTGGCGGTGGCCGGCCCGGACACCGAGCAGGCCCAGCGCCCCCGCACCTCCGCCGACGTGGTCAAGGCCTCCATCAAGCCCGCCAAGCTCGCCGGCACCGCCGGCGGTGAGGTGGCCTTCACCGTGCACCTGGAGATCGCCGAGACCTGGCACCTCTACGACCACCAGTACGCCGAGGATCCCGAGAGCTTCTTCATCGGAGTGGACCTCATGCCCGGCGAGGAGGCCGACCTGGCCGGTTTCGCCGCCAAGTTCCCGGCCGGCGAGGCGGGCGAGTTCATGGGCGAGAAGGTGGTCATGCTGCACCATCAGGCCGAGATCGCGGTCACGGTGAAGCTGCCGGATACCGCCAGCGGCGAGGTCCGGATCCCGCTGGTCCTGTCGGCCCAGGCGTGCGACGACAAGATCTGCCTGCAGCCGTCGGACATCGCGGTCGTGGCGACCATCACCGTGGAGTGAGCCCCGGGTCGTGCGCGAGGACCGGAATATCTACATCGGGAGCCTGCCCCTGGACGCCGACGAGGACGAGGTCCGGGGGCTCTTCGCGCCTTACGGCGAGGTGCTCACCCTGCACCTGGTCCGTGACAAGGAGACCGGGCAGAGCCGCGGCTTCGGCTTCGTCAAGCTCCCCGAGGATCGCGTCCAGGCCGCGGTCGACGCCCTCGACGGCCTCGAGCTGCGCGAGTGTCGGGTCCGGGTGAACGTGGCGCGCGACAAGGGCGCCCGGGCGCCGCGGCGGCGTTACTGACGGACAGCGAGCGGGGGCGGCCGAGCCTGGCCGCCCCCGCGTTCCCTCACCGACATCCTCACCAGCGAATCATCTGACCAGCATCATCCTCTGCGTGGCGAAGTGCGGTCCGGCCTTCAGGACGCCGAGGTACGTGCCAGAGGCCACGTCGCGACCGCCGTCGTCGCGGCCGTTCCAGACCACCTCGTGCCGGCCGGCCGGCAGGCTGGCAGCGAGCAGTTCGCGGACCAGCCGGCCGTCGACCCCGTAGATCCGCAGCGTGATCCGCCAGTCCTCCGGCAGGTCGAAGGCGAAGGTGGTCCGCGGGTTGAACGGATTGGGATGGTTGCCGTGGAACCGGAACGCGGCCACCGCGCCGGGCGTGTCGGGAACCGGGGTGGCGATGGCGGCGAGGTTCAGGCCGTAGGCGCCGATCTCGTCGCCGCCCTGGTCCATGGCCAGCAGGGTGTAGCTGCCGCTCACGGGCAGGCGGTGGCCGAGGATGCATTCGGTGTAGTCGCTGTCGGCGGTGAGCAGATTGCCGTCCGGCCCGTAGAGCCGCAGCGCTGGTTCGATCTGGGCCGTCAGCTCGGTCATGGTGACTGTGACCGAGTCGCCGCCCGTGCCGGAGAAGGCGTAGGCCACGGTCTGGGCGACGTGGTGGAGCGTGTCGGTGCGGCTTTCGAGGTAGACGATGGGGATGGCCAGGCCCGGCAGGTTGGTGCGCTGGGCGTGGGCCATGAAATCGCCGCTGTTGGTGCCGGGATTATCCAGGGCCAGGATCGTGTAGGTGCCCGGGTCGGGGAGCTCGAAGGCGTCGATGCGCGCCAGCGGGTTGCCGCTCTGGGCGGCGACCTGGTTGCCGTCGGGGTCGTAGAGGCGCAGCTGCGGGTAGAGCGCGGAGACCAGTTCGCCCATCTGCAGCAGCACCCGGTCGCCGGCGCCGGCGGTGAAGGTGTAGGCCTCGGTGGCGGCCCGCAGCGGCAAGGATCCCGGCAGGGTCTCGCCGAAGGCGATGGGGTGGGCGCCGGCGGGATCGCGGGTGCGTTGCAGGTGCAGGGCGAACTCGCCGATCTCGTCGCCGCCCTGATCCATGGCCAGCAGGGTGTAGGGTCCGCTGCCGGTCAGCTCGAAGGCGTTGATCATGGCCACCGTGTAGTCGGATTCGCCGGTGAGCTGGGCGCCGGAGGCGTCGTGGATGCGGAGCAGCGGCTCGATGACGGCGGTCGCCTCGGCCAGGCGGGCGATGATGCGGGTGCCCGCGGCGGCGGTGAACCGGAAGGCGCGGGTATCGGCCAGATCGTCGAACGAACCGGTCAGGGTCTCGCCGGCGTCGATGGGCGTGGCCAGGGCGGGGTCGTTCAGGAGCTGAGAGTGGAGGCGGAAGCCGCCGACGTTGGTGCCGGGATTGTCCATGGCCAGGACGGTATAGGTGCCCGCCGCGGGGATCTCCACCGGGTTGATCTCGGCCAGGGGATTGCCGCTCTGCAGCATCAGGCGTTCGCCGGCGGGCGTGTAGACCCGCAGCTGCGGGTAGAGCGCGCTGACGGCCTCGGCCATGCGCAGCAGGATCCGATCGCCAGCGCTCGCGGTGATGGTGTAGGCGCGGGTGTCGGCATCCAGGGTCAGTTCGCCCTGATGGGTGGTGCCGAAAACGAGGGCAGTGGCGTCGGCCGCATTGTTGGTGCACTGCAGGTGCAGGGCATACGCGCCGGTCTCGTCGCCTCCCTGGTCCATGACCAGGACCGTGTACCGCGCGGTGGCGGGCACGGCGATGGCCTCGAGCTCGGCGACGGAGTAATCGGAAGTGCTCTGCAAGACCAGGCCGTCCGCGTCGTAGAGCAGGAGCTGGGGCTCTATCACGTTGGTCTGCTCGGCCAGGCGCAGCAGGAGCCGATCGCCGGTCTGGGCGTCCATGGTGTAGGCCCGGGTCAGCGCCAGGTCGTCCAGCGAACCGGCGAGGGTCTGGCCGTAGGCGATGGGCGTGGCCAGGGCGGGCTCGTCCAGGCGCTGGGCATGGATCCGGAAGCCGCCGACGTTGGTGCCGGGATTGTCCAGGACCAGGACGGTGTAGGTGCCGGTGAGCGGGATCTCCAGCTCGTTGAGCGTGGCCAGGGGATTGCCGCTGACGGCGGCGATCTGGATCCCGGCCGGATCGTAGACGCGCAGCTGCGGGTAGAGCGCCGAGACGGCCTCCGCCAGCCGGATCAGGTAGCGCGCGCCGGCGACGCCATCCAGGGAATACGCGCGGGTGTCCGCGTCCTGGTCCAGGCTGCCGGCATGCACCTGGCCGAGGTTGAAGGTCACCGGATCGGCCGGGTTGTTGGTCCGTTGCAGGTGCAGGGCGAACTCGCCGATCTCGTCGCCGCCCTGGTCCATGGCCAGGACCGTGTAGGTGCCCGCCGCCGGCAGCGCGAGGGCGTTGAACTCGGCCACGGTGTAGTCGGCCACACCGTCGACCAGGTCGCCGGCGGCGTCGTAGATCCGCATATGGGGTTCGATGACGTTGGTCTGCTCGGCCAGGCGCAACAGGACCCGGTCGCCGCCCGCCACGGTGAAGCGGTAGGTCAAGGCCTGGGCCAGCGATACGAGCGAACCGCCGTGGGTCTCGCCGAAGTCGACCGCGATGGGGCCGGCGGGCGCGTTGGTGCGCTGGACGTAGAGCTGCAGCCCGCCGGTGTTGGTCCCGGGGTTGTCGCAGACCAGGAGCGTGTAGGTGCCGGTGCTGGGCAGCACGACCGCGTTCAACTCGGCCAGCGGGTTGCCGCTGACCAGTTCGATCCGCGTGCCGTCGGGGTCGTAGAGGCGGAGCTGGGGATAGATGGCCGACGTCTCCTCGGCCAGCCGCGCCACGAGCCGGTCGCCGGCGTTGGCGGTCAGGACAAACGCCTGGGTGTGGGCCTCCATGTCGAGGTCGGCGTGGTGGACCTGGCCGTAGACCACGCTGGTCGCATCGGCCGGGTCGTCCAGGCATTGCAGGTGCAGGCAGTAGTCGCCGGTCTCGTCGTCTCCCTGATCGGAGACCCGGATGGTGTAGGTCCCGCTGGAGGAGAGGACGACCTGATCGAGCATGGCGACGCTGTAGTCATAGGTGCTCTCGATCACGCTCCCGGAGGGATTCAAGAGGCTCAGCCGGGGCTCGATGCTGGTGGTGACTTCCGCCAGGCGGATGATGATCGCGTCACCGGCGCTGGCGGTGAAGGTGTAGGAGTCGACCTCGCCGACCGTGGCGAGCTGGCCGGCGTGGGTCTCGCCGTAAGCGAGGGACTGGGCCTGCACGGAGCCGGCCAGCAGCAGCAAGCCGAGCAGGGTCAGGCAGGCGATGGTGTGTTGGGGCATGCCGATGCCTACGGCGGCGGGTTGGCGCCGTTTCATCTTGGGACCTCCCGATGGTGGTGACGTGTCGTCGTGAAACATGGGCGAATGTTCCACTGATATGAGACTGTCTGGAGGTACTGGTAGACACAGCCGGCGGAGCCGATTCTTGCGCCGGTCATGATGTTCGGAATCGTTACCTTAATGTCCTCAGGACGGCAGGTTGAAGCCTGCCCCCCGGATGCATTAGGATCACCCAATTCTGTGCCGCTCTGCAGCGGCGGCTGCGGTCCCTGAACCCGCCCCGGAAGGACGATCCATGGCCCACGAGACCAAGGACGCAATCACCGGCCTGCCCGAGAACGCGCGCCGGCCCCTCGAACCAGGCGAGACCTACGTACCGGTGGTGCCCGACGAACAGGTCCTGGAGGTGACCAGACGGTCGGTCACCCTGGGCCTGGTCCTCTGCGCCGTCTTCGCCATGTCGGCGGCCTACGTCGCGTTGAAGCTGGGGCAGGGCATCGAGGCCGCAATCCCCATCGCCATCCTGGGCATCGGCTACTCGCAGGTCGCCCGGCGCCGCAGTACCATCCTGGAGAACGTGTTCGTCCAGTCCATCGGCGCCAACTCGAGCCACGTGGTCTCCGGCGCGGTGTTCACCATCCCGGCGCTGTACATGCTGGCCACCGATCCGAGCACCGGGGTGGCCCAGCCGTCGGTGTGGCAGGTGATCCTGGTCTCGTTCCTGGGCGGCTGCCTCGGCGTGCTCTTCCTGATCCCGCTGCGCCATCATTTCATGGTGGAGATGCACGGCAAGTTCCCCTGGCCCGAGGGCACGGCGACCACCGAGATCATCCTCTCGGGCGAGCGCGCCGGCGGCCAGGCCAAGATCCTGGCGCTTGCGGCGGGGCTGGGCGCGCTCTACGACGGCCTGGTCCTGACGCTGCACGCCATGGCCGAGCAGATCAACTTCCGCGTGATCTGGATCGGCCGCTTCATGGAGAGCCACTTCCTCAAGTTCTCGCTGCTGAACAACGCGGCCATCGTGGGCGTGGGCTACATCATCGGCGTGCGCTACGCCGCCATCATCTGCGCCGGCTCCTTCATGGCGTCGTGGCTGCTGGTGCCCATGGTCTACGCCATCGGCCGGCACGTGCCCGAGGTGCTGGCGCCGGGGACGATCCCCATCGGTGAGATGAGCATCGACCAGGTCTTCAAGTTCTACGTGCGGATCATCGGCGTGGGCGGGATCGCGGGGGCCGGGCTGCTGGGCATCCTGCAGTCGCTGCCCTCGATGATCCGCTCGATCGGCGCCAACCTCAAGGGCATGAAGAGCCAGGACACCCGCGAGCGGAAGGTCGTGCCCCGGGTCGATCGTTCGCTGCCCGCCTCGGTGACGGGGATCGGCACGGCGATCTTCGCGCTCTGCGCCATCACCTTCTTCACCTTCGGTCTCGGTATCCCGCAGGCCTTCGGCTACGCGGTGGTCGGGACGGTGCTGGTCATCGTCATCGCCTTCCTGTTCGCGCCGGTCTCGGCGCGCGCCATCGCCATCGTGGGCACCAACCCGGTCTCCGGCATGACCATGCTGACCTTGATCATCACCGGCCTCGTGATGTCCAAGATGGGGCTCACCGGCGGCAACGGCATGTTCGTGACCATGATGGTGGGCGGCGTGGTCTGCACCGCACTGGCGGCGTCGGGCGCGCTGGCCAGCGACCTGAAGGTGGGCCACTGGATCGGCGCCACGCCGGCGAAGCAACTCGCGCTGAAGTTCGTGGGCACGCTGGTGGCGGCCATCTTCTGCGGGCTCGCCATGTGGCTGCTCTCGCAGACCGGCGACGGCTTCGGCAGCCGGGCCATTCCCGCGCCGCAGGCCTCGGCCATGAAGGAGATCCTCGTCGGCATCTTCGGGACCACCGCGCAGCCCCTGCAGTGGTACCTGTTCGCGCTGGGCGTGGTCTTCGCGGTGGTGCTGCGGATCACCGGCGTGCCCGCGCTGGCCTTCGCGCTGGGCATGTACCTGCCCATGGAGATCAACACGCCGGTGCTGCTGGGCGGCATCCTGTCGTGGTTCGTGCAGCGGCAGCGGTCGGGCGAGGACAAGGAGGCGCCCCAGGCCCGCCACCAGCGCGGCATCCTCATCGCCTCGGGCCTCATCGCGGGCGGAGCGCTGATGGGCGTGATCAACGCGGCGCTGGGCGTGGGCTTCGGGACCGAGACCATGGAGCGGCTCTTCGTGCTGAACGAGCACGCGTTCGACGGTCTGGTGGGCGAAGGCCTGGCGCTGGCCGGCGTGATCGCGCTCTGCATCCTGGTGGTGCAGTGGTCACGCCGGGCGAAGGTGTGATCCATGGACCAGGCGCCGACCACCGGGCGTGATCTGCTGCGGGCCCTCCTCGTGGGGCTCGCGGCGTTCCTCGCGGTGGGGCTGGTGGAGACCACCCAGATCTCGCTGGCCATCACCCAGGCGGGCAAGCCCACCTCGTGGTGGTACGTGGGTTCGTACAACATGGTCTACTGGTCGCTGGCCGGCCTGCTCACGCCGCTGGTGGCGTGGCTGGCCGGCCTGCTGCCGCTCACCGGCGCGCGGCGCTGGCGGCACGGAGCGGCGCACGTCGTGCTGGCCGTGGGTTTCGGCGTCCTGCACATCATGCTCTACATGCTCGTGCGCCAGTGGCAGGGAGCCTTCCCGCCCGAGAAGTACTGGCTCAGCGTGCTCAAGACCAGCACCGGCAACATGGATCGCGAGGCGCTGATCTACGGCGTGATCCTGGCCATCGTCACCGCCCGCGACTACTACCGCGGCCTGCGCGCCGAGGAGCGGCAGCAGGCCGAATTGCGCGCGTCGCTGTCGGAGGCCCGGCTCGAGACTCTCAAGATGCAGCTCCAGCCGCACTTCCTCTTCAACGCCATGCACGGCGTCTCCACCCTGATCAAGCGCGGCGACGGGACGCTGGCCCACGACGCGCTGCTCAAGCTGAGCGACTTCCTGCGGCTCACCCTCGAGGACGCCGGGCGCCACGAGGTGCCGCTGGCGCGCGAATGCGAGGTGCTGCAGGCCTACCTCGAGGTCCAGCAGGCGCGGTACGGCGACCAGCTCACCCTCGATTGCGACCTCGACCCCGAGGGGCGCCGCGCGCTGGTGCCCCACCTGCTGCTGCAGCCCCTGGCCGAGAACAGCCTGCGCCACGGCCTGGGCACCGACGGCGGCCCGGGACGCCTGGTCCTGCGCGCCTGGCGCGAGGGCGAGCGTCTCCATCTCGAGTTCGCCGACAACGGCCGCGGCCTGCCCGCAGAGCTCCACGAGGGCCGGGGCTTGGCCAACGTGCGCGCTCGGCTCGAGCAGCTCTACGGCGTCGACCACGCCTTCTCGCTGCGCAACGCCGACGCCGGCGGCGTCGTGGTGGCGCTGGACCTGCCCTGGAGGGTGTCGTGAGCGAGATCCGCGCCGTCATCGTGGACGACGAGCCGCTGGCCCGGGAGAACCTGCGCCTGCGCCTGGCCGAGCATCCGGACTTGACGGTGGTGGCCGAATGCGCGGGCGGCCTGGACGCCGTGCGCGTGCTCACCGACCAGCGGCCCGAACTGGTCTTCCTCGACATCAGCATGCCCGACCTCGATGGCTTCACGGTGCTCCAGCGCCTCGATCCCGCGCACTTGCCGCTGGTGGTCTTCGTCACCGCCTTCGACGAGCACGCCCTCGAGGCGTTCCGCGTCCACGCCCTCGACTACCTGCTCAAGCCGTTCGCCGACGACCGCTTCCGGGACACCATGGCCCGGGTGCGCCAGCGGCTCGCGGCGGATCCCGTGCCCCTACCGGACGACGGCTGGCAGGTCTCGGGCCTGACACCGGGACCGGCCGACCGCCTGGTGGTGAAGGCCGGCGGCCGCGTGCTGCTGGTGCCGGTGGCCGAGATCCGCTGGATCGAGGGCTGCGGCGACTACGCCCGGATCCACACCGGCGAACGCCCACTCCTGCTGCGCCGCACCCTGCAGGACCTCACTGCGATCCTCGACGAGGCGACCTTCGTGCGCGTCAACCGCTCGGCCATCGTCAACCTGGACCGGGTGGCCGAGCTGGTGCCCTGCTCGCGCGGCGAGTTCATGATCCGTCTGACGGGGGGCGACGAGGTCAAGCTCACCCGGACCTATCGTCAGGATCTGGAATCGCGGCTGGGGCAGTCGTTCTGACCTGCCGCGGGGCCTTCGCCGATCCTGGCGACGCGATTTCATCGCCCCGGGGATCGCGCTGACCGTCCCGCCAGGCGGTTTGGTCGCAAAGGCCCGCCACCGCCGCAACCTCCGACCATTCCCGCCGCATGAGCCTCCGTGTCACCCACGCGACCCCATGGAGGTACCGTCATGTCCCGACGTCTCTCGATCCTGATCCTGCTGGCCCTGCTGGGTGCGGCGTCCTTCGCCCCGGCCGGCGAGATCCACGAGGCCGTGACCGCCGGCGACGCCACCCGCGTCCAGGAACTGCTCGCCGCCGATCCGTCGCTGGCCGGCGCTCCCGACCCGGATAGCCAGTTCCAGGATCTGCCGCTGCACATCGCCGCCCGCGGCGGCCATCTCGAGGTGGCGCGCCTGCTCCTGGCCGCCGGCGCCGCCGTGGACGGAGGCGACGCAGACCAGAGCACGCCGCTGGACGTGGCGGGGCTGCACAGTCAGCCCGCCATGGTGAGCCTGCTTTTGAACGCCGGCGCCGATCCGAACCATCACGACAACAACGGCGCCTACTCGCTGAGCTTCGCCACCACCGCCGGCGACAGCGCCTGCGTGCGCCTGCTCCTCGACGCCGGCGTGAAGGCCGACAACACGCGCCTCCAGAACGGGGCGACCCTGCTGCACCTGGCCTCCCGCAGCGGCCTCGTCTGGCTCTGCCAGCCGCTGCTCGACCAGGGCGCCGACGTCGACGTGCGCAGCGGCGCGGGCCAGACCCCGCTGCACTTCGCGGCCGCCGGCGAGCATCCCGAGATGATCGACTGGCTCGTGGAGCGCGGTGCCGACATCCACGTCAAGGACAACGGCGGCCAGTCCCCGCTGCTCACCGCGTGCTGGCGCCAGCGCACCGAGTCGGTGCGCCACCTGCTCGCGCTGGGCGCCGAGCCCGACGAGGGCGACAGCCACGGCTGGGGCCCCCTGGGCGCGGCCGCCATGCGCGGCCAGACCGAGATCGTGGGCTTGCTGCTGGATGCCGACTGCGAGGTGGATCGCCGCTGGCGCGGCGGCTGGACCGCGCTGGGCTTCGCCGTCCGCTCGGGCGACGCCGCGGTGGTGGATCAGCTGCTGACCGCCGGCGCCTGCCCCCTGAAGGCCGAGGACGGCTTCGGCCGCTCGCCGCTGCACGCCGCCGCGGCCCGCGGCTACGGTGACATCAGCGCCGCGCTGGTGGCCCACGGCGCCTGCTGCGACGCCCGCGACTGGCACGGCGACACGCCCACCGACCTCGCCGCGCGCCACGGCCAGCCCGGCGTGGTCGCCTGCCTGGCGTCGGCCCAGGGCGAGAAGGTCAACACCGGCAAGACCTGTCAGAAGGCCGCGGCCTGTGCCCAGGGCAAGGGCGTGGCCTGCAACGTGGCCACCCTGGCCGCCCAGCCGCGGCCGGCCGAGGGGGAGGCGGTCGCGTGGTACTGCGGCCACGCGGGCTGGACCGTGCTGACCCGTGACCACGTCCTGGTCTTCGACTACTGGGAGCGCAACCGCCAGGCCGACGAGCCGGGCCTGGCCTGCGGCTGCATCTGCCCCGAGGAGCTGCAGGGTCGCGAGGTGGTGGTTTTCGTCTCCCACGACCACGGCGACCACTGGTGGCCCGGCATCATGGAGTGGCGCTCGCAGCTCGAGAAGGTCACCTACGTCATGGGCTTCCGGCCCGAGAACGTGGACGGCTACGAGTTCGTCGAGCCGCGTGAGCACTACCGCTACGGAAATGTCGCCGTGACCACCACGCGGTCCACCGACGCGGGCGTGGGCTTCGTGGTCCAGGTCGACGGCGTCACCGTCTTCCATCCCGGCGACCACCACAACCGGGCCGCCGAGCTCGACGGCATCTACCGGGAAGACATCGACTGGCTCGCCGCCGCCGGTGTCCGCCCGGACCTCTGTTTCCTGCCCATCAGCGGCTGCGGTTTCGGGGACCTGGCACCGGTCCACGCGGGGGCGGACTACACCCTCGAGACCCTGCAGCCGGCGGTCTTCAGCCCCATGCACGGGGGCGACGATTCGCGGCGCTACCACGACTTCGTGGCCGAGCGCAAGGACCGCTTCCCCGGCGTGCGGATGGTCCCGGTGACCGACCGCGGCGACCGGATCCTGGTGAGCGGGAAGATGGTGTCGGCCCGCTAGCGACACCGCCGGACGGGGCCCGCGGGGCCCCTGGACAGCACCGCCCGGGGCGCGGCCACGCCCCGGGCGGCGCCCGTTCAGGACGGTTGTCGACGCCCGCGGCGACTGGTAGAATCATGGCATGGACAACCACAACGACCTGCGCGACCTCTTCCTGCTCCGTGAGGACATCGTCTTCCTCAATCACGGCTCCTTCGGGGCCTGCCCCCGCCCGGTCCACAACCGCTACCAGGCGCTGCAGCGCGAACTCGAGAGCAACCCGGTGGCGTTCCTCGCCGAGGACCGCGAGTTTCCCGAGCGCATGCGCGAGGCGCGGCGCGAGCTGGCACAGTTCGTGGGCGCGCGCCGCGACGACCTGGTCTTCGTGCCCAACGCCACCTACGGCCTGAACGTTGCCGCGCGCTCGGTGGGCCTGGGCCGCGGCGACGAGGTCCTGATCACCGACCACGCCTACGGCGCCATCGACCGCACCTGGACCTGGGTCACCGAGCGCCGCGGCGCCAGCCTGCTGCGCGCGCGCGTGGACCTGCCGGTGGAGTCGGCCGACCAGGTGGTCGAAGACATCTGGGCCGAGGTCACCGAGAACACGCGGGTGCTCTGCCTCGACCACCTCGCGAGTCCCACCGCGCTGCTGTTCCCGGTGCGCGAGCTGGTGCGCCGCGCCCGCCGCGCGGGCATCGTCACCGTGATCGACGGCGCGCACGCCCCCGGCCACGTCGCCCTCGACGTGGAGGACCTGGGCGCCGACATCTACGTGGGCAACTGCCACAAGTGGCTGCTCGCCCCCAAGGGCGCGGCGTTCCTCTGGGCGCGTCCCGACATGCAGCCGCACCTCAAGCCGCTGGTCGTCAGCTGGGGCTGGCGAAGCGACCGCCCCGGCCCGAGCCGCTTCGTCGACGAGCAGGAGTGGACCGGCACCCACGACCCCGCCGCCGCGCTCGCGGTGCCGGCGGCCATCAAGTTCCGCCGCGAGCACGACTGGCCGCGCATCCAGCGCCAGTGCCACGGCCTGGTGCGCCAGGTCCGCGCCGAGCTGGGCCGCCTCACCGGCCTCGCCGCCATCTGCCCCGACGACGCCGCGTGGTTCGGCCAGATGCTCTCGTTGCCGCTGCCGCCGTGCGACCGCCAGCGCGTCCAGCGCGAGCTGCGCGAACGGTTCAAGATCGAGATCCCGGTCATCGAGTGGCGCGGCCGGCCGTACCTGCGCATCAGCGTCCAGGGCTACAACACGCGCCACGACGTCGAGCAGCTGATCCAGGCCATGACCACGCTCTTGAAGGACGCCCGCTTCTTCGGCCGGACGCTGCACGGCCGCACCTGAAAGGCCACGCCATGCTGCCCGACCTCGCCGCCATCGAGGCCGCCCACGCGCGGATCCGCCCGTTCGTCCACCGCACCCCGGTGATGACCTGCCGCACCCTCGACCGCCTCGTGGAGGCCGAGCTGTTCTTCAAGTGCGAGAACCTGCAGCGCGTGGGCGCCTTCAAGTACCGCGGCGCCACCAACGCGGTGCAGTCGCTCACCGACGGTGAGGCCGCCCGCGGCGTGGCCACCCACAGCAGCGGCAACCACGCCCAGGCGCTGGCGCTGGCCGCGCGCACGCGCGGCGTCCCGGCCTACGTGGTCATGCCGCGCACCGCGCCGGCGGTGAAGCGGGCCGCGGTGGCCGACTACGGCGCCGAGATCATCCCCTGCGAGCCCACGCTCCAGGCCCGCGAGGAGACCCTCGAGCGCGTGGTGCAGGAGACCGGCGCCACGTTCGTCCACCCCTACGACGACCCGCGCGTCATCGCCGGCCAGGGCACCGCCGCGGTGGAGCTGCTCGAGGAGGCCGGCGCCCTCGACGTGGTGCTGACCCCGGTGGGCGGCGGCGGTCTGCTCTCCGGCACCGCCATCGCGGTGGCGGGGCTGTCGCCCGAGACGCGGGTGCTGGCGGCCGAGCCCCGGGGCGCCGACGACGCGGCGCGGTCGCTGGCGAGCGGCGAGCTGCAGCCCTCGATCGACCCCGACACCATCTGCGACGGTCTGTTGACCAGCCTCAGCGAGCGCACCTTCACCGCGATCCGGCGCCACGTCGCGGGCATCGTCACGGTGAGCGACGAGGCGGTGGTCCGGGCCATGCACCTGGTGTTCGAGCGCATGAAGCTGGTGGTGGAGCCGTCGGCGGTTGTGGGCCTGGCGGCGCTGCTCGAGAAGCGCGACGAGATCCCGGGCCGCCGCGTGGGCGTGATCTTCTCGGGCGGCAACGTCGACCTCGCGCGGTTGCCCTGGTGAGCGGCGCATGAACGATTCTGCGAGCATCGAGCGGACGATCCGCCGGCACGGACTGGCTCCGCACCCCGAGGGCGGCTGGTACCGCGAGACGCACCGCGCCGCCCGGCTCGTCGCCACGCCCTGGGGCCCGCGGCCCGCCGCCACCGAGATCCTGTTCCTGCTCGCCGCGGACCAGGTCTCGCGGCTGCACCGGCTGCGTCAGGACGAGGTCTGGACCTTCGCGGCGGGGACCGGACTCGACCTGCACCGGTTCTGCGACCGCACTGGCCACGCGGTCACGCGGCTGTCCGCCGGAGCCGTTGAGACGGCGACCGTCCCGGCCGGGGTCTGGATGGGGGCCGAGGCGACGGGCGGCTGGGCGCTGGTGAGCTGCCGCTGCGTCCCCGGTTTCGACTTCGCCGACCTGGAGTTCGCCACCGAGGCGGTGCTACGCGGGCGCTGGACCGAGAGCGCCGCGGCCGTGGCGCGCCTGCTCCCCTGATCACCGAAGAGAACCGGCCGGCGCTTCCCCCGGGGGATGGCGCCGGCCGGCGTGTCCG
Organism: Candidatus Latescibacter sp. IFSED24; assembly: GCF_058273205.1. Taxonomy (NCBI): domain Bacteria; kingdom Pseudomonadati; phylum Candidatus Latescibacterota; class Candidatus Latescibacteria (ex Chuvochina et al. 2023); order Candidatus Latescibacterales; family Candidatus Latescibacteraceae; genus Candidatus Latescibacter; species Candidatus Latescibacter sp. IFSED24. The sequence goes on along the minus strand of NZ_CM177850.1, from coordinate 2,491,078 downwards.
CGTTCGGGGCGGCCTACCAGGAGTAGGTCATCTCGAAGGCCACGGTGGTGCGGGTGTCGGTGGGCTCGCCGTCGCCGTCCAGGAACGCGTCCTGGTCGCTCTTGTCGATGCGCAGCTCCAACAGCGCGCCGAAGTTCTCGTCCAGCGTGAAGGTGGGGCTGATGGTGAACGACTGCACCTGCTGGTTCTCCTCGCCCACGGGCCCGAACGCGTAACCGTCCTTGTCGTCGAACGAGTCGTAGCGGACGGTGAGGCCGGTCCAGCTCGCGTAGTTGACGTGGGTCATCAGGAGGAAGCCGTTCCATTCCTGGTCCACGTCCTCGCCGTCGACCGGCGTGGTGACCTTGCCCTGGTTGTACTCGCCGCCGAAGAGCCAGATGCCGGTCTCGTAGCTGAGATCCACGTCGAAGACGGTGCGGGTGAAGGCGGTGGGGTCGGCCTCCTCCTCGGCGAGGTCCTCCTCCTTGCCGCTGATCGCCGACACGCCGCCGGCGAAGCCGTTGCTGGTGTAGCCGAGGCGGCCGCCCCAGGTCACGTTGGCGCTGGCCATGGTGTTGCGGTCCCAGCCGTTGGAGACGTAGGCGATGATGTCCAGGCCCGGGCCGAACGCGCGGCCCACCGCGGCGCCGGTCAGGTTGCCCGGCAGGCCGTAGTCGAAGACCAGCGCGTGGCTGAACTGGTACATGTCCACGGGGTCGAGTTCTTCGAAGCCGATGGGGGCGTTGAACTTGCCGAAGGTGAAGTCCCAGCCGCCGTTGCAGGTGTAGGTCATGAAGGCCTGCTCGACCTGGGCGTCGAAGGTCTCGCCGTTCTTGACCCACTCGAGGTCGGCGCGGACCAGGGTCTTCTCGCTGGCCCGGTGGATGATGTCGATCTCGACCTGGTCCAGGCCGAACTCGCCGTTCGGGGCGGCGGTGTCGTAGAAGTAGCTGGCGTCGGCGAAGCCGGTGATCTCGGTCTCCTGGGCCGGGGCGCCGGCGGCCACGGCCAGGACGGCTGCGATCAGGATCGTCTTGCGCATCAGGGGTCCACTCCTCGGTTCGGGGCCCGCCCGCGGCGGGCCCGTGGTGTTCGGGGCTCTCTTTGCCCGGGGACTTCCTAGCACGATGTCACGGCCAGCGGAAGTTCGAAGTCCCCGGGCGAGGGTCGGTCAGGCCAGGTACGCCTGCTCGCCGTGCAGCGATTCGTCCAGGGTCGACTCCATCTCGTGGGTGGTCTGGACCGGGGTGACGCGGTCGATGAGCCAGAGCATCACCCAGGTGAAGACGAAGGCGTAGACGGAGGAGACCAGGATGGCCACGAGCTGCTTGACGAAGAAGTCGGCGCCGCCGAAGAAGAGGCCGTCGGCGCCGGCGGCGTTGACCGCGGTGGAGCCCAGCAGGCCGAGCATGATGATGCCCAGCGCGCCGCCCACGCCGTGGACGCCCCAGACGTCGAGGGCGTCGTCCCAGCCCAGGGCGTTCTTCATCTCCACGGCCAGGTAGCAGACGATGCCCGCGGCGAAGCCGATCACGGCGGCGCCCCAGGTGGGCACGAACGCCGCGGCGGGCGTGATGGTGGCCAGGCCGGCCACCGCGCCGGTCAACAGGCCCACGAAGCGCGGCTTGCGGCTGCGCGCCCACTCGATGATCAGCCAGGTGATGGCGGCGAAGCTGGCGGCGATGTCGGTGTTGAGGAACGCCAGCGAGGTGATCTGGTCGACCTGCAGCTCGCTGCCGGCGTTGAAGCCGTACCAGCCGAACCACAAGAGGCCGGTGCCGAGCGCCACCAGCGGGATCGAGTGCGGGCCCTTCTCCTCGACCCGACGCTTGCCCACGTAGAGGACCGAGGCCAGCGCCGCCATGCCCGCGATGTTGTGCACGGCGATGCCGCCGGCGAAGTCGAGCACGCCCCACTCGGCCAGCAGGCCGCCGCCCCAGATCATGTGTACGAACGGGAAGTAGACCAGCAGCAGCCACATCACCAGGAAGATGAGGTAGGCCGGGAAGCGCACGCGGTTGCTGAAGGCGCCGGTGATCAGCGCCGGGGTGATGATGGCGAACATCATCTGGTAGGCCACGAAGACCAGCATGGGGATCTGGCCGTCGGCGAACGGGGTGCTGGGGTCGATGCCGCGCAGGAACGCGTGGTCGAGGTTGCCGATGATCCCGCCCTCGCCACCGGAGAAGCAGAGCGAGAAGCCCACGGCGTACCACAGGATGGTGGTCACGCCCATGGAGACGAAGCTCTGGATCATGATGGACAGCACGTTCTTGCGTCCCACGAGGCCGCCGTAGAAGAAGGCCAGCCCCGGCGTCATGAGCATGACGAGGCTGGTGGCGACCAGCATGAAGCCGGTGTTGCCGGTGTCGAACATGGGATCCTCCTGCGTGGAAAAGGGTCAGGGGCCGCGCGCGGCGTTCCGGGGCGCCGCCGCGCCGGTGGTCCGGCCCCTGGGACTGCCCGTGAATCATGGCGAAATTGATGATTCATTGACAATGAGGCTGATCCTGGAATCCGCTGGGGATATTCCTGAGCGCGAATCAGGGTTTTTCCGCAGGCGGCTTGAGCAGGCCCGCGCCATGAGTTAGCATCCAGGGGTTCGGGCCGTCGCGGCCAGAAAGGGGAACCATGAGCGATTCGATCCAGCACCGGCTCCAGGAACGGGTCAAGGAGCTGACCGCGCTGCACCGTGCGGCCCGCCTGCTCCAGGACACCGACCGGCCGCTGGACGCGCTCATGCCCGAGGTGGCGGCGCTCCTGCCGCCCGCCTGGCAGTATCCCGAGGCCACCGAGGGGCGCATCGCCCTCGGCGAGCAGGCCTGGGCCACGCCGGGATTCCGCGAGTCGCCCTGGCGGCAGGCCGAGAACTTCAGGCTCCGCGACGGGACGGCGGGCACCGTGGAGGTGGTCTACACCAGCGAGCAGCCGACCCTGGACGAGGGCCCGTTCCTCGCCGAGGAGCGCGAGCTGATCCGCTCGCTGGCCGACATGCTGCGCACCCACTACCAGCACCGCGCCGACGACGCGGCGATCCTGGCGGCCAACGAGCGGCTCGAGCGCACGGTGGCCGAGCGCACCGCCAGCCTGCGCCGCCTGGCCAGCGAGGTCTGCCTGGCCGAGGAGCGCGAGCGGCGCCAGATCGCCGAGAACCTCCACGACCACCTGGGGCAGGGGCTGGCGCTGATCAAGCTGCGTCTGCAGCGCCTGCGCGGCGACGCCGTGTTCACCGGCCACGACAGCGCGCTCGACGAGCTGGTCGAGCTGAGCGATCAGGCGATCCGCTACACGCGCGGCCTGACCTTCGAGCTGTCGCCGCCGGTGCTCTACGAGCTGGGCCTGGGTGCGGCGCTGGACTGGCTGGGCGAGCAGGTCGGCCGCAAGCACGGGCTGAAGGTGAAGGTGCGCGACCGCGGGTGCGCGGCGCTGCCCGACGAGGTCAAGGTGATGCTCTGGAAGTCGGCGCGCGAGCTGCTGCACAACGTGGTCAAGCACGCCGACGCCCGCCGCGTGGACATCGAGCTGGCCGGTGAGGACGGCCGCGTCACGCTGGCGGTGGCCGACGACGGCCGCGGCTTCGATTTCGACCGGGCGCGCCGCGAGGCGGGCGCCGGCTTCGGCCTCTTCTCCATCGAGGAGCGCCTGCACCAGCTCGGCGGCCGGGTCACCGTGGACACGGCCCCCGGCCGCGGCACCAGGATCCGGCTCGAGACCACGAACCCCGGGAGCGCGGCATGACCGTCAAGATTCTGCTGGCCGACGACCACCGCATCTTCCGCGAGGGCCTCAAGCCGCTGCTCGCTGCCCAGCCCGACCTCGTGGTGGCGGCCGAGGCCGAGGACGGTCTGACGGCGCTAGAACTGGCGCGCGAGCACCAGCCCGACCTCGCCGTCCTCGACGTCTCCATGCCCGGTCTGAACGGCCTGGAGGTGGCGCGCCGGCTCGCCCAGGAGCAGCCCGCGGTCCGCGTGATCATCCTCTCCATGCACAGCGACCGGCGGTTCGTGCTCGAGGCCCTGCGCGCCGGCGCCCGCGGCTACCTGCTCAAGGACGGCGGCTTCGCCGAGCTGCTCGACGCCGTGCGCGCGGTGCTCGCCGGCCGCACCTACCTCGGCGCCGCGGTGAGCGACCAGGTGATCCGCGACTACGTCGCGCTGGCCGACGCCGACGCCGGCTCGGCCTTCGCCGTGCTCTCGGCTCGCGAGCGCGAGGTGCTGCAGCTGCTGGCCGAGGGCCTGGCCACCAAGGAGATCGCCGCCCGGCTGAACCTGTCGGCCAAGACGGTGGAGTCGCACCGCAAGGCGGTCATGGACAAGCTCGAGATCCGCTCCATCGCGGAGCTGACCAAGTACGCGATCCGCGAGGGGCTGACGCGGCTGGATTGAGGGGGAGCCCGGTGGTCAAGGCGAGTTCTGCTCGACCTCTTCCAACAGGAAGCCCGGCTGTCTTGTCCTGACGGACGCGACAACTGGGCCTTTCTTCGCATATGAGTTCGACATTTGATTAACGACATCTTAGTCCAAACATGAAACTGACCGGCTTTGCGGGGAACCAGTAAACTTTATTGAGAAAAGGGGTTACTAAGTAAAGCACCCTTTCGTGAACCGCTTGAGGCTCGTTCGAAAGGGAGTAACTGTGGAAGTTTTTTGAGAGCCCAAGTCATGCGGTGCAGAGGCAGGTCCTTCGTGGGCCGGCCGTAATCGGCAACAGATCTTGTGTCGATCAGGATTACTAGGCAGGGCTAACCCAACGCGAAGAACGCTGGCCGATTATTGGCAGGTTGGGAGCAACGGAGGTTCACTTTCCTCGGAACAGTTCCTTCACGGCGCTCCAGGAGCGAGATTCCACCGATACCAATTTGATACTGGATGGTCGCAGTGGTGCAATCTACCCGAATCGAGCACGTTCAGGGGCCTCGGGAGGCGGGACTATGCGGTTGAATTTCCTATCCCCAGAAGCCGCATCATGGGCCGTCCCCGGAGCGTGGTCGCCGAGGACGAACTCGAGTAGCGAACCGGCGGCGATGATCGGCAGGTCCGTCCGGTCCTCGTGCAGGGAGCGGACGGCGCGGCCTGGATCTCATCCAGGAATAGTAGGGACGTGAGGTCGTCGAGGGGCCCGTGTCGATCAGGTATTCCAACTCCGACAGGATCCGCGAGGTATCCAGCGAGGGGAAGATCGCGTCCAGTTCCGGCTGCCGTTCGAGATCGCCCTCGTGCAGCTTCCTCTGCGACTGTTCGGCGACGAGGCGGACGAGATTGGATTTGCCGACCTGGCGGGCGCCAGGGCCCCGGAGGCGGTCCCGGTATTGACAAAACGGGATCAATATGGTAGGACAGCGGTAGGATTCGGCGGAGACTAAGCGGGGACCCGGGATCGGGAGAGTGTGGACCATGCGGTTGGAATTCCCTCCGTCGCCGCGTTGGCGGTGCTTGTAGATCCTGGGCAGAATATCCAGGTCGGCCAGCCTGTGAATGAGCTCCAGCTGGGTGTGATATCGCCCCCGGCGGCCGAGGCATTCCGGGGCCTTTGGGGAGTGTGATTTCGGTCTTTCATTTGTGGCGAGGGCTCTGGTTTCCGCCGATCAATTGGAGGGAAAGAATGTGCGTTTGATTGCAGTTCCCCCGGATGGTGTTCTTCAATTGGAGGTATCGCCATGAATCGCTTGGTGCTTGTTGTCATTGCTCTTATCCTTGCCGGGACGTCACACGCAGAGACCATCGTGGATATCCAGACCGGACTTGTTCCCGAGCACACCATCGTCACCATCGAGGATGTGGTCGTCGTTGCCACTCGAAGCAACGGCATGTTCGTTGCCGAATATCCCTACGGCGCCAACACCTATATCTGGGTCTTCTCGGGTGGAGAACCTGTAGCGGAACCGGGCGACCTCGTCGACATCGTGGGCGAGTACTACGAGTACTACGACTTCTCGGAGATCGACATCACTGAGGGCTCAATGACAGTCGTGGGGACTGCTCCAATCCCTGACCCCGTCGACGTCTCCTACGACGAGCTGGTCGCCGAGGTGGAGTCCTGGGAAAGCTGCCAGATAAGGTTGACAGACGTGATGACGGTGACGGTGCTACCCGACCAGTACGGCGAATGGTGGGCCGAGTCGGTGCCAGACGGAAACCCGATGGTTTATGATGACTACTGGTACGACGCCTCGAGCGTTCAGCTGGGCGACGTCTACGACGAAGTCACGGGTATCCTCATCTACAGTTTCGGATTGTATAAGATGGAACCCTTCGCCGACGGCATCAGCTTCGAGGGGGCGGTGGCCGTTGAACGGATGAGCTTCGGGGCCGTGAAGTCCCTCTTCCGCTGATTCGAAGTCGGCTTCGAATCCAACACGGTGACGTGATCGCGAAACCGAGACGCATGTGCCTTCTGCCTCTTCACCGATGTCGTCGCCAACGAGACTCGGACCTGGGCCGACGTGAAGGACCTGTTCCGCTAGAAGTTGTACGTCGGAAGTTTTAGAGCGGAGGCCCGGATCGATCCGGGCCTCTGCTGTCCCTAGAATTGCATGGTCCTTGGGGGTCGCGACTCCTTTCGTCAGTCAGGGCACCGGCTTGAACCGGCGCCCCTCGATCGATTCGTTCCTAACGCACCAGCATCATCTTCGCCGTCATCACCCGCCCCTCGCAGACCAGCCGCGCCACGTAGGTCCCCGACGCGAGCTGCCGCGGCGCGAACGGCACGGCGTGGTCGCCGGCGGGCAGGACTTCCTCCACCAGGTCGGCGACCCGTCGGCCGGCGAGGTCGTAGACCGCCAGCTCCACCCGGGCCGACTGGTCGAGGCGGAAGCGGATGGTCGTGGTGGGGTTGAACGGGTTGGGCGCCGCGCCCCGCAGCACGACCGCGTCGGCCGGCGGCGTGTCGGGCGCCGCGATCATGGTGGTCGGCAGGAGCGGCAGGCTCTCGTTGCCGTGGATGTCCACCACCGAGACGCGGTAGAAGAGGTTGGGCCAGCCGGGGTGCGCCGTGTCGCTGTAGGTGTGGGCGTCGGCGGGCAGGATGGCCAGCCGCGTGCCCAGGCTCGGGCGGAAGCCCTGGTGCGGGCTGCCGTAGACCACCACGTGGGCCACGTCCGCGTCGGGGTGGTACCAGTTCAGCTCGGCCGGGCCGCTGGAGATGATCATGTCCAGGAAGTAGGGCTCCGCCGGCTGGCTCTGGGGCAGGCCGGCGATGGCGATGTCGTCCAGATACCAGCCCGCGGCCTCGTTGTGGCCGTAGCCGCCGCCGTCGTTGTCGTCCATGAGGAAGCCGATGCGCACGCGCTGGCCGGCGTAGGCCGCCAGGTCCACCTGGTACGGGGTCCAGCCGCCGCTCGACCCGTAGAACGGCCCGCCCACCTCCACCGGCTCCTCGCCCTCGACCTGGACCACCACCACGCCGCGGTCGGTGCCGTCGCTGGTGCTGATGGAGTACCAGTGCCAGAAGTGGAGCACCAGGGGTTCGGGCGGGCTGGCCGGCAGGTCGCGCCAGGGCATGTAGAGCGTCTCGTACGAACCGTAGGGGTAGTTGCTGTCGAGGTAGGTGCCCCAGCAGTACTCGCCCGAGTGGGCGGCGCCCGGGCCGGCGCCGGGGATGCCCACCTGCCAGGTGCCGCAGGGCCAGGAGGTCCACGACGGGCACTCGTTCTCGCAGTCGGCGGGGTTGCTGAAGAAGGGATTGCCCTCGGTGATGGCGAGGTCGTCGAGGAACCAGCCGGGGCCCTCGTTGTGGCCGTAGCCGCCGCCGTCGACGTCGGTGATGCGGAAGGCGAAACGTACGGTCTGGCCGGCAAAAGCGGAGATGTCGAGGATCTGCTCGGACCAGTGGTTCAGGTAGTAGCTCTTCTCAGCGCTGATGGGGGCCCAGCCCGAACCGTCGTCGATCTCCACCACCACGTAGTCGCTGCCGTCGCTGTTGCTGAGGTTGCACCATTCCTCGTAGCTGAAATGGAGCTGGCCGTCGAGGGGCGAGGCGGGCAGGTCCACCGGCGGACTGATCAGCCGCGAGTTGGCGGCGTAGTAGTAATTGCCGGCGAGCACCGTGCCGGCCACCCGCTGGCCCGAGAGCGCGGCATTGCAGCCGTTGCAGGGCGGGCCAATCTCCCACACGCCCTGGTCGGCGTACCAGCCCTCCCAGTCGAACTCGAGGCGGCCCTCGAAGGAGACCGGGTTGGGCAGGGGCGCGAAGGCTCCCTCGAAGATCCGGACGAGGTCCACGTACCAGCCGGGACCCTCGTTGTGGCCGTAGCCGCCGCCGTCGACGTCCTGGAAGCGGAAGCCGAGGCGGATGGTCTGGCCGGCGTAGGCGGCGAGGTCGACGTAGTACGGGGTCCAGACGCTGCTGTAGCGGTAGTAGGCCACCGAGATGTCCTGCCAGTCGTCGGCCTCGGTCCAGATCTGGACCACGCCGTAGTCCAGGCCGTCGCTGCCCGAGTTGTTGAAGAAATGCCAGAAGCCGAGCCAGAGCGCGCCGTCGGCGGGGGCCGCGGGCAGCTCGATGAGCGGGCTCTGCAGGCGCGAGTTGGTGGCGTAGGGGTAGTTGCCGGCGAGGACGGTGGCGGCGCAACTCTGGCCCTGGTAGGCCTCGGTGCCCGCGGAGGGGACGCCCACCTCCCAGACGCCGGCAGACGGGAACCAGGAGTCGAAACCATCCTCCCAGTCCTGGCTGTAGATGGTGGTTTGCGGGTTGGCCACGGCGGCGGTGGCGAGACAGAGGATGAGGATCACGGTCAGGATGAGCGGGATTCGGCGGGTCGAATCCCCGAGGGTGCGGGCCATGGGCAGACCTCCCGGAACGGGTTCACGGCGACGCGGAGGCGTCGCCGGGCTACAGGGTCGTGCTGGCACCAGGATGTCGGGCGAGGTGTGGAGGATGCGGGGCGATGGGTGTGCGGCAAGGCTACAACGCTGGTGAAAAAGGTCACGCGGAATCGATGGTTCTGCCCCGATTTGCAGGTTTTACGCTGGGTGCGATAAGCCCGTATGGATGTCTGGCCCTCCGATTTATCCTTTGCTCCGCCTCCCTCGTTGTTCCATGATGGCACTGCCTGCCACTGCTCACTGGACCGAGGGATGGACCGATGATCTTCACCACCCAAATCAAGATCCACGGCTACCACCTGGACCACTACGGCCACGTCAACAACGCCCGCTGGGTCGAACTGCTGGAGGAGGCCCGCTGGCGCTGGCTCGAGCACGAGATCGACCTCACGGCGTGGGACGAGGTGGGCCAGGGGCTCGCGGTGCTCAGCATCGCGGTGAACTACCGCCGCCCCGCCCACATGCACGACACCCTCGATTTCCGCTGCCACGTCACCAAGCTGGGCGGGCGCAGCGCGGTCTGCCGCCAGGAGGTCTATCGCGAGGGCGGCGACGAGAAGCTCCTCGATGCCGACGTCACCTTCGTGTTCATCGACATCGCCTCGGGCAAGATCCGGCCCATGGACGGGACCACCGGCGCCATGCTCGAGAAGTACCACCACCACGAGGGCCGGCCGTCGTGACCAGCCGCTGGCGCGCCGTGGGACCGGGCCTCCTCTTCGCCGGGGCGGCCATCGGCGGCTCGCACCTGGTGCAGTCCACGCGCGCCGGGGCGGGCTGGGGCTTCCACCTGCTCTGGGCCGTGGTGCTGATCCTGGTCCTCAAGTACCCGTTCTTCGAGTTCGCCCACCGCTACACCGCGGCCACGGGGGAGAGTCTCCTGCACGGCTACCGGCGGCTGGGCCGCTGGGCGCTGTGGCTGTTCCTGGCGGTGGCGCTGGTGAGCTCGGTGATCAACGCCGCCGCGGTGACGCTGGTGGCGGCCAGCCTCCTGGGCGCGCTGCTGGGCCTCGATTGGACGCTGCCCCGCCTGGCGCTGCTCGTCTTCGCGGTGGTGGCCGTGATCCTCGCCGGCGGCCGCTACACCACCCTCGACCGCGCCATGAAGGTGATGATCACGGTGCTCGGTGTGCTGACGGTGGTCGGCGTGGCGGTGGCCGCCGCCCACGGCCCGGCCGGCGACTTCGCGGCGCCCCGGCCCGAGATCTGGACCGCCGCGGGGGTGGCCTTCCTGCTGGCCCTCATGGGCTGGATGCCCGCCCCGCTCGACATCGCGGTGTGGTCGTCGCTGTGGACCCTCGCCAAGAACGAGGCCGACCACCGGCAGGTGTCGGTGGCTCACTGCCGCTTCGACTTCCACGTGGGCTACGTGGTGACCAGCGTGCTCGCCGTGGCCTTCCTCTGTTTCGGCGCGCTGGTGATGTTCGGCACCGGCGAGGTCTTCTCGGGCAGCGGCCTGGTCTTCGCCGGCCAGCTCACCCAGATGTACGTGTCGACCCTGGGCGAGTGGACCCGCTGGCTCATCGCCACCGTGGCCTTCATCACCATGTTCTCCACCACGCTCACCGTCTGCGACGGCTACACTCGCACGCTGGTGGGCTGCTGGCGGCTGCTGCGCGCGGACGACGGCTGGGAGGAGACCGACGCCGCCGCCGGCCACGGCAGCTACCTCGCCGTGCTCGCCGTGCTCATGGCGGCGGGCTGGCTGATCATCGCGCTCTGGCTGAGCGGCCTGAAGACCCTGCTCGACGTGGCCACCATCGCCGCGTTCCTCACCGCGCCGGTGGTGGCGTGGCTGAACTTCGCGGCCGTGCGGCGCGAGCCGGTGCCGCCGGGCGACCGCCCCGGGCGCGGCCTCACGCTGCTGGCCGGCGCCGGGATCGTCTACCTGGTGGGGTTCGGCGTGGTCTATCTGGTGACGCGGGTGGTCTGACCCGCGCGACTTCAGGCCCGCCGGATCGCCGCGGCACGGGCGTGTCCCGCCAGCCCCTCCAGCAGCGCCAGGCGTTCCGTGTCGGCCAGCAACGATTCGTATCCCTCCGTCTCGCTCGCCACCTCGAGCCAGGTCCGCATCCTCAGGAAGGTCCCGACCCAGAGCCCGCCGGCGAAGCGCGCCGTTCCCCCCGTGGGCAGGGTATGGTTCGGTCCCGCTCCGTAATCGCCCAGGACCTCGGCGCTGTGGTGTCCGAGGAAGGCGGCGCCGTAATGCCGACATCGTTCGAGCAGGCGGCGGGGCTGGCGGACCGAGAGCTGGAGGTGTTCCGGCGCCAGGGCATCGGCGACGCCGGTGGCTTCCTCGGGCCCCGTGACCATGACCAGGCCGCCGTTGGCCAGGGCCTGCCGGGCGATGGCCGCCGTGGCCAGGTCCGCGAGCTGCCCATCGATCTCCACCGCCACGGCGGTGGCCAGTGCCGGGTCCCAGGTCGTCAAGACAGGGACCGCGTCCGGATCGTGCTCGGCCTGGGCGAGAAGGTCGGCAGCGAGCCAGGCGGGGTCGGCCGAATCGTCGGCGATGATCAGCAGTTCCGAGGGACCGGCAAGCATGTCGATCCTGACCCGGCCGGCCACCAGCTGCTTGGCGGCGGTGACCCAGCGGTTGCCCGGTCCGACCACGGCGTCGCACGGTTCGAACCCGGCCACACCCGCCACCAGGGCGGCCACGGCCTGGGCACCGCCGACGGCGAGCACCGCCTCGGCGCCGGCCAGCGCGGCCGCGGCCAGGGTCACCGCGGTGGGCCGCGGCGAGGCCACCACGACCCGCGGCACGCCGGCCACCCGCGCCGTGGCGGCGGTCATCAGGACGGTGCTCGGCAGCGGGTAGCGGCCACCCGGGGCGTAGCAACCCGCCGCCGCCACCGGGACGAGGCGGTGCCCGGCCCGGCCCGCGCCGATGTCGGTATCGAGATCGTTCAAGGTGGCGCGCTGGGCCCGGGCGAAGGCGACGATGCGCCGGTGGGCCCGTTCGAGCACCGCCCGCGTCTCGGGAGCCAGGTCCTGGAGCGCCCGCCGGCAGGCCGCGGCGTCGATGACCAGGGGGGCGCCGGAATCCAGATCGCCCAGCCGCTCGGACCAGCGGCGCACCGCCGGCTCGCCCTCCCGCTCGACCTCCTCGACGATCCGCGCCGCCTGCGCCAACGTCTCGGCGTCGACGGCGGTCTTGCCGCGGGTGGAGAGGTCGGCGAGGGATCGTTCACGCCAGTTCCGGTCGTTCATCGCCTGGCCTCCTTGCCGGGCTTGGCGTCGCCGGGACGCCGGCTCACCGCCAGCGCGCGTCGATCCAGCTCGGCGGCCACCTCGTCGAGGGTGACCCCGCCGCGTGCCATGGCCGTCATGGCGAAGTACAGCAGATCCGCCGCCTCGTGCACCACGTCGGGGCGGCTCTCGGCGGCCGCCAGTTCGCCGGCCTCCTCGGTCAGCTTGGCCGCCAGGAGCGACGGATCGTCGAGCAGACGCCGGGTGTAGCTGCCTGGCGGTGCGCTGCGCTGGCGGGACCGCAACCGGTCGGCCAGCGCCGGCAGGCCGGTGGACGCGCCGAAGCAGGTCCGGGCCCCGGTGTGGCAGAAGCCCGTTCCCCGCTGGCGGACGGTGAAGCGCAGGCAATCGCGGTCGCAATCCAGCGCCACGCGCAGGAGCTCCTGATCGTTGCCGCTGGTCTCGCCCTTGACCCAGAGGCCGCGCCGCCGCGAATGGTAGACGCCGCGACCGGTGGCCAGCGCCTGGCGCAACGAGTCCGGGCTGGACCAGGCGAGTCCCAGCACCTCGTTGTCGGCCGCGACCACGATGGTGGGCCAGAGCCCGTCGGGGCGGTCGCTCCGCAGGCAGGCGGCCACGGCCTCCGCCTCGTGGAAGCGTCCGGTGTAGAGCGCCATGCCGACCTGGGCATCGATGCCCAGACGGTCGAGGGCGGCGATCTCCGCCACCTCGGCCACACCGCCGGCCACCACCAGACCGGTGTCGCCGGCGGCGGCGGCGAGGTCGCGGGCCCAGGTCGGGTCCAGGCCCCCCAGCTGTCCCTCGCGCGCCACGTTGGTCACCAGGTACCACCCGGCCAGCCCCGCCAGGTCCTGCATCCGCGCGGCGATGGACCGTCCGGTGCCCCGGCGCCAGCCGTGGCTGAGGACCTCGTCGTCCCGGGCGTCGAGCGCCACCACCACACGATCGCGCGGGAGCTGGCGGAGCAGCTCCGGGGTGGCCGCGGTGCCGATGACGATGCGCTCGGCGCCGCGATCGAGCCAGCGCCGCGCGGTGGCGAGGTCGCGGATGCCGCCGCCCACGCAGCACGGGGCGAGTCGCAGCAGCGAGGTAATGAGGTCGGTGTTCTGACCCTGGCCCAGAGCGGCGTCGAGGTCGATGACGGCGGTCAGGCCCACCCGGCCGAAGCGGCGCGCCCAGGGAACCGGGTCGCCCGCGGCCAGCGCGCGCTCGCGTCCGCCGATGAGCTGGACGGCCTGGCCGCCCTGGAGGTCGATGCTCGGGATGATCATGGTCGGATCACCGCTCCTCTGGTCTGGAGTTCACGTTTCAGTTCGCCGACCGTGGCGTGCCCGTCGTGCAGGACCGACGCCACCAGCACCGCGTGGGCGCCGGCCGTGAGGGCTGCCGCGAGATGTTCGGGTGTGCGGCCGCCACCCGAGGCGATCACCGGGATCGCTACGGTGCCGGTGATCCGGCGCATGAGCTGCAGGTCGTAGCCGCGGCCGCTGCCGTCGCGATCCCAGCTCGTGAGCAGGATCTCGCCGGCGCCGCGCTCGGCGACCTCGCGAGCCCAGGCCACGGCGTCGGGTCGGCCGACACGCCGACCGGCGTGGGTGAGGACCTGCCAGGCCGGACCGTCCTGCCGGGCGTCGATGGCCACCACGCAGCACTGGGCGCCGAAGCGCGCGGCGATGGCCGACACCAGGTCCGGATCGGCGACGGCGGCGCTGTTGACGCTGATCTTGTCGGCCCCGGCCTCGAGCAGGCGGCCGGCGTCGAGGAGCGTGCGCACGCCGCCACCCACCGTGAGTGGGATGCGCAGTCGCCGACGCACGGCCTGCACCGTGGCCAGCGCGGTCTCCCGTTCGGCACGGGTGGCGGCCACGTCGAGCAGCACGATCTCGTCGGCGCCCTGCTCCTCGTAGGCCGCGGCCAGCGCCGCGGGATCACCCACGTCGCGCAGCCCCTGGAACCGGATGCCCTTGACGACCCGCCCGTCGCGCACGTCGAGGCAGGGGATGAGGCGCGAGGTCAGCATGTGGCCTGCTCCCGCGCCGGATTGGCGGCCTGGGCCAGCCAGCGTCCCAGCAGCGCGTGACCCCAGCCGCCGGACAGCTCGGGGTGGAACTGGCAGAGGAGCTGGGCGCCGCGCTCGAGCGAGGCCACCAGCGGACCGCCGTGGTCGGTCCAGCCGGCGCGCCAGCCGGCGGGCGCCGCGGTCAGGCGGTAGCTGTTGGCGAAGTAGGCGTAGCCGTCGGCGACCAGGTCGCCGCCGCGCACCAGGTTCCAGCCGAGCTGGGGCACGCTGACGGTGGTGGGCAGACGGGTGGCGTTGCCGGCGATCAGACCGAGCCCCGCGATCCCGGGCGCCTCCTCGCTGCCCTCGGCCAGGAGCTGCAGGCCGAGGCAGACGGCCAGCAGCGGACGTCCGGAGGCGACCCAGGTGCGCAGCTCGTCGTCGAAGCCACGCTGTTCGAGGCCGGCCATGCCGGCGGCGAAACTGCCCACGCCGGGCAGGACGAGGGCGTCGGCGCCGGCGAGGTCGGCCGGTTCGCGGGCCACGGTGGCCTGGGCGCCGACCCGGCCCAGGGCGCCGAGGATCGAGGCGAGGTTGGCGGTGCCCGTCGGGACGATGCGGATCTTCATCACAGGACTCCCTTGGTGGTGGTGTCGACCGAGGTGCGCGCGACGGCCTGGCGCAGGGCCAGCGCCAGCGCCTTGACGGCGGCCTCGGCGCGATGGTGGTCGTTCTCGCCGCGCAGCACGTCCACGTGCACGGTGAACCGCCCGGCCATGGCCAGCGAGCGCAGCAGGTGAGGCACGTTCTCGCAGCTCAGGCCGCCGAGGAACTCGCGTTCGAGCGCGAGCTCGACGGTGGCGTGGGGGCGGGTGGCCAGGTCGACCACCGCGCGGGCCAGCGCCTCGTCGAGGGGAGCGTAGGCGTAGCCGAAGCGCCTCAGGCCGAGCCGGTCGCCGAGGCAACGGTCGAGGGCCTGACCCAGGACCAGGGCGCAGTCCTCGGTGGTGTGGTGGTCGTCCACGGCGAGGTCGCCCTGGCAGGCGAGCTGCAGGTCCCAGCCGGCGTGGCAGGCCAGGCTGTCGAGGAGGTGATCGAGGGCGCCGATCCCGGTGGCGATCTCGCGGCGGCCCGGGCCGTCCAGGTCGAGTTCGATCTGGATGGAGGTCTCGCGGGTCTGCCGCGTGAGCGTGGTGCGTCGGGTGGTCATGGCAGGAGGTCCTCCAGGTCGTTGAGCGTCGACAGCACCCGGGCGGCCCCGGCACTGACGAGCTGGGTGGCGGCGGCGGTGGCGTCGTCGCCGGGAGCGACCACGCCGAGGGGGATGACGCCGGCCCGGCGCGCGGCGGCGATGTCGTCGGGCATGTCGCCCACCAGCCAGGCGCGCCGCACGCCGAGGCGTCGCAGCGCGAGCTGGACGGGGGCGGGGTCGGGCTTGGCCGGCGCGTCCTCGAGCGTGATCACCGCCGCGAAGAGGTCGGCGAGTGCGTGGCTGGCCAGGAAGCGGGCGGCGTCGCGCCGGGGCCGGCCCGTGACCACGCCCAGCGGCCGCTGGGCGGCCAGCCGCTCCAGGAGCTCGACGGCGGGGATCAGCCGTTCGCGACGCCAGAGCTCCTGCGCGTCCATGATGGACTCGAAGGTGCTGGTCACGCTGTCCAGGGTGGCGGTGGCGCCGGCGGCGGTCACCAGACGGTGGGTGACCCGCCAGTCGTTGTTGCTGTCGGGCTCGGTCTTGGCCGCCGCGATGGTCGGGTCGTCCAGGGCGACCCCGTAGGTGGCCGCGGTCTGGCGGATGGCCGCGCGGTAGGAGTCGCTCACGTCGGCCAGGACCCCGTCCAGGTCGAAGAGCAGCGCCTCGGGCGCGAGGGCGGCGGCGGTCCCGCGCCAGAGGCGTGCGAAGGCGGTCGGCTCGGCGGGCAGGCTCAGGCGTACGTCGCGCGCGCCGAGCTGACGGACCGCCACGCCCATTCCGGCCAGGGCGTCGGCGAGCCAGGTGGCGCGCGGCGAGCGGGCCAGCACGAAATTGGCCTGCGAGGCGGGGACGTCGAGGCCGTTCCGGCGGAGCAGTCCCGTCAGCGCCCGCCGTTCCCGGCGCGTCCGGACCACCCGCCGGGAGAGGTGGGCCTGACCGCTCTGTAAGCGCCGTCTGGCCTGCTCCAGGCCGTGGGCGCCGGTGGGATAGGGACCGCCCACCGAGCGCAACGCCGCCACGATCTCGCGTGGCCCCAGGGCGTAGCCGACCCGTGCCGACGCCAGGCCCCAGGCCTTGCTGAAGGTGCGCACTACCAGCACGTTGGGCCGGCCGAGCAGCGTCCGGGTGGGATCGCTGTCGGCGAACTCGACATAGGCCAGGTCGATCACGATGAGGGTGCGCGGCGCGGCCTCGGCCAGCGCGGCGAGCTGCTCGGTGGTGGCCGCGAGTCCGGTGGGGTTGTTGGGCGTGGCGATGGCCAGCAGAGCGGCCTCGTCGGCTGCGGCCTGGAGGCCGTCCAGCGGCAGGGCGCCGTCGGACCAGGGGACGGTGCGGACGGTGGCGCCGCGCATGGCGGCGTACCGCGGGAGCATGGCGAAGGTCGGGTCGGTGAGCACCGTGACGCGCCCGGGGCCGAGGAACGCGCGGCAGGCGCGGTCGAGCGCGTCGTCGGCGCCGGCGGTGACGATCACCTGGGCGGGGTCCAGATTCCAGCAGCGCGCGAGATCGCGCTCCAGGGGGGCCGTGTCGGGATAGGCCTCGAAGCCGTCGCTGTCGGGCCATCGCAGCCCGGCGCGACCGTCCAGCAGCAGGTCGCACGGCGGGCCGTCCTGCGGTGGCAGATAGGGCGGGAGCAACGTGACGGGGCGGGGGCGCAGCATGACGGTTCTCCTCACGAG
Organism: Candidatus Latescibacter sp. IFSED24; assembly: GCF_058273205.1. Taxonomy (NCBI): domain Bacteria; kingdom Pseudomonadati; phylum Candidatus Latescibacterota; class Candidatus Latescibacteria (ex Chuvochina et al. 2023); order Candidatus Latescibacterales; family Candidatus Latescibacteraceae; genus Candidatus Latescibacter; species Candidatus Latescibacter sp. IFSED24. Next base: position 2,474,194 of record NZ_CM177850.1, on the reverse strand, counting down.
ATGATCTGGCTGGGAGTGGTGACCACGAGATCGGTGCCGCCGCGCGCGCGCAGGCGGGGGATCAGGGCGGCCAGCTCGCGGCGCGGAACCGCGGCCTTGACCGCGTAAGCTCCGTTGCCGTGCAGAGGACTGATGGTGGGCTCACGCATGCAGGGCAGGATGGCGATGAGGTCGGCGAGCTGTTCGCCGGCCACGTTCACCTCGAGCATGATGCGCTCCCTGGCCGCCAGGACCGAATCCACCAGGACCTGGAACGCGAGCGCCCGTTCCCAGCGCTCGGGATCCTCGCGCAGGCGCGGCGAGGCGTAGAGGCGGGTGGACGAGGTGGCGAGGACCTCGCAGATGCGCAGGCCGTTGGCGGTGAGCGTGGCGCCCGAGGCCGTGTTGTCCACGATGAGGTCGGCGTCTTCGGGCGGGAAGACCTCGGTGGCGCCGAAGGAGCGCACGAAGCGGTAGGGCCAGCCGCGTTCCTCGAGCCAGCGTCTGGTGAGGCGCTCGTATTCGCTGGCCACGGTCAGGGGTCGGCGGGCGGCGAGGGCGGTGAGGTCGAGATCCTGCGGGGCCGCGGCCACCAGGCGGACGGGATCCAGCCGGGTGTCGCGCAGCTCGATCAGGTCGGCGCCCAGCTCCGCCACCCAGTCGGCGCCGGCGAACCCCAGGTCGCGGATGCCGGCTTGCAGCATCTCGATGATGTTCTGGGGCTTGAGGATCTTGACGTCGAGGTCGGGCGCGTCGAGTTGGGGCCGGTAGGCCCGGGCACTGGCGCGGACGGGCAGGCCCGCCTCGGCCAGGAGCGCGAACACGCCGTCCTGCATGCGGCCCTTGGGCAGGGCCAGCCGGAGTGGAATCTGGGTCGGCACGGGAATCCTCCGCCTCGTTCGGCGTCGGCCTGGTGGCCGGAGGCATCGTGCGAACCCGGGGGCAGACACGACGACGCCGGCCCGGGGGCCGGCGTCGTGAATCCTTCAGGGAACCTGAGTCAGGACATCAACAACCAGCCCACCGGGGGGAGGGATGATGATGATGATGACGGTTGTAGCTCAGGTTCTGCATGGTCCCGACACGATAGGGAGACGACGTACGAGGCGCAAGTCACGATTGGATCGGCCGTCGACGCGGCTCCCTGGACGATGCTAAGCTGCCTTTCTGGACACACCACAGGAGGCGCCATGAACTCCCCGCTCCTCGGCCTGATCCTCTACCTCGTGCTCATCGCCGCGGTCGCGGTCTGGACCTGGGGCCGCAACCGCTCCAAGGAGGACTTCATCCTGGGCGGCCGGCGCCTCGGCGGCTGGGTCATCGCCTTCAGCGAGCGCACGGCCGGCGAGTCGGGCTGGCTGATCCTGGGTCTGAGCGGCGCGCTCTACTTCTCCGGCCTGGTGGAGATCTGGACCGTGCTGGGCATCTGCGCCGGCATCGTCGCCTACTGGTTCGTGATCGCACGCAAGCTGCGCGAGGTCTCGGGCGCGCAGGAATCGATCACTCTGCCGCAGTACTTCGTGGAGGTGAGCGGCCGCTGGGGTGGCCGGGTGCGCGTTGTGGCCATGCTCATCATCGTCTTCTTCTTCGCGTTCTACGTGTCGGCGCAGTTCATCGCCGCGGGCAAGATCCTCGACGTGACCTTCGGCGTCGACCCCGCCTGGGGCATGCCGCTGGCCGCGCTGGTGGTGGTTCTCTACACCCTGATGGGCGGCTTCGTGGCCGTGTGCTACACCGACGTGGTGCAGGCCATCCTGATGGTGATCACGCTGGTGGTGCTGCCGGTGATCGGGCTCGTGCTCATCGCCCGCGAGGGGCTCGACATCACCGCCGCGCTGGCGGCCACGCGCGACACGGCCTCGCTCACCGGCGGCCGCACGGGCTGGGCCGCGGCCGCCGCCGTGATCGGCGGGCTGTCGTGGGGGCTGGGCTACTTCGGCCAGCCGCAGCTGGTGACCAAGTTCATGGCCATCCGCAACGTCGAGGAGGTACGGATCGGACGGCGCGTGGCCATCGTCTGGACCGCGCTGGCGTATACCGGCGCCACCCTGATCGGCGTGGTGGGCATCACCATGGTGCACGGCGGGCTCCTGCCGACCGAGGGACTGAGCGCCGTGGCCGCCGACCAGGAGCGTATCCTGCCGGTGCTGACGAGCCTGCTGTTTCCGGCCTGGATCGCGGGCATCCTCATCTCGGGCGCCGTGGCGGCCATGATGTCGACGGCGGACAGCCAGTTGCTCATCGCCACCTCGACACTGGTGGAGGACTTCTGGTGCCGAGCGCTCGGCCGCACGCTGTCGCCGCGGCGGTCGGTCACGGTGAGCCGGCTGGTGACGCTGGCGGTGGGTCTGGTCGCCTTCGGTCTGGCCGTGTCGAGCGACGACCTCATCTACGACGTGGTGTCCATGGCCTGGGCGGGGCTGGGGTCGAGCTTCGGGCCGGCGCTGTTGCTGTCGCTGCACTGGCGCGGGATGAACGGGCGCGGCGTGCTATGGGGGATGATCGCCGGGGCGGTGACGACCACGGTTTGGCTGCAGGTGCCGGGGCTCGACGCGGCCGTGTCGGTGCGGTTCGTGAGCTGGGCGGTGGCGCTGGTGGCGTGCTGGGTGGGGGCGCGGTCGGTGGGTGGGGCGGGGGTTTCCGTCCGGCGGTGATCGTGAGTTGTACTGACCGCAACTTGATCTGACAGCCACTCCTTCCGAGGTTGCTTCAGCCCGGCGAGAGCACAGCTGCCAGACCATCCTCACTGCCGAGAACGCTCCAAATCACGGCCAACGTTCCTTCTCTTGGAACCTTCCATGGATGCCGGAACACACGAAGCAAGTCCGCCCTACGGATGCTCAACCCACCACCAGTTCAAGATATCGTGATGTTCCCAGGCCGAGCCTGAACTCGCCGTAAACCCGACCCATGCGCGTCCATCATTAAGGCTGAGCAACGTTGACAGATCAACGCTGATCGCGAGCGCAGGGACGATCATGTCGCCGTAGTAGATCCGCAATTCCCCTGGGTCGTACACGATCTTTACGACCTCTTGCACGAAAGATCCCGCTAAACTCGGTTTTGAACACCACCCCATCGAGTAGTCGTGGTGTTGCGAATTCGGCTCCACTCCCCTCGACTGCACGCTTAGGTGATTGCCGTCTGGGTCGCCGTTATCGGAAATCCCGTTCTCGTTGTTCCACCAGGTGTCGAGTTCGATCGCGAGGCTATTGGAAATGCCGGAATAGCCGATCCCCGCGCAACACCAGCCGAGAGCCTCTGCACTTTCATTCTGGACCAAGAAGGCAATACCGTCAGCTCCGTCGTTTCCATCGTCAGGATGAACGGCTCCGCCCATTTCCGTTATGCGAACCTCGAACGTAGTCTCGAAACCGCTCGCAACGTCTAAAAGGTGATTGTACCAGATGGATCCATGGCTGTTGAGAGCGGCTGGCGAAAGGCGCACGAAGTCCTCCAAACATTCGGCATCACCGACCATGATCAGCTCGTCGCAGTGCTCTATGAGATCCTGGCTCAGGGTCTCGAAATAGAGTTCGTAGACGTCTTCGTCAGTGAAGGCTCGGTCGTAAATCCTTACTTCGTCAAACACCCCGTTCAATCGTGTCGAACTTTCCTCGCTGCTCCACCAGTGCTTGCCGATTCCCGCGTGCGGACTCGACGCGACGATTGACCCCGGCGCCATTTCGAGAGTTCCGACCTTGTTGCCGTCGAGGTACCCATTGAGCATCCCGATTTCGCCGTCATACGACATCGCAAAATGGTGGAACCCGCCGAACAGATCAGACATCTCGATTCCGGTGTCCAACCGGTGCACCTCGTCACTACTCGAGTTGGTCACGAAGAAGTTGAGATCGTTGTCGTGATGACCGCACATGATGGCGACCCAGCCTGGAAAGGCTGGAGGAGCGAGGTCGTGACCAAAGGAAACGATTGCCTCGCCTTGCCCTGCGATCGTCAAGTCGTTGAGTTTTGCCCAGATGCCGATCGTGAGATTTTGCCGCTCGTGGACCGAGTTCGGTACTTCGATACAGATGTTCGATCCCCTGTGCCCGATGTTGCCAACCAGCTCGTATGCGGAATCGGGACTCCCATGCATGTCATCCGTCAAAGTGGCTCCCAGCACTGTCCCGTGAAGCCCATGGCCACTATGATCAAATGCATCGCCGTTGAATGGATAGTAGGCAATGAGTCCGTCTTCGCTGTCTGCCGGCATCTCAATGGTGATCTCAAGATTGCCGCTGAGTTCCGTCAGTACGATGTGTGCCGCTGTAGTTTCTCCGCCAAGAACTTCTGCGCTACCCGATCCCTCGTAGAGCAGGAATCCATCCGCATCGTACAGCCCGACCTCGATCTGCCAGATGCCTGGCTGGAGGTCGCTGAACAGTACAGTTGCCGACCCGTCCTGAAGGTCCACGGTCCGCGAGAATTCGAGATCGCCCTTGATGATCGTCACCTCGCCGGAATCGATATTCAGATCGGTCGGAACCACCAGGTCTAATTGCATCTCGGCTGCGTCGCCGAGTTCGACCGAAGTCGGGTTCCGGTCTGCGGAGTCCTGGCAGCCTTGCAACACCAGGGTCAGCACCGTGGCTATTGTCAGCACTCGTCTTGACATGACCATTCCTCCTGCTCGTACTCCGAAGATGAGGAGCGTCCTTGACCGACGTCGCCTTCATCGCCTGCAAACTGTGCTTGGTCGCCAGGAAGGCGAGGAATCGCGGGTTCTAGCCCCTACTACTACAAACGCAGAGTCGGCAGAAACCGGACAAACGTGGTTTACATCCATGGCCTGGCGAGCTAGAATCCAGGGGCAGCCGGATCGTCCCTCGGACCAGGGGGCTTTCACATGTGCCCTGCGCACGCAGCCGGCCACGGTCGCCAGAAGGATGACGAGCAGGCGCCTTGCTGGCCGTTGCCAGAAAGCACCATCCAGCTCCTCGAGCGCGCCCAGGGAGGCGACACCGGGGCGCTCGAGGAGCTTTGCGCCCGCTATCTCCCGTTGTTGAATCGCTGGGCGACAGGACGTTTACCGCCCCGCCTCCGTGGCGCCATCGACACCGGTGACCTCGTGCAGGAGTCCCTGGTCCGGTCCCTGGCGAATCTCGAGAGTTTCCAACCCCGGCACTCGGGGGCGTTCACCGCCTACCTCCGCCTGGCGATCCTGAACCGGATCCGGGACGAGATCCGCAAGGCCGCACGCCTGCCCAGCATCACCGGCCTAGACGGCGCCGAACTCGACCTTGCGCCCTCGCCGCTGGAGCAGACCATCGGGCACGACCTTCATGACCATTTCGAGCGTGCGTTCGAGGAGCTCGGGGAGGACGATCGCGCCCTCATCTTTCTGCGCTTCGAACTGGAGATGAGTCACAGAGAGGTGGCCCGGGCGCTCGACAAGCCGTCAGCCGATGCCGCTCGCCAGGCGGTCAACCGGGCTCTCGTTCGCCTGGCCCGGGAGATGATCGTCGAATCCGGCGTCTGAACCCGGCGTCGACGCTGTCCTGCCTGGCCTCGCCGCAGCACCATCAACGAATCAAAGAAACCTTCCGCGTCCGCACGTCATCGTCGACCACGAGCCGGACGAAGTACACGCCCGAGGACAGGCTCCGCCCCCCGGCATCCACACCGTCCCAGGTCACCCGATGTCGTCCCGCAGGTTGGAGGCCGGCTACCAGCTCTCGCACCCGCCGGCCGCACAGGTCGTAGACGGCGACCGTCACGTGCTGCTCGCGCGGCAGGTCGTACTCCACCGTCGTCCGCGGGTTGAAGGGATTCGGCATGACGCTCAACCCGATCACCGCGGCGGCCGCCGGAGAGTCCTCCGCTGCGGTCACCGTCGCGACCAGCTCGTAGTCGGTATTGTTACCCTCGTTCTGTTCCTTGATCCGACCGATCCCGTCCGCATACCAGTCACGGACCATCCGGACGGAACCATCCCAGTGGTGGGCCTCGATCTCGACCACGAAACAGTCGACGGTACCGTACGGGACGGTAAGCGTGGACTCCGCGGTGCAGGTGAAGATGCGCTCGATGTCACCGTCTAGGTAGTTGCTCACGCACGTCCAGGTCCGCCCGACGTAAAGTGGCGTATCGACGTAGAGAATCGGTTCCGCGGGGTTGTACGTCGCCTCGATCCAGCCGAAACGCCAGATATTTCCCTCCTCGTCGCGCCGGATGCGCTCGCGTGCGTCGAAGGTCACGGCGCCGTGCTCGTCGTAGGCCGTGTGGTGCATGAGAGTCCACTCGTCTTCCATCCCGTCGGGATAGACATGCAGCGTCGTTCCGGGATTGGCCACGTCCTCGTACCACTTCTCGTTTCCGGGCTCGAGCATCATGAAATACGGCGCGGTGAGCCAGGGATCGAACGCCACATCACCGATCACGTTATCGCCCATTCCGTCGGGGTTCTGCGTGGCGTGATAGGGGCCGCTGTCGTGCCCCCACCAGTTGTCGGTGGCGTTGACCGTGACCGCCGCGTCCACGTTTGCAAGCCCGAATTCGAGGTTGCCGTGGATGTAATTGGCGTGGATCGCGGGGTTGGCGATCTGCCCATCCCGGGGGCAGCAGAAGATGCCGGCGCTGTTGCCCTCGATGTTGCAGGATTCGATGGTCGATGACGCACCGTCCAGATGGATGCCGCCGCCGGTGCCCGGAGGACTGACATTGTCGCGGATATCGTTGTCCCTGAAGAGGGAATGCTGGCCCATCATCAGCGTGTAGAGCACCTTGATCCCGCCGCCATCGTTGCTGGCCTCGTTTCCGGTGATGACATTGTCGGTGACCGCGGTCCAGCAGTTTCTCAGACAGATGCCGGCGCCGTTCTCCGCGGAATTGTTCCCGATCGTGTTGCCGGTGATCTTGCCCCCACACCCCGAGTGTACATAAATTCCGCCGCCTGCCAGCCGGCCGACATTGTCGGTGATCATGTTGTCTTCGATCCAGGGACTGGCTCCCTCGACGACAGCGATGCCACCGCCCGCCTCGTTTGACGCGTTGGCGCCGATCGTGTTGTCGGTGATGATGTTGCCGGCGACGAATGCGTCGGTACCGTCCAGGGCGATACCGGCGCCGACCACGCTGTTGCCGGAATTGATGGTATTGGCCGTGATCGTATTCGCAAGGATCCTCGCCCTGCCCGCTTGGCAGACGATGCCGGCACCACCGGCGTTATTGCCAGCGCTGATGGTGTTGCCGGTGATGAGGTTGCCCTCGATGGTCGGCGAGGCGTCGGGATTGCATCGGATGCCAGCTCCGCTCGCATCAGGCCCGGTTCCCGTGAGGTAGCCGTTCCGGATGGTGAGGCGGCTGATCTTGGTCGTTTCATCCAGCGGCCCGACCATGTCGATGACGCGCCCCGAGGCGCCCCCGTCGATGACGGTCGACTCCGGTCCTGACTCGCTCGTCAGCACGAGGCTCTGCGTCGCCGGCCAGACGACGTGCTCGTAGTAGGTGCCGGCCGCGACCAGGACCGTGTCGGCCGCGGCGCAGGCGTCAAGCGCCGCCTGGATGGTGGGGTAGTCGCCTGTCCCGTCCGGCAGCACGTGCCAGGTGGTCGCCGCCGCCGGCGACACGGCCAGCGCGACGACAAGGACCAGGACAGTCGTCAGGGGATTTCTGATCGAATTCATGACCTTCCTCCATTCTGATGTGTGCAACCGTTCATGTTCGGAGTCGATGATCCGGCGTCCATCTTTACCAACGGCAGAATGCTTCGGACCGGACCCGATCCGTGTTAGAATCCCTGCGATCAAGGGGGGGGGCAGCCGGGCCGGTGCGGACGAGGGTCGTCTGGCAGTCGGTGCCGGTCGGTTGCCGAGAGATGTCCCCAGGTCGCACCCGGGAGGCTTGCCTTGACTCGGGCCTCTGAAGCGAGCGACGAAGCCGTCTTGCTGGAGATCGCCGACGCGGTCAATGCCGGCCGGGCCGTCGACTGGGTGGAGGTCGAGCGTCGCGGGCCACGCGTTCAGCGCGCCGTGGTCCGCCAACTCAAGGTCCTCTCGAGCTACATCTCGGCGCATCAGGAAGTTTATCAGACTCTCGAACATGCCATGCCGGAGGTCGAGACTCCCGACACACTTCGCGGCACAGCCTATTGGGGCCCCCTGGAAATCATCGAGAAGCTTGGCGAGGGCGTGTTCGGCGAGGTTTTCCGCGCCCGGGATCCCCGATTGGACCGCCAGGTCGCCTTGAAACTCCTTGACCCCGAACGGCTCGGCCGGATGAGGTCCTCCACGACCATGATCGAGGAGGGTCGGCTGATGGCGCGCGTCAAGCACCCCAACGTGGTCACCGTTTACGGCGCCGAGGAACGGGACGGCCGGGTCGGGATCTGGATGGAGCTGGTCGAGGGCCGGACCCTAGCCGACGAGCTGGACGATCTGGGCCCATTCGAGACAGCGGAAGCCATGCGAGTCAGCCGGGACGTCTGCCGGGCCCTGGCCGCGCTGCACGAGGCCGGCGTGCTGCACCGCGACATCAAGGCGCGCAACGTCATGCGGGACGAAGAGGGCCGTACCGTTCTGATGGACTTCGGCGTGAGTTGCGACATCGACCGTGAAACCCCCGTGGGTCTTTGCGGGACGCCGCTTTACGCCGCCCCGGAGGTTCTGCTGCGGAGCGAGGCCAGCCGTCGGAGCGACATCTATAATCTGGGGGTCCTGCTCTACCACCTGGTGACGGGATTGTATCCGGTGCAAGGCAGGACGCTGGCGGAGATCTGCGAGGCACATCAGCTGGGACAGCGACGGCTGGTCCGGCAGCTCAGGCCCGAGTTGCCGGATGCCCTGATCCGGATCATCGATCAGGCCACTTCTCCGAACCCCGAGCAACGGTTTGCCTCGGCGGCCGAATTCGAGCAAGCGCTCGACTGGGCGCTCGGGGTGGAGCTTCGCAACGGCGCGCTGGAAGGTAGCGAGCTGCCCTCCGTGGCCGTGCTGCCGTTCAGGGATCTCAGTTCCGAGAAAAACCAGGGTCATCTCTGCGACGGTCTGGCCGAGGAACTCATCAACGCCCTGGTCAAGGTCGAGGGATTGAAGGTGGCAGCGCACACGTCCACGCTGCAGGTCGTGAAGCGAGGCATGGACCTCAGGCAGATCGGCGCGCGCCTGAAGGTGGGAAACGTCCTCGAAGGCAGCATCCGGCGGAATGGGAACCAGCTGAAGATTACCGCACGCCTCTCGCAAGTGTCAGACGGCTTCCCGTTCTGGTCGGAAACGTTCGATATCGAGGCGCAGGACGTCCTAGCGGTACAGGAGGACCTTGCCCGGGCCATCTTGGCGAACCTCAAGGCGGAGATGCTGGACGAACGGTCCGGTCGGCTGGTCAAGTTGTATACGAGCGATGCTCTCGCACACAATCTGTACATGCAGGGAAGGCACTTCTTCCGGCGCCGCTACCAGGGCGGCCTGCAGAAGGCGCTCGAGTTCTTCCAGCAGGCCAGCCAGCGTGATCCCCGTTATCCGCTACCGTACGTCGGCATCGCCGACTGTTTCAATGTCCTGAGTTACTTCGAGTTCTTGCCTCCACACGACGGTTTTCCCCGGGCGAAGCAGGCGGCGTTGAAGGCCCTCGAACTCAACGATTCGCTCGGCGACGCTCACGCATCCCTGGGCTGGTGTACCACCTTCTACGACTGGGACTTCACCGCCGCCGAGCAGCATTTCCAGCGGGCCATCGAACTCAATCCGTCCTGGGGAACGGCCCGAGCCTGGTATTCGCTGCTCCTGGCCGGGGTCGGGCGCACCGAGGAGGCGATCGCAGAGGCACGGCGGGGTGTCGCCCTGGATCCGCTCTGCCCCGGCATCGCGGGGATCGAGGGGATCACGCTGAATTTCGCGCGTCGTCACGACGAGGCGATCGCTTCCTTTTCTCGCACCGTGGTCCGCCACCCCGATGTTCCCCAGGCGCGGAATCAGCTCGCCCAGGTCTATGCCGACGCTGGCCTCTATGCAGAAGCGGAGGAATGCGTTCTGAAGGTGCTGGAGACGGACCCGGGCTTCCCGTACGCCCATCTCGTCCTTGGATACACCTATGGTCGATCCGGGCAGCGCGATAAGGCACTCGCGGTCCTGGCACGCCTGCGAGAGATTTCCCGACAGCGCCAGGTGGGATCCCACAATTTCGGGGTCATCGAACTGGGCCTGGGGAACCTGGATCGGGCGTTTGAATTCCTTGAGAAGGCCTACCGCGAGCGCGATCCCTGGTCTTTCTGGTTGAAGATGGCCCATCAGCTCGACACCGTACGAGACGATCCGCGCTACCTGGCAATGCTGCGTAGAATCGGCTTCCCGGAGTGACGGTCCTCCTCGGGTGCCCTGCAACCCTTCAATCCAGCGTGGTCGCCCCGATCCCTGTCGCTTGCGCCCAATTATCTGAACGGCGCTCCCGGCTCTGAACGATGACCCTAGCCCAGCAAGAAGCCCGGCTGTCTCGTCCTGGTGGACTCGACAGCCGGGCTGTGGGAGGGAAGAGGGACGGACTATTTTAACATCGTGACCTTCTGCACCGCCCGATCTGGCCCGGAGCGGAGTTCGGCCACCTAGACGCCACTGGCCACGCGTCCGCCGCTGACGATGTCGCCGTAGACCCCGACCAGAATGCGCAGTTCGCCCAGCTGATCGCCCGGGGTCCCCTGGTCGTCGACCAAGTTGTATTCCATGACCTCGACTCCGGTGTAGCCTTGGTCCGGCGTATAGCTGAAGGAGCCGTCGGTCGCGATGTTGAGCGTGCCGTGATCTGGAGCCTCGATGGAGGTCACCACGAACGCGTCGCCGTCTGGATCGATGTCGTTGCGGAGCAGCCCCAGCGCCCCGGCCACCGAGAGCTCGGTCCCGGCCGGCGTGTAGTACCAGTCGGTCTGGGCGACGGGGGCGCGGTTGCGGGGCGGGATCACGTGGATGCCCAGCTCGCCCGTGGCTTTCGGTCACGGTTACTTGATTCCGACAAGCAGCTACTCCTGGATCGCCGAGCAGCTGGCCGCCGCGGGTTGCGTCGTTGCTCTCCCCCGAACCGCAAGCGAGCTATTTCCGGATCACGCGGAGTTCGGCGATGATCTTGCGTTCCTGGCGCATGCTCTCCGCGATGCGGACTTCGATGTCGATTCGCCCTTCTTCGATCGCATGGGTTCGCGAAACCTCGTCATGGGCCACAGCATGGGTGGCGGCTGTAGCTTCCTCGCGGCGGCGAGCGACCCCACCATCACCGCCGCCGCGAACTTGGCGGCAAGCGAAACGGATCCGTCGGCCATCGCTGCCTGCGGTCTGATCGACCGCGACGTCCTGATCTTCTCGGGAACCAATGACTGCGTCACGCCGCCCGCTGATCATCAGATCCCGATGTACGATAGCCTGGCCGGCGGTTGGCGAACGCACGTGACCATTGCCGGAGCCAGCCATTGCCAGTTCCACGCGTACAGCTTCATCTGTGAACTGGGCGAGTTCTGTTCCGCGGACATCTCGAGGCAAGCACAGCAAGATCTGGTCTGGCTTCTTCTGGAACCCTGGACGAGCGCTGTGCTCTTCCTCGCTGACGGCGCCGCGCAGGAGTTCCAGGCGCGGCTGGCCACGGTGCCAGGGTTCACCTACGAGCAGCAGGGCAACACGACATCCGTGGTTGCCCGCGCGCCGAGGATGAACCTGGGTCTGGAAGCGGTACCCAATCCCTTCAATCCATGGACGGAGATCCGATTCGTCCTGGCGGTCGCCGGGAGGATCGAGCTGTCGATCTTCGACATCGGCGGCAGGCGATTGGCCGAAGTGACGGCCGGCATGTACGCAGCCGGTGCGCACGTTGTGTCTTGGAACGGTCGTGCCCTGCCCTCCGGCACCTACCTCGTTCGCCTGTCGACCGACAACGGCGTGGTGACGAGGAAGATCTCGCTGGTCAGATAGGCGGTGCGCAGACGCAGCAGTCGTCGCAGGGCCTCAAGGTGCTCAGTCGGGACGTGGACGGCTATCAGATGGCCGCTGCGGTAGAGCCTGGCCAGCACCCGCTGCAGGACGCAGCCGGCACTGGAGGCCTCGTAGCAGGCGCGGGGTGTCCCGCGCTCGGCGAGCCGGTGGAACAGGCGGCGGACCTTGTTCAATTCACCGGGGAGGGTGACGACCTCGGCGTCCTGCGCGTCGCCGACGAGGATCGCGGCGGTGATCGATTCGGCGTGCACGTCGAGTCCGATCCAGGTAGCCTGGGACATGGCTGGATACCTCCGGGTTAGAGGAGCGCTCGTAACACTCCTGACTGCTCAGCCCGTGACCTACGAACTGATCAGTCCACGCTACCAGGGGGGCCATGCAATCTGAGCCGAGAAGGCCAGCGGTACCGTTTCGCCTGGATACCCCTGCACTGGTTGGCCCCCATGATGACGTTGCCGCTGGCAAAAGCTTCAGGGGTGAGCGGCTTCCCTGCGGGTGGTCACCAGCGACGACCTGATCTTGAACGTCATTTCCATAGCCTGGGTGTGGTTGGGGTCGAGCTTCGGACCGGCGCTCTTGCTGTCGCTGCACTGGGGGGAATGAGAGGGCGCGGTCGGTGGGTGGGGCGGGGGTTTCCGTCCGGCGGTGATCGTGGGGTTCGGGGAGCCGGCCCGGCGCCGGCCCCGTCCCGTCAGTCGTCGTCCCTTTCCTCGTCGCGACCCCGCAGCGCCTCGCGGTTCTCGTGCGCTTCCTGGGCCTCGATGCACAGCGAGGTCGTTGGGCGCGCCTCCAGACGGGCCAGGCCGATGGGTTTGCCGGTCTCCATGCAGTAGCCGTAGGTACCTTCGGCGAGGCGCTCGAGGGCCTCGTCGATCTTCGTGATCAGCTTGCGCTCCCGATCGCGGAGCCGGAGCTCCAGGGCGCGATCCGTCTCGCCGGCGGTCAGGTCGATCTCGTCGCCCGCCAGGCGCTCGCTGTTGCCGAGATGATCGCGGGTCTCGTGGTAGTCCTCGAGCAGCTCGTCGCGCCAGGCGAGCAGCTTGCGGCGGAAAAACTCCCGCTGGAGATCGTTCATGAAGGGCTCGTCCGGGGAGGGGCGATAGCCCCGGGGCAACGAGACTCCCATGGTGACACCTCGTCGAAGGGGTCGTGATCGCAGGCACGATCGTGTGCCGAGGCGCCTGAATGTAGCCATGGATTCGCGGCCCGGCAATGGTCGAGTCCTGCGAGTTTCGCCCGCGTCATCTCGACCGATAATCGGGTGGCCCTCAGGCTGCTGGCTCGGGTACCGGCCCGTCCTCGTACGGAGACGAGATGCAGGATCTGTCAACCTGCAGCGATTTCTGGCATGAGGAATATCTTTAATACGTGTGCCGGCACACCCAACCGGCCCCTTCCTCCTGCAAATCAGCTCATCGAACCTCATGACAGGACCGGAACTTTCCCTCGGCCGACCGATGGTCTATCATTTGCATAGCCTGCCCGGTGTCGGCGGCTCAGCGGTCGTTGGATCGCTGGCCGGATGCACACCACCCCCTGGAGACCGACGTCCTGCAGGGGGCCTGGCACGAGGGTCGTGGGGACCGCTCGCGCCGCGCGATGAGCCGCTCTGCGGCCGAACCGGATGGCTTGCATGGACGAGTTCATACTCCCGTCATCGGTCCTGATCATCATCGGCTCCCTCATCGCGATCCTCGGCACCCAGATGACCGGCAAGGCCCGCCGCACCACACGGACCGCGGCGACGTGGCCCGAGCAGGCCAACCCGCTCGGCCGCGGCAAGGCGGTCAAGGCGGGGGGCTGGTTCCTGTTCCTGCTGGGATTCCTGGGCCTGATGATCTCGCGGTTGGCCTGAGGGCCCGCCGTCGCCGGCAGGCCCTCGAGGTTGGATGGTGAGGAAGTCGGGCGGCCTCAGCCCTGCCGCGCCTCGTGCAGCTTGCGGAAGGCGTCCTCCATCCCCGCGCGCAATTTCGCCACGTCCGCCGGCTGCCAGTGGCCGAGATCGTCACGGATGAACGTGGTCAGATCCTCGCGGTTGTCGAAGCGTCCCACCGGCAGATGCCAGGTCCGCCCGTCCCGCTCCACCTTGACCGTGTGCGGTCGGTCCGAATCGTCCAGCAGCCACTGCATGTCGTCGCAGCCGTAGTCGCCGTACATCACGGCGTTCGGGACACCGTGGTTGAGGATGCTGCCGGGGTCGTTCGGGTCGGTGCGGTGCAGGTTCTTGCGGCGCGACTCCTCGGGCGTGACCCAGATGTAGAGGATGGCTGCCTTGTCGAGGATCTCGGGCGCGAGCTGCGCCAGGCTGTAGCGGTAGCCGTAGGGCGCCACCAGCGGCAGCGGCGACTGGTCGGCGCCGCCGCGGGCGAACTCGATGACCACGGTCTTGCCCTCGAGGGTGTCGGGGTGCTCGGCGTTCTTCTTCACCAGCAGGTCGCGGCATTCGTCCTCCAGGGCCGTGGCCAGTTCCCCGACCAGCGATGGGTCCAGGTCCGCGAAGACCAGCGGCGCGCCCACCACGCCGCGGGCGCGGTCGAAGCGGTCGAAGATCCAGCGCGCGGCGCTCTCGGGCTCGGGCTGGTGCTGGTTCACCAGGTCGCGGTAGTCCTCGTTCATCAGCTCGATCAGGGTGCCCCAGTCCAGCGGCTCACGGAACGGCAGGGCCGCGCTGCGGAAGTAGGGGCCCTCGTGGCCGCGGGTGGTCATCTCGTCGCTGATCCGGCGCATGAGGTGCACGTAGGGGAAGTCGTCCAGCTGCACGGTGTGGCCGATGCCGAAGTGCTGCTCGCACTCCTCGGGGCTGAGGCTGGCGAGGTAGGTGCGGGCCTCGCTCTTGCCACTGGCGGGCAGGGCCAGGAGCAGCAGGATGTCGAGATGCTTGGACATGGGTCGGCCTTCCTTTTGCTGGCGAGAATCGACACGGGTTTGACAGTATCGCGAGACGGGCTCAAGGCGTCAAGATCGGGCGTGGGTGGGCCGGGACTCAAGCACCGGGCCCGCTCCCTGGAGAGCGGGCCCGGTCCGGTGAGCGCCGGGATGGTGTGGCGGTCAGGTGCCGATCTCCTCCACCGCTTCCTCGTCGCAGTCGGAGGCCCAGCGTCCCTGGAAGAAACCGCCCTGCCGGACGGGCAGGTCGAGCCAGCGGCCGCCGAGCACGCCCTCGACGGTGTCGTCGTTGTTGATCCAGTGGCCCTGGAACTCGCCGTGGCCGGTCTCCTCGCGCGGCTGCCAGGTGCCGGCAAGCAGGCCGAGGAAGGTGCCGTTGCGTGCGATGTACTTGCCGAAGAACACCCGCTCGCCGTCCTCGTTCAGCCCGTAGGCGCCCTGGATGCTGCCGCGGCTGGCGCCCAGCACGCTGACCCAGCGGCCGCGGAAGGTGCCGCCGATCTCGTCGTTCTCGGGGTCGTCGCGCCAGATGCCCGACAGGAAGCCCTTGGGGCAGTCGTCGAGATCGCTCAGGGTGAAGCCGGTGAAGTGGATGGCGTTGCCCGCGGGCTCCACGTCGTAGAGCTCGTCCAGGCCGGCCAGTTCGTCGATGACGAAGTCCTGGCTGAAGGCCATGGTCTCGAAGTGCAGGACGTTGGGCTCCTCGGGCACCGCGCCGCCGTCGCCCTCGCCGTCACCGTTGCCGTTGTGCGGCGGTTCGACGATCTGGATCAGCAGGCCGTCGTAATGGCCGCCGGTGTGGCTGAACCAGGCCACGGTGTGCCGGTCGGGACGCGGGCGCACGATGGAGTCGCCCGGGCGCTCGAAGCTGATCACGCGGCGGATCAGGACGTGGCCGCGGTCCACGCGCAGCAGGCCGGACCAGTCGACCGCTTCGCCGTCATCGGCGCGGCCGGCCTGGTCCACCGCGCCGTCGAGATCGCCCCAGAGGATGCGCAGGAAGGTGAAGCGGGGGCGCGCCGGATCATTGGGGTCGCCGGGCGCCTGGCCCATGGCGATGAGCCGCTGGACCTCGGGGTCGTTCGCGTACTCGTCGTCGTATTCTTCCAGGGCAGCCTCCGCTTCGGCCAGCTCGAGATACGGGTCGCCGAACGACGGCTCTTCGTCGCTCTTGGTCAGGCCGCCGTAGGGCTCGTCGAAGTCGATGGCGGTGTAGTCGTCGGTGCCGGTCTGGCTGCCGGCGACGGGACCGCTGTCGGTGTCGCTGCAACCGACCAGGCCCAGCGCGAGCAGGCCGGCCAGGGCGATGGTGAACAGGATCCTCGGATTCTTCATGTCGGGTCCTCCCGGTTCGTCGTGGAGCAGGGGTGGGGATGTCACGCACTCGATGGGGATGATGCACGGGCGGGACCAAACCAGAATTATTCACGTAAAAGACATTAATTCATTTGCTTAGGGTGTTTATGGCGAGGGTTGGCCGCGAGAATGTGTACCTGACAGGACACTGCCGGCACAGCCCGGTACAGGCAGTCAGGGACGCCAGATCAGCCGCAGGCTGCCATAACCCACGACCATGTCGTCGGTCTGTTCGGTATGGCTCTCGGGCTGGTAATTGGCGATGAGGTCCAGGGCGAAATGCTGGCTGAGTGCCCAGTTCGCCATGATCCAGATCTCGACGTAGCTGAAGTCCGAGTAGTCGAGCGTCACGTCGTAGAGATCGTCGGCGTCCTCGCCGGCAGTGTCCTGGTCGGTGTACCAGCGCTGGCCCAGGCCCAGGCTGATCACTCCGGTGAACGGGTACGCATAGCTCTCGAAGCTGCCGTGCAGGCTCGCCTGGGTGTAGGCCTCGGGCGAGTCGCCGGCCGACAGGTTCTCCACCGCCATGAGCAGCTTCCAGGTCGGGCCGAGGACGTCGCCCCAGCGATAGCCCAGGCCGCCGTCGAGGCGCCAGGAATCGTAGTAGGCGCCGTACTCCTGGTCGTAGTTCCAGATCTCGCTGGTCGCCTCCACCACCACCCGGCCCTGGCCGGCGGGAAGCGCCAGGTTCAGCTCCGTCCAGTGCGACCAGGCCGAGGGGCGCGCGGTCTCATCGGCGAGGAGGCGGCGTTCGCTGCGCTGATAGGCGTGCAGGTCCAGCTCGTCGCCCGTGCGGTTGTAATCCCCCTCGACCACGTAGAAATCGCGGTCGAGGGCCGCGGAGTCCGGATAGGCGCGCGCGCCAAGCTGGGCGCCCACCCGCCAGTTCCGTTCGAAATCGTCACGCGAGCGCAGGAAGGCGCCGAAGCGGTGCTGCTGGAAGTCCTGCTCCAGGGTCGACGGCGTGGCGTAATCCAGCAGACGACCGGACAGGCGCAGATCGAGCACGGTCCGCCGGGTGTACCAGGGGTAGGCCCGCAACTCGGCGCGGCCCTCGAGGTTGTCGCTGGAGAGCGAGTAGCTGGTATCGCGCTGGTATTGCCGACCGTACCCGACCAGGTCGAGGCGCAGGCGGGGGTCGCCGGCGTCGGGTCGCCAGCGGTAGCTGGCGTCGAGCAGTTCGCGCAGCAGCTCGGTCCCGTACGAGATATCGGTGCGCAGGTGCCACTGGTGATGCGTGCGCCGGGCCGAACGGCCCTCCAGCGTGGCGGCCACGTTGTACTCGGCGACCGATTCCGTGGTGTCGTCCTCGGCCAGATAGTACTTGTTGAGGTAGGTGTCGATGCCCGTGGACAGCTGGAGATTCCAGCTCGTGCCCTGGGCGAAAGCACTGCCCGTCAGCGGACCGGCGAGCATGGCGATGGCGGCGGACCCGATCAGGACCGCCGCCAGGCCGCTCGGCTGCTGTCTCGTGGTGATCACCGGGCCAGTTCACTCGCCTCGTTGAGCAGGTCGAAGGCCGCCTTGATCTGACGGAGAGCTTGTTCGGGCTGGTCGCCGTCGAGCAGGCGGCCGGCGTTCTCGCGGTGGTGACGGGCCCTCTCGAGCGCTTGCTCGGCGGGACGCGAACCCGCCTCCCGGACCTCCTCGGCCACCCTCTCGTAACGGTCATCCCAGCGATCGAGCTGCTGCTGGACCGTCTCGTTGCCGAGCTCGCCGCCGGCCGATGTGGCGGCCTGACTGGCGAGACGTCGGGCCAGACGCAGCGATTGCAAGGCCCGCACGGGCTGGCCGCGGTCACGGAATCCGCTGCCCCGTTCGAGGGCTTCGCGGGCGCTTCGCAGCAGGTCCTGGGCCGCCGCGTCGTCGCCGCCCTGCTCGGCCAGCCGCGTGGCGGTCCGTTCGATGAACTCCCGCGTGCGCTCGATCTCCTGATCGAGACGGCCGGTGCCCGCGCCCTCGAAGAGCAGGCGGGCAGCCCGCGCCAGCAGCGCCTCGGCGGGCTTGATCAGCTGCTCGGCCATGCTGTGGTTGCCCTGGCGATACTGGTCGGTGGCCCGCAGCGCCTGCTTCTCCGACTCGCGCACGAAGCGCAGCGCCAGCTCGTCGTTGGCCTCGCGGGCCCGGTCGAGGATCTGGTCGCGGAACTCGCCGTAGCGTTCCAGGCGGGTGCGCACGCGGTTCTCCTGGCTCTGCGATTCGCGAGCGATGCGCACGGCGTGCTGACCGGATTTGCGCGCGCGCTGCGAGAAGTTGAGCGCCGCGCGCCAGTTGCCCTGCTCGAGCATCAGGAGCGAGCGGTGATGCAGGTCGTTGGCGTCGATCATCACCCGGCGTGCCTGCTGATTGCTCGATTCGCCGACCACGTCGTTGGCCAGCTCGAGGAGCTCACCGGTGCGCTCGATGTAGGACTGGACATCGTCGTGCTGGGCGGCGGCGGGCGGGGCAGACAGGAGGGTCACTGCCAGCAGGAAGACGAAGGCCAGGACCGGCAGGAGCGATCGCGGTCCCGGGTTGAGCTGTCGTGGCGTGGTGTTCATGGCGACCTTCCTCATCAAGGGAGCCGGTCGGAAATGTCTCGGACCGGTGCCCGATTGTTGCAGGGGCCGTGCCATCCTGCCAGTTCGAGGTGCAAGGGCTTCCGCGGCAACGGGTTGAGCATCCTGGCGGCGACCGGCGGAACCGGATTCGCGGCGGGAAGCGCCCTCGCGGGGACCGTTCGCGTACCTCGAGGTACGGTCCGGGGACCTCACTCCTCGTCGCTGATGCCGAATTCCTCTTCCAGACCGAGGAGCTTCAGCCGCGAATACAACGTGCGCCGGGTGATGCCGAGCATGCGGGCGGCCAGCGTCTTGTTGCCGCCGGCGCGGGAGATGGCCGCGCGGATCAGGCGCCGGGCGTTGCTGTCCAGGTTCAGATCGCCACCCACGACGTCGTTCGCGTCGCCGGTCCGCCGTGATCCCTGGCCCACGTCGAGCTGGACATGCTCGTCGGCGATGCGGTCACGGCCGGCGAGGATGTGCGCGCGCTCCATGAGATTGCGCAGCTCGCGGATGTTGCCCGGCCAGGGGTAGGCCCGCAGCCGCTGCAGGGTCGCCGCGGACAGCGACTGGCGGGGCCGGCCGAAACGGGTCAGGAAATGGCTGGCGAGCACGGCGATGTCGTCGGTCCGGTCGCGCAGCGGCGGCACGTCCACCGGGAAGACCAGCAGCCGGTAGTAGAGGTCCTCGCGGAAGCGGCCCTCCTGGATCGCCTGCTCGAGCGGCCGGTTGGTGGCGGCCAGCACCCGCACGTCGACCTCGCGTTCGCGGGGGTCGCCCACGCGGTTGATCTTGCGCTCCTCGAGCACGCGCAGGAGCTTGGCCTGGATCGCGGCGCCGGCCTCGCCGATCTCGTCGAGGAAGAGGCTGCCGCCGCGTGCGGCCTCGAACAGGCCCTCGCGATCGCTGTCGGCCCCGGTGAACGCGCCCTTGCGGTGCCCGAACAGCTCGCTCTCCAGCAACGACTCGACGATGGCCGCGCAGTTGACCGCCACGAACGGGCCGGCGCCGCGCGTGCTCGCGGTGTGGATCGCCCGGGCGGCCACCTCCTTGCCGCTGCCGCTCTCGCCGCGGATCAGGACCGTGGCCTCGCTGGGGGCGACCTTGGCGATGAGCTCGCGCAGCTGCACCGTGGCCGGGGCCTCGCCGATCAGCCCCTGGTCGCCGGCGAGCCTCTGGACCGTCTGGCGCAGCGCGCGGTTCTCGCGCTCGAGCGCGGCCTCGCCCAGCGCCTTCTCCACCACATGGGCCACCTCGTCGAAGTTGATGGGCTTGGTGAGGTAGTGGTAGGCGCCCTTCTGCAGAGCCTCCACCGCGGTGGCCACGGCGCCATAGGCGGTGAGCACCACCACCATGGTCTCGGGCGACCGCTCCTTGACCCCGGCGATCACCGTGAGCCCGTCCACGGGCTCCATGCGTAGATCGGTCAGGACCAGGTCGAAGCGTTCAGAGTCCACCAGGTCCAGGGCGGCCTGGCCCTCGCTGACACCGGTGACCGTGTGGCCGCGGTATTCCAGCGCCGATTTGAGCAGGGTGACGAGCTTGGCCTCGTCGTCCACCAGCAGGATCTTGCCCACGGTCATCCTTTCGCGTTGGCGGCCGGCAGGGTGAGGGTCGCGGTGGCGCCGCGGCCGTCGGCGCGGTCGCCGAGCCGGAGGTCGCCGCCGTGTTGCCGGGCGATGCGGCGCGAGACCGCCAATCCCAGGCCGCTGCCCTTGTCCTTGGTCGTCCAGAACGGATCGAAGAAGCGGTCGGGATCGCCGGCCGGCAGGCCCGGGCCCTCGTCCGAGATGGTCAGGCGATGCTGGTCCCGGCCCGCGGCGAGCGCCACGGTGATGCGGCCGCCGTCGGGCATGGCGTCGCGGGCGTTGAGCAGGAGGTTCAGCAGCACCTGCTGCAGGCGGCGCGGGTCGCCCACCAGCGGCGCGGCCGGCAGGGGCTCGACCACGTCGACCGCGTCATCGTCGAGCAGGCGGAGCGTCCGGCGCACCAGCGGGCCGAGGTCCACCGGTTCGGGTTCGCTGGCGGTGTCGGTGCCGAAGGCCAGGTAGCCGGTGAGGATGCGGTCGAGGCGGTCGACCTCCTCGGGGATGAAGGTCGTGGTCTCGTCGTGGAGTCCGTGCTGCTCGAGGACGCGGGCGAGGTGCTGGCCGGCGCCGCGGATGATGCCCAGCGGATTGCGGATCTCGTGGGCGATGCCCGCGGTCATCCGACCCATGGCCGCCAGGTTCTCCTGGCGCAGGCTGGCCGCGCGGTAGCGTTCGAGGGCGCGGCTCGTGCGGTGGATCAGCAGGCCGAGCGCCGCCAGCAGGGCCAGCACCGTCAGTCCGGTGGCCAGGGCGCCGGCGCGGAGGCTGGCCAGGGCGTCGAAGAAGTCGGCGTCGCCCTCGACGGTGAGCACCCCCACCACCGTGCCCCGCGCGTCGTGCACCGGCGCGTGGGCCGACTTCTGGAAGAGCTGCCGTGAACGATAGAGCCGCGTGGCCGAGGGGAAGCCTTCCACCGCCAGCTCCACCGCGGGCCGGTCGAGCTCCCAGAACACGTTGACCTCGCCGCGGTCGAGCCGTCCGGTCGCCGAGATCACGGCGAAGCCCGCGGGGTCGCAGAGGGTGATCTCGGCGAGGTCGTTCTCGCGGCGGATCTGTTCGAGGCGGCTCGTGAGCCAGAGCAGGTCGAGCGACGGTTCGGGGTCGAGGGCCCAGGTCTCCAGCTCGTCGCCGTCGACGAGGTGGACCGCGGTGGTGGCCACCGCGAGCAGGCGCTGGCCCAGTGCCTCGTCGAGGTGTTCACGGGCGGCGCCGTAGAGAAGATAGAGGCCGGCGGCCACCGCGACGAGGATCGCCACGTAAGCGCCCACGCCCCAGATCACCCAGCCTCGCCGACCTTGCATCCGTCACCGTCCGATCAGACGTTCATGTCGTTCCACCGGCGCGCCATCCGCGCGAACACCACCAGCGCGACGATGGCCACCACGCCGATGCTGGCGAACGGGATCCACACCCACAGCTGCGGGTGATACGTGTTCCAGAGTAGCTCGGTGGCCTGCACGGGGTCCAGTCCTGTCACTTCCTGCAGCTTCACGAAAGCCTCGGTGCGGGCGATGCCCGTGACCTGCTCGAGGCTGCCCACGTGGCCGTCCCAGACCTTGCCCTGCAGGAAATCGGTCTTATCGCAGAGGTACTTCTGGGCCAGCACGGCCTTCTCGCCGAAGTGCCCGTAGACGTAGCCCTGGAGCGACGAGCCGATCCAGCCGCCGAGCCCCACGGGGATGTTCACGTAGCCCAGGTAGAGGCCCTTCTTGCCCGGTGGCGAGATGAGGCCGAGGTACTCGTTCTTCTTCGGCCCGGTGAGCATCTCGCCCAGCGAGAAGCCGACCACGCCGAGCAGGAAGATCCCACCCACGTTGGTGAATCCGGCGACGATCACGCCCGCGGTGGCCATGGTCATGCCGATGACCATGCTCTCGAGCGTGCGCAGCTTCCGCACCGCCCACGAGATGGGGATCATCAGCAGCACGATGAGCGCGGCGTTCAGATTCAGCAGGATCTCCTGCGGCACCATCAGCCCGCGGTCGGTCTGCACGGTCCACTGGTCCGGGAAGAACGAGTTGCGGAAGAAGCCGGCCACGTCGCTCGAATCGTTCCAGTCGGTGAGGAAGTTTGGCTGCAGGTCCCAGAGCGTGTACATCATCAGCCAGAAGCAGCTCATGATCAGCAGCCAGGTCACCAGCCGCGGATCGGCCAGGTTCTTCAGCGTGCGGACCATCACCTTGGCGGGGCCCTCGGTCTTGTCCGCACCCGAGGCGAAGTCCTTGAAGGTGAAGAGCATGAGGTAGTTGAGCGAGGTGATGGCGGCGGCCGTCAGGAACAGCGCGGTCCAGCTCATCTCGGTGCGCACGAAGTTGGCCAGGATGGGGCCGGCGGCCGCGCCCACGTTGACCACCCAGTAGAAGATGCCCCAGCCCAGCGAGGAGTTCTGGCTGGTGACGTTCTGCGCCAGCGAACCCTGGAGCGACGGCTTGAAGAACGCGGTGCCGGTGGCCAGCACGACCACGCCGAAGGTGAAGCCCTCCAGCGAGGTCTGGGTGGCCATGAGCACGTAGCCCAGGATGTTCAGGGTGATGGAGAACGCCAGGGTCTTCTTGTACCCATAGCGGTCGGCATAGCCGCCGGTGAACGTGGGCAGCAGCGACTGGAAGATGAACCAGAGGCTGTAGATCATGCCCTTGTCGGCGGCGGTGAAGTGCAGGCCGTGGGGGTCGTCGGCCTGCATGATGTAGAGGGCCACCACCGAGCGGACCAGGTAGTAGGCCAGGCGTTCGAACATCTCGATGCCGTTGAGCATCCAGTAGCCATGCGTGAAGCCGAGGAACTTGGCGCGGCCGGCGAGGGCGTCGGTGAGGGGCGTATCGCTGGGGGTCATGGAATCGGTACGTCCTTGGTCGAGGAGGCTGGGTAGAGCGGCAAGCCATCAGGATACCAACGTGTCCGGGATCGAACCAGGGGGCAGGTCCGGATTTCAGCGGCTCGCCTCCCAGCCGACGCGGGCCCAGATCGGGTAGTGGTCGCTGGCCAGGGCCTGGCGGCCGACTCCGCGAGGTCCCGCCTGCAGGCCGCGCAGGAACAGGTGATCGAGCCGGCAGCCGGCGCCAAGTGGGCGTCCGATGTTCCAGCGCACGGTGCAGCCCGAGGGCTGGTAGACCGGCAGCAGGCGCGCCCGATGGCGATAGAGCTTGCGCAGGGCGCGGATGTTCGGGGTGGTGGAGGAGTTGAAATCGCCGCCGAGGACCACGGCGCCGGTCCATCCCGCCACGAGGCTGTCGACCACGGCGGCAGCCTGCTCCAGGCGTTGCGGGGACGTCACCACGGCGGTGGCGAGGTGCAGGCTGATGGCGCGGACCGGCCGGCCGGCGATGTCGAGGTCGCAGGCCACGGCGATGCGCTGCTGGCCTGACCACGGATGGGGGTTGGGCAGCACCACCATGCGGTGCGCCGTGATGGGCCAGGGCGAGAGGATGGCGTTGCCGAAGAGCTTCTGGTGGTGAGGATGGATGGCGGCGGGCTGGTAGACCGCGTTCAGTCCCAGGCTGCGGGCGATGGTGTCCACCCCCTCGGGAGTCATCTCCTGCAGCAGCAGGATGTCGGGGGAATACAGGCCGATGCGGTGCAGGTCGTCGAGGGCGAGGTCGACGTGCTTGCTGAACTGGATGTTGTAGCTCACGACCAGCAGGCTGTCGGGAGCGCTTGCGGGGGGTGGCGGCGCGGCGAAGCTGGTGCTGACGTTGGCGGGCCCCGGATGCAGGCTGTGGTCGATGCTGCAGCCGCAGGCCAGGACCAGGGCCGGCAGCAGCAGGATCCATGATCGCATGGGTGGCTCCCGGACGAGGGTCGCGCGACGAGCGGTCAGCATACCGCGGCGGCATCATCCTGGCCAGCGGCAGCTCTGGCGTAGACCTGGACCAACCGTGACCGGTCCCGGTCGTGGGGCACGCGGCTCTCGCGGGACTCCAGGCGGCGGAGGCCGGCGCCGAGGAAGGCATCCAGCTCCCCGGGCCGCAACCGCCAGGGCGGACCGTCGGGCTCGCTGTCGCGCGGCCGCAGGTCGGCGATCACCAGCAGCTGGCCGGCGGGCGCGACGCAGGCGGCGATGGCCGCCATGCCGCGGGCCTGCCACTCGGGAGGCAGCGACTGGATGGTGCGATGCTCGACCACGAGGTCGAAGGCCTGCCGCCAGGCGGCGGGCAGAGCGAAGAGCTCGGCCACATGCCATTCGACGGCGAGGTCGGCGAAGCGCTGGCGGGCGAGGTCGATGGCGCTGGCCGACACGTCGAAGGCCGTGACCCGGTAGCCGCGACGCGCCAGCTCGGCGGCGTCGTCGCCGAGGCCGCAACCCACCACGAGTACCCTCTCGCCGGGGCGGCGGGGCGGTGCACTGTCGAGCCAGCGGACCAGGAGCGGCGCGGGCACGAGCTTGGCCCAGGGAACGCCCTGGCCCGTGGTGTCGCTGCCGGCGTAGATGTCCTCGAACCAGTTCTCGGGGGCGTTCGGTGTCATCGCTTCAAAGCTCGCTTTGCAGGGGGCATGGCAGGCCCTATCCTGGCCTGGTCCAGACAATTGAAACACCGTTCGGTGGGAGCGCCACCCGCCGGGAGGTTCTCGTGCCACGTCCCGACAGCATCGAGCCGGCCTCATGAGGAGAAACCTCGCACCGCATCGCGGCGGCTACTATTCCACCGCCGAGGAGGTCGCCCACGCGGTGACGCATGGCATCGGCTGCCTGGCGGCCGTGGTCGGCCTGGTGGTGCTCGTGATGCAGGCGGCCGCGCGTGGCGAGACCTGGGAGATGGTGGGCGCGGCGATCTTCGGCGCCACCCTGGTGCTGCTCTACCTGGCGTCCACGCTCTACCACGCCGTCACTGCGCCGAAGGCCAAGGCGGTGCTCAAACGGATCGACCACGCCGCCATCTACCTGCTCATCGCCGGCACCTACACGCCGATCTGCCTCGGTCCCCTGCGCGGACCCTGGGGCTGGTGGCTCCTGGGCGTGGTCTGGGTGCTGGGGCTGACCGGCCTGGTCCTCGACGTGGCCACCGCACGGCGTTTCAAGTGGCTCTCCATCACCATCTACCTGCTCATGGGCTGGCTGGTGGTCGTGGCGCTCAGGCCGTTGCTCGCCATCTTCGACCGCACGACCCTGCTCTGGATGGCCGCTGGCGGCGGCTTCTACACCGGAGGCGTGGCGTTCTACCTCTGGAAGCGGCTGCCCTGGAACCACGCCATCTGGCACGTCTTCGTGGTGTTGGGGAGCGCCAGCCTGTGGGTGGCTGTACAGCGCGCGCTGGCGGCCTAGGGATGGCGGACATGAGAGGAGCCGCGCCACCAGCGGCGCGGCTCCCTGCATGCGGACTCCAAGTGGGAAGTGGATGCTCGCACGCGGTCCCAGCTAGCGGGTGGTCACACCCGGGTCGCCGTTGCGAACACTCATCTCCTGCTGCAGGGCCTGGATCTGGGCCCTCAGGTCGGCCAGCTCACGCGCCACCCGATCGTCGTTGGCCTGGATCGAGGCGCGCTGCTCGGCGGCGATGTCGCCACTGCTTAGAGCCGGCGACTGGCTGGTGTTGCTCAACTGGTCGCCGCCGTCGAATCCGGCGCTGAGCGCCACCGAACCGTAGGCGGTGGGGATGAAGACCAGGTTGAGCTGGGTGTCCCAGATGAACGAGGTGCTGGTGCCGACCTTGCGAGCGTTGAGGTACACCGTGTGGTTGCCCGCGGTCACCGGGTAGACCGCCGTTGGCGTACTGGGATTGAGGTAGATGCCGGTGGCGGCATTGGCGGGCAGGTAGTAGCTCAGGTCCTGGTTGTTGTCGACGGTGTTGGGAGTGAGCGAGAGGCCGGCGGTCACGTACGAAGAGCTGGACCCCTCGTGGCGCAGGTCGATCTCCAGCGAGCACATGGCCAGGATGAAACCGTCGGTGGGCGCGCTGATGGTGCGCGAGGTGACCACGGCATACGAGTCCTGGACCGGGTAGGACGAGCTGCCGTGGGCGTTGAGCGAGGCCAGGCCGGGCTCGTCGAGGATCTCGACCGCCGAGATGCTGCTGCCGGGCAGCTGCACCGCGCTGTTCCCGCTCTCCCCGAGATTGATGATTGCCGAAGAGCCGCTGCCGACCATGGTGATGCGCGGGTCGCCGGTGCCGATGTAGTTGCCGTCGATCTGGATGGCGCTGCTGAAGTTGCCGTTCTGGACCCAGAAGAAGCCGCCGGTGCCGTCGATGTCGGGCTGGGCGCCCATGTAGGTGTTGCCCACCTCGTCGCGGATCGCCATCTGCGAACCCTCGTTCGAGTAGCTGCCGCCGAAGAGCGAGGTGACCGAGGTGCCGCTGTTGTACGCGAAGAGCGAACCTGGCGCGCCCGAGGCGCCCAGGGTGGCGTCGCCGCCCACGTGCAGCTTGCTGGCGGGCGTCATCTGGCCGATGCCCACGTTGCCCGAGGGCAGCGAGTACATGTCGTTGCCGACAACATTCCAGTCGTTGTCGGAGACCGCGCCGGTGGCGGAGATGATGAAGCCGGCGGCCACGGGCGTGATGGTGACGTTGGCGCCGGCGAGGAGCTGGATCTCGCCGGTGCGCCCGTTGAGCGCGGTGACCGCGGCGTCCTCGCTCACGCCGAGCGCGAACGGCGACGAGGTCAGCGGCACGCGCGGGGTCATCTCGGCCTCGGCCTCGTACTGGACGCCGATGAAGTAGGGCTCGTCGAAGGGCAGGGTCAGCGGTGTGTTCTGGCCGAGCACCACCGAGAAGATGCCGTTCTGGACGTTGACGTTGCGGGTGCTGCTCCACAGCGGCGCGCCGCCGCTGATCTGGTCATAGATGCGGAAGGTGATGCTGTGGTTGCCGTCGGGGACGGCCGCGCCGCCGGCCTCGGTGACGCGACCCTGGAAGGTCATGGCGGGGGGAGCGTAGGCCCAGGCCGCGCTGGCGGCGATGAGGGCGATCAGGCAGATCATGGTAACCAGTCGCATTTCTATCCTCCGGGCGATCGAGGGATCGCAGTCAGGTCAGTGGTCACAGTTCACTAGCGGGCCAGCAGCATCTTGCGTGTGAGCACGCCCGCGCTGGATTCGATCCGGGCGAAGTAGGTGCCGGACGCCACGCCGCGACCATGGTCGTCGGCGCCGTCCCAGACCTCCTCGTGCCGTCCGGCCGGGCGCTCCTCGTCCACCAGCAGGCGGATGCGCTGGCCGCGCACGTTGTAGATCGCCAGGCGCACAGGCTGCGCCTCGGGCAACGCGAAGCGGATCACGGTCATGGGGTTGAAGGGGTTGGGATAGTTCTGGTCGAGACCGAACACGGCGGGTAGATCCCCGAGGACGGGGGTGGAGCCCGCGAGCCGGTGCCAGAAGCCGATGGCCAGGTCATACGCGCCGTCGCTGACCGGACCCACGGCGGCCTGGCCGACCGTGAATGTCAGGGCGTGCCCAGCCGAACCCGCAGTGCCGCCGCCACCGGCGACGACGTTGCGCTCGAGCTCGGTCTGGGCCAGGACCGCAGCGGGCAAGACGAGGCAGAGCAGGCCCACGGCAGTCAGGGTCTTGGTAAGGGTCATGGTAGACCTCCCGATGAATTACCGAGTCACCTGGCTGGATGCCAGGGGATAGCAGTAAGAATGAATTTCGGGACCTGAAATCACACTGATGGGATAATTTCAGCACAAAAAGTCCACAATTGCCGATTGGGCCTGGAGTTCGACCTTCGCCGCCCCTAGACTGGGCCTCCCAAGACTGGCCAGCACTTCTCCCGGGAGACCTGAATGACTTCGCTCATCCCTGCCAGCGCCGACTGGGCTGTCTGGGCACTGTTGCTCGCCGCGGCGGCCTTCGGCATCTGGTCCGAACGCACACGCTGGGGCGCTCGGCTCTCCGGCTGCCTGGTGACCATGGGTGCGACGTTCATGCTCTCGAACCTGCGCGTGCTGCCCGCCGCCGGGGCCGCCCCTTACGACGTCACCTGGTCGTACCTCGTGCCCCTGGCCATTCCCCTGCTTCTCTTGCGGGCCGATCTGCGCCGGATCCTGCGGGAAGCCGGCCCCACGCTCCTCGCCTTCGTCATCGGGGGCGCGGGCACCGTCCTGGGCACCATGCTGGCGTTCCGCGTGGTTCCCCTGGGTGAACACGGCTGGCAGCTGGCGGCCATCTTCTCGGCCACCTACGTGGGCGGTTCCATGAACTACGCCGCGGCAGCCGAGGCGGTTGGCCTGCGCACGGGCGACCTGCTCACCGCCGGCGTGGCGGCCGACAATCTGGTCATGGCGCTCTACTTCCTCGTGCTCTTCGCCCTGCCAGAATGGCGCTGGCTGCGTGTCCGATTCCCACATCGGGCAGCGGTGGCCGGGGCCACGCGCGACGCCAACGCCTCGGGTGATCATGCAGCCCCCGCCTTGCCGTCGCTGCTGCCGGCCGCCAGTGCGCTGGCCCTCGCGGCCACGCTCTGTGCAGTGGGCTTCTTCCTGGCCGACCTCGTCGGCTGGCGTGGTGGGGGCGTCCTGGTCCTGACCGCACTGACCGTGACGCTGGCCACCACCATGCCGGGTCGCCTGGCCTGCCTGCAGGGAGCCGAGACCCTCGGCATGTTCCTGATGCAGATCTTCTTCGCCGTGATCGGCGCCAGCGCCAACGTGGCGGTGGTGATGCGGGTGGGACCGGTGCTGTTCGTGTTCGCGGCACTCATCCTGACCGTGCATCTGGTCGTGCTGCTGGCGGCGGGCCGCGCGCTGCGACTGGACCTGCGCGAGCTGGTCATCGCCAGCAATGCCAACATGGGCGGCCCGACCACCGCCGCAGCCATGGCCGCGGCACGACGCTGGCAAGCCCTGGTGCTGCCCGCGATCCTCTGCGGCACGCTGGGCTACGCCGTGGCCACATTCGTGGGAGTCGGGCTGGGGCACTGGCTGAAGAGCTGGTGAGCAACAGGATTGTTGCCAGGCTCCCCGCCAACCTCTAATCTGCCCTGGGGGCTGCCGACCAGGCGAAAGGCCGCGAGGTGCTGCTGAATGGTCGGGTCAATCGCTGGCTGCTAGGTGCTGCCGTTTTCTACCTCGTCATGGTCGCCATGGTGATCTATGGCGAATATCGGCAGAACCATGCCCAGATGATCGCCGAGGTGGACCAGCGCCTGCTGGTGGTGGCAGTGGGCGTGCCCCATGTCCTGCCCGCCGATTTCCACGATCGCGCCACCGGTCCCGAGGCCATCGACCCTGCCGAGGATCGGCGGAACCAGCTGGCCCTGACCGAATACGCCGCGGTCACCGGCGTCCGCTACGCCTGGACCGATGTGGAGGTCGACGGCCAGTTCTTCCTGACCGCCTGCAACCGCACCGAACAGTCGGACGAACCCGGGCTCGAGACCGACTACTACACCTCTTATGGCGACGTCAACGCCGCCGAGAAGGAGGCGGCTAACGGCCGCGAACCCGTCTTCACGACCTTCACCGACCGCTGGGGCACCTTTCGTGCGGTGTTCCTGCCGCAGACGTCGCCGGGTGGTCGCCGCTACCTGGCCTGCGCCGAGTACGAGACCGCCAGGCTGGACCAGGCCTTGCTGAATCGTGCCCTGCGTTCGCTGGTCAGCGCCACGATCCTGCTCCTGGCCATCTTGCCGCTCTTCCTGGTCTTCCTGAACAATGCCCGCGCCCATGCGCAAAGGCTGGCCGCGGCCAACGACGAGCTGGCGAGCAGCCGGCGCTCGCTGGCCGCCACCCTCGATGCCATCGACCAGGCCGTCATCGCCACCGATCACCGCGGCCGGATCGTCCGGGTCAATCCCGTCGCCTGCCAGCTCACCGGCTGGCCGGCTGCCGACGCCATGGGCCAGCCGCTGGACACGGTGGTGAGCTTGGTGGATCACGAGACAGGAGAGGGCCGGACCGGCCTGTTCCAGCAGGTGTCCGCGACCCGTGAGACGGTGCATCTCGAGCACGACACCTGGCTGCGGGCGCGCAGCGGCGCCCTCGTCACCATCGAGGCGGGCGCCACCTTGATCCCGGGCGGGGACGGACCGCTGGGCGTGGTGGCCGTGTTGCGCGACGTGACCGAACGGTTGCAACTGGAAGCACGGCTGCGCCAGTCTGAGAAGCTCGAGTCGGTAGGCAGGCTCGCCGGCGGAATCGCCCATGACTTCAACAACCTGCTGATGACGATCATGGGCTCGGCTGAACTCCTGGTCGAGGGCGTCGCCGGACAGGAGCAGCTCGAGGATGACGTCAGGCGGATCCGCACCGCGAGCCGTCGCGCCGCCGAACTGACCCAGCAGCTCATGGTCTTCTCCCGTCGTGAGCCGACCCTCGCCACGGTCATCGACGTGCACGGGGTGGTGGACGAACTGTCGATCCTGCTTGGCCACAGCCTGGACCGCGGCATCGACCTGGACATCCGCCTCGAAGCTGAACGTTGCAGGGTGCTGGGCGATGCGTCTCGGTTCAGCAGCGCACTCATGAACCTGGTCATCAACGCCCGCGACGCCATGCCGCAGGGCGGGACCCTCACCATCCGCACCGCCAATCGTCAAGGGTCCGAGGGGGTGCTCGCTGGCCGCGACCTGATCGAGCTGATGGTCGCGGATACCGGTTGCGGCATGTCTGCCGAGGTGCGCGAACATCTTTTCGAGCCGTTCTTCACCACCAAGGAGGTCGGGGAGGGAACCGGACTCGGGCTGGCCGTGGCCTACGCCACGGTGCAGGCGCTCGGCGGCACCATCCAGGTGGAGAGCGAGCCTGACGCCGGGACGACCTTCCGCGTGCTCCTGCCCATGACCAGCACCGAGCCGGCGCCGGCGCCGTCCGCGCCGGCGCCCGATCCCGATTTCCTCGCCGGTCGGCGCATCCTGCTGGTGGAGGACGAGTCCGACCTCCGCGAGCTGGCGCGGAAGGTCCTCGAGCGCTTCGGCTGCACGGTGGCGACCGCGTGCGACGGCCTCGACGCCGAGACCCAGCTCCGGCGCACGGAGGTTCCCTTCGATGCCGTGATCCTCGATCTGGTGATGCCCCGTCGCGACGGTTTCGCCACCTTCACGGTGTTGCGCGATCTGGTCCCGACCGTGCCGGTGCTCCTGTGCTCCGGCTACGACGCATCGGCGCGGGCGCAGGATCTGCTGGCCGAACCGGCCACGGGCTACCTGGCCAAACCCTACGACCGGACCGAGCTGGTGGTGGCGTTGACCCGGCTGATCACCAGGCCCGTCCAACCGGACGAAAGCCCGGCTGTCTGACCCTGGCGGATCCGACAGCCGGGCTGTTTCCGGCGTGGCGGTGGTGCCCTACTTGACGAGCACCAGCCGCTGACTGCGCCAGCGTATCCCGTCGTCCAGCCGGCAGAAGTAGACTCCGGCCGAAGCGCTGCGCCCCTGGTCGTTGCGACCATCCCAGCGCGCGCGGTGGCGGCCGGCAGGGAGATCGGCGACCAGGAGGGTGCGGACCAGGCGACCCTGGAGGTCGTAGATGCGCAGGTTCACCCGGGCGTTTCGCCCCAGCGAGAATTCCAGGCTGGTACCGGGGTTGAAGGGGTTGGGCCAGGGCGCGGCGAGCACGAACGTGTCGGGTCCGCCGTGGGCGGGCGGCAGGTCGCCGATCGCGGCGTCTTCCACGGCCAGCGTAGTGTGGGGGCTGGTGCGGATGCGGATGCCGGCCTCGCAGTCCTGGGTGCCGCCGAGGTCGGTCCAGCCCGAGCCGTTGTAGCTGAGCCAGGTGTGGTTGGGGCCGCGCGCACCCTGGGCGTCCACGGCCAGGGGGAAGGTGTAGCTCACGTTCTGGATCCGGAGCGCGACGTAGTAGTCGTTGCCCGTGATCAAGGGTAGCGGCGCAGTGACGGGCACCGAGTGGTAACCGGCGTGGTCGAAGCTCAGGTTCTCCACCGAGGCCAGGAGACCGCCGAGCGAGCCGCCCGCGAAGCTGTCGTAGACGAAGATGTCGATGTCGGTGGTGGCGTCGGTGGTCCAGAACTCCACTCGATGCAGGTTGACGTCCGCGGTGGCATCGAAGCGGGCCAGGCCCCAGGCGGAGGCCACGCCGTAGCCGAAGGCGTTGGTCCAGCCGCCCTCGTCCCAGCTCTCCACCGCCAGCTCGGGGTACGTCGGCATGATCTCCTGCACGGCGCTCGACCACTCGCCGATGCCGGCCGAGCCGTAGGCGATGTAGAAGTAACCCTCGTCGCTGCCGTGGCCGCAGGCGTCGCCCCAGTTCTCGCCCCAGCTGTTCTTGACGATCCAGCAGCCGGTGCCCCCGCCGCTGTGCGGCTGGTCGTCGTCCCAGCCCACCAGCATCACGGCGTGGTTGTTCTCCTCGCTGCCGGCGTAGTAGAGGCCGGGGCCGCCGTTCCAGCTGCCGAAGGTCGTCCACCAGGCCGTGTTCTGATCGTCGCCGGCGTAGACCGTGGTCGACAGCGGACCGTGGTCCATGAGCGCTTGCTTCAGGTCGGCGGTTGCGGGGGCGACGCCGCCGCAGATCCAGATCCAGTCGAGGACCGAGAAGGCCGCTGCGCAGGAGAGGTCGCAGGCCACGTCGCCGGCGACGTAGGGGTCGCAGTCCTCGCGGACCGCGCCGCGGCGGGTCAGCAGGTTCATCACCATCTGGGCGTTGCCACCGCTGCAGCTGCGGGCCTCGTAGTGGCATTCCTTGATGAAGTTCTCGGAGAGATCCACCAGCGTGGCGTGGTCGCGCAGGACCCGCGACTCGAGGTCGCCGGCGGCGGCGAACGCGTAGCATGCGCCGCAAGCGCCCTGGTTCTTGGCGGGGGAGACGATGTTGTCTTCCCGCCAGTCGAAGCGCGCAGGCAGGTCGCGCAGGCGGGCAGCGGACACGGCCGGGGGGCTGAGATGGTCGAGGTCGAGCGCGGGCGGGATGAAGCCGGTGCCTGGATCGGCCCGGTCGATCTCGGGGGCGCGCCGGGGGGTCGGGTCGGCGGCAGCCAGATCGGGGCCACAGGTCAGCAGGAAGAAGAAGGCGAGGACGAGCAGGGCGGAGCGGCGCATGGCGGCCTCCTTGCCGGGGACAGCGGTTGACGCAGGTTCCGTCGTCCTATCGGCTGTTCAGGGGCCGACTTGACCCTGCCGGCGGGGAGCGCTCAAGATCGGCATGACCGCGACCACAGGTAGGCCGGCCAACCGAGCAGGACCAGCCCACCGCTGACCGCGGCGATGAGCGGCCGGTAGGTCACGGCGGCATGGATCAGGAGCAGGCACGTGGCTGCGAAGACCAGCACGGGGATGGGGAAAGCCGGGACGCGGAACGGCCGCTCGAGGCCGGGTTCGCGACGACGCAGCACGATCACCGCCACGCTGGACCCCAGGTAGAAGAGATAGACCGCCGCCGCGGTGTAGAGCACCGAGCTCATGAACGATCCCAGTGCCATGATGAGGACCAGGGCGATCAGCGCCTGGACGAGCAGCGACCGCACGGGTGTGCCGGTGCGCGCGTGCCAGCGGCCGAGGGGACGGAACAGGCGGTGATCGCGGCCGACGGCGTAGGAGATCCGCGCCCCGGTGAACACCAGGCCGTTGACCGCGCCCAGTGCGGAGATGCAGATCAGCGCACTCACCAGTCGATGACCCGCTCCCGGCAAGGCGGTCGCCACCGCGTCGGTGGCCGCGGCGGTCGAGGCGGACAGGCCGGCGTGGCCGAGCGTCGCCAGGAAGGCGCCGTTGGCCAGGAGGTAGAGTGCGGTGATCGCGCCGGTGCCCAGCACGAGGGCGCGCACGATGTTGCGGTCCGGATCGCGCACCTCGGCGGCCACGTAGGCCATCTCGTTCCAGCCGCCGTAGGCGAAGAGCACCAGGATCAGGGCGACGCGCAAGGGCAGGGTCGTTCCGGAATCCGTGAGCAACGGTGTTGCGGCACGGCCGGCGCCCGCCACCGCCACTGCGAGCACCACCAGCAGGCCCAGGACCTTCACGACACTCAGCACGTTCTGGGTCCACTTGCCCTCGCGCACGCCGAGGATGTTGGCCGCCGTGAGCACCACCACGGCGCCGGCCGCGAGCAGGCGCGCGTCGGTGCCGGAACCGAGTCCGGCGGCCTGGGCATAGGCGGCGAAGGCGAAGGCCATGACCGCGATGTCGCCGGGGCGGACCACCAGCACCTGGATCCAGCCGAAGAGGAAGCCCGACCATGGTCCGTAGGCGCGGCCCAGATAGACGTAGTCGCCCCCCTCGCGGGGCAACGCGGCGGCGAGCTCGGCGTAGGCCAGGGCGCCGCAGAACGACAGCGCGCCGCCGAGCGCCCAGAGGCCGAGGGTGGCCCAGGTGGAGCCGGCGCCGCGGGCGACATCCGGAGCAACCTGGTACAGGCCGGCGCCGAGGATGATGCCCACGATGAGGCAAGTGGAATCGAAGAGGGTGAGGACCTTGGCGGGGGTGGCAGGACGCATGCTGGAGCCTCGATGCCGTGGCGAGATGGGGGTCGCATCAGGACGGTCGGGCATCATAGGCGGGAGCGGTCGAAAAGTTGTCCCTTCGGTCTAATGTTTTCCTAATCTGGTGCTGCCGGGGGGCTAGCCGCTGGCCTCCAGGGCCCGGGGCGTCTGGTCGCTCAGGAAGCAGCGGTCCTGGGCCTGGACGATCCGGTTGATCACCCGCAGGTCGCGGTCGGAGAGCTGCAGCGCGGCATCCACCCAGATCTTGGTGATGTCGATGAGCTCCTGGTAGGTGATCGGGTTGACGTGCTGGCGGACCCGGTTCAGGGCGGCGTGGGCCTTGGCGCGCTTGTGGTGCTGGGCGAGGTAATGGTTCACGGCGGCCTCGCCCTGGCCGTCATCCACGACCATGTCGATCAGGCGCAGCTCGTGCATCTGCTCGGCGGTGAAGGTCTCGCCGCTGAGGATCATCTGCTCGGCGATGTCGGGGCTGACCCGCCGGATCAGGAACGAATAGGCGCCCATGCCGGGAATGAGGTTGAAGAGCACCTCGGGCAGCCCGAACCGGGAGCTGCGCTCGGCGATGATCACGTGGCTCGAGATGGCGGCCTCGAACCCGCCGGCCAACGCGTCGCCCTGCACCAGGGTCATGGTGGTGACCGGCTGGTCGAAGCCGACGGCATTGGGATAGAGCACGTCGATGCAGGCGGTGGCGTATTGCAGGAGCACCTCGCGGTTCTTGCAGCGGATCATCTCGGCGAAGAGCGCGAGGTCGCCGCCCAGGTTGAACACGCCGGGCACGCCGCTGGCCAGCACGGTGTAGCGCACCGGTTGCGGCTCGCCCGCGGCCAGCGCGGTCGCGTTGGCCAGGACCAGGTTCTCCTGGAAACGACGCAGTTCCGCGAGGAGCTGGCTGTTGAAACAGGGCCGGCCCTCGGGTTGCAGATAATACCAGAGGGCCCGATGGGGCTGGTCGTAGTGCAGATAGAGCTGCTCGTAGTCGTCCGGCAACGGGACGGCGCTGTATTCCCTCAACATGTGGTGGTGCTCCCCCCCCGGGCGAGTTCGTCAAGGTGTCCTTTGCGGGCGGGTGTCGGGTGCCACGGTCGCCCGTCTTGCTATGAGGATATCACGCGGGGGGGCTTTGGTCTCTGATTAACTCGAACAAAAAGGAGCTTTATTATTATATGGCAATGACTTGCATTATCAGCAATACCCGCGCCCCGTCAAGGCATCCCGCGTTCGACCGTTCCTGTCCATCCCGGCCTCGCAGGCGCTGTCCGGAGCCACCTGGTACAAGCCCGCGCCGGGTATGCGGCCCACGTCGGGGCCGGAGGAACTGAAGAACGCGAGAGCCTTGCGGGGCGCTTCGCACATCAGTCGTCGTCTCCTATCGTTCTTCGAACGCGGTATAGATCACGAAGTACTGCTCGGGCAAAAAGTCGTGTGCGGCGGCCACCGTGAAGCCGGCGGCGGCCAGGTCGCGATCGAGGTCGACCCGGGCGACCTGCTGCTCGAGGGGAGGTGCGAACTCGCGCTCGGCGTCGGGGTCGTAGCGGAAGTCGATGACCGCGAGGCGGCCACCAGGCGCCAGGGCCTGGTGCAGCTTCTCGCCGAAGGCCTGGCGATCCTTGATGTAGTGGAAGACATCGACCATGAGGATGAGGTCGACCTGGCCGGCGGGCAGGCCCGGATCATCGGGCGAGACCTTCACCAGTTCGACGTTGTCGACCACTTCGGTCTCGAGGCGATCCGCGATGTAGTCGAGCATCTCCTGGCGGATGTCGGTGGCCCAGACCTTGCCGCCTGGGATCACGGCACGCGCCAGCGGGATGGTGAAGTAGCCCGACCCCGCCCCGATATCGGCCACGCGTAGACCGGGCTGCAGCTCGAGTCGGGCCATGATCTCGGCCGGCTTCTGCATCTCCTCGCGGCTGTCGCGCTCGAGCATCCGGATGTACTGTGCCGACCAGGCCTTGCGCACCATGGGGCCGAAACGGTCGTCCCCGGTGACCAGCGCGAGGTCGGGATCCCGGCGCAGGCCGCGGTAGTCCCAGTAACCGTGGTCGAGAAGCTGTGCCAGCGCTTCCATGGCGGCGCCCTGGTCCTCCCGCAAGCAGTGGATGCGGACCACCTCGCGCAACGCCTCGAGGTAGGCGATCTGCTCGTAGGTGGCGAGGTGCTCGGCCACCGTCAGCGCCGAGTCGGGGTCGCCGGCAGCCAGCTGCGTCTGGATCTCGGTGGCGGCCAGCTCGGGGTCGAAACCCTCTGGAGGCCACTGGGCCCGGGCGGGAACGGCCAGGCTGGCGAGCGACAGGGCGACGAGGAACCAGCGGAGCGGGGTCATGGTCATCTCCTCGGTCAGGATCCAAGGTGCGGTCACCTGGCATCATATGGAGCGGGCGAAAAAGAGTTGTCCAATCGGCCTAATGTTTTCCTAATCTCCAGGAAACCACCTGTTTCCGGCGCCGTAAGTCAGGAACCATGATCGACCCCGACGATCTCACCACCAGCTCCGACCCGCTCCCGACGGGTCTCCTCCTCGCCGGGAACTGGCACGTGGACCCCGCGCGGAACCGGATCACCGGCCCGGACGGCGAGCAGCGCGTGCCCGACAAGTTCATGCAGGTGCTCGTCTACCTGGCGGAGCATCCCGGAGTGGTCGGCCGTCAGGAGCTGATGGATGCGCTCTGGCCCGGGGCGGTGGTGGTGGACGAGGCGCTGACCCGGGCAGTGTCCGAGCTGCGCAAGATCCTGGGCGACGATCCGCGGCAGCCGCGCTTCATCGAGACCATTCCCAAGAAGGGGTACCGGCTGGTGTGCGGGGTGGAGCGGGAGGCGACCGCGCCCGGGCCGCTCGAGCCGCGGCCGGCGCCGCACTCGCCGGCGCCGGCCCGAACCGGAGCACCGCGCCGATCGCGTCGATCGCTGGCGCTGGTCGCGCTGGCCCTCGTCGTGGTGCTGGCTGCGGCCTGGTGGCTGATGGTCCGGTCGGTGCGGCCGGGCTGGGGCCCCACCGAGTCGCTGGCCCTC
Source organism: Candidatus Latescibacter sp. IFSED24 (assembly GCF_058273205.1). Classification (NCBI taxonomy): domain Bacteria; kingdom Pseudomonadati; phylum Candidatus Latescibacterota; class Candidatus Latescibacteria (ex Chuvochina et al. 2023); order Candidatus Latescibacterales; family Candidatus Latescibacteraceae; genus Candidatus Latescibacter; species Candidatus Latescibacter sp. IFSED24. The sequence goes on along the minus strand of NZ_CM177850.1, from coordinate 2,436,594 downwards.
ACCAGCCTGCCCGGGGTCGAGGAATATCCCACGCTCTCACCCGCCGGCGATCGCCTGGCCTACGCCTGGGAAGGCGACGCGCACGAATCCACCGGCATCTTCGTCAAGGTGGTGGGCGAGCCGGATGCCCTGCGGCTCACCGGCGGCGAAGGGCATTTCGCGTACCCGGCCTGGTCGCATGACTCGCGTTACGTGGCGTTCTCCCGCGTCCGCAGCGAACACCCCGGCATCTTCATGGTGCCCGCCACGGGCGGCCAGGAACGGCCGCTCATCGGCGAGGTCCACGGCGAAGTGCCGCTGGCTGCCGACTTCTCGCCCGACGGCGTGTTCCTGGTCTTCGCCGCCCCCACGGAACCCGGGACCCGTTGGGGCATCCACCGGCTGTCCCTGGCGTCGAACGTCCGCGAGGTGCTGGCCGCCCCCGAGCAGCCGGGGCACTTCGACTTCCGCCCGCGCTACAGCCCCGATGGTCGCTGGATCGCCTGCATCCGCTCGCGCGCCGAGGGGATGAGCGTGGCGCTGATCCCCAGCGCCGGGGGCGATGTCCGGACCCTTGTGGCGGGAGACCGCGTTCTCCTGGACCTCGACTGGACTCCCGACGGCAAGGCCATCGTCTTCACCGCCGACGATGGGCTCTGGGAACTGCCGATCCGCGGCGGTGAACCCCGGCTCATCAGCGCCGGCAACACCCTGACCTGCCTGTCCACGGCGCGCGCGATCCGGCTGCTGGCCTACACCGAGGCCCGGGGCGACTGGAACATCTGGGAGTTGCCGCCGGGGGAGAATCCCCGACCGGTGCGTTTGATCGGATCGTCGCGCTTCGATGCGCGACCGGCCCAGTCCCATGACGGCTTGCGGATCGCTTTCGTCTCCGACCGTTCGGGCGAGGGACAGATCTGGGTGTCCGCCGCCGATGGTTCGGCAGCCCGCCAGCTCACCGACCTGGGCGGCGGTTATCCCGACCATCCTGCCTGGTCGCCGGATGATCGCCGACTGGCATTTTCGGCGGTCATCGATGGTCACCGGCGGATCTGCTTGCTGGATTTGGACATCAATAATTTTGTGGTCATATCACCACCAGGAAGGCACGAGTCCATGCCGACATGGTCGCAGGATGGCCAATGGGTGTATTTCGCTTGCCAGGACCGGGGAATGAGTCAGGTCTGCCGCCGCTCGGTGACCAGTGGGGCCCTGGAACCCGTGACCACCGGCGGGGGGTACCTGGCGCGGGAATGGCGCGATGGAACGCAGATCCTGTTCTCCAGGGGCCCGCGGGATACCACGGGGATCTGGCGCCTGGCCCTGGACGGTGGAATCGAGGAGCAGGTCTGCGCCCTGCCGGGGCGCCAGGTGGTGGACTGGGGCCTGGGTCCGGACGGGGTCTATGTGCTCTCCAGCGAACGGACCGAGAGCCAGTCTTACCGGCTGGACCGATTCCAGATGGCGACGCAGCGGTTCGAGAGGTTGGCGGACCTGGAGAGCCGGCGGGGGTTCCGGGTGGATGTGCACCCCGTCAACCGTCGGGTGCTGTTCGACCGCACCGAGCGCCTGGAGAGCGATCTGGTCGGGATCAGGAATTTCTAGCCCGTGGCATCCGCGAGTCCGCCCCCCACAATATAAAGATGGCATTAATCCAGATCCGGTACTACCATGTCGCCAACGATGGTCGGAAACCTACCCGACCGCGGCGAACAACAGGGCCTCAACCTCCAACCCGAGGCCACGCCGCCTGAACCCCCTCTTGCCCTTCACTGTTGTATGGGTCAGAAAGTACGGCCGTGCCGTACAGGCCCAGCCTGCGCGCGTACGGTGGAGAATCAACTTCATATGTCAGAATTGAAAACCATGACGCCCTCCGGCTTCGACCGGTTCGGGCTCCACAGGATCCTCATGCGCGGGATCGAGGCTGCAGGCTTCGCTTCCCCCCGGCCCATCCAGACCGCCACCATTCCCGCCGGCCTCGACGGCCGCGATGTGCTGGGCCTGGCCCAGACCGGCACCGGCAAGACCGCGGCCTTCGCGTTACCGCTGCTGCAGCGGCTCCTCGACGAACGCCGGCGGGGGCCGCGGGCCCTAGTGCTGGCGCCCACCCGCGAGCTGGCCACCCAGATCGCCGCGGAGATCGAACTCCTGGCCCGGTTCACGCGGCTGAAGATGGTCACCATCTTCGGTGGTGTGTCCATGTCCCGGCAGATCAACGCGCTGCGGCACGGACCGGAGATCGTGGTCGGCTGTCCCGGTCGGGTGCTCGACCTGCTCCAGCAGAAGGCGCTCCGCCTCGGCGACGTCGACACGCTCGTGCTCGACGAGGCCGATCACATGTTCGACATGGGCTTTCTGCCCGACATCCGCAAGATCCTCGCGGCGTTGCCCGAGCGCCGGCAGAACCTGCTCTTCTCGGCAACCATGCCTCGTGAAGTCCGGCGGCTGGCCGACGGACTGCTGCACGATCCGCACGTGGTCGAACTGGCCGACAAGGCGCCGGCCGCCACCATCGATCACGCCATGATCATGGTCGGCGAGGGGCGCAAGCGCGACCTTCTCGAGCACATGCTCACGCGAGACGATTGCCACACTGCCATCGTCTTCACCCGCACCAAGCACCGCGCCAAACGTCTGGCCGAGCAGCTCTGCAAGGCGGGACACCGGGCGGTGGGACTGCAGGGCAACCTGTCGCAGGCCCAGCGCGACCGGGCGATGAACGGCTTCCGCTCGCATCAATACGACATCCTGGTGGCCACGGACATCGCCGCGCGGGGCATCGACGTGAGCGGCGTGTCCCACGTCATCAACTTCGACGTGCCGAACACTCCCGAGGCCTATACCCACCGGATCGGCCGCACTGGCCGCGCCGAGTGTGCGGGTGTGGCCTGCACCTTCGTCACCGGCAGCGACCATGGCTGGCTACGGGCCACCGAACGCATGATCGGCGCCCCGATCCAGCGCCAGCAGGTGGCTGGCTTCGAGCCTGAGCGTCCGGTGCAGACAGGTCAGAAACGCCCCGCGCCACGTGACGATCAGCGTGGCCGGCAAACCAGGCGCCAGCAGACCAGCGAACGAAGCTACTCGTTCGGCCAGCGGCGCTCCCGCTAGTGGGGAAGGGAGAGAAGCCATGACCAACGTTGAGCACGAGACCGGACGGTCGGGTAACCGTTCCGATTGGAGCCGAGCCATCGCTCCCTTCAGCCGCGCGGACACGCGCAAGGCGGTCTGGCAGCTGATCAACACCATCGTTCCCTACCTGGCCCTGCTGGCGATGATGTTCGCCAGCAGGGTGCTCGGCTGGCCCTACCTGGTGACCCTCGCCCTGGCCTTGCCGGCGGCGGGACTGGCGATCCGCATCTTCATCTTCTTCCACGACTGCTGTCATGATTCCTACTTCCCCTCGCGGCGCGCCAACCGCATCGTGGGCTACATCACCGGGATCCTCACCTTCACTCCGTTCGAGGACTGGAAGCGCAGCCACAACGTCCACCACGCCACCGCCGGCGACCTCGACCGGCGCGGCACCGGTGACGTGTGGACCATGACGGTGGACGAGTACCTGGCGGCGCCGCGCTGGACCCGTCTGGGCTACCGCCTTGTGCGCAACCCCTTCTTCCTGCTGCTGGTGGTTCCGTTCTGGTTGTCCATGGTGGCCTACCGGATTCCGCACCGGGGCGCCGGCTGGCGCGCGGCCGCGAGCGTCCTGATCACCGACCTGGCCCTCGTCGGCTTCCTCGTCGCGGCATCGCTGACCGTGGGCTGGCAGACCTACCTGCTGGTGCAGGTCCCGGTGATCCTCATCGCCTGGACCATGGGCGTCTGGCTTTTCTACGTCCAGCATCAGTACGAGGACACCTACTGGGTGCAGGGAGAGCGGCGCGATCCCGTGGCGGCGGCCCTGCAGGGCAGTTCGTACTACAAGCTGCCGGCGGTGCTGCAGTGGATCACCGGCAACATCGGCCTGCACCACATCCACCACCTGCGGCCACGCATCCCGAACTACCACCTGCAGGCCTGCCAGGACTCGATCCCGGTGCTGCAGACCGTGCCGCCGCTGACGCTGCGGCGCAGCCTCAGATCCCTGGCCTTGAACCTCTGGGACGAGCACAACCAGAAGATGGTCGGCTTCGGGGCGATCCGGGGCCGGGCCCGGGTGCGGGCCTGGTAGCGGGAGGCGTCGACATGGGTCACTGAACCGATGGCGGGACACTGGCTGGATGATTCGCGGGGCAGGTCAACGACCTGCCCCGCCATTTTCCTCGCCGATCAACGCAGGATCGGAAGCCCCTGATCGAATCCCGGTCTGATCAGGACCAGGGTCAATCGTCGCCGAGCCGCGGTCCCAGTTCGACCAGGTCCACCAGTCCGAACACACACGCGATGGCCGCCGGATCAGCACGGTAGTGGGTGTGACCTTCGTAGAATCCGTACCGCATGATGTAGAAGGCCACCATCTCGCCAGTGTGGATCGACAGCAGCCGCTCCTGCAGTGCCAGACGTTCCACCTCGTCGAGATGACCGTATGTCTCCGCCAGGTATTGCTGCTCTCTGGCCGTGGCGGAACGCCAGAGCCTGATCGACCAGTATCCGCGCACCTCGTCGGCGAAGATGGATTCCTGCCAGCCCTTGCCGGCGCTGGCCTCGAGGTGGATCAGCGATCCGTTGTAGTGGAAGCTCGTGATGTTGTAGATCGGGGTGAGACCCTGCTGGTACAACGCGAGGTCACGCAGGAGGAGGTTGAGGGTGTGGAACAGCGGTCGGGCCAGGTCCGGGTGGGTCAGGCCCAGGCGAGCCACCAGGCGGTTGTCGTCGCGGATCACCGCGAGCAGGTCCTCGTCGTCGGCCAGGAACCCCGAGCGCGAGGCCGCTCCGGGTCGTGCAGCGGCTGCGATGTCGGCGACCGGGCGGCCGGTGATGACGGTGGTGGCGGCCAGTACCTGCTCGTCGTGCAACCCGGTGGCCGCCAGGGTGGGGAAGTCGGCGGCATCGACCGCGAGCTGTCGTCCCTTGCCCCAGGCCTGGTTGGGATAATCGTTCGGCGCTCCATTCTCCACGGTGACCGGGAGCACGGCGTGGCGACCAGCACGGGTGACGACCGTCAGATAGGTCTCGCCAGCGGAGGTCACCAGCGGCGAGGGCAGATCCAGAGGAGCATCGGCGGTGGCGGGATAGAGCGGGATGCTGCGCTCTGCGAGGATGAGGCTCGATGGTTCGGTTGCCGCCAGCAGGGCGATGCTCAGCATCAAGGGCAAGTGGAACATGGCGACCTCCTCGCTGGAGGTTGTCTCCCTAACGTACCAGGACCATGGTCTGTCCACGGTTCTCTGCGCCGGCCTGCAGCCAGCAGTGGTAGACGCCCGATGGCAAGGCGTGACCACGGTCGTCGCGGCCATCCCACGTCACGTTGTGCGGCCCGGCGTGCTGCGGCTCGACGGCGACGAGGGTGCGCATCAGCCGACCACGCGGGTTGAATACCCGCAGCGTCACGTCCGCGGGCGAGAGCAACACGTAGTGGATCGTGGTGGTGGGATTGAAGGGATTCGGTTGGTTCCGCAGGAGTCGGATCGCCGACGGCGGGCGCGGATCGTCGTCGACGGCGATCACGAAGTCCACCAGCACTTCCAGGTCCTCCCAGCCGCCCGAGTCCGCATCGATGTCCAGCGACTGTACCATCCCGACCTCGCGCTGGTACCACTCCAGGTGGGTGACGGCGCCGTCTGGTACGGTCGCTCCGGGGGGAAGGTTGGACATGGCGACCAGGTTGTTGAGATTGGGGGCGTAATCCGGGTCGAAGGAGACGAGGAGAATCAGATCGTCCCAGGCCGGGTCGATCTGGAAAAGGTCTTGCAGCGCCGGATCGATCTGATCCCACTCCCGGATCAGCATGGTGTCGCAGACGGCGGTGGGACAGACCTCGAAGGTGGTGCCATCGGTGAACTCGCCGATCTCGATGGGCTGGAAATAGGGGAAGAGGATGCCATCCTCGATCTCGGCGTAGACCGTGAGGATCCGCCCGGCGTTGAAGAGGATGGTATGGTCGGCGGGCGTGCCAAGGCGAACCGCCGGCTGGCCCTCGTACTGGAAGAACTCGAAGACGGATTCCTGGTAGGGAGGATCGGGGTCGTTGAGGTTGTCGTAGGTCCAGGTGTCGTTCATGACCGCCGGGAAGTAATGGCCGATCCAGGCGGCGGCCGCTCCTGGCGCCAGCAGCACGCCGCCGAGGAGCAACAGGGCGAGAAGGATAACGATACGCATGCCAACCCCCTGGGCGAATGGGGAGCGGAGTGGCGGTCCTCGTGTCAGGCCGATTATAGCACAGACTATTCGCCGGCCTGCGCTCGTTCTCGCGCCTCCTGGGCCACCCGGTCGGCGGCGAACGAGAAGTGGTTCTGCATCACCACCCAGCGACCGTCGCGGCGCTCGAGCACCCCGGTCCAGCGGGTATCCTTCCAGCAGCCCGCCCGGCCGTCCCACTCGTAGCAATCGTCGAGGATGGCCGAGAACCAGGCCACGTCGCCCGAACCGGCGAGATGGATGCGGAGGTCGCGGACGTCGAACTCGGTGGCCACGAAGCGGTCGTCCAGCCAGATATCGAAACCCCGTAGGAACTGCTGGTAGCCGTGGACGCCGTCGAGGCCTTCGGGATGGTAGGAGAAGTAATCCTCATCGTGGGCGATGATGCTCTCGAGGCGGGCGCGGTCCTTGGTCAGGGCCCAGCCGATGGTGTCGTGGACGATCTGCGCGATCTCGCGACGGTCGTCGTCGGGGGCCGGGTCGGCCGGAGCCTGGGCTGCAAGTACCAGGACGAACAAGACCAGGGCGATCGGATGGTGTCGCATGGGATCTCCTGGGGACAGTGGGGTCCTGGAGATACGGCTGGCGGCCCGCCGGGTTGCCGGGGGACATGCAGAAGCCCCGCCCTCCCGGAGGAGAGCGGGGCCGTGCGGTGCGGCGATCAGCGGACCGCGAAGGTCCGCGGGATCCCGACTACCAGCGGGAACCGCCGGAACGCGGCTCACGAGGGCGCGCCTCGTTGACGGTCAGCGTGCGACCATCGATCTCCTGGCCGTTGATCGAGTTGATCGCCTGCATGGCGGCGTTGTCGTCTTCCATCTCGACAAAACCGAAGCCGCGGCTGCGGCCGGTGTCGCGATCGAGAACGACCCGAGCGCTGGCGACGGCGCCGTGCTCGGTGAAGATGGCGGCCAGATCGTCGTCAGACGTGCTCCAGCTGAGGTTACCCACGTAGATCTTCTTCAAAACGTACTTCCTTCGAACGTGCGGGACGCGACGCAGGACCAAGAATCTGAATACTCGCCACATCCCTCAGAAACAAGGTTGGCGCTGTCGCCAACCCAGGCTAACCATAAGGCTTTACCGCCAGAACGCAAGGGATCGTACGACAATTATTCGCGATGTCCGGCCCGGCGTCAGGGCATTTCGGCGAGCCAGCTCCCGTCTTCGAACCACTTCAGGTCGAGCAGGTCCAGCAGACCCACCGCCTCCAGCGCACCGAAATAGTTCTCCACCATGTTCAGGAGCAGTGAATCGCCCGGGGGCAAGGCGATGCCCATGGGCTCGATGGTCAGCGGGTCGGTGGTGATGGCGAGGCCGGCGTCCGGGTTCCGCAGCAGGGTCAGGGCGCAGACGGGGAAATCGGCCACCATGGCGTCGGCCTTGTCCTCTAGCACCATGGCCACCGCCTCGTCGTAATCCTTGGTGGTCTTCAGGTTGACCCCGGGCGCCACCCGTTTGACGAACTGCTCGCTGGTGGAGCCCTTCAGCGCCACCAGGGTGATGTCGGCCTGGGCGAGGTCCTCGGCCTCGTCGATGGCGGCGATGGTGGCCGACTTGGTGAGCACCGACTTGCCGGACACCATGTACGGCCCGACGAAGGCGGCCTTCAGGTTGCGCTGGGGCGTCATGGTGACCCCGGAAATGACCGCGTCCAGGTCGCCCTTCTCCAGCGCGGGCAGCAGGTCGCCGAAGGGCTTCTGGACGATGACCAGTTCGACTCCCATGGCGTCAGCCAGCAGCTTGGCCATGTCCACGTCGTAGCCGATGATCTCGCCCGAACGGGCGGTCATGTTGAACGGAGGCTGATTGCCCGACATGCCCACGCGGAGCTGGCCGCTGTCGACGATGCGGCTGAGGATGGGCGCGTCGGCGGCGGTGCCGGGGGTGACGGCCCCGAACACGAGGACGGCCAGGGCGAACAGGCCGATGAGATATCGCTTCATGATCAATCCCTTCATCTTGGTTCCAGCAGGCGGGACGACAGACCGGAGCTGTCCCTACCCTCCGATGACCGCAAAAGGATAATGACGTTCAGTGATTCGGCCACGACCTCCCGGGTGTTCGCCAGAAAAGCGGACAATAACTGTCACGATGAAGGCCTGAGCTTCGTACTCGAAGCATGAACCCGATGTGAGCCCGTCGCGCGGCGGGATCCCCATAGCCAACCGACCATCAGATCCGGAGGTCCGAAATGAAGAAGCTGATCGTCCTGCTGGCCCTCATCGCCAGCCTCGCCCTCACGCTGGCCGCGTGCTCCAGCGACCCAACCTCGCCCGTAGCCGATGCCGACAAGGCCGCCGGCCTGCGCTCGTTCGACAACGGCATGAACAACCGCGGCTCCGTGGTGGTGGCCAACCGGGGCTCGGGCACCATCTCGGTGATCGATGCCAAGACCGCCCAGCTCACCGGTACCTACGCCTTGCCCCAGTTCGAAGGCGACGTCACGCCCGAGCCCATGTACGTGGTCCACGTCTCCGCGCATCGACGCCTGTTCGTGGGTGACCGCGCCAACGACCGCGTGGCCGTCTTCGACGCGCATACCTTCGACGTGGAGGGCACGGTGCCCGCCGGTGCCGGGGTCTTCCACATGTGGGCCGATGGCCGTGGTCAGCAGCTGTGGGTGAACAACGACATCGACAACACCACCACGGTGATCGATCCGGCCACGCTCGAGGTGATCGCCACGGTGTCCACTCCCGCCGACCTGGTGGCCATGGGCGGCAAGCCCCACGACGTCATCCTCGACCACCTCGGCCGTTACGCCTACCTGACGGTTCTGGGAATCGACGGTCCCAACGACTACCTGGTGCAGTTCGAGACCGCAGGCTTCGCCGAGATGAACCGGGCCGCAGTGGGCAAGGATCCGCACCTGAGCATCGGCGTGAACACGAACCTCTACGTGCCCTGCCAGAACTCCGACCAGGTCCTGGTCTTCGCTCCCGAGAGCCTGGCCCAGCTCGCCGACATCCCGGTGCCCGGAGCCCACGGCGCGGCCATGGCCGGCAACGGCAAGTACTTCTACACCACCAACCTGCCCGGTGGCGGCGCCGGGGCGCTCTACACCATCGGCACGCGCAAGAACGACATTGCCGGCAGCCCCGTGGACACGCCCTATCCGGTGCCCCACAACCTGGTGGCCACACCCAGCGGCAAGAAGCTCTTCGTGACCCACTCTGGCGGCACGGCCGACAAGGTCACCGTTTACGACCTGGTGGGGAAGTACCGCCAGCCGATGTACGTCGGCGAGGTGACGGTGGGGTTGAATCCGTTCGGGATCGGGTACGTCTACTAGCGACCGGATCCGAGCACGGCTCTCCGTGGCGAGCGCCCGGCGGTCCCCCTGGATCGCCGGGCGCTCTTGTCCGCAGGCGCGGTGCTAGGCGAAATCGTTCTCCAGCACGATCCGGTAGCGCGCCTTGCCGTCGTGCAGGTGCGCGATGGCCGCGTTGACCTCGCTCAACGGGAAGGTCTCGGTGATGGCCTCGATGCCGTGGCGGGCGCAGAACTCGAGCATCTTGGCGGTGGTGGCCGGCGAGCCCAGGGGCGAGCCGGAGATGCTCTTCTGGCCGCCGATCAGGCCGAACGCCGGGGCAGGGATGGGAGTCGGCACCACGCCCACGGTGTGCAGCCGGCCGCCGGGGCCCAGCGCGTTCAGGTACTTCTCCCAGGCCAGATCCACGTTCACCGTGGAGATGATGAAATCGAGGCTGCCGGCGATGGCGTCGAGCGCGGCGCCGTCGCGCGAGTCCACCACGTGATGGGCGCCCATGGACCGGGCCTCGTCGGCCTTGGCCGCGGTCGAGGTGAAGGCGGTCACGTCGCAGCCCCACTTGTTGAGGAACTGCAGCGCGAAGTGGCCGAGGCCGCCGATGCCGATCACACCCACGCGGTCGGTGGGCTTCACGTCGAACTGGACGATGGGATTGAAGACGGTGATGCCGCCGCAGAAGAGCGGGCCGGCCTTGGCGGCGTCGACGCCGTCGGGCAGCGGGATCGCCCAGGCGGCCTTGCAGCGCACCTTGTCGGCGAATCCGCCGTGACGGCCGATGATGGTCGACTCGTTGCTGGCGCAGAGGTTGTGGTTGCCGCTCATGCACTGGGGGCAGGTCATGCAGCTGCCGGCATACCAGCCCAGGCCCACCGTTTGGCCCGGCGTGACCGTGGTGACCTGGTCGCCGACGGCGGCCACCTTCCCGATGACCTCGTGGCCGGGCACGAAGGGATAGGTGGTGATGCCCCAGTCGTTGTTGAGCATGGAGAGGTCGGAGTGGCAGAGGCCGCAGGCGGTGACGTCGATCTCCACGGCGTCGGCCGCCAGCGGTCCGGGATCGAACTCGAATCGCTCGAGCTGGCCCTTGGCTTCGTGGGCCGCGTAGGCACGGATCATGATGGTCTCCTTCATCGAGGGGCCGGGCGGCCGAACGAGGGCGCCCGTCTTGCCGCTGTCCATGCCCATATGGTAGCGACCGGCCATCCTGGCGCCACGTGGTTATGTGGAAGGAGCCGGACATCTGGTCCGGCTCCTCGATCCAGCTCACCGGCTCGCCAGGGGCGTCAGTCCGCCGCCCGCTCCCAGAAGCGCGGGATCTCGGCGGGGAAGCGCCAGAAGCCGACCTGTTGCTGGTCGGCGGCGTAGAGCGCGATCCGCTTCTCGTCGACATAGCCCTGCCACGCGGCGAAGGGCACCTGGCTCATGCAGTCCTCGAAGACCACGGTCTTGGTCTTCTTGGCGGGCTGGGTCTCGAGATCCTGGCGACCGTCGAGGTAGCGGCTGAGCGCCGCGAGCTGGGTCTGGTCGGTGCGCAATTCGGTGAACACAACCTGCCGGAAGACCTTGCCCGGCCGATGCGTCGCGTACCAGGCGTACTCGACGGGGGTCAGGTTGGACAGGAGCAGCAGTTCCACCGGGCACATCACCATGTAGAGCCGCGGGCGGCGAGAAGCCGGTTCGGGCACGCCCACGGCGGTGGCCACGGCGGCCGGCGTCATCCCGTCCTGGCAATCGCTGGAGTCGAAGCGCTGGAGGATGTCGCCAGGTTCGAGTTCCATGACCTCGCCCCCGGTCTTGGCCAGATAGCAGCTCCGGTAGGCATCGAGGGGCGTGCACGAGAAGGCGTTGTTCGACAGCGCGGTCTTGGTGCGCTTGCCGCCGCCGACCGCCTCGAGTGCGGCCAGGGTGTCGCCCAGAGTGTCGCGCCAGCCTCCCTCGTCCAGGTAGGTGAAGGCGGGCTGGCGATTGTCGAGCGCGAGATCGACCAGGATCTTACGGCCCTGGAAGTGCTTCCCCGAACCGGGACTGCGATGTAGGGCCAGGCCTGCGACGCTCAGGGAGGTGGCGGTGATCGCGCCCTGGGGGATGCTCAGGATCAGGTTCACGTCGGCCATGGTATTCTCCTCGATGCCATGGGCGCCGGAAGACAGGGGATCGCAGCGCCCCGTTGTGGGCCGCCAAGGCGGCCAGGTCGCACCCTCAATCTACCACAAATCGGAGTTGTCAGGTACCGTGCCGCTGCTCGGGGGGCAGCGCGGCCAGCGCCTCGGCGAGGAAGTCGCGGGGAATCTGCAGCAGGACCTCCACCACCGTCATGAGCGCGTCCCGGTCGGGAAGGTCTCGCTCGCGGATGCGATCGCCCGTGATCACCTGGACCGTCAGGTCGCGCACGGCGACGGTCCGCTTTCCGCCGTGGCGCACGATGCGCAGCCGGTTGAGGAACGGAGCCTCGGGGCGGAAGGAAGCGGCCACCATGGGCGCGAACTCCTCGAGGCGCCGGGGGCGGGGATTGAGGGTGTAGCCGTGCACGACCTCGCCGTCGTGGCGGTGCTCGAGCCGGGCGCGGCTGGTCTCGGTGGCGGCATAGAGACGGTAACGGTCCAGGCCGCGGCGGATGATCACCGGATCGTCGTCCTCCAGCGGCATGGGCCCCAGGAAGGGCGCGCCGTAACCAACGTCCACCAGCCAGCGGCGTCCCGCCAGGGAGACCACGTTGACCAGGTGGACGTCGGGGCGGGACATGTCGGCGCCACAGTAGCGGGCGTCGTAGCCGAGTTGGGCGAGGAGCTCGCCGAAGAACGCGTTGCAGGCGTAGCAGGTGCCCCCGAGGAAGGCGTGCTCGGCCCGGTCGAGGAAGAGCTCGATCGACGGCAGGACGGGTGGTTCGCCGCGACCGGCCTGGATCAGCTTGGACACGTTCTCGAAGGGAATGCGTGCGAGCTGGGCGGCGCAGAGCTCGCCGAGCGCCGTCAGCGAGGGCGGCCGGGCCGGGACGCCGAGCAGGGCGAGGTACCGCTGGGCCATGAGGTCGTTCATGAGCGGGATTCTAGCGCGGCCGCCGGGCGGCCGCCAGCGCTCTATTCGGAGAAGCTCTCGGTCAGGTCGTTGTCGACCACGTAGATGCAGACCTCGCGCGCCGACTCCTCGTTGTACCCGTAGCGGTCGCAGAGGTTGGCGATGAGGAACTTGACGTCGGCCTGGATCTTCTGGTCGTAGGTGCGGAAATCGTCGCTGCCGAGGTCCTTGAGCGCGCGACGGAAGTTCTCATTGCCGAGGAACGGCTCGAGCACCTTCTCTTTCAGGTGGTAGACGTAACGCTCGTGGAGATCGCGGTAGAGCTCGGTCTCGGTGATGGGCTTGCCGCCCACCATGATCTCCTGGGTCAGGGTGCGCGAGGTGTAGGTGCGCTGGGTGGCCGCGCGGAATTCGCGGCGCTGGCCCTCGCGGGCGTCGACCCCGAGCAGGCGGTCCTCGATGGCGGCGAGGAAGGTCTCGGTGATGTCGAGCTTCTCGCCGGTGTAAGTGCAGGTGACGGTGGTGCCGGTCTCGTAGTTGAGAGCGAAGAGATAGTTCTGCAGGTCGCGCGCGATCTGGTCCTCGTTGTAGTAGTAGAGCGATTCCTTCACTTCCTGCAGCGTCTGGTAGTTGTACTGGCGGCGCAGCGCGTCGAGGAAGCCCTTGGGCAGCTTCTTGGCCAGCTCGGGCCGGGTCTTGGTGAAGAACTTGGCCAGGGTGTCCATGGTCACGAGCTGGTTCTCGCGCAGGTGCAGCGCGAAGAGGTCCTGGAAGATGTCGATGGCGTCGCGGCCGCTGAAGCCCTGGGCGCCCTCGTACTCGGCTTCGGCGATGATCTTGCGGCGGCGGCGGGCGGTGAACTGGCGGCGGTCCTCCTCGTCGAGCCAGGAAGGGATGACGCCGCGGTAGATGGCCATCTTCAAGAGGAACAGGTTCTCGTCGCAGTAGAGCTGGTACTTCTCGGGGTCGCCGATCCAATCGAGCAGCGCGGGTGATTCCTCGTTCAGCCGGCTGGAGATGATCACCCGGGCGAAGTTCTCGAGCACGCGCGGCAGGAAGCTCTCGTGGATGTGCCGGCCGAAGATCTCCTCGTAGATCGCCACCTCGGTGGACGAATCGAGCACGTAGTTGATCTTGATCAGCTCGATGCGGTCGGTGAGCGACTGGAACCCGCGGATGTTCTGCTCGTCCTCGGGGTTCATCACGCCGAGGAAGAGCGATTTCACGCGTTCCTCGATCTCCTCGACCTTGTGCACGCCGTCCGAGACGATGTTGTGCAGCTCGAGCAGCCGGTCCTTGTTGTGGCCCTTGATGTCCATCAGCGCGAAGACGCCGTTGTTGGTGCGGGCGTAGCGCGAAAAGAGGTAGCGGACCTGGTTGCTGTCGCCGAGCAGGACACTGATGCGACGCTGCAGCTCGGGGTTGGTGAGCACGGGATTGCGCATGGCGCGGTCGCCGGGGTTGAAGACCGTGATGCCCTCGCCGAGGCGCCGGTTGAACACGTAGGGGCGGGCGTGGATCATCTGGAAGACCTGGGCCGGATCCTCGAGCTTCTGCAGGAGCGCCTGGTAGAGCGAACTGCACACGGTGCACGGTTCGTCGCGGAAGACCCAGTCGTAGTCCTTGCCCACCGAGAGGTTCCACTTGAACTCGTCGTTCTGGAACAGCGAATCGAAGAGGCCCGCGCGCTGTTCGCGGGGGATCTGCAGGATGGGGTTGTCGTGGCTGGGGCAGGGGACTTCGACGTAGCCCTGACGCGCGCGCACCTTGCGGCTGCCGGTGAGGTCCTGCAGGAGGCGCGAGGTCTTGCGATCGCCCAGCAGGCGGCTCAGCTGCTCGCTGGCCTCGGCCTGCACGTCGCCGCCGAGGAGCTCGCGGTCGAGTCGCCACACGGTCTCGTAGCGGCAGCCGTCGGGGCTGTTGGCGTATAGCTCGAGGTGCTTGAGCAGGTTGTTGAGGAAGATGGACTTGCCGCTGCCGGGCGGGCCGATGAACAGGTAGATCTTGTTCTGCTGCGCGCCGCCGCGGAAGCCCTCGACCATGTTCATCAGCCGGTTGGCGAAGATGCGGTCGGCGAAGAAGGGCTGATCGGTGCCTTCCACCAGCAGCGGGCCGAAGTCGTAGGCGATGAAGTTGATGGATTCGGGGTCGTCGGGGTACTCGTCGTACCCGTCGCCGACGTTCAGCCGCACCATGTCGTGGAAGAGCTGGTGTGCGTTGCGGATCAGGCGGTCGGGTCGCCAGCGGAGCTGGGCGAGGAACTCCTCGAAGCTCAGCACGCGGCCGGCATCGAGGCCGCGCTGGCTGTCGGCGAGGTCGTTGAGGGCCTTGCGTATCGCATCCATGCCTAGATCAGCCCCTTGCTCAGCTTGCGCCCCCGCATGGTGTAGCGCACGCGTTTCCAGGTGATCTCGGGTTCGGCGTCGGGAGGCGCCGTCTCGGGATCAGGATGGTCGATGGACTTGACCTCGCTCGTCTCCAGCTTCACCGCGCCGCCCCACAGGTACTCGATGCCGAGCATGGTGTTCTTGATGAAGTCGTGGACCAAGGGCTTGCCCTCGAAGTGGTGGATCAGGAAGAGGGTGTCGGACTTGGTGCGCTCGATGTCGACCGTGATGTGCGGCGGGTGGTAGAGCTGGTCGACGACCATCTTCTTGTACTGCGTGGCGGAGCGGCTCTTCACGAACCAGCGCCAGACCATGCGCTGCTCGTCGAGGACGCGATCGGCCACGAAGAGCTTGTGGTGGTCGACGAAATCCTGCTCGAGGAACGTCGAGGTGAAGAGGAAATCGTTGAGATTTTCGCGCACGGCGAAGATGTAGTCGCGACCGGTGCCGGTGTGCTGGTCGAAGCGCCGGCGCTCGGCGACGCCCAGCAGCGAGAGGAACGCGCGGCTGTAACGCCCCTTGTCGGCGGCGTCCTCGATGAACTGGAAGAGGCGCATGCCCAGCGCGTAGGGGTTCAGGCCCACGCGCGGCATGCTAGTGACCGCGGCGTTGACCCGGGCGTAATCGACCTCGTGGCCGGTGATGCGGTCGTCGCGCATGAACAGCGTGTCGTGCCAGTAGCTCGCCCAGCCCTCGTTCATGATCTTGGTGCGGATCTGCGGCTGGAAGTAGAGCGAGGTCTGTCGCACGATCTGGATCACCTGCTTCATCCAGCGGTTCTCGTCCTTGTTCAGGAACTCGCTGTGGTCGAGCAGGAACTGCATGACGTCGCGGTCGTTGACGGCCTCGAGCTGCCCCGACTTCTCGTACATGGCCTGGAACTCGGGATGCTTGCGCGTCACGTCCTTGAAGAACTCGTCCTCGGCGCGGTCGGCGTGGTCGCGGACGCAGCGGTTGTAGCGGTCGATCTCGGCCACGTAATCGCTGATGCGGACGTGCTTCTCGTCCTGGAGGAAAATGTCGAAGTACCAATCGAGGCGCGAGGAGAGGCCGTCGCCCTGGGGGCGGTGCAGATGGGAGACCACGCCGTGGAAGTCGACCAGGTTGTCGACCGCGCGGGCGAACTCGATGGTGTAGTCGACCCAGCGGCCGTATTCGCTGCGCAGCGCGGCGATGGCGCGCTTGTCGGCCAGCGCGCGGCCGGTGAAATCGTCGTCCCAGGTGTGGCGATAGAAGAGGTTGTTCTGGAAGAAGTCGATGTGGCCCAGGACGTGGTAGAAGATCATCACGTTGAGCCAGTCGGGGTTGTTGTCGTTGTAGAAGCTGATGGCCGGCCGCGTGTTGATCACGGTCTCGTACGGGTTGTGCGGGTACAGCTCGTAACGGCCGCGCCCCTGCAGTACCTCGACGTCGTGGACCCAGTAGTCGTAGAGCGTGGGGATCATCACCTTGGGCGAGAGCTCGACCAGGTCGCGGTTGGTGACCACGTACTCGAGCGACTCGTCGTCGAAGCGCAGGCCGGCGTCGCGGGCGCGCTCCTTGCAGCCCTCCATGATCGCCTTGGTGTGCTGGTCGATGAGCTGCACGCTGACTCCCTAGGTTTCGCTGATCAGCTCGCGGATGCCCTCGATCAGGCGCGGCTCGTCGGCGCCGTCGGGCATCACGTCGAGGCGGATCTTCTTCTTCTGCGACTCGAGCAGGCCCGACCCCTTGAGGTACTTCTCGACCTCGGTCTCGCTGCTGCCGCCGTAGCCGCGTTCGGCGATGGTAACGCCCACCCGCGCGGCGTAGTCGAGCATGGTCTCGATCTCGGGGATGGCTTCCTTGCCCTCGCTGTCCCAGTCGTCGCCGTCGGTGCCGTAGAACACGTAGATGTTGTAGTCGCGGGCCAGGTTCTCCTGCTTGACGATCTCGTTCACCAGCTTGAACGCCGAGGCGACGCGGGTGCCGCCGGCGACGCGGCTGTTGTAGTAGGTGTAGAAGTCCTCGACCTCCTTGGCCTCGGTGTCGTGGAGCACGAAGCGCGAGTCCACCAGGCCCTGGAACTGGTAGAGGATCCAGCTGTAGATCAGCACGTGCTGCGAGACCACCAGCTCGGTGGGCTTGCCGCCCATGGACCCCGAGTAGTCGCGCAGGAAGAACACCACGGCCTGCGACTCGTAGTCCTGCTCCTTGCTGAGCACGCGGTAGACCTTGTCGCGCGGCGCCATGATGAACTCGGCGGGATCGAGCGCCTCGCCGGCCGCGATGCGGCCCAGGCCGATGTTGGTCTCGACGATCTGGCGCAGCGTCGCCTTCTTGTCCAGCAGCTGCCCGAAGCCGCGGTTGCGGTCGGTCAGGTCGTAGTTGTAGCGCGTGAGCGACCGTCGCTTGCCCTTCTCCTCGAGGTTGGGCAGCTGGAACTGCTCGGTGAGGATGCGGCCGAGGTCGTAGGCGTTGCTCTCCATCTCGTGCGGGCCGCCCTCGCCCTGGCCCGGCCCGGCGCCGTCGCCCTCGCCCTCCTCGGGACGCACGGGCTGCTCGCCGATGACCTCGCCCTCCTCGCCGTCGCCGGTGCCGCCGGCCTCGCCGCCGCCCTCGGGCGACTGGGCGAAGTTGGGGTCGTGGACGAACTTCTCCTCCACCGTGGACGGCACCACCACCACCTTGTCCTGGCCTCCCTTGCCGGGCTTGGCCAGCCGGCCGATGCGGATCTTGCGCGGGAAGCCGTCCTCCTCGCGGCGCGAGTCGCGGTCCATGAGATCGTCGAGGGTGCCCAGACGCACCACCGGGCTCGCCTGGGCGCGACCCAGCGCCTGCAGCCAGGGCAGATCGCCGAACGCGTAGGGGACGTTGTAGATGCGGGAGAGGACCGGCAGGCCGGGCGTGAAACGCGGGGCAGCGGCGCCGTGGCTGCCGCTCTGCAGGATCTCCTCGCGCAGCCGGGCGCCGCGGGACCCGGCGATCTGCAGGGCCTCCAGCTCGGCCAGCAATGCCCGCGTGCGCTCGTTCATGTCAGCTCTCGTCCTCCTGGGTGCAGAAGTACTCGATGGTCTTCTGCGCGCAGGTCCGGCAGTAGCCCAGCTTGTTCAGCATGGTGTCGATCATGCGGTCGTAGAGGTTCTGGTTCTCCTCGTTGGTCCGGTTGGCCAGCGCGCCGATGAGGCTGCCGGCGCCGGCGATGTCGCTCTTCAGCCGCACGTCGGTGACCGCCTTGACCAGCTCGAGGTTGTCCATGAAGTCGTAGTTCGGGTCGACCGAGATCTTCTGGCCGTAGATCTTGCGGATCGAGGTGCGGAAGCTCTCGCGCTGCTCGTCCGACTTGAGCTGGAGCCGCTCCTCGATGCTCTTGATGAAACGCTCGTCCACCTTCAGCGCGCGCAGCTCGCCGGACTGCGGATCCTTGTACTTCCACATCTTGTCGGGGCCGAGGTGCTCGGCGTCGATGCCGATGACCATGTTGACGTAGTTCATGACGTCCTTGCGGATCGCCTGCGGTTCGTCCATGTAGGCGTTGAACATCTCGGTCATGATCCGCTCGCGGTACAGGCCCTTGGCGGTCTTGAGGTCCTCGAGGTACTTGGCGCGGTCGTTGTTGTCGTGGACGTAATCGAGGATCACGCGCTCGATGGTGTGGAAGACGTCGTGGGCGAACATGCAGCTGCCCTCGTTGGTCTCCGAGCTCTCGACCATGAGCTGGATGGCGCGGCCCAGGTTGCGCTGCCCCAGGCCCTTCTGGCCGAAGCGGTTGGTGATGTCGGTGTCCTGGCTCAGGGTGTCGATGACCTCGGCCAGCGTCTTGATCGATTTCTCGCCCGCGATCTCGCCCGCCGCCAGTTTCATGGTCTCGATGGGCGTGAGCTTCTCCGAGCGGGGCAGCCGCGAGAGCGTCACCGTCACCGAGGCGGCGTAGTTCAGGTTGGGGTCCTGGTGCAGCTCTTCGCGCGTGAGCGTGGTCTTGGTCTCGCTGCCGATGGCGTACTGCGTGAGCTGCTCCTGCAGCCGATAGTTGGTGTTGTGCGAGATGTAGCTGATGCGGCAGCGGTCGACGATGGGCGCCTCCTCCTTCTCGGCGAGGAAGCGGTTGAACTCGCTGTTGTTGCTGGTGGCGATGATCAGGGTGTCGATGGGCCACTTGTAGCCGTCGATCTCGATGGTGCGGTTCTGGATCACGCCGAGGTAGACCTGGACCAGGTCCTTCTTGTTCTTGAACATCTCGTCGGAGAAGTGGATGCCGCCGCCGGCTACGCGCGCCAGCGCCCCGCGCCGCAGGTCGAAGCGGTAGGGGTTGTTGGTGTCGGTGATGTGCAGGAGCCGCTGGATCGATTCCTCGCCGAGGAGGTCGACCGCGCTCGAGGTGATCTTGTCCTTGGCGGGATACTTGCCGGTGACCGTGCCCAGGCTCTCGGTCAAGGGCACGGGGATGATCTCGACGTGCCCGAGCATGGACTCGAGGTTGCCGTCGTAGCGCTCGCGGATCTCGTTCCAGATGTAGCCGCTGCAGGCGCCCAGCGGGCGGTAGTTCTCGTGGAGCCGCTCGAGCAGGGCGTCGTCGAAGCCGTACTTGCTGGCGAGGTGGCGGCTGCTCTCGTCCACGGATTCGAAGAGATTCAGGCCGAGCAGCGCCGGATCCTCGTATGTCTGGCTCTCGATGGTCGTGATCTTGCCGTATGATCCGAAACTGTCCAGGCCGGTGAACCGGAAGGTGTAGCGCCGGTTCTCCTCGCGGGCCAGGAACTCGCGGTACAGGCGGCTGACGTACTCCACGAAGAAGGTCTTGCCGTTGCCCGGTTCGCCCACCAGCACGTACGCCATCTCGGCCGACGAGCCGCCCTCGGCCGCATCCTTGACGTAGGAGACGAAGCTGTTGATCTCATCGTACATGCCGATGATGTGCTTCTTGCCGTGGCGGAAGATGTTGAAGTCGTAGGTGGACTTGCCGTTGACCACGACCTTCGTGATCTCGCCCTCGAGGATCATGCGGCTGATCGACTCGAAGGCGTTCTCGAACCTGCGCGCTCCCGACTTCAGCGCCAGGAGATGATTCTGCAGCGTGTTCTGCTTCCCGTTCGTCATGATCGCCCCCGTCCCTAGGGTCCTGGTCCCGTGATACCGACGATGCTTGGTCCATGCTTGCAAAGGTCGTTCCGGATGCGGTTTGGCCACGTCTTTCCATCAAGTTAGCGAAACTCGGCCAGCGGGGCATCCGGTCATGGATATTCCTCCCGGCCGCCCGTTTGAACAACCTTTTTCGCCCGCCCGCGTAGTCCTGGCCAGTGCCGGTGTTCCCATCGTCGAGGAGTTTCTACCATGATCCGCCGCGCCGTGTTCCTGACGCTGGCCATGACCCTGACCACGTGGCCGGTGCTCGCCGAGGTGATCCCCTTCGATTCCGACCGCTGGGTGCTCCACAACGCGGAGATCGTCGAGCACCTCGGCCGCCAGGCGCTGGTGGGGTCGGCCTACGTGCCCGGCGCCGATTTCATCGACGGCATCATCGAGTACGACCTCGCCGTGGACGGCACGCGCGGCTATCCGGGCATCACCTTCCGGGCGGCCGGCCCGCTCGCCTACGAGAACTTCTACTGCCGCCCGCACGTCCCCGACCGACCCGACGCGTTGCAGTACACGCCGGTCTTCGGGGGCGTGGCCGGCTGGCAGCTCTACAACGGTCCTGGTTTCACCGCGGCCGCCCCCATCCCCGCGGGCGAGTGGATCCATGTGAGGCTCGAGATCAAGGGGCGCCAGGCCCGCGTCTTCTTCGGTGACCAGACCGCACCCGCCCTGGTGATCGTCGACCTCAAGCACGAGCCGCGCGCCGGCGCGGTGGGCATCAAGTCCGAGCGCCGGCCGGCCGCGTTCTTCGCCGACTTCTCGATCACCCGCACCAGCGACCTCGCGTTCGAACCGGCGCCCATCCCGGTCCATCCCCGCGGCCTGGTCCGGCGCTGGGAACTGTCGCAGACGTTCCTCGCCACCGACGTGGACGCCGCGGTCTATCCCGATCAGGCGCTGCGCGACCAGCTCGTCTGGACGACCGCCGGCACCGAACCCGGCGGCCTGCTCGACATCGCCCGCCACGCGCCGCGCCACCAGGGCCTGACCGACCTCGTCTTCGCCCGCACCACCCTGGTCGCCGACCAGGACGAGGTCCGCCGGTTCTCCTTCGGCTACAGCGACCAGGCCCATGTCTACCTGAACGGTCGGCCGGTCTTCGCGGGCAACAGCGCCTACCGGTCGCGCGACGAGACCTTCAGCGGCATCATCGGCCTGGAGGACACGCTGTACCTGCCCTTGCAACAGGGCGAGAACGAGCTGCTATTCGTGGTCCTCGAGAGTTTCGGCGGCTGGGGCCTGATGGGGCAGGACAACGCCGACGATTTCTTCGCGAAGGGCATCACCAAGCTCTGGCAGCACGGCACCGGCCACCGCCTCCCCGAGTCGGCGCTCTACGATCCCGACCGCGACGTGCTCTACGTCACCGAGTACTACCGTGGCGGCGACGAGACCATCGCCCGCCTGTCCCCGGGCGGCGAGGTCCTCGATGCCGAATGGGTCCGCGGACTGGCGCGGCCCACCGGCATGACCCTGCACGGCGGCGAGCTCTGGGTGGTCGATCGCCGGCAGCTCTACAGGATCGATCCCGAGCGCGGCGAGATCCGCGAGACCTTCGCCATCCCCGACGCCCGCTTTCCCAACGACGTGGCCTGCGACGTCGAGGGCCGGGTCTACATCTCGGACACGCGTGCCGGTTGCATCCACCGGCTGGCCGAAGGGGTGATCAGCGTCTGGTTCATGGGCGAGCGGATCGACCAGCCCAACGGCCTGCTCATGGACGGAGAGCGTCTGCTCTACGGCGATCTGGGCGACGGCTGCCTCAAGGCCGTCGACCTGGCCGACCAGAGCGTCACGACGGTGGCGAGCCTGGGCTCGGGCGCCGTGGTCGACGGCATCCGGCACGACGGTCACGGCGGCATCCTGGTGTCCGACTTCAACGGACGCCTGCTCCATGTGGCGCCCGACGGCACCCTGGCCGAGCTGCTCGACACCACCGCTTCGGGGGCGTTCTGCGCCGATTTCGAGTACGTGCCCGAGCGGGGGCTTCTGGTGGTGCCGGGGCTCTACGACAACCGCCTGACCGCGTACGAGGTGGGGTCGCTGCCCTAGCGCAGGTAGCGGCCCGCGCCGGGATCGGCGGTCACCACGCCGTCCTGCACCACGCTGCGGCCGCGCTGCCATACCCCCACGGCGCGGCCTACAACCGCACGCCCCTCGTAGATGCTGTGGTCGCAGCGGTGGTGGTCGTCGGCGGCGTGGATGGTCCAGTGGGCGTTGGGATCCCAGAGCACGAGGTCGGCGTCGGCGCCCACCTGGAGGCTGCCCTTGCGCGGGTACAGCCCGAAGATCTCGGCGGGGCGCTGGGCCACCAGCCGGACCCACGCCGTGGGGGAGATCCGGCCGGACGCTACGGCCAGCGTGTGCAGCAGGGCGAGGCGGTGCTGGACGCCGGCCGCGCCGCCGGGGATGCGCGTGAAATCGTCGCGCCCCAGCTCCTTCTGGCCGGCCAGGTCGAACGAGCAATGATCGGTGGCCACCACGTCGAAGAACCCGGCGGCGAGCGCCCGCTGCAGCGCGGCCACGTGCGCCGGCGCCCGCAGCGGCGGGCTCATGACGAACGGTGCCGCCTCGGCGAAGCTCCCCGCGTACACGCCCTCGTCCAGCAGCAGGTACTGCGGACAGGTCTCGGCGAGGACGGTCTGGCCGACCTCGCGGGCGGCGGCGACGGCCGCCACGGCCTCCGCGGTGGAGAGGTGCACCAGGTAGGGCCGGCAGCCGGTCCGGTGCGCCAGGGCGAGCGCCCGGTTGACGGCCACGGCCTCGCACGCGGGAGGGCGCGACCGCGGATGCGCCGACGGTCCCCGCTCGCCCGCCGTGAGCAGCTCCCGCTGGCGGCGGCTCACCTCGGCGCCGTCCTCGCAGTGCAGGAGCACGGTCAGGTCCAGGTCAGCGGCCGCGGCCATGGCCGCCGCCAGGTCCGCCGCTTCCAGGCCGATGGTCTCGAGGTAGGCCAGGTAGAGCTTCACCGAGCGGCAGCCCAGGCGGTCGCGGCACGCGCGCAGCTCGGCGGCGGTGTCCGGGCGCCAGGCGGTGACGCTGGCGTGGAGGGCGAAATCGCAGCAGGCCGGGCTGGCGGCGGCCAGACGCGCCTCGGCGGCCGCGAGCAGCGATTCCTCGCGGCCGGGGGTGACGAAATCGAGGACGGTGGTGGTGCCCCCGGCCAGGGCGGCGCGCGAGCCCGAGACGAAGTCGTCCACGGTGACCGTGCCGCCCGCGGAGAGCGCGAAGTGGACGTGGGGGTCGACCCCGCCGGGGACCAGCCAGAGCCCGCGGCCGTCGACCACCTCGCAACCGTGGCGGGCGGCGCAGTCGGCCAGGTCGCCGGCGACGAGGTCGGCGGGCAGGATATCGGCGATGCGCTCGCCCGCGGTGCGCAGGCTGCCCGGCCGCGCGGTCTGGCCGTCGACGAGCTGGACTGCGGTCAGGAGATACCCGTCCATGTCGTCCTCCGGGTCAGAGTCCGGCGAGGACGCCGGTCTCGGCGTTGAACTCCTCGATCATCTCGTCCCAGCGCGCGGGCTGGGCGAAGAGGCGCGGCCAGAGCCGACGGTCGTGCCACATGGCGTTGAGGTCGTCCAGTTCCATCTGCTGCTGCTCGATCCAGGTGTAGTACTTGAGGTTGTGGATGGCCTGGCGGTCGGGGTGCGTCAGCTCCTTGAAATTGTCGGTGCCCTGGCCGAGGAGGCAGCGCTCGCGGTCGCAGGCGGCCTGGACCGGGGTGTAGGGGCCGTGGGCGGCGGTCAGCTCGGCGAGGCGCGAGGTGTAGAGGTCGACCGAGTCGGTGGCCACGGTGACGATGATGTCGTCCGCGTCGTACTCGAACCAGCGCGCGGCCTTGATCGCGGTCAGCACGTTGGCGATGCTGGAGATGCCCAGCAGCGGCAGCTGCGCCACGGTCTCGGCGGGCACCCCGGCCACCGCGAGTTCCTGGTGGCCCACGGGGTCGTTGAACAGGCGCAGCAGGCGCATGCAGTCGGCATCGTCGATGGCCGCCACCGCGTCGGTGTTGCGCACGTTGTGGATCCAGGGCACGTGCTTGTCGCCGATGCCCTCGATGCGGTGGCCGCCGAAGCCGTTGCGCAGCAGGGTGGGGCACTGCAGCGCCTCGGAGGCCACGATCTTCAGCTGCGGGGTGTCGAGCTTGAGGAAGTCGCCGGCGGCGAGGGTGCCCGCCGAGCCGGTGGCCGAGACGTAGGCGGCCAGGCGGCTGTCACGGGTGGCGAGCCGGGCATAGACCTCGGCGATGGCCGCGCCGGTGCAGTGGTGGTGCCAGACCGCGTTGCCGAACTCGGAGAACTGGTTGAAGATCACCACGTCCTCGCGCGTCCGCCGCAGCTCCCAGCACTTGTCGTAGATCTCCTTGACGTTGGACTCGCAGCCCGGCGTGGCGATGACCTCGGCGCCGATGTCGTGCAGCCAGTCGAAGCGTTCGCGGCTCATCTCCTCGGGCAGGATGGCCACCGCGGTGCAGTCCATGAGGTACGAGTCGAAGGCGCCGCCGCGGCAGTAGTTGCCCGTCGACGGCCACACCGCCTTGTGGTAGGTGGGGTCGAAGCCGCCGCTGATGATCTTGGGCGCGAGGCAGCCGTACGCCGCGCCCACCTTGTGCGCCCCGGTGGGGAACCACTTGCCCACGAGCGCCACGATGCGCGCCGGCACCCCGGTCACGGCCGGCGGCAGCTCGAGGGCGTTGACCTCGCCGAACCCGCCGCCCCGCTCCTGCGGCGCGTTCTTCCAGGTGATGCGGAAGAGGTTCAGCGGATCGAGGTCCCACAGTCCGATCCTGGCGAGCCGGTCGACCACCTTCGCGGGTATGAGCCGCGGCTCGCGCATCTGGGCGAAGGTGGGCAGGACGATGCCGCGCTCGCGGTAGCGCTGGATGGCGCGCTGGCGGACGGCGGGGTCGATCACGCTGTCGATGATCGGGATCATGCGGGTGCCTTTCGTCTAGGCCTGCTGCAGCGCGGCCCACAGTCGTCGGGCCTGCTCGCGGCAGAAGGTCAGGGTGTCGGATTCATCGCAGTTCACGAGGACGCCGTCGTGCAGCACGAGCCGGCCGCCGGCAATCACGGTGCGGACATGGCGCGCGTCGAGGCCGAAGCCCACGTGCCCCGTCAGGTTCTCGGACGTGAGCGGCGTGGGCGGGGCGTAGTCGAGCAGGACCACGTCGTTGCGGCGGGCGGCCGCCGGGTGGTGCGTCTCGAGGTATTGCTGGTTGCGCCAGAGTGCGGCCCAGGCCTGGGCAAGGTCGAGGCCACCGGCCGACCGGCCCGCCAGGAACGCGGCGCGCGCGCTGCGGATCATGTCGCCGTGCAGGCCGTCGGTGCCCAGGAGCACGCGGGCGTGGTCGAGCCCAGCCAGCGCGAAGGCGCCCACCGCGTTGTTCTGGTTGCTCTCGGGATTGTGCACGAGCCAGGCGGGCGAGCGGCGGACGAGCGCGCGCTCGGCCTCGTCGAGGTGCAGGCCGTGCACCAGCAGCGTGCCCGGCAGGTCGAGGACCCCGGCGGCGTGGAGGCGCTCGACCACGCGACGGCCGTGCTCGGCGAGGCAGCGCTCCTGGTCGAGGCGGTCCTCGGCCACGTGCAGGTGGATCCCCGTCCGGTGCCGGCGCGCCAGGTCGACCGCGTCGGCGAGCAGCACGTCGCCCACGGTGAACGAGGCGTGCAGGCCCACCAGGCCCGGACGCCCGGATCCGAGGTAGGCGTCGGTCTCGGCGAGGCCCTCGTGGGCGCGCTCGGGACCGTCGCGGTCGGACAGCTCGTAGCAGAGCACGTGCGCGAGCCCCAGCTCGTCGAAGGCGGTGGCGATGGTGTCCAGCGAACCGGTGATGGCGTTGGGGGAGGCGTGGTGGTCGATCACGCGGGTCACCCCGCAGCGGAGGCAGTCCAGGCCGGCCGCCAGCGCCGATGCGCGCACCATGTCCAGGTCGAGGCAGCGATCGAGTCGCCACCACACGAGTTCGAGGATCTCGGCGAAGTCGCGGGGCGGCCGCGGTGGGGCGGGCATGCCGCGGGACAGTGCCGAGTAGATGTGGTGATGCGCGCAGGTCAGGCCCTCGAGCGCCAGCATCCCGGCGCCCGCGATCAGCTCCATGCCCGGCTCGGGGCCCGTGTCGGCGAGGCGCAGGCCACCCTGGGGTCCGGACTCCACCACCAGGCCGCCGCGGTGCAAGGCGCCGGTATGACGGTCCCAGAAGACGACATCGTCGAGGTACAGGCTCATGGCTTCCTCGTCACCGGTTCGAGGGGCAGGGACAGACGCTGCTTACCGTCGTAGGCGCGAAAGGCGCCGGCCACCGCCGCCGCCGTGGGCACCAGGCCCACCTCGCCCACGCCCTTGGCGCCGAAGGGCCCCAGCGGGTCGCGGACCTCCACGCCGATCACCTCCACGGGCGGCATCTCGTTCATGGGGACCAGTCCCAGGTCCTTGAGCCTCAGCGGCGGCAAGCCGGCGCCGGTCTGGGGCAGGTCCTCGCTCAGGGCGTAGCCCAGGCCCATGTGCACCGAGCCCTGGATCTGCCCGCGGAACAGCGTGGGGTTGATGATGCGGCCGGCGTCGTGGGCGGCCACGACCCGCGCGATGGCGCCATCGTCGGCCAGGATCACCAGCTGGGTGGCGTAGCTGTAGGAATAGTGAGTGATGGCCTCGCCGGGGGCGCCGGGGGCGGTGGAACGGTCGAAGCTCCAGCGGCCGCGGTAGCGGCGGCCCACCAGGTCCGTGAGCGCGTGGTCGGCGAGGTCGCGGGCGAGGTCGCGGGCGGCCACGATGAGCGCGTTGCCCACCAGCGAGGTGCCGCGGCTCGAGGTGGTCATGCCGGCCTCGGCCTCCTCGGCCGTGCAGACCTGGACCTCGACCAGGTCGGGGTCCAGGCCGGTGGTCTCGGCCAGCACCTGCTGCGCCACCGTGTGCACGCCCTGGCCCATCTCGGTCCACCCGTGATGGACCACCACCC
The DNA here is from genome assembly GCF_058273205.1 of Candidatus Latescibacter sp. IFSED24. Lineage (NCBI taxonomy): Bacteria > Pseudomonadati > Candidatus Latescibacterota > Candidatus Latescibacteria (ex Chuvochina et al. 2023) > Candidatus Latescibacterales > Candidatus Latescibacteraceae > Candidatus Latescibacter > Candidatus Latescibacter sp. IFSED24. Next base: position 2,409,590 of record NZ_CM177850.1, on the reverse strand, counting down.
GGTCGGCCGCGGCGATCTCGATGGCCACCTCGCACCAGTCGGCCATGCCGTTGCCGATGCCGCAATTCTTGATCCCGCAGGCGATGCCCGCGTGGCGCGCGGCGCGGTAGGCGTCGCGGACCGCCTCGAGGGTGGGGCGCACGCCGGCGCCCTCGTCGAGGACCTGCCCGGTGGCGGTCTGGCCGCCGGCGGTGAGCGCGTTGTCCCAGCGCAGCTGCCAGCGGTCGAAGCCGCCCAGCCGGCAGAGCTCGTCGAGGCAGCTCTCCAGGGCGAAGGTGGCCTGGTTCACCCCGAAGCCGCGCATGGCGCCGCAGGGCAGGTTGTTGGTGTAGACCGCCCGGGCCAGCACGTCGACGCAGGGCACGTGGTAGGCGCCGGTGGCATGGCCGGCGGCGCGTTCGAGCACCTTGCCGCCCACCGAGGCGTAGGCGCCGGTGTCGCCGAGGAAGCGCGCCCGCACCGCGGTGAGCTTGCCCCGCTCGTTGCAGCCCACGGCGTACTCCATGGCGATGGGGTGGCGCTTGGGGTGCATGCGGATCGAGTCGGGGCGGCTGAGCTTGACCTTGACCGGGCGGCGCAAGAGGTGCGCCGCCAGCGCGGCGTGCCCCTGGACCGAGAGGTCCTCCTTGCCGCCGAACGCGCCGCCGGTGGCCACCTGGTGCACCTTGATGCTCGCCGGCGGCAGCCTGAGCAGCGCCGCCAGCTGCACTCGGTCGACGTACACGCCCTGGCCGGGCGAGAAGACCTCGAGGCCGTCGTCCTGCCAGGGCTGGGCCACCGCGCACTCGGGTTCGAGGAACGCGTGCTCGATGCGCTGGGTGGTGAAGGTGCCGCGGGCCACGTGGGCCGAGGCGGCGAGGGCGACCTCCACGTCGCCGCCGCGTCGCACCACGCTCTCCTCGAGCAGGTTGCCGCCCGGGTGCAGGCGGACCGGATTCGTGAGGGCCGCGGCGGGGTCGGTGATCGGTTCGAGCACCTCGTAGTCCACGGCCACGGCGGCGGCGGCGGCGCGGGCCTCGGCCTCGGTCTCGGCCACCACCAAGGCGAGCGCGTCGCCCACGTAGCGGGTGGTCTCGCCCACGGCGACCAGGAGCGGCCAGTCCTTGACGATCAGTCCGGTGTGGCGCTCGCCGGGCACGTCGGCGGCGGTCAGGATGCGGATCACGCCGGGCATGGTGGCGGCGGCGGCGAGGTCGAGGGTGCGCACGCGGGCCCGGGGATGGTCGCTGAAGCGCAGCGCGCCGTGGACCAGGCCCTCGGGGCGCAGGTCGTCGACGAAGGGGTCGCGGCCCAGGGCCTTCTGATGAGCGCGGTACTTGGGACGGCTCTGGCCCACGCCGGGACCGGGCGGCGCTGAGGCGACGGTCTCGCCGCGCAGGATGGCGGCGGCGTCCAGGACCGCGTCGACGATGGCGTGGTAGCCGGTGCAGCGGCACACGTGATGCCGCAGAGCGGCGACGACCGCGTCGCGATCGGGGGCGGGATTCTCGGCCAGGAGCACGCGGGTGCGCGCGAGGTAGCCGGGGGTGCAGAAGCCGCACTGAACCGCGCCGTGGCGCACGAAGGCGTCGGCCAGGATCTCACGGACTTCCGCGGGCAGGCCTTCCAGCGTGGTGACCGACTTGCCGGCCAGGGTCTTCATGGCGGTCACGCAGGCCAGCCGCGCGCGGCCGTCGATCTCCACGGTGCAGGCGCGGCAGAACCCCTGGCCCGAGCAGCCGTCCTTGGCGGTGGTCCGGCCCAGATCCTCGCGCAGCCAGCTCAGCAGCGAGCGGTCGGGATCGCCGTGGTAGGTGATGGCGCGGCCGTCGAGCTCGAGGCGGATGGCGGTCATGGTGCGCCTCCGGCGTCGTTGTTCGCCATCACGCGGGCGTAGTTCTCGGGATCGGTGGCGCCCTCGGTGTTGATGATCAGGACCGTGCTGCGCGGGCCGAGGTCCAGGCGCTGGCGGGCCGGGGCGAGGTCGTCGCTGGTGAGCAGTTCGAGCAGGCCGGCGAGGGTGGAGGCGCCCGATTCCCCCGCGACGATGCCGTGGCGCGCATAGGTGCGCATGGCGTCGGGGACGCGCTCGTCGCCGATGGCGACGAAGAGGTCCATGCCGTCGCGGATCACCGGCCAGGCCAGCAGCGAGGGCCGTCCGCAGCAGAGGCCCACCATGAGCGAATGCTGGTCGCCGCTGGCGGCCACGGGCTCGCCGGTGCCCGCGGCGATGGACTCGAGGAAACAGGCCGACGAATCGGGTTCGATGCAGACCAGGGCCGGACGCTGGGCACCGTGGTGCTGGACGAAGCTGGCGGTGCCGGCGGCGGCCAGGCCGCCCACGCCCGCCGGCAGCAGCACCGTGTCCAGGGGGCGGTCGGCCTGGTCCATGATCTCGGCGAAGATGGTGCTGTAGCCGGTCATGATGTGGCCCGGGATCTCCATGTAGCCGGGGTAGGCGGTGTCGGCGACCACCTGCCAGCCCTCGCCGGCGGCGGCGTCGGCGCAGGCGGTGACGCAGTCGTCGAAGGTGCCTGCGATCAGGCGCACCTCGGCGCCCTCGTCCTCGACCGCGAGGATCCGCGCGGCCGCCGTGTCGTCGGGCATGAAGATCACCGCGCGCTGGCCGAGCAGGCGCGCGGTCCAGGCCACGGCCCGGCCGTGGTTGCCGTCGGTGGCGGCGGTGAAGGTGCGGGCGCCGAGCCGGTCGCGCAGCGCGGGGTCGCCGAACGACGTGGGGGCCAGGTCCTCGCCGGTTTGCTCCCGCCATTGCCGGCGCAGCACGCTGTAGATCGCGAAGCTCGCGCCCAGGCCCTTGAACGCGTCCAGGCCGAAGCGCGGGGCCTCGTCCTTGACCAGGACCCCGCCCAGGCCCAGCTCGCGGGCGAGGTCGGGCAGATCGTACAGGGGCGTGGGGGCGTAGCCCGGCAGTGTCCGGTGCAGCGGGAGCTGGACGCCGGTGCGGATGGCGTCGAGGTAGGCGAGCTCGGGGGCGTGCCAGTCGGGGATGGCGCGGCGCAGGGTGTTCCAGACGAAGCGTGCCACGTCAGGCCTCCTTGCCGGGCGTGTAAGTCAGCGGGTGGTCGGCGACGGCCTCGAGCAGCACGGCCAGGGCCGCGGCTTCGTGGAGGCGGACCTCGCAGGCGTCGCCCAGGAAGGAGACCTGGCGGATGGCGAAGGTGGTGGGGTCCAGCTCGATCCGCGCTTCGGGTGTCTCGTACGCCAGCAGTTCGCCCTGCCGACGGAGCATGATCTCGCGACCCTCGGCGCGCCGCCTGATGACCGACCCGTCGTTCCGCCGTTCGATCAGGTGCACGTCGTCCTCGGCGGCGAACGAGGCGGGCGTGAGCGCCAGACGTGGCTTGTCGCGGAAGGGTTCCCCAGCCGTGGGGCAGAAGGTGGTGCAATTACCACAAGCATTGCAGAAATCGGCGATATTGACGGTTTGCCGGCCCTGGGAGAGGAGAAAATCCTCATCCGGGATCAGAGCGTAGCTGGCACCATGGTCGGGGACGATCCGCATCAAGGCGAGGTGGCGCGGCGGGACGTCCAAGGCCAGGTTGGCGCGGTTGGGGCAGACCGAGACGCAGACGTCGCAACGGATCGAGCAGTCGAGGCAGCGGGTGGCCTCCCGGCGCGCCTCTGCGGGGTCGAGCTCGCCGATCACCAGGGAGAAGTCGCGGGGGGTGCGGCCCGCCTGCACGGGCGGCAGTACCGGCGGGGCGAGGCGCGCGGCCCGATCCTGCCAGTCCGGGTCGGCGAGATTGCGTGCGGCGGGCGGCTGGGCTTGGTCAATGGGTGTCAGACCCAGCCGGGCGAGCAGCCGGTCGGCGGCGCGCCGACCGTCGCCGATGGCCTCGATGAGCGTGGCGGCGCCGCGGCGGGCGTCGCCGCCCACGAGCAGTTCCTCGCCGTCCAGGCGCAGGTCCTGGACGTCGGCGGCGAGGTCGGTCGGATCGATCAGGTCGCCGGCCAGGGCCTGGCCCACGGCGGGGACGATGGTGTTAGCGAGCAGGGTCGTGGTGCGCTCGCCGTCAGGTTCCGGGCGGGGGCGTCCCGAGCGGTCGGGGGCGCCGAGGCGCATGCGCCGGCAGACCAGCGCCAACCGGCCGTCGCGCGCCTCGATGGCCGCCGGGGCCAGCAGCTCGTGGATCGCCACGCCCTCGGCCTGGATCGCCTGGAGTTCCTCGCGGGCGGCGGGCATCTGGGCCACGGTGCGGCGATAGACCAGGTGGACCTGGCCGCCGTCCTCGATCAGACGCACCGCGGTGCGCGCGGCGTCCATGGCGGTGTTGCCGCCGCCGATGACGAGGACCGTCCGGCCCACCGCGGGAGCCTGCCCGCGGCGAACCGTCGCGAGGAACCGGAGCGCCGGCCGGACGCCGGGGAGATCCTCGCCGGCGATGCCGAGGGTGCGATCGGCCTGGGCGCCGATGGCGAGGAAGACGGCGTCGTGTTCGCGGCGCAGGTCGGCAAGACGCTCGCGGTCGATGAATTCGTCGGTGCGGATGGTCACGCCGAGCGCGGTGATCCGGTCGAGATCTTGCTGGTAGTCGGCGTCGGCGAGGCGGAACGCGGGGATGGCGTCGGTGATCATGCCGCCGGTGAAGCCCTTGGTCTCGTGGACCGTGACCGCCACGCCGGACAGCGCCAGGAACCAGGCGCACGACAGCCCGGCGGGTCCGGCGCCGACGATGGCCACGCGGTGTCCCGTGGGGTCGGCGGGCACCGGCGGCGGGGGCGGCGGCGCGCGGTGGGCCAGGGTGCGCTTGATGTCGCGGATGCGCACGGCGGCCTCGTAGTTGACGCGGGTGCAGCGTTCGACGCAGGGATGGTCGCAGACCATGCCGGTGACCGTGGGCAGCGGGTTGTCGCACAGGACCACGGCCAGCGCCGCGCCGAGGTCGCCCCGGGCGGTGTGGTGCAGGTACTCTGGCACGTCCTGGCCGGCCGGGCAGGTGTGGCGGCAGGGGGCGGCGATGCAGTCGAAGGGTGTCAGGGGGCGGTCGGTCTTGATGGTGCGGTCGCCGTGGGTGGCCTTGTGGTAGGCCGGGTCGTCGGCCACGACGGCGGCGTAGGCGCGCAGGTTGGCCAGGTGGGCGGCCGCCAGCGTAGCCTGGGGCAGCGCAGCCTCGCGGCGCGCGAAGGCCGCCAGGTCGGGGGCGCCGGCGAGGGCCGTGTCGAGCTCGTCGAGGTACTGGTGGAGCCGCTGGTAGCCGCCGGGCCGCAGGAGGTCCGAGCAGACCGTGACCGGACCGAGGCCGCAGGCCACCACCCGCGCCACGTTCCGCGCGTCGAGGCCGCCGGCGAACGAGATGTCCAGGTCGCCGCCGCACGCCTCCTGCAGCCGTGCCGCCAGCTGCACCGCCAGCGGGTGCAGGGCGCGGCCGCTGAGGTACATGGCCTCCTCGCTGGCCGGGAAGACGTGGCGTGTGTTCCGGCAGGCCAGCGTGTTGGTGAGCTTGACGCCGAAGTGGCGGCCCGCGCGGGCGGCGGTGGCGCGCAACGACGCGATCAGGTCGAGCGCCGCGTCCCAGGCCAGGTCGTGGGCGAACGCCTCGTCGGGCACCTCGGTCGGGTAGCCCAGGGTGTCGTTGAGCAGCGCGCGCACCGCGTCCGCGCCCAGCAGCGTGGGGTTGAGCTTGACCGTGGTGTCGAGGTCGCGCTCGGTGAGCAGGAACGCGGCGATGCGCTCGATCTCGGCGGGCGGGCAGCCGTGCATGGTCGAGAGGGTGACGCTGTCGGCGAGGCGGTCGGCGGCCGGGATCCTGCGGGCGCCGGGAAAGAACGCCGCCGCGGCGGCCAGCCGCGCCGCGAGCTCCCTGCGCGCGTCGGTGAGGCGGTCGAGGAAGCGCTGCACCTTGGCGCTGCGCACGCCGGCCAGGTCGTAGCCCACGCTCAGGTCCATGACGAAGCCGGGGTCGGCCTCGGGGTCGGCCCCGGCCTCGTGCTGGAGGACGCGGATGGCGGTCCAGGCGTCGAGGTACTGGTCGGCGCTGGTGGTGATGGGCAATTCCTGCGACCACTCGCAGTTGTAGCCCTCGTCGGCCATGTCGATGCACGGGCGCGGGATCACCAGGTCGTCGCGCACCTGGACGGTCTTCAGCTCGAGGAAGCGCGCGCCGCAGAGCCAGGCGGCCACCAGGTTCTGGGCGAGCTGGGTGTGCGGGCCGGCGGCCACGCCCAGCGGGGTCTCGAGCACGTGGCCCCGGCGCTCGAGGGCGTACGCGCGGCCCTGGAGGCGGTCGCGGAAGAGGTCCTCGTGCAGGCCGAAGACCGTGCCCCGGTCGGCGCGTTCACGCCGGATCCAGTCCAGGAGTCGGTCGAACGGAAGTGCGGCGAGGTCGGTGTTCATGGCGTCATCCCCGCCGGCGCGCGCAGGCCTGCTGGGTGAGGTCGCGCAGCAGGTCGGCCGGGTCGGCGAAGCGGCCGCAGACGATCATGGCCGCGATGATGTACGGCTTGTAGCCCGCCTGGCGGTAGAGCGGCACGCGGTACTGCTCGAAGACCTCGGCCGAGACCTCGCCGCGCTCGCACGAGACGCCGGTGATGTCGGCGGGCAGGCAGTGCAGGTACAGCGCCCGGCCCTCGCGGGTGCGGTCCATGAGCGCGCGGTCGCAGCTCCAGTGGGCGAAGCGTGCGTTGGTGGCCAGGCATTCGTGCTCGAGGGTCTGCAGGCCGGCCTGGTCGCCGGCGCGGAGCAACTCGGTGCGCCGTTCCATGACCGCGAAGGGCGCCCAGCTCTTGGGGTAGACGAGGTCGGCGCCGGCGAAGGCCTGGGCCATGGAGTCGGCGACCGTGAAGCTGCCGCCGCTTTTGGCGGCCTGGTCGGCGGCGCGCTCGAGGGTGCCGGGCAGCAGGTCGTAGCCCGGCGGATGGGCCAGCACCACCTCCATGCCCAGCCGCGTCATCAGGCCGAGGATTCCCTGGGGCACCGACAGCGGCTTGCCGTAGCTCGGCGAGTAGGCCCAGCTCATCACCAGCTTGCGGCCGCGCAGCTGGTCGAGCGAGCCGAGTTCGCGGCCCAGGTGCTGGAGGTCGGCGAGGGTCTGGGTGGGGTGGTCGATGTCGCACTGCAGGTTGACCAGCGTGGGCCGCTGGGGCAGGACGCCCTCGCCGTGGGCCTGGTCGAGCGCGGCGGCGACCTCGCGCATGTAGGCGTTGCCCGCGCCGAGGTACATGTCGTCGCGGATGCCCACGACCTCGCTGAGGAACGACACCATCACCGCGGTCTCGCGCGTGGTCTCGCCGTGGGAGAGCTGGGACTTGCCCTCGTCGAGGTCCTGGACCGCCAGGCCCAGGAGGTTGGCTGCGGACGCGAACGAGAACCGCGTGCGCGTGGAATTGTCGCGGAACTGGCTGATGGCCAGGCCCGACTCGAAGCAGCGTGTGGCGACGTTGTCGGCGCGCAGCAGGCGCAGCGCCTCGGCCACGTCGAGCAGGGTGCGCAGGTGGTCGAGGTCGTGCTCCCAGGTGAGCAGGACGTCGCGCCCGTGAAGACCGTTGCCGCGGGCGGCCACACGGTTGATCAGCTTGGAGATGGTTTCGTTCATGGCGGTCGTTCCTCTGGGTCAGTCGCCCTGCGCCATGCGCAGAGCGAAGAGTGCGTAGAAGGCCGAGGCCTTGACCAGGTGGTCCACGGGCACTCGTTCGTTGGGGGCGTGGGCCAGGACCTCGTCGCCGGGGCCGTAGCCGATGACCGGGATGCCGTGCAGGCCGGTGATGGCCACACCGTTGGTGGAGAAGGTCCAGCGATCGACCCGCGGCGCCGCGCCGAAAAGCGCGCTGGCGGTGGCCACGCCGGCGGTGACGGCGGGATGGTCGGCGGGCACGGTCCAGGTCGGATAGTACTTCTGCATGCCGTAGCGCAGGCCGGTGTAGGCCAGGCCGTCGTAATGGAGGACCTCGACGCGGGCATCGCTGCCCGCGAGCAGCGCCTCGATCTCGGCCACCGCCGACTCGCGGGTCTCGCCCGCGGTGAGCCGGCGGTCCAGGTGCAGCCGCGCCGAGTCGGCCACCGCGCAGAGCGACGGGCTGCCCGAGCGGAACTCGGTGACGGTGATGCTGCCCTTGCCCAGGAACGCGTCGTCGGCCAGCCGTTCGTGGAGCTGCTCCACGGCGAGGCACGTGCGCGCCGCGGGGTAGATGGCGTTCCGGCCGCGTTCGGGCGCCGAGCCGTGGGCCGAGAGGCCGCGGAACGACACCGCCATCTCCATGCGACCGCGCTGGCCGCGATACACGCCCAGGTTTGTCGGCTCGGTGGAGATCACCAGCTCGGGCCGGATCCCGCCCTCCTCGATGAGGTACTTCCAGCACAGCCCGTCGCAGTCCTCCTCCATGACCGTGCCGGTGCACAGGAGGGTGAGCTGGTCCGTGAGGCCGAGCTCGCGGACGATGCGGCCGGCGGTGACGAAGGCCGCCGCGCCGCCCTCCTGGTCCACCGAGCCGCGGCCGAGGACATGCCCGTCACGGACCTCACCGCTGAAGGGGTCGAACTCCCAGTTGTCGGGGTTGCCCACGTCCACGGTGTCCATGTGGGCATCGATGGCCAGGACGCGCGGGCCCGAGCCGATGCGGCCGATGACGTTGCCCAGCGAGTCGGTGGTGACCTCGTCGAAGCCCGCTTCGCCGAGCTGGCGCGCCAGCTCGGCGTTGACCTCGCGTTCCTGGCCGCTGAGCGACGGGATCTTCACCAGCCGGCCGAGGTTGGCCGCGGTCTCGTCGCGGTATTTCTCGGCCAGCGCCAGCACCTGTTCGGCCATGGTCATGACGGTGTCTCCTCGTGGGGTGCGGTCCGGGTCAGGAGCATGAGCGTGCGTTCGGGGGTGAGCGGCGCGACGCAATCCGGGGTCAGGTCGGTGCCGGCGGCGCGCAGCGCGTCGCGCAGCGCGAAGAACGCGCCGATGCCGTACATCAGCGGCGGTTCGCCCACCGCCTTGGAACCCAGCACGGCGTGGGGGTTGGCGGCGTCGGCCAGGAACGCCACCGCGAGCACCGGCGGCATGAAGCCGATGTCGGGGATCTTGTACTTGCCGGCGGTGTCGTGGCGCAGGCGGCCCTGCTCGTCGTAGCTCGCCTCCTCGAGCAGCATCCAGCCGAGACCCTGGGCCAGCGCGCCCTCCACCTGGCCGCGGTCGATGGCCTCGTCGAGGCTGCAGCCCACGTCGTGGACCAGGCGCACGGCGTCCACGGTGGCGGTGCCGCGCAGGCAGTCGAGGGTGACCTCGGTGATGGCGGTGCCGTAGACGTGGTAGGCGAAGGGCCGGCCCTTCTCGGTGGTCTTGTCGAAGGCGAGGCGCGGGGTGGCGTAATGGGCGTGGGCCGAGAGGTCGCAGCGGGCGAGGTGGGCGTCGCGGACGAGCGTTTCCCAGTCGAGGCCGAGGGTCTGGCCGTCGCGATGCACCTGCTCGTCGGCGATCGTCACCGTGTCGGGATCGTCGATGCCGTGACGCTGGGCGATCCAGGCCTGCAGCCGCGCGCGGACCTGCAGGCAGGCCAGCCGCGCGGCCTCGCCGTTGAGGTCGGCGCCGGTGCTGGCCGCCGTGGGCGAGGTGTTGGCCACGCGCGTGGTGTTGGTGGTCTCCAGCCGCACGCGATCGATCCCGATGCCCAGGGTGAGCGCGGCGATGTGGCGGATCTTCTGGTTGACCCCCTGGCCCATCTCCACCGCGCCGGTGGCCACGCCCACGCTGCCATCGGTATAGACGTGGACCAGCGCGCCGGCCTGGTTCATGGACGTGTTGGTGAACGAGATGCCGAAGCAGACCGGCATCACGGCCACGCCCTTCTTGGTGGCCTGGCTGGTCCGGTTGTGCGCGGCGGCGGTGGCCGTGATGGCGGCCAGGTCATAGCGCCGGTCGGCCTCGTCCCAGCAGCGGGCGGCCTGGCAGCGTTCGGCGGTCATGCCGTAGGGGAAGACCGACCCTTCCTGCAACAGGTTGCGCCGCTGCACCTCGTGAACCGGTCGGCCCAGCGTGCGGGCGGCGGCCGCGATGGCGGCCTCCATGACGAACATGGCCTGGGGGCCGCCGAACCCGCGGAACGCGGTGAACGGCGGCAGGTTGGTGCGGCAGCTCAGGCCCACGGCGCGCACGTTGGCCACGGCGTAGCTGCCGGTGGCGTGGAAGAGCGAGCGCTCGAGCACCGCCGGCGAGAGGTCGGCTGCCGAGCCGGCGTTCTGGTAGAGCGTGACCTCGTAGGCGAGGATCTCGCCGTCGGCGGCCACCCCGATGCGGAAGTCGGCGTCGTAGGGGTGGCGCTTGCCGGTCATGATCAGGTCGTCGCCGCGGTCCAGGATCAGCCGGACGGCGCGGCCGGTGAGCCGGGCGCCCAGCGCGCAGATCGCCGCCCACGGCGTGGCCTGGTCCTCCTTGCCGCCGAACGCGCCGCCGAGCCGGCGAACGTCCACCTCCACCGCGTGCATGGGCACGCCCAGGACCCGGGCGATCTGCCGCTGCACGCCGGTGGGCGACTGGGTCGAAGAGTGGACGCGCACGGTGCCATTCTCGGCGGGCTCGGCCATGGCCCCCTGGGTCTCCATGTAGAAGTGCTCCTGGACCCCGGTCCGGGCGCGGCCGTCGATTACCTGGGCGCAGCGAGCCCAGGCCTGGTCGACGTCGCCGAGGGCGAAGGTCCGCGCGGGCAGGAGGAGCTGGCCGCGAGCGGCGGCGGTGCGGGCGTCGAGGATCGCGGGCTCCGGTTCGATCTCGAGGACCACGTCGCGCCGGGCCTGCCGGGCGGCGGTGGCGCTGGTGGCCAGGATCACGGCCACCGGCTGGCCCACGTGGTGCACGCGGCCGTCGGCGAGCAGCGGTTCGTCGGGCAGGATGGCGCCGATCTGGTTCTCGCCGGGGATGTCGGCGGCGGTGAGCACGCGAACCACGTCGGGCCGGGCGAGGGCGGCGGCGGGGTCGAGCCGGGTGATCATGCCGTGGGCCGTGGGGGAGGCGACCACGGCGGCGAAGAGCGTGCCGGCCGCAGCCGCGATGTCGTCGACGAAGACCGATTCGCCGCGCACGTGCAGGTAGGGGTCGCCGTGCTTCATAGCAGCTCCTCCAGACGCACCAGCGCGGGGGCGACCGCGAGCGCGTGAGCGTAGAGGACGCGCCGGGCGAGCTCGCGCTTGTACGCGGCCGAGCCGCGCACGTCGTCGATGGGGGCGATCTCGCCGTCGAGGACCTGGGCGGCGTTGCGCACGGTGGCGGCGTCGAGGGTGCAGCCGGTCAGCGCGGCCATGGTGGCGCGGGCCACCAGCGGCACCGGCGCCACGCCGCCCACCGCGATGGTGACGCTGGCGACCCGGTCGCCGTCCAGCGTGAAACGCGCCGCCGAGTTGACGCTGGCGATGTCGAGGAAACGCCGCTGGGAGATCTTCTCGTAATGGACGTGGTCGCCCTGGACGCGCAGGGGGATCCGGATCGCCTCGACCAGCTCGCCCGGCTTCCGCGCCAGTTCCTTGTAACCCAGGTAGAATTGACCCAGGGGCAGCGTGCGCCGGTGGCCGTCGTTGGCCAGGATGAGCTCGGCGTCCAGCGCCAGCAGGAGCACGGTCACGTCGCCGATGGGCGAGGCGTTGACCAGGTTGCCGGCCACGGTGGCGCGGTTGCGGATCACCGTGGAGGCGAAGCGGTCGATGATGGCCGCGGCCTGGGGGACGAGCGCGGCGAATTCCGGCGCGTGCTTGAGCTCCTCGACGGTGACGCCGCCGCCGATCACCAGGTGATCGAGTTCGTGCTCGATCCGGCCGAGTTCGGGCCGGCGCGAGAGGAAGGTGAGCGCCGGCCTACTCGCGAGGTCGGGCTGCTGGACCACCAGGTCGGTGCCGCCGGCGATCAGGACGGGCGCCGGGTCGGACGTCGGTCGCACTGGCGGGGCGAGCCCGGCCACCTGTGCTGCGGCGTCGGTGAAGTACCCGGGCAGGATCCCCCAGTCCACGAGCTGGGCGATCCGGGGCCGGCGTGGGTCCAGGCGCGGCGCGAACGCGCGGCTGAGCGCGGTCACCGCGCGCTGGATCGAGGTGTAGCCCGTGCAGCGGCAGATGTTGCCGTCCAGGGCGGCCAACCCGTCGGCGACGCTCAGGTTCCGGCTCGTCAGGAAGTAGCCGGCGAGCGAGACCACCATGCCGGGGAAGCAGAAGCCGCACTGCGGCGCGCCCTCGTCCACCAGCTGCTGCTGGATGGGATTGAGTCCCGTGGGCGGGTTCAGTCCCTCGATGGTGACCAGATGCCGGCCGGGCAGTTCGCCCACCGGCAGGAGGCACGAGGTCACGGCGCGGTAGGAGATCTGCGAGCCGTGCGGGGTGCCGAGCAGGACGGTGCAGGCGCCGCATTCGCCCTCGCCGCAGCCTTCCTTGGTGCCGCAAAGACCCTGGCGCTCGCGGAGCCAGGCCAGGCAGAGCCCGTGCTCGTCGGGGGCGAGGTCGACCAGGCGGTCGTTGAGCAGGAAACGGCGCGGCGTGTTCACGACTCCTCCCGTGGCCGGGGCGCCGGCCGGTCCCGCATGTGCGCGTGGCCGGTGATCGCGTGGCGGCAGGCCTGCATCTCGGCGGCGATGGAGAGCGCGACGGCGGCCGGCGTGTTGCCGCCGAGGTCCAGGCCCACGGGCATGTGGATCCAGTCGAGGTCCCGGTCCGGGCCGAGCTGTTCGCGGAGGCGGGCGTACATCTGGGTGCGTTTGCGCCGCGAGGCCACCACGCCGAGGTAGCGGGGGCGCGTGCCCGCGGCCAGGAGCTGGGCGAGGACGCGCTCGTCGCAGGTGTGCGAGTGGGTGGCGATGACCACGTAGCTCGCCGCGAGGTCGGGCAGGTCGGGCAGGTCGGCGTAGTCGGCGCCGGCGCGGGCGTGGCTGCCTGCGAGATCGATCAGCAATTCGGGGCGGCAATCGATGAAGAAGGGTTCGAAGTCCAGGGGCGCGAGGTACTCGGCGAGGGCGCGGCAGACGTGGCCGGCGCCGAAGAGGTAGGCGCGGACGCCGGGGCCGAGGATCTCGTAGAAGAGGCTGACCTTGCCGCCGCAGATCATGCCCGTGGGGGTGGCGCGTGTGTCGGGGTCGGGGACACGGTCGTCGAGGAGATACTCCCGGAGCAGCGGCTGGCGCGTCTCGAGCACGGCCTGGGCGTCGGCGATGGCGAGGTGCTCGATGGCGCCGCCACCCACGGTGCCCACCAGACGGCCCTGCGCGCCGACGAGCATCTTGCTCTGCAGCTGGGTCGGCACGTGCCCCTCGCGTGCGACCACGGTGACCAGCACGGCGCGCTGGCCGCGCTGCCGCAGGTTCACGATCTCGGTGTAGATGTCGAGCATGCGAGCACCGCCCTCGAAGTGGATCTAGCCCAGGTAGGCCGTGGCCAGCTCGGCGGCCACGGCCACGGTCACCACCAGCGCGGTGGTGAGCACGCCGGGCTGCAACCTGGGGGCCTCCGTGGCCCAGCGCCGGTGATTGATCAGGATCAGGACCGCCGTGATCGCCGCGGTGCCCAGCAGGCCGTCGCGCACGAGGAAGCCCATGGGCAGGCGCAAACCGTGCCGCATCATGCCCACCGACCAGACCGCGGCCAGGCCGGCGTGGAAGGCCAGGAACAGGACCCGCCAGCCGAGGCTGAAGGCCAAGGCGCCGGCCACCGCCCGCGGCAGGTCGACCCGGCGTTCGGGGTAGCCGAGCAGCCGCACGATGGCGGCGAAGACCATGGCCTCCAGGATGATGGCCACGGCGGGGTTGACGATGGACAGCAGGGTGAGCGACGGCAGCAGGAAGTCCACGAGCTTGAGCGAGGCTGCGGTGGCCGCGGCGATCCCCACGCTGCGCAGGGTGCCGCCCGACCGCAGCGCCCGGTCCATGCAGAACACCGCGAAGGGAACCAGCAGCACGCTCGAGGCGCCGGGCACCCGCACCAGGTTGTGGACGATCCAGCCCATGGTGGCCTCGTACAGGCCCCAGAGCGATCCCCAGAAGACGCCGGCCAGCACCACGGTTTGCAACCTCGGGTTCCTCGTCATGGCTTCACTCCTCGTTCTGGACCAGTGCGCGCAGGTCGGCGCGGGTATCGAGATCCATCAGGACGGCGGCCTCGGCCACGGGCAGCCGCGTGGCGCCGATGCTGGCGATCACCTCGCGCAGGGTCGCCGATGTTGGCGCCGTGAGCACCATCTCGCGGGCAGCGGCCGGCAGCAGCACCGGGTGGCCGCCGCGGCCGTCATGCTCGGGGACGATCGCGCTTGTGCCGTCCTCGCTCGTGAACGCCTCGAGCAGGAGGCCGGGCACCGCCGTGCCGGTCAGGGGACAGTCGGCCGGCAGGACGTAGAAGCCCTGGCAGCCGGGGTCGAGCGCGCGGACGCCGCAGCGGATCGAGCTGAACATGCCCTCGTCGGGCGCCGGGTTGGTCACGACCACGACGCGGTCGCAGCCGGCCACGAGTGCGGCCACCTCGGCCTTTCGGTGGCCCGCCACCACGACGATGCGCCGGCACCAGGGCGTGAGGCCGTCCACGGCGTGCCGCAGCAGCGGTTCGCCCCGGTAGAGGTGAGCCGGCTTGAAGGTCCCGGCTCGCCGCGACCGACCGGCCGCGAGGATCACCGCCTCGAACACGCGCGCCCCCTTGCTTCGAGCTGAATATGGCATGTTACCGCCCCCGATTGCCAGGTGTAAAGCCGCTTCCACCAGGACGATGGCGTGTGCCCAGCCGTCGTTTGGAGTATGGTGTCGTGATCCGACGACCAGGACCGAACCCGGGAGCAGCCTCCATGACCCAGCCCGACCTCTCCGCCGACTACCGCCGCGCCCTGCGCACCCTGCTGCGCTACGCCATCGTCATGGCCTTCGTGGGCCTCTTGATCGGCATCTCGTACCAGGAATCGGCCAAGAAGCTGCCGTATACCGCGGCGCCCGCGGGGATCCACCTCGAGTCGGTGATCCAGCTCGCCCTGGTCCACGGCCACGTCTTCACCATGGGGGTGCTGCTGCCCCTGGCGCTGGCCGGCGCGCTGCTGCTGGCGCGGAAGGCCGGCGGCGGCGAGGTGAGCGCCCGCGGCCTGGCCTGGCTCGTCCGCGGTTACCTGCCCTTCGCCGCCGCGAGCCTGGCGCTGCACCTGTACAAGGGCTACCACGTGCTGCTCATGGCCCGCGCCGGCGAGCGCGACTTCGCGGTGATCGACCACGCGTTCCTGGGCGGCTCGCACGTCCTGCGCTACGGGGTCTACGCGCTGGTGCACACGGGCATGGGGGTGTGCCTGGGGGCGTTCCTGGTGCTGCTCTGGCGGAGTCTGGGGCGACGGGGCGATTCGCGCTGAACCGCCGGACTACCCGCCGATCTCCGCCTGCCGCTTCCGCGTCAACGAGGCGAAGACCAGCGCCCACGAGTGCTCGACCAGTTCCTGCAGCAACGCATCGTCGATGCTCGCGTCGAGGGTCACCGCGTTCCAGCTCCGCTTGTCGAAGTAGCGCGGCGGGTTGATGGCGGCATGTTCCTCGCGCAGGGCGGCCGCCCGGTCGGGATCGCACTTGAGCGAGATCGTGAGCGGCGATTCCTCCCAGGCCATGGCGGCGAAGATCTTGCCGCCCACCTTGAAGACCATGACCTCAGGGCCGAAGGGGAAGTCCTCGGTGGCGCCGCGGCGACCGAGGCAGTGGTCGCGCACGGTGTCGAGGCGGGGATCGAGGTCGCCGCTGCGGGGCTCGGTGAGACGTCTGAGGAAGCGGCGTTCGGTCATCTTGTCGGCTCCTCCGGTCAACAGGGACCCGGTCGCCCGGGACGGGATTCTCGCCCACCGCCGCCCCGCCGTCAAACGCACCATCATGATCGACACATTCCGGGCCGGGTCCCGTATCCTGGGGGTGCAGGCGCCCGTCCCTCTTTCCCGAGGAGAGACCCATGTCCGACTTCCCCCCGTTCCTGGACCGTCTTCCCGAGCTCGATGTCGACCTGCCCGGCTTCACCGGCCGATTGCTGCAGGCGGCGGCGCACCAGGTCGCCTTCATGCGCTTCGACGAGGAGGTGACGGTGCCCGAGCACAGCCACGGCGAGCAGTGGGAACTGGTGGTGGCGGGCGAGGTCGTGCTCACGGTGGGTGGCCAGACGCGGACCTACCTGGAGGGGGAGTCGTTCCACATCCCGGCGGGCGTGCCGCACGCGGCGGTGGTCCGGGCGGGGTACCGCGGGCTGGCCGTGTTCGACCAGCCCGACCGGTACCGGGCGCGCTGACCGCGCCGGCCTAGCGGAACAGGCCCTTGATGCTGCTGAGGCTCCGTGTCTCGGCCGCCACCGAGTCCGAGTTCACGTACACGCGGAACGGCACGTCGTGGCTGTCGACGAAGTCGAACCACGGGCCGTCGATGCCGTTGAGCGACGCCATGCGCACGCCGTCGGGGTACAGGTCCTCGCCCGGGCAGAACGCGAACGAGCACTGGCCTTCCACCGTGGTGTAGGCGGCGAAGAGGTACACGCCGGCGGGCACGGTCATGTCCTCGGGAAACTCGAAGCTGATCCAGCCGGAGTAGACGTTTGCCGGCACGGTCGCGGTGGCCGTCATGATGGTCAAGCCGTCGCTGTCCTGGACCGCCACGTGGATCGCGTCGCCCGCGACGAGGCTGGGCACGCCGGCGTTGGGGTTGCCGGTGATGACGAACTTGAACTCGGTCGAGAGGATGGCCCCGTCGCAGGGCAGGGTCACGGTCTGCCCCTGGGCGACGTTGGCGCCGTCGTGGCGCAGGCCGAACCAGGCGGTCCCGCCGCCGCAGTCGAGTTCGATGAGGTCGGGACACTGAGCCAGGGCGCCCGCGGTGAGCAGGAGCGTGATGGCCATTGCGGAGAGGATCGTGCGCAAGATGGGCATGGCGGCCTCCGTGGCTTGGGGACGAGGGGGTGAGCAAGGGACCGGCCAAGGCCGCCGGTCTCTCCACCTGGGACGAGAGCAAAAGCCGAGAATCACACACCTAAACCATCTGAGTTCACGCCGGCAGGGCCGTCGGGCGTGTGGCTGAATGCCGACCCCTTCCCATCTGGCAGGGCTGCCACGTGAAGCCGGCCCGACTCTGTGCGAATCGGGCCGGCGCGTCATCATGGTCGGACGTCGGATCAGGACCCGCCCCCGAACACTCCCTTCAGATACTCCCGCCGCATCACGGCGATGTTCTCGATGGAGATCTCCTTGGGGCAGACCGCCTCGCATTCGCCGTGGTTGGAGCAGTCGCCGAAGCCCTCGGCGTCCATCTGCGTGACCATGGCCAGCGCGCGCCGTTTGCGCTCGGGAGCGCCCTGGGGCAGGCGCGCCAGCTGCGCGATCTTCGCCGACACGAACAGCGACGCCGAGGCGTTGGGGCACGAGGCCACGCAGGCGCCGCAGCCGATGCACGACGCGGCGTCCATGGCCTTGTCGGCGTCGCTCTTGGGCACCGGGATGGCGTTGCCGTCGGGAGCCGAGCCGGTGTTCGCCGTGACGAAGCCGCCCTGCTGCTGGATCCGGTCGAAGGCCTCGCGGTCGACGATCAGGTCCTTGAGCACCGGGAACGGACCCGCGCGGAACGGCTCCACGGTGACGGTCTCGCCGTCCTTGAACCCGCGCATGCGGATCTCACACGTGGTGCAGCCCGACCCCGGCCCGTGGGCCACGCCCTTGATCACCAGGCCGCAGGTGCCACAGATGCCCTCGCGGCAGTCGCTGTCGAACTCCACGGGCTCCTTGCCCTCGCGGGCCAGGTTCTCGTTGAGGATGTCGAGCACCTCGAGGAACGACATCTCGTCGAGGACGTCGCTGACGGTGTAGTTCTCGAAGGCGCCCTTCTTCGCGCCGCGTTTCTGTCGCCAGATCTTCAGGTGTATGGTCTTGCTCTCGCTCATGGGGCCACCTCCTTACTTGTAGCTGCGGGTCTTGACCTCGACGTTCTCGAACACCAGCTCCTCCTTGTGCAGCTTGGGCTCCTGGTCCTCGCCGATGTGCTCCCAGGCCGCCACGAAGGTGAAGTTGGCGTCGTCGCGCCGGGCCTCGCCCTCCTCGGTCTGGTGCTCCTCGCGGAAGTGGCCGCCGCACGACTCCTCGCGCATCAGCGCGTCGCGCGCCATCAACTCGCCCAGTTCGAAGAAGTCGGCCACGCGGCCGGCCATCTCGAGGTGCTTGTTGAGGTCGCCGGCGTCGCCGGGCACCTTCACGTTCTGCCAGTACTCCTCGCGCAGGGTGCCGATCCTGGTGATGGCCTCCTCGAGGCCGGCGCGGTCGCGCGCCATGCCCACCTTGTCCCACATGATCCGGCCCAGATCCCACCAGTAGTCGCGCACGGTCTTGCTGCCCTGGATCGCGAGCAGCTTGTCGTAGCGGCCCTTGACCTCGCTCTCGACAGCGCCGAACGCGTCGTCGTCCTGGCCGGCCTTGCTGTTGCCGGCGCCGGCGAGGTAGCTGGCCACCACGCGCGGGACCACGAAGTAGCCGTCGGCCAGGCCCTGCATCAGCGCGCTGGCGCCGAGGCGGTTGGCGCCGTGGTCGGAGTAGTTGGCCTCGCCGGCCACGAAGAGGCCCGGAATGGTCGACATGAGGTTGTAGTCCACCCACAGGCCGCCCATGGTGTAATGCGGCGCGGGGTAGATGCGCATGGGAGTCTGGTAGGGGTTGTCGTCGGTGATCTCCTCGTACATGGCGAAGAGGTTGCCGTAGCGGTCCTCGACCACGTCGCGGCCCAGGCGCCCGATGGCGTCGGCGAAGTCGAGGTACACTGCGAAGCCGGTGTTGCCCACGCCCTTGCCGGCGTCGCACTCGAGCTTGGCCGCGCGCGCCGCGATGTCGCGCGGCACCAGGTTGCCGAACGCGGGGTAGCGACGTTCCAGGTAGTAGTCGCGTTCGGCCTCGGGGATGTCCACCGCCTTGCGCTTGTCGCCGGGCTGCTTGGGCACCCACACCCGGCCGTCGTTGCGCAGCGACTCGCTCATCAGGGTGAGCTTGGACTGGTAGTCGCCCGCCTGGGGGATGGCGGTGGGGTGGATCTGGGTGAAGCAGGGGTTGGCGAAGAGTGCGCCGCGCTTGTAGCTGCGCCAGGCCGCGGTCGCGTTGCAGTTGACCGCGTTGGTCGACAGGAAGTAGACCGGCGAGTAGCCGCCCGTGGCGAGCACCACCGCGTCGCCAGCGAAGCGCTTCATCTCGCCCGAGACCAGGTCGCGGCAGATCACGCCCACCGCGCGGCCGTCCTTGACCACCAGGTCGAGCATCTCGTGGCGCGGGAACATCTTCACCGTACCTGCGGCCACCTGCCGCGAGAGCGCCGAGTAGACCCCCAGCAGGAGCTGCTGGCCGGTCTGCCCGCGCGCGTAGAACGTGCGGCTGACCTGCACGCCGCCGAACGAGCGGTTCGCCAGAGTGCCGCCGTACTCGCGCGCGAACGGCACGCCCATGGCCACGCACTGGTCGATGATCTCGGTCGACAGCTGGGCCAGGCGGTAGACGTTGGCCTCGCGGCTGCGGTAGTCGCCGCCCTTGATGGTGTCGTAGAACAGGCGGAAGATGCTGTCGCCGTCGTTCTGATAGTTCTTGGCGGCGTTGATGCCGCCCTGCGCGGCCACCGAATGCGCGCGGCGCGGGGTGTCCTGGATGCAGATGTTGGTGACGTTGAAGCCCATCTCGCCCAGGGTCGCGGCGGCGCCGCCGCCAGCGAGGCCGGTGCCCACCACGATGACCTCGAACTTGCGCCGGTTGGCCGGAGCCACCAGCCCGTTGTCCATGGCGTGGCGGTCCCATTTCTCGGCCAGCGGTCCGCCCGGAATCTTGGCGTCGAGGATCCTGCTCATCCTAGTGACCTCCCGGGCTGGTGAAGTACATGAAGATCGGCAGCACCAGGAAACCCGCCCCGAGCACGATGCCCGCGAGCCAGGACAGGGTGGTCAGCAGCTTGATGTGGCGGTCGCTGTTCCACCCCAGGGACTGGAAGCCGCTCCACACGCCGTGCCAGAGGTGGGTGCCCAGCAGGATCATCACCGCCACGTAGGCGATCACGATCCAGGGCACGGAGAACGCCCGGTCGACCACCGCGTAGAGGTCCTTGATCTCGCCGTGGGGGGTCTGCGCCAGCTCGGGCGCGAACTTGAACATGCGCACGTGCAGGATCACGAAGATCAGGATAATGGGCCCGGTGAGGATCATGCTCCGCGACGCCAGGGTCTTGCGACTCTTGCCGCCGGCGTTGCGCACCTGCGCGTACTTCTGCGGGCGCGCGCGGTTCTTGTCGATGAGCGCCACCACGATGGCGTTGTAGGCATGGACCAGGAAGAGCACGATCAGGCCCACCTCGAAGGCGATGATCAGCCAGCCGTGCAACAGTGTTTCCAGGAAATGCGCGTACTCGTTGAAGGCGTGGCCCCCGTCGGGAATGAACAGGGTGAGGTTCCCGAGCAGGTGCACGATCACGAAGCCGAACAGCATGAGGCCCGTGACCGCGACGAGGACCTTCTTGCCGACGCTGGAGTTGGCATAGGTCGCGATCGACGTCATGGACACCGTCCTTCCGTGGGTGGGCGGACTGGGTGGGTGGGTGGCAACGCCGGTGAGAATAGCAGGATCGTAACCGGTTGCCAACGGTCCTCTTGACCGTGCCCCCGGACCCCCGGTCCACACCGCTTTACATCGCCGGAGCGGCTGACCATCTTTGTCGAAAACCCCCGATCGCATGGCCCACACCCGGAAGGTGGTCCCGTCATGGAAACGGCCAACCTCAAGCTAGCCAAGAGGATGCAGTTCCTGAAGGCCTCGGAGATCCGCGAGCTCCTGAAGCTCACCGCGCGCCCCGAGGTCATCTCGTTCGCCGGCGGCCTGCCCGCCGCCGAGCTCTTCCCCGCCCGGGAGATGGCCGAGATCACCCGGCGCGTGCTGGAGACCGAGGGCTGCAAGGCGCTGCAATACTCCGCCACCGAGGGCGACCCCGTCCTGCGCCACCACATCGCCGAGCGCATGAACGCCAGGCAGCAGACCTGGGTCGCGGGCGACGACATCCTCATCACCAGCGGCTCGCAGCAGGGCCTCGACCTCTCGGCCAAGCTCTTCGTCGACGAGGGCGACGTGATCCTCTGCGAGAGCCCCACCTACCTCGGCGCCATCAACGCGTTCATGGCGTACCAGCCGCGCTTCGTCGAGGTGCCCACCGACGACGAGGGCATGATCCCCGTGGCGCTCGAGCGCGCGCTCAGCGAGCACGAGCGCGTCAAGTTCATCTACGCCATCCCCGACTTCCAGAACCCCAGCGGCCGCACCTGGTCGCTCGACCGCCGCCGCGCGCTGCTCGAACTGGCCGCGGCGCACGGCGTGCCCGTGATCGAGGACAGCCCCTACGCCGAGCTGCGCTTCGAGGGCGAGCCGCTGCCTGCGCTCAAGGCTCTCGACGACGAGAACGTGGTCTTCCTCGGCACCTTCTCCAAGATCTTCTGCCCGGGCCTGCGCTGCGCCTGGCTCGCCGCCAATCCCGAGCTGCTGCGCCGCTACGTCATGGTCAAGCAGGGCGCCGACCTGCACACCAGCACCCTGGTCCAGCGCCAGGTCGCCAGCTACCTCGACCTCTACGGCCTGGACGACAACATCGCCAAGGTCATCGGCGTCTACCGCGAGCGCCGCGATCTGATGATCGGGGTGCTCGAGGCCGAACTGCCCGCCTCGGTGACGTTCACGCGCCCCGAGGGCGGCCTGTTTCTCTGGGCCACCTTCCCCGCGGAGGTCAACGCGCGCCGGCTGCTCGAGAAATGTCTCGAAGAGGACGTGGCCTTCGTGCCCGGCGGCGCGTTCTTCCCCACCGGCGACCACGAGAACACCGCGCGGCTGAACTTCAGCTGCATGCAGCCCGAGCGGATCGTGGAGGGGGCGCACCGGTTCTGTCGAGTGGTGAAGGAGTTCGTGGGGTAAGCGGTCTAGAGCGATTGGAGTTGCCCCGCTTGTCCGGACGGTCTAGACCTTTCGGTCAGGCAACTCGTTGATTGTACCTCATCTCGAAGTTGATCGGTGACAGTTTTCCCAGCCCGGAGTGCCTGCGATGCGGGTTGTAGAACCCCTCAATGAAGTCGAAGACAGCCATCCGGGCGTCCTTCTGGGTCTTGAATCGTTGACGATCCAGGCACTCGCACTCCAGCGTCGCGAAGAAACTCTCGGCCATCGCGTTACATCCACCCGCCTGGTCTCTGCTGCCGAGCCATCCTGGAGACGAAGCCGCGAGCGAGGCAGCCACAGCCAGTTTCGGCTGTTAACTTCTTAGCCCCGGCAGCACAGAATCCCAGGCTTACAGAGGTTCTCAGACCGGGGAGCGAGTTGGACGGTAGCGGAAGAAGTCTGAGAATCCCCCTCAGACCAAGCCAGCCTGCCGCCTGGCCAGTTCCCACGCCTCCAGCAGTCCGAGCTTCTTCACCCAGTCCTCCACATACGCCAGATCGATCTCATCGTGCCGCAGCCGCAGAATCCCGGCTGCATCCTCGATTTGCCGCTGCGACGAGCCGAGCGTCGCCCATTCTAGCTTGGCCACGATCACGTCCTCAGCCGTGGCCACCGCCAGGCGGATTCCGGCATAATCGACTTTCTGACGACGCTCGAACTCCTGCAAACTGAAGGGACGATCACGCCGGACGATCAGATCGACCTTCCAGCCGGTGTCGAGATCGATGACGTTGAACTGGGATCGCCGTCGCAGGGCATCGAGGGCCGCCTCGAGGTCCACGTAGTAGTCGCCGGGCGGCAGGCTCGCGACCAGTTCGCGGAGCTGGCTCTCCGTGGGCGCGATGACGAGATCGATATCCTGCGTGGCGCGGGTCAGGCCGTGGAGTGAACTCGCGAAGGAGCCCGTAAGCATGTGCGGGATGCCGGCCTGTCCGAGCGCTGCGATGATCCGCCGGAAGACATCGGTCGAACTCATCGGTTCACCAGGGGCTGGGCTGTGGCGAAAACGCCGCCCGGACCATCTCCTGCGTCACCTCGGTGTCGCTCCAATCGGGATGCTGCTGCCTGATACGGGCCCGGCAAAGGTCGTGCGCGATGTCACTCATTTCGCAGGCCAGGCGCAGCCGCTCCGCACCGGTCATGCGGCGCTGGATGGAGCGCTGGATTTCATCCGCTCTGGCGTCGTGCATCGCGTCCGCCTTTCGGTCGGTGAGTCCAATTCACCATATCGCCTAACCCTCAATATGTCAATGCTTTGTCGCTCAGGAGTCCCATCGATTTTGCCGGAGAATGAACCATGCACAAACTCCTCCTGGCCACCCTGCGCGACATCCTTCGCCTCCGTCGCGATCTGCTCCTGGAGAATCTCGCTCTGCGGCAGCAGCTTCTCGTGCTCGAGCGGGAGAAACCGAAGCCCTCGTTCCGATACCGGGATCGACTGTTCTGGGTCCTGCTGCGGCGTTGGTGGTCTGGCTGGCGCAGGCCGCTGCGGCTGGTCTACGGAATCGACGCCCGCTACACCGATCCCCGGACCTTCGGCACGATCATGGGGCGCAACGAGGACGACGACGACGTGGCCGAACTGGGTGCGTACCTCAGCTCCAACACCTCGCTACGACCGGACAGGGAGCTGATCGCCGCGGCGCGCGTCGACTACCACGACCGTATCGACGACGTCGCCGTCTCGCCGCGCCTGGGCACGGTCTTCCGGCCCACGCCCTCGCAGGCCGTGCGCCTGACCTGGAACCGCGCCTTCAACTCGCCGTCGGCGCCGGAAATCTCCGTCGACTTGCTGGCGGGCTCGATCATGCCCGGGATGGACCTCACCGTCGTGGGCTTCTCGCGGGAAGGCTACACCTTCGATCAGAGCTGCGCCGGCGGACCGTGCATCCGCTCGCCCCTGTACTCCGGAGGCGCAGGCGCGTTGATCCCCGCCGACGCCACGTTGATGTGGCCGGCGCTCGTCCAGATGCTGTCCGGAGCGGGGATCGACCTCAGCGCCGTACCCGAGCCCGACGCCAGCCAGATCGGCACCGACCTGCGCGCCCTCGACGTGCAGCGCGGCGGTTTCGCCGCGCCGATGGACGTCTCCGCGCTGCGGGATCTCCCCGCGGTCTCGCGAGTCATCAGCAACACCATCGAGCTGGGATACAAGGGCGAGATCGGCGAGCGACTGTACCTCGGCGTCGACGTGTACCGCACCCACATCGACAACTACTACGGCGAGACCCGCGCCCTGAATCCCAACGTGTTCCTGAACCGGGCCGACCTGCAGACCTACCTCGAAAACGCGGGCGGCCTGCCGCCCGAGCAGGCCGCCGCGGTGGCGGACGCCGCGTCTGGCATCCCGCTGGGCACCGTGGTGCCCGACGGCCAGGAGACGGCCGAGGTCCTGCTGGTCAACGAACTGGGCGGCGCCTTCACCAATGGGGGCGCCGACTTCACTTTCGAGGTGCAGCTCTCGGCGTCTTGGCTGCTGACGAGTTGCTATTCGTGACTCGACAAGAACATCGCGGTCATGCCCGGCGTCGGCGATCAGATCCTGGCCGTGTCGCTCAACAAGGCGTCACTGGGACTGAGTTTCCGCGATGCGCGCAGCAGTCTCGACGGGCTCGTGCAGGGGCGCTGGGTGGAGTCGTATCCTGTGGGCTCGGGTGTGTACGCGGGGCAGATCGGCACCTACGTGGTGGTCGATGTGGGCTTCGGATGGCGGCTGTCGTGGACGCCGGAGGTGCGGCTGTCGGTGGAGGCGCAGAACATCCTCGACAACCGGCACCAGGAATGGATCGGCGCGCCGGAGCTGGGGCGGCTGGTGATGGCGCGGGGGCAGGTGAACTTCTAGAAATTGCGCGAAGTCAATCCAGCAAACCAACCACCCGCAACGGCCCGGCAAGCCGCTCGTCCGCACGCCGCAGCGCCCACGTCGCTGACGCCCTGATCCAGACCAGGAACGGATCGCGCTCCGCGATGGCCGCCTCCAGCAGCGGCCCCCACTTGTCGTGACGATCCAGTTCGAGCCAGCACATCAGGCGGTGAAAGTTCGAGACGTACCGCTTCTGCGCGAGCGCGTCCAGGTGCGCCATCACCTCGAGCGCCTCGTCCTCGCGTTTGGTGATGGCGAGCGCCGCCGCCAGCAGACCCGCGGCCCAGGTATCCTGGCCTTGCGACAGTTCGATCGCCCGGCGCAGGCGTACCTCGGCTTCCTCCTTCGTGCCGGCAAACCAGAGAGCCAGGCCGAGCAACGTGTTCTGGAGCGGCGCGTCGGGTTCCGTCTCCTGCGTCAGGCGGAAGATCTCCACGGCCTCTTCGAAGCGGCCGGCGATGAGCTGCACCGTCCCTTCGGCCGCGACCTGGAGAGAGGAGGGATCCAGCTCGCGGCCGGCCCGGACCTCGGCCAGCGATTCGTCGTACCTTCCTTCGGCAGCGAGGAGGAGCCCGTAGAACTGGCGGGCCACGGCGTATTGCGGCCGTAACTCGATGACGCGCCGGAAGTGCTCCGCGGCCGATTCGAAGTCCCAGTCGTAGAACATGCTGATGTAGCCGAGAGAATTATGGGCCTCACCCAGGCCGGGATCGAGTTCCAGCGCTCTCTCCACGAGTGCGCGCCCCTCGGGGAAAGCGTCGTGGGGCCGGATGTACTGGTAATAACCGAGCTGGACCAGGCAGTCGGCGACGCCGACGTGAGCCAGCGCGAAGTCGGGATCGAGTTCGACGGCTTGCCGGAAGTACCCGAGCGCCTTGGGCACTCCGCCCACGTAGCGCCGATCCCAGTAATAGCGTCCCTGCAGGTAGCGGTTGTAAGCCTCCTGGTTCTCGGTGAGGGGCTCGACCGCGGCCGTAGCGCCACCTGACGCCAGCCCTTTTTCGCTGGCCAGCGCCTGGTCGAGCGCCTGTTCCAATCCCGCCGCGGACGAGAACCGGTCCCCACGATTCGGAGCCATTGCCTTGTCCACGATCGCCAGGAACGCCGCCGGCAGGTCCGGACAGACGGCCGCCAGCGGCTGGACCTGCCTCGCCGCATGCGCGTCGTGGAGGTCGGCGAGCGTCGTTCCCGTGACCGGGTACTGACCGCTGACCAGATGGTACAGGAGTACCCCGAGGCTGTAGATGTCGCCGCGGCGGCTCGACTCGCCGGCGAGCAGCATCTCCGGCGCTGCGTAAAGGGGCGTGCCGTACTGGCGGATCGGGACCGTGCGGTCGATCTCGCAGCTGATCCCCAGGTCCATCAGGACCACGCGCCCACCCTCCTCGCGCATCACGTTGCGGGCCTTGATGTCCCGGTGCAAGACGCCCGCGGCATGCAACGCGGTCAGGCCGCGACAGACATCCCGGCCGATCCGCAGGACCTCGGTCACCGCGAGCGGGCCCTGCGCGGCGACGATCTCCTCGAGCGTCGATCCCTCGACGTACTCCATCCAGATCCCGAAGCGACCGTCGAGCTGCTCGGCGCCGTAGACCGTGACCACGTTGGGATGCTGGACGCGGGCCAGGAGCCGTCCCTCCTCGACGACCTCCGACGTCAGTTGTGTCGGGCTCAGCCGGTATGGCCGGAAGAACTTGAGCGCGACCTGGCGGTCCAGGCGCGGGTCCCGGGCCCTGAAGACCTCGCCGAAGGCGCCCTCCCCGATCAGTTCGAAAACATCGAGGGGTCCCCAGGTTCGCGGCGTCGAGCGCGGGTCGCGTCGATGGGCGGAGCTCACCAGCGAGATCGACCGCAACCTCCCGACGAGGCTCCGCTGCGACGCCGGCGTGTCGGTAGCCGCGCGGTCCCAGTCGACATCCTTGCCGTCGAGGACCGCCGACGCGATCTCCAGCAGCTGGATGATGCCCGCGGCTTGACCCTCGGCATTCACGAGTCCATCTCCTGCGCGAGGCGGACCAGCGCGCGCGAGGCCGCCTTGCGCGCGGCCTCCGCGCTGGGCTTCTCGAGCGCCTCCGCAATCTCCCGGTAGGTCATCTCCATCTCCAGCCGCAGGAACAGGAGCGACCGGTCCTCCTCGCCGAGACCGGCGAGCGCCGTCTCGTAGCGAGTCGCGAGATCACCGCCGATGGTTTCCTCCAGCGGCGACGGAGCGCGGTCGCGCACCTCGCTGTCCAGGGGGGCGCGACCCGGTTGGCTGGCCAGACGGCGCAGTTCCATCCGGATTCGATTCATGAGTGTCGTGCGCAGATAGGCCGGGAAGGATTCGGCGCGGATCGCCCGGATGTTCTCCAGCTGAAGGATCGACCCGACGAGGGTCTCCTGCACGAGGTCGGCCGTGTCGAGCTGGCTTCTCGCATACGATGGCAGGCGGCCGTGAGCCCAGCGCGAGAGGCGATACAGATAGCGCGTGCAGATGTCCTCGAGCGCGACCGAATCTCCGTTACGAGCCTGCTCGAGGAGGACGCGCGTACTGATCAGGAGCGGCTGGGATCGATCGGACCCGGCGGCCCCTGTCGCGGGCGGCCCGCGCCGCGAGGTAGACTTCGACATGGCCCACCTCCTGATCTCTCGATCGTGAGGCTGGATCGTATCGCAATCGTCTATCGATGTAAAGGTCTCTGGACATGGGAGTTCACGCGACGGCCGGTGACATCGGCGTGCTTTCCCGGGGGTTCTTTTGTCCGCTTCGTCCTCCCCTCGCATCTCCAAGCATGAGGACCGCGATGAAGCAACGTCGTGGTTCGCGCCGTCGCGGTCGAAGGAACCTCCAGATTCGCTTCCCTCGGCCCGACCCACCGATTCAGAAAGGAGGATTCGTCATGCAGCGCAAGAATCCGGCTGTTGGCGTCGCGGCTCTGATCGTAAGCCTAGCGCTCGTTTCCGGGATCGCCTGGGCCCGGACGATCGAGATCCCGTTTTCCGCCACGGAAGCCCTCACCACCGTCGACCCCGGCGTGCAGTTCACCGACAGCGAGGGGATCACCCACTACCGCGGCCTCGTGCAGACCGTGATCGTCGAGGGACTGGATGCCGATGGCGTGCCGCTGTCCGGCTCCGGCGAGAGCGTGATCAACATCAACATCGATCTGGCGACCGGCAACGGGGACGCGAACGTCAAGGCATGGCGTGAGGTGACCTATGGAGCCCTCACCGGGGGCTGGCGCGGGACCGTCGACCTGACGATCACGGGGTTCGTCTACGAGGGCCCGTTCAACTACTCCCGCGGCAGCGGTGACTTCGCCGGGTGGCACGTGCGAGGAACGGTGACCGGCATCTTCGGCGGTACCGAGAATACCGGTGTCGGCGTGATCCAGATTCCCGGTGGCAACAAGGCGGTCGCGATCGAGCCCGAAACCTGGAGTGCGGTAAAGAACCTCTTCCGCTGACGGGGAACGGCCAGTCGCGCCGTGCTCATGGGGACTCGAGCATCGACCTCGGGTCCTCGTTCTTGGAGCTCCCCTGGTTTCGCGATGCGGATTCCCCGTGGAGACGGCGCCGATTCCAGATGCCCGTCATGGATATCGGCCCCAGTCGGCTGACTGCATGGGTCCCATTTCTGCAGATTCCTTGTCCGCTTCCTCCTTCCCGCGCATCTCCATCCACGACGGCCGCGCTGGGCCACCGTCGCGGTCCGTACCCCTGAACGAGAGGAGACGGAGATGAACACGAAATCGTCATCATGGCCGCTGGTCGTCACGCTGATCGTCGTGACTTTGGCCGGTTCCTTGACGGCCGCATCTGCGCTTGCGGCAACCTGGCATGTCCTTCCCGACGGCAGCGGCGACGCGCCCACCGTCCAGGCGGCGCTGAATGGCTGCGCCGCGGGCGACACCATCATGGTCGCGGCCGGCATCTACCATGAGAACCTGGTCTGGCCGGCCACGCAGGATCTCGTGCTCACGAGCGAGTCCGGGCCCGAGGCGACCGTCATCGACGGGAGCGCCGCCGGACGCGTCATCACGATGCAGGGGCCGTTTAGTGAGAGCACGGTGGTCAGCTACCTCACGATCCGGAACGGATACCTGGCGGGATCCGGGGAAACGGGCTCTGGCGCAGGCATCGGCTGTCTGCAAGGGGCTTCGCCGACGATCCGGGGAAATATCGTCACGGCGAACGCCGTTCTCGGACCCGGCGCCGTCGGTGCGGGCATCGCCTGTGCGAACAGTTCGCCGACGATCAGCGAGAATTCCGTCACGTTCAACGATATCGGCGGCACCTCGGTCGCCGGCGCCGGCATCGCTTGCTACCAGGCAACGCCGGTGATCAGCAACAACACCATTACTTACAACGTGATCTCTCACGGCAATATCGCCGCCGGCGCGGGGATCTACGTGGAAGATTGCTCGCCGACTGTCGTCGCGAACACCATCGCCCACAACACGATCGCGCCCATTGTGACCAATAGCGCCGGCGGCGGAATCGGGGTCGTCACCAATGACACCCTGGCAGCGCCGCAAATCGACGGCAACATCATCGAGTTCAACGCCGGGAGTCTGGCCGGCGGCGGGATCTGGATGAGATTGAGCTCAGGAACCGTGACGGGAAACACCTTCTACAAGAACGTCGCCGAAAACGGAGCCGGTATCGACACCGATCGGAGCTTCCCGATCATCAGCGACAACGTCATCACCGACAACGTCGCTTATCTCGAGGGCGGCGGGATCAGATGCATGAATACGCACGCGCAGGGATCGACGACCATCGTCGACAACGAAATTCTCCACAATGTCAGCCCACCCGGGTCCGGTGGCGGCATTCATCTGGACGGCGCGTCGACGCTCATTCTGCGTTGCGACATCCGGAACAACGGCATCGGGATCTACTGTGACACGGGTGACGGATCCGATTACCAGCCGATGCTCCGTCACAATACCATCCAGGGCAACCTCGACTTCGGTCTGGTGAACGCGGACCCGCTCGTCCTGGTCGACGCCATCCTGAACTGGTGGGGCGATGGCGGCGGACCCTACCACCCCTCGCTGAATCCCCTGGGCGTGGGTGACGCCGTGTCCGACGACGTGGCCTTCGATCCCTGGCTCACCGACGTCACCGGTGCCGACGACACGCCACCGGCGACCATGGGCCTGCGCAACGACCCGAATCCGTTCAATCCTCACACGACCATCGCGTACACCGTCCCAGCCGACGGAGCCGTGCGACTGCAGATCTTCGATGTCCGCGGGCAACGGATCGCGACCCTGGTCGACGAGGTGATGTCGGTTGGTCACCACGAGGTCGCCTGGAATGGCCGCGACGGTGACGGTCGGGATGTCCCGAGCGGCGTCTACTTCTCCCGACTCGAAGTGGCCGGTCAGGTGATGTACGGGAGGATGACGTTGGTCAGGTGACCTGTCCCTTCGGAATATTCGTCCGCCCTATGATTCAAGGACTTATGGCATCTGGTCGATAAGCCTGAATCATGCTCAAACTACTGCTTCAAGCACTGATCTCAGCCTTTCGATCGCGTGATGCGCTCGTAGCCGAGAACCTCGCCCTCCGTCACCAGATCGAGGTCTTCCAGCGCAATTGCACCAGACCAGACCTCCGCTGGCGAGACCGCGCCTTCTGGGACATCCTCAGCTGCATCTGGCCGGACTGGCAGCGATCGCTCTACATCGTCCAGCCCGAGACCGTCATCCGCTGGCACCGACAGGGGTTCCGCTACTACTGGAGATGGATGAGCAGGCCCCGACGATCTGGGCGCCCTCGCATCTCCCGCGAGATCCGCGACCTGATACGCGAGATGTCACTCGCCAACCCAACCTGGGGAGCGCCGCGGATTCATGGCGAGCTACTCAAGCTCGGGATCGATCTTCACCAGGACACGGTCTCGAACTACATGGTGAAGCCAACGAAACCTCCGTCGCAGACCTGGCGAACGTTCCTGGCGAACCATGCCAAAGACATCGCCTCGATCGATTTCTTCACCGTGCCGACGGCGACGTTTCGGGTACTCTACGTCTTCCTCGTAATGGACAACGCCAGGCGGCGGATTATCCACTTCAACGTGACCGAGTCGCCGACTGCGGCCTGGACCGGGCAGCAGATCGTCGAGGCGTTCCCTTGGGATTCTGCTCCGAGGTATCTGCTACGGGACCGGGACGGGAAGTACGGCGACGACTTCAATCGGCGAGTTGACACTCTCGGCTTCGAGCATGTGCTGACGTCTCCACATTCTCCGTGGCAAAACCCATACGTCGAGCGGGTGATCGGGTCCATTCGGCGGGATTGCCTGGATCACGTGATCATCGTCAACGAGCGGCACCTTCGACGGGTCCTTGGCGAGTACCTCGACTACTACCATCGAGACCGGACTCAACTGGGGCTAGCGAAGGACTGTCCGGAGCCTCGAGAGGTTGAGCCTCCCGAGAGAGGCGAGATCAGGCGTCGACCGATCCTCGGTGGGCTGCATCACAGGTACTACCGAGACGCTGCTTAGAGGCTACCTGACTGGTGGGTCGGGTCAATTACCGGGGGTGAGGACTGCTCGGGAGCGCCGTCCGATAGGGGGAAGGTCCGATTCGGCGGCTCCACCGTCCGCCTCCACCCGCTATCAGTTCTTCCCGCTATCCGATCGCCGGTATCAGATCCTCAAGAATCCGGGCGGATGAGATATTCCGAAGGGACAGGGGTCGTTATTCCGGTCTCTAGCGCAAACCGAATTCCCCCAGCAACGCCTCGTAGAACCGCACCCCCACCGGGATCAACTCGTCGGGGAAGTCGAAGTCGCCGGCGTGCAGGCCGGGCTGGCCCTCGCCCGAGCCCAGGCCCACCAGCGCGCCGGTGCACTGCCGGGTGAACCAGCCGAAGTCCTCCGACCAGCGGAACGGGCTCTCGCCGGGCGTGGCGGTCTCCAGGCCGGCCGTCCGTGCGGCCCGGGCCGCGGCGGCCACCGCCAGGTCGTCGTTCTGGGTCACCGGGAACTCCTCCACCCACTCGACCTGGCAGCCCAGCCCCTCCTGCGCCGCCTCGGCGCGGGCCAGGGCCATGGCGCGCTGCTGCAGCTCGGCAAGGACGGCCTCGTCGTCGGCGCGCAATGTCGCCATGATCTCGGCCTCGCCGGGCGTGGTGCCGAAGGCCACCTGGCCCAGGCGCGCGTGCACCACGGTGACCAGGGCCAGGTCGCCGCGCTCCTCGAGGGCCACCGGTAGCGCCACCAGGCTGGTGAGCAGCCGGCTCATGGCCGTCGCGGGGCTGCGTCCGCGCTCGGGATAGGCGGCGTGCGACGTCTTGCCGCGCAGCCGGGTGACCATGCCCACGCTGCCCGCGCAGAACGATCCCGTCTGCAGGAGGACCTGGGCCAGGGGGTAGCGTGGCAGGTTGTGCAGGGCGAAGACGTAGTCGGGGTCGAGCTTCCGCCAGCGCGGGTCCTCGGTCACCGCCCGCGCGCCCTGGCCGGTCTCCTCGGCTGGCTGGAAGACGAGCGCCAGCCGGCCACGCTGCAGCGGCTGCTCGCGCAGGCCCAGCGCCACGCCGCAGAGCATGGCCATGTGTCCGTCGTGGCCGCAGACGTGGGCCACGCCCGGGCGCTGCGAGGAATGGGCCTCGCCGGTGGTCTCGGTGATCGGCAGCGCATCGAGCTCGGCGCGTAGGGCCACCGTGGGCCCGGCGTCGGGCTCGACACCGTGGAAGACCGCGGCCAGGCCGTGGCCGCCGAGACCGTCGAGCAGGCGGGCGGGATTGCTGGGCAGGAGGAATTCCCGCAGGCAAGCTGCGGTGCCGGCCTCCTCGCCGCTGAGCTCCGGATGGGCGTGGAGCTCGCGACGCAGGGTGATGAGCCGGGTGTCAAGCGAGGTGGGGTCCCGCGTCTCCATGCCGGTGAGGATAGCAGAACGCAGCCCCGAAATGATGGAAATATTTTCAAACGTTACACGACGTCCGCCATGGATCCCGTTTCCGTCTCAGGCCGGCACGTTTTCGGCCTGTGGAGCGCTCCGGCGTAGTCGCGCGAACAGCCGCGCCAGCGCCCAGCCCAGCCGCGTGAACGCCCAGTACAGCGCCGGCATGGCCATCAGGATCAGCACCGTGCTGCTGGCCAGGCCGCCGATGGTGGCCAGCGCCAGGTTCTCCCAGATGTCCTTGCCGCCGTCGCCAGTGCTCTCCACCGCGTAGAGCAGGGGCAGGAGCCCGGCGATGGTGGTGCCGCTGGCGAGCAGGATCGACCGCATCTGGATCCGCGTGCCCTCCACGATGGAGCGCTTGAGGATCTGGTAGCGCTCCTGGGCCTCGAGACGCCAGAGGTCGAAGCCGCCGAGGCGCCGTTTGGCGGGCACACCCTGCCCGACCAGGCCCTGGTCCTCCACGATCTCGCGCACCATGAGCCGGAACCGGTTGATCAGCAGGATGGCGTTGTTGACCACGATGCCGAACATCAGCACGAGGCCGATCTGTGCCGAGCTGTCGAAGGTGCTGCCGTCGGCCCAGAACACGCCCACCACCCCGACCAACGCCATGGGCACCGCCAGCATCAACAGCAGCGGCAACGCCAGGCTCTCGGTCAGGGCGGCCAGGGTCATGAAGATGAAGAGCACGGTCAGCAACAGGGTGCGGCCCAGTTCTTCCTCCTCCTCCCGCGAGATCTGCTCGCCCGAGAGATCCTCGGCGGTGAAGCCGTAGGGCAGCTCGAGGCCGTCGATGAGGTCCTTGATGAACGCCTGCTTCATGCGGTCGGTGCCGATGTATTCCCAGTTGATGCGCTGGGCGTAGCGCTGGTCCTTGCGCGTGATGGCCGACAGCTCGGGACGGGTCTCCAGGGTGACCAGCTCCGAGAGCCCGATCTTCTCGCCGCGGCTCGTGGTGAAGGTCTTGGCCAGGACCGCGTCATACTGGATGGTGCTCGATTCGGCGAAGCCCAGCTGGATCTGCTTGTCCTCGCCCTCGATGATCATGTGCCACGGCGTGTCCACACCGAGCAGGCGCCGCAGGTGGCCCAGGACCTCCATCATCGAGAGGCGGTGGCGGGCCAGCGCCTCGCGGTCGAGCAGGATCACCGTCTCGTCGGTGCCCGAGCGCTCGAAGCTGGCGCCGCTGGTGAGCCGCACGTTGCGCGCGCGACGGTTGCGGTCGAGCCGTTCCACGATGCCGTCGGAGAGCTTCTTCAGCTCCTTGCTGTTGTAGCCCGAGAGCATGATGGTGGAGTTGCTGTTGACGCCGCCGCGCCCACCCTTGAAGTAGGGGTCGCCGAAACCGGCGATGTAGATGAACATGCCGCCCAGCTCCTCGGCCAGCAGGATGAGCCGGTTGCGGAACATCTCGGGATAGGCCGAGTAGAGCGTCTCCTCGCTCTCGAACTCGATGCGCATGAACGCGTTGTTCGACCACGCGACCACGCTCATCTTGACGTCGTCGGGCAGCGGCAGCAGCTCGGCCTCGAAGAGCTTCATGGTCTCCGACGCCAGCTTGACGTCGGTGCCCACGGGCCGCGAGAGGTAGACGATGAGCTCCTCCTGGCTGCGCGGCTGCCACCAGCCGCCCTTGACCACCTTGGTGTCGTAGGCCCACCAGGCGCCGTAGAACAGCAGCAGCATCACGATCACCGGGTAGAACCAGAACCGCGTGTGCACCCAGGTGATGCGGTCGACGAAGGCCACGAAGCAGCCGACTCCGACCAGCAGCGCCGCGCCGCCGCCGATCCAGGGCAGCAGATCCATGAGCGCGCGCTGGTCCTTGGCGAGCCAGAGGCCCAGGCTGCTCAGCGCACCCAGCACGATCACCGCCACGCTCCAGAACAGCAGCAGCCGCCAGCCGCCGGGACCGGTGTCGGCGGCGGCTTCGCGCTGCGATTCGCGCTCGGCTGTGCCGCGCAACGCCACGGGCATCCAGCAAAAGGCCACGAAGATCGAGGCGATCATGGCGAAGGCCACGCTCACCGCCAGCGGGATGTAGGTCAGCGCGAGGCGGCCGGTCATGTAGACGAAGCTCAGGAACGCCACCACCGTGGTCAGGGTGGTGGAGATGATGGGGAAGCTCACCTCGCGGGTGCCGCGGACCAGCGCCGCGCGCGCGTCGCCGCCCCGCCGCTCGGTGAGGTGCCGGTGGACCGAGTCGAGCACCAGGATGCTGTTGTCCAGCAGCATGCCGAAGCAGATCGTCAGGCCGCTGATCGTGATGAAGTTCACCGAGATCCCGAAGAAGTAGAACAGGCTCAGGCAGATCACGATGGCGAAGACGATGCTGCTGATCACGATCGCCACCAGCCGCACGCGCCGTAGCGCCACCGCGAGCAGCAGGAACAGGAGCGCCAGGATGGCCACCGAACGCCAGACCAGCTCCTCTAGCTTCTCGCGCAGGTCCTCGCCCTCGTCCTCGTCCACCTCCATGGTCACCGGGAACGGCATGGCGGCCTGGATGTCGGGGATCGCCGCGCGCAGGCGCCGGCTCACCGCCACCGAGTTCTCGCCGCTGCGCTTGGTCACGCGCAGCGTGATCACGTTCTCGCCGTTGATCCGCCGGAACACCGCCACGTCCTCGTGCCCGCGCTCGATCGAGGCCACGTGCGACAGGCGGATCGACTGGTTGCCGAGGTTGCGCAGCACGGTGTCCTCGAGCATGTCCACGGTCACCGAATCGAGGACGGTGACCGTCAGCTCCTGACCCTGATTGCGCACCGCGCCAGCGGGGACGATGTCGTCGCGGGCGTCGAGGCGGTTGTAGATGACGTCGGCGGTCAGGCCGTAGCGGTCCATCTTCTCCAGGTCCAGGTTCACCTTCAACAGCGGCAGCGCGCCGCCCTGCAGCTCGGCGTCGGCCACGCCGCTGATCGCCAGGAAGTACGGCAGCATCCAGTCCTCGGCCTGCTCGCGCAGCTCGTTGGTCTCCAGCGGCGAGATCAGGTTGACTGTGAAGAACTCGTCGGCCTGCATCTCCTCGGGTACTTCGGGCACCACCACCGGCTGCTGCGCCTGCGCGGGCAGGTTGCGCCGGACGTTGCCGAGCTGCTCGTTCAGCTCGAGGCGCGCGAATTCGATGTCGATGTCGCGCTGGTAGCTGATCTCCACGGTGGACTGGCCGTGGCGGCTCGTCGACTCGATCTCCTCGATCCCGCGGCACTGCGCCGCCGCCTCCTCCACCGGCAGGGTGATGGAGCGCTGGATCGCCGAGGGGCTGGCCCCGTTCCACCGCGTGTAGACCGTCAGCTTGGGCAGGTCGGTCTCGGGCATGGCCTCGATGTTCAGCCGCGGCACGGCGTACAGTCCGCAGACCATGAGCGCGGCGAAGAGCATCCAGGTGGCGACGGGGTGGTCGACGAAGAAGCGGATCACGACATGGCTCCCTTCCGACGTTCCTGCCACCCGTGGACCAGTTCGTAGATGCACGGCGTCAGGTAGAGGGTCAGCCAGGTGGCGATGCTCAGGCCGCCGATGATGGTGATGGCGAGCGGGCGCTGGATCTGCTCGCCGGTGCCCAGACCGATACCCATGGGCACCATGGCCAGCACCGTGGTCAGCGTGGTCATGATGATGGGCCGGAAGCGCAGCGTGCCCGCCTCGAGCACGGCTTCGCGCACGGTGAGGCCTTCTTCTTCGCGCAGCCGGCGGATCGTGGCCACCTTGACGATGGCGTCGTTGACCGCGATACCGAGCAAGGCGATCAGGCCGATCAGCGAGATGATGTTCAGCGTCTGGCCGGTGAGCATGAGGGTGACCACCGCGCCCATGACGCCCACGGGCAGCACCGCGGCGATGATCAGGGGATCGATGAAGCTCTCGAACTGCGCGGCGAGGATCATGTAGACCAGCAGCGCCGACAGCGCCAGTGCCCAGGCCAGGTCGTTGAAACTGCGGGTGATCTCCTCCTGCTCGCCGCCGGTGACGAACACCAGGCCGCCCGGACGCGGGGTCCGGTCCAGGATGGGCAT
The DNA here is from genome assembly GCF_058273205.1 of Candidatus Latescibacter sp. IFSED24. Taxonomy (NCBI): domain Bacteria; kingdom Pseudomonadati; phylum Candidatus Latescibacterota; class Candidatus Latescibacteria (ex Chuvochina et al. 2023); order Candidatus Latescibacterales; family Candidatus Latescibacteraceae; genus Candidatus Latescibacter; species Candidatus Latescibacter sp. IFSED24. The sequence goes on along the minus strand of NZ_CM177850.1, from coordinate 2,372,950 downwards.
GACGTCGGTCCAGACCTCGTCCACGCCCCGGCCCTGCACGTCGCCCGAGATGGTGATCTGGCGGCGCTGGTCGCGGCGGACGATCTCGCGCACCGGCCGCTCGACGCGCTGCGAGACGAAGGTGCCCATGGTGACGGTCTTGCCCCCGGCCAGGGTGACCGGCGAGGCCAGGACCGCGTCCAGGTTCTGGCGCTCGTCCAGAGGCAGGCGCACGGCGATGTCGATGCGCCGGTCGATCTCGTTGAACTGGGTGGCCACGGTGCCCTGGATCCGACCGCGCAGCTCGCTGGCCACGAACTCGGGCTCGATGCCGAAGCGCAGCGCGGTCTCGCGGTCCAGACTCAGGCGCAGCGTGGGGTTGCCCAGGACGCGGTCCATCTCGAGGTCCACGAGGCCGGGCACCTCCTGCAGCCGCGGCAGCAGCTCGTCGGCCACGCGCAGCGCATCGTCGGGGTTCTCCGAGACCACGCCCAGGGTGAACGGAGCCTCACCGCTGGCGAGGATCTCGCCCAGGCCGATGCCCTCGTCGTGGAAGGTCCAGACCGCGCCGGCGAGCCCACTCATCTCCTCCTGGAGCGCGGCCTTCACCTCTTCCATGTCGCGCTGGCCGTGGCGCGAGGGCTCGAGCACCACGCGGATCCGCGCCACGTTGGGCGCGGTGTATTCCTTGAGGCTGGCCAGGGTCTTCTCGGTCTGGCCGACCTGGGTGTAGACGGTCTGGACGTGGGGCTGGCCGGTGAGGAAGTCGGCCAGGCGGGCGGCGATCTCACCCGAGCCCTCCACCGGTGTGCCGGCGGGCAGTTCGAGGTGGACCGAGAAGTCGCCCTGGTTGCGGTCGGGCAGGAAGGTCTTGCGCATGCCCGAGCCGTACCAGGCCGTCCCCGCCAGCGCCAGCACCACCAGGAGCAGGAACAGCGGCTTGTGGTCGAGGACCCAGGGCAGACGGCCGTGATAGGCGCGGCGCCAGGCGTCGAGGATGGCCAGCGCCGGCCGGAACAGCCAGCCGGGGCGTTCCTTCACGCGCAGCAGATGCGCCGACAGCATGGGCTGCAGGAGCAGCGCCGCGAGGACCGAGACCAGCAGCGAGAAGGTCACCGTCAGCGCCTGGTCGCGGAAGAACTCGCCGGCGATGCCGGGGACGTAGATCACCGGGAAGAACACCGCCACGGTGGTCAGTGTGGCGGCGATCACCGGCGACGCCACCTCCTTGGCGGCGTCGGCGCAGGTGGCGGCCACCACGTCGTAGTCGGCCTGGCCGCGCAGCTTGCGCAGGTGCCGGTTGATGTTCTCCAGCACCACGATCGAGTTGTCCACGAGCATGCCGGCCGCCAGCGAGAGGCCGCCCAGGGACATGAGGTTCAGGTTCACGTGCCCGAAGTCCAGGAGCGCGAAGGTGGTCATGATGGACACGGGGATGGCCAGGCCGACCACGATGGGGCTACGCCAGTCGGCGAGGAAGAAGAAGAGGACCACGAAGGCCAGGATCGCGCCGTAGAGCAGCGACTGCTGCAGACCCTGCACCGAATCCTCGACGTAGTCGGCGTCGCGGTACACGTAGATCGCGGAGAACCCGGGGTACTGGTCGGTGAGCACCCCGAGCACCAGGTCCACCTCCTGCGTGGCATCGATGGTGTTCTTGCCAACTTCCTTGTAGAGGTGCAGTGCCACGACCTCGCTGGGGCCCAGATAGGTCAAGCCCTCGGGCTCCTTCACCGTGTCGACCACGTCGGCCACGTCGCTGATGGTGATCCCCGGCCCGGCGGCGGGGATCTCGGTGGATCGGATCTCGTCGAGGCTCTCGAACTCGCCGAGGATGCGCAGCGGCAGGTACAGCGGCCCCTTGCGGATGCGGCCGCCGGGGAAGTTCACGTTGGCCACGAACAGCGCCGAGGCCAGATTCTCCACGGTCAGGCCGTACAGACGGAGCTTCTCGAAGTCGGGCCGCACCAGGATCTCGCGCTCGGCGCCGCCGATGACCTCGGCCTGGCTGATGCCGTCGATCTGCTCCATGGCGGGCTTGACCACCTCGCGGGCGAAGTCGGTCATCTCGCGCAGCGGGTCGTCGCCCTCGAGCACCAGGATGGCGATGGGGCGCGCCGACGGATCCCAGCGCAGCAGCAGCGGCCGGTCGGCGGCCTCGGGGAAGTCCTCGCGGTACGCCACCTGGTCCACCGCCTCGCGGAGGTGGAGGTTGGCGAAGTCCATGTCGGTGCCCCAGTCGTACTGCACCGTGATGGTGGAGACGCCCTCGCGGGTCTTCGAGACGATGCGCCGCACGCCTTCCTGGCCGGCGATGACCTCCTCGAGCGGTTCGGTCACCAGGCGCACCAGATCGTCGGCTGGGGTGTCGGCGTAGTTGGTGATCACCGTCAGGTTGGGGTAGTTGATGGCGGGCAAGAGATCCAGCGCCAGCCGGCTCTTGCCCTGCCAGCCCAGGATCACCAGGCCGGCGAAGACCATCAGCACCGCGACGGGTCGGCGGACGGCGTGACCGATCATCGACCGCTCCCGTCGTCGGACCTGGCGAACGCCCAACGGTCCACCGGGGGCACCTGCTTGCGCACCGAGATCAGGGCCTCGTGGGCCAACGTGAGGTGGTCGCTGACCACGACCTCGTCGCCGGGGGCCAGGCTGCCTCCCGAATGCACCTGCAGGATCTCCACCCAGTAGTCGTTCTGCAGCCCCACCGTGACATAGAGCCACTGGGCGCGGTCGTCGTTGCGTTTGAACACCAGCGGGCGGTCGTCGCGGATGAGGATCGCGCTCTTGGGCACCATCAGCTTGTCGGGGTGGACGAAGCCGGCGATCTCGGCGCGGCAGAACATGCCCGGGCGGAAGCGGGTGCTGGTGTTGGCGAAGCGGATGATCACCTCGCAGGTGCGGCTGGCGGGGTCGAGCGTGGGGGAGATCACATCGACAGTGGCCAGCAGCGTGTCCTGCAGCGCGGGGACGGCCACCCGGGTCGCGCGGCCCGGCTCGAGGTTGGCGAGGTCGGCCTCGAGCACGTTGACCACGGCCTCGAGATTCTGGTTGTCGAAGAGCGTGCAGACCGACTGGCCGGTGGCGATGTTCTCGCCGACCACGACCTGCAGGCCCTGGATGATGCCGGGGAAGGGCGCCCGGATCTCGGTGTATTCCAGGTTGAGACTGGCGCGCGCCTCAGCGATGCGCGCGTCGGCCAGGCCGGTGCGCTGCTGGAACACCTCCTGACGGAAGGCGCCCTGTTCGAGCGCGCCCATCTCCATCTCCAGCAGCCGGGCCTGGTACTCCGACTCGCTCAGATTGCCGCGCTCGTGCAGCCGTTCGAGCTCCTGGCGGCGTGCCTCGAAGTCGCGCAGCGCGTCCATGTCCATCTCGAACGTGTCCTGCTCGGCGGCGACCTGGCTGAGTGCCTGCAGGTGGTCGTAGCGGCTCTTCTCGAGGTCGAGCCGGTATTCGCGGCCGTCGATCCGGGCCAGGAGCTGACCCTTGCGGACGATGTCGCCGTCGCGGACGTTCACCTCCATGAGCTGCCCGCCGATCTTGGCCTTGACCTCGAGCGAGCGCGGGGTGCGGATCTCGCCGTCGGCGAAGATGCTCTCCACCAGTTCGCCGCGGACCACCTGGCCCACGTTCACCTTGATGGCCTTCTCCTTCTTCTCGGGCGTCTCGTCGCCCTCGGCGGTGGCGGTGCTGTCGGCCGCGGTGCTGTCGGCGGCGGCGCCGTCCTGGCCACCGCCCTGGCAGGCACCAAGGGACAGGAGGAAGGCGAAAAACAGGACCGCGCCGAGGCGGCGGGTGAGTTTCGAGTGGTCACGGCAGGCAGGCATGGGGCACCTCGTGTCGGGGGTCAGATGGCCTTGTAACAGATGATTTCCAGGACCGGGGCGTCGTCGCTGGTGCCTTCGATGCCTTGCTGGCTGAGCCAGGCATCGAGGCCGCCCACGACGATGACCACCCGGCCGTCGGAGAGCAGGTAGAGGCCGTCTCGGTCGGGATCGCCCGGCGCCTCGATCACCTGCTGATGCGTGTAATGGCCCTCGGCGTCGAAGACGTCGAAGATGGCGAACGCACCTTCGGGCGTCTCGTTGGCCGGGCTCTGGACCCAGACCTCGCCGTCGGGCCGCACGACCAGACCGGCGATGGCGGGGTCGTTGTCCTCGATGGTCACGCCCTGCAACGGGATGCCGCCGTAGTTGGCGCCGATCCCCTCGTGGATCTTGGTGGCGATCTCGCGCTCCTCGGATGTGCGCACGGGCGCCTTCACCGGACGGGTGAACTGGCGCAGCACCGTGCCGTCGGGCTCCTGGACCTGGACCAGATAGCGGTTGCGGTCCGGGGCGGTGTAGACCCGACCGTCCCGGTCGATGGCCATGCGGCCGACCCAGACGAAGTCCATGCTGGCCTCGTCGAGGCGGAAGTCGGCGTAGTTGATGGCGTACTGCTTGTCCAGGTAGACCACCTTCTCCTGACCCTCGGCGTCGCAGAGCGAGAGGAAGAAGGTCTGCTGCGCCTCAGGACCGCCGCTCTGGTTGAAGCGGATGCCCGCGAGCAGCAGGCCGTCGGGGGCGGCGAGGCCGCTGACCGCGACATAGAACGTGGCCGGATCGCCCAGGGGCTGGTACTGCGACTGGCCGCCGGGGGTCCCGTCGGGATTCAGGTAGACCAGCCGCCCCGGGAAGCTCTGCGCGATGCAGAGGCGCCCGTCGGGTAGATAGAACGCGTCGGCGGGACCGCGGACCTCGCCGGGGCCGTCGCCCTCGCGGCCGAGGGTCTGCTGCCAGGTGCCGTCGGCCTCGTAGACCTGGACCTGGGACAGCTGGTTGTCGAGGACCAGGACCGTCCCGTCCGGACCGGCCAGGATGCGGCCGATGCTGCCGAAGAAGACCTCGTCGTCCTCGCCGCCCGCGCGCCAGACCTCCTGGAGCGTCACGCGCTCGGTCTGGCCGGAGGCTTCGGCCGGGTTCTCGACAAGTGGCACCGCGGCGCCGGCCAGAGAGGCGATCAGGGCGATCAACGCGAGCGCCACTGTGGGGATGCGCACGGTCATGGTCGTCTCCTAGTGCTGCTCGACGGCTCTCAGGCCGACGATTTCCAGCGGGGCGGCATCGCTGAACGCCGCGTCCGCGTCATCGGTTTCGGTGCCGCGCATGGCGGCCATGGCCTCGGCGTGGCCCTTGATCAGGACGAACCGGCCGCCTCCCAGGGGGAAGAGCGCGTCGCGATGGGCCAGACCTTCGCACTCTACGGCCGTTTGCCGGATGAAGTTGCCCTGGGGATCGAAGACGTCGTAGGTGAGCAGGACGTCGGCCGGCTGATCCTGGTCACTGCGGCTGTGGCGGATCCAGAGCTCGCCGTCGGGCATGGCGTGCAGGGCGAGGATGTCCGGGACGGTGGGCAGGACCTCCACCTGGAGGTTGGCCGGGCGCCGACCGCCGCGGCCCCGGAAACGGCCGAAGCGGGCCTCGACGGCGTCTTTCTCGGCGCTGGTGCGGGGTCGCGAGTCGAAGGTGCGGGAGAAGACGCGCTCGAGGCCGCCGGGCCCGTGGATCTCCAGGCGGTACTCGTTGCGCTCGGGAGCCAGGACCACCTGGCCGGCGGCGGTGACCGTCCAGCGCCCTTCGCCGGCCCAGTCGCCGTCCCGCTCGCTGATGGTCTGGGAGGCCAGGTTGCGCTCGCGCTCCACGTGGTAGTACGGATGGCCCACGGTGCCGTCCTCGGCCAGGGGGGCGATCCAGAGATCCAGGTTGAAGATCTCGTCGCGGCGGACCATGCGCCGTCCGGCCGCCACCAGCAGGTCGCCGGCGCGCTGGACGCCGGCGAGCATGAGCCGGCCGCCGGATTCGCCCCAGTGCGGGGTGATGTCGCCGGCGGGCAGACCCTCGCGGTCCACCATCACCACCCGTCCAGGCATCAGCTGGACCAGGCCGATCCGGTCGCCGGACAGCGGCAGGACGCCCCCGAGGCGGGTGACCTCGCCGGGTCCCTCGCCCTGGCGGCCAAGCACGCCGAGGACCGCGCCTGACGGATCGACCACCGTGACCTGCATGAGCTGGATGTCGGCCAGCAGCACGCGCCCCTCGTCGTCCAGGGCCACGTGGTCGATCACGCCGAAGAAGGCCTCCTCGTCGTTCTCGCCGCCTAGCCGCCACTCGGTTTGCAGGCGCAGGTGCCGGACCCCATCGCGCGGTGCGGGGCCATTGACGGTTTCGGGGACGGGGGCGGCCGTGGTCAGATCGGCGGCCAGCAGCAAGCAGCAGAGCAGGGCGCGGGGCATGGACTTCCTCCGGAATCGTACCCGGCGGCCGTTGGGGGCCGCCGGGTAGCATAGACCATCATCGGGATGCTGACCCCTACTTAATGCCGTAGCAGACGATTTCCATCGGTTCGGCCTCGCCGTCCTGCTCGCCGCCCATGACCGAGAGCACGGCGTCCCAGAAGCCGCGGACCACCACGAGCTGATCGGCGTCGGTCAGCAGGGTGAGGTCGACCCCGGGGTTGCCCGGCACGTTGGCCGTGACCTGGCGCAGGTATTCGCCCTCGCTGGAGAAGACGTCCCAGGTGGTGAGCGCGCCCTCGGGGGGCACATACATGCCGCGGCTGGTGGTCACCCAGTAGGTGCCGTCGCGGTGGCAGTGGACGCCCCAGATGTCCTGCTCGAGGTCGCTGACCTTCTTGGCGGTGTCGGGGGGCAGCTGCCGGGTCTGGGCGTCGATCATGGCGGCGAAGCGCGCCTTGATGGGCTCGGTGCGGGTCCAGCTCTCGTACTCGCGGCCGAAGACACGTTCGAGGGTGCCGTCGGGGGCGTAGACCGAGATGAGGTACTCGGTACGCGGCTCGGCGATGATCACCCGGCCGGTGTTGTCGACCCCCAGCCGCCACCAGACGAAATCGTTCTCGTCCTCGTCCACGGTCACGCCGGTGGCCATGTTCCAGACGATCTCCTTGCCGCAGTACTCGTGGAGGCTCGAGCCGTCGGCGGCGCAGGAGCGGACGAACATGTGCCGGTTGAGGATGCTGGACTCCTGGTCGAACTCGATCTTCAGGCCCATGGCCACCAGGTTGTCGCCGCCGTAGCGGGCGTCGATCATGAAGGCCATGTTGCCCTGGGTGGGGTCGCCGGCGCCGAGGAGGACCTCGCCGCCGGGCGTGCCGTCCTTGTTGAGCATGATGAGCTTGCCGGGGAAGGCCTGGATGACGCCGATCCGGTCGTCGGGGGCGAAGGTGATGCGCTGGGCGCCCTGGAACTCGCCGGGTCCCTCGCCCTGGCGGCCGAGCGTGCCGGTGAGCTCGCCGTCGGCCGAGAAGACCTTGACCTCGGAGAGCTGGGCGTCGAGGACGTAGAGGTTGCCCTCGGGATCGGCCAGGACGCTGGTGACCAGGCCGAGGAGGACCTCCTCGTCGTTCTCGCCGCCGCGCCGCCAGCGCTCCTCGAGCTGCAGCTCCTGGACCCCGTCGCGAGGCGTGGCGCTGTTCATGACGTGGGGGACGCCGTCCTTCATCTCGGTCTCGGCGGTGGCGGGTAGGCAGAACAGGATGGGGAGCAGGGCGGCCGCGAGGAGCGCGAGCCGCGGTCGGGCGAAGGTGTTCATGATGGGATCTCCTGGTTCGGTTGTCGGGGACGCGGGGGGTACCCGGGGCAGCCGGGCAGTATTCGTGCCGCGCGTCGAGGCCTCTACGTCGTGGGTCTCGTGTCGGTTGCAAACGGTCATTGGGGCAGCCCGGCGACCCAGATCGCGGCGCGGCCCCAGGCCTGGCTGAAATCGAGTCCGCCGGGGACGCTGCGCTGCGGATCCAGGGGCCGCTGACGAGCGGCGAGGGCGCGGCGCATGGCCGCGGCCTGGTCGTCCGCGGTCACCTCGTCGCTGAACCAGAGCCAGCCCACCGGGAGGTCCGGCGGCAGGTTCTGCATCCTGGCCGCGATGCTAGCCGCGTCCTCGCCCGGATAGGGTACGAAATGCATGCCCGTGATGGCGAGGACCGCGGCCAGCTGGTCGGGATGGGCGGCCGCGGTCTCGAGCGCGGTGGCGGCCAGGAGGTCGACGCCGGCGAGGTGGACCGGGCCGCAGGCCAAGAGCTGGCGCAGCCAGGCGAGCAGGCGGCCGGTGCGGGCCAGCGCCAGGGCCGGATCGTGCTGCGGCGGCAGGTGGGGGACGGCAATGACCACGGCGGGTCGCGGGCCGGTGGAGTCGTCCCAGCGCTCGTCGATCACCCGGGGAGCCATGGTCACCGCCCGGGGCTCGGCGCCCGGGGCCCGGGCCAGCAGCAGCAGCGTCCGCACTGGATCGCCGCGTCGCCAGCCTGCGGGCAGCGCCAGGCTGCAGCGGAGCGCCGGCTGGTCGCCCTCGGCGGGCAGTACCGCCAGGTAGGTGCCCCCGGCCGGCAGGCTGGTCCCGGTGGCCTCGAGGTTGGCGAGCATGGTTGCCAGCTCCAGGATGGTGGTGCCCATGGCCGAGCAGTCCTGACGCGGCAAGCGGTCCTGCAGGGCGGCCGCGATGGCCTGCAGGCGGTAGCGGAGCGATGGCTGTTCGCCGGGGTCGGCCGCGGTCAGGCGCCGGGCGGCCTCGTCCAGCCAGCCGGCGGGTAGCGAGACGAGGGCCACGTCCCAGCTGGCGCCCGGGATGCTGGCGCCCAGCCGGAGCGGGCCGGCGGGCAGGTCGGCGGGCAGGGTCACCGACGCCAGGCGGCGACCCGGACCGCCCGTCACCGGGATGGTCTCGTCGAGGCGGATGGTCCCGGCGTGGTCGCGGAGGACCAGCCGCGCGTTCAGGGGACGCGCGTCGGGCGCCACCACCGCCAGGGTGGCGACGGTCGGGTCGGCGCCAAGGAGCAGCGTGTCGTCCAGACGGCCGCGCACCTGCGGTCCCGAGGAGGCGGGCCAGACCACGGTCACCGGGACCCCGCGCCGCCAGCGATGTTGCCGCTGGCCGAGGGCCGGGTCGGCAATCCAGGCGGCATGACCGTCGGCCTCGTCCTGGGCCCGGCGCACGAAGACCAGGTTCACGGCCAGGGTGTCGTCGACCAGCGGATGGAGCGTGCCGCAGGCCTGCCAGGGGATGGTGAAGGCCAGGCGCAGGTCGCCCGATTCCTGGTCGCGGCGGAGCTTGGGCGTCAGTTCGGTGAGCCGCTGCCAGGTGGCGCCCAGCCGGACGGCGCCCGAGGGCAGGCCGTCCGCCAGGCCGATGGCGAATTCGTGGCCCAGCCGGCCTTCGCCGGTCTGCGGATCCTCGGGCAGGGTCACGCTGACCAGGACGCCGCTGCCGCCCTGCCAGACCGCTGCGCCGTCCAGGCGCCCCCCTACCACGACGACCTCGGCCTCGAGGCCGTCGGCCGTGGCGCGGAGGCGTGCCGAGGCCTCGGGAGGATTGAGGCCGCCGCGACGGTCCGGCAGGTCGAAGCGGGCGGACCAGGTGTCGGCGGTCAGCGCGCGCGCGCGCTCCCCGGTGCGGGCGGCCAATCCACCGGCCCAGGCCCCACGCAGCTCGCGGTACGCCGGATCCGCGGTGAGGTCGCCCAGATCCGGGTCGGCGTCGGCGTGCCGGAAATCGTCGAAGCCCAGGTTCACGGCCTCGCGGAACGCCGCCACCGCGGCACCGTGCTCCCCGTGCTGTTCCTCGAGCCCGGCCAGGTTGTACCAGAGTGCGGGCGCGCCGGGCAGGACCTCGACGCAGCGGCGGGCGGTGGACAGCGCCGCCTCGTGCTCGCCAGCGGCGAGCTGGCGCTGGAGGGTGCGCAGCAGATCCTCGGTCTGGTCGGCCCGGGCGGACACGGTCGCCAGCAGCAGCAGACAGCAGAGCGGAAGGAGGGAACGGCGCATGGCGACCTCGCGGAGGATTGGACGTTTGTTGCCGGACAGCCAGGTGATAATCTAGTCGGACAGTCCCCAACAACCCAAGGACCGACCTGCGGTTCCCCGGAGGAGTCCCATGCTCGCGTTGCTGGCCCTGGCCACCCTGCTAGTCGTTCCCGGTCCCGAGGCGCTGAGCGTCGACCCGCCCGCCGCACCGGCCGATCTCATCCTGCATGGCGGCCGCGTGCTGACCATGCTCGAGCCCGAACCCGTGCCGGCGCCCACGGCGCTGGCCTGCCGGGACGGTCGCCTGATCTGGGTGGGCGACGACGCCACCACCCTGGCGCTGGCGGGTCCCGGAACCGAGGTGGTGGATCTGGCGGGACAGGTGGCGATCCCGGGCCTGGTGGACAGCCACGCCCATCTCTACGGGCTGGGCAAGGCGCTGGCCGAGATCGACCTCGTGGGAACGGGCAGCGCCGCGGAGTGCGTGGTGCGGGTGCAGCAGGCCGCCGCGAACGTTCCGACGGGCTGGTTGCAGGGCCGCGGGTGGGACCAGAACGACTGGGCCGAGATCCGCTGGCCGCACCGACGGCTGCTGGATACCGCGGTGCCCGGCCGCCCGGTGCTGCTACGCCGGATCGACGGCCACGCGGCCTGGGCGAGCAGCGAGGCACTGCGCCTGGCGGGAATCACCGCCGCCTCGGTCGACCCTGCGGGGGGAGCCATCCTGCGCGACGAATCCGGCGAGCCCACCGGGATCCTCCTGGATAACGCCGTGGACCTGGTGCTGGCGCAGATCCCGGCGCCATCGCCGGCGGAGATCACCCGCCGCATCGAGCTGGCCCAGGCCCGCTGCCTCGAGAACGGGCTGGTGGGGCTCCACGAGATGGGCGCCACCTGGCAACGGGTCCAGATCTATCGCGACCTCGCGGCCAGCGGCGCGCTGGCCCTGCGCCTGCACGTCTTCCTCGACGATCTGCCCGGGACCCTCGCGGCGGGTCTCGCAGCCGGACCCTACACCAGTGACGATTTCATGCTCCAGGTCCGTGGTCTCAAGCTCTACGCCGATGGCGCCCTCGGCAGCCGTGGCGCCCTGCTGCACGCCGATTACAGCGACGATCCCGGCAACCGCGGCCTGCAGGTCACGCCCACCGACCACCTCCGCGAGGTCTGCCGGCGCGCGCTGGCCGGCGGCTGGCAGGTCGGTACCCACGCCATCGGCGACGCGGCCAACCGGCTGGTCCTGGACCTCTACGAGGAGGTCCTCGGCGCCGAGCCCGGGGACCGTCGCTGGCGCGTGGAGCACGCCCAGATCCTCGACCCCGCCGACCTGCCCCGCTTCGCCGTGCTGGGGGTGATCGCCGCCATGCAACCGGTCCACTGCACCAGCGACATGGACTGGGCGGACGAGCGTCTTGGTCAGGAGCGGCTCGGCGGAGCCTACGCCTGGCGCTCGCTGCTCGATTCGGGGGCGGTGGTCTGCTTCGGCACCGATGCGCCCATCGAGTCCATCGACCCTCTGGCGGGGCTGTTCGCCGCCCGCACCCGCACCCATCCGGATGGCACGCCCGCAGGGGGCTGGCAGTCCCAGGAGCGTCTCGACGGCCGCACCGCCCTGCGCCTGTACACCCTCGGGTCTGCCTACGCGGCGTTCCTCGCTGGCGAAACGGGGGTTCTGGCCCCCGGCAGGCTGGCCGACGTGACCGTGCTCACCGGCGATCCGACCACCGAGCCTCCCGAAGATTTGCTCGGTCTGGAAGCCTGTTTGACCGTGGTCCAGGGGCGGATCCGGTGGCGGGCGGAGTGATCCCGGGAACATGCTGGATCCCCGGGCAGTTTTCCGCTACCATGTGAGTTGGGGCATCCGTCGTCCCGCTCTGCCAAATTCTACCCGCCACGGGCCGATCATGACTGGCATGCGGGCGGCGCCCCGGAAGGGAGACAACCCCATGGCCGTCATTCCTCTGCACATCGTGGATGCCTTCGCGGACAGACCGTTCGGGGGCAACCCGGCTGCCATCATCCCCAATGCCGCGAGTCTGGATGACGAGGAGATGGTCCGCATCTCCGAGGAACTGGGTATGGAGGTGGGGTTCGTCCTGCCACCCGAGGCCAGGGAAGCCGACGTCCGCATCCGTTTCTTCATCGACCGCAGCGAGGACTCGCTCAGCGGTCACGTTCTCATGGCAGCGTTCACGAGCATGGCCGACCGCGGGATCTTCCGGCCCACGGCCAGCGGGCGCCTGCTGCATGTGGAGACCCTGGCTGGCATCCTCCAGGTGCGGCTGATCGCCGAATCGCGGGGCTTGACTCGGATCGACTGCGAGATGCCCACGCCGCGTTTCGGCGAGGAGTTGCCGCAGGACGAGGTGGCGAACGCCCTGGGCATGCCGGCGGAGCAGCTTCAGCTCGGCGAGTTCGGCCCCCAGCGGGTCTCCTGCGGCTTCGACCAGATCCTCGTCCCGGTGGCCAGCCGGGAACTGATGCGCGGCAACCTGCGGGACATGTGCGGGATCAACGATCTCCTCGATGCTCGCGGCGCTGCTGGTCTGGTCCTTTTCAGCCCCGAGACACACCGCGACGATGCCGATTTCTACTGCCGCTTCTTCCATCCAGGCGACCGCCGCTGCGAGGACATCGCCAGCGGGACCTGTCTGGCGGCCGTGGCCGCCTATGCCGTGGAGCACGAGCTCGTGCCCCGCGCCGAACGCATGACCGTGGTCACCGAGCAGGGGCACACCCTGGGTCGACCCACACGCTGCGAGATCCACGTGCGCATGCTCGAGGACGGCATCACCGGGGTCCACCTCGTGGGGACCGGCGCCGTGGTGATGCGTGGCTCGCTCCAGTTCAACCGGATGGCGCGTCTGGAGGCCATCGGCTAGGCCCCGTCGTCGCAACCTTGGACAGAAAGAGGGACGCCCGGTGGGGCGTCCCTCCTGTCGTTTGCGCCGCCAGTCCAGCGCGGCTCAGGCGTGCCTGTGCTCGAGCACCAGGTCGCGCGTGTCGCGGGCGATCATGAGCTCCTCGTTGGTGGGGACGATCATGATCTTGGTCCGCGAGTGGGGCTTGCTGATGATGGCCTCGTCGTGGCGCACGCCGTTCTCGAAGGGGTCCAGCTCGGCGCCGATGATCTCGAGACCGCGGCACGACCACTCGCGGATCATCGAGCCGTTCTCGCCCACGCCGGCGGTGAAGATGATGGCGTCGACGTGCCCCAGCGCCACGGCGTAGGCGCCGATGTACTTGCGGATGTGATAGCAGTAGACCTCGAGGCCCAGCCGCGCCCGCTCGTTGCCGGCGGCGTACTCGCGCTCGACGTCGCGCAGGTCGCTGCTGATCCCGCTGATGCCGTAGATCCCGCTCTCCTTGTTGAGGATGCGGTCGACATCGTCCAGCGTGATGTCGAGCTTCTTGGCGAGGAAGCCCACGATGGCGGGATCGATGTCGCCGCTGCGGGTGCCCATGACCAGGCCCTCCAGCGGCGTGAAGCCCATGCTGGTGTCCACCGAACGCCCGTTCTTCACCGCGCAGACCGAGGCGCCGTTGCCCAGGTGGCAGGTGATGAAGTTGCAGGTGTTGGGCGCGCGGCCGAGGATCTCCGCGGCACGGATCGACACGTAGCGGTGGCTGGTGCCGTGGAAGCCGTAGCGGCGCACGCCGAATTCCTTGTAGTACTTGTAGGGCAGCGGATAGATGTAGGCCCAGTCGTTCATGGTCTGGTGGAAGGCGGTGTCGAAGACGCCGACCTGCGGCACCGTGGGCATGACCTTCTGCGCCGCCTTGATGCCGACGATGTTCGGCGGGTTGTGCAGCGGCGCCAGGGGGATGCACTCCTCGAGCGCGTCGACCACGTCCTGGGTGATGGGCACCGAACCTGCGTACTTCTCGCCGGCGTGCACCACGCGGTGGCCCACGGCGGTGATGGCCGACATGTCGGCGATGACGCCGTGGTCGGGCGAGGTCAGCGCCGCGATCACCAGCTCGATGGCGCGGGCGTGGTCGGGCACGGGCAGTTCCTGCAGGACCTTGTCGTGGTCGGGGCGCTTGTAGGTGTGGATCCCCATCTCCAGGCCGATGCGCTCGATCAGGCCCTTGGCCAGGAGGGTCTCGTCGTCCATGTCCAGAAGCTGGTACTTCAGGGAGCTGCTGCCACAGTTGATGACCAGGACGTTCTGCATGGTTCGGGTCCTTCCTAGGCGTTGCTCTGCAGCGCGGTGATGGCGACCACGTTGACGATGTCGTCCACGCTGCAGCCCCGGCTGAGGTCGTTGACCGCGCCGGCCAGCCCCTGCATCACCGGGCCCACGGCCTCGGCTCCCGCCAGGCGCTGCACGAGCTTGTAGCCGATGTTCGCCGCGTCGAGGTCGGGGAAGACCAGCACGTTGGCGCGGCCGGCCACCGGGCTCTCGGGCGCCTTGCGCTGGCCGATGGCGGGCACCAGCGCGGCGTCGGCCTGCAGGGGGCCGTCGACCTGGAGTTCGGGCTGGCGCTCCTGCAGGATCGCCAGCGCGGCCTCGACCTTGTCCACGTCCTGGCCCACGCCGCTGCCCATGGTGCTGTAGCTGAGCATGGCGACCCGCGGCTCGAAGCCGCAGAGCGCCCGGGCCGTGCGGGCGGTGGCGGTGGCGATGTCGGCGAGCTGCTCGCTGTTGGGCTGGGGGTTCACGGCACAGTCGCCGAAGACGATCATGCCGTCCTCGCCCAGGTCCCAGTCCTCCTTGACCATGACGAAGCAGCTGGACACGATGCTCGTCCCCGGCGCCGTGCCCAGTAGGTGGAAGGCCGCGCGCAGCACGTCGCCGGTGCTGCTGACGGCGCCGGCGACCATGCCGTCGGCCCGGCCGCGCGCCACCATCATGGCGCCGAAGAACAGGGGGTCGGCCATGGTCTCGCGCGCGAGCTCGGCGGTCATGCCCTTGGCCTCGCGCTTGGCATGATAGGCGGCGGCGTACGCGTCGAATTCGGCGTCGGCGGTGTGGTCGATCAGGTCCAGGCCGGAGGGGTCGATCCCCAGTTCGGCGCACTGGGCGGCGATCCGTGCGGGGTCGCCCAGCAGGACGATGCGGGCGATCTGCTCGTCCCGGATGAGGGCGGCGGCGCGCAGCATGCGCTCGTCGGCGGCTTCGGGCAGCACGATGGTCTTGCCCAGCGCAGCGGCGTTGCGACGCAGGCGACGGACGAACTCCATGGCGGAACCTTTCGACGGTAACGGTTCGGGGCGGGAACCAACGGAAAATGGGCCCTCGTCCGGGTGAAGTCAAAAACTCAACAACCCAGGTCCGGCCCGCAGCGGAACCCGCGAAACCCTGGCTAAAGGGTCGGTTCGGATCGGGTTGAGGTTGAGTGAGAATCCAGAAACTCAGGCCTCGAACGACAGTGGCGACGAGTCGGTGTCGGCGGCGGCCAGCAAATCGGCCAGAGTGAAACTGCGCCAGAAATCCTGCATGCGCGAATCCAGCAGCTTCCAGACGCTGTGGGCCACGCAGGATTCTGTGCGGCAGCACACGGCCGGATTGTCGACACACTCCACGAGATGAGGATGCGAATCGAGCGCCTGGATCACGTCCCAGAGCGTGACCTCGGCAGGATCCTTGGCCAGCACGTAGCCGCCCTTGACGCCCTTCTGGCTCACGACCACTCCGGCGCGGCGCAGCGGACTGATGACCTGCTCGAGGTACTTGCCGCTGATGCCCTGTTCCTGCGAGATCGTGGAGATGGAGACCGGCGGGCCACCATAGCCGTCGGCGATGCGGAGGATGGCCCGCAAACCATAACGAACCCTGGTATTGATCTTCATTGCTGGGTCCCCTCATCATGAGTGACCGCGTGTGCCGGGCTGAAGGGTGACCCGGCAATTAAAGGCAATTCGCGGTCCTGATTCAAGAAATAGTCCCGGAAGCCGCTACTTGACGATCTCCGGCACGTCCTTGACCAGCACGGGAGGCAGCTGCAAGGGGCGCGTGGTGGCGCGCTTGCGGTCGATGTCCTTGTAGACCCGGCCCACCTGTTCGGCGGTGAGGCCCAGCGCCGGGGCGGCCTCGGCGGGGGCGACACCGTGGTTCTTGGCCCACAGCAGGAGGTCCATCTCGGCGTAGGGGAGCACGAAGTAGAACTCGTCCTGGCCCTGCTCGAGGCTGTAGGTGTCGGTGGTGGGGGTGGAGCTGCAGATCCGGTCGGGCAGGCCGAGGTGGCGGGCCAGGGCGTAGACCTGGGTCTTGTAGAGGTGGGCGATGGGCTTCACGTCCGCCGAGCCGTCGCCGTTCTTGACGAAGAAGCCCTGGTCGTACTCGAGGCGGTTGGGCGTGCCGGCCACCGCGAAGTTGAGCCGGTCGGCGTGGTAGTACTCCAGGGTCTTGCGGATGCGCTGCTTGAAGTTGGTGGCGGCCACGATCTCGAGGTACGCCTGGAGGGGGAGGCGCGCGTCTTGGCGGCGGCCGTCGGGATCCTCCACCACGATGTGGTAGACGTTGATGCGGTCGCTGTCGAGCAGGTTGCCCGGCAGGACGATCTTGGACTTCCAGCCCGCGCCGTAATCGGGAAAGACGCGGCGGATGGCGTCGTCGTAGCGCTGGTAGCAGCCGATGGCCGCCAGGGTGGGCTGGATGTTCTCCACGGTGTAGGCCACGCCCAGATGTTCGCAGAGCTCGCGGCCCAGGTCCTTGCTGGCGTCGGAGGAGTCGCGCTCGGGCATGAGCAGGCCGAAGACCCGATCGGGGCCGAAGGCGCGCACGGCCAGGCCGAGGGTGGTGCTGCTGTCGATGCCGCCGGAGACGCCCACCACGAGGCCGCGCCGCAGCAGGGTCTTGGTCACGGTCTCGCGCAGGCGGTCGCAGATCTCCCCGGCTTCCCGTTCCAGGTCGATCGTCAGGACTTCGCGGCTGAACATGGGCGGCTCCTCGGTCGTTGATGCTCGGGCACACTCCTCGAAGGCTGCCAGGTTAATACGCGAACGCGGGAGCGTCCAGTGCCGCAGGCCTTGGTGGTTGGACAAACCCCGTCGCGGGCCCTATCCTGTCGCCCCAACCCGGGCCGTCGCTGCGCCGTGCCCGGGACCAGGAGGAACGCCATGACCCCGGAAGACCGCCGCGATTTCATCCGCACCCTGCCGCTGGCCGAGTTGCATCGTCATTTCGACGGCGCCTGCCGTCCCGCCACGCTCTGGGAATACTCGGAGAAGTACTACCGGGCGGTGCCGGGACTGGATTACGAGGAATTCCGCCATTACCTGCAGTGGGACGACGCCAAGGACCGCAACCTCCTCGACTACCTCAGCAAGTTCGACCTGCCGCTGCAGTACACGCAGTTCTACGAGAACATCTTCCGCATCGCCTACGAGATCGCCGAGGATGCCTACAACGAGGGCATCCGCGTGCTCGAACTCCGCACCAACCCGTTCATCCATCGCCG
Source organism: Candidatus Latescibacter sp. IFSED24 (assembly GCF_058273205.1). Lineage (NCBI taxonomy): Bacteria > Pseudomonadati > Candidatus Latescibacterota > Candidatus Latescibacteria (ex Chuvochina et al. 2023) > Candidatus Latescibacterales > Candidatus Latescibacteraceae > Candidatus Latescibacter > Candidatus Latescibacter sp. IFSED24. The sequence goes on along the minus strand of NZ_CM177850.1, from coordinate 2,355,768 downwards.
CGCGGGCCTCTCGACCCGGCAGGTGGTCCACGCCACGCGCAAGGGGCTGGCGCGTTTCGGCGAGAAGCATCCCGACTTCCGTGCCGGCATCAACATCATCGCCATGCGCAACCACGGCGGGAACATGGCGTGCATTCTCTTGCGCGAGGTCATCGGCGAGAAGGCCGAGTTCCACAACGGCCCCGGGGTCATCGGGTTCGACATCGCCGGCGCCGAGCCGCCTTTCCCGCCGGTACTGTTCGTCAAGGCCTACGAGCTGGCCACCAAGATGGGGCTGGGCAAGACCGTGCACGCCGGCGAGGCGGCCGGCCCCGAACGGATCTGGGAGGCCGTGGACAACCTCGGCCCACAGCGCATCGGCCACGGGACCAGCGCCGGTCGCGACCCCGAACTGATGAAGCGGCTCGCCGCCGACGGGATCGTGGTGGAGTGCTGTCTGACGTCGAACGAGCACACCGGCGCGGTCGAGCGGCTGGAGGACCACCCGCTGCCGCGCTTCCTCGAGGCCGGTGTCCGCGTGGCGCTCTGCACCGACAATCCCACCGTCTCCAGCACCAGCCTGGTGCGCGAGTACGAGCTGGCCATGTCCACCTTTGGTCTCAGCGAGAACGACATGCGCCACATCGCGCGCATGAGCTGGGAGGGCAGTTTCCTCGCCGAGGCCGGTGCCTGGCCCGGGCCCAGGTCAGGATCTGGTTAACTCGCTGTATCCCGCAGCCGATGTTGTTGCCGACCGGCAAAGGTCAGCTTAACCTGCCGGGGAAACGGTCACCCGTCCCCTGTCACACAGGAGCCCGTCCATGAGCCACAAGATCCGACGCATCGCCATCCTCACCGGCGGCGGCGACGTGCCGGGATTGAACAACGCCATGAAGCAGGTGTTCTACCGCGCCATGAAGGAGGGGATCCAGGTCGTGGGCTTCCGGCGCGGCTGGGCCGGCCTGGCCAACTACAAGATCGGCGATCCCGATCATAACCGGCAATGGGTGGTGGAGCTCGACTGGGAGCACGTCCGGCGCATCGACCGGACCGGCGGCACCTTCCTGCACACCTCGCGCACCAATCCGTCGCGGATACGCGAGAAGGAGATGCCGGCGCACCTCAAGGACAAGTACAAGGGCGACAGCTTCCCCGTCGACATCACCGACGACGTGGTGGCCAACCTCGAGGACCTGAAGATCGACGCCCTGATCCCCATCGGCGGCGACGATACCCTGAGCTATGCGGCGCGCCTCAATCAGACCGGATATCCGCAACTGGCCATCCCCAAGACCATGGACAACGACGTCTTCGGCACCGACTACTGCATCGGCTTCTCCACCGCGATCTCGCGCACCGTCGACGCCATCGACCAGCTGCGCACCCCCATCGGCAGCCACGAGCGCATCGGCGTCATCGAGGTCTTCGGCCGGCACAGCGGCGAGACCTCGCTCATCGCGGGCTACCTCGCCGGGGTCGACCGGGTGATCATCAGCGAGGTCAAGTTCGACGTGCACAAGCTGGCCAACTTCCTGCTCGAGGACAAGCTGGCCAACCCCAGCAAGTACTCCATCGTCACCGTGAGCGAGGGGTCGACCGAACTGGACGGCGACGTGGTCCAGCGCGGCGAGGCCGACGCCTACGGCCACCAGAAACTGGGCGGCATCGGCCTGCTGATGGCCGATCAGATCAAGGACATCACCGGCCACAAGGTCACCTACCAGGAACTGGGCTACATGATGCGCTGCGGCGCTCCCGACGCCCTGGACCGCATGGTGGCCATGAACTTCGGCAACCTGGCCATGGACATGCTCCTGGACGGGGCCAGCGGGCTGATGGTGGCGCTCCAGGAGGGCAAGTACACCACCGTGGGGCTGAACTCGGTGATCTCGGGCAAGAAGACCGTGGACGTCGATCGCTTCTACGATCGCGAGACCTACAAGCCGCACGTGACCCGCGTGGCCCAGCTCCCCATGTTCCTGCGCTAGCGGTGGCGAACTAGCGCTTTCCGTCCCGGCCTCCGGCAGGGTATGCTGCCCCGAATTCAACAGCCGGAGGCCATGGCGACTTGAGTCCCACCAAGCACCACTGGGCCCGCCTCGCCGCGGGCCTCCTTATCCTGCTGGCCGCGCATCTCGCCTTGCGCGGCTACGTCACCGACGACACCTACATCCACCTGCGCTACGCCGAGAATCTGGCCGAGCGCGGCGAGTTCGCGTTCAATCCCGGCGAGGCCACCTACGGCGCCACCAGCCCGCTGTGGATCCTCGGCCTGGTCCTGCTCCTGAAGCTGGGCGTGACCGGGCCCGCGGCGGCCTGGACGCTGGGGCTGCTCTCGGGACTCCTCGCCATGGTGGTGCTGGCCGCCCTGCTCCGGCGACTGGGTTTCCCCGAGGTCTGGCGCTGGTGGCTCTTCCTGCTCGCCATGAGCGACGCCTGGTTCCTGCGCTGGACCATGTCGGGGATGGAGACCCCGCTGGCCACCGCCAGCTTGCTGGTCCTCCTATGGCCGCTGGGCATGTCCGCGACCGTGGCTGCTGGCGAGGGCGAGGCGGGACGATTGTGGCTGCGATACCTGGGCTGGGGCCTGGCTGCGGGGCTGGCCGGACTGGTCCGTCCCGAGTTCCTGCTGCTCGGTCCGGTGGCCCTGCCCTGGCTGCTGCTGTTCGAGTACCGGCGCGGCGACAACCTGAACGGAGCCAAGGGGCGTCATGCGTGCCGCCCCCACTGTCCGTTGCTGGCGGCCGCCCTGGGCTGGCTGGCCTGCGCCGGCCCCTGGCTGGTCTATGCGCAGCTCACCTTCGGGCGCTGGTCGCCGGGTACGGCCAGCGCCAAGAGCAACGCGGCCACCTTCGCGGTGGTCGAGATCCTGTCCTACCTGATGCGTTCGCTGAAGCAGCTGGGCACCACTCAGGGCGTGCTCTGGCTGTTCTTCCTGGCGCTCATCCTGCTGGTGCTGGTGGAGCGCATCCGGCAGACGCGGCAGGACGAGGATGCGCGCCAGGAAACGCCTCCCAGCGCCTGGAATTTCTGGCAGGCCGTGATCCTGGTCCTGATCGCCGTGACCTGGATCGGGCTGCTGCTGGGCGGCTACGCGGTCAAGCGGGTCTGGACGATCAGCCGCTATCTCTCCCCGCTGGCGCCGATCATCCTGCTCATGCTCGGCGTGCTCTCGTACTGGCTGCTCAACCTCACCATGGCCTACCGGGGGCGGCCGGTCATGGGCTCCTGGGTACTGGTGACGGCCTGCATCCTGTCCCTGCTGGTCAACCTCTGGCTGGTGGTCGGGCCGGTGCGCCAGCACACCCGGGACTTCTCGGCCGGGGTGGTGGCGTGTTATCTGGAGAAGGGCGTGTGGATCGGCGAGAACTCTCAGCCCGACGAGGTGATCGCGGCGCTCGACATCGGAGCGCTGGCCTACGGCAGCGATCGTCGCGTCCTCGACCTGATGGGCCTGGTCAGCCCCGAGATCATGACCATGGGGCGGGAGATGGGCTTCCAGCAGATGGTCGAGAGCGGGATCTGGCTGCGCGACGAGCGCGGCGAGGAGCCGCCTCCGACGTGGTTCGTCGACCGGCACGAAGGCCCGCCGCGGTGGGACGGCAAGACGGTGCGCGGCGTGACGTTCGAGCTGGTGGATACGTGCACGATCCACGGGGTGGGATTGCGTGAGCTGCAGGACTGGACGGTGGCGACCTATCGCCTGACAGGGGCCGGCGGATCGCCTTGAGGCCGCCGGCCGGGCATCATCTCGGTCTCCGCACCGGCACCAGCGCTTCCTGCAGGTGCTCCTTCATGTCGGTGCGCCGTTTCACCACCAGCACCGTCACATCATCGTCCAGCGGCGCGTCGCCGCCGAACTTGCGGGTGGCTTCGAGCACGGCTTCTACCACCTCGGCGGCCGGGCGTTCGCGGTTGGCGAGGCAGACCTCGACCAGGTTGTCGTGGCCGAATTCCACCGCCTCCTTCTCGTCGCCGGCCTCCTCGCCAGGAGCCGGGCGTTCGATCACCCCGTCGGTGAACAGCACCAGCATCTCACCGGGCCGCAAGGTCATGGACCGCCGGCGGTAGACCGCGTCGGGCAGGGGGCCGAGCACCGGGCCGCTGCTCTGCAGCTGGAAGACCTCGCCGTCGGCGGCCACCAGCAGCGGCGGGCAGTGGCCGGCGTTGACGTAGGTCACGTTGCCGGTGTCCTCGAGCTCGGCGTAGAACAGCGAGATGAAGCGGCTGGCCAGGGTGGCATGGTGGACCACCAGGTTCAGACGCTCGATCTGGGCGGTGATCTTCTCGTTGTGGGCCTGGCTGATGCGCAGGCCGATGACCACATCGCGGGCCTGGAGCGCTGCGGGCAGGCCATGGCCGCTGGCGTCGGCGATCATCAGGCCCAGCATGCCGGGCTCGATCTCCTGGACGTCGTAGACGTCGCCGCCCACCTCGTCGGCGGGCCGCGTGGCCGCGGCGATCTCGAAGCCGGGCAGCTCGGGCATGACCTGGGGCAGGAGCGAGAGCTGGATCGCCTGTGCCTGGCGCAACTGGCTCTCCAGCGCGCCCTGGCGGAGTTTGAGGCCGATGGCGGCGCGGATGGCCTCGAGCATCACCAGCAACTCACTCTGGTCTTCATGTTCGATGCTGAAGCTGATGATGTACATCGGGTTCTGGCCCACCACGATGGCCGCGTTGTTGTGGTGGGTGAACTGGGCCTCGAGCTGCGGATCGTAGCCCGGGCTCTCCGGCGAGGTGAGCCAGAGCCGGTGCTCGAGCAGGTGCTGTACCAGCGCATAATCCTTGCCCACGGCCTTGCCCTCGATGGAATCGCCGTACTCGCCGACGCTCTCGATGAGCACGAAATCCAGGGTGCGCTCGCGATAGACGCGCCCGCTGGCGATGCCGAAGAGCTGGGCGTTCTCGCCGGCGACCAGCTCCTGCACCACTCTGTGCAGCATGGCCTCGTCGCCGGCGGAGGCGTCGATATCTCGCAACAAATGCTCGATGACGCGGTAGAACTTCTTGTGCACGCGGGGACCTCCGGTTCGGGGGCACAATAGGCGCGAAGCTCCTGCCGGCCAAGTGAGTTTTCGCCCCGCGTTGTGTAAGCACGCGCCTTGCCTTAGACTTCCGCGGAGGCGTCCGGACGGTCCGGACGCCGTTCAGCGATCCGGAGGCTGCCGTGACCGACCCTGCCCGCATCGACCAGCTCAAGGCCGCGCATGAGGCCATGCGCCGCGAGATCGCCCGCCGCATCGTCGGCCAGGACGACGTCATCGAGGAGATGCTCATCGCCCTGTTCGCCAGCGGCCACGTGCTGCTGGAGGGCGTGCCGGGCCTGGCCAAGACGCTGCTCATCTCCAGCCTGGCCAAGGTCATGGATCTGAGCTTCGGCCGCATCCAGTTCACGCCCGACCTGATGCCCTCGGACATCACCGGCTCGGAGATCATGGAGGAGGACCAGGCCACCGGCCGTCGCGAGTTCCGCTTCGTGCAGGGTCCGGTGTTCCACAACGTGATCCTCGCCGACGAGATCAACCGCACGCCGCCCAAGACGCAGGCCGCGCTGCTGCAGGCCATGCAGGAGAAGCAGGTCACCGCGGCCGGCCACACCATGTCGCTCGAGGCGCCCTTCTTCGTGCTGGCCACCCAGAACCCCATCGAGCAGGAAGGCACCTACCCGCTGCCCGAGGCCCAGCTCGATCGCTTCATGTTCAACGTGCTCATCGGCTATCCCGACCTCGAGGACGAGGTCCGGATCGTCGAGGCCACCACCGGCTTGCTGGGCGACGACCCCGCCGTGGTCCTCGGTCGCGACGACGTGCTCGCGTTCCAGGACCTGGTGCGCGAGGTCCAGCCGCAGGAGCAGGTCACCCGCTACGCGGTGCGCCTGGCGCGCGCCACCCGCGTGGGCACCGCCGAGGCGGCGGCCGCGGCCGGCGAGTACCTGGCCTGGGGCGCCGGACCGCGGGCTGCGCAGGACATGATCCGCGGCGCCAAGACCCGGGCGCTCCTGGCGGGTCGCGAGACCCCCGCGCTGGAGGACGTGCGGCGGCTGGCCCATCCGGTGCTGCGCCACCGGCTGGTCACCAACTTCCACGCCGAGGCCGAGAACGTGGCCAAGGACCGGATCATCGACCTGATCCTGGACGAGGTGGACGCATGACCCCCGCGGTCACCGAGCTGATCACCCCCGAGCTGGCCAGCCAGCTCGACCGCCTCGACCTGCTGGCGCGGCTGCTGGTGGAGGGTTTCCTCACCGGCCTGCACCGCAGCCCGTACCACGGCTTCTCGGCCGAATTCGCCGAGTACCGCCGCTACCAGCCCGGCGAGCCCGCCACCGACATCGACTGGCGCGTCTACGCGCGCAGCGACCGGGTCTACCAGAAGATCTACGCCGAGGAGACCAACCTGCGCTGCACGCTGCTGGTGGACTGTTCGGCGAGCATGCGCTTCACCGGCGACGAGAAGCGGCGCCCCACCAAGCTGGCCTACGGCCGGGTGCTGGCCGCCTGCCTCGCCTACCTGCTGCTGCGCCAGAACGACGCCGTGGGCCTGGTGGCCTTCGATGAGCAGCCGCTCCTGCGTGTGCCGGCGCGCTCGGTCCGGCGCCAGCTGTTCCAGGTGCTCAAGGGGCTCAAGGATGCGCCCGAGGGCACCGGCACCCGGCTCGGCCCGGTGCTCCACGACGTGGCCGAGCGGATCCCGCGTCGCGGCCTGGTGGTCCTGGTGAGCGACCTCTTCGACGACGTCGACGCGGTGCTCTCGGGCCTCAAGCATTTCCGGCACCGCGGTCACGAGGTCCTGGTCCTGCAGGTCCTGGACCCCCGCGAGATCGATCTCGACTACCCGGGCGAGGTGGAGTTCACCGCGCTGGAAGAACCCGACCGCCGCCTGCGCACCGAGCCGGCGCACGTGCGCGCGGGCTATCGCGAGCGTCTGGAGAGCTGGCGCCGGCAGCTGCGGCGCGAGTGCCGCCGCCATCTCATCGACCTCGTCGAGCTGACGACCGACCAGCCCGTGGGCCAGGCGCTGGGCGCCTACCTCATGAAGCGTGGGCGGCTCCACTGATGCCACTCTCGTTCCTGAACCCCGCGCTCCTCTTCGGCCTCCTGGCCGCCTCGCTGCCGGTGATCATCCACTTCCTGAGCCGCCGGCGCACGCGCCGCGTAGTGTTCAGCGACCTCCGCTTCCTCCAGGAAGAAGAGGCGCAGCAGGCGCAGCGGCGCGGAGTCCAGCGCTGGCTGTTGCTGCTCTTGCGGGTGCTCATCGTCTGTTGCCTGGTGCTGGCCGCGGCCCGACCGCACTGGGGCGGACTGCCCGGTGGCGGTGGGCGCGCGGTGCTCTTCCTCATCGACGCCAGCGCGAGCATGCAGGCCCAGACCGAGGACGGGCGCACGCGGTTCGCCACCGCCGTGGAGCTCGCCGCCGGCATGGTCGACGGATTGCCAACGGGTTCATCGGTGCAGGTCGTGACCTTGAGCGCCGCGGCGCAGCCGCTCTTCGCCTCGTGGCTGCCTGCCGGCGTGCCGGTGCGGACGGCCTTGACGGCGGCGGCGGTCACCGATGGCCCCGCCGACCTGGCCGCCGGCCTGCGCGAGGCGGCGCGCCAGGTCCGCCAGGCGCCGTCGCGGCCGGTGGAAGTCGTGCTGCTCTCGGACCTGCAGGCCGTGGCGCAACCCGAGCTGGCCGCCGCCGCGAGCGAGCTGGCCGCGGCCGGGGCGCGGTTCCTCGTCCAGCGCCTGGGCGATGCCATCCCGGGCGGCGGTGTTCTCGACATCCGGCTGCCGGGGCGGGCCCTGCGTCCGGGCGAGGCCACCGAGATCGTCGCCGTGGTGCGGCCTGAGCGCGCCGAACAGCCGTTCTGGCTCGAGCTGGATGGCCGCCGGATCGCCGAGGTCCTCGCGCCGCCACCGGCTGCCGATGGCGGCGGCGTGAGCCTGTCCTTCCCGCTGGCGGCCCCGCCCGCAGGGCTGCACCTGGGTCGGGTCGGCAAGGAGGAGGACCGCCTGCCCGCCGACGATGTCCGCCCCTTCGTGCTCGAGGTTCCCCGGCGCCTGGAGGTTCTGCTGGCCCACGGCGCCGATCGCGACGGCCTCGGCCGCGGCGGCTGGCGCTACCTGGCCCGCGCCCTCGATCCAGCGGCCGACGCCCAGGGGCTGTTCCGCGTGCGCACCCTGCCGGCCGACAGCCTGCGCGACGGCGACCTGGCCGGGGTGGACCTGCTGGTGCTGGTGGACCCCGGACCGCCTGGCCGCCGGCTCACCGCTGCACTCACGAGCTGGCTCTCGGGCGGCGGTGCCCTGCTGCTGATGGTGGGCGACGCCGCCCAGGAGACCGACCTGCGCGACGGCTGGCTGCCCCTGCTCGACCTGCCGCGCCAGGCGAATTGGATCGTGCGCGAGAACGGCCAGGCCGAGCGGGCCGCGGTCATCGATGCCGCGCATCCGGTGCTGGCCGGTCTGGGCGCCGAACCCCTGACCGCGCTGACCGCGGCGAGCTGGTGGCGCTACTTCGCGCTGGAGGAGGGTCCCGCTCGCGTGGTGCTCGCCACCGACGCCGGAGCGCCGCTGGTGCTGGAGGGTGTGCGCGGCGAGGGGCGCTGGGCGCTGTTGCCGTTCCACCTGCGCCGTGACGCCACCGATGTCATGCTCAATCCCGTGTTCCTGCCCTTGATCCAGCGGCTGGCGGCCACCTTGGCCACGGGCAGCGGGACCGCGGCGGGGGTTGTGGTGGGCGAGCAGCCGGTGCTCAGCCTGGATCCGCACGAACTGGGGCTGCGTCCCGGCGATACCACCGACCGTCTGGTGGTGCGCACCCCGCCCGACGGGGCGGTGCGGCGAGCGGCCTTGCTCTGGCGCGACGGTGCCGCCGTGCTCGCCGCGCCGGACGAGGAGCGCGCCGGATTCTACGTCTTCCTCGGGGGGGCCGACACCCTGGGGGCGGTGGCCGCCATGGTCCCGGCCAGCGAGTCGACCCCACAGGTGGAGACGCCGGAAGCCGTGGCCGAACGCCTGCGGGAGGCCGGCATCGCTCGGGTCCTGGACCTGGGCGACGGCGGGGCCGAGGGGCTCGGACGGGCGCTGGCGGGGCGCGACCTCGCCCGCTGGCTGCTCATGGCCGCCCTGATCCTGATGGCAGCGGAGCTCTGGCTGGGGCGACGGGTCCGTGCTTGAAAATCCGTGTTCCAAGCTTAACTTTGGGCAAAACCAGACAATTCAGGTTTGATCGGTGCCGGTGGCGCCGGAAAGGCCGTAACCGCCATGTGGAACTATTCCGAGAAGGTGATGGATCACTTCATGAACCCCCGCAACGTGGGGGAGGTGGAGAATCCCGACGGTGTGGGCGAGGTGGGCTCCATGGCCTGCGGCGACGCGTTGCGCCTGAGCTTCCGCCTCGATGACGAGGGCCGCATCGCCGAGGTCAAGTTCCAGACCTTCGGTTGCGGCAGCGCCATCGCCTCGAGCAGCATCCTCACCGAGATGATCAAGGGCAAGACGCTGGAGGAAGCCGCCAAGGTCACCAACGAGGACATCGCGCGCGAGCTGGACGGGCTGCCCCGCGAGAAGATGCACTGCTCGGTGATGGGCCGCGAGGCGCTCGAGGCCGCCATGATCGACCACTACAAGCGGCTGGGCCGCGGGGTGCCCTGCCACATGCTGAGCCAGGGCGTGATGATCTGCCACTGCTACTCGGTGACCAAGGACACCATCCGCGAGGCCATCGAGCAGAACGACCTGGACTCGGTGGAGGACGTCACCAACTACACCAAGGCCGGCGGCGGCTGCGGCGACTGCCACCACGACATCGAGCATATCCTCGAGGAGGTGCGGCAGGCCCGGGCGGGGCAGGGGCCGGCCACGCTGGTCCAGCTCGAGGTGGACCGGGGTGCCGAGAGCGAGGCCGACCGCGCGCTGGTCAAGCAGATCCAGGATCTCCTCGACAACGACATCGCGGTGGCGCTGCGCAACGACGGCGGCGACATCGAGCTCGTCCGGTACCGCGACGGCAAGGTCTTCGTGAGGCTGCTGGGCGCCTGCGCCGCCTGCCGCGTCGCCGACATCACGCTCAAGGATTACGTGGAGAAGGAGCTTCGCCGCCACGTGCGCGACGATCTGCGGGTGATCGAGGTCACGACCTGAGCGGTCTTCGACATAGAAAGGGTTCGCGATGAACAGCAGCGGCGGATTCGACCTCCTGGCCGGACTGGGCGAGATGCCGGCCGGCGGCGTCTACCTCGACAACAACGCCACCACCCGGGTGGCCCCCGAGGTGATCGACGCCATGATGCCCTACCTCACCGAGTTCTACGGCAACCCCTCGAGCATGCATCGTTTCGGGGCCGAGTCGGGCCGCGGCCTGACCGCCGCCCGCGACCAGGTGGCCGATCTACTATGCGCCCGCGCCGCCAACGAGGTCATCTTCACCGCCGGCGGTAGCGAGAGCGACAACCTGGCCATCGTGGGCACCCTGCGCGCCTATCCGGAGAAGAAGCACGTGGTCACCTCGGCCGTGGAGCATCCCGCGGTGCTGGGGCTCTGCCGCGATCTGGAGAAGCGCCACGGCTACGAGGTCGACTTCATCGGCGTGGACGGCGAGGGCCGGCTCGATCTCGACGAGCTGCGCGCCAAGGTCCGCGAGGACACCGCGGTGGTCTCGATCATGATGGCCAACAACGAGACCGGCGTGATCTTCGATACCGCGGCCATCGGCGCCATCGTCAAGGAGAAGGGGTCGGTCTACCACGTCGACGCGGTGCAGGCCGCGGGCAAGCTGCCGCTGGACATGCAGCAGCTCGACACCGTGGACATGCTCTCGATCAGCGGCCACAAGCTCCACGCGCCCAAGGGCGTGGGTGCGCTCTATGTGCGCAAGGGCACCCGTCTGCGGCCCTTGATCGTGGGCGGACACCAGGAGCGCGGCCGCCGCGCCGGCACCGAGAACGTGGCGTCGTGCGTGGCGCTGGGCGCCGCCTGCCAGCTCGCCGAACAGCATCGGGAGGAGGAGAACACCCGGGTGCGGTCGCTGAGAGACCGCCTCGAGGAGAAGATCCTGCCCGCAGTGCCCGACTGCCGGCGCAACGGCGTGGCCGAGCCGCGCCTGCCCAACACCGCCAACATCAGCTTCGACTTCATCGAGGGCGAGGGCATCCTGCTCCTGCTCGACCGCGCCGGCATCGCCGCCTCGTCGGGGTCGGCCTGCACCAGCGGGTCGCTCGAACCGTCGCACGTGCTCAAGGCCATGGGCATCCCCTTCGTCTCGGCCCACGGCTCGATCCGTTTCTCGCTGTCGCGCTACAACACCGAGGCGGAGATCGACTACGTGGCCGCCGTGGTGCCGCGGATCATCGAGCGCCTGCGGGCGATCACGCCCTTCAATCGGGAGCGGGCGACGTTTTAGCCCGGAACTATCGCTTGCCCGTGGCGTGAAATGCCCCAACATTGACTGCTGCCACCCTGGCCCACGTCGCGCGAAGGGACGGAGAATGTACCGGCACCGCCACTGGTTCCTGGCCCTCGGGGCCATCCTGCTGCTCAACGCCTGTTCCGGCGACGACGAGAACCAGCCGCCCCGCGCGGTGATCGTCTATCCGGAGAACGAGTTCCATTTCACCAGCGCCCCCGATTCGGCCATCGTCGAGGCCTCGGACGACCGCGGAGTGCTCTCGGTGGAGATCCGACTCGAGGACGAGGTCATCTCGACGCGCACCACCTCGCCCTACTCCACGAGCCTGCCCCTGGGCATCTACGCCGACGGCCGCCGCTACAAGCTCAACGCCACGGCCACCGACAACCAGGGCGCCAGGGGCGAGGCCGGTGCGGTGTACTTCACGGTCGATCCCTCGCTGCAGACCGTGCCCCAGGTCATGGACGTGAGCGACCAGGAAGGCGCGCTGCGGGTCACCTGGCTCACCTTCCCCAACACCAATCCCGACTTCGACGAGGACGGCGAGCCCGATCAGCCCGTGGTCTACGAGTGGGAACTGGCGCGCGACGACGGATTCTTCGAGGTTGTGGCCAGCGGGACGGCCACCGACACCACCATCGTCAGCGGGGTCACCGCCGCCGGCGTGGCGTACGCGCGGGTGCGGGCGCAGCTGGTCGAGAGCCTCACCGGCTGGAGTCGCTCGGGCCGGTTCAGCGGCCTCGACACCTGGCGACGGAACTACGCGCTGCCCGGCCCGCAGCTCGGCACCGCGATCCTCACCGGCCCCGACGGCAACCTGCGGCTCCTGAGCCACGCCGTCGACCGGCACCGCGTGGACAGGGCGCCGGTCCAGCTCCTCGTCCTGGACGCCGAGCAGGCGCTGGTCGAGGCCGTCGATCTGCTGCCCGACACCTACCAGCCCACGACCCACCAGGTGACCGCGGATGACCGCCTCGTCCTGGCGGGCTGGCAGGATGACGGATCCACCTTCCTGGCGGCCAGCACTCTCGACGGCCAGCTGCTCTGGGACCGGTCGATCGGTTTCATGTACACCACCGCGCTGCTGGCCGAGTCGAGCGGTGCGCTGTGGACCGCCGGCCGGGATCTGCGCGAGGGGCAGCCGGGCGGCGTGGTGGCGACCGTCGCCGAGGACGGCACGGCCACCGCGGACGTGGTCTTCCCTCTCGAAGCCGGCCGCGACGTGCTGTGGCTCTGGCCGCACGCCGAGGGCGGCTTCGTGCTGGCGGGCAGCCTGCCCGACACCTACACCGAGGCGGAGCCCGAGACTCCGCGGCCCGGCGGCATCTGGGCCCAGGGGATCGACGCCGCCGGCGCGGTGCGCTGGGACCTGCGGCTGGGCACGGGCGCCAACTGGCTCGGGCGTGGGGCCGGCACCGACGGCGCGGGCAACTTCGTGATCTCCGGCATCGCCTTCGTGCCGGTCTATACCGCGCGCTACGGCTTCCTCGCCGCGTTCGACGAGCGCGGGCACCTGCGCTGGCAGGTCACCGATCGCGAGTGGCACCTCTTCGCCGACGTCGTGTCCGGGGTCGGCGGCCGCTGGACCGCCACCGGCGCCCGGCGCCGCTCGGTGGGGGATCTGGTCTGGGAATACGACTTCGGCCTGCGGGGCTTCTCCGCCTACGGCCTGCCGCTCTGGGAGGCCCAGCATCGCGATGGGGCCGAGTCCCAGGGCTGGAGCCTGGCGCCCCATCCGCTCGGCGGCTGGTGGGCGGTGGGCACGCGGACCGGCGATCGGGTGAACTACGACCTGACCCTCCTGCGAACCGACGATCGGGGCGAACTGGACTGATGGCCAACCTCCTGGACGTCCTGTCCCAGCAGCGCGGCGAGGATGTCCTCGCCGCGCTCGCTGCGTGTCTGGATGCGCCGCTCGCCGCCGCCGATCCGGACGCCCCGCCGCTGCTCTGCGGCCTGCAGGCCAGCGCGCCGGCGGTGGCCACCGCGGCCTGGTTCCGCCGCCGCCAGCGCACCGCGCTCTGCGTGGTGTCCACCCGCGAGGGCGCGCTCCAGCTCGCCGACGACCTCGAGGCCTGGCTCGGCCGCGACAAGGTGGCGTACCTGCCGCAGCAGGAGATCCTGGTCTACGACCGCAAGTCGCCCGACTCGGCGCTCGTGGGCGACCTGATCCTCGGCCTGGACCGGCTGCGCGGCGCGGATCCCGTGCTCGCGGTGACCAGCCTCTACGCCGTGCGCCAGCGCGTCATGGCGCCGCAGACCCTGACGCGCTCGATCCTGCGCGTCGAGCCCGGCAGCCGGCTCGACCCCGACGCCTTCTGCGCCGCGCTGGTCCAGCGCGGCTACCGCCCCGCGGGCATGGTGGCGCGCCCGGGTGATTTCGCCCGTCGCGGCGGCCTGCTCGACATCTACGCTCCCGGCGATCTGCCGCTGCGCATCGAGCTCTTCGACGACGAGGTCGTCTCGCTGCGCACCTTCGATCCGGAGAGCCAGCGCGGCGACCAGGCACGCCGGCTCAAGCGGGCGACCATCTACCCCGTCAGCCACCTGCTGCGCGAAGACGACGCCCAGCTCGCCTGCCTCGCGCGCCTGGAGGCCGCGAAGATCGCCGGCGACCTCGACGACGACGAGTACTGGGACCTCGAGGCGAGGATCGAGGAAGGCCGGCCCGACGACGGTCTGGAGACGTTCCTGCCCTGGTTCGGTCCCACCGCGCGCGTGCTGGACTACCTGCCCGAGGCGGCGCCGGTTCTCTGGTTCGAGCCCGTGAAGCTCGGCGTGCAGATGGAACTGCTGGAGGATGAATTGCCGCGCCTGCGCGAGACGCGGCTCCGGCGCGATGCGGTGATCCCCCGCCAGGACGAGCTGGTCTGCAGCCTGGACGACCTCGGCGATCGGCGATTCCAGCACCTCTGGCTCGCCGAGTCGTGGATCCGCGGCGATCAGGCGGGTCGCTGGCTCGACCGCGATCCCGGCGCCATCATCGATCACGGCACCACCCGCCCCGACCTCAAGGGCGGCGATGTCGACCGCCTGCGAGGCTATCTCCAGGAGCAGGAGCAGGCCCAGGCCAGCGTGCTGCTGCTCTGCGACAACCAGGGCCAGGCCGACCGCCTGGCCGACCTCCTCGACGAGCACGTCCTCGGCCCGCCCCTGTCGCGACCCCTGGTGGGCCATCTCACGGGCGGGTTCGTCTGGCCCGAGCACAAGCTCTCGGTGATCACCGACCACGAGTTCTTCGAGCGCTACCGGCGTCAGGGCAGGGTCCGGCACAAGGGGTCGGGCATCGTCAAGGACCGCGCCAGCCTCAAGCCCGGCGAGTTCGTGGTGCATCTCGAGTACGGGATCGGCCGCTACCGGGGCCTGACGCGGATCACGGTCGAGGGCACCGAACGCGAATGCCTGGAGATCGAGTACGCCGAACAGGGCAAGGTCTTCGTCCCGGTACAGAACATCGACCAGATCGAGCGCTTCTCCACCGATACCGACGCCGCGCCGCGTCTGGCCAAGCTGGGCTCGGCCGCCTGGCTCAAGGTGACCAAGAAGGCCCGCCAGGCGATCCGGGCCATGGCCGCCGACCTGCTCGAGCTCTACGCCGCGCGCGAGGCCATGCCGGGCATCGCCTACGGCGAGGACGGCGAGATGCAGGCGGCCATGGAGGCCAGCTTCCTCTACGAGGCCACGCCCGACCAGCTCACCGCCATCGCCGAGGTCAAGCAGGACATGCAGCGCCCGCAGCCCATGGACCGCCTGGTCTGCGGCGACGTGGGTTTCGGCAAGACCGAGGTGGCCATGCGCGCGGCGTTCAAGGCGGTGATGGAGGGCCGCCAGGTGGCCGTGCTCTGCCCCACCACGCTGCTGGCGCACCAGCACGGCGAGACCTTCGCCGAGCGCTTCCGCGATTTCCCGGTGAAGGTGGGCGTGTTGAGCCGGTTCCAGACCGGCGCCGCGGCGAAGGAGGCCGCCCGGCGGGCCCGCGATGGCGAGCTGGACATCCTCATCGGCACGCACCGCCTGCTCTCGCGCGACGTGCGGTTCAAGGATCTGGGCCTGCTGGTCGTGGACGAGGAGCAGCGGTTCGGCGTGCGGCACAAGGAGCGGCTGAAGGAGCTCAAGAAGACCGTCGACGTGATGACGCTGTCGGCGACCCCGATCCCGCGCACGCTCTACCTGGCGCTCATGGGCGCGCGCGACATGTCGCTCATCAACACGCCGCCGCGCGACCGCCTGCCCATCCATACCGAGCTATGCACCTACAGCGACGAGGTGATGACCGAGGCGATCCTGCGCGAGCTGCACCGCGGCGGCCAGGTCTTCTTCGTCCACAACCGCGTGCAGACCATCGAGAGCGTGGCGGCCCGCATCGCCCAGCTGCTGCCCTCGGTGCGCGTGGCCCACGCGCACGGTCAGATGAAGGAAGACCACCTCGAGACCATCATGAAGCGGTTCCTCGACCACGAGTTCGACGTGCTGGTCACCACGACGATCATCGAGTCGGGCCTGGATATGCCGCGGGTCAATACCCTGGTCATCGACCGCGCCGACCGCTTCGGCCTGGCCCAGCTCTACCAGTTGCGCGGCCGGGTCGGGCGCTCGAACCAGCGCGCCTTCGCCTACCTCATGACCCCGCCGGGCGAGAAGCTCACCCCGGAAGCACGGCGCCGGCTGGCCGCCCTCGAGGAGTTCCAGGCGCTGGGCTCGGGCTACCACATCGCCATGCGCGACCTCGAGATCCGCGGCTCGGGCAACCTGCTGGGCGAGGAGCAGTCGGGCCACATGGAAGCCATCGGCTTCGACCTCTACTGCCGTCTGCTCGAGGAGACGGTGACGGAACTCCGCCTCGGCCGCGGTGTTGCACCGGTCGATGTGAAGGTCGATCTGCGGGTGCCGGCGTACCTGCCCGACGAATACGTCGGCGACCCCCAGCTGAAGATGGATCTCTACCGGCGGCTGGCCCGGCTGCGCGAACCCGACCACGCCGACTGGCTGCGCGACGAGTTCCGCGACCGCTACGGTCCGCTGCCCATCCCGGTGGAGAACCTGCTGGAGGTGCACCGGATCCGGATCCTGGCCAGCCGCAACGGGGTCGAGGAGCTCCGGGCCGGCCGCAAGGGTCTCGACCTGTTTTTCGCTGGCGGCCACGAACCCGGCCCTCCTATAATCCGAGGCTTGATGGCCTCGGCCCTGGAAGGCTTGCAGTTCAAGGCCGTGGACCAGTTCAGCATGCATGTGCCCGCGACCAGGGAGCAGCACCTGGCCGCGGCGGTCACCGTTCTCGAGAAACTGGAGGAGCTGCGCCTCCATGAACCGGAAGTCCCGAGGAGTTGAGACCATGTCCCACCGGACCGCCCTCGTTCTACGCATCGCTCTTTTCGTCCTGGCCGCCACGCTCCTGATCGGTGGTTGTGGCAAGAGCGACAGCAGCGATGACACGATCCTGGCCACCGTGAGCGACCGCGATGTCACCGCCGAATACTTCAAGTCCCGCCTGGGCCGATTGGAGAAGACCCAGCTGCCGCGCAATGAAGACGGCGAGATCTACGACATGGCCACACTCGAGGGCAAGCGCCGCTTCCTGGACATCATCATCGACAAGGAACTGATGGTGCTCAAGGCGCTCCAGCTCGGCTTCGACAAGGACACCCAGGCGCAGGGTGCCCGGAACCAGCTCACCGAGTACAACGCCATGGGCTACTTCTGGCAGGACGAGATCGGCGACCCCGCCAAGTTCGTCGCCGAGGAGGACGTCGAATATTACTACTCGCGCCTCGGCGAGCGTCGGCAATGCTCGTTCCTGATCACCGACCTCGAGAAGGATGCCCTGGCGGCCCGCGAGGCCGCCCTGGCGGGCACGCCCTGGCCCGAGCTGGTGGCCCGGTACCACACCGGACAGATCCAGGAAGGTCGCCCCCTCGAGATCCAGATCTCGTGGGGCCAGTACCGCGATGAGTTCGAGCGGCCGGTCTTCGCCGTGGAGGAAGGCGGCATCACCGATCCCATCCCCACCGAGCATGGCTACTGGCTGCTGCGTGTCGACGAAGTCGCCATGGAGAAGAAGCCGGATCTGGAGAGCATCAAGGGCAAGGTCATCCTGAGCATCTCCAAGCGTAAGGAGAATCTCCGCGTCGAGGACCTGAAGGCCGAGATGCGCGAGGCCCACAACTTCAAGCTCGACGAGGATGTGCTGAAGCTGGTCTATCAGGGCTTGCCCGAGGGCGAACAGATCATCGATCCCGAGACCCAGCAGCCCGTGCCCCAGAATCAGCTGAAGCCGCTGGACATCCCCTCGGACAGCTACGACACGGTGCTGCTGTCCTACGACCTGACCGAAGGCCCCTTCGTCCTGACGCTCGCCGACCTCAAGGGCAAGTTCGACAAGATGAATGTCTTCGAGCGCCCGAAGAAGCATGAGATGCTGGGTGCCCTGCGCACCCGGCTGCGGAACGACGCCGAGAAGGCGATCATGGTCGATGAGGCGCGTCGCCGCGGCTACTTCGAGGACCCGCGGGTCCTGAAGGAAGTCGACATCGCGCTCGAGGAGCTGCTGGTGGACAAGGTCCACCAGGATATCGTGGACTTCGAGGAGTACGTCTCGCCCGAGGCGCTCGAGGAATTCTGGGCCGAACACAAGACCGATTACTTCAAGCCCGAGCGGCGCAGCGGTTACATGGTGTCCTGTGCCGATCTGGAGACGGCCAACGTGGCTCGCAAGGCCGTGGCGGAGGAAGGGCAGACCTGGAAGCAGGTCAACAGCCTCTACGGCAACGACCCCGAGCTCGAGAAGGTCTTCGGCCGCGTCGACCGTGTGCGCGACGACGCCACCGGCAAGGTCCGCGATCTCCTCTTCGGCATGTCGATCGACGAGATCAGCGAGCCGGTGCAGACGCCGGAGGGCTGGATCGTCGTGCAGTTGACCAAGATCTTCGAACCCGAGCAGCCCGAGCTCAAGGAGCTCACCGAGGTGGTCGGCCAGCGCATCAAGAACAACCGCAAGGACGAGGCGCTGCGCGCCATGCTCGACGAGTGGGCCGACGAATTCGGCGTGGTGGTCTACGAGGATCGCCTGGCGGCCATGCCGTCGTGGGAGCAGCTCATGGAAGAGAACATGCGGGCCAAGATGTCCATGCCCGAAAAATGAGGTAAACCGAATGCCCTTGTGTGCGAGCGGATCGAAGTGGGCAGCCTGGCTGGTGGCCGGGCTGCTCGCTTCCGTGGCCCTGGCCCAGGAACCGGTGCTCATCGAGCGCATCGTGGCCATCGTCGACGAGGAGATGATCCTCCAGAGCGACCTCGAACTGGCGATCGAGCTCTACCAGCTCGACCGCCAGCTTTCGGGCGAGCAGCCCGAACCGGTGACGCCCGAGTTGCGTGGCCGGGTGCTCGAGAGCCTCATCGAGAACAAGCTGGTCATCGCGGCCGCCAAGCAGAACGACATGGTGGTGGAGGAGGAGGAGATCGAGGCGCGGGTCCAGCAGCGGGTCGACGAACTCGTGGCGCAGTACGGCTCGCTGGCGGCGCTCGAGCAGGCGCTGGCCCAGTCCGAGCTGACCCTCGAGGATTTCCGGTTCCGCTACGGGACCCAGCTCCGCAACCAGCAGTACATGCGCCTGGTGGTGGGGCGGTTCATCCGCCCCGACATCGAGGTCATGGAGAACGAGGTCGAGCAGTTCTACCTCGACAACCTGGCCGACATGCCCGCCGAGCCCGACAGCGTCACCCTGGCCAACATCCTGATCCGCGTGCAGCCGTCGGAGGCGGCGCGCCAGGCGGTGCAGGACAAGGTGGCCCAGGTCCAGGACGCGCTGGCGGGAGGGCGCGACTTCGCCGCGGTGGCCCAGGAGATGAGCGAGGGCCCGAACGCGCGGCGCGGCGGCCGCATCGGCACCGTCCGTCCCGGCGACCTCTTCGACCAGATCCTCGATCAGACCGCCCAGCAGCTCGCGGTGGGCCAGGTCAGCCAGCCGGTGGTCTCCTCGCGCGGGGTGCACCTCTTGCGGGTCGATCGCATCGAGGCCGACGGCGCCCGTGTCCTGAGCCAGATCTTCTTCCCGCTCGAGATCCAGGAGGTCGACGTGGAGGCCGCTCGGCTGCGCGCCGAGGCAGCCCGCCAGCGCGCCCTCGACGGAACGCCCTTCAGCCTGGTGGCCAACGACCTGAGCGAGGATCCCGCCTCGGCCCGGGCCGGCGGATTGCTCGGCACCTTCCAGCTCGACGAGCTCTCGCCCGCGTTCCAGGAAGTCCTCCAGGATGCGGTGATCGGCGAGATCACCGAGCCGCTGCTGACCAGCGCGGGCTGGTACGTCTTCCAGGTGGTCGACCGGGTGGAGGGCCACCGCTACACGTACGACGAGCTGAAGGACGACCTGCGGGGCATGGTGGAGAGCCAGAAGATCCAGGAGAGTCTCGGCGAGTACATCGCCGATCTCCGGGGACGGTTCTTCGTCGACATCAAGGAATGATCCGGACACCGCGATCCGATGCAGGCGGTCGGGCGGGATCTCAGCGCAGCTGCTTCTTGAGCCGTGCCGTCTCGTCGGTGAGGAACTTGGGCAGCCACGGGAAGATCTCGCCCACCAGCGGGAAATGGTCGATGAACGCCGACATCAGCGGCGCCTGCCGGCTCCGCCAGAGCAGCCGGATCCAGGCCTTGAACGCGCGGTCGGCCTGGGCCTGATCCAGATCCACCGAGAACTCCACCTGCTCGCCCAGCACCAGGCAGCACGTCAGGTAGCCCATGGCGGCCTCGGGCAGCGCGGCCATCAGTGCCTGGCAGAGATCGCGAGATTCGGTCACCTGGCCCAGACCCAGCCAGGCCTGCGCCAGCAGGAGCGCGGGCCTGCCCTGCGGCGGATCGCCCGCCACGGGGCTCAGCGCTGCCACGGCGTCGTTCCAGAGCCCGCTCTGGAGGGCATGGTCGCCGACGGCCATGGCCAGTTCCTCGCTGTCGCCATGGAGCTGGCGGTGCTCGGCCACGAAGGCATCGCGCGCCTCGCTGCCTCCGTTGAGCCAGGCGAAGCTCACCGCGGCCAGGAGCGCCTCGGGATCGCGCGGGTTGTGGGCCAGCGCCTGGTGGACGTGGTCGCCGGCGGTGAGCAGGTCGCCGCGCTGGGCGGCGATGCGGCAGAGGCCCAGCAGCGGTCGTAACGTGGCCAGCATGGGGACCGTGCCGGCGGGCAGGTCGCGGCAGCGCTGGAAGTCGTGGTGCGCGTCTTCGAGGCGCCCTTGCTGCTCGTAGGCGGTGCCGCGCCGCAGGTAATAGGCCGGCACCGGGGGGATGCGGGTCTCCCAGCGCTCGAGCCAGGCGGTCTCCTCGGCGGGAGCGGTGAACAGGCCCTGTGCCGCCATCGCCACCAGCTCGCCGACCCAGGGTGTGGCGGGCAATTCGGCGGGGGGCGGGCCGTCGAGGAAGGCCACCACCTGCTGCGCGGTGTCGTGCCAGAGGGCGGCGTCGTCCCAGAAGCGGGCCAGCTCCAGGAGCTTGTACCAGCTATACCAGTCGCGGCTGTCGGCGCTGACGGCGGCGGAGAGGAGTGCCAGGTCGCGTTCCTTCTTGTCGCGCTGCCGGGCTCGCTGGCGGGTGTAGCCGAGATGCTCGCAGCGTCCGGAGAGGTTGACCAGGCGACGGCCGCTCCGGTCGAGGCTGGCGGCCACCGCGGTGGCCGCTTCCTCGTGGATCGGATGCTGGAAGACGATGGTGGGATCGCGGCGCCAGAGGCGCAGGAGATCGCTCTCGCGCCAGTGGCCGTGCGGCAGGCGATTGCGCATGCGGATGGTGGCGGCGCCGACGGTGTCGTCGTCCAGGAGCGCCTGGATCTGGGCCTTCAGTTCGGCCGAGGGGCGCTCGTCGGCGTCGAGGCAGAGGATCCAGTCGCCGGTGGCGGGAGCCAGCGACGCGTTGCGGGCCGCTGCGAAATCGTCGTTCCAGGCGTGAGCATGGACCTGGGCGCCGGCCTGCTCGAGGATGGCCACGGTATCGTCCCCGGAGCCCGTGTCCACGGCGATCAGCTCGTCGTAGAGGCCCTCGGTGGCGGTCAGGAACTCGGGCAGCATGTCCGCCTCGTCGCGGACGATCAGGCACAGGCTCAGGCGAGGCATGCGCTCTCCTCTCGGATCCGGGCTGGCAAGGTCGGTCTCAAGGTGCCACGGCGCCGGGTCGGGCACAACCCGGGAAATGCTGGCCGGCGGGCACGTTTCGTGCAAAATGGACAGGTCACCCGCGGTCGGACGGATTCCGGCCGCCCGGGCTCAGGCCGCAAGGAGTGCCGCGTTGGCCGCAGATGCCTCCGTCAGGGGACCCCTGGATCCCCGCACCATCATCGGTTTCTACCATGTCCGTCTGCGCTATCGCGATCAGACCGCGCTGGACGACGTCACGTTTTCGATCAGCAACGGTGAATTCGTGTGCATCACCGGGCCCAGCGGCGCCGGCAAGAGCAGCGTGCTGCGGCTGATCACCATGGACCTGTTCCCCACCAGCGGCCAGGTCATCGTCCGGGGCATGGTCTCGACCAAGATGAAGCGAAACCGCATCCCCTTGCTGCGCCGGGAGATCGGATTCGTGTTCCAGGACTTCCGGCTGCTCGACGATCGCTCGGTCTACGAGAACGTGGCGTTCGCCCAGCTGGTGGTGGGCGTACCCTGGCCCCGGATCAAGATGAACGTGATGCGTCTCTTGACCCAGGTCGGCCTCTGGGACAAGCGCGACCGTCTGCCGCACCAGCTCTCGGGCGGCGAACAGCAGCGCGTGGCCATCGCCCGGGCCATGGTCAACAGCCCCAAGATCCTGCTGGCCGACGAGCCCACCGGGAACCTGGATCCGGTCACGGCGCAGGAGATCATCGACCTGCTCTTCCGGATCAACGACGGCGGCACCTGCGTGATCTTCTCGACCCACGACCACGAGATCGTGCGCACCTTCGGCCAGCGGGTCATGGTGATCAAGGACGGCAAGCTGGCCTCCGACGAGGAGCGAAGGGTGCCCGATCGCGACAGCGCCCCGCGCCTCACCGACCGCATGTACCGACCCGACGACGAGGAGACGAGCCGTGCTTAGGGCAGCCCAGCTGGGTTATCTGGCGCGCGAGAGCCTGGCGGGCTTCCATCGCCGCAAGCTCACCACCGGGGTGACCATCCTGATCATGAGCTCGGCGCTGCTGGTGCTCGCGCTCTTCGTGCTGGTGGCGCTCAACCTCGGCATGATGCTCGAGCGGGCCCAGGCCAACGTGGACGTGCGCGTCTTCCTGGTCGAGGGACTCGACAGCCAGCGGCAGGCCGCGCTGCAGCCGCCGTTCCTGGCCATCCCCGGTGTGCGCGAAGCGCGTTTCATCAGCAAGGACCAGGCGCTCGACGAGCTCCGGCGCGAGCTCGGCGATGATGCCGCCGTCCTCGAAGTCCTCGAGGAGAACCCCCTGCCGGCCTCCTACCATCTGGAGCTGGCGCCGGGGCATCACACCGCGGCCGCGGTCGAGGCCATCGCCACCGACCTGAAGCGCTGGCCCGAGGTGGAGGACGTGGTGTTCAGCCGCGCCTGGGTGGGTGCCCTGGAGACCTGGGCCGAGCTGTTCCGCTGGGGGAGCCTGGTGATCTCGGTGGTGGTCCTGATCGCCGCCGTCTTCGTCATCAGCAACACGGTCCGGCTCACCATGGCCAGCTCGCGGCGCGTCATCGAGATCCAGATGCTGGTGGGCGCCACCGACGGTTTCATCCGCACCCCGTTCCTGGTGGAGGGGATGCTGCACGGCCTCATCGCCGGCCTGCTGGCCATGGGTTCGCTCATCCTGGGCTATCGCCTGCTCTCGACGCGGTTCGTCGGGCTCGAGTTCTTCTCGTCCGCTCAGGTCGCCGGCTTCGTCCTGTTCTGCGTGGTGCTGGGACTTCTGGGCAGCCTCACCGCCATCGGCAAGTACCTGCGCCTGCGGAGAGTGTCGTGATCGGCGCTCGCCAGTGGTCGATCGTCGCGCTCCTGGCGCTGAGCGTCGTCTCCGGCGCCCGGGCCCAGGAAGGGCCCCTGGCCAAGGAGATCGCCAGCAGCAGCCGCCAGCTGGGCGAGCTGCGCGACGAGATCAAGGGCATCCGCGAGGAACTGGCCGACCTGGATGATCGCCGCCAGGACGCCAGCGCCTCGCTCCAGCACCTCACGCGCGAGATGGGCCTGGTCAAGGAGCTCCTCGCCGGCCTCGACCAGCGCGAGCTGATCCTGGCCATGCAGCGCGACAGTCTCGAGGTGAGCCTGGCATCGCAGCGCGAGACGTACGAAATGCGACGGCAGACCCTGGCCACCCGGTTGCGCGCGCTCTACATGCAGGGGCCGCAGCGCGACCTGGAATTGATCCTCACCTCGGAGAGCTTCTCCACGCTCGTGGCGCGCATGAAGTTCACGGCGATGCTCGCGCGCGTGGACGGCACCCTGGTGGCCCAGACCCGGCGCCAGGCCGAGCGGATCGAGTCCGAACAGCGCCAGCTGCAGGCGGCGCTGGCCGGGATCTGGGAGGCCCGCGAGGAGAATCAGCGCGAGCGCGAACGCCTCGAACTGCTGGAGGCCGAGCGCCGGGGCCTCCTGCGCGAGGTCACCGAGGAGCAGGGACGCATCGAGCGCGAACTGGCGCGGTTGCAGCGGCAGGAGGCCCAGCTCACCGACCTGATCACCCAGCTCGAGACCCGGCGGCAGGAGATGACCGAACCGGTGGAGGCCGTGCCCGGACGCGGGGTGCCCTTCGCCGATCGCCGCGGGGATCTGCCCTGGCCGGCTTCGGGCACCGTGGTTCGCGAATTCGGTCGGAACGTCCATCCGCGTTTCGGCACGGTCACCATGCACAACGGAGTGTCCATCGCCACGGTGGCGGGAGCGCCGATCTATGCCGTGGGACCGGGGTCGGTGGAGTTCGCCGATCATTTGCCGGGGTTTGGCCGATGCGTTATCCTTGACCATGGCTCGGGTCACTATACGCTCTACGCCAATCTGGCCCGGATCTTCGTCAGCCGGGGCAGCGAAGTCAGCGGCGGCCAGGTGCTGGCCGAGCTGGGCGACGGCGGCGAATCTGGTCGTCCCGAGTTCTACTTCGAGATCCGGGAGGGTCGGGAGCCCCGCGATCCCCGCATCTGGTTGCGCGCACGCCAATGATCCCTGGCTGGAGTCGTCTTGACCACCTACCGCTTCCTCGGGCGTCGTGACATCGCCGACCGTATCACGCGGCACGTGACGGCCGGCCAGGCCGGTCAGCCCTTCCTCTTCGTGGGACCCGACGGTTCGGGCAAGGAGACGACGGCGCTGGAGATCGCGCGCCGCATCAACTGCGTCGCGCCCGACACCTGCGCACCCGAGCGCCTCTGCGAGAGCTGCCTCAAGGCGACGACCTTCCAGCATCCGGACATCCGCTGGCTCGGGCCGGCCCCCGCCAGCCTCGAGGACCCCCGGAACGTGAACCAGGTCCGGGCGATCTTCGAGCAGAAGATCGCCAACCCCTTCCACCGCCCGGGGTTCGCCTCCAGCAGCCAGGTGCTGATCGGCAATCCGGAGCATCCGGGGCCGTTGTCCGTCCGGGGCGTGATGCAGTTCCTGCGCCGGCAGTCGTTCCAGGGACGCTGGAAGGTGGCGGTGGTGGCCGACGCGCATCGGCTGAACACCGCCGCGGCCAATGCTTTCCTGAAGACCCTCGAGGAGCCGCCGCCGGCGAGCTTGATCTTCCTGCTGACCAGCAGCACCGCGGGGCTCTTGCCGACCATCCTCTCACGCTGTCAGCACGTGGTCTTCGAGCCCTATCCCGAGGCCGATGTGGTGGCGATCCTCGACACGCTGGTCCCCGACCTCGATCCCGGGGTCGGCCGCGAGACCGCGCGGCTGGCCGCGGGCGACGCCCGCCGCGCCCTGGCGCTGCTGGAGCCCGAGACCATGGCGTTGCGGGCCTGGGCCGAGGCGGTCTTCGCGGACCTGACGGCCGGCAAGGCCACTCCGGGGCAACTCGCTGCCGAATATCTGCACACCGGCATCCTGCCCCAGGGCGAGGGCGACCTCAAGTCGGCGCAGACCCAGGACACCGCCACTCGACGCTTGCGGGCGCTGGTCTTCTGCGAGACGCTCCAGTTGCTTTTGGCCGAGAGCATCGCCTGTCGGGAGCAGGGCGCAGCTTGGCAGCCGCGCCTGCGCACCGCCGAGGCGGCGGTGCGCAGGGCTGCCGTCGAGCGCCGGACCGAGACCCTGTGCGAGGACCTCGCCCGCGTCGAGCAAGCCAAGCACGAGATCGACGGAAACCTCAACATCGGCCTGGTGATGGCCGTCTTACTCCAGGAAATCGCTGCCCATGTCCGAGGAGACCACACCCAAGCGACCGCCTGAGCCCCCCCGCTCGAGGCAGCCACGCCGCGGCCCCGGTGGCCGGCAGTCCGGCGACGACCGTCCGCCGCCGGCACCGCCGTCGCCCGAGGAACCACTGGTGATCGTGCGCTTCAAGGGCAACCGCAAGGGCTACTACCACAACCGCCAGGGTGTGGACCTGTGGCTCGGGCAGTACTGTCTCGTGGAAGCCGACCGTGGCCGCGACCTCGGTCAGGTGGTCTACGTGGGGCCGGGCCGCGAGCGCTGGTGGCGTGATGCTGCCCAGCAGGGCGTGCTGGCGTCGGCCACCGACCGCGATCTGTCGGTGGTTTCGGAGCTGCGACGCGAGGAGCTCGAGGCGCGTCAGATCTGTCAGGAGAAGATCCGGGAGCACGGGCTGGAGATGCAGCTCGTGGGGGCCGAGCGCCGCTGGGACCGCGGCAAGCTCACCTTCTATTTCCTGGCCGACCAGCGCGTGGATTTCCGGGCGCTGGTGCGGACGCTCGCGGGCATCTTCCGGACCCGGATCGAGCTGCGCCAGATCGGTGTGCGCGATGAGGCCAAGCTCAAGGGCGGGGTCGGGCTGTGCGGCCGCGAGTTCTGTTGCGCCAGCTTCCTGCCCGGATTCGATTCGGTCACCCTGAAGATGGCCAAGGACCAGCAGCTGCCCCTGAATCCGGCCAAGCTCTCGGGACCCTGCGGCCGCCTGCGCTGCTGCCTCGCCTACGAACATCGGGATTACCGTAAGGCGCTGGCAGGGCTGCCCAAGCCGGGCAGTCCGGTCGAATGGCAGGGCCGACCGGCCCGGGCGCGCAAGCTCGACCCGGTCAAGGAGACGGTCACCATCCAGCTGCTCGACGACGATCAGGAATTCCTCGAGGTGCCGGCCAGCCAGCTCACGTTCGAGAAGCCGGCGCGGGGACCGGACAGCGAGGAGAACGCTGGCAGCGGCAACACGGACGATCGCCGCCGGCCGCGCCGTCGGGGTGGCCGGCGCCGGCCGAGGGACGCTTCATGATCGACAGCCACGTCCACCTGCATCGCGACGATTTCGCCTCCGATCGTCCGGAAGTCCTGGCGCGCGCCGCGAACGCGGGCGTCACCGGCTTTCTCGAGGTAGGCTACGACCCCGCCAGCAGCCGCGCGGCCGTGGCCCTGGCCGAGCAGGATCCGCGCATCCTGGCCACCGTGGGGGTCCATCCTCACGACGCCGCTCTGCTGGCCGACTCCGAAGGCCGACCCACCGCCCAGGGACGCGAGATCCTGGCCGAGCTGCGCGACCTGGCCAGCCATCCGCGGGTCGTGGCCATCGGCGAGATCGGTCTGGACTTCTTCCGCGACCTCTCGCCGCGGCCCGCCCAGCGCACCGCGCTCTCGTTGCAGCTCGAGCTATCGGCCACCCTGGACTTGCCCGTGGTCTTCCACATCCGCGACGCCTATCCCGAGACCCTGGAACTGGTCTCGACCGTCGGCATCCCGCCCCGGGGCGCGGTGCTGCACAGTTTCGCCGGCGGGTCCGAGCATGCGGCCTGGGCCCGTGAGCAGGGGTTGCTCCTGGGGATCGGCGGCCCGGTCACCTACAAGCGCGGCCAGCTCCCCGGGGTGCTCGCCGAGGCGGGTGTCAGCGCCCGGGACCTGCTCCTGGAGACCGATGCGCCGTGGTTGCCGCCGGTGCCCTACCGCGGCCAGCGCAACGAGCCGGCCTACCTGGTCGAGACATGCCAGCGACTGGCGAGCCTGCTCGACCTCGCGCCCGCGGCTCTGGCTGCCCGGACCACCGAGAACTTCACGCACCTCTTCGGAGCGCCTTGACGCGGGCCGCAGCCCCGGCCTAGAATGACCGGTCTGCAAGCCTTCCCCCAGGAGGACGTCGCCGCGCCGCACCGCTAATGCCTGGACATTTCTGGACGATCCTAGTGTAGCCGCGCCCCGCGCGACGGGGTGCACGGGAGTATCCCGTGACCGAGAGCCAGCTCGCCCTGTTGCGCCGTTACGGCATCCGTCCGGTGAAGCGCCGGGGCCAGAACTTCCTGCTCGACGGGAACCTGGCCCGAGCCATCGCCGAGGATACGGCCGGCCTCGGCGAGCGGGTCCTCGAGCTGGGCGCCGGCGCCGGCGCGCTCACGGTGCATCTGCTTGACCTGTGCGAGCGGGTCACCTGCCTGGAGGTCGACCGCAACCTCTGCGCGCTGCTGGCCGCCGAGTACGGCGACCGCGAAGGTTTCGCCCTGCGCGAGGGCGACCTGGCCCGGGTCGACTGGGCCGAACTGATCGAGGCGGCGGGGCCGCGGCCGGTGGTCGCGGGGAACCTGCCCTACGTGTTGACCAGCACGGTGCTCTTCGCCCTGGCCGACCGCCAGGCCGCGACCGCGGGCGCCGTGTTCATGGTCCAGAAGGAAGTGGCCGATCGGCTCACCGCCGACCCGGGCGGCCGCAATTACGGGGTGCTGGCAGTGGTGATGGGATCGCTCTACACGATCGAGACACGGCGCACGGTGCCGCCCCGGGTCTTCTGGCCCCAACCGGAGGTGGCGTCGGCCGTGGTGCGCTTCCTGCCGCGCGAGCCCTGGCCAACCGCCGAGTACCGGGCCTTCACCGCCACGGTCAAGACTCTCTTCCAGCAGCGCCGCAAGCAGGTAGGGTCGTCGCTGCGCCGCCTGTTCCAGCTCGACGACGCCACCGTGGCCGCGCTGGCCGTCGCGGCGGAATTCGATCCGGCGCAACGCCCCGAGCAGCTGGATCTGGCCTGCTGGCGCCGCCTGGCCCGGGCCCTGGACGAGAGGGGACTGGCTTGAGCTTCCGGCAGCCAGTGGTCTGGATCCTGCTCCTCTGTGCGCTCGGTCTCGTCGATGGCGCCCGGGCGCAGGCCGAGGCCGACTCCACCGCCACGGCGGACGCCGACAGCCTGGCGAACCTGTCTGCCGATTCGCTGGAGACAGGTGGGCTATCTGCCACCATCGCCGCGGCCGGCGCCGAGGAGGCCGAGGACGAGGCGGACGAGGTCGACACTGCCGACGAAGGCAAGGGCGCGTTCTATAACCTCATGTTCGACCCCGAGGTAGGCATCAAGGCCGACGTGACCAAGGTCAACTACTCGGGCAAGCTCGGCGTCAGGGTCTCGGCCGAGGGCGGCGGGCTGATCACCAGTAACGGCACCCTGGGCTACGACACCTACCGCCGCCAGAACAAGAACGTGGAGACGCGGCTGGCCAACGCGAGCTACCGCAGCGGCGAACTGCTCCCGTTCATCGTCGACCTCCAGGCCAACACCAACTGGTCCGAGGATATCACCATCAACACCGGCGGCAACGAGAACCTCAACAAGCGCAAGAGCCGGCGCGCGGGCATCATGCTCTCCAAGCAGCGGATTCCCACGGGCTCGCTGCGCCACAACGTCTCGGCCGGCTGGTTCTACAACGACCAGCAGGCCATCAACCAGGGCGACCGCAACGACTTCGACGAGGGCGAGATCAACGGCGCCTTCCGCAGCGGGATCCCCGTGGCCGAGGGCGTGAGCCTGGCCACGCGGCTCTACGGCATCAAGAAGGACGGGCAGAGCGCCCTGGCCGGCCTCGACAGCCCGTCGTCCACCACCGGCGACACCCTCGGCGCCGGCGTCTACTACGATCGCAGCCTCCTGAAGGGCATGGTGGTGATCAGCCAGAGCAACTTCGACCGCCAGTACCTCGACTACCGCCGCAACTCCAACGGCCTGATCGACACCACCGGCAACACCGAGGCCGGGATCAGCAAGGTCGTGGACGAACTCGAGGAAAAGGACGCCTGGGACCTGCGCTGGGACAACACCCTGGACATCGGCCGGGTCAAGCTGGTGACCAAGCTCAGCCACAAGTTCGACAAGCAGGCCTACACCCAGAGCGGCGTGGGCACCAAGGAGAACAACAAGGACAACGTCGAGCTCAAGCTGTCGTTCCCCGTGGGCCGCGACTCGCTGGTGACCGAATACACCTACGACTGGACCTGGGACGACCAGATCTACCAGGGCGCTTCGGCCTCGCGCGGGCGGCAGTACAAGAAGAACCGCGAGTTCGCCCTGGACTGGTTCCGCGACATCTTCGCCAACACCACCTTGAGCGCGCGCTACCACACCGCCCTCTCGCAGGACATCGCCCAGAACCAGTTCAACGAGAACGACCGCGACCGCCTGACCAACGAGGGCCGGATCAAGCTCGACTCCAAGCTCTCGAGCAAGTTCACGGTGCGGCTCCTGGCCGAGTACCAGAGCATCGACGACATCGCCATCCGTGCCACGCGCTCGGCCAACAACAACACCAAGGACACCTACGAGGTGGCGCCCACCTATGTGCTGCGCTTCAGTGACAAGGTCGAAGTGCAGCAGACCTTCCGCATGTACATCCAGTACCAGGACTACCACTTCAACGACCGCGAGGGCGTCAACAAGGACGACACCTACAACAAGCGCGGGAACCTCCTGACGACGTTCAAGTACAAGCCGGTGGAGCGGGTCAGCCTGAACCTCAAACACACCTACAACACCAAGTACAACGGGACGCGCACCTCGACGACGGCCGCGGGCAACAGCTTCTACCGGCGGGACCAGGACCAGGTCCTCAACCGGATCGACCTCGCCGTGACCTGGGAGACCACCGACTGGCTGAAGCTGGAATCGGCGACCTACCGCACCAAGGACACAGTGGAGCGCACCGCCAGCGAATCCATCACCACGCGCTACAGCGGCGAGCTCTGGCTCGGCGGCGTGGTGAGCAAGTCCTGGGGCCCCCGGGCCAACCCGCTGACCCTGGACGCCCGCATCAAGCGGTACCTTGCGTACGGTCCCAACGTGACCGACACTAGCGACGACTACTGGGAAGCCGACGTCTCGCTGAAATGGAGCTTCTGATGCGTCCGATCCGCATCCTCGCCCTGCTGGGCCTGCTGGTCCCGCTCTCGCAGCTGGCGGGTTGCCTCTTCGACGCCCGTGATCCCGAGCCGCCGAGCACCGTGTCCATCAACTACCTGCCGCGCAACAGCCCCTCCAGCGTCTGGGAGAACTGCCGTCTGGCCCTGGTCAACAAGGATGCCAGCGGCTGGGACGCCAACCTGGGCGAGGAGTTCACCTACACGCCCGACACCGAGGCGCGGTCCGCCTATCCGGGCGTGGACTGGGACAACTGGGGCAAGGAAGCCGAGATGGGCTTCATCAACAACTGGTTCGCCAACAATGTGACCATCACGGCCAATCTCCTCGACGAGGACATCAACACCCCCGACAATCCCGGCGGCAACGAGGCCATCTGGCAGCTCATCTACTTCATCGAGGTCACCGACAACATCAGTGGCACCGTCACCAAGTATCGTGGGCGGGCCGAACTGCGTTTCGCTGTCCCGACCACCGACTGGGCCCTGGTCCAGTGGGTGGACGAGGGTGGCGAGAACGACCCCGACGGCGGCGGCGCGCTGCAGACCATGGGCTTCCTGCGCGGTGCCTTTGCGCCTTGAT
Source organism: Candidatus Latescibacter sp. IFSED24 (assembly GCF_058273205.1). Lineage (NCBI taxonomy): Bacteria > Pseudomonadati > Candidatus Latescibacterota > Candidatus Latescibacteria (ex Chuvochina et al. 2023) > Candidatus Latescibacterales > Candidatus Latescibacteraceae > Candidatus Latescibacter > Candidatus Latescibacter sp. IFSED24. Next base: position 2,324,605 of record NZ_CM177850.1, on the reverse strand, counting down.
CGGTCTTTTTCACTGGCGCCTTGGCGTGTGGTTCTGCTATAATGATGCGGATCCCTCAAGTGCATCTCTTCTCGAAGTGGGGAGGAACCGGCCTGGATCGTTGGCTAACGCGTTGTTGGAAGACCACCCGATGATCGACACCAGCCGGACGATCCGGTGCGGCGCCCGCCGCACCGTGCCGCGTTCCTGAGGAGGAAATCACCATGAAGATCCGTCCCTATCTGTTTGTCGTGCTGCTCGTCGCCTTCGCCGCCACGGGTTGCATCTTCTCGCCCGATGACGACCCTTCGGACGATGGAGGCGGCAACACCGGCGTTATCGAGCCCACGACCCCCGACAAGCTGATGCAGAACTTCGAGAAGTATTACGCCGAGCGGAACCTCGACGCCTATCGCGACATGCTCAGCGAGGACTACAAGTGGATCCCGCAGGAAGGCGAGATCTGGAACTACGACCTGGAGATCGACGTCGCCAACAAGATGTTCAACGAGATCCCCGGCGAGGGCGGCCTCATCGTCTCGAACATCTCCATCGACCAGCTCGATGCCCAGGGTGTGTGGACCTTCACCGATGAGAACGATCCCAACTTCGGGGGCTTCCCCGGCAGCCAGTACCGCACGTATCTGGTGGACATCAAGTTCAGTTTCTCCGGCCAGGATTTCCTCTACCGCGTGCAGGGCCCGGTGAAGTACTTCGTCACCTCGTACCAGCCCCAGCCCGGCAAGACCTACTGGCAGATCCTCGGCATGGAGGACGCCACCTTCGGCAACTGATCGACCTGGTGATTTGCGATCCGTCCGGCGATAGTATGGGGAGGAGCCGCTCGCGGCTTCTCCTCATCGTCTGAGACCCATCCGCGCGCCAGCCAGAGGGAGGGAACCCTTGGCCGCTACCCGCCGTCGTTCTCGTCAAGCCGCCCGGAAGCGCTCCTCCTCGCCCTGGGCCTGGGGCCTGGGGCTGGCCTGCGTGGCTCTCCTGGCCGGCATCGGCGGGCTGGTCTGGTCGCGCAGCGGCGACGGCCAGGCCGCGCTGCTGAACCTGGGCGCCGAGAAGCTCTACGACGATGTCCAGGCGCGGCTCGACGTGACCCTGCGCGAGGTCCTGCCCGGACTGGTCGAGGCCGCTGGTGCCGAGGATGCCCACGACTGGCCACTGCCGGCGGCCGGCCCCGCGGCGGCGATCCGTTGCCGGGTGGTGGCCGTGGATCTGGACGCCACCTGGTGGGAACTGCAGGAGCAACTGGCGGTCGGACTGGAAGCGGCGGCCGGGCGCGTGCTCTGGAGCGAGCGGCTGACCGTGGGCAAGAACCGTCCCGAACTGCTCCGCCTCGACGTCGGCGTCGAGGGTCGACCGACCCATACCCTGGTCCTCTTCCCCGCGGGCGCGCCCCGCCCCCAGGTGCACTGGGGGGGAGATCCTTCGCTCAGCGCCTGGCACCAGCTCTGCGCCCACATCGGTGCCCCCACCATCGCCCTGGTCATCGACGACTGGGGCTATCGCAACGACACCATCACCGACGGCCTGCTCGCCCTCGACGCCCCGCTGACGCTCTCGGTGCTGCCCGGCCTGGCCTACTCGCGGCGCTTCGCGCTCCAGGGCACCGACCTGGCGCTCCCCGACCATGGCGGCGGCCTGGAGCCCAGTCTGGCCGATGAGGCAGCCCGCCTGCGCCAGGACGCCGGTTGTCCCGTGACCCTGGGCGTGGGCGCGGCGCCCCAGCGTCTGGAGCAGCGCCGGCGCGAGATCTTCCTCCACCTGCCCATGCAGCCCCAGGGCTATCCCGAGGTCGATCCCGGTCCGGAGGCGATCCTGCTGGGCATGACGCGCCACGACATGGGTGTGCACCTGGACAAGGCGCTCCAGGCCCTGCCCAACATCCGTGGGGTCAACAACCACATGGGCAGCGCGGCCACCGCCGACGCGGCCACCATGGCCGACCTCATGGCCGAGCTGAAGTCCCGCGATCTCATCTTCCTCGACAGCCTGACCACGGCGCGGTCGGTGGCCTACGATACCGCCCTCGAGGCCGGCCTGCCCGCGGCCCGCAACCGCATCTTCCTCGATCACGACCACCAGGACTCCGAGCGGGTCCTGCAGCGTCTGGAGGCCCTGGTGCGGCACGCCCGGGCCAAGGGCTTCGCGGTGGGGATCGGACATCCGCACGAGGCGACCATGACCGTGCTGCTTCGCGAACTGCCCCGCCTGAAGGCCGCGGGGATCCAGTTCGTGACGGTTTCGGAGCTGCTGGCCCTGCAGGGGCTTGCCGAAAATGAGGGCATCTAGAGTCGTCCTGGCATGGACCCTCGCAGTGTGTTATCATTGCATCCGGCTTTTTCGGTGCGGACCGGTTCCGTGCCGGGATGTTTTTTTATGCTCGGGAGAATCGAACCATGAATCGTTCCCTGCAGATCAGGGGGGGCCTCTGCCTCGTCGTCCTCCTGTTTTCGGTCTACTTGCTGCTGCCGACCTTCAAGGCAGCGTCCTATTCGGCCGCCGAGCGCGAGGCGGCCGAGACCGACCCCGCGCTGAAGGCCGAGATCGACGCGGCCGACGCCGCGGCCATCCGGCGGGGTCTCGACCTCCAGGGCGGCATGTACCTGGTGCTCGAGATCGACACCGAGGGCATGAGCCTCGAGCAGTCCCAGGACGCCCGGGCCCGGGTGCGCGAGATCATCACCAACCGGGTCGACCAGTTTGGCGTGTCCGAACCGGTGATCCAGACCGTGGGCGAGAGCCGCATCATCGTGCAGCTGCCCGGCCTCCAGGATCCCGAGCGGGCCAAGAACCTCATCGGGTCCACCGCGCGCCTCGAGTTCCGCCTGGTGCAGAGCCCCGAGACGACCCAGGCCGCGGTGACCAAGCTGGACGAGGCGTTCCGCCAGATCGAACTGCCCGAGGCCGCGGTCGAGGGCGAGTCCGCGGACGAGGCCGCCGGCGACGATGCCGCGGCGGGCGCCGACGTGGCCGAGGCCGACGCCGACACCACGGCCGACCCCTACGCCGACCTCCCGGAGCAGGACGAGCTGGCCCAGGCGGCCGACGACGAGACCGCGCGCGACGAGCTGCGCGAGCAGTATCCATTCAGCGCGCTGCTGATCCCCACGCCCTACCCTTACTACATGGTGCTCGAGCGCGACGTGCCGCTGGTAAAGGCCATGCTCGACGCGCCCGAGGCCAAGATCGCCCGCGATGTGGCCTTCCAGTTCGGCATGGAACTCGAGCCCATGCAGGACGGCTCCATGGCCCGCTTCCTCTACCCGCTGGAGACCAAGGTGGCGCTCTCGGGCGACCACCTCACCGACGCCCAGCAGCGCCCCGACCAGCAGCGGCCCGGCAACTGGACCGTGTCCTTCGAGCTGGATCGCAAGGGCGCCCGCCAGTTCGCCAAGGTCACCGGCGACGCCGTTGGCGAGTTCCTGGCCATCTCGCTCGACGGCCGGGTCAAGAGCGCGCCGCGGATCAACAGCCGCATTCCCAGCGGTTCGGGCGTCATCGAGGGCACCTTCACCAGCCTGCAGGCCGGCGACCTGGCGCTACTGCTGCGCGCCGGCGCCCTGCCCGCCGACATCCACTTCGCCGAGGAGCGTACCGTGGGCCCGAGCCTGGGCTCGGACTCGATCCGGCAGGGTGTCCGGGCGGCGATGTGGGGGTCGATCCTGGTGGCGATCTTCATGCTCATCTACTACCGGGGCTCGGGCGTGGTCACCGACATCGCCCTGATCAGCAACATCCTGATCCTGATGGCGGTGCTGGCCCAGTTCGGCCTCGTGCTGACCCTGCCGGGCATCGCCGGCATCATCCTGACCGTGGGCATGGCCGTGGACGCCAACGTGCTGATCAACGAGCGCGTGCGCGAGGAGCTGCGCAAGGCCAAGACAGTGCGCGCCGCCGTGCAGGCCGGCTACCAGAACGCCACGCGGACGATCGTCGACGCCAACGTCACCACCCTCATCGTGGGCCTCGTGCTCTGGAACTTCGGCACCGGCCCGGTGCTAGGCTTCGCGGTGACGCTGTGCATCGGCATCCTGACCAGCATGTTCACCGCGCTGGTCCTGACCCGCGTGATCATGGAAATCGTGACCCGGAACCAGGGTCAGCAGAAGATCAGCATCTGACAGCGAGGATCGATAATGGAGTTTTTCCGGAATCCCAAGTTCAACTTCGTGGGGGCCATGAAGCCGGCCTTCACCGTCTCGATGATCCTGGTGCTGGCGGCCCTGGTCTCGCTGATCGCGCACGGCGGTCCGCGGCAGAGTATCGACTTCACCGGCGGCACCATCCTGCAGGTCCGCATCGCCCCCGTGCCCGAGATCGGCCAGATCCGCGGCGTGCTCGAGGGCGCCGGGTTCGAGGGGATCCAGGTGCAGGACTTCGGCGCCGAGGACGAGTTCCTCATCACCTTCCCGCGGTTCGAGGCCGACGGGAACGGTGACGACGCGCTCATGGACCAGGCCCAGATCATGCTCGACCAGCTCCGCGAAGGGCTCGCCGGGCACGACATCGAGCTGCGCCGTGAGGAGTCGGTGGGACCGAAGGTCGGCGGCGAGCTGCGTGCCGCCGCGGCCAACGCCATCGCGCTGTCGCTGGTCCTGATCGTGATCTACATCTGGTTCCGCTTCGTGTTCCGTTACGGCATCGCGGCCATCGTGGCGCTGGTCCACGACGTGGTCCTCACGCTCGGCGTGTTCTCGCTGCTGAACCTGGAGGTGTCGCTCTCGGTGATCGCGGCGTTCCTGACCATCATCGGCTACTCGCTGAACGATACCATCGTGGTCTTCGACCGCATCCGCGAGAACATGAAGCTGCGCCGCAAGGAGAGCTACGCCGAGGTGATCAATCGCTCGATCAACGAGTGCCTCAGCCGGACGGTGCTGACCTCGCTGACCACGTTCTTCGTGGCGTTCACCCTCTACCTCTTCGGCGGTCCGGTGATCCACGATTTCGCCTTCGCCCTGAGCTTCGGCGTGGTCGTGGGCACCTACTCGTCCATGTTCATCGCCAGCCCGGTGCTGGTGTTCTGGTACGAGCGGTTCATCGCCGAGAAGAAGCGGGCCGGCGCGAGCATGTAAGCCGCACTGCCCGCTGTCCGTTGCCGCCGCCCCCGGCCGACTCCCGGGGGCGGCGTTCTCTATCCCGGTCCGTCGGATCCGGCAAGCGCGGGCTGGTCAGGGCGGCACCGGAACGCTAAGATGCCGGACGACCGAACCGTGCGTGCTCATCAGTCCGGGAAAGGACCCTGCATCCCCGTGCGTATCCGCTGGCCCCTGCTGGTGACCGGGTTCCTGCTGCTGGTGACGCTGCTGGCGGTGACGGTCGTTCCGCAACTGCGCACGCGGGACAGCGACGCGGCCTGGGTCGACGAGCAGGATGCCCACGCGCGCCAGCGCCTCGACGAAGCGGTCGGCCGGGTGCGTACGCAGCTCGCCACCCTCGATCGTTTCGCAGCGGAGATCGCCGATTCGCTCGCGGGGCCCGCCGCGGCCAGCGCCCGTCCGTTCGCCTTCTGCGCCGACTGGAGCGCTCGCTGGGCACACCGGCTGGCCCAGGCCGGCGAGGACAGTCTGGCGGTGGCGCTCTGGGCAGGCGATCAGCGCCTGGGCTGGTCGGGCCCGGTGATCGCCGGCAGCCGGGCACCCGATGCCCAAAGCGAGCTGCTCCTGCACGACGATCTCTGGTGGGTCCTGCGCAGGGTGATCCCCGCCGCTGACGACGGTGCGCTCCTGCTCGAATGCCAGTTCCGCCTGGCTCAGGTCGACGGCCGGCAGCCTGATCAGACCTGGCCCGAAGGACGGATCCGCCGCCTGGTGGTGCACGATGCCCGCCCGCCAGGCTCGCGCAGCTGGGGAGATGCCCAGCGTGGTCTGCAGGTCGTGGAGGACGTGGTGCTGGGCCCGCCGGACGAGCACGGTGTCAAACCGCGGCTGCGGCTGAGCATCCAGATCCCCCCGCGTTCGCTGCAGGAGGATCGGCACGACGCGGCCCTCGTCCTCGTTCGCCACCTCCTGCTGGGACTGACCCTCTTGGCGGTGGCGGCCGGCCTCCTGGGCGACCTGGGGCTGCTGGGCGCGGCCTGGCTCGTGCGGGCACTCTGGGCCCGGGCCGACCTCTTCCGCTGGTTCGCCGCCGCCCTGCCCGCCAACCACCTGCCCGCCGCACCGGATGAACCGGCGAGCCTCTTCGATCCGGCCTACTTCGCCACCACCTTCGGCCGCGGCTGGCTGGCCTCGGGCGCCGACGCCCTGCTCTCGGCGCTGCTCCTGCTGGGGACCGCGGCCTGGCTCTGGCGCCGCTTCCAGCCGGCGACCGGGGTGCGGCCCAGCTGGCGACGCTGGCGGCTGCTGCTCCTGGCTCCGGTAACCGCGGCGCTCCTGATGGGACTCGCGCGGCTCTGGGCCGAGATCGCGGCCAACGCCAACGCCCGGCTCATCGGCCTGCAGGTCCCCCTGGACGCCTGGACCTTCTGGGCGCTGCACGCGATCATCCTCATGGTCTCGCTGGCCGGCGGTTCGCTCCTGGTACTCCTGGCCGCGCGGCTGGCCGGCGGCCTGCCGCGCACCATGCGGCGCACGGCACGACCGTTCTGGCTCGCGGGCGGCCTGCTGGTGACCGTGCTCTTCAACTACCTCGTCCTGGACGGGGCCTACGGTCAGGCCGAGCGCGAATGGCTGCGCCGCAAGGCCGACCAGATCGTCCAGCCCCAGGACGACTGGATCAGCTTCCTGCTCGAGGATGTCCTGGGCGAGATGGCCACCGCCGACGGCACCCGGGATCAGACCGCCGAGACCGGCGGCGGTCGCGGCACCTTGCGGCTGGATGTGCCGGCTTACCGCCTGTGGCGCGATTCGGCGGTGCACGACCTGGGACTACCCTGCCTCGTGGAGGTTCTCGATGCCGACGGCGAGACCGAGAGCCTGTTCGCCACGGGCTTCCTCCGCGACTACGGCTACGAGATCGTCGAGCGCAGCCCCTGGTGGAGCCTGGCCGAATTCGGCGAGGAGGGCGGGGGCCGCATCGGAGTCATGCTCCAGGATGAGACCCGACGCTATCCCACCGGCCGCGAGCGGATCCTGCGCGGCGAGATATCCCGTACCGCGGAGCGTGGCTGGCTCCGGCTCGAACTGCCGGTCCAGTCCTTGCGCATCGCCACCCTGAGCAGCCGGCTCTCCGGGTCCTCGGGGGCCCGCACCGTCGACGGCTATCAGCCCAGGCTGGAGGTCGACCGACCGCTGCTCCTGCTGCGCGGCAACGACGAACGCTGGCTCGACGCGGGTTTCGGCGACCTGCCGGGCCCCGCCGGCGATGCCGCCGTGGCCATGCTCAAGACCGGCCAGCGCGAGTGGACGGTCATCGATCTCGACGGCAGCGAGTGGCTCTGCCGCTGGGCTCCCCTGCCGGTGGGCTTCGGCACCACCGCCGGCGAGGGCTTCCTCCTCGGCCTCCAGCGCCGTGGCGTGGTGGCCATCCTGCTCGATGTGGGCCGTCTGCTCCTGCTCGACGTGATGCTGCTGTCGATCTGGCTCCTGGCCCAGTCGCTCGTCCGCTGGCGCTGGCGTTGGTTGCCGGGTTTCCAGGGGCGTTTCCTGGTGGGCTATCTGGCCATCGGGGTCGTCCTGCTGGCCGTGGCGGGCAGTCTGGCCGATCGCCAGACCTTCCAGCGAATCGACCGCGAGGCGCGGGCGCGCACCCGCGACGGATTGGTCACGGCCCTCGGCCAGCTCCGGGGCCTGCTCGCCGAACAGGCCCGGGCCCTGGCCGGCAGCGACTACCTCAGCGAACTGCTCACCGGCCGGCTCGCCGGCGACCGGCCGCTGGGGCCGTTCGCCGTGCGGCAGGGCATGGTGTTCGGCCCGGAGGGCGAGCTCCTGCTGGACGAGACGCTCAGCGATCTGGATGCCGACGAGGCGGCGCGCCTGCTCGTGGCCGCGCGCGAGGGGCCGCTGGTGGCCATGCAGCACCCCGACGGCCTGTACCTGGGGGTCCTGATCCCCATCGACCTCTCCGAGGTCATCAGCCCGCCCAACGCCGCCGGCGCCTTCTTCTACCGCCAGCAGGTGGACGAACTGCTCTTGCCCGGGCTGGCCGACGTGGTCGGCGGCGAGGTCACCCTGCGCGTGGATGGCGAGGTGGTGGCCGCCAGCCATCCCGGCCGCGTCCTGCGGGGCGAGACCCCGTTGCTGGCGCCGCCCGAGCTCATGACCTGGTTCCGCCGGCACCCCAGCCAGCCTCGGCTGCTGGCCCGGGCTTCGGGCCTGGCGTTCACCGGCGGGGTGGCGTTGCCGGCGGTGTCGGTCGATGGCGAGGGTCGGCTGGTGCGACGGGCGTTGCCGGCGGTGCTCTCGGTGGACTTTCCCGACCGCGAGCGCGACTACGTGGGGCAGCGTCGTCGGATGGCGCTCTTCCTCGCCGGCCTGATCACCCTGCTGCTCTTGACCGCCTTCGGGCTCGCCATGGTCCTGACCTGGAATATCTTCGAGCCGCTGCGCGTGCTGCTCGGCGCCACACGCCAACTGGCCGCCGGCGATTACGCCGCCCCGTTGCCGCCGGCCGGCGGTGACGAGGTGGGGCGCCTCTCGGCGGGTTTCCGGACCATGCGCGACCACTTGCACACCGCCCAGCAGGCGCTCGCGGCCCGCGAGCGCTTCCTGCGCACGGTCCTGGACCGGGTACCCGTGGGTGTGCTGGTCTGGGACGCCGACGGTCGGCTGGCCAGCTGGAACCCCGCGGCCATGGCGATCCTGGCCCGGTTCTACCCGGAGGCCGGCACCACCGATCCCGAGGCGCAACCGATCGCCTGGTCCGACCAACTGCGCGACGACCTCGCCACGCATCTCGGCACCGTGGGGGGCGAGCTGCGCAGTCGCGACGGTCGCCAGACCCTGCGCGTGGGGCAGGCGCCCCTCGAGCTCGGCGACTCGGCGCCGCACCGCCTGGTGGTCTGTGAGGATCTGACCGAGTTCCTGGCCGCCCAGAAGCTGGCGCTCAACGCCGAGCTGGCCCGCCAGGTGGCGCACGAGATCAAGAATCCGCTCACCCCGATCCAGCTCTCGGTCCAGCTGCTCCAGCAGGCTTACCAGGACCAGCACCCCCGCCTGGACGACATCGTGCGCGACGCGGTGGACCGGATCCTCGAACAGGTCACCCTGCTGCGATCCATCGCCGGCGAGTTCTCGTTGCTGGGACGGCCGGGGGATCTGGTCTGCAGCGCGCTGGACCTGCCCGGCCTGGTGTCGGACCTGGTGGCCGGGTACCGCTCGGCCGACGTGGATGGCGGGCCGCGGGTGACCGTGGCGGCGGATGCGGTTCCGCCCGTGCTGGCGCACCGCGAGTCGCTGCTCAAGGTGCTGGGCAACCTCATGCAGAACAGCCTCGATGCCGTGGGTTCTCCGGAGCGCCTGGCGGTGGCCGTCTCCTGGCGGGTGGAACCGGAGACGGTTTCGCTCGTATGGGCGGATAATGGGCCGGGAATCGCGGCCGACGTGGCCGGTCGCCTCTTCGACCCCTATTTTTCCACCAAGAGCAAGGGCACCGGCCTGGGACTGGCGATCTGCCGCAACCTGCTGGACAAGATGGGCGGCACCATGACCCTCGCGAGCCGCGAGGACGCCGCCGGAGCAGTGGCCACCATCACCCTGCCACGGGCCGAGAGCTGACCACCGACAGGACGAGGACGGACATGCGGACCGCCGAGAGCAGACGCACACGGCGCCTGGCGGGCATCCTGGTGATGCTGGCCGTGCTGGCGCCCCCGGCCGCCGAGGCCGCACCCGGCCGCACCGAGGCCGGACGGGCCGACGTGGTCACCATCGCGCGGCTGCGCTACCCCGGCGGCGGGGACTGGTATTGCGACCCGAGCAGCCTGGCCAACTGGCTGCGCGAGTTCCGGCAGCGCACCGGAGTGCCCACGGCGAGCGCCGAGGCGGTGGTCACCCTCGACAGCGAGGACCTCTACCGCTACCCGCTGCTCTACATCTCGGGCCACGGGCGCATCGCGTTGGACCAGGAGGAGGTGGCCGAGCTGCGGCGCTGGCTCGATGCCGGCGGGTTCCTCTACGTCGACGACAACTACGGCCTCGACCCCTCGCTGCGCGAGCTGGTCCGCCAGCTCTATCCCGAGCAGGATCTGGAGCCCATCGGCAGCGGCCATCCCATCTACCATGCCTTCTACGATCTGCCGGGCCTGCCCAAGATCCACGAACACGACGGGGATCCCGCGCAAGGTTTCGGGATCCAAAGGGAGGGTCGGTTGGTTCTGTTCTATAGCTGGTCCAGCGACATCGGCGACGGTCTCGAGGATCCCGACGTGCACGGGGATCCCCCCGCGGTGCGGGAGGCGGCCGTGCGCATGGCCTGCAACATCCTGATGTACGCGCTCACGCGCCCCTGATCGACTCCATGGAGAGGCGAATGGACCCCAGACTGCACCAGCGCTGCCACGATCAGTTCCGCCGCCGGCACCGGCAGGCCGCCGTGCGGCTGCTGGTGCACGGACTGGTGGGCTGGGTCGCCGTGGCCGGGGTGCTGTTGCTGCTCCAGCTCGTGGTCCTGGGCGGGTTCGAACCGGTCCGCTCCGTGCGCCTGGGCCTGTGGTGGTCGGCGCTGGCGTTCGCCGTCCTGGCGGCCTACCCGCTGCTCTGGCGCCCGGTCCGCCAGCTGCGCCACCGACGCAACCTGGCGCGCCGACTCGATCGGGCCGCCGACCAGCCCGACACCCTGGCCGCCGCCGAGGAAGCCCTGCGGCGGCCCGACCGCTGGCGAACCGACACGCCGGTGCGCGAGGCCCTGGTGGGCCGCCTGTTGACCCGGGCCAGCCTTCTCCTCGTGGACCTCGATCTGCCGCGGCTCTTGCCGGTGCCGCGGCCGGTGCTGGTCTTCGGCCTGCTGACCGCGGTCCTGCTCGCCGGCTGGCAGCTCGAGCGCCGCGCGCCCGAGATCCTGGACCGCGGCTGGCGGTCCTGGCGAGCGCCCTGGGCCGACGCCGGCGTGGTCACCGGCGGGCTGCAGCTGGTCCCGGGTCCGACGCACGTGGTCGCCGGCGCCGACCTGGCCGTGGCGGTGTTGGATCTGGTGGGCGGTCTCGAGCCGGTGCTCTGCGAGGTACGATCGGGGTCGGGGCTCTGGCGTCCGGTCCTGGTCCGCGAGGAATCGCAGCCGGGCGCCGATCCGGTGCTCGGCGCGCCCTTCACGCGCTACGCCGCCACCATGACAGGCGTGCAGGAGGATCTGGTCTACCGCTTCCGCAGCGGCGAACGCCTGTCGACCGAACGCGCGGTCGCCGTGTGGCATCCGCCGCTGCTCGAGGTCCTGGCCGGACGCATCGTGCCGCCGGCCTATACCGGTCTGCCGGACCAGGATCTGGCCAGGTTGCCGGCTTATATCGAGGTGCCCGTGGGCAGCACGTTGCAGCTCGCCGGTCGGTCCAGCCGCTCGCTGGAGCACGCGGCGGTGGTCACCACTACCGGCGACACGCTCGCGCTGGCCGTGGCCGCCGACTCGCTCTTCGGGGCTCTACCCCTCACGGTCGCCACCCGTTTCCGTCTGGCGCTCCGTGACGATCGCGGCCTGCCCGGTCGCAGCGAATTGATCTACGAGGCCGTGGTCCTGCCCGACCGCGAGCCGGTGGCGAACCTGCGCCGCCCCGATGACGACGGTCATCTGCCGCTGACGTCCACCCTGCGCCTGCAAGCCACCGCCGAGGACGATTACGGGCTGAGCGGGGTCGACCTGCTGCTGCGGCGAGGCGACCCCGATGGCGGCGCCTGGGTGGCCGACCTGCCCGGCCGCGGCGAGGCCAGCGACACCGAGGGCTGGGAGCGGGTGCCGCTGGCCGACCTGGTCGACCGGCACGAGGTCCGCACCAGCCTGGGGCGGCTGCCTCTGGCCGTGCAGCGTCGCGAGACACCCACCGACACCTCGGTACACCTCGACCTGGACCTGCAGCCGGCCGGGCTGGCGCTGGTCCCCGGCGACGTGCTCGAGCTGGCGCTGGAAGCCCGCGACAATCGCGAACCGGGACCCCCGGGCGTGGGGCGCTCGGCGATCCTGCGGTTGCAGGTGCCATCGAGCCTGGAGCTGCTGCAGGCCCGGGATGAGGTCGACCGCAACCGCCAGGGCGACCTGGCCGAGATGCGCCGCCGCACCGAGTCGCTGGGCGCCGATCTCGAACGGCTGCGGCGGGAACTGCTCAAGGACCCGGTGCCGGGCTGGGACCGCCGCCAGGAGCTGCAGGCCGCGGTCCAGCGCCAGCAGGAGCTCCAGGCCGAGCTGTCGCGCCTGGCCGACCAGCTCCAGCGCGACGTCGAGGGCCTGGCCGAGAGCCGGCTCACCAGCCCCGAGATCATGGAGAAGATGGACCGCATCGCCGAGCTGCTCGCCGAGGCCCAGTCTCCCGGCATGCAGGAGCTCCTGGAGCAATTGCGCGAGCAGCTGGCCCAGATGTCGGGCAAGGACATGACCAAGGCCATGGAAGACCTGGCGCGCAGCCAGGCCGAGATGCTGCGCCGGCTCGATACCGCGGCCAGCATGCTCCGCGACCTGGCCCGCGAGGAGGAGATGGAGGGCCTGACCGACCTGGTGGCCGCGATGATCAGCAAGCAGCAGGAACTCGCCGAGGCGACACGTCAGGACGAGCAGGCGCCGGCCGAGGATCGCCAGGGCGAACAGGGTCAGCAGGAAGGCGAGAGCGGCGAGAACGACGAAACCGGCGAGAACGACGAATCCGGCGAGAACGACGAATCCGGCGAGAACAGCGAATCCGGCGAGAACAACGAGAGCGGCCAGCCTGGCGAGACCGGCCAGCAGCCCGACCCCGAGGAGCTGGCCCGCCGCCAGGAGGCCCTGGCCGAGGAGATGGATGCCCTGGAGGAACGCCTGCGCGAGACCCTCGAACAGCTCGAGCAGCAGGCCGAGCAGGGCGACCCCACCGCCGCCGAGCAGGAGATGCGCGAGGCCCTCGAGGAGGCCCTCGAGCAGCTCGAGGAGCAACAGACCCAGGAGACCATGCAGCAGGCCGGCGAGAACCTCCAGCAGGACATGTCGCAGCAGGCGGCCGAGCAGATGGAGCAGGCACTCACCGACCTGGCCGGCCTCTACCATGTGATGCTGCGCAGCCAGATGGCCATGCAGATGGCCATGCAGGCGGAGCAGGCCGGCCAGATGCGCGACCTGGCCGCCGACCTGCTCGCGCTCTCCCAGCGCCAGGAGGACCTGGGCCTCGACCTGCCCACCAGCCTACGCGACATCCGTGTGGACGATCTGGCCCGCCGCCAGCACATGATCCTCCAGGGCACCATGACCGTGCGCGATGGCCTCGAGGGCGTGGCCGGGGCGGCTCCGCGCGAGATCCTGCGCATGCTCGAGGAGCTCGACGGCCTGCTGACCCGGCTCGGCCGCACGCTCGACCAGCTCGAGGAAGGTCGATCCGCGGGGGCGCGCCAGGCCTCCGACGGTGCGCTGGGCGAGATGAATCAGCTCGTAATCGGCCTCTTGACCCAGGCCCAGATGACGGGCCAGGGCGGTGCCGGCGGATCGCCCCAGCCCATGCTCAGCCAGCAGCTGCGCCAGATGTCCGAGGAGCAGGCCGGCCTGAATGCCCTGGCCGAGCAGATGCGCCAGCAACAGGGTCGCCTCAGCCAGGAGTTGCGTGCCGGGATGAAGCGGCTCCAGCAGGGTCAGCAGGGTCTGGCCGGCAGGGCGCGCCAGCTCGCCGAGGAGCAGCGTGCCGAGGCGGCCGAGGAACAGGGCCGGCTGCTCGGCGACCTCGATCAGCTCGCCCGCGACATGGAATCGGTGGGCGACGATCTGGCCGGGGATCTGATCACCGAGGAGACGCTGCGCCGCCAGGACCGCATCCTCTCGCGGCTGCTCGACATGCACAACGCCTCGCGGGAGCGTGACTGGGCGCGGCGACGCGAGAGCCGTGCGGCCGAAGAGCTGTTCGCCGACCAGGAGGGCGACCCCGGCACCGGGATCGAGGACCTTTCTCCCGAGGCCCGGCGCTGGCGGCCAGTGGAGGAGGCGCCGCCGGCCTACCGCGACCTGGTCCGGGATTATTTCCGCCAGGTCCAACGCCTGCACGAATCCACCGGCCGTTCGGTCGACGGACAGCGAGGAGGTCGGCCGTGATCCGTGCTTTGATCATCCTGGCCCTGGTTGCCCTCGGCGCGGTACCGCTGCTGGCGCAGCCCCAGCTGAAACCGCGGCCGCCCCAGCCCCAGCCCCAGGTCCATGGTCTGGGCAGCTATCACGAGCGTCAGTTGCTGCAGATCGATCAGCTCATCCGCCTGGGCTACCACAGCCGGGCCCACGCGCTCCTGGAGGAGCTGGCCGAGATGGGGGCGCCGGCCGACGAGGTGCGCCGACGGCGCATCCGGATCGCGCTGGCGGTGGGCGAGAACCAGCAAGCTGTGGATCTCTGTCGCGAAGCCCTGGTCACCGAACCAGCCGCGGCCGAACTCTGGCGCCAGCTCGCCAGCGGGCTCCTCGCTCTCGGCGAACGCGGTGAAGCTCGCGAGGCGCTGACCTCCTACCTGCGGTATGTCCCGGAACCCAAGTCCGGCTTCGCCACCGCGGTGGATGTGCTGCGGGCCGGCGGCGATTGCCGGGAGGCGGTGGCCCTGGTGGATTCGGCGCGGGCGGTGCTGGGCGATCCGGTGTTCCTGTCGCGACCGAGGGCGCTCTGCCTCCTGCGTCTCGACCAGCCCGAGGCCGCGGCGCGCGAGGCGAGGCTCGACCTCCTGGCCAGCCCCTACAATCTGACCCTCCTGCGGCGCGACCTGCTGGCCGAGGACGCGCCGCCGCTGGTGCCAGCGTTCGGCGACGAGTTGGAGCGATTGGCCGCCGCCCCCGGGGCGCGTCCCGAAATCGCCGTGCTCGCCGCCAACGTGGCGCTGCTCCGCGGTCGTCGGGACGTGGCCTGGACCCTGGTCGAGCCCCGGTTGGCCAGCGGCGACGGCGCCCGGACGGCGCTGCACAACGGCGAAACGCTGGCCCGCGAGTTGCCGCTGCTGATCGACGGCCGCGAGCAGGCCGCCACTACCGACTACCTGCTGACGTTGCTGCCCTTGCTGGGCCAGCATCCCCAGCTCGACATGCGGTTGCGCCAGAAGGCGCTCGACAGCCTCGCCGAGGTCTGCGTCTTCGCCCTGGATCACGACCTGCTCGGCGCGGATCCGACCCTGGCCGTGGCGCGGTTCGGCGAGGTCCTCGAGGTGGTCCGCCGAGGGAACCCCGAGTCGGCCCATCTCTATGCTGCCCAGATCGAGCTGGCGCGCTACACCCGCGATCGCCTGCGCGATCCCCGGGCCGCCGCCGGCCGCCTCGAGCACCTGCTCATGGACCTCGACCTGCCGCTGGAAGGGGTCGCCCTGGCCAGGCTCGAGCTGGGGGAGAGCTACCTCGCGGCGCGCGACACCGCGCGGGCCCGCCAGGTGCTGACCGCCCTGGGCCGCGATACGGAATTCCGGGCCCCGGCCGGACACGCCCATTTCCTGCTGGCCAGGCTCGATCTGGCCGAGGGCCACTTCGCCACCGCCCGCGACCGCTTCGCCGCCGTGGCGCTGGACAACCCGGTGGCGCCCTACGCCAACGACGCCCTCGAACTGGGGCTGGTGGTGGCCGAGGAGCTGCTCAACCCCACCGGCGGCCCCGACCTGCTCATGCGTTACTCGCGGGCGGTCTGGTGGGAGCTGGCAGCCGAACCCGATTCGCAGCGCGTCGCGCTGCAGCGCTACCTGGCACGCGCCACGGTCCAGGCCGACCTCGGCGAACCCCAGCCGCTCATCGAACGCGCCCGCCTCGAGCTGGCCCGCCTCGAGCGCACAGCCGGCCGCACCGACGAGGCCCTGGACCAGCTGCAGCGCATCGTGCTCGACCAACCCGACGGCCGCCACGCCGCGCTCGCCCTGGCGCTCCGCGGCGAGATCCTCGCCGAGGACCGCCACGACGCCGTGGCCGCACGCCGCGAGTACGAACGCCTGCTCACCCAGTACCCCGACTACCTCTTCGCCACCGAGATTCGCCTCCGGCTGAGGGAATTGCCATGATCCGCCGCCTCGTGCTGCTGCTCTGCCTGCTCCTGTCCTCCGTCGGCGCCCACGCGGCCGGCTACCTGCTCGTGCCCATGGACCTGGTCCAGACCGACCACCTCAAGGCCTACGGCCACGCGTTCCACTCGCTGCAGGCCGGCGAGAAGGTGACCTGGCTGCTCAACTACCGCGGGGGCAGCTTCCTGCTGCGCGACACCGCCCGCGCCCGCATGGACGCCCGTCTGCTGGGCGTGGGATTCGAGGAGCTGGGCGACGCCGAGGTCCAGGCGATCCACCAGGTCGTCCAGCAGGAGAACATGGAGGAGGTGCTGCTGGAGAAGCCGCCCCGCATCGCGGTCTACTCGCCGCCCAACATGCAGCCCTGGGACGACGCGGTGACCCTGGCGTTGACCTACGCCGAGGTGCCCTACGAGACGGTCTACGACGTGGAGGTGCTGCGCGGCAAGCTCGACGAGTACGACTGGCTGCACCTGCACCACGAGGACTTCACCGGCCAGTACGGCAAGTTCTGGGGCAGCTTCGGTCTGGAGCCCTGGTACGTCGAGCAGCAGAAGCTCAACGAGCAGCTCGCCACCGAGCTGGGCTACCCCACGGTCTGGCAGCTCAAGCACGCGGTGGCGCTCACCATCCGCAGCTACGTCGAGGCCGGCGGCTTCCTCTTCGCCATGTGCTCGGCCACCGACACCATCGACATCGCCCTGGCGTTCCTGGACACCGACATCGTGCCGGCGGCCATGGACGGCTCGCCCGTCGACCCCAACTGGCGCGCCAAGGCGGATTACGACGCCACCTTCGCCTTCCAGGACTTCGCGCTCTACACCAACCCGCTGCGCTACGAGTTCTCCGACCTCGACACCAGCGACTACGCCAGCATGCGCGGCGCCGAGGCCGACTACTTCACCCTCTTCGACTTCGCCGCGAAGTACGACCCCGTCCCGGCCATGCTCACCCAGAACCACGTGTCGGTGATCAACGGCTTCCTCGGCCAGACCACCGGCTACCACGAACGCTTCCTGAAGCGGTCGGTGATCCAGCTCGCCCGGGTGGAGGGCACCGACGAGGTCAAGTACCTCCACGGCAAGCGCGGGCAGGGCACGTTCACCTTCCTGGGGGGCCACGATCCGGAGGACTACCAGCACCGGGTGGGCGACCCGCCCACGGTGCTGGATCTCTATCCCACCTCGCCGGGGTACCGGCTGATCCTGAACAACGTGCTGTTCCCGGCGGCGCGGAAGAAGCCGCAGAAGACCTAGCAGCTCGCCGCCCAGGCCCGGAAAGTATCCCGATCCTGCGGATGTCCGCACGTTGTCCGGATGGAAGGTCAAGAAAGCCGATCGATCATCGGGTGACAGGAGAGGGCGCCGCCGCATGGTTGCGACGGCGCCCTCGTTGGTTCGGCGTCGGTGGCGCTGGGTTACCCCCGTGGGGCCCCGTTCACCGCCGTGGCTGACGACACCCCAGCGCTAGGGGGACGCCACCTCCACCAAGCCGGAACAGAATTCACTCACTCGATCACCTCCTTTCAGGCGGGAAGCGCTCGGCGAGACCCACCTCGCCCGGACCGTTCGGCCGCCCAGACCTACTTGGTCCGTCGCGCCCGGAGGCGCGTCGTTCATGAGATGAGGGTAGCGAAGCGGGACGGGTGTGGCAAGACCGTTCTGGTATCCGTTCACCCGCGGTCCGGGCGCGGCCTCCGCCAGCGGGCTCGTTCCCTTGCCGGATCCGGGCGTCGCAGCCAAGCCGGCGTTTCCCTTTTCCGGGTCGATGTGTATCATGAGGCTCGAACGATCGCTGTTCGAGACCGCGCTCTCACAGGAGAAGAACCATGTTGAAATTCCATCGTCCAGCCATGCTCTCACTGCTCGCCCTGCTTCTCCTGACCGGACCGGCTAGCGCCGCCGGCATGAGTCACGTACGCGACGGCTGGGTCTACGGCCTGAACCTCGGCTGGGGCTGGACCCAGGCCAAGGGCACCGACACAAACAACGCGATCGATCTGAGTTCCGACTGGGCCGACGACTTCACCGGGAGCCTGCGGGTGGGCTTCGCCCAGAGCGAGAGCTTCGTCTACGGGCTGGATTTCTCGGGCTGGAGCGACTACACGAACCAGTTCAAGGTCAAGACCTTCTGGATCCTCGCCACGGGCACCTGGTATCCGCGGGGACAGGGCTTCTACGTCAAGGGCGGCGTGGGCGTGGGCTCGCTGGGCCTGTCCTACACGCCGGTGGCCTACCCCAAGATCTCCCAGACCAAGGGCGGCCTCGGCCTCAACGGCGGGGCCGGCTACGAGATGCGCGTCTCGCCCATGATGGCCGTGGGCCTCGCCTACGACTACCGGTGGGTCGACGGCGGCTCGATCTCGTACCTCAGCGACGTGACCACCGCCACCCAGAGCGTGACGCTCTCGCTGACCTGGTACATGGACTGATGCCCCGGCGTTGCTTTCGGACCGGCCTCGCCCTGGCGCTGGTCGCTGCCGGCGTGTTCCTGTCCTGGCAACCAGCCCGGGCCGTCGACCACGCCGTGCTGCTGCAGTACCACCACGTGGCCGACGACACGCCCGCGTCCACCAGCACCACGGTCGAACTCTTCACGGCGCAGCTCGCCTTCCTGGCCGACCACGGCTTCAAGGTGGCGGAGCTCGGCCGGACCCTGGACGCCCTGCAGGCCGGACGCAGCGTCGCCGATTCCACGGTCTGCCTCACCTTCGACGACGCCTATCCCTCGGTGGCGGCCACGGCCTGGCCACTGATCCGTGCGCGCGGCTGGACCATGACCGTGTTCGTCTCCACCGGCCTGGTGGATGCCGACCTGCCCGGCGTGCTCTCGTGGGACGTCTTGCGCGAATTGGTCGCCGCCGGCGTCACCGTGGGGCCCCACGGCGTGCAACACGATGAGCTGGCCCGGCGCCAGCCAGGGGAGGACGTGGCGGCGCGGCGACGACGGTTGCAGGACGTCGTGGCCACGAGCCACCGCCGGCTGGTGGAGGAGCTCGGCGCCGTGGCGGTCCTGCCGCTCTTCGCCTATCCCTACGGCGAGTTCGATGCGGTCCTGGCCGCGGTGGTCCGCGAGGCAGGATTCAGCGGCCTGGGTCAGCAGTCGGGGCCCGTCTGGGCCCGGGGCGACTGGAGCGCCGTGCCACGGTTTCCCATGGGCGGGCCCTACGGCGCGCTGGACGATTTCGGTCTGAAGGTCGCCAGCCTGCCCTTGCCGGTGGTCGCCGCCGAACCGTCCGGCATGCTCCAGCCCGCCGGCGACGCTCCGCTGACCCTGCGCCTGGAACTGGCGCCCGGCGCCTGGCGCGCCGCCCAGGTGGCCGCCTATTTCGGCGGCGAGGCCCTCGCCACCGGCTGGCGGGGCGACGAGCTCCGCGTGACCGTCCCCACGCCGCTGCCGACGGGACGCAGCCGGGTCAACATCACCGCCCCGGCCGGCGACACCGGCCGGTGGTACTGGTACAGCCACGCCTGGCTCGTCAAGGAGGGCGCGACGCAATGAAATCGCGTTGGCAGACCTGGTCGCTGGTCCTCTGCGTCCTGGCCATCTTCGCCGGGGCGATGGTCCTGCTGCTGAACAGCGGCCGCCTGCAGCGGAACGCCCCGCCGGATTTCGCGCGCATGCACGACGTGGACGAGCGCAAGGCCGCCTTCTTCCGCTGGCTGGCGCCCGTGATCCAGGACGAGAACCGAAGGCTCCGCGAACTGCACCAGCAGCTGGTGGCCCTGGGGCACGCTCTCGATTCGGGACAGCCCCTGCGCGAGGCCGACCGCGACCGCCTGCGGGCCCTGGCCGACTATTACCAGGTGCCGCAGGAGATGAGCGACGAGGCCGCCGTGCTGGCCGAATTGCGGCGGCGCGTGGACGCCGTGCCCATCCGGCTGGTCCTGGTCCAGGCCGCGGTGGAGTCAGCGTGGGGCACGAGCCGCTTCGCGCGCGAGGCCAACAACTACTTCGGCATCTGGACCTGGCGCGGCCACGGTCTGGTGCCGGAGCAACGCGCCGACGGCCGGAACCATCGTGTGGCGAAGTATCCCGATGCGGCGGCCTCGGTCCGGGCTTACCTCTATACTCTGGGTACCGGGTTTGCCTATGACGCGTTGCGCGAGCAACGGGCCGCCGCCAGGGCGGCCGGGCGCCGGCCATCGGCCATGGAACTCGCCGACGGCCTCGAACCCTATTCCGAACGCGGCGCCGCGTACGTGGCCGAGATCCGGAACATGTTGCGGGTCAACGCGCAGCTTTTGGATGACACCTTGCAGGGAATCTGAATCATGACCGACGTCCGCGCCCAGCTCGAGCAGCTCGCGTCCCAGCGCATCCTGGTCCTCGATGGCGCCATGGGCACCATGATCCAGGCCGCCGGATTGAACGAGGCGGACTTCCGCGGCGAACGTTTCGCCGACCACGCGCGCGACCTCAAGGGCAACAACGACCTGCTCTGCCTGACCCGTCCCGAGCTGATCCAGGACATCCACGCGGCCTACTTCGCCGCGGGCGCCGACATCGTCACCACCAACACCTTCAACGCCACCGCCATCTCGCAGCACGAATACGGCACCGCCCACCTCGTGCGCGAGATCAACCTGGCCGCCGCCCAGCTCGCCACGGCGGCCGCCCGTTCGGCCATGGCCGCCAGCTCGGGCCGGCGCTGCTTCGTGGCCGGCAGCCTGCCGCCCACCAACCGCACCGCCAGCCTCTCGCCCGACGTGGAGCAGCCGGGTCTGCGCAACGTCACGTTCGCCGAGCTGGTGACCGCCTACACCGAGCAGACGGCGGCGCTGCTCGACGGCGGGGTCGACCTCTTGCTGGTGGAGACCGTGTTCGACACGCTCAACGCCAAGGCGGCGCTCTTCGCCATCGACGGCGAGCTGCGGCGGCGCGGCCGGGACGTGCCGGTCTGGATCTCGGGCACCATCACCGATTCGAGCGGGCGCACACTGAGCGGGCAGACCGCCGAGGCGTTCTGGATTTCGATCCGGCACGCGCGGCCCTTCGCCGTGGGGCTCAACTGCGCGCTGGGCGCCGAGCAGCTGCGGCCGCACGTGGAGGATCTGGCGCGACGGGCCGACACGCTGGTGGCGGCGCACCCCAACGCCGGCCTGCCCAACGAGCTCGGCGGGTACGACCAGACCCCCGGTGAGATGGCCGCGCTCCTGGGCGACTGGGCCCGGGCCGGCCTGGTGAACATCGTCGGCGGCTGTTGCGGGACCACGCCCGAGTTCATCGCCGCCATCGCCGAGGCCGTGGCGGGCGTGGCGCCGCGGCGGCCGGCGGCGGCGCCGGCGGGCTCGCGGCTCAGCGGGCTCGAGCCGCTCGCGATCCGTGACGACAGCCTGCTGGTGAACGTCGGTGAGCGCACCAACGTGGCCGGCAGCCGCAAGTTCGCCCGCCTGATCCGCGAGGATCGTTTCGAGGACGCGCTGCAGGTGGCGCGGCAGCAGGTGCGCGGCGGCGCCCAGATCCTCGACGTCAACATGGACGACTCGCTGCTCGACGGCGTGGACGCCATGCGCCGCTTCCTGCTGCTGCTGGCCGGCGAGCCGGAGATCGCCCGGATCCCCGTGATGATCGACAGCAGCCGCTGGGAGGTGATCGAGGCGGGCCTGCAGTGCCTGCAGGGCAAGTGCGTGGTCAACAGCATCTCGCTCAAGGAAGGCGAGGAGATCTTCCGCTCCCAGGCCCGCCTGGTGCGCCGCTACGGCGCCGCGGCGCTGGTCATGGCCTTCGACGAACAAGGTCAGGCCGACACCGTGGCGCGCCGGCAGGAGGTCTGCGCCCGCGCGTACCGGATCCTGGTGGAGGAGGAGGGCTTCGACCCCGGCGACGTGATCCTCGACGCCAACGTCTTCGCCGTGGCCACCGGCCTGCCCGAGCACGACCGCTACGCGCTGGACTACCTCGAGACCCTGCGCTGGATCAAGGCCAACCTGCCCGGGGCGCTCACCAGCGGTGGCATCAGCAACCTCAGCTTCTCGTTCCGCGGCAACGACACCGTGCGCGAGGCCATGCACGCGGTCTTCCTCTACCACGCGGTGCAGGCGGGTCTCGACCTGGCCATCGTCAACGCGGGCCGCCTGCCGGTGTACGCCGACATCGCGCCCGAGCTGCGCGAGGCGGCCGAAAACGTGATCCTGGCGCGCCGGCCCGACGCCGCCGATCGCCTCACCGAGATCGCGCAGCGCCACCAGGGACGCGGCCAGGCCGCGGCGGAGGACCTGGCCTGGCGCGAGGGGCCGGTGGCCGCGCGTCTGTCGCATGCGCTGGTGCACGGCATCGGCGATTACGTGGAGGAGGACACGCGCGAGGCCCTGGCCGAGCTGAAGGAGCCGCTGCAGGTCATCGAGGGCCCGCTGATGGCGGGCATGAACACCGTGGGCGAGCTCTTCGGCGCGGGCCAGATGTTCCTGCCCCAGGTGATCCGCTCGGCGCGTGTCATGAAGCAGGCGGTACGCATCCTCGAACCCGCGCTGCTGGCGGCGCGCCAGGCGGGCACGAACCGGGGCAAGATCCTGCTGGCCACGGTCAAGGGCGACGTCCACGATATCGGCAAGAACATCGTGGGCGTGGTCCTGGGCTGCAACAACTACCAGATCGTCGACCTGGGCGTGATGGTCTCCGCCGACCGGATCATCGCCGCGGCCCGGGCCGAGGACGTGGACATCGTGGGCCTGAGCGGGCTGATCACGCCCTCGCTCGACGAGATGGTCCACGTGGCCGGCGAGATGCAGCGCCAGGGGCTCGAGCTGCCGCTGTTGATCGGCGGCGCCACCACCAGCCGGGCGCACACCGCGGTGCGGATCGACCCGGCGTTCGCCGGGGCCGTGGTCCACGTGCCCGACGCCTCCCAGGCGCCGCAGGTGGTGCGCCGGCTCCTGGGCGACGACGCCGCGGGTTACACCGTCGAGATCAAGGACGCCTACGCCGAGGTGCGCGAGCGCCGCGAACGCGACCAGGCGGCGCGCGATCTGATGCCGCTGGACCAGGCCCGCCGGCAGGCGCTGGCCACCGACTGGTCGGCCTACGCGCCGCCGCGGCCACGCTTGCCCGGCCTGACCGTGCTGCCCGACCTGGACCTGGGCAAGCTGCGTCCGTTCATCGACTGGACACCGTTCTACCACACGTGGCAGCTCAAGGGCCGCCATCCCGAGATCCTCGAGCGCGCCGACGTGGGCGCCGAGGCCCGGCGCCTGCTGGCCGACGCCGAGCACCTGCTCGACGAGCTGCAGGAGACCGGATCCCTGAAGGCGCGCGGCGTGGCGGGGTTCTTCCCGGCGGCTCGCCGCGGGGACGACCTCGTGGTCTACGCCGACGAGAGCCGCAGCGAGGTGCGCACGGTGCTGCACCATCTGCGGCGCCAGCGCCCCCTGGCCGGCAGCGGCCCCTGCCTCTGCCTCGCCGATTTCATCGCGCCCGAGGACAGCGGCGTGGCCGACTGGATCGGCGGCTTCGCGGTCTCGGCCGGCTTCGGCGCCGAGGAGCTGGTGGCGCGCTACGAGGAACAGGACGACGACTACCGCGCCATCCTGGTCAAGGCGCTGGCCGACCGCCTGGCCGAGGCCTTCGCCGAGCGCCTGCACTGGAACGTGCGCCACGAGATCTGGGGCTACGCACCCGAGGCCGCGCCCGACAACGCGGCGCTGATCCGCGAGGAATACCGCGGCATCCGGCCGGCCCCGGGCTATCCCGCCTGTCCCGATCACACCGAGAAGCCGGCGCTCTTCGACCTGCTCGAAGCACGCACCCACCTCGGGGTCGATCTGACCGAGAGCTGCATGATGACTCCCGGCGCCTCGGTCTGCGGCTGGTACTTCAGCCACCCGGAATCCCGCTACTTCGGCCTCGGGCGCATCGCCCGCGACCAGGTCGCCGACTATGCCCGGCGCAAGGGTTGGCAGCTGGCCGAGGCCGAACGCTGGCTGGCGCCGGTGCTGGCCTACGAACCGACCACAGGAGATTGACCATGCGCGTGACCGAGCATCTGGACCGGGCCAGCGAGACGCTGTTCAGCTACGAGATCATCCCGCCCAAGCGGGGCGGCAGCCTGCGCGACATCATCGACATGGTCGAACAGGTCACGCCGCTGAAGCCGCCGTTCATCGACGTGACCAGTCACGCCGCCGAGGCCAACTACGAGGAGCTGCCCGACGGCTCGATCCGGCGGCGCGTGCGCAAGAAGCGCCCGGGAACGCTGTCGATCTGCGGCATCATCCAGAACCGCTGGGGCATCGACACCGTGCCCCACCTGCTCTGTGCCGGCTTCACCCGCGAGGAGACCGAGGACGCGGTGATCGAGCTGAACTACCTGGGGATCCAGAACGTGCTCGCCGTGCGCGGCGACGTGCCCGAGCGCGTGATGCGGCCCGATCCGAACAAGACCCGCAACCGCACGGCCAGTGACCTGGTCGGCCAGCTCGCCGACCTGCGTCGGGGGTGCTACCTCGACGATCTCACCGGCAGCGAGCCGGTGGACATGTGCGTCGGCGTCGGCGGCTATCCCGAGAAGCACTTCGAGGCGCCGAACCTCAAGACCGACATCCTGCGTCTCAAGGACAAGGTGGAGGCCGGGGCGCATTACGTGGTGACCCAGATGTTCTACGACAACCGGCTGTTCTTCGACTTCGAACACCGCTGCCGCGAGGCCGGGATCACCGTGCCCATCATCCCGGGGCTCAAGCTCCTGGACAGCGAGCGCCAGCTCGCCAGCCTGCCCCGCCACTTCCACGTGACCATCCCCGAACCCTTCGCCGACGAGGTGGCGGCCAGCCCGCGCCATGCCGCCGAGATCGGCCGGCGCTGGGCCAAACGGCAGGTGGAGGAGCTGGTGGCGCGCGGCGTGCCCTGCGTCCACTTCTACATCATGAGCGACGCGCGGCCGGTGCGGACCCTCATCGAGGAGCTCTAGCGGCGGTCAGCGCCGCTCACGTCGGTCCACCTCGAAACAGACCAGCTCGAGCAGGGTTTCGGCCAGGTTGTCGGTGGCGTTGAGTTCATCGTCGTCGCCGACGCTCACCGAGATCGAGATGGAATCGAGTCCCTTGATCAGCAGGAACCGGCCATCGTCCAGCAGCACCAGGCGGTGGCCCTCGCCACCCTCGGGCACGGCCACCGTCACCTCGCGCTGCAGGCGGCCGGCGGGATCGAACACGCCGTAGACCATGCGTCCGGCGTCGGCCCAGCCGTCGGCGCCGTGGCTGTCGGTCACCCAGAGCGAGCCGTCGTCGAGGACCTGCAGGCGATCGATGGCGCGGGCCCGATCCTCGAGCTTCCAGTCGATCTCCGGGCGCATGCCGTTGATGTCGATCTGCATGCTGTTGCGCTGGTCCTCCTTCTCCTGCTCGGTGCGCCGGCGCGCGTCGTGTTCGCGGGTGATCTCGTGGAGCAGGGTCCCGTCGCCGCGATGGACCGCGATGGTGAAGGCATCGTACCGCGTGGCGACGAAGAGGCGACCGTCGGGCCCCAGGTCCCAGAGGCCGCGCTCGCCGGGAAAGTACTGCGCGAGTTCATCCACCGTGAAGCGCACCAGCGATCGCTCCGTGCTGACCTCGGCCACACGGACGACCTCGTGGCCTTCGGCGTCGAGCAGCGCCAGGAAGTTGGTGTTGCGGATCTCGCGGTTGTCGAGGTCGAAGGCCGCGTTGGCGGCGGCGACGGCGAACGACCCGCCACGCTGGCGAGCGGTCTCCACGAAACCGAACCCTCCGCTCTGGGGATCGTCCTGGCCGAGTCGCCAGGTATGGCGGGGCAGGCCGCTGGCGGCATCGACGTACGTGACCATGCCCGGGAAGGGTTGGAGCACGCCCACGGTGCCGTCGCCGGGCAGGAAGAGGCCCACGGGCTGGCGGAATTCGCCCGGACCGTCGCCCTGGCGGCCCAGGGTGCGCAGGTGCGTGCCGTCGGCGGCGAAGACCAGCACCTGGCAGAGCTGGCTGTCGAGCGCGTAGACCTCGCGGTCGGGACCGGAGACCACCACGCCCACCTGCCCGAGCAGGACGTCGCCGTCGTCGTCGCCACCGACGCGCCAGACCTCCTGCAGCGTCCAGGTCTCCCGAACGGAGGCGTCGGCGGGATTGGCGATGGTCTCGGCGGTGGCGGACCAGGCGGCGACCAGCGTGGCTAGCAGCAACGAGCAGCGGAACGTGCAGTGCATACGCGCCTCCGGGGAGCGGTGGTGGATGGGCGAGGTCCGGGAAGGATACGCGTGCGACACCGTCTGGTTCCAGGGCCAGGTCAGGGCACCATGAGCATCTGGCTCTTCTCGACCTCGTCGCCGGCCTGCAGGAAGAACACGCGGGCGTAAGCGATGGCCTGGCGCTGTGGGTAGTCGGCGAGGGGCAGCTCCTCGGCGCCCGTGACCGGGATGCGTTCCAGTTCCGCGAGGGACGCGTCGTAGAGCACCACCACGGTCTGATCGATGGCGGTCGGTGCTTGCCAGACGAGGATGTCGTCGATCAGCAGCAAGCGCACGCCGCCGGCCAGATCGCCGCGCAGGACTGGCTGGTTGCCGGGCAGGGTGGGCTCGGGCGCCAGGAGCTGGTGCCGGATCGCCAGCAAGCCCAGACAGCAGACGAGGATGGCAGCCATGGCCAGCAGAGGTCGTCCCGAGCGCGGCAACCGGCGCCGGAATCGCTCGTCATGGCTGCGCGGACTAGGGCGGCTGCCGTTACCGGCCTCGTCCACCAGGGTGAGGGTCGGAATGACCGTGGCGAGCCGTCGCGACAGTTCGTCACTGGCGCTGTGGGCTGCGGCCTCGGCCGGCAAGGTCGCCGCCGCGAGGAAGTCTTCATACTGGCGCAGGAGCGTGCGGCACCGCGGGCAATCCTCGACATGGCGCCGGCTCACCTCGTCCAGCGTCAGGTCGCTACCCAGATCCTCGGGTCGCAGACAGCGGTCCATCATGATCCTTCCATCTCGCCCGCTTCGGAGCGTTCCAGGACTGCCTTCAACCGACGTCGAGCCCTCTGCAGGACTGCCCGGGCTCCCGTCTTGTCACGGATGTCCAGCAGCCGAGTGATCTCGTCCACCGGGGTCCGCTCGATGCACCGCAGCCAGAGCGCGTCCTGCTCCTCCACCGTCAGGTGCGTCCGGATCAGATCCCGCAGGCGGGATTCGTCCTCGCGCTCCTGCAGGTCCCGCTCCGGAGTGGGGCGGGCGTCGGCGACGAGGTCCAGGAGTTCCTCGCTCTCCTGCGGCGGACGGTGCTTCCGCAACTCGCTCAGGCAGCGGTTGCGCGTGATGGCGAAGAGCCATGAACTGAACCGGGCTCGATCGCCGAACGATTCCAAGTTGCGATAGGCGCTGATCAGCACCTCCTGGGCAAGGTCGAGGGCGAGTTCCCGATCCCGAACGTGACGCCAGCACCAGGCGTAGACCCGGTCGCGGTAGCGGTTCAGGAGCCGGGAGACCGCATGCAGACCCCGGGAACCTTGCGGATCCCTTCGCCAGGTGGCCAGCAGCTCCTCGTCGGAATCGGCTGGCCGCGGGTCGATCGTGTTGTCTGGCCCGTACCTGTTCATGTTGGACGCAGCTGAGGTTCGAGGATCACATTGGTTCGCGTTATGACAGGATAACAGCATCGCGAGGACCAACCAACCAGGGATTGTCACCCGGTTCGTTCCGCTCTTGTCTGGGCCGCTGGAGCCTGATAACTTGAGACGAGGAGGGGCCTTGTGCGCGCGGTGCGGGCCCGTGGCGACGGTTTCGGAACCGTGAGGGGTGCATGACGTGAAGGCGCTGATCACCGGCATCACCGGGCAGGACGGATCCTATCTGGCCGACCTGCTCCTGGCCAAGGGCTACCAGGTGTCCGGCATGGTACGCCGGTCGAGCACCGAGACCTTCGAACGGATCGACCACATCCGCGATCGCGTGAAGCTCGTCCAGGCCGAC
Organism: Candidatus Latescibacter sp. IFSED24; assembly: GCF_058273205.1. Taxonomy (NCBI): domain Bacteria; kingdom Pseudomonadati; phylum Candidatus Latescibacterota; class Candidatus Latescibacteria (ex Chuvochina et al. 2023); order Candidatus Latescibacterales; family Candidatus Latescibacteraceae; genus Candidatus Latescibacter; species Candidatus Latescibacter sp. IFSED24. The sequence goes on along the minus strand of NZ_CM177850.1, from coordinate 2,296,676 downwards.
CTGCTCGACCCCTCGAGCCTGTCCCAGATGCTGCGCGAGGTCCGGCCCGACGAGATCTACAACCTCGCCGCGCAGAGCTTCGTGCCCACGAGCTGGAGCCAGCCCGTGCTCACCGGAGAGTTCACCGGCCTGGGAGTGGTGCGCATGCTCGAGGCGGTGCGCGAGATCTGTCCCGAGGCCCGCTTCTACCAGGCCAGTTCGAGCGAGATGTTCGGCAAGGTCCGCGAGGTGCCCCAGAACGAGCTGACCCCCTTCCACCCGCGCAGCCCCTACGCGGTGGCCAAGACCTTCGGCCATTACATCACCGTGAACTACCGCGAGAGCTACGGCCTCTACGCGGTCTCGGGGATCCTCTTCAACCACGAGAGCCCGCGACGGGGCCGCGAATTCGTCACCCGCAAGATCTCCGACGGCGTGGCGCGGATCAAGCTGGGCCTCTCGCGGGAGCTCCGTCTGGGCAACGTCGACGCCCAGCGCGACTGGGGCTATGCCGGCGATTACGTCCGGGCCATGTGGTCCATGCTGCAGCAGGAGGATCCCGAGGATTTCGTCGTCGCCACCGGCCGTACCCACTCGGTGCGGCAGTTCCTCGAGATCGCCTTCGACCACGTCAATCTCCACTGGCAGGACTACGTCGTGCAGGACGATCGCTTCCTGCGTCCCGCCGAGGTCGACCAGCTCGTGGGCGACGCCACCAAGGCCAAGGAAAGGCTCGGCTGGGAGCCTTCGGTGGGCTTCGAGGCCTTGGTCAGGATGATGGTCGACGCCGACCTGGAACTCCTCCAGGGCTGACGCTCAATACCACTCCTCGCCACGCACCCAGACGATGATCACCGAGGCGAGGTACGTGGGCTTCTCGAGCATCAGGTAGTGTCCGGTCCCCTCGATCCGCTTGAACGACAGCACGCGGGCGGTGCCGTAGCCGTATTGCTCGAGGTAGTGCTGCTCGTACCCGTCCTCGGGCAGGTAGGCCTCGCTGCCGATGATGAGCATGGGGACCGACTGCAGCGGCAGCTGGGGCGTGAGATCCCAGTCGAAGCTGCTGAGCAGGAGCGAGGTCAGGGTCGTGCTGTCGGTGCGCAGGGCCATGTCGATGGCGCGTTGGTTGATTTCGGGGGAACGGCTGATCTCCAGGTAGCGCGAGGCCACGAAGCGGTCGTAATCCTCCAGGAGAGCCTCGGCCACGGCGACCTTCTCCTCCTGCGAGGCGAGCTGGCGCGGCCCGGCGTCGATCACCACCAGCCGCTGCACGTCGGCAGGGTGTTCGAAGGTGTACTGCATGGCGATCATGCCGCCGAGGCCGTGACCGACCAGCGTGGGATAGATCAGGTTCTGGGCGGCCATCCACTCGCCGAGGGCCGCGATCTCGCCCTCGAGCGAGGGGTCGGCCAGGGGTGGGGTCTCGCCGTGACCGTGCAGTTCGTACGTGTAGACCTTGAACGCGTTCATGAGGTACGGCTTGAGCTCGTCCCAGATGGTGGCGTTGGCGCCGAGGCCGTGGATCAGCACGAGCTCGTTCTCGCCGTGTCCCTCTATCCACGCGGGGGCGTCGGGGTCGTCGCCACGGATGGTGTCCGGTCCGGCGTCCTGGGCCATGGCCGCACCGGTCAACAGGACGAGGAGGCCGAGGGTGGCGAGGAAGCGTTTGCCGATCGAGGTCGTCACGACGTGGACTCCGTTTTCTCGTCGAGGGTGAAGCAGTCGCCGTCCTGGGCAGCGGCGCAGGCGATGCCGGTGGCCCCGGCCACGGTCCGCTCGGGAGCCTGAGCCGCGACGAGGGGGTACAGATGGGTGAGAACCACCCGACCGGGCCGTGTGTTCCGGACCAGCTCGATGATCCGGCTGGGTGAGAGGTGTCCGTCCACGGCGAGAGCGTCCGGCGTGGAGCATTCGGCCAGCAGTAGATCGCAATCCCGGGCCGCCGCGTCGAGCGTGGGGCAGGGGCCGGTGTCTCCGGTGTAGACCAGGCGCCGGCCGGCGGCATCCTGGAAGCTCCAGCCCAGGCAAACCTCTCCGAAGCGGCGTTCCCCATGCCTGGCCAGGAAGGCCTCGGCCCGACCGCCGCCGTCCAGCACCAGACCCTGTCCGGGATCGACTTCGTTCACGTGGACCTCGCGGCAGCGGGGCTGGAGCCATTCACCGTAGAGGCGCCGGAGCCGGTCCAGGAGCCCGGCGGTGCCCGGCGGGCCCACGATCTCGAGCGGGGCGGTCTCGCGGGCGAGGACCGAATGCAGCGCGAAGAGCAGTGGGGCCAGATCGGCGGTATGGTCCAAATGCAGGTGCGACAGCACGACCGTGCGGACCGAATCCACGTCCTCGGGAGCGCCGGGTTGGCGGACCAGGCGGACGAGGGCGCCCGGGCCCGGGTCCAGCAACAGGCCCTGGCCGTCGATCTCGACCCAGTAGGCGGCCGGACCATGGCTCGCGGTGGGAACGGCGCCGCCGGCGCCCAGAACATGCAACCTGATCATGATGTGCAAAGGAACGGCATCGCGCGGGAACGTCAAGGTCCGGTGTGGTTTTCAAGGGGGGAACTGGACAGTCCGGCGCCGGCTACCTAGACTCTGGGGGGGCGCCACTGGTGGTGGCGCCTCCGTCCAGTGCCCCAAGGAGTGAGCATGCCCCGATCGATCCCGACACCCATCCGGCTGCTGCTGTTCCTGGCGCTCGCCGTCGTGCCGGCGATGGCGCAGACCGACCGTCAATCGCAGCCCTCGTTCTCGGTGGATTCGGGTCTGACCCCCGAGCAGACCGACGAGGCCAAGATCTCCGAACTCAATCAGAGGATCATGGAGATGCAGGCCAGGGGCGAGACCGGTCCGGCGCTCGCCGATCTCCTCAACGACCTGGGCGTGGCGCACGCCCAGCGCGAGGAATGGGCGCCCGCCCGCGACGCGTTCATCCGCGCGGTCCAGGCCAAGCCCTACGATCCCGATTTCCACCGGAACCTGGCGCTGGTGTTCCTGCGGCTCGAGGACTACGAGCTGGCCATCAGCGAGCTGCAGGCCTACCGCGACACCGGAGGGCCGGTGGCCCTGGACGCCTATCGACTCCTGGGCAATGCGCACCTCAAGGCCGGCGACCAGGCCGCGGCGCGCCAGGCGTACACCGACGGCCTGGAGGCCCTGGGCCGGGCGCCCTCGGCCGAGGTCTGCCGGCTGGCGCTGCTCTTGGCGGGGCTCGAGAAGGACCAGGGCGACGGCCAGGCCGAGCGGCGGACGCTCGAGACCTGGTTGCCCTACGCGCAGAAATGGCGCGAACAGGCCGAGGCCGAGCAGTCCCTCGACGGGCTGGCCGAGGCCGAAGCCATCGAGAACAACCTGCTGATCCTCTACATCCAGGACGGACAGATCCTCGAGGACTCGGGGATGTACGTCGAGGCCGCCGAGCTCTACGAGCGCGCCTACCAGCTGGCTCCCGACCGGGACGAGCTGCTGCCGCGCATCGCCGGGGCCTGGCTCGCCTCGGGCGACGCCCTCAAGGCGCGGGTCACCGCACGGCTCGGCCGCCAGGACCATCCCGATCGGCCGGGAGCCTGGCTCGCCACCGCCAAGGTCTACGAGGGCGAGGAACGGCTCCAGGAGGCGCTGGACGCCTACGTCAAGGCCTACGAGATCGCCCCCGACACGCCTGGCCTGCGCCTGAAGGTGGGCAACCTCTACATGAAGCTGGGCCAGGCCGCCGAGGGTCGGAAATACCTGGTGGAGGCCATCAAGGCGCCGGACACCCCCACCGAGGTGGTCTTCAACTACGGTCTGAGCCTGATGCGCGAGGGGAAGTTCGCCGCGGCCACGGCGCCGCTGCAGCGCGTCACGAGCGAGGCCCCGGAGTTCGCCGGCGGCTGGCTGGCGCTGGCCCAGTGCTACCACTCGCGCAAGATGTACGCCCAGGCCGTGCCCGCCTACCAGCAGGCCCTGGCGCTGCAGCCCGATGCCAAGACCGCCTACAACCTGGGGGTCTCCGCCGGGCGCGCCAAGCAATGGGACACGGCCGTGGCCGCGTATGATCAGGCTCTGGAACTCGCGCCGGAGAACACCGAACCAGCGTACAACCGGGCCGTGGCCCTGATGCAGGCTGGGCGCCTGGAAGAAGCCGAGCAGGCCTTCGCCGCCTACCTCGCGCAGGATCCGCAGCACTACAAGGCCAACCTCAACCACGGCGTGGTCCTCTACAAGCTCGACCGCTTCCAGGAGGCGGTGGACGCCTACAACCTGGTGCTCGAGATCAAGGAGACCGCGGAGGCCTGGGACAACATGGGACTGGCCTACAAGGCCCTGGGCCGCGAGAAGCGTGCCCAGCAGTGTTTCAAGGAAGCCAAGAAACTGCGGGGTGAAGCATGATGCGCAGCGTCCTGATCGCGGGCCTGCTGGCCGGGACGGCCCTGGCGGCCGACCTGCCCCACCATCCTGCCGAACTGGCGCCGCTGACCCTCGAGAGCACCTTTCCCCGCTTCACGGCCGAGGAGCTGGCCGCGGCGGGCTACCCCGACCACATGCACGTCCACGCCTACCCGGGCTTCCAGCCGTTCGTCGACGACGAGGGCCAGACCTATGGACCGCGCAGCCTGGCCAGGGGCACCCTGGTCCTGCCGCGGCCCGACCTGCTCATCGACCCCGCCGCCATCCGTTACCGCGGCCTCCACATGTCGTTCAATCCAGGCTACGACCCCTCGCACATGCTGCCCATGATCGAGCTGCTGGACTGGGCCCGGCGGGATCTGTCGACCCTGCTGGGCCACGACCGCAGCGATACCCTGCGCATCGTCAATCCCGACAACCTCGACCACTACACCGAGCTGACCGGCTTCCAGTTCCACCGCCTGTACCAGCAGCAGCCCGACGGCAGCTACATCATCGAGCCGGTGCCCATCCTGCGCGCCCGCGGCCTGGACGCCCACGCGGCGCATCACCTCATGGCGACCTGGCTGCTGGCCGACCTGACCGCCGGCGCCTCCTTGCCGCAGTGGCTGCTCCAGGGGGTCGGCTGGTATCTCAGCGAGGAAGGCACCTCGTTCCTGAACTATCTCGCCATGTACCGCGCCGAGCGGGCGGTGATCCTGACGCCCGACGCGGCCGAGGCCATCCTCGCCGGCCCGCCCGATCCCGACAAGGAGACCGACAAGGTGCAGTACCGCACCGCGGGCTACACCGCCTTCCTGATGGCCTGGGAGCTGGTGGAGAACCGGGGCGGACTGGATCCTCTGCGCGAGCTCCTGACCCGGATCGGCAAGGGCGAGGACCCGGACACGGTCTGCAACGAGCTCTACGGCGACGATCTTGCCGGCCTGGCCGCCGAGCTCGACCCCACCCGTCGTCTCGAGCCCGTGGGCGAGGCCGTGCTGCCAAGGGTGGTGACCCGACCCCCGTCGCCCTGACCCCGCTTGCCGCCCGACTCCAGGTGTACTATAAACGAAGCGCCCCCGGCCCCGGCCGGGGGCGCACCGCTACGTCATCCGGCCCGGGCGGCCGCGGCCGCCCCAGCGAGAGGTTCCTCGGTCCATGAGCCAGCACCAGGTCCGCGTCCGCTTCGCACCCAGCCCCACCGGCTACCTCCATGTCGGCGGCGCCCGCACTGCCCTGTTCAACTGGCTGTACGCCCGCAGCCAGCAAGGCGTCTTCGTCCTGCGGATCGAGGACACCGACCAGCAACGCAGCACCGAGGAGTCCACCGCGGCCATCCTGCGCGGCATGGAGTGGCTGGGCCTGGACTGGGACGAGGGCCCGGGCAAGGGCGGCGACTGCGGGCCCTACGCCCAGAGCGAGCGCCTGGACATCTACCGCGCCGCGCTGGCCGAGCTGCGGGCGACGGACAAGGTCTACCGTTGCTACTGCACCGAGGAGGATCTGGAGCGCCGCGCCCAGGCCGCCAAGGACGGCGGCGGCCACTGGGACGGCTACGATGGGCACTGCCGCCAGCTCGGCGCCGAGCAGGTCGCCGCCCACGAGGCCGAGGGGCGCGAACCCGCCTGGCGCCTGCGGACCCCGGACGAGGGCGTGACCTTCTGGTACGACATCGTCGTCGGCAAGCGCGAGTTCCAGAACGAGGTGCTCACCGATCGCGTGGTCTTCAAGGCCGACGGTTTTCCCACCTACAACTTCGCCGTGGTGGTGGACGACCACGAGATGGGCATGACCCACGTCCTGCGCGGCGACGACCACGTCAGCAACACGCCGCTGCAGCTCCTGATCTACCAGGCCCTGGGCTGGCAGCCGCCCAAGTTCGGCCACATGCCCATGATCCTCGGCCAGGACAAGAAGCGGCTCAGCAAGCGTCATGGCGCGGTCTCGGTGGAGGAGTTCCGCAAGCTGGGCATCATCCCGCAGGCCATGGTGAACTACCTGGCACTGCTGGGCTGGTCCATCGGCGCGGCCGGCGACGAGGTCCTCACCACCGACGCCCTGATCAAGAAGTTCTCGCTCAAGAAGGTCAACTCGAGCCCCGCGGCCTTCGACTACGACAAGCTCGAGTACATCAACAGCCAGCATCTCAAGCGCCTCGACGCCGCGGGCAAGCGCGCGCTGGCGCTGCCCCTGCTCGCCGAGCGCGGCTGGCACTACGACCCCGCCTGGCAGGTGCCCGGGGTCGCGGGTCACGAGGATTACGTCGATCGGCTGATCGCCATGCTCGGCGGCCGGTTCTCGAGCCTGCGGACCCTGCCCGAGCAGCTCGGCTTCTTCTACGCCGAGGACTTCGCCGTCGACCAGGAGGCCTGGGGCCAGCACGTGGCCACCGACACCGGCCGCCAGCGCCTGCAGGAGCTGGCCGACGCGCTGGCGCAGGGCCTGCCCGCCGGCGAACCGGCCCCGGCGGCCGCCTACGAGGAGGTCGTCCGGCAGCTGGCCGAGGCGCAGGCACTCAAGGCGGGCGACCTGATCCATCCGGCCCGGGTGGCGCTCAGCGGCCAGGGTCGCAGCGCCGGCATCTTCGAGGTGATGGAGGCGGTGGGCCGACCACGCGTGCTGGAACGATTGCGCCGCGCCGCCGGCTGATCTTCCGACGAGAGGGAGGATGTGAAGCGATTCTGGGGCATCCTCGGCCGCTACGTCCTGGTCTGGCTGGTCTACGTCCTGGCCCTGCTCCTGGCGACCAGCATCTTCCCGGGCCTGTACTTTGACACCACGTCGCGCACCTGGTGGGTGGTGGCGCTGTCGGTGCCGGTGGAGTTCGCCGCGCTGATGATCCTGCTGCGGCCGTTAATGCTGTTCCTGACCCTGCCGTTGAACTTCATCACCCTCGGCCTGCCCTCGCTGCTGTTCAACGCGCTCATCCTCAAGTGGACCGCGGACATGAATTCCAGCCTCGTGGTGACCAGTTTCCACGACGCGTTCCTGGGCGTGCTGGTGATGACGGCCACGGCCACGGCGATCATCGGCTGGCTCGGTCTCGACGAGGCGTTCCCGCTGGTGCAGACCCTGATCTACCGGGTGGGGCGGCGCTGGGGTCCGCGCCAATCCCTGGGTGCGCACCGGGGCCTGATGATCCTGCAGATCGACGGCCTGTCGACGCGCGCCCTGATCCGGGCCATCCGCCGCGGCCGGTTGCCCATGCTGTCGGCGCTGCTGGCCAGCGGCAGCCATCGCCTGCAGCGCTGGCACTGCGGGTTGCCCTCCAATACCCCTGCGGTGCAGGCCGGACTCTTCCATGGCAATCGCTGGGACGTGCCGGGGTACCGCTGGTTCGACCGCGCCGAGCAACGCTTCAAGGTGGTCAGCAACCCGGCCACCGCGCGCCAGCTTGAGGACCGGGTCGAACTGGCGGGGAATCCGCCGCTGTTGGCGGGCGGGTCGTGCATCAGCTCGCTGCTGTCGGGCGGGGCGGCCAAGCGCCTGTTGACCATCAGCGCCCTGTCCGAGCTGCGCGGCAGCCGGCGCGACGAGCAGGCCGATCTGAACCTCTTCTATCTCAGTCCCCACGCCTACACCAAGGCGGTGCTCTCGGGGATCTGGGACTATCTGGGCGGCCTGACCATGGGCACGCTCGGCCTGCTCCGCCGCCGGCGACCCCGGTTGCAGGGGCACGTGCTCAAGCTGGCCCAGGGCGCCATGACCAACGCGGTCCTGCGTCAGACCAGCTTCTTCTGGCTGCGGCAGGACATGGTGCGCGGCGTGCCGGTGATCTACAGCAATTTCGTGGGCTACGACGACGTGGCCCACTTCTCCGGTCCCGACGACTACGAGGCCCAGGTGGTGCTGGCCTCGTTCGATCGCGGCCTGCGCAAGTTGCGCCGTTTCGCGCGCCGGCATGCCGCGGTGGACTACGAGGTGCTCCTGCTGAGCGATCACGGCCAGACACCGTCCGAACCGTTCCGCCTCCTCTACGGCCGCTCGCTGGGGCAGGTGGTGGCCGATCTGGCCGGGCAGGTGGTGGACCAGGGCGCCTCGGCCGGCGATGCCGCCTACCTCGACGTGCTGCTCCGCGAGACGGCCTCGGGAGGGGCGCAGCAGGGCTGGGCGATCCGGCGCGGCCGGCGGACCCTGGATCACATCCGCGATCGCCGGGGCACGGGAGCGGACCAGGAAGCGCGGGCCCATCGCTCGGTGCCTGCAGACACGCCTCCGGACGAGGCCGCGGAGATTCCCGAGATCGCCGTCTGCGTCTCCGGCTGCCTGGCCCACCTGTACCTCAAGGGTTGCGATCGCCGCCTGGTCCTCGAGGACATCCGCGACCGGGTGCCCGGCCTGGTGTCGGCCCTGACGGCTCATCCGGGCATCGGCCTGGTGGCGGCGGTCCTCGACGGCGGCGAGGCGGTGGCCATGGGTCGCGGCGGTCTGCGGAATCTGACCACCGGCGAGGTGGTGGGTGTCGATCCGCTCTCCGCTTATGGCGATCCCCAGATCTGGGCCCCCGAACTGGCAAGGCTGGTGTCGTATCCCAGCAGCGGCGACCTCGTGCTCAACGGGACCTGGCTCGCCGATCGGCGCAAGGTCGTGGTCTTCGAGGAGCAGACCAGCAGCCACGGCGGACTCGGCGGTCCCCAGACCGAACCCTTCGTCCTGATCCCCCGCAGCTGGGCTACGGCCCAGGCCGACCTCTCCGCTCCAGAATCGCTTTATTCGCACATTCGGGCCAATCTACCGCAGATTCCGGGGTCAGAAAAATCCGATTAAGAACTTGCAAGGTCCCAGACCGCTGCCTATATTCAGCGCCACGATTGCCCGGTCGTTCAACGGTAGGACAGCTGACTCTGGATCAGTCGATGGGGGTTCGAATCCTCCCCGGGCAACCACGAGCTATCGTGGCCCGTTCGTCTAGTGGCCTAGGACGCTGGCCTCTCACGCCGGAAACACGGGTTCGAGTCCCGTACGGGCTACCACTTGCAAGAGGCTTCCCGCTCGCGGGGAGCCTCTTGTGCTTGTTCTGGAGCGCATCATGAAGGCACCGGACCGGGTCGCCCTGCTCTTCGTCGACGGCTTCGGCTGGGGCGCGCCCGATGCTGCGGTCAATCCCGGCTGGAGCTACGGCGGTCAGCGGCTGCGGCTGCCGGCGGTTCCGACAGACGGCCGGCCGATCCTGCTGGAGAATGGCGCCTGGGCCCGTCCCGTCGACGCCTGCCTCGGCGTGCCCGGCCTGCCCCAGAGCGCCACCGGTCAGACCGCGCTCTTGACCGGCATCAATGCCCCCGCGGTGCAGGGGCGCCACCTGGCGGGATTCCCCGGGCCCACCCTCCGCGAGGTCCTGCTCGAGCACTCGCTCCTGAAGCGGCTCCGCGAGGCCGGCCGCCGCCCGGTGTTCTTCAACACCTTCCGCTCGCCCTTCTTCGCCTGGCCCCGCGAGCGCCAGCTCCGCATGTCCGCCACCACGGTGGCCAACCTCGCCGCCGATCTGCCCTTCTTCGATGTGCCCGACATGGCCGCCGGCCGCTCGCTCTTCCAGGAATTCACCGGGCATGAGCTGCGGGCGCTGGGTTTCGAGGCGCCCCTGCTCTCTCCCGCCGAGGCCGGCGCCATCCTCGCGCGCAACGTCCCCGAGTACGACTTCCTGCTCTACGAGTACTTCCTGACCGACAAGGCGGGCCACACCGCCGAGCGCGACCGGGCCGAAGCCGAACTGCGGCGCCTCGACGAGTTCCTCGGCGCCATCCTGGCCGGGCTCGCGCCCGACACCCTGCTGCTCTGGTGCTCCGACCACGGCAACCTCGAGGATCTCACCGTCAAGACCCACACGCGCAACCCGGTGCCGCTGCTGGCCTGGGGGCCGGGGGCCGAGGCCTTCACCGCCGGTGTCGAACGCCTCGACCAGGTCGCGCCGGCCATCCGCGCGCTCCTCGCCTGACATGAGCGCGCCGGGACGAGAGGTCCCGGCGCGCGTGATCCGTCTGTCGGTGGTTGCTGATCGGCGGTCCCGCGCCGACTAGGGCTTGGCGCCCTCCAGGTAGAAGACCTGGAACACCTTCTCGTGGAAGATGGGCCCGTGCCCGAAGTAACCGTCCTCGCCGAACAGCTCGCCGTGGTCGCTCATGATCATGAAGTAGGTGTTGTCGGGGCAGCGCTCGAGGAAGCGGCCCACCACGGCGTCGAGGTGCTCGACGCAGGCGATCTGCTTGTCGTAGAACGCCTGGAACTGCTGCGGCGTGAAGAACTCGTCCTCCTGGCGGCCCTCGAGGAACTCGCCCGGGTTCTTGAGGAACTCGTCGAGCGACTTGAAGATGCCGTGCACGCCCGAGAGGTGGGGCAGATCCTGGGCCGATTCGCCGGGCAGCAGGTACGGGTAGTGGGTCTCGCCGGTGTTGACGAAGAAGAAGCTGGGCCGGTCCTCCTTGAACTCGAGGCGGTCGCAGATGGCCTGCAGGTCGTTATGCGACGGGGCCAGCTCGTAGCGGTCGAAGTGGGTCGACATGCTGGTCATGGGATTCAGCACCGGCAACGAGACCCAGCCCTCGCACCAGTAGCCCTGGGCCTTGAGGAAGGCGGGCAGGCTGAGCTGGGGCACGAACGCCTTGAACTCCACGTCGGGGATGTTGAGGCGCTCGGACCAGGAGGCGAACTCCTCGCGGTAGACGTTGGAGGCGAACACGCCCTTGGGGCTGGTGTGGGGAACCATGCCCATGAGGAAGGTGTAGTGGCTGGGGCTGGTCCAGCTGGCGTAGCTGTAGCGGGGCTCGGCTAGACCGATGCGGTCGAGGTTGGGCGTGCGGGCCGCCTCGTAGGCGTCCCAGCGGCAGCTGTCGAAGACGATGAACACGACGTTGTTGGGCTTCTTGTCGCCGCCGAGGGCCTTCTTGATGCCATCCAGGAAACCGGGCATGGTCGTGTCGCCTTTCGCAGGGAGCCGCAGGAGGTGTCGTGTCCAATCTGATGTTCCGGACGCCGATACGCAAGACCGCCGGCGCAGATGACGCCGGCGGTCCTGGATCGGCTGGTATGTGGCGGACTAGAGCGACTTGTCCAGGGCGGCGGCCAGGTCGCCCTTCTGCTGCAGGCCCACGAAGCTCTCCACCACCTCGCCGCCCTTGAAGAGCATCACGGTGGGGATGCCGCGGATCCCGAACTGGGCCGCCAGCTGCTGGTTATCGTCGACGTTGACCTTGCCCACCTTGATCTTGCCGTCATAGTCGGCGGCCAGCTCCTCGATCACCGGCCCGATCATCTTGCAGGGGCCGCACCAGGGGGCCCAGAAATCCACGAGCACCGGGGTGCTGCTCTTGAGGACCTCGGTCTCGAAATTCTTGCCGTCGAACTGCATGGTCTGACCCATCTCGCACCATCCTTGATTTGGCCGCCGTGGCGGCGATTGTTGCAGGGTATCCCTGCGTTGATTCAATCGAGTCCCAACATTGCAGGGGTGATGCCAGAACCAGAGTGGGATGGCCATTATATTGGAAATCCATAAACACATCTATGGCAAGGACTTGTGATGTATCATGGAGTTGCTCATGTGAGCAATGCCGTCACGGTCATGTGAAAGCGCTGTTCTTGCAACAATAATGATGCAACATAATAGTTGCATGCAACGGTACGGTGGATATACTGTGAGCGGAGGTCGATCATGTCCGAGACGCCGCCCCGCTACGCCAGCCTGCTCATGGATCTGGATATCGTCGCGTTCCGCACCATCGCGGCCGTGCTGCGCGAGGGTCTGATCCTGCTCGACGATGCCTTGCGGATCGTCGACCTCAACCCCGCCGCCGAGCGCATTCTCGGCCGCCCGCTGGAGGAACTGGCCGGTCTGCAGGCCTGCAGCCTCTTCGGCGAGGGGGACTGCCCGCGCGACATCCTGGCGCGCAGCCTGCAGAGCGGCCGGCCAATCCTCGACTTCCAGACCACGGTACGCCTACCCGGCGCGCGGCGCGGCGACGTCCTGCTGCGCAGCGCGCCCCTGGCCCGCAGCGGCGGCGGCACCGGCGGCGTGGTCCTGATCCTGGGCGACGTGACCGACGAGATCCGCCTGCGGCGGGCGAGCGAGATCCGCGACCATCTGGGCGGCCTGGTGGGCCACGACCGCCGCATGCGCCAGCTCTACGACCTCATCGAGCAGGTGGCGCCCAGCCTGGCCACCGTCCTGATCCGCGGCGAGAGCGGGACCGGCAAGGAGCTGGTGGCGCGGGCGCTCCACGAGCGGAGCCCGCGCGCCAGCGGCCCCTTCGTCTCGGTGAACTGCTCGGCCCTGGCCGAGACGCTCCTCGAGAGCGAGCTGTTCGGGCATGTGCGCGGCGCCTACACCGGGGCCACCACCACGCGCCGGGGCCGCTTCGAGGAGGCGTCGGGCGGGACCATCTTCCTCGACGAGATCGGCGACGTGAGTCCGGCGGTGCAGGTCAAGCTGCTGCGGGTCCTTCAGGAACGGGTGATCGAACGGGTGGGCGAGGGGCGCCCGCGACCGGTGGACGTGCGGGTGGTGTCGGCTACCAATCGCGATCTCGAAGCCTTGCTGGCTTCGGGTCGGATGCGGGAAGATTTCTATTACCGCATCAAGGTCGTGCGCCTCGAGATCCCGCCGCTACGCGAGCGTCGCGAGGACATCCCGCTGCTGGTGGAGCATCTGCTGGGGCGGCTCGGGCAGAGTGCGGTCGCGGTAGCGCCCGAGGCCATGAACCTGCTCATGCGGCACGACTGGCCGGGCAACGTGCGGGAACTGGAGAACGCCCTCGAGCATGCGCTGGTGCTCAGCCGGGGCGGGCAGATCGAGGCCGCGCACCTGCCGCCGGAGGTGGGGGTGACGGCAGGTTTGCCGACCGCACCGAACAACCTGCGGGAGGTCGAGCGCGGCAGTGAGCGTGAGCGCGAGCTGCTGCGCCAGGCGCTCGAAGCGGTCGGCTGGAACAGGACCCGTGCCGCCCGCAGACTGGGCATCGACCGCACGACGCTGTGGCGCAAGCTGAAGGAGCATCGTCTCGCACCGGCGGAGTGAGGATTCCGGACCCTGAGGGTTGGCCGACGAGGCATGGTTTCCTCGGGGCCGTGGTAAAGCTGATCGGCCCCGAGGCGCCGGCCAGGAAAGACGAAGCGGGCCCGGGATCCGTCCCGGGCCCGCCGCCGCTGTCGGGGGACAGGCGGCTAACCGCTGACGCCGGTGTTGACCACCGGCGTGGCCGCATGGTCGCTGCAGAGCACCACGAGCAGGTTGCTCACGAGGGCCGACTTCTGCGCCGGCTCCAGTTCCACGATGCCCTTCTCGTTCAGCTCGCTCAGCGCCATCTCCACCATGCCCACGGCGCCGTCGACGATCTTGCGCCGTGCGGCCACCACGGCGCTGGCTTGCTGGCGTTGCAGCATGGCGTGGGCGATCTCCTGGGCGTAGGCCAGGTGGCTGAGGCGCGCCTCGATGACCGACACGCCCGCACGGCCCAGGCGCTCCTGCAGCTCATGCTGCAGGTCCTCGTTCACCTCGTCGGTGGCGCCGCGCAGCGTGACCTGGTCCTCGGGGCCGTCGTAGGCATACCGGCTGGTCAGGTGGCGCACCGCCGACTCGCTCTGCGTCATGACGTATTCCTCGTAATCGTCGACGTCGAACAGGGCCTGCGCCGTGTTCTCCACCTGCCACACCACCACCGTTGCGATCTCGATGGGGTTGCCGTCCAGGTCGTTCACCTTCAGGCGGTCGCCGTTGAGGTTGCGGGCGCGCAGCGAGATCTTGGTCTTGGTGAAGAAGGGGTTGGCCCAGCGGAAGCCGTTGGTCTTGCAGGTGCCCTTGTACTCGCCGAAGAGCAGGATCACCGCCGCCTCGTTGGGATTGACGACGAAGAACCCGACCGTGACCAGGATGTTGGCCAGCAGCCCGGCGATCGACACCAGGAGCGTGGGGATGCTCTCCAGGCGGATGGCGTTGACGAACAGGAACAGGACCACCAGGTAGGCCAGGATGTTCAGGAACAGCCAGCCCCAGCCGGTCATGGTCTTCACGGTCTTCTCGCGGTGCATCGGGACCTCCTCGCAATGGCGGCGACGCCTGGTCTTGGTCGTCTCGGTCGGCACTACCCAGGGGGAACGCTCATTGTTCGGGAGGATGTTCGGGGAAAAGCGAAGCGCCCGGCAAGGAGCCGGGCGCTCGTAGGGATTACTGCGCGCTTACTTGTTGCTGGCCGTCTTGGTGTTCGTTGGGTCGGCCTTCTTCTGCTCGTCGGCCTTCTTGAAGGCGGCCGGGTCGCACTTGGTGGGGTCGCAGCTCTTGGGATCGCAGCCGGGCTTGCAGGCCTCGGCGGTCTTGGTCTCGGCGGCCTTCTTGGCCTCGGCGGCCTTCATGGCGGCGGGGTCGCAGGCCTTGTTGCAGCCGGGCTTGCAGCCCTCGGCGGCCTTGGCGGCGGCGGCCTTGGCGTGCGCGCACTTGGCGGGGTCGCAGTTCGCGGCGTCCTTGCACTTGGCGGGATCGCAGGCCTGGGTCTTGTCACAGGTCTTGGCCTTGTCGCAGGTCTGGGCCTTCTGGCACTGCTCGGTGCTCTTGGGGCTGGCCGGCTTCTTGTCGTCGGCGATGGCGCCCGCGGCCAGGAAGGCCACGAGGGCGAGGATGCAGAGGGCGATGGTGGCAATGCGCTTCATACGTGCGGACCTCGGGGTTGGGAGTGGGTCGATTCGGAACGAACAAGTATAGGGCACGCGCCGGTCTGCCGAAATCAAAAACGACCGCCAGAGACTGATATCCATTGTCGTTCAACGTCTTGCGCGTCCGTGGCCGGCAGGCCGTAGGCTGCGGAAACAGCGCCGTCGGGGCGAAGTTCCCCCTTTTTGCTGGGATCATGACGAAGGCCGCGCCCCGGGACGGAGCGCGGCCTCGTATTGCGGATCCGGCAGGCGATCGCCTAGGCTTCCTTCTCCCGCCACACGTCGATCAGGTGCAGGATCGTGTCGGTGGCCAGCTCCATGTCCTTGACGCAGATCCACTCGGTGTAGCCGTGGAACGACTGCTCGCCGGTGAAGATGTTCGGCGTGGGCAGGCCGCGCGCGGAGAGGTTGGAGCCGTCGGTGCCGCCGCGGATCGAGCCGCGATGGGGCTTCAGGCCGACCCGCTCGATGGCCTCCATGGCGTAGTCCATGGCGCGGGGCTCCTTCTCCAGGTCGTACTTCATGTTGCGGTAGTACTGCTTGATCTCGACCTCGCACTTGGCGCCCGGCCAGTCGGCGATGGCGGCCTCGGCGTGCTTGCGGATGAGGTCGGCCTTGACCGGGAGCTGCTCCACGTCGAAGTCGCGGATCAGCAGCGTGACCTCGGTCTCGCTGGTGTTGCCCTTGATGCCGATGGGGTGGATGTAGCCCTGCTGACCCTCGGTGGTCTCCGGGGCGCCCTCGCGCGGCAGGCCGGCGATGAACGCGCCCGCCAGCTTCACCGACGGGATCATCTTGTCCTTGGCGTAGCCGGGGTGGATGTCGCGGCCGATGAACTTCACGATGGCGCTGTCGGCGCAGAAGGTCTCGTCCTCGACCTCGCCGCGCATGCCGCCGTCCATGGTGTAGGCCACCATCGCGCCGAACTTCTCGATGTCGAAGTGCTTGACGCCCTGGCCCACCTCCTCGTCGGGGGTGAAAGCCACCTTGACGGGGCCGTGCGTCCAGTCGGGATTCTCGTGGATGCGCGTCAGCGCCTCCATGATCTCGGCGATGCCGGCCTTGTCGTCGGCGCCGAGCAGGGTGGTGCCGTCGGCCGTGATGATGGTCTCGCCGATGCAGGTCTCGAGATACGGGTTCTCGCCGGCCTTGATCACGATGCCGTTCTTGGGCAGCGCGATGTCGCCGCCCTGATAGTTCTCGTGGAACGTGGGCACCACGTTCTCGCCCGAGACCTC
Source organism: Candidatus Latescibacter sp. IFSED24 (assembly GCF_058273205.1). Taxonomy (NCBI): domain Bacteria; kingdom Pseudomonadati; phylum Candidatus Latescibacterota; class Candidatus Latescibacteria (ex Chuvochina et al. 2023); order Candidatus Latescibacterales; family Candidatus Latescibacteraceae; genus Candidatus Latescibacter; species Candidatus Latescibacter sp. IFSED24. The sequence goes on along the minus strand of NZ_CM177850.1, from coordinate 2,280,463 downwards.
GGGATAGGTGTCCATGTGCGCGATGAAGGCGATGGCCGGGACCTTCTCGCAGCCGGCGGTGGCGGGCAGCGAGGCGGTCACGTAGCAATGCTCGTCCACCGCGGCATCGGCCAGGCCGATGGCCTTCAGCTCGTCCACCAGGATCCGGGCGAGGTCGAACTGGCGCTCGGTGGAGGGGTAGGTGTCGCTTTCCTCGCTGCTCTGGGTGTGGACCTTGGCGTAGGCGACGAAACGGTCGACGAGGTGGGGGAACGGCGAATCGGCTTTCCGCTTGAGCATGATGGGCCTCCAGCTCCGAATCGTGAAACCGGGTGGCCTGGACAAGCCACCCTGGGACTCGTTCTGATCGGTTCCATGATAGTGAGCGCATCCGGTCTGGGCAAGGCGCATGCCTGCCTGGAGGCCGCGACTGGCCGATCCACGCGCGATCGCCGCTAGGCGGTCGCTGTAATATGCGTATATCCTGATCGCCGATCGTCAACCAACGGAGGCGTCATGATCTGGACGGCACTCGGTTATCTGCAGCGCAAGCTCGTCTGGGCCATCCCGCTGGCCATGGTGCTGGGATTGATCCTGGGCGCCACCAACGATCCCCGACCCCTGCGGACCTTGATCCTGCCGGTGACCATCCTGATGATCTACCCCATCATGGTCACCCTCGACCTGCGCAGCCTGGTGGCCCGCTGCCACTGGCAGCTCCTGGTCCTGGTCCAGTTGCTGAACCTGGTCCTGCTGCCACTGCTCGGCTGGGGGCTGGGACGCCTGTTCTTCCCCGACCATCCGCTGCGCGCGTTCGGGCTGCTGCTCATGGCCACCCTGCCCACCAGCGGCATGACCATCTCGTGGACCCGGTTCGCCGGCGGCCAGGTGGCCGCCGCCGTGAAGATGACCGTGCTGGGCCTGCTGCTGGGCAGCCTGCTGCTGCCCTTCTACGCCACCCTGCTCATGGGGCAGTCGGTGTCGCTGGATCTCCTGGCCACCGTCGAGAAGATCCTGCTCGTGGTCTTCGTGCCGCTGGTCGCCGGTCTGGCCACCCAGTGGCTGCTGCGCCGGCGGTACGGGGACGAGCGCTTCAACCGGCAACTCAAGCCACGATTTCCCACGCTCTCCACCCTGGCCGTGCTGGCGATCATCGTCATCGCCATGGCCCTGCGGACCCGGGCGATCCTCGCGCAGCCCGCCCAGCTGCTCGCGCTCCTGCCACCGCTTTTGGCCTTCTACGTGGTGGCCTACCTCGTGACCACCCTGGCCGGACGCTGGCTGTTGCCGCGGTCGGAAGCCGTGGTCCTGGTCTTCGCCACGGTCATGCGCAACCTCTCGCTGGCGCTGGCGCTGGCCATGACGGTGCTCGGGCCCCAGGGCGCCGAGGCGGCGCTGGTGGTGGCCGTGGCGTACCTGATCCAGGTCCAGTCGGCGGCGTGGTACGTCGGCCGGGCCGACCGGCTGCTGGGCATGCCCTGCCCCGGTGATCTGGCCGACTGACCTGCGTCCGGTCGGCACATGCGGCTTGTTTGTGAAGAATCCGTTTGATACGTTTCCCGGGTTCGCGAGCGGCCCCGGGCCGCGAACCAGGCGATTCCCATTCCTGCCCCCGACCGGAGGTCTCCATGGACGTCACCGGCAGCGCCAAGAGCTTGCCCGAGAATGCATACCGGAAGCTCGAACCCGGCGAGGAGTACACTCCCGTCGTCCCGGCCGAGAAGATCGTGCCGGAACTCACACCGTTCGCCCTGCTCTGGGGTCTGTTCTATGCCGCGCTCTTCTCGGCGGCCTGCGCCTACCTCGGCCTGAAGATCGGTCAGGTCTTCGAGGCGGCCATCCCCATCACGATCCTGGCCATCGGCCTCAGCAGCGCGCTGGGCAAGAAGGACGCGCTCCAGCAGAACGTGATGATCCAGTCCATCGGCGCCGCGTCGGGCGTGGTGGTGGCGGGCGCCATCTTCACCCTGCCCGGGATCTACATCCTGGGCCTGGCCGAGCAGACCAACTTCGTGCAGATGTGCCTGGCCTCGCTTCTAGGCGGGTTCCTGGGCATCCTGTTCCTGATCCCGTTCCGGCGCTACTTCGTCAAGGACATGCACGGCGAGTTCCCGTTCCCCGAGGCCACCGCCTCCACCGAGGTGCTCATGGCCGGGGAGGCCGGCGGCGGCCAGGCGAGCGTGCTGATCAAGAGCGGCCTCTTCGCCGCGGGCTACCAGCTCCTCTCGCAGACCTTCGGCTTCTGGCGGGAGACCTTCTCCACCACCGCCTTCGCCTGGGGCCAGAAGCTGTCCTCGAGCGTGCGGCTGGAGTTCCACATGATGAGCGAGGCCGCCATCATGGGCCTGGGCTACATCATCGGGCTGCGCTACGCGCTGATCATCGCCTGCGGCTCGTTCCTGAGCTGGTTCGTCATGGTGCCCATGGTGGGCATCCTGGGCAAGGGCGTGACCGTGGACGGGACGCTCTACCAGCTGGCGGCCCTCGATGGCCTGGCCACCGACGAGATCTTCCGCCAGTTCGTGCGCCCCGTCGGCATCGGCGCCATCGCCATGGCCGGCCTGATCGGGGTCTGGAAGAGCCGCAGCATCATCCTGGGCGCCTTCGCCCTGGCCGCCCAGGCGGGCAAGCAGGGCGGCGGCGCCGCCGCCGAGCGCACCCAGAAGGACCTGCCCATCAACCTGACCACCAGCCTGACCATCCTGACCCTGCTGGCGGTGTTCTGCTTCTTCCTGTTCCTGGTGCCCGGCGTGAACCTGATCCAGGCGGTGGTCGGCCTGGCCATCGTCGGCTGCATCAGCTTCCTGTTCACCACCGTGGCCGCCCGGGCCATCGCCATCGTCGGCACCAACCCGGTTTCGGGCATGACCCTGATGACCCTGATCATCAGCTCGGTGATCCTGAAGGCCGTGGGCGTCCAGGGCGAGACGGGCATCGTGGCCGCCCTGCTCATCGGCGGCGTGGTCTGCACCGCGCTGAGCATGAGCGGCGGCTTCATCAGCGACCTGAAGATCGGCTACTGGCTGGGCACCACCCCGGCGGTCCAGCAGAAGTGGAAGTTCCTGGGCACGCTGGTGGCGGCCATCTCGGTCACCGCCGTGATCATGATCCTGAACACGTCCTACGGGTTCAGCGGCGAGGGCGCCCTGCCCGCGCCCCAGGCCAACGCCATGGTGGCGGTGATCGAGCCGCTGATGACCGGCCAGCCCGCGCCTTGGCTCCTCTACATGGCGGGCATCTTCATGGCCCTGATCCTCGAGTGGACCGGACTGCCCGCGCTGGCCTTCGCGCTGGGCATGTACCTGCCGCTGGAAGTCAACACCCCGGTGCTGGCCGGCGGCCTGGTTGCCCACTTCGTGGCGCAGGGCGGTTCCGAGGAGACCAAGACCAAGCGCAAGGAGAAGGGCACGCTGATGGCCAGCGGTTTCGTGGCCGGCGGCGCCATCATGGGCGTCATCGCCTCGATCGTGAAGTTCGTGGGCATCACGTCCAGCGGCGAGTCCGACTGGAGCGTGCCCCACGCCATCGGGACCCATCACTGGGAGACCATGCCGATCTCGGCGGTGGTCACCCTGGTCATGTTCTGCGTGCTGGGCTGGTTCCTCTATCACGGCGCCCGCGGCGGGGCTCGCGACTGAGCCTGCCGCTGATGTCGTCGCGTTTCAGGCGGGCCGCTCCGCGGGGGGCGGCCCGTCGCATCGGTGAGGCGAGCCATGGCCGAGATCAAGCCGCTGACCACCCTACGCGCCCTGGCGGCCCTGCTCGTGTTCCTCTACCACTACGCGGTCCTGCACGCTCCCGAGGGTGGATCCGGCGATCCCCTGCGCGCGGTGTGGGCCCACGGCTACATGGGCGTGCCCATCTTCTTCGTGCTCTCGGGCTTCCTCATCACCCGGCTCTACTTCGACAGCCTGCGCGACCGCACCGTGACGCTGCGGCGGTTCCTGGTCAAGCGGATCGCCCGGATCTGGCCGCTGTTCCTGCTGCTGGCCGGCATCCAGCACCTCGGCTCGTGGGCGCTGGGCCGCACCGCCCCGTCGGCCGACTGGCTGGTGACCATGACCATGAGCCAGGGCTGGTTCGCGGGACTGCTCTATGACGGTCTGCCGCCGGCGTGGTCGTTGACCATCGAGGAGACCTTCTACGTCCTGGTCCCGGTCTGCTGCCTCGTGCTGGACCGGCTGGTGTTCGCCGCCGGCAGGGTGCGGCAACTCACGTCCCGGCACGCGATCCGGCTCACCGGGGCGCTGCTGCTCCTGGTGGTGGCGCTGGCGGCGGCCGGAGAGCTGGCGTGGCGTCTCGCCGGCGCTCTCGACCTGCGGTGGCAAGGATTTCTCGCCGACCGCGACCACGTCTGGCGCATGACCCTGGCCGGCCGCATGCCCGAATTCGCCGTGGGGATGGCCGCGGCGTTCGTGCACCGCGATGGCCGTCTGCTGGCATGGGTGCGGCCGCGCGCGGCCGGGGTTGCGAGCGGGTCGCTGCTGATCGTCATTCTCGGCCTGCTGGCGCTCAAGGATACGGCTCCGCCGGTGGGACAGTATGTGGTGCACAACGCGGTGGCGGTGGTGGCGGCGGCGCTGATCCTGATGCTCGCCGTACCCGGACACGCGGTCGCGCGGCTGCTGGCCGTGCCGCCCCTGGTCTACCTGGGGCGCATTTCCTACGGGTTCTACCTCATCCAGGTCTCGCTGGTCAGCGAGCCGATCGAACTGCTGGCTGGGCGCTGCGGCGCCTGGCGCCTGCCGGTGCTCTTGCTCCTCTGCGTGGCGGTCTGTACGCTGCTCTACGAACTGATCGAGAAGCCCGCCAGGCGAGCCCTCGTGGCCCGCTGGGCCGAGGCCCGCGGTTGAACCGCGGCGGCTTCGTCCTTATTGTTGCCGGATTACTGTCGTCGCTACCGCCGGCCCCGTGCCGGCATGCCAGTCGAGGTGCACCATGACCTGTCCCTGCGGTTCCGGACTCGCCTACGCCGATTGTTGCCAGCCCATCATCGCCGGAACCCGGCCCGCGCCCACGGCCGAGGCCCTGATGCGGGCGCGTTACAGCGCCTACACCCAGGTCGAGACCGACTTCCTGTTGACCTCGCTGCATCCCGACCAGCGCGACGACCACGATCCCGAGGGCGTTCAGGAATGGGCCTCGAGCAGCGAGTGGCACGGCCTGGAGATCCTCTCGGCCAGCGCCGGTGGTCCGGACGATGAGCAGGGAACCGTGGAGTTCGCCTGCGAGTACACGTACGATGGCGAGCAGCGCCGGCACCACGAGGTTGCCACCTTCACCCGCCACGAGGGCGCCTGGCGCTTCGTGGAGGGCGAGCCGGTGAAGGCGCGACCCTTCGTGCGCGAGGAACCCAAGGTGGGACGGAACGACCCGTGTCCCTGTGGCAGCGGCAAGAAATTCAAGAAGTGCTGCGGCGCGGCCTGACCGTCCTGATCGCCACGATCCTGGCCGCGGGCCTGGCCCGTGCGGGAGATGAGACGCCCGATCCCGGCACCGTGCCCACCGATGGACACGTGAATCTGGAGACCCGCGACCTGGCCAGCCTGAACATCACCCAGCGCGATACGTGGTATGTCCGCGGCTTCAACAAGCTGCTGGCCCGCAAGGATCCCGCCGAGGAGAGCGCCGAGGGCAAGGCCACCCAGCATGCCGAGGCGCCCTTCCTGCCCTACGCCGGCCAGACCATCCACCGGATCCGGGTGCTCCATCGCGAGGCGTTCGGCACGGTGGCGGCCGACACCGCGGTCGCGCTCATGGAGGAGCCCGCCGACAGCCTGGTGACCCGGACCTCGCCGGTGGAGCGCCTCCTGAACTCGCTGGCCACGGGCACCCACGAGTTCGTGATCCGCCAGTTCCTGCTCTTCGCCGAGGGCGATCCGCTCGATCCCTTCGACCTCGCCGACAGCGAGCGCCTCCTGCGTGACCAGCAGTACATCAAGGATGCCCGCATCGGGGTCCTGCCCCTGGACGATCAGCCGGGAGAGGTGGACGTGCTGGTGCTGGTGCGCGACCGCTGGCCGTGGGGCGCCAAGGCCAACGTCAAGGATCAGGACAACTACGACCTGGAGTTCTTCCAGCGGAACGTGGCCGGCCTCGGCCTGAACCTCGAGGTCCAGTCGCTCTACGCGCGCCAACGCTCTCCCGAGGTGGGCTGGCGCGCGAAGGCCTCCACCACCAACCTCGGCGGCAGCTTCATCGACCTCGCCGCCGAGTTCCGGCGGACCTGGGAAAACGAGCAGACCACCGTCGATTTCACGCGCGGCTTCGCCTGGCCGAACATCCGTTACGTCGGGGGCTTCGGGGTCCGGTCGTTCATCGACAAGAACCACCCCGAGCTGCCCGACGGCGCCACCGTCCACAGCCTCACCCAGGACACCTGGTTCGGGCGCGCGTTCCAGGTGAGCGGCTCCTCGGACCCTCGTCACCGGCGGCGGCGGCTCGTGCCCGCGCTACGGGTCCTGAACACCCACTACCACGATCCGCCCCGCCAGTACGTGCCCTACGACTACTGGCGTGACCGGACGTTGTACCTGGGGCAGCTCAGCCTGGTGGAGCTGGACTACCTGACCACCAGCCTGGTCTACGGCTACGGCGAGACCGAGGACATCCCCACGGGGTTCTGGCTGGCGGCGACGGGCGGGTTCGAGTCCGGCGAGCTGGGCGACCGCGTCTATCACGGCGTTTCCGTGGCCTGGCCCCGGTTCCTGCGTCGGCACCGCTATTTCGCGCTCGACGCGTCGCTCGGCGGCTACCGGCGGCGGGGACGGTTCGAGGACGGAGTCCTCGATCTGGGGCTCTCCACGTTCAGCCCGTTGCGCCGGTACGACTACGGCCACTGGCGCCATTTCCTCTACCTACGCTACACTCTGGGCATCAACCAGCATGCCCCCAACGGTCTGCGTCTCGATCAGGCCGGCCTCCGCGACCTCGACGACGCCACGGAGGCGGGCAACCAGCGCTTGCTGGCGGCGGGCGAGTCGGTCCTGTTCTCGCCTTACTCGTTCCTCGGCTTCCGGATCGCGGCCTTCGGCTATGCGGGGGCAGGGATCATCTGTCAGCAGCGGGAACCGGTCTTCCAGCAGCGCGTGCGGGCCAATTTCGGCCTCGGAGTGCGACTCAACAACCCGAACCTCGTGCTGCCCACCGTGTCCTGCCGGGTCGGGCTGCTCAATAGCGCGGGCACGTGGGATCCGGTGGTGACCGTATCCATGGGCGATCTCGACCTCCTGCGTCAGCTGCTGCCCTCGGTCAAGCCCAGCACCCTGGCCTATCGCTGAGTCAGCGGGTATGTTAGCCCGCGAGAGGAGTGTGTCATGCGTCAGGTCGTCACCACCCGCCGCGGTGGTCCCGAGGTGCTCGCCGTCGAGGATGTACCGGCCGTCGAACCGGGGCCGGGTCAGGTACGGATCCGCACGGCGCTGGCCGGCGTGAACTTCGCCGACATCATGGTCCGGCTCGGCCTGTATCCGGATGGCCCTCCGCTGCCCGCGGTGCTGGGTTACGAGGTCAGCGGCCACATCGATGCGGTGGGCGAGGGCGTGCCCGTCGCGCGGATCGGCGAGGCGGTGGCCGCGCTCTGCCGCTTCGGCGGCTACAGCGAGCAGGTCTGCGTGCCCGCGTCCCAGGCGTTTCCGCTGCCCGAGAGCGTGAGCCTGGAGCAGGCGGCGGCGCTGCCGGTGAACTACCTCACGGCCTTCATCATGCTCCGGGTGCTGGCGCCCGTGCAGGCGGGGCAGCGCGTCCTGGTGCACTCGGCGGCGGGGGGCGTCGGCCAGGCGGCCTGCCAGCTCGTGCGTCTGGCCGGGGGCGAGGTCCTGGCCACCGCCTCGCCGGGCAAGCACGCTCTGCTGCACGAGCAGGGGTGCGGACTGGTTCTCGACAGCCGGCAGCGCCATTTCGCCCGCCAGGTGCGCGAGGCCTGCGACGGCCGTGGCTGCGACATCGCCCTCGAACCGCGTCACGGTCGCTGGATCATGGAGAGCTACCGCGCCCTGGCCAGCGGAGGGCGGCTGGTGCTGCACGGATTCGCCAGCGCGGCCGAGGGCGGCGGCGGGGTCGTGGGCGCGCTGCGGACCCTGGCCCAGGTGCCCTGGCTCACCCTCAACCCGCTCAAGCTGATGAACGACAACAAGGCCGTCGCCGGGGTCAACCTGGGACGACTCTGGGGCGAGGCCGACCGCCTGGAGGGCTGGACACGTCAACTCTTGACCCTGCTGGCAGCGGGCGAGGTGGCGCCCAGGCTCGACCGGATCTATCCCGCCGACGAGGCCGGAGCGGCGCACCTGCGGCTGCAGCAGCGGCAGAACGTGGGCAAGGTGCTGCTCGATTTCCGCGACGGGAGCCCCGCGTGAAGATCTCCGCCGCCATCATCACCCGGCAGGAAGCGCCGATCCTGGCAAGGTGCCTGGCCTCGCTCGACTTCTGCGACGAGGTACTGGTCCTCGATCAGCACAGCACGGACGACACCGCCGCCGTCTGCGCGCGCCACGGCGCCCGCCTCGAACAGACCGAATGGCTGGGCTTCGGCCGCACCAAGCAGAAGGCGGTGGATCTCTGCCGGAACCGCTGGGTCCTGAGCATCGATTCGGACGAGACCGTCACTCCCGAGCTGCGCGCGGCCATCCTGGCGCTACCCGACCAGCCCGAGCCGGCCGCCTACGCCATCAACCGGCTCAGCCGCTTCCTCGGCCGCTGGATCCGGCACTGCGGCTGGCACCCGGACCGGGTGGTGCGGCTGTTCGACCGCGAGCGCGCGCGGTTCGACGGCAAGCCCGTCCACGAATCGGTGATCGCCGAGGGCCCGGTCCAGCGCCTCGACGGACTGCTCCACCACGCGCCTTACGAGACCATGGAGCAGTACATCGCCAAGCTCGACCGCTACACCACCGAATCCGCCGCCGAGCTCTTCGCCGCCGGCCGCCGCGCCAGCCTGGCCGACGCGGCGATCCGCTCGCAGGCGGCGTTCTGGCGCATGTGGGTGCTGCAGGGCGGGATCCTGGACGGCTGGGTCGGCACGGTGCTCTGCCAGAGTTCGGCGTTCTATGTCCTGACCAAGTACGTCAAGCTCTGGCGGCTGGGTCGACCATGAAGGTCCTCGTGGCGCGCTGCGATCGGCTGGGCGACCTCGTCCTCTCGCTGCCGGCCTTGGCCTGGCTCGCCCAGGCGCGGCCCGACTGGGAGATCCATGCGCTGGTGGCGCCCGGCTCGGTGCCCCTGATCGAGCACGACCCCGCGGTCGCCGCGTTCTATACCTGGAACGGGCTCGACGATCAGCGTCTGCTCGCCAACCTGGTCGCCGAGCGCTACGATGCCGCGGTGCTGCTCCAGTACCAGGCGCCCCTGGCGCGCCTGCTCAGGCGGGCGGGCATCCCGCGCCGGTATGGCCCGTGGTCCAAGCCCTCGAGCTGGTGGTACCTGAACCGCGGCAGCTGGCAGCGGCGGTCGCGGCGGGTCAGGCACGAGAGCGAGTTCAACCTCGATCTCGTGAAGCGTCTCGCCGGGGCGGGGCCGCCCACCGGCACGGTCGATCCGACCCTGCATCTCGGCGAGGTCCAGCTCGAGATCGGGCGCTGGTTCCGGCGCGAGGAGGCTCCCGGTGCCGAGGTCGTGGCCTTCGTGCATCCCGGTTCGGGAGGGTCGGCCCTCGACTGGACACCTGCGAGCTACGCCGCCGTGGCCAACACCCTGGCCAGGCGCCCGGGCTGGCGGGTGTTCGTCACCGGCAGCCATCACGACCGGCTGGCGCTGGACCTGCTGGCGCCGCATCTCTCGCCCGAGGTGCCGGTCCTGGCCGAACGGTTCCCCTTGCGCGATTTTCTGGGAGTCCTCGCCGCCGGTGACCTGATGATCGCGCCGAGCACCGGCCCGCTCCACCTGGCGGCGGCGCTCCAGCTGGCGGCGGTGGGACTCTACCCGCCCGCGCCCACCATGAGCCCGGATCGCTGGGGGCCGCGCGGAGCCTGGGCCACGGTGCTGCTGCCGCCGGTGGATTGCCCGGCACGGCGGCATTGCCTGCTCGAACACTGTCTGTTGCACAATTGCCTGGACGGCATCATGCCCACCCAGGTGGTCGAGGCGAGCGTGGCGCTGGTCGCCCGCCGCCAGGATCGACGCTCTGAGATCTGAGCCGAGGAGAACCGAACCATGCTGCGTGCCTCACGAATCTGGGTGTCCTGCCTGCTCCTGATCCTCTGCTGGCTCACGCTGGCGCCCGCTCAGGAGACGGCCGGCGAACCGCCCGATCCCCTGGCCCAGGCCCGGCTCTATCGCGATCGGGCAAAGCAGCTGGACGCCAAGGGCAACCTGCCCGCGCTCTGGAACACCTACGACAAGGCGCTCAAGGATGCGGCCGGCGACACCCTCGACGACGCAGGCCTCGCCGCGCTCGAGCAGGACGGCCTGCGCCTGGTCAACCGCGCCGCGTTCCTGCGCGAGGTCAAGGACGCGCGGGGGCCGCTGGAGAACCTCCTGTCGCGTTACGACCGGGCGCTGCGCCAGATCGCCGTGCTCATGGACATGCCCTACGACCCCACGCTCAGCGGCGACGCGGCGGCCGAACGGCTGCTCGACCAGCTCGAGCGCGACCGGCTCCGGCGGCAGGTGGAGCTGGATAGCCTGCGCGTGGAGAACCGGCGTCTCCAAGAGCTGAGCGGCGGCCGGGTGGCGGCCCAGGACTCCATCATCACCACGCTGCGCGTCGAGCTGAGCGCGCTGCGCAAGTCGCTCTGGGAGACCGAGCTGCGGGCCGGGGTGGCCGAGGCCGATCGCTCGGCGGCCGAGTCGGCGCTCACCCGGCGGCAGGCGCGCGAGCAGGCGGTCCAGGAGATCGCTCAGGATCTGGGCGGCGCGGTGAGCAACGTGCTGCAGACCGGCGATGGAGCCGTGGTCCTGCAGGTCAGCGGCCTCGACTTCGCAGTGGGCAGCGCCAACCTGGCCGCGGGCCAGGCCGACCTCATGAACAAGCTGGCGGCGGCGGTGGGCCGCTTCCCCGGCGCGACCGTCGTGGTGGAGGGCCACACCGACGATACGGGCAGCCGCGCCGCCAACCAGCGTCTCTCGCTGCGCCGCGCCGCAACCGTGGCCGGCGGTCTCGAGCGCCGACTCGATCTGCCCGAGGGCACCATCACCACCGTGGGCCACGGCCCCGATCGCCCGGTGGCGCCCAACAGCACTCCGGAAGGCCGCGCGCTCAACCGGCGCATCGACATCGTGATCCGGCCGGTGAACTGATGCCCCTGCTGGAGGTCCTGCTCATCGCCCTCGGCCTGGCCATGGACGCCTTCGCCGTGTCGGTGGCCGCCGCCGCGGCGGGCTGGGCGAACTCCGCCCGCGCGCGGTTCCGCCTCTGGTTCCACTTCGGGCTCTTCCAGGCGCTGATGCCCGTGGTCGGCTGGCTGGCCGGGGTCCGCCTCGCCACCCTGCTCGCGGCCTGGGACCACTGGATCGCGTTCGGTCTGCTGATAGTGATCGGCGGCCGGATGGTCCGTTCGGGCCTGGCCGACGATGAGAAGCCGGCCGGGGCCGGCGCCGACCCCACGCGGGGGCGGCTGCTCATGGGGCTGGCCGTCGCCACGAGCATCGACGCCCTGGCGGTGGGCTTCAGCTTCGCCTGCCTCGAGCTGTCGGTCTGGCTGCCGGCGCTGATCATCGGCGTGGTGGCCTCGGTCCTGTCGCTGGCGGGCTGCCTGCTGGGAACGCGGATCGGCGAGCGGGCCGGCGGCAAGCTCGAGGTCCTGGGCGGGCTGGTCCTGATCCTGGTGGGAATGAAGATCCTGGTGGAGAGTTTGCTGGGCTGAACGGCGGGAGCAGTTCACGAGCAGAGGGCCCGGATCGTGGGATCCGGGCCCTCCTTGCGTGAGGTCGGAGGACCTAGCGCACCAGCGTGACGCTGCGGGTGGTCACCGCTTCCTCGGTGACCAGGCGCAGGTGGTAGACGCCGCTGGCCACGGGACGGCCGGCGGTGTCGCCGCCGTTCCAGACCAGCGAGCCGGCGCCGGCCGGGGCCGAGGCGTTCAACAGCGTGCGGACCAGGCGGCCGCGTGCGTCGAAGATCTCCAGGCGGACCTGGCCGGCCCGGGGCAGCATGTAGGCCACCTCGAGGCGCGGGTTGAACGGGTTGGGCGCCGCGGTCAGCAGCGGGCGGCCCGGCAGCTCGGCAGGTTCGACCTCGTCGCCGCCCTCGACCACCACCACCGCGGGGTTGCGGTAGATGTAGACGCCGGTCTCGCCGGCGGCCAGCACCACCAGACCGTCGGCGGCGTCCACGCCCATGCCGCGGTCGGCCGAGGGGTAGCTGCCCAGCAGGACCGGGGCCGCGGGATCGGTGATGTCCATCTGGCGCAGACCGTAGAAGTCGTCCGCCACGTAGACGTAGGGGCTGCCCACGCGCGAGCGGACCACGTCGCGAGCCTGGCTGGCGGTGGCCAGCGTGGCCAGGGTCACCAGGTCGGCGGGGTCGGAGATGTCGACCACGCGCAGGCCGGCCTGGCCGTCGGCCACCCAGGCGATCTGGTCGGTGATGTCCAGGGCGTTGAGGAAGCCCCAGCCGATCTCCTGGTCGAGGGTGACCATGTTGGCCGGGTCGGCGATGTCCACCGAGAGCATGCCGCCGCCGAAGCTGGCCACGAAGGCGATGTCGCCGACGGTCATGACGTCGAAGGTCATGGCGCCGAAGAAGGTCTCGCCCAGGTTGGCGGGGTTGGCCGGGTCGGTGATGTCGACGTAGAGCAGGCCGCCGAAGCCGTTGGCCAGGACGGCGCGGCCCGGGGTCAGGTCGATGCCCATGGTGCCGTTGGCGGTGTTGAACTCGGCGAGCAGCGCGGGGGCCGCGGGGTCGCTGACGTCCACGGTCAACAGGCCGGCGCCGGTGTTGTTGCTGTTGACCGGCAGGAGCAGACCGTCGGCCACGGCGAGGTCCTGGCAGTTGGGGTCGGTGGGCACGTAGCTGGTGAGCACCGGGGCGGTGGGGTCGGCGAGGTCGTAGATGCGGACGCCGCCGGCGAGGTCGGCCACGTAGAGGAAATCGCCGTCGAAGTGCAGCTTGGTGGAGAAGCCGCCGTTGGGCACGCTGGCCAGCGGTTCGAGCATGCTGGCGGTGAGCACGTGCAGGCCGCTGAAGCGGGCGCCGAGCAGCGCCTTGTCGCCCGCCACCGCGCAGCTCAGGCCGCTGGAGTAGTAGGCCTCGGCGAGCACCACCGGCGCGGCGGGATTGCTGACGTCGACGCGCGAGAGGCCGTGCAGGCCGGCGAGGTAGCAGTCGTCGCCGGTGAGCACGAGCTCGTAGCAGGTTTCGCCGGGGTCGTAGCCGCCCACGGGCGCGGGCACGCTGGGCAGCGAGATGTCGAGGATCTCCAGGCCGAAGTTGCCGCTGAAGTAGGCGAGGTCGCCGGCGAGGCGGACGTAGGTGCAGAAGCCGTCGGTGGGCCAGACCACCAGGTTGGTCGGATTCAAAAGATCGGAGACGTCGTAGAGACCCAGGCCGTCGTTGCCGAGGGCCACGGCGAGCAGGTCGCCCTGGATGGCGGTGCCGTTGGCCGAGCCCGGGGTGTCGAGGACGCCCATGGATACGGGGTTCGCGAGATCGCTGACGTCGATGGTGATGAAGCCGTTGGAGCCGAGGCCGCAGAAGGCGATGCCGTCGGCCACGGCAACCGACAGCATGTCGTAGCCGGAGAGCGAGCCGAGGAGCTGGGGCGCGGCGGGGTCGGCGTAGTCGAGGATGAAGAGGCCGGCGCCCTTGCGCAGCGGCAGGTAGACGATGGTGCCGTCGACCTGCATGTCCGACGGCTGGGCCGGCATCAGGTACTGGCTGACGAGCTGGGGCTCCATGCCGCTGAGGTCGAACGCCTCGAGCCAGGCGCCGTTCTGCCGTAGGGCCAGGTTCTCGCCCAGGGCGCGTACGGCCTTGGTGGTGCCGTCGGCCAGGTGGCAGAGGAGTTCGAGGTCGCCGTCGCGCTGACCGTCGGCCAGGGGGGTGGCGGGGGCCACGGCCCGGTCGCCGGCGGGAATGGGCTCGCCCGTGAGCTGGTCGATTGTGGCGAGGGCGGGTAGGGAGAGTGTTGTGGCAAGTAGGACAAGGACAGTCACAAGGCGTTTCATGGCGGCCTCCCGGAGGGGGTGTGCGAATTGGCCCGGCCATTGTACCTGAAAATTTTTATCAAAAAAAGGGTGATCATAAGCCAACTGTGCGGACACACCGCAAGCAGGGGTCCCTGATCGTGGCGACCGGCGGCCCAAGGGAGCCGCCGGTCGATTCGCGGAGGGGCGCCTCAGGCGTCCTTTAAAAGCGGGGCGATGGTCTTGAAGTCCGCGGTGTGCGCCTCGCGCAGGATCTCGAAGAGGATCATCTCCACGTTCATGATCTGGGCGCCGATGTGGCGCATGTGGTCGAGGCCGACCTCGCGCGCGGCGGCGTGGCGCGAGGTCACCGCGTCGGCGGCCACGGTCACCTGCTTGCCGCGGTCCATGAGGTCGCGGGCGGTCTGGTAGACGCAGACGTGGGCCTCGATGCCGCAGAGGATGATCTGATCGCGGTTCAGCGCGTCGATGGCCTTGCGGAACCCTTGATCGCCGTCGCAGGAGAAGGTGATCTTCTCCAGCGGCGTGATGCCGGTCATGAGGTCGCGCAGCTCGGGCATGGTCACGCCCAGGCCGCGCGAGTAGTGCTCGGTCAGGATCACCGGCAGCTCCAGCTCGCGGAAGGCGCGGATCAGGCGGCCGCTGTGCTTGAGCAGCGAGTCCTGGGCGAAAAGGAGGTCGCGGAAGCGCTCCTGGATGTCGATGACCACCAGCGCGGTGCGGTGCTTCTCGAGGCGGTCGGGAACGGCGTGGAAGGGGATCATGTCGGCTCCTGGGTTACTGGCGCCGTGGCGGCTCGTACTCGCCGCACGGGTCCACGGTCTCGGCGTAGGAACTGGTCCAGCTCTTCGTGAAGAAGGTGTCGGGCACGTCGCAGCAGCCGGCTCCGCGGAGGAAGAGGCTGACGTTGCGCGACTGGTGGAAGTAGTCGCGGGCGCCGTTGCTGGTGCCCAGCCAGAGCGCGCGGCCGTCGCAGGTCACGTACTTGGCGTGTTCCACGCGGGCGAACGGCACGTGGCCGCCGGTCCACTCGGGGATGTTGGTGAAGCGGACCTCGATCCGGGGCAGTACGGCGAGGCTCTGGATGTGCGGCAGCATGTAATGGCGTTTGGCCCAGTTGCTGAGGATGATCTGGACCTCGCAGCCGCGGGCCGCGGCGCGGCGCAGCGCGTTGTCCAGGTCGGGCCACCAGCCGCCGTCGCGGTCGCCGGGGTTGTAGCTGAGCATCTGCAGGCGGACGCGCTCGTGGGCGCTGTCGATCATGTCCACGAGCAGCGGCAGGTCCCAGGGGACGCCCGGGGGCAGGGCCTGGGGCGGGCTCGCGGCGAGGACGGCCTCGCAGGTCTGGCCGCCGGGGATGGCGAGCGTGCGGACCGGACACCACTCGGGTCCGCTCGAGACGTCCTCGCGCACCGGAGGCGGATCCTCGCCGCCGGCCAGGGCCCAATCGATGGCGAAGATGCGGGCGAGATCGCCGGCCAGGTCCTCGTCGGTGACCTCCACGCCCAGCTCGTGGATGTGTTCGAGGGCGCGCCAATCCCAGTTCTGGCTGCCCAGGAAGAAGGTCCGTCCGTCGACGATCATGCCCTTGGCGTGCAGGACCCCGCCCCAGGCCGTGCCGGCGTCGAGCAGGCGGGCCTCGACTCCCGGGGCGGCGGCGAAGCGGTCGTGGGTCTCGGGGTAGGTCTGGTAGAATTTCCGGTCGCTGAGGGCGCGCACGCGGACGCCGGCGCGGCCGCGCGCCTCCACCGCCGCCAGCACCGGCTGCAGCGGGCCCATGGCGTCGGGATTGGGCGAGAAGTAGAAGGTGAAGATGTCCAGCGTGCGCTCGGCGCTCTCCACCAGCTCGAGCCACATGCCGGCGGCGTCGGGGACGTCGGGCAGGTCAAGGCCGGTTTCCGTGGGCACGGTCTCCACGAAGACCAGGGTGCCGGGATCCCCGGCGGCACCGAGGGCGGGCAGGAGCAGGAGCGCGGACACGAGCAGGATGGCGGGACGGGACACGGGGCACCTCCTGGGTGAGCGCAGAAGGTAGCATCGATCGGGTGCGGGCCCAAGTGCCGGTCTTGCCGGTGGCGGGGCCCGAGGATATGGTGGTCGGGATCGGTCACGGGATGCGAAGCCGGCGGGAGCCCTCACCTTGAAGATCCTCCTGAACACCACCAAGACCATGGACCTGGAGAAGCCGGCGTCGAACGGGCTGAAGACCTCGCGTCCGCGCTTCCAGCGCGAGGCCCGGGCGCTGATGGACGACCTTCAGGATCTCGACCTGGCCGACCTGAGCCGGGTCATGGACCTCAGCGACGCCCTGGCCGCGGTCACCCGTGCCGACCTGGCGCTCTGGGGCCGCCGCGGACGTCCGCGGCGGCCGGCGCTCTTCGCGTTCACCGGCCTGGTCTTCAAGCACCTCGACGCGCGCTCGCTGTCACGGTCGGCCTGCCTCGACGCCCAGGACCGGCTGCGGATCCTCAGCGGCCTCTACGGCCTGCTCCGCCCGCTCGACGCCATCGAGGCCTACCGCCTGGAGATGGGCTGCCGGTTCCGCCCGACCGGCGCCGCCAACCTCACCGCGTTCTGGAAGGCCCGCCTCGCCGACGCCCTGAACCGGGACCTCGCCGACGGCGAACCGATCCTCGACCTCGCCAGCGGCGAGTACCTCAAGGCCCTCGACCGGAAGCGCCTCCGCGGCCCGGTGATCTCGCCGGTGTTCAAGCAGCGCCGCGACGACGGCTCGCTCAAGGTGGTCACCGTCCACGCCAAGCAGGCCCGCGGCCTCATGGCGCGCTACGTCCTGACCGAGGGCGTGCAGGACCCCGCCGGGCTGGGGGCCTTCGCCGCCGAGGGCTGGGAGGCGGCCACCGAGCCGCCGGCCGCCGGCGACTGGCTCTTCACCCGCTGAGCCGTGGCGACAGGCGTCGACCGGACTACATTGAGGTCATAGGTCGTCGGGTCGCCAGTCCGCCCGGCCGAGACTCCGCTCCTGCCCCAGCCAACCTGCCCGGGTCGCCGCCACCGCCCTCGACGTCCTCGTGACCACGCGCCCCCTGTCAAGCGAGGGAGACGGCCATGGAAGAGCTGCGTCCCCAGGAGACCAGTCGCGAACTGGCCCGCTTCGCCGGCGACATGAAGCGCCAGGTCGTCGGCCAGGACCGCGCGGTGGACCGCCTCACCGACAGCCTGAGCCGGGTCATCGCCGGCATCCAGGATCCCGAACGTCCGCTGTTGACCATGCTCTTCCTCGGCCCCACCGGCGTGGGCAAGACCGAGACCGTGCGCGCGCTGGCCGACCTCCTCTTCGGATCGCGCCGCGCGTTCACTCGGGTCAACTGCCAGGAATACGCGGCGCAATACAACCTGGCCAAGCTCCTGGGGTCGCCGCCGGGCTACGTGGGCGGCGAGGTCACTCCGCTGCTGGCCCAGGCGACCATCGACAAGCACCACGTCCTGGCCGACGAGCTCCAGCGCGGGCTGCTGGGCAACCCGGGCGGCAGGCTCGCGCGCGTCTTCCCGGCAGCCGAGGGCCGCTGCCTCTCGCTGATCCTCTTCGACGAGGTGGAGAAGGCCCATCCCAAGCTCTGGGACCTGCTGCTCGGGCTCCTGGAGGACGGCACGGTGATCCTGGGCAACAACGAGGAGACCGACTTCCGCCGCGCCATCGTGGTGCTCACCTCCAACGTGGGCAGCGAGGCCATGGGCGTGCACCTGGCGCGCGAGTCCATCGGCTTCGCCACGGTCCAGGCCATCGGTGATCGCGACCACGACGTGGAGCAGGCCGCGCTGCGTGCCGCGCGCAAGAAGTTCCCCTTCGAGTTCCTCAACCGCTTCGACGAGCTGATCACCTTCCGCCCGCTGCGCGAGCGCGATCTGGTGCGCATCCTCGACAACCTGGTGGGCCGCTTCCACCTGCGCTCGCTGCGCAGCACCGCGCCGTTCCTGCTCGAGCTGACGCCGGCGGCCAAGGGCTGGCTCATCGAGCGCGGCTTCGACGCGCGGTTCGGCGCCCGGCCGCTGCAGCGCCTGGTGGAGGCGGAGGTCGTCACGCCGCTGTCGCACTACCTGGTGGCCGGGCACATCGGCCGCGGCGACCTCATCCTGGTGGATGCCGATGCTGACGGATTGCGCTTCCTGCGCCGGCGGGCCGACCTGCCGGCGAGCGAGCCGCTCGCGACGGTGCGCCAGCCGGATGAGCCCCCGGCGGCCAGGGCGGCGGCCACGGGCGGGCGCGGGGAGCAGGAGGACATCACCGTGGAGGTCCAGCGGGTGAAGGCGCGGGGGCGGGAACTGGGGGATTCTTGATCCTGGACATCCAGAACGTGGTAGAATGATCGGGCTCCCATTCCGGGATCCGGGGCAGGGCCTGAGGGCCTGTCCAGCCGTCTCAAACCGCTGGGAGGTCCGCCATGCGTGCGACCATCCTCGTCCTGGTGGTTCTATTGATTCTCGCCACTGCCGGCCTCTCCGGCGCGTACGATCTCGGTGCAGCGCGGCCAGCCAAACCACCACGAGCGGCGCCGCCGCCGCCGGACCCGCTCCGGCTGCGGCAAGGCGGCGACACAATTTTCGACGCCGTGGAGATCGCGATCCCGACCAGCGACCTCAACGGCACGACCATTGGCTATTGGGACGATTACGACGAGGTCTGTCCGTACTTCGGCTCCATCTCGCCCGACGTCGTTTATACCTTCGTCGAGCCCGTTCCCATACGCATCGCCATCGACATGCTCGGTTCGAACTACGATACCAAGATCTACGTCTACGACGAGAACCTCTCACTCGTCGCCTGCAACGACGACTACTACGCCGACTACACCTCCAAGATCGAATCGCTGAACATCCAGGCCGGCGTGCAGTATTATCTGGTCATCGACGGCTACGGCGGAGATTCCGGAGACTACCTGCTGAACATCCACGAACTCACCTGGTGGATCCCCCAATGTCCCCCGGACGGCCAGCACGAGGACGAACCGGCGCTGGCCGTCGACTACGTCGACCTCTGGAACGGAGGCTGCGACACCGACTCCGCCACCCCGCCGTTCCAGGCCATCACCCGGCCGGTGTTCTGCGGCGTGTCGGGCTGGTATCGCGCCCAGGGCCTGGAGCGCCGCGACACGGACTGGTTCACCATCGAGATGCCGGCCACCGGCGTGCTGGAGATCGCGGCCTACGCCTGGTTCGCGATGTACATGTTCGAACTCGCCCCGCAGGACTGCGGCAGCGTCAACGTGGTGCAGGCGGTGACCTTCGGCCCGGGGATCTTCGCGGCCACCATGACCATCGCCGGTGCACCCGGCGAGACGGTGTGGTTCTGGGTGGGACCC
The DNA here is from genome assembly GCF_058273205.1 of Candidatus Latescibacter sp. IFSED24. NCBI lineage: Bacteria > Pseudomonadati > Candidatus Latescibacterota > Candidatus Latescibacteria (ex Chuvochina et al. 2023) > Candidatus Latescibacterales > Candidatus Latescibacteraceae > Candidatus Latescibacter > Candidatus Latescibacter sp. IFSED24. The sequence continues at coordinate 2,261,087 of NZ_CM177850.1, read as the reverse complement.
ACCACGTTCAGCGCGCCGCACGGACAGGATGTCTTCGAGTACGATTACCTGCTGGAGCTGAGCTTGCCCGTGGCGGTGGAGCCCCGGAGCTGGAACGGCGTGAAGGCGCTGTTCCATTGAGCAGGGGGTTGCGGAGATGAAGATTCTCGCTGTGGCCGTCCTCCTCCTGGCCTTGGCCGGAACGGCGGCGGCCTTCGACCTCGGCGGCCGGGCGCCGGCCAAGCCGCCGCGGACAGCGATCCCGCCGCCGCCCGACCCCGCGGTCCTGCGCCAGGGCGGCGACACCATCCTCGACGCGGTGCCGTTGCCCTTGCCGGCCTACGGTGTCACCGGCACCACGGTGGGCTACAACAACGATTACGACGAGGTCTGTCCCAACACCGGGTCCACCTCGCCGGATGTGGTCTACACCATCCTGCCGGACTCGGACCTGGTGTTGATCTACGATCTGCACGGCTCCGACTTCGACACCAAGATCTACGTCTATGACGACAACCTGGCCCTCATCGGTTGCAACGACGACTACTACCCGGATTACACCTCCCGGCTGGAGATCGCCGTTCTCGGCGGCCGGCAGTACTACATCGTCATCGACGGCTACGGTGGGGACGCCGGGAACTACGTGCTCAGCAACGTCTGCATACCGCCCGTACTGGAATGTCCCCCGGGGGGTGTGGCCGAGGGCGAGCCGCCGCTCGTGGACGGCTATGTCGACACCTGGAACGGCGGCTGCAACACCGACCCCGATAACCCCCCGCTACAGCCGCTCACCGTGCCGATCCTCTGCGGCGTCAGCGGCTGGTACTTCGACGATGGCGGCGGCGCGCGCCGCGACACCGACTGGTTCGCGCTGCAGATCCCCGAGGGTGGTGTCCTCGAGATCGTCGGCGACGCCCTGCTGCCGTCGTACATGTTCGAACTGGGCCCCCGGGATTGCGACGACGTCGGCGTGCTGCAGACCGTGGCCATGGGGCCGTTCAGCGAGGGTACCCTGACGGTGACCGGCCCCGACGAGTCCACGGTATGGCTCTGGGTCGGTCCGCAGACCTACACGCCCCCCGGTGGCCTTTGGGTACTGGAGTACGACTACGTGCTGGTCACCAACCTCCTGCCCACCGCCACCGTGGACCTGAACTGGAGCAGCGTGAAGGCGCTGTTCCGCTGACCGGAGGTCGTGGCCATGAGATATCTCAGTCTGCTCGTCTTCCTGCTGATCATGATCGGCACGGCGACGGCCTTCGATCTCGGCGATCGGAAGCCGGCGAAGCCGGCGCGGACGACGACCCCGCCGCCGCCCGTCCCCGCGGTCCTGCGCCAGGGCGGCGACACAATCCTCGATGCGGTGCTCGTGGAGATCAACCAGCCCGACCTGTCCGGCACCACCGTGGGCTACAACAACGACTACGACGAGGTCTGCCCCTACAGCGGTTCCACCTCGCCGGACGTGGTCTACACCTTCGTCCCCGCGTACGACACGTCCGTCGACATCGATCTGTACGGCTCGGCCTACGACACCAAGGTCTACCTCTACGACGTCGACCTGAACCTGATCGATTGCAACGATGACTTCTATCCGGACTACACCTCGAAGATCGAGCAGGTCCCCGTGGTCGCCGGCATGTCCTATTACGTCATCATCGACGGTTACGGCGGCGAGGCGGGAGATTACCAGCTCGTGATCACCAACTGGCCCGGCGTCATCGTGATCGAATGTCCTCCGGGGGGCGTCGCCGAGGGCGAGCCCCCGCTGGTCGACGGCTACCTCGATGCGTGGAACGGCGGCTGCAACAGCCCCGAATTCGGCAACCCCTTCCAGCCCATCACCGAGCCCGTTTTCTGCGGCGTGAGCGGCTGGTACATCAACGGCGATGGTGGCCAGAGCCGGGACACCGACTGGTTCGAGATCACGATCCCCGAGGGCGGCGTGCTCGAGGTGGCCGGTGAGGCCGAATGCGCCACCTACCTGTTCGAGCTCGGGCCCCGGGACTGCGGTCAGGTCGGCGTGATCCAGAGCGCCGAGATCAGCCCTGGCACGATCGGCGAGCTGTCCATCACCGGGACGGCCGGCGCCGTGATCTGGTTCTGGGCCGGCCCCACGGTCTTCGACGGCGATGGCGAGTACGACTACGTACTGGAACTGAACATCGAGGGACCCACGGCGGTGCGGAGCCTTAGCTGGACCGGTGTGAAGGCGCTGTTCCATTGAACTGGAGGATGCGTGCCATGCGTTCCTGGATCCTGATCCTGGCGCTACTCATGCTGGCGATATCCGCTGCCGCCATCGACCTCGGTCCACGGGCGCCGGCGAAGCCCGAGCGGAAGACGACCCCGCCGCCGCCAGATTCCGCGGTCCTGCGCCAGGGCGGCGACACCATCCTGGATGCGGTCGAAATCCTGATTTGTGATGTGATCATCGAGGGCACCACCGCGGGGTACGTGAACGACTACGACGAGGTCTGCCCCTATGCCGGGTCCACCTCGCCGGATGTCGTCTACACGTTCCTCGCCCCGCTGGACTGCGACCTCCTGGTCGACATGTACGGTTCGGATTACGACACCAAGATCTACCTCTATGACCAGGACCTGAACCTGATCGCCTGCAACGACGACTTCCACGACGACTACACCTCGCTGCTCGCCGACGTTCCGATCATCGGCGGCATCCGCTACTACCTGGTCATCGACGGCTACGGCGGAGCATTCGGGAATTATACCGGCTGGGTGACCGCGTTCTCGAATCCCCACGTGGACTGTCCCGCGGGGGCCGAGCTCGAGAACGAGCCGCCGCTCGTGGACGGCTACATCGACAGCTGGAACGGCGGCTGCAACAGCCCCGAGTCCGGCAATCCCTTCCAGCCCATCACCGGCCCCGCGTTCTGCGGCAAGGCCGGGTACTACCTGGATCCCGTGGGCGCCTCGTTCCGGGACACCGACTGGTTCACGATCACCGTCCCCGCCGGGGGCGTTCTCGAGGTCACCGGGGATGCCGAGGAAGGCTCGTACATGTTCGAGCTGGGGCCGCAGGATTGCGGTTCCGTCGGGGTCCTGCAACTCGTCGCATTCGGTCCCTACAATGAGGCCACGATGAGCATCTCGGGTCCTCCCGGCGCCACGGTATGGTTGTGGGTCGGTCCGCAGACCTTCTGGCAGGGCCTGACATACGAGTACGACTACGTGCTCTTGCTGAACATCGCCACCTCGGTGGAAAGGCGCAGCTGGACCGCCGTCAAGGCGTTGTTCCACTGATCGCGACGTGCCTGGTTGCATTCCAGGATATCCATCGCCGGTGCCAGAATTCTCTTGGCTCTCGCCGGCTCAGGACCATTAATGGGCTCGATGTGCAGGCCCGGCCGCAGGCGGCCGTCTCCCCACCATTTACGACGACATACGGGTTCTTTTCATGAACGACGGTATCGCCGGCATCGTGCTCCACGCCCTGGCCTTCAAGGTGGTCGGTGGCCTCGGCATCTTCCTGCTGGGCATGAAATTCATGTCCGACGGCATGCAGGCCGTGGCGGGCAGCCGGTTGCGCAGCCTCATCGGTGCGGTGACCAGCAACCGGATCGCCGCGTGCGCCATCGGCACCGTGGTCACCAGCGTCGTCCAGTCCAGCTCCGTCACCACGGTCATGGTGGTCGGCTTCGTCAACGGCGGCTTCATGACGCTGATGCAGGCGCTGGGCGTGATCATCGGCGCCAACGTCGGCACCACGATCACGGGCTGGATCCTGGCCCTGAGGATCGGCAAGTACGGACTGCCAATCCTCGGCCTGGCGGCGCTGGTCTACCTGTTCGTCAAGAGCGAACGGGTGCGCTACACGGCCATGGCGATCTGCGGTGTGGGGATGATCTTCTTCGGGCTGGAGACCATGTCCTCCGGATTCAAGCATCCGGTGGTCAACGATCTGCTCCTGCAGCTCTTCGCCACCATGTCCGGGGACACCATGTTGGGCATTCTCAAGTGCGCGGTCGTCGGCTGTCTGGCCACCATGCTGGTCCAGTCGTCCTCGGCGACGCTCGGCGTCACCATCGCGCTGGCGCAGTCGGGAATCATCGCCTTCCCCACCGCCGCGGCCTTGATCCTGGGGCTGAACGTGGGGACCACCGTCACGGCGTTCCTGGCGTCGCTCGGGGCCTCGGTCAACGCCAGGCGCGCGGCCTATGGCCACATCATCTTCAACGTCGTCGGCACGCTCTGGCTCGTCCCCATCTTCCTCTGGTACACGTCGTTCATCGAGATGATCCTGAGCAGGTTCGGGATGCTGTTCTCGCTGACGCCCGACATCGTGACCAAGATCGCGCTGGCCCACTCCTGCTTCAACATCGTCAACACTCTCGTCTTCCTGCCTTTGCTCGGTCCCTTCGCCAGGCTCGTGACGCGTCTGGTCCCGGACAAGGACCACCGGGAGACCCCGCACCTCACATTCCTCGATGTCCGCCTGCTCGATTCGCCGGCCATGGGCATCGCCCAGTCCGAGGACGAGATCCTGCGCATGGGCAGCCACATCGCCAAGATGAGCACCATGCTCCGGACGGCCCTGGAAAACGATCGAATCGACGAGAAGGTCACCCGGCGGATCCTCCACCGCGAAGAGGTCCTGGACATCATGCAGGACGAGGTCACCGAGTTCCTCACCCACGTGCTATCGGGGAACATCCCCTCCGACATCGTGGAGGCCAGCAGGGAACAACTCCGCATGGCCGACGAGTACGAGTCGGTGAGCGACTACTACGCCAAGATCCTCAAGCTCAATCTGAAGCGGAACAAGAAGGGCTTCCGGTTCGGCGACCGTGGCCAGGCCGATCTCCTGAAGCTGCATGACCTGGTCGACGAGTACCTGACCATGGTCTCCCAGGCCGTCGCGGAGCGACGTCCCGAGGTCCTCAGCAAGGCCAAGCTCCAGGGCGACGCCATCACCGTCCATGCCAAGGAATCCCGGAAACGGTATCTGGCGCAGCTGGGCGACGAGGGCGTTCCGCCGCGGGCGGCCCTGATCTATACCGACATGCTGAACGGGTATCGGCGGACGAAGGATCATATCTTCAATATCGCGGAGACGCTGGCGGGGGAGAAGTAGGACCGGGTCCCCTGTCGGTGGAACGAATATCGGCAACTGGTGGTCCTGCCCGAGATGTTCGCCACGGGCTTCTCCGTGGATCCGCGGGTCACGGCCGAGGCTCCCGATGGTCCGACACCCACCATCTTGCGCCAGCTCGCACGCGACCGCTCGGTCGCCGTGATCGGCGGCTACGTGCATGCCGCCGCCGAGGCCCAATCGGTTCATTCACAACCGGATCGCCTGGTCGTGCAGCCCCTCCCGTGGTCTCCCGGCTGCCGCTGTGGCCGCCGCTGCGACCGTCCCGTCTGATCAGTGGCTCTCGCCCTTCGCGTGGGCCACCAGATGCCCCAGCACCTTCATGCGCTGCTCGTAGGCCTCGCCGAACTCGATGAGCCCCCGGGCGATGCTCTCCGGATCCAGTCCCGCCTCCTCGAGCACCTCGTCCACCGAGCCGCCGCCGCGCCAGCGGTTGTCCTGGTCGCTCGAGAGCGCCCAGTCGTCGGCCAGCGGATTGAGCGACCACTCGCGCAGGCAGATGCGCGCCATGTTGGTGACGTAGGTGCTGTTGAGGCGGTCGCCCTTGGTGAGCACCGTGTCCTGGTACTCCTGGTCCTGGAGGCGGAAGAGGTCGCGGCTCGGCACGGCCACGATCTTCAGGTTCACGCCGGCCGCGTCCACCGCGGGCAGCGCCTTCAGCAGGTTGGCGGTGCTCATGGTGCCCTGGACGAGGATGCAGCCGTGCTGGGGCTCCTGGGGGCGGTAGTCGCGCAGGATGTAGGCGCCGCGGGCGGCGAGCAGGTGTGAGCCCAGGCCGAGCTGCTCGCGGTCGAGGATCTCCACGCCGGGCCGCGTGAGGTGCAGCACGATCACCGGCTGCGGCAGGCGCAGCGCGGCGGCGAGCATGGGGCCGACCTCGTTGTACTCGTAGGGTACCAGGTTCAGCACGGCGCCCTCGGGGAAGAGCTGGGTCACGCCGGGGGAGAAGATGCCGAAATGGGTGCGGCTGTCCTCGGCGGTCTCGGGGCCGCTGTGGCCGGCCACCCAGATGCACTTGCCGAGCTGCAATTCGCAATCCTGGGCGAGCTGGCTGTAGAGCCGCATCATCCCGTACTTCAGGTAGCTGAACGAGCCGTAGGTCGAGCAGGCCGTGTACCAGCCGTTGAACTCGTTCTCGGGCTCGCGGCTCAGGTTCACCGACGCGCAGCCCGCCATGATGCCGGCGTTGGCGAACTCGGTGATGGGCTGGGGCAGGACCACGCCCGCGGGATTCTCGTCGCGGTCGTACCAGCCGGCGTTCTGGAGCTCGGCGGAGTAGTCCTTGCCGAAGCCCGCGATGTTGGTGGAGCCGGCCAGGTCGGCCGAGGTCACCAGGAAGAGCGGGCGGCCGTAGCGCTCGAGGCAGACGCTGTTGACCCAGCTGCCCCAGCGCGCGAAGCCGGCGCGGTTGGGCTGCTTCTGGCCGGGCTGGGCCCAGAGGTCGGCGGGATAGCGGGCGGGGTCGAAGAGGTCGGGGTCCTCGAGGGGGTTCTTGGCCTCGGGCAGCAGGAAGGTGTCGATGCTGGCGGGAACCGAGTCGCCCAGTTCGACCAGCCGGTCGGCCAGGTAGGCCATGGTGTCCTCGCGCTGGCGCAGGACGTCGAGGGCCGTGTTCAGGTGGCTGGACAGCCGCGCGAGCTTGTCCTCGGTGGTGACGGGAGCCTCCTCGCCCTCGCCTTCCCAGGTGACGCCGTACTTCGCGGCGAAATCGCGGCGGCCGGCCCAGAACTTCTCGCTGTGGTACTTGTGGGCGGCGCCGTGGCTGTCCTGGTCGAAGGTGTAGTAGCCGCGGCCCTTGCGCGTGCGGCCGAACATCATGCCGGGGCGGCCGGCGGGGTTCTCGCCGGCCGTGAGGTCGAAGAGCGCGCGGGTGACCTGGGTCCAGTCGCTGCCGTCCTCGGCCTGATGGACGTGGAAGCCGTAGGGCTCGAACCACTGGCGCGGGTCGCCGTGGACCACGCTGGAGAACGGACGCGGGTCGATGCCGAAATCGTTCCAGTCGAGGATGACCTGGAGGTTGTCCAGGCCCAGGCCGTAGGCGCTGTTCTTGGCCTCGTGCCAGCAGCCAGCGGTATGCCCGCCTTCGCCCTCCAGGGCGAAGACCTTCACGCCGGTACAGCCGGCCTTCTTCAACGCCAGCGCCTGGCCCACCGCCGCGGGGGCGCCGTGGCCGCTGGGGCCGGTGTTCCACTTGCAAAAGAGGTTCTTACCCGCCATCTCCACGTGCCCGGGCAGGCCGTCGTGGTGGCGCAGCGTGAGCAGGTCCTCCCAGGTGAGCATGCGGTCCGAGCCGCCGGGCACCAGGTACTTGCTCTCGCCGGTGCGCTCGGCCGCCAGGCGCAGCGCCTCGTTGAACACCGCCAGGGTGCCGTAGACCAGGGGCGCGCAGTGGCCGGCCACCAGGACGAAGCGGTCGGCGAACCGCTTGCCGGGGTTGCGGATGTCCCAGCGCATGGCGCCGCTGAGCATGAGGCTGAGCAGCATGTGGGCCTTGGAGCGGCTGCCGCCGGGATGGCCGCTCTGGCGCGTGTCGAGCATGAGGTCGATGGTCTGGTCGACCACGTCCTTGATGACTTCCCAGTGCTTGAAGTTGGTCTCCTGTGCTGCGAGAAGCTGGCGGGGATCGGACACGGACGTTCCTCCGGTAGGGGGGCTGGACCCTCGCCGACGTGAGCGGCCGCCGGCGCGCGCGCCAGTAATGTCGCAGAAGGACACTGGTCAATCAAGACTGTTGGGAAATTGTCAATCCGTCAGGGCGCGACCCAGGTGGTGGACCTGCAGCACGGCGCCGGCGGCACGGGCGTCGTCGGCGGCGCGGTGGCTGGTGAAGCGGCCCTCCAGGCCCATCTTGCGCAGGACCGTCTCGAGGGTGGCGCCGCTGGTCCGCTCGTCATTCGTGGCGAGCCAGGCCATTCCCACCGCACGCAGGTCGAAGGCCCCGCCCACGAAGTGCTCGCGGAACGGCAACCCGAAGCGCAGGCACTCCTTGCGCAGGAGGGGGACGTCGTAGTAGGCGCCCCAGGCGGCGAGGTGGGCCTTGTTGCGCGGACCGTACCAGTCGAGGAAGCGGCGGCCGACCGCGTCGAACGTGTCGCGGTCGGCCACCATCTCGGGAGTGATGCCGGTCAGGCCCGTGATGAAGGGGGTCACGGGGTAGTCGAGGGGGCGGACCAGCTCGCTGAACGAGCCGGTGACTTCGAGGCTGCGGCGGTCCAGCCGCACCGCCCCGATCTCGATGATGTTGCTCCGCTCCACCGAGTTGTCGCCCTCGTCCTCGGCGGGGCAGGAGGCTTCCAGGTCGATCACCACGATGTCGGCGCTGTAGCGCATTCCGCGCTCAGTCGCTCTCTCGCAGCAGCGCCAGGCGCGCGCGGTTGACGCAGGGCTGGCCGCCGGGCGGCGTGGTGATGACGCGGAGCAGGCCCTCGGCCGTGTCGGCGTCCTTGTTGTAGGCCGTCATCTCGATACGGACCGCGGTGTTGTTGTCGAGCGTGTCGTCCACCTCGAGGCTGATGTTGCCCTCCACCACGGTGCCGGTGAGGTCGCAGATATCGGCCCAGTCGCAGGACAGTCCGCCGCCGAGGTCGGTGATGGCCAAGGTGGCGGTTCCGGCATCGATGGTGATGGTGCCGAGGCCGGTCACCCAGAGCATGCGCTGGCACTCGCCGATCACGTTGAACTCGTAGCTGCTGAGCCGGTATTCGCCGCTGGCGAAGGGCAGGCTCGGCTTGTGGTTGCAGACCACGGTGACGGTGTCGCTGGCCGAGGTGCCGGCCTGGTCGATGGCGGTCAGGATCAGCTGGTGCTCGCCGGGGGAGAGGCCCACGGCGAGTTCGGTGCCGGTGCCCAGGTCGCCGTCGAGGCTGCTGACCCAGCCCAGGCTCGACGGCGGCACGTTGCCGTCCTCGATGTCGGTGCCCCGGCCGCGCAGAAGCGTGGGCACGTGCGCGGGCAGGAACGTCTCGCCGGTGAGCGGCTCGAGGATGGTGGCCACGGGCGGGTAGTTGTCCGGGGTCAGGATCTCGACACTGACGCTGTCGATGGCGAAGATCTCTGCGGTCTCGCTGGCCTTGAGGTAGAGGGTGTGCGTGCCCAGGGGCAGGCGCACGTCGACGATCTCGCCCCGACCCTGGAGGCTGTCCTCGTGGACCTCGTCCAGGTACCAGGCCAGGTACTCGGGGTAGATCCGGTTGCCGCCGCTGTTCTCGCCGTAGCCACGGAGGGGCACGAACTGGGCGGCGCTGTAGTCGGCGCCGCTCTCGGGGCTGGTGATCACGGCCCGGGGCTTGGGATTCGGCGTGGCGGGGTCGTCGTCATCGGAGCAGCCGACGAGCCCGCATACGAAGGTGAGGAGCAGGCAGGATCCGAGCATGAAGAGCGAACCATGACGCATGGGGCGACCTCCCGAGCGTGGGGTTAGTAGAGACCAACCATTCCCAGGCAGTATGGCCGCTCTGGCGACAATATGCCAGCACCTCTTCAACTGGCTGCAGACGGAACCCCCAGTTGACGTTATCCTGGCTGTCCGAACCCCGCGATGGTCCCTCAGCTCGGAGGCAAGACATGCGACGCGCCCTCGTCCCCATCCTGGTGTTGATCCTCGCCAGCCTGACGACCGCCCCGGCCTGGGGTCAGCAATACTTCATCCGCACCAACACGCTCTATGCCGAGGTCATGGGTTCTGGCGGCATGGTCTCGGCCAATTTCGAGAAGCTCGTGACCGACCAGGTCGCCGTGCGCATCGGCGCCGGCGGGACGTTCTGGTGGTATGCCCAGTCGTTCGTGGTGCCCGCCACGGTGAGCTATCTCATCGGCGAGCAGAACAGCTTCCTCGAACTCGGAGCCGGTATGTCGTTCTTCTTCCTGCCGTCGGACTTCAACGAACAGGACGACGCACCCCTGTACGAGATGACCGAGAGCCAGGTCGCGGCCGCGGGGATCGTGGGCTACCGGTTCATGGGGGATTATGGGCTGTTCATGAGGCTGGCGTTCACGCCGCTGGTGACCAAGGAAGGGTTCGAGGCCTCGGGCGGGGCGAGTTTCGGGTTCAGCTTCTAGACGCTGCCACCGCGCCATCGCCTGGCAACCAGTCCGTAGAGGATGACCAGCCCCTGCGCTGCGAACAGGAAGATGATCGGGTAGATGGGGTAGCGGAGTCGCGGAATCACGAAGAAGACGATCTGGGATAGTGTCCAACCCAGGAGCATGAGCCAGAGCAGGATATCCCGGCGCCCTTCCGTCAAGATTCGACCCACGAGGCCGACCAGGAACAGGGCCAGGGTCAAGAACCAGGGTAGCCAGTATCCGGGGCTCCGCACGAGGCTGTTGGTCGGGTCAAGAATCCAGGCGTAGGCGACTTTCCGTAGCGACAATCCCAGTTCTCCGGCACCCCTGGCCTTGATGTCGTCCATGGCGTGGCGGCGGTAGATGTCGTCCCTGGCGATCTCGCTGACCGCTGAATCGATCTCCATCTGCATGGCGGGAGGGGCGGTGAATGAGACCTTGGCGCCGGCCTGATCGCTGAAATTCGAGACGCCCAGGCGGGCCTTGCCGGTTCCCGTAGCTTCGGCATGATGCCCTAGCCAGAGATTGTAGCCAGCACTGGACTCGAACAGAACCAGACGTCCATGGACGCCCTGGTTGCGCAAGGTCCACGGCGCGACGACTGCAGCCATCCCGACCATCATGATCACCGAGACGAGCAGCCAGCGCCGACTGCCTTCGCCCGAAGCCCGCCCGCGCCAGGCCAGGCTCGCCACAAGGAGGAGGATGAATGGCAGCATGCGTCCCTTGGTGAGCAGCAGGGCGCCGGCCACCAGTCCCAGCGAGAAGGCGATGCCCAGCGAGGGCCGAGTTTCACTCCGGCAGAGTGCATAGAGCGCCAGGACGGCGCACCAGAGAAAGGTGAGCACGCTCTCGGTGAAGACCGTGCTGCTCAGGATCAGGAATTCCGGGTAAAAGGCGAGCCAGGCCGCGGCCAGAAGCGAAACGCCCTGGTCGAAGTAGATGCGGGCGAACCGGTAGAGGAGAAGCGGGGTTGCTGCCAGGAGCACTGCGTTGAGCAACTGCAGGACCAGCTCGCCCTGGTCGGGGCCGAATGTGCGAATGAGTCCAGCCCAGAGATAGGTGAACAGGGGGCCGAAGAAACTGCTGACGAATCCCTGGTAGAGATAGCCCGTGCCGTCGACGATGCTCTGCGCGATGGAGCCATGATCGGTGCTGGAATAATCCTTCAGGTATGTCTTCCGCATGAGGATGATGCCCACGCGCAGGATCAGGCCGATCAGGCCCATAGCAAGGAGTGCCAACCTGGCGCGTTCGACGATGGTCGAGAACAACCGCTGCAGCATCGTTAACATGGACCAACTCTCTCGGTGGTAATCGATTCTGATTTCGAGGATCCCACAGATATCATTCTAGCGCAGATGAAGCCTCCAATCCAGGTCGGCGGTTTGGGCGTCTGCATTCACCGCCAGGCACCACTGATGGTCTGGATCGAGAAGTCACGGCCCTGCTTGGAGCACTCAACGATCACCTCAAACTTGGCGTGGCTCCGCATGCGCCTTCATTAATTGATGGCTAGACTCCAATTTTGTTTTATTGGTTGATCTCATGTCTTGATTTATGATAACATTTCTTGGCAGTCGTGGCACAAGCCAGGAACCGGAGGGTTGCCATGAAAACCATCGGACACTTCATCATCTTCGTGGCATTCTTCCTCACCTTTGCCGCCGTGCTCGGCCTCCTGGTCCTGGGTGCCACGGCACTGCGCTCCACCCTGGCGCTCCTGATGATCTTGCCGGCGCTGCCTGGGTTGTACGTGGCCTACTCCCGCGGTTATCGCGCCCTGATCGGCCGACAACGCAGCTAGCATTTTTTCAGCAATGGATTTCCCCGGGTTGACGAACGCAGAGGCACGGGGTGACCGGCGGCCGATCTTGCGGCCGCCGGTCGCGTTCTTGCCGTGAGGCGACCAGCGGGATAATCTCATGGAGCAATGGCTGCGCATCCACTGACCCGCCTCGGGAGACCACGCTTGTCCTGGCCACGAACCGCGGAGATCCTGATCGCTGGTTGCCTCTTCTCCTGGTTCCTGGGTGTTGACCCGGTGCCCGCACAAGTCGACCTCGAAGGCGCCTCGGACCATCTCACCAGCTACATCGAGCACGTGCTGGCTGCCGAGTGGGCGGCCGCATCGGCATGCTGGCAGGACGACCATCTTGCTGCGGCGAATAGGTTCGGGGTCTGCTTCAGAGATCTGCCCCTCAAGGTGGATGGAGATTCGCTGCTCTGGCGAGTCCGCTCCTGGCTGACAGCCGGTCGGGCACGCTGGCACCTCGATCCGCCGGTGCCGATCGAGTCGGGATCGCTGGCCGGAACGTGCCGCGTGCCCCTGGTGATCGAGGCGGGCAGCCAGGAGTTGTCCCACCCGTATCACCTGGTCCAGGCCTTGGGCCGCTGGCATTTGATCAACCCTGCGCGCTGGGTTGCCGATGGTGGACCGGTGGCCAGGGGACGCTTCGTCACGATCCATGACCTCCGCCCCATGGCGCCGCTGGCGACCCCACCTCACCTCATCGCGCAGCTCGACTCCTGCATCCTGGACATGACCGGACGGCTCGACTGGAGTGCGCAGAGGCTGGCGCTGCTCGAACGGGAGCAGCTCGGGTACCTGCTCGCCTCGCCGGACGAGGTCGAGCGACTCGCCGGAGCGCCGACGGTGGGCGTGGCCAATCTGCAGCAAGACATGGTGGTCACGCACCACCCCTGCCATGCCCATGAACTGGCCCACCTGCTGGCCATCATCTGGCTCGATGATCTCCCGCTGTTCACGCTGCCGCTCCTGCAGGAAGGGCTGGCGGTGCATCTGGGAGGGCGTTGGGGCCGCCATCCGTGCGTGCTGGACCGGCTGGGACGGACGGGCCTGGTGGAGGGCTGGCTGACGCTGGATGATCTGCTGGCCAGAACAGATTTCTTCGCCATGTCGGCCGACCTGACCTATCCGGCTGCGGGCGTGTTCGTGGGCTTCGTGTTGAAGGAGTACGGTGCTGCCGGGCTAGGCCAGGCCTACCGGGATTGTTCAGGATCGGCGGCGGCGGTCTCTGGCTGGACGGCCATGGAGGTGGTTGGGCGCCTGGCGGAGGCGCTGCAGACTCCATGGTCCGACCTGCGGGCGAGGTTCGAAGCGTACCTTCACCAACCGGTGACGCCAGGCGTGAGTGCTGGTTACTGGCCGAGCCCATTCGTGTCGAGGTGGCGGGAGGTTTCCGGTCGGCTCAGCGTCGATGCCGACGGGGTCGGAGGTTTCCTCGTCGAGGCCAGTCACGGCACACCGGCCGGCATCATCCTCTTCGGTAGCAACGAGGACACGTCCGCGGGCAACGAGCTGTTCCACGAACACGTGCCGGACCGCCCTTACCGTGGCGAGTCGCTTGCCCTCGTGTTCTCTCCCGACGAGGTCAAGCTCTACGACTACCGCCGGCAGATGCTGATCGCCCTGCACGCGCAGGGATTCTGGCCCGCTGAGGATCTGGTGCGCGATGATGGACGCGCCCTCGGATTCAGGATCCCGGACCTGCCGCTGGGGCTCGGCGACAGGACCCTGATCGCGAGCCCCGAGTGACCGCTGACGGGTGCGCGACGTCCGCTCCGTTCAACTCATCTCCTCGAACTTCTTCAACCGGTAGATCAGCACGTGTCGCGGCAGGCCGAGGTACTCGGCGGTCCGGGACTTGTTGCCGCCGAACCGGGAGAGGGCGCGCTGGATGATGTTGCGCTCGAGAGCGGGCAGGTCGAGACGGTCCGGGGGCAAGGATCCCGGCAGGAGCAGGTCGCCCGCGGGCGCCGGTGCGGCTGTCCGGTGATCGCCCGCGCCGGCCGCCAGGTCGGATAGGTCCAGCCTGTCACTCTGTCGGAGTACCACCAGCCGCTGGTTCAGGTTGCGCAGCTCGCGGACGTTGCCTGGCCAGGACCGGGATTCCAGGTCGGCGACCAGGGTCGGGGTCGAGGTCACGGCCTCGCCGCCATGCAGTCTTGTGAAGTGTTCCCAGAGCAGAGCGATGTCCTCGCGGCGATCGCGCAGTGGCGGCAGGTGCAGCACCACGATGGCCACGCGGTAGAAGAGATCCTCCCGGAAGCGGCCCTCGCGGCTGGCGGCCACCAGGTCGCGATTGGTGGCGCAGACCAGCCGGAAGTCCACCTCCACCGGGGCGGTGGCGCCCACTGGATCGATCTGCCGCGATTCCAGGGTGCGTAGCAGCTTGGGTTGCAGCGCCGGGGTCAGCTCTCCGATTTCATCGAGGAAGAGCGTGCCGCCGGCGGCGGCGCGGATGCGGCCGTCGTGGTCGCGGTCGGCGCCGGTGAAGGCGCCGCGCAGGTGTCCGAAGAGTTCGGATTCGGCGAGGTCGCCGGCGATGGCGCCGCAGTTCACGGTGACGAGGGGGCCTTCCCAGCGGGAGCTCGCCTCGTGGACCAGTCGTGCCACCAGTTCCTTGCCGGTGCCGCTCTCGCCGGTGATCAGCACGGGGGCGTCGGTGGCGGCCGCCTGCCGGGCCTGCTCCAGCACGCGCGCCATGGCCTGCGAACGATAGACCAGTCCGCTGTCGGCCTGTCGGCGACGGAGGATGCGGCGCAGGTTGGCGTTGTCCCGGCGCAGCGCACCCTCGTCCAGGGCCTTCGCCACCGTGACCACCAGCTCGTCCCGCTCGAACGGCTTCAAGAGGTAGGAAGAGGCCCCCAGACGCATGGCCTCCACCGCCTGGCTCACCGTGCCGTGGGCGGTGAGTACGATGACCGGGATGCCCGTGGGCTGGACCTCGCGCAGCACGTCGAGACCGTCGCGGCCGGGCATCTTCATGTCGGTCAGCACCAGGTCGACCTCGCCGTGTGAGAAGCGCGCCAGTCCTTCCTCGGCGCTGCCGGCGTCGAGGACCTCGTGCCCGGCCTGCTGCAGGATGAAGCTCACCACCTCGCGCAGGTTGCGGTCGTCATCGATCAGTAGCACCCGGGCCATCACGGGCCTCCTTCGCTGGCGGGCAGGCGGACGCAGAGGCGCGCGCCATGGAGGCGGTCCTCGTCCACGGCGACATCGCCACCGTGATCGCGGGCGATGCGCAGGCAAGTGGCCAGGCCGAGGCCGGTGCCGCCCTCGCGGGTGGAGAAGAAGGGGGTGCCGAGGTTGGCCACGGCCTCGGTCGTGAAGCCGGGACCGTTGTCGGTGACCGTGAAGCGGAGCTGGCCGCGATCCCGGTGCAGCGCCAGGGTGACCAGGCCGTCGGGTGCCGGGCCCGCGGCCTCGGCGGCGTTCAGGCCCAGATTCAGCAGGAGCTGGCGGATCAGGGTCCGATCCCCGTCCAGGGGGCAGGCCTCGTCGGCGAGCTCGACCGTGACCCGGGGCGCCGCGTCCCGGTGCCGCAGCAATTCGCCCAGACGGGTCACCTCCTCGCGCAGGTCGAAGCGGGTATGGTCGCCGGGAGTGGGGCGGGCGAAGGCCAGGAATCGTGTCAGAACATCGTTCAGACGGGCCGCCTCCTCGCGAATGATCGCCAGGAGTCGACCGCGACCATGGTCGCGTGGTTCGTCGTCCTGGAGCACGTCGGCGGCGCCCTTGATGCTCGCCAGGGGATTGCGGATCTCATGAGCCAGGCCCGCTGACAGCTGGCCCACCGCCGCCAGCCGTTCGCGCTGGACCAGTTCGCGTTCGAGACGTTCGCGTTCGGTGAGCGCGGCGCGGAGGTGGTCGCGGGTGCGCCGATCACGATCCTCCAGGGTGCCCGTGACCAGGGCCACGGCGAGGTAGAGCACCATCTCGAGGACCTTCTCGAGGGTGGGGGCGGGGTCGAAGCCGATCAGTCCGAAGGCATGAGGGATGTAGAGGAGGCAGACGGCCAGCGCAGCCACCAGCCCGCCCGTCCGACCGCCGCGGAAGGCGGCGATGATGATGGGGAAATAGTAGAGACGCCGG
Source organism: Candidatus Latescibacter sp. IFSED24 (assembly GCF_058273205.1). Lineage (NCBI taxonomy): Bacteria > Pseudomonadati > Candidatus Latescibacterota > Candidatus Latescibacteria (ex Chuvochina et al. 2023) > Candidatus Latescibacterales > Candidatus Latescibacteraceae > Candidatus Latescibacter > Candidatus Latescibacter sp. IFSED24. The sequence goes on along the minus strand of NZ_CM177850.1, from coordinate 2,245,029 downwards.
TAGATGCCGTGGGCGGCGTGGATGTGCATGGCGGTGTTGTAGTGCATGAGGGTGACCACCAGCACCATCAGCGCCACCAGCCCGTAGGCCTGGATCATTTTCTTCAAGACGGCACCTCCAGATCTGAGTGGAGAATATTCACCAATGGCGCCGCCGTCAAGGTGGAGAATATTCTTCAAAAATCTCTATCCATCTACATAATATGTTGACAATAAACAAGTTAATTTCTGGCACGGCCCCTGCATTGTCCCGATCGAATTCTTCGAGAGGTGAATCACCATGACCCTGACCGTGAATGTCATCGCCATCTCCTTCCTGGCGCTCCTCGTCTGGCTCGCGGTCCGCGCCCATGGCGCGGAAGGCCGGCGGAAGGATCGATCGTGACCTCCTTGCTGCTGGGACTGATGCTCGTCACCGCGGCGCTCGACACCGTGCCGGTCCCGTCGGGAGACGATCTGCCGGGCCTGGAGGCTTATGCGCTGCGGCACCACCCGGGCGTGGCGGTCGCCGGTGCCGAGTACGAGGCCGCCACGGCCCGTGTCGACCAGGCGGGATCGCTGCCCGACCCCGTGTTCATGTGGGGTGAGATGCTCGAGCCGGTGGAGACCAGGGTCGGACCGCAACAGCGTGTCCTCTCGTTCCAGCAACCGCTGCCCTGGCCGGGCACCCTCGACGCCCGCGGACATTCGGCGGACGCGCTCGCCGCGGCCGCGGCGGCATCCGCAGAGGTGACGGCCCTGCGCATCGTGGCCGGCGTCCGCCAAGCGTGGGCCCAGGCCGCCTGGTTGGCCGAGACCCGGCTGGTGATGCGCGGTCAGGTCGAGTTGCTGTCGTCGCTGGAGGACGCCGTCCGCGTGGCTTACGAGGCGGGGCAGGCTCGTTACGCCGACCTGTTGCAACTCCAGGTCGCCCTGGCCCGACTCGAGGATCGCCTGGAGGGACTCGACGACCAGCGTGAGTCCGCACGGGCCCAGCTCAACGCGGCCCTGGGACGAGACCCTGCGGCGGCCCTCGAACTCCCGGTCCGTCTCGCCACGCCAGCGTCGGCAGGGGATGTCGAGCCCCGGACACCCCACCCGCTCCTCGCTTTACTCGACCAGCGAGCGGCGGCGGCGCGGCACGAGGCGACGGCCGCGCGGCGCGCCGGCTGGCCCGGCTTCACGCTCGGACTGGACTGGATCCAGGTCGGACCGGCCCGTATGGATGGGGTCGACGGCAGCGGCAAGGACGCGGTGGTGGCCAGGGTCGGCGTCAGCATCCCGCTCTGGCGAGGAAAGTACGATGGCGCGGCCGCCGCCGCCGAGGCCAGGGCACGCGGGGCCCAGGCCGAGCGCCGGGCTCAGGACCAGCAGCTGGAAGCCCGGATCGTCGCCGCCACGGTGGCCCTCCGCGACGCGGAGCGCCGCCGCCAGCGCTACGCCGCCGATCTGATCCCTCGCGCCAGGCAGGCCTACGAGTCGGTGCTGGCGGGATACCGCGCCGACGGTTCGGCACTCGCCGACGTGCTCGGCGCACAGCGCACCCTGCTCGAACTGGAACAGGCCCGGCTCGATGCCGAGCGCGACCTCGTGCTGGCCGCAGCCGACCTCGACGAGGCGCTGGGACAGCTGCCCGTCACGAACCTGTCGGAACTGAAGTCGAGGTGACGCCATGACCAGCCGCAATCGTCGTATCCTGTCCATCCTGGCGCTGGTCGTCGCCTTCGCCCTTGGCTTCGTGCTGCGCGGAGGCCAGGGGCCCGACGTGACCGCGGACCATGCCGACCATGCTCACGACACGACGCCCGCGGCCACGACCTGGACCTGCAGCATGCATCCGCAGTTCCAGCTGCCGGAGCCGGGCGAGTGTCCGATCTGTTTCATGGATCTCATCCCGCTCGAGGAGGACACGGTCGAGGGGCTCGGTCCGCGAGACCTGGCTCTCTCGGCCAATGCCGTGGCGCTCGCCGAGATCGCCACCGCCATGGTCGAGCGCCGGTTCGTGACCCGCGAGGTCGCGCTGGTGGGCAAGGTCGTCGCCGACGAGACCAGCCAGCGAGTCATCACCGCGCGCGTGGCCGGCAGGATCGAGCGGCTTCATGTCGACTATACCGGTCGGACGGTCCAGCGCGGCGAGAAGCTGGCCGACCTCTATTCGCCCGAGCTCTACCGTGCCCGCGCCGAGCTGCTCGCTGCCCGGACCGCGGTCGAGCGTGGCGAGCCGGGAGCCGCGGCCAACCTACAATCGGTCCGTGAACGCTTGCGCCTGTGGGACCTCGACCCCGACCAGGTGGCCACCACCGGCGGCGAGCTGGTCACCATCACCGCTCCGGTGGCCGGGACCGTGGTGCGGAAGGACGCGGTGGAAGGTGCCTACGTCAGCACCGGCCAGCCGCTCGTGGCCATCGCCGATCTGAGCCACGTCTGGGTAGAACTCTCGGCCTTCGAACGCGACCTGCCCTGGCTGGCTGCCGGACAGACCGTACGCTTCCAGGTCAACGCCCTGCCGGGCGAGGATTTCACGGGCAGCATCGCGTTCGTCGATCCCCTGCTGGACGACCGGACGCGCACGGTGCGCGTGCGCCTGGAGGCGGACAATCCCGACGGACGCCTGCGCCCGGGCATGCTGGCTCGCGGACGTGTCGCCGTGGAGCTTGCTGCCGACGGTCGGCCGCGGGCCGGCCGTGCCGATGTCGAACCGCCGCTGGCAGTCCCGGCCACCGCGCCGCTGCTGACCGGCGAGCGCGCGGTGGTCTACCTGCAAGATGACGAGGACGAGCGGCGGTTCAGCGGTCGCGAGGTCGTGCTCGGACCGCGAGCCGGCGACTGGTTCGTGGTCCGTGATGGGCTGCGGGAAGGTGACCGTGTGGTGACCAATGGCGCCTTCAAGCTCGACAGCGCGCTGCAGATCCAGGCTCGACCGAGCATGATGTCCATGGAGGATGCCACTGATCCGACCGCGGTGCCGCCCTGCTTCGTCGACCTGGCGCCCGAGGTGATGGCGGCGTACCTGGAGTTGCAGGCGGCGCTGGCGGGAGACGACGCCGCGGCCGCCACCGTCGCCGCGCGCGCGCTTCAGGCCACCTTCAGCCTCCATTGCCGCGATGCCATCCCCGAGCTGGTCGCCGCCGCCGACGCGGTGGTGACGGCAGCCGATCTCGCCGCCATGCGAGAGGCCTTCCAGCCCCTGTCGGACCGGTTGTGGCTCACCATCAGCGCCGTGGGCTGGGCCGGCGAGAGCCCGCTGCGCCGCTTCCATTGCCCCATGGCTTTCGACAACGCCGGCGCCCACTGGCTGCAGCTCGACGACACCACGGCCAACCCGTATTACGGCGCCATGATGCTGCGGTGCGGCGGCGAGGTGGCCCGGCTGGGCGCCACGGAGGAGGGGTCGTGACGCGTTTGATCGGCTGGTGCCTCGACCACAGGCTGGTCGTCCTGCTGAGCGTGCTGCTGCTCGCGGGCTGGGGCGTGCTGGTCTCGCCGTTCGCGTGGGACCTGGGCGGTGTCCCGCGCGACCCGGTGCCCGTGGACGCCATCCCTGACCTCGGCGAGAACCAGCAGATCGTGTTCACCGAGTGGCCGGGCCGGTCGCCGCGCGACGTGGAAGACCAGATCACCTACCCGCTCACCTCGGCGCTTCTGGGCGTGCCCATGGTGCGCACGGTGCGCAGCTACAGCTATCTGGGCTTCTCCACGATCTACGTCATCTTCGAGGAGCGCGCCGATTTCTTCGACTCGCGTTCGCGGATCCTCGAGAAGCTGGCCAGCCTGTCGGCGGGCACGTTGCCCGCGGGCGTGCAGCCGTCCCTAGGACCCGACGCCACCGCGCTCGGCCAGGTCTTCATGTACACCCTCGAGGGTCGCACTCCCGACGGTCGGCCGGCGGGCGGCTGGGATCCCCAGGAACTGCGCACGATCCAGGACTTCCAGGTGCGCGACGCGTTGCTGGCCGCCGAGGGCATCGCCGAGGTGGCTTCGGTGGGCGGCCACGTGGTCGAGTACCAGGTGGAGGTGGATCCCGACGCGCTGCGCCTCTACGAACTGGATCTCGACGACGTGGTCCGCGCCGTGCGCGACGGCAACCGCGAAGTGGGGGCGCGCACGCTCGAGATCAACCGTGTCGAGTACGTAGTGCGCGGCACCGGCTTCTACGCCTCGGTCGACGACATCGCGCGCAGCGTGGTCTCGGTGCGCGATAACGTACCGGTCACCGTGGGCGAGGTGGCTCACGTGGTGCGTGGGCCGGCGCTGCGTCGCGGGGCTCTCGACGTGGGCGGCGCCGAGGCCGCCGGCGGCATCGTGGTGGTGCGCTACGGCGAGAACCCGCTGGCCGCCATCGAGCGGGTGAAGCAGAAGATCGCCGAGATCGCCCCGTCGCTGCCCATCCGGACGCTGGCCGACGGCACCACGAGCCAGGTCACCATCGTGCCGTTCTACGACCGCGCGGGCCTCATCCACGAGACCCTCGACACCCTCGGCGAGGCGCTCACGCTGCAGATCCTGATCACCGTGCTGGTCATCGTGCTCATGCTGCGCAGTCTGGGCGGCAGCCTGCTCGTGTCGGGTCTTCTTCCGGTGGCGGTGCTGCTCTGCTTCGCGGCCATGAAGACCGTGGGCGTCGAGGCCAACATCGTGGCGCTCTCGGGGATCGCCATCGCCATCGGCACCATGGTGGACATGGGCGTGATCCTCATCGAGAACGTCCAACGCCGCCTGGCCGAGGCCGACCTCACCACACCGCGTCGGGCCGTGATCCAGGATGCCGCGGGCGAGGTGGCCCCGGCGATCCTCACCGCGCTGTTGACCACGGTCCTCAGCTTCCTGCCGGTGTTCACCCTGACCGGCGCCGAGGGCAAGCTGTTCCGGCCGCTGGCCTTCACCAAGACCTTCGCGCTGGTGGCGGCGCTGGGGTTGGCGGTGGTGGTGTTGCCGGTGCTGGCGCAGACCGTGCTCGGCCGGCGATGGTCGCCGCGGTTCGCCCGAGTCGCCGCCTGGCAGGCACGCCTGCCGGACTGGCTGCAGGGACGCGTGGCCAGCTGGTTGGTGGCGCTGGCCGCTCTTCTCGTCCTGGCCGACCGCTGGCGACCGCTGGGCCTCGGCCGCTCCTACCTGGCCAGCGTGGTGTTCGTCCTGGTCGCCGTGGTCGGTCTGCTCCTGGTCTTCGCCGCGTTCCAGCACGCTTATCCGCGGCTGCTCGCGGCGATCCTCAGGCACAAGCGCACGTTTCTCGTGTTGCCCATGTTGGTGGTGCTGGGAGGCACCACGGTGTGGCTCGGCTTCGATCGCGTCTTCGCCTTCCTTCCCGGTGCGGGCGCCACCCATGGTGACGGGTCGGCGTGGGCCCGTATCTGGAGCGCTCCGCGCCATGCGTTTCCCGGGCTGGGCAAGGAATTCATGCCGCCGCTCGACGAGGGTTCGTTCCTGTACATGCCCACCACCATGCCCCACGCCAGTCTCGGCGAGGCGCTCGACGTGCTGAGCAAGCTGGACCAGGCGATCCTCACGGTGCCCGAGGTGGCCCAGGTCGTGGGCAAGCTGGGGCGGGCCGAGACCGCACTCGACCCGGCGCCCATTTCCATGATCGAGACCGTGATCAACTACCGGCCCGAGTTCGGCCTCGATGCCGACGGACGGCGTGTCCGCCAGTGGCGCCCGCACATCCGTTCGGCCGACGACATCTGGGACGAGATCGTGGCCGCGGCCCGGCTCACCGGCACGACCAGCGCGCCCAGGCTCCAGCCCATCGCCACCCGGCTGGTCATGCTGCAATCGGGCATGCGCGCGCCCATGGGCGTGAAAGTCCGTGGCCCCAGCCTCGAGGCCATCGAAACCGCGGCGCTGGCCATCGAGGCCGCGCTCAAGGACGTGCCCGGCATCGATCCCGCCACCGTGCTCGCCGACCGCGTGGTGGGCAAGCCTTACCTCGAGGTCGTCCCCGATCGCGAGCGGCTGGCGCGGTATGGCCTGACCGTGGCCCGGGTCCAGGACGCGTTGCAGATCGCCGTGGGCGGCCGCGAGGCCACCGTCACGGTGGAAGGCCGCCAGCGCCATGGCGTGCGGGTGCGCTACCCGCGCGAGTTGCGCGACTCGCTCGAGGACCTGACGGCGATCACCGTCCGCACGACCGGCGGGGTGTCCGTCCCCCTGGGCGAGGTGGCCGAGGTCCGCTACGTGCGGGGGCCCCAGGCCATCAAGAGCGAGGACACCTTCCTGGTGAGTTACGTCATCTTCGACAAGCAGGCTGATGTCGCCGAGATCGACGTTGTCGAGCAGGCCCGTGACCATCTGGCCGGGCTGCGCGACCGTGGCGCCCTGGACGTGCCGGCGGGTGTGAGCTGGTCCTTCGCCGGCAGCTTCGAGAACCAGGTGCGCAGTGAGCGGACGCTCATGGTGGTGATGCCCGTGGTGCTGCTGTCCATCGTGCTGCTCCTGCACCTGCAATTCCGTTCGCTGGCCGTGGCCGGCATGGTCTTCGCCGGCATCTTCGTGGCCTGGGCCGGCGGCTTCTGGCTGATCTGGCTCTATGGGCAGCCGTGGTTCCTGGATGGGAGCCCGTTCGGCATCGACCTGCGCCACCTCTTCCGCATCGATACGGTGAACCTCTCGGTGGCGGTGTGGGTGGGCTTCATCGCGCTCTTCGGAATCGCTACCGACGACGGTGTGGTCATGGCCACCTACCTCGGCCAGAGCCTGGAGAAGCGCCGGCCCACCGACCGTGAAGCCGCGCGCCGAGCCGTGGTGGCAGGCGCCATGCGGCGCGTGCGTCCCGCGCTGATGACCTCGGCCACCACGATCCTGGCCCTGCTGCCGGTGCTGACCCTGACCGGTCGGGGCGCCGACATCATGGTGCCCATGGCGATCCCGGCGTTCGGTGGTATGATCATGGCCCTGCTGACGCTGTTCATCGTCCCGGTGCTGTACGCCTGGCGCCTCGAGCGCCGGCTGGAGCGGACGCCGCCCACGGGAGGGCCCCATGCCCAGGAGCTTGCCTGAACCTGCGCAGATCGCCATCCAGGACGAGACCCGCATCGCCGAGGCCCTGACCATGGCGGCCGCCGACCACATGGAGTGGTGTGGCGGGATGGCGTGTTGCGATACGCCGGGATCCTACCTCAACCAGGCCCTGGGCTGCGCCTTGCGGGGCGAGGTGGTCACCGCCGGCGACGTGGCTCGCCTGATCGCCTGGTACGAGGCGCGCCAGGTCGAGCCGAGGGTCCAGGTCTGCGCCTACACCGGGACGGGGCTGCTGGCCGAACTGGCCGCGGCGGGATTCGGTCTGCAGGAATTCGAACTGGTGCTGGTTCGTGACCTGACGAGCGATCCGATACCCAGCGTACGCGGTCCGGAGGACCTGATCATCACGCCGATCGATCCTGACGATGCCCAGGCGGTGACGGAGTTCGCCCGCGTCGTGACGCGCGGTTTCTACGCTGGCCGCGATGCCCCTGGCTTCGAGGCCGCCATGGTCGCCGCGGCACGTTACGAGCGGTCACACTGCCTGCTGGCCCGCCTCGCCGGGGTGCCGGTCGGGGGCGGGTCGCTGGAGCTATACGGAGATCTGGGTGCGCTCTTCTGTGGCAGTGTGCTGCCGGAGGCTCGCGGCCTGGGTGTCCATTTCGCGCTGATGGCAGCGAGGCTGTGGCTGGCCCGGGAATGTCATTGCCGCCTGGCGACGGTGGGGTCGCGGCCGGGTGCCACCACCGAGCGCAATGCGTGGCGCTGCGGCATGCAGCCGAGCTATAGCCGGGCGGTCCTGGTCCGGCCGGGTCCCGGTCTGGTCAGCAGCTCCTGACCGTTACGGAATAGGGGCGGAACCCGTGGGTCCCGCCCCTCTGTGTTTCGATCAGGCAATCACTTGATCAGGGTCATGCGCTGCGTCATCACCCCCTGAGGCGTTTCGAGGCGGCAGAGGTAGGTGCCGCTGCCGAGGCCTTCGCCCTGGAACTGGAAGGCATGCTCGCCGGCCGACAGGGGGCCGTCCTGGAGCGTGCGCACGAGCCGTCCACGGACGTCGTAGATGGCCAGGCGTACCTGGGCCTCTCGAGCCAGGGTGACCGGGATGGTGGTGGTGGGGTTGAAGGGGTTGGGATAGCACTGACCCAGGCTGGTGGCCACCAGCGGGGTCGTCTCCGGCGCTGGCGTGATGACGTTGGAGGTTCCCCAGACCCAGCGGCCCGGCGCGAACCATTCGAGGAAGAGCACGTCCTGCGCCAGGTTCACCATCTGGAAGCGGATGCTGTCGGCCAGGTACTCGCCGCTCGTGTAGGTCATCCAGAAGCTGCCGCTACCCGAGGGGCCGGGATAGTGGGGGGAGCCCGCGCTCGTCATTCCCATGAGCCCCTCTTCCTGGTAGGCGGCGCGGCCGAAGATCAGTACGTCGTCGGTGTGGTCGGTGAAGTAGTCGAAGGTCATCTCGAGGTGTTCACCATTGGACATGATGGCGGGGGAGGCCGGGGAGAAGACGAAGTTCTGGAGCGCGTGCGGACCGTAGTGGTAATGCACGGGCACATCGAAGGTCTGGTAGACCTCGTCGGGGGTCCCGATGAGGAAGCGCACGGCGTCCAGGTCCTGCTCGCCGGTGTTGACCCGCGTGTAGCGTGTGATGTCGTGGGGGTTGTTGGGCTCGGGCTGGCTGCCCTGATAGACGCTGCCCGGCGCGTAGTTGCCGTCGACGATGGACCACATCCAGACGTAGAGATCGCCGCTGCCGGCGTGGTCGAAGGTGAACGATCCCACCAGGTTCTGGCTGTTGTGGAGCGAGGCCAGGTCGGGATGGTTGAACTCGATGTCGTAGAGCCCGTGCTCGCGCCAGTGGATGTCCCAGGGCACGAAGAACTCGTCGAGCAGCGTGGCGTTGTCGAGGGTGAAGATCTGGAAGCGGATGTGGGTGACGTTGGCGTCGTTATCGAAACTGAAGTACTGCGAGTAACTGCCGCTGGGCGGCAGGGCGACCGAACCACTGGCACTGTAGCCGCCCTCGAGGCTGCCGCTGTTGAAGGGCCTGGCGTAGATCCGGCAGCCAGCGGCGTCGACGGCGTAGTCGAAGTCGATGTTCAGGTCCATGTCGTGGGGCAGGCGGCTGTACTGGCCGTGGTCGGGCCGGATGTTGTAGATGCCGTAGGGGCCGTACTCGAAGTAGACCGGGACGAAGAGCTCCAGCCGGACCTCGGTCTGGTCGGGATCGACCAGGCGGACACGGACGTGGTCGATCACCTGCTCGCCGTTGAGGATGGTGAGGAACTTGGTGGCGGTGCCGGTGCCCATGGGGTGGACCACCGATCCCGAGACGCCGTAGCCGGGCGTGGGACTACCGTTGGTGTAGGGCAGGATGTAGATCCGCGCACCGGCCGGGTCCTCGATCTTGTACTGGATGTCGACGTTCACGTGGGTGCCGTTGGGCAGGAAGCTGGGCGAGGGCTGGTCGAAGGTGATGCCGCCGAGGTACTCGGCCGAGGCGAGGAGGGGTAGAAGCAGGATGATGAGGGTCAGAAGGGCCGAACGAAGGGGGCGATACATGGGCGACCTCCGGGATCAGGGGATGGAGGATGCGCATTCGTCTGGGTGCGGATTCGCGGTGGGCGCGCTTCACGTACCATGATACGCACAAAAAGTCCGAATATCACACGGGGATGAAGGATTTTAAGCGGATCTAGCGGAATTTGATGGTCAGCATGGCCGTGGCGGCGCAGATGAGAGCGATGATCCAGAATCGCACCACCACCTTGCTCTCGGCCATCCCCCGATGCTGGAAGACGTGATGCAGCGGCGCTCGCGGCAGGATCCGCCGCTTCAGGAGTCGGAATCCGATCTGCTCCTGGACGAAGGTCGAGAGCAGCTCGAGCAGGAAGATCAGGCCGGCCAGCAGGCAGACCAGTTCCTGCCGGATCATCAGCGCCGCCGTGCCCAGGGTCCCGCCGATGAAGAGCGAGCCGGTGTCGCCCAGGAACACGCTCGCCGGGTGGCACACGTACCAGAGGAAGCCCAGTCCGGCGCCGATGATGGCGGCGCAGAACACCGTGATCTCCGAGGCCCGCGGAATGAACGCGTAGAGATAGTGACCCGAGAGCTGCACGTTGCCGGCGATGTAGGCGAAGATGGCGATCACCGAGAAGACCAGGATCGCCGGGACGGTGGCCAGGCCGTCCATGCCGTCGGTGATGTTTACCGCATTGACGTGGTAGGCGATGTAGAACGCGCTCCAGGCGAGGATCCAGTAGTGCAGGTCGAGGACCGCGCCCTTGAAGAACGGGATCTGGACCTGAGTGCCGACCTGGCCGGGGAACGGCGAGATCTCGGGCCAGGCCAGGTACAGGCCCAGCGCCAGGCCGAAGAGGATCTGGCTGGCCAGCTTGGTGGTGCGCGAGATGCCGCGGTCGGGGTCGCGGTGGCGGATCTTGAGCCAGTCGTCCAGCAGGCCGAATCCGGCGAAGTAGATGGCAGCGGCGAAGAGGACCCAGACGAAGGGGTTGGTCAGGTCGCACCAGAGGAACGCGGCGCCCAGGCCGCCGAGGGCCATGAGCAGGCCACCCATGATGGGGGTGCCGGTCTTGGCCGTGGTGTTGATGTCGCCGTAAGTGCGTTCGAACGAGCGGATGCCCTTGCGGTAGAGCAGGTTGATCAGCGGTCGCCCCACCAGGAGCACGCACACGAAGCCGGTGATGAAGGCCAGGGCCGAGCGCGAGGTGACGTAGCGGAAGACGGCCGGCCCGCCCACATCCTCCAGCGCTCGCATCAGCAAGTACAGCATGTCACGCCTCCTGGCGCCGCACGCGGCGGACGGCCTCGTTGCGGCGGTGGCGGATCTGGTATTCGGTCAGGTAGCCGTTGGCGGTGATCAGGATGCCGTCGAGGGCCCGGTCGGCGGTGGCGGCGTCGATCACGTGGCGCTCGGTGAGCTCGGCGTAGGCGTCGAAGAGCGCGGCGCGGACCTTCCAGACCGCATCGAAATGCAACCCGGCCAGGGCCTTCAGCGCGGGGGTGGGGTCGTCGGCCACCCGTCCCAGAGCGCGGCAGGCCGCCATGCGGACCTCGAAGCTGAGGTCGCGGCAGAGCCTGGCGAGCTGGCCAGCCAGGAGCGACCGGTCGGCCTCCGGTAGCTGGGCTGCGCAGGCAGCCACGGTGAGCGCGGCTTCCACACGGGCTTCGTAGTAATCGTCGGCGAGACCGTGGGCAAGCGTCTTGATCAGCTCGTCGGCAGCCAGGGCGGTGGGGCCCAGTCCGCGCAGGCCCTTCAGCGCATCGCGCCGGACCATGGGCAGGTCCGAGCGGGCTAGGGTCTGCAGCAGCGTGGCGACCTCGCGGTACCTGGCCAGGCCGGCGATGCGGCAGCCGCGAGCTCGGTCGACCCAGGTCGTGCTGGCCAGCAGGGCGTCGATTTTGCTCAGCAGCAGCTCACGCTCGGCGGCATCGAGTGGTGGCTCGGCTTCGGCCGCCACGCGCTGGAGCAATCGTTCCATTCCCGCGGCGTTGAGGCCCATGACCCTGTCCTGCAGGGGGCTCGGCGGGGCGGCAGGTTCGGGACGGGGGCCGTCGTGGAGCAGGTAGGCGGCGCAGGCGGCGAGCAGTCCGCGGGCATCGGTGGTGATGAACTGGCGGGCGGCGCTGGCCATGGATTCGCGCTGCGCGGGATCGTCCAGCAGGGTCAGCACCAGCGAGGCCAGCCGCTCACCGGGCACGAAGGGGGTTGTTGCGCCCTGGCCGGCGGGGTCGATCCGCTCGTACAGCACGCGGCAGGCCTGGGCCCGTTCCAGCTGCCGCGCGTTGCGGACCTGATGGTCGCCGGGCAGGTTGGCCTTGGGCACCACCACGGCGGGCCGGCCCTGAGCGCAGACCTCCATGAGCGAACCGGCTCCGGCACGGCAGAGCACCAGGTCGCTGGCGGCGTAGCACGAGGCCATGTCCTCGATGAAGTCGAGCCGCCGGTAGCGGGGGTTCGCCAGCAGGTCGGGAGCCTGGGCACCGAGCCGGTCCTCGACGTCCTGGAAACCGTTGTAGATCCCGCGCGCCGGACGCGTGCCGAAGGGGCGGCCACAGCCGTGGATGATCCAGACATCGGGGCGGGCCAGCATCGTCGTGGCGGCGTCGGCCAGCGCACGGTTGATGGTGCGGGCGCCCTGGCTGCCGCCGAAGGCGAAGACCACCAGCGCCTCGTTTGGGATGCCCAGGGCGGCGCGGGCGGCCTGGCGGTCACCGACCTCGCAGCTGGCCCGGACCGGGTAGCCTACATAGACGCCCTTGCCGGCGGGCAGCTGGGCGAGGGTGTCGGGAAAGGTGACGGCCACGAGATCGGCGAAGCGGGCGGCCAGCTGGTTCATGCGGCCGAGGTGCGCGTTCTGTTCGTGGACCAGCAGCGGGGCTCGGCTCAGACGGAGCGAGCGCAGGATGGCGTTGGCCAGGACCACGGGAGCGGCGACGTAGCCGCCGGTGGCCACGATCAGCGAGGGGCGGTGGCGCAGGAGGATGCCCAACGCCGCCAGGATGCCCAGACCGAGATTCCAGGCGAAGGGGATCAGGCCGAGCCCGGGACGAGGGAATCCCTGGCTCCGCACGCGCGACAGCGGCATGCCGGCCCGGGGCGCCATGACCGATTCGGCCTTGTCGCCGAGGCCGACGTAACGGAACGTGGCGTCGGGATAGCGCTGGGCAAGAGCACCGGCTGCGGCGAGGGCCGGAGTCACGTGACCTCCGGTGCCGCCTCCGGTCAGCAGGAACCGCCTGGGCATGTCCACCTCCGTGTGGCCGTTTCCGCGCGCATCATGGCACGGAAACGGCCGTCACGCAACCGGCGGTCGCCCGGTCAGGCGGCGCGGAACACGGCGAAGACCGCGCCGTGGGGGTCGGCGGCCACGGCGAAGCGGCCGGTCTCCGGGATGTCGGTGGGCTGGCAGTAGACCTGGCCGCCGTGCGCGGCGATCGCCACGACCGCATCGTCGACATCGGCCACGCTGAGGTAGGGCAGCCAGTGCGGCGGGGCGTCCGTCGCCGGCGGCATCGGCATCATGCCGCACTCCAGCCGTTCGCCGCGCCGGAAGACCCAGTACTTGCCGAATCCTGGCATCTCGCTCGACTCCACCTCCCAGGCGAAGATCTCGCGGTAGAAGGTCTCGCACGCCGTGGTCTCGGTTGTCAAAAGTTCGTTCCAGCAGAAGAACCCGGCCGGGGCCGGTTCGGGCCGTTCGGCCGGCGGCGGATTGCTCCCCTTGAACGGCAGGATCACCGCGCCCGCGGGATCCTCCAGCGCGGCGAAACGGCCGATGCCGGGGATGTCGCTGGCCGGGACCAGGACCTTGCCGCCGAGATCCTCGGCCTGGTGGCAGGCACCGTCCACGTCGTCGACCGTGACGTAGGCCATCCAGTGCGCCGGCATACCCTCCTGCTGCGGCGAGATCAGGCCGCAGTGGTGGTTGTCGCCGGTGTGCGCCATGGGATAGATGCCCAGGTCGCCCATATCATAGTCCAGCCACTGCCAGCCGAGCAGTGCCGAGTAGAATTCTCTGGAGGCTTCCTTGTCGGGGGTCACCAGTTCGTACCAGACGAAGCGGCCGGTGCTGGGCGGCGTGTCGTTCATGACCTGCTCCCGGTTGGTGGTTTGGCACCCGTCGTGGCGCGATCGGGCGCTCCGTATTCGCAGGGGTTGACACCCAGGAAAGGCGAGGCTCCAGGCGGTCGCAAGTCCGGGGGCTTGACGCGAGCAGTTTCCGGGGGATATTCCTGCAGACCTGTCAACAGACCGGCGACCGAGGAGGTTGAGCGTGCATTTCGTGTCCTGGAACGTCAACGGCCTGCGGGCCTGTCTGCGCAAGGGTGGCGGCGATTTCCTGCGTGACTGCGGCGCCGACGTCATCTGCCTGCAGGAGACCCGCGCCATGCCCGAGCAGGTCGACCTCGATCTGCCCGGATACACGGCCCACTGGAATCCGGCGGCCAAGCCGGGTTACAGCGGCGTGGCCATGTTCACGCGCCACGACCCGCTGTCCATCACCCTCGGTCTGGAGGACCCCTCGTTGAACCACGAGGGTCGTGTGCTGACCCTGGAGCTGGCCGACCTCTACCTGGTCACAGCCTACACGCCCAACGCCCAGCGGGAACTGGCCCGCCTCGATTACCGGCAGCACACCTGGGATCCGGCCTTCCTGGACCACGTCCGGCGGCTCGACGCGCACAAGCCGGTGGTGTTCTGCGGCGACCTCAATGTCTCGCACCGCGAGATCGACCTGGCCAACCCCGCCGCCAACCGCCGCAACGCCGGGTTCACCGACGAGGAACGCGCCGGTTTCGACCGGATTCTCGAGGCCGGCTTCGTCGACAGCTTCCGCGAATTCGAACCGGGCGGCGGCCACTATACCTGGTGGAGCAACCGCAAGGGCGTGCGCGAGCGGAACATCGGCTGGCGGATCGACTACTTCCTGGTCTCGACACAGCTGCGGCCGCGGCTCGCCGCCGCGGCCATCCATCCCGAGATCATGGGGTCGGATCACTGTCCGGTGTCGGTGACGCTGGGCTAGGCGCCGGCGATGCGTCGGGCGCCTGCGGGGGCTCGGCGAGCGCCGGGAGCTGCAGGTCGGGATCGAACTGTCCCAGCCAGCAGAGGTCGTAATACCGCAGACCCATGAGCACTGGCAGCTTGACCACGGCGCCGATGTAGGGCAGCGCCATGAGCACGAAGCCCACGCAGCAGGTGAGCAGGCCGACCACGCCCAGGACCAGGCCGCCGAGCAGGTGGAGCAGGATCTTGACCAGCGCCACCAGGACGAAGTGTCCGGGCTGGGCGTCGAAGAGCACACGGAACCGTTGCCAGGCAGCCAGCACGCCCACCTCGTGACGGTGCATGATCACGGTCACGAAGCTCTCGGCGTAGAAATCCACCAGCGCCAGCACCGCCACCACCGCGAAGATCGCCGCGCCCAGCAGGATCCAGCCCAGCACCGAACCGGGGCCGGCGAAGCCATGGCCGGCCAGGGCGGCGAAGAGCCCGGTGAAGAAGACCAGCGGCACGATCAGGGCGATGGCCACGAAGAAGAAGCAGATCTTCCAGAAGAAGTACGAATCGCCCAGCCGGCCGAAGCGGCGCCAGTGCACGCTGATGGAAGGGTCGCCGCTGGTCAGGTTCTCCAGCCAAACGAACCGCGCGCGGCAGCTCACCCAGAGCAGCGCCACCATCACCAGCAGAACCACGGTGGCCAGGGACATCAGCAGCAGCACCGACACGCCGGTGGGGATGATTCCGCCGGCGCTGTCCACGAGGTGGTCGACGGCGCCGGAGAAGTCGGCATCGCGGACCTGGGTCTGCACCTCGGGGTCCGAACCCGCTGCCGAGCCCCCGGACTGGCCCAGGTAGACCAGCCAGGCGGTGAAGCCCAGGGTCAGCCAGCGGCCGAGATCGAAGGGCCGGAAGAGGTAGCTCCGGGTGCGTTCGACCGCTTGTTCCAGTGGGGGCCAGTAATGGATCGACATGGGCGACTCCCTCGGTCGGGACCTGGTCTCTGACGATGACGGCTCACGGTTCCGGATACCCGGCCACGGCGTCGGACATTCACCGGCAAGCATGTCATGGTCCGGCATTCCGCCTCTGTCCAGTATTCCCCGGCGGTCCGGAAGTTGCAACTCCTGGTGCGGACCCGGTGCTGCATTGCAATTTCGATCTTCACCCCCGGGGATGGCCGTGCGGGACTTGCAGAACGCTCTCTTCAGACTCCTCGGACCCAGCGGACTGGCGGTCGCCCTGATGGCGGCCTCCCCCTCTGTCTCGGTGGCGACCGCCTCCGCTGTGGCTGACCAGGCCGACACCCTGGTGCACGTGGTGCAGTCGGGCGACACGTTGAACCGGCTCGCGGCGCGTTATCGCGGTCCGGCCGGCTGGTACGGCCAGCCCGACTGTCTGGCCGCCATCCGGCGCACGAACGGCCTGGAGGACCGCGATCTCCTGAACCTGGGCCAGCGGATCCGGATCCCGGTCTATTGCGAACCCGAACCACCCCGCGCCGCCGACCCCACCCACGATGGCCGCCAGCTGCGGGCGCTCTACCTGCCCGGACCGATCTGCGGCTACGAGGCGGTGTTCGCCCGTGTCGACAGCTTCACCGTGGCCGGCGGCAACGGCGTGGTCTTCGACGCCAAGGACATCGACGGCGGGATCAGCTACGGCAGTCGCGAGCCCCTGGCAGTCTGGGGCAAGGGCCGCCCGGCACCGCTGATCACCGACCTCGAACTGCTGGTCCGCCGCCTGCACGATCGCGACCTGTGGGTGGTGGCCCGCCTCGCGCTCTTCCTCGACGGCGAATTGGGTCGCCAGCGGCCCGACCTGGCGCTGCAGGGGACCGATGGCGCACCCTGGCGCGAACGGGACTGCTCCTGGATGGATCCCACCGCCGATGAGGTGCGCCGCTACAACACCGCGCTGGCGCTCGAGCTGGCGCGGGCCGGTGTCGACGAGGTCCAGATCGACTACGTGCGCTTCCCTACCAACGGCTGGCGCGGGGACTGGCAGGGGGACCTGGCGACCACGGCGGCGCGCCGCCGCGAGGTCATCACCGGGTTCGTGGCCGCGCTCCACGACACCCTCGCCACCCAGGACTGCCGGCTGTCGGCCGACCTCTTCGGCATCATGGCCTGGGGCCGCACCGCCGACCTCGCGCTCACCGGTCAGCACGTGCCGAGCCTCGCCCCGCATCTCGATGTGATCTGCCCCATGATCTACCCGTCGCACTTCGGACCGGGTTTCGAGGGCCTCGACAATCCCGGCGACCATCCCGGCTACATGATCGCCGAGGGGGTGCGCCGCTTCCGCGAGCAGGCCGGCCCCGATCTCGCCATCCGCCCCTGGCTGCAGGCCTTCCCCTGGCGGGTGCGCGATTACGACGCCCGGTACGTCCAGGCGCAGATCCAGGCCTCTCTCGACGCCGGGGCAGCAGGCTGGAGCCTGTGGAATCCGGCCGGCCGCTACGATGTGGCCAGGACAGCCTTGCCGCTGGTGGCTGCCGGTCCCCCGGCGCCGCAGGTGGCGCAGGCGCCCGCCCGCGAGCCCGAGCGCTATGGTCCCGAACCGCCGGCCACGCTCCAGGTGGTCAGCCGCGAGCCCGCTCCCTCTCCTTGACCCCCGGAACGTTTGGGCCCAGAGTTGGTTGACGATCCCGGCGATCCGTCTCCTAACCCCGACCCCGCGGCTCCGGCGCCGTCGAAGGATCCTTGGACACCTACCTCCGCATGCTCCGTCGCATCCGGCCCTACCTGCCCCAGGTGGTGGCCTCGGTGGTGCTGACCTTCCTGTTCGCCGTGGTCACCAGCCTGAGCATCCTGCTGGTGATGCCCATGCTCAAGGCGCTCTTCAGTTCGGGGGAGGCCCAGGAAACCGCAGCGGTGGCCGGCGGCATGCTCGAGGGCGTCCAGGATTTCGGCGTCAAGGCGCGCCTCGACCAGCTCTACCGGAGTTTCGAGGCCTGGTTGCTCCAGGGTGAACCGCTGCAGGCGTTGCAGCGGGTGGTGGTGGCGGTGGTGGCGGCCTTCTTCCTCAAGAACATCCTGGCCTACCTGAGCACCCTCCTGACCCACTGGATCGGCCTGCGCCTGATCAAGGACCTGCGCGACGACGTCTTCGCCAAGTTCCTCGACCTCCCCCTGGGCTTCTTCCACCACCATCGCGCCGGCGAGCTGATCAGCCGCGCCACCAACGACGTCCAGATCGCCAACAAGACCATCAACGTCAGTTTCACCAACCTGGTGCGCGACCCCGCCCAGATCGTCGGCTTCCTGGCGATCTGCCTCTGGGTCAGCTGGCAGCTCACGCTCATGGCGCTGCTGGTGCTGCCCTTGAGCCTGGTGGTGATCGTGACCATCGGCAAGCACCTGCGCCGCTACAGCCATCGCCAGCAGGAACGGCTGGCCGACCTCACGAGCGTGCTGCAGGAGACGGTCTACGGGATCCGCGTGGTCAAGGCCTTCGCCATGGAGCAGTTCGAGAACCGCAAGTTCCTGCGCGAGAGCGAACGGGTCTTCCGGGAGATGTTCAAGATCGCCCGCATGCAGCGGCTCAGTTCGCCGCTGTCCGAGCAGCTCTCAGCGCTGGTCGGCGCAGTGATCCTCTGGTACGGCGGCCGCGTGGTCTTCGTCGAGCAGAACCTGGATCCCGCGGCGTTTTTGACCTTCCTGACCGCGCTCTTCTCCATGGTCCATCCCATCAAGGAGCTGAGCCAGGTCAACAACGGGATCCAGGAGGGCATGGCCGCGGCCGACCGTCTCTTCGAGATCCTCGACACGCCGTCCGAGACCGACGGCGATGGCGAGGTGGCGGATCTACCGGCCGTGCGCGGCCGCGTGGAGTTCCAGGGCGTGGATTTCTCCTACCTGCCCGGGGAACCGGTCCTGCGCGGGATCGACCTGATGGCCGAGCCGGGCGAGGTGATCGCGCTGGTGGGCAGCAGCGGCGCGGGCAAGTCCACGCTGGTCGACCTCATCCCGCGGTTCTACGACCCCCAGGCGGGCCGGGTGCTCATCGACGGCCACGACGTGCGCTCGGTCTCGCTGGCCTCGCTGCGCCGCAGCCTGGGCATCGTCACCCAGGAAGTGATCCTCTTCAACGACACCGTGCGCAACAACATCGCCTACGGGCTGGGGGAGGTCGCCCAGGAGCAGGTGGAGGCCGCCGCCCGCGCCGCCAACTGCCACGATTTCATCGCCCGCATGCCCCAGGGCTACGACACCCTCATCGGCGACCGCGGCACCAAGCTCTCGGGTGGCCAGCGCCAGCGTCTGAGCATCGCCCGCGCCATCCTCAAGAACCCGCCCATCCTGATCCTCGACGAGGCCACCAGCGCGCTCGACACCGAGAGCGAGCAGCTGGTCCAGGAGGCCATCGACCGCCTGGTCCGCGACCGCACCACCTTCGTCATCGCCCACCGCCTGAGCACCATCCGCTCGGCCGACCGCATCTACGCGCTCCGTTCCGGCCGCATCGTCGAGGCGGGCAGCCACGACCAGCTGCTGGCCGCCGGCGGCGTCTACGCCGACCTCTACCACCTGCAGTTCCGCAGCCAGGAGGGCTGACCGTGCCCGCCGGCCTGCTCGTCGTGAACACCAGCGAGAGCTGGGGCGGCAACGAGCACTGGGCGGTGCGCGTGGCCCGCGGAATGGCCGACCGCGGCCTGCGGGTCCGCTTCGCCTGGAGCAGCGACGTGGTGGGCCAGCGGGTGGCCGCCGCCGGTCTCGACGGCGTCCGGATCCGGCTCCGCGGCGATGGGGATCTGCGCGGCCTGCTGCGCCTGCGCGAGGAAATGGTCCGGATCCGTGCCGGCTCCGTGCTGCTGACCCGCTGGCGCGAGTACCTGCTCGGCGGCCTGGCGGCGCGGGTGGCCGGGCGGCCGCGGGTCGTCATGGGGCTCGGGCTGAAGATCGTGCCGCGCGAGGACCTCAAGCGCCGCCTGGTGTTCACCCTGGCCGACCGCGTGCTGGTCAACGCCCCGGAGATCCGCGACGCGCTCTGCACGCGCCCCTGGATCCGGCCCGACCGCATCGACGTGGTGATCAACGGGGTCGACCTGGACCGCTGGCTGCCCCGCTGGCACCCGGGCCAGGACGAACTCGGGGCGCGCTTCCGGGCCGAGCACGGCCTCGCCATGGCGGCACCCCTGCTGGTCACCGTGGGCAACCTCACCGCACAGAAGGACCACGCCAACCTGGTGGCCGCCTGCGATCATCTACGCCGGCAATTTCCTGGCCTGCAGGCGGTGATCCTGGGCGAGGGGATGCTGCGCGCGCCACTCGAGCGCGAGATCCGCGACCGTGGTCTGCAGGAGGAGGTCCGGCTCCTGGGGTTCGCCGCCGATGTCCGGCCGGCACTGGCGGCGGCCGACCTCTTCGTGTTGCCCTCGCACAACGAGGGCATGGCCTGGGTGCTCATGGAAGCGGCCGCCAGCGGCCTGCCCATCGTGACGACCGACGTGTCGGGGGCACGGACCTGTGTCGCTGATGGGGCCACCGGCCTCGTGGTGCCGACGCGCGATCCGGAGGCGCTGGCGGCGGCCATGGCCCGGATCCTCGCCGATCCGGAGACGGCGCGCCGCATGGGGCGCGAGGGCCGCCGGCTGGCCGAGCATCGCTTCGATGCCCGGCGCATGCTGGATCAGACCGCGGCCGTTCTGCTGGGCGCGGAGCGACCCGCGGTGGGCTTGCGGGGTGCTTGACCGGACCGATTCGGACTCAACTTTTTGATCGCTCGGCCGATAACGGTCAGGAAGAAGATTCCTTGCCGAAAGGTCGTCATGGCGGTCATCGAACAGCTTGTCTTCGGATCTCGACAAGATGGCGCGAGTGGACGGACGGTCCTGGGCACGTCGCCCGGGCTGGCGGCGAGCTGCGTGGAGGAAGTGGTCCGTCTGTGCGAGAGCTGGGGGGCGATCCCCGACGGGGGACTGCGGCAGCCGGCGCTGCTCTCGTTTCCCCTGGTGAACGCCCTGCCGAAACTGCCTGGCAACCTCTACACCGTGATCCGTATCGCGCCGGGCCTCAAGCCCATCTTCCACGCCCTCATCCTGAACCAGCGCGATTTTCAGAGTTTCGACCTCAACCCGTTCACGCTGGCCCAGGAAGACGTCTTCCTGTCCAGCTGGAAGGCCGGGCAAGCGCTCCGGCAGCTGGAGGTCGTACCGGGCTCGCTGGCGCCGTTGGTCTCGCCGCCGCCGGGCCGGGCCGACGTTGGTTTCGTCGACGAGGCGCTGCGCCAGATGCTGGGCAACCAGCGGCTCCTGCTGCCCCTGGAACGGGCGAGTCGCGACAGTGATCGTTTCCTGGCCCTGGTCATCGCCAGCCTACCGCGGACCATGCGGCTGGACCTGCGCTTCGCCTCGTGGGCCCCGAGCGGGACCAACCGCTATTCGCTGGCGGCGACGTTCAAGGAATCGGCGCTCTTCACCGCCTGGAATCCCTTCCTTCAGACCTGCGTGCTCGGCCAACTCGACCCCTCGTGCGAGGAGTATCTCGACGATGTCCGCACCAGCCTGAAGGACGGCGATCTGACCGGCCTCGAACGGCTCAGCAGCACTTCCCGGGTGGACTTGAGCGGGAGCCCGACGGGCGGGTCCCGGCCGCGTCCTCTCAATTTCACCGCCTCGGTGGATGCACGGTCGGCGGCGCGCATGAAGGCCAAGGCCGAGCGCAAGCCGGCGCAGACGTCCGGGTTGCGTCCCGGTCTCAGTGGCAAGCGCCCGCGCCCGCAGGTCAACAGCCCGTACAAGCTCAACAGCAAGTCCCCCGCCACGGCCCCGCGCCGACGCGCCCGCCCCGTGCCGCGGCGGCGCAGCGGCCGCACGCGTCGGGGATTCTCGGTGGTCCTGACCCTGGCCGTCATCGTCGCCGGCGCCTATTACCTCTGGACTTCGGGCCACTGGACCCGCCTGCCCGGCCTGGCCACCGGCGACGTGCGCCTGCAGACCGATCCCCGTCACGGCGTGGTGGATGTCGCGGCGCTTTATCGGGTTGCCGTGCGCGGCGTGGGCGAGGCCTCCGTGACGGGCCTGCAGTCCCATGACGGTTCGCAGCGGCGGCGGGGCCTGGAGATGTTGCACCAGGCTGGCCAGCTGCTGACGGTGCAGGGGCACGACTATCTCGAACAATCCGACCAGACCCTCGATGGGGTCGAGCTGAACGGGGTCGCCCCGGCCCCGGCGGGCGCTCTGCATGCCCGCGGCCGGGTCCTGGCGCGCGAGTTGCGCCGCCTGGCCCTGGCCCGGGTGTCGCTGGGCGAGGCGGTCGACTGGCACGACCTCTCGGATCTGGACGACCGCGCCATCCAGGCGCGCTTCGACTCGCTGCTGGCCCAGCGGCATCGGTTCGGGACCCTCGAACCCGGCCTCGCCGAGGTGGATCGCTTGCTCCAGGGCGTGGACGTGTCCGTGCGTCAGGTGGGCGGCCTGGCCCAGCTCGAGGAACTGCTGGCCGCCGACCGCTGGGATCCGACGTGGACCTCGCGCTGCGAGTCCGCCATCGACGATCTGGGCAGCGTGCGGCAGGCCACGGCGCGGCGCCTGCGTCGGGATGCCGTGGCGCTGGTCCGGCTCAAGCGTGCCGAGCATGCCACTGATCTGGGTTCCCAGGCGTTCGTCGAGCGCTACACGTCCGATCACTGGGCCTCGGCCGCGGTGCTCGATGTGCTACCCAGCCTGCAGGCCTGTCTACGCGATCGGCCGCCTGGCGAGGTGGCGCCGCTGATCCGCGCCACCGCCACCTTCTATGCCGACCTCATGGCGGCCCTGGCGCCCGCGGTGAGCGAGGATGCCCTGAGCACCCTCATCGGACGATTGGCAACCAACCGGGTGGTGGGCTTCGACCCCGCCATGTACGCCGACCACGTGGCTCGCCTCAGCTTCCAGTTGCTCGAGCGGTCGGCGGAATCCGGCCTGTCCCCGGAGGACCTGCCGCCCCAGCTGCGTGCCCAGATCGATGTCCGCGAGGCGTTGACCTTCCTGGCGGCCCGTCAGGCCGAGGCCCCGGCGACCACCTGGCAACAACTGGGGGTCACGCTGAACGATCCTTTCCTCTCGCGTTGGTCGAACCACCAGGCCCGGGCGTTGACGGCCGACCTGGAACGCCAGCGGGCCGAGTTCGCCGTGGATCTGGGCCGCCTGCGGCAGCAGCGCGACCTGCTCTTGCAGATGTCCGCGGCGGGTGGCAACTGCAGCCCGCTCTGGCAGGTTCTAAGCCGCGAGGCCGATCGGGTGTGCGCCCGTTACCGCGGCGCTTTCCCGCCGGGGAGCGTGGAAGCGGACAACTGGCAACGCGTGGCCGCCCTGGCCGATGTGCTGGGCCAGCCTCCGGCGCTGTCGCTGGCAGGGGTCACGGTCCGCCTCGATCAGGAGCTGGCGACCGCCCCGCGCCAGGTAGTGGTGGAACTGGTGGCCGGTACGGAGGAACCCCTGCGGACCGAGCCTCTGGACCTGGGGCCCGCCGCACCGGCGGGCAGTGGCTGGGTCGGTACCAGCCAGCTGGACTGGACGCGCGATCTGGCGCCCGGCACCCCGCTCGAGGTGCGGATCCTGGACGCCGCGGACGGTCGCGAACTCGCCCGCCTGGTCTGCACCGGCTGGCTCGAGGACTGGACACCTCGGCAGCTGAGCGGCCTCTCGTCGGAGCATGGTGTGCGGGTGTCCTGGCGTCTGGCCAACTCGTTCTGGGGCCATCTCGAGCTGCCCGAACTCGAATCCTGAACCTCGCCTGCAACTTCCGGCAACCGGCCAGCGTATACGGACTCATTCGTCCATGCGCCCCAGGATCCGGAGGTCGTGTCATGTTCCGAGCACCGCTATCGCCCCGCCCCGTCGCCCTCGCCGCGATCCTCGCCCTGACCCTGGTCGCGAGCTTCGGCGGCCGTGCGCTGGCCGACACCGACGACCGTCTGATCGTCCTGAGCCATGGCGATCAGGAGGCGACCATCACCCTCGATGGCAGCTGGCTGGAGGTGGTGGCCCGGGATGGCAGCGACGTATCGGTGCATGGTTTCGATTTCTCGGAGCTGGGGCTGCTGATCGATGATGCGCTCGACGGTGCGTTCGATGGCCTCTCGGTGGCCCTGGACGACCTCCGCCACGAGGACATCTCCATCACCATCGACGACGATCAGACCATGGTCTTCAACCATGGCGACGCGGTGCACCAGTACGACCTGGCCGAGGTCTCCCGGTTCGTCGAGACCACGCTGGCCGAGGTGATGGCGGATCTCGAGTGGGAACTCGAGGGACTCTCTGATGTTCACGAACACACCGAGCAGAGCGAGGAAGCAGAACTCCGGGCAGAGATCGACAACCTGAGGGCGGAGATCGACCGTCTCCGTGACGACCTGCAACGTCTCCGCTGACACCCTGGTCCTGGAGTGCTCGACGGCCGCTGGAGAGATCCGGCGGCCGTCTGCTTGTGTCAGGGTGGCGTGCGATCAGCCGCGTGCGGCGCGCCGCGAACCGGTGCTCAGCGGGAGGTCCAGCAGGTCGCTGAGGCGGTCGATGCGCCAGTCGGCGCTCGCCAGTTCCTCGTCGCTGCCGAAGCCGAAATTGCAGCCCACGGTGTGCGCACCCAGAGCCTGGCCGGCCTCGATGTCGTGGACCCGGTCGCCCACCACCACCACCTGCTCGTAGCCCTGGGCCAGGTAGCGGACCATGCCGCGCTTGTGTCGGGCGAGACGCCGGCGCAGCGCATATTCCAGCGAGAGAGCGCGGCCGAAGAACCGATCGAGGTTGTGGACCTCGATGACGGCCTGGAAGTAGGGTTCGCTGGCGTTGCTGAACAGCGCGAGGTCGTGCCCCTGCTGGCGTAACGCGGCCAGGGTCTCTTCAGCGCCCTCGTAGAGGTGGGAGTCGCCGCGGCGCAGCGAAGCGACCTCGCAGCGGGTCGACTGCACCTCGAACTCGGCGGCGAAGGGGTCGTGGAGGTCGGCGGGGACGGTGGCGGGGTCGAAGGCGGTGCGGAAATAGGCGCTGGTGGGCAAGCCGATGGCCAGGGCGATGCGCTCGCGATCGGGTTCGGGCACGGGCAGCTGGAAATGCTCGTAGGTGGCCCGCAACCCCTCGGCCACGGCATCGATCACGGCCAGGCGACCATCCATGAGTGTGCCGTCGGTGTCGAAGATGACCACGGACTGGGCAGACTTCATGAGGACTCCTCGTGCTCGGCCAGGGCGGCGAGGATCTCGTCGTCCTCGGGGAACCGTCCCAGGGCCTGCTTGGAGAATAACAGAACGTCGTCGGCCGTCACCTCGAAAACACCGCCGCTGCCGGCCACCAGCTCGACCTCGTGCCCCTGGTGCTCACGGATCAGGGCAGCCAGACTGGCCGCCCGGGGCTCGTAGTTTCAGACGCGGCAATACTCGATGCTCACCTTCACGAGTGCCTCCTGGCGCGGTCCGGGACCTGCCCGGATCAGAACTGGATCAGCGGCTTGGGCCAGGCCGCCAGCACGTTCTCGAAACTCTCGGGCGTGAAGTCCTCGATGTGCACCACGGCGTCCTCGCCACCGCCCAGGATCACGTCGTGGATGCGGTCCTGGATGCCGTTGGTGCGGTCCTCGAGCAGGTTGCGGGTGGTGTACCAGTCACCGAAGATACGCCGGCCGATGACCGAGTGCAGCGCGACCCCGTTGACGATCATGCGGTCCATGGCCTGGATCCGGAAGTTGCCCTGCTTCAGACCGAACAGGATAACGTCACCGCCGCGCCGCGTCGACTGAATAGCATTGTTCACGCTGGTGTTGAAACCAGCCATCTCGAGGCACACGTCGGCGCCGATCCCGCCGAAGGCCGCACGCACCTGGTCCACCAGTTCCTTGTCGGCGCTCCAGCCGTTCTTGGCGCTGCGCTGGAAATCCAGGGGGATGACGTCATCGGCTCCGAGCTGCCTGGCCATCTCGATGTTCTTGGGCAGGGGTTCGATCCCGATCACCCGGGTGGCGCCCAGCGCGCGCGCGACCATGATCGCGAAGAGCCCGATGGTCCCGCAGCCGAACACGGCCACCGTCTTGCCGCGCAGGTCGGCGGCGGAGGCCGCGTGTACGGCGTTCCCGAACGGTTCCTGGAGGGCGGCCACCTTCAGCCTGATCTTGCGCGGGTCGGTGGGCCAGAGCGTCTGGGCGGGGAGCTTGAGGTACTCGGCGAAGCAGCCGTCCTGGCCGATGCCGATGATGATGTCGTCGGCGCAGATATGGGTCTGGCCGATGCGGCACTGGTAGCAGACCCCGCAGATGATGTGGCTCTCGGTGGAGACGATGTCCTTCGGCCGGTAGCCGAATTTCTGGGCCGCCCGCGGTCCCACCTCCACCAGCTCGCCCACCATCTCGTGACCGATGACACGGACGGTCTGTTGCTGCCGCTTGAGGCTCTCGAAGATCATTCCCTTGAATGCGTTGCGATTCCAGATGCCACGATCGCTCCCGCAGAAACCGGCGTAGATCACCTTGACGATGACCCGGTCGGCATCCGCGGGGTCGGTGTCGGGCGCGAGGACGGGACGGGTCACCGCTCGCTTCTCGAAGCCGCGGGTCTGGTCCCAGGGCATGGAGGACTTGTCGTAGACGAGGGCGTGCATCTGGTCGGGATTCAAGGGTGGACCTCCGGGACGATGGCCGGGAAACGTGTCGGGCCCTGCACCGTGGCAGGGCCCAAAAGTAGATCAACGAGCGGATCCGGGCAAACTCCGGCTGGCGGGAGCGGTCAGTTCAATCGACCGCCACGGCGCCAGTCCTCGTCCTCGGATTCCTCTTCGGCCAGGAGATCGTCGAGCGAGACCATCTCGGGTCCCGAGAGTTCACTGGACTGGGGGGCGCTGGGCAGTTCCAGGGCTCCGCTGGCGCGCAGGTCGCCGAGCAGCCGATCGAGCCCGCCCGCGAGTCCGAGGTGCGGACGCTCGGCCTGGGCCGAGGGCTCGACCTGGCGGGCGCGCAGGGGTTCTCCGCGCCACGCGCCGTCGCTGGACAGCGGCTGGTCGGCCTCGACCTCGCCGGATGGCAGGCTCAGGCCCTCCCGCTCGCGATAGCGGGCCATGAGCTCGTCGGCCAGGTTGAAGTAGGCCCGGCTGCCGTTGCTGCGGCGGTCGTAGATCACGCTGGGCTTGCCGCGCAGCGCCATCTCGCTCAGACGCGTGGTGCGCGGCACCGTGGTGTCCAGGAGCACCGGCCCGAACTCCTCGGCGACCTTGGCCGACACGTGCCGCCCCATGCGAGTGCGCTCGTTGAGCATGGTCAGGAAGATGCCCTCGAGCTCGGGGCCCGCGAGGATCTCGCCGCCGTGCGCCTCGTTGAAGGTGTCCAGGGCGCCCAGGAGCGCTCCCAGCGAGTCCCGGCAGAGTTCCTCGGCCTGGACCGGCACCAGCACGCCATCGGAGGCCGACAGTGCCGCCCGGGTGGGCGAGCCCAGGTTGGGGGGGCAGTCGATGATGATGGTGTCGTAGAGGTTGCGGGCCCGGTCCACCTGCTGGATGAACACGTCTGGCCGCTCTGCGAGCAGGCTC
Organism: Candidatus Latescibacter sp. IFSED24; assembly: GCF_058273205.1. Lineage (NCBI taxonomy): Bacteria > Pseudomonadati > Candidatus Latescibacterota > Candidatus Latescibacteria (ex Chuvochina et al. 2023) > Candidatus Latescibacterales > Candidatus Latescibacteraceae > Candidatus Latescibacter > Candidatus Latescibacter sp. IFSED24. The sequence goes on along the minus strand of NZ_CM177850.1, from coordinate 2,218,073 downwards.
ATCAGGCGTTCTTCCTCCCCGAGGTCGCGCACGCGCGACGAAGCGAAGAAGAGGTCCTTGAGCGGGCTGTTATGGGCGAGGTTCGTCAGGGCCAGATCTTGGTCATAGAGGTCGAGCAGGCCGCCGTCGAGGTCTTCCGGGCCGCAGCCCAGGGTGCGCGCCACTCCGCACTGCGGGTCGATGCCGATGACCAGGACGGTGTGCCCGGACAGGGCGAAAGCCGCGCCCAGATTCACCGCCGAGGTTGTCTTGCCAACGCCGCCCTTGCGGCTGACCACGCTCAGGACGCGGGCTGAGAGGGTGTTCCAGGGGGTGCGGCGCTTGGGGGTGCTGGAGTCGTGGGAAGGGCAGGCGTGCTCCATCGTTGCCTCTCCTTGGGACCGGTGATGAGCGAATGAATTTGATGGGCCTCGATCTGCCGGGGCACTGTATACGATTCGTGAAGGCTGCTTCAATCCCTAAAATCGCTCTTTGGACAAAAAATCGTTCCAGAATAAAGAAAGTCCTGAGGGCGTGGTAGCCTCCGCGTCCCTCGCTGCGGGATCCGGGACGAATAGACGCCGGAAATTTGAACCCGGGCCGGTGACGACACATATTAGCCACACGCATGGATCCCCGAAGACCCCGGAAGGAGCAGCCGCCACATGACCGGTAAGATCGCAGTCGGCGGCATCACCAGGACCGACGATCTGGTGCTGGTGCGCGTGCTCGGCGTCCGCTCGGGCTCCCGCTTCGCGGGCCGAACCCTCAACACCCTGGGCAAGGCGAGCATCAACATCGTCTGCTGCGCCACCTTCAGCGACGATCGCGACCGGCAGAACCTCGGCCTGGCCATCCATCGCAAGGACCTGGACCAGGCGCTGGGATTGCTGCAGGACATCCGCGAGGAGATCGGCGCCGAGCGGATCGAGGTGCGCCGGCGGTGCAGCGCCATCGCGGTGTACGGGCCGCAGTTCTCCTCGAGCCCGGCCATCGGCGGGCGCATCTTCGAGGCGACCGACCAGGCCGGTGTCGCGGTGCAGATGATCAGCACCTCGTTCACCACGGTGGCCTTCATCGTCGACACCGATGGTGCCGAACTGGCGCTGTCGGGGTTGCGCGAGGCCTTCGTGACGCCCTAGCCGGGCCGTCCGACGTCAGTACTGGAAACCGCTTCCCCCCACGAACTCGCGCAGCAGCGACGTCGGCGGCACCACGCCCGCGTCGATGGGCAGCAACGTGGCCAGCAGGTCGATCAGGCTGCGGGCCGTGCCGTAGTTGCGATCGTCGATGGTGACGGCGGCCAGGCGCGGCTCGGCCCAGAGCTTGAGCACGCTGAGCTCGTAGGCCAGGCCCGAGTTGAAGAAGATGTCGGCCTCGTTCTGGAAGGGGAAGATGTGCTTCTCCTCGCCGGCGCGGACCTTGGGCCAGCGCGCGAGGGTGTCGCTGGCGGTGTAGCCGCGGAACTGGGCGTCGCGGACGATGCGCCGGAAGAGACGCGTGCGCGAGGTCCGGATGTAGCTGGTGTTGTCGATGTTCATGTGGCAGAGCGCCGAGACGTAGGCGAGCAGCTTGTGGCGCTTGTCGATGGCCGAGGTCAGGCGCGGGTTCAGCGCGTGGATGCCCTCGACGATGAGCGGCTGGCCGCGCTGCACCCGGGTGGTCTCCTCGCGCAGGCGACTGGTGCCGGACTGGAAGTCGTAGACCGGCAGGTGGACGGGCTCCCCGGCCATCAGCAACTGCAGGTGCTCGTTGAACAGGTCGAGCCGGATGGCGCCGAGAGCCTCGTAGTCGTAGTCGCCGTCGGGGCTGCGGGGGGTGGCCTCACGGTCGACGAAGTAGTCGTCGAGGCTCAACGCGAACGGCTTGAAGCCCAGGACCCGCAGCTGGACGCTGAGGCGCTTGGCGAACGTGGTCTTGCCGCTGCTGGAAGGGCCGGCCACCAGGACCAGGCGGCCGTCGTCGGGCAATTGGGCCACCTGGTCGGCGGCCTCGACGAAAACGCGCGAATGGCGGGCCTCGCAGAGCTGCACCAGGTCGGGCACGCGGCCGGTCACCACGAGGCGGTTGAGGTGTCCGATGTCGTGGAGCTCCTGGTCCACGAGCCAGTCGGCGTACGAGCGCATGGTGTGCAGCAGCTTGGGCTGGCTCACCGGATCGAGCAGCTTCTCGGGAGCGCCGGCGGGGCCGGTCTGCAGGAGGAAGCCCGGCGCCTCGGGGACCAGCCGGAAGGCGCGCACGAAGCCGGTGGACGGCAGCTGGCGGCCGTAGAAGAGGTGGTCGGTGCCCTGCAGACGGTAGAGCTTGAGCGAGTCGCGGCGGAGGTACTGGGCCAGGTGGGTCTCGGCCTTCTTGCCGCGCGCCCGTGCGGCGCGGATCAGCGAGCGGATCCCGTAGACGTTGGGGACGATCGGCAGGTCGGCGGCCACCAGGTCGCGCATCCGTCGCTCGATGGCGGCGATCTCGTCGGGACCGAGGTCCTGCTCCAATCCGGTCAGGCGGCAGTACACGCCGCGGCCGTAGCTGAACTCCATGCGCAGCTCGGCGCCCGGGAAGAGCTGCTCGCAGGCGGCGGTGAGGATGAAGGCGACGGTTCGCTGGATCGTGGGGGCGGTGCGCCGCTCGCGCAGCCGGTAGCAGTGGACCTGGTCCTCGGCGGTGAGGGTCTCGTAGAGGTCGGTCCGGCGACCGTTGATCGAGACCATGGCCACCGGGTCGGTGGCGCTGGATTCCACCAGCCCCTTGTCGCGCAGGAGGTCGAGGAGCGCCTGGCCCGGGACGAATTCCTGTTGCCGGCCGTCGATCTCCACCCAGTTGCCCTGTCCCGTCATCGTCGTCCTCCAGTCGCTCCCCGGGGGCGAGAGGTTCTTGCTCTTTGGATTCCTCTTGTTATCATGCCCGCATCGAGGGCACAAGATGCACCCGGGGGCTTGCGGACGCCAGCGTGCGCCTGGCCCTGGTGAGATTCCCCACGTGACGAAGGAAGGTTTCACGATGAAGGTCGCCATCAACGGTTTCGGTCGTATCGGCCGCGCGGTCTACCGCATCCTGCACGAGCACGAGAACATCGAGGTCGTGGCCATCAACGACCTGTTCGACCCGGCCGCCCTGGTCCACATGTTCAAGTACGATTCGGTGATGGGCCGCTTCGGGCGACCGGTCAGCCTCGAAGGCGACATGCTGAAGACCGACAAGTTCCAGACCAAGCTCCTGGCCGAGCGCGATCCCAAGGCGCTCCCCTGGGCCGAACTGGGTGTGGACTACGTGGTCGAGTCCACGGGGATCTTCCGCAAGCGCGAGCAGTGCGCCATGCACCTGGAGGCCGGCGCCAAGAAGGTCATCCTCACCGTGCCCGCCAAGGACGAGATCGACGCCACCATCGTGCTGGGCGTCAACAACGCCGAGCTGAAGCCCGAGCACAAGATCGTCTCCAACGCCTCGTGCACCACCAACTGCCTGGCCCCGGTTGCCTACGTCCTGGACAAGGAGTTCGGGATCGAGCGCGGCCTGATGACCACGGTGCACGCCTACACCAACGATCAGCGCCTGGTGGACATGCCGCACAGCGACCTGCGCCGCGCCCGCGCCGCCGCCATGAACATCATTCCCACCACCACCGGTGCGGCCCGCGCCGTGGGCAAGGTCCTGCCGCACCTCAACGGCAAGCTCGACGGCATGGCCATGCGCGTGCCCACGCCCACCGGCTCGGTGGTCGATCTCGTGGCCGAATTGAAGAAGCCGGCCACCAAGGACGAGATCAACGCTGCGGTCAAGAAGTACGCCGAGGGCGAGCTCAAGGGCATCCTGGCCTACTGCGACGAACCCATCGTCTCCATCGACATCGCCGGCGATCCGCACTCGAGCATCTTCGACGCCGACTGCACCTCGGTGATCGGCGACAACCTGGTCAAGGTCCTCAGCTGGTACGACAACGAGTGGGGCTACAGCTGCCGGGTCTGCGACCTGCTGCACCTGATGGACGAGGTGGGCTAGTCCGCCTTTTCCTGGTGAGGCGCCATGGCCCGGGGTCCGAGGGGACCCCGGGCCTCTTTTGACTTGCCGGTGCCGGCCGAGCCCGCCGGCCGTGACGGTGTGTTATCATTGAAGGGTGCCGGCGGGGCCGGGCTGGAACCCGGACCGGAATATTCGTAGATTGATCTGCCCCGGCCCCACGCATGCCGCAAGCCCAGGAGTCAGCCGTGAAGCATCTCGTCTCGACCGTGCTCATCGCCGGCCTCGCCGTGCTCGCCACCCTGCCCCTCGCCGCCCAGGTTCCGGGCGGGTTGCCGAGCGAGCCCGTGGACAGCCCGCATCCCTGGCGGTTCTGGGAGGGCCAGACCAAGGCCGCGGCCGCGGCCAGGGCGGGGTCCTTGGTGGAGAAGGACGGCCATCCCTCGCAGGACCTGTACGACGTCCACCACTACGACCTGATACTCGACCTGGACCCGGAGACCGAGACGCTCACCGGTTCGGTCACCACCTCGGCGACCATCACGGGCGGTACCCTGCGGCAATTCGTCCTCGATCTGGATGCGGCCCTGACCGTGACCGCCATCGAGTCCGAGGGCGTACCGGTCACCTGGCTCGAACAGAACGACCGCCTGTTCATCACCCTGCCGCGCGATTACCTGCAGGGGGAACAGGTCGCGGTGACCGTGGCCTACCAGGGCGACCCCGAGGCGGCCGGCCAGTCCTTCGGCTGGGCCTACGCCGACGGCGCACGCCTGATCTGGACCCTGAGCGAGCCCTATGGCGCGCGCACCTGGTGGCCGTGCAAGGACCTCAACACCGACAAGGCCGATTCGGTGGATCTCCACGTCGCCGTGCCTCTCGAAATGGTCGTGGCGAGCAATGGTCTGCTGGTGGGGGAGGAGACCACGGCGGATCGCCGGATCTTCCACTGGCAGGAGCGCTATCCCATCGTGCCCTACCTCGTCTCGGTGACCGCGCATCCCTACACCGTCTTCACCGATTACTACGTCTCGGCCACGGGCGATTCGCTGCCCATCATGAACTTCGTGCTGTCGAGCTACGAGAACGAGGCCCGGACCGGATACGCGCCCACCGCCGACATGATCGCGGCGTTCGCCGAGGGCTTCGGCGAGTATCCCTTCATGGACGAGAAGTACGGTCACGCCCACTTCCCCTGGGGCGGGGGCATGGAGCACCAGACTTGCTCGAGCATGCTCTATCTGTTCTACGGCGAGGGCCTGGTGTCCCACGAACTGGCCCACCAGTGGTGGGGCGACATGGTGACCTGCGCCGACTTCCATCACATCTGGCTGAACGAGGGTTTCGCCACCTGGGCGGAGGCCTACTGGAAGGAACAGGCTTACGGGATCCAGGAGTACCACGCCGAGATGGCCGACGCCGAGTACCTGGGGCCGGGCACCATCTACGTCGAGGATCCCGAGGGATTCGACAGCATCTTCGACGGCAACCTCAGCTACAACAAGGCGAGCTGGGTTGTGCACATGCTCCGCGGCGTCCTCGGCGACGAGGATTTCTTCGCCGGCCTGGCGCTCTACCGCGAGCGCTTCGCGTATGGCTCGGCGACCACCGAGGATCTGCAGGCGGTGATGGAAGAGATCTCCGGCCGCGACCTCGAGGCCTTCTTCCAGCAGTGGATCTACGGCGAGTACTATCCCCGCTACAACTACAGCTACCTGCTGACTCCGCAGGATGGGCAGACCCTGGTGCAGTTGCGGATCGAGCAGATGCAATCGGAGGCCGGCGTCTTCGTCATGCCCATCCGGATGCGCTTGTGGACCGACGGCGGTTACGAGTGGGCCACCGTGGAGAACGATCGCCGCATCCAGAATTACAGCTTCACGGTCCCGGGCACGGCGAATTTCATGGAACTCGATCCCCAGAAATGGATCCTGCGCCAGGTTCTCGGCGGCGGCCAGACCGCGGTGACGCCGACGCCGCCGGCCATCGCGCTCACGTCCTATCCCAACCCGTTCAACCCGCGGACCACCCTGGCCCTGACCCTCGCCGAGCCTGGCCAGGCCCGGCTGACGGTCTACGATGCCATGGGCCGACTGGTCCGGACGCTCCTGGATGAGGTGCTGCCGGCCGGCCGGCACCAGCAGACCTGGGACGGCCGTGATGCCGCCGGAAGAGGTGTCAGCGCAGGCATTTACTTTGCCAGGGCCGAGGTCGCTGGCCAGCGGACAACCACCCGATTGACCCTGGTGCGATGATGATTTTCGTATTGTTTCCTGTTAACTATGCTGAAAAACTGGGCGCAACCCGCGTTATGTGATAAAATCCTACATGAAATGCGATGCCATCCGGCGGTGAGGCCTCGACCTTGCCGCCGGTCTCGCTGCCCGATCTGCTTGTCGCCGATCTACAACCCACCGCAAAGGGGACCCTCCATGTTCTTGCGCAAGCTCTTACTCGCGACCACGGCCATGCTGCTCTTCTGCGGCGCGGCGGTGGCCGGCGAGATCGCGCCCGGCCTGCAGGACCTGCTCGACCGGACCGACGACACGACGACCGTGAAGGTCATGGTCTTCATGCGTGACCGTGTCGACGTGGCCAGCCTCGACCTCACGCTCCACCTGGAGAAGGCGCCGCTCGCCACGCGCCATCTGCGGGTCATCAACGAGTTGCAGGACGTGGCCAAGACCAGCCAGACCGCGCTGATCGCCGACCTTTCGGCCAGCCGGGCCGACGGCTCGGTACTGGGCTACCATAGCCACTGGCTCGTCAACGGCGTGGTGGTCACCGCCACCAAGGACGCCATCTACCGCATCGCCGAGCGCGACGATGTGGACCGCATCGAGCCCAACATCGTGCCCGAGCTCATCGAGCCGGTGGCCGAGCATCCGGCCGATCCCGACTCGCGCGGCATCGGCATCACCCCCGGCGTCAAGAACATCGGTTCGCGGCGGGTCTGGGACGAGCTCGGCATCCGCGGCGAGGGCGTCATCGTCGGTGTCCTCGACACCGGCGTCATGGGCACCCATCCGGCGCTGACCGACCGCTGGCGCGGCAACTTCGCCCCGGCCTCGGAATGCTGGCTCGACGTCATCGGCGACGACCCGAACTTCCCCACCGATAACCAGGGCCATGGCACCCACGTCATGGGCACCATCACCGGCCTGGCTCCCGACGACACCGTGGGCGTGGCGCCCGGTGCACTCTGGATCGGCTGCAACGTCATCAACCAGAGCGCAGGCCCGGGCTTCGACAGCGACGTCCTGACCTGCCTCGAGTTCATGACCGATCCCGACGGCGATCCCGGCACCACCGACGACGTGCCCGACGTGGTCCAGAACTCGTGGGGCATCAACGAGAACTTCTCCGGTTCGCCCCCGTACGTCGACTGCGACAGCCGCTGGTGGGAAGCCATCGACGCCTGCGAGGCCGCCGGCGTGGTGATCACCTGGTCCGCCGGCAACGAGGGCCCGGGTTCGCAGTCGCTGCGCTCGCCCGCCGACCGCGCCACCTCGCTCTACAACGTGTTCTCGGTGGGCTCGACCCAGCACTCGCCCCCGTTCACCATCAGCAGCTTCTCGAGCCGCGGCCCCGCGGGTCCCAACTGCGGCCCCGACGAGAACCGCATGAAGCCCGAGATCTCCGCGCCCGGCGACGAGATCTACTCGTCGACCAACAACGGCAGCTACGGCTACAAGAGCGGCACCAGCATGGCCGGCCCGCACGTGGCGGGCGTGGTCGCGCTGATGCGCTCGGCCAACCCCAACCTCGACGTGATCACCATCAAGCAGGTGATCATGGAGACCGCCATGGACCTGGGCCAGGTCGGTGAGGACAACACCTACGGCCACGGCTTTATCGACGCCTATGCCTGCGTGCTCGCCGTGATGGAGGGCCTGGGCTACCTCCAGGGCACCGTGATCGACGCGGCCACCAACGAGCCCGTCGAGGGCGTCCAGATCCAGGTGGTCGGCGGTTACCAGTCCGACGTCACCGATGCCGACGGCGTCTTCAACCTGACACTGCAGCAGGGTCCCGTCGTCCTGCAGGCCACCCGCTTCGGGTACCTGATGGGCGAGTACGAGGTGACCATCGTCGAGGACGAGACCGTCTACGAGACCTTCAACCTCGAACCGGCGCCGACGGTGACTCTCTCCGGCACCGTCTTCGATCCCGCCGGCGATCCGGTGGCGGGTGCCGTGGTCGAGCCGCTGGGCGTGCCCATCGCCTCGGTGATCTCGGGTGCCGGCGGCTACTACGCCATCGACCTGCCCTCCGGCCTGGTCTACGACTTCACGGTCGAACTGGCCGGCATCGGCCGCGTGGAGGAGAGCCTCGACATCCAGACGCCGCTCAGCCACGACTTCCACCTGCGCGCCCTCGGCGCCCACGCCATCGTGGCGCCCCAGACCTTCGACGAGTCGCTGCAGATGGACCAGCAGTCCAGCCGTATCCTGACTGTCAGCAACACCGGCGCCGACCCGCTGGTGTGGCGCCTGGCGGCCGAGGAGCCCGGCAAGGCCCTGCCGAAGGTCAAGGTCTGGCCGCAGGCCACCATGCAGCTCGAGAAGGGCCAGGAGGATCCGCGCGAGGGCGACGCCCCGGACAAGGATTACGGCGGTCCGGACAACTACGGCTACCAGTGGGTCGACAGCAACGAGCCCGGCGGTCCGGTGTACGACTGGTTCGACATCAGCGGCCTCGGCCAGACCGTGGGCAACAGCGACGACGAGACCTACGGTCCGTTCGCCATGGGCTTCGACTTCCCTTACTACGGCAGCACGTACGCCCAGGTGAGCATCTGCACCAACGGGTTCGTCACCTTCCAGAACACTTCCGATGATCCCTACACCAACCAGCCGCTGCCCAACACCGACTCGCCGAACCTGATGGTCTGCCCGTTCTGGGACGACCTGAATCCCTCGGCCGGTGGCGACGTCTATCGTTACTTCGACGCCGACGGCGGTCGTTACATCGTGCAGTGGGACGGTGTGCCGCACTACTACGACGAGGGCTCGTACACCTTCCAGGTGATCATCGAGGCCGGTGGCCGGATCGTCTTCCAGTACCAGTCGCTCACCGAATCCGGTAGCTGCACCGTGGGTATCGAGAACCAGAACGGTACCGACGGCCTGCAGGTCGTCTACAACAGCGGCGGCTACATCGAGAACGGCCTGGCCATCGCGCTGAGCGCCGGCAGCCAGGTGCCCTGGCTCGATTACGATCCCATCGGCGGCTCGGTCGGCGCCGGCGAGACCATCGAGGTGGAGATCTTCTTCGACGCCACGGGCCTCGCGCTGGGCGACTACGTGGCCGACATGAGCTTCATCTCCAACGATGCGGCGCAGAGCGTCCTGCCGATCCCGGTGACCCTGTCGGTGATCGACGACACGACCCCGGTGGGCGACACGCCGGCGGCGTTCCAGCTCGCCGACGCCGTGCCCAACCCGTTCAACCCCCAGACCACCCTGTACTACAGTCTGCCTCTGGCTGGCTCGGCTCAGCTGAAGGTCTTCGATGTGCAGGGCCGCCTGGTGCGGACCCTGGTCGACGGCTTGCGGCCGGCCGGGACCAACCAGGCCACCTGGGACGGTCGGGACAACACCGGCCGTCGCGTGGCTTCGGGCACCTACTACGCGCGCCTCGTGGCGGCGGGCCAGACCAGCGTCAAGTCGCTGGTGCTGGTGAAGTAGCGCGCCCACGGCGTTCGACGCATGAGGGCCCCGGTCGTACGGCCGGGGCCCTCTTTCATACCGCCGGCATCGGCGCTCAGTCGCGGTCGATCAGGGCCACTTCCAGCGCGTTGAGCAACGGGTCGTAGGCGGCTGCGAGTTCCTCCCTGAACGGAGCCAGCGATTCGGCCAGCGGCCCGGGCAGCCCGTCCTGCCAGGGCAGGCGCTCCGGGTTTTCGCGTAGCGCCTGGCACTCGGCGGCGAGCTGGTCGGCCCAATCGTCGGGGCCGGTCCCCGCGGCCGCGAGGGCGGCTTGCTGATTGGCCACCACCTGGCCCAGCATCCGGTTCAGATAACGGCGTGCTTGCCGATCGCGGTCGCCGCGCACGTCGCCGTGGTCCTCGTCGCCGAAGTTCCAGCGCACCGTACCCTCGCCGCCGTCGCTGCCCGAGATCCGGAAGCCGGGACCATCGGCCGGGTCGTGGCCCAGCAGCACGTAGCAGGAGAGCGCGTAGAGGTACGTGTACTCTCCGAGGCCCAGGCCGTGTGTCAGGAGCACCTCGTTCCGCGTGCCGACGTGTGCGACCATCATGGGGATCAGGCGCATGGCGGAACGGACCTTGGTGAACGCGTTCGCATCGCCGCCATCGAGGGCGACGAGGATCTCGTGCAGCTCGGCGCTCCGGGCGGCCAGGTCGCGGCGCGCGGCGAGGAAGGCCTCGAGCCTTTCCGGCGCGATCCGGCCATCGGCGTCCGGGGTGTACTGTTCGGGGGCGCCGAAACGTTCGGCCAGGGCCTTTTGCGTCGCCTCGATCTGATCGGCGTCGCCCTTCAGCCCGCGGATCCCCACGTAGGCGCAGGTCCCGATCCCGCCGAGGATGATGATCAAGAGGAGGCAGCCGATGCCGCAGCCGGTCGCCACTTTCATGCCCGTCGATGCCATGGTCGTTCCTTCCGGAGGTTGCCGCCCTGGGACACGCCGGTTACCCGCACCGATCGTCAGCTATTCGCTCCCCGCGGCCAGCCCTTGCCGTGAGGGCGCCTCGCAGGCCATATTGCCGGCATGACCTATCTCCTCGCAGCATCCCTACTCTGGGCCTTCTCCTTCGGGCTGATCAAGCGTTTCTTGCCCGCACTCGACCCCTGGTGGGTGGCGGCGGCGCGCCTGACCCTGGCGGCGCTGGTCTTCCTGCCGTGGACCTGGCGCCGCGCACCGGCCCGTGGCCTGCGTCTGCGTGCGTTGTTGCTGGGCGCGCTCCAGTTCGGCGCCATGTACACGTTCTACATCGCCAGCTACCGGTACCTCGACGCGTGGCAGGTGGCGCTGTGGACCATCTTCACGCCCATCATGGTGGTGCTGCTCGACCAGATCCGGCACCGGCAAAGCCCCTGGCGATCACTGTTGATGGCACTGCTCGCGGTGGCGGGGGCGGCGCTGGCCCAGGGGCGCTGGCCCCAGGGGCAGACGCTGCAAGGAGTGCTGCTGGTCCAGGCCAGCAATCTCTGCTTCGCCATGGGGCAGCTCGGGTATCGAACCCTGGCACGCGCCGCGGACGCGATCAGCGCGCGGGGCGGCGGATCGCTCGCTCGCGAGGCGGGACTCCTGGGCTGGATGTATCTCGGCGGAGCGTTGCTGACCACGGCCGGCTGGCTGCTGGTGAGCGGCGACCAGACCGCGGCGTTGCCGGCGGGGTCGCTGCCGGTCCTGCTCTATCTGGGGCTGCTGCCCACGGCCGCCGGGTTCTGGCTCTGGAATGCCGGTGCAGCCCGCACGACCACGGGGCAACTGGCAGTGGCCAACAATCTCAAGGTCCCGCTGGCGATCCTCGTGGCCTGGATCGTCTTCGGCGAGTCCGTACCCCTGCTGAGGGCTGCGGCAGGCCTGACCTTGCTGGTCCTGGCGTTGCGTCTGACGGGATCGGTGCGGGTGGACGAAGACCCCGGACCAGGAGGTCCGGGGTCCACGTGATCAGCGGAGTCGTGGCGCCAAGGCGAGAGGGCGATTCGGCGCCCTTGACCGCATTTCCCCCTCCACAAGCGCCAGCGTTCGGGACTAGCTCAGCCGGCTCGAGGGTGGGTTAGTATTAGACACCATCGCACACCATAAATCACGATAATAATAGTTAAAGATTGCATTAGGATCCTGCAAGGAACGGCGGACCCTGTCTGGTCAGGGTCCGCCGCCACGGAGCATGGCGAGGTCCGGGGTCAGGGGTCGAGTTCCATGACCCGGGCCAGGAAGGCGTAACGGTCGGCATACTCCTGGATGACCATGTCGGTGGGCTTGCCGGCACCGTGCCCCGCCCTGGTCTCGATGCGGATCAGGCAGGGCAGGTCCCCGGCCTGACAGTGCTGGAGCATGGCCGTGTACTTGAAGCTGTGGCCGGGGACCACCCGGTCGTCACGGTCGGCGGTGGTCACCAGCATGGCGGGATATTCCGTCCCGGGCTGCAGGTTGTGGTAGGGACTGTAGGCGTGGAGGTAGGGGAACAGCTCGGGGTCCTCGCTGCTGCCGTAGTCGCTGGTCCAGGCCCAGCCGATGGTGAAGTGCTGGAAGCGCAGCATGTCCATGACTCCGACCGCTGGCAGGCCCGCGGCGAAGAGTTCGGGACGCTGGTTCACCACGGCGCCCACGAGCAGGCCGCCGTTGCTGCCACCCATCACGGCGAGGCGGTCGGCGCAGGTCCAGCCGGTGTCGATGAGGTGCTCGGCGGCAGCGATGAAATCGTCGAACACGTTCTGCTTGTTCTGGAGCATGCCGGCCTCGTGCCAGTCCTCGCCGTACTCGCCGCCACCGCGCAGATTGGCCACGGCCCACACGCCGCCCTGCTCGAGCCAGGGCAGGCGCGAGGCGGCGAAGTAGGGGGACAGCGAGATGTTGAACCCGCCGTAGCCGTAAAGGATCACCGGATTGCGACCATCTCGCTGCAGGCCTCGCTTGTAGGTCAGCCAGAGCGGCACCCGCGTGCCGTCCTTGCTGGTGTAGAACACGCGTTCGGTGGTGTAGTCGTCGAAGGGAAACGTCACTTCCGGCGCATGCCAGACACGGCTCTGTCCGGTGACCAGGTTGTGGTGGTAGACCACGCCTGGGCTCAGATAGCTGTCGAAGCTGTACCAGGTCTCGGTGTCCTGGTTGCGGCCGGTGAAGCCGGTGACCGATCCCAGGCCGGGCAGGGGGATCTCGCCGCGCGGTTCGCCGTCGAGGGTGAAGAGGCGCACGGTATTGGCGGCATCCTGCAGGTAGCGCAGCACCAGCTGGTCGTCGAGGATCGTGGCGGACTCGAGGACCTCGGTGGCCTCGGCGACCACGGTCCGCCAGTGCCGTGCTTCGGCCAGGGCCATATCCACGGCCACGATCCTGCCCCGCGGAGCGTCCTTGTCTGTCCGTAGGTAGAAGATGCCCTCGCGATGGTCCAGATAGGTGTAGAACGCATCGAAGGCGGGAAGGAGTTCTTGGACGCGTGCGTGCCGATCCTGCAGGTCGAGGTAGAAGAGGCCGTTCCGCGGACTGGTCCCCTGCCAGACGTTGATCACCAGGTAGCGCTCGTCGTCGCTCAGGGTGGCGCCGAAACCCCACTCCGGATGATCCGGCCGCTCGTACACCAGGACATCCTCGGCCTGGCTCGTGCCGCGGGCGTGATACCAGAGTTGTTGGTTACGGTTCTGGTCCTGGAGGACCTGGTCGGCGGCGGGTTCGGGATAGCGACCGTACCAGAAGCCGCGACCGCGCGCGTCCCAGGTCGCGCCGGAGAACTTGGACCACGACACCACATCGGGCAGGTCCTCGCCCGTGGCGACGTCGCGGACATGCCAGGTCCGCCAGTCGCTGCCGCCGTCGCTGGTCGCCCAGGCCAGCCACTTTCCGTCACGGCATACCGACCAGTCGCCGAGAGCCACGGTCCCGTCCTCGCTCAGCGCGTTGGGGTCGAGCAGGACGCGGGGTTCGCTGTCCGGATCGTCCTGGACGTAGAGGACCGACTGCGGCTGCAAGCCGTCGTTGCGCGTGAAGAAGAGGCGGCCGGCGCGCTTCACCGGCACGCTGGTGCGCTCGTAGTCCCAGAGCTCACGCAGACGCTCGTAGTAAGCCTGCCGGGAGGGGATGGCCTCGAGGAAGGCGAAGGTCAACTCGTTCTGGGCGGCGATCCAGGCTCGTGTCTCCTCGCTGTCGGGGTCCTCGAGCCAGCGGTAGGGGTCGCGGACCTGGGTGCCGTGGAAACCGTCGACGATGTCCTCGGCCCTGGTGACGGGGTAATTCATTTGCGGCATGTCCTTGGCGCTTCGCGTCAGGGGATCTTGAACATCGCTGCGGGTGCAGGCACCGAGCAGCAGGATCGTCAGCAAGCAGAATGTGATGGCCGCCGGCGCCGCGTCGGGGCGGCTGCGGAGGTGGTGCGGCATGGTCGGGACTCCTCGTCGGTTGCGGACCGTCTTCCGGGCAAATGTAAGATACGGGATGGCAGGTGTCAGCACGTACCGTGTGTCGATCCGCGAACACGGGTTTCTTGCCAGGTGCGGATGGCCCGGTATATACCTTGGGCTGCCGCCACGGGGATGCTAGGGTCTCAGCCTGGTCCTCGAGAACGTCGCGCCGGCCGTCCGGGAGTGTCGCCGTTGTCCATCCCTTTGACGATCCTCTTCGAGGACAATCACCTGCTGGCGGTGGCCAAGCCGGCCAATGTCCTCGTCCAGGGGGACCGCACCGGTGATCCGACCCTGCTCGACTCGGCCCGCGCCTATCTCAAGGAGAAGTATGCCAAGCCGGGGAACGTGTACCTCGGGCTGGTGCACCGCCTGGATCGGCCCGTCACCGGAGTGATCCTGCTGGCGCGGACCAGCAAGGCGGCGTCGCGTTTGAGTGCCCAGTTCCGCGAAGGGACGGTCCAGAAGCGGTATCTGGTCATTGTAGAGGGAGAACCACAAAAAGAACAAGACGTTCTGGAGCATTATCTTGCGGCGAAGGGTGACGCAACGGGCGTCACCCGGGCGGCCTGGGAGTCATTCCCGGGATCCAAGCTGGCCAGGTTGCGCTACACTTTACGCGGCCGGTCCGCGGACCGGTGCTTGCTGGAGATCGAGCTGATCACCGGTCGGCGGCATCAGATCCGGGCGCAAGTGGCCTTGATGGGCTGGCCCGTCTGGGGCGACGTCAAGTATGGCGCCCGCCGGCGCCCGAGTCCGGCGGGGATCGCGCTTCATGCCGTGAAGCTGGTGGTGGCGCATCCCGTCGGCGGCGAACCCGTGGTGCTGGAGGCTCCGCTGCCCGCGGATTGGCCCTGGCGCGACAGCGAGGTGACGACATGACACGCATTCTGCTCTGCCTGGCCCTGCTGGGGATCGCCGGCCCGGTGGTGGGCGGCGAGTCCGCCGGGCCCGTCGCCTGGCGCCCCTACGAGGCCGCGTTGCAGGAGGCCGGCGAGGTCGGCAAACCCGTGATGATCCACTTCACGGCCGACTGGTGCGGCTGGTGCAAGAAGATGAAGACGGAGACCTACACCCAGTCCGAGGTGGCACGGCTGCTGAACGATGAGTTCGTGCCCACCATGGTCGACGCCGATCGGAATCCCCAACTCAAGGCCCAGTACGGCGTGCAGGGCTTGCCCACGATCTGGTTCTTGAACAGCGAGGGCGAGGGCATTACCTACGTGCCCGGCTTTCTCGACGCGACCACCTTCGCGCAGGTGCTGCGGTGGGTCGCCACGGGAGCCTATCGGACACAGTCGTACGAGGAGTTCACGGCGGTCGAGGGGTAGCATGGCGGATGTCGATCTGACCATCATCGGCGGAGGTATCGTGGGGTGCGCGGTGGCGGCCCGGGCCGCGGCCGAGGGACTGAACACGGTGCTGGTCGAGCGCGGCCCCGCCGTGGGCGGTGGCATCACCAGCCGCAACAGCGAGGTCGTGCACGGGGGCATGTACTACCCCACCGACTCGCTCAAGGCGCTGCACTGCGTGCAGGGACGGCGTCTGCTGAAGACCTTCTGCCAGCGGCATCGCGTGCGGTACCGCGAGTGCGGCAAGCTCGTCGTGGCAGTGACCGAGGGTGAGGTCACCGAACTCGAACGCTTGCTGGTGCAGGGCGAAGCCAACGGGGTGGAGGATCTCCGGCTGCTCGACGCCGGCGAGGTGGCCAGTCTCGAGCCGTCGGTCCAGGCCGTGGCGGCGCTCTGGTCGCCGCGCACGGCGATCGTCGATGCCGAGGGGGCGACCCGGGCGTTCGCCCGTCAGGCCCAGGCCGCCGACGCCCAGGTCATGACCGGCGCCGAGTGTACGCGGCTCGACCGCGAGCACGACGGTTGGCGTCTGGAGATCCAGCCGCCGACGGGCAGCGGCCGCGAAGGCTGGCACCACACCTCGCGGTGGGTGGTCAACGCCGCGGGCCTCTACAGCGATCGGATCGCGGCGCTCGCAGGCATCGATGTCGACGCGCGCGACTGGCGCCTGCGCTGGGTCAAGGGCAACTACTTCGCCATCTCGCCGCGACACGACGGGCGCGTCGAGCGCCTGGTCTATCCCGTGCCGCCCCGCGACGGTTCGAGCCTCGGCGTGCACCTGTGTCTCGACCTCGCCGGGCGCATGCGCCTCGGTCCGGATGTCGAGCCGCTGCCGCCGCGCGCCGGCGAGGACTACACCGTCGACCCCGAGCGCGCCGAGTCCTTCTTCGTCGGCGCCCAGCGCTTCCTGCCCTTCCTCGCGCGGGAGGATCTCGGGCCCGACATGTGCGGCCTGCGCCCGCGCCGCCTCGCCTGGTGGCGTCAGGGATTCGCCGATTTCGTGGTGCAGCGCGAGACCGGCGACCTGGCCGGCCTGATCAATCTCGTGGGCATCGAATCGCCCGGCCTGACCAGTGCCCCCTCGCTTGCCCAGCAGGTGGTGTCCTGGATCCGTACCTGAAATCCCGATGGAGGGGTCGACCGTGAAGGATTACCAGAAGATCACGCTGCTGCCGCGCGACACGAACAGCCACGGCACCATCTTCGGCGGCGTCATCATGTCGTACATCGACCTGGCCGGCGCAGCGTGCTGCCGCGATCGGTTCCGCAACCTCCGCTTCGCCACCGTGGTGGTGCGCGAGCTCACCTTCCGCGAGCCGGTCTACGTTGGCGATCTGCTCACGCTCAGCGGCGAGATCCTGGCCACCGGCACGACCTCGGTGACGGTCAAGATCCACGCCGAGGCGCGGCGGCGCGACACGCATGAGACCATCACCGTCACCGAGGCCGAGCTGGTCTTCGTGGCCGTCGACGGCGAGGGTCGCAAGACGCCCCTGGTCGCCTGGGAGGATTGAGCATGTGGATCGCGGCCCTGGCGGCGTTGATCCTGGTGGTGGCCTGGCCCACGGGCGGATCACGCCGGCGTGGACGCGCGCTCTTCCGTCACACCGGACCGCAGTGGCGGCGCAACTATGGCCGCCGTGCGTTCCTCCGGTTGGGCACGGCGCTGGGGGTGGCCGCGGTCCTGGTCTACAGCGGCGCCGACACCGCGTTCGAGCGCTGGCATACCACGACCCTTTCTCCGCGTGAAGGCCGCCTCGACGAGCGCCGGCGCGGGCTGCGCGCGGCAGGTCGGGATGCCGAGGCCGACCGCCTGCGCGTGGATGAATTCCCCGCGAGCCCCGGCGACCAGGTGGCGCGGGTGGTCAAGCCCGCCGGCGAACGCGGCCTCTTCCTGGTGTGGGGACTGATGGGGCTGGGCGACTGGCTCTGGAAGTCGAGCCCCGTCTCGCGCTGGGGGCGGGCCAACTTCGAGGCCATGTGTGTGGGCCTGCCGACCCTGTGGACCGTGCAGCGGCTCCTCGGCAGCAACCGGCCCTCGAGCCACGACGGATCGCCGCGATGGCGACCGCTGCAGCACGCCAACGCGGCCAGCGGACACGCGTTCATCGGCGCCATCCCCTGCTGGACCCTGGCCCAGCGACTCTCGCCAGGGGCGGCGCGCGCCGCGGCCCGGGCCGTGGGCCTGCTCACGGGCTGGTCGCGCCTCAACGACCGCAAGCACTACCTCTCGCAGGTGCTGCTGGGCTGGACCATCGCCTGGAACGCGGTGGCGGCCGTGACACCCGACCGGCCCGCGGCAATCAGCCAGGCGGAGACGGAATGATGGACGTGGAGATTCCCCTGGAGATCGAGGGCTTCTGGCTGCGCGAGTTCGCCGAGGGCGATCTGCAGCGGCTCTGCGCCCTGGCCAACGACTACGAGATCTGGCGCCGGGTCACCGACCTCTTCCCCCGCCCCTACGACGAGCTGGCCGCGCTCAAGTGGATCGTCGGCCAGGCCGACCACGACCCGGCGCAGAACCTGGCCATCGCCGGTCCCGACGGCCTGGTCGGCGGGGTCGGCGTGATGCTCTCGAGCGTGCCCAACTTCCGCCACGACGGCGAGCTGGGCTACTGGCTCGGCCGGCCCTTCTGGGGCAGGGGCCTCACCTCGGCGGCGGTGCGCGCCTTCGTGCCCTGGGCCGCGGCCGCGCACGAGCTCCGACGTTTCACCGCCAAGGTCTACCAGGGCAACGAGGCCTCGTGCCGGGTGCTCGAGAAGAGCGGTTTCGCCCGCGAAGGCCTGCTCCGCGCGGCGGCCCGCAAGGAGGGCGAGATCCTCGATCTCTACGTCTACGGCCGGCTGGTCTAGCTGCCGAGGGCGCGTCGTCGCTTGAGCGCGTGGTGCTCCTGCAGAGGCCGGACCCGCAACGCACGCTGCCGCAACGCCTGGATCCCGCCAACGGCCGCGCGGGCGGCCGAGAGCGTGGTGATCAGCGGCACCTTGTGCGCGATGGCCGCGGCGTACATGGCCTGCTGGTCGGCGTGGGCCTTCTGGCCCAGCGGCGTGTTGATCACCAGCTGCACCCGCCCGCCGGCGATCAGGTCGACGGTGGTGGTCCCCTCGCGGCCGGCCTTCTCCACCCTGGTCACCGGGATGCCGACGCGGTCGAAGGCCTCGGCGGTGCGACCGGTGGCGAAGAGCGTGAAGCCGAGCCGGTGCAGGTCGCGGGCGATGCGGATCGCGCCCGACTTGTCCATGTCGTTGACCGTGATCAGCACCGCGCCCTCGGTGGGCAGATCGTTGCCCGCGGCCATCATGGCCTTGGCCACTGCGTGCCCGAAACGCGCGGCGTGGCCCATGACCTCGCCGGTCGAGCGCATCTCGGGGCTGAGCCGGGCGTCGGCGCCGGGGAGCTTGTCGAAGGGCATCACCTTCTCCTTGACGAAGAAGCCGTCGACCGGCGGCATCTCGGTGAAGCCCAGCTCGGCGAGCGTGCGTCCGGCCTGGACCTGGGCGGCCAACCGAGCCACCTCGATACCGGTGGCCTTGCTCACGAACGGCACGGTACGGCTGGCGCGCGGGTTGACCTCGATGACGTAGACCACGTCGTCCTTCACCGCGTACTGCACGTTCATCAGGCCCTTGACCTTGAGCGCGCGGCCCAGCTTCTCGGTGGCCTCGCGGATGATTCCCAGGTGGTAGAGGCTGACCTTGTAGGGCGGCAGCACGCAGGCGCTGTCGCCCGAGTGGACACCGGCTTCCTCGATGTGCTGCATGACGCCGGCCAGCACCACGTGCTCGCCGTCGGCCACTGCGTCCACGTCCACCTCGTAGGCGTCCTCGATGTACTCGTCCACCAGGATGGGGGCGCCTGGGGAGACCTGGGCGGCGAGGTCGAGGAAGCGGTCGAGCTGGTCCTGGTCGTAGGCGATGGCCATGGCGCGGCCGCCGAGCACGAAGCTCGGCCGCACCAGCACGGGATAGCCGATGTCGGCGGCGATGGCGCGGGCCTCGGTGCGGCCATGGGACAGGCCCCAGCGCGGGTGGTCGATCTCCAGCTCGCGCAGCAACGCGCCGAAGCGGCCGCGGTCCTCGGCCAGGTCGAGGCTGTCGGGAGGCGTGCCCCAGATGGGCGCGCCGGCGGCGGCCAGCTGGTTGGCCAGGTTGATGGGGGTCTGGCCGCCGAACTGCACGAGCACGCCGTCGGGGCGTTCGCGCTCGAC
Source organism: Candidatus Latescibacter sp. IFSED24 (assembly GCF_058273205.1). Lineage (NCBI taxonomy): Bacteria > Pseudomonadati > Candidatus Latescibacterota > Candidatus Latescibacteria (ex Chuvochina et al. 2023) > Candidatus Latescibacterales > Candidatus Latescibacteraceae > Candidatus Latescibacter > Candidatus Latescibacter sp. IFSED24. The sequence continues at coordinate 2,198,495 of NZ_CM177850.1, read as the reverse complement.
GATGCCCAGCACGTCCTCGAAGCTCAGCGGTTCGAAGTAGAGGCGGTCGGCGGTGTCGTAGTCGGTGGAGACGGTCTCGGGGTTGCAGTTGACCATGATGGTCTCGTAGCCCATCTCCGAGAGCGCCCAGCACGCCTGCACGCAGCAGGCGTCGAACTCGATGCCCTGCCCGATGCGGTTGGGGCCGCCGCCGAGGATCATCACCTTGGGCCGCCGCGTGGGCGGCGCCTCGTCGCCCTCCTCGTAGTGCGAGTAGAGGTAAGGCGTCTCGGCGGCGAACTCGCCGGCGCAGGTGTCCACCCGGTAGTAGTGCGGCTGGATCGACCACTCGCGCCGCCAGGCGCGGATCTCCTCCTCGGTGGTGCCGCGCAGCCGGGCCAGGGCGCGGTCGGACAGGCCGTGCTGCTTGGCGCGACGCAGGAGTTCGGGAGAGAGTTCGCCGGCGCCGGCGAGCTCGGCCTCCACCGCGAGCAGGCGCTGGAGCTGGGCCACGAACCAGGGATCGTAGCCGCTGAGGCGGGAGGCCTCGCCGGCGGCCATCTCGGGGTCGGGATGGTCGCGGAGGAAGGCCGCGAGCTGGGCCAGGCGCTGGGCGGTGGGGCGCGCGAGGCGGTCGTGGTCGCCGGGCCCGGCGAGATCGGCGAGCTGGCCGCCGAAGCCGTCGAGGCCGGTGTCCAGACCGCGCAGCGCCTTGTTCAAGGCCTCAGCGAAGGTGCGCCCGATGGCCATGACCTCGCCGACCGATTTCATCTGCGGGCCGAGGGTGTCGTCGACCTCGGGGAACTTCTCGAAGTTCCAGCGCGGGATCTTGACCACGCAGTAGTCGAGGCTCGGTTCGAAGCTGGCCGGGGTGGCGCGCGTGATGTCGTTGGGGATCTCGTCGAGGGTCAGGCCCACGGCGAGCTGGGCGGCGAGCTTGGCGATGGGAAACCCGGTGGCCTTGCTCGCCAGCGCCGACGAGCGCGACACCCGCGGGTTCATCTCGATGACGAAGGTCTGGCCCGTCTCGGGATGCACCGCGAACTGCACGTTGCTGCCGCCGGTCTGCACGTCGACCGCTTCGAGAACGCGGCGGGCGAGGTCGCGCAGGTGCTGCTGCTCCTTGTCGGTGAGGGTCATGGCCGGGGCCACGGTCACCGAGTCGCCAGTGTGCACGCCCATGGGGTCGAGATTCTCGATGGTGCAGACCGAGACGAAGTTGCCCGCGCAGTCGCGCATGACCTCGAGCTCGAATTCCTTCCAGCCGGTGAGCGAACGCTCGATGAGGACCTCGCCGACGGGGCTCTGGCGCAGGCCGTGGGCGACGGTCTGCTCGAAGGTGGCGGGATCGTCGGCGATGCCGCCGCCGGTGCCGCCGAGGGTGAAGCTCGCACGCACCAGCGCCGGGTAGCCGATCTCGGCGATGGCGGCGTGGGCCTCGTCGAGGCTGCGGCAGGTGACGCTGGGCGGCACCGGCACGCCGGCGGCCTCCATGGCCTCGCGGAACTTCTGGCGGTCCTCGGCGAGCTGGATCGACTCGAGGCTGGCGCCGATGAGTTCGACACCGAAGCGCTCGAGCGTGCCGCGCTGGGCGAGCCGGACCGCCAGATTCAGCCCGGTCTGGCCGCCGACCGTGGGCAGGAGCGCGTCGGGACGTTCCTTCTCGATGATCGCCTCCACCAGGCCCGGGCCCAGCGGCTCGACGTAGGTGGCGTCGGCGAGGTCGGGGTCGGTCATGATGGTGGCGGGATTGCTGTTGACCAGGATCACCCGGTAGCCGAGGCGGCGCAGGACCTTGCAGGCCTGCACGCCCGAGTAGTCGAACTCGCAGCCCTGTCCGATGGTGATGGGGCCCGAGCCGGGGATCAGGATGCTGCGGATGTCGTCACGCTTGGGCATGGTCCTGCTCCTGGTCGGTGTCGCTGGTCATGAGCTGGACGAAGCGGTCGAAGAGATGGGCGCTGTCGTGGGGCCCCGGACTGCTCTCGGGGTGGTACTGCACCGAGAAGGCGCGGCGGTCCGCGACGGCGAGGCCCTCGCAGCAGTCGTCGTTGAGGCTCACGTGGGTCATGGCGGTGCCGGTGGGCAGCGTGTCGGGGTCCACCGCGAACCCGTGGTTGTGGGCCGAGATGACAACGCGGCCGGTACTGTCCTCGCGCACGGGATGATTGCCGCCGCGATGGCCGAACTTGAGCTTGTAGGTGCGGGCGCCCAGGGCCAGGGCCAGGATCTGGTGGCCGAGGCAGATGCCGAAGATGGGGCGCCGGCCGAGCAGCTCGCGGACGGCGTCCACGGCGTACGTCACCGCCGCGGGGTCGCCGGGACCGTTGCTCAGGAAGATGCCGTCGGGGTCATGGGCGAGCACCGTGGCGGCCGGAGTGTGGGCCGGGACCACGACGATCTCGCAGCCCCTGGCGGCGAGCTGCCGCAGGATCGAGCGCTTGATGCCGAAGTCGTAGGCCACCACGCGCAGGCGCCGTTCGGTCGAGACCGGCAGGGGTGTGGGCTGCCACCAGTGGGCGCCCTCGTTCCAGGTGTAAGGCTGCTCGCAGGTGACCGCGCCGGCCAGGTCCAGTCCGGTCATGTCGGCTGCCGACCTTGCGGCGGCGAGGAGCTGCTGCGGGTCGGGCGCGCCGGTGTTGTCCAGGGCCCCGCGCATGGCGCCGTGTCGTCGGATGTGCAGCACCAGCGCCCGCGTGTCCACGCCGCCGATCCCGGGCACGCCGTGCTCCTGGAGCCAGTGGTCGAGCGACGTCTCGGCGCGCCAGCTGCTGACGATGGGGCTCGGTTCGCGGCAGATCAGCGCGGAGGCCTGGACGCGGTCGCTCTCCAGATCCTCGGTATTGACCCCGGTGTTGCCGATCTGGGGCATGGTCAGGGTGACCAGCTGGCCGTGGTAGCTGGGGTCGGAGAGGATCTCCTGGTAGCCGGTGAGGCTGGTGTTGAAGACCGCCTCGCCCGTGACGGTGGCGGCGGCGCCGAAGCCGTAGCCTGGCCAATGGGTGCCGTCCTCGAGCACGAGCAGGGCCGCGGGGGGTGTGGGCATGGGGGGCTCCCGGTCGGGGGGCGGTTGCTTGGGTGACCGGGACGTCATCATAGTACCGGAGGGGCGGATTGGCCAGCGCGAAGGCTGTCGGCGCGGCAATCTGGGCGGATCGCTCGCCGGCAGACCGCGCCGCAGGAGCCGCGGCCCTACTTGGCGAGCACCATCCGGCCCTGACCCTGGCCGTCGGGCAGGCGCAACCGGTAGAGGTAGACCCCGGCCGGCAGGGGGCGTCCGGCGTGATCGCGGCCGCGCCAGGTCAGGTTGAAGGTGCCGGCGGGTGCGGTGACGGTCTGCCAGTGGCGGCGCCGGCCGGCGAGGTCGAAGACCTCGAAGAGGCCCGACCCGCCGTGCACCGAGCGGAAGGTGACCACCGTGGCGGGGTTGAACGGATTGGGATGATTCCCCAGCAACTCGAAGGCCAGCGGTAGATCGGACACGGGGGTGCCGCCCTGCTCATCCATCTCCCAGACATCCCCGTCCACCGTGTAGTCGCCGATGCCCGTGGTCTCGATCACCACGTGCCCGCCGACCACGCGCATGTCCGCCGGCGGCAGGGTGTAGCCGTTGCCGCTGGTGGTCTGGTAGACGAAGACGTCCCGCGCCTGCAGCCGCTGCATGGGCTCTTGGTGCGGGTGGCCGTAGGTGTTGTCGTCGCCCACCGAGATGATGGCCACCTCGGGAGTGGTGGCGTTGAGGAAGGCGGCGTTGCTGCTGGTGTAGCTGCCGTGGTGGCTGACCTTGTAGACCTCGAGGTCGGCGCGGTCGAGCGCCTGGAGGCTCTGGGCCACGCCGGTCTCCACGTCCACGTGGCCGCCGTCGTCGGTGCCGATGAGGTCGCCGGCCTGGAAGTAGTCGAAGTCGCCGCACTCGACGAGCAGCGCCACGCAATACTCGTTCTCGTAGCTCCCGTCGTCGTAGGGCGCCGCCAGCTCGCCGTGGCCGTTGAGCGCGAGGCAGGTCACGGTGACGCCGTCGCCGAGGTCGAAGACCTGGCCCTCGCCGAGGGTGTGACGATCGGCGGCCACCGCCGAGGCGTAGTTCTGGTAGGTGACGGTGGTGTAGTCCCAGCCGCGGTCCCAGACGCCGCTCGTGGCGCCGGTCCGGCTGTAGACCTCGTCGAGCCCGCCGATGTGGTCGGCGTGGTAGTGGCTGGCAACGATGTAATCCAGCGTATCGATCCCCCGGCTGGTGAGGTAGGGCAGGATGATGCTGCTGCCGGTGCCGTTGGGCCCGCCGTCGAAGAGCAGGGTGGTGCCGCTGGAGGACTCCACCAGGGTGGCGTCGCCCTGGCCCACATCCAGCACCGTGATGGTCACGCCGGCCACCGCCAGCGCGGGTGCCAGCAGGAGCAATCCCAGGAGTGTCAAAGGCAGGCGGGGCATGCTTGGGCCTTTCATGACCGACCGGGGACTCCGGTCACCAGAGTTCAATTACGCTTAGATGATAACAAATGACCGGCCGCCTGGAAAGGCGGCCGGCGGGGTCGATGGAGTTTGGTTCGCGATCGGAGCGGGGCCTAGCTGCCGACCTGCTGCTTGAGCCACACGCTGGTGACCGACTTGGGCCGCTCGATGGGCGCGCCCATGGCCCGGTTCCAGACCTGCTGCGCGCACATGCCCAGGGCTCGCGAGACCGAGAACATGACGGTGTAGTAGGGGAACTCGGTCATGCCGTAATGGTAGAGGAGCGAGCCGCTGGCCGCGTCCACGTTGGGCCACGGGTTCTTGGCCTTGCCGTGCTCCTTGAGCACCTCCGGCACCACCTTGAAGATCCTGGTCACCAGGGCCACGATCTCGTCGTCGGGGAAGTGCTCGTTGGCGAAGCCGACCAGCGCGGTGAAGCGGGGGTCGGTCACCCGGAGCACCGCGTGGCCGTAGCCCGGGATCACGCGTCCGGAGTTGAGCGTCTCCCAGGCGAAGTCGCGCAGCTGCTCCTCCGTGGGCAGGCCGCCGAACTTGTCGCGCACCGCCAGGACCCAGTTCAGGCATTCCTGGTTGGCCAGGCCGTGCAGCGGACCGCTCAGACCGTTCAGACCCGCGGACACCGAGTAGTAGATGTCGCTGAGGGCCGAGCCCACCAGGCTGCAGGTATGGGCCGAGACGTTGCCGCCCTCGTGGTCGCAGTGCAAGACCAGGTAGAGGCGCACCATGTCGGCGGATTCGGCGTACATGTCGCGCAGGCCGAGCATGTGGGCGAAGTTGTTGGAGAGGTCGAGGTCGGGGTTGGCCTCGATGCGCGGCCCCTTCTCGAAGCGCAGGCGGTAGACCGCCGCGGCGATGGCCGGCAGGCGGGCGATGAGGTTCAGGCAGTCCTCGAGCATGGAGTGCCAGAAGTCGGTCTTGGCCACGCCCTTGTGGTACGCCTTCACGAACTCGCTCTCGCCCTGCATGCTGAGCACGGCGGTGTCGAGCATGCACATGGGATGGGCGTCCTTGGGCAGGCTCTCGAGCACCTGCCAGACATAGGCGGGCACCACGGCCCGGCGCGCCAGGTCCTGGCGCAGATCCTCGGTGGCCGCGGCGTCGGGCCGCTCGCCGGTGCAGAGCAGGTAGAAGATCTCCTCGGGCGTGAGGTCGGTGAGTTCCCCCAGCGGCGTGCCGCGGATCATCAGGCCCTTGTCCGGCGGCACCTCGCTGGTGTCGCAGACCATGCACTTGATGCCGCGCATGCCGCCCAGCGCCTGGGCCACGGTGACCTGGCTGATCACCTCGTCGCCGTGGTTCTTGACCAGGGAACCGAGGTCATTGCGCCAGACGGGGATCAGTTCTTCTAGCCGATCGTGCAGCTTTCCCATGCCGTTCTCCTCGAGTGCCCGGTTCTCCCGGGACATTGGGGCCTCGTGACTCCAGGTGTTCATATACTAGTAACGTCCCATTTTACTGCAACAACCGGATCTGTCGAGTCCTTGTAGGAGGCCGGGCAGACGGCCCGGTCGGCAAGGGCCAGTGGAATGCCCGGCCTGAACCCGGAGTTGCCAGAACCAGCGTTGTGTTGTTTGTTTGCCTGCGTGTTCTGTGAATAGCATTCGTCACCATGAGGAGGACCGCGGATGAATGACGACGTTCGGGAGTGTCTGGAGATCCTGGACAGGGCCGTGCAGTTCGAGGAGACCGGCATGGCCTTCTTCATCGACCGCGCCGAGAACGCTCCCACCGCCATGGAGCGGAACCTGTTCCAGTCGCTGGCCGAGGATGAGAAGGGTCACAAGGCCTATCTGCTGCAGATCAAGGCGCAGTTGCTGGTCAACAACAACCCCGATGACATGCAGCCCGAAGAGGACGACGACCACAAATCGGCGCGCCAGATCTTCGAGTCGGCCCTGGAGAAGGCTGCCGATCCCTACGCCGCCGAGGCGTCGGAACTCGAGATCCTCAAGGGTGCCATGGAGGTCGAGCGCAACGGTTACCACATGTACACCAAGGCTGTGGAGACCGTGCAGTCCGAGCGCGCCAAGGAGATCTTCCGGTCGCTCGCCCGCGAGGAGCAGCACCACTACACGCTGCTGAAAAATACCTACGACTACATGGCGGATCCCGAGGGCTGGCACGGCTTCGACGAGAGCCCCATGCTCGACGGCGGCTAGCCGCCCGCCCCGCCCGCGATCCATCCCGGTGGCCGCCCGGCAGCGGGCGGCCACCGGTATTGGCCCCTGGAGGCTCTCTTGTCCGATCACCGCGCGTTCTTCACCGACGTCGTGGCCATGGCTCCCATGGCCCAGGGCGGCAACCTGCCTTACCGCCGACTCTGCCGCGAGTTCGGCGCCGACCTGACCTGCAGCGAGATGGTGCTGGCCGACAAGCTGGTCAAGGGTGGCGAGAAGCCGCTCCTGCGCCACCATGTCTCCGAGGACACCTTCGGCGTCCAGCTCTGCGGCAAGCGCAGCGAAACCCTGGTGGAGGCGGCCCGCATGGCCGTGGACCAGGGTGCCCGCTTCATCGACCTGAACTTCGGCTGTCCCATCGACCTGGTGGTGCGGCGTGGCAGCGGATCGGCGTTGCTCAAGAAACCCGGCAAGCTGGCGAGCCTGGTGGCCGCGGTTCGCGGGGCGGTGGCGGTGCCGCTTTCGGTGAAGATCCGTTCGGGATACACCGAGCAGAAGATCAACGCCGTGGAGGTGGCCCGGCTGGCCGAGGCCGAGGGGGCCGACGCGCTGGTGGTGCACGGCCGCACCCGCGCGCAGCGTTACAAGCGGTCGGCCGACTGGGGGATCATCGCCGCGGTGGCCGAGGCTCTCTCCGTGCCGGTGCTGGGCAACGGCGACATCCTCACGGTCTGGGACCTGGAGCGCCGTCGGGCCGAGACGCCGGTGCGCTCGTTCCTGGTGGCGCGCGGCTGCCTGATCAAGCCCTGGATCTTCAAGGAACTGGCCACGGGCGGGGCCTGGGACCCCGACCTCGCGCAGCGCTGGGCGATCATGCGCCGCTATCTCGATTTCGCCCTGGAGCACTTCGGCGACGATGAGAAGGGGCATCAGCGGGCGCACCGCTTCGTGCTCTGGCACCTCCACTTCTGGCATCGCTGGCGGCCCTATACCGAGGCCGACTTCACCGCGCATCTGCCCGAATCGCTGATCCAGCGTCGCGAGGATGCCGTGGAGCAGGACCCCGAAGCGGCACTCCTGGCCAGCAGCCTGGAGGCCGACCACGAGGTGATCTGGCAGCGGCTCGTTGACAGGGATTATCCGGGCGCGTAGGATTGCCCGGTCACCGGTTCCGGGCGGAGTCCCGGGACCTGTCAGTCATCGCAAGCCGCGGCAACGCGGCACGGCGGCTCGACGACCAGCGGAAGTCCGGTGAGAATCCGGCGCGGCCCCGCCACTGTGAACGGCGACGACCCCCGCACCATGCCACTGGAGAACGCCACCCAGGATGGGTGACGAGGGCTCCGGGAAGGCGCGGGCAGTAGGACGACCCGTGAGCCAGGAGACCGGTCCCGAGCCCTTGTCCGTCACCTTCGTGGGAGAGGTACGGCAGTGGCGGTCCCCAGGACCAGAAGCTCCGGCCGCGCATGGCGCCGGTGGGTTTCCTCGTCATCCTCGCCATCGTGCAGGTCCCTGACCGGATCTGCGATCTTGCTCTGCCTGATAGCGGGCGGCTTTTCACCGGCGTGGGGTGAGACCGCCGTGGCTCCCGCCGAGGTGGCCATGGTCACCGTGGTCCACGACACCCTGGTCGTCCGTGGCCGCAGTGTGGCCGACCGCGTCTTCCCCGCCGCCGTGGGCGTGGTCACCGTGGTGGATCTCGAGCACAAGCGCGGGGGCGCCGACCTGGGCGAGCTGCTGGCCCGGGTGGCCGGCCTACAGATCCATCGCTACGGGGGGCTCGGCGCCGAGGCGGTGCCGCACATCCGCGGTTCCAGCGGGGCCCAGGTCCAGGTTCTCGTGGACGGATTGCCCCTGGCGGACGCCCAGCGCGGCGCTGTCGACATCTCGCTCCTGCCGCTCGAACGCTTCGCGCGGGCCGAGATCCATCGCGGCCTGGTGCCGGCCGGGCTGGGCGGCGTGGGTGGCGCCGGGGCGGTGAACCTGGTCACCCGCGAGGACCGGGAGGGATCGGCCTGCCGGCTCTTCGCGGGCAGCTTCGGCGATGTCGGCGGTCGGGTCAGCCACGAGGCCGCCTCGCGGGACGGGTCGCGCCGCGGCATGCTGCTGGTCCACGGTCGCCGCATCGACAATCGCTTCCAGTACACGCCCTGGATTCCCGACTGGGTCGGTCCCGAGCTCGCCCTCGAACCACGGCAGCGCGCCAATGCCGACTTCGCCGAGTGGGGCCTCTTCGGGCTGGGCGAGCTCGCGGGCACGCCGGGACTGGCCCGCATCAGCGGCGGATATTTTCGCCGTGATGGTGGACGGCCCGGGCCGCAGAACGTGGCCGAGACGCCGGTGGCCAGGGTGCGTCACGAGCGCCTCGAGGGCCGCCTGGGCCTGGGCAACGGCGCCCGCACGCTCACCGCGGAGCTGGCGCTGGCCCGGCAAGAGGACTGGCTCTATGATCCTGACGGCGAGGTCGGCTTCGACCCCTACGAGCGTACCCGCGCCACCGGCGGTGATGCCCTGGGACGCCTGGTGTGGTCGCCCCGACGGGACTGGTCGGCGGTGGGGCTGGGGCTGACCCTGGGCGGCGACTGGCGTTACCAGTGGTACCGCGAGGCCAACGACGGAGTCGACGAACCGCGCCGCAATCGCTACACCGCAGCGGCCTTCGCCAGCCTGGCCATGGAGCTGAGCGGGCCCCGGCTGGTGGTGACGCCGGCCTGGCGCTGGCAGCGCTCCCGCGACGATTTTCCCCCGGTGCCGGCCCTGCCCTGGTTGCCCGAGGAAGCCGGGGTGAGCCATGAACAGGACTCGGTCTCGCCGTCGCTGGGCGTCCAGTGGCAGGTCCTGGGCGAGGCGGTGATCCTCGAGGGCCACTGGCACGAGTCGGTCCGCGAGCCCTCCTGGATCGAGCTCTTCGGCCAGCCCGGCGGGCTCCTGGGCAACCGCGAGCTGGTTCCCGAGGAGATCACGGGCCGCGATCTGGGGCTGCGCCTGGCCGCCGCCGACCTCGGCGGGGCAGTGCGCCTGACCGCCTTCGAGCAGATCGCCGAGAAGACCATCGTCTACAGCTATGCCGGCCCGGGCCTCGCGCGACCCGAGAACATCGGCCGCTCGCGCACCCGGGGTCTCGAGCTGGAGGGGGTGCTGGAGCGCGGCGCGATCGACCTGTCGGCCAACGTCACCTGGCAGCAGGCGCGCGACGACGGCGGAGCGGATCCCACCTACGAGGGCAAGGCGCTGCCGTACCTCAGCGACTGGGAGACCTACACCGAGCTGGGCTGGCGCCTCGGCGCCTGGCGGCCGAGCGCCACGCTGATCCATCAGTCGGCGAGCTACCGCACGCGCTACAACCGCGACATCGACCGGACCCCGGACCGCACCATCCTGAACCTGGCGCTGGCCCGCAGCTTCCGCGACGGGCCCTGGGGAGAGGGCCGCGAGGCCACGCTCACTGCCGAGGTCCTGAACGTCACCGACAACGCCGTCTACGACGTGGAGAACTACCCCTTGCCGGGCCGCAGCGTCCGCGTCTCGCTGCACTGGCATTGAGGTCGCAACAAGGAGCATCGTCCATGTGGAACCTGACCCTTCTCGTCGCTGCACTGATCCTGTCCGGGTCGGCCCTGGCCCAGGATTCCGGAGTGGTCATCGCCACCGATTACACCTCGGCGGCCACCGTGGCCAGGATCACCCTGAGCGCCCCCTGGACCGTGGATCCGGACCTCGAACCGGTCTACCACGACGCCAGCGCCCGCTGGCACGACGGCCTGGTCTACGTCGTGAACCGCGCCGGCGCCGACAACATCCAGGTCCTCGATCCCGCGCAGGACCTGGCCACCGTGGATCAGTTCAGTCTGGGTCTGGGCCGCGGCCTGCGCGACATCGCCTTCCTGGACGACGGGACGGCCTACGTCAGCTGCTACGACACGGCCGAGCTGCTGCACATCGACCCCGCCGACGGCACCATCCTCCACGTACTCTCCACCGCCGCCTTCGCCGACGCGGACGGCCTGCCCGAGACCGGCTGGCTCGTGCGCGACGGCGACCGCCTCTTCCTGACCTGCGAGCGCCTCGACCGCGATGGCTGGTACGCCCCGGTGGGCGACAGCTACCTGCTGGTCCTCGACCTCGCGACCCGCACCTGGATCGATTGCGATCCCGGTCAGCCGGGTACCCAGGGGATCCTGCTCGCGGCGGCCAATCCCTACTGCGAACCGGTGCGCCAGGGGACGCGGCTGCTGCTCGGTTGCAACGGCTATTACGCGCTGCAGGACGGCGGCGTGGACGTGGTGGATCTGGAGTCCCTGACCTCGCTGGGGCTGGAGATCACCGAGACCGATCTCGGCGGCGACCTCGTGGATCTCACCGGCGGGGCGGATGGCCGTCGCCACGCGGTGATCGCCGACAGCAACTTCCACACCGCCATCAAGGCCTACCGCAGCGGAGGCGCCCCAGCCCTGGTGGCGCAGGCATCCGGTTATGACCACGCCGACATCTGCTACGACGGCGATTTCCAGCTCTTCGTCGCCGATCGCCACCTCGGCGCGGCCGGGGTGCGCGTGTACGACGCGCTCAGCGGTGCCCAGCTGACCACCGGCCCGCTTCCCTGCGGCCTGCCGCCGGCACTGATCGCCCTGCCGGAGGACCCGGCCGTGCCGGTCCTGGACCTGCCCGCTGCCGGCCTCCACCTGGCCGCTCCCTGGCCCAACCCGGCCAACCCGCGGGCGTCGGTGGCCCTGACCGCGTCGGCGACCGCGGTGGTGGACCTGCGGGTGATCGACCTGCGCGGGCGCCTCATCCGGCGGGCCAGCGTCATCACCGATGGCGCCGGCCACGCGGTCTGGGAGTTCGACGGTCGGGACCGGAACGGCCGGGATGTGGCCAGTGGCGTCTACCGCATGGTGGCCACCGGCCACGACGGCTTCGCCGCCCGGAGCCTGACCCTGGTGCGTTAGCCAGATTGCAGCGGACGCACCCCGGAGGCCCGTCCCACCCGCGCTGGGGAGGGCGGGCCGCTCAGGTTGGCCCAATCGATGAGGGTGGCGGCACGGGTTCGGTGTTTCGTAAGCGACACGAAAGCAACAAGTTGTGGGCTGCGTTCGCCGGAGCTGGAAATTGAAGAACTCTTTACCGTCACCTTACCCCCTTCCAGCGGCATATCCCCCGCGAGCAAGGGCGATGCGTGCATCGTTGGGGGATGCAGGCCATCGCCCCTGTTCCTTCAGCCGGTCTTCCAGGTGCCCGGGCCCTAGCGTGTCCGACCGGGTTCCGCGACGCTGCATCGGGCAGCGCCGGGACGCGGGAGCCACGTGCATCACCCCCCTGTGGGCGCGGGCACCAATCTCCTATCCTGCAACTTTCCTTGCCCTGGACCGGTGGTCCGGTAATATCTTGGCGGTCGCCACCCTGGAGGATCGACCGTGCCCCGAATCTATACCCGCACCGGAGACGGTGGACAGACCGGTCTCGTCGACGGCAGCCGGACCAGCAAGGCCAGCCCGCGCGTGGACCTCTACGGCGAGGTCGACGAGCTGAACAGCGCCCTCGGCCTGGCGACGTCGGCGCTCGACCTGCCACGGCTGGAGCCTTTGGCCGCGGACCTCGCCCGGATCCAGGCCGACCTCTTCGAACTGGGGGCGTTGTTGGCCGATCCCGGACGCTGTCAGCGCCTGGTCGCCGGTGAGCAGGAGGAACCGGCCGTGGACGGCGCCGACCTCGAACCGGTCATCGATCGTCTGGGTGAGGATCTGCCCCCATTGAAGGCCTTCATCCTGCCGGGAGGCCAGCCGGCCGCGGCCGCCTTGCACCTGGCGCGGTCGATCTGCCGGCGCGCGGAGCGCAAGCTGGTGACCCTGCGCGAGACCGGCGCCGCCCTACCCGATTCCGCCCTGATCTACCTCAACCGCCTCAGCGACCTGCTCTTCGTGGCGGCCCGGCACGTGAACCACGCCGCCGGCCGCGATGACGTGCTGTGGCCCGGGCGCCGGGCCAAGGACTAGCTGGAGACGATGTGAAGCGCCTTTCTCCGTTCCCCTGGCCCTGGTCCAGATTGGCCTCGAATACCGAGGCCGGCGGTGGGGTACCTCTGCCACGCGACGGACACGATGCCGCCCTCGACCGCGGCGACGCTCAGGACCAGCAGGACATCGCCCGTTTCCAGCGGGGGGATGTCCAGGGATTCGAGGCGATCATGCAACGCTACCGGCACCGCGCCTACGGTCTGGCCCTCGGGTTCTGCGGGAACCACGACGACGCCATGGACGCGGCCCAGAAGGCCTTCATCCGGATCCACCGGTCGCTGGACCGGTTCCGGCTGAACGAGCCGTTCTTTCCCTGGTTCTACCGGATCGTGCGCAACACGGCGCTGAACCAGAAGCGTGACGAGACGCGCCACAAGGGCGATTGCCCGCTGGAGTGGGTGAGCGAGCCCGCCCAGCTGCCCTCGCCGTTGCAGGCGGCCGAGGCCGAGGAGTTACGGGTCCGCCTCTGGGCCGCCGTGCAGGCGCTGCCCGAGGAACTGCGCGAGGTCTTCCTGCTCTACACCTTCCAGGGGCTGAAGTACCGCGAGATCGCCGACCTGGTCGGCATCCCCCTGGGCACGGTCATGTCCCGGCTGCACAGCGCCCGACGGCGCATCCGGGCGCAACTGGGGGAAGAGGAGGTGTCCGCATGAGCGACATCCGAGTCTTCGATCCCGAGCGTGACGGTCCCCTGATCTCGGCGTATGCCGACGGCGAACTCGGCCAGGAAGATCGCGACCAGGTGGAACTCTGGCTGGCGACCGAATCGACCGCGCGCGAGGAACTCGAGCGCGTGGTCCGCATGAAGGCCTTCACCGATTATCTCCAGCTCAGGCCGGCGCCGCGCGAGGCCTGGGAGGACTTCCACCGCGGGGTCTACAACCGCGGCGAGCGCAATCTCGGCTGGACCCTGTTCGCGGTGGGTGCCGCCGTGGTGGGGGGCTACCTGGTCTTGCGCCTGGCGGTCCTGATCCTGGCCGCCGCCATTCCCATCCTGGTGCGGCTGGGCCTGTTCGTGGCGGCGTCCGGGCTGTTGCTCCTGCTCATCTCCGCCCTGCGCCAGCGTCTCTTCACCCGCAAACGCGACCGCTACGACGACGTCGTGCGCTGACGGAGGTCCCTCATGCTCGTCTCGACCCTGGAGCAGGTGCCCGGCAAGCGGATCGTCAAGGTGGTGGGCCTGGTCAAGGGCAACACCATCCGGGCCCGGCACATCGGCCACGACCTGATGGCCGGCCTGAAGAACATGGTCGGCGGCGAGATCGAGGATTACACCAAGATGGTGGCCGAGAGCCGCGAGCAGGCCCTCGACCGCATGATCGCCGAGGCCCGCGCCAACGGTGCCAACGCCGTCATCGGCGTGCGCTTCGCCACCTGCGAGATGATGGAGCACGCCGCCGAGATGCTGGCCTACGGCACCGCCGTCATCCTCGAGGACGCCTGACCTTCATCCCCCTCCCACCCACGCAAGTCGGGTCAGTAGGTCCTGTCGCGCAACTCCGCAGCAGCCGGGCGGCCCTTTAGGCCGCCCGGCGCGAGGACCTGCGCGACAGGACCTACTGACCCGACGCCTCGTAACGGAAGATGGTGGTGGGAATGGTCCGATGCTCCCGCAAGTTGTACAGCGGCGCGAGCCGCTCGCAATGCTCGTCCACCTGGCCCTCGCTCAGCGGGGTCGACCAGAGCACCTTGACCTCGCGCCCGCAGTGGCCCTGCTCGATGTCGGCGGCCGAGGGCAGGGTGTCCAGCACGGTGCCGGCCTTCCCGATGCGCCGCAGCACCAGGTAGGCGGCCAGGAAGCTGGGCTGGCGGCCGGGGTCGAAGCTGAGGAAGGTCTCGTAGGTGCGCTCGCCGCGCTTGAGCGCGCTGAGCACCTGGAGCTGGGTGGTGGGCGAGAGGTCGAAGGGCTGGCGGACCAGGTCATCGAGCGAGAGGCCGTCCTCGGCGGCCACGATCTCGGAGGCCGTCAGCTCGGCCAGCGCGGTCAGCAGCGCCGCGGGGGGATCGGCGGGGACGCCGGGCAACTGCTCGGCGGCCTTGAAGAGGTCGGACACGCCGTCGAGCAGCAGGTCCATACGCTCCGGAGTCAGCACCAGCCGCTCGGCGCGCAGATAGTCCAGGACCGTCTCCAGATGATGTGCCAGGTCGGCCTGGGCTTCGGCCTCGAGCACGCTGAAGTGGCCCTTGGCGGCGTGGAGCCGGCGGAACGCGGCGTTGAGGTGTTCGCCGCTGCCGGGGTCGGCTTCGAGGCTGAGCAGGATGTCCTGAAGCGCCTGCAGGCCGCCCAGCAGTTCGCGTCGCAATTCGGCCTCGTCCTCGGCCAGATCGTCGCTGGCGGCGGGGGAGCGGACGCCGCGGGATTCGCGGTCCTCGGTGGCCTGTTCCTGGCGCGTCGGATCCTGGGCCCGCGCTGCCTCGCTGACCGCCTCGAGCAGGCGACTGGTGGGGGCGACCAGGTCGGCATCGCCCTGGACGCCGGCCACCAGGAGATCCACGTCCACGGTCAGGCCGAGCTTGCCGCCGGTGAAGACCGCGGTGCCGGCAATGGCCGGGTGATGGTCCATCGCCTCGTCCAGCGGGATGTTCACCAGCTTCTGCGGTCCGAGGAACTCGCTGACCACGAAGCCCGCGCGACCGCGACGGCCGCGCAGGATGATGACGGGAATGGTTTCGGGCAGGTCGACCACGGTCCCCTGATCGAGGACTTCTTGCAGGCAATGCAGGGGCACGACCTCGTCCTGGTGCAGGAAATGCCGGCTGCGGTCGAAGGCGGTCTGGATCTGGTCGCGGTGCAGACCGATGTTGGCCACCACCTGTTCGATGGGCAGCGCGTAGAGGTCGCCGCCGGCGCGCAGGGTCAGGGCATCGATGATGTTCACGGCGCGCAGCTTGGGGATGCGCAGGACGAAGGTGGTGCCCTGGCCCGGGGCGGTCTCGAGTGAGAGCTCGCCGTCGAACTCGTCGACCACGCTGCGCACCAGGTCGAGGCCCACGCCGCGGCCGCTGGTGGCGGTGACCTGGCTGGCGGTGGTCAGACCGGGCTGGCAGAGGAGGGTGACCAGCGGGAGTTGCTGGGCGCGTTCACCCAGGACCGCCACGGCGGCCGTCATGACGGCCTCGGCGTCCACGCCGGCGCCATCGTCGGCGACGCGCAATTCGGTGTGGTGTTCGCTGTCGGTGGCCTCGACCGTGATCCGTCCGGAGACCGGCTTGCCCGCACCCTTGCGGGTCATGGGCGGCTCGATGCCGTGGTCGACCGCGTTGCGGAGCAGGTGCAGCAGCGGGTCGACCAGCCGCTCGGCCAGGGCCTTGTCGATGAGCGTGCTGGTGCCCAGGAACTCGATCTCGGCCTCACGGCCGAGGTTGCGGCAGAGGTCACGCACCGGTCGCCGCAGCACCCGGAAGGTCTCGCCGATCTCCACCAGCCGGATCGCCATGACCAGGTCGTGGAGGTCCTGGCTGATGCGGCGCGTGGCCTCGTTGCTCGACTTGATCAGGTGCAGGCCATCCTGGTCGAGCTGGCCGCCGGAGTTGGCCGCGCCGTTGGCGCGTCGCTCGAGGTCCTGCAGGTTGGCGCTGGTGATGATGACCTCGCCGGCCAGCGAGAGGAGGGTGTCGAGGTGCTCGATCCGCACCTGCATGCGGTCGACGGCGCGGTGCGCGACAGCGGTGGCTTCAGTCATGGCAGAGCACCCTCTCGATGATCTGGGCCAGGTCCTCGCGGTCGAACGGCTTGGGGATGAAATCGTCGGCGCCGAGCTTGAGTACCCGGACCACGCTGCTGGCGTCGCTGCAGGTGGAGACCATGACCAGCGGCGTGCCGTCGTACCAGTCGGACTGCTGCAGGCGCCAGCAGAACTCGAACCCGTCCATGGTGGGCATCTGGATGTCGGAGAAGATGAGGGTGGTGCCGGCGATCTGCTGCTCGAGCGCGTCGAGGGCCTCGCGACCGTCGTTGAACGCGGTGACCTCCAGGCCGAGGTCCGTGAGCTGCTTGGTGAAGATGCGGCGCATGGTGGCGCTGTCGTCGATGACTACGGCGCGCGCGCCGGACGGCAGGGCCGTCCTCAGGCTCTCGATATGGCTCATGGCTCCGTCCTTGGCCAGCGGGTCCATCCGCTCGGGTCCACGCCACCATGATCGACAGGGCCAGGGTAATCTTTAATGAAACACCGCCCGCGCAGGGCGGGCGGTGTCACAATCGGCGAGAGCGGAAGGCCCCGGCTACTCCATGGAGATGGCCGACTCGGGGCACGCGTCCACGCAGGCCTCGCAATCGGTGCAGTCGTCCTGATCGACCTTGGCCTTGCCGTCGATGAGGCTGATGCACTCGGTGGGGCAGACGTTGATGCAATCCTCGCAGCCAGTGCACTTGGCGGGATCGACGAGAGCGGGCATGAGAATCCTCCTCGACTGGAACTGGTGGCTACCGCTCGGGCGGCTTCGTGCTTGAATAATCGCCGCCTCGCGGGATCAAGTCAAACCGCAAGCGGGCCCGGAGTCAACATTTAGGTTCGACCAAAGCGGAGGCGGTTATCAGCGTTCAGGACCGGGCGCGCAGGCCATCCAGCGACCAGCGGTCATGGCGCGAGAACAGGGGGACCAGGGCGAGGGCCAGCAGGCCCAGGTCGCGCACCAGGAGATCCTGGCCCACCGAATGGCCACCCTCGGTATGGAAGCAGCCGCAGGAGATGTCCAGGCCGCGGGCGAGGGCGGCGGCGATGGCGATGATGAACACCAGGGTCATGGCCGATGCCACCAGCGCGGCGCCCTGCCGCTGCCAGCCGACGATCAGCGCCAGCGCCGCCACCGCCTCGACGATGGGTAGCAGCCAGGCGAAAGGATGCAGCAGCGCCATGGGCACCATGCGATAGTTGGCGATGGCCTGGGCGAAGGCCTGGGGATGCTGGAGCTTGTCGAGGCAGGCGTAGAGGAAGATGGCGCCCACCACCAGCCGACAGGCCAGGGTCAGCAGATCCAGCCAGGTGCGCCGTTCATTCATGGCCCACCTCCGCGCCGTCCAGCGGTCCGCCCGCCTGCCGCCAGGCTGCCAGGCCGCCCTGCAGGATCAGCAGATTCTCGTAGCCGCGCGATTGCATCCGTGCCGCCACCGCGCCCACGGGCAGGGGGTTGCCCTCGCCGTAGAGGATGAGGGCATCCTCGGGGTAGAGGAACGCCATCACCGCGTCGAGGTCGGCGTCGAAGCTATCCTCGCGGATCACGAAGGAGCCGGGGATCGTTCCCGGCCCGGCGACCTCGCCCGGGCGCGTGTCCACGAAGTAGTGGCTGCCATCGGCATAGAGCTGACGGGCCTCTTCCACGCTGACCAGCGGGGCGGGCAGGTCGAGGGCGTAGGTGGTCGCGTCGGCGAGCAGCGGGAGGCGGTCGCCACGCACCGCCCAGGTGAGCAGGGCGAGGGCCAGCGAGATGCCGAGCAGGCGCAACGCCTGGATGACGGGAGTCATGCGGGCTCCTCGCGGTGGCTCAGCGCCGGACCAGGTACATCACCGGGACCGTGGTCTCGGGGACGCTGGCGAGCGTGGTCTTGATGGTGAGGGTGCCCTGGACCGCGCCGTTGGCGGCGACCAGTTCGCTGTCGGCCGCGACGGATTGACCGCTGAGCGTGATCACGCACTCGTCGGCGCCGTTCTCCACGCTGGCGCGCAGGCCCGGGATGTCGATCTCGGCGCTGGTGACCTCGAAGCTAGTACCGGGCCGGTAGGGAGCCACCCGGACCACGGTGCGCAGGGTCTGCTCGGGCTTGACCATCCGCAGGTTCACCCGCTCGGGGTTGACCACGAGGTCGGACACCAGCTTGACGTCGGCCTGGAGGCTGACCACCGGGACGGCGGGCACGTTGGAACTGAGCTTGATCACTTCGCGGTGGCGTCCCGGGGGTGCGTCGGTGCGGATCACGAAATCGACGAGGACGGTCTGGGGGTCGCTGCCCGGGCGCACCTGGACATCGAGCAGGGCCTCGGGCCAGGATCGCGGGGCGAGCTCCAGGCGGGGCACGTCCTCGCTGTGGAAGGTGTAGGTCACCGTCTGGGTCTCACCGGCCTGGAGCGTGCGGAAGCGCATCAGGGCCTGACCCGGCTCCATGGACAGCGGCACCTTGATGTCGGCGGTGATGATGAGGTCGACGGCCCCCTGGACGGGGTCGTTGGTGTAGATGTGGATGTACTTCCGCTGCGGACCCTGGAAGGTCTTGCTGTTGAAATGGATGTCCAGGACCGTGGAGGCTCCGGGGTCCAGCTCGTCCACCGCCAGTTCGGGGACCGTGCAACCGCACGTCGCCTCGATGTCACGGATCTCGAGGACCTCGTCGCCGGTGTTGCTGATGGTGACCTGGAGCTCGCGGGTCTCGAACTGTTGCATGACACCGAGATCGAGCTGCCCGGGCGAGAGTTCGATCCGGGGCTGGGCACCCGCCAGAGCCGGCAGGAGCAGCAGGGCGAGCGAGGCGAAGACGAGGCGCATGGGGGACACCATCCTGGCTGTGCGTTGCGGACCGGAAGAACCTCCCGGTAACAGTCGGGACGACGGAGAAGTTCCCGACCCGACCGGTTGTTCCGTCAAAATTGTCACTTTCCGGTTTCCCGGCAAGCCCTTAACCTCCAGGCCTGACCCGGACCGGAGGCGAGCATGGACGGTGATACAGGCCTGAGCAACGTCAGCCGCGGCGTGATCCTGCTGCTGGCCGTGGTCGTTGTCGGCACGCTGGGGTTCATGGTCCTGGAAGATTTCGGCTTCCTGGACGCGCTCTACATGACCATCATCACCATCAGCACCGTGGGCTACGGAGAGGTGCGTCAGCTCGAGACCGACGGCCACGTCTTCGTCATCATCCTGATCATCTCGGGCCTGATGGTGGTGGGCTACACGCTCACCGCACTGGGCCGCGCCGTGGTGGAGGGTTCGCTGCAACGCTTCGTCGGGAGGAAACGCATGATGCGCGAGATCGGGGCCATGCGTGGCCATATCATCGTCTGTGGCTACGGCCGGGTGGGACGCACCATCTGCGAGGAGTTGCAGGCCGAGAAGGTACCCTTCGTGGTGGTCGACCGTGATCTGGCCCAGGCCGAGACCCTCGAGCGCAAGGGGTACCGCGTGGTGGTGGGCGACGCCACCGAGGACGAGGTGCTCATGCTGGCCGGGGTGCTCAAGGCCCGCGGTCTGGTGGCCGTGGCCTCGCGCGACGTGGACAACCTCTACATCACCCTCTCGGCGCGCGAGATGTGCATCGCCGAGAATCCGGGGCTGCTGATCGTCAGCCGCGCCAGCGACACCCGCGAATTGCGCAAGATCCGTTCGGCCGGAGCCGACCAGGTCATCTCTCCCTACAACATCGGCGGGGTGCGCATCGCCCAGGCGCTCCTGCGCCCGGCGGTCTACGAGGTCATGGACCTGCTGACGCGCAGCGGGGAGATGGAATTGAGCCTCGAGGACATCACGTTGCGCGAAGGCGCGCCCCTGTCCGGTCGAGCTCTGCGCGACACCACCATCCGCCAGGAATTCAACCTGATCATCATCGGGGTCAAGAAGCCCGATGGCCACCTGGTCTTCAACCCCGGGCCGGAACACGTGCTGGAGGCGGGCGACGAGCTGATCACGCTCGGTAGCCGGGACCAGCTCGACCGCTTCGCCAACAGCCTTCTCTGAGTCCCGGTGTGGCATCTCGCTCCTCGCCTTGTTATGTTGGCCGAAATCATGACACTAACGGTCTTATATAGTGAGAGACCGTTCCCGAGGAGACAGCCATGACCGAGCGCATCCACGACACCATCCTCGACCTGGTCGGCGGCACCCCGCTGGTGCGGCTGCAGCGGCTGAACCCCCACGACTGCGAGCTGCTCCTGAAGCTCGAGTTCTTCAATCCCATGGCGAGCGTGAAGGACCGCATCGCCCTGGCCATGATCGAGGCGGCCGAGCGGGATGGCCGGCTCAAGCCGGACACCGAGATCATCGAACCCACGAGTGGCAACACGGGCATCGGGCTGGCCTTCGTGGCCGCGGCCCGCGGCTACAAGCTCACCCTGACCATGCCCGAGAGCATGTCCCGGGAACGTCGGGCGGTGTTGCGCGCCCTGGGGGCCGAGCTGGTGCTGACGCCCGCGGACAAGGGGATGAAGGGCGCCATCGCGGCCGCGGAGGCGCTGCTGGCCGAGCGTCCGGGGTCGTTCATGCCGCAGCAATTCGCGAACCCGGCCAATCCGGAGGTCCACCAGCGCACCACCGCCGAGGAGATCTGGCGCGACACCGGCGGCCGCGTCGACGGCCTGGTGGCCGGGGTGGGCACCGGGGGCACGATCACGGGCGTGAGCCGCCGTCTCAAGGAACTGAACCCCGAGTTCCTGACCTTCGCGGTGGAGCCGGCGGCCTCGCCGGTGCTATCGGGTGGGGCTCCCGGCCCGCACAGGCTCCAGGGCATCGGAGCGGGCTTCGTGCCCGACATCCTCGACACGAGCCTCATCGACGAGGTGATCGCCGTGGACGACGCGGAGGCCATGGCGGTCAGCCGCGAGGTCGCCCGCCGGGAAGGGATCTTCGTGGGCATCAGCAGCGGCGCGGCGCTCCTGGCGGCGCTCGGGCTCGCGGCACGCCCCCAGCTGGCCGGCAAGCGCCTGGTGGTGATCATCCCGAGTTTCGGCGAGCGCTACCTCTCGTCGCCGCTCTATGCCGATCTGATGGATTGAACCGACCGGGCCAGGAGAGGGACCATGACCGAGAGTGAACGTAGCCGCCGGCTCTGGGAGCTGGCCGGCCAGGTGGCGGGCACGTACCGCACCGACGGTGTCATCAACCGGATCGGCGAGAAGGACCTGCCCTCGCAGGCGGCCATCCTGCGCATCCTCGAGCGCCTGCTGGTGGTGGTGTTTCCCGGCTACCACGGCGATCCGGTCCCGCGCGACGGGGATCTGCGCCTCTTCGCCGCCAGCCACCTCGAACACCTGCACACCGACCTGACGGCCGTGCTGGTCCAGAGTCTCCGCTTCTCACGACGGCATGGCTGCACCTGCGCCGCGCTCTGGGCCGACGGCGACGGTGCGGGTGAACTGGCCGAGACCGAGATCCCGCGGCTGGCTCCCCGGCTGGCCATGGAATACCTCGACCATCTGCCGTCGGTCCGCAGCGCGCTGCGCGATGATGTCCAGGCCGCCTTCGAGGGCGACCCTGCAGCGGCGAGCACCGACGAGGTCGTCCTCTGCTATCCCGGCGTGTTCGCCATCGCCGTGCATCGGCTCGCCCACCCGCTCTATCGCATGGGCGTGCCGCTGCTGCCGCGGATCATGAGCGAATGGGCGCACCACCGCTCGGGCGCCGACATCCACCCCGGCGCCACCATCGGCCGCCATTTCTTCCTCGATCACGCCACCGGGACGGTGATCGGCGAGACCTGCGTGATCGGCGACCGGGTCAAGCTGTACCAGGGCGTGACCCTCGGCGCGCTCAGCTTCCAGCGCAACCCCGACGGCTCCCTGGTCAAGGGCGGCAAGCGCCACCCCACCGTCGAGGACGAGGTGACCATCTACGCCGGGGCCACCATTCTCGGTGGCGAGACGGTGATCGGGCGCGGGGCCGTCATCGGCGGTGGCGCGTGGATCACCGGCTCGGTGGCGCCCGGCGCCCGGGTCCAGGGCGGTCGCCACGGTGTTTCGGTGGCGCGGTGAACCGGGAGCGTGTTATCATCCCGGAAGACCGGCCGGGGGCGATGGCCGGTCGTTCGTCTGCACTTCGAGGAGCTTCCATGACCAGACCAGCCTTTCCCGTCATCCTGGTCGCCACGCTGCTGGCCGGCTTGGCCACGGCCGACCCCATCCATCCCGTCCACGGCGGCCTGACTCGCCTCGACTGGGAGGGCAAGCATGTGGCCGGCAAGGGACCCGAACACGGCGACCATGCGCCGGGCAGCGAGCGGTACGACATCCTGCGCAGCGAGCTGGTTCTGCGTCTGGACACCGATGACGGTTCGGTCGTCGGGTCGGTCACCCATGTCTTCACGAGCCTCGACGACACGTTGCAGACCGTGGTGCTGGACTTCGCCGACGGCCATGGCCTGACGGTCAGTGCGGTCACCAGCGTCTCCGGCAGCCTGCCCTTCAGCCACGCCGACGACGCGCTCCTGATCCGCCTGCCCGCGGCTATGGCCAGCGGTGTCCAGGACTCGCTGACCGTGGCCTGGGAGGGCACGCCCTCGCCGCCGGACTATCGCCGCGGCCTCTGGCTCGAGACTCACGGCAGCGGTCCCGAGGAGGCGCCCATCTTCGCCAGCCTGAGCGAGCCCGCGTACGCCAAGTACTGGTGGCCGTGCAAGGACCGTCCCGACGACAAGATCGACCGCCTGGTCATGCGCTACACCGTCCCCACCGGGATGGTGGCCGCGGCGCCGGGCCTCCTGATCAGCGAGGCCGCCGCCGGACCCGGCTGGACCACCTTCGAGTGGCTCTCCACCTATCCCATCGCCAGCTACCTGGTCTCGGTGGCGGTGAGCAACTACAACCGCTGGAGCGAGGACTGCATCACCAGCCAGGGCACCATGCCGCTCCTGCATTTCGTCTACCCCGAGGACGACCTGGATTCACGGACCGATTTCGGCCGGACCTGCGAGATGGTCGACCTCTGTGAGCAGTGGTTCGGCAGCTATCCCTTCGCCGACGAGAAGTACGGGCACGCCGAGTTCGACTGGGGCGGCGCCATGGAGCACCAGACCTGCACGAGCTGGGGCAGCGGCTTCATGACCGGCGAGGGCTACACCTGGACCTACGTGATGCACGAGCTGGCCCACCAGTGGTTCGGCAACAGCCTCAGTCCGCGGTTCTGGGCCGACATCTGGCTCAACGAGGGCTTCGCCACCTACAGTGAGGCGCTCTGGGCCGGGTACGAGGACGGCGAAGAGGGCTATCACGATTTCCTGGATCGCGGCCGCCCCGCCACCGACTGGGCCGGCCAGGGACCGGTTTACGATCCGGTCCCCGTCTTTCCGGGACGCATCATCTACGACAAGGGCGCCTGGATCATCCACATGCTGCGCGGCCGGCTCGACGACGACACCACCTTCTTCCAGCTCGTCCGCGACTGGGCCCAGGCTGGTGGCCGCCCGTATGGCACCGTGATCACCGACGAATTCATCGACCACTGCGAGGCCTACGCCGAAGCGGATCTCGACGCCTTCTTCTGGCCCTACCTGACCACCGATCAGGTGCCGCAGGTCTCGTTGCAGTACGAGGTGCTCGATGGCGGCACCGAACCGCCTGCGGTCCGCATCACCCTGCGCCAGAACCAGTCCCAGCTCTTCGACAACATCTACCCGGTCCAGCTGGACCTGCAGGACGGCTCGCTGTCGACCCGCATCCACCTGGCCGGCGTCGAGGCCTCGGCCACGTTGCCGCTGCCGGCCGGTGCGATCCTCGAGCGTGTGGTCCTCGATCCCGATCACTGGGTGCTCTGGCAACCCGCCGGCGTCGTGGGCGAGGTGGCCGGCCTGCGCAACGTCTACCCCAATCCGGCGCGCGACGACTGGGTGGTCTTCGCCTACGAACTCGAGACGACCAGCACGGTAGAGGTGGCGGTCTTCGACGTGATGGGCCGCCGGGTCTTCCAGCAGGATCTGGGGCGCGTGGTGCCCTCCGGCGAGGGCAACCATTTCGCCTGGGATTGCCACGGCGGCGATGGCCGGCGTGTGCCCTCGGGGATGTTCTGGGCGGCGGTGACGATCGATGGGGAGCGGCAGGTCCGGAAGTTCACCATCCTCCGTTGACGCGCGCGCGTCCGGAGCGGGGACTCCCCACCGCGCAGGCCGAAAGCCCGCTCACCAGTCCTTCTCCCACTTGAGCTCCGCCCCCGACGCGTCGCCCTGGCTGATCTGGGTGTGGAACTTGATCTGCCGGGTCAACGAGTAATCCAGGTGGACGAAGAACGCGCTCTCACCCTCGAGCAGCTGCTCGTAACGCACCAGCACCTTGGGGTTGAGGTACTTGCCCACGGTCAGGGCGTTGGCGTCGTCGCTACCCTCGCGCGGGGCGATGGTCAGGACGTCCACGCCCAGTTCCTTGGCCACGCTCTCCTGCAGGGCCACCGAACCGTACGCGGTGGCGAGCTGGGCGGCGCGGTCGGCCATCAGCCCGGCCTGGCCCTCGTCCAGCTCGCTGGCCGGCTTGCCGAACAGCAGGGTGGCCATGATGTCGCCGTCGGTCATGTCCGGATCGCTGCTGAACTCGATGATCGGGTCGTTGGCCGTACCGGTCAGCTCGATCCGGATGGTGTAGCTGCTGATGCGTACCGACAACAGCATGTCCAGCTCGGGATTCAGCTCGTCCTCGTCGGCGTAGAAGATCACCCGGCCGCGATCCAGGCGGAACACGTGCCCCAGCTGGCGCGCGGTGCCCTGGCGCGCCTCCAGCTCGCCCTCGACCGCAGGCTTGCCCTCGCGCAGGTGGACGGTGAGGTCGCCGGCGAGCTCGAAGTCCAGACCCTGGCCGCGGAGCCAGAGATCGCCGGGGCAGTGGATCCGGAAGGTCAGCTCGGGGATGATGGCGGGCAGCGGTGGTTCCTTCGCGCTGGTGTCGACCGCCGCGGCCGCCAGGCTGGTGTCCACCGGTGCGGCGGCGGTCCAGAGCAGCGCCTCGCCCGAGGCAGGCAGGAGCACCGGCGGTGGTTCGGGGATGCGGACCAGGCCCGCCTCGATGTCCAGACCGCCCTTGACCACCGGCTCCAGGGTGTTGCCCGAAAGTTCGACCCTGCCGGCGAGCGAGAGCCACGAGCCGTCGGGAGTTGATGTGCGCACCTTGGAGAGTTCCAGACCGCCGGAGAGGTCGAGGTTAGGCTGCTTCTCGTCGGGCGCCATGAGGCCCGCCACGGCGGCGTCGGCGTCGAGGAAGCCGCTGAGCTTGGTGCCCGACGGCAGCAGCGGTCCCAGCCGGGCCAGATCCATGCGCGTGGCGTCCAGATGGACCAGCACCGAGTCGGGGGCGGCGTCGGGTCGTGGCAGGGGAACCAGGGCGGATATCTGCACCATGGTGGTGTCGGCGTGGCGCAGCGCCAGGTTCACGCGGGCGCTCTGTTCGCGCCAGCCGCTGCTCGGCTGGGCGAGGCTGGCCGGCGGTGAGCCCGAACCACCGAGGACGAGGTCGGCCTCGGCGACGAGTTCGGCCAGGTTCGGGTTCTCGCTCAGACCGATCCGCACGTGCCCCAGGGCCCATGGTGAGGTCGGGGCGCCCGCCGCCTGGACCTCGCCGCCGGCGGTCAGGATTCCTGCGGGCAGGAAGGCCCTGGCCTCTGGTGGGAGCAGCTCGCCCAGGGTGGTCATGGCCACGTGCAGGTCGAGGCCCAGTCGGGCGGCCAGGGTGTCCATGGTGGCGGCGGCGTTCAGGTCGAACCGGCCCATCTCACCTGCGAGGGCCAGCTCGCTGAGGACGACGGCGGTGTCGGGCAGCGAGAAGGCCAGCCGCCATGGCGAGGGGTTGACCAGTCCCTGGCCGGCCAGCTGCAGGGCGAGGGTGTCGGTGGTCAGGGTGCCGGCCGGGGCGGTCATCAGGTCCTGGGCGTCCAGGAATCCGTCGAGGATCAGCCCGAGCTGGGGCCCGCTGGTCTGGAACCGATAGCGCCCGCGCAGCGCCCGCAGCGAATCGCTCGCCGCGCCGTGAAAGCCGAGATAGAGGCTGTCCTGCACGACGGTGGCCGTGTGCAGTCCCTGTGGCAGACTCAGGTCCAGGGCGATGGTGTCGGCGTCGGCTCCCGCGGCCAGGGTCAGCCGGGGCACCGTGATCAGCGGCGAGGTGTAGCGGGCCTCGAGACCCAGGGTGACGTGGGGGAGCGGCCACGCGCCGCGGGCGGCCAGGGTCAGGTCGGCCGCCACCCCGGTCTCGGCCAGGGCCGGATCCCGCCAGCGGGCGAGCAGCGTGGAGTCGGGCAGCGAGACCGCGAGATCCAGTCGGACCGAGTCGCGGTCGGCCCGACCGCTGGCGAGCAGCGCGAGTCCGGGCAGGCGCAGGACCAGCGAGTCGAGCACGGCCTGGGTGGTGTCGCCGCTGGCGGCCAGGTGCGCGGTCTCGAACCAGTCGGTGGCTCCCAGGTCCAGGTCCACGGCGAAGGACGGCGGACTCTGCTGGCCGTCGAAGCGCAGATCCAGATCGCAGAGTACCGCGCCGAGGCCCTCGGTGTCGAGCTGGGGCGGCAGCAGCGGCGCCAGGGCCGCGGGGGAGGGCAGGAGCACCTCGCCGTGAGCCCGCAGGCGACTGGCCAGCGGAGCCTGCGGGGCCGGTGGCGGTTCGACGTCCAGGCGGAAGGTGAGGCCTGGCTCGCCCTGCTCGGCCCAGTGGGCGACCAGCGTGTCGAGCAGGCCGGGGGAGAGGGTGTCGAAGCCCGTGCTGGAGAGGCTAGCAAGCAGCGCCGTGGGCGGCTCCGCCAGCCGTGAATGGATCTGGACATGGCCGGGACGGCGACCGTCGAGTGCGACATCGAGGCGCCACTGACCGGTGTATCCGTCGATCAGCAAGCGGTCCAGCTGGAGGCTGGGCCACACGGGCCGCCCGGCCGCGAGGCTGTCGAGCTGCGCCGTGGGCAGCCGCAGATGACCCTCGAGCGGAAGGGCCGAAGGCGCGAGCAGCCGGTCTGGCGCCTCGACCTGCAGGAGTGCCAGGTCGAGCCGCAGGGTGTCCGCGTCGGCCGTTCCCGCCAGCCGCCAGGACAAACCCAGGTCGGGAAGCGGCAGCGCGCGCACGGCCGCCGCCAGGGCCACTGGCCGACCGTGACGCAGGTCGGCGCTGAAGGTCAGGCTGTCCAGCTGGACGGTCTGTTCGGGCGCGGTGAGCGCGGTCACGCGGCGTACTGCCAGCCGCTCGATGGCCAGCGAGGGCACCGGCGGCAGCGAACCCTGGCGCGGGAAGGGTGGCGGCGAGGCCGGTGCGGCCGCGGTGGAATCGACGGATGCGGTCGCCACCGGCAGGCGCGCCTGGATCGCGGGCAGGTCGGCGGACACGCCGGCCACGAGGACCTCGCGCACGGTGACGTCGCGACGCAGCAGGTCGGTGATGTCGAGCACCAGGCGCAGCGTGTCGATCCTGGCGAGGGTCCGCGTGCTGTCGGTCCAGGCCACGCCCTCGAACTGGAGCGTGCCGAGCGCCGGCCAGTCGCTGTGGTCGACGGTGAGCCGGCCGGCCGGCATGGCGCCTCCGGCCTGCTCCAGGCCCTTCTCCAGCAGGAGGCGCCGCGTGGGGGCCAGCGCCAGCACCAGGACCACCAGGACGATCACCGACAGCAGCGACCAGGCCACCACTCGCGCGGTCACGCGAGCGATACGGCGCAGGCGGGCGAGGATGATGGTGCGTCTCGTGGCAGTCACGCGGACTCCTAGTACGGGTGGCCGATGGCGAACGACAGGATCGACCGGGGCTGGTTGTTGACAGGATCGGTGATGTTGTGCGCGAAGTCGAACCGCAGCGGTCCGATGGGCGTGTTGAACAGGAGGCCGGCGCCGCCGGCCAGCGCGAGATCCTGCACGTGGACATTCGTGTTACGGAACCAGACCTGGCCCGCGTCCACGAAGAGCGCCAGGCCGATGATGGACTTGAGCGGGAGGCGCGCCTCGGCGCCGGCGAGGATCCGCACCTCGCCGCCCACGGGGCTGCCGGCGCTATCGACCGGGCCCAGGCGCCGCCGCCGGTAACCGCGATGGGTGCTCACGCCGCCGGCGAAATAACGCCGGTCCGGGCTCAGGTCGACCGCGTCGCCCAGCGGCCAGGCGATGGCGCCATCGAGGCGCATGGCCAGGGTCCGTTCCCCACCCAGGGGCAGATACTTGGAACCGTAGGCCCGCACCGCGGCGAAGGGCTTCTCGGAGAGGACGCCCGGCGGCGACCAGTCGCCCTGCAGGGTCAGGCGGCGGCCGCGCAGGGGGTTCAACGGATTGTCGCTGGTGTCGTTGTACCAGATCGAGCTGAACACCGTCTGGAAGCCCACGTCCGAGGCGAAGGCGTCCTCGTCGGCCGAGCGGTTCTCGAGTTTGCCATCACTCACGGCGATACCGACACGCAGGTTGGAATGGCGCCACTGCTGGAAGAGGTTCCAGAACTCGAGTTCGGTCTTGTTCAGCTTGTAAGCATCCTCGTCCTGGATCTCGTAGCGCAACCTCAGGTTGGCCGTGGAGCGGGCCTTGAAAAGGGCCGGCCACCACGTCCGCATCTCGGCCTCGGTGAGGTGCGTGGCATAGGCGGCGCCGATCCCGAATCCCCGGCCCCGCTTGAACAGGTTGCGGTGCACGGCGCCGGCCCGGATCATGAACCAGTTGTCGGTGAACGATCCGACGCTCGCCTCCACGGTGATCATCTGGCGCGCCTTCAGGTCGGCCACGAGCTCGAGCCCGGTGGAGTCCACGGCCTCGCTGAAGAACCGGACCTGGCGGAAGAGCTGCAGGTCCCGCACGAAGCGGCGGCGTACGCTGACATACTCGGGCGAGAATGGGGTGCCGGGCTTCAGGCCGATCGTGCGGCGGACCAGTGGTTCGAGATCATCTGGGCTGCCCTCGACCCGTAGCGAGCGGAACACGTAAGGGGGGCCTGGCGTGCAGTCGAACCGGATGTCGCAGACCATGCTGTCGGGCCGGGTCACCGTCAACTCCACCGCGGGCTCGGCGTAGCCAGAGCGCTGCATGGCCAGGAACAGGGCGTCCCGGGTGCCATGGACGGCGTTGTCGGTGAAGCGATGGCCGGTGGCCAGCGGGATGCTCAGCGAATCAGCCACCGCGGCGTTCAGCTCGGGCAACCCTACCACGGTGACTTCGCCGAGCACGATCGACGGTCCGGGGACCACCGTCAGGGTGACCTTGACCGCCTCGTCACCAGCCGCCTCACCCTGGCCCGTGACCGTGGCTTCCGGATACCCGTTGCGCGCCAGCAGTAGGCGCAGGCGCCGGGCATCGGCCTCGGCCAGCTTGAGGCTCAGCGTGGCCTTGCGCATCCTGAGGAGCTTGCGGCGTGGCGTGAGGGCCAGTCCCTTCTGGGCGGTGCCGGCGAGTTCGTCAGGCAGGCCCACCAGGACCAGCTCGGTCACTTCGCGTCCCTGCCAGGGACCCAGTCCGCTGACATCGATGGCCTCGGCCATGGCGGCGTCGGGCAGGATCAGCAGACCCAGATAGCACAGCAAACCACGCACGGTGGAACGGGTGATGATGCGCAGCATCGACGGAGGCCCTCCCTGAGATTGGCTGCTGGGCATCATAGTCCGAAGGCGCCCGATTGCCAACCTGGGGTGTCCTTGTCCAAAACGGTCGGGATCGGTATCGTCACCAGGAACCCGACGCCCATTCGCCGCGCATGCCGAGGAGGGAGAGCATGAGTCGCTGGAAGCGTGGATCGGGGGTCTTGATGGCGGGTTGCCTGGTGGTCCTGGCCACCGGTTGCAGCATGCGCCATCCGACCTTCCTGTCCGAGACCGAACTCGCCCGGGCCGAGACCGATTCGCTGGGCCTGGACGCATTCCTGGAATTGCCGCCCGATCAGCAGACGGCGCGCGCCGAGCGAGCCGAGGGGGCGCTCAACCCGCTGATCGCCTCGGAGGCCATGCATCGGGCCGTGGTGCGGCAGCGCGAGAATCCCCTGACCTACGTCTCCTACCTGAACTACAACACGATTCCGGCGCTGGGCGACGTCATCGACCATCTCGATGCCGCCCTGAGCCTGGACCCCACCCGGGCCGACCTCTGGTTCGACCGCGGCTACCTGCTGGACATCGTGGGCGACGAGCGGCGCGCACGCGAGAGCCTGCAGACCGCCTGGTCCGTCTGCGTCCGGATTCCGGAGCGGATCGAGGTGCCTGCCCGCCTGCGCCGGAACATCGCGGTGCTGGCCGCCTGGATCGAGCGCGACGCCGGCTGGTGGGACAGCGGCCTGGCCTGGCTCGACCGCGCCCGGCCGGACATCGGCGCTTCCGATTCCGAGGCGATCCTGGTCCGGGGCCTGCTCCTGGCGGGCCGGGGCGACCTCGAGCTGGCCATGGATCTGTCCTACGGCCTGCCGCCGCTGATGCTGCCCGTGGTGGGCTACAGTCCCGGAACCGGGTTCATGGGCCTGAAGAAGGAACCCACCGACCTCTTGAAGCGCTGGCTCCAGGCCGAGGTCTGGATGCGTCGCGGCGAGGTCGACCTGGCCTGGCACGTCCTCGGCGAGATCCCCTACTTCCGCAAGGTGGTGCCCATGCCCGAGCGGTTCTGGCAGGATCTGGGACTCTATGCCGAACTCGCGGGCGAACGCCGGGCCAATTACTACTACGCCCTGGCCTACATCCGGCGGCCCTATCGCCAGAACACCATCCCCATTCCGTTGAGCTGCGACCCGGTGATCCGGGGATTGCCGGACCGGGAGGTCAATTTCTACCGGCTGGAGAGCGGTGCCTATCATGGCGGTTCGCTCTTCGCTCACGCCGCCTCGGCGGCCATGATGGCACTGGAGCGGCCACAGCAGCAGAGTGCCGAGCAACGGTACCTGCGTGCCCACGATGCGCTGGATGTCTGCATCCGGCGGGGTATCCACGTCGGCGAGGCCCTGGCGCTGCGCGGTCAATTGCGGTTTTCCCGGGGCTACTACGTGCTGGCGGAGATGGATCTGGCGGCCGCCCGGGTCCGGTTCGCCCAGCTGGGCGAGGTCGAGCCCTGGACCAGCTACCTCCTGGGGCTGGTGGCCATGGGCCGCGAACGGCCGGACGAGGCCATCTCCTTGCTGACCGAGGCCCTGGGCGAGGACCGGACGCTGGCCGGCGCCTGGAATGCGCTGGGCGTGGCCTGGCTGCAGGTGGGGCAGCGGCATCAGGCCCAGCTGGCTTTCGATCGCGCGCTCGAGCAGGACGACACCAGCATGCAGACCTGGTTCAACCGCGGTCTGCTGCGCTGCCAGACCGGCGACCTCGACGGCGGCCTGTCCGACTTCAAGCAGGCCGCGTTGCTGGATCCGAGCAGCGAGCGTCTCGGTCGGGTGATCCAGCTGGCCACCGTGGCGCGTCGCGAAGGTAAATCGTTCCTGCCCGGCACCGATGCGCTGGGGGTGTGGCATCCCGCGCCCATGGACGTGCACGCTCACGAGGACGGCGCCTTCTCGCCGCAGGCGCCGCCGGCCGGCCAGCTCTGGTGGCGGCATCTGGAGAGGTTCCTCGCCGAGAGCCTGGAGGAATCCGGCGCCAACGTCAGGGCCGAGGGGTTCGACGCGTATCAACTGGCGCTCCTGGAGCGCGACTACAACGCGCAGCCGACCCCCGAGCGGCGCAAGCTCCTGGCCTACGGCTTCGCCTGGCTCGAACTGCCCGAGCAGGCGCAGGCGGTGCTGGCGCCGCACTGGGGTCGGGATCTCGACCAGGACGAGATGCTGCTCCTCCTCTGGCTCGATCAGCACCTGGGCGAGTCGCAGCGGTTAGCCGAGCTGTCGCGCGAATTCAGCGCCGGGTTCGAGCAGGAGGTGGCGGGTTTCGAGTGGACGCTCCTGGCCATGGAACAGCTGGGCGAGCGCTGGGGCTTCGGCGGCATCAAGGATCACGGCGCCCGGTACGATGTCCAGCGGCAGGGAACCAGTTACGGAGGTCGCTGGAACCAGTGGCTCGGCGTGCAGAGCTACCGCATCTTCACCAGGACCGGTTCGCTGAACGGCGAGTATCTGGTGCATCCGCGCGGCCGCACGTACAACATGGGCTCGCATATCTCCGGGACGATCGGAGGAGCGGGCAAGTGAGGAACGGGCTCGCGGTCGGCGTCAAGGTACGGGCCGGGACCCGGAATCCCGGCCCCTTGATCAGCTCGCCGGTGTGCTGGCCAGGCTGTCGACTGGCGCGTCAGCCACGGTCCAGGCGGTGCGGAAGGCCAGCTTCACCAGCTCCTCGTACAACTCGTCGTTGAGCGTGTCGGGCGTGTCGCCCGGGGCGTGGAGGTGGTCATAGCCGCTGGTCGTGACCCAGTAGAGCGTGCGGATGCCGGCCTCCCAGAACGGCGTGGCGTCGGCGCCGCCACCGCCCCAGGTGGCCTCCACCATGAGCCCGGCAGCCTCGGCGTCGAGGCGGCGTGCCAGCTCCCAGAGTTCGGGTGAAGCCTCGCCGCCGCCGACCCGGATCGAATCGCCGCAGGCCACGCAGTCCAGGTTGAACATGGCGGTGGTGCGCTCGGGGGCGAACACGGGGTTGGCGGCGTGGTGACGCGCACCGACCAGGCCCGATTCCTCGCCGGCGAACAATACGAAGACCACGCTGCGGCGAGGTGCCCGCCCGGCCTGGACGAAGGCCTCGGCCAGGCTCAGGACCGCGGCCGAACCGCTGGCGTTGTCGTTGGCGCCGGGGAAGTAGAGCTGGTCGCTCTGGCGGCCGACGTGGTCGAGATGGGCGCCGATGACCAGAGCCTCGTCCTTGAGCAGCGGATCGCTGCCGGGCAGGACGGCCACCACGTTGCAGGTCTCGCGAGCGGGATCGTAGTCGGCGCTCACGGCAAGTGCCGCGTGGCTGGCCAGGATCTGCGATCGCGGTGCCTGGAGCGAATCGATTTGCGCGTGCAACCGCCGGGCTTCGCCCTCGGCGCCGAGCAGCAGGTCGGCCAGATGCTCGGTGATCTCCAGGTGGGGCATGGCGGCCAGGTGTTCGCCGGGGCCGTGCAGGACGCTGCCGATGGGGCCGCGGTGCGGGGCCCAGTCGCCCTCGCGGGGCAGGTCGAACCAGAGGAGGCCCAGGGCGCCGTGGTCCCGGGCGGTGCGGGCCTTGGCCCGCGGCGTGCTGCTGGCCCAGTCCCAGCCCAGGGAGTCGGGGGCCCAGCCGGGGTTACGCTTGAAGACCAGGGCCACCTTGCCGGTGGCGTCGAGATCGGCGTAGTCGTCGTAACCGCGGTCGGGGTCGCTCAGCCCGTAGCCTGCGAAGACCACGGGAGCGCTCACGTCGCCGCTGCCGGTGAAGCCGCGGCAGACGAAGTCCGGGCCCAGGACGGCGTGATGCACGATGCCATCGGCGGTGGTCAAGCTGAGGCTGGGCGTGTCCAAGATGGCGTTGTACTCGATGGTCAGCCGCTGGAGATAGCCCTCGTCGTTGCCGGGGTCTAGGCCGAGCCGGTCGAAACGGCGGGCGGCCCAGCGGGCGGCCGCCTCGTAGCCGGGAGAACCGGAGAGTCGGCCGGAGAAGTCGGGGCTGGCCAGGGTGGCCACGTCGTCGAGCAGGCGCTGGGCCCTGATGACGGTGAGCCCCCGCGCCACCGGGTCGGCGGGCGTCTCGTTGCAGGCGACGAGCAGGACGGACAGCAGGCAAAGCAGAACGAGGACAGCGAGGTGGCGCAAGGCGGGCCTCCGCGGATCGGCGAGGATGATGGGCGGCCGCTCCGGACGACCAACCGCCCGCGCGGGATCTACTTCCAGTGCTCGGAGATGAACTCGTCCACCTCGGGAATGCCACCCTGCATGACCAGGTAGCCGTTGTGCGGTTCGCGTTCGGTGATCTCCCCGCAGATCGGGGTCAGCATGAGCCGCTGGACCTCGTCGCGATCCTGCGACTGCCCCAGGGCCCAGCCCAGCTTCACGTAGGCCGCCTCGGGGGTCATGTTGGCCGCCGGCACCACGCCCAGGCCCATGATCTCGCGTCCGGTCTCGTAGACGTACATCTGGACGTAGCCCCAGAGCGTCTGCACGGTCATGTAGACGTGGACGCCGGCCGCGCGGGCGCGGTCGAGGGCGGGGTAGAGCGGCTTGTTGACGTGGCCGAGGCCGGTGCCCGCGATGACGATGCCGCGGTAGCCGTTGTCCACCAGCGAGTCGATGATGTCGGGCTTCATGGCGGGATAGTAGTAGACCAGCGAGACGCGGTCGTCGAAGCAGGCCTTCAGGGTGACCTTGTTGTCGTCGCGCCGGCGGTTGTAGTCCTCGCGGAACGGCTTGACGCCCGACCCGTCCACCCGTGCCATGGGGATGTCGCTGAGGGTGCGGAAGGTCGAACGGTACGACGAGTGCATCTTGCGCACGCGCGTGCCGCGATGCAGCAGGCCGTACTCATCGCTGGTGGGCCCGAACATGCAGACCATGACCTCGGCGATGTCGCTGGTGGCGGCGGTCCGGGTCGCGTTGATCAGGTTG
This sequence comes from Candidatus Latescibacter sp. IFSED24, assembly GCF_058273205.1. NCBI lineage: Bacteria > Pseudomonadati > Candidatus Latescibacterota > Candidatus Latescibacteria (ex Chuvochina et al. 2023) > Candidatus Latescibacterales > Candidatus Latescibacteraceae > Candidatus Latescibacter > Candidatus Latescibacter sp. IFSED24. The sequence goes on along the minus strand of NZ_CM177850.1, from coordinate 2,163,842 downwards.
ATGGCGGCGTCCGAGCTGGGGCGGTCGCTGGACCGCTGGCTGCCCACCATGACCACCGGCACCGGCAGATCCTGGAGCATGAAGGTCAACGCGGCGGCGGTGTGGTGCATGGTGTCGGTGCCGTGGCCGACCACGATGCCGGCCACTCCCTTGTCGATCTCCCTGGCGATGGCCTCGGCGGTGCCGATCCACTGCTCGGGACCCATGTTCTCGGAGAAGACCCCGTAGAGCTTGTCGGTCTCCAGGTTGCAGACGTCGGCCAGCTCGGGCACCGAGCCGTACAGCTCGCCGGGGCTGAAGGCGGGGATCACCGCGCCGGTCCGGTAGTCGAGGCGGCTGGCGATGGTGCCGCCGGTGCCCAGGAGCTTGACGCGCGGCTTGACCGGGTCGTAGGGGAAGGCCTTCTCGGGGATCTTGTAGTTGGCCACCTTGCGGCCGTGCACGCTGATCTTCTGCACCGTGTCGGCGCGGACGCCGATGTTGTAACCGGTATCCAGCTTGAGCACGATGTGCTCGGCGTCGGCGGTCTCCGAGCGGGGCAGGATCAGTCCCGAGAAATCGCCGCGATCGGTGTGCAGCGTGACCTGGCTCCAGACCTTGGCCTCCTCGCGCTCGAGGACTTCCAGGGTGGGGGTGCGGTAGCCGGGGAAATCGTTCTGGTTGGTCACGCCAGTGCCTCCTTGACCCAGGTGCGAACCGTCCGTCCGGGGATGCGTCCGCGCAATCCGGGCATCACGTGTCCCATGACGAAGTCTTCGCCCTGGCGACCCGTACGCGGGCCGGCGGGCACGGTCTCCAGCGCGGTCTCGAAGAGCTGGCGGGCCTCGGATTCGGCGAGCAGCGTCAACGGCTCGTCCTCGGCGTGCCAGACGCCCTCGGGAATGACCTCGCCGCTGTCCAGGCGTCCGCCCAGGGTGCGCCACCAGTCGCCGGCGACCGGGATGCTGGGGGGGCGGGGGCAGGAACGGTCGAGCAGCAGGCTGGCCAGGCTGTTGGCCGGCACGGCGCCATTCATGGCGCCGTGGAGCTCGAGGAACAGCATGTACGCCGGATGGCGACCGAGCCGTTCGGCGAGGTCGGCGCCCACGCCCAGTTCCACGAGATGCGCCTGCCGTTCCCACGGCCGCTCTGGCAGCGTGGCGAAGATCCGCTCGAGGCGTTCGTCGCTGATCCCGATGGGCGGCAGGTCGGTGTCGGGGTACATGCGGTCGGCACCGGGCAGGATGCGCTCGAAGCCGTCGGTGCCGTCATCCAGCGCCTGGCGCGTCTCGCTGGGCACGCCCTCGGTGGCGTCCTGGGCGCGGATCACGATCTCGCGCGCGGCGGTCTCGGCATCGGACTGACGTCCCCAGACCACCAGCACCGGCACCGTGTCCTCGACTCCGCAGGCCTTGGTGATCTTGTCCCACTCGCCACCCGAGAAGGTGGGGGCGTCCTGGGTCGAGCAGGCCAGGTTGGGCAGATCGTCGATGCAGGCGATGACGCGGATGCGGTCGCTGAATTCCTTGAGGAACGTGGTCCGCGGCTGGGTGTGGGCGCCGATCAGGCCCTCGAATCCGGGCAGGGGTACGGCCATGACGGTGGCGCCCTTGTCCACGGCCTTGCGCACGTTCCGGAACTCGGTGCCGCGGACGCTGGGCGTGACGTCGACCAGCCGCTCGCTGATGTCCTGCTGGCGGATCTTGCGCCGCTGCAACTCGCGCTGGATCGCCACCAGGCTGGTCTGGCGCAACGCCTCGTTGTGCACCAGGCGCGGGATGTCGCGCAGGCTGGGCACGCCCTTGATCTCGACCCGTGTCCCGCCGGTCACCGACACGTTCACGTCCTGGCGTCCGGCGCCAGGTCCGGTGCGCACCAGTCCGGAGACCCGCGCCAGCCAGCGGATGATCTGGCCCACCTCCATGACCTCCCAGGGGGTCTTCATGTCGGGGTCGGTCACGGTCTCGATCAACGGCATGCCGAGGCGGTCGGTGCGGTAGGTGCGGAGGTGGCCGCGGTCGGTGACCTCGCGGCAGCTGTCCTCCTCGATGGAGATCTGGCGGATGCGGACGATGCGGTCCTTGTAGGGGATCTGGCCGTCGGTGCCCACGATGGCGGTGCGCTGGAAGCCCGTGGGGATGCTGCCGTCCAGATACTGTTTCCGGGTGATGTGCACCTCGCTGACGATGTTGCAGTCCAGGAGCCGGGCGATGGCGAAGCTGCGGTCGAGCGCCACGTCGTCGATCTCGAAGGGCGGCGCGTCGTCCATCTCGTAGGTGCAGACCGTGGCGTTGTTCAGGAGGTAGATGATCTCCTTGCGCGTCTTGAACTCCATGAGCGCGGTGCCGTCGTATTCGCCCATCTCCGAGAGGGTGGGCCGCATGTGGCGCAGGACCTCGGCATGGTGCTCGGTGCTGTAGAGGCCGGCAGGGCAGCGGCAGAATAGCTTGCGCCGGGTCAGGAGCTGCTGGTGCACCTCGAGGCCGGACATCAGCCCGAGGTCGGCGTAACCGGCGGCATCGAGCTCGCCGAACTGGGGCAAGGGGTTCAGCAACCAGGGCTCGGTCAGAGCGTTGCGAGGATTCATGAGCACCACCGGGGCTGGGGGAGAGCGAGGGGTGCCGGTGCGATGGCGCCCTGGGACGCGGGGCCGCACCGGAAGCCGCTCAAATATAGGATTCGGTTTGCTGGTTGCAAAATGTTGCGATCGGCGGTAGCCTGTTCAATTAATCACAGAACGAGTCGCATTTGTTGCGAAGATGTTAAGATAGAAACACTCTTGTATTAGCGGGAGGCGACCATGAAGCGGAGCGATCGCCAGTGCGATGTCCCCGAGGCGACCATCCAGCGCCTGCCCCTGTATCTCGAGAAATTGAAACTGCTCCAGGGGATCGGCGTGGAGGACGTATCCTCGCGGCAACTCGCCGAATCGCTCGATATCAAGGCGAGCCAGCTGCGCCACGATTTCCACTACTTCGGCGGCTTCAGCCGGCCCGGCCGGCCGTATCGGGTGGAGAAGCTGGTCAATGCGCTCGAGCAGATCATCGGCGTGGACACGCCGGTACCCACGGCCATCGTCGGTGCGGGACATCTGGGACAGGCACTGGCCAACTACGCCGGCCTGGAAGTCCAGGGCTTTCCCATCCGGGGCATCTTCGATGTCAATCCCAAGCTGCAGGGGCTGGAGATCCGGGGTCAGCCGATCCGCGACCTCGACGAGCTGGAGTCGGTCTGCCGGCGCGAAGGGATCAAGATCGGGGTGATCACCGTTCCTTCCAGCTGTGCGCAGGACGTGGCCAATCGTCTGGTGAGTGCGGGAGTCACGGGACTCTTCAACTTCGCTCCGACCGAGTTGAAGGTGCCCGACCACGTGTCGGTGCGCCACGAGCGGCTGACCGTGGGGATCATGGCCTTGAGCTTCAAGGTGAAGTGCGGCGAGCATGCCAGGGCTACCGAGGGCCAGGACGAGGCGGAATGACCCGTGCGCCGGCCCTGGTGCGCCGGTCCCATGGCTGCGGCGAGTCTCCTGGGGCGGCCGCTACGCCGAGGGCCTGGGCTAGTGCCCAGGCCCCTATCGCGGAATGGTGGCGGCTGTTTCAACGGTGGACCGGGTACGCCTCGCCGATGCGCTGCCGTTCCTGCGCCGCGTAGTCCAGGGCTTCCTGCCGGTTCTTGAACCACCCGATCCAGACCCTGTAGATGATCTCTCCCGTGGCGGTGTTCGCCGCCCGCACGTGGGCCTCGATGTCCTTGCTCGCGAGACGATCCACCAGGCCCTGGGCGTTGGCCTCGGTCTGGTAGGCCCCGATCTGGACGGCCCAGGCTCCCGAGGGGTGGGGCTTGATGGCCGGCTGAGCGGGTGTGGCGGTCTGCGACCTCGCGGGCGCCGGCCGCGAGGGAGGCGGGCTCGTGGTTTCAGACTTCTGTTCCACCGGCTGGACGACCTCGGGCTTCGGCTCGGGCTGACCGGCCTCGCCGGCAGCGCCCGCGGCAGGCTTCTCGGGCACCAGCGGCAGCTGCTGGTCATCGATCTCCACCGAACCGGAGCGTGGCGCCGGCACGATGCTGCTGTCGGCAGTCACCACGGTCAGCTGCTCTCCGATCCCGCTCGGGGGAGAGCCCCCGCGGGGCCAGAAGAGATAGGCGCCACCGGCCAGGATCACGATCAACGCCGCCAGCAGCGGTCGCGAGAAACGACCGCCCTGCTCGCGGGCGGCGAACCGGGCTCGGCCGCGACTGGCACCGCTTGCCTTGGCAGGCTTCGGCTGCTTCCTTTCGGGCATTCCAGGCCTCCTTGCTGCCCCCCATTATGAACAGGTGGGCCCGCGACGCAAGTGCCGGTTCTCAGGCGACAGTATCCTGCCAATTCCGGGAGAGCATCATGGCCAGTGCCCAACCTGTTTCGCAACATGCCGTGATCTTCGATCTCGACGGAACACTCGTGGATTCCGGTGCCGATATCGCGGCGGCGGCCAATGTCGCACGCGAGGCGGCCGGCCTGCCGCCCCTGGCCGCCGACGTGGCCCTCGGCTATGTCGGCGACGGGGTGCAGAAGCTGCTCGAACGGGTGCTCGCCCACGACGAGGCCAGCGGCGGGCCCTCGCGTCCGGCGCCGCCCGCCGTGGTCGACCGGGCCCTGGCCAGCTTCGCCAGCTACTACGCCGATCACCTGCTCGACCGCACCGTACCGTACCCTGGCATCATCGACCTGCTGGCCCGGCTCGAGGGTCGACCGCTCTTCGTGGCCACCAACAAGCCACGTTCCTTCACCCTGGCCATCCTGGCCGGCCTCGATCTGGCCGACCACTTCGTCCGGGTGGTCGCCGGCGATGATACGCCCGAGCGCAAACCAGCGCCGGCGCATCTGGCGGCCTGTCTGGAGGGAACGGGACTGTCGCTGGCCCAGGCCACCATGGTGGGGGACAGCCCCAACGATGTCCTGGCGGCCCGGGCCTCCGGCGTCCGCTCGGTGGCCGTGACCTGGGGCCTGGTGGCGCCTCCCCGGCTGGCCGCGGCGGACCCCGACGCCCTCGTGTCGGACGTCGACGGCCTGGCGCGCGAGCTCGGCCTCAAACCCTAGAGCCGGTCGCGCAGGGTGGTGAGCAGGCTGGTGACCCCGGCGACGGTGTAGGGATCTTCAGGTCTGGGCGCCTGGCCGGGTCGTTCGAAGTGGGGCCGCTCCTGATACTGGCGGCCCCATTCCATGTCGGTCTCCCGGACGAGGTCGGTCACCGCGGCGGGGACGGACAGCAGCTTGTCGAGCCAGCGGGCCATGGTCCTGGCCGGGTCGCCCAGGCCGGCTTCGAGCAGGTCGGGTTGCCCCGCGAGGTGGCGCAGGATCACGGTTCGCAGCGATCCGGGGCCATCTTGGAGGTGCTCCGAGAGCCAGTGCTCGATCTCGAGCAAGGCACGTTGGATCACCGGAGTGGGGCTGGCCCCCTTGAGGTGGCCACCACCGTCGCGGCCGGCCAGCGCGCCGGCGAGGGTGGCGCGTCGCTGACGTCGGATCTCTTCCTCGATCCGGCGGTCCTCATCATCATGGGTCATGGTGGATCCTCGGGAATCAGCGCACGCGACGGTGCGGTGCGGCGGCGGCCTCGAGGCCCTCGAGACAGCCCACGTCCAGGGCGCCGATACGGCCGCAATCGGAGGCGCGGCCCGAGGCGGGGGAGGTGCGCTGCAGGGTCAGGTCGAGGGTGGGAAAATCGCAGAAGCAGGGGTCGGCCACCAGCTCGTCCTCGTTGGGCTCGCCGGCGAGCAGGGGGCCGCCGAGGTTGTCGAAGTAGAGGTTGCACCCGCGTTCGGCATGTCGGTCCACGTCCAGTCCCGCCCCCTCCAGATCGCTGGCGAAGATGTTGTTCCTCACCACCACGACCTGGTCCCGGTCGGGGCTCTGGATCGAGACGGTGGCGCCGCCGAGCGAGGTGTTCTGGAAGAAGGTGCAGCCGACGAGCTGGGTCGCGGCCCCGGTGACCATCACGGCCCCGACCCGGTAGCCGAGGTTCTCGAGGAAGAGGCAGTCCTCCACGGCCAACGGGGCGCTGGAGGTCATGGATACCGCACCGCACTCGCCCTCGGTCGTGTTGGCGAAGAAGGTGCAATGGCGGAGGGTGGCTTCCGCGCCGTCGCGCACGCTCATGGCTCCGGCGTTGCCGAGAGCCCGATTGCGCTGGAAGTGGCAGCCGATGAACTCGACCCAGGTCCCCGGGTCGCTGGCCGCCACGGCGCCGCCATGCCGGCGGGCCAGGTTGTCGTGGAAGGTGCAGTTGATGACATCGACCACGGCGCCGCCGCTGACCAGCAGGGCGCTGCCATCGAGATCCCTGGCGTCCCGGAAGACGAGGTTCTCGAAGCGGCAGGTGACCGCGCCGACCACGTGCAGCAAGCGCTGCCGGTGCTCACCGGTGAGCACGGCGCCCTGCTCGGCATCGCGTCCGACGAGGCTCAGGTTCTTGTCGATGACCACGGTCTCGTCGTAGGTGCCGGGGCGCAGATGGATGATGCTGCCGGGAGGAGCGGCGGCCACGGCGCCCGCGAGGGTAGAGAACGACGCACCACCGTTCGGATCGACCACGAGGTCGGTGGGCGAAACAGCCAGGGCTGTTGCGTGCAGGCTGCACACGAGGGCGAGCATCCACACGCACACCAGCCGGGGCCGTCGGGTCACTGGTGTGCTCTTGGTGGCCACGGTGTCAGTTTACAGAAGAATCCTCGTCGCTGGTAGCTTTCTTTGCCTTCGTCAGGCGTTCGAGGAGGTCCTGCTGGCGGTAACCGGCGGCGGCGGCCTGCCGCAGCAGGGCCTCTGCCGCGTTGACGACCTCCTCGCGATCCTCCCCGGTCAGACCCGGCAAGGCGCTGGCGGCGCACCGCATCAGGGTCTCGAACCGTTCCTTGTTGAAGTACCAGGTGTCCTCGAAGTGGTTGGCCTCGAGGTAGCGCTGAGCCTTTTGGTCGCGGAAGAGGCGCTGGAGTGCCGGCAGAGGACGCGGGCCCAGGAGGTCCTCGTGACGGCTCAGCAGGTCGCCCACGGCCAGGACCTCGCCAGGATCGACCGCGGGGGCCAGCGCGGCCTGCAGGCCCTGGCGGGCGTGGTCGAGGAAGATGCCGAGATCGTCGGCGGCCAGCCGGTAGGCGCCGCCCACAGGCGGTCGATCCTCGGCGCCCGGTTCCGGGGCCACGGGGGATCCCGTGGCGGCGGCCAGCTGGCGGAGCTGCCAGGCCAGATAGCCCACCATGGCGCAGATGGGCAGGCCGGCCGTTGCCTTGCCGGTGACCGTGTCGTCGGCATCGTCCGGAGCCGGAACGCCGGCCTCGGACGCGGCGCTCCGGTCCACCGGCGAGGATACCAGTGCCTCGAGTTCGGTGGCCAGGGCATCGGCCTCCAGGGCCGGCCGTTCGCTGGCGCGGCCGGCGAGGTCCCGTGCCTGGTTCAGGAGGTCGGCCCACAGCACGGCCAGGTCGGCGCACTCGTGGTCGACCAGTTCGAGGTAACGGGCCGGTTGGTTGGCCTCGGTCAGCCTGGCCAGCAGGGGCGCTAGCTCGAGTTCCCGGCGGGCGCGCCACATGCTGGGCACGGCGCGCCCCTGGAGGTGGCCATGGAGCTGGCCCCAGCGGCCATCGTGGTCGTGATGTTCGTGCCAGTCGAGGAAGGTCTGGTACTGGTAGCCGTGGAGTTCGGCCCAGAGCCCGTCGCGCGCCAGCTCCTCGCCGGAGCGCAGGTATTCCAGGCCGCTGACGAACTCGCGGCAGACATAGTAGACGCCGGGCGCGGTGTTCAGGGCCAGGGCCTCGGCCAGGCTGCGCCGGACCAGGAAGGGGTCGGCATCGGTGGCGGCGACGTTGATGGCGCTGCTGGTGTGGATCCGGCCCGCCGTGTTCTGGTAGGCGTTGTTGTAGAGGATCAGGCCGCGTTCGCCCTCGTGGCGGTTGGCGTAGGCGTAGACGTTCTCGTCGACGTGGCCGCCCTCGGTGACGAAGTCGAAGAGCGCGAAGTTCTCGGCCCCGGAAAAGAGCGCGCGGCGGCGCATGAGCGGGAAGACCTCGCGTTCGTGGCGGCGCACCATGTCCTCGTCCACCGGTTCGTCCCAGTAGGCGCGCTTGTACTCCATGCCGTACTTCTCGGCGAAGCCCTCGACCTGGCCGTGGCCGACCATGGGCAGGCCGGGCATGGTGACCAGGAGCACGGCCACGCCGAAGTACTTGTCGCCCTTGCCGAACTGCTCGACCGCCGTGCGCTCGTCGGGGTTGTTCATGAAGTTGACGAAGCGCTGCAGCACCGCCGGGCTGAACTCCAGCACGTTCTTGATGGTCTGCCGGTACTTCTGGTTCTCCTCCATCTTGAGCATGTTCATGAAGGCGCTGTTGTAGACCCGGTGCATGCCGAGGGTCCGCACGAAGTAGCCCTCCATGAGCCAGAACGCCTCGGCCAGCAGCAACGTGTCGGGCACCTCGGCGGCCACCCGGTCGACCACCTCGCGCCAGAATTCCTTGGGGATCAGCTCGTTGAACTGCTCGCGGCTCATGCCGTGCTCGGCGCGCGAGGGGATGGCGCCGGCGTCGCCGGGGCTGGGGAACCACAGCCGCTGGAAATGCTTCTTGGCCAGGGTCATGGCCGCGTCGAAGCGGATGATCGGGAACATGCGCGCCACCTGGAGGATGGTCTGGATCACCGCCTCGCGGACCTCGCCGTTGGTGAAGTCGAGCTGGGCGGTGTCGTTCCAGGGCATGCTGGTGCCGTCGTTGCCGTGGTAGATGTAGCGGGTCTCGCCGGTGCGGGCGTCCTTGCGCTCGAAGACCACGGCTGCATCGCTGCGGTGCCAGTAGCCCTCCTCGATCCGGACCTCGACGTCGGGATGGTCGCAGAGATCGCCGCCGGTGAAGGTGTAGCCGGGGTAGGGGGGCAGCGGGACCTGCAGGAACCAATGCGGATGCTCGACGACCCAGCGGCTGTCGATGCCCATATGGTTGGGCACCATGTCGCTGGCCAGGCGGATGCCGCGCCGCCAGGCGCGTTCGCGCAGGTCGCGGTAGGCCTCGTCGCCGCCGAGGTCGGCCGCGATGTGATAGTCGTGCAGGCTGTAGGCCGAGGCCACGGCGTCGGCGTTGCCCGCGAACTGCTTGATCTTGCGCGAGGCCGCCGAGCGTTCCCAGAGGCCGATGAGCCAGAGGCCGCTGAAGCCCCAGCGGGCCAGGCGGTCGAGCTCCTCGTCGGGGACGTCGGCCAGGGTGCGGATCTCGCAGCCGAAGCGCTTGCTCAGCTGGTCGAGCCAGACGTAGGTGCTCTTGGCCATGAGCACCACGTTGCTCATCCAGTCGGCGTCGCGGCTGAAGGCGGCGGGTTCGGCCAGGAGCCAGTCCTCGCCGGCGAACTCCAGGACCGGCGGCGGTCCGTATTCGGGCGCCCGGGCCAGCGACATCTCCTTGAGGAGGTCACGGACGAGGTCGATCTGCGCCAGCATGTCCGCGGGGAGCAGGTGTCCCCAGTGCGCCCGGATGTAGCGGAGCTGACCGTCGAGGTCGTCCGGGCTGGCCAGCATGGGGGCGCGCAGCGTGTGGAAGAGGGTCTCGCCGGTGAAGTCCGCGGGATCCTGGGCCTCGAAGAATTCCTCCAGCCCGACCACGAAGGGGACGTAGCTCGCCCGGCGCTGCAGTTCGCCGTCGTCGAAGAGGTCGCGGAACGGCCGGGTGGCCGGATTGCGCATCATGAGATAGAGGAGAATCGATTCGATGGTGATGCGGTCGGTGACCGGGAGCGACGGCTCGCCGCCGGCCAGCCAGCTCTCCAGCGCCGTGCGGTCGACCAGGACCGGGCGGGGCGGAAACAGGGTGGCGAAGGCGGCTGGCAAGCGGTCGACCCGATCCTCGCCGATGCGCTGGCGGACCCAGCGGAACCCCTCGCTCAGCACCCCGGGGCGCTGCTGCAGGGCGTAGTGCAGCAGGACGTAGCGCAGGGCGTCGTTGAGGATGCCCAGCGAGAGCAGCTGCTCGGCGAAGATGGGCACCACGGGCAGGCGGCCGCTGGGCGAGCGCTTGTTGTAGGTCTCGGCCAGGCGCCGCACCGTGTAACGCAGATTCTCGCTGGAAAAGGGCGTCTCGTGCGCCAGCAGCGTGCCGACCTTGAAGCGGTCCCAGCCGTCGCGGGAGGTCTGGAATCCGAACGGGAAGTAGCGGTGGAGCATGTCCACGAGCGTCTGGTCGGCCACGATGGTCCCTACCTTGGTCCTGAAGAGACAGTCGGTTTCCCCGCTGCCAGGGTACCCGACTGGGCCGATTGTGCAAGCGTCCGAGTTATCGCGGAGCATCGGGCGGGTCCGGCCCGGGGGAGTCGTGTCATGATCCAGGTCATGTTATGACGTTAACATCGGGCCTCCTTGCGCGGAGCATTTGCCAACCATTGTTTGTTATTTATAGAAATGATGTCGTGCTCGACTCGCATTTCGACAGGATTGACCGCTGATCAAACCCCCGGAATGCCGTACTGCCAGGATTAGTACCGAGGTCGTGGCAGCGCCCGGATGAGCGCTGACGCCGGTTCGGCCACGATCGATCCTCTTTATTATCCCCGGTTACGGCCCAGTGGGGGTCTCAAAAAAGATTTTGCCAGACCGGAAGCAGGATATTTCCTTAAGGCTTGAAGAGAGGCCTGTTAATTATTTAACAGTATCATTGCGTCTGGATCGAAGGCCGCCCCGTCCGCGGGGCTCCGGGAGGCGACAAGCCGTGGATCTGATCGTCTGCGTGGGTGATCACTGCCATCTCAACGGTTCCGAGATGGTGGTCAAGTGTTTCCAGGAACTGCTGGTCGAATCCGGCCTGGGCGAGCGGGTGACCCTGAAGGGCAGCTTCTGCCTCGGCCAGTGCCGCGACGACGACGACGGCGTGACCCTGCGCCTCGAGGGAGAGCACTTCCGCACCCGCTACCAGGACGCCGAGGCTTGCTTCGAGTCCACGATCAAGCCCCGTCTCGAGGAACTGCTGGCTGACGCCTAGGCGTCGCATGCCGGCGCGCCGCGCCGGATCCGGAGGATCAACGACATGGCCAAGGTCATCTTCGGCGCCTGGGACGGTCAGATCATCGACAACCGCCACAAGCAGCTGTTCGAGATCGAGGACTCGCCCGACTTCGCCGACTTCAACGAGTTCGATCCCGGCAACCCCATCAAGGCCTTCATGGGGGGCAAGGGCTTCTTCGTCTTCGAGAAGGACGTCTCGCTCCTCGACGTCGCGCTCTGCTACACCAAGCGCGCCGCCCACGAGAGCTGCGGCAAGTGCACGCCGTGCCGCATGGGCACGCGCATCCTCCAGGACCGCCTCGAGCAGCTATTGCGCGGCGAGGCTGGTCTGGAGGTCCTCGACGAGATCGAGGTCCTGGCCGAGCAGATGACCACCACCAGCCTCTGCGGCCTGGGCCAGACCGCCGGCGTCGCCCTGCTGGAGATGATCCACCACTTCCGCGACGAGCTGGAGCGCGAGGTCGAGGGCGGCGGACGCACCGGGCGCCAGAGCTGCACCACCTACGTCACCGCGCCCTGCATCGAGGAGTGTCCCATCAAGGTCGACGTGCCGCGGTACATCGACTACGTGAAGGACGGCAAGTTCACCCACTCGGTGGGCGTGGTCCTGCAGAAGTACCCCATGGCGGCGACCTGCGGGCGGGTCTGCGTCCGCTTCTGCGAGATGGCCTGCCGGCGCACCCAGGTCGACGAGGCGGTGGGCATCAAGGTGCTCAAGCGCTTCGTGGCCGACCGCGAGCGCTACGTCACCGACCGCTGGTTCACGCCCGAGCTGATCGAGGACCACAAGCCGGCCGAGCTGCGCGTGGCCATCATCGGCGCCGGACCGGCCGGGATCTCGGCCGCCTATCACCTGCTCCTGAAGGGCTATCCGGTGGAGGTCTTCGAGGGCATGACCGAGCCCGGCGGCATGGCCGCGGTCGGCATCCCCGAGTACCGGCTGCCCAAGGAGGACGTGCTGCGCAAGGAGATCTCGATCATCGAGGCGCTCGGCGGACGCATCCACTACAACCAGCGCCTCGGCCAGCACTTCACCATGGCCGATCTGCGCGAGCGCGGCTTCAAGGCGATTTTCCTCGGCGTCGGCGCGCACAAGGGCAAGGGGCTGGGCATTCCCGGCGAGGAAGGATCGATCCAGGGCTACGTCACCGGCGTGAAGTTCCTGCTCTTCATCAACCACTACCACATCAACCTGAATCTCCCCATGGAGCTGGGGGACAGGATGGTGGTGGTCGGCGGCGGCAACGTGGCCATGGATTGCGTGCGCTCGGCGCTGCGCATGGGCGTCGGCGAGGTGCACCTGGTCTACCGGCGCACGCGCGACGCCATGCCCGCGGATATGGAGGAGATCGAGGCGGCCGAGAAAGAAGGCGTGCACTTCCACTACCTCACCCATCCCACGCGCATCGTCACCGAGGATGGCAAGGTCAAGGCCATCGAGCTGGTGGAGATGGAAGAGGGCGCGCCCGACGCCAGCGGCCGGCGCAGCGTGCGGCCCAAGGAGGGGTCGGAGCACCTGATCGAGACCGACTTCGTGATCCCCGCCATCGGGCAGGCCGTCGACCACAGCTTCCTGTCGCCCGAGGACGGCATCGAGCTGAACCGCTGGGGGCTGATCGAGGCCGACGAGACCTCGCTGACCACCGACCATCCCGGAGTCTTCGCCGGCGGCGACGCGGTCACCGGCCCGGCGACCCTGATCCAGGCCATGGCCCAGGGCGAGCGGGCGGCGCGGTCCATCGACGACTACCTCACCTACGGCCGCGTGCGCTTCAACGCCGGCGACCGCATGAGCCAGCTGCTCAAGTCGATCCGCAAGCTCAATCCCGACTACGTCGACAAACCGGTCAAGCACATCTACCGCGTCAAGGCCCGCGAACTCGACCCCGAGGTGCGCAAGCAGATCTTCGAAGAGGTCGAGAAGCCCATCAGCGTGGAGGAGGCCTACCAGGAAGCGAACCGCTGCATGCGGTGCTACCGGGTCTACTCCGTCGTGACCGAGAAGTAGGAGGCAAGGACCGATGCAGGGATTCATCAACGGCAAGTCCGTCGAGTTCCAGGACAACGAGACGATCCTGTCGGTCGCCCGCCGCCACGGTCACTTCATCCCGACCCTGTGCGAACTCGCCGACGCCGACCATACCCCGGGCACCTGCCGCGTCTGCCTGGTGGAGATCCGGCGCGACGGCAACGAGCCCGACATCGTCACCAGCTGCAACACGCCCATGGAGGACGGCATGGAGGTGCTCACGCGCACGCCCATCGTCCGCGAGAAACAGCGTCTGCAGGTGGAGCTGTTGCTGGGCGACCACGACCAGGACTGCGCCACCTGCGTGCGCCACGGCAAGTGCGAGCTGCAGGACGTGGCGCAGTTCGTGGGGCTGCAGCACAGCCGCTTCGGCAAGCGCGCCTATTCCCGGCAGCGCACCCGCGACCACAGCAGCGTCTCGGTGGTCCGGGATATGACCAAGTGCATCCGTTGCCACCGCTGCCTGCACATCTGCCGCGACGTCCAGGGCACCGACGTGCTGGTGCTCGCCGAGAAGGGCCTCGACGCCGAGATCGGCGTGCGCGACAGCCTGGCTCTCGGCACCAGCGAGTGCGTCAGCTGCGGTCAGTGCACCCTGGTCTGCCCCACCGGCGCCCTGGCCGAGGTGGACGACACCGAGCAGGTCATCGACTACTTCTACGACCCCGACGTCTTCACCGTGGTGCAGATGGCACCCGCCACGCGCATCGCGCTGGGCGAGGAGTTCTACCTGCCGCCCGGCAGCAACGTCGAGGGCAAGATGATCACCGCGCTGAAGCAGCTCGGCGCCGACGTGGTCCTCGACACCAACTTCACCGCCGATCTAGTGATCATGGAGGAGGGCACCGAGCTGCTCGGTCGCGTCAAGAACGGCGGCACGCTGCCCATGATCACCAGCTGCTCGCCGGGCTGGGTCAACTACGTGGAGAAGAACTATCCCGAGCGCCTCGGGCATATCTCCACCACCAAGAGCCCGCAGCAGTGCTTCGGCGCCATCGCCAAGACCTACCTGGCCGACAAGCTGGGCGTGGACCCCGCCCGCATGCGCGTGATCTCGATCATGCCCTGCACCGCCAAGAAGGAGGAGGCCAAGCGTCCCGAGATGCAGCGCGACGGCATCCCCGACGTGGACGTGGTGCTGACCACCCGCGAATGCGCGCGCGTGCTCAAGCGCGAGGGAGTGTGGCTGCCCGACCTCGAGTCATCGGGCTTCGACAACGAGTGGATGGGCGGCTACACCGGCGCAGCCGAGATCTTCGGCACCACCGGCGGCGTCATGGAGGCCGCGATCCGCACCGTGCACTACGTGGTCACGGGCAGCGAGCTGCAGGGCGTGGCCTACACCCCGGTGCGCGGCTACGAGAATCTGCGCGAGGCGGCAGTGGATCTGGGCGACCTGGGCGTGATCAAGGTCTGCGTGGCCCACGGCCTGAAGGCGGGTAAGCAGGTGATGGAGAAGATCGCCGCGGGCGAGGCCGACTGGACCTTCGTCGAGGTCATGGGCTGTCCCGGCGGCTGCATGGGCGGCGGCGGCCAGCCCCGGATCAAGAAGAGCTACCAGACGTTCTGGCACGAGCGGCAGGACGCGATCTACCGGATCGACGAGCGCTGCGACATCCGCCAGAGCCACAACAACCCGCTGATCAAGCTGATCTACGACGAGTTCCTGGGCGAGCCCAACGGGCACCGGTCCCACGAGCTGCTGCACACTAGCTATCGCGACCGCAAGCAGGTGGTGCAGCACACCATGAAGGAGATCTGGGACGAGATCAACAGCTAGGCGCTCGCCGGCGCTCCTACCGCGCCCCCACCAGCGACAGCGAGCTGATCGTGTCGCCCATGCCGACGAGCGTGACCGGATTCTCGACGATGATCGTCGGCACCGCGACGACGTCGAATCCCTCGGCCTCGTGGATGCCGTCCTCGGCGAGCCGGCTCTGGCCGTCCAGGCGGGCCAGGTGGTCGGCGAGGGCCTGGATCTCCTTCTCGGCGATCGCTCCGATCGGCTTGTCCTGGGCCCAGAGGAGGTTCGCCTCGTTCTCGATCGACCCGGTGCCGGCCTTCGCCGCGGCGATGGTCGCTGCCAGCGTCATGCCGTTGCGCGTCTGGGGCGGTGTGTGCCGGTGGCCCTTCGCCTGCAGCGTGATGTAGAGCCCGAAGAAGTGCAGCTGGATCCGCGGGATACGGCAGTTCTCGAACACCCAGCGCAGTCCCTCGAACAGATCGACGCTGGCCAGGGAGCGCCGGCAGGCCGCCGCGAGCTCGGTCTGGCCGCACACCTCCAGCACGTCGATCAGCTCCTGCTCGTTCAGGCCCATGCTGTCGGCCCAGCCCCCCATCTCCTCGAAGAGCTGCCGGCGCACCGCCTCGTCCTGGGTAGAGGCGTATTCGAAGTGGACGAGGAGCCCGTCGTTGCGCTGGCGCCACCGGTCGATGATCCGCTTGCTCTCGGTGATCCGCTGGCTGGAGCTCTCGCCGTTGCGCAGCCGCTCGCTGAGCATCTGGTAGCCCGAGAGCATGCAGTAGCTCAGCTCGTCCGCGTAGGCGTCCACCGCCGCGACGAAGTTCGGATCGATGGCGAGCGTGAAGTTGAGCGGATCCCAGGTGGCGATGAATCGGTTGGACTTGGGGCAGGTGATCCGTTCGCCGTCGAGCGTGATCGTGTCGCCCTCGCCGAACTCGAGGATCCAGTGGATCAGCGGCGTGTCGCCGGCGCGGTCGATGGTGCGCGCCTGCTGTAGCCGCCCCGCGCCGTTCGCCGACTGCAGGTTGGCCCGGTCCACGAAGAGCGCGCTCTGCTGGGCCGGCAGCGACGCTGCGTGCACCAGCACCTTCCGGATGCCGCAGGTGGCCATCACGTTGGCGATGATGCCGCCCTGTCCGCCCATCTGTAGACGGTCGTAACCGACGTGCGAGTCGAGCCAGCGGTAGGTGTCCTCGTTCGTGATGAGCCATTCGCGGGCGATGCCGCCCCGGAAACAGGCGACGAAGCCGCGGATCAGATCCCGGGCTGACGCGATCTCGTGGCGATCGTCGTCGCCCTGGCGCGGGTCGCCGGCCTGGTCCAGGAGTTCCTGGAACAGCGCTGGCGTGATCCTCTTGACGGCGTCGATGTTCGTGTTGAAGACCGACAGGACCGTCTCGATGTCCTGCAGCGACCGCAGCGACCCGGGCACCGCCGCGTAGTGCTGCCGCCAGTGTTCCTGAATATCGCTCATGGCTTCATCCTCTGTCGCATGGGCCGGACGTGCGTTCGTCGTCCGATCCTAGCATTTCCCTGCACCTGGTCAAACATGATGGGTGGCCGAGGGATCGGTTGACGCCGGATCGGCGACCTTCGGCCGTCACCCCGGCGCGGCCAGGACCACGTTCTCCAGCTCGCGCCCGCGCCGACCGGCGAGGAAGGCGCGGATGCTGTCCACCGTGGTCTGGGCGATGCCGTCGAGGGCCTCGCCGGTCAGGAAGGCCTGGTGGCTGGTCACTAGCACGTTGGGGAAGGTCAGCAGCCGCGCCAGCACGTCGTCGGTGATCACGGCGTCGCTGCGATCCTCGAAGAAGTAACCGCTCTCCTCCTCGTAGACGTCCAGGCCGGCGGCGCCAACGTGGCCGGTCTTGAGTCCGGAGATCAGGGCCGCCGTGTCCACCAGGGCCCCGCGGCTGGTGTTGATGAGCATGACCCCCGGCTTCATGCGGCTCAGGCGACCGGCATCGATGAGGTGATAGGTGTCGGGCACCAGCGGTGCGTGGAGGCTCACGATGTCCGACATCTCCAGGACCTCGTCGAGCTCCAGGTATTGCACGCCCGTCCGGCGGGCGAAGTTCCGGTCGGGCTGGGTGTCATACGCCAGGACGCTCATGCCGAAGCCGCGCAGGATCTCGGCCAGGCACTGGCCGATCTTGCCCAGGCCGACCACGCCGGCGGTGCGGCCGTGCAGGTCGAATCCCTCCAGGCCGGCCAGGCTGAAGTTTCCCTCGCGGACCCGCTGGTGCGCCCGATGCAGCTTGCGGTTGAGCGTGAGGATGAGCGCCACCGCGTGCTCGGCCACGGCGTGGGGCGAGTAGGCGGGCACCCGCACCACGGTCAGGCCCAGGCGGTCGGCGGCCACGAGGTCGACATTGTTGAAGCCGGCGCAGCGCAGCGCGATCAGCCGGACCCCGCCCGCGGCGAGTTGCTCGAGGACGCCGGCCGAGAGGTCGTCGTTGACGAAGGCGCACACGACTCGGAAGCCGGCGGCCAGCCGCGCCGTGTCCGGGCCGAGGCGCGGCTCGAAGAATCGCCAGCAGAGGTCCTGCGCGGCCGGCTCCAGGTGCCGGCGGTCGTACGGCTTGGTGTCGAACACCGCCACCCGCGGGCGCGGGTCATCCTCCGCACGGGCGAGCAACGTGGCCAGCTGGCCGGTCTTCAGGCGGACCTTCTCGCCTAGGAACACGAGCAGGCTGCGGGTCAGATCGGGATGGCGCTCCAGGAGAGCGTGGCCGGCCTCGTTGGGCACGATCCAGACGACGGCGCCGGTGCGGGCGACCAGCGTCGCGGAGCGCGGCCGGCCCGATGCCATGCTCGTCAGCCCTCCCACCTCGCCGGCGGCCATGACCCGCAGCAGGATGTCGGTGCCCTCCTCGGCTCGGCGCCGTACCTCGAATTCGCCGGCTGCCACGAGGAACACGCCCCGGCCGGGGTCGCCCTCCCGGAACAGGACGGCCCCGGCGGTGAGGTCCTGGCGGGTCATCACGGCGGCGAGGTCGTCGAGAGTGGCGGGCTCGAGGCTCCGGAACGGATCGATCTGACCCAGGAAAGCGCGCGGATCGGCGATCTGCATAACTGCATCCTCCTCGATGAAGGGGCATTGTGCGGACAAGGTCGTCGCGTCCGCGGTGCATGGCCACGCCGCCCCAGGCGATCGGTAGCCAGGAAGCTGAGGCATTCCTTCGGGATCTGGGGTATGATGGCGTGGTCAACGCGCCGTCCCCGATGGACGGCGTCCGGACTTGGCCCGAGTCCCTCGCGAGAGTCGACCATGCACCCAATCGCTTCGCGCGGCCGTCTCGCCTCGTTCCTCGTTCTGGCGCTGGTGTCCTCGGTCGTCGGGGCAGTCCCATCGTCCGCGCACGCGACCGGTGCGGATCCCGGCGGCCTCGCCCGCCTCTCCTTCGGCTTCAAGGGAGGCTTCGCCCTCGCCCAGCATCAGGGCACCGAGCCGCGCGACCAGGAGTACACGGTCTCCAGCACCATGCGCCGCGGCTTCGCGGGTGGTGTCTTCGTCGCCCTTCCCGTGACCCGCCGCTTCTATCTCCAGCAGGAAGTCCTCTACGTCCAGAAGGGATCGCGCCAGGACATCGGGGTCGACATCTTCGACATCCCCACCGTGCTCGACGTGACCTACGACATGGACTACCTCGAGATCCCGCTCCTGCTGCGCTACCACTGGGTCATCGACCGCGCATGCGACGTCTACACGCTCGGCGGCTTCGCCTTCGGCCTCAAGGTCCACGACCGCTACCGGCTGTCGGGCGAGGTTTCCGACGGCGAGCAGAACATCCCCGTCACCGCCGACAACGACATGTCCGAGGTCGACCTCTTCGATTTCGCCTTCAGCTACGGCGTGGGGGTGGAGTTTCCGCTGGCCGGCGGGCGCCTGCTGGTCGAGTACCGCTTCGACCTCAGTCTGCAACAGCTGCCGCTGCCCACCTACGCCTACGTACCCTTTGGCGAGGAAGACGAGATCCTCGTCGCCAACGAGCCGGTACCGCTGCGCAACCAGGCCCACGTCGTCATGATCGGCATCAGGTTCTAGGAGGCTACGCCATGCTCCGACTCACTCTGCTCTTCGCTGCCCTGGTCGTGGCCGGCCAGGCCGCCGCCTTCTCGCTCTGGAACGACATCCGCACGAGCGCCCCGCTGCCCGGCGATCAGGTGACCATCCGCGTCGAGAGCGCCCAGGGCTCGGGCTTGATCAACACCATTCTCTTCGCGCAGGACGGCGTGCAGTCGGCGCCGCTGGCCACGGTGCCCGACGGCCCCAGCACCCTCGAGGCCACGGTGCCCGGTCCGGTGTCCGCCCGCCGCTACTACGGTTTCCGCCTCGAGCAGCCGGGCGCCATCGACCTGTTGCCGGTGCGCCTGGCGGACGGCGCGACGCCGGTCCCGGCCGACCTCACGCACCTCGCGGACGACCCCGTCGGCGACGAGAACTTCGGCCGCGTGAACCTGGACCTCACCGGCTGCCGCCTCAGCCGCGACGGCACGCGCCTCTACGCCGCCTTGAGCAACGCCGGCGGCGGCTTTCCCGTGAACAGCGGACTCACCTTCTTCAGCTATCTGCTGGGCATCAACAACCCGGCCGACGACGATCCCGACACGGTGCTCGCCATGATCCAGACCATCACCGCTGCGGGGATCATCGAGCCGGGCCTCTACCAGATCAACGGCACCGGTATTGACGATCTGGAGAAGATCGGCGAGATCACCGCCACCGAGTACCCCGCCCAGAACACCCTGGTGCTGTCCTGCGCGCTGGCCGACCTCGAGGCCAATCCCTTCTTCCAGGGCTGGTTCGACCCCGCCGACCCGCGCTTCGGCGTGGCGGGCTTCAGCCAGCAGATCACCATCCTGGGCGGCGCCCAGGAGGCCGACCGCACACCCGGCGGCGTCTGGCACCAGCGCGAGGTGGCCCTGGATCCCGGGCCCAGCGCCCTGCCCGAGCTCACCGATCTCGTGCTGCCGGAACAAGGCTCGGGCGGCACGGTCACGGTGATCTATGCCGATGCGGACGCGCACTGCCCGGTGATCGCCGAGCTGGACGTCGACGGCACGATCTATCCGCTGCGGCCCCAGACCCTCGACTACGCCCAGCCGGTCGTCTACGCCAGCGATCCCGGGCTGCCGCCGTTCGAGAACGGGACCTGGCTGCAGGCGGTGGCCCGTTTCAGCGACAACGCCACCGATCTCGTCGAGCTGACCGCGAACGCGGTGGGGGTTGCCGACGTGCGCACCGGATTGCAGATGCGCGCGGCACCCAATCCCTTCGGCGGGCACACCGACATCGCCTTCGAACTGCCGCGGGCCCAGTCGGTCCGCCTGGCCGTCTTCGACGTGGCCGGTCGGCGGATCACGACCCTCGTCGACGGCGCCATGCCGGCCGGCCGCCACGTACGGGCCTGGAATGGTCGCGATGGGTCCGGACGTCCGCAGCCGGCCGGCGTGTACTTCACGCGCCTGCAGACGGCGGATCAGGTGGTGGTGCGGCGTCTGACCCTGACGCGCTGACCGGCCCGTGCGACCTGGTATCGTGGGGCAAGGCCAAGAGGATTGGAAGCGCGGCCGGCGAGGCGCGTCGGCGCGCTCCTACCTCACCAGCACCCCTTTTTGCACCTGCATTCCGCTCCGGGTCTTCAGCATGACCAGGTAGGTCCCCGACGGCATGTCGCGCCCGGCCGTGTCCCGACCATCCCATTCCACGATCGTCTCGCCGGCGGCGCACTCGCCTGTCGCGAGCACGGCCACCTGCCGGCCGCGGGTGTCGTAGACGCACAGTTCCAGCTGCGCGGCCCGGGGCAAGGTGAGGGTCACGGTGGTCCGCGGATTGAAGGGGTTGGGTGTCACCGGCAGCAGCCGGGGGCCATCCAGGCCGGGCAACTCGGAGGCGGCGGCCGTCACCGCCGAGCAGCCCACCGGCCAGGCGCCGATCTGCAGGCACGGGTAGTGATCGGGGGCGCAGGGCGAATCGGCGTGCAGGGCGTAGGGAGTCTCGAGCGCCTGGTCGCCGCAGAAGAGGGGGTCGACCGACAGGTTGCCGGCGCCGCCGGCCTGGTCGGCGATGGCGGCCACCCAGTCGCCGCCGTCGTTGCCGAAGAGGTCGCAGCACTGGAGGGCCATGGTCGCTCCGTTGAGGACCTGGACCGAGGGACCATGGCCGAAGGCCACGATCGTGTTGCGCACCGTGGCCACGGCCTGGTCCACGGTGATGCCGCAGGCCCCGTAGCCTGCACGGTTGGCCGCGAAGGTGCAGCGCTCGAAGGTGCATTCGGTGTCGTTTCCCCACACCATGGCCCCGCCGCCGCTCTCGCTGGCGATATTCTCGGCGAAGGTGCAGTCGGTGAGGGTGCAGCGAGTGTTCGCGTAGCACTCGAATCCGGCTCCGTAGCTGTTCACGGTGTTGGCCTCGAACAGGCAGCGTTCCAGGGCGAAATCGCACTGGGCCGAGGCCACCGCGCCGCCGGTCTGGTGGGCGGCGTTGCCCCGGAAGACGCAGTCGGCGATCGGCGCGTCGATGTCGGCGTAATACAGGTTCAGGGCGCCGCCCGAGCCCCACCAGGCCGTGTTGTCGAGGAAGTGGCATGCCGTGACGGTGGGGGCCGCTTGCAGGACGAAGATCGCACCACCGCTCATGGCCGTGTTGTCGCGCAAGACCAGGCCGGTGAACGTGGGCGTGGCGCCTTCCTTGACCAGGATGGCCCCGCCGGTGCCGTCGTTGATGGTATCCGGCCCCTCGGCCCAGCCGTGGCGCACGGTCAGGTGCTCGAGGCGGGCGTCCGGTCCCTCGAGGTTCTGGAAGATGAAGCCGCGGTGGGGCTCGTCGGCCGACCCCTGGCAGTCGATGACACAGGCCTCTGCGTCGCCGCTCTGCGAGCGAACGGTGACGCTCTTGCCGAGGAGATCGAGGTCGCGGTTGCCGGGGCCGGTGAACACGCCGTCGGCAAGCTCGATGACGTCGCCCGAGGCGGCGGCCTCCAGGGCGTCCCCGATGGTGGGGACGTCGCCCGTGCCGTCGGGGGTCACCAGCCAGGTAGCGGCGAGAGCGGCGGGGGCAACGAAGAGGACCAGAGCGATCAACGCGGCGGAACGGGCGGCGAGGGGCGACATGACACGACCTCCGGGACGATCAGTTCGTGATCAGGTCGACATTGAACACAGGCGATCATAGCACGTCCGGCGACGATTTCATACCAGGTGAACGTCGTTCCTGGTCGGCAAGAGCAGGAGCTTTTTTCGCCGCCCCTGACACCGGTGGTGTATGATCCAGGAAGGTTCCGGGAGAGAACCGCGTTTCGGTGCCGCCAAGGGGGTTTTGCCATGCCGACTTCGCCCGTCTATGCCAGCCTGCTCGTCCTGATCGCCATCTTCCTCGCCACCGCCGTCCCCGCCCAGGACTGCATCGAGTACGGCGATCATGCCCGCCGGCTGGGCAGCGGCGACTGGGACGGCCGCGTCTACACCCTGGCGGTGGCCGATGGCCTGGTCTACCTGGGCTCCGCCCACCACGACGCCGTCCCGAACCGGCTCATGGTCGTCGATCCGGCCGGCGGCGACGATCCGGTCCTGCTGGGCGAGGTCGAGCTTCCCCAGATGCCCTGGGACATGGTGGTCCGCGGGACCACGGCCTTCGTGGCCTGCGCGAGCACCGGCGGCTGCCTGGCCCTGGTCGACATCGCCGATCCCACCGATCCCAGGGTCGTGAGCACTCTTGCCCCCTATGGTGCCAACAGCGTCGAGCTGTACGGCGATTACGCCCTCTTCACCACGGCGGCCCCGACGTTCATCGCCGATGTCAGCGATCCCGCGGCGCCGGAGCTGGTGAGCTGGGTCGCCGGCGGTTCGGCGGTCCTCGCGGTCGGGGACGTGATGTTCGTGGGGAGCTATGAACACGACCTCCGGTACTACGACATCGCCGATCCGGCCGCACCGGCACTCCTGGGTTCGCTGGTCATGCCGGATTCGGTCTGGGATCTGAAGCTGGTGGGCGACCAGCTCTACGTGGCCTGTGACGCTGGCGGCGTCGCGATCGTGGATGTCGGCGATCCCGGAGCGCCCGTCCTGGGCACGACCCTCTCGCTGCCCGGCTCGGCCAGGGAACTCGAGGTGTTCGGGGACCAGGTCTTCGTGGTGTTCGAAAGGACCGACGTGGTGATCCTGGACGCCTCGCTGCCGTCCTCGCCTCAGCTCCTGGATCCGGTGACCTCCCTGCGCGGCGCCTACGACGTGGCCGTAGTGCCGGGCTTTGCCTACCTGGTGGACGGCTGGGACGACCTGAAGATTTACGCCTATCCCGAAGCCGGCCCGGTCCGGACGCTGGGGTCGCTCCTCGAACCCGAGCGCCGGCTGGCGGACATGGCGGTGGTGGGGGACCTGGCGGTGACCGTGGCCGAGGCCAACGGCGGCCTGCAGGTGGTGGACATCGCCGACCCGACCCAGCCGGTCCTGCTGGGCGAGGTCACGGGCACGTTCGGCGGCAGCGCCGTGGTGGCCAACGCCACCCATGCCTTCGTGCGGTCCGCCTACTATCTCGACGTGGTCGACATCTCCACGCCCAACGACCCCGTGCGGGTCACCCGGCTCGAGCTGGTCTCGAATCACAAGGAGATGGCCCTCGACGGCGATCTGATCTACCTCAACGGCGGCGAGGAAGGGATCTACGTGATCGACATCGCCGACCCCGCCGATCTCCGGCTGATCAACACGATCCAGTGCGGCGGCGAGGGCCAGGCCATCGCGGCGCTCGGATCCATGCTCTACGTCGCGTACGACACCCGGCTGGAGATCCGCGCCTGCAGCGATCCGCTGGCGCCCATCCTGGTCAGCACCGTGGAGCTGCCCCATGCGGTGGAGAACCTGTCGCTGGACGAAGGCGTGCTGTACGCCGCCTCGGGCGCCGGCGGGCTGGTCCTGGTCGACGTGATCCCGCCCACGACGCCCACGGTGCTGGGCTCGCTGGCGATCCCGGGCTACACGAACCTGGTCCGGGCCGCCGGCGGCCATGCCTACGTGTCGCACGCCTCGCTCGGGTTCGTGGTGGTGGACGTGCACGATCCGGGGGCTCCCGCGCTCCTGGGCAACGTCGACCTGCTCCTGCCCATCGAGACCATCGCCCTGACCGCGCAGGCGGTCTGCCTCGGCCTGGGGCCCAACCTGAGCGCCGACCCCTACAACGTGGGCGGCGTGGCACTGCTGCCCCTGGAGTGCGCCTCGACCACGAGCGCACCCACCGATCCCCTGCCCGAGACGCCCGGCCTCGCCCTGTCCGTCCACCCCAACCCCTTCAATCCCCGGACGGTGGTCTCCTTCGCCCTGCCCCGCGCCGGATCGCTGCGCCTGACGGTCCACGATCTGGCCGGCCGTCGCCTGGCCGTGCTGGCCAACCGCGAGTTCGCGGCCGGCCACCACGCGCTGGTCTGGGACGGCCGTGACGGTGAAGGGCGCGAACTGCCCTCGGGGACGTATCTTCTGCGGGCCGAGGGTGCGGGCGAGTGGGTCGGCGAGAAGCTGACGCTGATCCGATGATCGGGTTGTCAAAACGGGTCCGGCCGGTGCGGCCGGGCCCGTATGATGTCCTGCCTGCCGGCCAGCGGTCGATTCGGGTTTTGCAAACAATCCGAACATGTTACCTTGAAAGACCCTGCCATCCCGACGCCATCTGCCGAGGTCAACCGGAGGTCTCGTCATGACCACGCCCGAAGCCATGGAGAAACGCAACCTGATCGCCCAGTGGGCCTTCGACACCCGGCCGATCCTGGGCCGTTTCCATTTCTGGCTCGAGGACGTGGAGGTGGCCTGGCTCGACGGCAACGGCCACGTGGAGTTCCAGAACGACATCACCTTCGTGGGCGGCGCCATGGAGCGGCTGTTCATCATGACCGCCGGCGTGACCGCGCTCGGCACGCGCCTGTTCGGCCGCTTCGGCGAGGCCAGGGGACTCGACAAGAAGGAGCAGAACCGGGTCAAGAAGGACGCCGACGCCATCAGCGCCTACATGATGAGCGAGTGCCTCTGGTACCTCACCCGGCAGCTCCCCGAGAACCACGCGGTGATGGTCTGTCTGGGCGAGGGCCTCATGCCCAAGGGCGGCGAGACCCCCGACATGGGCAGCAACCCCATGCTCGGCTTCGGCCGCATCTACGCCCGGCCCCAGGTGGCCAAGTTCCTCGACCGCCAGGTCCAGAAGCTCATCAACAATCCCGAATTCGGCTGGGACGATTTCCAGCGGCGCATCGACACCGCCGGCATCACCATCTGGGGTGCGGCCATCGACACCCTGGAGAACACCTCGCGCTTCGCCAAGGGCGAGCCCACCGGCCCCATGACCGTGCTGCACCTCTTCGACCAGCCGCTGTCGGTGACGCGCCCCTACGAGGGCTACATGGGCAACCTGCTGTTGCCGCTGGAGGTGACCGAGGCCGCCGCCCGCGAGTCCATGCTGGTGGATTTCCACACACCGCGAGCCAAGGTCATGGAGGCTATCCGCCTGGCCTGGCCCGATCTGGAGCCGGGCAACGTCCACGTCTGGACCCTCTCGGGCGCCAGCCGCGAGCCGCGCATCGGCGGGCTCTGGGACCAGTGGCGCGAGGTCGGGGCCCACGTGGCCGAGGACGGCTGGAAGCTGCCGTCGGGCATGGCGCTGTTCAACGACTCGGGGACCTACGCGCCCACCTACCACGTGGGCACCTGGCTCGACGACAAGGGCGACCGCCACCTGCTGCTGGTCGACGGCTACGCGGCCAGCGCCGAGGCCATGCAGGCCGCGAGCCTGGCGCCCATCCTGGGCATCGACTGCTCGCTGGCGCTGTTCAGCTCGCGCTTCGGCCTGACCTGGGACCGGGAGAGCCGCATCATGCGCCTGGATGCCGAGGCCCGCGACTTCGGCAAGCAGCTCGCCGCCATCGTGGGGGAGGACCTCGATGCCGCCGCTCTGGAACAGTATCGCGAGTACATCCGCGAGGCCCGCGATGCGGGCATCCGCGTCGAGAAGCCGACGCTGACCGCCGAGGATTTCCTGCCCCGCAAGCACTGGGACGTCATGGCGCTGGCCGGCTTCATGCTCGACGACCCCTATACCGGCTCGCCCGGGGTCGAGACCATCGACGACGACACCTACCGCATCACCGTCCGCCTCTCCACGCCGCGCGGCGTCAAGCAGGTCAAGCTGACCCTGCGGTTCATGGAGGACCAGAAGTACCGGCCGCTGGTCTGCAACCCGCTGCTGACGCGGTTCTTCCGCGGCGAGGACCACCAGCGCCGGGCGGTGAAGATCTCCGACTCGGGCCGCATCCGCAACGAGCTGCAGACGCTCTGCTCGGAGGCGCTGGAGCACTTCGGCGAGAACGGCATGCGCATCTTCTTCGACCGCATCAGCGACGACGTGATCTTCCCCGAGCAGCAGGAAGTCCTGCGCGAGGTGCTCACCTGGTACAAGCGGCACCACCCGCTCTGGTTCTCGTGGCTGGAGATCGCCTAGCCGGCGTGAACGAGGTCGACGATGGCGGCCAGGCCCGCCAGGTCGGTGTCGGAGAAGGCGTCGGGCTGGTCGCTGTCCACGTCCAGGACCCCGACGATCCGTCCTGCGGCATCGCGCACCGGCAGGACCACCTCGCTCTGCGACCGGCCATCGCAGGCCACGTGGCCCTCGAAGGCGTGGACATCGGGCACCAGCACCGGCTCCGCGCGCTGGACCCCGGCCCAGCAGACGCCCTCAGGGCCGTCGAGGATCGCGCAGGCCAGGGGACCCTGGTAGGGGCCGACCACGAGCTTGCCGTCCTGCAGCCGATAGAACCCGGTCCAGAAGTAGTGCGGCATCTTGTGGTGCAGCACGGCGACGATGGTGGCCATCCGCGCGATGGGGTCGCGATTGCGCGCGAAGAGCTCGGCGAGCTGGTCGTGGATCCGCCGGTAGCGGTCGGCGAGGCGGGGGTCGGTGGCGGCCATATTCCTCTCCTGGTCAAGGTGGCCCGTTCAAGGTAAGCTCAACCTGCCGGATCATCGAGATCAAAGCTGGTCTTGGCCCCGGTCTCGATTATCCTTGGGCGGAAACCGACCCATCCCGCAGACGCCCCGGAGGATCCCATGGACGCCCTCGACGCCATCTTGACCCGTCGCAGCATCCGTCAGTACACCGACGAGCCGGTCAGCGACAAGGATATCGAGACCTTGCTCCGTGCCGGCATGGCCGCACCCTCGGCCGGCAACCAGCAGGCCTGGGAATTCGTGGTCATCGACGACCGCGAGCTGCTGGACGCCATCCCCGGAGTCCATCCCTACGCCCAGATGTGCACCGAGGCGCCGCTCTGCCTCGCCGTGTGCGCCGACCCCGCACGCGAGAAGTACGCCGGGTTCTGGGTCCAGGACTGCTCCGCCGCCACGCAGAACATCCTCCTGGCGGCCCACGCCATGGGCCTGGGCGCGGTCTGGCTGGGCATCGCCCCCCTGGGGGACCGCGCGCACCAGCTGGCCGACCTGCTCAAGCTGCCGCACGGCATCGAGCCCCTGGCGCTGATCGCGGTGGGCCATCCACAGGAGACCAAGCCGTCGGAGGACCGTTTCGACCCCGGGAAGACGCACCACAACCAGTGGTAGCCCACAGCCACGCTGCCCACCGGAATTCGCGAGGGGCTCGACCGATTGGGTCGAGCCCCTCTTCGGATTTCAGGGGACGATGATGACGAGCGGCTGGCGCTGCTGCGCGAGGGCGGCGGTCACGAGGTCGCGGAACGCGGCGTAGTCCAAGGTGGCGACGGGCCCCGCGTCCAGCTCGAGGGTCCGGGTGATCGTGAACGTCTGGCCTGCCTGCCTGCTGCGCAGGGCGAAGGATCCCTGCGCCGCCGACCGTGCCGTCTCCACCGCCAGCGGCGTGTCCACCTGCCAGCCCGCGGGCAGCTCGATGCTCAGAGACGCCTCCTCACGGCCGGGAACCGTGACCACGAGCGGCGCGGTGCGCGACGGCTGCTCGGGGCGGAATCCCGCGGGCAGATGGTCGAGCAGGGCGCCGGTCGGCCAGGGGATCTCCCGGGTCAGCAGGCCCTCGCCGACTGGAGCCAGCGCCTCGCCCGCCGCGGTCAACCGCAGGCTCAGCTCGTCGGCCGTATCCACGCGCACGTCCAGGGAGGACACCTCGGCGCCGGGCAGGAGGGCCTCGGCGAGCTGGTCGGCCAGCTCGCCGGTGTCGCCCGGCTGGCGGTAGGGGCCGCGCAGGACGAGGTCGGCGGTGGCGGACCAGCCCTCGCCGGCGGGCGCCAGGTGCGCCGACCAGCGGCACAGGCCCGGGCGGACCGGCACGGTGTAGAGGCGATGACCGCCATCGGCGGCGAGGAAGAAGCCGGTCCAGCCGGCCAGATCGCCGTTGTCGGACCAGGCCTCGTCGCGGTCGGGGGCCAGCCACCAGTTCTGGTCGTCGACACGGACGACCACCCGATAGCGCGTGAAGCGCGCGGTGGTGGGCGGGAGCCCTTCGGTCAGGGCGTCGCGGCCGAAGAGGCCGAGTTCTGGCTCATACCCGGCCTCGCGCAGGACCGCCAGGGCCACCACGGCGCGTTCCCAATCGGTGCCCACGGCGGTGTCGAACACCTCCTCGGCCAGGCGGGGCGGACGCAGGTCGGCGCCGGCGGGCAGGTGGATCCCGGCGATGCCGGCGTGGATGAGGTCGGCGAGTTGCTGGAGCAGATCGACCTCCGTGAGGACCTCGGCGTCGGCACGCGTGCGGCTCAGCCAGCCCTGCAGCCCCTCCAGGGCGCCTGCGGCGGCCTCGGTCTGCTGGCGCAGGGCGCCGGCCAGCTGCTCCATATCGGTGGCGGCGCCCCAGATCACGTGGGGGGTGAACCGGTGTCGCCAGGCCTCGGCGCCCTCGGCGCGGCAGGCCGGCAGGTCGTGGGCGATCCAGGACCCGGCCTCGTGTTCGACCAGGGCGCGGTCGGTGGCGCCGGCCAGGGCACCCTGGACGCCCACCAGGGTGACCCTGGACTCGAGGACCGGATCCTCGCCACCCAGCCAGCACTCGCCGCCAGGGGGCAGGGACCGCGGCGCACGGTCGCGGATCACGTATTCCAGCTCGGTCACGCACCCAAGCTCGGTGCCCACGAGGCTGATGACCATCTCGCGGATGTCGAGGAATGGGGCGGCGCGGCGAACCGCGTCCGGGGTGACCTCGTTGAAGCCGTTCGCGGGGGTCTCGACCACGGTGCCGTCGCGCATGAAGGTGCGGGCGGTCACGACCTCGAGGTCCTGCCGCGAGGCGTCCCAGGCCACACGCACGTCGCTCCGGCTGCGCATGGCCCACTGGGTCTGCAGCCGCTGGATCAGGTGCAGGCGGCGCGTCAGACGGCCGTCGTCGGCCAGCTCGATGGTCTCGCTGCGGTGGAGCACCACCACGTCCTCGCCGGGGAACCGGTCGCTGTCCGGCGCCGCGGCGATGATCTGCGGCGTGTCGACCTGGGCGCCGGCCGTGGCGGCCACGAGGATCAGCAGCAGGCTGATGAGATGAGCGTGGCGCATGGTCAGGCTCCCTTCCGGCGGGCCGTGAGGCGGACCTCGGCGGCGTCCTGGAACGTGGTGACGGCGTCGCGGAAGGCCGGCCAGTCGCTGACCGGGACCAGGCGCCGGTCGTACTGGAAACGACCGGCGAGGGCGACCTTGCGGCCGTCGACCGTGGCGCCGAGGTCGCAGGTGGCGAAATCATGGTCGCCGCCCGCGGTCCACCGGTCGTCGGCCAGGCGGGGCGTGAAGCCGCGCGGGACCTCGATCTGCTCGTCCAGGGCGACCGCCTGCGGCCACCAGAGCATGGCCGGCGTCTCGCGCTCCTCGGCCAGGCGCGGTGGTTGGGCCAGGCGGAACACGCCACCGTAGCCGTGCAGCGCCAGGTTCACCGCCACCGGCTGCCAGCTGCAGACCTCCTGGCCCACGGCGGCGTAGGCGGGTAGCCGGAACTCGACCTCGAGGGTCATGGGGCGGTCCCAGTCCACGGGGTCGCCCGCGCGCCACTTTCCCAGCTCGGCGCCGGGGGCCAGGCTGGCCAGCCAGCGGCGGAGCTCGGGCTCCACCGCGCTGCGGCGGCTCTGGCCGATGGTCCGGCGCAGGCGGGTGTCGGCCTGGCCGCTGCCGACGAGCTCGAGGGTGCCCGTGAGCGCGCCGTCGGGCTCGATCTTGCCGCGCACCTTCAGCACTGCCTCGTTCTCGTCGGCGGTGTAGGCGCGGATCGCCGAGAGGTCCTCGCCCCAGGGCGTGCCGATGACGTAGTGCTGTTCGCCCTCGGCACGCGACCAGTCGTAGCGGCTGAAGGGGATCCAGGTGGGGTCGAGCATGTGCCAGGTGCCGTCGGGTTTCTTCCAGGCACCCACGCAGTGATTGAACTGGTCGGCGGGGACGCGCTCGACCCTTGCGCCGGCCATGGTCATGGCGGGGTAGACCTCGTAGCCCGCGGCGCGGCAGAGCGTGATGGCCATGCCGGCGATGTCCTTGCACACGCCGCTGCGCTCGCGCAGGATCATGTCGCCCGGATGCAGCACGTAGCCCTCGCCCTCGCCCATGTTCAGGCCGCAGTAGCGGATGTTCATGGCGGCCCAGTGGTTCAGCGCGTGCACCTTCTGCTCGTCGGTCTTCAGGCCCCTGGTGATGCTGGCGACCAGGGCGTCGATCTCGGGGGTGCTGTCGAACTGGTGCTGGTTCACGTCCCAGAACCAGCGCGACTTGGCCTCCCAGTCGGCGACAGTGGCCATGACCACCTTGGGCGCGTAGTCCTGGGTGTCGGTGCTGCGCCACTCGCGGGTGGCGGCGGGACAGTCCTCGGCCCAGAAGCGGTAGATCAGATGGCCGTCGTCG
The DNA here is from genome assembly GCF_058273205.1 of Candidatus Latescibacter sp. IFSED24. NCBI lineage: Bacteria > Pseudomonadati > Candidatus Latescibacterota > Candidatus Latescibacteria (ex Chuvochina et al. 2023) > Candidatus Latescibacterales > Candidatus Latescibacteraceae > Candidatus Latescibacter > Candidatus Latescibacter sp. IFSED24. Next base: position 2,133,247 of record NZ_CM177850.1, on the reverse strand, counting down.
AAGCTGGTCTCGGCGTAGACCTCGCCGTTGTAGATCCGGAACTGCAGCGGCTTGTCGCGGGGCGTGCGCACGGTGATGGTCTTCTCGACCATGGGCCAGCCGGCGGCGAAGAGCTGCACGTCGTACCAGTGGCCGCGCATGGGGGGGATGTAGCGGCTCTCGTCGCCCGGGCCCTGGTCGCCGAGGTAGGCGATCATGAATCCCTTGCGGTAGGTCACCAGCTCCACCGCGTCGCCCACGGCCAGCCGCGGCAGGCCCAGGCAGCGCATGCGGGCGCCCCAGTAGATGGCGTGCATGGGCTGCGTTGTGTCCACGGCGGTGGCGGGGTCGACCTCGACCAGCGTGCCGTCGGCGCGGTGGATGCGCACCTGGCGCAGCTCGATGAGCTGGCTGGCGGGGTCGTAGTCGAAGCGCTGGAAGCCCAAATCGCGGGCGCCGCTGGCGGTCAGCACCTTCAGGAGCTGGTGCTGGGTGACGTGCGCCAGGCCGCTGGGCTCGATCTCGGTCTCGGTGCGGTCGAAGACGGCGACCACGTCGGCATCCTCGTGATCCTCGGCGTCGCCGGCGGCAGCGATGAGGGATCGCAGATTGTCGGGGGTCGCGGACCGGTCCGGTGCCGGGTCGGCCAGCACCGGGACCGCCAGCAGCAGCGCCAGGGCGGCCAGACAGCGGATTATTCGGGATTGCATGCAGTCATCCTCCGGAGCAGATAAGTGGCGAGAAGGCCCCATTGTGCCGCAGTCTGTGGCAGAGATCAAGGTGTAGCGGCTCCGGGCATCCTGCCATGCCAAACTCACGATTGATCGAAACTCATATATCAAAAATAAATAGTAATACATAAAAAATGTTCCCTCGCGACAGATGGCGTGCTACAATCTTGTCAAGTTGCACGACGTGGTCGAAAGGGACGTTCATGTTGCATCGCTCCAGCATCCAGCTCTTGCAGAGCGCAATCCTGACGATCCTGGCGCTCGTGGCCCTGCCGGCCGGGGCGGCCTGGGTGCCGCTGAGCGGCGCCGATCAGGCCCAGGCGCCCATCCTCCAGACCCTGACCCCGCAGGCCGGCCTCACCGTGGTGGAGATCACCCTGCCGGGGATCCACCTCGAGACGGTCGACCTGGACGGTCAGCCGCACAGCGTGGTGCGCGTGCCCGGCTGCGTTCCGAGCCTCGAGGCCGGCCATCCCGAGCTGCCGATCCTGGCCCAGGCCCTGCCCCTGCCGGCCACCGGGACGCCGCGGCTGCAGATCGTGTCGGCCGAGTGGCGTTCCATCGCGGCGGCGCCGCCGGTGCCTTCGCGGGGCCCGCTGTCGCGCGAGGTCGATCCGCAGCAGGTGCCGCGGATCCACTCCGCGGTCTATGCCCAGACCGCCGTCTGGCCCGCCGACGTGGCCACCCTCGGCAAGCCCTTCCTGGTGCGTGACCGCCGCGGCGTGGCGCTGCACCTGCATCCGGTGCGCTGGAATCCGAAGCGTGGCGAGCTGGAGGTCCTGGTGCGCCTGACGCTGAATGTCGAGACCACCGGCCAGGGCGGCGACAACGTGGCCATCGCCAGCGTGCCGGCCGCCGGCAAGGCCTTCGCGCCGGTCTATGACGCCATCTTCGGCGCGGCCGCCGACAAGTCCGCCCGCGAAGAGGTCCAGGGCCATGGCTACGGCGATTCCGAACGCATGCTCATCATCAGCGGCGACAGCTACGCCAACGCCTCGGCCAACCTGGCCAGCTGGAAGCGGGAGCGCGGCTACGACGTGGAGATCGTCACCATGGCCGACCTGGGCGGCAACCTGCTCGGCATGAGGGAAGCCATCAGCCAGTACTACTTCTCGGAGCAAGGGCTGGCCTACCTGATCCTGGTGGGCGACGTGGACACCGTGCCCACCAATTTCGGCGCCTACCAGGGTGCGGACTCGGACGGCATGTTCGGGCTGCTCTCGGGCGACGATCTGTACGTCGATATCCTGATCTCGCGTCTGCCGGCCCGCAGCGCCGGCGAGGCGCGGTTGATGATCGACCGCGTGCTGGCTTACGAGCGCGACCCGCAGACCATGGCCGACCGCTTCGATGTCGCCGCCGGCATCGCCAGCGACGAGGGTTCGCCCGCCGACTACGAGCGCGCCGAGGAACTGCGCGACCAGCTGCTGGCCGGCGACTACACCGACGTGGCCCGCATCTACCAGGGCTTCGGCGGCGACCGCGACGACATCGCCGCCGCGGTCAACGGCGGCCTGGGCCTGATCAACTACCTCGGCCACGGCGACGGCACCGCCTGGCTCAGCGTGCCGTTCGGCAACTCCGACGTCCACGCACTGACCAACACCGACGCCTGGCCGGTCATCGTGGACGTCTCCTGCAGCAACGGCGACTTCTCGCGCGACGAGTGCTTCGCCGAGGCCTGGCTCCGCTCGGAGCACGACGGCCAGCCCGCCGGCGCGGTGGCCATGATCTCCGCCTCCACCGCCACCTCGTGGGTGCCGCCCTGCGTGATGCAGGCCGAGATGATCGACCAGCTCGCCAGCGGCAGCGAGCACGAGCTGGGCGCGCTCTATGCCGCCGGCGTCGCCGCCGTGCTCGTGCAGTACGAGGGGCTGCCCCAGGCCGACAAGCTCATGGAGCAGTACAACCTGTTCGGCGACTGCTCGCTCCTGATGCGCACCCGGACGCCCGAGATGCTCGCCGTGGAGCACGGCGAATCGTTGCCCGCGGGCACCGCCGCCATTGGCGGCACCGCTCCGGCGGGCAGCCGCGTCGTGCTGAGTGACAACCAGGCCGTGCTCGCCCGAGCCGAGGTCGAGGCCGACGGAGAGATCCGGCTGGTGTCGGCGCGGCCGCTGGTCGAGGGCGAGTCGGTCCGGTTGACCGTCAGCGCGGTCAACGGCCAGACCTATCGTGTCCTGCTGCCGGTCCAGGCCGCGCCCACGGCCACCGGCGAGGCGCTGCCGCCCGTGGCCAACCTGCTGGGCAACTGGCCCAACCCCTTCAACCCGGCCACCGCGGTGGCCTTCGTCCTGCCCGGCGAGGGTCCGGTGCGGCTGAGCATCCACGACGCCCGCGGTAGCCTGGTGCGCGTGCTCGTGAACGAGACGCTCGCGGCCGGCCACCACGAGGTCACCTGGAACGGACGCGACCAGCAGGGTCGCGCCGTGGCCAGTGGCGTCTACCTGGCGCGCCTGCAGACCACGCAGTCCAGCGACGTGCTGAAGGTGACCATGGCGAAATAGTCGCGGCGCCACGGGTTGCAACCCCGGGGAAATGCTGTAGCCTGGCAGCAATCCCCGGGGTTTTCTCATGCCCCGTGAGCGCCGCGTCGCGCGGCGCCGGACCCCGCTATCGCCCGTGCCGCCAGGAGTCGCCATGAGCCAGCCACTCTACACGCCGTTCGCCCCGGAACCCGAGACCCTCGCCATCACGCCCGAGATCGCCCAGCGCTACGGACTGGCGTCCTGGGGCGCCAGCTTTGCTCTGGGCACCGCCGGCTACCGCGACCTGCTCGCGCCGGACGACCTCTTCAGCAGCGAGGTGCCCTTCAACGCGGTCACCGTGGCGCTCATGCTCGAGGCCCGCGCACAGCTCGCGCAGGAGCACGGTCTGCACCGGCTGCACGTCGGCGGCGAGGTCCGGCCGCACACCCAGGAGTTCATCGACCTGGCGGCCCGGCTCTACGCCGCCCACGGGCTCGAGGTGCACCTGCGTCCGGCGGGCGAGCGCACCACCCCCATCTGGCTCTCGAGCTTCGGCGTCTTCTTCGAGGAACTCGACGGCGGCGAGAATTTCACCGCCAGCCACAGTCAGAGCTACAAGGGCGGCTGGAAGCCCATGGACGCGGGCGGCGGGCAGCTCCTGGAGATGGCACCGCTCATAGCCGCGCGGGTGCGCGAGCTGGCGCAGCGCGCCTGCAAGGAGGGGCTCGAGCTGGCGCTCGCCGCCAGCGACGATCCCGGGATCCACCGTGACTTCGATCCGCTGGAGGCCTACGTCGCGGTGCTGCGCCAGGTGATCCCCGCGGACCTGCTCGCCGAGGTCCCGGCGGCGGCGCAGGCGGGCTTCCGTGCGGCGTTCTGCACCGAGGGTGGCTCCATGGCGCCCACCGCCCGCCGCGTCTTCGCGAATCTCGGCATCGGCATGGACGATCAGGGGCCGGTGTTCTTCACCCACGAACAGGAGAGCAGCGACTACCACGGCATCGGCGTGGTCGACGGGGTGAACCACGGCGTGGACCCGGGCAAGTGGCAGGTCTACAAGCACGTGGGCGCCCAGGACCTGCTGCGCGAGAATCGGGCCGACATCTTCTTCATCTGGGATCCCGATGGCGACCGCTTCAACATGGTCACCACCGCTCCGGCCGCCCTCGCCGCGCGCGCGACCGCGGCGGGCCTCGAGGTCGATCCGCTCGACGCCGAACGTTGCCTGGTCTACTTCATGCCCAACCAGATCTACTTCCTCTTGACGGCGGCCAAGATCGCCGCCCTCGAATCCGCCGGCGAGATCGACCGCTACGACTGGATCGTGGCCACGACCTGGCCCACCAGCCGCAGCATCGGCGAGGTGGCCGAGATCTTCTCGGCGCGGGGAACAGCCAGGCTCGGGACTTACCGCGCACCGGTGGGCTTCAAGCACTTCGCCGCGCTGGTGAGCGACCTCGAGGACCAGATCACCGCCGGCGAGACCCGCTGCGCCGCCACCGATGTGACCGGCGAGCGCCACGAGTTCGGCCCGCGGCCGCGGCTCTTGATCATGGCCGAGGAGTCGGGGGGCGCCGCCATGGGCGCTGCCGAGCCGGTGCGCAGCCGCCACGGCAGGCGCACGAGCCTGGCGCCCAAGGAGAAGGACGCCATGCAGATCGGGGTGCTGGCGTTGTGCCTCGCGGCCCGGCTGCACCGCCAGGACCAGAGCTGGGCCGGCTACTATCTCGACCTGCTCGAAACGTACGAAGTGCGCTGGCGCTTCTACGAGCGTCGCGACCTGACCCTCTTCGACGAGGCGCTCAAGGGCGAGGCCCGCGAGGCCGCCCGCCAGGCGGGGAACCGCCGCAAGGAGCAGGTGGTGGCTTTCTTCGCCTCGCTCGAAGGCAAGGATCCGGCTGCCATCACTGCCGACCTGCAGGATCGTCTGCCGGCGGGCGCGGCGTTGCCGGAGGTCATCCGTTGCTTCCATGCCGGTGACGGCACCCTGCTCGAGATGGCCGGCCAGTGGTTCGAGCTGCGCGCCAGCGGCACCGACGCCGTGCTGCGCTATTACATGGAGGGTGAGGAGCAGGCCCGCGTGGCCGAGCTCAACGAGGCCTTCACCGAGCTGCGTATCGACGCTTCATGACAGGAGAGGCCATGAATGATCGTCCCTACGACAAGCTGACCGTCTACAGCTCCACCTGGTGTCCCGATTGCCGCCAGGCCAAGGCGTTCCTCGACGAGCACGATCTCGACTACGAACTGGTCGAGATCGACAAGGATCCCGACGCCGCGCGCCTGTTGGAGGAGAAGACCGGCAAGCGCGGCATTCCCTACTTCGTGCTCGATGACGAACGCTGGGAGCGCGCCTACATTCCCAAGCAGGGGTTCGACCGTGAGGGGATGTCCAGGCTGCTGGGGCTCGCCTGACGAGCGTCTGGCGTCGCCAGACCCGCGATGAGAAACCGCCCGCCGGACCGGGGTCCGGCGGGCGGTTGCCGTCATACGGGCCAGAGCCCGTCTGGGCCATATCACTTCACCAGCGTCATCTTCCGGGTGAGCTGCTCACCGTTGGTCGACAGGCGGTAGAAGTAGGTGCCCGAGGAGGCCTGCAGGCCGCTCTGGTCGCGACCGTTCCAGGTCACCTCGTGCTGGCCGGCGGCCAGGGCGCCGTCCGCGAGGACGCGCACCAGCTGCCCGCGAGCGTTGAAGACCTCCAGCTTCACCGGACCGTCCTGGTCCAGGCGGAAGCTGATCTTCGTGCTGGGGTTGAACGGGTTGGGGGCGTTCTGCGCCAGGCCGAGACCGGCCATCGGCAGATCCTCCACCGGCGTCGACGTCAGGACGCCCAGCCACTGCAGGCTGTTCTCGAGGATCGTGTCACGCTCGTCCTGCGTGGGCACGCGCTCGAGGCCGAAGGGCAGGGTGACCACCATGTAGTTGCCGTAGGTGGTGCGCACGCCCGCCGGCTCGCCGTTGCCGAACTCGAAGCACACCTCGACCGGCTGGCCGGCCAAGAGGAGCAGCTGGTCTGGATCGCCGCCGGTCAGGGTGAAGGCCAGGCCGTCGCCGACGGGATCGCCGTCCACGCCGGTGATGTCGAGGTTGCCGCTGTTGCCGCTGCTGAAGTTGATCCGCAGCTTGAGCTGGTACCAGAGGCGCGCGCTGCCGCTCTGGTCGTAGAGGCTCTGCAGGAGATCCTCGCCGGCCAGGAACAGGCGGCCCTCGGCGGCCAGGAAGGTATTCAGGGCGGTGCGGTCGGCGTCGTTCAGGCACGTGCCGTTGCTGCCGGTCTCCCAGATCACCGCGTCGTAGGCCAGCAGGATGTCGCTGCTGACCGAACTCAGGCTGTTGTCCCAAGTGATATGGGACTTACCGGTCGCTGCGACGGCTTCATCGTAGACCGCCGCCGCCTCGCCGCTCTCATCGGCCACGACGATGAAGTCGGTGCCGCCGGCGTGCGCCATGAAGTCGAAGCTCTCGACGACCTCACCCTGAGCCTGGCTGAAAATGTCGAGCCGGACGCGCCCGGAGCCGTTGTCGCCGTTGGCGATGACCACGGTCAGGTTCGCGTTGTCATAGGGCTCGAGCGCGATCTGGGTGCTGGTGTACTCCACCCCATCGTAGAGGAAGTGGGCATCCCAGCCCTCGGGCAGGCTGCTCATGTCAAGCGTGACGTCGTAGGTGTCCGGGCTGAAGCCGACGTTGACCAGGGACGTGTTGCCGAAGGCGACCTCGGTGCCGTCGGACACGGCCTGCCGGATGCCGTCGACGCCGGCGACCAGGACGAACTCGCCGCCCATGCTGCTGCCGGAGTTGTACACGAAGCGGTCGCTATCGCGCTGGACGAAGGTGACGATCTTCAGGTGGTCCACGTTGTAGGCACCGCTGATGGTGATCGGGATGGTGAACACCTGCTCTTCGCCGACGGCGCTGATGGTGAGCGCACGCTGGTCGAGCATGTCACGCATCACGTTCTTGTAGTAGTCGCCGCCCGAATAGACTTCGTCCTCGACCAGGACCGTGCGGACGAAGTGGCCATTGGTGGACGAGCCGAGGTCGTCGAGCATCTTAACCTTGATGGTGGCTTCCGCGGCGCCCTCGAAGGTGTAATCATCCACGTAGACGACCAGGGGCACCAGCTCCTCGAGGCGAGGATTGATGACGTTCATGTAAGGAACGCCGTTCTGGTAGTTGGACCCCGCGCCGATCATCTGCACGACGCCGTCGAAGTAGACGCAGGGCAGGCCGGTCGAAGGCCAGTAGCCGATACGCGCAAGGCTGTCCTGGTTGTACAGCTGGCCGGAGAACGAGCTGGAGTGAACGGCGATGAAGTTGAACTGGTTCGGATTGTAGGTTTCCTCACACACGGTGAGTCCCGCTTCTGCGTTAGGGCAGTAGGGTCAGCCAGTCGAGGTGAGAAACTCGGCCAGTACGGCCCGTGGAACCTGAGCCTGAGCAAGCACGGCGACTAGCATCAGCGCAAAGGCCATCAGCGAAACCATTCGCTTCATGACATCCTCCGAGGTTGGCATTGAGGCCCAAACGGACCCGTTTGACGGACCGTAAGATTATACCAGCCCCCGTGTTATTGAAGCAATAGCCTATCTTCGTTTGGGGATTTCCAGACTGAAAATGGTATGATTCAGCAAATGACGTTACTTGTTGTTATATCACAAGAAAGAGCGGGGCATGCGCCCCGCTCCTGTCCGAAAAAATGTCTTATAGACTAGTAACGGAAGACGCCGTAGAACTCCACGCCCTCGAACGCGGGCTCGAATTTGCAGACGCCGCCCACGCAGAGCTGGCCGGCCTGGCGCTTGCCGAACCACAGATTCAGGTTGCCGCCACCGGTCAGGGTGTAGGTGATCTGCCCCGAGGGGAAGAAGTCGCCCACGATCTCGCCGGGGTCGAACTGGGGGTCGTACTTGTTGTTGGTCTCGGCGATGGCGTCGATGGTCCAGCGCGGGGGCAGCTCGAGCTCGAGCTTGAACCACTGCTGGTCGTACTTGCCCAGGTTGCCGAGGCGCACGTGCTGGAACTCGGCCTGCACGGTCCAGGTCATGCTCTCGCTGGCGTGCCAGGTGGCGTCGGTCACCACCGACTGCCGGATGGCGCCCTCGCTGTCCTGGTAGTCGAAGCCGCCGCGCGCGCGGATCGGACCGAGGTGCTCCTGCTCGATGTGCGCATAGGCCTCCTCGAAGAGCGTCTCGCGATCGTGGTTCTCGATGCGACTGAGGTTGCCCAGCGCCAGCCAGCCCTTGCCGAGGTCGGCGTTCAGCTCGAGCTGCCAGCCCTTCTCGTCGTTGGTGTTCAGGTTGTGCGGCTTGCGGCCGAGCAGCGTGTAGATGTGCTCGCGGACCAGCGCCGGCGGCCGGTTCAGCGGCTGCTTGCCGTCGTTGCGGTTGACCACCCGGTACTTGTCGTAATCGCTGCGCTCGAGCGAGAGGCTGATCGGCCCGGCGTAGACGCCCACGTTGCCGTAGAAGGCCACGCCCTCGTCCTTGTCGAGCGTGGCGGGGTCGTACTCGTAACCGGTCTTCTTGCCGTACTCGAGATAGATGCTGGTGTAGGGGTTGTTGTAGCCGGCGCGGGCCGAGCCGACCCACTCGCGCAGCACGTCCTCGGTCTCGGGCAGCAGGGTGGGCAGGTAGGTCAGGCCCGAGGTGCCCAGGGTGAACCCGCGGGCGGGCTTCCACTCCAGGTCCAGGCCGCGGACGTCGACGCTGTTGACGAGGGTCCCGTCGGGGTCGTTGATCGACGGCGTGGTGCCGGTGGTGCCCGAGAGCACGCCGACGCGCACCGGCCCGAACGAGCCGTTGGCCACGATGCCGTCGAGCGAGGTGTCGATGCGGATGAAGCGGTCCTCGTAGCTGTTCCAGACCAGCCCGCGGCCGAACATCCCGTAGAAATGCCCCACGCGTAGGTCGAACCGGCCGCTGCCGTACTCGAAGTAGCGGTGCATGATCTCGTTGCGGCGGTTGCCTTCCTCGCTGGGCGACTGGTGGTTGAGCAGGATGCCCGTGCGGAAGTCGCCGAACTGGTAGGCCACGTCGAGCCAGTTCTCGACGATCTCCTCCTCGGTCTCGGCGCTGTAGCTGTACTCGAACTGGTCGGTGGCGGTGACCGCGTCCTTCCAGTTCAGACCGCCGGGGGCGGGACCGGCGGCCGGCCCGCGCACGGGCGCGGCCAGCACCTGCTCGATGGCGTGCTTGAGCTCGACCTCGTCGCCGGACTTGTAGCCCTCGTGCCGGTAGACCTCGCTGCCGGCAGCGTCGTAGAGGATGGTGTAGGGCGGGCTGAGCACCTGCAGGGTCTGCTGGACGGTGCCGGCGGCGTCCTGGGCGATGATCAGGTCGTCCCAGCCCTTGGCGCGGACCAGCGGTCCCACCTTGGCCATGCTCTTGGAATTGTCCACCGAGATGGCGATGAACGAGACGCGCCCCTTGTATTCTGCAGCCAGCTCGTTGAGCTTGGGCATCTCCTTGAGGCAGGGGATGCACCAGGTGCCCCAGAACGACACGACCACCGGCCCCTGGGCCAGGTTCTCGTGCAGGCTCACCTGCTCGCCGTCGGGGGTGGGGAGATTCCAGTCTGGAGCGGCGAAGCTGGTGATCGGCCGGCCGGTGATGGTGCTCTGGCTCGCGGCGGCGCTGGCGAGGACGCCGGCCACCGCGTGGTCCAGCTCGACCTCGTCGCCCGCCTTGTAGCCCTCGTGGCGGTACGCCTCGCTGCCGTTCTGGTCGTACACCACGGTGTAGGGCGGACTGAGCACCTGCAGTTTCTGCTGCACGGTGCCGCCGGCGTCCTGGGCGATGATCAGGTTGTCCCAGCCCTTGGCGCGGACCAGCGGACCCACCTTGGCCATGCTCTTGGAATTGTCCACCGAGATCGCGATGAACGTGACCTTGCCGTCGTACTTGGCGGCCAGCTCGTTCAGGTGCGGCATCTCCTTGAGACAGGGGATGCACCACGTGGCCCAGAACGTCACCACCACCGGCCCGTCGGCCAGCTTGTCGTGGAGGGAGACGGTGTCGCCGTCGGGGGTGGGGAGGGACCAGTCGGGAGCTGCGTATTGGGCGATGGCGGGCAGAGCGCACAGGATCGTCAGCATCGCCACCATCGTGGCGATGGTCCGGGGCCGGCAAGACATCGGGACTCCTTCGGGTTCGTGCCGCGGACCGCCTGGGCCCGCCGTTCCTGGGGCTCGACCCCGCTCTCCGGCGTGCTGCGGAGAGCGGGGTCGGCGCGGTGGGTGCTGCTACTTCACCAGGGACATCTTGAGGATCTGCTGCTCGTTGCCGGTCTGGACCCGGGCCAGATAGACACCCGCGGGGGCCTGGTCGCCACGCGCGGTCATGCCGTCCCAGGAGAGGCTCTGGGGGCCGGGGTTCAGGTGGCCGGCGTTCAGCGTCCGCAGGTGGCGGCCGCCGATATCGTAGATGTCGACCGCCACGGCGGCGGCCGTCTCGCCGCCGAGATTGAAGTTGATGGCGGTCTTGGGATTGAACGGGTTGGGGGAGGCGTGCAGGCCGTTGACCAGCTGGCCGGCGGGCACGTCGTCCACGGCGACCACGCTGCCGGTGGTCAGCGTGAAGGTGGCCTGGCTGTACACCGAGGGGTCGGTGTTGCTGGTGACCTTGACGACCACCGTGCCGGTGCCCTCGTCGGCGAGGGTGGTGAAGTCGATGTCGATGGGCACGGCCTCGGCCGAGGCGACGGTGCCGCCGCCCTCGGGGATCTGGCCGCCCTCGAGGTTGGGCGGGTAGCAGATGCCGCCGTAGCAGTACGACACGGACCAGTTCTCGGGGAGGTCGCGGGTGATGGTCAGGGTGTAGGAGTCCGCCTCGGTGCCGGCGTTGTACAGCACGGGGTGGAACTGGAAGAAGCCGTTGACCACGCCGCCGAGCACGCCCTCGCCGGAGGAGAACAGCAGGGCGGTCTCCTCGGCGGGCGTGAAGGCCTCGTAGTGCAGCGTGCGGGTGACGGCGGCGTCACGGTTGCTGGTGATCTGCACGGTGTAGTTGGCGTGGCCGGCGTCGGCCAGCGAGGTGACGTCGAAATCGAAGTCCATGGTCTCGCCGGGTTCCAGGTCGCCCTCGGCCGGCACCTGGAACTCGGTCTGGAACGGCGGATAGCAGATGCCGCCGAAGCAGACGCCGAAGGTCCAGTTCTCGGGGTCGTCGGCGGTGACGGTCAGGGTGTAGTTGTCCGCGCTGTCGCCGGTGTTGGTCATGTGGCTGTGGAAGGCGCGGAAGTCATTCACCGGAATGACCATGCCGGCAGGGCCCTGCCGGAACTCGAATTCGAAGGGGTCGGCCAAAGCGGCGGTGGCCACCGCGAGGACGACGAGACAGCTGAGCAGGAGCTTGATCTTCATCGGGATCCTCCAGAAGGAAAGGCAGGGGAACCGGGAGTGAGCGCGTGGGAGTCGATCGAGCTCGACCCCGCCTGGATGATGGACTTGTCGGTGTTGTGCTGGACGAAGACGACGACCACCCGGTTCTCGGGCGTCAGGTCGTAGGTCGCGGGATCGGGGTCGGTGAGCGTGATGTCGAAGGTGGTAGAGCCACCGGCCTCGATGGCGCCGATGCTGCCGGCGACCTGCGCATCGACACGGGCGACCCAGTGGTACTCGTCGCCGCCGTACCCATAGTCTTCCTCGGTGGTCACGAAGGTGTAGAGCAGGACGGCGCGGAGCTGGTAGTCGGCGAGGTCGGCGGCCGCGTGCGGTGCCACGACTTCGATGGAGCAGTCGACGTCGCGCACGGCGAGGTCGCTCTGGTCAGGGGCGTCCACCGTCAGGTAGAAATCGACCGGAGCCAGGTTGCCCGTGTCGATGGCTTCGGCCAGGGCGTCGGTGGTGGGCAGCTCGCCGGATCCGCCGGCCAGGCCTCCCTGGATGACGATCTTGGGCAGGCCGACGCCGGGGGTGTTGAAGTAGTGGATGAGCCGCTGGAGGTTCATGAAGGAATTGCTGTTGTAGAACGGGTCGCCGGGGTAAGGGTTGGTGCCAGAGTACTTGACGTAGAGGAGCCGGTCGGGGCCGTAGCCGCCATCACCGGTCAGGTATTCGACGCTGGCGGCCATGTCCACGCAGCCGGAGCATTCGACGTTGGAGAAGCCCTCGAACAGGACCACCGTGCTGAGGGCCAGCGTGAACTCGGCGTTCGTGGTCTCGTTCTTGACCACGGTGACGGCGAGGCCGGTGGGTTCGCTGCGGTGGTGGTCGAGGGCCACGCTCACGGTGTAGTCGCCGGGATCGAGTTCGGTCAACGTGGCCGGCGTGGTCTCGCCGGTGTCGACGCCGTCGAGGAAGATGGACGCGCCATCGTAGTTGCTGGTCACCGTGATGGCGCCGGTACCCGTCTCGAAGAAGAGGCTGGTCTCGCCGCCGTAGGGCACGTCGGTCTCCTTGGTGCCGGGGCGGAAGGTGAGCCCTTCCTTGGCGACCTGGACGACGTAGTGGCCGCCTTCAATATCCTTGAAGGTCGCCGGTGTCAGCTCTTCGGTGACCTGGCCGTTCAGGGTTATGGTGGCGCCGTCGGGTTCGGACGTGACCGTGAGGCTGCCGGGATGGGGGGCTTCGCTACCACAGCCGACGACCAGGCCCAGGGCGCACACCAGGCAGACGAACACACTGATCCTTCTCAAGACATAGCTCCTCTTTAGTCCTTAAGCACAGGCTCACATGTACTTCTGGCCGACAGTTTTTTTTGTGTCAGCCAGACGCATCACTCAGACAATTATACCATCCGCTCACGGGCATAGTCAAACCCACCACTTGTCTAGTGATTTTGAAGCGGGGATTCTTACGCGCCTGCTGCGGCATCGGGGCACAGACTCGACAGGCGCCGGCAACGTTGGGCGCGCAGACCACTCACTTAAATCGACACATCGGGTAAGCTTTCGGGCCCCGGCGGCGAACATCCATGAGTGATTTCGCCTGCGAATTTCTTTGTCAATATGGCACATGACTGGCAGGAGAATCGTTCAATACATCATGCAATATCGATAAAATAATCCAGTAAAAATCCACACGTGAATAAAAAATTTCATGATGGCCTCTTCAATTGAGACCTGACTCTGTGATATCATCGTCAACGGTCTAGTACGGGTGCGGTTCAACGACCCCGGAATACCCCTGACCCGGACAGAGCCGGGAATCACCAAGCGAAAGGACCGAGTGATGCGCTTGAGAATGCTCACGGTCACCATGCTGCTCGTTCTCGCTGCGAGCACCATGGCTGCCACCACCATTCCGCTGAGTGGCGACGCGCCCCAGATGGCGCTGACCAGCCAGGGCAAGTCCGGCCTGACCTACCATATCGAGGTCGGTCAGCTGCAGGCTCTGGACGTCAGCACCATGGGCGGCGAATTCACCCAGCTGTTCATTCCCGGCTTCCACTCCTCCATGATCGCGGGCGCTCCCGAGCTGCCGCAGATGAACCGGCTGATCGCGGTGCCGTTCGGGTCCGGCAGCACCGTGCGCGTCGAGAACGTGCAGACGCGCACGATCAAGCTGGCCGACTACGGCCTCACGAACCCGCTCTTCCCGCATCAGCCCTCGCTGAGCAAGAGCCAGCGTCCCGAGGACGTGCCCTTCGCCTACGACGCCCTGGCCTACGCCCAGGACAAGGTGGAGAACCCGCTGGCCCAGGTGATCTATCAGGGCCGTCTGCGCGCCATGGACATCGCGCGCCTCGAGGTCGCACCCGTGCGCTACCTGCCCGCCACCGGCGAGCTGGAGATCGTCGAGAGCCTGGACCTGACCGTGGACTTCGACGGCGACTGGGCCAAGACCGAGAGCCTGCTGGCCGCCACCAACAGTCCGTTCTTCGCCACCGCCTACGCCAAGGTCGAGGGCAACCGCGACTTCGGCATCAAGGCCGACCTGGTGAAGAACCCCGTGAAGCTGGTCGTCGTGACGCCGCCCGAGTTCGAGGCGCAGCTGGCCGACTACATCGCCTGGAAGACCGAGCGCGGCTTCCACGTGATCACCGCGGTCATCGGCTCGCCCGAGGTGGGCTCCACCGCGAGCAGCATCCAGAGCTACCTGCACGGCCTGTACAACGCCGGCACGCCCGAGGACCCCGCGCCCAGCTTCGTGGTGTTCGTGGGCGACGTGGCCCAGTGCCCCACCTTCACCCTGGGCGGCGACGCCACCGATCGCCCCTACTGCGCGGTGGACGGCGACCTCTACCCCGAGATGTACTACGGCCGGCTGTCCGCCACCAACAGCAGCCAGCTGCAGGCCATCCTCGACAAGACCATGCTCTACGACACGTACAGCATGCCCGATCCCAGCTACATGGAGAACGTGACGCTGATCGCCGGCATGGATTCCGGCTTCGGAGCGTCTCACGGCAACGGCGCCATCCGTTACGGCGAGGACTATTACTACAACGCCACCAACGACGTGAACGCCTACGCCTACTACTATCCCAACAGCGGTGGCCAGGCCGGCGCCATCATCAACAACTGCTCCGACGGTATCGGTTTCATCAACTATACCGCCCACGGCAGCCAGACCAGCTGGTCGAACCCGAGCATGACCCAGAGCGACATCAACGGCATGACCAACGACGGCAAGTACTTCCTGGCCGTGGGCAACTGCTGCTTGACCAGCTCCTACGACATCGGCGAGTGCTTCGGTGAGACCTTCCTGCGCGCCGCCAACAAGGGCGCCATCGGCTACATCGGCGGCTCGAACTCGACCTACTGGGACGAGGACGTGTGGTTCGCCGTGGGGGCGATCCCCAGCGGCCAGATCCGCGACGGCATGACCTACGAGGAGTGCGGCACCGGCTTCTACGACTCGGTGTTCCACAACATGCCCAACGAGGCCAGCGATCCTTCCACCTGGTACGTCACCAATGGCGCCGTGGTCTTCTGCGGCAACCTGGCCGTCTCCGAGGCCGGCTCGATCCGTGAAGAGTACTACTGGAACATCTACAACCTGCTGGGCGATCCGAGCATCGCCACCTACATGGGCCTGCCCGAGACCAACCCCGTGACCTACCCCGAGACCGTGTTCGTCGGTGTGCCGACCATGACGGTCACCGGCGTCCAGGGCACCTACATCGGCTGCACCCAGAACGGCGTGCTGGTCGGTACCGGTCTGATCGACGACTCGGGCTCGGTGGACGTGGAGTTCAACCAGGTCCTGACGCCCGGCGTGCCGCTGAAGATGGTCGCCATGGTCTCGACCTGCGCGCCCGTCATCGCCGAGCTCAACGTGATCGTCCCGGCCGTGGTCACCATCGATCCCATGACCATCGACGCCAACGTCGAGACCGCCATCACGGTCACCGTCATGGAAGAGGACGGCGTGACGCCCAAGCCCGGCATCAACATCTGGGCCGAGGGCCTCGAGTACCTGACCACGCCGGTCATGACCGACGCCGGCGGCGTGGCCACGATCACGGTGAACTATCCCTACGGCCCGACGCTGGACATCGTGGGCCAGGACCCCGACGAGAGCTACCGCCTGTTCACCGAACAGGTCGCCGTCAACGCGACCCCGCTCGAGGCGGACCTCTGGGTGACCACCGAGATCGGCATGGAGGACATGTTCCCCCTGAATCTCCCAGGCACCCTGCACACGAACATCGACATCGCGGGCTACACGATCTACGCCCAGATGCCTGACGGCTCGCTGATCAGCGGCACCGATCCCCTGACCGTCACGGCCACCGAACTGGGCCAGGTCACGGGCATGATCGCCATCAGCGGCTATGACATCTACAGCGAGGCCTTCGACGTCATCGAGGCCTACGGCACCGTCATGGGCAACGTCTCCAGCGGCGGCGCCAACATGCCCGGCGTGCTCGTGCACCTGGTCGACGGCGAGGGCGCCGACGTATTCGTCGCCACCACCGACGCCAGCGGCAACTACGCCGGCCCCGACGAGGTGCTGGTGGACGACTACACCATCGTGGTCGACCACTTCGGCTACCTGCACTACGAGCAGGACGTGTTCGTGAACTACGGCGAGAACACCTTCGACGTCGAGCTCACGCCGGCGCCGTCGGGCGTGCTCACCGGCCACGTCTACGAGGCCGACACCATGGAGCCGCTGCAGGGCACCGTGAAGGTGTACCGCAGCGACAACAACGAGCTGTACGACGAGGTCCTCTGCGACGAGAACGGCCTCTACACCACGGGCGCCCTGCCCTTCTTCGACTACGTGGTGAAGGTCCGCGCCTGGCATCACGTGCCCGTCACGGCCGACGTGACCATCGACAGCCCCGAGCTCGTCAAGGACTGGGTCCTCGACCCGACCAACGGCGACCTCCTGCTGATCGACGACAGCGCGGCGGCCGAGAGCGGCGCCAAGTTCAGCGAGAAGGGCGAGCTGCTCGCCGACGCCTACGTGCCCACGGGCGCCAAGAGCGCGGCCGAGCTCACCGCCGACCTCGAGGAGCTGGGCTACTACGTGAGCCTGGAGGACGCCGGCACGGTCGATCCCAGCACCTTCTGGGACTACGACCTGGTGATCCTCGCCTGCGGCGCCAACACCAGTACCCTGGGCAACGCCGCGCTCAAGAACGGTCTCGTGCAGTTCGCCCAGGAGGGCGGCCACATCCTGCTCGAGGGCGGCGAGCTGGGCTACGACCAGTACAGCTCGGGCGACTTCGCCACCTACGTGATGCACAGCAACGACTGGAACCACGATTCCAGCGGCCACATCATGGTGCCGGAGACCGACCACTACGTGGCCACGTATCCCAACAACCTCACCGGCAGCCAGATCGACATCACGTACAACGGCTACGGCGACAGCGACGCCATGGTGCCGCTGGCCGACGCGGTTGCGGTGGCGAACTGGACCGAGTACACCTCCGACGCCAGCGTGATCGCCTACGATCCGAACCCGGCGCCCGAGGGCGGCCAGATCGTGTTCTTCTGCTTCAACTACGCCGCCGCCGGCATGGAGCGGGTCGACCTGCTCCAGAACGCCGTGCTGTGGCTGCTGACCCCGGAGATCGGCGACGCCAGCGTGGCGGGTACCGTGCTCCTGGCCGGCGAGTCCGACCACTCGGGCATCACCGTGCGCGCCGTGCCCAATGGCGGCACCACGGTGACCGGCGCCGACGGCACCTACCACATCGAGGGTCTGTACGCCGGCACCTACAACATCATCGCCAGCAAGGAAGGCTGGTCGGTGGATGCCGAGACCGTGACCCTGGAGTCCGGCCAGCACCTGACCGGCGTGGACATGGTGCTCACCCCGGTGATGGTCAGCGAGTACTGCGACCAGCCGGGCGCCCCGATCACCGATAACAACGTGACCACGGTCACCATGACCATCCCGGCCGAGGATGACGCCATCATCAGCCAGGTCGAGGTGTTCGTGGACATCACGCACACCTACATCGGCGACCTGATCGTCTCGGTCACCAGCCCCTGCGGGACCACCGTCGTGCTGCACAACCGCTCGGGCGGCAGCACCGACAACCTGATGGGCTGGTACCCCGCCGAGATCGAACCCTCGGGCAACCTGGAGGACCTCATCGGCCTGCACATGGCCGGCGACTGGACCATGACCGTCAGCGACAACGCCGGCGGCGACCAGGGCACGCTCAACGAGTGGTGCCTGCGGATCACCCACGACACCGTGGTGTCGCTCGAGGACCAGGACACGCCCATCGGCGACGGCGTGCCCACTGTGTTCCGGGCTTACGACAACTATCCGAACCCGTTCAACCCCATCACCAACATCAAGTTCGATCTGCCCAGGTCGGCTCAGGTGAACCTGCGTGTCTACGACATCGCCGGCCGCATGATCCGCACCCTGGTCAACGAGAGCCTGCCGGCGCAGACCCACACCGTGGTCTGGGACGGCACCGACGACGGCGGTCGGCGCATGGCCAGCGGTGTGTACTACTACCGCCTGGTGACCGACGAGCGTGTCGTGACCAAGAAGATGACTCTCGTGAAGTAGTGTCCCTGCGGACGTCCAGGACCGCCCCTGCTCCTCCGGGAGTGGGGGCGGTTCCTCTTCGCTGAACGCCGAGAGTCGGTCTCGTTCCCGCGATAGAACCTCAATCGGAATAGAATAAATCAAAAATGATTCTTTTTTTAACAAAGACTTTATCACGGCCGGTCCCAGGTGTTATCATTATTACCGAGTGATTCCCACTGTTCCCGCCCCCGGGAACATCTGCTCGTTCCCCGCGAAGGATGGTCATTCATGCGCCTGCGTAACGTCCTGCTCGTGGCCGCGGTCCTGCTGCTCGTCGGCGGCTCCGCCCTGGCCAAGCCCCAGTCCATCGATCTGGCCGGCGGCACGCCGACCCTCGACATCCGTCCCGAGGCCGGCGGTGACTACACCGTGCGCGTCGACGTGGGCCAGCTGCAGTTCTTCGACGTGGAGACCAAGGGCGGTACCTTCACGCGCCTGGTCATTCCCGGCTTCCATGCCGCGCAGCTCGAGGGCGACCCCGCGCTGCCCATGATGAACCGGCTCATGGCCATGCCGCTGGGCGCTCAGGCCACCGTCGAGGTCCTCGACGTGCAGACCCGTCGGATCAAGCTCGCCGATTACGGGGTGGAGCACCTGCTGATGCCAGCGCAGCGCAGCCTCGCCAAGAACGAGGACCCGAGCCAGGTGCCCTTCGTCTTCAACGACGCCGCCTACCGGACCGCCGGTCTGAAGGCCGCGGCCCAGCCCGCAGGCTTCGTCTACCAGGGCCGCCTGCGCGCCGTGGACTTCGGCCGTCTGGAGATCGCGCCCGTGAGCTACGACCCCGTGGCCGGCGAGATCGAGGTGGCCGAGACCATGGAGCTGCGCGTGCGCTTCTCCGGCGGCGACCACGCCGCGGGTGCGGACCTGTACGCCGCCACGCACAGCCCGTTCTTCGACGGCGTCTACGCGCGCATCGAGGGCGCCAAGGGCCTGCATGAGGACTACCCCGACCACGTGCGCGACGAGGTCACCTACGTGATCATCACCCCGAGCATGTTCACCGCGCAGCTCGCCGACTTCGTCGCCTGGAAGACCGAGCGCGGCTTCCGCGTCGTGGTGGGCGAGATCGGTTCGCCCGAGGTGGGCACCACCACCAGCAGTATCCAGGCCTACATCCAGGGCCTCTACGACGGCGCCACCCCGGCCCAGCCCGCGCCCAGCTTCGTGCTCTTCGTGGGCGACGTGGCCCAGTGCCCCACCTGGCAGGTCGCCGGCGATCCCACCGACCGTCCCTACTGCACTATGGACGGCGACTACGTGCCCGACATCTACTACGGTCGCTTCTCGGCCACCAACAGCACCCAGCTCGCGGCCATCCTCGAGAAGACCATGATGTACGACCAGTTCACCATGCCCGACCCGAGCTACCTCGACAAGGTGGTCCTGATCGCCGGCTACGACACCGGCTTCGGCGGCACCCACGGCAACGGCACCATCAACTACGCCAGCAACGTCTACTTCAACGCCGCCCACGGCATCGACCCCGACATCCACCTGTACCCGCAGTCGGGCAGCGACGACGCGCTGATCGTCAGCGAGGTCAGCGAGGGCCGCGCGTTCGTCAACTACACCGCGCACGGCAGCCAGACCTCGTGGTCGGATCCGTCGTTCACCCAGGCCAACATCAACAGTCTGCAGAACTACGGGAAGTACGGCCTGGTCATCGGCAACTGCTGCCTGACCTCGACCTACGACTACGGCGAGTGCTTCGCCGAGACCTGGCTGCGCGCCAGCGGCAAGGGTGCCATCGGCTACATCGGCGGCTCCAACTCGACCTACTGGGACGAGGACGTCTACTGGAGCGTCGGCTACACCTCGAGCATCACCGCCAACATCCGCTACGAGGACACCGAGCACGGCGCGTACGACGGCCTGTGGCACGATCACGGCGACGCCGAAGATCTCTGGTACGTAACCCAGGACGCCGTGGTCTTCTGCGGCAACCTGGCCGTGCAGGAGTCGGGCTCCAGCCGCACCCAGTACTACTGGAACATCTACAACCTCATGGGCGACCCCTCGATCACTCCGTACCTCGGCATCCCCACCGAGAATCCGGTTGGCCATCCGGCGAACCTGGTGGCCAACATGGAGGGCGTCTTCATCGAGGCGGCCGTGGGCAGCTACATCGGCGTGACCCAGAACGGCGAGCTCATGGGCGCGGGGACCGTGCACGACGGTGAGACCGGCGTCGACATCACCTTCCTGCAGCCGCTGCAGGCCGGCGCGCCGGTGAAGCTGGTGGTCATGGCCCAGTTCCACGAGCCCTACGTGACCGAGCTGCCGGTGGCGGCCCCGAGCGTGGTCTCCATCAGCCCGCAGACCTTCCCCGCCGACGTGCTCACCACGGTGTCGGTGGACGTGTTCGAGAACGACGGCACCACGCCGATCCCGGGCGTCCAGGTGACCATCGCCGACGCCATGGAGTTCGAGGTGGTCGGCACCACCGATGCGTCCGGCCATGTCGGCCTCCCGGTGAACTACCCCTACGGCGGCGCGCTGTCCATCGTCGGCAGCCACGAGACCGAGGGCTTCATGTTCGGCGAGACGCTCACCGTCACCGCCGCGCCGCTGGCCTCGCCCGACATCAGCGTGGCCACCGAGTACGGCCTGGTCGACGTGCTGGCCATGAACCTCGAGAGCACCATCACCGCGACCTGCGGCACCGCCGGGACCACCCTGGTGGCGTACGTGCCCGGTGTCGGCCGCCTGGAGAGCGCCTCCGGCAGCATCACCTGCACCCCGACCGCCGGCGGCGAGACCGTGTGCTACGTGCTCAAGGCCGGCCATGAGCTCTACAGCGAGACCTTCGCGGTCCTGACCCAGGGCAGCGTGCGCGGCACCGCGTTCCTGCAGGGCGAGAGCGACCACTCCGGGATCACCATCACCGCCGAACCCGGCGGCATGACCACCACCACCGACAGCGACGGCAGCTACCTCTTGACCGGACTGGACGCCGGCACCTACACCATCAGCGCGTGGAAGGACGGCTTCAGCAACGAGAGCACCGTGATCGACATCGCCGAGGGCGAGCATCTCGGCGACGTGAACTTCTCGCTGGCCGTGGTCTACGAGGTCAACGAGTGCGTCGAGCCGAACCTCTCGATCCCCGACAACAACACCACCGGCGTCAGCAGCACCCTGACCATCAACCAGTCGGGCGAGATCACCTCGCTGCGCGCCTTCGTGGGCATCACCCACACCTACATCGGCGACCTGCGGGTGCAGCTCACCTCGCCGGCCGGCACCACCGTCGTGCTGCACGACCGCAGCGGCGGCAGCGAGGACAACCTCGTGGGCTGGTACCCCGATGACCTCACGCCCGCCGGCAACCTCGACGCGTTCCTCGGCCAGGAGATGCAGGGCGACTGGACGCTGCGCGTCAGCGACCACGCCGGCTGGGACACGGGCACGCTCGACGAGTGGTGCCTGAACATCGGCTTCGCCGGCACCACCACCGCGGTGGAGGATGGACTGCCCACGGTGCTGACCCTGAGCAAGAACTTCCCCAACCCGTTCAACCCGCAGACCACCATCGAGTACGCCGTGCCGCGCACCGGCGCGGTCAAGCTGGCGGTCTACGACATTCGCGGCCGGCTGGTCACCACCCTCGTGGACGAGGACCAGTCCGCCGGCGCCCACCACGTGATCTGGCGCGGCCAGGACGACGGTGGCCGCCAGGTGGCCAGCGGCACCTACTTCTACCGGCTGACCGCCGGTGGCGAGACGCGCACCGACAAGATGCTGCTCGTGAAGTAGCGACGAGAAGCGATCGGCCGTCGTCCGGAACTTGCCGGACGGCGGCCGTCGTCGTCTGTAACCCATTCGCGACGGTTGCTGCGAAACCGTGCTGCTTCCTGCACCGAAATGTGCCTGGAATGCCCGAAAACTGGCTCTAAATCACAGTCTGACTGGATTTTACACCTTGTACTGTGATATCATTATTGATGCGAATGATGTGTTGATCGGTTCCCCACTTTCTCTCGAGGAGAGTCGCGACATGCAGAGGTCAATGTTCCGCGGGCTGGCGATCCTGCTGCTGGTGCTGTTCGTGGCGCCGGCGCTGGCCGCCGACGATTACCAGATCCCCCTGGACAGCGACGGGCTGCCGGCCTGGTCGGTCAAGGAGTGGACCGATTTCCCGGTGCGCCTGGTGCTCGCCGACCACCAGGCCCTCGAGCGTCTGCTGAAGACCGTGGAGATCGCCAGCTTCCACCGCGAGCAGATCGAGCTGCGGTTCCGCGGCCCCAAGCAGATCGAGCTGGTGTTCGAGCCGCGCGTGACCGAGGCCGAGTACGCGGCGCTGCAACTGGCCGGTTATCGCCCCGAGCGCCTGCGCGACGTCGAGCGCGAGAACCGCGAGGCCAGCGAGCGCCAGTGGCTGGAGATGGCCACCGGCAAGGCCGGCGATCTGCGCACCGATCCTCTGAACTACGTGCCCACCAACGACCAGCTGGGCACCATGCTGCAGGGCATCGCCAACGACTACCCCGACATCGCCAGCTACTTCTCGTGGGGCCAGTCGGTCCAGGGCCGCACCCAGCACGGTCTGGTGATCTCGGACAACGTCCAGACATCCGAGGCCGAGGCCGAGGTCCGGCTCAGCTCGTCCATCCACGGCGACGAGATCATCGGCATGATCCTGACCGTCAACCTCGCCTACTACCTGGTGGAGCACTATGGCGAGGCGGGTTTCGAGGATGTCACGTACCTGGTGGACAACTACGAGCTGCACCTGATGCCGGCGTACAACCCCGACGGCACCTACCTGCACCAGCGTTACAACGCCAACAACGTCGACCTGAACCGGAACTACCCGCTGCCCGCCGGCACGCACCTCATCACCGAGCGCGAGAATCTGGCGTTCATGCAGTACGCCAACTTGCACCACTTCGTGGTCAGCATCAACTACCACGGCGGCGCGCTGGTGATGAACTACCCGTGGGATTACACCTACACCCTGGCGCCGGACAACGACGCCTGCATCCGGCTCAGCCTGGAGTATTCCACGCGCAATCTGCCCATGTACAACGGCAGCTTTCCCCAGGGCATCACCAATGGTGCGGCCTGGTACGTGATCACCGGCTCGCTCCAGGACTGGAGCTACGACCAGACCGACTGCATCGACGTGACCTGCGAGGTCTCCAACATCAAGTGGCCCAGCAGCTCGACGTTCCTGACCTACTGGAACCAGAACCGCGAGTCCATGATGGCCTACATCAAGTCGGCGCGCGCGGGTGTGACCGGCGTGGTGACCGACGCCGATACGGGGCAGCCGCTGGCCGCCACCATCAGCGTCCAGGGCATCGACAAGACGACCCACACCGACCCGGCCCACGGCGACTACTACAAGCTGCTCGACGACGGCACCTTCGATATCACCTTCGAGGCGGTGGGCTACGTCACGCAGACGATCACCAGCGTGGAGAACACCTGGGGCGTGGAGAACGTGCTCGACGTGCAGATGCAGCCGCTGGCCCAGGGACTGGCGACCGGCACCGTGACCGGGACCGACGGCGAGGGCCTCGACGCCATGATCGAGATCCGCACCTGGCCCGCAGGCGAGCTGGTCGATTCGATCAGCAGCGACGGCGCCGACGGCGGCTCGTTCGCGGTGGACCTCTTCTACGGCGACTACACCTTCACCGCCAGCGCCCCTGAGCATTTCACCGAGACCCAGGAGGTCACCGTCGGTGCCACGCCGGTGGAAGTGGACTTTGTCCTGGGCGGCATGATCACCACCTACCCGGTGGACGAGGACTTCGAGGCGGGCATGGGTGTCTTCAGCGGCGACTGGCTGGTCCTGCAGCCGGGCCACGACAGCGACAACTGCCACGGCGACAGCGAGGGGACCTACCCCGACAACGCCGAGCTGATCACCACCTGCGACACCGTGCTGGACTTCACGGACGTCATGGATCCCCAGGTGAGCTTCTACGCCAAGTGGAACATCGAGAACAGCTGGGACGCCTGCTTCTTCGAGATCTCCACCGACGGTGGGATGGGCTGGACCGCGCTGGCGGTGCCCGGGCGCACCGAGCCGGCCAGCGGCCAGGGCGCCCAGCAGCCCACCGGCACGCCCTGCTTCGACGGCAGCCAGGCCAACTGGGCCACCTGCTCGGTGGACCTGAGCGCCTACATCGGCGAGGCCGACGTGCGCTTCCGCTTCCGTCTGGCCACCGACACCAGCCAGCACTACGACGGGTTCAACTTCGACGACTTCAAGGTCCGCGTCACCCGCGAGGACAACGGGACCACTGGCGTCGAGGTGCCGGCCGTGGCGGCCAGCGTGCGGGCTTATCCGAACCCGTTCAACCCGCAGACCACCATCGAGCTGGTCAACCCGCGGGCGGGCCGCGTCGACGTGGCGGTCTACGATGTGCAGGGCCGCCTGGTGCGGACGCTGCTCGGCCACGAACTGGCCGCCGGCACCCACCGCGTGCGCTGGGACGGCACCACCGACCGCGGTGATCGCGCCGGCAGTGGCGTCTACTTCGCGCGGATGATGACGAGCGAAGGGATCAGCGGGGCCAAGTTGATGCTGGTCAAGTAACACTTCTGCGCAGGATCACAACAGGGGCCGGCGCCTGGTGCGCCGGCCTCTTCAGCTTGGTGGGGGAACCGCTGTATGCCACGCAGGGCCTCGTGCTATAATGATATCGCTCCGTCGTTGTCTATTAGTCATAGGGGGCTCCCATGAAAACTCGCCTGATCCCCATCATGGCCATGTTGATGGTTGCGACCATCTCCTTCGGTGCTGAACTCGAACTGGTGGCCAACGGTGGCTTCGAACCGCCGCTCAGCAACGGCTGGGAATCCATCATCGCCGGAACCGGTGCCACGATCACGGTCGACCAGTTCGCCGATCCCGATATGAATTTTGAACTCTCCCTGACCAAGGGCGGTGGCACGGGCCACGCCCGCGTGGTCCAGGAACTGGTTTTGCCGAGCCTCATGGCGGACGTCGCCGTCGCTCTCGATTGCAATGTGACCGCCAGCGGCGGCGCCTGGGCGGCGGGTGGTCTGCTCGTGCAGTATCTCGACGCGAATGGCGGGGTCCTCGGCAAGACGGCGATCGCGCAGCGTACTGCCGATTGTCCCTGGGAGGCCTCGGACATCTTCCATCTGATCGATGTCGAGGTTGGTGGCTGGTGGAATCACAGCTTCAACGTGAACGCCGAACTGGACAACCTGCCCGGAGTCCCGCGCGACGCCGTGCGCAAGCTCGGAGTCATCCTGTTCGTCGAAGCGGGTGACTGCTGAGGCGGTGTCGTGAACGCGGAGGTCTCCGCGGACGACATGAGCGTCCTGCTCACCACCGATGCCCCCCTGATCGCGAACACGACCCTGATCATCGACGATGCCAGCGCCGCCGCACCCAACGGTCGCCTCGATCCAGGCGAGACGGTCGACCTGGTCTTCACGTTCCGGAACTTCGGCGAACCGGCCACCGGGTTGACCGCCAACCTCGCCTGCACCGATCCTCGGATCACCGTCCTGGCTGGTTCCGCCGCCCTACCCGACCTGGCCGTCGGGGAGAGCTGCGACAATGCGGGCTCGCCCTTCACGGTGGAAGCTTCGACGGAGATCCCCGACGGCACGGCCATGGTCTTCGATCTGGTCGTCAGCTACGACGGGGGCTCGATTGGGCTGGAGCCGATCATCGTGATCGGTCAGTTCCATTACCTCGTCTGGGATCCCGAGCCGATCAACAGCAGCGGGCCGGTCTTGCACCAGACCCTCGGTGAGGTCGGCTATGTCGGCCAGTACGTCAGCGAATTGCCCGGCAACCTCGGCTTCTACCGCAGCCTGTTCGTCTGCTGCGGCTTCTATGCCGACAACCATGTCATCGCGGCGGGCTCACCCGAGGCCACGGCCATCGAGGAATTCGCGGCCGCCGGTGGTTGCGTGTACCTCGAGGGCGGCGATACCTGGAATTACGATCCCCTGACGGGCGGCCACGATTTCGGACCGCTCTTCGGGATCATCGGCAGCGCCGACGGGACCGGCGACATGAGCACGGCCATGGGTGTGGACGGCACCTTCACCCAGGGCATGGCGATCCCCTTCATCGCCAGTTCCAGCTACGTGGACCACCTGGCTCCGACCAGCGGTGCTTACGCCATCTTCACCAACAGCAGCCCGGTCTACACCTGTGCCGTGGCCCGCGACGCCGGCACCTACAAGACCGTCGGCATGTCATTCACCTTCGGTGGCCTGACCGACTTCGATCCACCCTCCACGCGTGCGGATCTGGCGCGCGGCATCATGGAGTTCTTCCTGGAGGGCAACCCGCTGGCCGCTCCCGGGACTCCTTTGCTCGCGACATCGGTGTCGGCGTACCCCAACCCCTTCAATCCCCAGACCACGCTCGAATTCACCAACCCGCGTGCTGGCGAGGTCCAGCTGGCGGTGTTCGATGTCCGCGGCCAGCGGATGGTGGTGCTGGAATCAGGCGTCCTGGCGGCCGGACGGCACACGGTCACCTGGAACGGTCGCGATGACGCCGGACGACAACTGAGCAGTGGCGTCTATCTGGCGCGGTTGATCGCGGGAGGGGAATCGCGAAGTCAGAAGCTGTTGCTCGTGAAGTAATTGCTTCATCGCGGGCAACCGTCCACCGGGCCGCCATGACCTGATCGGTCGTGGCGGCCCTGGCGTACCGGCACACTGCTTGAAGGTAATCCATGCCGGCCGTGTCGCTCCCTGCGACAGGCACCATCAGGCACGGAAAACCGGAGCAGTCAGCGCGCCCTGCTCCGGTCTGCAGAATCGATCTCCGGCGGAATTACTTGGTCAGGTTCATCGCCTTGCGAAGCTGCCGCTTCAGGCGATGAATCTTGCGCCGCTGGTTCTTCAATTCGGTGTGGTCGCCGGCCTCGAGCGCCTGCTGCCGCAGCGTGCGGTGCTCGGCGATCTTGCCCTTGACGCTGGCCTTGTCGATACCGACGACGACCTTCTTGGGCTCCTCGATGCCCAGAGCCTCGGCCAGATAACCGACGATCTGTTCCTTCTTCATGGACATCACGCCGGAAACCTGCGGGCAATGCTCCTTCATCATCTCACGAAGGTCGGCCACGCGGTGCTTGTTCAGCTCATGCCAATCCACGGATTCATCCTCCAGCACGTATGCATCACTGGCCCCGGAAACGCGCCGGGGCAGAAAGGGCAACCAAATATCGTCAGAAATCGGCCAGGAGTCAACCCGGGACCATTGATGGCTGAAATTGAGGATGAAAGGGGGTTGTCACCGATTCGCCAAAAATGATAGGATTTGATCGTCGGGACTTCATTCCCACCGAACGGGGGAGCCTCCCAATGAAGATCCGCCTCTGGGCGTTGCCTGTTTTTCTTTTTGTCGTGGTTCTGTGTCTAGGGGCCGCGGCGCCTGTCTTTGGTGCTCAGCTTCAAAGGAGTAATGAGTCGGCTTGTCCGTCATTTGAGGGGGATCCGACCGGGGGGGTGATAGGCTGTGAGGGAATCAGCAGTGGAGGAGCCAGTGGCAATCCTCCTGACAATAGCCCAGAACCAGAAGATGCAGCACCTCCGTTCTTTGGTGTAACTATCATCAATAGCGCATACTATGAGTATCCAGTACCTTCAGCAATTTTCATTTCAAAGAATATTCTCTTGCTATTGCGAACGAATGGTTCGGATAGATGAACGAACCAACCCGCAAAAGCAGCATTCTTAATTTTAGTGTTGATGGCACAGGTCTTCAGCGTGCAATTGTTCTTTATGAGCAGGAGTTATATCAAGATTCAATGACTTTAGTTAAGCAACTTATTGACAATCCGAGCAGGGTTTATTCTCGTACAAATTCTGTAACAAGATGCTGGGTACTTCTAGCGTGCAACTATCAAAGAACTGGATCATACAAACAAGCGAATGAGGTAATCGGCTGGTTAAGCAAGTATGATATTCCAGAGGATTGCAGCAGGCAACTTGATGTTATTTCAATGCTTATGAGTCTCGCAGAGGGGGAGTACAACTCCGTTGTTCAATCTACAAACGATATTATTGACCAATATATTGAAAAGAAGGAGGTTGACCTATTCGACTACTTGCTGTGTCGAGGCTACGCGTACTTAAGACAAGGTGCAATTGAAACGGCTTTAAATGATTTTTGTGCGGGCTATAGCATTGCGAAACTGTTGGGTTATAAAGCATATGAAGCTGACCATGCGGGTTATGCTGGTGTAGCAGAATTCCAACTAGGAAACTATTCCAAGGCAATAGATTGGTATACTAAATCGAAGGATGTTGGAGAGTTATTAAATTCGATAGGACGGATTGGTAGAAGCAGTTTAAATATTGGAATTTGCCATTATAAATTAGGCGGCTATTCAAATGCGAATAAATATCTAGACATTGCATCAAAGCATTTGTGTGGGATACAAGACACCCCCAACCAAACCCGCACCCACATAGCCCTAGGCAACGTCCACCGCCTCACCCGCGACTTCAGCACCGCTCGCAAGCACCTCATGCAAGCTTACACCATGGCCTGCGAGATCAAGATCCCGCGCGAGGAATGCCTTGCCCTGGAATTCCTCGGTGATGTCTACCGCGACGAAGGCCAGCCCGAGGAGGCCCGGCGCTTCTATCAGCGCGGCATGGCCATCGCCATGGACCTGGCCCCCGAAGGCGACCTGGTCATGGAACTCCTGCGCCGCGAGGGCGAATGCCTGGTGGCCGAAAGGGCGGTCGGGCGGGGCCTCGAGATCCTGCGCCAGGCTCGCCAGCATGCCCGCAAGCTGGGTGACCGCTTCGAGGAGGGTGTTACCCTGCGGTGCCTGGCCGAGGGGATGCTCCAGGCTGGCGACATGGCCAGCGCCCTCGACTATGCGTTGAAGGCCTGCGAACAGCTCGAGGACATCGATGCGCGCCACGAGCACGCCATCGCCCGCATCACTGCGGCCGAGACCCTTCTCGCGCGCAGCCAGGATCACGAGGTGGAGGAGCCGCGTGATCTTCTCGACCAGGCCTGGGAGCATGCCCTCATCGCCCAGGGGATCTGCCGCAATCTGGACATCGAGTACTGGACGAACGCGGTCAAACGTCTGCAGTCGCAGATCGCCCGGCGTCGAGCGGAGGAGATCAGGTACGAGAGTGCGCGGACGCGGTCGCGGCCGAATGAGACCTATCGTCCGGGCGAGGTGATCATTGCCGAGTCGCGGGCCATGCAGGAGGTCATGCAGGCGGTGACCGCCTTTTCGCCCTACGACGAACCGATCCTCCTGACCGGTGAGACGGGCACGGGCAAGGAGGTCATCGCGCGGCTGATCCACCAGCGGAGTCTGCGCAAGGACAAGCCCTTCGTGGCGGTGAACATCACGGCGATTCCCCAGACCATGTTCGAGCGCGAGTTCTTCGGGCACGTCAAGGGAGCGTTCAGCGGGGCGAATGACGACCGCAAGGGGCTGGCGGCCGAGGCCGATGGCGGCACCCTCTTCCTCGACGAGATCGGCGACCTGCCCCCGCAGACCCAGGCCAAGCTGCTGCGTATCATGCAGGACGGGTCGTACCTCTGTCTGGGGGATCCCGAGGAGCGGCGGGCTGATCTGCGCGTGATCGCCGCCACCAACGTGGAACTCGAGGCCGCCGTGGCCGAGGGCGATTTCCGCGAGGACCTCTATTACCGGCTGGCTGTGCTCGCCATTCCCATCGCACCGCTGCGGGACCGGCCCGAGGATCTACGGCCCTTGCTCGACCACTTTCTCAGTCTCTCGGCGGGCCGCCAGGTCACCGCCGAGCGTTACTTCAATTCGGTCAGCTTACGACTTCTCGCCAAGTATGGCTGGCCAGGTAACGTTCGTGAGGTGGCGCTGGTGGCCCGCCGGGCTCATATCTCGTTGCAGACCATGGGGCGCGTGCAGATCAACGTCGGCACGGGAGATGACGCCATGGTGTTGAGCGGGCCGGGGCAGCATGCCGCGGCGGCGGTGGCGGGGGGTGAGAAGGGGGAGACGCTCAGCCGAGCCAGGATCCTGCTGGCCATCGAGGAGACAGGCGGCAATCGCACTGCCGCGGCCAAGCGGCTCGGGGTCTCGCGGGCCACGTTCTACCGGCGACTCGCCAAGCTCGGCCTCGACTGATTCATTCCGCAGCCAGCGCCTCGCCCGCGATCCAGCCGCCCGTCCAGGCGGCCTGCAGGTTGAAGCCCCCGGTCACGCCGTCGATGTCGAGGATCTCGCCGGCGAAATGCAGGCCGGGCACGAGACGGCTCTCCATCCGGCGCAGATCGACCTCGAGCAGCGGGACTCCGCCGCAGGTCACGAACTCGTCCTTGTTCAGCGATTTGCCGGTCACCTGGAAGCGGCATTCCCGCAGCTGGCCGGTGAGGGCCTGCGTCTCCTCGCGGCGCAATTCGCTCCAGATGCGCTCGGAGCCGATGCCGGCGGCAGCGGTCAGCCGTTGCCAGAGCCGTCGCGGCAAGCCGCCCAGGGCGGTGGCTACCACCTGCTTGCGCGGATGCTCGCGACGGGCGGTCGCGATCATCGCAGGCACCCCGTCGGGAGGCAACGCCGGTAGCCAGTCCACGACCAGCTCGCACACGTAGTTCCGGTTGGCCAGCGCGCGGGCGCCCCAGGCCGAGAGTTTGAGCACGCCCGGGCCGCTCACACCCCAGTGGGTGACGAGCAGCGGGCCCCGCTGGCGTAGACTCTTGACCCCGGCGATGGCGGTGCCGGCGTCCTCGACCGCGAGACCGGCCAGATCGGCCAGCCGCGAGTCCTCGATGTGGAATGTGAACAGCGAGGGCACTGGCTCGAGCACCGCGTGTCCGAACGACTCGACGAGCTCGCGGGCACCAGAGCTACGCATGCCGCCGGTGGCCAGAAGCAGGCGGTGGCAGGACAGCGCGGTCGTGTCGGCGAGGGTGATCAGGAAACCCTCCGCTGTCCGTTCTGCCGTCTGCACCGTACGCCTGGTGAGGATCTCGACCCCGGCCTTGCGTGCGGCGTCGAGAAGGCAGCCGATCACCGTGGCCGAGTCGTCGGTGATGGGGAACATGCGGCCATCGGGTTCGGTTTTCAACGCGACGCCGCGGGCCGTGAACCAGTCGACGGTGTCCTGGGCGGCGAAGCGGCTGAATGGTCCGCGCAATTCGCGGGAGCCACGCGGGTAGAAGTTCACGAGCTCGCGGGGGTCGCGACAGTCGTGGGTGACGTTGCAGCGGCCGCCGCCGGAGATGCCGACCTTCTGCAGGAGGTCGCGGCTCTTCTCCAGCACGGTCACGCGCAGATCGGGCGCCAGCTCGGCGGCGCGAATGGCCGCGAACATGCCTGCGGCACCGCCGCCCACGATCACCACGCTGCGGCTCAACTCAGCGACCTCCGCGGGATAGTTGACGGGCCGGCCGACGCTGAAGCAGCAGGGCCACCACGTAGAACAGCGCCGCCACCAGGATGGTGACCGCGCCGGTTGGCAGGTCGAAGTGGAAGCTGAGCGCCAGGCCCGTGGTGGTGGTCATGGCACAGAGCGCGGTGGCCGCCGCCATCATCACTCCCAGCCGGGCCGTGAACCGTCCGACGGCCGCGGCTGGCAGGGCCAATAGCGCGATCACCATGACGATCCCCACCACGTAGACCAGGCTGACCACGGTCAAGGCCACCAGAACCAGCAGCAGGGTGGACCAGGCATCCACGTTCAGGCCGCGCAGGCGGGCGAATTCGGGGTCGAAACTCACGGCCACGAGCTGGTTGTAGAACAACCACACGATCAGTAAGATGATGCCATCAAGAGAGATGAGCAGAATGAGCGTCCTGGGGTCCACCAGCATGATGTTCCCGAAGAGGTAGCTCATCAGGTCGACCTTGTAGCCCGGGGAGCGGAACAGGAAGATCACGCCCAACGCCATGCCCACCGCCCAGAGCGCCGAGATCACGGTGTCCACCCTTTCGCGTCCGCCCGCCTGCACCCGGCCTAGGATCAACGCCGCCAGCAGCGCGAAGACCAGCGCCCCGTGCAGCGGATGCAGCCACGACACGCCGTGGGCGGTCTGTAGCCAGTAGGCCAGGCCCATGCCGCCGAGGACGGCGTGGGCCAGGCCGCCGGCCACGGTGGTGATGCGCCGCGTCACCACGAAGCTGCCGACCACGCCGCAGGCCACGCTGGCCGCCAGGCCGGCCAGGAGCGCCTGGCGCAGGAAGGCGAACTGACCCAGGGCTTGCCAGAACTCACCCATGATGGTCCTCCCCGGGGGTGGGGCACTGGTCGTGCTCGTGCCGTACCAGCACCATGTTCTGCATGTCGGGGAAGAAGTCCGCCAGTTCGGGGCCGATCTCCGTGGTGACGGGCAGGTGCAGGTGTCCATCGTGGACGCAGACCACCTGCCGGACATGACGCGAGACCAGGCTCACGTGGTGGCTCACGACCAGGATGGTCACGCGCTCGGAAAGCTCGGAGAGCAGGTCGTAGAGCTCGGCCTGGCTGGCGGGGTCGAGCCCGGCGGCGGGCTCGTCGAGCACCATCACCTCGGGGTCGGTGGCCAGGGCGCGGGCGATGAGCACGCGCTGGCGCTGGCCCCCCGAGAGGTGGGCGAGCGGGCGCGAGGCCAGGTCGGCACAACCGGTCGCCGCCAGCGCCGCCAGCGCGGCATCGCGGTCCCGGCGCCGGAACGGGCCCAGGTGCAGGCCCCGCCCCAGACGACCGTGGCTGACGGCTTCGAGCGCGGTGATGGGGAAGTCGTGGTCCAGCCGAGCCGACTGCGGCAGATATCCGGCGCGACGACGCGACCGGCGCGGCTCGTCGCCCAGCAGGCGGACCTCGCCGCGACGGGGTTCGAGCAAGCCGAGGGCCAGTTTCAGGAGCGTCGACTTCCCGCCGCCATTGGGTCCGATGATGGCGGTGAAGCTGCCGGCGGGCACGGTGAGGTCGACGTGGTGCAGGACGGGGCGTTGCCCGTAGGCGAAATCGACGCCGGTGAAGGCGATGGCGGCGGTCATGGCTGCAACTCCAGTCCGGCGCGCAACGCGGTGCCGATGTGCCGCAGGTTGGCGAGGTGGTCGCGGGCCAGGGGATCGAGGACCACCACGGCGAGGTCGGCCTCGCGGGCGAGTCGGCGGATCAGCTGGTCCGATTGCTGCGGTTGAACGAAGATCGTGTGGATGCCCTGGCCCTGGATCTCGGCGAGCAGCCTGCTGAGGTGGCGCGGGCTCGGCGCCAGGCCGCCGCTTTCCACCGCCTGCTGGACGAGCCCGTAATCGCGCGCCAGGTAGCCGAAGGCGGGATGGAAGACCACCATGGTGCGGCCGCGGACCGGAGCCAGCTGGTCGGTGAGTTCCTGGTCGAGGGCCTGCAGGTCGGCCTGGAGTTCGCCGAGCCGCGCGGCGATGGCCGCAGATTCGGCCGGCAGGTGGCGCGCCAGGGCGTCGGCCATGATGGCGGCCTGGTGGCTGGTGTTGCGCGCGCTCAGCCAGACGTGCGGGTCGGTCTCGCCATGGTCGTGGCCGTGGTCTGTGCAGGATGCGTCGGCCAGCAACTCGAGGCCGGCGTGGGTGGCGACGATGTCGAGCGCGGGCTGCAGGGCGGCCAGCCGCGGGGCCAGCGGCGTCTCCAGCGGCGCGCCGGTCGTGAGCCAGAGCTGGCTGCCGGCCACGGCCTGGAGCTGCCGTGGCGTGGGGTCGAAACTCGCCGGCGTCTCGCCGGGGCCCACCAGCACGCGTACCCTCACCGAATCGCCGCCGAGGCGCTCGACCAGCGAGGCGTGGGGCAGGATCGTCACCAGCACATCCAGGGGCTCGGCCGCGACGGCGAGGCCCGCGCAGAGCAGCAGGATGCCGAGCACGATTCTCATCTGATCTCCTTCCGGCACTGATCGCAGCGGCCCTTGAGCTGGACCTCGAACTCCTCGGCGCGCACGGCTCTCGGTGCTTTCCTGCCAGACTCGACATGGACGGTGGCGTCGTGCAAGCAGGTCACCTGACCGCAGTCCTGGCACACGAAGTGCGGGTGGCTGTGGGCGGGCCGAGTATGGCCGGCGGCCTCGAAGCGCCAGACCCGGTCGCCGAGGTCGGTGCGGCGCGCCAGGCCGCAGCGGGCCAGATCCTGCAGGTTGCGGTAGAGGGTGGCGCGGTCCCAGGCCCGGTCCTCGAGTGCCGCCACCACCTCGGGGTGGCTCAACGGCAGCCGTGCCCGGCGCAGGAGCTGGAGAACGGCCAGCCGGGGCCCAGTGGCGCGCAGACCGGCAGTGTGCAGGTCCTGGCGCAGGGATTCCTCGGTGAGCGGGAGGGACACGGCGGCTCCGTTCGGCGTTGGCGGTCGCCGACATTAAACGCAATTCTGTTGCATCAGCAAGCCTGGACTTGGCGTCCGGCCCGGTGATGGATACCTTCGACGCCATGGTTCGTTACCGAGATTTTGCGCTGCTCCTGGTGGCCTTCCTCGTCCTGGGGTCGGGGTTGCTGGTCTTCGTCCGTCTGGCGTTGCGGTCCTGGTGGGCGCGCGCCCGGGTGCGCCGGGGCGCCTGGATCCTCGTCGGCCTGGACCTCGCCGTGCCGACTATCTGGTTCGCCCTGACCCGCCTGGGCGCCACCGACGTGGCCGACAGCCTCGTCACCTGGCAGCTGGCGCTGTTCTTCGGACAGCTCGCCCTGGGGGGAGCACTGTTGCTGGCGGCGCTCCTGCAGGCGGCCTCGCACCTGGGCGGCCGGAACCCCTCGCCCCGGGCCGGACGTCGCCGCTTCCTGTTGCAGGCCTCGGCCGTGGCGCTGCCGGTGGCCGCCGGCGCCACCGGGCTGGGCGGCGTGGTCGAGGCCGAGGGCCCGGTCCGGTTGCGGCGACGCACGCTCCGCCTGCCGCATCTGCCGACCCCGCTCGCCGGCCTGCGCATCCTGCATTTCAGCGATGTCCACCTCTGGGACCTGGTCCGCCTGCCCGATCTCGAACGCGCGCTGCGCCGGGCGCCACGGGGCGAGTACGACCTGGTCTGCGTCACGGGCGACCTGGCCGACGACGTGACCCAGCTCCCGCGCGCCCTCGAGATGATCGCCGACCTCGACGCGCCTCTCGGCGCCTTCGCCTGCCTCGGCAACCACGAACATGCCCGTGGCCTGACGCCCATGCTCGCAGCCTATGCCGAGGGACCCGTGGAACTGCTGCGCACCAGCGGTCGTCTGCTGCGCCACGCGGGCCAGCCGTTCGTGCTGGCGGGCATCGATGACATCCGCGCGGTGCCCCGTAGCACCCAGAACGACTTCTATCCCGATCAGCTCCAGCGCACCCTGGGGCCCGTCTCGCCCGATGCGTTCACGGTGCTTCTGAGCCACCGCCCCAGCGTGTTGCCGCACGCGGCGGCCCGTGGCGTGGACCTGGTCCTCGCCGGACACACCCACGGCGGACAGATGGCGGTGGCCGGTCGCTCGATCCTGCAGCTCAACGGAGCGGTCCGCTGGGCCTGGGGCGTCTATCGCCACGAGCAGGCCGTGATGCACGTGACCTGCGGCCTGGGGCACTGGTTCCCGTTCCGCCTGGGCTGTCCGCCGGAGATGGTGCTCCTGGAGTTGCAGCCCGACGCAACCTGATCCGCTTCCCGCCCGTTTGCCTACCGCCGGGTGGCTCTCGTATAATCAGGGAGTCGCGGTCGCCAATCCATTCTTGTGCCAGGGGAATCAGATGTCCGCTCGATGTTCAATCGTCTGCTGCGCCGCCCTGCTGGTGGCCGGGGTGGCCCTGGCGGAAACGACGCTGGATGTCATCGGGTCGCTCGAGACGCCAGCACCGCGCTTCTGGGTGCCTTTCTCTCCACAGACCCTGGTGGTCAGCGACCAGGACCTCCGCCTGGTGAACTGGAGCGCACCCGAACCGCGACGCGACAACCTGGTGCGGACTTTGCCACAGCCGCCCATCGGCCTGGAGTCCTTCGGCGACTCGACCCTCGTGCGATTCGACGGTGCGGAAGGACTGCTGGGGTCTGTGGATTTCAATGGCGTGCTCAGCTTCGACGACGTGCCGGCCAACTGGCATCTGCCCAACGTCCAGATCGACGGGGTCGGCTACCGGGTGCTGGTGGAGCCGCAGATCTATCTGATCGTGCTCTCGGCGCCGGGGCCCGGGGGCATCCTGGGCCTGCTCGATTTCAGCGAGACCATCGGCCAGGCCGACGTGTGGGCATTCGCCGGCGATCGGGCCGTGCTCGGCAACGACGACGGCCTTCACGTGGTGAACCTGGCCAATCCGCTCCTGCCCACGATCATGGCCACCATCGAGCCGCCGGCGGAGGGCTGGACCGCGAGCGGACTGGCACTGCGCGAGCGCACCCTGTTCGTTCGCTGGGGTGACCGTATCGAGAGCTACGACCTCACCAATCCCCAGAACCCGATCTACCTCGGCCAGGTCGCCGCGACCGGATCTTCGCTGACTCTTGGCGGCCGCTGGCTCGTGGTGGCCGGTGCCGAGATCACCGATCCGCTCGAGGTGTTCGACACCGCCGACCCGGCGGCCATGACCGCGCGGGGGATCCTCGCCTCCTCGCTGCCACGCGGCGATCGCATCGAGGTCCACGACGACCTGATCCTGCTCGAGACCGCGGTCGGCCTGAACGGTTACCGGATCCCGACGGGCACCGATCCCATCGTCGATCTCGGCTACGCCTGGCCTCTGCTCGAGGGCGCGCTCCTGGAGGTTGCCGACCGGGCCGTCTGGCTCCAGGGCACCGACCGTCGCTATGTGGTCGACCTCACCGGCCCCGAACTGGCCACGCTGCAGGCACGTCCAGGTCGTGAGTTTGCGCTTGGCTCGTTGCTGGCCGACGGCGACGTGCTCTATTTCCATCGATCCGGCGCCGGTGTGCACCTCGAGGACCTTTCTGATCCGCTCGTGCCGGAGGAGATCGCGGTGCTCGCGCCAGATCCGCCTCTGACCTGTCTGGACGTGGTCGCAACCGTGCTGGCCGGCACCTCGGCCGACGGACTCACCCTGTTCTCGGTGGCCGACCCGACCGCTCCCACGGTCCTCGGCCAGCTCGCCCTGGACGGCGACCTGCAGCGGTGCCTCCTATTCGACGACCTCGTGGTGGTCCTGGCCGAGGTCGCCGGTCAGCCGGGCCTGGTGCACGTCGTCGACGTGGGCGAGCCCGAGTCGCCGCAGCTGGTCGCGACCTTCCTGGTCGATCCCGACGAGGATGGAGCGGCGTGGCGGCCGAGTCAGCTCGTCAGGCGCGGTAACCAGGTCCTGGTCCTGTGCCGGGATCCGCAGACCGCGCTGCCGAGCACCACGCGCACCCTGGTGGTCGACCTCGCCGATCCAGCCGCGCCCGCGTCGAGCTTCAGCGCGCAGGATGTCGATTTCTGGTGCTACGGACCCACCGACGAGCATGACCGCGACGTGGTGGCGGCCCAGCAGCCGGCGCGCATCGGCGATCGCCACGTCAGTTTCGATGGCGACCAGGTGACGGTGTACGGCTACGCCGGCGATCCGGACGCCATGATCCCGCAGGCGATCTGGACCGCACCCGGTCCGGTGCAGCGGATCGCCGCCGTGGGCAACGTCCTGGTGGTCCTCACCACCGACCGCCTCGATGTCCTGACGCTCTCGGACTCCGCACCCGTGGCGGCGCCCGTGCCACGAGCCGGACCAGCGGTGCGCGTGGCGCCCAACCCCTTCAACCCCCGGACCAGCTTCGCCTTCACCATGCCCACGGCCGGGGCCGTGGAGGTGGCGCTCTACAACGCCCGCGGTCTGCGGGTGCGCACCCTGCGCGCCAGCCTGCCCGCCGGACCGGCGAGCCTGACCTGGGAGGGGACCGATCAGGCCGGCCGGGCCTTGCCCAGCGGCACTTACCTGGTCCGGATCCGCACGCCGCAGGGCGTGCAGACCGCTCGCTGCGCCTTGATCCGCTGATCGCGCAGGTTGGCCTCCGATCCGGCCATTTGACGCGTCCCGACAGCCGCTTCCAGGCGGGTCGGCAGGCCAACTCCAGCCCTTGCCATGTCTCCGGCAAGTAACCACCTTACTGCGGTGCAGACGCGGGCCGAGGCCCGCCGCTATCGCTTTTCGACGGACCGGGCCCCCGCGGACCGGCATTCGTGCGAGGGTACAGATGAGCGACCAGACCGGTTTGGGCCTGCGTGACGACTTCCCGGTGCCCACCCTGGAGGAGTGGCACGAGGAGTGCGTCAGGCTGCTCAAGGGCATTCCCTTCGAGAAGAAGATGTTCACGCCGACGTACGAGGGCATCACGTTGCAGCCCATGTACACCAAGGCGGACCTCGAAGGGCTGGAGCACCTCGGCGCAGCGCCCGGCACTGCTCCCTTCGCCCGCGGCGTCCGGCCGCTGGGCTACCGCGAGCAGCCGTGGCAGATCGCCCAGGAGCTGCCCTATCCCACCTACGAGGAATTCAACGAGGCGCTGCGTCACGATCTCAAGTGCGGCCAGAACGCCGCGGTCCTGGTTGTCGATCGCGCCAGTCAGGCCGGCCTCGATCCCGACCAGGCCGACCCCGCCGATGTGGGTCGCGACGGTACCTCGGTGGCGTCGCTGCGCGGTCTCTGCCAGGCGCTCGACGGGGTCGATCTGGCCAGGGTGCCGGTGCACCTCGAGAGCGGTGCGGGCGCCTTGACCTACGCCGCGCTGCTGGTGGCGCTGGCGCGCAAGCGCGGCGTGGCGGACGACAGGCTGCAGGGCAGCGTGGGGCTCGACCCCCTCGCCGGCCTCGCCGAGCACGGTCGCCTGCCACTGTCGCTCGACCAGGCCTACGACGAGCTGGCCATCCTCACCGGCTGGGCCGCCGCGCACGCTCCTGGCCTGCAGACCGTCGCCGCCCGCGGCCACGTCTACCACGACGGCGGCGCCAGCGCGGTCGAGGAGCTGGCCATCACCCTGGCCGTGGCGGTGCATCATCTGCGCGAGCTGGAGACGCGCGGCCTCGACCTGGAGACCGTCGCTCCCCGCATCCGCTTCGGTTTCTCGGTGGGCACCCACTTCTTCATGGAGATCGCCCGGCTGCGCGCCGCGCGCCTGCTCTGGTCGCGCATCGTGGCGGCGGCCGGCGGCGGCGACGACGCCCAGCGCATGACCATCGGCGCGCGCACCAGCCGCTTCACCAAGACCGCGCTCGACCCCCACGTGAACATGCTGCGCACCACCACCGAGGCTATGGCCGCGGTGCTCGGCCAGGTCGACAGCCTGCACGTGGCGCCGTTCGACGAGCCACTGGGCCTGCCCGACGAGTTCAGCCGCCGCCTCGCCCGCAACACCCAGATCATGCTGCGCGAGGAGTGCCATTTCGACCTGGTGGGCGACCCGGCGGGCGGCAGCTGGTTCGTGGAGAAGCTCACCGGCCAGGTGGCCGCGGCCGCCTGGCGGCTGTTCCAGGAGATCGAGGCCGAGGGCGGGATCGTGGCCGCGCTGAAGAGCGGGTCGATCCAGGCGCGCATCGCGGGGACCGCGGGCCGGCGCCGCGAGAACCTGGCGCTGCGCAAGGATATCCTGGTGGGCACCAACCAGTATCCCAACGCCCAGGAACAGCCCCGCCCCGGACGGACGGCGAACCACGCCGCGCTGCGGGCCGAGCGCGCGCAGGTCCTGCAGGAACTGCGCACCAGCGGCGACCACCAGCAGAACGTGGAGGTGCTGCGCAAGCTCGAGGGCATCCTCCAGGGCGAGGGGCCTGCGGTCTTCGAGGCCATCGTCGCGGCAGCGGCCGCCGGCGCGACCGTGGGCGAGCTGAGTGGCACCTTCCGCCACGACGCCGACCCGCACGAACGCATCGCCCCCATCGTGTCCTGGCGCGCCGGCGAGATGTTCGAACGACTGCGCGCCGCGGTCCGCGACCACGGCGATCCCCGCGACACCACGGTCTTCTGCGCCAATCTCGGCAATGTGGCGCGCTACATGCCCCGGCTCGATTTCACCCGTGGGTTCTTCCAGACCGGCGGCTTCGCCGTGCAGGCCGACCGCTTCTTCAAGACGCCGGCGGAGGCCGCCGAGGCCGCCTCGCTGAGCAAGGCCCGCACGGTGGTCCTGGTGGGCCTGGACGAAACCTATGCCGAGCAAGCGGTGGCGACGGTCGCACAGCTCAAGGCGCGCGATATCGAGACCGTGCTGCTTGCCGGCATGCCCAAGGATCTGGCCGACCAGCTGCAGGAGGCCGGCCTCGACGACTTCATCCACGTCCGCTCCGACGCCCACGCGGTGTTGAGCGAACTGGCCCGCACCAAGGGGGTCGCGCTGTGAGCCGGATTCCTGATTACACCAAGGTCGACCTCGCCCAGCCCACCGGTGCCGCCGACCGCGCGGCCTGGGCCGCCAGCGTGCGCGAACGCGGCGGCGATCCCGACGCCGTCTGGCGGACCAACGAGCAGATCGACGTGCGCGCGCTCTACGACGCCGCGGACATCGCGGACCTCGAGCACGTCGACTACACCGCGGGCATCCCGCCGTTCCTGCGCGGGCCCTACGCCACCATGTACGTGCTGCGGCCGTGGACCGTGCGGCAGTACGCCGGCTTCTCCACCGCCGAGGAATCCAACGCATTCTACCGGCGCAACCTCGCGGCCGGTCAGAAGGGCCTGTCGGTGGCCTTCGACCTGGCGACGCACCGCGGCTACGACAGCGACCACCCGCGCGTGGTCGGCGACGTGGGCAAGGCCGGCGTGGCCATCGACTCGATCCTCGACATGAAGACGCTCTTCGACGGCATCCCGCTCGACAAGATGTCGGTCTCCATGACGATGAACGGGGCGGTGCTGCCGGTGATGGCGTTCTACATCGTGGCGGCGCTGGAGCAGGGGGCCTCGCTGGATCAGCTCGCGGGCACGATCCAGAACGACATCCTCAAGGAGTACATGGTCCGCAACACCTACATCTACCCACCCGACTTCTCCATGAAGATCATCGGCGACATCTTCGAGTACACCTCGCGGCAGATGCCCAAGTTCAACTCCATCTCCATCAGCGGCTACCACATGCAGGAGGCCGGCGCCACCGCGGACCTCGAGCTGGCCTACACCATCGCCGACGGCCTGGAGTACGTGCGCACGGGTCTGGCGGCGGGGCTCGACATCGACGCCTTCGCCCCGCGCCTGTCGTTCTTCTGGGCCGAGGGCATGAACTACTTCATGGAGATGGCCAAGCTGCGCGCGGGCCGGGTGATCTGGGCCAAGCTGCTCAAGCAGTTCGAACCCCGGAGCCCCAAGTCGCTGGCGCTGCGCACCCACAGCCAGACCTCGGGCTGGTCGCTCGCCGAGCAGGATCCGTTCAACAACGTGGTCCGCACCTGCGTGGAGGCCATGGCGGCGGCGCTGGGCCACACCCAGTCGCTGCACACCAACGCGCTGGACGAGGCCATCGCGCTACCGACCGATTTCTCGGCGCGCATCGCCCGCAACACCCAGCTCTACCTGCAGGACGAGACGCAGATCTGCCGCGTGGTCGATCCCTGGGGCGGGAGCTACTATCTGGAGAGCCTCACGCACGAGCTGATCCAGAAGGCGTGGGGCCACATCCAGGAAGTGGAGCAGATGGGCGGCATGGCCAAGGCCATCGCCTCGGGGCTGCCCAAGCTGCGCATCGAGGAAGCCTCGGCGCGCCGGCAGGCGCACATCGACAGCGGCCAGGAGACCATCGTCGGCGTGAACAAGTACCGCCTCGATCACCAGGATCCGCTGGAGATCCTCGAGGTCGACAACACCGAGGTCCGGCGGCAGCAGGTCGAAAGGCTGGAGAAGCTCAAGGTCGAGCGCGACGGCGCAGCGGTGGAGGCGGCGTTGAACGCGCTCACCGAGTGCGCCCGCACCGGCGAGGGCAACCTGCTCTCGCTGGCGGTGGACGCGGCGCGGGTACGCGCCACCCTGGGCGAGATCTCCGACGCCTGCGAGAAGGTCGCCGGCCGCCACAAGGCCGAGATCAAGACCATCAGCGGCGTCTACAGCGCCGAGTACGGCGAGGAGGGTGAGGTGACCGAGGTCAGCCAGCTCATCGAGACCTTCGCGAAACACGAGGGCCGTCGGCCGCGCATCATGATCGCCAAGATGGGCCAGGACGGACACGACCGGGGCGCCAAGGTGGTGGCCACGGCCTACGCCGATCTGGGTTTCGACGTGGACATGGGGCCGCTCTTCCAGACCCCCGAGGAGACCGCCAGGCAGGCGGTGGAGAACGATGTTCACGTGGTGGGCATGTCGTCGCTGGCCGCGGGGCACAAGACGCTGTTGCCGCAGCTCGTGGCCGAGCTGAAGAAGCTGGGGCGCGAGGACATCATGGTGATCTGCGGCGGGGTGATCCCGGCGCAGGACTACGACTTCCTGCGCGAGCACGGAGCCGCGGCGATCTTCGGGCCGGGCACCGTGATCCCCGAGGCGGCCAAGGTGATCATGGTGGAGCTGAATCGGCGGCTGGGGTACGCGGAGTAGCGATCGTCTGCCGCCGCGACCGTCGATCCCATCGATGAGGGCTCCCCCGGGGGCCCTCATCGTCATGAGAGGCCGTCACGTCCGCGGCCCCCGTCCGCGGTCACTCGCGCGATACCGACCAGCTCTGCACGATGGCGATCTCGGGATCTAGGTTCTCGTCGACCACCAGATCGGTCACCAGGAAACGCTCGCCATCCTCCGTGACGCCGAACGTGGCCGGCCAGCCGAAGGGCTGCCGGTCATCGATCTCCAGTCTTGAAAACAGCTTGCGCGGGCGACTGAGGACGAGGGGGTCGTAGGTCACGTCGACGGCGAAGATGTCGTTGCCGGACGCGAAGTACAATTCCTTGCCGTCACCCTTCCAGCGCGGCCACAGCCCGCCGTCGATGGAGACGGGCAGCTTCTGATCGGCGTCCGGCCAGGTCGTCAGGTAGACCTGCGCGGAGCCCGACTCCTCGGACACGTAGGCCACGTAGCGGGCATCGGCTGGCGAGGGACGGGCCGCGTACTCGGCGGCGTCGCCGGACAGGAACAGCCGGGGCTCCTGGTCGCCCACGAGATCCAGCCAGGCGATGTCCTGCTTCTCGTTGGCACCGATCGCGGTGTAGAAGAGGCGCTCGCCGTCGCGGGTGACCGCGGGGCAGGCCGCGTAGTAATGAGGGCCCAGGTCGCCGGCCGGGATGAGCAGTTGCTCGGGCTCGTTGCGGTCGACCCGTTGGCTGCCGATGCGGTAGTTGCCCTCGGTGCCGGTGGCGAAATAGATCGTGGCGCCGTCCCAGGAGAACGAGACCATGTCGTGCTCGACCTCGGTGAACGTCACGCGGGTGCGGGCCTGGCGGTCGTCGTGCAGATAGATGTCGGTCTGTTTGGTCTGCATCGCGGCGGCCCGGCTTCCGTCCGGTGTGAGAGCATACGCCGCCCAGATGTCCTCCGGCTGGCCGAGCTGCTTCACGAGCGCACCCGTCCGATCGACGAGGACCAGCCGTCTGAGGATCGTGCCGGCGTTCCGGATGTAGGCGAGCGTGCCGTTCTTCGCCACGGTCGGGATCGCCGTGTTGCGCTCCACCGGGAAGGGGTCGCCGCGAATGGTCAGATCGGCCAGCGAGAACGCGACCGCCCAGAGATCGGACTCGTCCTGGAAGAGGAGATGTCCCGAGGGCGAGTAGCAGGGGTCGCTGATGTTCGCCCCGGGGATCGTGAGCACCTGGGTCAAGGCTCCCTCCAGGGATACGATTCCGATGGTGTTGACCCCGGCCTGCATGTGCATGCCCACGACGAGGCCCTCTCCGTCGGGCAAGGCTTCAGGCTCGTGGTAGTCGACGATCGCCGAGTCGGCGGTTCCCACGAAGGTCGTGATGCTGCCCCCGGACGCGGGCACGACCATCAGGTCCTGCGTCCCTCGGAACACGATGCGGTCGTCCGCGAGCCAGGCGCCGCCCGTGGTGCGGGAGATGGCCATCTCGGCGGTGCAGATCAGCTGCCGCTGGGTGCCGTCCGGGCGTACACGCCAGATGTCCCTGCCGACGGCGAAGGCCAGCCAGTCGCCGGCGGGCGACCAGAACGGCGAGGAGGCTTCCTCCGAGTGGGGGATCTCGATGGCGTCCCAGCTGTCCAGTGGACGGACGTAGAGCTTCCGGCCGTTGATGTAGGCGATGCGCGAGCCGTCGGGAGAGATGACCAGGCCTCCGTGGGTGTAGCGCAGGTCGACATCGCCCGACACGGGAACCGAGAACCTCCCCACCGTCGGCCGTGGTGGTGGGGAACCGATCCTGGTCAGGCCCACGCCGAGGGCCGCAACCGCGGTCACCGCCAGCAGCCAGGCGGCGATCTCGCGGGGACGGATACCCTTCGCGCGGGTCGGGCCGGCGGGCTGCGGCGCCGCGACGCTGCCGAGGATCGTCGAGGCGGTGGTGTCGCCGGCCTGCACGGCCTCGAGGATGAGCCGGGCCTCGCCGATGTCGCGTAGCCGCTGCCTGGGGTCCTTCTCGAGGCAGCGGTCGAGCAGCGTCCGGATCGCAGGGGGCACCCGGGCCGGCAGCGCCTCGCGGTCGGGCTGCTCCTTGAGGATGGAGGCCAGGGTGTCGGACATGGTGTCCCCACCGAACGCCCGCGATCCCGTGAGCATCTCGTAGAGGACGATGCC
Organism: Candidatus Latescibacter sp. IFSED24; assembly: GCF_058273205.1. Lineage (NCBI taxonomy): Bacteria > Pseudomonadati > Candidatus Latescibacterota > Candidatus Latescibacteria (ex Chuvochina et al. 2023) > Candidatus Latescibacterales > Candidatus Latescibacteraceae > Candidatus Latescibacter > Candidatus Latescibacter sp. IFSED24. Next base: position 2,088,619 of record NZ_CM177850.1, on the reverse strand, counting down.
GAAGGAGAAGATGTCGGTGCGCTTGTCGACCGCCAGCCCCCGGGCCTGTTCCGGGGACATGTAGGCCGCGGTGCCCAGGATCATGCCGGCGCGGGTCATGGCCGCGGTCAGCGTGGGTGTCAGCGACGGGTCCTCGGTCGTCGTGGGATCGGTTTCCAGAGCCCGGGCCAGGCCGAAATCCAGGATCTTCACCGACCCGTCCGCTCCCGGCTTGATGTTGGCGGGTTTCAGATCGCGGTGGACGATGCCCTTGTCGTGCGCGGCCTCCAGGCCGGTGGCCACCTGCCGGGCCATGTCCACTACGCTGTCCAGGGGGAGGGCGCCCTGCGCCAGCCGCTGGGCGAGATCCTCGCCCTCGACGAGTTCCAGCACCAGGAAGGTCTGCCCGTCCGCGGTCTCGAGTCCGTAGATCGAGGCCACGTTGGGATGCTGCAACGCGGCCAGGGTGCGCGCCTCGCGCTGGAAGCGGGCCAGGCGTTCCTTGTCGTCGTCGAAACCGGCGGGCAGGAGCTTGATCGCGACGTCGCGGCCCAGCTTGGTGTCCGTGGCGCGGTAGACTTCACCCATGCCGCCCTTGCCGAGCAGGGCGGTGATCTCGTAGTGGGCCAGCTTCTTGCCGATCAAGGAGACCTCGGTTGGTGGGGGGGGGCGTAATCAGGATTCGCAATATCCTAGTTCAGCGCTTGCCGGGTGGCAATGGGCGCCGCGACAGGTGGATATCGTTGCTACGCAGATTCCTTAAGAAGACTTCCAGATTCTTGTTATAGCGCTTTCAAGTAGGCCGGTCGGCACTGATAATCGATACTCCTGCCCATATCGGAGCAAGCGCGCCCCAATGCAAAGGATCCGCCATGAACGTGCCCGCAGTTCGGACGGCCACCATCCTGTTCGTTCTCGTGGCGATGGGATCCGACGCCTTGCTTGCCGGCGACGATAGCCTGACCACCGACCTCGGGGACGGGGTCGCCCTCGCCGAGTTCGGCGAAGGTCGGATCCAGTGGAGCGTGCTGGTGGGCACCGGTGACGAGGCGGTCTGGATCGACGAGGAACTCTACCTCGACGTCTCGGGCGAGGATCTCGAGATCCTCTGCACGGTGGAGAACCTGCGCGACCCGGACGTGCCGCTGCGCGATGTGCGCATCGAGATCGTGCCGCCCGCCCAGAAGGCCATGTCCTCGAGCCGCGTGGCGCGGGCGGCGGGACCGGGCGGATCCCGCACCGACGCGGCCAGGTCGCTGCTGGGGATCGTACCCTTGCCCGATCCCCAGGCGTCCAGGAAGGTGGCCCGCGGCAGCCGCACTCCCGATCGTGCCGGTCAACCGCAGGCGACCGCGCTGGACATCGACCTCGACAGCTACCAGGAGCAGCTCCGCGCCACCCCGAACGCCGGCTTCGTGAGCATGGTCGAGGAACAGGGCTTCGATCAGGGCCTCGAGGTGCTGAACATCTTCAACCCCACGGCCCAGGGCCGCTGGCGGGTGAAGGTCACCGGCAATGCCGGCGACCCGTTCATCGTGGTGGCGAGGGCCACACCGATCGAAATGTCCGCTGCCGAGGCGGCGGTATTCGCCGACGCCGCCGAGCAGTTGTCGGAGTCGATCGGCCATGTGCTGGAAGAGATGACGGTTCCGGCGGGCGAAGTCGTGAGCAAGGCGTCGCGCGGGAACGATGATGGGCGCGTCGCCATGAATGTCTCTAGTTGGTTCAAATGCGACGCGTGCTGCGCCTGCGATCGGACCATCATCCTGCTGGGCCTCACCTACGCGGTCTGCAAGATCTGGGGCACTGAGGCGCGCCAGAAGATCGCCAATGATCCCGAGGTCCAGCGGGTCTTCTTCGCCTACATGGAAAACGTCATGAAGAATATCTGCGGGGCCCTTGGCTTGCGGTACGCCTCCGGGTGGGTGGGGATCCTCCGCGACCGGGATCCGTTCTGCTATTTCGACAACATGAACAAGCTGGTCTGCCACTGGGCGCCGAGACTCTTGGATTTCACTCCGTTCTGTCCTGAGGTGTGCCTGCCCGAGGACGGTCCCGATCAACCCGGTTTCCCTGCCGCTGGCATCGACCCAGACCTCGACCAGGACTGGCTGACGCAGGCCACCCGCTGGCAGGCGTTCGACCGCGACCTGATCTGCGCCCAGACCTTCACGGTGGGCAAGCGCGGCATTCTGCGTGAGATCGAGCTGGGTATCAGCCAGCAAAGCGGCGGTGCCGACGAGCAGTTGCGGCTGCAGATCGCCCGCGTGGACGCGTCGGGGCGGCCTTCGCTGAGCGGCCAGGACGTGCTCGTCGAGAAATGGCTCCACCCCGGTTCCTTCTCGGTCCGGCCGGATCCGGATGGCATGGCGCCCGGCCCGCCGGGCCAACCCGGAACGACCCATGCCGTCGGGCAACCCGCGCCGGCCGCGGCCATCGACCTGTACTACGACCAGATCCAGGTGTTTCCCGGCGAGACGCTGGCGATCGTCGTGACGCACCGCGGCGCGAGGTCCTACGCCTGGAGTTACGAGGACGGTTATGCCGATGGCCAGAGCTTCACCAGGCCGGTGCGCGGCGGCGGCTGGACGCCGCGGGGCGGCGATTTCTCGTTCCGCACTTACGTGAGGAACACTGGCTCACCAGGGGCCGCGCCCACCTCGGCGGAATGGGTCCCCGACACGCGCAAGAGCCAGCCGGTCTGGAACCGCAACTGGGTGGCGCAGACGCTGGTCGTGCCGGAAGGCGGGCTCGTCGAGGCCATCGAGCTGGGGATCTACCGCACGCGGGACGTCCGCGACGAACTGCAGGTCGAGATCCGGCAGGTGGATGCCAGGGGAATGCCGGAGGGCGAGGTCCTCTTCTCCGAGCGCTACGACCCCGACATGTTCCCGGCCGAGGGCGAGAAGCGACTGGCGGTCATCGATGTCAGCCGGAGGATGCTGAGCGTCGAGCCGGGCCAGCGCCTGACGATCGCTGTCCGCAACAGGAGCAGCGATGCCTACGAGTGGTGGTACCTGGACGGCTATCCCGATGGGAAGGGCTATGTCGAGGGTTCCTCCGGCTGGATGGACTGGAAGTGCGACTTCATGTTCCGCGTGAACGTGGGCAAGAATTGAGGACCTGCGGGGCGACGAAGGCATGATCAGACATCGTGTCCTGGTTTCCATGTACACCGCGCTTGCCAGGGTGTATCAAGGTCAAAACAATCGTTCTGACCATCATCCAGGAGACATGTCATGGATGTTGCTCTCCTATCCCGCATCCAGTTCGCCCTGACCATCGGTTTCCACTACTTCTACCCGCCGCTCAGTATCGGCCTCGGCCTGATCCTGGTCCTCATGGAAGGCCTCTATTTGAGGACGAGGAACCCGCTCTACCACCAGCTCACCCGCTTCTGGGTCCGCATCTTCGGGCTCATCTTCGCCTTCGGCGTGGGCACCGGCATCGTCATGGAGTTCGAGTTCGGCACCAACTGGGCGCAGTATTCGCGCTTCGTGGGCGACATCTTCGGCGGGCCGCTCGCCGCCGAGGGTATCTTTGCCTTCTTCCTCGAGTCGGGCTTCCTGGCGCTCCTGCTCTTCGGCTGGGACCGCATCAGCGCGCGCATGCACTTCTTCGCCACCTGCATGGTCTGCCTGGGTGCGCACTTCTCGGCGATCTGGATCATCGTGGCCAACAGCTGGATGCAGACGCCCACGGCCTACCACATCGTCGAGACCGCCGTGGGCGCGCGCGCCGAGGTGACCAGTTTCTGGGGCGCGGTGCTCAACCCGTCCACCCTCGACCGTCTCACCCACACGCTCATGGGCGCCTGGCAGACCGGGGCGTTCTTCGTGATCTCGGTGGGCGCCTTCTACCTGCTCCGCCGGCAGCACACCGAGTTCGCCCGGGCTTCCATGAAGGTCGCGCTGGTGGTGGCCATGGCCGCCTCGCTCCTGCAGCTGACCACCGGCCACGGCAACGCCGTGATGGTGGCCGAGCACCAGCCCGCCAAGCTCGCGGCCTTCGAGGGCATCTACGAGACCGGAGGCGCGGCCGACCTGACGGTCCTCGGTTGGGTCGACGAGAAGAACGAGACCGTCTACGGCATCAAGATTCCCGGCCTCCTGAGCTGGCTCATCGACCAGGACACCGCCACCGTGGTCCGTGGCCTGAACGAGTGGCCCGAGGCCGACCGGCCGCCGGTGCAGGTCACGTTCCAGACCTACCACTTCATGGTGGCCATCGGCATGGCGCTCATCGCGCTGGCCTGGGGGGGCGGCCTGCTCGCCTGGCGCGGCCTGCTCTTCACCCAGCGCTGGCTGCTCTGGATCTTCGTGTTCTCGGTGCTGCTGCCGCAGGCCGCCAACCAGCTCGGCTGGGCCGCCGCCGAGATCGGCCGCCAGCCGTGGATCGTCTACGAGCTCATGCGCACCGCCGACGCCGTGAGCGACAATATCTCGGCCGGCCAGGTGCTGTTCTCGCTGATCCTGTTCACCCTGATCTACCTGGCGCTGTTCGTGGTCTTCATCGTGCTGCTGGACCAGAAGGTGCGCAAGGGACCGCTGCCCGAGGATCTGCCGGCCGGGGAGGTGTCGTGATGGGCGCCGAGTTCTACAACGTGATCTGGTACCTGCTCGTGGGCGTGCTCTTCACCGGCTACGCCATCCTCGACGGCTTCGACCTCGGGGTCGGCGGCCTGCATCTGCTGGCCCGCGACGACCGCGACCGCCGCGTGTTCCTCAACGCCATCGGTCCGTTCTGGGACGGCAACCAGGTCTGGCTGGTGACCGGAGGCGGCGCGCTGTTCGCCGCGTTCCCCCACGTCTACGCCACCGCCTTCAGCGGCTTCTACCTCGCGTTCATCGTGCTGCTGTTCACCCTGATCTTCCGCGGCGTGTCGATCCACGTGCGCAGCCTGCGGCCGGGGTCGCGGTGGCGCGGGTTCTGGGACTGGGCCTTCAGCGTCTCGAGCCTGCTGGCGTCGCTCCTGATCGGCGTGGCGCTGGGCAACGTGGCCTGGGGCGTGCCGCTGGAGCCCAACTTCCGCTACCAGGGCGACCTCCTGGCGCAGATCCACCCCTACACCGTGCTCACGGGTCTGCTGGTGGTGGCCATGTTCCTGATGCACGGCGCCATCTACCTGGTGCTGAAGACCGAGGGCGAATTGAACGAGCGCGTGCGCACCTGGGTGCGTCCCACCATCATCGGCTTCATCATCCTCTACGTGGTGGTGACCATGGCCACCCTGCTCTACCTGCCACACATGGCCGCGCCGTTCCGCGCGCAGCCGCTCCTGTTCCTGGTGCCGGCCCTGAGCGTGCTGGCCATCGCCAACATCCCGCGCGAGATGCACCTCGGCCGCGAACTGCGTGCCTTCCTCTCGTCGTCCTTGACCATGGTGCTCATGCTGGCGCTCTTCGGCATCGGCATGTTCCCCGAGCTGATCCACTCGCGCCCCGACCCCGAGCTGAGCATGACCGCCTACAACGCGGCCAGCTCCACGGCGACGCTGCGGACCATGCTCATCCTGGCCTGCATCGGCATGCCGCTGGTGCTGGGATACACCGCGCACATCTACCGCGTGTTCCAGGGCAAGGTGAAGCTGGATTCCATGTCGTATTGACCGACCGGCGGGGGGCCGCGTCCCGGCGAGGCCCCCCGACCCACCTTGGCCTTGGCCTGGACCCGGCACCTGTGGCACAATCCCGCCAGCAAGCGGACGTCGCCCTCTCGACCTTCCACCGGAAGGACATCGTGTCCAGCCCAACCACCGTCCGGCGCTATTTCCTCCTGCACATGCGACCCAACCGTGTGCCGGTGAGCACGCTGGGCTACCGGCATACCTGGGGACTGGGCGGCATGTCCTCGCTGCTGGCGGTCCTGCTGATCGTCACGGGCGCCCTGCAGATGCTGGCCTACGAGCCCACGCCCCAGCGCGCCTACCAGTCCATCGTCGAGTTGCAGGCCGACACCCTGTTCGGCGAACTGGTGCGCGGCCTGCACCACTGGAGCGCCAACCTGCTCATCGCCGTGGTCCTGCTGCACCTGCTGCGCGTGTTCTTCACCGGCGCGGTGGACGGTCCCCGCCGGTTGAACTGGCTGATCGGTCTCGGACTCCTGTTCTGCGTCCTGGCGGCCAACTTCACGGGCTATCTGCTGCCCTGGGACCAGCTCAGCTACTGGGCGGTGACCATCTGCACGGGCATGCTCGCCTACGTGCCCTGGATCGGCGACTGGCTGCAGACCGGGATGCGCGGGGGCGAAGAGGTGGGGCCCGCCACCCTGATCATCTTCTATACCATCCACACCACGCTGGTGCCGGTGGCGATGGCGATCCTCATGGGTTTCCATTTCTGGCGCGTGCGGAAGGCGCGGGGGGTGGTGCCGCCGCGCGCCGTCGGCCAGGCGCCCGCGGCCGAGGTCGAGTACGGGCGCGGCTGGCCCGACCTCATCCTGCGCGAGGCGGTGGCGGGCGTGGTGCTGCTGGCGGTGGTGCTGGCCCTGGCCGTGCTGCGGGCGCCGGCGCTGGGCGCCCCGGCCAATCCGGGTATGAGCCCCAATCCGGCCAAGGCGCCGTGGTACTTCGTGGGCTTCCAGGAACTGCAGATCCATTTCCACCCGGTCTTCGCGGTCCTGGTGATCCCGCTGTGCGCCGTGGCCGCGCTGGTCTGGTGGCCCTATCGGCGACGGACGACCGAGACGGCGGGCATCTGGTTCGGCTCGGCGCTGGGCAGACGCCTGGCGCTCTTCGCGGCGGTGATCGCCCTGGTGGCGACGCCGCTGCTGATCATGGCCAGCGAGTGGTGGCTCCAGCCCACCGTGTGGTGGCCTTCGCTGGCGCCGGTGGTCAGCAACGGGCTGATCCCGTTCCTGATTCTCATTGGGGTGTTGCTGGCTCTCAACTTTTTTTTCAGAAGGAAGTTGCGGGCTACGCCTGAGGATTCACTGCAGGCACTGTTCGTGTTGCTGGCCGTGGCCTTCGCGGTCCTCACCGCCACGGGGTTCTGGCTGCGCGGCGTGGGCATGAGCCTGACCTGGCCCTGGACGGCATGACGGTGCGACCGGTCTGGAGAGACGCATGAGCGACGAGCGGACCAGAACCAACGAGACGGCGCCGACCTCGCCCGCCCGCCGCAGCTTCCTCGCGCGAGCCTGGTACGTCCTGGGCGGGCTCGCCTGCCTGCAATTCCTGTGGATCGGGTTCGACCTGCTGCGCCCGCGCCGGCGCCGTCCGTCCAGCCGGCAGGGCGGCGACCTGGTGGTGGCCGGCCCGGTGGAGCGTTTCGCGCCGGGTTCGGTGACCGCGTTCCCGGCCGGCCGGTTCTACCTCTCGCGCCTCGCGGACGGCGGTTTCCTCGCGCTCAGCCGCACCTGCACGCACCTCGGCTGCACCGTGCCCTGGCTCGAGGATGAGCAGCGCTTCGCCTGTCCCTGCCACGCCTCGGTCTTCGACATCACCGGCGAGGTCCTCGGCCCGCCGGCCGACCGCGCCCTGGACCTCTACCCGGTCCGCATCGAGAACGGCATCGTCAAGGTCGACGTCAGCGCGGCGGTGCGGCGGCGCCGGTTCGCCACCAGCCAGGTCGCCATGCCATGAACGACTCCCTCGACAGGTGGCGCCTCGTCGGCCTGATCGCCCTGGCGGCGATCGTGCTGCTGGTGCCGGTGTACGTGGTACGCCAGGCCCGAGCGCCCCGGATCGAGGTCGGATCGGCGCCGCCGACCTTCGTCGGGCGCGAGGCCTGCCGCGATTGCCATCCGGCCGCGTACACGGCCTGGCTCGACAGCGACCACGACCGGGCCATGGCGGTGGCCGCCGACAGCACCGTCCTCGGCGACTTCGGCGACGTCACCTTCACCAGCAAGGGCGTCACCTCGCGCTTCTATCGCCGCGACGGCAAGTTCCTCGTCCACACCGCGGGCCCCGACGGCCAGCCGGGCGAGTACGAGATCAGCCACACCTTCGGGATCGAGCCGTTGCAGCAGTACCTGGTGCCGTTTCCCGGGGGCCGCCTGCAGTGCCTGACCATCGCCTGGGACACCGATCTGGGGCGCTGGTTCGATCTCTATCCCGAGACCGACATCCCGCCGGGGGACTGGCTGCACTGGACCGGCGGCGGCCAGAACTGGAACGGCATGTGCGCCGAATGCCATTCCACCAACCTGGTGAAGGGCTACCACGCCGCGGCCGACTCGTTCCACACCACGTGGTCCGAGATCGATGTCAGCTGCGAGGCCTGCCACGGTCCTGGCTCGCGGCACGTGGCGTGGGCGGAGATCCAGCCCATGGCCCGCCCGGCCGTCGAGAACTACGGTCTGGCGGTGTCCACCGAGGACCTCGGTACGGTGGCGATGGTCGAGCTGTGCGCGCCTTGCCATTCGCGGCGCGTCATCCTCGGCGACTACGACCACGGACCGGGACACCTGCTGGATTCCCTGGTGCCGACCACCCTGGACACGGGCCTCTATCATGCCGACGGTCAGATCCTCGAGGAGGTCTACGTCTACGGCTCGTTCGTGCAGAGCAAGATGTTCGCCAACGATGTCAGTTGCCGCGACTGCCACGACTCGCACTCGCTGAAGCTCCGCCACGAGGGCAACGACCTCTGCCTGCAATGCCATCTCGGCGCCACCTACGACAGCGCCGACCATCACTTCCACAAGAAGATCCACGAGGGCAAGCCCAGCGACGGGGCGCTCTGCGTCAAGTGCCACATGCCCGAGCAGGCGTACATGGTGATCGACGAGCGGGCCGACCACAGCATCCGCATCCCGCGGCCCGATCTCACGCAGCGGATCGGGACCCCCAACGCCTGCAACATGGCCGGCTGCCACGCCGACCAGACCGTGGCCTGGGCGGTGACCAAGTACGAGGAGTGGTACGGGCGTGCCCGCAAGCCGCATTACGGGACCATCCTCGCCGCCGGTCGACAGGGTCGGCCGGAGGCGCGGGACGACCTGATTCGCCTGGCCGGCGACGAGCTCTATCCCGCCATGGTGCGGGCCACGGCGCTGTCGCTGCTGAACGCCTACCCGTCGGCGGAGAGCGCCCAGGCGGTTGCCCGGGCGCTGGCCGACCCCGACCCGCTGGTCCGCTACACCGCCGTCAGCCAGGCCACGGCCGCCGACGCCCGCCGCTATGTCGCGCTCCTCGCCCCGCTGCTCTTCGACCCGGTCGGTTCGGTGCGCATGACCGCGGCCTCGCGTCTGGCCGCGGCTCCGGACGACCTGTTCGAGCCCTACCAGCGCGAAGCCCGCCGCACCGCGCTGGCCGAGTACGTGGCCGCCATGGAATACTCGCTCGACTTCGCCTTCGGCGGCTTCAACCTGGGCAACCTCAGCGCCAGCCTCGGTGATCAGGCCCAGGCCGAGACCTACTACCGGCGCGCCCTGGCCGTGGATGATCTCTTCGTGCCGGCCAAGGTCAACCTGGCGATCGTGCTCAACGGCCAGGGGCGCAACGACGAGGCCGAGCGCCTGCTCCGCGAGGCGCTGGACGCCGAGCCGCAGGTGCACGATATCGCCTACTCGCTGGGCCTGCTGCTGGCGGAGATGGGCCGGTACGAGGAGGCCGAGCGCTATCTGGCCCGGGCGGTGGCGGGGATGCCGGACCATCCGCGGGCGGCGCGCAACCTGCAGCAGGTGCGTGAGTATCTCGACTCGGTCGAACGGGCTCGTCGGGACTGAGCCCCCGTCAGCCGAACAGCGCCAGGAAGACCCCCGCCGCCACTGCCGACCCGATCACCCCGGCCACGTTGGGACCCATGGCGGCCATGAGCGGATTGACCCGACCGCGGGTCTCCTTCGACACCACCGACTGCACGACCCGGGCGGCCATGGGCACCGCCGACACGCCCGCCGCGCCGAGGCAAGGATTGATCTTGCGACCCGCGGGCAGCACCAGGTTGAGCGCCTTGGCGAACATGACCCCGCCGAAGGTGGAGAACGCGAAGGCCACCGCGCCGATCAGCAGCACGAAGAGCGTGCGCGGGCTGAGGAAGGCGCTGCCGGCCATGGTGGCGCCCACGGTCAGGCCGAGGAAGATGGTGACGATGTTGACGAGCGGCCCGCCGGCGGTCTTGAACAGCCGCTCGGTGACCCCCGACTCGCGCAGCAGGTTGCCGAACATGAGCATGCCCAGGAGCGGGGCGCAGGTCGGGACGGCCAGGATGGCGACGGTGGCGGAGATGATGGGGAAGAGAACGACCGCCGTCCGCGAGACCGGGCGGACCTTGCCCGCGTCGAGGCTGCGCTCGGCGTGGGTGGTGAGCAGCTTCATGATGGGCGGCTGGATCACCGGGACCAGCGCCATGTAGCTGTAGGCCGCCACCGCGATGGCGCCCAGCAGCTCGGGCGCCAGCTTGGACGCCAGGAAGATCGAGGTGGGGCCGTCGGCGCCGCCGATGATCCCGATGGCCGCGGCCTCCTGGATGCTGAAGGTGTCGCCGAAGAGGTAGTACGCGCCCAGGGCGGCCACGAAGATCCCGAACTGGGCCGCGGCGCCGAGCAGGAAGGTGATGGGGCGCGCCAGCAACGGTCGGAAATCGGTGAGCGCGCCCACGCCCAGGAAGATCACCGGCGGCAGGAACTCGGTGCGGATGCCCGCGTCGTAGACCAGCTGGAGCAGCTGATGCGATTCGCCGGCGCCCGCCAACTGGCCGTGGGACGCCGCCATGCCGGCCAGCGGCAGGTTGGCCAGGATCGCGCCGAAGCCCATGGGTATCAAGAGCAGCGGCTCGTACTCGCGGGTGATGGCCAGGTAGATGAGCAGTCCGCCGACGGCGAACATCACCAGGCTCTGCCAGCCGAGGTTGGCGAAGCCCGAACTCTCGATCAGGGTGGTCAGCGCTTCCATCGCTCACGCCCCGATGGTGAGGATGGGCTGCCCGGCCTCGACATCGTCGCCCAGGCTGGCCTGGATCGACTGCACCTTGCCGGCGACCGGCGACATGACCTCGTGCTTGGCCTTCATCGCTTCCACGGCGGCCAGGACCTGGCCCTCGGCGACCGTGTCACCCACCTTCACGCTGATCTCCACCAGCTCGGTCTTGCCGTCGAAGGGCGAGTAGATCGGCGTGGTGCCGGCGGAAGTGGGCGTCGTCGCGGGCGTGGCGGCGGCGGCCGGTGCGCTGCCGTCGCTGGCCGGCGGCTCGATGGTGATGGCGAAGGTCCGCGTGACCCCGCCCTCGACCACGGTGCAACTGGTGGTGATGGGCCCGGTGAAGCCGCCCGGTGCCGCGCTGGCCGCAGGAGCTGCCGGGGCCGGGGCCGGGGCGGTCTCCTGCTTCTTCAGCGGCAGCACGATCTTGGCCTTGCCGGTGAGCAGGCGGATGCCCTCGTTGAGGTCCATGTTCTTGCCCGGGACCACGGCTGCGGCCACCAGGAACACGTTCTCCTCGGAGAACGGCAGGTTGCGCTCGGCCAGCGCCTGTCGGGCGGGCTCGAGGCTGTCGGGCGCGGCCTCGAGGGGGTCGCCGGTGAACGGTTCGAGTTCGAGCTGCTGGCTGGCGATGCGCACCACCTCGGGGTCGGGATCCAGCGGCGTGCGACCGAAGTAGCCGAGCACGGCCTTGCCGTAGCCCTCGTTGATCTTCTTCCAGCGCCCGTAGAGCACGTTGTTGAACGCCTGCAGCCAGTACTGCTGGCTGCCCGGCGTGACGCTGGTCCAGGCGCCGCCGGCCTTGACCACCACGGGGAACTCGGCCAGGGCGTCGCTGTAGCGGTCCAGGATCCCCGCTTCCTTCATCATGTGCACGTTGGGACCGATGGCGCCGCCGGGCATGGGGAAGCCCACCACCCGGGCGTCGGCCGAGGTGGTCACCGGGTTGAATTCGTAGTCCTGCATGCCCACGTCGAGCAGACTCTCGATCTCGTGGATGCGGTCGACGTCGAGATCCAGCGAGTAGCCCGTGTTCTTCAGGGCGTGGGCCATGGAGCGCACGTCGGGCTGGACGGTGCCGCTGGCCATGGGCCGGCACGAGAGGTCGATGCCGTCGACGCCGCCGGCGATGCCCGCCAGGTACTGGGCCACCGCGAGGCTGGCGGTGTCGTGCGTGTGCTGCCAGAGCGCGACCTCGGGGGGCAGGAGCGCCTTGATGCCCTTGGCGGTCTCGTAGATGGTGTGCGGGTCGGTGGTGCCCGAGGCGTCCTTGAGGCACACCGAATCGAAGTGCAGACCCGAGGCGAGCAGGCGCCGGACCACGTCGATGTAGAACTCGGGCGTGTGCACGGTGTCGTCGTGGAACGGCAGGCCCATCAGCGCCACGCACACCTGGTGGTGCATGCCGGCGTCGACGATGGGCTGGCCGGTCTTGACCAGGTTCTCCACGTCGTTCATGTAGTCGAAATTGCGGTCCCAGGTGGTGCCGTGACGCGCCATGAGCCGGGCCTGCAGGTCGAGGGCGTCGAGCCGCTGCGTGGTCAGGGTCACGCCCGAGACCGACCGGGTGAGGATCTGCAGGTCGCAGTCGGGGCCCACCGTCTCGCGCATCCTGTCCATGCACTCGAACGGGTTCTCGCCGACGTAGAAGTACGGCGCCTGGTAGCGCGCGCCGCCGCCGAACTCGATGTGCCTGATCTTCGCCTCCGAGGCGGCGAATTCCAGGGCAGGCAGGATGTCGGCGAGGCGGACCTTGCCGCCGAACGAGCTCTGCAGACCGTCGCGGAACGGCGTGAACAGGACCCTGATCTTCTTGGGTTGATCGGTGAAGATCATGATGTCTCCTCGATTCTCGTTACCTTGGCGCCACCCAGGTGGATGGCGACCGTACTGGAGATGGCGGCCGCGCAGGCGGGGTCGACATTCGCGGGGCGGACCGGGAAGAAACGGGTGATGGCCTGCATGATTGCTGCTAACAGCGAGAGCAGGACGAAGACGGCCCCGAAGGCGATGCCACAGGCGGCCAGGAGATTCACGCGCCGAGTCCCTTCTTGCCGCAGGAGCGAATACTGCGGATCTGGCTGATTTGACGATCCATCCAGGTCACTTTAGATCCTGGGAGCGAGCCATTACAAGCCAGGAATTGACTTATTTTTTCAATACCGCTGTCAGGCAGATGAGTGCCCTGAATGGTCCACGCCAAGCCAATTCCGTGCCAGGTTGCAAGACCAGATAGCCCGCGGGGGCTGGATCTGGTAGGTTCACCAACGCCGTGCCGCTCGTTGCGAATACGCCGACAACCGGAGGCATCCGCTACCTTGGACAGTCCGGCCATCGAGACCAGCGACCTGACCAAGTTCTACGGTCGCCATCGTGGCATCGAATCGCTCGACCTGGTGGTGAACCCCGGCGAGGTCTTCGGGTTCCTCGGCCCCAATGGTGCCGGCAAGACCACCACCATCCGGCTGCTGCTCGACCTGATCCGGCCCACGCGGGGCAAGGCCCTGGTCTTCGGCCGCGACTGCCGGCGCGAGGGCGTGGCGGTCCGGCGCCAGGTGGGCTACCTGCCCGGGGAATTCCAGTTCTACGAGAACCTCGACGGTCGGCGGCTGCTGGCCTACCTGGGCGGCTTGCAGGGCCGCCATGATCCGCAGCGGATCCAGGAACTCGCAGGCCGGCTGGGCGCCGAGCTGCGACGCCCCATCGGGACCCTGTCCCGGGGCAACAAGCAGAAGCTGGCCATCGTCCAGGCCTTCATGCACGAGGCGTCGCTGCTGATCCTCGACGAACCCACCAGCGGCCTCGATCCCCTGGTGCAGCAGGAATTCTTCGGCCTGATCGAGGAGTCGCGCCGGGCCGGCCGCACGGTGCTGCTATCCTCGCACAACCTGACCGAGGTCGAGCGGGTATGCGACCGCGTGGCGAGCGTGCGCGAGGGGAAGCTGGTGGCGGTGGAGGACATGGCTGCCTGGCACGGTCGATCCCTGCGCTTCGTGACCATCACCTGCGCCCGACCGCCCGAGGCGGCGGCGGTGGCGGCGGTGGACGGGGTGAGCGACGCGGCGGTGGACGGCTGCGTGCTCCGCTGCACCGTGCAGGGCTCGCTGGGTCCGCTCCTGGCGGCGGTGGCGCCGCTGGAGATCCACGACGTCCTGAGCCGCGAACCGAGCCTCGAGGAGTTCTTCCTCGCGCTCTATGGCGAGCGGAGGGCCACCGATGCCCGGTAGCATCTACCTCAAGACCCTGCACGACCTGCGCTGGAGCCTGGTCGCCTGGAGTCTGGGGCTGGCGGTCATCGGCGCGGTCAACGTCCTGCTCTACCCGACCATCGAGCAGATGCCGGGCATCGTCAAATTCCTCGAGAGCATGCCCCCGGCGTTCAAGGCCATGATCGGCGACGTGCGCGACATGGTCCGTCTGGAGGGCTTCCTGCGGGTCAAGCTCTTCGAACCGCTACCGCTCCTGTTGGCGGTGTTCGCGGTCTCGCAGGGCGGCCGGCTGCTGGCGGGCGAGCTGGATCACAAGAGCATCGACCTGCTGCTGGCCCGACCGATCCGACGCTGGCGGGTGGTGGTGGAGAAGCATCTCGCGGTGGGCAGCGCCGTGGTGGTGGTGGTGCTCGCCCTGGCGGCGGGGGTGATCGTCGGCGCCCGGATCATCGGGGCCGAGACCGGCGCCGGCTATCTGCTGCTGGCCTCGCTCAGCAGCCTGCCCCTCGTCTGGCTGTTCATGGCGCTCGCGGTCCTGGGGTCGGCGGCGCTGTCGCACGCCCGCCAGGCCACGCTGGCGGCCGGAGTCGTGGTGGTGGCCAGCTACGTGCTGGAAACACTGCGCCTGGTCTCGCCCTCGCTGGCCGGCTGGCGAGCGGTCTCGCTCTTCGCCCAGCAGAAGGCCTGCTTCTCGCTGGCGGGCCGTTTTGCGCTGGAACCGACCCTGGTGCTCCTGGGCGGCGGCCTGGTGCTGGTGCTGGCCGCGGTGCTGATCTGGGAGCGTCGCGATCTGGCGCCGTAGCGATCCCTCGCAAGCGGTTGCAACCAGCGGGACGGTCTCGCGTCCTGCAATCAAACGGTTCCCTCAGGTTGGGCAGGATTTACGGAAGGACGGAGCCCATGAATTCACCGACGAAGAAATGGCTGCTGGGCTGCGGCATCGGCTGCGGGGGCCTGATCGTGCTCGTGATCGTGGGCGTGGTCGGCAGCTCGTTCGTGTTCATGGGCAAGTTCCGCGAGGCCATCGCCGATCGGGAGGTCCTCGACGAGCGGCACGGCGAGCAGGCCGATTTCATCCCGCCGCTCGACGGCGCCGTGGCTCCCGAGCGGCTGGAGGCGTTCCTGACGGTGCGGTCGGCGGTCATGGCGGTGTGCGCCGAGTTCGCTCGTGCCGACCGGCAGTTCCAGCGCATGGACCAGCTCGAGGAGGACGCGCCCAAGCGCGAGGTGCTGGTCGAGGTGATGAAGCTCTCCGGTGACGTCTTCAAGATGGTGCCGCGCATGGGCGATTTCTTCCATGCCCGGAACAGCGCGCTCCTGGCGGTGGACATGGGACTCGGCGAGTACACTTACATCTACGTGCTGGTCTATGCCGACCGGCTGGTTCCCGGCGCAGCGGAGGAAGGCGAGCAGCTGTTCGGGGGCGCGTTGCAGAATCAGCGCATCCGCGGCGTCCTGCGTCAGATGTTGCAGAACCAGCTGGACGCGGTGGTGGCGGCCGAAGCCGCGGGGGAGGAGTTCGGCGAGTGGCGGCGGAGCCTGGAGACGGAGATCGAACGCCTCGCCGCGGATCCTGACCGACTGCCCTGGCAGGACGGGTTGCCGCCGGCGATCACCGTCGCGCTGGCGTCCTATCGCGACCGGCTGGACGAACTGTTCTGCACGGCCACCGTCGGACTCGAACTCAACCGCAACCGACAGCAGGGACTGAGCATCCACGGCGATTGAGCTCGCGCTGGTTCCCGTTCGCGGTCCATGCTAGCCTGGCTCCTCGCCGCCGTCGCAAGAGGGAAGGTAGCCGGTTGTCCCGATACCGAGAAAAGAAGAGCTGGCTCGAGCGATCGTTGAGCCTCTTCACCGAGGTCCGCGCCGGCGAGGCCGGCACGACGCTGCTCTTGACCTGTGCGGTCTTCGTCCTGCTCACCGCGTACTACGTGATCAAGCCGGTCCGCGAATCGCTGATCCTGGCGGGTGGCGGGGCCGAGCTCAAGAGCTACGCGGCGGCGGGCCAGGTCCTCCTGCTGGCCCTGGTCGTGCCCGTCTACGCCCGGCTGGCCGGTCGTTTCGAGCGGCGCAGGCTCATCGCGCTGGTGACCCTGTTCTTCATGGCCTGCCTGGTGCTCTTCTACTTCCTGGTGCTCGCCGGAGTCCGGGTGGGCGTGGTCTTCTACCTCTGGGTGGGCATCTTCAACCTCATGGTGGTCGCCCAGTTCTGGTCGTTCGCCAACGACGTCTACACCGCCGAGGAGGGCAAGCGGCTCTTCGTGATCGTGGCCTTCGGGGCTTCGCTGGGGGCCGTGTTCGGCAGCCGCCTGGCGAGCATCCTGCTCGCCATGGTGGGGGTGGCGCAGCTGCTGCTGGTGAGCTGCATCCTGCTCGGACTGTCCATCCTGCTGACCGCTGTCATCGATGCGCGCGAACGGGACCGGCGGCGTGAGGCACCGGCCGCGAGCACCGCGTCGGCGACGAGCCGGGAGACGCTCGGCCGGACCAGCGGCTTCCGCCTGGTGCTGCGCAGCCGGTACCTCACGCTGATCGCCTTCCTCATGCTGATCGCCAACTGGGTCAACACCAACGGCGAGTACATCCTGGGCAAGCTGGTCACCGCGGCCGCGACCGAAGCCGTGGCCACCGGTGCCGCCGGGGGACTCGACACCGCCGCCTGGATCGGCAAGTTCTACTCCGACTTCTTCTTCGGCGTGAACCTGCTGGGCGTGGTCCTCCAGCTCTTCGTGGTCTCGCGGATCCTCAAGTACCTGGGCGTTCGCGTGGCGCTGCTCGTCCTGCCGGTGACCGCGTTGCTCGGCAACGGCCTGGTGGTGCTTTATCCCCTGCTGCGCTACGTGCGCTGGACCAAGAGCGCCGAGAACGCCACCGACTACTCGTTGCAGAACACGGTGCGCAACGTGCTCTTCCTGCCCTGTTCCCGCGAGGAGAAGTACAACGCCAAGCAGGCCATCGACACCTTCTTCGTGCGCGCCGGCGACGTGCTCTCGGCGCTGCTGGTCTACGTGGGTAGCGCGTTGCTGACCCTGGGCGTGCGCCAGTTCGCCGCGGTCAACCTGGCGCTGGTCGTCGTCTGGATCGTGCTGGCGGTGCTGATCGGGCGCGAGTACCGGCGGCGGACGAACGGGGCCGCCTGACGTTGGCGTCTTGTGCGGCACCCGGCAGGATGTATTCTTGACGCTGGAACGCGCCGATTCCTCCCGTGACCAGGAGCAACGATGAACCAGCCAGCCGAGACGTCCCGACGGTATTCCTTCCTGCAGCTGATCATCTTCCTGGCGGGCTTCACGTTCCTGGTCTACGAGGTCAGCTGGAACCGGCTGCTCTCGCTGGTGCTGGGCTCCACGGTCTCGGCCGCGACCCTGGTCCTGGCGTCGTTCATGGCCGGGTTCGGCGGGGGCGCCTACTTCTGGGGCCGGCGCGCGATCCGCAGCGACCGGACCGGGCGACTCCTGGCGCTGCTGGTCGGCGGGATCGGAGTGTTCAGCGCACTCGACCTGGTGCTTTTCCAGCAGGCCATCCCCGCGCTCTATGGGGTCCTGCCCACCTCGGGGTTCGCCGAGCCGGTGGTCTTCGTCCTGGCGGCCGTTCTGCTGCTGCTGCCCGCGTTCCTCATGGGCAGCGTGTTCCCACTCGTCAGCCAGCTCGCCGTGGTCGGCCAGCCGTCGGTTTCCGCCACGCTGGGGCGCCTCTACGCGGTGGAGACTCTCGGTAGCACGGTCGGCGGCCTGGTCACCGGGTTCGTCCTGCTGGGGGTGCTCGGCCAGCAGGCCACGGTGCTGCTGGCGGTGGCCGTCGATCTGGGGCTGGCGATCTGGCTGCTGGCGGCCGATCGGTCCGGCTGGTTCGCCGCGGGGCCCGAGGCGGGTGCGCCACCCGCGGCCCCGGCCCGTCCCGCCTCGCGCCAGAAACGGAAGCAAGCCCCGACCGACCCTGCCGCCCTGCGCCGCAGCGCGCTCACCGGCGCCTTCGTCTGCGGCCTGGCCATGCTCGCGCTGCAGGTGCTCTGGATGCGCATGTTCCGCATCTACTTCACCAACACCAGCTACACATTCGCGCTCGTGTCGTCGCTGGTGATCCTCGGCCTGTTCACCGGCAGCCTGGTGTTCGAGCGCCGCAGCCGGCTGCAGGGTGATCCGCAGCGATCGCTGGTCCGGGCCATGGTCGCCATGGCGGTGACGGCTGGGCTGGGGTTGATCGTGCTGGTCAGGATGCCCGAGCTGCTCATGTTCCCGTTCCAGGACGCGCTGAGCGACCCGCTGCTGCGGGTGCTGGTGCTGCCGGCGCTCGCGTCGCTGCTGGTGGTGTTCCCGCCCGCAGCCTTCTCCGGCTATGCCTTCCCGCTGGCGTGCAGCATGTATGCCGAGGGACGGCAGACCATCGGGCGCGACGTGGGGCTGGTGCTCATGGTCAACACGTCGGGGTCGGTGCTGGGCCCGGTGGCGGCGGCGTTCCTCCTGCTGCCGCTCCTCGGCGCCGGACATGCCGTGCTCTTGGTGGTCATGATCCTGGTCTGGACCGCGGCCTTCATCCTGCATCGCTGGGCGCCGACCGGCACCGCCGCCACGCCCCGCGCCGTGCTCTACACCGCCGCGGCGCTCCTCGGCGTCGTCCTGCTGGTCGGCCCGTCGCTACGGATCCTCCCGCCCTCGTTCAAGCGCTTCGACCGGGACATCCTGTTCTACGAGGAGTCGGTGGAGGGGACGCTCACGGTGGGGCAAGACCGGGGCACACGCGCCCGCGCCAAGTACACTTTCGTCAACAACAGCGCGGTCATCGGCTCGACCTACGACGCCATCAAGGTGGTCAAGATGGTGGGCCACTTCCCCTTCTTCATGGGGCTCGAGTGCCGCGAGGTGCTGGTGATCGGGTTCGGGATCGGGGTGACGACGTCAGCCATCGCCTCCCATCCCGAGGTCGAGTCCATCGAGTGCGTCGAGCTGGTCCCGGGCCTGGCGGAAGCCGCCGTCTACTACCGTGACCTGAACCACGGCGTGGTGGATGATCCGCGGCTGACGATCCGGGCGGGCGACGGGCGCCACTTCCTGCAGCGGTCGAACCACCAGTACGACCTCATCTCCTGCGATCCGACCCACCCCATCCTCGGTTCGGGCAACCTCTATACCCGCGAATACTTCGAGCTCTGCCGCGACCACCTGACCGAGGGCGGCATGGTCTCGCAGTACCTGCCGCTGCACAAGCTGGGGACCGAGGAGTTCCTGGGTCTCATCGCCACCTTCCATGCGGTCTTCCCGCACAGCACGGTCTGGCTCGGTCACTACCACGCGGTGCTGCTGGGCTCGCTGGCGCCGCTCACCGTGGACTTCGCCGACTGGCGGGCGCGGGTCGACGCGTTGCCCCGTGACGAGCACTTCTATCTCGATCCGTACCACCTGGCGGCCACCCTGATGCTCGACGGCGCGGCCATCGCCCGCCTCGGCGCCACGAGCCCGATCAACACCGACGACCGGTCCTACACCGAGTTCTTTGCCCCCGATTGCCTGGCGGCCGACAACCTCGTCAAGAACATCCGTTTCTTCATGGACAACCGCGTGGCGCTGGATGGGGTCTTCGCGAACGTCGAGGACCCGCAGCGGCTGGCACGGTTCGTGGCGGGGAATCAGCTGCTCAGCGAGAGCCTGTACCATCAGCTCGGCGGGGATATGCAGCGGAGCCTGCAGGCGTTGCAGCGGGCGTGCCGGGCCAACCCGGAGGATCAGGAGTACCCGTTCCTGATCCAGCTCTACTTCTAACCCGTCAAGTCTCCATGACCTTCTGCGAGAACCGGTACTTCAGCACCGAGAAGATCACCACGTTGGCGATCTGGACCGCCAGGAAGTAGAGGCCCAGGACCTCCACCGCCAGCGTGTAGACCGCCCAGTCGGCCAGCCGGAAGCCGACGATCCCGGCGAAGAACTGGCCGAACTGGACCCAGAGCGGATTGGGGCTCGTCTTCGCGAACACGAAGCACCGGCACATGAAGAAGTTCACCGTCACCTGCACCACCAGGACCAGCGCGTAGGCCAGCGGTTCGGCCCAGTGCCAGCGCGTGACCAGCAGGTAGTTCAGCACGAGCGCCAGCAGGAAGGCCGGCAGCCCCGCGGCCAGGAAGCGCGACAGCTTCAGGCCACGGCGGTACAGCGGGTGTTGCACGATCCGCCGGATCACGGTCGATCCTGGGTCAGGCGCTCGAGGAAGAGGATCTCCTCGGTGACCCGGCGCTGCGACTTGAGGATCTCGGCGATCACGCCCAGCGCCACCAGCAGCGTGCCGACGATGGCGCACACCGCGAGCAGGACCAGCGACGGCAGGTAGGTGCGCCCGGGGTCGGCGGCGCCCAGGCCGTAGATCAACCACAGGAAGCGCAGGCCGAGCAGCAGCGCCGCCAGCAGGAACGGCGTGGCGAGGAGGCTGAAGAAGCGGCCTGGCCGGTAGAGCACGAACATGGCCAGCATGGTGCCGCCCGACTGGACGATGTACTGCGGGATGTTGCGGAACAGCCGCGAATCGCGCGTCTTCGGGTTGACGCGGATGTCCACCGAGGCCACCCGGATCCCCGAGTTGCCGGCCTGGATCAGGGTCTCCATGCAGTACGAGAAGCGCGAATGGATGAAGATGCGCTGGCAGGTCTCGCGGCTGAAGGCACGGAAGCCCGACGCCGCGTCGCGCACCGTGGTCTTGGAGATCTGGCGCAGGGTCCAGCTGCCCAGGCGCTGGAGGATCTTCTTGACCGGGTTGAACTCGGGATGCTCGGCGATGGGCCGGCAGCCCACCACCAGGTCGGCCTGGCCCGCGAGGACGGGGGCGACGAGCAGCGGGATGTCGGCGCCGCAGTACTGGTTGTCGGCGTCGGTGTTGACCACGATGTCGGCGCCGTGGGCCAGCGCGTACTCCACGCCGCGCCGGAACGCCGTGGCCAGTCCGCGGTTGCTGCCGAGGCGCAGGATGTGGTCGACGCCCAGCTCGCTGGCGACCTCGGCGGTGCGGTCGGTGCTGCCATCGTCCACCACCATGATCTCGACCGTGTCGATGCCGGGGATCTCGCGGGGTATGTCGGCCACGGTCCCGGGCAGGGTCGCTTCCTCGTTCAAGCAGGGGATCTGGACGATGAGCTTCACCGGTCCACCTCGTAGCGGGTTGTGATCTCGGTGACCCCGGCGCGCGTCGCCCGGGTCTCGGTCACCTTGATGCCTGGCGCCACCGGACGCAAGTCCTCGACGTGGTAGCTGTCGGCGCTGGCCACGTGGCGGCGCGACGCGCGCGGGGCGCGGTGCAGGGTCGCGCCGGCCGGGAGCTGGATCCGATCCTGGATCACCAGGACGTCGCCGTCCCAGCCGATGCGTCGCGAGAAGGCCTGGGCGCGGTGCTGTCCCTCGCGGAAGATCATCCGTTCCTTCAGGAAGCCGATGATCCGGCGCCCCAGCAGCAGGCTCAGCATCCGGAGGGCCAGATGCTTCGCCGGGGTGCTGGGGTTGGGCCTGATCAGGGTGAGGCTGCCTGCCACGGTGATGGAATCGTCGCGGCAGGTCGATTGCCAGAAGTCGCCCCACCAGTGACTCACCCAGGTGTTGGCGCCACGCCGGGCGATCCACCCGTAATCGTGGACCATGGCGTCGCCGAACCAGGCGGTGACCACGCCCCCCTTGCGGGTGGAGACCAGGGTGGCGCCGCCGGTGGGCTGGCTCGCGCGGAGGAGGTGCCCCGAGCCGGCGAAGTCGACGCTCGGCGCCGGAGCCGGCGCGGGGATGGCCGCCGTGGCGGCCGCCGCGATGAGCGGCACGGCGCGGATGAGCGAGTGGCCGATGTAATGGCCGAGGTAACGGTCGTCCACCGCGTGCAGGAAGTGCTCCAGGTCGGCGACGCCGGCGTAGTGACGCTGCAGGACCGCCCAGGCTGCCGCGGCCTGGTCCGGCTCGGCGAGGAAGCGGGCGATGCCGTAGGGGACCAGGTAGTCGGTGTTGCGGGCGTTGTGCATGCCGAGGCCGCCGCCGGGCAGCCGGGTGAACGCGTGGAGGAACGCCAGGGCCCGGGCGGCCGACTCCCGGAAGCGGGGGTCGCCGGTGGCGTCGTGGGCGTCCCAGAGGCAGTCCATGGTCACGGTGAGGTAGCCCAGGTCGGGACCGCCGTACTCCTGGAACCAGCCCTCGTCGTGCTGGCAGGCCAGGGTGCGCCGGCAGAGATCCTCGAACCGGCCGGTGTCGACCAGCGCGGGGGCCAGCTTCCGCACCCAGCAGAGCGCCGCCATCCCGGCCACCTGCTGGTTGGTGGCGCGCGGTTCGAAGCGCTGCTGGAGCTGGCGCGCGGCCACCGCCAGACCGGGCTCCACTGCGGCCAGCGGCACCACGCCCGCGGCGACGAGCTTGGCCACGGCCAGGGTCGAGAATGCCAGCGGCGGGTAGCCCTCCTCCCAGGGGTAGTATTCCTCGAAGGCGCGGAACTTCTGCGCGCGTCGGTTCCAGAAGACGGCGCTGGCGCGGGCCAGCTCGTCGAGGGCGGCGGCCCGGTCGGGCGTGACGAGGCTCGCGGCCGCGCAGTGGAGCGCGTAACCCGTCTGCTGCAGGATGAGCGAGGGGAAGTCGCGGATCTTGTAGTGCCACCAGTTGCGGTCGCAGCAGCCGTGCTCGGGCAGGTCGGGATCCCGGCAGACCTGGGTCAGCAGCCGGGGGAGCATGGTCTCGCAGAAGGCTCTCAGTTCGTGTCCGATCATGACAGGATCTTCACCTCGAAGTTGGCCAGGCCCTTGCGCTTGGTCGGCTTGCTCGCGGCCTTCCAGCCGAGCCGCAACCGGTTGAAGACCGGGCCGATGAACGACTCGGGGATGAGCGACACCAGGGCGCGGGCCACCCGGGTCCGGCCCAACGCGAAGAGCGAGCTGATCACCAGCTCCACCAGCACGCGCGACCAGGGGCAGCGACGCGGCGCGTAGCCGTAGTCGGGGGCGGGGCGGCCGGTCTTGCGCCGCCACTGGTTGCGGAGCCAGCCGCCGCGCTTCTTGAAGTCGAGCATGTGGCCGTGCATGTCGGCGGCGGCGACAGGGTCGACCTCCTCGGCCGCGAGCAGTCCCTGCGCCGCCATCTCGGCGATCA
Source organism: Candidatus Latescibacter sp. IFSED24 (assembly GCF_058273205.1). Taxonomy (NCBI): domain Bacteria; kingdom Pseudomonadati; phylum Candidatus Latescibacterota; class Candidatus Latescibacteria (ex Chuvochina et al. 2023); order Candidatus Latescibacterales; family Candidatus Latescibacteraceae; genus Candidatus Latescibacter; species Candidatus Latescibacter sp. IFSED24. Next base: position 2,065,475 of record NZ_CM177850.1, on the reverse strand, counting down.
CCGCCTCCATGGCCGCGGTCCGGGTCACCAGGATCGAGTGCCCGCCGCCGGCGGCCTCGAAGGCGGGCGACCAGGCGTCACCCACGGCGAGGTCGGCGAACTCGTTGGCGAAATCCATGCTCTGCAGGCTGGTCTGGGTCACGAAGAAGGGGATCAGGAAGTTGTAGTAGACCTTGGGGGTCTGGACGACTCGGCCGCTGCGGGTGCGGATCTCGAGGTAGCCCGGCCATTCGCCGGCGCGCCACTTCAGGCTGGTGACGGGGTCGTCCGCGGGCACCCGCTTCGAGCGCAGGAAGCAGCGGATGGCCGCGGGATAGAGCGCCGTGCCGGTGTAGGGCCCCAGGACGTAGGCGATCTGCTGCGCGGGGGCGAATCCCCGCTGCTGCAGCACGCGCAGCGCCGCCGACTGTTCGGGCAGGCAGGTGATGGCGTAGCGCTGGCCAGGGACCAGGTCGCGCAGGATGTCGAGCATGGCCACCGGGATGTACACCGACTGGGCGCCGGCCAGGATCTCCTCGCGCGTGGTGGCGATGACGGCCCGGGCTTGCTCGGGCGTGGGCACGCCCTGGCGTGCGAGGATCACCGCGTCGACCCGGCCGGTTTCCAGGAGGTGGATCAGGGTCCTGGTCAGCACGCCGCCCGAGGCGCCGGCGCGCCGGATCTCGGGGTCGGCGGCGTAGCCGGTCCGGGCGCGCTCGATGTGGCCCACGAGCCAGCTGTCCGGGTGATGGCCGAAGTGGTGGCGGTAGAGGTCGGGATAGTGGACGCCGAGGGCGGGGCAGGCGCGCTCGATCCAGTCCGGCAGGTCCGCCGCGTCGGTCAGCTCGGGCACCGGACCCAGGGGCGTGTCGCGCATGGTGGCGGTGCCGCTCGTGTCGAGCGCCACGCAGGCGCCGCAACCCGTGCAGGTCCCGCTCTCGATGACCGATCGTAGCTGGCGTAAGCTCAAGGCGACGGACCTCGGTGCGACTGGCGTTCAGGCAGGGCCGGCGAGGCGGCTCCGCGCTCCGGAAACCCGCCCAGCGTACACGCCGGGACACGATCTGTCGCCAGTGATCATCAGCGCAGGATCCCGCGTCAGCGCGACCGCTGCCAGACCGTCAGCTGGGCCACCGTATGCTGGAACTTGCGCGCGGTCTCCCGGATCACGAACGGCACGTCGCGAGGCTCGCCCACCGCGGTGAAATGCGAGCGGAGCACGGCGTGGAGCCCGTCGAGGGTGGTCACGTTCTCCCCGTCGACCTTGCGGCCGCCCAGCCACTTCTCGCGCGGCGTGAATTCCTCGAGCCAGGTGTAGGGCGAGGTGAGCACGAGGAGGCCACCGGGAGCGAGTCGTTCGTGGATGTGGGCGAGCCAGAGCGCCGGGTCGTAGAGGCGGTCGAGCAGGTTGGCGGCGAGAATCAGGTCGTAGCCCGTGAAACCGGGCTTGAGGTTGTGGGCGTCGCCCTGCCAGAACGCGACCTTCTCGCGCCGGTCGTCCAGGCCGAGGTCGGCCAGCTGGACCTCGCGGTAGCTCATCAGCTCGCCCTCGTCCTGGATGGCGTAGCGCGTGTAGCCCTTGGCCTGCAGCTCGTGGCCGACGCGGATGAAGCGCGCGGAGAAGTCGATCCCCGTGACCCGGTCGAAGGTCTGCGCCAGTTCGAAGGTGGCCCGGCCGGTGGCGCAGCCCAGGTCCAGGGCGCTGCTGGTGGACCGGCCCGCCGCCAGTTCGGCGCAGATCGCGGCGAGGCGGCGCGGGAAGTTGGCGACGCCGAAGTGCTCGTCGCCGTAGTGGAATTCGCAGTACTGGGCCACCGACGCGTCGGTCTCGTAGACGTCGTCCCGGACGGTGACGGACGTGTCGCTGACGATATAACGGAAGCCGGCGTGCTGGTAGAAGTGGCGGCGGAAGGCGTAGCGGCTGTGCCGAGTGGCCTCGTTGCCGGTGGAGATCCACGAGCCGCCCTTGATCAGGTTGTGCCGGCTATCGAAGGTGGGGGTGGAGAAATCGTCGTAGAGCGGGTGGACCGCGAAGCCGGGAAAGCCGGTGATCGGGGTCTCGGTGTGCTGCCAGACGTTCCCCACCGGATCGCCGAAACCGCCGATCTGGTGGTCGGTCACCGGGCACGACGAGGCGAAGCGTCCGAGGTTGAGGTTGGCCTCGGCGGCCGACCAGTCGGGCTGGTCGGCCAGGCCGGCGGTGTCGATCAGGCGGTACCACTCCTCCTCGGTGGGCAGGCGCACGGGCCGACCGTCGCGCTCGGCCAGCCAGCTGCAGAACGCCGCGGCCTCGAGCTGGTTCACCTCCACGGGCCAGTCCCAGGGCATGGCGATCTCCTGCGCCAGGCAGCGCAGGCGCCAGCCATCCTGACCGTCGGACACCCAGAACCGCGGATGGGCGGCTTGCTGGAACTGTCGCCAGGACCAGCCCTCGTCGGTCCACCAGCGGGGATCGCCGTAGCCGCCGTCGGCCACGAATTCGTGGTACTCCCCGTTGCTCACGAGATAGCGTCCGGCCTGGAACGCCGGGATATCCGCGTGGAGCTCGCCGTACTCGTTGTCCCAGCCGTAGAGCCCGTCATGGCGCGGCTTGCCGAGGACGACCGGACCCGCCGGCACGGCAAGCAACTCGTTGGCGGGCGCCGGACCCGATCGCGGGCAGACCGGCCAGTCCTGGTGCTGGCGGACCAGCGCGAGGGGCAGTTGCCGGATCAAGACCGAGCTGGTCTCCAGGTGGATGCGCTCGTGTTCGATGCCCATCAGGACCACCCAGAACGGCGAATCCCAGCCGATGGGCATCTCGAGCGGCATCTCGTCGATGACACGATCCACCAGCGCCCGCACCTTGCGACGATAGGCGTAGACCGCGGCCACGGGCGGCCAGTCGTAATGCGACTCGTCCAGATCGTCCCAGCTCATCTCGTCGACCCCGATGGCGAAGATCGACTCGAAGCGCGGCTCGATACGGTCGGTCACCGCCTTGGCCAGCACCAGCTTGTTGACGAAGAAGACCGCGGTGTGACCGAGGTAGAAGATCAGGGGGTGGCGCAGGGGGTCGGCGCGCCGGTAGTAGGCCTCGTCCTCGGCGAGGAGCTCGAAGAGCTGCTCGTAGACATCGAAGGTGTCGTGGAAATAGCGGCGGATCTCCTCGCGCTTGGCGCTGGGGTCGCCCTGATCGAGTCGGGGGGAACGGGCCGGCGTGGGCGTGAGCGACATGGGGTCCTTCACCTTCCTGGGCTCGTGAGTCTACCGCGATTCCCGACATGCTAATAATGAGAGTGCCTGATCGCCTCGCTTGCCGGGTGCTGGATCGATTCCGTATGCTTAGCAATCGCTCCATTTCCCCACGTCACTCGCTCCATGGGGAGACCGCCACCATGAATATGTCTGCGCTGCCACCGTCACGGGCGCAACGCCGGGCGATCCGATCGCTCCCGCGTGTGCTCTGTCTGATCCTGCTCTGCTCGAACGTACTCGCCCTGCACGCCTCCGCCGACCAGCTTCTTCCCCTCTCCGCCAGCGGCTCCCAGGCCCAAGCCCAGTGGCGGGTCCTGGCCCAGGACCAGCGCTCGCTGCGCCTGGAATTCACCCTGCCGGCGCTGCGCCTCCAGGAGGTCCCGGCGGCGGACGAGGTCTGGCAGACCCTGGCCCTGGACCGGGGGGCGCTGCTGGGCGCCGCGGGTGCGCCTGGCCTGCCCGCGGTGGGTCGCCTCGTCGCCGTACCCTCCGGCGTCGGGATCCAGGCCCGGATCCTCGACTACGAGGTCCAGGAGGTGCCGGATCTACGGCTCTTGCCGGTGCAGCCCTCCGGAGCCACGACGTTCACGCAGGATCCCGAGACCTACGCCGAGCCCGGTTGGCTCCGGGTGCAGCCGGCCCGGGAGACGACGCTTCAGGTGGCCGGCGATGATCCGGACGCGCCGACGGTGTTGCTGGGGAAACCCGCCATGCTGGCCGGTCAGGCCGTGGTGCCGCTGACGATCGCGCCGGTGGCCTACGCGCCGCTGTCCAGGCGGGCCAAGGTGGCCAGCCGCATCGTGGTCGAGCTGACCTTCACCGATGCTGGCGCTGCAGGGGACCTCAGATCCCCGGCCAGTGGGCGCGAGGGAGCGCCGACGACGCTGATGACCGCCCGGACCGACCAGGTCCTCGGACGACCGATCCAGCGAGATGGAGCCGAGGGCGCGAGCTGCGGGACCTGGGCCGTGGTCTGCCACGACGCCACGGTGGCCGCCCGGCTCGAACCGCTGCTGGCCTGGCGTGCCCGCCAGGGCTACCACGTCGAGGTGATCGTCTCGACGGGCACCCCCGAGAGCATCAAGGCCCAGCTGCAGGCGCTCTACGACGATCCCGCCCTGCCGCCCCTCCTGTTCGTGGTGCTCGCCGGCGACACCCAGTCGACCTTCGGGGTGCCGACCTGGCACGAGCAGCTCTCCGATTTCTTTGGCGAGGGCGATCACTACTACGCCACGCTCGATGGTGACGACATTCTCGCCGACGCCCACGTCAGCCGGCTCTCCTTCTCCGATCTCAACATGCTCGACGCCATCGTCGCCAAGATCGTGGCCTACGAGACGGCCCCGCCCATGGATGACACCTCCTGGTTCCGCAAGGCCACCGTGATCGGCGACCCCGCCGATTCGGGCATCACCACGGTCTACGTCAACCAGTGGCTCAAGGGACAGTTCCTGGCCAACGGCTATGCCTCGGTCGACACGATCTGGAGCGGCAACTTCGTGTCGCAATTCCTCAGCTCGGTCAACAGCGGCAAGAGCGCCTTCGGCTACCGGGGCTTCTGGAACATGAGCGGCATCTCGCCGGGACACATCGCGACCCTGGCCAATGGCGGCCGCCTGCCGGTGGCCATCCTGCCCACGTGCGAGACCGGATCCTTCGATGGGACCTATACCTGCCATTCCGAGGCGTTCCTGCGCAATCGTTTCGGCGGTGCCATCGCCGCGGTGGCCACTGCCACCGGCGGCACGCACACCCGCTACAACAACTGCTTCTACCAGGGGATCTGGGACGGCCTGCTCAACGCCGGCGATCCGCGGATCGGCCCCGCGCAAACCCTGGGCAAGCTCGAGCTCTACAACAACTACTACCTGGCCGAACCGGAGAACGCCGAGATCTGGGCGGTCTGGAACAACATCATGGGCGATGCCGCCTCGCAGATCTGGCAGGACGTGCCGCGGTTGCTGAGTGTCGATCATCCGGCCCTGGTCTCGGTGGGCTGCGGAGCGGTCGCGATCACCGTCACCAGCGAGGGTGAACCGGTGGCCGGCGCCCAGGTGTGCCTGTACCGCGAGGGCGCCGTCCAGGTCGCCGGCCGGACCGGCGAGGCCGGCCAGATCCTGCTGGCCACGCCGCCGCTGGACGGGGGCGAACTCCAGGTGACGGTCTGGGGCCCCGGCCTGCTGCCCTATTCGGGCGGCCTCACCGTGGGGACCATGGACGTGTTCTGCGGTCTGAGCGACCACCTCGTCGACGACGATCAGAGCGGGGCCAGTTCGGGCAACGGCGACGGCCAGCTCAACCCGGGCGAGACCGTGGAGCTGTCGTTGCAGGTGACCAATCACGGGACCACCACCGCGCACGCCGTCACGGGCGTGCTGTCCGCGGCGGACTGGAGCACCATCCAGACCGCCGGCGTGAGCTTCGGCGAGGTGGCGGCCGGCGCGAGCGCTTGGTCGAGCGGTCCGGCGGTGGTGCACATCGACCCCAGCGCGCCGGACGGCGCCCTCATCTCCTGGCCGGTCCACATGGCCGCCGGTGAGGAGTCCTGGCCCTCGGTCCTCGCGGCGCGGGTCCAGGCGGCGGCGATGGTCGCCGGGGATCTGGACTGGAGCGCCGGGGCGACCTTCGAGCCGGGCCAGTCGGGCGAGCTGACGATGACCCTGTCCAACCTGGGCAGCCTCGATGCCGAGGCGGTCAGCGCCACCCTGTCCAGCGACAGCCCCTGGCTCGAGATCGGGGCGGGCGCCGCCTCGTTCGGGACCATCGCGGCGGGGGGCAGCGGCAGCAACGCCACCGCACCCTTCGTGGTGACGATCGACGAGACGTGTTTCCCCGGCCACCTGGCGGTGCTGCGCCTGGACGTCACCTACAACGACGGCATGCTGACCACCGCCGAGCTGTCCATCACCGTGGGCACCGCCGCCACCAGTGATCCCACCGGCCCGGGCTCCGGCGGCTACGTCGCCTTCGACGACACCGACACCGAGTACTTCTTCGCCCCGGAGTTCGATTGGGTCGCCCTGGATCCCGACCATGGCGGGCCGGGCCTCGACCTCGGCCTGACCGACTTCGGCTTCGAGCAGGACGACACCAAGACCATCGACCTGCCGTTCACCTTCCGCTACTACGGCGTCGATTTCACCGAGGTGTCGATCTGTTCCAACGGCTGGCTGGCCATGGGCGAGACCCCGCTGGTGCACTACCGGAACTTCTCGATCCCGTCGAAGGGGAGTCCGGGCAGCCTGATCGCCCCCTTCTGGGACAACCTCTACCAGATCGGCCAGCGCACGGTGTACACCCACTACGACGAGGCCGGCCACCGCTTCATCGTCCAGTGGTACAACATGGCCAACGACTTCTCCAACTCGATCCAGAACTTCGAGGTCATCCTGCTCGATCCGTCGTGGCACCCCACGGCCACCGGCGACGGCGCCATCATCTTCCAGTACGACCAGGTGCACAACACCGACAGCCGCGACGGCTACGCCACGGTGGGGCTGCAGAATCACGACCGGACCGGCGGCCTGCTCTACTCGTACTGGAACCAGTACGCGCCCGGCGCCGCGCCGTTGACGCCCGGCCGGGCGATCCGGTTCCAGCCGCTGGGCGAGATCGTGATGCCGGAGGCCCAGGTCGAACCGGCGGCCTTCGCGGAGATCCTCGAGCCCGGCGGTCAGGTCGAGCAGACGCTGCACATCGCCAACGTGGGCGCCGAGGGTTCGCACCTCAGCTACCAGATCACCGCGGTGGATCCGGAGACGATCCCGGACGAGACGTTACAGGAGCCGGACAAGAGCATCCAGGGCTCGACCATGACCTTCGACGTGCCGAACTACGAGCCCGGCACCACGTTGGACATCGAGGTGGCGGTCCACAGCGTGTCGGACAACGGCCTGCTGTCGGTGGCGCAGCTGCTGATGCCCGCCGGCGTGACGCTGAACTCGGGGGAGGACCTGGCCTTCGAGGGCGCGCCGCGGCTCTTCTGGCGCGAGCAGGTGGGTGACGGCGTGCTGACCACCTGGGACGGCCTGGAGGGCGGATACATCTACTACGTTCCCGACGGCATGACGGTCACCGCCACCCTGAACATGACCTTCGGTCCCGACCTCGCCGGCGAACTGGTGTTCAACTATATGCTCGAGGATCTCGGCTACTGGACGCCGCCCGACCAGGTCAACGGCACCATCAGGCTGACCAACGAGCTGCCCAGCGTGGTGGTGACCAGTCCCGAGGCGGGTGCGGTGGCGGTCATCGGCAGCGAGGTGACCGTGGAATTCCAGGTCCACAACGCCTCGGACACGGTGGACTTCGCCCTGCAGCGGGAGCCGGATGGCCCGTGGCAGACCCTGGCGACCGGGATCGCGGCGGCGGCGGGTTCGTGGACCTGGCCGGTCACCGGCGAGCCGGGACCCCACGCCGTGATCCGCGTCACCGACGGCGAGGATGCCGCGGTGTACGGGGACAGCGGCGTCTTCGTGGTCGGACGCAACCTGGACTGGCTCACCGTCACACCGCTGGCGGGGCAGGTCGACGCGGGGCAGTCCACGGACATCGCGCTCACCCTGGACGCGGCCGGGCTCCAGCCCGGCGTCTTCGCGGCGCTCCTGGTGATCGCCAACAGCGGCGGCGAGACCCTGACGGTGCCGGTCGATCTCCTCGTGCGCGACCCCACCACCGTGGGCGACGCTCTGCCGCAACAGGTGGCGTTGCTCGGGAATCATCCGAACCCCTTCAATCCCGCCACCACCGTCAGCTTCGCGTTGCCGAGAGACATGCCGGTCATCCTCGACGTGTTCTCGGCGCGCGGCCTGCGCGTGCGGCGGATCCTCGACGGACCGCGGTCGGCCGGGGTGCATCACGTGGTCTGGGACGGCAAGGACGGCGCCGGTCGGGCCGTGGCCTCGGGCGTGTACTTCATGCGGCTGGACACGCCGGACCGGACGGTGACCGACAAGGTGCTGCTGGCGAAGTAGGCGCCGGCAGAAACAGGAAGCGCGGCGGTTCGCCGGGTCCAGACACCCGGCCGGACCGCCGCGTTCCGTGTTCGCATCCCGAGGACCGGCCATGGCGTCTGGCCGCATATCGCACTATTCATGATCCTTCAGCGCCTGCTAACATGCCGGGGCACACCAGCGCAGGAGACCGAGCTTGAACAAGCATCACGACAAGCGCATGGGCTGGGAGGTCGCCCGCGATCTCGAGCGGGAGAAGGCCACCATCTGGGAGCGCATCGTGCCCGAGTGGCGCCAGATCAAGGCGGCGCTCGGCGGCATCCTGATCTTCTTCCTGGTCTTCCTGCTCGGTTGCTGGCTCGCCGGACACTCCACGCGCACGGCCGACAATCAGCTGATGATCGATCACGGCTGGGCGGGCACCAGCGACTGGGGCCTGTTGTGGACGGTGATCCTGCTCGCCCTGGTCTTCGAGTTCATGGACGCCGCGGCGGGCATGGGGTTCGGCACCGCGCTGACGCCGGTCTTGCTGGTCATGGGGTTCGACCCGCTGCAGATCGTGCCGGTGGTGCTGATCCAGCAGTCGGTGGCCGGGCTGGTGGGGGCCTTCCTGCACCGCGAATTCCAGAACGTCGAATGGAAGTTCCGACCGTTGAGCGAGACCGTGCGCCTGTGCATCATTATCGCCGCGGCGGGCACGGTCTTCGTCCTGCTCGCCACCATCGGCATCTATGGCATGCTCGACCTGGATCCGCTCTGGATCAAGCTCTACGTCGCGCTGCTGCTGCTGGCCATGGGGGTGATCTCGCTGGTCCAGTCGCGCCACGAGCGGCCCTACCGGCCGAAGCAGCTCATCCTGTTCGGAGCGCTGGCCGGCTTCAACAAGGGCGTGGGCGGCGGCGGCTACGGGCCGGTGGTGACCATCGGCGGCTTGCTGTCGGGCGTGCCGGTCAAGAGCATGCTCGGCGTGACGGCGCTGTCGGAGGGTGTGGTCTGCTTCGTGGCGGTGGTGGCCTGGTTCGCCATGGCGGCCACGGGGATCACGGTGGATTACGTCCTGTTGCCCAGCATCATGCTGGCCTCCATGGTTTCCGCGGTGGTGGCTCCCTACCTGACACGAGTCTTCCCCGAGGCGATCTGGCGGGTGGTGGTGCCAGGATACTGCCTGGTTGTGGTGGGGCTCACGGCCTGGAAGCTCTGGCCCGACCTGAAGCTTCTGCTGGGCAACTGATGATCCAGGAGAAAGCCGACAGCAGGCTGGCCCTTTCGCTGCTCGCGGACATGTGTTAACCATATCCTGGGTCCGGTAGGCCACGCGGCGACTCCGGACACGTCCTTCCCCCAACAACGAGTGGAATCATGCCCGACCCGACCACCGGTGTCCTCGACCTCCTCCCGCGCGGTGGCGGCTTTCTGCGCGACCCCTCACGTTCTTTCCGCCCGGCCCCCGAGGACCCCTTCGTCCCGCAGAAGCTGATCCAGAGATTCGGTCTGGTGACCGGGGCCACCGTGACCGGTCCGACGACGGCGGGCAAGAAAGGGCCGCAGCTCAGCGGCGTGGATTCGATCTGTGGCCTCGCGCCCGAGGTCTTCGCAGCCCGGACTCCCTTCAAGGACCTGGTGGTCATCAATCCCGAGGTCATGTTCCGGCTCGGCGATGGCGGCCACCCTTCCATGCGCATCGTCGACCTCATCGCCCCCATCGCGCTGGGCACGCGCGGCCTCATCGTGGCGGCGCCCAAGACCGGCAAGACCCAGCTGCTCGAGGACCTGGCCAAGGCGATCCACGCCACCAGGCCCGATGCCCGCATCGTGGTCCTGCTGGTGGACGAGCGTCCCGAGGAGGTGACCCACTTCCGGCGCCAGGTGCCGGCCGAGGTGCTGGCCAGCAGCAACGACCAGAACATCGAGACCCACGTCGCGCTGGCCGAGATGTGCCTCGCCCAGATGCGCTGCGAACTCGAGTGCGGCCGCGACATCGTGGTCCTGGTCGACAGCATCACGCGCATGGGCCGGGCCTTCAACCAGCACGGCAGCGGCTCGCGCCGCACGCTCAGCGGCGGCCTCGACGCCACCGCGCTGGAGATCCCGCGCAAGTTCTTCGGCATGGCCCGCAACATCGAGGGCGGCGGCTCGGTCACGGTCATCGCCACCGCGCTCGTGGAGACCGGCTCGCGCATGGACGACCTGATCTTCGAGGAGTTCAAGGGGACCGGCAACATGGAGCTGGTGCTCGACCGCAAGATCGCCGAGGCCCGTGTCTTCCCGGCCATCGACCTGCGGCAGAGCGGCACGCGCCGCGACGAGCTCTTCTTCACCGACGAGGAGATGCAGGCGCTGAACCTCCTGCGCCGCCGTGCCGCCAGCGCCGAGCCGCGGCCCGCCATGGAGGGCATGCTCAAGCTGCTGGAGAAGTTCCCCTCCAACGCGGATCTGCTGGCGGGCATCTCGGGGTGAGCGTCCCGCCGGCAGCGCCGACGTCGCCGATCCTCCTCTTCGACGGTCACTGCGGTCTCTGCCACCGTGTCGTCCGCTGGCTCCTGACACACGATCGCCAGCGCATCCTCCGCTTCGCGGCGCTGGAGTCGGACGCAGGACGGACTCTGCTAGACGCCCACGGACTCGCGGGCGCCCGGCCCGATACCGTGGTGCTCCTCTTCGACGGCCGGGCCCTCCTGCGTTCGGACGCGGTGCTGGCCGTGGTGGCTGTCCTGCCCGCCCCCTGGTGCTGGCTGCGCTGGCTGCGCCCGCTGCCTCGACGCCTCCGCGATGCGGTCTACGACCTGATCGCAAGGCGGCGCCACCACCGGTTCGGCCGCTACCCGACCTGCCCTCTGCCGGCGCCCGAGGTGCGCGACCGCTTCCTCGATGGCCGGTGATGCGGACCGACGAACACCGCCGCTGCATTGACACGCCAGCCGCCGGACCTTATCGTCACGAACAAGGGAGAAGTCCTGTAAATGCCAACATTGCAGCAAGTTAAGCTGTGCCAGGTGTGCTGGCGCCAGGGCCCCTCTCTGACCTGCAAGCAACCTCCGAGGAGATGATTCCATGCCCGGTCCTTGATATCGAGCCCCACACCGCCCTGGAGGTCCCTCATGCGATCCTTCATGACCCACGCCCTCGGCCTCGCCATGGCCCTGACCCTCGTCCTGCTGGCCCTGGCCCTCAACGGTTGCAGCGACGAGGCCGACCTGCTCGCACCAGACCTCGCCAAATCGAGCCTGCCCTTCCCCGACTCGCCGGAGATGCTGATGAGCAACTTCTACGTCGCTTACGGCACTCAGGACCTGGCGGCCTACGCGGCGACCCTGCATCCCGACTTCGAGTTCGAGCTGGCCCAGGCCTTCGGCTCGCGCACCTGGGGCCGCGACAAGGAACTGCAGATCGCCGGGCGCATGTTCAGCCGCGAGGATTACATCCGGCCCGACCGGGTCGTGGCCGGGATCGTGCGCATCGATTTCCTGCACTTCGAGGGGCTGGGCGAATGGACACCCGTGGCCGCGGATGGCGAGGTCCTGCGCAGGACCTACGAGGTCGACCTGCGCTTCGTGCGCACCGACGGCAGCGTGCTCTCGGTCCAGGGCGCCAGCGTGTTTCACATCGCGCCCATGGCGGAGGCGCGGGAGGTGGGTGGCGCTCGCGAGGGCTATCAGATCGTGCGCTGGATCGACCGGACTGGCTGAGCCGGATCATCCGGCTTGCACCGGAATCCGGGACCGTGGTTGAATCGGGCGGAGGAGGTCCCAGCATGGAATCCATCCGCGAGATCTACCGCATCGGGCACGGTCCCTCGAGCAGCCACACCATGGGGCCGGCCCGGGCGGCCGAGGCCTTCCTCGCGCGCCACGCCGCGGCCGCCGCCTTCAGGGTCGGCCTCCATGGCAGCCTGGCGGCCACGGGCCGGGGGCACCTCACCGACGAGATCCTCCAGGCCACGCTCGGGCCCGAACGCACCAGCATCGACTGGCGGCCGGACGTGGCGCTGCCACGCCATCCCAACGGCATGATCTTCCGGGCTCTGGGCCCTGACGGCGCGGAGCTGGAGTCCTGGACGGTCTACAGCACCGGCGGCGGCGCCATCCGGGACGAGGCGCACTGGGACGCGCCTCGCGCCGCGGTCTATCCGCTGACCTGCATGGACGACATCCTCGCCTGGTGCAAGTCGCGGGGCGGTGCCTTCTGGGAGTATGTCACCGAGCACGAAGGGGATGAGATCTGGGATCATCTCGCTGCCGTGTGGCAGGTGATGCAGGAGGCCATGGTCCGCGGCACCGAGGCCGAGGGGCGGTTGCCCGGGACGCTGGGCCTGGCGCGCAAGGCCGCCAGCTACCTCATCAAGGCCCGCAACAGCAACGAGTATCTGGGGCACATCGGGCACGTCTTCGCGTACGCGCTGGCCGTGTCCGAGGAGAACGCCGCCGGCGGACGCGTGGTGACGGCGCCGACCTGCGGCTCGTGCGGGGTGGTGCCCGCGGTGCTGCGGTTCCTCGACGAGACCTACGGCTTCGGCGAGCGGCGCCTGCTGCGCGCCCTGGCCACGGCTGGACTGATCGGCGACCTCGTCAAGGAGAACGCGTCCATCAGCGGGGCCGAGGTGGGTTGCCAGGGCGAGGTGGGAACCGCCTGCGCCATGGCCGCGGCGGCGGCGGCGCAACTGCTCGGGGGATCGGTCCTGCAGATCGAATATGCCGCCGAGGCGGGCCTGGAACACCACCTGGGCCTGACCTGCGATCCGGTGGAAGGGTACGTGCAGATCCCGTGCATCGAACGCAACGCCGTGGCGGCGAGCCGGGCGCTGCAGAGCGCCTCGTTCGCCATCCTCTCCGACGGCCAGCACCGGATCAGCTTCGACGAGGTGGTCCTGACCATGCTCGAGACCGGTCGCGACATGTGCGAGCGGTACAAGGAGACTTCGCGTTCGGGGCTGGCCAAGAACTGGCAGCAGAGCGAGCGACGGGCCGGTCCGCACTCCTGATCGCCTACCCGCACCTAGGGATTTCTTTATACATTACCGTTCCGGTCATTTTTCAGCTAAGGCTTGCCGCCTGCTTGCCGAAATATCCCATGTATTCGCTGGAATAACTCCGGGGGAGGAGCTCTGGCGCACTGCCACGATCGGCAAGAGAGGGACCGATCAGGGCGGGCCTAACCGGAAAGGACGAGCCCAATGAGCCGGAAACTCACGAGCTTCACCCTGTTGATCGGCATGGCCCTGCTGGCCAGCGCCGCCCTGGCTGCTGACGATCCTGCCGCCCTGGCCGAGGCCAGCGCTGCCTATTGCAACAGCACTGCCACCGAAGCCCTGACCCAGCCCAACGAGATCATGGCCAAGGTCGAGGAGGCCATCGCCCTGCTCGAGAAGGAGGGCTCGGCCGCCTTCCCGAAGTTCCAGGGTGATGGGAGTCCTTTCCTGTTCTCGGGCACTTACATGTGGATCCACTCGCTCGACGAGGGCGTGATGCTGATGCATCCCATGAAGTACAAGCTCAACGGCAAGAGCATCATCGGCCTGAAGGACAAGAAGGGGAAGCGCTTCTTCGCCACCATGAACAAGGTCGTCAAGGAGCAGGGCTCGGGCTGGGTCGAGTATTACTGGCCGAAGCCCGGTTCCGACGAGATCGTCCGCAAGGTCTCCTTCGTCAAGGGTTGCAAGTCTGCCGACGGCCAGGACATGGTCGTGGGCTGTGGCCTCTACAAGTTCGATGACAGCACCCTTGCTGGTCTGGCCATCAACTGAGCCGCCTGCCCGGGTCGGGGTTCGCCCTGGAGCCCCGACCCCGTGGCCAGTGACTGGAGGCTATCATGTTTTCCAAGTTCCAGACCGCGACCATCAAGACCAGGCTCCTGGTCTTCGCCGGCATGGCGGTGGTCCTGATGCTCACTCTGGTAGGCAGCAACCGCCTGACGAGCCAGCGGATCGATGCCGCGTACCGCGACATGGACGTGGCCAACGAGCGGATCGACGATGCCAACGAGGCCATCGATGCGGCCAACGTGCTCAAGCAGCAGGTCAGCGACGCCATGATGGATGTCATGGATCTGCGACTCACCGAGAAGACCTACCTGCAGTTCCATGACGACGCCGTCCGCATGCACTTCGGCCAGCAATCGTCGACGGTGACGGGCAAGCTGGAGGCCATCGGCCGCCAGGACATGCTCGATCACTTCGGCCACTACGAGAGCCAGTTCGGCCAGTACACCGGCGTGCACATGGCGCACGCGGAACTGAAGAGCAGCATGGCCCTGCCGCTGGCGCAGAGTCTGCAGAACATCGCCTCGATCATGGACGACGTCGAGGGCAAGCAGGCGGTGCTCCAGCTCGAGGGCGAGGAGCTCTCCGGAACCGAGCTCGAGATGCTGAACGTGCTGCGCGACTGCCAGATCTTCTTCCTGCAGCTGGGTTCGCTGCAGCAGCAGTATCTCAACACCGGCGACACCATGTACATCGACCAGTACCGCGAGCTCGCCTCGGGCGAGGGCCTGTTCTCCATGGACGCCCTGGTGGAATTCGCGTCCACCCTCGAGAACGCCGAATACGTCGAGCAGAGCGAGGCGATCAAGGAATCGCTGGGCAAGTTCATGGGCTACATCGACCAGTCGCTGGCCTACAGCGACCAGGAGCAGACGCTGCGTCGCGGTCTCGACGAGACCGGAGCCGCCATCATCGCTGCGGCCACAGCGGCGCTCCAACAGGCCGACCAGCAGGTCGGCAAGGAGCATGCGGCGGCCGAGGTCGCCAAGCAGGAAGCCGTGGCGGCCAAGGCCGAGGCCGAGTCTCAGCGCCAGGCGGCCGCCCGAGCCTCGCTGATCATCGTGGTCGTGGGCCTGGTGCTCTTCCTGACCGTCTCGTGGTGGATCGTCCGCTCGATCAACGCCTCGCTGACCCGGGTGATCGACGACCTGAGCCAGTGCTCGGGCGAGGTCTCGGGGTCGGCGCGGCAGGTCGCCGACGCGAGCAACAGCCTCGCCGGCGAGTCCTCGCAGCAGGCGGCCACCGTGGAGGAGACCGCGTCCTCGCTCGAGGAGATGGCCTCGGTGACCAAGGAGAACGCCGATCGCGCCCGCGAGGCCAACACGCTCATGGAGGAGGCCAAGCAGATCGTCGACCAGGCCAACTCCTCGATGCAGGACTTGACCGAGTCCATCGCGGCCATCGATCAGGCGAGCAAGGAGACGTCGCAGATCATCAAGACCATCGACGAGATCGCCTTCCAGACCAACTTGCTGGCGCTCAACGCCGCTGTCGAGGCCGCCCGGGCCGGCGACGCCGGCAAGGGCTTCGCGGTGGTGGCCGAGGAGGTGCGCAACCTCGCGACCCGGTCCTCGGCCGAGGCCAGCAACACCGGCGCGCTGATCAGCCGCACCCTCGAACGGGTGAAGCAGGGCTCGCAGCAGGTGGAACAGGCCAACACCGCGTTCATCAAGGTGACCGAGAATGCTCAGCAGGTCTCGGAGATGATGGAGCAGATCGCCCGCGCCTCGGTGCAACAGGCCCAGGGGGTGGACCAGCTCAACACCGGGGTCGCCATGATGGACCAGTCGATCCAGCACACCGCGGCCAACGCCGAGGAATCGGCGGGGGCGTCGCAGGAGCTCACCGGCCAGGCCGACCGCATGCAGCGGATCGTGGACGACCTGGTGGCGCTCGCGGTGGGCGGCGCGGGTGCGGTCCGGCAAGCGTCCGGCGCGCCCCAGGCGTCGACGTTCGCGGCCGCACCGACGGCACCCGCGGCACCCGCGGCGACCAGGCCGCAGGCCACCAATCCCGAGCTGGTGATCCCGCTCGAGGACGACGAGCTGATCGAGGTCTGAGCCTCGCGATTGTTCAGCAACAGGACGGCCCCATCACCGCGGTGATGGGGCCGCCGTCGTCGGGTGGCCCGGTTAGTAGTCTTCGGGCTCGCTGATGGAATCGAGGTCCTCGGGCAGCAGGAACCGCTGCGGCTGCTGATCCACCACCGTCCACAGCCACGGCTCGGGATAGCCCACTTCCTGGGGGCGACCGTGCTCGTCCTTCACGTAGCCGTCGTTGTAGCGGGTGAGCAGCGTCTCGCCGAGCCGCCGCCAGCGACGCACCAGGTCCTCGGCGCGTCCCACCGAGTAATCGGTGAGGTAGCGCACGGCGTGGGCGGGGTCCTGGGCGTGCAGCGTGGCGGCGGTCTGCTCCACCGCCGGCTGCAGCGCCAGCAGTTCGCCCTCGCAGGCGGCCTGCTCCCGGCGCACATCCTCGATCATGACGCTGTATTTGAGCAGCGTGTAGTTCGACACGAAGTTGAACACCCACCAGGCCGAATCCCACGAGAACCGGCCGAGTTCGCCGACCGCGAAGCTGGGCGGTACCGCGGTGATGGCGCAGTAGAGCGGGGTGTAGCAGGTGAAATCGGTGTCGTCGACGCCGTACCAGGTCACGCCGCCGATGGGATCGGGCAGGCCGGCGCGCGACTGGCAGACCATGGAGAATCCGGTCTGCTGGGTGGAGATGGGGCGCTCCCAGGTGTAGCGCGCGCCGTCGACGGTGAAGCCCATGGGACGCCAGCGGGTGGGGTTGCCCCAGGGGCCGGCGTCGAGGCCCTGGGTCATGTCGTAGGGGGTGCCCTCGTAGTGATCGCGCATGAGGGCGAAGACCTGGGCCACGGTGAGCTTCTCGTCGGGTTCGATGAACAGGGGGTAGGGCTCGGCGCCGGGCAGGCCGCGGTGGTAGTCGGGGGAGAAGTCGCGTGAGGGGGCGGCCCGGCGGAAGAGGCTCCAGACCCGGGTGGCGGTGTAGCGCAGGTCCTGGGCGGTGGCGGGGTGGAAGGCCCGGCGCCAGTGGAAGGGGCCCTCGTCGGGGTCGTACCAGCCTTGGGCGGCGGCGAATTCCTCCATGCCCGTGGAGGCCAGGCAGTCGTCACTGTCGCGGTCGAAGGTGCCGATCCGGCCATGGTTGGCGAACGCCGAGATGTGCCCGTCGGGAACGCGCAACGCCACCCAGTGCGCGCCCTGGCCGCCGGGACCCTGGCCCACCATCTCCATGATCCAGGCCTCGTGGGGGTCGCCGATGCAGAACGACTCGCCGCTGCTGCGGTAGCCGTGCGCCGCCACCAGCCGGCCCATGACCTCGACGCATTCGCGCGCGGTCGTCGACCGCTGCAGCGCCAGCCGCATCAGGTGCCAGTAGTGCAACATGCCGTCGGGGTTGACCAGCTCCTCGCGGCCGCCGGTGGTGGTCTCGGCGATGGAGACCTGGCGTTCGTTCATGAGGTTGACCACGGCCCAGGTGTGCGCCGGATAGGGGATCTCGCCCAGGAGCTCGCCGTTCCAGTGTCGGAGCTCCTGCATGGCGCCGGGCTCGTGGTCGGCGGCCTCGAGGCGGCGCAGGATGGGGTGGAACTCGCCGTCGCAGGTGTAAGTCACGATGGTCGACCCATCCTGCATGGCGCCCGGGCTGCAGACGAGGTTGGTGCAGGCGGCGGCGGAGGCGGCGGCCAGGCCGAGGCCGCAGCAGACGAGGATCGCTAGACGCATGATCATCCTTCGGGCTGTGGGCGAAGCATGGAGTGGCACAGCAGCATAGCACGCAGCAAGGGCCCCCGGAAAGCGCGCTTCCCGGGGGCCCCGTGGGTTGCTGGCGGCTCCTACTTGACCAGGAGCATGACCCGGTTGAACTGCTGGCTGTCGGTGGTCAGGCGGTAGACGTAGCTCCCGCTGGCCACGCGCTGGCCGGCGTTGTCGGTGCCGTTCCAGATCACGGTGTGGCTGCCCGCCGCGCGCGCTTCGTCCACGAGCGTGCGCACCAGGCGGCCGCGCATGTCGAAGACGCTCAGGCGCACGTTCTCGGTGCGGGGCAGGCTGAAGCCGATGGTGGTCTGGGGGTTGAAGGGGTTGGGGAAGTTCTGCTCGAGGCTCAGCGCCGCCACGGGCACGTTCACGGGCTGGCCATCCTCCACGCCCACGGTCCCCTGCGTGTAGACCTGCAGCTCGAAGTCGTCGATGGCCGCCTCGACCAGGCCGCCGCCGCCGTTGTCGCAGGCCAGGAAGCGCAGCTGCACCGTGCTGGTCAGAGCGAACTGGCCGTTGTCCAGCGCGCCCAGCTCCACGGCGACCTGCTCCCAGGCGTTGACCGAGCCGGAGACGCGCTCGAGCTCGACCCAGCTGCTGCCGTCGTTGGTGGCCTCGATCACCCAGTCGTCGTCCACGGTGAAGCCGTCCTGCGCGAACCAGCGCCAGAAGCTGACGAACGCGCGGTCGACGCCGGTCAGATCGAAGACCGGGCTCAGCAGCGTGGTGCAGCCGTGGTCCACGTCCGCGTCCCCGGGCGCGCCGCCAGGCGTGCCGTTGCCGGTGACGAAGCAGGCCACGCCCGGGTCGACGGTGACGTCGTCCTCGGGCTGCATGACGATGGTGTCCTCGTAGATCACGCCCACCGGATCCTCGCGGACCCAGAGTCCCGCGTCGGCCTGGTCGCCGGCGGCGCCGAGCTGCCAGGCGGGATCGCCGGGATCCTCGGCCTGATACGTGTAGATGGCCTCGGTGATCACCAGCTCGTAGAAGTCGGCCGGCGCGTCGGCCGGCGCGGTGCTCTGCAGCCCGACCCCGTCGGTGGCCGCCACGTAGTAGGCGATGGCGGTGTTGGCGGGGTGGCCGGGGATGGCGGCGGTGTAGCGGTCGCCGTCGAGCGCCATGGGCACCACGTTCCAGGCGCCGCCGTCGAGATGCCAGTACAGCTCCACCGCGGCCACCGTCGAGAAGTCGAACGCGCGGGCGGTGATGGTGTAGGGGCCGGCGGTGTCGGTGGTGGAGACCGGCTGACTGACCTCGCTGATCGCGGGGCCGGCGATGTCGGTGAGCGCGAAGTCCTGCACGGTCACGCCCTCGTCCACGACCTCGACCGTGGTGGTCGCGGTGGCGAAGCCCTCGAGCGAGCAGACCGCGGTGTAGGTGCCCGCCGAGGCCATGCCGCTGTAGAATCCGTTCTCGTCGGCGTTCCAGCCCCAGCCGCGCTCGGGCAGGTCGACCCGGGCGCCGCCCAGCGGCCCGTCGCCGTACGAGGCGTTGGTCACGGTGCCCTCGAGGGTGCCGAACCCGTCCATGGCGGCGAGCACGGCGTCGTAGGCGTCGATGATGCCCCAGCCGTAGGTGTTGTCCTCACCCGACTGGCCCAGATCGGTGGCGGTGTCCATGAGGATCTGCTTGATCAGGTCGACCTCGAGGTCGGGGTTGGCGGCGCGCATCAGCGCCACCACGCCGGCCACGTGCGGCCCGGCCATGCTGGTGCCGCTCTTGTAGCCGTAGGAGTTGCCGGGGATCGAGCTGTAGATGTCGCTGCCCGGCGCGGAGACCTCGGGCTTGATGGCGAGGGCCGGGTTGATGATGTCGGGGCAGGTGCTCGGGCCGCGGCTCGAGAAGCTGCTGATCTCGTAGGGGAAGTAGTACTGGGTCGAGCCCACGCTGAAGCAGTTGTAGAAGGTGGTGGCGCGGTCGGCAGGCGAGCGCAGGCCGTCGTAGTCCTCGTTGCCGGCGGACCAGGTCACGCACACGCCGGCGGCCTCGCAGTGGTCGATGACGGCCCACCAGCGGTCGTCGCAGTCGTTGTAGCCGGTGAAGCCCTCGTGCACGCCCCAGGAGTTCTGCACCACGTCGGGCACGTCCTCGCTGGTCGCGGGGTCGCCGTCGGGGTCGGCGAACCACTGGAAGCACTCGATGATGTCGTTGTCGAAGCCGGGGTTGGCGCCCTGGTCGATGGCGTTGGCGGCGATCCACATGGCGCCGGGGGCCACGCCGATGGTGTCGTCGGGAGCGAGGCCGCACATGGTGCCGGTGGTGTGGGTGCCGTGGCTGTTGCCGTCGGAGGGGAAGTCGGCGCCGCTGCCGATGACGTCGAGCCAGCATTCGCTGACCGGGGCGACGGTGCCGCGCCAGCGCGAGGCCAGGGCGGGGTGGCTGCCCTGGACGCCGGTGTCCAGCGAGCCGATCAGCGCGCCGCTGCCGTCGATGCCCAGATCCCGCCAGACCTCGGTGGCGCGGATGGCCTCGAGGCCGGGGGCCACGCCGATGCCGCGGGTGTCGAGCTCGGTCTCGTCGCCCTGGTACGCGGGGCGCTCCATGACGGGCTCGATGAGGTCGACCGTGAAGTTGGGTTCGATGTAGGCCACGTCGCTGCGGCTGGCAAGACGCTCGATCTCGGCGGGCACGGCCTGGACCACTATCAGGTTGGCGATCCAGTAGCGGGTGTAGCCCAGCACCCCGCCGTCGCGCTTGGACGCTTCGAGTTCGGCGGCCAGGGGCTCCTGGCTGCGCGCGGCGTCCTGCAGCGCGCGGACGATCTCCTCGTGTCGCTGCTGCCGGGTGGCCTTGCGCGCGGTCAGGTCGGCGGAGATCCCCGAGATGGGGGCTTGCTCGGTGAGATGGACGATGACGCTGAGCGGCTGGTCGGGCGAGGCCTGAGCCAGCTGGTCTTGCAGGGCCGGCGAGATGTTGCCGGCCTGGGCAAGGGCGGCGAGCGACACGAGGGTCACGGCCAGCAGGGTGACGAGAACCTGGCGCACGGGGGTCTCCTTCCAGCAGGGTGGTCGGTACGGAACGCATGCGGACGCGGTCCAGGCGCAGGCGGAAGGATGAGGAGCAACGGACCGCGTTGCGGCATGATCGGGAATTTCGCGCCCCTGAGTGTACCATGGCCGGGGGGGCGAGATCTTCACGAAACGGGGATAAATGGGGGGCGAAATCCGTAGATTCCGCCCCCGGAACGACTCAGCGCGCCAGCATCAGCTTGGTGGTGGTGACTGCCCCGGTCGCGGTCAGCCGCGCCAGGTAGACGCCGCTGGGCAGGGAGCGGCCGTCCAGGTCGCGGCCCTCCCAGCGCACCGTGTGGGCGCCGGCCGCCAGCGAATCGCTCAACGGCCGGGCCACCCGTTCGCCGCGCGCGTTGAAGATCTCCAGTTCGACCGCGCCTGCCTGCGCCAGCGTGAAGCTCAGCGTGGTGGTGGGGTTGAACGGGTTGGGGGCGGCCTGGAGCGAGAGCGCGGCCACGGTCGGCGTCTGGTCCACGGCGGTGGTGATGTCGGGCGCGGTCACCGTGAAGAGGCTGCGGCCGTGGGTGCCGGCGGCCAGCAGACGCGTGGGCTGGTGGAACTTGAGGTCGAGGACCGGCGCGCGGGGCAGGCCCGTGCCCACCACCTGCCAGCTCGCACCGGTGTCGGTGGTGTAGTAGACGCCCACGTCGGTGCCCACGTAGAGCACCTCGGGATGGTCGGGGTCCACCACGATGGCGTTGACCGGAGCCTCGGGCAGATCGCCGCTGATGTCGCTCCAGGTGTTGCCGCCGTCGGCGCTGCGGTAGACGTGACTCAGCGGTTCGTTCCAGCGCAGGCCGCTGAACGTGGCGTAGACGATGCGGTGATCGGTGGGATCGACGGCCACCCGGGTGACCCAGCGCTTGGGCAGGCCGGCCGAGACGTCGAACCACTGGCCGGAGAACGGGCGGTACGTCCAGACGTGGCCGTCGTCGGTGCCGGCGTAGAGCACGGCGGTGGACGACGGCGCCACCGCGATGGTGGTGACGGTGCCGAAGTTCGCGCCCTGGTCGCCGTCGGTGAGGTCGGGCGAGATGGGATCCCAGAATCCGGCGCCGTCGCTGGAGCGATAGACGCGCTGTGAGCCGTAGTAGAGCACCAGGGGGTTGGCGGGATCCATGACCACCGGCGTGTTCCAGTTGTGGCGGTCGCCGTCGGCGATGCCGTCCATGGCCGAGCTGAACCAGCCGCCGCCGTTGGTCGACTTGAAGAGGTTCCCGTTCTGGTACTCGCAGTAGATGATGTCGCTGTCGGTGTAGTCGACCAGGGTGTAGAAGCCGTCGCCGCCGAAGATGCGTTCCCACTCGTCGTCGGCCGCATAGGTGCGCAGGGTGCCGTTGTCCTGCGTGCCGCCCAGGAGGTGGTCGGGGTTCAGGTAATCGATCTCGATGGCGTAGAACTGGTTGGTGGGCTGGTCGTAGAGCTTGGTCCAGCTGCCGCCCGAGTTGTCGGAGCGGTAGAGGCCGCCGTCGTTGCCCTGGTAAGCCCGCGAGGGCAGGCTGGGCGCGAAGGCCAGGGCGTGGTGGTCGACGTGCATGTTGCTGCCTGACTCGTTCCAGCTCGCGCCGCCGTCGGTGCTGCGGTACATGGGCACGCCCATGGCGAAGACGTTGTTCGGGTTGGTGGGCTGGACGCGGATCTGGCCGAAGTACCAGCCGAAGTTGCTGTAGATGCTGCTCAGCGCCCAGTCGTTGGTGCCGACCCAGGTGTCGCCGCCGTCGGTGGACTTGTAGACGCCCTCGAAGGCGGCGTCACCGTCGGCGTAGATGGCATAGAGCACCTGGGGCTGGTCGCGGCAGATCGTCAGGCCGATGCGGCCGACGTCGCTGCCGGTGGGCAGGCCCGCGGTGAGCTCGCTCCAGCTGTCGCCCCCGTCGGTGGTGCGCCAGATGCCGCTCGAGGGGCCGCCGCTGCGCCGGTAGGTCAGGCCGCGCACGCGTTCCCACATGGCGGCGTAGAGGATGTCGGGGTTGGTGGGGTGCATGACCAGATCGGTGCAGGCGGTGGAGTCGGTGAGCGCGAAGGCGCGCTCCCAGTCGAGGCCGCCGTTGAGCGAGCGGAAGACGCCGCGGTCCTGGTCGGTGCCGAAGAGCCGGCCGGTGGCCGCCACGAACAGGCGCTGGCTGTCGGTGGGGTCGACCACGACGCGCGCGATGTAGAGCGTCTCGGCGAGGCCCAGGTGCTCCCAGGTCGCGCCGCCGTCGGGCGAGCGGTACAGGCCGTTGCCGAAGAACGAGAGGCTGGCGGCGTTGGCCTCGCCGGTGCCCACGTAGACGGTCTCGGGCTGCTGGGGATCGAGGGCCAGGTCGCCCACGGTGAGCACGTCCTGGTCGTCGAAGATGGGGACCCAGGTCGCGCCGCCGTCGGTGGTCTTGAACACGCCGCCGGTGGCCATGCCGGCGTAGCAGACGTCGGGCTGGGTGGGGTGGACGGCCAGGTCGGTGACGCGCGCGCCCACGTTGGTGGGCCCGCGCTGCTGCCAGTCCACGTCGCGCAGCGCGCTCTTCTGGCCGCGCTGGCGGGCCAGGTCGGCCTCGCGCTCCTTCTGGGCGGCCTCGGCAAGGGCGAGGCGGTAGCCGGCGGGGTCGATGGCGCCGTGGGGGTAGGCGCGCTGGCGCCAGAACCAGTCGTCGGGGCGACCTTCGGCTTCCTCGTGACTCTGCTGGGGAGGGGTGGTGTCGGGGCGCATGGCGATGGCCAGTGCGAGCACGATGGTGGCGGCGGCCAGGGCGGTCAGCGAGCGGCGCAGCATGGCGGACGGGGTCCCTTCATGGCGAGAACGGGCCTCGCGGGCGAGCCGCGAGGTCCAGGGGCAGGGCGCATTTGCTCATGATTATAGCAAATATGTGCGGACGAGGGAAAACCAGGCTGCCTGCAACAGACTTGGCCCTTTCTTCGTCGGGATCCTGTTCGTACCATGACCGCGTCCGGAGCCGTCCGTCATCCCGACCCCAGGAGTTCGTTCATGAAGTCTCTGCGCCTGCTCTGTCTCGTCGCCGCCCTGGCCATGATCCTGGCCGGTTGCGGCGGATCCCAGCCCGCCGTCAAGGATGCCCCGAATGCTCCGGACGCGCCCGCGCAGGACGCGGGCAAGATCAAGATCACGAGCCTCGACCAGCTCCCCCAGCACACCTACCAGATCGAGGGCACCGCCAGCGGCCTGCTGCAGGACGACGCCGCGTTCGCGGCGTTCGCCAAGCAGGTCCGGCGGGATCTGGAGAGCGACCTCGCCACCTACGACCTCCAGGACGCCGCCACCCTGCGCGGCTGGTACGGGACCCTGGCCAGCCTGGCCATGCTGGACGGCCGCTGGGACGAGGCGGTGGATTACCTCGACCGATCCACGGCCCTGGAGGAGAAGGAAGCGGCCCGCATCACCAGCGGGCAGGTGGGTCGCGCGCTGGCCGACGTCCACCGCGAGCTGGGCCCCGACGCCGATCCGGCCGCGGTGAAGGCCGCCTTCGCCGTCGCCCTGGCCGAACGCGTGCGCCCCTGGCCCTGGGACATCGTCCAGGACACGGTCAAGCAGAACAAGGGACGCGCCGAGTACCTCAGCGAGAACCTGATCATCGGCATGGTGCAGGCCAACATGGATCCGGTGGTGGCCCAGCAGGGCGAGATCGGCAGCGACCTGGCCCGCGGCCTGGTGGGCATGAAGGCCGCCCTGGTGCGGGTCCTGCCGCTGCAGGACGAGCTGATCACGGTCTATGCCGACTACATCGCGGCCAACGAGGTGGCCAAGACGGACATCTGGGCCGAGCGCGACATCGCGCTGGCGGATGATGGCACCTTGACCCCCGTGATGATCGGCGTCTGGGATTCGGGCGTGGACATGGACGTCTTCGGCGACCAGGTCTACACCAACGCGGGCGAGACCCGCGACGGCGTGGACAACGACGGCAACGGCTTCGTCGACGACGTGCACGGCATCGCCTTCGACGTCGAGGGCCGCTACTCCACCGAACTGCTCCATCCCTTCGGCGACCAGGAGGGCAAGGTCGAGCGCTCGCGCGGCTTCATGAAGGGCTTCATCGACCTGCAGTCCAACGTGGACAGCCCCGAGGCCAAGGCGCTGCGGACGGAGATGGGCAGCATGGCGCCCGAAGAAGTGCAGGACTTCATGATCGGCCTGTCGTTCTATGGGCTCTACGCCCACGGCACCCACGTGGCGGGCATCTCGCTGGCGGGCAACCCCGCCGCGAGCGTGCTCGGCGCGCGCATCACCTTCGATTACCACAACCCGCCGCAGGCCATGACCATGGACATCGCGCGCCGCCATGCCGAGAGCTACCGTCGCGCCGCGCAGTACTTCACCGATCACGGCGTGCGGGTGGTGAACATGAGCTGGGGCTGGACCTTCAAGGAGATCGAGTCGTCGCTCGAGGCCAACGCCGTGGGCGCCGACGCCGCCGAGCGCGCCGAGCTGGCCCGCGCGATGCTCGACGTGCTCAGCGAGGGCCTGCGCGAGGCCATGGCCTCGACCCCGCAGATCCTCTACTGCGTGGCCGCCGGCAACAGCGACAGCGACGTGGAGTTCGACGTCTCGATCCCCGCCAACTTCGACCTGCCCAACATGATCGTCGTCGGCGCGGTGGACCAGGCGGGCGACCCCACCGACTTCACCAGCGGCGGCCGCAACGTGGTGGTCTTCGCCAACGGCTTCCAGGTGGACAGCACCGTTCCCGACGGCCACCGCATGGCCATGTCGGGCACGTCCATGGCCTCGCCCCAGGTCTGCAACCTGGCGGGCAAGCTGCTCGCCGTGCGGCCGGAGCTGACGCCGACCGAGCTGATCCGGTTCATCGAGGAGGGGGCCACGCCGCATGCCAAGTATCCGGAGATGCTGCTGATGCATCCGAAGAAGTCGGTGGAGCTGGTGCGGGCCGGGTGAGGTTGGCGGGCTGGAGCTTGCAAGGGCCGGTGCCTGTCGAGGTGCCGGCCCTCAGGTTGAATAGGCAGCCGAGCTGTCGGATCGACTGACCGCTGGCTGTGCCCGGTCAACAACGTCCCGCCATTCGTCCTCGGTGTAGACGAGGATCGCTGCCCACCCCGCAGCCGCCCGTGGCGTAGTAGCCGAAAAGGCCGAGGCGGTGGAGATCCGGCGGTCGCGCGATCTGTCGCCTCCAACAGGTCGAACCACTCGCGCCCGTCCACAACCGAGACTATCCTGGTGCCCATCATTTCTCGACCCGACGCGTCCACCCCAGCCACCAAGCCGAGTCATGCCCCAGTTGAGCCCCGAGATCAAGCAGGCCCTCACCGCCACCGTCGCCCATTGGCGCGACACCGACCTCGACGACTACGCCACCCTCGAGCGCGGTCGGCCGGGCACTCTCCAGCTGCTCCTCGAGCCGGCCACCGAGGCCGAGCTGTCGTCCCTCGTCGCTGCTCTCCGGCGGCATCGCGTGCCGACCGTGACCATCGCGGGACAGTCGGGCCTGGTGGAGGCGCAGCGGCCCCAGGGGGTGGCCATCAGCCTGCGCCGGTTCGCTGGCCTGGGTGAACTCACGCTGCCCGACGGCACGATCGTCCAGCCCGACGCCTTCGCCGATCTGGCCGACCGCGACCCTGCCGACCTGCACGGTACGACCCTGCGCGTGGGCGCCGGCCTGACCATCGACGCCATCAACGAGGCGCTGGCGCCGGCTGGCCTGAAGCTGCCCATCGTCATGGGATCCACCGGCTCGGCCACTGCCGGAGCTTGCGCCGCCAACGGTTCGGCCGGGGCCAATGCCGTGCGCTACGGTACCGCGGCCGACCTCGCGCGGCACGTGCGCGGTGTGCTGGGCACCGGGGAGATCGTGGCGCAGGCGGTTCCGCGTCGACGATCCGCCACCGACTCCAATACATGCCGCATTCGCAGTGACCGCTTCACTCACGGCGAATCCCTGGTGGGATCCCAGGGCGCCTTCGGCCTCATCACCGAGGTGACCTACGAGGTGTTCCCGATTCCCCGTGACCAGGCGATAGCCTTGTTGCCCGTTCCCGACATGGCCACGGCCAACCACCTGCGCGAGCAGCTGTCGGCGCGCTTCGACCGGGCCGGTTCGGCCATCGAGTTGTTCGAGATCATCCGCCGACAGACCCTCGATCGCGCGTTGGCCCATGCCGAGCTGGTATTGCGCGACGGTGTGGGGCGGGCGCCTTACTACGCGCTGGTCCTCATCACCGCCGACGAGGCGACCCCGCCGTCGGCGTTCGGCTCGGCCTTCGTCGAGGAGGTGCTCCTCTTCCTCATGGCCGAGGCCCGTAGCCTGGCTGGCGATCTACCCTACGAACAGGGCAATGTCGACTTCGACCACGACCCGGCGCGGCTGCTTCACCTGCGCGAGGCCTGTTCGGAGATGAGCCGCCTCCTGCCCAAGCAGTCGTACGACGTGGTGGTGCCTCTGGGACAGCTCGACACGCTGGTCAGCCGGCTCGAGGCGACGGTGGCGGAGGGCTTTCCCGACCTGCAGCTCAGCGTGTTCGGTCATGCTGGGGTGGGGGCGTTGCATGTGCACGCCATCGCGGCCTCGCCCGAGGCGCTGGCTCGCGTCCAGACCGACCTCGATACGCTGGTGTTCGATCTGGTCCAGGAACTCGGTGGCTCGCCCTGGGCCGAGCACGGGGTGGGCAGCAAGTGGGCCGACGAGTGGCAGCGGCGCACGCCGCACGCCGTGCAGCAGGAAATGCTGGCCCTCAAGCGCAGGGGCGATCCAGACAACGTGCTGGGGTCATGGCTCTTCGGTTTCGACCGGCTGCTGGCCGCGTCGCCGGTCGACTAGCTCGCCACCCGTTCCAGGCGCTCACGTTCCGCTCGTGCGAGCGTCAACCCCAGCTGGTCGTGGACCGCCAACAGCGACCGCGCTTCCTGCGCCGCATAGATGGCCGTGCCATCCAGCACCGGTCGGCCCAGGATCGCCTCCAGCATTGCTTGCGAGTGCGGGCTCTCGCCCTGGTGCCGTGCCCCCGACTGGCGCAGGTTCGAGGCGAAGATGCCCGCTGCGCTCACCGGCAGGAAATCCTCGTAGCGGATGGGTCGGGCCTGGACGTGACCAAGGGCGAGGAGTTGCTCGAGGTCGTCGGGTCGCTGGTCGGCCGTGACGGCCGCCCCCGCCGCCGTCACCGCATAGTCGAAGAAGGCCAGCTGCTGGTGGCGCAGGGCGTCCAGGTCGTCGGGCAGGCTGGCGAACACCGCGGTGGGGTCGACGGGAGTCCCTTGCTGCCAGCTGGATTCCAGCGTCGCCAGCGCCTCGTCGTAACGGCGCCGCCCGGCCGGGGTGAGCGCCAGTCCCCGCTGCTCGATCTCGCCGAACCGGGCCGTGTGGGCGCCGACCATCGCCCCGTCGAAGTGAACGGTCTCGGTGAGGGCCTTGTAGGACGTCTGGCGCAGGAGGATGGGTATCCGACGGCTTGGCGGACCCTCGATGTGGTCCTTCATCTCGGCTTGCAGATGGGAGAACTGGCCGGTCAGCAGGTCGGTCATGCGGGCCTGGACGGCGTCGATGTCCAGGGTGTTGGGCGTCAGGTGATTGAGGTGCGGATTCGGGAAGCAGCAGATGTCGGCGGCAATGTTGAGGCCCTGGCGGCGCAGCTCGTCGTAGAGCGCGCGGTCGGTGGCCTGACCGCTCCAGCGGAACAGCTCGAGGCCCGCGTCCAGGAACGCCTCGGCCTGCTGATGATCGAGACCGTCCAGGGTTTCGGCGACGTCCAGCAAGGCGAGCAACCGCGGGCTGAAGATGTTGCGACGAGCCAGGGCTCCATGCACCCGGCGTCGCAGATCGGCGTCGTCGAAGAAGCGCTCATCGTCGGGTCGCAGCAGCGAGCAGAACACTCGCAATGGCGACACCTCCAGCTCCTCGGCCGAGACCGCCCGGAACGCGGTGGAGAGCACGGGCTGCGACTTGGCGCCGGCCGCGCTGAGGTCGTAGGCGTTCACCGGCTGCATGCCCAGGACCGCGAAGAAGCGGGCCATGGTGGCCAGCTCGTCGTCGCGGCCGAGCCGGATGGCGCCGTGACGCTCGGCACTGAGGCTCTCGACATCGTCCTCGCTCAGTCCCAGCTCGGGCCG
Organism: Candidatus Latescibacter sp. IFSED24; assembly: GCF_058273205.1. Classification (NCBI taxonomy): domain Bacteria; kingdom Pseudomonadati; phylum Candidatus Latescibacterota; class Candidatus Latescibacteria (ex Chuvochina et al. 2023); order Candidatus Latescibacterales; family Candidatus Latescibacteraceae; genus Candidatus Latescibacter; species Candidatus Latescibacter sp. IFSED24. Next base: position 2,036,700 of record NZ_CM177850.1, on the reverse strand, counting down.
GGTGGCGACGTACTCGCGATTGACCTGCCTGACCACCGTGAGCAGGTCGCCATAAAGCGGGACTTCGGCGGCATACATGGTGGACAGGCGCCGGGAGAATTCGCGCCGCAGGTCGGCAGGGCGGACGAAGGTCGGGCTATGCATCGGGCTGTCTCCGGTCGGGCATGGGGCTGGGCTGATGACCACTAATGGCGCCATAAGCACGGATGGAACGCGTCAGATCGCAAGGGAGCGATGGAATCGCCCATTTCCCGTTCGGGCCGGATGGGTTAACTTGTTCAGGTCATCCCTGGTCCGTATCCGAGGAGGCCGCCATGCGCCGCTTTGCCCCCCTCGTGATCAGCCTGGCGTTCCTGACCGCCATCGCCGCGGCCCAGGCGCCGGCCACCGGCGAACCTTCCTCCCGAACCGCGCCGCGCGTCCACCTCGTCCCCTACGAGGGTGCCATCACCCCGGTGACCGCCGAGTTCCTCACCGCCCGCCTCCAGCAGGCCGCCGAGCAGGCGGTCGACGCCGTGGTCGTGGAGCTCGACACGCCCGGCGGCCTCGACGCCGCCATGCGCCTGATCATCAAGGAGATCCTGGCCTCGCCGGTTCCGGTGATCGTCTACGTGGCGCCGGCGGGGGCCCGCGCCGCCTCGGCTGGGGCCTACATCACCCTGGCGGCGCACGCCGCGGCCATGGCGCCGGGCACGAACATCGGTTCGGCCAGCCCGGTGCAGCTCGGCGGGGCGGGCATGGACAGCACCATGGCCCACAAGGTCAACAACGACGCCGCGGCCTACATCGCCTCGCTGGCGCGTGAGCGCGGTCGCGACGAGGACCTGGCGCGCCGGATGGTCACCGAGGCGGCCAACGTCACCGCCCACGAGGCCCTGGCCGCGGGTCTGATCGACGTGGTGGCGCCGACCCGGGCGGCACTGCTCGACAGCCTCCATGGACGGGTGGTGGTGCTCGAAGGTCGCGAAAAGACCCTGGACCTCGCCGGCGCAATCGTCACCGAGCATCCCATGGGCCCGCGCCAGCGCCTGCTCAAGCTCCTCGTCGATCCCAACGTGGCCTACCTGCTCATGCTGCTGGGCATCTACGGCCTGTTCTTCGAATTGAGCAACCCGGGCTCGCTGGTGCCGGGCATCCTGGGCGGGATCTGCATCCTGCTCGCGCTCTTCGCGTTCCAGGCGCTGCCGGTGAACTACGCCGGCATGGCGTTGATCCTGCTCGGCACGGTGCTGCTCATCCTGGAGGTCAAGGTGACCAGTTATGGCGGTCTGACCATCGGCGGCATCACGGCCCTGGTCCTGGGCTCGCTCATGCTCTTCGATTCGCCCGACCCCTGGGCCCGCGTGAGCCTGCGGGTCATGGTGCCGGCGCTGGCGGTGTTCGCCGGGTTCTTCATGCTCTGCGTCTGGCTCGTTGTGCGCGCCCAGCGGCGGCCCACGGTGAGCGGCCCCGCGGCGTTGGTCGGCGAGCGCGGCCGCGTGGTGGAGGCCATCGGCGGTGGTGCAGCCCGCGGCAAGGTGGTCTTCCACGGCGAGATTTGGGATGCCGAGGCTCCGACCGCGGTGGCGGCGGAGGCCCAGGTGGAGGTGGTGGCGGTGCGGGGTCGCCTGGCCGTGGTGCGGCCCCTGGAACCGGGACCCTGACGGGTCGAGCGCAACCAACGGGAAGGAGCGGTCATGCCATTCGTGTTTCCCGGGACCCTGCTGGTCCTGATCCTCATCGTGCTCTCCAACGCGCTGCGCATCCTGCGCGAGTACGAACGCGGGGTGATCTTCCGGCTCGGCCGCTACGTCGGTTGCCGCGGGCCCGGCCTGATCATCCTGGTGCCCTTCATCGAACGCATGATCAGGGTGAGCCTGCGGACCATCGCCATGGACGTGGCGCCGCAGGACGTGATCACCAAGGACAACGTCTCGGTGCGGGTCAACGCGGTGCTCTACTTCCGGGTGATGGAGCCCGAGAAGGCCATCATCGAGGTGGAGGACTTCCTCTTCGCCACCAGCCAGCTCGCCCAGACCACGCTGCGTAGCGTGGTGGGGCAGGCCGAACTCGACGAGCTGCTCGCCGAGCGCGACCGGCTCAACATGCGAATGCAGACCATCCTCGACGAGGCCACCGACCCCTGGGGCATCAAGATCTCCACCGTCGAGATCAAGGACGTGGACCTGCCGGTGGAGATGAAGCGCGCCATGGCCAAGCAGGCCGAGGCCGAGCGCGAGCGGCGCGCCAAGGTGATCCACGCCGAGGGTGAGTTCCAGGCGTCGCAGCGGCTCTCGGAGGCCGCCCAGATCATCGAGAAACACCCAACGGCGCTGCAGCTGCGCTACCTGCAGGCGCTCACCGAGATCGCGGCCGAGAACAACAGCACCACCATCTTCCCGCTGCCGGTGGATCTGCTGACACCGTTCCTGCAGCCGTCAGCGAAGCGGGCGAGCGAGTGATCCAGGTTCCGGTGGAGCGTCAGTAATCGATCCGATCGTCCAGCGCCGCCCAGGCGGCGAAGGGGCGCTGGGCGTCGGGATGGGGGAGGCGTTCGGTGGGCAGCGCGCGCTCCTGCGGGGGCAGCGGGATCTGGTCGTAGATGTGCGAGTCGTCGAAACCGACCGCAGCGGCGTCCTCGCGCGTGCCGGCGAAGAACAGCCGGTCCGGTCGCGCCCAGTAGATGGCGCCCAGACACATGGGGCAGGGTTCGCAGCTGGCGTAGACATCGCAACCGGTGAGCTGGAACGAGTGCAGGACGCGGCAGGCCTCGCGGATGGCCACGATCTCGGCGTGGGCGGTGGGGTCGTTGGCGCAGAGGACCAGGTTGGTGCCCCGGGCGACGATCTTTCCCTCCTTGACCACCACGCAACCGAAGGGACCGCCACGGCCGGTGGCCACGTTGGCCTCGGCGATCTGCAGGGCCTCGCTCATGAATCGCTGGCGGTCGGTGTCCATGTCGGGTCCTTCCTGGCTTCGCCGTTGTCGCTGGAGCCGAATGGTACGGGGGAATCGGCTCGGCAGGCAAGGACTAGGCTGCGTACGGACCGGTCGCCCATCGCTTGGGCCAGGTCGTTCATGGCGAATTGCCCTGCGGGAAGGGACGGCAACGCAACTGGCTGAGCCGAATATCGGGATTGTTCAGAGCGTCGTCCGGGCAGGGAAGGGGGAGTGGATGTCTGGTCCAGCATGAGGGGCGATTGTCAACAAATCGCGAAATCATGAAATATTAGGCGTTTCATTAATCGGGATACAAATTGACTCGATTTGTCAAAAATGAAAACAGTATTCGTGTTCGTTAAAAGCAGCTAAGTTGCAGGGAACAAAACATTTAGGTCTTCATTTCCAAAACGATGGGTGTTATCGTGGATCCGCCAATGCCGCCAGATCTCGCATCGATTCGAGGAGTGCTCATGAGCCGGTTGCACGATGAATGTCCTCGCTGCCTGGTCCTGGTCGTTCTGCTCTTGGCATGGCTCACCCTGCCGGCCCTGGCCCAGACCGACAACGAGACCTGCCTGATGTGCCACGAGGACCTGGATCTCGAGAACGCCGACGGAAAGAAGATCGGCCTCGAGGCCGCCCGGTTCGCCGAGAGCGTCCACGGGGACCTCGAGTGCGTCGATTGCCACAGTCAGCCCGCTGATTTCGAGGACGTGCCCCATTTCGAGAACTACGCGCGGGTGAATTGTGCGGACTGTCACGACGAGGCGGTCGCGAGCTTCCATCAGAACTTCCATTACAAGGCGCTGTACGCGGGGAACCGCCGCGCACCCGATTGCGTCAACTGCCACGGCACCAACGGCGACCCCCATCGCATGCACGGCCTGGACCGTTCGGTGGCCGAGGATGCCTGCCGCAAGTGCCACACCGAAGAGACGGGTCTCTACGATTCCGGCGTACACGCGGCGAGTTCGGGCCGCCTGGGTGACAAGCCCGGCTGCATCACCTGCCATCAGTCGCACGGTCCCGGCTTGCCGCCAGCGGCCGGCGCGGTGAACGGTCTCTGTGAACAATGCCACACCGGCGCCATGGCCGATGTCCAGCGCGGCGGCCATGCCGCCATCGCCGAGAAGCTGCCCGAGGCCATGAACTGCGCCTCCTGCCACGACGTCCACAAGACCCACAAGCCCCACATGTCCGAACGGGTGACCCAGGCCTGCAACCAGTGCCACGCGGCCGAGCAGGCGCAGTTCGCAGGTTCGGTCCACGAGGACCTGCTGGCCGACGGCGACATGACCTGCCTCTCGTGCCACAGCACGCACAAGGACGAGGAGGCCGTGGGCCGGTTCGACGGCGGTTGCGGGACCTGCCACGAAGATGTGGAGGAGACCTACCGTAGCAGCGTGCACCGCTTCGGCCGCCTGCACGGCAACGAGGGTGCGGCCACCTGCGCCGATTGCCACGCCGGCCACCACGTGCTGGCCGCCGATGACGAGAAGGCACCCATCCATCCGCTCAACATCCCCGACATGTGCGGCAAGTGCCACGGCGACGAGACGGTGATCACCGGCAACTTCGTGCGCCTGCCCATCACCCTGCCGCGCTACCAGGAGTCGGTCCACGGCCATGTCGAAGCCAAGCATCACGCGGCGAGCTGCACCGACTGCCATGGCGTCCATGACCTCCAGCACGCCCAGAACGCCGACTCGGGGATCAACCGTGTGCACATCGCCCAGACCTGCGGCAAGTGCCACGAGCAGGCCATGCAGGAGTACCAGGATTCGATCCACGGTCAGGCCCTGGCCATCGGTATCGCCGACGCGCCCACCTGCACCGACTGCCACGACGAGCACCTGACGCGCAGCAAGGACGATCCCGAGGCGCTGTCCCGGCCGGATCGGCTGGCCCGCGAGGTCTGCGGCGATTGCCACACCGACCCCGAACTGGTCTCCAAGTACGGCATCACCGCCGGCGTGGTGGAGAGCTACCTGGACAGCTACCACGGCTGGGTCATCGAGCACGGGGGCGGCCTGGTGGCCACCTGCATCGACTGCCACAACACCCACGAGATCCGCAGTCCGATGGACCCTGCCTCGGCGGTGCATCAGGACAACGTGACGGCCACCTGCGGCCGGTGTCACACGGGCTCCAACGAGACGTTCGCCCGGAGCTACACCCACGCCAGCGCCCTGGCGGCCCGCGGCCCCCACGAGTGGGCCAAGCTCATCTACATCATCCTGATCAGCGTGGTGCTCGGCGGCATGGCGATCCACAACATCATCGTGGCGCGCTACGAGATCATCCGCCACCGCCTGCATCGCCGGAGCGAGGATTACGTGGTGCGCTGGCGCCGGGTCGAGCGCGTGCAGCATCTGGTGCTGCTGCTCTCGTTCTCCGGCCTGGCCATCACCGGGTTCGCGCTGCGTATGCCCGATGTCTGGTGGGTCAACCTCATCGGTCTGGGCGGCAACGAGGCGCTCCGGGCCACACTGCACCGGGCGCTGGCTGTGATCCTGACCGTGGCCAGCTTCTACCACCTGTTCTGGATCATGTTCACGCGGCGGGGCCGCATGAACGTGAGCGCCATCGCGCCCAAGCTGCGCGACTTCGTCGAGTTCCCCCAGAACATGGCCTTCCATCTGGGGCTGCGGAAGGAACGCCCGAAGTTCCACCGCTTCGACTACACGCAGAAGGCCGAGTACTGGGCCGTGATCTGGGGCACCGTCGTCATGGCCATCACCGGGGCGATCCTCTGGTTCCCGGCCTTCGTCACCAGCTGGTCGCCCGCCTGGGTGGTGCGGGTGGCCGAGGTCGTCCATTACTACGAGGCGATCCTGGCGGTGAGCGCCATCATCATCTGGCATTTCTTCTACGTCATTTTCATGCCGTCGGAGTACCCCATGAGCACCATCTGGCTCGACGGTCGGATGCCCGCCCACGAGTGGAAGACCATGCACCCGGACGAGTACGAGGAGGATGGCGACGCGGCCATCCAGAAACCCGAATAGGCCGGGGCGGGCCCAGGCCCGTCTCGCTAGTGACAAGGCGATCGAGATGCGCTAATCTTCGGTCGCTGGGATGGTTCCAACCAAGCGAGGAGAGTGTTGTCATGACCAAGCGGTTCCTGATCTTGCTGGGCGCCATGAGCTTCCTGCTGGTGGCGACGGTCGCGGTGAGCGCCGCCGATATCGAGTTCACCGGTGCCGGCAAGTGCAAGATGTGCCACAACAAGGAAAAGTCGGGCAAGCAGTACGACATCTGGGCCGCGGGCTCCCACGCCAAGGCCTTCGAGGTCCTGGCCGGCGAGGCCTCCCTGGCCATCGCCAAGGAGCGGGGCATCGCCGATCCGCAGAAGGCCGGCGAGTGCCTGAAGTGCCACGTCACCGCGTTCGGCGTCGATGCCGCGCTGCTCGGCAAGAAGTACGACATGACCGAGGGCGTCAGCTGCGAGTCCTGCCACGGTGCCGGCGGCGAGTACCAGTCCATGAAGACCATGAAGGCGATCACGGCGGGCGAGATCGACGGGGCCACGGTGGGCCTGGTCACTCCCGACGAGGCGCTGTGCGTGGGCTGCCACAACGAGGAGAGCCCCACGTTCAAGGGCTTCGACTACGCCGAGGCCGTCAAGAAGATCGCGCATCCCATCCCCGAGGAACATCTGGCGACCTACAAGTAGTAGCCGTCATCGCCGAACGATAGAGAGCGCGCCGCCTCCGGGCGGCGCGCTCGTTTTCCGTCGGGAGGCGGCGTCAGTCGAGGAGGATCCGCTCGAAGAGATCGACGACCTCGGGCTCGTCGTGTTGCGCGAGCCAGAACAGCGCGCTCCGTCGGATCTGGGGATGCGGATTCTCGGTGGCGATACGGCTGAGGGTGTCGACCACGCGCGGGTCGTCCTCGAGCGACTGGTGCAGCGCGAAGACCGCATGCTCGCGTAGGTCCAGCTCCTCGCTGTCGTCGTCGATGATGGCGGCCAGTTCGCCGCGGACCTTCTCGCCCGCCTGCAGGCCGAGCCAGAAGATTGCGGCTTCCCGGACCTCGTCCGGTCGCCTGCGATCGCGGGCGAGAGAGACCAGATCGGGCCAGACCTCGGCGTCGGCCATGGCGGCGGCGGCCACGGCGGTGTGGCCCAGGTCCTCGTCGGCGGTGTCGCGCGCGAGCCGGAGCATGAACGCGGCGGCCTCGGCGGGATCGGGGTCGGCGACGACGCGGGCGGTGGCCTCGTGCCTGTCGGCCGGCCGCCCCACCCGCAGTTCGAGCCGGTCGACGGCGCCGTCGCGGACGCGCAGCGTGGCGTGGACCAGGCCGTCGTCGGGCGCGGTCTCCACCACCATGCCGTCGCCGTTGATGGTGATGTGCTGGCCGTCGCCATGGACTCCCTCGCGGGCGGGGTAGGTGAAGGTGACCCAGCCCGATTCGGCCAGGATGTTCTGGGCGAGATCCGCCGCCGGGGCGGCGACCACGCAGGTCGCCGCCAGCAGGACCGGGAGCAGGAAACGGGCGGGCGATGTCATGACGGCTCCCTTCAGTTGTTGATGATCTCGAGCAGGAGATCCTCGGCGCCCTCGGCGCCCGACTGCCCGATCCAGAAGATGGCCTGCTTGCGCAGCTCGAGGTCGGACTCGTTGCGGGCGATGCCCATGAGGATCCGTACCGCTTCGTCGCTGCCGTCCTGGGAGAGCACGAAAATGATCTGCTCGCGCATCTCGCGGTCGTCGATCTGGCTGTACATGGCCTCGAGGCGGTCGCTGGGCAACAGTCCCTGCTGGCCCGCCCAGAACAGCGCCATCTTGCGCGGCTCCATGCCCTGATCCTCGTCCAGGGCGATGTCCACCAGCCAGTCGGCGGTGCCGGGGTCGTCGTGCTGGGCCACCGCGTGGAGGATGTGCTCGCGCGCTTCCTCGTCGGCGACTTCGCCGTAGATGCTGCGCAGGAACGCACGGTCATCGCGGCTGCCGTTGACGCCGAGGCCGAAGATGGCCATCTGCCGCACCTCGGGCTGGCTCTCCGGGGCGGCGGCGATCTGGCGGAGCATGGTGTTGGCGGCGGCGTTGTCCATCTGGCTGATGGCGAAGAGCGCGGCCTCGAGCACCTCGGGATCCTGCTCGGTGCGGATGATCTGCTCGAAGAACTCGAGCACCTGCGGCGAATCGATGTGGGCGAGCCAGAACGTGGCCTGCTGGCGGACCTCGGGGTCGGGATCGTTCTTCGCCGCGTCCATGAGCACGTCCTCGGCCCCCTCGGCGCCGCCCTGGCTGATCAGGAACATGGCCCGGCGCCGCAGCTCCACCGTGCCGGGTTCGCGGTTCTGCACGATCTTCGTCAGCACCGGCAGCGCCTTCTCCGGATTCATGTGCATCATGGCTTCGAGCGCGGCCAGCTTGAGTTCGAGATCGTCCTGCTCCTCGGCCATCTCGGCCAGTTCCCGCGCCGCGTTGGCGTCGCCCTGGCGGGCCAGCTCGCCCTTGACGCGGGCCGCCAGGGTGCGCGATTCGCGCAGCAGCTCGGGGTCGGGCGACAGTTCGCGGATCTGGAGCAGCGACTCGGCGGCGCGTTGCAGGTCGCGTTTGCTCTCGAGTCGGGAAAGGGCGAAGGCTCGCCAGTACAGCGCCTCGGCCTGCTCCTGCTCGCTGTCGGCCTGATCGGCGGCGCGCTGGAAGAGGTCGGCGGCGTTGCGGTACTGGGCCCGATCCAGGGCGACGTGGCCGCGGGCCATGGGGGTACTGACCTCGATCTGGGCCGCCACCGGGCCGGCCACCACCGCGATCATCACGATCAGGACGCAGACCAGGCCGAGGCGGTGCGGGTTGTGGTGCTTGCGGATCATGGCATTCTCCTTGGTTGCGATGCCGGAACGGTCGTTCTAGAGGCCGGTGGTGGCCGGTCCATTGGCCAGCTGTTCGCGGAGCCGCGGCAGGACCGCGTTGCGGGCCAGACCCTGCTCCAGGATCTGTCGTTCCTGCTCGCTGTCTTCGATGGCGCGGGGGCTGGCGGTCAGCCGGGCGACCCGCACCAGGGCGACCTCGAGGTCCTCGAGCAGTCCCTTCAACTGGGGATCGTCGGCGGCGGGTGAGCCCAGGAGCAGGCGGGTCTGGCCCAGCAGGCCCAGGGCGCGCTCGCCGAAGGATTCGCCGGCGGTCAGGTCCACGCCGCCCTGGACCTGCATCAGCAGGGTCTCGGTGCGCGTGAGGATGGGCATGGCCGCCAGCTGGTAGGCGGTGCTGCCGGCTGCCGGGGTCGCGGCGACAGCCGCGACCGGCGAGGGCCCGGGCGCCGGCTCCGGGCGGTGGGTGAGGCGGCCGGCGGTCACCCCCACCAGCAGGGCGGCCACCACGGCGGCGGGCCAGAGCACCTGGCGGCGCGCCCACCAGGGGGCCGCGGGTCGCGGTCGCGGCGCGCGGGCGGTCTGCAGCCGCTCCCACATGCGGTCGCGGGGCGTGGCGGGCGGGTCGTTGTAGCCGCGGGCGGCGTCGGCGAGATTGCGCTCCCAGCGCTCCATGGTCATGACGCGTTCTCCTCGGCGAGGTCGATGCCGTAACGGGCCAGGTAGTCGCGCAGCGCGGCGCGGGCCCGGTGCAGGCGGGATTTGCTGGTGCCGGTGGTGGTGTCCAGGCCGGCGGCGATCTCGTGGTGCTTGAAGCCCTCCACGTCGTGCATCAGGAAGACCAGGCGCAGGTCCTCGGGCAGCGTGTCGATGGCCTCGTCGAGCAGGAAGCGCAGCTCGGCGTCGCGGCACGGCGGCGCGGACACCTCGGGCAGGAGTTCCAGGTCCGCTTCCCGATCGCGGAGGCGGCGGACCTTGCGCAGGCCGCTGAGCACGGTGCGCATGGCGATGGCGTGCAACCAGGTCGACAGCGCCGCCTCGCCCCGGAACGCGGCCAGGCTGCCGAACGCCTTGAGGAAGGTCTCCTGGGTGAGGTCCTCGGCCAGGCTCTGGTCGCCGGTCATGCGGTAAGCTAGCCGGAACACCCGGTCGACGTGGGTGTCGTAGATGGCCCGCTCGGCGGCGGGGTCGCCCTGGCGGGCGCGGGCGATGAGCTGGAGTTCGCTCACGGGAGTCCTCGGGGCTCGGGTTACCTTCCTTCGTCGATTCTGACTGTCTCCGGCCCCAAAAGGTTCGCGGTTTTTTCCGGATGCCGAGTTTGCGGTTCAGGTCGGTGGCTCCGGGGCCGATGCAGAATGCACGGCAGATCGCGCAGACACCAAGCTGTTCAGGGGGTACCGATGCTGTTCCGACGTCGCCCAGCGGACGCCAGATCCGACCGGCAGTTCCAGAATCTCTTCAACCAGGTCCGCAGCGCCAGTTCGCGACTCGATCAGACCACCATCGACGTCTTCAACCAGGTCAAGAAGGTGGGCGACGGCAACATCCGGCTGGCCAAGTCGTTCGACCAGCTCGCCGCCGAGATGCGCCGGGTCGGCGAGCAGGTGCGGCAGATGGACGGCCAGGCCCAGGCAGCCCGCCAGACCGCCCGCCGTGGCCACGAGGCACTGGACACCACCGCCGGCGGCATGGACGCCATCGAGGCCAGCTTCACCGAGATGACCAGGGCGCTCGGTGTGATCTCCGAGATCGCCATGCGCACCAACCTGCTCGCCTTGAACGCCACGGTGGAGGCCGCCCGCGCCGGCGAGGCCGGCCGGGGCTTCGCGGTGGTGGCGGCCGAGGTCAAGGAACTGGCCAACCGCAGCGGCGAAGCGGCCACCGAGATCGTGCGCCTGATGGAGGAGTGCACCAGGCAGATCGCGTCCGGCCGCGAGGGTGCGCAGCAGGCGGAGTCGACCTTCGCCGAGCTGGAGACCGCCATCGACGACACCGTCACCAGCGCGCAGACCGTCCACGGCGCTGTGGATGCCGCGGTCCGGGACATGGAACACGACTCCGTCATCACCAACCAGCAGAAGGAAGCGACCCTCCATCTCGAGGACGATGCTCTCGACCTCAACAGCATGGCGCGCGTCCTGGCCATGCTCACCGACGATTCGCTCGAGTTCCTGCGCTGGGACGGCGACCTGAGCATCGGCGTGCCGGCCATGGACCGGCAGCACCGCCAGCTCGTGCTGCTCCTGAACCAGCTCTACGATGCCTTCCGTGCCGACGAACCCGGCCAGGTGGGCGCGGTCCTCGACGGCCTCGGCGAATACACCGCCGGCCATTTCCGCAGCGAGGAGCAGTACCTGGCGCAGCTCGGCTACCCCGGCCTGGCGGAACACCAGAAGCTCCACGCGGCCTTGCTGGCGCGGTATACCGAGCTGCGGCGCCGATTCGACGCCGGCCAGTCCGGGGTCGTCCTGGATCTGCTCCTCTTCCTGCGCACCTGGCTGGTGCGCCATATCCAGGGAGAGGACGCCGAGTACGGGCGCTACCGGGCCGGTGACCAGACGGTCGGCTGGGCTGCCGGGGATGTGGCCGTGCCGGTCGGTTGAGCAATCCAGGCTTGGTCAGGGCCGGGCGGTGCCATACTCTGGTGCGGTCCGGCCCTTCTCGTCATGACCCGGCAGGTTCCCGTCCATGCCCCGTCCGCTGCGCATCGTCGTGCTGCTCTGTCTCGTGCTCCCGCTGCCCTGGCTGGCGCCCGGCTTGCTGCTGGGGCGGCTGCTCGTGCGCGGCCGCGCTGAAGAGGGGGACGGGCTGGCGACGCTGCCGCTGGCCCTGGCCGCCCCGGCCCTGATCCTGCCGTGGCTGCGCCTGACCCGGCTCCCCTGGCAAGCCTTCTGGTTCCTGGCGGCCGCGGTCTCGCTGGCCTGGCTGGCGGCGATGCTCTGGCGCGACCGCGAGGACCGCGGGCGCTGGCTGCTGGCGCCGGCCGGATGGCTGCTGCTCGCGGCGGGGATCTACTGGGCGCCGCACCTCGGCCTCGCCGCGCCTTCGGGCATCGACATGGGCATGCACCTGGGCTTCGCGCGGTTGCTTATCGACGGTGTGGCGATCCCCACGACCCAGGATCCCTTCCTGCCCGGCGTGTCCTTTGGCCTCTATCCGCTGGGCTTCCACGCGCTCGTGGCGCTGACGGCGCGTGTCTGGCAGGATCTGGCCACCGCCGGCATCGCCCTGGCCGCCCTGACACAGGCCTTCTTCGCGGTGGCGGTCTACCTGGCGATCCGGCGCGGTCCCGGGGTCGACCGCGTGGCGCTGGCGGCGGCCGTCCTCACGGTCTGGCTCTCCCGCAACCCCCAGCAATACGTGAGTTGGGGCGGGAATCCGTGTGTGCTCGGCAGCGCGTTCGGCCTGGTGGCTCTGCGGCGGCTGCACGACGCGCTCGGGCGGCCCGCCCGGCGGACCTGGCTCGAGGCCGCGCTGCTGGCGGCGGCCGCGGCCCTGACCCATCCCACTGCCGCGGTGATGACGGCCATCGGTGCCATGGTCGTGGTGCTGGTCTTCCTTGCCCGGCACCGGTCCCTGACCCGGGACCATGGGCGCACGATCTGGCCCGGCGTCCTGGCGCTGGCGGTGCTCCTGGCGCCGCTATTGCCCGATCTCCTGCACACGGATCTGTCGAGCGGTGAGCGGGCCTGGGTGGTCGCCAACATGAAGATCCCACCCCACGCACCCGGTCCGGGCCTGACCGGGGCGCTGCGCCACGTGGTCGGCGCCTATGGCGACACCGCGCTGGCGGTGGTGGCGCTGCTGGGTTTGCTGCTGGTCGTTCGTGACCGTGGGCGCAGCCTCGGGCTGGCGATCGTGACGGTGGCCGGCCTCGAAATGCTGGCGTGGCTGGCCTCGCGGCAGTTGCTCCCGCTGTCCACGACGCTGGTTCCCGAGCGCGTCATGCTCTTCGCCCTGCCGGCCCTGGCCTGGCCGGTCCGGTGCTGGCTGGACGCCGCCGGGACCACGCTGCGGACCGATGTCCGCCGGAGCCGACGTCTGGCCGCGGGCGTGCTGCTCGTGGCGCTGGTGGCCGTCGCTGGCGCCAAGCACCAGTATTACTACCACCACGCGCTGCGCGGCGGCCAGTACGTCACCACGGCCGACCGCGAGGCGCTGGCCTGGCTGGCGGCCCACGCCGAGCCCGGCAGCCTGGTCGAGACCGAGTACTTCGATGCCGGCCAGTACGTGCCGGCCCTGGCCGGCCTGCCGCACACCGCGCCCCAGCTCAACCCGATCTGGATGGACGAGGCCCGTGCGGTCCTGGCCGGATGGCCGCCGCGCTACGCCTTCGTGGGCGCCCGCACCTACAACGACCGTCCGCGCCAGCGGCCGCAGCCGGCTGCGGGCGAGGTCGTCTTCACCGCCCGGGACCCCCAGGGAACGGCCCAGGTGATCTTGCTGCCCTGACCGCGGCCACGCTCGAGAAACATGTCCGCAAGATCATCGTATTGCGTGGGTTCGGAGCCAGCCGTCACCAGGAGGTCCCCATGTTTCGCTTCATGCCACCGCGGGCCGTCGTGTTCGCGTGTCTCGTCATGGTGCTCGGCGCCAGCAGCGCCCTGGGCACCGCCCCCTACGTCCAGCAGGCCGACATCCACCACGACCGCATCGTGTTCACCGCCGAGGACGACCTCTGGTCGTGCGACCGCGACGGCGGGGATGTGCGCCGCCTGACCAGCTTCGTGGGGGTGGAGTCGTACCCGCACTTCTCGCCCGACGGTCGTCAGATCGCCTTCACCGGCGCCTACGACGGCAACGCCGACGTCTACGTCATCCCCACCGCCGGCGGCGAACCCCGCCGCCTGACCTGGCATCCCGACCGCGACCAGGTCCTCGACTGGCTCGCCGACGGCACCGTGCTCTTCCGCAGCAACCGCGACGATCCTCACGGCGACTGGCACCTCTACACCATCGATCCCGCCGGTGGCGACCCCGCGGAGCTGCCCCTGGGCTTCGCCACCCGTCTGGCCGTGGATCCGGCCAGCGGCCAGTGGGCCTTCACCCGCTTCGAACGCGAGCGCCGTCCCTGGAAGCGCTACCGCGGCGGCTGGGCCACCGACATCTGGGTCGGCCACCCCGACCGGGCCGACTATCGCCAGATCACCGATTTCACCGGCATGGACGCGTTCCCCATGTGGCACCAGGGCCGCCTGGTCTTCCTCAGCGACCAGGGCGGCACCGCCAACATCTGGCGCATGGACGCCGACGGCACCGGCCGCGAGCGCCTCACCGATCTAGACGAGTGGGACGCCCGCTATCCCGCCCTCGGGCCCGATGGCCAGGTGGTGTTCACCGCCGGCGCCGACATCCACGTCCTCGACCTCGGCACCGGCCGCTCCGCAACCGTGGCCGTGGACCTGCCCAGCGACCGCGTGCTCACCCGGACCCGCTACCGCGCCTCGGGCCGCGACCTGCAGGGCTTCGATCTCTCGCCCGACGGCGAGCGGCTGCTGGCCGAGGTCCGCGGCGAGCTCTTCTCGGTGCCGGTCAAGGAAGGCGTGACCCTGCCCATCACCCGCGGCACCGGCGCCCGCGAGCGCGCCGCCGCCTTCGGCCACGAGGGCAAGCGCGTGTTCTACTGGACGGATGCCACCGGCGAGGACGCGCTCCACGAGAAGGACGCCTGGGGCCGTGGCGAGGCCGAGATCAGACGGAAGGCCGAGGCCGGTCCCTGGCCCCTCGACCTGTACCCCTCGCCCGACGGCGACTGGCTCGCCTGGACCGACAGCGACAACGCCCTGCGGGTGATGAAGTCGGGCGGCGGCGGCGAGCGCGAGGCCGACAATGGAGCGTACGGCCCGCTGCGCGGCCTGGCCTGGAGCCCGGACGGCCGCTGGCTGGCCTACGTCAAGACCCTGGCCAACGACTTCCGGTCGATCTTCGTCTACGACACCGAGGACGACGAGACCCACCAGGTCTCCGGCCGCTGGACCGAGGACTTCAGCCCGAGCTGGGATCCCGACGGCCGCTACCTCTACTACATCTCGGCGCGCGCCACCAACCCCATGCTCGGCGGGCCCGACCTGACCAACATCGAGCCCAAGAGCGAGAAGCTGTACGCGCTGCTCTTGCGGCCCGACGTGGAGAGCCCGCTGCGGCGTGGCGACGGCCTGCCGCCGGCCGATGAGGAGGACGACGAGAAGGCCGACGACGAGAAGAAGGATGACGAGGAGGCCGCAGGCGAGGACGCGGACGAGGAGGAGCCCACGCCCGTGGAGATCGACTTCGACCGCATCATCGAACGCGTGGTGGAGCTGCCCGTCGACCGCGGCAACTACTTCGGCACCGCCGCCACCGCGACCCACCTCTTCTACGTGGCCAACCCGCTGCAGGGCATGGCCGAGGGCGGCGACTTCTTCGCCGAGACCCCGCCGCAGGCCGTGCTCATGGCCTACAGCCTGGAGGACCGCGAGGCCCAGACCTTCGTCGCCGGCATCTCGGCCTACGACCTGGAGGCGGGCGCGGGCAAGATCGCGGTGATGAAGAACCGCGGCGAGATCTTCGTGGTCGACGCGGCCGCGCCGCCCGGCGAGGCCCTGGCCAAGGGCAAGGTCGACCTCAGCGACGCGGTGGTGGAGCTCGAGCCGCGCGACGAGTGGCGCCAGGTCTACTGGGAGGCCTGGCGGCAGATGCGGTCGTTCTACTGGGACGCCGACATGGGCGGCCTCGACTGGCCCGAGATCGGCGACCAGTACGCCGGGCTCCTGCCGCGCCTGACCAGCCGCACCGACCTGAGCGACCTCATGGGCCAGCTCTACGGCGAGGTCTCCACCAGCCACAGCTACGTCTTCGGCGGCGATCCGGGCAAGCAGGTGCCGACGGTGGCCACCGGCCTGCTCGGCGCCGACCTCGCCCGCGACGGCGACAGCTACCGCATCGAGCGCATCCTCCGCGGCGACCCCCTGGACCGCGTCCGCTCGCCGCTGGACGAACCCGGGGTGGACGCCGGCGAGGGCGACCACATCCTCGCGGTCAACGGCGAACCCGTGGCCGGTGCCCCCAACCTGCACGCGCTGCTGGCCGGCCTGGCGGGCAAGCAGATCCTGATCACGGTGGCCGACGACCGCGGCGGCGAGAACGCCCGCGACGTGCTCCTGACCCCGCTGCGCAGCGACCGCGGCCTGCGCTACGCCGACTGGGTCCGCCGCAACCGCGAGTACGTGGCCGCAAAGACCGACGGCAAGATCGGCTACATCCACGTGCCGGACATGGGCACCAGCGGCATGGTGGCGTTCAACAAGTGGTTCTACCCGCAGCTCGACAAGGAAGGCCTGGTGGTGGACGTGCGCTGGAACGGCGGCGGCTTCGTCAGCCAGATGCTGGTGGAGCGCCTGCGCCGCCCGCTGCTGGCTTTCGACCGCGCGCGCAACGGCGCGGTCAGCACCTACCCCTACCGCGTGCTCAACGGCCCGTTCGTGGTGCTGACCAACCAGATGGCCGGCAGCGACGGCGACATCTTCCCGCAGGCCATCCAGCTCGAGGGTCTGGCGCCGGTGATCGGCATGCGCAGCTGGGGCGGCGTGGTGGGCATCAACGCGGTGCGCCCGCTCCAGGACGGCGGCCTGGTCACCCAGCCGGTGGTCGCCTGGTGGGACGTCATGAAGGGTTGGGGCGTGGAGAACCACGGCGTCGATCCCGACATCGAGGTGCCCAACCTGCCCCAGGACCTGGCGCGCGGGGTGGACGCCCAGCTCGATCGCGGCATCGCCGAGGTGCTGAAGCTGCACGCCGCCGAGCCGCCACTCGAGCCCGCGTTCGGCGAGGTGCCGTCGCGGAGCCGGCGGGCGTATCGGGACGAGCTGAAATAGCGGCGTCGGACATCCGAGGCGCTGCGTGGCGGGGGCCGGTTCCTGGTGGTGGGCCGGCCTCCGGTCTGGGATCGACATTCGATCCGGGAACTCTCCCGGTGTACAAGAGTTCAGACGACCATTGCTGGTCGTTCATCTCGGCTCAGGTCTGGATTTCCGCGAAACGAAGGTTATCTTTACCACTACCATGAAAACGCCCACGAACCACCCGCTCCACACCCTCAGTCGCCACCTCCTGGCCGGCGTCCTCGTGGTGTGTGTCACCCTGGCCGCCGTGCCGGTGCTGGCCCATTGCTGCTCCGACCGCTGCCACGACGCGGAGCCGGTGGCCGCGCAGGCCGGCGATTGCGGCTGCTCCCTGAGCGGCGTCGAATCGCCCTTGGACGTTCTCTCCTGCGCACCCGATCCCGTCGCCGACCTCGCTGCGGACAGCGAGCGTGTGGCCGTCGGCGCCGTGCCGCCCCCGGCACGGCCCGCGGGCGGGGGAGGCCCGGTCCCGACCAACCGCGCTCCCGACCGGACGGTCGTCCTGCTCATCTGATCCCTCCGCCGCCGCCGCTTTCGTGTGCCCGGCCGTTTCGCAGGCCGGGTTCGTGACGGTTTCACTGGCCGGAGGGCATCGATGTCGATCCGTTCGTGGACAATCCTGCTGATTCTCTGGGCGACCGCCACGGCGGCCGTGGCGGCGCCGTTGACCCTCGACCGCGCCGCCGTGCTCGAGTACGCGCGCGCCCAGGCCACCGGGATTCTCGCCGCCCGCGCCCGCGTGGGCGCGGCCGACGGCGAGGTCCTGACCGCCCGCGCCTGGCGCCACAATCCGGCTCTCGACCTGGATGTCGGCCCGCGCCGCAACGACGCCGGCACCACCACCGACCGCTTCCTGCGCCTGACTCAGCCCCTGGACCTGGGCTTCAACGGGCGCTCGGCCCGCATCGACGCCGCCGAGGCCGGCGCGCGGGCCAGCGGCGACGAGCTGCGCGGCACCGAGGTCGAGGTCCTGGCCGAGGCGGCGCGGGCCCACCTCCTGGCGCTGCACGCCCGCGAGCGGCGGGAGATCGCCGCCCAGGTCCTGGCGCTCACCGAGCGGCTCAAGGACCTGGCCGACCGTCGTTACGAGGCGGGCGAGGTGGGCGTGCTCGATTCCCAGGTGGCCACCGTGACCCTGGCCGGCGCCCGGGTGGCACTGCTGCGGGCGGAGGCCGACGTCGACGACGCCGTGGCGCATCTCCTGCGCCTGCTCGCCCTCGACGCCGATACGCCGGTCGAACTGACCGGCGAGGTGGACTGGCCGCCGCCCCCCGATCTGGCCGCCGTGCGCGCCACGGCGCAGGACCACCCCTACCTGGAGGCCCTCGCCGCCCGCACCGAGCAGTCGGGCGCGCTGCGCCGGGTGGCGGCCGCCGCCGGAAGGCCCGAGTTCGCCCTCTCGGCAGGCGCCGGGCGCGAGGAGCAGTCGGATCTGGTGAAGGTCGGCGTCTCCATGAGCCTGCCCGTTTTCAACACCGGCAAGGGCGAGCGCCGGACCGCCGCCGCCGCCGATACCCTGGCCTACCTGCACCTCGCCGACGCCCAGCGCCGCATCGCCAGCCGGGTGACCGCCGCCTGGCACCGGCATGACCGGCTGCACACGGCCCTGACCACCTATCGCGACGAGGCCCTGGCCGCCCACCGCGCCAGCGTCGCGCTGAGCGAGGAGAGCTACCGCACCGGCAAGAGCGACCTCGGCGAGGTCCTCACCGTGCAGCGGGAGCTGCTGGACACCCGTGTCGAGGTGGCCGACCTGCGCCTCGAGGCCGCCCTGGCCGCCCTCGATGTTCACGCGCTCGCGGCCCTGCCGCCGTTGGCCGCCGTCCCCCAAGGAGAAGTGACGCCATGACGATCCGGACCTTCCATACCGCGCTCACCCTGGCCTGCGTCGTGCTCCTGACGGTGCCCACGGTCGCGCCGGCGGGCGACGAATGTTGCGACACGCCCGGAGCGACTCCCAGCACGGACGAACGCGGGTTCTGCGGCGAGCACCAGCTCTTCGAGGACGAATGCGGGGTCTGCCAGCCCCAGCTCGCGGCGCTGCTGGCGCCGGGCCAGAGCCTCAAGGTGCGCCTGGCGTCGGAGCGGTCGGCCCAGCTCGGCGGCCTGGTCACGGCCCACCCCGGCACGCAGGTCGGTGGCGATGGGATCACCGCCTACGCCGAGATCGGCTACGACCGCAATCGTCTGGCCCACGTCACCCCGCTGGTAGGCGGCGTGATCCAGAAGGTGCTCGTGGACGTGGGCGCACGCGTGACGGCCGGCCAGGTGCTGGTGGAGATCGTCTCGAGCGAGGTGGCGTCCGCCAAGCACGACTACATCGCGGCGGTGCTCGAGCGTGACCTCCACGCGCAGGACGTCCAGCGCGAGCGCAGTTTGCGCGAGCAGAAGATCGCGGCCGAGCGCGACCTCCAGGCGGCCGAAGCCGCGTTCGCGCGCGCCGAGGTCGCCGTGGCGTCGGCGGCGCAGAATCTGCGGAACCTGGGGCTGGACCAGGACGCCCTCCGCGACATCGAACGCTCTGGCGACACCACCGCCCGCTACGAGCTGCGTGCGCCCTTCGCTGGGGAGATCATCGAGCGCCACGCCGTGCTGGGCGAGGCCGTGGCCGCGGGCGCGCCGCTTTTGCAGCTGGCCGACCTCTCGCAGGTCTGGCTCGAACTGTCGGTGCCCGAACGCGCGCTATCGGTGCTGCGCCGCGGTCAGCCGGTGACGGCCCACTTCGACGCCCTGGCCGGGGTGACGGTGACCGGCGAACTGGCCTGGATCGGCAGCGGCCTCGATCCGCGTACCCGCCTGCTGCAGGCCCGCGCCGTCGTCCCCAATCCCGACGGGATGCTCAAGGCCGGTCTCTTCGGCGAGGCGGTCATCGCCGTGGGCGCCGGGTCCAGCGTGATGGCCGTGCCCGTGGCCGCGGTCCAGACCGTGGACGGCTCCAGCTTCGTGTTCGTGCAGGAGGCGGGCGACCTCTTCCAGCTGCGTCGCGTCGATCTGGGCCTGCGCCTCGGCGAACAGGTCGCCGTGGCCGCGGGCCTGGGCGAGACCGATAACGTGGTCGTGGCCGGCAGCGCCGCGCTCTACACCGAGTTCCTGAAGTCCAAGCTGGGCGCCGGCTGCGCCCACGAGTAGCGACGCGAGGAGAGCATCTGATGCTGGAACGCCTGGTCCGCTTCGCGCTGGAGAACCGCCTGATCGTGGTGGTGGGGGTGCTGCTGCTCGCCGGTCTGGGGACCGCGGCGCTGCTGAACCTGCCCGTCGACGCCTTCCCCGACACCACGCCCATCCAGGTGCAGGTCAACACCGTGGCGCCGTCGCTGTCGCCCGAGGAGATCGAGCAGCAGATCACCATCCCGGTGGAGCTGTCGCTGGGCGGACTGCCGGGCCTGGTGGAGGTGCGGTCGGTGTCGCAGTTCGGGTTCTCCCAGGTGGTGGCCATCTTCGGCGACGGCACCGCCATCACCGACGCCCGGCAGTACGTGGCCGAGCGGCTGGCTGGAGTCTCACTGCCCGCGGGCATCGATCCGCCCGAGCTGGGTCCCATCGCCACGGGGCTCGGCGAGGTCTTCCACTACATCGTGCGCAGCAGCGATCCCGAGCGCGGCCTCGAGGACCTGCGCACCATCCACGACTGGCTCATCAAGCCCGAACTGCGCAAGGTGGCCGGGGTGGCCGAGGTCAACAGCTGGGGCGGCAAGGTGCGCCAGTTCCACGTGGTGGTGGCGCCCGAGCGGCTCGCGCGCTACGACCTCACCCTCGGCGACGTGGTGGCGGCGCTCGAGGCCAACAACCGCAACGTGGGCGGCGGCGTGGTCACCGTGGGCGGCCAGGCCAGCCTGGTGCACGGCGTGGGCCGCGTGGGCACCATCGAGGACATCGCCAGCATCATGGTGGCCAGCTTCGAGGGCGGTCCCATCTTCGTGCGCGACCTGGGCACCGTGGAGATCGGGCACGAGATCCGCCGCGGCGCAGTCACGGCGCAGGGGCACGGCGAGGTCGTGATGGGCCTGGCGTTCACGCTCATGGGCGAGAATCCCGCCGCGGTCACCGCCGAGCTCAAGCAGGCGCTCGACCGCGTGAAGCCTTCGCTGCCGAGCGACGTGGAGATCGAGGTGGTCTACGACCGCACAAGGCTCACCGCCGAGGTGCTGAAGACCGTCCAGCACAACCTGATCGCCGGCGCCATCCTGGTGATCGTGGTGCTGTACCTGCTGCTGGGGAACCTGCGCGCCGGCCTCATCGTGGCGGTCACCATCCCGCTTGCGCTGCTGTGCGCCGCCGTCGGCATGACCGGCGCCGCCATCGCCGCGAGCTTGCTCTCGCTCGGCGCCATCGACTTCGGCATCCTCGTGGACGGTTCGGTGGTGATGACCGAGGTCAGCATGCGCCGCCTCGCCGAGAAGCGCCGCGCGCTCGGCCGCAAGCTCACCGCCGACGAGCGCCGCGCCACCGTGCTCGGTGCGAGCCAGGCCGTGGTGCGTCCCATCGTCTTCGGCATGGGCATCATCCTCATCGTCTTCGTGCCCATCCTCACCTTGCAGGGCACCGAGGGGAAGATGTTCCGTCCCATGGCGCTCACCTTCATGTTCGCCATGGGCGGGGCGCTGCTTTTGGCGCTGCTGTTGACGCCGGTCCTGAGCACCTCGTTCCTGGGCGACCGCGCGCCGGTGGACGGCGGCCGCGTGGGCCGCGCGCTCACCGCGGGTTACCGGCCCGTCCTCGAGTGGGTGTTGCGCCGGCGCCGGCTGGTGCTCGCGGGGGCGACGGCGGTGCTCGTGGCCGCTGGCGGGCTGGGAATGCGTCTGGGCGGCGAGTTCCTGCCGCAGCTCAAGGAAGGCGCCGTGGTGATCAACGTGGTGCGCCTGAGCGGGGTGGCGATCGGCGAGTCGGTGGCGCAGAACACGCGGATCGAGACGCTGCTGCTCGAGAACTTCCCCGACGAGATCAGCCACGTCTGGACCCGCATCGGCACCGCCGAGGTGGCCACCGATCCCATGGGCACCGAGCTCAGCGACGTCTTCATGACGCTCTATCCGCGCGACAACTGGCGGCGGGCGAAGACCCAGGAGGAGCTCACGGCGCAGATCCAGGCGCTGGTGGCCGAGGTGCCGGGCGCCAACTACGCCTTCACCCAGCCCATCGTCATGCGTCTAAACGAGATGTCCTCCGGCATCCGCTCCGACCTGGGCGTGAAGATCTACGGCGACGACTTCGACGTGCTCGTGGAGCTCGCCGAGGAGGTCAACCACATCCTCGCCGGCATCGACGGCGCCGGCGACGTGGGCGTGGACCAGGTCACCGGCCAGCCCGTGCTCTCGGTGGCGGTGGACCGCGCCGCCCTCGCGCGCCACGGCCTGCCCGCCGACGCCGCGCTGCAGGGCGTGGAGGCCATCGGCGGCCTGCACGTGGGCGAGGTCTTCGAGGGCCAGCGGCAATTCCCCCTCGTGGTGCGCTGGCCCGACCGTTTCCGCGGCGACCCCGCCGCCGTCTCCGATCTGCTCATCACCAGCGGCACCGGAGCGCGGCTGCCGCTGGGCCAGGTGGCCGCGGTCGGTGGCCGCGAGGGTTTGGCCACCATCAACCGCGAGTGGGGGCGCCGCCTGATCCGCGTGCAGGTCAACGTGGTCGGACGCGACGTGTCCTCGTTCGTGAACGAGGCCCGCGAACGCATCACCGCCGAGGTCGAGCTGCCCACCGGCTACGTCATCGACTGGGGCGGCCAGTTCCGGCACCTCGAACGGGCGCGCGTGCGCCTGGGCGTGGCGGTGCCCACCGCTCTGCTGCTGGTGCTCACGCTGCTCTACCTGAGCCTCAAACGGGTCCGCGACGTGGCGATCATCGCCACCGGCATCCCGTTCGCGTTCGTGGGCGCGGTGCTCGCGCTGCAGCTGCGGGGCCTGCCGTTCTCGGTTTCGGCGGCGGTGGGATTCGTGGCGTTGGCCGGCATCGCCGTGCTCAACGGTCAGATCCTGGTGGCGGCGTTGCGCGACCGGCTCGCCGCGGGGCACGAGCTGTCGACGGCCATCGTGGAGGCGGGGTGCCGGCGGCTGCGGCCGGTGCTCGCGACGGCGATCACCGACGCCGCGGGGTTCATCCCCATGGCGATCTCCACCGGGGTCGGCGCCGAGGTGCAGCGGCCGCTGGCGACGGTGGTGATCGGCGGGGTGATCAGCTCGACGGTGCTGACGCTGCTGGTCTTGCCGGCGCTGTATCGGGTATTCGGGGGTGGTGGGTCGAGCGGCCCGGTCCAGGACGACCGCGATTGACCGCTACCCGCTGTCGGTCGTGCGGTCCTCTCCGCGGAGTCCACGCCGCGGCGAGCCGCTCCCTCGTCTTCGACCGAGACGGCGACCACTTCTTCGACTAGACTGTCGCAGAACATCCGCCCGGCCCGCTACCACGGGTCGAGGTGACCGACGACCCCGACGCCGGCCGCCCGCGGCCCTGGAGCATGGACCCCCTGCTGCTCATCATCGCGATCCCGTTGCTGGCGAGCCTCGTGGCTCCGGCGGCCGCCCGCCTGTGCGGGCGCCGCGTCGGCTGGCTGCTGGCGCTGGCGCCGGCGGCGGTCTTCCTCGCGGCGTTCCGGATGCTGCCCATGGCCCCCGGCGACGTCGTCACCGTGTCGTTCGCCTGGGTCCCGCTGCTGGGCATCGACCTGGCCCTGCTCGCCGACGGCCTGTCCATCACCTTCGTGCTCCTGATCAGCGGCATCGGAGCCCTGGTGGTGATCTACGCCAGCGCCTATCTGGGCGACGACCCCCGGCTGGGCCGCTTCTACCTGCTCCTCCTGGCGTTCATGGGCGCCATGCTCGGCCTGGTGCTGGCCGACGACCTCATCACCCTCTTCGTCTTCTGGGAACTCACCAGTGTATGCTCGTACCTGCTCATCGGCTTCGACCACGAGCGGGCCGGCGCGCGCGGGTCGGCCCTCAAGGCCCTGCTCGTCACCGGCCTCGGCGGGCTGCTCCTGCTCGCGGGGCTGCTGCTCATGGGCCTGGCCGGCGAGCAACTGGGCCTCTCGGCGTCGGTCGCGGGCAAGCTCTCCGGTCTGGCGACGGTCGATCTGCGCCAGCACGGCTGGTACCCGATCATCCTGGCCCTGGTGCTGCTGGGCTGCCTGACCAAGTCGGCCCAGGTGCCGTTCCATTTCTGGCTCCCGGCGGCCATGGCCGGCCCCACGCCGGTGAGCGCCTACCTGCACTCGGCCACCATGGTCAAGGCAGGCATCTACCTGCTGGCCCGCCTGTCGCCCCAGCTGGGCGGCACGCCGGCCTGGGTCTGGGTCCTGGGCACGGTCGGACTGGTGACCATGCTGACGGGCGCCCTGTCCACCCTGGCCCAGCGCGACCTCAAGCGGGTCCTCGCCTACTCGACGCTGGCGGTGCTCGGCACCCTGGTCATGCTCATCGGCATCGGCACGGAGACCGCCGTCAAGACCGCGATGGTCTACCTGGTGGCCCACGCGCTCTACAAGGCGGCGCTGTTCATGGTGGCCGGCAACGTGGACCACGAGGCCGGCACCCGCGACCTGCGCCTGCTGGGCGGTCTGCGGCGCTGGATGCCCTGGACGGCCCTGGCCGGGATCCTGGCCGCGCTCAGCAAGGCGGGCGCGCCTCCGATGTTCGGGTTCATCGGCAAGGAGATGCTCTACAAGACCAAGCTGGACCTCGACGCCATCGGGGCCTGGGCCGTGATCGCCTCGGTGGTGGCCAACGTGGCGCTGGTGGCCTCGGCGTTCATGGTCTCGGTGTGGCCGTTCCTGGGCCGCCCGCGCGATCTGCCCCGGCGGCCCCACGAGGCGCCGCCGGCCATGCTCGTCGGCGCGGTGCTGCTGGCACTGTTCGGCCTGGGGCGGGGGCTCCTGCCCGAACCATTCGAGGTCGCCATGGGCTCGGCGGCCGCCTCGGCCATCCTGGGCTATCCCGTCGCCATGAAACTGAAGCTATGGCACGGCGTCGACCCGTCCGCGCTCGCTGTCCTGGGCCTGAGCCTGCTCACCCTGGCGGCCGGCTGGGGCCTGCACCGGGTGCTTCGGGGACGCCTCCACGCCAAGCGGCCCGCGTGGCGGTGGCTCCGCTTCGTCGACCCCGATCGCCAGTTCGAATGGTTCCTGCAGGGATTACAGGCGGGGGCCTCCCGGGTCACGCGCAAGGTGCAGGCGGGCCGCCTGCGCATCTACGTCCTGTGTACCGTGGTGTTCACCGTCGCGGTGGCCGGCTTGCCGATCCTGCGCGCGGTGGCGGCCGAGCGCTGGCCCGACGGCGGCGGCTGGCGGGTGCACGAGGTCGTCATCATCCTGACCGTGCTGGTGGCCAGCCTGATCGTGACACGCCTCCGTTCCCGCCTGGCCTCGCTGGCCGTCCTCGGGGTGGTCGGCACGGGCCTGGCCCTGATCTTCGTGCTCTTCAGCGCCCCCGACCTCGCCCTGACCCAGGTCATGGTCGAGGTGCTCATGGTGGTGCTGCTGGTGATGGTCCTCTACCGCCTGCCGCGCGTGGTCCAGCGCTGCGGCACGCCCTCGCGGATCCGCGATGCGGTGGTGGCCGGAGCGGCGGGCGCCATGATGACCCTCTTCGTCCTGGCCGCAGCCGGGGTGACGCGGGATCCGCGACTCTCGCAGTTCTTCCTGGCCGGCAGCGTCCCGGAGGCCCACGGGCGCAACGTCGTCAACGTCATCCTGGTCGATTTCCGGGCCCTCGACACCCTGGGGGAGATCACCGTGCTGGCGGCCGCGGGGCTGGGGGTCTACGCCCTGCTCCGCCGCCGGACCTCCCGACCGGAGGAGACGCGATGAGGGACTCGCTGATCCTGCGCACGGCCACGCGCCTGATCCTGCCTCTCCTGCTGGTGTTCTCGGTCTTCATCCTGTTGCGGGGCCACAACGAGCCCGGCGGCGGGTTCATCGGCGGCCTGCTGGCCGCGGGCGGGGTCGGGCTGGCGTTGCTGGCGTCGGGGCCGGCCGCCGCGCGCCGGGTCCTGCGCGTCGATCCCCGCGTGATCATCGGAACGGGCCTGTTGATCGCCCTCGGCAGCGGCCTGCCCGGCCAGTTCCAGGGGCACCCGTTCCTGACCGGCCTCTGGAGCAAGGTCGCCGTGCCGGGTGTCGGCAAGCTCAGCACCGTGCTGCTGTTCGACGTGGGCGTCTACCTGGTCGTGCTGGGCACCGCCACCCTGATGATCATCACCCTGGCCGAGATCCCCGACGAGGAGCGCTCATGACCACCGTGCTCATGGCCCTGCTGATCGGCATCCTCTATGCGGCCGGCATCTATCTGATGCTCCGGCGCAACCTCGTCAAGCTGATCATGGGCCTGATCCTGCTGGGCAACGGCGCCAACCTGCTGATCTTCACCATCGGCGGGCTCGTGAGGGCGGCCCCGCCCCTCGCGGCGCCCGGCGCCGAGGCGCCGCCGGCCGGGGTGGCCGACCCGCTGCCCCAGGCCCTGGTCCTCACCGCCATCGTCATCAGTTTCGCCCTGACGGCCTTCTTCGCCGTGCTCATCAAGCGCGTCTTCGCCGTGACCGGCACCGACGACACCGACGCCCTGAGGTCCAGCGAGTCATGAGCGGCATCATCGTCCTGCCGGTCCTGATCCCCCTCGTGAGCGCCACGCTCTCGCTGCTCGCTTGCCGCTGGCCGCGGGTCCAGGCCGCGCTCGGCGTGCTGGGCACCGGCGCGCTCCTGGCGGCGGCCGTCGCCCTGCTGCACCGCGTGACCGTCGGCGGCGTGGTGGCGCAGCAGATGGGCGGCTGGCCGGCGCCGTTCGGAATCACCCTGGTCGCCGACACCCTGGGCGCGTTGATGGTGCTGCTGGGCAGCGTGGTGGGCTTCGCCGTGGCCATCTATTCGTTGAGCGACGTGGACACGGGCGAGCGCCAGGCCGGCTTCTACCCGCTCTTCCACGTGCTGCTCATGGGCGTCAGCGGCTCGTTCATCACCGGCGACGCCTTCAATCTCTATGTCTGCTTCGAGGTCATGCTCATGGCCAGCTTCGTGCTGCTGGCCCTGGGCGGCGAACGCGCCCGCATGGAGGGCGCCCTCAAGTACGTGACCCTCAACCTCGTGGCGTCGGCCATCTTCCTGTCGGCCCTGGGCGTGCTCTACGGCCTGACGGGCACCCTCAATTTCGCCGACCTCTCCGGGGTGGTCCCCACCGTCGCCGAACAGCACCCCGACCTGGTGGCCGCCGTGGCGGGGCTCTTCCTGGTCAGCTTCAGCATCAAGGCCGGGCTCTTTCCCCTCTACTTCTGGCTGCCGTCCAGCTACCACACCCCGCCGGTGTCGGTGTCGGCGATCTTCGCCGGGCTCCTGACCAAGGTGGGCGTGTACGCACTGATCCGGATGTTCACTCTGGTGTTCGGCGGCGTCGGGGGCAGCCACGAGCTCCTTCTGGTGATGGCCGCCGTGACCATGGTGGTTGGGGTGCTGGGCGCCGTCTCGCAGTACCACGTGCGGAGGATCCTCAGCTTCCACATCATCAGCCAGATTGGCTACATGGTGGTGGGGCTGGGCCTGCTCGCCGCGCCGGATCCGGCCGTGCGCCGCCTGGGGCTGCTGGCGGCGGTGTTCTACGTGGCCCACCACATCATCGTCAAGACCAACCTCTTCCTCATCGGCGGCATCATGCGGCGGCTGATGGGTACGGAGGAGTTGCGGGACATGGGCGGCCTGTACCGCCAGCGTCCGTGGCTTGCCGCGCTCTTCCTGGTGCCGGCCCTGAGCCTGGCGGGCATCCCGCCGCTGTCGGGGTTCTGGGCCAAGCTGGCCGTGCTGCGCGCGAGCCTCCTGGCCGAGGCCTGGTGGGTGGTGGCCGCGGCGATCCTGGCCGGCATGCTCACGCTCATGAGCATGATCAAGATCTGGAACGAAGCCTACTGGAAGGCGGCCCCCGACGTGGCGTCCGCCGGTCCCGTCGGCGACCCCCGCCACCTTGGCCCCCTGGTGGTCCCGGCCGTGGGCCTGGCCCTGGTGACCGTCCTGATCGGCCTGTTCCCGGACTGGCTGTTCGGCCTGGCCGACCGGGCCGCCGCGGAACTGCTGGACCCCACGCCCTACCTCGAGGCCGTGGGCGTCGCCGTGCGGGGAGGCCAGCCATGAGAATGCTCGGGTACAACGCCACCCTCGCCGTGGTCTGGGCCGCGCTCCAGGGCGACATCGACCTGGTCAACCTGACCGTGGGTTTCGCGGTGGCGTTCGTGGTGCTCTGGCTCTGCCGGCCATTCCTGGGCGAATCCGGCTACTTCAACAAGGTCCCCACCGTGGTGGGGTTCCTGGCCTATTTCGTCAAGGAGCTGTTGATCTCGAGCGCCCGGGTGGCCTGGGACGTGGTCACCCCGCGTGACCGGCGGCGGCCAGCCGTGGTGGCCGTGCCCCTGGACCTGGACAGCGACGTCGCCGTCACCCTGCTGACCAGCGTCGTCACCCTCACGCCGGGGACCCTGAGCCTCGACCTCTCGCCCGACCGGCGCACCCTCTACGTGCACGGCATGTTCGTCGACGACCCCGAGGCGTTCCGCCGCGAGATCAAGGACGGCTTCGAGCGCCGCATCGAGGAGTTGCTGCGATGACCCTGTCGATCGCCACCGTGGGCAACCTGCTGCTGGCCCTGCTGGGGCTGGCCATGGTGCTGACCGTCGTGCGTCTCTTGCGCGGCCCGAGCCTGCCCGACCGGATCGTGGCCCTCGATCTCCTGGCCACCATCGGGGTGGCGATCTGTGGCGTCTACGCCGCCGTCCATGACCAGCCCGTGTTCCTGGACGTGGCCATCGTCATGGCCCTCATCACCTTCGTCGGCACCATCGCCTTCGCCCGCTACCTCGAGGAGTCCGGCAAACCATGACCTCGCCGCTGATCCAGCTGCTCTGCGTGATCCTGGCCGGCCTGGGCTCGCTGCTCATCGTCATCGCGGGCGTCGGCATCCTGCGCATGCCGGACCTGCTGACCCGCATGCACGCCTCGTCCAAGGCCGCCACCCTGGGCACCGCCCTGATCCTGCTGTCGGTGGGGATCTGGTTCGGGGAGGCGGCCATCCTGGTGCGGACGCTGCTCATCGTGGTCTTCCTGCTCGTCACCGCGCCGGTGGCCGCCCACATGATCGCCCGCGCCGGCTATCGTGGCGGCGTGTCACTGGCCGACGACACCGCGCTGGACGAATACCGCCCCACGGTTCACGTCGTCACCGACGAGGAGGACTGACCAGGGTTTCACCCCGCAACTGGTCGGTTCGTCAGGGTCAGGAACTGCTTCCGCCTACAAACGGCAAGCACGCGATTCGAGAAACGCCCTGAACCCCATCCGCTCCCAGAACCGCCGCCCCGCCTCGTTGGCCAGCAGCACCCGCAGCTCCGCCCGCTGGAGCCCCTGGGCCCGGAACCAGTCCAGGATCTCCGCCACCAACCGTTCGCCCAGCCCGTGCCCGCGCCAGCGCTCGGTGACCAGCACGTCGTAGATGTTGCCGTAGCGGCCGGCGGCGAAGACCGGCGGGTAGCTGGAGATCATGGCCAGCAGGTAGCCCACCACCGCGCCCTCGACCTCGGCCACCAGCAGCCGCGAGAGCGGATCCTCGAGCCGGGCCGCGGCGAACTCGTGCCACTGGGCGGCCCAGTCCTCGGCACAGGTGAACGCGGGTTCGTGCGGCGTGTGCAGGTCGATCAGCTCGCGCCAGAGCGTGACCACTTGCGGCAAGTCGTCGGTCTTGGCCGGGCGGATGACCGCGCTCACGGCGCCTCGATCTCGGCGTTCCAGCAGGCGAGGATCGCCTCGGCCAGCTCGACGGCCGCGGCCGAGGAGAAGCGCTTGCCGGTGTAGGCCAGGCGGACCTCCTCGAGGCGCTCGTTGCCGGTGGTGCGGCGGTAGACCCAGGCCTGGAGCAGGAACTCGAGTCGGTCGGCGTCGCGGACGAGCTTGGCCTCGGGGCCTGTCTCGTTCTTGTAGTCGTCCAGCAGCGCGGTCCAGCGGTCCGCGATGGGCAGGCCTGCGAGCATCTCGGCCAGCGCGCTCGCCTCGGCGGCGTTCTTGGCGCCCTCGGGCAGATGACGCACGGCCATGCGGGGGATGTCCGAGACCTCGCTCTCGGCCAGGTCGTGGAGGATGGCCATGCTCAGCAGCCGGCCGCGGTCGAGATCCTCGCCGGTCATCTCGGCCAGGACCAGGGCGACCATGGCGGTGCCCCAGCTGTGGGCCGCCACGTCCTCGGGGCGGGGGACCCAGCGCAGATGCCAGCCGGTGCGGGGCGTGGTCTTGAGAATGTTGGCCTGCAGGAGCAGGTCGAGCCAGGGCGTAGGGGTGGCGGGCATGGAGGCCTCCTGGGCTGCGGGTCGTGGGCGCCGTTCGAGCATAGCGTCGTGGCACAGCGAGGGCCACCGTCAATCAGGGGCCCGCCAGGACCTCGCGGAAATAGCAGCGGAAGTGGTAGCCGAAGGCCACCATGGTCACGGCCTGAGGCAGCAGACGCGGCCGGCGCAGCAGGGTCCAGGCCAGGAGGCGGCAGTAATGCCAACGCTGGTTGTCGATCAAGCCGAGCAGGTTGTACCCACGAGATTGTGTCCCGGGCCTGGGCCAACACCCAGGCCCTCTCTTTCAAGCCGCCCGCTTCAACGCATGCCGCCGATTCACTCCCAACGCCGGCGTCTCCACCTCCCCCCAGTAGTACTCCCGCCACCGCCCCTTGAGCCCGACCTTCGACACGAACAACCGACCACTCAGGATCTCCTCCACCGTCAACCGCCCCCCGAACAGCCCAGCCTCCATCGCCGGCGTCTCCCCACACTTCTTCGTCCAACGAGGCCGCACGTAGTTTCGCCACACCAGGAACACCGCCAACCGCAGCGCCGCTCCCTGGCGACGCTTCGACCACGCGATCGTCTCCCGCTTGTGATTCCCGCTCCCATGACGCAGCAACAGATCCAGCAAGTTGATCTCGTACAGCGCGTTGTGCTGATCCCGACGATCCCGACTACTCGTCACCTCATGCCGGATCACCTTCCACGCCGTCTCCACCGCCCGGATCGCCGGCGGATACGACTTGTGAGCGTCGCTGCGGATGGTCACTGCCGCGGCCTTCCGCGTCACCGTCTCGAGCAGCTCCTGCATGTCCTTGCGCACCGCCCGCGGGTCGGGTCGCCCGAACTGCGCCTCCAGCTCCTGCCGACGCGCCTTCTGCCGCGCCGTCATCGATCCCTTCCGTCTGAGCGGACTGTCGGTGAAATGCAGGAACATCCCGGTTCGGCAGTCCACCGCCAGATGGAAGTGAAACGGGAAGTACTGGCTCAGCTCGAAGGATTCGAACCCGTCGACGGCGATCACCCGGGACGGCGACATTCGCTGTCGGATCTGCTCGTGGAAGAGCAGGCAGTGGCGGCCGAGGCGGTTGAGCTGGTTGTCGATGGTGGTCGGGGAGACCTTCAGGTCGGCGGCGATCTGGCGGTTGGCCATGCAGCCGACGGTCTTGGTCATCAGCTGGGGGAGGATGTCGGGGCGCTTGAGGTAGTAGGTCGTGGAGAAGGTCTGTGAACTGAAGGAGACACGGCAGTGCTTGCAGAGAAACCGGCGGATACGGTGGGGGGCGGCCTTGCGGTAGAAGAAGCCCATGCGTTTGCAGGGCCAGGGCTCGGGCAAGTCGTTGTGGAACTTGCAGTCAGGGTTGGGGCAATGTGGGGGCCGCCAATCCTGATGATAGATATGGTGAGTATTCATGCCCCTGATACTGCAAATCAGGGACCGGACACAGTCTCGATGGCACAACCAAGAGGTTCCGGAAAACGGGGACCCGTGGTCGATCCCCGGGTCCCCATGTGCGTCGCACAGTTGGCCATTCCTCCTCAGCGGAAGAGATTCTTCACCGCGCTCCAGGTCTCGGTTTCGGTCGTGGCCGCCTTGTCGCCGCCACCGCCGGGAATGTGGATTGCCCCATGCCACGTCACGTAGCCGCTACCCACGATTCCGGTCCAGGTCCCGCGATCATGCCAGCCCTGGAAGTCGCCGTAGGCGTGGGGATAGTTGTACGTGCCGTCATAGACGAATGCCGTGATCGTTGCCTGGAGCGTGCCCACCCAAGAACCGGTCAAGTCGCCATAGAAAGAATTCTCGACCCGAGCGTGCGATGTGAAGTCGCCATCACCCGTCGCCATGTCGATGTTCATGTTGATGACGTACTCGGAATCGCCTGTCAGTGGTGTGCCGTCGGCATCCTGTCCCACGAGGTTGCCCAGCATGATCATCCCGCGATAGTGAGTGATCCCATCGCTGTCGGTCCAGACCCTGCCCGGATCGATGACCGTCGTGGTGTCGGACCCTTCGACCGGGATCTTGATCGACCGGGCCCAGGCGTTTCCGGCGAGAAGCGCCATGCTCAGGATCAGGAGGGTGCAAACCAGAATAGAGCCTTTCCGCTTCATGTCGTGACCTCCTTCGTGTGTTGGGTTGGAACCGTGATTCTGTCGGCAGCGGTGACTCGTGCACGGGGTCACCAGTCGTATCCATAGACGTCGGGATCGGAAGATCTGAACAGGGTATCCCGACGGAGCGCGGATTCGCTGCCGGTGCCTGGAGTCGCGGACGGCCCTGGCTGCGGGCGCCACGAGCCGTCTGGGCCATTTCCGAAGCCGTCACGACGTGCTATGCTCCAGCCACCATCCCAACCGATTGACGAAGAGGTGCCGCATGGAGGACTCTTCCTCAGCCGAGAACCCGTCACGGGGGAATGCTTGCACGAGTCGGTCGCCAGACTGGATCGGCGAGAGCACGCGCAGTCTCCTCGACCGTGCCCAGACAGGGGACGAGAGGGCGCTGGAGGAGATCTTCGCCCGCTATCTCCCGCGCCTGATGCGGTGGGCGACCGGGCGGCTGCCGCGGGCCGCCCGCGACATTGTCGATACGGATGACCTGGTCCAGGACTCACTGATCAAGGTCGTGCGAACCCTGGGCGGGATCCGCGACCGCAACCCGGGCACGTTTCCCGCCTACCTGCGAAAAGCCGTCCTCAACCGACTCTACGATGAAGCACGGCGGGCTGCCCGCCGGCCCGACGTGACAGGATTCGCGGACACCGAGGCGGATCCGTCCCCGAGCCCTCTCGAGGAATCCATCGGCAGCGAGCTCGCTGCCCGGTACGAGGCGGCGCTGCAGTGCCTGAGCGATGACGATCGCGCTGTCCTGTTTCTCAACATCGAGATGGGGATGAATTACCAGGAGATGGCCGACGCACTGGACAAACCGAGCGCCGACGCGGTCCGGATGGCCGTGAACCGGGCCGGTGTCCGCCTGGCCAGGGAAATGCATCATGCAAGAAAGTCCTGAATTCGATCAAGGTTCGGCGACCTGGGCCACGGCCGACGCGGTTTTTGCCCGCCTCGTCGATGAACGGGGCATCGCGGTGGAAGAGGGCCCGCCGGCGGAGCAGCCTCTGCTCCGGGAGATGAGGTCGATCGCCAGAGTGATCGCGGCTCACGAGGAACGGCAGCGCACGCCGCGCGACCTGGCGCCACATCCCGCACCGGCCGGCGGTGACCCGCGCGGCGAATCCTGGGGCCCGCTGGTGATCCTCGAGAAGATCGGCGAGGGAGCCTTCGGCGATGTCTACCGCGCGTGGGAGCCGCGCCTCGACCGCCAGGTTGCACTCAAATTCTTCCGCCCGCACCGGCTAAGTTTGGCGCAGTTGTCGTCCGAGGTCATCGAGGAGGGACGGCTGCTGGCACGGGTCCACCATCCCAACGTGGTCACCGTCCACGGGGCGGAACAACTCGATGGGCGGTTCGGGATCTGGATGGAGTTCATCGAGGGGACCACGCTGGAAGAGATCGTCGCAGAGCACGGACCATTGAGCGCCGACGAGGCCATGGCGATCTGTCGCGACCTGTGCCGGGCCCTGGCTGCTTTGCACGCGGCGGGCGTGCTCCACCGCGACATCAAGGCCCGCAACGTGATGCGCGAGCAGAGCGGCCGCGTGGTCCTGATGGATCTCGGAATCAGCTGCGAGATCGAGCATGCGGTCCCGATCCGGCAATACGGCACGCCCCTCTATGCGGCGCCGGAGGTCCTGCTTGTCGCCGAATCGAGCCCTCAGGCGGACATCTACAGCCTCGGCGTCCTTCTGTACTTCCTGGTCAGCGGACGCTACCCGATCACGGGTGCGACGCTGGCCGACATCCACGCGGCGCACGCGGCGGGCCGGGTCGAATCCTTGGCGGCGGTCTGTCCCGACCTGCCCGCCACGTTCCTCCGCATCGTCGACAAGGCGCTGGCCGCGAGCCGCGGCGAGAGGTATGCCACCGCAGTCGAACTCGAGCAGGCGCTCGACAATGCCCTGAACGAGGGCGTCCGCACCCCTCATGGCCCGGCGCGAACCGGTTCCGGCACCGACGACCGCCAGGCCTACATCCACTACCTGCAGGGCCGACACTTCTTCAACCAGCGGTACAAGGATGGCTTGCCCAAGGCCATCGAATGCTTCCGGCAGGCCATCGCGCACGATCCGAACTTCGCCATGGCTCACGTCGGCCTTGCCGACTGCTTGAGCCATCTGGGTTATCAGAATTTCCTGCGCCCCCGGGAGGCTTACGCCAAGGCGCGAGCCATGGCGAAACGCGCGCTGGAACTCGACCCCGACCTGGGAGAGGTCCATGCGACCCTCGGCTGGATCTCCATGTTCTTCGATTGGGATTTCGCGGCGTCCGAGGCGCATTTCCGGCGCGCCATCCAGATCTGTCCCCAGTACCCCCTGGCCCGCCAGTGGTACGCGCTCATGCTCTCATCGCGGGGAAGAGATGACGAGGCCCTGGCCGAGATCGAGGCGGGCCGAGATCTGGACCCTTCGTCGCTCATCATGGCGGTCGAAGCGGTGGTGTTGTTCTTCGCCGGCCACCACCAGGAAGCCATCCACCTGTTTCGTCTGGCGCTGGAGACCGAGCCCGAATCCTGGTACCACAATGCTCAACTCGGCATGGCCTCCTGGTTCGGCGGCGAACAGGAAGCGGCGGAAGCGCCGATCCGGAAAGCGGTGCAGATCTCGCAGAGGAAGGAGGCTTATGCCGTTTCCCTGCTGGCTCTCGTTCTCATCGAGACCCACCGTGAGCGTGAGGCCCACCAACTGATCGAGCACCTGGACGCGCTAGCTCGCGAGAGGCCGGTGTCTTGTTACCACCGATCGACGTCCTGGATCGCCCTCGGACGGCACGACAGGTGGGGGCCGTTGCTCGAGCAAGCCATCGAGGAGCGTGATTCGTTTCTGGCCTATATCAGACCGATGGTTGTCTGGGAAGGGTGGCTGGCCGATCCCCGATTTGCTGGGCCGCTGCGGATGGTTGGCCTGGTGGATTGATTGTGGGGCGCGCGAGCGGGGCGCCGTCCGGCGACGCCCCGTTTGCCTGGGGATCCTCCTGTACTCGGTGGCCCACCGATAGAGGTCCTTCACACCGCTCCAGGTCCGGGACTCCGTGGTGGCCGCCTTGTCGCCACTGGGAATGTGGAAATAGGCATCCCACGAGTTCATGGGGCCAGCGAAGATTCCGGTCACCGACCCTCGCATGTGCCACTTGTTGAAATAGCCGCCGCCACGCGAATAGTTGAACGGACCGTAGAAGACGAATCCCGTAATCGTCAGGTCAGCCGATCCCTCCCAGGTGCCCGAAAGATCTCCGTAGGTCATTTCCGTCGACATCTTGACACTGATGTCCCCGTTGCCGGTCACCATGTCTATGTTGATGTTGTCCACATACACGGCGGAACACGTCACCGGAACACCGTCGGCGTCCTGGCCCACGATCTGCGCGACCTGGACCAGACCGCGGTAATGCGTGATGCCGTCGGCGTCCGTGAACTGGCGCCCGGGATCGATGGTGGTGACGGATTCCGTGCCGGAGACTGGGATCTCGATCGATTGAGCCCAGACGCTGCCCGCGAGAACCGCCAAGCCGAAGACCAGGACGGTGACACCGAGGGTCAGATTTCTTCGCTTCATGTCGTGACTTTTTGAAAGATCGAGGGTGGGGTCACCGACCCATTGCACGGGTTTGGCGACCTTTGACAACCCAAGACGGAGGAATGGGAAAAAGCGAACAGGAAAAGCAAGGCTGTCTGCAGATTTTCGCGACCTGGTCGATACATGGCGCCCGGCCACTACACGGTGAGGTTTCCCGTGGATGGATCATCCGAGAACATGCCACAAAGGATCGCGGATCGGAAACGATCAGTGGACTGGGCCGGAACGAGCACGCGCAGCCTCCTCGACCGGGCCCAGACGGGTGATGAGCAGGCCCTGGAAGTGATCCTCGCACGCTACTTGCCACGTCTGATGCGATGGGCGACCGGCCGGCTGCCGCGGGCCGCCCGCGACATCGTCGATACGGGCGACCTGGTCCAGGATTCCCTCATCAAGGTCGTCCGTGCCTTGGGCGGATTCGAATCGCAACGACCGGGTGCCTTTCCGGCCTACCTGCGCAGGACCGTGCTGAACCGACTTCGTGACGAGGCACGAAGGGCGGCCAGCAGGCCGCGGATGGTCGGCCTCCATGGTGCCGAGAAACACCCCGCGCCAAGTCCCCTCGAGGAAACCATGGGGAGCGAATTGGCGGCCGACTACGAGGCGGCCCTAGATCGCCTGAACGGCGACGATCGGGCGGTCCTCTTCCTGAGGATCGAGATGGGCATGAAGTTCGCCGAAATCGCGGAGGCGCTGGACAGACCCAGCGCCGATGCGGCCAGGATGGCTGTCAACCGGGCCGGAATCCGGTTGGCCAAGGGAATGAGTGATGTGCGACGACCCTGAACGCGACTCCGCTCCAGAGATCTGGGCCGTGACCGATGCGGTCCTTGCGGGGCGCGCCGTTGACTGGGAGGCTGCCGCCGGAGCCACGTCGCCGGATCAGCAACGGGTCCTGCAGGAAATGAGACGGATTGCCGACGTCATCGCGGCGCATGAGGAGCAGCAGAATTCTCCGGGAGAACCGTTGCTGGATTCCCGGTCGGGCGAGGAGACCTGGGGTCCCCTTGTGATCCTCGAGAAGATCGGCGAGGGCGCCTTCGGCGATGTCTACCGCGCGCGGGAGCCGCGCCTGGATCGCCAGGTGGCGCTCAAGTTCTTCCGCCCGCACCGGCTGAGTTCGGCACAGTTGTCGTCCGACGTCATCGAGGAGGGACGGCTGCTGGCGCGGGTTCACCATCCCAACGTGGTCACGGTCCACGGGGCGAAGCACCTCGACGGGCGGATCGGGATCTGGATGGAGTTTATCGAGGGGACCACGCTGGAGGAGATCGTCGCAGAGCACGGGCCATTGAGCGCCGACGAAGCCCTGGCGATCTGTCGCGATCTGTGCCGGGCCCTGGCCGCGTTGCACACGGCAGGCGTGCTCCACCGCGACATCAAGGCCCGCAATGTGATGCGCGAGCCGAGTGGCCGCGTGGTCCTGATGGATCTCGGGTCAGCTGCGAGATCGAACATGAGATCCCGATCCGGCAATACGGGACGCCGCTCTACGCGGCGCCGGAGGTCTTGCTCCATGGCGAGGCGGGCCGTGATCTGGATCCTTCCTCACTCGACGTCGGCGTCGAGGCGCTGGTGTTGTTCTGGACCGGTCGTGTCCAGGAAGCCATTCCGCTGTATCGTCTGGTGCTGGAATCAAGCCCCGAATCCTGGTACCACAATACACAACTGGGAGGGGTCCTCTGGTTCGGTGGTGACGCGGAGGCGGCCGAAACCTATCTGCGAAGAGCGATCCAGCTCTCGGGTGGGGAAGAGGCGTTCCCTCTCGGTT
Organism: Candidatus Latescibacter sp. IFSED24; assembly: GCF_058273205.1. Lineage (NCBI taxonomy): Bacteria > Pseudomonadati > Candidatus Latescibacterota > Candidatus Latescibacteria (ex Chuvochina et al. 2023) > Candidatus Latescibacterales > Candidatus Latescibacteraceae > Candidatus Latescibacter > Candidatus Latescibacter sp. IFSED24. The sequence continues at coordinate 1,999,329 of NZ_CM177850.1, read as the reverse complement.
TACTGACGCATGTTCTCATTCGAACCCACCGTGAGGGTGAAGCGAACGAACTGATCGAGCACCTTGATACGCTCGCCCGGAAGCGACCCGTGTCGTACTACCACCGGATGACGCCCTGGCTCGGACTCGAACGCTACGACAAGTGGGGACCTCTTCTCGACAAGGCCATCGAGGAACGCGATTCCTTCCTGGTCATGATCAGACCGGGGGTTGTCTACGACGGCTGGCTGGCCGATCCTCGATTTTCAGGACCACTGCGGCGGGTCGGGCTGGTGGATTGATGACCGGGGGGGTGGGAGACCTGCCGCGGACTGCGGGGCGTCCCGAGCAGACACCCCGCAGGTCGTTGACTGCTGGCCTCGCGACGACCCGGCCATTGCCGGCGGCGCAGTCCGCCATTCCGGCAATGGTGAATCCCGTGATCGGCGAGCCCTACTTCACCACGCACATCTTCCGCGTCACGACGTCGCGCTCGGTGCGCAGGGCATAGAAGTACGTCCCGGCCGCGACGCTCCGCCCCGCATCGTCGCGAGCTTGCCACACGGCTTCGTGCCGCCCGGCGGGCATCACCCGGTCGACCAGCGTCGCCACCAGGCGGCCGCGCACATCATGGACCGTGAGCCGCACTCGCATCGTGGCCGGCACGCTGTAGTCGATGCGCGTCAACGGGTTGAACGGGTTGGGCGCGTTCTGTGCCAGTTCGATCCGGGCGGACGGCGTCCGCGGCTCGACCCCGACGGTGTGGAGGAATGGAACGACTGCCCAGGGATCGAAGACCACGTACTCGTTGACCGAGTCACCGGCACCGGGGCCCGCCCCGCCAGGCCCCGACGGGTCGCCCCACCAGTTCTCACGGGCAGAGACAGCGATGTTCTCGTCGGTGTTGCAGACACCGTGCTGTGGGTGGCCGGCAATATCGTTATGGACGACGACTGGGTTGCCGCCCGTGGTCGCTCCGGGTGCGGGCCCGATCGTGCAATAGATTCCGCATCCGGAATTGTCGGCGATGGTGCAGTTGCGGATCGTCGGTCCCGACTCGTTCAGACACTGGATACCGCCGCCCTCGAATCCATTGAGCAGGTTGTTCCTGATCACGCAACCATCGATCAGCGACGAATCGCGGTCGGCGCTGGCGATCCCCCCACCGCCGTATCCATCACAGTTCAAGGCGGAGTTCTCGATCACGTCGTTGTACAGGAGCATCGCTTGGCTCTGGGTACAATCGATGCCGCCGCCCATGTTCTCGGCCGTGTTGTCCGCGACGGTGTTGTACGCCACGTAAGCCGCGGCATGGAAGAGCGAGATCCCGCCGCCGTTATAGGCATGGTTGTCGGTGATCTCGTTGTCGACCACTCGGGATTCGGCGCCGGTGTGGATCATGATCCCCCCGCCGATTCCGCCGCCCTCGTTGTTGGTGATCCGATTGCGGTAGATCCTCGGCATGGCCTCGCGGCAGCCGATGCCGCCACCGCCGGTCAGGCCCCAGGCGACGAAATTCAGGCTGATGACGTTGTCGACGATCAGTGCGGCCGAGCCACCACGGCAGGAAATCCCCCCGCCGGAAACCGTGGCGGTATTCTCGCTGATGACGTTGCGCACGATCGTCGGCGACGAGCCTTCGTCGCAGAGGATGCCGCCACCGCGTTCGGCCTGACCGTTGCGAATTGTGAAGCCCTCGATGCGGGTGGCGAGTCCGACTCCGGAAGTGACCGTGATCACCGAACCGGAGAGGGTACCGTCGATGGCGGTCGTCTCGGTGCCATACTCGCTAACCAGGCGGATCCCATCGGTCGCCGGCCAGACGAGGTTCTCGTAGTAGGCCCCCTCTCCGACCAGAATCGTATCTCCGGTGGCGGCGAGGTCCAGCCCGGCCTGGATCGTGGGCGCGTCGCCCGTACCGTCAGCCAGGATGTAGTAGATGGCCGCCGGCGCCTGAGTCGCCCCAGCCAGCGGCAGGATGAATAGGGTGATCATGATCACGAATCGTTTCATGACGCTCTCCTTCAGAGGGGACGGCATCGGCGGCTCGGACACCAGGATGACGCCCGGTCAGGGGTGGACAGCAGCCAGCCGGTCAGTCCGAGGCCCCGGTCAGGGCACGGACTGCGGGTCTGGCGCCGCTCATGTGGAGAGACGTTGAAAGCGAAGGAAGCGAACAGGCCGGGCAGGAGGAGATCCGAATCCGGCGGGAATTCATCGACCGGCGAAGTGTCGCTCGAGCACGGTTCGTCGGAATTCAGAAGCTGACCTGACCCCGCAACATCACCAACCGCCCCAGCTCTGGCGCCCCGATCCACTCCTGGTGCCGGTTGTCCAGGATGTTCTGCGCCTCCACCGAGATCCGCACCTCCGGCGACCACGCGACCCGCCAGCCCAGGCCCAGGTCGACCACCACGTACGTGCCGATCTGTCCCGCGTACACGCCCGACCCCACGGGGTACGACTCCACCCAGCGCCCCTGCGCCAGCCCGTCGAACCCGCGGCCGGCATCCCGATACGAGAGCCCGAGCGAGGCCTTGTTGAGCGGCACGCTCAGGATCTGGTCGCCGATCTCGGGCATGACCGCGATGTTCTTGTCGAGCCACGAGTAGGAAGCTGACAGCAGCAAGGTCTGGGAGAGCCGCGCTTCGATGGCCAGGTCGGCGCCCCAGTTGGTGAACGTGCCCCCCAGTTCGTTGACCAGCAGGACCTCGGCCGTCTCCTGGCCGTCCGGCACCACGGTGCCCAGCGGGATGCCCGCCGCGGCGGCCGCCACGGCCGCCGCCTGCTCTGCGGGCAAACCGCCCACGGTCTCGAGGTAGGATTGCAAGTCCGCCTGGTTCAGGAACACGTTGGGGTTCAGGGCGCGGGTCTCGCTGTAGTAGTTGTCGATGTGGTTGCGATATAAGTCGAAGCTCAGGAAGAGACGGTCGCCGATCTCGCCCTTGTAGCCGATCTCCATGGTGTTGCTGATGATCCGCGAGACTGCGGGGACATCCGTCAGCTCGGTCGCATTCATCGTCCCGGAGAAGCCGCCATTCTGCAAGTCGAGGGCACGCAGGTCGGTACCCACCTGGCTCGCGTCGGGCGCCGGCAGTCCGCCGAGGTCGATGCCGGCGTCAGCCAGGATCTGGACCAACGCCGGCCACATCAGGGTGGCGTCGGTGGGGAGCAGGGCTGTGGAGCCGCCCGCGTACAGGGGCGAACGCACGCACGGACCACCGCCGCATTCCTGGCCGAAGGTGTAGCCGTTCTTGGCGAAGCCCACCACGGTGAGGTCCATCCCGGGCATGATCGAACCCGCGGGCATGTCGACGAAGATCTCCGGCGCCGAGGGCGAGTTGAAGGCGCGGTTCCAGGTCAGGCGCAAGGCCTGCGAAGGCGCGGGCCGGAAGACCGTGCCCAGGCGCGGCGAGAGCACGACGTCGTCGATGCGGTCGTGGTAGTCCACACGGAGGGCGGCGATGATGTCCCATTGGGACGACAGCGCCGTGTTGGAACTGACGTATCCGCCCAGCTCGGTCACCACGTCGTCGTTCTCGTTGCGCCCCATGACCGTGCCGAAGGTCCGGGGATCAGTGCGGCGGGCGTCGAGGCCGTACACCAGTTGCGACCGTGCGGCCACGTCCGTGCCGTGCTGGACCTGGGCAGCGAGGACGCGGGAGTCGTCCTTGAGCGGCAAGCCGGTCCGCAACGCGTAGGTGTCGTCGGTCTTGCTGAAATTGTAGAAGAGGTTGAGCAACAGGCGGCCCGACATCAGGCGTCCCTGGAGGAAGGAGTTGTGCGTGTTCCGGTACTGGACGCCACCGAGAGAGTGGTTGATGTCGAGGTTGTTGCCGTAGGCGGTGCCGGCGGTCAGGACCGCGGTGGTGGACGGAGAGAGGCGCCAGTCCAGCCGCGCTTCGCCGGCGAGGTTCTCGATGCGGTTGTCCCGCCGCCCGATCAGCAGCGTGTCGGGATCGGCGCCGGCGGTGATGGCAGCGGCCCGGTTCTGCAGTTCGACGGGATCCACGTACTCCCAGTCATCGGCCGCGAGCCCGCGCCCGGAGATCTTGAAGGCGAGCTTGTCGCTGACGACCGCGGCGTGTCGGAAGGTGCCCTGCACCATGGAACGCTCGCCGCCCGCGACCGAGACCATGGTTCCCGGCGAGTCGAACGGCGAACGCGAGATCATGTGGATCACGCCCTGGCAACTGTTGGGACCATACATGACGCTGCTCGGACCGCGCACCACCTCGATGCGCTCGATGTCGTCGGCGCTCGTGGGCAGCATGTAGGTGTTCGAGTAGTCGTAGACCGGCATGTGCGCGAAACGATAGTCGGTCAGGAGCAGCGGTGTGATGGACATGGTCCAGCGGATGCCGCGCAAGGACAGGTTCCGCTGGAACAGGCCCTTGCTCGCGCAGTCGACGCCGGCGACGTTCTGGGTGAGGTCGAGCGGGGTCAGCAGCGGCCGTTCTTCCATGGCGACGCGGCCGATGACGCTGGTCGAGGCCGGAGCGTCGAGACCGCGTTCCTCCCGCCGCGAGGCGGTGATCACGATCTCGTCGAGGCCCAGGGGATTGGGCTCGAGCGCGACGTTGAGGACCGCCCCGGCGAACCGGCTCGCGCGCACGTCGGGCACGGTCACGCCCGCGAAGCTCAGGCGTGAGAAGACCAGGGTGTAGGGACGTTCGGAGAGGCCGGTCAGTCGGTAGTTGCCGTCGGCGCCGGTGACCGCGCGCGCCACCTCGGTGTCGTCGTCGATCATGGCCTGGACGGTTGTGGCGGGCAGAGGCGCGCCGGTCGCGGCATCGGTGACGGTGCCCCGGATCTCGGCTGCCTCGGTTGGCGCTGCCAGCAAGATGATCGTCGAGGACGCTAACAGCACCTGCAGGGCTGTTCGGGCGATGCGTCGCATGATCTTGCTTCGATCGGTCGGGAGGTGAGCCGCGAAGGTCCTCGAGTCGATCTTGGCACGAATGAGGCGGCGATGTCAATCGCGCCCCTCCAACCACCGTCCCCGTCAGATGTGCTATGCTACCCACACCCGGTCGCCGACCGCCCCCGGCTCGAACCACGGAGAACCACCCATGCACTTCCTCACCCCTCGCCCCCCGGCCGCCGCCCTCGTCGCCATCGCGATCACGGTGCTGCTGCCCGCCGCGGCCGGCGCCCAGTGGAGCAACTGGCGGCTCAACGAGGACACGACGACTCAGCTGCAGAACGAGCAGCAGGTGGTGGTCAACCCCACGGATCCCGCCAACCTGGTGGCTGCCTGGCGCGATTTCCGCCTGGGCTACCGGCAGGTGGGCTGGGCCTTCACCCACGACGGCGGCGCCACCTGGAACAACCCCGGGCTCTTCGTCGACCCGCACTACGCCCGCGACAGCGATCCGGCGCTGACGGTGAACGCCGACGGCGACTTCTTCGCCATGCTGCTGGCATACACCGGCGACACCAGCGAGCCCAATGGCATGCTCATGTGCCGCAGCACCGACGGCGGCCACACGTGGGAGGATCGCGGCTTCGCCATCGACGGCGTGCCCGGCGTCTTCGAGGACAAGGAGTTCATCGCCTGCGACCGCTCGAACTCACTCTTCCGTGGTAGCATCTACATGGCCTGGACCCGGTTCTACGAGACGAACATCTATTGCGTCAACACCCGCGACGAGGGCGCTTCCTGGTCGAGCGAGGTCCTGGTGAGCGACGACTCCGGCAATCAGTTCCCCACGCCCGCCGTCGGCCCCGACGGCACGGTCTACGTGGCCTGGACCTCGTTCGCCGACGTCATCCGGATCGACCGTTCCTTCGGCGGCGGCGCCTTTGGAACCGACCTCACCGTGACCGATGTCTACAACGCCCACCCGACCCTCAACGGCAACATCGAATCGCCCGCCCACCCGGCGCTGGACGTGGACATCTCGGGCGGTCCGTTCAACGGCCGCGTCTACATCGCCTACATGTCGCGCGAGGGCTCCGGCGACTACGACATCTTCATCCGCCACTCCGACGACCAGGGCCAGACCTGGTCGACCTCGCGCCGCGTCAACGACGACACCTTCGGCAACGGTCGCGATCAGTTCCACGTCTGGCTCACCGTGGACAACCTGGGCACCGTCTCGGCCGTCTGGCTGGACCGCCGCCACGATCCCCAGAACCTGGCCTGGCACTGCTACGTGAGCCAGAGCACCGACGGCGGGATCACCTGGAGCGCCAACCAGCAGGTCTCCACGGCCCCGTCGCATCCGAGCCAGACGCTGGCCGCGTCGGGCGGCGACACGCGCGGCCAGGGTTCTGGCCCGCGGCCTGACGAGGCGGATTCCCGCGCCGGCGTCATCGGCGAGTACATCGGCATCGCTTGTTGGGACGGATATATCACCCCTGTCTGGGTCGACACCCGCAACGGCAACCAGGACACCTACGGTGGCGCGCTGATCTCGACCCCGGTCGACGATGCCGGCACACGGACCGTGGTGCGCATGCGGATCTCACCCAATCCCTCGAGCGGACCGTTCACCCTGGACTTCGCCGTACCGCGGGACGGCCGGGTCAGCCTCGAGCTATTCGACGTGGCTGGCCACCGGGTGCGCACGCTCGTGGACCGCAACCTGTGCGAGGGCGAGCACCGCTGCGTGTGGGACGGCCGTGACCAGGGGGGGCGGCGCGCGCCAACAGGCACCTACCTGGCACGGCTGCGGACCACGCAGGGTGTGGCGTCGCGGCGGGTGACGCTGGCGCGCTAGTGGCTCGAGTCAGTGACTCAGCGCGTTTGCCGGCACGGTCTCCCGCCCGAACCCCGGCCCGCTCCACTCCAGCTTCAGGTCGCGCCCGCCCAGGTGCTGGAAGAACTCCACCCGGAGGCGGTGGCGGCCGGCGGCCAGCGGGGCGTCGCCCCAGGCCGCGCTCGCACCGTGCAGGCCGTCGTGGTCGACGACCACCTGGTCGCCGATAAAGAGACGGCTGCCGTCGTCGCTGGTCAGCCAGAAGCGGTAGACGCCGCGGGCGGGGGTGTCGAGCCAGCCCTCCAGGACCACGCCGATGTCCTCGTCGGGGAGCCCGTCGGGAATGGCCACCTGCGCGTTCACCGAGGTTTGCGCCGCCGCGAGCGTGGACCAGTCGGGCAGGGCGTCCCAGGCTCCCAGATAGCTCCGGGCCTCGAGGCCCGCGGCCACCGGGCCGGGGGAGGCCGCGGGCCAGGGATCGAGCCGGGTGAAGACCGCCTGCCGCGTGGTCTCCTCGAGGTAGCCGGGGGCGGCGGCGGTCATGACCAGGGTCGTGGATTCGGTGAGGACGATGGGCTCGCCGTCGTAGGGGGCGAGGGCGCCGCCGGCCGTGCCCACGCGCAGACTAGCGCCGCGGTTGGGGCTAAAGAGCCGTACGCTCACCGTGTCGACGAAGGCGCGGCGGGCTACGTCCAGGCGCAGACTCGGCCGCTCGGGGCGGTCCACCAGCGGGGTGAGCGCCGGGGCGGTGCCGCGGGAGTCGGCCAGGCTGGCGGCCAGGATCACCAGATCGGGGTCGTCGGGCAGGGTCACGGTCCGGTCGGCGGATCGGACCGGCAGCGATATCCGGTAGAAGTGCGTGAAGACGTAGGGATCCCGCCGGCCCGTGGCGTCGCGGCGGTGGGTGACGACCCAGCCCAGGTCCGCCTCGGTTGTGTAGGCGGGGATCAGGCCGGCGGCCTCGTGGACCAGGTCCTCGCCCACCAGGCGGCTGTCCCACTGGCCGAAGGGGGCGCGGCCGTCGGGGATCCAGGCGGTGTGCGGCGAGGCGCCTACCGCGAAGGTGGCCTCGCGCGGCGGGGCCAGGGCGCAGATCAGGATCTGCAGACGGTCGAGGCCGGTGCGGGGCAGCGCCAGTTGCTGGCCCGCGCAGCGCAGGAGATTGGCGGCGCCCGGTTCGCGCGGACCCGTCCGGAAGGCGACCCCGTCGCAGACCAGGGTGTCGGGGATCACCGCGGCGGGCAGGGTGTGGCCCGCGCCGTCGAGGTCGCCGTCGGTGGGGTCCTGGTCGGTGCTGAGGCCATCCAGGTTCCACGGCAGGTCCAGCGGCAGCGTGCGGGTGGGTTCCAGGCCGCGTTCGGGCGTGGGCGGCGCCAGTTTCAGGGCGAAGGTGCGCGGCTGGAACGGATCGAGACGGCAGGTGAGGGCGCCGCCCTGCAGATCGGCGTCCGCGGCGGCGGTGATCTGGACCTCGTCGGCGCGCAGCTCGCGCCACTCCACGGCGGGGGCCAGCGGGGCGGCGATGACCCTGTCGACCGGCTGGCCGCTCAGCTCCTGGAGGCGGACCACCAGCCAGTCGCCGTCCTCGCTCTTCTTCACGGCGCGCACCGCCACCGCGGCGTGGTCGGGACCCTGGTCGTCGCCGAGCTGGAGCAGCGAGAGCCGGCGGCCCCAGGCGCCCTCGTGCTGGTCGGTGGCGAAGGCCAGCGGGGGCTGGTTGAGGCGGTCGGCCAGGCGCGAGACCTCGGCGTAACGCAGCGGGCCATGGCCCACCATGCCGATGGTCACGCGGTGGCGGCCCAGGTCCTGGCTCTTCTGGTCGTCGATCCAGCGCCAGTTCGCGTTCACCGCGGGGGTGTGCAGGAGGGTCAGGCGGAGCGTGCCCTCGTCGGGACGGTCCCAGCCGTGGCGGCCGTCGTTGGTGACGGTGAGCCCGAACTCTCCCGAGCGGTCGGTGACGTCGGCCCAGCGCTGGGCGGGAACCTCGTAGAGCACGGGCCGGTTCAGCCCGCGCGCGATGACGCCGAGGCCCAGGTCGTAGGTGGCCTGGGTGTCGCGGGCGCTGGTGAAGAAGGCGGCCTTCAAGAGCGTGGCCTTGGTGGACCAGTCGATGTCCAGATCCCAGTCGACGCGGTCGCCGGCCACGGTCAGGGTCTGCCGGAACACCGAGCCCGCGGCCTCGTGGAGGAAGGTCAGACGCGCCAGCACGGGACCGATCTCGACGCTGGCGGGGACGCCGCCCAGGGGGACCTCGGCGTAGGGGGCGGCCATGATGTCGTCGTGGTCGATCTCCCACGCGGCCCAGTTGGCGGGCTCGTCGTGCAGGAGCTGCAGGCGGGGCGGGCGGGACAAGAGCTCGCGGCCGGTGCGGCGGTCCAGCAGCGAGAGCAGACCCTGCGCGCCGAAGCGCAGGCGATAGCGGTCGTTCTCGAGCACGCCGGTTTGGGGGTCCCAGGTGGCGGCGGCGGGCTGGTCCACCGCGGCGGCGGCCTGGCGCAGGTCGAAGACCGCGACCCCGTTGGCGGGCACCGCCGCGCGGAAGACGACCTGCGGGGTCATGAGCTTGGGCCCGGTGGCCGTCTCGGTGCGGCGCGTGAGGATCTGCGTGGGCACCGGCTGGCCGTCGGGACCGTGGACCTGCCATTCGCCGTCGATGGGCGGCGCCGCCAGGCCCACCACCACGTCCTCGCGCGCGAAGCCCAGCGGGTTCAGCACCACCATGGGCCGGCTCGTGTCCTCGGTGTCGAGAGCCCGGGCCACCGTGCCCATGGCGGTCTCGAGGATCTGGGCGAATTCCTGCTGGCTCAGAAGCATGTCGCTCCAGCTGAAGGCGTAGGCCTCGGGGATGCTGGTGCCGGTCAGGTCGTCGTGGAAGCCGTGCCAGAGGAAGCGGGTCCAGGCGCGCTCCAGCGCGGCGTGGGGGTAGTCCTGCCCGCCCAGCCACCAGGCCAGGGTGGCGGCGCGCTCGGCGGCGTCGGCCAGCACCTCGCAGCGGCGGTTCCAGCGCTTCATGGCGGCCTGCGAGGTGTAGCAGCCGGCGCCGTGGCTGGTCATGACCAGCTCGCCGTCGTAGACCGGCAGCGTGGCGACCTGATCCGGCGTCAGCTCGCGGAAGATCTGGTCGGCGCCGGCGGCGACCACGCGCACCGGGCCGTCGGCCGCCAGGCTCCGTTCGAGCCACTGGACCGACTGCTCGTCGGGAGCGCCGCCGGTGTCGCCGGTGCCGTAGTACTTGAAGGCCAGGGGCGGGCCGCCGGCGGCCACGGTGCGCTCGATGGCGGCGATGACGGTGGAGTCGCGGGAGACGTCGGCCGTGAGGTCGCTGACGTAGGCGCCGGGGTTGAGCGCGGCCACGACCTCGTGGCCGTCGGCGCCGCGCCAGCGGCCGAGGTCGAACGGCGTGCCGTAGGCCGAGCCCCAGGTGAGCTTCTGGGTGGAGAAGCCGGTGAGGCCCGAGTGCGCCATGACCGAGGGCAGCGCGTGGCCGAAGCCGAAGCAGTCGGGCAGGAAGACGTCCACCGAGCGCTTGCCGAACTCGCGGTCGAACCAGCCGTTGCCGTAGAGCGCGTGGCGGAAGAGCGCCTCGGGCGAGGGCATGTTCACGTCGACGGCGTCGAGCCACGAACCGCACACGCGCCAGCGGTCCCGGGCGACGTACTCCTGCAGGCGTTCGTACCGCTCGGGGTAGTATTCCGCGATGAGCTGATAGCGGAACGCGCCCTCGAAGTTGAAGACGTAGTCGGGATAGCGCTCGAGGAGGGCGAAGTTGTCGTCCAGGGTCCGCAGCAGGTACTCGTCGATGGTGGTCTGGATGGTCCAGCGCCACTGGGTGTCGAGGTGGCTGGTGGCCACGGTGTAGACGGTGGGCGTGTCGGCGGCGAGGGCCGACACGCCCACGAGCAGCAGACCGGCGAGCAGGAGCGAACGCAACAGAGGACCTCCGGGCAGCGACTGGGCAGTCCGGGCGGCTCCCGGACGCGCCCGGAGATCCTACTTCACCAGCGCCAGCTTGTGCACTCTCACTTCGCCGGCAGCGCGGGTCTCGCAGAGGAAAACGCCCGAGGCCGTGTCCGCGCCGCGCGCGTCCTTGCCGTCCCAGACGATCTCGTGGTGCCCGGCGGTGAGTCGCTCGTCCACCAGGGTGCGGACCAGGCGGCCGCGCAGATCGTAGATCCTCAGCGCCACGGCGGTGGCCCGCGGCAGGTCGAGCGCGATGGTGGTGATCGGGTTGAACGGATTGGGGTAGGGCCGCACGCGGAGGACCGCGTCGGGGGCCACGCCAGGCGGCGGCGGGGGGGCGTCGCCGAAGTACTGGAGGATGTCGTCGAGGACGACCGTGCGGGCGTTCTGCCCCGGCGGCGGCACCCAGCCGGGATCGGTGTAAAGGAAGGTCAGGTCGTAGGGCAGGAGGGCGACCACCGCGTCGTTGGCCAGGTGGTGGCGCAGCGTGGCTGCCGCGTACTCGTAGACGCCGGAGTTGCCGACCGGGTCGGTGAATTCGGCCAGGCGGCTTGTCTCGGCCAGGGTGGTCACGGCGTCGAAGGTGTTGATCGCGAGGCAGCCGCCGTAGGCGACCCAGCGGTCCGCGGTCACGAGGACCCCGTTGCCCGGCATGGTGCGTACCAGCGGTGCGGTCTGGTTGTCGATGTACGGGCGTAGATTCCGATCCACCAGGGCGACCCCGAGCCCGTCATGCAGGAACTGCTGCCCCTGGCTGCCCGACCCGGCCAGACTGCTGGCCACGTTGTCGCCGCAGAGCAGCAGATGCTTGCCGCCGCGATCCAGCCAGGCCGAGAGGACGCCGATGTCGTCGGAAGGATCGCGCTCGAAATCGCCGTTGCCCAGGAGGAAGGCGACTTGATCGCCGGCGGTGTAGAGGACGATGTCGTAGCCGTCGAGGACCGTCGCGGTGGCGCGGCCGCCCAGGCCGTTGCCCACGCCGGAAGACGGGCTGTTGGTGCAGAAGAGGTCGTAGTTCTTCCCCTCCTCGCGCCGGATCATGGCCAGCGTCTCCCACCAGATCTGCTGCGCTGCAGGGTCGTCGGTGTCGTTCCAGAGCAGGACGCCGGGCTGGTCGCCAGGCACGTCGTCGAACACGGTGGGCAGGGCGCGGACCGTGAAGAGGTTGTCGTAGTGGACCGGTTCAGTGAAGCGCGTGAAGCCCGCGGTGTCGGCGGGCAGGATGGCGGTGCCGATGTCGCCGGCCGCGTCGTCGCGGGCCTCGAGGTAGTAATGGATCACGTCGCCGGGGTAGAAGAACCCGCTGTCGGGCAGGTCGAAGCACCAGCGGTTCACCAGAGGCGTGTGGCCATCGAGGAAGACCGAGTCGGCTGCGACCCAGCCGGTGACCAGGTCGGCGCGGTAGAGGCCGTCTTCGACCAGCGAGAAGTTCTCCGGCAGCATGCGGACGTCGCGGAACAGCGGGTTGGCCTTCATGCGCACGTGGACCGTGGGCCGGTCGAGGAGGACGGCGCCGGCGCGGATGGTGCCGGCGGTGAAGACCACCGAATCGCCGGAGTCGTTGCGGAGGTCCTGGGCGGGGCTGATGTTGCGCGCCATGTCGCAGCGCACCGCGTTGCGCGCCAGGTCTGTGAAGTCCAGCGCGCCGGCGGCGGGGAAGCCGTCGTTGAGCAGCTCGGTGGCGACGGCCGAGAGGCCCGGCCCCGCCGTGGCGTAGGCCACGAACTGGACGTTGTCGAAATAGGGCGCCGGCGTGCCGTCGGATCCGTCCACGCCGATCAGGTAGCCGAGCTCGACGGCGCGCAGCCCCACCTGCACGTGGGTGACGCCGGGCACGAGCTGGTCGGTGACCGGCTCGCGATGGATCCGGTAGCCCGGGTCGCCGTAGTAGAGCCCGTTCTGGTCGCGCCAGGGCGCGGTCGCGAGATCCGCGGGATCGCCGGTGTCCACCGACCGCACCTTCCACTGGTAGAAGATCCCGGCCGAGTCGTCGAAGAGCTGCTCGTGACCGTAGGCGCCGAACTGGAGATACGCGGCGTCGGCCCCGGCAGGCCAGGCCATGACCGGGCTCTGCAGCAGGTTGTCGAGGTGGAACTCGGGGCCGAGGAGGCCGCCCGAGTTGTTGACGATGTAGCCGCCTGGGCCGTAGCACCAGGTGATGCACATGGTGCCACCGGTGCCCGGCACCACCTGGCCGTCGTCGATGAAGGCGGGCTGGACGGTGTAGTTGGAGATGCATGGGTCCGCGTCCTGCAGGAACATGTAAAGCCTGGCGAAATCGCCCACGCCGCCCTCGGCGGCGGGCAGCCAGCGCTCGCTGGTCTGGTCCTCGAAGTCCTCCAGGTCGACGACCGACCCGTCCACCACGACCTCGACATCGTCGAGATGGCAGGCGCCGTCCGTGTCCACCAGGCCGTCCTCGTCGCTGCCGCCCAGGTCCGAGAGCACGCGCACCCGGAGCTGGATGAGGTCGCCGTCCGGCCCGGCGTAGTCGGCCGGTTCGAGGCTGAATGTCTCGTCCACCGCCACGGTCTGCAGCCCGTCGTAGGACTGTAGCGTCTGCCACTCGCCGCCGCGGTGGACCTGGAGCAGGACCGCGTCGTACACCGGCTCCACGTCGACCCGGAGCGCGGCACGCCAGACGACCGTGCTCGTGAGCGCGGGATCGGCGACCTGGTGGCTGAAGACGAGGTTCTGGTGCCAGCCGTTGCCGTAGCCGCGGTCACCGTCGGGAAACACCCGGCCGCACCACTGCGAGTAGAGGCCCACGAGCGGGGCGACGTCGCTGATCTGCCAGAAGGATTCGGGATCGTCGGTGGCGTCGATGTGGGTCCAGCCCTGCCAGTCGGGCTCGCCGTTTAAATTCTCGAAACGGCCGTCGAGGCGGTCGGGGCCGCCGAGCAGATAGGTGGTGTCTGCATCCACGCGCGACCCGGTGGCCAGCCGGCCGAAGCGCACGGCGGCGGTGTCGCCGTCGAGCAACAGGGGGCGCTCGGTGGCGGTGGCCAGGCCGGCGAGGAGCGATAGCAATAGCAGGCCGGGAACGGCGATTCGGTGCAGCAACTCAGGTCCCTCCGACCAGTTGTGACGAGCATGCGCCGGACAGTGGCGATTTCTGAGTATACCGGATCGAGAATAGGACTTCAATGCGGCCGGAAGGCGCCGTCGCGCCCGCTACCCCCGCCGCCGCAGCCGATCCAGCAGCACCGCCCCGAGGATCACCAGCCCCAGCACCACCTTCTGGGTGTAGCTCTCCACGTTGGTCAGGTTCATGCCGTTCTGGATCACGGCGATGATGAAGGCGCCGATGAGGGTGCCCAGCACGCGCCCCTCGCCGCCGGCCAGGCTGGTGCCGCCCACCACCACGGCGGCGATGACGTACAGCTCGTACATCAGCCCGTAGGTGGGGGCGCCGCTCTTGAGCTGGCTGGCCATGACCACGCCGCCGAGCCCGGCGAGCACGCCGCACAGCGCGTAGACGAAGAGCAGCACCGCGCCGGTGCGCACGCCGGCCAGCCGCGCCGCCTCCTGGTTGCCGCCCACGGCGTACACGTAGCGGCCCAGCGCGGTGCGCGCCATGAGCAGGTGGGCCGCCGCGTAGAGCACGAGCATGAGCCACACCGCCCAGGGCACGCCCAGCATGGGATCGGCGCCGCGGCCGAGGGTGGTGAAGGCGTCGGGGGCGTCGTAGATGGGGCGCCCGCGCGCGACGATGTACGCCGCGCCGCTGGCCACCTGCATCATGGCCAGGGTGGCGATGAACGGCGGCAGTCGGAACCGCACCACCATGGCGCCCGAGAACAGGCCCGCCAGACCGCAGAGCAGCATGGCGCCCAGGGCTGCCACGAAGAGCACGCCCGGGCCGGCCGCCTGGCCGCCCAGCCGCTGGATCAGCCAGGCGCAGACCACGGCCGACAGCGCGATGAGCGACCCCACCGAGAGGTCGATACCCGCGGTGATGATCACCAGCGTCATGCCCACGGCGACGATGGCGATCACCGCGATCTGGCCCGCCACGTTGCGCAGGTTGTCGGCGAGCAGGAAGGTGGGCCAGCGGTAGGGTCGCGGCGCGAGGACCTCGGCGGCGGCCAGGTCGGGCAGGGTGGCCTGGATCGACCGCACCGCGGGCAGGGTGCCCTGGAGGGTGAGGAGCCAGCGATGCGGGGCCGGGGTCGTGGCCTGGGTCTCACAGGCGGCGCGCAGCTCGGGGGGGCTGCCGGCGACGGAGGCCACGCTGGTGAAGCCGGCGGTGTGGAGGCGGTCGGTGAGGTCGGCGAGGAAGGCGCGGTCCTGCTCGCTGTCGCGGGCCAGGACGAGGATCGCGTCGGCGTGGTCGGCCCGGTCGGCGAGCGCGCGGCTCAGCTCGCGGGCGGCGCGCGCACCGGTGGGGTGCTGGTCCTGGAGCGTGAGCAGAGAGAAGAGCACGCCGAGCAGGACGAGGACGCCGAGCATGCCGTGACCCGAGAGGTGGCGGCGCAGGCGCTGGAGCGCGGTGGGGGCTTCAGTGGCCATGGGCTTCCTCGGCCACGGCCAGCGACAGGATGTCGGCCTGGGTGGCGGTGGCGGGGTCGGTGATCTCGCCGGTGAGCCGGCCCTCGTGCATGACCAGGATGCGGTCGCAGAGGCCCAGCACCTCGGGCAGCTCGCTGCTGATCGTCACGATGGCCTTGCCGGCCCGGGCCAGGTCGCCGATCAGCCGGTGGATGTCGTGCTTGGCGCCCACGTCGATGCCGCGGGTGGGCTCGTCGACCACCACGACCCGCGCGTCGCGTTCGAGCCAGCGGGCGATCAGGAGCTTCTGCTGGTTGCCGCCGGAGAGCTCGCCCGCGCGCTGCTGCGGGCTGGCGAGCTTGATGCCCAGCCGGTCGACATGGCCGGCGAAGGCGCGGGCCTCGTGCGCCAGGTCGAGCCAACCGCCGCGGGACCAGCGGTCGAGGTTGCCGAGGGCGAAGTTCTCGCGCGCCGGCAGGCCCAGGACCAGGCCCTGGCCCTTGCGGTCCTCGGTCAGGAACGCCAGGCCGGCCCGAATGGCGGCGCGGGGGCTGCCCGGCGGCACGAGGCGACCATCCACCTCGACCGTACCCGTGGCCCGGCGGTCGGCGCCGCAGATTAGGCGCATCAGCTCGGTGCGGCCGGCACCCACCAGGCCGGCCAGGCCGAGGACCTCGCCGGCGCGCACGTTGAAGGTGGCCGGTGCGACCGGGCCGCCCGCCACGCCGTGGACGGCGAGGACCGGCTCGCCGAGCGTCACCTGACGTGGCGGAAATTCCTGGTCGAGGGGGCGCCCTACCATGAGTTCGATGAGCCGGCGGCGGTCCATCGCACCGGCGTCCCAGACGCCGAGCAGGGCGCCGTCGCGCATGACGGCGATGCGGTCGGCCAGGCGGGCCACCTCGTCGAGGCGGTGGCTGATGAAGACCAGGCCCAGGCCCTGGCTCCGGAGCTCGTCGAGGACGGCGAACAGGCGCTCGGTCTCGCGAGGGGTGAGCGCGGCGGTGGGCTCGTCCAGGATCAGGACGCGCGCCTCGGCGAGCAGGGCGCGGGCGATCTCCACGAGCTGGCGGCGGGCGAGGTCGAGGCGGGCGACGGAGGTGTCGGGATCGATGGCGCAGCCCAGGCGGTCGAGCACCGCACGGGCGCGTCGGCGCTCGTCGGCCGCCTGCAGCGGTCGCAACAGGCTGGGCTCGCGGCCGAGGAAGAGGTTGTCGCGGACGGTGAGGCCGGGGACCTGGCTGAGTTCCTGGTAGATCACCGCGACCCCGGAGCGGGCCACCTGCGCCGGCGGCAGGCCGGTGATGTCGCGGCCGGCCAGCTCCACCCGGCCAGAGTCGGGTCGATGGGCGCCCGAGATCACCTTGATGAGCGTGCTCTTGCCGGCGCCGTTCTCGCCCACCAGCGCCACGACCTCGCCGGCGTGCACCGCGAGGTCGGCGCCGGCCACGGCCACGGTGCCGGGGAAGGTCTTGCGCACGCCCGCGAGGCGCAGCAGCGGTTCCGGGTTACCGGTCGGCATCATCGCCGGTGTAGAGCTGGCACGGGATGAGCTGCGCGGGCGGCACGGTCTGGCCCGCGAGGTAGGCCGCCACAGCGGCGATGGTCACGCGGCCGATCTCCCGCGGCTGCTGGACCACGTCGGCGTGGATCTTGCCGGCGCGGATGGCCGCGCGCGCCTCGGGCACCGCGTCGAAGCCCACGATGACGATCTGGCCCAGCTTGCCCGCCTTCTCCACGGCGGCCAGCGCGCCCAGTGCGCTGTCGTCGTTGATGCCGAAGATGGCGTCCAGCCCGGGGTGGGCCTGCAGGATGTCCTCGGCGGTGCGGAACGCCATGTCCTTGGTGCCGCGGCCGGGGAGCTTGGCCACCACGCGCAGGCCCTCGTGTTTGGCCAGTTCCTCCTCGAAGCCGGCCACGCGCTGGATCACCGACTCCACCTCGGGGTGGTCGATGATGGCCACCTCGCCGGCGCCGCCGAGCGCTTCGGCCACGGCCTGGGCGGCGAGGCGCCCGCCGGCCACGTTGTCGCTGGCGATGTGGCTCACGACCCGGGCCTGGTCGGCCAGCACGGCGATGTCGGCGGTGAACACGGGGATGCCCGCGGTGTTGGCGGCCTCGACCGCGGTGCCGATGGAGCGCGAGTCGCAGGGGCAGAGCACGATGGCGTCGACCTTGCGGACCAGGAAGTTCTCGAGCTGGTCCTTCTGGCGGGCGACGTCGAATTCGCCGGCCTGGATCAGGAGCTGGTAACCGTGCTGCTCGGCCTCGGCCGTGAGGCCGGCTTCCAGGTCCTGGTAGAAGGGGTGGGTGCGGGTCAGGAGGGAGACGCCGATGACCGCCGTGGGGGCGGTGTCGTCGCGGGAGCTGGACCCGCCGTCGCCGCTGCAGCCGACGAAAAACAGGGTGCAGGCGGCGAGGATCATGACGAGGGTCAGCTGTCGGGACATCGCGGTCTCCTGGCTGGGGGCGGGCTCGAACTCTGGGCAACGCTAGCACCCTGGTGGCCATATCTCAATAGGGGGCATGACTGCACGGTCGATCCGCTCGCGGTCGAATTGGTCGCGCGCTCGCAACCAGGAAGCGTTCTCCGCGTATGCCTCGAGTTCCGACTCGCGACCCCGCCTCCATCCGGGAGACCGCCCCATGCGCCACGTTTTCCTCGCTGCCATCCTGCTGCTCGCCGGACTGCTGCCGGCAGCGGCCCAGGCCGCCGGCCCCGCCCGGCCCCCGCTCACCCTCGAACTGGAGGAGCTCTGGCGCGCCGGCGGCGATCAGGACGAACTCTTGATCGGCCTGCCCGTGGAGGCCGTGGCCGATGCCGAGGGCCGCGTCTACCTGGCCGACCAGCAGCTCTGCCGGGTGGACGTCTTTGGCCCCGACGGCACCTTCGAGGGCACCCTCAGCCGCGAGGGCGAGGGACCCGGCGAGGTGCGCGGCCCGGTCGATCTGGTGCTCTTGCCGGACGGCACCATCGGTATCGCCGAGTTCTTCCCCGGCAAGCTGGTGAAAGTGACCCGCGACGACCTGCCGGCGGGCGAGATCACCATCGACGTCAGCGGTGGCCAGACCGGTGGCTTCACCATGCAGACCATGGCCGACGCCGCGGGCGAACACCTGTTGGTGGCCGGCTCGCGCTCGGTGCCCAAGGACCGCGTGCTCGAACGCACCCACTTCCTGGCGATGATCGACCACGAGGGCCGCGAGGTCGCCCGCTTCGCCGAGCAGGTGGCCGAGATCCAGCGCCCCCACTCGGTGGTCCACGAGGACGACTTCCTGCCCTGCTTCCCCCTGGCCAGCACCCTCGGCCCCGACGGCCGCGTCTACGCGCCACGCCGCCGCGACCACTACGAGGTGTCGGTCTTCCGGCCCGACGGCACTCTCGAGCGAGTGATCGAGCGCCCCGGCTTCGTCACCTGGCCGCGCACCGATCGCGACACCAACCGCGTGCTCACCCTCTTCCACGCCTGGGCCAGCCCCAACCCCGAGACCTGGCCCGAGTTCGATCTCGAGGACAACGAACGCGCCATCACCGCGCTGCACGTCGATGGCCGCGGCCGCCTCTGGGTGCAGCACAGCCGCAGCAACCGCGACCAGCCCGACGGCGTCTTCCTCACCATGGACGTCTACGACCCCGCCGGCCGCTGGCTGCGCGAGGTGAGTCTCGCCTGCGAGGGCAACTCCATCAGCGACGGCGTCCGTTTCCTGCGCGACGGCCGCGTGCTCCTGATCAAGGGGTTCGTCCTGGCGCGCCTCGCCTGTCTCGGCGGCGCCATGGCCACCTTCGGCGAGGATGACGCCGACACGGTGGAGATCGTCTGCTATCGTCTTCCCGATTTCGACTGAACCGCAACCCGCACGGTGGAGGAGCCCACATGACCCTCGATCGACGTGATTTCCTGAAGATCTCCGCGACCGCAATGGCGGCCGGCGCCCTGCTCCCCGGTGCGGCCGCCGCGGCGTTCACCCCGCTGCGCGCCGAGAAGAAGCTGCGCCTGCTCGTGCTCGGCGGCACGCGTTTCCTCGGTCCGGCCTTCGTGGAGGAGGCGCTCCTGCGCGGCCACGAGGTCACGCTGTTCAACCGCGGCAAGAGCGCGCCCGACATGTTCCGCGACCTGGAGCAGCTCCGCGGCGACCGCAACGGCGAGCTGGACGCCCTGCGCGGGCGCAACTGGGACGCCGTGGTCGACACCAGCGGCTACATCCCGCGCCACGTCAAGGAATCGGCCGAGCTGCTGGCGGACCAGGTCGACCACTACGTCTTCATCTCCACCATCTCGGTCTACGGCGACTGGGACGAGATCGGCATGAGCGAGGAGTCGGCCGTGGGCGTCCTCGACGATCCCGCCACCGAGGACATCACTGCCGAGACCTACGGTCCGCTGAAGGCCCTCTGCGAGCAGGCCGCCGAGCGCGCCATGCCCGGCCGCGTCTGGAACGTTCGGCCCGGCCTGATCGTGGGCCCGCGCGACCGCAGCGACCGCTTCACCTACTGGCCGGTGCGCGTCGAGCGCGGCGGCGAGGTGCTGGCGCCCCACGCGCCCACCGAACAGGTGCAGCTCATCGACGTGCGCGACCTCGCCGAGTGGCTGGTCGACGGCGTCGAGCGCCGCCTCACCGGCGTGATGAACGCCGACTCGCCTCCTGGCGAGCTGTCCCTGGGCGAGCTGCTCGAGACGTGCCGCAAGGTCACCGGCAGCGACGCAACCTTCACCTGGGTCGGCCGCGACTTCCTGGCCGAGCACGAGGTCGCCGCCTGGAGCGACCTGCCCTGCTGGATTCCCACCAACGAGGAGGCCAGCGTCGGCACCCTGCGCGTGGACCGCGCCCTGGCCGCCGGGTTGCGTCTGCGCCCGCTGAGCGAGACCGTGCGCGACACGCTGGCGTGGTGGGCCGACGAACCGGCCGAGCGGCGCGAGAAGCCCATGCGTTCGGGGCTCGAGGCTGCGCGGGAGGCGGAATTGCTGGCGGCTTGGCAGGCCTCTCGCTGAAGCAACGATTCAGGAGCGACCAGATGGCAACGGCCGGGCCGGTTTGACCGGTCCGGCCGTCCCTGCTAAGCTCATGGGCGAAGATCGCGCGGAATCTCGCTCGCCTGTCATCGCCGAGATCGTTGGAGGGACGTCATGCACCAGCCGAGTCGCCTGTCCTTTAGCTTGCTCACTATCCTCTGTTGCCTCGCCTCGTCGGCTCTGGCCGTCGATCCCCCCGCCGACCCCGGCGAGGCAGTCCTCTGCATCTACACCGGCTGGGACGAGGAGACGGGGCCCGCCGGCGCCGACATCCAGTACGAGGCGCCGCAGATCTTCACCAGCTATCCGTTCTACATCGTGATGTACTACCCGCGCGGGAAGTACCAGCGGCTCGGCGCCTTCGAGTTCTCCCTGAAGTTCGACAACGCCGGGCACGAACTGATCCAGAACCAGCATGCGGTCTTCGTCTCCGAGCTCTGGTGCCCGGGTCAGGAGAGCATCGTCAACGTCGCCGAGGGGAGCTTCAATTACATCATCGGCATCCAGTACCCCTATATCCACGGTGGCGACCCCGTGGTCCTGCTGGCGGCCGAGATCATGTTCCTGAACCTCCAGAGCCTGTCGCACGTCTTCGTCTACTGCCAGGAGGCCGTACCGCCGTCGATCCCCGGCCAGATGAGCTACGTGGATCGCGGCGACGACGGGAACATCCTGCGTATGCTCCCCAACAACGCCGCCCACGATCTGGACACGCCTGTCTTCGCCTGGAGTGGCGCCGTGTCTGTGGAGTCGCGCACCTGGTCCGACGTCAAGACGCTCTTTACCGACTAGCGCGACATCGAGTAGGGAGCCGCCGCCGGCCCCGTCCCCCGCGTGGTGACGGGGTCGGCGCTCATCCGGAAGAGCAGCTCGCCACCGGCCATCACCTCGGCATGGCTGATCCAGTTGCGGTCGAGCGCCTCGCCGTTCAGCGTCACCTCGCGCACGTAGACCTGCTCCGGACCCTGGTTCTCGGCCACCACCATGAACGTGCGGCCGCCGCCCAGGTCGAGCACCGCCCGCTCGACGCACGGGCTGCCCAGCACGTACTGGTTGCTGCCCGGCGCCACGGGGTAGAAACCCAGCGCGCTGAAGACGTACCACGCGGACATCTGCCCGCAGTCGTCGTTGCCGCAGAGGCCGTCGGGGCCGGGGCGGTACATGGCGGCCAGGATCTGGCGCACGCGCGCCTGGGCGCGCCAGGGCTGGCCGGTGTAGCAGGGCAGGTAGGGCACGTGGTGGCTGGGCTCGTTGCCGTGGACGTAGTTGCCGATCATCCCGTGGCGGGTGATGTCCTCGTTGTGGGCGATGGCCTCGTCGGCCACCGTCATGGTGAACAGCCCGTCGACCCACTGGTCGAGGCGCTCAGGCCCGCCGATGAGGTCGGCGAACCCGAGGACGTCGTGGGGCACGTAGAGCGAGTAGTTCCAGGCGTTGCCCTCGATGTAGCCCTGGCCGTGGGTGGCCATGGGGTCGAAGCCGGCGGGGAAGCCACCGTCGGCGTTACGGGCGCGCAGGAAGCCGGTCTCGGGGTCGAAGAGGTGGCGCCACGAGGCGGCGCGGCGGTCGAACTCGTCGGCCACGTCGTGGCGGCCCATGGCCCGCGCCATTCGCGCGATGGTCCAGTCGTCGTAGGCGTACTCGAGCGTCTTGGCGGCGGCGGCATGCTGGCGGTCGGCGGGAACCCAGCCCAGTCGCATGTAGTCGCCGAGGCCGTCGTAGCGCGCCCAGCTCGCGCTCCGGACCATGGCGTCCAGCGCGGCGTCGGGATCGAAGCCGCCGATCCCCTTGAGGTAGGCGTCGGCGATCACCGGCACGGCGTGGTAGCCGATCATGCACCAGTTCTCGTTGGCGTGGTGCGACCACACCGGCAGGACGCCGTGGACGCTCTGCTCTTGATGCGCCAGCAGCGAGCGCACCATGTCGCCGGTGCGCGCCGGCTGCAGGATGGTCAACAGTGGATGCTGCGCGCGGTAGGTGTCCCAGAGCGAGAAGATGGTGTAGTCGGTCCAGCCGTCGGCCCGGTGGACGGCCTGGTCGAGGCCGCGGTACCGGCCGTCGACGTCGCCGTAGACCACGGGCGCCAGGTGGCAGTGGTAGAGCGCGGTGTAGAAGCTCGTGAGGACGTCGGGGTCGGCGGTCACCCGGATGCGGCCCAGCTCTTCATGCCAGCGGCGGCCGGTGGCCGCGCGGATGGCGTCGAAGTCCCAGCCGGGGGCCTCGGCGGCGAGATTGGCCAGCGCGCCGGCCACCGAGACGCCGGAGAGCGCGACCTTGACAACGATGGGCTCGTCCGCGCCGGTGGCGAAGTCGAGGTGGCACTTGAGGGCGCGGCCGGCGCGCTCGGGGAAGTCTTGGTCCTCGTCGAACTTGCGCCAGAAGCCGCGGTAGGGTGTGGACTCCTCGTTGCGCAGGCCGTAGGAGCGCACCGGTTTGCTCACCGCCAGCGCGAAGTAGACGGTGCGGGTGCGCGCCCAGCCGGTGGTCTGCCGCCAGCCGGTCAGCAGCGTGTCGCTCTCCATGCGCACCGACGACCAGACGGTCTTGCCGGGGAAGTCGTAGATGTTGGCGGTCAGGTCGAGGACGAGGTGGGCCTGGTCGGTGGCCGGGAAGGTGTAGCGATGCACGCCCACGCGCTCGGTGGCGGAGAGCTCGGCGGTGACCCCGCTGTCGGCGAGGCGGACGCGGTAGTAGCCCGGCTCGGCGTGCTCGTCGGCGTGGTCGAAGCGCGAGCGGTAGCCCCGGTCGGGGTCGGCGGCGGGGCCGGGTTCGAGCTGGAGCTCGCCCACCGTGGGCATGAGCAGGAGGTCGCCCAGGTCCGAGTGGCCGGTGCCGTTGAAGTGGGTGTGGGCGAAGCCGACGATGGTGCTGTCGCCGTACTGGTAGCCCGCGCAGTAGCGGTAGGCGTCGGGATTGTAGCCGTCGCCGTGGCTGTAGGGGACCAGGTCGGTCTGGGGGCTGAGCTGGACCAGGCCGAAGGGGGCCGCGGCGCCGGGGAAGGTGTGGCCCATCTGGTCGGTGCCGACGAAGGGGTCGACGTGCGTCGTGACCGGCTGGGCGACAGCCGTGGCGGCTGCCAGGAGGGTGGCGAGGAGGAGGTGGCGCATGGCGGGCTCCGGGGCATGGAGGGGAATTGTCTTGAATGTAGGTCGGCTGATTCTGTACCATCGGCCGTCCGGGGGGAAGGTTTTTGGGGATGAGGCTGGGGACGGGAGGGAATGCCATGAGAGCTTGCTTGATCCTGGTCATGATCGGGTGCTTGGTCGGTGTGTCCGCCGCGGTCGATCCGCCGCCGGACGACGGGCAGGCGGTGCTGTGCATGTTCACGTCGTGGAGCGCCGAGGATGGGCCGGGGGATCTCTTCTACCCAGACCTGATTCTGTTCAGCCCCTACCAGGTTTGTGTTGTGCTCTACCACGTCCAGGGAACGGCCCTGGCCGCGTTCGAATTCTCGTTGCGGCTGGAGTCCGGGGGGGTGGCCCTCGTTCCCGATGACGACCTGGTCATGCTGGATGCGGCCTGGTGCCCGGGTCTGGGCGGTGTCGAGCAGAACGGTGGCGGTGGGTTCAACTTCGTGAACAAGATCCTCACGCCGGTGCCCCACGTCAGCGAGGCCGTGGCCATCCTCCAGGTCCAGCTCATGTTCCTCGATTTGCCCTTCGGTGGCATCGAGCCATTGTATGCCTTCCTGGAGCCAGCGGATCCGCCCACCGTGCCTGGCCAGATGAGCTACAACATGGCCGACCAGCCCGGAATCGACCTGGTCATGGTCCCCAACGACGTGTTCTGCTGGAATCCACCGATCCACGCCGTCGAATCCCGCACCTGGACCGACGTCAAGCACCTCTTCGACTGACCGGAAAGCCCGAGCTTGGAACACCTCGTATACCGCGACCGCTCCTACCGTCTGCAGCGCTACCCCTTGCGCCAGCGGGACCCGCTGCGCGCCTGGGACGCTGCCGACGAGTACCTCCTGCGCGACCTGACCGAGACCGACCTCGCCGGCCGCCGCCTCCTCTTGATCAACGACGCCTTCGGCGCGCTCGCCGTGGCCCTGCACGCCCACCGCCCGACGACCTGGAGCGACTCCCACCTCGCCCGCCTCGCGCTGCACCACAACCTCGCGGCCAACGATCTCGCCACCGACGCGGTCGCCTTCGTGCCCGCCGACCGCGAGCCCGACGGCCCCTTCGACCTCGTCCTGGCCAAGCTCCCCAAGTCGCTCGCCTTCTGGGAGGACACCCTCCTGCGCCTGCGCCCGCTGCTTGCACCGGAGGCGCGGATCGTGGCCGGCGGCATGATCAAGCACACGCCGCGCCGCGCCCACGAGCTGATGGAGGAGATCGTCGGCCCCACCCGCACCGGTCTGGGCTGGAAGAAGGCGCGTCTGGCCACCGCCGTGTTCGACCCCGACCGCACGCTTCCCGCCCGCCTCCCCGACACCGAGTATGCCCTGGAGGAGGGCGACCTGGTCGTGTGCAACGCCCCCAACGTCTTCGCCCGCGAGCGTCTGGACCTGGGCACCCGCTTCCTCCTGCCGCACCTGCCGGCAAGCGACCGGCCGCTGCGGGTCGCCGACCTCGGCTGCGGCAACGGCGCTGTGACCCTGGCGCTGGCGCGGCGCAACCTGGCGGCGAGCATCCTCGCGGTGGACGAGTCCTACCAGGCGGTGGCCTGCGCCCGGGCCAACGCCGCGCGCGCCGGTCTCGCCACTCGCG
Organism: Candidatus Latescibacter sp. IFSED24; assembly: GCF_058273205.1. Classification (NCBI taxonomy): domain Bacteria; kingdom Pseudomonadati; phylum Candidatus Latescibacterota; class Candidatus Latescibacteria (ex Chuvochina et al. 2023); order Candidatus Latescibacterales; family Candidatus Latescibacteraceae; genus Candidatus Latescibacter; species Candidatus Latescibacter sp. IFSED24. The sequence goes on along the minus strand of NZ_CM177850.1, from coordinate 1,974,465 downwards.
ACCTCGTCTTCACGGTGGCCGACGGCCTCACCGAGACCGCCGCCGACGCGCTGGACCTGGTGGTGGTCAACCCGCCGTTCCACCAGGCCCAGGCCGTGGGCGACGCCGTGGCCTGGAGCATGCTGCGCCACGCCCACCGCGCGCTCCATGCGGGCGGCCGGCTGCTCCTGGTCGGTAACCGGCACCTCGACTATCCCGCCAAGCTGCAGCGCCTGTTCGGGAACTGCCGCACGGTGGAGGCGGGTCCCCGGTTCGTGGTCCTCGAGGCGGTCAAGCGGTTCGATTGAGCCGGCCGGCATGTTATAATCATGAGCCGCAGCCAGCGTTCACCGGTCCGGAGGTCCGTCATGCATCGCCCGTCCGTCCCGCTCCGCCTGCTCGCCACGGCCAGCGTCCTGGTCCTGGTGGCGGTGGCCATGAACCGCGACCACCTACGCCTCGAGCGCACGCAGGAGCGCCGCGAACAGCTGAGCGAGGAGCGCTGGTCGCGCACGCCCGACGACGGCAGGCCCGTGCGCGAACCCAACAGCTGGTTCTTCATCGAGCGCGCCTGGCCACGGATGGAGATCCCGCTGGGCACCTGGCAAACCGCCCAGCTGCAGGCGCGCGAGCTGCACGCCGCCAAGGACGTGGTGAACGAATGGTACCTGCGGGGTCCCAACAACATCGGCGGCCGGATCACCTGCGTGGTCGTGGACCCGCGTGACGAGGACGTGGTGCTCGCCGGCGCCGCCGAGGGCGGCGTCATGCGCTCCGGCGACGGCGGCCAGCACTGGGACCTCACCGGCGACGAGCTGCCCAGCCTCGCCATCGGCGCCCTGGCCATGGATCCCGCGAACCCCGACGTCGTCTACGCCGGCACCGGCGAGGTGAATCCCGGCGGCGGCAGCGTGGCCTACGGCGGCACCGGGATCTACCGCTCGCTCGACAACGGCTGGACCTGGTCGTCGCTGGGCCTGGAGAACAGCGGCTCCATCGGCCGCATCGTGGTCGACCCCACCGACTCCGATCGCATCTACGCGGCGGTGATGGGTCACCTCTGGTCGGCCGGCGAGGACCGCGGCGTCTACCGCACCACCGACGGCGGCGAGACCTGGGAGCGGGTGCTCTACGTCGGCGACACCACTGGCTGCGTCGATCTGATCCTGCGCCCCGACCAGCCCGGCGTGGTCCTGGCCGCCATGTGGCAGCGGATCCGCACCCCCGAACGCTACGACTACGGCGGCCCCGGCTGCGCGGTCTGGAAGACCGTCGACGGCGGCGACAACTGGAACCAGGTGGGCGGCGGCCTCCCCGCGCCCAACAGCAACGACGGCCGCATCGGCCTGAGCCTCTGCCAGAACCAGCCCGACCGCATGTACGCGGTCTACGCCGACCGCACCGGCTATTTCGACGGCCTCTACCGCAGCGAAAACGGCGGCGTGAGCTGGACCCGCACCAACGACGGCGCGCTGTCCAGCGTGTTCGCCAGCTACGGCTGGTGGTTCGGTAACGTGCGCTGCCATCCCGACAACCCGGACATCGTCTTCGTGCTCGGGCTCGACTTCTACCGCTCGCTCAACGGCGGCTCGAGCTGGTCGGAGACCTCGGGCGGCATGCACGTCGACCACCACGGCATGGCCTGGGGTCCGCCGCCCAACCGGGTGATCTACGAGGGCAACGACGGCGGCATGTACATCTCCAACAACGGCGGCTCGGTCTGGACCATGCTGCCCGACCAGCCCATCACCCAGGTCTACCGCCTCGCGATCCCCGCCCAGAATACCCAGGCACTCTACCTCGGCGGCCAGGACATCTCCACCGTCCGCACCCTGACCGGCCAGCTCGACGACTGGACCACGATCTTCGGCGGCGACGGCTTCCAGCCGCTCATCCATCCCGAGAACGACAACCGGATCTGGGTCCAGTACCAGTACGGCGAGGTCTACTACTCGGCCAACGGCGGCGGCTCGTTCTCCTACGCCGGCAACGGTCTGGGTGGCGGCGACCGCCGCGCCTGGAACGCGCCCCACGTCCAGGACCCCGCCGATCCGGACCGCCGCTACTTCGGCACCAACAAGCTCTACCGCAACAACGGCAACACCAGCTGGACCGTCGTCAGCGGCGACCTCACGGGCGGCCCGCACCAGGACCAGAACGGCCAGGTCCGCGGCACGCTCACCACCATCGGCGTCTCGCCCGTGGACAACAGCGTGCTCTGGACCGGCAGCGACGACGGCCTGGTCCACGTCTCCACCAGCGCCGGCGTGTTCTGGAACGAGGTCTCCGGCGACCTGCCCGAGCGCTGGGTCACCAGCGTGCGCTGCGACCCCTTCGACCGCGAGACAGCTTACGTCACGGTCAGCGGCTTCCGCTGGGACGAGCCCCTGAGCCACGTTTTCCGCACCACCGATCTGGGCGCGACCTGGGAGCCCATCGCCGCCGGCCTGCCCGAGGCGCCGGTGAACGACCTGCTCTGCCATCCCGACGAGCCGGGGCGCATCTTCGTGGCCACCGACGTGGGCGTGTACGAGACCACGCTGCCCGTGATCGACTGGCGCCCGGTGGCGTCGTCGCTGCCCAACGTGGTGGTCACCCACCTCGGCTGGCGCGCCGATACCACCGAGCTCCTGGCCGGCACCTACGGCCGCAGCGTCTGGGCCACCTCGGTGTCGGGCACCACGGCGGCGCCCGAGCCCATCGAGCTGGCCAGCGTGGGCCGGGTGCGGCCGGCGTTCCCCAACCCCTCGAGCGGCGGCACCACCCTGGCCTGGGACCTGGCGCGAGGTGGGGAGATCACGGTGGCGGTCTACTCGGTGAGCGGGCGCCTGCTCTGGCGGACCTCCGCCGGTGGCGTAACCCAGGGGCCGGGCTCGGTGTTCTGGGACGGCCGCGACCGCGATGGCCGGCCCGCGGCGGCGGGCGTCTACCTGGCGCGGTTCACGGTGGACGGCCGCGAACTGGGTCGCCAGACCGTGGTGCTGGCGAGGTAAGCGGCGCCGACGATCAGGTTCCCGGGGCCCGGCCAGTGGCGGTCGGGCTCCGCGCCCGGGCGCGGTTTCCGGTCAATGAAGGCTCTCCGCGGTCGATATCGAGGACGAGACCCTGTCGCGTCCCCGGCCCGGGAGCCTGGACCATGCTGCGCAAACTCGCCACCATCGTCGCCTTCGTGGGGCTGATCAGCATCATGGTGCTGAGCGTCTCGCTGCCCGAGTTGCCCGCACCGGAGGCCACGCGCCACGGCGAGCCGGGCCTGCTGGCCCGGACCGTCGGCGCTCGCCGCACCGCCGGTGACGCCAAGGCTGACCACCCGTTCCTGGACCGGGATCTGCAGGAGTCGCCGGGCGGCTTGGCGTTGGACTCGCCGCCCGCCCTGCCCGCGGTCCGCGCGGCCGCCACGCCGGGCGCATCCGAGCCGGCGACCCGCTCCGACCGCGACACGCCCTGGTCGCCCGACCGCCTCCTCGCCGACCCCACCCACATGAACGACCAGCACCTGGCGCTGGCCTCGGATCCCACCACCGGCGCGCTCTTCGCCGTCTTCGAGGCCTACGACCTCGGCGGCACCGACCGCGACATCCACATCGCCCGCTCCCTCGACCAGGGCCTGACCTGGACCACCCTCGAGCTGCCGTCCTCGAGCCTCGACGAGTACCAGCCCGATCTGGCCCTCGACGCGGCCGGCTACCTCCATGTGGTCTGGGCGCGCGCCGATGGGGCGCTGGTCCGGGCGCGGTCGGCGGGGCCGGGGGACATCCAGAACTGGGCGTTCGTGCGCGTGTTCGAGGTGGGCGAACCGGTGGCGGTGCCGTCGATCGCGGTGTCGGGCAGCGGCGACTTCGCGCGGGTCTTCGTGGCCTGCTGCTGGTACACCGTGAACTGGGACTGGTACCAGTACGAGTACACGCTGCTGTGGCTGTTCTCCACCAACGGCGGCCAGACCGTGGGCTACGAGTACCTCGTGCCCGACGGCTACCCCGACCTCTGGCCCGACGTGGCGCTCAGCGGCGCCACCGCCTACCTGGTCAACGGCGAGCAGGACCTCTACTCGGGCCGCATCCGCATCCTGGCCGCGGCCGACGCCGTGACCGGCACCTTCGTCGACTACGTCGACCTGACCCAGTCGTCGCCCATGTCCCACGGCTTCCCGAGCGTGGCCGCCGACGGCGAGAACGTCTACGTCGCCTACCAGCTCGACTGGGACGACGGCCTCGGCCACATCGACGGCGACGTGATGTACGCGTTCTCGTGGGACGGCCTGGCCACGGCCTACGGGCCCTACGAACTGATCGCCACGCCGAGCGAGAGCGTGGGCCCGGTGATCCACGCCCGCGACGGCCTGGTGGGCTGCCTCTGGCTCGAGGCCCCCGCCGGCGGCGACGAGTTCGACCTCGCCGCGCGCCAGGCCTCGCTCGACGGCCACCCCGACTTCTGGGGCGACCTGGAGCTGGTCACCGACCAGCCAACGGTGGTGCCGCAGTTCCGCGCCGCCGCCGGCTGCCGCGGCCCTGGCGGCCTGCTCGCGGCCTGGGTCGACCGCCGCGACTTCAACACCCAGGGCCACAACATCTACGCCAGCGGCCGTGCGCTCCTGCCCGACCTGGCGCCCTTCACCCCCGACCAGTGGGCGGCGCCCCTGGTGGTGTCCATGACCCCGGGCCAGCGCGAGGACGGCATCCTGGCCGACGGCTATCCGGCTTACGCCAGCCTGGCCGTCGTCAACCTGGGCCTGGCCGACGCCGTCGGTCCGCTCCAGACCGAGCTGTGGCTCGACGATGCGCTGGTCGGTTCCTGGACCGTGCCCGCCGGCCTGCCCGTGGCCACCTTCGCCACGGTGGAGGACCACCCGCTCGCGCTGTCGGCCGGCGCCCACACGCTCACCCTGGCCATCGACCCCGCCGATCGCGTCGCCGAGAGCGACGAGACCGACAACATCCTGGTCAAGGATCTCTGGGTGGTGTCGGGCGAACCGCGTCTCGAGCTGACGCCCACGAGCCTGCGCTTCACCGCGGACGCGCCGCAGGCGAGCCCGCCGCCGGTCCGCCGCGTGGTGGCCGATCCGTTGCTCGATCCGCGACTGGAGGCGGCGCTCTCGCGCGCCGGCGCGGGCGAACGTCTGAGGGTCGTGGTCTCCCCGGCCGAACGGCTGGATCCGACCTGGCTCGTGACGGTGGGACGGACGGCCGCGGTGGCCGCGCTCCGGGATCATGCGCAGGTCCAGGCCGCACGTCTGGCCTCGCGCGTCGACGTCGCCTGGCGCTCGCTCTGGCTCTCGGGCGAACTGGTGGGCGAGCTGGATCCCGACCAGGTCCTGGCCCTGGCCGCGAGCGCCGACGTGGGGCGTCTCTGGCTCGACGATGTCCGCAGCGAACTGCTGGCGGCGCCGGTCGCCACGCCGACGGCGCTGCGCATGGACGAGCCGGAACGGTCGCCCTGGCCACTGGAGATGCTGGGCGTGCCCGCGGCCTGGGCGCAGGGTCGGGACGGGTCGGGCATCCTGGTGGGGCACACCGACAGCGGCGTGGCCTACGACCACCCCGACCTCGTGGGGCATCTCTGGGACGGCGGCAGCGAGTTCCCCCACCACGGCTACGATTTTCTCGACGAGGACGACGACCCCTACGACCCCGGCGCGGGCGACTTCTGGCACGGGACCCACACCGCCGGCCTGGTGGTCAGCGCCAGCCACGGTGCGGCCCCCGGCGCGCGGCTGCTGGTCGCGCGCTGCGTGCCCGGCTACTACGAGGACATGGTCCAGGCGCTCCAGTTCTGCCTCGACCAGGGTTGCCACCTCGTCACCACCAGCGCCGGCTGGACCGCGCCGGGCGACGCGCTGCGGTCGGCCAACCGCACCAACGCCGAGATCCTGCTCGCGGTGGGCCTGCCCTGGATCACGGCCGCCGGCAACGGCGACAACTACGGCGGCCACGTGGCCGTCCCCGACGACATCTCCTCGCCGGGCGATTGTCCCGATCCCTGGTACGGCGACGCGGGCCACACCGCGGTGATCAGCGTGGGGGCGCTCACGGCCACCGAACAGATCTGGTTCGCCTCGAGCCACGGTCCCGCGGCCTGGGACATCGCCGGCGACGCCGGCCACGACGATTATTCCTACCCGCCCGGCCTCACCAAGCCCGACCTGGCCGCGCCCGGCGCCGAGATCACCTCCACCGTGGGTGGCGGCGGCTACGACGTCTACAGCGGTACCAGCATGGCCACGCCACTGGTCGCGGGCTGCGCGGCGATCCTGCTCGAGGCTAACCCGACGTTGAGCTGCGCCGAACTCTCCGAGGCCCTGGCCACCACCTGTCGGGATCTCGGCCCCGTGGGGCGGGACGACGAATACGGCGCGGGCCTGGTGGACGTGCCCGCGGCTCTGGCCGCCCTGCCCTCGAGCCAGGCCGCCTTCGTGCAGGTGCGGAACGCGGGGGCCGTGCCCCTGATCATCGACGACATCACTGCCAGCGCCGCCTGGCTGGGTGTCACGCCGGCAGCCGGCACCGTGGCGCCCGGCGATTCGTTGCGCATCGCCGTGACCTGGGATGCCGGCGGCATGGGCGAGGGCGCCTACTACGGGAGCATCACGCTGGATTCCAATGACCCCGCCGCTCCGGCGAACCTGCCCGTGACCCTGATCGTGGGTTCGCCTACCGGGGTGGGCGACCAGCCGACCCGTCCGGATCGCGCCGTGACCTGCTATCCCAACCCGTTCAATCCGCGCACCACGCTGCGCTTCGAGCTCGTCCGCGCCGGGCCGGCAAGGCTCGATCTCTACGATACCCGTGGCCGACTCGTGGCCACCCTGGTCCGCGACGAGCTCGCGCCGGGCCGTCACGAGGTGCCCTGGGATGGCCGAGACGCCGCGGGCCGACCCTGCGCCGCGGGGGTGTATCTGGCCCGGCTCGACACCGGCGGCGAGATCCGGGTCGGGCGCCTGCTCCTGGTCAAGTGAACGGCCACGGATGGCGATCTTTCCTCAATCCGCCGCGGTTATCGGCCGATAGAGCAAGGTGAGATATCGAGACATGACTCCGGACCGTAGGACATGCCCATGATTCAGCCCTGGTGTCGTCGTTGCGTGCTTCTCTGGCTGCTCGTCCTGGCCGCCGGCCAGGTCAGCGGCCTGCCCGCCGACCGCCGTCCTTCCCAGTACGTCCACGATGCCTGGACCCAGGAGGACGGACTGCCCCTGGACATGGTCGGCGCCGTCCAGCAGACCCCCGACGGCTACCTCTGGCTGGCCACCCAGCAGGGCCTGGCGCGCTACGATGGCCTGAATTTCACCGTCTACGATGCGCTCAGCACCCCGGCCTATCCACACAAGCAGGCCGAGACCGTGCATGCTCACGGCGACAGCCTCTGGATCGGCGGCAGCAACGGCATCGCGCTCCTGCACGAAGGCCAGACGACTTGCTGGGATCGCGGCGTGAACGCGCCGAGCGCCATGGTGCAGGTTTTGCGGGCGCTCGACGACGGGCGCGTCTACGCCGGGACCTCCAACGGTCTGACCCAGCTCCAGGACGGCCAGTTCACCTATCTGGACCCGCAGGATCCGGTGCTGGGGACGGAGGTCCGCAACCTGGTCACCGATGCCGCCGGGCGCTTGTGGGTCGGTGGCCGTGGCGGGCTGGCGGTCATCGATGCCAAGGGTACGGAAGTGCGCTCGCAAGGGAACTGGTTGACGCCCGAGGGCGTGCTCGGCCTGGCCCTCGGCCGCGACGGACGCGTCTGGGTGGCGACGGCGGTGGGCCTGTGGCGGTCCGATGGCGGTCCCCTCGAGGCGGTGCCCACCGCGGGGGCGACCTATCCCGGGGGGACCATCTGGTCGCTCCTGGAAGACAGCCAGGGAGTACTCTGGATCGGCGCGGAGAACCGGGGACTCTTCCGCTGGCATGACGGGACGCTCGAGGCCGTCACCGACGGCGAAACGCTCATCGACGCCATCGCCATGTACGAGGATCACCAGGGTTCGTTGTGGGTCGGATCGTTCGGCTCGGGGCTGCACCGGTTCCGCTCCGGACCGTTCCTGTCCTGGACCGAGAGCGAGGGACTGTCGGGCAACGCGGTCCGGGTCGTCTGCGCCTCGCGACACGGCGGGATCTGGATCTCGACCTACGGCAACGGCCTGGATTACCTGGCCGATGGGCAGACACGATCCTACGGCCAGGAAGTCGGCCTGCCCGACGGGAACATCGGCGCCCTGATGGAGGATCGGCAGGGTCGTCTGTGGGTCGGCGCCAGCGAGGGGATCGGCATCCTCGGTCCGGACGGTCGATTCGAATTGCTCGATGCGCCGGCCAATCTGACCTACGGCGGGGTGCGCTCCCTGCTCGAGGACTCCCGGGGGCGGATCTGGTTCGGCACCCGGAAGCAGGGGTTGTTCCGTCTGGCCGATGGACAGTTCGCTCAGTTCACCAGCGCGGACGGGCTCTCCAGCGATGTGGCGCGGGGCGGTCTGCTCGAGCTGCCCGGCGGCGATATCCTCGTGGGGACCGATGGTGGCGTGAACCTGATCCAGGGCGACGCGGTCCGCTCGCTCGGGCCGGAGCAGGGCGTGCCGCGCGGCCTGATCCTCTGCATGACCCTGGATTCGCAAGGAGCAGTCTGGATCGGTGGGGTGGGAGCGGGCCTGGTCCGCCTGGAGGAGGGCCGCGGTGTGACCTTCGGCCTGAAGGACGGCCTGATCGACGATGCCATCTTCGGCATCCTCGAGGACGGGAACGGTCGCCTCTGGGTGGCGAGCAACAGCGGGGTCTTCAGCTTCCACCGCGACAGTTTCGCCGCCTTCGCCAGGGGGCAGGAACCCACGGTCCCCTGCCGGCTCTACAACCGAGCCGATGGCCTCAAGAACAGCGAATGCAACGGCGGTTGCACGCCCTCGGTGGCACGGGATCTGGCCGGGAATTTCTGGTTCGCCACCAATGGCGGGGTGGCTGTAGTGGCGCCTGCCAGCGTGTCCGACCGCCCGTCGAGCCCGCCGGTGCTGCTGCAGGAGGCCTTGATCGGCGGCGAGTCCTATCCGGTCCGCGGTCCAGTGGAGGTCAAGCCCGGGAGCGGCGACCTGGTCTTCACCTACACGGCCATCGCGCTGAACGAGGCCGACAAGGTGTGCTTCCGTTACAAGCTCGAGGGCTACGACGAGGAATGGACGCGTGCCGGCGATCGGCGCCAGGCCATCTACACCAACATTCCACCGGGCCGCTATCGCTTCCGTGTCCAGGTCACCGATCCGGGCGGGCGGATCGGCCGCTCCGAGGCCTCGCTCCAGGTGCGCCTCGAGCCGTTCTTCTACCAGACCTACTGGTTCTACGGCCTGGTCATCCTGGCGGTGGGCGTGGTGCTGATGGGTTGGTTGATGCAGCGCGAACGCCTGCGGGTGATCCGGGAACGGATCCTCGAGGAGGAGGTGCGGGCCCGGACGCGCGAGCTGCGCGCCGCGAAGGAGGAGGCCGAGGCGGCCAATCGTTCGCGAGGCGAGTTCCTGGCCAACATGAGCCATGAGATCCGCACGCCCATGAACGCGGTGATGGGCATGACCGAACTGGTGCTGGAGACCGACCTCGAGCACGAACAACGCGAATGCCTGGAGACCGTGCGGTCCTCGGCCAGGTCGCTGCTCTCGCTGATCAACGACATCCTCGACTTCTCCAAGATCGATGCCGGCCGGCTGGAACTGGAGAAGGCGCCGTTCTCGCTGCGCCGCACCCTGGAGCGAACCCTGAGCCTCATGCGCATCAAGACCGAGGACAAGGGGCTGGAGTTGGAGTGCGCCATCGATCCGGCCTGTCCCGACAATCTGGTGGGTGACGCCGTGCGGCTGCAGCAGGTGCTGATCAATCTGCTCGGCAACGCCATCAAGTTCACCGAACACGGCTCGGTCCGTCTGGACATCGAGCCGGTGGTCGGCACCGTGTGGCAGAACGCTCCCGATACCTGGCTCCGGTTCTCGGTATCCGACACGGGCATCGGGATCTCGGCGGACAAGCAGCGGGTGATCTTCGAGGCGTTCCGGCAGGCGGATGGGTCGACCACGAGGCAGTTCGGTGGCACCGGACTCGGCCTGTCCATCTCGGCGAGCCTGGCCCGGCTGATGGGCGGGGAACTCCAGGTCACCAGCGAGCCTGGACAGGGGAGCTGCTTCACCTTCGAGGCCGTGTTCAGGCTATCTGCCGGACGTCCGGAGGACAACGATTCCGGCCCCCGCGCGGTCACGTCCGAACTGACCTCGCGAACCGTGCTGGTGGCCGAGGACAACCCCGTCAACCAGAAGGTCATCCGTCTCCTGCTCGAGAGGCTGGGGCATCGGGTCGTCATCGTCGGTGACGGTCAGGCGGCGTACGAGCGGAGTGCCGCGGAGGACATCGACCTGGTGTTGATGGACGTCCAGATGCCGGTCATGGACGGCCTGGAAGCTGTGCGGGCCATCAGGGCCCGCGAGACCGCGGAAGGTCATCCCAGGCTGCCGGTGGTGGCCCTGACCGCCCGGGCCATGCGCGAGGATTCCCTGGCTTGCTTCGCGGCCGGAATGGACGGCTTCGTATCGAAGCCGATCCAGCGGGATCAGTTGGTCGCGGCCATGGAGGCCGCTGTCCGAGAGACAGAACCGGTGTCGTGAGGCTGTTCGAAACCCCGGAACGCCCACTTTCCGGGGGGATGTTCCACGCGAGCGCCCGGATCAGGTTCCAGAATTATTTTATCCAGAATGCGGGATGCTTGACATATATCTTTTCATGACTATTGGTTAGCCAGGCATGTGCCCTGAGATTAAATTCGATAACGAGCATTGCCTGTCCTGGTAGCCCTGTGTTATAATCTCACCAAGCCTCAAGCAGTGGTGCGCCATCACCGGAGCGCCGCAGCAGTTGTCACCCAAAGCGATTCGTTCCCGACTGGTGGAGGTCATCATGAAGCGTTGTGCTTGCCTTATTTTCGCCCTCGCTCTTGCCATGCCGGCTCTGGCGGAAATTCCCTACCCCGATCTTTGCTCGCTGAGCAACCCCGACGGTACCGACGGTGCCGTGGTGTTCACGCTTCCCAACGGCATGGGCAATGCGCTGACCAACGCCCGTCTCGGCGGCGGTGTGGTCGACGCCACGCTGACCCTGACCGTGGTCAACAACCAGGGTGACCCCGTTGCGGCCTACCCCGCGGCCGACATGTGGATGATCAGCGCTGCCGGCGGCCTGGCGACCTGCGATCTCGTCCATCCCGAGGGTCCGACCGACGGCAACGGCCAGACGACCTTCGTCTCGCCCGTGGCCGGTGGCGGCAACAGCCTGATGGAAGACGCTCAGGCCGTGATCGAGGGTGACCTGGTTCCCACCACGGCGCCGGTTCATTTCGTCAGCGCCGACATCAGCGGTGACCTGTTCGTGAACCTCTCCGACATCACCGTCTTCACGCAGGACCTCAACGGTACCTTCAACGCCCGTTGTGACTTCAACGCCGATGGTGCCATCAACCTGTCCGACATCACCCTGATGACCCAGGGTATCGGCGCCGTCTGCCCGTAAGGTAGCGGCTCAAGGTTTCGGCACTGTAGCAGCGCCCGCTCCTCTGGGGAGCGGGCGCTCGTCTGTTCGAGACGGCCCACCGGACTGCCCGCCCGCCCGTGTCCTGCCTGGCAAGCGGCGCCGCCTCCGCCGCGACGGCTGCGATTCGCCAGATCCCGTCTGTGATTTAACCAGATAGAATATGTCTTAAACCCTTGAACGTCGTTGTGCCTCGCTGCTGATCGCACCTCCGCACGATCCATCCGCGCAACCACCGTCCCGGAACGTCACGAACCTGGCCAGAAGGGGGCGTCGTGTCATGAGTGACAATGGTGGTGGCCGCATGCTGCCGCTGGGCAGCACCGTGTTGCTGGTGGTGGCGCTCGGCGGGTTGCTCTTCTTCCGGCCGGCGCTCCGGAGCCTGCGTCCGGAGGTCAAGGCCGGGCCCGAGTCGCGGGGCTTCGAGAAGGAGAACGTGCTGGCCCGCCTGTGGCAGGATCCGCTGGGAGTGGTCGAGGCGGCGCTGGCGTCCGAACGTGTCCGCCTGCAAGCCGCCGCCGGGCGCGACACCCTGACCCGTGTCGAGCTGCCCTACGAGTATCGCTTACGCAATCTCATGCCCGACGGCCGCAAGGAATCCAGACTACAGACCGAGTTCACCGTGGTCCCCGCCTTCCTCGCCGGCGGTTACCAGGTCCGCCAGATCGAAGCCCGGCGCCGCCAGCGTCAGGCCATCGTCATGGGCCTGACCCAGATGGACTACCGTCCGCGGCAGGCCGACCGCATCGGCTTCTTCGGCACCGCCTGGGAGGCCCGGCCCAGCCCGGATTCCGGCATCCGGGTCCGTTACCTCGCCGCGCGCGAGAACCATCTCAATCTCGATCTCGACCTCGCCGGCGAGGACCAGGTCAACCAGGTCTTCTTTCCGGTCCCTTACGAATGGTTCGAGGACCGGCAGGGCCGGCTCCTGCTGGTGATCTGGCTCGACGACCAGAAGTTCCAGCGCCAGTTCGGACCCATGCTGGCCCAGCTCTGCACGCGCATCCGGGAAGTGCTGCACCCCGGGTCGGTGGCCTTCAAGGTCATCGGGCCGACGTCCACCGGCGGCTTCATCAAGCTGCTGCAGAGCACGGCCACCGACGGCGGCGCGGTCGCCGGACTCGACCATTCGGGCTGGCAGCGGTTCCGGATCCTGGCGGCGAACTATCTCGATGATGCCCCGCCGTTCGCGGGCGACGAGGAACTCGCGGCGCTGGTCGCCGGGTTCGCGCAGTCCGGCGACCTGGCCACGTTCCGTGCGGCCAGACGTCTGGCCCGGTACCTGCGGGCCGCCTATGCCCAGACGGTCGTCGACCTGGATGACCGCTGGCCCGAGAACCTCGTCTTCTTCGGGTATCATCTACTGGGCGAGGATGGAGAGGAGGCCGCCATCGGGCGCGGGACCAGGAACGCGGCCAGCGCCTTCGACCTCCTGTCCACGGCCGAGGCCCTGACCGGACGCAGCCTGGACGAGGCCGACGCCGAGCGTATCTTCAAGCGCCTCCTGGCGGCGGTCGGCAGGTCCGGCAAGGGCGGGGACGATCGCGGTCGACTGGCCCAGGTCCTCGCCGAAGAGTTCGGCCTGGATCGGGAAACGGGCCGGCTTTTGGCCACCGGCACTGATCAGTACACCCTGATCACCATGAGCGACCTGCGGGCGACCGGTCTGGCGGCGACCGAGCTCCTCGACCTGGAGGAACTGACCTTCTACTCGTCGCGCGCCACGGCGCCGCTGCCGCTGATCCTGTCCGCAGCCGGCACCGACACCAGCCACCCGCTGCTCGACAACATCGTCCGCTGCATTCCCGACGACGGCGCGCTGCTCGAGCTGGTGGCCGACGAGCTCATCCGGCGTAACCTCGACCTCGCCCGCGGCGACCACGTGGCCCTGTTCGTCGAGTGGGACACCCACTACAGCCGCTTCCTCGCCACCAAGGCGCAGGAGCACCTCGAGGCGAACCTCGATGCGGGCGGCAAGGCCTGGATCAGTCTGCATCCCTATCTCAGCGGCATCGACGGCTCGGTGCCCGTGGGTGAGCACCTGCTCGATCCGCGGCGAGTCGAATCCACCAGCGAGGATGGGCAGCGCCGGCAGCAGGGCCTGGCACTGAACTGGGACGAGGAGACCGCGCACCTGGCGCTCCCGCTGGGCCGCAACCGGGTCGACTACTTCCGGCGCCAGGCCGACGCCCTGCGCCAAGAAGTGGACTCGTGGGTCGGCGAGAAGATGGCGGCCATCGGGGTGCTGGGCGTCGACGTCTTCGACAAGCTGACCATCATCCAGGCGCTGCGCGAACGCTTTCCCGACGCCATCATCTTCACCACCGACCTGCACGCCATCTACCTGCACCCCTCGCTGACCCGGTCGTGCCAGAACCTGCTGATCGCCTCGGGCTACGGGCTGCAGCCCTGCGCCATCGACCCCGCCCACGCGGGCAGTGCGCAGCGGGCGCCCATCTTCCGCGACTCCTACCAGACGTCCACCTACCTGGCGACCATCCTCGCGCTGCACGATCCACTGCACTGCCGGGCGATTCCCGCCTTCGTGCCGGGCAGCTGGCGCAACATCGGGCTGGTGGCCGGAGCGCACGAGGTCGTCCGGGACACCCTGATCTCCTCGGCCGACATCGCGTCGTACCTGCAGCCCAAGCTGTTCGAGGTCGGCCGCGGCGCGGCCGTCGACATCACGCCGCTGGCGCTGGCCAGCCCGCTGCAGCCCGTGCCGCCGCTGGCGTTTCCCCGGCCGGGCCGGGTCGTGACCATGCTCCTGGCGATGCTCGCGTTCGGGCTATTGCTCAAGCCGGTGGCCGAGCAATACTTCGACACCAGCGGCAGCGGACTCTTCGTGCGCGACCATCGTGTCCGCCTGCGCTTCTCGCTGTTCCTGTTCTACCTGGTGACCGGCGGGGTCGTCTGGGTCGTCATGATGCGGCAGAATCTCGACAATACCGGCGAGGTCTTCGGTCTGTTGACCGGCGTCAGCGTCTGGCCGTCCATCTACCTGCGCCTGACCGCCCTGTTCCTCGCTGGCTTCTACATCATCTGGTATGTGCGCGAGGTGGAGGTCGACCAGCAGCAACTGGTGACGGATTACGGACTGGTGGACCCGGCGACGCTGGGCCCCGATTGTCCCGAGGAGTTGCGCTTCCATCGGTTGCCCTGGTATCGCCGCTGCTACCCGCAGGCCGAATGGTTCGAGGCCGACGGCGAGGAGCCGGCGGCGGGATCGAGCCAGGCGAGGGCGGTCTGGTGCAGCTATTTCCGCTTCGGCCGGGCCGGTGCCCGACTCGCACGTGCCGCCGTTGCCGCCTTCCTCATGCTCGTACTCGGCATCCTGGTGGCCATCCTCATGTCATATCCCGACCCGCCGGTGCGGGGCGCGACCGCGTTGCTGGTCGAGCGACTGACCGTGTTGCTGGCCGGCATGCTGTTCCTCTGGCTCTACTTCCTGGCCCTCGACTCCATGCTCCTGACGACCATCATGCTGCGCTGGCTCGTGGGTCGGCGGGTCCATTTCGAACCGGAGGTCCGCACGCCGGTCGCCGAGCGTTTCGGACTCGCCGCCAGGGACGTCGACCTGGTGGATCGGTATCTGTCGCTCCGCATCATCGGCCGTCCCACCCATCTCTACGGCGAGGTCATCTTCTGGCCCGTGGTCGTGCTGGTGCTCATGGTGCTCGCGCGCTGGAGCCGCTTCGACGCCTGGGGCTATCCGCAGGTCGACCAGGTCCTGCAAGCGGTCCTGGCGGTGATGGTGATCGCCAGCGCGGTGACCCTGCGCCGCCGGGGCGACCACGTGAAGCGCGAGGTGCTGGCCCTGGTCCGCCAGCGGCTGGACACCGCCAGCGGCGACGTGATCGTCAGCGACAGCGTCGAGGATCGCCGGCGCGTCCATGCTCTCGAACGCCTGACCACCCACATCGAGACCATGCAGGAGGGCGTCTTCAAGCCCTGGCGTCGTCACCCCATCGTCAAGACCGCTCTGCTGGTGGGCGTGGTGCTGCTGACCGTGCTCAACCAGGTGCTGCACGTGATCTGAAGGCGGCGGGGCGCCAGGCGGGCGGCGAAACGCAATACTTGGACATACTGTATCAGGAGATCCGGCGCCTGGCTTCCTGGCGCCGTTGTCCGCGTCGATCACCGCCGTCAGGAGCCTGCATGGAGACCCTCGGCCACTACCAGCTCGAGGAGAAGATCGGCCAGGGAGGCATGGGAGAGGTCTGGCGGGCCCGTGACCAGCGGCTCGACCGCACCGTCGCGGTCAAGATCCTGCCCGATCATCTGGCCGCCGATCCCTCGTTCCTGCAGCGCTTCGAGCGCGAGGCGCGCATTGTCGCCCAGCTGCATCACCCCAACATCTGCGCGCTGTACGATGTGGGCGAGGAGGCCGGCCGGCGGTTCCTGGTGATGGAGATGCTCGAGGGGCAGACCCTGCAGGCCCGGCTCGCGGCGGGTCCGCTGCCCCTGGACGAGCTCTACCGGACGGCGGAACAGCTCGCCGACGCCCTCGACCGCGCCCATCGCCAGGGTGTGGTGCATCGCGACCTCAAGCCGGGCAACGTCTTCCTGACCCGCGACGGCGTCAAGTTGCTGGACTTCGGCCTGGCACGGCCCGCTCCCCCCGCCGCGCCTCCGCCCATCAGCAGCGTGGTGGAGACCGTGGTCTCGCCCACCGGCACTGGAGACCTGACCAGGCCGGGGTCGTTCGTGGGCACGCTGCGCTACATGGCGCCCGAGCAGCTCGAGGGGCACGAGACCGATGCCCGCAGCGACATCTTCGCCTTCGGTCTGCTCCTGCACGAGATGGCCACTGGTCAGCAGGCCTTCGCCGGTGACAGCCAGGCCTCGATCATCGCCGCGACCATGAAGGAACCGTTGCCGCGGCTCGACCTGGTGGCGCCGCTCTCGCCGCCGGGCCTGCAACGCCTCGTCGACGACTGCACCGCCAAGGACCCCGACGACCGCTGCCAGTCGATGCACGACGTCCGGCAATGGCTGTCGTGGCTGCGGGAGGGTGGTTCCCAGGCCGGACTCGCCAGTCCCCTGGCCACGCGCCGCCGCCGTTCGAGCCGCCTGGCCTGGTTCCTGGTGGGAGTGCTGGCGCTGACCTGCCTCGGACTCGCCATCTGGGTGCGACCCGGGGCGGAGCCGTCGGCCCCGCCCACCCTGGTCCATGCCGCCCTGCGGCTCCCCGCCGAGGCCACCCTGAACCTCAATCCCTACCTGCCGGGCAACCCGGCGGTTTCGCCCGACGGACGCCGCGTGGTCTACGGCGTCGCCACCGCCGAGGACGGGCTGATGCTCTGCATGCAGGATCTCGACACCGCCGAGCCCCGCGTGCTGCCGGGCACCGCGGACTCAGGCTACCCGTTCTGGAGCCCCGACAGCCGTCGAGTGGGCTTCTTCGCCGGCGCCAGCCTCAAGGTGATCGACCTGGAGAGCGAGCACATCGAGGTCCTGGCCGCGGCGCCCTTCGGCAAAGGCGGCACCTGGTCGCCCGACGGCACCATCCTCTTCGCACCCTCGTTCGCCTCGGGCCTGCTGGCCGTGCCGGCGACCGGTGGCCAGCCGCTGGTGGTGGTACCCGAGGACACCCTGGCGTTCTCGTGCCGTTTCCCATGCTTCCTGCCCGATGGTCGCCACTTCGTCTACGTGCGTTTCGGCGCCGAGGGCGGTGTCTCCGATCTCATGCTCGCCGACCTCGACGGTGGTGTTCCCCACTCGCTCGGCCCCACCGACTCCCAGGCCCAGTTCGCCGCCGGACAGCTCCTGTACACGGTCGACGGCAGCCTGCGCGGGCGTGCGCTCGACCTCGACCGCGGGGCCTTCGCCGGATCCGTGGCCACCATCCTGCCCTCGGTGGCGCGGATCTCGGGCGCGGGCGTGGGGCTCTTCGCGGTGGGCGGCAGCGGGACACTGGTCTACCTGGCGGCCGATTCCCGCGCCGACGGTGCGGATCTGACGCTGGTCGACCGGCGTGGCGACACGCGGCAGGGCCTCGCCGGCTTCGATCAGATCTTCAGCGTGGCGCTGTCGCCAGCGGGAACGCGCGCCCTGGTGGGCGCCACCGCCGTGGGGGACCGCCAGAGCAGCCTCTTCCTCTACGAACTGTCATCGGGCCAGTTCACGCGGCTGACCTTCGACGCGGGAGCCACCATGATGGGCCTCTGGCATCCCGACGGCGATCGGGTGGTCTACACCCGGATCCTGCCCGGTGGCGCCCAGCTCGAGGAGCTCGACCTCGGCGGCACCGAGTCGCCGCGAATCCTCGTCCGTCACGACCGGACCATCTTCGCCACGGGCTTCCTGCCCGACGGCTCCTCGCTGCTCTACGCCGCGATGAATGCGGCGGGCGACATCGACATGCTCGAGCTCGACAGCGATGGTGCGGTGAGCGAATTGATGGTCTCGGAGAAGGACGAGTGGAACGGCACGGTCTCACCCGATGGGCGCTGGCTGCTCTACGAACTGGCCGACAGCGGTCACAGCAACATCATGCTGACCACGTGGCCGCCAGGGGGCCGGCGCTGGGAAGTGTCGCTCGCGGGTGGCCGTGCGCCCTGCTGGCGCCAGGATGGAGGCGAGATCTACTTCCTCAACCTCGCCCAGGAGGTCGTGGCGGTGGCCGTGGACATGAGCGAGGGCACGCCGCGCTTCGGACCGCCGCAGGCGCTGTTCGAGCTGGGGTCCCAGGCCGAGGATTTCGACACGCTTGACGGCCAGTCGTTCCTCGTGGGCTGCGGGTTCGAGCGGGCGCTGGGCCGGGGCTACGATCTGGTGCTAAATTGGCCCAGATTGCTACAGAATCCCCGCTAAACCCGAATTTTCCCGTCTGGGCGGGTTGGAAAAACCGCCGCCGTTGGCTATCGTTGGCGGCGCGTGCCGATCCGCGGGGCGCAATCGATGGCGGCCGGCCTCGACCGGCCCTGGTACCAGCCCATCCTGGAGGTGTCCCTTGTCCGACATCCGTCCCTTCAAGGGTCTGCGGCCGCGGGCCGACCTGGTCAAGAAGGTCGCCAGCCCCCCATACGACGTCCTCAACAGCGCCGAGGCGCGGGTCATGGCCGCCGGGAATCCCCATAGCTTCCTGCACGTCAACAAGGCCGAGATCGATCTGCCCGAGGACGTGGACGTGCACGGCGACGTGGTCTACGACAAGAGCGCCGAGAACTTCCGCCGCATGATCGACGAGGGCGTGCTGGTGCGCGACGAGGTGGATTGCTTCTACATCTACCGCCTGCGCATGGGGGACCACGTGCAGCACGGGATCGTGGCCGGCTTCAGCGTGCAGGAGTACGAGGACGACCTCATCAAGAAGCACGAGCTGACGCGCCGCGAGAAGGAAGACGACCGGGCGCGGCACGTGGAGCGGCTGATGGCCAACGCCGGGCCGGTGCTGTTGACCCACAAGAACACGCCCGCGCTGCAGGCTCTCGTCGCGCGGATCACCGCCGCCGAGCCCGCGGTGGACTTCACCGCCGACGACGGCATCGGCCACACCGTCTGGGTGGTGGGCGATCCCGCCGATGTGGCCGCCCTGCAGGCCGCCTTCGCGGCGATCCCGGCCACCTACGTGGCCGACGGCCACCATCGTTCGGCGTCGGCCTTCCGCGTGCGCAACAACCTGCGCGCGCGCAACCCGCACCACACCGGCCAGGAGCTCTACAACCACTTCCTGGCCGTGAGCTTCCCCGACGACGAGCTCCTGATCATGGGCTACCACCGCGTGGTCAAGAGCCTCAACGGCCTGAGCGAGGCCGAGTTCATGGCGCGGGTGGAGGAGAAGTTCGCGGTGGAGAAGACCGCGGTGGCCGAGCCCCAGGCCGCGCGCACGTTTTCCATGTACCTGGACGGCCAGTGGTACAAGCTCACCGCCCGGGACGGCAGCTTTCCCGCCGACCATCCGGTCAAGAGCCTCGACGCCTCGATCCTACAGGAGAACCTGCTGGCGCCGGTGCTGGGCATCGCCGACCCGCGGACCAGCAACGACATCGACTTCGTCGGCGGCATCCGCGGCACCGGCGAGCTGGAGCGCCGCTGCGGTCTCGACATGAAGGTGGCCTTCGCGCTGTACCCCGTCTCGTGCGAGCAGCTCATGGCCATCGCCGACGCCGGCGAGATCATGCCGCCCAAGAGCACCTGGTTCGAACCCAAGCTGCGTTCGGGCGTGGTCGTCCGCACGCTCGACGATTGAATCTGAAAGGAGTCCGTGATGCTGATCCTGATCTGCGACGCGTTCGATCCCGGCCTGGCAGCCAAGCTGGCCCGTTTCGGCGAGGTCACCGACGACATGGCGCGGCTCCCCGAGGCCGACGTCGCGTTGATCCGTTCGAAGACCAAGGCCACGCGCGAGTGGCAACAGGGCGCACCCAACCTGAAGCTGATCATCCGCGGCGGCGTGGGCACCGACAACATCGACAAGGTGGCCGCCAAGGAGAACGGCATCCAGGTGAACAACACGCCCAAGGCCAGCGGCATCGCCGTGGCCGAGCTGGCGTTCGCCATGATGATCGCCGTGCCCAACCACATCGTGAAGGCGCACAACACCATGACGGCGGGCGAGTGGGCCAAGAAGGAGCTCAAGCGCACCGAGCTGTGCGGCAAGAAGCTGGGCACCGTGGGCATCGGCAACATCGCCCAGGAGCTGGCCAAGCGCGGCGCGGCCTTCGGCATGGACGTCTGCTTCTTCGACCCCTACGTCGACAGCTGCGGCGGCTACACCAAGGTGGACGACCTCGGCCGGCTCTTCGCCGAGTGCGACTACGTGAGCATGCATCTGCCGCTGACGCCGGAGACCGACGGTCTGGTGAACGGGCAGATCCTCGCCGGCGCCAAGGACGGCATCGTGGTGATCAACACCGGCCGCGGCAAGACCGTCGACGCCGCCGCCATGGTCGCCGCCCTCGAGAGCGGCAAGGTGGCCTGCTACGCCACCGACGTCTGGCCCAGTGATCCGCCGGCCGACGACTATCCCATCCTCAAAGCTCCCAACGTGCTCATGGCCCCGCACATCGGCGCCAGCACCAAGGAGAACCTGCTCCGCATCGGCGAAGAGGTCGAGGCGATCATCGACGCGTTCGTGAAGGAGGCCTAGCCATGGCGCGCATCTTCAACTTCTCGGCCGGTCCGTCCACCCTGCCCCTGCCCGTCCTGGAGCAGGTCCGCGACGAGATGGTCGACTACCACGGTTCGGGCATGTCGCTCATCGAGAGCAGCCACCGCGGTCCCGAGTACAGCGAGGTCCACCAGCAGGCCGGCCAGCTCATGCGCGAGCTGCTGGGCCTGGGCGACGAGTACAAGGTCATGTTCATCCAGGGCGGCGCCACGCTGCAGTTCGGCATGATCGCCATGAACCTGCTGCACGGGGGCAAGAGCGCCGACTACACCCTGACGGGCACGTGGTCGAAGAAGGCCATCGCCGACGCCAAGCTCTACGGCAAGATCAACCTGGTCTTCGACGGCACCGCCGAGAGCTTCATGACGCTGCCCGCGGCGGCCGACGTGAAGGCCACCCCGGGCGTCGAGTTCCTGCACCTGACCAGCAACGAGACCATCGGCGGCGTGCAGTGGCAGGAGTGGCCCGACGTCGACGTGCCCATCGTCTGCGACATGTCGAGCGACTTCCTCAGCCGCAAGCTGCCCGTGGAGAAGTTCGGCATGATCTACGCCGGCGCGCAGAAGAACCTGGGCCCGGCGGGTATGGCCATCGCCATCATGCGCGACGACCTGCTCGCCAAGTGCAACAAGGAGCTGCCGGCGTACCTGCGCTACGACATCCACGCCGAGCAGGACTCACTGTACAACACGCCGCCCGTGTTCCCCATCTACGTCTCCAAGCTGGTGCTCGAGTACCTGAAGGCCAACGGCGGCCTGGACTGGGCCAACGAGCTGGCCGACACGCGTTCGGGCCTGCTCTACGGCATGATGGACCAGCACCCCGAGTTCTATCGCTGCCCGGTGGCCGCCCACTGCCGCAGCAAGATGAACGTGGTCTGGCGCCTGCCCACGGAGGACCTGGAGAAGCAGTTCATCGCCGAGGCCAAGCAGGCCGGCATGAGCGGGCTGAAGGGGCACCGGTCGGTGGGTGGCTGCCGGGCGAGCATCTACAACGCCATGCCGGTCGCGGGGGCCGAGGCCCTGGCCGCGTTCATGGACGAGTTTGCCCGCAAGAACGGCTAAGTCACTGCCTGGAAATATTTTGCACCAAGCCCCGGCCGCCCGGCCGGGGCTTTTTCCCACGGTGGCTATTTGCCGATATTGATTCCTGATACTTTCCTTGAATGGCGCAGGATGACTCAAGATTCCCTGGGCTATGAATCCTGAGCATATCTATGGTAAAATGGTAGCTGATTGTGACGTCGACCGGCGTTCCATCGCGAGCCTGCCGGCCGGAGCGGGGCCACTCGTCGGCCTACCCCTGACCGCTTCGGCCGGTCCGTTGTCCGCCACCGAACCTCTAAGGAGTCGATGATGCTCCCCGCCAAGACCTTCCTGAGGACCGCACTGCTGTTGAGCGTGCTAGCGCTGCTGCTTGCGGCCGTGCCGGCCTGGGCCTTCAACCCCGCCGACAGCTTCAACGATCGCTACGAGGTCCGCCTCGCCAAGTTCTACGACAACTACGCGGACAAGGACTACGCCAGCCTCCAGGCCAGCCAGCAGACCGAGGCCGCGCTGCAGGCCCGTTATGGTGGCACCTGGCACGTCTACGCCTGGAACGCCCAGACCGACACCCCGCGCTGGGTCTACGGGTCGGCGGTACGCAAGGCCGCCAGCATCACCACGGCGAACCAGGTCGCGAGCCTGGCCCGCCAGGTGGTGGCCGAGAACTACGATGTTCTGCGCGCCGATGTGGCCGACCTCGAGGTGGCCGCCACGCCCAACGGCCTGGGCAAGTGGGCGGCGCATCTGCAGCAGTACTGGAACGGTTACGAGGTCTGGCAGGGCAAGGTCCGCGTGGTCTTCCACGAGAACGGCAACCTCATGCTCATGGGTTCGGACTTCCACCAGCACATCGACCTGGACCCGCGGCCGACCCTGACGCCGGGGGCCGCGGCCGACGCCGCGCGGCGGGACCTGCCGTTCCAGCCCGAGCTGGGTGACAGCTATCTCGTCGATCCCGAGTTGCTGGTGCTGCCGGTGCCCATGTCCGAGAGCGACGTCGAGCACCATCTGGTCTACCGGGTGCGCGTGAGCACCGCCCAGCCGCTGGGCGAGTGGATCACCCACGTGGACGCCCACACCGGCGACGTGGTCTGGCGCTACAACAACATCCACTTCGACTTCGAGGGCGATGCCACCCACGACATCCAGCCCGGCACCTATTGCAACCCCAACGAGGTCACCCCGGCGGCGTACCTGAACCTGTCGGTCAGCGGCGCGGGATCCACAACCACCGACACGTTCGGGCAGTGGCTGATCACCGGCGGCGGCGCCACCGGCGCCGTGACCTCTACGCTGCAGGGACCCTACGTCCGCGTCTACAACAACAACGGCACCAGCGCGGCGTTCGCGGGCACGGCCAACGCCGGCGAGCCCTTCACGGTGGCCTGGGACGACGGCAACTCGCGCCAGGACGAGCGCGACGTCTTCGAGGCGGTCAACCGCATCCATACGTTCTTCCAGGTATTCGCGCCCGAGTTCCCTTACACCAACCAGTCGATCACCGCCTACGTCAACCGGACCGACGGCTACTGCCCGGGCAACGCCTGGTGGAACGGCACCATCAACTTCTGCGCCGCCGGCGGCTCCTACGGCAACACCGGCGAGATCCAGCAGGTGGTGGAGCACGAGTTCGGCCACGGCGTGCAGGACGCGATCATGGGCGGCTGGCAGGGCAACGAGGGTCTGGGCGAGGGCAACAGCGACATCCTCGGCAACCTCATCACCCAGGAATCCATCATCGGCCTGGGCTTCTACCTCGGCAACTGCACCAGCGGCATCCGCAACGCGCTGAACACCATGCAGTACCCGCAGGACATGAACGGCAGCGTTCACAACGACGGGCAGATCATCGCGGGCTTCAACTGGGACGCCATGGTGCTCCTGCAGGGCCAGTATGGCCAGGAGCAGGGGACGATCATGTCGGCCGAGCGCTGGCACGTCGGACGGCTGCTCCTGCAGCCGGCGACCCAGCCCGCCCAGGTGCTGGCCACGTTCGTCGCCGACGACGACAACGGCGACCTCGACGACGGCACGCCGCACCACGAGATCTTTGCCGAGGCCGCCGCGAACCACAACTTCGAGGCGCCGGAGATCCTGGTCGGCCTTTTCGTCTACCACGACGGCGCGCCGTACCAGACCACCACGTCGGGCAGTTACGAGGTCAAGTGCACCGCAGCCTCGCTGGGCGGCGGAGAGGTCGATGACGCCAGCTTCGAGATCCACTACGCCATCGACGGCGGCGCCACCGTCAGCATGGCCATGAATGCGGTGGGCGACGAGTTCGTGGCCTCGATCCCGGGCCAGGACTACGGCACCGTGATCGAGTACTACATTTCCGGACGCAACACCCTGGGCGACCTGGGCACCAGCCCGCGCAACGCGCCCGAGGCGCTGCATTACTTCGAGGTCGGCGACGGCTTCGAGGATCAGATGGAGACCGACACCGCCTGGTATGTCGGCGACACCAACGACTCCGCCAGCACCGGCATCTGGGAGCGGGGCGTGCCCTCGGGGACCGACTACAACGGCAACCCGGTGCAGCTGGGCTACGACCACACGCCCGCGCCCGGCGTGGCCTGCTGGGTCACCGGCGCGTCGGGCAGCACCGCCGGCGACAACGACGTCGACGGCGGCGCCACCACGCTGTTCAGCCCGGTCTTTGACCTCACCGGCGGCAGCAACATCCAGATCGGCTACTACCGCTACTACACCAACCACCACGGCAACGCGCCGGACCAGGACTACTGGTCGGTGGACATCTCCAACGACGGCGGCGAGACCTGGACCGCGGTGGAGTACACCAACGACTGGGACGCCACCTGGCAGCCGGTCACCTTCGCGCTCAGCGATTACTTCGCGGTGCCGGGCCTGGTGCAGATGCGCTTCATCGCCGACGACGCCGGCGAGGGGTCGCTCATCGAGGCCATGGTCGACGACTTCACGCTGGTGGGCGAGTTCATCAACCCGCTGGCCGTGGACGACGGTCCCGAGCTGGCGCTGGTGTTCGGCCTGAGCCAGAACCATCCCAACCCCTTCAACCCGAGCACCCAGGTCAAGTTCAGCCTGAACCGTGGCGGTCCGGCCACCCTGCGCGTGTTCGATGCCCGCGGTCGTCTGGTCAAGACCCTGGCCAGCGGCAACCTGCCCGCCGGCGCCCACTCGGTCACCTGGAACGGTGACGACGAGGCGGGTCGCCCGGTGGCCTCCGGCGTCTACTTCTACCGCCTCGAGGCGGACGGCCAGCAGGCCGGACGCCGCATGTTGCTGGTGAAGTAGGCGACGATCGCGCGGATCCTCGGCGGGGCCCCGACCTTCGTGGTCGGGGCCCCGTGTCGTGACTTGACCGCCCCGGAGCGCCATGGCAGTCTCGTGGCCGTCGGCTGCCGCCGTTGGCGGGCCTCGCTCCACCACTCAGCCGGGGGATCGCACCATGAACGAGAACAACCGCACCACGCTCCTCGTCATCTGGGGCGCCTTCCTGGCCGCCACCGTCATCTACGTGGTCGTGGGCTGGCTGATGTGCCGCGACCTCACCGGTCAGCCGCTGCCGCTGGCGGTGGTCGCGGGACTGTCGGCCATGGCCGTCGGGACGATCGCGCTGGGCTACATCCTGCCGCCCCGCCAGCTCGCGAAGCTCACGGGCGACGACCACACCGAGGCGAGCGTCCTGCCGGCGTATCAGACCGCCATGATCATTCGCTGGGCCTGCTTCGAGGCGGTCGCCATCTACGGTCTGGTGCTGACGATCATCGGTTGCCAGATCCTGCCGGTGGTGGTGGGGGCGGTGATCTCGGCGGCGCTGCTGGCCAGCGCGCGGCCCGACCTGACGGGGTTCCTGGCGCAGGGGCGTTACCGCCGGACGCGCTGAGCGGGGGACGGCCGCGGCCGTCCCCCTGAGGCGGTTCAGTCGCGGGCGTCGGAAGCCTTGATCGTATCCAGGCCGTGTCCGCTCGGGCCCTTCTCGGCGCGCTGCAGCATGATGGCGAAGAACAGCGCCAGGAACCCGAGGATGCTGAAGATCCACATGCCGGTGATGTAGCCGTCGGGATTCTGCGCGCTGGCGCCGGACATGTCGTTGGCCTTGCCGATGAGCCAGTTCATCCCCGCCACGCCGACCTGCTGGACCAGGGTCATCACCGAGTAGGCGGTGCCCAGCCGCTTCTCATCGACGATGTAAGCCACCGACGGCCACATGATCGCGGGGATCAGCGAGAAGGCCACGCCCATCATGGCGATGGGCACCCCGAAGGGCAGCAGCTGGTAGCCCAGCAGCAGGTAGACCGGCATGAGCAGGAACGAGCCCAGGATCATCAGGTGCGTGCGCTTGCCGATCTTGTCGGCCAGCAATCCGAACAGCGGGGTGACGACCATGGCCGCCAGCGGCAGCACGCTGTTGGCCTGCCCTGCCGTCTCGCGCGCCATGCCCCAGGCCTCGATGAAGAACTTGATGGCGAAGCTGCGGAACGGGAAGATCGCCGAGTAGAACGTCACGCAGAGCGCCACCACGAACCAGAACGAGCGGCCGAAGTTGAAGAGGTCGCCGAGGGTGAACTTGTCGGTCTCGCCGGCTTCGCCCAGGCCGTACCTGCGCTTGGCGTTGGCCTCGAGCGCGCCGTAGCCCAGGGGCGAGAGCACGCAGAGCGCGCCGAGGACCGCGGCCACCAGCAGCGGCGCCTGCCAGCTCGTGTAGGCGAACTTGGCCCAGGTGGGCGACCAGTCGGCGGCCACCGAGCCGAGCCGGGCGATGGTCAGGTTGATGCCGAAGGCGAAGCTCAGCTCGCGCCCCTTGAACCACTTGGCCAGCGCCGTGGTGATGGCCACGATGAGCGGTTCGGACCCCAGGCCCAGGACGAACCTGGCCACCATCATGATCTTGAAGTCGCTGGTGGTGGCGTTGATCACCGCGGCGACGGTGCAGAGCGCGCCGAAGACGATGGTGGACTTGACCGTGCCGTAGCGGTCGACCGCGATGCCGCCGAGGATCAGCACGATCACCGCGGCGATGCTGTAGATCGAGTAGAGACTGCCGATGTTCTCGTCGGTGAAGCCCAGGTCGGCCTTCAGCATGTCGGCGATGGGCGCGATGCTGTCGTAGACGTAGTAGTTGCCGAACATGGCCAGGCTGATGACGATCAGCACGAGCCAGCGGTAGGCGGGCGACGGGCCCTGGCGTTTCTGGTCCAAGGTGGCGGTGGCCGTCATGGAAGGCTCCCGTAGCTGGGGTCGGTGGCGGCAAGGCGGCCGGCGTGCGGGGCCGGCCAGCGCTCACTATGGGGCATGGGGGTGCCGGGGATCAATGGCCAAGGTCACACGGTGTCCCGGTCACGCCTGGCGCCAGGCGATCCGCCCCCGGAAGATCTCCTTGCCGTCGCTCTCGCGCACCAGCGCGTGGCGCCAGGTGCCCGGTTCGTCAGGATCGGCCTGCCGCCGGCTGAGCAGCGTGTCGGGATACCGGCCCTCGGCCAGGAAATTCAGCTCGAACTCCTTGATCCGGTGCGTCCGCAGCCAGTCGGCGGAGTAGCACTCCACCGCCAGATCCTGGTACCGGGTGTTGGTGACGTGGTCGTTGAGGTCCAGGTCGCTCCAGCGCACGGGGACGGCGACCTCGGCCTCGGCCGCGGTCACCTCGGGGAGCCGCATGGGGTCGCGGTCGAGGGCGCGCTCGTCGGGCAGCCAGGGGGCGGTGCGCCAGCGGTCGGGCAGGACCGGACGGCGGGTGGCGAGGTCGAGGCAGTACCAGCTGGTGCTGCAGCGGGCGACCACCGCGCCGGCCTCGTCGTAGACGCGGAAATCGCGCAGTGCGCTGCGGCGCACGATGTCGCGCGGCCAGGTCTCCACCACGATGCGGTCGCGGAAGCGGGGCAGCCGCTCGACCCGCAGGAGCATCCCGTAGAGCACCCAGGCCTGGTTGGCCCGGCGCAGGTCCTCGAAGCTGGCGCCCATGATCGCGGCGCTGCTCTCGGCGGTCTCCTGCAGGTAGCGGCCCAGGGCGGCGGTGGTCAGACGGTTGCAGGCGTCCACGTCCCAGCTGGCGACGCGGCGCTCCTCGCGGATCAGGGGGCGGGGCTGGCTAGTCATTTTTTCCTCCTGGCCCAATGATGCGTCGCGGGGTATTGACCGGGCAAGTTCGAGATCCGTAACGTCTATCCAGAGGGTTGCCATTCGGTCCCGGGGGTGTGCCGGACGGACAAGACCACGACACCGTTGCTCGCCTCCCGCCAATCATGCTGATCGCTCGGAGACCGCTCGTTTTGACCGAGGGTCGGCAATTCTGGTACAATGGTATCCCCGCTCACACGCGACCCTGGAGGGAGTCCCATGCGCTGCCAACCCCTGATGATCCTGTTGATCCTGTGCGGACTGCTCGCGAGCCTCGCTGTGGCCGGCGACCGCGAGGGCCCGGACCGTCGCCCCATCCTCGCCCGGGGCGGACAGTCGCTCGAACTCGTCGGCGCCACCCCGGACGCCGGCAAGGCTGCCCGCGACACCGTCTACCTGCTCGGCGGGCCCGACCGGTTCGACGGCCGTTTCGAGGACCATAACGGCGTGCCCGACTGGCACGGCTGGACCAGCCGCGACTTCACCTTCGTGCCCGATACGCGCTGGCAGATCTCCGACTTCAACGCCACGGGGTTGAACGGTCACCCGTCGGGCAACCTGGCCATGTGGTGCGGGACCCAATTCGGGGACGACCCGGGCTACGGCAACGACTGGAACGCCTCGCTGGTCTGGACCGGTGACGCTCCGGTGCCCGGCGAACCGGCGACGGTCACGATCGCGGCGTTCCTGAACCACGACGTCGAGCAGGGCTGGGACTTCCTCTACCTGGAGGTCGCCCGCGCGGACGGCTGGGAAGCCCTGGCCAGCTTCGACGGGCGCGGCGAGAACCTCGCCGTGGACGAGACCTGCGTCATTGCGCCGGAGGACTACGCCGAGGGCGGCATCCGCCTGCGCTGGCGCTTCGAGTCCGATGGCGTCGCCAGCGACGAAGACGGAGAAATCGACACCGACGGCGCCTGCCAGATCGACGACATCACCGTCCAGCTCGACGGCGTCACCGCGACCTTCGACGACTTCGAGCCCGGCAGCCCCGTCCACTGGATCGAGGTCCTGCAGCCGGGCGTGGGGGACTTCGCCCAGATCTTCCCCGTCCTGCAGGACGTGGATCCCTGCCACTGGAACAACAGCCCCCAGGTGGCCTTCATCGACGACGGCGTGGTGGTCCCCGGCACCGGCGGCACCATGTGCATCACCTGGTGCTATGGCCAAGGCGGCTACTGCGTGAACTTCACCGGCGGTCTCATGGGGCCCGACTTCACCATGCACAACGGCATCCTCTCGCCGCCGGTGGCCCTGCCGGCGGGGTACGACGGCCTGCAGATGGAATGGAATGTCTGGAGCCATTTCCCCTTCAACGAGCCGACCTGGACCGGCCATTACAGCCAGTGGCGCATCCGCTCCACGGCCAGCGAGGACCCGGCCGACCTGGAGGCCGCCGAGTGGGTCAACCGGGCCTTCATCGCGCTCATTGAGGAGCCGCGTTACCTGCGAAGGATCCAGCGCGTCGAGGATCTCCTGGTGCCGGAGGCCCGCCAGGTCCAGCTCTCGCTCGAGGTCGACCAGCTATTGCTGTGGGGCTGGGACGGTGATCCCACACCCGCGCCGTACTTCGACAACGTGGCCATCAAGGCCTTCGCCATGGGCGGGCCCTCGCTCCGGGCGGTGACCTTCGACCTGGCGCAGGACACCTTCCCCGAACGCGGCGTGCTCGATCGCGAGGTCGCCGCCAACAACCACTGCCGCTTCGACATGGCCCGCAACATCAGTCCGGCCAACCACCTGCGCAACGATCCGGGCGACTCGCTGGTGGTGACGGCGGCGCCGCGCCAGGGCGCCAGCCTCACGGGGCCGCCGCGCATGATCGTCTCCATGCACCCCAACCCGGTCTTCGACGACGTGCGCGTCCTGCCGTCGGGATTCGCCGTCAGTCCCGGCGGTCTGATCAAGGGCACGGTCCTGGGCAGCCAGGGCGGGGGCATGCCGGATGATCGCTACAGCTTCGATCTACCCGACACCGGCTTCTTCTTCCCCGGCGACGAGATCCACTACTTCTTCGAGGCCCACGACGAGCGCGACGGCGCCCTGGGCCTCACGCGTCTGCCCGCCGACACCGCGGGCTTCGACCGCTACCTGGGCAGCCAGATCTACGACACGCCCTTCCCGCCCGAGTTCACGGTACGGGCGCTGCCGTCGATCCGGGACCTCGCGGTTCCCGGCGACCAGCCCGGCGTCCTCCTCTGGTTCGACGGCCAGGACCGCGAGGAGCATTACCAGTGGTACGTCTCCCTGGCCAACAGCGGCCTCGACGATGATGACCACTTCGACACCTACGTCACCCGCGGCGCCGGCGCCGGCGTGGGCAACGGCCTCGGCGGCCGGGCCACCGCCGCCCTGCTCGAGGACTACGAGATCCTGCTCTACACCTGCGACAACCTGGCGGCCTACACCCTGGCCAACGGCGACCCCGCCCACGACCCATCGCAGGATCTGCAGGTGCTGTCGGACTGGTTCACCCTCGGCGGCCGGCGCGCCTTCCTCACCGGCGACAACCTGGTCAGCAGCCTCCTGGACGCTGGTCCGGCCGGACAGGGATTCGTCGACACGTACCTCGGGGTCGACCTCGTCGATCCATGCGTTCGACCGTTCATCGGGGAGCAGACGAACCCGTCCGTGGTCACCGTTCCGGGCAACGGGATCGTCGTCCGCGTCGAGGAGTTCATCGCCCGCGGCGGTTGCCCGGTCCTCAACGCCTTCGATGCCCTGGAGGTGGTCGGGGAGACGCTCCGGATCGCCGAGTACACCGATCCCGGCGGCAACGACGGCGTCTACCCCTATGCGCCCATGACCATGCACCACAATCCCGCCGACGATGCCAAGGTGGTGCTCCTGAACCAGGCCTTCGGCCTGATCGGGTCGCCTCCCGACTGGGAGCCTCCGGCCGGGTACGGCACCCTGAATGCGCGCACGGTGGTGCTCATGGACATCCTCGATTACCTCGACAACCACTGGTACGGCGCCCCCATCGCCGCCCCGGACACCCCGGCCTCGCTCACCGTGAGCGCCGGACCCAACCCCTTCAACCCGCGCACCGTGATCAAGCTGGACCTGACCCGGACCGCCCGGACGCAGGTGAAGATCTACGATCTGCGCGGCGCCCTCGTGCGCACGCTCCATGACGGACCGCTCACGGCAGGTCGCCACGATCTGACCTGGGCGGGCGAGGACCAGCAAGGCCGCCAGGCCGCCTCCGGGATCTACTTCTACGAGGTGAAGACGGCGGATGAGACCCGGCTTGGCAAGCTGACCCTAGTCAAGTAGTCGTCTCTCGTGTGCAGGATAGCCCGGCTGTCAGGATGATCGGTCCCGACAGCCGGGTTTCATGTTGAGGGGTATTGACCGAGCACGTTCGAGATCCGTAACGTATCCCATAAGGGTTGCAAAATGGTCCCGGGGGGTGACTCGCTCCAACCCGACACGCACGCGATCACCTTCCCAACCAGCAACCAGAATTCGCAGCCAGCCGCTTTTTCTCCATCTGGCCAGCGGATTTGATACAATGGAAGCCGCCCCAGCTTCTGCAACACGGAGGGATGTTCCATGCGCTGCCAACCGGTCTACCCAATTCTAGCCCTGATCGGGCTTTTCGCCTCGATCGCCCTGGCCGTCGACACGTCTGCACCGCCCGCCTGCTCCATCCGCCTGCACGACGGTTATCCGGTGGATCTCGTCGGCGGCTCTCCCGCCAGTGGCAAGGCCGCCCGCGACACCGTCTACCTGCTCGGCGGACCCGACCGCTACGACGGTCGCTTCGAGGACGAATTCGGCAACGCGGACTGGCATGGCTGGACCGGGATCGATTTCACGGTCGTGACGCTGGAGCCTGTGTGGAATGTCTCGGATTTCAACGCCGCCGGCCTGAACGGCCACCCGGCCGGGAACCAGGCCATGTGGTGCGGCACCGAATTCGACGGCGACCCCGGCTACGGCAACGACTGGAGCACCGTCCTGAACTGGACCGGCGAACCGCCCGTCCCCGGCGAACCGGTCACCGTCTCGATCACGGCGTTCCTGAACCACGATGTCGAGCAGGGCTGGGACTTCGTGTATCTCCAGGTCGCCCGGGCGGATGGCTGGGAGGACCTCGAGAGCTTCAATGGCACCCGCCAGAACGTGGCGGTCGACCAGACCGTGGTGCTGCAGCCGGTCGACTATGCCGGGGACGGGATCCGCCTGCGCTGGTTCTTCGCGTCCGACAGCGCCTACAGCGACGGGGACGGCCTGCTGGACACCGACGGCGCCTGCCAGATCGACGACATCACCGTGCTGCTCGACGGCGAGCTCGCCACCTTCGACGACTTCGAGCCCGGCAGCCCGGTCTACTGGACCGAGCCGGAGCCCACGAGCGTGGGCAGCTATGCCGCGCTCTACGAGAACCTCATGGACATGGATCCCTGCATCGGCAACCAGTCGTGGCAGGTCGCCTTCGTGGACGATGGCGCGGTGGTCCCCGGCACCGGTGGCACCTGGTGCATCACCTGGTGCTACGGCCCCGGCGGCTACGTGCTCAACCACACGGGTGGCCTCATGGGACCGGATTTCTACCTGCACTGCGGGGTCGTCTCGCCCCCGGTGGCCATCCCGCCCGGCCACGACGGCCTGACCATGGAGTGGGGGGTCTACGTCCACACGGGATTCGGCGCTCCGGACTGGAGCGGGATCACCACCAACTGGGCCATGCGGTCGACGGCCAGCGAGGATCCCGACGACCTCGCGGCTGCGAACTGGGTCAACCGCTCGTTCATCGAGCTGTTCGACACGGGTTACCGGCGCGCGAGCCACCGGTTGGAGGATTTGCTGGAGCCTGACGCCCGCTACCTGCAACTCTCGCTCGAGGCCTGGGAAATCGGCTACAACTGGGGCTTCAACGGGTTCGACGCCACCCCGGCGCCCTACTACGACAACGTGGCCATCAAGATGTTCGCCCTGGATGGACCGACGATGTACGCCGCCAGCATGAATTTGGCCCAGGATACCTTCCCCGAGCGTGGCGAGCTGGCTTACGACGACCTGGCCGCCAACCACTGCCGTTTCGACATGGCGCAGAACATCAGCCCTGAGGACGACCTGCACAACGACCCCGGCGACTCGCTGGTGATCGACGTGACGCCACGCAACGGCGCGGTCCTGGTCGAGCCGCCGCGGATGATCGTGGCCCTGCGGCCCAACCCGCTCTTCGACTTCGCGCGCCAGCTCCCGCCGGGATTCGCCATCGAGCCGGGCGGCCTGGTCACGGGCACCGTGGAGGGCGACAGTTGCCGGACCGCCAACGGCAATCTGATCGTGAATCGCTTCTGGTTCGACCTGCCCGATACTGGCTTCTTCTATCCCGGCGACGAGATCCATTACTTCTTCGAGGCCACCGATGACCGCGCCGGCGAGGTGGGCCTCTCGCGGCTACCGGTCGACACCACCGGCTTCACCCGCTTCACCGGCCGGCGGACCCTGGACACGGTCTACCCGCTCGAGTTCCAGGTGCGCGCGCTGCCCTCGCTCGAATCCGACATCCCCGGCGACCAGCCGCGGACCCTGTTCTGGTTCGACGGCGCCGACGTCGACGAGTATCACAGCTGGTCGCTCGCGCTGGCCCACGGCGGGATGGACGACGACGAGCACTTCGACACCTACTACACCCAGGCGGCCAACGCCGGCGTGGGCAACGGCCTCGGCGGTCGGGCGACGCCGGCGGTGCTCGAGGGCTACGACGTGCTGCTCTACACCTGCGACGATCTTTCCACCTACACCCTGGCCAACGGCGATTTCGCCGAGGATCCGTCGCGCGACCTGCAGGTGCTGACGAGCTGGTTCGAGCTCAACGATAAACGGGCGTTCCTGGTGGGCGACAACCTGGCCAGCAGCCTCGAGAACGCCGGCACGCTCGGCCACGCCTTCAACGACGCTTTCCTGGGCGTCGACGTCATGGCACCCGATGTGAGCCCGTACATCGGCCTCCAGATGAACCCGCTGCTCAAGACCATTCCCGGCAACGGCGTCGTGGTCAGCCTCGATGAGTTCATCGGCGCCGGCGGCTGCCCCAGGCCGCGGACGTTCGACGCTCTCGAGACGGCCGCCGGGACGGTGCGGGTCGCCGAGTACACCGACATCAACGGGCAGGGCGGGATCTTTTCCTACGCGCCCATGACCTACCGCGACATCGCCACGCTGGGCGCCCGGGTGGTGCTGCTCAACCAGGCGCTGTGTGCCATCGAGGCGGCGCCGGGCTACACGGCGCCCATCGGCTATGCGGTACCGGCGCGCTCACTGTTCCTGCGCGATGTCCTCTACATCTTAAACGCCGACGTCGGCCCGCCCATCGCCGCGCCTGAACTGCCGGCCGCGCTGTCGGTGACCGCGGGTCCCAACCCGTTCAACCCGCGCACCGTCATCAAGCTGAACCTGGGTTGGGATGCCGATGCACGGGTCAAGATCTATGACCTGCGCGGCGCGCTGGTCCGCACGCTGCACGACGGGCCGCTCACCGCCGGGGCCCACGAACTGACCTGGGCCGGCGAGGACCAGCAGGGCCGGCAGGCGGCCTCGGGCATCTACTTCTACGAGGTGAAGGCGGCCGGCGAGACCCGGCTCGGCAAGCTGACGTTGGTGAAGTAGTCCGCCGCTCGATCCGACCTCAGCCCGGTTGCCGCGTTCCCCGTGGACTCGGCAGCCGGGCTGATCCATGACCAGGGACAGTCAGGAAACGGTTGCCTGCCGCCCGGTTCCCTGGTTTGCTCCCGGACATGAAACGAGCGATCCTCAGCCTCGTCGCCGCTCTGGTGATGCTGGCCGCCTGCGCGGGCCCGCCGCCGCCAGCCCGCGTACCCGAGACGTTCCCGGCGCCGGCCGACACCATCGTCGTGACCCCGCCGCCACCGCCGCCGGAGCCCTCGCCGGTGGACTCGCTCCTGGCCACCCTCGATCCCCGCGCCCTCGTCGGCCAGATGATCGTGGTCTACCGCGCCGACAACGCGTTCCTGCTGCAGCACGGCTTCGGCGGCGTGCTCCTGTTCAAGTCCATGCTCACCGACGCCGCGGCGCTGCGCCGGGACCTCGACGCGCTGCAGGCCGCCGCGCCCGTGGG
Organism: Candidatus Latescibacter sp. IFSED24; assembly: GCF_058273205.1. Lineage (NCBI taxonomy): Bacteria > Pseudomonadati > Candidatus Latescibacterota > Candidatus Latescibacteria (ex Chuvochina et al. 2023) > Candidatus Latescibacterales > Candidatus Latescibacteraceae > Candidatus Latescibacter > Candidatus Latescibacter sp. IFSED24. The sequence goes on along the minus strand of NZ_CM177850.1, from coordinate 1,939,599 downwards.
CTACCTGGTCTGTCTCGACCAGGAAGGCGGCTCGGTCAGCCGCCTCGACGCGCTGCCCGGCTGGCAAGCCGGCACCCCGGGTGCCGAGACCATGGCCGCCTGGCCCGTGGAGGCGGTGCAGGCCGAGGGCCGCCGGATCGGCCGGTTCCTCGCCGACCTCGGGGTGAACCTCAACCTGGCGCCGGTCCTCGACGGCGCCCTGGCCTGGGACGGCGCCGAGGGCTGGATGGGACGGCGGAACCGCGCCTTCGGATCCACCGATGCCGAGATCCTGCCGCCGGCCATGGCCTACGCCCGCGGTTGCCGCGAGGCAGGCGTGTTCTGTCTGGCCAAGCATTTCCCCGGCTACGACGTGGCCGAGAACAGCGACCTCGAGCCGGCCCACAGCGGTGCCGATCTCCCGGCCATCGAGGCCGGAGCGGCGCGGTTCGCCGCCGCCCGGCCGGTGATCGCGGGCGTGATGATGGCCAGCATCATCTACCCGCCGCTGGGCGAGGAGCCCGCGGTGCTCTCCCCGGCCGCGGTCGGCCTCGCGCGCGCGGCGATTCCCGACGGCCTGATCATGACCGACGACCTCTGGGGCACCGCGCTGCGCGCCTGGCAGCGCCCCGATCTGCACATCCTGCCGGCCACATACCCCGAGGAGGACTGGGCGCAGCTCTGCGCGCGCGCCCTCCGTGCGGGCAACGACCTGCTCCTGGTCACCTATCCCGCCAAGGCGGTGGCCATGCAGGAGGCGCTGGCCCGGCTCGTGGCCGCCGATCCCGAGGCCCGCGCGCTGGCGGAAGCTGCCGTGCGGCGCATCCTCGCCGTGAAGCAGGCGCTGGGGCTGCTGGGCGATTGATCGCCCTTGGGTCCCCGGGCGTTCCTCGTTAACTTGGGTTCGAGGAGGATCGCATGCACGACAAGCCCCGGCCGGACCAGCCCGGCGAACTCGCCGACATCCGCGACAACATCGAGGTCGAGCGCTCGGCCCTGAACATCATGCCCGGCGTGAGCGGCCAGGAGGGCGGCCAGTCCTCCCGCACGCCTGCCGCCCGCCGCCGCGCGCTCGCCACCGACGAATACGTGGCCGGCGTCCTCTCGGGCGACCGGACCCTCCTGGCGCGCGCCATCACCCTGGTCGAGAGCAACGCCCCGGCCCACTTCGAGCAGGCGCAGGAGGTGGTCCAGGCGCTGTTGCCGCATCGCGGCAAGGCCATCCGGGTGGGCATCACCGGGGTCCCCGGCGCCGGCAAGAGCACCTTCATCGAGGCGCTGGGGACGGCGCTCACGGCGCAAGGCCGCAAGGTCGCCGTCACCGCGGTCGACCCCAGCAGCACCGTGACCGGCGGCAGCCTGCTCGGCGACAAGACGCGCATGGAGAAGCTGGGCACCGACCCGGGCGCCTTCGTGCGGCCCTCGCCGTCGGGCGGCACCCTGGGCGGCGTGACCCGCAAGACCCGCGAGACGATCCTGCTCTTCGAGGCCGCGGGCTACGACGTGGTCCTGGTGGAGACCGTGGGCGTGGGGCAGAGCGAGACCGTGGTGCGCCAGATGGTCGACTTCTTCCTGCTCATCCTGATCGCCGGCGGCGGCGACGAGCTGCAGGGGATCAAGAAGGGCGTGATCGAGCTGGCGGACGCCATCCTGATCAACAAGGCCGATGGCGACAACCGGCAGCACGCGGAGCTGGCCCGCGCCGAGTACGAACGCGCGCTGCACTACCTGCGGCCCGCCACCGAGGGCTGGCAGACGCGCGCCCACACCTGCTCGGCGCTCACCGGGGCCGGGGTGCTCGAGATGTGGCATGTGGTGGAGACCTTCATCGACCGTGCCCGCAAGAGCGGAGTCCTCGAGCGCCGCCGGCGAGGCCAGGAACGGCAGTGGGTGCACCAGCTCGTGCGCGAGCAGCTCGAGGAGATGTTCCGCGAGCAGCCTCGGGTCCAGGAGCTCCTGCCGCGGCTCGAGGCCGCCGTCGAGCGCGGTGAGCTGCCGGCCGTGACAGCCGCCCGCCAGCTCCTCGCGGCCTTCACCGGGGACGACGGGCCGCCCGCCGGGGACCAGGGCTAGCCGGCCGGCTGCCGCTGGGCCACCCGCGCCAGGACCTCGGCCAGAGCCTGCTTGCGTACGGGCTTGCTGAGGAAATCATCCATGCCCGCCGCGAGGCAGAGCTGCTGGTCCTCGGCCGTCACGCTCGCAGTCATGGCCACGATGCGTGGTTGGCGTTCGGCGGGTATGGTCGTGCGGATCCGCTGCGTGGCTCCCAGGCCGTCGAGACCGGGCATCTTGCGGTCCATGAGCACCAGGTCGTAGTCCGTCTCCTGCACCATGGCCACCGCGCGCTCGCCGTTCTCGGCGAGGTCGGTCTGCTGACCCAGTCGCGCGAGCATGCCCTGCGCGACGCGCAGGTTGACCTGGTTGTCGTCGACCACCAGGATCCGCAACGGCGGCAGGTCGGCGGGGCCCAGCGGTTCCGGCGCGGGGGGCAACTCGCCCGGCAACGGGCGCGGCTGCAGTTCCTCGGCCCGTGCGTCCACGATCCCGACCTCGATGGTGAAGCGGAAGGTCGAGCCGCGGCCGGGCATGCTCTCCACCAGGATGTCGCCATCCATGAGCTCGACGAGCTGGCGACTGATCGCCAGACCGAGCCCGGTGCCGCCGAAACGGTGGCTGATGGTGCGGTCGCCCTGGGTGAAGGGCTTGAAGAGGCGCGCCTGCACCTCGTGCGGGATGCCGATCCCGGTGTCGCTGACGGCGAAGGCGACCTGCTGACGTCCCTCGGCCCGACACCGGTGATCGACCACCAACCCCACGCTGCCCCGCTCGGTGAACTTGACCGCGTTCGAGAGCAGGTTCACGAGCACCTGACGCAGGCGGAGCTGGTCGCCCTTGACCAGGCGGGGGAGTTCGGGATCCAGCGTGATGTCCAGCACCAGTCCCTTGCCCTTGGCGCTCGGGGCCAGCACGCGCAAGGCCTCGTGGATGCAGAGGTGCAGGTCGAAGCTCTCGCTGATCACCTCGAGCTGGCCCGCTTCGATCTTGGAGAGGTCGAGGATGTCGTTGATCAGGGACAGGAGGCTGTCGCCGCAGCTGGCGATGGTCTCGGCGTGCTGCCGCTGCTGCTGGTCCAGTTCGGTCTCGAGCAGCAGGTTGACCATGCCCAGGACGCCGTTCATGGGCGTGCGGATCTCGTGGCTGACGTTGGCGAGGAAGTCGCTCTTGGCGCGGTTGGCGCGTTCGGCGTCGTCGCGGGCCGTCTCGAGCTCGGCGGTCCGGCGTTGCACCTCGTGCTCGAGGGCGCGGATCCGGAAGCGGTTCAGGCGGGTCACCACCATGGCGATCAGGGCGATTCCCAGCGACAGGGCCAGGCCGCGGGCCCAGAAGGTCTCGTGCCAGAGCGTGGGGATGCTGAACTCGTAGGTGCCGACCTCGCCGGTGCGGCCGCACGCGTCGCGGGCCTGGACCTCGAAGCGGTAGTCGCCGCCGCCGAGGTTGGTGTAGTCCTTGTGGGTCTCGCTGGTCCAGCCCGACCACTGGTCGTTGAAGCCGAGGAGGCGGACGCGGTACTGCTGTAGCTGCGGCGTGTCGAGGCTCGGCGATGCGTACGCCACGCGCACGCCGCTCAGCCGCTGACCGAGGCGACGCGGGACTGCCGTCTCCTGGCCGCCGAACAGCAGCGAGTCCGAGCTGGCGGCGCGCAGGCTGCGCACCAGGCAACGCCAGGTCGGCGTTTCGGGGCCGCGCAGACGCGGGTCCCAGCGGATGAGTCCGTCGGCCTCGCCGGTCCAGACCACTCCGTCGGCGTCGAGATGGATCACCGGGGATTGCAGGCGACCGGCACGCTGCAAGGGTACGTCCTGCCACGCGTAGCCGCCGGTGGGCAGGCGCAGGCCGATGTGGGGGATCGCCCCGCCACGGATCCAGGCACTGCCGTCGCGGCTGCCGGCCAGACCGTGCACGTCGGGGTCGAAGCCAGCGAAGTCCATGCCGAGGGTGGGGTCGGCGACGAAGCGTGGGGCGTGACCTCGCTCCTGCGGACGGAGCAACCGGTTGTCGGGCGTGATCAGGCAGGCGTGGCCGTCGAGGGGGAAGATCCAGGCGTCGCCCTCGCCGAGACCGTCCTCCGGTCCGAAGCACTCGTGCAGGGTCGGGTCCTGATCCCAGCCGTCGGCGAACACGAAGCGGTGCACGCCGTCGAAACCGGTGCTCAGCCAGAGGCTGCCATCGGCATCCAGGGCCATGCCGCGGACGTCGCCCGTGAAGTCGGGGATCCGGCCCAGGTTCTTACGTTCCTCGCCGGACAGGTCGAGCCGCAGGAGGCCCTCGCTCAGGCCAACCAGCACCAGACCCGGTCGGTCGGGATGTTCGTAGAGGCTGTAACCGGCATCGTAGTCCACCAGGGGTTTGCTCTCGAGACCGTCGATGCGCGACACGCCCTCCACGGTTCCGCAGAGCAGGTAGCCCGCGGCCGAGCAGAGCGAGAAGACCTGGGGCGGCAGGCCGGTGACCGGCTCGAAGGCATGGGGCGGCGGGCCCGATTCGTCGAGGCGGAAGACCCCGTAGTTGGTGGCGGCATAGAGCTGGCCGTCGTGGCGCAGGATCTCGGCGAGACCGCCGCTCAACCCGCGACGCTCGTCGAACAAGCTCACCTCGCCATCGACCTCCACCCGGGCGATGCCTTGCGACATGGCGAGCCAGAGGCCGCCGTCGCGATCGAGGCCCAGGCCGAGCACGCGCTCGTCGGGCAGGCCTTCCTGCTTGGTCAGGATGCTGGCGAGCCGGCCGTCGGGCTCGAGCACCACCAGGCCGCCCGAGAGGGTGCCGATGGCCAGCCGACCCGAGGGCAGGACCGTGCCGCAATAAGGCGAATGGGCCGCGAGGTAATCGGCGGCCTCGCTGGCGAAGGGGGCGAGCGTCTCGCCGTCCCACACCTGCAGGGCGCCGGTGTCGAAGTTGCTGGCGAGGAATCGTCCGTCGGACAGGGGCAGCCAGATGGTCTGGGGATCGCGGTTCTCGCCGCCGAATCCGGGTAAGGGAGTCAGGCCGCTGTCAGGGTCCAGGATCTGCAGCCCGACCTCGTAGTCCCAGACGTAGAGGCGCTGACGCTCGAGGAAGGCGAACTGGTGCACGTGCTTGGCCGGCCACCACTGGTAGGTCGTGTCGTCGGCGAAATGGAAGAGCGCCTGTTCGCCCAGGACATAGAGGCCTTCGGCGGTGGGGAACAGGCGCATGACGGTGCCGAGGTCGCGGAGCGAATCGGGGAGCACGTTCTCGAGCGCATGATACGCCAGGCACCCCAGCGAATCGGGTTCCAGCCGGCCGAACGTGTCCTGGCCGCCGACGTGGACCCGGCCCTCCGGGTCGGTGGCCACGGCGTAGGAGGCGTCGCCGGGCAGGTCGATCTTGCGCCAGCGCACGCCGTCGAACTGGAGCAGCCCCATGACGTTGGCCACATACACCAGGCCGTCGGCATCCTGGGCCATGCCCCACGATTGGCTGATGCCGGCGATGTCGGTGGGGGTGAGATCCTGGAGCAGGGGGACGCCGATCCGGGCGTACTCCGGCGCCGGGGCGGCGTGGGCGCCTCCGGCGAGGGCCAGCGTCAGGCAGAACAGGCGGAGCGAGCGCAAGGTGTCGACCTTCCGGTGCGGGACGGATGCAGGACCTCCCAGGATCGACACAAGCTAGCGAAATCTTTAGGCCATTTGGTGGGTCAGCCGCGATGCCGGTCGATCCTATCGTAATACTCGCCATGGATGTACGACCGGATGCTCTCCTTGCGCAGGAACTCGTGGGGAAAGCCCAGCTCGATGGCACTGGCGGCCTCGAGACGCGCCCGGTGCTCGGGTTCCAGGCTCACCGCGAGGCAGTCCAGGTTCTCGGCGAGCTGCGCGGCGGTGCGGGCCCCCACCAGGGGGATGGTGACCGCGGGCGCGTGGGCGCGGACCCAGGCGAGGGCCAGCTGACCCGGCGTGCAGCCGATCTCGCCGGCCATGGTCACGACCTCGCGCGCGATGCGCTCGGCGCGGTCGTCGAGCTGGGCGTCGACACCGGTGCGCCGCGTGTCCACCTCGGCGGCCGTGTGGCGCTCGCCCGCCGTGGATCCGAGGTACTTCCCCGTGAGCTGGCCGCCGCCCAGCGAACCCCAGGTGGTGACCGCCAGGTCGAGGTGCCGGGCCATGGGCAAGAGGTCACGTTCGGGCGTGCGTTCGAGGAGGCTGTACTTGAGCTGCAGGCCGGTGAACGGGGTCCAGCCGCGTTCGCTGGCCAGGGTGTTGGCCTGGGCGACGATCCAGGCGGGCGTGTCGCTGACCGCCACGTAGAGCACCTTGCCCAGGCGGACCTGGTCGTCGAGGGCGCGCATGACCTCGGCGATGGGCGCCAGGCCGTCCCAGGCGTGGACGTAGAGGATGTCGACATACTCGGTGCCGAGGCGCCGCAGGCTGGCCTCCAGCGACTGCACCAGGTTCTTGCGGTGCATGCCGGCGGCGTTGGGATCGTCCGCGCGGGTGGCGAGCGTGTACTTGGTGGCAACCACGTAGCGGTCGCGGTCGGCGGCGATGAACTCGCCCAGATAGGTCTCGCTGGTGCCCCCGGTGTAGAGGTTGGCGGTGTCCAGGAAATTGCCGCCGGCCGTGGCGAAGGCGTCGAAGATGCGCTGGCTCTCGGCGCGGTCGGCGCCGTAGCCCCACTCCTCGCCGAAGGTCATGCAACCGAGGCAGAGTTCCGACACTCTCAGTCCACTGGCCCCGAACAACTTGTAGCGCATGCGATCTTCCCCTAGATTTGCCGGTCAGGGCGCCTCTGCCCATCACCGCGAAAGGACCACGACCATGACCGAGACCGCGCACAGTCTACCCGAGATCCACCTGACCGACACCCTCAGCGGCGACAAGGTGCGGCTGGAGACCCTCGAGCCCGGACAGGTGGGGATCTACTGTTGCGGTCCCACGGTCTACGACATGAGCCACATCGGCCACGCGCGCGCCGCGCTGGCGCCCGACGTGATGGTGCGTTTTCTGCGCCATCAGGGTTATGCGGTGAAGTACGTCCGCAACATCACCGACATCGACGACAAGATCATCGCCCGCGCCCAGGAGGAAGGGGTGGGGGCCACGGAGCTCGCGGCGCGCTATACCGCCGAGTACCACAAGGACCTGGATCTGCTGGGGATGCTGGCGCCCGATGTGGAGCCCCGGGTCAGCGACCACATTCCGGAGATCATCGAGCTGGTCGCGGCGCTGGTGGACAAGGGTCTGGCCTACGCCTCGGGCGGCGACGTCTACTACCGCGTGGGCGAATTCGGGCCCTACGGCTGTCTCAGCGGCCGCAGCCGCGAGGAGATGCTCGAGGGAGCAGGCAGCCGCGTGGAGGTGGACGAGCGCAAGGAGTCGCCCCTGGACTTCGCGCTCTGGAAGGCGGCCAAGCCCGGCGAACCGTTCTGGGAGAGCCCTTGGGGTGCCGGACGGCCCGGCTGGCACATCGAGTGCTCGGCCATGAGCTCGACCCACCTGGGAACGACCTTCGACGTCCACGCCGGCGGGCGCGACCTAATCTTCCCGCACCACGAGAACGAGATCGCCCAGAGCCAGGGCGCCCACGGCGAGGGCACCTTCGCGCGCTACTGGGTCCACAACGGGTTCATCAACTTCGCCGGCGAGAAGATGTCCAAGAGCCTGGGCAACTTCTGGACGATCCGCCAGATCCTCGGGCTCCACACACCCGAGACGCTGCGCTACTTCCTGATGACCGTGCACTATCGCCATGGCCTGAACTTCGAGGTGGAGGCGGTGGGCGAGAGCGCCCGCTTCCCCGGTCTGGAGGAGGCCGACGACCGCGTGGCCTATGTCTACGGCACCCTCGCCGGCGCGCGCGCCCTGTTCGCCGGCGGCAAGGAGGTGGACCTGGACGGCGAGGTCACCGAGGCCGTGGGCGGCATGCTGGCCGCGTTCAACGAGGCCATGCGCAACGACTTCAACACCCCGGCCGCCCTGGGCGTCCTGAGCAAGCCGCTGAACGAGGTCAACGGCCTGCTGGCCTCGGCCAAGGGCGTGGCCAAGGATGTGCGGCGGCGGACCTTGGCCCGCTTCGTCCACGACATGGCGACCGTGGCGGACGTTCTCGGCTGCTTCGGCCAGGATCCGGCGGTCTACCTCGCCGCGCGACGCGACCTGAAGGCCGCGCGGATCGGTCTGGACATCGCGCGGGTGGAGGCTCTGCTCGCCGAGCGCACCGCGGCGCGCCAGGCCAAGGACTGGGCCGAAGCCGACCGGCTGCGCGACGAGCTGGCCACCCTGGGTGTCGGTATCCAGGACGGACCCGAGGGCACGGCCTGGTCGCTCTGATCCTGCCAGAGGGGCGGGGTTCGGCCCCGCTCCTGCTTTTTTGCAAAAGAATCCCTGATCCTGGCCGATGCAACAGCTGAGGCTGCGGCTCCGCGGACCCCACCCGCGGATCCCCGCAGGCTCCTGGCATGCAATGAGCAAGCGAGGCGGGGATGAAGCTTCTGAAGGTCCTGGCACTCGGATCGATCCTCCTGACGACGGTCATGTCCGGTCCGCTGGTCGCCGAGGACACCGAGGTCCTGCAACTGCGGCGCACGTTCCGTCACCTCACCCTCGAGGATGGACTGAGCCAGAGTTCGGTCAACTGCATCCTGCAGGACCGCCATGGCTTCGTGTGGCTGGGCACCCAGGACGGCCTCAACCGCTACGACGGCCACGACTTCAAGGTCTGGAAGACCGATGCCGACGATCCCCTGACCCTCTCCGACGCCTACGTGACCTGCCTGGCCGAGGATCACGACGGGCACCTCTGGGTGGGCTCCGAGTCCTCGGGTTTCGCGCGCTTCGACCGCGCGGCCTGGCGCTTCGACTTCCTCTGCACCGGCCCCGCGCGCGCCGCCGGCGAGACGGGCGTCAATTACGAGGTGCTCGATCTGGTCATCGACCCGATGGACAGGGTCTGGGTGGCCACGCGCCAGCACGGTCTCCTGCGGCACGACCCGGACTCCGGCGAACAATGGGTCTGGCGGCATCAGGAGGCCGGTTTGCCCTCCGACGAGGTGACGGCTCTGCTGCTGGACGGCCAGGGCGGCATCCTGGTCGGCACGGCTGCGGGCCTCGCGCGGATCGGCCTCGCGGGCACGACGGTCGAGACCTATCGCCTGACCGAGAGGGTCGAGACCCTGCTCGCCAGCGGCGACGGCGAGGTCCTCATCGGCACGACCACCGGATTGCAGCGCTTCGACCTGGCGCAACGGATGGTGACGGCGAGCCTGGTGCCGCCATTGCTGGGCGAGGGTGGGATCCAGAGCCTCGTTCGCGACGAGAAGGGGCGGCTCTGGCTCGGCGGCGACAACTCTCCGCTCCAGTGCTACGACCCCGAGTCCGGGCAATGGGTCGAGTTCACAGCCGACCTCGCCACGCCCACGGCTCTGCAGAGCGATAAGATCCAGGCCTTGTTGGTGGATCTGGCCGGGGTGATCTGGGTCGGCCACGATCTGGGCACGAGCCTCCATGACACGCATTCCAAGCAGTTCTATCACTTCAGCCACGTTCCCGGCGACCCCGGCAGCCTCAGCGACAACACCGTCTGGGCGCTGCACGAGGACCGCGAGGGGATGGTCTGGATCGCCACCAACAACGGGCTCAACCACTTCGACCCGCACGATGGGACGCTGGTCCGCTTCCCCACCGACGCCCGCGACGATCGTTGCCCCAGCAGCCCTGCCTTCACGGTGATCCAGGAGGATCGCCAGGGTCAGCTCTGGCTGGGCTATGCCCATGGAGCGCTCAACAGGTACGATCCCGCGACCGGCCGCTTCCACCGATATGCAGCCGACCCCTCCGGCCTCACCGGACCGCCATGCCTGCGGGTCTACAGCATCGAGGAGGGGGTCGACGGGACGCTCTGGATGGCCACCTGGGACGGCGTCCAGAGCTATGATCCGGCCAGCGGACACTTCACGCTCCACTCGGCGCAGCCCGGCCCCTTCGACCTCGGAGGCAACAGCTGCAAGACGCTGCTGGTGGAGAACGGCGGCGTGCTCTGGGTGGGAACCTGGGGGGCTGGCCTGCTGCGCATCGACCCGCGCACCGGGGACCGTCGCCACTACCGGCACGACCCCGCCGATCATCGCACCATCTCCAGCGACACCATCATGACGCTGCTGCGCGACCAGCGCGGGCGCATCTGGATCGGGTCGGGCTCGGGGATCAGCATCCTCGATCCCGAGACCGGAGAATGCCGTCGCTTCACCGAGAAGGACGGCCTGCCCAACAACACCATCTACGCGCTCTGCGCCGATGCCGGGGGCGACATCTGGGCCAGCACCAACTTCGGCCTGATCCGCCTGGATCCCACGACCCTCGACTTCGAGCACTACCAGGCCAAGGACGGCTGCCAGAGCAACGAGTTCAACATGAACGCCTGCTCCTTCGGGGCGAGCGGCCGCATGTACTTCGGCGGCATCAACGGGTTCAACGTCTTCCGCCCCGACGAGATCGAGGCCAACGCTTACGTGCCGCCGGTGGTGATCACTGATTTCCAGATCAACAACCGTTCGGTGGAGGTAGGCGAACTCAACCGCGGTCGGCTCTTGCTGGACCAGCCGATCCACCTGGCCGACCATCTCGAGCTGGATTTCCGCGACCACGTGATCTCCTTCGCCTTCACCGCGCTGCACTACGCCGCGCCCAAGAAGAACCGCTACACCTACATGCTCGAGGGCTTCGACAGCGACTGGACCGAGGCCAGCGAGCGGACCCACGCCACCTACACCAACCTGCCCGCGGGCAAGTACACCTTCCGGGTCCGCGGCTCGAACAGCGACGGGGTGTGGAACGAGGAGGGGGCGCGCATCTCGCTGGTGGTGTCGCCGCCGTTCTGGCGCACGCCCTGGTTCCTGACGCTGTGCGCGCTGGTGGGCCTGACCGCGATCAACGGCATCATCCGCTACCGTACCCGCCTGATGAAGGTGCGCACCCAGGATCTGGAGAAGCGCGTGGCGCGGCGAACCGGCGACCTCACCCGCGCCAATCATTTCCTGCAGCAGGAGATCACCGAGCGGCGGCGGGTGGAGGAGGCGCTACGCGTGGCCAAGGAGGAGGCCGAGCAGGCCACCCGGGCCAAGAGCGAGTTCCTGGCCAACATGAGCCACGAGATCCGCACGCCCATGAACGGCGTGCTGGGCATGACCTCGGTGCTGCTCGAGGGCGAGCTGTCCGCCGAGCACCGCGAGCACCTGGAGGTGGTCTACGCCAGCGCCCGCAACCTGCTCAGCATCATCAACGACATCCTCGATTTCTCCAAGATCGAGGCGGGCAAGCTCGAGCTCGAGGCCATCGACTTCGACCTGCGCAGCCTGGTCGAGGAGGTGGGCGAGATGCTCGGCCCGCGCGCGGGCAAGAAGGGGCTCAGCTTCCTGCTGCGCGTGGATCACGACGTGCCGGCGAGCCTGTGCGGCGATCCGGGCCGCGTCCGCCAGATCCTGGTCAACCTGGTCAACAACGCCGTCAAGTTCACCGAGTCCGGCCGCGTGGAGGTGCGGGTGACGTGCCGCGAGCCCGCAGGTGACGCGGCGGCCCTGCGCTTCGAGGTCATCGACAGCGGTGTCGGCATTCCCACCGATCGCATGGATTGCCTGTTCGAGTCGTTCTCGCAGGTCGACGCATCCACCACCCGCAAGTACGGGGGCACCGGGCTGGGGCTGGCGATCTGCAAGCAGCTGGTCGACCTCATGGGCGGCGAGATCGGTGTCGACAGCGAGCTGGGACGGGGTGCGACCTTCTGGTACGAATTGACCTTCCCGCGGGGCGATACGACGGTGTCGCTGCAGCCTTTGGACCTGCCGGTGCTGGTGATCATGCCCGATCCGGCCATCCGCCAGATCGCCGTGGAGAACCTGCGCTATCTCGGCTGCGAGGTGGTGGCGCCAGAGGTGTCGGGCGATCCCGGACAGGTCGCCCTGACCGCCCTGGGCGCCGGCGCCGCCAGCCGGGTGGTGCTGGCCGGCACCTGGAACCAGGATCCCCAGATCCGTTCGCTGCCGGCGACGCTGCAGGCCGAGCTGGGTGCGGCCACGCCGCCGTGCCTGGCCGTGTTCTGCCTGGGCGAATCGCTCGATGGCGAGGAACTGGTCCAGGCCGGCTTTGACGGCTGGGTGACGCGGCCGTTGCGTCATCGCAAGCTGCGCGAGGCCTTGCTGGCGCTGGACGCCGGCGAACGGACCATGACGGCGTTGCCGACCGCTGCCGACCTCACCAACCCCGACACGCCGCCCGGACAGGCCCTCCGGACCAGGGCGGGCGCCAATGAGGTCGCCGATCCGGACACGCTGCCGCTGCTCCTCGCCGAGGACAACCCGGTCAACCAGAAGGTGGCGAGCATCCTGTTGCGCAAGCTGGGCTACCGGGTGGAGGTGGTCGACAACGGCGCCGAGGCGCTGGACGCCCTGTCCCGGCAGCGTTTCGCGCTGGTGTTCATGGACGTGCAGATGCCCGTGATGGACGGCTACGAGGCGGTCCGTCGGATCAGGGCCGGCGAGGATGGCGTGCTCGAGCCCGACGTGGCGATCATCGCCCTGACCGCGCACGCCATGAAAGGCGATCGCCAGCGCTGTCTCGATGCGGGCATGGACGATTATCTCGCCAAACCCATCGACCAGAAGTCCCTGGTGAGCCTGCTCGAGAAGTATGTGGGAGCGCCGACTGCCGTCTGACACTGCGACTTGCTGATATCCTCGTTCATGGGTATTCATTCCTCCGCAAAAGGTCAAACCTCTAGCTGCGGAGAATCCTCTTGAGAAATCTTACCCTCCTTCTGCTGGCCGGCGCGCTGATCGCCCTGGCCGGTTGCGGTGGCAACCAGGATGTCGCACCTGTCCTCAAGTTCACCGCCATCCCCGACCAGAACACCACCGAGCTGCAGGCCAAGTTCGCTCCCATGGCGAAGCATCTCGCCGAGGTCCTGCAGGTTCCGGTGGAGTACGTCCCGGCGCGCGATTACCAGGCCTCGGTGGAGATGTTCCGCAACGGCGACGTCCATCTGGCCTGGTTCGGCGGCCTGACCGGCGTGCAGGCACGCAACGCCGTGCCCGGTGCCCGGGCCATCGCCCAGGGCAAGGCCGATCCGCAGTACTATTCGTACTTCATCGCCCACGAGAGCACCGGTCTGGAGCGCGGCGACGAGTTTCCCCACGCCATCAAGGACCTCAGCTTCACGTTCGGTTCGGAGAGCAGCACCAGCGGCCGGCTCATGCCCGAGTTCTATATCCGTCTGAACTCGGGCCAGGGCCCCGCCGAGTTCTTCAGCCAGCCCTTCGGCTTCTCGGGCAGCCACGACAAGACGGTCGAGCTGGTGGAATCGGGCCGTTACCAGGCCGGCGTGGTCAACTACAAGGTTTACGAGAAGCGCGTGGCCAACGGGAGCACCGATCCCGAGAAGGTCCGCATCGTCTGGAAGACCCCGTACTACGCCGACTACAATTTCACCGCCCATCCCGCGCTGGAGACGATGTTCGGCGCCGGATTCACCGACCGGTTGCAGGCGGCGCTCGTCGGCATCGAGGATCGGGCGCTCTTGTCGGCGTTGCCGCGCGAGGCGTTGATCCCGGCCACGAACGAGGAGTTCGCCGGCATCGAGGCCGTGGCGCGTGATCTCGACATGCTCCGCTGACGTGAGCGGCGGCTTCCGTCTCGCCAATGTCACCGTGCGCTTCGGCGCCGGCGTGGCCCTGGATTCGGTCACCCTGGACATCGAGCCCGGCACCGCCGTGGCGCTCGTGGGTCCCAGCGGTGCGGGCAAGACCACCTTGCTGCGGTTGCTCAACGGGAGCCAGCGCGCCACGTCCGGCCGGGTCCTGGCCGATGGTCGGGATCTGGCCGAGCTCGGTCCGGCCGAACTGAGGCGCCTGCGTGCGGGCATCGGGGTCGTACACCAGGATCTGCGCCTGGTCCCCAACCTGCGCGTGGTCCAGAACGTGCTGGCTGGCGGGTTCGGTCGTCAGGGGTTCTGGGCCGCGGCCCGCGCCATGGCCCGCCCCCCTCGTGCCGATCTCGAGCGGGCCCATCGCCTCCTCGCCCGTGTGGGCGTGGGCGAGAAGCTCTACCACCGGGCCGACCGCCTCTCCGGCGGCCAGCAGCAGCGCGTGGCCATCGCCCGGGCGCTCTATCAGCGACCGCGCGTGCTCCTGGCCGACGAACCCGTGGCCAGCGTCGATCCCGCCCGCGCCCGCGACACCGTGGGCCTCCTGGTCGATCTCGCGCGCGAGCGCGGCCTGACCCTGGTGATGAGCCTCCATGACCTCGAACTCGCCCGCGCCTTCTTCCCGCGCCTGGTGGGCCTGCGCGACGGACGGATCGGCCTCGATGGCGCGCCGGGGGCCATCGATCCCTCGTCGTTCCAGACGTTGTACCGGCTGAACCGCCCGGAGGATGACCATGGCGTCACCTGACCGGGCCTCGCCGGTCCGCGGGCTCGGACCGTTGAACACACGGGTCGCGATGCTGCTGTTGCTCGCGGTCGCCGGAATCTGGGCCATCTGGACCCTGGACCTCGACCCGCGGCGCCTCTGGCCCGATCGCGAGGGCTGGCGGCTCACCGCTGAATTCTTCGGCCACGCGCTGCGACCCGCGCTCGGGCACGAAGGGGTCGACCTGCCATCCGGAACGCCGCCGCTGATCCTGACCGCCCTGCGCGCCGCCTGGCGCACGGTGGCCTTCGCCGCCGCGGCCATGCTCCCCTCGCTCCTGCTGGGCGTTCTGCTGGGCTTCGGCGCCGCCACGGCCTGGTGGTCGGGCGACACCCGCCGCGCCCGGATCGCCGCGCCCTTCAGCGCCGCCTGCCGACTCGTGGCCGTGCTGCTGCGTTCGATCCACGAACTGCTGTGGGCGGTGCTCTTCCTGGCGGTGTTCGGAGTCACGCCCCTGGCGGCGGTGGCCGCCCTGACCCTGCCTTACGCCGGCACCCTGGCCAAGGTCTTCGCCGAGATGATCGACGAGGCGCCGCGCCCGGCCGCGCTGGCGCTGCAGCAGGCCGGCGCCACCGCAGCGCAGGTCTTCACCTTCGGCCTCTTGCCCCGCGCCCTGCCCGACATGACGGCCTACGCGCTCTATCGGTTCGAGTGCGCGCTGCGGTCGGCGGCGGTCCTCGGTTTCTTCGGCTTTCCCACCCTCGGCTATCACCTGGCAGCGAGCTTCGAGAACCTCTACTACGGCGAGGTCTGGACCTATCTCTACGTGCTGCTGATCCTGGTGGTCACGGTGGACTGGTGGAGCGGCGCGGTGCGCAGGAGGCTGGTGGGATGACGACCGTCGACCGGCTCCGCCGCCAGCGTCCCCGCAGCCCGTTCCTGCGGCTGAGCGCCTGGACCGCCGTCCTGATCGTCGCCGGCAGCTGGCTCGCGGGCGGCTTCCTCGCCGATCCGGGCTGGACCGACCGCCGCGCGGCCAACCTGCAGCGCTTCCTCGGCGAGATCGTGCCCTACCCGCTGCAGGAGTCCGGTTGGACCTGGACGGGCGCCGCCCACTGGGCCAGCCAGCTCTGGCACGATCATCTGGGTGCGGCGACCGCCGCCACCCTCGCCATCAGCGTGGCCGCCATCCTGCTCGCCGGCCTGCTGGGCGCGGTCCTGGCGCCCTGGGCCACGCGCAGCTTCGCCCGCCCCGACCCCTTCCTGCCCGAACCCCGGCCCATCGGCCGCCTGCGTCGTGCCGCGTGGACCACGCTGGTGATCGTGGTGCGCGCCCTGCTGACCCTGCTGCGTTCGATCCCCGAGTACGTCTGGGCCTTCCTGCTGCTCGGCCTCTGCGGCCCCTCGGCGCTGCCGCTGGTAATGGCGCTGGCGCTGCACAACGCGGGCATCCTGGGCAAGCTGAACGCCGACATGATCGAGAACCTCGAGCAGCCGACCCTGCGCGCGCTACGGGGCCTCGGTGCCAGCCGGCCCCAGATCTTCCTGGCCGGCATCCTGCCGCTCTCGCTCAACCGTACGCTGCTCTACCTGTTCTACCGCTGGGAGACCTGCGTGCGCGAGGCCACCGTCCTCGGCATGCTCGGCCTGCTCTCGCTGGGCTTCTGGATCCAGGATGCCCGGGCGCGCAACCACTACGACGAGATGGTGCTCGCCATGGCGGCCGGCGCGCTGCTGGTGGTGGTGGGCGACCTGGTCTCGGCGCTGGCCCGCGAGGTGGTCAGGCGCAGCTGAGCGCGCTATGCTGTCGGGAGCCGCCACCGAGAGGAACCAGCCTTGACCGTCCATCCCGACCGTGTCCGCTCGCTGCGCACCGGCGACCTCGCGCCCGGTCCGGTGCTTTACTGGATGCGGCGCGACCAGCGGGTCGGCGACAACTGGGCGCTGCTCCATGCCCAGGAATGGGCCCTGGCCCATGATCGCTCGCTGGCCGTGGTCTTCTGCCTCATGCCCGAGTTCCTCGGCGCCACCGGCCGCCACTATGATTTCATGCTCGGCGGGCTCCGGCAGGTGGCCACCGACCTCGCCGCACTGAACATCCCCTTCGTCCTCTTGCGCGGCGATCCCGTCACCGAGGTGCCGGCCTTCGCGGAGCGCTGCGGCGCCGGCGGCCTGGTCACCGATTTCAATCCCCTGCGTGTGAGCCGGGCCGGCGAAACCGCGGTGGCCGAGCGGATCTCCGTGCCCCTGCACCTGGTCGACACGCACAACGTGGTGCCGGTGTGGCGGACCAGCGACAAGCAGGAATATGCCGCGCGGACCATCCGTCCCAAGCTGCAGCGCTTGCTGGCCGAGTTCCTGGAGGAGATCCCGGCGCTCCGGTCGCATCCCCATGCCTGGTCGGGCGACGTACCCGCGCCGGACTGGTCGCATCGGGTTCCGGATGTGGGGCCGCCGTGCGACTGGTGCGCCCCCGGGGAGTCCGCGGCTCACGCCGCGCTGGAGCGGTTCGTCGCGACCCGGCTCACTGGCTACGACCAGGCGCGCAACGATCCCACCGTGGCCGGCCAGTCCGACCTCTCCCCATACCTGCACTTCGGCCAGCTCGCACCCCAGCGCGCCGCCCTGGCCACGGCCGGCAAACCCGGCGCCGACGTCTTCCTCGAGGAGTTGATCGTCCGTCGCGAGCTGTCCGACAACTTCTGCCACCACAATCCCGACTACGACCGTTACGAGGGGCTGCCCGCCTGGGCCCGCCGCACCCTCGAGGACCACGTCGACGATCCGCGCGACCACCTCTACGATCTGGCCGAGTTCGCCGCCGCTACCACCGCCGATCCGCTGTGGAACGCCGCGCAGACCGAACTGCTGGTCCGCGGCAAGATGCACGGCTACCTGCGCATGTACTGGGCCAAGAAGATCCTGGAGTGGACGCGCGATCCGGGCGAGGCGCTGGACGTGGCCATCACGCTCAACGACCGCTACAGCCTCGACGGTCGCGATCCCAACGGGTACGTCGGCTGCGCCTGGTCCATCGGCGGGCTGCACGATCGGCCCTGGGTCGAACGGCCCGTGTTCGGGAAGGTGCGCTACATGAACTTCAACGGCTGCAAGCGCAAGTTCCGGGTCGACCGATACATCGACGCCATGGCGCGCCTGCGGCGAAAGGCCGAGGCATGACGGTGCACGTCCTCGCGCAACGCCAGAAGGTGGCCGCGCCGCTCGGCGAGGTCTTCGCCTTCTTCGCGCGACCCGAGAACCTGGCCGCGATCACCCCGCCCAGCATGGGTTTCGAGATCCTCACGCCGTCGCCCATCGCCATGAAGGAGGGCGCGCTCATCGACTACGTGGTGCGCGTGAATGGCCTACCCCTGCGCTGGCGCACGCTGATCACCAGCTTCGAGCCGCCCCACAAGTTCGTCGACGAGCAGATCCTCGGACCCTACTCTTTCTGGCACCACACCCACACCTTCGCCGCCACGACCGCCGGCGGCACCGAGCTGGGCGACACCGTCCGCTACGCGCTGCCGCTGGGGCCGCTGGGCGATCTGATCCACGCGCTGGCGGTCCGCCGCCAGCTCGCGGGCATCTTCGATCATCGCCGCCGGGTGGTGGCGCAACGGTTCGGTCAACCCGAGGAGACGAAATGAGCGACAAGATCCTCGTCGGTGTGAGCACCTGCCTGCTGGGGGAG
This sequence comes from Candidatus Latescibacter sp. IFSED24, assembly GCF_058273205.1. Lineage (NCBI taxonomy): Bacteria > Pseudomonadati > Candidatus Latescibacterota > Candidatus Latescibacteria (ex Chuvochina et al. 2023) > Candidatus Latescibacterales > Candidatus Latescibacteraceae > Candidatus Latescibacter > Candidatus Latescibacter sp. IFSED24. The sequence continues at coordinate 1,921,510 of NZ_CM177850.1, read as the reverse complement.
AAGGTGCGCTGGGACGCCGGCCACAAGCACGACCGCTACCTCACCGACATCCTCGGCGGCTACTTCGAGTTCGTGCCGGTATGCCCCGAGGCCGAGGTCGGCATGGGCATCCCGCGCGAGCCGGTCCATCTCGAGGGCGACCCCGAGGCACCGGACATGGTCGGCAACAAGACCGCCACCGACTGGACCGAGCGGATGAATCGCTGGTCGCGTCGCAAGCTCAAGGAGCTGGTGCCCCTGGGGCTGTCTGGCTACGTGCTGAAACGGGGCTCGCCGAGCTGCGGCATGGAGCGGGTGCCGGTCAAGGGCGGCAAGGGTGGCATGCCGCGCAAGGTGGGTGTGGGGCTTTTCGCAGCGGAGCTCATGCGCCGGTTGCCGCTTTTGCCGGTGGAGGAGGAGGGGCGTCTGAACGACCCTGGCCTGCGCGAGAACTTCATCGTCCGCGTCTTCGCCTACCACCGCGCCCAGGAGCTGTTCGCGGGGCGGTTCAAGCGGGGCGAGATCGTGGCGTTCCACGCCCGGCAGAAGTACCTGCTCATGGCGCACAGTCCCCAGCACTACAAGGAGCTGGGCCAGCTGGTGGCCCAGGTCAAGGACTACACGCCGGCCGAGTTCCGCGAACGCTACCTGGCGGGCTTCATGGCGGCGCTGCAGGTCCGGGCCACGACCCGCAAGAATGTGAATGTCCTGCAGCACCTGCTGGGCTACCTGAAGCAGTCGCTCGGCCAGCCCGAGAAGGAGGACATCCTCGCGGTCATCGACGCCTATCGGCAGGGCCAGGTGCCGCTCATCGTGCCGTTGACCCTGCTCAACCACCACCTGAAGATCCAGGGCGTGTCCTACCTGCTGGATCAGGTCTATCTCCAGCCCGCGCCGGCCGAGCTGGCGCTGCGCAACCACGTGTGAGCCCGCCGCTGCCTGAAGACTGGCGTCAGGGTCGGTCCATACCGTATCCTGACGCTACCCCTGTGCCACACCCTGATCCCGCGAGGTTGCTCATGCCCCGCTTCCTGCTGACGCTCTGTCTCGTGTTCGTCGTGGCCACCGGCGCGGTGGCCGAGCCCCGTCTGCTCTCGCTCGCCGGCCCCGACCTGGCCGCGCTCGCCACCGAGGACCAGATTCGCCTCGCCGCGGGAGGCCCCGAGCGCTTCGCCTGGCCTGCCGATCTGAGTGTGGCCCCCGCCGATACGGATCACTGGGACCGCCTGCCGGACGGCGGGCACCGCTGGCAGCTGCGGGTCGAGGCTCCGGGCTCGCTGAGCCTCAACTTCGGGTTCGAGCGCTTCCGTCTGCCCTGGGGCGCCCGACTCGTGCTCCGTGGCAGCCATGGCGACGAGATCGTCTTCACCGCCGCCCACAACCGCCCCGACGGTCAGCTCTGGACGCCGGTGGTGCTCGGCGACAGCGCGCTCCTCTCGCTCGAGTTGCCCGCCGGGCATCGCGACGATTTCGACCTCGCCGTGATGCGCGTGGGCCGCGGTTACCGCGGCTTCGGCGAGGCCGTGCTCAAGCAGGGCGACTGCAACATCGACGTGATCTGCCCCGAGGGAGACCCGTGGCGGCGCGAGATCCGTTCGGTGGGCGTCTACACCCTCGACGGGACCTGGAAGTGCACCGGTGCCCTGATCAACAATACGGCCCAGGACGAAACGCCCTACTTCCTGACCGCCAACCACTGCGACGTCGACGCCGAGAACGCGGCCTCGGTCACCATCTACTGGAACTACGAAAGTCCGGTCTGCGGCGATCTCAGCGGTGGCAGCCGCGACGACTGGCAGTCCGGGACGATCTGGCGCGCGGGCCACGTGCCCAGCGATTTCACGCTGCTCGAGCTGAGCGCGGCGCCCGACACGAGCTGGCATCTGACCTACGCCGGTTGGGACTGGTCGGGACAGTCGGTGGCGCGCTCGGTCTGCGTCCATCACCCCAGCACCGACGAGAAGGCCATCAGCTTCGACGACGACCCGCTGACGGTGACCTCGTACATCGGCTACGACTCTCCGGGCAACGGCACGCACTGGCGAGTGGGCGCCTGGGACCTGGGCACCACCGAGGGAGGCTCCAGCGGCAGCCCGCTCTTCGACCCCGCCCACCGCATCGTGGGCCAGCTCCACGGCGGCTACGCCTCGTGCAGCAATCCCGATGCTAGCGACTGGTACGGCCGCCTGTCCGTCTCCTGGAACGGCGGCGGCACGCCCGAGACCCAGCTGGCTGCGTGGCTCGATCCGACGCAGTCCGGCGCCCTCGCCCTCGACACGTTCGATCCCCGCAACCCCGGCATGCCACCGGTGGAGCCCGAGCCCGGGGATCTGACCTCGCTGCGGGTGTATCCCAATCCCAGCGCGGACCTCACCACGACCATCGCCTTCCGGCTCGAACGCCAGGCCGCCGTGACGCTGCGGATCTACGACCTGCGCGGCCGGCTCATCGACCGCCTCGATACCGGGGTGCTGGCCCCCGGCGACAACGTGGTCGGCTTCGGGGACTCGAGCGTGCCGGCAGGCACCTACATCTGTCGGCTGGAGGCGCTGGGGGAGGCGCGGACCTTCAAGTTCACCATGCTGCGCTGATCGCGCCGCCCCCAGACCATGGCGGGGGACCACCGGACACCAGCGGAACGGAACGGGCCTGGGCCATCGCTCAGGCCCGCTTTTTTCGCCGGGTCCTGCTCAGGACGGTGGCGCTCGCCGCAACCAGGCCGCCGCCCAGTGCGATCCAGGTCGCGATTCCTTGGCGCTCCTCTAGTTCCACGGTCTGCGACCCGTCGCCCACGACCACGTAGCCGGCCCAGTGGAAGGGGTGGGCGGTGGCCTCCTCGGCGCGGAAGCGGCGCTGGGTCTCGAGGAGAGCCTCGGCCACGGTCCGCCCCTCGGCCAGCGCCGAATAGAACCGGCGGCTGAAGAGCGCGGCGTCGCGATCGTTCACCGGCCAGAGCGTGGCCAGCACCGTGGGCACCCCGGCGGACAGGAACCCCGACGCCAGCCCCAGCATGCCCTCGCCCGAGCAGAGTGCGCCGGTGGCGCTGCTACAACTGGTCAGGACGGCGAGTCGGGCATTGAGATGGAGATCGGCCACCTGGCCGGCGGGCAGCCGGACTGGACTCTCGGGCAGGCCGAAGATCAGGGCGCTGTTCCAGGGGCGTTGTTCGTCGATGACCGCGTGGGCCGCCACGTGCAGCAGGTCGTAATCGGCCAGGTCCCGACCGCCGAAGGGTGTGACGGCGCTGGAGTCGCGCACGGTTTCGACATTCCGGAAATGCCGCGCCAGCCAGGCGACCTCGGCGGTGGCCCCGGTCAGGGGACGCCCCTGGCCGTCGGTCAGTCCGGCTGCGGCGAGGATGCGGACCGAGGCATGCGCCGGTGGTGGCGGGCGCAGGCGCAAGTTGGCCAGGAACGTGGCCGAAGGCGTGCGCACCACGGGCAGATCCCGATCCTGGAGCAGTACGGACAGCGGCAGGCGATGCAGTTCGCCGTCGGGGGACCAGCAGACGGTGCGCACGGTGGCGAGCATCCCGGCCATGTCGACCGGTGGCAAGGTGGTCTGGTCGTGATCCAGGAGGGTGGCGGCCAGCCGCTGGAGCCTGGCCAGCGGAACCGTGGTCTGCGACGCGCCCACCAGCCCCTGGATCGCGTCGAGTACGTTGGCCGTGGCCTCGCGTCCGCGCAGCGGCTGGGCCAGCAGCGTATCGCGCGTGGCCAGGTAGAGCAGGCCGTGCCGCTCGCCGAGGTAGGCGTCGAGGAAGATCTCGCCCGGTTGCAGCACCCGGATCTGCAGATCCCGCAGGGTGACCGGTCGCGGATCGGCCAGCTCACGCCCGGGGCCGAGCGATCGTTCGAGCAGGGTGCGGGCCTTGAAGTGCTGGAGGAGGTCGAAGCTGCGGGTCAGGCGCACCGCCAGGTCCACCGAGTCGGGATGGTCGATGGTCAGCTCGGCCAGCGATTCGAACAGCCGGCGCGCGCTGGCGCTGCGCCGCTCGCGCCAGATCGGATCGTCGGGCAGTGTGCGCGACGACTCCCAGAGGTGGAGCGCGGTCTGGAGGGTGCGCCGGGCGGCGATGGGGTCGCCGGCCAGCAGTTGCGCCTCGCCGGCCTGGCTCAGCAGCGTGATGCGCTGGGGCACCAGTCCGCTCTCCTCGGCACGGCGTGCCGCGGTGCCGAGGATCCGGGCGGCGAGCGCGGCCTCGCCGGCCTGGAGCGCCAGGTCGCCCCGGACCAGTGCCACCTCGGTGTGCATGTGCAGGTCGGTGACGGCCGTGGGCAGGCCGGCCGCGCGAGCGGCCTCGACCCGGGCAGTCGCGAGGCTGTCCTGCGCCGCCAGGGCGCGTGCCAGGGTCAGCCGCAACTGGATGGCGTAGCGCGGGCGGGTGGCTGCGGACAGGGCAAGACCCTCGCGGCAGGTCCGCGCAGCCAGCGCGGGGCGATCCTGCTCGAGCTGCACGATGGCCAGGTGTTCGAGCACGCCGGGCAGGATATCCAGATAGCCCTCCTGGCGGCATTCAGCGATGAGCGCTTCCAGCGTGCCCGCCGCCTGGTCGAGGCGGCCGAGCATCAGCTGGCAGCGGGCGATGTTCATGGTCGCGGGCAAGGCCTCGCGCGGGTTGTTCAGACGCAGCTGCAACTCCCGCGCCTGCTCGTAGCCGGCCAGCGCCTCGCCGAAACGTCCCAGCACTTCCAGCAGCCCGGCGTGATTGTTCAGGACCGCCGCCTCGACGGCGGACATGCCGTAGTGCCGGCTGTCGCGCAGGGTGCTGGTGAAGACGGTGTCGGCCGCGGCGAGCCGGCCGGTGTTCCAGTAGGTGAGTCCCAGGCCGTTGCTGCTCCAGAGGACGGAGAAGGTGTCTCTGGCAGCCTTGGCGAACTCGTGGCCCGAGGTGTAGAGCGACTCCGCCGCGGCATATTGACCGTGCAGCCAGCGATCCCAGGCGACGCCGATGCTGCCCCGACCTGCATAGTACGGATCGTCGAGCAGCTCGCCGATGGTCAGGAGCTGCTCGTAGCATGTGGTGGAAGCGGCCTGCTGTCCGCCGTACTCCAGCGCCTGGGCGAGCCAGAGCAGCGACCGGCCCACCGAGGCGCTGTCGCCGAGGGCGCGCGCCAGGGTCAGCGCCTCGCGGAGGTCGTCGATGGCCGCGGGGTCGTGCTTGTACCAGACCAGGGACCCGCCACGCATACCCAGCAGACGCATGACGAAAGCCGAGTCGCCGGCGGCGCGAGCGGCGGGCAGGAGCGCAGCCACGCGGGCGGACAGCGAATCGGCGCCCAGCGTCCGATGCACCTGACGCAGGCTGTCGAGGGTGGCTTGCTGATGCGCGGGGAAGGCGTGCTGGGCTGCCGCAGACCCGACGAGGAGCAGGAGGCAGAGGGCGACCAGGCCGAGACCTGATCGCCCACGCCGCGGTCGCCCGGATCGTCGCTTCATGCCCCCCATGAATCGCATGGTGTCCAATGCATTCTGGTGCTAGAGCCAACCCATGGTCTGCCAGAGGCGGGTGGCGGTCTCCTGCATGGTCCGCGGCGGGATCGGGGGACCGTCGCCGTTGCGGTAGACCGTCTTGCCGCCCACCCAGACCGAGCCGATGTCCCAGGGATGAAAGTCGTAGAGCAGGTGGCTCAGCCAGGTGCTGGTGGTCAGCGGCGTCTTCTGGAAGTTGTCGAGCACGATGAAGTCGGCGGGTGCGCCGGCGCGGAGGCTGCCGAACGACTCGCCGAAGGTGCGCCGGGCCAGACGGTAGCCGCCGAACCAGAACTTGGCGGCCGCCTCGAGATCCAGGTCCGGCGGCGAGGCCTCGCGGCCGCGGAAGTAGGTGGTGCGCAGCTCGCCCCACATGTTCTCGTCGAGGGCGTTGGTGCCCAGCGCCACGTGCTCGCCCCAGCCGCGCAGGCTGGCGCGGCCGATGCTGCTGTTCATGTTGGAGCGTCCGCAGTGGATGAGCCAGGCGCCGGCCTGGTCCACCCGCGCCAGCTCGCCCTCGTTGAGGTCGACCCCATGGGCCAGCACCGAGCCCTCGCGGATCAGGCCGGCGGCCATGAGCCGGTCCACCGGATCGGCCCAGCCGCGGGTGCGGCAGATCTCGCGGTCCTCGGGGCTCTCGCCCACGTGCAAGTGGGTGGGAGAGCCGTAGCGGTCGCAGAGCTGGGCCAGGAAGCCCAGGGTGCGGTCCTCGAGCGTGAAGCTCGCGTGGGCGCCCACCATGGTCCGGAACTGGGCGACGCAACCGTCGGGTGTCTCCTTGCGACGGGCCAGATAGCGCTCGGTCTCCTCGAGGGCCGTGTCGCGGAGGCCCTTGCCGCCGCGGTCGGTGACCTCGTAGCAGAGGTTGGCCCGCAGGCCCACGGTCTCGATGGCGCGCTCGACCTCGTCGAGCGAGCCGCGCACGTAGCTCAGGCTCGAGTGGTTGTCGAAGATGATGGTTGTGCCGCTGCGCACCGCGTCCCAGGCGCCGGCCACCGCGCTGAGGAAGACCGCATCCTTGTCGAGGTGCTTGTCCAGGTTCCACCAGACCTCGCTGAGGTGCTGCTTGTAGTCCGAGGGCTGGCGCGGCGGCTGAGGCGCGCCCGCGGTCAGCGACATGTACAGGTGCATGTGGCCGTTGACGTTGCCGGGCAGAACGGTGGCGCCGTTGAGCTCCACCACCTCCTCGTCGGCCTCGGGCTCGAGGTCCAGCCCGCGTTCGGCGATGCGGCACGCACGGATCCGCAGGTCCACGTCCTCCACCAGGGGGTCGGGCTGGCCGTCGAGTTCGGCCGGGAAGTAGTCCAGCACCCGCCCGCCCTTGATGAGCAGGCGTCGCTCGATGTTGCCCCCCTCGGGGATCCTGTTGTCGTTCAAGGCGGCTCCTTTCCTGGCGATGTCGAGGCTGCGGTGATCTTGACAGGGCCAAATTAAGAAAACTCTGGCCCTCCGCTCGCCTGCACTATACATCCTTGAGGGCGAAGGGAGTAGCGCGATGACGATGCTCGAGCTGATCGGCCTGACTCGCCGCTTCGACGACCTCACCGCGGTCGACCATCTGGACCTCGCCGTGCCCGCCGGCGTGCTCGTGGGACTCCTGGGCGCCAACGGCGCCGGCAAGACCACCACCCTGAACATGCTCACCACGCTGCTCGCCCCCAGCGAGGGCACCGCGCGCGTGGCCGGCCACGACATCCGCACCGAGGTCATGGCCGTGCGCCGCAGCCTGGGCTACGTCCCCGAGCACGGCGCGGTCTACGAGGGCCTCTCGGCGCACGAGTACCTCGAGCTGGCAGCCGCGCTCCACGACCTCGATCCCGCCGTGGGCCTGCGCCGCGCCGAGCGCCTGCTCGCCCATTTCGAGCTGGGCGACGTCCTCGACGACCGCCTCGCCAGCTTCTCCAAGGGCATGCGCCGCAAGGTCCTGGTCACCGCCGCGCTCCTCCACGACCCGCCGGTCCTGTTCCTCGACGAGCCCATGGACGGCCTCGACGTGGCCAGCCAGCGCCGCCTGGCCGACCTGCTCGGCGACCTCGCCGATCAGGGCAAGACCGTGCTCTACTCGAGCCACGTGCTGCAGCAGGTCGAGGAGATCTGCCAGCACCTGGTGCTGATCCACGAGGGGCGGCTGCTCTGGCAGGGGGCCGTGGCCGATCTGCGCCGCGAGCACCGGGGCGCCCCGCTCACCGACATCTTCCTCGCCATGACCCACCAGGACGGCGCGCGGCATGCCTCCTGGGCCGACCTCCTGGGCGAGGGCGCCTGATGTCGCGCTGGCTCGCCCCGCTGATCCGGCTCGCCGGGGCCGATCCCGTGCGGGTGGTCGCTTTGGCGCGCGGCCTGCACCGCGAGGCCCGCGGCCAGCTCGTCCTGCACCACGAACGCGAGGGTCGCCGTGGTTTGACGCCCGACGCCGGGCGCATCCTCGTCCTGATCATCCTGGCGCTCCTGTCGGTGGCCGCGGCCGTGGGCGTGGCCGTGCTGCGCGACCGGCCGCTCCTGGCGACCATGCTCCTGGTGTTGGTGCAGGGCGGCGCAGTGTTCATGCGCACCGCCGGCGAGGTGGCGCCGCTGGTGCTGGGCAGCGAGGACCGGCGCCTGCTGGGCTGGTGGCCGGTGAGCGAGCGCGAACTGCTGGTGGCCCGGGGCGGACTCCTGCTGGCCAACGTGCTCGAGGCCACCGCCGCGGGCTGCGCCATCCCGCTGATCGCGCTGCTGGTGTCGGGCCGTCCGCCGCTCTTGCCCTTCGCGGGCACGCTGGTGGCGCTGCTGCTGCACGCGGTGACCCTGGCGGCGGTGATGCTGCTGTTGGTGCAGGGCCTCGGCCGCGCCGTGGGTCGCCGACGCGCCCGGCGCCTGGTGGAGGTGCTGGGCACCACGCTGCTGATCATCGTCCTGAACGTGGGGGTGCGCGCGCTGGCCCCGCTGGCCGAGCGCGTGGACGACCTCTCCCCGTGGACGCTCCTGGCGGTGCCCACCACCTGGTACGGCTCGTGGGGCGCCCTGGCCCGGCCGTCGTGGCCAGTGGCCGCGGGGGCGCTGCTGGCGGTGGCGGCCACGGGAGCGCTGCTGGCGGTGGGGCTCCGGGTGCTGGGCCGGCTGGACGCCGCCGATGACGAGCAACCGGCTCGCAGTCGGCGTCCGGGCCGCGACTGGACCCGTCCGCTGCTGGCCTGGGCTTCGCCCTGGCTACGCGGTCGCGACGGCCTGGCCATGCGCCTGCTCCTGAAGGCGCACCTACGCGAGGACTGGCGCTTCACCAGCTCGATCATGCTGTTGCCGACAGCCCTGCTGGTCTACCTGCTTGTGGTGCGCGGCAACCGGCTCGACCAGCTCCCTGCCGGCCTCGCCGGTGTGGGCCAGGCCGCCACCATGCTGGGGCTGTGGCTGAGCATGCTGGGACTGTCGCTGGGCGGCTCGGCCTCGTGCAGCACCGAGCATCAGGCCGCCTGGCTCATCGGCAGCGGCGTGCTCGACGGGCCGCGCGCGCTCTCGCTCCAGCGCCGCCTGGTGCGCTGCCTGGTGCCCGGCCCCATGCTGGTGCTCGCCACCGCGGGGCTGATCTGGCGCTCGGGCCTGGATCCGCTGCTGGCGCCCCTGGCCATGCTGCCGGCGTGGCTGGGCTTCGAGATCATGTTGGCGTTCGTCCAGTGGGCGGCGCCCTCGGCGCCGTTCAGCCGCGCCTGGCGCCGCGAAGGGCACGGTTTCCGGCACTATTACCTGGTGCTGATCCTGGTCTGGCCGGTGGCCATGGTGCCGGTGTTCCTGCTCTACGGCCGCGGCGCGTGGGGGCCGCCGGCGGTGCTGGCGCTGCAGGCGCTCTTGCTGGCGGGGATGCGGCTGGCGCTTCGGCGGCGGGTGTGGGGACGCGGGGTTTACGGACTGGCGCCGCGGAAGGGATGAAACGGGCGCTTCGGCCAGGGATCAGCGGAGAACGGATTTTTGTCGTCCGCGTTCGCCTATGGTAGAATGCGGCGCCATCAGCTCGTGGATTCCACTACAGGGAGCCTTATAACCTATTGTCAAGGTAGGAGGTAGAGGTCATGCCAAGATTGTCCATGATCGCAGCGCTGGGACTGGTCCTGATCCTGGCTGGCGCCGTCACGGCCTACGACATCACGTTCACCGTGATCGACGGCACCATGTCCTACCAGGCCATCGAGTTCAAGGGGACGCCCACCGACTGGAACACGGTCCCCATGGACGACGCGGACAACGACCACGTCTGGACCCTCACCCTGGACGTGAACCCCGGCGACCACGAATGGGGGGCCATCGAGAACGACGGCTCCGAGTGGGGGATCTGGCTCATCGATGGACCCAACCTGGTCTTCGCGGTGGATGATGAGGGCAACGTCACGGGTCAGACTTCCTACGAGATCGTGGCGCCCGGTGACCTGGTCAGCGTGACCCTGCTCGTGGACATGAGGGAGCAGGAGGTCTCGCCCGCCGGCGTCCATGTCGCCGGGAGTTTCCAGGGCTGGTATCCGGACAGCACCGAGCTGCTCGACCCGGACGGCGACGATGTCTACGAGGTCACGCTGGAGATGGAGGAGTTCTCGGTCCACCAGTACAAGTTCATCAACGGCGACACCTGGGACGGGACGGAGACGGTGCCGGACGAATGCGGCGTGGATGACGGGTTTGGCGGTTTCAACCGCGAACTCACCGTCCCCGCCGCCGAGGAGGGTCCCTATTATCTCGGCGTGGTCTTCGGCGGCTGCGATCCCATCACCGCCGTGGCCGACCATTCCCCGGACGCGGCCCCGGCGCCCGTGACCTCGCTGGCGAACCATCCCAACCCCTTCAACCCGGCCACGCGGATCGTCTTCGAACTGGCCGCGGACCACACGGTCAGCCTCGCCGTCTACGATCTGTCCGGTCGCCTCGTGCAGAGCCTGGTCGACCGGCAACCCTACGCGGCGGGACGGCACGCGATCCAGTGGGACGCCGCGGGTCTGGCCAGCGGGACCTATTTCTACCGGCTGGATCTGGAGGATGGCTCGCTCCTGACGCGGAAGGCGGTCCTGTTGAAGTAGCCGGCAGGAGGCCGACAAGGTCGATCAGGATCGGCAGGATGCCCGGGAACGGAGCGAATCGGCCATGGCTTCATGAGAAGAGCCCCCCTCCCGGCCCGGGAGGGGGGCTCTCGCTGGCCGGCGATCTACTCCTTCTCGGGCAGCAGCTCCGCGCTCCCCTTGAAGATGTTCTTCACCGTGTGCTCGCTCACCACCCAGATGGTGGTGGGGTCGTCCAGGTCCACCATGTAGACGCCGCCGGGGGTCTTGCCCTCGGCCTCGCGCGTGTCGCCGAACGCGAACCGGGCCTCGTCGCCGCTCTCGAACGTCAGGACCAGCGCCCGCGAGTCGTCGCCCAGGCCGTAGGCGTCGAGGCCGGCCGCCGGGTCGACCACGTCCTGGCCGCGCAGGCTCGTGGCGGTGTTGAGCACCTGGTCGGCCTTGGTCTTGACCGCCATGCCCAGCGCCCGGGCGTTCTTACCCAGGAGCCGCCATTCCCACTGGCTGCGGTCGGGGTAGGGCTCGGTGTGCAGCGAGTCGTCCGCGGCCGGTTCGATCATGGCGAAGTCCTTGACCAGGGTCACGGTCTCCTCGCCGCGCAGCGCGATGCGGTCCACATCCTGTCGCTCGGCGCGGTAGGCCTGCAGCTCGAGGAAGTGCCGGCTTGCAGGCGGTTCGGGCTCGCCCCAGATGCCGAGGTTGTTGAGCAGGCTCGTGCTGGTGAGGTAGACCTCGCTGGTGCCGGGGCGCCGGACGAAGTTGCTCATGCCACCCTCGGGCTTGCCGCCGATCTCCAGGGCGAAGAGCTCCTGGCCGGCGAGGTCGAACCCGTGCAGCGTGATGGACGTGCTGTCGGTGAAGCCGTAGTCGGCGAGGACCTCGCGGCTGTCGCTGCGGAACTCGCCGCGCAGGTTGCTCAGCCCGCGCACCAGGGTGTCGATCCGCTGCTGGCTGGCCTCGGCGCCGAACGCCGAGGGGATCAGCCAGTGTTCGGGCCCGTTCTCGAGCACCACCACGTCGGCCTGCTGGCCGTAGTCGATGGTGATGCGCGAGAGATCGGCTGGAGTGAGCTCGCCGGCGATGAGCACCTCGGTGCTCGAGCGGCTGGTGGCGCGCTCGTGGCTCGCCTGCTGCCACACCGCCACCGCGATCAGCACCGCCAGGACGACCCCGAGCGTGATCAGGTTCTTGCGGTTGAGCATCACGACCTCCCCTCGAGGCTGCGGCGGTAGCGCTGGGCGTCGGCGCGGCGACGGGTCATGCGCATGATGCCGAAGATGATGAACAGGACGGGCATGAGCGCCACCACGACCACCTGCCACAGGAGCTTCTCGCCCGTGGACACGGGGCGGATGGTGCGCGCGGTGAGCTGCTTGCTGCGGATGGACAGCAGTTCCTCGCTGCCGGCCAGGAAGTCCACGGCGTTCAGCAGCAGGAGCGCGTTCTGGGCGCCCTGCAGCACGTTGTCGTCGAACATCTTGGCGCAACCCACCAGCAGCAGCTTGGTGGCCGCGGGGGCCAGGGGCGTCATCGCCGCGGGGCCGGCGGGCTCCTCGGGGTTCTCCTCGTCAGCGGCCGCCGCGTCGGCGGGCCACGAGGGCGGACCGGTCTCGCTGAAGGTGTCGGGGAACTCGCCCTCGGCCAGGACCATGAGCGGCTGCTCTCCCTCCATCTCCTTGCCCTCGGGGTCGATCTGGGTGCCGGTGAGCATGCCGGCGCCGAAGTCGGCCGACCAGCTCCGCGCGCTCGAGGAGATGAGCGTGGTGGTGGCGAGTCCGTGCTCGGCCAGCTTGGCCGCGTCGATGGTCACCGGGGTGCCCCAGAGGTAGAGGAGCTGGCCCAGGTGGTTGGTCACCGGCACGTCCTGGTTGATCTGGTCCTGGGTGATGCGGATCTGGATCGGCGCGTCCACCGGCTCGCGCGTCTGCATGCGCAGGCCGCCCAGGTTGACCTCGCGCGGCAGCTCGAGCACCTGGCTGTTCGCGTCGAGGAAGTGGTCCTTGCCGATGCCCAGGCCGAAGCCCGCGAGCAGCTCGTCGAGGCCGCTCTCGCTGGCCTGGCCGTTGATCGTCCAGCCGCCGCGCTGGCCGGGCTGGTATGCGTATTCGTGCGCCTGCACCGCCATCATCACGGGCAGGCCGTTGCTCAGCGCGCGGTTGATCTCCCATGCCTGGCGCTCGTTGAGGCTGGTGGGCCCGAGCACCACGAGCACGTCGCTGTCGGCGGGGATGGGACTCTGCTCGGTGAGGTCGATGGGCACCACGTCGTAGTGCTCCTGGCCCAGGAGCTGCGAGACCATGGCGAACTGGTCCTGCGGCTCGGGCGGCTGCATGCCCTGCTGCAGGTACATCATGGCCAGCTGCTGGTTGACCTCGCGCTTGGGCGCGTAGAGCGCCACCTTGGGGTTGCGCTCGCGGGTCAGCCGGTGGACCGGCGAGATGATCAGCGTCTCCAGGTTGGCCAGGCTCTGGGGGAGGATCCGCGGGACCACTTCCTCGGGCTTGTCCTTGTAGGCGATGGTCAGGCCGCTCCAGATCAGCTTGACGCCGATCTCGTCCTTGTCCACCGACTGCACCTGGAACGGCTGGATGCCCTTCTTGCCCAGTTCCTGCTGCATCTCCTCGTCGTTCTGCGGGTTGTGCACCGAGAACTGGAGCTGGCCGCCGGAGACGCGCTCGTAGTTGCGCAGCTGCTCGGTGATGTCGCGCTCGAGCTTCTTGAACTCGGTGGGCATCTTGTCGACGGGTGTGATGTAGAGCTTCACCTGCACCGGCACCTGGAGCCCCTCGAGGATGGTGGCGGCGGCCGGCGACATGGTGAAGAGCTTGTCGGCGGTCAGGTCGACCCGCGCGCCCGGGATGTGGCCGAGCACCGAGATCAACAGGACCGCCACGGCGGCCAGCAGCACGGTGGCCACGGCGAAGGTGATGCGGAAGTTGCGTCGCTTGTCGCTCATCAGAACTTCCTCCCTTCGAGCCAGAACGCGTTCAGGGCGAGGAAGAGCAAGGTCAGCGCCACGAAGTAGACCACGTCGCCGAGGGCGATCACGCCGCGCAGCATGGGCTCGAAGTGGCTGGTCATGCCCAGGTACTGCTGCAGGAGGCGGCCGAGCCCGTCGAACCAGCCGTCGAACACGGCGGCCACGAAGGTCTGGCCCAGCAGCCACATCATCAGGCAGACCATGACGCCCAGGATGAACGCCGAGATCTGGTCGCGCATCAGCCCGCTGGTGAAGATGCCCACCGAGAGGTAGAGGCCGCCCATGCAGAGCGCGCCCAGGTACCCGCTGAAGACCACCCCGTTGTCGGGGTTACCCAGCACGTTGAGCATGAGGGCGATGGGCAGGGTCCCGGCCAGGGTCACGGCGAAGAACGCCAGCGCGGCCAGGTACTTGCCGAGCATCACTTCGTGGGGCTGCATGGGCAGCGTCATCAGCAGCTCGTAGGTGCCCTGGCGCCGATCCTCGGCCCACAGGCGCATGCTGATGGCGGGGATGAAGAAGGTCAGCAAAAGTGGCAGCGAACCGAAGAAGCCGCGCATGTCGGCCTGGCCCACGAGGAAGAAGTTCAACATGAACATCAGCCCCGTCAGCAGCAGGAAGACGATGATGAAGATGTAGGCGATGGGGCTGTTGAAGTAGCTGGCGAACTCACGCCGGAAGATCACGCTGGTGTTCCGCATGTCAGGCCACCTCCTGGCGCGGCCCGCTGGCGCGGGTCAGGGCGATGAAGGTGTCCTCCAGCGAGTAGCGCGACTCGTGGAGCTCGCTCAACGGCCAGCCGCGCTGGCTGGCGAGGTCGGCCACCGCGCCCACCAGGTCGTGCTGGAACGGTGCGCGCAGCTCGAAGCGGCTGGTGTCCTCAGCCGCGGCGTCGAGCGCCTTCAGGCCGGCCAGCGACGGCAGCTCGCGCAGCGCGCCCTCCACCTCGGCGGCGGGGCGGCGCACCGTCACGAACACCCGGTTGTCGCCCATGGCGCGCTCGGTGAGCTCGGGGATGCGGCCGTCGGCCACGATGCGGCCCTCGTTGATGATGACCACCCGGTCGGTGACGGGGCTCACTTCCTGCAGGATGTGCGTGGAGAAGATGACGGTCTTCTCGCCGGCGAGACTGGCGATGAGCCGGCGGATGCCGATGATCTGCAAGGGGTCGAGGCCGCTGGTGGGCTCGTCGAGGATCAGGATGTCCGGGTCGTGGATCAGCGCCTGGGCCAGGCCAGTCCGCTGCTTGAAACCCTTGGACAGATCCTGGATGCGCTTCTTGTACTCGGTGCGCAGGCCGCAGGCCTCCACGCACCAGTCGAGGCGCTCGCGCAGCAGCGCACCCTCGAGACCGCGGGCGCGGCCCACGAATTCCAGGTACTCGTCCACGTTCATGTCGTGGTACAGCGGATTGTTCTCGGGCAGGTAGCCGATGCGGCTCCGGACCGCGAGGGGCTGCTCCAGGACATCGATCCCACCCACACTCACCTGGCCGCTGTCGGGGGCCAGGAAGGTGGTGATGATCTTCATGGTCGTGCTCTTGCCGGCGCCGTTGGGTCCGAGGAAGCCGAGGATCTTACCTCGCTCCACCGCGAACGACACCCGGTCCAGAGCGACCGTGTTCCCGAAGCGCTTCGTGACGTCGCGCACTTCGATCATCTCCGAAGCTCTCCTTCGTTTCTGACGTTGGTAGTGCTGGGCTAAAATGTCGAAATCCGGTCGCTTGGCACATCGGGACCGGCCGCATAAGATATGCGGAACGGGGAATATACAGCAAATGAACGCGACGGTTCCATGATTATTGGAGGAAACATGCCGCCCCGACCCGGACCCGAGCCCCGCCTCTTCGAATACTCGCTGCCTGGCGGCTGGACCGTCCTCGCCGGCCGCACCGACCGCGACAACGAGTTCCTGAGCCTCAAGGTGGCCAAGGCCAACGACTGGTGGTTCCATGTCAAGGGCCTGCCCGGCAGCCACGTGGTTCTGCGGGTGCCGGCCGGCACCGAGCCCGACCGCGAGACGGTCAAGGCCGCCGCGGCCATCGCCGCCTGGCACTGCAAGAAGCGCGAGGCCCGGATGGTGGCGGTGTCGGCCACGCGGGCGCGTTACGTGAGCAAGGCGCGCGGCGCGCCGCCGGGCACGGTGGAGGTGCGGCGCGAGACCGTCTTCAAGGTCAAGCCCGCGCTGCCCGACCACGACCAAGATCAAGACGGTTGACGAATCGACACGACCTGACACAATTGCCTCGCATGGAACTCGAAGGCTGCCCGGGCGTACAGCCTGGACAGCGTGACACCCGCCGATCCCGCGCCGGCGTCTCGCACATGCTCAAGGAGAAAACAGGATGCAGAAGCTTTTGACCATCGCCCTGGCCCTCGCCCTGGTCGTGGTTCTCGCCGGCTGCGGCGGCAAGACCGTCACCAGGGTGGATTCCGGTGAGCAGATCGACCTCAGCGGCAACTGGAACGACATCGACAGCCAGAACGTGGCCGGCGATCTGGTGCAGCAGATCACCGCCGCCGCCTGGGTCGAGAACCACATCGAGCAATCGGGCAAGAAGCCCGCGGTCATCGTGGGCGTGATCCGCAACAAGACGGTCGAGCACATCCCCATGAAGACCCTGACCGCCGACCTCGAGCGCGCGTTCATCAACAGCGGCCGCGTGCTGGTGGTCGCGAGCCCCGACGAGCGCGAGCAGATCCGCGACGAGCGCGCCGAACAGCAGGACTACGCCACCCAGGAGACCATGGCGCGCTGGGGGCGTGAACATGGCGCCGATTACATGCTCCTCGGCGAGCTGAACACCATCGTCGACCAGGAAGGCAAGTCCGCGGTCAAGTTCTACCAGACCGACACCTACCTGGTGGATCTGGAGAGCAACATCAAGGTCTGGGCCGGCCAGACCAAGACCAAGAAGGTCGTCAGCAACAAGAAGTATCGCGGCTAGGAGGAGCCTCATGACGGCCTCGCCCCGCCGCCTCGCGGCCGTGCTGGTGGCCGGGACCCTCATGGTCCTGGCCACCGGTTGCACCACCTACAGCGCCAAGCTGAAGGACCTGCGTCCCGAGATCGCCGCCGGCTCGTACGACGAGGCGCTGCTCACCGTGGAGAAGGAGACCGGCAGCAAGGACGTGCTGCTGGCATTCCTCGAACGGGGGGTGATCCTGCACCGGGCCGGTCGTTACCAGGAGAGCAACGAGGCCTTCGCCGCCGCCGAACGCACCGCCGACGAACTCTACGCCCGCAGCATCAGCGAGGGCGCCCTCTCGCTCATCTCCAACGACAACGCCATCAGCTACCGCGCCCGGCCCTTCGAGATGGCCATGGTGCCGTACTTCCGCGCCTTGAACTACCTGCATCTCGGCCTGCGCGATGACGCGGTGGTGGAGGCCCGCAAGACCAGCCTCATGCTCTCGAAGTACATCGACGCCACCATCGCGGGCATCGAGCGCGGCGACACCGACCAGCTCGAGCGCACCAAGAACGACCCCTTCATGCTCTACTTCTCGGGCATGCTCTACGACTGGGACGGCGAGCTCAACGACGCCTTCATCGCCTACCGCAACGCGGCCACCGCCTACCAGGACGTGTCGCGCCTGCTGGGCCTGGAGATCCCGCCGTCGCTGGGCTGGGATCTCGAGCGCGTGAGCCGGCGGCTGGGCTTCTCGGCTGAGCTGGCGCAGCTGCGCACGGTGTGCCCCGATGTCTTCGCCGCCGCCGGTCAGGCGCCCTCGGTGCCGCCTGGGAGCGGCGAGGTCGTGCTGCTGGTGGAGCTGGGCTGGGTGGCGGCCAAGCACGAGGAGCGGCTCGACCTGCCCATCTTCGAATCCGACGCCTACAACGACAACGCCTACTGGGCCTGGGAGCTGACCGCCCGCGCCGGCACCACCTACGCCATCGTCGACGGCTACAAGATCAAGTACTGGCTCACGGTGGCCATCCCGGCCATGGAGCCGCACCCCGCGGCCACGCGCCGGGTCCGGGTCCGCACGGCGGCGTTGCCCGGCGCGGCGGTGGGCTCCCGGGTGCATCAGCCCTCGCGGAACGCGGCCATCACCTTCGAGGCCGAGTACGGCATGATCCTCTTCAAGACCATCCTGCGCGGGCTGACCAAGTACCTCGCCACCCAGGAGGCCAACAAGCAGAACGAGGTGGTGGGCTTCCTGGCCAACCTGCTGGGCGTGGCCACCGAGACCGCCGACACCCGGTCCTGGCTGCTCCTGCCCGACCACGTGCAGCTGGTGCGCCTGCAGCTGCCGGCCGGCGTCCACGACCTCGAGCTGGAGCTGCTCGACGGCAGCGGCCGCCCGCGCGGGACCGTGACCATCCCCGGCGTGACGGTGCGGACCGGCGACTGGACCTTCGTCAATCAGCGGATCTACCCGCGTTGATCCCGGTCAGTGGTGCAGACGCAGCTCGGCGCAGGTCAGGGTGTCGAACGGCGCCCCGGCGAGCTGGCGTCCACGAGCGAGCATCTCGCCGGCGATCCGCTCGCGCTGGCGGGGGCTCAGGTCCCGTGGCCAGGCGGCCAGTTCCGATTCCGCCGCTTCCCGGTGGAGGATCTCGCGATAGAGCCGGCGCAGGAAACCTTCCCAGTCTTCCAGCGGCAACGCGGGGTCAGGCCGCGTGAAGGCGCCGATGCGTTCGGGCCAGGGAGCGGGCAGTTCGGTCCAGTGGTCATTGCCCGGCAACGGCGCCTCGCCAGCCGGCTCCCCATACTTCGTGCGGTATTCCCGGCTGATGTAGAAGCGCCAGGCCAGCACGCCGCGGCGCGCGCTCGCGACGGTGCGCCACCAGCGCTCCTGTTCGTCCAGAGTGGCGGGTCGGCCCGCCGTGGCGGGATAAAGCGCTGCCACGAAGGCCTCGATGCGCTGGCGGCCCGCCGGCTGGTGGGCCGAGACCGTGGCGGCGGCCGCCGCCACGGCCGTGATGGCGCGCTGCCGCACGCAGCCCGGTCCGGCGCGCATGTGGTCGGTCCAGGTGTCGGGCAGCCCCTGGGCGGCGAGGGTGGCGAGCAATCCCATGGACAGCGCCAGGGCGACAAGGGGTCGGCCACGGTCGTGTTCGCGCGCCCAGAACGCCATGCCCCCGCCGGTCAGGAGCATCAGCACCGGGTTGGGCCAGTGGACCAGCGCGAAGAGCAGCGACACCGTGACGATGGCGGGGCCCGGGCTGCCCGGCGCCAGCCGCCGCAGATGGGGCCAGGGCACCGCCAGCAGCAGGAAGAGCTGGATCAGGGCGTAAGCCGGGTAGAGGACCAGCGAGAGCAGCAGCGCCCGAGGATCGGCGAACCCACCGCCCTGGAGGCCGGCCACGAGCACCAGCACCACCAGCAGGCCATGGACCAGGCACCAGAGGCGATCCTCGAACAGCGCCCGGCGCCAGGACCAGCGGGGACCGGGTCGCCAGAGGGCATGCCGCTCGAGCCAGAGGCCTAGGGCGGCCAGGCCCACCAGGATGGCCAGGGCGGTCCAGGTCGGGGAGCCCACCGCGGGCAGCACCAGCCAGGCCACCGCCAGCGGCACCGCGGGCCAGAGCAGCACGGTGGCCAGGTCGCGGCGCACGGCGGGGTCGGGGAGCCGGCGCCAGGCCATCAGGGACAGCGCCAGCGCCAGCACGCCAAGAGCCAGGGGGAAGGCCGCCGGCCAGGTCGACCCCAGTGGCTGTGGCCAGGGCCAGGCCAGGGGCTGCTCGCCCGGACGCAGGCGCCACCACGCGACCAGGCACAGCGCCGCCAGGTTGGTGGCCATGCAGGCGAGCATGACGAGGAATGGACGGCCCGGTTTCATGGCGGGCAGGCTAGCGCAATGCGGTAGTCTGGGCTAGGATTTTCGACTGTTGGCGAAGCGACCGGTCTTGTGGCAAGATGCGGATCATTCCTGAAGAAATCGTCCGCGAAAGTGACAGGTGCTCCAGCATGATCAAGGATCTCGCGACCCTCATCGCCGCCACGCCCGAACTGGCCGCCATGCCGGCCACCAGCGCCCGTCTGCTCCAGCTGCTCGAGGAGCCCGACGCCCCGGTGGACGATCTGGTGGCGGTCATCGAGAAGGATCCCGGCCTGACTGCCAACCTGCTCAAGTTGAGCAACTCGGCCTATTACGGCCTACGGCGCGAGGTGGGCAGCGTGCGCGAAGCGCTGGTGCAGATGGGCAACCGCACCGTGGTGACCCTGGCCTTCGCCGCGAGCATGGGGCGGCTCCTGCAGGTGCCCATGACCGCCTATCGCCTGCCCCGCGGGCAGCTCTGGCGCCACACCCTGGCCGTGGGCCTGCTGGCCACGCGGCTCGTGCCCGCCGACACCGACGCCTCCCGCCGCAACCGCGTCTTCACGGCCGGGGTGATGCACGACATCGGCAAGCTGCTGCTGGACCGTCCGCTGCGCGACTGCCTCGAGCAGTTGCCGCCACATCCGGACTATTCCGGTCTGGTGCTGGCCGAACGCCAGATCCTGGGCTTCGATCACGCCCAGGCCGGCGCGGCGCTGGCCGAGGCCTGGAACTTCCCCGAGGACCTGGTGCAGGTGATCGCCAGCCACCACACCCCGGCGCCGCCGGGCAGCCTCACTGCGGTGGTGCACGCGGCCGACCTGCTGGTCTCGCGTCACGGCCACGACGGCGGCGCGCCCCAGGTCAACGACGAGCAGCTCGCGCTGGCGCTGGCGGCGGCGCAGCTGGCGCCCGAGGACGCCGACCAGATCGGGGGGCAGGCGCTGCGCGATCTCGACGGGCTGCTGGCGCTGCTGGGGGCAGGGTCGTGAAAGTCCTCTTCGTCTGCACCGCCAATTCCTGCCGCAGTCAGATGGCCGAGGCCTGGGCGCGGCACCTCTTCCCCGCCGGCTGGACGGCGGCCAGCGCGGGGCTGCTCACCTATCCCATCAGCCGACGGACCCGCGCCGTCATGGAGGAGGTGGGCCTGAGCCTCGAGGACCATCACTCCAAGTCCATCGACGAGGTCGATCTGGATTCGTTCGACCTGGTGGTGACGCTCAGCGACGAGGCGGGGGCCTACTTGCCCGCCCTCGCGCATCCGTCCCGCCACCGGCCGCGGCCCTTCGCCGATCCCATGGCGGCCAAGGGCGATCCGGAGGAGGTCCGGGAGGCGTTCCGGACAGGCCGGCAGCGGGCGCGCCGTGTGGTGGAGGAGGTCTTGGCGATCCTGACGCCCGGGGCCGCCGATCGAGATGTTTCGAACACCGGCGATGATCCCACCAACTAGTAGCAAACGTTTCCGTTACATCGATTGAGAATGGTTGCCAGGAAACCGCCTGGAGGTTCCCGGAAGGTTGGTGCGGGCGGCGGGATCCCGGACGTGTGATTTTTTCGGGCAGCCGGGCGGCCGTCACAAGTCTGGATTTTCACGGTCTTAACGTGGGTTTGGTTATTGGTTCTCTTTATTCTGGTCGTCATACCCCAAAAACTGGTTGGACGGACCTGGGGTCCTGGGAGATATTGAGGCCCCCAATGGAATGTACTGAGCCCTGCAATGGGACCCAATATGTAGGGGTTTTTTGAGGGCCTCGGTTTTCTGGGACGGAGCCATCAATATCAGTCTTGTCGGCGCTATGCCGGACGCTTTCAAGACGATCGCCGGGCGGATCTCGTGCTGGGCAGTGAGGGAGCGCGCCCCTGCGTGGCGATTCAGGACGAAGGAGCAGAGATATGAAGGAACGTTTCGAGAGCAAGCAACTACGGGTCGACGACGACAATGTCCTGTTCGCGGGTGAAGACCAGCCGGTCCTGGACGCACCGACCACGGAAGCCCCCACGGGAATGCGTTTCGAGCGCCGCCACACCACCCCGGGCCACGACCCCTTCGACAAGGTGAAGTGGGAACTGCGTTCGGCCAGCATCGTCAACGACAAGGGCGCGGTCCTCTTCCAGCAAGATAACGTGGAGATCCCCGCGAGCTGGAGCCAGATGGCCACCAACGTGGTGGTCAGCAAGTATTTCCGCGGCGGCCAGGGCTCGCCGGACCGCGAGCATTCGGTGCGCCAGCTCGTCGGCCGCGTGGTCAACACCATCACCGACTGGGGACTGGCCGACGGCTACTTCGCCTCGGCGGAGGACTGCGACGCCTTCCACGACGAGCTGAAGTACCTCCTGCTGCACCAGCACGCCGCGTTCAACAGTCCGGTGTGGTTCAACGTGGGCGTGGAGAAGAAGCCCCAGTGCTCGGCCTGCTTCATCAACGCGGTGGACGACAGCATGGCCAGCATCCTCGACCTGGCCAAGACCGAGGGGCTGCTCTTCAAGTACGGCAGCGGCACCGGGACCAACCTCTCCACCCTGCGCTCGAGCCGTGAGCGGCTCTCGGCCGGCGGCCAGGCCTCGGGCCCGGTGAGCTTCATGCGCGGCTTCGACGCGTTCGCCGGCGTCATCAAGTCCGGCGGCAAGACCCGTCGCGCCGCCAAGATGGTCATCCTCAATGCCGACCACCCCGACGTGGAGGAGTTCATCGACTGCAAGGTCAACGAGGAACGCAAGGCCTGGGCGCTCATCGACGAGGGCTACGACGGCTCGTTCAACGGCGAGGCCTACAACTCGGTCTTCTTCCAGAACAGCAACAACTCGGTGCGGGTGACCAACGAGTTCATGCGCGCCGTGGTGGAGGACGGGACCTGGACCACCCGCGCGGTGACCGACGGCCGGCCCATGGACACCTACCGCGCGCGCACCCTCATGCGCAAGATCGCCGAGGGCACCCACGTCTGCGGTGATCCGGGCATGCAGTTCGACACCACCATCAACGACTGGCACACCTGCAAGAACACCGATCGCATCCACGCATCCAATCCTTGCAGCGAGTACATGTTCCTGGACAACTCGGCCTGCAACCTGGCCTCGCTGAACCTGATGAAGTTCCGCAAGGCCAGCGGCGAGTTCGACATCGACAGCTTCCGCCACGCCATCAACGTGGTGCTGACGGCGATGGAGATCATCGTCGACAACAGCAGCTACCCGCGTGAGGAGATCACCGAGAACAGCAAGCGCTTCCGGCCGCTGGGCCTGGGCTACGCCAATCTCGGCGCGCTCCTGATGAGCCGCGGCCTGCCCTACGACAGCGACGAGGGCCGCGACTTCGCCGCCGCCATCACCGCGCTGATGTGCGGCCAGGCCTACCTGACCTCGGCCGAGATCGCCAAGGAGACCGGGCCCTTCGCCGGCTACGAGGAGAACCGCGAGCCCATGCTCGAGGTGATCCGCAAGCACCGGGCGGCGCTGAACGGGATCAACCGCAACCGCCTGCCCGAGGAACTCCTGGAGTCCGCCGACGAGGTCTGGCGCAAGGCCTTCGTGGTCGGTCACGATTACGGGTTCCGCAACAGCCAGGTCACGGTGCTCGCGCCCACCGGCACCATCGGCTTCATGATGGATTGCGACACCACCGGCGTGGAGCCCGACATCGCGCTGGTGAAGTACAAGAAGCTGGTGGACGGCGGGCTGATGAAGATCGTCAACCAGACCGTGCCCGAGGCGCTGGAACGGCTCGGCTACGAGGACGAGCAGATCCGCGACATCCTCCAGTACATCGACGAGCAGGAGACCATCGAGGGCGCCCCGCACCTGGCGGCCGAGCACCTGCCGGTCTTCGACTGCGCCTTCAAGCCGGCCAACGGCACCCGTACCATCCAGTACATGGGGCACATCCGCATGATGGCCGCGGTCCAGCCGTTCCTCTCGGGCGCCATCAGCAAGACCGTCAACATGCCCAACGACGTCTCGGTCGACGAGATCATGCAGACCTACGTCGAGTCCTGGAAGCTGGGCCTGAAGGCCGTGGCCATCTACCGCGACGGTTCCAAGCGCCTGCAGCCGCTGAACACCGCCCGGGACAAGGGCGACAGCAAGGACAAGACCGACAAGCTGCTGGCCCCGCCCGAGCCGCACCGGGTCCGTCTGCCCGACGAGCGCCAGGCCGTGACCCACAAGTTCTCCATCGCGGGACACGAGGGCTACATCACCGTCGGTCTCTACCCCAACGGCAAGCCCGGCGAGATGTTCATCAGCATGGCCAAGGAGGGCTCGGTGGTCTCGGGGCTCATGGACAGCTTCGCCACCGCGGTCTCGATCATGCTGCAGTACGGCGTGCCGCTGAAGGTGCTGGTCAACAAGTTCAGCCACATGCGATTCGAGCCCAGCGGCATGACCAGCAATCCCGAGATCCCGCTGGCCAAGTCCGTCATGGACTATATCTTCCGCTGGCTCGACCACAAGTTCGGGGAGCAGGCCCAGCAGCGGCAGCCCGATCAGGCGACCGTGGACCAGGCCAGCGCCGAGGCCGAGCCGGCCATGAAGGCCATGGCGGCGGCGGCCGGGGCTCTCGAGGACAAGGAGCACCGGATCTTCGAGACCCAGGCCGACAGCCCGCCCTGTCCCGAATGCGGGTCGGTGACCGTGCGCAACGGGGCCTGCTACAAGTGCAACAACTGCGGCGCCACCACGGGCTGCAGCTGAGCTGGGGGTCTGGCGAACGGACTCGCGATAAGCCCCCACCGGGCCGACCAGGATGGTCGGCCCGGTTTTTTACCCGACCGGGGCTGGATTCCTGGATCCGGATGTGCCAGGATGCTGCCGACCCCACCGTCCACATGTCAAGGAGGAGAGCTGGACATGGCGAGTCTCCACCCGCGCCGGCACGCAACGGTCGTGCTGGCGAGCCTGGCCCTGGTCATGCTGCTTGCGGCCAGCGCCCCGGCGGCCCCCGACTGGAATCGCCTCGATGATCCCATGCAAGGCGGCATCGGCCTGCACGCCGGCAAGATCGGCGGCACCGGCCTGGCCTTCAAATGGCCGCTGAAGTGGTTCCTGCAGTTCCAGGTGGCCGGCGGCATCTGGCGGAGTTCCACCACGCGCTGGGGGAACATCGGCTTCGAGCTGCAGTACATCCTGCGGCAGGATCCCAAGCTTCGCCTCTACCTGCTGACGGGGCTCGGCTTCTACAACGACCAGGACCGGAAGCGGAACGACGCCGGCCAGGAATACTGGGCCAACGACAAGCAATGGAACACCGGGTTCGGAGTGGGCGCCGAACGCCTGCTGGGGGAGCGGTTCGCCTTCAAACTCGACGTGGATTTCACTTACGGGGACAAGGACGAGTCCATCACGGTCTGGCCGCAGGCCGGCCTGCTCTTCTACTGGTAGAACCATGACCGACCGACGCACCGTCCGGGCCTGGATCCTCTACGACTGGGCCAACAGTGCGTTCGCCTGCACCGTGATGGCCGCGCTCTACCCGCCGTTCTTCCGTACCATCGCCGAGGCCGACGGCCTGGGCCCCGCCGCCGCCACCGCCCGCTGGGGACTGGTGACCGGCGCCGCGCTGCTGATCATCGCCCTCAGCGGCCCCATCTTCGGGGCCCTGGCCGACGCCTCGGGGGCCAAGAAGCGCATCCTGGCCGCGTTCCTGGCGCTCGGCGTGGTGACCACCGCGGGCTTCGCGCTGCTGCCGCAGTCGAACTGGCCGCTGGCCGGCGCGGTCTTCGCGCTGGCCAACCTGGGCTTCGCCGGCTCGATCATCTTCTACGAGTCGCTGCTGCCCCACATCGCCGCGCCGGGCGACCTGGATCGGGTCAGCGCCCAGGGGTACGCCTGGGGCTACGCCGGCGGCGGCCTGCTGCTGATCGTCAACATGCTCTGGGTCACCATGCCCGAGCGGTTCGGCCTGGCGGGGACGGGCGCGGCCGTGAAGGCGAGCTTCGTGAGCGTGGCGGTCTGGTGGGCGGTGTTCTCCATCCCGCTGCTGCGCCGGGTCCCCGAACCGCGGCCCCTGGGCGTGGTCGAGCCCCGGCGGCTCTGGCGCGAGAGCTTCGGCCGCTTGCG
Organism: Candidatus Latescibacter sp. IFSED24; assembly: GCF_058273205.1. NCBI lineage: Bacteria > Pseudomonadati > Candidatus Latescibacterota > Candidatus Latescibacteria (ex Chuvochina et al. 2023) > Candidatus Latescibacterales > Candidatus Latescibacteraceae > Candidatus Latescibacter > Candidatus Latescibacter sp. IFSED24. Next base: position 1,896,239 of record NZ_CM177850.1, on the reverse strand, counting down.
GGCCACCTGGCAGGATCTGCGCTCCTACCGTCCGCTCCTGATGCTGCTGGTGGCCTACTGGATCTACAACGACGGCATCGGCACCATCATCAAGATGGCCACGGCCTACGGCGGCGAGATCGGTCTCGAGACATCGCACATGATCCAGGCGCTGGTCCTGACCCAGTTCGTCGCCTTCCCCTGCTCCTGGTTCAGCGGCCGCCTGGCCCGGCGCTTCGGCGCGCGGTCCGTGCTGGTGGCCGGCCTGGCGGTCTACGCGGTGATCTGCGTGCTGGGGTACTTCATGACCACGACCTGGCACTTCTTCCTGCTGGCGGGTCTGGTGGGCACGGTGCAGGGGGGCTGCCAGGCGCTCAGCCGTTCGCTCTTCGGTCGTCTGGTCCCGCGCCACAAGAGCGCCGAGTTCTTCGGCTTCTACTCGACCAGCGGGAAGTTCGCCGGCATCGCCGGTCCCCTGATCTTCGCGGCGGTCAGCCAGCTGACCGGCCAGAGCCGGCTGAGCATCCTGGTGCTGGTGGTGCTGTTCGTGGCGGGAGCCTGGCTCCTGATGCGGGTGGATCTGGACGCGGGGGAGGCCCAGGCGCGGGCGGTGGAGGCGCGCGCGGCCCGCGCGGCCCGCCCGGCCTGAGCGCCGACAGTCAAGTCCTGCGAGGATCATCCGATACCATGGCTGAGGACCGTGCCTGACCCGTCGAGGAGATCCGCATGAAGGCCCAGCGACCGCAGTTCACCAAGGATCCCATGTACCTGCTGCTGCGGGTGGACGACACCCAGGGCTTCAACCTGCGCAAGGAGCAGGGCGGCACCTGTGATCTCCGTCAGGTCGACCTGCGCGGGCTCGACCTGCGCGGACTCGACGCCGAGGGACTGGACTTTACCGGCAGCTACTTCCGCGACAGCGACCTGCGCGGGATCGACTTCTCCGCCGCCTGCCTCGAGGGCTGCAGCTTCTACGGCTGCAAGGTCTCGGGCGCCCTGTTTCCCGCCGAGCTGTCGGCCGAGGAGATCCGGCTCTCGGTGGAACACGGCACGCGCGTGCGCTACCGCCGCTGAAATCCAACTTGATTACTCTGACAACCCGGGCTTTCGTTGGCCGTGGAGGTGATTCATGGCCCGTGCCGCCGTCGACCCCATCCTGCCCACCGGATCCCACCGCCGTCTGACCGCCGCGCTGTCCTTCGTGCTCACGGCGGGCCTGCTCTCGGTGGTGCAGGCCGTGGTGGACAACCCTCTGCTGCTGGCCGAACGCTTCGTTCCCGGCGCCGGTTGGCTCGAGGTGGTCGTGCTGGCCGCCTACGCGGCCTGGCTCGCCGCGGCGCTCCAGCAGCCCGGGCGCTGGGAGCGTCTGCGGCCACGGATCTGGCTGCTGTTCTCGGTGGTGTTCTTCGGCCAGCTCCTGCTGGGCCTGGCCGGGGTCGAGCGATGCCTGATGACCGGGGAGCTCCACCTGCCGGTGCCCGCGATGGTGGCCGCCGGGCCCGTCTACCGGGGCGAGGGCCTGTTCATGCCGATCCTCTTCCTGTCCACCCTCGTGCTGGTGGGCCCGGCCTGGTGCAGCTGGCTGTGCTACATCGGGGCCTGGGACGACCAGGCGGCGCGCCGCCGGCGCCTCCAGCGGCCGTGGTCGCCCCGCCGGCGCGAGGCCCTGCGCCTCGCCCTGCTGGCCCTAGTGGTCGGGGTAGCCTGGTTGTCGCGGCGGTTCGGGGTGGCCACGTCCACGGCGGCCATGCTGGGAGGGGGCTTCGGACTGATCGGAGTGGGGGTGATGGGGATGGTGTCCGCCCGACGCGGCTGGCTGGCGCACTGCACCGCCTACTGTCCGCTGGGCTGGCTGGCGGTGCGCCTGGGACGGCTCTCGCCCTTCCGGCTCCGCCTGACGTCGTCCTGCGTCGCCTGCAGCGCCTGCCGGCCGGTCTGTCGCTATGGTGCGCTGGACAGGCAAGCCTGGCAGGATCAAAAACCACACCTTTCATGTACACTATGTGGCGATTGCCTCGAGACCTGCGGTGCCATCACGCTGCATTTTCCCGGGCTCTCGCCGGCCAACGCCAGACGACTGTTGAGTGTGCTGCTGGTCTCGCTCCACGCCGTGTTCCTGGGCGTGGCGCGGATCTGAAGGACAGGCCATGGATTTCCTCCTCGATTTCGCCCGGGCTTTCTGGCTGGTGACCGCGCAGATGGCGCCCTGGCTGCTGCTGGGGTTCCTGATCGCCGGCCTCCTGTCGGTCTACGTCTCGCCGCGCTGGCTCGAGCGTCATCTCGGCGGGCGCGGCATGGGCCCGGTCTTCAAGGCGGCGCTGCTGGGGGTGCCGCTGCCGCTCTGCTCGTGCGGCGTGATCCCGGTGGCGGCGAGCCTGCGCCGGCACGGCGCCAGTCCGGCCGCCACCACCGCCTTCCTCATCTCCACACCCCAGACCGGGGTCGATTCCATCGCGGTGACCGGCGCGCTGCTGGGGCCGGTGTTCGCGGTGATCCGACCGGTGGCGGCGCTGGCCACCGGCGTCCTCGGCGGCGGGCTGGTCCAGCTGGCCGAGGGCCGCCAGCCGACGGCGATCGACGGCAACGAGGCCGAGGGACCGCCCCGGCGCGGGGATCGCCTGCGCACCGCGCTGCGCTACGGGTTCGAGACGCTGCCCCGCGACATCGGTCGGGCGCTCCTGGTGGGCCTGCTGCTGGCGGCGTTGATCTCGGTGCTGGTGCCCGCGGGCTCGCTCGGACGGTTCCTCGGCGGCGGCGTGGTCCCGGTGCTGGTGCTGATGGCCGTGGGCGTGCCGCTCTATGTCTGCGCCACCGGGTCGGTGCCGCTGGCCGCCGGGTTCATCCATGCCGGGGTCTCGCCCGGCGCGGCCCTGGCGTTCCTCATCGCCGGTCCGGCCACCAACGCGGCCACCCTGACCACCCTGCTCAAGGTCCTGGGCCGCCGCACCACGGCGATCTACCTGGCGACCGTGGCGCTCAGCGCGCTGGGCGTGGGCCTGTTGACCGATGCCCTCGCCGCGGGGCTCGATCTGCAGTTGCCGCTCCTGCACACCGCCCACGATCACGAAGCGATCGGCTGGCTCGGCCACCTCTGGGCCGGCCTGCTGGTGGCCTGTCTGGCCTGGGCCTTTCGACCCCGGGGCCAGTCGGCGGCCTGCGGTTGCGAGGGGGAAACCTGCCCATCGGATGACGAGGAGACGACCATGCAGACGCTCGAACTCGACATCGCCGGAATGAACTGCAGCCACTGCACGGCCAGCGTGGAGCGGGCGCTCGGGGAACAGCCCGGCGTGCGCAGCGTGGCGGTGACCCTGACCCCGGGGCATGCGACCGTCCAGGGCGAGAACCTCGAGTTGGCGGCCCTGACCGCAGCCGTCGCCGCGCTGGGCTACGAGGTCACTCCGGGATAGAGAAGCTGTTCATGGAGCGCACCAAATGTGTTAAAATCATGCCTCGGTAAGCCATGGACCAGGGTGGTCGCCTCAGCAACCGGGGGATGGAAGCATGTCCAGCAGGATCCAGATCTCACTTCTCTTTGCCAGTGTCCTCATCCTGGGACCCCTGCTGGGGCCGATCTCGGCGCAGGATCTGCGCCTGAACGAGATCCAGGCCGACAACGAACAGACCCTGGCCGACGACTTCGACGAGTATGACGACTGGCTCGAGCTGTACAACGCAGGGTCGGCGCCGGTCGACCTCATGGGACTCTACCTCACCGATGATGCCGACCTCGTCGACCTGCACCAGATTCCCGCCTCGCTCATAGTGCCCGCCGGCGGACGCCTGATCCTCTGGGCCGACGGCCAGCCCGGCCAGGGGCCGGCGCACCTCTCGTTCCGGCTCTCCTCCGGCGGCGAGGACCTGTTCCTGCTGGCGGCCGACGGGATCACCGTGCTCGACCAGGTCGAGTTCCCGCGCCAGTTCCCGGACCACGTGTACCAGCGCCTGCCCGACGGCGCCGGCGACTGGACCTGGGGCCGCGATCCCTCGCCCGGCCTGCCCAACACCGAGGCGCACCACGAGGGCCTCCTCATGCTCAACGAATTGATGAGCATCAACGCCACGGTCATCGCCGATGCGGCCGGGGACCACGATCCCTGGTTGGAGATCGCCAACCCGCTGCCGATCCCCGTCGACCTGTCCGGCACCCTGTTGCGCGACGCGGTGGGCACCGAGGCGGCACTGTCGGGGCTGATCGTGCCGGCCTCCGGGTACCAGTTGCTCTGGCTCGACGGCGAGCCCGCCGAGGGGCCGACCCACGTGGCGCCCCTGCTGTCGGCCAGCGGCGGAGCCCTGGTCTTCGAGGCCACCGACGGCCTCGCCACCGACTCGGTGATCTACCCGGCGCTCGGGGTGGACCAGGCCTATGCGCGCATTCCCGACGGTGGCGACTGGGAGGCCACCGACATGGTCACTCCGGGCCAGACCAACCCCGCCACGCTGGAACCCCTCCTGGTGATCAACGAGTTCCTGGCCAGCAACGAGAACGGCATCCAGGACGAGACCGGAACCGCCGAGGACTGGGTCGAGCTCTACAATCCCGGCAGCGAGCCCGTGTCGCTTTTGGGCCTGTCCCTGACCGATGATCTGACCGATCCCGAGCAGTGGCTCTTCCCCGACGTGGTGATCGGACCCGGCGCCTTCCTGCTGGTCTGGTGCGACGACGACCCCGATGACGGGCCGCTGCATGCCACCTTCAAGCTGTCGGCCGGGGGCGAGGAGATCGGTCTCTTCCTGGGCGAGGAGCTGCTCGACAGCGTGGTCTTCGGCGCCCAGACCACCGACATCAGCTACGGCCGCCGCGTCGACGCCGGCCTGCCCTGGATCACCTTCACCAACCCCACGCCCGGAGCGAGCAACGGCTCGGGAGTGAGCGCTCCCCTCGGGGAGGTCCCCAAGCCCCAGCTGGCCGTTCCCCACCCCAACCCCTTCAACCCGCGCACCAGCGTGGACTTCTACGTCCCGGCCGCCGACCGCGTGCACCTGGCGGTCTTCGATCTGCGGGGCCGGCACGTCCGCACCCTCGTGGACGGCCGGATGTCCGCGGGCCGGCACTCGCTCGTCTGGTGCGGCGATGACGCGGCCGGCCGGGCGTTGCCCAGCGGCGTCTACTGCCTCCGGATGCGGTGCGGCGGGCTGGTTCGCAGCCAGCGGGTGACCCTGGCGCGATGATCACGGTGCCGGGCTGCCGGTCTCGTGCTAGTCTTTATTTGACAAGACCTTAACAATTATTGTACAATCCTGTGGTTGACCGCCCTGGCGTGCCTCCCGGCCTAGGAAGGCTGCTGGGGGAACCGGGGGATGCAACCACGACGCCGGCGAATGCCATCATGCAGACCAATCTTGCACATGCCCACAACCCGGGATCTCGAGACCGCTTCTGCCGGTACGAGTTCAAGTATCGTCTGCCCCGGGGGCTGGCCTCGCCGGTCCGCGCCTTCGTCGCCGCCCATCTGCCCCACGACCCGTACAGCCTCGCCACCGGCGATCATCACTACGACATCTGCAGCCTCTACCTCGACTCGGCCGACCTGCGCCTCTGCCGCGAGAGCCTCAACGGCAAGAAGAACCGCTTCAAGCTGCGCATCCGCGGTTATGACGACCTGCCCGACAGCCCGGTCTACCTCGAGATCAAGCGCCGCCTCAACACGGTCATCCTGAAGGACCGCTGCTCGGCGCCGCGCTGCGACCTGGCCACGTTCTCGTCACCCTCCGCGAGCCAGGAGGGGACCCCGGCAGCCGCCCAGTTCCGCTTCTATCGCTCGTACCTCGCCGCCACGCCCCAGGCCCTGGTGCGGTACCGGCGCGAGGCCTTCGAGGGGGACGGGCCGTCCCGGGTGCGGGTGACCTTCGACCGCGATCTGCGCACCCGGCTCACCGGGGCCTGGGACGTGCACATGGGCGGCTGTGGCTGGCGGAACGTCCTCGCCGAGGAGGTGGTGCTCGAGATCAAGTTCAACGGTCGCTATCCCGCCTGGCTGCAGGAGATGGTGCGCCGCTACCAGCTGCAGGCCCGCTCGGTTTCCAAGTACACCATGTCGTTGAACGCCGGCACCCCGGCGGCGTTCGGGCTCATGGCCAGACAGGTGGAGGGCTGAGATGTCGGAACTCTGGTCCCTCCTGGAATCCGGCGCCGGGCCGAGCACGGCCTCGGCCACCGACATCCTGATCAGCCTCTTGCTGGCCTTCGTGCTGGGGCAGGCGCTGGCCTGGGTCTACTACGCCACTCACAGCGGTCTGAGCTACAGCCGCAACTTCGTCCAGTCGCTGGTCCTGATCACCGTGGTCATCGCCATGGTCATGGCGGTGATCGCCAACAGCATCGTCACCGCGGTGGGCCTGATGGGCGCCCTGGCCATCATCCGCTTCCGGAACATGCTGAAGGACACCCGCGACATCGCCTTCATCTTCTGCGCCCTGGCCATCGGCATGGCCTGCGGCTCCATGCGCTTCGCGGTGGCCATCCTCGGCACGGTGGTGCTCTCGGCCATCGCCTTCTACTTGCATCGGTTCGGGTTCGGAGCGCACGAGCCTCACAACGCGTTCCTGCGAGTGCGCACGGCGAGCCCGGTGGGCGACGGCACGGCGGTGCTCGACATCCTGGGCCAGTATTGCCGCCAGTGGGTGCTGGCTGCGGCCAACGAGCCCGGCGAGGGACCATCCGAGTACACCTTCCATCTGCAACTGCACGACATGCGGCAGAATCCCCAGTTGCTCGACGCCCTGCAGAAACTCGATCTGATCACCGATCTCGACCTCACCCTGCAAGAACAGCTGCTGGAGATCTGAGATGAGCCTGCTGAAGCAGAAGCCCCTGGTGAACCTGGTCCACCGCCATCGCGGTCCGATCATGGTGTGGCTGATGGCCTGCCTGGCGGTGGGGCTGATGCTCCGGGAACGGTCGGTTGTCGTGGAGGCGCAGGGACTGGTGCAGGCCAACAGCGTGGTGGTCTCACCGCTGGAGACCGGACAGCTGACCCGCATCGAGGTGGGACTGCTGCAGGAGGTGCGCCGCGGCCAGGTGGTCGCCCGACTGGACGATGCGCGGCTCCACGCGGAAGCGGCGGTGGTGCTGGCCGAGGTCGAGGCGTTGCGCCAGGAGAGCATCCTCGAGGATTCGGATCGCCGGCTGGACGAGGCGGGTGAACTGCGCCGTTTCACGGCGGATGTGGAGCAGGCCCGGCTCCACATCCTGGAGATCATGGCGATCCTCCAGCCCGACCGCATCACCCTGGCCGACCTCGAGCGCGACGTGGCGAGCTATGCCGAGCTGCTGGCCGGCGAGCTGGTGTCGGTGCGCGAGTGCGAACGGGTCCGCGCCGAACATGACGCCATGGCCGAGAAGGTGGCCGAGCACGAGGCCTTGCTGGTCCAGGCGCGCGGCGACCTCGAGCAGGCCGAACAGCGCCGGCAGGCCTTCCTGGCCCGGCAGCCGGCGTTGACGGCCGACGCATTGGCGGGCGACATGGCGGCCCAGAGCCTGGCCGCCCGCCTCGAGGTGCTGCAGCGCCAGCTCGAGGAGGTCGCCGTGCGGCGCGAGGACCTGGTGCTGACCGCGCCGTTCGACGGCGTGGTGATCCAGATCCCGGCGTCCCCGGGCCAGGTGGTGCGGCCGGGCGATCCGGTCCTCACCCTGACCACGGCCCGGGCCGAGCAGATCGTGGTCTGGCTCGATGAGCGGTCGGTCGAGCGCCTGCGCCGGCGCGAGGATCTGCTGGCCACGGTGATCCAGACGCGCGATGGCCAGCAGCGCCGCGCCGAGTGCCCCGTGGTGCGGATCGGACCGACGGTGATCCCGCTGCCCGAGGAGCTCTGGCCCAGCCCCACGCGACCGGTGCGCGGACGGCCGGTGGTGCTGGAGATCCCGCCCGGCCTGGACATGGTGCCCGGCGAGCTGGTGACCGTGCGCTGGGGCTGATCCCCGCCCTCCGCTCAGCGCCCTGCCGCATCCTCGCGCATGCTCAACGAGATCCGCCGCCGATCCGTGTCCACCTCGAGCACCGTCACGGTGACCTGCTGCTGCACCTTGACCACCTCGTTGGGGTCGCGCACGAAGCGGTCGGCGAGCTGGCTGATGTGCACCAGGCCGTCCTGGTGAACGCCCACGTCGACGAAGGCGCCGAAGTTGGTGACGTTGGTGACGATGCCGGGCAAGCGCATCCCCTTCTGCAGGTCGGCCAGATCGTGGACGTCGGCGAAGGCGAAGACCTCGAAACGCTGGCGCGGATCGCGACCGGGCTTGAGCAATTCGGCGCGGATGTCCTCGAGGGTGGGCAGGCCCACGGTCTCGGTGACGTAGTCACGCAGCTTGATGCGGCCGACCAGATCGGGATCGCCGAGGAGGTCGGCCACGGCGCGGTCCAGGTCGCGGGCCATGGTCTGGACCAGTTCGTAGCGTTCGGGGTGCACCGCGCTGGCGTCGAGGGGGTTTTTGCCGTCGCGGACGCGCAGGAAGCCGGCGGCCTGCTCGAAGGCCTTGGGCCCGAGCCGGGCCACGTCCAGGAGCTGCCGGCGCGAGGCGAAGGGCCCGGTCTGGTCGCGGTGCTTGACGATGTTCTCGGCCAGCGTGGGACCGAGGCCGGAGACATAGGTCAAGAGCTGCTTGCTCGCGGTGTTCAGCTCGACGCCCACCGCGTTCACGCAGCTGGTGACCGTGTCGTCGAGCGCCTGCTTGAGCTGCTTCTGATCGACGTCGTGCTGGTACTGGCCCACGCCGATGACCTTGGGGTCGAGCTTGACCAGCTCGGCCAGCGGGTCCTGCAGGCGGCGGCCGATGGAGATCGCACCGCGCACGGTGACGTCGTGGTCGGGGAACTCCTCGCGGGCGATGGGGCTGGCCGAGTAGACCGACGCGCCCGACTCGTTGACCATGACCACGGCGCAGTTGTCGGGCAGGGCGAGCGCGCGTACCCAGGCTTCGGTCTCGCGGCCCGCGGTGCCGTTGCCCACGGCGATGGCCTCGACCCCGTGACGGGTGGCGAGCCGTTCCACCGTCGCCGCGGCGGCGTGCACGCGGTCGCCGCCGGTGTGCGGGTAGACGGTGTCGTGATGCAGGAGCGCGCCCTGGGGGTCGAGCACCACCAGCTTGCAGCCGGTGCGGAATCCCGGGTCCAGCGCGAGCACCGCCTTGCGCCCCAGCGGCGCGGCGAGCAGAAGTTCGCGCAGGTTCTCGGTGAAGACGCGGATGGCCTCGGTGTCGGCGGCCTTCTTGAGCTCGAGGCGGAGTTCGGTCTCCAGCGCCAGCGACAGCAGGCGCTTCCAGCCGTCGCCCACCGCCAGCGCGACCTGGCTCGAGGCGGGACCGCGGCCGGTGAGGAAGCGCCGTTCGAGCACGTGCAGCGCCGACTCCTCGGGCACCGTCAGCCGGACCGAGAGCACCTCCTCGGCTTCACCGCGGCGCATGGCGAGCACCCGGTGGCTCACCGTCCGCGCGATGGGCTCCTCGAAATCGAACCAGTCGCGGAACTTCTGGCCCTCCTGCTCCTTGCCCCGGCGCATCTTGCTGCGGATCGTGCCGCGCTCGCGAAGCAGCGCACGCAGCTCGGCGCGCACCTCCGGCTCCTCGCTCACCTGCTCGGCGATGATGTCGCGGGCGCCGGCCAGCGCGGCCTCCGCGTCGGGCACGTCGTTGGCCGGGTCCACGTAGCGGGCCGCCTCGCGGTCGGGGTCGGTGTGCCGGTCCTGGGCCAGGAGCAGCGCGGCCAGCGGTTCCAGGCCGCGCTCGCGGGCCATGGTGGCGCGGGTGCGGCGCTTGGGGCGGTAGGGCAGGTAGACGTCCTCCAACGCGGTCATGGTCTCGGCGGCGACCACCGCCGCGCGCAGCGCGTCGTCGAGCAGTTCGCGTTCGGTGAGCGATTTGAGGATGGCTTCGCGCCGCTGGTCGAGCGCCACGAGCTCGGCGAGGCGGTCGCGGATGCCGGTGATCTGCACCTCGTCGAGGCTGCCGGTCATCTCCTTGCGGTAGCGCGCGATGAAGGGGACGGTGGCGCCCTCTGCCAGCAGCGCGGCCACGGCGGCGGCCTGGCGCGGCTGGAGGTGGAGTTCGCGGGCGATGCGGTCGGTGGACAGGGTGGTCATGGCGTTCCTCGCGGGTCGGTGCTCCATCGGGACGGTGGCAGAATGATCGGGGACCCGGGGTCTGCTGGCAAGTCGGAGGCTCGCGGGCGCGCTCAGCGGTCGTCCGGGCGGGGCAGCGGGCGGCCGGCGGCGGTGCAGAGGCGCTGGAGGCGGGCCACCTCGGCGGGGCGGGCGAAGTCGAAGAACGCGCCGTAGGGCTCGCGCAGCAGGTCGATCACCGCGGCGGTCTGGGGGTCGGCGCTGTCGGGCAGCAGGCGGCGCACTTCGTCCAGGTCGACCGTGCTGAGCTTCAGCGGCATGAACTCCTTGACCAGACCGACGTGCAGGCGGAGCGGGTCGAGGCCGTCGGCGAGGATGGTGTCCTTGGCGCGGCTCAGCTTCCGCTCGCCTACCTCCGAGAGCACCGCCTGGTACTTCTGGTGCAACACCCATTCATCGAGCAGCAGGGCGACCTCGTCGGGGGACAGCTGCTGCCACAGGGCCACGGGGGCGGCCGGATCCACCAGGCAGCCGATGACGAACGCGCCCGCGGTGTAGCCGTGGCGGCCCTGGTCGTGGGCACGGCGCGCGGCGGCACCCAGGAGCCTGGCCTGGCGGTCGGTCGACAGCGCCCGGAAGGCGGTGAGGTTGTTCAGGTGCATGCCCAGGGTGGTGTCGAAGAGGCGCGCGACGAGTTGCTGTTCGTTGGCGTCGAAGCAGCGGTCGGCGAACTCGGTGGCCTGCTCGGCCTGGCCGCGTAGCTTGCCGCTGCGCATGGACTGGCCCAGGTCGTGCAAGCTCTCGAACTCGCTGGCCTCCACGCTGTCGAGCACCGCGTGGTACTGGCGGTAATAGGTGGCCAGCCGTTCGAAGGTGGCGCGCTCCTCGGGCTGCAGGTCCACGGCCTCGCCGTCCATGTAGCGCAAGAGGCGGGCGGTGGCGAACACGGCCTTGCCCCGGTAGAGCTGCTTGTTCTTGCTGCTGATGGTGACCCAGTCGCCCTCGTTCAGCACGAGGCCGTCGCGGTTGTGCAGGCTCCGGCCGTCGGGCCCCAGGCGCACGCCGTCCTGCTCGAGATCGAGGAGCGAGGGGATGCCCAGGGTCTGGGCGGTGGTGACGACGTGGATCGCGGCCGGGCTCAGGCTGGCGATGCCGTCGACGCTCTGCATGGTGATGGTGTCGGTGGGTGTGAACCGGGCCTTGACCAGGATGGCGTGATCGCCGCCGCGCTCGCTGCGGGTCTCCTCGATCCGCTGGCCCGAGAAGTAGACGCGCCCGGTGACCGCGGTTCGGGGCAGGACCGAGATGCCCTTGCAGAACGGGGTCAGTTGTTCGAGGGAATCGGGGTCGATGGCGTCGGATTCGAGCTGGCGGATATGGAAGGGCTCGATGAGCTCGCGCACGCGCCGGGCGTCGATCTCGCCCGCCCGGAAGAGGTCCATGACCGCGGTCAGCATGCCCACTCCGGAGAGCTGGGCCCGGTTGACCTGCAGGATGGTGAAGGTGCCGTGCACCCCGGTGAATTCCACCATGACGGGCGCGGCGAAGATCTGTTCGAGCTGCGGCAGCCGGCGCCAGAAGTGGTACACCGCCGGGAACGCCTCGCGCGCCTCCTCGGGATCGTTGAGGTGGACCTCCTCGGGGATGAGGCGGCCGGTCATCAGGTCCTCGCCGTAGATCGCCCGGGCGTATTGCAGGTGGACCCCGGTGCCCAGCCGCGGGTGGCGGCTGTAGAGCACCCCGGCGTAGGATTCCTCGTCGATGACGCTGCAGACCATGCGCTGGAGGATCACGGCGGGGTGCAGGATCTGGTTGCCCATGAAGTTGCGCAGCGCGTCGAAGTGGTCGTCGTAGTAGGCGTAGATGCTCGCGAGGAAGAACTCGATCTGGTAGTAGGGATCGTCGAGCAGGTGCGGATCGGCGGCGGCGATGACGGCCTCGATCTGGTCGGCGAGGGCGTCGTTCTCGGCCCGGGACAGCGCGGGGTCGATGCGCTCCTCGAAGGCCCGCGAACGTTCGGGGTCGAGAACCTCCAGGATGGTGCGGCGGCTGCTCAGGCGCATCCGGGCCACGGCGTCCGCGCCGTAGCGTTGCGGCAGGCCGGGCAACAGGGCGGGCGTGAGGCCCACGTTCAGGTAGGTGGGCATGAAGCCGGGCAGGTAGTCGGGCATGGCCGACCGCATGGCGATGAGCAGCGGGTTGGCGGGGTCGCCCAGGCGCCGGCCGCTGAGCTTCTCCAGGTTGTGGATGGCGGCGTGCACGCAGGTCCGGCGATCGTCCACAGGCAGCGTGTAGACGCCGGCGGCCAGCACGTTGAAGTCGGGGGTGGCGAAACCCTGTCGGGTGAGCTGGAGCAGCACCGAACCCTTGTCGCTGATCTGGGTCTCGGGGTAGTGCCGATCGGTGGTGTAGGGGACGACGTAGTCGTTCTCGATGAGGTCGGACTTGAAGAAGCGGGGGGCGATCACCGGAAGCATGTCGCGTGTGATCCGGTCGAGTTCGTGGCGCGACGGCTCATCGCCCTGACGCGCCAGGTGGATCCGGCCGACGTGGTCGACGGCCTCGGCGGCGCCGACCCGATCGAGCAGCCGCACGTCGTAATCGCGCACCTGGATGGTGACGAACGCCCCGTCGGCGGTGAGATAGTCGATCTCCGGCGGCAGGTAGCCCGGCGCGCGCCCGTAGCGGCTGCCGGAGACCCGGTGCTCGAGGTTGGCGCAGATCAGGCGGGCGCTGGTGTATTCCGAGCGCACCTCGGCGATCCTGATCACCGGGTGAGTCGCCGAGGAGCCGTCACGATTCGCCGCCGTCATGCCTGCCTGCCGATGCGAGGGGCCGTAGATCCGCTCATGTTCTTTTGCTAGACGATCCGCCGCGTGCTGTCAATCGCTGCCTTGAGGCGAGTCGGGGACCATGATAGCATGCGTGATCGTCCGCAGTGGAGGCCATCATGCTCGAGTCCATCGACCTCGATCGCCAGGTCACCAAGGAAGAGTACAAACCACAGCGCGAGGCGCTGGAGATCCGGCTCGGCGAGCTCCAGCGGCGCGTCCAGGAGCTGGGCGTGCCCGTGCTCGTGGTGTTCCAGGGCTGGGGCGCCGCGGGCAAGGGCACCCAGATCAACCAGCTGATCCTGCCGCTGGATCCGCGCGGCTTCACGGTCTACACCACCAAGGACCCCAGCGAGGACGAGGCCATGCGCCCCTTCCTCTGGCGCTTCTGGTGCCGGATCCCGGCCCGGGGACGCATGGCGATCTTCGACCGCAGCTGGTACGGCCGCGTGCTCAGCGGGCGGCTCAAGAAGAAGCTCAAGGGCGAGGCGGTGACCCAGACCTTCCAGGACATCCGCTGCTTCGAACGCCAGCTCGCCGACGACGGCATGGTCATCGTCAAGTTCTTCCTGCACATCTCGCGCAAGGAGCAGAAGCGGCGGCAGAAGAAGCTGCTCGAGAGCGAGGCCACCGCCTGGCGGGTCGACGCCTACGACCTCGAACAGAACGAACGCTACGACCACTACCAGAACCTCATCGAGGAGATGCTCGCGGCCACCGACACCGATCACGCACCCTGGACCGTGGTCGAGGCCACCGACCGCCGGTTCGCCGCACTCAAGGTGGGTGAGACGGTGGCGCTGGCGCTCGAGCGCGGGATCGCGGCGGCGGAGCAGCGGCAGGCGTCGCCGTCACCGCCCGCCCCGTTGCCGGTGGGCTTGCCGGTGGCGCTGCGCACCTCCATTCTCGACCAGGTCGATCTGAGCCAGTCGCTCGAATGGGAGGAGTATCACCGCCATCTCGATCCCCTGCAGGATCGGATCGACGAGCTGGGGCACCAGATCTACCGGCATCGGATCCCGGTGATCATCGTCTACCAGGGCTGGGACGCCGCGGGCAAGGGAGGCAACATCCGGCGCCTCGTGCACAACCTCGACCCGCGCGGCTACGAGGTGGTGCCGGTGGCGGCGCCCAACGATGAGGAGAAGGTCCATCATTACCTCTGGCGGTTCTGGCGCAAGATGCCCAAGGCCGGTCACTTCGCCATCTTCGACCGCAGCTGGTACGGCCGGGTCATGGTCGAGCGGATCGAGGGCTTCTGCAGCGAGGCCGAGTGGCGGCGGGCATATCGCGAGATCAACGAGATGGAGCAGCATCTGGTGCATTTCGGCGCGGTGCTGCTGAAGTTCTGGCTGCACATCGACACCGACGAGCAGCTCCGCCGCTTCGAGGCGCGCCAGCAGACCGAGCACAAGAAGTGGAAGATCAGCGACGAGGACTGGCGCAACCGCGAGAAGCGCGACCTCTACACCGCCGCCGTGGAGGAGATGCTCTTCCGCACCTCGACCACCTACGCGCCCTGGACCGTCGTCGAGAGCAACTGCAAGCGTTACGCGCGGATCAAGGTCCTGCGGTCGGTCTGCGCGGCCATCGAGGCGCGCCTGGCAGCCGAATAGGGACGGAAGGGATGTCGGTCAGCTCGGGGTGTTCATCTCGCCCATGGGCAGGATCCGGACCTTGTCGCGCCGCAGCGTGACGAGTCGCGGCTTGTCGTAGGAGCGGTCGCTGACCAGCACGCTCGCGCCGAGGCGGAAGGTCACGCCCGACCAGAGTCCGATCAGGACTGCGACCTCGCGCACTCCGCCGCGGGTCGCCTCCTCGAGTTCACGATTCTGGGCCTCGGACTCGGTCTTCAAAGCCTCGTCGATCTGCGCGATCTTGGTCTTCAGATGCTCGACCGCCTGGCGGCGCGCCTCGTCGAGCACGCCCTGGGCCAGGGCCTTGCTCAGCGCGTCGGTGATCTGCTCGCGGGCGCCCTGGAGCTTGGCCATGCGTTCGCGATGCGCCTGCTGCTTGGCCTCGATCCGGTAGTCGCTGCCGGCGATCAGGGTGGTGCCGGTGGCGCCGCGGGCGCCGGCGTGACCGACCTGGATGCCCCGGTAGGCCATGACCTTGCCGCCGGCGATGCGCCCGCGGGGGACCTCCACCCGGCCGCAGCACAGGACCTCGGAGTGGTCGATCTGGCTGGTCACGGTCACGTTGCCCTCGCAACGCAGGTTCACGTCGTTGAGATAGCGCGCCTGGACGTCGCCCGCCACGGTGATCGAGTGTTCCGGATCGCCGACGATCCCGCCGGCCACGGTGAGGTTGGCGCCGCCCGTGATGTTGGCCGGTTCGACCAGTCCCTTGATCACGATCTCGCCGTCGCACTCGATGGTGGCGCCCTCGGTAACGTCGCCTTGCACCACCAGCGCGCCGGTGTGCTTGATGTTGCCGGTCTCCAGGCTCACGTCGCCGCGGATGGTGTAGACCTCGTCCACCGACACGGTGCCGTCCTTGTGGTTCAGGCGGCCGGCCACGGCGGCGTGGTAGAGGATGCGGTCGTCCTCTTCCTCGGTGCGGATGCCCTTGCCGGCGCGCAGCCGCGCGGGCTTGGGTTTGGGCACCGGGACCTCGTTGCCCTGGAGCGTCCGGCCCGGCGTCCCCTCCAGCGGCAGCAGCACGATGGCCACGAGCTGGTCCTGCGAGACCGCGCGCTTCTCGGCGCGCTCCCAGTAGTCCATCTTGTCGCGGTCCTCGTCGAGGGCGAAGCCGGTGGCGAAGAAGTCGTCCTGCCACTGGACCTCGCCGTCGCGCGGCGGTTCCGGCATGTTGCCCACCAGGAGCGGGAAGTCGAGCAGGTGTTCGCCGGGGGCGCAGGCCTGGGCCAAGAGGTCGCTCAGGATTTCGGTCCCGATGTCGACGGCCAGCTCCAGCGGCGGCAACTCGGCGGCGATGAGCGTGGCGGTGGCTTCGAGGTTGGCGTGGGGATCAGGCGCACTGACGTACATCGACAGCTTGTCGCCGCTGAGTCGGACTGCGAACGCCGGGGGGGCGTCCATAGCGGTGGCCTGATGCTCGGACATGTCTTCGTCCTCGGCGCCGGCGGACCCGCGCGCGGTTTCGGGCTTTGCCCCTTCCTCCATCCCTCTTATCGTTCGGTCTGAACTGGAACTTGAGCGAATCGCCAGGATTGTCTCCGGGAGCGGACATGGCCCTGCTGGAAATGCGCAACGTGAGCCTGGCCTTCGGTGGCCCGCCGGTGCTCGATGGCGTGGACCTGCGCCTCGAGCCGGGCGAGCGCGTGTGCCTGATCGGTCGCAACGGCACCGGCAAGACCACGCTGCTCGAGGTCGCCGCCGGCCTGCGCCCGCCCGACAGCGGCGAGCTGGTCGCCGCCCGCGGGTCCTCGGCCGCGCTGTTGCCCCAGGACGTGCCTGCCGACCTCCGGGGCCGGGTTCGCCAGGTCGTCGCTGCCGGCGGCGGTGCCGAGGACTGGCAGGCCGAGCTGGCGGTGGACCGGATCCTGGCCGAGATGGAGCTCGACGGCGAGGCCGAGGCCGCCGACCTCTCGGCGGGACAGAAGCGCCGCGTGCTGCTGGCGCGCGCGCTGGTGCGCCAGCCGGATCTGCTGCTCCTCGACGAGCCCACCAACCATCTCGACATCCCGAGCATCGCCTGGCTCGAGAACCTGCTCGCCCGCTGGCAGGGGACCCTGCTCTTCGTGACCCACGACCGCGCCTTCCTGCGCCGCTTCGCGCACCGCATCGTCGAGCTGGACCGGGGCCGCCTCGTGGACTGGACCTGCGATTACGAAACCTGGCTCGAGCGCAAGGCGGCCTTCCTGGAGGAGGAGGAGGTCCGTCACCGCGAGTTCGACCGGAAGCTGGCCGAGGAGGAGGCCTGGATCCGCCGCGGCATCAAGGCCCGGCGCACCCGCAACGAGGGCCGGGTGCGGCGCCTGGAGGAGATGCGCCGCCAGCGCGCCGATCGCCGCGGCCGTGACGGCGAGGTCCGTCTCCGCGCCAACGAGGCCGAGCGCACCGGCAAGCTGGTGGCCGAGGCCCGCGCACTGACCCTGTCCCGGGGCGGACGCACCCTGTTCCGCGACCTCGACGTGACCGTGATGCGCGGCGACCGCATCGGCATCATCGGCCCCAACGGGGCGGGGAAGACCTCGTTGCTGAAGGTGCTGCTCGGCGAGCTGGCGCCGGATGCCGGCTCGCTGCGCCTGGGCACCAACGTGCAGCCGGCCTACTTCGACCAGCTCCGCATGACCCTGGCGCCCGACGAGTCGGTGCGCTGGAACGTGGCCGAGGGCCACGACAAGGTCACCGTCGACGGCCACTCCCGGCACGTCATCAGCTACCTCGCCGACTTTCTCTTCACTCCCGATCGCTGCGCCCAGCCGGTACGGTCGCTCTCCGGCGGCGAGCGCAACCGCCTGCTGCTGGCGCGTCTGTTCACCAGGCCAGCCAACGTGCTGGTCCTGGACGAACCCACGAACGACCTCGACCTGGAGACCCTCGAGCTGCTGGAGAACCTGATCTCCGAGTTCCCCGGCACGGTGCTCGTGGTCAGCCACGATCGCTTCTTCCTCGACAACGTGGTCACCAGCACCCTGGTCTTCGACGGCCAGGGCGGGGTCAAGGAATGGGCCGGCGGCTACGCCGACTGGGAGCGCCAGTCGGGCGGCTATCAGGAGCTGCGCCCGGCGCGGTCGTCCACGGCCAGACCGGAGCGCCCCCGCCCGGCGGCGGCTCCGGCGGCGCGCAAGCTGAAATGGAAGGAGGCGCGCGAGCTGGAAGCCTTGCCGGCGCGGATCGAGGAACTCGAGACCGAGCAGGCCGGGCTGCACGCCCGCCTGGCCGATCCGCAGCTCTATCGCGCGGCAGGCGAGGAGGTGGCCACGATCCAGGCCCGGCTGGCGGAGCTGGGGGGCGAACTCGCCGCGGTCTATGCGCGCTGGGAAGAACTGGAGGACATCGCCGGCTCGGAATGAGCCGCCGGAGCCCAGGCCGCTTCCAGGTCGCCGGCCAGGGGCGCCGGACCATCGGGTGGCGGGCTGTCGCCCTGCCTGGCCGGGCGGGAAGATTCGAGCCTCGAGAGGACGCGGTTCAGGTGCTCGACCCGGCTCACCGCCGCCTCGAGTTCGACGACGGCCTGGGGGTCGTGTTGCGGCAGGCGCACGGCGCGGCCGGCCGACTGCTCGCGGCATGTGAGCTCGACGAGCTGGTCGGCGGTCTCGAGCCCCTTGGCCACCACGCCGGTCAGCGATTCGACGCTCTCCTGGAGGCGCTGGATCTGCTGGTCGCCGCCGGCGAGCTGGACGCCCAGCTTCTTGCACGACGCGTTCGCCGTCATGTTGCTCTCCAGCGATTTCTCCAGGGTGCCGCTGGAATTCTCCACGGTCTCGGCCGCCTTCTGGGCCAGCTTGCGGACCTCGTCGGCCACCACCGCGAATCCCCGGCCGGCCTCGCCGGCGCGGGCCGCTTCCACGCTGGCGTTCAGCGCCAGCAGGTTCGTCTGGGTGGCGATGCTGCGGATGTCCTGCAGGAGCTTGTCGGTCTGTTCGGTGGCTTCCTGGATGCCGACCATGGCGGTTCCCAGCTTCTCCAGCGACTGGCGCGCGCCGGTGCGGCTCTGCCCCATGGCGACGGCGATCTCCTCGACCGTGGTGGCGGACTCGCGGCTGCCAGCAGCCGCTTGCAGCCATTCCTCCAGGCGTCGGCCCGCCAGCTCCCAGCTCCCGGTGCTGTCGTGGCGAGCCCCTTCCAGCAGGTTCAGCCGCTCGCTCAGGGCGCCGGCGGCGTGACGGAGGGTGGTAGTGGTGCCGGCCAGGCCCTCCTGGACCGTGGCCAGGGGACGCCCGACCTTGCGGTCGCTCCAGTGCACCAGGGCCACCGCACCGGCCAGCGACAGGACGAGCCCCAGGATCGTCCAGCGCACCCCGGCCAGGCTGGCCTGACGCGCCGCCTCGGTCCGCTCGCGGGCCTCGCGACGGCTGGCCAGGCTCAGTTCCTCGGCGGTGCGGCGCAGGGTGCGGGCGGCCACCCGGCCGTCGCCGTCCAGGTCCAACAGCTGGGTCCAGGCCAGCTCGAGCTGGTCGAGGGCGAGGGCGTGGCGGTCCACGTCCTCGAGTGCGCTGGCCAGGCGCTGGGCTTCCTGGTCGCCCTTCTCGGACCAGGGCAGCAGCAGGTCGCGGATGCGCTGATGATGGCTGCGCACCGGTTTGAGTGCCTCCAGATCGCGTTCGGTGGTCAGGTCGCGGCGGGCGAGCTCGAGCTCGAGCATCCAGCGGTCGGCCTGGGTGGCCACGAAGATGCGTTCGGCGGTGGTGGTCCGGGTGAAGAAATCGAGACCGTCACGGCTGTTCTCGGTCTTCTGGTGCTGGGCCTGGGCGGCCAGCAGCACGCGGAGTTTGGCGCGGAACCCGGTGGCGGCCCGCTGGGCGGTGCGCGCGGCGGTGAGCAGTTCGATGGCGGCGTCCTCGGCCCCGGCCAGGACCGCTCCGTAGCGCAGGGCCGACTGGTGCAGGCTGTCGGCTTCCACGGCGATCCCCGTGCGATCGAGGCCTTCCAGCGATCCGGTCAGATCGCGCAGGCCGGCGCCGGCCACCTCGATCTGGGCCGGGTCCATGGTCCGGAAATAGGCCTCGCCGGCGTTGGTGGTGCGGCGCACGGCAAGTTCCAGGTCGGCACGGTGATCGAGGCCCGCCAGTCCGGAGCTGGCCTCGGCCAGCGGTCCGGTGGTCCAGCGCGCCTGGGTCACCAGGCAGACGACGCCGATGGCCAGGGCGATCCCGGCCAGGCCAGCGCTGCCGACGATGATGGCGGGTCTGATTCTCATCACCTGGGTCCACACCTCGGTTCCCGGCAAGCAGACGATCCATCCGCTTGCGGTTTGCACGTGCCATGCCAGAACCGAGTTTTTTCGAAATGGCCTGAAAAGCGTCTATTCCCAGCATGTTAGCACGAGCAAACCGCTCCCTGGTCGGTGGCGGGCCACCGCCGGCACAGTCCTGCCCGGCAATTCCTGCCGCCCGATCATTCTGCTGGGCGAGGCGAATGGGGGACGCTAACATGCGCCTGGATGGGGCCGGGATCGCCCGAGGAGGTCGGTGTGCACGAACTGGTCAGCATGCTCCGCGAGAGTCGCCGGACGGTGGTCTTCACCGGTGCCGGCGTCAGCACGCTCTCCGGACTGCCCGATTTTCGCGGGGAGACGGGCCTTTATCGCAAGGTCGACGGCAACCTGATCTTCGATGTGGATGTCTTCCACGAGGATCCGTCGCTCTTCTATACCCACGGTCGCGACCTGATCTACGCACTCACCGATCACGAGCCGAGCCTCGTCCACCGCGAATGCGCCCGGCTGGAGGAGCTGGGTCTGGTGTGCGCCGTGGTGACCCAGAACATCGACATGCTCCACCAGCGGGCGGGGAGCGAGGAGGTCATCGAGCTGCACGGTTCGCCGGCGCTGCACTCGTGCCTCGCCTGCGGTCGCAGCTACGGCTACGACTGGGCGCGCCGCCTCGTGTTGGCCGGCGAGATCCCGCGTTGCGAGAGCTGCCAGGGCGTGGTCAAGCCCGACATCACCTTCTTCGGAGAGATGCTGCCGCCCGGCGCGCTGGAGCGGGCCTGCGAACTGGCCGCCAAGGCTGACCTGATGCTGGTGCTGGGCTCGTCGCTGGTGGTGCATCCGGCGGCGGGAGTTCCGCTGGTGACCTGCCGCTGCGGCGGCAAGCTGGCCATCGTCAACAAGGGGCCGACCCCCCTCGATTACCACTGCGATCTGCGTCTGGACGATCTCGAGACCACCTTCGCGGCGGTGGCGGCGGAAATCTGAGCGCATGGGATCGGCCGGCGCCCGCTGCCTTGTCCTTGCCTGCGACCCCACGCGGATGATAGATTCCTTCACTGTGCGCATCCCCCTGCCCGAATTCACAAAGGAAGGTTCCCGTGACTGAGACGACCACCAAAGGGAGACACCCGCAGGGTCTCTACCCCCTCTTCTTCACGGAGATGTGGGAGCGCCTGGCGTTCTACCTGATGCTGGGCATTCTGGTGCTCTACGCCACCGATACCGAGCGCGGCGGCCTGGGCCTGCCGCTGAAGCAGGCGGTGGAGATCTACGGCACCTACATGGCCTTCGTGTACTTCACGCCCTTCCTCGGCGGCATGATCGCCGACCGCTTCCTGGGCTTCCGCCGCTCGGTCTTCATCGGCGGTCTCTTCATGGCCACGGGGCTGTTCCTGCTGGGCATCCGCAGCCTGCCCACGCTCTACGCGGGCCTGACGCTGCTCTGCCTTGGCAACGGCCTGTTCAAGCCCAACATCTCGGCCATGGTGGGCAATCTCTACGAGGCGGGCGATCCCAAGCGCGACGCCGGCTTCAACATCTTCTACATGGGGATCAACATCGGCGCGGCGGCCTCGGCGCTGCTCTCGGCGCCGCTGCGCAACCTGTTCAGCTTCAACATGGCGTTCATCGCCGCGGGCGTGGGCCTGTTGATCGGCGTGACCATCCTCTCGCTCAACTGGAAGAAGCTGGCCCGGGCCGACAAGCGCTCCGAGCCCGATCCCGAGGACATCACCTTCGGGCAGATCGTGGTCCAGATCCTGGGGCCCGCGGCGCTCTGCGGCGCCCTGGGCTACTTCATCGGCAGCAAGTGGGCCTTCGTGGCCGACAGCATCGGTCCGGTGACCTTCGCCTTCCTGGTGGGCATGCTGCCGATCATGGGCTACTTCCTCTCGCTGTGGCTGCGCGCCAAGCCCGCCGAGAAGCCGGGCTTCGGGGCCCTGATCCCGGTGTTCATCGCGGGCGGCACCTTCTTCATGATCCTGCACCTCTCGGGCGGCCTGATGACCATCTACGCCGAGCACGAGACCGACCGCGAGATCCCGGCCCTGGCCATCGGGCCCTACAGCCAGCAGGCCATGCCGGGCTACTTCAACAACGCCGCCGAGTCCGTGCCGCGGCCAGACGAACGCACCCTGGTCCAGACCAGCGACGACGTGGAGGCCATGTTCGGCGCCCGCCGCATCTCCCAGTCCGGCCTGGCGGCCGTGACCGAGCCGGCGTTCATCGAGGCGGTGCCGGTGGACGATCCGGCGGTCCAGGGCGAGTGGTCGTTCCTCGCCTTGAAGGTCTTCCCCGACGAGAACCTCGAGGTCGAATCCTCCCTCGACGCCCACGGCGTGCCCGTGACCACGGTCAAGACCGTGCCCGAGACCGCCAAGGCCACCGCCGAGGTGGTGGTGCTGAAGACCGTCGAGGGCGCCCAGGTCCCGGCCCTGCTGGTCTCCGACGGCACCTACGCCACGGTCTACGAGAACGCCGGCAGCGAGCGCCTCGCCCCCGGCAAGTTCCTGGGCCTGGTCAATGCCGAGATGATCACCGCGCTGTTCAACCCGGTGTTCGTGGTCCTGCTCACCCCGGTGGTGGTCTTCATCTTCGGCCGGCTGGCCATGGCGGGGATCATGGTCTCCACCGCGCGCAAGATCTTCATCGGCATGCTCCTGACCACGGCCTCGCTCCTGATCATGGTCTGGTCGGCCAAGGTGGGGGGCAACGGCGCCATCAAGGTCTCGGTCATGTGGCTGATCATCTACTACCTGGTGATCACCTTCGGCGAGCTCTGCCTCTCGCCCATGGGGCTCAGTCTGGTGACCAAGCTCGCGCCCAAGCGCTACGTCGGCCTGATGATGGGCGGCTGGTTCCTGTCGACCGCGGTGGGCAACAAGCTCTCGGGCTTCATCAGCGGCCTGGCGCCCACGGCCATGATGTTCTTCATCCTGGCCATGTCCACCCTGCTGGTGGCGCTGTTCATCCTGGTGCTCTTGCCGAAGCTGGACAAGGCCATCAAGCAATACGGGGGTTGATGCGAACGCACCCGCCCGGCGATGTCCTCGCGCCCTTCGGGCGCTGCGGAGTTCGCCGGGCGGGTGACTCGCATCAGCGATTCCTTCTCCCCTGACATCGGAGTGATTCGATGAGACGGAGTTTGGTGCTTTGGGTGGTCGCGGTGGTGGTGACGCTCGGCAGTGCGGTTTGGCAGAGGATGACGGGGCCGTCGTATCCGTTGCGGGTGGACACCGCGGTGGGCGAGGCCACGGTCGCGGGGAAGCTGCCGCGCACGGGGACGGTGGATGTGCCGGTGGCGGTGAGGCTCGCGGCGACCGGCGAGGTCGGCGGCGAGTTGCGCTGGCGACGCTGGCCCACCGAGGACCCCTGGCAGACGGTGCGCATGTCACGCGAGGGGGACGCTCTGGTGGCCGAGCTGCCGCCTCAATCGCGGAAGGCGGCCAAGATCGAGTACCGTCTGCGGCTGAGCGACGGCGACGAGAATAGCGTCATCATCCCGACCCGGCTGCGGTTCAAGGGAGCGGTGCCCCTGCCCATCCTGGTCGTCCACATCTTCGCCATGTTCTTCGGCATGCTCTTCAGCCTGCGCGCGGGACTCGAGGCGCTGGTCAAGGGCGATGGCCTGCGCTGGCAGATCCTGGCCACGCTGGTTTGCCTGGGCGGCGGCGGGCTCCTGCTCGGCCCCATCGTCCAGCGGTATGCCTTCGATGCCTACTGGACCGGCTGGCCGGTGGGCGAGGACCTCACCGACAACAAGCTCGCCGTGGCGGTGGTCTTCTGGCTCATCGCCCTCTGGCAGCAGCGCCGTGGCTGCCGGGCTTGGTCCATCGTGGCGGCCTTGGTCACCTTCGTGATCTTCATGGTGCCGCACAGCCTGCACGGTTCGACCCACGACTGGGAGAGCGGCAGGCATATCCAGGCCGCCCTGGCCCGTTTCTGGCCGCTGGCCTAGCGATCGCCGTCTGGTAAGAACGGGCCCCGGAGCGTCATGCTCCGGGGCCTCCCTGCCCCCTCGCGGGTGGAAAGGGCCGGCGGGGCAGGGGTTGTCGGGGGATCAGCCCAGGACGGCCATGAGCGCGTCGTCCTCCCGCACCAGGGGCCACTCGGCCCGCTGGAAGCCGTGCAGCACCAGGCGATGTCCCACCACCAGGGCCGCGATGACCAGGATCCAGATCCCCACCAGTCCGCCGGGCACGTGCGCCACCAGCCAGTCGCCACCGATGAACGCCAGGGCGAGGAGGCTACCGGGGTCGAAGCCCACCGTCATGGCGAGCAGGAAGGGAGCCATGTAGAGAGTCAGCAGCAGGACCAGCAGGACCACGAACGTCACCTTGCGCCGCTTCTCCGAAACGCCCGGCCGGAAGAAACGCAGGTAGGTGGCCAGGGCGATCTGGAAGATCACTCCCGCCAGTAGCGCCTGCAGCGCCGCTCGGGCCGGCCAGGAGCGTGGCTCGAGCCCGGGATGATCGTGCCGCAATTCCATGGTTTCGCCGCGCAGGATCACGACCCGGTTCTGTTCGTCCCAGACCAGGTAACGGTCGCGGAACTCGGCGGCCGGGATGGTCTGGCCGAAGATGTGTGTGGTGGCACGTTCCAGCTGCCAGGCGACGGCTGCCAGCGAGGCGCCCAGCGGCGTGTGGTAGGGTTTGTAGAGCACCGGCCCCGAACGCCCGAACGGTCGCCAGTTGTCGGGCGGCGTGATCTCGGTGCCGTCGGGCGCCACCTCCGTCGGTGGTGTGGACCAGGACACCGCGAAGTACTGGGGCTCCATGCGCAGGCCGTAGGTGTCGGGCTCCGTGTTGAAGACCAGCGGTTCCCAGCCGGGATCAGGCCGCAGCTCGGCGAGGATCTCTCCCGTGACATAGCCGCCGACCAGGAGGCAGAGCTGGGGGACCAGCAGGTAGCTCAACAGGCGGTGCCGCGACAGCGCCAGATGGTCGAGCAGCGAGAGGCGGAGCAGCGGCGCGCCCACCATGGCGAAGAGGCAGTACGCGGCGATGGTGACGAACAGAATACCCGTGTCCTCGCCCCTGGTCAGGGTGTTGGTGAAGCGGCTGAGCCACAGCCCGATCAACACCAGGAACGGCGCGGCCACCAGCAGCAGGGCCGGGTGCTTGCTGGCGGTCATCAGCACCACGAGCCAGGTCGGCAGGCGTCGCCACCAGGGCAGGCGGCCGGCCACGGCGCCGCTTTCGCGGTACGGTCGCGCCGGCAAGAGTGCGCGTGGGGCGAGGCTCAGCGCGGGGGGGACCCGGCGGGCCGTGACGAGCAGGAGGATCACGGCGGCCACCGTGACCACGGCCGCCAGCAACGGCCCGCCGTGACGGCCGCCGAGTACGAGTCCGGCGAAGCAGCCGAGTCCCAGCAAGGCCTGGCGCAGGATCCAGCCGCGAGTGCGGGGGATGATGGCGAGCTCGGGGCGATCGCTCACGATCAGGGCCACCAGCAGGAGCCACCAGGCCAGGAATTGCCGCCAGAGCGGGCCGAGCCAGGGGGCGAGCGAGGTGGTCTCCGCGCCGTTGCCGGCGACGGTGCTCGACACCTCCCGCACCAACCAGGTCTCCAGGCCGAGGCAGATCAAAAGCATCGCCCCGGAGACCAGCATGACGGTCGTCAGATGCGACCACCACAGCGTGCGCGAAGCGATGGGCAGGCTCAGAGGCAAGGACCGCACCCGGGTCGTGTGCGGGCCGTAGAGCAGGTAGAGCGCGGGCAGGATCCAGGTGGCGGTCAGCATCAACCAGGGCGCGCTCAGCGATTCCTTGGCGACCTGGTAGCTCAGCAGTCCCAGCCAGACCGTGGCCGTGGACAGGACCATGAGCGCCCACTTGATCACGGACGGATGGAGCGAAGGATGGTGACGCACCATGGTCCGGAACATCAGCGACCTCCTCCCACCAGCTCGATGAACATCTCCTCGAGGGGCAGCGGCAGGCAGCGCAGGTCGGCGAGGTCGAGGTCGCGGGTCAGGGTCCGGTGGCAACGTTCGGGCTCCAGCTCGAAGATGGCGCGGACGGTGCCGTCGCGCTCGCGCGCCGACAGGCAACTGGGCCGGGCCAGGAGGTCGGCGGCTGTCACCTGGTCGCTGGGCGCCAGGGCCAGGCAGTAGCCCTCGCGCACGTCGTCCAGCGCGCTGTCGATCCACTTCTGGCCGTCGTGGAGCATGACCAGCCGGCTGGCCAGGCGCTCGACGTCGGTCATGTGGTGGCTCGAGAAGAGGATGGTCGAGCCCGACTCGCCCAGCAGCTGGATGGCGGTCTCGAGGAACTCGCGCCGCATGGCGGGGTCGAGGCCACCGGCGGGTTCGTCGAGCAGGAGCAGCGGGGGGCGGTGGGCCACGGCGCAGAGCAGCGCCACCTGGCGCGCCTGGCCCTTGCTGAGCTGCTTGATGCGCTGGTCGCCGCGCATGTGGAAGCGGGACGAGAGGTCGCGGGCGAGGTCGGCGTCCCAGTCGGGGTAGAGGCGGCGGTGCAGGTCGATGACCTCCTCGACCCGCAGGAACGACGGCAGGACCTGGTCCTCCGAGACGTAGCCCACGCGCTGCTTCACCGCCACCGGATCCTGGCGCGGATCGCGGTCGAACACGCGCACGGTCCCGGTCTGGGGTTCGAGCAGGCCCAGGGCGATGCGCAGCAGGGTGGTCTTGCCGGCCCCGTTGCGGCCCAGGAGGCCGAGGACCTCGCCGGCGGTGACGGTCAGGTCCACGCCGGTCAGGACGTCCTCGTTCTTGTGGTAGGCACGGCTCACGTTGCGCATTTCCAGCACGTTCATGACGTCTCCTCGGAATCCTGTCCCGCGTCCGCCAGCAAGCGGCGCAGGAGGGTCACGGCCTCGTCGGGATCGATGCCCAGTTCGCGCGCCAGTTCGGCGGCGGGACGCAGGGTCCGCTCGAGCTGGGCCAGCTTGCGCGCACCCATCTCGTCGGCCGGCAGGTCGGACACGATCAACGGCTTGCCTGGACGGCGGTCGAGGATCCCCTCGCGTTCGAGCAGATTGTAGGCCTTGCTGATGGTCATGGGATTCACCCCCAGGGGAACGGCCAGCGAGCGGACGGAGGGCAGCGGGTCGCCAGGATGCAGGCGGCCGCTGGCGATGGCCAGCTTCACCTGATCCATGAGTTGTCGGAAGAGGGGCACCCCGCTGTGCGGGTCCACCACGAAGAGCATGCCGGGGATCCTTTCGCGCCTTGCCCTTTCCACCCGGACCGAAGGCCAACCCATGGGCCATGATAAAGTGTATTGGTGTATTAGTCAACCAATACACCTTACGCGGGATGGTGGGATGGGTTGCACGAAAAAATCGAGAGGTGCGCCGGATGGGCCAGGCGCATAGGACCGGAGTCCCGCTACCAGCCGACCTTTCGGCCGGCGTTCTGCTCGGTGAGCCAGGCCAGGAGCGGCTCGTAGTAATCCAGCAGGGCCGAGGCGCTGAGGGGTTCCCCGGTGGCTTCGTACAGGAGCTGGCTCCAGTCTCGGGTGGCGCCCGCGGCGAGGATGGACTCGAGGTAGATGCCCACCTGGGTGTTGCCGTAGTAGTTGGCCTCGCGCACGTCCTGCTGCAGGATCTGCTGGCAGATGTAGCGGTGGAGCTGGTGCAGGATCACGTAGCTGATGGCGTAATCGTAATACTGGGCGGGGTCGTCGTTGATGTGGGTCTTGGTGGCGGGGTCGCAGAAATCCTCGCCGCGGACGGCCGGTGGGGCGATGCCCTGGTACTGGGCGGCGTACTGCCACCAGCGCTCGTTGAAGAGATGCCGGGGCAGCTCGTCCTCGTAGAAGTCGTGCTCCCAGTGGGTCATGGTGCCGCAGGCGAAGGGCAGGAACACTACCGGTCCGGTGAGCGCCTGGCTCAGCAGCCAGCGCACCTGGTCGGGTGCCTCGGTGGCCTGGAGCAGGTCGATCTCCATGAGGTAGGGGACCTGGTTGCTGGCCAGCTCGATCAGGGTGCCCACGGCCTCGTGGAAACCGCGGTTGGCCCCGGCCCTCAGGATGGCGGGCACCTCGGGACGCGCGTAGCTGAGATAGTAGTACACGTGTCCCAGCTCGTGGTGGACCGTGCTGAACCAGCGGAAGTCGTTGCGGACGCTCATGAGCGAGCGGACGTCCTGGTCGAGGTCGATGTGCCAGGCCGAGGCGTGGGTGTTCTTGCGCCGGTTGGCGTCGGCGGGCAGTTCGTAGAGGTCGCTCCGACCCCAGAAGGTCAACGGCAGCGCGGGAAAACCCAGGCTCATGTAGAACCGTTCACCCTGCTCGATGAGCCACTGCGGCGAGACGTCGCGGAGCATGCCGTCCAGGTCGATGCCCGCCACGATGCCCGGCCACTCCTGGCCATACCGGTTGGGCAGCCAGTGCGCCGGGATCAGCGCGGGCACGGACTCCTGGGCGTAGCGGGCGGCCAGCTCGTGGCGGACCCAGCACTGGAGCTGTTCATAGAGCGGCCGGTTGCCCTCGATCAGATCGTCCATGAGCATCATCATCTCGGCGCTGGTCAGCCCGTAGTCGGCGCATTCCAGCCCGAAGAACGAGCTGTAGCCCATCTTCCGGGCCACGGCGTTGCGCAGGGTCTGCAGCTCGGTGAGTCCGTCCTTGAGGACCGGGCCCACGCTCTTGCTGCATTCCCAGACGGCCCGTCGCTCGCCCAGGTCGCGGCTGTCCATGAGCAGCTGATCGAGCTGGTTGACCGTGACCTCGTGGGGCTCCCGGCCCGGCACGGTCAGCAGGTAACGGTGGCCATAGAGCGCCGCGTTCTGGGTGGATTCGGCCTGCAGCAGCTTGCGGACCGTGGCCGGGGCGGTGCCGGGGTAATGGGCGGCCAGCTGCCAGGCCCGTTCGAGCTGTCGCGACTGCAGGTCGCTCAGCTCCTGAGCCTTGCGCAACTGCTGGAGGCGGTCGATCACCTTGCGGCTGCCGACGTAGTCGGCCAGGTCCTGGGCCGCCAGGACCTCGGCCTTGCTGTTGGCTTCGGTGATGTCCACGTTGGCCTGCCACTTGGCGCTCTCGGCGGCGGTCCAGAGCTGTCGGTACTGCGCGTTGTATTCATCGAGGAACGCATCCACCTCGCCGAGCGACGGGGGCGGGTGTTCCGCTGCGATCCGGTGGGAGTCGGCTGGACCGGCGGGCTGACGCTCGCGCCCGAGCAAGATGATGAGCAACACGCCGGCGGCGAGCAGCACCACGCCGGCGATGGTCAGCCTGCGGATCTCCATGCCTCTCCTTCCACGCCGCGAGTCGTTGGCCTCCAGGGCGAATCATACGCACGCCACCGGTTTCCTGTAAAGAAACGCCTGTGGCCTGGCGAAGGGTTCCTGCCCGGAAGTTGGCGGGGGACTGCTCAGCGACGGAAGCGCCAGAAACCATAGGCCCCGAGCAACAGGACGGCGGCCCCGATGGTCAGCCACGGGATGCGGCGTCGCTCGGGGCGGGGTCGCGCGCGCTCCGCCGGTGCCGGCTCGTCCCCGGTCTGGAACGCCGACTGGACGTCTTCCGGAGGCGGAGCGCCCACGCTCACCTCGACCTCTTCGCCCGGAGTCAGCGGCTCGCCGAGCCAGCGGCTGAATTCGGTGTAGGCGCTGCTCTGGTCACGTTCCAGATCGAAGCTGCGGATGGCGATATCGGCCGGCCAGGCGAGCAGGCTCCAGCTCGCCACCGCCAGGTTGGACGCCACCACCAGCTCCACCCGGTCGGGCGCCGACAGCAGTCCCTTGATCGAGATCCGCGCCTCGCCCGGGGGCAACGCGACGGCGACCCCGTGCAGGCCGTCGGCCGTGGCGCGCAGATCGGCCGTGAGCGGGTCCGGGCCCCGGTCCACCTCCACGGTCACCGAGCGCATCCCGGCCGGCAGTCGCAGCCGCACCGGCAGGGCCTCGGCGCTCATGGTCCGCTGGGGGCGCGACTGGTTGTCCACGGTGGCGATGTACTCCAGCTCGAAGCCGCCCTCGCGCAGGCGGACCACGACGTTCATTCCGGTGATGGAGAGGCCGTCGAGATCATCGGTCTGGGAGAAGGCATAGACCACCAGCGGCTTGCCGTCGAGGAACGCCTGGCCGGTCTGCTTGGCGTGATAGGCCACCCCGTCGACCCAGGCGGTGACGATGTAGGGCTTGAAGTTGAAGGCTTGAAGATCCTCGAAGGTGATCTCGCCGTCCACGGGCCCGCCGTCGGCCATGACGGTCATCACGGCGCCCATCTCGCGGATCAGCACCCGGTCGGCGCGCGCCGGCTCCCCGGTGGTGCCATTGACCACGCGCACGGTCATGGCGGTGGCCTGCCGTTCGAGGATGGCGTCCTGTCCGGTCGCGGTCTGTCCGAGCGGGCCCAGCAGGAGCACCAGCAGGCCGCAGGTGAGCAGGTGACGGGACATGCAGACCAACCTCCTTCACGACGGCCTGACTTGCCGGTGCGGGGATTCATGAGGTACACTCGGGCGGGATCTTCAACCCTGGCCGGGAGTATCGACCTCATGGCACGTCGTGTCCACCTCTGTCTGGCGCTGCTGCTGGCGGCTGGATCCGCCCTGGCGACCTTCCCGCCGCCGGGCCTGGTCCTGTGGGGTCGTGAGAGCTACACCCTCGACCAGGGCGAGTCGGTGATCTTCCAGGTGGATTTCGACCAGATCCCCGTGCGTCGCTGGACGCTGCTGGTGGAGGGCGATATGCGGCGCTCCCACCTCAACGTGCGCCGCGCCCGCGACGGTCAGCTGGTCCACGACCAGCGCGGCGAGGCCAGGCACGAGGTGGAGATCCCCTGGGGAACCGGCGAATCCATCTCCTGCGTCCTGACGGCCACCCACGAGAGCGGCCCTTACATGGTATCGATCTGGGGACCACCGCAGGATGATTACCTGCGGTCCTACGGCTACGAGGTCAACCGGGCGCTGGAGGCCCTGGAGCGCGAGGAGCGCGACGATGCCAGCCGACATCTGCAGCAGGCCATGCGCGACGATCCGGAGGACCCTGTGGCGGCCACCCTCTGGCAGGCCCTGACCCAGGGCGCCGATCTGCCCACCGCAGCGGGACAGCGACCGGGCAGCGGAGTCGTCGGGGATCCGGCGACGGTCCGGCGGGTCGCGGAGATGCGGGCGCACGCCGAGCAGTTGCGCCGCGAAGGGCAGGCCTATGCCGCCCTGGACACGCTGCAGCGCACGCTGCAGGAGCCCATGGGAGCCGACCTGCTGGCGCACGTCTATGCCGACCTGGTGCCGTTGCACCTCGATCTCGGCAATGCCGTCCAGGCCGCAGAAGCGCTGGCCGCCGCCGAGGCCCTGGGGCTGCCGGCAGACGAGATCGCCGCCTTGCGGCGGCGACTCGAAGCTGCAGGAGACTGAGGCGGATCAGGGCATCCGGCCGGCCAGGGCCGTCTGGCCCACGTCGCGGTCGTAGGCGCGCCGATCACCGCAGAGAAAGAACAGCCCATAGCCGGTATAGTAGCGCTGGGGTCGGTCGGAAGTGCCCAGGCGCTGAGCGGGCTCGGCGCCGGCCAGGGGGAAGAACGCCATGTACGGCCGGTACATCGCGGCCCATTCGAAGCAGTGCTGGGCGGTGGCCTGCTCGCCGGCGCGGGCATAGAGGAGTCCCTGGTCCTGCCAGAAGCGCCAGGCCAGGCGCGAGGGGAATTCCAGGTCGGTGGGCGGCGCGCCCAGCAACCAGATGGTGTGCTTCATGTCGCCGGATGGCGCCCCGGCCACGGCCTTGATCCAGCGGCGGCCGAAGTCGGATTCCTGCCGCGGCCAGGCGCCACGGTCGTAGCCCAGGGCCTGGAAATTGGGTGGCGACAGGTGCCAGCGGAGGTCCTCGCGGACTCCGCCCCGCAAGGTCCGGCGCAGGACCGCGTAGCGGGGGATGTCCCGGGCCTGCTCCATGGCGGCGAGCCATTCGCCCTGGTCGGCGAGGGCCAGGCCGCGCAGGATCCTGCTCTCGAGCAGGCGGTCGGCTCGTTCGGGCGAAGCCGCCTGGACCCAGGGCGCGGCGTGATCCAGATAAGCCAGGGTCAGGGCGGGCTGGCCGATGTCCCGGGCCAGCCAGGCCAGGTCCAGGAGGATGTCGCGGCGCAGGCGGGCCAGGTCGCCCTCGGTGCTCTGGATGGGATCCACCTGATCCATGGCGGCGAGGGCGGCGGTGAGGGCGCGCTGCTGGCGCTGGCGGTCGCCCACCACGCCGTAGAAGTAGGCCAGGTCGCGCCAGGCCGCCGCGTGCGACGGATCGAGGCCCGTGGCCCGCACGAGGTGGCTGATGGCGCTGGACACCGCGGTCTCGGCTCCGATGGGAATGGGGGCGTTGTCCACGGCGTTGAGGTTGGGCAGGTAGCCGCGCGAGGCTTCCATGCGGTATCGCTGCAGGGGATCGAGCGCCACGCGGCGGGCCTCGGCCAGGTGGTTGCGGGCGAGGCGGCGGCGCTCCGCCTGCTCTGATTCCACGAGGGAGAGGAAGGGGATCAGGCCCAGCGAGTCCCACTCCGCGACGTAGGTGACCGCCTTCTGGTAGTCCTCGGCGGGCTTGCGGCGGCCGAGGTTCTGGGCGGTCACGTAGTCCCGGATGTTGACCATGATGTAGCGGTCCAGCTGCCAGTCGGCATGGTCCCAGTCGACATACAGTCCGTCCGGGACGTGCTGGTCGGATCGGAAATCACTGGTTGGTGTCGTAGCGGCACAGCCGGCCAGGCCCACGAGGGCCACGCCGGCGAAGCCGAGCATCCAGGATCTGAACCGGTCCATTCCCAATCCCTCCGAGCTTCTCTCCCCGTATGAAGTTACAGCATCGCAGCAAGCCTGTCACCCCCGAGCTTGGCTTCCCCGGCGGCATCCTCTACCTTCGAGGAGAACCCGCGTCGCCAGCATCCATCGGAGGCAGCCATGCGTCTCGCGCTCTTCGGCCCCGCGCCCCCGCTGCGAGGGGGCATCGTCGCCGCCCAGGCCAACCTCTACCGCACGCTCGAGGCGCGGGGGCACGAGCTGCACTGGACGGGGTTCCGACGACAGTATCCCGACGTCCTCTTCCCGGGCACGTCCCAGGAGGGCGCCGTGGCGCCCTGGCTGCAGTGTCCGAGCCACCGGATCTTCGTGCCCTGGGATCCCTGGTCGTGGGCGCGGTCGGCCGCCGACCTGCTGGACAGCCGGCCCGACGCCGTGATCGCGCGCTGGTGGCTGCCCTTCTTCGCCGTGGGCTTCCGCGAGGTCCTGCGCCGCGTGCGCCGGCGGGCGCGGGTGGTGTGGGTGCTGGACAACGTGGTGCCCCACGAACGCTACCCGCTGGGGATGTGGCTGACCAGGCAGGCGCTGCGACAGGGACACGCCTTCGTGGCCCAGAGCGAACAGGTCCGCCGGGAACTGCTCGCTCTGCTGCCGGACACCGATGCCGGGGCGGTCCGCCTGGCGCCGCACCCGGTCTACGACTACGGCGATCCGCAGCGGCCCCGCCCCACGCGCGCCGAGGCCCGCCGCCAGCTCGACCTGCCGGCGGACACGCGGGTGCTCCTGTTCTTCGGCTTCATCAAGCCCTACAAGGGGCTGATGCATCTCATCGACGCGGCGCCCCGGCTGCGCGAACGCTACGGCCCCGACGGCGTGCGCATCCTGGCGGTGGGGGACATCTACGGCGATCCCGCACCCTACCGCGAGCGCATCGCCGCCTCGGGAGCCGCCGACATCCTGCGGCTGCATGCCGAGTATGTAGCCGACGAGGAGGTGGAGCGCTGGTTCGTGGCCAGCGACCTGGTGGTGCTGCCCTACGTCACCGCCACCCAGAGCGGCATCGTGCAGATCGCGTGGAACTACGACAAGCCGGTGGTCACCACCCGGGTCGGTGGCCTGCCCGAGGTGATCCGCGACGGCGAGACGGGCTTCCTGGTGGAGCCGGCCGACCCCGCCGCCCTGGCAGCCGCCTGCATCCGTTTCTTCGACGAGGGCCACGGCGAGCCGATGGCCGCGGCGGTGGCCCGGGAGAAGGGGAAGTACTCCTGGGATCGCCAGGCCGCGGCCATCGAGGATCTGGTGCGCGCCGGTCTGCCGGGCATCTAGGGCGCCTGGTCCAGGTTGCGCGCCATCTCCTGCAGGATCGCGCTGCCGGGGGTCAGAGCGAGCGCCCGGTCCACCACGGGGCGGGCGAGGTCGCGCCGGTCGTGGTCGAGCAGGATGGTGGCGGCGAGGATCAGGGTCTCGACATCCTCGTCCTGGCCGGCCCGGTCCAGGCCCGAAGCGATCTCTTCCGCACGGGCGAGGTCGCCCTGGTCTCGGTCGGCGTACAGCAGCAGCCGCCGCTCGGTGGGCGTGAGCCGGTCGGGCCACAGCGCCGCCAGGGTGGTCTGCGCCAGCTCGGGTTCGCCAGCCATGAGGGCCGCCTGGGCCAGGCGGGTCCGATTCAGCTCGCTGGGATCGTCGGCATATTGTTTTCGGAGCTGCTGCAGGATGGCGGCCCGCGTTTCCGGCGAACACGTCACCAGGTCGGCCAGCCCCTCGCCGCCGGCTACGGCCACGTCCATCAGGCCGGACAGTTCGCGACGTTGCTCCTCGGGCAAGTCCAGATGGACCGGTTCGGTGGCCATCTGGAGCGTGTAGTACGTCTCTTCGCCGGCCACCCGGACCATCTGGGCGATCTGCGGGTTCTCGGGCCAGAGTTCCTGGGCGCGGGCGAAATCGCGGCGAGCCAGCGGGAGGTTCCTGGCCCGATAGTGGATCAGACCGCGGTTGTAGAGATAGGTGGCGTTGGCCGGCTGCAATGCCACGGCCCGATCCATGGCCGCGACCGCCGCTTCCTGGTGTCCCAGCATTCCCTCGCACAGACCCAGGGATTGCCAACCCACGTGAGCCTCGGGCTCGCGCTCGACGAAGGTGGCGAGCCAGGGCCTTGCCCCGGTCCAGTCCTCGTCGTTGAAGCGACAGAGGCCGAGCATGAGGGCGAGGTCGGCGGGGGCACGGCCGCGGTCGGCGAGCTCGTCCCAGGCGGCGCTCAGGTCCTGCTCCGCCGCCGCGTAATCCGCGGCCAGGAAGGACAGTCGACCGCGCACCGCCAGGGCTTCGGCGGCGAAGAAGCCGCGCCGGATGCAGGCGTCGAGCGCCTCGCCGGCCACGCGCCGCAGCATGGCCTGGGCGTGGGGGTCGTCCTCGACCTGGCTGGCCAGCGCCGCGTTGGCGGCGTAGCTCCAGAGGCTGCCGCTGGTGAAGAAGGTGCCGTAGGCCAGGAAGTAGGGCTGGCCGGTCGCGGCCAGTCCGTGGACGCGGGGCACGCCGTGGCCCTGGCCCAGGGGATAGTAGATGAAGAACGGCCGGTAGACCGCCGCGCGCGCCCAGCAGACCTGGGCCAGTTCGTACTCGCCGAGCTGCTCGTAGATCAAGCCCTGGTCCTGCCACCAGCGCCGCGCCACCCGCGGCTGGAACTCGAGCTCGGTCATGACGCGGCCGAGGTTCTCCTGCACCGTGGCGGCCGCCTGCCCGCGCGCGAGCGACGACCAGGCCTTCACCCAGCGACGCAGATAGTCGCTGCTGCGGTGCTCCAGGGCCTTGGGGTCCTGCACCGTGTCCTGCCACTCGGGACGGAGGTTGTGGACGGGGCTTTCGCCCAGGTTGAAGCGCTGGTAATAGACGGTGCGCTGGTTCTCCAGGTGGACGTAGGTGCGGTGCGGCGCACCGGTGCGCGACGGCAGGTCCATGACCGGCAGCTTGGGCAGGATGGCGGTGGCGGCGTGATGCTCGCCCCGCTCGGCGTGCACGAGCGCCCGGATCAGCAGACCCTCGGTCCAGGACGCGAGGGCCGGTTCGACGGTGGTCCGCGAAAGCTCGTCGCGATGGTCCGCCAGCCAGTCGAGGCACTCCTGGAAGCGGCCCGCTTCCCGCAAGGCCCAGGCCCGATCGAGGATCACCTGGTCGCGGTAGAGGCGCCAGGCCTCGCGCTGATCGGCCGGCAGGTCGTCCCAGGCGGCAAGGAAGCCCTGACGGGCGCGTTCGGCGCGTTCGTGGTCGCCGGCCAGGTCGCTGAAGTAAGCCAGGTGGCTCCAGATCTCCGCGTTCGTGGGGTCGAGGACCGCGGCCCGGTCGAGCCGCCGCAGGGCGGTGGTCACCGCCTCGGCGAAGCCCGGCGTTTCCCACATGAGGTCGCCGATGTAATTGACCTCGTTCCGCTGCATGGCATCGCGGAGGCCGCCGGCGTACCCGACGAGGGTGGTGCGTGCCTGCTCGAGCAGGTCGGCGGCGCGCTCGCGCTGGGAGGCCTGGCGTTCGGCCGGCAGGGCGGCGAAGTCCTCGCGGTCGGCGAGCGAGGGGGTGGCGCCGGCGTTGAGGGTGGCGCGGTACTGCTGCCAGGGGTCGGTCGGCTGGCGGTCGTGGAAGAGGTAGCGGCTGACCAGGGTGGCGCGGTCGAGCCGCCAGTCGAGGCGATCCCAGTCGATGGGGTCGGCGCTGGCCAGACCGACCAGGCAGAGGCACCCCAGGGCGGTGCCGGCAAGGTATCGGCGCATGTTCCTCTCCCTCGGGTGGTGGGCCCCGATTCTCCACCTCACGATACGGGTTCGGCCGGGGGCCGTCCAGATCCCGGGCTTGGCCGCGGGCGCCGGCTGTCATAGACTGCCGCCCAACAGGGAGGTGCCCATGACCAGGGTCCTGACCGGACTGGAAGTGCTGCTGGCGGAAGACGCCGCGCGACTGCGGGGGCGGCGGGTGGGTCTGCTCGCGCATCCGGCCAGCGTCGACCGCCGCCTCGATCACGCGGTGACCAGGCTGCATGCCGCGCTCGGGCCCGACCTGCGCGCGCTCTTCGGCCCCCAGCACGGGCTGCGCGGCGAGACCCAGGACAACATGATCGAGTGGGAGGGTTACGCCGACCCTCTGACCGGCCTGCCCGCCCACTCGCTCTACGGCGAGCACCGCAAGCCCACCGCGGCCATGCTCGCCGACCTCGACGTGCTGGTGGTCGACCTGCAGGACGTGGGGGCCCGCTACTACACTTTCGTCTGGACCTTGCTGTTGTGCCTGGAGGCGTGTGCCGAGCGAGGCGTCGCCGTGATGGTGCTCGACCGCCCCAACCCCATCGGCGGGCAGACGGCGGGCAACGTCCTGGACCTGGCCTACCGCAGTTTCGTGGGCCTGGCGCCCATCCCCATGCGCCACGGCCTGACCATGGGCGAACTGGCGCGCTGGCTGGTGGACCACTTCGCCCTGGCGGTGGACCTGGACGTGGTGGCCATGGCGGGCTGGCGGCGCGACCTCTATTTCGACGAGACCGATCTACCCTGGGTCCTGCCCTCGCCCAACATGCCCACGGTGACCACCGCGCTGGTCTATCCCGGCGCTTGCCTGCTCGAGGGCACCAACCTGAGCGAGGGGCGCGGCACTACGCGTCCCTTCGAGATCCTGGGCGCGCCCTTCATCGCGCCGGAGCGGCTGGCGGGGGCGCTCCGGGCCCACGAGCTGCCCGGCCTCGTCCTGCGCCCCCTGCACTTCGAGCCCACCTTCCAGAAGCACGCCGGCCGGCTCTGCGGCGGTCTGCAGGTCCACGTCACCGACCGGCAAGCGTTCCGGCCGGTCCTGACCTATCTGGCCATCCTCACCGAGATCCAGCGGCTCTGGCCCGACCACTTCGCCTGGAAGCAGCCGCCCTACGAGTACGAGCTCGAGAAGCTGCCCATCGACATCCTCGCCGGCGGCCCGCACCTGCGCGAGGCCGTGATGCAGGGCGCCGATCCCCGCGCCGTGGCCGATGCCTGGCAGCGGGACGCCGACCGGTTCGCCGCGAGCCTGGCCGGGAGCCTGCTCTATGCCTGAGGTGCGCGGGCTCATCCTGGCGGCGGGACTGGGCACGCGCCTGCGGCCACTCACCGACGAGATCCCCAAGCCGCTGCTGCCGGTGCTGGGCCTGCCGCTGCTCGACCGGGCCGCCGCGGCCCTGACCGCCGCCGGTTGCCGGCAGCTCGCCATCAACACCCACCACCTGGCCGAGCAGGTCGCCGCTCACGTGTCGCGCCGGACCGATGCCGCGCGCTGCCATCTCAGCCACGAACCCGAGATCCTCGGCACCGGCGGCGCGCTCCACGGCGCCCGCGCCGTGCTCGCGGAGGCCGACACCTTCGTGGTCTACAACGGCGACGTGCTCTGCGATCTGGACGTGGGCGAGCTGCTGGCCGCGCACCGCGCCACGGGAGCCCGGGCGACCCTCGCGCTGGTGGACCGGCCCGAGATCAACACCGTGCTGGTGGCCGCGGACCGGACGGTCCGCGACCTCGCCGGCCGCCGGGCCCAGGCGCCGCACCCGGGCGACCGGTGGCTCACCTTCACCGGCATCGCCTGCTACCAGCGGTCGTTCCTCGAGCGGGTGCCCCACGGGCCGAGCGATCTGGTCAGCGTGCTCTGCGCGCTGATCGCCGAGGATTCCGCCGCTGTCCGCTGCCACCTCCACGCTGGCGACTGGGAGGATCTGGGCACGCTCCAACGCTATCTCGATGCGCACCGCCGTCTGCTGGGCCCCGACTTCGTGAGCGCGACCGACCCGCCCACG
This sequence comes from Candidatus Latescibacter sp. IFSED24, assembly GCF_058273205.1. NCBI lineage: Bacteria > Pseudomonadati > Candidatus Latescibacterota > Candidatus Latescibacteria (ex Chuvochina et al. 2023) > Candidatus Latescibacterales > Candidatus Latescibacteraceae > Candidatus Latescibacter > Candidatus Latescibacter sp. IFSED24. The sequence goes on along the minus strand of NZ_CM177850.1, from coordinate 1,858,052 downwards.
GGGTCGCCGGAGAATGACCTCGCCGAGTGCGTCCTCCTGCCCGGAGCCGCCGTCCCAGCCGGGATCGTCCTGCGCCGGTCGGTGATCGGACCGGGCTGGGTGGTGGTCGAAGACGCCATGGCCTGCGACGAAATCGCGCTGGCCGGCCGCGCCGGCTTCGCCGGTCCCACCCGTCTGCAGTGGATCACCGGCCACGGCAGCCCGCGCCGCTTCGTGCGGATCGCCGCCGGCAATCGGCGGGCCGTCCAGATGACCACCACGCCCGACGACCCCGAGTATCAGCGCTTCCTCGACATCGCCGCGTTCCTCTACGCCCGCGGACTCGGGGCGCCAGCGGTGCTGGCCCACGATCCCGCCACGCGCCAGGTGCTGCTGGAGGATCTGGGCACCGACACCCTCGAGACGCTGGTGCACGCCGAGCCGGACCGCGCCGCCGATCTCTACGCCCGCGTCCTCGACCGCCTGGCCGACCTCCAGGTCTTCGGCGCCGAGGCCCGGTCGCTCTGTCCGGCGGCGTGGGACCGCGCCTTCGACCGGGAGCACCTGCGCTGGGAGACCGATTACTTCCGTGAGCAGTTCCTGGTCGGTCATGTCGGACTCGCACCCGGCGAGCTGACCGGTCTTGACGCGGAGTTCGAACAGCTGGCCGCCGCCTGCCTGCGCCAGCCGCGCACCCTGGTGCATCGCGATTTCCAGTCGCAGAACATCCTGCTGAAGGATGGCATGGTCCGGCTGGTGGATGTCCAGGGTATGCGCTGGGGCCCCGTGGCCTACGATGCCGCCTCGCTGCTGCTGGATCCCTACGTCGAGCTGCCCGCCGCGCTGCGCGACGATCTGGCGGCCTCCTTCCCCGAGCGGGTGGCCGCGCGCGGGGGGCCCAGGCTCAAGGGCGCCGCCTGGCGCGACATGGTCCGGACCGCGGGGCTGCAGCGCCTGATGCAGGCTCTGGGCGCCTACTGCTTCCTCGGCCATGTTCGTCAGCGACCGGCTTTCCTCCAGCATATCCCCAGGGCGCTGCGGCTCCTGGGCGACCTGGTCGCTCTGGCCCCGAATGCCGGGAGCACCGAGTTCGCACCCCCACCGCTGCCGCTGCTGGCCCACCATCTCCAGCGGACCAGAAACCTCCTGGATCGACGCTAAAGAATATCCTTAGGTCGCCGATGCTCCCTCCAGAACGCCACCGTCTGTCGCGTGGCGCCCAAATCGACTGGAGGAGCAGCCATGGATCTCAAGCAGCGCATCACCGGCCTCAACCTCGTCGGCATCCTCATCTTCGCCTTGGCGCTCGGTGGCCTGGCCAGCTGGGGAATCGACCGGACCTTCGTGTCGGTGATCGACGATGTGGACACGGCCCTGGTCAACGAGAAGCAGACCTATATCCAGGACCAGGTGGACGGCGCCTGTGGCGCGATCACGTCGCTGGCGGGGGACGGCTCGCCCGCGGCCCGCGTGGCCGCGGCGCGCGTGGTCTCGGCCATGCGTTACGCCGGCGGCAGCGGCTACTTCTTCGCCTATGAGCCCGACGGCGACGGTGGCTGGCAGTTCGCGTTCCACGGCACCAAGCCGGAGCTCTGGGGCAAGCACGCCGACCTCAGCAAGCCGGACGTCAAGGGCTACGCCTTCCGGCAGGCCCTGGTGGATGCCGGTCAGGCGGGTGGCGGCTTCGTCCGCTACCACTACGAGAAGCCCACGACCAAGGAGGTGCTGGGCAAGCTGGCCTATGCCCGGGCGGTGCCCGAGCTCGGCTGGGTGGTCTGCGGGGGCATCTATGTCGACGACATCCAGGCCACGGTCGGCGCGGTGCGGAGCGAGGTGGTCAAATCCCGACAGCACCTGCTCATGCAGCTCGCCGGCCTGGCGCTGGCCCTGCTCCTGATCGTCGGCGGCCTGTCCTGGTGGCTGGCCGGCCACACCGCCGGCCCGCTCCTCGCCATCACCGAGCGCGTGCGCAAGACCGCCCTGGAGATGACCCTGGCCTCCGATCAGATCGCCGCGAGCAGCGAGGCCCTGGCCATGAGTTCGACCCGGCAGGCGGCCGACCTCCAGGAGAGCACCGCAGCGCTGACCCAGCTGTCGAGCCAGGCCGAGGACAACGGCCGCGGCGCCGTCGAGGTGCGCCAGCAGATGGCGGCCTCGGCCGAGGGGATCAACCGGACCGAAGAGGCCATGCAGGAGATGGTGCGGACCATGAGCGGGATCAAGACGAGCAGCGACGAGATCTCGACCATCCTCAAGACCATCGAGGAGATTGCTTTCCAGACCAACCTGCTCGCGTTGAACGCCGCAGTGGAAGCCGCGCGGGCAGGCGAGCACGGCAAGGGCTTCGCGGTGGTGGCCGAGGAGGTGCGCAACCTGGCCGGCCGGTCGGCCGAGGCCGCCAAGAACACAGCCAATCTCATCGAGGCCAACACGAGGCAGGCCGAGAGCGGCCAGGACATCACCGGGCGCGTGGCCGCGGAGATCCAGGCCGTGGCCGAGAGCGCGACCATGGTCACCGGTCGCGTGGGGGAGATCGCCGAGGCCAGCAGCCAGCAGAGCACGGCCATCGGGCAGATCACCCAGGCCATCCACCAGATGGACGAAGCCACCCAGCAGGTGGCGGCCCATGCCGAGGAATCGGCGGCCTCGAGTCGCGAGGTCGCCAGCCAGGCCGAGGGCCTGCAGGGGGTGGTCGAGGCGATGAACGTGCTGGTGCGTGGGGAACGCGGCGGAGTGCCCGCGCACGGGTCCCTGCCCCCGGAGGCGAACGTGCCCACGATCCGGTCGACCGCTCCGGCTGCAGCCGGCGTGCGTCCGGTCGAGCCCGTGGCCAGCCCCGACGTCGTCCTGATGCTCGACGAGGAAGACGAGGCTCTGGTCTGAGTCCCGTCCACGTGTCGCGTGCGGAGCTGCCCGGGCGGGGCGGCTCCGCGCCGTTTTGGGGTTGCCATCGCCCGCCGCTGCTGATTATGTGGCACCGTCCAGGCGTCCACGTCGCCCCCAGCCGGAGTACCGACCATGACCCATCCCGACGACCTCTTTCCCCGCGGCAGCGGCGTCATCCTGCATCCCACCAGCCTGCCGGGCCCGCACGGCATCGGTGACCTGGGCGAGGAGGCCTACCGCTTCGTCGACTGGCTCGTCGCCGCGGGCCAGAGCCTGTGGCAGGTCCTACCGCTGGGCCCCACGAGCTATGGCGACTCGCCCTACCAGACCCTCAGCGCCCTGGCCGGCAACCCGCTCCTGATCAGCCTGGCCGGGCTGGCCGAGGAGGGCTGGCTCCAGCAGGCCGACTTCCAGGACATGCCGCTCTTTTCCCGGGACCGGGTCGATTTCGGCGCCGTGATCTCCTGGAAGTTCGGACTGCTCGATCGGGCCTGGGCGCGTTTCCGCGACCACGCGGGCGAGGCCGACCGGGTGGCCTTCACGGCCTTCCGTGATCAAGAGCAGGCCTGGCTCCGCGACTTCACGCTCTTCGTGGCGCTCAAGGAGGAGCACGGCGGCCAGCCCTGGGTCGCCTGGCCGTCCGAACTGGCCGGACGCGACCGCGCTGCCATGGCCGCCGCCGCCGACCGCCTCCAGGAGCGCGTGGCGGCCCACGCGTTCCGGCAGTGGGTCTTCGCACGCCAGTGGGCCGACCTGCGCGACTACGCCAACGGTCAGGGCGTCCGTCTCCTGGGCGACCTGCCCATCTTCGTGGCCCACGACAGCTGTGACGTCTGGGCCCGCCCCGATCTCTTCCACCTCGATCCCGAGGGTTACCCCACCGTGGTGGCCGGCGTGCCCCCCGACTACTTCAGCGAGACGGGCCAGCTCTGGGGCAACCCGCTCTACGACTGGCAGGCCATGGCGCGCGAGGACTACGTCTGGTGGGCCGAGCGCATCCGCCTCTGCCTGCGCCAGACGGACCTCGTGCGGATCGACCATTTCCGTGGCTTCGAGGCGTACTGGGAGGTCCCGGCGACGGCCGAGAACGCCATCAAGGGTACCTGGGTGAAGGGGCCGGGCGCGGCACTCTTCGAGGCGCTGCAACGGCATCTGGGCGCCCTGCCCATCGTGGCCGAGGACCTGGGGGTGATCACTCAGCCCGTGGAGGATCTACGCGATACCTTCGGCATGCCGGGAATGAAGGTCCTGCAGTTCGCCTGGAGCGAACCGCGCAACCCCTTCCAGCCGCACAACCACCGGCAGAACTGCGTGGTCTATTCGGGCACCCACGACAACGACCCCACCAACGGCTGGTGGCACGAGGACTGCGACGAGGACACGAAGCAGAAGGTCCGCGACTATGTCGGGCATAATGTGGACGAGCCGAACTGGACGCTCATCCGTCTGGGCATGCTATCGGTGGCCCACACCTTCGTCATGCCCATGCAGGACGTGCTGTCGCTGGGGCGCGAGGGCCGGATGAACCAGCCCGGAGCCGAGAGCGGCAACTGGAACTGGCGATTGCCGGCCTGGGCGCTCGATCCCGAGCACGAGGCCCGGCACCGGCTGGCCCACTTAACCTGGCTGGGACGGCGCCGTCCCGACCAGCGGCGGTCGCTCTATGAGGATGATGTCGAGGGTGTGGAACAGACCAGTCCCGGGCCCCGTGGCGTGGACCCGGCGGTCTGACGGCGGCGGGCGATCAGGTCGTGGCGGAATCGCTCTGCGGATCGGTGTCGCTGATCTCGGCGAACTGGTGCAGGTGCATGATCTCGAGCACCTGTCGGCAGCGATCCTGCAGCCCCACCAGCACCAGCTGACCGCCCTGGTTGTTGGCCGAGGTGATGATGGCCGCGATGATCCCCACGCCGGCGCTGTTGATGATGTCCACCTGCTTCATGTCCATGACCACGCGGCTCAGCCCGTCCCGGATGCCGTCGCGGATGGTCTCGAGCAGCTCGTAGCATTCGGGGGTGCCCAGCATCCTGCCCTTGAGGATGATGGTCTGCTCGGCGCTCGTCGGTTCTGGAACGATGGTGGCGCACAGGCTGGGTTTGCGCTTCATGTCGAGTTCCCTTCCCGGGAATGAAGTGATGATGATTGTCGAGTCTAGTTCGAGATGGTCCACTTTTGCAAGCGAACTCTAGGTCACAGCTATTCGGTATCCGCCAGCTGTCGGGCCAGTCGCCTCGCGGCCCGCTCGTGCCCGAGGGCGGTCCAGTGGCCATCCACAGGATAATAAAGCCGGTTCCCGGTGCCGAACCCCGCCGCCACCTCGTCGCGCAGATCGAGCCAGGCGAAGCCCTCGCGTTCGAGAAACGCGGCCAGCTCGGCTTGCTGGCGCTGGGCCTCACCACTGCCGGGCACCGCCGGGATGGGCATCACCAGCAGCGCTGCGCCGTCGTGCTCGCAGGAGGTGCGCAACCGCTTCAGGAGCGCCGACATGAGCGCCTGTTCGTGCTGCCGGACCGCGTCCGCCGCCGCACCGTCGGCCGCCTCGAGTTCGAGCCGACCGTGGTGACGCACCGCGTACCACTGCCGGAAGCGGTTCAGGAAATGCGAGCGGGCGAACCAGGTGGCGTATCCCGGCAGGTCGCGCAACCGGCGCAGCCAGCGGAGGGTGCGGCTCTCCGTCGCCGGGTGCTGCCGCAACGTACCGTCGTCGGCGAGGGTGAACAGTCCGCCCTTGGTGTTGTCGGTCCAGTCGTTGACGCACGGGGCGACGATGACCACGTCCGCTGCGTAGCGCCGGCCCTCGAGCTCGTACCAGGCCAGTTGCTCGGCAGTGCCGGTGGCGGCCACGCCGGCATTCAGCACCTCGACCGAGGGCCCGAGCAGCTCGTCGAGGCGGGCGGCGTAGGTCTGGTCGGCGTCCACGCCCAGCCCGCAGGTGAACGAGTCGCCCAGGCAGAGCACGCGCCGGATGCCAGCGGTGCGGGCGTGGGGGATCTCGCGGTCGTGGCGCAGGCCGCCGCCGTTGATGCGCAGCGCGATGCTGTACTCGGGGCAGCGGACGAAGCCGCGTCCGTGAGCCTCCTGCCGGATGCGGCAGACCGGGTCGAAGGTGTTGGGGATCAGCTCGAAGCGGTTCTCGGGCATCAGCAGCCGTGTACCCAGTTCGAGCAGGAACACGGTCAGCAGCAGCGATAGCAGGAGCTTGCCCAGCACCACGGCCAGGCGACGCAGGAGGGAGGTCCTCAGGGGCGGCTTGCCTTTTCCTGTCCTTCGTTCGATACTCACGCCGCCGAAGATACGCCACCGCGGGCCGCCTTGCCCGCGCTTTTTCCACCGGAGCGATCGTGTCCACTGCAAGCCGACAGATCTGGCCCTGGCGCGACCAGGAATCCGGCGCCCAGGAGGCCCTCCGGGTAGCCCGCCTGCGCCGGCGTGGATTGATGCCGGGTCTGGTGGTGCTCGCCCTGGGGACGGTCCTGAACAAGGTTTTTGGGCACGACCTCGCCGGCCGCGTGCTCGTGGCACTGGGCGCGGCCCAGGTGCTGGTGGCACTGTGGCGCCCGCTCTGGCTCGGCCCTGTCCTGCAGGGGTTGGGGCGGTTCGGCGAACTGGTGGGTCGTGGCCTGGCCTGGTTGCTGCTGGGAACCCTGTGGCTGCTGGTATTCGTGCCGGTCGGCCTGCTGCTGCGCGCCCTGCGCCGCGATCCGCTCCACCGCGCACTGCACGCTCCAGGCCGGACGGCCTGGATCCCACGCCGGCTCATGGCGGCCGCCGACGCCAGCGAGCGCCAGTTCCTGATCGAGGACCGCCCGGCGCGAACGCTGGCACGTCCGGAAGGCGCGCTGCCCGATGCCGACCTCCTGGCCGAACTGACGCGCGACCGGGACGGAGGACCGCCCGCGTGAATATCCTGGGGATCAGCGCCTACTACCACGACGCCGCTGCGGCCCTCTTGCAGGACGGCCGGCTGGTGGCCGCCGCCCAGGAGGAGCGCTTCACGCGCCGCAAGCACGACGCGCGCTTCCCCCGCCACGCGGTGCGTTACTGTCTGGCCGAGGGCGGGGTCGGCAGGGGCGATCTGGACGCGGTGGTCTTCTACGACAAGCCGCTCACCAAGTTCGTGCGCATTCTCGAGACCGCCTTCGCCGTGGCGCCCCGCGGCCTGCGCACCTTCGTGCAGGCCGTACCGCCGTGGCTGGGCCAGAAGCTGTGGATCCCCGCCGAGCTCGAGAAGGAACTCGAGCGTGCCGGCGCCGGCCGCCCCGGTCGGATCCTCTTCACCGAGCATCACGAGGCCCACCTCGCCTCGGCGTTCTTCGCCTCGCCCTTCAAAAGCGCGGCGATCCTCGCGCTCGACGGCGTGGGCGAGTGGGCCACCAGCAGCCTGGCCGCGGGACGCGACCGGCGGCTGCGCATCCTCGAGGAGATCCACTTCCCGCACTCGCTGGGGCTGCTCTACTCCGCATTCACCTTTTTCTGCGGTTTCCGCGTCAACAGCGGCGAGTACAAGCTCATGGGCCTGGCACCCTACGGCGAGCCACGCTTCGAGCAGCGGATCCGCGAGCATCTCATCGACCTGCGCCAGGACGGCAGCTTCCGCCTCGACCTCTCGTACTTCGATTACCTTGCGGGCCTGCACATGACCAACGAACGCTTCGCACGGCTGTTCGATGGCCCGCCACGTACGCCCGAGTCGGCGCTCACGCGGCGCGAATGCGACCTGGCGCGGTCGATCCAGGCGGTCACCGAGGACGTGGTCCTGCGGATGGCGCGCCACGCGCACCGCGCCACCGGCGACCGCCACCTCTGCCTCGCCGGCGGCGTGGCCCTCAATTGCGTGGCCAACGGCCGCTTGTTGCGCGAGGGCCCCTTCGAGGAGCTCTGGATCCAGCCCGCTGCCGGTGACGCCGGCGGCGCGGTGGGCGCGGCTCTCTACGCGTGGCACCAGCTCGAAGGGAACGCCAGGGTCCTGGACGGGCGCGATCGCATGGCTGGGGCCTATCTCGGTCCGGCCTTCAGCGACGCCGACATCGCCGCCTGGCTCGACCATCGCGGCTACCCCTACCGCACCCTCGCTGACGGTGAGCTCGAGCAGGAGGTCGCCAGGCGCATCGCCGCCCAGGAGGTGGTGGGCCTGTTCCAGGGGCGCATGGAGTTTGGCCCGCGGGCGCTGGGCAACCGCTCCATCGTGGCCGATGCCCGGTCGCCGCGGATGCAATCGGTGCTCAACCTGAAGATCAAATTCCGTGAGAGTTTCCGGCCTTTCGCCCCGTCGGTGCTCGCCGAGCGTGCCCAGGAGTGCTTCGACCTCCAGGCGCCATCGCCCTACATGCTGCTCACCGCGCCGGTGGCCCGGTCGCGCTGGTGCGAGACCGACCACCCGGCCGCCGACGACGTCATCGCCACGGTGAACCAGGTCCGCAGCGACCTGCCCGCCATCACGCACGTCGATCGCTCGGCGCGGATCCAGACCGTGCACCAGGAGACCAATCCGCGCTACCACCGCATCCTCGATGAATTCGCCGCGCTCACCGGCTGTCCCGCCATCATCAACACCAGCTTCAACGTGCGCGGCGAGCCCATCGTCTGCACGCCGAGCGACGCCTATCGCTGCTTCATGCGCACCGAGATGGACACCCTGGTCCTGGGAAACCATTTCCTCGCGAAGATGGAGCAGCCGGCCTGGGACGAGGCCGGCGACTGGCGCGCCGCCCTGCCGCTGGACTAGAAGGAGCCCTCGCATGCACCGCCTGCGCCACCTGGGTCGCCTGCTCGCCGAGATCGGCCGCTTCGCCGCGCGCAACAAGGCCTGGTGGCTGGTGCCGCTGGTGGTGGTGATGCTGGTCCTCGGGTTGATGATCGCCACGGGCCAGGTGGCCGCGCCGTTCATCTACACGCTGTTCTGAGCCGCCGCCGGCTTGCCATTCCCGCCGGTGATGACGATGTTGCCGCCTCCTTGAAGGAGGCTTCCCGGTGACCCCGCAACAGCGCCTCGATTTCCGCCGCATGCTCCTGGCCAGCGTGGCCTTCGGCGCCACCGCCGGCATCTTCAATTCCACGCTGGGCAACTACCTCCACGACGTCCACGCGTTCAGCGCCGAGGCTCGCGGCTGGCTCGAGTTCCCGCGCGAGCTGCCGGGGTTCCTGGTGATCTTCTCGGTGGGCTTGCTGGCGGCGCACTTCCGCGAGGGGCGATCCATGGCCGTGGCCATGGTGGTGACCATGCTGGGTGCGGTGGGGATGGCGCTGCTGGCGCCGTCGGCGTGGTGGGCGGTGCTGTGGATCTTCGTCTGGAGCACCGGCGACCACATGAACTTCGCCCTGGAAGGGCCGCTGGGGCTGAAGCTCGCCCAGCGCGGCGGTGAAGGGCGGCGCCTCGGCCAGTTCGGGGGCGCCAAGAATCTGGGCGGGCTGCTGGGCGCCGGCGCGGTGTTCCTGATCGCCCGGATCCTCGGCGACGACTACACCGTCTTCTACCTCGTGGCCGCCGTGCTCGCCGTGGTGGCGGGCTACAACTTCTTCCGCATCGAGACCGGTCGGGGCGATCCGGCGCCGCGGCGGTTCGTGTGGCGGCGCGAGTACCACGTCTTCTACGCCATCTCGGCGCTCTTCGGCATCCGCAAGCAGATCTTCTTCGTGTTCGGCACCTGGGTCCTGGTGGACATCCACCGCGTTCCGGTCTCCACCATCGCCACCCTGATGTTCCTCGGCTCGGCGCTGGGCGTGGTGCTGCGGCCGCTCCTGGGCGACGTCATCGACTGGGTGGGCGAACGTCTGGTCCTGGCCGTCGACGAGATCCTGCTCATCGCCATCTGCCTGGTCTACGCCTTCGCCGACTGGCTCTTCCCCGCTACCGGCGTCATCTGGGCGCTGTACACGGCCTACGTCCTCGACCAGACCCTCTTCGCCCTGCGCGTGGCCCGCACCACGTACCTCAAGAAGATCGCCGTCGACCCCGCCGACATCACGCCCACCATGTCGCTGGGCCTGACCATCGACCATGCGGTGGCCATGAGCCTGCCCATCGCCTCGGGCTGGCTCTGGGCGCACCTCGGCTATCAGTGGGTGTTCGTGCTGGCGGCGCTGATCGCGCTGGCCGGCTTCTTCGTCTGCCTCAGGATCCGGATCCCGGCGCCGGCAGCAGCGCCCGCACCGCAGCCAGCAGCGCCGCCGGCGTGAAGGGCTTCCTGAGCCAGGGCGTCTGGTGGTCGATCCCGCCCAGCGCCTCGTAGTTCTCGCGCTCGAAGCCGCTGATGATCATGATCGGCAGGTCCGGACTCCGGCGGGCCACCTGCTCGCGCACACGCCGGCCGTCGAGGCCGGGCAGGGCCCAGTCCAGCAGCATGAGGTCGAAGTGGTCGCCGCCGCTGACCACGGCCAGGGCCTCCACCCCGTCGGCACAAGCGACCACGCCATAGCCGGCGGACTCGAGCACCGTCTCGCAGTACCTTCGGACAGTGGGGTCGTCGTCCACGAGGAGGACGACCTGGCCGGTGGCCCCGGCTGCGGGGGCCTCGCTCGGGACCTCGTCGGCGAACCGTGCCGGCAGCAGGACCCGGAAGGCGCTGCCCTGGCCCGGTTCGCTCTCGATCTCCAACCGGCCCCCGTGCTGGGCCACGATGCCGTGGGTCAGTGCGAGTCCGAGGCCCGCTGCGCCGTCCTCGCGGGTGGTGTAGAACGGTTCGAGGATCCGCTCGCGATCGGCGGCGCTCAGGCCTTCGCCGGTATCCCGCACCTCGATGAAGATCCAGGGCCGAGGGGCGGCGGCCGGCGGTCCGTCGGGTGGGCGCGCGGCGTCGCGGATCCCGGTGGTCATGGTGACCACGCCGCCGGCCGGCATGGCATCGCAGGCGTTGACCACCAGGGCGCGGATCACCTGGTCCAGCAGCTCGAGGTCGACGCTGGCCGTGGATCCGCCAGCTCCCGGCTTGAGGATCAGCGCATACTGCTGGGGAAGCTCGGGACGGATGTCCTCGAGCAGGGCGGTCAGGGTCGTGTCGATGTCGAGGTCACGGCGCAGCAGATCCTGACGGCCGGCGAGGGTGCGCAGCTGGAAGACCCGCTCGGCGGCCTGTTCGAGTAGCGGCAGCATCCCGGGCTTTTCCGCGGCCTCGGGGCAGTCGGCCAGGGCGACCACGAGTTGGTGCAAATCGTCGACCACGCCGCTGGCCAGTCCGGCCACGGCGTCCATCTTCTGCTGCTGGAGCCGGTCGTTCTCCTCGCTGAGCGTGGTGTGTTCGCGCCGCTGCCGGTTCGTGATGTCGCGCGCCACGCCCACGATTCCCTCGGGTTCGCCGGCCGTGTCCAGGACCACGCGGCTGTGGATCTCCACCGGCACGAGGTGGCCGTCGGCGTGCCGGACCCGGGTCTCGTAGAGCACGGGCCGCGTGCGGTCGCTGTGGCCGAGGGCCTGGCGCAGCCGCTCCTGCAGCCGACCGAGATCCTCGGCCTCGAGGTGGTCCCCGAGCTGGCTGCCGACCAGCGCTGCGGCGGGGATGCCGAACATGGTCTCGGCGGCGGGGCTGACGTAGGTCAGCCGCCAGTCGAGGTCCAGGCGCCAGATGCAGTCGACGATGTCCTCGACCGGAAGGCAGTCGTGTTCATGATGGTGTGTCATGCCGGATTCCTGAATGTGGGGTCGAGGGTCTCATGGTGACAAGATAGTCGACCTGGGGGTGGCCGGCTGGCCGCCGTCGACGGATGATCGGCCACCGCCGGCACGGTGTCCAGGTCGAATGAAGACCGCTGCAGGCAAGGCCAGGACAACGGCTGGACCCGGCCGCGGAGGAGGTCAGTCTCCGATCGTGAGCGCTGGACCCAGACCGGCGATCCGGAGATTCCAACCTTGGCGACGCGGCTGGGGCGGCAAGGGCGGCAACACCGTGGCGTCCGCCAGTTCGACCGTGACCTCGAGCATTTCGGGTGAACTGCTGGCCAGGCGCATCGCCTGCTGGCAGGTCCCGCGCCACGGCTGGCCGTCGGGCAGCGGGGCGATCCGGATCTCCGACGCGGTGGCGGCGATGTCGGAAGGGAGGGAAACCCAGATCCAGCCGGGGCCCTGGTTCTCCACCTTCAACGGGACCGTTCGCCGGGGCTGCCCGGCCTCGGCCATGATGGCGAAACCCGCCACATCCGGTAAGTCCTGGCCCAGCTTGGGGTCCTGGCGCAGGAGCACCACCGGGCCGTCGCTGCCCGAAAGCCGGATCGTCACCGCACCAGCGTCGTCGACGCGGGCGGTGGCCGGCGCCGTCGCCACGGCCACCGGGCCCGCCGCGCCGGTGGCTGGGGCCGCGGTGGACGCCACGGGTTGTGGCCGGCCGTCGATAGACCAGGCTCGGACCCGCTCCGGGTCGAGCAGCCGCGGAGGCAGGCCGGACTCGCTCAGGGAGCCGGCAAAGAACAGCTGCCGGCCGTCCTGGCGCACGAGGTCGAGGTCCAGCCCGCTGATCAGGGGCCAGGGAGAGTCCGTTCGCGGCTCGATCTCCACGATGCGCAGCGCGAAGGGGGCGAGGGCGATGGCCAGGGTGTCGCCGGCGGCATGGCCATGTCCGAGAGTGGAGAGGACGGGATAGGTGGCGATGGCCGCCAGATCGACCGCCGAGGCGGCCAGGCCGTGGGCCGGATCCAGCACCACCCGGAGGACCTGAGGCTCGGGGCCCGGGTTGCGCAGCGCCAGGATCCCCCGGTCGTCCAGGAAGTGCGCGTACCCATAGGCCTCGCCATTCGCGGGCGAGCCCCCGATCATCACGGTCTGCTTCAGGATGTCGAAGCGGTCCTTCGCCCACACCACCGAGCGCGCGATGGCGTCCCACTCGCCTTCGCTGAGCAGGTTGGGCGACACGTAGAGCTCCCACATGGCGACGCCGCGGGCGAAGTAGAGCAGCGCATTGTCGGTGAACCGATCCAGAGGTTCGACCTCGCCGCCCAGCTTCTGCAGGTGACCCTTGATGATGCCGTGGGTCATGAGGTTGGCCAGAGGGAACCAGCAGTCCTGCACCGCGAAGTCGTCGTGGAGGACGACGTCGCGGTAGGTCATGGCGGCGTCGCGGGCCGAGAGCGAGGGGACGCCGGCGTAGCCGTAGTCGTAGCCCTGCATCCAGATCATGTCGGCGATCTTCAGCCACCAGGGAGACAGCCAGGTGCCGCTGGTGATGTTGAGGTAGATGTCCGGGTCGGCCGCGCGCATGGTGCGGGAGAGGTCCACCACGTTCTCGAGGATCGCGCGGCGCGAGGCCAGGCCCACGGGGTGGCCGTGAGCGGGCTGGTTGCAGGCGAACTGGATGCCGTCCCACTTGAAGTAGCCCACGCCGTGCTGCGCGATGAAGTCCAGGTTGCGGCGTTTCAGCAGGCCGTGATAACGGGTGCCGCCCACGCAGAGCATGTTGTTGGCGGTGACCTCGTAGCCGTGGGCGCCCATCCAGTCAATGCGGTCCTGGCGGTAGCTGTAGCCGCCGGTGGGGCCGAACCATATGCCGAGGGTGGTGCCCATGGCGGCGAGCTCGTCGACCACGGGGCGCAGGCCGCCGGGGAATTCCTCCTGGCGCAGGACCCAGTCGCTGGCGTAGACGTCCCAGCCGTCGTCGAGGACGAAGGCGTCGAGCGCGATGCCGTAGGGGTCGCAGAAGCGTGTGCGGAAGTCGCGGGCGATGCGCAGGATGGTCTCGCTGGTCATGACATCGCGCTCCTCGCCGGTGAGGTGCTCCATGACGTAGCGCCGCGAGCGGATGTCGTACCACGAGTTGTAGAGGAGGTAGGGTTCGAGCGGGGCCACGCGGATGGTGTCGCAGTAGCGGTCGAACCAGAGGCGGACGTGAGGGTCGGGCGTGATCGCCGCCACGCACCACTCGCCGGCCGTGCCCTCCTGATCCACGGCTCGTTCGAGCGCTTCGACGCACTCGAGCCAGACCGCGCCGCAGCCCACGGGCTCGATGGTGTTGGTGGCGGCGGGCCACTCCAGCCCGAGGAAGGCGCCGCCGTCCTGGACCGTGAAGGCCACGGGCTGGCCGTAATCCCCATTCTTGACCAGCCGTGCGGTGTCGTGGATGACGCCGCGGCGCTGCCAGACGCGTACGAGGCGGTGGCCGCGCGCGGCGGGGTCGCGGAGCACGACGCGGCGGCGGACGGCGAACTCGTCGGCCGCGAGAGTCCAGGCCAGGTCGGCGGCGAAGCCCAGCTCCGCGTCGACCAGGGTGATCACGAGGGTGTCGCCGTCTGCGTGGTGAGTGTCGTAGCGGAAACCGGTGTGGTCGACGGTCACCGGGTTGGCCGAGTTGTGCACGTGGCCCGGCGAGCGCCAGGAATTCCAGACCAGTTCCCAGGCGAAACCGCCGTCCAGTTCCAGGCGCACGTTCTGCGCGCCGTACCCGTCGAGCCAGGCGTGCTGGCCGGCGAGGACCTCGCGCAGCAGCCGTCCATCCTCGGCGAAGGTGATGGTGCAGGCCACGCGCTCGTTCTGGATGGTGAAGACCTGTTCGCCGGTGTCGGCCCTCGCGACGGTGATCCGTTCCGGCTCGCCCGGGCCGCTGGACATGGCCTTGGCCGGATCCAGGGTGATCAGCAGGAGCAGCAGGATGACGAACGGCAGCATCACGGCCATGATGCCGAGGTGGGGCCGGGGGATGCGGGACATGGCAGCTCCTTGGGGCGGCGGGACGGTGGTTTCCCGGAACATGGCAAATCGATCGCGCGTTGTCGAGACAATGGCGCTCGGGGAGACGCGCTAGCCAGCCACCGCGATGATCCCCGGTCGATCTGCGCCGGCGATGGGCATGCTGCGCCCGATGCCCGCGCCGATGTAGGTGGGATCGCAGACGGTGTAACGGACCTGCTCGTAGGTGAATCGATCGCCGGGGATGTCCTCGTCGAAGGCCACCGCCGTGGCGATGTGCCCGGGATAGTCCAGCCCCACCACGTCCAGTCCCACCAGTTCGCGCACCAGCGCCGCGAAGAGCGCGGCCCGGTCCTCGCAGTCGCAGGCGGGGTAGAAGAGCGACTCGTCGGGGTAGAGGTAGTCCTCGTAACCGAACTGTTCCTGGTCGGTGGCGTAGGGCAGCGCGGTCTGGACGAAATGCAGCAGCACGCCGACCCGGCCGCTGGGACCGCGTTTCTCGAGCTCGGGGGCGAGCGCATCGCGCAGCGACTGGAGCGTCCGCGGCGAGAGGCTGGCGCCGAAGTGGCTGTCCAGGTTGGTCTGGGGCACCGAGCCCAGGAAGGCGACCAGCTGGCGGTCCAGGACCACCTCGGTCTCCAGATCGACCCCGTTGAGCTCCCAGCAGAGCGTGCGGTGCTCGAGATCCGGTCCGGTCAGCGGCAGCGTGGCGAAGTCGAGGGCCAGCGGCCGCAGGCCGCCGGGGCCCTGGCCGTCGTAGGTGCGCAGCTTCTCGGTCTCGGCGAAGCGGCCGGCGGGATCGTGGATGTAGTAGGCCACCTTGTCGCGCACCAGGAAATGGATCTGGTAGACATCGCGGACGGTGGCGTAGAGCACGACATAGCCGGGACGGCCGTAGGCCAGCCGCACGTCGAGACCGGCGCGGACCGCGAGGTACCAGTGCAGGAGCGCGCGGCGCGAGGAATCCATGGGGTAGACCTCGCCAGCGAGCGCCTCCAGCAGCTTGAACCGGCCCCAGTCGCCGAGCTGGCGCTCGCTGGCCTGTCGTGCGAAGGCGTCGTGGAAGGGTTCGCCGTCGATCTGGCTGAGGGCCAGCCAGGCCTCGCTGGCATCCGCGGGCCCGGGATCGCGACGGGGCAAGCGGCGCCATTCGCGGGCCACGGGCAGGCGGTAGACCAGGCCCAGGAAGTCCAGATCCAGGTCGCTGTCCGCCGCACGGGTGGCGGGTGGCTCGGGGATGGCGGGCGGGGGCGCGATGGGGGTGACGGGCGCCGCCCCGGGCAGGTCCGCAGGCGGTGGCGCCGGGGTCGCGGGCTCCGGCGCGCGCGGGACCGTCACGGGCTTGGGCGCCGTGTCGCGGATACGGCCGGCGGCGAGGTCGAACTCGCGCCAGGCATCGCTCAGGAACGCGGCGAACTCGCGGTCCTGTTCGGAGACGTACTCCGTGAATTCGTCGCGCTGCTGGCGCATCCAGCGGCGCATCTCGTCGGCGGGGTCCTCGTCTTGCTGGGGCCGCGCGGTGGCCGCGAGCAGCAGGATCAGGGCGAAGAGAGCGAGACGGCGCATGGATTCCCTCCTTGGGTGGCCGGATTATGCCCCAACCCGCTGCCGGGGGCAAGCGGTGTGCGTTCGTGCGCCTTGACGGGAACCCCGGGCCCCGCTAGCATCGGGGCGCATGACCCGTGGCCGACCGTCACGGACGACCCGCTGATCGGCAACACCAACCTCGAAAATGGAGGGGCTCGCCATGCGCCACGTTCCCATGATCCGGATCGCTCTCGCCTGCACGGCACTGATGATCGCCGTGCTGATCCTGCCCGGCTGTGGCGGCGGCAAGGACGAGGGCGTCCAGTCCAACCCCGACACGTACATCGCCGAGGAGTTGCGCGGGGCCCCCGAGTGGGTCATCAAGGGCAGCGGTCCCGACCAGGAGAAGATCTACGGCCTCGGTTCGTTCACCGGCAGCCGCGACGTGGGCCTGGCCCGCGATACCGCCCTGGCCCGCGCGCGCAACGACATCGTCCTGCGCATCCAGGCCGAGGTCCGCTCGCTGCTCGAGAGCTACCAGGCCTCCACCACCGGCGGCGAGGACTACGCCGGGGCGGCCAACGACGAGCAGCACGTCGAGAACATGGTGGCCCAGGTGGCCAAGATGGACCTCTCCGGCGCCGGCATGGAGGAGATGTGGATCTCCCCGACCAACACCATGTGGGTGCTGGCCGCCGTCGACATCGAGGAGTTCAGCAAGAAGGTCGGCCAGATGTCCCAGCTCAACGAGCAGGTCCGTCAGGACATCGTCGAGCGCGCCCGCGAGGGCCAGGGCCGTCTGTGGGAGAAGACTGGCGACTAGCCCGAGCGAGGTCCGATGCGAGCCCCCGAAGCGATCCTGTCGCGGTGTTCGCACCGCCGTCCGGCCGCGGCTGCCCTGGTGGCGGCCGCGGCCCTGGGCCTATTGCTGGTCGGCGGCTGCAACAGCGCCAAACCACCCGTGCAGACCGCTCCCCAGACCGTTTATCCGGAGCACGCGCACCTGGTGGCCACCGGCACCAGCACCGAGAGCATGGAGGATGCCGAGAACCGGGCGCGCAGCGCCATCGCCGCGCAGATCCGGTCGTCGCTCCAGTCGCAGACCGTGACCAGCATCGGCAGCGAGAATCGCGACGGGTTCGAGACCTACATCGCCTCGACCAACCAGCGCATCCAGCAATACGCGGCGTTCTCCCATGCCGAGCTGATCCACATCGACCTGGACAGCCGGCGCGAACAGGACGGCACCTACCACGTGGTGGCCTACCTGCCGCGCCGGGAGGCCGGCCAGGTCCTGTTCCGCGACTACGACCGCGCCGCCACGGCGCTCGCCCGCAGCACCGCGGCCGTGGACGCGGTGCCCAGCGGCGACCTGCCTGCCTTCGCCGCGGCCTACGGAGAGGCGCGCGAGAGCTACAACGAACTGCATCAGCGGGCCATGGAGCTGTGGGCGGTCACGGGTCAGCCGCCCGCCAATCTGCCCCAGGATCAGGCGCGCTGGGATGTAGTGGAGATGCGCCGCCAGGAACTGGTGGGCGACCTCCGCCTGTCGTTCAAGCTGCTGCCGGTGCGTCCGGCCGGCGACCGCCTGGACGAGGCCTACCTGCACCAGGAGTTCGTGCAGGCGCTCACCGATCTGGGCCTCACGGTGCGCGGCGACGAGTGCGGCGACGGCGATTTCCTGCTCGAGCTGCAGCCACGGCTCCACTACAAGGGCGTGATCGGGGTGGTCTGCCGCCTGGACTTCGCCGGCCGGCTGGTCGAATGCGTGAGCGGCGACGCCTGGAACGTCCACCTCGAGGACCCGGACTTCGTGGGCGAGGGCGCCAACGCCTACACCGCCCGCAACGGCGCCCTGGACCGGGTGGACCACGCCACGCTGGCCCCGCTGTTGATCGACGCCCTCGGCGACAACCTGCCGGTCAACTGACCGCCCCCAGCGATCCCGGCTGGACTTGCCCTGTTTTGCGGGACATCTTTAGTAGTTCACGGTCGGGGACGGTCCCGGGCGTTGCGACATCTGGACGGGACAACTCCATGGTCCGGCCGAAGGAATCCTGAAATGCTGCGTATCTGTCTGTTGCTGCTGGCCTGCCTACTCCTGACCCTCCTCGTGGCCTGCGGCAGTTCGGAGACCAAGGTCATCGAACCGGTGCCGGACAATCCCTTCCTGCCCTACACGGTCGGCACCGACACCACCTTCGAGGCCGTCACCTGGAACCTTCACAACTTCGCGCAGGACGCGGGCAACGAGGAGGTCGCGCTGGCCGCTCAGGCCATCGCCGGGCTCGGCGCCGACCTGGTGGCGCTGCAGGAGATCGCCCAGCAGCAGCGTTTCACGCAGCTCCTCGAACAGCTGCCCGACTGGTCGGGCTACATGGCCACCTCGGACAGCTACCAGAACCTGGGCTACGTCTGGCTCGACAGCACGGTCTCGGTCCAGCGGGTCCACGAGTGGCTGCCGGCGGCCGGCGACGCCTGGCGCGCCTTCCCGCGCGAGCCGCTGATCCTCGAGCTGACCTGGCAGGGCCACGAACTGGTGGTCATCGACAACCACTTCAAGTGCTGCGGCAACGGAGTGCTCGACCCCGATAATCCCGACGACGAGGAGAACCGGCGCCTGCTCGCCAGCACCTACCTGGAGGAGTACATCGCCGACGAGTATCCCGATCAGGCCGTGATCATGCTCGGCGACCTCAACGACCTGCTCACCGACCCGCCGCTGCACAACGTCTTCATGCCGTTCTACGACCGGGCCGAGTCGTATCGCTTCGCCGACCAGGCCCTGGCCGAGGGTCCCGCCAGCGGCTGGTCCTGGGGGCCGGGACAGAGCCATCTGGACCATATCCTGGTGACCGACGAGCTGTTCCCCGCGCTCGCCGCGCCCGGCGCGGACTGCCGCACGCCGCGCATCGACCAGGTTCTCGACGGCACCTACACGCGTCTGCTCAGCGACCACCTGCCGGTGGTGGTGATCCTGCCCGGCAGCGCGCTGCCCTGACCGCCGTCGTCGGTCTATTCCAGGGGAGTGCTCCTCAGTCCGCATCCCACGGCAGGGCGAGGCCGAGTTCCGCGGCCTTGGCCTCGAGTTCGGCGCGCTCGCGGTTGCGGATGAGCTGGCCTGTCTTGGCCGAACGCTTGAGCCAGCCCGCCTGCTCGGCCACCGCCAGCGCAGCCGCCTTGTCGCCCTGGCCCATGGCCGCCAGCACCCGGCGATCGAGACGCGAGAGCGCCAGGGCGCCGGCGCGGTAGTCCTGGAACGCCTCCCAGGTCAGCGGGATCCAGCGGGCGGCGATCTGCTCGCCGATCACCGTGGCGTACTCGCGGATCTCGAGCTGGGCGTGGCGATCCATCCGCAGGCCGAGGAAATGCAGCAGGTTGTGGAGGTCGATCTTCCAGTAGGCCTCGGTGTAGGTGCACAGCGGCAGGTCCTTGCGCGCCTGCTCGCGGGCGACGCCCAGGTCGAGGCGTTCCTGGTAGACCGCGCGGGCGTGGTCCTGAAGCTCGACTTCCTGCGCCGAGAGTGCCGCGCCGGTGTCGGCGGCCAGTTCGCCGTCGCTGCCCTGGCGGTTGTTGGCCGCCTGCATCCGCCACTGGTCGGGCGCGGTGCGCTGGGCACGGTCGATGGCGATGGAGTAGCGGGTGCTCGTTTCGTTCACCGACGCCGTGCGATGGCGGATCCACTGCCGCCAGGCGTCCATGGGCACCCGCACGTGGAGCTTGAGTTCGCACATCTCGAAGGGCGTCGTGTGGCGGTGCCGCAGCAGGTAGCGGATCAGGCCCCGGTCGTCGGAGATCTTCTTGGTGCCCTCGCCGTAGCTCACGCGCGCCGCCTGGACCACCGCGGCGTCGTCGCCCATGTAGTCGACCACGCGGACGAAGCCGTCGTCGAGGACGGGGAAGACCTGGCCCAGGATCTCGTCGAGGGCGGCGACGTGGGGGCGCTGGAGGCGTTCGGCGTGCTGTTCGGGCATGGGTCGGATCCTCGGGGCTGGTGTCCTGGGCGAGATGGGCAGGAATCTAGCACAGGAGCGCGGTAAGCGACAGGGCGGGTTGGCGTCGACAATGGATCGGACCCGGGGCCGGGGCCCCGGGCCATGAAAGCTAGTCGCCGAAGGCGCCGGTGATGGCCCCGTCCACCACGGTCTCATCCGCATGGGCCGGCACCGTCACCGTCAGCCGCGGATCGCGCGCCATGGCGCGCTTGATGGCGAACTCCGCGGGCTCGTTGCGCGCCCAGGCGCGGCGGGCGATGCCGTTGTTGACGTCCCAGTTGAGCATGAGGTTCAGGCGCCGTTCGGCGTCGGGCGAACCGTCGAGCACCATGCCGAAGCCGCCGTTGATCACCTCGCCCCAGCCCACGCCGCCGCCGTTGTGCAGCGAGATCCAGGTGGCGCCGCGGAAGCCGTCGCCGATGCAGTTCTGCACCGCCATGTCGGCGGTGAACATGCTGCCGTCGTGGATGTTGGCGGTCTCGCGGAACGGGCTGTCGGTGCCCGAGACGTCGTGGTGGTCGCGGCCCAGCACCACCGGCGCCGAGAGCTCGCCGCTGGCCACGGCGCGGTTGAAGGCCTCGGCGATGCGCCGCCGGCCCTCCTCGTCGCTGTAGAGGATGCGCGCCTGCGAGCCCACCACCATGCGGTTCTCGCCGGCCCGCCGGATCCAGCGCAAGTTGTCCAGGTACTGCTGCCTGGTCTCGGGCGGCGCGGCGTCGGCCAGCTCGGCGATCACGTCGCCGGCGATCCGGTCGCTCGTGATCAGGTCGGCCGGGTCGCCGCTGGTGCAGACCCAGCGGAACGGGCCGAAGCCGTAGTCGAAGCACATGGGGCCCATGATGTTCTCGACGTAGCTCGGATAGGTGAAGCGGCCGTCGGGCTTGGCGATGTCGGCCCCGGCGCGCGAGCACTCGAGCAGGAACGCGTTGCCGTAGTCCCAGAAGTGCAGTCCACGGTCCCTGGCCAGCGTGTCCACCGCGCCGATGTGCCGCCGCAGCGAGGCCTGGACGCGCTCCTTGAAGCCGGCGGGGTCGCTGGCCATCATGGCGTTGGCCTCGTCGAGCGTCATGCCCACGGGGTAGTAGCCGCCGGTGTAGGGGATGTGCAGCGAGGTCTGGTCGCTGCCCAGTTCCACCTCCACGTCGCTGGCCACGAACCGCTCCCACAGGTCGACCACGTTGCCCAGGTAGGCCAGGGCCACGGCTTCCCTGTTCCGCTTGGCCCGCTCGATCCGCAGCAGGAGCTGGTCGAGGTCCTGGTGGATCTCGTCGACCCAGCCCTGCTCGTGCCGCTTGTACGCCGCCGCCGGATTGATCTCGGCGATCACGCCGACGCAGCCCGCGATCACCGAGGCCTTGCCCTGGGCGCCGCTCATGCCGCCGAGGCCGCTGGTGACGTAGACCTTCCCGGCCAGGGGGTTCTGCCCACCGTCGCCGAGGTAGAGCCGGCCCGCCCCGAGGATGGTGATGGTGGTCCCGTGCACGATGCCCTGGGGCCCGATGTACATGTAGCTGCCCGCGGTCATCTGGCCGTAGCTGGTGACGCCGAGCGCGGCCATGCGCGTGTAGTCGTCGCCCGAGCTGTGGTTGGGGATGACCATGCCGTTGGTCACCACCACGCGCGGCGCGTCACGGTGGCTGGGGAAGAGGCCCAGGGGGTGCCCCGAGTACACGACCAGGGTCTGCTCCTCGGTCATCTCGCTCAGGTACTGCATGGTCAACAGGTACTGCGCCCAGTTCTGGAAGACGGTCCCGTTGCCGCCGTAGGTGATCAACTCGTACGGGTGCTGGGCCACGGCGGGGTCCAGGTTGTTCTGGATCATGAGCATGATGGCGGCGGCCTGCCGGCATTGCGCTGGATAGTCGCCGATGGGCCGCGCGTGCATGGCGTAGGGCGGGCGGTAGCGGTGCATGTAGATGCGGCCGTACGCGGCCAGCTCGCGGGCGAATTCGGGGGCGAGGTCGGCGTGCAGGTGGGCCGGGAAGTAACGCAACGCGTTGTGCAGGGCCAGGCGCTTCTCGTCGGCCGACAGGAGCATGGGGCGGACGGGGGCGCGGCTGACGGTGGGGTCGGTGGCCGGGGGCTCGGGCAGGGCCGCGCCGATCCCGCGTCGGATGTGGTCCTGGAACGCGCTCAGGGGCAGGTCGTTCACGGTGATCCTCCTGGATTTCTGGTTCACCCGGGAAGATAGCATGCCGACCGGGGAAAGGAAATGTGGGCGGGGGGTTGCCCCGCAGGGTCGTGACGCTGTATCATCAGGACACGGGATTGCCACCCCTGATGCGACCCCTGGGAAAGGCCCAGCCATGACACGCCTCCTTGTCCAGCGCGCCTGCGCATCGGCGCTGTTGGTGCTCCTGTGCCTCGTTTTCCCCGCCTCGGGTAAGCTCCTGGTGCCCCGCGACCTGACCAACGTGACCATCATCCTCGCCGGGGAATGGGAAATGCCGGGCATGACCGTGCGCTGGTCCGAGACCGACGGTGGCGTCTGGGCGGTCCGGGCCGATGGTGCCCGCCGGCTCTATCGTCCCTCCGAACTGGTCGGCCTTCGCGATGCCAGCGGTCGCGACATCACCAGCGAGGTGTTGCCCGCCTGGGCGCTCGAGAAGCTGGCCGTGATGCCGTGGTCGCCGGCCCCCGCCATGCAACCGCCGCCGCCTTCGCGTCCCCAGCAGGAGACGAGCTACGCCGAGATCGGCGCGCGCCAGCCCGAGAAGCCTCGCCGGGAGGATTGGCGCTTCCTGTTCGGCCTGGAAGCGGGGATGGCCAAGAGCCACGATGATGACTTCGGTGACCGCGGAGCCGGGCTCGGCTTCGGCCTGCGCACCCGGATCCAGCTCGTGGGGCCGGTCTTCCTGGCCGGCGGCTTCAGCTGGCACGAGTTGCCCGGTCGCCAGGACGTCTACGTCGACCCGGCGATCGATTACGATTTCGACCTGGTCGACCCCTCCGGCGACGTACAGATCGCTGGCTACTGGGCCGGTCTCTCGCTCCTGCCGCCAGGAGAGACCGACGACGCGGCGCGCTTCTACCTCGAGGGCGGCGTCGGGCGTTACGAGGTGGAGGGGCTCGCACTGCTCAATCCCGAAAAGGCCTACCTCGGCTACAACGGCGGCGTCGGGTTCCTGATTCCCCTGGGTACGGGCGGCGCGCTGGACATCGGCGTGCGCGGCCTGCACGTCGTCAATCTGGATACCGGCCGCGGCGATGATCAACACACCATGCTCGGCTTCCATCTGGGCGTCAGTCTGCTCGCCCGCTGATCGTCGGGGAGGGGGAACTATGAGGATTCGAAGCCAAGCACTGCTGCTCGTGCTCCTGGTCCTGATCAGCGCGACCCCGTCCGCGGTCGCCCAGCTCGCCCCCGAGGGCGCCTGGAGCGGTGTGACCCTGCTGCTGCAGGACGGCTGGCGCTTTCGCGACGTGACCGTCTATCTCGATCCCGATGGCGCCGGCCTCTGGATCCTGCGCTCCGACGGCGCCGAGCGTCTGGTGTCGGTGGAGCATGTGGCGAGGATCATCGACGGCGGGGGGCAGGACGTCACCCCGCAGGTCCTCGGCGGCCTACGGTCGCCACGGACCCAGCCCACGACCCCACCACCCGCGGTCCAGCCCTACCGCTCGGCCCCCGAGCAGGCCGACCAGCTCGGCTGGGACGGTTCCTACGAATCGGACGACCGGTCCTGGCCCGAGCCGCCGAGCAAGGAGCTTCCCTTCAAGCTCGGCCTGGGCGTCGAGGGCGGGTTCGCCATGCCGGCCGGCGACTGGTACACGGGTGTGGAAGGGAGCTGGTTCGTGGGTGGCAAGCTCCGCACCGTGGTGCACGAGCGCAGCTATTTCAGCATCGGCGCCCGCTACCAGGATCTCGGTAGTGCCAGCCTTTACCCGGACGGTTATTCGGACTTCTCGGCACACATTCTGATGCTCGAGGCCACCTTCGGCTGGATGTCGCCCACCAGCCCCGGGTCGCGCACCTTGACCTATTTCGAGCTGGGCGTGGCCATGCTCCAGAACGAGGTGCAGGTCTCTTCCGGGGACGAATACTACAAGGCCGCTGATTCGAGCGGCAGCTTCCTGCTGAGGACGGGGGTCCTCATGCCGCTGGGGCAAAACACGGCGGTGGACCTGGGCGTGTCCTGGTCCTACCGCGGCCTCATCTTCAGCGACGATTACGAGCCCAATGGATCGATCCTGGGCGCGCATCTGGGCGTGGTCCTGCTGAACTGAACCAGGCGAGGATTTTCCTGACAGCGGTCTCGCGTCCCGTTAACATGGCGGGATGCGAGACCGCTGGACGTTCAGCCCCGAAAGGACCGCACATGTACCGGATCGTCTTCATCGTCCTGGCCATGCTGCTCACGACCACCCTGGCGGCGGCCCAGGATCCCGTCTATCGCGAGCCCGAGACCTATCCCATCCTCGAGGAGATCAAGGCAGCGCGGGCCGCGCGCCAGGCCGAGCGTGACGCGCTGGTCGAGGCGGCCGACGAGCGCCACCGGGAGGAGGCGACCCGGCGCAAGGAGGCGGCACGGAAGCTCCGCCTCGACTGGTCGAAGATCCGGGTGCCGGCAGGGCCCGACGCCTTCGAGGCGGCCTGGCACAATCCGCCCACGCCGCAGTTCTACACCGGCAGCTGCTGGGCGTTCTGCTCGGTCTCCTTCCTCGAGTCGGAGATCCAGCGCCTGCACCAGCGTGAGGTCAAGCTCTCGGAGATGTGGATCGTCTACTGGGAGTACGTGGAGAAGGCCCGGCGCTTCCTGCGCGAGTACGGTCACAGCGTGGTGGCCGAGGGCAGCCAGGACCACGGCACGCTCGAGGTCTGCCGGCTGTACGGCGTGGTGCCGCGCGAGGCCTATCCAGGGGTGCTGACCGACGACGGCCGCCACGACCATACGCCCCTGATGGACGAGCTCGAGGGCTTCCTGGAGTGGGTGAAGGCGAGCGGGACCTGGGACGAGGCGCAGAACCTCGCCTACGTGCGCAGCATTCTCGACAAGCACCTGGGGCCGCCCCCCGCCGAGTTCGACTACCAGGGCCGCCGTTACACTCCCGAACGCTTCTTCGCCGAGGTCTGCGCGCTGGACGTGGACGACTACGTGAGCTGCGTATCGCGCCTCGACGAGCCCTTCGGCACCTACGTGCTGCTCGACGTGCGCGACAACTGGCGCCGCAAGGACGACTACCTGAACCTGCCGCTGGACGACTGGTACCGCGTGCTGCGCGAGACCGTGAAGGACGGCTGGACCGTGGCCCTGGGCGGCGACAACTCCGAGCCCGGCATGGACGGCCTGCACGATGCGGCGGTGATCCCCGAGTGGGACATCCCGGGCAAGGCCATCGACCAGGCGGCCCGGGAGTTCCGCATCGTCAACGGCGAGACCGGCGACGACCACGGGGTGCATGCCGTGGGCTTCCGCAAGCACAAGGGGCGGGAATGGTTCCTGATCAAGGACAGCAACCGCTCCTCGCGGCTCGGCAAGTACGAGGGCTACTACATGTGGGACGGCGATTACATCCGCCTGAAGATGCTGTCGTTCCTGATCCACAAGGACCGGCTGGCCAAGCTCCTGCCCTGACCGCAGCGGACCCCGCAACCGGATCCACCGCCGCGCCCCCGCCCGGGGCGCGGCGTCTCGTTGGCACGCGTCTTGATTGTCCATGTTCTTCTGGGCCGGGTCCTTGCGGAACGCCATGGCCCTGAATCAGTGAATTCCGTAATTCGTTGTTTCGGAATGCATTATCGCCCGGAGCTGGGAACTTCGTGGACCCTGGCGAGTTGAAACGGCCACGACCCGGCTCACGGACGTAAAGGAGCATGTCGATGCGGAGGGACTTCCAGGACGAGGAGCTGGACCACGGACCCTACGGGGACGTCGTCACCAGCAACATGCAGCGCATCAAGGATTCGATCTACGGCACCGGCGGCGGTCATCCCCTGCCGTCGCGATCCGGCCCCCGGACCTCCGGCCGGCAGAGCGACACCTAGAGGCAGGGCGACCGTCAAGGGAGCCGAGGCGCGGCATCGGTACGGTGGACCGATGCCGCGTCGCTATTCCAGCCACTCGGTGACGAAGATGTTGGTCTCGCCCGGCTCTCCGTTGTGACGGTTACTGGCGAAGACGAGACGCCGCCCGTCTGGGCTGAACATGGGGAACCCGTCGAAGCCCTCGCTCCAGGTCACGCGCTCCAGATCGCTGCCATCCACATCCACGCACCAGATGTCGAACTCGCGGCCCCGCGGATCGGGATGGTTGGTGCTGAAGAGGATCTTCTCGCCCGAGGGGTGGAAGAACGGGGCGAAGGACGCGCAACCCAGGTCGGTGACCTGCCGCCGGTCGCTGCCGTCGGCGTTCATGACCCAGACCTCGAGCTGGCCCGGCCGGATCAGGTTCTGAGCCAGCAGCTCCTGATAGTCGGCCAGCTCCTCGCCCTGGGGATGATGGGCCCGGTAGACGATCCGCTTGCCGTCGGGGCTGAAGAAGGGGCCGCCATCGTAGCCCGGCGTGTCGGTGAGCCGGCGCACGTTGCCGCCGTCGAGATCCATGGTGTAGATGTCGAGGTCGCCGTCGCGTACCGAGGTGAAGACGATGGTCTGGCCGTCGGGGGAGAGGGTGGCCTCGGCGTCGTAGCCGGGCGTGGTCGTCAGGGGCGTCAGCTCGTCGGTCTCGGTGTCCAGCCTCACGATGTCGTAGCTGGCGTAGAGCGGCCAGACGTAGCCCCGGCTCATGTCGGGGGCGGGAGGGCAATCGGGGTCGGCTGCATGGGTCGATGCGTAGACGATGTAGCGATCGTCGGGGCCGGCGAAATAGGCGCAGGTAGTCCGCCCCTGGCCCGTGGAGACGAGTTCGGCCGGGCCGCCCTGGGCGGGCATGACGTAGATCTGGTCGCAGCCATAAGGCGGTCGGTTGCTCTGCAGGACCAGCCGCTGGCCATCGCGGCTCCAGTAGGCCTCGGCGTTCTCGGCGCCGTCGGTGAGCATGAGCAGGGGGCCGAAATGGGTCTCGCGGGGATCCGGCTGGTGGGTCCGCGGCAAATCGCCGGCCATGCAGAGGGAGGCGAGGCCGGCGAGCAAGATCATGGTTTTCAGCAAGGTCACTCCTGTTCGGGTCCGCTGGTGGCCGTGGCGGGATCGCTCTCCCAGCGCTCGACCTGGACGCCACGCCGCGCCAGCTCTTCGAGCAGGCGTTCGGCCGGGATGATGGTCTCCTGAGGCCGGGCGCCCGGGGCCGTGACCTCGCCCGAGGCGAGCATGCGGGCGATGATGGCCACCGGGAAACCGGTCATCCGCATCATGGCCGACAGGCCGGTCTGCGGATCGTTCCGGTCGATGATACGAATGCTCCGGCGGACCGGCAACGCGGGGCGGCCGTCGGGCTGGGGCGCGAAGCCCTCGGCCTCGGCCAGCAGCAGCACCACGTCCTCGCCGCGCTGGGGGAGCATGGCTTCGAGCCGGCGCGCCAGCACCGAGCGCGGCTTGATCCAGGCGCCGTCCACCTCCACCGGCTCGCTGCTGGTCAGGCCGAGCTCGTGCAAGAGCCGGATCTTCTCGCAGTGGCCCCGGTAGCGGATGGTCTTGTAGTCCAGGCTCCGGACCCGGCCCAGCAGCGATTGGGGCAGGGTGGAGGTGCCGCCGCTGGTCTGGAACGCCTCGAGGTCGCCGTACGGTGCGGGGAAGGCGATGGTCTCGAGCTCGGAGAGGCCGGGCACCGTGGCGATCTTGCCGTCGCGGATCACCACGCAGTCCTCGATGTACTCGTTGATCAGGCCCTGGACCGAGAAGACCACCTGGTACTCCAGGGGCGGTCGCGGGTCCTGGGGCAGGCCGCCCACGCGCAGGCGGACCGTGTCGCAGGGGTCGAGCCCGGTGGCCAGGTGCCAGCCGAGGATGCCGGCGAGGCCGGGGGCCAGGCCGCAGTCGGGCACCACGGTGACCCCGGCCTGGCGGGCGGCCGGATCGCGGGCGAGCTGCCGGGCCACGATGTCGTTGTTGCCGCCGAGGTCGAGGAAGTGCGCGCCGTGGGCGATGGCCAGGGCGGTGAGGTCGTCGTTGAGCCAATAGTTCACGGCGCTGATGACGGCGTCGACGGGTTCGACCAGGGGCCCCACGAACTCGTTGTCGCTCACGTCGCCTTGCCGGAGGACCAGGCGGGCATCGGCGCTCAGCCGGTCCTTCAGGCGCTCCAGGGCCGCCGGGTCGCGGTCGGCCACGGTCAGGCTGGCGGTGTCGTCGACCTGGCGCAGCAGGTCCCAGGCGATGGCCGTGCCCTGCAGGCCGGCTCCGAGCAACAGGTAGTTCACGCGGGCCTCCGTTTCGCTGTCCGCCGGGATGACGGTGCACGGCGGCAGGCTATCATTTGCCCGGCTGCGAGGCAAGTCGCGGCAAGAGGGGGTTTGACCGCCGGGCCGGCTGCGTCTAACATCGCCGTCAGCGCGGAGCGTCCCCGTCGGCCGGACGACGGCGCGTCACCCCCGTCAAGGAGCGACCATGGAGAACAAGATCCTGCAGGCGCAGCTGCTGGAGTTGATCCGGCGCACGTCGTCCCGACTGCCGGGGGACGTGGTGCGGGTCCTCGAGAAGAGCTGGCGCCAGGAAGCGAAGGATTCCACCGCCAAGTACGCCTTGCGGGTGATCCTCGACAACATCGACATGGCCCGGGACAAGTCCCAGCCGCTCTGCCAGGACACCGGCACCATCATCGTCTATGCCGATCTGCCGTCCTGGTGCGACGAGGCCACCTTCAAGCGTGCGTACGAGAAAGCGGTGGTCCAGGCCACCAAGAAGGGCTACCTGCGGCAGAACTCGGTGGACTCGATCACGGGCAAGAACTCGGGCAACAACCTGGGCCCCGGCAACCCCGCCTTCCATCTCCACCAGTCCCGCGGCAAGAGCCTCGCGGTGCGCATGATGCTCAAGGGCGGTGGTTGCGAGAACGTGGGTATCCAGTACAGCCTGCCCGACACCCGGCTCGGCGCGGGCCGCGACCTCACCGGCGTGCGCCGGTGCGTCCTCGACGCCGTGCAGCAGGCTCAGGGCAAGGGCTGCGGCCCCGGCATCCTGGGCGTATGCATCGGGGGCGACCGGGGCAGCGGCTACCTCGCCAGCAAGGAGGAGTTCTTCCGCACCCTCGACGACACCAACGCCGATCCCAAGCTGGCCAAGCTCGAGAAGCAGCTGGTGAAGGAGGCCAACACCCTGGGCATCGGCCCCATGGGCTTCGGGGGCAAGACCACGCTGCTGGGGTGCAAGCTGACCCACCGCAACCGGGTGCCGGCGTCGTTCTTCGTCTCGGTGTCCTACATGTGCTGGGCCTTCCGCCGCGACGGCTTCCGGCTGTCCGAGTCCGGCAAGATCACCAGCTGGCTGTACGACTAGGAGGTCGACCATGCTGCTCGAAGCCCCGTTCACCGAGGACAAGATCCGCAGCCTGCAGGTCGGCCAGATGGTCGAGATCAGCGGGCTGGTCTTCACCGGCCGCGACGCCGTGCACAAGTACCTGCACGACGGCGGCAAGCCGCCGGTGGATCTGACCGACAGCATCATCTACCATTGCGGCCCGGTGGTCGTGAAGGAGAAGGGGCGCTGGGTGGTGAAGGCCGCCGGCCCCACCACGAGCATCCGCGAGGAGCCCTACCAGGGCCCGCTCATGGAGCAGTACAAGATCCGTGGCGTCATCGGCAAGGGGGGCATGGGCCCCAAGACCCTGGCGTACTGCCAGAAGGTGGGGGCGGTGTATCTGCACGCCATCGGCGGCGCGGCCCAGGTCCTGGCCGAACGGGTGACCGCCGTGGAGGGCGTCCATCTGCTCGAGGAGTTCGGCTCGCCCGAGGCGATCTGGGAATTCCGGGTGGACCGCTTCCCCGCGGTGGTTACCATGGACGCCCACGGACATTCGTTGCATGCCGAGGTTCAGGCGGCGTCGCAGGAGGCGCTGGACCGTCTGGGGTAGGCTCCGGCCGACCCCGTAACTAGCCCGAGGAGGCTGTGGGCTTGACCATGGAACACGAAACGCACGACCAGGAATTCAGCCTGGCCAGTATTCTGAACATCCTCTGGCGACGGCGCCTGATCGTGGTCGGACTGCCACTGCTGGGCCTGCTGCTGGGCATCCTCTACGGGATCTTCGGCACGCGGCGCTGGGAGGCCACGGCCACCATCCGTCCGGGCATCACCGCCTTTTCCCCCGACGGTGGCCCGCAGCGGCAATGGCAGCTCAAGGACGTCACCCGCTACTACGAGCAGATGCTCTACCGCCAGGAACTGGTCAAGCGTCTCGATCTGGCCGCAGGGGCTCGGCCCGTGATCCGCGCCGAGTTCATCGCTCAGGGGTTGCAGAATCTCCAGGGCGGCGACGTCATCACCCTCTGGACCACGGCCACCAGCCCCGAACTGGCCGCGGCGATGCTCGACACCTCGCTCACCCTGTTCGATGAATACGCCGAGGCGGACACGGTCGGCAGCCAGCTCAAGCTGACCAGGGACGGACTGGAGATCCAGATCAACGGGCTGGAGATCCAGCTCGACGGGCTGGCCAAGAAGGCGGCGAGTCTCGAGCTGGCGCTGGAGCAGGCGCGGGCCGAGTCGTTGATGGTGGTGGCGGAAGACCAGAGCATCGCCCTGGATCTCGACGAGCTCGCCGAGGAGCAGGCCTACTACACGCGCCGGCTGGCCGACCTCCAGGAGGCCGAACCGCGCCTGGCCACGGACTTGACCCAGCTTGACCATACCCTGCGCCGTCTGGTGGCCAACGGGGAGCAGGAGATCTCCGACCAGGACGTGCCGTCGTGGGTCCGCCGGGACGCCGTGCTCGACAGCGGGGATGTGCTGGAGGCCCTGACCATGGCCAAGATCCAGCTCCAGGCCGCCCTCGCCGAGAATCGGGCACTCCAGGACAGCCTGGTCTACATCGCCGAGAAGACCAGACTCGAGCGGGCCAAGCTGGAGATCCAGCGCGAGACCATGATCCGGACCAAGACCCGCGAAGCGGGGCGCAAGATCGGTGATCTCCAGCTCAAGCGGCAGTACGAACTGCCGGCCGAACGGCGCGATCTGGAGAACCAGATCCGGGAACGGACGGTGAAGCTGGGCACGCTGTCGCCGTTGCAGCGGGTTGGCAGCACCATGGTCAGTGACAAGCCCGTGCGGCCCCGGAAACTCCGGGCCACGCTGATCCTCGTCTTCCTGGGGGCGTTGGGTGGGCTCGTGCTGGCGTTCGTCTGGGACTATCTGGTGGCGCACCGGCGCGAGATCTTGCGGAGCTGATCTCCGCCATCAGGCAGTGGCGGGCGCCTTCGTCCGTCGCTGCAGATGGGTGGTCGCCGCCACCAGGAACCAGCAGGCCAGGATCACGAAGGTCGGGTTGTTCAGGTGTTCCTCGAACAGGAACACGCCTGCCGTCTGACAGGCCAGGAGGCTCTCCAGGAACAGGGGCCCGTCCCGGCCCGCGAATCCCCGCAACACCAGCGCGGTCATGGCCACCAGCAACGCCAACCCCAGCGGCAGGCCGAGGTAGATGGCCGCCTGCAGGAAGGCGTTGTGCGTGGCGCTCGCGCCGGACCGCTCGAAGAGCAACTCCTTGCCGCGGGTCACCCCGTAGCCCTGGGGGCGCTCCAGCGCCATCTCCAGCGCGGTGGCGTTGCTCGCGAGGCGCTCTTGATAGTTGGCGCCGATGGCGTTGGTGTCGTTCCAGCGGGTCCAGCCGCCGGGGGGGCCGTACACCAGGACCAGCGGCACCACCATCGCCAGCAGCACCAGCCCGATCACCACGCCACGCCCCACCTCGCGAGCGGCCACGAACGCGTAGATGGTGGTGGGGATCGCCACGATGAGCGGGCTGCGGGTGCTGGTCAGGTGCAGGGCGATGAGGAATCCCGCCAGCGTGGCCAGCACCACGAGCAACGAGCATCGCCAGCGGAAATAGAGGTAATAGACCG
Source organism: Candidatus Latescibacter sp. IFSED24 (assembly GCF_058273205.1). Taxonomy (NCBI): domain Bacteria; kingdom Pseudomonadati; phylum Candidatus Latescibacterota; class Candidatus Latescibacteria (ex Chuvochina et al. 2023); order Candidatus Latescibacterales; family Candidatus Latescibacteraceae; genus Candidatus Latescibacter; species Candidatus Latescibacter sp. IFSED24. The sequence goes on along the minus strand of NZ_CM177850.1, from coordinate 1,826,129 downwards.
CCGGCAGCGCCAGGCTGATCACGGTGGCCGAGGCGTTGTGCTGACCGTGCAGCCCCGGCAGGCGCACCGAGACGAAGACGTAGTGGTAGTAGGCCGAATCGCTCGACGACAGACCCACCAGCCGCAGCAGCGACTCGAGCCCCAGCCACTGCAGCAGGATCACGCCGACTCCGACCCAGCCGCCCCAGACCAACCCCCAGGCGAAGCGGCGGTGGTCCTCGGGCTTGATCAGGATGGCGGACAGCGCCATGGCCCAGGGCGCGGCCAGGAGCCAGCGTACCGTCTGGAAGCTCAGCGCCGCATCCTGGTTCAGAAGGCCCACGCCCAACCATGCCAGTGGCATCAGACAGACCAGGCTCAACAGGACCAGCGGCCCCGCGGGCTGGGACCCTGACGCCAGACGACGCAGGATCCAGATCCCGAGCAGCAGCCCCAGCAGGTCCGTGGCCCGCGGCGAGGTCGCCAGCGTGGGGACCAGGTAGAGGTTGGCCATCAGCAGGAAGCCGAGGAGCCAGGGGATGCGCGGCTGCAGGAGACGGATCATGGATCGTCCCGGGGGTTGGGTTCGGGGATCGTGCCGCCGGCTAGTATTCGCGCCAGGCGTCCCGGCGTCAAGCCGTGGTGGGCCGGACCTGCCGGATCAGCCGGTGGCGCCGGCACGAGCACGCTGCAGGAAACGCCAGAGCGGCCAGCCCGCGACCAGTCCGTAGGCCACCGCGCCGGCCGTGATGCGCCAGAGCACCGGCCACCCATCCGTAGCGAGGACCAGGCCGACCAGACCGGCCATCGCCGGTATCAGCTGCAGCACCAGACGACCGAGCGGACGACTGCAATGCCGGTGCTGTTTCATCAGCAGGATCGCCAGCAGCAGCGTATGGGCGGCCAGCATGCCCAGGCTGGCTCCGAACGATCCGTGCCGGGGCACCATCAGGACGGTGCCGACGACGGCCACCGCCGCACCCAGGAGCAGCGGCGGCAGGTAGGCACGCTGGCGATCCTCGGCGACCAGGGTGTTGCCCAGGTAGGTGGCCACGGCCAGGAAGGAGTAGGAGATCGACAGCACGCGAAATACGGGGCCGGCCGCGGCGAACTCGTCGCCGTAGAGCAGCGCCATCAGGTCCGGTCCTACCAGGAAGCCGCCCACGGCCACCGGCAGCAGGCCGGCCAGCACGAAGCCGAGGAAGGCGTTGAACGTGCTGCGGAACGCCAGTGGTTCGCGCTGGGCGAGCCGTGAGAGCCGTGGCAGGAGGGCGGCCCAGAGCACTTCCACCGCCACCACGACCATGAAGATCACTCGCGAGGCGGCGGCATAGTTGCCGGCTGCGGCGGGCTCGGCGAGCAGGCCCAGCACGATGAGGTCGACATTCAGGAGCACGCGCAGGATGACGATGCCTCCGCCCAATGGCGCCGCCTCGCCCCAGCGGCGCAGGGCCTCGTGCAACGACGGCAGTCCCGGCAAGATCCAGTGGCCGAAGTGGTGCCGCAGGGCCGTGCCGATCACCAGGTTGCCCCCGATGTTGGCAGCCAGGAACAGGATCGGCACCCAGCGTGCCGTGGGCAGGCCGTCACCGAGGCCGCTCAGAGGCTTCAGGATGGTGAGCACCAGCACCGCGTAGAGGAGGCTGCGCAGGGTCTTGGTCACACCGACCCAGGTCATGCGCTCGATCCCGATGGCGACCCAGGAGAGCATGCCGACCTGCAGGACCACGGCCAGCAGGTAGAGCCGGAACACCCAGGGATCGGAGACGGTGAAGCTGAGGTGCGGCAGCAGGAGCAAGCCGAGACCGAGCACGAGGATGGCCTGCAAAGCCAGCAGGCCGGTGTGCCGGTGCGCGTAGGCGAGGACCTCGGTGTCGTCGTCCAGCCGCGAGACCTCGCGCACGCCGAGGGAGAACATGCCCCATTCGGCGACCACCAGGGCGTAGGCCATGAAGGCCACGCCCACCTGGACCACGCCGTACCAGTGGGCGCCGAGGAGGTCGGCCAGGAAGACCAGCGCCCAGACGTTGAGCAGCTGGGAACCGATCTGCCCGACGGTGAGGATGCCGAGATTGTGCAGGACGCCTTGACGAGCGGGCATGGGGTTCCTTCCGTGGCGGGCCAAGTTATCCCACCGCGGGAGGCGGCGTCAAGGCGTCGGGCTGCGACCTTGCCAGAGACCCCGTGGTCCGCTTAGAATTTCCTGGCTGCCGCGACTGGAAACGGCCGCCCTTGGATCGGATCCCTGACTCAATCCTGCAGGAGGACGCCGCGTGGATTTCACCAGCCCTGAACCGAGAGTCTGGTCGCCGTGGACCATCCGTTCGCTTTTCTTCCTGGTCGCAATGCTGGGGCTGGTGGCCTTGAGCAGCTGTGGCGGCGGCGTCGATGCCGACCTCGAGAGTCACCAGATCCACGTGGCCGATCTGACCACGGGGACAGGCGACGTGGCCGCGACCGGCGACTACATCAAGGTCTCCTATTCGGTCTGGGTCTACCTGGACGGGGCGAAGGGCCACGAGATCGACCACTCCGGCGACGCGCCGCTCGGCTTCGTCCTCGGCGATGGCAGCACGCTGGCGGGGCTGGACGAGGGCCTGGTGGGGCAACGGGTCGGTGGTACCCGGAAAATGGTGATCGGTCCAGAGAAGACCACGGGGCCGCTCAGACCCCGCGGGGTGGCGCAGCAGGTGGCGCTCTGGTACGAGGTCACCCTGGAGGACATCGTGCGCGTCGAGTCGTCCGACCTCTCCGTCGGCGACGGTGCCGTGATCGGGGTGGGGGATTACGTGCAGGTCCGCTACACCGGGTGGCTGTTCGAGGAGGGCCAGCGTGGCGCCCAGTTCGACAGCAATCGCGAGAGCAGCGCACCCCTCGGCCTGATGATCGGTGCGGGCATGGTGATCCGCGGCTGGGAACTCGGCTTGCCCGGGATGCGGGTCGGCGGGATCCGGCGCCTGGTCATTCCTCCCGAACTGGCTTACGGCGCCGAGGGCAAGGGCGACATTCCCGGCGGAGCGACGCTCGAGTTCGAGATCGAGGTGGTGGCCAGGCCGGAGGTGACCGTGGAGATCCTCCAGGAGGGACAGGGCACCCCCGTGGAACCGGGACATCGGGTGCAGATCCACCTGGTGGGTTGGACGGACGCGGGGGAGGGCCAGAAGGGCGAGAAGTTCCAGGACAGTCACGATCTGGGTGGTCCCTTCACCATCCTGCTGGGCAACTTCAAGATCCAACCGGGTCTCGAGCTGGGAATCCGGGGCATGCGCATGGGCGAGCTGCGCCGACTCGAGGTGCCTGCGGCGCTGGCGTTCGGGCACAACGGCTTCCACCGGGGCGATCGAACCCTGGTGCCGCCCGATACGGACGTGATCTTCGAGGTGGAGCTGGTTTCCGCGCCCCTCAAGGTCCGCTGATCAGGGTGGATTGCCGACCTTTTTTCTTTTTTTTGGCGCTTCGGCCTGGCCGAAGCGCCGAATTTTGCTAATCCTTGATCGCTATTGCCACACCGCTTAATTTGAGCGCCGGCTACCGCCGTGGATTGGCCGCGATCCACCGACTCCCGCCATGGCCGGTCCCGGGGACGGCCAGTTTGTATTGGGGAAGGGTGTCCGGGCGGGACACCTCCCCACAAAGGAGTTCTCACCAATGATCTACCTGATCCCCCTCGCAGGTGTCCTGGCGCTGGCCTTCGCCGCGCTCAAGGCCGGCTGGGTCCGCCGCCAAGATCCCGGCACCGAGAACATGCAGACCATCGCCTCCCACATCCAGGATGGCGCCATGGCGTTCCTGGTGCGCGAGTATCGGGTGCTGCTGATCTTCGTGATCGCCGTGGGCGTCCTACTGGCCGTGGGCAACGCCCGGCAGGCCGACTCGCACTGGCTGATCGGCGTCAGCTTCCTGGTGGGCGCCTTCAGCTCGGGCCTGGCCGGTTTCTTCGGCATGCGCATCGCCACCATCGCCAATGTCCGCACCACCAGCGCGGCGCGCACGGGCCTGAACAAGGCCCTCGCCGTGGCGTTCTCCGGCGGCACGGTCATGGGCATGTGCGTGGTGGGCCTGGGCGTGCTCTCGCTGAGCCTGCTGTTCATCGGCTACGACCGGGCCTTCGCCGACACCTGGACCACCCAGCGCATCCTGCAGGTCCTCAGCGGCTTCTCCCTCGGCGCCAGCTCCATCGCGCTGTTCGCGCGTGTGGGTGGCGGTATCTACACCAAGGCCGCCGATGTGGGCGCCGACCTGGTGGGCAAGGTGGAAGCGGGCATCCCCGAGGACGATCCGCGCAACCCCGCCGTGATCGCCGACAACGTGGGCGACAACGTGGGCGACGTGGCCGGCATGGGGGCCGACCTCTTCGAGAGCTACGTCGGCTCCATCATCGGCACCATGATCCTGGCTGCCACCTTCCTCCCCGGCGACCTGAACGCGGTGCTGCTGCCCCTGTCGGTGGCCGGCCTCGGCATCGTGGTGAGCATCGTCTCCACCTTCATGGTGCGGGTGAAGGAGGGCGGCAACCCGCAGACCGCGCTGAATATCGGCACCTTCGGCGCCGGCGCCATCATGGTCGTGGTCACCTTCTTCCTGGTGCGCACCATGCTGCCGGAGAGCCACGCCATGGGCGTGTTCTACGCCACCATCGCCGGCCTGGTCGGGGGCATCGCCATCGGCATGCTCACCGAGTACTACACCGCCGAGAACCGGGGTCCCGCCCACTCGATCGCCAAGGCCAGCGAGACCGGTGCTGCCACCAACATCATCGCGGGTCTGGCCACGGGCATGCTGTCGACGGCGGCCCCCATCGTGGTGCTGTGCGGCGTGATCCTGGTGGCGCATCAGACCGCCGGCCTCTACGGCATCGGTATCGCGGCCCTGGGCATGCTCTCCACCACGGGCATCCAGCTCGCCGTGGATGCCTACGGCCCCATCGCCGACAATGCCGGCGGCATCAGCGAGATGGCCGGCCTTGGCCCCGAGGTCCGGGCACGGACCGACCGTCTCGACGCCGTGGGCAACACCACCGCGGCCATCGGCAAGGGCTTCGCCATCGGTTCGGCCGCGCTCACGGCGCTGGCCATGTTCTCGGCATACCAGGCCGCGGTGGGCCTGGAGAAGATCGACCTGCTCGAGCCGACGGTCCTGGTCGGCCTGCTCCTCGGCGCCATGCTGCCGTTCCTGTTCTCGGCCCTGGCCATGAACGCCGTGGGCCGGGCCGCCTTCTCCATGATCGAGGAAGTGCGGCGCCAGTTCCGGGAGATCCCGGGCCTGCTCGAGGGCAACGCCACCGCCGATTTCCGCCGCTGTGTGGACATCTCCACCGCCGCGGCCATCAAGGAGATGGTCCTGCCGGGATTGATCGCGGTGGCGACGCCGGTGCTGGTGGGATTCATCGGCGGGACGCACATGCTGGGCGGTCTGCTGGCCGGTGTCACGGCCAGCGGCGTGCTGCTGGCGCTCTTCCAGAGCAATGCCGGCGGCGTGTGGGACAACGCCAAGAAGTACATCGAGGGCGGGCACCATGGCGGCAAGGGCAGCGAGGCGCACAAGGCGGCCGTGGTGGGCGACACCGTGGGGGACCCTTTCAAGGACACCAGCGGCCCCAGCCTCAACATCCTTATCAAGCTGATGTCCGTGATCTCGGTGGTCATCGCGCCGCTGCTTTGACCTTTCATCTCTGACCTCATGGCTCATGCAGCCGGTCCACTTGCAGTCAGGTGGACCGGTTTTTCATGCTTCTGCATGCTGGACCTGAAGGTGTGTCGTGATGGATAGCTTGGCAGGTATCATGGGCGAGGTTTAATGCTAGATTCTATTTATTTTAAAATGGTATCATTTTGATCTGGCAAATACCCGTATACCTTACCTCACAAAACAGATTTCTGTATATTTTTGGGCTAGATTCGTGAGTTGATTTGCGCTATGATCAGCGAGGTAACTTGGGGACCGGGATGCATCCCGCCATGCTACCGGCAACAGCTCGAGCAACTTTGCTAGACAACAGTCCCCACCTCGGAGACATCGGGTCCTATCCACCCGATGAACACGTAAGACAATCCGCCCCGAGTGGGCGGATCAAGAGGAAGGGAACACCACCATGCGGAAACTGCTAGTGTTCGCCCTGATGCTGACCTTCGTTGGCACGGCCATGGCTTACGACCTCGGCAACGACAAGCCTGCCAAGCCCGTCGTCGACTATCCCCAGAACGTGCCCTCCGGCCAGCGCCAGGGTGGCGACACCATTCTGGACGCCGTGATGGTCACCCTGCCCGTCGAGGGCGGCACGGGTACCACCATCGGTTACGTCAATGACTACGATGAGGTCTGCCCCTACAGCGGCTCCACCTCGCCGGACGTCGTCTACACCTTCATCGCTGACATGGATCAGCCCATCGACATCGACCTGCTCGGCTCCGACTACGACACCAAGGTCTACGTCTACGACGAGAACCTGGTGCTCATCGCCTGCAACGACGACTTCTACAGCGACTATGTCTCGAAGATCGAGCAGATGCCTGTGGTCGCCGGCGTGCAGTACTACGTCGTGGTGGACGGCTACGGTGGCGATGCTGGTAACTACGTTATCGCCATTGTCCCCTTCGAGCCCTGCGTGATCGAGTGCCCGGCCGGTGCCCAGCTCGAGGGTGAGCCCCCGCTGGTCGACGGCTATGCCGATGCCTGGAACGGTGGCTGCAACAGCCCCGAGTTCGGCAACCCCTTCCAGCCCATCACCGAGCCCCTGTTCTGTGGCGTGAGCGGCTGGTACATCAACGCTGATGGTGGCCAGAGCCGTGACACCGACTGGTTCGAGATCGCCATCCCCGAGGGCGGCGTCCTCGAGATCACCGCTGATGCCGAGTTCGCTAGCTACACCTTCGAGCTGGGTCCCCAGGACTGTGGCTCGGTTGGCGTGGTCCAGAACGTGCCCGTCGGCCCCTGCACCCCCGGTACGATGTTCATCAGCGGCGCTGCCGGCTCGACTGTCTGGTACTGGGTCGGCCCCCAGACCTTCGATGGCTCGGGTGAGTTCACGTACCTGCTCGAGCTGAACATCGAGGGCACCACTGCCGTCGAGAACCACAGCTGGACTGGCGTGAAGGCTCTCTTCAACTAAAGACGCTCTGACAGCACCCGTCGGCGGGACGGATGCGGGGCCGGGAGGCGACTCCCGGCCCCGTTTTCTGTCCGCGGCCCGCGCGGGTTCCTCGGGCGAATGCGGAGGTCGGCTCTCCTGAGATGGCCGTGTGGCGATAATGCAGGTGTGGTATCATGATCATGTTCGCCATCACCTGGCCTCGAGTGAGTCTGGAGGGGACCATGAGATTGCTAGCGATCGCCCTGATGCTGAGCATGGCCGGCACGACACTGGCTTACGATCTCGGCAACGAGAAGCCCGCCAAGCCGCCCGTCGACATACCGCACAACGTGCCCGGCACCCGCCAGGGCGGCGATACCATCCTGGATGCCGTCGAGATCATCCTGCCTGTCTATGACCTCGAGGGCACCACCCTCGGCTACGTCAACGACTACGACGAGATCTGTCCCTACAGCGGCTCCACCTCGCCCGACGTGGTCTACACCTTCACGCCCCAGGTCGACGAGGTTTTCGACATCGACATGCTCGGCTCGACCTACGACACCAAGATCTACGTTTACGACGAGACCATGATGCTCGTGGCCTGCAACGACGACTACTACAGCGACTACGTCTCCAAGATCGAGGCCCTCTACATGGTCGGGGGCAGGGCCTACTACCTGGTGATCGACGGCTACGGCGGCGATGCCGGCGATTACGTGCTGACGATCATGCCCCCCATGCAATGCTGGATCGACTGCCCGTCCTACGCCGTGCTCGAGGGTGAGCCCACGCTGGTCGACGGCTACGCCGACGCCTGGAACGGCGGCTGCAACAGTCCCGAATTCGGCAATCCGTTCCAGCCCATCACCGACTGGGTCTTCTGCGGCCGGAGCGGCTGGTACATCAGTGCCGATGGCACCCAGAGCCGCGACACCGATTGGTTCGAGCTCGTCATGGCCGGAGCCGGCGTACTCTATATCATGGGCGACGCCGAGTACGCCTCCTACATGTTCGAGCTCGGGCCCCAGGACTGCGGATCGGTGGGCGTCCTCCAGAACGTTCCCATCGGTCCCTGCACACCCGCCGAGATGACCATCCTGGGCGAACCCGGCTCGACGATCTGGTTCTGGGTCGGGCCGCAGACCTTCGACGGGGTGGGAGAGTTCACCTATCTGCTGCTCATCGATGATGGATTCTCGGCCGTGGAGAACCACAGCTGGACCGAGGTGAAAGGGCTCTTCGACTGATCACGGGCGGACAGCGGTTCGCCATCACCTGGCCTCGAGTGAGTCTGGAGGGGACCATGAGATTGCTAGCGATCGCCCTGATGCTGAGCATGGCCGGCACGACACTGGCTTACGATCTCGGCAACGAGAAGCCCGCCAAGCCGCCCGTCGACATACCGCACAACGTGCCCGGCACCCGCCAGGGCGGCGATACCATCCTGGATGCCGTCGAGATCATCCTGCCTGTCTATGACCTCGTGGGCACCACCTTCGGCTACGTCAACGACTACGACGAGATCTGTCCCTACAGCGGCTCCACCTCGCCCGACGTGGTCTACACTTTCACGCCCCAGATGGATGAGGTCCTCGACGTCGACATGTTCGGCTCGACCTACGACACCAAGATCTACGTCTACGACGAGGACATGGCCCTGGTGGCCTGCAACGACGACTATTACAGCGACTACGTTTCCAAGATCGAGAACATGCCCGTGATGGGCGGCGTGACCTATTACCTGGTGATCGATGGCTACGGCGGCGATGCCGGCGACTACATGCTCACTGTCGCCGTCCCCATGCAATGCATCCTCACATGCCCGCCTGGCGCCATGCTCGAGGGCGAACCGCCGCTGGTCGACGGCTACGTCGACGCCTGGAACGGCGGCTGCAACAGTCCGGAGTTCGGCAACCCGTTCCAGCCCATCCCGGCCCAGGTCTTCTGCGGCCGGAGCGGCTGGTACATCAACGCCGATGGCGGCCAGAGCCGGGATACGGACTGGTTCGAGATCTTCATCCCCATGCCCGGCATGGTGACGATCGAGGGCGATGCCGAAGACGCTTGCTACATGTTCGAACTTGGACCACAGGACTGCGACGACGTGGGCGTGCTCCAGAACGTTCCCATCGGCCCCTGCACGCCGGCCGAGATGGTCATCACCGGCTCACCCGGGTCGACGGCCTGGTTCTGGGTCGGCCCGCAGACCTTCGACGGTACCGGGGAGTTCACCTACATCCTGATCCAGGACGGGGGAGGGTGCACCGCAGTGGAGGACCGCAGCTGGACCGGGGTGAAGGCGCTCTTCGACTAGCCGCGCGCCGATTCGGCCCGGCGATCGTGACAAGAAACGGCCGGGACCCCGCGGGTTCCCGGCCGTTTCTTGCAAACCAGCCCTTCGGGGCAGACTCAATCCTCGGGCATCCGCGCCACCTTCCGCACCTCGTCGATGACCAGCGCGATCTGATCGTCGGTGAGGTCGCCGTGCATGGGCAGGCTCATGATCTCGTCCTGGTACTTGTGCGCGATCGGGAACTGGTCGGGCGCGCCGCCCAGGTCCTGGTAGGCGGCCACGAAGGGCAGCGCCTTGAGGTAGTGCACGCCGGTGGCGATGCCGGCCTCCTGCAGGTGCTGGCGCACTTCGTCGCGGTTCGCCACACGGATCACGTAGAGGTGGAACACGTGGCGGGCGTCGGGGTGGGTCCGGGGCACCGCGCAGACGTCGGCCAGGCCCTCGTTGAGGCGGGCGGCGGCCGCGATGCGGGCCTCGGTCCAGGCCTCCAGGTGGCGCAGCTTCACCGCGAGCACGGCGGCCTGGAAGCCGTCGAGGCGGCTGTTGATGCCCACCATGCCGTGCATGAGGTGGTCGTGGCGGCCGTGGTTGCAGTAGCTGCTCATGAAGGCCTGCAGGTCGTCGTGGTCGGTGAGCACGGCGCCGGCGTCGCCGTAGGCGCCCAGGTTCTTGCCGGGGTAGAAGCTGAAGCACGCGGCGTCGCCCCAGGTGCCGGCGTTCCGGCCCTGCCACACAGCGCCGTGGGCCTGGGCCGTGTCCTCGATCACCTTCAGGTCGTGCTGGCGCGCGATCTCCACGACGCGGTCGATGGCGCAGGGCTGGCCGTAGAGGTGGACCGGCGCGATGGCCCTGGTCCGCGGCGTGATGGCGGCCTCGAGCTGGTCGACGTCGATGTTGTAGTACGCCGGATCGTTGTCCACGAAGCGCGGGACCGCGCCGGTCAGGCTGATGGCCTCGGCGGTGGCGATGAAGGTGTTGGCGGCGGTGATGACCTCGTCGCCGGGGCCCAGGCCGAGGCCCTTCATGGCCACGAAGAGCGCGTCGGTGCCGTTGGCCAGGCCGATGCAGTGCCGGCGGCCGATGTAGGCGGCGAACGCCTCCTCGAAGCGCGCGGCGTGCTTGCCGCCGATGAACGCGCAGTCGCCGATGACGTCGGCGAGCGCCTGGTCGATCTCCGGCTTGATGGTCTGGTACTGGGTCTTCAGGTCGACGAAGGGCACGCGCATGGGGCAACCTCGGAGCGGTTCGGGTGAGCGGATCTCTCTGTGTCTATCGGCCCCCTGATCCGGAACTGGAGGGCAAGGATCGTCGCTCAGGGAAGCGGCGTCCAGCCGTGGTTATCGAACAATGATAACTCATTGTTATTTTTTTGTCAGCAAGAGAATGAAGAGCGTGCAAAATGGCGATAATCAGCCACTTGTCGGTTACCGGCGTGGTATCATGGACAGGCCAGATCCGTGGCGCGGACACGAAAGGAGGGAGTCCATGACCAGATTCGTCATCGCCCTGGTCATCCTGGGCCTGGGGACGGTCACCCTGGCCGCCGATCTGCCGTTCGCCCGGCTGGTCCCGGACAAACCGGCCAGTTCGGCGACCCCGCCGCCGGCCGATCCCGCGGTCTGGCGCCAGGGAGGCGACACCATCGCCGATGCCGTGCCCATCGCCTTCCCGGCGTACGAGACCGGCACCACCGCGGGCTACACCAACGACTACGACGAGGTCTGCCCCTACAGTGGCAGCACGAGCCCCGACGTGGTGTACAGCCTCGCGCCCGAGCTGGATCTCCCAGTCGGGATCGACCTCTTCGGTTCGGACTACGACACCAAGGTCTATGTCTACGACGCGGACGGTAATCTCTTGGGCTGCAACGACGACTATCACGCGGACTACACGTCCTACCTCGAGGTCGACCTGCCTGCGGGCGGGGTCTACTACATCGTCATCGACGGTTATGGCGGGGCTTCGGGCACGTACGTGATGGATGTCCATACGGTTCTCGAATGCGAGCTCGAGGTACCCGCGGACGCCTATCTCGAGGGCGAGCCGCCGCTGGAGAACGACGCCTGGGACTGCTACAACAACGGCTGCCAGACCCAGGAGGGCTGCGAGGTCTACTGGAACTGGCAGACGCTGCCCGGCGACGAGGGCGGCAACCTGACCTTCGCGGGCAAGAGCGGCTGGTACCTGTTCAATGGTGGACAATACCGTGATGCCGACTGGTTCGAAGCCACTCTCGGTGCGGACGGAATGCTGGAGATCGTTGCCGATGCCGAGGAGGGCACCTACGTCTTCCATCTCGCGCCAACCGATTGCGCTGCCGTGAGCCCGGTGGCCACCGTCCTGGTCGGTCCGTGCCAGCCCGGCACCCTGACCATCTACGGCGAGCCCGGCGAGCTGGTCTGGATCTGGGTGGGAGCGTCCACCTTCGAGCCGCCCGGCGGCGAAGATCCGCCGCTCGAGTACGACTACCTGCTGTGGATCAGCGGTCTCGAACCGGGACCGGTGCGCGCCGAGTCGCATTCTTGGAGCGAGGTGAAGTCGCTCTACCGGTGAGGCGCCGCTGACCCCGACTCCGCACGACGCGAGGACCCGGGCCCACCGGGTCCTTGCGCATTTCCGGCGCTCAGGGCACCTTCCTGGCGGAGCCGGCTTTCCGGAGGAATACCTTTGCCCACGGGCCTGATCTTCGATCTCAAGCGCTACTCGGTCCACGACGGTCCCGGCATCCGGACCACCGTCTTCCTGCAGGGCTGTCCGCTGGCGTGTGCCTGGTGCCACAACCCCGAATCGCGTGCCGAGACCCCGGTGCCCGCGTTCCGGGAGGACCTCTGCCTGGCCTGCGCCGCCTGCACCGCGGCCTGCCCGCAGGAGATCGGGCCCGAGCCGGCCGCGCCCTGGCCGGCGGTCTGCCGGCAATGCGGCCGGTGCGTGGCCGTCTGCCCCACCGGAGCCCGCGAGCTGTCGGGTCGCGAGGTGACGGCGGCGGATCTGTTGGCCCGGCTCGAGCGCGACCGCCTGCATTTCGAGGAGAGCGGCGGCGGCGTGACCTTCTCCGGCGGCGAGCCGCTGGCCCAGCCCGACTTCCTGCTGGCGCTCCTTTACGGCTGCCGCGCGCGCGAGCTGCCCACCGCCGTCGACACCACCGGCCACGCCGACGCCGCAGTGGTCGAAGCCGTGGCCCGGCTGGCCGACCTCTGGCTCTTCGACCTCAAGCATCCCGACGCCGCGGCCCACCAGGATCTCACCGGGGTGGACAACGCGCTGATCCTGGCCAACCTGGAGCGTCTCGCTCGCGCCGGTCGTAACGTGTGGCTGCGGGTGCCGCTCATCGCGGGCGTCAACGACCAGCCTGCGGTGATCGAGCAGACCGGCCGGCTGGCCCGCGATCTGGGTCTACGCCGCATCCATCTCTTGCCCTACCACGCGACGGGCGGCGCCAAGCACCGTCGCTTCAACCTGGAGGACGGCGTACTCGCCCTGAGCGCGCCGACCACCGCGCACCTCGACCGTCTGGCTGCCCTGCTCCGCGGCCTGGACCTGGACGTGCACCTCGGAGGCTGACCGTGAACGACCGCGTCGCGCGCCTGCGCCAGGAGAGCTTCGAGACCCCGGTGTCCCTCGACCACGAGCGGGCGGCCATCGTCACCGACGTCTACCGCGAGCACCTGGGCCGGCTGCCGCTGCCCATCCTGCGCGCCCGGGCGTTCCACGAGCTCTGCGCGCGCAAGACCCTCTGGATCGGCGACGGCGAGCTGATCGTGGGCGAGCGCGGCCCGCGGCCCAAGGCGGTCGCCACCTATCCCGAGCTCACCTGCCACAGCCTGGAGGACCTGACGGTCCTCGACACGCGCGCCCAGAACCCCTACCGGGTGAGCGACGAGTGCCGCCGCGTCTACGCCGAGGACGTGATCCCCTTCTGGCGGGGGCGCACCATGCGCGAACAGATCCTCGCCCGCATGACCGACCCGTGGCGCGACTGCTACGAGGCCGGCCTCTTCACCGAGTTCATGGAGCAGCGCGCCCCCGGCCACACCACCCTCGACGGCAAGTTCTACCGGCGCGGCCTCGTCGCATTCCAGGCCGACATCGACGCCGCGCTGGCGGCGCTCGATCCGGTCGACCCGCAGTACACCGCCCGCCACGACCAGCTCACCGCCATGCGCCTGAGCTGCGACGCGGTGATCCTCTTCGCCGAACGCCACGCCGACCTCGCCGACGAACTGGCCCGCACCGCCGAGCCCGAGCGCGCCGACGAGCTGCGCCGCATCGCTGCGGTCTGCCGCCACGTCCCGCGTCACGCCCCGCGCACGTTCCACGAGGCGCTGCAGACCTACTGGTTCATGCACCTGGCCACCATCACCGAGCTCAACGGCTGGGACGCCATGAACCCCGGCCACCTGGACCGCCACCTCCAGCCGTTCTTCGACGCCGACCTGGCGGCCGGCCGCCTCGATCGTGACCGGGCCAAGGAGCTGCTGGGCTGCTTCTGGATCAAGTTCGACCACCATCCGGCGCCGCCCAAGGTGGGGGTCACGGCCCAGGAGTCGAGCACCTACAACGACTTCACCAACGTCAACCTGGGCGGCGTGCTGGCCGACGGGTCGGACGCGGTGAACGAGCTGAGCTACCTGGCGCTCGAGGTCATGGACGAGGTGCACTTGCTGCAGCCGCAGGGCAACATCCAGCTCTCGCGCCTGACCAGCGACCGCTTCCTGAAGTCTGCCTGCCGGGTGATCCGCCGGGGCCACGGCTACCCGTCGGTGTTCAACGCCGACTCGGTGATCGCCCAGCTCATCCGCCAGGGCAAGCGGCTGGAGGACGCCCGCGACGGCGGCTCCAGCGGCTGCGTGGAGACCGGCGCCTTCGGCAAGGAGGCCTACATCCTCACCGGGTATCTGAACCTGGTGAAGATCCTCGAACTGGCGCTCCACGACGGCCGCGATCCGCGCACCGGCAAGCAACTCGGTCCGCGTACCGGCCCGGCGGCGGCCTTCGCGAGCCTGGAGGAGGTCCTGACGGCGTTCGCGGCGCAGCTGCGGCACGTGGTGGCGGTCAAGCATCGCGGCAACCAGGTCATCGAGCAGCTCTACGCCGCCCGGATGCCGGCGGTGTTCCTCTCGGTGCTCATCGACGACTGCATCACGACCGGCCGCGACTACAACGCCGGCGGCGCGCGCTACAACACGAGCTACATCCAGGCCGTGGGCATCGGCACCATCACCGACAGCCTCTCGGCGCTGGCGCACCACGTCTTCGAGTCCGGCCAGGTGGCGCTGCCCGACCTGCTCGCCGCGCTGGACGCCGACTTCGCCGATCAGGAGCCCCTGCGCCAGACGCTCTGGAACCGCACGCCGCGCTGGGGCAACGACGACGACCGCGCCGACCGACACATGCGCCGGGTCTTCGACCTGGTGCTCGCGGCCATCGAGGGCCTGCCCAACAGCCGGGGCGGCCGCTACTACGTGGACATGCTGCCGACCACGTGCCACATCTATTTCGGCAAGGTCTGCGGCGCCACCGCCGATGGCCGCCGCGCCGGCCGGCCGCTGAGCGAGGGCATCTCCCCGGTCCAGGGCGCCGACACCCACGGGCCCACCGCGGTGGTCAACAGCTGCGGCAAGATGGACCACGCCCGCACCGGCGGCACCCTGCTCAACATGAAGTTCCTGCCCGGGGTGCTCGCCGGCGACGAGGGGCTGGAGAAGCTGGCGCGCCTGATCCGCACCTACTTCCGCCTGGGCGGCCACCATGTCCAGTTCAACGTGGTGGACGCGGCGACGCTGCGGCGGGCGCGGGAATGCCCCGAGGAGCATCGGGACCTCATCGTGCGCGTGGCGGGCTACAGCGACTACTTCTGCGACATTGGCGCGGAACTGCAGGAGGAGATCATCGCCCGGACCGCCCAGGACGAGGTCTGATTCTCCGAATCGCGTTCCAAATCCTTCTCGCACATGGTACAATGATACTCCGTTGTCGTTCGGGGGCCGCTCGTCGTGGAGGGAGAACCATGGTCCGCGTCCTCATCTTCTGCTGCCTGCTGCTGGCCCTGGTCGTACTCTCCAGCCACGCCGCCGAGAAGCCCTGGTCCGCCACCACGCCGCCACCCGCCGACCCCGCGGTCGTGCGCCAGGGCGGCGACACCCTCGCCGACGCCGTCGTGGTCGAACTGCCCTATTGCGGGGAGGGCACCACCGCGGGGTATACCAACGATTACGACGAGATCTGTCCCTACTCGGGGTCTGCGTCCCCCGACGTGGTCTACACGTTCACCGCGCCCTACGACATGTCCCTGATCATCGACCTCTTCGGTTCGTCCTACGACACCAAGGTCTACGTCTACGACGCCGAGCTGAACCTGGTCGCCTGCAACGACGACTTCTATCCCGACTACACCTCGAAGCTGGAGAACGTCCCGGTCGAGGGGGGCCAGCAGTACTACGTGGTCGTCGATGGTTACGGCGGCGCCCATGGCGATTACGAGGTGGGGATCTGGGAGTGGGACAACTGCCTGATCGCCTGTCCGCCCGGCAGTCCCCAGGAGGGCGAGCCGCCGCTGGAGGACGGCCACGTCGACGGGTATAACGGGGGTTGCGACTCGCTGGACGCCCTGGGCTACGCTCCGGTTCAGGAGCTGCCCGCTCCGAATCTCTGCGCGACCACCGGCTGGTACCACGATGCCGCGGGCGACCTGCGCCGCGACACCGACTGGTTCAGTTTCACCTGCCCCGCCGGCGGCGCGGTCCAGGTGACCGCTGACGCGGACTGGCCCATCATCATCACCATCTACGAGCCCAGCGACTGCGTCGAGATGACCGAGCTCGCCAGCTACACCGCGGGGCCCTGCATCCCCACCGAGCTCGCGGCCATGAACCAGCCTGGAGAAGAGGTCTGGATCCGGGTCCTGCCGCAGTCCGAGGACCATCCCTGCGGCTCGGTCGAGTACGAGTTCCCCTACGTGTTCTACGCCGAGGTCGTCGCCGTCGAAGATCATAGCTGGAGCAGCGTCAAGGCGCTGTTCCGTTGACCGTGACCGAGAGGACAGCCATGCGGTACTTGATCACGACCATGCTCCTGCTGGTGGTGGCGGCGCCCACCCTGGCCTTCGATCTGGGGGCCCAGGCGCCGGCCAAGCCCCAGCATCAGAGCACACCGCCCGCGGCCGATCCGGCCCTCCAGCGCCAGGGCGGCGACACCATCGCCGACGCGGTGGCCATCGCCATGCCTTACACCGGCGCCGGCTCCACGGCCGGCTATACCAACGACTACGACGAGGTCTGCCCCTACTCGGGCAGCACCAGCCCCGACGTGGTCTACCTGCTGTCGCCCGACATGGACATGCTGGTGAACGTCGACCTGCTGGGGTCGTCCTACGACACCAAGACCTACCTCTACGACGCCGAGCTGAACCTGGTCGCCTGCAACGACGACTACCATCCGGACTACACCTCGTTCCTCGAGGCCGTGGCGCTGGTCGGCGGCGCTCAGTACTACCTGGTCATCGACGGTTACGGCGGCGATTTCGGCGCGTACCAGCTGGCCATCGACACCGCCGAAGAGTGCGTGCTCGATTGTCCGGCCGGCGCCCAGCTCGAGGGCGAGCCGCCGCTGGTGAACGATTACGAGGACCACTGGAACAGCGGCTGCGGCGGACCCGGGCTCTACTGGCAGTCCATCTCGGCGCCGGAGTTCTGCGGCGTCGGCGGCTGGTACCTCAGCTCAGGCGGCAACGCCCGCGACACCGACTGGTTCCTGATCACCATCCCCGCCGACGGGGTGCTCGAGATCACCGGCGACTCCGAGCGGCCGCTTTACATGTTCGAGCTGGGTCCCCAGGACTGCGGTTCGGTGGGCGTGCTCCAGAACGTCCAGGTCGGGCCGTGCACGCCGGGGACGATGACGATCTACGGCGAGGCCGGCAGCGAGGTCTGGTTCTGGACCGGCGCCAGCACCTTCGATTCGCCCGACGGCACCTATCCCTACGAGTTCGATTACGTCCTGCAGCTCAACCTGCCGGTGGCGGTGCAGGACCATAGCTGGAGCAGCGTCAAGGCGCTGTTCCGTTGACTGACGAAAGAATCGAGAGCCCCCTAGTTGACACCAACCGAAAGGCAGACACCATGCGTCCGAGGCTATCACTTCTTTTGATCCTGCTCCTGGCCGTGCCGGCCCTGGCCTTCGACCTCGGCAACCAGGCTCCGGTCAAACCCGAACGTCACAGCACGCCGCCGCCGGCGGATCCCGACCTCCTGCGCCAGGGCGGCGACACCGTCGCCGACGCGGTGGCCATCGCCATCCCGTACGCCGGCAGCGGCGTGACCTCCGGCTACACCAATGATTACGACGAGGTCTGCCCCTACTCGGGCAGCACCAGCCCCGACGTGGTCTACCTGCTGACCCCCGAGACGAACATGACAGTGGATGTTGACCTCTTCGGGTCGGCCTACGACACCAAGACCTACCTCTACGATGTTGACCTGAACCTCGTCGCCTGCAACGACGATTTCTACTCGGACTACACGTCGAAGCTCGAGCAGGTCGACCTGCTGGGCGGGGCGAGCTACTACCTGGTCATCGACGGCTACGGCGGCGACGCCGGCGAGTACCAGCTGGCCGTGGAGGCCTTCGTGCCCTGCGAACTCGATTGCCCGCTCGGCGCCCAGCTCGAGGGCGAGCCCGAGCTGGTGGAGGGCTACGTCGACGCCCACAACGGTGGCTGCGGCAGCCCCGAGTTCGGGAATCCCTTCCAGCAGATCAACGATCCCGAGTTCTGCGGCAAGAGCGGCTGGTACCTCAGCGGCGGCGGCAATTTCCGCGACACCGACTGGTTCGTGGTGACTATCCCCGCCGACGGCGTGCTCGAGATCACCGGCGACGCCGAGTATGAGCTGTACATCTTCGAACTGGGGCCCACGGACTGCAACGACGTGGGCGTGCTGCAGGACGTCATCGTCGGACCCTGCAGCGAGAATTCGCTGGTGATCTACGGCGAGGCGGGCAGCGACGTCTGGGTGTGGGCCGGCCCGACGACGTTCGCGGCTCCCGACGGGACCAGCCCGCTGGAATTCGACTACGTCCTGCACCTGAACCTGCCCGTGGCCGTGGAGGACCACAGCTGGAGCAGCGTCAAGGCGCTGTTCGCCGATTGACGAGCATTTCGAGAGCCCTCTAGTTGACACCAACCGAAAGGTAGACACCATGCGCCTGATGCTATCACTTCTATTTATCCTGCTCCTGGCCTTGCCGGCCCTGGCCTTCGACCTCGGCAGCCAGGCTCCGATCAAGCCCGCCCGTCAGACCACGCCGCCGCCGGCGGATCCCGACCTCCTGCGCCAGGGCGGCGACACCGTCGCCGACGCGGTGGCCATCGCCATTCCCTATACCGGCAGCGGCGTGACCACCGGCTACACCAACGATTACGACGAGGTCTGCCCCTACTCGGGCAGCACCAGCCCCGACGTCGTCTACCTGCTGACGCCCGGGACGGACATGGTGGTGGACGTGGACCTCTTCGGGTCGGCGTACGACACCAAGACCTACCTCTACGATGCGGATCTCAACCTGATCGCCTGTAACGACGACTACTATTCGGACTACACCTCGAAGCTCGAGCAGGTCGACCTGCTGGGCGGCGCCAGCTATTACCTGGTCATCGACGGCTACGGTGGCGCTTCCGGCGAGTACCAGCTGGCGGTCGAGGCCTTCATGCCTTGCGAGCTCGATTGCCCGCTCGGCGCGCAGCTCGAGGGCGAGCCGGCGCTGGTGGAGGGCTATGTCGATGCTTACAACAGTGGCTGCGGCGGCGACCAGCTCTACCTCCAGCCCATCACGGCGCCCGAGTTCTGCGGCGTGAGCGGCTGGTATCTGAGCGCCGACGGCGCCCAGTACCGCGACACCGACTGGTTCACCGTGACCATCCCCGCCGGCGGCGTGCTCGAGATCATCGGCGATGCCGAGTATGCGCTGTACCTCTTCGAGCTGGGACCCCAGGACTGTAATGACGTGGGCGTGCTCCAGAACGTCGAGGTCGGACCGTGCGCCGAGAACTCGCTGGTCATCTACGGCGACGCCGGCAGCGTGGCCTGGGTGTGGGCCGGTCCCACGGTGTTCGAGGCTCCCGACGGCACGAGCCCGCTGGAGTTCGACTACGTTCTCAGCCTGAACCTGCCCGTGGCCGTGGAGGACCACAGCTGGAGCGAGGTGAAGGGGCTGTTCCGCTAGCCAGGGAGCACGGGCCATGGGCCGGTCAGCAGTCGCGATCACGATCCTGATCCCTGCCGGCCCCGTCCTCCCTCGCCAGCCGGGGACCGAGGCGTCGGCAAGTCCGGCGTCCTCGGTCCCACCGCTCATGGAGAAGACGCGGTTCCTCGAGCAAGAGGAGGCACGATCATGCAACGTCCCGTCGTCATCGTCCTGATCCTGATCCTGGCGGTGCCCGCGCTGGCCTTCGATCTGGGGAGCCGGGCGCCGGCCAAGCCGGACCGCACGGTCGCGCCGGCCCCCGCCGATCCCGTCCTGCTGCGCCAGGGCGGCGACACCTTCGCCGACGCGGTGGACCTGGGCTACCCGCCCTACCAGGGCACCGGCACCACCACCGGCTACACCGACGACTACGACGAGGCCTGCCCGTACGAAGGCTCCACCTCGCCCGACGTGGTCTACACCTTCACCGCCGAGGGCGGCTCGGTCTTCTACGCCATCGACCTCTACGGCTCGTCGTACGATACCAAGGTCTACGCCTACGACAGCGAGTTCAACCTGCTGGCGTGCAACGACGACTACTACTCGGACTACACCTCGCTCATCTATGGCCTCGAGGTGCCCCTGCCGGGAGAGCAGGTCTACCTCGTCATCGACGGCTACGGCGGCGACCACGGCGTCTACCAGCTGGCCATCGACGTCTACTACTACGACGTCACGGAGTGCCCCGGGGACGCCGTCCCCGAGGGTGAGCCCGAGCTTCACGACGGCTACCTCGACGCCTACAACGGCGGCTGCAACAGCCTCGGCGAGCTGGGCTACGCCCCCTTCCAGCCGCTGCAGGCCGACCTCTTCTGCGGCCACGGCGGCTGGTACTTCGGCCCCGACGGCGGCAATTTCCGCGACACCGACTGGTTCACCCTGATCCTGCCGGCCTCGGGCACCCTCGAGATCACCGGCGAGGCCTACTACCCCACCTACCTCTTCGAACTCGGCCCTCAGGATTGTGGCTCGGTGGGGGTGATCCAGTCCGTCGAGGTGGGGAACTTCGACCCGGACACCATGATCATCACCGGCGAGCCGGGTGCCGAGGTCTGGTTCTGGGCGGGGGCGGTCGCCTTCTCGCCTCCCGACGGCCATGCCACGCCGCTGGAGTACGAGTACGTGCTCTACATCCCCGAGGTGGTGGCGGTGCAGAACCACACCTGGACCGGCGTGAAGGACCTCTTCCGCTAGATCCTCAACTCGCCAGCAACCTGGCCGATAACGCCGGAAAGAGCCCTGCTTTCCGGCGTTTTTCCTGGCGAGGTCGGACGTGAACCAGACGAGGCGCGCGTGGTGGGTCCTGGGACCCCTGCTGGCGATGATCCTGATCGGCGTGGGTTGCGACATCGAGGATCCGGTGGATCCCGAACCGGTGCCCGAGGCCACACCCTACCCGCTCAGCGGCAGCGTGGACATGGGGGTGCCCCAGGAGCTGCGCTGGTCGCTGACCCGCGAAGTGGCCTGGACCGACAGCTTCAAGGTCTTCGCCGACACCACCAACCCGCCGCTGATCCAGGTCTACGCCGGCACCGACACCGCCTGCACCCTGGGCGACCTCATGGAGGGCCAGACCTACTTCTGGCAGGTGGCCGCCACCGACAGCACCGGGCGGGAGTGGCTCTTCGGGCCGTGGTCCTTCGCGGTGCGGCCGTTCCGCTGCCGCGTGCTGCCCGAGCCCGAGAACCTGACCCTGAACCTGGAGATCGATCCGGTGATGTCGTGGACGGTGGCCAGCGCCAGCGACACGCCGCGCTACTACCTGGCCTACGTCGACACCGTGAACCCGCCGCAGCACCTGGCCTACGCCGGCGCCGACAGCAGCTTCCGGATGACCGAGCTCGCGTACGAGACCGAGTACTTCTGGCGCGTGACCGCCGTGGACGCCGCCGACAACACCGACACCTCGGGCCCGTGGCGCTTCACCACCGGCCCACCGGCGTTCCTGGTGGACCTTGCGCCCACGCCCGCCGACAGCAGCAGCGAACTGGACCGCGTGGTCGCCCTGGCCTGGGACCAGATCATGGCCACCGCGCCGGTGGAGAACTGGGTGGTCTTCCTCGACGAGGATCCGCAGCCGACGACCATGGTCTATGCCGGCACCGAGAACTCGGTGACCCTCACCGACCTGCGCTACGGTCGCACCTACTGGTGGGCGGTCACCGCCTTCGACGGCGATGGCCACACCTTCCAGTGCGGCCCCTGGTCGCTGGCGATCCGCGAGTTCGACGTGGCGCTGACGCCGTCGCCCGCGGACGGGTCGACCCAGGTGGCGACCACGGGCACCCTGAGCTGGAACGTGACCGAGGGCGCCGACATGGTGGTAAACTACCTGGTGTGCCTGGACACCGCGGTCCAGCCCACCAACCCGGTCTACACCGGCCCCGCCACCTCGCTCGACCTGGCGGGCCTGGGCCTCAGCCCCGGCACCACCTACTACTGGCGCGTGACCGCTCTGGACGTGGACGGCTTCACCTGCCCGCTCGGCCCCTGGAGCTTCACCACAGCACCTTGACTCCCGCCGCGGTGATCTCGACCACCTGCACGGAGCTGCCGTAGTACACGGCGGCTCCGCTGTCCAGACACCAGACCTGCTGGTGGCAGTACGCGGTGATCCCATCCTCCTGGACGGTGTGGCCCACGAACATGCGGTCGCAGTCGAGGGCGGCCAGGACCTGGGCGAGGAGGGCGCAGTCCTCGGCGTCGGGTTCGTCGGAGTAGTGGCGGGCCCAGACCGGGTCGTCCCTGGCCTGGTAGATCTCGGGCTCCGGGCCGTCGCCGCGGAGCCAGGCACGGGTGTCGCGGTTCAGGCGCTCGAGGCCGTACTCCAGGTGGGCGGGCAGGAGGCCGCCGTGGACGAAGAGGTCGCGGCCGATGATCAGGGCCACGCTGGAGCCGCTCAGACGCAGCGCGTAGGGGCCGCCGGGGGCGAAGGCCGCGGCGCGGGGACGCTGCTCGGGCGGCAGGGCCTGGAGCGCGGTGTCGGCGGGGTCCACGGCGATGTCGGCGAAGTCGCGCCAGCCGCCCTCGGTGACGTAGCGGAAGTCCCCGGCCACGTTCATCAGCTCGTGGTTGCCCAGCAGCGCGTGGACCGCGCCGCCGGCGGCGGCGGCCTCCCGGGCGAGGCGGTCGAGGAGGTCGAGGATGGCGCGCTCCTGGTCGCCGCGGTCGAGCTGATCGCCGGTCTGCACCACCACCAGCTCGCCGCCGATCCAGTGGTCGTCCTGGTCGATGGCGCCGGCCAGGCGCAGCGCCCGGCGGGCGGCGTCCAGGTCGCCATGCCAGTCGGCCATGGCCACCAAGCGCGGGACCGCGGGCAGGCGGGTGGGGGGTTCGCTGGCGCCGGCGGCGACGGCCAGTAGCAAGAGGAGCACGATCAGGTGTCGGCGCAAGGCGGGTTCCTCCGGGACGGGTTTGTCGCTATCATGGGCCAGGGG
Organism: Candidatus Latescibacter sp. IFSED24; assembly: GCF_058273205.1. Classification (NCBI taxonomy): domain Bacteria; kingdom Pseudomonadati; phylum Candidatus Latescibacterota; class Candidatus Latescibacteria (ex Chuvochina et al. 2023); order Candidatus Latescibacterales; family Candidatus Latescibacteraceae; genus Candidatus Latescibacter; species Candidatus Latescibacter sp. IFSED24. Next base: position 1,803,109 of record NZ_CM177850.1, on the reverse strand, counting down.
GAAAGGTACATCATGCGCGGTCGTCCGTCAGTGGGAGGTGGGCCATGATCCACGGCGAGTTCCTTGAACGCGAGACCCGGGGATTCAGCGACATCCACGACCTCACGGGGGACGTGCGCGACATCGTCCACCGCGCGGGGGTCACCGAAGGGGTGGTCCATGTCTTCGCCGTGGGCTCCACCGCGTCGATCACCACCATCGAGTACGAGCCCGCCCTGGTGCGCGACATGGAGGAGGCGCTGGAGAAGCTCTGGTCCCGCCGCATGCACTCGCACCATAGCCAGACCTGGGGCGACGACAACGGCTTCAGCCATCTGCGCGCCTCGTTCATGGGACCGGACATCGCGGTGCCCGTGCATCGCGGCGAGCTGGTCCTGGGCACCTGGCAGCAGATCGTGGTCCTCGACCACGACAACGAACCGCGCCGGCGCAAGGTGTTCGTGCAGGTGGTCGGGGAGGGCGGGCCCGCCCAGCCGGATTAGCCGCCCTGCTGGCCCACGCGCTGGAGGTGCCGCTTGGCGGTGAGCGCCTCGCGTCCCAGGCCGGCCAGCAGCGCTTTCATCCGCTGCCGCGCCGAATCGGGTGGCTCGGGGCGGCCGTCGGGGCAGGTGCAGGTGGCCAGGGGTACGGCGAGCAGCCGGGCCACCGCCGCCAGCTCGGCCTCGGTGGCCATGATCAGCGGCCGGACGATGGCCACCCGGTCGCCGAAGTACGGACGCCGCGGCGCCAGCCCCTGGACGCGCCCCTGGTGCAGCAGGTTCATGAGGACGGTCTCGGCGTCGTCGTCCAGGTGATGCCCCAGCGCCACCTTGGTCCAGCCGCCGTCGACCGCGAACCGCAAGAGCGCCTCGCGCCGCAGCCGCCCGCAGCGGAAGCAGGGGTGGGTGAGGCGTCCTCGGGGGCCGGGCCCGGCGGGATCCGGCGCGAAGGAGGTCAGGTGCAGCGGCAGCGAGGCGGCCGCGGCCAGCGCCGCCAGTTCTTCGCGGCGGTCCGGCCCGCCCGCGGTGGCCACGTGCACCGCCGCCAGTTCCAGCCGCAGCCCGGCCGACCGCGCCCACAAGGGCAGGGCGTGCAGCAGCGCCAGGCTGTCCTTGCCGCCCGACAGCGCCACCAGCACGCGGTCGTCCGGGTCGAACAAGCCGAACTCGCGCTGGGCGCGCGCCAGGCGCTTGCCCAGCCAGTGCAGCTTCCTGTCGAGGTCGGTCCCGCTCATGGTCCCAATCTGCAGCTTCGCCCGCGCCGGGACAAGCTTGCGCCTATCCCGGATGATGACCAACTTTCAGACTGGAGCCACCCCAGCCACCGGTCACAGGAGCGTCGACGCATGGATCCCAAGCTCTCCGCCCACTTCGCCGGCCGCACGCCCAGCGTGATCCGCCTCGCCCAGATCGAGTTCGCCAAGCGGAGCGATCGGACGGACGCCATCAACGTGGCCATCGGCAACGTGTCGCTGCCCATGCACCCGGCCATGATCGACCGCCTGCGCAAGGCCGGCCAGACGGGCAGCCCCTTCGCCGAGGGCGTGGTCAAGTACACGGCCACCGTGGGCCTGCTCGAGACCAACGAGGCGTTCCTGAACATCATCGCCGCCAGCGGCCTCGACACCACGGGCCTGAAGAGCCAGATCACCGACGGCGGCAGCCAGGCCATGGAGCTGGTGGTGACCGGCTGCTGCGGTCCGGCCGGCAGCAAGGAGCGGCCCCTGCTGCTCATCGACGCGGCCTACACCAACTACAAGAGTTTCGCCGAGCGGCTGGGCCGCGCCACCGTGTCGATCACCCGCACCCTCGACGACGACGGCAAGTTCGCGCTGCCCGACCTCGCCGAGATCGAGCGCGTCATCGTCGAGCACCAGCCCGGCGCCCTGGTGGTCATCCCGTACGACAACCCCACGGGCCAGCTCTATTCGCAGACCCAGCTCGCCGGCCTGGCGCGCCTCTGCGTCAAGCACGGCCTGTGGCTGATCAGCGATGAGGCCTACCGCGAGCTCTACTACACCGGCGCCGAGACCGTCAGCGTGTGGGGGCTGACCGAGGACGAGGTGCCCGGCATCACCGGTCGCCGGATCAGCATCGAGACCAGCAGCAAGGTCTGGAACGCCTGCGGACTGCGCATCGGCGCGCTGGTCACCGACAGCGCCGAGCTGCACGCGCGCGCCGTGGCCGAGAACACCGCGGGTCTCTGCAGCAACCACATCGGGCAGTGGATCTTCGGGGCGCTGGCCCACGAGAGCCACGCCAAGCTCCAGACGTGGTTCGCGCAGCAGCGCGAGTATTACCGCGGCATGCTGGTGGAATTGACCGAGACCACGCGCCGCCTCCTGCCCGGCATCATCGTCTCGAGTCCCGACGCGAGCATCTACTCGGTGGTCGACGTGCGCAACCTGGTGAACCCTGACTTCGATGCACTCCAGTTCGTGATCTGGTGCGCCCGCGAGGGCCGCGTCCTGCTCGAGGGCCAGCACCTGACCCTGCTGACCGCGCCCATGGCCGGCTTCTACAGCCTGCCGGCCGGCGTGCCCAATCCCGGCCGCACCCAGATGCGCATCGCCTACATCGAAACCCCGGGGAACATGCGCCTGGTGCCGCACCTGCTCGCCGAGCTGCTCGACCGGTACCGCCAGCTGTAAAGTCTAGCCCTGGTCGCTGGCGCCCATGGCCCGTGCTGCCGCCTCGAAGGCCTCGGCCGCATCCTCGGTGTCGGGATCGTCGACCATGCCCTCGGCCACGGTCGGCGCGAAGGTGAAGGTGTCGAGCCCCTCGTAGGCCAGTTCCACCACCTTGTCCCACGAGCGCAGGCTCGCCGCCAGCAGCCGCGTGGCGGCGGCCGTGTTCTGCAGCATCTCCTGCATGGCGATCACCTCGGCGGTGCCGTCACGGCCCAGGTCGTCGAGGCGCCCGACGTAGGGGGCGGCGTAGGCGGCGCCCAGCGCCGCGGCGGCGAGCACCTGGCCGGCGTTGTACACCGCGGTCACGGTGACGGACAGCTCCTCGGCCACCAGCCGCCGCGCGGCCCGCAGCCCCGGTTCGGTGGCGGGCAGCTTCACCGCCACCTGGGGGGCCAGGCCGGCCAGCAGACGCCCGCAGGTCACCAGCGAGTCCTCGCCCTCGCCCCAGGCCTGCAGGTGGATCTCGCGCGCGCCGAGGGCGAAGGCGCGGTCGCCGAGCCGGGCCAGGTTCTCCGGGGTGCAGTCCTGGCCAGCGCGCTCGAGCAGCAGGGGATTGGTGGTCACGCCGTGGAAGACGCCCAGGGGCAGCCAGCGTTCCCAGTGCGCGGGGTCGGCGCTGTCGAGGAAGAAGCGGAGCGGGCGCGGGGACATGGGAACCTCCAGGGTCAGAACAGGGGGAGCTGGTCGGGAGGGGTGTCGTGCCGGGGGGCGATGAGATCGGGACCGTCGTGGTCGGCGCGGTTGACCAGGGGTGACACCGGCCAGCAGCGGAGCGCGTCCTCGCCGGCGGGGACGAGGAGCGCCCGGAGTCCGTCCACCTCGTCGGCCGTGGTGTCGAGCCAGGGCGCGCGCGCGTCCGGCGCCAGGATCACCGGCATGCGATGATGGATGCGGCGCATGAGCTGGTTCGCCGCGGTGGTCAGGATGCTGCAGGTCTCCAGCACCTGTCCGCCGGGATACTCCCAGTGTTCCCAGAGGCCGGCCAGCGTGAGGAGCGAACGGTCGGTGGCGCTGAAGTAGTACGGCTGCCGCTGCTGGCCCTGCTTGCGCCACTCGTAGAAGCCGTCCACGGGGATCAGGCAGCGGCGCCGGGCGAAGGCCTCGCGGAAGGCCGGCTTGTCGGTGACGGTCTCGCTGCGGGCGTTGAACATCTTGGCCCCGATCCGGGGATCCCGGGACCAGGGCGGGATGAGGCCCCATTGTAGCAGGTCGAGGGTGCGCACGCCGTCGGGCCCCAGCCGTACCGCCGCCACCGGCTGTGTGGGCGCGATGTTGTACCGGGCCGTCAGGACCGGCTCCTGCGCCAGCTCCAGCTCCTCGGCGAGCTGGCGCGAGGGGGCTTTCAGGACGATGCGACCGCACACGGCGTGGTATCCTCCGCTCGGGTTCCGGGCAAGCTTAGGCGCTGTCGCGGAAAGGCGCCAGCCGGAGATCCCCGCTTGGCTGCAGCTGTCGGGACGACTATGCTCCGGCGTCAACCGACCGCCCTGCAAGGAGGCCGTCCATGGGCGTGGAGATCGAGCGCAAATTCCTGGTGGCGGGAGCTGGCTGGCGCGCGTCTGCCGACCGGGGGCGAGTGTTCCGTCAGGGTTACCTGAGCACGGGGGAGCGCGGCACCGTGCGGGTGCGCCTGGCGGGCGAGGAGGCCTGGCTGACGATCAAGGGACCGAGCCGCGGCGCCACGCGCGCCGAGTACGAATACGCCATTCCGCGCGCCGACGCCGCCGAACTGCTGGCGCTCTGCGAGCCGGTCGTCATCGACAAGACGCGGTTCCGGGTGCCCCACGGCGGGCACGTCTGGGAGGTCGATGTCTTCGCCGGCGCGAACGACGGCCTGGTGGTGGCCGAGGTCGAACTCGCGCACGAGGAAGAGCGGCCCGACCTGCCCGACTGGCTGGGCCGGGAGGTCACCGGCGATCCGCGCTACCGGAATTCAAGCCTGAGCCAGCACCCGTTCACGCGCTGGTAGGAGGTCGACATGCCCATCTTCCGGACCACCCGCGTCATCGAGCGCCAGATCGACGAGTTCCTCGATGCCGTGAATCAGGGGGCCCTGGTGTTCCGCGACGCCATCAACAGCTATCTGGTGGGTCGCCACGACGATTTCGTGCAGAAACGGGCGGTCCTGGAGAAGCTGGAGATCCAGGCCGACCAGCTCAGCCGCGACGTCGAGGCCATGCTCTACGCGCAGTCGCTGATCCCCGAGCACCGGGGCGACGTGCTGGGCCTGCTCGAGCACACCGACGACATCATCGACCGCGCCAAGACCTGCCTGCAACGCTTCGACGTCGAACGCCCCGACATCCCACCGACCTGGCACGACCACTACCGCCACCTGGCCGAGACCGCCTACAATGCGGCCGAGGCGGTGATCCTGGCCGCGCGGCGCTTCTTCCACGAACCGGCCGCGGTCCAGGACCACCTGTTCAAGGTCCACCACTACGAGGGCGAGTGCGACCAGATCGGCCTCGAACTGCGGCGGGGGATCTTCGCCGATCCCACGCTCGACCTCGCCCGCCGCCAGCACCTGCGCTACTTCGCCGAGGCCATCGACCGCGTCGCGGACATGGCCGAGGCGGTGGCCGACCGGCTGGCGATCTACTCGATCAAGCGACGGATCTGATGAGCCTCGGGATCCTCTTCTTCCTGTCGAGCGGGCTGTTCCTGGGCTGGTCCCTGGGCGCCAACGACGCGGCCAACGTCTTCGGCACCGCCGTGGGCACGCGCATGGTGCGGTTCCGCACGGCCGCGCTGGTCTGCTCGTTCTTCGTGGTGTTGGGCGCGGTGCTCGGCGGGGCGGGGGCGGCGCACACGCTGGGCCGGTTGGGCGCGGTCAACGCGCTGGCCGGGTCGTTCACCGTGGCGCTGGCCGCGGCGCTGGCGACGCTGGTCATGACGCGCTTCGGCCTGCCCATCTCCACGAGCCAGGCCATCGTGGGGGCGATCATCGGCTGGAACCTCTACGCGGGCATGGTCACCGGCACCCGGGCGCTGTCGAGGATCGTGCTGTCGTGGGTGCTCTGTCCGCTCCTGGCCGCGCTGGTGGCCATGGCGCTGTTCCTGATCCTGCGCCGGATCCTCGAGCGCAGCCGCATCCATCTCCTGCGCCAGGATGCCCTGGTGCGCTGGGGGCTCCTGCTGGTGGGCGCCTTCGGCTCGTACAGCCTGGGCGCCAACAACATCGCCAACGTCATGGGCGTCTTCGTCCCCGACAATCCGTTCCGCGACCTCTCCATCCTGGGTGTGACCGTGACCGGCGTGCAGCAGCTCTTCCTGCTCGGCGGCGTGGCCATCGGGGTGGGCGTCATGACCTATTCCGACCGCGTCATGCGCACCGTAGGCGGCGGCCTGCTGCGCCTCTCGCCGGAGACCGCGCTGGTGGTGGTGCTGGCCCAGTCGCTGGTGCTCTTCGCGTTCGCCAGCGAGGGCCTGGAGCGCTGGCTCGCCGCACACGGTCTGCCCACCATCCCGCTGGTGCCGGTCTCCAGCAGCCAGGCGGTGATCGGAGCCATCCTCGGCCTGGGCCTCCTGAAGGGCGGGCGCGGCGTGCGTCTCAGACCGCTGGGCCTGGTGGGCCTGGGCTGGCTGGCCACGCCCGTCGTCGCCGGCGTGGTGGCGTTCTTCGGCCTCTTCTTCGTGGACAACGTGTTCGACCAGCAGGTGGCCCGGCCGGTGCGCTTCCGTTTCGACGACGCGGTGCTGACCCGCCTGGAAGAGGCCGGGGCTCCCGGGACGTTGCGAGCCGACTGGACCGACCGCGAGGGAACCAACGCCCTGCGCCTGCAACGGGCCCTGGAGCGCGAGGCCGGCCTGTCGCGCGACCAGGCCGAGACCGCGCTCGAACTGGCCGAGGTCACGCCGCTGGTGATCGACCTCGCCCGCACGAACCTCGAACTCGACCGCGACTGGCTCGGCCTCGACCAGGTACGCGCCCTGCGTTCGCTGGCCGGCCAGCGCTACGACCATCGCTGGCAATTCCATGACGCGCTGGCCGCGGCGTCGCCCCTGTGGCGCCTGCGGTCCGATACTCCGCTGAACCGGACCTGGAACCAGGAGGTGCGGCAGAAGCGGACCTATCTCGAACGCCTGTTCCGGGAGGATCCGAGTCCATGAGAACCCTCTTGCTCCTGCTCATCTGCCTCGTCGTCACGAGTTTCCCGGCTCCGGCCGAGGAGATGACCCTGGACCTTTCGCTCCGCCTGGCCGTCGACGCCGGCGACTTCATGGGCGCCGGCGGCGACAGCCTCGCCTCGGGCAGCGAACTGCGCCGCGCCCGCGTCATCCTCGCCAGCGCGTCGGGGCCCTGGGACGCCAAGCTCGACGTGGATCTCGCCGGCAACGAGGTCACCCTCAAGGACGCCTTCGTGCGGCGGCTCCTGGCGCCCGGGATCGCGGTGCGGCTGGGCCACGTGCGCGCGCCTTTCGGTCTCGACCCCTGCACCAGTACCCGCGACCTGGTCTTCCTCGAGCGCTCGCTGGCCCTGGATGGTTTCGGTCCCGGCCGCCGCGTGGGGCTCGAGGGCGCGTGGTACGGACGTACCGGTCGGCTGGCTGGCGCCGTCATGGGCCATGCCGTGGGCCTCGAATCGACCCCGCCCGACACCAACCTCGCCCAGCCCAACCAGGCGGTGACCTGGGCCGGCCGCGGCACCCTGGTGCCCTGGCGGAGCGATGACGGTCTGCTGCACGTGGGCGCCAGCGGCGTCTGGCGCCAGACCCAGGAGTTCATCGGCGTGACCAGGTTCCGGACCCGCGACGAGATCCACCTGACGGGCATGCAGTTCGTGGACACCGGCTACATCTTCGACGTGAACCACATCCGGCAGGGCGGCGCCGAACTGCTCGCCTTGAAGGCTGGCTGGCGTCTGCAGGGCGAGTACACCCGGACCTGGACCATGCGCAACACCCTGGCCGACCTCGCCTTCGACGGCGCCTACGTCCAGCTCTCGCATCTCTGGGGCGCCCGCTACCGCTACCGCGACGACAAGGCGCTCATCGGACGCGTGAAGCCCGAGCGCGGCCAGGCCTGGGAAGCCGGACTGCGCTGGTCGTGGGTCGACATGAGCGACCAGGACGTGCGTGGCGGCAGCGCCACGGTCTGGACCGTGGGCGGCAGCTGGTATCCCGACCAGGTGGTCAAGCTCACCGTGGCCTGGCTCCACGTCGACCACGACGAGGAGGCCGACGGCGCCGGCCGGCTCTACGGCGGCCTCGACTACGACGCCGCCATGATCCGCTGCCGCGTCGCGTTCTAGGGGAGGCCGTGACGGTGCCCGACCGCGCCATCCTGCACGTGGACATGGACGCGTTCTACGCGTCGGTGGAGGTGCTGGACGACCCCTCGCTGGCCGGCCGGCCGGTGATCGTCGGCGGCTCGGCCGAGGGCCGGGGCGTGGTCTCGGCCGCCAGCTACGAGGCGCGCCGCTTCGGCGTGCACAGCGCCCAGCCCGTGGCGACCGCGGTGAAGCTCTGCCCCGACGGCGTGTACTTGCGGCCGCGGATGGAGCGGTACCTCGAGATCAGCCGGCAGATCTTCGCGGTGTTCCACGCGTTCACGCCGCTGGTGGAGCCGCTGAGCATCGACGAGGCGTTCCTCGACGTCACCGGTTGCCAGCGGCTCTTCGGCTCGGCCGAGGACATCGGCCGGAGCATCAAGCGACGCATCGCCGACGAGGTCGGTCTGACGGCCTCGGTGGGCTTGGCTCCCAACAAGTTCCTGGCCAAGCTGGCCAGCGATCTGGAGAAACCCGACGGCTTCGTGGTGTTCACCACCGCCGACGCCCGCGCGCGCCTGGCGGTGCTGCCGGTGGGCAAGCTCTGGGGTGTGGGCAAGGTCACCGAACGCGAACTCAACCGCCACGGCATCCTCACCGTGGGCGACCTCTTGCGGGTGCCCCGCCAGGTGCTGGTCGACCGCTTCGGCGACCATGCCGCGCACCTGCTCGAGCTGGCCGTGGGCCAAGACGAGCGGCCGGTGGTGCCGGTCCACGAGGCCCGCTCGGTGGGCAACGAGATCACCTTCGCCGAGGACATCGCCAACGGCGACGAGCTGCGCCGGATCCTCGATCTGCTCGCCGAGAAGGTCGCCTGGCGGCTGCGCCGGCACGGCCTGTGCGGCCGCACTGTGACGCTCAAGGCGCGCTATCCCGACTTCTCCACCCACACCCGCAGCCTCACCCTGCCCCAGCCCACCCAGTCCACCACCGAGCTGCGCGACGCCGCCCGCCAGCTCCTCGAGCGGCGGCTCGAGCGACGCGGCCGGCCGCTGCGCCTGATCGGCGTGACCGCGAGCAATTTCGCGGATCCCGACGCCGGCCAGGGCACGCTCTTCCGCGACCCCGACGAGGTCCGCGAGCGCGAGCTGGACCAGGTCATGGATCACGTCAACGAACGGTTCGGCAAGGTCTTGCGCCGCGGCGGGCCTCCTCGCGATCCCCGGCGCTAGCGATCCTCAAGTCTTGTGGCCAGGAGCCGATCCCAGGGGGGAGAAGGACCGCCGCCGGCGGTCCCCCGTCGCCGCCCAGCCCCTGGAGGCTCGCCCGTGCCCGACATCAAGGACAAGGTCATGCAGGCCATGCGCGACCTGCCGCCCCTGCCCACGGCGGTCCAGAAGCTGCTGGCCGTGATGAACGACGAGGACAGTTCCGCCGACGACGTCACCAAGGTCCTCTCCAGCGACCAGGCCATGGCGGGCAAGATCCTCAAGCTGGTCAACAGCAGCTATTACGGCATGAGCGGCGAGGTCTCCACCATCACCCGCGCCGTGGTGGTGCTCGGCTTCAGCGGCGTGCGCAACGTGGCCATGGGCTTCGGCATGGTCTCGGCCATGCAGAAGCTGGGGGGCACGTCCATGAGCGCATTCTGGGACCACGCCCTGGCCGCCGGCGCCGGCGCCATGGCCATGGCGGACCAGCTCTCTCCCAAGCATGATCCCGAGGAGGCGTTCATCGCGGGCCTGATGCACGACATCGGTCACGTGGTGCTGGCGGCCGCAGCTCCCGACGAGTGGCGCCAGGCCCAGGACGAGGTCCGGGCCGGAGCCGACGTCATCGAGGTGGAGAAGAACGCGCTGGGCATGAGTCACGCCTCGGTGGGCCAGCGGCTCATGAAGTTCTGGCAGCTGCCCGAGACCTTGCAGGAGTCGGCGCGCTGGCATCATAACGTCAAGATCGCCTCCGGTCGCGAGCAGCCCCTGACCACGCTGGTGGCGCTGGGCGATGTGCTGGCCTGTATCCACGGCGGTGGGTTCGAGCGGCCGCTGGAGGAGGCCGAGCTCGGTCGACTGCTCCGTCTGCATTGCCTGGAGGTCGACCAGATCCGCAATGCGCTGGGGCGCATGGACGCCAGGATCGACGAGATGAAGGTCTTCCTGAAGATCGCCGACGAGGGCGGCGACCTGCAGGCCGGCGAGGCCGCCACGGCCCAGACCTGCGCGGCGGTGGTCCTGTCCACCGACCAGGACCGGGTGAGATGGGTCGGCGGTCTGCTGCAGCACTTCGGGTGCAGCCTCTATCCGCTCAAGGAGTACTTCAATCGGGAGCCCGGCCACGAGGCGGTGGAGCTCGTGGTGGTCGATCCCAACTGCGTCACCCTGCCGCAGCTCGAGAAGATCCTGCCCTTCCTCGATCAACAGCCGGCCACCACCTGCGTGCTGTGCGACAGCGGCGAGAGTCCGCTGGCCGCGAAGCTGGCGCAACGCTATCCGGTGCTGCCCTACGTGTTCTCGCGGCAGGACGTCCAGCGGGTGCTGGCGGGTCCGGTGATGGCCTGAGCCGGTCGCCGCCACTTGCGTCCCGCGACGCTCCGTGTCATCCTGACATGCGGCCGCCCCGCCGGGGCGGCCGCCATCGTTCTCGCCGCACCACGCAGCCTGGAGGAGTGACATGCGCCGCACCGTCATCGGGGTCATGGGAGGGACCGAGGCCACGCCCCGGACCGCGGCGAACGCCCGCGAGCTGGGTCGGCTCATCGCCGAGAACGGCTGGCTGCTGCTGAATGGCGGCCGGCCCACCGGCGTCATGGGTGCCTCGGCCGCAGGCTGTCGCGAGGCTGGCGGGCTGAGCGTGGGCATCCTCTTCGATGCCGAGCGCGAGGCGGCCTGCGAGCATCTGGACATCGTCATCCCCACCGGCATGGGCGCCGCCCGCAACGTGGCCAACGTCCTGGCCAGCGATGTGGTGGTGGCCTGCCAGGGCCAGGGGGGGACGCTGAGCGAGATCGCGCTGGCGCTCCGCTTCGAACGGCCGGTGGTCCTGCTCGATTTCGATCCCGGCGCGGCGTTCCTCGACGCCTGCGGCCGCGGCCACTGGTTCCTGGCGGCGACCCCCGACGAGGCGGTCCTTAGGGTCCGCGAGCTTCTCGCGGAGATGGGGCGATCGTGAGCGGCACGGGCCCTGACTTCGATTTCGACCGCGAGGTGGATCGGCGCCGGACCGCCAGCATCAAGTGGGAGAAGTACGGCAACCGCGACATCATCCCGCTGTGGGTGGCCGACACCGATTTCCTGTCGCCACCGGCGGTGCGTGAGGCGCTCCACGCGCGGGTCGAGCACGGAGTGTTCGGCTACACCATGGCGCCAGGCGAGCTGGTGGAGCAGGTGCTGGGCCATCTCGAGCAGACCTACGCCTGGCGCGTGGAGCGCCAGTGGCTGGTCTGGCTGCCCGGGCTGGTCTCGGGGCTGGCCACGACCTGCCGGGCGTACGCCGATCGCGGCGAGGCGGTGCTCACCAGCACGCCGATCTATCCGCCGTTTTTGGCCTGCCCGGGCGCCATGGGCCGGCAGTTGCAGACCGCGCCGCTCGGTTGCGAGGACGGCCGCTGGGTCTTCGACTGGGACGCCTTCGAGGCCGCCATCGATGCACGCACCCGGCTGTTTCTCTTCTGTTCCCCCCACAATCCCTGTGGCCGGCTCTGGGAACGCGGCGAGCTGGAGAAGCTGGTCGAGGTCTGCGCGCGCCACGATCTGATCATCTGCAGCGACGAGATCCACAACCAGCTTCTGCTGGACGAGCGGCCGCATCTGCCCACGGCCACCATCGCTCCTGAGGCCGCGGCTCGCACCATCACCTTGATGGCGCCCAGCAAGACCTACAACACCGCGGGCCTGGGCTGCAGCTACGCCATCATTCCCGACGAGAACCTGCGCCGCCGGTTCGTGCGCGCCGGCGCCATGATCGTGCCGCACGTCAACGCCCTGGGCTACACCGCGGCGCTGGCGGCCTACCGCGACGGCGGGCCGTGGCTCGCGGCCCAGCTGGCTTACCTGCGTCGAGGTCGCGACCTCATCCAGGAGGAGGTAGCCGGGATCCCACAGGTGACCATGGCCCACGTCGAGGCCACCTACCTCGGCTGGATCGATTGCCGCCAGCTGGGCCTGACCGATGCCGCGGCCCATTTCGAACGCTTCGGGCTGGGCTTCCAGGCCGGCCGCGAATTCGGCCATCCGGGATACGTGCGCTGGAACTTCGGGACCACCCACGCGCGCCTCGAGGAAGCGCTCGCGCGGTTCCGCGAGGGCTGTGCGGCGCTGGACTGATCGGCCGTACTCCACACACGCAGAAGGCCCCGCCATCTGGCGGGGCCTCCGTGTCTCCGGCTCGCGCGGAGCTATTCTTCGATGCCGAGCAATTCCACCTCGAAGATCAGGGTGGCGTTGGGGCCGATCTTGCCCCCGGCGCCGCGCTCGCCGTAACCCAGCGCGCTGGGGATGAAGAACTTGTACTTGCTGCCGACGGGCATCAGCTGCACGCCCTCGGTCCAGCCCGCGATGACGCGGTTCAGCGGGAAGCTGATGGGCTCGCCGCGATCGACGCTGCTATCGAAGACCTCGCCGTTGATCAGCGTGCCGTGGTAGTGCACGTTCACCTTGTCGGTGGCCGCGGGCTTGGGCCCGTCACCCTCGACGATGACCTCGTACTGCAGGCCGCTGTCGGTGACGATCACGCCCTCGCGCTGGGCGTTCTCGGCCAGGAACTTCTCGCCCTCTTCCAGATTGACCAGGGCCATCTTCTCTTGCTGGGCCTGCTGGTACTCGGTGATGACGTTGCGCGTCTCCTCGGCGGGGATGAGGCACTCGCCGCCGGCGAGCTGGTCGGTGAAGCCCTGGCGGAACGCGCGGGTGTCGAGATCGGCCACCATGTTGGCGGCGAAGCCGGCCATGGTCACGCCCACGGCGTAGCCCGTGCGCTCGTCGGCCGAGGCGAAGTTGGGATCGGAGAACTCGGCCTCATCGGCGGGCTGGCCCATGGTCTGCATGACCTGCCGGGCCTCCACCTCGGTCAGCTTGGACTTGTCGGCCAGGCAGTCGTTCAAGCCGGCGGTGATGGCCGTGGTGTCCGGGGTGCCGGGCAGCATGCTGGTCTGGTTGGCCAGATCCATGCCCAGGGCGTAGCTGGCCGACTGCAGACCGGGCTCTAGCGTGGTCAACGGGGTCTCCTTGTCCTGGCCGGCGCCACCGCAGGCTGCCAGCACCAGCAGGGCGGCAAGCAAGGGGACCAACACGAAGAGGTGCTTCATGGGGAATCCTTTCGGGGGATGATGACGGCCGGGGCGGGCCTACCGCAGGCCCGCCCCGCAGCTTCCGTACCCCCGCAACCTAACGGACACGGCAGCCGGAGGCAATCCCGGAGTGTCCGCTTATTCTGGCTCCTTGCCCAGCAGGTAGCGGTCGAACCAGGCCAGATCCCAGTGGATCTTGGCCATGCGGTTCTCGGCGGTGGTCAGGCCGTGGGGCTCGCCGGGGTAGACGACGAGCTCGCAGGGTACCTCGAGATAGTGGTGCAACGCGCGGTAGAGGGCCTTGCTGTGGGCGGGCGGGACCCGGGGGTCGGCGCCGCCCACGTGGATGATGGTCGGGGTGCGGACCTTGTCGAGCGCGTAGAGCGGCGAGGCGGCGCGGTAATGCTCGGGGGTCTCCCACGGCAGGCCCTCGGCGAAGTTGATCACGTGGCCCGGAGTGTCCTCGGTGCCCCACTGGATGACCATGTCGAGCACGCCGGCGCCGCTGCTGGCGGCCTGGAACAGCTCGGGGGCCTGGGTGATGACGCAGTTCGTGAGGTAGCCGCCGTTGCTCCAGCCCATGACCCCGATCCGGTCGCTGTCGGCGATGCCGGTATTGATCAGGTGGCGCACTCCGGTCAGCAGGTCGGCCACGTCGATATCGTTCTCGCGGCCGATGAGTTTTTCCAGGAACTCATCGCCGTAACCATTTGATCCGTGGTAATTTGGACTGAGCAGGGCATAGCCCCGGGCTGCCATGACGGCGCGGCCGTAGATCCAGAGGCGGAGGCGATGCAGGGTGGACGATGTGGGGCCGCCGTGGATCTCCAGGACCAGGGGCAGGGGGCCGTCCCGGTCGCGGTCGTAACCGGGGGGGAGCTCGAGGATGCCGCTGCAGGGGTCGCCATCGCCGCCGGTCCAGGTGATGTGCTCGATCCGGGGCAGCTTCCAGGTGTGGACTTGGGGATTGAGGTCGGTGACGGGCTCGAGACGGCCGCCCTTGACCTGGTAGATGTCGGCCAAGCGTTCGGTGGTGCCCAGGGCGGCCAGGTGGGTCTTGCCGTCGGGGGTGAGGCTGAAGTACTCGACCACCACGTCGCCAGGGGTCAGTTCCTGGGTCGCGCCCTGGCCGCCGGCCTTGAGGTCACGCACCGCCAGCACCCGGACACGGCCCTCGGCCTCGCCTCGGTAGCAGAGTGTGCGGCCCCGGCCCAGCCAGGCCAGGCCGCCGGCGAAGGTCACCGGGTGGGGGCGTGCGACCGTCTGCAGGCTCCACCCCGTGCCCGCGGCCTCGGCGACGTAGATCCGCGAGGCGTAGCCATCGAAGCTGATGGAGAAGGCCAGCGCCTTGCTGTCGGCCGACCAGGCCAGTTCCTCGACCCAGCCGTAGGGCGAGGGGTGGTCGGCGCGCCAGTTGTCGGCGGTGATGATACCGACCCCGCCGGTGTCCAGATCGAGCACGTCGACCCGCGACCAGCCCTCCTTGAAGATCAGCTCCTCGTCCTCGGTGGTGATCATGGCGAGCTGGCGTCCATCCGGCGCCAGCCGGAGCTCGTGGATCACCCGCTGGGCGGGCAGCACCTTCTCGGCTCGCCAGCTCGTGACATCGAGCCGCCAGACCGCGTCCCACTCCACGGTGCCGTGGCCGTACTCGAGGTGGCCGTACTCCTTCTTGAGCGTCCGCCAGGCCTCGTCGTGGTGCTCCTCGCCGGCGGTGAAGTAGATGGTCCGGCCGTCGGGAGCGAGGCAGAACGAGCCGACCCCGTCCTCGGTCCGGGTCACCGGCATCAGGTCGCGCCCGTCGGGACGGAGGCGCCAGACCTGTCGGGAGCCGTCGTAGGGCGGTTTCTCGGCGCCGGCATGGGACTGGCGGCCCTGGAAGTAGATCCAGGCGCCGTCCGGCGACCAGGCGGGGTTGGCGGCGCCGAAACCGTCGAAGGTCAGGCGCCGTGTGAGCGGCTGCTTGGCGTCGCGGTCCAGCAGCCAGAGATCCTGGAAGCGGCCCTCGCTGCCGCGGCCCCAGCGGCTCTCGGTCCAGACGGCCTGCTTGCCGTCGGGAGAGACGGCCAGGCTGGTGATCGAGGCGATGTCGAGGTAGTCTTCCGGGACGATGTCGTGATCGCGTGTCACGGGGTCGGCGGCCTGGACGGCGGCGGGGCCGAAGGCGGTGACCATGGTCAGCAACGCCCAGATGGCCGCGTTCGCGAGGATGTGCTGGATGCGCAAGGAGAAACCTCCAGGTGAGGATGGACGGTCCGGCTGAACCGGGCCATTGTAAGGCATTCCGCCGGTCAAGACAGCGGCCAATCCGCCGATATGAAAGCAAGCCCCACAGGGGGAGCGGCCACGTGGTCGGAAGGGGAATCGAACCGTATGTGCGGCATCTGTGGCGCCGTGGCCCTCGACGGGCCCCTGCAGCTTCCCGAGGGTCTGCCCGAACGTATGATCGGCAGCCTGCGCCACCGTGGGCCCGACGAGTTCGGTGCCTGGCGCGACGAGTCGTGCTTCCTCGGCCACGCCCGGCTGAGCATCATCGATCTCGCCACGGGTCAGCAACCGCTCACCGACGAGGTCGGGCGGCACTGGATCGTGTTCAACGGCGAGATCTTCAACTACCCCGAGTTGACCACCCAGCTCGAGGCCCGCGGCCACGTCTTCCGCACGCGTAGCGACACCGAGGTCATCGTCCACGCCTTCGAGGAGTGGGGCGAACGCTGCGTCGAGCGCTTCAACGGCCAGTTCGCCCTCGCCATCTGGGACCGCCGCGAGCGCCGGCTCTTCCTGGCCCGCGACCGCTTCGGCATCCGGCCGCTGTACGTGGCCCGCGTGGGGGAGGTGCTGCTCTTCGGTTCGGAGATCAAGGCGCTGGCCGCCTGGCCCGGCCTCGATTGCCGGCCCGATCCGTCGCGCCTGGCCGAGGTCTTCACCTACTGGTCCACCATCGCGCCGGCCACGCCGCTGGCCGCGGTGAGCCAGCTGCCGCCCGCGACCACCGCCTTCTGTGCCGGCCGCGAACCGGTGGCCGACCCGCCGCCGTCGCCGCTGCCCGCGTGCCTCGCGCTGCGGCGCTACTGGCGTCCCGAATTCCTGCCCGCGCGCGAGGATGCCCGCCACCTCGACCGCGAGACGAGCCGGCGCCTGGCGCGGGAGATCCGCGAGAAGCTCGAGCAGGCCGCCGTGATCCGGCTGCGCGCCGACGTCCCGGTGGGCGCCTACCTCTCGGGCGGACTCGACAGCTCGGCCACCACCGCGCTCATCCAGTCCTGCACCCGGAACCGCCTGCGCACCTTCTCGGTGGGCTTCACCGACCACGATTACGACGAGAGCCAGTGGCAGCACGCCATGGTGGCCCACCTGGGCACCGAGCACAGCGCCATCGCCATCGACGGCGCCGAGATCGCCGCCCGCTTCGCCGAGGTGATCTGGCACACCGAGACCCCGATCCTGCGCACCGCGCCGGCGCCGCTCCATGCGCTGTCGGGCCTGGTGCACCAGCACGGCTGGAAGGTGGTCCTCACCGGCGAGGGCGCCGACGAGGTCTTCTGCGGCTACAACATCTTCCGCGAGGCCAAGGTGCGGCGGTTCTGGGCGCGCCAGCCCCAGTCGGTCCAGCGGCCCCGCCTGCTGACCCGGCTCTATCCCTACCTGGATCAGTCGCCGCCCCAGTTCCTGCAGCGCTTCTACGGCCAGGGTCTCGACGCTCCCGACGACCCCTTCTTCAGCCACCGCCCGCGCTGGCAGAACACCGGCATGATGACCACCTTCCTGGTCCCCGAGGCCCTCGCCGCGCTGCAGGCCGGCGAGCCCGAGGCCCGGCTGCTGGCCGACCTGCCCGCCGACTTCGCCGGCTGGGGTCCGGTGGCCCGCGCCCAGTACGTGGAGATGACGACGTTCCTCGCGGGCTACCTCCTCAGCAGCCAGGGCGACCGCATGCTCATGGGCCACTCGGTGGAGGGGCGGTTCCCCTTCCTCGACCACGAAC
Organism: Candidatus Latescibacter sp. IFSED24; assembly: GCF_058273205.1. Classification (NCBI taxonomy): domain Bacteria; kingdom Pseudomonadati; phylum Candidatus Latescibacterota; class Candidatus Latescibacteria (ex Chuvochina et al. 2023); order Candidatus Latescibacterales; family Candidatus Latescibacteraceae; genus Candidatus Latescibacter; species Candidatus Latescibacter sp. IFSED24. The sequence continues at coordinate 1,785,962 of NZ_CM177850.1, read as the reverse complement.
TGGCGCAGGCGGCGCTGGCCACGCCGGCCGCCGCGCGAATGCCCCTCCTGCAGGAGAAGGCCCTGCTCAAGGACGCCGTGGCCGACCTGCTCCCCGCCGCGATCCTCCAGCGCCCCAAGCAGCCCTACCGCGCCCCGGACGCGGCCAGCTTCGCCGGCGAGGCCGGCCGGGCCATGGTGGCCGCGGCGCTGGGACCGGAGGCGCTGGCCCGGACCGGGTTCTGGCAGGCCGAGCGCATCGCCAGCCTGGTCCGCAAGTGGGAGGCGGGCCGGCTCACGAGCGCCCGCGAGAACATGGCGTTCATCGGGGTGCTGAGCACCCAGTTGCTATTCGAAGCGTTCACTTGCACATTGGGGGCACGCCTGGACGCCGATGCCCTGACTCCGGACGAGCTCGTCTGGCGTCAGCCCGACGTAGACACCCTGGAAAGGAACTGATTGCCCATGGACCCGCGTCTCACCATCCGGAATTACATCGTCGAGAATTTCCTCTTCGGGGACACCGAACCGCTGCAGGACGACGCCATGTCGCTGCTCGACAACGGCATCATCGATTCCACCGGCGTCATGGAACTGGTGGCCTTCCTCGAGCAGGACTTCGGCCTGACCATCGCCGACGAGGAGCTGGTGCCCGAGAACCTGGATTCGGTGGAGAACCTGACGAACTTCGTCTCCCGCAAGCAAGCAGTGGCCTGAGCCGGAGGCGCGCGTCATGGCGGATTATCCGCCGGTCCATGAGCTGCTGCAGGCAAGCGCCGACCGCCATCCCGAGGTCGTGGTCCTCGAACACGGCCGGCAGACCCTCCGCTACGCCGAACTCGACGCCGCCGCCAACCGTGTGGCCCATGTCCTGCGGGAGCAGGGCGTGGTCCACGGCGACCGGGTGGCGCTCCTGCTCGAGAACGGCCTCGAGTACGTGGCCGGCTTCTTCGGGATCCTCAAGGCCGGGGCGTGCTGCGTCGCGCTCAACAGCGCCAACAAGACCCGCACCACCGCCAGCCTGCTCGCCGACAGCGGCGCGGTGGCGCTGATCACGCGCGCGCTGCAGGTCCGCCACGACCTGCCCGACCTGGTGGCCGCGGCGCCGGATCTGCGCTGCGTGATCCTCGACCGGCAGGCGCCGCACTGGGAGCTTCCCGAACGGCTCACGGTGCTCTTGGCCGCCGACCTCGAACGCGCCGCCGACGCCCGGGTCGAGGTGCCCGTCACCGCGGACGACCTCTGCGTCATCCTCTACACCAGCGGTTCCACCGGCATGCCCCGCGGCGTGACCCTGAGTCACGGCAACCTGGCCGCCAACACCAGCCAGATCTTGGCCTATCTCGAACTGACCCGCGACGACAGCGTGCTCTGCGTGCTGCCCTTCCACTACAGCTTCGGCAACAGCCTGCTGATGACCCACGTGGCGGTGGGCGGCCGGGTGGTCGTCGACAACCGCTTCGCCTACCCCGCCACCGTGGTCGACAACCTCGAGGCGAGCCGGGTGAGCGGCTTCTCGGGCGTGCCCTCCACCTACGCCATCCTCGCCTCGCGCACCGATTTCCTGAAGCGCCCCTGGCCGGATCTGCGCTACCTCACCCAGGCCGGCGGCGCCATGACACCGGCCCTGCAGCGCCAGCTCCGCGAGACGCTGCCCGAGCGCATCCGCCTGTTCGTCATGTACGGCCAGACCGAGGGCGGCGCGCGGCTGAGCTGGGTGCCTCCGGACCGGCTGCCCGAGAAGTACGGGTCGATCGGGATGGGGATCCCCGGGGTCGACCTGGTGGTCCGCCGCCCCGACGGGACGCCCTGCGCTCCCGGCGAGGTGGGCGAGGTCACCGCCGAGGGTGACAACATCATGCAGGGCTACTGGAACGACCCCGCGGAGACCGCGCTCGTGCTCCGGGGCCGGCGCCTGCACACCGGCGACCTGGGCAAGACCGACGCGGACGGCTTCATCTGGCTCGTCGACCGCATCAAGAACATGATCAAGGCCGGCGCCAACCGGGTCAGCGCCAAGGAGGTGGAGGAGACCATCGCCGAGGTGGCCGGGGTCCAGGAGGCCTGTGTCCTGGGCGTGCCCGACGAACTGCTGGGCGAGGCGATCGAGGCCTTCGTGGTGCCCCGTCCCGGCAGCGACCTCGACGCCGCGGCCATTCTCCAGCACTGCCGCACCCAGCTGGCGCTCTACAAGATTCCCCGGGCCATCCATTTCCGCGACGGTCTGCCGCGCAACGCGGCCGGCAAGGTGGTCAAGCGCGAACTGCTCCCCGAGACTTGACCACCGCGTCCAGCCCTTCCCGGTGACATCGGCACCGCCCGCGTTATGTTGTGCCTCCGGACCCCAGCGGAGGAAGTCATGAAGATGATCACCATCGCCATCGTCATCGTCGTGGTCGCCGTGCTGGCGGGCGCCGCGCTCTGGGCCCAGCGGACCTTCTCGGCGGGCGCGCAGCTGGCCACGCGCACCGCTGCCGCCTCGCTCTACACGCTGCAGACCGAATCGCTCGAGGGCCAGCCCGTGGACCTCGGGAAGTATGCGGGCCAGGTCGCCCTGGTGGTCAACACCGCCAGCAAATGCGGGCTGACTCCGCAGTACGAGGGCCTGGAAGCGCTCTATCGCGAACTGGCGCCCCGCGGTTTCGTCGTGCTGGGCTTTCCGTCCAACGACTTCATGGGGCAGGAGCCGGGGTCGGCGGACGAGATCCGGGGGTTCTGCAAGACCCGGTACGACGTCACGTTTCCGCTCTTCGCCAAGTCCCGGGTCAAGGGCGACCAGCGCAGCCCGATCTACCGCCTGCTGACTGCGGACCTGGACGAGCCCACCTGGAACTTCACCAAGTACCTGGTCGACCGTTCGGGCCGGGTCCTGGCGCGATTCGGTCCCAGGACGGCCCCGGACGATCCGGCGCTGCGCCGGGCCATCGAGGACGCGCTCCAGGCCGGGTAGATCAGCGCAGCAGCACGTGGATCGCCACGCCCAGGAGCGCCAGCCAGAGGTTGGTGATGTTCGAGACCGTGATGTTGAGCACAGCCGAGGACACGCGGTCGCGCTGCAGCAGGCTGAGGCACGACCGGAATTCGGGCCAGCTGGTGAGCGCCGCGAGCACGAAGAAGCCGATCAGGCCCTTGGGCGCGCGGCTGGCCTCGGCGGTGAAGCTGACCACGGGGTCGAGGAAGTAACCCGCGCCGACGAGCAGCAAGCCGGCCGGGATCACCGACCAGCGCGGCACCGAGGCCTTCTGGTCCTCCAGCTGGCCGGGATCGCCCGAGCGCAGGCGGAAGAGCACGCCGCTGGCCACCAGGGCGACGAGGATCCACCACGGATGGTGGCTGGGGTCGAGGGCGAAGAAGACCCCGGCGAGGGTGGCGGTCACCACCAGCGTGGTCACGGTCACCGCGGGGTGGAAGCGGAGGATCCTGGCCAGGGAACCGGTGCAGATGGCGGCGGCCATGAGCATCACCGGATTCATGAAGTTCGAGCCCAGCGGGGTGCTGGCGGCGTAGAAGATGTCGCCGGCCAAAAGCCCGACCAGCAGGCAGAGCGCCTCCGGTCCGTTGGTGATGAAGCCCACCACGGTGCCCAGACCGGGCGTCTCGCGCAGCGCCTCGACGATCACCTCGATGGCGCCGCCCACCACGAACATCACCAGCATGATGAGCAGGGCGCCCTGCAGCGAGCGGGGCACGTCGCCGTCGGAAACCACGGCCGAGGTCAGGAAGAAGGCGGCGACCAGGCAGCCGATGACGAGGTCCAGGGGCTGCAGCAGCACCAGGCCACGGATCACCAGACCGCGTCGCAATCGCTGGGAGAAGGTGGTCATGAAGCCTCCAGGCTGCGCAAGGTGTCCGCATTCTCGGCAATGCCACAGGATTTGGCAAGGCCGGGCTGAGGTTCTGGCTGGCTGGCGAGGTCGCACGGCTGCTATGATGCGGCCGGCCGCGCAGGACCGTGGCCGCCGCCAGGAGGATTCGAGATGAGCGAACGCGAACGGCCCGCCCACCCATGATCGACCGGGGACACCTGACCGCGGCGGTGGCCACCATCGTGGGGCACGACCCCACGGCGGCCAGGCCGTTGCGCGAGCTGCTGGCCACGGGCCGGCTGGCACCGGTGCCTGACGCCGAGTCGCCCCGATTCCAGATCGACGGCGAGGTGGTGCACGTGCGGCGCCACCAGTGGATCCACCAGGGCGAGCCGGCGCTGGTGGAGCGGCTGCTCCTGGCCTTCGGCCAGTGGCGCGCGCGGCAGGGGAACCACGAGGAGAACGCTGACGAAGCGGGCGACCATCTGCGCCGCCGAGCACGGCAGGCCGGGCTCATCGATCTGCTCGATTTCCGGCTGGCCGAGGCCGAGACCACGCTGCGGGCCCGGGTCGAGGCCGATCCCGGTGACGGCGACGCGGCCGCCAGGCTGACCCTGGTCGAGGACCTGCGCATCGAGTTCCCCGACGAAGCCCTGCCCTGGAACCCCGCCCACCACGACGTCTTCTTCAAGGGCGTGGTCGACGTGGACACCGCGGCGCTGATGTGCCGCTTCCCCTTCACACGCGACGGCCTGCTCCAGGTGGCCGACCGCAACCTCGAGTTCTTCAACCTGAAGTTCGTCCTCGACGTGCTCCTGCGTGGCGAGAACCGCAACCTGTTCGCCTGCGTGGTGCACGGTCGGCTGGCCGGACTGATGCTGGTGCGGCCGGTCGTGGAGTACGGGCGCCGCGAACTGGAGGTGCAGTGGCTGGCCACGGCGCGCGGCGGACCCACCGGCCGGCCCGCGCGCGGCGAGTGGGTGCACCGCGGTGCGGGCGCCATGCTCCTGGCCGGCGCCTGGCTGCTCTGGAAGCTGTACGAACCGCGCCTCGGCGGCCTCGTGGTGCAGTCCGAGCCGACGGCGGTGGACTTCTACGAATCGCTGGGCTTCGTGCACGCGCGGCCCCACGTCTTCCACCTCGATGATCCGCGGGGGCATTTCCTGCGCAACATCGTGGCCATGGCCAACCGGGTCGAGCAGCTGCCCGTCGAGGTTCAGCGCGAGATCAGCTTCCTGGTGCGCCGCCAGGCCAAGGCGCTCATCGCGGCCGAGGTTTCCAATCCCTATCCCCAGCCCGACACCGAGGCCCGCCGCCTGGCCGGCGCCTTCTTCTTCGAGGAATGCTTCCGCGCGAGCCGGAGCCGGCCCTGGGCCGGGGAGGCGGCGGCGGTGCTGGTGGAAAGGGGCCAGAATCTGCCGTGGGGAGAGGAGCTCCTGCGCTGCGCCCACGAGTACGGACTGGTCCAGCCGCGCGGCGTGCCCGAGCCACGCAAGCCGCTGCTGCTGGTGATCGACGATCGCTTCGGCGGCCACCTCGAGAAGATCACCAGCTACGAGAGCGGCAAGCGCCTCCGCGCGCTGCTCACCGTGCTCGAGGATCCCGAGCTCGAGGATCGCTGGCGCAAGCTGCCGCCACGCCAGGCCACGGTCGAGGAGCTCATGCTGGTGCACACCCACGACCACGTCGTGCGGACGGTGGGCGCCATGGGGCCGACCACGCAGCCCGACGGCCACGCCGTGGCCGAGACCGTCAAGGTCCAGGACACGGCGCTCTTCGCGGTGGGCGGTCTGCTCGAGCTCCTGGATTCGTTGATGGCGGGGCGCTGCGACCGCGGCTTCGCGCTGGTGCGTCCGCCGGGACATCATGCCGAGCCGGACCAGGCCATGGGCTTCTGTTTCTACAACAACGCCGCCATCGGAGCCCGGCATCTGCAGCAGGCCTACGGGCTCGAGCGGATCCTGCTGCTGGACGTGGACGCGCACCACGGCAACGGGACCCAGAAGGTTTTCTGGCAGGATCCGGGCGTGCTCTACGTCTCGATCCATCGCGCGGGCGCCTACCCCTGGACCGGCGCCGCCGAGGAGGTTGGCGAGGGGGCCGGCCGCGGATTCACCGTGAACGTGCCCATCGACCGCCGCGTGGGAGACCGCGACTACGCCCGCATCCTCACCGGCCTGATCGACCCCATCGCCCGCCAGTACCGACCCCAGCTGCTGCTCGTCAGCTGCGGTTTCGATCTGCATCACCAGGATCCGCTGGGCCAGCTCTCGCTCACTGCCGAGGGTTATGGCCTGATCACCGACGTGGTGGTTCGCCTGGCCCAGGACCTGTGCGGCGGCAAGCTGGCCTACGTGCTGGAGGGCGGCTACAGCGTGGCGGGGATCAAGGATGCCGGTAGCCGGGTGATCCGCCGGCTGGCGGGCCTCGACGTGCTGTCGTCCAAGGACCTCGATCGCCTGCGCCAATCCGGTCTGGAAGGCGTGCCGGGACTCAAGAAGGTGGTCCGCATCCAGCGCGAGTTCTGGCAACTGGATTGAGGGTCCGACCCACCTCCGGAACTCGGCACGCGCCAGGGGACCATCTTGCTCATGGTGTGTGTTATTCCGCGAAGAATGTTCCCACCCCCCAAGTGAATTAGCGGCAACCACTTCACACCGCGTACGTCAAGTCATGCCGCCTGTTGATCTTCAGCGCCCGCGTCACCACCTCCTGCCAGTAGTACCGCCGCCACCGCACCGGCAACCCCACCTGATCCACGAATAATCGCCTGCCCAACACCTCCCCCACCGTCAACCGTCGACGACACACACCCAGCAGCTGCGCTGGCGTTTGCCCACAACCCCGCACACGCTTCGTCTTCACGTAGTTCTTCACCACCAGGAAGATCGACAGCTTGTAAGCCGCACTGTTCCGACGCTTCGTGTAAGCGATCGTCTCCCGCTTGTGCTCCGCCTCACCATGGCGGATCAGCAGATCCAGCAGGTTGATCTCGAACAGCTTGTTGATCCGGTTGCGGACCTCCTTCGAACTGGTCACGATATGGCGGATCCGGCAGCTAAGAGCCCGCAACGCCCTGGGATATGCCTTGTGCTCGTCGCTGTGGATGGTCATCGCACTCGCGCCCTCGGTCAGGTATTCCAGCAGCTCCTGCATGTCCTTACGCACGGCCTGCGGGTCTGGCCTGCCGCGGACCTGCTCGTAGACGGCGCGCCGCTCCTTCTGCTTCGGGGTCATCGTGCCCGACCGGCGTACCTCGCTGTCGGTGAAGTAGGGGAAGAAGGCGGTCTCCCTGTCCACGGCGACGTGGAAATGGAACGGGTGGAACTGGCTGTGCTCGAAGGAAACGAAGCCGTCGATGGCCAGGTCCTTGAAGACAGGCCTGTTCTGCATCATCCGGGTGTGGAAGAGCAGGGCATGCCGACCGAGACGGTAGATCTGGCGGTCGATGGTCGAGGGCGCAACGCCGAGGTCGAAGGCGATCTGGCTGTTGCAGGCGCCGCCGGTGACCTTGGTGGGCAGTTGGTCGAGGATGTCGGGCCGCTTGAGCCAGTAGGTGGTGCTGAAGGTCTGTGAACTGAAGGTGACGCCGCAGGCTTTGCAGCGGAACCTGCGGATACGGTTTGGGGGCACCTTTCGCCGGTAGTAGCCGGAGCGTTTCCAGCGCCATCCTTTGTTCAAGGGGTTGTGGAAGTGGCACTTGCGCGAGGGGCAGTGGGGTGGGACCCACGCGGGATTGTACAGATCGTGATTTTCCATGCAGAGGAAACTGCAAGGATGGGGCCGGCAACATTTTGCGCGGAATAACTCATTGCTCCGGATTCACCCAGTCCACGGCGAGAATGACCACCTGATTTCAGGAGTGGTCAATCTTCGGCCAGAGAGATTCTAGACGTCGGAATGGCGTTTTACAGGCTCTCCAGGCCATTCGATCAGAAAAATCCTACCAGCGGTCCAGAACTTGCAATCAGCTGACTCATCGTATGGAGGGGAAGTCGTGAACGGTTCCATAACTGGAGGTTGGACATGCGGATCGGTTTCATGAACGGAGTCATGCGCGTCGCGTCGTGCCTCGTGCTCGGGCTCGTACTGTTGTCGCTGCCCGCGGTGGCCGGCGAGGTCACCAGCTCGGTCGATACGAAGATCTGGGGCCGGGCCATCTTCAACACGCACTACGATACGGCGATCCTGTCCCAGGATTTCATGTCCTACATCACCGATGACAGCCAGGAGCAGTGGAGCTTCAACCCGCGCGACACGCGCCTGGGCTTCTCGGCCGGGCAGACCCAGGACAACTGGGCCTACCGGGCGGTCTTCGAGATGGACTTCTACGGCAGCAACGCCAGCAACAACCTGCTGCCGCGCCTGCGGCTGGGCTTCGTCGAGGCCAAGAACGACCAGGGCCTGACCATCCGCGGCGGCCAGGACTGGGTGCCCGTGGCCCAGCAGAATCCCGGCACCATCGACTTCGGCGTGATGTCGTGGTCGGGCAACCTCTGGTGGCGCGTGCCCCAGCTCACCCTGCGCTACAAGCCCAAGAACCTGGAGTTCCTGGTCAGCGCCATGAAGCATCGCGTGTCCAACGACCAGGAGCAGCAGGAGAAGATGCCCTGGATCCTCGGCCGGGTCGGTGCTTCCGACCTGCTGGGCGAGGGCAGCCTGCTCGCCATCGGCGGCGGTTTCCGCTCGGTCACCGTGTCGGAGAACGACTACTCGCCCTACATGGCGGCCGTGGAGCTGAAGATGCCCTTCGGCGAGAGCGGCATCGCGCTCAACGGCGAGTTCTACGTGGGGCAGGGCGTGGGCCGCGAGTACGTGCACTACGGCTTCGACTACAATGCCTCGCATCCCGACGGCGCCACCGAGATCCAATCGCAGGGCGGCTTCGCGAGCCTGAAGGTCCCCGCCAACCCCAAGATCGAGTTCAATGCGGGCTACGGGTTCGACGATCCCAAGGACGAGGACATGGAGGGCATCGACGCGGCCTACCTGAAGAATCAGTCCATGTTCCTGAACTTCAAGCACAAGATCACCAAGCAATTCGGCTGGGGCCTGGAAGTCATCCACTTCATCACGACCGTGGGCGACGACGAGGCCGAGGCGGCCGACGCCACCAAGGACCTCACCGGCGAACGCTTCACCACCTCGATGTGGTTCGTCTTCTAGCCTCATCCGACAGCGCTGACGACGAAGGGGCCCGGCGCCATGCCGGGCCCCTCGCTCGTCTGGTGCGCGGGCGGTGGTGATCAGGCCAGCAGTCCGCCCCGCTGGTAGATCTCCAGCTGCACCTCGCTGAACCGCTCGCCGCGCGCCTCGCCGCCGTCCCAGGTGATCAGGCCGGTGGCCATGTCGACGGTGATCTCCTGACCGTTCTCGAGGCCTGCTGCGAGCAGGTCGGCGATCATCACCGGCATGCCGGCGTTGATGGCGTTGCGTTCGTAGATGGCGCCGTAGCTGCGCGCGATGAGCAGCGAAACGCCCAGCGCCTTGAAGCAGTCCACGGCCTGCTGTCGCGATGAGCCGCAGCCGAAATTACCGCCCGTGACCACGATGTCGCCGGGCTGCACCTTGCGCGGGAAGTCCTCCCAGCCGGGCAGGTTGCCGAAGGTGTGCGGCCCCATCTCGGCGAGGTCGGTGATGGCCAGGTGGCGGTTGTGGAAGATCATGTCGGTATCGATGTTGTCCTCGCCCACCAGCCAGACGCGCCCGGTCACGGTGGTGGGCTTGTCGCCCGCGGCCTGCCTGGCGGCCGCGGCGGTGGCCGTACCCGTGGCCACGGCGGCTTCGTACGGAGCCACCGGCTCGGGAATGCGATCGGCGCGGCAGATCACCCCGGCCAGTGCGGTGGCGGCGCAGGTGGCGGGGCTGGCCAGGTAGACCTCGCCCTTGCCCTGCTTGCCCGCGAAGTTGCGGTTGCCGCTGGAGACGGTGACCTCGCCCGGACCGTTCTGGCCGATCTGGCCCGCGGCGCAGCCGGCGCAGCCCGCGTTGCCGATCAGCGCTCCGGCCTGCAGCAGGTCCTCGATGAGGCCCTCGTCCAGCGCCCGGGCCCAGATCTTCCGGGTGGCCGGCACCACCTTGAGCACCACGTCGGGAGCGATGCGCTTGCCGCGCAGGACGTCGGCGGCGGCGCGCAGGTCCTCGAGCCGGCCGTTGGTGCAGGAGCCGATGAAGATCGAGTCCACCCGGCGGCCTGCGACCTCGTCCACGGCCACCGCGTCGTCGGGATGGCCCGGCCGGGCGATCATGGGGGCGAGGCCTTCGATGTCGATCTCGATGGTCTCGACGTACCGGGCGTCATCGTCGGCCGCGATGGCGTCCCAGTCGCGCCCGCTGGCCTCGCGGCAGAACTCCAGCACCGCGCGGTTGGGCGTGAAGAGGATGATGATGCCACCCATCTCGGTGGCCATGGAGGCGATGGTCACGCGGTCGGCCACGTCGAGCGAGTCGACCACGTCGCCGCAGACCTCGGCGGCGCAACCCAGCAAGCCGGCGGCACCGAGTTCGGCGGCCATCTTCAGCGTGATGTCCTTGGCCGTGGCAGCCGGGCCGGGTCGGCCCTTGAGGATGACCTTCTTGGTGGGCGGCACCTTGAACCAGACCTTGCCGTGGGCCCACGCCGCGGCGATGTCCTGGTCGCCCATACCCTGCCCGAAGGCGCCCACGGCGCCCATGATGTTGGCGTGGCTGTCGGTGGAGACGAAGGTGGCGCCGGGGCCCACGAGGCCGTCCTCGATGGCCAGGTGCGTGCCGATGCCCTTGTCGATGTCGCGCAGTGCGACCCCGGTCTCGCGGGCGAAGCTGCGGCAGAGCTGCTGGTTGGCGGCATAGCCCTGGTCGCTGCCGCCCGGGTTGCAGTCGAAGGTGAAGACGGTCTTGGTGGGGTCGGCCACGGAGAGGCCGGCCGCCTGGAGGTTCTTGACCACGTTGGCGCCGCCGAAGTCGCGTGCCGCGCGCACGTCGATGGTCACGTCGGCGATCTCGCCGGCCGTGACCGGACCGGCGGCATGGTTGCTGAGGATCTTCTCGATGAGGGTCTGGCCCACGTCCTGCCTCCCGAAAGGATGTGTCATGAATCGTCTTCCGGCGCGGTGGGCGCGTGGAAGACCGGGGTGCGGTTATCCTGCCAGGCCTTGAGGCACTCGGCGGATTCCTGGCTGTCCCAGCACTGCTGCTGGGCCTCGAACTCGAAGCTGAGCATGCTGACCAGGTCGAACTGGCCCGACTGCTGGGTGGCGAGCTTGGTCAGCCGCAGCAGCGGCTGGGGCAGTTGCGCGAGGCGCTGGAGCAGGCTCTCGATCACCTCGTCCCACTGGGTGTCGGGGATCACCCGGTCGACCAGGCCGGCGAAGTAGGCCTCGCTGGCCGACAGCGTCCGTCCCGACCAGAGGAACTCCAGCGCGCGGCCCGGCCCGAGCACCCGGGGCAGCGTGTAGGTCAGGCCCCATTCGGGCATCAGCCCGGCGGTCATGTCGGGCGCGGTGAAGCTGGCGGTGCTGCCTGCCAGGCGGACGTCGCCGGTCATGTAGAAGCCCAGTCCGATGGCCCGGATATCGCCCCTGGTCGCCATGATCACCGGCTTGGTGGACTCCTGGCAGAGGTTGACCATGCGCTGCGCCACTTCGAGGCCCGCGGCCACGGTCGCGAAACCGCCGCTCTGGCCGGCGTCCTTGCTCAGGTTGTAGAGGTCGGGCTGCAGATCGAAGGCATGGTCGCCGTCGCTGACCAGGATGGCGCGCACGGCAGCGTCCTCCTGCAGGCGGAGCATGAGATCGATGAACTCGTCGCACAGCTCGCTCAGCAGGGGATTGCCGGAGCCCAGGAAGGTGACGCGGGCGGCGCCGTCGCGAATATCGCAGTCGAGGTGTTCGTACTGCATGTCTGGGTCCTTTCGGATCGGGTTTCCCCGGCAAACATAACGCCTGGACGCGGACGGGCCAACTTCCTCTGACGCCGGTGGACAGCCGCCCGTGGCGGGGTTACTGTGGCCAGGCGAAGGAGGCTCCATGCAGGTCCTGTTCACTGGTGGCACCGGCCTGATCGGCCGGGCGCTGATTCCCGAATTGCTGGCCCGTGGCGACGAGGTCGTGGTGGTGACGCGCGATCCCGCCAGCGCGGGCATGCGGCTCCGCGACGAGGTCGAGCTGCTCGAGGCCGACCCCGCGGTGGCCGGCCCCTGGCTCGACCGGGCGCTCACCGCCGACGCGGTGATCAACCTGGCGGGTGAGAGCGTGGCCGACGGGTTCTGGACCCGGGGCAAGCGGCGTCAGCTGCGGCGCAGCCGCCTGCGGCCCACCAGCCACCTCGCCGACGTGCTGCGCGACAGCGACCGCCCGTGCGTGCTGCTGAGCGCCTCGGCCACCGGCTACTACGGCGATGGCGGCGCGCGCGCCCTGGCCGAGGACGCCGAGCCGGGGCAGGACCACCTGGCCATGCTCTGCTACGAGTGGGAGCGCAACGCCCAGCGGGCCGAGCACGAGACCTGCCGGGTGGTATGCCTGCGCTTCGGGGTGATCCTCAGCCGGGACGGCGGAGCGCTGCAGAAGATGCTCCCGGCCTTCCGGCGCGGCCTGGGTGGACCGCTCGGCAGCGGCCGCCAGTACTTCCCCTGGATCCACATCCGCGACGTGGTGCGGGCCATGCTGTTCGCCCTGGACACGCCGGCGGTCCGCGGCTCGCTGAACCTCACCACTCCCGATCCGCCGCAGCAGATCGAGTTCGCCCGGGCGCTGGCGGCGGCCGTGGGCAAGTCGGCGCGGCTGCCCGCCCCGGCCTGGGCGCTGCGACTTCTCCTCGGCGGCCGCTCCCAGCTGCTGCTGCACAGCCAGCGCGCCGTGCCCAACCAGCTCAAGGCCCACGGCTTCCGCTGGGAGCTGGGCGAGCTGGACCGGGCGCTGGCCGACCTGGTGCCTGCCTGAGCCGGTCGCATCCGAACGAACATCGGATTTCCGTTGCCGCGGGGCGCCGCCTATATTTGGTCGGGCACGCCGCCGACGCCATCGTCGGCCTGGATTCGTCCTGTTTCACGCAGCGAGGTCCCGTCCATGGTGCCCGAGAAGTTCGCCCAGGTCCGTCAGGAAGCCGCCGCCAAGGGGATCGAGTTCGTCGACCTCAAGTCGCTCGACCTCAACGGCCGCCTGCATCACATCTCCTTGCCGTTCGACCGCTTCACTCCCGATAGCTGCACCGAGGGCATCGGCTTCGATGGCTCGAGCTACGGGTTCCTGAAGGTCGAGAACAGCGACATGGTGCTGATCCCGGACCTCGCCACCGCGGTGATCGACCCCTTCCGCGAGCGCCCCACGCTGCACATGTTCGCCTCGGCGCACCTCACCGACGACCAGCGCACGCCGTTTCACCAGGACGGTCGCCACATCGCGCGCAAGGCCGAGCGGGTCCTGGCGGCCACCGGCCTGGCCGACACCTCGCACTGGGGACCCGAGTACGAGTTCTACATCTTCGAGGAGGCCGAGTTCGCCTCCAACACCGCCGACAGCTTCTTCTCGGTGCAGAGCAACGAGCGCTTCCACGGCAACGCCTACCACGCGTGCAACCCCTTCGACCTGCACGACGACTTCCGCGACGAGGTCTGCCGGCTGATGAAGGCGTTCGGCATCCCGGTGCGCTACCACCACCACGAGGTGGGCGCCCACGGCCAGCACGAGATCGAGGGCTGGTTCGCCGACCTCCTGACCACCGGCGACCACGCGGTGCTGACCAAGTACATCCTGCACAACGCCGCCCACCGCCACGGCCTGCGCGTGACCTTCATGCCCAAGCCGCTCCACGAGAACGCGGGCAACGGCTTCCACCTGCACCAGTTCCTGACCCTGGACGGTGAGAACGTCTTCAACGACCCCGCGGGCTACGCCTGCCTCTCGCCGCTGGCGCTCCACTACGTGGGCGGGATCCTGGCCCACGCCGACGCGCTCTGCGCCTTCACCAACCCCAGCACCAACAGCTACAAGCGCCTGGTGCCGGGCTACGAGGCGCCCACGGTGCGCACCTTCGGCCGCAGCAACCGCGGCGCCGCGATCCGCATCCCCAGCTACGTCAACGATCCCCAGCTGCGCCGCATCGAGTACCGTCCGCCCGACTTCACCGGCAATCCCTACCTCTGCGCCGCCGCCATCCTCATGGCCGGCCTCGACGGGATCCTCAACGAGATCGATCCCATCGAGCGCGGCTGGCAGCCCGCCGACGCCCCGAGCCAGGACTCGCGCAAGGACGCCGAGTTTTTGCCACGCAGCCTCGACGATGCGCTGGACGCGCTGGAGGCCGACCACCAGTTCCTGTTGCACGGCGAGGTGTTCCCGGAGTCGCTGATCCGGCGCTGGCTCGAGATCAAGCGCGACGAGATCGGGCGCATCAACCAGCGTCCGCATCCTTACGAGTTCACCATGTATTTCGACCTCTAGCCGGGCCGGGGCGGTGGCCTCACCCTGAACCAACCCGAGGAGACGCCATGCAGACCCTCGACCTGCGCACCACCGCCCACGACCAGCTGATCGACATCACCCGGGACGTCGCCGCGGCCGCGGCGGCGCTCGGCGTCACCGACGGCACCGTCCTCGTCCACGTCCCGCACACCACCGCCGCGGTCACCGTCAACGAGGGTGCCGACCCCGACGTGGTCCGCGACCTCCTGCGCCGCCTCGACCAGCTCGCGCCGTGGTCCGACCCCGCCGACCGCCACGCCGAGGGCAACAGCGCGGCCCACCTCAAGAGCTCGCTGGTGGGCTGCAGCCAGCTCCTGCCGGTGCGCGGCGGCCGCCTGGTCCTGGGCACCTGGCAGACCGTCTGGTTCTGCGAGTTCGACGGCCCGCGGCAGCGCCGTGTCCAGGTGTTCGCCGGGTAGTTGCCGCCGCGTCGGGTCCTTCTTTTCTTGGGGGTGACGGCCGCACGCCGCGACCGCGGAAAGGAGGGGCCATGCTGCGCCTGAAGACCATCCTGGTCCCCACCGACCACACCCGCTGTGCCGATCAGGCCCTGGCCCAGGCCGCCGACCTCGCCCGACGCTCCGGGGCCATCCTCCATCTCTTGCACGTGGACACGCCGCCGGGCGCCCAGCACGCCGATCCCGACCTCCTGCATCAGCTCCGCACCACCCCTGCCGGCGAGGGCGTGACCATCGTGGAGGAACAACGGCGGGCCTTCAAGGCTGCCCCGGCCATCCTCGAGCACGCCGCCGAGATCGATGCCGACCTCATCGTCCTGGGCACCCACGAGCGCGGCGCGCTGGCCGCCTCGCTGGTGGGCCGGGTGGCGGTGGACGTGGTGCGCCACGCCGAGTGTCCGGTGATCACCGTCCGCGAGAGCATCCAGCCCCGACTCCTGGCCACCATGACCGACCTTTTGGTCCCGGTGGACTTCTCCGACTTCTGCCGGCGCGCGGTGCGCAAGGCGGCGATCCTCGCCCGTCAGGAACAGCTCAACCTGCATCTCTTGCACGTGGTGGACCTGCCCGTGCATCCATCGTTCTACGCCGCCGGCGTGGATACCGCGTTCGTGGTCGACCCCGACCTCCCCGTGCGTTGCCGCGACCAGCTCGCCGCCCTGGCCGTGGCCGAGGCGCCCGACGTGCCCGCCGCCCTGCACGTGCTGGAGGGCAACCCGGCCCAGGTCATCTGCGACTTCGCCGCCGAGCATGCCAGCGACCTCGTCTTCATCGCCACCCACGGCCTGACCGGGTTCCGCCGGTTCTTCCTGGGCAGCGTCACCGAGAAGGTGGTGCGGCACGCGCCGTGCCCCGTCTTCGTCATCAAGGCCTTCGGCAAGTCGTTGCTCGCCGTGGGCGAGGAGGCGCGCGCTTGACGTTCCGGATCACCCTCATGCTCGTGGTGCTGGCGGCCGGGGCGGCCCTGGCCGGCCAGTCGGTCCCCACCGGGTCCTTCGCGTTCTCGTTCGAGGTGGCGCTGCCCGGAACGCCCGAGGAGATGTACGAAGCGCTGACCGGGGACATCTCCGGCTGGTGGGACCACTCCATGAGCGGCGATCCGTACCGGCTGGAGATCGAGGCCCGGCCCGGGGGCCGCTTCCTCGAGATCTTCGACGAGAGCGGCGACGGGGTGGTCCACGCCACGGTCACCCACGCCGAGCGGGGCCGGACGCTGCGGCTGGAAGGACCGCTCGGCCTGGCGGGACACGCCATCACCATGGTCACCACCTACACGCTCGCGGCGGACACGGAGGGCGGCACGGTCCTCACGCTGGCCGTCCACGCCGCGGGCGAGATCCACGACGGCTGGGCCGAGGTGGTCGAGAGCACGTGGCACCATTTCCTCGACGACCGCTTCGTGCCCTACGTCACCGCGGGCCTTCATCGACAGGAGTCGCCATGAACACGGGCAAGGAATTGACACGCGGCAGTCCGGCGACCCTGGGCATGCGCTTCTTCCTCCTGTCGCTCACCGTGCTCTTCGCGGCGAGCCTCCTCGGCTATATCGTCACCAGGATGCGTCTGGGCGATGCGGTCACCGTGACCGTGCCCCGCCTGCTCTGGGCGAGCACCGTGGCGCTGATCGCCGCGGGGATCCTGCTGGAGAGCGCCGCCAAGCGGCTGCGGCGCCTGGCGGTCGGTCCGGCCCGGGTCCTCTTGCGGGCCGCCGCACTGGCCGCCGTGCTCTTCTTCTGCCTGCAGGTGCCGGCGCTCGGTCAGCTCATCGCCGCCCACCCCGCCGCCAGCGCCCAGGGCAATCCGCTGCTGGGCTTCGTGTTCTTCCTCGTGCTGCTGCACGCGCTCCACGTGCTCGGCGGCCTGGCGGCGGTAGGGGTGCTGCTGCGCCGATCGTGGCGGCGGCCCCTGGTGCCGGACCTGGATGCGCTGGCGCTCACCACCACCGCGCAGTACTGGCATTTCCTGGACCTGGTCTGGCTGGTGATGTTCGGGGTCTTCCTGCTGAGCTGAATCAATCCTCGCTGGGACGCTGGCGCCGCCGCTTGACCTCGGCGCGCTGGCGCTTGCTCTTGAGCCGGTTCTCGCGGGCCGACCGTGGGGTCCGGGTGGCCCGGCGGGTGCGGGGACGATGGAGCGCGGCGCGCACCATGGCGGCGAGCCTGGCGCGGGCCTCCTCGCGGTTGCGGTGCTGGCTGCGGTGGGTCTCGCAGGCCACCAGGAGGTCGCCGTCGCGGGTCAGGCGTGCGGCGAGCATGGTCAAGAGGCGCGCGCGCTGCTCCTCGCCGAGGACCCGGCTCGCCGGCACGTTCCAGCGCAGCTGGACCCGGGTGTCGGACGTATTGACGTGCTGGCCACCGGGCCCGGAGGAGCGGCTGGTGGTGATCAGCAGCTCGTCACCGGGGATGACGAGGCCTGGCTGGATGGGCAGATCGTCCTGGCTGGACATGTCAGGGCTCCGTGCTGGCGAAGAGGTCGGCCAGATCCCGGGGGGTGGTCTTGGCCGTGAGGGTGAAGCGGCCGAGGTGCCAGGTGGGGCTGGCCGCAGTCACCGTGACCGGTCTCAGGCTCAAGGTACCCTCGAATCCGAGCGCTGCCGCCAGGCTGTCGAGGTCGCCGTGACCGAAGCCGTAGGGCCAGGCGAGCCAGCGGCAGGGCTGGCCACCGTGGCGCTGGATGAGGCGGCGGCTGAGCAGGAGATCGGCGCCGACAGGATCGTCCATCGTCTGGGGGTCGACAGCTACCCCGGGTAGCGTGGCGAGGTGGCGGCGCAAGTCGTCGAGGCGGGCCGGTTCCAGACGGTCGGGATTCCAGAAGACCGGCTGGCGGCCGCGGTCGGTCATGACCTTGAAGTGCAGGTCGTGGGTATGCGAGCCGAGGATGATGGTGCCCGAATCGGCCATCTCGCGCAGGTCGGCCCAGGAGCACACCCGGATGCCGCTCCAGTCCCTATCGACTCGACCGGTGGGCACGAAGAGGTGGGCGCGGACGCCGTACTCCTGCAACAGCGGCCAGGCCAGCTCGTGCACGCTGCGGTCGGCGTCGTCGATGGTCAGGACCACCGCGGGGTCGGGGAGCGCCTCGCCGCGGCGATGGCTGGCGGCGATGTCGTCGAGGGTCAGCACCGGGATGCCGGCCTGGCGGAAGTAGCGCAGGTGGCGTTCGAACTGGCCGATGGGCGTGGTCCAGAATTCCTGCGGTCCCAGGGTGGGCATGCCGAGGAGCACGGCGGCGACGACGCGGGCGAGGTAGCCGGCGTCGACATCGCGACGGAAGTAGTGGTAGCAGAGGACCCGCACGCCGGGACCGAGCTCGCCCAGCTGGTGGGCGGCGAGATCGGTGGGGTCGAGGTGGTAGCCGGGGCTGTGCTCGGCGGGGCCGGCCGTGAGGTGGCTACGGACGGTGAGCAGGCCTGCGACCGTTGCGGCGAGCAGGCCGGCCAGCAGCCAGGAGCGCGTGCGCCTGCCGGGCCGCCACCGCATGTCAGAAGAGCGCGCGCACGTTGAGGTGGATGGCGGTGCGGCTGTAGCCGCTGGCGCTGGAGAAGCGGCTGCGCGAGTAGCCGCCGCCGGCGGTGACCAGCCAGCGCGCCGATACGCGCCAGGCGAGGCGGCCGGCGAAGCCGCCGACCGTGAGCGCGTCCGAGCCCAGTTCCTTCTCCTGGCCGAGGCTGCCGTCGAGGTGCAGCGCTACCCGGTGCCAGCGGTGGACCAGGCCGGCGGCCAGGCTCAGGTTGCGCACCCAGTCGGGCGACCAGTAGCCGCCGGGGTAGGCCAGGTCGTGGTCCATGTAGGTGAACGTGGGGCCGGCTCGCAGCTCCCAGGTGCCGGACCGCTTCCACATGAGGTGGCCGTAGCCGCGGCGGCGCACGTTGCCGTCGCTGAAGTCGGCGCGCTGGCCGGCGGCCGAGAGCTGCCAGTGACGCAGCAGGCGGTAGTCGGCCGACAGGCCCACCATCTCGTGGTGCAGGTGCTTGGCGAACGCCGGCATGGTCTCCACCGGCAGGCTGCTCGCGCCCAGGTCGAGGCGCAGGCGCGGGGTCGCCAGGAAGGTGAGCCAGGCGTCGCCGCTGAGGCGGGTCCAGTCGAGCTCGCCGTCGGGGTCGATGTCGCCGTCGCTGCGGAAACGGTCGAGCCAGCTGTAGGCGTGCAGCGTCCAGCGGTGAGACAGCGGCGCGATGCAGCCGATCTGCAGGCGCGGGGCGGTGACGCGGGGCTGGCCGGGCTGGCGGTACCAGCCGAAGCCGGCGCCGGCCTCCACAAGCACGTTGCCCAGGTTGGTGCGGCCGCGCGCGGCGAGGCGGTCGATGTCCAGGTCGTCGCTGTCGCGGCTCGAGTCCCAGCGCAGGTCCAGGTTCGGGTCGTACTCGTCGAGCACCAGGAGCAGGAACTGCGAGGCGCCGCGGCTAGCGCCGGTGCCGCGGTGGTCGGTCTCCAGCGGGCGCAGCACCCGGTAGCCCTCGGCGTAGCGGTTGTCCCAGACGAGGGCGCGGCCCAGGCCCAGCTGCGAGCCCAGGTCGTCGGGATCCTCGGCCACCAGCTCGCGGTAGAGCGCGATGGCCTGGGGCTGCCGACCGCTCCAGCTGTAGGCCATGGCCAGGCCCTTGCGCGCGTCGCGGTTGGTTTCGCCGGGATGGCGCGCGAGGTAGCGGCGGAAGTAGAAGATGGCCTTCTCGGCGTCGTCGCGCCACAGCTTCTGGTAGGCCAGCTCGTCGACCACGGTGCCCACCAGGCGGGCGTCGTTGTTCAGCGCGTCGAGGTAGCTGCGGGACGCCTCCTCGTGGCGGTCCTTGCTCGCGGCCGTGCGGGCCAGGTCCACGCTGGCCAGCGCGGCCTCGGTGTCGATGGCCGAGCCGGACTGGGCCACGACGACCGGGGCGCTCAGCAAGAGGACGACGATGGGGATCCAGGCGCGCACCATCACTCCCTCACCGGTTTCCAGAGGGTGAACTGCCGCTTCTGCCGGTTGACGCCCACACCCTGCGGGTGGGTGGTCACGGTGATCACGGCCATGAGGATCCAGTAGACCAGCGGATAGAAGACGGCGGTCACGAAGTACCGCGGCAGCTTGGCGTCGTAGCCGCGATCGAGCACCACGCCGGTGATCAATTGCCCCACGCACACCGTGGCGATGAGCATGCCCCAGAAGTTGGGGATGGGGCTGGCGCCCACCGGCGGGTAGCCCAGGGCGTAGCTGGTGATCCAGACCATGCTCAGGAGCACGTAGGCGTAAGCCCAGGCCACCGAGAGGTTGGCCTCCAGCAGCACCGGCCAGAAGCGGCGGTGCTCCCAGCGGATGACCGTACGCCAGTGCCGGTGCAGGACCTGGCTCAGGCCCAGCGCCCAGCGGCGGCGCTGGCGCCACAGCCCCTGCAGCGACTGGGGCACGCGCATCCACATCACCGCCCGCGATTCGTAGCGGATGTCCCAGTGCCGGATCTGCAGCCGCCAGGTGATGTCGATGTCCTCGGTGGCCATCTCGGGGCTGTAGTAGCCCACGTCCTGCAGCGCCTCGCGCCGGAAGATGCCGACCACGCCCGACATGGTCATGATCCGGCCCCACACGCGCTGGGCGCGGCGCATGAGCGAGATGATGCTGGCGAATTCGATGGCCTGCAGCTTGGCCATGAAGCTGTCGCGGTTGACCACCCGCGGGTTGCCGGTGACGCCGGCCACGCGTGGCGAGGCGAAGTGCGGCACCATCATCTTGAGGATGTCGGGGTGGGGGATGGCGTCGGCGTCCATGATCAGGAGCAGTTCGCCGGTGCAGACCGGGATGGCGTCGTTGAGCGCCATGGCCTTGCCCTCGTTGACGCGCTTGCGCACCAGGCGGATCCGGCCGCGGTCGGCGAACGGCTGCAGGAGCGCCAGCGTGCCGTCGCTCGAGCAGTCGTCGACCACGACCACCTCGAAGTCCGGGTAATCCACTGCCAGGACGCCGCTCAGGGTCTCGACGATGTTGGCCTCCTCGTTGAAGGCCGGGATCACGAAGCTGACCCGCGGGTGGCGCGAGAGCAGGTAGAAGTCGGTGCGCCCTTCGCGGTCGCCGTACTCGCGCCGGCGGTAGAAGAGGATGGCCGTGTAGATCCACATGGCGCTGGAGGCGATGGGATACCAGGCGAAATACACCAGCAACGCCGCGTAGAACCAGGTGTTCTCGAAGGAGACGACCAGATCGTAGAGGCTCACGGCGCCGCCTCCCCGCCGGCCGTGGTGTAGGTCTTGGTCTCCTCGTCGGCATCGATGTCGATGACCCGGGCCGCGCGCAGCGTGGCGAGGCCGGGCTGGGCGATGGCGCGGCCGAGGGTGTCCCGGGCGAGCTCGGGGTCGGGGACCTGGCGCGCGCCGCATCGCCGCCCCTCGAACTTGCGGGCGAGGCGGAGGTTGTGGCCCACCCAGAGGATGGTGACCGCGAGGCCGATCAGGACCAGGGACACCAGCAAGAGCATGGCGCGCACGGTGCCCGGGCCGATCTCGCGGCCCAGCACGACACGCCAGTAGTAGCCGAAGAGGCCCCACATGGCGAGGGAGACGAGCACGTGCAAGAGGTGGCGCATCGCTGGACGTCCATGTCGCTTGAGCACAACGAGTGTCCTGGTCCATCATTTTATCGGACGCTCAAAGCTGGTGTTTAACGTGGATTTGCACAAGCGGAGCCGCTTCAGAGGCTCCCAGCCGCCCTTGCGACCGCCGCGGCCGGCCGGAACGCCGCCGCCGCCCGGGTTGACCACCGCCCCGGCCGTCATTAGACTTCCGGAGCTCAGGACGGCCCACGCCCCGCGGGCCGCGCCCCCGGAACCCCGACCAGAGGTCGTTGCCCTTGAAGATCAGCGAGATCCGCGCCCGTTTTCTGGAGTTCTTCGCCGAGCACGGTCATACCGTGGTGGCTTCCAGCACCCTGGTGCCACAGGACGACCCCACCCTGCTCTTCACCAACGCCGGCATGAACCAGTTCAAGGGCGTGTTCCTCGGCCTGGAGACCCGCGACTACAAGCGCGCGGCCAGCGTCCAGAAGTGCATGCGCGTCAGCGGCAAGCACAACGACCTGGAGGAAGTGGGCAAGGACGCGCGTCACCACACCTTCTTCGAGATGCTCGGCAACTGGAGCTTCGGCGACTACTACAAGGCCGAGTCGCTGCGCTGGGGCTACGACTTCCTGGTCCGCGATATGGGCCTGGATCCGGACCGCCTCTGGTACTCGGTCTACAAGGACGACGACGAGGCCTACGGCGTCTTCAAGGACCAGCTCCAGATCCCGGCCGAGCGCATCGTCCGCCTCGGCGACATCGAGCAGGGCGACGAGGAGAACTTCTGGTCCATGGCCGACACCGGCCCCTGCGGCCCCTGCGCCGAGATCCATTACGACCAGGGCGCGCAGATGGCCTGCGACCATCGCGACGGCTGCGCGCTCGGCGTCTGCGACTGCGACCGCTGGCTCGAGCTCTGGAACCACGTCTTCATGGAGTTCGACCGCGACCGGGACGGCAAGCTGCACCCGCTGCCCATGAAGAGCGTCGACACCGGCCTCGGCCTCGAGCGCCTGGCCGCGGTGCTGCAGGGCGTCCAGAGCAACTACCAGACCGACCTCTTCCAGAAGCTCGTCGGGGCGGCCGCCGAGCTCAGCGGCCGCCGGCCCGTGGGCGAGGACCTGATCAGCATGCAGGTCATCGCCGACCACGCCCGCGCGGTGGCCTTCACCATCGCCGACGGCGCCACGCCCAGCAACGAGGGCCGCGGCTACGTGGTCCGCCGCATCCTGCGCCGCGCCGCGCGCCACGGCCACCTGCTGGGCCTGGAGGAACCCTTCCTCTACCGCGTGGCCGACGTGGTGGTCGACGAGATGGGCGACGCCTACCCCGAGCTGCGCGAGCGCCGCGACCGTGTGCTGCAGGTGATCCGCCAGGAGGAGGAGCGCTTCCTGCGCACCCTCGCCGCGGGCCTGAAGATCTACGGCGACATCCGCGAGCAGATGAAGGGCGAGGGCCGCACCGAGGTGACCGGCGACGAGGCCTTCAAACTCCACGACACCTACGGCTTCCCTGTCGACCTCACCGCGGTGATGGCCGAGGAGGACGGCTTCACGGTGGACGAGTGGGGCTTCCAGGAATGCATGGACCGTCAGCGCGCCCAGAGCGGCAAGGAGCGCGTCTTCATGCAGGGGATCGGCGCCTGGCAGCCGCTGCGCGAGGGCGCCGTGCTGCGCAGCCTTTTCACCGGCTACGACGAGCTCGACGGCGAGAGCGAGGTGCTGGCCGTGCGGGTAGGGGGCCGGGACGAGGAGGGCCCGCTCGCGCATCTGCTCTGCGCCGAGACCCCGTTCTATCCCGAGGGCGGCGGCCAGATCGGCGACACGGGCACGGTCCGTCTGGCCGGTGGCCAGGAACTGACGGTGCTCACCACGCTCAAGTCCGAGGAAGGCCCGGCGCTGGTGGTCCGCGGCGAGGCGAACGACATCGCCGCGCTGCTGCGAGCCGCTGGTCCGGTTTTGCTCGCCGTGGACACGAGCCGCCGCCTGCCCACCATGCGCCATCACACCGCCACGCACCTGGTCCACGCTGCGCTGCGCCGCGTTCTCGGCGACCACGTCGAGCAGGCGGGCAGCGAGGTCACGCCCGACCGGCTGCGCTTCGATTTCCGCCACGACCAGCCGCTGACCCGCGCCGAGATCGCCGCGGTGGAGGACCTGGTCGGCCGCGCGGTGCTGGACAACCAGCCGGTCCTGCGGCGTGACGATGTGCCGCTGAATGAGGCCAAGGCCGCCGGCGCCATGGCGCTCTTCGGCGAGAAGTACGGCGACCGCGTGCGCATGATCGAGATCCCCGGCGGACCCGTGGTCGCCACGGCGCTGGGTCAGGAGGACGGCGACACCTACTCGCTCGAGCTCTGCGGCGGCACCCACTGCGACGCCACCGGCGACGTGGGCGCCTTCCGCATCACCAGCGAGGGCTCGGTGGCCGCGGGGGTGCGGCGCATCGAGGCGGTAGCCGGAGAGGCGGCACTGGCGCTGGACCTTGCCGACCGCGACCAGGTCCACGCCCTCGCCGACGTCCTGCGCCGCGAAGGCGGACCCTACGCCGACCAGGTGGAGACCTTGCGCCACGAGCTGAACCAGCTCCGCAAGGAACTCCAGCGGGCCCAGCAGGCCTCGGCCCAGGCCGGGCTCGAGGACACGCTGGCGGCGCCGCGTCAAATCGGCGACGTCCAGCTCGTGGTGGCCCACGTGCCGGCCGAGGACCGCGAAGCCCTGCTCCAGCTCGGCGACCATGTGCGCGACAAGCTGGGTGCGCACGGCGTGGTGGTGCTGGGGGCCGAATGGGAAGGCAAGGCCACGTTGCTGGTGACCCTCACCAACGACCTGGTGCTGGCCAAGACGCTGCATGCGGGCAACCTGGTCAAGGACCTGGCCACGCGGGTCGGCGGGCGCGGCGGCGGCCGACCCAACACGGCCCAGGCGGGGCTGCCCGACGCGGCGGCGCTGCAGCAGGCGCTGGACTCGGTCGACGAGGTGCTCAGGACCCAGCTCGGCTAGCGTGCCTCCAGCCGCACGCGCTGCAGGACCTGCCTGTCATCGGGCAGGTCCGCATCGCTGAATTCCAGCACCGGCTCCGGTCCGGACAGCGGGCCCAGTTCCGGCTCCAGCGTTGCCTGGAGTGCGGGCCATTCCTCGTCGGCCACGTAGAGGTCGGACCCGGCGAGGAGGGCGCGCCGGGCGTCGGCCACGGCGGCCCGCCAGACGGTGTGGTCGGCATCATCGCGATCGGATCGCGGCCCGGGAATGCCGTGGACCGTCTGTCCGGCGCGGAAGTAGATGGCGCATTGCCACACCCGATCCTCGCGCAGCACCACGGCATCGTCGGGCCCGACATGGCGCGCCAGGAAGACCAGCAAGGGCTGGTGCGCGTCGTTCTCATGGTGCCGGGGCAGGATCCCACCCACCAGGTTGTAGGCCACCGTGGCGGCGAGCACCAGGCCCAGGAGCACGGGTGCCAGCCGGGCGCCGCGACCCCGCCAGGCGGTCCAGCCCAGCGCCGCCAGCGCCACCAGTCCGGGCAGGACCGGCGCCCAGAACTTGCGGTTCGAGGGTTCCCACCAGCCGGCGAACAGGAAGCCCAGGACGGTCAACAGGAGCACGTTGAGCAGCGCCCGTCGCTCGCGGCCGCCGCGGCGGGCCCAGGCCGGCAGCACACCCAGCAGACCGAGCCCCAGCAGGAGGGCCAGCAGCAGGAAGGGCGCCAAAAGCAGCATGAGCCGGGCGTCGGCCGGCCGGCCGGCGAAGGCGTATTCCTTGAGCGGCATGCCCGTCAGGAGCGCGGAGCCCAGCCCGCGCGGCACGTCCCGCGAGAAGAGCAGCTGCAGCGACCCGCACTGGCCGGAGAACTCCTCGCTGTAGCCGGTGACCCAGCGGGCGAGTTCTCCCGGCACGACGCCGCCCGTGGCCACGGCGCCCGCCACCAGGTAGCAGGCCATGACCGTGCCGCCGGCCGCGGCCAGGCAGATGGCGCCCAGGCGCAGCCGGCGCCCGGGTTCGGCCTCGCGCGCGAGCATCCAGGCCAGCAGCGGGGTCCAGAGCACCAGCGACTGGTGGACCAGGACGCTGCCGACCATGGTGGCGGCCAGACCCAGGGCATGGCGTTTCGTCACGCCGGCGGCACGGTCGTCACGAGGTAGTTCGGTGGCCCAGGTGAGACAGGCCGTGCCGAAGAAGGCGAAGAGCGGGACGCCCTCGGCCTGGGTGGCGTGATACCAGGTCAGATAGAGGGTAGCCAGCAGCGTGGTCCACAGCGCGAGCGGGAGCGGCCGGGCGCCGGTGAGACGCGCGAGCAGGCGCCACATCAGGCCGAGCGTGGCCACGGTCACCACGACGTTGAAGGCCTGCAGGGGCAGGACCGCCCGGCCGGGCCAGCCGAACCATTGCCACAGCCGGTACCAGGCGCGCAGCAGGGGTTCGAGCGCCAGGTGGTGCGGGTGCAGCAAGGTGGGCCAGTCGGCGAATTCGGCGTCCCAGAGGTAGTAGAGGCTGTCGATGGTGAAGATGTGCTGGCGGAACAGACCGTAGAGCACGGCGCAGGCCGACAGGATCGGGCAGACGATGAGGAAGCCGTCGAGGGTGGGCGAGGAACGGCGGGTCACGAGACAGCTTTCCTTTCATGCGGGCCGCAGCGGGCACGGCGGGCAGCCTAGCACGAACCATCAGCGAGGCGAAAGCGATTCGTGGGCTCAATCCTGGACCAGCATGGGTCCGGCCACCTCGTCCCTGGTGGTGCGACCGTGGAGCTGGGCCACGAGCTCGAGGGCGAACGCCAGCGCGGTACCCGGACCGGCACTGGTGACGATATGGCCGGAGACCACCACGCGCTCCAGATCGCGCTGGGCGGCCGGGATGCGCTCGAGGAACGCGGGATGGCACGTGGCCCGCGCATCGGTCAGCACTCCCAGGGGCAACAGGACCACCGCCGGCGCGGCGCAGATGGCGCCGATGAGTCCCCGGCGATCGTGCTGCCGCGTGAGGATCGCGACGAGAGCGGCGCTCCGGCTCAGATGTTCGGCGCCGGGCATCCCGCCGGGCACCGCCACCAGATCCCAGTCGCGGTTCGCCAGGTCCTGGAGCCGCTGGTCGGCCACGAGCCGCACCCCGCGCGAGCAGGTGATCGCGAGCTGGTCGCCGGCTGCGGCCACGGTCACGTCGGTGCCGGCGCGGCGCAGGGTGTCGATGATGGTGACGGCCTCGATCTCCTCGGTGCCGTCGGCCACGGGAACGAGGGCGGTGCGCTGGGTCATGACGGGCCTCCGCTCGCTGGTCGGGGTACCTGGACAAGACTAAGGCCGAACGTCGGATCCGCCTAGCCCACCGGCGGCCAGAAGAAACCGCCGCCGGCGATCGCCGGCGGCGGTGGGTGAAGCTCCCGAAAACGTCAGCGCGCGCCGCCGGTGAATTCGGCCTGCAGGTAGACGTGCATGGCCGAATCGGGCTGGGCGGCGGCCACGGGTTCGAGGTACCGGAACGCCGAGGGGCTCTCGAACGCGAGGAGCGAGTGGCAGAGCGTGCAGTCGGCGGAGATGGAGCGCCCCTCGCTGTCGACCATGTCGCTGTTGTGGCAGCGGAAACAGCCGGCCTTGCCCTGACGGTGCCCGAGATGGCTGGGGTAGTTGCCCCAGTCCACGTTCATGGCCGGATGCACGTTCCGAGCGTGGGCCTCGGCCAGCGCGGCGGCCATGACGTCCAGCGCGTCGAGATGGCGGTTGGCCGCCGCGGGATCCCGGCGCCGGTAGAAGCCGCGCAGCGACCGGGCCATGGCCGCCTCGCGATTCTCGCCCTCGCCGATGGTGGCGGTGAGCGCCGCCAGGCCGGCGGCCTTGGCCCACGGCACCGAACGGTCGATCCTGCCCTCGGCCAGCAAATGGTCCACCACATCGTCGGGAGTCTGGTAGACGTGGGTGGCCCGGTTGTGGCAGTCGATGCAGTCGAGGGTGCGGACCTCGGGCCGCGGCTCGCCGGCGGGGACGATGGCGCGCCGGTTTTCGTAGCGGTGATACTCTCCGTCCCGCTTGACCTCGACCCAGGCCATCTCCAGACGATCCTCGCTCAGCGACTGGTACCGCACCTCGTTGTCGGCGGAGACGTGCCAGTGGATCTTACCAGTCTGACCGCCGGCACCCACCTTCAGGGCCAGGGTGCTGTAGCGCGGCGTGCTCTCCACGTCGGTCGCGAAGCGCGTGAAGGTCTTGATCCGGTCGCCGTAGAATTGGTCGGGCCAGTGGCATTTCTCGCAGGTCTCGCGCGCGGGGCGCAGGGTGTGCACCGGCGTGGGGATCGGCCGGTTGAACCCGCCCACCGTGACCAGCCACATCTGGCGCAGCCCGTTGAGCTTGGCGTCGACCAGCGCCTCGGTGCCCTCGCCGACGTGGCACTCGACGCAGGCCACGTGGGCGTGAGGGCTGCTCTGGTAGGTGACCCATTCGGGATTCATCACCGTGTGGCAGGTGGTGCCGCAGAACTCGGGACTGTCCATGTGGTGCAGGATGGCCGCGCCGCCGAAGCCGATGACCAGCAGGTTGATCACCGTCAGCCCCGCGATGGTCAGGGACAGGCTCGACCCCAGCGGGTTGGCCTTGACCAGCTCCTGCGGAAAGGCTTCCCGCAGGAGCTGGTCGGTGGAGAGCCCCGTGCGCCGGCGCAGCTGCCACCAGCCCACGGGGATCAGGATCAGGCCCAGGATGAAGAGCCCCGGCAGCACCAGGAAGGTGACCAGCCCGGCGTAGCTGTTGCCCATGACCCCGGCGGCCTGCAAGAGGAGCAGGAAGATCAGGAGCAGGAACGAGCTCGTCGTCAGGGCCACCCCGAGGGTGCCGGTCCGGGTGGTGGACAGGCCCCTGATGAAGGATCGGAAGCGCCGAAGCATGGTCGCTCCTTACGTCGGGGCTACTGGCCCAAGGGGCCCTGGAACATGGCGGCGTACTTCTCGGCCAGCTTGCCCGACTTGATGTCCGCCTTGATGTCGGCGGTGGGTCGGCTCAGCCAGACGTGGAACTCGTCGGCCATGATTTCGTCGATGGCCTGGTCGAGTTCGGGGTCGTGGAACTCGCGCAGCTCGGGGATGAACTTGAAGTAGAAGTGCTGCGCCACCTCGTAGATCCCATGCCACCAGGTGTAGTCCGGTCCCATCATGGCGGCGCCGTGGCGGGCGCGGCGACCCTCGTGGTGCCAGATCTCCCAGTAGGTCCACTCGTACTTGTTGCTGAAGTTGGCAACACCCTCGCCCAGCTTCTTCTCCTTGGCCAGCTTGTGCAGGCGGCCGGCGGGCTTGGCGAACTTCTCGTTGTACATGTTGACCAGGCCGTCGAACTGCGCGTAATGGCCGTCCACGAAGTTCTGGCCGTGGCAGTTGCGGCAGACGTCCTGCATGTTGGCGCGCTTGATCTCCCAGTTGTCCTTGGTCTTGGAGACCGGCGGCCGCAGCGTCCAGCTGATGCGCTCGCCCACCTCGTGGGTGACCGGCTGGGTGCTGGTGGCGGACATGTGGCAGGTGGCGCAGGTGGGCGCCGCGTAGTAGTCCACGCCCACGACCCAGCGGTCGCTGTCGATGTTCATGTCGTCCAGGTTGGTGTAGTAGGCGTTGCCGTGCTTGCTCTCCTCGTAGACCTCCTTCTGCGGATGGTCGGGACCGAGGTGGCACTTGGAGCAGGCCTCGGGCTTGCGGGCCTGGGCCACGTCGAAGGCGTGGCGAGTGTGGCAGGCCGAGCAGGCGCCCTTGCTGCCGTCGGGGTTCAGCCGGCCGATGCCGCTGTTGGGCCAGCTCAACCGATGCAGCTTGTTGGGGGAATCGGGGTCGATGCGGACCTTGCCGCCGTGGCAGCTCTCGCAGCCGGCGATGGCCACCGGGTGGCCGCCGGCGGCGTGGGCGAGGTAGGCGTCGGCCGACTCGAGGATCTCGCCGGCGTGGGCGTGGTAGCTGTTCTGGACCTGCTGCGATTCCTTCTCGTGGCAGGCGCCGCAATCCTTGGGCGTGACCAGCGTGGCGATGAGCGCGCCCTCGTGCATGTAGGCGTCGCTGTCGCTCTGCCTGGCGCCGTGGCAATCGATGCACGTCACGCCGGCAGAGCCGTGCTTGCTGGTGAACCACTGCTTGTACAGTCCAGGGGACTTCTCCTTGTGGCAGGTCATGCATTTGCCGGCGGGACTGTCGGCGTCCACGGCCAGCACGGGGGCGGCCGCCAGCAGGATCAGGCCGAGGCAGAGAAGGTAACGCATCATGATTCCGTCTCCCGGTCGGGGGCGAAAGAGGGTTGTCGTTAACCATATAACGACCTGGTCAACAAGGGATGCAACCCGCAATCCCATGGATCTTGACATCCGTCAACTACGAGCCAAGAACGGCAACGGCTTACAGAAAGGCCGGTTACGATTAGCGTTCTCGTTGTGGGCCGGACGCTGCTTCGTCCCGGCGCCAAGTGACTGCCGGTGCGGATGGGCGACCATTCCCGGGCCGGGCCAACCCGGTCTTGCCCAAGTCCCCTGCCCGTGTTTCCATGGCCGGCATGACCACGCTGCACCCCCTGGACTGGACCATCATCGCGCTCTACGCCGTGGGCACCGTGGCCCTCGGCGTGGCCTTCAGCCGCCGCGCCAGCCGCGACAGCGAGAGCTACTTCCTCGCCGGCCGCACGCTGCCCTGGTGGATCCTGGGCACGAGCATGGTGGCCACCACCTTCGCCGCCGACACGCCCCTGGCCGTGACCGGCTTCGTCCGCGAGCACGGCATCTGGTACAACTGGTTCGGCTGGCATTACGTCCTGGCCCAGACCCTGGCGGTGTTCCTCTTCAGCCGCTTCTGGCGCCGCGCCGAGGTGATCACCGACAACGAGCTGATCGAGCTGCGCTACGCCGGCCGTCCCGCCGCCGCGCTGCGCGGGTTCAAGGCGTGCTACTTCGCGGTGGTCTACAACTTCATCGTGCTCGGCTGGGTGCTCAAGGGCATGGCCACGGTGGCCGAGACCGTGCTCGGCATCGACCCCACCGTGGCGGTCCTCGCCGGCGCCGGCTTCGCCCTGGCCTACGCGCTGCTCGCGGGATTCTGGGGCGTGGTGGTCACCGACGTGGTGCAGTTCGCCCTGGCCATGGCGGGGTCCATCGCGCTGGCCGTCATCGCGGTCGACCGCATCGGCGGCATCGCCGAGCTCCAGGCGCGCCTGGCCGCCTCGCCGCTGGTCACCGCCGACACCACCGCCTTCATTCCCGGCGGCGGCCTCGAGCTGGGCAGCAACCTCTTCAAGTTCCTGGTCTTCGTCACCGTGATGTGGTGGGCCTCGCACAACGCCGACGGCGGCGGCTACCTCATCCAGCGCATGGCCGCCGCCCGCGACGAGCGCCACGCCCGCGGCGCCACGCTCTGGTACGTGATCGCGGTCAACGCGGTCCGCTACTGGCCCTGGATCCTGGCCGCGCTCGCCTCGCTGGTCTTCTTCCCGACCCTGCCCGCGGGCCAGGGCCAGGAGGCGGCCTACCCGCTCCTGATGAAGGAGGTGCTGGGGCCCGGCCTGCTGGGCGTGATGCTGGTGAGCTTCTTCGCGGCGTTCATGTCCACCATCGACACCCACCTGAACTGGGGCGCCAGCTACCTGGTCAACGACCTCTACTTGCGCTTCCTGCGCCCGCGGGCCAGCGCCCGCGAGACCGTGACGGTGGCCAAGATCTGCGTGGCGCTGATGATGGTGCTCGCCGCAGTGGTCGCGTTCTTCCTCACGAGCATCGGCAAGGCCTGGCTCTTCGTCTGGGCCATGGGCGCGGGCATCGGACCGGTACTGATCCTGCGCTGGTTCTGGTGGCGCATCAACGCCTGGAGCGAGATCTCGGCGCTGGCGGCCTCGGTGCTCATGGCGGTTGGTTTCGAGGTGGCCGCCGCGATCCAGAGCGGCGCCGACTACGCGCTCTTCGCCACGCCTTTGTACGTGGGCAATCTGGTCCTGGCCACCCACCACAAGGCCCTGATCCTGGTGCCGGTGACCATCGTGATCTGGCTCGTGGTGACCTTCTTCACCGCGCCGGTGCCGGCCGAACGGCTGGCCGCGTTCTACCGGAAGGTGCGGCCGGGCGGGGCGTGGGGGCCGGTGGCCAGCGCGTGTCCCGAGGTGGTCTGCGACGGGATCGGGCGCGGCACCATCGTGACCTGGCTGGGCGGGGTGGCCATGGTCTACGGCATCCTCTTCGGGCTGGGCAAGCTGCTGCTGGGCGCGCCGGGCAGCGCCGCGGTGCTGGGGGGCGTGGCGGCGCTGGGCGCGGTGGCCGTGGTGCGGGAGTTCCGGCGCTAGGCCCCGAAGAAATTCACCGGCTCGAATTCCTCGCTGTCGCCGCCGTAGGCCTTCACCTCGTCGCCGGCCTCGATGAACGTGGCGTGCGTCCCGTACTTCCGGCTGAACCGCACCCGCCGGGCGTTCTGCCCGGGCGCCGCCAGATGCAGCTCGATGAAGTCCTTGTGCGTGGGGGAGGTGAGGTCGGCGCTGCAGACCGGGCAGGCGAAGTTGACCTTGGCGCCGGTTGCGAGCAGGTCGGCCACGTTGCGGTCGAGCGTGAACTTGAAGTTGCCGGGCAGCGGGCTGAGCAGGATCAGACCCTGCCGCTTCCGGTAGCGGGCCACCAGCACGACCTTCACGCTGGGGTTCAGGTTGGCCTGGCAATGCGGGCAGTAGTAGAGATTCTTCATGGGACGACCTCCGGTGCGGAAACCGGTGCCACGGCCGCCGGCGAACAGGGCGGTCGCACGTTGCTCGTACCCTAACGTGAAACACAAGGCCGGCGATTTGTCCACCGTCTTTGGCGGGAAAACCGGTCTCCGTGGCGGGGGGACTACCCCTCGGCCTCGCCGGCGAGCAGGGTCTCGGCGGCGGCGAGCCGGAAGCGGAAGCAGGCGCCGTGGCCGGGCTGGCTCTCCACGGTGAGCCGGCTGCCGTGCCCCTCGACGATCTTGGCGCTGATGGCCAGGCCCAGGCCGCTGCTCTGGCCCTTGCGGGTGCGGGCGGGGTCGCAGGTGAAGAACCGCTCGAAGATGTGCGGCTGGTCCTCGAGAGCGATGCCCGGGCCTTCGTCGCGCACGGCGACCTCCACGGTGCCGTCGCCCTTGTCGCGCACGATGATCCAGACCTCGCTGTCCTCGTGGCTGAACTTGATGGCGTTCTCCAGGAGGTTCTGCATGACCTGCGCCACCTGCAGCGGATCGGCGTGGACCATGGGCAGGTCGTCGGGGCAATCGCACTCCACGGCGATGCGCTTCTCCGCGGCCGGGGCAGCGCAGCGCGCCAGCACGCCCTCGGCCAGCTCGGGCAGCGGGAAGTCCTCGAGGTTGAAGCGCGCCTGGCCGGCGTCCAGTCGCGAGAGCTGGAGCAGGTGATCCACCAGGCGGTCGAGGTGGGCGAGGTTGTCGGTGATGATCTTGAGGTAGCGCTGGTACTCCCCGGCCTGCATGTCCGCCCCGCGCATGCTCAGCGTCTCGATGTAGCCGCGCAGGCTGGCCATGGGCGTGCGCAGGTCGTGGGAGATGTTGGCGATGAGCTGGCGCTGGAACAGTTCCTTGTTCTGCAACTCGTCGATCATGGTCTCGAGCTTGGCGGCCATGGCGTTGACGTCGCGGCCGAGGCGGCCGAGGTCGTCGGCGCTGTTGTCGGCGACCCGGCGCGAGAGATCTCCGGTCGAGAACGCCGCCACCGCGGCGGAAAGTCCATGGATCCGGCGAGTCAACCAGGCCATGACCACCCAGCCCACCAGGAAGCTGCCCACCAGACCCACCAGCACCGCCTGCAGCCAGAGCGTGCGCGGCGACAGCGCCACGTCCGCCTCGGAGAAGATCAGCGGGCGCCAGCTGGCCGCGAGGAAGGCGGTGGCCGTGCCGTCGGGGCCCTCCACCGGCGCCACGTGGAAGATGCGGTTGACGTAGGCGTCGATGTTAGAGGGGTCGGGGTAGATCTCGTCGAAGGCCCAGGCGGGGTCGCTCATGTCGGCCAGCAGCTGGGGATCGACCGTACCCACGGCCGAGCCCAGGCTGTCGGGATCGCTGGTGGCCAGGACGTGGCCGTCGGCGGCGAAGAACACCACCTCGGCGTCGAAGGAATCGATGCCCCGGCCGTAGGTCACCGCCAGCGCCTCGAAGTCGGCCACGGTCATGGTCTCGGCCACGTCGGCCAGGCTGTCCACCTCGGCGTCCGCCAGCTCGGCGTACCAGTACTCCTCGGCCGCGTCCTGGGCGGGGGGCGCGAACACCGTGTGCTCCATCCAGAGGTAGTAGAACCCTCCGACGACGAGGAGCAGCACGAGGAACAGGGCCGGGACCCGGACGTGCAGCATGGTGGTGAAGCGCGGCCAAGCCATGGCGACCTACAGGTATTCCTCAGTGAAGCGGTAACCGATGCCCCAGACCGTGAGGATCAGGCGCGGGCGGTTGGGATTCTCCTCGACCTTGTTGCGCAGGCGGTTGATGTGGCTGTTGACGGTGTGCTCGTAGATGTCCGAGTCCTGGTCCCAGACCAGGTCCAGCAGCTGGCGCCGGCTGAACGTGCGGCCGGGGCGGGCGGCGAGGGTGTGCAGGAGATCGTACTCCTTGACCGTCAGCTGGATGGGCTCGCCGCGGACCTCGACCTTGCGCTTGCCGTGGTCGATCTTCAGCGGGCCGAGGTCGAGGATCTGGTCGCCGGCGGCGATGCGGGCGAGTTCCTCGGCGCGCTCGATACGGCGGCGCAGCACCTTGATGCGCGCCACCAGCTCGCGGACCGAGAACGGCTTGGTCATGTAGTCGTCGCAACCCAGCTCGAGGCCGAGCACCTTGTCGGCTTCCTCGTTGCGAGCGGTGAGCATGAGCACCGGCGTGCGGCTGTCCTGGCTGCGGATCTCGCGCAGCACGTCGAGGCCGGACATGGACGGCAGCATCCAGTCCAGGATGACCAGCGAGTAGGACCCCTCGTGGAAGGCGTGCAGGCCCGCCTCGCCGTCGGCGGCGGCGGTCACCTGGAAACCCTCGCTCTGCAGGTGCATGGAGAGCAGGTCGATGAGCTCCTGGTCGTCCTCGATCAACAGGAGCTTCTTGCTGGTCTGGTTGCCTTCGGTCATGCGCTCACCTTCTTGGGGTCGGGGTGGGGCCCCGTGATACTTTCGGCTAAGTGCAATTTTATCATCTTCATAGCCCTAGTGCCAAGCCCTGTATTATGGCTAAAATGGGACATCTTTGTGCGTAAAATGTCGTATTTTAAGTTAAAAATGGCCGTCTTAATACAAATAGAATCTTGGCGTGATGAAAATGTGATATTTGCCTGTCATGATTCCGGCACATCGGGAATTTCGAGGGAGCATTCCCGTCCCGGATTAACCTGCGATTGTCTTGGGTAGCGGCCCACACTGTTGAGCCGATGGATCATCCCCACGACGCCTGAGGACTCGTGGTGACGCCCTGCCAGAGGATGGATCGCAGGTTGAATCGACGCCCGGATCGCGACACGCGGTCCGGGCGTCCGCTTTCGCGCAACTTCCCCGCCGCCGCCACGTAACCGGTTCCGTCGCCGAACAGTCCACCTCCCCGACGGGTAGGGCTGGCCGGAGACCGGACTGTCGCGTATGCTTCGGCGCGATCCTGCCGCTTCCTGTTCACGGACCCCCGACTCCGTCGGAAGGAAGGAAGGGACCATGTCCCCCGTCAACTTCGAATTGCCTCCGGTGGGCTCGCCGCTGCTGGAGGTGGCCGGCCTCTGCAAGCGCTACGGCGCCAAACAGGCGGTCGACCAGGTGAGCCTCAGCATCCCGCGGGGCAGCATCTACGGCTTCCTGGGCCCCAACGGCGCGGGCAAGACCACCACGATCCGCTGCCTCATGGACATCATCCTGCCCGACAGCGGCACCATGACCCTGGCCGGCCATCCCCTCGAGCGCAGCCTGCGCGACCGCATCGGGTACCTGCCCGAGGAACGCGGCCTGTACCGCAAGATGACCTGCCAGGAGCAGCTCGCGTACCTGGCGCAGCTCAAGGGCGTGCCGCGCAAGGTGGCGCTCGCGCGCGCGGCCGAATGGCTCGACCGGCTCGAGCTGGGCGACTACGCCGCCCGCAAGGTGGACAACCTCTCCAAGGGCATGCAGCAGAAGCTGCAGTTCGCCGCCACCTTCATCTTCGAGCCCGACCTGGTGATCCTCGACGAGGTGTTCAGCGGCCTCGACCCCCTGAACATCGAGCTGATGCGCGACTTGATCCTCGAGCAGAAACACCGGGGTACCACCATCCTCTTCTCCACCCACATGCTGGCCGAGGCCGAGCGCATCTGCGACGCGGTCTGCCTCATCGAGGGCGGGGTCAAGATCCTCGACGGCTCGCTGGCCGAGGTCCGCGCGGCGTTCCCGTTCCACATGGTCCGCGTGGCCTACCGCGACGGCCAGGAACCGCCGCACGAGCTGCCTGGCGTCCGCGACCGCCGTCTCGACGAGGGCACCTGGCGGCTCGAGCTCGAGCCCGACCGCGATCCGCAATCGCTACTGGCCGCGCTCGGCGAGGTGGGTCCGCTGTCGCTCTTCGCGGCCAACCGCCCCACCCTCAACGAGATCTTCCTGACCGCCGTGCGCCGCCAGCGCGACGACCTGGCCGTGGAGAGGAGCGCGTCATGAACAAGGTCCTGACCGTGATCCGCAAGGAATACCTCGAGCGGGTGCGCTCCAAGGCGTTCCTCATCGGCACCCTCCTGGGCCCGATCCTCATGGGCGCCATGATCCTCGGCCCCTCGCTGCTGGCCGACGCCGCCGGCGACCAGGCGCGCTCGGTGGCGGTGATCGACCTCGAGGGGTCGGTGCTGCCCGAGCTGAGCAAGGTCCTCGCCGAGCGCGGCGACGACCACGTGACGCTGGTGCCCGTGACGTGCACCGGCGATGTGGAGGCCTGCCGCGAGGACCTGAAGGCCCGGATCCTCGCCGCCGAGGTGGATGCGGGCGTGGTGATCGCCGCCGACTTCTACGACAACCCGGCGCTCACCTTCTACAACACCGCCGTCGGCGCGGTGGTGCTGCGCGACGACGCCCTGCGTCCGGCGCTCAACCGGGTGCTCCGCGAGGAGCGGTTCCGCCGCGAAGGGGTCGACCCCGCCAAGCAGGGCTACCTGCTCGCGCGCGCCGACTGGAACTCGCTGCAGCTGAGCAAGGAGGCCGAGTCCGAGCAGAGCGGCGAGGTGGGCATCATCGGCGGCATCATGATGGTGATGATCATCTACTTCATGACCCTGGTCTACGGGCAGCAGAACCTGACCGTGGTCATCGAGGAGAAGAGCAGCCGCATGGTGGAGGTGCTGCTGTCGAGCCTGCGCCCCGAGGAACTGATGCTCGGCAAGGTCATGGGCATCGGTCTGGCGGCGCTGACCCAGGTGGCGGTGTGGGCCCTGGCGGGCATCCTCACCTCGACCCAGGGCGTGGCCATCGCCGGCGCGCAGATCAACCTCTCGCTCTTCGGCCCCTGGTTCTGGTTCAACTTCCTGTGGTTCTTCCTGCTCGGCTACTTCCTTTACGCCAGCCTCTACGCCGGGATCGGCGCCATGTGCAATTCGATCCAGGACGCGCAGCAGTTCAGCGGCGTGCTGACCATGGGCGTGGTGCTGCCCATCATGCTCATGATGTTCGTGATCAAGGCGCCCGACGGGACGCCGGCCACCGTGCTGTCGCTGATCCCGTTCTTCTCGCCGATCCTCATGTTCATGCGCATCAGCGTGAGCAACCCGCCGCTGTGGCAGGTGCTGGCGAGCTACGCGCTCCTGGTGGCCACGATCTGGTGGGCCAACAAGGCCGCGGGCAGGCTGTTCCGCGCGGGGATCCTGCTCTACGGGGCGGCGCCCACGTGGGGGTCGTTGGGGAGGGCGTTGCGGGGGTAGGTCCCGACATCAACGATACAGGGAGGCCCCGTCCGTCAGTCGACAGGCGGGGCCTCATCGTACCCGAGGGCTATCACTCGCCCACCACCTCCAGCCGGTAACGGTCCCCCCGCTCGATCCGGTCGACCACGTCCATCCCCGAGACCACCTCGCCGAACACGGTGTAGCGCCCGTCGAGGTGCGGCTGCGGCGAGTGGCAGACGAACCACTGGCTGCCGCCGGTGTCCTTGCCCGAGTGGGCGATGCCCACCGTGCCGCGGCCGAACTGACGGCGCGACCACTCGCTGCGGATGGTCCAGCCCGGCCCGCCCCAGCCGTCCCCGCGCGGGCAGCCGCCCTGGATCACGAAGTCGGGGACGACGCGGTGGAAGACGTTGTCGTCGTAGAACCCGTCGGCGATCAGGTCGAGGACGTTGGCGCAGGTGTTGGGCGCGGCCTCGGCGTCGAGGCGGATGGTGAAGGTGCCGCGGTCGGTGACGCAGCGGATCTCGGGGCCGGCGAAGGGCAGGCGGACCGCCGGCTGGCGCGGGTCGCGGACCGCGGGCGGCAGGGTCTCGCGCAGGCTGGCGGCCGAGGGGATGAGCGTCTCGGGGAGCAGGCCGGTCTCGTCGGCGCAGCGGCGCGCGGCGAGGCGGATGCGCAGGTCGGGGTGGTCGAAGGCGCCGCGTAGCAGCGCGGCCGTGGCCTCGCGGTGGGCGGGGCAGAGCTCGCGGCAGGCCAGGGGGTCGGCGGTCGCGGCCGCGTCCGCGCAGGTTTCCACCGTCGCCGAATCGAGGCAGGTCGGCGCGAAGGGAGCGTGTCCCGCTTCGTCGTCGGCCCAGATCTCCTGCAGCGCCGGGAGGATGGCCAGGCGCACGTCGGCGGCGCCCTCGGCGAGGTCGGCGCCGGCCCGGACGTAGGCCTCGAGCAGGGCGTTGCAGGCCAGCCCGCCGGGGAAGCGGCCGAGCAGGGTGGCGGCCGAGGTGCGCACCGTGAAGTCGCTGTCGTCCAGGCCGAGCGTCGCCGTGCGGTAGGCCTCGCAGGCGAAGGCCGGCCGGGCGGCGAGGGTGGAATCGGTCCAGGCTGCCGACAGCGCGCTCTGGAGCGCCTCGAACACGCGCGGGCCGCGGGCGCGGGCCAGGTCGCGATATTCGATCAGCGACGCGGTGTCGGTTGGTAGCGCCACCAGCGCCTGCAGGGCCGCTGCCGCCACGCTCGGGTCGTCATCGTCGAGCATGACCTCGAGTTCCTGGCGGGCGCCCTCGCGGCGCAGCGACCCCAGCGCTCCGGACGCGGCGGCGCGGACCGCCGGCGCGGGGTCGGCCAGACGCTGGCGGGCCACGCGGACCATGCGGATCCGCCAGACCGGCAGGAGGCTCTCCTGGCTGGCCGCTTCCGCGGGAAGGTCGAGGTCCGCGGTGGCGGCGGCCATGGCCACCAGCGCGGTCTCGGCCACCGGCGGATCGGTGCTCTCGGCGCCGCGCATCATCAGGGCGGCGGTGCGGCCCGACAGCGACGTGTGCTCGCCCTCGCGGTCGGCGGCGAGCACGGGGGAGGCCAGACGGCCCAGCGCGCGCAGCTCGGCCACCTGCACCCGGCGCCGGTCGAGGTCGGACAGGCGGCCGCGCCGGTCGCCGCTGCGCAGGACGGCCTCGAGGGCCGCGGTCCCCGCTTGTCGAGCGAGGGCGCGCAGGGCGTGGACGCGGACCTGGACGTCGCGGTCGGCGGCGAAGGGGGCGATCTGATCGACGAGCGTGGGGTCGGTCACCCGTTCGGCGCAGCGCAGGACCCGCCAGCGCACTGCGTTCTCGGGATGGGAGAGGCCGGTGCGGATGGCGGCCACCAGGCTGTCGTGGTCGGCGCGGGCGGCCACGTTGCGCAGCGCGGTCCAGGCCGCCATGGCCTCGCGGTCCTCGCCGCGCAGCGCCGGCTCGTAGAGCATGGCGCCGTCGTGCTCCTGGTGCGCCAGGCCCTGGCAGGCGGCCACGCGGACCGCGAGGTGCGGGTCGGCGAGCGCCTGGGTCAGCGGCGCCACGGCCACGTCGCCGCCGAGCAGGCCCATGCTGAACGCGGCCTGGCAGCGGATGGCCTGGCTGCGGTCGCTCAGCGCGTCGATCATGGCGGGGACCACGTCGGTGCGGCCGATGAGCCCCGCGGTGCGCAGGGCGGCGCGGCGGATGGCGGCATCCGGGCCCGCGGTCATGGTGGCCAGCGAGTCGGTCGCGGCCAGGCGGCGATCCTCCCAGCGGGCGAGGGCCTCGCGCTGGTCCAGGCGGTCCTCGGGCGCGCAGGCGCCGAGCAGCCCCATGGCGATCACGACGGCGAGCAGGGCAATGGCGGAGCGGGGCATGGGTTCTCCTCGTCTCGGGTCCGCGCGCAGCTTAGCACCGGGCCAGAGCCCCGTCTAGCTGCCGGCGTGACCGCCTCCAGTGGCGTTTTGACCCCGGTGCCCGGCGCTGCTACCATACCGCACACCCGTTCGTCGCCCGAAAGGACGCCCCATGCAGACCGCCATCCTCGGCGCCAGCGGCCTGGTCGGCCGCACCATGCTCGCCCGGCTCGAGCAGGAGCCCTGGCTCGACGCGCCGCCGCTCCTCTTGACGAGCCCCCGCTCGGCCGGCACCCGCCTGCCCTTCCGCGGCGCGGAGCTCGTGTGCCGCGAGGTCGGTCCGACCTCGTTCGCCGGTGTGCGCATCGCGTTGTTCTCGGCTGGCGGCGAGACGAGCCGGCGCTGGGCGCCCGTGGCCGCCGAGAGCGGCGCCTGGGTGGTGGACAACAGCTCGGCCTGGCGACAGGACCCGGCCGTGTCCCTGGTGGTGCCCGAGGTCAACGGCGACCTGGTCCCGGCGCTCGTGCCCGGCGCCCAGGGCGGCGGCATCATCGCCAATCCCAACTGCTCGACCATCCAGATCGCGCTGCCCTGCGCCGCGCTCGACCGCGCCGTGGGCCTGTGCGAGGTCCACGCCACCACGCTGCAGGCGGTCAGCGGCGCCGGCGCCCAGGGCCTGCGCGAACTGGAATC
Source organism: Candidatus Latescibacter sp. IFSED24 (assembly GCF_058273205.1). Lineage (NCBI taxonomy): Bacteria > Pseudomonadati > Candidatus Latescibacterota > Candidatus Latescibacteria (ex Chuvochina et al. 2023) > Candidatus Latescibacterales > Candidatus Latescibacteraceae > Candidatus Latescibacter > Candidatus Latescibacter sp. IFSED24. The sequence goes on along the minus strand of NZ_CM177850.1, from coordinate 1,745,910 downwards.
CCAGGCCACCGACCTCGCCGCCGGGGAACGGCCCGGGGCGGCGCGCGGCGGCGCCAAGTTTCCCCGGCGCATCGCCGCCAACGCCATTCCCGAGATCGGTCTACTGGCCGACGACGGCTTCTTCGCCGAGGAGCGCAAGGTCCACGACGAGCTGCGCAAGATCCTGGCGCGCCCGGCGCTGGCGGTGACCTGCACCGCCACGCGGGTACCGGTCTGGAACGGCCACGCGGCCGCGGTCCGCGCGGTGCTGGCGCGGGATGCCGGCCGCGACGAGATCCTGGCCGCGCTCGCGGATTTCGACGGGATCGCCTGCGCCCGGGGGGCCGGCGAGTACCTCACGCCCGCCGAGGCCAGCGGCGACACGCTGGCGCACGTGGGCCGCGTCCGTCACGAACCGGGTCGAGCCGACGCGGTCCTCTTCTGGGTGGTGGCCGACAACCTGCTCAAGGGCGCGGCCTGGAACGCCGTGCAGATCGCCGCGCGGCTGGCCGGCGCCGGGGCGCCATGATCCCCGCCGCGGTCCATGCCTGGCGCCCGGTGTCCCCGTTGCCCCTGCAGGGCGTGCATCCCGCCGCCCGGCTGGGCCTGGGCCTGCTGGCGGCCGCGTCGGCGCTGCTGTTGCCGGCGCCCGCACTGGTCCCGCTGGCCGTCCTCGTGGGCTGGTTGCTCGTGCGCGCGGGCTGGCGGCGCGCGCGCCTCGTTCCGACCCTGCGCTCCTGGCTCTGGCTGGCGCTGGTGGTGCTCGCCGCGCACACGCTCAGCGCCACCGACACGGCCCCGCTGGGCCACCCCTCCTGGACCGGCCTGGGCCGCGGCGCCCTGGCGCTGGGCCGGCTGGCCCTGATGCTCACGGCCACGGGTCTCTTGATCCGGCTTTTGCCCCTGGCCGACCTCACCGCCGCCCTCGCCTGGTGGCTGCGCCCGCTGCGCCCGCTGGGCGTCGAGACCCGCCACCTGGGGGTGACCCTGGCGGTGGCCCTGAGCACGGCGCCGCGGACCCGGGCCGAGGCGGCGCGCCTCGCGGCCTGCCTGCGCCTGCGGCGAGCCGACGGCCGACCCCGCCGCCGCGGTCTGCACCTGCGCGAGCGCCTCATGGTGGTGCCGCCGTTGATGGAGGGCCTGGCGCGCCAGGCCGAGAGCCTGCCGCTGGCGCTGGCCGGCCGCTTTCCCGCGACGCCGACGCGCCAGGCGCCGCTGCCCTGGCCGCAAGGCCTGCTGCTCGCCGCCTGGACGGCGCTGGTGATCTGGGTGGCCTGAGCCGCGAAGGAGTCGACCGTGACCGGACTCGTCCCACCGCCGCGCGTGCGCATCGACCTGGCCTACGTGGGCAGCGGCTTCCACGGCTGGCAGGTCCAGCCCGCGCTGCGCACGGTGCAGGGCGAGCTGGCGGCCATGCTCGAGCGCCTGCTCGCGCGGCCCTGCCTGCCCACCGGCGCCGGCCGCACCGACACCGGGGTCCACGCCCACGGCCAGGTGGCCCACGCCGAGCTGCGCGACCAGCGCGAGGTGGCCCGGGTGTGCGGCGCGCTGGCCAAGCTCACACCCGACGACATCCAGATCACCCGGGTAAGCCAGGTCTCGCCGGCCTTCAACGCCCGCCTCTCGGCCACCGCGCGCCGCTACGCCTACCGGCTGGCCCTTCTCCGCGACATCTTCGCGCCCCACGCCTTCGTGGTGCCCTGGCGCCTCGATCGCGGCGCCATGGACGCGGCCTGCGGGCCCCTCCTGGGCACCCACGACTTCAGCAGCTTCTGCAAGGCGGGCTCCCTGAAGGACGACAACACCTGCCGCGTGGACCTCTGCGAGCTTGAATGGCACGACCAGGGCGGTATATTCCACATCCGGGCCGACCGCTTCCTGCACCACATGGTGCGCAACCTGGTGGGCCTGCTCCTGGAGGTCGGCCGCGGCGCCGTGGCGGCCGAAGACGTGGACCGCATCCTCGCCGCCCGCGACCGGCGCGAGGCGGGCATGATGGCCCCGGCCCACGGCCTCTTCCTGGAAGAGGTCACCTACCCCGCGGACCTGCTCGACCCCGGCCACCTGCCGGCCGATTTCACCCCGCGGCCCGACCCGGCCGCCGAAGGAGACCCGTCATGAAGTTCTTCATCGACACCGCCGACATCGAGGCCATCCGCGAGGTCAAGGCCATGGGGATGTGCGACGGCGTGACCACCAACCCGTCGCTCATGGCCAAGGCCGGTCGGCGCGACACCGACGCGCTCCTGAAGGAGATCTGCGATCTGGTCCAGGGCCCGGTCTCGGGCGAGGTGGTGGCCACCGACGCCGCGGGCATGATCGCCGAGGGCGAGCGGCTGGCCAAGCTCTCCGAGCACATGGTGGTCAAGATCCCCACCACCTACGAAGGATTGAAGGCCATCGCCGCGTTGAGTGGCCAGGGCATCGCGGTCAACGCCACGCTGGTGTTCTCGCCGAGCCAGGCGCTGCTGATCGCCAAGGCGGGCGCGGCCTACTGCTCCCCGTTCGTGGGCCGCCTCGACGACGTGAGCCAGGACGGCATGGAGCTCATCGAGCAGGTGGTGACCATCTACACCAACTACGACCTCGACACCGAGGTCATCGTGGCCAGCGTGCGGCACCCGAACCACGTGGTCGAGAGCGCGCTGATGGGGGCGGACATCGCCACCATCCCGCCCAAGGTGATCGCGCAGCTGGTCCAACATCCGCTGACCGACAAGGGCCTGGCCGGGTTCCTCGCCGACTGGGACAAGCTGCAGGGGAAGTAGCATGCACGATCGTCGACTGCCCACCTGGAGCGCCGTGGCCATCGGCCTGCTCGCCGGCGCCCTCCTCGGTGCCCTCCTGCTGCTGGTGCGCGAACGCACCTGGCGCGGGGACTGGGAGGCCGAGCGACAGGCCGCCATCGAGCAGCTGCTGGCCGAGGTCGCGGTCGACAGCGCGGTGGTGGCGGGGCTGCAGGCGCCCCCACCGGCCGAGCCCCTGCCCACCATCACCGCCAGCCGCAAGAACGCCATCGTGGCCGCCACCGAGCTGGCGGCGCCCGCGGTGGTCACGGTGACGGTGACCCAGCGCGTGGTGGTGCGCGACCCGCGGCTGTCGTTCTTCGACTTCTTCTACCCCGAGCGCCGCTCCCAGCGCCTGCAGTACCAGGAGAACCAGAACTACGGCTCGGGCGTGATCATCTCGCGCGACGGCTACGTGGTCACCAGCGCCCACGTCATCGGCAACACCCCGATCCAGGTGCTGGTCACCCTCTCGGACGGCGCCAACTACGCCGCTGAGCTGGTCGACGTGGTCGACCGCTTCGACCTGGCGTTCCTGCGCATCCAGGGCCAGGGCTTCCCCGTGGCCGAGCTGGCCGACAGCGACAAGCTGCACATCGGCGAGTGGGCCATCGCCATCGGTTCGCCCTTCGGCCAGCTGCTGGCCGACACCCGGCCCACGGTCACCGTCGGCGTGGTCTCGGCGGTGGGCCGGGACATCGTGCGCCAGAGCGACCGCGACCGCTACTACCTCGGCATGATCCAGACCGACGCGGCCATCAACCCCGGCAACAGCGGCGGCGCGCTGGTCAACGCCGACGGGTCGGTGATTGGCATCAACACCTTCATCTTCAGCGAGAGTGGCGGCTCCATCGGCATCGGGTTCGCGGTGCCCAGCAACCGTGTGCGCTGGGTGCTGGAGGAGATCCGCGAGTTCGGCCGCTACCGCCCGCCCAACCTGGGCGTGGTGCTGCGCCCGCTCAACAGCGAGATCGTCAAGGCCCTGGGCCTCACCGAACCGGTGGGCTTCCTGGTGCGCGACATCATGGAGGACTCGCCGGCCTGGGTGGCGGGCCTGCGCCGCTTCGACGTCATTCAGACCATCAACGGCCAGCTGCTCGACAGCCGCGACACCGTGACCCGCCTGTTCTACGAGGCCATGGTCGGGGATCGCCTGCACTTCACCGCGGTGCGCGACGGCAAGGTCTTTTCGGGACAGATCGTCCTGGAGGAGGTGCCCCGATGATCGTGGTGACCGGCGCGGCCGGCTTCATCGGCTCGGTCCTGGTCTGGTTGCTGAACCAGCGGGGCGAGACCGACATCCTCACCGTCGACGTCTACCCCTCGGACGCCGGCGAGCCCAACCTGGCCCCGCTGCGCTACGACCGCGGGTACCAGGACCACGAGAGCTTCCGCCGCGACCTGCTCGCCGGCAAGTTCGACGGCCAGCTTCGCGGCATCCTGCACATGGGCGCCTGCAGCTCGACCACCGAGACCGACTGGGACTACCTCGAGCGCAACAACGTCCAGTACACCAAGGACCTCTGCCTGGCCGCCCGCCGGCTCGGGGCCCGCTTCATCCACGCCAGCAGCGCCGCCACCTACGGCGACGGCTCGGCCGGCTACCGCGACGACCACGCCGAGCTGGACGACCTGGAGCCGTTGAACTTGTACGGCAAATCGAAACAAGACTTTGATTTATGGGCAAGATCTGAGGGTTTACTGGAAGAGATATGCTGCCTCAAGTACTTCAACGTCTACGGCCCCAACGAGTGGCACAAGGGCGACATGCGGTCCATGGTCTGCAAGGGCTACGAGCAGGTCCGCGACCACGGCGTGGTCCGCCTCTTCAAGAGCGACCGCCCCGAGTATCCCGACGGTGGCCAGCGGCGCGACTTCGTCTACGTGAAGGACGCCGGGGCCATGACGCTCTGGCTCTACGACCACCCCGAGGTCGGCGGCATCTTCAACGTCGGCACCGGCGCGGCCAACGACTGGAACACCCTCATCGGATCCATTTTCGCCGCGCTCGACCGCGAGCCGAACATCGAGTACATCGACATGCCCGCCCACCTGAAGGGCAAGTACCAGTACTTCACCCAGGCCGCGATGGGGAAGCTGCGCGCCGCGGGCTGCACGGTGCCGATCACGCCCATCGGCGAGGCGGTGCGGGATTACGTGGTGAACCATCTGGTGACTGGCACCCACCTCGGCAGCGGCGGCTGAACCCTGTGCCATGGAGAGTGTGTCCGCCTGTTTTCGTGACCTGGGAGGCCGCCGTTTATGACGTTCCGGCATCTTGACGGCAGTGATTGTACGGTCAAATCGACCCTAGTAGCGATGGACACAATCTCGATGGTACAACTTTGGGGTTGCGCATGGGGGGGCTCGCTCCGACCATTAATGGAATCCGTTTTCACCCGAATCGACCGGACATGCTCATCGCACCCGCCTGCAAGCCCCGCTCTCTCGGCCTCGTCCTCGCCGTCGCGATCCTCGCGTCTGCCTCGCCCGCCATGGCCTACATCGGCCCCGGCGCCGGCTTCGCCCTGGGCGGCTCGCTGCTGTTCGCGCTGGCGGGGATCCTGCTCGCCATCCTCGGCATCCTCACCTGGCCGTTCCGCCTGCTGATCCGCCTGGTCCGCCACCGGCGGGTGCGGGCCCGGGCGCGGGCACGCCGGGTGGTGGTCCTGGGGCTCGACGGCCTCGATCCCGAGCTGACTCGCGAATTCGTGGCCGCCGGCGACATGCCCAATTTCGCGCGCCTGGCCGAGACGGGCTGCTTCCACGACCTGGGCACCACCCTGCCCGCGGTCTCGCCCGTGGCCTGGTCCACCTTCGCCACCGGGGTCGACCCCGGCGGCCACGGCATCTTCGACTTCCTGCGCCGCGACCTGCGCACCTACCTGCCCGAGCTGTCGAGCACGCGCCTGGTGCCGGGCCGCGAGCGGCGGCTGGGCCCGCTGCGCCTGGGCCGCCGGCCCGACCACATGCAGCTGCGCCGCCACAGCCGCAGCTTCTGGTCGATCCTGGGCGATCACGGCGTGGAGACCACGGTGCTGCGGGTGCCGCTGACCTTTCCGCCCGAGAAGTTCCGCGGCCGTCTGCTGGCCGCCATGTGCCTGCCCGACCTGCGCGGCACCCAGGGCACCTTCACGTTCCTGGCCGCGCCGGGTCTCGAGACCGGGGGACTGACCGGCGGCGAGCGCCGGCCGCTCCGCACCGACGGTGACGGCGTCTGGGTGGGCGCCCTGCCCGGCCCCGACCGCCCCGACGGCGCGGGTCCCATGGAACTGCCGGTCCGCTGCGAAGTGGACGCCGGCGCCCGCCGGGCCCGCCTCACCGTGGGCCGGGAGACCGTCACCCTCGGTGACGGCGCGTACTCGCCCTGGCTGCGCCTCGAATTCCGCCACGGAGGCGCCCGGGCGCGGGGCATCGCCCGCTTGCGCGTGACCAGCTGGGAGCCCTTCGGCCTCTACGTCACGCCCGTGAACATCGATCCGCAGTCGCCGTCCATGCCCATCAGCCAGCCGCCGCACTACGCCATGATGCTGGCGCGCCTGCACGGTCCCTTCGCTACCCTGGGCCTGGCCGAGGACACCTGGGCGCTCAACGAGAAGGTCCTCGACGAGGACGCGTTCCTCGAGCAGGTCTGGGCGATCCACGCCGAGCGCGAGTGGCAGTTCGCGCACGCGCTGGAGCGCCAGCGCGAGGGCGTGGTGGTCTGCGTCTTCGACGCCACCGACCGCCTCCAGCACACCTTCCTGCGCTTCCGCGAGGACGACCATCCCGCCAATCGCGGGGTCGACGTGGACCGCTACCGCGAGGTGATCCGCGACCTCTACCGCCGCGCCGACCAGCTCGTGGGCCGCACCCTCGCGCGCCTGGGCGAGGACGAGGTTCTGCTCGTGATGAGCGACCACGGCTTCAAGCCGTTCCGCCGCGCGGTGAATCTGAATGCCTGGTTCCGGAAAGAAGGCTATCTTTATCTGGAAGGCGACCCCGACCAGGGGACGCCCCCGCCGCTGGCGGCGGGCGAGGTGGTCACCACCGAGCGCATCGACTGGTCGCGCACCCGCGCCTACGCCAACGGGCTGGCCGGATTCTACCTGAACCTGGCGGGCCGCGAGCGTCACGGCGTGGTGCCCCCGGCCGAGGCGCCGGCGTTGCGCGCCGAGCTCATGGACCGGCTACGCGGGCTGCCCGACCCGACCGGCGGGATCGCCATCGAGGAACTGTGGGCCAGCGCCGAGGCCTATCGCGGTCCGTACCGCGACGAGGCGCCCGACGTGATCGTGGGCTACAACCCCGGCTGGCGCGCCGACTGGGACATGGCCACCGGCGGGGTCACCGGCGCGGTGTTCCGCGACAACGACAAGCCCTGGTCCGCGGACCACTGCATGGACCCGCGCCAGGTGCCCGGGGTGCTCCTCAGCAACCGGTCCCTGCGCGGCGACGGCCCCTGGCTCGCCGACCTGGCGCCCACCATCCTGGACCTCTGCGGCGTGCCCGTGCCCGCGCACATGCACGGCCGCAGCCTGCTGGACGAGACGACATGAAACGCTTGATCCTCACCATGACGCTGCTGGCCCTATTGGCCGGCCCCACCCTGGCGGCCAAGGTGCTGGTCATCGGCTTCGACGGCATGGACCCGCGCCTGGTGGCCGAGTACCGCGCCCAGGGCCTCTTGCCCGCCTTCGACCGCGTGCTCGACGCCGGCGGCCAGCTCGTGCCGCTGGGCACCTCGATCCCGCCGCAGTCGCCGGTGGCCTGGTCCACCTTCATCACCGGCATGGACCCCGGCGGCCACGGCATCTTCGACTTCATCCACCGCGATCCGCACACCATGGCCCCGTACCTCTCCACCAGCGACGCCAAGGGCCCGTCGGCGTTCTGGGACCTGGGCTCGTGGCGGTTCCCGCGCGGCGGCGGCGCGGTGCAGAACCTGCGCCAGGGCGTGGCGTTCTGGCAGCTCCTCGACACCGCCGCCGTGGACGCCACGGTCTTCAAGGTGCCCGCCAACTTCCCGCCCGTGCCCACGGATGCGCGCACCCTCAGCGGCATGGGCACCCCCGACATCCAGGGCACGTACGGCCAGTACACCTACGTCACCGACGATCCCCTGGCCGAGCGCGACCTCTCCGGCGGCGTCCTGCGCGCGGTCTACCTCGCCGACGGCCGCTGCGAGACCGTGATCGCCGGCCCGGCCAACATCTACCGCGAGGGCGCCCCGGCGGCCACCGTGCCGCTCACCGTGGCGGTCGACCGCGAGAGCCGGGCGGCGCTGGTGGAGGTGGCCGGCCGCCGCATGCTCCTGCGCGAGGGCGAGTGGAGCGAGTGGCTGACCCTGGAGTTCGGCCTGGTGCCGCTGCTCAAGTCGGTGCGCGGCGTGGCGCGGGTCTACCTCATGGAGACCGAGCCCTACCTGCGCCTCTACGTCACGCCGGTGCAGATCGACCCCGCCGCCCCCGAGATGCCCATCTCCACCCCGGACGACTACGCGCGCGAGCTGGCCGAGGCGCTGGGACCGTTCTACACCCAGGGCCTGCCCAGCGACACCAAGGCGCTGGAGGAGGGCGTGTTCACCGACAGCGACTATCTCTCGCAGTCGGACCTGGTCTTCGCCGAGCGCAAGCAGCAGCTCGCCCACGAGCTGACCCGCTTCGCCGCGCGGCCCGACGGCTTCCTCTTCTTCTACTTCAACTACCCCGACCAGGACTGCCACATGTGGTGGCGCGGCATCGATCCGCGCTCGCCGCTCCACGCGGCCTGCGCCGAGGAGCACCACGGCCGCATCCCCGAGATCTACCAGGCGCTCGACGCGGTGCTCGACGGCGTGCTCGACACCGTGGACGACGAGACCCTGGTCATGGTCATGAGCGACCACGGCTTCGCGCCGTACCGGCGCAGCTTCCACGTCAACACCTGGCTGCTGGAGCACGGCTTCCTGGCGCTCCGGGACGGCGTCGCCCCCGGCGAGGTCGCCTACCTCGAGGGCATCGACTGGTCGCGCACGCGCGCCTACGCCATCGGGATCAACGGGCTCTACCTGAACCTGCGCGGCCGCGAGGACCAGGGCATCGTCGAGCCGGGAGCCGAGCAGGCCGCGCTGCTCGCCGAGCTGGTGACCGCGCTCGAGGCCACGGTCGATCCGCAGGTGGGCGCCCAGGCCATCAAGTACGCCTACCGCGCCGACGAGATCTATCACGGCGAGCATGCCCAGGGTGGTCCGGACATCGTTCTCGGCTACCACCGCGGCTGGCGCGGCAGCAACGAGTCGGCGCTGGGCGAGGTGCCCCCGCAGGTGTTAGTGGACAACGAGCAGAAGTGGAGCGGCGACCACTGCCAGGCCGCCGACGAGGTGCCGGGCATCCTCTTGACCACGCGCCCCATCGCCCGGACCGATCCGACGCTGGCCGACCTGGCGCCCACGATCCTGCGCCTGTTCGGCGTCGAGCCACCGCCGGAGATGACCGGGCGCGACCTCTTCACCACCAGCACCGCGAGGAGATGACCATGTTCGGAGGCAGCAAGATCAAGCTCGACAAGGACCTTCTCGCGCGTGCCGAGCGCGTGAGCGAGGCAGCGGGCTACGCGTCGGTGACCGAGTTCGTCCAGCACGTGCTGGAGCGCGAGCTCGACCGCCTCGACCAGGGCGGTGCCGACGAGGAAGAGATCCGCAAGCGCATGCAGGGGCTGGGGTATATCTCGTGATTGCGGTGACGCACCTCACCACCCGCATCGGCGACCTGCTCATGAAGCCGTTCGGCGATCATGCCGGCTGGGCGCTGGCAGTCGCCTCGGTGCTCTTCGCGGTGGTGGCGCTGCTGCTCTTCAAGTGGGCTACCCCGCAGCGCCGCCTCGCCGCGGCGCGCGATCGGCTCATCGGTCGGCTCTACGAGGCCGCGCTGTACCAGACCAGCCTGCCGGTGATCCTGCGCGTGCAGGCCGGCGTGCTGGTGGCCAACCTCCGTTACCTGGTCATGGCGCTGCCCGCCGTGGTGGTGCTGGTGGTGCCGCTGGTGCTGGTGGTGCCGCAGCTCGAGTCGCGGCTCGGTCGGCAGCCGCTGGGGGTGGGCGAGGTGGCGCTGGTCACGGCGGCGCTGGCGCCCGAGGCCTCGGCGGCGTCGGCGGCGCCGGTGCTCACCGCGGGCGAGGGCCTGCGGGTGGAGGCCGGACCGGTGCGCGACACCGCGCGCGGTGAGCTGGTCTGGCGCGTGCGGGCCACCGCGCCGGGTCGTCACGAACTGAGCCTGACCGGCCCCCGGACCACGTTGACGCTGGCGGTGTCCGTTGCCGAACGCGGATTGCCAGCCCTGGTCGCGGCGCGGCATGCGGGCGCGCTCGATCAGATGCTCTTCGATCCAGCGGGAGAGCGGTTGCCGACCACGGCGGAGCTTTCCCGGCTGGCGATCCAGTTGCCGGCGCGCGAGGTGTCGGTGCTGGGCGTGGCCTGGCCCTGGCTGGTGAGCTTCTCGGTGCTCTCGCTGGCGGCTGGGCTCCTGCTCAAGAACCGGCTGCGCGTCGAGCTCTAGAACGTTTCGCGCCGTCTGCTCAATCCACGTATCCCAGCGATCGCAGCTGTTTCTTGACCGCCGCTTCCAGCGCCGGGTCGTCCTTCACGGACGGTGGCGGCTGCGGGGCCAGGGCGGCGTAGCTCGCGATGCGGTCGGCCTCGAGGTGCTCGACGTACGCCAGGCCCGCCGCGGTCAGGCCGTCGCGCAGCACGCGGCCCGGCATCTCCTTGCTGGCCGGCAGGCCCAGCAGTGCCAGCGCCGTGGGGCCGACGTTGAGCACGAAGCTGCGGTCGAAGCGCGAGCCTGGTTCGTAGAGCACGCTGCGGATCACCAGCACGCCGTCGGGGCGGTGCTCGGCCACGCCCTTGCGGAAGTTGCCCGCACGGTCGCGGCGCGCGCCGTGGAAGCCGTGATCCGAGACCACCATCACGTTGGCCGCGTCGGGGAACAGCGGAAGCAGCTCGCCCAGCCAGCGGTCCACGACCCTGGCGTAGCCCGGGATGATCTGTCCGTACAGCGCCTGGTCCTCGGCGCTCACCTCCTGGCCCTCGGCCGGGCGATAGAAGCGCCAGTAGTTGTGGCAGGCGATGTCGAAACCGCGGAAGTAGACCGCGAAGAGGTCGTACTGGCCATGGGCGGCCAGGTGCCTGGCGGTGGCCAGGTAGGTGAGATCGCCGGCCAGCGCCAGGCGCAGGTCGCGCAGCGCCGGGTGATCGGTGTCGGCGAGGAGCGATTCGTCGGCTGCGGGCAGGAGCACGCGCAGCAGGTCGGCCGGCAGGTTGCGCCAGTCCACGGTGAGCGCCGTCAACTGGGCCGCCAGCTCGGCGGGACGGACCAGGCCGGTGTAGTCGCGGTTGCCGGCTTCGGTGTAGGTCACGTGGTCGCTGACCAGGACGCCGGCGATGGCGCGTGCGGGGTAGGTGACCCACCAGCCGATGACGCAGCTCTCGAGTCCGGCCGCGCCGGCGATGTCCCACAGCGCGGGAGCCTGCCAGTCGGCGGCGGAGGCCAGCGCCGTTCCCTGCCCGTCGCGCTGCTTGAGGAAGCCGCCGACGCCGTGGTCGGCGGGCTCGAGGCCGGTGGCCATGGAGGCCCAGATCAGCGGCGACTTCTCCAGCGGCACGAAGCTCAGGTTGACGCCGCTGGTCCCGCGGTCGCGGAGCGCGGCCAGGGTCGGCAGCTCGCCGGCCGCGAGGAGCGGATCGAGCACCTGCCAGTCCCAGGCGTCGACGCCGAGGATCACGGTGGTGCGCGCGGCGGGCGAGGCGGGCGTGCGGGCCTGGTCGCCGCAGGCGGTCACGAGGCCTAGGATCGCGAGGCAGTAGAGCATGGCTGAAAGGCGCAGCATGGGATTCCCATCGCTGGTGGAGCTTGTCGTCAGGATGATGATAGGGCGCGGCCGCGGTGGCAACAACCCGCAGCGGATGGCTGGGAGACTTGCGCCGACGCCGGACATCGCCCATCATGCCGCCAGATGGAATTGGGCCACACTCCAGCCGCGGAGGCTCCCCGCATGATCGACCGTTACGCCACTCCCGAGATGACCGCCATCTGGTCCGACGAGGCCCGCTTCGAGCACTGGAAGGAAGTGGAGGTCACCGTGTGCGAGGTGCGCGCCGCGCGCGGCGAGATCCCGCAGGAGGCGGCGCGGGAGATCCGGGCGAAGGCGGCGTTCGACACCGCGCGGGTACTCGAGATCGAGCGCACGGTCCAGCACGACGTCATCGCCTTCCTGACCAACATGGCCGAGCACATCGGGCCGGCCAGCCGCTTCGTGCACCAGGGCATGACCAGCAGCGACCTGCTCGACACCTCGTTCGCGCTGCAGATCCAGGCCGCCGGCGGGGTGCTGCGCGAAGCGCTGGTGGCGCTGCTGGACGCGGTTGAGGTCAAGGCCCGGGAGCATCAGGCGACCGTGATGATGGGGCGCAGCCACGGCATCCACGCCGAACCCACCACCTTCGGCCTGAAGCTGCTGGTGTACTGGGAGGCGTTGCGCCGTGGCCTGGCGCGGCTGGACGCGGGCATCGCCGAATGCAGCTTCGGCCAGATCTCCGGCGCCGTGGGCACCCACGCCCACCTGGCGCCCGCGGTGGAGGCCGAGACCTGCGCGCGCCTGGGGCTGGCGGTGGCGCCGGTCTCGACCCAGATCCTGCAGCGCGACCGCCACGCGGCGTTCCTGAGCGCGGTCGCGCTGGTGGGCGCCACCATCGAGCAGATGGCCGTGGAGATCCGCAACCTCCAGCGCACCGACGTGCACGAGGTGGAGGAGCCGTTCGGCAAGGGGCAGAAGGGGTCGAGCGCCATGCCGCACAAGAAGAACCCCATCGTCTCGGAGAAGCTCACGGGCATGGCGCGCCTCCTGCGCGGCTACGCCCACACCGCCACCGAAAACGTGGCGCTCTGGCACGAGCGCGACATCAGCCACAGCTCGGTCGAGCGGATCATCTTTCCCGACGCCTGCCACACCCTGCACCACATGCTGCTGAAGATGCGCTGGCTCGTGAGCGGGCTGGTGGTCTTCCCCGAGACCATGCTGGCCAACATGGAGAAGGTCCGCGGCATGTACTTCAGCCAGGCCGTTCTGCTCGAGCTGACCGAGGCCGGCATCACCCGCGAGGACGCCTACGCCTGGGTCCAGCGCTGCGCCATGCGCGTCTGGGACGAGGGCGTGGCGCTGCGCGAGGCGCTGGGCGAGGACACCGAGATCACCGCCGTCCTCGACGCCGCCACCCTCGACCGCTGCTTCGACCTGCAGCATCAGCTGCGGTACGTGCCGGAACTCTTCGACCGGACGCTCGCGCAGAAGGACTGGTGAGCCGGCGCTGCGGATCCCGACGTCATCCGATCGGTTGGCCATGGTTACGTAGGCTTGGAAGCGGGGACGGCATCGGTTAGAATCTTGTCGAAGCCGACACCTTTTCGCCCCGGACACCGAGGACTCCATGGCGGCTGCCATCTTTCGCGCCAAGTTCACCGTGCCGTCGTTGCCGGCCGACTATCGCCCACGCCCGCGCCTCGATCGCTGCTGGCGGCAGTCGCGGCCGCCGCGCCTGGTCACCGTCACCGCCGGCGCCGGCTGGGGCAAGACGTGCTTCCTGGCCTCGCGGGCCCACGACCTCGCCGATCAGGCGCTCTGGTACACCCTCGACGATCTCGACCGCGACCCCTCGGTGCTGGCCGCGCACCTGACCACCGCCTGCGGTCTGCCCTTGACCGAGGAACCGCCGCTCGAACAACTGGCCGGCATCATCGGGGCCATGGATCGGCGACAGCTCCTGGTGCTGGACGACGTGCAGTCCATCGCCGACAGCGAGGCCGCCCGCCAGTTCCTGGGCCGTCTCCTGCGTTACCTGCCGTCATCGTGCGGACTCGCCCTCTCGTCGCGCGAGCCGGTTGTCCTGGCCGCCGCACGGCTCGAGACGCGCGGGGAGGCCCTCCACCTGTCGGCGGTCGACCTCTCCCTGACTCCGTCCGAGAGCAGCGAGATCCTGGCCCGCCGTTGCGGCCGCACCGTGGAGACGCTGGCCGACCGTGTCCATGCCCTCACCGAGGGCTGGCCCACCGCGCTGGAAATCGTCTGCCAGGCGCTGGCCGAGGTCGGCACACCGGAGAAGGCCGCGCGCCAGCACGCCGTCCTCGATCGTCTGGAAGCCGGCGGCAGCCGCTGGTTCGATTTCTTCGCCGAGGAGATCCTGACCGATCTGGACCCCGGAACCCGTGACTTCATGCTGCAGACCTCGCTGCTGCCCCATCTCGAGGCCGACCTCTGCGATCGCCTCCTGGAGCGCCGTGGCAGCGACCGCTTGCTGCGCACCCTGGTGGAACGGAACCTGTTCACCGTTCCGGTGGGCGACGGCTGCTGGCGTTATCACAATCTCCTGCGTTCCTGCCTGCGCAGGCGTCTGGCCCGCGATCTGTCCCCGGCCCAGTGGCGCCGCTTGCATCGCCGCGCCGCGGTGGTGCTGGTGGAGGCCGGCGAACCCGAGGCCGCGATCCTCGATCTGGCCCGGGCCGGCGATTGCGACCAGGCCGTGACGTTGCTCACGCGCCACGCCCGCTGGCTCGCCGACTCGCGCCGGCCCGAGACGCTGCGCTGTGCCCTGGCCGCCCTGCCCGACGCCGCCATCCGGTCCCAGGCCGGTGCGCTCGTGGTGCGGGCGAGCCAGGCGCACCTCTGCGGGCGCTGGCAGGACGCCGAGGACGATCTGCGCCGCGCCCGACGGCTGCGCCCCTCGGCCGACCTGGCCTCCCAGCTGCAAGCCCGGCTGGTGCGGCTGCACCTGCAACGCGGCCACTTCGAACAGTGCCTGCGCAGCGGCCGCCGGGTACTCGCCGGCTCGCGGCGCCTGGCACTCGCGGATCGTGGGCTGATCCTCTCGTCGCTGGGAGTGGCGGCGGCGAGTCTGGGACGGCTGGACCAGGGCGAAGAATTCCTGCAACAGGCGCTGGCCGGGGCCCGGCGGCGCGAAGATCGGACCCTCGAGGGGCGTTGTCTCTATCTTCTGGCGGCCAACGTCCACTATATCCGGGGTGATCTCGACCGCGCCCTGGCCACTGCCAGGCGTGCCCGGGATCTCTACCAGGAGCTCGGCCGTGGCGACCTGGCCTGCCACGCCGAGGGCGTGCTGGGCTTCGTCCTCGCCGGCCGGGGTGACGCGGCGGCGGCCCGGGCGTCCTCGAACTGGGCCCTGCAACACGCCGAGGCCATCGGCTACCGGCTCGTCGCCGGCTACGCGCGTCTGACCCTGGGAGAATGCGAGCTCCTCAACGACGATCCAGCGGCGGCGGCAGCCCGCTTTGGCGAGGCCTACGCCATCGCCGGCGAGCTGGGCGAGGAGGCGCTGGAGACCTGGTGCCGGCTGGGCCTTGCCGAGGCGGCCTGGCGCCGGCAGGACCTCGCGGAGGCGCGCCGGGAGGTCCAGCGTGCCCTGGCCCTGGCCAAGCGTCGCGGCGACCTCTTCTGCCAGGCCCGGGCCCTGGCCCAGCGGGGTCGGCTGGAGGCGGTCGACCACGATCCCGCGGCGCGCCGCACCTGGCAGGCCGCCGAGCGCCTGCTGGCTCGCCTGGGCGCCGATCTCGAACGCTGGCGGCTTCGGCTCTGGCGCGCCGCCGCCGGCGACGAGGATCCGGCCCAGGTCCTGGCGCGCCTCGCGGAATCGGCGCCGGCCTTCCTGGTCGACCGCCTGGAGTCGGAGCTGGCGCGGCGGCTGGGCGAGGAGCAGAACGCCGCGGACAGCCCGACGGCCGCCGAGGCTGCCGCGTCCGGACTGACGGCATTGCATCTGAGGGTCCTGGGACCTCTGGAGGTGGTGCACGGCGAGGCGGAGCTGGACCCCGGAGTCTGGCGCTCGCGTCGCGCCCGCCGTCTGCTGAACCTGCTGGTCGTGCGCTACCCGAGGCCGGTGCCGCGTGAACAGGCCATGGAGGCGATGTGGCCCGAGGCGGATCCCGACAAGGCCGCCGTGAGCCTGCGGCAGGCGGTGTTCCAGCTCCGCAACGTGCTCCAGCAGGATCACGTGCTCACCGAGGGGGAAACGCTGCGCCTCGAACTGGGGCCCGGCGGCAGCTGCGACGCCGAGGTCTTCGCCAGGCGACTGGCGCGAGCGCGCGGCGCTCGTCGCGTCGGCGATCGCGATGGCGAGCTGACGGCGCTGCAGGAAGCCGTGGCGTTGTGGCGCGGACCACTGCTCGCGGACACACCCTACGACAGCGTGGTGGAGGAACCGGCGGCAGCCTTGCGCCTGGATTTCCTCCGCGCCGCCGAGCGTCTGCTCGAACTGCAGACCGCCGCCGGCACCTGGGACGAGCTGGTGATCGTGGCCCGCCGCGCCCTCGACGAGGATCCGCTCCACGAGCCGTTCGCCCGCTCGCTGCTGCTCGGGCTCCTGCGGCTGGGCCATCGCCAGGACGTGGTCGACACCTACGCCCGCTTCGAGTCGCGCCTGGTCCGCGAGCTCGACCTCCTGCCCTCGGCGCGGCTCAAGGAACTGGCCGAGCAGGCCTCCGGTCACGATCACTCGCTTATGCCGTAGTCCGGCGCGTTGCGGTTGACGATCTTCACCGGCCGCCAGCTCGGCTCGGCGTCGAGGACCGGCGGGTGCTCCTGGTCGCTCAACAGGTAATGGCCCTGGCCGTCGGTCCAGGCGTGGTCGTACATGGGCAGCTCGGTGAGCTCGCCGGTCACCGGATCATAGGTCTCCATCTGCTCGGTCAGGACCTTGAAGGTCTCGTGGTTGATGTCGCTGTTGGTCTGCATGCGGTCCTGCTGCATCTGGGCGTCGAGGCCGTTCATGTACTTCTGCAGCTCGTGGTACTGTCCGCCTCGCTTGCGGGCGCCCTCGGCGGCGCGAGCCACCCACTGCGGGTCGAGCCGGAAGCTGCGCAGGCAGAACTCCATGACGCGCTCGGCGTCCTGCCACTGGTCGCGCGGCACGGCATAGCCGAAGGTGGCGGCATTGGTCCACAGGAATCCGCCGATGTCGATGAGCACGCAGTAGAGCCGACCGCATTTGTCGACCCCATCCTGCCGGCCCGTGAAGGTGAGCGACCCCACCTGCCACCGCGACGCCACGTTGCGGGGCACCAGCGGGTCGAGCCAGGGGGCGGGCTGGACCTGGCCGGTGAAGCGGACGTCCTGGATGGCGCCCTGCAGGAGGCTGGGGAAGACGATCTGCTCGAGGTACGCGGGAATCTCCACCCAGGGATAAACGATGCAGCCGTTGAGCATCTGTCCGGGTTGCGGGTTGAGCATCCCACCGCTCGAGCGGGCCAGCGACTCCGGCGTCTGGAAGTAGAACTTGGGCAGGAACGCCAGCGCGCTCCGCCCGTCCGCGCTGACGGCGGCGAAGTTGATGTTGCCCTCGATGAGGTCGACGATGTTGCCGGGCACGCCGCTGGGCACCATGCCGCCCTGGGTCTGCCAGCCCCGGGGGATGAGCATGGTGAACGCCCCCTGGGTCCGCTCGTGATGGACCTCGAGGACGACGTCGCCGGCCAGGTCCTCGCTGGCGGTGGCCGTGAGCCCCGCCAGGATGATCAGGGCGCTCGCGGCGGCGAGGAGGACACCGTGCCACCGGTCCTGGTCGGCGGTCCTGGCCCGGGGCCGGTGCTTGAGGGTGATCATGGGGGACCTCCATCTGGTTTGCGGGATGCCTGATGGTCACGATTCCAGCTTAGTGGGGTGGCGTTACGCCACCGTTACTCCCGGCCCCCCTTGGTCCGTGCGGGAGAGTTCCTGACCGGTGCCTTGGAGAGTGTGTCCGGTCGGCCTCCACGGACCTGGAGCGGGATTCGAATGATGAATTGTCATTTCCAGGGCAGGTATTGTCATGTTGCGGACGCCTGAATGGGCCTCGCCAGGGCCGGACACACTCTCCGTGTCACAACCTGCGGCTTTTGGTTTGCCAGTTCAGGAGTTACATTGTCGGTTCCCTGGCGTTCGCTCAGGTCCTGAACCGGTTCCGCACCGCCATCTCCGGGGGTAACCGTGGCCACACGAGACGAGAGTTTCGCTCCTATTCCCGTTGCCGAGCACGACGACGAAAGTCTGCGCAAGTTCTTGCGCGGCCACGGTTTGACCCTGGCTGCCAGCGAGGCGCGCAAGGTCGCCGAGTTGCTCGGCCGCGATCCCACGCTCACCGAGATGACGCTCTTCGACACCATGTGGAGCGAGCACTGCTCGTACAAGAGCAGCCGGCCGTACCTCAAGAAGTACCTGCCCAACGACGCCACCAACGTGGTGATCGGGCCGGTGGAGGACGCGGGCGTGGTGGATTTCGGCGAGGTAGACGGCCGGCGCTGGGGCATCATCATGGCCCACGAGAGCCACAACCATCCCAGCCAGGTCATGCCCGTGGAGGGCGCGGCCACCGGGATCGGCGGCATCGTGCGTGACGTGTACTGCATGGGCGGCGAGGTCATCGCCACGCTGGACCCGCTGCGCTTCGGCTGGCCGCTGGCCGAGGGCCCAGACGACGCCGGCGACGCGCACCGCCGTGACATCGCCCGCGAGGTGGTCACCGGCATCTGGGAGTACGCCAACGCCATCGGCGTGCCCAACCTGGGCGGCGACGTCTACTTCCACCACTCGTTCAACGAGAACTGCCTGGTCAACGTGGTCGCCATCGGCCTGGTCGACCAGGATCACATCACGCACAGCCGCGTGCCCCGCGAGGCCGCCCAGGAACCCTACGACCTGATCCTGGTGGGCAAGCCCACCGACTGGTCGGGCATGGGCGGGGCCGCCTTCGCCTCGGCCACCCTCGACGCCGAGGCCGCCACCGAGAACAAGGGCTCGGTCCAGACCCCCGACCCCTTCCTCAAGCGCATCCTCACCGTGGCCAACCGCGCCGTGCTCGAGCTGTGCCGCGACCAGAAGGTGACCATCGGCTTCAAGGACCTGGGCGCCGGCGGCGTGTCGTGCGTCACCAGCGAGCTCTGCGACGCCGGCGGCTTCGGCTGCGACGTGGACCTGGCCCTGGTGCACCAGATCGCCGACCTGCCCGCCCGGGTCTGTGCCTGCAGCGAGACCCAGGAGCGCTACGGCCTGGCGGTGCCCTCGCGCCTCACCGAGCAGGTCCTGAAGATCTACAACGAGGATTTCGCGCTGCCCATGGTCTACGACGGCGCGTGCGCTTGCCGCATCGGCCGCGTCACCGTGGACCGTCGGTACGTGCTGCGCCACGGCGACCGGATCCTGGCCGACGCGCCCATCGACACCATCACCGAGGGCATCCGCTACGACCGTCCGCTCGAGGCTCCGGACACGCCGGACGTTCCGGCGGACGCGCGGCTGGACGAGGCGCCGGCCACGGCCATCGCCGCCGAGTGGCAGGCGCTCATGGGACACCCCAACATCGCCAGTCGCGAGTACCTCTTCCGGCACTACGATCCCGAGGTCCAGGCCGGCACCATCCTGCGTCCCGGCGAGGCCGACGCCGGCGTGGTGGCCCCGGTGCCCGGCAGCCGCCGCGCCGTGGCCATGACCTGCGACGGCAACCCGCTGCTGGGCGTGGCCGACCCCTTCGCCGCCGGCGCCCGCGCGGTGATCGAGGCCTGTCGCAACGTGGTCTGCGTGGGCGGCGAACCCGCCGCCATCACCGACTGCCTCAATTTCGGCAATCCCGAGGTGCCCCGCGCCATGTGGCAGTTCGCCGAGAGCGTGCGTGGCGTGGGCGAGGCCTGCAGCCGCCTCGGTCGCCTCTCGGCGCCTCACGAGCCGCTGCCGGTGATCTCGGGCAACGTCTCGTTCTACAACCAGTCGGCCAGCGGCCGGTCGGTGGCGCCGTCGCCGGTGATCGCCTGCGTGGGCGTGGTGGACGATTATCGCCGCTGCCGCAGTCAGCACCTCAAGAACCCCGGCGATCGCCTCTACCTGGTGGGTCGACCGGTCCGCGAGACCGGTGGCAGCCTCTTCCTCGAGGCCGGTTTCCAGGCCGGCCGCCCCGCGGTGCCGGCCATCGATTTCGACGCGGTGCGCGCCGAGCTGGCGGGCGTGCTCTCGCTGGTGCGGGCGGGGATCGCCAACGCCGTGCACGACATCGCCGACGGCGGCCTCGCGGTGGCCCTGGCCGAGATGGCCGTGGGCCTGGAGGGCCAGGCCCGCCTCGGCGCCCGCCTGCGCGTGCCGTCCGAACTGACCGACCTCACCCTGCGCGAGGTGCTCTTCAGCGAGGGCGGCGGATTCCTGGTGTCGTGCGCCGCGGCGAGCGCGGGCGAGGTCGAGAAGCTGCTCAGCTTCAGCAGCAGCCAGTGGTGGCCGCTGGGCGAGGTCACCGCCGAGCAGGATCTGGTGGTCTGCGGGGTGGAGGGTACCACGGTCACCGTGCCGGTGGCCGACCTGGCCCGGGTGTGGCAGCAGGGGTTGCCGCGTCTCTTCGGCGGCGAGGCCGCCGCCGATGCCGTGCCGGCCGCCGCGACGGCGACCGGCGATCCGCTGCCGGTCCAGCCCGGCCCGGCGGTCCTTTCCCGCGTGCCGCGGCTGGGGGTGCTGCAGCTGCCGGGGGTCAACTGCGAGACCGAGTCGGCGCGGGCCATCGAGATGGCCGGCGGCGCGGCGGAGATCTTCCGCTGGACGCGGCCGGCCGCCGAGCTCGCGCGCTTCGACGGCTTCCTCATCCCCGGAGGCTTCAGCTACCAGGACCGGGTCCGCGCCGGCGCCGTGGCGGCCAAGGATCCGCTGCTGGCGGTGCTGCGCGAGGCGGCCGCCGGCGGCAAGCCCATCCTCGGGATCTGCAACGGCTGCCAGGTGCTGGTGGAGAGCGGCATCGTGCCGGGGATCGAACCCGGTGCGGTGGAGGTGGCGCTGGCAGCGAACCGGCAGCCGGGCCGGCGCGGCTACTACTCGCGCTGGGTGGGGCTGGAGCCTGTTTCCGGCGGGCGCTGCTCCTTCCTCGATGGTCTGGATGGTGTCTTCCCGGCGCCGGTGGCCCACGCCGAGGGCCGCTTCACTCACGAGGATCCCGCATACTTCGACCAGCTGGCCGCCGACGGCTACGTGGCGCTGCGCTATCATGCTCTGGCCGGCGGCAGCGGCGGCAACCCCAACGGATCGCTGCGTGACGTGGCGGGCCTGACCAATGCTGGCGGCAACGTGCTGGCCATGATGCCCCATCCCGAACGCGCGCTGCAACTGCGCATGGTCCCGGAGGACCTGCCGCACGCCTGGGGCGCCCTGCGCCGCGATGCCGCGGCCGATCCCGAACGCCTGGAGGCCGCCGGTCCCGGCTTCTGGCTCCTGCGGCGACTCGTGGAGCTGTGCTGATGACGGTCACCGAAGGGACGACGACGATGACCCAGACCACTCTGCTCGTGAGCCACAAGGGCGTCGACCTGCACGCCGCCACCGCCGTGCGCGTCATGCAGCGTCGGCTCGAGGGCGGCGACGCGCTGCAGGCGCTTTTTCGCGGTGAGCTGCACACCTTCTGGGGCGCGGGGGACGGGCGCCGGGTGAGCGACCTGCTCGAGATCGGGCGCTTCTTCAACCCCAACAAGCACCACTACGGACACTTCGAGCTGGCCGCGGCCGGTGAGCCCTGGCTCGGCGACCTGGGCCAGGGCGGCGCGCAGCTCGCGCCGAGCTGGCCCGGCTCGGCCGTGGCGTCGGACCTGGCGCCGGTGGATGCCGGCCTGGCCGACCGCCTGCTCGGCGGTGCGGTTCCCGCCGGTCACGTGGCCGTGGACGTGGCAGCGTTCCCGCTGGGCGAGCCCGGACCGATCCTTTCGGGCGTGCTCTGGCGCCTGATCCTGAGCGACGATGGCCGAGACCCCGGCCGCCTGGCCGACAAGCTCACGGTCGCCCGCAGCGGCGACCAGGGCCTGCTGGTCAACCCCCATCTGCACGGCTGGCTGACCGCGGTCCGCCGGCCCTGAGGAGACGACATGAGCGACCACAGGCACTGGCGCGAGGAATGTGGCGTGGTGGGCATCGCCGGGGTCAACGGTGCCGCCGAGCTGGCCAGCATGGCCATGCATGCGCTGCAGCACCGTGGCCAGGAATCGGCGGGCATCACCGTCTCCGACGGTCACCTGATCCGCACTCACAAGAGCATGGGCCTGGTGGCCGATTGCTTCGACGAGAACACGCTCAAGAGCATGCCCGGCACCTTCGCCATCGGACACGTGCGCTACAGCACCAGCGGCAGCAGCAACCTGATCAACGCCCAGCCGATCCAGGTGGCCAGCCATCGCGGCGCCGTGAGCCTGGCCCACAACGGCAACCTGGTCAACGCGCCCCAGCTGCGACGGGCCATGGAGCTGGCGGGGTCGATCTTCTCCACGACCAGCGACAGCGAGGTCATCCTGCACCTGATGGCGCGCAGCCGCGCCGAGACCGTGGCCGACGCGTTGCAGGAGATCCTGCCCGAGGTGAGCGGCGCTTACAGCCTGGTGCTCTTGACCGGTGACACGCTCATCGCCGCACGCGACCCGCTGGGCTTCCGACCGCTCTGCCTGGGCCGCTTCCAGGACAGCTACGTGGTGGCCAGCGAGAGCTGCGCGTTCGACATCATCGGCGCGCGCTACCTCCGTGACGTGGAGCCGGGCGAGATGGTGGTGCTGGGGCAGGGAGAGCTGGTTAGCCGGCGCGTGGCCGAGGCGGGCATCGAGCGCCGCTGCGTGTTCGAGCACGTTTACTTCTCGCGCCCCGACAGCCAGATCTTCGGCACCAGCGTGGAGCGGACACGGCGGGCCAGCGGCGAGATCCTCGGCCGCGAGGCGCCGGTGGAGGCCGACCTGGTGACCGCGGTGCCCGACAGCAGCAACACCGCCGCGCTGGGCTTCGCCCGCGCCACCGGCATCCCCTTCGAGCTGGCGCTGATCCGCAACCACTACGTCGGCCGGACTTTCATCTCGCCGGCGCAGCAGGTGCGCGACATGTCGGTGCGCATCAAGTTCAACCCGGTGCGCGAGGTGCTGGCCGGCAAGCGCGTGGTCGTGGTGGACGACTCCATCGTGCGCGGCACCACCATGCGCAAGCTGGTCAAGCTGCTGCGGCAGGCCGGGGCCGAGGAGGTGCACCTGCGCATCGCCTCGCCGCCGGTGAGCCATCCCTGCTTCTACGGCATCGACACGCCGGTGCGCAAGGAGCTCATCGCCAGCAGCCACACCAACGAGGAGATCGCCGCCTACCTGCGCGTCGACAGCCTCCACTACCTCAGCCTGGAGGGGCTGCTCGAGGCCACCGGCGAGGGCGACCGCTACTGCAACGCCTGCTTCACCGGGAAGTATCCGGTGCCGTTCGATCTCGAGCCCGACAAGGCGGTGTTCGACCGCCATGCCGCCGGTGCCGAGCTGATCCTCAAACCGCGCCCGGGCAGCGGCGCCGACGAACCGGAGGCGTGATCGACATCACCCCCGACACCTGGCGGCCCGACGGCCGCTTCGCCGATCCGGCGGAGCTGGGACGCGTCCTCGAGGGGCGCGTCCTGCCGCTGGTGACACGGCCGGCGCGCTACATCGGCGGCGAGGACGGCGCGGTCCCGGCGGATCGCTGGCGCGCCGACGGCGCCAACGTCCTGCTCTGTTTCCCCGACGCCTACGAGGTGGGCATGTCCCACACCGGGCTGCGCATCCTCTACACGCTGCTCAACGCGCGTCCGGACACCTTCTGCGACCTGGCCTTCACCCCCTGGCCCGACCTCGAGGCCGCCATGCGCCGCGAGGGCCTGCCGCTCCACGGCCTGCAGACCCGCCGCGCCGCTAGCCAGTTCGACCTCATCGGCTTCTCGCTGGGTTATGAGCTGGCTTACACCAACATGCTGACCATGATCGACCTGGCGGGCGTGCCGCTCCGCGCCGCTGCTCGCGGCGAGGGCGATCCGCTGATCATCGCCGGCGGGTCCTGCGTCATGAACCCCGCGGTGATCGGCCCGTTCTGCGATGCGGTGCTGCCGGGCGACGGCGAGGAGGTGCTGGGCGAGGTGGCGGCCGTGGTGGCGGCCGCGCGCGCCGTGGGCGTCTCGCGCCAGGAAACACTGGCGCGCGTCCGCGCCCTGGACGGGGTCTGGTGGGAGGGCGTGGCCGGTCCGGTCCCGGCCCGCGTGCTGGCCGATCTCAACGCGGTGCCCATGCCCGACGAACTGGTGCCGGTCACCGAACCGGTGCACGACCGGCTGGCGGTGGAAGTGATGCGTGGTTGTGCGCGCGGGTGCCGGTTCTGCCAGGCCGGGATGATCCAGCGGCCGGTGCGCGAGCGCGACGTCGCCCGGGTGGTGGCCGCGGCGCGCGACGGCAGCCAGGCCTCGGGATTCGCCGAGGTCGGACTGCTCTCGCTGTCGACCAGCGACTACACCGGGCTCAAGCCCGCGGTGGCGGGGATCCAGGACGAACTCGCCGGGACGCGCACCAACCTGGTGCTGCCGAGCCTGCGGGTCGATTCGGTCGATCAGGAACTCCACGAGCGGATCGGCCGCGAGCGACCCAGCAGCGTCACCTTCGCGCCGGAGGCCGGGACCCAGCGGTTGCGCGACGTGATCAACAAGCAGATCACCGAGCAGGAGATCGTCACCGCCGCCGAGCAGGCGCTGCGCAGCGGAATCAAGCGGATCAAGCTGTACTTCATGATCGGGCTGCCCACCGAGACCAACGAGGACCTCGACGGGATCGTGGCGCTGGCCGGCCGGATCATCGGGGTGGCCCCCCGCGGCGGCTCCCAGGTCACCATCTCGATCTCGCCCTTCGCGCCCAAGGCGCACACGCCGTTCCAGTGGGCGGGACAGATCGGCCGCGAGGAGATCGCGCGCCGGAACCAGTACCTCGCGCGACGGCTGCACCGGCTCAAGGCCAAGGTCAGCCTGCGCGATCCCGAGGTGAGCTTCCTGGAAGCGGTGCTCGGGCTGGGCGACGCCAGGCTGGCGGACGTGGTGGTGGAGGCCTGGCGCCAGGGCGCGCGGTTCGACGGCTGGGACGAATGTTTCGCTTTTACCCGCTGGGAAGGTGCCCTGGCCTCTTGCGGCGTGGATGGCGATGCGGTGGTGGCCCCGCGCGACCCCGCCGCCGGCTTGCCCTGGGACACGGTGGCCGGCCCGGTGGACCGGGCCTTCCTGCAGCGTGAGTGGGAGCGGGCGCTGGCCGGGGAGACCACCGCCGACTGTCGCCTGGATGGCCCCTGCACCGCCTGTGCGGCCTGCGGCGATGGGCTGACCCATCTGGCCGCCGACCCTGCGCCCGGACCGGTCACCAGACCGGCGGCGACCGTGGCACCGGCGGAGCCGCCGCGGGCCGCAGAGGATCCGCGCTGGCGGTCCTGGCGCGAGCGCGCCTCGGCCAAGATCTGGTGCCGGCTGGAGTTTGCCAAGCACGGCCGTCTGGTGTTCCTTGGGCATCTGGATTTCCAGCGCATGCTGCACCTGGCCCTGCGGCGTTCCCGCTTGCCGGTGGCGTACAGCAAGGGTTATCATCCACATCCGTTGCTGAAGTTCGGTCCACCGCTGCCCGTGGGGGTGGCGGGCGACCACGAGGTCCTGGACCTCGCCTTCCAGTGGGAGGAGCCCGGTTGGCAGCGCCGCCTGGCAGCGGTGTTGCCCGAAGGGCTTGCCGTGGTGCGTGGGGTGACCGTGGGCTCCATCACGCCTCCGAGCATCGACGCCCGCGCCGAACGGTCCGACTTCCGGATCGTGCTGCCGCTTGCCGCGGATGGCGGACCGACCAGCGACCGCGCACGGGAGTGCGTGGCGACGTTTCTTGCTTCGGAGAGCTGGCCCTGGCGCCGGCAGCGCCCTGGCAAGCCGGACATCGAGGTGGATGCCCGCTGTCTGGTCCCCGCAGGGGGGCTGGTCTGGGCGAAGGGAGCGGACGGGCCCGAGTCCGCGGTCTTGCGCCTGAGCCTGGGGCGCGATGCCGCCGGCGCCGGCCTGCCGGTGCATGAATTCCTGGCCGCCCTCTTCGGGGCGGACCTGCCTGAGCCACGCTGGTGCCGGGTGACGAGGACGGGCCTCAGCGGCTGTGACGAGACCGGCCGCTGGCTCTCGCCGTTCGAGGAGATCCTGGCGCTGCGGCGCCGCGTCTGGCTGCAGGCACACTTGAACGACTGACATTGGTATCGGAAACGGAGATATGCGCAAAGACATCATCATCAATTCGACCCCGCACGAGGTCCGCGTCGCGATCCTCGAGGACGGCGAACCGGTCGAGTTGCTCATCGAGCGGGCCGACGCCCGCCGCATCGTGGGCAACCTCTACAAGGGCAAGGTGACCTCGGTCAAACCGGGACTGCAGGCGGCTTTCGTGGATATCGGCATGGAGAAGGCCGGCTTCCTGCACGCCAGCGATGTGGTGCACAGCGGCACCGGCGAGGACGACGAGGACGACGACGACGACGATCGCCGCCGTGACCGCAACGCCCCCGTGCCCGACATCGGCGACATGCTCAAGGTGGGCGACGACATCGTGGTCCAGGTCACCAAGGAGCCCATCAGCACCAAGGGGCCGCGCCTGACCGCCGACCTCTCGCTGCCGGGCCGCTACCTGGTCATGATGCCCAAGGGCCGCCACATCGGCGTGTCGCGGAAGATCGCCGACCGCCGCGAGCGCGTGCGCCTTAAGCAGTACCTGCAGAAGCACCGCCCCGATCGCGGCGCGTTCATCATCCGCACCGCCGCCGAGGGCGCCGACGAGGACGCCATCCGCACCGACGTCCACTACCTCTCCGACCTCACCAACACCATCCGCGAACGGGCCAAGGAAGTGGTGGCGCCGGGGCTGGTGCACGAGGACGTGGGCCTGGTGGTCGGCCTGATCCGCGACATCTTCAAGGAAGACGTGGAGGAGCTGATCATCGATGACCGCGAGGATCAGCGGAAGCTCCTGGAGTACGCCCGCTTCTTCGCACCCAAGCTCGAGAAGCGCATCCGCCTCTACACCGGCGACCTGCCCATCTTCGACCATTACGACATCGAGCAGGAGATCAAGAAGTCGCTCGACAAGCGGGTCTGGATGAAGAAGGGCGGTTACCTGATCATCGAACCCACCGAGGCGCTGGTCTCGGTCGATGTGAACACCGGGCGCTTCACCGGCAAGCGCAACCAGGAAGACACCATCCTGCAGACCAACATGCTGGCGGCGCGCGAGGTGGCGCGCCAGCTCCGGTTCCGCGACTTCGGCGGCATCATCGTCATCGACTTCATCGACATGGAGAGCGAGGCCAACAAGCGGCGTGTGCTCAACGAGCTGCGCAGCCATCTCAAGCGCGACCGGGCCCGCACCAAGGTCTTCCAGGTCTCGGGACTGGGCCTGATCGAGATGAGCCGGCAACGGGTCCGGCCCTCGATCCTCGCCCAGCTCAGCGATCCGTGCCCTTACTGCAGCGGCACCGGGAAGGTGCTGTCGCTGGACACGCTGAGCAACCGCATCGAGCGGCTGGTGCACCGCATCGCCATCGTGACCAAGGAGCGGCGCCTGCAGATCCAGGCCAACCCGGTGCTGGCGCTGTTCCTCCTGGAGGAGCGGCCCGAGCACTACCGCGAGATGTGCCGCGCCTTCGATCTCGAGATCAACGTCATGGACGATCCCGGGCTGCACGTCGAGGAGTTCCGCATCGTCTCGCTGGAATCGGACAAGGATCTCATCGCCGAGTTCGAGAAGAAGGCCAAGGGTCGCGGCCGACGCTGATCGTTAAGCCAGTCGGCGCCCGCCCCTCCCGATCATCGGGAGCGGCGGGCGTCGTCGTTTCAGGCGGCGCGGTCGGTGGTGTCGGGGGGCGTGGGGGCGATGTCGCGGCGGAACTGGAGCGCGGTCTCGAACGCGAAGCGCCGCGCCAGGCGGCGGCTCCGCGGCGACCAGAAGCAGGCGGCGTGGCGCAGGGTCTGCAGTCCCTTCTCCCAGACCTGCGCGAGGCGCGCATGCCTGACCGCTCCCCGCCCGGCGTTCTTGGCGAGGTACAAGCGATAGCTGTGCTGGAACTGGGCGAGGCTGAATCGCGAGACGAGCTCGGCGGCGCGGCCTTCCAGATGGACCACCTCCACACCGCCGATCAGCACGATGGGCAACCCGGCCCGCCACGCGCGCCGGCACCAGTCGGTCTCCTCGAAATAGAGGAAGAACCGCTCGTCGAGCGGCCCCACCGCGGCGAGGGCCGCGCGCGGGATGAGCAGGCAGGCGCCGGCCACGTAGTCCACCTCGCGGTCGGACTCGCCGTGCCGGGGGATGTCGGTGAAGCGGATCCAGCGCTGCCAGCGGCGGCCCAGGGGAAGGTCCGCCAGGGGACGCAGCCAGTGGAAGCGCGGCGAGGGGAAGTTGCCGCAGGTGATGGTGGGAACACCGTGACGGTCGGTGAGCAGCGGACCGAAGCCGCCGCAGCCCGGACGGGCGTCGGCCGCGGCCAGCAGCCGGGTGAGCGACAGCGGCGGGCAGACGGTGTCGGGGTTCAGCAGCAGGACCGACCGGCCGCGGGCGCGGGGCAGGACCAGGTTGTTGGCCCTGGCGAACCCCAGGTTGCCACCCGAGGCCACCAGCTCCACGTCCGGGAACTCTTCGCGCACCATGGCGGCGGTGCCGTCGCGCGAGGCGTTGTCGACCACCACGACCTCGCAGGCCAGGCCCGCCGTGGCGGCGGGCAGGCTGGCCAGGCAGTCCCGCAACAGGTCGCGGGTATTCCAGGCGACGATGACGATGCTCAGGTCGATGGTCTGCATGAGGGCCCAATGATAAGCCGATACCGGCGGTGAGACAACCGGCGGCAGCGGTCGGGGCCTTCCGGGGCCACGCTCAATCGAAGAGGTTCTTCACGGCCGACCAGGTCACCTGCTCGACGGTCACCACCAGTTCCTCGACCACGATGTTGTCGTAGCTCACCAGCTGGTGCATGGCGATCCCGCCCGAGTAGCTGACCACCGCGAACTGGCCGGTGCGCAGGCGCGCCGGGCTGCTCGTGTCCTGGTGCTGGAGGACCAGGTTGCCGTCGAGAAAGACCGCGAAGTGGAAGCCGTCCAGCCGGAGCAGGACGTGGTGCCAGTCACCACCCGCGAAGGGAGCGGGACTCGCGGCGATCACCGTCCGCTGGGTGTTCAGGGTGCGGGTGAGGATCGCGTCGTTCCAGGGCGCGCTGCGCAGGTTGACGTCGTAGAAATCCGCGAAATCGTTGACCCGGAACCGCAGCAGGTGGTTGGTGCTGTCGAGTGAGCGGATGTCGAAATCGACGCTGACGTCGGCCCACAACGGATCGCCGAAGAGCGAGCTGGAGTAGATCTCGAAGCCGGTGGTCTCGCAGTTGTAGGTCCCCCCGGAGACCGCCCAGCCCGGTCCCACGGGATAGAAGCCGTCAGCGCTGCCATCCTCGAAATCTTCCGCGAAGAGGATGGCCGAGGCCGTCAAGGGCAGGCAGAGGACCAGCAACGAGAGCATGAGGCGGCTGGGGCGAGGCAGCATGACAATCCCTCCGTGCTGCATGGTGGAAGAGATTGTTCATTATGAACCGGTTGGACGCGGCCGTCAACCGGCCGCAGCCGGCGTCCGGGCCGAGGCGGCCAGGAAGATGCCCGGAGCGTCGGTCGCCACCATGGATTCGGCCTCGTCGAGGCGCCGCGAGAGCTGGCTGGCGCCCACCCGCCCGAAGTTGAAGCCCTGGCGGATGCCGCGTTCGAAGAGCAGCCGGGCATAGTCGCTGCGGAAGAGCGAGCGGATCTCGATGTCGACGAAGCCCGCGTCCGCGAGGAGTTCGCGCAGACCCTCGGGCGTGTAGTACTGGACCACCTCGTGCTGGGCGCGGTGGCTCTCGCGCAGCGCCTCGTCGGTGATGGTGGCCAGGGTGTCCACGGAGAAGATCATCTCACCGCCGGGCTTGAGCATGCGGGTGCACTCCGCCAGGATCTCGCGATGCTCGGGGATGTGTTCGAGCACGCAGATGCTGAAGATGCGGTCGAAGGAGTGGTCGGGCCAGCCGACCTCTGGCAGCGGCCGGTCTTCGAAGTCGATGGCGCCGCAGTCGCGCACGTGGCTCGCGTACCAGCGCGCCTGGGCGATGAACTCGGGATTGATGTCCTGGCCGGTGGTGTGGCCGGCGTGCCGGGCGATGAGCAGGGTCTGCAACCCGCTGCCGCAGCCGATGTCCAGCACGCGCTCGCGTCCGGTCCACTCGAGGTCCTCCACCAGCTCGCGGAACTCGATCACCTTGAAGGGTGAGTAGGTGAAGTAGATGTGGGGCCAGAGGCGCATGGCCATCAGCGCGCGCAGGCCGAGTTTCTTCAGTGGGCTCAGCATCGGCATGGCTCAATCCTTCTTGCTGGCCCGGCGGAGGATGTCCTTCTCCTCGTCGGACAGGCTGGTGATGCCCTCGCGGGAGATCTTCTCGAGGATCGCGTCGACCTTGGTCACATCCTGTCCGCCGTAATTCCGGCCGTTGCCGGGGCGGGGCCGCGGGCTGCCGTCGGCGCCGCGCTGCGAGTCGACCACCTTCATCCGCATCCGCGTGCGCCAGCGGTGGTACGCCATGATCAGGCGCTCCAGCAAGTTCGCCTGGCGATTCGGGCCGCGCTGGTAGCCGCCGCCGTCGCTGGTCCGATAGCTGCCGCTGGTCCGGTGGGTATTGCGCTTTGCGCCCTGACCAGGCAGCTGGGGGACCCGGCTCGGGTGGCCGTTCGTGAACAGCCAGAGGAACAGGAACCCGGTGATCATGCCGCCGAGGTGGGCCATGTGGGCGATGTTGCTCCGCCCGACGCCGCCGGCCCCCAGCAGCGAGATCACGCCGAAGACGATGACCGCGATCCGCGCGGGCATGGGGAAGAAGAACACCAGGATCACCGCGTCCGGGAAGGCCAGTCCGAACGCCAGCAAGATCCCGTAGACCGCCCCCGAGGCGCCGAGCATCCAGGAATCCGCGCCGATGCCCACCAGGGTCAGGAGCCCGTAGAGAAGGCCGCCGCCCAGGCCCGAGATCAGGTAGTACCAGGCGAAGGTCCGGGTACCCCAGAGGCCCTCCAGCCGCGACCCGAAGAGCCAGAGCCCCAGCATGTTGAAAAAGAGGTGCATGAAGCTGCCATGGAGGAACTGGTAGGTGAAGAATCGCCAGATCTGGAACTGGCCGATGGCCAGCTCGGTGCGGTAGGCCAGCCAGGTGCCCGGATAGTCGATGCCATTGGCAAAGACGCCGGAGAGGAACTGCAGCACGTAGATGCCGACGTTGATGATCAGGAGCGTGAACACCGCGGGTCCCATGCCGAACCGCGCGCCGTACTCCTCCAGCCGTTGCTGCCGATATCCTCTCACGGGGTCCTCGCTTCTCCATGGGGTCGGTGATCCGCCGCGCCTCGGGCCAGACCACAGAGTAAGTCACGGACCGGCCCCGGGGCAAGGCGGGGGAGCGAAAGGCTCCCCCGCCGAGGCGATCCGGCTTTGCCGGGCGGCTAGTGCGCCGCCAGGCCGGCCAGCGTGGGCACGGGCGGAGCCGGGTACGTCGGATCCCAGGCCTGCTCGGGAACCTCCCCGAGCGCATCGTCTCCCGTGAGCTCCAGCTCGGCGTTGATGGCCTGGATGAACTCGTTGGCCACCAGGCTGTAGCCCCGGTTGTTGGGGTGGACGCCATCGAGGGAGAAGTAGGTGGCGCCGGCCGCATCCTCGACGGACATGCCGTTCATGACCAGGAAGAGGAAATGCGTGTTCGCGGGCGCCGACAGTCCTCCCAGCAGCGTGTGGATGTCGACCACGGTGAAATCGTACTCGGCGGCCAGCTCGTCGATGGCCGTGTTGTAGGCGTCGACCGCGTTCTCGACCACGGTCACCTCGGCCTCGGTCAAGGTGCTGGTCGACGGGATCGGCGGTGTGAAGCCGGCGGACTGCACCAGGCCGAGGGTGGGGAAGGTCATGTAGACGACGTTCTCCTCCTCGGTGGGCAGCGCGGCCCCGACGATGGCGTCGAACTGGGCCTTGGGGATGAAATAGGGGATGGAGGTGATCGAGAGGATGTTGCCCACCACCAGGTGCGGGTCGTAGCCGAAGCGGTCGCGCACCCCGTTGGCGAGGCCGCTGACCACGCCCTCGAGCATGTCGCGGAACGCCGCGCTGGGGGTGACGTTCACGCCCACCTCGGGATTGCCGCCGGTGGCGCCGCCGAGGACGTCGTTGTTGCCGATCCAGATCGTGGCGAGCGTCGGCCCCTGGCTGATGGCCTGATTCAGCATGTTGACGTCGCCGAAGGTGGGGTTGCGCAGGATGAAATCGAAGTAACGATTGCCCGGTGACTGGCTGGTCCCGCTGTCCAGCGCGTTGGTCACGTCGCTGAGCGTGGCTCCGGGCACGCCCAGGTTGTTGTACGGCGTGGGCCAGGAAGCGGCCAGCAAGAGGGTGGTCTGGACGTCGACGAGCTGGGTCGAGTCCCGCACCGCGATGCTGGTGCCGTTCCAGTGGAGCACGCCCGCTGCGTAGGCGGGATTGCTGAGCTGGCTGGTACCGACGCCCGGCCAGGCGATCAGCGGCTGGGCGAACCAGGGATCCATGGCGCTGCTGGGCGAGTAGCCCAGCTGCATGGCGATCTGCAGCGGGAAGCTGGAGAGCTGGCCGTTCATGATCAGGCCACTGTCCATGTAGCCCGCGGTCAGGCTGTTGCCGATGGCCACGTAGCGCTCGAGCGCCGCGGTGCCGGTGGGCTGGGTGATAGCGAGGGATTTTTGTTCGGGGTCGTCCGGGCTGCACCCGGCCAGCACGAGGGCCAGCAGGACGGCGCCGGACATGATCAGCTTGGTCGTCTTCATCACGGCACCTCCTCTAGAAATGATAGCCGACGCCCATGGCCCAGATGTTGGCCACGGTCTCGTAAGAGCCGGCTTCGTAGGACTTGAGCTCGACGGTCTCGGGGTCCTCGGCCTCCTCGGGGAAGAGCGCGGGCTGCCCGCCGTCGAGGTTGTCGCGAGACTTGTTGATGACGGCCATGAACGAGCCCGTGAACCGCCAGGGGCCGGTGGTGTACTGCAGGCCGAAAGAGAAGTCGTTGCGGTCGCCGTCGGGCAGCAGCGGGCTCATGCTCTCCTTGGGCTGCGGGGTCTTGTCGTAGGCGTAGCCCGCGAGCACCTTGAGCTTGGGGGTGGCGTCGAAATCGGCGCCCAGGCGGAACTGCCAGCGGTCCTCGTACTTCTCGGGGATCACCGAGGAGAGGCTGCCGGTGGGGTCGGGATTGAACTTGAGATCGAGCTCCTCGAAGTTGGACCAGCCGAAGTGGACCGCGTCGAACTCCACGAGGAGGCGGGGCGTGAAGCGGTAGGCTGCGCCCAGGCTCAGCATGTGGGGCAGGCCCAGCTCGGTGTCCACCTCGTAGGTGCGCTTGCCCGCCTCGCCGGCGTAGGCGTCGAGCACCGCGTCCACGGCGTCGCGCAGCGCCGGCGGCGCCACGTTGGTCAGCGTGCCCTCCTGGGCCTTGTACTTCATGGTCTTCTCGTGGTGGTACATGACGCCGAGCGACAGCTTCGGGGTCGGCTTGTACATCACGCCGAGGCAGGGTGTGACGTTCAGGTCGCTGGAACCGTCGAGCTGCACGGCGACCACGTTGGTGTAGTCGTTGTTGCCGCCGAAGCGCTGCGGGTTGTAGCGGTTCAGCTCGATGCTCTGGTAGGCCACGTCCACACCCACGGCCACCGCCACCTGCGGCGCCGGCTTGAAGCTCACGGCCGGCGTGATGTAGATGGTGGCCAGGTCGACGTCGTAGCTGGTGTAGCGTCCGACCCAGGTCTCGGGATTCTCCCACTCCACGCCCAGACCGAAGGGCGCCGAGACGCCCAGGCCGAAGGCCCACTTGTTCCCGGTGTTGTGCGTGATTCCGAATCCGGGAATGAGGAAGCTCTGGCTGACCGTTTCACCCGTGGCGGACGGCACTGGAGGGTTGACCTGCTGGTAATTGGTGCTCGGCGCCACGGGCATGAGGTTCAGGTCGACCACGTTGCCGGGCATGAAACCCAGGCCCGCGATGTTGTAGAACAGGGCCGAGCCGTCGTCCACCGAGGCGGTGACGGCGCAACCCATGCCGGTGGCCTTGGCCCCGGCTTCGTAGATGCTGAAGCCACCGGCGAGGGCCACGCCCCCCGTGGCCAGCAGCACGGCCGCGGCCAGGCAGGTCCGCGAATGCAAGGTGTTCATGGTTCCTCCTAAGATGCCGCACCGGCAGGGGGTGCCGGTCGCACGGCGACACACGGTCGTCGTTCCACGCAGGCTGCGCGGCGTCCCGTTCGCTGCCTCACCGCCCGCCCACGATCGGCATCCGGGCAGTGAGACCTTGGCAACGGCGGTCGGCGGGTTATGATCCCGGAGACCTCCGTAACCCCCTCTCAAGGAGACCGGCGTTGCTGTTGCTGACCGACCTCGACGAACAGGGCCTGAGGTCGCTAGACTGGCCAACCGGACCCCTTCTCGTCAAGCCTCGTTTGACAAAATCCGAACATAATCGGGTGGCCACGCTGCGGGCGCTGTTCCCGGCCCCTGGGCGGGTGGCCGTGCACGAGGTCCCCGCCAGCGGTCCCTGGTTGGCGCTGGCGCTGGTGGACCGGGCGGAGGGTTCGCAGTATGACGCTCTGCTGGCCGCGGCGCGTGAGCCGGCCGGTGCGGCGGGCCCGGTGGCGGCGGTGGCGGTGACCGGCCACGGCTTCCATGGCAACCGCGGGCGACCGTGGCACGCGATGCGGGGCAACCTCCACCTGAGCTGTTCTCTGCCGGTGGATCTGGTGGCCGGACATTGCCTCGCGGCCGTCCCGGCGATCCCGGCCGTGGCGGTGGGCGACGCGCTGGCGAGGTGCGCCCCCGATCTGGACGTCCGCATCAAGTGGGTCAACGACCTGCTGATCGCCGGCGCCAAGGTGGCCGGCGTGCTGGCGGCGGCCCAGAGCCGCGGCGAGCGGATGACCGCTCTCACCTATGGGGTCGGTGTGAACGTGGCCGTGAGCCCGCCGGTGGCGCCCACGCTCTTCGTGCCCCGGGTGACCTGCCTGCACGACCATCCCGCGGCCCGGGAGCTGACGTTGGGCCGGCTCTGCATGGCCGTGCTCGCGGCATTCGGGGAGCGGCTGGCGCAGCTGCAGGCCGACGGCCCCGGGCCCGTGGTCGACACCTATCGCCAACGTTGTGGCGATGTGGGGCGCCTGGTGCGGGTCTGGGCCGAGGGGCTGCCCGACGCCGTGGATCCCGCTGCGCTGCCGCCGCCCTTGGCCAGCGGGCGGGTCGTGGGGCTCACCGAGGATCTGGGTCTGCTGGTGGCGGGCGCGGCCGGACCGCTGCATGGCGGCCGCCTGGCGCACCTCGCCTGACCGGAGGTCGGGGCACTCCGCTGGAACCGGCGGAGCCGGCCGGCGTATGCTCTTCCCATGACACGCCATCGCCCCCGCCATCGCCCCGACTGGCTCTGGCCGCTGAGCTGGCTGGTGACCATCGCCATCGTGGTCGTCATCTGGTCGTTGCCCCAGTCGTGGTGGGATGCCATCTGGCCCCGGGGCGAGCTGCACGGGCGTCAACTCACCGGTGAGCCGGCGATGGTCCTCGAGATCGTCGAGCTCGAGATCCGCCGACCGCCGCCGATCGTGGAGGTGACCGAGCGCCAGGAGGAGACCCGGTCCCCGGAACCCTTCGTCGACACCGACTGGTGGCACCGCTCCTGGCAATTCCGCATCGAGGCCGACCTGGGCCGGAGCGCGGCCACGCTGCCCGATTCGCTGCTGCCGACGCCCTTGCTCGCGATCTACGGCGCCCAGGCCACGGTCGATCTCATCCTCGCCGCCCCCGACAGCGTGGTCCAGGCCCGGTTGTGGCAACTCGTCAGCGAGGAGGCGCTCACGCGCGACGACCTCGACGGCCTGTTTTCCGCCATCGCCAAGGCTCGCGCCTACGCCGATCTGAAATCCCGCGAGGCGGCCATGTTCGACGAATTCCAGTTCGAGACGGTACCGGTCCCGCGCTGACGGAGGAGGGGTTGCGGTCTGGGAGGACGGCGTTAGCTTTGGCATCGTAAAGTTGACCAATAATGTCATGTAGATCGGCTCAGAGCCGTTAAACCGATGCAAGGAGACGAGATGGCTTTTTCGCCGTTGATGGTGCAGCCCATGCGCGACGAGGTCGTCCGCCTGGGGGTCGAGGAACTGCGGACGCCCGAGGCTGTCGATGCCTTCCTGGCCGAGGACAGCGGACCCGCGCTGGTCTTCGTCAACTCGGTCTGCGGCTGCGCGGCTGGCAACGCCCGGCCGGCGCTCCTGCTGGTCACCGAGGACCCGGCGTGCCCGGCGCGCCGGGGCACGGTGTTCGCCGGCCAGGACCCCGAGGCCACCGCGCGCCTGCGCCAGCATTTACCCGACCTGCCGCCGAGCAGTCCCTGCTTCTATCTGATCGAGGATGGTAAGGTGGTCGCCCACGTGCCGCGCGAGAGCATCGAGGGCCATACCGCCGAGCAGGTCGCCGTCCAGTTGCGCGCGGGTTTCCGTGATCTGCGGTCCGGATCCGAAGGTTGAACGACGATCCCAACGGGAAGGAAGACCATGTCCAGCCTGGCCGACAAGAAATGCATCCCTTGCAGCGGTGGGGTGCCCAAGCTCACCACCGACGAGATCAAGGCGCTCCACCCGCAGGTAGCGCAGTGGGAAGTGATCCTGGGGCACCACCTGCGCCGGGTCTTCGCCTTCGACGATTTCGTGAGCGCGCTGGCCTTCGTCAACCGCATCGGCGAGGTGGCCGAGGCCGAGAATCACCACCCCAACATCATGCTCACCTGGGGACGCGTGGAGGTGGAGATCTGGACTCACAAGCTCGACGGCCTGGCCGAGGCCGACTTCGTCCTGGCCGCCAAGCTCGATCAGTTGCCGCGCGACTGAGCCGGTTCAGGCCTGCCGGGCATAGCGCCGGGCGATGAAGCGCTGGACGATGCCCTGGGCGAGATACTGTTCGCGCACCCCTCGGGGTAGGAGCCGGAAATCGGTGACGAGGCTGCGGCAGTTGTGGTGTCCGCAGCGGCACGGCATGGTCCAACCGTCCTCGTCCATGGTGGTGGAGTAGTCGTAGCAGATCTCCTCGCCGGGGAGGATGGTGCGGATGGCCACCAGCTTGCGGTTGGCCACGATCCCCGCGTTGGGGTCGCACGAGTGGTTGGCGAAGACGCCCGGTGGTTCGAGCATGATGTAGGTGCGGGGGCCGGTCTGCAGCAGGTTGGCCCCCGTCTCCGTCTGGTGGATCGGGTCTTGCCGCTCGAAGCGCACGCCGTGCAGGCGGATGATCAGGTCGCCGGGCTGGAAGATGCGGCACGCGAACAGACCGCGCCCGAGGGCGCAGCGGTCGACGATCACTTCTTTTTTCATGGCGTGGACCTGGCGGCTCAGAAGAGACGATTCAGGCGTCGGTCCGGGCGCGCACGCCACGAGCCACGGTGGTAGGCGTCGCTCGCCAGGAGCGGCAGCACCAGGGTGGCCTCACCGTACACCATCTGTTCGTACGTCATGTCGACCTTGCCCCAGGAGCAGGCCTCCTGGAGGGTGGAACCCGAGAGCGCACCGTCGCGCTCGTCGGCCACGGTGATCTGGACGGCGTACTTGTGCATGGGCCGTTCCTCGCCCAGGATGTCGGTGGCCACCACCACGTCCTGGGTGAAGTTCTTGGGCACGCCGCCCCCCAGCATGAGGATGCCGGTCTCGCCGACCTCGAGCTTGAGCTGGGTCAGCTCGCGGAAGTCGGCCACCGAATCGATGGTCAGGTGCTCCTCGTTGTGCCACTGGTGGTGCACCAGGCCGAAGCCCGCCGAGCAATCGCTGAACGCCGGACAGAAGATGGGCACGTCGTGCCGGTACGCGGCGTGGACGATGGAGCGGTCGGCCTTGACGCCGCGGTCCTCGAGGTAGGCGCCCATGGCCGCGATGAACGCGCGGGAGGAGTAGGCGCGGGGCGGCAGTGTACCGGCGATCTCGGCGATGGTCATGTCGCAGACCCGCAGTTCTTCCTCGTCGATGTAGGTGTCGTAGATCCGGTCGATGCCCAGCTCGCGCAGTGCGTTGTCGTCCGCCTGCGGGCGGCCCTGGTAGTGGCGGAAGCCGAGGGCCTCGAAGAAGTCCTGGTCGACGATGTTGGCGCCGGTGGCGACCACGGCGTCGACCATCCGGCACTCGATCATGCGCGCGATCACGTCCTTGAGGCCGGCGCTGCAGAGCGATCCGGCGAGGGTCAGGATCACCGCGCATTCGGTGTCGGCGAGCATGCGGTCGACGATCTTCGCGGCGCTGGCCAGGTTGCGGGCCTGGAAGGCCATGTCGCCGTAAGCGGCGATGAGGGGACGTGCGTCGAAGGCCTCGATATCGACATGGCGGACCACGTCCTGCAGATAGTCACGCTTCTGCATGATGAAGAGCTCCTCGCTCAAGCCCTGGCGAGGTAGGCCAGGATCTGGTAGACCAGTCGGGCGGCCAGGAAATCCGGCGCCTTGTTTTGGGCATTGGGCATGAGTTCGACCACGTCGAATCCGACCACCGGGACCCGGCGGCAGACCGCGTCGATCAGCCGCGTGACCTGTCGGTAACGGAGCCCGCCGGGCTCGGGAGTGCCGGTCGACGGCATTTCCGCGGGATCGAGGACGTCGAGGTCGATGGTCAGGTAGACCGGCCCCGCGAGGCGGTCGAGGATGGCCGCGGTGATGGCGGCCTCGTCGGTGAACTGATGCGCGAAGAAGGTGCGCGAGCGGTCCAGGCGCTCGGTCTCGCCGCGATCCATGCTGCGGATGCCGACCTGGACGTAGCGGGCGACCTCGGCGGCGCGGGCCATGACGCAGGCGTGATTGTTGCGCGAGCCTTCGTACTCGTCGCGGGTGTCGGCGTGGGCGTCGAGCTGGAGCACGGTCAGGTCGCCGTGGTGGCGCGCATGGGCCTGGATCAGGCCGATGGACACCGAGTGCTCGCCGCCGAGTCCGACCACGGTCTTGCCGTCCCCGAGGAGCGCCAGGGCCGTATCATGCACCGCGGCCACCATGGCCTCGGGGGTGGCGAAATCGGCGAGAGGGGCCAGGGTCACCAGGCCTTCGCGCCACGGCTCGCTGTCGGTTTCGATGTCGTAGAGCTCCATCTCGGCCGAGGCCGCGAGGATCGCCGCGGGACCGTTGGCGGCGCCCTTCTGCCAGGTGGCGGTGCCGTCGTAGGCGATGGGCAGGATCGCGAATCGCGACGAGGCATACTCCGGCTTCGCCGCCAACCCGCCGAAGGCGCCGGGATCAGGATGCAGGACAGGACTCATCGATCGAAGTCGTCGTCGAGGAAGTCGTCGCCGTCGGTATCATCGAAGTCCTCGAATTCGTCGAGCTCGTCGAGTTCCTCGTCGAGTTCGTCGTCAAGATCATCCTCGAACTCGTCTTCCAGCTCGAGCAGATCGTCGTCCTCGAGATCGCGACGGGACTGCCCTGTCGGCCGTCGGCGCGGGTTCTCCTGCTCCGGGGCCGTCTCGGTCCGGGGCTGGTAGCGGCGCTTACTCGTCGGCTTGGGCTCGCCTACATCAGAGGCGGGTCGATCAGGACGCTTGGCCATGGTCCATCCTCCAGAATCAGACTTGCGGTAAGGCCAGGTTCTCGGCGGACACGAAGCGCTGGAAGCAGCGTTCCGTCACCTCGGCATCGTGCAGCTCGATCAACTCGCTGACCCGAGCCCAGATCTGTCGAGGATCGGTGGTTCCGCAGGTGAAGAAGTCGAAGGCGACCAGCCCGAGGTCGGCAT
The DNA here is from genome assembly GCF_058273205.1 of Candidatus Latescibacter sp. IFSED24. Lineage (NCBI taxonomy): Bacteria > Pseudomonadati > Candidatus Latescibacterota > Candidatus Latescibacteria (ex Chuvochina et al. 2023) > Candidatus Latescibacterales > Candidatus Latescibacteraceae > Candidatus Latescibacter > Candidatus Latescibacter sp. IFSED24. Next base: position 1,706,514 of record NZ_CM177850.1, on the reverse strand, counting down.
AGGTATGCACCGAGCAGTGACTCTCGTCGAGCACGACGATCGCCGTACAGCCAGCCGGCGAGTTGTCGCCGAAACGGTACCGGACCTGGGAGATGACCGTAGCGCCACTCTCGCGGGCGGCCTGGGCGAGAGAATCAAGCAGGAGCTGATCCGCCAGGCAAAGTTCACGCGAGACATTACGGCAGTCGATCAGAAGGTGTTGTCCCTTATGCAATTCATAAGACCCCCATAAAAAAAGCCCGAGCCAGTGCCGCCTTACGCTTCAGTTCCTGGGGGTCCAGGGCTTGGGGACGGCAATAGAACGGTGCGCAGGGCACCGGATGGCGGAATGATTAGCTCCTTTTCGGGCGATGTCAAGCCCCGTCGTGACCGACGAGGTTTCGGCGCCGACTGGCCAGCAGCGTGTCCAGACTGAACAATCCCAGCGCGCTCCAGATGAGGAGGAAGCTCAGGAGCTCCGAACGGGCGAAGGGTTCGCCGAAGGCCAGGACCGCCAGCAGGAACTGCAGGCTGGGGGCCAGGTACTGCAGGAAGCCCACGGTGGCGTACCGCAGGCGACGCGCGGCGTTGGCGAACCAGACCAGCGGGACCGCCGTGATCACGCCGCTGAGGATCAGGAGCAGGTCGGTGGCGCGGTCGAGATGTCCGAAGACCAGGACTTCGCGCCCATTCCAGAACAGGAGAGCCGCCAGAGCCAGCGGGGCCAGCAGGCCCGTCTCGATGGTCAGGCCGCGCACGCCGCTGACCGGGGTCAACTTGCGCAGCAGGCCGTAGAAGCCGAAGGAGAACGCCAGGACCAGCGAGATCACCGGCAAGCCGCCGAGGCGCAGGCCCATGATCACCACGCCGGCGGTGGCCAGGCCCAGGCTCGTCCATTGCAGGGGCCGGAGCCGTTCGCGCAGGATGACCAGACCCAGCAGCACGTTCACCAGGGGGTTGATGAAGTAGCCGAGACTGGCCTGGAGGAGGTGATCATGGGCCACCGCCCAGATGAAGGTGAACCAGTTGGTGGCCACCAGGAGTGTGGAGAGGGTGAGGGCCAGGAGCAACCGTGGGGCCCGGGCGGCCTGGACGGTGGCCGCGAGGTCGCCCCGACGGGCGAGCAGCAGGGCCAGCAGCACCAGGGACCACACGATCCGGTGGGCGAGGACCTCGCTGGCCGGGACATGGGCCACGGCCTTGAAGTAGAGCGGACACAGGCCCCACCAGAGGTAGCAGGCCAGGCCGTAGAGGACGCCGGTGGTGGTCTGGCGCTGGTCGGTCATGGGCGTCCATCGGTTGGAAGGTGGCGGGGCGGAACCCAAGATCGATGCCGTCCTGGGCGTGGGCAAGGGACAGCTGCGCCATAATACTTGTTGCGACAAATATAGAGCAAACATATATTATCGCTGAGAATCGACCAGGCTATTGGACCCGCTCATCGTCTTCACCGGCAGATGAGTGCTGCAGGAGGGCGCACCATGATCGTCAAGCGACCCGCGGCCGAACGGGGCCACGCCGACCACGGCTGGCTCGACACCCATCACACCTTCTCCTTCGGCCAGTACCACGATCCCCGGCACATGGGTTTCCGCACGCTGCGCGTGATCAACGACGACATCATCCAGCCGGGGCAGGGTTTCGGCACCCATGGGCATCGCGACATGGAGATCGTCAGCTACGTGGTCTCGGGAGCGCTCGAGCACCAGGACAGCATGGGCAACGGTTCGGTCCTCAGGCCGGGCGACGTCCAGCGCATGACCGCGGGGCAGGGGGTCCGGCACAGCGAATTCAACCCGTCCGACACCGAGCCCGGCCGCTTCCTGCAGATCTGGATCCTGCCCGAGCGCGAAGGGCTGCCACCCGGTTGGGAGGAGAAGCATTTCGATCCGGCGGACCAGCAGGGAAGGCTGCAGCTGATCGTCTCGCCCGAGGGCGAGGACGGCGCGCTGAAGATCCACCAGGACGTGCGGATCTACGCCTCTCGCCTGGCGCCGGGCGAGACGGTGAGCCAGGAGCTGCGGGCCGGCAGAGCCGCCTGGGTCCAGGTGATCCGGGGCCGGGTCGACCTGGACGGCTTGACGCTCGAGCACGGTGACGGGGCGGCGATCAGCGAGGTCGACTCGTTCGGGCTGGCCGGGATCGAGGCGGCCGAACTGCTGGTCTTCGACCTGGCCTGACCTGGCGCCGGAGTCCGCTAGACCTCGGGTTTCGCCTTGCTCTTGGGCTTGATCCGTCCCAGGACGTGCCACACCGGCAGCGCGGTGAACCCACCGACGATGCCGGCGAGGTAGCCGGGCATGCCGCGCTCGAAGAGGGCGTGCCAGAGCAGCTCGGCCAGGAAGCTCGCCGCCAGCATGGCGATGACCGTGAAGAGCAGGCGTTGCCAGAAGACCATCGAATTCCTCCGGGGTCAGAAGTTGCGGTGGAAGCGTCGGGCCAGTTCGGCCGCCGACAGCGATTCGTCGAGATACTCCTCGCGGGCCAGGGCCATCCACTTGGGATTGGGCCGCCGCCGGGCGATGCGATGGATGTTCAGCAGGTGTCGCGCGCTGATGTTGTCCATGGTCACGTTGCCGCCGCCGGGACCGCAGGAGAGCATGAACGAGGGATTGAGCGAGGTCACCATGCCGCCCAGCGCACCCTGGGTCGAGGGGACGTTCACCAGGATGCGGCCGGCGTCGATGACACGGGTGAAGTACTCGATCCGCTCGTCGTCATTGGAGTAGATCACGGCCGTGTGGCCGGTGCCCCCGAAGCGGGTGATCTCCGAGCAGCGACGGATGGCCAGGTCGAAGTCGGGCTCGACGTAGAAGGCCAGGATGGGGGCGAGGATCTCGGCCGACAGCGGCTGGTCCAGCCCCACGGCATCGAGGTGTGCCAGCAGGACGCGGGTGCCCACGGGCACCGTGAACCCGGCGCTCTCGGCGATGCGCCCGGCGGGCTGGCCCACCACGCTGGCGGTCATGGTGCCACGTTCGCGGTCGAAGGCGATCCGCCCGACCGCCTCGGCCTGTGCCGCATCCAGGAAGTAACCGCCCGCGGCCTCGAACGCCGCGATCACCGCGCCCGCCACCTCTTCCTTCACCACCACCGCCTGTTCGCTGGCGCAGACCGTGCCGTTGTCGAGCAGCTTGGATTCCAGAATGCTCCGCACGGCGAAGGGAATGTCGGCGCTGGCACCGATATAGGCTGGCACGTTGCCGGGCCCCACGCCAAGGACGGGGCGGCCGGTCTGCAGCGCCTTCTGCACGAGGCGGGTCGTGCCCGTGGCGAGGATGAGGGCGAGACGCCGGTCGGCCATGAGTTCGTCCAGGATGCGCGGGCTGGGCTTGGCCAGCCACTGGATGGCATGTTCGGGAGCTCCGGCGGCCAGGGCCGCCTCGTAGCAGCATTCGGCCGCGGCCACGCAGGTCCGGCGCGCGGCCTGCGGCGGACTGATGATCAGGGGGTTCCGGGTCTTCAGGGCGATGAGGATCTTGAAGATGGTGGTGGCGCTGGGGTTGGTGACCGGCACGTAGCCGAGCACGGGGCCGATGGGCTGGGCCACCTCCACGAGACCGCCGCAGGGGTCGGAGGCGATGACCCCGACGGTTCGCTGATCCTTGATGTCCTCGTACACGAGCTGGGTGGCGATGACGTTCTTGAGCACCTTGTCGCGCCAGTCGCCCAGGGCGGTCTCCTCGGCGGCCATGCGGGCCAGCACGATGCGTTCGTCGAGCGCCCGCAGATAGACGGCCCGGACGATGCGGTCGGTGGCGGCCTGGTCGAGTTGCCGGAAGGTGGCCGCGGCCGTGGTGGCGTTTTCGAGCAGGGTCTGAGCCTTGGCCATGTGGTCCTCCAGGGGAGAAGGGCATGGTGGGCATGGTAAACCGGATGAATGGTGGTGGAAACCGAATCTTGGGGGAAGGGGCGTGGCGGCCGACCACCAGCGGGCACAGAAAAAAGCAGCCCCGGGAGGCTGCTGATTCGGTATGGCGTCCCCTACGGGACTCGAACCCGTGCTGCCGCCGTGAAAGGGCGGTGTCCTAACCACTAGACGAAGGGGACGCCTCGAGAAGGCGGAAAGCTATCCAGAACGAGAGGATCTGTCAAACCGAATCGGTCGGGCCGACCCGTCGCCGCCGGCCAACGAGGACCGGCGACGGCTGGGTCCGCAGGTTCAGGCCCTGGCTGCTTCCTCCAGGAGGATCGCCGTGGTCCGGCACCCGTTCACGAAATTCGCGACGTGGAACTTCTCGTTGGGGCTGTGGATGTTGTCGGTGGAGAGGCCGTAGCCCAGCAGCAGCACCGGCGACTTCAGGCATTCCTGGAAGGTGCCGACGATGGGGATGGAGCCGCCCTCGCGGATGAAGACCGGCCGCGCCGAGAATCCCGTCTCCAGCGCCTTCATCCCGGCCTGCATCATGTCCGACTTGCGCGGCACCAGCACGGGGTTGGCGTTGTGCAGGTTCTCCACCTCGCACTGGACGCCCGGCGGGCAGATCGACTGCACGTAGTCCTGGAACGCCTTGGCGATCTTCTCGGGATCCTGGTCCGGCACCAAACGCATGCTCACCTTGGCGGTGGCCTTGGCCGGGATGATGGTCTTGGCGCCCTCGCCGCCGTAGCCGCTGGTGATGCCGTTGACGTCGCAGGTGGGCCGGGCCCACATCCGCTCCAGGGTGGTGTACCCGGCCTCGCCGTAGGCCGACGGCGCTCCGGTCTCCTGCCGCAGCACCTCGTCCGTGTAGTTCAGCGAAGCGAAGGCGTCGCGCTCGTCCTGCTCCAGCGCGATGACGTCGTCGTAGAAGCCGGGGACCAGGCAGCGGCCCTGGTCGTCCTTGAGCCGCGCCACGATGTCGCAGATGGCGTTGCCGGGATTCTGGACCGTGCCGCCGAAGCTCCCCGAATGGAGGTCCATACCGGGTCCCGAGAGGCGGATCTCCATGAAGCAGAGGCCCTTGAGCGAATAGCAGACCGCCGGAGTCTCCTCGTTGTAGAGGGTGGTGTCGCTGACCACGACCGCGTCGCAGGCCAGCTTCGCGGGGTTCTGCTCGGTGAACTCGTAGATCGAGTGGCCGCCGGCCTCCTCCTCGCCCTCGATGATGAACTTCACGTTCACCGGCAACTCGAAGCCCAGCTTCCGGTAGGCTTCCACGGCCTTGACGTGGCAGTAGACCTGGCCCTTGTCGTCGCTCGACCCCCGGGCATAGATCCGGCCATCCTTGATCACCGGCTCGAAGGGTGGACTGTCCCAGAGGTCGAGAGGATCCACGGGCTGGACGTCGTAGTGGCCGTAGAACAGCAGGGTCCTGCGATCGGGGCGCTGTTCGCTCTCGGCATAGACCAGGGGGTGCCCGTCGCCTTCGATGACCTCCACGTGCAGGCCGAGATCGCGCAGCTCGTCGGCCACGAAGCCGGCGGCCTGGACGATGTCGGCATCGTGGGCGCTCTGCGAACTGATGGAGGGGATCCGGAGCCAGTCACAAAGCTGGTCGAGGTGGCGCTGCTGGTGCTCGGCGAGGTAGGCGAGAACCCGATCGGTACTCATGGGCAACTCCTTGGAACTGGGCCGTGGTGGCCTGCAGGGAGGGTTTGGGCTCGAAATGAGTGTCCAAACTAATGCTTGACAGTATTCCCTGTCGAGACGATTGTGTGCCGGCACGCTAGAGGCGCAGAACCAGCCAAAGGCGCCCTTTTCCGATTGATGGAGCAAGTCGTGGCGGATGCGACTTCATTCCGAGGAAGCAGCCGCACAACCCGGACCCGAGCGCGAGGGAGGACCCCAATGGCCGACCTGATTATCAGCAAGAGCAAGACCAAGGAAGCCGTCAGCGAGTGTAACGTGAGCGGTGAGTTCTACGAGGCCCTGGATGCCAAGGTGCGTCAGCTGATCGTGACCGCCGAGAAGCGCGCCATCGCCAACGGTCGCAAGACCGTGCGCCCCCAGGATCTCTAGGCTGCTGCGGGACGACCCGCACGGAGATCTCGAGGGACCCCGACCGGGGTCCCTTTTTCTTTGCCCTGCATGACAGTCGCCGCCGGGATGTCGACTGCGGTGGACACCGGGCTCCTCGTTCCGGTGCCGACGCCCGTCCGATCCCGACGATACGCCGCCGGGTCCGGCGTTTGCTTGGCGGATCCCGGGAGGTGAGCCATGGCCATGGTGGTGCGCACCGGCGGTTTGCAGGGGATCGAGGGCTGCCTGGTCAATGTCGAGGTGGATCTGACACGGGGCTTGCCGGGCTTCCACCTGGTGGGTTTGCCGAATACCGCGGTCCGGGAGAGCCGGGAACGGGTGCTGGCGGCGATCCGCAACAGCGGCCACCAGTTGCCGGCCGGCAAGGTGACGGTGAACCTGGCGCCGGCCGACGTGCGCAAGGAGGGCTCGGGACACGACCTGGCCATCGCCGTGGCCGTGATCGCGGCCCAGCGCCAGCGCCAGGGCCGGACCATCGCCGGCGGCGACCGGGGGCTCCTGCTCGGCGAACTCTCGCTCTTCGGCGACGTCCGCCCGGTCCGGGGTCTCCTGGCCATCGCCCTCGACGCGGCGGCGCGGGGGGAGGCCACCGTGGTCGTGCCCGCGAGCCAGGTCTGGGAGGCCCGCCTGGTTCCCGCGCTCGACGTGGTCGGGGTGCAGGACCTGCGCGAGGCCGTGTCCTGGTACCTGGACGGCGTGCGACCGGCGGCGCGGCCGGGATCACCGCCGCCACCCCGGACCGGCGAGTCTCCCCGTCCCGAACAGCTGGCCCTGCAGCCCCTGGCCGCGCGCGCGGCCGAGCTCGCCGTCGCCGGCCGGCACCACTTGCTGCTGCTGGGGCCTCCCGGGGCGGGCAAGACCAGGTTGGCGCGACTCCTGGCCATGATGCTGCCCGACCTCGAAGAAGCGGAGGGGCTCGAGGTCACGCGCATCCACAGCGCGGCCGGGCTCCTGGCGGCGCATGGCCTGGTCCGCCGGCCGCCGTTGCGGGCGCCCCACCACACCATCACCACGGCCGGGCTCCTCGGTGGCGGCCCGCACTTGCGACCCGGCGAGGTGACCCTCGCTCACCGCGGCGTGCTGCTGCTCGACGAGTTCACCGAGTTCGCCGCCCGCACTCTCGACGCGCTGCGCGAGCCGCTGGCCGAAGGGCGGGTGCGCCTGTCCCGCAGTCCGGGACAGCGGACCCTGCCGGCCGCATTCCAGCTCGTGGCGGCCGCCAATCCGTGCCGGTGCGGTTTTCTGGGCAGCCGTCACCGGAGCTGTCGTTGCAGCGCGGGAGACCTGACCCGCTACCGCGCGCGCCTCTCCGGTCCCCTGCGCGACCGCTTCGACCTGGCCGTGGAGATGGGAGACGGTCGCACGGAGTCGCTCTCGACCGTGCCGGACCGGCTGGACCGTGACCTGGCGACCTGGCCGCAGCGGCTGGCCCGTGCCCGGAACCTGCTGGCGGAGCGCCCCGATCCGCCGGCTGGCTGGAGCCTGGCGCGTCGCGTGCATGCCTATGGGCTCGATCGTGGCGCGGTGGCTCTGCTCGAAGAAGCCCGCCAGAAACTGGGCCTTTCGGCGCGTGGCGTCCTCCGCGCCTGCAAGGTGGCCAGGACGGCAGCCGCGCTCGAGGGCCTGCTCACCGTGTCGGCACCCCAGGTGCGCGAAGCCCTGGTCTACCGACACGAAGCCCTCGGCTGCCTGCAGGCTGCCGAGGGCTGAAGCGGGGCACGGCCGTGGCGGTCGGTCAGAAGGAGACCACGAAGCCGAGCTGCCAGGCCAGGCCGCCGAGAGTCTCGCTCTTGTAATCCTTCACCCTGGTGAAGGTGCCGGTCTCGTCGAATTCATACACCGGGATCTGGACGGTGTCCGCATCGCGCGAATCGAAATAATCGGCAGGTGTGAACTCGATCGAGTGGACCTGGTAGAGCACCTCGGCGCGCACCGAGATCATGCTGTCGGCGATGACGCGGATCCCGCCGCCCAGGTTGAAGCTGACGTTGCCGCTGCCGGTGTCGGTGTAGTTGGAATCGAGATTGTAGTAGGCATAGCCGGCGCCACCGGTCACGTAGGGGTGCCAGCGTCCCTCGCCGCCGGACATGTTCAACGGATACCAGACCGCGTTGAGATTGCCGATGAAGACCAGCGCCGAGCGATGCTCGGGGTCGAATTCGCCGATCTCTTCGACCTCTTCGGGGTTGCCGCCGCCCTCGGGGCTGATGGAGTAGGGGTTGGTGATCTCCTGCTCGTAGTTGGCGAAGGTGATGCCGAACTGGGTCTCCAGCGCCAACCAGCTGGTGAAATTGTAGCCCACGCGGAGGATCGGGTTGAAGGCCGACTCGCCCACCAGCTTCATGTCGCCGTAGTAGAACGCCTCGTCGGTGGCCTTGTAGATGATGCTGTCGTGCTGGAGGAGGGTCTTGTTCAGGTTGAAGTAGCCCAGGGTGAGGGACAGGTCCCAGCGGCCCCCCTCGATGGCGGGGACGTACTTCTCCTCCTCGGTTTCGACCTCGGTGATCTCCTCCTCGACTGCATCGCCGACGGTCAGGTCGAAGACCTTTTCGTCCTTGTCTTTCTGGCCCGCGGGCGGGGTGGTCTGGGCCCAGGCTGCGCCGGTCGCGAGAAGAATAGCGAGACTAAGCAGGGCGACGACAGACTTCTTGGCCATGAAACTGCTCCTGTCGGATCTGACCCGGTGGGGCGGACCAGCCCACTTGGCGCATGCGGCGGGGGCACGTCGCACGTGCGGGACTGTGGATGCACCGTATTAAAATCAGGTGCGCGGTTGGGAGTGTCAACCGGAACTTAATCCACGCTGCCATCAGGGCTTGCGCCGGGGGTGGCGAGGTGGCGGACCTCCTCGCTCAACTCCTCGCCGAAGCGATCGTGCACGGCGCGCTTCATCCTCTCAGCCAGCGTCAGGACTTCACGGCACGTGGCCCGGCCGGCGTTGATGATGATGTTGGCGTGCTTGGGATAGACCGCTGCGTCGCCCTCCCGCATGGTCTTGGCGCCGACGGCCTCGAGCAGCTGGCCCGCGGCCCGCCGCCGCCGGCCGGGAGCCTCGGGGGGCAGGTTCTTGAAGTAGCTGCCGGCGCACGGTTCGCGCCAGGGGTGCTTGCGTCGGCGGTCGGCCAGGTGTTCCTCGCGGACCTGGCCGGCCGCGGCGAGGTCGCCTCGGGACAGGTTCAGCACCAGGTCCAGCACCATGTCGTTGCGACCCTTGAGCGCGCTGGAGCGGTAGTCGAAGGCGAAGTCCTCGGGGCCGAGCACCTCCAGGCGACCGTCGGCGCGCAGTACCGTGGCCTCGACGAGGAGGCTGCCGATCTCCACCCCGTAGCAGCCGGCATTGCCCACCAGGGCGCCCCCCACGGTGCCGGGAATGCCCGAGGCGAATTCCAGTCCCGTCAGGCCCTGCCGCAGGGTTTCTGCTACCAGGTCGTCAAAATCCCAGCCAGCGCCCGCATGCACCGCATCGCCCCTGATCGCCAGATCGTGGCAGCGCATCAACAGGATCATGCCGGCATAACCCTCGTCGGCGGCCAGGATATTGCTGCCGCCGCCCAGGCAGGTCCAGGGCAGCCCGTGTCCTGCTGCGAAGTCCAGGAACCTTTGGGCCTGCTCGGCGTTTTCCACCGGACAGACCAGGCCGGCCGGCCCCCCGATGCGGAACGTGGTCAGCTCGGCGAGGGGCAGGCAGGAGGCCACGTCCAGGCTCGACGCCATCCGCTGCCAATCGTGTTCGGCCAGGTTCATGTTCCCTGCTCGCTGGGTTCGAGAGACCGCGGCGTTGGGGTTGCCAGCACCGGGACACCTTTGCAAAGATACGGCGAGTGGGTACATTCCCACCCCGTGGACCATGTTGGGGTTCCGGCGAACACTGATCAAGGCTGGATCGTGACCGATCGTCGTATTCTCAGGAACACCCTCGCGGTGTCGTTCGTGCTGCACCTCCTGCTGGCGGTGCTCACCTGGAACGTGCCGTTCCTGCCGTCGGTTCCTCCCGAGGCCGCCGCCGAACCGACAGTGGAGCTGTTCCTGGTCCCCGACGACCTCGCCGCGCCCGCGGCCGCGGAGGATCCCGAGCAGCCCACCCGCTATACCGAGATTCCCGACCGGCTGGCGAGCGAACGGCCAGACCAGGCCGATTTCCTGGCCATGCGCGACAGCCGCGCCGCGGATCGCCTGCCCGGGGGCCAGGACGGCGACCAGCCCGGCACCGAACGCGAGGCCGAATTCCCCCAGGTGGCCGTGGCTCCCGAGAACCTCGCCGGCGCCGAGGGCGTCACCGTGGAGCAGCCGGTGCTCTCGCCCCAGGCCCAGCCGCGCGAGGAGGCCGAACGCGCCCAGGCCGAGCAGCAAGAGGAGCAGCGCGGCGCCGAGGTCGAGGGGCCGGGAGACCTGCTGATCCCCGAGGCCAACGAGGCCGAGGGCGAGCAGCAGAAGGAAGGCGCGGAGGAACCGAATCCCGAGCGCGGCGACTTCGACGACTGGCTCGCCGAACAGCGCACGCCCTCGCTGCTCAAGGAAGGCGAGCAGCAGGCGCCGGGCGATCGGGGCTTCGACTACCGGCAGCAGGAGCAGAGCCGGATCGGCGCCAACGTCGCCCTCGACGGCGACTTCTCGCTCAGCACCTACGAGTGGAACTTCGCGCCGTGGATGCGGCGCTTCGCCAACGACCTGCACCGCAGCTGGATGGCGCCCTATGCCTACCGGCTGGGCATCATCAGCGGCTACACGCGGATCCGCCTGGTGGTGGAGCGTGACGGCCGGCCGAGTCGCATGGAAGTCCTGGAAGAAGAGGGGCACGAGTCCTTGCACACCGCGAGCATGGCGGCGTTGCAAGCCTTCGCGCCCTACGCCCCGTTGCCCCCCGATTTCCCCGACGATCAGCTTGTGATCTTGCTGGGGCTGCACTATCCTGCGTGGAAGCGACGGTGATCCCGGCCTGAGGACGGCAAGGGGCACCGGCTTTTTTTGCAGATCGACGAACGTGCCGAAAGGAACCTGACCGACATGTGGGACATGATACTGGCCGGCCGCTACATGATGATCCCCATCGCGCTCTGCTCGCTGGTGGGCGTGGCGGTATTTCTGGAACGGCTGCTGGTGCTGCGCCACAAGCGGATCGTGGTTCCCGAGATCGCCAGCGCGGTGGAGACGCTGCCCCGGGCCAGCGATTTTTCGGTGGCCTACGCGGTCTGCGACCGCCATCCCGGCCCCTTCGCCAACGTGATCCGCGCTGGCCTCGACCACGCCGGGAACGAGTGGGAGATCACCCGGGACGTGCTGCAGGAAGTGGGGCGGCAGGAGTCGGTCCGCCTGACCCGGAACCTGCGCGTCCTCGAGACCATCGCCGCGGTGGCGCCGCTCCTGGGGCTGCTGGGCACGGTGGTCGGCATGATCCGGGTCTTCGGCGCCATCGGCAAGGTGGGCCTCGGCAACCCCGAGGTCCTCTCGTCGGGCATCAGCGAGGCCATGGTCACCACCGCCGCGGGCCTCTTCGTGGCCATCCCGGCGCTGGTCTCGCACAACTGGCTCGAGGGGCGCGCCAACGCCATCATCTTCGACATCGAGGTCTACGCCACCAAGGTCCTGGACACCATGCGGGCTCGCCGTGATCGGGCCGCCGGTGCGGTCTGATGGACTTCCGGCCACCCAAGAAGGGACAGGGGATCGTCATCAACGTCACGTCGCTGATCGACGTGATGTTCCTGCTGCTGATCTTCTTCATGGTCTCGAGCACGTTCAAGAACCAGCCGGCCATCGACCTCGCGCTGCCCCGGTCGACCACCGCCCAGGAGACGGCGCTCACGCCCTCGGTCGTCTACCTCACCCGCGATGGCAGGCTCTTCCTCGATGAAAACGAGATCGACGAAGCCGACCTCGGCGAGCGCCTGCGCCAGTTGCAGGCGGCCAGCCAGGAGGATCGCATCGTGCTGCGCGCCGACGAGCACGCCGAGCACGGCGCGGTGGTCGAGCTCATCGACCTCATCAAACAGAGCGGGTTCCGCCGTGTGAGCCTGGCCGCGCGGCCGCAGGGGGGGTCCTGATCGCGGGAACCCGGGATGGTCCGGGTTTGTTGGCAAGTTCGATGTGCTGAGCTGGCCCAGCGGTCCGGAGGGCCGGGCCGGGCGGCAGGGAAACCCTTCCTTCTGGCGCCAGCGCAGGCTATCTTCCCCGGATCCGAATACCGAGTCGATGCCCATCGTCGAGACGAAAGAAGCGCCCTTGGCACGGAAGCGACCTCACCTGGACCGCCCCCTGATCCTGGCGATCAGCAGCCTGACCTTCGTCGTGCTCGTGGTTGTCGGCGGCAGCGGCTGCAACAGCGACACGCCCTCGCCGCTGGGCGCCAACCTGCACGAGACCGTCATCGACACCTCGCTGGCGACCCTGGCCATCGACCAGGTCGTGCAGTACGGCGCGCTCGCTGTCAGCAACCCCAGCGTTCCCGCCGACAAGTTCGAGGTGCTGTACCTGGGTAGCGACGGGGTCGACGAATCCTCGATCCTGGCCAATTACGACTTCGGCGTGTTCGACCACCCCGATTCGGCCTACCTGTTGCCCTTCCTCACGCCCGAGAACATCCGATCGGTGGACATCCGGCTGACCATGCTGCGCTGGTACTATCCCGCGTATGACGACACCAACTACACCGAGGGGAAACCCTGGCCGGGGGCGGCCAAGTACTACGACATCCACCAGCTCGCGGCTCCCTTCGACTCCCTGACCTATCCGGGCGCCGAACCCGCCTACGACGGCACGCGCCTCGATGTCCCGCGGTCGGACCCCCTGCCCAAGGATGGCGCGATCTCCATCGACATCTTCGAGGAGCCGGTCCTGGAGTGGCTCGCGGCGCGTGCCGAGGTGGGGGTGATCATCCGCGAGGGTGCCGGGAGCGATCCGGGCCTGCTGGGTTTCGCCAGCAAGGAGATGGCCCACGGCGCCTCGACGCTCGAGGATGCCTACAACGCCCAGATCTCCCTCGGGCCGGCGCTGCGCATCGACCTGGAACTCACGCCCGATGAATGGGGCAACGACCGCACCGTCCTGATCGTCCGGCCCCGCGCCGACGTCTCGACCTGGCACCAGCTCCAGCCGCCGAGCACCGATGTCACCCAGTCGCTGATGCTGCGGTCGCACGTGCGCGCGCTGCCGGTCATCCGCTTCGACCTGAGCAACCTGCCTCCCGCCATCAGGATCAACAAGGCCGAGCTGGTGGTCTGCAACGACACAACGCAGAGCGTGGGGCACTGGAACGCGCTCACCGTCTCGGAGATCGCGCCCACGTTCGCCCCCGACGGCGCGCTCACCAGCGTCAAGCTCGACGACATCGAACCCGAGATCTACTTCCTGGACGGCCTGTCCGCCGATCCCATCCACCTGGAGAACCACACCTTGCGTTTCGATGTCGCGGCCTCGATCCAGCGCTATGTCAACGGGGCGTACGAGGGAGAGCGCGCCTTCCTGCTGGCCAACGGCGAGTACTTCTTCCCGGGCTGGAACAGCAACCCCGATCCCGATTTCTGGTTCACCAAATGGGTGTTCTTCGGCACGGCCGCCGCGGACCCCGAGCAGCGTCCCCGTCTCGAGATCACCTACACGCGGGCCAACGAACTCAGCGACGGAAAGGAGCAGTGATGATGCGCCGGCTGCTGCCCTGCCTCCTGCTGTCGCTGATGGCCGCCACGGCCACCGCCCAGACCCCCTTCGCGCTGAAGGCCCTCGGCCAGAACGTGGAGACGGGGTCGGCCCGCGACTCCGGCCGCGGCGGCTGGGGCATGGCCGACAGCGACACCCTGACTCCCGGTTCCCTCAACCCCGCGGCGCTGGCCGACCTGCGCTACACCGGCCTGATCTTCAGCGGCTACGGCGAGAGCACCACCAGCGAGGGCTACGGCGAGAAGCGCAAGAACACCCGCGTCTTCCTGCCCAACATCCGCCTGGCGTTGCCGTTGCGCGCGGGGCGTCTGGCACTGCACGCGGGCTTCAACATCAAGCGCTCGATGCAGTACGAGACCCGCATCGAGGTGGACTACTCGCCCTTCGACTCGACCTATGCCGGCTACCAGCGTTACCGCCGCGAGGGGACGCTCTACGAGATGCCCCTGGGTCTGGCCTGGCGACCGACCTCCGGGCTGGCGCTGGGGGCGAGCTACAACGTGGTGCGGGGGAACATCGACGAGTCCGTCGGCGAGATCGTCAACCTGCACCTGCCGACGAACCGCGACCAGACCGACGAGCTGAACGGCCACACGGGCACCTTCGCGCTACTCTGGAACCGCTGGGGCTTCCTGCAGCTCGGCGGGTCCTACACGCTGCCCTACGATCTCGAGTTCAACCGCACCATCCGGCTGGGCGGCGTCAGTCAGGCGAGCACGACCAGCTTCCCGACGCGGATGCCCGAGGAATACAAGGCCGGCCTCATGCTGAACCTGGGCAAGCACTGGCACTTCGGCGCGGACGGACAGTTCATGCCCTTCAGCAAGATGTCCGGCCACGACCTGTGGGAGCCGTATCTGCGCGACGAATGGACGCTTTCGGCGGGGTTCGAACGCAGCTGGTACGCGCACACGCACGGTCGCCGCTACAGCCCGCCCATCCGGTTCGGGTTCCAGTGGCGGCACTGGGGGCACGCCATCAACGGCTACCCCATCGACGAGCAGGTCTTCAGCGTCGGGACGGGCTTCCCGTTCCGCAACCGTCTGGGCACCATCGACATCTCCCTGTCCTATGCCCTGATCGGCGACGAGGCCAAGAACGGCTATCAGAGCCGGTCGCTGCGACTGGGTGTTTCCATCACCGGCCTGGAGCCCTTAGTATTCTAGGGCTCGCCACGGATCTCGTGCCACATCGTGAAGTGGAGGACTCATGACCACCGAGCGTCGCCTGACATTGCTGCTGTTGCTGGGTGTGCTGGCCGCCAGCCTGTTGATCTCTGCCTGCAACAAGGACGTCCCGCCCAGCGAGCTCGATCGCTTCATCGCTCGAATCGAGGCGCTGCCCGCCGCGGCCGCCATGGACACCCTGTACCACCTGGCCGCGGGGCCGGTCCCCGCCGCCACCTACGCCAAGTACGAACTGGGCAACATCTACTACGCGCAGGCGGCCGACTCGGCGCAGACACGTGGTTGGAACGACGAACACGCCAAGGCCTTCCTCGACTCGGCCCAGATCTGGTTCGAGGCTGCCGTGGCCGCGGATTCGCAGTTCGTCGAGGCCTATGTCAACCTCGGCGCGCTCTGGGACGACCGGGCCGACATGATGGCCACCAGACGCGAGCGTGAAGCCCGCATCGCCCAGGCCAAGGAGAACTACGAGAAGGCCATCGCCCTGAAGCCCCACGACGAGAAGGCCCGGTGCAACCTGGGCTCGCTCTACAAGCGGCAGAACAACTTCGAGAAGGCCATGCAGGAGTACCTGACGGTGCTCGAATACGACCCCAAGAGCGCGCTGGCCCACTACAATCTGGCCATCCTCTTCGCCACGCAGAAGATCTACCGCGAGGCGATCCGCGAGTTCGAGCTGGCCGTGAAGTACGACCCCAAGGGCGATATCGGCGAACGTTCACGCGACAACATCAAGATCATCGAGGATCTGCAGGAGTCCGAGAAGCCGAAGCCGGACAAGCCCAGCTGACGGCGCGCCGCCAGGGGTGCTCGTATATTGTCGGCATGAGTTTTCCGTTGCCCATCCACGACGAGTTGCGCCGGGCCCTGGAGCCCGGCGCCACCGTGCTGCTCGCGCTCTCGGGCGGGGTCGACAGCGCCCTCAGCCTGGCGGTGCTGCGCGAACTCGGCTGCGACGTGCTCGCGGTCACCTTCAAGAATTTCTGCTATGCCGAGGACAAGGATCCTGGCGAGAAGGCGTGTTGCTCGCTCGACGCCATCGAGGACGCGCGGCGCCTGGCCGACCGCTTCGGCGCCCGCCACTGGGTGCACGACGTGGCCGATTTCTTCCAGGAACGAGTGATCGAGCCCTTCGTGGCCGAGTACGCGGCCGCGCGCACGCCCAACCCCTGCCTGGCCTGCAACAGCAGCGTGCGCTTTCCCGAACTCGTGCGCCTGGCCGACCAGCTCGGCTGTGTCCGGGTGGCCACGGGCCACTACGCGCGGCTGCACCGGGTCGGTGACGGCACGGTCGAGTTGCTGCGCGGGGTCGATGCGGAGAAGGACCAGTCGTACTTCCTGTCGCAGGTGGCGCGGGACATCTGGCCGCGCGTGGTGTTGCCGCTGGGGTGGTCGACGAAGCAGGAGGTGCGCGCCGCCGCGCGCGCGCTGGGGCTGCCCGTGGCCGAGAAGGCCGAGAGCCAGGAGATCTGCTTCGTGCCCGAGGGTGATCGAGGCTTCCTCTTCGCCGGGGGCACGGCGGGGCGGCCCGGGGATATCGTCGACGTGGACGGCACGGTGCTCGGTCGGCATCGCGGGCTGATCCACTACACCGTGGGGCAGCGCCGTGGCCTGGGCGTGGCGTTCCGCGAGCCGCTCTACGTGCTGGCCCTCGATCCCGCGGCGAACCGTCTGGTGGTGGGCACGCACCAGCAGCTGGCGGTGCGGCAGCTGCGCTGCGACCGTTTCTCGGCCGCGGTGGCCGGACTGCCCGACGAAGGCCCGCCCGACCGCCCGGGGCCCTGGATCGCCCGGGTGCGACACCGGCACGGCGGCGTGGCGGTGGCGGGCTGGCGACGTCGGGGCGACCGGATGGACGTGGACCTGGCCGAGCCCGTCTATGGCGCGGCGCCGGGCCAGGGATTGACACTGTACGAAGGCGAACGGGTTCTGGGCAGCGGCCGCTTGCTGGCCGCGACCGGCGAGGATTTCGGCCAACCGCGAGGAGGCGACTGATGGTACGGCGACGTGGACGGGTGGTGCTGGGAATCCTGGGCGGCCTGGTGGCGTTGCTGGTGGTGGCGGTGATCGCGCTGCCGCTGCTGGTGCCCCGGGAGAAGCTGCGCTCGCTGGCCGAGGACCAGCTGCGGACCGCCACGGGCGGCGAGGTTTCGCTGGGAGCGCTCACACTGCGCGTGCTGCCGCGGCTGCGCCTGGTCCTGGGGGCGAGCACCCTGGCCGTGTCGGGCGACGGCCTGCGCGGGGCGGGGCAGGATCCCGGCCCCCTGCAGACGGCGGAGATGTCGCTGGAGCGCCTGGAGGTGGATCTGGGGCTCTGGCCGCTGCTGCGCAAGCAGCTCGAATTCGGCGAGGTGCGCCTGATCAAGCCCCGCGTCGACCTGCTGACCGCGCCGCTGGAGGCGCCGCCGGCGGAAGACGGTGACAGCGCCGGCGGTGGTCCGCCAGCACCGGCCGCGGTGCCCGCGTTCAGCCTGGCGCTGGCCGCGGTGGAGATCCAGGACGGCGAGATGGTTTGGCGCGAGGCCGGGACCGGCCGCGGGGTCACGGTCCGCGGCTGGGACCAGGGCCTCACGGCGCCCGAACTGGGGGTGTTCTTCACGCGTCTGCAGCGCCTGGGCGGCGCCGACCTGCCGGCCGACGCGATGGCGGGTCCGGTGGCGCTGGGCCTGGAATCCCGGGTCGCGACCCTGGAGCTGGCCGGGTTCGGCGAGACGCCGCTGCCGCCGCTGACCGACCTCCGCCTGGTGGCCAGGCTGGTCCTGCCGGCCACGGCCACCACGCTCGAATTCACCGTGGACGAACTGTCCCTGCCCGACTGGCAGGCCACCGCCCACGGGACCGGCTCGCCCGCGCAGGTCGTGCTCGACCAGCTCGTCATCAGCGGCGGCGAGGCCGTCCATCTCGCCGGCTCCAGCCGCTTCACCCCGCCGCCGGCCAGCGGTCCGTTCCAGGCCAACCTCGAGGGCGAGGTCGATCTGGCGCGGTTGCCGGCGCTGTTCGAGCCGTGGCTGCCGCCGGCACCGGCGGACGCGCCGGCGCCTCCCGAGGTGACCGGCACCGTGAACCTGAGCGCCGCCATCGATCTGCCCCGGCCGCCCGACCTGGCCGATCCCGTGGCCTGGCAGCAAGCCTGGGCCGGCAAGGGTCTGGGCGGCAAGGCGACGCTGACCGCCAGGAGCGGTCCGGTGACCGTGACTGCGCCGCAGCTGGGACCGCCGCTGGTGATCGGCGGCCTGACGCTGACCGCGGATCTGCACCGCGCCGGCGCCGTCACCCGCCTCGAGGCCACCAAGATCGAACACCCCGGGCTGCGCGGCGACGCAGCGGCGGAACTGGTGCCGGCGGGCGAAGATCAGGCCATCCAGGCCACGCTGAGCCTGCCCCTGATCGACCTCGACGCCCTGGCGGCCCTGGCCCAGCAGGCCCAGGCCGCCCAGCAGCAGGCACGGGCCGGCTTCGCGCTGGTGCGCGCCGCCTGGGCCGACGAGCCTGGCCAGGTGGCCCCCGGCGAGCTGATCCCCGAGGACCTGAAGGTCGATCTCGCCGCCACCGTCGCGACCCTGCGCTTCCTGAAGACGCCCTACACCCAGGTCGAACTGAAGGGGACCCTGCGCCGGAAGGTCATCGACGTGCCCCGGCTCTCGGCGCACCTCGGCACCGGCCGCCTCAGCGGCCAGGCCCGGGTGGACTATGCCGCCGATCCCGGCGGCCGGGCGGCCTGGGACGTGAAGATCCAGGATGCCCCGGCCGAGGCCATCCTGCGTCCCTACTCGCCGTTCCTGGCCGACATCTGGACCGGCGCCCTGGGCGCCACGGCCAAGGGGTCGTGCGACCTGGCCGATCCCGAGGCCATCCGCGGCTCGCTCGACCTGGAAGGCGTCCTCTCGGGCACCGACGGCCGCATCGATCTGCGCGAGTCGCTGGCGGAGGTCGCCAAGTACCTCGGCAAGCGCCAGGACCTGCTGCGGGTGACCTACAGCGCCGCCCGGCAGCAATTCCGGGTCCGCGACGGCAAGGTGCTGGTGGAGGGCCTGCGCGTGGACGGCCATGACACCGACTGGACCGGCGCCGGCTGGATCGGCCTCGACGGGACCCTGGACATGGCGCTCAACGTGCGCCTGCCGGCGGGCTACACCCCCGATCTGGGGGACATGAGCTTCCTGGCCGACGCGCTGCGCGATGAGGAGGGCCGCATCGGACTCGACTTCTCGCTCACCGGCGAGACCACCCGGCCCACCGTGGCCCTGAACCTCGATCCGGCGGCGCTGATGAAGTCCGACGCGGTGCAGGACAAGGTGGAGGAGGAGGTCAAGAAAGGGTTGGGTGGGCTCCTTGACAGACTCAAGGGCAAGTAGTATCGTGCCGGTTCGCCGTGAGAGGACGGGCGTTTCTCGCCGTGCTTCAATCGGCCCTAGGATAGTGATCTTCCCGGCTGGGCGGGTCAGGCAAGGCCCGGGGAACATCCCGGAGGGCTAGCCTAACTGGTAAGGCAGCGGTCTTGAAAACCGCCGGGTGAGAGCCCTTGGGGGTTCGAGTCCCCCGCCCTCCGCCAAGATCTCTGGAGAGGTGGCCGAGTGGCTGAAGGCGCACGCCTGCTAAGCGTGTGTGGGGTTAAACTCACCGAGGGTTCGAATCCCTCCCTCTCCGCCAGATACAACGCAATACGGTGCGCCCATAGCTCAACTGGATAGAGCACCTGACTACGGATCAGGAGGTTGGGGGTTCGAATCCTCCTGGGCGTACCACCTAAATCGCGACAGGACAACGGCTTGGCGGATTTGCTGAGCCGTTGTTCTTTTTTGTATGTGCGCTGGTATACCTCTGGGATACTTTTCGGAGCAAAGTAGAGCAAACCAAAGCAGCAGAAGATCCTGGCTACATCCTGTGCTTATCCGCCTATAAACCCTCCCGCAAAGCTCCTTCCCAAAAAAAACCTCCTGCGATACAATCCAAAATCTCCATGGGGGAGCGGGCAGCGTTATAAGTTGCTGCCAATAAGCGCATTAGTTCCATCTTCTTTCGAGGACGCCAATGACCAATCACAGCCAAATCGTCAGCTTCATCTGGTCAATCGCTGAGATCCTCCGAGGCAACTACAAGCAGTCTGAATACGGGAGGGTCGTGCTGCCCTTCACCGTCCTTCGCCGCCTCGACTGCGTTCTCGCCCCGACCAAGGATGCCGTTCTCAAGCAACTCAAGGAACTCCCCAAGAATGTGGACGACACCATGCGGGAGACGATGCTGAACATGGCGTCGGGGCACAGCTTCCACAACACCAGCAAGTTCACCTTCGAAAAGCTCCTCGACGACCCCGAGAACATCGCCGCGAATCTCCAAAATCTGATCAACTGCTTCTCGGACGATGCCCGCGAGATTTTCATCGACCGCTTCAAGTTTGCCGACCAGATCACCCGTCTGGACAAGGACAACCTGCTCTACATGGTGGTTCAGCGGTTCGCGCAGGCGGATCTCCACCCCGATAGAGTGTCCAATATCCAGATGGGCTACATCTTCGAAGAACTAATCCGCAGGTTTTCTGAGCAGTCCAACGAGACTGCTGGTGAGCATTTCACGCCACGCGAAGTCATCCGCCTGATGGTCAACCTGTTGTTCCTTGAGGACGCGGATGTGCTGACCAAGAAGGGGATCATTCGAAAACTCTATGACCCTGCGTGCGGCACGGGAGGAATGCTGTCTGTCGCTGAGGACTATCTGAGAGAACTCAATCCAGACGCAAAGCTGGTCGCTTTCGGGCAAGAGCTCAACGATGAGTCATACGCAACTTGCAAGAGCGATATGATGATCAAGGGGCAGGAAGCCAGAAATATCCATGCTGGAAATAGCTTCACTCAGGATGGAGTGCCGAACGAGCGGTTCGACTACATGCTCTCCAATCCGCCTTTTGGGGTTGAGTGGAAGAAAGTCCAAGACTTCATCACGGACGAACACCAGAGCCAAGGCTACAAAGGTCGGTTTGGGGCTGGTCTTCCAAGGGTCAGCGATGGCTCCCTGCTTTTCGTCCAACACATGATCTCGAAGTTCAATCGAGACGGAAGCACCTCGCGTCTGGCTGTGGTGTTGAACGGCTCACCTCTGTTCACGGGAAGTGCTGGAAGTGGCGAGTCTGAGATTCGCAGGTGGATCATCGAGAACGACTGGCTTGAGGCAATCGTGGCTCTGCCGACCGACATGTTCTACAACACGGGCATCGCGACCTACATCTGGATCATCACCAACCAGAAGACCCACCAGCGCAAGGGCAAGATCCAGTTGATCGATGGCACTGCGTTCCACAGCCCGATGAGAAAGAGTTTGGGCAGCAAGAGGAAGTATCTCTCCGACGATCAGATCGCTGAGATCACGAGGCTGTTTGGGGAGTTTGAAGAGAACGAGAAGTCGAAGATTTTCGACAACGCGGATTTCGGGTTCAACAGGATCACGGTGGAGCGACCGCTCAAGCTAAACTTCCAGACGAGTCCAGAGCGGATCGAAGTGCTGAGGCAGACGAAGGCATTCGCCAAGCTCAAGGAGAAAGCTCAGGCTGAGATCATCGAGGCGCTTGGATCGCTGGATGCTGGCAAGGTCTACAAGAGCCGTGATGAGTTTTTGAAGGCTCTCAAAAAGGCGTTCAAGAGTGCTGGGGTGGAGGTCAAGACTCCCCTTCTGAAAGTGATCTGGAATGCCCTCAGTGAGCGGGACGATGAGGCTGAGATCTGTGCTGACAAGAAGGGCAATCCCGAACCCGACACAGATCTCCGCGACAACGAGAACATCCCGTTGAAGGAAGACATCGAGGAATACTTCCAGCGGGAAGTGATCCCGCATGTGCCCGATGCTTGGATCGATCACGACAAGACCAAAGTCGGCTATGAGATCCCGTTTAATCGTCACTTCTACAAGTATGTGCCGCCAAGGTCGCTTGAGGAGATTGATGCGGATCTGGCTGAGGTGAGTGCGGAGATCATGCGGTTGCTTGGCGAGGTGAAGGGATGAGCTACCCTTCCTATCCAATCCAGAGGCAAGTTGACCAACTCTGTCTGGAAGAACTTCCGTCCGATTGGTTCTTCAAGAAGCTCAAGTTTCTTGCTGATGTTCAGCCAAGCAATGTGGACAAAAAATCACATGATGACGAAGAGCCTATTTCGCTCTGCAACTACACAGATGTCTACTATAACGACGAAATCACGCTGGATATCGACTTCATGAGAGCGACTGCTTCGAAAGAGCAGATCCATAAGTTCAGGCTGAAAAGAGGCGTCACGATCATCACGAAAGACTCAGAGGATCGAAACGATATCGCCGTTCCCGCCTATGTCCCTGAAACTCTCCCCGATGTAGTTTGTGGCTATCACTTGGCTCTTCTTCGTCCAAAGCGTGAGATCGTCGGCGCGTTCCTAAAACGAGTGATGGACTCAAAGTATGCCCGAAGCGAGTTCTCTACCCGTGCTAATGGTCTGACGCGGTATGGACTTGGCACTTATGCGTTGAAAAACTTCTTGGTGCCTCTCCCCAGCCTCGGCGAACAAACCACCATCGCCAACTTCCTCGACCGCGAGACCGCCAAGATCGACACCCTGATCGACAAGCAGGAGCAGTTGATCAAACTGCTTGAGGAAAAGCGGCAGGCAGTGATTTCCCATGCCGTGACCAAGGGGCTGAATCCTGATGTGCGGATGAAGGATAGTGGGGTTGAGTGGCTGGGGGAGGTGCCTGAGCATTGGGTTGAATCAAAGTTCCGTTGGCTCTATCGATTCGCAAAGCGGCAGGATTATCCCGATCTCCAAGTCCTGTCCGTTTATCGAGATCACGGGGTTGTCGTCAAGTCGGAGCGCGACGATAACGCGAATAAGACACCAGAAGATGTCACATCCTATCAGCTAGTCGAGGTTGGAGATTTAGTTGTAAATAAAATGAAAGCGTGGCAAGGGTCGTTAGGGGTGTCGTCCTATCGCGGGATAACAAGCCCCGATTACATGGTGTTTGTTCCGACTCATGTAGGATCGGACGACTTTATCCATCACATGCTTCGCGCTAAGCACATGACGGGCGTTTATCGTAGCATTTCAAACGGTATCCGCCCCAGTCAGTGGAGGATTGAGCCAGAGAAGTTGAATAAGCTTCGAATATACTTACCGCCCCTAGATGAGCAGAAAAAGATAGCTGGTGCAATCAAGCGCGAAGCTACGCGCCTCAATGACCTGATTGAAAGGTCAAATCGCGCTATTTTGCTGCTGCGGGAACGCCGCACCGCCCTAATCTCCGCAGCTGTCACTGGGAAGATCGATGTTCGTGAAGCTGTCTAGAATGGTGTTTGTGATCCAGTCGAGAGCTTGAGGGGAAGCAATGGCAACGAAGGTCGAATACAAGATCGAAGCTCACGATCGGACGATCCATGATGTCCTCAACGAGCGGAAGTATTCCGTTGACTACTTTCAGCGTGAATACAACTGGGGGACGAAGCACATCGAGCAGCTTGTCACGGATCTGACATCTGCCTTCTGGTCTGAATACTCAGAGGGCGATCCGAGGAAAGCGGTTCAGGGCTACAACAACTACTACCTCGGACCGTTTGTCGTCAGTGAGAAGAACGGATCCCGAAGCATCATTGATGGACAGCAGCGTCTAACCTCGATCACGCTACTTCTGATTTATCTCAATAACCTACAGAAAGAATCAGAGCAAAAAGAGAACATCGAGCCGATGATTTTCTCTGAGAAATACGGTGAGAAGAGCTTCAACTTGCAGGTCGATGAGCGGATTCCTTGCCTCGAAGCTCTTTTTGGTTCTGGGGAGTATTCTGCGAACGACCACGATGATGCATCAGTGGTCAATATGGCGTCTCGCTATCAGGACATCGTCCAGTCATTTCCTGACGAGATCAAAGGCGATGTTCTCCCGCATTTTCTGGATTGGCTGAGACACAATGTCGTGCTTGTCGAGATCATCGCGTATTCGGACGACAACGCCTACACGATCTTCGAGACGATGAACGATCGTGGCTTGAACCTGACTCCAACCGAGATGCTCAAAGGCTACATCTTGTCCCGCTTCGACGATCCCAAGAAGCGAGAGCGGGCAAACGGATCTTGGCGAGAAGCAGTCCAGAAACTCCAGTCCTATGAAAAAGACGAAGATCAGCGGTTCTTTCAGGCGTGGCTCAGGGGTCAGTATGCCGAGACGATTCGAGCAACCAAAGCGGGTTCAAAGAACGAGGATTTTGAGAAGATCGGCACCCGTTTCCATAGTTGGTTTCGCGACAGTCTACCGCTGATGGGATTGAATGGGGAATCCTCGGAAGACTTCGAAGAGTTGATTGGGAAAAGGTTCGCGTTCTATCTGAGGGCATACCTCCTGATCCTTGAGGCTGAACAGCACCTCACCGAAGGACTGGAGCATATCTTCTACATCCACAAGTGGGGGATCGCCTCGTCCTTGAGCTATCCGCTACTTATTGCCCCTTTGCGGCTTGATGATGACGATGCCACGGTGAAGGCGAAGCTGAATCTGGTGGCTCGCTACATCGAGACTTTTGCGGTTCGTCGCTCGGTGAACTTCCGTCGATTCGCTTCGAGTTCCATCAGGTATACGATGTATACCCTCGTCAAAGAGATCCGAGGCAAAGGACTCGACGAACTACGAGCAATCCTCGTCGGAAAACTCGTCGAAATGGAAGAGCGGTTCGACGCGGTTGATAGCTTCCGCTTGCACGGACAGAACAAGCGGTTTGTCCGATTTCTACTTGCACGGATAACCGCGTTTATCGAGCAGCAGTCGGGGGAGAACAAGTCTTTCGCGACCTACTACCCGACCAATAAGGCTAAACCGTTCGAAGTTGAACACATCTGGGCGGATAAGTTTGCTGAGCACAAAGACGAGTTTAGCCACGAAGCAGAGTTCAAGGAGTGGCGCGATCGACTCGGTGATCTCGTTCTGCTCCCAAGGGGTGTCAATCAGTCCTTTGGCTCAAAACCCTACAAGCAGAAACTCAAGCACTATGTGAAGCGCAACCTGCTCGTTCAGTCTCTGTGCGAGGTCGCTTACGAGAACAACCCGTCGTTCAAAAAGATGTGCGAGGATTACGGCTTGCCGTTCCGACCGCACTCCGATTTCAAAAAGGTGGACATAGAAGAGCGGCAGTCGCTCTACCGAAGACTGTGCGAGATCATCTGGAACGAGGGTCTTGAAGGCGAGTCATAGACACGGTTGCTGAGGAAGGAAGCCACTTCCCGTGAGCGATACAAGCAAGATCACCTCAGAGCGAGCGTTTGAATCCGCCATCGAGGCGTGGCTCATCGAACATTCGGGCTACACCACAGCTACGAACGATCAGTTCGACGCTGAACTCGGTCTGGACAAGTCCACCCTGCTTGAGTTCATCAAAGACACGCAGGAAGAGACTTGGACGAAGCTCTCTGCCAGCTACGGAGCAAGTGTTGAAGAAGCGGTGGTCAAGCGCATCGCCAGCGAGTGCGACAAGCGGGGCTTGCTGGATGTCGTCCGCAATGGGGTAAAAGACCGAGGGCAACTGATCAGGCTCGCCTACTTCCGCCCACCGACTTCCCTGAATCCTGAGACGGAAGCTCTCTACGCCAAGAATCGCCTCACGGTGATGCGGCAGGTCTACTACGACCCCGACAGCAAGAACTCCATCGACATGCTGCTGTCCCTGAACGGACTGCCCATCGCTACGGTTGAGTTGAAGAATGCGATGACGGGGCAGACGGTGTTCCATGCGATCAATCAATATAAGAAGGATCGCGTGCCGACCGAGAAAACTAAGCTGATCCAATACAAGAAGCGTGCGTTGGTTCACTTTGCGGTAGACACCGATGAAGTCTATATGGCGACCCGCCTGTTGGGAAAAAGCTCCTTCTTCCTACCCTTCAACACTGGCTGCAATGGGGGCAAGGGGAACCCAGACCAACACAGCTATGCCACTGGCTACAAGACAGGCTATTTGTGGGAGCAGGTCTGGGAACGGGACTCTTGGTTGGACATCATCCACCGCTTCATCCACGTCCAAGTAGAAGAGAACAGAGATCCCGCGACGGGCAAAAAGACCAAGAAGGAAAAGCTGATCTTTCCTCGCTATCACCAGCTTGTCGCGACCCGCAAGATGCTGGCAGCAACCAGAGCGAGTGGGGTGGGTAGCAACTACCTCATCCAGCACAGTGCTGGGTCAGGAAAGACGAACACGATTTCGTGGACTGCCCACCAACTTGCCAGCCTTCACGACGACCAAGACCAGCCCATCTACAGCACTGTGGTCGTGGTGTCTGATCGTCGGAATCTCGATAAGCAACTCCAAGACAACATCTACAGCATGGATCACAAGGAAGGGGTCGTTGCGAAGATCGACGAGGACAAGCATTCCTCCGATCTGGCGGATGAACTGAACAAGGGAACGAAGATCATCATCACGACCCTCCAGAAGTTCTCCTTCCTGATGGGCAAGGTGAAGGATCTGTCTGAGAAGCGTTTTGCCGTGATCGTAGACGAGGCGCACAGCAGTCAGAGTGGTAGGAGTGCGGGCAATCTTCGCGGCGTTTTGGGGGGCGCTCAGGGCGTTTCTGAGGAAGAACTATTGGCTGAGGCAGAAAAGCTCCAAGCACAGGAGCCTGAGCCGATGGACATGGAAGATCTCATCCTACAGGAAGCCAAGAGTCGAGGTCGTCAGCCAAACCTCAGCTTCTACGCCTTCACGGCAACACCGAAAGCAAAGACGCTTGAACTGTTCGGTGTGATGGGGGCAGACGGCAAGCCCTATCCCTTCCACCTGTATTCCATGCGGCAGGCAATCGAGGAAGGCTTCATCCTCGATGTCCTCAAGTTCTACACGACCTACAAGACCTACTACAAGCTGTCGAAGGCGATCGAGGAAGACCCTGAGGTCGATGAGAAGAAGGCGAAAAAGGCTATCGCCCGTTTTATGAGCCTTCATCCCCACAGCATTGCCCAAAAAACCGAGATCATGGTCGAGCATTTCCGCAAGACCACCAGCAAGAAGATTGGTGGTCGAGCGAAAGCAATGGTCGTCACGCGCTCTCGACTTCATGCGGTTCGCTACAAGCAGGCGTTCGACAAATACATCACAGAGCAGGGCTACACTGATCTCAAAACGCTGGTGGCTTTTTCGGGGACTGTGGACGATTCCGATATGCCCGACACCAGCTACACCGAAGTCAGCATGAACAGCATGAGCGAGAAGGAACTACCCAGCAGGTTCGCCTCGCCTGAGTTCCACATCCTGATCGTGGCTGAAAAATACCAGACAGGCTTCGACCAGCCCTTGCTCCACACGATGTTCGTGGACAAGCCGCTAACGGGGCTGAAAGCTGTCCAGACCCTATCTCGTCTAAATCGGACGATGAAGGGGAAGACAGATACTTTCATCTTGGATTTCGCCAATGAAGCGCCAGAGATTCGCGAGGCTTTCAAGCCATACTTCGAGCAGACCGAGATTGAAGAACCGACTGACCACAACCATGTCTACGAGCTTGAGCGGAAGCTAAGGCAGAGTCCAGTGCTGCGGGCGCAGGAAATCGATGAGTTTGCGAGGGTCTATTTCAAGCGGCATAGGGATCAGAAGAAGCAGGATCACGGGCTGCTGAACAAGTGGATTGATCCAGCGGTTGAGAGATTCAAGCAGGAATTTCGCGATCCAACTGCCCCTGCTGGTGACGAGGTCTACACGGACGAAGGCGAGGAGTTCAAGAGCCTGCTCAAGAGCTTCGTGCGGTTCTATGGATTCCTCAGCCAGATAATCGACTGGCAGGATGTGGAGTTGGAAAAGCTCTACGCCTATGCGCGGTATCTGGACAAGAAGTTGCCTCGTCAGGACGGAACGCCGCCTCTGGATCTCCAAGATGAGGTTGAGCTAAACAGCTACCGCAATGAGAAGACCTTCGAAGGTAGTGCTGCTTTGACTCAGGGGGAGACGGAGACTGTCCGTCCTGCGACTGATGTGGGGACTGGAGTTGTTCGCGACAAATTCACCGCGCTATCGGAGATCATCGAGATCATCAACGAACGATTTGGCACCGACTGGACACCAGAAGACCGATTGTTCCTCGATCAGATTTCTGGTGACATGGTTGCGGATGAGACGCTTGCGAGCCAAGCACGGGCAAACACCAAGGAGCAGTTCAAAGAGGTGTTTGAGCCTGAGGTGATGAAAGCGTTCGTCACGCGTCGAGGTCGGAACGAGAAAATCGTCAGCGACTTCATGTCCAACGCGGATATGCGTGCTGTGATCATTGGGGCGCTGCTGGAGGATGTCTATCGGCAGGCGCGGCATGGGGGGACTTCTGCCTAAGGAACTGTTGCCGCCCGACCGCTGTGATTGAAAGAGGGAATGGTATGAGCAGTGCGCGATCTTCACATGGTGATAAGGAGCGCGAAGCCGTTTGTAGTTTCCTCGGGAGGATTGCGGACACCTCTGAGGCGATAGAAAAAACGCTGATTCTAGATGTCTCGGAGCATAAATGCTTCGGGTGCTTTTCGACCGACAAGAGATTGAGCACCGTCTCCACTTTATCCCAGATACCTATCGAAGCTAAATACGATCTCGTACTCGGTGATCTGCCGATTGGATTACGATCACGAACCCTCACATCGCGCCAGACCGATGAGTCATTCAGTGTTCTAGAGAACTGGCTATATGTCGAGCAAGCAGTTGAGCATTTGAGTGATGCGGGACTCGGATTTTTCATTCTTGAGCCGAACTTCGTCTGGTATGAAAAATCTCGGCGCTTTAGAGAGGAGCTAGCAGGCAGAGGCTTCGATGTACGAGCGATTATTCGTTTGCCTGAGAATATATTTGCCCCAGCTACTAGTATTCGCCCGTTATTGATCTGTTTTTCGCGACGTAAGTCCGATGTCGTTTTTGTTGGTGAGTTGGACGCGGGTCAAGATAGTACGGATTTAGCGGATTACTTTTTGAGCTCCACTGACTCACGGGAGATGTCTAGGGGGTTGTTGGTAGATCTCAAAGAGTTTGAGGGATTTGATCAGTTTCACGTGGCACGCCAGATCGACGCGCTCGAAACACAGTTCAAGAGCTACAAGACGATTGTACTGGGTGATATTGCAGAGGCGATCAATGTAGTTACTGGAGAGAGCCAGTTTCAAGATATCGATAACTGTATCTATATCCCGAAAATCGGTACCTCGGGCGTCGTCGCTTCTATCGATGACCTAAAGATAAAGCCACACAACTATTTTCAAGTCGTGTTGGGCTCAGATGTGCGTGCCGAGTACTTGGTGTCGTATTTTTCGTCACCGCTCGGGCGCCTAGTATTGGATTCGGTGTTGTCTACCTCGTTCATCCCAAAGAGAAACAAGTCCTCAATAGTCCACGCCGAGATCGCGGTGCCGAGCAAAGAGGTGCAGGACTCAATCGTTGCTATCCGCAGGAAGTTGTTTGAATTGAAAACAGAGTTGGACAGGTTGGAGTCGGAGTTGTCGCTAAATCCAACCAGCTCGGAGGAGAAGTTAGGTCGTCTAGATGCAATGCTGGATGCGGTCGGAGCCCTATCTCACGCAGATATGGTGCGGGCGCGAATACGCATGGGTGAATCGAAAACGACAGAGTTCAAGGAGACCTACTGCATTGATGTACGCAAACAAACTAAGGAATCGTATATCGAGCAGATGGTTTTGAAGACGCTAGTTGCCTTCTTGAACTCTGACGGTGGAGTTCTTCTTGTTGGAGTTTCAGATGCTGGAAAAGTCGTTGGTCTACAGCGGGACATAGATGTCTTCGCCAAGAGCCAAGATCGCCTACTCCTGCACATCAAGAACCGTGTCAAGGAACGTATAGGAGAGCAGTTTTACGATTACATAGACTACAAGCTCGTGGGTGTGGATTCGGTGATGATTCTCTGGGTCGAATGCCTTCGTTCGCCAGAGCCTTGTTTTCTGGATGGCAAGGACTTCTACATCCGTACCAATCCAGCAACGGACAAGTTGGAGGGCAAGAAGGTATTAGACTACATCACGCACCATTTCGAGAGCCGTCGGCACTAGGTAGGGATCCGCAATGACGAGATTGCTTCAACAGCTATCAGACCTTCCCCTGCAAGCTGTCTTAGACGCTCTCAGCGAGTACGCGAACCTCGGTGAGGACGCCTTCCTCAAGAGATACCATCCCTACAAGCCAGCCACTGTTCACTTCGGCTACTATGGCGATCTACGATTCCCCCCGCGCGCGATTTTGTCTGCCGCCTATTCCCAAGTTCACGGGCGTATTCCAGAGCCAGACGAGGGAATCAGGCAACTCTCGGCTGAGCAGTTGGTCCAGATATACGCCCAGCACGGAATCGAAGTGCGTGCGGAGTTGCTGAGGATTGGAGATCTCGTTGCTGGTCACCGATACAAGCGGGCAGATATTCAAGACCGTTTCGGTGGACCGCGGCAAAGTGGGATCTCGCCATCCAGAAAGGGTCCGTGGGTGTTTCTGTTCTCGGGTCCAAGCGGAGAGTCCTACGGCTACCACGATGGCTGGGAGGGGGACCATTTCGTCTTTAGTGGCGAGGGGCAAGAGGGTAACCAAGAGTTCACGCGGGGAAACAAGAGGATCCGTGACCACATCGAGGATGGGAACGAACTTCTTCTGTTCGTCAAAGGCGCGAAGAACGCTCCTTTCACCTTCGAAGGGTCGATGGTCTGCGACGGTTGGGAGATCTCGCGGGGGAAAGACGCCAAAGGCAACCCCCGCGATTTGATTCGATTCTATCTCGCCCGTGAGGCTGGGGGATTGCGAGTCGTAGAAGGCGATTCGGGTGAAGCGACGAGTCCAAGTGGGGAATCTGGACAAGGGTATATCCAGTCATTAGAGGAGAGGAAGGCGATCGAGGTATACGCGGAAGACGCAGCCGTCGCCTTCTACGAGTCTCAAGGCTGGTCAGTCACGCGAGTGGGCAAGCCCTATGACCTCCACTGCGAGAGAGATGGTGAAATTCTCTATGTCGAGGTGAAGGGAACGAAGGGTGGCGACTCGCAAGTCCAACTCACCGCGGGAGAGGTTGCCCACCAGCGAAATGTCTTCCCTAACAATGCTCTCTACATCGTCTATGGGATCGAGATCCAAAAGGTAGACGGGCAGCTGGTTGGGGTTGGTGGGCAGGATCGTGAAATCCGACCCTGGGAGATTGGTGAGGACGACTTAGAAGCAACGGCATTCCGATATTCGGTGCCGCAGGTGTAAGCGTGTCATTGCCAGAAGGGATCGGATTGACTGATTGGATCTATTTACCAATCTATGCTAAGAAGTTTCTTTCAGGGGGTAGACCGTGATTTTTCCTTGGACATGTCCTTTTTGTGGTAGAGACGCAACGATTGGAGAGCATAATTTTGAGCGCAGCGTTTCTAATTTCGACATGAATAACATATATGGCATGCAGAGAATAGTCGTAGTTGCGATTGTGTGTCCAAACCAGAATTGTAGAAGATTTCAAATAAAGGTCAGTCGCGAACAGAATTTCGGCATCAGTGGGGAAGATAAGTTCAAGCTCGTCGAAAAATGGCAACTTGTGCCCGAATCAAACGCAAGGGTATTCCCAGAATATGTGCCGAAACCAATAAGAGACGATTATAGAGAAGCATGTTTGATAAAGGACAAATCGCCAAAGGCATCGGCGACACTATCGAGACGATGCTTGCAGGGGATGATTAGAGATTTTTGGAATGTGAGAAAAGACAATCTCGCCGCCGAGGTCAAAGCATTAGAAGAACTGATTGATCCTATAGTCTGGGAGGCTATTGATTCAGTAAGAAGAATAGGAAACATTGGGGCGCACATGGAGAAAGATATTAGTTATATTATTGATGTAGATCCAGATGAGGCAGACCTACTAATCGGTTTGATAGAAAATCTAATCGACGAGTGGTATGTTGCACGGCACACGCGAGAAAGTAGAATGAAAAAAATCAAACAAGTAGCCGACGAGAAGAAGCGGGGAGATCCATCAGCGTGACGACTACTCAATACGGTTCATGATTAGTGTTCCGAGTGAGTCTTCCTCATTCAAGGAGCTATACGCTATGCCTGCCAAGAAGATAACTGACCCCCAGCAACAAATGCTCAACTTCCTGATGGAAAAGACTGGAATGTCCGAAGCTGATGTCCAGAATGAGATCTACAAAGACCGCATCATCGATCTGGCTGCCAAGGGACATACCATCGGGAAGATGGTGGACATTGCCAACGAAGAGGGTTGGCTCGATGTGCTTTACAAAACCAAGTTCGTCGATGCGATGCCTGTGAAGCGTCCTATGGCTCGTAGGTCGTCCAGTGGTCGTCTGACCAAGCAAGAGGTCGAAGACCTCAGAGACGCGATTCTGGGCTTTCTCAAGAAGAACCCGAAGAGCAAGAAGGCTGAGATTGCCCAAGCTGTCGGCTATGACCCCGCCAAGATCACGCCCCAGTTGACCAAGTTGAAGGATGAGGGGTTGATCAAGACGGAGGGGGCGAGGGTCAATATGGTGTATCGGTTGACTTGATGGCTTAGTGTTCCGAGGTGATTTCGATGTCGACGAGAAATAAGACGATTATTGCCGCACTGTGCCTGTTGATTGTTGTTTTTACTTCACCAGCGTTTGGAGATCCGAGTGCTGAGGTAAGGGAGTTGATGACCCAGAATATTTCAGTGTTTGATGTATTGTTGTGGAGGATTGAGGACAAGCTTTCGACTGGTATAAAGGCATTCTATTTTGGTGACGACCGCTCTTTGCCACAACAGTTGATTGAGATTAGATGTCCAACTTGTGACGCTGCCGATATAGCGTTACTTGAATCCGCGCAGGGGACATTTAGGGAGTTGGACTATGACTGGGATGACAATATTATTAGGGTATACTTCGGTGTGGGCTTCGATGTCAATTCTTCTGAGTTCAACGAGGATATCATCGAGGCGATCTGCTTCATGTTCGATATGTCCGTATCTGGCACAATAACAGGAATACGAATAAAGAACGGCTATCAGTCATCAGGTTTTGAGGAGGAAGAGCTCAAGTCGCATTTAGCTGGTCGCGTAGAAGTGCGAGTCGATGTCTTGACAAATGACCATAGGTATCACGCCGTCTACGATCACAATGACAGATATACCATCGATAAGTATAGCAGGAAGTGAATCTGCGGCGTGGTTCCCAGCCTGCAACCTGTGGTTCTGTTCTTGCTTTACGGGTGACTTCAAAGGCGCAATCATTGGGAATCAGTCTTGCCCCGTCAGAGAATTCCTTTTCTGACCCGACTACTCCTTAGCCATTTAGCTCTCCTCGCATACTTCTAACCCTCTGCTCCCGTCTCGCCTCCCTGTTCTCAGCCGAGTTGTATCCCTTCAATTCTGGTATATACTCCTTGATGAACTGCTTCACTGTGGCAGGAGTGGTGTCGAAAGCCTCAGCAATCTCCCGACGCGTCTTTCCTCGTCGGATCATTTCCTCTACTTCTGGGATGTCGTGAATCTTCATAGCCTGACCGATACCTTTCTCGGATCTAATGCCTATCCTAAGAGCTTAGAGAGTGCCCTGTCTAATTTCTGAACCCAGTTTGGTCTACTCGTGTCAATGTAGTTCTCTTCCTTTACTGGGCACTTTCTAATCTCTCCTCGTTTCTTCATTCGATATGCTGTTCTTTCTGGAATACCAGTTTCTTTTATAAGCTGGGACATGCTGGGATAGAGTCTGCCTTTGTAGACTACTGGTTTAGAATTGTATTTAGCCATATTTGAAATACCTTTCGTTGTAGATGTATATATTTGTCAGATCGAATAGAATAGAGTGTTTATAATGGAACCTCATTTACTTCCTAAGAGCTGCCCCCTAACCCCCAATGACTTCCTTCATAATATAAGTATGTAGATGGCAGGAGTCGGTGCCGATTTTCTTTCGGTTTCTGCCGTGACCTATATGTCTATCTGATGTAAATAGCGTATTGGCAGCGTGTAGTGGCATAGAATGTTATTGAGGGAGATGTTCTTCTCTTATCTGGTTCAAGTCTGAGTTCAAAGTTCTTATTGGGCAGTCTGGCTGCCAGGTTTCGTTCCGACAGCCAGCACTACAATCGGCTTGGTAGTAATTCCATTGATTATCGTGAAAAAGAAATGGTCAGACGAGACTTCTCGTCTCATAGGTGCCGTTGGTAGGGGCAAAATTTGCGTTTGAAAAACCGAGCAGAAACCCACCTAAAATGCAGAAAGACTTAGGCAGCGTTCTGGAGGTTGTCCTCGATGAACTGCTCCACATCGCTCAACCGATACATCACATTCTTCCCGATCTTCACGTGCGGCAGGTTGTATCGCTGGACACAGCGCCAGGTAGCCAGGGTTGCCTCAGAAACACCGAGGATTTCAGACACTTCACTCGGCTTCAAGAGACGAGTATTCCCATTTTTCGTGACATAGTCGTTCCGCTTCATTTCAATATTATCCTTCACTTAGGTCTCTGGTATCTTGATTCAAAACCCATCTGCTTTGCTTCTCAACCATGTTAGAATAATACCATCATTAGATGAGAAAGTATATAAAAACGGAGAGATTAGAGGCAATTTATATTATTGTATGGCAACAACTTAGGGCGCTCGACAAAGAAAATTGTCCCGCCCGTAAATTCATATTTTATATAGGATAAGCGGCGCAGCGTAAAAGCCTATAAATCGGGCAAATAGAGGCTTGTTCGTGATAGCTGTCACCTATAGATAAGGATAGTCCAGCGAGCAGAATGTATTGCGTCCGTCCACATCACTGTAATCCAGGATTTGTAATTCCCTGCTCAGATCAACCTGAAAGCTCCAGGCTAAGAACAGTTCTTTCAGCCACAGTTTCTGCTGGTAGGACAGTGACAGGAAATTGAGAGCCACGCGATACAGGTCGCGAAGATGCTGCTGGCAGTCTTCACGGCTGATTTCTCCATCTTCGAATCCCTTCATCAGGCGGCGATGAGATTTCGCCAGCCTGGAGGCTTGGATACTGCCCTCGTCGCCAGAGAAGAGTTCTCTTTTGACCAAGGCGATCAGTTCCGCAGCGGTAGATGAATGTTGGATTGGGGTTTCTTCCTGGCGACGATCTGCTATCCACTTGGAGGCATAGAGACGAAGCGTGAACTCGTCAGCGTCGGTCATTCCGCCTGGCTTCAAGTGGCAGAGATGGAGAGCAGCAACGATGAGATCGTGGATGAATGACCAGCCATCTGGAACTGGCACAGCCGTGAGTTCGTCTTCTTCCCAAAAGAGAAATGGCTCGATAGGGAACTCGTTGAGTCGTTCGTAGAAGAAGCACTCCAGAAATTGGATCAGGCGAGCGACATCACCAGTTCTGTCGATCTGCGCTTCGGCAAGCCTGTGGAGGTCGTTCATCAGCAGGCGTATTTCATCGTCGGTCATTATGTCCCTTATCAGAACCAAGAGCGACCAGAAGTGGGGCTTCAATTCTCTTGGCTGGAGAGATTGCGTCCAGGCAATAGTCTCGTGGCAGATTTCCTCTGCTTCGCTTTCGTCGTAAAATTCGCAAAATCTCGCTAAGTCAGTGGTGACTCCAATGAGATCTGCCAGACCCACTGGGCTTCCGAGTTGAAGCACACACATGTAGAGGTAGGCGATTCCATGCTCGCAGTTGAAATCGTCTGGAATGAGTTCGTAGGGCTTATCGGGTGGTAGTTCGTTCGGCAGGTAGTCCGACAGCAACGAAGGAATGCCTACCTCTGGCTCCTCGGTGATCGTTGTTGGATCTGGATGGAGATAGGATGTGCTGGCTGGTGCGGAAACTCTACGAACGACCTTTTTGCTGTTCGCGGTTGGCTCTTCTTCCCAGTCAGGTGAAATCGGGTTTGTGTCTATGTTCTTTGGCATAGCGTCTCCTTTCTATTCAGTCCCCACGCGTGGGGGGTATAGGAGTAAATAGTCTGGAGGATTTGGCTGGAGGCGACAGAAGTGGCAGAAAACAAAAGGTCGGGACGATTTGCCCCGACCTTGGTGGGTTGATTGGGTCTGTAGAGGCGGGATCTACTTCGAGGTGGCAAACCCCATTATCACCGCACTGACCGCCTCTCTTGCGTCCCGAACAGCAGCGTTGTTCATACGAGCATAAACCATCGTCGCTGCTTGGCTGCGATGTCCAAGAGAGCGACCGATGGTGAGCAGGTTGATGCCCAAGTCAGCCTGGATGCTCGCGTTCGTTCGGCGCAAATCGTGGATGCGAAAATCTACGATGTTCGCCTGCTTCAAGATTCGCTTCCAGGCAGTCTTCACTTCAACGATATGCCCCGTCTTGCCGTCGCTGGGAAACACCCACTCGCTTGAAGATCGTTCGTGGCGAGCTTTGAGGATGTTCATCGCGTTATCCTCAAGCGGCACGATCAACGCGTCGTCGTTCTTCGTGCGCTGGATGAGCCAAGTCTCCTTCTCCCAGTCAATGTCTTCCCAGCGCATCTCCAGCACATTAGTCTTTCGCGCACCAGTCAGTAGGAGCAGCCAGAAGATGTCCCGCATATCGTCGTTCGGCTCGTTCTCCAGGGCTTCAAGGAACCTCGGGAACTCGTCATCCTCAAGACGGCGACTGCGAGACTTTTCAGCGAGCTTCTCAACGCCGATCGCTGGGTTCTTGCCACTGAAATAGTCCCGCTTGTAGCCGAAGTTGTAGAGCGTCTTCACCAAGGCGATCAATCGGTTGGCAGAGTATTTTCCGTTCTCGCGAACCATCTGGTCGTATAGACCCTGTAGGTCGCTACGAGTGATGGCGTCAATCTTCCTGTGGTGGAACTTCTTGAGGTAGTTGTTGAACTGGCGCACATCCTCCGCCCAGGTGCGCTTTCCGCCTTCTTCTGGAGGACGCTTAGCTCGCTCCAAGAAAGCGTCAAACAACTGGGTGAGCGTCAATCCACCACGGATGCTCGGACCGATGCCGCGAGGATCAATCCCTTCTGCGATACAAGCATTGTATTCGTGCGCTTTGCCTTGTGCCTTCTGGTAGGCAAGATCGGGAAATAGACCGATGCGGATGCGGATCGGCGTTCCCTTGAACTTGCGGTAGAAGTAGAAGGTCTTTTGTCCCGCTGGAGAAACCTGGAGTTCCAGCCCACGGGTTTCCGTGTCGTAGTAGTAGTCCTTTGAGCCGTTGGTTGGCGGCTCAATGCTCTTGATGGCGTCCTTATTGAACTTGAAGCGGCGGTTCATCTCAAAACCTCGTCTGCTGATATACCTGTGGGATACTTCTGATGCTTAGAATTATACCAGTTGAGCAAAGAAGAGTAAAGACAATTGATCGATAAAGCGTTATAAATGAGGTATATAATGGGTTTCGGCAAAGATGATCAAAGTAGGTCAAACTAATGACCACCTGACTACGGATCAGGAGGTTGGGGGTTCGAATCCTCCTGGGCGTACCACTCAAATTGCGAGAAGAGCGGGCTGTCGAGGCAGCCCGCTCTTCTATTTGTCGTGAGGTGAAGACCGGGCGGTGGTGTCTTGGACCGTCGACTGCCGGAACCGTCAATGGCCCACCGCGTTTATCCCCGTGGACAGGTCCGATCCCGGGGATCTGGTTTGATCCTTGCTCCGGCATGATGGCCGCCGCCAGCGCGCCCCTTGCCATTTTCCGCCCTCGTCCCTACTGTCCGCTGGAACGGGCGCCCGGGCGCGCCCGCGCACCACCAACCTGGATGGAACCCATTGCGAAGCCTGCCCTGCTCGATACTCCGGCTCACGGCCCTGCTGCTGCTGCCCGCGCTGGCCCTGGCCGCACCGCCGCCCCGCGTCCCCGTGAGCGAACTCGCCCCGGGCCAGACCGGGTACGGTCTGACCGTCTTCCAGGGCACCGAGCCCGATACCTTCGGGGTGACGATCCTCGGTGTGCGCCACCAAGCCCGCGCCGGCGGCGACATCATCCTGGTCGAGCTGTCGGGCCATGACCTCGAAGAGACCGCCGTGGCCCAGGGGATGAGTGGCAGCCCGGTCTACCTCGACGACGGGCGGCTGCTGGGCGCGGTGGCCTTCGGCTGGCCCGGCGCGCTGCGGCCCATCGCCGGGCTAACTCCGGCGGCGGAACTGGACGAAGCGGCCGCGCGCGACGACATTAAGGTCTCCCGGGCGACCATGTCGCCGGCCAGTCCGGTCGACCTGCTCGGCACCCCGGCCGCCACGAACCTGGCCGCGGCTCTCCTCGGCGGCACCGCCCCGCCCGCGATCACACCGGCCGCAAGCGAGCCCTGGCCGTCGCCCGAGGCCCTGGCCCTCCGCCTGTTCCCGCCGGCACCGGACGCACCGGCCGCGGGCAACCTCGCCCCGCTGGAGATGGGACTCTACGCCCTGCCCGCCGGCATGGCCGCCAGCGCGGTCACCACCGTGGCGCCAACGCTGGTCCCCGGCTCGGCCTGCGCCGTGGCCCTGGTCACCGGCGACGCCCAGCTCGGCGCCATCGGCACCGTCAGCACCGTCGACGGCGCGCGCGTGGTCTGCATGGCCCACCCGTTCATGCAGTTCGGTCCGGTGGATCTGCCGCTGGCCATCGCCGAGATCGTCACCCTGTTTCCGAGCCGCGAGATCAGCTTCAAGATGGGGTCGGCCGGTCCGGTGGTCGGCCGCATCACCCACGACCTGCGCGCCGGCCTGGCCGGCGAACTCGGCGCCAGCGCGCCCACCACGCAGGTGCAGGTCACGGTGGACCTGCCCACCGGCCGCCGCGACTTCCGGTTCGACGTGGCCCGACAGACCCAACTCACTCCGCAGCTCGTCCTCTGGTGCCTCTACAACACCCTGCTGGTGGAGGGCGACGACCGCAGCGACCAGCTCGTCCGCTACGACCTCTCCCTGGACCTGGCCGACAGCCGCGGACGACCCCTGGCGCCGGTGACCCTCGAAGGCGTCACCGGCGGACCCGGCGGGGTGGCCGCCCTGGCGGCGGACTGGCAGGCGCCGCTGGCCATCCTGCTGAACAACCGCCACGAGCCGCTCTCCGTCACCGGTATCGAGGCGCGGCTCGCAGTCGAGCGGCCGGCCCGCGCCGCCTGGATCAAGAGCCTGCACGCGCCCGCCCGTATCGCTCCGGGCGAGGAGTTCACCGTGGAGGTGGAGCTGGAGCAGCGCCACGGGCCCACCAGCCGCGAGCGCTTCACCCTCACCGCGCCGACCGACCTCGGCCCGGGGCCCCTGCGCCTGGGCGCCGCCAGCGCCCGCGAGTTCTTCCAGCTCGACGCGGTGCGCGCCGCGGGGCTCTTCGCCGACCACGGCCTGGCGGCGACCTTCGACCTGCTCAACCGGCCCCGCTCGCTGGACGAGCTGACCGTGGCCCTGGTGGCCGCCGAGCCCGGGCTCACCGCCGGCGGACGCGAGCTCGTCAACCTGCCCGAGTCGATCAAGCACACGCTGCGCGGCGGACCGCCGGGTGCGGTCCAGCCCACGATGGCCGCGTACAAGCTCCGCACCGCGCGCCGCCTCGGCATGATCCTGAACGGGTACGCCGTGCAGGACGTCGCCATCCACAACCAGTCCGCCCCCCGAGCCGAGGGAGACCGTCCATGATCCGCTGCTTCGTCACCGTGCTGTCGCTCCTGCCCGCGATCGTGGCCAGCGCCGCCGGTCCCGCGTTCTGGGACAGCCCCGAGATGGTGCCCTTCACCGACGGCGAGCTGCGCGGCGCCGGCCTCGACGCCCGCGGCAGCCTGGTGCCCGGACTGGTCGCCGAGACCCTGCTGGCCGACAGCAGCCTCGTGTTCTGGTCGGTGGCCAGCGCGGACGAGATGCTCTGGGCCGGCAGCGGCCACGAGGGGCGCGTCTGGCGTCTGAACCGCCGCGGCGACGCCAGCCTGCTGGCCGATCTGCCCGCCGAGGAAGTCTTCAGCGTGCTGGTCGACCAGGAAGGCGTGATCGTGGGCTGCGGTCCGGGCGGACAGCTCTACGCCATCGATGGCGAGGGCCGGAGCACCGCGCTCGGCGCCATCCCCGGAGGCTATGCCTGGGATCTGGAACGGGCGCCCGACGGTACGGTCTACATCGCGGCCGGCAGCCCGGCGGCGGTCTATCGCCTCGATTCTGACGGACCGGTGCTGGTCACCGAGCTGCCCGCGAGCAACGCCCTGGACCTGGCGGTCCTGGACGACGGCACGCTGCTGGTGGCGTCGCAGGGGCCAGGCCGCGTCTTCCACGTCGAGCCCGGGCCCCGGCGCTGGGCGCTGGTGCTGGCCATGGATCAGGACGAGGGGCGGCAGGTGCTCCGCGGACCGGACGGCTGGTATGCCCTGGGCTACCAGGGCGAGGACGGCCACGGCGGCCAGAACGGCAACGGCCGCCAGAGCATGGATTTCGACAACCCGTTCGACATCATGGTCACCGCCGACGCCGACGTGCAGCCCGTGCGCGCCGCGCTCTACAGGCTGGACGGCGGGGCGCCGCACCGGGTCTGGACCAGCGAGTACATCCTGACCAGCGTGGTCTGGAGCGCGGACCACGGCTGGCTCGGCGCCGGCTCCCGCGAGGAGGCCGGGCCCACGGTGATCTACGCGCTCGAGGCGCCCAACGGTCGCCGTCCGCTGGCCACCTTCGAGGGCGGCGACGTGGTCGACCTGGCGGTTCACGAGCGCGACGGCAAGACCGACGAGATCCTGGTGGCCCAGGCTCATCCCGGACGCATCACGCGCCTGCACGTGGCCGGCAAGAACGAGGCGGAGGCGCTGGGCCCGCCGCTCGACGGCAAGCTCCCCATGCGCTGGGCCCGCCTGACCTGGCGCGGTCCGGCCGGAGGCAACGAGCCCCGGTTCGCCGTGCGCACCGGCATGAGCCCGAGCCCCGACGAGTCCTGGACCGAGTGGCGGACCCTGGGCAAGGGTCGCGATCTCGACCTCGCCGATCTCCCGCCCGCCCGCGGCCTCCAGTGGCGCGTCACCCTCTCTCCGGGCAGCCGCGTGGACGCGGTCACGGTCTCGGCGGTGGAGCCCAACCTGGCCCCCGCCATCACCCATTTCACCGTGCAGCCCGACGGGCAGATCTACCAGGGCAGCATGATGCAGCCCCCCGGCAACGCGACCCAGAGCTTCCGCGACGGCCTGCAGGTGGAGTACTCCACCCAGAGCCGCGACGACCGGCGGCTCGACCGCGATCGCGCCGGTTCGCTGCGTCCGCTGCGCGCGCTCACCTGGCACGCCAGCGACCCGAACGAGGACCGCCTGGGCTTCCGCCTCTTCTACCGCCGCGAGGGCGATCAGGACTGGCGGACGCTCGACGGGCCAACCCGCGAGCAGGTGCGTAGCTGGGACACCGCGGGCCTGCCCGACGGCTGGTACGAGGTGCGCCTGGTGGCCAGCGACCTGCTCGATAATCCCGCCAGCGAGGCACGGACCGCCGAGAAGGTGATCGGCCCGGTGCCGGTGGACAACACGCCGCCGGAGCTCTCGAACTGGCGGCTCACCCACCAGCGCGACGGCTTCCAGATCGAGCTGCGCGCCGAGGACGCCTTCGGCCCGCTGGCGGGGGCCGAGGTGGAGCTGCCCGACGGCAGCGTCGAGCGGCTCGATCCCCGGGACGGGGTCTGCGATGCCGCCCGCGAGGAATTCGCGGTGGCGCTGCCCTACCCGCGGGCCTGGAGCCAGACCGCGCCGCGGCCCTGGCGCGTCCGGGTCCGGGTCTGGGATCTGCGCGGCAACGTGGCGCACGTCGAGGGGATGCTGCCGTGAGCGAGAGCTTGCTCGCGGGCTTCCAGAGCCACGAGCACTGGATGCGCCAGGCGTTGCGCGAGGCCGAACTGGCCGCAACCGCGGGGGAGGTGCCCGTGGGGGCGCTGGTGGTGCGCGACGGGCAGGTCCTGGGGCGCGGCCACAATCAGGTCGAGGGGCTCCAGGACGCCACGGCCCACGCCGAGGTGCTGGCGATCACCGCGGCGAGCACCGGCTGCGGACAGTGGCGCCTCGACGACGCCACGCTCTACGTCACCCTCGAGCCCTGCACCATGTGCTGCGGAGCGCTGCTTTTGAGCCGGATTCCGACGGTGGTCTTCGGGGTGCACGATCCGCGGGCCGGCGCGGTGGTCTCCACGGCGCGGCTGCTGCAGGGCCATCCTTACCGCTACCCCGTGGAGGTGGTCGGAGGGATCCTGGCCGGCGCCTGCGGCGACCTGCTGACGAGCTTTTTCCAGCAGCGTCGAGAAACGCCCGGGGAGTGTTGATTTCCCCGCAAGCCGATGTTATATTGCGCCCTCCGATTCGGCGGAGAGGTGCGAGAGTGGCTGAATCGGCACGACTGGAAATCGTGTGAGCCTCCGGGTTCCGAGGGTTCGAATCCCTCCCTCTCCGCCAGGCGACACGACGAGCCAGAACCTCGCGGAGAGGTGCCGGAGCGGTTGAACGGGGCGGTCTCGAAAACCGTTGAGCTCGCAAGAGTTCCCAGGGTTCGAATCCCTGCCTCTCCGCCAGTTTACGACGATCGCCCGGGCGATCGTTGGCGCCGGCCCGGGCCGGTGCTACGTTACAATCGAATACCGGGTGGGGATGTAGCTCAGCTGGGAGAGCGCCTCGTTCGCAACGAGGAGGCCGTGGGTTCAAGTCCCATCATCTCCACCACCGATTTTCCCGGGCACCCAGCCCGGGACACGGTTGGGCCAGGCCCGGCGTGACGTCGGAGCGCTAACCCCGCCAGGGCCGGAAGGCAGCAACGGTACGCTCACTCCGTCGTGTGCGTCGTCAGCCTGGCCCTCTATTTTGGCGGCGCTCCGGACCCAGGTCTGGCCGCCGGCCCCACTATCGCCTCGACCTGGAGCAACGCTGCATGTCCTACCAGGCCATCGCCCGCAAGTACCGCCCCGAGACCTTCGCCGACGTGGTGGGACAGGAGCATGTCACGGCCACGCTGCGCGCCGCGTTGCGCAAGGACAAGCTGAGCCACGCCTACGTCTTCAGCGGTCCGCGCGGCTGTGGCAAGACCACCGTGGCGCGGCTGCTGGCCAAGGCGCTCAACTGCACCGCCAGCACCGACGGCGACCCCTGCGGCGCCTGCGCCAACTGCCAGGCCATCGCCCGCGGCAGCTTCCTCGACGTGCTGGAGATCGACGCTGCGAGCAACACCGGGGTCGACAACATCCGCGAGCTGCGCGACATGGCCAAGCTCGCCCCCGGCGAGGGCCACAGCCGGGTGTTCATCATCGACGAGGTCCACATGCTCTCCAAGGGCGCGTTCAACGCGCTGTTGAAGATCCTCGAGGAGCCGCCGACCAAGGTCTTCTTCTTCTTCGCCACCACCGAGCCCAACAAGATCCCGCGCACCATCCTGTCGCGGTGCCAGCGCTTCGATTTCCGGCTGCTCTCGCGCGACCAGCTCGCCGGCCGGCTGGAGGCGATCTGCCGGCAGGAGGCGGTGGACATCGACGAGAGCGGCCTGCGAGTCCTGGTATCGCTGGCCGAGGGCAGCATGCGCGACGGCCAGAGCCTTCTCGATCAGGCCATCGCCAGCTGCGAGGGGACCATCGACGAGGCCGCGCTGGTGGCGCTCTTCGGCCTGGTGCGCTCCGAGCTCTACATCGAGCTGAACGCCGCCATCTGCGCCGCCGACGCCGCCCGCGCGCTGCGCCTGGTGGACCAGCTCGCCGCCGCCGGCCAGGACCTGACGGTCTTCGCCCGCGGCCTGGTCACCAATTTCCGCAACCTGCTCATCCTCAAGGTCGACCCGGGCCTGCGCGAGGCGGTCGACCTGACCGACGACCAGATCGCCCAGCTCCAGCCCGTGCTCGAGCGCTTCGGCGAGCAGGACCTGCTGGCCATGCTCGACCGCGCGGGCGTGCACTACGACCGCATCCACCGCAGCACCCAGCCGCGGATCCTGCTCGAGGCCGCGGTGGTGGAGCTGGCGCGCTGGGAGGAACGGGTGGTGCTCAGCGACCTGGTGCAGCGCCTGCGCCGGCTCGTGGCGTCCGGCGGCGTGCCCACCGCCGGCGGCAGCGGCGGCGCCCGCCCGGCGACCCCGTCCGCCAGCATCCGGCG
Source organism: Candidatus Latescibacter sp. IFSED24 (assembly GCF_058273205.1). Classification (NCBI taxonomy): domain Bacteria; kingdom Pseudomonadati; phylum Candidatus Latescibacterota; class Candidatus Latescibacteria (ex Chuvochina et al. 2023); order Candidatus Latescibacterales; family Candidatus Latescibacteraceae; genus Candidatus Latescibacter; species Candidatus Latescibacter sp. IFSED24. The sequence goes on along the minus strand of NZ_CM177850.1, from coordinate 1,662,780 downwards.
TCCGGCCACCGGCAGCGGCGACCAGGCGGCGCCGGCGATCGCCACCGCGCCGTCCGGTCGCGACGCCCGGCCCGCGGCCGGAACCCTCGAGAGCTGGACCGAGTTCGTCAACACGGTCATGCAACAGAACCCCGGCCTGGCCTCGTGCCTGATGACCGGCCTGCCCGAGATCGACGACGCGACCAGCCGCCTGACCGTGGCCTTCGCCGCGGAGAATGCATTCAAGCTGAAGCTGCTCGAGGACGGCCGCGCCGAGATCGAGCGGCACGTCCAGGCGTTCTTCGGCCGCCCGCTGCGCCTGGAGCTGCAGCTCGTGGCCGACCACGCCGGCCCCACGCACGAGGTGCAGGAGGCCATCCGGCGCGAGGTGGCTCCCACCGATCGTGAGACCCTGACCCGCGATTGCGCCAGCGACCCCGACCTCGGCCGGCTGGTCGACCTGGTCCAGGGGCAGCCGCTGGCCGAGACCGAACGAGAGAAGTGGGCCGCGCCCGCGGCGCCCGACGAGGACCCCGACGAGGCCTGACGCCCCGTCACCATCGCGGCCCGGTGGCCGCTGGAGGCAAGATGGACATCCGACAGCTCATGAAGCAGGCCCAGCAGATGCAGGCCAAGATGCAGAAGACCCAGGAGGAGCTGGCCCAGAAGACCGTGACCGCCGAGGTCGGCGGGGGGCAGGTCACGGTGACCATGAACGGCAAGCACCAGCTCCTGGACCTCGTGATCAAGCCCGAGGCCATGGACCCCGACGACGTGGAATTCCTGCAGGACATGGTCCTCTCGGCGGTGAACGAGGCCGGCCGCAAGGTGGACGAGCTGGTGGAGCAGGAGATGGGCGGCGCCATGGGCGGCATGAACATCCCGGGCCTGAACCTGCCGGGGATGTAGCATGTACGCAGGCGGCGGGGCCGGCAATCCGGGCGGCGAGTTCCAGTCGCCCGCCCTCGAACAGCTCGTGCGCAACCTGCAGCAGTTGCCGGGGCTCGGCCGCAAGTCGGCCACCCGCATCGCCTTGCACTTGCTGCAGGATCACGATCATGCTGGTCGCCTGACCGCGGCCATCGAGACCGCGCGGGCCCAGGTCACCCAGTGCTCGCGCTGCGGTGCCATCACCGAGCCCGACCCCTGCACCATCTGCACCAGCGGCGCGCGCGACGCGACCCTGCTCTGCGTGGTCGCCAGCCCGGTGGATATCCTGCCCTTCGAGAAGGCGGCGTTCTTTCGCGGCCGCTACTTCGTGCTGGGTGGGCTGCTGTCGCCGCTGGACGGTGTCCGCGCCGAGGACCTGCCCTTCCCGAGGCTTCTCGAGAGACTCGACGAGGACCAGGTGCGCGAGGTGATCCTGGCGCTGGACACCAGCGTCGAGGGCGAGACCACGGCGCTGTATCTGCAGCGCCTGTTCGCGGGCCGCGACCTCCAGCTGACCCGCCTGGCCACGGGCATTCCCGTGGGCGGCGCCCTGGCCTACACCGACGAAGCGACCCTGCAGCGGGCGTTCCTGCACCGGCAGGGCGTCGAGGGCGAGTGATTTCCGCCGGGTCTTGAGGCTTTCTTCACATTCCGGGACACCGACGCTCAAGCTCCATGCTCCCGGGTCGATAACACCGGTGTACAGACGCCCGCACGTCGAATCGAGCCGCCGAGAGCGGTCGGGAGTGAACCCATGGTCAGAGCCGAATGGGCCATCTTCGAGGAAGATTACTGGGCCATCACCAACGCCCTGGAGGCGCTGGTCCAGAGCAGTCAAGCCAAGCACGTGCTCCTGGTGGATCGCACGGGACAGCTCATCGCCCAGACCGGCCTGGATCCCGAGTTCGACACCCAGAGCTTCGCCTCGCTCTGCGCCGCGGACTTCGAGGCCAACTACGCGCTGGCCAAGCTCATCGGCGAGGATGACTTCTCCACGCTCTACCACCAGGGCGCCCGCGACAGCATGTACCTCGGCAAGATCGAGAAGGGCGTGGTCCTGGCGGTGGTCTTCGACCGGAGCACCACGCTGGGGCTGGTGCGGTTGCGCGTGAAGAAGGCCGTGGAAGAACTGAACGTGATCATCGACGGGCTCTACGACAAACTCCAGTACCGCAACGAGGAATACGACCCCTTCGACGACGAGTTCTCCGTCGGGGTCGAGCAGGAAATCGACAATCTGTTCGTGGATTGAGTGCCAGCCGGCTGAGCCGGCCACGGAAGGGGCAAGGACGTGTCGCTGATCAACTACTCCTCCCGCGAGATCAATTGCAAGATCGTGTACTACGGTCCCGGTCTGGGGGGCAAGACCACGAACATCCAGTACATCTATGACAAGCTCGCTCCGGACACCAAGGGCAAGCTGGTCACCCTGGCCACCGAGATGGACCGCACGCTGTTCTTCGACTTCCTGCCGCTGGAGCTGGGGGAGGTCAAGGGTTTCAAGACGCGGTTCCACCTCTACACCGTGCCCGGTCAGGTGTACTACAACGCCAGCCGCAAGCTCATCCTGCGCGGCTGCGACGGCATCGTCTTCGTGGGCGACAGCAGCGAGGCGCGGTTCGAGGCCAACGTCGAGTCGCTGTACAACCTTCACGAGAACCTGAAGGAGTACAACCTCGAGCTGGGCAAGATCCCCTTCGTCATGCAGTGGAACAAGCGCGACCTGCCCGACGCCATGCCCATGGCCGAACTCAACGAGGAGCTCAACCCCGAGGGCTTCGAATCCTTCGCGGCGGTGGCCTACCAGGGTGACGGCGTGTTCGACACCCTCAAGTGCGTGGCCAAGCAGGTGCTCCGGCAGCTGCAGACCCAGCCCGCAGGGGTCTAGCTCGGATTTCCGCAGCGGGGCCGATCCGGATCTTCTCCGGATCGGCCTCGCTTTTTCTGTGCCTGGCTCCCGAGGTTGCTTGAGGCTGCGGCGAAATGGGGTATTGTTCGGCTGCCTGGAAGGAGCTGAACATGCGACGACTCGGATTCATGATCGTGGCGATCCTGCTGGCCGGCTGCGGCGGAACCGGCGACGAGACCTTGGTGCTGGGGCTGATCAAGCCCTCGCTCGACCATCTGCCTTACGATTTCGTGGAGCTCGCCGACGATCCGGCGCTCGCCGGTGTGTCGATCCGCTACTTCACCAGCGGCTGGGAGGCCAACGAGGCGCTGGCCGCCGGCAAGGTCGACGCGGCCATCCTGCCCTTCACCTACGCCTGGACCGACGTCGACCGCGGCCTGCCCGTGAAGATCGTGGGCTTCCTCGAGCGCGAGAGCGACGGCATCGTGGCGCGACGCGAGTTCGCCACGCTGGCCGACCTCGCCGGGCGCCGCATCGGCGTGCTGCGCGCCTCGACCCTGGAGGTCCTGGCGGTGATGGCGCTCGCGGAGCGCGGCATCGCGGCCGAGCTGGTCCCCCTGCGCAGCCCGGCCGAGATGGCGGCGGCGCTCCAGGCCGGCGAGGTCGACGCGCTCAGCTTCTACGTGCCGCCCATCCTCGGCTTCGGTGACGAGTACCACGTGGTGCACTGGTACGGCGACGACCATCCCGGGCATCCCTGCTGCGACCTGGCCGTGCACGCGCCCGCGGCCGCGCGCAAACGCGAGGCGCTCGATCGGCTACGCACCGCGCTGGCCGTGGCCGCCACGCGACTGGAGTCCGACCGCGACCAGGCGGTGGCGGCCGCCGCCGAGATCTTCGCGCTGTCGCCCGACCTCTCGACCCGGGCGCTGGAGCGGCTGCGGTTCCACGCCGGCCGCGAGGAGGCCGGCCGCCGCTTCGAACTCGCCGCGGCCAGGGTCATGCACGATCTGGGCTATCTCGAGGCCATCCCGGACACCAGCGATGTCTATCTCCAGCTCGCGGACCGCTAGGCTCGGCGGCTACTTGCTGCTGGCCGGCCTGCTGGTGGGGCTGCTGCGCTCGCTGCACCTCACGGCCGCCGACCTCGCCGAACTCCGCCTGTCGTGGCCGCGGCTGGCCCTCGACCTCCTCGTGTCGCTGGCCCGTACCACGGCGGCCTGCCTCGTGGCCTGGCTCGCCGGCAGCCTGGCGGGCTATCTGCTCTGGACCCGCCCCTGGCTCGACCGTCTCTGCTTGCCCCTGGTGAACTTCGTGCGCGCCGTGTCCCCCTTCGCCTGGCTGCCCTTCGCGGTGGTCTGGTTCGGCCTGGGGGAGCTGCCGGTGGCGTTCATCCTCCTGGTGGCGCTCTTCTTCCCCTGCGTGGTGGCTGCCCGCGACGCCTTCGGCCAGATCGACCGCGATTACGTCGACGAGGCCCGCGTCCTCGGCGCCGCCGGCTGGTGCCTGCTGGCGGAGGTCATGGGCCCGCTGGCCCTGCCCGCGCTCGTGTCGCTGTTGCGCGTGGCCTGGGCCCTGGGCTGGGGCACGGTGGTGGCCGCGGAGATGCTCGGCGTGGACAGCGGCCTCGGCTTCCGCCTGCTCGAGTTCCGCTTCCTGGTGCAGTATCCCGCCATGCTGGTCTACCTGGTGGTGATGGGACTGGTGGGCATCGGGGTCGACCGGAGCCTGCGCCGCCTGGCCGCCACGGTGGCGCGCTGGCGAGGGGAGTGACCCGCAGCAGCGTTGACCCTCGCGCGCACCCCGCCTATCTTCCCGCCGACGCGCACTCGCGAGAAAGGACCCCTCATGACCCGCGCCCTGGTTCATCTCATCGGCACCTTCTTCGGCTCCGGTTACGCTCCCATCGCGCCGGCCACCGCCGGCAGCCTGCTCTACGCCGTGCTCTGGTTCGGCGCCTGGACGCTCTGGGGCCCCATCCCCATCTGGATCCAGCTGGTGGCGCTGGCCCTGGTCACCGCGGTGGGCATCTGGGCCGCCGACCGGCTCGAGCGCGAGCACGGCGAGGATCCCGGCCTCTGCGTCATCGACGAGGTGGCCGGCATGCAGGTCACGTACCTGTGGTTGAGCGGCGGCCCCCTGGTCTGGCTCGGCGGGTTCCTCTGGTTCCGTTTCTTCGACATCCTCAAGCCCTTCGGCGTGCGCAAGCTGGAGCAACTGGGCGGCGGCGGCGGCGTGGGGATCATGGCCGACGATCTCGGCGCCGGCGTGCTCGCCTGCCTAGCCACCCACGCCTCGGTGGCCGTGGCGGCCTGGCTGGGGTTCACGTTGTGAACGAGGTGCCGGTGCGGATCATCGCGGTGGGGGACGAACTGCTCGAGGGCCGCACCAGCGACACCAACAGCACCCGCATCCAGCGTGCGCTCGGCAGCCACGCGGTCACCGTCCGCGACATCACCGTGGTCCACGATCGCGAGGAGGACATCACCGCGGCGCTGGACCGCACCGCGCCCGGGGACATCGTCTTCCTCTGCGGCGGCCTGGGCTCGACCCGCGACGACCTGACCCGCGAGGCGCTGGCCGCCTGGGCCGGCGTGCCGCTGCACTTCCGCGCCGACGTGGCCGCCGAGCTGGCCGCGCTGCGCCGCCGCCGCGGCCTGCCCTGCCACGTCGAGGGCGACAAGCAGGCGCTGGTGCCGGCGGGCTGCGAGCCGGTGACCAATCCGGTGGGGTCGGCACCGGGCCTGGTGGGCGCGCTGCACGGCCGGCGGCTGGCCGTGCTGCCCGGGGTGCCGGCGGAGCTGCAGGGGTTGCTACCCGGGGTCCTGGCCGGTCTGGAGCGGCTGGGCGCCTTGCCGGCGGCCCGGCCCATGCGGTTGTGGCGCATCGCCCAGGTGGCCGAACTGCCCGTGGCTCGCCTGACCGAGCCGATCCGCGCCCGCTTCGCGCATCTGAGCTGGTCCTGGTGGCTGGTGGAGTGGGGCGTGGACGTGCGGATCGCCGCTGGACCGGAGCAGCAGGCCGATCTCGTCGCGGCCGCCGACGCGGTCGACCGTGTCCTGGGCGACGTGGTCTACGCGCACGAGATGGTGGATCTGCCCGCGGTCGTGCAGGCCGCCATGGTGGCCCGCGGGGCCACGCTGGCGGTGGCCGAGAGCTGCACGGGCGGCTTGCTGGGCGCCGCCGTCACGAGCCAGGCCGGCAGCAGTGGCTACTACCTGGGGGGTGTGCTCAGCTACGCCGATACGGTCAAGACCGGGCTTCTGATGGTCGATGCGGCGCAGCTCGCGGAGCACGGAGCCGTGTCGCGGCCGGTGGCCGAACAGATGGCCCGGGGCGTCCGGTTGCGGACCGGATCCGATTACGCGCTGGCCGTCACCGGCGTCGCCGGTCCCGGAGGCGGCACCGAGGAGAAGCCCGTGGGAACCACCTGGATCGCGCTGGCTGGTCCCGAGGGGGTCGTGGCCGGTCGTTACCGGTTCACCGGCGACCGCGAGCGTATCCGCCGCCTCGCCGTGGCCGCGGCGCTGGACGCGCTGCGCCGGCAGCTGGCCGGACTGCCGGTCTACGTGCCCGCGGTCCACAGCTGGGGGCAGGCGGAGTGAGGCTCTTCGTCGCCGTCAACCCGCCGTCACGATTGCGCCAGGACCTGGCCACGCGGCTCGACACCATCCAGGGCCGCGTGCGCATCGCCTGGACCGACGCCGAGACCTGGCACCTGACCCTGGCCTTCCTCGGCGAATGGCCGCCCGCCCGCTTGCCGGCGTTGACGACGGCCCTCCAAGAGGCCACGGCGGCGCAGGGGCCGCTGACGATCCAGCCGGGAAAGGTGGGGGCGTTTCCCGGTCTCCAGCGTCCCCGGGTCCTCTTCCTGCATCTGGATGGGGGCGAACCGCTGGGGATGCTGGCGTTCCGCGTGCAGCAGGCCGTGGACCGGGCCTGGCCCGACGGTCCTCAGGACCGCAAGGACTTCCGGCCGCACCTGACCCTGGCCCGCATCAAGCGCCCGCTGCTGGGCGCCGAGGCGACCCTGTTGCGGGCGCTGGATCTGGGCGAGTTGCCGCCCTTCACCGTGTCCAGCGTGGCGCTCATGGCCAGCCAGCGGCGCCGTGACGGAGCCCGCTACACCATCCAGGCCGACCTGCCGCTGGATCGTTGAGGGGCGTTCCGCCCGGGGGGCGAAAATTTCACGAAAGAGCTTGCTGCGTCCACCACGGTCGTGCTATCTTGCGGCTCGGATCGAGCGATCCGCCCGCCCACCCGGTCACGAGACAACAGGAGATGCCCATGGCGCAGAAGAACGACGAGAAGACCAAGGCCCTGGAACTCACCCGCGCCCAGATCGAGAAGCAGTTCGGCAAGGGCGCCATCATGCTCCTCGGCGACAACAAGATCTACGACGAGACCGACGCCATCTCCACCGGCAGCCTCGCGCTGGACATCGCGCTGGGCGTGGGGGGCCTGCCCCGCGGGCGCGTGGTGGAGATCTACGGGCCGGAGGGCAGCGGCAAGACCACCGTGGCGCTGAGCACGGTGGCCAACATGCAGAAGAACGGCGGCGTGGCGGCGTTCATCGACGCCGAGCACGCCATGGATCCCATCTACGCGCGCAAGCTGGGCGTGGACATCGACAACCTGCTGGTGTCGCAGCCGGACACGGGGGAGCAGGCGCTGGAGATCACCGAGATGCTCGTGCGTTCGGGCGCGGTGGACATCGTGGTCATCGACTCGGTGGCGGCGCTGGTGCCGCGGGCGGAGATCGAGGGCGAGATGGGCGACCAGCACGTGGGCCTGCAGGCCCGGCTCATGAGCCAGGCGCTGCGCAAGCTCACGGGCGCCATCGCCAAGACCAACACGCTGGTGCTGTTCACCAACCAGATCCGCATGAAGATCGGCGTCATGTTCGGCAATCCCGAGACCACCTCGGGCGGCAACGCCCTGAAGTTCTACAGCTCGGTCCGCCTGGACATCCGCCGCATCGGCGCCATCACCCAGGGCGAGGACGTCATCGGCAACCAGGTCCGCGTCAAGGTCGTCAAGAACAAGGTGGCCGCCCCCTTCAAGAAGGCCGAGTTCGACATCCTCTACGGCGAGGGAATCAGCAAGGAAGGCGACCTCATCGACCTGGGCGTCGCGGCGGGAGTGGTCCAGAAGAGCGGGGCCTGGTACAGCTACGGCGAGGAGCGGCTGGGGCAGGGGCGCGAGAACGTGCGCGTGTTCCTCAGGGAGAACCCCGACCTCTACGAGGATCTGGCGGGCCAGGTCTTCGATTTCTACGGCATCCGTCGCAAGAAGAACACGGCCGCGGCTGCCAGCGCGGCGCCGGCCAAGGACGAGAAGAAGCCAGAAGCCCCTGCCGTCGCCGCCGACGCCAAGGCCACGCGCAAGGCCGGGGCCTAGCGGGCCGCTGCCGTGGTCGAGGACGCGCAGATCATCGCCAGCATCACCGAGCAGCCCGGCGCGGTGGTGATCCGGCTGGCGGGAGGCGAGACCCTGACCGTGGCACCCGACGCGGTGCCGCCCGAAATGCCTGGCGTGGGGGGGAGCCTTGGGTCCCCCCTGCTGCACGTCCTGCGGCAAGCCGCCGCGCGCAAGCTGGCGGCCCGAAGGCTCTTCGAGCTGCTCAACCGCCGCCTGTGGACCATGGCCCGGCTCCGGCGGAAGCTCTGCGACGAAGGGTTCGAGCCCGACGCCGTCGACAGCGTGCTGGCCGCTGCCGAGGCCCAGGGCTTGCACTCGGACCGCGCCTTCGCCGAGGCCTACTGCCGTGATACCCTGCGCGGCAAGGCGGTGGGGCGGGCCTGGCTCGAGGTCAAGCTGCGCGATCAGGGTGTGCCGCGCGAGCTGGCGGTGGCCGTGGTGCGCGACCAGCTCTCCAGCGAGCAGGAGCGCACCCTCGCCCGGCAAGCTGCCAGCCAGCGGTGGCGGCGCGAGGCCGCCCGCGATGACCGTGCCCGCTCGCGAGTGCTGCGGTTCCTGGCCTCGCGGGGGTTCCCGGCCTCGGTGGCGCGGGAGGCGGCGCAGACCGAGAAATGACGCCTCACTCTTGCAATTCCACCGCCGAGGACCCATCCTGACGCCGGACTTCCAGCCCTAAGGACTCGTCATGCATCTCCTCGTGACCGGCGCCGGGGGTCAGCTCGGCAAGGCCTGCTGCGAGGCCGGTACCGGTGCCGGCCTGACCGTCAGCGGGGTCGATCTCGCTGACGGCGACCTGGCCCTGGCCGGCGTGGCCGCTGACCTGCTCGCGGCGCACCGCCCCGACCGTGTGATCCATTGCGCGGCCTACACCGCGGTCGACCGGGCCGAACAGGAACGCGATCTGGCGCTCGCCGGCAACGCCACGGCCACCGCCCACCTGGCCGCCGCCTGCGCCAGGTCCGCGGTCCCCCTGACCTACGTGAGCACCGATTACGTTTTGGCCGGAACGGCACCCGAGGGGTACGCCGAGGATGCGACGCGCCAGCCGGTGAACTGGTATGGCGAGACGAAGGCCCGTGGCGAGGAAGTGGTTGAGAAACTGACGGTTCCGTGGCAGATTGTGCGCACCAGCTGGCTCTTCGGCCAGGGGCCGACGAACTTCGTGCGGACCATCCGGCGCCTGTTGCGGGAACGTTCCACGCTCTCGGTCGTTGACGACCAGCGCGGCTGTCCCACCTATGCGCCGGACCTGGCGGATCTGCTGGTGGCGCTGGCGAGCAAGGATGCGACTGGCGTGTTCCACGGCAGCAACCGGGGGATCTGCACCTGGTTCGAGTTCGCCCGGGAGATCGCCCGGCTCGCTGGCCACGATCCCGGGCGGGTCCAGCCGTGCACCACGGCGGATTTCCCCACCCCGGCGCGGCGACCGGCGTGTTCGGTGCTCCGGGAAACGCGGCTGGCCTACCTGGGCCTGGCCGGTCTGCCACCGTGGCAGGACGCCCTGGCTCGCTACAGCGCCTGGCTCGACCGACACGAGGAGACGTCGTCTTCATGACTGTTCCGGAGCACGATCGCCCCGATGCGGCGGCCATCCTGAAGCGGACCCTGGCGGGGCATCGTGCCGCCCTCGACGGGCTGGGCCCGGCGCACCTCGCGGCGCTCGATCGCCTCGCCGCCGATGTGCTGCGTGCCTGGCGAGCCGGCGGCAAGCTGCTCGTCTGCGGCAACGGCGGCTCGGCCGCCGACAGCCAGCACCTCGCCGCCGAGCTGGCTGGACGCTATCTCGCCACACGCCCCGGCTGGGCGGCTCTGGCGCTGACCACGGACACCTCGGCGCTCACCGCCATCAGCAACGATTTTGGCTTCGAGCAGGTCTTCGCGCGCCAGGTCGAGGCCCTCGGCCAGCGCGACGACGTGCTGCTGGTCATCTCCACAAGCGGCAACTCGCCCAACTGCCTCGCGGCGGTGCGCACGGCCGCCGACCGCGGACTGCGCACCCACGGCCTGCTGGGACAGGACGGGGGCGCGCTCGAGGGCCTGGTCGACTCGGCGCTGGTGGCCCCTGGCGAGGGCACGCCGCGCATCCAGGAGATGCACCTGATCCTGATCCACGCGCTATGCGAACTGCTCGAGGAGCGCCGGCTGGCGCGGGAGTCCGGCGATGCCTGACGCGGCGGCCATGGCCCTGCCGGCACGGCTCAAGGTGGCGCTGGTCCATGACTGGCTCACCGGCATGCGTGGCGGCGAAAAGGTCCTCGAGGTCTTCTGCGAACTCTGGCCCCGGGCCGACATCTTCACACTGCTGCACGCACCGGGCAGCGTGAGCGGCACCATCGAGCGCCACCGTATCACCACCGCCAGCAGGATCCAGAACCTTCCCGCCGCCGAGAGGGTCTACCGCTGGGCACTGCCCCTGATGCCCGGGGCGGTGGAGAGCTTCGATCTGAATGCCTACGATCTGGTCCTCAGCAGCAGCCACTGCGTGGCCAAGGGCGCTCGTCCGGCCGTCAACGCGCTGAGCGTCTGCTACTGCCACACCCCCATGCGCTACATGTGGGACCGCTTCGACGACTACTTCGGCGGCAAGTCCTGGCCCGTACGCACGGCCATCGGTTCGCAGCGTTCGCGGCTGCAGGCCTGGGACCGCGCCACCACCGGTCGCGTTCATCGCTGGGTGGCCAACAGCAACATGGTCCGCCAGCGGATCCAGGACTGCTACGGCGTCTCGGCCGACGACATCACGGTGGTCTACCCGCCGGTGGACATGGCGCGATTCGCCGCGGGTACTCCGGCCCTGCCCGGCCTGTCGCCTGGATCCTACGACCTCGTGCTCTCGGCGCTGGTGCCCTACAAGCGCATCGACCTGGCCGTGGCGGCCGCGGTGCAAGCAGGCCGACACCTGGTGGTGGCCGGTCAGGGTAGCGAACGGGCGCGGCTCGAACGCCTGGCCAGCACCACGGATGGTCCGGGGCGGGTGACTTTCCTGGGCGCGGTGGCCGACATGGCGGTGCCGGGCCTCTATGCCAACGCACGCTGCTTCGTGTTCCCGGGACTGGAGGATTTCGGCATCACGCCGCTGGAGGCCATGGCCAGCGGCACTCCCGTGGTGGCCTATGGAGCCGGCGGTGCGCTGGACACGGTGGTCGAGGGTCTCACCGGGATCTTCTTCGCCGAGCAGAGCGTGGCGTCGCTGGTCGCCGCGCTGAACGATCCCCGGCTCGCGGAGCCCTGGGACGCTTCGGCCATGCATCGTCACGCCCGTGGCTTCGGACGCGATCGGTTCAAGCGCCAGATCGCCGCGGCCGTGGCCGAGGCCTGGCACCGGCACCGGGCGGGGATGGTGGTCCATGGTTGAGAACAAGGACCGCAGCGACCTGGTCGAACCCACCATCGCCATGGTCATCGACGCACTCATGCTGGTGGCGGCCTTCCTGGCCACCTACTGGTTCCGGTTCCACAGCGGCCTGATCCTCGTGCCGCTGGGAGTTCCGCCCATCGGACCGTACCTGGTGGCCAGCCTGGTGGTCGTGCTGGTCTTCCTGGGCATCTTCTACAGCCAGGGATTGTACAGCGCACGCGGGGGGCGGCGGGTCGAACGCGACTTCGTCGAGCTGTTCCGCGGCGTGGTGCTGGGCAGCCTGCTGGTGCTGGCACTCACCTTCTTCTTCCGCGCCATGACGTTCAGCCGCTGGTTCTTCGGCCTCTTCTTCTGGTCGAGCTGGCTGGCGCTCTGCTGCGGACGCGTCGTGGCGCGGCGCATCCTCGCACGCATCCTGCATCGAGGCATGCGCCGGACCCGCATCCTGCTCGTGGGCTCGAATCCCATGCGCCGGCGCCTGCTGGGCGCCGTCCGCGAGTTGCCCGGGCTGGCCCTCGAGCCGGTGGGCTGGTTGCGGATCCCCGGCGAGGACGACCCGGGACCGGCGTACGATGTGATGCCCTCGGTCCCGCTCGACGCCGACGGCCAGGCGCATGGACCGGCGGAAGTCCCCGACATCCCCTGCCTCGGCGATGTGGACGACGTGCGTGCCCTGGTCCAGAAGCACGACATCGATCGCGTGGTCCTGACGCTGAGCTTCGACCAGCTCCCGCAGATCACCGCCACCGCCGCCGCGCTGGCCAACCTCACCACCGAGGTCCAGTGGGTGCCCGACCTCTTCGCGCTGCACACCAGCAAGATGCGCCTGCGCGAGATTGCCGGCATCCCGTTCATCTCGGTGCGCGAGGTGTCGCTCAGCGGAGCCGATCGCATCGTCAAGCGGACCTTCGACCTCGCGCTCTCGGCGCTGGCCCTGGTCGCCTTGCTGCCCGTCCTGCTCCTGCTGGCCGTGCTGGTGGCGCTGACCAGCCGCGGACCGATCTTCTACCGGCAGGCGCGGGTCGGTCGCGACGGCCGCGAGTTCGGCATGATCAAGTTCCGCACCATGCGGACCGACGCCGAGTCCCGCAGCGGTCCAGTCTGGACCACCGAGGGTGACCCGCGCATCACGCCGGTCGGCAGGTTCCTGCGGCGCTGGAGCCTCGATGAACTGCCCCAGTTCTGGAACGTGCTCCGTGGGGACATGTCGCTGGTGGGCCCGCGGCCCGAACGCCAGGTGTTCGTCACCGAGTTCAGCCAGCAGATGCCGCGATATTTCGAACGCCACCGGGTGAAGTCGGGCCTCACAGGCTGGGCCCAAGTCAATGGCCTGCGTGGGAATACCAGCATCGAGGACCGCACCCTCTACGACCTCCACTACGTGGAGAACTGGTCGGTGTGGCTCGATCTGCGCATCCTGCTCATGACCTTCCACCACGTCTTGCGGGGGGAGAATGCGTACTGATGAACCGTGACGTCCTGATCGCCATCGTGCAGAACCTGCGGCCGCGCCAGTGGACCAAGAACCTGATCCTCCTGGCTGGCGTGATCTTCGCCCAGCAGCTCGACGACCCGGCCAGCGTACTGCGGTCGGTGGCCGCGGTCCTGGTGTTCTGCCTCGCCTCGGGGGCGGTGTACATCTTCAACGACCTGGTGGATGTGGAGCAGGACCGGCTCCATCCCTACAAGCGTCTGCGTCCCATCGCCAGCGGGCGGCTGCCGGTGCCGATGGCCTGGCGGGCATGGGCGATGCTCGTGCTGATCTGCCTGGCCGCAGGGATTCTCCTGGGCTGGCTGTTCCTGACATCGGTCCTCGCGTTCTTCGTCTGGAACTGGGCTTATTCCCGTTTTCTCAAGCGGATCCCCATTCTCGACGTGGTGGGCATCGGGATCAGCTTCGTGATCCGGGCCCTGGCCGGGGTGATGGTGCTCTTGCCGCTGCACCCGGATCTGGTGCTGTCGTTCTGGCTGCTGGTCTGTCCCTTCTTCCTTTCGCTGTTCCTGGGGTTCTGCAAGCGGCGCAACGAACTGGTCAAGCTCGCCGATGGCAGCGGCTCGACGCGTCCGGTGCTGCTGTCCTACAGCGAGACCATGCTCAACGCCATGATCGGCGCCACTTTCGGCCTCTCGCTGGCGGCTTACGCGGTGTACACCGTGTGGCCCTCCACCGTGCAGCATTTCGGCACCCGGGACCTGGTGTGGACCACCGGCTTCGTGTTCGCGGGGCTCTGGCGTTACCTCTACCTGGTGTTCAAGGAGGGGCGGGGCGGGCGTCCCCACGAGATCCTGTTGAACGATCCTGGCCTGCAGGTCCTGGTGGTGGGCTGGATCCTGGTCACCGTGGCCATCATCGGCCTCGGTGGCTGAGCCGAGGGAGGATGAGCATGGACAGCACCGTCGCCATCGTCACGACCCGCCCCGAGACCGTGCTCGACGATTATGCGCGGCTGCTCCGTGTCTCGGGACTCGCGGCAGGACCCGATCCCTCGTCGTCATCGGTACTCCAGCTCTTGCTGGGTCCGGCCACCGGGCGGAACATTCCGGGGGCAGCCTGTCCGCCCTGGCAGATCGAGGGCGTGGTGCGGGCGCTGCAGGCCGGCGGCTGGTCCGACCATCGGTTGCTGGCAACCGCGTCGGCTGCCACTCCGCGCGAGCGCGGGGAGGCGGTGGCCTGGCGCCGGGTGCTGGCCGGCTGCGGCCTGAACGACGATCTGACGGCGGTGGCGGACGCACCCATGCTGGCCCTCTCCGCCCTGTGGACCTCGCGCCGGTTGGGTCTGGCGGGAACGCTCCTGAGCCTGGCGGGGCGGCTGCTGACGGCAGCGGAGATGGCCGAACTGGGAGACGATCCGCGGCTCCTGGTGGCGGCCTGGACGCGTGCCGACCGGCCTCCGTTGCTCGGCGGTATTCTCGACGCCGCCGTGTGCGGGGACGGCCCCGGCCTGAGCGCCCTGCGACCGGTGGCGGCCAACGTCCTGCTGGCCGGAACCGATCCCGTGGCGGTGGATGCGGTGGCGGCCAGCCTCACCGGATTCGCACCGCAGGCGCTGCCGCTGGTGCGCGCGCTCACCGAGGCCGGGCTGGGCTGTGGCGAGCTCTCCCGCATCACCCTGGTGGGTGATGTCAGGGCGGCGGCCGATCCGCTGTCGCTCCACGAGGCGCGACGTTTCCGCAGCCCGACGCCGCACGGACCTTCGACGCGCCGCTGGTGGCGCTTCTGGCAGTCCCGGCATGATGCCGGGCTGCAACCCTGGCGGCTGCGACGCGCCCGCCAGCGCTACGAAACCATGCCCTGGGGTCGGCTCCATGCGGAGTACGGCCGGCAGGGCTGCATCGGTGGAGGCAACGCTTGAACACGACCCCGGGCAAGGTACGCAGGCGCGTCCGTGTGAGTGCGCCGGCCAAGGTGAACCTCCACCTGGAGGTCCTCAAGCAGCGGCGCGACGGCTACCACGAGATCGAGACCATCCTGCAGGCGGTGGATCTGCAGGACCGTCTCCAGGTCACGCTGCTGGAGGTCCGCGAGGCGGGGACGCCCGAGATCGAGCTATTGGTGCGGCCGCGCGGCGCGGTGCCCGAGGATGAGACGAATCTCTGCTGGCAAGCCGTGGAGCTGTTCTGCAGGGAGCAGGGCGTCAGCGGGAATTTTCAGCTGGAGCTGGACAAGGAGATTCCCGTAGGTGCCGGCCTGGGTGGCGGCAGCAGCGATGCCATGGCCACGCTCGTGGCCTGCGACCGGCTCTTCAACACCGGCCTCGATCGCCGAGAGCTCGAATTGCTGGGAGCCCAGCTAGGATCGGACGTTCCGTTCTTCGCGGCCGGCGGCACCCAGCTGGCCCGGGGGCGGGGCACCGACCTGACCCCGGTTCCGACCCTGCGCAAGGGGGTCTTCGTGATCTTCAAACCAAGGTTCGGAATCGTTACAGGAGACGCTTATAGGGCGCTTAAAATGGGATTGACAGTGCAATCGCCTGCCGCTAACCTGCAAGTAATAAAGCCATTATTGGCCAGGTTCCCATCTCGGACCTGGTTCGGTTATAATCGTCTGGAGGAGGTCGTGCTGCCCGCACATCCCGAATTGGCCAGACTTCTGTTACAATTACGGGATGTGGCTCCTGTGGCCATGCTCGCCGGCAGTGGATCGGCGGTGTACTGCGTGGTCGAGCGGGCGGATGAGGCCGAGGCTCTGCTGAAGGAATTCTCGTCGACCGTTGATTTGGCGCGCTCCGTGGATCCCGTGCCCTGCGGTGTCCAGCTGCTGGAAGGATGAGTTGCCGGTGACACCTCGAATACGGCGGCTGAAGCCGAAAGTGAGTTGGCGTGAAGATTACCGAGATCAGGATCACCTTGCGGGACGACAACAAACTCAAGGGATTCGCCAGCATCACCCTGGACGATAGCTTCGTCATCAGGGGTCTCAAGATCATCGAAGGCGTTTCAGGACCATTCATCGCCATGCCGAGCCGTAAGCGGAAGGACGGAACCTTCCAGGACATCGCGCATCCCATCAACATGGAGACGCGCGAATGGATGGAGACCCAGATCATCGCCGCCTACAAGGAGGAGGTTCGGCGCGCCGAGCAAGGACTGATCAGCCCTCACGACGGTGATGATTACGACGGACCCGGTTCGGCCATGGAGGAGAAGTTCTAGGTCGTCGGCGCGAGTCGGCGACCTCGAGATCGCTGGGGCGTCGTCAAGTGGTAAGACACAAGGTTTTGGTCCTTGCATTCGCAGGTTCGAATCCTGCCGCCCCAGCCAGATGTCCAGGGCCCCCCTGAGGGGTCTTTTGCTTGCCCGGCGCGTGACGCCCGCCGCGCCGGGCGCCGTCAAACGAGGTTGCTGGCATGTACAACGAACTGGTGCTCATCAGCGGGAACGCCAACCCCGAGATCAGCCAACGCATCGCCGAGGAACTCGGCGCCGAACTCCGCGCAGTGGCGGTGAAGCGGTTCAGCGATGGCGAGATCCAGGTCAAGATCGAGGAGAATATCCGCGGCACCGATGTCTTCATCATCCAGCCGACCAACCCGCCCGGCGACAACTGGCTCGAACTGCTGCTCCTGCTCGACGCGGTCAAGCGCGCCTCCTGCCGGCGGGTGACCGCGGTCCTGCCTTATTTCGGGTACGCGCGGCAGGACCGTAAGGACCAGCCGCGGGTGCCCATCGGGGCCAAGCTCATGGCCAACCTCGTCACCGCCGCCGGCGCCAACCGCGTGCTGACCATCGACCTGCATGCCCCGCAGATCCAGGGGTTCTTCGACGTGCCACTGGACCATCTCTACTCGGCGCCGGTCCTGCTCAAGCATTTCGAGAACATCGACGCCGAGAATACCGTGGTGGTGGCGCCCGACGTCGGCAGCATCAAGATGGGGCGGTCGTTCGCCAAGCGACTGCAGGTGCCCATGGCGATCATCGACAAGCGGCGGCCGCGGCCCAACGACCTCGAGGTCATGAATTTCATCGGGGATGTGGACGGCAAGGATGTGATCATCTTCGACGACATGGTCGACACCGCCGGCACGCTGTGCAGCGCGGCCCAGGTCTGTGTGGAGAAGCAGGGCGCCCGCTCGGTGGTCGCCTGCTGCACCCATCCCATCCTCTCCGGCCCGGCGCTCGAACGGATCTCCAGCTCTCCGCTGCTCGAACTGGCGGTGACCAACACCATCCCCTTCAAGCGACATGACGAGTGTCCCAAGATCAAGGTCCTGGACGTGGCGCCGCTGCTGGCCGACGCCATCGACCGGATCCATCTCGAGAAGACGATCAGCGCGCTTTTCCGCTGACCGCGCGGGTCACCGTCTTGACAGCGCCTCGCCGGGATGCTTTCTTTTGCGGTCCTTTCGCGCCATGCGCGTGACCGCCCTGGTACCATTTCCGACCAGGGGGCGCGGACGCCCACGGGGGCGTCTCCGCAGAGGTTCCTTGCCGCCGTGGGCGGCGAGCCCGACGGGTCGCGCCGAACAAGGAGTCAAACCATGGGTCTGGTCAAGATCAACGTCTATCCTCGCAGCACCACGGGCAAGAACGAGAACCGTCGCACCCGCGCTGGCGGTCACATCCCCGCGATCCTCTACGGCAACGAGCGCGCGGCCACCATGGTCCAGCTCGATACCGTGCAGTTCACCCGTGTGCTGCAGAAGACCGGTGGCCGCTCGGTCATCTACGATCTCGACCTCGAGGGCGAGAGCGAGAACCCGCTGGCGCTGATGCGCGAGTTGCAGCAGCACCCGGTGACCGACGAGATCCGCCACGTGGACCTCTTCGAGATCCCGCGCGGCGTGCCGGTGACCGTCGAGGTGGCGCTGGAACTGCAGGGCGAGCCCCAGTGCGTGAAGTTCGGCGAGGGCGAGATCATCCAGACCGCCCTGACCGTCGAGCTGAGCTGCCTGCCGCGCGAGCTGCCCGAGTCCATCATCGTCGACGTGAGCGAACTCGAGATGAACGACAAGCTCTTCGTCAAGGACCTGCAGGTGCCCATCGGTGAGGTCATCACCGACGAGGAGACGCAGATCCTCGTGGTCAAGGCCGCCACCATCTTCGCCGAGGAAGAGGAGGCCGAGGCAGCCGAGGGTGAAGAGGGCGAAGCCGATGCCGAGGGCGAAGGTTCGGATGACAAGTCCGAGGACGCATAGGTCCTCCGCGCACAGATCCGATGCGCTGGCGACGGGGTGGGGCCGGGCCTCACCTCGTCGCTGCGTCTGGAGACATGAGCCATGCAGCTGGTGATGGGACTCGGCAATCCCGGCGAGCGCTATGCGGGGAACCGGCACAATATCGGTTACCGGTGCCTCGATCTGGTGGCCCGCCGGCTCAAGATCGCGTTCATGCGTGAGGATCCGACCTACATGGCGGCGGTGGGTGACGGCCCCGGTGGGCCGCTGACCCTGCTCAAGCCGCTGACCTACATGAACCGCAGCGGCCAGGCCCTGGCTGCCTGGGCCTGGCGGACGAGTACGATCGTGGGGACCGCTCCCGCCATCGAGTCCGGCGCCGACGAGGCCGAGGCGGTCGCGATGCCGTCGGGCCCCCTGGTGATCCCGGTCGTGGTCTGTGACGACATCCACCTGCCCCTGGGGTCGCTGCGCATCCGGGCTCAGGGCAGCGACGGTGGACAGAACGGCCTGGCCTCGGTGATCGACGTGGCCGGTGGGCCGGGGCTGCCACGGATGCGCCTCGGAGTGGGACCCCGCCAGGCCTCGCTCGATCCGGCGGACTGGGCCGACTTCGTGCTGCAGGACTTCGCCGCCACCGAGCAGGCGATGGTGGATGAGCTGCTCGAGGTGGCCGCCGACGCGTTGCTGTGTCTGCTCGAATCGGGGCCCGCGGTGGCCGGGTCGCGGTTCAACCGTCGCTTCCGGCCGCAGACGGACTTGCCCCAGGACCCCTGATGGGATATATTGCTTGATCCGCCGGGAGGCGGGAACGGGCTGCGGCCCGTGCGACAACCCAATAGCGAGACGTTCCTGAACGTCTGGCAAAGTTCCATCCCTACCCGGATTGACAGCGCCGCAGGCCACCCGGCCATCGGGCGCTGAACAGCATACCGGGTCGATCTGTCCGAAGGGAGGTGTTCCAGTGCAGAAGTACGAGTGTGTCTTCATCCTGCGGGCCGATCTCCCCGAGTCGGAGATGAGCCGGTGCGTCGAACGCGTCGGTGCCATCGTCGCCGAAAACGGGGGGAAGATGACCCAAGAGGACCACTGGGGCGTGCGGAAGCTGGCCTACGAGATCGAGAAGCAGATCAAGGGCGATTACATGCTCCTGCGTTTCGAGAGCGAAGGCACCGCCGTCACCGCGGTCGACAAGTTCCTGCGCCTCGACGATCAGGTGCTCCGTCACCTGGTGGTCCGGGACGAGGAGTGGGAGGAGCGCAACCGCGCGGCCATGGCGAAGCGACGCCAGCAGATGGCCGACGACGATTCCTCCGACAATCAGGAATGACCGGTGGGGCCGTTCCGCGAGGAGCGGTCTGACTGCCAGGAAGGAGTGAGGACATGGCGCGTAAGAACATGCGCATCAAGAAGAAGAAGAAGAAGAGAAGGCCAGGGAAACAGAAGCCCTGTTACTTCTCGAAGATGGGCTATGTGTGCATCGACTACAAGGATGAGGAACTCCTGCGCCGGTTCGTGACCGAGCGCGGCAAGATCGCCCCGCGCCGCAATACCGGCACGAGCGCCAAGTACCAGCGCATGCTGTGCACGGCGGTCAAGCGGGCGCGGCACCTCGCCTTGCTGCCCTTCGTGAGGGAATACTACCGGTAGAGCCGGGAGGGAGGCCAAGACATGACCTCCTGGCGGACCTGGCTCGTGGCCGTCGCCGCGGTGGTGACCGCGGTCCTGGCCTGGCTGGGTTCACGCGGTGAATCGGCGACGGCCCTCACCGCCGGGTTGACGGCGCCCTTCGTGGTGCCGGCCCTGTGGGTGGCGGCCCTGCTGGCGACCCGTCGGCTCGCGCTGGTCGCGGTCGGCGCCTTCGCGACGATCGCGGTCACGATGGTGCTGGCGGCCTGGCCTCTCGATGTGGTGACGGCTGGATTCGTGGTGGCGGGAGTGGTCGGCGGCTGGTCCCTGGGCCGGCGCTGGCGCGTCCTGCCCGTGCTCGGAGTGACGGCGCTGTGCCTCGTGCCGGGGTTCGCCATCGAGATGGCGGGGACCTCGGTATCGGAGGTCTTCGCCGAATTCTCCGGGCAGTTGCGTGACGAGTACGAGGCCGAGATGCCGGCGGACCTCTCGCCGGCCGATCGGCAGGCTGCGCTGACGGCCTTCGACCGGACCATGGCTGGCGCGCAGTCCTTCCAGGAACGGCTCTGGCCCTGCACGGTGGCCGTGGGTCTTCTAGGTTCGGCGAGCATCGTGCTGGCCCTGGGCTGGCTGCTCGCCCGCCTCTTCGACCCGGCACCGCCGCTGCCGGCGGTGCGGCCCTTCACGACCTGGCGGGCCCCGTTCGCCACGGTCTGGGTGCTGATCGGCGGTCTCGCCCTCGCTCTTCTGGGCGGGGATCCGGGCGAACTGATCGGCTGGAATGTGGTCCTGGCTGCCGCCATGCTCCTGGCAGCCCAGGGCCTGGCGGTCCAGGCCTGGCTGGTCAAGCAGGCGCTGCCGCCGCTGGCGCAGATGTTGTACTGGGTCGTGGGGGCCCTGCTCTTCGCTCCCCTGGTGGTGGGGAGCGGTGCCCTGATTGGCCTGGTCGATCAGTGGTTCGACTTGCGGAAACGGCGATTGCCGCCCGGGGACGAATCCGACGAGACCTGAGCGCGGCCGGGTGGCCGCACTGACTCAAGGTGGTTGATGATGGACGTGATCCTGCTGCAAAGCGTGGAAAACCTCGGCAACATGGGCGAGGTCGTGAGCGTGGCTCGAGGCTACGCGCGCAATTACCTGCTTCCCAAGGGCCTGGCCATGGAAGCTTCCGACGGCGCCAAGAAGGTGGTGGCGGACAAGCTGGTCCTGGAGACCAAGCGCGACCACCAGCAGAAGGAAGCCGCCGAGGTGCTGGCGGGCGAGCTGACGGCCAAGGGCCTCAGCCTGACCCTGCACGCCAAGGCCGGTGAAGAGGACAAGCTGTATGGTTCGGTGACCGCTCGCGACATCGCCGCGGCCCTGGCCGAGCACAAGTCGCTCGAGGTGGACCACCACCAGGTCCTGCTGGACGAGCCCATCAAGACCCTGGGCGAGTTCGAGGTCGGACTGAAGCTGCACAGCGAGGTCCAGGTGCAGGTGCACGTCGTGGTCAAGCCGACCGAATAGCTGGCAACCTCGTTTCCAGCCGAACGGGGGAACCATGTCGGACGATGCGTGCCGTGGATTCTGCGTGATCATGGCGGGCGGTCGGGGCACTCGCTTCTGGCCGCTCAGCCGGACTGACCGGCCCAAGCAGTTGCTGCCGCTGGCCTCGTCGTGCAGCCTGCTGCGCGAGACCTACGAACGCGTGGTGGATCTGGTGGGGCCCGAGCGGATCCTCATCGTCACCAGTGGCGACCTGGCTCCGGCCATCGCCGCCCAGCTGCCTGAGTTGCCCGCGGCGCACATCGTGGCCGAGCCCCGGGGCCGCAACACGGCACCCTGTGCGGTCCTCGGCATGGGGCTGGCTGCGCGGCTGGCCCCCGGCGCTCCCGTGGCTCTCTTGCCCGCCGATCACGCCATCGCCGATGGCGATCTCTTCCGCCAGCAACTCGCTGCCGCTTTCGCGCGCGCCGTGGCCCGGGCGGGTGTCGTGACCTTCGGCATCCCGCCCACCCGGCCTGAGACCGGTTACGGCTACCTCGAGACCGGCTCCGCCGAAAGCGACGCTCCTGCGGATCTGCTGCCAGGCGTCGCCTTCGTCGAGAAACCCGATCGCGCGCGCGCCGAGGAATACCTCGCGGGGGGGCGGCATCTGTGGAACAGCGGCATCTTCGTCTGGGATGCCGGCGCCTTCGCCGCCGCCGCGACCCGGCATGCACCGGCCATCGTCGACACGCTGGCGCCCGCCATCGCCGCCTTCGCTTCCCCTGGCTTCGCCCAGGCCTTATCGTCAGCCTACGCCGCGTGTCCCGCCGACTCCATCGACTACGCGGTCATGGAGAAGCTGCCATCCTTCGAGGTTCTCCGCGCCCGCTTCCGCTGGTCCGATCTGGGGAGCTGGAACGCCTGGGGCGATCTGGCCAGGGAACTTCCGGGCGGCAATCGGGGTCTCACGGAATTGGTGGCGCTGGATAGCCGGCACAACGTGCTGCACGCACCGGACAAGCTGGTGGCGTTGATCGGCGTCGAGGATCTGATCGTGGTCGATACCGGGGATGCGCTGCTGATCGCTCGCCGCGAGGACGACCAGCGCGTCAAGGACGTCATCCTGAGCCTGGAGGAATCCGGGCGCCAGGACCTGCTCTGATTAGCCCGATCGCGGGCCGCCGTTCGTGTGCACGGGCCGCACGACCGGCGTTTCCATCGCCCGTCACGAGGACGCACCGCATGAAGCTATTGCGAATTCTAACGCTGCTGACACTGATCGCCGCTGGCCTGGGTCTGGGTGGTTGCGGCGAGCAGGACACGGCCGTCGTGGACGAGACCGCCATCTTCGGCGACGGATCCCTCGACGGGTCCCGGGTGATCGCCGAGGTCGATGGATTCGCCATCACCGAGCAAATGCTGGATCTGCGGTTCGACGAACTCCAGCGGAGAGATCAGAACCGCTTCCGGGGCGAGGAGGGCCGGCGCATCTTCGTCCGTCAGATGATCGACGAGGTGCTGCGGGTGCGGGCCGCCGAGAAGCAGTTGCTGCAGCGCGACCCCAACGTGGCCCGGGTGCTGATCTCCCAGCGCCGCAACGCCCTGGATCTGGCATTCCGGAAAAACCTGGTCAAGGATCGCGAGCCGGACATCGAACAGGTGCGGGCCTATTTCGAGCAGCACCGTGACGACTACAAGCGTCTTGGCTCCATGCACGCTTCGCACATCGAATGCGCCACCCAGGAAAAGGCCGCCGAGGCCTACCGGAAGATCGCCGAGGACAACCGCGCCTTCGCCTACGTCGTGGCGGAATACACCCAGAACGACGAGACCCTGATCAACAAGGGCGATCTGGGCTGGTTCAACAAGGGTGGATTCATCGCCGGCATCGATAACCCCCGGGGGTTCACCGAGGCGATCTGGGACCTGGAGGTGGGGCTCAACCCACCGCTGGAATTCGAGGGCAAGTGGCACGTCGTGCAGGTCCACGAGCGCAAGTACGGACGGCGACAGACGCTCGAGGAAGCCTACGACCGGGTGGTCACCGACATGATGCCAGAGTTCCAGGAGCAGCTGCTGGAAGAATGGCTGCGTGAACATCGTCAGCAGTCGAACATCACCTACTACGGCGAATTCCGGCCGGGACACGGCAAGTCGGCCAAGGAACTGTTCGAGCGGGCGTTCTACGCCAAGGACGAGCAGCAGAAGCTGGACCTGCTCGGCCTGCTCGTGGACGACTACCCCGAGAGCGAGTATGCGGACGACGCGCTCTTCATGGCCGGCAACGTGACCCTGGACACCTGGGGCGACCTGGCGAGGTCGGCGTTCTTCTTCCGCGAACTGCTGGATCGGTATCCTGAGAGCGATTACGCCGCCGACGCGGAGTACATCCTCGCCAACATGAGCAAGCCTGATTTCGTCAATCCCCGCTCGATCGAGGATCTGCAGCGGGATAAATGAGCCTGGGCGGCATTCCATGAGGGCGGGTCGTTGACACCGGCCCGCCCTTTGCTATGGTGCCACGAGAGACCGGCATTCGCCCGGTCCCCCCGAACCTGGAGGGATGACATGACCGCCAAGAGATTGTTTTTCGGTGCGCTGCTCCTGCCCCTGATCCTGGCCCTGCCCGTTGCTGCGCAGGACGATGCGGCCGCCGCGGCCACGTTGACCGTGGCCGAGATCGGCGTCGGCAGCGGGTACGATGCCGCGACCCGGGACCTGGTCGGCGAGGCCAGTACCTTCGCGGCGGGCACCGGGCAGCTCTGGTGCCGGACACGGATCTTGGGCGCGGCCGAACCGACCACCATCTCGCATGTCTGGTACCGCGAGGGCAAGACCATGGCCCGCGTCGAGCTGAATGTGGGCTCGTCCAACTGGCGCACGGTCTCGAGCAAGAAACTCCTGCCCGACTGGACCGGTGCCTGGGAAGTGAAGGTCCTCGACGCCGCTGGGACGGTCCTCGCGACCACGACCTTCACGGTGGAGTAGCGACTCGTGATCAAGCTCGACGTTGCCGGCATGAGTCTGGATCAGAACACCGAGGCGCCGGTGGTGCTGCTCTATGTGCCCAGCGAGGAGATGTGCCTGCCCATCTGGATCGGGCCGGCCGAGGCCGCCAGCATCGCCCTGGCGCTCCGCGGGGAGACCTTCTCGCGGCCGTTGACCCACGACCTCATGGCCATGGTCATCGACGGCCTGGACGGCCGGGTCGAGCGGGTCGTGATCACCGACCAGCGCGACAGCACCTATTTCGCCCGCCTCTTCCTGGGCCGGGACCACGACGTCGTCGCCGTCGATGCCCGGCCCAGCGATTGCATCGCCCTGGCTCTGCGCACCGACGCCCCCATTTACCTGGAAGAAGCGGTGCTGGACAAGGTCCGCGACAGTCTCGTGCCGCTGGACGTCCAGGACCGCAGACCTCCTGGCCAACAGGGACCCAACGAGGAGACCGAATGACCCGGCCACCGCTTCCGGCGCTGGCGGCCCTGACCGCCGCGCTGCTGCTCGTCGTGCTCGTGTCCGCCTGCACCAAGACCGGCCCGACACCCGCCCCGGGTGCCGGGGACACCCAGCTGGCCGAGGCGGATCGCCTGGCCTTCGCCCAGATCGAGCAGGATCATCAGCTGCATCGGGATCGCGAGGTCCTCGCGGCCGGCAGTGAGCAGCTGGCACGACGCACCCCGCATCCCTGGGCCGACCGCATCGCCCACCTGATGATCGAATCGGCGGTGCGTCTGCCCGACCTGGATGCCGCCCGTCGGCTCGCCCTCGATTTTCCCGAGCGCTTCGCCCGGAGTGCCGAGCTGCCGGACGCCATGCTGACCGCCGCGGCAGGCCTGGCGGCGGACGATCGACCATGGGATGCCGTGACCGTGTACGCGGCCCTCACCGACTGTCGCCGGGACCCGACCCTGGCCAGGACCGTCGCCCTGGCTGCCGAGGAGTCGCTGCTGGCCCTCGACGAGCCCACGCTGCTGGATCTCTACACGCAGCTGGCGGACCAGCCATTGCAGCCGCTGGTGGGACGGCATCTGGCGGCCCGACGGCAAGCCCTGGGCGATCTCGCCGGCGCCGAGGCCATCGTTCTCGAGCTCGAGGCGACCGCACCTGGCCAGGAGCAGACCATCGCCGCCCGACAGGCGCTCACCGGCGGCACGGCGCCGGTGATCAGCGGCGCGACCCGTCCCGGTCGCCTGGGCGTCCTCTGCCCGCTCACCGGCCGCTACGCCCGGTTCGGCAATGCGTTCCAGGCCGCGGTACGCCAGGCCGTCGAGGCGGTCGACCCGGCCGGGACCGGGCCCTGGGAACTGGTCCTCGAGGACACCGAGGCCGATCCGGTGACCGCCGCCCTGGCCGCGCGCAAGCTCTGCGCCGAGGACGGGTGCCAGCTGGTGATCGGAGCGCTCCTGTCCTCGACCACCGCCACGGCCGCCCTGGTGGCCGAACGCTACGGCATCCCGCTGGTCTCGCCCACGGCCACCAACGAGCGGCTGGGACTGCTCGGCGACCACGTCCTGCAGACCAACCTCACCGGACCGCTCGAGGCCGAGGTCCTGGCGCGCCTGGCCGGCGAGGTGCTCCTCAAGCGCCGCTTCGCCATCATCCGCCCCGACACCCCGGAGGGCGCGAGCCTCGCGGCGGCCTTCACCGCGGCGGTGGCGCGCTACGGCGGCCAGGTTGAGCTGGAGGAGATCTTCGACCCCACCGCCACCGACTTCCGGACCCAGGTCCACGCGGTCCGCGCCATCCGGCCCGAGGTGGTCTTCTGCCCCGCCTCGGTGGACCAGATGGTCCTGCTCGGACCGCAACTCGATTTCTACAAGGTGGGCGCCCTGGTGCTCGGTCCCAGCGAGTGGAACAGCTCGCGCCTGATGCAGCGCGCCGGCTCGGTCCTCGAACGGGCGGTGTGCGCCGCGAGCCAGGTGGTCTATCCGGCCGAATGGGCGGTGGATTTCCGCGCCCACTGGCCTGGCGCTCGCCACGACGAGGAGTCGACCAACATCGCCCGCAGCACCTACCTGGCCACGCGGCTGGTGCTCGACACTCTCGAGCAGTCGGCGGTGCAGAGTCCGCGCCTGCTTGCCGGCGAGCTCCGGCAACGTCTGGTGGGTCGCGACGTGGAGGTGGCCGGGCCCGAGAGCTACGCCGCCTCGGTGCGCCTGGTGCAGGAGGCCAAGCTCACGCCGTTCCCGGGCCACCTCTATACCGAGGCCTGGCAGCGCCAGGTCCTGGCCGACAGCCTGGCGGCCGCGGACAGTCTGCTGGCGCCGGCCGACACCTTCGGCGTGGTGGAGACTAGTCCGCCAGGACTGGACTGAAGGGGCTGCGGAAACGCCAGGTGACCACGAGCCAGCGTGGCGCGGGCGGCTTGCCGTCGCGCAGGCGCGGCGCGAATTCCCACTGCTCCATGGCGGCGGTGACGGCGGTGGCGAACTCGTTGCCGCCGTCGTTGCTCTGGATCATCACCGCCACGATCTCGGCCTGCTCGTTGAGGAAGAACGCGGCCTCCACCACGATCAGCGGCTTCTGCCGGTCGGTCACCGACGCGCCGGCCGGGTACAGCGGCCGCACCAGCTTGCGGATGATGAAGTCGCTGTCGGCGTGCTGGCTGGGCATGAACATGTCCACCGCCGACTGGCCGTCGCTGTCGGCGGTGGCCTCGGCGTCCTCGGAGGCCTCGCGGCTCTCGCCGTCGGCCACCACGGGGGCTGTCTGGTCGGTCACCTCGGGCACGAGCCGCTGGGCGTCGGGCGTGACCTCCTCGGGCTCGACCTCGTATTCGGGCGCGGGCGGGGGCGACGCGTCGTCGCGAGCCGCCCGGCGCTGGGCCACGTCTCGGCCGTCATCCACGGAGATCTCGGGCATGATCTGCAGCGGGCCGTCGGCACCGTAAGGCGTGAACTTGCGGTCGATCTCCTCGGCGCTCGGCCCCAGCAGGACCAGCAGCAGGAGCAGCCCCAGCGCCGCGGGCAAGGCCCACAGGAGACGCTTGCTCACACGCGCCCGCTCGGCCTCGCTGGTGGGTGAGAACAGGCGTCCCTCATGGGGCGGCCGATCGTCGGGATGCTGCGGCGCGTTCATCACCAGGCCTCGGTCAGCGGTTCTCCAGGAGTATGCGGCCACGCCAATCCCCCGAGGGCAGACGGTCCAGCGCCCAGAGCTGCCAGAGCGGGCCGGCGTGCAGTTCCAGGACGTGGCGGTCGCCCCGTACGGGCAACCCGGGATCGCCGTCCGCCCATGAGGTTACGGGTGCCTCGACACCATGTCCAGACGGCGGCAGCCACAGGAAGTTTCCGTCGAGGCGGGCGTGATCGAGCTGGGCGGCGGGCAGGGCGCGCTCGCCGAGGGCGGCGAGGAGAGCATCGATGGGGACCGTCCCCGTGTCCGGCTGCAGCAACGCCGCCGTGCCGCGCAGCAGCGCCCGGGCCACGGCGTTCTGCCAGGCGGGCGCGGCCAGCCGGTTCTCCACGGTCACCGAGGTCGGTTCTTCCAGCAGGACCACCATGGCCGGGCAGGCGGTATGACGCAGGACGTAGTCGTAGGCCGTCACGGCGCGCACGGTGTCGGGCAGGAGCGGGTCCAGGGCGGCGGCGCAGGCGGTGGCCCAGGGGCCGCCGATGCTGCTGCCCGGGTGGTGCCTGACGGCGGGCTGGCCGCGGCCGATGGCCAGGTAGAGGTCGGCGCCGAAGGTGTCGGCGCGGCGGACCTTCTCGGGGTCGGGGGTCCAGAGTTCGCCCTCGCGCACCACGGCGACCTCGCAGCCGGCGCCGCGGAGCAGGGCGGCCAGGCGCGCGGCCACCTGCAGGTTGAGCTCGCTGCCGGTGGTGCCGAAGGGGCCGCGGCCCTGGTCGTCGATGCCGCCGCCGCGCGGGTCGAGCGCCACGCGCTTGCCGACGAGCGCGGGCAGCAGCGGTTGCCAGGCGAGGGTCTCGGGGGCCGCCGTGGCGGGGTCCTGCCAGGGCGAGCGGCCGGTCTCGTCGAGGACGATTGGCCGAGTGCCGTCGGCCTCGAGCCAGAGGGGACGACCGACCTCGTGGGCGACGGCGGGCCAGTCATGGTGTCGGGAGGTCTGGGCCTGGCCGGCGTTGGTGCTGCGCAGGCGCCACTGGCCGCCGGGGACGAGTTGCCGTGGCCAGAACGCAGGGTCGGCGGTCAGCAGGCGCCAGGAATGGTCCGGGGGCAAGACGCTGATGGCGGGAGCGCTGTCGCGGTCGGATTCGATCACGTCGGCAAGCCGGTGTTCGATGATGACCCGATCGGCGAGGTCGCCCGGCGCGGGGTCGAGCAGGAGGGTGCCCAGCGGGCCTGGCGGACGGGGCAAGGGGAGGCCGCTGGTCGGATCGTCGGCGGAACCAAGGAACAGCGGTGAGAATCTGTCGAGGTCCTGGCCGTCGTTCCGATAGACGAAGAGGGCCCGGCGGGGCGAATCCGCGGCGCCGTCGAAGATGGCCTGGGTGTGCCATGGTCCGCGCTGTCCGCCGACGAAGGCGTGCTCTGCGGTGGGTGTGGCGCGGCCGGCCAGGTTGCGGCCCGTGATCGCGAGCGTACGGGTGCCGGCCAGGTCGCGACCCTGGAGCGTCAGGCTGCGCATGGCGGCGTCGAGTTCATGGGGAACCGGCTTGCCGTCGGCTGTCACGGCGATGGTGGTGGGATCGAGGCCGGGAGCGCCGGCGGCGCCGGGATCGAAGGTCCAGGTGGCCAGGGCGGGGATCTCGGTCGATGCGATGGTGTCGGGCAGATCGCTCACCCAGTGCGGGGTCCCGGCGGCGAAGAACTCGCGCAGGCCCAGGAAATACGCGCTGGCTTCCAGCTCGAGGCTCCGCGCCAGCGAGAGGCGGCCCTCGATCACCGGGTTGGAGATCATGGCCGGCTCGCCCAGCACCGCCGGCACCGGGGCGTGTCGCAGCACGTAGAAGCCGCCGGGCAGGATCTTGGCCGGCTCGATGTCCAGGGCGCGCACGAGCTGGCGGTGGATCGCCCGGGCCAGGTCGAGATCGGCGCCCTCGCGGCCGAGCGGGTAATAGGTCTGGGTCTCGTTGATGTCGGGATCGCGGCTGGCGGTGCTGTTGTGGTGGATGGAGACGAAGACGTCGGGCTGCAGACTGTCGCAGAGCGCGACCCTGGCGGCGAGGTCGCCGGTGAGCGAGCTGTCGGCGGGGGTGAGGAAGTCCACGTCGGCGGTGCGCGTGAGCGTGACCTCGGCGCCGGCCCATTGCAGGAGGCCCTGGAGGTAGAGCGCCACGCCCAGGTTGACTTCGGCCTCGGTGAGGCCCTGGTCGCCCACGGCGCCGCGGAAACGCCCACCGTGCCCGGGATCGACCAGGATGCGCCGACCACGCAGGGGGGACGGGTCGATCCCCGCCAGCTCGGGAGGGGCCTGGAGGTAGCCCGGGACGTCCGCCGGGTCGCGGGGCACCACCTGCTTGGGGCCGCAACCGCCGGCCAGGACGACGAGGGTGCCGAGGATCATGGCGATCAGGGCTAAGTGTCGGTTTGCCAACGTATCTTCCTTCCGGTTTGCCCGCAGGTTACGGGAGCCGGCCCGGGCTGTCCAGTCGCCAGCGTGGGGTGTCTGGACATCGGCCCCGAGGTCTGATACCTTTGGCGGCCAGCCGGGGCGCCATGCCCCGACCGGAGGCCGCTCCGTTGCGGCCTTTTCGACGTGCTTTCTCAAGGATGACCCATGCCCCATCCCCTGCTCCGCGAACTGCCGCCGGTGGGCGCCCTGCTCGACCATCCCGAGATCGCCGCCCTGGCCGGCGGCCGCCGCCGTCCGTGGGTGACCCGGGTGGTGCAGCGCGTGGTCGACGAGCTCCGTCGCGACCTGTCGCGGGGCGAGGGCGATCTGCCGCGCGATCGCCAGCAGCTCGAGCAGGCCGCGCGCGAGCGGATCAAGGCCGAAGTCGAGCGGTATCTGGGGCCGACCCACACCCGCGTGATCAATGCCACCGGGGTGGTGGTCCACACCAACCTGGGGCGTTCCTGCTGGCCCGAGCGCGCGGTGGCGTGGGCCGGCGAGGTGGCCGCCGGCAACAGCGATCTCGAGTTCGTCCTGGCCACCAACAAGCGGGGCCACCGTGGGCGCCGGGTCGAGGAGAAGGTGGCGCTGCTGGCCGGCTGCGAGGACGCCCTGGTGATCAACAACAACGCCGCGGCGGTCTGGCTGGCGGTGCGCCACGCCACCCATGGCGGGCGGCTGGTGCTCTCGCGGGGCGAGGTGGTGGCCATCGGCGGCAGTTTCCGCCTGCACGAGATCCTGGCCGAGACCCATTGCGAGCTCGTGGAGGTGGGGACCACCAACCGCACCAGCCTGGCGGACTACGAGGCTGCGCTCACTCCCGGCTGCACCGTGATGAAGGTCCATCGCAGCAATTTCACCGTCTCGGGATTCACCGAGGAAGTGGCGGTGACCGATCTGGCCGCCCTCGCCCACCGCCATGGCGGCCGGCTGGTCTACGACGCGGGCAGCGGCGCGTTCTTCCCTTTCCATGAGCTGGGCCTGCCCGCCGAACCCACCCTGGCCGAGGACATGGCCACCGGGGCCGACCTCGTGACCTGCAGCGGCGACAAGCTGCTGGGCGGTTGCCAGGCCGGCCTGATCCTGGGTACGAGGGCGGAGATCGCGGCGCTGCGCGAGCATCCCATGCGGCGCGCCTTCCGGGTCGACAAGACCACGCTGGCGGCGCTGGACGCGGTCCTGACCCTCTATCTCGAGGCGACCGACGTGCCCGCGCTGCCCACCCTGCAGAACCTGGCCCGACCGGTGGCGGAGATGGAGCAGGCCGCCGCCGCGCTGACCGCCGAACTGCAGCTTGCCGCACCTGTCGGCTGGACGGTGCGGACAGCCGAGTCCGTGGCCAGCGTGGGCGGGGGCAGCTTCTCGGACGCCGAGATCCCGACGCGGCTGCTGCTCTGGGAGGGCCCGCGCGACCAGCTCGAGAACATTCACACCTGGCTACGTCTGGGGGATCCGGCCGTGGTGGCCCGCATCTCCCAGGAGGGACTGGGTTTCGATCTGCGGACGGTCCAGCCGGCGGATTACGGACCGTTGGCCGCGGCGCTGCGGTCGGCCTGGCAGCGATTGAACGGGGAACAGACGAGGTGACGTCCATGAGCAACGACAAGCTGGAGATGCGGCCCGGTGGCCTGGAAGTCCTGAGCACGGGCACGAACCTGGCCGAGCTGGACCTGCATGGCGGCGAGGGCTTCTGGGACGAGGTGCTGCGCTTCACCCGCGAGTCGGGGATCGAGCGTGTGGTCGACACGGCCATGGGCGGCCGCTCCGCGCCGCGGATCTGGGCCTTCCTGGAATCGCCCGGCGCCGGTCCTGCGGCGGCTGCTGCTGCGGTCGGAGCCGCCCGGGTCCTGGCCGATCGCGGTCAGGCCGTCGTGCTCGTGGATGTCGACGAGCAGGAGCCGCGCATCACGCGCTGGCTCGGACGCAACGAGGTCGAGGGCTGGATCGACATGGTGCGTTTCGGGGCCTCGCTGCACGCCGCCAGCGACGCGCTGCCGTCGGACAACCGGCGCGGCTCGGTGCTGGGCGTGGGCTCGTTCGCGCCCACCGGCGTGACGCCCGAGGAGGTGGCCGACCTGCTGGCGCGCCTGCGCCGACAGGCCGATGATCTGGTGCTAGTGTTGCCGGCCAAGCTCCGCTCCCTGCCCTGGCTGGAAGCGGCCCACATCCGGCTGCTCTGCTGGGACCTGCTCTCGCGCGGGGCCAGCGACACCGAGCAGATCATCACCGAACTCGAGCGCATGGGGGCGCGTCCCGAGGCGCTGGTGGGGTTCGGCGTCGAGGAATTCAGCGCGATCCAGAGCCGATTGCGCGAAGAGGCCGATCCTCTCGCACCAGCAGCCGGGCCCGAGCCGGTCGCGACACCGGTCGCGACACCGGTCGCGACTCCCGTCGATCTCACCGACGAGCCCGCGGTGCCGGTGGACGAGGTGCAGGAGCCGGCGCCAGAACCGCTCGTCGAGGCCGTGGCCGCGGCACCCGGGCCGGACGACCCGCCGGGGCCGGATTTCGAGACGGAGTCCGTCACGGTCAGCACTCCTGCCAAGCGGCGCTCATCGGGGATCTTCATCTTCACCGCGGTTGTGGCGGTGGCCTGTCTGGGCCTGCTGGGGTACTTCCTGGCCGGCCAGATGGGTGGCGTCGGCGAGCAGGAACAGCCGCCGCAGCTGGCGCAGCTCCAGCCCGAGACCGGGACGCCTGTCGAGGCTGACGCCGAAGTGGACGCTGGCCCGACCACCGCGCAGCCGGCGCTGTCCGACGGCGCCGAGGATCCGGCGCAGAGGCCTGTGCCCGAGGAGTCCATGACCGGGGAGGCCGTGGCCGGGGAGGCGCCGGTGGCGACGCCTCCGGTGGCCGAGATCGCCGCCGGACCCGCCGCCGAGCCCCGGTCCGAGCCCGAGGTCATGCAGAACCCGCCGACCGTTCCCGCTGGCGAGCCGGCAGCGGCTATTCCCGAGCTGAACTGGGAAGCCTACCGCAAACCCGTGGGCAGCGATGGCTGGGCGCTCTGGCTCTATTCTTTCCCCGACGCCGAGGGGGCCGCGGTGGAGATCCGCCAGCTCGAGCGCCGGGGCTTCAATGCCGTGGTCAAGGAAGTCGAGATTCCCGATCGCGGCCGCTGGTATCGTGTCTATGTCGGCAGCTTCGCCGATCGTGACGCGGCCCGCGCCGCGGTGGCCGGCGTGCAGGCCAAGCTGAAACAGGACTGGGTCGTGCCGGCGAAATTCTAGCACCAATCCCGCCGCCGGCGTGCCCGTCGTCCGGCACGTCGGCGAGATCGCGGAAGGATCCGTTTCGTGAAACTCAAGCGTATCGAACTGCAGGGCTTCAAATCGTTCGTCGACCGCACGGTTCTCGACTTCGACGAGGGCATCACGGCCATTCTCGGCCCCAACGGTTGCGGCAAGAGCAACGTGGTGGACGCCGTGCGCTGGGTGCTGGGCGAGCAGTCGGCCAAGAATCTGCGCGGCGGCAAGATGGACGATGTCATCTTCAAGGGCACCACCAAGCGCAAGCCCGTGGGCCTGGCCGAGGTCACGCTGACCTTCGACAACGACGACGGCCGCCTGCCCGTCGAGTTCGAGGAAGTGGCGATCAAGCGCCGGGTGACCCGTGACGGCACCAGCGACTACTTCCTCAACGGTTCCGCCTGCCGGCTGAAGGATTTGCGCGACCTGCTCTGGGATTCGGGCGTCAACAACACCAGCTACTCGATCATCGAGGAGTCGATGATCAAGCAGATCCTCAACGAGAACAACCAGGAGCTGCGGCGGCTGCTGGAAGAGGGGTCGGGGATCACCAAGTACAAGGCGCGCCGCAAGGAGACCCAGCGCAAGCTCGACCGTACCAGCCAGGACCTGCTGCGCCTCGACGACATCATCGAGGAGATCGGCCGCGAGGTCCGCTCGTTGCAGCGCCAGGTGGGCAAGGCGCGCCGACACAAGCGGTTGTTCGGCGAGATCCGCGCGCTGGATCTCAGCCTGGCCCGCCGGCGGCGCGAGGCCCTCGATCACCGTGAGGTGGAGATCAAGGAGCGCACCGAGGAACTGCGGACCGTGGCCGAGACCGACAGCGGCGAGCTGAACGAACTGCGCGCCCGGATCGAACAGCAGCGGCCGCTGGTGGACGAGCGCGAGGCCGAGCGGCGCCAGCTCGAGGAGGCGTTGCAGGTCTTCGAGGAGGAGCTGCAGGAGAGCGAGCGCCAGGTGGTGGTGCTCGAGCAGCGCATCGAGGAGTTCCAGCGCCGCGCCGAGGAGGCCACCGGCGCGAGCAGCGAGGCCCGGCAACGAGGCACCGAGGTCCAGGCCCAGATCGTGGCACTGGAGACGCGGCTGCGCGAGCTGCGCACCGAGGTCGAGGGCGGCGGCGAGCAGCTGGCCACCCAGGCCGAGGAACTGCAGGTGCTGGAGAGCCAGCTGGCGGACGACCGCGCGTCGCTCGAGGAGGCGGTCCAGCTCAACCTCCAGTTCATCGAGAACGATGCGGCGAGCAAGAGCCGCCTGCGCGAGTTGCAGATCAAGCGCGAGAACCGGCAGGAACGCCTGAACCTCCTCGAGGACGAGGAAGCCGAGCTGGTGCGCGAGGCCGAGCTGGCCACCACGCGGCGGGCGGAGAACCAGGAGCGCCGCGACGGGCTGGCGCAACGGCGTCGTGAACTGCTCGAACACCTGGCGACCACCGAGCGCCAGGTCACCGACCTGGACGTGGGCGCTCAGGACATCCAGCAGGAGATCTCGGCGGCCACCGGCCGGCGCGAGGCCGCCGCCGGTCGTCTCGAATTGCTCCAGAGACTGCAGGAGAACTACGAGGGTTACGGCAAGGGCGCGCGGCATGTGTTGACCAGCCACGGCGACGACGCCGCGGTGCGCGGCGGCCTGGCCGACCGGCTGCAGGTGGAGGACGCCTGGACCGACGCCTTCGAGACCCTGCTGGGCGAGATGCTCGATGCGGTGGTGGTGGATCTGCCCCGCACCGCGGCCGCGCTGGCGCGCGAGCTGCAAGACGGCGGGCTGGGTCAGGCCGCCTTCCTCTGCCCCACCGGCGAGCAGCTGCCCGCCGTTGCCCAGCCACCTGCCGGCGGGCGCGCGGCGGGGGAGGCTGTCCGCGGCGACGTTGCCGAGCTGCCGCATCTGCAACGACTGCTGGCGAGGACCTACCTCTTCGCCGACGACGATGCCGCGGTAGCCGCAGCGCTGTCGGCCGCGGGCGAGCCGCCGGTCTACTGCCTGAGCCGCAGCGGGCTCCTGGTGACCAGCGACGGCCTGCTGCGTGGCGGCGCCGGCGAACGCGGCGAGATCAGCGTGCTCGGTCGCGGCGAGAAGCTGGACCAGCTCCAGGGTGAGGTGGTCCAGCTCGAGGGCAAGGTCGAGGCCGCCCGCGAGAAGCTCGCCGCCAACAGGGCCCGGCGCGAGGAGATGCGCGGCCTGCTCCAGCAAGGGCGCGAGGACCTGGGCACGCTCGACGGCGAGCTGCAGCAGGTGCAGGTGGCGCTGGCCCAGGTCGAGGACCGGCTGCGCACCGCCGATGAGCGGCGCGAGGAGATGGGCGCCGAGCGGGTCCGCCTGGGCGAGGAGGTCGCGCGGCTGCAGGCCGACGAGGACGAGCTGGCCGGCAGCCTCGCCGAGACCGGTCGCCAGCGCAGCGACAGCACGCTGAAGCGCGACGAGCTGCGGACGAGGGTCCAGGAGAGCGAGGCCCGTCGCGACGAGCTGCGCTACGCCTACGAGGAGCTCCGCTTGATGCAGCAGCGGCG
The DNA here is from genome assembly GCF_058273205.1 of Candidatus Latescibacter sp. IFSED24. Classification (NCBI taxonomy): domain Bacteria; kingdom Pseudomonadati; phylum Candidatus Latescibacterota; class Candidatus Latescibacteria (ex Chuvochina et al. 2023); order Candidatus Latescibacterales; family Candidatus Latescibacteraceae; genus Candidatus Latescibacter; species Candidatus Latescibacter sp. IFSED24. The sequence continues at coordinate 1,627,263 of NZ_CM177850.1, read as the reverse complement.
CGAGGGCGAGTGCCGCGAGACCGAGACCGCGCTCAGCCACATGCGCGCCAACGTGGCCGAGCTGGCCGGCCGTGCCGAGCGGCTCCGCGACGAGGCAGAGCACGGGCGCCGCGAGGAGGTCAAGCTCTCCGAGGAGCTGGCCGCGCGCAAGGAGACGCTCGTCAGCGCCTTCCAGGAGCGCGAGCGCCGGCGGCAGATCGTGCGCAACGCCGCCGAGGCCATCCAGCAGCTGCGCCACGACACCGACCAGTGGCACGACCGCATCAAGGCCATCGAGGAGCAGCGGTCGGGCTGCCGCGATCAGATCCACCAGCTCGAGACCGAGCTGGCGACCCTCGACCTGCGCCGCAACAACCTCGAGGAGCGGGTGGAGGAGCAGTATTCCGGATCGTTCGCCCAGCTGATCGCCGCCATCGTCGAGGACGACCTGCCGCGCGAGCTGGAGCGCGAGGGCGGCGTGTTCCAGACCGAACAGGCCGAGGCGCTGCTCGAGAGCAACCGTCAGAAGCTCGCCGGCCTCGGCCCCATCAACCACCTGGCGCTCGAGGAGTACGAGACCAAGAAGGAGCGCCTAGACTTTCTCGAGGGCCAGCGCAGCGACGTGGCCAAGGCGAAGGAGGATCTGGAGAAGGCCATCGCCGAGATCAACCGCACCGCGCGCAAGCTCTTCGCCGACACCTTCGAGGAGGTACGCCGCAACTACGTCGCGGTGTTCCAGACCCTGTTCAAGGGCGGCCGCGCCGACTTGCAGCTCCTGCGCACCGACGACCCGCTCGAGAGCAACATCCTGATCACGGCGCAGCCCACGGGCAAGGTCATCGACCACGTGTCGCTGCTCTCGGGCGGCGAGCGCTGCCTCACCGCGCTGTCGATCCTCTTCGCGGTCTACCTGGTCAAGCCGTCGCCGTTCTGCCTCCTCGACGAGGCCGACGCGCCGCTCGATGACACCAACATCGGCCGCTTCGTGAACATGCTGCGCGAGTTCTCGCGGAACACCCAGTTCCTGGTGATCACGCACAACAAGCTGACCATGGAGACGGCCAACCATCTGTACGGCGTGACCATGATGGAGAAGGGGTGCTCGAGCATCGTCTCGGTGAGCTTCAACGACGTGGCCGAGACCCGCAGCGACCAGGAACTGGCCGGCGCCATCGCGTTGCGCCGCGAGCAGGTCGACAACACGCTGGAGGCGCAGGAGTAATGGGCCTGTTCGAACGGTTCCGCACCGGACTGCGGAAGACGCGCAACAACTTCGTCGGCGGGCTGCAGCGCCTGCTCGGCGGCGGGGTCAAGCTCGACGAAGACACGCTGGACGAGATCGAGGAGCTGCTGATCACCGCCGACATGGGCGTGCAGTCGGCGGTGCGCATCACCCGCAGCATCGAGTCGCGCCTGCGCGAGGAGGGCGGCGAGGCCACCCTCGAGTCGGTGCTCGGCGTGATCCGCCACGACGTCAAGGCGATCCTCACCGAGGCCAGGCCCAAGGTGCATCCGCCCACCTGGGAGGACGCGCTCGAGACGGGCGGGAAGAAGAAGAAGCGCAAGGGCAAGGGTGGCGAGATCGCCGTCGAGACTGTGGCCGATGATCACGCCGATGTGCGTGTGATCTTCGTGGTGGGCGTCAACGGCACCGGCAAGACCACGAGCATCGCCAAGCTGGCCCACCTGCTCATGCAGCAGGGCCAGCGGGTGCTCCTCGCCGCGGGCGACACCTTCCGGGCCGCCGCCGTGGAGCAGCTTTCGGTCTGGGCCGAGCGCATCGGCGCGCCCTGCGTATCCCAGGGTCAGAACGCCGACCCCGCCGCCGTGACCTTCGACGCCATCAACGCCGCGGTGGCCCGCGGCTGCGACACGGTGATCGTCGACACCGCCGGTCGCCTCCACACCAAGACCAGCCTCATGGACGAGCTCGCCAAGGTGGCCCGCGTCATCCGGCGCCGCACCGGCCGCGACCCCGAGACGCTCCTGGTGGTCGATGCCAACACCGGCCAGAACGGCCTGGCCCAGGCCCGCGTCTTCGCCGAGACCATCCCCGTGGAGGGGCTCATCCTCACTAAGCTCGACGGCACCGCCAAGGGCGGCATCGTCGTGGCCATCGCCGAGAGTCTCGGTCTGCCCGTGCGCTACGTGGGTATGGGCGAGACCGTCGACGACATCGCCGACTTCGATCCCGACACCTTCTGCGACGCCCTCTTCTCCGCTTGGGGGGGAGAGGACGACCCCGCCGCGGCGGAGTGAACTTCGTAACACTCCGCCGCGGCGGTATTTCTCTCTGGCGCGGGTGCCCTCCGGAACCCACGCTTCCTGGCTGGTGGTGGGGCCGTGCGGGAAGTGTTGCGAAGCACACTTCCCGCACGGCCCCACCACCAGCCAGGGCGGCGAGCCGAGGGGGGAACGGGACAACAGGAGCCGGGGGCCGAACGTCTGGCTGCTCCATAATGCGACTCATGGGGCCAGCCGGAGTCGCATGGGTCCCCGGAACCAGGGAGCGGTCGCGATCGGTGCGGAAGTTCCGCCAGATCCCGACCCGCCGCACATGAAGCTACGGATTCCCCCCTCCCCACACCACCCCTCGCGGGGAGAGTGGCGTGCCACGGCTGCCCTTGACTGAAAACGGGGTGCTAACTAACTTTGGCCGGTCGGGGTCGCTCACGTGGCGACCGGTGGAGCCAACTTCAGGGCGGGGTGCAATTCCCCACCGGCGGTGATAGCCCGCGAGCCTTCACAGGCAGGATCCGGTGGAATTCCGGGGCCGACGGTGACAGTCCGGATGGGAGAAGTTGGGGCCGTGTGGACGGAGTGGTGGGGTGCGCCTCGCTGAAAACGTTCGCTCAAGACCCCCGCTTTTCCCTTCGCGCCAGGTGCACGAAGGGTTTTTTCATGCCCGAGGCCTCGTTGCCCTCGACCAGCGCGATCAACGATCTGGACCGGCGCCACCTGCGCCAGGCCCTGGCACTGGCCGTGCGCATCCCCGCGCGCCCCTGGCCCAATCCCCCGGTGGGTGCGGTGGTCGTTCGCGATGGGAAGGTGGTGGGACAGGGCGCCCACCACGGCGCGGGCCAGGCGCACGCCGAGCGCGTCGCCCTCGCCGCGGCGGGAGGCGCAGCCCGTGGCGCCACGCTCTACTGCACCCTCGAACCGTGCCGCCACCAGGGACGGACGCCGCCTTGTACCGAGGCGATCCTCGCCGCGGAAATCGAGCGCGTGGTGATCGGCATGCGCGACCCCAATCCCGAGGCCGCCGGCGGGGCCGAACAGCTCCGGGCCGCGGGCTTGACGGTGACGGTCGGGGTGCTGGCCCGCGAGTGCCTCGATCTGGTCTGGCCCTTCGTCTGCACCGACCAGTTCCAGCATCCCTATGTCGAGCTGAAGACCGCCGCCAGCCTCGACGGTTTCTTCACCGGTCCGGACGATCCCGCCGGCCATCCCGTCTACCTGACCGGTGAGGCGGCCCGCCGAGACGTGCATCGCCGGCGCCGCTGGATGGACCTGGTGCTGGTGGGGCAGGGGACCGCCCGGCAGGATCGGCCACGGCTGGACACCCGCCTGCTCGGCGCCGACGCGGACTGTCCGGCGGCCGAGCCGCTGGCCGGCTGTGTGGCCGGCCGCCAGGGGAGCGCGGCGCTGTCCCGCGATCACTGGCTCCTGTTCCATGCCGATCCGTCCCGCAAGTCGTGGCCCATGGGCGCCGAACCCGTGGCCTGCCCGGCCGCCGACGGTGGGGTCCACCCCGCCGGCGTGCTGGCCGCCTGCGCCGCGCGCGGCCTGTCCACCATCATGCTCGAGGGCGGCCCCCGCCTGGCGGCCGCGTTCCTGGCGGCCGGCCTGGTGGACCGCTGGGTCCAGTACACCGCCCCCCGGACCGTGGGCTGCGGCGCGGGCTGGCCGACAAAGGCAGCCGCCGCTCCGGCCCGCTTCCACCTGACGTCCTGCGAACCGATCGGAGACGATCTGCGCACGGTCTGGGACCGCCGCGACTTCGCCACGGTCCTCGCCCAGGTCGGCGAGGGACAGGAGGTGCGCCCGTGTTCACCGGCCTGATCCGCGAGATCGGCACGCTGCGGCGGCAGACCAGCAGCGGCGAACTGACGCGGCTACAGATCAAGGCGCCCGCCACCGCGTCCACACTGGCCGTCGGCGACAGCCTCGCCGTCAACGGCATCTGCCTGACGGTGACCGCGGTGCGCGGTCCGGTGGTCACGGTGGAGGCCGCCGTGGAGACGCGACGCGTCACCACGCTGCGCGGCTGGCGGATGGGCGACCCGCTCCATCTCGAACCCGCGCTCCGCGCCGGCCAGGCGCTCGACGGCCACCTGGTGCTGGGGCACGTCGACGGGGTCGGCAAGATCGCGGCCGTTCAGCAACGCAGCGGCAGCCTGCTGATGACCGTGTCCTGCGGCCCGGAGCTGGCGCGTTGGCTCATGCCCAAGGGGTCGGTGGCCGTGGACGGCGTCTCGCTCACCGTGGACGCCGGCCCGCACACCGACCGCTTCACCGTCAACCTCATCCCGCACTCGCTGCGCTGGACCTTCTTCGACCGCGTCCGCCCGGGCCACCCCGTGAACCTGGAGATGGACGTGCTGGTGAAGGCCGCGCGCACCGGACGCACCGCCGAGGCCCTTGCCGGTCTCGGCACCCCGGATCCTGCCGCCGACACTGCCGACCGGACGGGCCGCGTGCCCTCTCTGGCCTACATCCTGGACCGCGGCTACGGCCGCAAGGGGAAGGCATGAGCGAAGACCTGCGTCTCGACACCATCGACGAAGCCCTCACGGCGCTACGCAACGGCGAGTTCATCATCGTGGTCGACGACGAGGACCGCGAGAACGAGGGCGACTTCATCATGGCCGCGGAGAAGGTCGACGCCGGGGCCATCAACTTCGTGGCCAAGCACGGACGTGGGCTGGTCTGCCTGGCCGCCACGCAGCAGCGCATGCGTCAGCTCGATCTGCAGCCCATGGTCGCCCGCAACACCGCCGCCCTGACCACCCACTTCACCGTGTCGGTGGACGCCGCCGAGGGCACCACCACCGGGATCAGCGCCGCCGACCGCGCGCGCACCGTCCAGGTCTTCATCGACCCCTCGACCCGGCCCGACGACCTGGCGCGTCCCGGCCACATCTTCCCGCTCGAGGCTCAGACCGGCGGCGTGCTGCGCCGTGCCGGCCACACCGAGGCCGTGGTCGACCTCTGCACGGCCGCGGGCCTGTACCCCGCCGGCATCCTCTGCGAGATCATGGATGAGGACGGCACCATGGCGCGGCTGCCGCGGCTGCGCGAGATCGCCGACGAGTTCGACCTCAAGCTGGTCTCCATCGCCGAACTGATCCGCTGGCGGCGCAGCCACGAGCGGCTGGTCGAGCGCGCGGTGGAGGTGGACATGCCCACGCGGTATGGCCACTTCCGGATGGTCGCCTACCAGACCAGCCTCGACAGCGCCCAGCACGTGGCGCTGGTCAAGGGCGAGATCGCTCCCGACGAGCCGGTGCTGGTGCGCGTGCATTCCGAGTGCATGACCGGCGACCTCTTCCACAGCCTGCGCTGCGACTGCGGCGAACAGCTCGAGGCCGCGCTCTGCGCCATCGAGGATGCGGGCCGCGGCGTCCTGCTCTACATGCGCCAGGAGGGCCGCGGCATCGGGCTGATCAACAAGCTCAAGGCCTACAACCTGCAGGATGAGGGCGCCGACACCGTGGAGGCCAACCACAAGCTGGGCTTCGCCGCCGACCTGCGCGAGTACGGCCTCGGCGCCCAGATCCTGCGCGACCTGGGCGTGCGCCGCATGTACCTGATGACCAACAATCCGCGCAAGATCGTGGGCCTGGACAGCTATGGCCTCGTGGTGGAGGACCGGGTGCCGCTGGAGATCCGGCCCAACCTCCGCAACCTCCGCTATCTGACAACCAAGAAGGATCGCATGGGCCACCTGCTCGATCACCTCAAGGACACCGGGCAGGAGAACCGGGCCTAGCCGCCAGGCAGGCCGAGGAGAAGACATGGGCAAGAACTTCGAGGGTCGGTTCGATGCGGGCCAGGCGCGCATCGCCATCGTCGCCAGCCGTTTCAACGACTTCTTCACCCGCGAGCTCATGGACGGCGCCCAGGATTGCCTGCGCCGCCACGGGGTCGCCGACGAACAGGTCGACACCTGCTGGGTCCCCGGAGCCTGGGAGGTGCCGCTGGCCGCCAAGCGCTTCGCCAAGACCGGGCGCTACGCCGCGGTGATCTGCCTCAGCTGCGTGATCCAGGGCGACACCCCGCACTTCCACTACGTCTCGAGCGAGATCTCCAAGGGCATCGCCCAGGTGAGCCTCGAGGCCGAGATTCCCGTGGTGTACGGCGTGGTCACCGCCGAGACCCTGGACCAGGCCATCGAGCGGGCGGGAACCAAGGCCGGCAACAAGGGGTTCGATGCCGCACTCACCGCGCTGGAGATGATCGACCTCTTCACGCGCATCGACGAGGGCTAGCGCGAGCCGACCATCCCCACCGACCGCGCCGCGGCTTGCGGCGGCGCGGCCGGTGGTGCATGATCCCCGCTGTCGACCGCGGTCAGCCCGGGCTGACGCGGTCCCTCACGACCAAGGATCGGAGACGTTTTGGGCAAGCGCAGCAAGGGACGAGCGCTGCTGCTGCAGGCGATGTACGCCGCGCGGCTCAGCGACCGCACACTCACCGACTGTCTCGCCGAGCAGCTCGATCGCCGCGATTCGGCGGACGAGACCGCCATCTTCGCGCGCGAGCTCTCGCGCAAGGTCATCAACCACGGACCGGCCCTCGAGAAGTCGGTGGGGCCGCTGCTCGCCAACTGGGATCTGGAACGGGTCGGCCTCCTCGAGCGGCTGATCCTGACCATCGGTCTGGTCGAGCTGAACCACAGCCCCGAGGTCCCCTACCGAGTGATCATCAACGAGGCCTGCGAACTGGCGCGATCGTTCTGCGACGAGGGTGCGGTGAAGTTCGTCAACGGGGTGCTCGACCGCGCGGCGGCCGGCATGGAACGCGAGGAACCGGGGTCGTGAGGGAATCCACGCCGCGGCACTGGCAGGATTTCTGGGAGGAGGCCGAACGCCACGGCCTAAACGACGTCTACGACAACGACGGGCGGCTGGTGCGCGAGATCACCGCGCTGGGCGACCTGCGCGGCAAGCGGATCCTCGAGGTTGGGGCGGGGACCGGCCGCGACGCGGTGGCCCTGGCCCGCGCCGGCGCCGTGGTCGTGACCCTCGACTACGTGGCCGGTTCGCTCGACCTGACGCGGCAGGCGGCCGACCAGGCCGAGGTCTCCGCCGGGCCGGTCTGCGGCGACGGCCTGCGCATGCCCTTCGCCGACCAGACCTTCGACGTGGTCTTCCACCAGGGTCTGCTCGAGCACTTCCGGACGCCGCTCGACCTGCTTTGCGAGAACGTGCGCGTGCTCAAACCCGGCGGCCACCTGGTGGTCGACGTGCCGCAGACCTTCCACTACTACACCCTCGGCAAGCAGGCGCTCATCAAGGCGGGACGCTGGTTCGCCGGCTGGGAGACCCAGTTCACCGTGGCCCAGCTGGAGCGGCTCATGCGCCAGACCGGCACCGAGGTCGTCCGCAGCTATGGCGACTGGATGCTGCCGGGACTCTGGTACCGCGCGCTGCGCAAGGTGGTGCTCCGCCGCACCGGACGTCGGCTGCCCAAGTATCCGCGGCCGCTCTGGCCCTTCGGCGCGCTCGGCCGCGCCTGGCGCGGCTGGTTCGGACGCCGGCGCCTGTCGCTCTACACCACGCCGACCATCGGCGTCATCGGCCGCAAGCCCGGGGGCCCGGCGTGAAGATCCTCGCGGTGAACTGGCGCGACATCGACGATCCCCTCGGGGGCGGCGCCGAACAGCACCTGCACCACATCCTGGCGGGCGCCGTGGCCGCGGGCCACGAGGTCGAGCTGGTCTGCGCGGCATACGCCGGCGCCCCCGCGCGCGACACCATCGACGGGGTGCGGATCCGCCGGCACGGCGACTGGCGCGTGGCCAACTTCGTGCTGCCCTGGGTGGTGCGTCAGCGGCTGCGGCAAGAACGCTGGGACCTGCTGCTGGAGGATATCAACAAGATCCCGTTCTACACGCCGCTCTACGCCGGCGAGGTGCCGGTGGTGGCGATCGTGCCGCACCTCTTCGGCCGCACGGTCTACCGCGAGACCAACCCGCTGGCCGCCACCTACGTCTGGGCGGGGGAGTGGCCCATCCCAGCGGTCTACCGGGACGCCTGGTTCGAGGTGATCAGCCCCAGCACCGGCGAGGACCTGGCCGGCCGCGGCCTGCGGCGCGAACGCATCGAGGTGATCTACTGCGGGCTCGAGCACGGGCGCTTCGCGCTGGCCTCGCCGCCGCCCCGCGCCGAACAGCCGCTGGTTGTGTGCTGGTCGCGGCTCCGCCGCTACAAGAGCACCGACGTGGCGATCCGGGCCTTCGCCCACATCCGCGAGGAACTGCCCGACGCCGAGATGCTGGTCATGGGCCGCGGTCCCGACGAGCCGCGACTGCGCCGGCTGGTCGACCAGCTCGGCCTCGCCGACCATGTCGTCTTCACGGGCCACCTGCCCTGGGACGAGCTGGTGGACACGCTCCACCGTGCCCACATCTGCCTCAATCCGAGCCCCAAGGAGGGCTGGGGGTTGACCGTGGTCGAGGCCAACCAGTGCGGCGTGCCGGTGATCGCCAGCGACCGCCCCGGGCTGCGCGACTCGGTGCGCGACGGCCAGACCGGCCTGCTCGTTCCCTACGGCGAGCCCCGGGCCATGGCCCAGGCCGCGCTGCGCCTGCTCCACGACCGCGACCTCTGGGCCTGCTACAGCGACGCGGCCCGGGCCTGGGCCGGCACCTTCAGCTGGTCGCGGTGCATCGACGAGTCGCTCGCGCTCTTCCGGCGCGTGGCCGCCAGCCGGAGCGCACCATGAACCGCAGCCGGCTCACCTTCGGCCTCAAGCTGGTCCTCAGCGGCGCCCTGCTCTGGTTCGTGCTCTCACGGCTGACCTGGAGCGAGGTCCGCGCCGCCCTGACCGACCCCGCCTGGGGCTGGCTCGCGGCGGCCCTGTTGGTCTACGGCGTCTCGGCCTGGGGCGGCGCCCTCCAGTGGTCCTGGCTGCTGCAGGCCGCCGGGCTGCGCACCGCGCCAGGCGAGCTGCGCCGCCTCTACCTCGTCGGCCTCTTCTTCAACAACTTCCTGCCGGCCAACATCGGCGGCGACGCCTACAAGATCGTCGACCTAGGCCGCCGTGAAGGCTGCCCCGCAGCGGTCTTCAGCGCCACCTTGCTCGACCGTCTGGTGGGTCTCAGCGCGCTGACCATCTTCGCCGCGCTGGCGGCGCTGGCCTGCCGGCTGCTCGGCATCGATCTGCCCCGGGTGGTCTGGGTGCTGGCTGCGGTCCTCGCCTTGCTGCTGGTGGTCCTGGTCGCGCTGATCAGCCGCCGTTTCGGGCGTTTCGTGCAGCGCACCCTGCGCACCCTGCACCTGTCGATCCTGGCCGATCGCGCCGAGCTCATGGCCCGCGAATTCTTGGTCTACCGCCAGCGCCTGCCCTGGCTCGGCCGGCTCCTCGGCTTCAGCGTTGGAGTGCAGGCCCTGCGTCTGGCGGTGCATCTGCTGGTGGCGTCGGGCCTGCGCCTCGAGCCCACACCCGAGCAGATCCTGCAGCTCCTCGTGCTGGTCCCCCTGCTGGCGCTCAGCCTGACCTTGCCGGTGACCATCAATGGCATCGGCCTGCGCGAGACGGTCACCGGGGCGCTCCTGATCAGCACCGGCCTGTCCTCCGAGGGCGTGGTGGCCATGGAGATGGTGGCCTTCCTCGTCATGGTGGCTTTCAGCCTCGTGGGCGGCGCCCTCTGGTGGCAGCGCCGCGGTCTCATGGTCGCGCCGGCCTCGCCGACCGAACAGCCGCCCGGAAACTGACCAGCGCCGCCCCGGAACCTCCTGGCCAGGGGCCGGTTCCAGGGATTCCTGCCCTGTCCGGCCCCACCGCCGGGCTTGTCGACCGATTCGGCGTGTGTTAACTTCACGCGCTGAAGTGCTTCATTCGTCGCCGTTTACGTAAGGGGAAAACGTGGCTCCCATGTGGTATCGCCGCCTGGATACCTGGCTGCCCTTGGCCGTGTTCCTGGCCGCGCTCGGCGTCTATACCGCCACCCTCGGTCCGACCATCGATTTCTGGGACTGCGCCGAGTACGTCACCACCAGCCACATCGTCGGGGTTCCCCACCAGCCGGGCACGCCGCTGTACGTGCTGGTCGGCCGGGTCTTCGACATCGTGCTGGGCCAGCCGGACATCACCCAGCCCTCGCTGCGCACCGCCTGGGCGGTGAACTTCATGTCCGCGCTGTTCTCGGCGCTGGCGGTGATGATGGTCTACGTGATCATCGCCCGGGTGGCGCGCCGCAACGACCCCGACAGCGGCTGGCTCGCCCGCGCCGGCGGCCTCATCGGCGCCGGCTTCCTGCTCTTCTCGGACACGTTCTGGAACAACGCCATCGAGGCCGAGGTCTACGGCCTGGCGGGCTTCATGATGACCATGCTGACCTGGGTCAGCCTGCTCTGGTACGAGTACCGGAGCGAGCGGCGGAGCGACTGGCTCCTGCTGCTGTTGATCTACCTCTGTGGTCTGGGGGTGGGGTTCCACCTGGGCTCGCTGCTGGTCTATCCGGCGTTCTTCTTCATGGTCTGGCTCGCCACCGATCGCCAGCTGCCGGTGCTCGACCTGACCCTGGTCTCGGTCGCCCTGGCGCTCTTCCTCGCCTCCACCACCTTCATCACCGACAGCGGCGTGCTGCTGACCCTGGTGGTGCTCTACGCGCTGGCCTGCGTGTTGCGCACGGTGTGGCCGCTCGTGCGCCGGGCGCTGGGCCGCGCCGAGCCCGGCGAGCCGTTGCTGCGGCCCTTCGCGCTCTACGGCCTCCTGCTCTTCCTGGTGGGCCTGTCGGTGCACGTGGTCCTGATGATCCGGGCCGGCGCCGTCCCCGAACCCGCCATCAACCAGACCATCCCCGCGGATTTCCAGACCCTCCTGTCGGTCCTCCGGCGCGAACAGTACCCGCCGCTCAACCCGCTCGAGCGCCAGGCCCCGCTGGCCTTCCAGTTCGGCTACTACTACGACTTCTTCCTGCGCCAGTTCTCGTTCCTGCCGCAGCGCGCCGACTGGCTCGACCGGGCCTCAGTGCTGGTGGGGCCGGTCCTGCTCATGCTCCTGGGCGCCGTGCATACCGTCCGGCGGGCGCGTCCCGTGGTCTGGCTGCTCCTGCTGGCCTACGTCATCAACGCCGACGGCCTGACCCTCTATCTCAACTTCACCGACCACGAGGTCCGCGAGCGCGACTATTTCTTCTTCGCGGCGTTCCTGTTCGGCAGCGTCTTCATCGGACTGGGGGCGTCGGCATTGCTGCGGTGGACCAGCGGTGCGCTGGGATCCTCGCTGGCCCAGCTCGAACGTGAGGCCGCCAGCCGTCTGCCGTCGCGCCCCTTCGCCCCGGGCGGGCTCGTTTATCGCGTGGCGGCGGCCTTCGTGTTCGCCCTGCTCTGCATGGCCGCGGTGGGCGCCGAGGCCAAGGCGCGCTGGCTTGGCCTCTACCTCTTCGGCACCGTCTTCCTGGGCCTCTGGGTGGCCCCCCGGTTCGACCAGCTGGCCTCGCCGAAGCGCCGCGAGACGGCCCCGCCGGCCTGGGCCGAACGACCCTGGACCTGGCGCCTGGGCCTCGTGGTCGGCATGCTGGCCCTGGGGCTGGCCGGGGCCTGGCTGCTCTCGCTCTTCGCCACGCCGACCGACCGGGTGTTCGTGCTGGGGGTCTACGGCGCGCTGATCGCCGGCTCGCTTTTGGCCTTCGGCGAGCGCCGCGGCGGTCCGCGTCCGCGCCCACGGCCGGCCCTGCCGCAACCGGCCCGCGTCGACCTGCTCAGCAAGGTGGCCGCCGGGTGCCTGTTGATCCTGGCGGTGCTGCCCGCGGTGTGGAGTCTGGGGCCGGGCACCCATCGCAAGTGGTTCACCCATGATCGCAGCCATAACCGCATCGCCTACGAGTACGCCTACAACATCCTCGCCGGCCTCGACGAGAACGCGGTGGTCTTCACCAACGGCGACAACGACACCTTCCCCATCTGGTACCTCCAGGAAGTGGAGCACTTCCGCCGCGATGTCACCGTGGTCAACCTCTCGCTGGTGAATCTGCCCTGGTACATCAAGCAGCTGAAGCGGCTGGAGACCCCGGTGGCGCTCTCCTACAGCGACGAGGAGATCGACAAGCTGCGGCCCATCGCCTATCGCGATCGCGACACCGGCGAGGTGGTGGTGGTGCTGGTGCGCGAGTACGTGGTCAAGGACATCGTGGACACCAACCGCAAGCTGGCCGAGCCGCGGCCGGTGTTCTTCGCGGTCACCATCCCGCGCGAGAACATGGACCGTTACTATCCCTTCCTGCAGATGGAAGGGCTGGCCTATCGCCTCACCGAGAAGCGCAGCGAGGACGGGATGCCCACCACCGATCCCGAGCGCCTGCTGGCCAACGTCCTCGGCGCCTACCGCTTCGATGCCCTGACCACGGGGGATACCCAGGTCCGCCTCGACGCCTTTGCGGCCCAGGCCGGCTGGGCCGCCGACCAGCCCAAGGAGGAGCTGCTCACGGGCTTGGACGAACCGTTGCCGGTGAATAAGGAGTCACTGCTCGACCTCATCGGCTACGACCGCCAGGATGTCCACCGCAACAGCAGCACCGTCAACCTGCTGGGCAATTATCCGGCGTCCATCGCCCGCGCCGGGTTCTCCTACCTGGCCCGGGCCGAGATGCTGCGCCAGCCCGATGGCGGCGTGGCGCCGTCCGACACCCTGCAATACGACCAGCTCACCGCCGACGCGCTGCTCTGCTACGAACTGGCGCGTCGCTTCGACCCGAACAGCGCGCTGGTGGCCGCCGGGTACTATCCCTCGCTCCTGCTCGAGAACGGCCGGATCGAGGACTGCCTGGCCTATCTCGAGGAGATCCACAACCAGGTACCGGTCGACATCGAGCAGTCGGCGGTGCTCAACGCCGTCCGTGGTCTGGTGGCCATGGATCGCTCGCCGCTGGCGGTGGCCTGGCTCGAACAGCGCATCGCTCGCGAACCGGACTGGCGCCTGGGCTACGACCTCCTCTTCCGCATCCACGAGGCCGCCGGTGCGGTGGGCGACGCCGGGGCGGTGGTGGAGCTGTGGCGCCAGAACAACGGCCAGGACGATCCGGTGCTCCGCGAGCAGCTCGAGCGCCTGCGCGCCAGCGCGCGCCAGCAGGAGCAGCAACGACTCCAGGACGAGATCCGCGACAGCGGCATCCTCGAAGGGGAGGGACGATGAGCGGTCTCGATTGGAACTCGCTCCGGGCGAGCTTGCCCGCCGCCGCCAGCGAGTTGCTGGCTCCCGGAACCCCGGTGGTAGTCACCGGCTGCGCCGGCTTCATCGGTAGCCACCTCAGCGAGGCGCTGCTGGCGCTGGACTGTCGGGTCACCGGGGTCGACAGCCTCAACGACTATTATGATCCCGCCCAGAAGCGCCAGAACCTGGCCGGATTCCAGCACGACCCGCGGTTCACCTTCCTCGAGTCGACCCTCGGGGATCTCGATGCCGAGGATCTGCTGGCCGGGACCCGCGTGTGCTTCCACCTCGCGGCCCAGGCCGGCGTCCGCGCCAGCTGGGGCCAGGAGTTCGACCGCTATCTCGACTGGAACGTGCTCGCCACCCAGCGCCTGCTCGAGGCCTGCCGCAGCGAACGGGTGCGGCCGGGACTGGCCCGGCTGGTCTACTCGAGCAGCAGCTCGGTCTACGGCGATCAGCCGCGCTATCCGGTGAGCGAGGACGACCTGCCCATGCCGCGGTCGCCCTACGGGGTGAGCAAGCTCGCCGCCGAGCACCTCTGCGTGCTCTACGGCGCCAACTTCGCCGTGCCCACCAGCAGCCTGCGCTACTTCACGGTCTACGGACCCCGGCAGCGGCCCGACATGGCCTTCCGCATCTTCCTCGAGAAGGCTCTCGACGGTCAGCCCTTCACCGTCTATGGCGACGGCGCCCAGACCCGTGACTTCACCTTCGTGGCCGACGCGGTGCGCGCCAACCTGCTCGCCGCGGCCGCGCCCGAGACCACCCAGGTCTTCAACGTCGGGGGCGGCGCCCGGGTCAGCCTCGAGGAGTCGCTCGACCTGCTCACCGAGCTGCTCGCCGCGGAGGCTCCCGAGGCCCGGCCTCAGCTCAGATTCGCGGAGACTGCCAAGGGCGACGTGCGGCACACCTTCGCCGACGGGTCGCGCGCCCGGACCCTGGTGGGATGGGAGCCCACGGTCGGCCTGCGCGAGGGCCTGGCCCAGGAAGTGGCCTGGACCGTGGCCAGGAGGCGTGCCGGTGAACGTTGAAGCGACCCTCGATCTCTCGGTGGTGGTCCCGGCCTGGAACGAGGCCGAGAGCCTGCCCGAGCTGACCGACCGGGTCCGCTCGGTGCTGGAGACGAGCGGCGACAGCTGGGAACTGATCATCGTCGACGACGGCTCCAGCGACGAAACCTGGGACGCCATCACGCGCTTGCATGCGGCCGACCAGAGGGTCCACGGGATCCGCTTCGCGCGCAACTACGGCAAGGCCGCCGCGCTGGCTGCGGGTTTCGCCGCCGCCGCCGGCGCCCGCCTCATCACCATGGACGCCGACCTGCAGGACGACCCCGACGAGATCCCCGCGCTGCTGGCCCGCCTCGACGAGGGCTACGATCTGGTCTCGGGCTGGAAACAGGACCGCAAGGACTCCTGGCTGAAGAACAATTCGAGCAAGATCTTCAACTGGGCCACGGGCAGGATGTGCGGCCTCGCGCTGCACGACTTCAACTGCGGGCTCAAGGCCTACCGCCGCGAGGTGACTCGCCGGGTCCGCCTCTACGGCGACATGCACCGCTACGTGCCGGCGCTGGCCCACCTGGACGGGTTCCGGGTCACCGAGATGCCGGTCCGGCATCACGCGCGCAAGCACGGTGTCACCAAGTACGGCTGGGATCGCTTCCTCAACGGATTCCTCGATCTGTTGACCGTCTATTTCCTCCACGCCCGCGGCACGTCGCCGCTGCATTTCTTCGGCCGCGTGGGGACCCTGTTCGGCGGGGTCGGCGGACTCATCTCGCTCTATTTCCTGATCTGGTGGGCCACCGGCCACGCGCTCCGGGTGCGGCCCATGCTGATCCTGGCGCTGGTGCTGATGGTCCTGGCGGTGCAGTTCGTCAGCCTGGGTCTGATCGCCGAACTGATGGTGAGCGGGCGGCATCCCGAATCGAGCTACCGGGTGTCCGATCGTGTCTGAGACCGCTGCCGCTTTGCCCTCGCTCTGCGTGGTGGTGGTGAACTGGAACGGTCGCGACGTGCTCGAGGACTGCCTGCGCTCGTTGACCGAGAGCGGCTATCCCGGGCTGCGGGTGCTGCTGGTGGACAACGCCTCCAGCGACACCTCGGTGGCGTACACCCGTAAGCATTATCCGCAGGTGGATATCCTCGCGGCCGCCGAGAACCTGCGCTGGGCCGGGGGCAACAACCTGGCGCTCGAGCGGCTGCTCGCCGAGGGCTGGCCCCAGGACCAGGTGCTCCTGCTGAACAACGACACCATCGTCCCGCAGGGCAGCCTCGAACGGCTGACCGCGGCCCTGGCCGCCGACCCCGTCGCCTGGGCCGCGACCCCGCGGATCGTCTATGCCGACGATCCCGGCCGCGCCTGGTACGACGGGGGACTGGTCGGGACCTGGAGCGGCTGGGTGCGCCACGTGGGCATCCGGCGCCTGGCCGGTCGCCTGCCCGTGGCCAACCGCCACGTCGAGTACGGCACCGGCTGCGCCCTGCTCCTGGCTCGCGAAGCGGTGGAGCACTGCGGCCTGCTCGACACGGCCTACCATTTCTACGGCGAGGATGCCGACTACTGCCTGCGTCTGCGTCGGGCCGGCGGTGCGGTGCTGCACGTGCCCCGGGCGGTGGTGCTGCACAAGGTGTCGGCCTCGCTGGGCGCCGCGAGCCCGCGCAAGGTCTACTTGCGGAGCCGCAGCCACGTCCGCCTGTTGCGCCGGCACTGGTCGCGCTGGCGCTGGCCGGTGCTCCTGCCGGCCCAGGCCGCCTACTTCGCCGGCCACGCGGCCTGGCACCTCTGGCACGGACGACTGGAGACGGCCCTGGCGCTGCTGCAGGGCGTCATCGACGAGATTCGCCTGCAATGCTCGACCGTGGGCGATGTGGACAGCCGGTCCGGACCGATGGTACCCTGACCGGCACCAGCAACCGACAAGGAGCTCGCATTGGCCAGGCGTACCCGCCGCGGACGGCCCGACAGGGCAGCCGCTCAGGATCCGGACCAGCCCCGAGGTCTGCTCGCGTCCGCCTCGCTGGCGGGACGGCTGCGACCCTGGTTGCCGCTGCTTGCGGTGCTGGGCTTGCTGGCGATCCTCTATCCCGAGGCCCTGTTCCAGGGCCAGGTCTTCGGCGCCGCGGACACCGCGGCCAGCGAGACCTTCCGGCAGGTCGGCGATCAGGCTCGCGCGCAGGGCGAGTATCCGCTGTGGAATCCCTTCATCTTCGGCGGCATGCCCAGCTTCGGCTCGCTGGCCTACACCATCGGCGTCTACCCGCCCACCATGGTCATCGAATTCCTGCAGTCACGCCTCGGCCTGCCGCCCCTGAGCTGGATGCTGCTGCACCTCCTCTTCGGCGGCCTCGGCATGTGGTGGCTGCTCGGTCGCTGGAACGCGCCCTGGGCCTCGCGACTGCTCGGCTGCGTGGCCTGGCTCTGGTTTGCCCGCGTGGTGGCCTGGGGGGTCCACGGCCATGGTTCCAAGCTGGGGGCGGCCATGTATCTGCCCTGGCTGCTCGGGTTGACCTGGGAGATCCTGGTGCGGGGCAACCTGCGCGCCACCGCGCTGGCGGCGCTGCTGCTGGGACTCCAGTTCCTGCGCGGGCACGTCCAGATCAGCTACTACACCTTGTTGCTCCTGGGGGCGCTGACGGTCTGGAGCCTGTGCTGGCCCCTGGGCGAGGCGCCGCGACCGCGGCCAGCGGTGCGCTGGCGTCGGGCCGGCCTGATGGTCCTGGCGATCGGGCTGGGGTTCGCCCTGGGATCGGCCCTGCTCCTGCCGGTGCACGATTACGCCGCGCTCTCGACCAGGGGGGCCGGCGGCGCCAGCGGCGGCGGCGGATCGGCGTTCGATTACGCGACCAACTGGAGCCTGGCGCCGGAGGATCTGCAGGCGGCGTTCCTGCCGGCGGCCGCGGGCTTCGGCAAGGCCACCTACATGGGCCGGATGCCCTTCACCGACTATCCGAACTACGCCGGCCTCCTGCTGCCGCTGCTGGTGGCCGCGGCCTGGCTGGCCCGCCGGCGCAGCCTGGTGGTTTCGCTGGCCGCCATCGCCCTGCTCGCCGTCCTGGTGAGCATGGGGCGGTTCAGCCCGGGGCTCTACCAGCTCGCCTACGCGGTGCTGCCCTACTTCGACAAGTTCCGCATTCCCTCCATGATCCTGGTGCTGCCGGCCTGTCTCGGCGCCGTGCTGGCTGGCCTGGGCTCCGCCGCCCTGGTCTCGGCAGGGGCGGAGCGGCCGCTGCTCCTGCGTCGCGCCGGTCTCGCGTTGCTCATCGCGGGCGCTGTGCTGACGCTCGCCGGGGCCTCCGGCGTGGTCGCCGACACCTATCGCGAGAGCCTGGTGGCCATGGCCGCGCGCAGCGGCAAGCAGGCGGCGTCGACGCTCCTGGAGACGGCCTGGAGCCTGCATCGGTCGTTCCTGTTGCGACAGGGACTGGTGCTGCTGGCCGCCGGTGGAGCGGTGCTGCTGGCCGGTCGTCGACCGGCCTTCCGGCAGCACTGGCTCGTGCCGGTCCTGGCCGTTTTGGTAGCGGTGGACCTGGGCAGCGTGGCCAGGCTGGTCACGCACCCCGAGCAGGCCCTGGTCCAGGTGGTCCGCACCGCCGATGGGGGCGGTAGGCTGGCACCGGCGACGCGGATGATCCGACCCTACCGCGGCGCCACGCTCGCACCGGTCGACCCGCAGCTGGCCGGCCTGTTGCAGGAGACCGTGGGGCACGGTCGGCTCCTGCCCCTGGGCAGCGACGCCACGGCCAACGAGTACATGACCATCGGGGTCCGGTCGCTCGGCGGTTACCATCCGGCCAAGATGGCGGCGGCCGAGGCCATCCGGCAGCGGCTCTTCGGGCGCATCCCGTCCGGACACGTGGCCCGCTGGCTGGGGGCTCAGGCGCTGACCTACCCGGGCGCGCTGCCCGAGGGCGCGCTGCCCGTGCTCCACGACGCCGGCCTCGACCTCGACCCGCGCGGGCTTGCGGCCGGCGGGACCGTGGTCTACACCATCACCAATGCGCTCCCGCGCGCCCGGCTGGTGGACGCCTGGCAGCCGCAATCGGTGTTGCCTGCAGGGGACGCCCTGGAGCCCTTCCTGGACGCTATCGCGAGCGGTGAACATGATCCCACCGCCGCGGTCGTGCTCGACCAGGAGCCCCGACCCGCTCCGCAGGCCGGCGGCGCGCCCCTGCCCGAGCCGGAATTCGTGGTCGATGGCCTGAACGAGGTCATTCTGAGGGTCGAGACACCGCGTCCGGCCCTGCTCTTGCTTGCGGATCTCATGGCGCCCGGCTGGCGGGTCGCCGTCGACGGCGAGGACGTCCCGCTGCTGACGGCGGATCTGTTGCTGCGGGCGGTTGCGGTGCCCGAGGGTACCCACGAGGTCCGGTTCTCCTATCATGATCCCGCCGTGCAGCGCGGGCTCGTGCTGGCGGTGATCGGGCTGCTGGGCATGCTCGTCCTGCTGGCGGCGGGCTGGCGACGGGATCGGAATCGAGCGGCTGACCTTCCCGAGGGCAACGAGTATGGCGACGATGGATAGACAGCCCGAACGCACCCGTGTCGAGCGACCCGTGGTGGTCATCCCGACCTACAACGAGGCCGACAACATCGGCCGCATCGTGCCGCAGGTCCTGGCCCAGGATCCGCGGCTCTCGGTGCTGGTGGTCGACGACAACTCGCCCGACGGCACCGCCGACATCGTCCGCGGCCTGCCCGATTTCGGCGGCCGGGTGAACCTGCTGCTCCGCGAGAAGAAGGAGGGCCTGGGGCCGGCCTACATCGCGGGCTTCACCTGGATCCTGGCCAACACGGACCACGATGCGGTGTTCGAGATGGACGCCGACTTCAGCCACGATCCGGCCGCGCTGCCCCAGTTCCTGCGCGAGATCGCCACCTGTGACCTGGTGGTGGGCAGCCGCTACCTGCGGGGCATCACCGTGGTCAACTGGCCGCTGACGCGGCTGATCCTGTCGGTGGGGGCGAACATCTACGCCGGCAAGGTGACCGGGCTGCCCATCAAGGATTGCACCGGCGGCTTCAAGTGCTTCCGCCGCGCGGTGCTGGAGGCCCTGCCGCTCGACCGCATCAAGAGCGACGGCTACAGCTTCCAAATCGAGCTGAACTACCATGTCTGGAAGCGCGACTACCGGATCAAGGAGATCCCCATCATGTTCGTCGATCGCCAGGTGGGGAGCAGCAAGATGACGCGACGCATCATCTGGGAAGCCGCCTGGATGGTCTGGGCCCTGCGCTTGCGACGCATTCCCTAAGGAGCAGTGTGGCGGTCCGACTGGGCATCGTCATCATCCACTACAACACGCCCGAGGATCTGGGTCGCTGCCTGGAGTCCCTGCGTGCGCAGGCGCCGACCTGCACCCACGAGGTGCTGGTGGTGGACAACGCCAGCGCCCCCGTGGGACTCGACGAACTGCAGGAGCGGTATCCGGAGGTGCAGTGGATCCGGAACACCGAGAACCTCGGGTACGGCCGCGGCTGCAACCAGGGCATGGCGGCGCTGGCCGCGGATTACCACCTGATCCTGAACCCGGACATCGTGGTGCTGCCCGGTTCGCTGGACGCACTGGTCGCCTTCGCCGACGAGCATCCCCGGGCCGGTCTGATCGGTCCGCAGCTCCTCAACGAGGACGGCACGATCCAGGAGTCCTGCCGGCGCTTCTACACCTTCTGGACGCTCCTGCTGCGCCGGACGCCCCTCGGCAAGCTGCGCCCCAACAGCCGCACCATCCAGCGCCACCTCATGCGCGATTTCGACCATGGCAGCGTGCGGCCGGTGGACTGGGTGCTCGGCGGCTGCCTGCTCGTGCGCCGCGAGGCGCTGGCGCGCTGCGGTCCCATGGACGACCGCTTCTTCCTCTACTTCGAGGACGTCGACTGGTGCTACCGCATGTGGCAATGCGGGTTCGAGGTGGTCTACCTGCCTACGGCCCGCTTCGTGCACCGCCACCGCCGCAGCAGCGCCAAGGGCGCCCTGAACCGGAGCTTCTGGCTGCATCTGGGCAGCCTGATCTCGTTCTACGAGAAGTGGAGCCTGGTGGTGTACGCCGCCAAGAAGTGGCGGCGACCCCTGGAGGTGGGGCTGCACTGGCTGCTGGACATGGCGCTGCTCGCGGTCGCCCTGCTCGGGGCCTACGCCGGGCGCCGTCTGGCCCAGCCCTTCTTCGACGAGGACCTGCTGCCGCTCTCGTGGTACGGGTCGTGGTTCGGGTACGCCGCCATCCTGGTGACCGTGGCCTTCGTGGTCATGGGGCGGTACCGCGCGGCGCGTCTCCACGAGGGCGTGTCCCCTGGCGATCATCTGCGCCAGATGGGACTGGTGGCGCTCATGCTGCTGGCGGGGTCGTACCTGGGACGCGACAGCGTGGTCAGCCGGGTGGTACTCCTGCTGACGCTGGGCCTCTACACCGGACTGACGGCCTGGGCAGCGCAACTGGTGGGTCGGGTGCACCGGCGGCTCGAGCGCGGCTACTTCATCCTCGAGCGGACGCTCCTGGCGGGGCCCCGAACCGAACTGGACCGCTGGCTCCTCGCGAGCGGCGACCTGCGCGATCTGGGCGCCGACGTGGTGGGCTATGTCACCGACGATCCGGCCGCCGCGGGCGGACATCATCCCGTCGGTGGCGGCGACGTTCCCTGGCTGGGCACCGTCGAGCAGTTGCCCACCCTGGTCGATCGGTTCCGCGTATCCCAGGTGGCGTTCTGGCAAACGTCGCAGCCGGGAGCCCTGGCGCCGGCGATCCTGGTGCCCCTGCGCCGGGCGCGGATCCGGCTCCGCTGGATCCTCGACGAGGCCTGGCTGCTGGCGGTGGGCGCGCGGGCCGAATCTTTCGGCACCTCGGCCAGCGGTGTGCTCGACCCCGATGACGGGCAGTCGTTGCGCCGCCTGGCCGCCCGGCCGCCCGAGATCCTGGTCGCCACGATACTGCTGCTGATCTCGGGCTGCCTGGCGCTGCCGCGCTGGTGGCGGCTGCGCGCCGGGAGCATCCGTCGGGAAAGGGTCGACGGATCACCGTCCCGGACTGATAATGGTTGGATCACAGTGTATACCGATGGTCAGGGGCAGGGACTGCCCCTCTGGTGGCAATCGGGCCTGGCGCTGGCGCTCTTGCGGGGGGATCTGGCGCTCAGCGGCCGGCCGCTGGCCGGATCCGACCAGCCGGTGGATCCCGTGCGTCTGTTGCTCGATACCGGTGCCGACCGACCCGGGCTGACCGGGCCCTGGGCCGAACGCGGCCGGCTGACGACATTCCTGTTGAATCCCGGGGGATGGGCGGCTGCCGCCGGTTCCGGGGAGGGCGAGACGCCCCGCTCAGGCGGGGAGGAGGTCAACGAATCATGAGGCCGAACCACTGCCGAATCTGCATCTTGCTGGCGTCGACCTGGCTGTTCGCCATGACGGTCGCCACGGCCCAGACGCCCACGTTCCAGCCGCTGGTCACCGGCCAGTTTCCCGGTTCCGCCCAGTATGTAAACGGCCTCGTCTACACGGGCCTGCAGATGGGCGGCCTGGTGGAGTGGGATCCCGAACAGGAGGCCACGCGACGCCAACTCACCCGGGCCCAGGGGCTCGGCGGCCACTTCGTGCAGGACCTGGCCTGGTCCGGGGTGCACCTCTGGGTCGCCACCGCGGACGGTGGCCTGACCGCCATCGCCGACCCGGGCGGCAACCAGGAATCGCTGCGCATCTTCAGCAGCGCCATCGCGTCGCTCGACGTCACCACGGTCACCGGCCAGCTCATCGGCAGTACCGAACGCGTCTATTACGGCACCAACGGCGCGGGGATCGGCGAGATCGTCAGCGGTTTGCCCGGCGCCTTCTACTCGACCCAGGAAGGGCTCATCGACAACACCATCGACGACATGGCCCTGTCCGGCGACCTGCTGCTGGTGGCCACGCCCACCGGCCTCTCGCGTTTTGCCGAGAACACCTTCACCAATTATCCATACGGCAATGCCGACACCGAGGCGGTGATCGCCCTCGAACGCGATGCGGACGGCAATATCTGGGCGGCCACGTGGTCGGGCGTGAAGCGCTGGAACGATGAGACCCGCAGTCTGGAGTTGGTGCTCTCGGCCGGCTTCATCCGCGACATCGCCATCGACGGCAACGATGTCTACGCCCTGACCTCGAGCGAGACGTTGTTCCGGATCCGCGATGATGTCGGCACGTCCATCTTCATGCCCGCGGTGCCCGAGGGCCACACGCGCGACAGCCGCTCGCTGGCAGCCGGCGGAGGGGGGATCTGGGCTGCCGGTCGAGCCCGCCACGGCGTCATGGCCAGCCCGAACACGAGGCTCTGGCAGCCCTGGATCGGTGAGTCCGATCAAAGCGGCGCCGAGGTCGATTACCTGGACACCTGCATCATCGGCGCCACCGGCGGGTTCGACGGTGTGGCGTTCGACGACCAGAACCGGGCCTGGATCGGCGACCGGGAAGGCGATGGTCTGGCGGCCCTGACCGACGCGGGCTGGTACAACGTCTACCAGCTGGCCACGGTCGACAACGATTCGCTGGGCCTCTTCAACCACTTCGGCAACCTGCTGGCCATGGCGGGCCAGGGCGGCGACATCTGGTTCGGCCAGTTCGGCACCGGCGCTATCCACTTCCAGCCGGCCGACACGCCCGGCGGGGTGGAGGACTGGGACCTCTTCCGACCGCTCCACGAACCGATCCAGGGCCGGCAGTTCATCCAGATCGGGATCCATCCCGACGGCCAGGTCCTCCTCTGCACCACCGACAACGCCCCCGACGAGAATCTCGGTGTCGATGTGCTCGTGGATCCCGAGCGGCCCTTCGCCGGCGATTCCTGGCTGCACATCGACGCCGATGTCCTCGGGGGAGGGAACATCTGGGCCATCGGCATCGAGCGCCGCGACGTGATCTGGTTCGGCGTACGGGGGGACGGTCTGCAGCGCTGGGACATCAACGGCCTGTCCAACGGGCCGGACGATCCCCTGACCTGGCTCGACACCTCGGACGATCACTGGCGTGAGATCGCGCTGACGGCCGTGCCGGGCAGCCAGTTCGATTTCCTCAGCGCCAACGCCATCGCGTTCGACCCCGCCGATGGCAGCCTGTGGGTCGGCGCCGGTTCGGGACTGGTCAACTTCACCTACGACGAGTTCTTCGGCAACGCCACCCTGGTCCAGGAGTGGGGCGAGAAAGAACAGACCTTCGTGCCGGGGCTCCTGGGGGCGCGGGTCCTGGGGCTCGGTTTCGACCGCAACCAGGCGCTCTGGGCGCTCACCTCCAACGGTCTGAACCGCCTGCGCTTCGCGAGCGATGGCGGGGTGACGTTCGATGCCTTCACCGATCTGGCTACCTACTTCAGCCTCGATCCCAGCTTCTACTCGCCCAACATCATCGTGCCGCTCTGCGGCGGGACGTACCGGCGTCTGGCGCTCAGCGCCGATGGCACGCGCCTGGCCCTGACCAGCGACCTCGGCGGCACCCTGGCCGACATCCCGGCCGCCGGCTCGGGTGGCGGCGGCGAGGCCAGTCAGGCGTTCCTCTATCCCAATCCGTTCCCGGGCGAGAGCGGCGTCGAACTGCTGAGCCTCGGCGGGCTCGACACCAGCGAGTTCACCGCCGAGGTGGAGATTCTCAACCTGGCGGGCCAGGTGGTCTATCGGAACCGCTCGGTGGCGAACGAGGTCGGCTTCTGGGACGGTCGCAACCGCCAGGGGCGGCTCGTGGCGTCCGGGCTCTACGTGGTGCGCATCGAGCACGGTGGTCGCACCGAGGTGCGCCAGCTCGCGGTCACGTTCTAGGAAAGGACCAGCTGTTGGCAAGCAAAGGCAGCAACGGTCGGAAGCGACTCTTGATCGTCGGTGCGGGCGAGGCCGGGCGGGCGCTGGCCGAGGAGATGCGGGCCACGCCCGACCTCGGGCTATTGCCGGTGGGCTTCGTGGACGACGATCCCCGATTGCTCGGAACCGCGGTCGCCGGCTTGCCCGTGGCGGGCGACACTTCGCGCCTGGTGGAGGCGGCCGCGGAGGTGGCAGCCGACGAGATCCTCATCGCCATCCCCTCGGCTCGCGGCTCGCTCATCCGGCGCCTGGTGCTGCTCTGCAAGCGGGCGAACCTGCCTTTTCGCATCGTGCCGGGGCTGCGCGCCATCATCGAGGGCGACGCCAGCTTCAAGCAGGTACGACCGGTCTCGCCCGAGGATCTCCTGGGCCGGGAGACCGTGTCGTTCCAGGCCGGTCCGGCCCGGTCGGTGGTCCAGGGGCGCACGGTGATGGTCACCGGTGCCGGTGGTTCCATCGGTGGGGAACTCTGCCGCCAGCTGCTGCCGCTCAGACCGGCGGAGTTGATCCTGCTGGGTCGCGGCGAGAACAGCATCTTCGAGATCCTGAACGAGCTCGCGCTGAACGCCCAGGACACGCGCCTGGTGCCGGTGATCTGCGACGTGCGGGACCACCGACGCCTCGAGGTCCTGGCCTCACGCCACCGCCCCGATCTCATCCTGCACGCTGCGGCCCACAAGCACGTGCCCCTGATGGAAGACAATCCCGAGGAGGCGGTGGTGGTCAACGCGGGCGGCACCGCGAACCTGCTGGCCTTCGCGCGGCGGGTGGAGGCCGAGCGCTTCGTCCTGATCAGCACCGACAAGGCCGCCGAGCCCGACAGCATCATGGGGGCGACCAAGAAGCTGGCCGAGCTCCTGGTCCGCCAGGCGCAGGCCACCAACGGGGCGACGCATTTCATGACCGTGCGCTTCGGCAACGTCCTGGGCAGCCGCGGCTCGGTGGTACCCTTCTTCCAGAAACGCATCGCCGCGGGCCGGCCCCTACCGGTGACGCACCCGGAGATGACGCGCTACTTCATGACCATTCGCGAGGCCGCGCTGCTGGTCATCGAGGCCATGGTCCTGGGCGAGGCCGGCGCCACCTACATCCTGGAGATGGGCGAGCCGGTGCCCATCCTCGAGCTGGCGCGCAACCTCCTGGTGCTCTCGGGCTTCGGCACCGAGGACGACGGTCCCGGCATCGAGATCGTGGGGACCAGGCCGGGCGAGAAGCTCCACGAATCGTTGCTGGATCCGGGGGAGAGGCTCGAGGATAGCGGCAGCCCGCTGATCCACAAGGCGCGGTGCCGGACCGGCGATCCCGCGCTGATCGCCAGCACCCTGCCCGAGCTCCTGGCCATGGCCGGCCAGGGCGACCGGACCGGTCTGAGGGCGAAGCTGGCCGCGTTGCTGGCGCGGCCCGGTCTGGCGGAACCGGCGGCCCGGAGCGAACCGTGAGCCCCGGATCAGGGGCCCCGGCCGTGACCGTCGAGCTGCTGACCTCACCACCCGATTCGCCCACCGATCAGGCGACCGATGTCTTCACCGCCAGCCCGCTCTGGGCCAGTCTGTCGGCCCGCCATTACCGTCAGACCAGCGCGTTCTGGCTCCAGGCCGAGCTCGCCGGCCGGATGGTGGGGACCTTGCCGGTTCTACGCCGCCGCCATCGCGGCATCGACCGCCTCGAGAGCAGTCTCGACGGCACGGTCGCCGGCCCCCGGCTGGCCGCCGATCTCGACGACGTGACGGCCAGGATGGTGAGCGAGGCCCTGTTGACAAGCCTCGCCGACCAACTCGGGGGACGGACCATGGTCGCGGCCGTGACTCTGGATTCGCCGCGCGTGCACCACCTGGCTGCCCGTGGGCTGACCTCGCCATGGACCATCTCGCCCTACGAATCGGCCGTGGTGGATTGTCGCCAGGGGCTGACCCAGGTCGAGGCCGAACGCTGGACCAACAACCGGCGCAACGAGCGTAACCGCGGGCTCAAGCGCGGCTGCTCCCTGCACACCGAACATGATCCGGAGGCGGTGGCGACCTGGTATCCGCTCTACCTGGCCGGGACGAGGCGCTGGAGCCAGGCTCCCGTGCCCCTGGGCTTCCTGCAGGCGCTCCTGCGCGAGGCTCCCGGCCAGACCGCGTTCAACTGCGTGCGCCTGGCTGGCGACCTGGTCGCCGGGCACTTCTGTTTCGTCTCCCGGGGCCGTCTGGTGGCCTGGCAGGGAGCGGTACGGCCCGACCTCGCCCGGACGCATTTCCTGACCACCCTGCTCTACTGGCAGGACCTGGTCCATGCCTGCGAGCGCGGCCTCGCGGCGGTGGATTTCGGCGGGTGCGTGGGGCGGGACGGTCTCTGGGATTTCAAGCGGCGCTGCGGCGCCGAACCCGAGCCGCGCTGGCAATTGCTGGCACGCTCGGGCTCCGGACGCTGGCTGCAGCGCCTGACCGCCGGCTTGCGCGCCCGCCGGGGAGGGGCCGCATGAAGCTGGCGGTCACCGGCTCCCGGATCCTGGTGCTGCGGACGGTGCAGAAGGCCGCCAACGCCGCGGTGGCCATCGTGATCATGCAGGGACTGGGGCCGGTGGGCAACGGTCGCTACAGCCTGACGGTGACCATCGTGACCGTGCTCGCAGCCGTGCTGGCCGGTGGTGTGGGGCTGGCCTCGGTCCCGATCCTGCGGCGCCGGACGGCGGCGCCGTGGCGGGTGCTGCGGGCCCAATCGCTCTGGTTCGCCCTGGTGGCCGGGGTGCTGGTGACGGCTGTCGGCGTGGTGCGCGTCACGCCGGTCTGGACCTGGCTTTATCTCGAATTGACGTGGAACGAGGCGCTCCTGGCCTGCGCGGCCGCCACGGTCCTGGCCATGCTCGTCTTCGAGACCGCCAATTACAGCCTCCTGGCGGCGGGACGCGTGGTGCAGGGGACGGCGGTGGCGGCGATCCGGACGCTGGTGCTGGTGGTGGTTCTGGGCGCGTTCCTGTTCCTGGGGCGGCTCCAGTTCGCCATGGCGTTCGTGGTCTTCGCCCTGCTGCAGGCCATGGGAGCGGTGGTGATGCTGAGGTCCAGCCGCCGCGAGGTCCTGGCCGGGCCCGGGCCGGGACGGGAGACGGATCCGCCGGGATGCCGGGGTCTGCTGGCCACCTTGCTGCGGAACGGCTGGCTGGGCCAGCTCTCGGCCCTGAGCTACCTGCTCCTGCTGCGTCTCGACCAGTTCTTCCTCGAGGCCAATCTCGACACCGCCGCCGTGGGTCTCTACGCTGCGGCCGTCTGGGGCGCCGAACTGCTCTGGCTCGTGCCCGAGGCACTCAACCCCTTGCTGGTCCATTCCTCGGCCGACGAACACGACACCGGTCGCGACCTCACCGCGGCCCGGGCGGTGCGCCTCGGCCTGGGGTTGACCGCGCTGGCGGCGATCCCGTTGGCCGTGGCCGCCGGCCCTCTGCTCGGATTGCTGCGCGACGGCGCCTACCTGCCGGCAGTGACCCCGCTGCAAGTGCTCTTGCCCGGTGTCATCGCCTTCGCCCCGGGGGCGGTGCTGGCCGGTGATTTCATCGGACGTGGGCGACCGCACTGGAACACTCAGGCCAGCGTGGTCACCGTGGTGGCCAATGTGACGCTCTGCCTGCTCTGGATCCCTCGCTTCGGGATCCTGGGAGCAGCATGGGCGTCCACGGTGGCCTATGCCCTGGGTTCCGCCATCATGCTGCTGCGTTTCCGCCAGGTCACCGCCTTGCCCTGGCATCAGATCCTCCTGCCGCGACCTTCCGATCTGCGGCACTGATCAAATCCCCACTGGGCCCCACCAGGCGCCATCGGCGGCGAAATCCGTGATCTAGTCCATAATTTGGTGCCCAATGGCCTGATCTGGCCTATGTCGATTTTCCAAAAAAAAGGCTATTGACACGATCTGGGGGGTTGTATTACCGTGCAGTGGTGATCAGTGGTGTTGAGTGGTGATTAATGGTGAAAATGAAGCGGACAGGCGGAAGCCAGGAACGGTGAACGAGCAGCTGGACACGAGCACGAACACGCCGGAGCCATTGCTATATGGCTCCTATGAACGGGCCCTGGACGCCAAGGGCCGGTTCAACGTGCCGTTCCGCTTCCGCAAGAAGGATCTCAAGAAGGAGGAGGAGCCTCCCCGCTTCATGATCACCGAGGATCCGCAGGGCGTGGTCAGCCTGATGACCTGCCAGGAATACGAGCTGGCCCTGTCGCGGGCCAAGTCGCTGGGCAAGGGCCGCGAACAGTGGACCTTCCTGCGCTGGCTGGCGACCCACTCGCAGGAAGTCCAGCTCGATGGCCAGGGCCGGGTGGCCATCCCGCAGAAGTATCTGGAACGCATCGGGGCCGAGAAGCGGCTCCTGGTCATGGGCGTGGGCACCAGGATGGAACTCTGGGAGCCCGGCCGGTTCGAGGCGGTCCAGGCCGCCACCGGCGCCCCCACCGAGGAGTTCTTCGAGGAATTCTACCAGTAGGTCGGCCGTCCACGGAGGGATGGCCAGAGGGGAAGGGAGTCCGCCATGCCGAGCGAGGGGATCCGGCAACGCGATGGCGCTGCGACGAGCAGACCTTTCTCCACGTGCGACCTCGTGGTCCGGGGCCAGACCGTCCGGGTCCGCCTCGCCGGCATCCTCGACCGTCAGAGCCTGCGGCGCCTGATGGTCGAGGCCGATCACCATCTCTATGGCCGGAATCGGCTCTTGATCCTGGATGGATCGCAGCTGCTCCACCTGGACTACCGCTGCGTGCCCATGCTGCTGCAATGGGGGCGGGGCCTGCGATCCTTCGGACACCGGCTCTATCTGGCCAACTGGAACGATTATCTGAGCGCCATCCTGGCCATGGAGGACTGGGATGGTGAACTGGAGCAGGGAGCCCTGCGCGCCCCGGCCACCGCGGCGCCAGGGCTGCCCCGGCAACTCCAGGTACCATGACCGACCGCTTGCACGTCCCGGTACTCAGGGACGAGGTCCTGAGCTTCCTGGAGCCAGGGCCGGGACGGCGGATCGTGGATGGAACCTTCGGCTTCGGGGGTCACAGCGTGGCCATGCTCGAGGCCGGAGCGGATGTCCTGGGTCTGGACCTGGACGAGGAGGCGGTCGCGGCCTGCAGAAGGATCTCGACCGACCGCCCCCGCCTCTCCTGCCAGCGGCGAAGCTTCCGCGAGCTTCCCGACGCGCTGGCGGAGGCGGGCTGGGACCTTGCCGATGGCTTGCTCCTGGACCTGGGCGTGAGCTCGCGACAGCTCGACGACCCGGCCAAGGGCTTCACGTATCGCGCCGACGGCCCGCTGGATCTGCGCTTCCACCAGCACCGAGGCCAGCCGGCCCACGTCCTCCTCGCGGCGATGGACGAGAAGGAACTCGTCCGGATCCTGCGCGACTACGGGGAGGAACGCGGGGCCCGACCGCTGGCCAGGGCCATCAAGGGTGCGGGGCGGACGGAGCCGCTCCGCACCACGGCGCAACTGGCCGACGCGATCCGCGAGAGCCTGCCACCCGGCGCGCCGGTGAACGCCATCCTCAGCCGGGTCTTCCAGGCGTTACGGATCGCGGTCAACGAGGAGATGTCGGCACTGGGCGAGGTCCTCGAGGTGGCGGTCCACCAGATCAGGCCAGGCGGCCGGATCGCGGTCATCGCCTACCACTCGCTGGAGGATCGTCTGGTCAAGCGCTGGCTCGACCGTGAACGACGCGACTGTCTTTGCCCGCCGCAGGTCCCGATCTGCCAGTGCGGGCACCACGCCACCCTGAAGCCGGTGACCCGCCGGCCGGTGACGGCCACGGCGGCCGAGGTGGCCCAGAACCCGCGGGCCCGCAGCGCGAAGCTGCGCGTGGCCGAGATCCTGCCCTCCACCGGAAGGAGACCGTCGTGACCGGCCTGTCGTCCAGCGCACCCGCGGCCTCCTGGTGCATGGCGCGCCCACGCGGACGGGGTCGCCACTGGCCGCTCTGCGTCGTGGGGATCGGACTGCTGGCCACGGGCCTCTTGGCCGGGTCGATCCAGCTCAGCAACGTCAACACCGCCCTGCGGCAGGAGATCCAGGACCTCCAGCAAGGCTGCGCCACCGGGGAAGCCCAGCGCGCCCTGCTCTCGGTGCGCTGGAATACCGCCAGTTCACGCCAGCTGATCATGGGCCGCGCCGAGCGCGAACTGGGCCTGATCTGTCCGGAGGCTCCGGGTACCATCCTCGTGGCGGCACGGCGACCCGCCTCGCGCGAGGGCTGGCTGCATACGGTCCAGCTGGCCACGCCCGCACCCTCGCTGCCGGCGGCCGTGGCCGCCACCGAACAGCCATGACACGCGGGCGCGGCACGGCGCAGCGCTTCCTGATGATCCAGGTGGCCTGCCTCGTGTTCGCCCTGGTCCTGGTGGGCCGCCTCGTCCATATCCAGGTGATCCAGCACGAACGCTTCGCCACCGAGGCGCGCCAGCAATGGCTGCAAGTCCGCACCCTCGCGCCCGACCGCGGCGATCTCCTCGATCGCCAGGGACGACCCCTGGCGCTCACGGTGCGCTCCTATCGGGTGGGGGTGGCGCTCAAGCTGGTGAAGGACCGCGCCCGGCTGGCGGCGGTCCTCGCCGAGATCCTGGCGGAGGACCAGGAGAGTGTCGCCCGGCGTCTGCAGGGACAGGGCCATCTGGTGCTCAGCCGGCAGGCATTCCTCGGGCCCGACGAGATCAACCGGCTGAGGCGATTCCCCGCGGTCACCCTCGACGCCCAGCACAGCCGGGTCTATCCCCTGGATGGGGTGGGTGCCTCGCTCGTCGGCTTCCATCGCGAGGACCCAGACAGCACCGTGCATCAGACGGGACTCGAGCGTGGGCTCGATCATCTGCTGGTGGGCCAGCCCGGTCTGGCGCGTCTGGTGCGGTCGGCCCGACCGGGGGAGGATCACGGCGAGGTGGTGGTGGAGCCCGTGCGCCACGGCGCGGACGTGGTGCTGACGCTGGACGCCGACCTGCAGGAGATCTGCGAGAGCCGTCTGCGCGACGCGGTGGCCAGCAGCGGCGCGGCCAGCGGGTCGGTGCTCGTGCTGGACCCGCAGAACGGAGACGTGCTGGCGGCGGCGAGCTGGCCGCTGCTGCCAACCCGGCAGACGCGGGTGGCGGATGCGGGTTGCTGGATCAACCGCAACGTGACGGCGATGTACGAGCCGGGTTCGGTGTTCAAGATCTTCACCGCCGCGACGCTGCTCGCGCACGGGGCCGTGGACACCGCCACGATCTACGATTGTGCGGACACCCGGTTCGACGGTTTCCGGATCCGCGAGGCCGCCGGCCACCACTATGGTCGGCTGACCTTCATGGAGGCATTCGCCCAGTCGAGCAATGTCTGGTTCGCTCGCGCGGTGGCCAACCTGGATCCCGAGGAGCACTATCGGGCGCTGCTCGACTTCGGTTTCGGGCAGGGCACGGGCGTGGAGTATCCCGCCGAGGTGGATGGGATGCTGGCGGATCCGGCGCACTGGTCGAGCCGTTCGCAGGCCACCCTCGCCATCGGACAGGAGGTGGCGGTCACGCCGCTGCAGCTCGGCCTGGCGGTGGCCGCGGTGGCCAACGGCGGCACACTCTACGCGCCGCGCCTCTATGCCGAGGTTCGCGACGGTGACGGTGGCGTGCTGCAGGAGAATCCCGCCCGGCCGCTGCGGCAAGTGCTGCCTCCAGGCCTGGACCGGTTGCTGCGTCAGGCCATGC
Organism: Candidatus Latescibacter sp. IFSED24; assembly: GCF_058273205.1. Classification (NCBI taxonomy): domain Bacteria; kingdom Pseudomonadati; phylum Candidatus Latescibacterota; class Candidatus Latescibacteria (ex Chuvochina et al. 2023); order Candidatus Latescibacterales; family Candidatus Latescibacteraceae; genus Candidatus Latescibacter; species Candidatus Latescibacter sp. IFSED24. Next base: position 1,595,410 of record NZ_CM177850.1, on the reverse strand, counting down.
GGCGCGTCGTCACCACGGGGACCGGCGAGGTGGTGAATCGTCCTTGGATCGCCATCGGCGGCAAGACGGGCACGGCGCAGAAGAGTCTGCCGGGACGCGGCTACGTCGAAGGCCACTACACGGCGACGTTCGCGGGCATGCTGCCGGTAGAGGAGCCCCGGCTGGTGATCGTGACCGTCCTCGACGAACCCCAGGGCATCAAGCACTATGCGGCGCAGAGCGCGGCCCCGCTCTTCGCTGCGGTGGTGGATGACATACGCCGGACCACGCGCTGGTTGACGGCGGTCGATGAGACCTGCACCCGGGTGGTGTCCGCGACGCAGGTGGACGCCGTGATGGTTCCCGACGTGCTGTACCTCGAGGCGACCAACGCCGCGCTGCGGCTGCGTCAATCCGGACTGACGGTGGTAGGCGCAGAGCAGGCCGGTACGGTGATCATGCAGGTACCCAATGCCGGCAGTCTGGTCGCTCCGGGCAGCATGGTCAGTCTCACCGCCGAGGTGCGCGGCGGCGACGAGTCGCAGCTCTGTCCCGACCTCACCGGCCTGAGCAACCGTCAGGTTCGCGCCCTGGCTGCGCGCCTGGGCATCCCGATCTCGGTGGCAGGCGTGGGTTACGTCGAGGAGCAGGCGCCGGCGCCCGGCGCCCGGCTGACCCGGACCGGTCTCCAGGTGAGGATGGCTCCATCATGGCCGTGACCTTCGGGCAACTCTGTGCGCCCTGGCCCGACATCGAGGTGGTTGTCGGAGCGCAGACGCCGATCCACGCCGTGGTGGAGGATTCGCGCGCCGTTGTTCCGGGCGCCGTGTTCGTGGCCGTCAGCGGCCATGGCCACGATGGCCACCAGTTCCTGGCCCAGGCCCTCGCCGGCGGCGCCGCCGCCGTGATCGTGGATCGTCATCGTCTGGCTGAATTCCGGGCCGCCCTTCCTGATCCCTCCGTTGCCTGGGCGACGGCCTCCCGCACCCGGGGGCTGCCGTCCCGTCTGGCACGGGAGTGTGAGGGGCGGCCCGATGAACAACTGGTCACCGTCGGTGTGACCGGCACCAACGGCAAGACCACCACGGCGTTCCTGCTCCAGGAACTCCTGGGCACGCTGCAGGGTCCGTGCGGTCTGCTGGGGACGATCCGGTACGACGATGGCCGCGAGCGCGTGCCGGCTCCCCTGACCACGCCGGGCGGGCCCATGCTCTTCGCCTGGCTCGCCCGCATGGTGGCTGCCGGCTGCCGCGCCGCCGCCATGGAGATCTCGTCCCACGCCCTCGATCAGGAACGCCCCGGTGAACTCGCCCTCGATGTGGCCGTGCTGACCAACCTGGGCCGCGACCACCTGGACTACCACGGCGACATGGCCCGCTACCTCGCCGCCAAGGCCAGCATCATGGAGCTGCTGCGCGCCGGACCGCATCGCGTCAAGCCCGAGGGCGCGGTGGCGCTCAACGTGGCTGACGAAGCGCTGGCAGGATTGGGCACCGGCGGCCTGCGCAGCATCCGCTTCGCGGCCGGTCGGGTGCCGGCATCGGTGCCGGTGGATCTGGCCGTCAAGGATGTCGAGCTCTCCCTCACCGGCACGCGGATCGACCTCGACTGGCGGGGTCGGGCGCTCACCCTCGCGAGTCCGCTGGTGGGGCGCTTCAACGTGGAGAATCTGCTGGCTGCCCTGGCCTCCGGTCTGGCCCTGGGGTACGCGGCCGACGAATGCCTCGCGGCCCTGGCCGGCATCGCCCAGGTGCCCGGGCGCATGGAACGCTTCCTCTTGCCCGCCGGCGCCCTCGCCGTGGTGGATTACGCCCACACCCACGACGCCCTGGCCGCGGTCCTGGGCACCTGCCGCGAACTCTGTCCCGGTCGGCTGCACGTGGTCTTCGGTTGCGGCGGAGACCGGGACCGCGGCAAACGACCGCTCATGGGCCAGGTGGCCGCCCGGCACGCCGATTCCGTCATCATCACCTCCGACAACCCGCGCAGCGAGGATCCCGCCGCCATCTGCCACGAGGTGGCGCTGGGCTTCGACACCGCCACCGATCGGCGCGCGCTCTCCAGGCGCGTGATCGTCGATCGGACCGCCGCCATCACGGCGGCCCTGTCCGGTGCCGAAGCGGGGGACGTGGTGGTGGTCGCCGGCAAGGGACACGAGGACTACCAGCTGGTTGGCGGCCGCACGCTGCATCTGGACGACCGCGAGATCATCCGGTCCTGGCTCGCGAAGGAGTCGGCCGATGCCTGAGCACTACACGTTGCAGGACGCGGCACACGACCTGGATCAGGCCGGACTCCTGCTGGCCGTGGCGGTGGCGGACCGCGGGCGCTGGCGCACGGTGACACCGTCTCTTGCTTGCGGGCACTTCCGGGGCGCGATCCTGGATTCGCGCGAGGCGCGGGCGGATGTCCTGTTCGTGGGGCTGTCCGGAACCCGGACCGATGGCCGGATCTTCGCTCCCGCGGCCCTGGCCGCCGGCGCGCATGCGCTCGTGGGACCCGGCGACGCCGATCTGGTCCCCGGGGGGACCGCACCCCAGCGCGGGACCATCCTCGTCAGCGGCGATCCAGAGGCGGCGTTGACCCTGCTGGCGAAGCGCTGGCGACAGCGGCTCCACGCCACCGTGGTGGGCGTGACCGGTAGCAACGGCAAGACCACCACGAAGGATCTGCTGGCGGCGCTGCTGTCGGCGGCCGGTCCGGTCCTGGCGACCACGGGCAACCTCAACAGTGCCCAGGGCGTGCCCGTGACCATCCTGGGACTGGGCCCGGAGCATCGCTTCGCGGTGGTGGAGATGGGGGCCTCGGCGGTGGGCCACATCGCGGCGCGGGCTGCCACGGCGCAACCACGTATCGGCGTGATCACCAACGCCGCCGCCGCGCACCTCGAGGAATTCGGCAGCCTGGAGCAGGTGATCCGCGGCAAGGGTGAACTGGTGGAGGCGTTGCCGCGTGACGGCGTCGCCATTCTCAACGCCGACAGCCCGGGATTCGCTCACTGGAGCGCCGCCGCCCCGTGCCCGGTGGTCTCCTGGGGGGGCGAGGTCGGCGAACACCGCTGGACCTGGCAGCCCGGCACTGCGGCCACGCCCGGGTGGCTGGAACTCGACGGCAAGCGCTGGCCCGTGCCGTTGCCGGGGCGTCATAACGCCGCCAATCTCTGCGCCGCCATCCTGGCGGCGCGGGCCGCGGGCCTGGCGGACGACCAGCTGCGCGCCGGACTCGCCGCGTTCCGACCGTCCCCGCACCGGGGCGCAGTGCGTCGGCTGGGCGGTCGTCTGGTTCTGGATGATTGCTACAACGCCAATCCCGCCAGTATGCTGAGCGCGGCCCGCACGCTCCTGGCGCTGGCCGGCGGGCCGGCGTTCCTGGTGCTCGGAGGCATGGCTGAACTGGGACCCGATTCGGACACGCTGCATCGCGACTGCGGACGCGAGCTGGCGGAGCTGGGGCCGGCGACCCTGATCGCCGTGGGCGCGGCGGCCACACCGCTAGCCACGGGCTTCGGCGACGCCGGTGGGCGGGTCATGGCGTGCCCGGATCATGAGGCGGCGGCCAGCCTTCTGGCCCGCGAAGCCCCGCCCGACGCCCGCCTCCTGGTCAAGGGTTCGCGCTCGACCGCCATGGAACGCGTGCTCGTCTCGCTGGTCGACGATCATCACTGGCTGGAGGACGACACCTCATGAGTTGCGATGTCCGCGACCGCACCTTCCTGGTCCTCGGCCTCGGCCGGAGCGGCTGTGCCGCCGGAGCACTGCTGCGACGCCATGGCGCCCGCGTGCTCGGTGCCGACGATGCGGCCGAGTCGGAGGTGACCCGGCGCTGGCAGCGCGAGGATCTGGAAGAGCTGGCTGCGGAGGCTTTCGACGAGGTCCTGGCCGGCGGGACCTGGCAAGCCCTGACGGCAGACACGGTCGCGGCCGTGATCCTGAGTCCGGGCGTACCGCCCGTCAACCCCGGCCTCGTGGCGCTCCGGGCGGCCGGAGTGCCGGTGCACGGCGAGCTCGAATGGGCGTCGCGTTTCTACGCCGGCCGCCTGGTGGCCGTGACCGGCACCAACGGCAAGTCCACCACCACGGCCTGGATCGCGCATGTGCTGGCCACGGCCGGTCTGGAGAGCCCGGCCCTCGGCAACCTGGGTCGTCCGCTGGCCATGGAGGCGGATCGCCTGCCGGCGGGGTCGGTGGCCGTGGTCGAGTGCAGCAGTTTTCAGCTCGAGACCATCGAGACCTTCCGGCCCACGGTGGGCGTCCTGCTGAACCTGGCGCCCGATCACCTCGATCGATACCCCGATCTGGCCGCCTATTACGCCGCCAAGGCGCGGCTGGCAACCCACGTCGCTGCCGACGGGACCTTCGTCGCCTGGACCGGCTGTCCCGAGGCGCTGGCCTGGCCCCATGGTGGCCGGCGGATGCTCTTCGGCGACCGCAGGGATGACGCCTGCTCCTGGCTCGCCGAGGGCAGACTCTGGGTGCGCCATCACCACGCGGACCACGCGCTGCTGGACCTGGCCGACCTGGCTCTGCAGTCGCCGCCCAATCTCCTGAACGCCGCGGCCACGGCAGCGGCGGTGTTGCCGCTGGTCGACGACCTGGACGCCGTGGCCGCCGGGCTCTGCAGTTTCCGTGGTCTGGCGCATCGGCACCAGCTGGTGGGCCGTCTCGGCGCCATCCGCTTCGTCAACGACACCAAGGCCACCAACGTGCACGCGGTGTGCGCCGGGTTGCGCGGCTATCCCTCGCCGGTGGTGCTCATCGCCGGCGGCAGCGGCAAGGGCGAGGATTACACGCCATTGCGCGAGGTCATGGCCGCCGTCCGGCACGTGGTGACCATCGGCGAGGAGGGTCCGGCCATCGCCGCGGCCCTGGCCGGCGCCGTGCCCTGCAGCGCGGCCGAAGACCTCGAGTCGGCGGTGGCCAGGGCGGCCGAACTGGCCGCCCCAGACGCCACGGTCCTCCTGAGTCCGGCCTGTGCCAGCTTCGACATGTTCACCAGTTACCGTCAGCGCGGCGAGGCCTTCGCCGCGGCGGCACGCGCCCTGGGCGCCCGGGAGGATTGACATGCACTCGCCGCGGCTCCTGCGTCGCCTGCACCTCGACGATCACGACCACTGGTTCTCCGGTGCGGTGCTCGTGCTCTGCCTGCTGGGGATCGTGGCGGTCTACGGTGCGGGCAGCTGGCGCTCGGCGGCGCTGGGCCAGTACTTCTATCTGCTCAAGCATCTCGAGCGACTGGCCATCGGGCTGGTGGCCATGCTGGTGCTGGCCTCGGTGGATCACGTGCGGCTGCGGCGCTCGTGGCTGGTGTGGGGGGCGCTCGCCACGGGACTGGTGCTGACCGCCCTGCCGGTGTCCTTGCGCAGCCTGGGCATCGACCGCTGGGTGGAGGTCCCGGGCCTGGGCCAGTTCCAGCCGCTCGAGCTGGCCAAGCTGGCGCTGGTCTATTTCCTGGCCTACCGCCTCTCCGCGCCGGCGCTCGACGGGCCGCTGCAGGGGCGCCAGCTCGGCCTCACGCTGCTCGCGGGTCCGCTGGCGCTGATCGTGCTCCTGGCCCTGCAACCGAACTTCGGCAACGTGGTGGTCATGGCGCTGGTCACCCTGCTCATGCTGATGGTGGCCGGTCTGCGCTGGCGCTGGCTGGCCATGGTCGTGCCCGCCGGGACCGCCGCCGCCACGCTGGGCTACTTCGTGGTTGGCAAGCTCCACCAGCGCATCACCGTCTGGGCCCTGGGCTGGCAGGGGCGCGGCCTCGATGGCGATCAGCCCTTCGGCTACCAGGTCCACCAGTCGCTCCTGGGCATGGGCGCCGGGGGTTGGCATGGCCTCGGGCCGGGGAACAGCCACAACAAGTTCGCGTTCCTGCCCGAGAACCACACCGACTTCGCCGTCTCGTTCCTCGGCGAGGAACTGGGCCTGATCGGCACGCTCATCGTGGTGGTGGCGCTGACGGTGTTGGTCTGGCGCGCCATGATCATCGCCCAGCGGGCGCCCACGCGCTTCGGGCAACTCCTGGCCGCCGGCCTCGGGGGCATGCTCTTCATCTACGGCGCCGCCAACATCGCCATGGTCACCGGTGTGATCCCGGTCATGGGGGTGCCGCTGCCCTTCGTCAGCTACGGCGGCTCGGCGCTCATCACCAACCTCGCGGCGGTGGGCCTGATCCTGAACGTGGACCGCCAGGGCCGCGGCCGACGCCATTCCCGCTCTCGTATTTGACCGCGGCGCCCAACCGCGCTAGCATGGTCCGGGATCAGCGAGCGCAAGGAGGCGCCATGTTCCGGAATACCCGCCACATCCACCTCGTCGCCATCGGCGGCGTGGGCATGAGTGGAATCGCCGAGGTCCTGCTCAATCTCGGCTTCTCCGTCAGCGGCAGCGATCTGCACCGCTCACCCAACACCGAGCGGCTGGCGCGCCAGGGTGCGCGCATCCACATCGGCCATGCCGCCCTCCAGGTCGAGGGCGCCGACGTGGTGGTCCGCTCGTCGGCGGTCACCGAGGCCAACGCCGAGGTCCGCGAGGCCCGGCGCCGCCGGATCCCGGTGATCCGGCGCGCCGAGATGCTCGCCGAACTCATGCGCCTGCAGGAAGGCGTGGCCATCGCCGGTTCCCACGGCAAGACCACCACCACCAGCCTCACCGCCACCGTGCTCGCCGCCGGTGGCCTCGACCCCACGGTGATCGTGGGCGGGAAGGTCCTGGCCCTGGGCACGGGCGCGGTGCTCGGACAGGGTCGATACCTGGTGGCCGAGGCCGACGAGAGCGATGGCAGCTTCCTGCATCTGGTGCCCACGGTGGCCGTGGTCACCAACATCGATCACGAGCACATCGATCACTATCCCGACCTCGACAGCCTGCGTCGGACCTTCCGAGATTTCCTGGGCCGCGTGCCGTTCTACGGCACCGCGGTGCTCTGCATCGACGATCCGGAACTGCGCGACCTGGCGCCCGGGCTCGACCGCAAGGTGGTGAGCTACGGGCTGGCGCGGGAGGCCGAGGTGCGCGCCGATCCCCAGACCATCGAGGCGGGTCCGGACGGCCAGTCGGCCGAGGTCTGGTACGGCGAGGAACTCCAGGGTCGCCTGGCGCTGCCCCAGCCCGGCCAGCACAACCTGCGCAACGCGCTGGCCGCCCTGGCCGTGGGCCGGGAGCTGGGAGTGCCGTTCACCGCGGCGGCGGCGGCGCTGGCGGGATTCGCCGGGGTCGGGCGCCGCTGCGAGAACCGGGGCGAGCACGACGGCGTGCTGGTGTTCGACGACTACGGACACCACCCCACCGAGATCAGCGCCACCATGGAGGTGGCCAGGGCCCAGCACCGGCGCCTGGCGGTGCTCTTCCAGCCGCATCGCTACTCGCGCACGCGGCATTTCGTGCGCGAGTTCGCCGACGCGCTCAGCGGCGCCGCCGACCTGGCCTTGCTGCCGGTCTATGCCGCCGGCGAGATCGACCCCGGTAATGCCGGGAGCGACTTGCTGGCCGAGGAGGTCCAGCGGCTCAACGACCGCGCGCCCACGCTTCTGGCGGGGACGGACGCGGTACCCGACTGGCTGGACTCGTGCGTGCGGCCCGGGGACCTGCTGCTGACCCTGGGCGCCGGCGACATCGGGCGCCTGGTGCCCACGATCTGCCGACACCTCGACGAGAGGGCCCGCACGTGAGGACGCCGCCGCTGACCATCGGCGAGTACCGGGGCAGCCGGGGACGCAGTCTGGCGGCATCGCGGCGCGACCGGCCTTCGCCGCGGCGCTGGATCTGGCGGGGCGGCGCGATCGTGTTGACGGTGGGGCTGCTGGCCTGGGGGGGGCACTGGCTGCTGACGTCGCCGGTCTTCGCGGTGGCCAAGGTCCAGACCGGTCGTTACCGGTTCAGCAGTCGTGAGGATGTGGAGGCGGTGCTGGGCACCTGCCTCGGACGCAACATCTGGACGCTCACCGGTCGTCAGGTCGAGGAGGTTTTCGCCACCTTGCCCTGGGTGCGGGCGGTGAGTCTGCGCCGCCGTCTGCCCGACACCCTGGTGGTCGAACTGAACGAGTGGCATCCCTTGCTGGCGGTGGCGGTCCCGGAAGCCGAAGGCAACGAGCAACTCCTGCTGGACGACGGCCGTATCCTCGCGGTGCCCGCGCACCTGACCACGCCGGGGTTGCCGCTTCTGACCGGCGCGAGCCTGGAGCTCGGCGCCGATGGGCAGCGCCGGCTGACCAAGCCCACGCCCGCACTGGTGCAGGACCTGGTGCGGGCGCTGGCCGCCACGGGTCTGGAGAGCACCTGCCCGGTCGACTTCGTCCACGCCACGGAGCGCGGATTCGAGGTGGTCCTGCAGGAACGAGCCGGGCGCCTGCTGCTCGGGTACGAGGAATTCGCGGACCGGATCGAACGCTACCTGCTCGCTCGCGACCGCATCCCCTTGGGTGCGGCCGTGGACCTGCGTTTCGCCGACCGGATCACCTTCGAGCCGCCGCCGCGCCGGACCTGAGGCTGGCCGAAAGGACGAGCATGACCGAGGGCAACCTCATCGTGGCCTGCGACTTCGGGACCACGGGCTTCCGGGCCCTGGTGGCCGAGGTCGACGATTCGGGCCAGCCCCGCATCCTGGCGGGCGCCACCGGACCGGCCGAGGGTTTCCAGGATGGCGATTTCGTCGACGTCAAGTCGGGCAGCCTGGCCATCGCCAGGACCATCCGCGCGGTGCAGGACGCGGCCAACGTGGACGTGACGGGATTCGGCTTCAACGTCTCGGGCTCGCACCTGCGCTCGGTCATGGCCACGGGACAGGTGCCGCTGGGCGCGGGCGGCCGCGAGATCGGAGCGCGCGACGTGGCCGAGGTCATGACCATGGCGCGCAGCCTGACCATCCCGTTCAACCACCGCATCCTGGCGGTGAATCCGGTGGAATTCTCGGTGGACCGGGTCGGGGGGATCCTCGACCCGCGCGGTCGCGAAGGGAGCCGGCTCGAGGTGAAGGCACACCTGATCACCGGCTCCTGCTCGGTGATCCGCAACATCGAGAACGCCGTGGAGAAGGCCGGCTTCACTCCGGCGGGCCACGCGGTGGACGTGCTCGCCGCGGCCAGTTGCCTGCTGTCCGCCGACGAGATGGACCAGGGCGTCCTGCTCATCGACATGGGAGGGACCGTGACCCACTGGGCCGTCCTGGCCGGCGGCCGCCTGCTCGGCATCGGCTCGACCCCCTGGGGGGGACAGCACCTGACCGCCGACCTGGCCAGCGGCCTGCGGATCGGCGCCGAGGCAGCCGAGGCGGTCAAGCGCGATCGGGGGGTGGTCCTGAGGAGCCTGGTGGAAGAGGTCGACGTGAACGTTCTCTTCGAGCACGAGGATCCCGAGGAGACGCCGGGTCTGGTGGCGGCCATCCTCGAACCCCGCTGCGAGGAGATCCTGTCGCTGGTCAAGGATGCGCTGGGACCGGCCTTGCCGCTGTCGCAGCTGGGAGCGGGCGTGGTGCTCACCGGCGGCGGCAGCCGCTGTCGGGGGTCGCGTGAACTCTGCGAGGAAGTGTTCGGACTGCCCGTGCGCACACGGTACCTGCCGCCGGTCCTGGCCGGCGTGGAACGCCTGCCCGAGGGCCAGTGGGCCACGGCCGTGGGCCTGGCCCTGTGGAGCGGAGGCCTGGGCAACACCGACGCCAGCGAGCCGGATGATCCCTCGCCCCGGTCGGACGGATTGGTGGGCCGCTTGCGCCGACTGTTCGGCCGGAAAGGACAGGCATGACGTCCCGGCCCGGGCGAGAGAAAGTCCTTGGCCGCGCTCTCATCATGTGTTACTAAGATTTCACGGACGAGGAGCGTCCGGAAATGCCCATCTCATGGAGGAGGCGGGTGTCATGAACATCCATTTTGCCCCCGATAAGAATGAACGGCGGGTCAAGATCAAGGTCGTCGGCGTCGGTGGCGCCGGCGGCAACGCCGTCAACCGCATGATCGAGGCCGGCCTCTCCGAGGTCGATTTTTACGCCGTCAACACCGACGCACAGGCGCTCGATACATCCCGTGCCCACCAGACCCTGATCATCGGCAGCCAGCTCACCCGCGGCCTCGGCGCGGGCGGTGACCCCGAGGTCGGCCGTCAGGCCGCCGAGGAGGATCGCGAGCTGCTGACCACCATGGTCGAGGACGCCGACATGGTCTTCGTCACCGCCGGCATGGGCGGTGGCACCGGCACCGGCGCCGCGCCCGTGGTGGCCGAGGTGGCGCGCCAGAGCGGGGCGCTCACGGTGGCCGTGGTCTCGCGTCCCTTCCTCTTCGAGGGTTTCCGTCGCATGGCGCAGGCCGAATCCGGTCTGGACGCCCTGCGCGACCGGGTGGACGCGTTGCTGGTCATTCCCAACGAGCGGCTCATGGAGATCGAGCTGGCCGACGGCGGCATGAACGAGGTCTTCCGTGTGGCCGACAACGTGCTCTACGAGGCCACCCGCGGCATCAGCGACATCATCGCGCACCACGCCGTGGTGAACCTCGACTTCGCCGACGTGCGCACCGTGATGAAGGACAGCGGCGCGGCGATCATGGGCACCGGCACGGCCAGCGGCGCGGACCGCGCGGTGTCGGCCGCGGCGGCGGCCATCTGCTCGCCGCTGCTCGAGAACGTCAACATCCACGGGTCGCGGGCCGTGCTGGTCTACCTCACCGCCGGCGCCGTCAACCGCGACGACCTGCGCGGGGCCATGGGCCACATCCAGCAGGCCGCCGGTCCCGATGCCCACATCTTCTTCGGCTTCACCGACGACGCGGAGCTGGGCGACGAGCTCCAGGTGACCGTCATCGCCACCGGGTTCCCCGCCGCCGCCGAACCGGCGGCCATGCCGGCGATGCCCGCGGCGGCCGTGGCACCCGCGCCAGAACCCGAAGTCCCGGTAGAGCCCGAACCGCTGCTGGCGGTCGAGCCCGCGGCCGAACCCGAATCGGTGGCCGAACCCGAACCGGTGGCCGAAGCGGTCCAGGAGCCCGTGCCGATGCCTGTGGTGGAGGAGGCCCGACCTGGGCCAGCCGCCACGCCGGTGACGGCGGCGGCACCCGAGTTGCCACTGGCACCGCCAGAGCCACCGCCGGTACGGGTCGTGGTGGAAGAGCGCACCGAGGCTTCCGGGCTGGCGGCGCTGGCCGCCGCAGCGGGAGGCCAGGCGAAGGTGGTGACTCAGCCGCCTGCTCCGTCGGAGATCGCCCCGTCCCAGCCGTCGGAGACCAGTCGGCGCTTCCTGGATCCGCTGGGTTCGGTGACCCTGGACGCCCAGCCCCAGTCCGCCGAGGCGCCGCAGCCCGGGCAGCGCTTCCGCAGCTCGGTGCTCAGCGAGGACAAGATGCGCCCGGCCTGGGAGAGGAAATACGTGGACTGACATGGCCTTCTTCCGCAAGCTCTTCGGAGGACGGGACGACGATGCCTATCACGATGGTATCGCGCTCTTCGAGCAGGGTCGGGCGGAGGACGCCATCCCGTTGTTGCGGACCATCTTCGCCAAGGACCCCGGTTCTCCCCGGGGCTCCCTGGCGGGGTATTACCTGCGTCAAGCCCTGGTGAGCGAGGGCCGCCGTCGACTCCAGACCGGCGATGCCGATTCCGCTGCGACATTGCTGGAGGAGGCTGTCCGCCACTGGCCCGAGTTCCCCGATCTCCAGTTCCTCTCGGGAACCGCCAGGGGGCTGGCCGACCGCTGGGGCGACGCCCTGGAGGCGGCGAAGCAGGCGCTGCGGCGCAATCCGGACTACTGCGAGGCCCGGTTTCTCGAAGCCTGCGCCCTGCAGGCCCTGGACCGGCCGGTCGAGGCCGCCGGGAGCCTCGACCAGCTCGTGGAGAGCGGTCGGCGTGTCGATCACGTCCTGGTCCGTGAACTGGACCACGACGCGGGCCACGACCCCAGGAATCTGCCCAGCGAACTCGTGGCGCGGCTGCGTCGGCTGGCCATCGGCGACGACGCCAAGGATCAGCTCGCCGAGGCCGTGGCCATCTGCCGGGCCGGTCGCTGGGATCAGGGGCTGGCCGAGTTCGCGCGCCTGGTTGCCGAGTACCCGCGCTATCCCGACATCCGGGCCCGGCATGCGGCGGCGCTCTACCAGATCGGGCGCTCCCACGAGGCGCTGGTGGAGGCCGACGCGGCCCTGGAGGCCAATCCGCGCTACCGCACCGCGGTGGCGCTCAAGGGTCTGATCCTGGCCGAACTCGGCGAACTGGCCCAGGCCCGGTCGTTCCTCGCCGATGCGGTGCCGCGACTCGAGGGCACGGTCGGACGTCACGAGGAACTCTTCCTCGCGTACCTGCGGGCCACCCTCGGTCTACTCACTGGAGAGCTGGAGGAATGTCGCCAGTTCCTGGCCGGCTGGAACGATCTGCCCCGGCAGTTTGCCCGTGCCGAGCTGCTGCTGGTCGCCTGCGACGATCTCGCCGGCCGCGGGGAGACCGCCCTGCGCCGGCTGGAGGCCCTGGCCGAGATCTGGCCCGCCGATGCGGATCTGCAGCTTCTGCGTGTCTCCTTCGCCCTCGATGCGCACCAATGGTCGCTGGCCGAGACGATCCTGGCGAACTGGCCCGCCTCGCGCGAGGCCGAGCCCGACCAGCGCCCGCTTCTGCTGCGCGCCCGTCTGGACGTGGCGCGGGGACGCGATCCCGGCCTGGCCGAGGGAGTGGTCGGTCCGGAACCGCCGGCCGCCGCCACCGAAGAGCCGGCGGTCCATCCGGCTGCCTGGCGGCAGCTCGCCATCCAGGCCCATCTGATCCGGGGCGAAGCGGCACCGGCCCTGGACCTGGCCCGCATCCAGCTGGAGGCGGGACACGCCGACGAGGAGACCGGTCGCCTGCTCCTGCATGCCGCTGGCCAGTCAGGCCAACGCCCGCCCGCCGACCTGGCCGGCCGCATCGGTGCCGCGGACAGCTGGGGTCCCGAGCTCTGCCGACAACTGCGCCGCCAGGGCTCCGGGGCGGAGGCCGAGGCCTTCGTCCGTCAGCGACGACAGGTCCGTCCCGAGCTGCGCGCCTGGTCTTGGCTGTCGGCCGGCTTCTGGCTGTCGCCGGTCCGGCGCTGGCTGGCCTGAACAGCGCCGCGCACTTTCGAGGCCCGTCGTGATCCCTTATCTTTGAGCCAGCGTCCGCCAGCTGCTTGGCGCTGTCATCGTCTCATGGGAGTAGGTCAACGTGATCCCCATCGTCCGCCGCTTGTCGCTGCTACTGTGCTGCCTGTCGCTGGCCGGGGTCGTCGCGGCCCAGGAACTGTCCGACGATCCGTGCCTGGCCGGTCGGGACCTCTTCGTGCAGAACAACTACCTGGGCGCCGAACCGCTCCTCAAGCGATGCCTGGAACGAGGCGAATCGTTGCTCGCGCTGCTGCCACTGACCATGATCACCGTGACCCAGGAACGCGCCCAGGACGGCGTGGAGTATGGTCGACGTGCGGTGGCCGTGGGGCCGGACAATCCCAACGTGCGCTACTGGTACGGCCGCGCCTTGCTGCTGGCCGGCGATGCGGCCGGCGCCTCGGCGCAGTGGGAAGAGGGTTTGCGGCTGGACACCAGCCACGTGGGGATCCTCGAGGGCATGGCCCGTTTGGCGGTGCAGCAGGGACAGGATGCCAAGGCATACAACCTGCTCTCGCAGCTTCGTTTGCAGGGTGTCGACGATGCTTGGGTGCACCGGCTGCTCTCGGGTCTGGCGCGTCGCAAGGGCCTCTGGGACCAGGCCGCCGTCCACTGGCGCGACGTGGTCGCGCGCGAGGGGGAGACCGAGCAGAATCTCCTGGTGCTCGGTGAGTTGACCATCCTGGCCGGCAAGCCCGAGGAGGCGGTGGAGATCTTCCGCCACGGCGTGGCGACGCAGCCCTCGGGCGCCATGTACGGCGGCCTGGGCGAGGCCTGGTTCACCCTTGACCAGGTCGATTCGGCGGTGGTGGCGCTGCAGAAGGCGGTGGAACTCGACCCCCAGAATGCCCGGAACCGGTTCAACCTGGCCAACGCGCTCGAACTGCTCGGCGATCTGGAAGGCGCCAGTGCCCAGTTCCAGACCTACCTGCAGCAGTCGCCCCAGGATCCGGTGGGTCACTTCAACTACGGCGTCCACCTCGAACACCGCGGCCTCGTGGAGGAGGCGCTCGACCAGGTGGAGACCGCCGTGATGCTCGACCCCGAGTACATCCAGGCGCAGGTCGTGCTGGCACAGATGTACGAGAACCTGGGGCGGACCGACGATGCTCTCGGCGTCCTGGACGACCTCGAACAGCTGGACACCGGCGCATCGGCACAGCTGGCCGAGTGGCGACAACGCCTGCAGGCCGATCAGGCCGAGGCCGAGGTGGCGCTGGGCGAGGGTAAGGTCCACCTGCTGCACATCGTCACCGGGGATCCCGTGGCGCAGGATCTCATCAAGCAGGGGTTGGCTGACGGCGAGGATTTCGCCGCCATGGCCACGCGCTATTCCACAGGACCTACGGCGGTGCGCGGCGGGGACATCGGTTGGGTGGTGCCGGGACAGATGGTCTCACCGTTGCGCGAGGCCATCGAGGCGCTTCAGCCTGGCGCGACGAGCCCTCCCGTGGAGGCGGGAGGGCTCATGCATGTCTTCAAGCGGATCCGGTAGGCGCGAGCGTCAAACGACCTTCTTGACGCTGCCAGTCCGCAGGCAACGGGTGCAGACATAACCACGCTGCACCTTGCCGCCCTGCTCGAACTTGACCTTCTGCAGGTTCGGCAGCCAGCGGTGGCGAGTCAGGTTATGAGCGTGGCTGACCCGGTTGCCGTACTGGGGCCCCTTGCCGCAGACAGAGCATTTCCTGCTCATGACATCCTCCGATCGGCGTTGAATTCCAAGGCCAGGCAATATACCATCCAGGCTTGCGTTCAGCAAGACGATTATCCCCCATGAGGCCATGACCAGCAAATCCCCACTCAGCGAAGAAAGCCCGGTCCAGTTCCTCAAGACGGTGGGACCGGCCCGGGCCACGGCACTCCGGCGGCTCGGCATCGAGACGGCCGGCGACCTGATCCGCCACTTGCCGCGTGGCCACCTCGACCGCACCAGGGTCGAGCCCATCGGCAAGCTGCGCCCGGGCCAGACCGCCACCATCCTCGGCGAGGTGCTGACCAGCGGGGAACGCCGCACACGTCGCGGCGGCAGCCTGCAGACCGTCACCGTGGGCGACGCGACCGGGGTCATGTTCTGCATCTGGTTCAACCAGCGTTACGTGCTCAAGCAGTTCCGCAGCGGGCAGAGGGTCATGCTCAGCGGGACCGTCCAGATCCACGGCGGTCGCCGCCAGCTGGCCCATCCCGACTTCGAGGCGCTCGACGGCGAGGGCGAGTCCCTGCACACCGGCCGACTGGTGCCGGTCTATCCTCTGACGGCGGGAGTCGGTCAGCATTGGCTGCGGCGCCTCATCCATGCCACGCTGGCAGAGCTGTCCCCGCGCCTCGTCGACCCCCTGCCCGAGGAACTGCTCCGGCGGCAGGGGCTCCAGACCCTGGCCGCGGCGCTGCAGGGACAGCACTACCCAGCGGACCAGGCCGAACTCGCGGCCGCCCGACGCCGGCTCGTCTTCCAGGAGCTGCTGGAGATCCAGCTGCTGATGGCCCTGCGCCGCGGGGTCCGTGATCGACGCCGTGGCGTGGCGCTGGCCAGGCCGGGCGACCTCACGCGCCGGCTGGTGGCAGCGCTGCCCTTCGCTCTGACCGCCGCTCAACGGCGCGTGCTGGCCGAGATCCTGGCCGACCTGCGCCGGGGCGAGGTCATGCATCGTCTCCTGCAGGGCGACGTCGGCTCGGGCAAGACCCTCGTGGCGCTGATCGCGGCGCTCTTCGTGATCGAACAGGGCTATCGAGCGCTGCTCATGGCGCCCACCGAGGTCCTCGCGCAGCAGCACGGCCGGACCCTGCGGAGCCTGGCCGAACCGCTGGGCGTGGTGGTGGAGACGCTCACCGGCTCGCTGCCGGCCAGCGAGCGCAAGCGCATCCTGGCCACCGCGGGGCGCGGCGAGATCCAGCTGCTGGTGGGCACCCACGCGGTGATCCAGGACCAGGTCAGGCTGCCTGGACTGGCGCTGGCCATCGTCGACGAGCAGCATCGATTCGGGGTGAAGCAGCGGGGACGCAGCGCCCGTGGCGAGGACGACGGTCCGGTCCACCTGCTGGTCATGAGCGCCACGCCGATACCGCGCAGTCTGGCGCTCACGCTCTATGGAGATCTCGACCTCTCGGTGATCGACGAGATGCCGGCGGGTCGGGTCCCGGTCACCACCAGTGTCGAACCGGCTGCCCGCGAGGAGGCCGTGCTGGCCGAGTGCCGGCGACTGGTGGCGGCGGGCGCGCAGGGCTATGTGATCTACCCCGTGGTGGAGGAGTCCGAGAAGCTGGACATCAAGGCGGCGGTGGCCGAGTACGAGGCCCTGGCGGCCGGTCCCCTGCAGGGCCTGCGGGTGGGGCTGGTCCATGGCCGCCTGAAGGCCGCGGCGAAGCAGCAGGTCATGGAGGCCTTCGCCGCGGGAGAGCTCGATGTCCTGGTGGCGACCACCGTGGTCGAGGTGGGGGTCGACGTGCCGGGGGCCAGCTGGATGGTGATCCATGCGGCGGAGCGCTTCGGTCTCGCCCAGCTCCATCAGCTGCGAGGCCGGATCGGCCGCGGAGGCGGTGCCTCGCGCTGCTGGCTCCTGCCCTCGGACCGCCTGCCGGAGGAGACCTTCGAACGCCTGCGCTTCTTCGCCGCCACCACCGACGGCTTCGCGCTGGCAGAGGAGGATCTGCGGCGACGCGGCCCTGGCGATCTCTGGGGTGTTCGCCAGCACGGGGTGCCGGGCTTCCGCCTGGCCAACCCCTTGCGGGACGGGGAGATCGCCGCCGCTGCCGCGGCCGAGGTCCGCTCCATCCTGGCCGAGGATCCCGGTCTGCAGACGCAGCGGTTCCGGTCCTTGCGGCAGGCCCTGACCACGGCCTACGGTGCGCTGGTCCCGGCGGGGACCGGTTGACCTGGTGCTGAGGGCTAAAGGTGTGGGCTGGAACGTCGATCATGGACGGGAGAGGCCATGACTGTGAACCGGACCCCAGGAGGAACCCGGACATGATCACCACCTGCACCGGCTGCCACGCTCGTTACCGCCTAGATCCGGACAAGGTGCCGCCGCGCATGATCCGCGTGCGCTGCCCCGATTGCGGCAACGTCTTCGATCTGGACGGCACCCTGCGTGGCGCCGTGGACGCAGCTTTCGAGGCTCCCGTACCTGGTCTGGAACGAGCGGGTGCCAGCCTGGATGGCTTTGCCAGTCCCGAGGCCACACCCAGCCTCGATCTCGATCTGGATGGGGATGCGACCCCGCCCCCGGAGGTCGACACGGCGCCGCGTTCCGACGATCTGGTCCTCGAGCCGGCAGCGGCGGCCTGCCTCGATCCGGCACCTGGTCCGGTGACACCGACGGCTCCGGCGAGCCAGCCCGCCGGTGGCGTGGCCGTGGCCGATCCGCCCCGGCCGTCCCGCCGCCGCCGCCGGGACAAGTCGGAGATGCTGGCCCGCGCCCTGGTCTCGGACATCCTGGTCTACAACCGCGAGGCTCGGGACAAGGCGTTGAGCGAGGGGAATCTTCTGGAGGCCCTCGGGCCCGAGATCAAGAAGTCCTGGGAGCTCTACAAGGAGAAGGTGGGGGCCGAGACAGCCACCGGCACGTCCCACTTCAAGGATGCCTTGAACGAGATCCTGGCCGAGGGCCAGAGCATCTTCTAGAGCCGAGCTCCGGTACGACGACGGCGATCCCCGCCTCGCGGGGATCGCCGTCCTGCATTGGTCACCCTTCGACCACCTTGGTCAGGACTCGGGCCATTTCTCCTTGGCGATCTCACCCAGGATGTCGTCGATCTGCTGCTTCACGCGGAGGTTCTGATCGGGTTCGAACAGCGCCTTCCGCACCCGGCCCTGGTCGTCCTTCTTGACGTAGCGCAGGGCCTGGAGGTCGGCCATGCCCATCAGGATGTCCTTGCTGACACGGACCTCGAGCGGGCTGGTCTCCAGGTCGCTCGTGGGGTTGTGGTAGGGATGCATTCCGTTGCCCCAGCCGTGCACCACCATGGAGCAGAGCAAGGCCCGGAAGGTGTTCTGCCCCTGCACGGTCTCCAGGTCAAAATTGCCGCTGACACGGTCCATGACGCTGTCGATGACGGCACTGAGTCGCTGTTCCAGGTCCTCGTCGACCTGGAAATTGAGCAAGCGCGCAAACATGGTGCGGAGGATCTGGTCGGTGTTGGTCTTCGTGGCCATGTTCTAACTCCCGGGTGGTGCAAAGCGGACCATCTGCGGGGCCCTGGGGCCGTTGAATAAAGCTTTGTCATACGGAGCCATGCAATTTGCTTGCCGCAGTGGGCAGAGCTCCGCCGCGTCATCATTCTTACTTGCCTGAAGCGCGTGAGGGTTGTCCGGGATGGCATGCGGGTTGCAAGACGATCACGTCAGTCATCATCCTGGTTCCGGGAGGCGGACCTTGCCGACCACCATGGCCACGGGCCTGCGCACATGTCGCATTCTCTATTACGGGCCGTCCGGGTGCGGAAAACGCGAGAACCTGGCGCGGATCCAGGCCTCGTTGCCTTCCGAGCACCGCCTGGCCATGGCCACCGACGATCCGACCCGTCAGATCGCTTTCCTGCTGCGCAATGGCAACCAGGGCGACTGGCAGGTCTTCGTCCAGGCCGTGGACGCGGGGCAGGAGCCCGGAGTCGCCAAGCCCGACCGGGCCCCCTTCGATGGCGTCGTCTTCGTCTGCGATTCGGGCGCCGGCGCCCTGGATACGGGCCTGTCCGCCATGGAGAGCCTCAAGAACTACCTCGACCTCTGGCACCTGGACCTCATGTCGGTGCCCATGGTCCTGCAGTACAATCGCAGCGCGGAGACGGGCATCCTGCCCGTGGACCGGCTCGAGAGCCTGCTCAATCCCTGGGGCCTGCTCTCGTTCCCCTCGGCGGCTGCCGCAGGCGAGGGTGTGCGCGAGACCCTGAAGGCCGTCCTGAGCCTGACCATCAGCCACATCCTGCAGCGGGACGTCACCACCGGTGCGGGCATCGAGCGTGGTCTGGCCATCGATCCCAATCCGCCGGTCCCGGGCAACGAGTACACTGCCGATCCCCCTGCCGCCAAGCCGGTGGAGGCGGCTACCCGGACGCAGGATCTGGGGCAGGCCTCGCTGGTCATCCCGGTCCGGGTGCCTCGCAGCGCTCTGGGTACCGATGGCACCGGACGGATCATCCTCGAGGTCCGCATCGTGGACGACTGAACGGCCGCCGTTGACCGTCGACCGGACCCGCATTAATGTACCGCCCATGAATAATCCCCATGCCATGCCGCCGCAGGGCGAGGCCGGATCGTCCCCGGCCATGATCTTCGATCAAGGTCGATTGGCCGAGGAAGCCGGTGATCTCGAGCAGGCGTATGCATGCTACCGGCGGGCTCTCGTGGCGCGCGATGGACATGCCGACTGGCATTACCGCCTGGGTTGCGTCTGCCTCAAGAGCGGCCGCTTCGACGAGGCCCGTGTCTGCTTCGAGACCGGTCTGCGCCTGCGGCCGGGTGATGCCCGCATGCTCACCAATCTCGGCGCGGCCCTCGACCGTCTGGGCCGTCGCGAGGAGGCGCTGGTGGTCTACCAGCGCGCGGCCTTCCTGGATGGCGCCCCGGCCGAGGCCTTCCACAACCTGGGGGCGCTCTACGCCGAGGCCGGCCGGACCGAGGAGGCCATCCGCGCGTTCAGCGAAGCCGTGCAGAAGACTCCCGACGCCGAGGGCTACTGCAGCCTGGGCATGGTCCTGATGGCCAGCGGCGACCTGATCCGGGCGCTCGACAGCTTCGAACGCTGCATCGCCTGCGACCGGGGACACACGCGGGGGCATTACTATGCCGCCGCATGCCTGCTCAAGCGCGGTCGCTATCAGGAAGCCCTGTCGCGCTTCGATCTGGTCCTGGGGCAGGAGCCAGGGCTGGTGCGGGCCCACTTCCACCGAGGCGTCTGCCTGCACAAGCTGGAACGTTTCAAGGCGGCGCTGGCCGCGCTCTCCCAGGCGGAGGCAGCGTTTCCCGAGGACGGCAAGATCCACTTCCAGCTGGCTTTGACTTGCGACGCCCTCGGCCTGTCCGCCGAGGCCCGCCGGCACTACCATCTGGCCCGCCTGCTGCGCGACGCGGATCCCGGCGGCGGCTCCACCCTAGAGTAGATAGCGAGCGACTCCGATGCTGGACATCCTGCTTCTGGCCGTGGTCCAGGGCCTCACCGAATTCCTTCCCGTCAGCAGTTCCGGACACCTCGTCCTGTTGCAGAACATCCTGGGCGGGCATGAGGGCGATCTCTTTCTCGACATCGTCCTGCACTGCGGGACCCTGGGCTCGGTGCTGGTGGTCTACCGCCACGAGATCCTGCGCCTCTTGCGGCTGGACCGGCCGGCGTTGCTGTACGTGCTGGCACTGGCGGTAGGAACGGTGCCTTTGGTGTTAATAGCGCTACTGTTTAAGGGTTTAGTAGTTTTTGTATACAAGGCACCTGTAATTGCAGGAATCGGGCTGCTGGTCACCGGCGTGGTGCTGCTGACCACTAGAGCCGCCAAGGCGGGGGATGACCTGCCCGAGCCATGGCAGCCGCGGCCGCTGCCGCTCTTGAAGGCCTTGCTCATCGGCTGCGCCCAGGCCGTGGCCATCTGCCCGGGAATCAGCCGTTCGGGCAGCACCATCGGCGCCTCGCTCTGGCTGGGCCTGCCGCGGGCCGAGGCGGCTCGCTTCAGCTTCCTGCTCTCGGTGCCGGCCATCGCCGGGGCCCTGGCCTTGCACGTGCTCGACGGTGACCTGGTCACGCGCACCAGCCCGGTGGGCCTGGTCGCGGCGGCGGGCGCCGCGTTCCTGGTGGGGCTGCTGGCCATCCGCTGGACCGCGCTGGCGGTGGTCCAGAAGCATTTCTGGAAGTTCTCGTTCTACGTGATTCCGGTGGGACTGGTGGCGCTCGTCCTGCTCCTGCGCTGAGGTCAGCTGCCGATCAGCCGGCGCGATTGCACCTGCCGCATGGTCTCCTCGACCCGCTCGGCCTCGAAGGGCTTGATGACGAAATCGCCGGCGCCGGCCCGCACCGCCTCGAGGACCTCGTCCTTCTGGCCCAATGCCGAGATCATGACAACCTGCGCGCCCGGGTCGGCGGCGACGATGCGGCGACAGGCCTCCACACCGTCGAGGACGGGCATGGTGATGTCGAGCATGATCAGATCGGGCCGCAACTCGAGGTAACGGGCCACGGCCTCCTCGCCATCGGCGGCCTCGGCCACGACCCGGCAATCCATGTCTTCCAGGATGTCCTTCAGCATCACCCGCATGAACTGGGCGTCGTCGGCGATGATGACCGTCTGCTGCATGCTGTCCTCCGCCGGGACCGGTTGGGCGGCGATCGTGCCGCTGGTAAACGACTGGCGTGATGACGCCGTCTGGTGTATTCAGAGATCGACCCGCAGGCGCGCTTCTTTAGCCGCGTCTCCCACGTCCGGTTCGATCCGGACACGTCTTCAGGAGGAGCCAGCATGGTGCCCCGCAGGATCCCCGCTCTCGTGGCTGTCGTGGCCACTCTCGCTGCCGTGTCGGCCCTGGCCACCGAGGTGGTCGTCTCGGGGCCCGACCAGCGCAGCACGCTCGAATTGACCGTCTACAACCAGGACCTGGCGCTGATCCGCGAGTTGCGCACGGTCGAGCTCCCCTCCGGCCCGCTCATGCTCGAGTTCCAGGGCGTGCCCGAACGCATCCGACCAGCGACCCTGCTGGTGGAGGCCGGCGGCAGGACGGGCCTGGTGGTGCGCGAGCAGAACTACGAGTTCGACCTCATGTCCCGGGAGAAGATCCTGGAGAAGTACGTGGGCCAGGAGCTGGCCTGGATCCAGGAGGATGGCGAGCGGATCACCGGCCGTCTGCTGGGCATGGCGGCCGGGCCGGTCTACGAGGTCGGCGGCGAGGTGGTGTTCGAGGTCCCTGGCCGGATCGCGTTGCCCCGGTTGCCGGAGAACCTGCGTGCGCGGCCGACGCTGGTCTGGCGCGGCGAGACCGAGCGCAGCGGCAAGGCCGATCTCGATGTGAGCTACCTCACCGGCGGCCTGTCCTGGAATGCCGACTACGTGCTGCAACTCGACGCCGCGGGCAAGCAGGCCGACCTCAAGGGTTGGGTCACGGTGGAGAACCGCAGCGGTGCCGGCTTCGCCGCAGCCACGCTGCAACTGGTGGCCGGGGAGATCAACCAGGTCCGTTCGGCCTTGGGGCAGCGGAATTTCGCCATGATGGACATGGAGGTCAAGGCCTCGGCGCGGGCCCCGCAGGTGGAGGAGGAGTCGCTCTACGACTATCACCTGTACACGGTGCCCTGGACCACCGACCTGCCCCAGAACAGCAGCAAGCAGGTGTCGCTGCTCGACGCCGCCGGGGTCGCGGTGACGCGCCACTACACTCTGCATGGCGGCAACCATCTCTTCCGCGGGGCTTCGCCGCAGGACCGCGAGGACGTCTGGGTGAGCTACAGCTTCCTGAACGAGGAGGCCAACCGGCTGGGGCTGCCCCTGCCGGCGGGAACCATGCGCGTCTATGGCCAGTCGGAGGCCGGCAAGCGCCAGCTGCTCGGCGAGGACCGCATCGCCCACACGCCACGCGACGAGGAGGTCGAGCTCAGGGTGGGCAAGGCCTTCGACATCGTGGCCGAGCGGGTCCGCAAGGATTATCGCCGGGTTTCGGATCGAGTCCACCGCACGAGCTGGGAGATCACGCTGCGCAACCACAAGGACGAGGACGTGACTGTCGACGTGCGCGAGATGCTGGGTGGCGACTGGGAGGTGCTGGCGAGCAGCCTGCCGCACACCAAGCTGTCGGCTCAGGAGATCCAGTTCCACGTGCCGGTGCAGCAGGATGGCGAGGTCGTGCTCAGCTACACGGTCGAGGTGACCTACTAGGTCAGCGGCCCAGTTCCCTGGCCCGGGCCCTCAAGCGCTGGTCGTCCGGCCGGAGCTCGAGGGCCCGCGCGTAGGCCCTGGCGGCGGCCTGTCGGTTGCCCTGGCGGCGTTCCACCTCGGCCAGGTTGGCCCAGGCCTCGAAGTTGTCGGGATCACGGCGGGTGGCCAGGGTGAAGGCGTGGGCGGCCTCCCGCGATCGGCCGAGCCGGAAGAGGCAGTTGCCGGCATTGACCAGCGGCGGGGCCGCGTTGCGATTGAGACGGGCCGCGGTCTCGAAGTGGCCGAGCGCGTTGGCGAACTCGCCCCGCGACAGCAACTGGTTCCCCTTGTTGTGATGCAGGGTCGGGTGATCGGGACAGTGCTCCAGCCCCAGGTCGAGCAGCTGCTCACCGGAGGCCGGGTCCCCGATCAGGTTGAGTAGGCTGGCCCAGGCCGCGACCTCGTCGGCCAAACGCACATCGCGCCCCGGCGCGGTATCGGCCAACCGATTCCGGAAGGCCGAGATCGCGGGCCAGAGCGGTGAGGGCGCGCTGGCCGGCGCGTCGCCGTCACGGCGCACGAAGGTCACGCCGGCTACCCCGACATCGCTCATGGACCACTCGCTGGCCCCGTCCAGCGTGCGGAGCAAGGGATGGGCGGCGGTGTTGCGGTGCGCCAGGCAGACCGCGGCGGCCCGCCACCGTCGCAGCAGGTTCAGTGCCTGCGCGCCCCCGGTCTTGAGGGTCGCGTAGTCACGCCAGACGTTGGACGGATAGGCCTCGGTCCGGCCATCGATGGCGATGGGACCGGCACCGGCCGCGACGAGGGTCGCGGCGGCGTCCACTGTGTTGGCCACTCGTCTGGGACTGGTCGCGGCCAGGCGGACGGCCTGTTCCTCCGGGTAGGTGGCCGGAGTCAGC
Source organism: Candidatus Latescibacter sp. IFSED24 (assembly GCF_058273205.1). Classification (NCBI taxonomy): domain Bacteria; kingdom Pseudomonadati; phylum Candidatus Latescibacterota; class Candidatus Latescibacteria (ex Chuvochina et al. 2023); order Candidatus Latescibacterales; family Candidatus Latescibacteraceae; genus Candidatus Latescibacter; species Candidatus Latescibacter sp. IFSED24. The sequence continues at coordinate 1,571,614 of NZ_CM177850.1, read as the reverse complement.
CCCGTGCCCCAGCGCCGCGCGACGCCCTCGCGCAGGTAGAAGGTGTCGCTGGCCAGGGCGAGGAGCCACCAGCCGATGGTGAGCCAGGCTAGCGCGGTGGTCAGTCCGGTGAGGACCAGCCCGGTTCGCCGCTGACCCGGCCAGGGGCATCGTTCCCGGAGCCGATCCCAGGGCGTCCGGGCCGGGACCTGGCTCCCGTGCAGGACCAGGAAGGCCACGGCGTAGAAGCCCAGGTTCCGCTGCCCCTGCCAGGCGGCGAACGCGGCCAGCAGCCAGAGGGCGGCGCGCAACCGCGACACCCTGCCCCAGCCCAGGACGATCCAGAGCGCGCCCCAGACCAGCGAGACCTTGAAGGCCAGGAGGGTGAGGGCGAGGCTGCCTCGGGTCTCGAGGAGGGGGACCAGCTCGCTGATGACCTCCCTCAGGTCGACGCCGCTCTCACCGAACTGGCCGAGGGCGCGCAACGGGTAGAGCAGGCCCTGCAGGCCGTTGGGCGTGAGCAGGCCAGCCACCACGGCCAGCAGCAGCCCGGTGAGGGTTAGACGCCAGCGCTGGACGGGGCTCAGGCCCGGCGCCGGGGCCAGCCAGCCGGCCAGGAGCCAGAGAGGCAGGGCCAGCGCGGCGAAACCATGCCACTGATACCAGACCAGGGTCAGGATCAGGGCCTGTCCGCCGGGACGACGAGGGTCGAGGAGCTGGCGCCAGAGGTTCGGACCGGCACCCGTGGCCAGGGTGGTCTCCACGCGGCCCAGGAGCAGGACCAGCAACACGAAGCTGCCCAGTTCGGGGCGCAGCGTCAGCCGGGTCCAGAGCATGGCCAGGCCCAGCAAGGCCACCGGACCGAGCCAGGGTAGGGCCCGGGCGGCCATCTCGCGTTGACGCCACCAGGGGAACGCCAGGGCTCCCAGCAGGCAGGCCGTCAGGACCAGCCGCACCGCGATCCAGCCTCCGGACCGCTCGCCCAGGCTCCGACCGTCCCCGGGGCCGGCGGCGGCGGACACGGTCACCTGGAACAGCCACTCGTGGTCGAGCCAGGCCGTCTGCGGCGCCGTGAACGAGTAGGTGTTGGTGCGGGGGATCCCCTGGCCGGCGAGGATGTCGCGGCCGGTGCGATCGTGGAGGGGAAGGTCGAGATCCGAGATCGAATGCCAGGCGAGGGCCAGGCCCAGCAGGACCAGGGCGGCCAGGGAGAGCGAAGCAGCCAGGCGGCGCCAGGGCGAGGACAGCGGTTCAGTCATGAAACCAATCTAGCGCGTGCAGCCCCGCTGGCACAAGAGGCAACGGCGCTGACACAATTTCGGCTGCGGAATGCGGTCTTTGACATATTGTCAAAACCGGACATTTGAAATCCATATTAAGGTAAATGTTAAAGCTATAACTTGCTTTCGATAAATGACTTAAGAGGCTCCCTCCACGCCTGTCCAGGCCGGAAATCATGGTATGGATCTTGTTAATAGGATGAGTAAATACGGTCCGTACCCCACTCGATTGATCGGGTATCGCGATAGAAGGAACGAGGTAACCATGGCCAACGTCAAGAAGCATCACGAAAAGTCTTCCGGCGGTGCTGCGCAGCTGATGAGCAACCTGGATCTCTATTTCCAGGAAGTCAAGGCGTATGACCTTTTGACCCGGGAAGAGGAATGTGAGCTGGCCCGTGGCATCCATCAGGACGACCAGGAGGCGCTGCATCGGCTGGTCAAGGCCAACCTGCGGTTCGTGGTGTCCATCGCCAAGGAGTACGCCCACTACGGCGTGCCCCTGGAGGACCTCATCAACGAGGGTAACCTCGGCCTGTTGAAGGCGGCCCAGCGGTTCGACGAGACCCGCGGCTACAAGTTCATCAGCTACGCCGTGTGGTGGATCCGCCAGTCGATCCTGGCGGCCCTGGCCAACCATAGCAAGATCGTCCGCATGCCCCTGAACCGGGCGCGGGTGCTCAACCAGATCAAGAAGGTCTCCAGCGAGCTGCAGCAGAAGCTGCGCCGCAAGCCCGAGGCCGAGGAGATCGCCAAGGTCCTGGGCCTGTCGGTGGACGAGGTGAAGGACACCCTGCCCCTGATGCAGGACAACTTCTTCCTCGACGACTACGTCGGCAACGACGAGGACAGCACCTACCTGGACTTCCTGGAGGACACCACCAGCGAGGGGCCGGATTCGCACGTGATGGAGGACGATCTGCATCAGTCCATCCACCGCATGCTGGGCGACCTCAAGGAACGCGAGGCGCGTGTCCTGCGCATGTACTACGGGCTGGGGACCGACCGTGAGATGACCCTCGAGGAGATCGGCCAGGAGATGGGGCTGACTCGCGAGCGCATCCGCCAGATCAAGGAAGAGGCCTTCGAGAAGATCCGCAGCAGCAAGACGTTCCGCTACATGCACGACTACACCGAGATGGACCGCGCGATCTAGACGGTGTCTTTTCGGAGCTGACGAGGGGCCCCGCCGAGAGGTGGGGCCTCTTGCATGGGCTCAGTCGTCCGCACCAGTCGCGGTGAGCTCGATCTGTCCGGCCGAGGCCTCCTGCAACGCCCGGGCGAAGCCTTCCCATGACGAGTGAGGCAGCCAGATCTGCCAGTGCACACCGGTCCCGTAGTGCTCTTCTTCGGTGCGCCCGCCGTGAGCGGCCAGGAGGTGGGCCACGGTCTTCTGGTGGGCGTAGGGGAACTCGAGCACGAAGGACCGGCCCAGGAGGACGGTGCGTCGCGGAGCGGCGGCCAGCGCCTCGCTGGCGACGCCGCCGTACGCCCGGGTGAGCCCTCCGGTTCCCAGCTTCACGCCACCGAAGTAGCGCGCCACCGCCACCACGGTGTCGGTGAGCCGGGCGCCCCGGATCGCCAGCAGGATGGGCTCGCCTGCGGTTCCGGACGGTTCGCCATCATCGCCGCGGACCTCGGCCGGCGCGGGGGCGATCCCCAGTCGCCAGGCGAAGCACACGTGACGGGCGTCGTGGTACCGCCGACGCATATCCTCGATGAGCATCCGGGCCGCCGCCTCGTCCGCGGCGGGCGCCGTCTCGGCCAGGAACCGCGAGCGCTGGATCCTCTGCTCGGCCGCGGCTGGTCCGGCCAGGGTGAGGTAGCTGTCTGGCAAGGCGGGCATGGTCCTCCGGTGGTCGCCTGCTGGTCCAGGACCAGACACCCTTCGGCGGGAAGAGCGCCTGACTCTGGAGCATACGGCATAGCTTCATCCACGGCAATGCGTTACGGAAGGGGCTGAGGCGCTGGTCTGGCACGACGATTGCGTTGTCCGGGGATGCGGACACCGAGAGGGTACCGCAGAAAGGATCGTCGTGACCCGTCGTCGCTGGCTGCGGCCCCTGGTGGCCGCCGTGCTTGTCGTGCTGCTGCTCGCCATCGGTCGGGCCCGGGCCGAAACCGGGTCCTATGATCCCGGCTCGCATATCCAGCGGCCCGTGGGCGTCGGTCCCGCCTACGTGACCTTCGCTGCCGGGGGCGGCGCGCTGGCAGACGGGGACCAGGCGCGACCCGGATACAGCTTCTCGCTGGTCGCCCGGCCCCATCGGGCGGCCGACTTCTTCAACGGACTCTACGCCTGGAACACGGGACTCGTCCTGCAGGTCGATCGCCAGGGCGGCGGCCCGGCCACCATCATCTCCGGTGACCTGATCCTGCGCCGCTACCTGTCCGACATGCGACCGATCTCCGGCGGCAAGTCCGCGTTCTTCGGCATGGGGGTGGGCCTCAGCCACGTGGAGTGGAGCCACCGCGAGGATCGCCCCGATGGCGCCACCGACAACTTCTCCTTCCTCGCCGAACTCGGATTAGAATGGAACCTCGATCCCGCGCTGGTATTGGTAGGCAAGGGACAGTATCGTCTCTACAACCGCGGCGGCATCGACCATTCAGGTTGGTCGATTCATCTGGGGGCAGGGCTACCCTGGCCCTTCTGAGATTCCTCTCGGTCGTCGCTCGGACCCGTTGCGCGCGAGGTCGATCCATGTCAAGCAACCATCCGTCGGTGTGGATGATCCTGGTCGTGCTACTCGTCACGGCCACCGGGGTCACGGCCCAGGAGGAACTGGCTTACGCCGAGTACCGTGCCATCGCCCAGAGCGCCATCACCCTGCATCATTGCGCCATGTTCGAGCCCCTGGAAGGCCAGCCGGGCATGATGCTCGTGGTCGGCGACAAGTTCGGCAAGCTCAACGTCTTCTGGCTCCGGGCCGGCAGGGAACACGAGCGGGTCTGGGTGAGCCGCCAGCTCGAGGGCAACGCCGACGAGGTCCTCGTGGCCGATCTCGACGGCGACGGACTCGACGACAGCATCCTCGCCCGCACGCCACGGCGGCTTTACGTCTGGGACCTGACCCGCGACTACTTCAACAGCTTCGAATCCTCGCCCAACGACTTCCAGGATATCCGGGCCTTCACCGTGGCCAACGTGGACGAGGATCCGGCCAAGGAGATCGTGGTCAATGCAGACCTGAAGATCCACTACGTCGATGGCGTGCAGTTCAGCAAGGATTGGACGAGTCTGAACGATTTCGAGGCCACGCGCATCCGCTGCGGCGACGTCGACGGCGACAATCGCATGGAGCTGGTGCTGAACACCGGTCAGGTTCTGGATTCGGCGACCGGCAACGTGGAGTGGGAGGACCAGGTCTTCGGCACGCGGCTCGAGCTGCTGGACTTCGACGGCGACGGGATCCTGGAGATCCTCACCGAGGGCGACGGCACGCCACTGCGCGTCTGGGATGCCGATTCGCGGAGCGAGAAGCGCTTCCAGTGACCGGCGCCCTGCCGGCCATTCACCGGCGAGGCCGACTCCTACGGGAGTCGGCCTCGCTGGCTTCTGGATCCTATTGGTCGCGGGCTCAGTCCACCGAGCGCATGGCCGCCAGGAACTCGTCGGCCTCGTGCCAGCCGCTGAGCGTCTTGCCGTGGAGGATCCGACCGTTGCTGTCGATGAACGCCACGGTCGGCAGCCCCGGCACGCGGAACAGTTCCTTCACCGCGGCCATGTCCGCGTCGTCGGCCTTGGTGGCGTCCACCTTGATGGTGATGTAGCGCAGGCTCTCGCGCACCACCTCGGGCTCCACCCACACCTTCTTGTCGAGCTTCTTGCAGTAGGCGCACCAGGTGGCCCAGAAGTCGATGATGATGGGCTGCCCCGTGCTCTTCGCCAGCTCGATCTTGCTCTCGATGAAGGCCATCACGTTCTCACCGGTATGGACCTTCTCCCACTGCACCTTGTCGGGCAGGGGGGCGGCCGCGGTCTGGCTCGAACCGGCGGGCCCGGCGGCCAGGGCCGCCACCGGCTGGACGACCGTCGGCGCGGGCAGCAGGTCGGGCAGGACCGCGCGGCCCAAAAGCCAGATACCGGTCAACAGGACGATGATGCCCAGGCCCTTGCGGGTCCGATCCCACCAGTGGGTCTCCGGGGCCATGCGGTCGAAGGCGCCCATGAACACCGAGACCAGGATGGTCACCCCGCCGAGCAGCGGGTAGAAGAACTTGGCGGGCAGGACCAGCCCGGGGCGGACGAAGAAGAAGGCCATGTAGAGCAGCAGGAGCCCCATGCCCTTCTTCACCGATTCCATCCAGCCGCCGCTCTGCGGCATGCTGCTCATGAGCGAGGGGAAGGTGCCCACGGCCACCAGCAGCGCGCTGAGACCCAGGCCGAAGATGAAGAGCGACCAGAAGCCGAGGAAGATGCTCCCGGTGGTGCCCACCCAGACCAGGAGGGCGGCGAGGAAGGGACCCACGCACGGCGAGGCCACCAGGCCGGCCACCATGCCGGCGACAAAGGCGCCGGCCACGCCGGCCTGGCCGCCGCCGGCGCCCTGCAGACGGTTACGCAGGAAGGCCGGGGCTTCGAGCTCGAAGGCGCCGAACATGGCGAAGGACATGCTCACCATGAGCACGGCGATGGGCACCAGCACCGCGGGGCTCTGCAGGAACGCCGTGATGCCGCTGAAGACCGTGGCGGAGACCACGCCGATGATGCCGTAGACGATGGCCAACCCCAGTCCGTAGACCAGCGAGAGCAGGAAGCCCTTGCCCAGGCCCTTCTCCTGGGTCTGGGCTCCGATCACCGCCAGGGTGATGGGAATCATGGGGTAGATGCACGGCGTGGCGCTCATGAGGATGCCGCCGAGGAACACCAGGCCGAGGAACAATAGCAGGCCGCGGTTGGCGATGAAGTAAGTGATCCGCTCGGCGGTCCACTCCTTGCCGAAGTCCACCACCACCGTGCCGGACCAGACATGTTCGCCGGCGGGGCTGGTGACCGCAACCTCGAGGCCGTGCTCGCCAGGCTGAGCACCGGGATAGACGGGCGCGGACCAGATGAACTGGCCGGGCGCGTCACCGGGCTTGAGCGGGTAGGGCTCCTCGAGGAGACGAATCTCGGCTGTCCCCGTTCTCGTCACGGAGACAGAGATGAGCCCAACATCGCGACCGGCCGCGGCGGGCAGTTGCAAGGTGAGGGTCAGGTCCTTGCCGATGATGGTGGTCTCGCCCACCTGGGTCACCGTGAAGTCCTGGGCTCCTGCGGGGAGGGCTGCCAGCGCGGTCAGGATGACGACTCCGACCATGGCGGCGACACGTCGATTCAGCGAGCTGCTTGTCATGGATCCTCTCGATTCTCTACGATCGTGGAGTTCATGCCAGGGGTGGCAAAGTTTCCATTCGACCTTAAAAGTTATACCATGGAGTGACACTAGGCCATTATTGATTACGCCGTTTTCCTGACGGCTCCAGCGAAAGGACAGCGAGTTGAAACACCATGGTGGTGGGATTTTTGCCCTGATTCTGGTTAGCGGTCTTTTGATCGTCGGTGGATGTGGGAGCGACGATGAGGGTGGCTCGGAGTCCGTCCAGGACGCGAGCGCCGCTCCGGCCGTGTTCGGTATCGGCAGCGACGCCCCGGATTTCGTCCTGAAGGACCTCGCCGGCGTGGACGTGAAGCTCTCCTCGCTGCGTGGCAAGGCCGTGATCGTGGATTTCTGGGCCACCTGGTGTGGACCCTGCAGAGCGGTCATGCCCCACCTGCAGGCGCTCTCCGAGGAGTATGCAGGTCAACTGGAGATCCTGGCCGTCTCCCTGGACCAGGTGCCCAGCGAGGCCGTGCCCCCCTTCGTCGAGAAGCATGGCCTGACCTTCACCATGCTCGCCGACACGCGCGCACCGCAGGTGGCCAGCCAGTGGGGCGGAGTCAACCGTATCCCCACCTCGTTCCTGGTCTCGCCCGACGGCAAGGTCGCCTATCGCTGGCAGGGCGTGCATCAGCGCGAAGAATACGAGAAGCAGATCAAGAAGGTCCTGGGGCTGTCCTAGGCGTGGTGGGAGTGGGGGAACCGAGGCTGGCGGAAGGTCCGGGCAAGAAAGAGTCCCTGGTCGCGGTGGTGAAAACCTTCGACCAGGGACACGCCGATGGCTGGGATCATTTACGCAGCCACCAGAAGAGATCGATGAGGCCCAAACCCATGATCACTAGGCAAATCGGACTCATGTCACTCCCCCTTTCCCGGTCAGAGGTTCATGCTGTGGACAGTTGTTGCATCGGCCGGGGCGGGGGAGACTTGAGTCCCACGGGATCGGATGGTGGGGGCTCGGCTTGAGCGGTTTCCGATCCTGGAGTAGCAAATCGAGGGCCCGCCGGCCAATCCGATAGTGCAAGTTCGGGGCCAGCGGGTACGGGAATCCCGTAACTATTGGTACTTCAAGACGATGACGGTCCTGTCATCGGACACGGCGGCGCCGCCGAATTCCTCCACACTAGTGAAAATCTGGTCGCAAAGGCGTTCCGGAGTTCCCTGGTGGGCGTTGGCGGCCATGGCTTCGAGTCGCTCGATCTCGAAGAACTCCTTTCCGTCAGGGCTCGTCTGCTCGGTGATCCCGTCGGTATAACCCAGGATCATATCGCCGGGTTGCAGGCGGACAGTTCCGCGTCGATAGGGGACGCCGGCGCCGATGCCGATCACTGGACCGCCACGACGCAGTGGTTCGCGGCGGCCGTCCGTATGCAGCAGCAGCGGAGGTTCCAGGCCCGCATTGCAGTAGGTGAGCAGGCCCGAGCGGAGGTCGAGGACCGCATAGAAGAAGCACACGAAACGGCCGGCGGTCAGGACCTCACCCATCCGCCGATCCAGGGCGCCGATCACGGTCTCGGGGTTGACCCCGGGCTGGGCGAGCTCACGGAAGGTCACCCGCACCGTGGTCATCATCAGGGCGGCGGGGATACCCTTGCCCGCCACATCGGCGATGCAGAAGCCCAGGGAGTGATCCGGCACCAGGGGGAAGTAGTCGTAGTAGTCGCCGCCGACCTGGCGACAGGGATCGTTGCGGCCGCAGATCCGCACCGCGCCAGTATTCAGGGGTTCGGTGGGGAGCAGCTGGGCCTGGATGTCGCGCGCCACGGCCAGCTCGGTCTCCAGCTGGCGGCGACGCAGGCTCTCGGCATAGAGCCGCAGGCTCTCCAGGACGGGGGCGGTCTGCAGCGCCAGGTTGGCCAGGTTGGCCAGGTCCTCCTGCGAGTAGAGCGAGCCACTGGCCTTGGGGCCACAGGCCAGCAGTCCGAGCAGGCGGTTGCCGGTGATCAGGGGCACCATCAACTCGGTGTTCAGCGGCAGGGCCGTCCGGCTGCCCGGGCTGCCCAGCCCTGGGCCGGCCCAGTCCTCGAATTCCTCGCGAAAAACGGGCCGCCGCAGGCGATCGAGGAAGGCGACGGCGGGGTCGGATAGGAGCAGGTCGGGCCCGTGAGCCTGATCGACGGGCATCCGGCCCACATCGACCAGCGAGGAGGCCTCGGCATCGCTGGCGAGATAGAGCGCGAGCCAGCGCGGGCGGTAGAGGTGGTGGAGCCGGGCGAGCAGCATGGAGTGCGCTTCCTCGGCGCTGACCTGCACCGCCAGGCTGCGGCCCAGGTTGGCGATGGCCTCCCGATTGGCTCGCCGCGAGGGATAGAAGGTGGCGTCGACCACGCCCTGGACCCGCCGGCGCAGCGGCAGCACCGAGAGGCTGGAGGCCGCGATCACCACCACCAGCACAGGGTAGGCCGAGACCTGGAAGGTGCGCGTCACCAGGGTCCCCATGATTCCGGCCAGGACGATGTAGGCGGTCAGGATGGCCAGGGTCAACAGGCCGTAGACCAGGCTTGTGCGCACCACGAAGGCGGTGTCCAGGGCGCCGTAGCGCATGATCGCCAGGCCGAAGCTCACCGGGACCAGGAGGAGCGAGAACCCGAGATACTCCCAGTGCGGGAAGGACGGCAGCAAGCCGCCGCCCACGGCCACGGCAACGAGGAACGGGACCAATCCACCCAGCAGGCCGAGCAGGATGACCCGCAGCTTGGTGTGGAGGATCGGCCGGTCGCGGCGCAGCACCTTGCGGGCGAAGACCACGAGGCCGAGGACGAAGAAGATCAGGAAGTGCAGCTGGGCCGCGCCCTGGAGCACGCCGGCCGCGGTGGATTCCTCCGCGATCCCGACGAGATGGGCGAGGACAGTCAGGACGATGAGCAGGCCGGCGGGCACGAAGAGATAGCGCTGCAGGCGGACGGTGCGCACCCGGCCCGTGGCCGGGAACATGAGGAAGAAGCGCAGGAAGTAGACCGGCCAGAGGTACTGCAGGAGCTCGCGCAGCATCTGCTTGAGCTCGAGATAGCCGCGTAACGGCAGGTCGGGGATGTCGGCGAGGAAGAAGGCGAAGATCAGGCACATGGCGAAGAAGTCGCGGCCCACGGTGTCGTGGCGCCGCCCCAGGACCCACCAGCCGATGAGCAGGAACGTCAAGCCCGTGAGCCAGGTGCTCAGGCCGAAGATCATGCGCGAGCGGCCCGGGCGGCGGGGCACGATGCTGGCGGTGAGATTCTCGCCTGCGCGCGTCACCGTGAGCAGCCGGGGATCCAGGGAGTAGTTGCCGGCGCAGGCGGCGAACCAGTCGACCATGCGGTGGATTTGCACGCCATCGAGGGCCAGCAGGTGATCGCCCGCCTGGATGCCGGCGCGCGCTGCCGGACCGTCGGGGGCCACGGCGATGACCTGGGTCCGATGGACCGCCAGGCCCAGGTCGGGCTTCTGGAGGATGTGGACCGAGACTGGCAAAGCCGCCAGGGCGAGCAACGGCGCCAGGGCATACCGCCCGAGGAGGCGGGTCCAGCGTTGTCGACGGGTCTCTGCGGCCGGGGTGGTCGCAACCATGGGCCGTCCTTCCGCGCAGGGGCCTCGGTCAGGCTACCACGCACCGCCGCGGGAGGGAAGGCCGGGTTGACGGTCAGTCACACCCGCGATCACGGGCACCGATGAGCTGGGTGGTGCGGCCGTTGCGGGCTCCCGGCAGGCAGGGCGAACCGGCACGGAGGTCGTAACGACCCCGGGAGCGGGCGCAGAAGCCAGGGTCCTGGCTGAAGTTGCCGGCCTGTCCGGCCTGTCCCGCGAGGGGGCCGATCCAGTCGCCGGCGGTGTGGCCGAACACCACGCATCCGGACAGGACACAACGGTCGCTGGCGGTGGCGGCCACGGCCTCGTGGTCGTTGAAGGCGAGGATGGATCGTTCGAGCGAGGGGTTCGCCGAGTGCAGGAGCAATGCCCCGCCGGCGGCCTCGACCTGGTTGTCGACCAGGGTGCAGGCCACCAGCCGCGGCTGACCCGCCTGGCAGGCCAATCCGCCTCCGCCCAGGCCGCCGTGGTTCCGGGCCAACAGGCAGCGTCGCAGCTCGGGTCGACCCGCGGCGAGCCAGAAACCGCCGCCGCTGGAGGCGGCCTCGTTGCGCTCGATGTTGCATCGATCCAGGGTCAGGCCATCGCCCTCGAGGCAGGCCATCCCGCCGCCGGTGAGAGCCAGGTTGGCGGTCAGGTCACAGCGCGACAGCGAACCGCGACCGGACCAGAGGATGCCGCCGCCGAGCAGATCGGCCTCGTTGGCGGTGAACACGCAGTCCTCGACCTGGGGACCCTGCCGGCCAAAGACCGCGAGCCCGCCGCCCCGGCTGGCCCGGCTGTCGCGGATCACGCAGCGCGAGATCCGTGGGGAAGCGTCACGACAGCTGATGGCGCCGCCGTCGCCGTCATGGCGTCCGTTCCGCAGGGTGAAGCCCACCACCGCCGTGGTGGTGTCGCAGCCGCTGAAGACGAGGACCCGGCCGCGACCCTGCGCGTCGATGGTGACACAATCCGGCTGCAGGGTGCCGCTCCACAGGCTGACCCCGGGCTTGACCAGGATATCGTGCTCGTAGTATGTCCCGCAGCTCACCAGGATGATGTCGCCCGGATTGGCCCGGGCCATGGCCACGGCGATGCTGCGAGCCTGCTCGGGTACGGCGATGGTGCGGCTGCTGGCGGGGCCCGCCAGGACCAGGATCAGGATCAATGCCAGATAGCGGAAATCGATCATCTGAAACGAGATACGGCGCAGCATGAAGACTCCAATCCCGGGTCGGGAAACCATTTGCCCCAGGAATACAGTTTTCGTGGCAACTTGGCCAGGAAAATCCAGGATCCCGGTGGAGGTCCCCGCCGAACCAGTCGGTTGATGTCGCCTGCGGGCGGTGTTACCTTCCCAGCCGGTCAACTCGCGATGGAATCGGCCCTTTCACCCTTCCCGCAACGCGGCAGATGGCGTGGCCGCCCGGCGGCCCGCCAGGGAGCGTCCCGTGAACGACATCAGGCAGATGGCGCAGTACGCGCCCCAGGGTATCGAGCAGAAGTGGTATTCCCTCTGGGAAGACGAGGGACTGTTCGCGCCATGCGATGTCGAGGGAGCCGAACCCTTCGTCATCACCCTGCCGCCGCCGAACGTCACCGGCATCCTGCACATGGGGCATTGCCTGGGCAACTCGATCCAGGACACCCTGATCCGCTGGCATCGCATGCTCGGCTACGCCACGCTCTGGGTCCCCGGCACCGACCACGCCAGCATCGCCACCGAGCAGGTGGTCAGCCGCCAGATGCGTGAAGAGGGGCTGGACAAGCGGAGCGCCGGCCGCGAGGCCTTCCTCGAGCGCGCCTGGACCTGGAAGGAGCACACCCACGGGCGGATCACCGCCCAGCTCCGCCGCCTGGGCTGCTCGCTCGACTGGCCGCGCGAGGCCTTCACCATGGACGAGGCGCGCAACCGGGCGGTGACCCGCGCGTTCGTCGATCTGCACCGCAAGGGCCTGATCTTCCGCGACCTCTACCTGGTGAACTGGTGTCCGCACTGCCTGACCGCCATCAGCGACGACGAGGTCGAGTACAAGGAACTCGAGGGCGCCATGTGGCACATCCACTATCCCTTCGCCGATGGCGAGGGGCACGTGACGGTGGCCACCACCCGTCCGGAGACCATGTTCGGCGACAGCGCCGTGGCGGTGAATCCCGACGATCCCGAGCGCAAGCATCTCATCGGTCGCACGATCCGTTTGCCGTTGACCGACCGGGTGATTCCCATCGTGGGCGACCACCACGCCGACCCCGAGAAGGGCACCGGCTACGTCAAGATCACGCCGGCCCACGACCCCAACGACTTCCTCGTGGGCAAGCGCCAAGACCTGCCCCAGGTGATCTGCATGGACCCGCATGGGGTGATGAACGAGGCGGCCGGCGAACTGGCCGGCCTCGACCGCCTCGAGGCGAGGCAGCGCACGGTGGCCGCGCTCGAGGAGCTGGGCCTGCTGGCGAAGATCGAGAAGCACGTCCACCAGGTGGGGCACCACGATCGCTGCGGCACCATCATCGAGCCCTACCTGAGCAAGCAGTGGTTCCTGCGCATGGAGGAGCTGGCTGCGCCGGCGGTGGCCGCGGTGGACGACGGGACGATCACCCTCTTCCCCGAGCGCTGGGTAGGGGTCTACCACAACTGGCTGCGCAACATCCGCGACTGGTGCATCAGCCGCCAGCTCTGGTGGGGACACCGGATCCCGGTCTGGTACTGCCAGGAATGCCAGGCCGAGGTCGTGGCCGCCGAGACGCCCGCAGCTTGCACCGCGTGCGGATCGCAGAATATCGAGCAGGACGCCGATGTGCTCGACACCTGGTTCTCCAGCTGGCTCTGGACGTTCTCGCCGCTGGGCTGGCCCGAGCAGTCCGCCGACCTGCAGCGCTTCCATCCCACCAGCGTCCTGGTGACCGCCGCGGACATCATCTTCTTCTGGGTGGCCCGCATGATCATGGCGAGCTACGAGTTCCTCGACGAGCCGCCGTTCCGCGAGGTGCTGTTCACCGGGATCGTGCGCGACGCCGAGGGGCGGAAGATGAGCAAGTCGCTGGGCAACAGCCCCGACCCCATCGACCTGATCGACAGCTACGGCGCCGACGCGCTCCGCTGCTCGCTGGTCATGCTCACGCCCACCGGCCAGGACATCTTCTACAGCGAGTCCTCCCTCGAGGTGGGCCGCAACTTCTGCAACAAGATCTTCCAGGCGACCAAGCTGATTCTCGGCGTCTGGGACGAGTCGGGTCTCGAGGCGCAGTCGACACCGACGCCACCGCCCTGCGGCCGGATCGAACTGATCGCCGGCCGCGACTGGCAGCATGCGCCGGCGGCCACCCTGGCCGCGCTCTGGCGCGACACCTTCGGTGCCGAGCCGCCGGCGACCCTCACCGACGACGATCTGGCGTTGCCCGACCGCTGGATCCTGGGCCGCCTGTGCGCCACCGCCGCCGAATGCAACGAGCACTATGCCCGCCGGCGGCTCAACGACGCGGCCTACGGCGCCTTCAACTTCTTCCGCCACGAGTTCTGCGACTGGTACCTCGAGGCGGCCAAGCCGCGGCTGCGCGACCCCGAGGCCGGTGCGGCCGCGCTGATGGTGGCGGTGCTGAACCTGGCGCACAGCTACAAGCTGCTCCACCCGGTGATGCCGTTCATCACCGAGGAGCTCTGGAGCTGGCTGCCCGCCACCAGCGGCCGGATCATGGTCTCGCCCTATCCGGTGGCCAACGGCGCGGCCCCCTTCGCCGCCGACCAGGACGCCTTCGCCACGGTCATGGAGGTGACGGGGGTGCTCCGCAACCTGCGCAGCGAGCTCGGAGTCCAGCCGGGCCGGCGGGGCCAGGCGGTCCTGCGCGTGCCGTCAGCGGACCGCCTCGCGGCGCTGGAGGCGGACGCGCCGCTGATCGCGTTGCTGGCCAAGCTGGAAACGGTGGGCGTGGTCTGCGGCGGCGACGATCCCAAGCCCGCCGGCGTGGGGCTGGCCGGCGACGTGGAGGTCTTCCTGCCCATGGCGGGCCTGGTGGACCTGGCGAAGGAGCGCGAGCGCCTGACCAAGGAGCTCGCCAAGATCGAGGGCTGGCTCAAGGGCTGCCGCGCCAAGCTGGCCAACGAGAAGTTCGTGGGCAACGCTCCGGTCGAGGTGGTCGAGAAGCAGAAGGAACTGCTGGCGGAGAACGAGGCCAAGGCCCTCACGCTGCGTGAGCGGCTCGAGGGGCTCGGGACCTGAGTACCCGCGGGAGGCGAAGCATGGCCGAGGATTTTCCCAACCGGACCCCGGGAGAGCTGCTGAGGGCGGCCCGCGAGGCGCGTGGTATCGATGTGGACACGGCCCACGAGGGGACCAAGATCCCGCTGCGGCTGATCGAGGCCATGGAGCGCGACGAGTACCACAAGCTCTCCGGACCGCTCTACGTGCGCAGCTTCCTGCGCAACTACGCCGGCTGGCTCGGTCTGGATACCGAGGACATCCTGCGCGTCTACGAGCTGGCCACGGGGCGACCCGAGACGCCCCAGATGTCCGAGGAGATGGTCTGGACCGAGGACGAGGTCGCCGTCAAGCGTGTCGGCGTGCCCTGGCTGAGGCTGACGCTGATCGCCGTGGGTATCGTGGTCGGCCTGATCGTCTTGATCTGGCTCGGGATGACGCTCTTCGGTGGTGACCGCGACGGTGACGAGGCGGCCGGCCCGCCGCCGAGTCGGCCGGTGGCGGCGGTGGTCGAGCCCACGCCCGCGACCCCGGTCCCACAGGAGCCGGAGCAGGCAGCCGTCCAGTCGGAGCTGGGGTCTGCACAGCGCACGGAGACCCCGGAAGAGCGTCTGGCACGGCTGCAGCAGTACAGCTTCGGCGGGGTGGACGACGAGACCGGAACCGCCGCCACCCCGCCGGCGGCTTCAGCCGACGAGAGCGTCGACCATGCCGACCTCGCTCCGCCGCCGCGTGGCGATTCGGCGCTGCGGTTCACCGACGGCGCCACGTTCCCGCTGGTCCTGCGCGTGGTGCTCCCGGCGCCCACCAACTGCACCGTGCGTCGCGACGGCTCGGGCAGCAGCGTCCCGGTGATCTGGCCCGATCGACCCGGTCCCCTGCCCGCCTACAACATCCGGGCGGGACAGGCCTATGCCGTGCGCGGCGGGTTCGCCATCTACTGGGGCGCCGAGGACAACTTCACGCTCAGCCTGGACGACCTGCGCGGCGCCCAGGTCTCGCTGAACGGCCAGCCGCAGGATGTCAGCCGCTGGCGGCCCGGCCAGGCCGTGGTCCTCGATCGCTTCCTGGTCGACCGTGACGGCGGCTGAGCGTGGGCCTGTTCGATCTGCATGCCCCCTTCGTTCCCACCGGTGACCAGCCCGAGGCCATCCGGCAACTCGTGGCCGAGATCCGGCGCGGCACCCGGTTCCAGACCCTGCTGGGAGTCACCGGCTCGGGCAAGACGTTCACCATGGCCAACGTCATCGCGCAGCTCGAGCGGCCGACCATGGTCTTCAGCCACAACAAGACCCTGGCCGCCCAGCTCTACGGCGAATTGAAGGGATTCTTCCCACACAACGCGGTGGAATACTTCATCAGCTACTACGACTACTACCAGCCCGAGGCCTTCATCCCCCAGACCAACACCTACATCGAGAAGGACACCAGCATCAACGACGAGATCGAGCGACTGCGCCTGCGCGCCACCAGCTCGTTGCTGGCCCGCCGCGACGTGGTGGTGGTCTGCTCGGTATCGGCGATCTACGGCCTCGGCAACCCACGCACCTTCAAGGAAGGCATCATCCACCTCGAGCAGGGACAGAGCCTCGACCGCGACGAATTCCTGCAGCTGCTCGTGGACGCCACCTATCGGCGCAACGACACCGCTCCGGACTACGGCACCTTCCGCGTCCGCGGCGATGTGGTCGAGGTGCGGGCGGCCCACGAGGAGCGCACCCTGCGCATCGAGTTCTTCGACGACGAGATCGACCGTCTCGCCTGGATCGACCACCTCTCGGGCAAGACCCTCGAGGCGGTGGGCCAGGCCGCCATCTTCCCCGCGAGCCAGTTCATCACCGACCGCAGCCGCTCGCAGAGCATCGTCGAACAGATCTCCCGCGACCTCGAGGATCGCCTCGCCGAGTTCGACGCCGGCGGCCAGCAGCTCGAGGCCCAGCGCCTGGCGAGCCGCGCCCGCTACGACATGGAGATGATCCAGCAGATCGGTCACTGTCCCGGCGTGGAGAACTACTCGCGCTACTTCGACGACCGGCGCCCGGGCGAGCGGCCGGCGTGCCTGCTCGACTACTTCCCCGAGGACTTCCTGCTGATCATCGACGAGTCGCACGCCACCGTGCCCCAGATCGGCGCCATGTACAACGGCGACCGCTCGCGCAAGCTCAAGCTGGTGGAACACGGCTTCCGTCTGCCCAGCGCCCTGGACAACCGCCCGCTCCTGTTCGACGAGTTCGAGCAGCTCATGCCCAGCACCATCTTCGTCTCGGCCACCCCGGGCGACTGGGAACTGGCCCAATGCGGGGGCGTGTTCGTGGAGCAGGTGATCCGGCCCACCGGCCTGGTCGACCCGCCCATTGAGGTGCTGCCGGTGGCTACCCAGGTCGACGACCTCATGGCGCGCTGCCGCGAGGTCACCGCGCGCGGCGAGCGCGTGCTGGTGACCACCCTGACCAAGAAGATGTCCGAGGATCTGACCGAGTACCTGGGCCAGGCCGGCCTGAAGGTGACCTACCTGCACAGCGACATCTCGGCGCTCGACCGCATCGAGATCCTGCGCAAGCTGCGACTGGGGGAGAGCGAGGTGCTCGTGGGGGTGAACCTGCTGCGCGAGGGGCTGGACCTGCCCGAGGTCTCTCTGGTGGCCATCCTCGACGCCGACCGCGAGGGCTTCCTGCGCAGCGCCCGCTCGCTGATCCAGACCGCCGGCCGCGCCGCACGCAACGTCAACGGCAAGGTGGTGATGTACGCCGACCGCCTCACCGATTCCATGCTCAAGGCCATCGACGAGACCGAGCGCCGCCGCGCCAAGCAGCTCGCCTACAACGAGGAACACGGCATCACACCGCGGACGATCCACAAGACCCGCGAGGAGATCATGCAGCAGACCATGGCCGCGGGCGATCGGCAGCCGGAGCCCGCGACCGAGGAGCGGCCCTGGGAGCACATCCTGCGTGGCGACTTGACGCCGCGCGACATGATCGAGATGCTGGAGAGCGAGATGCGCCAGGCGGCCGGCGCGCTGCAGTTCGAGAAGGCCGCCCAGATCCGCGATCGCATCGAGGACCTCAAGGCTCAGTGGGGCGTGGGGCTCCGCGGCGACAAGGAGTCGTGATGGACCGCCACCGCTTTCCCCACCATGCCTGGCTCGACACGCTGGTCGCCCAGGCGCTGGCCGAGGACATCGGCACCGGGGACGTCTCCACCGCCATCACCGTGGCGGCCGGCACGACGGCGCTGGCGCGGGTGGTGGCCCGCGAGCCCGGGGTCGTGGCCGGTCTGCCGCTGCTGGCGCCGCTGCTGACGCACCTCGATCCCCTGGTCGGTGTCCGGCTCCGGGTCGCGGACGGCGACCGCCTGCTGGCCGGCGACGTGGCGGCCGAACTCTCGGGTCCCGCCGCCCCGCTGCTCACCGCAGAACGGACGGCGCTCAACTTCCTGCAGCAGCTCTCGGGCATCGCCACCTTGACCGCCCGCTACGTCGACGCCGTGGCCGGCACACGTTGCCGGGTCCTGGACACGCGCAAGACCCTGCCCGGCTGGCGCGCCCTGGCCAAGTACGCCGTCCGCTGCGGCGGCGGCAGCAACCATCGCCTCGGCCTCTACGACCGCATCATGCTCAAGGACAACCACTGGGCGGCCGGGGGCGATCGCATCGCCGAGCTGGTGGCCCGGGGCCGGCGCGACCATCCCGACCTGGCCATCGAGGTGGAGGTGGATTCTCTCGACCAGCTCGACCGGGTGCTGCCGTTGGCGGTGGAGTGGGTCCTGCTCGACAACTTCACTCCCCAGCAGGCGCGCGAAGCGGTCCGGCGGCGCGACCGGAGCACCGCGTCGCGCACGCTGCTCGAGGCCAGCGGCAACGTCGACCTCACGACCATCGGCGAGTTCGCCCGGGCCGGGGTGGATGCCTGCTCTGTGGGCCGCCTGACCCACTCGGCGCCGGCGCTCGATCTGGGCCTGGACATGGAGCTCCAGCCATGACCGTGCTCCTCGTCAACGTGGGCAATACGCGCACCGTGGTGGCGCGCGGCGTGGTCGGCGGCGGGCGTCTGACGGAACCACCGGCGCTGCTCTTCGCCCAGCAGACACCGCACACGGAAGCGGAGCAGGAGGCCCTGTCCGAGCGGCTGGCGTCGTGCCGGCGCGACGGCGAGCCCGTGGGCGTGGCCTCGGTGGTGCCGGCGGTGAATGCGGCGGTGGTGCGGGCGCTCCCGGAAGCCCGGCTCGTCGATCACACCTGGGATTTCCCCTTCGTGGTGGCGGTGCGCGGCGCCGAGACCGTGGGCGCCGACCGCTGGTGCAACGTGGCTGCGGCCGTCGCTGCGGGATTCGCCGATGCCCTGGTGGTCGATGCCGGCACCGCGACGACCATCGACATCCTGCAGGACGGGCGTTTCCTGGGTGGACTCATCGCGCCGGGCATGGCCTTCGCGGCGGAGCAGCTCCAGCGAGCCGGGGCGCGGCTCTGGCCCGTGTCCTTCGCGCCCTGCGAGCTGCGGCCGGGGCGCGACACCGAGGAGGCGCTGGGTATCGGCGCCTTCCATGTCGGGGTGCACGGGGTCACCGGGACAGTGGAGGCGCTGCTCGCCGAGATCCCCGCTGCCCGGGTCGTGGTCACCGGCGGCCTGGGCGTTCATCTGGCCAGGCCGCAATGGCTGCACGATCCCCACTGGACCCTGCGCGGACTGGCCTGCTTGCTCCTGAAGTGAGCCCGCTCCTCCGGGGGGAAGAGCGGGCTCAGGGGAACCGGGCGCATGGGAGCCGGCCGCTAGGGTGCGACCACGCTCACGTTGTCGACGAAGAAGGTGCCCGCGCCATCGTTCCAGGTGGCGAAGCTGATGTGGGTGATCTTCTCGGGAGACGGCAGCTTCTTGGTCTTGAAGGCTGCCAGCGGCTGGCTCACCGGCCCGTCGCCCACCTGCACGGTATAGTTGCCGGCCGCGATGTCCACGCTCACGGTCACCGTGTACCAGGTCATGAGGTCGAGTCCCGTGGCCAGCACGGTCCATTCGTCCCAGTCCGAATCCGCTTCACGGGCGAACAGGTCGATCTTGCCCTCGCGGTCGGTGTTGGCGAAGCCCAGGAAGACGAAGCGCTCCTTGCCCGTGCTGTTGGGCCCGTTCTTCTTGTCGTTGCTGACGCCGGCGAAGAAGAAGCCGGAGCGGTCGTACTCGGGGCGGATCTGCTTGATGCAGATGTCGTAGGTGATCTGCAGCTTGCCGGTCTGGGTCTTGGCCAGGCGCTGGGACAGGTAGGTGTTCAACTCGGGGTGCGCCTTGAGCATGGCCTTCTTGGTCTTGTTGCCGGCGACCTTCTTGGAACTGAGGATCAGCTGCTTGCGCCCCTCCTTGTCCTTGCGGCTCTCGTACCAGTCCTGGCCATCGTCATCGCGGCGGAGTGCGTCGCCGTTCTTGAGCGACTCGAAGTCGCCGTTCTTGAGCAGCTCGGTGGCGGCCAGGGCCACGGGCACGAGGATGAGAGCGAGCAGCGCGCCGCCGAGCATGAGGCGGAGGCCGGAACGGCTGGCCATGGGGACCTCCCGGGACGGAGAATGGAACGCTCGCGCGAACAGGCTGCCGTCCGCGCCGTATCGTGGCAGCATACCGCGAACCGGGAACGGACGACAAGACGGTAAAGTATCCGTTTTTCGGGAAACGCAGCCGCGATGGGCGCTCGCTCAGCGCACCCCGTAGCAGATCACTTCCATGGGTCTGGGCTCGGCGTCCTCGTGGCCCTCGACCCCGCCGAACATGGCGCGCACCGCGTCCATGAACCCCGTCACCAGGATCATGCGGTCGGTGCTGACGAAGAAGATGGCGTCCTCCTGGCCGTCGCCGGGGCAGGCCACGCGGACCTGCTCGACGAAGCCGCCATCGGGCGCGAAGACATCGTAGGTGAGCATGACTCCCGGGGGCTGGTCCACCGCGCTGCGGCTGTTTCGCACCCAGAGGCGACCGTCCTCGCGGGCCCAGAGCCCGCCGAAGATCCAATCGATGGGGGCGGCCGTGGGGCAGAGGTCGATCTGCATCTCGAAAGGCACGTTGCGCATGGAGGCAGCAAAGAGGCGACGCCACTCCTCGAGCTCGTCGGCGGTGCGCCGGTGCTCGGGATAGTCGCGCTCGATGACGTGATGGAGCCGTCCGTCGGGCTCGTAGACCTCCACACGATAGGCTTCGCGGTCGGGCGCGATGTAGACCCGGCCCTGGCCATCCACGCTGAACCGGCGCAGCGCGATGTCGAGCTGGCTCGCCTCGTGGAACGTCTGCTCGCTGAAGACCAGCTCGTAGCTGTCCTCGAAGTAGGTCGCGGTCACCGCGCCGTCGTCCGCGTGCGCGGCGATGCGCGGCTTTCGGACCTGCATGCCGGCCGCCTGATCGGTACTCACCAGGGTCGATCCCAGCACGGTAAGACCGCCGCCGTAGCGGCTGCTGCGCAGGATGGCGAATCCGCCCTGGGCGGGGTCGCCGGCCCCGAGTTCCAGGGTGCCGGCGGGCTGTCCCGCGAGGTCGACATAGACCACGCGGCCCGGAAACCCCGTGGCCAGGCCCAGACGCCCGTCGTCGGTCAGGAACATGTCGCCGGGGCGCCGCGTCTCGCCGGGTCCATCGCCTTCGCGGCTCAGGTTGCCCAGGAACTCGCCGTCGGGCGTGAAGACCGTGACCTGGGAGAGCTGGCCATCGAGTAGGTAGATGTTGCCCTCGCGGTCGACCGCCACCTGCATGAGCACGCCGAAGAGTACCTCCTCGTCGTCCTCGCCGCCGCGCCGCCAGAGCTCCTCCAGTTCCAGGGTACGCACGCCGGCGCGGGGTTCGGCACCGCTGCGGATGAGGGGGGCGTCGGCGGCCTCAACGGTCTGCGCTGCGGGGGGACAGCTCATCAGCGCCAGGAGGGTGCCGAGTAGCAGACAGGTCCGGACAGGGCGGGGGCAGGACATGGCGCAACCTCGTCGGTCTGGAGTTCGTGGACGACCTGACTTTCTACGCAGACCTGCCCGACTGGTTACGGGCAAAACGAAGCCGGGGGCGCCGCTCGCGACGCCCCCGGCCGACCTGGTCCAGGCTGGTCTCAGATCATCCTGATGAACCAGCTCTTGTTGGTCCGCTTGACCTTGCCGAACCAGATGGCCAGCGGGTACATCACCGCGAGCAGGCCCACCCAGACCAGCAGGCTGTCGGACACGTCGCCCGCGTGGTAGGGCAACAGGTTCAGGCGCCGGAAGACGATGGCCAGCAGCGGGATGTGCACGCAGTAGAAGAACAGCGGCACCTTGCCCACCACGGCCAGGGGCCGCAGCACCGGCCAGCGGTTGTCGATCCAGGCGAACAGGCCCACCATGAAGATCACCGCGCCGGCGAACCAGAACTGGTGGGTCAGGCTCGGGGGATACTTCTGCACCAGGAAGAAGCTGTAGGTGAACCAGCCCTCGCTGGGGAAGATGTTGGCGTAGGCGCTGCCCCAGTCGCGCAGCCCGAAGGCGACGATCACCAGCAGCAGACCCAGGCCCATGCTCTTGTAGGCGCGCTCGTCGGGTTTGCGCTTGTCGGTCCAGACGGTGAACCAGAAGTGCGCCATGACCGAGCCCACGCAGGCCAGCGAGAACCAGGGGATCAGGGGATACTTGGTGAAGTCGCCGCTGTCGACGAAGAACTGCATGGGATAGTGCAGCCAGCCGTCGTGATCGTAGGGGATCCGCAGGAGCAACGGGTGGATGAAGAAACCGGCGGCGGCTACCGACAGCCGCTGCCACCACTTCCACTCGACCATCAGGGCCACCAGGATCATGCTGATGCCGATGGTGGCGATGATGCCCATGTGGTCGAGGCGCAGCCGCGAGAAGCCGCCCCAGGCCGCGTTGACCCAGACCCACTGCACCACCACCAGGAAAAGGCCGCGCTGGACGAAGTCCCAGGTGGCGCGACCGCGGCTCAGGCCCCGCTTGCGGCGGCGGGTGAACGCCCAGTAAGCCATGGCGCCGTTCATCATCAGGAAGCCCGGGGCGCAGAGGTACCCCATGTAGCGGATGAGGAACTGGGGCAGGTTGTCGAAGAAGGGGTCGATGGGGTCGAGGCTCAGCCAGGCCGCATTCATGTAGTACTGGGCGTGGCCCAGCGCCATCATGATCCCGATCAGTCCCCGGAACTCGTCGATGAAGGTGAAGCGTAGCTTCTTGCCGGGCATGGCGGCCGGCTGGGTGCCGGGCGCGGCCTTGGTCCTGGCGGCATTCTTGGTGATCGCTCTGGCGGCCATGACGTCCTTTCCGGGGGCCGGGCGGAACCCGGAGGTTCCGCCCGGCCGCAGGGGATCAGCGGCTGAAAACGGTCCGCACCACGCGGAAGCCCACGGTGTTGTCGGGGCTGTCGGGCGGGAACGATCCGCGGGCGGCGCTGCGGCAATCCTGGGCGCTGTAGTACCAGGAGCCGCCGCGACAGGACCGACGCACGCCGAGCGACGGGCCCTCGGGGTCCAGCACCGTCTCGGTGGTGACGGTGTCGTACCAGTCCCAGCACCATTCGCGCACGTTGCCGCTCGTGTCGTGAAGGTTGAACTGGTTGGCGGTCTTCTGACCAACCACCTCGGTACCGTCGGCCGCGTTGCCGCAGTACCAGCCGATGCTGTCGAGGTTGAAATCGAGGCGGCAGTTCAGCTCGACAAGATCGCCGCTGTACAGAGCGGTGGTCGTGCCGGCGCGGCAGAGGTACTCCCATTCGGCCTCGGTGGGCAGGCGGTAGCCGTCGGCGCCACGATCCCAGTCCACGGCACCGGTCACCTCGTTGATCGCGTAGACCGGGGTCAGGCTCTCGTCCAGCGAGCGGGCGTTGCAGTAGCGGATGGCATCGAGCCAGAGCACGCTGTCGACCGGGCGATTCGCCCCCGGGAATTGCGCGGGGTTGCTGCCGGCGGGCATCACGGCGTCCCACTCGGCCTGGGTCACCTCGTGGGGCTCGGCCACCACGTCGTGGCTCAGGACCACGGTGCGCTGGACCTCGTCATCGTCACGGCCGTTCTCGCCGAGGGGACTGCCCATGGTGAAGGCCACCAGACCGACCAGCGGGCCGGACGCGTCCTCGGTGACGGCGTCGGCCACGTCGGCCGCGGTGAAGCGGAATGAGTAGGTGTGGGCCCCGGTGGGCAGGGTGGTCTGATAACGGTAGAGGTTGCCCTCGACGTTGGTCATGGTCTGCGGCGTGCCGTCGATGATCACCTCAGAGGCGGTGAAGGGCGCTTCCCAGATGGCCTCGATCTGGTAGGTGAAGGTGTCTTCAATGGTGCCGCCGTCGATGTCCAGGCTGGCATTGCGCAGGGTGATGCCCGCAGTGGTGCTGGTGCTGGCGGGGTTGGAGAGCACCGAGATCTGATCGGCATCGTCCATGACCCGCATGGCGAAGTGGTAGGTCGTGGTGGGCTCCAGGTCTCCCACTGTCAGGGTCATGAGGGTGCCAGGGGCCTCGGGCACGGGGAGTCCCGACAGCGTGGTGGCCGCGTCCCAGGTCTCCTCGTCGATGATCGGAGCGTCGGCCATGCGGATCTCCAGGCTCGCGGCCGTGCCGATGAACCGGTCGTCGCCGGTCATGGTCCAGGACAGATCGATGGCGCGGTTGCCGGCGGGCAGGGCGGCCAGATCGCCGACCTTGCCCGGACGGGTCTTGTCGAGGAACGGTCCACGACCGCCGAGCACCAGGAGACCGTCGTCCTCATCGACCACGATGCAGTGGCCGTCGTCGGCGAAGGCCACGTCGGTGGCGTAGCTGGTGGGAGTGGTGCCGAGGTAGATGGGCTCGAGGGGGTTGCTGACGTCCATGAAGTGGACGCCGCCGCCGTTGGCCGCGAGGGCGCAGAGGCCGTCGCGCACCTCGATGGCCTCGCTGAAGCCGCCGAGGTCGTAATGGGCCACCAGCTCCGGAGTGTCGCCCTCGTGGATCCGGAAGACCGCCAGGCCCTCCACGCCATCGGCCACGAACGCGTAGTCACCCTCGATGGCCACGGCCCGGGCGGTGCCGTGGGTGTCGGCCCATGAGACGAGCCGCACCGCGTTCAGGTCGAGGATTCGCAGGTCGAGCACGCAGAGGCCCATCTCGTTGTCGGCGCAGTAGCCCCACCCGTCGCGCACGACGAGGCTGTAGGCCTTGCCGTTGGTGCCCACGAACACGCCGTTGTAGGCGAGCACGCCGGGGTCGGCGGGCACGGACTCGAAGATCCGCACGCCCTTCCAGTCCTCGGCCAGGTAGACGATGTAAGGTTCGGTGGGATCATCGGACTGGTCGATGTAGACCGTGCGTCCGACCACCGCCGTGGTGCCGGTGCTGTAGCTGATGGGCATGGCCGGATCGGTGACGTCGTAGCTGGTGACGCCCTCGGTACCTTCGACCACGTGGCAGATGTCGCGCAGCACGCCGTCGGTCATCGTGCGCAGCACCTGGACGTCGTCGGCGTACTTGGTTGTGTTGATCGTGGCCAGCAGCTGGGGGGCCGCCGGATCGGTCCAGTCCACCGAGTGCAGACCCGCCTCGCCGCCCGCGACGAACGCGCTGCGGCCGATGACGTCCACGCCCTCGTTGATCGAGGGCAATGGCAGCTGGCCCTCGATCGCGTAGGGAGAACCCGGCGGATCGTAAAGGTCCTGCTTGGCGCAGCCGCCGGCCAGCAGCGCCGCCATGGTCAGCAGCGCCGCGGCGATGAGCAGCAGGTGTCGTGTCGTCAGATTCGCGTGCATGGCCACTCCTCTAGAATCTGTAGGTCATGCCGACCCAGTAACGGTGCTGGATGTAATCCTTGTCCAGGGTGATGTCGCCGTAGTAGGGCGACTCCACCGCGCGCTCGGAGTATCGGAAATCGCCGTAGACGCTGATGGTCTTGTTGATCCGCTTGCTGAGGCTGACCGAGACCTTGGTCACCTTGTCGCGACGGCCCACGTGGTAGGGGTCGTCGAAGAGGGGCACGGAGGTGGGGTAGTAGTAATCCATGAACAGGTACGATCCGTCGATGGAGTCGAAGAACGGCCGGGCCCAGCGCGTGGTCCAGGCGAAGCCCACGCGGTAGAGGTCGCGCCGGTAGCTGGCGTCGCCGTCGTCGTTGTGGTCGCTGTCCTCGTCGGCGGCGTCGTAGCCACGGGCCTTGGCATCCTCGTAGCTGTAGTCGAAGGACAGCTTCAGCCGCCGGTGGATCTTGTAGCCCACCGAGCCGCGGATCTCCCAGGCCTCGATATCGTTCTCGATGAACGGCTTGTTGTAGTAGCGCATGTTGGTCTCGACGATGAGCTGGTAATCGAACTTCTTGCTCAGGCGGTGGCGCCAGCTCAGGTTCACCACGTTGCGCGTGAAACGGAACTCCTTGTACTCGATCGGTTCGTCGGGATCGCTGTAGGGCGGCCGGTCCGAGAGCATGCGGATGAATTGCTCGGGCGCGTAGTGGATGAAGAGCTCGAGCGACTTGCCACCGGGGAAGTACTGGCGGATGTACCAGTTCAGATCGGTGTTGGTCTTGATCGGATTCTGCGTGTACATCCAGCGCTTGATCTTGAAGCGGAGGCGCGTCTTGCCGAAGTCCCAGAAGTTGCGTTCGGCGGCGAAGTCGAGCCAGGGCGCCACCAGCAGGTCCTCGATGGCGCCGATTCGGAACTGTTCGGGCGTGACCCCGTCGACCCAGGCGTCGACGCCGTCGTCGCTCTGCGTGATGACGTTGTCGTCGTAGATGACCTCGACGCCGAACTGGTTGCGATAGCGCCAGGGGCTCTCGCGGACCCGCGCATCGCCCTCGACCGCTCCGGCCGTCGGCTGCGGCGGGCCGTCGAAATAGAGATTCGCAGCGAGCAGGTTCCCTTCGGGCTGGGTCCCGCTGACTTGCACGCTCCACATGCCCTTGGGGATGTAGAACTCGAACTGTCGGCCCATGCTCGGCCGGCCAGGACGACCGTCACCCCAGGTGGAGACGCTGCTGGGCTCGAAGTTGAGGGGCAGCTTGATGGTCCGCTCGCCCACGCCCTGCAGCATGATGGTGCCCGACTTGGTGCCCGACTCGCCCGGCGCGAAGCCGGCTCGGGCATAGCCATAGAGGCGGCCCGGTCCCTGCAATAGCACCAGGATCGGTTCCTGGTCGAGCAGGTAGTAGTCCTTGTCGCCCACGGGGATCACCGTGACCCGGGATGTGGGCTCCACCACGAAGCCGGCCGCGGCGGAGCCGGCGAGGGCTCCTGCCAGCAGCACGGCGGCGAGCCAGGGGATCAGAGGAGAGGATCGAGGGCGCAGAATCATGGACGGGCTCTCCTAGCGCTCGAGGTCGCTCTTGGGGATGTGGATCATGGTGGCGATGCCGCAGGCGTCCGGCCGGACGCAGCGGATCGCCACTTCGTGGCGGCCCCGGGGGACCGTGATCCGGAACTCACGCCGGTTGCCGGGCAGGATATCCTGCCGCTCGAGCCAGATCGCGCTGCTGAGCGCGGTGCTGTCGAAGTGGAAGGTCCGCCAGACCTCGTCGTCGATGGTCACCTCGAGGGTGTAGGTCTGGCTGCCGTTCATCGTGTGGTCGAAGTCGAGGCGAGTGCGCACCCGCAGCGAGGTCGGGCCGCCCACGGTCATCCGCAGGGGCTGGTCAGCATCGAAATGGTAGTACGTGGAGGTGCTGCCACTCTCGAACTGCAGGTGACGGACCCCGGCGTAGGCCTCTGGAGCGAAGGGCACCCAGCTCTCCCGGCGGCGGCGCACCTGTCGATAGAGACGGATGGCGACCTTGCCGTTCCCCTCGGCCTCGGCCCGGATGGTCAATTCGTGACTGCCGGCGGCCAGTTCGAGGTAGCCCCGGCGCAGCGTGCCGACGCGCCGGCCATCCTCACAGAGCGTGATGGTGTCGTGCGGCTTGCCCGTGAACGACTTGCGCAGGACCTCGTGCCCGTCCACGCTCAGGATCACCGTGTAGGGAACGCGGTCGAGGTCGCCGTCGGCGAAGACGTAGCGACTGACGAGCTTGAGGCGCCGCGGCCCCGCCACCACGCAGGTGGCGGCATCGGTTCCACCGAGCACCGCATACTCGAATTGGCGACCGCCCACGTCGAGGCAGGCCTCGCGCACGCCGCCGAGATCCTTGATCGAGACCCACGAGGTCTCGGCGACCGCGGGAACCGACAGCATGGTCATCAACACCAGGACAGGCGCGATGGACCGCCACGTTCTCATACCCTGTCCTCCTCGGCCGACTCCGGCAGGCGCCGGCGCGGCCACATGTCGAAGATGCCGCGGCGTAGTTCCGGCGCCAGGATCAGTGCGCAGAGGCCGCAGTAGACCACCAGCACCGCCAGCGCCAGCCAGAACCGGTACATGGTCTTGACGAAGATCTCGCCCTCGCCGGGGGCGGGTGTGTAGTCGGGGGAGATGGGCAGCCCCAGGTCGCGCGCGAGCGAGACGATCCGCAGCAAGTGGACCACCGGCACGCCCTTCTCCGAGAAGAGGATCATGGTGCCCTTGCGCGTCCAGTTGTGTGCGCCGAGTTCCTGGGTGAGGCCCGAGGGCAGCAACGTCCGGTTGTGGCTGCTGCCGAGGCTGGCCACACCGCCGCCCACGTTGATGTACAGGCGGTAGGCTCGCCCACGGGCTTCCTGCTCGTAGAAGGCCATGCGCTGGGCGATGGCGTCCTCGATGCTCGTCGGCTCGAGCAGGGGTACCCCGTTGCGGCGGGCGGCCTCCTCGATCATGGCGCGACCGTCGGGGCTCAGGCCGCGGCCGCGATCGTTGCCGCCGCCGAAGCTGGCCAGGGCGCTGCGGGTGGTGAAGACACCCTTGTCGAAGAGCACCGTCTCCATGTCGAGCCAGGTGAAATCGGGATCGTTGGCGCCCCACATCGAGGCGCCCACCGAGGTGATGACCACCGGGCGCAGGCGCATGGTCTCCATGGCGGCATAGAGCGCGATGTTCATGCCGGGGAACGATCCGGAGATGGCCACCGCCACGGGATCGCCCGGCTTGAGGCTGGCCTGGCGGAAGTACTGGACCAGTACGCCGGCCCAGTTGGGGTTCAGGCTGGTGAGCTTGGCCTCGAGATTGCCCTGGGCGTTAGTGATCTGGCTGAACTCGGGACCGATGAGCCCGGTGCCCGCCGGGTCGTTGAGCATGTCGAGGTGGGCGTCGTCGAGCTGGCGGTGCGCGCGCAGGACGGCGAACGCCTGGCTCGCATTCTGGGCAGCGGTCAGCTTCAACTCGTAATCACGCTGGCGAACCGGTGCGCGGGTGGCGTCGAGCAACGACTGCAACAGCAGCGCCAGCACGGCCAGACCCAGCAGGATCCACTTGCGACGGCTATCCAAACGCCAGCTCAATGAGCTTGCCTCCGTGGGCGACCACCAGGGCCAGCCGGACGATGAACGCGGCCATGAACATGGTGCAGAGCGTCTCGACGATGCCCTGCCGCATCATCCAGTAGGCGATCAGCCCCGGGATGATGTAGCCCACCGACTGGATGAGGGTGGCCTCCATGCCCAGGCCGATCAGATCGTTGAGCACCAGCAGGTAGCGGGTGAGGTATCCGAAGAAGAATCCCGCCAGGACGCAGAAGACCATGGTGCGGCGCCCGTAGAGCAGGATGAAGTTGCCCAGCAGCCGGACGAAGCCGAAGGTGACCAGGGCCGCCAGCACCGTGCCCAGGATCCGCAATGGCTGGTCGAGGAACAGCGCGATATAGCCGGGGACCACGAGACCGCCGGCCGCGAGGCCGAGGATCTCGGTGAAGACCAGGCTCACGACCAATCCGAGACCGATGGCCTGATAGAGCATCAGGCGACCTCCTGGGGCAACCGGGCGCGCAGATGGTCGAGCAGCGCGTTGCCGATGCCCTTGATGTTGCCGATTCCGATGATCAGTCCTCCGGGCGGGCAGAGTTCGACCAGCATGGCCCAGAGTTCGGGGGCGGGCCGGCGGGCGAGATCCTCGACGCGGTCCATGGGCACCTTTTCACGGCGCAGCATGTCGGCCACGATCCTGGTCTCCTCGCCGATCAGGACATAGCGGCCGGCCGTGAGCTGGCGGCCGAAGAGAGGCGTCAGGTCCTTGGCGCGTCGCATGCGGTCCTCGCGGTTGTTGAACACCAGGACGACCTCATCGGCGCGTTCGTGCAGCTTCAGCCGTTCCCAGATCCGCAGGTAGCTCTGGGGATCGTTGGCGGCGAATCCGTTGACGAAGGTGACCGGTCCGCGCTCCTCCACGAAGGTCCAGAGCGTCATGGCGCCGACGTCGGGCTGGACCGCGTACATGGCGGTCAGGGCGTCCTCGCGGGGCACGCCGACGGCCTGGCAGACATCCAGGGCAAGCGCGACGTTCTCGGGGAACTCCACGTACCGGAAGCCCTCCATCTCCCGCGCGGATACCGTGTCGCCATCGGCCCGCGTGCACCGGGAGTGCTGTGCCCGGGAGCGTCCCGCGAAGTAATCGGCGAAGACATCCTCGGCGTGGAAGAGGTGGCCGCGACGCGGCACGGTGCCGGCGAGGCTGGCGGCCACGTCGGGCATGGTCGGTCCCATGACCTCGAGGTGATCGGGACGGACGTTGGTGATCACGCCGTGGGTGGATCGCACGATGTGGTGCTCGCAGGTGCGCTGCAGGTCGGGTCGCACGGCCATGCACTCGATCACGAGCGCGTCGCATTGCTCGCGGGCGGCTTCGCGGATGATGCGCAGCTGCTCGCGGATGTTGGGGCCTCCCCGGCGGATGACCGGGGTCTCGCGGCCATCGACGTGGATCATGGCCGCCGCCGAACCCGTGGTCTTGACCACCACGCGCAGGTTGCCGCCGCGCAGGCCGGCGGCGATGAGCCGCGAAACCGAACTCTTGCCCCGGCTACCGTTGACGTGCACGCGCACGGGGATCCGCCTGAGGAACCAGCGGTGCCGCGCGGTTTCCCAGACGCCCATGGCGATCAACAGCAGCAGAAGAAGCGCGATCAGTTTCATTGCTCACGGGGTGCATGCCGACCGGACGTCCCCGGGGGAACGTCCGGTCGGGTGAAGGTCATCAGCGAACGAGCAGGAGCTTGCGCGTCAGGCTCTGGCCAGCGTGCTCGAGACGGTAGAAATAAACGCCATCGGCCAGTTGCCGTCCGCGGTCGTCGCGACCCTGCCAGACCACCAGCCCGTCGCCGGCTTCGGCCCGGCCATCGAGCAGGGTGCGCACGAGGCGGCCGCGCACGTCGAAAATGCGCAGCTGCACGTGGCCGGAACGGGGCAGGGCGAACGAGATGCGCGACTCGCCGCGCACCGGGTTGGGGTGCGGCTGGCCGAGGGCGAAGGCGGCCGTCGTGATGCCCGACAGCGCCTTGCCGGCGTCGCAGGTCGTTCCGCCGGGCAGCAGCGCCTCGAGGACCAGGTCGCAATCGGGGTCGCAGGTCAGGTCGCTGGTCCGGACGTCGGCGGCCAGGGGCTCCGCGGTCAGGCAGGTCCGGCGACCGGCGTGGTCGGCGTAAACGTTCCAGCCGATCACCGGCCGGGGATCGCTGTAGGTCCAGGTCAAGGTGGCGCCATCGGCGCGGGCCTGGCGTTCGAGCTTGTCCACCACCAGCGGCACTCGTACCGGCGTGGCAGTGGTCACGCGGATCGCCGAACCCGGTCCGAAGACCATGGTGCCGGCACTGCGGACGCCGTCGTAGGTCAGCTGCAGGCCGTCGGTCTCGTCGGGCGACTCGATACCCACCGTGGCCCACATACGCAGGAAATCGTTGTCGGCCACCTGCTTGTAGAAGAAGAGGATCTCGCCGTCACCGCTGGGCGTGGTGTACGTGGCCGGGTTGCGCAGGACGGCCTGGAAGGTCTGCCGATCGATGATGTCGGGATCATCGTCCTCGGGGTTGCCGGCCTTGTAATGGCGCATCCGGCTCCACTCCACGATGAACTCGTCGTTGGCGGTGTCGTGGTAGTAGAAGATGCCGTCGGTCAGCGTGCCGATGGGGTCGACATCGGGGTCGTAGTACGAGGGCGGCACCGGGATGAAGTTGTCCCAGAACGGCGCGACCAGGGCGCCATTGCCATGGGTCGAGGGGATGGGCCAGTTGTAGAAGTTGTAGTCGTCGTTGGTGGCCTCGAAGCTGAGCCAGCCGTTGTCCGAGACGCGGATCTGCGTGAAGCTCTCGCCGTAGAAGGTGAAGGTGAAGGGCAGGTCCACGATGACGTCGCGATCGTAGTTATCCTCGTCGTACACCAGCTGGGTGCCGGCGCCGCCGAAGGTGGTGGAGATCTCCAGCCAGCGGTAGACCGGGCGCTGAGCGGGGTAGAGGTAGTCGGCGCTGTCGTAGGCGTAGTAGCCGTGGTTGTCGGGGCCGGCAGGCTCGCCGCTGCTTCCCTTGCCCACGGGCACCGGGACGGTGGTGTCGAACTCGGTCCCTTCGGCGAGGGTGGCCTGGACGACGAGGGTCACCGTGACGCCCTCGACCACGTCATCGGCCAAGGTCAGGCTGATCGGGCCGGTGGTCGTGCTCTCGCCGCTGGCCATGGCGCCGAAGGACACGCTGCTGGTCTGCAGGGTGACGCCTTCCGGGGCCTGGAGGCTCAGCGCCAGGTCGCCGCCCGTGGTGGCCAGCGACCCCTGGTTGAGCAGGGTGAGGGTCAGGTCGGTCGTATGCCCGGGATCGAGCCAGCCATCGCCACCGTCTTCGCCATGGGCCGTGATCTGCAAGGTGGGGGCGGAGATCTGCAACTCGAAGCCGGCGAGGTCCACCGCGCCGTCGTGGGCGATGGCGAGGCGACCGGTGATCAGCGCGCCGTCCGGCGCGTCGGGCGCGATGGTCAGCTCCAGCGGCGTGTCGATGACGCCGCTGGCTCCAGCCGCGAGACCGGCCAGGCTGGCGCTGCCGTTCGTCACGGTGGCGGGGCCGTCGATGGTCAAGGTCACGGTGGCCGCGGCGGCGGCCTCGCTGCCCACGTTGCGCATGGTGGTGGTCAACGCCAGCGTCTCACCGGGGTTGGCCTGGCCGTCGCCGTTGCCGGCGGGGGCCTCGTCGTCGATGGCCAGCGATTCCAGCGCCACGTAGATCACGCTGAGGTCGGCGTTCAGCAGGGTGGTGTAGGCGAGGCGGTCGGGATAGGTGACCGTCAGGCTCACCGCGCCCTCGCCCACCGGGGTGCTCAGGGCGACCCGGGCCTCGCCCGAGTCGTCGCTGAAGGCCGCACCGAGCAGTTGACCGTTCTGGGCCACGCCGATGCGGGCGCCGGGCAGCACAGCGCCGCCTTCCTCGCGGACCGTGAGTTCGAGGAACGAGGCGCCCACGGGGATCTCGGCGTCATGCGTGACCTGGAGCGCGGTGGGGGCGGCCCGGTAAAAATTCAGCTCTGGATCGCCGAGGAGGTTGTAGATGTGGAAATAGAACTCCACCGACTCCTCGTTGCCGGTGTCGTTGAGCTCGCCGGGATAGTATTCCAGGAAGCGGAGTTTGCCGGCGTTGAGCAGCGCGCCCAGGGTGTTGATCTCGGGCTCGACGACGCGTTCGAAGAAACCGATGGCCATGGCGTCGTTGAAGCGCGTGTGCGACCAGTGCTCCCCGTTGCCGATGAACGCCACCGCGCCGCGGAAATTCTCGGGTGAACTGCCGCCCTGGCGGGTGAAGACCTCGCCGAAGCACGCCTCGCTCGCCTGGAAATCGCCATTGAGGCAGACGAAACTCATGACCACCGGCAGCATCTGTCCGTTGGTCAGGGCCGGGATGTGGTCCACGGTGTAGGTGGGCGGCTGCCAGCCCGCCGTACCGTAGGCCCAGCCGCGGTAGACCACGAACGAGCAGCCCTCGTCGATGGAGGCCTTGATCACGACGGGGCCGCTGTCCTGCGGGATTCCCATGCCCTCACGCGGCTGGTACGGCGAGACGATGAAGTTGCCCTCGTCGCCGGGGATGGGGGTGACGGGATCCAGCGGGTCGAATCCGATGCTCTCGAGCTGCTCGCCGCAGAACTGCACGGTGTACATGGGGGTGGTGGAGGCGTACTGGCCGGCCACCATCACCGAGCGCGTGAACCAGGCGGTCTCGTCGATGAAGGGGGCCTGTTCATAGGCCACGGACTTGGCCACCATGGCCTGGCACTCGGTCTGGTTGGATACCGAGAAACGGCCCAGCATGACGTCGGGCAGCCAGTCGTCGCCGTCGAGCAGGGCATAGGGCATGTCGGTGACGTTGCCCGAGAAGTCCCAGGAGGGGATCACGTCCACGTCGCCCACCAGCAGCACGTATTCGGGGGGACGCTGCCAGGTGTCGTAGGCATCCTGGAGCCAGGCCTTGATGGCGGCGTTGGTGGACCCGGTGACGTCGGTGGTCACCGTGACCACGGGCCAGCCCTTGCGCAACTTCCAGTCGGCCAGCGGCGCCACGGCCGAGGCGTACTGGGGGCCGACCACGATGACGTAGCTGCCACCCATGGGATGCGAGGCGGCCTTCAGACCAAGATCCGGCTGGCCGGGCAGGCTGGCCTCGAGCGCGGCGGAGCCAAGACGGTCGTTGCTCTTGGCGCTCCACGATCCGTTGTGGCGGACGGCCACCACGATTGGACCGGCGGCGGGTTCCTGGACCCGGACCACCACGGCGGCCTGGCCACGCATGCGCATGGCCTCGCCCTCGATGGCGACGCTGGCGGCCCGTCCGGAGATCAGGACCGCCTCGGCTCCGGTCGCGTCGGCGGGCAGGGCCACCACGGCGCCCAGATCCGTTGCCATGTCGTCTGTGGACTGCTGTCGCGCCGGGAAGGTCAGGATGGTCTCGTTGTCATGGACGTCGTAGGCGGCGGCGGGGGGCGGTGTCGCGGGACCTTGGGCCGTGGCCGCCACGGGGGCGGCCACGGTCAGGCAGGTCAGCGCGATGCCCAAGATTAGGCTTCGCTTCATCGGATCAGACTCATCCTCTGGCTGGTGGTCATGCCGTTGCTCTCGAGGCGGTAGAGGTAGACGCCGCTGGCGAGCGAGCGACCGTCCTGGTCGCGGCCGTTCCAGTTGATCTCTTGCCGCACACCGGCGGCCACGCCGGCACGCTGGAAACTACGGAGCAGGTGGCCGCGCAAGTCGTGGATTCGAACCACGACGTCGCCGGGCTCGTCAAGCACGAAAAAGATGGTGGTCATGGGGTTGAACGGGTTGGGCGCGTTGCCCAGGAGAACGCCGGCAACGGGCACGTCGCCCACGGCGTTGCCGCAGCCGGCGGGGTAGGCGCCCACGTACGTGGCCCCGCAGTCCCCACCGTCGGGGTGGTTGCCCGCGGCGCAGGGGCTGCCCGGCTGGATGCGGTAGTTGTTCTCGTCGGGATTGCAGTAGAGCGGGTCGGCCGAGAAGTTGCAGCCGCCATCATTCGCAAAGAGAATGCCGCCCTCATCGTTATTCCAGAGGTTGCAGCCGGTCAAGGTTGTTTCGGCGGAGAACATGCAGTAGATGCCTGCACCACCCGTCGAGTCTGTGATCAGACAGTTCGTGATCTGGGGATCACCGCCCCATTGCACGAAAATTCCGGCGCCAAGAGTGTCAGCATAGCAACTGTTGCCGACCAGGGTACAGTTCTCGATGGTCGGCGATGGCGTGAACTGGACATCGATTCCGCCGCCTACGGAATTCGCGGAGTTGGCAGCATTGTCGATGATCCGCAGATTTCGCAGCGTGGGAGCGGACTGCTGGCAACTGATGCCCCCACCGAAGTTGTAGGCGACGGTTGTGTAATTGCCCACGATGTCACAATCCTCGACGGTGCCAGTGGCGCCATCCTTGTAGACCAGGCCGCCGCCGTTGCCCTCGGTGGTGTTCTCGGCGATCTCGCAGCCGCTGATGTCGCAGTGCGAGTCCTGGACGCAGACTCCGCCGCCGTTGCCGAAGTCGGCGTTGATGGCGTTGCGGGTGATGGTGCAGCCGGTCATGGTGACCGTGCAACCGGCGCGGATGAAGATCCCGGCTCCCGTGGGGGCCGTGTTGTCGTCGACGACGCAGTCGGTGATCACTGCCGTGCTGCCCTCTTCCACCGCCAGGCCGCCGCCCTGCTTGGCCTCGTTCGCAAGGAAATCGACGCTCGTGATGGTGGCCTCGGCGTCGTTGATCACTACGATGCCGCCGTCACCGTTCTCCCGCACGGTCACGTTCTCGACCACGGCGCCGGTGGAGCCCTGACGGATCAGGATGCCCGCGCCGAAGATCTCGGCGTAGGCGCCGCGGACCTGCAGGTCGGCGATGACCACGTCGTCGGTGTCGTGGACGTAGATGCCGCGGCCCAGGCCCTCGGCGTCGATGATGGTGGCCTCGGGGCCGGCGCCGCGCAGGGTGACGCCGGGGCGCATGATGACGCAGGCGAGGGTGGAGCCGGGTCCCTCGGTCTCATGGGTGCAGTCGGTGTAGGTGCCGGCTGCCACGATCACGACGTCGCCGGGATTGGCGGCCTGCACCGCATCGTTGATCTGGGCGTAGTCGCCAGGCACGTTGATCTCGACGGCCAGGACGGTCCCGGCGCCGAACAGCAGCGCGAGGGCGGTGGTGGCAAGGATGAGGCGCTTCATGATCGTGGTCCTCCCGCAGGAATGGGCCGCGGCGACGACAGCGGTCGCCGGTCGGAGATGCACTCATAAGTATATCATGCCGCCCCAAGCACATACCATAGGACGTATTCTAACTTTTTTGTGATAGACGGGGCGAGAAGGCGAATCATTTTGCCAGTTGGACGGTTATCCGGCATGTATGGTGTGTTGACGCTGCGGGGGAGAGGCTGAGAGTGCACGGTCAATTCACATCGAGATGGGGACAGTTGCCTGGTTTCGTGCTTGGCGACTAACAGGAAAAAGTCTCAACATTTAGTCCCGATATCGTGAAATCTGAAACCTAAAAGCAACAAATGAGACATGTTCTAAGCATATGGCTCACAATTGTAATGATTTAGGACAGCGTTTCTCGTGCTCTATCTGATATAATCAAGGATGGTATGCAAACCCGAACCGGCTCGGATGACGCGGCCAACCCCGCCCCGTGCTGTCAACTGACGGAGGCCGAAATGAACTGCGCTCGCTGGTCCCTTCTGCTGCTCGGCTTGCTCCTCGTCGCCGCCCCCTTGGCTGCGGCGGAGGAGCAGACCCAGACGCTGTCACTCTCTGCCGAGGGCGCCGGCGGTGCCCCCAGCGTCCTGGTCCGCACCAAGACGGCGTCGGGCCTGGTCCTGGATCTGGACCTGCCCAGCCTCGAGTCCAGCAGCCTGGATCTGGAGGGTCGTACGTTCCAGTCGCTCGAGCTGGTCGGTGGCGGTCATCGCGGCCGCGACGGTCAGGCTGCCCTGCCGACCATCACCCGGCTGGTGGCCCTGCCTGCTGGCTCGGGCGTGTCGGTGAAGGTGGTCGAGCGTGATCTGGTGAGCCTGGGCGCCATGTCCCTGGCGCCCAATCAGGGACTGGTGGACGCGGCCAAGGCGGCCTCGCCCGCGTTCGATGCCGCGCTCTATGCCGCCGCACCTGCCAGCGAGGCCACTGCCCTGGTGGGTGAGCCCGCGCTGCTGCACGGCCTGCGCGTGGTGCCGGTGACCTTCAGCCCCGTGGCTTACGATCCGGCGACCGGTGAGGTCACCGTGGCGCGTCGCATGACCGTGGAGGTGACCTTCTCCGGCCGGGACGACCGCAACAGCAAGGCCGCCTCGCCGCAGCTGATCCCCGAGTCGTTCGCGCTGATGTACGAGCAGGAGGTCCTGGGCTGGACCCGCGACGCGGGCGTCCAGGTGGGCCCCGGCAAGTACATCATGATCTGCCCGAACAACAGCACCGTCACCGGCATCGTCGAGAAGCTGGCCGACTGGCGCCGTCGCCAGGGCTACACCGTGGAAGTGGTCACCACCGCCACCACCGGTTCCAGCACCACGGCCATCCGGAGCTGGCTGCAGAGCCAGTACACCAACAGCAGCATCCCGCTGGAGTTCGTCACCCTGGTGGGCGACGCCAACGGCGCCGTGGCCATCCCCACCTGGCACGAGAGTTACTCGGGCTACAACGGCGAGGGCGACCACGAGTACTCGCTGCTCGACGGCGGCGACGTGCTGGCCGACGTGCACCTCGGCCGCATCTCGGTGACCAGCACCAGCCAGCTGCAGACCGTGATCGACAAGATCGTCGACTACGAGAGCGCCCCCGACATGTCCGACCCGAGCTGGTTCACCACCGCCGGCCTCACCGGCGACCCCTCGGCCTCGGGCTACAGCTGCATCTTCACCAACCAGTTCGTCAAGCAGCAGCTCCAGGAACTGAACTACACCCGCATCGACACCATCTGGAGCGGCAACTTCGTCACGCAGATGCTGACCACCATCAACCAGGGCGAGAGCATCTTCACCTACCGCGGCTACTGGAACATGAGCGGCATGAGCGAGTCGCACATCCAATCCACTGGCAACGGGCAGCAGCTGCCCTATGCGGTGATCCTCACCTGTGACACGGGAACCTTCGAGGACGACACCACCTGCCGCAGCGAGGCGTTCCTGCGCGCGCCCAACGGCGGCGGCATCGCCAGCATCGGCACCGCCACCACGGGCACGCACACGCGCTACAACAACTGCATGTTCCTGGGCATCACCAACGCGGTGCTCACCACCGGTGAACATCGCGTGGGTCCGTCGCTGACCCGCGGCAAGCTCAATCTCTACAAGAACTACTACGAGAACGAGTGGCAGAAGGTCTGGACCTGGTCGACCTGGAACAACCTCATGGGCGACCCCGCCACCGAGATCTGGACCGCCGTGCCGGCGGCCATCGACGTGGCCTACCCCTCGCAGGTGGCGCTCGGCGCCAACGCGCTGCCGGTGGCGGTGACCCTGGGCGGCGCGCCCTTGGCCGGCGCCCGCGTGGCGGTCCATCAGGACGGCGCGGTGCACGACTTCGCCTACACCGACCAGAACGGGCAGGCGATGCTGGAGATCACCGACGCCGCGGCTGGCGACGTGCTCGTGACGGTCACCGGCACCAACCTGCACCCGCACCTGGGCCAGACCGCGGTGGGCACCGTGGCGCGTTCGCTCGACTTCGACGCCCTGACGGTGAGCGAGGTCTCGGGCAACGGCGACGATCAGGCCAACCCGGGCGAGGTGCTCGATCTCGAGATCCGGCTGCGCAACCACGGCACCAACGCGGTGAGTGCGGCGGTGGGCACGCTGCTGGAGTCGCTGCCCTACGTGGCGCTGCTCGACGGCGAGGCGAGCTTCGGCACCGTGGCCGCCGGCGGCACCGCCACCGGCGTCTTCCGCGTGGAGCTCGCCAGCGACGCGCCCGGCGGCGAGACCGCCGAACTGCGCCTGGACGCGAGCGGCAGCGGCGAGACCTGGACCAGCCTGGTGGCGCTGCCCATCCACGGGCCGCAGGGCAGGATCAATCGCCTGACCTTCGGCGGCAGCGGCGGCGACCTGGATCCGGGCGAATCCGGCACGGTGGATTTCAACCTGGTCAACGCTGGTGACCTCGCCACGGCAGGCATCACGGCGAGCCTGAGCTGCGCCAGCCAGTGGGTCACCGTCAGCGATCCTGACGGCAACTGGGGCGCCTTGACTTCCGGTGCAGCCGGCAACATGAGCGATACTTTTGCGGTGACCATCGCCAGCGATTGCTATCCCGGCCACATCGCGTCCCTGGTCGTGGAGCTGACTTTCGCCGAGGGCGGCACCCAGACCCTGGTCTTCCCGGTGACCGTCGGCACCGCCGGCGTGGGCGATCCCACCGGCCCCGACACCTACGGCTATTACGCCTTCGACAACGCCGACACCGCGCCCGAGGCGCCGGTCTACGACTGGGTCGAGCTGGCGGGCGTGGGCACGAACACCGGCATCAGCGACACCGGCCGCCACGACGACGAGACGCGTCGGTTCGATCTGCCGTTCGACTTCACCTACTACGGCGAGACCTACGACCGCGTCTCGATCTGCTCCAACGGCTGGCTCTCGTTCGGCGGCACGGACATCAAGCTGTACCGCAACTGGACGCTGCCCGCCGACGGCTCGCCCGACGCCATGATCTGCGCGTTCTGGGACGACCTGGCCGGCGGTCAGGTCTACACCTGGTACGACGAGGCGAACCACCGCTACATCGTGCAGTGGGACGCGTTCGGCTCGTACACCGGAAGTTCTTACAACGGCAACTGCACCTTCGAGATCATCCTTTACGATCCGGCGCATCATGCCAGCGACACCGGCGACGGCCTGATCGTGCTGCAGTATCAGAGCGTGACGGTGAACGGCGACGAGACGACGTACTTCACGGTCGGCATCCAGGACCACACGCGGACCGTGGGCCTGACCTACGTCTACGGCAACAACTATCCTGGCGGGTCGGCCGCCATCGCGGCCAACCGGGCCATCGCGTTGCGTCCCATCGTGCCGCAGGCGCAGGGGACCCTCAGCGGCGAGATCACCAACTCCAGCAACGGCGGCGGCGCCATTCCTGGTGCCGTGGTGACCATCATGGACCAGGGCCGCCAGTTCTATTCGAGCGGCGACGGTACCTACGAGGGCAACGTCACCATCGGCACCTGGGACGTGGCGGTGTGGCACGAGAGCTGCGCACCGGATACTGCCTACGGCGTGGAGATCCTGGAGGGCGAGGTCACCGAGCTGGACTTCGCGCTCGCCGACAACCGCGGCCCGTTCATCGCCGACGTGACCC
Organism: Candidatus Latescibacter sp. IFSED24; assembly: GCF_058273205.1. Taxonomy (NCBI): domain Bacteria; kingdom Pseudomonadati; phylum Candidatus Latescibacterota; class Candidatus Latescibacteria (ex Chuvochina et al. 2023); order Candidatus Latescibacterales; family Candidatus Latescibacteraceae; genus Candidatus Latescibacter; species Candidatus Latescibacter sp. IFSED24. The sequence goes on along the minus strand of NZ_CM177850.1, from coordinate 1,531,650 downwards.
AGCTCCCCGACACCGAGGACACCGGCGGTCCGTACGTGGTCGAGGCCAACGTCACCGACCTGACCGGGGTGGCGAGCTACACGCTGCACTACACGTCGAGCAGCTCCGGTGGGCCTTACTCGGTGCCCATGACGCTGGTCGACGCCGGCACCGGTCTGGTGCGGGCGACGATCCCCGGCCAGGCCGACGGTTCGCGGGTGCAGTACTGGCTGACCGCCAGCGACGTGCTGGGCTACGGTTCGGCGGCTCCGGCTGGCGCGCCGTGGCCGAACTTCAGCTTCATGGTGGCCAGCGTCTCGGTGATCGCCGAGGAGGATTGCGAGTCGGCCACGGGCTGGACGGTGAACCTCGGCGGCGGCGACACCGCCAGTGCCGGCATCTGGGAGCACGGCGACCCCATCGGCACCGAGTACAACGGCCAGCCGGTCCAGCCGGAGAACGACCACACCCCGGCCCCCGGCGTGAACTGCTGGTTCACCGGGCAGCACCAGGCTGGTGAGAGCGCGGGCTACAACGATGTGGACGGCGGCACGACCACCCTGACCAGCCCGATCTACGATCTGACGACGCACGGTGCCGTGTCGGTGAATTACTGGCGCTGGTACACCAACGATCTCGGCAACGAGCCGGGCGTCGACGCCTGGGTGGTGCAGGTCTCCAACGACGGCGGCTCGACGTGGGCCAACGTGGAGAACACTACCGCCTCCAACAATGCCTGGCAGCAAGTCAGCTTCATGCTCAACGACCTCTACGCTGAGCCTGGCCAGATGCGTCTGCGCTTCATTGCGTCCGATGCCGGCGCCGGATCGCTGGTCGAGGCGGCGGTCGACGACCTGGTCATCACCGCCAGCAGCGCCGTGGCCGACGTGGCCGCGCCCACCGTGGCGGTGACCGCGCCGGCGTCCGGCGCCCAGCTCGTCCAGGGCCAGACCATGTCCGTGACCTGGAACGCCGGCGACGACGTGGGCGTGGTGGCGGCGCAGGTGTGGCTGTCGCTGGACGGCGGCGCCAGCTTCGACCAGCTCATCGCCGAGGGCGCGCTCCTGGGCGCGGCCGAGTGGACCATCGCGGTCCCGGCCGGTCCGCCGAGCTACAGCTGCCGCGTGAAGGTGGAGGTCTTCGACGGGATGGAGCGGATGGCCGCCGCCGAGTCCGGCGTCTTCACCATCATCGCCGGCACCACCGACACCCCCGACGCGGGCACGCGCCTGGCGCTGGCCCAGAACCACCCCAACCCGTTCAACCCGGCCACCGTGCTGGCGTTCTCGCTGCCGCGGGCGCAGCAGGCGACCCTGGCGGTGTACGACGTCCAGGGCAAGCTGGTGCGCACGCTGGTCCGCGGCCGGCAGACCGCGGGACGGCACGAGATCACCTGGCAGGGCCGCGACGATCGGGGCAACGGCGTGGCCAGCGGCATCTACTTCTACCGGCTCGTCACGGAGGACGGCTCGCTGGTCGGGAAGATGACGTTGTTGAAGTAAGGCTGGCGACGTGTCAGTCTAGGTGCTCCAGGGCGGCGGTCGGATGCCACCGGCCGCCGCCGCACTGACAACCCGCAGGAGGCGACTTCATGACCCACGGGGGTAGCTGGCGGTCCAGCCTGGCGTGCGCCCTGCTGCTCGGCGCCATCGTCACCATGGTCGGCTGCACGACCGAGGAGGCCGCGGAAGCACAGCGGTATCAGGCATTGACGGAAGCGGGCGAGGACGCGCCGGCCGATCTCTTCCACGCCGAGGTGACGCTCTACCGCCGGTACTCGGGCGACTGGCGCCTCGACAAGGACCATGAGTTCACCATCAAGGACGAGAGCCACATCAAGGCCGAAGTGGTTCTGCATCCATTGCAGCTCGACCGCACCTACAGTGTGCATCTGGTCTGGATCAAGCCCGGCGGCGAGGAGATGTTCCGCCGCTACGCCGAGGTGACCAGACGGGAAATCACCCTGCCGGCGGGGGTGGCACCTGATAGCTCGGGGGCGTTGCCGGAACAGTTCCTGGCCGATCTGAGTCGGCGGTACGGCAAGAAACGCGGCGCGCAGATCGGCAAGAAATTCGCGGCCGACCCAGACCAGCCCGTTGCGGTGACCGAGACCACCTACAAGAAGGCCGTGGATCTGGGTTATGCCAGAACGAGCGTGTCCCTGCGGAGCGCGCCCACCGCCGAGCTGGATTCGCGGCTGAATATCTCCCGGGAGAAGGAGCGTGGACCAGGGGCTTACTTGCTGCGCATCTATCTGGACCGCCAGCTCCTGCAGGAGGTGCCCTTCACCGTGCAGGAACGGACCTGACCCTGCCGGAACGTCGAGGACGAGAGCCCGCCTGACAGGCGGGCTCGTTTCTTGGGCCATCATTGCTCAAAAAGACGGCAGCAATGTCGTGCTCGTCTGCCAATCTGGCAGCCGGGGGCCGAGATCCCCGAAAATCCCCATGTCTTTGCATTTTCTGCCTTGCGACTCGTCTCTGGTCGGATATATTCCGCCCCGCTTAGCAGTCGCGGGGCGAGAGTGCTAAATTGTCCCGCAAAGACAACCTGAAACCCAGATCATTGAGGAGGCAAGCATGGCCATCTCCATCAAGCCCCTGGCCGATCGCGTCATCGTCGAGCCCCTGCCAGGCGAGACCATGAAGGGCGGCATCATCATTCCCGACACTGCCAAGGAGAAGCCCCAGCAGGGCAAGATCATTGCCGTGGGGCCCGGCCGGGTCGACGACAACGGCCAGCGTGTGGCGCCCGAGGTCAAGAAGGGCGACGTGGTCCTGTACGGCAAGTACGCCGGCACCGAGGTCACCGTCGAAGGTCACGAATACCTGATCCTCCGTGAGGGCGACGTTCTCGCCATCCTGTAGCAAGTTGTCGGGTCGGTGACTGCCCAGGGCAGTCGCCACGCCAATAAAGGAGAATGACCCATGGCCAAGCAGATCAAGTACACCGAGGACGCCCGCGAGCACCTCAAGCGCGGCGTCGACGCTCTCGCCAACACCGTGAAGATCACCCTCGGCCCCCGCGGCCGGAACGTTATCCTGGACAAGAAGTTCGGCGCTCCGCTGGTGACCAACGACGGCGTCACCATCGCCAAGGAGATCGAGCTCAAGGATGCCTTCGAGAACATGGGCGCCCAGATGGTCAAGGAAGTGGCCAGCAAGACCAACGACGTCGCTGGCGACGGCACCACCACCGCCACCGTCCTGGCCCAGTGCATCATCCACGAGGGTCTGAAGAACCTGGCCGCCGGCGCCAACCCCATGTTCATGAAGAAGGGCATCGAGGACGCGGCTCGGGTCGCGGTCGAGGCCATCGCCAAGCAGTCCAAGCCGGTCAAGGACAACCAGATCATCGCCCAGGTCGCCGCCATCTCGGCCAACAACGACATGACCATCGGCCAGATGATCGCCGAGGCCATGGACAAGGTCGGCAAGGACGGCGTCATCACCGTCGAAGAGGCCAAGGGCATGGAGATGGAGCTGGACGTGGTCGAGGGCATGCAGTTCGACCGTGGCTACCTGAGCCCCTACTTCGTGACCAACGCCGAGCAGATGCGCGTGGAGCTGGACGACCCCTACATCCTCATCCACGACAAGAAGATCAGCAGCATGAAGGACCTGCTGCCCATCCTCGAGAAGATCGCGCAGATGGGCAAGCCCCTGCTGATCATCTCCGAGGACATCGAGGGCGAGGCCCTGGCCACCCTGGTCGTGAACAAGCTGCGCGGCACCCTGAACATCGCCGCGGTGAAGGCGCCCGGGTTCGGTGATCGCCGCAAGGCCATGCTCGAGGACCTCGCGATCCTCAGCGGCGGCCGCGTGATGAGCGAGGATGCCGGCCTGAAGCTGGAGAACACCACCACCGCCGATCTCGGCCGCTGCGGCAAGGTCACCATCGACAAGGACACCACCACCATCGTCGGTGGCAAGGGCAAGGCGGGCGACGTCAAGGCTCGCGTGGCCCAGATCCGCGCCCAGATCGAGGACACCACCAGCGACTACGACCGCGAGAAGCTCCAGGAGCGCCTGGCCAAGCTCGCCGGCGGTGTGGCCGTCATCCGCGTCGGTGCCTACACCGAGGTCGAGATGAAGGAGAGGAAGCACCGGGTCGAGGATGCGCTGCACGCCACGCGCGCCGCGGTGGAGGAGGGCATCGTCGTCGGTGGCGGCGTGTCCCTGCTGCGCGCCAGTGAGGTGGTCAAGAAGCTGGACCTGACCGGCGAGGCCGCCGTGGGCCGCGACATCGTGGCGCGCGCCATGGAGGAGCCCCTGCGGCTGATCGCGGAGAACGCCGGCGTCGAGGGCAGCCTCGTGGTGGCGCGCCTGCGCGACGAGAAGAAGGGCAGCAACGTTGGCTTCAACGCGGCGACCCGCGAGTACGAGGATCTGATGGTCGCCGGGATCATCGATCCGGCCAAGGTCACGCGTTCGGCCCTTCAGAACGCGGCGTCCATCGCGGCCATGCTCCTGACCACCGAGGCCTGCGTCGCCGACGAGCCCGAGAAGGACATGCCCGGCATGCATGGCGGCGACATGGGCGGCATGGGCGGCATGGGTGGCATGGGCATGATGTAAGCCGTTTTCCCGCGGGAAGACAGCTTGCGCAAGCCAGCCGGTCGCCAGACCGGCCACCGGGCGGCCCCCCTCCACCGAGGGGGGCCGCTTTGCGCTTTCGGGTCGTCCTGGTCTGGAGTAGATTCGCCCCATGCGCATCCTGCACCTAGGCAAGTACTACGCTCCGGACAAGGGCGGCATGGAGACGGTCCTGCGGCACATCACCGAGGGCCTGCTCGACAGGGATTGCGAGGTGCGTGTGCTGGTGGCCGGACACGGACGGCGCACCGTCCGCGAAGACCTGCCCGGCCAGCCGGGGGCGCTGGTCCGAGCGGGCGTGGTGGGAACCTGGAACAGCCAGCCGCTGACGTTCGGCCTGGCCCGCCTCCTGCAGCGCGAGATCGCGTCCTTCCTGCCCGATGTGGTTCACCTGCACTTGCCCAACCCGCTGGCCTGCTGGGCCTGGCTGCGCAGCCGCGTCGTGGTCGAGCGCGCCGGCTGCAAGCTGGCGGTCTGGCATCATTCGGACATCGTCCGCCAGCGCCTCAGCGGTCGGCTTGTGGCGCCCTTGACCCAGCGGTGCCTGGCCGCCGCGGCGGGGATCTGCGTCTCGAGCGCAGCGCAGCGCGACCAGGCGACCGAGCTGTCCCGCTGGCGCCAGCGCGTGCAGGTGATCCCCTTCGGCATCGATCCGACCCCTTTCGCAGGCGCGTCACCGTCCGCTACCGGCCCCTTCCTGTTCGTGGGCCGGCTGGTGCCCTACAAGGGGCTGGATGTCCTGCTGAACGCGCTGTCGGGCCTGCCTGGGGTCCAGCTGGATATCGTGGGCAGCGGTCCCCTGCATGCGCATCTGGTCGGGCGTATCGCCGCGCTCGCTCTCGGCGATCGGGTCTGCCTGCGCGGGGAGGTCCCCGACGAGGAATTGCCCGGACTGTTCGCCCGCAGCCGGGCCCTGGTCCTGCCCAGCCGTGATTGTAGCGAGACCTTCGGGCTGATCCTGCTGGAGGCCATGGCGGCGGGGCTGCCGCTGGTCACCAGCGACCTGCCCACCGGTGTGCGCGAACTGAATCGTCCCGGAGAGACCGGCTGGCTGGCCAGGCCGGGCGATCCGGACGATCTGCGGCGTGCGCTGCAGGCTGTCCTGGCCGATCCGGACGAGGCCCGCCGACGGGGGGAATGCGGTCGGAAACTGGTCCGTGAGGGCTTTACCCGCGGGCACATGGCCGCCGAGCTGATTGCCTGGTACGAGGCGCTCGTCGGGAACTCTTGCTGATTCCGGACTGTTGAATGCCAAATCTCGCTGGAAAACACCGATCGATCGGGTCGGATGAATTGACAGCCCCGCTGGACCCTTGTTATCGTTCCGATCCCGGCACGAGCCGGTTTTTTACTGAGACTTGGCCCGCTGTTCTCCTGGAGGTATCCCGTGCCCACCCCGACGACTCGTAGATACGTGCTCGCCGCCCTCGTCCTCGTCGCCGCGACGATGCTGGGAGCCGGCGGCGCCGTCGCCCAGTGTACCGAAGGCCAGATGACCGAGGCCCAGCTCCAGTTCGGCGGCGCGCAGCAGTTGTTGCAGGCCAAGCAGTGGGATCAGGCCATCGGCCAGCTCCAGTCCATCGTCGAATTCTGCCCCGAATTCTTTCCCGCGCTGCGTGGTCTCGGCCTGGCCTACCAGAACACCGGCCAGCTCGACCTCGCCGCCGATGCGTTCGGCAAGGCCATCGCCGTCCAGAACGGCCAGGCCGGCGCGGTGGACTACGCCAACCTGGCCAAGGTCCTGACCATGCAGAAGAAGTACAAGGAAGCGCGCGCCGAGTATCTCAAGGCGCAGAAGCTCGATGCCGAGAACTGCTTCGTCCTGGTGAATCTGGGCATCCTGCACAACGCCTCGGGTTTCCCGACCCAGGCCGTGGACACCCTCGAGGACGCCATGATGTTCTGCCCGGACCTGCAGCCCCAGATCCTGCCGCGCCTCGCCGAAGCCTGCGCCAAGGCCGCCGACCAGCAGAAGAAGATCGGCAACCCCGAGAAGGCCGAGATGTACCTGGCCAAGGCCCGCGAGTACGGCGGCAGCGCCGGCGGAACCACGGCCTACAAGCAGATCGAGACGCAGATGAAGCAGGGCGACTACGCCGGCACAATCGAGCTCTGCGACCAGCTGCTGGCCAAGCAGCCCGATCACGCCAACGCGCTGTTGACCAAGGCGCGGGCCGCCGACGCCCTGGGTCGGAAGCCGGTGAGCGTCGAGGCCTACCAGAAGTACCTCGCTCTGCGACCCGACAACATGAACGAGACCGCCAACATGATCGTGGTGATGGCCGAGGCCGGTCAGTGCAACCCGGCCATCGCGGCCGCGAAGGACGCCATGACGCGTTTCGCGGGGACCGGCGCCAAGGAGCTGGGCAAGATCAACTTCGCCTACGGCAAGGCGCTCTTCTGCGCCGAGGACTACGCCAGCGCCAAGGCCCAGTTCCAGCGGGCGGCCAGCAGCGGCGACACCAAGTGGGCGCCCTACGCCCGCGAAGGCATCGCCGCCTGCGACGAGTATCTCGACTTCGCCGACCGCAAGGCCAGGGCCGAAGCCCAGCAGGGTCGCTGAATCGACCGCTTCTTGCTACGTTGCCCCGCGGGTCCCGGCCCGCGGGGCTTCCTGCGCCACCTCGACCGATCAGACCGGAGCGATGGATCATGGGACGACTGGACAAGCTGCCACCCTATCTCTTCTCCGAGATCGACAAGGCTCGCGATCGTGCTCGCGCCAAGGGTGTCGACGTCATCGATCTGGGTGTCGGCGATCCCGACCAGCCCACCCCCGAGGCCCTGGTCGAACTGGCGGCCACGACGGTGAAGACGCCCGAATACCATCGTTATCCCGCCGGTCGTGGCGACGCCCGCCTGCGTCGCGCCATCGCCGGCTTCCTGCGCCGCCGCCATAACGTCGACGTGGATCCGGACCACGAGGTCCTGGTGCTGGTGGGCAGCAAGGAGGGCATCGCGCATCTGCCCCTGGCGCTGGTGGAGGAGGGGGACAACGTGCTGGTGCCGGACATCGGCTATCCCGTCTACACCCAGTCGGCCATTCTGGCCGGCGGCGAGGTGCGCCCGTTCACCCTGGCGGCCGACCGCGCCTTCCTGCCCGACCCCGCCCAGCTCGCCACGCTGGCTGACGATCGCACGCGACTGCTCTGGCTCAACTACCCCAACAACCCCACCGGTGCCGAGGCCGGTGCCGGTCTTTACGAGCCCCTGGCCGCGCTCGCCCGCAAGCGCGGGTTCGTGCTGGCCAACGATGCGGCCTATCTCGAGGTGAGCCTGGACGGACACCGCCCGGTGAGCATGCTCGAGACCTGCGATCATCGTCGGCAACCGTTGATCGAATTCCACAGCCTCTCGAAGATGTTCAACATGACCGGCTGGCGGGTGGGCTTCGCCGTGGGCCAGGCCGAACTGCTGGCCAAGCTGGCCCGGGTCAAGGAGAGCATCGATTCCGGTGTCTTCACCGCGTTGCAGGAGGTGGCCACGTTCGCGCTGGGCCGACGTGCCGACGACCTGCTCGACGAGGTCATGAAGCCCTATGCCCGGCGGCGCGAACTCGTGACCGCCGCGCTGGCCCGTGCCGGACTGGAGATCTTCCCGACCCAGGCCACGTTCTACGTCTGGGCGCGCGTGCCGGCCGGCGAGTCCAGCCTCGGCTTCTCCGCCCGGGTGCTGCGCGATCAGGGCGTGGTGGTCACTCCCGGTGTCGGCTTCGGGGACGGAGGCGAGGGCTGGTTCCGCATCAGTCTGACCGCCCCCGACGCGCGCGTGGCCGAAGCGGCCCGACGTCTGGAGGCGCTGTGATGGACCGCATCACCATGGCCGGGATCGATGTCTACGCTCACCATGGCGTGCATCCGGCCGAGCGCGAACTCGGCCAGCGCTTCGTCATCGACGTCGCGCTCGAGGGGGACTGGAGCGCCGCCGCGCGCAGCGACGATCTCGGCGAGGCCCTGGACTACGTCGCGGTGCACCGGCGGATCCACGAGGTCACCGCCGCCAACAGCTTCCTCCTGCTCGAGGCCCTGGCCGAGGCCATCTGCGCCGATCTGCTGCGCGCCTTCCCCGTGGCCCGGGTCGTGGTCACCGTGCACAAGCCCAACCCGCCCATCCCCAACTTCCTGGGCCGGGTCTCGGTCACCCTCGATCGTGATCGAGGCTGGCTCGCCGCTCACGGCGGGGATCCCCGCTCTTGACCGGCCCGGCCGCACACCTGGTCCCTCCGCGCGGGGCGGAGGAGGTGGTCCTCGGACTCGGCGGCAACCTGGGCGACCGCCTCGCTTTCCTGCGGCGAGGCCTCTTCGCCCTGCTGGCCCATCCCGAGATCCGGGTGACGGGCTTCAGCCGTGTCTGGGAGAGCGAGTACGTGGGGCCGGGCAGCCAGGCGCCCTACCTCAACGCGGTCTGCGCCGTGCGCACCGCCCTGGCCCCGGCGGCGCTGCTCGCGGTCCTCAAGGGTGTCGAGCAGCGGCTGGGCCGTCCGGTGTCCGGACACCTGCTGCCGCGTGTCCTCGATCTCGACATCCTGCTCTTTGGCGACCGGGTGGGCGCCGATGTGCTGCTGACCTTGCCCCACCCTCGCCTGCACGAGCGCGGTTTCGTGCTCGGTCCGCTGGCCGAACTGGCGCCGGCGTTGATTTTGCCCGATTCCGGGGAGACGGCTGCCGCTGCCTGGGCTAGAATCCAGGCCGAAGGCGGGCCGTGGTTGCGTCCGCTCACCGAGGATCTGGTAACCACCGGCGCCGCCGCCGGTGGTGAGGAGGAGTGGCGTGCTGCCCTGGCGGTACATTGTCGTTGAAGGCGTCATCGGCGTGGGCAAGACCAGCCTGGTGAAGCTGCTGGCCACGGCGTCCGGTGGGCGGGTGAACCTGGAGGTGGTGGAGGAGAATCCCTTCCTGGCCAGCTTCTACCAGGACCGCGCGGCACATGCTTTCCAGACCCAGATCTTCTTCCTGCTCAGTCGTTTCCGCCAGCAGCAAGCCCTGGCCCAGCCCGAGCTCTTCAGCCAGCTGGTGGTCTCGGACTATCTCTTCGCCAAGGACCGGATCTTCGCCAACCTCAACCTCAGCGACGACGAGCTGGCGCTCTACAACCAGCTCGCCGGCATCCTGGAGGACCGTATCCTGCGGCCGGATCTGGTGATCTACCTGCAGGCCAGCACCGACCTGCTGCTCGAACGCATCCGCATGCGGGGTCGATCCTTCGAGCGGAGCATGGAAGCCGACTACATCGAGAGCCTGAATCGGGCCTACAATTTCTTCTTCCACCATTACCAGGACACGCCGCTGCTGGTCGTGGCTGCCGATCACCTCGATTATGTGGGTGTTCCGACCGATCTCGACCTGCTCGTCGACCAGCTGCGCGAACCGTTCACCGGGACCCGGTTCTTCGCGCCCCGGGCCGGCGGCGCCTGAGAGGATCGCCATGGCGAAGCTGCCCAGTCTCGACATCTTCACCGCCCGTCGTCCCGGCGATCCCCCTCTGGTGGTGCTGACGGCCTACGACGTGCCCTCGGCCAAGCTCGCGGCACGGGGCGGGGTGGACGCCCTCCTGGTGGGCGACTCGCTGGGGCAGGTCCTGCTGGGTTACGACAGCACGTTGCCGGTGACCCTCGACGACATGCGCCACCATGCCCGGGCCGTGACCCGGGCGGACACCGGCCTGCCGGTGATCGTGGACCTGCCCTACGGCACCTTCCACGTCGAACCGTGCGAGACCGTGCGCGCCGCGCTCCGGCTCGTCCAGGAGGCGGGGGCCCAGGCGGTCAAGCTGGAGGGCGGTCGAGCCCGCGCCGCGCACATCGCCGCGCTGCTGGCGGCCGAGATCCCGGTCATGGGCCACCTGGGGCTCACGCCGCAGAGCCTGAACCGCTTCGGGGGTTACAAGGTGCAGGGCCGCGGGCGTGACGCGGCCCAGGAGCTCCTGGACGAGGCCGCCTTCCTCGCCGAGGCCGGCTGCTTCGCCATGGTGCTCGAGTGCATCCCCGCCGAACTGGCCGCCCGCATCACGGCCCAGGTGGACATCCCCACCATCGGGATCGGAGCCGGACCCGGCTGCGCCGGCCAGGTCCTTGTCTACCACGACCTGCTCGGGCTGCTCGACGATTTCAAGCCACGTTTCGTCAAACGCTATGCCGAGCTCGGCGACGCCAGCGCCGAGGCCATCGCTGCCTACGCTCGCGACGTGCGTGCGGGCGCCTTCCCCCAGGCGGCACACACGTATGGCCGCGGCAAGCGCCCGACCGATGCCAAGGGCGAGGGTGGCGGCTACCTGGGCAAGGTCGACGAGGGAGAATCCTGAGCATGGAGCTCCTGCACACCCGCGCGGATCTGGCGAGCCTCGAGCCCCTGCGTCGCGCCGAGCGCCCCCTGGTGCTGGTGCCCACCATGGGGGCGCTGCATGAGGGACACCTGCAACTGGTACGGCGAGCCTGCGAGCTGGGGGAGGCGGTGGTCTCGATCTTCGTCAATCCCACGCAGTTTGGCCCCGGCGAGGATTTCGAGGCCTACCCGCGCGACCTGCAGCGCGACCTAGACCTGCTCGCGCCGCTGGGCACCACCGCGGTGTTCGCCCCCTCGGTGGCGACCATGTACCCGCGTGAGGGCGGGGTCTCGGTGCACCCGGGACCGGCCGCTGCCGGGCTCTGCGGCACCGGCCGGCCCGGCCACTTCCAGGGCGTGCTGACCGTGGTGGCCAAGCTCTTCAACCTGGTCCGGCCCGACCTCGCGATCTTCGGCCGCAAGGATGCCCAGCAGTGTCTGGTCATCGCGGAGATGGTGCGCGATCTGGCCATGCCGGTGCGCCTGCTCGACGAGCCGACCGTGCGCGAACCGGACGGCCTGGCCATGTCCTCGCGCAACGCCTACTTGCCGCCCGAAGCCCGCCAGCGGGCTCTCTGCCTGAGCCGGGCGCTCGCCGTGGCCAGGGAGCGCCTCGCCGCCGGTGAGCGCGACTCCGAAGCCATCGAGGCGGTCATGCGCGCCGAACTGGCGGCGGCCGATAGTCTGGAATACGCGGTGGTCCGGCAGGTGCCCGACCTGTCGCGGCCGGAGCGGGCCGCGGGACGCCTCCTGCTGGCGGTGGCGGCGCGCGTCGAGCCGGCCCGCCTCATCGACAATCTGGTGCTCGACGTGTCCAGCAACGATGTCCAGCCAGCCAGATTGCTGGACGATCCGGAGGCGATGACATGAATCACGGTCCCCTGGTGGACGCGGTGATCCTGGCCGCTGGCAAGGGTACCCGCATGCAGAGCGACAAGCCCAAGGTCCTGCACGAACTGGCCGGACGCCCCCTGCTCGACCACGTGGTGGACGCAGCGCGGCGTGCCGGCGTGGAACGCATGGTGGTTGTGGTGGGCCATCAGGCCGAGCGCGTGCGCGAGACCTGCGCAGCGCCCGATCTGGAGTTCGTGCTCCAGGAACCCCAGCTGGGAACGGGGCATGCGGTCCAGATGGCCGCCCCGGCCCTGCGCGACGGCGGCTGGACCGTGGTGCTGGCCGGCGACGTGCCGCTCCTGAGGGCGGAGACCCTCCAGCGCCTCGTCGACGCCACCGTGGCCAGCGAGGCCGCCGCCACGGTCCTGACCTGCGTGGTGGACGACGCCGGCGCCTACGGTCGCATCGTCAAGGATGCCGGCGGCGACCTGCGCAAGATCGTCGAGGCGCGCGATGCCTCCGACGAGGAGCTGGCCATCGGCGAGTACAACAGCGGCGTCTACTGCTTCCTGACCGACCGCCTCCACGAGGCGCTGGCCAACCTGACCACCGACAACGACCAGGGCGAGTATTACCTCACCGACACCATCGGCTGGCTGGTGGACCAGGGTGCGGTGGTGCGCACGGTGGAGACCGCCGACACCGACGAGGTGGTGGGCATCAATACCGTGGCGGAACTCGAGGCGGCCGAGCGCCTCTACCTCGCCCGAGCGCAGGACTGATCCACATGGACCGACTCTACACTCCCTGGAGGTACGATTACGTGACCGGTGCCAAGACCGAGGACGGCTGCGTGTTCTGCCGGGTGCTGGCCTCGCAGGACGATGCGGCCGACTTCGTGCTGTACCGCGGCCAGCACTGGGTGGTGATGCTGAACCGGTACCCTTACAACAACGGACACCTGCTGCTGGTGCTCGACCGGCATCAGCCGCTGCTCGGGGCCTGCAACGCCGGCGAACTGGCCGAGATGGGCCTCCTCCTCGCGGCCATGGAGCAGGCCTTGCAGGCGAGCATGAATCCCCACGGCTTCAACTGCGGGTACAACGGCGGCACCAGCGCCGGCGCGGGCATTCCCGAACATCTGCACCTGCATCTGTTGCCGCGCTGGGCGGGAGACACCAACTTCATGACGACCGTGGGCGAGACCCGCGTCATGCCCCAGTCCCTCGAACAGGCACGCGACCAGATCCAGCCCCACCTGATCCGGATCCTGGCGGAGGGGTCGTGAGCAGGTGGCGGAATCCCCTGCTGCTCCTGCTCGTCCTGGTGTGCGCCGGGTCGTTCTACTGGGCGCGCCGTCCCGACCATCCGCCCTCAGCCAGGCCGCCGCGTGCGGAAGGCGCCCCCGAGCCGACGGCCGTGGTGGAGGAGACGGTTCATCTCGCCGTCCTCAACGGAACCGGCGAGCCGGGACTGGCCCGCCGCCTGAGTCGTCAGCTCGCTGCGCGCGGGTGCGTGGTGGTCCGTCTGGACAATGCGCCCCACGAATCGTTCGCCCGGACGCTCCTGATCAACCGACGTCTGCCCCGGACGGCAGCCCGGCGTCTGGCGGCCCGCCTGGGCGGACCACCCCTGCTGCAGGAATGGGATCCCCGCGGGCGGGAGGACGCCGTCCTGGTGCTCGGGCGCGACCATGCCCGCTATGTCACGGGCCTCGACGGGACACCCTGACCCCGACTTTTCCGCTGGCGAAAACAAGGCGAATATATTATGTTGGCCCTAGAATCCAGGGCTATGGTTCCATTTCCTGCTGGTAGGCCCCGGGTGTCGGCTCTATTATTCGGCCGGTAACCCGTGGTGCTGGGCAGGGGGCGCTCGTTCGCGAGCGGTCCGGGCAGGAAAGACGAGACCGCATGCAGAAGAGCCTGGGAAAAATCGCGCTGGTGCTGCTGCTGGGAGTCCTGATCGGGGCCGTCTTCAGCGAGGTGATCGGTCTTTTCCTGCGTGAAGGGAGCGTGGCCGAACAGGTCTTCGTGAACTACAAGGAATTCGGTGTTCCCACGGTTCACCTCGACCTGGTGGTGGTCGAATTCACCTTCGGCTTGACCTTCCATGTCAATTTGATGAGCGTCGTGGGGGTCTTCATCGCCTCGCAGCTCTTGCGCTGGTACCGGTACTGATCCACGTTCGGGAGGCAACATGGCTCCGTTCATCGGCTTCATCGGCCCCATCGGCTGGCAGGAGCTCCTCATCATCCTGGCCCTGGTCCTGATCATCTTCGGTCCGCGCAAGCTGCCGGAGATTGCCGAGGCGTTCGGCAAGTCCATCAGCAAGTTCAAATCTGCGACCAGGGAAGCCTCGGACGAGGTGAAGCGGGAACTGAACGACGCCCGCCGCCATGTGGAGGATGACGGGACCGAGCCGCCCAAGCAAGAGACCCCGGAGCGGCCCAAGGACTCCTGACCCATCCGGCACCGAGGCGGCCCGTCTGTCCGGCACGGAGGCCGCCATGAATCTAGCCCAGCTATTGAGCCGCCTGCGAGTGGACGACCGCTTCGTGCGCCACGTCACGCGCTGGGAAGTGATCCCTGCCAGCGAGGGCCGGTATGCCGACTATCCGGAGGCCCTCGAGCCCCGGCTGGTGGCGGCCATGCGCGAGCGCGGCCTCACGCGCCTCTACAGCCACCAGGCAGCCGCGGTGGAGCATGCTCTGGCCGGACGCTCGGTGGTGGTGCCCACGCCCACCGCCTCGGGGAAGACCCTCTGCTACAACCTGCCGGTCTTCGACGCCCTGCTGCGCAACCCGGAGGCACGCGCGCTCTACCTGTTCCCCACCAAGGCGCTGAGCCAGGACCAGATGCACGAGGCGCACGAGGTGGCCCGGGCGACCGGCGCGGACATCAAGATCCACACCTTCGACGGCGACACCCCGGAGACCGCGCGGCGCGCCATCCGCAGCAGCGGCCACATCGTCATCACCAACCCGGACATGCTGCACCAGGGGATCCTGCCGCACCACACGCTGTGGGTGAAGCTCTTCGAGAACCTGCGCTACATCGTGGTCGACGAGGTCCACCAGTATCGGGGCGTCTTCGGCAGCCACGTGGCCAACGTCCTGCGGCGGCTCCTGCGCATCGCGGCGTTCTACGGCTCGCGCCCTCAGTTCATCTGCTGTTCGGCCACCATCGCCAACCCCGACGAACTGGCCGCACGCCTGACCGGGCAGGATCTGGCGCTGGTGGCCGAGAACGGCGCACCGCGCGGCGAGAAGCACTTCATCTTCTACAACCCGCCGGTGGTCAATCCGGAGCTGGGAATCCGGCGGTCGGCGGTGAAGGAGACGCGCAGCATCGCCGAGCGCTTCCTCGCCACCGGCGTGCAACTCATCGTCTTCGCGCGCAGCCGCATGCGCGTCGAACTCCTGTTGACCTATCTCGAGAAGGCCGGCCGCCGGGTGGGGATCAAGGGTGGCGATGTCCGCGGTTACCGTGGCGGCTACCTGCCGACCGAGCGGCGCGCCATCGAGCAGGGGCTGCGCGACGGATCGGTGCGCGCGGTGGTCTCCACCAACGCCCTCGAGCTGGGCATCGACATCGGGCGCCTCGACGTGTGCATCATGTGCGGCTACGCGGGCACCGTGGCCTCGACCTGGCAGCAGGCCGGCCGGGCCGGCCGGCGCAATGATCTCTCGGCCGTGGTCCTGGTGGGCACCAGTTCGCCGGCCGACCAGTACATCCTCGGCAACCCCGACTACTTCCTGGGCCGCTCACCCGAGCACGCCACCATCGATCCCGAAAATCTCATCATCCTGATGAGCCACCTCAAGTGCGCGGCCTTCGAGCTCCCGTTCCACGCGGACGAGGAGTTCGGCGGCCGGCGGGTGACCGAGATCCTCGACTATCTCGCCGACGAGCGGGTGCTCCATGCTGCCGACGGCCGTTACCACTGGATGGCCGACACGTATCCGGCCGAGGACGTGAGCCTGCGGTCGGCGGCGCCGGATAACGTGGTCATCATCGACCAGTCGGTACCGGGCGGGCGCATCATCGGCGAGATGGATCTCTTCTCGGCGCAGGAGATGCTCCATGACGAGGCGGTCTACATCCACGGCGCCCAGCAGTACCACGTGGACAACCTCGACTGGGACCGGCGCAAGGCCTACGTCCAGCCAGTGAACGTGGACTACTACACCGACGCCCAGCGCAAGGTGGAACTCAAGACCCTCGACGCCGACGAGACCCGGCCCGACACCCACCTGGGCGATCTGGGCACCGGCGAGATCGGTCTGGTGGACAAGGTCACGGTGTACAAGAAGATCAAGCTGGGGACGCACGAGAACGTGGGCGCGGGCAAGGTCAACCTGCCCGAGATGGAGATGCACACCACCAGCTTCTGGTGGCGCCTGCCGCCCGCCATCGCCGACGAGATGGTGGCGGCCGGCCTCGACCTCGGCGACGCGCTCAAGGGCCTGGCCCACCTGCTGGGCACCGTGGCCCCGGTGTTCGTGATGGCCGACGTCCGCGACCTGCACGCGCAGGCCATGGTGCGCGCGCCGTTCACTGATGCGCCGACCCTCTATCTCTACGACGCGGTGCCAGGCGGCGTCGGTTTCGCGCGGCGCATCTTCCAGCAGTGGGAGGAGATCCGCGCAGCGGCCCTGGCGCACGTGCGCCGCTGTCCCTGCCAGCACGGGTGCCCGTCTTGCGTGGGGGCGGTGGTGGAGTCGGGCGACCGCGCCAAGCACGGTGCGGCCTGGCTGCTGGCGCGCGCCGCCGACGGCCGCCTGATCACGCCCGCCACCGGCCGCGAATCTGCGCCGCCGTTCGGCGACCAGCTCTCGGCGAACTGATCCCGGAGGCCGACCCGTGGACCTGCGCAAGCGCCTGGCGCGTCTCGATGGCCTGACCCGCAAACCCGGGTCCACGGCGGCGAGCGTCCGCGGCGGGGCGGCGCTGGATCGGGAATACCGCCGTTCCCTTGAGGCGCTGGGCCTGGTGGAAACGTCGACCGCCACGGGGTCGTGCTGGGTTCGCGAGGATCGGCGGCCCGAGGTGCCGACCCCCGCCCAACCGGTGCCCATCCTGGATGGCATCCTGTCCGCCGGGGTCCCTGCGGACCTGCGCTGGGACGAGGTCCTGTTCCTCGACACCGAGACCACGGGTCTGGCTGGCGGCACGGGGACCCTCGTCTTCCTGGTCGGACTGGCCTGGTGGAGCGGCGACGCGTTGACCGTTCGCCAGCTCTTCCTGTCGGGGCCGGGCCGGGAGGCGCCGTTGCTGGCCGAGCTGGCCGAGCTGGCCGGCCGTTTCCGGGTAGTCGTCACCTACAACGGGGGTTCGTTCGATCTGCCGCTGCTGCGGACCAGGGCCCTGCTCTGCCGCCGCGAAGATCCCTGCGCCGACCTCGCGTCCTGGGATCTGCTCACCGCGGCGCGGCGGCTCTGGGGGCGCGGGCTGTCCGATTGCCGCCAGCAGACCATCGAGCAGGCGATCTGCGGTCGGGAGAGGGGACCGGGCGACATCGAGGGCGCCTTGATCCCGGCCGCTTATCAGGCCTATCTGCAGACCGGAACGCCGGGCTGCCTGCCCGAGGTCCTCCGTCACAACCGCCGCGACATGGACGGCCTGGGGCTGGTGCTGGGCGCGGTGGCCGCGGCTGCCGCCGAACTGACTCGCGGTCCGCTGGCGTGGACGGGGTCCTGGGCCGAGGCCTGGGGCCGCGCCCTGGTGGCGGAGCGCCGCCGGGACACCACCCTGGCGTCGGCCTGGGCCACCGCCCTGGCCCAGGCCGCGGTCGGGGGCGAGCCGGTGCCACTGGCCGGGCTGGTCGATGCCATCCGGTTGCTCAAGCGGGTGGCCGACTGGCCCCAGGTGGCCGCGCTGGTGCGGCTGGGGTTGGCGCGCTGGCCGGACGAGACGCGGCTGCACTACGAGGGCGCGGTGCTCTACGAACACCGCCTGGCCGACCTCGACCAGGCCCTGCAGCACGCCGCCATGCTGGGCGACACCCATCGCCTGCGGCGGTTGCAACAGCGCCGCGAAGGTCGCTGACTCCCGGGATTGCCGCGGTTCGCTCCAGTGGCTATGCTTCCACGGCAACACCATGACCCGCGGAGGATTGCCCATGCCCAACCTCGATCGCCACGATGCCCATCTCCTGCTGGCTGCCATCCGGGTGCTCTCGCACCGCCTGGAGCGTTCGCCGCGGCCCGACGAGGTGGCCGAGCTGCTCGAACTGCCCGAGTCGACGATCCGGATGCAGGCGGTGGCGCTGCAGGATCTCGGGGCAGCGGTCCTGGTCGAGAGCGCGTTCGAGACACACCTCGAGATCCGCGACCACCGCTGCATCGAGGATCTCACGGAAACACGCGACGACGCGCTGGCCGAGGATCTGGCCGACTTCGATCGGCGCAAGCAGGCCGAGGCCGAGAAGATGTCGCAGCTCTTCGCCGACGGCAGCATCGAGCAGCAACGCCGCCAGAAGCTCGAGGAGATGGACGAGCTCTTCCGCAAGAAGCCCCGGAATCCGTTCGGGGATGACGGCTGACCCTGACCCCCCTGACCGGGCCGACGCGCCCCGTCCAGACACAGCAGGGCCCCTGCACTGGATCCTCGCCATGGCGAGATCCATCGCAGGGGCCCCTGTGGAACGGTTCGACTCGACGCCGTTACAACCCCGCCACCAGTTCGTCGCGATAGTCGCGGATATCCGCGCTCTCCTCGCGCTCCTGGATCCAAGCTTCGAGCATGGCATTCTGCTTCTGCTGGATGAGCAGGGTGCGGATCTGGTCGCGGCGCGCCGCGAAATCCTCCTCGTCGAGGGGCTTGGCCCAGAGGACTTTCAGGGCGAAGACCCCGCGATTGGTGGCCACCTCGGGCACGAAGTCGCCCTCTTCCAGACGCAGGGCCACGGTGTTGAACGGAGTGGCGTAACCCACGTCGGCGATGTTGGCGTTGGCGCCGATGGTGTCGGTCACCGCATGGAGCAGCCCGAGCTCGGCGGCCACCTCGGCCATGGACTCACCCAGCTGGATGCGGCCGGCAGCGGGGGAGAGCTTGGCGGTCGCCTCCTGCTGCTGGCGCTCGCGCTTGAGCGCCAGGACCACCTGGCCGTGGACCTTCTCGAGTTCCTGGGCGCCCTCGGGCTGGATCCCCTCGGCGAGCACCACGTAGACGTGGTCCTCGGAGTACATCAGCGGGCTGATCTCGCCGGGCTCGGCGCGGAAGACGAAGCGACCGCCGGCGGCCGATTGGCGCAGGCCGGGGATGTCCCGACCCTCGAAGAACGGCCTGGGGCTGAGCACCTCGCAGGTGGTGTCGGCGCTGGCGAGGGTCAGGAAGTCCTGTGCGGTGACGGACCGGCGGAACTGGGCGGCGTGTTCGTAGACCGCATCGCGCGTGTTCTCGCTGGGGGTGACCTTCAACAGGATGTGGCGCGCGTGGATCTGCGTCACCTCGCCGTCTTCCTCGATCCGCTCGAGAACCTCGATGAGGTGGAAGCCGAACTGGGTCTGGATCGGGTCCGAGATCTGGCCGACGGGCAGGGCGAAGGCGGCCTCGGTGAACGGCGCCACCATGCGGTTGCGGTCGAAAGTGCCCAGATCGCCGCCGCGGCTCGCCGAACCGTCTTCGCTATAGACGGCGGCGGCTTCCTCGAAGGTCCGGTCCCCACGCTCCAGCTCGCCCTTGACGTCCAGGGCCAGCTGCCGCACCTCGTCGAAGTCCGTGGCGGAGGCGGCGATCTCCCAGGCCGCGACCTTGGCCAGGCCCTGCGGGCCCTGGAGGAAATCGCCGGGGTGGGCCTCGTAATAGGCCAGGATCTCTTCCTCGGTGGGCTCGTAGTCGGGAGCCATGTCGGTGAGCGCCAGGCCCACGTATTCGGCGACGCAGCGATCGGTCTGGGCCAGGTAGTGGTCGCGCACCTCCTGGTCGGTGACCGAGGCGCCCGCCACCAGGATCTGGATGAGCTTCTGGCGTGGCAGGGTCATGCGCACCCAGTTCTCCACCTCGACCCAGTTGATGCCGCTGGCGGGGTTGCCCAGCGCCGCGTAATAGGCCTGGTAGTCGATCTGGCCGTCCTCGGTCCGGAACGCGGCCAGCACCTCCTGGGGAGGGTTCTCCTTGAACAGGCGGACGATCTCCTCGTCGGAAACCGTCAGGCCCAGGCGTTCGATCTCCGACTGCAGCAGCCGCTCGCGGACCAGCTGCTGCCAGGCCTGCTCGCGCGCCATGGCGATCTGGTTGGCGGTCAGGGCCTGGTCGGGACTGTTGCGCCGGTAGCTGGTCTGGATGTCCTGCACCACCCGGTCGTACTGCAGGGCGGAGATCTCCATCCCGTCCACCGACCCCACGCTGCTGGCGCCCTGGCGCGGTCCGCCGCGGCTGCCGGCCATGTCCATGCCCCAGGCCACGAAGATGAAGGCGACGAAGGTGGCGGCGATGATCCAGTAGAAGAACTTCGCGTTGGAGCGGAGGAATTTGAACATCTTAATCGAACTCCCGGTGTCCCGTGGCCGTGGTCGGCGACGGGCTGCTGTCACGCCAGCGATGGCCGGCGCAAAACGACCCGGACGGGGTGGAGCTCCCCGGCCGGGAATGTGTGATCGATCGACCGAACGGGAAAAGATAACACATGACCGGGCCTTTCCTCAAGTCGCGGCTTCATCGGAGAGCGGATCGTCTCGTTTCCAAGTAGATTGCCGACCGTTCCATGCCTGGCCGCCTCCGGGAGGAATCCTGCATGAAACGCGTCAAACGCACGCGCAGGACAATCGAGGTTCCGGCCCATGGCCCCGATCTCGAATCCTTCTTCCGCCCGCTCCAGGCTGACGGCGACCCCGCCACCGCCACCCATGAGCGCGCTGGCGACCTCGATCTGGCCCAGGTGAACGCGTCCTGGTCCGAACAGGGTCGCTCGCCGCTGGCGCGCGTGCCCGCGCTCGAGGCGGATGAGGTGTTGCGCGAGGCGCTGAGCGACTTCATCATGCAACAATCCTTCAGGGCCCAGAAGCCGGTCTGGCTCGAACATGGCCTGCGGGGGATCCCTGGGTAGTGGAGCGGTACCTGGCGACCTGCTGGCGGCCGCCTGGAGCGAGGAGATGGCATGCTCAACGTCGGGGTCCTGGCCATCCTCAGCGGACTGGCGGCCCAGGCCTTGAAGGTCTTGCTGGAACTGTTGGCGCACCGTCGCTGGCGGCCGCGACTGTTCTTCCGCAACGGGGGCATGCCCTCGTCCCACACCGCTTCGGTGGCGACCCTGGCCGTGCTGGTGGGACACGACGTCGGGGTCCACGCTCCGATCTTCAGCCTGGTGCTCGTCTTCGCGCTCTACGTGGTGTTCGAGGCCACGGGTCTGCGCCAGGAGGTGGGACACCAGGCCCGGCTGGTCAACGACCTGGTGGAGACCATGAAGCGGACCCATCATCTCGATGCCCAGGATCTGCGCGAGTTCGTGGGGCACACCTGGGGCGAGGTGGCCGGGGGCGCGGTGTGCGGCGTCATGTTCGCCCTGGCCTGCCTCTGATCCGACGCTTTCATTTTTTTCCCTAAGGAAAACATTACCGCTTGACAGCTCTCCGGACGGCAGGGGATCCTGAACCGACAACCAGGTAGGGCCAGGCCCGACCAGCTACGGAACGCCGGAATCCACGGACGGAACAGGCATCCGAGCAGACGCAACCGGCTCCGGCATCATGACGAAAGGATTCGTTCATGAGAGTCATTGCCCTCGCCAATCAGAAGGGCGGTTGCGGGAAGACCACCACCGCCGTCAACCTCGCTGCCGCCCTGGCCCGCCAGGGGCAGCGGGTCCTGCTCATCGACAACGACCCGCAGGGGCACGCCTCCCTGGCCCTGGGCTATGGCGAACGCGACTTCTCCCTCTCCACCTACGACCTCTACCTGACCACCGACATCCTCGTGGAGGATGCCCGGGTCGATGTGGCCGATCGCCTGCACCTGCTGCCGGCCGGGGTCGAGCTGAGCGCCGTGGAGCAGCGCCTGGCCGGCGTCGACGGCCGCGAGCACCGCCTGCGCGACACCATGCGACGTTCGGACCTGGACTACGACGTGATCCTGCTGGACTGCCCGCCGTCGGTGGGCTTGCTCACCTTCAATGCCCTGCTGGCCAGTGGCGAGGTCATCGTGCCGGTGGACGCCAGCACCTACAGCGTGCAGGGCGCCGCCAAGCTGCACGAGACCCTCGACGTGCTGCGCCAGCGCCGCGGACACGAGCTCACTTGCCGCGTGCTCCTGTCGAATTTCGACCTGCGCTCGCGGCATGCCCGTGCCATCCGCGACCAGTTGCAGCAGCGCCATGGTGAGGCCCTGCTCGCCACCATCGTGCACCCCACCGTGCGGCTGCGCGAGGCTGCGGAACGCGGCTGCTCGATCCTGGACCACGACCACGGGTCGCGGGGCGCTCAGGATTTCCGCGACTTGGCGCGCGAGATCTCCGGTCACGCCGTCGACCTCTCGGTGACGGCGCTCGACCACTGGGCGGCCCTGCTGCACGGGCCCGAACCCACCCACGAGGGCGTGCGCTTCGTCGCCGATTTCCCGCGTGCCCAGGACGTTCGCTTGACCGGGACCTTCAACGACTGGTCGGCCCAGGGGACCCCGCTCTATCGCCGCGAGGATGGCCACTGGGAGTGCCTGCTGCCCATCGAGCCCGGTCGCTACGAGTACCGCTACATCGTCGATGGCATCTGGGTGCCCGATCCGCACAACGAGCAGAACATCACCAACGAGTTCGGGGGCGCCAATAGCCTGGTGGCGGTGCCCTAGATGTCCAGCGCTGCCGAGCGATTTCCAACCTACGGCGAGCCCAGGGCCGCGGGTCGCCATCATCTGGCCTCGGTGGCCGATGTCTTCCTGTCCGGGCAGGAGGCCGGGCGCATGGTCTGCGTCGCGGCGCCTGGTGCGGCCGATACCGGAGGCACCCTGGCCGCGCTGGTCGACGGTCGGGATGCGGTGCGCGGCCACGATCTGGGGTCGGCCGTCGGCGTTCGTTTGGCCCGCTGGGAGCGGGACGCCAGCTTGCAGGCGCTCGGCCAGTCGTGCCCCGACCTGATCTGGTGCCCGCGCGGTACGGAGGGGCTCTCGCTCGTGGCCAGCCTGGCCCTCGGCCGGCTGGCCGCCCTTCTCAGGCCGGATCGGCTGACCGTGTTCTGGTTCGGCCAAGGCCAGGCCGGCGAGGCGCCGCCAGGGCCGTCGCTGCGGCGGCAGGCCCAGAAACTGGCGGCCGCCGCCGTACCCCGGGCCATGGTCCGACTCCACTGCCTGGGTTGGCTGGGGGACGAGGCGGCGGACCTGGCCGCCATCGTCCGTCAGGGGCGATGAGCAGCCGATCCGGGCGGGACATCCTGCTTGCCTGGGTGGCGGGCGGACGCTAAGGTGCGCGGCATGGACTTCCAGCGCACTCATTCCTGGCTGATGCGAGCCTGTGCGGCGCTCCTGCTGCTCGTGCTCGTCGGGACGGCCTCCTCGGCGGCGGCCCGGACGCTCCTGCTGGTCGTGGAGGCAGCTCGCGACACCACCCGCGGGTTCGTGGCCCAGCCGTTGCCCTCGCTGGGACGTCAGGCGCTGGCTTGGCCGGAGGGTGT
The DNA here is from genome assembly GCF_058273205.1 of Candidatus Latescibacter sp. IFSED24. Lineage (NCBI taxonomy): Bacteria > Pseudomonadati > Candidatus Latescibacterota > Candidatus Latescibacteria (ex Chuvochina et al. 2023) > Candidatus Latescibacterales > Candidatus Latescibacteraceae > Candidatus Latescibacter > Candidatus Latescibacter sp. IFSED24. The sequence continues at coordinate 1,508,320 of NZ_CM177850.1, read as the reverse complement.
CATCACCACTCCCGACAGCCTGGCCTGGCTCGAGCATGGTCCCCGGGATCTGGCGTTCCGCCTGGAATCGCCGCCCCTGGTGGGCGCTGGCGCCACGGGCCTGTTCACCGGCGAACCTGGCAGTTACGACATCGACACACCGCTCTACCTGGATGACGGCCGGGTCGTGATCTGCTTGACCGGTGGCCGTCTGGAGGTCACGGCCACCGGCCTGGTCTACCGCCGCCCCGCCACCGGCCGCTCGCTCCATGCCGACCTGATCCTGCTGGCCGGACTCGCCCTGGCCACCGCCCTGCTCCTGCGTCTGGCCCGTCGCCGTACCCGCTCCTCATGAGATCGCGCCGACTCGCCGACATTTGCTACCTCGCCGCGCTCGCCTCCCTGCCGCTGGTGGGGCTCGGCCTGGTCCGGTCGCTCAGCGGCGTGGATCTGGGCACGGGACTGCAGCCGGCCTACCTCTTGCTCGCCGCTGCCTGGTGCGCTCGCGCCATCGACCTCCTGGACCCTCGCCACCAGGAACAGCGGCGGCTCTGGCAGCGCTGGCCAGTGCGGTCCTGGTTGGCCTGGGGGTTGGTCGGGGCCGCTGCCCTGGTGCTGTCTGGACTGGGCCTGATGCTCCAGCCGGCCCCCTTGCTCAGCGGCGAGGCCTGGCCCCGCTATGTCCGTCAGATGGTCCAGATCGCGGTCATGGCCGGATTCCTGGCCTATCCCGCGCTGTGGACAGTGGGCTGGCGGCGGTGGCGGGCCACGTCCGCCTGGCTCGCGTGGTCGACGTGGCTGCTCGTGGCCTATGCCCTGATCCAGGGTGTCCATGAGCTCCGGCCCTTGCCCGGCATGACGGGCCTGGAGCGGATCCTGACGAGCAATCCCGGGATCCTCTCGGGGTCCGAACGACTCTATCTCGAGGGGTTCACCGTCCTTCCCCGCCTGCGGGGGACCATGTGCGAACCGCTCTATCTGGGCAGCTACCTGGTGGGCGTGCTGCCCTTCCTGGCGAGCCAGGGCCGACCTCGGCTCGTGCTGGTCGCGACGGTGGTCTTGCTGCTGACCTGGAGCCGTGGTGCCTGGCTGGCGGCGCTCGTGGCCGGAGTGGTCTGGTGGGTCCTCCGGCGGCGCGCGGGGCTGGCCGGGCCCGACCGTCGTGTCCTGGCCTGGTTGGGCGGCGCTCTGCTGGTGGGGCTGGCCCTGGTGGCCCTGCTCGCCGGGCCCGAGGCCCTGCTCTGGCCCGGTCGCAGGCTGGCGCAGACCCTCGATCGCACCGACTGGTCCAACCTCACGCGGCTCTACAGCCTGCAGGCCGCCTGGCGCGCCTTCCTGCAATCGCCGGTGGTGGGTGTGGGTTGGGGGCAGTTCCCCTACCATTTCTATGCCCTGGTGGACCTGTCCGGGCTGCAGAGCCAGTTCACCTGGCCGGTGGTCAACAACATCCCGTTGCTCGTGCTCTGTGAGACCGGCCTGGTGGGTTTCGCGGTGCTGGCCGGGGCCTCGGGCACCCTGCTCGCGGCCACCTGGCGGGCCCTGGCCCGGCCGAACAGCCCGGACCGCCAGGCGCGGCTGGCCGGCCTGGCTGCCGGCGGCTGTGGCCTCGCGATCCAGCTCCAGTTCTTCTCGCAATACAACCTGCCGCATCTCTGGGTGGTGCCGGGGCTCTGGCTGGCCGCCCTGGCCGCCTTGCCGCCGTCACCGGTCGCCGCGAGGAGGAAACCGTGAAGCGCCCCCTGGTGGCCCTGGACGCGCTGCTACTGCGCTCGCGACCCACGGGAGTCGGCCGGGCGATCATCGAGCTGACCACGGCGCTGGCGGCCGCGGATCGTGGGATCGACTTCGTGGTGCTCTGCACCGCTCCCGAGCTGCTCGAAGATCTGGCCGACCGCCCCGGCTGGCGGCTCGTCGCCTGTCCCGGCGCCCGGGGGGGGACCCTGCGCAAGGCGCTCTGGACCCAGCTGGCGCTGCCCCGTCTGTTGCGCCGTCTGGACGCCGACCTCCTGCATTGTCTGCAGTTCGTGGCCCCGCTGTGGTCCCCGTGCCCCACCGTGGTCACGGTGCACGACCTCGGTTATCTGCGGTTTCCGCACACCATCGAGGAGCCACGCCGGAGTTATTATCGCTCGCTCGTGCCGCGGTCGTTACGCGGTGCCGCCGCCGTGGTCTGCAACTCCCGGGCCACGGCCGATGATGTCTGCCTGCGCTTCCCCGCGGTGGCCGGACGGGTTTCGGTGACCCCTTTCGGAACACCCAGCTGGGCGGCTCGGCGCGCCGTCGCCCCCGCGGAACGACCGCCGGAGGCCCCGTTCCTCTTCGTGGGCACCCTCGAGCCGCGCAAGAACCTGGAGCGATTGCTGCTTGCATACCGGTCGTTTCTGGGGGAACGTGAGAACCAGGGTAGCGCCGCGCCCGGGTTGACCCTGGTGGGCGGACGAGGCTGGCAGGACAGCCGGTTGAATGAGATCTTGAGCCCCCTGGCCGAGGCGGGCCGGGTCCAGGTCCTGGACTACTGCGGACCCGAGGAATTGTGGCGGCAGTATCTTTTGGCGCGGGCCTTGCTCTTTCCCAGCCTGCACGAGGGTTTCGGGTTCCCGATCCTGGAGGCCATGGCCGCGGGATTGCCCGTGCTGACCAGCGACGGCGGCGCCATGGCCGAGGTGGCCGGGCCAGCGGCCCTGCTGGTCGATCCGCACGACGAGAGGGCCATCGTTGCCGCGATGCACCGGTTGACGGACGAGGCGGCTCTGCCCCGGCATCTGGCGAATCTGGGCAGCGTGCGCTGGGGTGAATGGACCTGGGAAACCACGGCTGCGACGACCGTCGCGGCCTACTGTCGGGTCCTGGGAGTGTCCTCCTGAGTGACCATGGTGGTTTCAAATAGATATTGCCGCTTGCGGGGCATTGCGATAACTTCGGGCCGCTCTTGAGCATCACGCTCCGAGGGAACGGAGTCACGATTCGGAGGAGACGTGGAACGAGGGATCGTACCCCTGGTGAGTTTCGGCGTGGCGTTCGTCATGTCCTGGCTCGTCCAGCCGCATTTCAGGAATCTCGGTTTCTTGACCGAGATCGTGGACCATCCCGGTGATCGCCGGCCTCATCGCGAGACCGTGCCGCGCACCGGTGGCATGGCGATCTTCATCTCCTTCTTCTGCGCGCTCTATTTTCTCGAGCATTTCGTCCTGCGCATGGCCTTGCCCTGGCCATGGCTGGCCATCCTCATCGGGGCCGGGCTCGTCATCCTGGCCCTCGGTGTCGGCGACGACCGCTTCGGCATCCACGCCGAGAAGAAGCTCTACGGCCAGCTGATCATCATCCTCGGGCTCATGCTCCTGGGACAGCGGTTCGAGTCGGTGGTGCTGCCCGTGGTGGGGTCGGTCGAACTGGGCGGCTGGTCCTGGCCGTTCACTCTCTTCTGGTATCTGGGCTTCATCAACTCCATGAATCTCATCGACGGCCTCGATGGCCTGGCCAGCGGCATCAGCGTCCTGGGGGCGCTGTTCCTGGCCGCGCTGGCGGTGGCCTTCGGCGAAGCCACCTCGGCCCTGCTGGCCACCACGCTGGCCGGGTCGACCATGGCCTTCCTGTACTGGAACGTCTCGAGCCGCAAGATCTTCCTCGGCGATTCGGGCAGCATGTGGATGGGCCTGGTGCTGGGCACGCTCATGCTCAACCTGGGCCGCAACGCCGCCGTGCCCCTGCCCATCCTCCTGGCGCCCATGGTGGTGCCCATTTGGGACACGGCCACGACCATCGTGCGTCGCTACCGGCGGCGGACCTCCATCTTCACCGCCGACGACAACCATCTCCACCACCGCCTGCTGCGCCTCGGCTTCAGCCCTGGCCGCGCGGTCTGCACGCTGCTGCTGGTGACCGCGGGATCGGGACTCTTCGCGCTCAGCGACGTGCTCGAGCTGGCCTGGCTGGGCCTGCCCGCCATGGCGGCCTGGATGGGCGCCGCTCAACTGGGCGCCTTGCAGCACCTGCGGAACCGGCGCAGCGGTTGGGATCTCTTCTCCGAGTTGCTGTACGCCCTGGGTTTCGACGACCGACTGGTCGAGCGCCGGGGCATGGTCGAGCGACGCGTGGCCGAGATCATCGACCTGCATGCCGCCCGCCAGCCGGTGCACCAGGTCAAGAAGGTCGCCGGCGGAGATCTCGACATGACGCCGCCGACCGACGAGAAGACCGATTCCGGCGACGTCTCCGAGGGGGCTGGCGAGGATGCCGTTTTCCCCACTTCCCGCGACCTTTATTGACGACCTGCGGGATCATGCCCCCGGGGGAATCCTGGAACTCGGGTGTGGCGACGGCGGCCTGACGGCCTTGCTGCATGCTCAGGGCGTCCAGCCCGTCACCCTCGATCGCGCCGGACCGTTCGCCGGAGCCCGTCCCCAGATCCGTGGCGACGCGCTGGATCCGCCTCTGCGCCGACGCTTCTCGCTGGTGGTGGCGGCCAACCTCCTGCGACACCTCTGGCCCCGGGTCCGCGCCACGGGTCCGGCAGCCTGGCGTGAGCTGGTGGCGCCCGGGGGTTCGCTCTGGATCCTGGAGGACGAACCGCGCGATCGCCCACCTGCGGCGCGCAATTATCGTGATCTCCAGGCGTTCCTCGCCCGCGTCACACCCGAGTCCAGGCGACCGCTGTTGCCTCTGGCCACCTTCCAGCAGCGCCTCGCGCACTGGGACTGGGGCGGGCGGTGGCAAGCGTCCACCCAACCGAACAGCTGGCCGGCCGACCTGGCGGCGGTCCTGGCCTGGCTGAGCGGCGGGAAGGCTGCCGCCGGGGATGAAGCCGCCCGGCTGGTGGCGGCCATCCGGCGTGATGGTCTAGACTATGGAGAGTACTGGTGGGCTCGGTGGAGCGATGAGGACGTGCGATGAAACGATCAGCCAACACCTGGGTGGCCACGGCCGTGATCCTGCTGGGGCTGGGCGTGGGCCTGGTCTGGGGGCGGAGTCCCGGCGCCGTGGACTGGCGCCGGGCGCGCGCGGTCTGCCTCCAGAGCGATGACTGGGGCCTTTGCGGCTTCCTGCCCGACAGCACGGCCCTGGCGAGCCTGGACCGTGAGGCGCTCGCGCCGGGCCGCTTTCCGCCGGTCTACTGGCATTCGACCCTCGAGGACAGCGACGCGGTGAGCAACCTCTGCCAGGCGCTGGCCGCCCATCACGGCCGCGACGGTCTGGCGGCTGTGCTGCAGGCGAACTACATCATGGCCTCGCTGGGATATGAGACTGCCACGGGCGACAGCGCCGCCGTCTGGACCATTCACGAATTGCCGGATGTGCCGCCCGGTTTCGAGCGTCCCGGGCTCTGGACGGCGGTCCGGGCCGGCCAGGCGGCCGGAGTGTGGCAACCCGAACTGCATGGCCGCTGGCACTACGACCCCGATCGCCGCCGCGCCGCGACGGCTGCGCACCCCGCCGTGGCCCGGGCCGCCGCGCATCAGATCCTGCTCTTTCCCGCGAGTGAGCGGGCCTGGGAGCTGGGGCCCTGGCGTGATCCGGCCACGGTGAGCGCCGAGTTCGACCGCAACCTGATGCTGTTCCGCGACCTGTTCGGCACGGCCCCCCATTCGATCATGGCGCCGGACTACGTCTGGAACGATCACCACGAGGCGCTCTGGCTGTCGCGCGACTTGCGCACAATCCAGGGCAAGCGCCAGCAGCGGATGGCCTCGTGGCGCGGCCGGGTGGGGCGGATCCAGAAGCTGGCGCACCGGACCTGGGCGCGCTGGACGCGTCAGGACCGGGCCTACCTCGAGCGCAATTGTCGCTTCGAGCCGGTGCAGGCCGAGCGACCGCGCGAGATCACGCGGACCGCCATCGCCGAGGTGCAGGATGCCTGGCGCCGGGGCGAACCCGCGGTGGTCGAGGTGCACCGCATCAACTTCACCCACCTGGACCCGGCCGTGCCCGCCCTCGGGCTGCGCGAACTGCATGCCCTGCTCGCCGCTGTCGATGGCCACGCTCCGCTCTATCTCGTCGACGCCGAGCTGGCCGCCCTGATGCGCCGCGGTACGTCCTGCACGCGGCGTGGGGAGCGACTCGTCGTCCGGAACCTGACGCGGTCCCGGCGGCTGGTGATCGTGCCGGGTGAGGAGTCCGGGTCGGAACTGGCCATGGCGTTGTCGCCAGGGGAGATACGGCTCCTGGACGCACCCATGCCACCATTCCGGTAAACCGATGTCGAATTGACCAGTTATGTTATTTATGGTATCATGATGATTCTCTCGTGTGGCCCTGGACAGCCGGTGTCCGGGGCGCACGACTGCCTGGTCGACGCCTGGTTCGACCCACCTTCCTGGAGGACCTGAATGTTGCGCCACAAGGCCCTGTTCGTCGCCCTGTCCGGATCGCTGTGGCTCGCTTGCGCGACGGCCGCCCTGGCGGCCACCGGACCGATCCTCCACGAGGGTCGACTCGATCCCGCCAGTTACCACTGGACCTCGCTGGCCGATGGCGCCGTCCGGCTGGAACTCGCCGACAGCCGCCCCCTCGGGGTCACCGATCAGCCGGACCTTCCGGCGCTCGACCTGCTGCTGCTGGTGCCGGCCGATCTCGCGGTGGCCGGAGTCACCATCGAACCGGTCACGGTGAACGTCGTGGACGTGCCGGGTCGCCTGGCACTGGCCGGGCCGCTCGAGACCAGCCAGGGCGAACTCGTGCCACAGTCGCACCTGGAACCGGTGGCTGGCGTTTTTCCGGGAACCTGGGGCCAGTTTGGTGGCCTGCATACCTGGCGCGGGTATCGACTGCTGGCCGTCACCGTTCATCCGTTCCGGCTGGTGACCGGGAGTGCTGATCAGCCGCCGCAACTCGAGGTGCTGCTAGAGTATCGTATTCGCTTGCAGACCACGGGCGCGTCGCTGCCGCCGGCCTTGCTGGCGCGGGAACGTCTGGTGCCCGGCGAGCGACAGGCCCTCGAGGCCAAGCTGCGCAGCCTGGTGGCGAACCCCGGGGCGCTGGGCGGCTACCAGCGCCAGGACGGGGTCGCGCTGACCGAGAAGGGTGCGCCGTATCTGCCCTCGCCCAACCCCGAGATGCAGGGCAGCGCGGTGCGTTATCTCATCGTGACCAGCGAGGCCCTGGCGCCCGAGTTCGAGCGGCTCGCCGAGTACCGCACCGCCCAGGGGCTGCCGGCCCTGGTGGTCACCCGGGAGTGGATCGAGAGCAATTTCCGCCACGGCGCCGATTTCCAGGAGACCCTCCGCATGTTCCTCCAGCGGGCCTACGCCATGTGGGGCGTGGAGTACCTGCTGATCGGCGGCGACACCGACATCCTGCCGCCGCGCTACATCCGCAGCTCCTTCTATCCCTTCGGGGGGCACACCGATATCCCCACGGACCTCTATTTCGCCGGCCTCGATGGCAACTGGAACGCCGACGGCGATGCCTGGTATGCCGAACCCTATGTGAACGACAGCAACCGTGGCGATGACGCCGACATGGCGCCCGACCTCGCCGTCGGCCGGGCCCCGGTGTCCACGGCCGCCGAGGTGGCCGACTTCGTCGACAAGGTCATCGCCTACGAGACCACCGCGCCCGCGTCACCGTGGACCAACCGCTTCCTCTTCGCCGCCGAGGTCCTCTTTCCGCATCCCTACAATCCCGGCGGCCCCATCACCCTGGACGGCGCGCTCTATGCCGCCAGCCTCATCGAGGACATCCTCATCCCGTGCACCGACATGGAGTACATGCGGATGTACGAGGTCGACATCAACCACGAGCGCGACGCGCCGCTGACCCGGGCCGCGCTGATCGACACCCTGAACACGGGGCATTACGGTCATTTCGACCAGTTCGGGCACGGGCACTTCTTCAACATGTCGGTGGGGGATGCCCAGTTCACGGTACTGGATGCCGATGCGCTGACCAACGCACCGCATTACTTCATGCTCTTCGCGGTGAACTGCGCCTCGGGGGCCTTCGACGTGTCCTGCCTCATGGAGCGGTTCGTCAAGAACCCGCATGGCGGATCCATCGTCTCGGTGGGCGCGGCACGGGAAGCCTTCCCCTCCAACTCCTACGGGTACCAGGAGACCTTCTACACCTCCATGGCGTGCGAAGGCATCCTGCGGACCGGGGATGCCATGAACTCGGCGCGACTGCGATACATCGGCAACACTCTTCGCAACACGGTGGACCGCTGGACCCAGCTCAACGCCGTGATCATCGGCGATCCGGCGGTCAGCATCTGGATGGGCCTCCCCGAGGCACCCGACATCACGGCACCGGCGAGCCTCTTCTCGGGGGCGCAGGAGGTGCCGATCCAGGTGCTGGCCGGTGGTCAGCCGGTGGCCGGTGCCGATGTCTGCCTGACGAAGGGTGAGGAGACCTACGCCCAGGGCATCACCGACGAGGCGGGCAACATCATCCTCTCGGTGACGCCGCAGACCGCGGGCATGGCCACGCTCACCGTGTCCGGCGCCGGCCTGGCCCGGACCCAGCAGGATCTGCCGGTCGCCGGCAGCACCAGCTATATCGCGCTGTCCAACCTGAACATCAACGACAGCGCCGGCGGCAACGCCAACGGCAAGCCCGAGGCCGGGGAAACCCTCTCGCTGCTGCTCCTGCTCCACGACGTGGGCGGCGGCGGCGCCACCGACGTCACGGTGAACATCGCGAGCCTCGATGGGGCGGTCCAGGTGGTGTCGGGGACCTCGGCGGTGAACGACATCGCGCCCGGCGGCTACGGGGTCAACAGCCAGCCCCTGAGCGTTGTGCTGCCTGCCGATCTTGTCGATGGGACCTTCGCCGAGCTCCTGGTCACCGTCACCGCCGCCGGCGGCTCAGCCTGGGAGAGCCACGGCCGCTTCGAGGTCCTGGCGCCCGAACCGGAGATCGTGGGCGTCCTGCTGGACGACAGCGTCCACGGTGATGGTGACGGGATCATCGAGGACAACGAACGGTTCGACCTGACCGTCCGGTTGAAGAACTACGGAGCCGGTCGACTCGATCACCTGGACCTGGAGATCACCAACCTGCAGCCTGGCGTGATCGTCCATGCCAACGGGGCCACGGTGGACAACCTCAATCTGCTGAGCGAGGTCACGGCCAGTGGTGTGTTCTCGCTCGAGTTGTCCGACATCGAGATGCGGAGTCCCTGCCAGCTGACGGCCACCGACAATCACGGTCGCACCTTCGTGCACCCGTTGGAATTCGTGGCCCCGCCGATACCCACGCTGCCCACGGCCGATCCGACGGTGGCGTCCGACGCCATCGCGCTGCGCTGGGGCGTGGCGGAGAGCCAGCGGGTCCGCGGTTACCATGTGTACCGTGCCGATTCCGCGGATGGGCCCTGGGAGCGCGCCAACATCGACATGCTCGAGGGCGTGGCGTACTTCGAGGACCGCGGCCTGTCGCAGTTGACGCCGTACTGGTACAAGGTCACCACCGTGGACCTCTACCTGCTCGAGGGGGCGTTCTCCCCGGTGGTCTCGGCAGGCACCATGCCGGCCGAGGTCGACAACTTCCCCCTGCCGTTCCAGCTGCAGACCAGCGGCCACTCCGCGGTGGGCGACGTGGATGACGACGGCCGGCTGGAGATCGTGGTCGGGGCCGACGAGATCTACGTGTGGAAGGATGATGGCGGCGAGCTGATCGACGGCGACATGGATGCCCAGACCACCGGTCCGCTGACCGGTGTCAATGGTCAGTTCGAGCCGTCCGGCGTGACACTGGCCGATCTCGATGGCGAGCCCGGCCTGGAGATCATCGGCAGCGAGCACGCCGTGGACAACCAGATCCACATCTACCGTGCTGACGGCACCATGCTGCCCGGCTGGCCGCGCGAGCTGGTCGGCGACGATTGGAACTGGGCCACGCCCACCGTGGGCGATGTCGATGGCGACGGCGATCCCGAGGTCGTGGTCAACGACATCGGAGGCCGGACCTACGTCTGGCATCATGACGGCACCGAATTGCGCGACGGCGATGCGAATCCCGAGACCGACGGTGTGTTCGTCAAGCGCAGCGGCGAGAGCTGGGGCTACTCGTCCCCAGCGCTCTACGACCTCGATGGGGACGGTGCCCGGGAGATCATCCTCGGCACGCGCAAATCCAGCGGCAACGCCCTGGAGGCCTATCGCTACGACGGCTCCTCGGCGCCCGGCTTCCCCTTCAGCACCGGTGGCGGCGCCATCATCTGCAGCCCCGCCATCGCCGACCTCGACCATGACGGCGATCGGGAGATCATCTTCTTCACCATCGCCCACACGCTCTACGTGCTCCACCACGACGGCACGCTCTACGACGGGTTCCCGGTCACCGTGGAGGCCAACTGGGACGAGAGCGCCGGCCCGAGCCCGGCGGTGGGGAACTTCGACGACGACGACGATCTGGAGATCCTCTGGCCGGTCAACAGCGGCGGCTTCCAGATGGACCTCTACCTGGTGGACACCGGGGTCGGCGCTGGCACCGCCGGCGAGATCATGGCCGGCTGGCCCGTGTCTTTGGCGGCCAACAGCGAGGGCAGTCCCGTGGTCGGCGACATCAATGGCGACGAGCTGGCGGACATCGTCCAGCCCGTGGGCAACAGCGACACCGAGACGCCCGATCTGATCTACGCCTTCAACGCCGACGGCACACCCATCGCGGGCTTCCCCATCCGACTCAGCGGGCACTGCCGCGCCACGCCCACCATCTGCGACCTCGAGGGTGACGGCGACGTCGATATCGTCTACGCCAGCTGGGATAATCTGCTCCACGTCTGGGACATGCCATTCCCCTACGACCCGCGGAACATTCCCTGGCCGACCTTCCAGGGCAATCCGCGACGCACCGGCGAGGCGCGGGTGTTCAGCTACACCCCGGTGGAGGACGCGGGCGTGCCGCGGGCCTTCACCGTTTTACCGCCGGCGCCGAATCCGTTCAACCCCGTGACCACGCTGCGGCTGTACGTGGCCCCGGGCAGCGCGGACCGTCTCGAGGTGTCGGTCTACGACCTGCGTGGCCGTCTTATCCGTCAGTTGCACGCCGGACCGGCCGAGCCGGGCTGGCACGAGTTCACCTGGGACGGACGCGACGATGGCGGTCGCGGCCAGGCCAGCGGGCTCTACTTCGTGCGCGCCCGTCAGGCGCAGGAGGCACGGACCTTCAAGATGACCCTCGTGAAGTAGGCGCGCCCTTCGGAGCAGCCCGGCTGTCCCATCGGTTCCACCCCGACTGGACAGCCGGGCTTCCGTTACCCCGCGGTGCCCGTTGACCAGGATCGCGGCGCCCCCTAAGATCACTGCATGCACAGGTCCACGAGCACATTCGCCGCGCTCCTTGTGACGGTCGCCCTGCTGGGCTGCCAGCGGGACCGCCCGGCGCCGTCCGGCGAGGCGGCCGATTCCACGGCGACTCCGGTGGCCGGCGGAACCGCGGTGGTCGCGCTGCCCGGCGAACCCGACGTCCTGAACTCGCTGGTCCGCACCTCGGCGGTGGCCGGCATGGTCCTCTCGGTCTTGCAGGCGGGGCTCGTGGAGATGGGGGAGGACCTGACCTGGCAACCCATGATCGCCGGGAGCTGGGACATCGCTCCGGACAGCCTCGCGGTCACCTACCACCTGCGGCCCTGGCGCTGGGAGGATGGGCAACCGCTGACGTCCGAGGACGTGCGCCTGACCTACGACCTCCTGCGCGATCCGCGGGTCGGCAGTCCGCGGGCGGATCATCTGCGGGCGGTGGTCGCCATCGAGACTCCGGATCCGGCCACGGTGGTCTACCGCTTCGCCCGGCCGCCGGCGCAGCCGATCCAGAGCACCGCCCATGCCATCCTGCCCGCGCACCTGGTCCGCGACCTCGACCCCGCCGCGGTGGGGACCTGGCCGCTGAACCGGCGCCCGCTGGCCTCGGGTCCGTATCGCCTGCTGAACTGGGAGCCGGGACGGCAGCTGGTCCTCGCGCGCAATCCGGGCTATCCACTCTCCCCGCCACTGCTCGACCGGGTGGTGCTGCGCATCCTGCCCGATCCCACGGCCAGGATCCTGGCGCTGGAGACCGGCGAGGTCGACATGGTCTACGACGTGCAGCCGTCGGAGGCGCGTCGTCTGGCGCGGGATCCCGAGGTGCGGCTCGTGGAGGTGACGGGGCGCGTCTTCGGCTTCGTGATGTGGAACGTGCGGCGACCCCCGCTCCACGATCCCCTGGTGCGGCGGGCGCTGTCGCTGGCCATGGATCGCGAGCGGTTCGTGACCGACCTGTTGGCCGGTTACGGTCAGCCGGCCGCGTCCTACCTGCCGCCGGCGCTCTGGAACCACAACCGGGACCTGGCGCCGGATCCTTTCCGACCCGACTCGGCGCGGACGTTGCTCGCGGCGGCTGGCTGGGCCGATCACGATGGGGACGGAGTGCGCGAACGCGACGGGCGGAAGCTGGCGTTCGAACTGATCCTCCGCGGCGGCGATCCGCTCCTGGAGAATGGCGCCGCTGTCCTGCGCAAGACCCTGCAGGACGTGGGGGTGTCGGTGACGTTGCGGTCGCTGGAACTGGCCACGGCGATCGACTTCCTGAGGACCGGCCGCTTCGACGCCTACTTCGGCGAGTTCCAGGCCAACCTCTACGCCGACCCCTCGCCGCTGGTCGCGGCGGGCGCCACCGACCGGTTCAACTTCGGAGGCTACGCCAACGCGCGGGTGGACTCGCTCCTCGTCGCCGCGCTCGCGGTGGCCGACCGCCGGCGGAGCCTGCCGCTGTGGTACGCCCTGCAGGAGGAACTCCACGCCGACCAGCCCGCGGCGTTGCTCTACTATCCGCGGCAGGTGGTGGCGATCAACCGGCGACTCCGCGGTGTGAGGCCGCACATGCTGTCACCCGTGAACAACCTGTTCGAGTGGTGGATCGCGCCTGCCGATCGACACTGGGCGGCCGCTCGCAATGGCGAGTAATATTACAATTATGGTTGACGGCCTTTCCGGGCATTCCTAAGCTGAACATGCGGTAATATTACACCCCACCCTGAGGAGTCCCCATGTCTGCTGATATCAATCATCTTCTTGCCGAGTTGAGTCGTGCCGATCTCGAGAAGTTGCTGGCGGCGAAGGACGAGGTCGAGTCGCTCGAGCAGCGGCGCGACGCTTTGCTGAAGGAACTGGCGGCGGTGGAGAAGAAACTCGCCCAGGTCGTGGGGCGTGCGGTGGGGGCCGGGACGACAGCCAGGAGGGTTGCCAAGAAGGCAGCCAAGAAGGCGACCAAGAAAGCAGCCAAGAAGGCGACCAAGAGAACGACGAAGAAGACCGCGAAGAAGACGACCAAGAAGGCTGCCAAGAAAGCGACCAAGAAGGCGACCAAGAAGGCGACCAAGAAGGCGACCAAGAAAGCTGCCAAGAAGAAGACCACCACCAAGGCCGCACGCGGCGGCAAGGTTGCCAAGAAGCCGCGCCTCACCCTCGAGAGCGTGGTCTGCGACCTCCTGGCGAAGCGCGGCGAGCCCGTGACCTTCAAGGACATCCACGCCACCATCGTGGGCGAGAAGCTCTACGCCAGCAAGGCCGGGAGTTTCGAGAACGTCCTGAGGCGCACGCTGTCGACCAGTGAACGGATCAAGCGCGTCGGGCGCGGCCTCTACACCGTCTAGCCCGGTGGCCAGCCCAGCGAGCGGCCGCCCAGCAGGTGCAGGTGGAGGTGGGGGACGGTCTGGCAGCCGTCCGCGCCACAGTTGATCACGAACCGGTAACCCGTCTCCGCCAGTCCGAGCTGGGCGGCGACCCGGGTGGCCGTCAACTGGAGACGGCCGACGAGGTCGGTGTCCGTGTCGGTCAGGTCGGTCAACGCGGCCACGTGGCGGCGTGGGATCACCAGGACGTGGACGGGTGCTTGCGGGTTGAGGTCGCGAAAGGCCACGAAGTCCTGGTCGCTGGCCACCTCGTCGCAGGGGATCTCCCCGGCGGCGATCTTGCAGAAGATGCAGTCGGTCATGGCTGGTCCTTTCGGCGGGGTGCGGACTCCGGGTTCGCGAGCACACCAGCACGCTAGCACAGGCCCGACGATCACGGCAAGGAGCAGGCGTGGACATCCTGGTGGTGGGCTACAACGCCTTCGACGTGACCGTGCCAGTGCACGGCCTGCCCCCGGTGGACAGCAAGTGCGAGGTGCGCGAGATCCTGCACGGCGGTGGTGGTCCCGGCGCCACGGCGGCGGTCTGTCTCGCCCGGCTCGGCGCCCGGGTCCGTCTGGTCACCGTCTTCGGCGACGATGTCGGCGCCCTGGTCCAGCGCCGCGAACTGGAAGCCGCTGGCGTCGACCTCGCCCTGAGCGTCACCGCCCCGGGACACCGCTCGCCACAGGCGGTGATCCTGGTCGATCCGGACGCCGAGAGCCGCACCATCTTCTGGACGCGGGGCAGCTTGCCCGAGCTGACGCCGGATCAGGTGGACACGGCGTGGCTGCGCGGCTGCGACCTGCTCTACTGCGACGGCCATGAACCGGCGGCGGCGTGTCCGCTCGCCACGGCGGCGCGGGCGCAGGGCATGCCGGTTGTGCTCGATGCCGGCTCGGTGCGGACGGGGTCGGCGGACCTGGCGGCCGCGTGCACCGACGTGATCTCCTCGCGGCTCTTCGCACCCACCCTCACCGGTCGCAGCGATCCCGTGCAGGCCCTGCTGGCTTTGCGCGCCCGTGGGCCGGCGCTGGTGGCCATGACCTTCGGCGAGGCGGGCGTCCTGGCCCTGGCCGAGGAGGCGGACGACCCGCTGCACGTGCCGGCCTACGCCGTGGATGTCCGCGACACCACCGGTGCCGGCGACACCTTCCACGCGGGCTACGCCTTCGCCCGGGCCCGTGGCGACGGCTGGCAACGCTGCCTCGAGCTGGGGGCTGCGGTGGCCGCACTCAAGTGCCGCGACTGGGGTGGCCGGCGCGGATTGCCCACCCTCGCCGAGGCCGAGGCCCTCCGCGACCATGGCCCCCGCCGGCGCGAGCGTCCCCCCGGGTGGCCGGGCGCCTGAGAAACGGCTGGACATTCGCCTGTTTTTCGCCTAGCTTGGGCGAACACGCAGCGAATTCGCAGTTCAGCCGGAGGTGCGGCCATGCCCTTGACCCGCCGTCAGTCCCAGATCCTGGATTACATCAGCGAGTACTGCGAGGAGTTCGGCTTCGCGCCGACCCTGCAGGAGATCGGCCAGCGCTTCGGCCTGTCCTCGGTGGCCACGGTGCACAAGCACGTCAGCCAGCTGGTGGACAAGGGCTATCTGAGGCGCGAGCGCCGCAACGCCAGCCGCGATCTCGAGGTGGTGGGCTCCCATCGGTCCGCCCGCGACGGCGCGGTCGTCGTGCCCCTGCTGGGCACGGTGGCGGCCGGGTTGCCCATCGAGGCGTTGCCCGAGACCGAGGAAATCGTCTTGCCCGAGCAGTGGCTGGGACGCCGGCGGACCTTCGCGCTGCGGGTGCGGGGGGATTCCATGATCGAGGAGCAGATCCGCGACGGGGATGTGGTGGTGGTGGAGGAGCGGGAGATGGCCCGCAACGGCGAGACGGTGATCGCCCTGGTCGACGGCGAGAACGCCACGGTGAAGCAGTACCAGCGCCAGGGCGCCAACATCCGCCTGATCCCCGCCAACCCCACCATGTCGCCCCTGGAGTATGCCGAGGAGCGGGTGCGCGTCCAGGGCGTGGTGATCGGGGTGCTGCGGCGGTTCTGACGTGCGCGGCGCGGTCCTGCATCTGCGGCCGGCGGCGTCCGTCGCCGGCCGCCGTGTCTTTGACCTCGACGGAACGGGTCTGGCCGAGTTCTGCGGGCGCTGGACGCCGGCCTGGGAGGCCGCCGCCGGCGGCGTCTACCTCGACCTGAGCGGCACCGACCGCTGGCTCGGGGCCGGGGCCGACGGCGCGGTCCAGGTCTGTCGCGAGGCGCGACGGCGCTGGGGCGTGGTGAGCGGTGGGCTGGGCCAGGGCGTCCTGGTGGCGCTGCTGGCGGCGCGGCTGGCGTCCGCCGCGCCGGGGCAGCTCCTGCTGGTCCCCGTCGGCAGCGAGCCGGTCTTCCTGGCCCCGTTCGCGGTGGACGTCCTGGCGGGGCGTTTCGCCCGCGAGGTGGCGCACCTGCAACGGCTGGGCGTGCGCACGCTCGGCGACCTGCAGACCGCGCCGCGTGCCCTGCTCGAGGCGACCTTCGGACCGGTGGGCGCCGATCTGGCGGCCGCCGCTCGCGGCTGCCTCGCGGGACAACTCCGCTCCGACCGCCGGCGGCACCCGCACGAATCGGTGGTGGTCCGGGCCAGCTGGCAACGGCCCCTGGCCGGCGGTCCCTGCGAGCGCGCCCTGCAGCGCGCCGTGGCGCGCCGGGCCCTGCTGGCCTGCGCCGGCGGCCCCCGGCGCTGGCAGACCTGGTGCCTGCGGGGCATCTGGGCCGGCGGCACCGTGGCAGCCGCCACCGGTCCCGGTCGTGGCGACGATTCCTGGGACGCCTGGCTGGCGCTGGTGGCGGACCTCTGGCGACGCTGGCCCCATCGCCGTCGGGGCCTGGTCGGGCTGGAACTGCGGGCGGGGCGGCCGCGGCACGTGGGAGACCAGGGTTCGCTCTTCCCCGACCCGGCCGCTGCCGGTCGGGTGCGCCTGACCGCCGGGTGGCGTCGGCTGGCCGGCGGGTACCTGCAGTTCGCCAGCGAGGCGGTGCTCGTGGACTGGGGGATCCGGTGGGATGAGGCCCCCGCCCCGGCCGAGGCCCTTGTTGACGCTCGCCAGGCCGACCGTTAGCATTGCCAGCACGTTGATCCCGGGCTCCGGCAGCAGCAATCGGTGGAGGCTGACGATGACACGATCAGGCCGCAAGGGTGACCTGGAGGAGATCTTCGAGATCCTGGTGACCTCGTACGGCCAGAAGGGCGGCGCGCTGCCCGCCGAGGGCGACCTCAGCTGGCGGCCAGCCACCGATGTCTACGAGACCGAGGACTCCTTCGTGGTGCAGATGGATCTGGCGGGCATGGATCCCGCGCAGATCGAGGTGATCTGCGACGGGCAGACCCTGCTGGTCCGGGGCATCCGTGCCGAATCATCCGGGCCCGGGCGCAAGCACTTCCACACCATGGAGATCAACGTGGGGCCATTCGTGCGGCGGGTGCCCATCCTCGCCGACGTCGACCCCGACAGCGCCACCGCCCAGTACCGGGGCGGATTCCTGTACGTGACCTTCGGCAAGGGCGAGCCCGGCCGGGCCCGCCGCCGCCAGATCGACATCGACCGCACATGAGCATGCGTTAGCGAGGGCGGAGGAGCCAGTCCATGTCCGAAAGCGCGACCGGTAGCCGGAACGACCAGAGCCAGCAGAACGTGTCGCTGCCCGCGACCATGCCCATCCTGCCCATCAGCGAGGCAGTCATCTTCCCCTACATGATGGTGCCCCTGGTGCTGAGCGACGCCAACCTCATCAAGCTGGCCGACGAGTGCCTCGCGGGCGACAAGATCCTGGGGGCCTTCGCGCAACGCCCCGAGATCGACCTGGACGACGATGAACCGGATCAGGAACCGGTCAGCGACGCCGACCAGATCTACCGCGTGGGCACGGCGGTGCGCATCCAGAAGATGCTGCGCTTCCCCGACGGGAGCATGCGGCTGCTGGGGCAGGGCATCGCGCGCTGCCGCATCGAGGCGATCCTCCAGGACGAGCCCTACATCCGGGCCGCGATCTCGACCGTGCCCGAGGAAGAGGCCGAAGATTCGCAGACCCTGGCCTACATGCGCGGGGTGGCCAACAATTTCCTGAAGATCATCGACGCCAGCGAGAACCTCTCCGACGAGCTCAAGGTCGTGGTGATGAACATCGACGACCCCGGGCGGCTGGCCGACCTCATCGCCACCAATCTCGACATCGACGTGACCGAGAAGCAGGAGATCCTCGAGGAGAGCTCGCCGCGCCGCCGCCTGCAGATCCTCTCCAAGATCGTCATGCGCGAGCTCGACGTCCTCGAACTGGGCCAGCAGTTGCAGACCAAGGTCCGCAAATCCATCGACAAGGACCAGCGCGAGTACTACCTGCGCCAGCAGCTCAAGGCGATCCGCCGCGAACTCGGCGACGAGGACGAGGGCTCGGTGGAACTGGAGGAGCTGCGCGAGCGTCTCGACCAGGCCGACCTGCCCGAGAAGGTGGAGGCCGCCGCCGAGCGCGAGTTCGACCGCCTGTCGCGCATGTCGCCCGGCGCCAGCGAGTACACCGTCAGCAAGACCTACCTCGACTGGATCCTGGATCTGCCCTGGAAGGTGGCCAGCGAGGACAAGATCGACCTCAAGCACGCCGAGGAGATCCTCGAGCGCGATCATTACGGCCTGGAGGACGTGAAGGAACGCATCCTCGAATTCCTCTCGGTGCGCAAGCTGAAGGGCGACCATCGCGGCCCGATCCTGTGCCTGCAGGGACCGCCCGGGGTGGGCAAGACCTCGCTGGGCCGCAGCATCGCCGAGGCCGTGGGCCGCAAGTTCTTCCGCTTCTCCCTGGGCGGCATGCGCGACGAGGCCGAGATCCGCGGCCACCGCCGCACCTACGTCGGCGCCATGCCCGGCCGGATCATCTCGGGCATCAAGGAGTGCGGCACCAACAACCCGCTGATCATGCTCGACGAGATCGACAAGCTCGGCCAGGATTTCCGCGGCGACCCGGCCAGCGCGCTGCTCGAGGTTCTCGATCCCGAGCAGAACAGCGACTTCACCGACCACTACCTGTCGCTGGCCTTCGACCTCTCCAAGGTGATGTTCATCACCACCGCCAACATGCTCGACACCATCCCGCGGCCGCTGCTCGACCGCATGGAGATGATCCAGCTACCGGGCTACACCAACCTGGAGAAGCTCCAGATCGCCAAGCGCTACCTGGTGCCGCGGCAGGTGGACGAGAACGGACTGACCCGGAAGAAGATCCGCTTCACCGACGCCGGACTCATGCACATCATCGAGGGCCACACCCGCGAGGCGGGCGTGCGTGAACTCGAACGGCGCATCGGCGCGGTCTGCCGCAAGGCCGCGCGCAAGGTCGCCCGCGGCGGCCGCAAGGCGCACGCCATCAACGCCAAGAGCCTGCCCGACTATCTGGGCCCGCCGACCTACACCGGCGACCAGCTCCGCAAGCGGGCGGGCGTCGGAGTGATCACGGGGCTGGCCTGGACCCCGGTGGGCGGGAAGATCCTCTACATCGAGGGGCTGACCATTCCCGGGGGCAACGGTTCGCTCAAGCTCACCGGCCAGCTGGGCAAGGTCATGCAGGAATCGGCGAGTGCGGCGTTCAGCCTGCTGCGCAACCGTTTCGGCGACGATGAGGATTTCGCCGAATTCTTCAAACACGACGTGCACATCCACGTGCCCGCCGGCGCCATTCCCAAGGATGGCCCATCGGCGGGGATCGCCATGGCCACCGTGCTGCTCTCGCTGCTGCTCGGCCGGCCCGTGGATCGCCGCACCGCCATGACCGGCGAGATCACCCTGACCGGACAGGTCCTGGCCATCGGCGGCCTGCTCGAGAAGGTGCTGGCAGCCCATCGGGTGGGGATCCGGCGCGTGATCATTCCCGCGACCAACGCCACCGACCTCGACGCCATTCCCGACGAGGTTCGCGAGGTGGTGGAGTTCGTCCCGGTCAGCCATGTCGATCAGGTCTGGGAGACGGTGTTCCCGGAGGCCTTCTAGCCCCGGGAACGAGGGACCCACGGAAGGGACGCCCGTGCTCGAGAAACTCAAGCAGACCCTGCGCGGTCGCAAGGATACCGGCCCTTTCCGGGTGCCCGGGCAGATCCATGACGGGTCACGGCTGCTGGCCATGGCCACGCCGGATCTCTCCCAGCTGCTCTTCCACGTGCCGCTCTTGACCGCGATCCGACGGAACTGGCCGGGGGCCAGCATCGACTTCCTGGTCCCCGAGCCGTTCGCACCCCTGGTGGTGCCCAGCGGGCTGGCGCGCCAGGTCCTGGTCTACGGCGAGAAGCAGCTCACGGGCTGGAAGCCGGCGTTCCGCAACCTTCAGCGCAGCCTGGCTGGCGCCGGCTACAACGTGAGCCTGGTGCTCTCCCAGGATCCCGCCCCCAGCCTGGAAGGGCTGGGTCTCGCCTGCGGCGCCGCCCTGCGCTACGGACCGTCGCACGACGGGGCCTGGCCGGCGGTGAACCTGGAACTGCGCCGTCACGACGAGGCTCCCGGCTACGCCGGCGACCGCATCCGCAGCCTCGCGCCCTTCCTGGGACTGGAGGCGGGGCTGCTCCACCCGTCGTGGCCCCTGCCCACGGACAAGCTGCGCCAGGTCGCCCAGCTGGTGCACTTCAACAAGCCGCGGCCCGAGGAACTGCTCATCGGGATCGACCCTGGTCCCGACAAGTCCGGCCGCGCGCTCTCGAGCAAGAACCTGTCGTTCCTGGTGCAACAACTCAAGTCCCAGCTGCCCTGCCGGATCCTGCCGCTGGGCACCAACGAGGGCGAGGATCGCCTGCGCCAGTTCGAGCAGGAGCTGTCCTCGCCCGTGCCCCCCGCCTTCAATCGCGACACCCTGCTGGAGACCATCCTGCTGCTCTGCCAGTGCGACCTCTTCCTCGCCGGCAACACCGATCTCTTCCACCTGGCCGTAGCCGAGGGCGTGCCCACCATCGGCCTCTTCGGCGGCCACGTCGAGCAGCGCTGGCATCCCGTGAGCCGTCGTCGCTGCCAGATCCTGCCCGTGGCCAAGGGCGAGAAGGTCGACATCGCCACGCTCATGGAAGCAGTGGACGCCGTGCGCCGGACCGAGGCCGTCAGGCCGCCCGCCGACCTTCCCCACGACGGCCCTGCCAACGGGCCATTGCCCGCACCGGGAACGTGATGGACGTGCCCGCGCAGGTGGGCCGTGTGCTGGTGGCCCTGCCCAACTGGCTGGGCGATCTGGTCATGGCCACGCCCCTGCTGGATCTGTTGAACGACGCCCGCGACGCCCGCGGGCATTGCCTGGAGGTCCACGGCTGCGTCCGGCGTCGCTGGGCCCCCCTGCTCGTCCGGGATCCCCGCCTGGCAGGTCTGGTGCCGTATGAGCGCACGGGCCGACACGCCGGCTGGCGGGGGATCGCCTCGCTGGCCGCCGACTGGCGCCAGACCGAAGCCACCGCCGTGCTGCTCTGCCCGCCGTCGCTGCGCATGGGCCTGGTAGCCCGGCTGGCGCGCATTCCGCGACGGATCGGCTATGCCACCGGAGCGCGTGGCCCCTTGCTGACCCTGAGCCTAAGACCCGAACGTTCGCGGGGCCGCTGGCATCACAGCGAGGAGTTGCGGCGTCTGGGACTGGCCCTGCTGGAGGTCCTTGGTTGCGAGCCGGGGTCGACCGGCGAACCGGGACCGCCACGGCTGCCGGGACTGGACGGTCTGGCCGCGACCTCGCTCGGCAGCGGCCCGCCGCTGTGGATCCTGGCCCCGGGAGCCACGTTCGGTCCGGCCAAGACCTGGCCCGTGGCGCGCGCGGCCGAGTTCGTGCGCCTCGCCGTGGGCAGCGAGGGCGTGCGCCTGGCCATCGTCGGCGATACCGCGACCACCGCATTCCTGAACGAGTTGCGCCAGGCCACGCCGGACCTGCCCTGGCGCCGCGACCTGCTGGGCCCGGCCGGAGCCATCGATCTGGTCGGCGGGACCACCCTGGTCGACCTGGCGTCGTTGCTCAAGGCCAGCCAGGCGTTCGTGGGCAACGACAGCGGGGTCATGCATCTGGCCGCCGCCCTGGACGTGCCCACGCTCGGTCTCTTCGGTTCGAGCAGCGCTGCCTGGACCGCACCGCTAGGTCGCCGGGCGAGGGCCCTGACCGCCACGGGATTCACCTGCCAGCCCTGCTTCCGCAAGACATGCAACCAGGAGGTCTTCTGCCTGGACACCCTCAGCGGCGCCATGGTCCTGGCGCAGCTCCAGGCGCTTCTGGCCGGGTCGGACGAGGAGTGGGCGACGTGAGCCGCTGGCTGTCCGCCCCGGCACCGGGCGCTCCGCCGCCGGGCGCTCCGGCCTTCTTTCTCGACCGGGACGGGGTCCTGATGGTGGAGAAGGATTACCTCTGCGACCCTGCCCTCGTGGAACTGGTGCCCGGTGTGCCGGCAGCCCTGCGCCGGGCGCTCGCGGCGGGCTGGCTGCTGATCGGGGTCTCCAACCAATCCGGCCTGGGTCGCGGCCGATTCACCATGGCCCAGTTCTCCGCGGTCATGACCCGCCTGGATGAGCTGCTGGCCGCGGAGGGTTGTCCGCTGCACGGGTTCTTCTACTGTCCCCACGCGCCCGACGCGGACTGCCGGTGCCGCAAGCCGGCCCAGGGACTGCTCGTCGAGGCTGGCCGTTGCTATCGCTGGGACCCCATGCGGTCCTGGGTCGTGGGGGACAAGGTCTCGGATGTGGATCTGGCGCTGGCCACCGGCCTGCGGCCCGCGCTCGTTCGAACCGGCCATGGGCGCGATCAGGAGGCCCAGCTCGGCGACCGCCAGGGCGTCCTGGTGGCCGACGACCTCCCCGCGGTCGTGGCCCGGGTGCTGGCGAGGGAGGCCCCGTGAGCTGGACCCTGGACGGCCGACCCCTGCAGCGCGTGCTGGTCACCCGACTGCGGTACCTCGGGGACATCGCCATGTCCACGGTGGTGCTCGAGGTCCTGCGCCGGGGCGATGCCGGGCTCGAACTGGGCTTCCTCTGCGAGGCCCAGCACGCGCCCCTGATCGCGGGCCATCCGTTACTGTCGCGCTGTCACGGGCTGAGTGTCCAGCGCCGCGGCGCCGATGCCGCGGCCCGTAGCGGTCCGGACACCGCCACCGCCATCCCGACGGCCCGGGGCACCCTGGGGACCGTGGCGGCGTTGCGGCGCGCTCGTTATGACCTGGCCGTGGACCTCTTCTTCAATCCCCGCAGCGCGTGGCTCCTGCGCCTGGCCTCGATCCGCGCCCGCATCGCCGGGTCGGTCAGCCCGAGCCGTCAACGGCTCTACACCCATCAGGCTCCATCACCTGCGCCTGCAGAGCGACCCGACCTCTTCGCGGTGGCGGGTGGCGTGCTCGGCGAGCATCTCAGCCGGCTGGCGCCGCTGCGTCACTCGGATGGGCGTCCGTTCCTGGATTGGCTGGCCCACACCTACGAGCCGGGCGAGCTGCGCCCGCGCCTGCCACGCCCGGAGCTCACAGGGACCGCGCGCGCCGCGCTGGCCGCTTGCGGTCTCCAGCCCGGCGGGTTCACGCTGCTGGCGCCGGGCGCGACCTGGCCGTCCAAGGAGTGGCCGCTGGCGCACTGGCGCACGCTCATCGGGCAACTGCAGGCCGACGCACCCATGCCGGTGGCCGTGCTCTGTCCGCCGGGTGCGGCAGGCCGGTTCGCCGACCTCGCCGCCGCCATGACGCCCGCCGGTGGCGGCTTGCTCGCGCCCCTGCCCCTCGCAGACGCCCTGGCGGTGACCGCCGCATCCGCGCGCCTGGTCACCGTCGATGGTGGCATCATGCACGCCGCGGTGGCCTACGGGGTGCCGACCCTCGCGCTCTTCGGCCCCACCGATCCCGGACTCTGGTTCCCTTACGCGGGGACCGGTCGCTACCAGGTCCTGGCCATGCGGCCCGCGTGCCATCCTTGCCACCGCCACGTCTGCGACGAGTTCGTCTGCTTGCCGGACCTGCAGCCGGCGCAGGTGGCGACGGCGCTGGCTTCGCTGGACCATGTGGTATGACCGGCGTCGGGACGCCGCGGCCGCGGGGTGGGAACCCCGGCCCTTCCGTGCCTGTTGCCTTGACCATCAAGACGCTGGCCCCCTGTTTCCTGGACCGGGTGGAGGATCGACCATGACGCTGGACCCGCGACGTTCCCTGCTGCTCTGCGGCTTGCTGTTCTGCATCCTGACTGCCGGACCGGCACCGGCCGACGAGCCGCCCGCCCGCCTAGCGGCGCCGCCCTTCGCCGTCGGCGAGAAGCTGGTCTTCTCCATCGACTACGGCCTGGTCAACGCCGGCGAGGGCGTACTCGAGGTGGTCGGGGTCGTGGATTTCCAGGGTCACCCGTGCTACCGCATCGAGAGCACGGCGAGCAGCAACCGCTTCTTCTCGGGGATCTACAAGGTCCGCGACAAGGTCGTCAGCTACATCGACCAGGAAGGCCTGTTCAGCCGCTACTTCATGAAGCGGCTGCGCGAGGGGACCTATCGCAAGACGGTGGAGATCGAGTTCGACCACGAGGCCGCCGTGGCCCGCTACCACGATGGGCGCGAGTTCGAGATCGCCGCCGGCGTCCACGACGTTCTCTCGGCCTTCTACTTCGTGCGCACGCTGGACCTGGAGGTGGGTCGCGACGTATTCTTGTCCGCGCACAGTTCACGCAAGACCTACGACCTGCGCGTGATCGTCCACCGGCAAGAAGCCGTGGAGACCGATTTCGGGACCTTCGACTGCTTCGTGGTGCAGCCGGTGATGGTGGGTGAGGGGCTGTTCAAGCACGAGGGGGACCTCATGATCTACCTCACCACCGACGCGCGCCGGATTCCGGTCCTCATGACCACCAAGCTGCCGGTGGGCAGCATCGCGGCGCACCTGCGCGAGTACGTGCCCGCGCCGGCCGGCGGAGGTGACGGTGACTGACCACCCGGTTTCCGAGAAGACCACCCGCGCCTCGCTGGTCCCGCCGGACGGCTGGCTGGCGTCCGCCCGCACGGCCACCGACTCGCCCGGAGCCCGCTACTTGCTCCTGGTGACCGGGCTGGCGCTGGCGCTGCGGCTGCTGCGGCTGGGGTCCATGTCGCTCTGGATCGACGAGTGGTTCACCTGGGACCTGGTGGCGCCCGGCCGGGGCTACACCTTCCTCGCCCAGATGCTCGATGCCTACCAGGGACCGCTCTACTATGTCGCGGTCTGGCCGCTGCTGCGGCTGCAGGACACGGTCGTCATGCTGCGCCTGCCGGCGGCGCTGGCCGGGACGCTGGCCGTGCCGCTCCTCGGGCTCGTGACCGCCCGGCTCTGGGGGCGGCTGGCCGGACGGCTGGCGGCGCTCTTGCTGGCGCTCAGCCCCTTCGCCGTGTGGTACGCGCAGGAGGGGCGCGGCTACAGCTTCGTGATCCTCTTCGCCATCGCGTCGGCGCTGCCGCTGGTGACCATGCTCCGCCGGGGGCCCGACCCGGCGCGCGCCGGCCTGCTGGCCGTGCTCTGCTTCGCCGGTCTGGCCAGCAATTTCTCCTTCGTGTTCCTGCTGCTGGCCTTCGGCCTGACCGTCCTGATCGTGGCGCCGCCACGGCGCCCGCGCGACTGGCTGCTCTGGAGCCTGGCGCTGGGCGGCGGGGTGGTGCTGGCCGCGCCGTGGCTCTTGAAGGCAGCGGGCATCTGGGAAGTGGGCCGGATGATGCCGGGCGCCAGCACCGGCGAGTCGCTGCGCGGGGAGACCACGTTCAATCTCTGGGCCCTGCCCTTCACCGGCTTCAGCCTGTTCTACGGGTTCAGCCTCGGCCCCTCCCTGGCCGACCTCCACGGTGCCGATCGGCTGGCGGTGGTGAAGGCACACGCGCCGATCATCGGCCTGGGCGCCCTGGTGGCTGCCGCCGTGCTGGTCGCCGGGGCCGGGCGTCTGACCCGGCGGCGCTGGACCATCCTGCTGTGGATCCTGGTGCCCCTGCTGGGCGTGTCGCTGCTGGCCTGGCGCAACATCAAGCCCTTCAACGTGCGCTACACCGTCGCGGCGTTGCCCTGGCTGCTGGCGCTGGCGGCGGCCGGCCTCGCCCGGCTGCCGGGGCGCTGGCGAGCCGGGCTCAGCCTGGCGCTGTGCATGCTCTTCGCCCTGTCCCTGGGCGGCTTCTTCCTCGATGACCAGTATGCCAAGGCCGACCTGCGCGGTGCCGTCGACGCCATCGCGGCGGCTCCCGCGGCCGAGCGCCCCATCCTGGTGCCCGTGGTTGGACCGGTGGTCCGCTACTACTGGCAGGATCGGAGCCCGGTGCTCGGCTGCTGGGACGAACCGGTCATCCGCGACGCGGCCATGGCCGACCAGCTCGTGACCCGTCAGCTGGCCGGCCAGGCGAGCGCCTGGGTGATCTGGGCCCGGTCGTGGGATCTGGATCCCCGGCACCTGCTGCCCGGCGCTCTCGAGAGGGCGGGCAGCCTGGAGCGGCTCTACGAGGGGCCCGGCGTGGCCGTGGATCTCTGGCGTCGCCAGGACGCTGCGGACGCGAGCCGGGGGCTGTCGCCATGAGTGCCGCCGATTTCTTCACCGACCGGGGCGGCTACGACGCCTTCATCGCCGAGGTCAAGGACGGCTACGACCGTCCCGTGGGCCTGGCCTACCGCGTGATCAAGCGCCTGGTCGACATCGTCGGGGCGCTGGTCGGCCTGCTGCTCCTGCTGCCCCTGCTGCCCTTCATCGTGGCCATGATCAAGCTGGAGACCCCGGGCCCGGTCCTGTTCAAGCAGCAGCGGGTGGGGCTGCGGGGGCGCTTCTTCGACTGCTACAAGTTCCGCTCCATGGGCGTGGACGCCGAGGTGCGCAAGCAGGAGCTCGCCCACCTGAACGAGGCCTCGGGCGCCGCGTTCAAGATCAAGGACGATCCCCGTATCACGCGGGTCGGTCGCTGGCTGCGCAGCAGCAGCCTCGACGAGTTTCCCCAGCTCTGGAACGTGCTGCGCGGCGACATGTCCGTGGTGGGACCGCGGCCCCAGATTCCCTCCGAGGTGGCGGACTACACCCCGCAACAGGCCCGCCGGCTGCTGGCCAAGCCCGGCTTGACCTGTCTGTGGCAGGTGTCGGGTCGCAGCCACCTGGATTTCGAGGAGTGGATGGAGCTGGATCAGGAGTACGTGCGCCAGCGTAGCCTCCGCTACGAGATCGGCATCCTGCTGCGCACGCTGCCGGCGGTGATCGAGCGCAAGGGGGCCTACTGAATGAGCGTTCTCGGCCTGGGTACCGACATCGTGCGCATCGCGCGCATCGCCGACCTGGTCGACCGCTACGGCAGCCGGTTCCTCGACCGGGTGTTCCAGCCGGCCGAACAGGCCGTGCTCGAGCGCGCCGCGCCGGCCGCGCGCGCCGCCCTCGCCGCGCGCTGGGCGGCCAAGGAGGCGTTCGTCAAGGCGCTCGGAGCGGGCGCCTCCGGGGTGCCCTATCGCGACGTGGAGGTGGTGCGCGGGGCTGCCGGGGAACCCTCGTTGCGCCTGCATGGCGCCGCGGCCCGGGCCATGGCCGACCTCGGGGCCACCCGGGCGCTGGTCTCGCTCAGCCACGAACACGACCACGCCACGGCCACGGTGATCCTTGTTTGAACCCGATGACCCCCTTGATTTTCCCACAACCGCAGGTTGTCTTGGCTCGGCGGAAAGCCTATGCTACGCTCCCGTCGTCCATCTGCGCGTGCTCGTGGCCATGAGGTGTCAGATACGGTGACCCGGCTCGAATTCCTCCTCATCGACGTCTTCAGCGACCACCCCTTCGGAGGCAGTCGCCTGACGGTGTTTCCCGACTGTTCGGCGCTGTCCCCGGACACCATGCACCATCTTGCCCAGGAGATGGGGTCGGGGGAGACGGCGTTCGTGCTCCAGCGGCCCAGCCCCGGCGGTGGCCGCGCCCGACTGCGCGTCTTCACGCCGCAGGTGGAGATCCCGTTCGCCGGCCACTCGATTCTCGGCGCGGCCTTCGCTCTCGACGAACTCGGGCATCGCGTGCCCCAGGACACCGACGTGCCGCTGGTCTGGGAGATGGAGGCCGGCAGTTTCGAGGTGACCACCTCGGCCAGCGATCGCGGACCGATCTACAGCCTGCGCCACGACACGCCGTCCTTTCTCGGCGAGTACTACCACCGTGGCAAGGTGGCGCGGGCGCTGGGTCTCGAGGAGGGCGATCTGGCCATCACCGGTCTGCCTTGCGAGATCATCTCCACGGGGCTGCCCATCCACGTGGTGCCGGTGGGCTCGCTCGGCGCTGTGAAACGCGCCAGCCTGCGCCGTCGCGAGGCCGACGCCATCGCGCGCGACCTGGGCTTCGGCGACCTCTTCCTCTTCACCTTCGAGACCGAAAACGCCGAGGCGACGGTGCACACCCGCATGTTCGCACCCCATTTCGGCATCCCCGAGGACCCCGCCAGCGGCGCCGCCTACGGGGCGCTGGCCGCGTACCTCGTCAAGCACCGCCTGGCCCGGGCTGGTCAGCGCCTGGCCTTCATCGGCGAACAGGGCCTCGAGATGGGGCGGCCCAGCCGCCTCTTCGTCGAGGCCGCCGTCGTCGAGGGCCGCGCCGTGGACATCCACGTCGGCGGCCACTGCGTTCTGGTCGGCCGCGGCCACATCCAGCTACCCTGAATGCATGCCGAGCGGCGCCGTCGCGCCGCGTAACCTTCACGGAGGAATGCCGATGACCCGACCCGCCGGACTGGCTCCCGAGATGACCGAGATGGTCATCCAGACCCTCAGGCAGGTGGTGGCGCGCGAGCTGCCCGATGCCAAGATCCTGGAGCTGGACGAGCAGGATGTGTTTCCGCTCGAGCTGATCCAGAAGCTGCTCTCGCCCGAGGTGGGCCTGCACCTGATCTTCCTGCCCGAGTCGGCCGGAGGCCTGGGCGGCGGCGCCCGCGACATCTGCAAGGTCAGCGAGGAGATGGCCGCCGCCGACCTCGGCGTGGCCACGGCCTTCCTGGCCATCTGCCTCGGCACCGACCCCATCCTGGTCGGCGGCACCGAGGAGCAGAAGAACGAGTGGCTGCCCAAGATCGCCCAGGGGCTGATCGTGGCCTACGGGGTCACCGAGCCCGAGGCCGGCAGCAACGTTTCGGCGCTCAAGACCACCGCCAACCCCATCACCGACGAGGCGGGCAACGTCACCGGCTACCGGCTCAACGGCGCCAAGCAGTGGATCACCAACGGCGGCGTGGCCGACCTCTTCACCATCCTGGCCAAGGCGCCGGGCGGCCCCACCTTCTTCATCGTGGAGAAGGGCACGCCTGGCCTCTCGGCGGGCAAGAAGGAGGAGAAGCACGGCATCCGCGCCTCCAACACCGCCTCGGTCATCCTCGAGGACGTCGACGTCCCGGCCAGCCAGCTCGTGGGCGGCGTCGAAGGGGAGGGCCTCAAGCAGGCGAATGCGGTGTTCGGGTACACGCGGCTGATGGTGGGCTCCTTCGGCCTGGGCGGCGGCCAGGGCGCGCTCGACCGCGCGCTCCGTTACGCCCGCGAGCGCATCCAGTTCGGTACGCCGCTGGTGGAGAAGGAGGGCTACCTTCTCAAGCTCATCGCCCCGCACTGGGTCGACCTCGCCGCGGGCCGCGCCTATGCCGATGACGTCGCGCTGCGCATCGATGCGGGCGAGCACGCGCTGCAGGTCGAGGGGTCGGTGGCCAAGCTCTGGTGCACCGAGGCCGGCAACCGCGCCGCCGACGCGGCGATCCAGGCGCTGGGCGGTTATGGCTACAGCCGCGAGTACATGGTGGAGAAGATGCGCCGCGACGTGCGCATCACCTCGATCTACGAGGGCACCAGCGAGATCCAGCAGAACATCATCGGGGTGTTCCGCTGGAAGGAGACCGTACGCAGCAAGGGGGCGTTCTACGAGGCCATGGCCCAGGCCTGCCAGGAGGCCCACGACCAGGATGGCGACTGCGGCTGCGATCTGGTCGCGGTGGCCCTGCGCGGGCTCAACGCGGTGGTCCTGGACGCTCACCAGACCAAGGTGATCCGTCACCAGCTCGCCCAGTTCGTCCTGGCCGACGTCATGACGCGCTGCGAGGTGGCCGCCTCGCTGGCGCAGAAGGCCGTGCGCCTCGGCCGCGAGGCTCACGCCGATGGCGAGCTCTTCGCCGCCGCGAGTCGCTATTTCGCCCGGCTGACGGTGAAGGAGGTGGCCGAGGCGGCGCGCCTGGTGACCGCTGGTTTCGCCGAACGCGGCGACCTCGCGGCCTCCGACAAGAGCTGCAAGCTGGCCCAGTCGGTTTGCGATCAGGTACACGAGGGCGCCATGGCCGGTCAGTGGACCGACCTGGCCCGGGTTGGTGAGCTGTTGAAGCAACGCGACTGACCATGAACCGGGACGCCGTCAGCCTCCCGGCCGGCCTCTCCGAGGACGACGACCGCTACCTGGCGCGGTTGGCCCGTGGGATCGTATCCCGCGGGCTGGCCGCGCCGGCGATTCTCGCCCTGGAGTGCCTGCGTCCCACGGCGTTCCTCGGTGGGCAAGCCATGCGTTTGCTCTCTCCGTTCATCCAGCTCGCCAGCGACGGTCGCGACTGGGATCGGCTCGCCCAGCTCCTGGAGGTGCGCGGCTCGGTGGAGCGCCTGCTGGCGCACCTCGAGGCCGTGCCCGAGGCGCTGGCCCGCGAGCGTGCGCAATCGCGTCCCGACGACGCCGCCTACGTGGTGATCGATTGCGGCTCGACCACCACCAAGGCCGTCCTGCTGACCCGCCGGGGCGGTGCCTACCGCCTCGTCGGCCACGCCGAGGCGCCTACCACCGTGGAGGCGCCCATCGAGGATGTCATGGTGGGTGTCCGCAGCGCGCTCGGGCTGCTGCAGGAACAGACCGGACATCCTATCCTCCGCGACGAGGTCGAACTCGCGCTGGTTCCGGCGCAGGGGCCCGACCACGGCGTGGGCGCGTTGCTGGCCACCAGCAGCGCCGGCGGCGGTTTGCAGATGGTGGTCATGGGGCTGGTCCGCACCATGACCGCGGCCAGTGCCGAACGGGCGGCGCTGGGCGCCGGCGCCATCGTCACCGAGGTCCTGGCCTGGAACGATGCGGAACCCGAGGCCGAACGCCTCGATCGCCTGCGCCGGTGCCGACCGGACATGGTGTTGCTGGCCGGGGGTACCGACGGGGGCGCCACGGCCCAGGTGGTGGCGCTGGCCGAGCAGCTGGCCGCCGCCGGCCTGCAGTCGCGCTGGGGCGATGGCAAGCTGCCGGTGGTGTTCGCGGGCAATCGCGAGGCTGCCGAGGCCGTGGTCGCCGCGCTCGACGGTGTGGCCGATGTTGCGGTGGCGGCCAACCTCCGCCCCGATCTGGAATCCGAACAGCTGGGCCCGGTGCGGCGGGCGCTCCACGACGTGTTCCTGCGGCACGTCATGGCGCGCGCTCCGGGGTATCCGGCGCTGCAGCGCCACTGCACCGCGCCGGTCCTGCCCACCCCCGCCGGCTTCGGCGAGGCGCTCGATCTGCTGGCCGAAGGACAGGGGGGCGACGCGGTGGCCGTGGACCTCGGCGGGGCGACCTGCGACGTCTTCAGCGTGCGCGAGGGACGGGTGTACCGCAGCGTCTCGGCCAACGTGGGCCTGAGCTACAGCCTGGGCGCGGTCTGCCACCGCGCGGGCTGGGCCAACGTGGCGCGCTGGCTGCCCTTCGCCATCACCGAGGAGGACCTGCGCGACCGGGTCCGCAACAAGATGCTCCGGCCGACCACCGTGCCCCAGACTCCCGAGGATCTCCTGCTCGAGCAGGCGGCGTCCCGCGAGGCCCTGCGCCTGGCGCTGGCCGACCACGACCTGGCGCTGCAGCCCCTGCGCGGTGGTCGCGGTCAACCCACGGGAGTGGAGGCCCTGGCTGCGGAGGCGGAGGACCCGGTCGGAGTGCACTGGCCTGCGGTGCGGCTGTTGCTCGGGTCGGGTGGCCCGCTGGCGCATGCGCCGCGCCGCCTGCAGGCGGCGGCCATGCTCATCGATGCCTGCCGGCCCCAGGGGCTGACCGAACTGGCGGTGGACTCGGTGTTCGTGCTGCCGCACCTCGGTGCGCTGCGACAGGTCGATGCGGCGGCGGCGGCGGCCGTGCTCGACGCCGATGCCATGGTGATGCTGGGCTCCTGCCTGGCTCCCGTGGCCGGAACCCGCGGCGAACCCGAGGGTCGGCTGGCCGAGGTGGTGCTGATCGATCCGCAGCGCGAGGAGCGGGTGGCGACGCATGTGCTGCACCGTGGCGAACTGGTCCGCCTGCCGATCGCGACCGATCAGGTCCTGCGCCTGGAAGTGAATCCGGCCGGGGAATGCGACTTCGGGGCCGGCCCCGGCCAGCGGGTCAACGCCATGGTGCGTGGTGGACCGGCGGGACTGGTCCTCGACGGTCGCCATCGCGATCTGGTCTGGCCGACGGCCGAGCTCGCCAGGCGCGAACTGGTGCGCCGCTGGCTCGTCGCCCTCGACGCCTTGCCTGCGGGGGTGTCGGCATGAGCGTGGGCCGGGCCGGACCCTTCCTGCAGCGCCAAGCCGTGCTCCACCGACGCCGCCTGCTGCCCGTGCCCGGTGAGGTCCTCCTCGAGGTGGGCGATCGGGTGGCTGGCGATACCGTGGTGGCCAGGGCGCCGGGCCGGGGTCGCCTGCACACCATCAACGCCGCCAGGATCCTGGACATCCTGCCTGCCGAGGTGCCCGGAGCCATGCTGGTCGCGGTGGGCGATCAGGTGGCGGCGGCACAGCCGCTGGCCCGGTCGCGGGGCCTGTTCGGCTTTCTCGCCGCGGTGTGCCGGGCGCCGGTGTCGGGCCAGGTGGCCGCCATCTCGCCGCACACCGGACGCATCCTGCTGGAGGAACCGGCCGCACCGATTGAGGTGCGCGCCTTCCTGCCCGGCATCGTCACCGAGGTGCTGCCGGATCGTGGCGTGGTGGTGGCGGGCTGGGCGGGGCGCGTGGCCGGAGTCTTCGGGGTGGGTGGCGAACGGCGTGGTCCGCTCTTACCGGTGGTGCGGCGGCCGGGGACGGTCCTCGAGGGCGCCATGCTCGATTCCGGCGTGGCGGGGAAGGTCCTGGTCGCCGGCTCGCTGGCCACCGCCAGCGCCCTGCAGCGGGCCACTGAGCTGGGTGCGGTGGGCATGATCGCCGGCGGGGTCCACGACCTGGACCTGCAGGCCTGGCTCGGCCAGTCGCTGGTCCTCGCCGATACCACGGGCCTGATCGCGCCCCTGACCCTGGTGGTCGTGGGTGGCTTCGGGCGCACGCCCATGGATCCCGAGACCTTCGCCCTGCTGCTCGAGCACACGGGGCAGGAGGTCGGCCTCACGGGGCAGACCCGGGTGCGCGCCGGGGCCCTGCGCCCCGAACTCATCATTCCACTGGCTGCCGATCCCGAGACAGCGGCGTCCATCACCCCGCCGCCGCCGCTGGCCGTGGGCAGCCGGGTGCAGATCGTGCGCGCGCCATGGTTCGGCCAGCGCGGTCTGGTGGGGCGGCTGCCTGGCGAAATGCGGCAGGTCGAGAGCGAGGCGCAACTCCTGGTGGCCGAGGTCGACCTGGAGGACGGACGCACCGTCACCGTTCCGCGCACGAATCTCGAGGTCCTGTCGGGACCCGGAGAGGGGAAGGACCCATGAGCGGCTGGTGGGATGCGAGCACCTGGAACCTGGCCGTGATCGTGTTCGCCCTGGCCGGCGCACTGGTCTGGGGCGTGCATCGCGCGCGTGGCGGTCGCCTGCCGCAGGTGCGGCGGATCGCCGGGGTGGCCGCCATGGAGGAGGCCGTGGGACGCGCCACGGAACTGGGTCGACCGGTGTTCTACGTGGCCGGCACCCAGGATCTGGACGACGTCCAGACCGTGGCGAGCCTGGGCATTCTCGGGTCCGTGGGCCGCATGACGGCGCGGCACGGCTGCGCGCTGGTCATGCCAACCGACCGCAGCCTGGTGCTGGCCGCCGGACGCGAGGTCCTGCGCGAGAGCTACACCGCCGTGGGTCGGCCCGACAGTTTCAGCCCCGACATGGTCTCCTACATCTCAGACGACCAGTTCGGCTTCGCGGCGCGGGTGGATGGGATGATCGCGCGGCAGCGCCCGGCCGCCTGTTTCTTGCAGGGGGCATTCTATGCCGAATCGCTGCTGCTGGCCGAGGCCGGAGCCCAGGCGGGAGCCGTCCAGGTGGCCGGGACGGCCATGAGCCACCAGCTGCCCTTCCTGGTGGCCGCCTGCGACCACGTGCTCATCGGGGAGGAATTCTTCGCCGCCGAGGCCTATCTCTCGGGCGACCCCGACAAGCTGGGGAGCCTGCGCGGACAGGACCTGATCAAGGATGCGGTGCTGGTGGTGTTGCTCGGCGGCGCCTTGCTGGTGAGCGTGGCGGCCCTGAGCGGCTGGGCGCCGCTGGCAGCGGTCGCCAACGGTCTGCTGAGGTTGTTGCAGCCATGAAGAGGGGCCCGGCTCGATGAAACGACTGGTGCCAAGACTGATCACATCCTTCGTGGGGATCCTCCTGATCCTCACGGCGTTCGGCGCGCGCCCCGGCGCCGACGGCGGCGGACCCTGGCCGGTCCGGGCCTTCGATTACATCGACCGCAATTTCTCGATCTGGTTCAACATCCTGGCCGTGTTCGCCTTCATCCTCGGCGGCGCCAGTCTGCTCAAGAGCCACGTGGGCAGGATCGTCCAGCGGCGACAGGACTGGCCCTACTCGGTGGTCACCCTGGTCTCGTTCGTGGTGGTGCTGGTGATCGGCCTGGCCAAGCTGGGCGGAGCTCCCGGCCTGCAGGGCACGGTCACCGCGCCCGACGCCTGGCTGATGGTGATCTTCACGGCGCTCTATGAACCGCTCATGGCCACCCTGTTCTCGCTGCTGGCCTTTTTCGTCGCCTCGGCGGCCTACCGCGCCTTCCGACTCCGCTCGCGCGAGGCCGCCATCCTGCTGATCGCGGCGTTCGTGGTGCTGCTGGGACGCACGCCGCTGGGCACCTGGTTGAGCGACCTGCTGCCTCGCGGCCTGCAGTTCCTGCGCGTGGACACGCTCAGCATGTGGATCATGCGGGTGCCCAACGTGGCCGGGCAGCGGGCGGTGCTCATCGGCATCGCCGTCGGGGTCGCGGCGCTCACCCTGCGCATCCTGGCCGGACGCGGCGGCGCGGAAGGGGAACGCTCGTGAGCCATGACCGTGACACCGGCTGGCTGCAGGGATTGGGGCGACTCGATCGGCGTTGGCTCTACCTCACGCTGCTGGTCGCGCTGAGCGTGACCCTGGTGGCGCGGCCCCTCTTCCCCGACGTCCCCTCGGCCTTCACGCGACCGGTCTTCGCGCGCATCGAAGCGCTGGCGCCGGGACAGCCGGTGCTGGTGTCGCTGGACTACAGTCCGGCCTCGGCGCCGGAGATCGAACCCATGGCCTTCGCGGTGACCCGACATCTGCTGCTGCGCGGGCTGCGACCGGTCTACGTGACGCTCTGGCCCGAGGGGAACAACATGCTGCAGCGGCTGCGCGAGCAGGTGATCGTCAGCGATTTTCCGCATCTGGTGGAAGGCCGAGACTGGATCGCACTGGGGTACAAGGCCGGCGGGCGCATGGTGATCAACGCCCTGCGGCAGGACCTGGGCGCGATGTACACCACCGACCTGGGCGGACAGCCCCTGGCGGAAATCGCGGTCCTCGAGGGGATCGTGAGGCTGGAGGACTTTCCGCTGGTGGTCGCGCTGTCCGGAGGAACGCCGGGGCTCAAGGAGTGGATCCTCTACGGCGGCGACCCCACGGGCACCCCCGTGGCCGGCGGCTGCACGGGAATCGGCGCGCCGGAATTCCTGGCCTACTTCCCCGGCCAGCTGGTCGGTCTGCTGGGCGGTCTCAAGGGCGCCAGCGAGTACGAGGCGGCGCTCGCGGCCCGTTACCCCGAACGAGACTTCCCACGCCGGGCCGGCCGGGCCATGGGACCCCAGACCGTGGCGCACGTGCTGATCCTGGTGTTCCTGGGTCTGGGCAACGCGGCCTATCTGCGCCATCGGCGCCGCGAACAAGACGGGGGGCGCGCATGAGCACCAGCATCGAGATCTGGATCGGCGCCGCGCTCACCCTGATGGTCTTGAGCTTCCTCTGGCGCGACAACTCGCTCTACAAGTTCGCCGAGCATCTGTTCGTGGGAGTGTCGGCCGGCTACTGGATGGTCATGGGTTTCTGGTCGACTCTCTGGCCCAACGCCATCGTCAAGCTGGTGCCCGCGGCGGCCCGGGTCACCGATCCCGCGGCGGCTCTGCCGGAGCGGGAGCCGCTGGTGGTGATCCCGCTCCTGCTGGGGGTTCTCATGCTGCTGCGGCTCTGGCCGCGGCTCTCCTGGCTGGCGCGCTGGCCGACCGCCTTCGCCGTCGGCACCACCCTTGGCTACAACCTGGTGCGCGCCGTACGCTCCGACTTCCTGGCGCAGATCCACGCCACCGTGGCGCCCGGGGTTGTGATCATGGGCGCGCACGGAGTCGACTGGGCGACGACGCTCAACCAGTGGGTGATCATTGGCGGTACGGCCTGCTGCCTGGTCTACTTCACCTACACCCGCGGCGGGCGAGGGATCCGGGCCGGGTTCGCGAGGGCCGGTCTGTACGTGCTGATGGTCGCGTTCGGGGCGAGCTTCGCGTACGCGGTGATGGCGCGGGTGTCGGTGCTGGTCAGCCGCCTGCAATTCCTGCTCGGAGACTGGCTGGGGCTGGTGTAGCCCGGCGACCGACGTTCGAGGGTCTTGCCTCTAGCGCGCTGCCGAGTTAAAATGGCTCCCCGATTCAGCCCTCATCGTTGCTCAGGTGGAGTGGACCATGGCTTCCGATCTTCCCGGACTCGTTCAGCAGATCGCACACTTCGAATCGCGCCTGCAGGCCGACCCCGCATCGCGGGTCTTCCTGCCGCTCGCGGACCTCTATCGTCGCGCGGGTCGCTTGGAAGAGGCGCGCCGGATCCTGCTATCGGGCCTGGATAACCACCCCGACTTCCTGACGGCACGGGTCGCTCTGGGACTGGTTCTCACCGAGCTGGGGGACATGCAGCCCGCGCGCCAGACCCTGCAGGCCGTGCTCGCCAACGATCCCGACAACCTGCTGGCCTTGCGGCTGCTCGGGCGCGACGCGGCCGAACGAGCGGACTGGGACGAGGCCTGCGCGCTCAACGAACGCCTCCTGCGACTCGAGCCAGAGGACGGGGCCGTGCGCGAAGCGCTGCGGGAGGCGCGGCTGCGACAGGAAGAAGCCCCCCACCGCGAGGCGGATCCGGCAGCTCCGGCAGCCGCAGCGATGGCGACCTCGGGATCCGGTGCCGCCGGCGGCGGCTTCGAAACCCCGACCCTGGCCCAGCTCTACATCCGCCAGGGCCATCCCGAGAAGGCCCGGCTGATCCTGGAACGGATCCTGGCCGCAGAGCCTGGCCGCCAGGATGCCCTGACCCTGATGGAAAAGCTGTCAACCGAAGCCGCCACCCCGCCGCCAGCCGCCTCCGCCATGGAAGCCCAGGCCGTCGCCGACGACGTCGCCAACATGTCGGCCACCATGTCCGGCGGGGAAGATCTCGACCGTTTCCGCGCCTGGCTCGACGCCACTGCCGACGCTCGGCAATCCGAGAGCTGAGTACTCTGGTCCATTCCATTGCTGCGGGGATCCGCACGCACTATTCTTGAGATCCAGCGAGGACGCATGGCTCGTCCTCGTGCCAGGAAAGCGAGGCCATCGTGGCAGACACCACCGATTTCCGGACCGGCTTCACCATGCGCTAC
This sequence comes from Candidatus Latescibacter sp. IFSED24, assembly GCF_058273205.1. Taxonomy (NCBI): domain Bacteria; kingdom Pseudomonadati; phylum Candidatus Latescibacterota; class Candidatus Latescibacteria (ex Chuvochina et al. 2023); order Candidatus Latescibacterales; family Candidatus Latescibacteraceae; genus Candidatus Latescibacter; species Candidatus Latescibacter sp. IFSED24. Next base: position 1,471,043 of record NZ_CM177850.1, on the reverse strand, counting down.
AAGGATAATCTGTGGAGCATCATGGAGTTCCAGCACGTCAAGCCGGGAAAGGGCCCGGCCTTCGTGCGCACCAAGCTGAAGGGTGTGACCACGGGCAAGGTCATCGAGGAGACCTTCCGGGCAGGTGAGAAGGTGGAGGAGGTGCGCCTCGAGAAACGCGATTACCAGTACCTCTACAACGACGGCGAGTTCTTCACCTTCATGAGCCTGGAGACGTACGAGCAGATCCAGTTGCCGGCCGACACGCTGGGCGACCTGCCGAAGTACGTCAAGGAGAGCGAGATCTGCAGCGTCCTGCTCTTCGAGGACAAGCCGCTCTCGGTCGAGCCGCCCTTCACCGTGGAGTTGGCGGTGACCCAGACCGATCCGGGCTTCAAGGGGGACACCGCCCAGGGCGGTTCTAAGCCCGCGACCCTCGAGACAGGCCTCGTGGTCCAGGTGCCCCTCTTCATCGAGGAGGGCGAGGTGCTGAAGATCGACACCCGGACCGGGAAATACCTCGGGCGCGTGTGATTCGAACGCACTGCCGGCGAAACAGAACGGCCCGCCGGTTGGCGGGCCGTAACAGTTTCGCCGGCGCCGCGAGCGAATCTAGGGTTGCGGGGGAGGGGGAGCTTGGTGATGATGGGGCGGCTAAGGATTACCATACCAGCGATGGAGGTCGCGCATGGACGTCGCCAAGATTCGTGAACTGGTGGAGCTGGTGGCCGAGAGTGGCATCGCCGAGCTGGAGATCGAGGAGGAAGGGCTCAGCCTGCGTATCGCCGGCGCCATCACGGCGCCCGTGATGACCGTGGCGCCGCAGCCCGCGGCGGCCCCGGCGCTGCCGGCCAACCCGGCGCCGACGGGGGTGCCGGCGGCGGAGGCGGTCGCTTCGTCCGGGGGCGATCCCTCGTGGCGCGAGGTCACCTCGCCCATCGTGGGCACCTTCTACCGTTCGCCCGACCCCGATTCGCCTGCCTTCGTGGAGCTGGGCCAGCGGGTGGCGGTGGGGCAGACCCTCTGCATCGTCGAGGCCATGAAGGTGATGAACGAGATCGAAGCAGAGTTCGCGGGCATCGTCCGCGAGATCTGTCTGGATAATTCGCAGCCCGTGGAGGCCGAGGCGGTCCTCTTCCGTATCGAACCGGCCTGACCCTGGCACACCGTCGACGAACGCCAGGCCCGTCCCGCGAGGGGCGGGCCTTTGCCATGCCCCGGCTCAAGTCGAGGCCGGCGCGGCCGATGATGTCGTTAGGATTGTGGCAGTCGTAGTGCGCCACCAACGACCATGTTTGGCAAGGAGCGGTCGCCGTGCCCCTGGACATCAAGCATATCCTCAAGGAGATGATCAGCCGTGGTTCCAGCGATCTTCACCTGAAGGTCGCCTCGCCACCCATCCTGCGCATCAACGGCAGCCTCGACATGCTCGACATGCCGGCCCCGACGGTCCAGGACATGGTGGCCGTGGCCCAGCAGATCCTGACGCCCTCGCAGCGCGAATCGTTCGAGAAGACGCGCGAGATCGACTTCGCCTTCGGTGTGCCCGGGGTGGCCCGGTTCCGCGCCAACTTCTATGTCCAGCGCGGCAGCATCGCCATGGTCTTCCGGCACGTGCCGGTGGAGATCAAGACCCTCGACGATCTGGGCCTGCCGCCGGTGCTGCGCGACCTGGCGCTCAAGCCCCGCGGCCTGATCCTGGTCACCGGCACCGTGGGGTCGGGCAAGAGCACCACCCTGGCCAGCATGGTGGACATCCTGAACACCGAGTGCTCGAGCCACGTCATCACCATCGAGGACCCCATCGAGTTCCTGCACAAGGACAAGCGGAGCATCATCAGCCAGCGCGAAGTCGGTGCGGATACGGGCAGTTACGCCGAGGCCCTCAAGTATATTCTGCGCCAGGATCCCGATTGCATCCTCATCGGCGAGATCCGCGACGCCGACTCCATGAAGGTGGCGCTGACCGCCGCCGACACCGGCCACCTGGTCCTCAGCACCATGCACACCATCGACGCCACCCAGACCATCAGCCGCATCATCAGCTTCTTCCCGCCGCACCAGCACCAGGAGATCCGCTACCTCCTGTCGTCGACCCTGCAGGCGGTGGTTTCCCAGCGCCTGGTGGCCGATCCGCACGGGGAGCGACGGTTCCCCGCGGTCGAGGTCATGATCAACACCAGCACCATCAAGGAGTTCATCCGGGAACCCGAGAAGACGGTGATGATCCGCCAGGCGATCCAGGAGGGATTCGTCCAATACCGCATGCAGACCTTCGACCAGTCGTTGATGCAGCTCTACAAGCAGGGGAAGATCAGCCTCGAGGCGGCCATGCACGCCTCCAGCAATCCTCACGAGTTCTCGCTGCGCATCAAGGGCATCCAGGCCAGCTCGGACACCACCTGGGATCAGTTCGAGAGCGGCGAAGGCGCCCCGGCCGGAATCCCGGACGGTTTGCAGTAGGTTTCACCGCGTCAGCTTCGCGAGGCGGGACCCTGGTGGTCCCGCCTCTTGCCGTCGGGCTGGATCTCTGCGATCCTGGACCACATCCCCGGGCCCGGCGTCCTGGCCTGCCCTTCACCCGACCGGACGGATTTGCCATGTTCAAGAAGATCCTCATCTGCAACCGGGGTGAGATCGCCCTGCGCATCATGCGGACCTGCAAAGAGCTGGGTGTGGAGTGCGTGGCCGTGCATTCGGCAGCCGACCGTCACTCGTTGCATGTCAAATACGCCGACGAGTCCGTCTGTGTGGGCAAGACCAGCAGCGCCGAGAGCTACCTGCGGGTCCCCAACATCATCGCCGCGGCGGAGATCACCGGCGCCGAGGCCATCCATCCGGGTTATGGCTTCCTCTCCGAGAATGCCGATTTCGCCGAGACGATCATCGAGAACGGGTTCATCTGGATCGGCCCGGCCCCCGAGACCATCCGCAAGATGGGGGACAAGGCCACCGCGCGCGCCACCGCCGAGGCCGCCGGAGTGCCCACGGTGCCCGGCACCGGCCTGTTGCCCACGCTGGAGTCGGCGCTCAAGGCGGCCGAGCGCGTGGGCTACCCCGTGCTGCTGAAGGCCACCGCCGGCGGCGGCGGCAAGGGGATGCGGCCAGCCAGTGATCCGACCCAGCTCGAAAAGGCGTACCAGACGGCCAAGGCCGAGGCCAAGGCGGCCTTCGGCGACGATGGCCTCTACATGGAGAAGTACCTGGCACGGCCGCGCCACGTGGAGATCCAGATCCTGGCCGACGCCCACGGTAACGTGGTCCATCTCGGTGAGCGCGACTGCTCGGTCCAGCGCCGTCACCAGAAGCTCATCGAGGAGGCGCCGTCGCCGGCGGTGGGCCCCGAACTCCGCGCGCGCATGGGCGCCGACGCGGTCAAGTTGGCCAGGAAGGTGGACTACCGGTCAGCGGGGACGGTGGAATTCCTGCTCGACGAGGACGGGTCGTATTACTTCATGGAGATGAACACCCGGATCCAGGTGGAGCATCCGGTGACCGAGTTCGTCACCGGGGTCGACCTCATCCGCGAGCAGCTCCTGGTGGCAGCCGACGAGCCGCTCGATTTCTGCCAGGACGACGTGGTGGTCTTCGGACACGCCATCGAGTGCCGTGTCAACGCCGAGGACCCGGCGCGGGGCTTCCTGGCGCAACCGGGCACGGTCCGCGATTTCCACGCCCCGGGCGGTCTGGGCGTGCGGGTGGATTCTCACCTTTACACGGGCTACACCGTGCCACCATACTACGACTCGCTGCTGGCCAAGATCATCGTGCACGGCCGCGACCGCACGGAGGCGATCGCCCGCATGGTCCGCGCCCTCGACGAGAGCGTCTTCGAGGGTGTCCCCACGAGCATCCCCTTCCATCTGGCGGTCCTGGCCCATCCCGTCTTCCGGGACGGTCAGACGACAACCCGTTTCCTCGAGGAATACGGCGACCAGTTGCTGGAGGCGATGCATGTCCGCGCGCAGGCGCAAGAAGCCTAGCCCCTCCTGGTGGGAAGCTCCCTGGCTGGCAGGGCTGTTCCTGATCGCCCTGGCGATCTACCTCGGCCTCTGCCTGACCGGTCCCGCTTCGCCATGGTGGACGGTGCTCGAGGGAGGGCGGCTCGAGAGCCCCCTGGCCTTCACCAATCCCGGCGGTCCCGTGGGCGCGGTGCTCGCGTTCGGCCTGCGGGTGGCGTTCGGCGCGGCCTGGGCCTGGCTGGTGCCGCTGGTCCTGCTGCTGGTCGGTGGCGGAGCGCTGCTGGCGCGGCCCGGCGTGGTACGGCGGCTGCTCGTCAGGGCGGTTCCGCTGTGGCTCGTGACCACCGCGTGGTGCGGACAGCCCGGCTGGCCCTGGGGTGATGCCGTGTCGGCCCGCTGGGCCGGTGCGGTGGGGACCTATCTCGCCCGCGGTTTCCACGAACTCGTCGGACTCTGGGGCGGCCGCCTATTCCTGAGCCTCCTGTTGCTGGTCGTGCTGACGCTGGTGCTGCGCCCGTGGTGGGAACCGCTGGGGCGCATCCTGCGCGTGTTCTGGCTGCCGGTGGTCTGGCTCATGCGACAGCTCGCCGGGGGCCTGGCCGATCTCGGTCGCTGGCTCTGGCAGCTCTTGCGCGGCGCGTTCGTGCGCCCGACGGCGCCGACGCCTCAGGCGAGCCGGCGGCGCCCCAGCGCCCCGGACAGCCATGACGACGCCATGATCGAGGAGCCCGACGATCCCGGTCCCCAGGCCCCGCCGCGGGAGCGTCGGGTCCACTGGCCGGATCCCGGCGAGCAAGGGGGGGGCGCCGCGCCTGCCGGACGCGCCGAACCGGCCGGTGACGAAGGCGACGATGACTTCGGCGTGCAGCTGGTGCCCGCGCCCACCGGTCCGGTGGAATTGCCATCGCTCGAACTGCTGGCCACCCCGCCGGCCGAGGCGCCCGAACTCAGTCCGCAGGAACTGGACGACGCCGCCGACCTGCTCGAATCCACCCTGCGGTCGTTCGGGGTGGCCGGCGAGGTCAAGGACGTCCGACCCGGACCGGTGGTCACCACCTACGAGTACCAGCCCGCGTCCGGCACCAAGGTCAGCCAGATCGTCCAGCGCGCCGACGATCTCGCGCTGGCCATGCGCGCCCGGAGCCTGCGCATGGAGGCACCGATCCCGGGCAAGGCCGCGGTGGGCGTAGAGATTCCCAACCGCACCGCCCAGCTGGTGAGCCTGCGCGACGTGCTGCAGCTCGAGCAGGGCAAGCCGCGCAACCCGCTGACCGTGACCATCGGCAAGGACGTGGTGGGCCAGCCCGTGAGCATCGACCTCGCCGCGCAGCCGCACCTGCTGGTGGCCGGCTCCACGGGCAGCGGCAAATCGGTCTGCCTGAACGCCATGATCACCAATCTGCTCCTGTGCAACGACCCGGCCCACGTCCGGCTCCTCCTGATCGACCCCAAGATGCTCGAGATGAGCGTCTACAACGGGATCCCCCACCTGCTGCTGCCGGTGGTGACCGACCCCAAGGACGCGCTGCGCGCCATGAACTGGCTGGTGGCCCAGATGGACCAACGCTACCGGCAGCTCAGTCAGCACGCGGTGCGCAACATCGAGCAGTACAACGTCAAGGTTGCCCGGGGCGAGATCCTCGACCGCGAGGGCGAGCCGGTTACCCAGCCCATGCCTTACTACGTGACAATCGTCGACGAGCTGGCCGACCTCATGGTCCAGCTGGGCCAGGACTTCGAGATCCCGGTGACCCGGCTGGCGCAGAAGGCCCGCGCGGTGGGCCTGCATCTGGTGCTCGCCACCCAGCGACCCAGCGTCGACGTCCTGACCGGCGTGATCAAGGCCAACATCCCCTGCCGTATCGCCTTCCGCGTGATCCAGCGCAACGACTCGCGCACCATCCTCGACCAGAACGGCGCCGAGCAGCTGCTGGGCCGCGGCGATATGCTCTACCTCATGCCCGGGCGTGCCCAGCCGATCCGCGTCCACGGCGCGTTCGTCGACATCCCCGAATGCGAGGCCGTGGTCGAGCACTGGCGCCAGTACTCGGGGGTGGCCGAGGAGATCAGCCTCACCGCCGGCGGCGCCGGCGGCACGGGCATCCACACCGGCGAGGACGACCTCTTCGCCGATGCGGTCAAGGTGGTGGTGCTGCATCAGAGCGGCTCCACGAGCCTCCTGCAACGGCGTCTGCGCATCGGCTACACCCGCGCGGGCCGCCTCATGGACATGATGGAGGAGGCCGGCATCGTCGGGCCGTTCACCGGCTCGAAGGCCCGCGACGTGCTGGTCAAGCCCGACGACCTGCCCGACCTCTTCGACGGCGAGGAGCCCGAGTGATGAACCAACCCGTCCGCCGGGTCTACTGCCACACCCTGGGCTGCGACAAGAACCTGGTGGACTCCGAGGCGCTGCTCGGTCGCTTCGCCGGCCGCGGCGTGGTGCCCGAATCCGATCCCGAGCGCGCCGACATCTGGATCCTCAACACCTGCGGCTTCATCGAGGCGGCGCGGCACGACAGCGAGGAGGCCATCGCCGCCTTCGCCCGCGAGAAGGGACGCCGCACCCTGGTGGTCACCGGCTGCCTGGCCCAGGAGCATGGCGACCGCATCCAGCGCGACCATCCCGAGGTGGACGTCGTCGGCGGCGTGGGCGAGTTCGACCGCGTGGTGACGGCCGCCCTGGCCGGGTTCGCCGACTGGCTCGCCGTGCCCGCCATGGAGGCCCGCTACGAGGGCCTGGTGCGTCGGCCCCTGCTGACTCCCGCCCACGTGGCTTTCGTCAAGATCGGCGAGGGCTGCAACCAGGCGTGCACCTTCTGCCGCATCCCCCTGATCCGGGGCAAGCTGCGCAGCCGGCCCGTCGCCGAGATCGTCCAGGAGGTCCGTAACCTGGCGGCCGGCGGCGTGGGCGAGGTCCAGCTGGTGAGCCAGAACACCAGCGACTTCGGCCGCGGCACCGGCGAGGATCTGGAGGACCTGCTCGGCGAGCTGGCCGCGATTCCGGAACTTCGCCGCATCCGCCTGCTTTACCTCTACGCCGGCCTGTTCCCGGTGGCGCGCGCCCTGCGCATCCTCGAACTGCCCAAGGTGACGCCCTACCTCGACCTGCCGGTGCAGCACGCGTCGCCGCGGCTTTTACAGGCCATGAAGCGGCCGGGCGATCCCGTGAAAGCGGCGGCGTTCTTCCGCACCCTGCGCCGCGAACGCCCGGACCTGGTCCTGCGGTCCACCGCGCTGCTGGGGTTCCCGGGCGAGCAGGAGGAAGACGTGGAGGAACTGCTGGATTTCCTGGCCGAAGTCGAATTTGACCACCTCGGGACCTACCGTTATTCTCCGGAGACCGGCACGCCGGCCGCGGCCATGGCCGACCGTCCGGACGACGAGGAGGTGGCCGATCGCGAGGCGCGGGTCCTGGATCTGCAGTCCGAGATCGCGGGCCGCCGCATGGCCGGCCGGTTGCAGCATTCGTTCGAGGTGGTCGTGGACGAGGTGCTCGACCCCGCCGACGGGGCCCAGCGTGAACGCCTCGAGGAGCTGACCGGGGCGCTGCTCGAGGGAGTCTGGAAGGACGAGGAGGCCCGGCGTCGGGCCGCCGATCTGGTCGCCGCCGGCGCGCCTCTGGCGCTTGGCCGCAGCGTCCATTTCGGGTACGATCTGGACGGTGTGGTCGTCATGCCGGCCGGTGTGGACCTGGCTCCCGGGGTCTGGTGCCAGGCCGAGTTCACCGGTGTCACCCCCTGGGATGTGTGGGCCGAACCGGCACACTGACCTTCTGCAAGAGGAATCTGCATGAAGCTGCGACATTGCCTGGCCTGCCTCGCGCTCCTCTGCCTGCTCGGTCCGGCGGCGGCCCTGGCCCAGGACCAGGTCGAGAGCATCGTTCCCGCCGATCCGGACCTGACCTTCGCCCTGGACGGCGCGGACACCCTGCGTTCGAACCTCTGGGTGGCCGAGGCCCTGCTGGGCGAGGCGGTGCAGACCATCATGGCCGAGCTGCCGCCCGCGCCGGCGGCGGTGGTGCTGGTGCCCGCCAGCAGCGACCAGGCCATCAACCTGCTGAGCGAGGTGGCCACCTTCCATCTCCAGCGGGCCGGTTACGACGTGCACCTGGACATGGCGCCCGGGGGAACCGATCTGCCCGTGGTGGAGTTACGGTACCGCGTCAGCGAGCTGGATCTGAGCTACCCGGACACCGGCCGGCGGCTGCTGTTCTGGAAGAGCTGGATCGCACGCCAGATGGACTTCGTCGGCCAGTTCACGGTGGTCGACCATGCCGACGGCCAGGTCCTGGCGAGCCAGCGCCTGGCGCGCAGCTTCCAGGACCGGATCCCGCCCGAGTACTTCGCCGCGGTGGAATCGAACATGTACCAGTTCACCCGCGCCGAACAGAAGGGTGGCACCTGGTCGCGCCGCATCGAGGAATTCGTGGTGCTGGGCGCCCTGGTCGGCCTGGTGGCTATCTACTTCGCGAACACCGAGTGACCCCGGCGCCGCGCGGCGCCGGTGGGAGGACCCGTTGACTGAACTGAGTGGAGCGCGCGGCCGGACGGTCGCGGTATGGCTGTTGATCCTGGGCACCTGCCTGGCCCTGGGGGCGAGCGGCGGCTGCGGCACCAGCAATCCCTACGCGCTGGGCAGCTACCAGCGCGGTACGTTCTGGCTCGAGCGCGGCCGCTATCAGGAGGCCGCCGAGGCGTTCGAGGTCTTCGTGCGCCAGAATCCCACCGATTCGCTCGCGGCCCAGGCCCAGTTCGAGAAGGCCCGGGCCTACATGGAGATCAAGGAGTACCCGCTGGCGGCGGTGGAGCTGCAGATCCTGCGGCAGGATTTCCCCATCAGCCCGCTGGTCGAGGACGCCATGTACCTCGAGGGGTGGTGCTACTACAACCAGATCGGCCGGATCGAACGCGACGTGACGCCGGCCTACGAGGCGCGGGTGCACTGGCTCGAGTTCGCCCGGACCTATCCCACGTCCAAGTACATGCCAGAGGTCCGTAAGGCCATGCAGGAGATCGCCGACCTCATGGTGCTCAAGCAGCTGCGGGCGGCCAAGGTCTACGAGCAGCTGGGGCGCTGGGAGGCCGTGGGCATCACGCTCGAGCGCATCCTCGAGCAGGAGCCCAGCTCCTCGCTCCTGGACCAGGTACTCTGGAAGCGCGCCAAGGTGGCCCAGCGCCTCGACGATCCCAACACCGCCATCGTGATGTATCAGCGGCTGGTGGACGGGTATCCCGACAGCGAGTACCGGGAGCGGGCCGAGAAGGCCCTGGGCAAGCTCCTCGTCGACGCGGACGAGCCGTGATCCGCGCCCTCTACGGAGGGAGCTTCGATCCGATCCACGCTGGCCACGTGGCACTGGTCGAGACCATGCTCGATCGGGGCCTGGCCCATGTGGTGCACGTGGTCTGCGCACGCCGATCCCCCTTCAAGCCCGACGGCACCGTCACCGATCCCGCGGTCCGCCTGCACCTGGTGCACCTCGCGCTGGACGGCCATCCCGGCGTGGAGATCGATGGACGCGAGCTGACCCGCCCCGAACCCAGCTACACGGTCACGACCCTCGCCGAGCTGGTGGCCGAGCATCCCGGCGACCGCTGGCGCCTGGTCATCGGCGGCGACAACGTCGGCGATTTCGTACGCTGGCACGAGCCGGAGCGGTTGCTGGCCCTGGCCGAACCGCTGGTGGTGGCCCGTGGCGAGGTGACCCTGGTCGCACCGCTCGCTGGCCGGGCGCTGGTGCTCGACGACTTCGCGCACCCGGCTTCCTCGACCGGGATCCGCAACGACCTGGCGGCCGGGCGCCGGCCCGGCCCCGACCTGCTGCCGACGGCGGTGGCGGAGCATATCGTGGCCGCCGGGCTCTACGACTGGCCGCAGCGAAAGGATCCGCAGTGAGCTCGAGCCTGATCCTCATCGACGGCTCCGCCCTCATCTACCGGTCGCACTACGCCTTCGCCAACCGGCCGTTGACCGCGCCCTCGGGCGAGATCACCTCGGTGGCCTTCGGCACCGTCAACGCCGTGCTGCAACTGGTGGAGCGCTACGAGCCCAGCCACCTGGCGATGGTCTTCGACAAGAAGGGGCCTACCTTCCGCCACGAGATCTACCCCGAGTACAAGGCGCAGCGCAAGCCCATGCCCGAGGAGCTGGCCGAGCAGCTGCCGCGGTTGCGCGAGCTCCTCGACGCCTGGCGGCTGCCGGTGCTCGAGCTCGACCGCTACGAGGCCGATGACGTCATGGCCACGGCCGCGCAGAGGAGCGCGGGCGAGGTTGAACGGGTCTGGTTCTACACCGGCGACAAGGACTTCCAGCAGCTGCTCGACGAACGGACGGGGATGCTCAAGCCCGGCCGGCGCGGCGACGACATCACCGAGGTCACCCTGGAGACGCTGCGGCGCGAGACCGGCCTCACGCCGGCGCAGATCGTCGACTGCTTCGCCCTGGCCGGCGACAAGTCCGACAACATTCCCGGCGCTCCCGGCGTGGGCGACAAGACCGCCATGAAGCTCATCGCCGAGTACGGCGACCTCGAGACGCTCTACGCCGAGCTCGAGCAGAGCAAGCTGACCCCGCGGCTGAAGCGCGTGCTCGGCGAGAACCGCGAGCAGGTCCTGCTCTCGCGGCGCCTGTTCCTGATCGACCGCGACGCGCCCATCACGCTGGACTGGGACGCGCTGCGCACCGTCCTGCCCACCGCGCCGGCGGTGCAGCGGCTCATGGACGAGCTGGGCCTGCAGCGGCCATTGCGCCGCGCCGAGCAGCTGGCCGAGCGCCTGGAGTCGGGACGACCGGCCAAGGGCGCCGCGGAACCGCGGCCGGACGCGGCGGACCCGGATGAGCCGTCGCCCGCACCCGCCGACGAACCGGAGGCGCCGGCCAAAGCGCGGCTCGCGGAACGGGGGTACGAGCTCCTGGTCGACGCGGCGGCGCTGCAGGACTGGCTCGACCGCCTGCCCGCCGAAGGTCCGCTGGCCGTCGACACCGAGACCGACGACCTGGTGGCACACCGGGCGCGCCTGGTGGGGATCTCGCTGGCGGCGCCGGGATGTCCGGCGGCCTACGTCCCCGTCATCTGGCGCGACGAGAGCGCCGACGCGGCCGGCGGTCGGACCGGGACCCTCTTCGCCGTGGGCGAGGAGCACGAGCAGCTCGCGGCGGTCCGCGAGCGGTTGCAGCCGGTGCTGGGCGATCCGCGCCGCCTCAAGGTGGGCCAGAACCTCAAATACGACCTCTGGATCCTCGAGCGACACGGCTTCACGGTGGCGGGCCCCTGCTTCGACACCATGATCGCGAGCTACGTCCTGGACCCCGGCCGGCGCAGCCACGGACTCGACGAGCTCGCCCGCGCCTTCCTCGCCGAGACCATGATCGGCTACGACGAGCTCTTCGCCCGCGGCGATCGTCAGAAGGACATCCTGGGCGTGCCGCTGCCCCGGCTGGCCGAGTACGCCGCCGAGGATGCCGACATGACCCTGCGCCTGTACGAGGTCCTGGCGCCCCAGCTCGCCGAGCAGGGCCTGGAGGCGCTCTTCCAGGATCTGGAGATGCCCCTGGTCCGCGTGCTGCTGGACATGGAACGCACCGGCATCAAGATCGACCGCTCGTTCCTGGACGAGCTGCGCGAGGCCTTCGCCCTCGAGCTGGCCGACCTCGAGCAGAAGATCCACGACCTGGCCGGCGAACCGTTCAACGTCCAGAGTCCCAAGCAACTCCAGGTGATCCTCTTCGAGAAGCTGGGGCTGAAGCCGCTGAAGAAGACGAGCACCGGCTGGTCCACCGACGTGACCGTCCTCGAGCGGCTGGCCGAGGAACATGAGCTGCCCGGTCTGATCCTCGAGCACCGCCAGGTGGCCAAGCTGCAGGGGACCTACGTCACGGCGCTGCCGGCGCTGGCCGACCGCGACGACCTCATCCACACCAGCTACAACCAGGCGGTGGCGGCCACCGGGCGCCTCTCCAGCAGCGACCCCAACCTGCAGAACATCCCCATCCGCACCGAGCTGGGGCGCCGCATCCGGCGCGCGTTCATCCCTCGCGTCGCGGACAACGTGTTCCTGTCTGCGGACTACTCGCAGGTCGAGTTGCGGCTGCTCGCCCACCTCTCGGGCGACGCCGCGCTACGCCAGGCCTTCGCCGACGGCGCCGACGTGCACCGCCGCACCGCAGCGCTCATCGGCGGGGTCGACGAGGACGCGGTGACCAGCGAGATGCGCTCACGGGCCAAGGCCATCAACTTCGGCGTGATCTACGGCATGGGCGCGCGGGCCCTGGCGCGCCAGATCCAGGTCAGGCAGACCGAGGCCCAGGAGTTCATCGACCAGTATTTCGCCACCTATCCGGGGGTGAAGGGCTACATCGAGGAGACCCGGGAGCGGGCGCGCCGCGAGGGCTACGTCGCGACCATGCTTGGCCGGCGGCGATTGCTGCCCGAGATCCACTCGGCGAACAATCGGATCCGCAGCTTCCAGGAACGCATCGCGGTCAACACGCCGATCCAGGGCACGGCGGCCGACCTGATCAAGCTGGCCATGCTGAAACTGTCGGCGGCGCTGGCGGAGGCCGAGACCGGGGCCATGCTCCTGCTGCAGGTCCACGACGAGCTGGTGCTCGAGGTGCCGCGGCCCGAACTCGCGACGGTCACGACCCTGGTGCGCGACTGCATGGAAGGGGCGCTGGAGCTGTCGGTCCCGCTCGTGGTCGAGGCCCACGCCGGCGACGACTGGCGCGAGGCGCACGGCTGACCACGGCCGATTCCTGATTCATTTTCCCCCCTGCGCGCCTTATCATGGCTCGTGATCGGGATACACGGCGAATATCACCTCGCGGCCACGGATTCCAGCATGACACGCTGCCTCGCCATCACCGGCCCCACGGCTGCCGGCAAGAGCCGGCTCTGCAGCCTGCTGACGGCCCGCGGCGCCGTGCTGATCGATGCCGACCGCGTGGGACACGAGATCCTCGACGATCCGGCGGTCCGGGCGGATATCGTGGCGCGCTTCGGACGCGGGATCCTCGCCCGGGACGGACGGGTCGACCGGGCGCTCCTCGGCCCCCTCGTCTTCGCCGATCCCCTGGCGAGAGCCGACCTCGACGCGCTGGTCCACCCCGCCCTGGCTGCGGCCTGCACCGATCGGCTGGCGGCGGCGGTCGCGGCCAATCCGCCCCTGGTCATCCTGGAGGCGGCAGTGTATTTTCTGTTGCCGGGACCGCCGCCGGTGGATATGACTGTCACCGTCACGGCCCCCGCCCCGGCGCGGCTCGCCCGCCTCGTCTCGCTGGGCCTCGCGCCGGACCGTGCCCGCGCCCGCATCGCCGCCCAGGCGCATCTCGAGCCGCTCTGGCCGGGCGCCGACCTCGTGATCGAGAATACCGGTCCGGAGGCCATGCTGGCCGCCGTGGCCGATCGCCTGTGGCAGGACCATGCCACCCCATCATCCCCGGGAGGGACGACGCCATGAAGGAGACCCTGGATACGCTCGAGGCGCAGCGCACACGTCTGGCCGAGCTCAAGGAGGGTCTTTGACTACCCCTCCCTGTTGGTCGAACTGTCCAAGCTGGAAGCCACGCAGAACGAACCCGAATTCTGGTCCGACCAGGATCGGGCGGGAGAGGTGGTGCGCCGGCTGAGGCAGCTCAAGACCTGGACCGAGCCGGTGCAGGCGGCCGAGGCTAAGGTCGAGGAGCTGCTCTTGCTGGCCGAGCTGGCCCAGGAGGAGGACGATAGCGAGACCGCCGAGGAGGTGGCTGCGGGCACCCGGCAGCTCGAGAAGCTCATCGCCAAGCTCGACTTCCAGTTCCTGCTCAACGGACCCGAGGACGGCCGCGGGGCGATCCTCGAGATCCACCCGGGCGCCGGCGGGGTCGAGTCGCAGGACTGGGCCGAGATGCTCCTGCGCATGTACACGCGCTACCTCGAGCGCAACGGCATGAAGTTCACCACCCTGGACCTGCAGCCAGGCGAGGAGGCGGGGATCAAGAGCGTCTCGCTGGAGATCGACCACCCCTTCGCCTACGGGTATCTCAAGAGCGAGACCGGGGTGCATCGGCTGGTGCGCATCTCGCCCTTCGACGCCCAGAGCCGGCGGCATACCTCGTTCGCCAGCGTGTTCGTGTTCCCGCTGGCCGACGCGGACGTCGAGGTGGAGATCAACCCGCAGGACCTGCGGGTGGACACCTACCGCGCCTCGGGAGCCGGCGGCCAGCACGTCAACAAGACCGACAGCGCGGTGCGCATCACCCACGAGCCCTCGGGCATCGTGGTCCAGTCGCAGCAGGAGCGCAGCCAGCACCGCAACCGCGAGCTGGCCATGACCATGCTGCGCACCAAGCTCTACATGCGCGCGCTCGAGGAGCAGATGAAGGAGCGGCAGGCCGCCGAGGACAACAAGATGGAGATCGCCTGGGGGAGTCAGATCCGCAACTATGTCCTGCAGCCCTACACCAAGGTGAAGGACGTCCGCACCGAGCACGAGACCGGCAACGCGCAGGCGGTGCTCGACGGGGAGATCGAGGATTTCATCGACGCGTACCTGCGTCACAAGAGCGGCGACGTCGTTCGCAACCGCGAATGAGCGAGCGCCCCACCGAAGGGATGGCGAAGGTGTCCGAGCAGCAGCAGAACAACCAGCCCGGCGGTCCGGCCGAGGGTCTCGAGAGCATCATCCAGGGTCGGCTCGAGAAGCTGGAACGCCTGGCCGAGCTGGGGCCGGTCTACCCTTACGGCTTCGATCGCACGCACCGGTCGCACGAGGCCCGCGAGCAGCGCGAGGCGCTGATGGCGTCGGGCGAGAAGGTGCGCTACGCCGGCCGGCTCATGGCCAAGCGCGGCATGGGCAAGACCATGTTCGCGCCGCTGGACGACGAGTGGGGCCGCCTGCAGGTCTACTTCAAGAAGGACGACCTCGGGGACGAGCGCTTCAAGACCGCCCAGAAGCTGCTCGATCTGGGCGACCTGGTGGGCGTGGAGGGATACCTCTTCGAGACGCGCACCGGCGAGCTGACCATCCACGTCGAGGACTTCCAGCTGCTGGCCAAGGCCATTCGACCGCTGCCCGAGAAGTACCACGACATGTCGGTGGAGCTGAAGAGCCGCCGCCGCCATCTCGATCTGGCCATGAATCTCGAGACGCGCCAGCGCTTCCGGCGCCGGTCGGCCATCGTCTCGACGCTGCGCGAGATGCTCGACGCCGAGGACTTCCTCGAGGTGGAGACGCCGGCTTTGCAGCCGCTATACGGCGGCGCCACCGCCCGGCCCTTCGTCACCCGGCACAACGCGCTGGACATGGAGCTGTACCTGCGGATCGCCGACGAACTCTACCTCAAGCGGTGCATCGTCGGCGGCCTGGATCGGGTCTACGAGATCGCCAAGGACTTCCGCAACGAGGGCATGGACCGGACCCACAACCCCGAGTTCACCATGCTCGAGGCCTACGCCGCCTACTGGGATTACCAGCAGATGATGGACCTGAGCGAGCGCCTGTTGCGCGGCCTGGGCGCGCGATTCGGCGACCAGGGGAAGGTCACCTTCGGCGACGAGGTGGTGGACTTCTCGCAACCGTTCCGGCGCCTGCGGTTCATGGATGCCCTGGCCGAGAAGGTGGGCTGCGACCTGCGCGCGCTCCCCGACGAGGAGGTGGCGGCCAAGGCGCGCGAGCACGGCGTCAAGCTGAAGAAGGGCATGGGCCGCGACAAGCTGCTGGACGAGCTGTTCTCGCTGCTGGTCGAGCCCGAGCTGATCCAGCCCACGTTCGTCATGGACCATCCCAAGGAGCTGTCGCCGCTGGCCAAGGACCATCGCGAGGAGGCGGGGCTGGTCGAGCGCTTCGAACTCTTCGTCTGCGGCTTCGAGCTGGCCAACAGCTTCTCCGAGCTGAACGATCCCCGCGAGCAGCGCCGCCGGTTCGAGGCCCAGATGGCGCTGGCCGCCGCCGGCGACGACGAGGCCCAGCAGCTCGACGAGGACTTCCTCGAGACCATGGAGCACGGCATGCCGCCCACCGGCGGCATCGGCATCGGCGTCGATCGCCTGGTCATGCTCTTCACCGATTGCCACAGCATCCGCGACGTGCTGCTGTTTCCCGCCATGCGCCCCGAGGGCCGCCAGGAACGTCCCGGGTTCAGCAGCGAGTGGCAGCAGAAGGCCGACGACGGGAAGGAGGGCTAGGCGGTCCGCCGCCGCCCATGGGTGTCTCCCGCTACATCGCCAAGCGCTACCAGCGCAGCCGCCGGCGCAGCCGCGCGCTGAGCCGGGTCTCGGTCATCGCCATCGTGGGCATCGCCGTGGGCGTGCTGGTCCTGGACATCACCCTGGCGGTGATGAACGGATTCCACGCCGAGCTGCGGCGCAGCTTCGTCGACACCATGCCCATGATCACCGTCACCTGCCACGATCCCGAGGGTTTCGTCGATCTCGACCGCGTGATGGCGACCATCGCCGCCGAGCCGGGCGTGACCGGCGTCTCCCCGCTGATCCGGCAGGAGGTTGTGATCTCCAAGAAGCGCCGCTTCGGCTCGCCGCTGTCCCGCGGCGCCATCACCTGGGGGATCGACCCCGACCGGGTCGACCAGGTCCAGCCGTTCAGCCAGCAACTCAGGCCCGACCCCGGCGTGCGCGAAAGGCTGCGCCCGCGCGCCGGCGAAGCCCCGCGCCTGGTCCTGGGCCGCGAGCTGGCTCTCGGACTCTATGCCGGCCTCGAGGATACGGTGCTGGTGACCGCCCCGCGCGGCGAGCCCACGCTCGACGGCATCGAGGCCGAGACGCGGCCCTTCGTGGTGGCGGGCTTCCTCGAATCGGGCATGTACGAGTTCGACAGCCGCTTCGTCTATCTGGATCTGCAGGACGCCCGCGACTTCTACGGCTACGGCCGGCGCGGCGCCGGCATGGTGGGGGTGCGGGTGGCCGACATGATGCAGGCCGCCGCCATCGGCGACAGCCTCGAGGTCCGCCTGGGCAACACCTACCACGCGGTGGACTGGATGGCGCTCAACTCCACCATCTTCCGCTGGGTCAAGCTCGAGAAGATCCTGATGTTCCTGCTGGTGGGGCTGATCATCCTGGTGGCCGCCTTCAACATCATCGGCATCCTGACCATGCTGGTGGGCGAACGCGGCCGCGAGGTGGGCATCCTGCTGGCCATGGGCGGCGCCCCGGGTCAGATCCAGCGGATCTTCGTCTATAACGGTCTGTGGCTCGGCTTCTGGGGCACCTTCATCGGCAGCTTCCTGGGCTGGCTCGGCTGCCAGTACCTGGTCCACTTCGGCATCCCCATCCCCGGCGACGTCTACTTCGTGGACCACCTGCCGTGCATCCCGGAATTCTGGGACTTCACCTTCGTGGCGCTGTCCGCCCTGGCGCTCACCCTGCTGTCGACCCTGGTGCCCAGCCGCGAGGCCTCGCTGCTGGACCCCATGGACATCATCCGCTACACGTAGGAGGCGGCATGGCCCTGCTGGCAGCCACTGGACTCTTCAAGAGCTTCCCCAAGGCGAGCGGGAACGTGGACGTCCTCTGCGGGGTGGATTTCACGCTGGAGGCGGGCGAGGCCGTGGCCGTGGTCGGGTCCAGCGGCGCGGGCAAGAGCACGCTGCTGAACCTGCTGGGCGCGCTCGACCGCGCCGACGCCGGCCAGATCAGCCATCACGACCAGGTCCTACGCTCGCGACCGCGGTCGCTGGTCACCCACTGGCGGCGGCACGTGGTGGGATTCGTGTTCCAGTACCATTTCCTGTTGCCGGATTTCACCGCGCGCGAGAATCTCCTGGTCCCCGTGCGTCTGGTTCGCGAACCAAACGACCAGGACCGGGAACGGGCCGCGGACCTGCTGCGGGCCATGGGGCTCGAACAGCGCGCCGACCATCGTCCCGGCGAACTTTCCGGCGGCGAGCAGCAACGCGTGGCGGTGGCCCGCGCCTTCATGAACCGACCCGACGTGGTCCTGGCCGACGAGCCCTTCGGCAATCTGGACAAGGTGAAGGGCGCCGAGCTGGGCGATCTGCTCTTCACGCTACGCGATCGCGAGGGGACCGCCCTGGTGATCGTCACCCACGATCCGGAACTGGCGCAGCGGGCCGACCGGATCCTCGAGCTGACCGGCGGTCAGCTGCGACCCCTGGCAGCCGCTTCGCGGGAGGGGTGAGATGAACTGCGAACGATGCCGCCGTCGTCCGGCGGCGGTCAAGTACATCGAGGTGGAAGACGGGGTCAAGCGGACGCGCTGGCTCTGCGAGGAATGCGCCACCGAGGAGGGCGCCGCCCCGCCCCAGCCCGCCGCCACCGACACCGGCGTGAACCTGCAGGCCTTCCTGGGCGAGGCGCCGGCGCCGGTCGATCCCGACCGTCCCGAGCCCGCACCCTGTCCCCAGTGCGGCGGCGGGGTCGACCAGCTCCACGACACCGGTCTGCTGGGCTGCCCCCACTGCTACGAGCATTTCCGTGACCTGGTGGTGCCGCTGGTACGACGTTACCACCGAGCCGCGGTCCACCTGGGCAAGGCGCCGCGGGCGCGCGGGCCGCGCGCGGCCCGGCGCCTCGAGCTGGCCCAGCTGCGTAGCGCGCTGGAGGCGGCGGTGGCCGCCGAGGACTTCGAGGAGGCCGCCCGATTGCGCGATCGCGCCGCCAAGCTGCAGGACGAGCTGCGGTCGGCCGGGGAATCCGCAGCCGGCGAGGACGTGTGATGTTCGACACGAACGCCTGGCAGGAACCGGCGCCCTGGCTCGACGGCAAGGGTCCGGTGGCCGACATCGTGGTCTCGACCCGGGTGCGCCTGGCGCGCAACCTGGTGGGCCTGCGCTTCCCGCATCGGGACGATGAGACCGAGCTCAACCGCCGCCGCCGCTTCATCGGCGAGCGCGTGAGCCGCTGTCAGCCATTCGACGACGCCTGGGTGCTCGATCTGGCGGTGCTGGAGGATCTGGAGCGCAAGGCGCTCAAGGAGATGCACCTGGCCAGCCCGGACCTGCTGCGCGAACCCGAGGGCCGGGGGCTGGTCGTGGCCCGCGACCGCATGCGGGCGGTGATGATCAACGAGGAGGACCACCTGCGGCTGCAGGTCTTCCGCGCGGGTTTCGATCCGGTGGCGGCCTGCGAGGCCGCACTGGCCTGCGACACGGTCCTCGAGACCGAACTGGACTACGCCTACAGCGACGAATTCGGTTACCTCACCGCCTGCCCCACCAATCTGGGCACCGGTTGCCGTCTCTCGGTGCTCATCCACTTGCCGGGGCTGGTGCTCTCGGGCGAGATCGAGAAGGTCCTCAACTCGTTGCGGCAGCTCCAGTTCTCGGTGCGGGGCATCGACGGCGAGGGCAGCGCCGTCCGCGGGGCGCTCTTGCAGATCTCCAACCTGGCCACCCTGGGCCGCAGCGAGCAGGACCTCACCGCCGAGTTCGCCCGCCACGTGGCCAAGGTGATCCAGTACGAGCGCATGGCCCTGGAGAAGCTCCACGACCGCGATCCGTCCACCATGGAGGACATCGCCCACCGGGCGCTGGCGCTGGTCAAACACGCACGGGTCATGACCACCCAGGAGGCGTTCGATCGGCTCAGCCAGGTCCGTCTGGGCGTGGTCCTGGGGATCCTGCCACCGGTGGACATGGGCCTCCTCAACGGAGCGCTGGTGAGGCAGCAGGCGGCCCATCTGCAGCTCAGCGCCGAACGTCGGGTCCCCGTTCAGGAGCGCGGGCGCCTGCGCGCCGATCTGCTGCGGCAACTTTTCCGGGACGTCTGAGGTCTGGTATTTTTCCGGAACTGCCTCAAGCGGGCCCAGTTATGGTCGATCAGGAAACGTGGGGTCGACCCGGCACGGGATGGCGTGCCTGGCCGGGGCGGCTTATCTTGGCCCAGAAGGACCGCATCCACTGCCACGAACGGAGGCGAGAGCGGATGAACGATCGATTCACCCAGAGGGTCCGCAAGGTCCTCTTCCTGGCCCGCGACGAGGCCGGCCGGTTGCAGCACGAGTACATCGGTACCGAGCACCTGCTCCTGGGCATCATCCGGGAGGGCGAGGGGATCGCCGCCAACGTCCTGCGACGCCTCGGCATCGATTTCGAGCGCATCCAGAAGGAGATCGAGGCCACGGTCTCGCCCATGAACGGACCGGTCTCCATCGGCGAGATCCCCTTCACGCCACGAGCCAAGAAGGTGCTGGAACTCTCCATCGACGAGGCCCGTCTCCACAACCACAACTACGTGGGCACCGAGCATCTCCTGCTGGCTTTGATCCGTGAAGGCGAAGGAATCGCCGCCGACGTGCTGAACCGCCTGGGCGCCGACCACGAGACGGTCAAGCGCGAGGTGATGAAGGCGCTCGGCGCCACCGGCGGCCGCGCCGGCGGACAGGCCAAGAAGAAGGAAAAGAAGGACAACCCGGTCCTCGAGCAGTTCGGCCGCAACATGACCGAGATGGCCCGCCAGGGACAGCTCGACCCGACCATCGGCCGCGACAAGGAGATCGAGCGGGTCATCCAGATCCTCAGCCGCCGCAAGAAGAACAACCCGGTGCTCATCGGCGAGCCGGGCGTGGGCAAGACCGCCATCGTCGAGGGCTTCGCTTCGCGCATCGTCGAGCACAAGGTGCCGAGCGTGTTGCGCGAGAAGGAGATCGTGACTCTCGACCTCGCAAGTGTCGTGGCGGGAACGAAATACCGCGGCCAGTTCGAAGAGCGCCTGAAGCAGATCATGGCCGAGATCCGCGAGAATCCGGATATCATCATCTTCATCGACGAGCTGCACACCATCGTCGGCGCCGGCGGGGCGGAGGGGGCCATCGACGCCTCCAACATGCTCAAGCCCGCCCTCAGCCGTGGCGAGATCCAGTGCATCGGCGCCACCACCA
The DNA here is from genome assembly GCF_058273205.1 of Candidatus Latescibacter sp. IFSED24. Classification (NCBI taxonomy): domain Bacteria; kingdom Pseudomonadati; phylum Candidatus Latescibacterota; class Candidatus Latescibacteria (ex Chuvochina et al. 2023); order Candidatus Latescibacterales; family Candidatus Latescibacteraceae; genus Candidatus Latescibacter; species Candidatus Latescibacter sp. IFSED24. The sequence goes on along the minus strand of NZ_CM177850.1, from coordinate 1,450,264 downwards.
TGGACGAGTACCGCAAGTTCATCGAGAAGGACGGCGCGCTCGAGCGCCGCTTCCAGGCGGTGATGGTCAACCCGCCCACCGAGGAGCAGACCGTCGAGATCCTCCATGGCCTGCGCGACAAGTACGAGGCGCACCACCGCGTGGAATACTCCGACGAGGCGCTCTCGGGAGCGGTCTACCTCTCCAACCGGTACATCAGCGGCCGCTCGCTGCCCGACAAGGCCATCGACATCATCGACGAGGCCGGCAGCCGCGCCCGTCTCTCGGCCACCGAGATCCCCCCCGATCTGCGCGACATCGAGGAGCGGATCGAGGAGGTGGTCAAGGAGAAGGAAAGTTCGATCCAGGCCCAGGAGTTCGAGAAGGCCGCGCGGTTCCGCGACCAGGAGAAGGAGCTCAAGAAGGAGCTGCTGAACCTGAAGCAGAGCTGGCACGACCAGAAGAACGAGAAGCGGGTGACGGTGGACCAGAAGCTGGTCTGCCGGGTGATCGCCGACATCACGGGCATTCCGGTCACCGACGTCGAGGAGGAGGAGACCGAGAAGCTGCTGCGCATGGAGGACGAGCTGCGCAAGTGGGTGGTGGGCCAGGACGCCGCGCTGGAGGCGGTCTCCAAGTCCATCCGCCGCAACCGCGCCGGCCTGCGCGATCCCAAGCGGCCCATCGGCTCGTTCATCTTCCTCGGCCCCACCGGCGTGGGCAAGACCGAGGTCGCGCGCCGGCTCACCGAGTTCCTCTTCGGCGATCAGACTTCGCTGGTGCGCATCGACATGTCCGAGTACATGGAGAAGCACGCGGTCTCGCGACTGGTCGGTGCGCCTCCGGGCTACGTGGGTTACGAGGAGGGCGGCATGCTCACCGAGAAGGTGCGCCGCCATCCCTACTCGGTGATCCTGCTCGACGAGATCGAGAAGGCCCATCCCGACGTCTTCAACATCCTGCTCCAGGTCCTCGAGGACGGCAACCTCACCGACTCGTTCGGGCGGACGGTGGATTTCCGCAACACGGTGCTGATCATGACCAGCAACGTGGGCAACCGGAAGACCCATTCGAGCCGCAGCCTCGGGTTCGCCAGCGACACCGAGGACCACGAGAAGCAGAACCAGGTCAAGGCCACGGCGAACATCGAGGAGGACGTCAAGAAGACGTTCAGCCCCGAGTTCCTCAACCGGATCGACGAGCGGGTCATGTTCCGTTCGCTCGGCCGCGACGAGCTGCACAAGATCGTGGACATCCTGCTGCGCGACGTGACCAAGCGGCTGGTCAACATGAACATCGAGTTCCAGTTCACCGAACCGGCCAAGGACATGCTCTGCGACCTGGGCTACGATCCGGCCATGGGGGCCCGTCCCTTGCGGCGCGCCATCCAGCGCTATCTCGAGGATCCGTTGAGCGAGCGTCTGCTCCGCGGCGAGGTCACCAGCAACTGCCGGCTCAAGATCGATGCCGGCAACAAGGAGCTGGTGTTCACCGTCACGCCGCAGACCGAAGCCCAGGTCTGACCCGTCCCTCGGCGACCGGCACGGCCTCTTCCCGCCCGGGAGGAGGCCGTTTCCGTGCTACCCAACCACCAGGCCATGCAGTATATTGCGACGTCGAATGCGGGCGGCGGAGGGAACCAGCCGCCCGCCTCAGTGTAGAAGGCGGGGTTCCGGACGGCCCGTCCCCGGCCGTCCGCCTGCCGTATCGCCCGGGAGCGAACTGCCCGATATGCCCAGAGCCTACCGCTGCCTCTTTCTCTTGTTCGTCCTGCTGGGATGTTCCGTCGGCGTATCGCCAGCGGGCGCCGTGGGCGAACTGAACGGTCGCGAGATCGTCAAGATCGAGGTGGTGGGGGCCATGACGGTGAACCCGCGTCAGGTCACGGCCTGGGCGGGACTGGCCGAATCCCAGACCCTGAGCACCAACCTGGTGGCCGGCGCCGTGCGCCGCCTCTTCGCCACCCGCAAGTTCAGCGACATCTACGTCTACGCCCAGGAGATGCCCGGGGGCGTCAAGCTCGTGGTCAATCTGCGCGAATTCCCCCGGATCCGGAACATCGCCTTCCAGGGGAACCAGCGGCTCAAGGACAAGGACTTGCGCGAGGCGTTCCCCATCTCGGTGGGGCAGTTCGCCAACCCGGCGGCGGTGAAGCGCGACCTGCAGCCGGTGCGCGAGCTCTACTGGGACAAGGGCTACTTCAACGTCGCCATGCACACCGACTCCTCGAGCATCGACGCCAACAACATGGAGGACCTCGTCGTCACCATCGACGAGGGCAAGAAGGTGAAGGTCAAGTCCATCTCGTTCGCTGGCAACGAGACCCTCGATGGGGGCGGCCTCCGCGGCGCCATGAAGCAGGGCACCACCGGTTTCCTGAAGAGCGGCACCTTCAAGAAGCAGCAGTTCGAGGAGGACAAGGACCGGATCGTCACCTACTGCAAGGACAACGGGTTTCTCGACGCCACCGTCGACCGGGTCGAGTTGAATCCGCGCGAGGACCGGCCCGAGCACCTGGACATCGTGGTCCACGTCACCGAGGGCCGTCGTTACTACGTGGGCCAGGTGAACTGGCAGGGCAACACGGTGTACGACGACGTGACCATCGCCGAGAACATCTACCTGGAGAAGGGCAAGGTCTTCAAGGAGAAGGAGTACCTCGAGACGCTGGAGACCCTACAGAGCCTCTATGCCGACCAGGGCTACATCTACATCGGCGTCGAGCCGCTGCGCGAGATCCGCGAGGATCAGGTCAACGTGACCTTCAACATCGTCGAGGGGCAGCCGGCCAAGGTCCGCGACATCCTCATCTCGGGCAACACCAAGACCTACGACGAGGTCCTGTTGCGCGAGTTCCACATCTACCCGGGCGACGTCTTCAGCCGCAAGCGGATCGAGTACTCGGTGCGCGACGCCATGCAGAGCGGCTACTTCGAGGAGGTCATGCCCGACTTCCGTCCCGTGGGCGACGGCGGCGACATCGATCTGGTCTTCAAGGTCAAGGAGAAGCAGACCGGCCAGTTCATGTTCGGCGCGGCCTACAGCGCGGAGACGTCGATCTCGGGCTTCATCCAGGTGCAGGAGACCAACTTCCGGGGCAAGGGCCAGAACATCGGCGTGACCTGGCAGTTCGGCTCGCGCCGGCGCTACGTCGACCTCAGCTTCACCGAGCCCTGGTTCATGGGCAAGCCCATCCTGGTCGGCGCCGACATCTTCGACCGCTACCAGTACAACTACGACGATTTCTACGAGAGCCGGGTGCGCGGCTTCGCCCTGCGCACCGGGACGCGCATCCCGGGGACCCGGTTCTCCAACGTCGGCCTGCGGTACGAGCTGTCCCAGACCAAGCTCAGCAACTTCAGCCAGAGCTACATCAACTACCTGGACAGCCTGGAGGAGAGCCTGGGCACCAGCGGAGTGCCCTTCGAACGGCTCGACGAGGTCGATTGGCCGCGGACCAAGAGCAGCATCCGGGTGACCTACAACCGCAACAGCACCGACAACCCGTTCTTCCCCACCGCGGGCTCGCGCACCACCTACAGCTTCGAACTGGCCGGTGGACCGCTCGGCGGCGAGATCGACTATCACGAGCACCAGTTCAAGCATTCGTACTACCAGCGCCTGCCGCTGAAGCTGGCGCTCCACGTCAAGGGCATGCTCGGGGTGATCGAGGGCATCGAGGGCGGTTCGGATAACGTCCCCGACTACGAGAAGTACCGGCTGGGCGGCAACCGGCTCTACCCGCTGCGCGGGTACTCGGACCTCGAGGTGGTGCCCCGCGGCAACCCCAGCTTCATCGGTGGCCGGGCCTACACCATCTTCAGTACCGAGGTCCTCTACTCGTTGACGCGGGCGGTGCAGTTCCTGACCTTCCTGGACATGGGCGACACCTGGAACAGCCTGGGCGAGGCGAATCTGGCCAACCTGCGCAAGGGCGCCGGTTTCGGCATCCGCGTCGAGGTGCCCATGATGGGGACCATCGGTTTCGATTACGGTTACGGTTTCGACAAGCTCGGCGGCCCCGCCTGGGAGCCGCACTTCAATATCGGCACGATGTTCTAGCGAGCCGACAGCTCTGGCGCCGCCGCCCGGCGGATGCTATCCTGCTCGGCAGATTTTCGAGAAGAACCTGTTCCTGAACGGTTCCGGTCCCGAAGGAGTAACCATGCGGAAGTCTTACCAGCAGTGCTTCGGCCCGCTGTTCCTGGTCCTGGCCGCCATCGCTGTCCTGGTCCCTGCCGCGGCTCTCGCCGCCGATAGGCCGTTCGGCGTGGTCGATTCGCAGCGGATCGTGGAAGAGTACGAGGCCGCCAAGGACGCCCAGGCCCAGTGGCAGAAGTATGTCCGCGACAAGGAGAAGGAGATCGCGGAGAAGGAGCGCGAACTGCAGCGCATGGTCGAGGAGATCGAGAGCCAGAAGATGTTGCTGGGCGAGGAGGCGCTGAACGCCAAGCTCCAGGAACTGGAGTCGGAGAAGGCAGAGTACTTCCGGTTCCGCGAGCAGGTCGACCAGCAGGTGCAGCAGGAGTATCAGGACAAGATCGGCCCCATCATCGACCAGGTGAAGACCATCGCCGAGCGGATCGGCAAGGAAGAGGGCTACGGCATCGTCATCGACAGCGCTGCCATCACCGTGCTGTACCTGGATAACGAGGTCGACCTCACCAACAAGGTCCTGGCGGCCCTGGCGCGCGGCGAGGAAGATTGACGGTTCAGGGTTGACATCGTGCCAGGCGCCGGTCAAATTCTTGTTTAGCATCATCTTGATTGTGATGCCCCCCCTTCACCAGAGGGTGAAGGGGGGTTTGCTTGAACAGAGGAGCCCCGCATGGATCCCGTGCGGCTTCACGATCTGGCGATCCAGCTGGGCGCCGAGCTGATCGGCGACGGCGACGTCCTGATCACCGGAGCGGCCGGCCTCGAGCATGCCGGGTCGGGAGACATCACGTTCCTGGCCAAGGCGGGTCTGGCGGGCAAGCTCGCCGGCTGTCCCGCCTCGGCGGTGATCATCGGACCGGATCTCGAGCCGGATCGTCCGGCCTTGCGCGTTGACGATCCCTACCGTGCGTTCGCCGCACTGCTGGCGCGCCTGGACACGCCCCTCGACCGCCTCTTCCCACCTGGCATCCATCCCACGGCGGTGGTGGATCCCACGGCGGAGATCGCCGCGGACGTCAGCCTGGGCGCGTACGTGGTCGTGGGTGCGGGCTGCCGGCTCGGCCGCGGTTGCCGGCTGGGTCCGCACGTGGTCCTGGAGCCCGACGTGGCCCTGGGCGCGGAATGCCGCCTGTACGCCCACAGCGTGGTGCGCACGGGCTGCCGGCTCGGTGATCGCGTGATCCTGCATCCCGGCTGCGTGCTGGGGGCCGATGGCTTCGGCTACCGGCCCGGCCCGGCGGGCCTGGAGAAGATTCCCCAGGTGGGGGTGGTCGTGCTCGGGGACGACGTCGAACTGGGCGCGTGCACCTGTGTCGACCGCGCCACAACCGGCGTCACCGAGATCGGCGCGGGCACCAAGCTCGACAACATGGTCCAGGTGGGGCACAACGTGAAGATCGGTCGCCACAGCGTCTTCAGCGCCCAGACCGGGATCTCGGGGAGCTGCACCATCGGCGACGGCGTGACCATGGGCGGCCAGGTGGGCCTGGCCGACCACATCTCGGTGGGCGATGGCGTCAAGGTCGGCGCCAAGTCCGGGCTGCACAAGGACGTCCCCGCGGGCGGGGTCGTTTTCGGGTATCCGGCCCTGGAGGCCGGCGAATCCATGCGCATCGCGGCGGCCCTGAGGCGGCTGCCGGAGATGGTGCGCACGTTGAACAGGCTGGAAAAATCCATCGGCGCGAAGGGCGCCGCTGGGGAGGACCAAGGGTGATCTGGCTCCAGAAGACCGTCCGCGCCCCGGTCTCGGTGGAAGGCGTGGGCCTGCACACGGGGGAGACGACGCGCCTGACCTTCGTGCCGGCGCCCGTGAACACCGGCTTGGTGTTCCGGGTCCGCTCGTCCTCCGGTGAGGCCGAGATCCCCGCGCTGATCGAGAACGTGCCCGAGGGCGAGCTCGCCATCCGCAACACCACCCTTGCCAGCGGCGAGGTCAAGATCTTCACCGTGGAGCACGTGCTCGCCGCGCTGGCGGGGCTGGGCGTGACCAACTGCTACATCGACCTCGAGGGCTGTGAGCCGCCCATCACTTCCTGCGGCAGCGCCCTGCCCTACGTGGAGATGATCCGGGAGGTCGGCCTCGAGGTGCAGGGTCCGCCGGCCGGGCACTACCGCATCAACGCGCCCGTGGCGCTCCGCGAGGGCGATATCGAGATCGTGGCCGAACCCTGCGACCACTTCCGGCTGAGCATGGAGGTGGATTACGACGACCCCCTCATCGGCCGTCAGACCGCCAGTTTCGAGATCACGCCTGAGGTCTTCGCCCGGGAGATCGCGCCCGCGCGCACCTTCGCGTTCATGGCCGACGTGGTCAAGCTGCGTGAACTGGGTTACGCCCAGGGTGGATCGCTCGAGACCGCGCTGGTCATCGATGACGGGGAACTGGCCGGCGATCAGGAGTTCCGCTTCCCCGACGAGATCGTCCGCCACAAGATCCTCGACCTCCTCGGCGACGTGGCCCTGCTGGGCATGCCGCTGCAGGCGCACATCCGCGCCCGGCGTTCCGGCCATGCCAGCAACGCGCGGTTCACGCGGAAGCTGGCTGATCAGGAGCGACGCAGCAGCCGCATCTTCCCCCGCCGCAATCCCGAGGACTTCGACATCTCCTCCATCCTGGAGGTCATGCCGCACCGCTATCCGCTGCTCCTGGTGGACCGGGTCATAAAATTGGAACCGATGAAGAGGGTGATCGGTCTCAAGAACGTCACGATCAACGAGCCCTTCTTCCAGGGCCACTTTCCTGGACATCCGATCATGCCGGGTGTGCTGATCATCGAGGCCATGGCACAGGCCGGCGGAGTCTTGCTTTTGACGAGCGTGGACGAGCCACGAGGCAAGCTGGTTTACTTCACTGGGATCGACGAGGCGCGCTTCCGGCGCCCCGTGCTGCCCGGAGATGTCTTGACACTGGACTGTCAGCTGGTCAAGCTCAAGGGGCCGATCTGCAAGATGCGTGGGGTCGCGAGCGTCGGCGACGAGAAGGTCGCTGAGGCGACACTCATGGCGAGCCTGGTGGACGCCTAGGATCCCGCGCACCCAAGGAGGACACAGAACGTGGAGCCCATCAAGTTCACCCGACCCGCTGGACCGCGCCCCGTGCGCACGGCGGAGATCCACCCAACCGCGGTCGTGCATCCCGAAGCACGGCTCGGCCACGACGTTCAGGTCGGACCCCACGCGGTTGTGGGAGCCGGGGCGCAGATCGGCAACGGCTGTGTCATCGGACCGTCGTCGGTCATCGACGGCAGCGTGGTCCTCGGTGACGATTGCCGCCTGGGGCCGTCGGTGATGCTCACCGGCAACACGACCATCGGCAGCGGCAACCGGTTCTTCCACGGGGCCTCCATCGGCAACGATCCCCAGGATCTCAAGTTCCAGGGAGAGGACACCTATCTCGAGATCGGCGACGACAACGTCTTCCGCGAGTTCTGCACCGTCCATCTGGCCGCCGGCGAGGGCGAGATGACGCGGATCGGCGATGGCAACCTGCTCATGGCCTATGTCCACATCGCCCACAACTGCATCATCGCCAACAAGGTGATCATCGCCAACGCGGTGAACATCGCCGGTCACGTCGAGGTGGAGAGCTTCGCCACCATCGGCGGCATGACCCCGGTGCACCAGTTCGTTCGCATCGGCGCCTACAGCATGGTTGGCGGCGGCAGCCGCCTGCCCCAGGACGTGCCCCCCTTCGTGCGGGTGGCCGGCAACCCCGTGGAGGTCTGCGGCATCAACAGCATCGGCCTGAAGCGGCGGGGGTTCGACGATGCCGAGCTGCTGAACATCAAGAAGGCCTACCGGCTGCTCTACCGGGCCGGTCTGAACGTGCGCCAGGCGGTGGAGCGCATCGCCAGCGATTGCCAGCTCACCAAGAACATCGAGGACCTGCTGGAGTTCATTCGCCGGTCGGAACGGGGGATCGTCCGCTGAGGCCTGACCGGAGGTCGGGCCCGCTTCGAGGCGGGTGGGCATGATCATGAGAGGAACCCGCACGCCGCACATCTTCCTATCCTGTGGTGAGGCCAGCGGCGACCGCTACGGAGCGGCGCTGCTGGCCGCCTTGCATCGCGAGCGGCCCGACCTGCGCGTCTCGGCCATGGGCGGCGGTGCGCTGGCGGTGGCCGGCGCCGAGATCATCGAGTCGAGCGAGGCCATCGCGGTGATGGGCTTCGGAGAGGTGCTGACGCACCTGCGGCCCATCCTGCGCACCCGCCGGCGGATCTGGCAGCACGTCGCCCGCAGCGGGGTGGACCTGGTGGTGCCCATCGACTTCCCCGGTTTCAACCTGCGCCTGGCGACCCACGCCCACCGGCTGGGCAAGCCGGTCTTCTACCTGGTGCCGCCGCAGCTCTGGGCCTGGGGCCAGTGGCGCCTGGGCCGGCTCCGGCGCGACGTCGACCGGCTCGGCACCATCCTGCCCTTCGAGCCGGGCTGGTTCGCCGACCGCGGGCTGGAGACCGTCCACATCGGCCATCCGCTGATGGAGGACTATGCCGATTATCCCTTCGAGGCGCGCCGCCGGGCCCGCGAGGAGCGGCTGCTGGACACGAACGCGCCGCTGGTCGTGGGCCTGATGCCGGGGAGCCGGCGCCAGGAGATCGAGCGCCTGCTGCCGAGCATGCGGGTGGCGGCGGGCATGGTGCAATCGTGGCTGGGCCGGCGGCGGGTGCGCGTGCTGGTGAGCCGGGCTCCGGGCGCCAACGCCCAGCACCTCGCCGAACTCGCGGGCGAGGCCTGCGAGGTCACCGACGAGCCCCTGCCGCTGCTCCTGGACCGCCTCGACCTGGCCCTGGTCTGCAGCGGAACGGCGAGCCTGGAAGCCGCGTTGGCCGGTGTGCCCCATGCCCTGGCCTATCGCACCAGCCCGTTCAATTACGCGGTGGCCAAGCGCCTGGTGAAGGTCCCGGCCATCGGCCTGGCCAACCTGGTCCTCGAGCGGCACCTCGTCCCCGAGCACATCCAGGACGCCGCCGACCCCACCCCGTTGGCCAACTCGCTGCTGGGATACCTGAACACCCCGGGGCGGCGTCAGGAATACTACCGAGGTTGCAGCGACCTGCGCCGGCGCTGCGGCGGGGCTGGTGTCTGGCGCCGGGCGGCTCGCGCCATCCTCGCCCTGCTGGACCAGAACCGGGGGGCGTGACGTGCCGCTGGGGCGGCTCAAGCTCTGGCTGGCGCCTACGGCGTGGCGGCTGCTCTCCGGTTGCTGGCGGTGCAACGCCACCCCGAGGGTTCCGGGGCCGGTGCCCCATCCCGTCATCTTCGCCTGCCTGCATCGCGACATCCTGGCCGCCATCCGCTACTGTCGACCGGCCCGGCCGACGCTCCTGGTCAGCAAGAGTCCGGATGGCCAGATCCTCATCCGCACCCTGGCTCGCGAGGGCTACGGTTTCGTCCGGGGCAGCACCGGCCACGACGGCCACGAGGGATTCGTGGGGTTGCTGCGCACGCTGCGGGCCGGTCGGCACGTGGGGGTGGCCGTGGACGGACCGCGTGGCCCCTTCGGCCACATCCATCCCGGGGCGTTGCAGCTGGCCCGACGGTCGGGCGCCCCCATCGTCCCGCTCACGGTGAGCGGACAGGGCTGCCTGAACCTGCAGACCTGGGACCGGACCCTGGTGCCGCTGCCCTGGGCGCGGCTGACCGTCACGGCCGGCGAACCGGTGCCGGTGGCTGCTGATGCCGATCCCGCGGAACTGGACCGGCTCAGCGAACTGCTGGCCCGTCGCCTGGGTAGCTTGCCGGAGGATGATCTTGGAGATCCTTGACCTGCGTTCCCGGTTCGAACGCCGCCTGGACACCTCGCGCCCCGACCGGATCCCCACGTGGCCGGCCCGGATGCTGGGCCACCTGGTGGGAACGGTGACGGCCCGCCGTCTGGCGAGTCGTCCCGCGCCGCCTCGGGATGTGCTGGTGGTGTCGGTGGGGAACCTGCGCGTCGGGGGCACCGGCAAGACCCCGGTGGTGCAGGGTCTGGCCGCCGAACTGGCGCGCCGCGGCATCGCCGGGGCCGTGCTCACCCGGGGCTACAAGGCGGTCGCGCGCGGTCCCCTGATCGTGCAGCCGGCGAACGTCGAGGCCGGTGACGAGGCGCGCCTGCTCGCGGCCGCCCTGCAGGGGACCGGCTGGGTGGTGGTCCAGTCGTCGCGCCGCTCGGCTGGCCTCGACCTGTTGCTGAAGCAGGGGGCTGCCCTACCCAGGCGACCGCAGGTCATCGTGCTGGAGGACGCCTACCAGACCACCGATGTGGGGCGACACCTGGATGTGCTCATCCTCGACCGCTGGGCCGAGGAGGCGGGCCGGATCGCGCCGCGTGCCGGGGCCGTGCTACCTTTCGGCCCCTATCGGGAGCCGGCGTCGGCTGCTTTCCGCGCGGACGTCTGGCTCCTCGAGACCGCCTTGCCCGGCGGCTGGAGGGCCGTGGCCTCTTCCGTCGGCCTGGCCGGTTTCACGCGCGATATGACGCTGGCTGGTCCGGCACCGCACGGGGAGGCTGGCGAAGAGGAGAACTGGGGCCTGCTCAGCGGCCTGGCGCGACCGGCTGGTTTCGAGCAGGGGAGCGCCCGCCTGCTCCCGACCTTACCGCTGCTCGCGGTCCGCTTCCCCGATCACTGTCGATACACGCCGGCGGCACTGGCGCCCGCCCTGGCCGCTGGCCGGCGCCTGGGGATCACGCACTGGCTCACCACGGAGAAAGACGCGATCAAGCTGCACGAGATCTGGCCGGCGGATCTGCCGCTCCAGGCTGCCGGCCTGTCGGTGCGCTGGCATGGCGAGCAGGCGCTCCCCGACCTGGTCGAGGAGCGCCTGATGGCCCTGGGTGCTGGGCCGAAGTGACTAGTCGCCGCCGATGAGGACGCCGATGAAGTGCACGCGCAGGGAAGCCGGCACGGCGATCTCCTCGGTGTTGCCGCTCTCGTGACCGTAGAAGGTCAGCCGGGCGTTGGCCTGGAACGAGCCCAGGTCCCCGGTGAAGAGGTTCACGAACCAGGCGGCCTCCCTCATGTCGAGCCCCGAGACCAGCACAACGCCGCTGCCCTCGTCATGGATGGGCACCATGGCGTCCAGGCCGCCGCGCTCGATGTTGTGGGGCGAGAGATCCACGCCGTTGTCCGAGGTGTTGTCCCACACGAGGTCGTAGCTCGTGACGTGGAACCAGCTGTAGACGCCATCCTCGGGGATGGTCACGCTGGATCCGTAGGGCCGGGCTCGGAACACCACGGGAACCGAGTCGATGGGCACGAAATCGTCATCGGTGCCCACCTGGTTGTCATTTCCGGCGTTCAGGTAGGCCGACACCAGGGGATTGCCCTCGTTGACCGAACTGACCTCGCAGACGAGCCGCTGCCATTCGTTGCCGTCGTGGTTCTCGCAACCGGCCACGGTCAAGAGACCGATCACCAGCAGCAAGCTGCTCGCAGTGGTTAGCATCGCGCGGGACTTCACGTCTTCCCTCCCGGGGTTTCAGCGTGCCGCCGCGTGGCGTCGGCACGGTCGTGGGTTCCGAGTTCCAGGCTGGTTATCGGCACGTCCGGGGCCGCACTTGACCACAGATTCCACCTCGCCGGGTCGGATCAAGCGATCATCTAGCAGAATTCGGGCCAGAATGGCCGTATTCAGCCGACGTTGCCTTGGAGCCGGGGGCGGTGTTATCGTGCAGATAGCTCGCAGCGCACCCCTGGCCTGCCCGGCAGCCCGCGAGGAATGCACGCATGCACGTGGAAGATCCCTGTGTCAGTCGTTGTCTGGTGATCGGGACCGGCATCGCCGGCCTGCAATTCGCCCTGCTGGCCGCGGCCGACGGCGCGGTGCGGATCATCACCAAGAAGAATCCGCAGGAGAGCAACACCAACTATGCCCAGGGCGGGATCGCGGCAGTTTTGTCCCCGCTGGACGATTTCGAGCTTCACGTCGAGGATACCCTTGCCGCGGGCGACGGCCTCTGCCACGAGGACGTGGTGCGGCGCATGGTGGAAGCGGGGCCGCGCCTCATCGAGCGCCTGCTCGTCGAGGGGGCCAGCTTCCAGCGCGAGGGTGAAGCCGCCGACGCGCCGTTCAGCCTCGGCCGCGAGGGCGGTCATTCGCGGCGCCGGATCCTGCACAGCCAGGACCTCACCGGTCGCATGCTCGAGAGTACGCTGCTGGACCGCTGCTGCGAGCACCCCGCCATCACCATCGACGAGGACCATCTGGGTGTCGACCTCATCCGCGGGGCCGACCTCGACCTGCAAGGAGTGCCCGCCGACCGGGTGGTGGGCTGCTGGGTCCTGGATCGGCGCACCCAGATCCGCCGGCCCTACCTGGCCGACGTGGTGGTGCTGGCCACCGGGGGATGCGGCAAGGTCTACAGCTACACCAGCAATCCGGACATCGCCACCGGCGACGGCCTGGCCATGGCCTACCGCGCCGGGGCCCGCCTGGCCAACCTGGAGTTCGTCCAGTTTCACCCGACCTGCCTGTACCATCCGGCGGCCAAGAGCTTCCTGATCAGCGAGGCGGTCCGGGGCGAGGGGGCCCACCTGATCAATCGCCGCGGCGAACGCTTCATGCCGCGCTACCACCCGCTGGCCGAGCTGGCGCCCCGCGATTCGGTGGCCCGGGGGATCGATAGCGAGATGAAGCTGAGCGGCGATCCCAGCGTGTTCCTCGACCTGCGCCACCTGCGCCGCGAGCACGTGGAAGCGCGCTTCCCCAACCTGGTGGCCACGTGCCACCTCTACGGCATCGACATGGCGGGGGAGCCGGTCCCTGTGGTGCCCGCCGCGCATTACATGTGCGGCGGCGTGGCGGTGGACCTGGATGGCCGCTCCTCGTTGCCAGGCCTCTTCGTGGTGGGCGAGGCGGCCTTCACCGGGATCCACGGCGCCAATCGCCTGGCGAGCAACAGCCTGCTCGAGGCGGTCTACCTGGCGGAGGCGGCCGCCAGTGCTGCGGCCAAGGAATCCCGGGCGGTCTCCCAGGCCACCGTCCGCACACCGGCCCACGATCCGCTCAAGCGAACCGGCGACCCGGCCGCGGTCATGATCCTCGAACACGACTGGGATTCGACGCGCCGGGTGATGTGGGATTATGTCGGCATCGTGCGCGACTGCGAGCGGCTGGAGGTGGCGCTGTCGCGGTTGCGCTCGATCCGGGACACGGTTGAGGCGACCTACGCCACCTGCGCGGTGGTGCCCGAACTGGTGGAGTTGCGGAACATCGCTCTTTTGGGCGAGCTGATCGTGATCTGCGCCCGGGGACGCCAGGAGAGCCGCGGCCTGCACTACGTGGTCGACTTTCCCGGTCAGCTCGAGGGCGAGCCGCGCGACACCGTCATCGCTCGCGACCTGCCCGTGGCCGGCGAGATCGCCAGGGTGCCCGACGGCCAGGTCGGAGGGATGGCGTGACCCGCACCACCGGCGACCCCTGGTACGAGGTGGCGTTCGGCGCGCATTATCCGTTGCTCTACCACCATCGCGACCAGGCGGAAGCTCGCCGCGTCCTGGCCCTGCTGCCCGTGCTGGCGCCGCTGGGGCCGGGGCCCGTGCTCGACCTGGGCTGCGGCCAGGGGCGCCATCTCCAGGCGCTGCGGCAGGACGGGGTGCCGGCTTTGGGGCTCGACCTCTCGGCCCCCCTGCTGCGGCAGGCTCGCCGCGACCACGGCCCCTTGCCCGTGATGCGCGGCGATATGCGGCAGCTCCCGGTGCGGGACGGTGCCGTGACCGCGGTCCTGTCGCTGTTCACCGCCTTCGGCTATTTCGGCGCCAGCGAGGCGCATCGCCCGGTGACCAGGGAGATCGGGAGGGTCCTGGCCAGTGGCGGGCACTGGTTCCTGGACTTCCTGAACAGCCGGCGGGTGGCGGCCGAACTCGCGGGAGGGGACCTTGTGCGGGAGCGGGTGCTGGGCCCGCTGCGGATCCACGAACAGCGGCGGCTGGTCGACCGTCCCCGCCGGGTGGTCAAGACCGTGAGGGTGGTCGCCGAACCGGGCCAGGAAGCCGTGGCTGCCGATCTCGGCGTGTCGGCGACGGGCCTGGTCTATGCCGAGGAGGTCACCCTCTTCGACCTCGCCGAGATCGACGAACTGGCGGCTCACGGCGGGATGCAACGAGTGGCGGCAGCGGGCGATTACGACGGCGCGCCGCTGCAGGCCGAGGTCAGTCATCGCTGGCTCCTGGTGTATCGCCGCCAGGAGCAGGAAGGGACGCGAGGATGATCGGTGTTCAGATGGGGCCGGGGCTGGCCGGCCATGCCGATTTCGGCGACCTGTTCCGGGACTGGCTGGGCGGCCACCAGGAACTGGGCGCCGCCACCACCGAGCTGGCGGCATTCTTCGCCCCGGCGCCCAGGCCGGCGAAGGGCGGGCGCGCCTGGGTTGACGCCGCGTGGCGAGACGGCTGGCTCGCGGATCTGCTGCCGGATCTCCCCGGTGACAGAGCCCGGCAACGGGCCCGCGAGGACGTCGCTCGGCTGACCGCCGGCGAGGCCGACGTGGTCATCACCGGGCAACAGCCCGGTTTCCTCGGCGGGCCGCTCTACACCCTCTACAAGATCGCCGTCTGCGTGGTGCTCGCCGAGATGCGCACCGCGGCCGGCCAGCCCACCGTGCCGGTGTTCTGGTCGGGCGACGACGACGACGACCTGCGCGAGGCGCTGTCCCCGGTGGCGTGGGATCCCGGACGCGAAGTCCTGTTCCGGCACGAGGGCCATGGGCAGCGCGGCCTGGCGTCCGATCGGATGGTCGGAGAGATCCCGTCGCCGGAGATCGCCGCGGGCACGGCGGCCTGGCTCGCGGGGTTGGCCGGACGCAATGCCCTCGCCGGAGATCTGGCGCGGCTCTGGCACGACGCCGTGGCCGAGGGGCTGCCGTGGTCCCGGCTGCAGCGCCGCGCCGTGCTGCGGCTCTTCGCCGATCACGGTCTGCTGGTGGTCCATGGCAACGATTCCGCGCTGCACGCCGCGGCTGCTTCGTTCTACGCGCAACTCTGGGATGAGCGCGACCGGCTTCGCGATGCGGCCCGCCGCGGTGGTCGTCAGCTCACGGCTGCCGGATATGCGGCGGCCGTCACCGAACCCAGCATCCAGCGCTTCCTGCACCTCGGCAGTGAGGGCCGCCGCCGACCGCTGGCTGCCGAGCACGCCGGGGTGTTGCCGCCCGCACCGACATTGCGGCCCGGCGTGGTGGCGCGCTCGCTGGTCCAGGACTGGCTCTTCGAGCCTGCCGGGGTGGTGGTGGGCCCCGGGGAAGTGGCCTACCTCAAGCAGCTGGCGCCGGCCTACGAGGCCTTCGGCCTGCCGCGCGCCCCGCTCCTGCCGCGGCTCTTCGCCCAGCTCGGCCCGGCCGGCCGGGGCGCCTTCACGGCCTGGGCCATGGACCTGGCCGACCGGGATCCGGAGCCTGGCGAGGACGCGCTCGAGGCCGCGGCCCAGCGTGCGGCTGCCGCCAGCCGCAGCGGCGTGCAGGCGGTCCTGCGCGAAGAAGGCGGTGTGGGTCCCGAACGGCTGCCTGCGCTCACCGACCAGATCCTCCAGCGCTGGGCCCGGCATCTGGAGGGGCTCCTGCGTCGCGAACAGAAGCGTCAGCGTGCCGACATGGGTGCAGGCCAGCCCCACTGGGTTCGCCCCGAGGGCCGGCGCCAGGAGCGGTCGCTGGCCGCGCTGGGTGCGGCGGCGCTGTGGGGCGACGAGTTCGTCAAGGCGCTAGCCCACGCCAGCCGGCGCCACATCGACACGGGTCTCGACGGCGACTGGCACGAGTACCTGCTGACCGTCCCCGAACCCTGAGCGCGGAAGCGAGGCGACCCATGCCGGAGACCGGCTGCGACCTGCTGTGCATCTGCCCCCATACCGACGATGCCGAGATCGCCCTGGGCGGGACGTTGCGCCTGCTCGCCGACCGCGGCCGGCGAGTCTGGGTCTGCGACCTGACCCGCGGCGAGCTGGCGTCCAATGCCGACAGTGACGAACGGTGGCGCGAGGCCGCCACCGCCAGCGCCTGCCTGCAGCTGACAGGGCGCCTGCAGCTCGCCCTGCCCGACGGATTCCTCGATCCCGGCGATCGCGACCAGGTCGCCGCCCTGGTCTGGGTCCTGCGCCGCCTGCGCCCGCGCTGGGTGGTGACCGCGCCCGAGGCGCGCCGGCATCCCGACCATCTGGCCACGCCGGCGCTGGTGCGCCGGGCCGTGTTCCTGGCGCGCCTGCGCACCCTGGAGGTCCATGCGCCGGCGGCCCGCTGGTGGCCAGTCGAGCCCACGGGCGCGGCCGCCGCCACCTGGATCTGCGAGGCCATGGGCGAGACGTGTCCCGAGGGCGAGGAGCCCAGCCTGGTGTTCGACGTCAGCACGACCTGGGCGGCCAAGCGCGAGGCGCTGGCCTGCTACGCGAGCCAGTTCCAGCGCGACGGCGGCCGGCTGGCCACCCACATCAACGACCCCGATTTCCTGGTCCGGATCGACGACCGCGGCCGCACCTGGGGCCGCCGCGTCCACGTGGCCTGGGGCGAGGCCGTGAAGCTCGACGCGGTGCCGGTCCAGGCCGACCTGCCGCCGGAGCGCTGGGCGTGAGCCGCCTGCCCGCCATCGGCATCACCTGCTACCCGAGCCAGGGTGGCAGTGGCATCGTGGCCACCGAGCTCGGACTGAACCTCGCCCGCAGCGGCTACGCGGTGCACTTCATCTGCGCCAGCCTGCCGCTGCGCCTGCGGCAGTACGAGGAGAACGTGTTCTACCACGAGGTGGAGGTGGTGGACTATCCCGTCTTCACGTATCCGCCCTACGCGCTGAGCCTCGCCACCGCCATGGCCGACACCGCCACCAGGGTCGGGCTCGACATCCTCCACGTGCACTACGCCATTCCCCACGCGGTCAGCGGCTACCTGGCTCGCCAGATGGTCGGGCCGGAGCGGTTGCAGCTGGTCACCACGCTGCACGGGACCGACATCACCCTGGTGGGGCAGGAGCCCTCGTTCTTCCCGCTGACCCGCTTCGTCATCGAGCAATCCGACGCCGTCACCGCGGTCAGCGGCTTCCTGGCGCGGGAGACGCGACGGGTCTTCGGGGTCGAGCGTCCGGTGGAGGTGATCCCCAACTTCGTGGACACGCGCCGCTTCCATCCCCGGGAGGACGCCGCGGCGCGCCTGCGCTTCGCGCCCGCCGGCGAACCGCTGCTCGTGCACGCCTCCAACTTCCGCGCGGTCAAGAACCTGCCGGCGGTGGTGGAGGTGTTCGCGCGGGTGGCGGCCGAACGGCCGGCCCGGCTGCTGCTGCTGGGCGACGGTCCCGAGCGCGAACCGACCCTGGCCAGGCTGGCGGAGCTCGGACTCGGTGATCGGGTCTCGTCGCCGGGGCTGGTGGAGGATCTGGAGTCGTTCCTGCCCCTGGGCGACATCCTGCTGTTGCCCTCGCGGCACGAGAGCTTCGGCCTGGTGGCGCTGGAAGCCATGTCCTGCGGCGTGCCCGTCATCGCCACCGACCAGGGGGGCACCGACGAGTTCATCGACGATGGCGTCAACGGCTTCCTGCGCGATCCGGAGGACCACGCGGGGATGGCCGAGGCCGCGCTGACCGTCCTGGCGGATCCCGGCCTGCAGCGCCATCTGGGCGAGGAGGCCCGCCGCGACGCGGTGGAGACCTTCGGCGCCCGCTGCGTGCTGAAGCGCTACATCGAGCTCTACGACCGGATCCTGGCGAAATAGCCGCATGCTGCCTGTTGACAGCGCCCCGGACGTCCCTGACATTGTGCGTCAGGAGGCGTCGTCGACACGACGCCGGAAGAGGCGCCCGAATCCCGGGGAAGGGTTGCGCCATGGACGAACCGCGTGACTTCATGCGCCAGATCGAAGCCATCGCCGAGGGCCACGGCTCGTTCCGTCCCGAGGCGTATCTCTTCGTGCTCGAAGCCCTGGAGAAGGCCATGGCCGACAGCGGCCGCCGTCGCCACATCTCTGGCGGGGATCTGCTCGAGAGCATCAAGGACCTCGGCCGCGACCGCTATGGGGTCATGGCCACCGACGTGTTCTCGGCCTGGGGCGTGCGGTCGACCCTCGATTTCGGCCGTTGCGTGTTCCACATGATCGATGGCGGGCTCCTCAGCAAGCGCGACGAGGATTCGTTGCGCGACTTCATCGACAAGTACGATTTTCGCCAGGTCTTCGAGGAGGACTACTTCCTGGGCAAGGCCTGATCGGTGGAACCTTTTCCACCACCGCTCGTTTCGTTGAACGTGTTCCGTAATGACCCGCCCGTGGGCGGGCAGAGCGCCGGGCCAGGGAGGGCCCGTCGCGGGAGGGCGATCCCGGTTGCCGGGCTAGCCCCACCGTCAGCTGGCGCCAAGGAGAAAGCATGCCCGCCGCCACAATTGCCTTGACCCTCGGGACGTCCGAACTGGTCGGACTCCTGGCCGAGACCACCTTCTTCGGCAAATTCATCCTCCTGGTCCTGCTCGTCCTCTCGGTGGTCGCCTGGGCGGTCATGATCGAGAAGGGTCGCGTGCTGGCGCGAATCCGCAGCGGCCATCTGCGCTTCTGGGATCGGCTGGAGGACTGGCTCGACGGCCGCCTGGCCGCCGAGGACCTGCACCGCTGGTGCGAGGAGCAGCCCGACCTGCCGCTGGCCAACCAGTACCTCGAGACCAGCGGACTGATCGAGGCGCCGTCGGTGCGCCGGGCCAGCGAGCGGATCACCTACCTCGAGGTCGAGCGTCTCGAGCGCTACCTCTCGCTGCTGTCGACGGCCGTGACCATCGCACCGTTCCTGGGCCTGCTGGGTACGGTGTGGGGCATCATGACCAGCTTCTGGGACATGGCCGCGCTGCAGAGTGCCAACCTCACGGTGGTGGCGCCGGGCATCGCCGAGGCGCTGGTGACCACCATCGCCGGCCTTTCGACGGCCATCCCGGCGGTGATCTTCTACAACGCCCTGGTCCGCAAGATCGACCTGGTGGCCAACGAGATGGAGCGCCTGCGCACCATCCTCGAGGAACAGGCCGGCGGCGGCCGCGGCGAGATCCACCCCGGGGTGCGCGACTTCGCGGCACGGCCCGCCCAGCACGACGAGGGGCGGATCTGATGAGACGCAAGGGGTCGTTCCGCAGCATGGCCAGCATCAACATCACCTCGCTGGTGGACGTGACCCTCTGCCTGCTGATCATCTTCATGCTGACCGCGCCCTACATCCAGGGCGGGGTGGACGTGGACCTGCCCCAGGCCGACACCCGGACCCAGATCGTCAAGGAAGGGCCGGTGATCAGCATCACCGACAACCGCCAGATCTACTTCATGGAAGACGCGGTGACCATGGAGGAGATGGCCGAGCGGCTGGCGCCGTTCCTGCCCGACAAGGACACCCTCCCGGTCTACCTGCGCGCCGACGAGGAGATCCCCTATGGCTTCGTCCTGCAGGTCATGGCGGCGGTGGAACGCGCGGGTTTCGTGAACCTGTCGCTCGTGGCCGATCCGGAGAACTAGACCATGGGTCGGGGCATGCCCTGGAGCATCATCGTGCATCTGGCGGCGCTGGGACTGCTGGCCGCCTGGGGCGGCCATGTGCCCCAGCCGCCGCTCGAGCCGCAGCGCGTCATGCGGGTCTCGCTGGCGCATCTGCCCGAGGTGATCCAGCCCCAGGTGAGCCAGCCGGCGGCCGAGCCCGAAGCCGAGCCCGTGATTCCCACCGCCGAGCCGGAGCCCAGGCCCGAGCCGCAGGAGGCGCTGCTGCCGCCCAAGGAGGTGCCGCGGGAAATCGAGACCAAGCCGGCTCCAGAGCGGAAGCCCGAGCCGAGTCCGGTGCGACCGGCGCCGGAGGAGCCCGCCGACAGCGAGCCCCTGGACGAGGTCGAGCCGGCACCGGCAGCCAGCGGCCCCGCGGTCTCGGGCACCGACGTGGACTTCCCCTTCGCCTGGTACATCAACCGGGTGGAGGGGATCGTCGCGCGCAACTGGAAGCCGCGGCAACTCGGTTTCCGCGAGGGCTCGACTCGCGCTTGTGTGGTCCATTTCATGGTGGGGCGCTCCGGCCAGATCTCGCAGGTCACCCTGGTGCGCGGCAGCGGGGTCTCGCTCTTCGATCGCGAGGCGCTGCGCTCGGTGAAGGCCAGCCGTCTGCCGCCACTGCCGGCCAAGTTCCCGCACCAGGGCCTGGGCGTCACCTTCACCTTCACTCTCCAATCCGGGGTCTAGGACATGTTCGCCGCTTCGCACCGCTGCCTGCTCTCGCTCCTCGTCCTGATCCTGGCGGCCGCTGCCACGGGTCAGGTCGTGCCCAACGTGGACATGGGCGTGACCAAGACCGCCTACGAGAAGATCGACATCCTGGTGGGGACCCTCGACGTGCTGTCGGGCGGCATGGCCGCGGTGGACGACGCCACCCTGATCGAGCACACCCTCGCCGACGACTTCGATTTCAGCGGCCTGTTCCGGGTGGGCATCCTCGAGAAACAGGCCGAGACCGACAGCCTGAATTTCCAGTTCGCCATCCGGGGCAGCGTGGAGGGGCCACTGCGCGACGCGCGGGCCACCGGCGAGGATCAGCCCACCACCATCAGCCTCGACCTGGTGACCTATCCCGGCGGCCAGCTCCTGCTCAACAAGCGGTACCGCCCCTTGCCCGACCAGATGCGCATCACCGCGCACCACTTCGCCAACCAGGCGATCGAGATGCTCACCGGCGAGCCGGGCATCGCGCTGACGCGCATCGTGTTCTCGCGGGGCCGCGGCGACCGGCGTGACCTCTACGTGGTGGACTACGACGGCGAGAACCTCATCCGCCTCACCGCCAACCGGACCCTGAACCTGTGCCCGGCCTGGAAGCCTGACGGCTCGGAGATCGCCTTCACCAGCTATGCCCAGGGCATGCAGGGGCTCTACAGCCTGGACACGGGGACCGGCCAGGTGCGCAAGATCCTGGCGCTGGACGGGTTGAACCTCGGCGCCAACTGGCATCCCGACGGCAGCGAACTGCTGGTGTCGCTCTCGCACAGCGGCGATCCGGAGATCTATCGGGTCTCATCGTCGGGCGAGATCCTGCGCCGGCTGACCGCCATGCCGTCCATCGAGATCAGCCCGAGCTGGGACCCCGCCGGCCGCGATCTGGTTTTTACGAGTGACAGGACGGGAACCCCGCAGTTATATATCGTCGATGGTGACGGGGCGGGGCGCCGTCGGCTGACCTTCGAGGGTCGGTACAACGATTCCGCCAACTGGTCGCCCACGGGCGAGAAGATGGTGTACGCCACCCGGATCGGGAACTACACGCAGCTGGTCCTCATCAACCCCACGGGGGAGGATCGCCGGCTGCTCACCGATCGGCGGTGGCGCAATTGCGAGGATCCGAGCTGGGCGCCGGACGGACGCCACGTGGTGTTCGCCTCCGACCGCAGCGGGGTCTTCAAGTTATATGCGATGGACGTCGTCGAAGGCGACGCCCGCCAGTTGACGTTCGGCGACGAGCCGGACATCACCCCGGCCTGGTCCCCGCGATAGGGGCCGGCCGCTAGCAAGGAGTCGAGCGTACGATGAAGGGTACCGGAACGACCCCCCGCCAGCTGCTCACCATCCTCGGCATCGTCGCCCTGGTCTGCGGCCTCGGCCTGGCCGCCGGCTGCGGCGGCCAGGACAAGCCCGAGCCCGAGACCGATCCCACGGCCGGCCTGCCCGCCGCGGAAGAGATCGAGACCGTGCCCGAGACCGTGACCCCCGAAGTGCCCGAGGAAGCTGAACCCGCTCCCGACTACGCCGCCATGCAGCCGGCCGAGTACGGAGTGGAGGACATCTTCTTCGCTTTCGACGAGTATGATCTCGACGACGTCGCCATGGGCACCCTGGCGCGCAACGCCCGCATCTTCAAGCAGCATCCCGAGGTGGTGGTGCTGGTGGAGGGCCACTGCGACGAGCGCGGCACCGTGGAGTACAACCTGGCGCTGGGCGAGAAGCGCGCCAAGGCCGTGCGGGACTACCTGGTGAGCCTGGGCGTGAGCTCCAGCCGCCTGCGCGTCACCAGCTACGGCGAGAGCCGCCCCTTCGCCCTCGGTGGCGACGAGGACGCCTGGGCCAAGAACCGGCGGGCGCACTTCGCCCGGCCGTAGACCGGGAGCCGACGCATGACGTCAACGAGATGCTTGCGGGCCGGCGCCACCATCGTGGTGGCCGCCGGCCTCGGCCTGCTCGCGGCCTGCGCCCCGCAGCTCGACCGCATCGAGCTCGCGGTGCAGGAGAACCACGACGAGATGGCCGAGATCCGTGCCGAGAACCGTCGCCTCTCGCAGGAGGTGACCGCCCTGGCCGAGTTGCTGCGCCTGGAATCCAGCGCCGGCGACGAGACCAACGCCCAGCGGCTGGCCAAGCTGAGCCAGGTGTCGCTGCGCCTCGACCAGCTCATGCAGAAGCTCGACGACAACGCCGAGTACATGCGCGAGCTGTCGGCGCGGGTCGACCTGCTGGCCACCCGCTCGGGGGTGCCCACCCTCGGCGAGTATCGCCCGCCCGAGACCACGGCCGACGAGGGCCTGGCGGCGCTGCCCGAGGAGGGCCGCTCGATCTATCAGGCCGCCCAGCTCGACCGCAGCCGCGGCAACGTGGAGCTGGCCCGCGACGGCTTCCGCGAGTTCCTCGACCGCTTCGGCGAGAGCGAGCTCGGTGACGACGCCCGCTACTGGCTCGGCGATCTGGCCTACGGCGAGAAGGACTGGACCGACGCCGCCGACCAGTTCGAGCGCCTGCTCGCCGACCATCCCGGGTCGCCGTGGGCCGCGGCCGCGCTCCTGAAGCGCGGCTACAGCCTGCAGAACCTGGATCGCCAGGACGAGGCCACCGCGGTCTTCGCGGTCCTGGTGGAGCGGTTCCCCGAGTCCAACGAGGCGGCGCTGGTGCGCGACCTGGTCGAGTAGCCGCACGCTCCGGCCACGACTCCGGCGCACCGGTCTTTGCCGGTGCGCCTTCTCCTTGCCAGTCACGGCTTTGTTTGGCACATTGGCGCCGATGCATTCCCGTGTCCCCGGATTCGCCAAGGAGGAAGCCATGGCCGACAGTATCGTCAACGTGCCCATCCCCGAGAACGAGCCGGTGCTGAGCTACGCGCCCGGTTCCGACGAGAAGAAGGCCCTCAAGGCGGCCCTCAAGAAGCTGTCGGGCGAGCAGATCGAGATCCCGCTGATCATCGGCGGGCAGGAGGTCCGCACCGGCAAGCTGGGCAAGTGCGTGGTGCCCCACGCGCACAAGAAGGTCCTGGCGACCTACCACCAGGCCGGCCCCGCCGAGGTGAAGCAGGCGATCCAGGCCGCCCAGAAGGCCAAGGCCGAGTGGGCCGCCATGCCCTGGCAGCAGCGCGCCAGCATCATGCTCAAGGCCGCCGACCTGCTCACCGGCCCCTGGCGCCAGACGCTGAACGCCGCCACCATGCTCAACCAGAGCAAGACACCGGTGCAGGCCGAGATCGACGCCGCCTGCGAGCTCATCGACTTCTGGCGCTTCAACCCCTACTACTACGAGCAGGTGATCAGCGACCAGCCGCCCTACAGTCCCACCGGCATGTGGAACTACGTCGAGCAGCGCCCCCTAGACGGCTTCGTGTTCGCCGTCACGCCGTTCAACTTCACCAGCATCGCCGGCAACCTGCCCACGGCGCCCGCGCTCTGCGGCAACACCTGCGTGTGGAAGCCCGCGAGCAGCACCGTCTTCAGCAACTACTACTTGATGAAGCTGCTCGAGGAGGCCGGCATGCCCGCCGGCGTCATCAACTTCGTGCCCGGCCGCGGCGCCGACGTGGGCAACCCGGTCATGGCGAGCAAGTACCTGGCGGGCGTCCACTTCACCGGTTCGACCGCGGTGTTCCAGGACATGTGGCGCGTGGTGGGCCGCAACATCAAGCGCTACGGCCAGTACCCGCGCATCGTGGGCGAAACCGGCGGCAAGGACTTCGTCTTCGCCCACGCCTCGGCCGACGTCGACGCGCTGGTGATCGCGCTGCTGCGCGGCGCCTTCGAGTTCCAGGGCCAGAAGTGCTCGGCCGCGAGCCGCGCCTTCATCCCCGCGTCGCTCTGGAAAGAGGTCAAGCGCAAGCTGCTGGCCCAGATCGCGACCATCAAGATGGGCGACGTCACCGATTTCACCAACTTCATGGGCGCGGTGATCGACAAGCCGGCCTACGACAGCATCAAGGGCTACATCGATCGCGCGAAGAAGGCCAAGGGCCAGGCCAGGATCATCGCCGGCGGAAAGTGCTCGGCGACCACGGGCTACTTCATCGAGCCCACGGTGATCGAGTGCACCGACCCCGGCTACGAGTCCATCGTGGAGGAGATCTTCGGCCCGGTGCTGAGCGTCTTCGTCTACGAGGAGAAGGACCTGGTCAAGACCCTGAAGATGGTGGACAGGGCCAGTGCCTACGCGCTGACCGGCGCCGTCTTCGCCCAGGACCGCGCCGCGATCTGCCAGATCAAGGACGCGCTCTCGGGCACCGCCGGCAACTTCTACATCAACGACAAGCCCACCGGCGCCGTGGTCGGCCAGCAGCCGTTCGGCGGCAGCCGCGCCTCGGGCACCAACGACAAGGCCGGCAGCTACCTGAACCTGGTGCGCTGGGTGAGCCCGCGCACGGTGAAGGAGACGTTCTGCCCGCCCAAGGACTACGGCTACCCGCACATGGGTCAGAAGTAGTTCCTGGCGGCGATCGGTTGACAAGAGGGCGGTCCGTAAGGGCCGCCCTCTCTCGTGCCTAAGGATCGGTGGGATTGACGCGGACAATTCACCTGTTTACGCTGTCCGGTGACCGATGCGTTCGTCATCACCCGGGAGGTCATGACATGAAACGCCTCGCCCTCTTGACCGTCCTGCTGCTCATCGCCACGCCATCCCTCGTCCGCGGCCAGTGCGACGGCATCACCTGGCAATGGGATCCCGACCTGCAGCTCCTGGCCATCGACCACCACTTCGAGGACAACTGCGCGGTCTTCGCCATCGAGTACGCGGTGACGATCACGGAGGCCGTCATCGCGGTGGAGGAGACCTCCATCTGCACCGCGGCGGCCTACTGCATCTGTCCCTACGAGGGGCACCTGAAGCTGGCCGACCTGTCGCCCGGGCCGTACGCGCTGCAGTGGCACTACGCCAACCCATATCTCGGCGACGAGTGCGAGACCGAGCTGTGGATCACCGTCCCGGCCGATGCCGCCGGCGGGGTGGCCCACCTGCAATCGGTGACCACGGCGGGCTGCGGGATCGTGCCGACGGCCGTGCCCGACGACCAGGGGGATCCGGGCCAGCGGACCTGGAGCGGCGTCAAGGGCCTCTACCGATAACGGCCCACCGCGGGTATTCTTGCCCCTCGTTGAGGATTGTGGACCGTTGACGATCCATGTTCAGCGGTCTACGCTCCCGTAAGAGGAGGTGCCGCCATGTTGCGTCCGATCCATCTGATCGCTGCCGCCCTGATCCTGTGCCTGCCCGTGGCCGCGGCCGCCCAGTGCGAGGGCATCACCGTCGAGCAGGACGGGCTGTTCCTGGTCATCAACCACGACGCCGAGTACAACTGCGCGGTCTACACCATCGGCCATCAGGTGGAGCTCGACGGCTCCGTCCTGAACGTCACCGAGCTGGCCACCGCCAATGCCTGGGCGGATTGCTACTGCCCCTACTTCAGCAAGGTGGTGGTGGGTGGCCTGCCAGCCGGCGATTACACGCTGCACTACGCCTACACCGAGACCGTGGAGAACGAGGAACCGCTACCCTGGACCTGGTGCGAGCTGCCGTTCACCATCACCGACGCGGGCCTCGACCAGGACCAGATCATGGTCCAGACCTCGGCCAGCGGCTGCGGCATCCCCGTCACCGCCGTGCCCGACGACCCGCAGCCCGGCGGCCCGATCACCTGGAGCGCGTTGAAGGCCCGGTTCGACTGACCCAGTCACGAACTTCCGGAGGTGCCATGATGACCCGGTCACGATGGCTGCTGGCATGGTCCATCATTCTCTCGAGCGCCATCGCGCAGGCGCAGCCGCCGACGGCCAGCGTGCCGTTCCGGGCGGCGGGGGAGGAGAATCTCCTGCGCGTCACCATGCGGGTGGACGAGTATCCGGTGTGCCCCGAGAGCGCCCCGGTGGTCACCGCCGTGGTGGACGACGCACAGGTCTGCCTCATCGTGCGCCTGCCGGCCCTGGAGATCTGCGCGGAGACCGCTGTCCACATGCTGCAGGTGGAGATCGCCGGGCTCGCCGCGGGCAGCTACGCGGTGAACTGGTACGACCTGCGCGAGGACTGGGCCGCCGAGGAGCAGACCAGGGCCAAGGGCAACTTCGCCGCAGTCACGGTGCCCGGGACCACCGATCCCGCGGAGGACCTGGAGCTGACGGCACGGACCTGGGACGCGGACGAACTGGCGGTGGATCTCTACATCGGCCAGGAGTCGACCTGCCCGCCGCTGACCCTCCAGGAGGATCCGGGACCGCCGGGTGCGGTGACCGGCGTGGACCTGGGGCCTCCGGGAGCGCCTGGCCAGCCGACGATCATCGAGGTGGAATGAGGGGGAGGGCTGGTGCCGGAGGTGGGGCTCGAACCCACACGTCCCAAGAGGACACAGGATTTTGAGTCCAGCGCGTCTACCAATTCCGCCACTCCGGCACCGGAGATGGGTGCCGGCATGTTAGGTGTCGCCTCGTGGCAAGTCAAGTTCAGGGCGGCGATTGCGGCCAGGAAAATGCAGTCGGGTGTTTGACATCGGGCGGTGGGATGCTATATTGCGTTGCCTCAGGTGGGGCCATAGCTCAGCTGGGAGAGCGCATGACTGGCAGTCATGAGGTCAGGGGTTCGATCCCCCTTGGCTCCACCAACCAGAATCCATGAGAAACAACGAGTCGCGAGAGCGGCTCGTTTTCTCGTCCTAGAGCTGCTGACTTCTCACATTCGGTTCGAGTCCAACCAGGACCCCAAGGCTAAAAACCTCTGAAAGTCTGGGTTTCTATGTCGCTGGGGCAAAGAAGTCAACAGCGGGGGGGCATCCCGGGCTGCCGCGTTCGCGGCTTCGTTCAGCTGATCAGGCCGTCAGATGCAGGTCCTTCGACGCCAACCAACTGTGATATGGTCATTTCATCTCGGAGTGGCCTATCAACTCCGTGGCGTAAGACCCTCAATGGTTGGGTGGACGAATATTCCGAAGAGGCAAGGGTTCGGGGGAGGTCAGGATACGATGATGGTCGCGAATACGGAGGAGTGCCCGCGGGCGGCACTCCTCATCGCGACGGGCGCCGGCGATCAATATCAGCGGAAGAGGTCCTTCACCGAACTCAGGGTATGGAACTCGGTCGCGGCGGCCTTGGCGCTGCCAGGTATCTGGAAGTAACCCTCGAAAGTCACCCACTGAGCACCCAGGACGGCGCTGAAGCTGCCCCGGTGCTTCCAGCCCTCGAAATCGCCGTAGCCACGTGCGTAATTGTAGCTTCCGTTCAACACGAAACCCGTGATCGTCGCGGTCAGGCTCCCACGGAACGACCCGGTGAGGTCGCCATAGGTGATGGGATCGCCGACGGCCTTCGACTGGTAGTCACCATTGCCGGTGGTCATGTCGATGTTCATGTTGACCGTGTACACGGTGGATTGGGTGATCAGGACGCCATCGGGGTCATAGGCCGACTCGCCGCCGACCTGGATCCGATCCCGGATGTGCGTGATGCCGTCGGCGTCGATCCACTCGATGCCGGGGTCGACGGTCACCACCGGACCATCGCCCTCGATCGGGATGACGACCGCCTGCGCGCAGACCGTGCTGCCGCTGCCCAGCGCGAAGATCAGGAGCGTGGCGACGACAAGAAACAGAGCTTTGGGGTTCATGACTTGGCCTCCTTCGAAGCGGAATTTGCGGCCCGGGTTCGTCCCAGGGGCCCTCATCTCTTGCGACGTCCGGATCGCTGAATGCGAACGCCGGAAGATTGGCCCCGAATGGCAGACCGGTGTTGCGCTGTCGGGATTCGCGCACCAAAACCGATGAAGCCGTGGTATGCTCAGACCCGTATCCCGACCGATACCGATCGAGGTATGGCATGAATGGCTCGCCCGAGAAGGCGCCACCAGGACCTGCGACTCGGAATCGACCACCAGAGTGGGCCACGACCAGCACACGTAGCCTTCTCGCTCGCGCACAGACGGGTGACGAAGAGGCGCTGGAGGAGATCCTCGCCCGCTACCTGCCACGGATGATGCGCTGGGCCTCCGGGCGGCTACCCGCGGCGGCCCGGGACATCGTCGATACCGCCGACGTGGTGCAGGAATCGGTCATCAAGGTCGTGCGCACCCTGGGTGGGATCCGCGAGCACCATCCCGACACCTTCCCGGCCTACCTGCGGAAGGCGGTCCTGAACCGCCTCCGGGACGAGGTGCGCCGCGCCGCCCGCCGGCCGGACCTGATCGACATCGACGGCACCGAGCCGGATCCAGCACCGACACCCCTCGAGGAATGCGTCGGTCGGGAACTGGTCGATCGCTACGAGACGGCGCTGCTACGATTGAGCGCCCAGGATCGCGCCGTCCTGTTCCTGAAGATCGAGATGGGCATGCGCTACCGTGAGATGGCCGAGGCGCTGGACAAGCCGAGCGTCGACGCCGTGAGGATGGCGGTGAACCGGGCCGGGCTTCACCTGGCGAGGGAAATGGCTCATGCAAGAAGATCGTGAATTCGCCGAGGGGACCGTGGTGTGGGAGGTGGCCGATGCCATCTTCTCGGGCCGTGATGCCGTGTGGGAGGATGCGACGGCGGCGACACCGGCGGACCTGCAGCCCGTGCTGCAGGAGCTGCGATCGATCGTCGACCTGATCGCCGCCCACGAGCAGCGGCAGCGGCAGCAAGGCCTCGGAGAGGGCGAGGATCTTGCCGGCACGACCTGGGGCCCACTGGTGATCCTCGAGCAGATCGGTGCCGGCGCCTTCGGCGAGGTCTTCCGGGCGCGCGAGCCGAGGCTCGATCGGCAGGTGGCGCTCAAGTTCTACCGGCCGCACCGCCTCGGCGCGGCGCAGCTGACCTCCGACGTGATCGAGGAGGGCCGCCTGTTGGCGCGGGTGCGCCACCCCAACGTGGTGACTGTGTACGGGGCGAAGCATCTCGACGGTCGCTTCGGGATCTGGATGGAGCATGTCGAGGGATCGACCCTGGAGAAGATCGTCGCCGAGCAGGGGCCGATGAGCGCGGCCGAGGCCGCGACGATTGGCCGCGACCTGTGCGGCGCCCTGACCGCCCTGCACGAGGCCGAGATCCTGCACCGTGATATCAAGGCCCGCAACGTGATGCGCGAGACGAGCGGCCGCGTGGTCCTGATGGATCTCGGGATCAGCTGCGAGATCGATCGCAAGGTGCCGATCCAGCAGTACGGGACGCCACTCTACACGGCGCCCGAGGTCCTCCTGGAAGGGACTTCGAGTCGCCAGGGAGACATCTACAGCCTCGGCGTGCTGCTCTACTTCATGGTGAGCGGTTCCTATCCGGTCTCGGGCGCCAGACTGGCCGACATCCAGCAGGCGCACGAGAACGGCCTGGCCGAACCTCTGGCCGCGGTGAGACCGGAGCTGCCGGACGCCTTCGTCCAGATCGTGGAGAAGGCACTGGCGAGGAATCGCTACGACCGCTTCGCGACGGCCACCGAGCTGAGGCAGGCGCTCGCGCAACTCCTGGAAACACCGGAACGGGTCGGGCGCAGTCCCGAGATCTGCACCGATGAAGAGGCTCAGAATCACTACCTCATGGGCCAATCCTTCTGGGCTCAGCGCGCCCGGGGCGGATTGCCCAAGGCACTCGAGTGCTACCGCCAGGCCGTGGCCAGGGATCCCGAGTTCGGGCCGGCGTACGTCGGTATCGCTCGCTGTTTCAGCCTCATAAGCTACTGGCAATACGTTAGTCCGCGCGATGGCTACGGCCAGATGAGAGCGGCGGCGGAGCGGGCATTGGCGCTCGACCCTGGTCTCGGCGAGGCGCACGCGGCGCTTGGTTGTGTCCACATCTTCCACGATTGGGATGCCGAGGCGGCGGAGCGCGAGTTCGAGCGGGCGGTTCAGCTCGATCCACAGGCCATCTTCACGCGTTCCTGGTACGCCTTGTTCCTCTCCACGGAATCGCGGCACGACGAGGCCATCGCGGTGACGCCGACGCGGGCCGAGCTGGACCCGTCCTCGCTCATCCTCAACCTCGAGGCCATCGTGCTGTCGCACGCCGGTCGCCTGGAGGAGGCCCTGAAGATCTTCCACATGGGGCTGGCGGCGGATCCCGATTCGCTGCCGCACCACAACCACACGGGGCTGGCGTACATCCTCGCCGGGAAACCAGTCGAGGCGGAGGCTTGTCTCAGGCGGGCGTTGGCCGTCTCAGCAGGTGAGGATCCCTGGACCACGGGCATGCTGGCGCTATTGCTCGCGCGGTCGGGTCGTGATGGCGAAGCGCGGGCGCTGATCGCGCAGAACGAGGTGCTCGCGCAACGGCGGTACGTGTCGTTTCTCTGCCAGTCTCTTCCCTGGATCGGACTCGGGCGGAACGACGTTTGGGAGCCGGCGATGGCCAAGGCCATCGAGGAGCGGGATACGTACCTGGTTTGGATGCGGTCGCTGGGGGACCGGATCGCGGGGATCATGGTGCCGCGCTTCGTGGAGATACTGGATGGGGCGGGGTTGCTGGAGTGGCCGTTGGGATCTGCGCGCGGCTAAGGGCCTGCCCCGTGACCAGGCAGGCGGGTCACCGATCAATGGAATGCCGGTCGCCCTGGCCCCAACGCTCCGGATCGAGGTCGACGTCCCGGTCACCTGGGATATCCCGAATGATCGCGTGGATTATTCATCCGTCGGCCTGGTCATCGGCGGGACCCTGGACCTGACCCAAACGCCACCAAAACCTCACAGATAGCCGCGTAGATGCTGTTGCGAAACAAGTTAGAGGACGTTGCGCTGCGGACTGGCAGTCATGAGGTCGGGGGGTTCGAACCACCGTCGGTCTATCCGGTTCGATCCCGCCGGTACTCCGAGGGGCTCATGCCGGTGATCCGCCTGAACGCGCGGTCGAAGGAGCTGAGTTCGGCGTAGCCGACCTTCGCCGCGATCGCGCCGACTTCGATCTCGGTCTCGGTGAGCGCCCTGATCGAGACTTCTTCGACGACACTGTCCCTGAGCTCGCGAAATGTCCGCCCGCAGGCGGCCAGGCGTCGCTTCAGGGTGCTGCGCGAAAGAGCCAGATTGCGGGCCACGTTGTCTAGGCTGGCGCTCCCCTGCTCCAGGTTCTCCAGGATCTGGAGGCGGACGGTCGCCGCGAAGGCGTCGGGTTGCGCGAAGTTCCGCAACAGGATCTCGGCCTGGTCGGTCAGCACCCGGAGGAGTCCCGCATCCGTGGTGTTGATGCGGCGGTCGAGGATGGTGGTCTCGAACACGAAGGCCGTGCGCGGTGCATCGAAGCGGATGTCGTCGCCGAAGACTCGACGCAACGCGGTCGTGTCGGCCGGCTCCCGGTGCGTGAATTCCGTCCGTAGGGGAACCCAGCCATCCGCGAGTCTCCTGGCGATGAAATCCACGAAAAAGCCGAGGGACCACTCGTTGTCGTGGCGTCCGGACGCGGCCGCGCCGCCCCGGACCCGATATTCGAGGGAGCCGACGTCGCTGTCGCTACCGAGACGGAGGACCGAGCCGCGGTAGAAGGTCGGATAGAACTGTTCGGCGATCTGCAGAAACCGGCCGATGGTCGGTGCGTTGGTCAGGAGGTAGCCGTAGGTTCCCAGCATGGCCGGGTCGACGAAGTCGATCATGTGGAGCCCGAAATCTTCGTCTCCACTCAACCGGGCACAGGCGTCGAGGATGGTGTTCACGTCGCGGGGCAGGAGGTCGCCCGGGGCTTGAAGCATATGGCGGATCTCGACCGGGTTCTCCCGGGTGAGCCGGTCCGCGTCGACGCCTCCCCGTCGAAACGCCTCCAGCAACCAGATTCCGGGCAGTTCTTGCTTCTCCATGATTGGTCCGAAGTGTCAAGCGCATGAGCCGAAATGTCAAGCGACACCTTGCGGGAATGCTATATTGACGGTTCAAATCAATCAGATTCAGAACCGCGACCTGCGGAAGCGGTTTGCAGGACCATGATCGCTTCGTTCTCGTGGGGAACCCGTTTGTTCCGCATGGGGGACATCCAGGGGGATCGCTCCCCGGTGAGGGCGATGAACGATAAGGAGAACGATTCATGAATGCAGGTACGATCCGGAGCGGTACACGGCGGGTAATGCTGACCCTGTTGGTAGCCATGCTGGCAGCGTCCGCGAGCGCCGACGCACAGCCGCCGACGAAGATGAAGATGACGACGGATATCCCCGCGTCCATCACCACGCCGGACCGCGTCGAGACGCGCATCGGCACCCTCGAGTTCTTCGACGGGATCCCCAGCAAAGAGACGGCCGACCTGGTCTACGACTACCTGGACTTCTCACGGGCCATGGAGACCTTCCTGAACGGGATCCCCGCCGCCTCCATCGAAGCCCTTCGGCTCGGGGCGGCGTCCCTCGGGCAGACCAGCTCGAACCAGGTCCTCTACTTCGACGAGCTGATGGACAGCAAGGCGCTGTTCCTGACCGGCAACACCAGCACGGTCTACGCCATCCCCATCCTCGACCTCAAGAAGGATGGCCCGACGGTGGTCGAGATCCCGGCCGGGGCCGGCCCGGGAACGGTCAACGACGCCTTCTTCCGCTTCGTGGTCGACATGGGTGCTCCCGGCCCGGACAGGGGCAAGGGCGGCAAGTACCTGATCCTGCCCCCGGACTATGAAGGCGAGCTCGAGGGTCCCATCGGCGGCAAGGCACAGGTCATCGACGGCGAGACCTACTTCGTCGCCAAGTCGCCCAGCTATGTGACCTGGATTGGATTGCGCGGATTCCTGGTCGACGGCAAACCGGACGCAGCCGCCAAGATGTGGAGGGACGGCCTGAAGATCTATCCCCTCGCCAGGAAAGACAATCCGCCGCAGATGGAGTTCATCAGCGGCTCCGGCAAATCGTTCAATACGATCCATGCCAACAATTTCGAGTTCTACGAGGAGCTCCACACCGTCGTCGAGCGGGAACCCGTCGAACTGTTCGACCCCGAGCTGCGCGGGCTCTTCGCCTCGGTCGGGATCGAGAAGGGCAAGCCGTTCGCCCCGGACGCGCGGATGAAGCAGATCATGACCGAGGCGGTGGCGGTGGCCAACGCGGCTTCACGGGCCATGCTCTGGGACGAGCGCAAGAAAGAGGAATTCCTCTATGAAGGAAGCTCCTGGAAGAGGGGTTACCCCGGCGACAACTATCAGTTCCTCAAAGATGAGGGGATGGGCGGGCGCAACCTGGACGCAAGGACCAGCTTCTACTACTTCGCCACGGTGAACACCCCGGCGATGGCGATGAAGCTGATCGGCGCCGGTTCCCAGTACGCCTGGGGCTATCTGGACTCGAAGGGCAACCATCTCGACGGCAGCAAGACCTACAAGTTGAACATCCCCAAGGATGCTCCCGCCCAGAAGTTCTGGTCGGTGTGCGTCTACGATCCCCAGACCCGCTCCATGCTCCAGACGGACCAGACCTTCCCGAGCAAGCAGAGCCAGCGCGACAAGATGATCGCCAACGACGACGGGTCGATCGATCTGTACTTCGGCCCCAAGGCCCCGGCCGGCATGGAAGCGAACTGGACCCAGACGGTCCCCGGCAAGGGTTGGTTCTGTCTCCTGCGTCTCTACAGCCCCACCGAGGCCTGGTTCGACAAGACCTGGCGACCGGGCGAGATCGAACTCGTGAAGTGATCGACCTTCTGGCGTCCGCCGTCGCAGGGTGGCGGACGCCGGCGGTGCCCGACGCGTCCGGTGCTCGAGACCGATCAGACGTTCGGCAAGAGCCGGAACGTGCTCCTGCGCGTGGACGGCGCGGAGCAGGCCTGGTTCGACAAGACATGGAAGCCCGGCGATTTCGAGCTGGCGAGGTTGGACTTACCGGATTTTCGATTACGGCCAGAAGTCATCACCGATACAGGGAGGAACCCGAGAGATGAGCACGAACAGCTATATGCCCAGGCTGCTGGTCGCCACGGCGGCCTTGACCGCAATCTTCTCCGCCGCCTTCGCGGCGGACCCCAAATACAAGGCCGATGTGCCGAACAGCCTGATCACGCCCGACAAGGTGCAGACCGAGTTCCTCGGCGAGCTCGAGTTCACCGACGGCATGCCCAGCGAGGCCACGGTCAAGAAGACCTACGACTTCATCGACCTGTCGCGGGCCGTCGATGCCTTTCTCAACGGAATTCCGGCCGCGTCCATCTACGCCATGCTGGAAGGTCTCGAGCAGGCCGGGGCGGAACCTGGCGACCTGGTGTTGTGGGAGCAGCTCTACGACGCCCGGAGCCTACTCCTGACGCCGCAGACGACCACGCCCTATGCCTTTGCCGAGATCAACGTCAAGGACGAGCCGGCCATCGTGGAAGTCCCTGCTGGGCGTCTCGTGGGAGCGGTGGACGATGCCTTCTTCCGCTGGGTCACTGACCTCGGAGTGACCGGCCCGAACCAAGGTCAGGGCGGCAAGTACGTTTTTGTCGGTCCCGACTACGACGGCGAGCTTCCCGAGGGATACCGGGTGGTCAAGACCCCGACCTACCGCAACTGGATGTTCCTGCGCGCGCTGGTCCAGGACGGCGACCTGGCAGCGGCCACCCTGGGCCTGCGAACCCAGTTCCGCATCTATCCCCTCTCGAAGCTGGACAGCCCGCCCAAGGGGAGGGTGGTCAATGCTTCGGGCGCGAAGATCAACACCATCCACGCCAACGATTATGGCTACTGGGAAGAGCTGAACGCGGTCATCCAGTACGAGCCCGCCGACGCCTTCAACCCCGAGCTGGTGGGCCAGTTCGCCGCGATCGGGATCAAGAAGGGCAAGCCCTTCGCGCCGGATGCCCGGATGAAGAAGATCCTCACCGAAGGCGTGGCCATCGGCAACGCCACGGCGCGTTCGATCACCTTCCGGCCTCGCTACGAAAGCGCCTACTTCTATCCGGGCCAGCGCCAGTGGTACTCCTGCTTCACCGGCGGCAGCCACGAGTTCATGAACAACGGCGAGCTGGTGCTGGACGACCGCATCATGTTCCACTACTACGCGACCGCCATCACCCCGGCCATGGCCAAGCCCAAGGTGGGCACCGGCTCCGCCTACGAGATCGGCGCTCATGATTCCGAAGGCCGCTACCTCGACGGCGGCAAGACCTACAAGGTCACCCTGCCAGGCCCCGTCCCCGCCAAGGACTTCTGGTCCTTCATGGTCTATGACAACCAGACCCGTTCGGTGCTGGAAACCGACCAGAAAACCGGCGGCCTTGACAGCAACAACCCGTCCGTGAAAGCCAACGCTGACGGTTCCTACACCATGTGGTTCGGGCCAAGGCCACCGGAAGGCCACGAAGGCAACTGGATCCAGACCATGCCCGGGAAGGGCTACAACATCCTGCTGCGCCTCTACGGCCCGCTGCAGCCCTGGTTCGACAAGACCTGGATGCCCGGTGATCTGGAGCTCGTCAAGTAGACACCAGCGTGGAAACCTTTGAAGGAGGGCAGAGCAACATGTTCGAGTCCGGCAAGAGAATAACCCTGATCGCCCTGATGCTGGCCCTCGTGGCCGCAACGGTGATGGCGGCGGACGAGCAGCCTGCAGCCGAAAAGGCCAAGTCCACCGTCCCGCCCAGCACCAACCCGACCCAGCGTGTCATCTACCCCGGTGAAGGCCAGACCGAGGAGCAGCAGTTGACGGACCAGCTGGAGTGCTACCGCTGGGCCTCGGAGCAGACGAATTGGGATCCCTACGAGGCCTATGACGTCCTCGTCGAGAAGGGCTACGTCGCCGCCCAGACGGCCGAGCAGGCCCAGGGTGGCCTGATCTCGGGTGCGGCCCGCGGGGCCGCCGCGGGCGCCATCATCGGCGCCATCGCCGGGGATGCCGGCAAGGGCGCCGCCATCGGCGCGACGGCCGGAGGCCTCGGCGGCGGCATGCGCTCGCGCCGGGCCCGGGCAAGCGCCCAGACCGAGATGGACGCGGCCATCGCCGAGTTCGAGCGCAACCTGCAGCAGTGGGATCGCAACTACACCGCCTGCATGAGCGCCAAGAACTACACCGTCAACTAGCCGCGGCACGCGGTGCGGCCGCAAGGAGAACGATCATGAAGACCATGGTTTGTACGGTGCTCGTCCTGGCATCGGCCCTGGCCCTGGCGGCCGGCGCGGCCGCCGCCGAGAAGGAGTGGATCTGCTCCATCACCGACGCGGTGGAGTGTTCGGAAGGCATGGAATGCGTGGCGCCCGATTTCGGCGGCGTCGAGCCGCCGAGCTTCCTGCACGTCGACATCGACAAGCAGGTGGTCACGTTGCTGGCGCCCACCGCTCGGCGTGGCGAGACCAACCGGATCGACCTGGTGCATGAAACGACCGGCGGCTGGATCCTCGCCGGCATCGACGGGACGCGAGCCTGGAGCATCTACCTGACGACGGACGGCAACATGACCCTCTCCATCGCCATGGACGGGACGACCTGGTCGGCGTTCGGGAAGTGTATGCCGGCTGCGGACGCCAAGCCGTGATGTCGGGGATGTCCAAGAGTGAGGGTGTTCGACCACGGGGGTTTGGTGGCATGATCCGTTGCGTGGTCGTCCTGCTGGTGATCCTGGCGCTCGCGCCGAGCGCCGGCGCGCAGCCGGCCGCGGATGCGTCCACGCCGGGAATGGTTACGCCGCCCAGCACCGAGACGGTGCCCTGGGAGTTCTCGCTCAAGCCTTACGTGTTTCTGTCTGGCCTGGCGGGGTCGGTCACCGCCGGCGACGTCACGTTTCCCGTCAACAGCAACTTCAGCGACCTGGTCGACAACCTGCGCGTGGGCGGCTTCGTGTCGCTGGCCGGCACCAGGGGACGGTGGGGCTTCCTGGCCGACCTGGAGTACATCAGCTTGAAGGGCGAGAGTACGGGCCGGGTGCCGGCCGAGCTCCGCCTCGACACCACGATCGGCGAGCTGGACGCGACCGTCGGCCCGGCGCATGGTTGTGGCCTGAGGTTTGTGGGTGGCGTGCGCCTCTTCGACGTCAGCCAGTCGCTGCGTGTCGCCGAGGACCCGGCCCTGGAAGCAAGCACCACGGTCGTCGATCCGATCCTCGGTGCAGTCGGCACGTGGGGGTTGGGCGACCGTTGGCGGTTCGGGATGCGGGGCGACATCGGGGGCTTCGGTGTGGGGTCCGAGTTCACGTACCAGCTCATGCTGGAGTTCCAGTTGCATATCTCGGGCAGCGTGGGGCTGCCGTTCGGGTACCGCGTCCTGGGCTACCAGATCCGGCAGGAATCGATCCAGCTGGACACCAGGCTCGGCGGGCTGTTCCTGGGTATGGAGTTCCGTTTCTGATCTCCGCCGGGAAGTCTGATGATCGTCCGGGTCGACCAGGCCCGGCAAGAATGGAGCAGGACTGCGCATGATCACCGAGACGATCCTCGACCAGTGCCCCGTGTGGCTTCTCTTCGTGGGCACGATCCTGCTGCTGTTCGCCGGCAGCGAGATCGGTTTCAGGGCCGGCGCCTGGCAGCATGCCCGCCGGGCCGAGGGGGACAAGACGCCCACCAACGCCATCATGGGTTCGACCCTGGGCCTGCTGGCGTTCATGCTGGCGTTCACCTTCGGGATGTCGAACACGCGGTTCGACGCCAGGCGGAATCTCGTGCTGGACGAAGCCAGCGCGATCCTGCGGACCTACCAGCGCACGCAGTTCCTGCCGGACCCCCAGCGCGACGAGTGCAGCCGGTTGCTGCGCGAGTATGTCGCGGTGCGGATCGAACTTCCGACGCTGGCGAACGTCGATGACGTGGCAGCGGCCATCGCGCGATCCGAGGCCATCCAGGACGAACTTTGGGCGCAGGCGAGGACCATGTCCGACCGGCCGAATACGATCCTGTCCGGTTTCATGCAGGCGTTGACCGAATTGACCGATGTGCAGATGAAACGAGTCCGTGCCGCCGTCTGGAACCGCATCCCCGCGACCATCGTGCTGATGCTCTACACCATCGCGCTCCTGGGCCTGGCCACGATGGGCTACGGCGCCGGCCTGGTGGCAAGCCGAACGATGGTGCCGAGGATCGTGCTCGTCATCGCCTTTTCGGCCGTCATCGTGCTGATCGTGGATCTGGAGCGTCCGCGCCAGAAGCTCTTCCATATCTCGCGGGAACCGATGACGACGGTTGCGCACCGCATCGGGGCGCTTCCGGTTCCGGGGGAATAGTGGCTCGGAATCCCGCGACATCGCGTGCGTTCGCGACGTTGCCCTTCCGCGCAGTCCAGCCGCCCGCCGCGGCACGGTCGTAACTCTCCGGATTGCCGTGCGGACGAATCATGGGCAGGGGCAGGGGAGACCCGCGCGTGTTTGGCGCGTCAGCGTCGCCGGGCCGGCGGTCGCGGCAACAGCACCGGCGTCCGCCGCTTGTAGTCCTCGTATCGCTCCTGGCCGCCCCACCGCGCGTCGGCCCTCGCCTCGAGCAGCGGGATGCCGCTGATGCCGATCAGCAGGAACGACACGAACACGGGCGAGACGAGCGTGGCCCACTGCCAGCCGTGCAGCACCGGCGCGGCCACCAGCGCCATGCCCGTCCAGAGCACGATCTCCCCGAAGTAGTTGGGGTGCCGCGACCAGGCCCACAGTCCGACGTCGATGAAGGCCCCCTCGTTGGCGGGGTCGGCCTTGAACCGGGACTTCTGGCGGTCGGCGACGATCTCGACGAGCATGCCGACCGCCCACACTGCGACACCGGCCATGCCCACCGCCCCGAGCGGTTCACGCACGCCGCCGGTGATGACCGCGAGGGCGGCGGCCGCCGTCAGCAGCACCCACAGGCCCTGCAGCGTCCAGGCCATGAAGAACCGCACCGGTCGGTGCTTGAGGTCGTCGAAGCGCCCGTCGTGGCCGGCCCTCTTGATGCGCAGGAAGAGGAACGTGGCCAACCGCAGCGACCAGACCAGCACCATGGCGGCCACGAGGGAGGCGCGCAGATCGAGGCGGCTGGACAGCAGCACCGCCACCACGGTGACGCTGACGTAGGTGACGCCGCCGACCAGGTCGTAGTAGCGCTCGGTGCGCGCCAGCGCCGAGGGCACGAAGGCCAGCCAGTTGACCGCGAAGGCGAGGACACCGCACAGCGCGAAGACCGGGACGCCGCCGATCCGGTCTCCGCCAGCGCTCCCGGCCCACGCCATGGCGGCACCCGCGGCGGTCGCCAGCAAGACCGCGGCCACGGCTTGTGTGTTGCTGGGCGTGGACATGCGGACTCCTTTCCCCTCGCCACCGATCTTCGCTCTCCAGTGACGTCATGTCGATCGAAAAGCGGGCCTGGTTCGCTGGATGCTCAGCCAGTTCGCCACGGTGGCGGAGGTGAAGGCGGCGCTGGCCGACATCACAGTCGTGCCGATCTACATCGACGAGAACGGCGTGCCGTCCCCCACCGCGCACTGGCGGGTCACCGACAAGGCCGGGGGCAGCATCGTCATCGAGATCATCGACGAGGGCGAGGTGCACGTCTACGACAACGAGGTCGGTGTGCTCACCAACGCGCCTGGCTTCCCGTGGCACCTGCTTGACCGGCTGGATTTCACGAATGGCGAGGAGAGATCCCACGCCATCGATCAGGGGCGGTTCCACTACGAAGATGGGACGCCCCGCTGATGTCGTCGCCGGTCGACGTCCACGGTACGAACCAGTGTGGCCTGCCCGATTCCGAATCCTCGTGCAGGTGACTGGTGTGTTGCCTGGAGATGTTGAACTGAGCGCATTCCGCAGGCGCGGCAGCCGCGATGACACTTGGATCCGCGGGTGGATCCGAGTCGTGTCGACACGGTATTCCGTTAATAGCTTAACTTACCATCCATTATGTGCCATGGTGTCTCCTGGAGGCGGATACCGGTGAGCTCGGCTGCCGATGTGGTCGCCATGCTCCGGTAACTCCGTCACGAATGAGAGGAGACAAGATGAGGATGCTGATAACCTCAATCGCCGTGATACTTGTCCTTTCCGCCGGACAGCTCGCCGCCCAGCCCACCCGCGAGGAGCTCTCGCAGCAGGCGGCGAACCCCATCGCCGACCTGATGAGCTTCCCGTTCCAGAACAACACCGACTTCGGGCTCGGGCCCTACGACCGCGCGTCGAACGTCCTGAACATCCAGCCCGTCATCCCGCTTGCGGACGGCAAGCTGATCACGCGCACCATCTTCCCCTTCGCCTGGATCCCGGACGTCGCGGCGGAGAGCGGCCTGCGCTCGTCCGGCCTGGCCGACGTCTCGTTCACGGCCTTCTACGCGCCGGGCGGAAGCTCCACCATGTGGGGCGTCGGCCCGATCCTGGAGTTCCCCACCGGCGGTTCCGAAAGAGGCTCCGAGAAGTGGAGCGCCGGCGTCTCGGGAGTCGTCCTGGCGCAGCCCGGCGACTGGACGCTGGGCCTGCTCGCCAACAACCTCTGGTCCTACGCCGGCGCCGACGACCGCGACGCCGTGAACAAGGGGCTGCTGCAGTACTTCGTGGTCTACCAGCTGGGCGGGGGCTGGTACCTCAACAGCGCACCGATCATCACCGTCGACTGGCAGGCCGCGTCGGGCCAGCGCTGGAAGGTCCCCTTCGGCGCCGGCGGCGGCAAGGTCATGTTCGTGGGCAAGCTGCCGGTGAACGTCCAGGCGCAGGCCTACACCTTCGTCGAGAAGCCGGATGTCGGACCCGACTGGCAGCTGCGGGTGCAGCTGCAGTTCCTGTTGCCAGCGCCGGGTGGGGGCAACTGATCGCGAGAAGTCGGAGGGCCGCAGGCCGGCGCCGTCACGATCGTCGGCCGGTCACGAATAGAAACGAGGGAGAATCGTCATGAAACACCCGATCCTCGCCCTGGTCCTGATCATCCTCATCAGCGGCTGCACTGGCGATTCCACCGAGAAGCCGACACCCGAGCAGGTCCAGGCCATCGCCAGGGATGCCTACGTCTACGGTTTCCCGATGGTCATGAACTACAAGACCATGTACCAGTACGTGGTCGACACGGAGAGCCCGGATTACAAAGGGCCGTTCAACGAGGTCGCCTGCGAGGCTCGCCTGTTCACGCCGGACGACCGGGCCGTCGTCACCCCCAATGCCGACACGCCCTACTGCATGTTCTGGGTGGACCTGCGCGCGGAACCATTGGTCCTGTCGGTGCCGGAGATCGCCGGCGAGCGATACTACAGTTTCCAGCTCATCGACCTCTACACCCACAACTTCGCCTACGTGGGCACGCTCACCACGGGCAACGCGGCCGGGCGCTACCTGCTGGCCGGACCGGACTGGAACGGGGAACCGCCGGCGGACATCACCGAGGTCATCCGGTCCGAAACCGACTTCATCTTCAACGTCACGCGGACGCAGCTCTTCGGTCCGGACGACCTGCCGGAGGTCGCGTCGATCCAGGCGCAGTACGAACTGGTGCCGCTGAGCGCCTTCCTCGGCAAGGCGGCCCCGGAGCCTGAGTCCCCACCCGCGTTTCCGGAGTGGGTGGAGGGCTCGCAGTTCGACGAGCGTTTCTTCACCTACCTGGACTTCATGATGGATCTGCTCGAGAAGCCAGGACCGGGTGAGGATGCGCTCTGGCGGGACCTCGCGCGCCTCGGCCTCGGCCCCGGCAAGACCTTCCACCTGGACAGGCTCCCGGAAGAACACGTGGCGGTGTTGCGGGCTGGAGCCGAGGAGGCCTTCGCCGCCATTGAGTCGTTCATCGCCAGCCAGGCCGGCGATCCCTTGATCAGCGGGAAGATATTCGGGACGCGGGAGTTCCTCGGCGAGAGCGCCCGGAAGAACTACCAGCTGGACAGGCCGGACATGCTTCGCGCCGTGGCCGCCCACATGGGTCTGTACGGAAACTCGGCGGCGGAGGCCACCTATCCCACGTTCCTGGTCGACGCCGATGGCGCGCCACTGGACGGCTCCGCCCACGCCTACACGATGACCTTCCCGGATGGGGCGCTCCCGCCGGTGAAGGCCTTCTGGTCGCTGACCATGTACGACGGCAAGACCCAGCTCTTCATCGAGAATCCGCTCGATCGCTACCTCCTGAGCTCCGAGATGCTGGATCAGTTCAAACGCGAGGCCGACGGCTCCCTGGTGCTGCACGTCGGCAAGGATTCGCCCGGCGAGGACCTGAAGGCCAACTGGCTACCGGCGCCGGACGGACCCTTCTACCTTGTCATGCGTCTCTACGGACCTGAGGAGGCGGCCCTCGAAGGTCGCTGGACACCGCCAAGGGTCCACAAGGCAGATTGATGGTTGTACCCATGAGACTGTGTCCGGTCCCTGATTTGCAGTATCAGGGGCATGAATACTCACCATATCTATCATCAGGATTGGCGGCCCCCACATTGCCCCAACCCTGACTGCAAGTTCCACAACGACTTGCCCGAGCCCTGGCCCTGCAAACGCATGGGCTTCTTCTACCGCAAGGCCGCCCCCCACCGTATCCGACGGTTCCTCTGCCTGCACTGCCGTGTCTCCTTCAGTTCACAGACCTTCTCGACCACCTACTACCTTAAACGTCCCGACATCCTGCCCCAGCTGATGACCAAGACCGTCGGCTGCATGGCCAATCGCCAGATCGCCACCGACCTGAAGGTCTCCCCGACCACCATCGACAACCAGCTCAACCGCCTCGGCCGCCACTGCCTGCTCTTCCACGAGCAGGTCCGGCAGCGGATGTCGCCGTCCCGGGTGATCGCCGTCGACGGGTTCGAGAGCTTCGAGCTGAGTCAGTACTTCCCGTTCCACTTCCATCTGGCAGTGGACTGCCGCACGGGGATGTTCCTGCACTTCACCGACAGCCCGCTCAGGCGGAAGGGGTCGATGACCGCGCGGCAGAAGGCGCGGCGGCAGGAGCTGGAGGAGCAGTTCGGGCGTCCGGATCCGCGGGCCGTGCGTAAGGACATGCAGGAATTGCTCGAGATGGTGACGCGGAATGCGGCGGCGGTGACGATCCGCAGCGACGCTCACAAGTCGTATCCGCCGGCGATCCGGGCTGTGGAGTCGGCGTGGAAGGTGATCCGGCATGAGGTGACGAGCTCCAGAGATCGTCGAGATCAGCACAACGCGCTGTACGAGATCAACTTGCTGGATCTGTTGCTGCGTCATGGGAGCGGGAATCATAAGCGGGAGACGATCGCGTGGTCGAAGCGTC
This sequence comes from Candidatus Latescibacter sp. IFSED24, assembly GCF_058273205.1. NCBI lineage: Bacteria > Pseudomonadati > Candidatus Latescibacterota > Candidatus Latescibacteria (ex Chuvochina et al. 2023) > Candidatus Latescibacterales > Candidatus Latescibacteraceae > Candidatus Latescibacter > Candidatus Latescibacter sp. IFSED24. The sequence goes on along the minus strand of NZ_CM177850.1, from coordinate 1,406,957 downwards.
GCCAGGGAGCGGCGCTGCGGTTGGCTGTGTTCCTGGTGTGGCGGAACTACGTGCGGCCTCGTTGGACGAAGAAGTGTGGGGAGACGCCAGCGATGCAGGCTGGGTTGTTCGGGGGGCGGTTGACGGTAGGGAAGATCCTGGGTGGTCGGTTGTTCGTGTCGAAGGTCGGGCTCGCGGGGCGGTGGCGGGAGTACTACTGGGGGGAGGTGGAGACGCCGGCGTTGGGAGTGAATCGGCGGCATGCGTTGAAGCGGGCGGCTTGAAAGAGAGGGCCTGGGCGTTGGCCCAGGCCCGGGACACAGTCTCGATGGTACAACCCACCTCAAGCGGTCCTCTTCATCCCCGCTAGCACCAGACCATCGATGAATTCCTCCTGCAGCGACTTCTCCTTGACCGATCGTGCGATGAGTTCCTCCGCACGGCCAGGCAGGTCCGGTTTCTCCGCGAGGAGTCTGGCGAGCCATGGTTCGGCCTCGTCGTACCGGCCCAGCTTTCCGAGCGCGGCTGCCATGAGCGCCAGGTACCAGAATCCCGACTCGTCATGACCGCGTACGGCCCTGAGGGCTCCCTCGTAATCGGCGCCATGAAACCGTTCGAGGTACACGCCGTGCCGGAACCACTGCGGGTGGAACGGATTCGACGTCATCGCGCGGTCCAGCAGCAGCCGGCCCCGCGCGAAATCACCGGCGAGAACGGCCAGGTAGCCGATGGTGCCGGTGGCGTAGGGATTCGCAGGGTTCAGCGCGAGGGTCTTCGCCGCCTCCTCGCCGAAGGCCGCGAGGTCGTTGCTGAGCAGTAGCGCGTAGGCGAGGACCAACCGGCTGCCCTGACGCTGTGGGGCGATGGCGACGCCCCGTTCAGCATAGGCCAGACCGGTGGCGAGCGGGTCCTCGAACCCGGGCACGTCCCAGCCATACATCTGGCAGTAGAGCGAAGCGAGCGCCGACCACACGGGCCCGTATTCGGGTTCGCGGTCGGCTGCAGCACGGAGGGCGGCGAAGCAGCTGGTGCTCGCGTCCGGCGACGGGGCGATCTGATAGCTGTAGTAGCGGAGCATGGCCTCGTAGGTGCTCAGGTCGGCAGGTGCTTTTGTCCGTGACTCAGCTGCCAGGCGACGGGAGATGATGCCGTGCTCGCTCGCGATGGTCGCCACGACGTTGTGGGCGATCTCTTCCTGAATCCCGATGAGCCTGGCAGCCTCGAGGCGGTGCTTGAAGGTTCCGGACCAGACCTGGCGACCCGTGGCCGCCTCGACCAGATGGACGGCGACCTTCACGGCCTCCGTGTCACCGCGGATCGATCCCGAGAGCAGGAACCGGGCGCCGAGCGAGCGACAGAGCTGCTCCGGATCGGCCGGCGGATTGCCGCCCGCCAGGGCTCGATGGCAAGGGATCACGGTCAGGTCCTGGTAGGAGTTCAACTCGGTGACCAGCTCTTCGGCAAGTCCCATGCTGAAGAAGTGTCTGCTCGCATCTCCGGTCAGGTTTTCGAGCGGAAGTACGGCCACCGCCGGCTTCCCTGACCGCGGCAGCTTGGGATAGGGTGACGGTGATGTGCGCGCCGGCCAGTCGCTGGCGGTGCGGGTGGCGAATCGCGGCACGTATCGGCCCTTCGGTACATCGATGATGATCGGATCGTTGCTGCCGGCCACCAGGTAGTACCGTTCCAGCGCCCGGCGCATGCGGCCGGCCTGGATGCGGACGATCGGATCCTGCGCGGGGTCGAAATCCTGTCCGCGATCCATGATGGACGTGGCGATGGTGTAGCCCTTCAGCTGGTCGGACCGCCCGGCGAGGGTCTCCTCGACGATGAATCGCAAGAAATCGCGCACCCGTTCGGTCGCCTGGAACTCACGGCTGGCGAGGATGCGCGCGAGCTGTTCGCGGATGGCGTCGTGCGTCGGTTCGCAGGACGAACTCCTCACGCAGGACGATTCATGCGCCGGTGGAACGCGGGAACTCTCTTTTCCAGGCACGACACGGACTCGATCGATCTTGCAGGTGATTGTCAGCCAACGTCTTCGCGAGTGTAACTTACATGCCATTACCGTAAAACCCTTTTCGCCCCGTCCGCCTGCCGGCAAGGTCGCTTCCGGAGGCAGATATCCATGAGCTCGACTCTCGACATGTTCGCCATGGTCCGGAAACACGTCTCCGGCCAGGAAGAAGTCCTCGAACGCATCTACTGGGCCGACTCCTCTTTCCGGGCCCTCTGCCACGACTTCCTGGCCTGCCAGGCCGCGTTGGCGCGGTTGCGACGACAGGATACTCCGGACACGTTGCTCAGACAGGACGAGTACGCCGGACTCCTCGAGGAACTCGCCGCGGAAATCCGTCACTGGCCGGACGATCGAACACCCACCGGGCCGACGGACCGGGGGCCCGACACTCCTGGGCGTCCTGGTCGATAGATCAGACGGTGCGGCCGAGATCGTCGCTTGACAGCTTAAAAAGTGAAGGGACAAGCAGATGAAGATCACGCACAAGACGATCACATGGATGGCGATCGTGTCATGCCTGACCTTGGTCGGCGGCGGCCTGGTCGCGGCCCAGGCGCAGGACGTCCTGCCGTTTCCCGATCCGCCGATGGGCGGCGAGGTCGGGCCCACGATGCAGCAATCCGTCCACCAGTGGCGCGAGCAGCCGCGCCACCTGCCCGAGGACGCGCCCAATATCCTCATCGTCATGTTCGACGACGCGGGCTTCGGGCAGCCGAGCACCTTCGGGGGCGAGATCGAGACGCCGACCCTGTCGCGGCTGGCGGAGGAGGGCATCGCCTACAACGCCTTCCACACCACCGCCATGTGCTCGCCCACTCGGGCCGCCCTCATGACGGGCCGCAACCACCATCGCGTCGGTGCGGGCATCATCGCCGAGTTCGCCAACGACTGGGACGGCTATTCGGGCGTCATCCCGAAATCATCGGCGACCATCGCCGAGGTTCTGCGCTATTACGGCTACGCCACGTCGGCCTTCGGCAAGGACCACAACACGCCGGTGGAGCAGATCGCCAACGGCCCCTACGATCGCACCCCCACGGGGCGGGGCTTCGACTACTTCTACGGCTTCATCGCCGGCGAGACCTCGCAGTGGGAGCCTACCCTGTGGGAGAACACCACGCCGATCTCGATGCCTCACGTGGACAACCATGAGGACTTCCACCTGACCGAGGCCATGGCGGACAAGGCCATCACCTGGATGCGGCGCCACCTCGCCATGAATCCGGATCGTCCGTTCCTGATGTGGTGGACGCCGGGCGCCGTGCACGGCCCCCATCACGTGGCCCAGGAGTGGGCCGACAAGTACAAGGGCAAGTTCGACGACGGCTGGGACGCCTACCAGAAGCGGGTCTTCGAGCGCCAGAAGGCCATGGGCTGGATCCCGGCCGACACCGAGCGGCCGCCCCGCCCACACGGCATGCCCGCCTGGGAGGACATCCCCCAGGACGAGCGCGCCTTCCAGGCACGCCTGATGGAGGTTTATGCTGGTTTCCTGGAGCACACTGACGCCCAGGTCGGCCGCCTGATCGACGAGCTGGAGGCCCGGGGCATCCGCGACAACACCCTGGTCCTCTACATTGTCTCGGACAACGGCGCCTCGGCCGAGGGCCTCGATGGAAGCGTGGCGGAGCTGAACGCCCAGAACGGCATTCCGACCACGATCGCCGAGCACATCGCCGTGGCGCAGGAGCTAGGCGGGCTCGAAGCCATCGGCGGGCCGAAGATGGACAACATGTACCACTGTGGCTGGGCCTGGGCGGGCGACAGCCCCTTCCGCTACACCAAGCTGATCGCCGCCGACTGGGGCGGCACGCGCACGCCCATGGTCGTCTCCTGGCCGCAGCGCATCAAACCCGATGCGACCCCGCGGCCGCAGTTCACCCACGTCAACGACGTGGCGCCCACCATCTACGACATCCTCGGCATCGAGCCGCCCAAGGTCGTGGACGGCCACGTGCAGGACCCCATCGACGGAGTCAGCTTCGCCTACACCTTCGACTCGGCCGACGCCCTGGAGCAGAAGCAGACCCAGTACTTCGAGTGCCTGGGCAGCCGCGGCATCTACCACGAGGGCTGGATGGCCAGCACCTTCGGGCCGCGCACACCGTGGGTGGCGCAGATGCCGGACCTGACCAGCTGGGATCCCATGCAGGACGAGTGGGAGCTCTATGACACCCGCAGCGACTACTCGCTGATGAACAACCTGGCGGACGAGCACCCCGAGAAGCTCGAGAGATTGAAGGCCCTCTTCATGCAAGAAGCCGAGGACAACAAGGTCCTGCCCATCGGCGGCGCCCTGTACACCGGGCTCAACCCGCAAGAGATGAAGCGCAGCGCCAACACAGAGTGGACCCTCTTTGCGGGCATAACCCGGATTCCCGAGAGCCAGGCGCCCAACGTGCGCAACGGCAATCTCCGAGCGGAGATCGAGGCGACGGTGCCGTCAGGCGTCAACGGCGTGATCTTCGCCATGGGCGGCTACACCGGCGGCGTGAGCCTCTATGCCCTCGACGGCGTGCTCTACTACGAGTACAGCGCCCTCCTGCTCAAGCGCGACAAGATCGAGGTCGGGCGTCTACCCGCAGGCGACGTGACCATCGCGCTCGAGATGCGGACGCCTCTGCAGAGAGCAGCGCCCGCACAGCTGACATTCTGGATCAACGGCGAACAGACGGCCACCGGAACAGTCCGGCGCACGGTCCCTGCCGTCTTCACCGCATCCGAGACCTTCGACGTGGGCATGGACACCAGCTCGCCGGTTGCGGACGATTACTTCGACAAGGCGCCGTTCGAGTTTGAAGGGACGCTGAAGAGACTCTATTTCAAGTACCTGCCGGTGGGGCAGCCAGCTTTCGTCGGCTCGCCGGACGACGACTGAGGATTGACGACGCACGACTGGAGCTCGCTGGCCGTCACGCCTCCTCGTCCACCAGTCCTCGCCAGACGTGCGCCTCGAGGAAGCTGCCCGCGACATGGGCTTCCATCTCGCGGTACAACGGCAGCGGGGCGGTGAACGACATGATGTCCTTGCCGAGAGAGGCGCGCACGTTGCGCCGCGCCGAGATGTCGGTCATTCCCACCAGGGCGCGCGGTTCATGGCGTTGCATCTCGCGGTACGCCAGGATCCCCATCACCTGGCACCCGGCCGCGTAGGTCATCAGGACGTTGTCCAGCCCCTTGCGGGCGTAGTTGGCCAGGATGACCAGCGCCGAGAGCTGGTCCGGATTGACGAAGTAGGAGATGTTCTGGATGTCGTCGTCGGCCTCGACCAGTGACAGGGGCTTGACCACCACGTAACGGGTGGGGATGTCCATCATCGGCAGATCGGCGACGAATTCCTGCGTCAGCTTGGCGTTCTTGACGTACCGCTCGCCATGCAGGTAGGTGCCGGCGAAGCGGGCGCCGGCGGGGTCCTGCTTCATGTGTTCGCCGATGGCGCGGCCGCGCTGGTTCGTCTCGTTGCCCTCGGACAGGAAGTGGCAGAATCCTTCGACGCCGCCGGGAAAGTCCTCGTAGCGGTTGCCGAAACCGAGTCCGACGCCGCCGCCCCAGCAGCCGAAGGTCTCCCGGCTGAAGACGCCAGGTCGACCCTTGGTCGCCGCGGTGGCGAACAGGCTGACCACGCAGCCGAACCTGCCCGGCTTGAACTCCATGGCGTCGTCGGGCTTGTGGTCCGACCAGAGGACCGCCACCGGCTCGGTCTGCAGCTTGATGGCCTGCGCGATCTTGCTTTGCATCTCTACCTCGCAATCTTCATGGCTGTCGCTTCTGCGACAGTACATGGGCAGCGCCAATCCAATCAAGATCAACGGCTTCGAACCGGGCTCCCACGCACGGACTGGATCCCGGTCGGTTGATCCGGTCCTGTCCGAACCGATATAATCTAGTACGACCTCGCAGCCCGCCAGCCGACTGTACAGCGGCACCGGCGACCCCCGCCAGCTGGCGCTCGCGGTCGGATCAGGAGACCACCGACCTCTTGAACGGAGGCTCGCCCATGAAGCTCATCGTCCTCTGCCTGCTCTGCCTGGCCGCCGCGGCCCCGGCCGCTGATCTGGGCACCACCCCGCCCGCCAAACCGCCGGCGAACCACCAGGCGCCGCCGCCCGAACCGGCCGTGCTGCGCCAGGGCGGCGACACCATCGCCGACGCCGTCACCATCCTCGTGCCTTACGACGGCACCGGCGCCACCATCGGCTACACCGACGACTACGACGAGGCGTGCCCCTACGAAGGCAGCACCTCGCCCGACGTGGTGTACCGCTTCGAATGGTGGATGGGCGGGGGCAACGGCCTTTTCATCGACATGTACGGCTCCGGCTACGACACCAAGATCTACCTCTACGACGAAGAGCTGAACCTGGTGGACTGCAACGACGACTGGTACCCCGACTACACGTCGCTGATCACCCTCATCGACGCCGGCGTCTACTACCTGGTGATCGACGGCTACGGCGGCGACGCCGGCGAGTATCACCTGCAGCTCCACGAGTTCTACTGGGACACGGTGGAGTGCCCCGGCGGCGACGTCCAGCTGGAGGGGGAGCCGCCCCTCGTGGTGGACTACGTCGACGCCTTCAACGGGGGCTGCAACAGCCCCGACCAGGGCGCGCCGTTCCAGACCATCACCGACGATGTGTTCTGCGGCGTGTCGGGCTGGTACCCTTTCGAGGGCGCCACCAACCGCGACACCGACTGGTTCCTGCTCACCCTGCCCGCCAGCGGCACCATGGAGATCATAGGCGACGGCGCGTTCGCCACTTACATGTTCGAGCTGGGGCCGCAGGACTGCGGTGAGGTGGGCGTGTTGCAGAGCGTGGAGGTGGGACCGCTCCAGGAAGGCACCATGTTCGTCACCGGCGAGCCGGGCGCTACCGTCTGGTTCTGGGTGGGGCCCACGGAGTTCACCCCGCCCGGAGGCTTCGACGTCTACGAGTACGAATACGTGCTCTGGATTCCGGACGTGGTGGCCACCGAGCGGCACTCCTGGAGCAGGGTGAAGGCGCTGTTCGATTGACCAACGAAAGTAGCCGCGCAGACAGACTCTGGCGAGGTCCCCGCACGCTGCGTGCGGACGCTTCCCAATATCAGTGTCCAATTGTGCAACCACCATTGATCCGTGGAAGTTGCGGATTCCTGATGTGGTCGATTTCGCCTCTCTTCTAACATCGTTCCTGGAACGTCACGCGAACGGGACGTTTGCCCGAGGAGCATGATGGAGGCCGCCGTCGCCGGGACTCGGCAGAAGGAACCGCACGGCGCGGAGGGCTATCCATCGCAAACAGGGAGCTGACCATGAGACGATTGATCTTGAGTCTGGCCCTGCTCGCCATGGCGAGCGCGGTGCCAGCAGCCATCGTGACCGTGGAGCCCGTGGAATACCCGGTCGAGGCCTTCTGGGCCGCCATGGACGCCAGTTACGATGGTTCGCGAATCGTCGCCAATTTCGGTGGCGACATCTGGTTGTGGGAGGCCGGCGCCTGGACTAACATCGGCTTCGGCCATCCGCTCAGCGCTGGCGTCGGCATCTCGGCCGACGGCACGGCCATCATCAGCGCGCAGGACGATACCGACACCGGTCTGCGCAACCCCGCCATCTGGTACGAAGCGGATGGCTGGGCCCCGACGCTGCTGGGTGGGATCCCCGGCTACGACAGCTGCGACAACAGCGTCGGCAGCGGCTATGCCCTCAACCACGACGGCTCCATCGCCGTGGGCCTGGGCTGGAACGCCTGCCAGGGCGTGGCCTTCATGTGGACCGCCGAGAGCGGCATGGTGGACATCGGCGGCGTAAGGGCTTCCATGATCTCCGATGACGGCACCGTCGTCACCGGCTTCGACCACCATCCCGACTGGGGCGGCCGCCGGGCGGTGATGTGGAACAACGATCCCCTGAGCACGCCCCCGGGTAGCGTCGACGGACCACACCTGCTGGCCAATCCAAACGACGCGCCGGGCGAGGGCTATGACATCACCTCCGACGGCAGCCTCATCGCCGGCGAGTACTACGAGGACGGGTCGGGCTGGAACTACAGCCGCGCCATGATCTGGACCGCGGAGACCGGCGTCATCTCGCTGGGCACCCTGGGCGACAACGAGTGGCATCGCAGCATCGCCAACTTCTGTTCCGACGACGGCAAGGTCTGCGGCGTCAGCGGCGATCCTCCGCCGTGGGGCCAGTGGGACGTGTTCCTCTGGGACGCCGAGAACGGCATGCAGCAGCTCAAGCAGCTTTGCCTGGAATCCGGCGCAGCCCTGCCCGAGGGATTCGAGGCGAACTACCTGGTGGGCACCCTCGCCCTCTCCGGCGACGGCTCCACGCTCCTGGTCCAATGGCAGGACGACATGTGGAACCAGGGCGCCTACAAGATCACCTTCGAGGGCTCGGTTGCCGTCGAACCGATCGACGACCAGCCCGCGGACGTCCTGCCCCAGGCCGTGACCCTGCAGCAGAACTTCCCCAACCCCTTCAATCCCATGACCAGCATCTCCTTCACTGTGCCTCGCAACGAGCACGTGAAGCTGGCCATCTACGACGTGAAGGGCCGCCACGTGCGGACCGTGCACGACGGCGCGGTCGCGGCCGGCGAGCACACCGTGGTCTGGAATGGGACCGACAGCGCGGGGAACGGCGTGCCTTCCGGCACCTACGTCTACCGGCTGATCACCGATAACCGGACCTATCATCGGACGATGTCTCTGCTGAAATAGGTTGTGCCCACGAGAATGTGTTCCGGGCCTGGGTCAACGCCCAGGCCCTCTCTGTTATTCCGTGCAGAATGTTTCCAGCCCTAAGGCGGATCCGAGTCCAACTTTTACACCGCATACGCCAAGTCATGCCGTCTATTGACTTTCAACGCCCGCGTCTCGACTTCCTGCCAGTAGTAGTGCCGCCATCGCTCCGGCAACCGCACCAGACCCACGAATAACCGCCTGCCCAACACCTCCCCCACCGTCAACCGTCGACGACACACACCCAGCAGCTGCGCCGGCGTCTGCCCACAACCCCGCACACGCTTCGTCTTCACGTAGTTCTTCACCACCAGGAAGATCGACAGCTTGTAAGCCGCACTGTTCCGACGCTTCGTGTAAGCGATCGTCTCCCGCTTGTGCTCTGCCTCACCATGGCGGATCAACAGGTCAAGCAGGTTAATTTCGAACAGCGTGTTGATCCGGTTTCGAACCTCCTTCGAATTGGTCACCACATGTCGGATACGACAGCTTAGGGCCCGCAACGCCCTGGGATACGCCTTATGCTCATCGCTGTGGATGGTCATCTCGCTCGCCCCCTCGGTCAGGTACTCCAGCAGCTCCTGCATGTCCTTGCGCACGGCCTGCGGGTCGGGCCTGCCGCGGACCCGTTCTAGGACGGTTCGTCGTACCTTCTGCTTCGGGGTCATCGTGCCCGACCGGCGCACCTCGCTGTCGGTGAAGTAGGGGAAGAAGGCAGTCTTCCTGTCGACTGCGACATGGAAGTGGAACGGGTGAAATTGGCTGTGCTCGAAGGAGACGAAGCCGTCGACGGCCAGGTCCTTGAAGACCGGTCTGTTCTGCATCATTTGTGCGTGGAAGAGCAGGGCATGGCGTCCGAGACGGTAGACCTGGCGGTCGATGGTCGAGGGCGCGACGCCAAGGTCGAAAGCGATCTGGCTGTTGCAGGAGCCGCCAGTGACCTTGGTGGGCAGCTGCTCGAGAATGTCGGGCCGCTTGAGCCAGTAGGTGGTGCTGAAGGTCTGTGAACTGAAGGTGACGCCACAGGCGAGGCAGCGAAACCTGCGGATACGGTGCGGGTGGAGCTTGCGTCGGTAGTAGCCGAAGCGTTTCCAGCGCCAGCCTTCGTTCAACGGGTTGTGGTAGAAGCAGTTGCGGGAGGGACAGTGGGGTGGGGCCCACGCGGGATTATGCAGATCATGATTTTCCATGAAGAGGAAACTGCAATACGGGGGCCGGAAACAATCTTCGAGGAATAAGATAGTGTCCGTCCGAGGGGAGTGTCGTGGGAGTTTTGCGGTATATATCGGCCCCGAGCGAAGCTCGGGGCCTTAATAGAAGACGATCAATGGTTGACTAGCCGGTCCACATCAGCGAACCAGGGTCATCTTGTGCACTTGCGTCTCATCGCCAGTCGCTAGACGGCAGAAGTAGGTCCCACTAGCCAGATTACGACCGCCGTCACCACGCCCGTCCCAACTCACCTGGTGCCAGCCGGCGACGTATCCGTCGTCCACCAGGCGGCGCACCAGGCGTCCGCGCAGGTCGTGCACGTCCATGCGCACGTGTCCCGTGCGGGGCAGCTCGAAGGCGATCACGGTCTGCGGGTTGAACGGGTTGGGGAAATTGCCGACCAGGCGCGTGGCCAGCGGCAGGTCTCCGGATTCGACGGCCGTCACCGGCTGGGCCACCAGCAGGTTCAGGCCCCACGCGTTGAGCGTGCCCCAGACCGCGTAATTGGTATCGGCCACGAAGAGCGTCCAGTCACCCTGGATGTCTTCGCCGTGGAAATCCTCCAGCAGGCCCGGTCCGTCCACCGAGAGGGTCGCGGGCCAGTTTCCCACGATGTCGTCGGCGCTCGAACCAGTGTGGTCGTGAAGGGTCACGGTCGTGCCCTGGGGGCTGGTGAGGGTGACGATCAAGTTGCCGATGTAGTTGTGGCTGATATCGATATCCACGGAGAGGCCCAGCAGGTCGCCCGCCTCGGACACGCTGATCACGCTGGTTACGCCCTCGGGATCGTAGTCGGGGATCGGCAAGTCGGCCTGTTCGGTGTAGTGGACCTCGGACACGGGGAAGAGCACGAAATCCTGGCCGCCCAGGTACTGGTCGTCCATCAATTCGACCGTCTGGCTCGCGGGGGCATAGCCGTCCTTGGTCGCGGTGACCAGGAAGGTGCCGCCGTAGAGTCCGGCCAACTCGTAGCGGCCGTCCGGTGCCACGAGGGTGGACCCGTAGCGGCACGAGACCACCGCGCCCGCGGGGTCGGTGCCGTCGGCGAGGGAGACCGTGCCCGCGATGGTGGCGCCGCCCGGAGGTTCGGGCGCCAGCAGGTAGGACATGGCGTTGGCCATGAGGTCACGCCCCACCGCGTCGTCGAGGAAGCTGACGTCCAGGGAGATGTATACCGTCTGGCCGGCCTCGACGGCCGAGTTGTCGTCCCAGGTGACCACGCAGCCGGTGGCGGCATTGTAGACGGTGCGGTACGGGATCCGCGTGCCGGCGGCGCCGAGCACCACGTCCGCCAGGTTGTTGTAATAGGGACCGGGGGAGTTCACGTGGAGTTCGTTGCCCAGCCGGTGGGGTCGGTTCAGCAGCGGATGCCAGGTCAGGTCCTGATTCGCCAGGTAGTCGTAGACCCAGTCGCCATAGAAGGCGTCGATGTGCAGGATCTCGGCCGCGAAATCGGGGAAGCCGGGATACTCCATGGCGGCGTAGGCAACCTCGCCGCCCTCCACCAGGATGCGCCCACCGTCGTGGACCCAGGACAGCAGCGTGCTGCGCAGGTTGCCGCTGCCGGCTGCCGCGCCGTTGCTGCCGCATGACAGCACCACGGCGTCGCGGCCGAGGAGAGCCTGGTCGGTCACTCCGGCATAGCCGATCTGGTCCACCTGATAGCCTGAACTGATGAGCCAACCGGCGATGAGCTCGGCGCTCGCGGTGATCTCGAGCGCGATGTCGGCGCCGCTCTCGGGACCGTCGAGCGCGGCGCTCGGCTCGCCGCCCGGACCGTTGTCGATCACCAGCACCGATCCGAGGTGCGTTTGCACGGACACCGGGTACGGGTCGCTCACGGTAGTGTTGGCGGCCCCGGACGCGTCGACCGCGGTGAGCCGGTAGACCAGCTCGTCACCCACCTGGACGCTCGCCAGCGGGAAGACCAGCTGGTAGTGGTCCTCCGCCGGCGTCATGACGAAGGGACCCATCTCTGCGCCGCCGTTGTGCTGGTAGGTCAGCTCGAGGCGGTCGATGCCGATGTTGTCGCTGGCCGTGGCGCGTACCGTGGGCGGCCAGATGCCGGGCGTCTGGGTCATGAGCCCGACGTGTTCCAGGGTGGGCGCGAGGGTGTCGGTGATCACCGTGAAGGAATGGAGGCTCGAGGGGGCGGCGAGGGGATGGGTGAGCACGATGCCGTCGTTGTCGCCGGCCTCGAAGTAGTACTCCAGCTGGGTGCCGACGGGTTGGCCGGGGATCGGGGCCGTGTAGTCGTCGTCGCCGGCAGGGGTCAGCGCCACGGTCTGCCAGGGGCCGCCGTCTGCGCGCCAGTGAAGCGCCAGGGTCGGCGCGTCCAGCCCCGCGCGGCTGGTGATGGTGGCCGTGGCCACATAGGGGCCGGTGGTGTCCTCGGTGTCGCCAGGGGAGGTGTGGGCGATGGCGGGGCCGTAGTAGTGGAGCGCGGCCAGGGCGTCGACCACGCCCCAGCCGAAGTCGTCGTCCTGCCGTGGGCTGTTGTCGGCGGTCTCGCGCAGGGCCTCGCGGATCTGGAGGGGGCTGAGGTCTGGCAGCCGTTCGAGCAGGAGCGCAGCCACCCCGGCCAGCAGCGGTGTGGAGTAGCTGGTGCCGCTGGCACCCATGTAGCTGTAGTCGTTCCAGTCGGCGATGGTGTGGGCGCTCACGCCGTTGGCGGTGAGGTCCGGCTTGGTGCGGCCGTCGTAGGTGGGGCCGGGGGAGCTGAAGTCGGCCAGGTTGCCGGCCACGTCCACGGCGCCGACGGTGATCACGCTGTCGCCGTCGGCCGGAGCGATGATGTGGGGGAATTCGGCGTCGCCCCGCTGGTTGCCGGCGCAGTTGAACACCACGACGCCGTGGCTCACGGCGATGTCGGCCGCGATGGTGCAGTACGCGGTGTTGCCGTCGAGGTCGGAGAAATCGTACCAGTAGTAGTAGCCCAGGCTGCTGGTGACGACGTCTGCGCCCAGGGATTCCAGCCATTCGATACCGGCCACCCAGTTGTCCTCCTCGGCGGGGGTCTCGTCGGCAAGGTCCTCGGTCTTGGCCAGGATCACCGCGGCACCGTAGGCCGAGCCCACGATCTCACCGTCCATGAAGGCGGTCATGACCGAGAGGGTCTTGGTCCCGTGGTCGGCCTGCCAGGGGATCTCGTCCTGCTCGGGATCGTAGGCCACGTCGGGGTCGCCGTGGACGAAATCCCAGGTCGCGAGGATCTCGAGGTGGGCCATGGCCTCGTGGGTGGTGTGGAAGCCCGAGTCGAGCATGCCGATGACGACGCCGGCGCCGCTGAGGCCCAGTGCGTGCACCGGCGGCAGATTGATCTGCTCGGCGGCGGGCAGGCTGCCACCGTAATTGAATACACCGCGGCCCTCGGCGGCGGCCCTGGCCGCCCGGCGCTCGTCCGCCGTGACCTCGTGACGATCGTCCGGCGTGGGAGGCCGACGATCACCGACGGCCACCAATTCCACCTCGGCCACGAAGGGCAGGGCGGCGATTGCGGCGATCTGGGCATCGGTCGCGTCGAAGCTGGCGGCGTTCAGCCAGCGGGATTGTTGCCTCAACGCGGCGCCGGTGGCCGCCACATCTTCCACGTAGCGCCGGGCGGGGGCGAGGTCGCGAGCGCTCACCAGGGGTTCGTTCGCGCCCTTCGTTCGCGTGCGGCGCAGGAGAACCCGTGGCTTGAGCATGGCCGCGGCGTCGACCAGGGCGGCGTCGAGAGCGGCCTCGTCGAGGCCGCGATCGGTGAAGCGAACCCAGACGGCGTGCGTCCCGTCGGCCTTGCGCAGCGGTCCGTCAGGATCGGCCAGGGCTCGCTCGAGGCGAGGGCTCACGTCCGCGAGAGCCGCCGCAGCGGTCATGATCGTGAGCAGACATACAGTCAAGATGGATCGCATCACGTTCGTACTCTCCAGGTTGGAAGGAACTTGACCTTGGCTCGCTAGAGCAGGTTCCAGGAGCGAAGCGAGGTGGCGACCCAGCCGGCCAGGTCCTGGATCGGGTCCGCCGTCGACGGTCGATGGATCAGGTCACCGCGCTGGTGCCGCGCGCGCTGTCGGGTTTCCGAGGGGAGCTCGCCGAAGAGCGTCCGGTAGTCGGCCGCGAAGCTGCCCATGTGCCAGAAACCCCAGCGGTTTGCCACGTCCACGACCTTCAGGTCGCCACCGCCGAAGCGGTGGAGATCGTCGCGGACGCAGTTGAGCCGATACACCGTGAGGTAACGCTTGGGGTTGATCCCGTAGTGTTCAAGGAAGGCGTACTGGAGTGTACGCTCGCTGACCTGGCCCGCGTCGCATAGATCCTGGACGGTGAGATCCTCGGCATCGTTCTCGAGGATCAGCTTGCGGGCCGCGATGAGAGCCTGGTCGCGCCGTCGCAGGGGGCGCGGCTCCACGAGGTCGGCCTGCACGAGGCCGGGCATGAGATCGTCGAGGATCTCGTCGGCGGACACGTGGCACAGCACTCGTCGGGTACTGCGAGGGAGGGTCGCGTGCAGGCGGTGTAGGCCGGCGCGGATCCGTCTGATCTCGGGGACGGTGAACAAGCACGCGTCACGGCCAGCGATCGCGCGGCCCAGGGCCAGGAACTCTCGTGAATCGAGCCGGGCCTCCAGCGTGTCCTCGGCCACCGAGACGGCGAAGATGTCGAGCCCCGGCGGCGTGACCGCGAAGACCGTGGTGTCCGTGGGCAGCAGCAGGACCTGACCGTCGTCCACCCTCTGGCCGAACCAGGTGAGACGCTGTCCGGGATCGGCGGGGATGATGAGGGTACGCATGCCCTGAGGCCCGCGTCCGAGGTGTTCGAGGGCCTGGTTGGCGCGCCAGCGACTCAGGTGCAGGTCCGGCAGGACCAGCTGCATGAGCTTGCCGCGGAAGGCGCCCCTGCTCAGCTGGCAGAGCGCCAGGTCCCAGTCGCGACACGAACCGGAGAACGCGGCAGTGTACGAGTAGTTGCGGCTCAACAGGCCGTGGCCGGCCGAGGCTCGGTCGGGGCGGCTGTCGGCGGGGGCGGAGGGTCCCCAGATGCTGGCGTTCAGGCTCATCGATTTCATCCGGCGGTCCGACCGGCGACGGGGCCGCGACATGCGGCCGGTCTCGACGAGCTGGAAGATACCCGCCTGGCAGACATCCGCGCTAACAGCGGTGTCGCAATATTGAGGCTCCATGTTGCATCACGTGCAACGTGTTATAGCGTAATGTTTTATGTCTCAAGAATCGCCGTTTAAATCGTCCGGAAAGGAGGAAGGAGGGACCCCGAACTGTTCGCGGAAGCAGCGGGCGAAATGGCTGGGATTCTTGAATCCCACGGCGTAGGAGACCTCGGTGACATTGCCGAAACGGCCTCGGAGCAGCTCGGCGCCCCGCATCAGGCGATGGGACCGGATGAATTCGCGCGGGCTGAGGTCCGTGAGAGCCTTCAGCTTGCGGTGCAGCTGGGCCCGGCTCAGACCGACCTGATGGGCGTAGTCCTCCACCGTCATGTCCTCGTCGTCCAGGTGCTCGTCGATGATCTCGCGGCATCGCTTCAGGAAGCGGTCGTCCATGGAGACCACCGGCAAGGCCTCGAGCTGGACCGTCTGGACCTGAGCTGCGAATCGTTCCTGCAATTGGCGCCGCAGCGCGATGAGATTGGCCATGCGGGTCAGCAACTCGCGGGCGTCGAAGGGCTTGACCAGGTAGTCGTCGGCGCCCTGTTCGAGCCCGGCGAGGCGGCTCTCGGTTCCGGCCTTCGCAGTCAGCAGGATCACCGGCACGTGGCTGGTGCGCCAGTTGGTCTTGAGGTGACGGCAGAGATCGAAGCCGTCGCGGCCGGGCATCATCACGTCCGACACCACCAGATCGGGTATCTCGGCCAGGGCCATCTCCAGCCCCTCGTCGCCGTCGGCGGCGGTGAGCACATCGTACGCCGGCGTCAGTTCCCGCGACAGGTAGGCGCACATGTCGGCATCGTCCTCCACCACGAGGACCCGGGGCGTCGCGGGTGCAGCCGCGTCCTCGTCCTCGTCGGCCGCATCATGCGGGTCCGACGCGCCGTGATCCGAGGCGGAGTCCGCGACCGGTGCCGCGGCCGCGCCTGCCCCCGGCGGAGCCGTGGTGAACAACGACAGTTCCACCGAGAAACAGGTGCCTGCGGCGGGCTCGCTCGACAGCCGGACCGAACCTCCCAGCAGGCTGACCAGCTCCTTGACCAGCGCCAGCCCGATGCCCACGCCGCCGGCCTCGCTGCCTCCCGACAGCTGGTGGAACCGGTCGAAGACCAGATCCTGTTCGTCGGGAGGGATGTAGGACCCCGTGTTGGCCACGGAGAGTGTCAACGCCCGGGCCGGGCCCTCGGCCGATGACCGGCCTGATCCGGGCGTGTGGGGGATGGATCGGGGCGCCACCGTTCCCGCGACCGCGGCCCGGACCTCGATCCGGCCCTGCCGAGGCGTGTGCTTGACCGCATTGGAGACCAGGTTGGAGATGATCTTATCGAGCACGTCGGCATCGAACCAGAGCATGGCCGGGGTGGCCGGCAGGTTCACCTGCAGGTCGATGCCCCGCTCGCGGGCCACGGATTCGAATCCGACCAGCAGACCCGCGAGGAAGCCCGTCACGTCGTGGCAGCGCCAGGTCAGGGGCAGGCGGCCGGCCTCGAGACGAGAGAGGTCCAGGAGCTGGTCGATGAGCTGGCCGAGGCGGTCGGCGTTGCGGCTCATCATGGCGAAGAGGTCGGCGTCACCGGTGTCGGGATTCTGGCGCAGCTGCTTCAGGGGGGTGCGCAGCAGGGTCAGGGGGGTACGGAACTCGTGGGACACGTTGGCGAAGAACCGGGTGCGCAGCCGGTCGAGTTCCTGCAGCTGATGGGCCTCGGCGCGCTCCACTTCCAGGGCGGTGCGCATGCGCTCGCGTTGGATGATCTGGCGGTAGACCAGGGCCACGAAGGTCAGGGCCGCCAGCACGTACACCGTCACGGCCCAGGTGGAGAACCACCACGGCTGACGGATCCGGATGGCCAGGGTGGTCTCGGCGTCGTTCCAGACCCCGTCGGCGTTGCTACCCCGGACGCGGAAGGTGTAGCGGCCGGGGGCGAGGTTGGTGTAGAAGGCGCGTGGCTGGCGACCGGGATCACGCCAGTCATCGTCGGCGCCGTCGAGACGGTAGCGGTAGCGATTGCGCTCGGGGTGGGCGTAGTGGAGGGCGGCGAAACCCAGGGTGAGATCGTTCTGGTGATGGGGGAGCCGGACCTCGTCCGCATACTCGACCGCGACGGCGAGCACCGATTCCGGACTCGGACGCAGCTGGCGATCGGCGACCCGCAGCTCGGTAATGACCACCGGTGGCACGAATTCGGACCTGTGGAAGCCATCCGGATCGAACGAGACCAGGCCGCGCGGACCTCCGAAATACAGGGTGCCGTCATTGCCCCGGGCATGTCCGAAATGGACCTCGTTGGTCGGCAGGCCGTCGCTGCGGTCGTAGGTGCGGATGTCGCGGGTCCGGGGATCGACGCAGACGAACCCGTTTGCCGTTGACAACCACAACCGGCCGGTCCCATCGGCGAGGACGGAACCGACCATCTCGTTGGGCAGACCCTCCCGGCTGCCAATCGCCTCGACCACCTGGCCCGAACGGTCGAGCTTCAGCAGGCCGGCGAAGGTGCCCACCCAGAGGTTGCCCTGCAGGTCCTCGGCGGCGGCCAGGGGGGAGACGAGGCCACGGTCGGCGTCGAAGCAAGGGACCAGGCCTTCCGCCGCCGGGTCGTAATAGGCGATGCCGCGCGCGTCGAAGAGAACCCACATCCGGCCCTGACGGTCGCGGTAGAAGCTGTGCACGTTCCGTCCCATCGGGACTGCCGGGTCGGATCCGACCGTGGTGAGGGTCCGCATGCTACTGGTCGCGGGCTCGTAGACCCGGATTCCGCTGGCGAAGCCGCCGACCCAGATGCGCCCCTGCAGATCGATGGCCAGACCATTGACCGTGCTGTGATGCAGGGGTGCGCCGGGGGTGGACAGCCCCGGCACGCGTTCGGGAATCATCCGGCCGCTCGCCAGCACCCACAGGCCCCGGTCCGTGCCGATCCAGATGTCGCCATGGCGGTCTTCACAAAAGGCGTAGACGGTCGTGGGCTGCAGGGGATCGTCGGGGGAGAAACGGTGGTGGCGGAACACGTCCTCCCCGGGCAGCCGGCTGTTGAGCCCGCCCTGATTGACGCCCATCGTCCGTTCTCCGGTTCCCACCCAGAGCACGCCATGCGAGTCCTCGAACACCGCCTGCACCGCATCGTAATCCAGCGACCCGGGATCGTCGCCGTCGTGATCCTGGATCCTGAAGACGTTGGCCGCGGGGTTCAGCTTGTTCAGGCCCGCATGCCAGGTGCCGGCCCAGACGATGCCCGAAGCGTCGCAGAGAACGCTCAGCACGGGTCCCCGCAGGATCGACCCGGTCAGGTCGGGGTCGTGGTCGTAATGCTCGAACGCCCCGGTCTCCGGATCGAAGCCGAACATGCCCATGGCGGAGCCCAGCCAGAGTCGACCATCCTGGTCATGGGCGACCTTCACCAGGTAGTTGGCGATGGCGTCGGGGGCGTCGGGGCCCGGTACGAAGCGTGTAAAGCCCTGAGTCGTCGGATTGAAGCGGGCGAGACCGTGGCGGGTGGTGAGCCAGATCCGGCCCCGGTCGTCCTCGTGTACCTGGGTGACGATGTCCGAGGGCAGGCTGGCGGGATCCCCGGGTTGGTGGCGGAAATGCCGCCAGCGCTCCGATCCCGGCACACGGTAGGCTGCCCCCCAGCCCTCGCTGGTGACCCAGAGCCGCCCGGCAGTATCGACCATCACCGAGGTCTGGGCCGTGTCGGGTGGCGCCGTCTCCACCGGCGCCCCGGAATCTCGTCGTAGGTGTTGCACGAGACCGTTTTCCGGATCGACGCTCGCCAGGGATCCCTCTCCCGTCGCCACCCAGATGGTGCCGTCTGGAGCCTGGCAGATGCTTTCCACCTGGAAGCCGCCCAGCTGCCGTTCCGGGGGACAGTCCGGTCCCCAGTGGTCGAAGGTTCCCCGATCAGGACGCAGGCGCCAGAGGCCTGTGGAGAAGGTGCCGATCCAGAGCGCTCCCTCACGGTCTTCCATCAGCGCGATGGTACCCAGGTTCTGGGGACGGCCAGATACCTCGTCGAGGGGGGCGAAGGGCGTCATGACCCGTCCATCGAAGCGAACCAGGCCGTTCTGCGTGCCGAGCCAGAGGAAGCCAAGGCGATCCTGGACCATGGCGCGGACAGAGCTGTCCGGCAGGCCGTCGTCCACGGTCAGGTGCTCGAATCTTGGTCCGACCGGCAGAGGTCGAACTCCGGCTGCGGTGCCGGCAGCCAACAGAAGGATCAAGGCGACGGCCTGGAGGCCTTTCAGGAGCACGGCACGATCCTCTCGGCCATGAGCTGGGTGATGCATACACGGTTGCCACAGTGGGCGCCGGCTGGAGTATACCCGCTTCGAGTACGGTCTGGCCATGCATCGCTCATGAGGCGGCCCTCAGCGCAGGCGCAGGGGTTGGCCGGGCGCCTTGGGCGGCGGCGGCCAGACCTGACGATCGGATGGAGGCGGCCACGAGGTGTCGGGCGCTCGGCTGGCCACCGGCAGGGTCTCGTAATCGGCGGCGGTCAGACCGGTGACCAGCCAGCTGCTCCGGCTCATGTCGGAATCACGCCAGGTGCCCAGGATAGCGGAGCCGTCGTTGCTGATCTCGAGTGCGTCGGCGAGAATCATGTTTCCGGGGATGTTCGCGCCGAGGCTGGTCAACCACTCGTGCAGCGGGAGCATGCCCGATCGGGCGGTCCAGACGAATGCCGTCAGGTCGTCCCAGGCTGGCGATCCGCTCCACCCCACCACCACCCCTCGGTCCGAGACGTCGGCCGCCAGGCTCTGGTCCCAGGCGCCGTCGCCGAGCACGCCCATGTCCACCAGGCCGGCGGTGTCGTCGAAGTAGAAGGCGCGGCCGTCGAGCTGACCGCATAAACGCTCTCCCCTACCATCGATGGCGTACACCTCCCCGGTCTGCTCGGGCTGGGCCAGGAGCTGGAGGCGGCCAGCGACCCAGCGGGCCGGGCGTCGGTGGCCCGTGCTGGGGTGTTCATCGAAACCCACGGCCACGTCCGCTGTCATGGCGGTGTCCGAGGCCCGGCTGCCGTGGCCGGAGTCTGGCAGTGGAACGACTCCGCTCGCGGCTGTCCAGTGCAACGCCGTGGCACCTGCTGAGGACCAGGTCAGACCGACGGCCACCGTGCCGTCCTGGTTGGTTGCGTAGCAGCTGCTCTGGCGGTCGACGCTCGTGGGGTAAGTCGGCCTGGCCACGAGTGGAGTCCAGCCGCTGCCTGCCCGCCAGACGGCGGCCGTTCGTTGTCCCGTGATCGGGTTCAGGACGGTGCCGCAGACGGTTCTTCCGTCGCCGGAGATGCCAACGCTGGCGGTGAGTTCGTGACCGGGGCCCAGATCCTGATAGCCTCCGGTGGCGGTCCAGAGGTAGTAGTGGCCGCCGGCGTTCACGGCCACCACGCGGCCATCGGAGGAGAGCGCGTGGGTGACCCAGTAGGCCTGCCGGGGCGGTTCGAGAAGCTGGAAAGTCATGGCGCTGGCCGTGAGGGGGACGGCCGCCATGTAGATGCAGCAGGCTGTCAACCAGCGGATCAAGACGGGTTCCTTTCCGGGCTTCTCCTGACATCACGGGGGCGCGACGAAGATAGTCGGTCCTGGGGCATCTCCGCGCATCCGGACGTTGCAAATGCTGTTCTGGATGTTGCTTTCCTGCATCCGCCATTCCCTTAGACATTGGTCGTACATTCGAGGTGTTCGCGGTAGGGATTGGTTAGGAGAACGAGGAGATAAAGCCAGAATAGGGGCGCTATTGATAACGCAAGTCATTGTCACAAAACCTCTTATTGACTGGAGACGGGATGCGATAGATCTTTAATCTCACACCAACCAGCCTCCGCAATGACACCTCCGGGTGTCCCGACCAAAAGAGGTCCCGATGCGTCGCAGCCCCACTCTGCTCCTGATCGCGACCACCCTCCTCCTCATCCTCGCACCCTCCGTGCCGGCCCAGGACAACGACCTCTGCCTCATGTGCCACGAGGACACCGAGCTCACCAAGATCCGGGGTGAGCGAGTGGTCTCGCTGTACATCGACGCCGACAAGTTCGTGGCCTCGGTTCACGGCCAGGAGGAGATGTCCTGCATCGACTGCCACCAGGACCTCGCCGGCCTGGAGGACATGCACGACGAGGAGCTCGAGCCGGTGGATTGCGCCATGTGCCACGACGCCGAACAGGGCGTGTTCGAGCACAGTCTGCACGGCACCGAGCTGGCCAAGGGCAACCCGCTGGCGCCGCACTGCTGGGACTGCCACGGCGCTCACGACATCCTGCCGCCCAGCGAGCCCACCTCGCGGGTGAACCGCTTCAACATCCCCTTGATGTGCGGCAACTGCCACAAGGAGGGCGCACCGGTCGCGCGGTTCTACGACATCCCGCAGGACAGCATTCTGGCCCACTACCAGCAGAGCATCCACGGCGAGGGCCTGTTCAAGCGCGGGCTCACCATCAGCGCCGTCTGTATCGACTGCCACACCGCCCACGACGTGCGCAACCACCTCGACCCGCAGTCGTCGATCCACCGCGACAACGTGGCCGGGACGTGCCAGCAGTGCCACGGTCGCATCGAGCAGGTACACCAGAAGGTGGTGGCGGGCGAGCTCTGGGAGAAGAAGCCCGACAAGGTGCCGGCGTGCATCGAGTGCCACCAGCCGCACAGCATCCGGCGCGTGTTCTACGATGAGGGCATGTCGAACCAGGAATGCCTCGAGTGCCACGGTCGCGAGAACCTGACCATGCAACGCGACGGCGAGACCGTCTCGCTCTATGTCGACCGGGCCGAGCATCTGGATTCGGCTCACGTCACCACGACGTGCGCCCAGTGCCACACCGGCGCTACGCCCGGACACGACGAGCGGCCGTGCGCCACCGTCATCGAGAAGGTCGACTGCGCCATCTGCCACGCCGACCAGGTCAACCTCTTCAACGAGAGCACCCACGGCACCCTGCTCGCCCGTGGCGATCAGGATGCTCCCGACTGCGTCGACTGCCACGGCGTGCACGGCGTGCGCAAGAAGCTCGACCCGCGGTCGCCCACCTACGTCAGCAACATCGCCGACCTCTGCGCCAAGTGCCACGGCGAGGGCGGCCAGGCCGACGTGCGCTACGACGGTCGCGACAAGGGCATGGTGGAGAACTACGCCGAGAGCGTGCACGGTCGCGCGGTCCAGCAGGCGGGCCTCGTGGTCTCGGCCACCTGCACAGATTGCCATACCGCGCACCACATGCTGCCGGCCGACAACGTCGCTTCCACGATCCACCGCACGCGGATCGCCGACACCTGCGCCAAGTGCCACGAGGGCATCCTCGAGACCTTCCACGGCAGCATCCACTTCACCGGTGAGGCGCGCGACGGCCACAAGCTGCCCATGTGCAACGACTGCCACTCGTCGCACGAGATCACCAAGACCGACGCCCAGGGCTTCATGCGCGAGATCGTCAGCACCTGCGGCAAGTGCCACGAGGACGTGACCGAGAGCTACTTCGAGACGTTCCACGGCAAGGTCGTCAAGCTGGGCTACACCGAGACCGCCAAGTGCCAGGACTGCCACGGCGCCCACAACATCCTGCCACCTTCGGATCTGAACTCGACCCTCTCGCGCGACAACATCGTCGAGACCTGCGCAAAATGTCACCCGCAGTCGCACCGCCAGTTCGCGGGCTACCTGACCCACGCCACCCACCACGACAAGGACAAGTATCCGTTCATCCACTACACGTGGCTGTTCATGACCGCGCTCCTGGTGGGCACCTTCGTGTTCTTCGGGATCCACACCTTGATGTGGCTGCCGCGGTCGATCCAGGCGCTGCGGCACTCACGCCAGCTGCGCGCCGAGCAGAAGCCGGGGGAGAAGCAGTTCCGCCGCTTCGGCCGCCTGCCGCGCTACCTGCACATCCTGGTGATCATCTCGTTCCTCAGCCTCGCGGTCACGGGCATGACGCTGAAGTTCTCGTACTTCGGCTGGGCCCAGACCATCAGCGCGGCGCTCGGCGGGTTCCAGGGCACCGGTGTGATCCACCGCCTGGCGGCGCTGGTCACGTTCTTCTACTTCGTCCGCCACATCATCGCGCTCTTCGCCATGCGCCGGCACTCGGGCCAGAGCTGGAAGGCGTTCCTCACCGACCCCAACTCCATGCTGCCCAACAAGCGCGACGGCCAGGAATTCGTGCAGACCATGAAGTGGTTCGTGGGGGTGGGGCCGCGGCCCGAGTACGGCCGCTGGACCTACTGGGAGAAGTTCGACTACTTCGCGGTGTTCTGGGGCGTGGCCATGATCGGCTTCAGCGGGCTCGTGCTCTGGTTCCCCGAGTTCTTCACCCGCTTCCTGCCCGGGTCGTTCATCAACGTGGCCACCATCATCCACAGCGACGAGGCGCTGCTGGCCACCGGCTTCATCTTCACCATCCACTTCTTCAACACGCACTTCCGCCCCGACCGCTTCCCCATGGACCCGGTCATCTTCACCGGCCGCATGTCGCTGGAGGAGTTCAAGGAGGACCGGCCGCGAGAGTACGCCGAGCTGGTGGCCAAGGGCGAGCTGGAGAAGCACCTGGTCGAACCCATGGATCCCATGATGGTGCGCGCCATGAAGATCTTCGGCTTCTCGGCACTGTTCGTAGGCCTCAGCCTGATCGTGATGATCATCTGGGCGGTGCTGTTCGGCTATCGCTAGCCTGGTTCGAGGGGCTGGGAGCTCAATGCTCCCAGCCCACGATCCTCCCCAGCAGCCACCAGAACGCCATCCCCTTCCGGTAGCAGTTGTAGCAGTGCGAGTGGGCGCAGCCGCCGCACTCGGGGCAGTCGTGCGTGGCGCACCAGTCGCTGCACCAGCCGCAGGCGTCGCTCTCGTCGGGGTGGAACGTGCCGGCGGGGTCGTGGCTCTCGATGGCGGCGAAATCGAACAACCACTTCTCGTGCGCCTGGCAGTAGGCGCGGATGCGGTCGTTGTTCGCACGCAGGGTGCCGTCGGGCCCGCTGCCGTCGAGGTGGCCGGTCATGTAGACGAAGGTGATGGCGGGGTAGTCCACCTCGAGCTGGTTCATGGCCGCCAGGTAGGTGTCGATGCCCTCGGGAGTGTTGTCGGAACAGCCGCCGCACCACGACCAGACCACGACATGGGTTTCCTGGGCATGGTCGGCGAGCCAGGCGCGGGTGGCCTGTTCCCAGGCGAGGCTGCCGTTGTGTCCGAGGTCGCCGCCGGGCTCGTGGACCGTCGGCTGGCGGTAGTCCGCATCCTCGGCCTCGACCATGTCCAGGCCGGTCATGAGCTGGCTGCCGTGGCTGGTGTGGCCGTAGTAGATGCGCAGGGTGTCGGCGATGGCGGTGGCCACCGACACCGGGAGCAGGTCGAAACCGGCCACGGCGCCCTGATCGGCCACCAGGCCATCGACGGTAATGGGGGGGGCATCGCCCGCGGCGGGATCCGGCGTCACCGGGTCGTCCTCGCCGCCGCTGCAGGCCATCAGGGCGAATAGCAAGCCGAGGGCGATGCCCGGGAGTTTCTGGTGCTTGCGCATGACGCCTCGTTTCGGTGGGAAGTCCCGGCCCCGGTTGAACGCCCCGGATCATGCAAGCATCATTCCGTAGGCGTCGGTTGAAAACAGGATGCATGTGGGGTATCATGGCGCCCACGTATGGTTCCGTGCACGTCTATCGCGAACGACATCGGTTTTCTCATCGTCATGACAGCGGGCGCACTGCAGCCAACGTGGACGTCCTGGAACGATCCCATCGCCTAGCATACCGAGGAGGATCTCCATGAAAACCATGTTTGCGCTGCTCGCCATGGCGCTGGTCGCCGGCGGCGCTCTCGCCCAGGGTGCCGACGAATTCGGTCTCTGGCGCATGGACGGCGAGGCCTATCTCAACGACATGAATCCCGTGGTCGCTGGTTCCTTCGACCTCTTCATCACCTTGCATAATCCCAGCATCGACCCCGTCGGGGGCTTCGAGGTGGGCTTCGAGCTGCCGCCCGAGGTGATCATTTCCGACCTGGTCCTGGGCACGCCCGGCATCAACTTCGGCGAGGGGGATACCGATCTGCTGGTGGGTTTCGGCGAGCCCTTGCCGGTGATCGCTGGGATCAATGTCCTGGCCACGCTGGAGTGCGTGATCATCGATCCCTTCACCGATCCGTGGCTGGTCGAATTCCACTCGCCGGTCAACCCGAGCATCCCCGGGTTCGACGGGCCGGTCTACTCCAACGGCGAGTTCCCCGACCAGCTGATCATGTGCGAGACCGTCACCGGCATGCCGGGCGTCTTCGTCTTCGCGGGCGAGGGGCCGGTGGGGGTGGAGATGCGGACCTGGAGCGGGGTGAAGGCGCTCTTCGAGTAGTTACCGCACCCAGATGGAACGGGCGAGGCCATGCTCCTGGCGAGCATGGCCTCGTTGCCATCGGGCGGCGACGCGCACCGGTCACATGCCCCAGAGGTGCATGGTGTTGACCTCGTGACCCTGGAGCTTGAGATAGTAGAACAACTGGCCCTTGTGCTGGTTCAGGTGCATGACCATGCTCAGCAGATGGGCGCCGAGGGGCCGACTCATGCCCTCGGGCTCCCAGGGCGCGGTCATCATCTCGCCGTCCAGGCGCTCCTCGCCGGCCTCGGCGATCATGCGCAGCGCCACCTGGCGGTCCTCGTCGAGGAGGCGGCGCGCCTCGGCCACGCTGTCGATGGTGGGCAGCTTCTCGGCCGGTGGCAGCATGTCGCCCTCGGGCATCTCGCTCATGTCCATGCCCTCGGGCATGCCCCAGTCGCCCGTGACGAAGCCCTTGCAGCAAAAACCGCAGGCCGTGGTCAGATGCATCAGGAGCTGGCCGGTGGTCATCCAGTTGGATCCGGTGGCCGGTTTCCAGTCCAGAGCATCGTCACTGCAGAGAGCCATGAGTCCATCGGTGGGGGAATAGGCCTGATTCACGGCGTCGGTGAGCAGATCGGTCCAGGTCATGGCAATTCCTTCCGGAAGAGAACACGGTGCCAAGGGTGCAGACATGGTACGAACGAACGAAGGCGAAAACAAGGCGAAAAACAGGGTTGGTCAAAAAAACGCGACCGGGCAGGCGCCGGTCGCGCTCGTGGAAGCGGCGGGTCCGTTCAGTGCACCGGATGCGGCGCCACGTCGTCCTCGTCGGGAGGGGCCAGCGGGCCCACGGCGGCCTCCACGGCCTCGAGAATGGCGCACGAGCGGACCAGCTCACGCATCCTGGTATGGTCGGGGTAGAGAGGGCGGTCGATCTCCAGGAAGTCGACGTGCTTGCGGATGACCTCGCGCGCCGCCCGAGATCCCTTACCGGGCGTGAACTCGCGCAGGTCCAGCGCCTGGGCCGCGGCCATGAACTCGATGCCCAGCACGCCGAAGGCGTTCTCCAGGATCTGCTTGTTCTTGATGGCGGTGTTCATGCCCATGGAGACGAAATCCTCCTGGTCGGCGGCGGCGGGGATCGACAGGGTGGCCGCGGGCGCCGAGAGGATCCGTTGCTCGGTGATCATCATGTCGGCGGTGTACTGCGAGAGCATCAGCCCCGAGAACATGCCCGCGCCCCGGGTCAGGAAGGCCGGCAGGCCCACCGACAGTGCCGGGTGCAACAGGCGGTTCAGGCGACGCTCGCTCAGCACCGACACCATGGTGATGGCGCAGCCGGCGCCCTCCATGGGCAGTGAGACCGGCGTGCCCTGGAAATTGGCGCCGGTGAGGGTCTCGTTCTCCTCGGGGAAGAAGATGGGGTTGTCGCCCACGCCGTTGAGCTCGGTCTCCACCTGGCTGCGGGCCCAACGCACCGCGTCGTGGGCGGCGCCGATCACCTGGGGGCTCGAGCGCATGGAATAGGCGTCCTGCACCTTGACGTCGATCTTGCCGGTGGCCAGGTCGCTGCCGTCGATGCACTGGCGGATGGCGGCGGCGGAGCGCACGGCGCCGCGGAAGCCGCGCACCTGGTGCAGGCGCTCGTCGTAGGGCTTGAGGTTGGCGAGCAGCGCCTCCAGCGACATGGCGCAGGCGATCTCGGCCTGACGCAGCCAGCGGTCCATGTCGTGGAGGTGGATGGCGCTCATGGCGGTCAGCAGGTTGCTGCCGTTGATGGTGGCCAGACCATCGCGGGCCTGGAGACCGGGCACCGGGATGCTGGCCCGGTCCAGGGCCTCCTTGCCGGGCAGGAGCTCGTCCTGGTAGTAGGCCTGACCCTCGCCCATCATCAGCAGCGCGATCTGGGACATGGGGGCCAGGTCGCCGCACGCGCCCACCGATCCCTTCTGGCAGACGAATGGCGTGACGCCCTTGTTGAGCATCTCGATCAGGGTGAGCGTGATCTCGGGACGGCAGCCGCTGTGCCCATGGGCATGGACGTTCACCCGGCCGGCCATGGCGCCGCGGACGTATTCGACGGGCGCCGGTTCGCCGATGCCAGCGGCGTGGTTGTAGATCAGGTATTTCTGGAAGTCGCGAGTCTGGTCCTCGTCCAGGACCACGTTCACCAGCTCGCCGATCCCGGTGTTGACCCCGTACATGATCTCCTTCTGCTCGATCTTTCGCTCGAGCAGCGCGCGGCAGGCCTTGATGCGTTCGAGGGCCTGGGGGGCGAGCTGGACCTTCTCGCCGTGGCGGGCGATGCGCACCAGCTTCTCACAGGTCAGTCCGGATCCGTCGAGAACGATGGTCATGTTCGGGTCTCCCTTGCGCAGCATCGAGGCGGGCCGGACCTGGCGCCGGGCGTGAGGCGCTCGCCGCGGAGTCCGGGGACGATCCCCTCCAATATGGGGGACGCGGAGGGGACTTTCCAGCCGGCGATTCAGCGATTAAACTGGCTCCAGCCCTACCGGCCAACGCACGGACCTCTGCACGGGAACAGCATGACCATCGCCGCGAACATCACGAACGGCCCCGAGGCCGACCGCCTGGAGCCGCGGACCAGGTCGGCCGGACACGAAGTCTGGCGCTATCTGGGCCTCCTGTTCGTCGTCGTCATCCTCGCCTGGTTGGCGCGACAGCACTTCGGGGCGGTGCGCGCCTGGCTTGACGGGCTGGGCCCCCTGGCGCCTCTGGGTTTCCTTGCCGTGCATGCCCTGCTCATCCCCGTGGGCTTCCCTGTCTCGGTTTTGGGACTCCTGGCCGGAGCCAGCTTCGGCATCGTTCCGGCCACCGCGCTGCTGACCCTGGCGGGCCTGGTGTCGGGCACCATCATGTACTGGCTGGGGCGGGGAATCCTCTCCCGGAAGGTCCGCGCCCACGCCGCCCGTCGACCGCGCCTGCAGCGATTCCTGGCGCTGGCGGAGGCGGACAGCGTGCGCCTCATGATCCTGCTCCGGCTCAGCCCCCTGCACTTCGGGCTGCTCTGTTACTTGCTGGGCGCGGGCCGTGCGCGCTTCGTCCCCTATCTGCTGACCACGGCCTGCGTGGCCCCGAGCGCACTCCTGCAGGCCTATCTGGGCCACACGGCCAGGGTCGTGGGGGAGGTGGCGCTGCAGGGCGCCCCGACGTCACCTTGGCAACTGGCGCTCATGGGTGTGGGCCTGGTGGCCGTCATCGTGCTGAGCGTTCTGCTGGGCCGCATCACCCGGCGCGCCCTGGCCACCTCACCATCGCCATCTCCGGCGCGGGAAGGATCCGCATGACCGACCGCAGCGACAAGATCATTCCGTTCCCAGGCCAGCCGGCCACCGGTGCGCTGGTTCTGAAGGTCGAGCTGGTGCTGGCCCCCTACCCGATCTGGCGGCGTCTGCGCATCGGCGACCGCGCCACCTTCTGGGACCTGCACGTGGCCATCCAGGACGCCATGGGCTGGAGCCACCGCCACCGGCACCTGTTCAGCGCCGACCATCCCGTCAGCGGCGAGCGGCTCCGCCTGGGCATCCCCGAACAGGAGAGCTTCCATGGCCGGCAGGCGGTTTTGCCTGGCTGGGTCCTGCAGGTCGGTGACGTGGCGCGCCCCGACCACCCGCCCTTCCTCTACACCTACCACCTGGGCGAGGAATGGCAGCACGAGGTGAGCCTGGAGGCGGTGGAGGCGCCACCGGTGACCGGTGCCCTCCCGGAATGCCTCGATGGAGCCGGGCTCTGCCCTCCCGAGGGCCTGGGCGGGCCGGCGGCCTTCCGGCAGCTCTTCGAGTCCGGTAGCCTCCCCGACGAGTTCGATCCCGATGATTTCGCGGTGGCGGATGTGGTTTTTTGCGATCCGGGCCTGCTCTGGCGCGACCGTTTCAGCGAGGAATGACCAGCCGTGGCGCTCAGCGGCGGCGCCTCGGCGGCCGCCGGGGAGGTCGTCGCGCAGCCCGTCGCTGGCGTCCCCGCCGCGCATCCGTGGGCGCCGTATTGGCTTGAGGCGTTCCTGGGTCCAGTTCGGGCGGAGCGCCATGACCGATGGCCTGGACCAGCTCGGGGAGGCTGCCCAGGACCGGTTTCAGGTCCTCGCACCAGCGGACCAGGGTCTCGGCGGTGAGCGGCAGGTCGCCGACCAGGCCCAGGAGTTCGGCCGCCGGCGGCTCCAGATCCAGCTTGGGATAGGTCCAGATGCCCAGTCCCCAGTGGCGCACCAGCAGGTCGGAGAGGGCGATCAGGCGGGCGCCGGGATCGGCCGCCGGATCATGATGATGGACGATGGCCGCCACCAGATGTCCCGGCAGCGACCAGGTCAGGGCCACCGCGCCCGACACCAGCGCATGATCGCGTCCCGTGACCTGCCGTTCCTCGGCGAGGGTGACATGCCGCGGTCCCGTCGTCCGCGGCAACATTCGATCCATCAGCAGCTTGCCGACGTCGTGGAGCAGCCCGGCGACGAACGCGCTCTCCGCGTCCAGTGGGGAGCGGGGCCCCAGGAGGTTGGCGAGGCCACGGCAGGCCGAGCCGGTCGCCAGGCTGTGCAGCCAGAAACCGTGCCCCGGATAGCGGTAGCAGCTCAGGCGGTGCTGGAGCAGATCCCGGGTGGCCACCGCATAGACCAGCCGGGAGATGGCGGAGAGTCCCATGACCACGCAGGCCTCGGTCACCGACGCCACCGGCCGCGACAGCTTGAAGAAGCCGCTGTTGGCCTGGCGCAGAACCCAGCCCTGGAGCACGGGATCGCGCTGCAGGGCCCGGGCCAGATCTTCCGCGCGGGCGGTGTCGCGATCGGCGTCGCGCAGGAAGCCCTCGATGACCTGGGAGAGGCGCGGTAGGTCGGCGATCTCCGGCGCCAGTTCGCGCGCGAGCTCGGCGACCGACGTTGGCGGCGTGATGGTGTCTGGAGTCATGGTTAGCTCCCGGGAGGGGTTCGCCTTCAAGGTCGGCCGGATCTCCCTGGACTTGAGGCCGTCGCGACCAGCTCTTGTTTCTCGCCGCCCGAGCGGGGACAATGGCCGCGGGTGTCGCCCGGGCACCGGAAAGGAATGCGTGGTCCATGACAGGGCTGATGGTGATCGCCTTGCTGGTGGGCGGGATGCTGCTGGCGCTCCTCGGGTTCATGCTCCGCGGCTACTGGTGGCGACGCACCCAGCAACGGCGGATGGTGGGCGACCTCGCCGGCCTGCAGCTGCCGTTGATGATGGTGGAATTCCCCAGTCGCCGCATCCATTTCTCGCCGATCCTGCTGGCGGAACTCGGTCTCGATCCCGAGGCTAGCTACCAGGTCGAGGAGGTGATCGCGTCCCATGTGCTTGAGACCGACCACGCGCGCTTGCGCGACCTCGTGCACGCCATCCGGACCGGTCGCCATGTCTATCGCGAGGCGGAGTTCGCTGTGCGCTATGGCGACGGCCGCTGGCATCAGGTCGAGGTGCAGGCCTTCCGCCTGGGGACCTGTGGGCTACGGACCGGCGTGCTCGCCGCCACGCTCATCGACCGCACCCGCACCCACGAGATCGAGGAGGAGCGCGACCGCCTCTTCAACCTCTCCATCGACCTGCTCGCCGTGGGGGACCTGAGCGGCCGCCTGCTCCAGGTCAACCCGGCCTGGGTCCGGGTCCTGCGCTGGTCCCGGGACGACATCATGGACCGATCGTTCACCGACCTCGTCCATCCCGGCGATCGCGACCAGGCGCAGCAGGCGCTCCGCCAGCTGCGCGAGGGCTCACCGGTGCGCGAACTCGAGCTGCGCACGCTCTGCCGCGACGGCACCCATCGCTGGCTCTCCTGGAGCTCGTTCCCCTTCACGGCGCGGGGCAGCGTGTTCACCGTGGCCCGGGACATCACCGACCGGCGGGCCGCCGAGGAGCAGCTCCGCCGCTACCAGCACCGCCTGCAGCAGCTCGCCAGCCAGCTGGCCACCGTGGAGGAGCGCCAGAACCGGCGCCTCGCCGAGATCCTCCACGATACCCTGGCCCAGGACCTCTTCGCCGCCCGTGCCAAGGCCGACCTGCTCAAGTACCCGGACCGTCTGGAGGATCCCGAGGCGGTACGGCAGGAGGTTTCCGACATCATCGCCCACGCCACCGAGCTCACGCGCACTCTGACCTTCGAGCTTTTCCCGCCGGCGCTCTACGAGGTCGGACTCGACGCCGCCCTGGAATGGCTCTGCCGCAGCTTCCGCAAGACCCGCGGCCTGGCCTGCGACTTCGCCTGTCCCAACGAACCCCAGGACCTGGTCCTGGACCTGCGGACTCTGCTCTACCAGGGTACGCGCGAGCTGCTGGGCAACGTCTACAAGCACGCCGAGGCCAGCCGCGCCGAGGTCGTGCTTCGCTACGAGGACGGCCAGGTCGTACTCCAGGTTGACGACGATGGTTGTGGGTTCGATCTTGCCGACCTGGATGTCGAACAGATGGACAACCAGACCCCACGAGGGTTCGGGCTCTTCAATATCCGCGAGCGCCTGGGCCAGCTATCCGGACAGCTCAGCATCGAGACCTCGCCCCTGGGCGGCGGCCGGGTGACCATCACCTTGCCGCACGGCGCGGGCCAGGACTGACAGGCAGGCCATGGGCGAGTTCTTCGCGCTACTCACCGCGGCCTTCTGGGCCGGTGCGGTCATCCTCTTCAAGCGCTCGGGTGAAACCGCGCCGCCGCTGGCGCTCAACTTCTACCGGGTGGTGGTCTCCGGCTTCCTGCTGCTGATCACCATGCTGGTGCTGGGCATGCCGCCCTGGCGCGACGCCCCCGTCCGGGATTACGCCCTGCTCGCGTTGAGCGGGATCGTGGCCATCGCCCTGGCCGACACCCTCTTCCACGCCTCGCTGAACCGGGTGGGGGCGGGCATCACCGCCATCGTGGATTGCCTCTACTCGCCACTGGTGGCGCTGTTCGCCTACCTGATCCTGGGGGAGACCCTCACCCTCATCGATCAGGTGGGCATGATGCTGGTGGTGTCGGGGGTCCTGGTGACGGCCCAGGGCGCGCCGCCGCCTGGGTCCACGCGGCGAACCCTCGGCGTGGGGATCGTGCTGGGTGCGCTGGGCATGGTGGCCCTGACCTTCGGCATCGTCATCGCCATCCCGGTGCTCGAGCGCCAGCCAGTGGTCTGGGCCACGGGGATGCGCCAGTTCGCGGCGCTGGCCGTCCTCGCGCCCACGATCCTGCTTTCGGGCCGCTCCCGCGACCTCCTGTCGATCTTCAACCTCTCGCGACCCACGCTGCGCTACGCTCTGCCAGGCACCGTGCTGGGCAGCTACCTCGCCCTCATGTGCTGGATCGCCGGCATGAAGTTCACCGCGGCCGGCAGCGCGGCCATCCTCAACCAGACCTCCACCATCTACATCATCCTGCTGGCCCGGTTGTTCCTGCGGGAACCCCTGACTCGACGCCGGTTGCTGGCCTGCCTGCTGGCGCTGTCCGGGACCCTCTGCGTCGTCCTCGGCTAGATTCGGTCCGTGGGATGCCAGACCGAGCCCGGGCTGGGTCGTCCTGTCCGCGTTCATGTTAAAGATTTGCCAATGACTTGATTTTCTTGAAACATGCGTTATATAACGTTCGTTCTATTCGAGGCTCTGCCTGGAGGTTTGCGATTTCATGGCCCGAAAGACGACTTATACGCGGGATGACGTGGTCGCTGCGGCGCTGCTCGTCCTCGAACGGGACGGTGTCGGGGCCATCACCGCGCGGCGCGTGGCCGACGCCATGAATGCGTCCACGGCGCCGGTCTACAGCAACTATGCCAACATGGAGGAATTGATCGGGGCGGTGCTGGAGCAGGCGACGGACATGATCCTGGCCTACGGTCGTCGCCCCTGGACCGAGGATCTGTTCCTGAACATGGGGGTGGGTTTCCTTCACTTCGCCTTCGACCATCCGGAGCTTTTCCGGGCGCTGTTCCTGGGCTGCGGCCAGCCGCGGCAGCGGGAGCCCTACTTGGTCCGGGCCATGCTGAAGGATCTCGACCGCCACCCCGTACTCGGCGACCTGCCCGCGGATCACAAGCAAGAACTGCTCTTCCAGGCGAGCATCTACACCCTGGGCGTGGCCACCACCGTGGTCAACGGCACCTGGGACGACCCCGATCTGGATCTCGCCGTGTCCTGGCTCCGTTCGGTGGGGGGATTGCTGGTGCGGGCCGCTCTGCAATCGGCCGGCTTGCCCATGCCTCCGGAGATGGAACACCAGCTCGGCGAGTTCGTGGTGCCCTGGCGACAGTGCCCGGGCTATACCGATCAGGAGGATGGGCATGAGGACTGAGCGACACTGGACACCACGACACCCTGCGGCCTGCTGCCTGACGGTCCTGCTGCTGGCCGGCTTGCCAGGCAGCGCGCCGGCCCAGGTCACCGGGGACGAACCCATGCTGCCGGTCTTCACGCCGGTCGCTCCCCTGGGGCCGACGGTGACCGCGCGGCCCGGCGCCCTCGAGGTGCTCGACCTGACCACCTGCCTCGCGATGGCGCTCACGAGCAACGACAGCCTGCAGGCCGAGCGCGAACGGCGGCGCGAGCTGGACGGCCAGAAGTACCAGGCCGTGTCCACGGGGCTGCCATCGCTGGATCTGGTGGGCGACTGGACCCGCCGGCGGGACCCCAGCTTCGCGCTCGACCCCACCTTCGGCGGTGGCGGCGATAGCGGACTGGGCGCGCCCGCCGGTTCGCCCGACTGGTTCAACGACTGGCTCGCGGGCTTCGGTTCGTTCATCCCGGCGGCCGAGGACATCCCTGCCAGCACCTACTGGTCGACGCGGTTCAACCTGAACTGGGAGCTGAATCCGCTGAAGATCATGGGTGCCGTCGGCGCGGCCAACCTGGGGATCGAGCGGCAGGACCTCTTGATCTCGGCCGCCGAGCACGCCACGGCCGAGAGCGTGGTCGGCGCCTACTACGCCATCATCATGATGGCCGAGGCGGTCAACGCCGTGGAGGCCCAGTACGCCAACCAGCGCGAGTTGCTCTCCATCACCAAGATGCGTTACGAACTCGGCTTCGCCACCCGCCTCGACACGCTCCAGGCAGCCGTGGCGCTGGCCAACATCGAGCCCGATCTGAGGAACTATCGCCAGCGCGTGGCCAACGCCGGGGCGCGCCTCAACGCGATCATGGGCCGCAGTCCCGCCGACCCCTTGACCATCGCCAACAGCGAACTGATCGAGGACGATCCCCTGCAGCGCGACGTGGCGCTCCAGCTCGCCCTGAACCGGCCGGATCTCACGGCCATCGAGCGCTACGTGGGCATCCTCGATCGTCAGAAGCAGACCCAGGTGGCGGACCATCGCCCGTACCTCTCCATGTTCGGCAGCTACGGCTGGATCGGCACCGAGTTCGACAGCCAGTGGGACAAGGGACACGACACCTGGTCCGCCGCGGTGGCGCTCAACGTGCCCATCTTCAACGGCCTGCTGACCAAGGGGCTGGTGGACGAGACCAAGGCCAAGATCCGCCGGACCGAGACCGAATTGATCGGTTACCGCAAACAGGCCCAGGTCCAGGTGCTCGAGGTTCTCAACGGTCTGGAGACCGCCCGGGCGAACCTACGCGCCGCGCGCCTGAACCTGGAGCAGGCCGAGGAGGCGCTGGAGGAGAGCCTGCTGATGTACCAGTTCGGCAAGGCCAACTACCTGACCGTCCTGGATGCCGAGACAAACCACCTCAATGCTCGACGCAATCTCCTGGAGGCGCGCTATCAGGTCCTGACCCTGACCGCGAGTCTCAAGCGCGCCGTCGGCCATTCGCCCATCACGCCCCTGGCCGAGATTCCCGGCCTGGTGGCGGCCAATCGCTAGAGGGAGCAAGACCATGAACCGCAGTCCCAATCTCAGCAATCTCCTCTCCCTGGTGGTCGTGTCAGGTATCCTGGTCCTGACTGGTTGCCAGACCGGCGGCGAGGATGGGCCGGCCCAGGAAGTGGCCCGCAACGTGCGCGTCATGCCGCTCGAGACCGGGGCGGTGACCGAGTACCTCGAGATCGCCGGCCCGGTGTTGCCGGTCCGGGGCACCGACATCAGCGCCGAGGAATCGGGCACCGTCCAGGTGATCGATCGGGACAAGGGCGCCCAGGTCACGAGCGGCGCGCCGCTGGTGACCCTGGACCGGCGCCTGCTCGCCGCCGACCTGGCCTCGGCCGAGGCCAACCTCAAGCTTCAGGAATACAATCACGAGAAGACCCGGCAGCTCTTCGACGCGGCCAAGATCAGCCGTCTCGAGCTGCTGCAGGCCGAGGCGTCGTTCGCACAGGCGCGCAGTCTGCGCGACATCGCCCGGACCCGGCATGACCGCGCCCAGGTCCGGGCTCCCTTCGCCGGGATCGTGGCGGACCGGTTCGTGGAGCCGGGACAGCTCGTGGCCCCGGGCATGATCGTGGCCCGGGTGATCGACCCCTACGTGCTTGAGCTCGAGGGCTCGCTCACCGAGGGCGAGGTGACCTGGGTGCACGAAGGGCTGGCCGCCGAGGTCGTGCTCGAAGGCGTGGCCAAGCCGGTGGAAGGCGTGGTGGCCTGGGTCGGATTCGAGGCCAGCACGCTCAACGGCAAGTTCCCGGTGGAGATCCACATCCAGAACCCCGACCTGCAGCTCCGCAGCGGTGTCATCGGCCGGGCGCGCCTGGCCAAGCGGGTGACTGATTCGCTGGTGGTGATTCCCCGCGACGCCGTCATGCCGGGAGCGGGCGTGGATCAGGTCTTCGTGGTCGAGGGCGACCGTGCCCAGCGCCGCACGGTGGAACTGGGGCCGGCCCAGGGGCTCATGGTGGCGGTGCGCCGGGGCCTTGTGGCCGGCGACCTGCTCGTGGTACGCGGACAGCGTGACCTGCGCGACGGCAGCCTGGTGGCGGTCACCGAGCGCGTGGCCTATGGCGACGGCACGGACGACAGCGATCCCGACGTGATCCGCTCGCAGAGCGCCGACACCCGGGTCTCGGCGGAGGTGGCTCGATGAAGATCACCTCCGGCGCCATCCGGAAATATCCCATGATCTTCGCCTTCATGGCGGTGATCGCGGTCATGGGCTTCGATTCCTACATCGGTCTGCCGCGCGAGTCGGCGCCCGACGTGAAGATCCCCTTCGTGATGGTGATCGCGCCCTATGCCGGCACCGCGCCTGCGGACATGGAGAACCTGGTCACCCGCAAGCTCGAGCGCGAGCTCAAGGGCCTGCCCGACCTGAAGGAGATGACCAGCAACAGCTTCTACGGCATGTCCAGCGTGACGCTGGAGTTCACCAGCGATGTCGACATGAGCGATGCGCTGCAGAAAGTGCGCGACAACGTCGAGCTGGCCAAACCCGAGCTGCCCGCCGAAACCCGCGAGGACCTGCTGATCATGGAGCTCAGCTCGAGCGACTGGCCCATCATGCAGGTCAACCTCTCGGGTGATTACGGCCTGTTCCAGCTCAAGAAGACCGGGGAGGACCTGCAGGAGGTGCTCGAGCAGATCCAGGGCGTGCTGTCGGTGGATCTGCTGGGCGGCATCGAGAACGAGGTCCAGGTCCTGGTGGACCCCGAACGGCTCGACTTCTACGGACTGGGCCTGGTCGACGTCCAGGACGCCGTGGCGCTCCAGAACCTGACCATTCCCGGCGGCAAGCTCTCGCTCGGACAGTACGACTACCAGGTGCGGGTCCCCGGCGAGGTGGACGACCCCGCCAAGATCCTCGACTTCGTGGTCAATCCCGGAGAGCCGACGCCGGTCTACATCCGCGACGTGGCCACCGTGGAGTTCGGCATCAAGGATCGCGAGACCATCTCGCGGGTGGGCGGCCGCGACGCCGTGACGCTACAGATCAAGAAGCGCTCCGGCGAGAACATCATCGACATCGCCGACGAGGTGCGCGCCACCATCGAGCGCCTCCGGCCCACCTTTCCCGAGGGGACCGAGATCAGCATCGTGGGGGACCAGTCCGAAGAGATCCAGACCATGGTCCACGAGCTGGAGAACAACATCATCAGCGGCCTGATCCTCGTGGTCGCGGTGCTCTTCCTGTTCCTCGGCTTCACCAACTCGCTCTTCGTGGGCGTGGCCATCCCGTTCTCCATGCTGATCAGCTTCATCGTGCTGAGGGCGTTCGGCATCACCCTGAACATGGTGGTGCTCTTCAGCCTGATCCTGGCGCTGGGCATGCTCGTCGACAACGCCATCGTGATCGTCGAGAACATCTTCCGGCACCGCGGCAAGGACAAGTCCCAGGACGACGCGGCCCGCGACGGCGCGCACCAGGTCTCGGCCGCGGTGATCGCCTCGACCCTGACCACGATCTGCGCCTTCGGACCTCTGGTCCTGTGGCCCGGGATCATGGGCGAGTTCATGAAGTACCTGCCCATCACGCTGATCATCACCCTGGCCTCGTCACTGCTCGTGGCGCTGGTCTTCAATCCGGTGTTCTGCGCGCGGTTCATGAAGGAGCCCAAGCCCGGCGGCGGCAGCACCCGGCTGGGCGACTGGCTGATGAACGCCGGCCTGGAGAGCTACCGGCCCACCCTCGGCTGGGCGCTGCGGCACAAGGCCGTCACGCTGATCATGATGGTGGTGCTCTTCGTGGTGATGAACGTGCTTTACCTCCGTTTCAACAGCGGTGTCGAGCTCTTCCCCGACATCGACCCCAACGTGGCGCAGGTCGTCGTGGAAGGTCCGAGCGGCACCCGCATCGAGCTGACCGACGCCTACACCCGCGCCGTGGAGGAACAGGTGGCCGGGATCGGCGACCTGGTGGCCTACTCGGCGTCGGTGGGCGTGACCACCAGCGGCATGGGCACCGGCGAGAGCGCCCCCTCCAACAACGCCATCGTGATGATGGAATTCGTGGACAAGATCGAAAGGTCTCGTTCGTCGAACGCGGCGCTCGACGACCTGCGCGAACGGCTGGCGGATTTCACCGGTGCCACCATCACCGTGGAGAAGCGCGAGGAGGGGCCGCCCACCGGCAAGCCCGTGAACATCGAGATCGCTGGCGATGACTTCGACATGCTGGGCTCGCTTGCCGAGCAGATCCGCGAACGCATCCGCGGGCTGCCCGGCCTGATCAACATCAGCGACAACTACGACCACGACCTGCCCGAGATCGAGGTGCGGCCCGACGTGGAGAAGGCCGCGCGCTACGGCCTACGCACCTGGGACATCGCCGGCACCATCCGCACCGCGCTGCACGGCAGCGAGACCGCCAAGTACCGCGTCGGCGAGGACGAGTACGACATCACCGTGCGCTACAAGGAGCGCTTCCGGCGCAAGGTGGAGGATCTCGAGGACGCCACCATCTTCTACGAGGGTGAGGCGATCCCGGTGTCGGCGTTCGCCCAGCCAACCTTCAAGACCGCGCTGGCGGCGATCAGCCGCATCGACGGCCAGCGTGTGGTCACCGTGTCGGCCGATGTCGGCCCGGGCTACAACGGGAACGCCCTGCTGGCCAAGGTCCAGGACGAGCTGCGGGACTTCGCCGTCCCGCCCGGCTACACGCTGGCCTACACCGGCGAGAGCGAGGACCAGGAGGAGGCGCAGGTCTTCCTCAGCGACGCCTTCGCCGTGGCGCTCATGCTGATCCTGCTGGTCCTGATCTCGCAGTTCGCGTCGGTGACCCAGCCCCTGATCATCATCTTCAGCGTGGTGCTCTCGCTGATCGGCGTCTTCGCCGGACTGCTGATCACGCGCACGCCCTTCGGCATCATCATGACCGGCGTGGGGGTGATCTCGCTGGCGGGCATCGTGGTCAACAACGCCATCGTGCTGCTCGACTACATGAACCAGCTGCGCCAGCGGGGCATGGGCCTGGAGGAGGCCATTGTCCACGCGGGCACCACGCGGTTCCGTCCGGTGGTCCTCACCGCGGTGACCACCATCCTCGGTCTGATTCCCCTGACGACCGGCTTCTCGCTGGATTTCGGCAAGCTCTTCGACGGCCAGCTGGACCGCTTCGTGGTCATCGGCAGCGAATCGTCCCAGTGGTGGGGCCCCATGGGCGTGGCGGTGATCTGGGGCCTGGCGGTGGCCACCTTCCTGACGCTGATCGTGGTGCCGGTGATGTACGCGTCGCTGGAGAACACCAAGGCGGCGGTGTCGCGGAAGGTCGCGAGCATCAAGACCGGTTGAGGACTCGTGCCGCTGACGGAGAGAGGCCCCGGCCGGAGTGGTCGGGGCCTCTCTCCGTCGGTGGTGGTGCCTACTTCACCAGGGTCGCCGCCCGGGTGTACTGCAGGCCGGCCGCGCGCAGCCGGTAGAAGTAGGTGCCCGAGGCCACGCGCCGACCGTTGCGGTCGGTGCCGTCCCAGCGGACCTCGGTGGTGCCGGCGGGGCAGGTGCCGTCGACCAGCGTGCGGACCAGGTGGCCGCGGGCGTCGATGATCACGAGCTCGGCGTGGTCGGCATGGGCGAGGGCGAAGCTGAACGTGGTGCTCGGGTTGAAGGGGTTGGGATAGTTGGCGGCGAGGGTGGCCGCCGCCCCCGGCAAGCTGGCCACGCCGGTGGTGGGATCGCCGTGGCGGAACCGATGCACCGCCGCCGGCGCCACCCGGGGCGAGGTTTCGCTGCGGCCGCTCAGATCAGTGGCGAGGAGGTAGTACTCGCAGGTGTCGGCCGCCGCCGGCGCCGGGATGGCGGCCGTGAATTCATGGGGCGTGCCGGTGGCGGCCAGGGCGACGCTCTGCCAGGCGCCGAGTGAGCCGTGTCGGTAGAACAGCGTGGTCGCGTCCAGGGCCTCGCCGCTGTGCGCCCGGATATGGGCGGTGATGTCCACCGGCGCCAGGGGCTGGTCCTCGATCACGGGCACGTGCTGCACCCGGAGCATGCCGGCGTCCATGACGCCCTTGCTGCGGCAGTGCAGCGCGTCGTCGGAGAGGAAGCCGCTGTAGTAGTAGCCGCGCACGTCGTAGCCGGGCGCCGCCTCGCGGTAGACCTGCAGCGCTTCCTCGTCGTAGGCGCTGTTGCCGAAGTGCGGCACGTAGATGCAGTCGTTGAGGATCAGGCTGTTGGTGTAACTGGCCGGGCTGCTGCCGCCGATGTTGTAGCAGTAGACCCGGAAGACGCGGTAGTTGCGCCCGGTGGAGGCCTGGAGGCTGGCCAGCAGGGTGGCCCGCTGGTTCAGCGTCTCGTAGGTCCAGTGCGACGACCAGACATCCTTGACCAGCACCGTCTCCTCGTCGAGCCACTTGGCCCAGGTGTCGATGTGGTGGATCCCACCCGATTCGATGTAATCCAGGACCTGGTAGTTCGCGACCCCGTAATAGTCGAGCATCAGCTGGTCCACCGCGGCCTCGTTCATGCCGTTGTGGGCCTGGGCCTCGGCGTAGACCAGCCGGGTGGAGGCCGAGATGTGCGCGCCGTCGGTCATGTAGTTGCCGCCGGTGTGGTACATGTCGTGGCTGTGCACCGGCAGGCCGAGCTGCTGCGCCAGGTAGACCGGGATCAGGTTGTCGTTGGGGCGGTAGGGCCGGTTGTAGGTGTGGTCGATGATGGCGATGTCGCCCTGGCCGTCGAACACGAACCAGGGGCCGTAGTCGCGGGTCCAGATCGAGTCGTTGTTGCGCACCACGAACTCGACCTGATCCATGTCGACCCCGTTGGCCGAGAGATTGTTCTGGGCCGTGGACTGGTAGCCCGCCGAGACGACCACGTAGAGCGTGACGTCGTCGTCGAAATCGCGGAGCAGGTTGTAGGGCAGGCCCAGGGGGTAGCGGATCAGGACGCCCGTGCAGGGCTCCCACTCGGCGCAGTTGCGCACCGGTGCCAGCGGGGGCGGGTCGCTCCGCTCGAGGGGCGCCGGGACCAGCTCGGGGTGGGCGAGCAGGAACGCGCGCTCGCTGACGGTCTCGTGGCGGGGCAGGAGCAGTTCGAGGCCGTCCACATCCCATTCCTGCGACTCGGTCTCGAGTCCGGGCATGGGGTCGGCCAGGCCGATGCTGGCGACGAGGGCGAAGAGGCAGACGATGAGCACGGGCTGCGGGCGCATGGGATCTCCTCGTGAAGCCGCAGGGCGGCAGGGGTCCGGACAAGTTGCGAAAGATCATTATATCACGACCAGGGTGGCTTCTGGAATCCGCCGTATCATGAAATTCGGTTTTCGCTAAAGTCCCAGGCCGGCCGGCCGATGAAAAGAGGGGAGGTTCTGACCATGACCCTCGGTGTCCTCCACACGGCCCTCCGGGGCCTGCAGCAGAACCAGCGGCGTTTCGACCGGGCGGCGGACGACGTGGTGCGCAGCACCCTGGAGGCCCCCAGGGAGGGGGCGCCGGATCTTCTCGACGCCGGTGTCCGGCTCCTGAACGCCCGCAGGGGCCTGGAGGCCTGCCTCGTGGCCGCGCGCAGCGGCGACGATCTCCTTGGCACCATCATCGACGTCCTGGCCTGAATCCAGTTCGCTCCAGGCTTGGCCCCGACGCCGGCTCCGGTTACCATGCCGGAGATCCGGCCCCGCGGGGCCTCGACGCCAAGCCAGCAGGAGGATCGCCGTGACCACGGTGCCCGTGATCTTCGAGGACCACACCTTGACCGGATTCCGCCCCCTGGCCTGGAGCCTGCCGGTCTGCGAACTGCGCTGCGGCCTGCTCAATCTGCGCGAGCGACTGGCCCATGTCGCCGGCCAAGAACCGGTGCTGCTGGTCAGGAGCTTGCTGGCCGGACTGGCGGCGGACGGCGGCTATCGGGTCGGCGTGGTGGAAGTGCCGCCGGAGCAGCGGGTCCTGCTGATTTCCGGACGCCTGGGTGCGCGCTGGGATCTGCTCGTCGATCTCTGGCGTGCGGCCGCCGCCGGCGGCGACCTGGCCTGGCGGGACGATGAGGGCTGGCTGGCCCTGACGGTGCCGGCCGCGGGTGCTCCCGACACGCTGCAGTCATGGCAGCGATGGGAAGCCGCGGCTGCGGCCGCGGGCTGCTGGCAGCGTCCCGACCTTTCCGTGCCGGCCTGGAACCCGCCCGGCGCCGGGGAAGGGCAGCCCATCACCGGCGCCTGGCGACGCCTGTGGGAACTGGTGCCGGCCACCGCCACCGCCATCGCGCAGGACCTGGTCCGCCTGGAAGGCCGCCTGCCCGCACGGCGGATCTGGGGCGCCGTGGCCGCCGAGGCCGATCCGTCCTGGGCTCGCCCCGTGTCGCTGCAGCCCTGGACCGGGGGCGATCTGTCATTGCGCGGGGAACAGCCGCTGCTCGTGGGACCCGGCTGCGACCTGGCGCCCGGCGTGGCCGTGGACACCTCGGCCGGGCCCGTGGTGCTGGGCAGCGGGGTGCGGGTCCTGCCGCACAGCTACCTCGAAGGGCCGCTTTTCGTGGGCAGCGAGAGCCTGATCAAGGCCGGCGCCACCATCTACGGCGAGACCTCGCTGGGGGCGGTCAACAAGGTGGCCGGCGAGATCGGCGAGAGCACCTTCCTCGATTTCAGTAACAAGCAACACGCAGGCTTCGTGGGCCACGCCTACCTCGGTAGCTGGTGCAACCTCGGGGCTCTCACCACCAACAGCGATCTGAAGAACACCTACGGGACCATCCGGGTCGATCTGGGCGGCGGCGCCGAGGATTCCGGGCTGCGGTTCGTCGGGCTGATGATGGGGGAGCACTGCAAGACCGCCATCGGCACCCTCTTCAATACCGGGACAACCGTGGGCTTCGCCAGCAATGTGTTCGGCAGCGGTTTCCCGGCCAAGTGCATGCCGTGTTTCACCTGGGGAGACGGCCGCCAGTCCGAGCGCATGGATGAGGCGCGAGCCCTGGCCATCGCCGCCACGGTCATGCAGCGCCGCGGCTGCCGACTCACCCCGGGGCACGAGGCGCTCTTCCACCAACTCGGCGGCTGATCCGGGGCACCCTGCCCGTTCAACGGGCGGGGACCGTGCAACCTGCCCGAACCCGTGGCCACCACAGCCGGAATCATCCCGCGTCCCATCTCCGGGGCGGATCTCTCAATTAGCAATCATAGAACGAGTTACATCAGCCGTGATGTGGAATTGCCGGCCGTGGAGCCGTCTGGCCCGAAGGTTGATGTTGTATGCTCAAAATGTTTCCTCGGTCGCTCGGGATTGGCTGTTCGACCTTCTGCATGTCGGCTCCTGCAGGAGTTTCTCGGATGAGCCACGCGGCGATACCTGGGAAACATTTTTTTATGCAAACCCCTGTATCCATTGCA
Organism: Candidatus Latescibacter sp. IFSED24; assembly: GCF_058273205.1. Classification (NCBI taxonomy): domain Bacteria; kingdom Pseudomonadati; phylum Candidatus Latescibacterota; class Candidatus Latescibacteria (ex Chuvochina et al. 2023); order Candidatus Latescibacterales; family Candidatus Latescibacteraceae; genus Candidatus Latescibacter; species Candidatus Latescibacter sp. IFSED24. The sequence continues at coordinate 1,363,480 of NZ_CM177850.1, read as the reverse complement.
GTTGACACGGCCCGCAAGACATGCTAGCTTGAAACTAGCTCACGAGATACACCCATCGTGGGCGCTCAACCTGAGCCTGGGGAGCCGAGAGCCATGACCAAGGCGGAGCTGGTCGAGATGATCGCCGGCGAGACCGGTATCAGCAAGAAGGACACGGGGGTCATCGTGAACATGATCCTGGAGAACATCGGCCGGGCCCTGGTCAGCAGCGACAAGGTCGAGTTGCGAGGGTTCGGGAGCTTCAAGGTCAAGCAGCGGCGATCGCGGCAGGCCCGCAACCCGCGGACCGGCGACTCGGTGGAGGTGCCGGCCAAGCGGGTCCCGTACTTCAAGGCCTCCAACGAACTGAAGGCGCGCCTGAACGATGGGGATGACGCCTGATCGCGCGGGGGTTGTGTTTTCCGCTTCCCGGCACTAGATTTGGCCGTCGCACAAAAGAGGAATGACCTGGCCCTGCAGGATGCGGACGTGCCGCGATCCGTCCTGGGCCGAGACTTTGATGCTGGAAAGGTGGAGTGTCCCATGCCCAATGGACGCAAGCGCAAGCGCAAGAAGATCGCGACGCACAAGCGGAAGAAGCGTCTGCGCAAGAACCGGCACAAGAAGAAGTAGGTGATCCGGGGCCGGCCTGCAGCGCCGGCCCCGGTCCTATCCGGACCGCGAAGGAGCGTGCCCATGGTCGATCACGGAGAACGTCGTCGCTCGCAACGGGTGGACGCCAGGTTGCGCATGCAACTTTATCTCGACCAGGTCGATGGCCAGGAGTCGGCTGCCCGGCTCGAGACCATCAACATCTCCACGTCCGGTGTCTACTTCCGTTCCGACCACTACCTGGCGCCCATGACCAAGCTGGCCATGGGGCTCGAGCTCTCCGTGCCGGGAGCCGCCGGGCAGGATACCGACCTGGCCCTGGTGCAATGCCAGGGCCTGGTGGTGCGCACCCAGCCCGAGGAGGAACTCCCCGAAGGCGGGGAGTACGAGGTCGCGGTGTTCTTCACCTGGATCGAGCCCGATGGCCAGGGCATCCTGGAAGAGCACATCAACATGCTCGTGGCCGGATCCTGATTCTCCTACAGCGCGAGGCGCCGCGGCCGATGTGCGGAACGACGTCCCGGTGACAGCGTGTCTCCGGGAGATCGGAGCTGCATGCCGACCCATGACCTGGCCTTGACCGCACTGCCGTTGCCCATCGTGATCAGTGATCGCGAGGGTCGCCTCGTGTCCTGGTCGGACGAACTGGTGGCGTTGCTGGGGCCGGCGGTGACCGCGGTGTCCGCGCCGGGCCTGGCGGCGATCTTGACCACCATGGGCGTGGCGGACGCCGACCATCTCCTGGAGGAGTCGCTGGCCACGCGGCAAGACCTGGTCCTGCGCCTGGGCGGTGGCGAGCGCCGGGTCGGTCTGCGCAGCACCCGACTCGACGCGGGTCAGACCCTGCATCTCTTCCTCGAGGGACCCGATCCGGCCGCGGCCGACGCCGAGCGGGCCCAGTTCCAGTCGCTCATCGCCCACGACCTGCGCCAGCCCCTGGCCGTGATCCAGGGCTATGCCGGGCTCCTGGCCACCGGAACGCCGGGACCGCTGAACGACACCCAGCGCGAGTTCCTCGGGGGAATCGATGCCAAGATCGGTGAGGTCACTCGCCTGCTCGACGACTTTCTCGACCTGAGCCGCCTCGAGGCCGGGGCGCTGGTTCTGCATCCCCAGGAAACCCGCCTCGACGAACTCGTGGCCCGTGTGCTGGGGGACAACCAGTCGCCGGCCAGGGCCCGGCGGTTGCGGCTGGAGAGCGTGGTCGAGCCCCGGCAGCTCTCGGTGAGGGCCGATCCCCTGCGCCTGCGGCAGATCCTCGACAACCTGGTGAGCAACGCCGTGAAGTACAACCGGGACGGAGGGTGGGTCCGTGTGGAAGCCCGGGCGAGCGAGCGGACCGTGCGCCTGACCGTGGCCGATGGCGGGCCCGGCCTGGACCACGGCGACGCCGGAGACCTCTTCGCTCCCTTCGCCCGGGGGCACGCCACCTCGGGAGAGCCGGGGACAGGCCTTGGGCTGGTGGTGGTGAAGCGGCTGGTGGAACTGCATGGCGGGAAGATCGCGGTAGAGAGCAGCCCCGGGGTGGGGTCGCGCTTCGTGGTGGAACTGCCGCGAACGTCCACCGGGGACCGGGGCGGGCCCTGATCGAAGTGGCCTGCCTGGCCGTCAGATAATCACCCACCCTTGCGTGAGCTCTGGACAGCGGCCAGACGGCCGGCCTGGCAAGGCCGCGTCGCCCCGTGTTGTCATCGGTTTCCGCTAATCCCCAAAAACCCTACAAGACAGTCACTTGTGAGCGCAGATTCGTGTTCGACGTGAAGTGCGTCGTGGCCGCTATGCCGACGCCCCTCCGGCATGGGTATTGCGGTTAGACCGGAGCGAAGTGTCTCCGTGTCCCGTGTCCGGAGGAGGACCGGCATGCTGCGAACCCTGCAGACCGCCAAGCAGGCCATGCATCTCGATCAGGCCCGCATCGATACGCTGGCCAACAACCTGGCCAATGTCGCCACCACCGGTTTCCGCCAGGTGCTCAACCGGGTGACCGAGGTGGGCAGCGGCGAGGGCGACAAACCCGGCGCCGATGGTCTGCCGCAACTCGAGGCCAACCAGAAACCCGGACGCGACGGGAGCTGGCCGATCGCCCGTGCCCTGCAGATGGGGCAGGCGCTGGATGTGCGCGGCGGAGCCCTGCGGGACACCGGTCGCGATACCCACGCGGCGCTGGCCGGACGCGGCTTCTTCGTGGTCCGCGACCAGGAAGGCGGCGAGTTCTTCACCCGCGACGGGGCGTTCCGCCTGGACGACACGGGCCAGCTGGTCTCCTCGTCCGGCATGGCGGTGCAGGGCACCGGGGGCCCCATCAACGCCGGCGGCGGACGGATCGCCTTCGAGGATGACGGCACGGTGACGGTGGACGGTGCGGTGCGCGGACGGCTCCGCGTGGTGGATTTCGCCAGTCCGGAGAAGCTCCAGCACCGGGGCGACAGCTTGCTCGTGGCCACGGAGGACCTGGCGCCCACTGACGTGCCGAAGAACGAGGTCGAGTTGCGCCAGGGGTACCTGGAGGACAGCAACGTGGATCCGGTGCAGACGCTGGTGGACATGATCGCGGCCCAGCGCGCCTTCGAGATCGAATCGAAGGTGCTGCAGGCCAACGACGAGATGCTCGGCAAGAGCGTCAACACGCTGGGTCGCAATACCTAGTCGAAACGGGGTGATGACCGATGATGCGAGCCATGGGAACGGCGGCCTCGGGCATGAAGGCCATGCAGCTGCAGATCGACACGATCTCCAACAACCTGGCCAATGTGAACACCACCGGCTACAAGAAGAGCAGCATGGAGTTCCAGGACCTGCTTTACGAGCAGGTGGTGCCGGGCGGCCAGGTGCGGTCCGACGGCCTGGTGGCGCCGACCCGCGTCGAGGTGGGGCACGGCGTGAAGATGGTTTCGACCAGTCGCGACTTCGGCCAGGGCACCGTGGTCTCCACCAGCAATCCTCTCGATCTGATGATCGAGGGCGACGGCTTCTACCAGCTGCGCCTGCCCGACGGAAACCTCGCCTACACCCGCGACGGCAGCTTCAAGATGGATGGCGAGCGGAACATCGTCACCGCTCTGGGCTACCGGCTCGAGCCGGCGATCCAGGTGCCGGCCGACGCCACCGAGATCTCCGTGGCCCGCGACGGTACGGTGAGCGTGCGCCTGGCCGGCGACAGCGCCAACGTCCAGGAGATCGGACAGATCGAGCTGGTCCGCTTCCCCAACGCGGGCGGCCTGATCGCGCGCGGCAGCAACATGTTCCTCGAGTCTCCGGCCAGCGGCGCGCCGCTCAATGGCCAGCCGGGACTCGACGGGCTCGGCGAGGTGGCGAGCGGCTACCTCGAGATGAGCAACGTCGAGACGGTGGACGAACTGGTGCGCATGATCACCGCGCAGCGGGCCTACGAACTGAACTCCAAGACCATCACCATGGCCGACCAGATGCTGCAGACGGCCAACAACATCAAGCGCTAGGAGCGTCATGAGTCGTCCCAAGATCCTGCCGTTGATGGTCCTGCTGGCGGCCCTGGCGCTGCCGGCGGCGGCTGTCGGCTGGACTCTGGACCTGGCCGACTCGGTCCGGGTGACCACCGGCACCGCCCGGCTGGCCGACGTGGTGCGCGGCCCGGTCCCCGCCGCGGCCGGCGACCTGGTGGTGGCCGCCGCCGGTCGCCCCGGCACCGCGTGCACCGTGAGCCGCCGCGTGGTGTTGCGGCGCCTGGTCCTGGCCGGACTCGCCGACGGCGTGACGCTGGCCGGCTCGCCCCTGTGTCAGGTCAGTTTCGCGGGGCAGCCGGTGCCGACGAATGAACTGGTGGAGCGTGTGCGCGCCCTCCTGCTGCCCGCCATCCCGCCCCAGCCGGCGGAGGCGCCGCCGGCGTGGCTCGCGCTGGAGATCCCCGATCCCGAATTCTGCAGCACCGGTTCCTGGGACGTGAGCTGGCCGCGCTCGCGACCGCTGTCCCCGGGGCGCAACCTGCTCACCGTGGAACTGGCGGGCGACGGCTTCCGGCGACACCTGTCGGTGGTCGCCGTTCTGCACTGCTACGGCCGGACGGCCCGTCAGGTGCGCCAGGTGGCTCGCGGCCAGAGCCCCGATCCCGACCAGATGCAATGGGAGTGGACCGATCTGGCCACCGCGTCCAGCGACCTGGTGACCACGCCCGAGGCGCTGGAGGGCATGGTGACCACCCGCGATCTGGATCCGGGCGAGTATCTCTCCACGCGCGACCTCGAACCGCGCCCGCTGGTCCTGCGGGGCGAGACCGTGGATCTGCTGGTCCGCCGCGGCTCGGTGGCCGCGGTGGTCCGCGCCGAATGTCGTCAGGACGGCCTGCTCGGCGAGACGGTCAGTGTCCGCAACCAGCTCAATGGACGCCTGGTGGTGGCCCGCGTGGCCGGACCGGGCACCGTGACCATCGGAAGGTAGATCATGCCCAAGCTCTCGCAGATCACCGTCGTGCTGGCCTGTCTGCTGTCAGTGGGCGCGCTGGCCGGAGAACCGCTCATCGACCTGGAGTCGGGTTCGAGCCTGGTGACCAACTTCAAGGCCCGCGGTGTGGGCGACGTGGTGACCATCATCATCACCGAGCAGACCACCGCCGATGCGTCGACCGAGATGACCGCCAATAACAAGACCGAGATCTCCGGCGGTCCCGGGCTCGGGTTCCTGCAGCCGCTGAACATGTGGGGGCTGGACACCGAGAACAAGTACAAGGGCGACGGCTCCACCAGCCGTTCCGGCAAGCTCCAGGGCGAGATCTCGGTGCGCATCACCGAGGTCCTCGCCGACGGGAACTTCCGGCTGGTGGGCACGCGGTCGGTGGACATCAACGGCGACCGTCAGCTCATCGAGATCTCGGGGATCTGTCGTCCGCGCGACATCGCCTCGGACAACACCATCCTCTCGACCTTCATCTCCGACGCCCAGATCGCCTACAGCGGCACCGGCATGGCCCAGGACTCGGCCAACCCGGGCGTGCTGTCGCGCATCGTCAACTGGCTGTTCTAGAGCGGGAGCGAAGCATGACCATCCAGCGCAACATCCTGGTCCTGGCCCTGTTGACGATCCTGTTGCCCGTGGCCGCCGCCGCCGGCGTGGCCTCGCGCATCAAGGACCTGGCCATGGTCGAGGGCACCACGCCGGAGCCGCTGCTGGGCTACGGTCTGATCACCGGCCTGAACGGGACCGGCGACGGCCAGAGTTCCGACTTCACCGTCAACAGCCTCAGCTCCATGCTCGAGCGCCTCGGTGTCACGGTGGATCCCTCGCTGATCCGCCTGAAGAACGTGGCCGCCGTGGTGGTCACCGCCGAGGTCGACCCCACCGCCAGCGAGGGCTCGCGCCTCGACGTGACGGTGGCCAGCGTGGGGGATGCCAGCAGCCTCGAGGGCGGCACCCTGATCATGACGCCGCTGAAGGCGGCCGACGGCACGGTGTGCGTGGTCGCCCAGGGGGCCGTCTCCATCGGCGGTTTCAACATCAAGAGCGGCGCCAACAACAGCTTCCGGAAGAACCACGCCACCGTGGGCACCATCCCCAACGGCGGCACCATCCGCAATCCGCTGACGGGGCACTTCACCCGCGAGGGCGAGATGTCCTGGCTGCTCCACCACGCCGACTTCTCCACCGCCGCGGCGGTGGCCCGCTCGGTGAACGAGACGTTCGGCGAGGGGACCGCGCACGCCGTGGATGCGCACCGCATCGACGTGCGCATTCCCAGCCAGTTCCTCGGCGAGCCCGTTCCCTTCGTGGCCCGCATGGGCGAGCTCTCGGCGGTGAGCGACGCCGTGGCGCGGGTCGTGATCAACGAACGCACCGGCACCATCATCGTGGGCGCCAACGTGGTCCTCAAAGAGGCCGCGGTGGCGCACGGCAACCTCAAGGTCGAGATCAAGACCTACTACGACGTCTCCCAGCCCGCGCCCTTCACCACCGGCGGCAACGCCCAGACCGCCATCGTGCCCGACGTCAACACCCGGGTCTCGGACAACGAAGCGCGCGTGCTGCACGTGCCCGAGTCCAGCACCGTGGCCGACGTGGTGGGTGTGCTCAACGACATCGGGGCCAGCCCCCGCGACATCATCGCCATCCTCGAAGCCCTCAAACGGGCCGGCGCGCTCCAGGCCGAGCTCGTGGTCATGTAGGTGCGACCATGGATCTACCGGGCATCGACACCAGCCTCACGGCGCTGACCAGCGACCGGATCCGCAGCGAGCGGGCGGTGGCCGACCTGCAGGGCCAGGCCCGGCGCGAGGCTGTGGACGGTGAACCGGTGGCCAACGACCTGGAGGGACTGCGCCGCATCGCCGGCCAGTTCGAGGCCCTCTTCTACAACCAGCTCATCAGTTCCATGCGCAGCACCGTGCCCGAGAACCAGTTCTGGGGCCAGGGCAGCGGGACCAAGATCTACGAGCAGCTCCAGGACCAGGCCCTCGCTGACCGGCTCGCCGACAACGGCGGACTGGGTATCTCCGAACTGATCGTGCGCCAGTTCCAGAGCAGCATTCCCGGTGCCGACCAGGACGGCGCGCCGCTGCGCCGGCCGCCGGTGGATCGCGCCCGGGTGCTCGCGGCCTACGACGGACAGCGTTTCCGGCCCGGGGCAGACATTTCCCGAATGGTCCTTCTGCGCCGGAACGCCGAGTCGCTCGGCGGCGCCGCGGCCGACAGCCTCGACCGCTACCAGCACGAACTGATGCAGGCCTCGCGGTCGAGCGGGGTGGATCCGGCGCTGGTCCTGGCGGTGATGGTGCGCGAATCCGGTGGCGACCCCGGCGCCGAGTCGCCACGCGGCGCCCAGGGCCTCATGCAGCTCATGCCGGGAACCGCCGAGGAACTCGGCGTGGTCGATCCTCGTGATGCGGCGGAGAACCTGCGTGGCGGCGCCGAGTACCTGGCCCGCATGCTGAACCGCTATGACGGGGACGTGGACCTGGCGCTCGCAGCCTACAACGCCGGTCCCGGGACGGTCGACCGGGCGGGACGCAGCGTCCCCGATTATGCCGAGACCCGACAATATATCCAGGCTGTCAAGGAACTGGCCCGGCGGCTCGGGGCACAGTTTGGCACGGTTCTGGATACAGGTACCCCTGAATAAGTGGTCCGAGAACCCATGCAGAGGTGAACGCCCATGATCAAGTTCGGCCCGACCACCGCCCAGGACCCGGCAGCGGTGCAGGAACTGCAGAGCGCGCTGACCGAGGAACGCCGGCACTACGAGGAGCTCCTCGCCCTGGCGCATGACCAGGGGTGCCTGATGACCACCCACGACCTCGATGGCCTCGAGGAGAATGCCCGACGGATGACCGCTGGGCTCGCAGCCGCCGATGCGGTGCGGATCCGGCGTGAACGCCTGGCGAGCGACCTCATGAGCCGAGCGGGGGCCACGGTGCCCGGCAGTCTGAGCGCCTGGCTCGAGGGCCAGGATCCGGTGCTGAATGCAAAGCTGATGGGTCCGGTGCAGGCGGTGCGGCGGGCAGCCGGCGAGCTGGCCCGCGCCAACGAGATGAACCGGCGCCTGGCTAGTTTCTGCCTGGATCTGGTCGAGGAGGAGGCGGCGCTCCTGCGCCGATGCCTGCTCGAGGACCCGGCCGGCTGTTACGACAAGGGTGCTCATCCGACCAGCAACGAGCGCAGTGGCGTGCTCGTGCGACAGGCCTGAACAGGAACGGGAGCACGCGATGTCCAGTCTCAGCACCGTGATGGACAACAGCCTGTCGGCCATGTTCATGGCCCAGGCCGGCCTGTCGACCACGTCCCACAACATCGCCAACGCCGACACCCCCGGCTACACCCGCCAGATGAACATGCTGGCGGCCAGGCGTCCCCTGAGCTTCGCGTTCGGGGCCATCGGCCAGGGCGTGGATGTGGTGACCATCCGCCGCTCCCAGGACATGTTCCTTTTGAACACCCTGCGTTCGCAGATGGCCAAGCAGGCCTCGTACGAATCGGTGGACAGCGCGCTCTACGAGATCGAAAACATCCTCGGCTCCATCGACAACGACCACCTGGGCAACGCCCTCAACTCGTTCTTCTCCGCCTGGAGCGATCTGGCCACGCCGCCGGCGGACCCGTCGCTCAAGCAGGAGGTGGTGAGCAAGGCGGTCTCCCTGGTCACCGATTTCCACTCGATCAGCGCCGGTCTCGATGACCTCGCTGCCAACATCGATGCCCAGGTTGAGGAGGAGATCGTCCAGCTCAACGGTCTGCTCGAATCCATCGGCGAGTTGAACGGCCAGATCATGGCGTCCGAGATCAACGGCCAGCCCGCCAACGATCTGCGGGACCAGCGCGACCTGCTGGTGACCGAGCTGTCGGCCATCGCCGCGGTGACCACCGAGGAACGCGACGACGGCAGCCTCGACATCATCCTCAACGGGCGCACCATGGTGACCCGGGATGCGGTCCAGCAGTTCACGACCACCTACCGGGAGACCAGCCAGGGCTATCAGATGACGGTGGTCACCGAGGGCAACTACCACGAGGTCACGCTACCCGAAGGACGCCTCAGCGGGCTCCTCGAGAGCCGTGACACCTACGTCACCGACGTGCGCAACCAGCTCGACGACGTGGCCGGCATGCTCATCGACGCCGTCAACGCCCTGCATGTCCAGGGGCAGACCGGATCCAGCTCGGGACTGCTGTTCTTCAGCGGCGACAGCATGCACACCATCGAGGTGAGCCAGATGCTGATCGACAACCCCGAGATGGTGGCCACCTCGCGCAGCGGCGACGCCGGCGACGCCGACATCGCCCGGGAAATCGCTGACCTGGCCGACAACGCCGCGTTCGGCGAGGACGCCACCGTGAGCGACCGCTACCGCGGGGTGCTCATCGATGTGGCGAGCAAGCGCGCCAGTTTCGAGTTCCTGGTGGACAACCAGGCCAACGCCGTCTCGGCGGTGGAAGCCAAGATCGCCAGCGCCACCGGGGTGAGCCTCGACGAGGAGGCCGCCAACATGGTGCGCTACCAGAATACCTACGCGGCGGCCGCCAGGGTCATCTCCACCATCCAGGAGATGTTCGACACCCTGGTGAACATGGTGTAGCGAGGCGAGGGAGCGGAGCATGCCGATCCGGATCAGCGACAACTATCTGAGCCAGATCCTGGTGGGCGATCTGAACCGCAGCCTGGGCAACATGCTCGAGCTGCAACGCCAGGCGGGCACCATGCAGCGGGTCAACGACTTCGCCGACGACCCCCGCGCCGTCGGAGCGATCCAGCGCTACAACGCCCTGATTGCGAGCAACAACCAGTACCTGCGAAACGTCACCCGCAGCAGCGTCATCGTCGATTCCACCGACTCGGCGCTCCAGGACATGAGCGCGCTCCTCGCCGAGGTGCGCGAGCTGGCCCTGCGCGAATCCAACGCCGTGGCCACCACCGAGTCGCGCCTGACCGCGGTCACCCAGGTCGACAACCTGACCAACCGGCTGCTGGACATCCTCAACACCACGGTGGAGGGGAACTTCATCTTCGGCGGCACGCGCACCGACGCGCCACCCTTCGTCCGCAACGGCAGCACGGTGATCTACCAGGGGAACGACAACGACATCGTCACCCGCACCGGTCCCAACACCTCGCAGGTCCTCAACATCCCCGGCAGCGAGTTCATGGGCTCCATGTCGTCCACCCTGATCGGCGGCGTGGACCTGGCACCGCGACTCTCGCTCACCACACCGCTGAGCGACCTCAACCTGGGCGCTGGCTGGGACGCGGGCAGCATCACCATCCGCGACGGCAACAACGACAGCTGGAACGTGAACCTGGCCGCCGCCACCACCCTGGACGACGTGATCACCGCGATCAACGCCGCCACCGGCGGTGCGGTCACCGCCAGCTTGAGTCCCGACGGCACCGGGTTGCAGCTCACCGGCACGGGACCGGTGGTGGTCGACGAGATCGATGGGGGCCAGACGGCCTCGACCCTGGGGCTGCGCGGGTCCTCGGAAGCCGGCACGCTCATCGGCCGTGACATCCGGGCGGCCTTGGCCGCCGCCACCCTGCTCACCGACATCGCGGCGCTCGACGGCAACCTGCCGCTGGGCACCATCGAGGTCGAGGTCGGCGGCGTGGTGACCAGCATCGACTTCTCCGGCGCCACCACCCTGGGCGACCTGCAGGCCACCTTCAGCGCGGCCATGCCCGGCTATCAGCTCCGGCTCGACAGCTCGGGCCTCTCGGTGGTCGGCGGTTCGACCGAGACGTTCTACGTGCGCAACGCCGGCGCGCCGGACACGGCCTCGTTGCTCGGCATCGAGGGCACCGGCACGCCCGTGCGCATGTTCGGGATCCTCGAGGATCTGCGCACGGCGCTCCTGGCGGACGACCCCGATGCCGTGCGCAACTCGACCATCGAGATCGAGGCCCTCGAGCAGATGATCCAGGCACAGATGATCAAGATGGGCGGCAAGCAGCAGGATCTGGAATGGTCGAGCGCGCTGCTGATGCAGCGCGACGTCCAGCTCCAGGCCAAACTCTCCCTGGAGAAGGACGCCGACGTGGCCCAGGTCTCGTCCGACCTGGCCCAGGCGCAGATGAGTTACCAGAGCAGCCTGCTGGTCACCAGCAAGCTGTTCCAGCAGAACCTGATGATGTACCTGTAGCCGGGGCGCGGGCCCCATCACGAGGAGACGACCATGCCTAGCTTCGAGACCGTGAGGTTCGGGGTCCTGGACTATCAAGATGCGGACGTGATCGAGCTGCCCGAGGGGCTCATCGGCCTGCCGAAGCTGTGCCGCTGGATCCTGCTGGACATGGAACAGGACATGCCCATGCGTTTCCTGCAGTCGCTGGACCGAGCGGATTTCGGAGTGCCCGTCATGCCGCCGGTCTTCTTCTGCGAGGAGTACGAGGTCAAGACGACCACGACCCTGGAGCGCAAGCTCTCGACCGCGCCGGATCCCGAGCTGGTGACCTTGATCATCACCACCGTCCATGCGGGCGGGGAGATGGTCACGGGGAATCTCCGGGCGCCGCTGGTGCTCGACACCGCCACCCGCCGCGGGGCCCAGCTGGCCCTGGATGATGACGCGCTATCGACCCGGCAGGAGATCGATTACTTCAAATTCGGGCTTGCCGTGGCCGGGGAATCCGCAGAGAATGAGAATGGAGAGGTCGCTGCCGCCGCCGCTGCTGAGGAATCCATGCAGACGGTGGCGAACGGTCTCTGAGTAGCATAGCGGTGCTCCAGTGGGGGGCGCCGCCGGCGGACAGGGAGGTCCCGTGCTCATCCTCAGTCGCAAACGCAACGAGAAGATCATGATCGGGGACGACATCTCGATCCTGATCGTCGATATCCGAGGAGATCAGGTCCAGATCGGGATCGATGCGCCCCGATCCATCCCGGTCCACCGCCACGAGATCTACGAGGAGATCAAGAATACCACCCTCGACGCCGCCAATTCCGCGGCCATCGATCTCTCCGCCCTCCGCAAGAAGATGAAGGACAAGCTGCCCGAAGGCGGCGACCAGTCCTGAAGCCTGGGCCGACCAGCCGGTCGGCCTTCGTGTTCCCGCTGCAGACGTGAATGATGAGCACCGGCCGGGGCCGGGTCAGGCCTGACGGTCGAACACGCCCGTGACCACGGACTGGGACGACCGGCCCGACCGGGAGCCGTTGCCGCGCAGGCGGTGGTCGAGGGTGTCGCGGATCAGCCGACTGCGCTCCTGGAGGAGGTGGTCCTGGCGGGAGAGTTCGGCCAGATCGGCCTGGTGGGCGGTGCGCTGCGCCTTCGACATGGCCTTCAGGGCCCGTTCCAGGGCAGCGAGTTGCTGGCCGCGCTGGTCGAGAAGCGCCTGGAACTGATCCACGCGCTCACCATCCAGGGCCGCCATCAGATCCCGGTGGATATCATGCAAACTCTTCAGGATGTGCTGCAAAGTCTTGCCTCAGGCAGAGATAGAGACAAGCTGTGGCTTGTCGTGAGCCTCCGGCGCCTGCTTGTTTCCAGCCTGATTTGCAGGTTCGATGCCAGGTTGGTGCCGCCCTCGCAATTCGCGCTCAGCCGCGCCGGCCGGGATGTTGCTCCAGGCGTTCAGGAGCGGCTCGAGGACCTGCCGGCAGTTCGCGGCGTGGGCGGGATCCTGGTCGAGCTGCATCTGCAGGATCTCGTGGAAGACGTAGTCGTAGAGCGAGGCCAGGTTGGCGGCGATCTCGCCGCCGATGGCGTGGTCGAGCGCGCCACGCAGCTCGGTGACGATGCGCTGGGCCAGCCCCAGGCGGCGCGACATCTCGGGACGGTCCCGACCGGCAATCGCGGCCGCCGCGTCGAAATGCTCCAGCATCTTCTGGTACAACAGGACGATGAGCTTCTCCTTGCCCATGGTCTGCAGGTCGGTCTCGCGGTACGCCCGGATATTCCGGTAGTCGTTCATTGTCGATCCCTTCCGTGCCCGCGTGCCTAGCTGAGGCCGGCGAAGGAGCTGAGGTACTGGCCCTGGGCCTGGAGCAGCGAGACGGCGCTCTCCATGGCCAGGAACTTGCGTTCGAGCGTGGTGCGGTAGTTCTCGATGCTCCGCTCGTAGCGTTCGATGTTGTGGTCGATGTTGTCCATGCGGCGGTCGAGCGAGTCGGTTCCGATCTTGAAGAGTCCGTCGATGCTGTCGGTCAGCTCGTCCACCGCGGCGTCCACCAGGGCGGCCTTGCCGATGTTGCCCTCGCGCTCGATGAACAGATCGCGCACGGCGGCGTAGTTCTCCGCGAGCGCGTCGGCGAACTTGGTCTCGTCGAACTTCAGCGCCTTGGTGCCCTGCTGGCGTTCGATGCCGATCTGGGCCAGCATGGAATAGTCGCCGCCGCCGGACATCACCGCCGACATCAGGTTCTCCATGCGGTTGCCGACGCTGCGCGCGGTGGCGTTGCCCTCGAGCTTGCCGTCGGTGCCCATCTCGTCCTCGAGGTACGTGAACAGCTCGTTGTAGGCGTCGACGAACGCCTTGACCTGCTCCTGGACGCCCTCGACGTCGGTGGAGACCTCGATGTGCACGGTGGTGCCGGGAACCGAGACGGATTCCAGGTCCAGGGTCAGGCCGCTGATCACGCCATCGAGATGGTTGCCGCTGGCGGTGACCGCCATGCCGTCGATGATCAGGCTGGCGTCGGTGGCGGCCTGGGTCTGGGTGAAGGTAGGGGCGGTGCCGTCGGCGAGACCCGAGGCGTCCACGGTAAAGGCGCTGTCGGTGCCGGGCTCGCCGGTCAGCACCAGGTGGTAGCCGCCGGTCTCCGAGCCGTCGAACACGATGCTGGCGTTGACGCCGTCGATCTCGCTGTTGATCCGCTCGGCCAGGTTCTCGAGGCTGGTGTATTCGGTGAGCTCGAGGATCTGGTCCTCGCCGCCGACGTTGAACACCAGGTTGCCGTTACCGACATCAGTCAGCGTGTTGTCATAGCCTTGCGAGACCGATTTCTGGGCCTGGGCCAGGGCGGTGACCTCGATGTCGTAGGTGCCCGGAGCCGCGTCCGAACCGGCCGTCACGGCGATGATGTCCTCGTTGTTGCTAGTGGCCTGCAACGACGCGAACTCGTTGGCCGAATCCAGCGCCTGGGCGGCGGTCTGGAAGGCCTCGAGCCGGGTGCGCAGGTTGCCGAGCGCCGACACCTGGTTCTGGTAGCCCTGCTTCTGGTTCTGCAGGCGGTAGATGGGAATGCGGCGCAGCTCGACGAGCTGCTCCACCAGCGTGCCGGTGTCCATTCCGGTCGCCAACCCACTGAAAGACACGGTACTCATGTTTGCCTCCCCAGGCCCCGGCGCCGTGCGCCGGCTTGCGTGTCAACTGCGACGGTCGATGACCGTACCCAGTAGATCGGCCGGGCGAGGGCTCTGGTTGAGAAGTTTTTCGGGAGGGTACTGCTGGATGACCTTCCCGCTGTCCAGGTCGAGGATCTCGACCACGTAGGATTGATCCTGCTCCTCGAAGCGCAGTCGCGCCTCGCGGTTGCTGCCGGGCAACCGGGCCAGGGTCTGCTGCAGTTCGGCCACCGCGCTCTCCATGTCCTCGAGGGACGGGGAAGGCGAGGTGCTCACCGGGGCGATGTCATGGCTGCGCTGGGCGGGCTCCTCCGAAACCACCGGCACCTTCGGGGCGATCCCCGTCGGTTCAGCTCCGGCCGGCGGCTGAGGGGCGATTCCGCCAGGAATTCCGGTCAAGCTCTTCATGGTTCCGCCTGCACTTGTTGTGATGGGCCCCGCCCGGGGCGGGGCCCATCTGTCCGGTCAACCTACCCCAGGAGGGACAGGGCCAGGCCACTGGTCATGTTGGCCTGAGCCAGCACCGAGACGCCTGCCTGCTGCAGGATCTGGTAGCTGGTCATCTTGCTGGTCTCGCTGGCCACGTCCACGTCGCGGATGCGGCTGTTGGCGGCCGAGAGGTTCTCGGCGGTGTTGTTGATGTTGCGGATCGAGCTCTCCAGGCGGTTCTGGATCGCACCGAAGTCGGCACGGGCCGAGGACACCGACTCGATGGCGGTGTCGATCTGACCCATGGCCGTCCCGGCGTTGGCCGCGGTGTCGATGCCCGCCGCCAGGCCCAGGGCCGCCGCGTCGCGGTCGCTGCTGAGGTCGACGGAGATCGAATCCCAGGTCTGGGTGTCGATGCCCACCTGGATGCTCACCGACGCGCCACCGGTGCCGTCCAGCAGCTTGATGCCGTTGAACTCGGAGCTGTCGCTGATGCGGTCGATCTCCGAGCTCAGCTCGGTGTACTCGGCGTCGAGGTAGCCGCGCTCGGTGTCCGACAGGGTCCCGTTGAGGCTCTGCTCGGCCAGTTCCTTCATGCGCAGCAGGATGCTGCTGACCTCGTCCAGCGCGCCTTCCGCGGTCTGGACCATGGAGATGCCGTCGCTGGCGTTGCGGCTGGCCTGCTCCAGCGCGCGGATGTCGGCCTTCAAGCCCTCGGAGATGGCCAGACCGGCCGCGTCGTCGGCCGCGCGGTTGATGCGCAGGCCGCTGGACAGCTTCTCCATGCTCTTCTGGAACTTGGTGGTGGAGTTGTAGAGGTTCCGCCGGGTGTTGATGGCGGCGATGTTGGTGTTGATGCGGATGCCCATGCTCTTCCTCCTTGAAAGAGTGGTCCAGGCTGGACCTTCGAGAATCACTTCCTCCATGCGCCCGGAATCGGGCTTTCTGGATTCTGCTGGTTTTATCGGCATCATGCGCCACTGACTTGAGGTAAAGTTTTGGTAATTGAAATATAAATTCCTGCCTCGCCGCTCAGATTGGTCTTGATGGCTCAAAAATATACGTTTGGACATTACGCCTTGATGGCATGGGGGATCCCCGGTGTGGTGGCCGTGACGATCGGAAGCCCGGTCCTGGGGGAATGGAAACGGGGCGGATCATGGCATCCGCCCCGGCCAGCCTGGGGAAGGTGGCGTCAGCTCAGCAGGGTCATGGCCAGTCCAGAGGTCATGTTGGCCTGGGCCAGCATGGAGATGCCGGCCTGTTGCAGGATCTGGTAGCTGGTCATGGTGGAGGTCTCGTTCGCCACGTCCACATCGCGGATGCGGCTGTTGGCGGCCGAGAGGTTCTCGCCCTGGTTCTGGATGTTCCGGATCGAGGTCTCGAGCCGGTTCTGCACGGCACCGAAGTCCGAGCGGGCCGAACTCACGGTGTCGATGGCGGCCAGCACCGAGGCCATGGAGGCCGTGGCCGTGGCTTCGTCGACGATGCTGCCGGTCAGGCCCAGGGACGTGGCGTCACGATCGGTGGTGATGTCGATGGCGATGCTGTCCCAGGTCTCGGTCGCAATCCCCACCTGGATGCTCACCGAGGCCGCGGCCGAACCGTCGAGCAGCGCGATGCCGTTGAACTCGGTGCTGTTGGAGATCCGGTCGATCTCGCTGATCAGGGCCTGGTACTCGTTGTCGAGGTAGCCACGCTCCTGGTTGGTGACGGTGCCGTTGAGCGCCTGTTCGGTCAGCTCGCGCATGCGCAGCAGGATGTTGCTGACCTCGTCGAGGGCGCCTTCCGCGGTCTGGACCAGCGAGATGCCGTCACTGGCGTTCCGGCTCGCTTGCTCCAGGGCGCGGATGTCGCTCTTGAGTCCCTCGGAGATGGCAAGCCCCGCGGCGTCGTCGCCAGCGCGGTTGATGCGCAGACCGCTGGACAGCTTCTCCATGGATTTGTTGAAGGCGATGGTCGAATTGTAGAGGTGTCTTCGCGTGTTGATCGACGCGGTATTGGTGTTGATGCGGATGCCCATTGTCTTCCTCCTTGAATGCAAGGGGCCGGGGCTGCTGGGGGCGGGTCAACGGTCAGTCGACCCGCCCCGTCGGGTCAGCTACTGGAGCAGCGACATGGCCAGACCAGAGGTCATGTTGGCCTGGGCCAGCATGGAGACGCCGGCCTGCTGCAGGATCTGGTAGCTGGTCATGGTCGAGGTCTCCGAGGCCACGTCCACGTCGCGGATGCGGCTGTTGGCGGCCGAGAGGTTCTCGCCCTGGTTGTTGATGTTCCGGATCGAGGTCTCGAGCCGGTTCTGGATGGCACCGAAGTCGGAACGCGCCGAGCTCACGGTGTCGATGGCCGTCAGCACCTGCGCCATGGCCGTGGCGGCGTTGGCCGCGGAGTCGACGCTCCCGGTCAGGCCCAGCGCCGTGGCGTCACGGTCGGTGGTGATGTCCACGGCGATGCTGTCCCAGGTCTGGGTATCGATGCCGACCTGGATGCTCACCGCGGCCGTGGCCGACCCGTCCAGGAGGCTGATCCCGTTGAACTCCGTGGAGTTGCTGATCCTGGTGATCTCGTTGAGCAGGTCCTGGAACTCGCTGTCGAGGTAGCCCCGCTCGGTGTCGGTCAGGGTGCCGTTGAGGCTCTGCTCGGTCAGCTCGCGCAGGCGCAGCAGGATGTTGCTGACCTCGTCGAGGGCGCCTTCCGCGGTCTGGACCATGGAGATGCCGTCGCTGGCGTTGCGGCTGGCCTGCTCGAGCGCACGGATGTCGCTCTTCAAGCCTTCGGAGATGGCCAGGCCAGCGGCGTCGTCGCCGGCGCGGTTGATCCGCAGACCACTGGAGAGCTTCTCCATGGACTTGTTGAACGCGATGGTCGAGTTGTACAGGTGACGACGGGTGTTGATGGATGCAACGTTGGTGTTGATACGGATGCCCATGGCATTCCTCCTTGAGATGGGCTCTGGTTGATCCCGAGGACCCGGACGGGTTCCGTTCCGTCATAGGTCGCCGGGGGCGAGACGGCCTTCCTGCCACGGCAGTCGTGCCATCATCGGGGCCACGGCGCTCCCAGAGCTGGAGAGGGCCGCGGCGATCTACTCGCGGCCTAGCCCTGCATCAGGCTCATGGCCAGGCTGGTGGTCATGTTCGCCTGGGCGAGCATGGACACGCCGGCCTGCTGCAGGATCTGCCAGCTGGTCAGGTTGGAGGTCTCCCGGGCCACGTCCACGTCGCGGATGCGGCTGTTGGCGGCCGAGAGGTTCTCCGCCTGGTTGTTGATGTTGCGGATCGAGGTCTCGAGTCGGTTCTGGATGGCACCGAAGCTGGAGCGGGCGCTGCTGACGTTGTCCACCGCGGAAGTGACCTCGTCCATGGCGGTCGCCGCGTTGGCGGCCGTGGAGATGTCGGCGGTCAGGAGCAGGCCGGCGGCCGAATCCAGATCGGCGCTCAGGTCGACCGCGATCTGGTCGTAGGTCGCCGTCCCGATGCCCACCTGGATGGCCACCAGGCCACCCGAGCCGTCCAGCAGCTTCTGGCCGTTGAACTCGGCGGAGTCGGAGATGCGGTCGATCTCGTCCAGGAGGTCCTGGTACTCGTTGTTGAGATAGCCGCGCTCGACGTCGGTCAACGTGCCGTTGAGGCTCTGCTCGGCCAGTTCGCGCAGGCGCAGCAGGATGTTGCTGACCTCGTCGAGGCTGCCCTCGGCCACCTGCACCATGGAGATGCCGTCGCTGGCGTTGCGGCTGGCCTGCTCGAGCGCGCGGATGTCGCTCTTGAGGCCCTCGCTGATGGCCAGGCCGGCGGCGTCGTCGGCCGCGCGGTTGATGCGCAGGCCGCTGGAGAGCTTCTCCATGCTCTTGCCGTACGCGGTGGTGGCGTTGTAGAGGTGCCGGCGGGTGTTGATGGACGCAATATTGGTGTTGATGCGGATGCCCATGCGATTTCCTCCTTGAAAACGCGTTGGGTTCAGCCCCCGCGAGGGAGCTTCGACCGTTGTCGGTCCGGCGCTGGTCGCCATCCTTGGCGCGACGCCGTCGGGTTGTGCAGGGGGTATCGGTCGCTGGGGGGGAGGCCTTGAGCAGGAATTCGAGATCATGTGCGGAGCCCGTGTCGTCACCGCTGCCGGACGTGAGCAGGGGGCGCGCCTGGGCGGGCGCGCCCCCTCGGGCACGGGAATCGAACGTCGGCGCCGGCTAGCCCTGGAGGAGGCTCAGCGCGAGCTGCGAGGTCATGTTGGCCTGCGCGAGGACCGACACGCCGGCCTGCTGCAGGATCTGCAGGCTGGTCATGTTGGATGTCTCGGTGGCCACGTCCACGTCGCGGATGCGGCTGTTGGCGGCGGCCAGGTTCTCCGACGTCATGGAGATGTTGCGGATCGAGGTCTCCAGGCGGTTCTGGGCCGCACCGAAGCCGGCTCTCATCTGACTGATGTTGCCGGTGGCGCTCTCGATGATCCCGATCATCACGCGGGCCCGGTCACCACCCGTCTCGCCGCCGGCCGTGTCGGGCATCAGCGTGGTGAGCGGATCGGTGGGGTCGAGACCGAGGAAGGTCGCGTTCATGGCGTTGCTCAGGTCGATGGACACCGCGCTGGTGGTCACGTCGGTGCCGATGCCCACCTGCACGTCGAGAGTGCCGGCCGAGCCGTCGAGCAGCGCGATGCCGTTGAACTCGGCGGTGGCGCTGATGCGGTCGATCTCGGAGATGAGCTCCTGGAACTCCTGGTCGAGGTAGCTCCGCTCGGAATCGCCCAGGGTCTCCGTGGCGGCCTGCTCGGCGAGTTCCCGCATGCGCAGCAGGATGTTGCTGAGCTCGTCCATGGAGCCTTCCGCCACCTGCACCAGCGAGATTCCGTCGGCCGCGTTGCGTGCCGCCTGGTCCAGCGCCCGGATGTCGCTCTTGAGGCCCTCGCTGATGGCGAGGCCCGCGGCGTCGTCGCCCGAGCGGTTGATCCGCATGCCGCTGGAGAGTTTCTCCATGGACTTGTTGAAGTTGTTGGTGGTGTTGAACAGATGGCGCCTCGCGTTGAGCGATGCCACGTTCGTGTTGATACGCAGACCCATGTTCGATTCCTCCGTGTCTGCCGGTCGCTGCTGGCGACCGTCCAGGTTGCGGCTTGCCCGTGATCGCCGCTGTCCCTTAGTCTGAGGCCTCAGCCCCGCCGGCGTGCAAGATGCCCACCGGCCTCCTCGAGCTTATGCATTTTGCAAGCCAATCGAGGTCATCCATGTCGATTCGCACGGTTCGCCCCGACGAGTACGCTGAGTTCATTGCATTTATCAATGCAGGGATGAGGCCAGAGCCCACGGCGACCAGGGCCGAGGAGGATTTTCCCGTCATCCTCGGGCGTAACAATCTTGCCGGGCTCTGGGGACTGCCCGACGGCCAGGGCTGGGCGGCGGGATTAACCGTTCTCGTCAGGACGTTTACGACCACGGCGGGCCCGCTGCCCGTAGCGGGGATCGGCTCGGTGGTGACCCGTGCCGACCGCCGCGGGGAGGGCCTCAGCAGCCGGATCCAGAACACGGTCCTGGGACATCTCGCCGGCCGCGGTGTGCCGCTCGCGGTGCTCTGGAGCGACCAGCCGGAAATATATGCCGGTCGTGGATTCGGTTCTGCCGGCTGGGAATACCATCTCGATCTCACCGCTGCCGACCTGGACGTTCCGGTACCGCCGGGGGCCGATATCCGACCGTTTCGCGAATCCGACACCACGGCCGTGGCCATGCTCTACGGCGGTCATGCCCTGCGGACGATCCGCGACCCTGGGGACGATCGTCAGCTCTACGCCATGCCAGGAACCCGCGGCCTCATCCTGGCGGCGGGGGGCGACATCCTGGCTTATGCCTTCTGCGGCAAGGGGGAGGACTTTCCGGGCTACGTCACCGAGTGGGGCGGTTCGCCGGCGCACGTGCTGCCCGTGCTCGCCGCCGCCCGGCGTCAGGGCCTCGCCAGCCGGGTCCTGGTGCCGGCCGGCGCCGAGGCGCTGCTCGAGGCGGCTGGCCGTCGCGGCGCCAGCTTCGTTCTGTTACCTTGCGGGTTGTGGGCCGTGCTGCGCAGCGACCTGCTGGCCCGGGCCTGTGGGCCCGCGGCGGGGGATCCCCAGCAGGCGCAGTCCTGGCTCGGGCGGCCTGGTCCCGAGGGAGGGATGCCCGTGGCCGGCTGCTTCCAGGTCGCGGTCTGGGGTTTCGACAGCGTCTGAGCGGCATGATGATCCCTGGGGGGCAGGAATCGCAGTTTTCGCTCAAGGTCTGGCCATGAGCTGCCGATACCTGACCAGGAAGCGGTCGCCCTGGGGGGAATATTCGCCTCCCGGGACGTCCCGAACCTCCGTCTCTTGGATTCCGTCAACTGGTTGGCGGACAAGGCGAAGGTGTCGGTGGCGGACTGCAGCCGGCGGAAGGATCTTGCCGGCGGGTACCGCGATTGCTACGGCAGCGGCAAGGATGCCGCACCGAGCGGTGGTCACACCCGCAGAAGAGGGTCGATCATGACGATGAACAAGATTCCGTCCTCCGTCACCACTGGCTCGACCCAGGTCGAACAGTACCAGCGGCCCCGGGAACAGAAGGGTGATCGTTTCGCAGGTTCGAAGGACCTCGGCACGACGCGCTCAACTCCTGAGACCCAGGATCAGGCGGTTATCTCCGAGAACGCTCGCAAGCTGGCGGACCTGGGCAAGGCGGTCCATACGGGCCGCACCGCGCTGGTCCAGGAACCGGACGTCCGGGCGAACAAGCTGGCTCAGGTCAAGGAGCGGCTGGCGGCTGGTTTCTACCAGTCGGCCGAGGTCCGCGACCAGGTGGCCGGCAGCCTCACCAGCATGTTCCTGCAGAACGATCTCCTCTGATAGACTGAACTAGCAGGCCCATCAGGCGCGGGCGGTGCACGAAGCACCGCCCGCGGTCTTTGCTTGCGCAAGGTGGCAAAAAACTTTACAGTTGTTCCCTGGTCTTCCTTCCTGCTTCCAGGGATGGTGCTCCGAACATGCTCCGTGACGGATCGGTGCAGGCCTCGCCCGAGGTTCTCCTGATTGGCTCCCTGCCGCGGGCCGCTGCCTGGCTACCTGGCTGGCCCTGCCACGTGGGATCGGAGCTGCCTGCGCCGGAGACGTCGCTGCTACCCGGTAGGCTGGTGGTGCTGGACGCCGGTTGGTTGCGGGAACAGGGGCACTGGAACGATTTCGCGGAATGGGTGCAGGCCGTGGCCCGGCGTGGGACCCTGGTGATCCTGGTTCACGATCGGATCGCGGCCGGCGAGCTGGTGCCGCTCTTCCGCCAGGGCCTCTTCGACGCGGTGGCCATGGACGATCCCGACCCGGTCTGGACCCTGGTCCGCGAGCGCGCCATCCAGCGGCTGGCCGCCTGGCGCGAGGGCCAGGCGATCCAGGCCGACCGCGACCTGACCCAGCGACTCCTGCAGGACAACCGACGCCAGCTCCAGGACGAGGCCGCCGCCGAGGCCGTCGCGCTGCTGCAGGCCCAGGCCGAGCTGGAACTGGCCAACCAGCGGCTGAGCACCCACATGGCGCAGGTCTCCCTGCTCTACAAATTCGGGCGCGACCTCAGCCTGGCCAGCAACTGGGACGACACCCTGCGCAACATCCTCAGCAATCTGGCCGAATTCGTGGGCGCGGCCGGCGGCGCCCTGGTCCTGCGCGCCGCGCCGGGCGGCCCGTACGCCCCGCGGCAGACCTACCGCTGGCAGGAGAAGTCGTGGGACAAGGTGCTGCTGCGGATCACCCGTCAGATCGACACCGGCGTGGCCAGCAGCCTGCTCGCGCCGGGCATCTTCCAGGTGGGACGCGGGACCAGCGATGACGGCGGCCGGATCACCGCGCTGCCGCTGGAGCATCAGGGCGTGCGGCTGGGCATGCTGCTCCTCCTATTCGCCGATCCGGACGAGCGCCAGGAGCGGACCGAGGCCCATCTCTCGTTCCTGCAGATGGTGCAGGTGGTCCTGTCCGAGGAGGTGGCGGCGGCCCAGATGCTCGACCGGCTGCGCGACATCGGTGCGTTCAACACACGGGTGCTCGAGACCGTCAGCAGCGCCATCTGGGTCTGCGACGGCTCGGGCCGGTCGATCTTCGTCAACCGGGCGGCCCGCCGGCTCCTGGGACTCGATGCCGGACCGGTCCAGGACGATCCGTCCGCCGCGCTGGCCGTGGGCCGGGGCCGGTTGCTGGATCGACCGCTCACCGGAGGCGCCGAGCTGGATGACCTGCCCGAGGTCTTCCTCGACGGCAAGCTCGAGATCGCCGGCCGTCGCGACCCGCTCTTTCCGACCCTGCTGCGGCGACGCACTTCGTTCGTGGGCGAGGGGACGGTGCGCGATACCGGCGGTCAGGCCATCCCGGTCCGGGTGCAGACCGCACCCATGGCCGGACGCGGGCACGAGGACCGCTGGCTGCTGGTGATCCTCGAGGATCTGCGTGAGACCAAGCGGGCCGAGGCCGCGCGCCGGCACGCCGAGCAACTCGAGGGCCTGGTGGCCATGTCGGCCACCCTGGCGCACGAGATCCGTAATCCGCTCATGGGGCTCAGCGCGCAGGCCGAGCTGCTGGCCGACTCGCTGCCCGCCGACGATTCGCGCCGCGACCGCATCGATCTGATCACCGAGGAGGTCGAGCGGATCAACCGCACCATCACCGACATGCTGCAGTTCGTGCGGCCGTGCGAGCCGCGTCGCGAACCGCTGACGCCAGCGACCCTGGCGCGCGCCTGCCTCGAACTGGCGCGGCCGCGGGCCGAGGCCCGCGAGGTGGAGCTCCGCCTCACGGCACCGCCTGCGCTCGAGATCCTGGCCGATCCGGCGCAGCTCAAGCAGGTCCTGCTCAACCTGTTGCTGAACGCCTGTGACGCGGCGCGGCCCGGCGGCGTGGTCGAGCTGATCATCCGCCCCGATGCCATGCTGGACGTGGCCGATCCCCGGCGCGGCACCACCCGCAGCGTGCCCGGCGTCGAGCTGACCGTGCGGGATGACGGGCCGGGCTTCGGCGAGCTGTCGCCGGAAAAGCTCTTTCAACCTTTCTTCACCACCAAGACCACGGGCACCGGCCTGGGACTCGCCTACAGCCGCAAGGTTGTCGACGCCCACGGCGGTGAGATCCGGGCGGAGCGAGACGGCGGCGCTACCTGCATGCGCGTCCTGCTGCCCCGGGAAGACTTGGCCAGCCGTTCGCTGGCCGGGGAGGCGTCATGAACAAGCGAATCCTGGTCGTTGACGACGAGGCCACCATCCGCATGTCCCTGGTGGAGGCGCTGACGGCGGCCGGCTACGAAGTGGACGATGCCGAGACGGGGGAGGAGGCGCTGGCGCGCTGCCATGCCGACGACTTCGATCTCCTGGTCACCGACCTCAAGCTGCCGGGCATCAGCGGGCTCGAGATCCTGCAGGCGCTGCGCAACCAGAACCGCGCCATCCCGGTGATCCTGATGACGGCCTACGGCGACGTCGACACCGCGGTCTCGGCCATGCGCCTGGGCGCCTACGACTACATCACCAAGCCCTTCAAGCTCGCCGAGATCCGCCAGCAGGTGCGCGGCGCGTTGCGCGCCACGCAGCCCGTCCTGGTCCAGGCCGCGGGCGAGGTGGCCGAGACGCCGCCGCCGGCCGAGGGCCGCGACGGGCAGTACCTGCGCATGATCAAGGCGTGCCCGGGGCTGGCCGAGGTGGCCCGGATCCTCGAGAAGGTGGGTGCCAGCCGGAGCGGCGCCGACACGCCCATCCTGGTCCAGGGCGAATCGGGAAGCGGTAAGGAAATCGTGGCGCGGGCGGTGCATGAGGTCACCGGCGCGCGCGATCGGTTCATGGAGATCAACTGCGCCGCGGTGCCCGAGACCCTGCTCGAGAGCGAGCTGTTCGGGCACGAGAAAGGTGCGTTCACCGACGCCAAGGCCCGCAAGGAGGGGCTCTTCGAGCTGGCTGGCCGCGGCACCATCTTCCTCGACGAGATCGGGGAGATGGGCATCCTGCTGCAGACGCGGCTGTTGAGGGTGCTCGAGAACCGGCGTTTCCGCCGCGTGGGTGGCAAGGAGGATCTCGACATCCACGCACGCATCGTCGCCGCCACCAACCGGAAGCTGGCCGAGGCCATCGAGGAGGGCCTCTTCCGCAACGATCTCTACTACCGGCTCCAGGTGGTGGAGATCCACGTGCCGCCGCTGCGCGAGCGGCCCCAGGATCTCGAGGTCCTGATCAACCACTTCCTGCGCGAGCTCAACCAGAAGCTCGGCCTGAAGTGTGCGCCCATCGACGCCGGCCTGCTCGAACAGCTGCAGAAGTACCCCTGGCCGGGCAATGTCCGTGAGCTGCGCAACGTGCTCAAGCGCATCATGATCCTCGAGGAGCCCCAGCGGCTGTCCGCCGACCACTTCCCCGAGTTCATCCGCACCGGCCAGAATCCGCGTGGCGCCGGCAAGGTCGACGCGGGCTTGAGCCTCATGCCCCTGGCGGAGACCGAGAAGCGGCAGATCCTGTTCACCCTCGAGCAGACCACGAACAACAAGAGCAAGGCCGCGCGCATCCTCGGCATAAGCCGCCAGACCCTGCGCGAGAAGCTGCGGATCTACGAGACCGACGAGGGCCCGGAATCCGCGCTGAAGGCCGACGAGGCCGAGGGCTGATCGTCCGCTGGCCGGCGGCGCGCCCGCGCCGCCGGCCGTTCTGCCACCTGCTTGCCCACAATCTGACCACCGGTGACCGGCAAGTGGTCTTTGCCGGTCTTGGCGCCGCCATGCCGGTCGATCCTCGTGCTCCCCTTCCTGGACGTGCCGTTTCAGGCGTTTCTGCAATCACCTTCTGGAGAATGAGTTACTGAATCCGTGGTCGCTCTGGCCCACGGCCGGATCTGGTCCCTGCACAGGCACGTCCTTTGCGGTGCCTGGCGCCGAAGGACGTGTATTCCTCGGAGCAGGGAAGAAATGACCAACAGATTGCACACCCCGGTAAAGCGGCTCCTGGTCCTGGTCTCGCTGGCGCTCTGGGTCCTGTCGAGCGGCGCGGTCGCGGACGGTCTCGGCGATGTCCAGCGCGACGGCTACCTCGTCTGGCTGCACTCGCTGGAGGAGACCATCGCGCTGCGCCAGGCCGCGGGCCAGCCCGAGCCGGCACGTCTCTATCCGCTGGGGATCCTGGATAACACGGCTCCCGCCGATTCGAGCGCCGAGGCCGATCTGCGCACCGTGGCCAGCGTGCTCGACGAACTCGAGGCACGGCCCCGCCTGCTGCAGGAAGGGGCGGGCCGCACGGCCCTCAGCGCCCTGGTCCGCGCCCGCAACTACCGCCACATCGCCGAGTACGACAGTGCGCTGAGCTGGTACGGCAAGGCTGTCCAGCGCGATGTCGCCGGGGAATTCGCCGCCGAGATCGGCCTCGAGACCATGGCCACCGCGGTGGCGGCCGGGGACTCGCTCGCCGTGGCGCGGCATCTGCTCGATGTGTTCGGCAGCCGCGATCTGGCCGCGCATCAGGACGAACTGGTCCTGGGCTACCGCTTCCTGGTGGCCCGCACCGACTCCACCAACCTCGACCTGCTCGTCCGCGAGGTCGACACCCATCCGGACCTGATCCAGGGACGGATCGCCTTCTGGCAGGGCTTCGCCCAGAGCTGGCTACAGCGCTGGCCGGAGAGCCTGGCGACGCTCCAGGACCTGGTGGCCGGCGGCGGCCTCTCGCACGGCCTCGACGAATCCCAGCGGGCGTGGGTGATGGTGGCGATCCCCGACCTGATGGTCCTGACGGGCGACCAGCAGGCTGCGGCGGACCTCTACCGCGCCGTGGCCGAGAGCAACCTCGGGCCCACCGCCGACTACGCCAGCTGCCAGGCCGCGGTCCTCGACTTCCTCGCCGGTCGCTTCCTCATGGCCGGCACCACCTTCGAGAGACTCTGCAACCAGACCGCCGAACTGCCCTGGCGCGGCTACGCCTGCGACATGGCACTGCTCAGCGACGAGATGGAACGGCTGCGAAGCGAGGGAGAGGACCATGGCGCCGCTGCTGTCTACCAGCGCTGAGATCTCGGCGCGTGAACGGCGCCTGCTGGACCGGCTGCTCGGGCTGTATTCCGAACAGCAGCGGCTCTACGGCGAAGTCCTCGAGCTGTCGCGCCGTCAGCAGGAGATGGTCCGCCAGGGCGTGCCGCTGGGCGAGATCCGCGGCTTGCTGCAGGAGAAGAAGCGCCGTCTCGAGACCATCAACCGGCTGGCCATGACCGAGGACCTCAGCAAGGAACAGTGGCGCCAGGGCCGCCGGGCCTGGAGCGCCAGCGGCCGGGCCAGCCTCCACCGCGCCCTCGAAGCGGTGGGTCAGATCATCGAGGAGATCCTCGCTTGCGAGCAGGAGAATGACCGTGAACTGCTGCACCAGTGCCGATGACATCGTGGTAGCGCCCGCCGCCACGGGCGAGATCATCAGGCCGGCCGGCCTCGGCCGCGATCGCCGCGGCCGTCTGCTCCGCGGCTACCTGCACAAGAGCAGCAACAGCCTCTGCGGCATCAAGGGCTACGCCAGCCTCATCGCCGGCGGTCCCGGCAATTCTGGCCGCACCAGCGCCTGGGCGCGCAAGATCATCGCCGAGGTGGAACGCCTCGAGGACCTCTACCACTCGGTGCGCGACATGGCCTTCCCGGTGCCGGCGCCGGGTCTCGCCTCCGAGGCGCTGCAGACCGTGCTCAGCGATGCGGCCGACGTGGCGGCCGCCCGCCATGTGAATCTGCGTATCGGACCGCTGCCCGTGGCCACGGCGATCCTGCGCCTGCCCGCCGGCGACCTGATGCAGGTGCTCGGCGCGATCCTCGACAACAGCGCCGAGAGCCGTCCCGGCCCGGTGGAGGTCACCCTCTCGCTCGAATACGACCGGGACCGGTTCACGCTGGCGGTGGCCGACGATGGTCCGGGCATGCCGCCGGAACTCCTGTCCCAGGTCCTCGACCCCTTCGTCACCACCCGCGACGGCCACCTCGGCATCGGCCTGGCGCGCGTGGACACCATCATGGACATGCACGGATTGAGCTGGGGCCTGCGGAGCGTGCCGGACGGCGGCACCACCGTGACCCTGGAAGTGGCCGGACCCGCCTGAGGCGGATCCGCAGCAGCCTTTGAAAGGGAACCCGATGGCCAAGAAACCTCGCATCCTCGTGGTCGACGATGAACACACCATGCGCGATTTCCTCACCGCCTCCATGACGGAGAGCTACAAGGTGCGCACCGCCAGCGACGGCCAGGAGGCCATGAGCGAGCTCCGGCGCGAACCCGTGGACCTGGTGCTGTCGGATGTGCGCATGCCCGGGGGAGACGGCCTGACGCTGCTGGCCGAGATCCAGCAGGAGCTGCCCGACCCGCCCATCGTGGTGATGATGACCGCCTTCGGCACCATCAAGGAGGCGGTGGAGGCCACCAAGCGCGGCGCGGTGGACTACCTGACCAAGCCCTTCGGCCTCGATCAGCTCGAGCACACGCTCAAGCGCGCCTTCGAGCTCCGTGAACTGCGCAACGAGAACCAGACCCTGCGGACCACGCTCAAGGCCCAGCGCAAGCAGCATGGCCTGCTCGGGGGCAGCGTGGCCATGGTGCAGCTGCGCGAGAAGATCGAGATGATCGCCGATTCGCGCGGCACGGTCCTGCTGCAGGGGGAGAGCGGTACGGGCAAGGAGGTGGCGGCGCGGGCCATCCACAACGCCGGCTGCCGCCGCGACCATCCCTTCATCCGCCTCAACTGCGCCGCCATCCCCGAGTCGCTCATCGAGGGCGAGCTCTTCGGCCACGAGCGCGGCGCGTTCACCGGTGCGGTGCAGGCGCGCCCGGGCAAGTTCGAGCTGGCCGACGGCGGCACGCTGCTGCTCGACGAGATCAGCGAGATGCCCCTCAGCATGCAGGCCAAGCTGCTGCGGGTGATCCAGGAGCGCGAGTTCATGCGGCTCGGCGCCCGCGAGGCCACCCGCTGCGACGTGCGGATCATCGCCACCAGCAACCGGCATCTGAAGGAGGAGATCCGCGCCGGCAACTTCCGCGAGGACCTCTTCTTCCGGCTCAACGTGATCCCGCTGCGCCTGGTCCCGCTGCGCAACCGCAAGGACGACATCCCGCTGCTCGTGGGACACTTCGTCCGCACCTTCTGCGCCGAGAACAACAAGCCCGTGATGACCGTGAGCGAGAGCGCGCTGCGGAACCTGGTGGCCCACGACTGGCCCGGTAACGTACGCCAGCTGCAGAACGTCATCGAGCGCGCGGTGATCATGAACTCGGGCAGCGAGCTCGACGCGGCGCAGCTCGATCTCCACGACGAGATGAACCACGGCGAGGGACCGGTGGAGCTGAGCGAGGACCTCACCATCCGCGAGATGGAGCAGGAACTGATCTTGCGGAAACTCCAGAGAACGGGCGGAAACCGCACCCAGGCTGCCACGGAACTGGGCATCAGTGTCAGGACATTGCGCAACAAGCTGCATCTGTACAACGAGCAGGGCCTGAGCGTCCCGGGATAGGATCATGATCGCACGCGGCATCTTCGAAAAGGCTCATCTGGGCGATCTCAAGCAGGCGCTCGACGTCTACGCCCGGCGGCACAAGGTCGTGGCCGACAACATCGCCAACGTCGAGACCCAGGGCTACGCGGCCAAGGAGCTCCGTTTCGAGGAATACCTGGCCGACGCCGGGCTGCGGCTGCAGGGAGCCCGCACCAACGCGAACCACC
This sequence comes from Candidatus Latescibacter sp. IFSED24, assembly GCF_058273205.1. Taxonomy (NCBI): domain Bacteria; kingdom Pseudomonadati; phylum Candidatus Latescibacterota; class Candidatus Latescibacteria (ex Chuvochina et al. 2023); order Candidatus Latescibacterales; family Candidatus Latescibacteraceae; genus Candidatus Latescibacter; species Candidatus Latescibacter sp. IFSED24. The sequence goes on along the minus strand of NZ_CM177850.1, from coordinate 1,334,041 downwards.
TGCACCTGGGCCGCCGCGATCTGGACTCGGCCCGCAGCGACATCGGCGAGGTGGCCTCGGACTTCGACAACGGGATCAACAACGTGGATATCGACCAGGAAATGACCGATCTGGCCACCAACGACCTCTCGTACCGTCTGGCCACGCGACTGCTGAGCATGAAGTACGCGAACCTGCGTAGCGCCATCCGCGGCCGCAGCGCCTAGCGCGAGGAGGCAAGGGAATGAGCAAGGGACTCTTCGACTCGATCCGCATCAGCGGCAGCGGCCTGGCCGGCCAGCGCGTCAAGATGGACGTGGTGGCGCGCAACCTGGCCAACGCCGAGACCACCCGCACCGCCGACGGCACACCCTACCGGCGCCAGCGCGTGGTCTTCCGCGAGGTGCTCGAGCAGCGGGTCGCGCAGCAGCGTTCGCGCCTGTCCGCCGCCCCGAGCGAGGGCGGTCACGGCCCCGCCCGGACCCATCCCCAGCATCTGGCCGGCATCAACACCTTCACCAACCAGGACCGCGAGGGCGTGACCTCGGCGGTGGCCGCGGCGCCCGATGCCTCGGACTTCCGCGTGGTCTACGACCCCGGTCATCCCGACGCCGACGAGGAGGGCTACGTGCTCATGCCCAACGTCGACGTGATCACCGAGATGGTCGACATGATCACGGCCAGCCGCGCCTACGAGGCCAACGTCTCGGCGGTGCAGGCGGCCAAGGACATGTTCAACCAGGCCCTGAAGATCTAGGAGAGGCGTCACCATGGCCATCGGCGGCGTCCGCAATCTCGGCTCCATCGATCCTCGCCAGGCCTATGCCGGCCAGAGCAAGGCCTCGCCGCGCGCCAGCTTCGGCGAGCAGCTGCAGTCGGCGATCCACGAGGTCGATCAGCTCCAGGCCCAGCGCGACACCATGGTGGAGGACATGGTGCGCGGCGAGCAGATCGAGGTGCACGAGATCATGACCGCAGCCGAGGAAGCCCAGCTGGCCTTCGAGCTCATGCTCGAGGTCCGCAACAAACTCCTCGAATCGTACCAGGAAATCATGCGCATGCAGGTCTAGGCACCAGCCTGAAGGATCGGAGACCACGTGGACGGATTGCGGCAGGCATGGCAAGGCATCAGGGAGCGCTTCGGCGCCATGTCGGTCAACCAGCGACTGGTGCTGGGCATGGTGGCCACGGCCGTGGTGATCTCGGCGGGGGTGTTCAGCCTCATGCTGGGGCACGAGGAGCAGGTTGTCCTCTTCTCCAACCTCTCGCTCGAGGACGCCAACCGTGCCCTCGACGAGCTGAACAAGCGCGACGTGGCGGCCGAGCTGACCAACGGCGGCACCACCATCAAGGTGCCCGCGTCACAGGTGCACCGGCTGCGGGTGGAACTGGCCAGCGAGGGTATTCCCTCCAGCGGCGTGGTGGGCTTCGAGATCTTCGACCAGAACAAGTACGGCATGACCGAGCAGGACTTCGAGGTCCAGCACCTGCGCGCGCTGCAAGGGGAGCTGACCAAGACCATCGAGAACCTGCGGGGCGTTGAGTCGGCGCGCGTGCATCTGGTGATGCCCAAATCCTCGATCTTCCGGGCTCTGGCCAGCGAACCCACCGCCTCGGTGGTGCTCACGCTGAACCGCCAGCGCAGCCTGGGCCAGTCGCAGATCGCCGGGATCCAGAGCCTGGTCGCCGGCAGCGTGGAGAATCTGCACCCCGAAAACGTCACCGTGCTCGACCAGTACGGCCAGGCGCTCTCGGCGAACTATGGCGACGATGCGTACGGCACCAGCGATCGCCAGCTCGAGCTGAAGAAAGAGGTGGAGACCTACCTCTCGGAGAAGGCGCAGAGCCTGCTGAGCGGAGTGCTCGGCGCCGACCGCTCGCTGGTGCGCGTCGATGCGACCCTGAACTTCGAGAAGATCGAAAGCGAACGCACCGTCTTCGATCCCAAGGGATCGGTGGTCCGCTCCGAGGAGCGCAACGAGGCCAACGACCCGCAGAACGGCGGCACCACCGAATCCAGCATGACCAACTACGAGATCAACCAGACGGTGGAGCGCATCGTCGGGGAGACCGGCGGCATCAGCGGGCTCTCGGTGGCCGTGTTCGTCGACGGCACCTACACCACCCCCGAGGGTGGCGGCGATCCCGTCTACGCCCCGCTGCCCCAGGATCAGCTCGACAACATCCAGCGCGTGGTCCAGCGCGCGGTGGGGCTCTCGGCCGAGCGCGGCGATCAGATCGAGGTGGTCAACATCCAATTCCAGGACGGGCTGACGGGTGACGAGACCGGCGGCGGCCTGCCCGGCGGCTGGCTCGAGCTGGTGACCCAGCACGGTGGCCGGGTCCTGATGGCGATCATGCTGGTGTCGCTGGTGCTGACCTTCCGGCGCAGCCTCGCAGCGGCGCTGAGCGAGCTGGCCTCGCTGCGCGGCGGCCCGTCGGGTGCGCCGGGCGCTGCCGGTGGCGGGGGGCAGGGTCAGGCCGCACCGGGCGATGTCGAGCGCTTCGAGGGTTTGCCGGAGATGACCGACCAGATGGTCGAGGATGTGCGCGAGTATGCAGCGGAGAACCCCGAACGGGTGGCCGAGGTCATCCAGTCGTGGGTGTACGAACCTGAACCCAGCTCGGGGCGTTAGGTGGCGACGATGAAGGTCCAGCCCGATTCCAAGAACCTGCGCAAGGCCGCCATCTTCATCATGGCCCTGGGGCCCGAGGCTGGTGGCCATGTCATGGCCTGCCTGCCCGAGTCCATGGTCGAGCAGGTGACGCACGCCATCGCCAACGCCGGGCAGATCCCCCGCGAGGAGAAGCGCCTGGTCCTCGGCGAGTTCATCAACCTCTCGTGCCAGATCTCGGGCATCGGCTTCGGTGGCGAGGAGACGGCCAAGCAGATCCTCGAGGCGGGCTTCGGCACGCATCGGGCCTCCTCGTTGCTGAGCCGCGTCACCAGCTACAGCGAGATCAAGAGCTTCGAGCACCTGCGCACCCTCGACGCGCTGACCGTGGCGAACTACCTCAAGAACGAGCACCCGCAGACCGTGGCCGTGGTGCTCGCCCACATGGATCCGCGCGACAGCGGACCGATCCTCCAGCTCTTGCCGGCCGAACTGCAGGGCGAGGTGGCCTACCGCATGGCCGTGCTCGATTCGCCCAATGCCGAGTCGTTGAAGGTGGTCGAGGAGGTGCTGGCCAGCCAGCTGCAAGGCGAGATGAACGCCAGCCGGGGCAAATACGGCGGGCGCAAGCAGGTGGCCGAGATCCTCAACGAGACCGAGCGCGAGACGTGGCAGGAGATCCTCGACGAGATGCGCGAGATCGATGACGAGGTCGCCAACGAGGTCAACAACCTCATGTTCATCTTCGAGGACATCGTCCTGATGAACGACAAGTACATCCAGGAGATCCTCAAGGAGATCGACGGCAAGGAGCTGACCCTGGCGCTGAAGGGCGCCACGGAGGAGATCCAGGACAAGATCTTCAACAACATGTCCAAGCGTGCCGCCATGGGCATCAAGGAGGACATGGAGTACATGGGTCCGGTCCGCCTGAGCGAGGTGGAGGAGGCCCAGCAGCGCATCGTCGAGGTCGTGCGCAGTCTCGAGGAAGCCGGCACCATCGTCATCGGCAAGGGGGGCAAGGATGCAGAAATGGTGTCCTGAACCGCTCGAGATCGAGGCGAACGCCGGCACCTTCCAGCCGCTGGCCATGGCCACGGGTGTGGCGCCGCAGCATCCGGGCTTCCGCCCCGAGGCCGGATTCGCCGACCCGCGCGGCCTGATGCGTCAGCTCTCGCGCGACGAGCGCACCCTGATCATGGAGCTGCTCGAGCAGGACCTGCGCCGCGAGTACGAGGAGCGCTTCCAGCGCGAGAGCGAGGAGCGCCGGCGCCAGGAGGAGGAGCGGGTCCGGCAGGAAGCAGAGGTCCGGCAACGCTGGCAGGACGAACTCTCGGCCGGCCTGCGCCGCGAGGTCGAGGAGGCCCTGAGCGGGCTGGCTCGCCGCAACGTGGAGATGGCGCTGCTGATGGCCGCGAAGGTGGTCCGTCACGAGGTGGCCACCGACCCCCAGGTGCTGGTGCGCACCCTCGAGACGGTTCTCTACAAGGTGGAGGCCGGCGGCACGCTCTCGGTGACCGTGCAGCCGGACGACGCCGTCTGGTTGAGGGAATCGCCCGAACTCTGCGCCCGTCTGCGCATCGCCGAGATCAAGGAGGACCGGCGCCTGGACCGCGGCGGCTGCCTGGTCAAGGCCGACGATCTGGAATGGGATGCCACCGTGGAGCGCCAGCTCGCCGTGCTGGGCGAGGCCATGACCGAGGCGCTGGCCATCCCGGTCCAGTCGGACGGACCCGCCCCGGAGGAACCGCGTGCTTGAGCTCGCCTGGGATGCGTGCCAACACCAGCTCCAGCGCTGCGATCCCGTGCGCCAGGTCGGCCGGGTGACCGGCATGGTGGGCATGACCATCGAGGTCATGGGGCTCTCGACACCCATGGGCTCGCTCTGCCGCGTGGAGGGCGGCCGCCACCGCCCACCGGTCTTCTGCGAGGCCGTCGGGTTCCGCAACGGCCGGCTGCTGCTCATGCCCTACGGCAACATGCAGGGAACCGCCCCGGGCCAGGCCGTGGTGCCGGTGGCCAGCCAGCTGACCGCGCCCACCGGCGACCGCCTGCTCGGCCGCGTGCTCAACGGGCTGGGTGAACCCATCGACGGTGGCCCGCCCATCAGCCACCTGCCGCGCCGCCGGCTGGGCAATGCCGCCCCGGACGCCTTGAACCGCCAGCGCATCACCCGGCCCCTGGAGACGGGGATCCGGGCCATGGACTCGCTGGTCACGGTGGCCCGCGGCCAGCGCATGGGCATCTTCGCCGGCAGCGGGGTCGGCAAGTCGGTGCTGCTCGGCATGCTGGCGCGCGGTGCCAGCGTCGACGTCAACGTGCTGGCCCTGATCGGCGAACGCGGTCGCGAGGTGCGCGAGTTCCTCGAACGCGACCTCGGTCCCGAGGGGCTGGCGCGCAGCGTGGTGGTGGTGGTCACCAGCGACGAGAGCGCAGTCATGCGCGCCAAGGGTGCCGAGACCGCCATGACCATCGCCGAGAGTTTCCGCGACCAGGACCGCGAGGTCCTGCTGCTGATGGACTCGGTGACGCGCTACGCCATGGCGCTGCGCGAGATCGGCCTGGCCGCCGGCGAACCGCCCACGACCAAGGGCTACCCGCCGTCGGTCTTCGCCGCGTTGCCGCGGCTCTGCGAGCGGGCCGGGTGTAGCGCGATCAACACCATGACCGCGTTCTTCACCGTGCTCATCGAGGGCGACGACATCCACGACCCGGTGGGCGACGCCATGCGGTCGATCCTCGACGGGCACGTCATGCTGAGCCGAGACCTGGCACGCCAGGGCCACTATCCGGCCATCGACATCCTGGGGTCGGTGAGCCGGCTGCGCAACGAGGTCATGGCCGAGTCCGAGCGGCGGCCGGGCGATCGCCTCGTCCGCTGGCTCAAGGCGCTGGAGGACAACCAGGACCTGGTGAGCATCGGCGCCTATGCCCCCGGCTCCGATCCCATCCTCGACCAGGCGCTGGCGGCACGTGACCAGATCCGCAGCTTCCTGACCCAGGACCTGGACCACCGCGCGGACGCTCGTGAGGGCCTCGCGGCCCTGGCGGACCTGGCCGGCGAGGAGGACGCCTGATGTTCCACTTCCGGCTCGAACGGGTCCTGCAGCATCGCCAGCGGATCGTTGAGGCCTGCACCCGCGAACTGGCCGAGGCGCAGGAGCAGCTCGCGCAGGCGCTGTCCGCCGTCGCCGCGGCCGACGACGAGCTGGTGCGCAGTTACCGGGAAGCGGCCCGGGCGCGCGAGGGCGTGGTCACGCCGGAGCACCTGGCGCGACTGACCTCCTGGCACGACGTGCTGGTGCGGCGACGGGACGAACGCCGCGGCGAGGTGGAGGCGGCACGCGCGTTGCAAGAGCGTACCCAGGCCAAGCTCCAGTCGGCCTGGCGCGATCGTGAGGTGCTCGAGCGGCTCAAGGAGAAACAGCGCCAGGAGTGGCTCCTGGAAGAAAGTCGCCGCCAGCGACGGGCGCTCGACGAGATCGGCGCCATTCGGGCGGCCCAGCAGCGGCAGGAAGATTTTGCCGGGTAACCGCCCCTGGCGGGCCCTGGCGCGGCGAGTCCACCGAAAGAGGACGACATGAAGAGCGTGCTGATCATCTCCAGTGTCACCTTCCTGCTGATCTTCGGCGGGATCGCGGCGCTGTCGTTGCAGCTCAGCGGGCAGACGGGTGGGGGCGAGACCGCGCTCGATCCGGCCGACCAGGCTGCCGGCCAGCGCCTGCTGCGCGACGTGAACGCCGAACGGGACCGGCTCCAGCGCGAGCGCGAGTATCTCGCCGGGATGCGCCAATCGCAGGCCGCTCGCGAGGTGCTCATGGGGCAGGTCCACGACCAGCTCCTGCAGACCATCCAGAAGATCGACCAGCGCCAGGACGTCTTCATCGCCGAGCAGGACGCTGCGGCCGACCGCCTGGCGAAGATGTACGAGGCCATGAAGCCCCAGAAGGCGGCCGTGATCCTCTCGGCCCTGGATATGGACGTCACCATCGCCATCCTGGCCCGCATGAAGGAGCGCCAGGCGGCCCGGATCCTGGCGAGCATGGAGGCCGGCCTCGCCGCCCGGATCAGTACGCGACTCAGCCTCAAGGAAGGTGCCTAGATGCAGCTGGATCTGACGGCTCTGCTCGGTTTCGGCAATTCCGGCAATCCCCTGGCCGCCGCCTCGCCCGCGTCGGCCGAGGGATCGGTTCCGGAGACAGGATTGGAGGCGATCTTCGCCTCGTTGCTGGCGGGGGTGCAGCAGAAGACCCTGGTGGAGGCGGGGGATTCTCCACAGCAACCGACGGCCCCGACGGACTCGGGCGTCGAGTCGGCCAACGAACCCGCGACCGAGACGGCGACCGCGCCGGGCGCCATGTCTTCACCGACGGTGGGACCGGACGGCCTGATCCAGGGCCCGACCGGACACGCCGCCGTGGCGATCATGACCGCGGCCCTGCTGCCGATCCAGGTCGAGCGCAGCGGGGACGGTCAACCGCTGGTCGCCGCCACGCCGGACGGTTCCGCGGATCCGGCCATGGAACAGCCTGCGGTCGCGGCGCCCGGGGCCACGACCACGACGCTGGTCGGGATGGCTGCAGACACGACCGGAAAGATCGCCGAGACGGGCACGCACGAAGCAGGCAAGATTCCGCCTCGCCACGGCGGTCAGGACGCTGGGCTGAATCCTGCCAGCACTCGTCCCTTGTCGCCGTCGGCGCCCGGTGGGCGTCCGTCGATGCCGGTGCCAGAGCTGGGCACCACGGCGTCTCAGGCCGCGTCGCCCGATACTCCGACGCCCGAGAACGTAACCTTCGAACTGGGCACCACGGCGGCCCCGAGCACCGAAGCCGACGCCGACGGCAAGACGCCAGGATCCTCCGACGCGCCAGGCGAAGGTGGGGACCGCGACGACCGCAAACCCTCGTTGAGCACGGCGGCCCGGGCCGAGGTGTCCTCGCCCGCCACGGCCGTCGAGCGGCCGGCGGAGGTTCCCGTCAGCCCGTCCGCCGAGGCGGTTCCGGCCCAGGTCAGCGCCGCGACCGGTCCCGATCCGCTGGCGGTCATCGGCCGAGCGGACACGAAGCATCCTGTCGGCGAAGCGGCGACCCGGCCCGCCGACCCTGACCGCATCCAGGCCCAGGTCCTGCGCCAGATCCTCGCCGCCGAGACGCCCTCCGCCGGCGAACAGAAGGTGACGCTACAGCTGAATCCCGAGCACCTGGGCAAGGTGGAAGTGCGTTTGATCGCCAGCGGCGATCGGCTGGAGGTGGTGATCACCGCGGAGAACGCGGACGCGGAGCAGGCGTTGCGCGAGGGGTCGAAGGATCTGCTGCGCGCGTTGAGCGGTCAACAGGCGGCCCGCTGGCAGCATGTCGAGATCAAGGTCGCCGAGCCGGAGGGATCCGGCCCGGACCACGAGGATGTCGAGGACGATGAGGGCGGCCAGGAGGAGCGCCGCGGTCGTCAAGAGCAGCAGCGTCGGCGCCAGCAGGCCCAGCGCTGAGCGAAAGGTTGAACCATGGCAGTGAGCACCGTCACTGACAGCACGACACCCGTGGTCGGCGGCCCGGCCCGCAACTATTCCGAGATCAATCAGATCGATTTCATGAACCTGCTGGTGGCGCAGATCCAGAATCAGGATCCGCTCAGCCCCATGGACAACGCTGAGTTCACCAGCCAGATCACGCAGTTCACCATGCTCGACGAGATCGCCCAGATGGGCGCGAGCCTCGACGAGAGCCTCATCATGGCCCAGTCGCTGAACAACACCGCCATGCTGGCACTGGTGGGGCAGGACATCACCGTCGAGGGCGACGAGATCCACGTCTCGGGGGGCGACGTCACCGGTAGCAAGATCAACTGTTACGAGCCGGGAACCGCCACGGTGACCATCCGCGACGAGGACGGCAACGTGGTGCGCACGTATCACAAGACCGTGGACGTGGGCCTCAACGACGTCAGCTGGGACGGGCTGGGGCCGGACGAGGAGGCGCTCGCCGACGGCGAGTACACGTTCGAGGTCGCGGTGGAGAACGTCGATGGCGAATCCGTCGAGGCCACCGAACTGATGACCGGACCGGTCAGCGGCCTGCGTTACGAGAACGGCATCGCGGTGGTGGAGATCTTCGGCCAGGAATTCTACGTCTCCGATATCTATCAGGTCAGCTAGGAGCCCTTCCCGGCTCCCGGCGGGCCGGTCAAGAAAGACCAGGAGGAACCCCATGTTCAAGTCGCTGTACTCAGGCGTTTCCGGAATGTCCGCCAACATGGCGCAGCTCGACGTCATCGGCAACAACATCGCCAACAGCAACACCACCGGCTTCAAGGCGGGTCGCGTGACCTTCAACGAGATGCTGACCCAGACGATCCAGTCGGCGAGCCGTCCGGTCTCCGGCGGCCTCGGCGGCACCAACCCACAGCAGATCGGGCTGGGCACCCGCGTCGGCAGCATCGACACCAACTTCAACCAGGGGAACTTCCAGACCACTGGCATCAAGACCGACCTGGCCATCCAGGGACCGGGCTTCTTCATGCTCAGCGACGGTCAGAACATGTCGTACACCCGGGCGGGCGTCTTCGGACTCGATGCCGAGAATTACCTGGTCAACCCGAGCACCGGCCTCAAGCTGCAGGGCGTGATGGCCGACGCCGACGGCAACATCGGCACCGGTCCCATCGGCGACCTCTACATCGACCCCGGCGCGGTGGTCCCGGCGCAGGCCTCGAGCACGGTGGAACTCATCGGCAACCTCGACGCCAACAGCGATGCCCAGGGCAGCATCCTCGAGACCGGCGCGCTGCTGGTGGCCGCCCAGGGCACCGATCGCCTGGTCGACCTCAGCGGCGAACGCGACGGCAGCCTGGGCCTGTATGCCGGCGATGTCATCAGCATCAACGGCCTGGTGGGCGGCGCGGACATCGGCACCAGCACCTTCGAGGTGACCAGCGCATCCACGCTCGACGACCTGCTGGCCTGGATGGGTTCGCACGCACCCGGTCTCTCGTTCGCCATGAGCGCCGACCCCACGGTGCCGGGCGCCATCGAGGTCACCAACGGCACGGGCGCCGACGTGACCAACCTATCGCTGTCGGTGGGCGGCCGTACCAACTTCAACGAGAACTTCCTCTTCCCCTCCTCGGTGGCCGCGGGCGCCACGGCCACCACGGCCGATGTCAACGACGGTGCGGGTGAACTGCGCGGCTACGCCGACGCCAGCGACGCCCTCGTAGACATCTACACCGCCCAGGGCAGCCGGCTGGGGCTCGACCTCTCGGGCGGCACCACGAGTCTGTCCATCGGCGGCGACCGCGGCGGTTCCACCGTCACCGACACGATCATGACCGTCGACGCCACCACCACCATGGGCGACCTGCTGAACTCGATCCAGCAGACCTTCTCCATCAACTCCAACCCGGTGGAGATCAACGCCGAGGGCCAGATCGTGGTCCAGGGCGAGGTGGGGACCGCCAGCGCCATCGGTGTCATCAGCATCGAGGAGCTCAACACCGACAACAGCACGGTGCAGTCGGCCTTCAGCTTCAACACCACCCAGCAGGCGCGCGACCAGCGCGACTTCTCGGTCTCGACCATGGTCTACGATTCGCTGGGCGGAAAGCACACCGTGAACTTCAACTTCCAGAAGGTGCCCGGCCAGAACGAGTGGATCTGGGAAGCCGAGATGGAAGGCGGCGAGGAGATCATCGACGGCGGCAGCGGCCGCATGCGGTTCAACGAGAACGGCGCCATCAGCAACTTCTCTTACGACGACGGGGCCGATGGCCTGATCTTCCGGCCGCAGGACGGTAACGAGGAGGGGGCCAGCCTCGTCACCCTGAACATCGACTACGGCGAGATCGGCGGCCTCAACGGCTTGACCCAGTTCGAGGGCACGGGCCAGCTCAAGAGCATGGCCGACGGCTACACCGCGGGCAGCCTGGTCGATTTCGAGATCGACCAAAGCGGTCTGATCGTGGGCCGGTTCAGCAACGACACCATGCGTGATATCGGCCGCATCGGCCTGGTCCAGTTCAACAACCAGGCCGGCCTGGTACGCGAGGCCAACAACACCTACAGCACGAGCGGCAACTCGGGCGACGCCATGGTCATGTTCGCCGGCGACGGCACCGGCGTGACGCTGACCCCGGGCGCGCTCGAGACCAGCAACGTGGACCTGGCCCAGGAGTTCACGCGTCTGGTGGTCGCCCAGCGCTCCTTCCAGGCCAACAGCCGGGTGGTGACCACGGGCGACACGCTGATGCAGGAGCTGGTCAACCTGGTCCGGTAGCTGAGTTTGCAGGTCCGGGCGGCGCTCTGGCCCGCCCGGACCACTCCCGGAGCTAAAGTTTATGATCAAGGTCACGAAACTAAATGGCAGGGAACTGGTGGTGAACGCGGATCTCATCGAGTTCGTGGAGTCCACCCCCGACACCCTGATCAGCCTGACCACCGGCCGCAAGGTCATGGTGCTCGAGGAGCTGAACGAGGTGGTCCAGCGGGCGGTGAGCTACCGCAGCCGCGCCCGCATCTACCCGGTTCCCACCGGCGGGACCGGATCGGTTTTCGAGGGCTGATCAGCGCGGGCGCAAGCCTGACGAGAGGCACCGGACGTGGATATCGCAACAGTCATCGGCATCGTGGCAGCCTTCGGCCTGGTGGTCTGGGGCATCATGCTGGGTGGCAGCCTGAACCAGTTCTGGGATCCGCCATCGGTGGCCATCGTGCTCGGCGGCACCTTCGCGGCGCTGTTGATCAGCTACCCACTGGCCAAGGTCCTGGGCGTGGCCAAGGTCCTCAAGAAGACCCTCTTCGCGGTGCCCCAGGATCCCTCGGCGGTCATCGCCAAGATGGTCCGCTACGCCGAGCGCGCGCGTCGCGAGGGCATGCTGGCACTGGAGGAGGAGTCGGAGGAGGAGCCCGACGACTTCCTGCGCAAGGGCTTGCGGCTCGCCGTCGACGGCACCGATCCCCAGCTGCTCGAGAAGATCCTCGAGACCGACATCGGCCAGATCGAGTCGCGGCACAAGGAGGGCAAGAGCATCCTCGACACCGGCGGCACCTTCGCCCCGGCGTTCGGCATGATCGGCACGCTGATCGGTCTGGTGAACATGCTCGCCGCGCTCGAGGACCCCAGCTCCATCGGCGCGGGCATGGCCACCGCGCTGATCACCACGTTCTACGGCGCGCTCATGGCCAATGCGATCTTCCTGCCCCTGGCCTCCAAGCTCGAGGTCCGCTCGCAGGAGGAGATCCTCGTCAAGGAGATGATCATCGACGGGATCATGGCGATCCAGAGCGGCGACTCGCCCCGCATCGTCGAGGAGAAGCTCAAGAGTTTCCTGTCACCCGTGCAGCGCAAGCTGGTGGACGACAGCAAGCAGCAGGCGGCCTAGGACGCCGCCGGCCGCTGCGTCCCGGGAGCCCTCATGGCCAAGAACAAGCGTCCCGTCATCATCAAAATGGGCCTCGACGGCTGGGTCATGACCTACGGGGACATGATGTCCCTGCTGCTGACCTTCTTCGTGCTCATCGTGAGCTTCTCGTCGATGCAGGAGGCCAAGTTCAAGGACGCCGCCATGTCGCTGCGCAAGGCGCTGGGCGTCATGGTCCAGCCCGAATCGGTCATCGAGTTCAACGACCCCCTGATGCCCAAGTACGAGACCAAGGAGGCCCAGGACTTCCTCTTCGAGGTCCGGGCACTGGAGTCGGCGCTGCTGGACAAGGGGCTCAACGAGGCGGTGGAGATGTCCTTCACCCCCGACGGCGTGCTCTTCCGACTCGAGGCGCCGGTGCTCTTCGCGCCGGGACTGGCCGAGGTCCAGCCCGCGAGCCACGCCGCGTTGGACCTCCTGGCCGGCTTCCTGGTCAAGTTCCCCGGGGAGATCCGGATCGAGGGCCATTCCGACTCGATCCCCATCCGCAGTGGCCGCTTTCCCAGCAACTGGGAACTGTCGGCTGCCCGCTCCGGGGCGGTGGCACGCTTCTTTCAAGGGAGTGGTTTGCCGCCGGAGCGGATCGCGGCCACGGGATACGGCGAACACCGACCGCTGGCCACCAACGATACCGCCGAGGGACGGGCCAAGAACCGACGGGTGGAGATCTTCCTGAAGGTGGACCGGAACCAGCCGGCCGCCGGTGGGAAACCGCTCAGCGGGGCCCTGGACGGATCGCGGACCAGCGCGCCGCGACCGACCCCGGTCACCGACCGGCTCCGGACCCTGCGCAGTGAGCCCTAAGGAGCAGGCATGGCAGAAGAAACCAAGGATCAGGAAGGCGCCGGCGAGGTCAAGAAGCCGGGTCTGCTGGAAAACAAGGTGATCATCCTGGGTGGCGTGGTGGCGCTGCAGCTGCTGCTGGCCGTCGGCCTGACCACCATGGTGATCATGCCCCGGCTGGGTGCCGGACAGGCCGCTTCCGGGGTCGAGAATCCGACTCTCGACAGCCCGGAGCAGGAGATGGGAGTGCTGCTCAGCCTGGGGGAGATCATCGTGACCCTGAAGGGCGATTCGGCCAAGACGCGGTACCTGCGCATCACCGTGGACCTGGAGCTGCAGGATCAGGTGGCCAGCGAAACCGCCGCCGAGCGCCTGCCCGTGCTCCGGGACACCGTGATCATGACGCTCAGCGACCGTTCGGCCGAGGACCTGAACCGGCCCGAGGGTATGAAGGGGCTGCGCGACGAGCTGATGCGACGCCTCAGCGAACGTCTGCCGGGCGACATGTTGCGGCACCTCTACTTTTCCGATCTCGTGATCCAGTAGGCAACTTCTCAGCAACGGCGGGAACGAGACACCGTGACGATCGACACTCTCGACACCACTGCTGACAACGGCCAGGACATCCTGGACGATCTGGATCTGGACGCCGCCCTCGGTGGAGACGCGGGCCTGGATCTGGATCTCGACGCGGTCCTGAACGCCGATCCCGAGGAGGAGTCGCCCGACGGCGTTCGCGCCTACGACTTCAACCAGCCGCACGGGATCTCCAAACGCTTCGAGCAGAATCTCCACAACATCGCCGAGCTCTTCTCCCGCAGCGCCACGGTGAACCTCACCAGCCTGCTGCGCTCCAACGTGGTCATGGAATTCCAGGGCATCCAGCTGCGGTCGTTCGCCGAGTACCGCGAGGCGCTGCCCCGGCCTTCCTGCCTCGCCACCGTGGCCTTGCGACCCCTCAACGGCCTGTCGCTGCTGAACCTGGACATGAGCCTGTGCTTCGTGATTCTCAAGAAGCTCATGGGCGGGCGCGCCGAGAGCGAGGACCGGGTCCGGGCCTTCACCGAGATCGAGCGCGGGATCTTCAGCCATTTCACGAGCCGGTTGACCGATCTGCTGCGCATGGCCGCGACCAAGCTCATCGACTTCGAGCCCGAGGTGGTCGCGCTGGAGAACAACCCCGACTACATCGCCGGCGTCCCTTCGGGCGAGACCCTGGCCTGCCTGCGTTTCCGGCTGCGGCTGGAAGCCGTGGAGGGCCTGCTCGAGCTGGCGCTGCCCTTGACCGGTTTCACACCCGTGCGCGATATCTTCGATCCCGAGGAGAGCGTCGAGGTCCGCTCCAACGACGAGATGCAGCAGGACCGCCGGCAGATCCTGGACATGGTCCAGGCCACCGACAGCGAGCTCGTGGTGCGGATGGGCGAGGTGACCATGAATCTGGACCGGATCCTGGCGCTGAAGGAGGGCGATCTGCTGCACCTGCCCCAGGCGGTGGACAGTCCGCTCACCGTACTCATCGAGGGGCGCGAGGTCTTCCTGGCCGAAGCCGGCCGCATCAACCAGAACCGGGCCGTCAAGCTGGTCCGCAAGATCGACAAGGAGTGACCATGTCCGGCGAGGATCTGAAGGACCTGGAATCCGGAGCCGCTGCCACGACCACGATGGCGAGCGAACCGGCGGAGTCGCCGGTGGGCGCCGATCTGGCGCAGACCCTGGGAGAGACCGCCAACCTCGATCTGCTCATGGACGTGGACATGAAGCTGACCGTGGAGCTGGGCCGGGCTCGGCTCAAGTTCCGCGACGTCCTCAACCTGTCCTCGGGGTCGGTGGTGGAGCTGGCCAAGTTGACCAGCGAGCCCGTGGACATCATGGTCAACGGCGCGCTGCTGGCCACCGGCGAGGTGGTGGTGGTGGAAGACCACTTCGCCATCCGCATCACCAAGCTCCTGAACCGGGTCGAACGGCTCAAGCGGGTGCTCTGATGGACCCCGCACTCTCCGCCGGCGGACCCTCGTTCTGGCAGGCCGGCGCGGCGCTGCTGGCCGTGCTCTCGCTGCTGGTGCTCTGCCTCAAGCTGCTGCAACGGTGGCAGGGGCGGCGCCTGGGCGAGGCCGGGGCCAAGCTGCTCTCGCTGCACAAGCTGGGGCCGAAGCGGGAGCTCCAGGCGCTCCAGGTCGGTGACGAGGTCTACACGCTGTATCGCCAGGAGGGCGCCATGGTGGTGCTCAAGCGCGAGGACCACGCCCACTGGCAGGCGGAACAGCCCCAGCCCGCATCGGCACCGGCGGCCGCCGACCTGGGCCGGCGCCTGCTGGCCCTGGCCGCCAGCGCCGGAGGCCGGGACCGGACCGCATGATCCGAGCCTGACCACGGCTTGGCCGAAGATCGGCCGCTCGCTCCGACACGGAGACGGGCGGCTTTTCTCATGCCAGCATCATGGCCGCTCCGCGTGGGTGCGGGATGTCGTAACGTATTGTCAAACTTCTAATTAACGCTATCACCGTCATTGGTCTTGCCGGAGTCCTGTGGCACGTCCGTTGCGTCTGAGCCTGCCAGGACCCACCCGGTGACCGCCAGGAGGATGCATGCGACGGCTACGATTCCCAGGTTCCTTGTCGCCAGCGAGCACGGTGCTGCTGGTCGGGCTGTTGCTGGCGGGCACCGCCGCGGCCCAGACCGCTCCTGCCGACACCACGGCCGCGGGCAACGCCTTGACGCTCTCGGTGGCCTCGGTGGAGGGAACCCGCGGCCTCGATGCCGCGCTGCGGATCGTCCTCCTGATGACCGTGGTCTCGCTGGCCCCCGCCCTGCTCGTGACCCTCACCAGCTTCACCCGGATCACCATCGTCCTCGGCTTCCTGCGCCAGGCCCTGGGAACCGCCCAGGCCCCGGCCAACCAGGTGATCATCGGCCTGTCGCTCTTCTTGACCCTGGTGATCATGGGGCCGGTCCTGACCCAGATCAACGACACCGCCCTGCAGCCGCTGCTCGCGGGCGAGATCGACGAGAAGATGGCCCTGGCCGCCGCCGAGGCTCCCCTGAAGAGCTTCATGCTCGGACAGACCCGCGAGAAGGACATCGCGCTGTTCCTCGAGCTGACGCAGCAGGAGGCCCCCGACACGCCCGAGGAACTCTCCATGCTGGTGGTGGTGCCGAGCTTCGTGATCAGCGAGCTGAAGACCGCGTTCCAGATGGGCTTCGTGATCTTCATCCCCTTCCTGATCATCGACATGGTGGTGGCCTCGGTCCTGATGTCCATGGGCATGATGATGCTGCCGCCGGTCCTGATCAGCCTTCCCTTCAAGATCTTGCTCTTCGTCCTGGTGGACGGCTGGTGGCTGGTGATCCGGTCGCTGGTCTCGGCCTTCCAGTGAGAAGGAAAGGAATCTCATGACACCCGAAGCCGTGATCGAGATCGGGCAGCAGGCCCTGCGCACGACCCTGCTGGTGGCCGGGCCCATGCTCCTGGCCGGACTGGCCGTGGGCCTGGTGATCTCCATCATCCAGGCCGCCACCCAGGTCAACGAGATGACCATGACCTTCGTACCCAAGATCGTGGCGGTCTTCCTGGTCATGGTGCTCAGCCTGCCCTGGGCCATCGCCCAGCTCACGGGGTTCACCCGGGCCATGTTCGAACGCATCGGCGGGATGTAGCGCGTGGTCCTGGGACTGGACACCAGGCTGGTCCTGGCCACCGCGGTGGTCGCGCTGCGCATGGCCGTCATCCTGGCGCTGATGCCGTTGATGGACCGTCGCTCGGTCCCGCTGCTGTGGCGTCTGGGCGTGGCCTTGCCGCTGGCCTGGGCGGTGGCGCCGGCGGTGGCCGGTCACCTGGAGCTGCCGACAGCCATCGGCTGGCCGCTCCTGGCCATGGAGGCGCTCAACTCGCTGGTGGTCGGCGCGCTACTGACCTTCGCCATGAACCTCGTGTTGACCGCGGTGCGCTACGCCGGCGGCATCGCCGGCATGCAGATCGGCTTCGCCATCGTCAACGCCTACGATCCCCAGACCGACTCGCAGATCTCCATCATCGCCCAGCTGTACTACCTGCTGACCGTCCTGCTGTTCTTCACCCTCGACGTGCACCACCTGATCATCCAGGCGCTGGTGGCGTCGCTGGAGGCGGTGCCGCCGTTCGTCGTCCCCGACTTCACCACCGCCAGCGGAGTCCTGCTGCGCGAGTACAGCCAGGTGTTCCTGCTGGGCTTGCGGCTCTCCGCGCCGGTCGTGGTGGTGCTGATGCTGATCTCGGCGGCCATGGGCGTCATCGTCAAGACCGCGCCCCAGATCCACGTCCTGGTGGTGGGCTTCCCCGTGAAGATCGCCGTGGGCATGATGGTGCTGGGCGGCTCGCTGACCTATTTCCACGCGGTGGTGGCCCGAGCCTTCACCACCACCGGCGATCTGCTGGCCAGGATCCTGGCCGCCATGGCCTAGCTCCCCCGGAGCGCAGCCGAGAGGAGGTGAGACATGGCCGAGGAGACCGCCGGTGAACGCACCGAGAAAGCGACCCCTAGACGGCGCGAGAAAGCGCGCGAAAAGGGACAGGTGGCGCAATCGCAGGAGGTCAACAGCTTCTTCGTGCTGCTGGCCGGCTTCCTGGTGCTGCTGACCATGTCGGGCTATTTCCTCGACATCCTCGGCCGCAACACCACCTACCTGCTGGGTCAGGCGCATTTCCTGGGGCCGAGCAATCTGTTCGGGGTGCGCTACCTGCTGCGAGGCAACGTGGAGGCGTTCGCCTGGGCCCTGGCGCCCCTGGCCGGCCTGGTGCTCATCGCCGGTCTGGCGTCCAACGTCATGCAGGTCGGGCTCAAGCTCACGCCCAGTGCCATGAACTTCCAGTGGAGCCGCCTGAATCCCATCAGCGGCCTGAAGAAACTGGTCCAGAAGCGGACCTTCTTCGACCTCGGCAAGAACCTGCTCAAGATCGGCCTGATCAGCCTGCTCGCCGGTCTCGTGATCCGCAGCCTGTTGCCCAGGATCTACGAGTCCCTGGGCCTGCCGCTGCCCGGGATCCTCGACGTGGCTCGTGGCGGCTACCTCAAGCTCATGGTGGTCCTGCTGGGCTTCATGGCGCTGCTGGCGCTGCTGGACTGGGTCTTCCAGCGGTACCAGTACGAGCAGGAGATCAAGATGTCGCGCCAGGAGATCAAGGAAGAGATGAAGGAGTTCGAGGGCGATCCGCAGATCAAGGCCCGTATCCGCGCCCTGCAGATGGAAGCCTCGCGCCGGCGGATGCTTGCCGACGTGCCCCGCGCCGACGTCGTGATCACCAACCCGACCCACTTCGCGGTGGCGCTCAAGTACGAGGCCAACCGACCGGCGCCGGTGGTCGTGGCCAAGGGCGCCGACCACATCGCCAAGAAGATCCGCGAGGTGGCCCGCGAATCCCGCGTCCCGGTGATCGAGAACAAACCGGTGGCACGCGCCTTGTATGCAGAGGTGGAGGTGGGTCGGATGATCCCCGAGAGCCTGTTCCAGGCCGTGGCCGAAATCCTGGCCTACGTCTATCGACTGAACAAGTCTTAACTGTTGACAGGAGAGTGGGTTGGATCAGGACACGGTCATTAGCAGAGACCTGGTGTTGGCCAACAGCAACATCATGAGCGCCGTGGCCGTGCTGGTCATTCTCTCGCTCATGGTGATCCCTGTCTCACCAATCCTGCTCGACATCCTGATGACCTTCAGCATCGCCATGGGCGTGGTGGTGATGCTGGTCTCGCTCTATCTGAAGGAACCGCTCCAGTTCTCCACATTCCCCTCGCTGCTGCTGGTGCTGACCCTGTTCCGCCTGGCGCTGAACGTGGCCAGCACACGCCTGATCCTCAGCCGCGGCCAGGCGGGGCAGGTGGTCGAGAGCTTCGGCGACTTCGTGGTGGGCGGCAACTACGTCATCGGCGTGATCGTCTTCGTGATCCTGGTGATCGTGAACTTCCTGGTCATCACCAAGGGGTCGACCCGCATCGCCGAGGTGGCGGCCCGGTTCACCCTGGACGCCATGCCCGGCAAGCAGATGGCCATCGACGCCGACCTGAACGCCGGCCTCATCAGCGAGAGCCAGGCCCGGGCGCGGCGCGCCAAGATCTCCAACGAAGCCGAGTTCTTCGGGGCCATGGACGGTGCCAGCAAGTTCGTGCGCGGCGACGCCATCGCCGGCATCATCATCACCCTGATCAACATCGCCGGCGGCTTCCTCATCGGCATGGCCCAGATGGACATGGCGGCCAGCGAGGCTCTGGGGCGCTTCACCATCCTGACCGTCGGCGATGGCCTCGTGAGCCAGGTGCCGACCCTGCTGGTCTCCACCGCCGCGGGCCTGGTGGTCACGCGCAGCAGCGGCGATCTGAATCTGGGCGAAGCGCTCACCATGCAGATCTTCAGCCAGCGCAAGGCCCTCAATATCGCCGCGGCCGCGCTGACCGCCCTGGGACTGATCCCCGGCCTGCCCACTATGCCGTTCCTGCTGCTGGCGGTGGGGACCTTCGTCGGCGGTCGGCTGGTGGGCAAGCGCGTGGACGCGGCCCAGAAGGAGATGGACGAGGAGGAATTGCAGCAGCAGCTGGGTCCCGAGGAACCAGCCGCGCCCACGGGACCGCGCAGCGAAGACCTCTTCATCCTCGACCGGCTCGAGCTGGAGATCGGCTACGGCCTCATCGGCCTGGTGGACGAATCGCGGGGCGGCGACCTGCTGCAGCGGATCGGGAACATCCGGCGCCAGGTGTCGGCCGAGCTGGGCATCTTCATCCATCCGGTCCGGGTGCGCGACAACCTGCAGCTGCAGGCCAACGAGTACGTCATCAAGCTCAAGGGCGTGCCCATCGCGCGGGCGGATCTGCGACCGGGACAGCTCCTGGCCATGAGCACGCGGCCCGATGCCGGAGAGCTGGCGGGCACGGCCACAACCGAACCCGCCTTCAATCTGCCCGCGGTCTGGATCGACGGTGATCGCCGCGCCGAGGCCGAGCGCGAAGGGTACACGGTGGTAGAAGCCCCGGCGGTCCTGGCCACCCATCTCTCGGAGACCATCCGCAGCCACGCCGACGAACTGGTCAGCCGCCAGGACATCCGGGACATGTGCGAATCGGTCCGCGAGTTCGCCCCGGCCCTGATCGAGGAACTCATCCCCGACAAGGTGCCCGTCAACACGCTGCACAACGTGCTGCGGTCGCTGCTCCACGAGCGCGTGCCGGTGCGCGACATCGTGACCATCCTCGAGACCCTGGCCAACTACGCGGGCAGCGGTGCGGGCGCCGACTTCCTCACGACCAAGGTGCGCGAGGCCCTGCACCGCACCATCAGCCAGCTCTACACCGAGACCGATGGCGCCATCCACGTCATCAGCCTGCATCCGGAGGCCGAGCATGTGCTGCTGGATGCCTCGCGTCAGAGCGAGCAGTCGGGCCAGGTGATTCTCGATCCCCGCTTCACCCAGGAATTCATGGGCCGCCTGGATGGGGCCCTGCGCTCGGCTTACGGCACGGGAGCGCCGCCGGTGCTCCTGGTCCCGACGTCGGTGCGCTTCTTCGTCAAACGACTCATCGAACCCTCGTATCCAAACCTGGCCGTCATGGGTTACACGGAGGTCTCGCCCTCCACCCGGATCCAGTCGGCCGGAACGGTGGTGACCAATGGATTCGCGCAGCATGAACACCAGGCCGTCGGCTAAGCCGGCCGCCGTGGTCGAGGCACCGACCCTCAAGGAAGCCCTGCGGCTGGTACGCAGCCGCTACGGCGAGGACGCGCGGGTGATCCGGAGCCGGACCCTGACCAGGCGTCAGCCCGGTGCACTGGGCAAGGAACGGGTGGTGGAGGTCCTGGTCGAGCCGAGCGCGCAGACACGCGGCCGCCCCACCGCCCGGCCCCGGTCGGTCCCCAGCCAGGCCCTGGCCAACGAGATCGCCGCCGAGGTCGAACGGATCGAGGGGCTGGTGCGGCAGATCGCCGTGGACCAGGCCGGGCAGGACCGGGGGCGCCAGCGCCTGCAGGGCAATCCGGTGGCCGAAGCCCTACTCCAGGCCGGCGCCGACCCCGGGGTGGTGGTCCGCCTCTGTGACCGGTGCCTCGCCGAGACCGGGGCCGATACGCGCGACCGCACCGCCCTGGTGGAGTATCTCACGCGCAGCCTGCCCACGGGCCGGGGGGGATGGGCCGAGTTCGCGGGAACCCACGTGTTCCTGGGTTCTCCCGGCGCTGGCCGGACCGAGATGGTCCTGGCCGCAGCGGGCCATCTGGCGGCGTCCGGTCGCCAGGTCCTGGTGCTGAGCATCCTGCCGCGGCACACGGGAGAGGTGCGGCGACTCCAGGCGGAGGCCGCACGCCACGGCTACGACGCGGCGGTGATCCAGAAGCCGCGCCAGCTGGCCACCGCGGCCACCCACCTTGAGCGATACGACGTGGTGCTCATGGACGCCCCCGCCTTCGGCGCCGGCCAGTCCCGCAGCGCCGAGTCGCTCCGCCGCGAGATCACCCAGAATCCCGCGTTCCACCGTCATCTGGTGTTTCCCCTCGATCGCGATCTGCGCGACAGCAAGCGCATCATCGAGCAAGCACGGGCCTGGAATTGCGACTGGCTGGCGCTCAGCCGGGTCGATCAGACCGATCTGCGCGGCAAGATCCTGGATCTCCTGGACCGCCTGCCGCTGCCGGTCTCGCTGGTCGGCGACGCCGAGTGGCCCGAGGGGGCGCCAAGCGTGGCCAGTTCCGGTCTCCTGGCCGACCTGATCCTGGCCGCCGCCCGCACGGGCGCGCGGGCCTGGGCCTAGGGGGTCGGGCATGCAACGGCTGGTCCAGACCATCGCCCTCGGAGTAGCGCTCGTGGCGCTGGCCCTGGCCGTCTGGCGCGACTACACCCCCGAGCTGGCCCTGAAACGGACCATCGTGGCCTACCTCGCCGCCTATTTCCTGAGCGGGGTCATGGTCCTGGCCACACGCCTGGCGTTGCGGGCCAGCAAGGATCCCGAGCCGGAGCCCGAACCCGAGGTCAAGAAGGTGCGCTCGCGCCGGCGTTCGCCCCGGCGCAAGCCGGTCGTCGACGAACCGGTGGAGGCCACCGAACAGGAGACCGCTCAGGACAGCGAACAGCCCGAACCAGCGATTGCTCGCTGATGGCACGGAATCTGCAACTTGCGGGTAAGAAACCACCCGAAAGGCGGAGACAATGAGCGACAAGCCGCAGATCGCGCACGAGGACCTCTGGCAGAACCTGCGCACCGAGGATTGCCAGCGCGCTCGCCAGGAACTGGTCGAGAAGTATGCGCGGATCGTCAAGTACGTGGCCGGGCGCATGGCCATTGGCCTGCCGCACTATGTCGATTTCCACGATCTGGTTTCGGCGGGGTTGCTGGGCCTGATCCAGGCCATCGACAACTTCGACCACCATCGTGGCATCAAGTTCGAGACCTACGCGATTCCGCGCATCCGCGGCGCCATCCTCGACGAACTCCGCAGCCAGGACTGGTTCCCGCGCTCCCTGCGCCGCAAGGCCAAGCAGCTCGAGGAGACCTACGCCACGCTCGAAGCGCGGCTGGGCCGACCGGCCACCGACCAGGAAGTGGCGGACGCCCTGTGCATGGACGTCCGCGAACTCGATGGGATGCTGGGCGAGGTGGCCGTGGCCACGATCATGTCGCTGGATGCCGACGCCTCGGCCGAGGACAGCGAGCAGTCCACCAGCCTGGGCGAGTACTTGCCCGACCCCAAGGCCGAGGACATGGAGCGCACCATCGCCGCCATGGAGATGCGCGAGCTCATCTCCCAGCGCATGGCCGAGTTGCCCGAGAAGGAGCAGCTGGTGCTCGTGCTCTACTACTACGAGGAACTGACGCTCAAGGAGATCGGCGAGATCCTCGACGTGACCGAGAGCCGCGTCTGCCAGATCCACACCAAGGCCATCATGCGCCTCAAGGGCAAGATCCAGCGGCACGAGGGCAAGGAATCCATCGGACGTCTCACGGCGGAGATCCGCCGCCGCCGGCGTCCCGATGCCAGCGAGACCGGCCAGCCCGAGCCGGTGTCCGGCTCCTCCGAGGCGGCCACGGTGGAAACGGTGAACGTGACCGCTTGCCTGGCGCTGGCCCCGCTGGCCACGGCCCTGCTCGCCGCCGTGCTGGGCATGCCCGGGACCTAGGAAGGGACGCAGCTCATGGCCGGCGACGGCGTATCGCTACAGACCAACATCGCCCAGCTGGGCAACGTGGCCAAGTCGCAGGCCCGCAGCCAGCAAGCGGGCGTCACGGGACCCGGCCACGCGGAGAAGACACCGACCGACGACGTCCAGCCGCTGCAGAAGGTGCGCGAGACCGAGAAGGCCGAACAGCAGGGTGTCGATCCCGAACAGAAGCGCGACCAGGACAAGCGCCAGCGCCGGCGCCGTCAACGCCAGGCCGGCGCTGACGACGAGGCCGAAGCGCAGGGCAACGAGGAACAGGACGAGGTCGAGCCCGGACTGGGCGGCCTGGTCGACACCATGGCCTGAGCGCCAGGACGCAGCAGCGAGGAGCAAGCACATGGACACCCAGAACCTCCTGGAACTCGCGCGCGGACAGGGCCTGACCTTCTGGGCCGCCACCGGCGCCATCGCCCTGGGAGCGACGCTCCTGGTGGTCGCACTCACCCAGCATCTACGACACCGCCTTGGCCGCGGCTTGCGCGCGGTCGTGGACTCCACACCCGAAACGGCCGCAACTCCGGTGCCACCGGCGCCTGCGGAAGTCGCCAGGGCCGCCGCGGCCTACGATCAGCCGGCCCGTCCGCCCCTGGCTGCCTTGCCTCTGGCGGGCGAACAGGACGAGTCCTCGCTGGCGCTCCTTTTGCGCCGCTTGCAGACGGCGGGCGACCGCCTGGAAGAAATCGCCGGCGAGGTCCAGGCCGAGCGACGCCAGGGTGTCGAAACAACACTCAAGGACGACCTCCAAACCGTCGAATATGTGTTCAAGGCCTGCGGTCCGTGAGGGACCGTGGCGTGGTGAACCATCATGGTCTGGAGTCTTGAGGGATGGCGACAGCGGAGTTGACGTCGCAGCCGGACCAGGTCGAACGCCCCGAGGGTGACGACCCCCAGCTCAAAAACCTCATCATGACCATCCGGGATCTGCCGGCCATGCCGCATGTGGCCAGCAAGGTCCTCGAGCTGTCGTCCGACCCGGACACCTCGGCCTCGCTGCTGCAGCAGGTCATCGCCGACGATCAGGCCATGACCGCGCGCATCCTGAAGATCGCCAACTCGGCCATGTACGCCTGCAGCCGTCGCATCAAGACCCTCTCCGAGGCCATCGTGATGCTGGGCTTCAACAGCATCCGCTCGCTGGTTGTGACCAGCGCGGCCCGCAACCTCTACAGCAGCGGCGCGGCGCGCATGGGCCTGAAGGAACGGCTGCTCTGGGAGCACAGCATCGGCTGCGCCTTCGCCTGCCGACTCATGGTCCAGAGCCGCAAGCCGGCGCTCACGGAGGAAGCCTTCCTGGCGGGCCTCATGCACGACATCGGCAAGCTGGTCCTGAACCTGCAGCTGCCCGAACAGTTCGAGGAGATCGTCCAGATCGTCTACAACGAGAACCGCGACTTTCACGAGACCGAGCAGGAGATCCTGGGCTTCGACCACGCCCGCGTCGGTGCGCTGCTGGTCAACAAGTGGAAGCTCTCGCCCATGCTCGAGGAAGTGATCGGCCAGCACCACGTACCCGAGAGCCTCACGCTCGACCGACCCCTGTTGCTCTACCTGGATCTCGCCAACCAGATGTGCCAGAAGTACGGCATCGGTTTCCAGGAACAACCTGATCTAGATCTCTGCTCCACGCCGGCCAACGCCATCCTCGGGTTCACGGAATCCGAGTTCGCCGAGGTCGCCCGCAAGCTCCAGCAGACGCTGGAGGTGGAGATGGAGGTATTCATCTAGGAGGACGGCCATGGCCGCCGACGGGTTTTCCATCTCACTGGACCAGCTGTGCGAATCGGTCGACGATCTGCCCACCATCCCCGAGACCCTCAGCCGGATCCTGAGCCTGCTCGAGGACCCCAACAGCGGCGCCCGCGACCTGGCCGAGGTCATCCGTGGGGATGCGCCGCTGGCCAGCAAGATCCTGCGTCTGGCCAACTCGCCTCTCTACCAGAAGCAGCGTCGGATCGGCACCATCCAGGACTGCGTGGCGGTGCTGGGGTATCGCACGGTCCGCCAGGTGGCGCTGTGCGTCTCGGTGATCTCCAGCCTGGGCAAGGAATGCGATCAGCGGGGCAGTTCTCTCGACTACCGCGATCTCTGGCGACACTGCGTGGCCTCCGGCGCGGTGGCCCAGCAGCTGGCCCGCATCTGCGGACACCCGGAGCCCGATGTCATCTTCACCGGCGGCTTGCTGCATGACCTCGGCAAGTTCGTGCTGACCTTGAACCATCCCGTGGGCTATACCGAGCTTCTCCGCTCGAGGTGCCGCAACGAACGGCTGCTCGTGGTGGAGGAGCGCGCGGTCCTGGGTTATGATCACGCCCGAGCGGGCGCCGCCCTGGCCCAGGCCTGGAACTTCCCCGAGCATCTGGTCGATTGCATCGAGCACCATCACGACCCGGACCATGCCGACCGGGACATCGCCCTGGTGGCGCTGGGGAACTACCTCGCCAACCTCCTGGACCCGGTGCCCAGCGACCTGGGTTTCGATGCCATGCTCGTCGATCCATGCGGGCTCTATCGCAGCGCCCAGATCGAGCGCGAGATGGTGGAAGGGCGTCTGGACGAACTGCGTACGGCCATCCTGGCCGCATCCCCGCTGCAGAACCTGGATTAGGCCTGACCTGACAAGGTGGCAGAAAAATGTCTGGCCCGCAGGGTCAGACGTTGTATCATCCCGTGGCCGAGAAACCCGCGCCACGAGGAGCCCGGATGGCCGTCCACGACCTGATCATGTTGAGCCGGCAGGCTGCGCTCTACACTGCGGTCGCCCGCTGGAAACTCCCGGAAACCGAGGTCTATGCGTTCGAGGAGGCCGCGGCGGCGGTGTCCCGGGCCATGGCGGGGTCGGCGGCCGTGGTGGTCTTCGACACCCGTGGTTTTCCGGCCACGCGCGCCACGCTCAACCGCCTGCTCTCGCTCGGCGGAGACACGGATCTGGTGATCCTGGGCCACCGCGAGGAGCTGGCAGACGAGGCCGATGACCGGCCCGAGCGCGGATCGGTGCGCTTCCTGCCGCCGGATGTGCCCATGCCCGAGTTGCAGTCGGTGATCGAGCTGCTGCTGCGCATGCGCCGGGTACGCGAGGAGGGCGGGATCGTGGGCCGCTCGCGAGCGGTCAGCCAGATGATCGCGCTGATCGCCCAGGCGGCGCCCCTCGACGTCAACGTCCTGATCACGGGGGAGAGCGGGACGGGCAAGGAACTGGTGGCCCGCGCCATCCATCGCAACAGCGCGCGCCGCTGGAAGCCCTTCCTGGGACTGAATTGCGGCGCCATCAGCGAGGGGGTGCTCGAGAGCGAACTCTTCGGCCACGTGCGGGGGGCCTTCACCGGCGCCGTGGCCCAGCACGACGGCGTGTTCAAGCAGGCCGATGGCGGCACGCTCTTCCTCGACGAGGTGGGGGAGATGCCGCTGGGCATGCAGACCCGTTTCCTGCGCGCGCTGGAGACCGGCGAGTTCACGCCCGTGGGCGGCAAGGGCATCCTGCGCAGCGACATCCGCCTGGTGGCTGCCACCAATCGCGACCTCGCCCGCGACGTGGAGACCGGACGGTTCCGCCAGGACCTGTACTATCGCCTGCGCGTCATCGTCATCGAGGTGCCGCCGTTGCGGGAGCGAAAAGAGGACATCCTGGTGCTTGCTGAGTACTTCCTGAAGCAGGAGAACCAGGAGTACCGGCTGGCCGTGCGAGGATTCAGCCGCCATGCCAAGCAGCTCCTGCGGCAGCACGACTGGCCCGGCAACGTGCGCGAGCTGCGCAACGTGGTGCGGGCCGCAGCGGTCATGAAGCAGCGCGGTTTGATCGAGGTGGAGGATCTGCCGACGGACATGGGCCCTGGAGGACCAGGGACGTCGCGCTATCTGCCCATGGTCATCGACCAGGTCGGCACCGCCGAGGGACTCGATCCCGGCGTTCTGGCCTCGACCTTGCTGGAGCTGCGCCAGGACATCAAGGAGATCAAGGCGCTGCTCCTCGAGCGGCGGGAGGGCCGCGAGCCCGCTTTCGTGGGTCTCGGCGGCGCCATCCCGGCCGATGGGAGGGTGGTGGAGACCCTGCTGCACGAGGGGGCCTTCGACGCGCAGGATGGCGGCGGGGATCTGCAGAGCGCCGAACGGGCTCTCATCGCCGCATCGCTGCAGGCTACCGGTGGGAACCGACGCAAGGCGGCGGAGCGGCTCGGTATCAGCGAGCGGACCCTGTACCGGAAATTGAAGCGATACGACCTCGGTTGATCGATGGTCCAACCTTGGCTCTAGAGGGACCGTGTTGTATAATCAAAGAGACACCACGAGCTTGTCACCCATGACCTCACCCCTGGTTAGCGAGGCAGACATGCAGGAGAGTCGGATCTGGCGGACACGCCGGAACGCGGTCGTGTGCGTTCTGGCCGTCCTTTTTTGTTTGAGCGCCTTGCCGGCGACCGCGGCCAAGTTCGCTGGAGCGTTCATGGAGAACGGCGGCGGCGCGCGCGCTCTGGGCATGGGCGGCGCCTTCACCGCCGTGGCCAGCGACCCCTCGGCCACCTTCTGGAATCCGGCGGGTCTGGCGCGGATCCAGCACCGCGAGATCCTGATCATGCACTCGGAGCGGTTCGGCGATCTGGTGGACCGGGATTTCGGCGCCTTCGTCATGCCCACTAACTGGTCGCTCCTGGGCGGCGAGAGCGGCGGCTTCGGCATCTCGTTGATCCGCCTGGGCGTGGACAACATCCCGTTCACCGAGCACCTCTTCGACCAGCTCGACACCAACGGTGACGGCGAGGTTGACGACGTGGAGGCCGCCGGGATCCTCGACCCCGAACTGCAGAGCCAGATCAGGCTGAAGAGCGATCAGGAGTTCGCGCTGTTCTTCTCCTACGGCGAGCGCAAGGGCGACTGGCAGCTCGGCGGCAACCTCAAGTTCGTGCGGCAGAGCGTGGGCGATTACTCGAGCCTGGGCATCGGCGCCGACCTGGCCGCGTTGCGGCCTCGGCTCTGGGGCAATCTGGATTTCGGCCTCAAGCTGCAGGACATCACCACCACCTACCTGAGCTGGAGCACGGGCACCAACGAGGTCATCTATCCGGCCGTGGTGCCGGGGCTGGCCTACAACTGGTACCTGCCCGAGGCGAGCATCGACGTGATCCTCGCCACCAGCTTCGAATGCCGGTTCGAGAACCGTGGGGAAGCCGACCAGTGGAGCGGCGGCGCATTCAGCTGCAACAGCCACTGGGGGCTGGAAGTCGGATTCAGCCGCAAGGTCTTCGTGCGCGGCGGGTTCGACAGCGGCTTCGAGAGCAAGCACCTCACCGCCGGCGCCGGCCTCTACCTACATCCGCTGACCGTGGATTACGCCTATGCCGGCGATACTCTCGACATCGACGAGGTGACCCATCGCATCAGCCTCTCGGTGCGCTGGTAAGACCGGTTTCCATGGGCTGACAACGATGAGAGCGGCCGTTCCTCGACGGGAACGGCCGCTCTGTGCCTGGCAGATCCGCTGCGGGCTACGCCGGCGGGCGATAGGCGGCGATGGTCTTGCCCGCTCTCAGCTTCCGCGGATCCTTGATCCCATTGACCTTCTTCAGGTGGGCCACCGAGACGCCGAGCCGGCGCGCGATGGTGCCCAGGGTGTCCCCGGGCCGCACCTGGTAGGTGACCCGCTCGTATCCGGCGGGCGGCACGTAGCGGCCGGCCAGTTCGGCGCGGCGCCGCGCCTGGTCGGAGAGATCCTGTGGCATGGGGATCAGGAGCTGATCGCCGGGGTGCAGCAGCGTGGTCCGACCCATGGCGTTGGCCTCCTGGATCGACCGCACCGAGGTCCCCCAGCGCGCCGCGATATGGCTTAGGGTCTCGCCGCGCTGCACCTCGTGCTTGCGCCAGGTCAGGCGCTTGGCCGCCGGGATCTTGCGCAGCGAGGCGCTGGCCTGGTCGGCGGTGCCCACGGGCACCCGCACCGGAAAGCGCTTGACCCCGGGCGGCGTGGCGCGGCGCAGGAGCGCCGGATTCAGCGCGAGGACCTCGGCTTCGGGCGCACCGGCGCACTCGGCCACCAGGCCCAGGTCGGTGGCATCGTCCACCGAGAGCCATTCCCAGTTCAGGTCGGCGGGCTCGGCCACCGTGAAGCCATAGGCGCCTGGGTCGCTGCCGATCCGGGCGGCCGCGATGTACTTGGGCACGTATTCCACCGTCTGCCGCGGCAGACGGTAGTCCCAGTAATTGTCGTGGCCGTTGGTGCGCAGCTGGCGCCGGACACGTCCCTCGCCCGAGTTGTAAGCCGCCAGCACCAGGGCCCAATCCCCGAATTCCGAGTAGAGATCGCCGAGGTAGCGGGCCGCGGCGCGGGTGGACTTCTCGAGATCGCGCCGCTCATCGATCCACCAGTCGATCTTCAGACCGTAGGCCTTGGCGGTCCCGGGCATGAACTGCCACGGACCAACCGCGCCCACGCTGCTGCGCGCCCGTGTGCTCAGGCCGCTCTCGATCATGGCCAGGTAGATCATCTCCGCGGGCAGCCCCTCCTCGGCGAGGATGGGCGTGATCACCGAGGCCAGACTCGCGCGCCGATCGAGCCAGACCTGGAAGTGCTGGCGGCCGCGCCCGGTGAAGTAATCGACCCAGCGGTCGACCTTGCCGTGCTGGACCTTGAGCAGGTCGGCCTGCAGCGGGGGCAGCACGGTGCCGGTGGCGGGCACCAGGGAGTCGGGGAAGCCGGCGCCGCGCAACCCGAGGTACTCGGCGGTCAGGACCGAATCGGCGCTGGCGGCCTGTCCATGGTAGGCGGTCTGTTCGGCCAGCAATCCGCCCAGCAGTGTGATTCGCCGCTGGATGCTGCGTCGATGCTGGAGATACAGGCTGTCGGCCTCGGCGGGCTCGGGCCCGGTGGTGAGTTCCTGCAGGGTGAAGAGGAGGTCACGGGCCTCGGTGGCCGAGCCCGTGGCCGCCGTGGCCAGTGCCTCGGCGTAGAGCGCTTCCCAGGTTTCGGGAGTGCTCTCGCCGGCCGGAGCCTCCGGCCAGTCCGGAGGCAGGTCCGGCACGGTATCGACCGGGGCCGCGACGAGAACCTGGACCGTTTCCGGTTCCGCAGACGCCATCTGCGCGTCCGTATCGGGAGCAGGGGCCTGGCTGCAGGCCGCCAGGACGAGCATCGACAGCGCGAAAAGCAACAGAGACAGGAGCTTGGGCCAGCCCTGGGCTGGCGTCCGGCGTCGGATTCTGGGGGCGGGCAAGCGAGTCCTCCTTGACACACGTAGATTCTTTAGCCGAGTTTGGTGGCGGCATCCTAGCATGTGCAAACGGTGGACCGCAATTGCCAGCACCGAAGAATCGCTTGAAGTAAGCGAACATAAAGTGTAGCATTATATTAGTAAACGTCAAACAGGGGCCGGTCAGCCAGGACAGGAATGACCACGAACAACGGTATCCAGGAGCTGGTCCAGCAACTCCCGCTCGAGCGGCTGGATACGGCGACACGGCAGTTGGTGGACCGTAGCCTCGCCGCCAGCGATCCCGTTGCGCTGCGTGCCGCGGTGCGCCAGGCGGCCGGGGAGCTCCTGCAGAAGGGGGCGCTGATCAGGGTGGCCGTCGAGGGCGCCACGGGGCTGCGCGGACCGTTGTTCCTGGTCCGGGGTTCCAGCCAGCTGGTGGATCTCACGGCCCTGACCACGGGTCGTCCTGAGCCCGCCCAGGTTCCCGCGCCGAAGCCAGCGCCGCCCACGCCCACCACAATGCCGACGCCGGTCCGTCCATCCGATCAGCTCGCCGCCCTGCTCGAGGCCATGGAACGGGCCCAGGACCTGGCCGTCGGCGATCCGCGAGCCGACGAACCGGCCGTGATGGTCGACAGGATCCTGACCTTGCTGCGCGGCTATGCCGATGGCGTCGAACTCCACGCCCAGCTCGGCTCGGATCGGATCGACGGCGATGCCACCGACGCCCTGCTGCCGAGTCCGGAGCCCGAGAGCATGCCCTTCTGGCTGCGGCATCGGCGGCCCGGTCAGTCGCTCTGGGTGCCCGACATGGGCGAATTGCCTGCGAGCCTGCGGCTGCGTCTCGACGACCGGCCCGATGGCGATCTGGTGACCGCCGTGGTCCCCTTGATCGAACCTGGCGACGGCCACAGCGAGGCCGGTCTGCTCTATGTCTCGGCGCCGCCGGAATGGAACGCCGAGAACCTGCTCGCGGTGGCCCGGCGGCTCTCGGCTTTCGTCTCCCGCCGTTGGCGTTGCCAGCGAGACGTCAACCGCAAGGTTCTCACCGACAGCCTCACCGGGATCCACAACCGGGCCTTCTTCGATAGCCAGTTCCCGCTCGAACTCGAGCGGGCCCGTCGCGGCAGCTACCCGCTGACGCTGGTCATCGGTGATCTCGACAACTTCAAGGCGATCAACGATACCCATGGCCACCAGTGCGGCGACCTGGTGCTGCGCGCCGTGGCCCGCCAGTTGCAGAGCAAGCTGCGCCGCATCGACCAGGTCTGCCGGATCGGCGGCGAGGAGTTCGCGCTGATCCTGCCCTACACCTCGGTGGAGGAGGCGCGCGACGTGCTCGGCCGTGTGGTCGGTCGGCCCTTCCGGGTCGCACTGCCTCCGGAACTCGGCGTGGGCGTGCTGGCGGTGACCATGTCCTACGGCACGGTGACCTTCCCCGAGGCCGGCACCAGCGCCGGCGAGCTGCACCGCAAGGCCGATAGCATGCTCTACACGGCCAAGGAGCTGGGGCGGAACCGATGCTGCATGTGGATCGCCGAGGGACGCCACCAGCAGCTTTCCCCAGCCATGCTGCCGCCGGCCGACATCTGATCCCCCCGCTTTCGTGGCCCATCCTCTGGGCATTGATCGTCCTGCTGGTGTGCGGTGAGGCCGAGCGCCTCGACTGGCCGGCGACCGGACTGGACGCTGGCGGCTGGTCGCGGGTGGCGGCCGCGCTGCCGCCGCTCCTGGGTCGGGTGGCGAGGCGCTGGCGGCCGCTGATCTGGCTTGGTGTGGCGGTATTGGCGCTGCTGGCCGGACTCGACTTCGCGCAGGATCACCACCGGCGGCGGCCGGCCACCGCGGCGGCTCCGGAGGCTCCCAGCACGTGGTCCGTCGTGCCCGGTCGGGCGCTGGTTCGCGTGCTGGCCCGACCACGCTGTTCGCGAACCGGTCGCTGGTCCGCTCCTGCCGTGCTCCTGCACTGGGATGCGGCGGAGGTCGCCGACGGCACGGGACCGCGTCCTGGAGCGGGGCTGCTGTTGCGGGGAGAGGGGCAGCCGCCAGCCGCCGCGTCGTTGTTCGGCGCGTGGCTCGAGCTGGGACCACCGCGCCAGGCGAGCCAGACCGGCGGCTTCGACGAGTCGCGCTGGCTGCAAGGCCGTGGCATACGCTGGCAGGGGCGCGTGCTCGCTGCCGGCCCGCCGTGTGCGGACCCGCTCGGCCGATTAGGAGCGCTGCGGGACGCGCTGCAGCGACGCTTGCGCGCGCAACTGGCCCTGGGTCTCCCGCCGCGGGAATCATCGCTCGCTGCGGCCGTGCTGCTCGGCGGAGGCACCGAGGCCCGTCTCCGCGACCCGTTCACGCGCCTCGGCCTGGCTCACCTCTTCGCACTCAGCGGCCTGCACGTGGGAATCCTGGCGGGTCTGGCGCTGGGGCTGGTCCGGCCCCTGGTCGGGTCGCCCGCCCGCCGGTTCCTGGTGCTAGGGCCGCTGCTGATGGGGTATGCCGTCCTGGTGGATCTGCCGGGTTCGGTGGTGCGCGCCGCCGGTCTGGTGCTGCTGACCATGCTCGCCAGGTCGGTCGGTCGGCGTCCCGACGCGCTGCGCAACCTGGGACTGCTGTTCTGGCTCAACGTGCTCTGGCGTCCCGAGTGCGTCCTCGATACCGGTGTGCGCTTGAGCTACCTGGCTGCCGGCGGGATCGTGGCCGGCCAGCGTCTGCTGCGACGGGCGGCAGCGGAGCTGGAACCGCGGTCCAGGACCGTGGCCACCGCGTTGGCCGTGACGGTGTCGGCCCAGCTGGCCACCATGCCCGAGGTGGCCCGCTCGTTCGGCCAGCTACCCCTGGCTGGTCCGCTCGCGAATCTCCTGGTGGTGCCGCTCTTCGGCGTGGTGGTGCTGCTGCTCGCCCTGGGTTTGGTGCTGAGCCTGGCCTGGCCCTGGGCCGGTCAGGGTCTGCTGGCCGCCGCCTGGCTTCTCTTGCGCCCGCTGACCGCGGCGACCTGTGGGCTGGCCGGTCTCCTGGATGGCTGGAACCTGGGGTTGTCGGACTGGAGCAGCGGCCGCCTGCTGGGATTCCTGTTTTTGCTCTGGTTGCTGGGCGGCCTGGTGGCGCGCCGCTGGCGCTGGCGCTGGCCGGCGGCGGCATTCTGCTACCTCGCCTGCCTCGCCTTGGCCGTGGCGCCCGTCCCCCCGCGTGGTGCGGTGGTCCAGGCCTGGCAGTTCGCCGTGGGGCAGGGCGACTGCGCGCTGCTGCGCCTGGCCGATGGCTGGACCTGCCTCATCGACACCGGACCCGGCTGGCGCACCGGCTCGGGTCCCCTGCAGCGCGATGTGTTGCCATGCCTGAAGCGACTCGGTGTGCGGCGTCTGGATGCCGTGGTCCTGACCCATGGTCACGACGACCACACCGGCGGGGCGGCGGATCTGGCCGAAGCCCTGCCGGTGGAACGCTGGTTCACCGGCGGTCGGGCCAAGGCGCCCGGCGCTGCCGGGCTGCGGCCGCTGGCGGGGGACACGCTCCACGCCGCCGGGAACTGGTCGCTGGTCTGCCTCTACCCGCCGGTCGACCTGGCGCTGACCGACGAGAACGACCAGTCGGTGGTCCTCGGACTGTGCCGTGGCGATTCGTTGCGGGCGCTCTGGTCCGGCGATCTGGAGGGCCCCGGCGAGGCGGTGCTGCTGCCCGCCTTGCCGCCGGTGCCCGGGCGGGGCTGCGACCTCTGGAAGGCCGGCCACCACGGCAGCGGCACCTCGGGCACCACGGACTTCCTGAATCATCTCCGCCCGGCCGTCGTCATGATCAGCTGCGGGGTTGCGAACCGTCACGAACATCCGAGCCACGGTCCCTTCGTCGCTCGGGATGAACGCCTGGCCACCGTGCGCACCGACCTGCAGGGGACGATCCATGTCCAGTGGGACGCCGCCGGGTGCTGCCGTGTCGAGCCCCTGCGCACCGGGGTGCCTTGACACCCCTGGAACCCGGGCCTAACATGCGCGCTCTACCGCCAAGATGACCACCGCCAACCAGCGAGGACACGTCATGCAAGCCCTGCGCAGTACCGAGGACCTCGGTCTGAAGCCGGACTACGCCGGCAAGGTCCGCGATATCTTCGATCTCGGTGATTCCCTGCTCATCGTCGCCAGTGACCGGATCAGCGCCTTCGACGTCATCATGAACGACGTGGTCCCCGGCCGCGGCACGGTGCTGAACGTCATGACCCTGGCCTGGCTGAAGCACTTCGCCGACGTACCCAACCACCTGCTCACCGCCGACCCGCACGAGTTCCCGGCGCCGTTTCGCGACCACGCCGAGCGGCTGGGCGGTCGCAGCGTCCTGGTCAAGAAGGCTCAACGCTACGACGCCGAATGCGTGGTCCGCGGCTACATCGCCGGCAGCGGCTGGAAGAGCTACCGCCAGGACGGCACCATCTGCGGCCACACGCTGCCCGCCGGCCTGCAACTCGCCGGGCAGCTTCCCGAGCCCCTGTTCACGCCCTCGACCAAGGCCGCCGAAGGGCACGACGAGAACATCGACTTCGCCACCATGTGCGGCATCGTGGGCGAGGAGGCCGGCCAGCGACTGCGCGACCTCTCGCTGCGCCTGTACCGCGAGGGTGCGGCCTACGCCGAGCCGCGCGGGGTCATCCTGGCCGACACCAAGTTCGAGTTCGGGCTCGTCGACGGCGAGGTCACCCTCATCGACGAGGTGCTGACGCCCGACAGCAGCCGGTTCTGGCCTGCGGCCGAGCACCGGCCGGGAGAGGACCCCCCGAGCTTCGACAAGCAGATCCTGCGCAGCTGGCTCGAGACTCTGGACTGGGACCACGCACCGCCGCCGCCGCGGCTGCCTGCCGAGATCATCGAGCGGACCAGCCAGCGCTACCGTGAGGTCCTGGACATCCTCTTCCCCGAGGAGGCCGCCAAGTGGGCGCCGTACCTGTGACCCCGCGCCGGGCGCTGCTGAGCGTCACCGACAAGACCCGCCTCGAGGACGTGGCCACGGTCCTGGTCAGCTACGATTTCCAGCTGCTCGCCTCGGGAGGTACGGCGGGCTACCTGCGCGATCACGGCTTTCCGGTCACCGAGGTCAGCGAGCTGACCGGCTTCCCCGAGATCTTCGGCGGTCGGGTCAAGACGCTGCACCCGCTGATCCACGGCGGCATCCTGGGCCTCGAGATCACCGATTTCGCGGCGCCCGAGATCCGGGAGCTCGGCCTGGCGCCCATCGATGTGGTGGTGGTCAACCTCTACGCCTTCGCCGAATCCCTGGCCCAGGGCCTGAGCGAGCAGGAGCTGGTGGAGAAGATCGACATCGGCGGGCCGGCCATGCTGCGCGCCGCGGCGAAGAACTACCACCGCGTCACCGTGCTCACCTCGCCCGACCAGTACGAGGAGTTCCTCCACGAATGCCGCGCCGGCGGCGGCCAGACCTCGCTGGCGTTCCGTCGCCGCTGCGCCCATGCCGGCTTCGCCAAGGTCGCGGCCTACAACGACGCCATCAGCGGCTGGCTGGGCAGTATGACCGGCGCGGGAGCTGCGGGCGGTCCGACCAACCGCATCGCGCTGCGCTACGGTGAGAATCCGCACCAGGCCGCCACGCTCGAGGTTCCCGGTCATCCCGACGGCGATCTGGCGGGTGTGGGACTCGCGCAGCATGGCGGCAAGGAACTCAGCTACAACAACATCGTGGACCTGGTGGCCGCGGTGAAGCTGGTTCTGGATTTCGACGGCGCCTGCTGCGGCATCCTCAAGCACACCAATCCGTGCGGCTTCGGACTCGGCGAACCCGCCCGGGCCCTGGAACAGGCGCTGCTCTGCGACCCGGTCTCGGCCTTTGGCGGCATCTTCGCCTTCAACCGCGAGGTGGACCTGGTCTGCGCCGAGGCCCTGGCGGGCCGCTTCCTGGAAGTTGTGGTGGCGCCCGCCTTTACGCCCGATGCCTTGAAGCGACTGCTCAGGAAGAAGAACCTGCGCGTCCTGACCTGGGATCCCGCCGTGTTCCCGGACGCCACACGGGGTCGCCAGCGCGTCTGGGGACAGCTGCGACTGAGCCAGGACGAGGACGAGGGATTCCCCGAACTGGACGACTGGCGGGTGGTGGCCGGCGCCGAGCCCGACGGAGCCGTGCGTCGCGACCTGGAAATGGCCTGGAAGGTCTGCAAGCACGGCAAGAGCAACGCCATCGTACTGGCCCGCGGCGGCGCCACCCTGGGCTGCGGCTTCGGCCAGATGAGCCGGGTCGACTCGGTGAAGCTGGCGGTGCGCAAGGCCGGCGACCAGGATCTCGATCTGCAGGACTGCGTGGCGGCCAGCGACGGGTTCTTCCCCTTCCCCGACGGGGTGGAGGAACTGGCCAGGGCCGGCGTGACCGCCGTCATCGCCCCCGGCGGTTCGATCCGCGACGAGGAGGTGGCCAGGGTCGCCGGCGAGCTCGGTGTGACCCTGATCCTGACCTCCCGGCGACACTTCAACCACTAGCAGGAGCCCGCCATGACCGCGCCAGGCCACGACCATCCCAAGATCGTCGTCCTCGACTTCGGCTCGCAGGTGAGCCAGCTCATCGCCCGCCGCCTACGCGAGGTGAACGTGTACAGCGAGATGCGCCCGTTCACGGCGTGGCGCGAGGCGCTGGACGATCCGCTGGTGGCGGGAATCGTGCTCTCCGGCGGCCCCTCCAGTGTCACCGATCCGGGGGCTCCGGACGTGGACGCGGCGCTCTTCACCGCGGGCAAGCCGCTCCTCGGCATCTGCTACGGCATGCAGCTGATGTGCCACAAGCTCGGCGGCCGGCTCGCGCCCGCGCACAGCCGCGAGTACGGCCACGCCGAGATCGAGATCGTCGAGGAAGGCCTGCTCTTCGCGGGGTTGCCGCGGCGGCAGCCGGTGTGGATGAGCCACGGCGACCATGTCGAGGCGCTGCCGCCGGGCTTCGCGGTCCAGGCGCGCACCGACCAGATCCCCTTCGCGGCGGCGGCCGACCCTTCGCGGAACCTCTATGCCGTGCAGTTCCACCCCGAGGTGGCGCACACCGCGCACGGGCTCGCCATGATCGAGGCCTTCGCGCGGCGGGTCTGCCGGCTCGAGGACCAGTGGACCGCGGCCGCGTTCGTGACCGAGGCCGTGGCCGAGATCCGCGAACAGGTGGGCGAGCAGCGCGTGCTCTGCGCGGTTTCGGGCGGGGTCGACAGCACGGTCATGGCCAGCCTGGTCGACCGCGCCATCGGCGACCGGCTCCACGCGGTGTACGTGGACAACGGCGTGATGCGGCACGACGAGACCCGGCAGGTGGAACGCGACCTGAACGCGTTTTTGCACCAGCCGCTGCAGTGCGTCGATGCGCGCGAGATCTTCCTGAGCCGGCTGGCCGGCGTATCGGAGCCGGAGCGCAAGCGCAAGATCATCGGCAAGACCTTCATCGACGTCTTCGTCGAGGCCACGAAGGATCAGGGCCCGTTCGGCTTCCTCGCCCAGGGCACGCTCTATCCCGACCGGATCGAGAGCGTATCGGTGCACGGCCCCAGCGCCACCATCAAGTCGCACCACAACGTGGGCGGGTTGCCGGCCGAGCTGGGGTTCGAGCTGGTGGAGCCGCTGCGCAACCTCTTCAAGGACGAGGTGCGGCGCGTGGGCCGCGAACTCGGCATCCCCGCGCCGCTCTTGGCGCGGCACCCGTTCCCCGGCCCGGGGCTGGCGGTGCGCATCCTCGGCGAGGTGACCGCGGAAAGGGTCTCGCTCCTGCAGGCCGCCGACCGTATCTTCATCGATGAACTCAAGGCCTCCGGCCAGTACGACGCGATCTGGCAGGCCGGGGCCATCTTCCTGCCCGTCCGCTCGGTGGGCGTCATGGGTGACGAGCGCACCTACGAGAACGCCGTGGCGCTGCGCGCGGTCACCAGCCTCGATGGCATGACCGCTGACTGGGCGCGCATCCCCACCGAGATCCTCGCCCGGATCTCCAACCGGATCATCAACGAGGTGCCGGGGGTCAATCGTGTGGTCTACGACATCAGCAGCAAGCCGCCGAGCACGATCGAGTGGGAGTGAGCGCCACACGCTCCTGCTGATCGCCGGCCTGTTCCTGCTGGCCTCCCTGGCGTCGGCCAACGAGACGCTGCACGACCTGCGCCAGACCCGCCGCGCCGCGGTGCGGTCGGCGGCGCTGGCCAAGGCCGAGGGGGGCGCGCCGTTCGGACTGCTGGTGATTCCCGTGGACTTCGCCGACGCCCGCTTTCCCGCCGGCTACGACCCCGCCGCCGAACTGTCCTCGCAGCTGGCCGCCGAGATCCCGGGCGGCTTGGGCCATTACTTCGCCAGCGCCTCGCAGGGCCGCACCGTGCTCAGCGTACAGCTGGCGCCGCTGGTCTCGCTGAGCGGACCGCGCACCGATTATTCCGACATCGGCTGGCAGGGCAACGAGCGCACCCGCGCCCTGGCGACCGAGGCGCTCACCGGCGCCGCGTCGCGGGGCGTGGATTTCGCCGCCAGCGACCTGGACCAGGATGGCGAGGTCGACGGGGTCCTGGTGCTGCACGCGGCGCCGGGGCTGGAGAACGATCCCGACGGGCTCATCGTGCCGCTGCAGTTCTTCCTCGCCGAACCGGTGCTGCAGCGCGGAATCGTGGGCCGGTTCTACGCGGTGGCGTCGGCGCAGAGCACCGTGGGCATCTGGGCCCACGAGACCGCGCATCTCCTGGGGCTAGAGGATCGTTACGACCACGCCCTCTCCAGCGGTGGCGAGCGCGCGCCCCGCGGGGGGCTGGGTGCGTTCAGCCTGATGTCGGCCGGCTGGCTGGGCAGCGGCGAAGGCACCGACCCGGCGCTGCCCGACGCCTACTCGCGGCTCCAGCTCGGCTGGGTCGATCCGTCGCTGCAGCCCGGCCCGGGCGGCGTGGTCGCGCTGGCGGTGCAGGGGCGCCCGGGGCCGGAATACTTCCTGGCGGAACAGCGTGATCCCGTGGCCTCGCCGCCCTACGATGGCGCCTTGCCGGCGTCGCGCCTGCTGGTCTATCACGTGGACGAGACCCTGGCCGAAGGCGAGGCCTCGTCCAGCAGCTGGCCCGACCGGCACCTCCGGGTGCAGCTGCTCGAGGCCGACGGGGGCGACGAGGTGGCGCGCGGGGAGAGCCAGGGCGACAGGGTCGATCTCTTCCCGAGCGACGGGGTGCATCAGGATCTCGACGACCACACCGTGCCGGACAGCCGTACCTGGGATGGGCTGGCCGGCGGCGTGGCGTTCACGGTGGCGGTGGCGGGGGACACGCTGCAGTTCGTGAACCGCAGCCAGGTGCCTTGGGCGGATCTGCGCCTGATCTTCGGCTCGGTGGGCGGGGAGGTGGTGCCGCGGCTCTCGGCGCGGATCGACGCGCACCCGGACCTGCCGCCGAGCCTGTCGGTCACGCTGACCTGCACCGACACACGGTTCGGACAGTTCGCCCCCGGTGCGAGTCTCGAGACCACGCTGGAGCGTGTCGCGCAAGACGAAGCCTGGGCCAACTACACCGACGATGGGACCGCGCGCTGGCTGCCGGCGGGCGCACCCGGCGCCGGGGAGTTCACCACCTTCCAGTTCGCGGTGGCGGGCGGCGCCCTGGGCTCGGGGCAGCTGGTCTGGGTCTGGGACGAGTCCGCGGCGCCGCTGGATATCGCCGGCGACTGGCCCGGAGCCTGGACCATCCGCGAACCCGAGGGCGCCGGCGCCACTACCTGGCATCGGTGGCTGTCGGGT
Organism: Candidatus Latescibacter sp. IFSED24; assembly: GCF_058273205.1. Classification (NCBI taxonomy): domain Bacteria; kingdom Pseudomonadati; phylum Candidatus Latescibacterota; class Candidatus Latescibacteria (ex Chuvochina et al. 2023); order Candidatus Latescibacterales; family Candidatus Latescibacteraceae; genus Candidatus Latescibacter; species Candidatus Latescibacter sp. IFSED24. The sequence goes on along the minus strand of NZ_CM177850.1, from coordinate 1,294,187 downwards.
CCGGCGCGAGACAGGCCCGTCCTGGCCTGCACGGGCGCGACCCATCTCACCGGGGCCGACTGGCCGGAGGTCCAGTACGGCAATGACGATCACGTCCAGCTCTGGTCGCCGCCGCTGGGCGCCGCCGTCGCCTGGGTCGAGCTGACCCACGCCGTGGACCTGGAACTGCTGAGCGCGGGCACCGCGGTTGACGGGGTCGGGCTGGCCTGGGTGCACGAGGGCGGATACGAGACCCTGGCCACCCCGGTGGACGGCTGGCTGGGAGCGGTCGACCCGCGGGCGCAGCACGCCCTGGCCGGAACGCCCACCTTCGCCCTCGACGAGGCGTTGCTGGAACCCGGCGATTACCCGCTCTGGCGCCGGGAATATCTGCCGCTGCCCGATCCGGCGCTGCATGGGCCGGGCCCCTGGCGCTTGCGCCTGAGCCTGGCCAGCAACGCGCTCTGGCGCGCCCGGGGCTGGCTCGTGCGCGATCTGGCGGGCCATCCCGGCGCGGCGCCGGCGAGCGCATTCCCGGTGTCGATCAACGGCGATCGGCTCTGCTGGTCCTGGACCGCACCGGGCGACAGCGTCGCCTTCACCGTGGAACGCAGCAGCGATGGCGGCGCCACCTGGGTCCCCGCCGCCGCCCTGCGGCGGGACTCCACCGAGGGCCCGGATTTCTGCCTCCCACTGGCGGACCTCGGGCTGCCGGCCGGGGGGCGGTCCTGGTTCCGCGTGGGGGTGGGCGAGCGGTCAGAGCGCACGGTCAGCCGGGCCGTGGCGGTGCAGGTGACCGGCCAGCCCGGCCTGCGCTCGATCCAGCCCAACCCCGCCTTTGCACTGGCCCGGATCGTGCTTGATGGTGCGGGCGACCCGCACACCGAACTCGGTCTCTTCGACCTGCGCGGTCGTCTGATTCGTCGCTGGAGCCCCGGTGGCAGTCCGGTCACCATCGAATGGGACGGGACCGCTGCCGATGGACGGCGGGTCGCCGCCGGTGTGTATATCTTCCGGCTACGTGCACGAGATCGAACCGAAACCCGCAAGGTGACATGGCTACCCTGAAGATCCACCCCACAACGATCCTGCTGCTGGTGCTGCTCGTGGCGTTGCCCGCGAGGAGCGCCGTGGTCCATGATCCCTGGTTCGAACAATTCCGGGTGGGGGAGTACCGCGATCCCGAGACCATCGCGCTCGTTGACGGCTGGCCCCGCGGCCTGCTGACGCCGCTCCAGCTCGATCCCGGCTGGCAGGCCGGTGCCGACTCGCTCTTCGCCACCCCGGAGCTCCCGCGGTCGGCCGCGCTGGTCACCTGGCGTGTGGCCTTGCCGCTGCTGGGGTCGGCCGACGCCGCCCAGCTGGCCTACGACCAGGCCCGGCGGCAGTGGCGCGCGCTCGACGGCAGCGAGAGCTCGGCGCCCCGGCCCGGTCCCTGGACCGCCGAGATGCTCATGCTCCAGGCCAGCCGACTCTGGACTGCGGGCCGACATGCCGAGGCGGCCGTCCTCTGCCGCGAGCTGGCCGACGGCGCCCAGGCGCTCGGTCTCACCGATGCCCACGCCTTCACCTGGACGCTGCGGGCCGAGCGCCTGCGGGACCTGGCCGGAGAGCCATCGGCCCACCTGCAGATCTGGCGGCGCCTACTGTCGCTGGGGCTCTACGACACGCGCAGCGGCTGGGCCCTCTGGACGGCCATGGCCCGCGCCGAGGGCCAGACGCCCCTGGCTCGAGTCCCGGTCGACCGCCAGGCAGCCGTCATGATCGCCACCGCGGGTCAACTCCATCTCAGTCCGGAAGAGTTCCGGGCCGCCGGATTCGGCGCCGACGAGGAAGCCGGTCTGGGGGCTCTCCTGTTGCCCCGCGACCTCCTGGCCGACCACTTAGCCCGCTGGCCAGAACCGCCCGGCGATGGCCGCTTCCAGGGTTACTGGCTGCGTGGCCAGCGCCGGCTGAACGGCGATGCCGCCGCGGTGGAACGGCTCGCCGCGCTGCCGGGGCTCAAGGACGGGCATCGGCTGGATCTCTGGCGCCGGGCCAGCGAGAAGCGTGTGCTGCAGGGTGCCTGGCGCGAGGGTCTGCAGGACCTGGAGCAGGCGCTGGCGCTGATGTCGAGCCAGGCGTCGCAAGGGGTGCAGGACCGCCTGCGCGAGTGGGTCGTCCAGGTGCTGGCCCTGGCGCTCGATCAGGAGCGCCGTGGCGATGCGAACCGCATCCTGGCCCTGGCCGAGCAAAACCTCGAGGGGAGACATGCCCGGGCCTGGCAGGAGGACGCCAGCGCGCTCCTGGCCCGACTGGGACGAGACCCCGTGGCAGTCCCGGACGACTACCGCGGGGCCGCCGCCGCGGCGGTCCGCCGTGGCGAGGCGGCCGAGGTCGTCACCAGCAACCCCACCGTGCTGCCCGACGTGACCCGCTGGCGCCACCATCTCTTCGCCTCGTGGGCCCGGTGGGGCCACGCCCTCTTCGCCGACCGGGCTGGCTCCGCCTCGGGCCTGGCCGATTACGTGGCGGGCCTGGATGCGGTGATCGCCGCCGAGCAGCCTTATCAGCGTGAGATCACCGCTTGCGCCGTGGCCGGCGGCGCGCTGCGCGGGCAAGCAGCGGCTGGTGCGCTGGTCACATGGGCCCTCCAGCGTGACGTGGAGACCCTGGCCGGTGGCGACTGCCTGCCGCGTCCCTCGCCGGTGGACGAGCTGCGAGCTCCGGGGCCGTGGCAGGACCTCGCCCAGCAGCTGCGGGGCCATGCCCTGCTCGGTCTGGCGCTGGCCCTGGGCGACGACCACGGCATGATCTCCGTGGCGGTGCGCCTGCCTGCCACAGGGGTCGACGAGGGCATCCGCCGTGATTTCTGGTACCCGGTGCCCACCGATCCCGGGGTCCGGCGTACCCTGGCCGAACTCGACCTGCCTCCCGAGTTGCTGCTGGCCATCGCGCGCAACGAGTCGCTCTTCGAACCGGCGGTCCGCTCGCGCGCCGGCGCTCTGGGCTACATGCAGATCATGCCGTTCCATTACCGCGATCCGGGCGGTCCGCCGGGACCCGACCACTGGAGCCATCCCCGCGCGAGCCTGCGATCGGGTGCGCGGATCCTGGCCGGCGAGGCCCGACGCTACGCTGGCGACCCCTACCGCGCGGTGGCGGCCTATAATGCCGGGCGCGGAGCGGTGGACCGCTGGGATCGGCAGCTCGGTGGCAGCGCCGAGCGCGACCTCTTCCTGGCCTGGATCGGCTATCCCGAGACCCGCGGCTACACCCTGCGCGTGCTGCGCGATCGGGACATCTATCGCCAGATCCTGGAGACCGGCTCGTGAGCCTGCGCGGGCCCGACCTGCGCAACCTCATCCACTTCTCCACCGGCGTGGCGGCCCCCTGGGTCCTGCTCGTGCCCCATTGGTGGGCGACGGCCGGCCTCGCGGCCGTGCTGTCCCTGGCCCTGGGACTGGATCTGGCGCGCTGGCGCCCCGAGCGAGCGCGGCGGATCGAAGCCCGCCTGCCCGGAGTGTACCGGCCCGCCGAGGCGCATAGGATCTCGGGCGCCACTCTGCTGGCGGCCGGCTATCTCGCCGCGGTGGCGCTCCTTCCCGCCCCGGCTGCGGCGGCCGGGATCCTGGCCCTGGCCGTGGGGGATCCCGTGGCGGCCCAGATCGGACGTCGCTACGGTGGGCGTCCGGATCGCCACGGCAAGACCTGGACGGGGTCGCTGGCCTGCTTCGCGATATGTTGGCCGGCGATCTGGCTGGTGCCGGGCTTCGGCCCGCTGCCGGCGCTGGCCGGTGCCGCCATGGCGGCGCTGGTGGAACGCCGGGCCGGCGGCCTGGACAACCTGCTGATGCCGGTGAGCGTGGCCCTGTTGCTGAATCTCTGGGTTCCCTGAGGGGAACCGGCGGCGGGCTCCCCGGTTGACACCCCCGAGCGCCCCCTATAGTTTCCACCGCGGTCGCCGCCACGAGGCGGCCCAGCCCGGTCCTGCAAGGAGTTTGAATCATGGCCAGTGGCCTGCTCGGAATGCTGGAGCGCCTCTTCGGCAAGACCCATCGCGACATCGTCCGCATCCGTCCCACCCTCGAGAAGGTCAAGGCGGTGCGTGGCGATTACGAGAGCCTGAGCGACGAGGAGTTGCGGGCCAAGCGGGACGAATTCAAGGCGCGGCATGCGGACGGGGAGAGCCTCGACGACCTGTTGCCCGAGGCCTACGGCGTGGTCTGGGAGGCCTGCCGCCGCCTCACCGAGCGCCAGGCCAGCTGGCCGGTCTGGGGCCAGGAGCAGGTCTGGGCCATGGTGCCCTACGACGTGCAGATCATCGGCGCCATCGTGCTGCACCAGGGCAAGATCGCCGAGATGGCCACCGGCGAGGGCAAGACCCTGGTGGCGATCATGCCGCTCTACCTCAACAGCATCCCCGGCAAGGGCGCCCACCTGATCACGGTGAACGACTACCTCGCCCGGCGCGACGCCGAGTGGATGGGCGGCGTGCTCACCTTCCTCGGCTGCGACGTCCAGTTCATCCTCAACGACATGACGCCCGACCAGCGCCGCGAGGCCTACGGCGCCGAGATCACCTACGGCACCAACAACGAGTTCGGCTTCGACTACCTGCGCGACAACATGGCCATCACCACCGCGCACCTGGTCCAGCGGGGCTTCCATTACGCCATCGTGGACGAGGTGGACTCGGTGCTCATCGACGAGGCGCGCACGCCGCTGATCATCTCGGGCGCCGTGGCCAAATCCACCCACCGCTTCAACGAGCTCAAGCCGCGGGTCGACCGCCTGGTACGGCTGCAGCTCAAGGTCGTCAACCAGTGGATCGCCGACTGCGAGCGCGCGCTCCGCGGCGCCGAGGAGGGCGAGGTCGAGCTGGACGACGAGCTCAAGCTCAAGCTGCTGCGCATCAGCCGCGGCGCGCCCAAGAACAAACGCTTCCAGAAGCTGAAACTGATCCCCGGCGTGGCCGAGGCGATCCAGCGCACCGAGGAAGCCTACATGCGCGACAAGGCCATGTGGGAAGCCGACGCCGACCTCTACTACGTGGTGGAGGAGAAGAACCACTCGGTGGACCTGTCCGAGCAGGGCCGTGAGACGCTGGCCGAGGACGAGCAGGACTTCTTCGTGCTGCCCGACCTGGCCACGGCCGGGTCGGAGATCGAGGGCGACGACTCGCTGTCGGCCGAGGAGCGCGCCAAGCGGCTGGCCGCCATGGAGCAGGAGTACGCGGTCAAGAACGAGCAGATCTCCAACGTCGACCAGCTGCTGCGGGCGTACGCGCTCTACGAGAAGGACGACGAGTACGTGGTGCAGGACGGCAAGATCATGATCGTCGACGAGTTCACCGGCCGGCTCATGCCTGGTCGGCGCTTCTCCGAGGGACTGCACCAGGCGCTGGAGGCCAAGGAAGGGGTGAAGGTCGAGAAGGAGACCCAGACCCTGGCCACGGTGACCATCCAGAACTTCTTCCGCATGTACGACAAGCTCGCCGGCATGACCGGCACCGCCGAGACCGAGGAGGCCGAGTTCAACTCGATCTACGAACTGGACGTGGTGGTCATTCCCACCAACGTGCCGGTGGCGCGGGTCGAGTACGACGACGTCATCTACCTGACGAAGAAGGAGAAGTACCGGGCCATCGTGGAGGAGGTGAAGCGCGTGCACCGGCTGGGCCTGCCCGTGCTGGTGGGCACCACCACGGTGGAGGTCTCGGAGCTGCTCAGTCGCCTGCTGCGGCGCGAGGGCATCAACCACAGCGTGCTCAACGCCAAGCACCACAAGAACGAGGCCGAGATCGTGGCGGGAGCCGGCCGGGTGGGCGCGGTGACCATCGCCACCAACATGGCCGGCCGCGGCACCGACATCAAGCTGGACCCCGCCCTGGCCGAGCTGCCGGCGCGGTGGGCCGAGGATCCCGGGCTGTCGGACGAGGAGGTGGCGGACGAACCGGTCGGCCTGCACATCGTCGGCACCGAGCGGCACGAGTCACGGCGGATCGACCGCCAGCTGCGCGGTCGCGCGGGGCGCCAGGGCGATCCCGGGTCGGCGGTCTTCTTCCTGTCCATGGAGGACGACCTCATGCGGCTGTTCGGCAGCGATCGCATGAACCGACTCCTGGGCTCGCTGGGCGTGCAGGAGAACGAGGCCATCACCGCCGGCATGGTGACCAAGGCCATCGAGAAGGCGCAGGTCCGCGTCGAGAGTCACAACTTCGACATCCGCAAGCACCTGCTCGAGTACGACGACGTCGTGAACAAGCAGCGCGAGGTGATCTACAACCAGCGCCGCGAGATCCTCGAGGACGACGACGTCCACGCCGTGCTCGACGACTTCCTCGCCGGCGCCGTCGAGAGCCTCGTGGACGAACACTGTGATCCCGAGCAACCGGTCGATTTCTGGCAGATCGACGAGCTGGCGCGTCAGTACCAGGGCATGGTGCTGGCTCCGCTGCCGCTCGCCGAGGACGAGCAGTTCGAGCTGGGCCACGAGGCGTTGCGTCAGCGGCTGCTCGACCACGCCCTGGAGCACAGGCAGCGCAAGGAGGAGCGCCTCGGGGCCGAGGTCTGCCGCCAGCTCGAGCGCTACGTGCTGCTGAACGTCATCGACCAGAAGTGGCGCGATCACCTCAACGAGCTGATCATGCTGCGCAGCGGCATCGGCCTGCGCTCGTTCGGCCAGCGCAATCCGCTGATCGAGTACAAGAAGGAGAGCTTCGAGCTCTTCTCGCAGCTGCTCGACAGCATCCGCAAGGATACGGTCCAGCTCTTCTTCCGCGCCGAACTGGTGCAGGAGCCGCCGCGGCCGCGCCAGCCGGACCCGGCCGAACTGCGCACCCAGCACCAGGAAGTGAAGGCCTACGAACGCGCGCCGCAACCGGTGCCCGGGGGCGAGGGTGCGGTGGCACCCCCACCACCCGAGCCCGATCCAGCCGGCCGGCCGCAGCCGGTCAAGCACGAGCTGCCGAAGGTGGGCCGCAACGAGCCCTGCCCCTGCGGCAGCGGCAAGAAGTACAAGCAATGCTGTGGGCGGTGACCTGGCCGCGGTCGTGACGGCACCGGCTTGCCAGGGCGTCTGGCCCGTGATAGGTTGGGCTGCCGCAAGCTGGATCTCATCCCGAAAGGCGTCATGGAGCATCTGCGTGAACGACTGCGCAACCTGCTGCTGCTCCTTCTCGAGGCGCTAGACACGCGCCAGGAGGGCCACACGGTCGCGCCCGCGGACATGCGCGAGTTGATCGCCGCCGCCGGCTACGACGACGCGGACATGCAGGATCTGCTGGCCTGGTTCTCGGGCCGCTGGCAATCCGAGGCCGACGGCCAGGCCTGGCTCGCCACCCGGCGTCTGAGCCGGCCCAGCGAGGATGCCCTGCGTCAGATGGGCCCGCGCGAGGATGAGCTGCTGACCGTGCCGGCCTTCGGCTACCTGATCGGACTGGTCAACAGCGGTCAGATCACGGCCGAGCAGATGGAGTCGCTGATCCAGTTCGCCCAGCTGGTCCCCGATGGCCCGTTGACCCTGGGGGAACTGGGCCCCCTGCTCGAGAGGGTCGTCTTCACCGGCGGGATCGGGATCGATCCCTACCGGGATGGGCAGCCGCCACGTTCACACTGAATCCGGCCCGGTCCCGGCCGCGATAGGAGTCCGCGTCCTTGAAGCTGATCGTCGTCGAGTCGCCCGCCAAGGCCCGTACCATCGAGAAATTTCTCGGCCGGGACTACAAGGTCGTGGCCAGCTATGGCCACATCCGCGATCTGCCCGAGAAGGCCAGTCAGGTGCCGGCGAGGTTCAAGGACAAGAGCTGGAAACGGCTGGGCGTGGATGTCGACGGCGGCTTCGAGCCCATCTACGTGGTCTCGGCCGACAGCAAGGCGCGGGTCACCGAGCTGAAGAAGCTCGTGAGCAAGGCGGACGAACTGCTGCTCGCCACCGATGAGGACCGCGAGGGGGAGGCCATCAGCTGGCACCTGCTCGAGGTGCTCGAGCCCAAGATCCCGGTGCGCCGCATCACCTTCCACGAGATCACCCAGAGCGCCATCACCCATGCGCTGGAGAATCCCCGCGCCATCGACGATCAGCTGGTGCGCGCACAGGAGAGCCGCCGCATCCTCGATCGCCTCTACGGCTACGAGCTGTCGCCGGTGCTGTGGAAGAAGGTCCGCACCGGTCTGTCGGCCGGCCGCGTGCAGAGCGTGGCCGTGCGCCTGATCGTCGAACGCGAGGAGGAGCGGCTGCGCTTCGTGGTCGCGACCTACTACGACGTGGAGGCGCTGCTCTACGGCCCCGACGGCACCAACTTCACCGCGCGGCTGGTGGAGGTCGACGGCCAGCGGCTGGCCAGCGGCAAGGATTTCGACCCCGACACCGGCCGACTCAAGCAGCCCGGCAAGCGCCTGCTCCTGGACGACGCCAGCGCCGAGAAGATCCAGAACTGCGCGCGGAGCAGCGAGTCGGTGCCCTGGCGCGTGGCCGCGGTCGACCGCAAGGAATCGCGGCAGCGGCCGTCGCCGCCCTTCATCACCTCGACCCTGCAGCAGGCCGCGAGCAATCGCCTGAAGCTGTCGCCCTCGCGGACCATGCAGATCGCCCAGCGACTCTACGAGGGCGTCGAGCTCGGCGATGGCGAACGGGTCGGCCTGATCACTTACATGCGTACCGACTCGGTCACCCTGGCCGCCCAGGCTCGCGACGAGGCCGAGGCGGTGATCCGCGCGAACTTCGGGCCCGAGTACACCGAGGGCCATCGCTTCTACAAGACCAAGAGCAAGGGGGCCCAGGAGGCCCACGAGGCCATCCGACCGACGAGCCTCGCGCGCACGCCCGACAGCCTCGCCGGGCACCTCGACCCGCAGGATCTGGCGGTGTACCGCCTGATCTGGAACCGCACCCTCGCCAGCCAGATGACCGACGCCCGCCTCGACAAGACCGCCATCGACCTGGTCTGCAGCTGCGGCCAGGAGGAGCTGCTGTGGCGGGCCAACGGCTCGATCGTCACCTTCCCCGGCTACCTGCGCGTCTACGGCGATCGCGAGCGCGACAGCTTCCTGCCCGAGCTGCGCGAGGGCCAGCTGCTGCCCGACCCGGACGTTGCCGACGACGAGATCGAGCAGGGCGTGGCCGAGGTCCGGGCGCTCCGGCACGAGACCCAGCCCCCGGCGCGCTACACCGAGGCCTCGCTGGTGCGCAAGCTCGAGGAGGAAGGGATCGGCCGGCCGTCGACCTACGCCTCGATCATCACCACCATCCAGCAGCGCGGCTACGTCCAGAAGAAGAGCAGCGCGCTGCTGCCCACCTACGTCGGCATGGCGGTCACGCGCCTCCTGCGCGACCACTTCCCGCGCTACGTCGACGTCAACTTCACCGCCGGCATGGAGGAGGAGCTCGACGTCATCGCCCGCGGCGAGATCGACTGGCACCAGTTCCTGCGCCGCTTCTACCATGGCAGCGACGAGGACGCCGGCCTGGTGGGCCGCATCGCCGCCGAGATGGATCGCATCGAGTTCCCCGCCATCCCGCTGGGGAACGATCCCGAGTCCGGCGAGCCGCTGGTGGTGAAGATCGGCCGCAAGTCTGTCTACGTGCAGGAAGCGCGCGAGGGCGGCGGCAGCGTCACCCTGCCCGTGGACCTACTCATCGACGAGCTGACCGTGGAGAAGGCCCGCGAACTGCTGGAGGCGAAGCGCAAGAGCCTCGAACCCATCGGCCAGGATCCCGAGACGGGCAAGAACATCTATGCGCTGGTGGGGCCCTACGGCCCGTACATCCAGCTCGGCGAGAACGACGACGAGCCCAAGCCCAAGCGCGTGGGCCTGGGCCGCGGTACCGACCTGGCCAAGGTCGACCTGGACCTCGCGCTACGACTGCTCTCGCTGCCGCGCGAGGTGGGTACCGATCCGGAGACCGGCAAGCCGGTGCGCGCCGGGCTGGGCCGCTTCGGCCCCTACGTGGTGCGCGACAAGACCTTCGCCAGCGTCGACTCGGCCGATCAGCTCTTCACCATCTCGCTCGAGGACGCACTGCAGCGCATCCTGGACAAGGAATCGGGCAAGAAGCCGGCCCTCGCCGAGGTGGGGCCGCATCCCGAGACCGGGGAGATGCTGCAGATCTTCAAGGGCCGGTATGGACCCTACGTCACCGATGGCGTGGGCAACGCCTCGCTGCCCCGCGGGCGCGAACCCGAGTCGGTGCAGGTTGACGAGGCTCTGGAATGGATCGCGGCGGCCGTGGCGCGGAAGAAGGCCAAGAAGAAGGTGGCCAAGAAGACCGCCAAGAAGACGACCAAGAAGAAGGTGGCCAAGAAGAAGGCGACCAAGAAGACCGCCAAGAAGACCGCGGCCAAGAAGACCGCAGGGGAGGACTGATGGCCGCACCCGACATCAGGATCGTGGGCGGCGGCCTCGCGGGATGCGAGGCCGCCCTGCAACTGGCCCGGCGCGGCCACGCCGTCACCCTCTACGAGATGCGCCCGACGGTACCCACCCCGGCGCACCAGACTGGCCGGCTCGCCGAGATCGTCTGTTCCAACAGCTTCAAGAGCAACGACCCGGCCACCGGCAGCGGCATGCTCAAGGAGGAACTGGACCGGCTCCAGTGCGAGCTGCTCGACATCGCCCGGGCGCACCAGGTTCCCGCCGGCGCCGCGCTGGCCATCGATCGGGAACGCTTCGCCGCGGCGGTGGAGGCCCGGCTCGAGGCCGAACCGCTGATCACCATCCGTCGCGAGGAAGTCGGCCGGCTCGAGATCGCCGCCGACCGCTGGTGGCTCGTTGCCACGGGCCCCCTGACCAGCGCCGCGTTGCAGGACCAGCTCGCCGAACTCACCGGCCGCGGCGGCCTGCACTTCTTCGACGCCATCGCCCCCACCGTCACCCTCGAGTCGCTCGACCTCGCGGTGCTCTACCGCGCCAGCCGCTACGACAAGGGCGAGGCCGACTACCTCAACGCGGCCATGGACGAGGCGCAGTACCGGGCCTTTCATGCCGCCCTGGTCGCCGCCGAGCGTCTCGAGGTCAAGGATTTCGACCGCGCCGATCTCTTCGACGGCTGCCAGCCGGTGGAGGAGATCGCCGCCGGCGGGATCCAGTCGCTCTGCTTCGGTCCGCTGCGACCGGTGGGGCTCGCTGATCCGCGCACCGGCCGCCGACCCCACGCCGTGGTCCAGCTCCGGCAGGAGAACGCCGAGGGTACGCTCTACGGTCTGGTCGGCTTCCAGACCCGGCTCAAATGGGGCGAGCAGAAGCGCGTCTTCGGCATGATCCCCGGCCTCGAGAAGGCCGAGTTCGTGCGGCTGGGGCAGATGCACCGGAACTTCTACGTCGACACGCCGCGCGTCGTGCGGCCCGATTTCGCGCTGCGCGCCGAGCCCTCCATCCGCCTCGCGGGCCAGATCACCGGGGTCGAGGGTTACGTCGAGAGCATCGCCGGCGGCCTGGTGACCGCGCTCCATCTGGACGCCGAATTGCGCGGCGACCGCCTGCCGCCCTGGCCCTACACCACGATCCTGGGCGCGCTGCACCACGGCTTCCTCTTCGACGACACCAGCGAGCGGCTGACTCCCATGAACGCCAATTTCGGCATCCTGCCCGACCTCGACCGCAAGGTGAAGGGCAAGCGCGAACGCAAGCTGGCCAAGCGCGAGCGCGGCCTGGAGGATCTGGATCTCTGGTTGCGGATGGTGCAGGACGCCGACGGCGACTATCCTGGGACCGAAGACGAGTCCGAATCCGGCTGATCCGGAGTGGCCATGCCCTTGCAACCGTTCCTCGACCACCTCACCGCCGAGCGCGGTCTCAGTCCGCGCACACGCGAGCATTACGCCCGCGACCTGGCGGCTTTCCTCGACACCTGCAGCGAGCTTGGCGCCATCCCGTGCGATTGCGGCCCCGAGGACTGGCCCGATCTCGCCCGCCGCGGACTCGTGCGCACCCACCTGGCGCGGCTGCGCCGCCTCGAACGCAGTCGCGCCACCATCGACCGTCACCTCGCGAGCATCCGCGCGTTCTTCCGCTGGCTCGAGCTCACCGGACGCATCGCCGCGGCGCCCGACGACCTCACCGCCAGCCGTGGCGGCCGCGAACGAAAGCTGCCCACGGTGCTCAGCGAGCAGCTCCTCGCGCAGCTCTTGACCTTGCCGGACACCGCCCGCCCCATCGGCCGCCGCGACCGTGCCCTCCTCGAGATGATCTACGGCCTGGGCCTGCGCCTCGCCGAGGTGGTGGGCCTCGACCTGGGGCAGGTCGATCTGGTGGACGGCCGCGTGCGCGTGCTGGGCAAGGGGGGCAAGGAGCGCCTCTTGCCGCTCTGCGGCTACGCCGACGAGGCGCTCCGCGCCTACCTCGCCGGACGGCTCGAGCCGCTGGACATGCTCGCCCTGAGCGATGGACGTCTCACCCGGGAGCTCGCCCGCCGGCCGGTCTTCGAGGGCCGGCCGGGCCGGCGCATCGCCCGGCGCACCGTGCAGAGCCGCGTCGCCCACTACGCCGGGGAACTCGCCGGCCTCGCGGGCGTTTCGCCTCATACGCTCCGGCACAGCTTCGCCACCCACCTGCTCGACGGGGGGGCCGGCGTCCGGGTCGTGCAGGAGCTGCTGGGTCACGGCCATCTGGCCACCACCCAGATCTACACCCACCTCAGCCGGAGCCAAGTGCGCGAGGCCTTCCAGCAGGCGCACCCGCGGGCCCGCAAGAAGGATTGATCGCATGAGCATGCCCGAGATCCGTTCCACCACCGTGATCGCCGTGCTGCGCGACGGCCAGGGCGCCATCGGCAGCGACGGCCAGGTCACCCTGGGCCAGACCGTGGCCAAGCACGGTGCCATCAAGGTGCGCCAGCTCTACCACGGCAAGGTCCTGGTCGGCTTCGCCGGCGGCGCCGCCGACGCTTTCACGCTGTGGGAGAAGTTCGAGGCCCACCTCGAGCGTTACAACGGCCACCTGCGCCGCGCCACCGTGGAGCTGGCCCGCGAGTGGCGGAGCGACCGCATCCTGCGCCGCCTCGAGGCCATGATGATCGTCATGGACAAAAGCGACGCCTACATCGTCTCGGGCAACGGCGACATCATCGAGAGCGACGACAAGATCGCCGCCATCGGTTCGGGCGGTCCGTACGCCCTGTCGGCCGGCCGCGCCCTGATGCAGAACACCGATCTGGGCGCGGAGGATATCGTGCGCAAGTCGCTGGAGATCGCCGGCGACGTCTGCATCTACACCAACCGCCACATCACCGTCCTCACCCTGGACGAGGGAGCCAAATAGATGGAGATCCGCCAGATCACCACCGACGCTCAGCTCACCTGCCCCGAGATCGTCGACCTCCTCGACCGCAACATCATCGGCCAGAACGAAGCCAAGCGCGCCGTGGCCATCGCGCTGCGCAACCGCTGGCGACGCATGCGCCTGCCCGAGGCGGTGCGCAACGAGGTGGTCCCCAACAACATCGTCCTGATCGGACCCACCGGCGTGGGCAAGACCGAGATCGCGCGCCGCCTCGCCCAGATCGGCAACCTGCCCTTCCTCAAGGTCGAGGCCACCAAGTTCACCGAGAAGGGCTACGTGGGCCGCGACGTCGACTCCATGGTGCGCGACCTGGTGGAGAACGCCATCGGCCTGGTGCGCTCGCGCAAGGAAGCTGGCGTGCGCGAGGAGATCGACCGCGCGGTGGAGGACCGCCTCATCGACCTGCTCTTCCCGCCCCTGGCCTCTCACGGTGACGATCCCGAGCGCCGCGAGCGCTGGGAGCGCAGCCGCGACAAGGTACGCGAGCAGCTCCGCCAGGGCGTGCTCGAGGACCGCAACGTCACGCTGTCCACGCGCCAGAGCAAGGTCCAGGTCGCCAACATCTTCACCTCGGCGGGCATGGAGGTGGACCCCTCCTTCGAGGAATCGCTCAAGGGCATGTTTCCCCAGAAGACCGTGGAGAAGGAGCTGTCGGTGTCGCAGGCGCGCAAGCTGATCCGCGAGGAGGAGGCCAGCCGGCGTCTGGACTCGGCGCGCCTCGAGCAGGAGGCCCTCGACCTCGCCGAGCAGGGCGGCATCATCTTCATCGACGAGATCGACAAGATCGCCGGCAAGGGCGGCGGCGGTTCGGGCCCCGACGTGAGCCGCGAGGGCGTCCAGCGCGATCTGCTGCCCATCGTCGAGGGCACCACCGTCAGCACCAAGCACGGCCCGGTGAAGACCGACCACATCCTGTTCATCGCCGCCGGCGCCTTCCACATGGCCAAGCCCAGCGACCTGATCCCCGAGTTGCAGGGCCGTTTCCCGGTGCGCGTGGAGCTGGCGAGCCTCACCGAGGAGGATTTCGTCAAGATCCTGCGCGACACCGACAGTTCGCTCCTGAAGCAGTACCAGGCGATCCTCGACGTCGACCAGTGCCAGCTCCGGTTCACCGAGGACAGCATCCACGAGCTGGCGCGCATCGCCGCCGAGCTCAACAAGCGGCTCGAGAACATCGGCGCGCGCCGGCTGCAGACCATCCTGGCGCAGCTCCTGGACGAGCTGCTGTTCGAGGTGCCGAGGGCGCGGACCGGGCCGTTCGAGGTCACCGCCGCGTTCGTGCGCGAGGGGCTGGAGGACATCATCAAGGACGAGGATCTGAGCCGTTACATCCTGTGACGAGGCGGGTGGATTTCCGGCCTCCACGTGCTATCTTGAGGTCGCTTTCACCGCCGCGGACGCCCCGGCGGCCCTGTCTCGGAACCCGACCGGCTGCCTGGACCCCGCGAGGTCCTGCGACGGCCCGAGGAGCCTGGAATGACTCCCAGCAAGAAGGATTTCCTGCGCATCAACGACTTCTCCCTGGAGGAGCTCCGCCACATCCTGGCGCTGGCCCGCGAGCAGAAGCCGCTGGCCCGCGCCCATGAACTGCCCCACAGCCACCCCAACCGCCAGCTGGCCTGCGTGTTCGCCAAGCCGAGCCTGCGCACGCGGGTGAGTTTCGAGCTGGCCATCCGGCAGCTCGGCGGCGGCTCCCTGTTCATCACGGACAAGGAGATCGGCATGGGCACGCGCGAGTCGGTGAAGGACGTGGCCAAGGTGCTCAGCCGCTTCGTCGACGGCATCATGATCCGCTGGTTCGACCAGGGCGAGGTGGACGAGCTCGCGGAGCACGCCACCGTGCCGGTGATCAACGGGCTGACCGACCTGCTGCATCCCTGCCAGGTCATGGCCGACATCCTGACCGTCGAGGAGCACCTGGGCAGCATCGACGACAAGAACGTGGTCATGGTGGGCGACGGGAACAACCTGGCCAACAGCTGGCTCAACGCTGCCAGCGTGTTCCCCTTCAACTTCACCCTGGCCTGCCCCGCGGGCTACGAGCCCGACGAGGGCATCCTGGCCGCCGCCGAGCAGGCCGGCGCCAGCTTCTGCATCATGAACGATCCGGTCAAGGCGGTGGAGGGCGCGCACGTGATCTACAGCGACGCCTTCTACAGCATGGGGCAGGAGGAGGAGGCCAAGCAGCGTCGCGCCGACTTCGCCCCGTTCCGTTTGACCAACGAACTGCTGGCCGGCGCCGACGCGAAGCACATCGTGCTGCACTGCCTGCCCGCGCACCGCGGCGAGGAGATCACCGACGAGGTGATGGACGGCCCGCACAGCGTGGTCTACGATGAGGCCGAGAATCGCCTGCATGCCCAGCGCGCAATCCTGGCGCACTTCATAAAATAGGAGGACCGCCCTGCCTCCACGCGCACATCGCCTCAAGCGCCTGCTGAGCGGGGCCTGGCTCCTGAGCCTGGCCCTGCTCTTCGCCTGCGCCAACCCCATGCCCCCGCCCGGCGGGCCGATGGACGAGGTGGCGCCCTGGCTCGCCATCGCGCTGCCCGAGAGCGCGTCGGTGGGTGCGGGCCCCATCGTCGAACTGCGCTTCCTGTTCAGCGAGAAGATGGACCGGCAGGACGCCTTCCGGTGGCTCGAGGTCTTTCCGCGCCGCACCATCCGCTCCACCAGCTGGAAGGGTTCGCGCGAGGCCGTGGTGACCCTCGACGAGCCGCTGCCGGCCGACACCGTGGTGGTGGTGGAGATCAAGCCGGGCGTCAAGGACAACCACGGCGTGCCCCAGGCCCGGGGCCGGACGTTCGTGTTCGCCACCGGCGACTCCATTCCCGGCGGCCGGATCGCCGGGTCGCTGGTGCTCGAGGACAAACCCCTCGGCGGCGGTGTGGTCGAGCTGGTCCCCGACGCGCCCGATTCGGTCCCGCTGATCCAGCGGCCGGTCCTGCGCCGGGCGGTGGCCGACTCCGCCGGCCGGTTCGTGCTGCCCTGGCTGCCAACCGACCGCGAGGGCTGGCTGCTGCGCGGCTACGACGACGGCAACAGCGATCGCCGGGCCGGCGAGAACGAGGCCCAGCGCGTCTGGCTCGACACCCTGAGGCTGTCCGCCGACCAGCCCACCCTGGATCTGGGCGTGCTCACCATCTACCAGCCGACCACCCCGGGACGCCTCGAGGGCGAGCTCGACCAGCGTCCCGACGTGCCGGGTCCCGTGGTGGCCTTCGTGCTGGCCATCGTCGAGGCGGACACGGGCTACGCGCCCGAACCGCAGCGCGCCGGGTCGCGACCCGGGATCGTGGTCCCCGACACCGGTCTGGCCGTGATCCCGGACGCCGGGCCGGGCCTGGTCCGGGCCATCTTCTTCGTCGACCTCGACGGCGACAGCCTGCTGACCGCCGTGGGCGCCGAGCGCGACACCCTCTGGCATCTGGAGCCGTGGGCGCTGCTGGACAGCCTCGCGGTGGAACCCGGCCTGCCGCGCCCCTTCCCGGCTCCGGTCTGGCCCGACACGCTCACGCCGTGGATCGTGGCCTTGCCCGACAGCACGGTCGTGGACACCCTGCAGTCGGTGCTTCCCGATACCATGGCCACCGACCGCCCGGAACCGGCCATCCCCGATTCCCTCACCGTTCCGGAGGAGGACTGACATGCCGCGGGTCCGCTTCGTGAAGATGCACGGCGCCGGCAACGATTTCATCATGCTCGACACCCGCGATCTGCCCGCCGGTCGGCGACTCGACCGCGACCTCATCGCGGCGCTCTGCCACCGCCGCACCGGGATCGGAGCCGATGGTCTGATCTTGGTGGGCGAAGACGCCGAGGCGGAATTCCGCATGACCTATTACAACGCCGACGGCGGCGAGGCCGAGATGTGCGGCAACGGAGCGCGCTGCAGCGTGGCCTTCGCCCACCGGTCGGGTCTGGTGGGGACCGACTGCCGGTTCGCCACCTTCGCCGGCGTCCTGACGGGGGCCGTCCACGGCGCCGACGACATCGCGGTCTCGCTGCCGAGCTACCGCGGCCTCGCGCTGGACCTGGCGGTGGCCGGTTCGAGTTTCGCACGGCATCATGCCTGCAACACCGGGGTTCCCCACCTGGTGATTCCCGTGGACGACGTCGGCACGGTGGACGTGGCCGAGATCGGCCGCAGACTGCGCAATCACGAGCTGTTCGCGCCGGCGGGCACCAACGTCAACTGGGTCGATCACCGCGGACCTCGCGACTCGTGGCGACTGCGCACTTACGAGCGAGGGGTCGAGGCCGAGACCCTGGCCTGCGGTACGGGAGCCTCGGCCGCGGCGGTGGTCCTGACCAGCCTGGGCGAGGCGTCCTCGCCAGTGGCCATCCACACGCGGGGAGGCGATCTTTTGACCATCAGCGTGAACCACGACGACTGCAGCCTGCAGCTCCGCGGCCCCGCCGTGGTGGCTTTCGAGGGAGAGGTGGCCATCGATGAGTGATCCGAGATCCATGCGCGAAGGGGTCTACACCGCCCTGGTCACGCCGTTCACCGCCGACGGCACGGTCGACCGCCCGGCGTGGGATAGGCTCCTGAAGCGTCAGGTCGAAGCCGGGGTCGCCGGGGTCGTGCCGGCCGGCTGTACCGGCGAGGCGGCCGTGCTCACCCGTCCGGAACGTGAGTTCCTGGTGCGTCGCGCGGTGGAGATCTGCCACGGTCACTGCCTGGTCGTGGCCGGCAGCGGCACCAACTGCACCGCCACCACCATCGAGGCCACCCGCGATGTGAAGGAGTGGGGCGCCGACGTGGCCATGCTGATCACGCCCTACTACAACAAGCCGCAACAGCACGGCCTGGTGGCGCACTACCGCAAGGTGGCGCGCGCGGTGGACATCCCGATCATGCTGTACAACGTGCCCGGCCGCACGGCCTGCAACCTGCTGCCCGAGACCGCCACCGAGCTGGCGGCCGAGGACAACATCGTGGCCATCAAGGAAGCCAGCGGCAACCTGGCCCAGATCGAGCGCGCCATCGCCTGCGCGGGCATGCAGGTCTTCTCCGGAGACGACGGCCTCAACTTCCAGATCTACGGTCTCGGCGCCAGCGGCGCCGTCAGCGTGGTCTCCAACCTGTTGCCGGGCATGGCGGTGCGCATGTGGCGGGCCTGGCGCGAGGGCGACATCGCCACCGCCTGGAAGCTCAGCCGCCTGCTCGAGCCCACGGCCCGCGCCTGCTTCGTGGAGACGAGTCCGGCGCCGGTGAAGGAATTGCTCTCGCTGGCCGGCCTCTGCCGCCGCGAGCCGCGCCTGCCGCTGATGCCGGTGACCGAGGACAGCGTCAAGTACCTGGTCCAGTTCTACGAGTCGACCCTGGCCGACCTGCTCGCTCGCGACCTGGAGGTGCGCGGATGATCCCGGTCACTGTCCACGGCGCGGCGGGGCGCATGGGTCGACTGGTCACCGCGCTGGTGGACGCGGCGGAGGATTGCGAACTGGTCGCCCTGGTGGGCGAGGTCGGCGGTGAGCGGCCCGTGGGCGAGCTCCATGCCGGTCTGCCGCTGATCGGACAGGACCGGCTGGCCGGCACCGCGCCGCCAGGCGGCGTCATCGTGGATTTCAGCCTGGCGCCGGCGCTGGCGGGGCTGATCGATCAGGGCGCCCGGATCGCGGCGCCGCTGGTGGTCGGCACCACGGGATTCAGCGAGGAGCAGCAGGCCGCGTTGCGGGCCTATGCCGAGCGCTGCGCGGTGGTGCAGGCGGCCAACTTCTCGGTGGGCATCCCCGCGCTGCAGATGGTGCTCCGTCTCCTGGCGCGCACGCTGCCCACGGGATTCGATGCGGAGCAGGTGGAGACCCACCATCGCACCAAGGTCGACCGGCCCAGCGGCACCGCCCGCTGGCTGGCCCGCGCCTGGCAGCAGGAGCGGGGGGGCGAACTGCCGCCCAGCCACAGCCAGCGCATCGGCGGCGTGGTCGGCGAGCACACCTGGAGCCTGGGGGATCAGGAAGAGACCCTGGTGCTGACCCACCGCGCCCATTCGCGCCGCGCCTTCCTGCGGGGGGTCCTGCCGTCCGTGCGCTTCGTGCAACGGGCGCAGCCGGGGCTTTATGGGCTCCAGGACGTGTTGCAGGATCTGGCGTCCGGCTCCTGACCCCGCTTCCGAACAGCAAAAAGGGGGTGCGCTGGTGAACGCACCCCAAAGGACGGAGCGAGCCGGTGGGTCTGGGTCCCGGGCTACTTGGCGGCCAGGGCGGCCAGACGGCTCTTCAGGCGGCTGGCGCGCTTGCGGGGCATGATGCCCTTGCGGACCAGGACGTCCATGCGGCTGTACATGTCCGTCAGCTGCTCCTTGCGCTCCTCGGAGCCGTCGGGCAGACTGCGGTAGGTCTTCAGCGCGCTGCGCATGGTCGCCTTGTTGACGCGGTTGCGCTCACGCCGCTTGGCGCTGGTGATCAGCCGCTTCTTGCAACTCTTGTGATGGGGCAAGGCCTTAACCTCCAATTGGTTTTCTCGGACCAAGGAAACTAAACGGGCTATTCGACGATGTCAAGCCAGAACGACGACAAGACCGGACCCGCGAGCGCGCGCCTGACGGCCAAATTGCGCCTCCTGCCGGCCGCTCCGGGGGTCTATCTGCACAAGGATCGCCAGGGCAAGGTGATCTACGTGGGCAAGGCCAAGCGCCTCAATACCCGCGTGCGCAGCTATTTCCAGGAGAGCGAGGACCGCGATCCCAAGACCCGAGCCCTGGTCCGCCACATCCACGACATCGATTACATCGCCACCGACAGCGAGACCGCCGCGCTGGTCCTGGAGAACCAGCTGATCAAGGAGTACAAGCCGCGCTACAACGTACGCCTGAAGGACGACAAGCAATACCCCTACCTGCGGATCAGCCTCGGCGAATTATACCCGCGGCTCACCGTGGTGCGCCGGATCGCCCGCGATGGCGCCCGCTACTACGGCCCCTACACCGAGGTCCGGGCCATGCGCGAGACCCTCAAGTTCGCCGCCGGCTGCTTCCAGATCCGCACCTGCAGCCTGGACCTGCCCGACCGCACCGTCGACCGGCCGTGCCTCGACCACCAGATCGGCCGTTGCACAGCGCCGTGCGTCGACTACGTCGATGCCGACCAGTATGGCGACCAGGTCCGGCAGCTCCTGGCCTTCCTCGACGGTCGCGACCAGACTGTCGTGGCCGAACTCACCGAACGCATGCACCAGCTGTCGGGCAACCTCCGGTTCGAGGACGCGGCCGCGGTGCGCGACCGCATCCGCCAGATCGAGACCACCGTGGCCTACGGGCGCAACCTCGCGGGCCTGCAGGAGGCGGTGGACGTCTGCGGGCTGGTGCGCGACGGCGAGGAGGCCTGCGGCGTGGTCCTGCGCGTGCGCGGCGGCCGGATCCTCACCACGCACCACTTCCTGATGCGCGACCGCTGGGAGGAGGGGCTGGGCGCCTTCCAGGCTCAGCTCCTGCGCGAGTACTACAGCCGCGCCGGCGATGTCCCGCCGCTGGTCCTGCTGGGCCACCCGCTGGAGGACCAGGAGACCTGGGCCGCCTGGCTCTCCCAGCTGCGCGAGGGGCCGGTCAAGCTGCACGTGCCCCGGCGTGGCCGCAAGCGCGAGGCGGTGGAGCTGGCGCAGAAGAACGCCGCCTACAAGCTCGGCGAGCGGATCCTTCGTGACACCATGCATTCGAGCCGCCAGGTGGACCCGGGCGACGTCCAGCTCCAGGAGGCTCTCGGCCTGCACAAGATCCCCGAGACCATCGAGTGCTTCGACATCTCCAACTTCCAGGGCAAGGAGACCGTGGCCTCGCTGGTCTTCTTCAAGGGTGGGCAGCCGCTCAAGGCTCGCTACCGCCGGTTCCGGATCCGGACCGTGGAAGGGGTCGACGACTTCGCCAGCATGGAGGAGGTGCTCGATCGCTACTACGCCAAGCTCGCCGCCGCGGACCAGCGGCCCGCCGACCTGGTGGTGGTCGACGGCGGCATCGGCCAGCTGGGCCGCGCTCGCGCGGTCCTGGCCCGCCATGGTTTCGCCGACACCGACCTGATCGGCCTGGCCAAGCGCGAGGAGACCATCGTCCGCGAGGAGGGCGAACTCAAGCTCTCGCGCAAGAGCGAGGCGCTGAAGCTGCTCCAGCGGGTCCGTGACGAGGCGCACCGCTTCGCCATCACCTACCACCGCCTCCTGCGCGACCAGCGCACCACCGCCAGCGAGCTCGACCTCATCCCGGGTATCGGGCGGGTGAAGAAGCTCTCGCTCCTGCATCATTTCGGTTCGGTGCAGGCGATCCGCGCCGCCACGGGCGAACAGCTGGGCGAGGTGCGCGGCCTGGGGCGGCACGATGTGGCCAGCATCCTCAACTTCTTCGAGGATCGACGGAAGCATGACCGCCATGACTGAGCGCGCCTCGGCCTGGGATCTCGCCCTCGACGGGTTCCTCGGCCACCTGGCCGCCGAGCGCGGGCTGGCGAGCGCCACCCTCGAGGCCTACCAGCGCGACCTGAAGCGGCTGCGCGCGTGGGCCGAGGCCGCCGGACACGGCGATCCGGTGGCCCTGACCGCCGGCCAGCTGCGCGAATTCCTGGTCTCGAGCGCCGACCAGCTGGCCCCGCGGTCGCGCGCCCGGCTGGTCTCCACGCTCCGTTCCTTCGGGAGCTTCCTCGCCGCCGAGGGCCTGGCGGCGGGAGATCCCGCCCGCACGCTCCAGGGCCCGCGCACCGGCCGGCGCTTGCCCGACGTCCTCACGGTGGCGCAGGTCGAGCGGCTCCTGGCGGTGGTCCAGGGCCGCGAACCCAGGGCGTTGCGCGATCGCGCCATCCTGGAGCTCCTCTACGGCTGCGGCCTGCGGGTGAGCGAACTTTGCGGGCTCGACCTCCTGGACCTGGATCAGGGCGATCGGACCCTGCGGGTGCGCGGCAAGGGCAGCAAGACGCGGGTGGTGCCCCTGGGACAGCCGGCGCTGGCGTCGCTCCTGGAGTGGCTGGCAACCGGCCGCGGCTGCCTGGCGAAGCGACCGACGCCGGCCATCTTCCTCAACGCCCGCGGCGGTCGCCTGGGTCGGGTCTCGGTCTGGTCGCTATTGAAGCGCTGCGCCCGCGAGGCCGGCCTGGCCGAGCAGGTGTCGCCGCATACGTTGCGCCACAGCTACGCCACACACCTGCTGGAGGGCGGCTGCGACCTGCGCATCGTGCAGGAACTGCTGGGCCATGCCAACATCTCCACCACCGAGATCTACACTCACGTCGACCGCAGCTTCGTCTGGGAGGCGTACCGAGGGGCCCATCCCCGGGCGCGCGGCGGCGGCCGCCGGTGACTCGGACTGGCTTTGACAGACCCCGGTGCCGATGGTACCTTCGCTGGCGTAGGAGCGGCGGGGTTCCGCCGCTTTTCGCCGATCTGGCAGATGGATGAGGTAATCGCTTGGCCGAGAAGAAGATCATCCTCAGCGGCATGCGGCCCACCGGCCGTCTCCACTGGGGCAACTATACCGGCGCCCTGGAGAACTGGCTGAAGCTGCAGGACGAGTACCGCTGCTTCTTCATGGTGGCGGACTGGCACGTCCTGACCACGGCGCTGGACCGGGCCGACGAGATCCCGGTCAACACGCGCGAGATGATCCTCGACTGGCTCGGCGCGGGTCTCGATCCCGAGGGGTCGGTCCTCTTCATCCAGTCGCAGATCAAGGAACATGCCGAGCTGTTCCTCCTTATGTCCATGTGCATCAGCATGGGCCGGCTCGAGAGGAACCCCACCTTCAAGGAGCAGGTCAAGGACCTCGACCTGAAGGGGGAGATCAGCTACGGCCACCTCGGCTACCCGGTGCTGCAGGCCGCCGATATCCTCGTCTATCGCGCCCACGCCGTCCCCGTGGGCGAGGATCAGCTGCCGCACATCGAGCTGACCCGCGAGATGGTGCGCCGCTTCAACAACCACTTCGGCGAGGTCTTCCCCGAGCCCGACGGGCTGGTGACCAAGTTCGCCCGCTTCCCCGGCACCGACGGCCGGCGCATGAGCAAGTCGCTGGGCAACACCATCGAGATCTCGGCCTCGCCCGAGGAGATCAAGCAGAAGCTCATGCCCGCGTTCACCGACCCTGCCCGGCTGCGGCGCAGCGATCCCGGCAATCCCGAGATCTGCGCCATCCACACCTATTACCAGAAGTTCATGCCCGAGGCGGCCGACGAGACCGCGGCCGAGTGCCGCAGCGCCGCCCGCGGCTGCGTGGACTGCAAGAAGCAGCTGCTGGCCGGCGTGGTCGAGCACTTCGCGCCGTTGCGCGAACGGCGCACCAGGTACGAGAACGATCCCGCGCTGGTGGACGAGATCATCGCCGCCGGGTGCGCCCGGGCCCGCGCCTCGGCGCAGGAGACCATGCGGTCCGTCCACGAGGCCATGAACATCGGCTGAGCCCAGCCGGCGAGAGAAGGAACTCACGTGATCCGACCCCGCGATGACATGCCGCCCGGCGAGGAGAGCGCCGCCACCGTCAAGGATGACGCCGTGGCCGCCGACCCCCAGGGCTGGGACGTGGAGAGCCTGCCGGCGGAACTGGATTATTTCCGCAGCAGCGAGGCCTACCAGGTCGAACTCTCGGGTTTCCAGGGCCCCATGGATCTGCTGCTCTATCTCATCCAGAAGGATGAGATCGACATCTACGACATCCCCATCAGCCGCATCACGCAGCAGTTCATCCGCCACATCGAGATCATGCACATGATCTCGCTCGATCAGGCGGGCGAGTTCATGGCCATGGCCGCCACGCTCATGGTCATCAAGATGAAGATGCTCATGCCGCGGCACCTCGAGAGCGACGAGGAGGCGGAGGAGGAGGATCCGCGCGCCGAACTGGTCCGCCGCCTGCTCGAGTACAAGCGCTTCAAGGAAGCCGCGCGCGCGTTGCAGGAGTGCGAGGCGCAGCGCGCGCAGTACCACGTGCGCCAGAGCCGCTACCCGTTCACCGAGCACCTCGACCTCGAGCCCGAGCTGCGCATCGAGATGTTCGACCTGCTCTCGGCGCTGGCGGGCATCCTCGACCGGGTCCAGGCCGCGCCGGTGCATCAGATCTTGCGCGAGCCGTTCACCGTCAACGAGAAGATCGACCTGATCCTCCGCTCGGTGCAGTCCCGCGAGACCGTGCGTTTCGAGGAGTGCTTCCAGGACGATGCCATCAAGATGGAGGTGGTGGTCACCTTCATCGCCATCCTCGAACTGGTCAAGCGCGGCCGGCTGGCCGTGTTCCAGACCCAGTCCCACGGGCCGCTCTGGCTCAAGGCGCGCGAGCACGCACCCGACGACGACGACATCGACCTGACGCCCGAGCCCGGTCCCGCGTCCGCCGCCGCCGCCACCGTCGCTGCCGAAAGCGAGTCCGACCTTTGAAGCGCGAGCTCGAAGCCCTGCTCTTCGCCACCGACAGCCCGCTGACCGCCGGGCGGCTGAAGAAGATCTTCCCCGAAGTGTCCACCGGCGACCTCAAGCAGGTCCTCAACGAGCTGGAGGACGAGTACGCCGCGGCCGGCCACGCCTTCACCATCGTGGAATTCGCCGGCGGCTGGCAGATCGCCACGCGGCCCGAGTTCGCGCCCCTGGTGGAGAAGCTGCTCAAGACGCGCAAGTACACCCGCCTGTCCCGCGCCGGACTCGAGGTCCTGGCCATCATCGCCTACCGGCAGCCCATCACCCGCCTGGAGATCGACGAGATCCGCGGGGTCCAGTCCAGCGGCGCGCTGGCCACGCTCCAGGAACGCAACCTGGTGACCGTGGTCGGCCGCAGCGAAGCGGTGGGGCACCCGCTGCTCTACGGCACCACGCGCGAATTCCTGGGCCACCTGGGCCTGCAGGGACTGTCCCAGCTGCCCGACCTGCCCACGGTCGAGGACGTGGTGGAGAACCGGGACGACCTGCGTCAGTTCGCCAGCCAGTTCGGCGAGGAGCTCACCGACGAGGACCTGGAGCGCCTACGCCAGCCGGATCCGGAAATCGAGGAACTGACCGAGTTGCCGGACGGCGCTGAGGGTGACGTGGGCCCGGTCGATGACCCGGACGCGGCCATGGTCGCGGATCCGGACCAGGACGATGGCGACGACACGGTGCCGGCCGACCCCACCGAACCCAGCGCGGAGGTGCCGGACGATGACATCGAGCAAACCCCGCGACCCTGATGGTCCGATGCGCCTGAACCGCTTCCTCGCGCGGGCGGGCTTCGGCTCGCGACGCGGCGTGGAGGAACTGGTGCGCGCCGGACGGGTGGCCATCGCCGGCGAGACGGTTCACGATCTCGGCCGCCGCGTCGACCCCGACACCGACCAGGTCACCGTGGATGGGTTGCCCGTGCGGCTGCCCCGCGATACCCGCATCTACGCGTTCCACAAGCCGCTGGGGGTCGTCTGCTCGCTGCGCCCCCAGGGCGAGCAGGTCGGCCTGGCCGAGTTCCGACGCCGCGGCGACCTGGCCGAACGCTACCAGCCCGTGGGCCGTCTCGATCAGGACAGTAGCGGGCTGCTGCTCTGGACCGACGACGGCGATCTGGCCCAGGCGCTGCTGCACCCCGGCAGCGGGGTCTGGAAGACCTACGAGGTCCGGCTGGCCCAGCCCCTGGAGAAGGGGCAGGAGAAGGTGCTCGCCACCGGGGCCATCGAGCTCGATGGCCGACCGGTGCGACGGTGCCGTGTGGAGGCCGACCCCGGAGGCGACCGCCGGCGCTGGACCATCGCGCTGCACGAGGGCCGGAAGCGTCAGATCCGGCGCATGTTCGCCGCGGTGGGCGGCCGGGTAGCGTCGCTCGTGCGCGTCGCCGTCGGGCCCATCGAGCTGGGCCGGTTGCGGGAAGGCGACTTCCGGCGGCTCGGCCACGACGAGGAGCAGGCCCTGCGCCAGGCCGTGGGGCCCCGAGTAGAGTCCTGAGCGGCTGCCGTGGCGGCAGTCAGAAAGGTGGCGTGATGGACATCAAGAGCCTCATCCGTCCCGGCATCCTGGGCGTTCGCCCCTACGCACCAGGCAGGCCCGTGGCCGAGGTCCAGCGCGAACTGGGCCTGGACGACGTCATCAAGCTGGCCAGCAACGAGAACCCCGAAGGGCCCTTGCCCGAGGTGGTGGCCGCGGTGCAGCAGGCCGTCTTCGAGGTCAACCGCTATCCCGACGGCGCCGCCTACGCGCTCACCCACACCCTGGCCGACTTCCTGGGTGTGGAGACCGGCTCGATCCTGCTGGGCAACGGCAGCAACGAGGTCATCGACATGCTGGTGCGGGCGCTGGTCTCACCCGGCGAGAACTTCGTCTACTCGCAGCACAGCTTCATCGTCTACGGCCTGGCGGGGAAGATCCACTTCGAGACCGGCAGGGCCGCGCCCATGCAGGCCGGCTGGCGCCACGACCTCGACGCCATGGCCGATCTGGTGGACGACCGCACCAAGCTGGTGATCGTCTGCAATCCCAACAATCCCACCGGCACCTACGTCACGGCCCAGGAGTTCGGCGCTTTCCTCGCACGCCTCCCCGAGCAGGTGATCGTGGCGGTGGACGAGGCGTACTACGAGTACGTCGTGGCCGACGACTTCCCGCAGACGCTGCCGCTGCTCGCCGAGCGCGGCAACCTCTTCATCCTGCGCACCTTCAGCAAGATCCACAGCCTGGCCGGCCTGCGGGTTGGTTATGGGGTGGGCCACCCCGACCTGGTGGCCGAGCTGCAGAAGACCCGCGAACCGTTCAACGTCAACATGCTGAGCCAGGCCG
The DNA here is from genome assembly GCF_058273205.1 of Candidatus Latescibacter sp. IFSED24. Lineage (NCBI taxonomy): Bacteria > Pseudomonadati > Candidatus Latescibacterota > Candidatus Latescibacteria (ex Chuvochina et al. 2023) > Candidatus Latescibacterales > Candidatus Latescibacteraceae > Candidatus Latescibacter > Candidatus Latescibacter sp. IFSED24. The sequence continues at coordinate 1,267,247 of NZ_CM177850.1, read as the reverse complement.
GCGCCATCGCCTGCATCCAGCACTGGGAGGCGGTGGAAGGGCGTTCGCGACGCAACCGGACGCAGCTCGAGTGGCTGGCCGGTGAGCTGACGCGGCTCGGCCTCTCGGTGATTCCGAGCCAGACCAACTTCGTCTTCTGCACCCTGGAGGGGCAGAGCGGCGGCGCCCTGGCGCAGCGCCTGCTCCAGGAGGGGGTCATCGTGCGCCCCATGGACAATTTCGGCCTGCCCGACGGCGAGGGCGCCATCCGGATCTCCGTGGGCTTGCCGGCGGAGAACCAGCGCTGTGTCGAGGCCCTCACCAAGGTTCTGGGTTAGCCCATGCGTCCGTGGCCCACGGCCGACGAGTTGCAGGCGGCGGCCCACCTGGTGCCGGCCGACGCGGTGGTGGCCATCGACGGCCCGGCCGGATCGGGCAAGTCCACCACCGCCAAGGCGCTGGCGCGGCGGTTGGGCCTGCTGTACATCGACACCGGCGCCATGTACCGCGCGCTGACCCATGCCGCGCTCCAGGCCGGAGTCGATCCCGCCGACGAGGAACGCCTGACCGCCCTGCTCGCCGGCGCCGATCTCCGGCTGCGGCCGGGGGAGAAGGAGTCGCAGGTTATCTGGGACGGTCGCGACGTCTCCCGCGCCATCCGTGCGCCCGAGGTCGACGCGCGGGTGTCCCAGGTGGCCGCCCACGGGGCGGTGCGCCGGCTCATGGTGGAGCGCCAGCGCGAGTTCGGCCGGCGCGGCGGCGTGGTCATGGAGGGCCGGGACATCGGCAGCGTGGTCTTTCCGCTGGCCACGGCCAAGATCTACCTCGACGCCAGCGCCGAGGCCCGGGCCGAACGCCGCTGGCGGCAATTCCGTGAACGCGGGCAGGAGACGGACCGCCAGGCGGTGCTCGCCGACCTGCGCGAACGTGACCGGCAGGATAGCAGCCGCACCGAGAGTCCGCTGACCATCAGTCCCGACGCCCTGGTTCTCGATTCGAGCAACTGGTCGCTCGACCGCCAGCTCGACGAGGCGGCCCTTGCCTGCCGGGTCAATCCCTGGCTCGATGCCCGGATCGACTGGGACAGCGAGTGGGCCTGGCGCCAGCTCTCCGCCAAGTACAAGCTGTTCTACAACATCTTCGGCATGGTGGCCGGCCTGGTGGGGGGCCGCGTGCTCGGGCGTCCCCGGCCCACGGTGCCCGCCGGCGTGATCCTGGCCAGCAATCACATCTCGTGGTACGACCCGCCGCTGGTGGGCGGCTCCTTCCGCCGCGGGCCCATCCACACGCTGGCCAAGCAGGAGCTCTTCGCCGGCCCCATGGGCCGGGCGTTCTTCCGCTTCCTCGACGCCATTCCCATCAACCGCAAGGGTTACGACGCCGATGCCTTCGCGGAGGCGCGCGACGCCCTCGATCGCGGCGAAAACCTGTTCATCTTCCCCGAGGGCACCCGCCGGCCGGTGGGCCGGCCGGGCCCGGTCAAGGGCGGGCTGGGCATCCTGGCCCAGGAGACGCGAGCCCCCATCCAGCCCATCTTCGTGCGTGGCACCTGCGCCCTGGATTGGGGCGGGAATCCCCGATCGCCCTTCGAGGTGCGCTACGGACCGCTCCTGCGCCTGCACGCGCTGGACCGACTTCTGGCCGACCTCGACCGCAAGGACGTCAGCGCGCGGGTCGGCAACCTGTTCCAGTCGGTGATCGAGGAACTCCAGGCCCGCTCGTACGAGGCTTGTCCAGAATCGGCGCTGGAACGGGCCCTGCGCCAGCGCCAGGAGGAAAAGCTCCGGCGCAAGCGGCCCTTCGAGTGACCGCCGCCGGGGGGATGCGGCCCGGACCACGCTAACCCCTTAAAATCTTGTCAGATTCTGCCCGATCGCGTATATTAGCCAGCCTGCCAGTCCAGAAAGGACTGGTGAATTCGCATGCCAGAGGAGGCTGAGTACCCATGTCCGTTAACCCCAACGCCGGGTCCGACGAGGTGCGCGACGATGCTCAGAACGAGCAGACGCCGCCCCCCGCGGACGTTGCCACCAACAACCCCCAGACCAACGAGCCCGCTCCCCGTTCCGAGGCCCCCGCGGCCGCGACCGTGGATACCGAGCTGGCTCCCCGCTTGACCACCGACCTCAACGAGATCGTCATCATCAACGACGATTTCCGTGACGAGGACGAGGAGCAGGACGACCTCTCCGCCGAGGAGATGCTCCAGCTGGTCAACACGTACGAGGAAACTCTCACCGACGTCGCCGAGGGCAAGATCCTCCGTGGCACCGTGGTGGAGGTTCGCGAGAACGAGGTGCTGCTGAACATCGGCTTCAAGAGCGAGGGCGTGATTCCGCTCGACGAGTTCGGCGGGGCCGAGATCAACCCTGGCGACGACTTCGACGTCTTCCTGGAGAAGCTGGAGAACCAGGACGGCCTCGTCGCTCTGTCCAAGGAGCGCGCCGACTTCCTCAAGGTCTGGGACAAGATCAAGAACGCCCATGAGAACAACGAGATCGTCCGCGGTACCGTGGACCGTCGGATCAAGGGCGGCTTGGTGGTCAAGTTGTGGGGTGTGGACACGTTCCTGCCTGGTTCCCAGGTGGCGCTGCGTCAGGTGCCCAACCTGGAGGACATGATCAACCAGGAGATCGACTGCCGGATCATCAAGAAGAACAAGCGCCGGCGGAACGTGGTGGTCAGCCGCCGCATCGTGCTCGAGCAGGAGCGCGAGGAGAAGAAGAAGAACCTGATCTCCGAGCTGGAGAAGGGGCAGATCCGCCGTGGCGTGGTCAAGAACATCACCGATTTCGGTGCGTTCGTCGACCTCGGCGGCATCGACGGCCTGCTGCACATCACCGACCTGAGCTGGGGACGCGTGCAGCATCCCAGCGAGGTCGTCCAGATCGGCGACGAGATCGACGTCAAGGTGCTCGACTTCGAGCAGGAGCGCGAGCGCATCAGCCTAGGCCTGAAGCAGCTGCAGAACTACCCGTGGGAGGACGTGGAGAAGAAGTACCCCGAGGGCAGCGTCGTGCGCGGCCGCGTGGTCTCCATCACCAACTACGGCGCCTTCGTCGAGCTGGAGAAGGGCGTGGAGGGTCTCATCCACATCAGCGAGATGTCGTGGACCCGCCACATCAAGCACCCCTCCAAGGTCGTCAACATCGGTGACGAAGTGAACGTCATGGTGCTGAAGATCGACAAGGAGAACGAGAAGATCAGCCTCGGCCTCAAGCAGACCGAGGAAGATCCCTGGCTGTCGCTCACCGAGAAGTACCCCAGCGGCACCATCATCGAGGGCAAGGTGCGCAACCTCACCGACTTCGGCGCCTTCGTCGAGGTCGAGGAGGGCATCGACGGGCTGGTCCACATCAGCGACATGAGCTGGACCAAGCGCGTGCGCCATCCCAAGGAAGTGCTGCGCAAGGGCGAGAGCGTCGCGGTCCAGATCCTGGACATCGACACCCAGAAGCGCCGCATCAGCCTGGGCATCAAGCAGCTGCAGGAGAACCCCTGGCCGAACCTGGCCGAGGAGTTCCCCAGCGGCCGCGTCATCGAGGGCACCATCACGCGCATGCTCGACCACGGTCTGATCGTGGATCTGAGCGATGAGCTGGAGGGCTTCGTGCCCACCGGCCATCTGGGCCTGACCATGCCCAAGGAAGACAAGCCGCAGTACTACTTCAAGGAAGGCGAGGCCGTCGACCTGAAGGTCATCAAGATGGACATCGAGAACCGTCGCATCGTGCTGTCCATCAGCGAGCGCCTGAAGGATCAGGACGAGTCGGTCACCGAGGAGTTCATCAAGGCGCACCCGCGCCTGGATGACGTGGCCGAGGCCGACCAGGCCGCCGGCAGCCAGAGCGAGCCCATCCCCGGCGACGAGGATCTGGCCCGCGAAGCCGCCGACTACGCCCTGCCCGAAGACAACTACGACGTGCCGGACGCGCTCGACGACGAGGAGCAGGAGCGCACCGAGTAGGGCGCCCCTTCACCGCGGTTTACCGCCAAGGGGTGGAGGTTCGCCTCCACCCCTTTCGCATGCAGGGACGATGATGACGGATCATGATCGCAGACCGCCGCTGCGGGTGGCGTTCCACACCCTCGGCTGCCGGCTGAACCAGTACGACACCGAGGGCATCAAGGCCGCCATGCGCGACGAACGCCCCATCGAGGTCGTGGCCTGGGACGAGTCGGCCGACCTCTACCTGCTGAACAGCTGCACCGTCACCGGCAAGGCTGATCAGGAATGCCGGCGGCTGGCGCGCCAGGTCAAGCGCCGGCATCCCGAGGCGCGGGTGGTGGTGGCGGGCTGCTATGCCCAGACCCAGCCGCAAGACCTGGTCGCCGTGGCCGAGATCGACGGCGTGGTGGGCAACACCGCCAAGGAGCAGGTGGCGCGCTGGTTGCCGGCGGTGCTCGCCGGCGCCAGGACCGAACCACCGGTGGTGGTGGTGGAGGATTTCGACCGCGAGGCGGTGCTCGACACGCCGCTCATCGAGGAATTCGAGGGCCGTAGCCGCGCCTTCGTCAAGATCCAGGACGGCTGCGACCTCCGCTGCAGCTATTGCCTGATCTGGCAGGCCCGGGGGCCAGGCCGTTCGCGACCGCTGCCCGCGGTGCTCGAGCAGATCGGCCGCCTGCACCGGGATGCCGGCTACAACGAGCTGGTGCTGACCGGGGTGCACATGGGCAGCTGGGGCCGTGATCTGGAAGGCAGCGAGGGACTGCTGGCGCTGGTGGCCGCGGTGTGCGACACCTTCCCGGACCTGCGGATCAGGCTCTCCAGCATCCACCCCAACGAGGTCTCGTCCGAGTTCCTGGCGCTGGTGGCCTCCCGGCCCCAGCTCCGTCCGCACCTGCACATCTCGCTGCAGAGCGGGAGCGATAGCGTGCTGGCCCGGATGAAGCGCCCCTATCGGGGCGACCATGCACGCGAAGCCGTGGCCCGTGTGGGCGAGGCCGTGCCGGGCTGCGGCCTGGGCGCCGACCTCATCGTGGGCTTCCCGGGCGAGAGCGAGCGCGAATTCGCCGACACCGTGGCCATGGTGGAGGACCTGCCCTTCACTTACCTGCACGTGTTCCGCTACTCACCACGGCCGGGCACGCCCGCCGCGCTGCTGGAGCCCGTGCACCCCGAGGCGGTGAGCGAACGGTCGCGCATCCTGCGCGAGGTCGGTCGCCGCAAACGTGAGAGCTTCCTGCGCGCCCAGGTGGGACAACGCCGCGAGGCCGTGATCGAGAACCTGGACGATGCCGCGGACGGCCGACGACTGGCCACCACCGACAACTACGCCGCGGTCACCGTGGCGACCGACCTTCCCGCCGGGACCCTCGTCGAGGTGCATCCGGATCGCTGGCACGAGGGACGGCTTTATGCCGGACCACCGCGGGTGCTGAGAGAGGTGCGAGCTTGAGCGATTCCCTGATTCCCGACCTGGCGCCCCGGGCGCCGCGCACCGCCGGATCCGGCGGCCGGGTCTACGTGGAGACATACGGCTGCCAGATGAACGTCTACGACACCCAGGTGATCCTGGGCCTGCTGGGCGAACTGGACTTCGCCCCGGTGGACGACCACCTGGCGGCCGACCTGATCCTGATCAACACCTGTTCGGTGCGCGAGCACGCCGAGCACCGGGTGATCAGCCGGGTCGGCGAACTCCGCCATCTCCGGGCCCAGGCGGGCCTCGAACCGGCGGTCCTGGGCATCTGCGGCTGCATGGCCGAACGGCTGCAGGATGAATTGACCCGCCAGAAACACCGCATCGATCTGGTGGTGGGTGTCGACCGCTACGACGACCTGCCCCGGCTGATCCAGGACCGGTTCGCCGCCCGCGACCAGGTGCCGGCCGTGGCGGTGGGGCACGACAGCGAGGTTCACCACGTGGCCCCGGTGGAGGCCTATCCCACCAACAATTCGCATCTGGTGACCATCCACAAGGGCTGCGATTACCGCTGTACCTACTGCATCGTCCCCTATACGCGTGGACCCCAGAGCGAGAAGCGGCCGGGTGTGATCCTCGACGAGGTGCGCCGCATCGTCGACGGTGGCGGTCGCGAGGTCACTCTGCTCGGCCAGAACGTCACGGCCTACCGCTGGGAGGACCGACTCGATTTCGCCGGCCTGCTCGAACAGGTCGCCGGTATCGAAGGGCTCGAGCGCATCCGCTTCCTCACGGGGCATCCCTGCGACATGCACGAGCATCTCATGGACGTGATCGGTGGCGAGCCCAAGATCTGTCCCTGGCTGCACGTGCCCGCACAGAGCGGCAGCGACCGGGTCCTGCGCCGGATGAAGCGCTACTACAAGCGCGACGAGTATCTGCACATGGTGGACTACGCCCGGCGCGTGATCCCCGACGTCACCTTCAGCAGCGACTTCATCGTGGGCTTCCCGGGCGAGACCGGAGAAGACTTCGAGCTGACTCTCAGCCTCTTGCGCGAAGTGTCTTTCGATACAGTATTTTCCTTCAAGTACAGTGAGCGACCCGGCGTCCCGGCCGCCCGCATGGACGACGACGTGTCCCTGGGCGAGAAGAAGGCCCGCCTGGCCGCGCTGATGGCCTTGCAGGACGAGATCTGGGCCGACCTCGCCGGCCGGCAGGTCGGGCAGGTCTGGACCGCCGTGGTGGAGGAACCCGCCCGACGTCCCGAGGGGCACTGGCGCCTGCGCACCGACAACAACCGCAAGGTCGTGGCGCCTTTGACCGAACCCGAGGTCGGATCGCGCCGGCGGGTCCGGATCACGGGCTGGCGCCACAGCGCCTTCTTGGGCGAGGTCGTGGGTTAGGCTTGGAAGGTCACGGCGATTCGGCTACATTGCAACGGTGGGCGTTTCCCCTTTCGGAACCCAAGCGAGGTGCAAGCCGTGTGGGTGATCAGGCTGGTCTTCTTCCTGCTTCTGCTCTTCCTGCTGGTCTACGTGTTCGCGACCAACTGGGATCAGACCGTCGACCTGCAGTTCTTCGGGCGTGAATTCCTCGATCTGCCGCTGTTCTACGTGGTGGCGGCGTGCTTCGGGCTGGGGTTCCTCGCCGCCCTGCTGGGCATGGGATTGCGCGAATGGCGGTTACGCCGCGAGATCGGCCGTCTGAAGCGGCAGAGCGGCACCCTGGACCGGGAGCTGGCCGAGCTCCGCTCGCTGCCCTTGCAGGAGCTGTCCGGCCAGACCACGACGAAGGGCGAGTGAGGTGTGGCTTGACCTCTGGCCCTGGCTGCTCGGCGCCCTGGTGGTGTTCCTCGCCGCGGTCGCTCTCTGGCTCGCACTACGCCGCCCGCAAGCCGCGGCCGATCCCGATCTGCACGGTCAGGCGCTCGAACGCTGGCTCGCCGGCGACCTGGCCGGCGCCCGCGAGCTCCTGCGTCAGGTGGTGGCGCGCGACCCCCACCGCAACGAGCCCTATCTCCAGCTCGGGGTGCTCCTGCGGCTGACCGGCGATCCTGGCCGTGCCGCCGCCCTGCACCGGGGACTGGCCGTGCGCCCGGACCTGTCGCCCGGGCGGCGGGTCACGGTGGGGCTCGAGCTGGCCGCGGACCTGATCGACCTCGAACGCTTCGACGAGGCCGGAACCGTGCTGGCGCAGCTATCGGAGCTCGCCCAACAGGACGAGCGGTGGTACCGGCTCCGTTTCGCCGCCGCCGTGGGGCGCGACGACGTGGACGAGGCCCGCCAGGCGTTGCAGGCCGGGGCCAAGAAACTCCGCGGCGAGCGCGCCGACAGCCTGCGGTCGCTGCACGCGGCCTGGTTGAGCGACCGGGCGCTCATGCACCTCCGGGCCGGCGAGGTGGCCAAGGCGCGGGACGTGGTGCAGAAGGCCAAGGGGCTCGAGCCCGCCGCCGGTCGCATGCTCCTGATCCGGGCGCTGATCGCTGCCGAGGAGAAGGACCCCGAACGTGCCGTGCGGGCGGTGGCCGAGGGGCTGTCCGCGTATCCCGCCGAGATGGCGCCGGTCCTGGGGCTGCTCGAAGGCGCGCTCCTGGAGACCGGACGCTTCACCCTGGTGGTGCCCATCCTTGAGGATGCCTGCCGCGATGATTCCGCTCCGCCGGCGCTGTGGATGGCGCTGGCGCGGCTCTACGAGAAGCTCGGCCGTCGGGACGAGGCTCTGCGGCTGCTGGCGGGCAAGCGCGGCGATCCGCGCCTGACACCCGATGCCGCCGCTCCCTACCTCCGCCTGCTCACCGCCGAGGTACCCGATGCGGCCTTCAGCAAGGTCTGGAACCTGCTCAGCGAGCCTGGCACCGACCATGGACTGGACTGCCGGCATTGCGGGCGGCACGAGCGCCAGTGGCGCTGGTTCTGCCCCGATTGCCTGAGTCCCGATTCCTTCGTGATCCGTGTGCCGGAGGTCCCGTCACGGGCCAGCACGCCGTCCGTGCCGCCGGCGGGCCCGCCACGCTTCTGAGTCCTGACTCTGGGAGAACGTCTTGGCCCTGCGCCGCATTCACTTCGGTCGCCTGTCCCCGCTCTGGGGTGGCCTGCTGGTCATGTCGGTCCTGCTGGTGCTGCACGCCCGGGGATCGCTGGGCGAAGTGGCCGACCTCTTCCGGTCGGCCCGCTACGACGCGGCCCGCGAAACCCTCGCCGCCGAGCCAGAGGGTGACGATCCCGGCGCCCGCCAGCTCTGGCAGCAGCGCCTGGCTCAGGATCCCGACGAGGCTTACGACCTCGCCCTCGGTCTGGTCCGCGACCGCAGCCAGCCCCAGGAGCGCCGCCTGCAGGCGGCGCTGGACGCCGCCTCGATCTCGCTGACGCGCCAGCAGCCCGAAGCCGCCTGGCAGGTCCTGGCGCCGCTGCTGGAACTGATGCCCGAGACCCTGCCCGGCGAGGCGTACCTGATGGCAGGACGCACGCAGCGCCTGGTGGGGAACCGGCAGCGGGCGCGGGAGATGCTCGCCTCGGTGCGTCCCGACGATCCCGCCTTCGTGGCCGCCCGCAGCCTGCTCGGACGCATCGGCCTGGAGGCCGGGGACAACGAACTGGCCCTGCGCTACTTCGAGTCGGCGGCCCGCCATGCCGGCTCCGAGGCCGGCCCCGACCTGCTGGCCGGCCGCTGGCAGGCCCTGCGCCTCCTCGGCCGCGACGTGGAGGCCCGCGAGACCGCCGAGCGCCTGCGCCGCGACCACCCCACGTCGCTGGCCGCGCTGGAAGTGGGCGAACTGCTGCGTCAGGAAGAGGAGGAGCTCTCCTTGCTCGCCGACACCACCGACATCGCGGCCCCCGAGGTCCTGGCCGCCACCGTCTCGGGGCGCTACGCCGTGCAGCTGGCGGCCTTCCGTGACCGCGCCCTGGCCCTGCAATTCGTGGCGCGCTGGCAGCCCGAGATTCCCGAGTTGCGCATCGAACGCCAGCTCGACGAGCTGGAGCAACCGCTCTACAAGGTCCAGGTGGGCAGCTTCGTCAGCCGCGCCCAGGCCCGCACCGAGGTGGCCCGGATCGAGCACGCCCACGGCCTCCAGGGCTTCGTGGTGGGAAGCGGCGATTGATGGCCAAGCGTAAGGACGCCACCAGCCCCGGGGGGGCGCGTCTGACGCCCATGCTCGCCCAGTACCTCGAGATCAAGAGCCAGCATCCCGACACCCTGCTGCTCTATCGCATGGGCGATTTCTTCGAGACCTTCTTCGAGGACGCCGAGGTCCTGGCCCGGGTCGCCGGCGTCACCCTGACCAGCCGCGACAAGGACAGCGACCACCCGGTTCCCCTGGCCGGCGTGCCGCACCACGCCCTCGACACCTACCTGGCCCGGCTGCTCGAGGCGGGGCTGACCGTGGCCATCTGCGAGCAGGTGGAGGATCCGGCCGCCGCCAAGGGCCTGGTCAAACGCGCGGTGGTGGAGATCATCAGTCCGGGAACCGCGACCGCGCCCGAACTGGTCACCGGCGATAGCGGACACTATTGCCTGGCCTACCTGCCGGACGCCTCCGGGGAGGCTGGCTGGGCTCTGCTCGACGCCACCACCGGCGAGTACCGCTGCGGCCAGGAAGCCGTGTCCCTGCCCGCCCTGTGCGAACGCCATCCGGTGCGCGAGGCGCTGGTCCGCGAGAGTACGGCCGAGGCCGAGCTGCGATCCTGGCGCCAGGCGCTGCCGGGCCTGGTGCTGACCCCGGTGTCGGACACCTGGTTCCACCCGGCCTTCGCCCAGCGCACGCTGCTCGACCATTTCGCGGTGGCCAGCCTCGGCGTCTTCGGGCTCGAGCAGGACGACCGCCATCTGGCCAGGACCGCCGCCGGCGCCGTCCTGCGCTACCTCACCAGCCTGAGCCTGCGCCGGCCCGCCCAGATCACCGGCCTGCGCTTCACCGCCCGCAGCGATCGGCTGCTCCTGGACGAGGAGACCCTGCGCAATCTCGAGGTCTTCCGCAGTTTCCGCGGCGAGTCGGGGCCGGGGACCCTGGTCCATCACGTCGACCGCACCCGGACCGCTCCGGGCCGCCGCCTTCTGGAGGAGCGGCTGGCCGAACCCCTCACCGATCTCCAGGAGCTGGCGCGCTGGCACCAGGGCGTGGCCTCGCTGCGCACCGCCGGCGACTGGCGCGCCGACCTGCGCGCGGTGCTGGCCCGGGTCGGCGACCTGGAACGCCTGGCGGCGCGCACCGCGTCCGGCCGCATCCGGCCACGACAGCTCCGTCAACTCGGCGAAGGACTCGCCGCCTGCGCCGACCTGCGCGCACTCGCCGCCGCCGACGGTCGACGGGACCATCCGGTTTGCGACTGGGCCGACGCCATGCCCGACCTCGCCACCCTGGCTGACGATCTCCTGGCCAGGCTGCCCGACGAACCCCCGGCCAACACCCGCCAGGGCGGGTTCATCCGCAGCGGCGTGGACCAACAGCTCGACCAGCTGCGGGCCATCGCCAGCGACACCAAGGGCTTCCTGGCCGGGCTGCAGCAGCGCGAGCGAGAGCGTACGGGCATCACCACGCTGAAGGTCGGCTACAACAAGGTCTTCGGCTACTATTTCGACGTCACCAAGAAGCACCTCGAGAAGGTCCCCGCCGAGTACGAACAGAAGCAGACCCTGGTCGGCAGCTGCCGCTTCATCACCGACGAGCTGAAGGAGGCCGAGCGGACCATCCTCGATGCGGAGGAACGCGCCGAGGTCCTCGAGACCGAACTCTACACCGCGCTGATGGCCGCGGCGGCCGAGCACCTGGGCCACATCTATCGCACCGCTGCTCTCCTCGCGCGCATCGACCTGATGACGGCGTTCGCCACGCTGGCCGAGGAGCGCCGGTACGGCCGGCCAGAGGTGGATGACAGCCTCGAACTGGAGATCCGCGAGGGCCGCCATCCGGTGATCGAGCAGCTCCTGCCCGAAGAGGAATTCATCCCCAACGACACCGTGGTCGGCGGGTCGGCGCACCAGCTCATCCTGCTGACCGGACCCAACATGGGCGGCAAGAGCACCTACCTGCGGCAGACCGCGCTGATCGTGCTGCTGGCTCAGGCGGGCAGCCACGTGCCGGCACAGAGCGCGCGCTTCGGCCGCACCGATCGGATCTTCACCCGGGTCGGCGCCAGCGACAACCTGGCCCGCGGCGAGTCGACCTTCTTCATGGAGATGAGCGAGACCGCGCACATCCTGCACCAGATGAGCCGGCGCAGCCTGGTGATCCTCGACGAGATCGGCCGCGGCACCTCGACCTACGACGGCCTCTCGCTGGCCTGGGCCATCACCGAGTTCCTCCAGGACGAACGCGGTCCCCGGCCGCGCTCCATCTTCGCCACCCACTACCATGAGTTGACCGAGCTCGAGGATGCGCTGCCCGGGCTGGTGAACCTGCAGCTGCAGGTGCGCGAGTGGGAAGGGAAGATCATCTTCCTGCATCAGGTTTCACCGGGCCGTTCGGACAAGAGCTACGGCATCCACGTGGCGCGTCTGGCCGGCGTTCCGGAACTGGTCCTGCGGCGCGCGGAGAAGCTCCTGGAGATCCTGACCCGCCAGGACAGCCGCAGCACCGCCGCCGGCCTGTCCCAGGTCAGCGGTGGAGCCGGCCTGGCCGCCGACCGCTCGTTCGCCGCCGACCCGGCGAGCGGAGGCCAGGGCCAGCAACTGAGTCTCTTCGCCGAACACGAGCGTGATGCCCTGGACGCGCTGCGGAGCCTCGACCTGGAGCAGATCTCGCCCGTGGATGCTTTCATGTGGTTGGTGCGGCTCAAGCAGCAACTCGCGGGCAAGGATCGCTCCTGATCCCCGACTCAAGCCCTTGAGATCCCGGCCGATGCAGGAGACAGGAAATCCTGCACCGCAAGGCGGAGGCCATGCAAGAACGGAAGATCATCATCCTGGGTGCGCCCGGCGAGGCGGAGATGCCGCTGCTCGCCGAGATCGGCGTGCGCGATGATCTCGAGGTCCTGGCCGTCATCGATCCCACGGGCGAGGCCATCGGGTCGTCCATCGCCGAGATCATGGGGCTGCCGGTGCTGTCGTCGCTGGACGAGCTGGTTCTCGCCGATGGTTTGCGGCCACCGCTGGTCCTGCCGGCCGCACCCGATTCGGTGGCGGCGGCCCTGGCCAAGTCGGCGACCGATCATGGCCTGCCGACCATCCATGCCGAGGAGCTGCGCCTCAATTTGCTCCGTCGGCTGGCTAAGCCAGAACCGCCGGCCGAGACCGGCGAACGACCGGGTCTGGCCGAGATCGAGCGCGAGAGCGCGGCGATCCAGGAGGCGATCACGGGACTGGAGGACGCCCTGGCCGGCGACACCATCCTGCGCCGCCTGCTCGATCTCTGCACCCGCGCCGTGGGCGCCAGCGGCGGCTCCATCATGCTCTACGACGAGGCGAGCGCCGAGCTCTACATCGCCTACGCCACCGGCCTGAGCGAGGGCACGCTCCACCGCACCCGGGTCAAGCTGGGCGAGGGCATCTCGGGGCGGGTCGCACGCACACGACACGCCGAACTGGTGGAAGGCGCGCAGAGCACCGCGGTGCGCCACCGCGATCGCCCCGACATCGCCACTGCGATCTGTACTCCCCTGGTGGCGGATCAGCGGCTCCTGGGGGTGCTCAACGTCTCGAGCCAGGCCGGCGACACGCCACTGGACCGCGCGGCACGCGATCTGCTGCAGGGACTGGCGGTCCGGCTCGGCCGGATCCTCGACGGGGTGCAGCAGCTGCAGCAGCAGCGCACCAGCCGGATCTTCAACCTCACCGAACAGCAGCTGCGCCGGCTGGCCGGCGATCGTCCCGAACTGCCCGACATGCTCACCGCCTGGACCAGCGCGCTGGCGGTCACGGCCGAGGCCGAACGGGTCGAACTGGTGGTCCCGTGCGAGGATGGCAGCCTGCTCGTCTGTACCAGCAACACCACCGAGGAGGGGGCGCACCGTTACGAACCGCTGCGCAATCCGGCTTGGCTCGAGGTGCTGGGCAAGGGCCTGCCGCTGGTGGTCCGCCAGGACGACTCGCTGCTCTCCGACGAACCCCCCGTGACCGTGTTCTACCTGCCCGTGGGCCGCGAGCCGGTGCGGGCTGGCCTCTCGGTGCACTTCTGCAGTTCACGCGCCGCCCACGCGTTCCATGCCCTGGCGGGGGAGACGGTGTTCCTGCTCGAACGGCTGCTGCCGGAACAGGTCGATCACTGGCGCCAGCTGCACCGCAGCGAACGCCTCACGCGCCTCTCCGAGACCCTGGCCGAACTGGCGGGACACGAGGGCTCGCCGGGCCAGCTCGGCAACGCCATCTGCTCGGCTGCGGCCAGGCTCACCGGCGCGCAGCAGGTGGGTGCGGTGATGGCCCTGACCGGCGAGGATATCAAGCTTGGCGGGGGCAACATCGAGGAACAGGCCACCTGGCTCGTGGAAATCCCACGACTGCTCACCGCCGCCGCGGGCGAGACCTGGCGGATCACCACCATCGAGAACGAGGCGGGTCCGCTGAGCGTCCTGTGCGCGGTTTGCCGGACGGGACAGCCGACACCGGCTCTGGTGCTCGTCGGCAAGGCCCGCACCGGCGTGCTCGACGGGCGCGTGTTCTCCGCCGAGGATGCCGAGCTGATCCAGCCTCTGGCCAGCATGCTCTGTCGCCTGGAGATCGTCGCCGATCCCGAAGGGCCGATCATGGACATGGTCCCGCTGGCCGTGGATGTTGGCGGCGGTCTGCGCCTGACGTCCGAATCCGACGAGGTCGATGCCGAGGAACGGCTGCTCCGGGATCTCCGCTGCGAACTGGATCGTTGCGACCGCTACCACAACGTCTGCGGACTGATCCTCTTCCGGCCGCATCTGCCCGCGGACGCCGCCCAGGAGCTGATCGTCGCGTCGGCCCGCCGCATGGCCGCCTTGCTGCGGACCAGCGATCGGGTCTACACCTGCAGCGACGGCACCCTGGCGGTGCTCGTGCCCGAGGACGTTCAGCAACTCGACCGCCTGCAGGGTCGGCTGCGGGCGGAACTGGTCAGTGTGTCAGGCGATGCCTCGCTGCAGATCGACTGCGCTCGCGTGGCCTACCCCTCCTCGGGCGGGCCGGCCGAGACCCTGCTGGCCAAGGCGCGCCAGCGTCTGGACGTCTGAGACCTCCCCACGGCCGGGCCGTTGACGCCGTCGCCACCGGCGCCTATCCTACAGGTCCGATGACCGCGTCGATCCAGTCCACCCACCCCTCGGGCGACACCATGCACGACCTGCCAGCTCCCATCCGCGTCCTCGACGACGCGACCATCGATCGCATCGCCGCCGGCGAGGTGGTCGAGCGGCCGGCGTCCATCGTCAAGGAACTCTGCGAGAACGCCCTGGATGCCCAGGCGACACGGATCAGCATTCGCTTCACCGAAGGCGGGCTGGCCAGCCTCACCGTGGAAGACGACGGTCACGGCATCCCGTTCCGCGAATTGCCCCTGGCGTGTGAGCGGCACGCCACCAGCAAGATCGCCTCGGCCGCCGACATCCTGCGCGTGGGGAGTTTCGGATTCCGCGGCGAGGCCCTGGCCAGCATCGCCTCGGTCAGCCGGACCCGGATCACCAGCCGCTGCGAGGCCGAGACGACCGGGGGGCTCATCGAACTCGACGGCGGCGCCATCCAGCGGCGTGAGCCGGCGCCGCGCAATCCCGGCACCACGGTCACGGTGGAGGACCTCTTCTACAACACGCCCGCCCGCCGCAAGTTCATGAAGACGCCGCAGGCCGAGAAACGCGCCATCGTGCGTATGGTCACGGTGCTGGCGCTGGCGCACTGGGAGGTGCGCTGGCAGCTGCGCGAGGGGGAGACGGTCCTGCTGGATCTGCCGCCCACCACGGCCCTGCCCGACCGCGTCCGCGATCTGCTGGGCAGTTCGGTATGCGAACACCTGACGCGTTTCGAGAAGGAGGCCGGGGGCTTCAGCGTGGCTGGCCTGGCCTCGCGCCCCACCTGGACCAGGGGCAATCGCGAGCAGCAGTTCCTCTTCGTCAATCGCCGCCCGGTGGAGAGTCCGGCGCTCTCGCAGGCCATCATCCAGGCTTACAAGGAGGCGGTGCCGCCGGGGAAGCATGCCGTGGTCGTGGCGTTCCTGCAGCTGCCTCCGGGTGAGGTCGACGTGAACGTGCATCCGGCCAAGACCGAGGTCCGGCTGCTGCTCGAACGGCAGGTCTTCGGTCTGCTCAAGAGCGCGTTGCAGGAGGGGCTGGATCTGCACGCGGCGAGCCATTTCCACATCGAGGACCGGCCCGCAGCGGGCGCCACCGCGGTGCCGGGCTTCGGTGAAGGCGGAACCGGGAGCCTGGCCGAGGCCGAGGCGGATTTCCTGCGCCGCCATTTCCAGCGGGGAGGCTCGGCGGGTTACGAGCACCGCGGCGTGCCCAGCGGCCAGGGCGAGCTTTTCGGCGCGGCGGCTACCCGGCACGGCAACGATCCCGCTCAGGGATCACCGTCACTCAGCGACGAGCCGCCCCTGCATTCGGCGCCGTTCTGGCAACTGCATCGCACCTACATCGTCACCCAGATCCGCGGCGGTCTGGTGATCATCGACCAGCACAACAGCCACGAGCGCATCCTCTACAATCAGGCCAAACGGGTCATCACCGGCCAGAGCCGGCGCCTCGCCACGCAGCAGCTGCTGTTTCCGGCGCATCTGGACCTGTCGCCGACCCAGCTGCAAGCATTCCAGCAGAACCAGGAGCGCCTCGAGATCCTCGGCTTCGTGGTCCAGCCCTTCGGCGGCCAGTCGGTGCTGGTCCAGGGCATCCCCACCAGCCTCAAGAACTGGCAGGAGGGCCGTCTGCTCCTGGACATGCTGGACGATCTGGGCGGCGGGAGCGACCCGGCCAACGAGCAGCAGGACGACCTGCTGGCCAGCTTCGCCTGCCACGGCGCCGTGCGCGCCGGCGAGCCGCTGACCGTGCCGGAGATGCAGAACCTGGTCGACCAGCTCTTCGCCACCGATCAGCCGCTGAGCTGCCCCCACGGCCGCCCGACGCTCATCAACTTCACCCTCGAGGAGCTGGAGAAACGGTTTGGGCGACGGAAGTGACACCCGGCCTTTGATCTGCCCCGTCATCGTGGGGCCCACGGCCGTGGGCAAGACCGGGCTGGTGGCCGCCCTGGCCGCCGAATTCCCCCTCGAGGTCATCTCTCTGGACAGCCGCCAGGTCTATCGTGGGCTGCGCATCGGCACCGCCCAGCCCACGGCCGACGAACAGGCGCGCTGCCCGCATCATCTCGTCGACTTCCTGCCGCCCGAGGAGGTCTACTCGGCACAACGGTTCCGCCGTGATTTCGAGCAGACCTGGCCGCAGATCGTGGATCGGGGCAAGCTGCCGCTGCTGGTCGGTGGCGCGGGACTCTACCTGCGCGCGGTCACCGAGGGATTCCTGGCCCTGCCGCCCGGGAGCGAAGAGCGCCTGCCGGAGGTGCGGGAGGCCGTCGCCGCCCTCGACGACGAAAAGCTGGCCGCCGCGCTGGCGGCCGCCGATCCGGCGAGCGCATCCCGGCTCCATCCCAACGACCGCTATCGTCGCCAGCGCGCCCTGGAGATCTGTCGTCTGTCGGGTCGGTCGGCCAGCGAACTGGCCCGTGAGCAGGTCGCCGACCCGGCACTGGGGCTGCGCTTCCCGCTCTGCGTGCTCGAGCGCCCCGTGTCGGAACTGGATGCGCGGATCGCGGACCGCACCGCGGCCATGCTCGAGGCCGGCTGGCTGACCGAGACGCGTGGGTTGCTCGCCGACCACGCTTGCGACTGTCCGGGGCTCGCCAGTATCGGCTACGCGGAGATCGTGCGATTCCTGGCAGGTGAAATGGCGGAGGAGGACCTCCAGCCCGCGATCACCCGGATGACCCGACAGTACGCCAAGCGGCAACGGACCTGGTTCCGGGCGCTTTCACGGGAGCTGGCGGGATCGCCGGATGATCCACGCCTCGCCGACGGCCTCGGTCGGTTGATCCGCGCCGCGCTCGCCAGGTCCTGACGCCCATCCGCCTGTCCCGCGCCAGCTTGTCGCCGTCTTGACAGTGCCTGGGGCCCGATGTAAGTTAGCGCCCTCGGAGCGGGCTTAGCTCAGTTGGTAGAGCATCAGCTTCCCAAGCTGAGGGTCGCGAGTTCGAGCCTCGTAGCCCGCTCCAGCTTTCTCCCCACTCGATCGCCATCTTGATCCTCCGGCCGTGCTCACGCACGTGCCGGCCTGACCTGTTAAATAATTCCATGTATTTCTGTATGATTTTGAAATGTTTGCATTTACACGATTCAGGATCTAGAGTTCTCCCACCGTCTCGCCCTCCGTTGAACAGCTCGTATGAACGGAGTCCAGCATGAATGATGACAAGAAAAGCGGCTCCGGCCCGGGTGAATGGCAGAGCAGGTACTGGGACCGGCGGCAGTTCAATGAGCGCAAGTTCCTCAAGACTGGTTCCTATCTGGATTGCTACTGCCCGCACTGCGGCCTGAGCATCATCGAGGACAAGCTGGCGCGCTTCGAGATCATGGCCCCCGATGGCCAGGTCGGCAGCCTCACGGTCACGCCCTATCTGAACGTCTACGAACGCCACACCGACATCACCCTGCCCGAGGGCGAGGAGGCCAAGGATCTCCGCTGCCCGCACTGCCACGCCTCGCTGGTGGTGCCCGGACGTTCGTGCGGGCGCGGTGACAGCCGGGTCGCCGGGATCCTCATCACCGTGGGCAACAGCAAGGTCCCGTTCTTCTTCTGCATGCGCGTCGGCTGCACCTGGCACGAGATCCATCCCGATGCCGCCGACCAGATCATCCTCGACGAGAGCCGGGAGTGGTAAGAACGTGATACCGACAAGAACCGGGCGACTCTGGCTCGCAGTGGCCGCCCTGATCCTGTTCGTCATCGGTGGGGCTGGCTACCTGCAGGAGGACCAGGAACACGACACGGGGCGTGTCTACCTGGCCAATGGCGGGGGCGGCGTACTCTTCGACCACGCCGCGCACGGCGAGATCGTCGGGGAATGCGCGACCTGCCACCACGACCTGATCATCGCCGGAGGCTTTCCGTCCTGCGCCGCTTGCCATGAGGATGTCGACTTCGCCGACGCGGGCCTGACCCACACGGAGATTCTCGAGTTCCACGCCGACGCCGACCTCTCGTGTACCGACTGCCACGAGGTCGCTGCCAGCGAGGCGGCGCGACACTGCAAGCAGTGTCATGGCGCCGAGACGGCCGAACCCGAGATCGCGGCAGGCTGCCTCGGCTGCCACGACGACGCAGAATACAGCGTCTTCGCCGACCACGGAGAGATGCTCGCGACCCACGCCGACGCCGAACTCACCTGTCAGCACTGTCATGCGGTACGCGCCCTGACCGACGCCTATCACGGCCAGTGCAGCGACTGCCATCTGGCCATGGCGCCCACTGAGTTCGCCGACGCCGAGGGCCGCACCCTTTGCGCCCGCTGTCATCTGAAGTAGGACAAACGCCAAGGAGCACCATGAATCTCGCCAGTCTGGCCCGACCGCTCGCCAAGGTCCGGCGCCTGTCGAAACCCGAAGCCGGCATCAAGCGTGTGGTCCCCGCCTCGGTGGCCATCCCGCTCGAATATCCCGGCCAGATCATCTTCGAACCCCTGGTGAAGGCCGGCGACAAGGTCATGCGCGGCCAGCCCATCGGGGAGAGCGCCCTGGGGAACGTGATCCACGCCTCGCTGAGCGGAACCGTGCGCGAGATCGTCTCGCTCTGGTCCTACCAGAGCGTGCACGTTCCGGCCGTGGTCATCGAGGGTGACCCGGGGGACAGCCAGGCCGTGCCCCACTGGCAGGACCTCGCGCGGATCGACCTCCTGCGCGCCAGCGGCGTCATTTGCCCATGGACCTTGCCGGGCGTTGGCTACCGCGAAGAGGAACTGTCCGGCCTGCCCGACGTCAAGCACGTGTTCGTCAAGGGCGTGAACGAAGAGCCGTCCATCTTCGTGTTCGAGCAACTGCTCCACGAGTTCGCCGAACGCATCGGCCAGGCGCTGGGCGACACGCACCATATCCTGCCCCGCGCCAAGTTGTACTTGAGCGTGCCCGAGGAGATGGCCGAATGGGCACGGCGGACTTTCGCCGAGCACGCCACCATCATCGCCCGGCCCGACGACTATCGGGCGCGCCTGGAACGCGTGGTGGTGCCGTCCATCACCGGATTGCGCATTCCCCACACGCACTCGTTCCGCCAGCACGGCGCAGCGGTCCTGTCGACCGAGGACGTGCTCAACATGGCGCAGGCCTTCGATCGCGGCGCGCCCGTGGTGGACAAGCACCTCACGGTGGCGGGGCACGGCCTGGATCGTCCTGTCTCGGTCCGCGTTCCTATCGGGACCAGGATCGGCGATGTCATGCGCGCGCTCGAGCTGGACCTCGAGGCGCCCGCACGCATCGTGGTCGGCGGTCCCATGAAGGGGATCGCTCAGTTCAGCCTCGACACCCCGCTGACCAAGTTCAGCCATGGCCTGCTCCTGATGGGCCCGGGGGAGATTCCCGACCAGTCACACCTGACCTGCGTGAACTGCGGGCGCTGCGTCCGCGCCTGTCCGGTGCATCTGGCGGTCAACATGATCGGTCGCCTGGTCGAGTTCGATCAGTTCGACGATGCCCGCCGCCTGCACGCCGAGGCTTGCATCGGCTGCGGCCTCTGTACGTACGTCTGTCCGGCGCACCGCCCCTTGCGCCAGCTGGTGGGCATGGCCCAGCAGCGTCAGGAGTAGCCAGGCATGGAGATCCCAATCCGTCGGCTCGACGTGGCCGCGAATTCACACTGGCACGACGGCAGCAGCCTCATGGTCATCCAGGCCGGCTGGCTGCTGGGACTGCTGCCCGCCGCAGTGGCCGGCGCGCTCCATCACGGCTGGCCGGGACTGAGGGTGCTGGCGCTCGCCGTGGCGGTCAGCGTGCTCACCGACATCGTCGCCAGCCGCTCCTTCGGTAACAAGGACTACCCCGAGAATCTCAGCAGCGTGACCCTGGGCCTGCTACTGGGCATGCTGCTGCCAGCCACCGCGCCGTGGTGGCTGGTGGTGCTCGGATCCGTGCTGCTGATCGTGGTCGGCAAGAAGATGTTCGGCGGCTGGGGTGGGTGGCCGGTGCATCCGGTGGCCCTGGTCTTCGCCATGTTGCTGGTCAGCTGGCCCGGACACCTCGACTACACCGCCGCCGACCTGGTCCACGAACCGGTGCGCGTGGTGCGCAGCCTCGGGGCCGCCGCGGCCGGCGACTTCAGCATCGTGGATATCCTGCGCGGCCAGCAAGCGGGCGGGGTCGCCAACGGTCAGGGACTGTGGCTCCTGGTGGGCGGCATCCTGGCCGCCGCCCTCGGCAGCATCCCCTGGCGCATCCCGCTGGGCTTCCTGGCCGGCACCGCGTTGACCTCGTGGCTGCTGCAGGCGCTCGGCGTGGTGGGGGCCGCACCGCCGCTGTTGAACCTGGTGGCGGGCAGCACGCTGTTCTGCGCCTTCTTCCTGGCCACCGACCACACCACGGCGCCGGTCTACGACCGGCCGCAGGTGGCCTACGGTCTCCTCGGCGGCATGCTCCTGGTCATGATCAGGACCTTCGGCCTCTATGCCGACGGCGCCGTGTTCACCATCCTGCTCCTGAACCTGACCAGTCCGCTGCTCGACCGCTGGGCGCCGGCCTCGCTGGGACTCGAGGAGGAACGCCATGCGTGAAATCGGAAGACTCGCCCTGGTCCTGGTGGTGATCTGCGTGGTCGCGGCGGGCGGGCTGGCGGCGATCCGCGAGGCCCTGGCCTCCCGCATCGAGATGCAGAGTGACTTCTACGTGCGCGGCCCGGCGCTCGAACGGCTGCTCGACCGTCCCGCCGACGATCTGCTGGCCAACAAGGTCAAGTTCGTCAGCGAGGGCACCGAGTTCCCCGTGTTCTACCTGGTCCAGGACGACAAGGTCGCCATGCTCGCCATCGAGGCCGCAGGCCGTGGCGGTTACGGGGGCGACATCCAGCTCATGATCGGCCTGGACCTGGCCACCGACACCATGCTCGGGCTCGAGATCATCGCCCACAGCGAGACTCCCGGCGTCGGGTCCAATGTGACCAAGGACAGTTTCCGCCAGCAGTGGCGTGGGTTGTCGGCCAACACTCCGGTGGAACTGGGCAAGAACGTCGACGCCATCAGCGGGGCGACCTACTCCTCCCGTGCGGTGGCCGACGGCACCAACCGCATCGTGGATCTCCTGAAGAACCAGCGCGAGGAGATCCTGGCGGCCATCGCCGCGAGCCGCGCGGCCGCCAAGGAGGCGACCTCATGAATTTCCGCCAAGCGTTGACCCACGGCTTCTGGCGCGACCTGCCGCCGTTCCGGCTGGTGCTCGGACTCTGTCCTTCGCTGGCGGTGACCTCGTCCGCCGACAACGGACTGGGCATGGGCATGGCGGTGACCTTCGTGCTCATCTTCGCCAACATGTTCATCAGCATGCTGCGGCAGGTGATCCCGGACAAGGTGCGCATCGCCAGCTACATCGTGATCATCGCCACGCTGGTGGTGGTGGTGGAACTGGTGATGAAGGCGTTCTTCTTCCCGCTGTCGCAGCGGCTCGGCATCTACATCCCGCTCATCGTGGTCAACTGCATCATCCTCGGCCGCGCCGAGGCCTTCGCCTCGCGCAACCCGGTGATGCTTTCCATGGCGGACGGTCTGTCCATCGGACTCGGTTTCACCATGAGCCTGACGCTGGTGGGTTCGATCCGCGAGATCCTGGGTGCCGGCACCTGGTTCGGGATCGATCTGTTCGGTCCATCGTTCGAGCCCTTCACCTTCATGGTGAAGGCGCCCGGTGCGTTCCTCTGCCTGGGAGTCATCCTGGGCCTGATGAACGCCTGGAGCCGCAAACGCGGCGAGATCTTCGTGCAGACGTAGGAGGCGGTCGTGGACCTGGTCTTGCTGGCCTTCGGGGCCATCTTCGTCAACAACATCCTGCTCGCTCAGTACCTGGGCAACTGCCCGTTCTGTGGCGTCTCCAAGCGGCTCGGGACGGCCGTGGGCATGGGGGCGGCGGTGATCTTCGTCACCGTGCTCGCCTCGATCTTCACCTGGCTGGCGCACCACAAGCTGCTGATGCGCTTCGGGCTGGATTACCTGCAGACGCTGGTGTTCATCCTGATCATCGCCGCGCTGGTGCAGCTGGTGGAGATCTTCCTCAAGAAGAACAGCCGCGCGCTGTACGATGCGCTCGGGATCTACCTGCCGCTGATCACCACCAACTGCGCGGTCATGGGTATCGCGCTTCTGAACATCAAGAACGAGTACGGATTCGGCGAGATGGTGGTCTTCTCGCTGGCCAGCGCCTTCGGTTTCGCGCTGGCCATCGTGCTCTTCGCCGGGGTGCGCGAGCGCCTGTTCCTTGCCCCGGTTCCTCATGCCATGCGTGGCACCGCCATCGCCCTGGTCACCGCCGGCGTCATGTCCCTGGCCTTCATGGGTTTCCAGGGCATGGTCCAGTGACCGCAGGAGGATTTGTGACATGTTGATGCCAGCACTCGTCCTCGGTGGAATCGCCCTGGTGGCGGCCGTGGGTCTGGGAGTGGCCGCGCGGGTGTTCTTCGTCCCGGAGGATCCCCGCATCGCCGGAGTCACCGGTCTGCTGCCCGGCGCCAACTGCGGTGGTTGCGGATTCGCGGGCTGCGCCGCCTGTGCCGAGGCCATCATCAGTGGCGAGGCCGAAGTGAACGCCTGCGTGGTGGGACAGACCGAGACGGCCAACGACGTCGCCGGCTACCTGGGCCTGCCCATGGTGGGCACCGAGCCCAAGATCAGCCACTCGGAGTGCCAGGGCGGCGTGCGCGCCACCCGCAAGTACGAATACAGCGGCTATGCCGATTGCCGGGCGGCCATGACCCTGTTCCGCGGCGCCCTGCAGTGCGACCACGGTTGCCTCGGCCTGGGCACCTGCATGCGCGCCTGCAAGTTCGGCGCCATCACCATGGGACCGCTGGGCCTGCCGATCTTCGACCCCAATCGCTGCGTGGGCTGCGGTGCCTGTTCCCGGGTGTGCCCCAAGGGCATCATCAGCATCATCTCCGATCGGACCCAGATCCTGCACTGGAACCACTTCGACGAGTGCCTGGCGCCCTGCCGCCAGCGCTGCCCGGCGCAGATCAACATCCCCAAGTATATCCAGCACATCAAGAGCGGCGAGTACGCCGAGGCGCTGCTGACCATCAAGGAGCGCAACCCCATGCCGCTGAGCATCGGGCGCGTGTGTCCCGAACCCTGCGCCTCGCGTTGCCGGCGCACGCTCAACGACGAGCCGGTGGCCATCAACTACCTCAAGCGTTTCGTGGCCGACTGGGAGATGGCTCAGGACGAGCGCTTGCCGGTGTCCGTGGCGCCCGACACGGGCCACCGGGTCGCCGTGATCGGCGGCGGCCCCGCCGGCCTGAGTTGCGCTTATTATCTGCGGCGCCTCGGCCACGCAGTGACCATCATCGAGGGTCAGCCCGAACTTGGTGGCATGCTGCGCTACGGCATTCCCGAATACCGCCTGCCCAAGCAGATCCTCGACTGGGAGATCGACGGTATCCTGGGCCTGGGCATCGAGGCGCGGACCGGTGTCCAGTTCGGACGCGACGTGTCGGCCGACTACCTGCGCACCGAGGGCTTCGAGGCCATCTTCCTGGGCGTCGGGGCCTGGGACGAACGCAAGCTCGGCATCGAGGGCAGCGATCTCCAGGGCGTGGAGAGCGGTATCGGCTGGCTGCAGAAGTTCGCCAAGGGCGAGGACGTGCCCAGCGGCCGCAACGTCATCGTGGTCGGCGGCGGCAACACCGCCATCGACGTGGCCCGCAGCGCGCTGCGCCTGGGTGCCGACACGGTGACCATGGTCTACCGCCGCAGCCGCGACGAGATGCCCGCCAACCCGCCGGAGATCGTGGCCGCCGAGGAGGAGGGCGTCCGCTTCCACTTCCTCAGCGCACCGAACCGCGTGCTCGGGAAGGACGGCAAGGTCACCGGCCTGGAGACCCTCCGCATGGAACTGGGCGCGCCAGATCCAAGCGGGCGGCGCCGGCCGGTTCCCGTGGAAGGCAGCGAATCGGTCATCGCCTGCGACATGATCGTCGAGGCGGTGGGGCAGCTGCCCGACCTGGCCTTCCTCGACCACCACGGCATCCCGCACCTGACGCGGACGCGCTGGAACACCCTGGAGGCCAGCGAGGCCACGCTGCAGACCGAGGTGCCCTACGTCTTCACCGGCGGCGACTGCTTCACCGGTCCCGGTCTCGCCGTGGAGGCGCTGGGCGCGGGCCGGTTCGCGGCACGGTCGATCCACTACTGGCTCACCGAGGGCAGCATCCCGCCCATCGAGAACCGGCAGACCGACATGATCGCCGACTCCCTGCTCGAATCCATCTCGGGCGTGACGCCGAGCTGGAAGGTCCACGAGGAGGAACTGCCGCTGGCCGAGCGCATGGGCAACTTCATCGAGGTGGAGCACACCATCACCGAGGACCAGGCCCACCAGGAGAGCGAGCGTTGCCTCAACTGCGGCACGCTCTGCTACGGGCACAGCGAGGAACTGGTGCAGTTGCAGCTCGCACGCTGAACGACCCGCGCAGAACAGCAGGCACGGCCCCGTCTCAGGCGGGGCCGTCTTGTCGGAGGCGGCCCCAGGCTGGAATTCTGGCGTCGAAACATGGTATCATTCGACATGGTCGATCAGTCTGGATGAAGGGATTGGAGGGATTCCATGCGCCAGCTTCTTCTCGTCCTCGCCTGCGTGGCGACAATGCAAGCCGCCCCGGTCCTCGCCGACCAGTGGGGCACTGAATTCCATGTCACCGGTACCGACGGCGTGGTCAACGTACTGACCACCTGGAACGGCAACCTGTTGGTCGGCGGGAATTTCACGGCACTGGGGCCGCAGCCTGCTTCGCGGGTGGCCGTCCGCGTGCTCGACACCTGGGAGCCGCTGGGCGACGGGCCGATCGGCGAGGATGTCTATGACCTCACCGTGTACCAGGGCGACCTGATCGCGCTGTGTCGGGGAGTGGACTACCTGGCGATCACGGTCAGCCGCTGGACCGGTGACACGTGGGAGCAGCTCGGCGCCGATCTGCCAGCCGGGAACAAGGTGCTGACGGTGTTTCAGGACCAGCTTCACGCCGGTTCCCTGGTCTGGGACGGCGCCGGTTGGACCGAACTCTTCACGACCAACGGCTGGATCTTCGACACCACGGTCTGGAACGACATGCTCCTCGCGGGCGGCGCCTTCGACACCGCCGACGGCCTGGCCACCGGTCATGTCCTCGCCTGGGACGGCACCCAGCTGGTGGACCTCTACGGCGGGCAGACCGAGAACGTGGAGGCGCTCGCCGTCTGGCGCGACGAGCTCTACATCGCCCGCACTTGCTTGACCGACATGGCCTTCGACGCCGGCGTCCAGGTCTGGCGCGACGGGAGCTGGGTCGACATCCCGGAGCTGGGCAATATCCACTACTTCAAGCCCATGCACGACCTCCACGCCACCGCGGATCGCCTCTATGTCTGCGGCGACGAGAATCCGCCGATCATCCAGAGCCGCGACCGCTGGGCCTACTCGTTCGTCAACTCCTGGGACGGCGACAGCGGCGAAGTGGTATACGAGGCCGCCGGATATCACATCTTCCGCGAGATCCTGACCGTGGCAGACGACCTCTACCTTGGCGGGAGCTTCCAGTCCTTCGCGGAGCCTCCCGCCAGCAACATCGTTCGCATCGAGTCCGGCGGTCCTCACCCCGTCTGCGTGCCTGGCCTGGGCGCCAATGCCACGGTGCGCCACCTCTGCCCGGGCAGCGGTGGGCTGGCGGTCGGTGGCTACTTCGCGAGCGCCGCAGGCATGGTCGCCCAGGGCGTGGTCCTTCACGACGGCGACGCGTGGCACTCCCGCAGCCTGGCCCTCGGCGTGCCGGATGATCCCCAACGCCTGCCTATGGCCATGACCTGGCACCAGGGCAAGCTGAGCGCCCAGGTCTCGGGCCACGCCTCGGTGTCCATGGCCTACTGGGATGGGGACCACTGGGAGATCCCCGATGCCTGGAGCTGGTTGCCCGAGGTCGCAGAGCTCGTGTCGTGGCACGGCCTGCTTTTGGGACGCACCAGCGCGTTGCTTTACGACTACTCGAGCTATTCCGAACCCGATGTCTACCTCGAGCTACCTGCCGGCTGCACCATCGGGGCCATGCTGGTCGAGGGCGCCGACCTGGTCATCGGCGGTGAATTCGAATCCCTCGCCGGCGTGACCCTGAACAACATCGGGGTGTGGAACGGCGAGACCTGGACCGCTCTGGGGACGGGCCTGCCCGGGCCGGTCTGCCACCTCGCTCACTGGCAGGGCGACCTGCTGGTGGCCTACGAGCTGGATGCGGAGCAAAACCTCGGTCTCGCCAGCTGGACCGGAACAGATTGGCAGGCGCTGCCGGACTGGACCGGGACCGTGGTCAAGGACGTGGCGGATTATCGCGGCCGGCTCTACGTCTCCGCGGTGCACACCCTCGAGGGCGGCGATCTCGAGCCACGGGTCGATCGCTTCGACGGCGCGGCCTGGGACGAGATCGGGCCGTTCGACAGCGTGGTCGCGGAGCTGGCGGTGCACCAGGACGTGCTCTGGATCGGGGGTTCGTTCCGGAACGTGGCCGGCATCCCGGCCGCGCGACTGGTGACCTTGACCACCGGGCCGATGGGCGTGGAGGAGGGGCCATCCGAGCCCGGCGCCACGGTGCCCACCGCGATCACCCTGGCCACGCCGACACCCAACCCCTTCAACCCCGTCACGTCCCTGAGCTTCACCCTGCCGTCCGCCTCGCCCGTCCGCCTCGAGGCGTACGATCTGAGCGGCCGCCACCTCGCCACCATCCTGGACGAGCCGCGCGCGGCGGGCACGCACACCGTCACCTGGACCGGCACCGACGCTGGGGGCCGCGCCCTGCCCAGCGGGACGTACCTGCTGCGCCTGGATACTGGCACGCGCGTGATCAGCACCAAGGCCACGCTGGTGCGCTAGAACTCGACCCGGGGCCCGCCACCCGACGGGCCCCGTCTTCCCCCTTGCGGAACGGAGCATTTCCTGACTAACTGGCCTGCATGATCGATCTCGTCACACCCCTGCCCGCGCCCCACGACCGCCGCTACGAGTGGCGGGAGGGCGACCAGCTCAGCCACCTCGACGGCCGTCCCGTCGAGGACGTGCTCGACCTCTACTACTACCAGCCCGAGGACGACACCATGGTCGTGACCATCCGCCGCGCCACCGGCGAGACGGTCGACCTGCCGCTGCCGCCCACCGCGCTGGACGCGCTCACCGCAGCCTTCGCGCCCATGGAGTTCAAGCGCTGCGCCTGCAACTGCGTCTTCTGCTTCATCGACCAGAACCCGCAGGGCATGCGCGAGCCCATCTACGTCAAGGACGAGGACTACCGCTTCAGCTTCCTCTACGGCAACTACATCACCCTGACCAGCCTGGGCAAGAAGGGGCTGGCGCGGGTCATCGAGCAGCGCATGACGCCGCTCTTCGTCTCGGTCCACTGCACCGACACCGCGGTCCGCACGCGCATGCTCGGCATCAAGCGGCAGTACGACGTGTGCGAGGTGCTGCGCGCGCTGGCCGCCAACGGCATCGAACTGCACACGCAGATCGTGCTCTGCCCCGGCTGGAACGACGGGCCCTACCTGGAGCAGTCCTTCCGCGACCTCTTCGCGCTGCGCCGGTGCTCGGTCGGCGAGGGCGGCGTGGCCTCGCTCGCGGTGGTTCCGGTGGGGTTGACGGCGCACCGTGAAGGCCTGACCCGCCTCGATCCCGTGACTCCCGAGATCGCCGCCGCGGTGATCGACCAGGTGGCGGCGCTCCAGGCCGAGGCAGCGGCGGCGTGGGAGGGACCGTTCATCCACCTCAGCGACGAGTTCTACCTGCTGGCCGACCGCCCGTTCCCGCCCGCCGACCACTACGCGGGTTTCCCGCAGGAGGACAACGGCATTGGGTTGACCCGCCGCCTGCGTGAGGCCTGGCTCGAGAGCCTTGCCTGGTCGCAGGAGGAGCGGCGGGCGCCCCGTCGCCCCCTGACCATCCTGACCAGCGAGCTGGCGGCCCGCGCCTTCGCGCGCGAGCACGTGCCGGCGCTGCGGGCCGCGGGTGCGCCGCCGCTCGAGGTGATCGGCGTGCCCAACGCGTTCTACGGCCACACCGTCACCGTGGCGGGGCTGATGGCGGGCCGCGATCTGCGCGGCGCCTTGCTCGCGTTGCCGGCGGCGCCGCCGCGGACCGTGTGCCTCTCGCCACGGGTCTTCAACAGCGATGGTCGCACCCTCGACGACCTCACCCTGGCCGACATCGCGGCCGATCAGCCCCACGAGATCCTGGTCCCCGACGAGGAGGGCTTCGTTGACTTCTGGGCTGATCTGGAATAGCTTATCTTCGCCGCAAATTTCACTGTTTCCGTGAGTTGCGCCGGCCATGCCGGCGCCGCCTTGCCACCTTCGCAGCGCGGCCTCGCCGCTGGAGCCATGAGCCTACGCACCGTCGCCATCGTCGGCCGCCCCAACGTGGGCAAGAGCACCCTGTTCAATCGCATCGTCGGCCGCCGACGCGCCGTGGTCCACGAGCAGGCCGGCGTCACCCGCGACCGCCTCATCGAGACCGCCGAATGGTCCGGCCACGGCTTCTACCTCATCGACACCGGCGGGATCATCCCCTACGGCGAGACCGTGAGCGACTTCGACGAGGCGGTCACCCAGATCGCCCGCGACGCCATCATCGAATCCGACGTGGTGATCTTCCTGGTCGACGGGCAGACCGGCGCCCTGGACTGGGACCAGACCATCGCCCGCGAGTTGCGCCGCGCGGGCAAGCCCGTGGTCCTGTGCGTGAACAAGACCGAGAAGGAAGCCAACCGCATCGGGGCCGCCGAGTTCTACAGCCTGGGTCTGGGCGAGCCTTATCCAATCAGCGCGCTGCACGGCGTGGGGGTGGGCGACCTCATGGACCGCGTCGTGGAAGGCTTCCCGGAGGTTGTGGCCGAGGAGGCGCCTTGCGATTGCCGCATCGCCATTTTGGGGCGTCCCAACGTGGGCAAGTCGAGCCTCCTGAACCGTCTGGTGGGGCGTGAAGAGGCGCTCGTCTCGGACATCCCGGGCACCACCCGAGACTCCATCCACACCGACCTCAACTGGCACGGCAAGGTGCTCCGGATCATCGATACGGCCGGCTTGCGGCGCAAGGCCCGCGTCAAGGGCGCCATCGAGTACTTCAGCAACCTGCGCAGCCTGCGCTCGCTCGAGCAGTGCGACGTGGCGGTCATGATGATCGACTCGGAACACGGCGCCGTCATGCAGGACAGCAAGATCGCCGGCCTGATCCACGACAGCGGCAAGGGCGTGGTGGTGGCCTTCAACAAGTGGGACCTCCTGGAGGACAAGGCCACCAACACCCACCTGCAGGTCTGGGAGGAATTCTGCCGCGAGATCCCCTTCCTGACCTACGCGCCTTGGTTCACGTTCAGCGCGCTCACCAAGCAGCGCATCGGGCGCATCCTGGAGACGGTCTGGGACGTGCACGAGCAGCGACAGAAACGCGTCGGCACCAGCGAGTTCAACGGGTTCCTCGAGCGCATCGTGTCGCACCAGCCACCGCGTCCGCACCAGAACGGCATCGGCAAGATCTACTTCGGCAGCCAGGTCGAGTCGGCGCCGCCGGTGTTCATGCTCTCGGTGAACGAGCCGCGCTTCTTCGCCCGGAACTACCTGCGCTACATCAACAACCAGATCCGCAAGACCTACGGCTTTCCCGGCAGTCGAATCTTCGTCAAGCTCAAGAAGCACTGAGAGGTCCGCCCATGTTGATCATCGCCTGCCTCGTCTTCAGCTACCTGCTGGGCGCCATCCCCTTCAGCCTCATCATCGGCAAGCGGGTCAAGGGGATCGATCTGCGCGAGCACGGTAGCGGCAACCTCGGCGCCACCAACGTCTACCGTAACTTCGGTGCCACCTGGGGTGGTCTCTGCCTCGTGCTGGACATGGCCAAGGGCGCCCTGGCCGTGGTGCTGACCTCCATCGTGGTCGGCACGTATCCCGAGGGGCAGACGCTGCCCCTGCATTTGACCGGCGACATGTACCGGATCATCGCGGCCCTGCTGGCCATCCTCGGCCACAGCTTCTCGCCGTTCGTCGCCTTCAAGGGCGGCAAGGGCATCGCCACCACCTTCGGCGTGTTCCTGATCCTCGAGCCGTTCCCGGTCCTGGTGGCCTTCGGCATCTTCCTGGCTGTCTTCTTCGCCACCAGGATCGTCTCGCTGGGCTCGCTTTGCGCCGCGGCCGTGTTCCCCTGGGCGGTGGTCTTCTTCGAGGTCCGGTCACCCAAGCCCTTCAGCCTGACGCTGATCATCTTCTCGTTCGTGCTGGCCTTCCTGGTCATCTGGCGCCACCGCGCCAACATCCGGCGCCTGCAGGACGGCACCGAGAAGCCGCTCCGACACGAGGGCAACGATATCGAGGTCGCCAGGCGGGCCGCCGACGCCGCCCTGCAGGAGCTTGCCGGCGACGCGCCGCCGACCGGGAAGAAAGAGGAGGATCCGTCATGAAGGCCTGCATCCTGGGCACCGGCAGCTGGGGCAGCGCCTTCGCGCGCCACCTCGCCCACAAGTGGGACGAGGTGGCGATGTGGGGGATCGAGGAGGACCAGATCGCCAGCATCAACTCCACCGCCATGAACCCCGACTTCCTCGGCGACTTCCGCCTGCCGCCCAACGTCGGCGCGACCCTCGACCTGAAGGTGGCACTGCTGGGCGCCGAGGCCGTGTTCGCGGTGGTGCCCAGCCAGGCGGTGCGCGGCGTGATGGCCCAGGTGGCTGCCACCGGCGCCTTGCCGCCCAACATCCCCGTGGTGAACCTGGCCAAGGGCCTGGAGCTGGGTACCCTCAAGCCGCTGAGCGCGGTGATCCGCGAGGAACTGCGGCAGGGGGGGCACGAGAACCCGGTGGCCGTCCTCCTGGGACCCAGCCACGCCGAGGAAGTGGCCATGGAGATGCCCACGGCCCTGGTGCTCGCCGGCGATCCCGGCTTCGACTGGGAGGAATGGCAGCGGCTCATCTCGGGGCCCTATTTCCGGGTCTACACCAACGACGACATGCTCGGCGTGGAGATCTCCTCGGGCTTCAAGAACGTCATCGCCGTGGCGGTGGGCCTCTGCGACGGCCTCGGCATGGGGGACAACACCCGCGGCACCGTCATGACCCGCGGCATGGCCGAGCTGGCCCGCATCACCGTGGCCCTGGGCGGCCGGCAGGAGACCTGCTTCGGCCTGGCCGGCATCGGCGACATGATCACCACCGCGATCAGCCGCCACAGCCGCAACCGGAACTTCGGCGAGGCGGTGGCGCTCGGACGCGAGGACCCGTCGGCCATCCTCCACGGCTCCAAGCAGGTCGTCGAGGGTTTCTACATGACGCAAGCGGGCTTGAAGTTGGGTGAGAAGTTTGGTATAGAACTACCTATCGTCAAAGCGGTTCACGAGGTCCTGTTCGAGGACAAGGCGCCCATGCGGGCCATCCGCGACCTCATGTCGCGGGTGCCGCGCTCGGAGGCCGACCCCGAGCGTTGACCCCAAGCGGAAGGTGTCCGGCATGGCCGAGATGCCCGATCTCTCCGGCAAGCTGTACTACACCATCAGCGAGGTCAGCGAGCTGACCGGGGTCAAGCCGCACGTGCTGCGCTACTGGGAGAGCGAATTCAGCACTCTGCGGCCGCGCAAGGACCGGGGCGGCAGCCGCCGGTATCGGCGCCGCGATATCGAGGAAGTCCTGGCCATCAAGACCCTGCTCTACGAGGAGGGCTACCGGATCGCGGGTGCGCGCAAGACGCTGCAGCAGCGGCGGCAGTCCTCGGAAAAGACCAGCGATGCTCCCCAGCAGCTTGCCATGACCTTCGGCCAGCTCGACCAGCACCAGCAAATGGCGGTGATCCGCGAGGAGCTCACCGCAATCCAGGAACTGCTCCGGGATCTGGCGCCGGCCAGGAAGGCGCGCAAGGCCCAGAGTTGAACCGCAGTTGTGAAAATCGACCTTGTGCCGTGGGGGACCTCTTGTTACATTTCCGATCCCCGAAAGGGGAACCCCCTGCCGGCGGGTCGCCGGCGAATGGTCGGGGCGTGGCGCAGTCCGGTAGCGCACTTGCATGGGGGGCAAGGGGTCGGAGGTTCAAATCCTCTCGCCCCGACCAGCTTTGCATCTCGCAGGAGCGGGTCCCCGGGACCGGCTCTTTTTTTGTCTCGTAGAACCGACCTCCCACCTCACCGGAGGTACCGTGATGGCCCACCGTTGGCTGCCCCAGGCGCCCCGCTGCTGCAGTTGCGACAGGATGCTGGAGGTCGTGCGTCAGGACGAGATCTTCTCGGCGGGTGCCGGATTCCTGCCCAACCTCCCCGGTGCGGTCTGCAACGAGTGCCTCGACCACGTCGACGGCCTCGCCGTCACCGACCTGCACGCCAGCGCGGCCGGCCACTTTCTGCGCACCAGCGAGTTCGAACTGCGGCCCCGTGCCGCGGTTCAGGTCTTCCTGGACGTCTTCGGCTGGACGCCCGAGGTGGTCGCCGGGGGCGCCATGCGCCTGTTCGTGGACGCCAAGCAGGGGGAGGCCCGGGCGCTCTTGAAGGCGGCCATCGAGCATGGCGACCGGCCCGACTGGTTCCGCGTCGAGCTGGCCCACCTGCTCCTTCTCGACGGCGAGACCGGCGAGGCCCACGACCTGCTGACCGCCACCGACGCGGACAGCCACCCCCGCTGGCACCTCAACCACGGCGTGCTCGCCTACAGCGTGGGTCGGCCGGATGCGGCCTACCAGCACTGGCTCGAGCAGATCGTGGCCCACCCCGAGGAGCCCCTGGGCTGGACCACCCTCGGCTTCCACATCTACCGCGAGCGGGGCGAGGTCGACGCGGCCGAGAAGCTGTATCGCGAGGCCTGCGAGGCCTTTCCCGAGCGCATGGAGTTCCGGGCGTGGCTGGGGGACACCCTGCGCGCGCAGGGCCGCCTGGAGGAGGCCTTGACCGAGTTGGAAGCATCGTTGAAGCTCGACCCCGTGGACGACGAGTTCACGCGCGGGGTGGAAGGCCACATCGCGCAGTTGCGCAACCAGATCGCCGAGGGGAGCTGAAATGCCCGGCACCGGCGTCATCCTGCCCGCCTACAACGCCGCCCGTTTCCTGACGCAGGTCATCGCCGACATCCGCGCCCAGGACCCCGAGCTGCGGATCCTGGTGGTCGACGACGGCAGCAGCGACGGCACCGCCGAGGTGGCGCGCCAGGCGGGTGTGGAGGTGAGCGTCCATCCCGAGAACCGCGGCAAGGGCGGGGCCCTGGCCACCGGATTCGCCTGGGCGGTGGACGCCGGCCTCGAGTGGGTCTACACCATGGACGCCGACGGCCAGCACCTGCCCGGCGAGATGGCCGGCTTCATGGCGGTGGCCCTCGCGGAGGATTTCGACGTCATTGTCGGCAACCGCATGGACGCCAACGCGGACATGCCCTGGCTGCGCGCGCGCACCAACGAGTTCACCTCGTGGGTCGTCAGTCGCCTGGCCGGAGTCCGGATTCCCGACTCCCAGAACGGCTACCGGCTCTTCCGCGTGGCCAGCCTCGAGGGTCTGGAGCTGCGGACCACGCGGTACGACACCGAGTCGGAGGTCCTGGTGCGCCTGGCGCGCCGCGGCTGCCGTATCGGTTCGGCGCCGGTGACCACGGTCTACGGCGACGAGAAGAGCTCGATCAACCCGTTCATCGACACCGGGCGTTTCTTCCGGCTCGTGGGCATCCTGCTCATGAGCCGCCGGGAGCCCAAGAAGGCGCGATAGACATGACCACCACCCACATCCTGATCTCCAACGACGACGGCATCGACGCCTTCGGCCTCAAGGTGCTCGAGGAGGCCCTGGCCGACCTGCCCGGCATCCGCACCAGCACCGTGGCGCCGGCCACCCAGCAGAGCGCCACCAGTCGCTGCATGACCCTGCACGAGCCATTGCGCATCAAGGCCAGGGGCGAGCACCGCTGGTCGGTGAGCGGCACGCCCACCGACGCCGTGCTGGTGGCCCTGGGCAAGATCCTGCGCGACGACCCGCCGCACTTCGTGCTCAGCGGCATCAACCACGGTCCCAACCTCGGCGAGGACGTGCACTACTCGGGCACCGTGGCCGCCGCCATGGAGGGTTGCGTGCAGGGCCTGCCCGCCGCGGCCATGAGCCTGGCCGACTGGAGTCCCAGCGACTTCGGCGCCGCCGCCGCGCTCGCGCGCCGCCTCCTGCCCGAGCTCATCGCCAACCCGCTGCCGCCCGGCACCATGTGGAACATCAACGTGCCCAACGGCCCCGAGTCCTCGCTCAAGGGCGTGCGCATCACCCGCCAGGGTTCCCGCCACTACTACGACGTGGTCAACGACATGATCGATCCGCGCGGCAAGCCGCTGGTCTGGATCGCTGGCAAGGGACCCAACTGGTCCCCGCTCGAGGGCAGCGATTACGCCGCGGTCCGCGCGGGCTACGCCAGCCTGACGCCGCTGAAGACCGACCTCACCGACCACCGCACCCGCGAGGCCCTGGACGGCCTGGCGCGCGAAGGGCTGCCCGGCGAGCCGGCCTTCGCGGCGGACGAGGACCGCTTCTCCCTGGCCAGCCGTGCCCCGCAGGGCCTCACCTTCGAGGGCCCCACCCGCGGCGCCAACCAGCCGCTCACGGACGAGGAGCCGCCGCAACGATGAGGCGCGACTACGCCGTGGCGCGGCGCCGCATGGTCGACGAGCAGATCCGCCGGGCCGGGATCACCGACCGCCCCGTGCTCAAGGCGCTGGAGACGGTGCCCCGGCACTGCTTCGTGCCCAAGATCCTCCAGCACCGCGCCTACGAACCCTGCGCCCTGCCCATCGGCTACGGCCAGACCATCAGCAAGCCCTTCATCGTCGGCCTGATGACAGCGCTCCTCGAGCTGGACGGTTCCGAACGCGCCCTCGAGGTGGGCACGGGCAGCGGCTACCAGGCCGCCATCCTGTCCTTGCTCTGTCGTGAGGTGGTGACCGTGGAGCGCGTGGTGCCCCTGGCCGAGCGGGCCGCAGCCCAGCTCGCGGCGCAGGATTGCGCCAACGTCACCGTCCTGCCGGGGGACGCCAGCTTCGGTCTCGCGGAGCAAGGCCCCTGGGACGCCATCATCGTCACCGCCTGCGCCCCGGGGCTGCCCGAGGGGCTCGGCGGCCAGCTGAAGGACGGAGGCCGGCTGCTCATCCCCGTGGGCCAGGGCCCGCAACAGGAGCTCTACCGCTATTGCCGCCGCGGCGGCGAACTCGTGGTGGAGAAGTCGGTCCCGTGCCAGTTCGTGCCCCTGCTGCGGGGGCTGGAGGAGGACTCCCGTGCGTGAAGCCGTCCAGCACTGGGCCGCGGCCAATCTGCCGCCGCCGCTGGCCATCCTGCTGTGTTCCATGCTGCCGATCCTCGAGCTGCGCGGCGGCATTCCCCTGGGTCATTACCTCATGGGGTCCGAGCGCTGGCTGGCCATCTACCTGTGGGCCGTGCTCGGCAACTTCCTGCCGGTCTATCCGTTACTGACCCTGCTCGGTCCCTTCGAACGGCTTCTGCGGCGCTGGTCGTTCTTCGATCGTCTGTTCACCTGGCTCTTCGCCCGCACCGAGAAGCGCTCGGGAGTGATCCGCCGCTACGGCAGCCTGGGCCTGATCCTCTTCGTGGCGATCCCGGCGCCCATGACCGGGGCCTGGACCGGCTCGGTGGCCGCCTACATGATGAAGCTGCCGCTGCGCTACTCCATCCCGTGCATCATCGCGGGCATCCTGATCGCCGGCACGGTGATGACCCTGGCCTCGCTGGGGGTCATCGCGCTTTGGGATTGACGCCACCTGACGCGATGACTACCTTTTGCCCTCCTCAGGTCGGGGCGTAGCGCAGCCCGGTTAGCGCGCCTGCTTCGGGAGCAGGAGGTCGGGAGTTCAAATCTCCCCGCCCCGACCAGCCAGAATCGAGCGCAGGGCGCGATCTTCCGGTCACGCCCTGCTGCTTTTCCGGTTGGACCGACGCGACTGCGGGTTTAGCATTTCCGAGTCCACCCGACTCTCCATCATCGCCACCCGGAAGCCCGATGCGCGCACCTCTTAGATCCCTGTCGCTGTTCCTGACGACCGTGATGCTGGCCTTGCCGGCGCTGGCGGACGCCGAGGGCGGCCCGGCCTGGTACGAGGTCCGCCGCGGCGATCACCTCACGCGCATCGCCGAGCTCTTCGGCACCACCCTGTCCGATCTGCGCCGGGCCAACGACCTGTCCGGCGACCTGATCCAGCCCGGCCAGCGCCTCGAGATCCGACGGCCTCTGGCGCACACCCGGGCCGCCGACATCCGCTGGCAGCGACCCTTCCGCCAGCGCGGCCGCGTGATCCACGACTTCGGCCCCTACCAGCGCGACCGCATCATCATGCCCCGCACCGGCGTCGTCATGGCCCTGCCCGTGGGCAGCGAGGTGATCGTCCCCGCCAACGGC
Organism: Candidatus Latescibacter sp. IFSED24; assembly: GCF_058273205.1. Taxonomy (NCBI): domain Bacteria; kingdom Pseudomonadati; phylum Candidatus Latescibacterota; class Candidatus Latescibacteria (ex Chuvochina et al. 2023); order Candidatus Latescibacterales; family Candidatus Latescibacteraceae; genus Candidatus Latescibacter; species Candidatus Latescibacter sp. IFSED24. The sequence continues at coordinate 1,230,364 of NZ_CM177850.1, read as the reverse complement.
GTGCTCCGCTTCCTCGCCGCCATGGACGACATAGGCACCCTGGCCATCATCGACCACGGCGCCGACTACCACACGGTGCTCGGCCCCCTGGACCCTGACAGCGTCCCCTGGCAGCCGGGCCAGGGCATCCTGGCCGGCGATCTGCTCGGCCGCACGGCGCCACCGCCCGATCCGACGGCCAAACCGCATCTCCACATCGAACTGCGGCACCACAGCAAGGCCATCCGTCCCGACCGCCTGCTCGACTAACCACCGAAAGGTTGACCATGGATCTCAAGAGCGTCATCGCCAACATCCCCGACTTCCCCGTCCCGGGGGTCCTCTTCCGCGACATCACCCCGATCACCGAGGATCCCGCGGCCTTCGCGGCGGCCACCGACGGCCTGGCCGCGCTGATCGCCGGCACGCCCTGCGACGTCCTCGCCGGCATCGAGAGCCGCGGCTTCGTGTTCGGCGGACCGCTGGCCCAGCGGCTCGACCGCGGCCTCGTCCTGGTGCGCAAGAAGGGCAAGCTGCCGCGCCAGACCGTGGGGGAGAGCTACGCGCTGGAGTACGGCACGGCCGAGATCGAGGTCCACGCGGACAGCTTCCAGCCTGGGCAGAAGGTGGTGGTGGTGGACGACCTGCTCGCCACCGGCGGCACCGCAGCGGCCACCGGCCGGCTGGTGCGCAAGTGCGGGGCGGAGGTGGCGGCTTACCTGTTCCTGGTGGAGCTGGAGGACCTGGCCGGTCGGACGAAGCTGACCGACGCGCCGGTGTTTTCGCTTGTGAAGTACGCTTGAGGCGGCTTATCTTGGGCGCCCGCTAGATTGACGGTGCCCCCGTAGCTCAGCTGGATAGAGCACCAGATTCCTAATCTGGGGGCCGTGGGTTCGAGTCCCGCCGGGGGTACCACCGTCATTGCGGATCCTCACCGACGCCAATCGGCTCCGCCACCGCCAGGAACCCATTCCCCACCAGCGCCGCCACATACTGGCTGACGCGCTGTTCGACCTGCTCCTCATCCTCCGGAAACGCCTCCCGGAATCCCCGCGCCAGTTCGCCCACCGTCCGCCGGCCATCCACCTGCTCCCACAACCAGCTGCCGCGCGGATCGAGGGGAACCTTGATCCAGCGCTTGTCACCGCGCAGGAACGGCTGCACCAGACGGGAATAGAGGAAATCGCGGTAACGGGGGACGAGCAGGATCACCCGGCCGAAATCGCTCTCGGGAGACGCATCGACCACGTGTCGGGGCACCAGGTCGAGGTAGTTCACGCCCTGCAGCCGGTGCCGGCGTCGGAACAAGGACAAGCCCACTCGCTTTCGTCGAGGCCGGGGGAGGTCTCCAAAGGATGGGCCGCCGGGCTGGTGTCGTCCAGTTCCAATCGGTCGGCCGGCGGAAAGTGGACCGGCTCCAGCCCGCAGTGGATAATTCCCGCAACATGGCTTATCATTGTCGGCTGTGGGATTCGAGACAACGACCGACTTTTCAGCGAGGTAGCGAAGTGGCCGCCCAGAAATTCACGAAGAAGTCTCTCAAGCAGGACTCGTTCATCACTCAGACCGAACGGGCTCTGGAATTCCTCCAGCGCAATGCGACCGCCGTGGGCGTGGGCCTGCTGGTGGTGGTCGTGCTGCTGGTCGGCGGATCCTATCTCAGCAAGGGACGCGCGGCCGCCAGGGTCGAGGCCAGCTACATGCTTTACCAGGGGCAGACCCTGCTGACCCAGGGTGAGTACGAGATGGCCATGGGCCCGCTGCAGGATTGCATCGAGAAGCACGGTGGCAGCGAGTTCGCCAAGTATGCCCGCCTCAATCTGGTCCAGGCCCTCATCGGCCTGGGGGACGCCGAGGGCGCTCTCGCACGCCTGGACGAGTACGCCGCCGATATTCCCGCGAACCACCCGGCCCACAAGAACCTGCAGATGTTGCGCGTCACCGCCCTGGCCGACGCCGGTCGGCCCGGCGAGGCCGCCGATGCGCTCGCGTCCCTGATCACCGACGATCTTTCCGATCAGGTCTACTTCCAGCGTACGGTGCGGCAGGCCGAGTTCTTGCAAGAAGCCGGGCGAGGCCAGGAGGCCCTGGCGCTGCTCGAGGCTCTGCGGAGCGAGGTGGCCGCCGGGGACCGCCAGGTCCTAGGCGACGAGCTCGACAACCGGATCGAGGTCGCCCGGATCCTGAGCCGCTAGTGTTCGCGTTGGCGGCCGTCGCCGGACGGCCGCCACCCGCCAACGGTAGGGGAGAGCCATGACCGAGGAACCCACCATTCGCGACCGCTGGCTCGGTGCGCTCTGCTATCTCAGCGTCCTGGTCGTCATTCCCATCCTCATGCGGGAACGCAGCGCGTACCTGGCGGCCCACTGCCGGCAGGGGTTCACCCTGGTCTTTGCCGAGGTCGTCCTCGGCCTGCTCGTCTGGGTCCTGGAAGCGGCCTTCCAGCTGGTCCCGGTCATGGGCGTCCTGGTGAGCATCGTCCTGCACCTGGCCTACTGGCTGTTCTTCATCGGCATCTCGGTCCTCGGCTTCGTCAAGGCGCTCAGCGGCGAGAGCTTCGAGATCGCCGGCCTCGAGGACCTCGCCAACCGCGTGCCGATCCACGAGCGCACGTCCAACGAGAAGCTCTAGAACCTGGCAGGGGAGATAAGCGACGGCGCCACTTCCGAATACAAGCGCGACTTCATAAATTGCGCATAATGTATATTATGTTTAGTTGAGCCCGTGGAATAGCGGGGCCATTCCGGCCCCGCTGCTTGCTATCCCGTGACTTCCTTCATCTTGTCGATGATGGCGTCCTTCTTCTGGCTGCCGATCAGGGTGGCCTTGCAGTCGCCGCCCTGGAAGAACATCAGTGCGGGAATCGAACGGATTCCCAGCTTCCCGGCCGTCTGCGGGTTGCTCTGGATGTCCATCTTGCCGACGATCCACTGGCCATCGGTTTCGCGAGCGACATCCTCGATGGTCGGGGTCATGGCCTTGCACGGGCCGCACCAGGGCGCCCAGAAATCCACCAGGACGGGCTTGTCGCTCTGAAGCACGGTCGCCTCGAAATCGCCGTCGGTGAAATCCTTGAGAATCTCGGACATGTCGCTCCTTTCCAGGACTCGCCGCAGCGAGCCATCTCGAGTCATTCTTGGCGGGTGATCTCGAACAATAGCTGCTCGAAGGACAATTCGGGCGGCAATGGCCGGCGTTTCTGACTGCGTTCGCAATTCAGCCCGGCCTCGAGGGCGCGACGGCAGCCGTCCACGCCGACACGGTCGATCAACGGTTTGATCTTGTTTCTCAATACCCAGGCATTGATGCCCGTGGCCGAGGAAACGGCAGCGTCGGGCATGCCGTCCTCCTGGCACGCCGCGGCCAGGGCCGACTTGCGCAGGTGCGATGAGACCAGGGGCGTCAAGGCATAGGCATCGGAACCCCAGGTCGACAGCCGCATCCAGATCCGGACCAGTTCTGCGGCGCGGCCGGGCCCGATGGCATCGGTCATGCCGAAGATCTCGAGCTGGGCCTGATCCATGACCAGCGCCGGGATCTCGTCGGCTGCAGGCGCTTTGCCCCGCGATTCCTGGAGCAAGGCCAGCTTCTCGATCTCGACCCGCAACCCCTGCAGGTCGTTGCCCACGAGCGCGATCAGGACCTCACTGGCGGCATGATCAAGATTCAACCCGGCCTTCTCGGCCGCCTTGCGGACCCAGGTCATGAGGGCCTGCCCCCGGGGCGCCTCGAAGTGGAAGTGGAAGCCGGCCTTCTTGGCCGCGACGAGCCAGCTCTTGCGGCCGTCGAACTTCTGTCCCGTCAGTACCAGGATGGTGGATTCCAGCGGTGCGGCCAGATAACCCGCCAGCGCCCGCTCGCCGGGATCGTCCTTGTTGCTCTTGATGGCGTCGGCGTGGCGGACCCAGACCAGCTGGCGGCCACCCAGCATGGGAAAGCCCTGAGCCTGCTGGAGCGCATGTTCCCAGCCGATCTGATCTCCCTGCAGGACATGCTCGTTGAAGGCTGCGGCAGCCGGGTCCAGGGCCTTGCTGCGGATGGCCGCGACCACTTGCTCGATCCGCAGCTGGTCCTCGCCGTCGAACACGTAGACTGGCCTGAAGTCACCGGTCTTCAGGTCCTGATTGAGGAGTTCCTCGAAACCGGGCAATCGTGATCGACTCTTTGCCATCACCAGTCCTCGACGACTTCGGCCAGGACGTCCTTCGTGATCTCGGACGCTGCGTCGGCCTGGGCGGTGCTCTCGTCGGATTCGCTATCATTGAGAAAGTAGTTGCCGACTCCCGTGAAACGGCGGTGCTCGAAGATGGTCTCCCCCGTCGCCTTGATCAGGAAGGTCAGCTCCACGGCGATCTGGACCTGATACTCGTCCACCTGCTGGTCGCCGGAGATGGAGGCCTGGCGGAGCCGATAGTGCGTGACCGTGCCGTCGATGATGCTGTCGGCAACCTCCCGGTCCACCACCTTCAACGTGTTGTCCTGCTGCAGCGCAAAGATGATCAGTTCGGACATGGTGATGCCCAGATCGGGCTGGGATGTCCTGTTCTCGAGATATTCCACGGCCACCCGCTGGATGTTCTGATCGACCCGGCCGCTGCTGGCCGAGTACACGCCGCAGCCCCCAACGGCCAGACTGGTCAGCAACACCATGCTGGTCGAGATCCACCGGACCGTCCCCTGTCCCATCCTTGCCATGGGCTCAGATCCCTTTCTCCAGGCCATGATTCTTGAGTCGATAGCGCAGCCGATCACGCCCCAGACGCAACAGTCTCGCGGCCTGCGACTGGTTGGAGCCGGCCGTGGCCAGGGCCTTGCGGATCATGGCCAGCTCGAAGCGGCGCTCCAGGCCGACGAGGTCGATACCGTCGGGCGGCAGTGGATCCTCCAGCGCCGCCGTCAGCGCCCCGGACAGCGAATCCTCTTGGTCCCTCAGATCCAGCGGCGACGTGTCGAAGTGCAACTGCTTCCGGGCCATCCTGGTTCCGGTTTCCAGCAGGACCGACCGCTCGATGGTGTTCCGTAACTGCCGGACGTTTCCAGGCCAGGGCTGGCTGCAAAGGGCGTCGATGGCGTCCTCGCTGAAGTCCTGGAACGTCCGCTCGAACTCCTCATTGTAACGCCGCAGGAAATGCCTGGCCAGGGCCGGGATGTCCTCCCGGCGTTCGCGCAGGGGCGGCAGGGGTAGCTGGATGACCTTCAGACGGAAGTAGAGGTCTTCGCGGAAAGCCCCTGCGCTGACAAGTGTTCCGAGATTTCGATTGGTGGCGGCGATGATCCTCACATCGACCTGGATGTCCTCCAGTCCTCCCACGCGTCGGAACGACATCTTCTCGAGCACCCGGAGCAGCTTGACCTGGATCGGCAGCGGCATCTCGCCGATCTCGTCGAGGAACAGTGTCCCCGAATGAGCCAGCTCGAGCAAGCCCAGCTTCTGCTGGCTGGCATCGGTGAAAGACCCGCGCTCGTGGCCGAAGAGCTCGCTCTCGAGCAATTGCTCGGGCAGGGAGGCGCAATTGATCTCCAGGAACGGGTAGTCGCGGCGCGGGGAGTTGCGATGGATGATCTGGGCCAGGATGTCCTTACCCACGCCGCTCTCGCCCTGGATCAGGACCGTGGAACGTCCGCCGGCAGCGACCTTGCGGACGATCTCGTAGATGGGCTGCATGCTGGCCGCCCGCCCGGGCACGGCCTCGGGCATGACCGCGAAGAGGTCGGTGGCCAGATCGGTGGCCGACTTCCGGCGGACCGACTCCCCCAGCTCGAGACCACGCTGGATCACGGCCAGCAACTGGTCGAGATTCACCGGCTTGGTGACGAAGTCGAAGGCCTGCAGGCGCATGGCCTCGGCCGCAGCCTCGCTGCGGCCGTAGCTGGTGAGGACGACCACCCGGACAGTGGGCATCCGCTCCCGCAGTGCGGCGAGCACCTCGAGCCCCCCCACGTCCGGCAACCGCAGATCGAGCAGGACCAGGTCCGGTGGCGTTGCCTGCGCCGCCTCGAGCCCCTCGGCGCCGGTGCCTGCCGTCGTGACCCGATAACCCCGGGACTGGAGCGTGGCGGCCAGGAAGAGGCGGATGGCCTCCTGGTCATCGATGATCAGGACGTGCGGTTGCATGGGGTCGGCGCACCAGGTTGGTTGGAGACGAAAACGACGCGGCCACCTCGATTATGGTGGCCGCGTCGGATCCAGGCAAGGGCAATACGCCTAGCGCGCACCTTCGCCCTTGATCACCACCCGCACCGTCTTCAGGAGGATGCCCATCTCGGTGAGCGGGCCGCAGCGCTGGATGTAGGTGCGGTCGTATTCGACCTTGCGCACCACGCTTTCCACCGAGTCGTCGTACCCGTTGCAGACCTGGGCCAGCCCCGTCAGTCCCGGCTTGACCAGCAAGCGGTCGTGGTAATGGGGTATCTCGTTCTCGAGCTGTCGGATGAAATGCAGCCGTTCGGGTCGTGGCCCGATCAGGCTCATCTCGCCCTTGAGCACGTTCCAGAACTGCGGCAGTTCGTCGAGCCGCGTCTTGCGCAGGAAGCGGCCCACGCGCGTCACTCGCGGATCGCCCTTGGTGGCCCACTGGGCGCCGCCGGCCTCGGCGTTGCTGCACATGGTCCGCAGCTTGTGGATCCGGAAGGGACGACCGGGCTGCAGGACCTTGCGCCGTTCCTGGTGTTCGCCACCCACCCGGCGACGTCGGCGATTGTGGCCGACCCGTTCCTGCGAGTAGAAGACCGGTCCCGGGCTGTCCAGCTTGATGATGAGGGCCAGAACGGGCAAGAGCACCGCCAGCACGAGCAGCCCGAAGATGGCGGCCGCAATGTCGAACGAACGCTTGCCCAGCCGGAACAGGAGGCCGGGTAACCGATCGAGCAACTCGCTTTCCTTCTCAAGGAGTCGGGGCGTGACCGGGTATCCCAGGTCCGCCGCCGTCTTCAACTTGATGCTTTCCATTTCAGCTGCCAGGGCCTGCGCTCCTCCAGATGGGTCTTCTCGTTGCTCGTTCTTCCGGCCGTGATCCTTGTCCGCCATGTCTGCTTCGACCTCCAACCATGGTAGACGCAATTGCTGCCTGGCATGTCACACCGTCGACCCAACCATGGTCCCTGCCACGTCCGTAGACTGCAGTCCCAGAAGCCCCCCAGCTCTTGGTCGGTCCAATTAAATTTCTTATCGGCATCAGGACAAATAAAATAAGCTAATATTACATAAAATAAAATCCCCAACACCGCGGATAGAATAACACATTGAGAAAAAAGCACAACAGGGTGAATCCTTTATAAAATATAAGGGTTGCGACGTATTGAACGCCGCAACCGCCAATTCAGATTCCTAGATGCTGTGCCTAGTTCGTCAATGAATCATATGCCAGCAACAAGGTCGCGGCTGAGGTCAGCGTCGTCAGGAAAAGGGGAAGATAACGTAAGGTCCAGGGCTCGCGATATTGCGGCAGGTAGATCACATCGCCAGGATGCACGATAGGATTGCCCTTGGCCTGTCCCGCCTCCAGAAAGGTCCGCATATCCACCCTGGTCGCCACGTTGGGGCCCAGACCCCCGCTCCGATGGACCCAGTTGATCTTGTGGATCTCGGCGGATTCGAGCGGCGCTCCGGCGAGCATGAGCACCGAAAGCAGCTCCATGGGCTCCTCGATGGGAACGGTGGTGGGCGTGGCGACCCCGCCGAAGACCTGCACGCCCATGGTGGCCGGCACGCCCACGGCGCCATCGGCCACGGTGGGCACCACCAGCGTGTCCCCGCTCTGCAGCACATCCGGGGGCATCTCGCCGCCACTGTGATAGCCCGCCAGGTTGACCGTCTTGGAGGTCGGTCGGCCGTTGACGATGGTGATCACGCGACACACCGCCAGGTTGGCCCCTTCGCCCGGCCCGCCGGCGGCGCGCAGGACCTCCCAGAGCGTCGGCGGCGTCTCGAATGTGTAGCTGCCCGGGGAACTGACGGCACCGAGGATGAAGATCCTGAGCGCGTTGTACTCCACCACGCTGAGCACCACATCGGAGATGGCCGGATTGAAGAGGCGCAGGCGCTGACTCAGGAACTCCTCGGCCTCGGCGATGGTCAGGCCCGACAGCGCCACCTCGCCCACCTGCGGGATGTAGGCCTGGCCGTCGGCTTGCACGGTGATCTCGCCATCGAGGGTCGCCTGCTGGGGAACGTTGAGGCGCAGGACGTCCCCCGCTCCGATGCGATAGACCTCGCCCGGGGTGGTCTGCTGTGCGTTCGCGGTGGGCACCGCGACGAAGGCGAAGACCGCCAGGATCAGCAGGACCCCGGCGCGCTGGCGACGGCTTTCTTGGTACTCGTGCCTCATCCCTGCTCCTTGTACCAGGCCACGGTGCGGGCCAGGCCCTCGGCCAGATCGATGGCCGGTTCGTAACCGAGGCGCTCGCGCGCCAGGGAGATGTCGGCGAGCGAGTGGCGGACGTCTCCCAGCCGGGCTGGCCCGTGCTCGGGTTCGATGTCGCTCCCCAGGAGTTCGCGGATCTCGAGACAGATCTCCTTGACCGTGATCCGCTCGCCGCAGGCAATGTTGTAGACCAGGCCATCGGCTCGCTCATCGGCGGCTGCCGCCGCCAGATTGGCGTGCACGACGTTGGCGATGTACGTGAAGTCGCGCGACTGGCCGCCGTCACCATGGATGGTGGGGGGCTCGCCGGCGAGGTAGCGCGTGATGAACAGCGGGATCACCGCGGCGTACTGGCTGGCCGGATCCTGTCGTGAACCGAACACGTTGAAGTACCGTAAGCCCACCGTGGCCAGTCCGTAGAGGTCGGTGAAGACCTTGCCGTAGAGTTCATCCACGTACTTGGTGATGGCATAGGGCGAGAGCGGACGCGCCGGCATGTCCTCGCGCTTGGGCAACTCCTCGGTGTCGCCATAGGCCGAGCTGCTGGCGGCGTAGACCACGCGGCGGACGCCGGCGTCCCTCGCCGCCAGGAACACCTTGAGGGTGCCGGTGATGTTGGCGTCGTTGCTGGCCAGCGGATCGCTCACCGACCGCGGCACCGAAGCCAGGGCCGCCTGGTGGAAGACCACGTCGGTACCCGGGAAGACCCGCGCCAGCAGGTCGAGATCGGTGACGCTGCCCTCGATGAACTCGATGCGATCACGGAACGCGGCCAGGTTGTGCTCGTGGCCGGTGGAGAGATCGTCGATGACCACCACCTCGTGGCCCTGCTCCACCAGGGTCTCGGTGATGTGCGAGCCGATGAAGCCGGCTCCTCCGGTCACGATATATCGCGTCATGCTGTTCTCCCTGTCCTCACGTTGCCATATCAGAGCTTGATGATCTTGGCGTCCGGGAAGCCCTTGAGCGCGTTGCGCGTGTCGACGATGGTCGGACAGGCTTCCACCAGGATCGCGTAATCGAGGTCGCGATGCGCGGTCACCACCACGGCGGCGTCGAAGCCGGCCAGCGCGTCGTGGTTGAAGGTGTCGAGCTTGGTGGCGGTGATTTTGTCGTGAAGCTCCGCGACGAACGGATCGTACCACCACACGTCACCCCCGAGCCGGGCCAGCATGCTCATGATGTCCATGGCCGGGGATTCGCGCGTGTCGTCGATGTCCGCCTTGTAGGCTACGCCGACCACCAGGATCCGGCTACCCTTGATTGGCTTGGCCAGTCCATTGAGCCCCTCGGCCACCAGGTTGACCACGTGACGGGGCATGGCGCCGTTGACCGCACCGGCTAGTTCGATGAACCGCGATTCGACACCGGCCTGCTTGGCCTTCCAGGAGAGGTAGAAGGGATCGATGGGAATGCAATGGCCGCCCAGGCCGGGGCCCGGAAAGAAGGGCATGAAGCCGAAGGGCTTGGTCGCGGCGCCCTCGATGACCTCCCAGACGTCGATGTCCATGGCGTTGCACATCATCGCCATCTCGTTGACGAGGCCGATGTTCACGCTGCGGAAGGTGTTCTCCAGCAGCTTCACCGTCTCGGCCACGCGCACCGACGAGACAGGCACCACCGTGTCCATGAACTGTTCGTAGAGAGTTCGCGCCACCGCCGTGCAGCGCGGAGTCACGCCGCCCACCACCTTGGGGATGTTCTGGGTCTTGTAGGTGGGGTTGCCCGGGTCCACCCGCTCGGGTGAGAAGGCGGCAAAGAATTCCTCTCCCACATGGCGATCTTCGCCGGCCAGCATGGGAACGATGACCTCCTCGGTGGTCCCGGGGTAGGTCGTGCTCTCCAGGATCACCAGCATCCCCGGATGGACGTGGGGCTGGATCGCCGCCATGGCGGACTGGATGTAGCTGATGTCGGGGTCCCGGGTCTTGCCCAGCGGGGTGGGCACGCAGATGTTCACCGTGTCGACGTCGGCCAGCCCGGCCATGTCGGTGGTGGCCACCAGCCGGCCCGCCTCGACCATGGCGGCCACGTCGGCGCTGCTGACATCGATGATGTAGCTCTCACCGCGCTGCAACTGGGCCACCTTGGCCGCCGAGAGTTCGAACCCGGTGACCTTGAAGCCAGCCTTGGCCATGGACACGGCCAGCGGCAGCCCGACATAGCCCAGGCCGATGACCCCGAGGTGGGCGGTGCGGTCCTCGAGCTTGGCGATCAACTGTTCATCCAGGCGTAGATTCACGGTCCCTCTCCTGTGGTCATCATGGCAGTGTCACGGAAACGCGAGCGGGCGGGATCAGTCCCCGGGCGGGCGTGTTCCCTCCTCACGCAGCTCTTGCAGCATCTGCTGGGCGATCTTCAGCTCCGCGCGCAACCAGCGGATCTCTCCGATCCGGAGGATCAGCCGTCGCAAAACAAGCACGAAGCATACCAAAACGCCACCAAGGCTCATCCGAAGATACCACGGGTTGAGATCGGCGCCATGGCTGGCGAAGAGATGGAGGACCGCCCGGGCGAAGTAGCAGAGCGCCACGAGGAAACCCACCAGGATCAGCGCCTTGATCACCTCGCCCGCCAGATCCTCGCGGAGCCGGTGGGCATGCCGGATGGGTGCGGCCTTGCGTCCAGCATCGAGCAAGCGGGACTGGAAGAGCTTGCTCTTGCGGGGGCTTCTCGGCTTCTGGAACAAGCCCAACTCGGGACCTCGTCGCAATCTGATGGTGGTCGTGTCGAGAGTTGATATTCGACCCTGGAGAATCCCGGCGCAAGTATAGATCAGGCCTGGAAGTGTCCGTCATGCAGGAAGAGGGTCCCGTGCGGGCGTGGCGGCGTCTGGCGGCAGGTGCTCAATCTTCCGGGGGAATCTCTTCGAAGTCCGCGTCGGCGATCTCCTGCTGGGTAAGGTCCCGCAGACGCTTGTCGCTGGACGGGTCCTTGGTGGCCCGAGGCCGCTCCTTGGGCTCAGGACGCGGCGGTGCCAGGAGCCGCAGCAGCCTGGGCACGATCCAGAGTCCAGCCAGGATGAGGAGCAGGATTCTCAGCATGATGTCCACTGGAAGGGTTGGTACGCCCGGCGGGATTCGAACCCACGACCTCTTGCTCCGGAGGCAAGCGCTCTATCCAGCTGAGCTACGGGCGCACCTTAAAACCAGCCACGAAGGCCTGTTGGCCGCTTCAACTTACACCTTCCCGGCCCCATGTCAAGAATCCTCGTGAACCGTGGATCCGGTAACGGATCTGGCTGCAACGGTATGCAGCAGTTGCCTGGCGTAGGATAGCTGGGCCTCGGCATCGCCCTCGCGCCAGCCCTCGCCGCCGAGCTGCCGCGCCACTTCCTGGATCCGCTCCTCGGGCCCGAGATCGTGCAGGACGACCCGGGTCCGCCCCTCGCTCACCTGCTTGTCCACTCGCCAGTGCGCCTGGCCATGCACCGCCACGGTGGGCAAGTGGGTGATGCAGATGGCCTGGGCATCGGCGGCCAGGCGGCGCAGCAGCAGGGCCACGGGAGTGGCGGCATCCATGCCCAGACCCGCGTCGACCTCGTCGAAGAGGCGCAGCAGGGGTCGAATGCCGCGCTGGCGCAGCACGGTCAAGCCCAGGTGGATCCTGGACCGTTCGCCACCGGAGGCGATGGCGCCCACCTCGCCGGGCGCCTCGCCCGGGTTGGTGCGTGCCAGCAGACACACCCGATCCGCTCCGTGGCCGGTGACCCGGCAACGCTGGTCCGCCACCGTCACCGGGCCCTCCGGATCATGGTCCGGGACGACCTGGAAGGTCAGCTCCAGCTGGGCGAGCGCCAGCGGACGGATCAACGCCAGCGCCTCGGCTGCAGCGCGTGACGCACCCTCCCGCCGTCGCTGGTGCAGCATCGTGCAGGCTTCTTCCAGTGCGCGGCGCGCCTCCTCGACGCGCGCGGCGAGTTGCTCGAGTTCATCATCCGCCCGACTCTCACGGTCCAGCCGCGCGCCGAGTTCCTCCTGGAGCGTCAGCAACCCGTCGACATCGCGGTGGTACTTCCGGCGCAGATCCTCGTAGAGCGCCTTGCGTTCGTGAAGCTCGTCGAGGCCGCGAGGGTCGACCTGGAAGCCATCCAGGAAGCGCTCGAGCTCGCTGGCCGCCTCGGCCGCCTGGTCCGCGGCCGTCTGCAGGAATTCCTCCGCCCTGGCCAGCCGGGGGCTCTTGTCGGTGAAGGGCTTCAGCGCGGCGAGTGCCGCCCCCAGCGATTGGCGGGCAGGGCTATCGCCCTCCTCGAGCGCCGCGCGGGCCAGGCTGGCGGCGTCCTGGAGCGCCCGGGCATGCTGCTTGACCGCGATGGCCTCGCTCAGCTCGCCTTCCTCGTCCGGCTGCAAGGAGGCCGCCACGAGCTCCTCGTGCTGATAGCGCCACATCTCGAGCTGCTGTCGCGCGAACTCGGTCTCCTCGCGGCGGGCTGCGAGTTCGTCGCGCAACGACCGCCAGGTGCGCAGGGCCTGGTCCACGGCCTGACGCGGTCCGGCCAGATCCAGCGTGGCGTCGAGCAGGTCCCGTGCATAGCCGGCGGTGGCGAGCTCGCGCTGCTGATCCTGGCTCTGGATGGTCAACAGCCGCGAGCCGATACGCTCGAGGACCGACAGCGAGCTGAGCGTGCCGTTGATCAGGACCCGACCACGCCCCTCGCGGCGCAGCTCGCGGCGCAACACCAGCAGGCCGTCGTCACCCAGTGGCAGGCCCAGCCGGTGCACCTCCTCGTGGAGGTCTTCGCGAGCGGACAGATCGCAGAGCGCCTCGACCCAGGCGAGGTCCTCTCCGCGACGGATGAGCTCACGACCGACCTTGGCCCCGCCCAGCACCGAGAGGGCTCCGGCCACCAGGGATTTCCCCGCCCCCGTCTCGCCAGTCAGGACGGTCAGGCCCGGTCCGAGGGGTAGCACCACGTCCTCGGCCAGGGCCAGGTTGCCGATCCGCAGTTCCAGGAGCATCAGGCGCTCCCGCCAGAGGGCTCGCCATTGGCCGGGTCCCGACGGCTGCCGGACCGGATCCGCGGCGACACGCCCCAGTTCAGTTTCTGCCGCAGGACATGGAAGAAGTCGCTGTCGTGGAATTTGACCAGCTGCAGGTTGGGGCGGGTGAGGCGACAGGTGAGGCGGTCCTGGTTGAGCAGCGGCGTGGCGACCTGGCCGTCGGCGGTCAAGGTGGCGCCGTTGCCCACCTCGTGGAGCACCAGCTCCGCGTCGACGTCATCGGCCAGGATGAGGGGTCGCACGCCCAGGCTGTGCGGACAGATGGGCGTGACCAGGAGTCCCGGCAGACCCGGCTGGCAGATGGCGCCGCCGGCCGAGAGGCTGTAGGCGGTGGACCCGGTGCCCGTGGCGAAGATGATGCCGTCCCCCACGAAGCGCCCGAGACTGGTGCCGCCCAGCCGCAGCTCCAGGTCCAGGGTCCGCGGCAGAGGGCCCATGTTGACCACCACGTCGTTGAGGCCGGACACCTCGACGATGATCTCCTGCCCGCGCCAGATGGTGCAGTGGACCCGCCGGCGCCCGGAGAGGACGAAGTCGCCGGCGAAGACCCGCTCCAGCGCCGCGGTCAGTCCCTCCACGGGAATGTCGGTGAGGTAGCCCAGCGAGCCGAGGTTGATGCCCAGCAGCGGAGTGCCGTTGCTGCCGATCATCCGGGCGGCTCGCAGCATGGTCCCATCGCCGCCGAGAGCCACCATCATGTCCACCGTCGACACCAGGCGGGCATCGGACAGGCCTTCGTCGGGGCGGCCCAGCAGCCGCGCCAGATCCCGGCTCAGGCGCACCTCCACCCCGTGCCCTCGGCATTGAGTCAGGATGGAGGTCAAGGCTGGCTGGAGGTCCTCCTTGCGAGGATTCCCGAAGAGGCCCAGACTGCCGATGGTCTTGTCGCCACTCATCGCGTCATCCCGTCGTCTTGGTTCAGCCCGCGGTGCGCTGGTCGCGGCGCGCGGCCGGCGTCGCCCAGGCCGCCGTTGCGGCGCGGGCGATCCCCTCGGCGTCGAGGCCCAGGTCGGCCAGGAGCTCGCCGCGCGAAGCCTGGTCCTGGAACCGGTCGGGGATACCCAGGCGCAACACCTGGGTCGTCTCGTGCCCGGGATCGGCCTGAGCCCATTCGAGGACGGCCGACCCGAAGCCGCCGGCCAGGGCCCCCTCCTCCACGGTGAGCACCACGCGGTGCCGCGCCCAGACGTCGGCCAGCAGCTCCTCGTCGAGCGGCTTGACGAACCGCATGTCGACCACCTCGGCCTCGATCCCCTTGCGGGCGAGGATGTCCGCAGCCTTGCGCGCCGGCGCCACCATGGAGCCGACCGCCAGCAGCGCGAGGTGGTCGCCCCGGCGCAGCGTGCGCGCCTTGCCCAGGGGCAGCGGCTGGGGATCGCCGGTCAGCGGCACGCCGATGGCGCTGCCACGGGGGTAGCGGATGGCCGAGGGACCATCCTCCCTGGCCAGGGCCGTGGCCAACATGTGCCTCAGTTCGTCCTCGTCGGCAGGGGCCATGATCACCAGGTTGGGCACCATGCGCAGGAAGGTCAGGTCGAAGACGCCGTGATGGGTCGGGCCGTCTTCCCCCACCAGGCCGGCCCGGTCGACGGCGAAGACCACGGGCAGGTCCTGGAGCGCGACGTCATGGATGATCTGATCGAGGGCACGTTGCAGGAAGGTGGAGTAGATGGCGCAGACCGGGCGCAGACCGGCGCAGGCCAGTCCGGCGGCGAAGGTCACGGCGTGACCCTCGGCGATGCCCACATCCCAGGCGCGATCGGGCAGGTCGTGCTGCAGGGTGTCGATGCCGGTGCCCGAGGGCATGGCGGCGGTGATGCCGTGGATCCGCTCGTCACGGTGCGCGAGTTCGGTGAGCGTGTCTCCGAAGACCTGGGTCCAGCTCGGGATCGAGGGCTCCTTGACCTTGATGCCCTCGGACTTGTCGAACGCCCCCACGCCGTGGTAGCGCTGGTCGTCCTGCTCGGCGAACGCGTAGCCCTTGCCCTTCTCGGTGACCACGTGCACGAGCACCGGGCCCTTGAGCTTGCGGACGTGCGCGAGGGTGCGCAGCAGGGTGGGCAGGTCGTGGCCGTCGATGGGGCCGAAGTATTCGAAGCCCAGCTCCTCGAAGAGGATCGTGGGGACCACCAGGTTCTTGAGCCCCTCCTTGACCCGGCTGGCCAGGGCCTGTGCCTTGTTGCCCTTGGGCATGATGCCCAGCAGCTTCCAGAGCTCTGCCTCGAACCGCGTGTAGAACTCGTCGCTGGTGATCAGGGTGAGGTACCGCGAGATGGCGCCGACGTTGGGCGAAATGCTCATCTTGTTGTCGTTGAGGATCACCAGCAGATCGGTGTTGGCCTGCCCCGCATTGTTGAGCCCCTCGAAGGCGAGCCCTCCCGTGAGGGCGCCATCGCCTACCACGGCCACCACCTTGTGGTGCTCACCGCGGGCGTCGCGCGCCGCGGCATAGCCCAGGGCCGCGCTGACCGCGGTGCTGGCGTGGCCGACGCCGAACATGTCGTGCTCGCTCTCGGCGCGCTTGGGGAACCCCGCCAGGCCGTCCTTGCGGCGCAGCGTCTCGAACCGATCGCGGCGCCCGGTGAGCAGCTTGTGCACGTAGGCCTGGTGTCCCACGTCCCAGACGAGCTTGTCGCGCGGCGAATCGAAGACCCGGTGCAGGGCCACCGACAGTTCGACCACGCCCAGGCTGGCACCGAGATGCCCGCCGGAGCGGCTCACTGTGGAGATGATCTCCTCACGGAGCTCGGCGCAGAGCTGGGCCAGGGCATCCTGGTCGAGCGTCTTCAGGTCTGCGGGCCCCTGCAGCCGGGGTAGGATGGGTGTCATGGCCACTCTCTTCCGGGGGACGGTCCGAACCTCGCCAACAGTCTAGAACGTGCCAATGGCCAGCGCAAAGAGAAAGCCCCAGATCAGGCCGGCCACCACGTGCACCGGAGTGTGCGCCAGGATGTCCAGATAGCCGGCCACCGTCCGTCGCCACTGGCCGGCCGCCGGAGCCAGGAGCACCAGATCGTGGACCAGGCGCCTCTGTTCCTGGGCCGCGGACCGGACGCGCATGGCATCGAAGATCATGATCGCCACGAAGAGCAGCGCCACCCCGGTCTCGGTGGATCGCCAGCCGGTCCGCAGCACCATGCTGGTCAGCAGGCTGCCCCCGACCACCGCGTGCAGGCTGGGCAGGCCGGCACTCTGTCCCAGGACCGCCAGGTGCAGCCGGCGCTGGGTGGCGGAGTACAGCAGCAGCTTCGCCAGCTGCCCCGAGAGCACGGCCAGCACCACCACGATCCAGATGTCCAGGGTCCAGTAATCTTTCAGCGCTCGCGCTCCCACATGTAGTCCGCCAGATCTAGCAACCGCGTCGCCGCGGGTCCCGGCCGCACGGATCGTTGCAGCTCCCGGCGGCCACGCAAGCCGTAGCGCCGGGTGCGGCGCCGCGCCTCGTCCATGCCCTCCAGGCGCACCCAGGTCGCCTTGCCGCTGGCGGCATCCTTGCCCGGGGTCTTGCCGAGGACACCGCTGGTGGCGGTGACGTCGAGCAGGTCGTCGGCGCCCTGGAAAGCCAGACCGAGCCAGCGGCCAGCCTGATCGAGCCGGTCCACCACGTCACGCGACGCCCCGCTGCAGATGCCCCCCAGGGCCAGGGACACGCCGATCATGGCGGCGGTCTTGCCCTGGTGGATGCGCCGGACATCGGCGACGGTCACGGAGCAGCCCTCGGCATCGAGATCGCGCTGCTGCCCGCCGACCATCCCCGCCGGCCCGGCGGCGACGGCCGCGCGCCCCACCAGTTCGGCGGCCCGCGGACCGACCCCTGCCAGCACGCCGAAGGCGAGCGCCTGCAGCCCATCCCCGGCGAGGATGGCGGTGCCCTCGTCGAAGGCCACATGGCAGGTGGGCCGGCCACGCCGCAGGACATCGTCGTCCATGGCCGGCAGATCGTCATGGATGAGGCTGTAGGTGTGGATCATCTCCACCGCCGCCGCCGCCCGGGCCACCAGCTCTCGCGACACCGCGCCGCGCACCGGACGTCCCGTGCGCAGGGCATCATAGGTCCAGAGCACGAGGATGGGCCGCAGTCGCTTGCCGCCACCGAACAGGCTGTGGGCCATGGCCTGGCGGAGGCGCGTCGGCACGCCGCGGTACGCCTTCAGCTCGGCCCGCAGGACCTGATCGACCGCCCGCCGTTCCGCGCCGAGCTGTTCCCGCCAGCGGTCAGCCACGGGGCGCCTCCAGGTGACGCTGCATGGCCTGCCAGGTGTTCTCCAGCAGCATGGCGATGGTCATGGGCCCGACCCCGCCGGGCACCGGGGTCAAGGCTCCGGCGTGGTCGACCATCTCGGCCGCCGCCACGTCGCCCACCAGCCGCCAGCCCTTCTTGGCCCGGGGATCCTCGATGCGGTTGATCCCCACGTCGATCACCACCGCGCCGGGCGCCACATGCTCCCGCCTCAGGAACTCGGGCACCCCGAGGGCCGCCACCAGGATGTCGGCCTGCCTCGTGACGGACGGCAGGTCGGGGGTCCGGGAATGGCACATGGTCACCGTGGCATCGCCCAGCCGCCCTTTCAGGTTCAGGAGCAACGACATGGGCCGCCCCACGATGACGCTGCGCCCAACCACCGCGACCCGCTTGCCCTGCACCGGGATGTCGTAGTGCTCCAGGAGCCGCAGCACGCCCTTGGGCGTGCAGGCCACCGTCTGCGGCCTGCCGGCCACCAGCAGGCCCAGGTTGTAGGGATGGAAGCCGTCCACATCCTTGCCCGGGTCCACCGCCGCCAGCACCCGGTCGCTGTCGATGTGCGCGGGCAGCGGCATCTGGACGAGGATGCCGTCGATGGCCGGGTCGGCATTCAGGCGCTGGACCAGGGCCAGGATCTCGCCCTCGGGCGTGTCGCCAGGCAGGCGATGTGTCACGTGGTGATAGCCCACCCGCTGGCATCCCTTCTCCTTGTTGCGCACGTAGACCTGTGAGCCGGGATCCTCGCCCACCAGGACCACCGCCAGGCCGGGCGGGCGCGGGGCGGTCTCCACCTTCTCGGCGAGTTCGGCCAGGACCAGATCCCGGACCTTCTTGCCATCGAGCAGCAGCATGCAGTCGTCCTCTCTCGCGTCGACGGCCTCAGCGGGCCAGGGCCGTGGCCCGGGTCTCCCTGATGACCATGATCTTGATCTGCCCCGGATACTCGAGCTCCGCCTCCACCCGGCGGCTGACCTCTTCGGCCAGCAAGGCCGCCTCCTCGTCGGTGACCCGGGCCTGATCCACCAGGATGCGGATCTCGCGACCGGCCTGGATGGCGTAGCACTTCTGCACGCCCTCGAAGCTGCCCGCGATGCGTTCGAGGTTCTCCAGCCGGGTGATGTAGCTCTCCAGACTCTCGCGCCGGGCGCCGGGCCGGCTGGCCGAAGCCGCGTCCGCGGCGGCCGTGATGAAGGCGTAGGGCGTCTCGGGATCGACATCGTGATGGTGGCCCTCCACCGCGTTGACCACGGTCTCGTGCTCCCCGAACTTGCGGAGCATGCGGCCGCCGATCATGGCGTGGGGCCCCTCCACCTCGTGGTCCACCGACTTGCCGATGTCGTGGAGGAAGCCGCAGCGCCGGGCCAGTTTGGGATCCAGGCCGAGTTCGCTGGCGATGGTCCCCGAGATGGCCGCCACCTCCTTCGCGTGCCCCAGGAGGTTCTGCCCGTAACTCGTCCTGAAATTGAGCCTTCCGATGTATGGCGCCAGGTCTGGGTGGATGTTCTGGACCCCCACGTCGAGGCAGGCCTGCTCCCCGAGTTCCCGCAGGTGGTCCTGCACGTCCTGGTTCGCGCGCTCCACCACTTCCTCGATGCGACCGGGATGGATCCGGCCGTCCTTGATCAGCTGGCGCAGCGCCTGGCTGGCCACCTCCCGCCGTACGGCGTCGAACGCGGAGATGATCACCGCCTCGGGCGTGTCGTCGATGATCACGTCGACCCCCGTGGCCTCCTCGAAGGCACGGATGTTGCGACCCTCGCGCCCGATGATCCGCCCCTTCATCTCGTCGCTGGGAAGATTCACCACCGAAACCGCTTCCTCGGCCACGTGCTGGCCCGCATAGCGCTGGACCGCCAGCGCGAGGATCTTCTGCGAGTTCCGCTTGGCCGTGCGCTCGGTCTCCTCCTGAAGGCGCTTGATCTCGATGGCGGCATGATGGCGGGCGTCGCTGACCATGGCGTCGGAGAGGCGGCGCCGGGCCTCCTCGGCCGACAGTCCGGCCACCTCCTCGAGGCGTCGGCGCTGCTCCCCCTCCAGATTGGCAACCTCCTGCTGCGCGGCCTCGACCTGCGACTGCAACTGCTTCAGCTGCTGCTCGCGCTCGTCGAGTCGGCTCTCCTTCTGGTCGAGATGGTCGACCTTGCGCGAGAGAGCGTTCTCCCGCTGGTCAAGGGCCTCCTGGCGGCGGTTGAGGTCGGAGCGGCCCCGGTCGGTCTCATCCTCGAGACGCTGCCGCGTCTGCAGCAGCTCCTCCTTGGCCTGGAGCTTGGCGCTCTTCAGGAGGTCGTCCGCCTCCCGCCGGGCCTCGGACAGGATCTCCTCGCGGAAGCCCTTCGCGAGTCCGTGCAGCCGCGTGTATCGAGCCCGGTGACCCATCCAGCCGGCCACGAAGGCCAGGGCCGCCCCGAGCGCTATATAGGCAAACGCCGGTGCCTCGAGCATGGCGTCTCCTTTCGGTGCATTCTATGTTGAGAGGATTGGCGACCAGGGGTGGGCAGGGCACGAAAAAAAGGTTCCCCGCCGGGTCGTGTGCGTCAGATGCAACTGAACCGAGTTGCACCAGGTGGGTCTCCTGTCCCTTCCTTCGGCCAGCGCCCCGTGGGGAGCTGCTTCCAGTCGGAAACCGCGGAATCCCATTGTAAGTGTGTTGGCTCACTTGAATGACGCATCACGGGCCAAGCAGGGAGACCTTTCTCTTATTATACCCCTTCGGACCCCTCGTTGCCAACCTCGGTGGCGAGGAGCTGGAACAGTCGGTCGGTTCGTGATCCGAACTGATCGTGATCCTCCGTGCGCGCCCGGCGTTCCCGGGCCAGTTCATCGGCGAGATTCAGGGCCGCCAGGACCGCGATGCGATCGGGGCCGCTGGCCCCGCCGGCGCCCGCCGCTTCTCGCATGCGGGCGTCCACCTCGGCCGCCAGCTCCGCCACCAGCGCCGGATCGGCATCGCTGCGCAGCGTGTAGCGGTTGCCAAAGATGCTCACGGTGACGTCCCGCGGTCCGGACATGTCGCCTCCGGTAGCGGTCATGCGGTCGCTGCCAAGGAAGCCCCGGGCGAGCCCAGGGAGGGCGCCACGGCTAGCCCATGGCCTCCAGCTTGCTCAGCAGACCGCCGACCTTGTCCTCGATGATCCTGCGCTTCTCCTCGAAGAGGTCGGCCTGAGCGGCCACCTCGCGGGTCTCGGCCAGCTGGCGCTGCAACCCGTCGCGCTCGCCCTGCAGATCCTGGAGCGATGCCTCGAGATCCTCGCAACGTTGCTTCAGCTCGCCATTCTCATGCCGCAGGTTCTGGATGGTGTCGATGGCTTCCAGCACCTTGCTCTCGAGCCTGGAGAGATGGTCGTCCATGGTGAAGGTCACATCCTTGTTGGGCCGCGTACGGCCAGGCTCACTGGGTGCGGGCGTGCACCGCCAGCTTTTCGGACAGGGCCGCCAGGATCCGTTCCTGCGCCATGTCCACGGTCTTGCTCTTCAGGCTACCCTTGGCCGAGCGGAACTTCAAGCGAATTCCATAGGCCGCCTGGCCCTCGGGAACGCCCTTACCTTCATAGATATCAAACAGTTCCAGACTCTCGAGCAGCTCGTTGCCCGCCTCGTGGACCGTCGTTTCCAGCTGGGCGTAGGTCACGCCCCGCGGCACCAGCAGCGAGAGGTCGCGCTTGACCGCGGGGAAGCGCGTGAAGGGCGCGAACGCTACGGGACGCGGCGTCAGGTCGAGGCGGCTGAGGTCGATCTCGAGCACGGCCGCGGCCTGATCCAGGTCCAGGGCCTCGGCCACCGGAGTCGCCAGGCGGCCCGCCGACCCCACCCGCCGGCCCGCGCCGTCGAGGATCGACCACTGCAGCCCTGGCGCCAGGAAGACTTCCTGGTCTGCGGGCACCAGTTCCAGCTCGAGACGCAGGAGCGAACCCAGGTGGGCGGCGATGCCCTTGAGCTCGATCAGATCGCCCGGGATCCCGCCGAGGCCGGTGGCGGCGTGGCCGCCGATGCCCAGCTGCAGCAGCCAGGGCTCCTCGGGCAGGGTCTTCTCGAGTTCCTGGCGGATGTCGGTCCGCCGTTCACCCGCAGGCCAGAAGACGCGACCGAGCTGGAACACCCGGACGGGTTGGGGCGCGCCGGCGTTCAGGTTGCGGCGCAGGACATCCACCAGTCCCGGCACCAGGCTGGTGCGCAACAGCGTCTCGCCGCCATGGTTGGGGTTCAGCACGGCGAGGCATTCCCGGCGAGGGTCGTCCTCGGCCAGGCCCAGGGCTTCGAGTTCGCGTCGTGCGAAGAAGGTGGAGGTGACGATCTCGTGGAAGCCCACGGCCGGTAGCCAGGACCGGAGCTGGCTGCGGACTTCGTCACGGCGTTGCCGGCGCCGGCCGTGCAGCTGATGCCGGCCGCCCCGGCGCTCGCCCTTTTCGAAACCGTGGACCCGGGCGATCTCCTCGATGAGGTCGACTTCCTGCTTGAGATCGCGGCGGAAGCTGGGGACCTGCACCATCAGGTTGACGGTCTTGCCCTCGATCTGGCTGCTGAGCGGCTGCACCTTCAGGCTGAGGGACTGCAGCATGTCGGCGGCCTGCTCCATATCCAGATCGGTGCCCAGCACCCGGTTGACCTGGTGCACGCGCAGCGGCAGGTCGGCGGGGTTGTGCCGGTCCGGATCGGCGCGGTCCACCGCATCGCTCAGGACGGTGGCCTCGGCCAGTTCCTGGAGCAGGTAGAGCGCCCGATGAGCCGCGAAGAGGACCATGTTCCAGTCGGCCTCGCGCTCGAACCGGTACGAGCTCTCGCTGACGAGGTTCAGCCGGCGGCTGGTGGCCCGCACGCGGGCCGGGGCGAAGAACGCGCTCTCGATGAGCAGACTGTGGGAGGTCTCGGTGACCTGGCTGTTGGCCAGACCCATGACGCCGGCCAGGGCCACGGGCCCGTCGCCATCGGCGATGATCAGGTCGTCGGCCACGAGCTGCCGGGTCTCCTCGTCCAGCGTGGCCACGTTGCGCTTGCGGCTGGCGCGGCGCACGCTGATGGTGTCGCCGCTGAGCCTTTCGCGGTCGAAGGCGTGGAGCGGCTGGCCAAGCTCGAAGAGCACGTAGTTGGTGATGTCCACGACGTTGTTGATGGGCCGCTGCCCGATGGCGCGCAGCCGGTTCTGCACCCAGCGCGGCGAGGGGCCTATCTTGACGTCGTTGACCCCGTGCGCGGTGTAGCGCGGGCAGTCGCTGTAGTCCTCGATCTCCACCTTCCAGCCCAGGCCGGCGCCCTGCGTCGGCTTCAGGGTCCGGGGAAGATTCAGCTTGGTCTCGTAGAGCGCGGCGACCTCGCGGGCCACGCCCAGGTGGCTCAGCCAGTCGGGGCGGTTGGGCGTCACCTCGATGTCCAGCACCGTGTCCTGGAATCCATAGAGTTCGTCGGCGGGCGTGCCGACGGGCAACTCGTCGGACAGCTCCATGATGCCGGCGGTGTCGTCGCTGAGGCCGAGTTCGGCCGCCGAGCAGATCATACCGAAGCTCTCCACCCCGCGGATCTTGGCCTTCTTGATCTTGAAGTCCCCCGGCAGCACGGTGCCCACGGTGGCGAACAGGACGTGCAGTCCCTTGCGCACGTTGGGCGCGCCGCAGACCACCTGCGTGGTCTCGCCGTGGCCGGTATCCACCTGGCAGAGGCTCAGACGGTCGGCGTCGGGATGACGATCGCAGGCGACCACCCGGGCAACCATCACGCCCGGCCAGGACTGCTCGATCCTCTCGATGCCCTCGACGTTGAGGCCGGCCGAGGTCAACCGGTCGGCCAGTTCCTCAGGGGAGCCCTCCCAGCTGACGAGGTCCCCCAGCCAATCCAGGCTGATCTTCACTGCACACCTCGGAACTGATTCAGAAAGCGTAGGTCGTTCTCGTAGAGCAGGCGGATGTCGTCGATGCCGTACTTGAGCATGGCGATGCGGTCGATGCCCATGCCGAAGGCGAATCCGGTGTAGGCGTCCCCCGGATAGCCGGCGGCCTTGAAGACGTTGGGGTGGACCATCCCCGCCCCCATGATCTCCAGCCAGCCCGTCTGGCCGCAGACGCCACAACCCTCGCCGCTGCACTTGACGCACTGCATGTCCACCTCCACCGAGGGCTCGGTGAAGGGGAAGAAATGCGGTCGGAAACGCATGGGACGCTCGCCGCCGAAGAAGCTCGTCACGAACGAGATCACCGTCTCGCGCAGGTCGACCAGGCTGACGTCCTTGCCCACGCGCAGCCCCTCGATCTGGTAGAACTCCGAGGAGTGCGACGCGTCGGCGTTCTCGTTGCGGTAGACCCGCCCCGGGAAGATGTAGGCCAGCGGCGGCTGCACCCGCTCCATGGTCCGCACCTGCACCGGCGAGGTCTGGGTGCGCAGGCAGACGTTTTCGTTGATGAAGAAGGTGTCCTGGATATCGCGGGCCGGGTGGTCGTCCGGGAAGTTCAGCGCGGTGAAGTTATAGTAGTCCAGCTCCACCTCGGGACCGTCGCCGCGGTCGTAGCCCATGCCGTAGAAGATGTCGCAGATATCCTCGAGCACGCTCAGCAAGGGATGCTGGGTGCCCAGCGCGACGGGGCAACGCCCGGGCAGCGTCAGGTCGAGTCCGGCCGCCACGGGCGACTGACCTCCCAGCTCGCTCTCCCGGCGGGCCAGCGCCTCCCCCAGGTCCTGCTTCAGACTGTTGAGCGCAGCGCCGAGGGCGGGCCGCTGGGTAGGGTCGGCATCCTTGAGGCCGCGCAGGAGCGCGGTCACCTCGCCCTTGCGGCCCAGCAGGGCGACGCGGACCGTCTCCAGGTCCGCCGCCGCCCCGGCCTGCTCGATCCTGGCCAGACCTTCGGTCCGGAGCCGATCGATGGCTTCCTGCATGGTTTGTGACCTTTCCCAGGACCGACCCGGTGGCCGGTCGCCGGAGCTAGAGCGCGTTCTTGGCGACGTCGGCCAGCTTGGCGAATCCCTGGGCGTCGCGAACGGCCAGATCCGCCAGAACCTTGCGGTCGATATCGATGCTGGCCTTCTTCAGGCCGTTGATGAACGTGCTGTAGCTGAGGCCGTTGAGGCGGGCCGCGGCGTTGATACGGGTGATCCACAGGCGGCGGAAATCACGCTTCCGCGCCTTGCGGTCGCGGTACGCGTAGGCCATGGCGCGTTCGGCGGCATGGCGGCCTTCCCGGATCTGGCTCTTCTTGGCGCCGAAGAAACCCTTGGCCCGCTTGAGGATGCGCTTACGCCGCTGCTTGGCGGCGGGATTGTTGGTTGCCCTGGGCATGTCTGCCTCCTGAAATCGACTGCGGTCTCGGGTTCCTACTTGCCGCCGGCGAGCATCTTCTTCGCCCGGGGCACGTCGCTACTGGCCATCATGGTGGACTTGCGCAGGTTGCGCAGCCGCTTGGGGCTCTTCGCGGTGAAGAGATGGCCGTGGTAGGCCTTGTTGCGCTTGACCCGCCCGCTGGCGGTGATCTTGAACCGCTTCGCGGCCGCGCGGTTGGTCTTCATCTTGTTGCCCATGCTGTCTGCCTCTCTCGGTCTGGTTCGCCACGGCGGCCGGGCCGCCGTCTCATGCCGCGCCTAGGTCGTCTTGCGGGGCGCGATGATGAACGTGATCAGCCTGCCCTCCCGCTGGGGCATGGATTCGGGTTGACCGTGCTCGGCCACCTCCTCGATCAGGTGCTGGAGGAATTCCAGGCCCAGATCGAGGTGCGAGATCTCACGACCGCGGAACTGCATGATCACCTTGACCTTGTTGCCCGACTCCAGGAAGGAGATGATGTGCTTCTTCTTGAAATCGTAGTCGTGGTCGTCGGTCTTGGGCCGGAACTTGATGGTCTTGATCTTGGTGGTGTGCGACGCCTGGCGCGCCTTGCGGGCCTTCTTGCTCTGCTCATACCGGTACTTGCCGTAGTCCATGATACGGCATACCGGCGGCCGGGCCGTGGGCGCCACCTCCACCAGATCGAGACCCTTCTGCTCGGCGAGGGCCAGAGCGTCCCGGGTTTCGAGGATCCCGAGCTGCTCTCCATCCTCGTCGACGACGAGGACCCGGGGAATCCTGATCATGCGATTGATGCGGGTCGTCTTGTTGGCCTTGATATGCGGACCTCCTGAAAGCTTCCGATGGCCCCTCCGCCACAACGCGAGCGAGACGGGCACATAGGCCCGCCTCGGGAATCGTCGACCGTACCGGACCCGGAGGCCGATCACGGTGAGAGGCGGGAACCTCTGCTTGCCTCGACCGCCCGGAACTCACGTTCCCAGTCCGGGCGGTTTCAAGAATAGCCAGGGAAATCTACCTTCTGGCCTCGATTTCGTCAAGCAATTCCCTGGCCAGGTCGGCCACGGGCATCACGCGCTGCTCCTGGACATGCCGGCGGCGGACGGCGACCTGGTCGGATTCCTGCTCCTTGCCGCCCACCACGAGCATCACCGGAATCCGCATGGTCTCGGCCTCGCGGATCTTGAAGCCGATCTTCTCGTCGCGCACATCGGCCTCGGCCCGGATCCCCTGCTGCCGCAGGCGGTCGGCCACCTGAGCGGCGAATCCGTGCTGGTCGCGGCTCACCGAGAGCACCCGCGCCTGCTCGGGCGCCAGCCACAGCGGGAAGTCGCCGGCGAAGTGCTCGGTGAGGATGCCGATGAAGCGCTCGAGCGAGCCCATGATGGCGCGGTGCACCATGTAGACGTACTTCTCCTCGCCGTGGCTGTCGGTGTACTTGACATCGAAGCGCCGGGGCAGGTTGAAGTCGAACTGGATCGTGCTGGTCTGCCAGCGGCGGCCGATGGCGTCGATGAGCTTGACGTCGATCTTGGGCCCGTAGAACACCGCCTCGCCTTCCTCGCGCGTGTAGGCGAGGCCGTGCTTGTTGAGCGCGTTGATCAGCGACTTCTCGGCGGCCTCCCACTCCTCGTCGGTGCCGGCGTACTTGTCCTTGTTCTCGGGGTCGCGCACCGAGAGCTCGACCTTGAAGTCGTCGAAGCCGAAGGCGCCCATGATCTCCTGCACCAGGTCGATGCAGAGGCTCACCTCGTCCTCGAGCTGCTCGGGGGTGCAGAAGTGGTGTGCGTCGTCCTGGGTGAAGCCGCGCACACGCATCAGTCCGTGCAGCGTACCCTTGAGCTCGGCGCGGTAGACCGTCCCCAGCTCGGCGTAGCGCACGGGCAGGCTCCGCCAGCCACGCGTCTTCCGCTTGTACATCAGGATGTGGCCGGGACAGTTCATGGGCTTGACCACGTAGGGTCGGTCGTCCTGCTCGAAGACGTACATGTTCTCGGCGTAGAACTGCATGTGCCCCGAGGTCTCCCACAGCTCGGCCTGCGAGATGTGCGGGGTGGTGACGGTGACGTAGCCGCTGCGCCGGTGTACGGCCTTCCAGTAATCGATGATCTGCTCGCGCAGGATGTCGCCCCGCGGGAACCAGTAGCTCAGACCCGGCCCCGCCTCGTCCATGACGCCGAAGAGGTCGAGCTCGCGGCCCAGCTTGCGGTGGTCGCGCTTCTTGGCCTCCTCGAGCATGTGCAGGTGCTCGTCCAGCTCCTTCTTCTTGAACCAGCTGGTGCCGTAGATGCGCTGGAGCATGGGCTGGCTGCTGTCGCCGCGCCAGTAGGCGCCCGCCACCGAGAGGAGCTTGAACGCCTTCAGCTCCTTGCTGCTGGGCACGTGGGGACCTTCGCAGAGGTCGACGAACGAGCCCATGCGGTAGATGCTCAGCTCGGCGGCCTCGGTCTCGTCGAGGTGGCGGATCTGTTCGAGCTTGTAGGGCTGGTCCTGGAAGAGCTCCTCGGCCTGCTGGCGCGTGAGGATCTCGCGTTCGACCGGCAGGTCCCGCCTGGCCAGCTCGCGCATCTTGTCCTCGATGGCCGCGAGCTCCTCCTCGCTGAAGGGCTCCTCGCGGTCGAAGTCGTAGTAGAACCCGTTCTCGATGTTGGGGCCGAAGGCGAACTTCACCCCGGGGTACAGCTCCTGAACGGCCCAGGCCATGAGGTGGGCGGTGGAGTGGCGCAGCGTGTCGTAGCCGGCGTCCGAACCGCGGGTGATGACCTCGAGCTGGCCGCCGGCGGTGGCGGGCTCGGCCAGCGTGTGGTTGACCCCGTCGACCTTCACCGCCAGGGCGTTGCGCAGCAGGCCCTCGCCGATGGTGCGGACGGCCTCGCTGTAGGGCTGGCCTTCGTCGATCTGGACGGTGTTGCCGTCGGGCAGGCTGTAGGTGAGCTGGGACATGGGTCCTCCACTGGCGTCATCCGGTTCGGCGCGGCCCTCATGGCCACGGGATTGGCTACCAAGAAAAGCGCTCCGGTGCCGGATCGCAAAGGATCGGTGCCGGGTGACGCATGGGGTCAGCCAGACGCCGGGCAAGGATCGCGGCCGGATCCGGCCATGAAGAAAGCCGCCCGGTGGCGGCTCTCAGCGTCCTCGGCTGGTGGGCGATACTGGATTCGAACCAGTGACCTCTTGTCTGTCAAACAAGCGCTCTAACCAAAACTGAGCTAATCGCCCACCGGACGAGCAAATCTAACAGGGGCCGGGCAATTGTCAACCCCCACGCCGTGTCGCCGGACATAAAAAAGCGGGGCCCGCAGGCCCCGCTGGATCATCGGCCGGTGGCGCTCCTCAACCGAGGAAGTCCACCAGCTTGTCGCCGGCCACGGCCTGCCGGATCTTCTTCAGCGCCTGGTTGCGGATCTGGCGCACGCGTTCGCGCGAGAGCTTGATGTCCTGCCCGATGGCCTCGAGGCTGCTGGTCTCCTGGTCGCCGAGCCCGTAGTAGCGCATGACGATGTCGCGCTCGCGCGGCGAGAGCAGCTCCAGCGCCTGCTCCATCTCCCTCTGCAACTCGTCCAGGACGTACCCGTCCTCCGGGTTCACGTCCTCGGGGTCGACCAGGGTCTCGGCCAGGGTGACGTCGTCGTCGTAGATCCCCTGATCGAGGCTCACCATGGGACGGCTCGCCGCCCGGATCTGACCCATCTTGCGCGTGGTCAGCTGCAGCTTCTCGGCGATCTCGTCTTCCTGGGCCGGGCGACCGTGCTGCTGCTCGAGCGCCTGAGCGGTCCGCTTGATCTTCTGGGCCTGCTGCGAGCGGTTGATGGGCAGGCGCACGGTGTTGGTCTGCTCGGCGATGGCCTTCTGGATGGCCTGCCGGATCCACCACACGGCGTAGGAAATGAAGCGGAAATCACGGCGTTCGTCGAAGCGCTTGGCCGCGGTGATCAGACCGATGTTGCCCTCCGCGATCAGGTCCATGTAGCTGAGGCCCTGATTCAGGAATTTCTTGGCGACACTCACCACGAAGCGCAGGTTCGCGTTGACGAGCTTGTCGAGCGCCTCCTTGTCGCCGGAGCGGATGCGGCGCGCCAGCTCGAATTCCTCCTCCTTGGTCAGGAGGTTGTGGCGTCCGATCATCTGCAGGTAGTGCTGAAGGCTGGCGTCCTCGCGTCGGTCGCTGCTCAATTCTACTTCGTACATGGGCTCCTCCCTCTTCTCTCGGAGCCGCGAAGCGGCCTGGTTAATCCGGCCCGTCCCGGGGAGAACGTGACCGGTTTTATACAACCGGAGCGTCGATGTTGAGTTCCATTCCTTTTTGGCCGCATACAGGACCAGAAAGGTTTCCATATCGACAACGCAATCCTAGGATTTAGGGCTGTTTTTGTCAACCTTAAAATTCAAGATTAAACCCAAACGAAAACGGGGCGGCCAAGGCCGCCCCGTCATTGAAGTTAGCACTAGTCGTCCACGACCTCGAAATCGGCGTCGACCGACCCGTCATTGCTATTGGAGCCCCCGGAATCAGCCTCGGGAGCACCCTCTCCTGCCTGTTTCGCGTCACCGGCCGATCCGGCCTCGGCCTTGGCCGCTTTCTCATAAGCCTTGGCCGCGATCTCCTGGACCGCCTTCATCAGGGCATCCTTGGCGGTCCGGATGATGGCCGCATCGTCGCTCTTGAGCGACTCCTCCAGCGCCTTGATCTTGGTCTCGACGTCCTGCTTGGCGCTCTCCTCGAGATCGCTGCCCAGGTCCTCCAGGCTCTTGCGGGCCTGGTGCACCAGGCTCTCGGATTCGTTGCGCAGGTCCACCAGCTCCCGCCGCTTCTTGTCCTCCTCGGCGTGGGATTCGGCATCCTTCACCATGCGGTCAACCTCGTCACCGCTCAGGCCGCTGGACGCCTGGATCCGGATCGACTGCTCCTTGCCCGTGGCCTTGTCCACCGCCGACACCGAGAGGATGCCGTTGGCGTCGATATCGAAGGTGACCTCGATCTGCGGAATTCCCCGCGGCGCGACCGGGATGCCGGTGAGCTGGAACTTGCCGATGGTCTTGTTGTCCAGTGCCATCTCGCGCTCGCCCTGCAAGACGTGGATGTCCACCGTGTCCTGATTGTCGGCCGCGGTCGAGAAGATCTGGCTCTTGCGCGTGGGGATGGTGGTGTTGCGATCGATGAGCCGGGTCATGACCCCGCCGAGAGTCTCGATGCCCAGGCTGAGGGGCGTCACGTCCAGGAGTACGATCTCGCCCAAGTCGTCCCCGGCCAGCACGCCGCCCTGGATGGCGGCGCCCATGGCGACCACCTCGTCGGGGTTCACCGAGCGGTTGGGCTCCTTCTTGAAGATCTCGCGCACCTTCGCCTGCACCGCGGGCATGCGCGTCGAACCACCGACCAGAATGACCTCGTCGATGTCCGACGGGTTCATGCCCGCATCGCGCATGGCATCGAGGCAGGGCTGCACGGTGCGCTCGACCAGCGAGCTGACGAGCTGCTCGAATTTGGCTCGCGTCAGGGTCAGGGCCAGATGCTTGGGATTGCCGTCGACCGCGGTGATGAACGGCAGGTTGATCTCGGTCTGGGTGGAGCTGCTGAGCTCGCACTTGGCGCGCTCGGCGGCCTCCTTCAGCCGCTGCAGCGCCATGGCGTCCTGCGAGAGGTCGATGCCCTCCTGGTGCAGGAAGGTCTCCACCAGGTAGTCGATGACCTTCTGGTCGAAGTCGTCGCCGCCGAGGTGGGTGTCGCCGTTGGTGGCCTTCACCTGGAAGACGCCCTCGGCGATCTCCATGATCGAGATGTCGAAGGTGCCGCCGCCGAGGTCGAACACCGCCACCATCTCGTCCTTGTCCTTGTCCATGCCGTAGGCCATGGCCGCGGCGGTGGGCTCGTTGACGATGCGCTTGACATCGAGGCCCGCCACCTTGCCCGCATCCTTGGTGGCCTGGCGCTGGCTGTCGTTGAAGTAGGCCGGCACGGTGATCACCGCCTCGGTGACCTCCTCGCCCAGATGGTCTTCGGCGATCTCCTTGAGGTTGCGCAGGATCTGCGCGGAGATTTCCGGCGGCGTGAACTCGCCGTGGCTGGTCTTGACGCGGACGTCGCCGTTGGGACCCTTGATCACCTCGTAGGGTACCTCGTCCATCTCGGTGCCGACCTCGTCGAAGACGCGGCCCATGAATCGCTTGATCGAGTACACGGTGTCGGTGGGGTTGGTGACGGCCTGCCTCTTGGCCAGCAGTCCGACCAGCCGCTCGCCGTTCTTGTTCCAGGCCACCACCGAGGGGGTGGTCCGGTTGCCTTCCTTGTTCTGGATCACCTTGGCCTCGCCGCCATCCATGACGGCCACGACGCTGTTGGTGGTGCCCAGATCGATGCCGATGATCTTACCCATGAGTAAACTCCTTGTTACTGGAGAACATTGTCAAAATCATTCGGGAATACCATTACAAGAGCCATGCCCAAGAACCGGCACGTCAATAAACACCTTAAGTTACTGCTAATTTGTATCTTGTGAATAACGAAACGAAGGAAGGCCATTGTCGGTCACATCCGTGACCGCCATTTTGGCAGCCTTGCGTGCCTATCTGGCGCTATCCGCCGCTGCCTCTGCCAGGCCCTGGCTGTAGGCTGTCAGGACCGCGACATCCATGAGGCGGAAGTAGAGGGGGGCGCAATGGGGCTGCGTACCCCGGCGTGGCCAGCGGTGCAGGACCCGGTGAAGAAGATTCCCGACCTGGCCAGCCAAGATCCTGCGCAGCAGCGCATGCCTCCAGGGCGGACGGGTCCCCGGAGGGTCGAGCAGGATGTCCAGGCGCATCTCCGCCAGGCGCTCCGGGTGGCGCGCGGCCACCTGCCGGAGCGAGGAACGGCCGCAGATGCGCTTCTTCTCGAGATACTCCTCCAGGGTGTGGTGATGGATGTGCGCGGGCACGGGCTCGGCCAGGACCCGGAACCGGACTCCGGCCTCCTCCAGTCGGAAGCCGAGGTCCATGTCCTCGAAGCCGTACGCCGAGAAATCCTCATCGAAGCCATCGATACGTTCCAGGGCTTCCCGCGGGACCGCGGCGTTCTGTGTCACGAAGTATTTCCCGGGCGCCGGGCCAGCCGTCAGCTTGGCCACTCCCCGTGTGTCGATGTAGTGAAAATGCGGCGCATCGACGATCTCGGGTTCGGTGACGGCCATACCGATGGTGCCGGCCAGCGGCCCGACAGCGAGGGCTGACAGGTGGGCGGCCAGCAGGCCGGGCGGGGCGAGGATGTCGTCGTCGAGAAAGAGCACCCATTGCCCGCGGGCCTGGCGCCAGCCGAGGTTCCTCGCCGCGGCGCGCCCGACGTTCTGCGGCGGCGAGACCACGACCAGCCGGGGCCGCGAGAGTGCGAGCGCGGCCAGGTACTCCCCGGTATCGTCGGTGGAGCCATCGTCCACCACAACGATCTCCCAGTCCTCGATACCGGGCTCCTGCCGGCACAGGGCGGCGAGGGTGCGCTCGAGCAGGGCCCGCTTGTTGCGGGTGGGGATGACCACCGAGAGCATCATGGTGTCCCGCCGGCCCGGAGCCCTGACAACGAGACGTTCTCCGGCCAGGGTCCCTCCCCCGTGACCAGGCGGCGGAACAGGCTGTCGACGTGGCTCATGTTGGCGTCGAAGCCGGCCTCGCGGTGCGCCACGGCCAGCGCGGCCTCCCCGTGTTCGCGACGCTGGGCATCGTCCCGGGCATAGGCGATGAGAGCCGCAGCCAGCGCGTCCGCGTCGCGCGGCGGGACCACCCGACCGCTCTGGCCGTCGGCCACCCACTCCAGGGCCGAGGGCAGCGACGAGACCACGATGGCGCGACCGCAACTCATGGCCTCCAGCAGGCTGACCGCCGTGGCATCCACCGACGGGACCGAGATGAAGACATCGCCGGCGTTGAGCGCGGTGGCGAACTGGTCGTGGGGAATCCGGCCCAGGATCCTGGTCACCGGCTCCAGTCCCGCCTCCCGGATCCGCGCCGCGAAGGGTGCGGGGTCGCCCTCGTAGCCCGAGAACAGGAAGCGGGCCCGGGGCTCGGCGGCCTGGACCTGCCGAGCCGCGGCGATGACCACGTCGATGTTGTAGTACGGCTGGGTGTAGCTGCGGGGCGAGAAGAAGACCACGTGCTCCTCGCTGAAACCGAGCGACCGCCGGAACGCGGTGGCGTCTGCGGGCCGGAAGACCGAGAAATCGACCCCCCACAGCACCCGGTAGGCACGCCGGGGATCGGCCCCCAGGCGCCGGCAAGCCACGTCGAGGATGTCGAGGCTATCTCCCGTCAGGGCGTCGCAGGACGTCAGGGCCCGCCGCGCGAGCCAGTTCTTCAGGGGATTCTCGAAGGGGGTGACGTAGACGTCGTCGCCCCACACGGTCAACACGTTGGGGTGGATTCCCGAGAAATGACCCCAGTAGCCGTAGCCGGTCAGGAAATGGGTGTTGAGCAGGTCGGGCTGCAAGGCTCGGAGCAGCCGCCGCACCTTGCCCAGGGAGAGCCAGTAGCGCAGCGGCTTGGCGGGCCCCAGGCTGGTGATGTCGTGCACGGTCACGCCCTCGACAGGGCCGGGCTGCACCGTCAGCAGGTGGCAATCATGACCCCGCGACGCGAACCACTGGATCCAGCGCTCGGTGTGGATGTGGCGACCGATGGAGAGGAAGGCCAGGCGCATGGTGATCCCGCAACGGCTGAGCGGTGCGACGCCGTCGCTGGTGCCGGGAGCCGGATTCGAACCGGCATGCCACAACGTGGCGAGGGATTTTAAGTCCCCTGCGTCTACCAGTTTCGCCATCCCGGCACCCGGGAGCAGACGTCACGAGGCAATAAAAATGGAGGCGGCACCCGGACTCGAACCGGGGATAACGGTTTTGCAGACCGTCGCCTTAGCCTCTTGGCTATGCCGCCTCACGTATTCGCAAGTATCCACCTTGCCCCCGGGGATGTCAAGATCCCGCAACCCGAACGGTCGAAAGGATATGGCCGTCGGCAGGAGACAAAAAAATGGAGCGGGCAACGAGACTCGAACTCGCGACATCTACCTTGGCAAGGTAGTGCTCTACCAGCTGAGCTATGCCCGCTCCAGATTGGATTGCAATAGATAAATCGTTGCCCTGCGGTTGTCAACCGGTTGTTTGGTTTTTCTCTGACCCCGCCAGAAGCTCGCGGTAGAGGGCGGCGGTCCGGGTCGCGACCCGGTCCCAGGAGTAGTGCTCGATGGCATGGAGCTGCCCCTCGCGCCCGAGCCTGTCCCGGCGCGCGGGATCACGCAACAGGGCCTCCAGCTTGGCGCCCAGCACCTTGGCGTCGCCAGAGGGAAAGACTTCGGCATGCCCCTCGGCCGCCTCCAGGTTGGGCGGTATGTCGCTGACCAGGCAGCAACGACCGTAACCCAACCCCTCCAGCAACGTGATGGAAAGGCCCTCCAAGGTCGACGGCAGCACCATCACCGAAGCATGCGAGAAGAGGGCCTCGAGGATCGTGCCGTGGACGTAGCCCAGGAAACGGACCTCGGCGTGGGCGCGCTTGCGCAGCGACGCGGCATAGCTGTCGGTGAAGCCGGCATCCCCGGCGACGAGCAGCGGGAATTCGTTTCGCAGGTGCCTCGGCAGCTGCGCATGGGCTTCCATCAGCAGATGGCAGCCCTTCTCGGGGACCAGGCGAGCGGCGAAGAGCACGAATTGCCGCGGCAGGCCCTCGGCCTCCAGGACCGCTGCCTCGCGATAGACCGGCGGGGTGATCCCGTTGGGGATGTAGTCGGTGGCGGCGCGGTGCTGGGTGCGGTAGTGATCGCGCAACGCCCGCGAGACCACGATGGTCCGGTCGGGCAGGCGAGCGCTGGCCACCTCGCCCAGCCGCAGGACGCTCCTGGCCACCAGCCCCCACTTGTCGCGGGCCCAGTCCAGCCCGTGGACCGTGACCACCGTCCGTTGGCGGCCCGTCAGGCGCGGCAGCCAGGCCAGCAGCCCTGGTCCCAGAGCATGGTAGTGGACGATGTCCACGGGCCGGCGGATGACATCCAGCGAGGAGATCAGGGTGTGAGAGATGGCGTCGAGGTGCTTGGTGGGAATGCTGCGCCGACGGCGGACGGACACTCCCGGAATATCCGTCTCGCCATCCTCCTGGCTGTAGTGCGGCCGGCTATAGATATCGACGGCAAAGCCCATGGGGGCCAGACGCCGGGCCAGTTCGGCCACGTGGCGCTCGATCCCACCGTGGATCGGCGGATATCCCTTCTGGCCAATCATGGCCACACGGATGGTCGCGGGCGCCACGTTCCCCCCGCTCGACGGTCCAGGCCCGTCGGGGCTGCAGTCCGGTCTCAGATGACCTCGACGGGCTGGCCGTCGTCCTTGATGGACTGGCAGGCCTTCTCGAGGACCTCCACAACTTCCAGCCCCTGCACGCCCGAAGTGATCGTCACCGCCTCGCCCTTGATCATGTCGACGAAGTGCTGGGCCTCGATCTTCAACGGTTCGACCTGGTCGACGCGCGGCACGAAGATGTCACCCGAGCGCAGCGTCAGCTGGAACTCGCCGAAGTTATCATAGTGCTGCTGGATCTCAACACCCTTGTCGTAGACCTTGATCTTCTCGGTGGGCGAGACGTCGTCGTAGACGAGCATCTTGCGGCTGCCCACGAAGGTCATCTCGCGGATCTTGTTGGGGTCCAGCCAGCTGACGTGGATGTGGGCGATCTGCTGACCCGGGTACTCGAGGGTCAGGAACGCCACGTCCTCGATGCCCTTGTCCTTCTGGACGTAGCAGCGGCCCGTGGCCGAGACGACCTTGGGCACCGCGCCGAAGAGGTGGTTGAGCATGGCGATGTCGTGGGGCGCCAGATCCCAGACGACGTTGACGTCCTTCTGGAAGATACCCAGGTTCACGCGGGTGATGGAGACGTAGTAGATCTCCCCCAGGTCCCCGGTGGCCATGAGGTCGCGGATCTTCTGCACCGCGGGCGCGAACAGGAAAGTGTGCCCCACCATCACGACCAGGTTCCGGCTGGCGGCCGCCTCGTTGAGCTCGCGGCACTCGTCCGCCGAGGCCGCCATGGGCTTCTCGAGGAACAGATGCTTGCCCGACGTCAGCACATCCATCCCGATGGGATAGTGCGTGCTGACGGGCGTGGCCACCACCACGGCGTCCAGGCTGCTGTCCTTCACGAGGTCCCGATGGTCACGATGGCGGCTCGCGGCGGGGTACATCGCCCCGATCCGATCCAGACGGCTCTGGTCCACGTCAGCGATGGCGGCCAGTTCGACCTCGGGGTTGTTGTGGAAATTCCGGATGAGGTTGGGGCCCCAGTAG
This sequence comes from Candidatus Latescibacter sp. IFSED24, assembly GCF_058273205.1. Lineage (NCBI taxonomy): Bacteria > Pseudomonadati > Candidatus Latescibacterota > Candidatus Latescibacteria (ex Chuvochina et al. 2023) > Candidatus Latescibacterales > Candidatus Latescibacteraceae > Candidatus Latescibacter > Candidatus Latescibacter sp. IFSED24. The sequence continues at coordinate 1,194,221 of NZ_CM177850.1, read as the reverse complement.
CCGCATCCGATCACACCCATCCTGATCATGGCCGTTCCTTTCGCTGTCCGGGCCGCCTCTGCCGGCGTGACCGGGGAGTCCAGTCATGTTGTCTATTGGAACAGATCGGTTCACCTGCGCATGCACTTGAGGCACAAGTCGATCTGGATGGCGGTCCGGGCCGGGCGCTCGCCTACAGCCCGCCCGTTCCCCGAACCACCACCGGCAGGGTTCGCAGGATGATGCGAAGGTCGAGCCAGAGCGACCAGTGATTGATGTAGTGGAGGTCGAGATGCACCATCTCGTCGAAGCTCACCTGGCTGCGCCCCATCACCTGCCAGAGGCCGGTCAGACCCGGCGTGACCTTCAGGCGTTCGAGATGCCAGGGCTGATAGTTCTCGATCTCGTATGCGATGGGCGGGCGGGGTCCGACGATGGTCATCTCGCCCTTGAGAATGTTGAAGAGCTGGGGCAGTTCGTCCAGCGAGGTCCGGCGCAGCCAGCGGCCGATACCCGTGATGCGCGGGTCCTCCTCCAGCTTGAAGCCGGGCTTGCCGCCGTTCTTGGCCCGGCAGCCATCCTCGTCGCCGTTGATGAACATGGCCGCGAACTGGCGGTGGATGGCGTCGTCGGAGTCGTGCCGCATGGAGCGGAACTTGTAGAAGCGGAAGGGGCGTCCGTTGCGACCCAGCCGTTCCTGCACGAACAGGACCGGCCCGGGGCTGGAACGCTTCACCAGCAGTGCGATGGTGGCCAACGCGGGCAGCAGGATCAGGATCCCCAGCACCGAACCGACCAGGTCGATGACACGCTTGGTCACTCCTTCGAGCCCGCGAAACCGACGAGTGTCGACGGGTACGAAGAATTCGTTCTGTGTCAGGGACAGGGTGCTGGGCGCGACTTGCAGGGCAGCAGCACTTTGCTTCATGTCGTCATGACCCCCGAGGCGAACTCGTGGTGCGCAGAACACATTGATGTCACACGTCGTTAGCCAGGGGTCATCCAATTCCCTTCATGTCTGCCAAACCCGATTGCGCTACTCTCTAACCAACGAGGGAGGCACATTTTAGCATATGATGACCCTATTTGTCCACCCCTTGGCTTCATTCTTTGCACAATTCATATAGAGCACGAATTGTTTTGCCTTGGCGGCAGGCGAGATCTATCCTGGGATCGCTGATACACCCCAAGGACGTCCGTTCTTCCGAGAGGAGCTATGACAATGGCCGAGAAACTGGAGATCAAACCCGCGAGCGGGAAGCTCGGCATCCTCACACCGGGCATGGGCGCCGTGTCGTCCACCTTCATGGCCGGTATCGAGGCGATCCGGAAGGGCCTGAGCTTGCCCATCGGCAGCGTCACCCAGATGGGGCACATCCGGCTCGGTAAGCGGACCGATGATCGGCAGCCGCTGGTCAAGAACTTCGTCCCGCTCACCGAGCTGGATGACATCGTCTTCGGCGGCTGGGATATCTTTCCCGACAATGTCTACGAAGCGGCCACCAACGCTGGCGTCCTGCCCCAGACCCTGCTCGATCAGCTGAAGCCCGAGCTCTCGGCCATCAAGCCCATGCCCGCGGTGTTCGACCAGTACTACGTCAAGAAGCTCGAGGGCAAGCACGTCAAGGAAGCGGGCTCCAAGATGGAGCTGGCCGAGGCGCTCATCAAGGACATGGCGGACTTCAAGCAGCAGCACGGCTGCGACCGTCTGGTGATGGTCTGGTGCGGCTCCACCGAGATCTTCCTGCGTCGCAGCGAGGTCCACGAGACACTCGCCGCCTTCGAGAAGGGTCTGCGCGAGGACCATCGTGACATCGCCCCCAGCATGATCTACGCCTACGCCGCCATCAAGTCGGGGGTCCCCTACGCCAACGGCGCCCCCAACCTGAGCGCCGATTTCCCCGCGCTCGAGGAACTCTCCAAGCAGACCGGCGCCCCCATCTGCGGCAAGGACTTCAAGACCGGCCAGACGCTCATGAAGACCATCCTCGCCCCCGGGTTCAAGGCGCGGATGCTCGGCCTCAACGGCTGGTTCTCGACCAACATCCTGGGCAACCGCGATGGCGAGGTCCTGGACGACCCCGAGTCGTTCAAGACCAAGGAGGAGTCCAAGCTCGGTGTGCTGGGCAACATCCTGCAGCCTGAGCTCTACCCCGACCTCTACGGCGACATCTACCACAAGGTCCGCATCAACTACTACCCTCCGCGCGGCGACAACAAGGAAGGCTGGGACAACATCGACATCTTCGGCTGGTGCGGAATGCCGATGCAGATCAAGGTGGATTTCCTCTGCCGCGACTCGATCCTGGCCGCGCCCCTGGTCCTGGACCTGGCCCTCTTCCTCGATCTGGCCAAGCGCGCCGGCCTCGGCGGCATCCAGGAGTGGCTCTCCTTCTTCTTCAAGAGCCCGGTGGTTCCCGATGGCTTGAAGGCCGAGCACGACCTCTTCATCCAGCAGAAGAAACTCAAGAACACCCTGCGCTGGATGATGGGCGAGGAACTGATCACGCACCTGGGTCGCGAGTACTACGACGAGTAGCCGCGATTCGACCCGGCCGGGAGCCTGCGGGCTCCCGGCCTTTTTTCGAAGCTGGCAAGGAGTAGGCCATGACGACCTGGACCCTGGAGTGCCTCACCGTCGGTCCCCTCCAGATGAACACCTGGCTGCTGCTCGACCGCGAGGCCGGCGAGGCGGCCCTGATCGATCCCGGCGACGAGGCGCCGCGCCTGTTGTCGGCTCTCGACGCTGCGGGTTGTCGCCTGCGCTGGTTGCTGGCCACCCACGGTCACTTCGACCATGTGGGCGCCACGGCCGCCATCCAGGTATCGCACGACGTGCCCCTGCTGCTGCATCCCGGCGACGAGTTCCTGCTCGAGGCCATGCCCCGCCAGCAGGCGGCCTACGGCTTCCCCCCGACTCCGGTGCCGAGCTACGAGACAAGCCTGTACGACGGGCAGGAGCTGGCACTGGGGGCCGGCGTGTTGCGGGTCACCGAGGTCCCCGGCCATTCGCCGGGCCAGGTGATGTTCAGCTGGCCGGGCCACGCCATCGTCGGCGATTGCATCTTCGCCGGCGGGGTCGGGCGCACCGACCTGCCGGGTGGGAATTTCTCACAGCTGGAGCACAGCATCCGGCAGCGTATCTACCTGCTCGACGATGCCACCCTCTTGCATCCTGGCCATGGGCCTGACACGACTGTGGAGCGCGAGAAAGCCACGAATCCGTTCGTCCCAGCAGACTGAGAGTTATTCCGCGAAGAATGTTCCCACCCCCCAAGTGAATTCGCGGCAACCACTTCACACCGCGTACGTCAAGTCATGCCGCCTGTTGATCTTCAGCGCCCGCGTCACCACCTCCTGCCAGTAGTACCGCCGCCACCGCACCGGCAACCCCACCTGATCCACGAATAATCGCCTGCCCAACACCTCCCCCACCGTCAACCGTCGACGACACACACCCAGCAGCTGCGCTGGCGTTTGCCCACAACCCCGCACACGCTTCGTCTTCACGTAGTTCTTCACCACCAGGAAGATCGACAGCTTGTAAGCCGCACTGTTCCGACGCTTCGTGTAAGCGATCGTCTCCCGCTTGTGCTCCGCCTCACCATGGCGGATCAGCAGATCCAGCAGGTTGATCTCGAACAGCTTGTTGATCCGGTTGCGGACCTCCTTCGAACTGGTCACGATATGGCGGATCCGGCAGCTAAGAGCCCGCAACGCCCTGGGATATGCCTTGTGCTCGTCGCTGTGGATGGTCATCGCACTCGCGCCCTCGGTCAGGTATTCCAGCAGCTCCTGCATGTCCTTACGCACGGCCTGCGGGTCTGGCCTGCCGCGGACCTGCTCGTAGACGGCGCGCCGCTCCTTCTGCTTCGGGGTCATCGTGCCCGACCGGCGTACCTCGCTGTCGGTGAAGTAGGGGAAGAAGGCGGTCTCCCTGTCCACGGCGACGTGGAAATGGAACGGGTGGAACTGGCTGTGCTCGAAGGAAACGAAGCCGTCGATGGCCAGGTCCTTGAAGACAGGCCTGTTCTGCATCATCCGGGTGTGGAAGAGCAGGGCATGCCGACCGAGACGGTAGATCTGGCGGTCGATGGTCGAGGGCGCAACGCCGAGGTCGAAGGCGATCTGGCTGTTGCAGGCGCCGCCGGTGACCTTGGTGGGCAGTTGGTCGAGGATGTCGGGCCGCTTGAGCCAGTAGGTGGTGCTGAAGGTCTGTGAACTGAAGGTGACGCCGCAGGCTTTGCAGCGGAACCTGCGGATACGGTTTGGGGGCACCTTTCGCCGGTAGTAGCCGGAGCGTTTCCAGCGCCATCCTTTGTTCAAGGGGTTGTGGAAGTGGCACTTGCGCGAGGGGCAGTGGGGTGGGACCCACGCGGGATTGTACAGATCGTGATTTTCCATGCAGAGGAAACTGCAAGATAGGGGCCGGCAACATTCTAAGCGGAATAACTAGGTTGTCGCGAACCGCTATTCTTCGCCCTGAATCTCCTCGGCCATGGCTGCGGCCAACTCGGCCGCCGCGGCTTCGCGCTCCTCGAGGCGCTTCTTCTCGAGCTTCTGGTGCCGGCGCAAGAATTCCTTCTTGATCCAGTCGCGGTAGAGGGAGGCGCCGAGGCAGCCCGAATCGTAGGCGTAGATGCTCTGGAAATTGGCCGGCGCTTCCTCGATCTTGATATTGTTGGTGATGTTGGTCTTGAAGATGTCATTCTTGTCGAAGACCTGCCCCAACTCGCGTCGGACGTTCTTCAACAACGGTGTGCGGCCATCCTTCAGGGTCAGCAGGACCCCGATGATCTGCAGCCAGGTGTTCTGCCGTTCCCTGATCCGGTCGATGAGCGCGGTGAGCTGGCGCAGGGCCGGGACCGCCAGGCCCGTGCAGGGCGTGGGAATCAGGACGTAGTTGGCCGCCACCAGGGCGTTCTGGGTGAGGACGCCGAGGTTGGGCGGTGTGTCGATGATGATCCAACCGTAGTGGGGCGCTAGCGCCGAGACCACCTTCTCCAGCCGGTCGGTGATCTGGGTCTTGGCCATGCTCTCCAGCGAGGGATTGGACGGTAGGAGGTGGATCTCCTCGTCGTAGACCGTGGTGGTGATGCCATCGTGGGGCGTGATGGCCCGCCGCAGGACGTCGAAGACGCTGCGCGCCGGCGGCTCCCCGTCCAGCTTGCCCAGCAGGGTGCTGGTGGCGCAGCCGTGCGGATCCATGTCGATCACCAGGCACGAGGACGTCACGTCACTATAGCGAATCAGGCCCGCAGCCAGGTTGATGGCAGTCGTCGTCTTGCCGCTGCCGCCCTTGTGGTTCACCACGGCGATCACGTTACTCATCGGCTAGGCCCTCTTCTCGTCTGGGGAAAGTGGATCCGGAAATTCAATGCTGGTTCGGGCAGAACCATGGAAATATACGTCACTTGGCCTCTAGCGCCAAGCAAGAATCAAGGGACAGCACATGGCGTCGCAATATCTGGCGTGTGTTCAATAAATGTGAGCCAAATAACTCAGAATCCACCGTGGATCATGATCAGGAATTCCCAGAATTGGGTGGCGCCGTAGTCCTCCACGGCCACGTCGGGGTAGAGGTTGTCCGAATCGACCGGCGGACGATAGTCGGCGAAATCGAGGGCCTGGATGGTGCCCCGGATCTCCCCGCGGAGACCCCAGCCCTGCGTCAGGTTCCGGTGGTAGCCAGCACCGATACGCCAGGCGAACCGGGTCTGGTCATAGTCGCTCGTCCCCTCGCCGCCGACCACCGTGGCGCCCACCCCCCCCAGGAGGTAGGGGAAGCTGGGCAGGGGCACCAGCCGGTACTCCAGGCTCATGATGGTCATGATCGCCGTGAGCTGGTCCCAGCGCTGGATGGATGCCGTCTGGCCGGACCGGGCGATGGCCGTCATGTCCATTTGCGTGGTGGAGATGTCCAGCCGGAGCCAGAGCCGGGTGTCGAGTCGGCGGGCCAGCCCCACGGCCAGGCCGATGCTCTCGTCGAGGGTCACCTTGAAGTCATCGGATAGGAACGGCGCTCCGCCGGGCGGCAACCAGGGGATGCCGGAATCGCCGGTGGTGCGCACCCGGAAGAGATCGCCGCTGGCGGTCAGGCCGGCGCCGATGGTCAAGGCCCAGTTGCGGGTGAGAGTGGCGGCCGCGACCTGCTCCGGGGCGGGTTCGGGCGGTGGAGTGCGCCGGTGGCGCCCCGTACTCTGAGCCGCCGCCGAGGTGACCATGCCCAGGGCGAGAGCAGCGACGAGGAACAGGCGGAGCAGCATGGGAGCCTCCGGGTCAGGGCTGGGGGCGTTCGAGGGCGAAGGTCTGCAGGATGCTCCGCATCCGGCGGAAGAAGTCGAGCTTGTCCAGGCCCGGCGCATAGCAGAGCGCGTCGAGGCAGAACACGCGCTGGCCGGCGGGGTCGGCCACGAACCAGCACCAGAAGGGGCCGCCGCCGTCAAAACGCCGGCTGGTCCAGGCGCCCTCGAGGCGGACGGCCGGCAGGTCGCCGATCGTATCCTCCTTCCAGACCAGCGAGGTGGGTTCGATGTCCTCGTGGTGGAGCTTCAGTCCCAGTTCCTTGCGGAGCTCCAGCAGCAGGAAATGCTGCTGGAGGAGGAGTTCCGGGTCGCTGCTCTGCGACCAGGCCACCGTGATCCCGCGCGAGGGTCCTGTCTGCATGAATTCGACCCCGGGGTAACCGTCGGGAGCGTCCTGGTTGAGCTGGAACTGGCGCGGCAACTCGAGGAAGAACCGGTGGCGCCGCCACATCAGGCTCATGGTCTCGGTGTCCAGCCCCTCGTAGCGATACCGGCGCATGATCCGCTCGGTCGACTTGCGCTCGAAGCGATCCCGCAGATCTGGCACCTGCGAGCGCACGAAGCTCAACAGGCTGTTGCGATCGGTGCCGGCGAGGATGACCGCGTACTGGTAGTTGGCGAAGGGTTCGTCCATCTGCAGGAGCGTGCCGCGCCCATCCTGGACACGCGCCTCCCCCGCGTCGGTGAGCCGGTCCTTGAGGACCTTCTCGACCGGGCCGCCATCCCCCACGCGCCAGACGAAGAGGATGTTCTTGTAGCCCTTGCACAGGTCCCAGCGGTCGGGCCCGTAGACGTCGAAGTTGAAGAGATTCTCGCGAGCGAGGACGAAGGTGAATTCCTCGTTCATGGCCTCCATGACCGGAGCCATGGCGGAGATCAGGGACTCGTGTGAGACCACGATGGCGATGTCCCCGTACGAACCTGGCGCCATGAACAGAGGTTTCTCGTCGTCGAAGCTGCAAGCGCTCAGCCCCAGCACTGCCAGGAGCGCCAGGGCTAGCGGGATTCGGTACCGCACGGTCGCCCTCCGGAAGAGACGGTCACGGGCGAGCGGTGCGCTCGCCTCAGTGATTATCTAGGGGGTGCTCGGTGAGACTGTCAAGCTTGGCCTTGAGCACCTCGAGGTGGCGCTCGCGGATACTCAGGCGCCGCCGCAACGATTCGTTCTCCTGCTCGAGATGCCGGATGCGCAGGAGATCGCGCTCGTTGGTCCCGCTCCAGTAAGCGGCGCCGAACCCGCTGTTGCTGCTGACCCGCCGCTGCAGACCGGCAGCGAAAGGATCGAGGTTGCGATTGAACTCGGTCTCCAGGGGGCGCCGGCTGGGGTCGAAGAGACCGCTCACGGCATTCGGCTGGGCGTCCTGGACCGGAATCCGCATGGTCTCCAGCGAGGTCGGAGAAGCCCCGGTGGCCACCAGGCCCGGCGTCAATGCCTGCGGCACCAGCAGCGAGATCGCCAGCACCGCCGCCATGCCGAGGACGGCGGAGAAGCCGGCCCGCGTGAACCAGCGGCGCCAACCGGTCTCAGCCTGCTGCCAGGGATAGGACGCGTCCCGGGTCGCTTCCCGGAGGGTCTGGCTCAACCGGAGCTGGAGCTTCCAGTCGAAGTTCTCGGGCAGCTCGGGTTCGGTCGCCTGGAGCATGCGCAGGCCCAGCTGCAGATCGGCCCGATAACCGCGGCAGTCGTCACAGGTCTCGAGATGATCCTGCAAGCATGGGACATGCTCCGGAGCCAGCTGGCCGTCCAGCTCCAGGCTGATCCATTCCTGCGCCTTGTTGCACTTCATACCCTGTCGCCTCCATCTCTTGTCATTCGTCTTCATTGCCCTGCCGAGCCTCGATCTGCTCCAGCTCGGCCAGCAGGGCCTCGTTCTTCAGCATGGGTTTGATGTTCTGGCGGAATCGGTTCCGGGCGCGGTTGATGCGGGAGCGCACGGTCCCCAGCTTGAGGCCGGTCACCTGCTGGATCTCCTCGTAGGAGAGTTGCTCCACCTCGCGCAGCAAGAAGGGGATCCGGTACTTCTCCGGAATCTTGGCGGTGGCCGCCGCGATCAGCTCGCCCAGTTCCTCGCCCTCGATGGACCGGCTGGGGTCCGCGATGGGGTCGGCGGGGTCGACGGGCTGCTCGTCCTCGTCGGGAACCGGATTGAGGCTCAGGAAACGCGGCGCGCGCGACTGTTGCCGCATGCGGTTGCGTACGAGATTCGTGGCGATGGTGAAGACCCAGGTGGAGAAGCGGGCGATTTCCCGGTACTTGTCCGCGTGCATGTACACCCGGATCAAGGTCTCCTGGCAGAGTTCCTCGGCCAGGGTGGGGTCCTTGACCATGCGCAGGATGAAGGAATAGAGCCGACCCTTGTACCGGGCCACGATCTCATCGAAGGCCCGGCGGTGGCCCTTCTGGACCAGGACGATGAGGTCCTCGTCCCGGATCTGCTTCAATCCTTCGGGACCGCTACTGATCCCTGGGGTGTATTCGTCCCGTGAAAGGTTCACGCTGCCTCTCCTTGGGTCAACCACGTCCGGCTCGTCCTGAAACAGACACGAGTCCGCTGTGGTTCCGTAAAAGTATGCCGTGGCGCCAAGATCGATTCAGGGCAGGAATTCCGCCAAGGGCCACAGCGGCAGGAATGCCTCCTCCGGCACGGCCACCGGTCGCTGCTGTGGACGCTGCAGGGCCAGGGTGCCCGGCCAGCGGACCGACGTGATGGCGAGGTGCTCGTCGACCCAACGCAGACGCAGGCTCAACCCTTCGCCGCCCCGGCCATCGCCCCGGGCGGTGAGCCGGCGGCGGAGCGCACCCGCCGCCGGTGTGGCCGTCGACACCGGTCGCCAGCCGGCGGGAAGGTCGTCCCAGTTCTCGACGACCACCACGCATTCCGCGGACTCGCCGTAGGTGTCCGTGCGCCAGCGCTGCCGCATCGGCCTTCCGGTGCCCTCGAGCCGACACGCCTCCGTGCCGGCCCAGATCGCCAGCAAGCGCTGGAAGGCCCCGGCGGCTTGCGGTCCCACCTGCTCCCAAGGAGCGTGCCAGGGCTGGACAAACCCGCCCTGCCCGTCACCCGTGAGGGTCCAGCCACGACCGAGTCGGTGCAAAAGATCTGGCGGTTCCTCATCCGCCGCGCCGACCTCGCAGCGCCAGGCCGCCCCCCCCGTGGTCAGGGCCAGCAGGGAGCCGGCGGACTCGCCAAGCGGAGTGCTCAGGTGCCAGGAGCCCAGCAGGAGATCCGCAGCGGGGACACCGCTGGCCGCCATCAGCATGGCCATGGTGCACGCGGTGGCGGCAAGAAAACGCGCCTGCGGAGGACGACCCTCAGTCGTCATGCGCGAGCCCGCGGATGAGTTCTTGCAGATGTTCGGCGTCACCGCCCGCCGCCAGCGCTCTTTGCCAGACGTTGCGCGCCTCCTCCCGCTGCCCCAGTTTTTCGAGAGCCAGTCCGAGATGCTCGAGGATGACCGGGTCGTCGGGCCGCTGGTTGGCGGCCTGGACCAGGTAGTCGAACGCCTCCTGATACTCACCGCGCTGATAGTAGACCCACCCCAGCGAATCGAGATAGGCGCCGTTCTGCGGTTCCACCCGCAAGGCCTGCCGCACGAGTTTCTCGGCGTGTTGCAGGTTCTCACCGAGATCAGCCAGGAAATAGCCGTAGCTGTTGGCCACCTCGGGATCGTCCGGGAACTCGCTGGCCAGGTTGGCGAGGGTCTTCTTGGCCTCCTGCGTACGGCCGGCCTCCTGAAGGCAGAAGCTGAGCTCGAGCAGCGCCGCCACTCTGGTCTCGTTGACCTCGCCGGCCATGTGGAAGTGGCGGCAGGCACGGTCGAGTTCCCCCAGCGATCGATAGGTATAGCCCAGGATCATGTGGCCTTCGGCGTCCTGAGGGTGCACGCTGACCGCGGCGCGACGCGCATGTTCGCGGATGTTGTCGCGCCACTCCTTCTGAGCTGGCGTGGGCGACTCGGCTTCCAGGTCGGCCCGGTGATGGACGATGGCCAGGCGCAGCAGGCTGATCCTGTAGAGTGCGATCTCGGGCGCCAGCGCGACAGCTTCGTCGAGGTGGCGCTCGGCGCCCGCGACATCATCGTTCAGCTCGGCGGCCCGGCCCCAGAGATAACGGAGTTCGGCGGACTGGGGCCACGTCTCGGCGGCCTCGGGCAAGAGGCCCAGGGCCTCCTCCACCTGGCCCAGACCCAGCAAGTAGCGGGCAAGCTGGGATTCTGCCTCCTCGTCGCGACCCCCCCGGTCGCGCACCTCGGTCAGGACCGAGACGGCCGCGGCGAAATCGCCCCGACGGGCCAGGTGCTCGGCCAACTCCAGGCTGCATTCCGGACGGGTGGAGACCCCCGCTTCGAGCCTGGCCTGATCGCCGGCAAAAGCCTCCTGGCGCGCCTCGTCGAGCTTGCCCTGGTAGGCCAGGTAGCGGATCAGCGCCACGCGCATGGCGCGGCTGGTGGGATCGTCCGCGAGTCCCTCGTGCAGCAGCTTGGCCATGTCGTCGTAGCGCTCCTGTCGCTGGAGCAGGGCCCCGGCGGCCAGGGTGTAATCCTCGGCGTTGTCGGGATCCCGGCGACGGGCATCCTCGTAGATCTTGACCGCCTCGTCGACCCGATCGAGCCGGCCCAGCAGGTCGGCCTGCAACTTGATCAGCCCGGGATCATCCTCCCCGCGGCGGCGCAACTCGTCGACCTGCTGCAACGCCGCGTTGGTGCGACCGGATTGGGCCAGCAGCAGTGCGAAATGCCGCCGCTGAGCGACGCTGTCGGGTTCGGCCGTCACCAGGTCGCCGTAGATCCGCGTGGCGTCCTGCACGTAACCGGCCTCCACCAGCGCCTGGGCGTAGATGATGGAGATGCGCCAGGACTCGGGCGCCAGCCGGTAGGCACGGTTCAGATAGACGAGCGCCGCGTCGGTCTGACCCTGTTGCTGGAGCGAGCGACCGATGGCGTAAGCCGCGGTGGCGCCCAGCGGCAGACCGATGTCCTCGCCCGCATCGTCGGGCAGATACATCACCTGGTCGGCAGGGAGCGGCAAGGTGTCCGGTGTCGATGCCGCCACGGCCGCCAGCAGGGGGATGAGCAGGATGAACGTCGTGGTGCGGATGGAGCGGCCCATGAGGATCCTTCCCGGCTGCCGCGGACAGTGGGGCAGCCGTCAGTCGTCAGGTGGCTTGGCGAGGTTATCCAGAAGGTCGTCTTGTGAGGCCAGCATCGCCAGGGCCCGCCGCGCAGCCTCCTGCTCGGCGGTCTTCTTGTTGGGGCCCTCCCCCTGGCCGAGCAAGTGGCCGTTGAAGGTCACGCTGACCTTGAAGATGCGTGCATGATCGGGACCTTCGGCCGACGCCACGCGATAACGGGGCGGGTTCTTGAACCGACCCTGGATGAGTTCCTGCAGGCGGCTCTTGTGGTTGTCCTGACCGCGGCGCGCCAGGATCTGGTCGCAATTGGAGAGCAGGCAGCGGCTGATCATCCGCTGCGCGGCCACGAGGCCGCCGTCGAGATAGATGGCCCCGATGACGGCCTCGGTGGTGTCGGCCAGGATGCTCGAGCGACGGCGTCCGCCGGTGGCCGCCTCGCTGCGGGACATCCGGATGTGCTCGCCGAGATCGAGGCTGGTCGCCACTTCAGAGAGGCGCGAGCGGCAGACCAGCAGCGACTTCATCTTGGTCAGATCGCCTTCGCTGCAGTCGGCATAGCGCTGATAGAGGTAGTCGTTGACCACCAGGCCCAGCACGGCATCGCCCAGGAACTCCAGCCTCTCGTTGCTGTCCTCGCGCGTATGCTTGACCACGAAGGCATGCGACCGATGGAGTAGCGCGTTCTCCAGGAGAGAGGAGTCGCTGAAGTGATGGCCCAGCTTGGCTTCCAGAAGCCGTCGCTGATCAGGATCGGTGACCGGCACCGGAGCCGCCGTGGTCTGGTCCGGCGGCTCCCCGGTCAAGATCTGCCAAAAATCCTTCAGACCCATGGGACTCAGACGATTGCCTTGAAGCACAGGGTCACGTTGTGGCCGCCGAAACCGAAGGAGTTGGAGAGCGCGTAGTCGACGCGCTGGTGGACGGCCTCACCCGCGCAGTAGTCGAGGTCGCACTCGGGGTCCGGATTGGTCAGGTTGATCGTCGGCGTCAGCACGCCCTCGCGCAACGAGAGGATGGTGGAGGCCGCCTCGACCGCGCCGGCCGCGCCGAGCAGGTGCCCGGTCATGGACTTGGTCGAGGAGATCTTCAACCGCTCGGCGTGCGCCCCGAAGACCTTGCGGATGGCCAGGGTCTCGATCTTGTCGTTCCAGGGGGTCGAGGTCCCGTGCGCATTGATGTAGCCCACCTGCTCGGGCGTGATGCCGGCCACCTCGAGCGCGGCGGTCATGCTGGCCACGGCGCCATGTCCCTCGGCGGCCGGTTGCGTGATGTGGTAGGCGTCGCCGGTGGCGCCGTAACCCACGATCTCCCCCAGGATCTCCGCCCCACGGGCGCGGGCATGCTCCTCCGCCTCGAGCACCAGCACGCCGGCGCCCTCGCCGAGCACGAAACCATCACGCTCGAGGTCGAAGGGGCGGCTGGCGGTGGCGGGATCGTCGTTGCGGGCCGAGAGGGCCTTCATGTTCCCGAACCCCGATAGGGCCATGGGGCAGACGGCCGCCTCGCTACCGCCGGCGAGCATCACGTCGGCGGCCCCCAGACGGATCTGGTCGCAGGCCGCGGTGATGGCGTGGCCGGCCGAGGCGCAGGCCGACGTGGTGCAGTAGTTGGGGCCGCGGTAGCCGTACCGGATGGAGACCAGCCCAGCGGCTATGTCGGCGATCATCATGGGGATGAACATGGGTGAGACACCGCGCGGACCGCGTTTGACGAGGCGCGAGTGCTGATCCTCGAAGGTGAGCATGCCGCCGATCCCCGAGGCGATGATCACGCCGTATCGATAGGGGTTCTCGGGCTCGGTCAACCCGGCCTGGTCCACGGCCTGCTGCGAGGCGGCGATGGCGAGCTGGGCGTAGCGATCGGCCTTGCGGGATTCCTTGGGATCCATGTATTGATCAGGATCGAAGCCCTTGACCTCGGCGGCGAAGGTCGTGCGGTAGCCCTCGGTGTCGAAGGCGGTGATGGGCCCCACGCCATTCTTGCCGGCCTTGAGGGCGTTCCAGGTCGTGTCCCGATCGAGGCCGAGAGCCGTCACCATGCCAATGCCGGTGACGACGACGTTCCGCTGGTTCACGGCCAAACCTCCATGTGCGGTGGAATTAACGACCCCGGCCCCAGCGTATGCGCGCTGAGGGCCGGGGTCGAAGCCGAGTCCCCGGCCCAGAGCCGGTGGCGGCGATCTTGCGAACTACTGGTCCGCGATGCGCTCCTCGAGGTAATCGATGGAGTCCTGGACCGTCCGCAGCTTCTCCTGATCCTCATCCGGAATCGTGATGTTGAACTCGTCTTCGAGATCCATCACCAGTTCCACGGTATCCAGGCTGTCAGCACCCAGATCGTCGAGGAAGGAAGCCTCGGGGGTGATCTGCTCGGGGTTCACGGACAGCTTGCGCTCGATGATCTCGTACACCTTTTCCTGAATCGAAGCCATGACGATGGCCCTCCTTGAGCGTCGCGTTCGCTACATGACCATGCCGCCGTCGACCACCAGAGTCTGGCCGGTGATCCAAGCGGCGTCTGGAGACAAGAGGAACCGCACGGCGCCCGACAGGTCTTCGACCTGGCCGAAACGCTTGAGCGGAATCCGCTGCAGCATGTCCGCTTTGACCTTGTCGCCAAGATCAGCGGTCATGTCGGTTTCGATGAAACCAGGAGCGATGGCGTTGCACGTCACGCCCCGGCCACCGAGTTCTCGGGCCACCGACTTCGTCATGGCCACGATGCCCGCCTTGGCGGCGGCATAATTGGCCTGTCCGGCATTGCCGGTCAGACCGATCACAGAGCTGATATTCACGATCCGCCCCGAGCGCTGCCGCATCATAATCGGGGCTACCGAGCGTGTAAAGTAGAACGTCCCGGTCAAATTGACATCCAGAACCGCTTGCCAATCGGCCGGCGACATGCGCACCACCAGGCCGTCACGGGTGATCCCGGCGTTGTTGACCAGGCCATGGATCGTCTCGAAATCGCCCTGGATGGCGGCCACGGCCGCCTGCACCTGATCCCAGTCCGCCACGTCGGCCGCATAGCAGCGGATCGCGGTCTCGCTGGCGAATTCCGCCCGGGCCTCCTCGAGCCTCTCCAGGCTGCGGCCGACCATGGCGATGGGATGCCCCGCGCTGGCGAGATCACGGGCCAGCGCCTTGCCGATGCCGCGATTGGCTCCCGTGACGATGACCACACCCTCAGTCGCCATTCTGGGCCTCCATGCTGCGGGGATTGTCGTCAGCGAGGATGCTCTCGAGCTGGCCGCGAATCTCCTCCAGGTCCGTCACGGTCCCCACCGGCAGGAACGTCACGCCGGGATAGGCCCGGCGCGCCAGGTTGGAAAGCACCTTGCCGGGGCCCACCTCCAGCACCACGCGGGGTGCCTCGGCCTGTCCGGCCACCATCCAGTGCATGGTGTCGTGCCAGAGCACCGGCGAGGTGAGCTGTCGCTTGAGGCCGGACCGCAGATCGCTGGCCCGGCTCACCGGTCGGCCCGAGACGTTCGCCACCAGGGGCACGGCGGGATCCTCGAACTCGGTCTCCTCGAGATCGGCCGCGAACGTGGCGGCGGCTTCGGCCAGGAGAGGCGAGTGGAAGGCGCCGCTGACGTTCAGCGGCGTGACCCGGCGCGCACCGGCCGCCTTCAGTTCCTCGCAGGCCACCGGCACCGCGTCCACGGCGCCGGAGATGACCACCTGGGCCTCGGAGTTGTGATTGGCCAGCACCACCGACCCGTGTTCGCGGGACACCTCCGCACAGACCTCGCGTACCGCGTCGGCCGTCAGGCCCATGATGGCGGCCATGGTGCCCGGACGTTCCTCGCCCGCGGTGAACATCAGCTCGCCGCGCCGACGCACCAGGGTGAGCGCCTGCTCGGGGGTGAGGCTGCCCACCACCGCCGCGGCGGAAAATTCGCCCAGGCTGTGGCCAGCCACGGCCGAGGGCGCGATGCCCAGTTCACCCAGGGCCATGGCCACGGCCACACTGTGGGCCAGAATGGCAGGCTGGGCATGGCGGGTCTCGGTGAGCGTCTCCAGCGGGCCTTCGTACATGAGGCTGGTCAGGCCGTCGCCAAGGGTCGCGTCGACGCGCCCGAGGAATTCGGCGGCCGTGCCGCCCGCTGCCGCCAGATCCTTGGCCATGCCGACGGCCTGGGACGCCTGTCCTGGAAAGATCATGGGGACATGGATGGTGTTCACGCGGTCAACCTTCCTCTCCGGCCGCGGTGGCCAGAGCGTGCTCGATCAGGGCCGGCAAGCCGACCCGGACCTGGCGCGCCGCCACCTTGACGGCGTGGGTGAAGGCCAGCGCCGTGCTGCGGCCGTGGCAGATGATGGACACGCCGTCGATCCCCAGCAACGGGGCGCCACCGTAGAGCTCGTAGTTGAAGCGGCGGCCGATCACGCCGGCCAGGAGCTTGAGCCCCCCCAGTTCCTCGGCGCTCAGCTTGCCGCTGCCGCCCAGGGCCTTCAGGAACTGGGCCAGTCCTTCGCACATCTTGAGGGCGATGTTGCCGGTGAATCCGTCGGTCACCAGCACGTCGCAAGCCCCGACCAGGATCTCGTTGCCCTCCACATTGCCCTGAAAAGCCAGGCCGGAAGCGGCGAGCTGGGCATGGGCCGCCACCGCGAGTTCGTTGCCCTTGCCGGGTTCGCCGCCGATGTTGAGCAGGCCGATGGAGGGCGTGTCCACGTTCTGCATGGCGCGGCAGTAGGCATCCCCCATGCGGGCGAAACTCACCAGCAGTTCGGGCGTGCCCTGGGTGTTGGCGCCGGCATCCACCAGCAGGGTTTCGCCCCGCACGGTGGGGATGAAGGTGGCGATGGCGGGACGGTCTGCGGTGTGCAGCCGGCCCAGGACGAGCAGGCTCGCCGCCACCATGGCCCCGGTGGAACCTGCGGAGACCACCGCGTCGACACGCCCCTCGCGCTGGTCCTTCATGGCCTTGACGATGGGCGAATCGGGCTTGCCGCGCACCGCTGCTGCCGGCGATTCGCCCATGGCGATGTCCTGGCTGCAGGGCACGATCTCGACCGCGAGGTCCCCGAGGTCGGCCTCGCTCAGGACTCGGGATACCACCGCGGGATCACCATAGAGCAGCAGTTCGCAGTCCTCGCCGCCCTGCAGCGCCTGGAGCGCGCCGGGAATGGCCGCCGCCGGGCCGATGTCCCCGCCCATGGCGTCGACCGCAATCCGTGGTCGGCTGGATTCGCTGGCCATGCGTCGATCCTCCGCTTCGGGCTCGTGCGCTGACGCATTCGAAGTCAGGACTCGACCACCACGACTTCACGCTCACCGTAGTAGCCACATTCGCGGCAGACCCGATGGGGCAGCCGCGCCGCACCGCAATGCGGGCACTTGCTGGGGTCGGGTGTACGCAGGCTCCAGTTCGCCCGGCGCTTGTCGCGACGCTGGCGGCTGTTCTTCTTCTTGGGGACGGCCATCTCGTTGCTCTCCTTGGGCTCGTTAACCGGCCGGCGCGTGGCCGACCATCCTGGCTCGCAAACGCGCCGTCAAGCGCGGAGTTCCCGCTCAGCCGGGCAAGCCGTCCCAGCGGGGATCGACATCATCATCGGTGCAGTCGCAGTCGCCCTCGTTGAGGTCGGCACCGCACTGTACGCAGAGACCGCGGCAATCCTCGCGACAGACCCTCGCCTGGGGTACCGCCAGCACCACCGCCTCACGAATCGGTTCGCGCAGGTCGACCACGCCGTCGCGCTGGTGCACCACCGGCGTGTCGCTGTCCGCGTCTTCGTGACCCGTGTCACGCAGGACCACCAACTCCACGGGGACCGCGAATTCCAGCGTGTAGTCTTGCAGGCAGCGGCCGCAGGCCACGAGCCCCTGCGCCACCAGCTTGCCCCGCAAGATACACCGTCCCTCCAGGTTGTCCACCCTGAGGGAACCGGCGACCTGCACCGCGGCGGGACCGGCGGTCCCGAAGTCCAGGTCGAACCGCCCCGCCACATCCAGATCGCTCTGACCGGTGGGGGTCCTGTCGAGGTCCAGTCTCATGAGCCGGCAACTCTAAGTCCCTGTCCTGGTCCTGTCAAGGCGGCCACGGGGCCCGTGACCGCCCGGATAACCGTCTCAGGAACCGAAGATGAGTTTCAGTTCCCGCGCGGCGTCCCCGGCATTGGCCGAGGCGTGCACGGCGTTGTGCGAGAGCTCGGCGCCGTAAAGGAACCGGATGGTGCCGGCGGTCGCTTCGGCGGGGTTGGTCGCGCCGATGAGCTCCCGCAACCGTGCCACCGCCTCCTCGCGTTCGAGCCGCAGGCAGACCACCGGCCCGCTGGTGATGTAGTCCACCAGTTCCGGATAGAACGGTTTGCCCCGGTGTTCGCCGTAGAATTCCTCCACCAGCGGCCGATCGAGCTGCCGGATGGCCATGTCGAGGATCCGGAATCCGGAGGCGTTCACCTGGGCCAGGATCGCTCCGACCTTCTGCTCCGCAGCGGCCAGGATCTCGGGCTTGATCATGAAATAGGTCTGCTGCACGCTAGCCTCCGAGCTCGCGCTGCCGCTCTTGCAGGAGCGGCACGATGTCTGCGGCGCGCTCGGCGACCGGAATACCGGCCGCCTCGAGCGCCTTGGTCTTGTCGGCAGCGGTGCCGCTGCCGCCGGTGACGATGGCGCCGGCATGCCCCATCCGCTTGCCCGGAGGCGCGGTCCGACCGGCGATGAAGGCCACCACCGGCATGTCCACGTGCTCCTGGATGTAGGCGGCCGCGGTTTCTTCGGCGTCACCGCCGATCTCGCCGATGAGCACGAGGGCGTCGGTGTCCTCGTCGGCCGCGAAGGCCTGCACCGCGTCCATGAAGGTGGTGCCGATGACCGGGTCGCCGCCGATACCCAGGCACGTACTCTGGCCGAGGCCCGCACTGGTGAGCTGCCACACCACCTCGTAGGTGAGGGTGCCGCTGCGCGAGACCACGCCCACCTTGCCGGGCTTGACGATGCTGGCAGGCATGATGCCCAGCTTGGCGATGCCCGGCGCCAGCAGTCCGGGACAGTTGGGTCCGATCAGGCGCACGCCGCGCTCCTGCAGGTAGGGCATGGCCGCCACCATGTCCAGGGTGGGCACGCCCTCGGTGATGCAGACCACGAGTTCGACGCCGGCATCGGCCGCCTCGTAGACCGCGCCGGCGGCGAACGCCGGCGGCACGAAGATGACCGATGTGTTGGCCCCGGTCTCGGCCACGGCGTCGGCCACCGTGTCGAAGACCGGCACCGTGCCGGCGAAGCGCTGGCCGCCCTTGCCAGGGGTCACGCCGGCCACCAGCGGGGTGCCGTAGTCGAGCATGCCCTGCGAATGGAAGCTGCCGTCCCGGCCGGTGATGCCCTGGACCAGCACCTTGGTGTCCTTGTTCACGAAGATCGCCACGTCCGTCCTCCCTTACGCCGCGGAGCCCGCGAGTTCGATGGCCTTCTGCACGGCCTCGTCCATGGTGGCGGCCGGGACCAGGTCGGTCTCCGCCAGCAGGGCGCGGGCCTCCTCCTCGTTGGTGCCGGTCAGGCGCACCACGATGGGGACGTCGATCTTGATCTGCTCGGCGGCCTGGATGATGCCCCGGGCCACGTCGTCGCAGCGGGTGATGCCGCCGAAGATGTTGAAGAGGATCGCCTTCACCTCGGGATCGGCGAGGATGATGCTCAGCGCGTTGACCACCTTCTCGGGGTTGGAGCTGCCGCCGATGTCGAGGAAGTTGGCCGGCTGGCCGCCGTAGTGCTTGACCAGATCCATGGTGGCCATGGCCAGGCCGGCGCCGTTGACCAGGCAGCCCACGTTGCCCTGCAGCTTGACGAAGCTGAGGTCAGCCTCGCGCGCCTTGCGCTCGGAGGGGTCCTCGGCGAGGCGGTCGCGCAACTCCTCGTAGTCGGGATGCCGGAAGAGCGCGTTGTCGTCGAGGTTGACCTTGGCGTCGATGGCCAGCCCCTCGCCCGCCTTGGTGAAGATGAAGGGGTTGATCTCGGCGAGGCTGGAATCCGCCGCCACGAACGCGGTGTAGAGCTTCTGCAGCGCGCTGCCGATCTGCCGCGCCTTCTTCAACTCGCCGGGGCAGAGCTTGAGGCCGATACCCAGCGCCTGGTGCGCCAGCAGGCCGTAGCGCGGGTCGATGTCGAAATGGACGATGGCCTCGGGATTGTCCACCGCCACCTGCTCGATCTCGACCCCACCCTCGGCGCTGGCCATGACGTGGACCCGCCCGCTGCGCCGGTCGACCAGCATGCCCAGGTAATACTCCTCGGCGATGTCGACCGCGGGGGTGATCAGCACCTTGCGGACCTTGTGGCCCTTGATGTCCATGCCGAGGATGTTGCCGGCATTGGTGCGCACGTCGTCGAGGGAGGCGCAGAATTTCACGCCGCCAGCCTTGCCCCGGCCTCCGGTCAGGACCTGGGCCTTGACCATGACCGGCAGCCCCAGTTCCTTGGCGAGCGCCTCGGCCCGGTCCACCGAATCGGCGACCTGGCCCGGCGGCACCGGCAGCCCGTGCTGCCTGAGCACGTCGCGCCCCTGGTATTCGTGAATATTCACCGCGTCCTCACCTCCGGTTGCTCGTCCACCGTCATGAAATAAGGTCCGGCCCCGTGGCAGGGCCGGACCCAGTTTAGCTGAAAACAGGAGTTCTGCCAGGAGATTGCCGGGACCAGGAAACCCGGTCCCGGCCCCTGGCCACTCAGCCCAGGAACTTGGCCAGAACCTGCTTCAGGTTGGGCGTTCCGATCTCCTGCAGTTCGTAACCCACGCGCACGGTGGGCTTGTCGATCTTGACGATCCGGTTCAGGTCGATGGGTGTGCCGATGACCACGGCGTCGCAATCCACGGCGTTGATGGTCTTCTCCAGGTCGGCCTTCTGCTCGTCGCCGTACCCCATGGCCGGCAGCAGCGTGCCGATCTCGGGATAGAGCTCGAAGGTCTCGGCCAGCTTGCCCACGGCCCAGGGACGCGGGTCGACGAGCTCGGCGGCGCCCATGCGCATGGCGGCCACCACGCCCGCCCCGTAGGCCATCTCGCCGTGGGTCAGGGTCGGCCCGTCCTCCACGACCAGCACGCGCAGGCCCTCCAGGCTCTTCAGCTCGCCCTCGAGGGTCAGCGGGCTGGCGGCCTCGATGATCACGGCGTCGGGGTTGATGTCCCGGATGTTGTCGCGGACGGTCTGGATGTCCTCGAACTCGGCCTCGACGACCTTGTTGATGACCACCACGTCGGCGATGCGCACGTTGGTCTCGCCCGGGAAGTACTCCTTCTCGTGGCCGGGACGGTGCGGATCGGCGACCACGATGTGCAGGTCGCTCTTGTAGAACGTGGTGTCGTTGTTGCCGCCGTCCCAGAGGATGATGTCGGCTTCCTTCTCGGCCTCACGCAGGATGGCCTCGTAGTCGACGCCCGCGTAGATCACGCCGCCGGCGGCGATGTGGGGCTCGTACTCCTCCATCTCCTCGATGGTGCAATCGTGCTTCTCGAGGTCGGCGAGCTCGGCGAAGCGCTGGACCTTCTGCTTCACCAGATCGCCGTAAGGCATGGGGTGGCGGATGGCGACGACCTTCTTGCCGGCCTCGCGCAGGATGCGGCAGATGGCGCGGCTGGTCTGGCTCTTGCCGCAGCCGGTGCGGACGGCGCCCACCGAGATCACCGGCTTGGTGCTCTCGATCTGGGTGTCGCGCTCGCCCATCATGACGAAGTCGGCGCCCGCGGCGTTGACGCGGCTGCCCAGGCTCATGACCTGCTGGTAGGAGCGGTCGCTGTAGGCCATGATGCACATGTCGGCACCAGTCTCGGCGATCAGCTCCTCGATGCGGCCCTCGTCCTCGATGGGGATGCCGGCTGGATAGAGGTCGCCGGCCAGCTCGGCGGGGTACTTGCGCCCATCGATATCGGGAATCTGGGTGGCCGTGAAGGCCACGACCTCGTAGTCCTCGTTTCCACGGAAGCGGCAGTTGAAGTTGTGGAAGTCGCGGCCGGCGGCCCCGAGAATGATGACCTTTTTCCTGCTCATCGCTTCTCCTTACAAGAAACAGAAGTGTGAGTTCTCACCGCCTTGACGGGAGCGCGTCAACCGTCGGTGTGTTTGATGGCGGCGATGATGGAAGAGGTCGACCAACCAGCCCGCATGGGCACCCGGACCACATCGCCGCCCCAGGACCGCACGTCCTCGGCGCCGACGATGTCTGATTCCTCGTACTCGGACCCCTTGACAAGCACGTCCGGCCGCACCAGGAGGATGACCTCCCGCGGTGTTGGCGCGTCAAATATGGTGGTCGCGGTGACCGGTCGCAAGGCGGCGATGAGCGCCGCGCGATGCACTTCGGGGACCAGCGGCCGGCCGGCCCCCTTCAGCGCGCGCACGCTGCCATCGCTGTTGACCGCGACCAGGAGCGAATCGGCGTGGCGCGCGGCCTCGGCCAGGCTCCAGAGATGCCCGGTGTGCACCAGATCGAAGCAGCCGTTGCTGAAGGCGATGGTGCGGCCGGCGGCACGCTCGGCCTCGCCCCAGGCCGCCAGCTCGTCCGCCGCCAGCACCCGTCCCAGATCCACCTCGCGCACGTCAGTCCTCCAGGATATGGGCCGCCGCGGCCAGCTGGCTGCGGGTCACCGCCGCGGTGCCAACCTCGCGCACGGCCACGCCGGCGGCGTGGTTGGCCAGGCCGGCGGCCTCGCGGAAGGAGGCCCCGGCGCAGAGCGCCGCGGTGTAGACCGCGATGACGGTGTCGCCGGCGCCGGTCACGTCGTAGACCTCGGTGGCCTCGGTGGGCAGATGATGCTCGCTGCCGTCGCGGTGGAAGAGGCTCATGCCGTGCTCGCCGCGGGTGATCAGGACACACTCGCAGTCGGTCCGCTCGCGCAGGATCGTGCCGGCGCGGGTGAGGCTCGCCGCATCGGTGATGGGCAGGGCGCAGGCGGCCTCGGCCTCCTTCTGGTTCGGGGTCAGCGAGGTCACGCCGCGGTACTGCGCGTAATCGCCCTTCTTGGGGTCGACCACCACCACGCCGCCGTCCTGCCGCCCGTAGCCGATGACCGCCTCGAGCATGGCATCGGTGAGCAGGCCCTTGCCGTAGTCGCTCAGGACGATGCCGTCGAACGGGCCGAGGTCGTGCAACCGGGCCTGGACCAGGGACGCCTGGGCCTCCTCCAGCGGCCGGTCGTCCTCCATGTCGGCGCGCACCACCTGCTGATTCTGGGCGATGATGCGGGTCTTGACCGTGGTGGGCCGTTCGGCCAGCGAGACCAGGCCGTCCTGGGGCAAGGCCATGCCCTCGAGTAGACCGCGCAGCGAGAAGGCCGTGGCGTCATCGCCGCAGACCCCCACCAGGTGCACGCCGACTCCCAGCGCATGCAGGTTGGCCGCCACGTTGGCCGCGCCGCCGAGCTTGAGGGTCTCGCGCTCGAGCCGCACCACCGGCACCGGCGCCTCGGGGCTGATCCGGTCGCAATGGCCCCAGAGGAAGCGGTCGACCATGATGTCGCCCACCACCGCCAGCCGGAGCCGCGGCAGGGCGGCGAGGATCTCCTTGAACTTCTCGGTCATGGCGTGTTTGCTTTCCCCTATCAGGAGTCACCGTTCTCTGCAGATCCGGGCCGCGGGACGCTAGCACCCGACGACGGACCTGTCAAACCCGCGCCCCGCGAGGCGGTTCCCCCGCCCGCGACCGGAGGTTTCCCATGGCGCAGCCGCCGCAGAAGCAGATCTCCATCGACCTGTCACCAGAGGCCGCCGACGGGGTCTACGCCAACCTGACCATCGTCGCCAGCAATCCCAGCGAATTCGTCCTCGACTTCGCCCGGCTGCTGCCCGGCACGCCCAAAGCCAAGGTCCATGCCCGGATCATCCTGACCCCGGCCGCGGCCAAGGGGCTGCACCGCACGCTGGGCCAGAACCTCGAGCGCTTCGAGGAGCAGCACGGCGAGATCAGGCTGCACCCGGGCGCCGCGGCCGACAGCAGTCAGATCGGCTTCCAGCCCGGCTAACCCGGCGCGATCAGGGCTCGACCGTGCGCCGGAAGCTGTAGACCGCCAGACCGAGCAGGATCACCAGCCACAGCAGCAGCCCGCCCAGCATGGGCAGCGATTGCTGCACCCCCCACCCACGGCCGATCATGTCGTGGAAGACGGTGATGGCCTGACCGGTGGGCAGGGCGCGGCCGAACGCTTGCATGAACGGCGGCACCACTTCCAGCGGCCACCACAGCCCGCCGAGCGCCGGCATGCCCAGGCCGAAAACCATGCCCAGGCCGTCGGCCTGGCCGCCCGAGCGCGACAGCGTGCCCAGGAGCAAGCCGGCGGCCGAGCTGACCGCCACGAAGAGCAGCACCACCAGGGCGAGGCAGACCGGGCTCGGACCGTAGTCGATGCCGAAGAGCAGGGTGTTGAAGCTCAGGAGCGCGGCGGCCTGCAGGACGCCCACCACCATGCCCGTCAGGAAGAAACCGGCCACCAGGTCGGCGGTACTCGGATGGGCCAGCCGCAGGCGGTCGAGGGTGCGCTGCTGGCGCTCCTGCACCAGATCCTTCGCGCTCATGAGCAGGAACATGAGGATGAACATGAGGGTGTACGAGGGGCCCGAGTGCTGCCGGGCGTCGGTGAGCATCAGCAGGTCCGCTTCCCGGCTGCGGCCCAGCGATGCGGACGCCAGCCGGATCCGGGGCGCTGCCAGGAGGCTGTCGTAGAACGCCTCGTGGAAGATCGGGGCCTTGCCCGGTTCCTGGGCTGCCGGATCCACCAGCGCCAGGGCGGCCTGACGCACCGCGGCGCCGGCGTGGGCGGCCTCCACGGCGCGCCGGATGGCCTGGCTGCTGGTGCGGTCGCTGTCGTGGTAGAAGTCCAGGACGGGATCACGCCCCGCCGCCAGGCTGTCCGCATAGCCTGCCGGTACGCTCAGCACCCCGGAGACGTAGCGCTTCTCCAGGAGCAGCTGGGCGCGGGCCACGGTGGTGGTGGTGTCGCGGAGATCCAGCGCGAAATCGGGATGATCGCGGAGCGGTTCGAGGATCTCGTCGAGAGCGGCACCGCCCTCGGCCACCCCGTAGACCCGCAGGCTGGGCTTGCTGCCGGGTTGGCCGGACCAGTTGCCCATGAGGATCCCCATCAGGAAGCTGAACACGAGCGGCATGACCACCAGCCAGATGAGGTTGGCCCGTTCGGCGGCGATGCGCTTGAGGCGCATGATCACGATGGCGCGCACGAAGGTGGGGTTCATGCCGCCACCCCCTGCCGCTGCCGCAAGCTGAAGATCGCCGTGGACACCAGCAGGCCCAACGCGGCGATCACCACCAGGACGCTCACTTCCGGGATCACGGCGACCAGCCCCTTGCCGTGGGCGATGACATCGCTGAAGCCCTTGTTGGCCCAGTAGTTGAATGTCGCCCGGCCGAACAGGACCAGGCCCGTGGGCATGAGGTCCACCGGAAAGAAGTTGCCCCCGAGCATGCCGCAGATCAGGGTGAAGACCGTGGTGATGGCGTCCATCACCTTCTCGGTGCTCGCGATCAGGCTGATCACCAGGTAGACGCTGGCCGCGGCGCCGCTGGCGGCCACCGCCACCAGGGCCAGGGCGACCGGCGCATCGAAGACCCGGACGCCGAAGAGCAGGCCGCCGGCCAGGAGCAGCACCACGAGCTGGGCCGACGACATGATCATGGCCGTCAGCCACTTGCCCAGAACCACCGCCACCACGCTGGTGGGGCCGCACAGAAGCCGCGCCAGGGTCTTGCTCGCGCGCTCGCGGTGCAGGTCGCGCACCACGGCTGCGGTGCCGAACATCATGAAGAAGACCGCGAAGCTGGGCAGGTAGTAATCGTAGAGACTGCGACTGGTCCGCGCATCGCCGCTGGCGGACTCCCAGTCCTGCCGGTCGTGCAACGCGAGCGGCATGGCGGGCTCGCGCATGGCCTCGGCGAAGACCGCGCTCCGCTCGAGGTGGTCGAGCAACTCGCGGCGGACCGTACCGTCATCGGCGCGCAGCACCTGGATCATGCGCACCGGATCGCCGGAGAAGAGATCGGTGAGTGGGCCGTCGTCTGCGGCCAGGACGCTGGGGTCGTCCTCGGGCCACAGCGCCCGGTAGGCCGCTTCGCTGGCCTGGAACTGGCTCAGCAAGCCGGTGAGGATGCTCTCGACCACACCGGCCCCCACCTGGCTGTTGGGATCCTTCCAGAGCTCGAGCACCACGTCCTCGCCGCCGAAGAAGCGGTCGACCAGGCGATCGGGCAGCAGGAGCGCGGCGCGCACGTCGCCGCGCCGCACCAGGTCCTTGGCGGTGGTGCTGTCGGTCCAGGTGACGGTGAACAGCTCTGTCCGGCGCAGGGCCTCGGCGAACCGATCCTGCAGGCCGGCATCGAGGTCGCCGCCGGAAAGGGCGAGCGGGATCGCGCTGATGCCCGAGCGTCCGAACACACCGCCACCGAAACTGACGCCCATGATGAACGTCAGCACCAGGGGGACGGCCAGGTAGATCAGCAACCCCTTGACGTCCTTGACCTGACGCAGGAGGTCCTTCCAGACCAGGGCTTTCAGACCACGCGTCATGGGCTACTCCCTCAGGGCACGGCCGGTGAGATTGAGGTAGAGGGTCTCGAGGTTGGGCCGCTCCACCTCGAGGTGCGCCAGGGCGAGCGAGCGCGACGTGTGCCAGTCCTGGATGGCGGGCAGGACCGCGGCGCCATCCTTGGTTCGCAGGGTGACCAGCTGTCGTTCGTAGCGCATCTCGTGCACTGCAGGCCAGCCCTGGGCGGCGGACTCGAAGGCCTCCCATGCGTTCTGGTCGAGCCGGAAGCGCACGGTGTCCTCGTCGCCGATCTGGCGGATGAGGTCCTCCTTGTCGCCCAGCGCCACGAGCTTGCCGCGGTCGATGACTCCGATGCGGTGGCAGAGCTGCTCAGCCTCCTCGAGATAATGCGTGGTGTAGAGCACGGTCAGCCCGTCGACGTTGAGGCGCCGGATGAGCTCGAGGATGTTGCTGCGTGCCTGGGCGTCGATGCCCACGGTGGGCTCGTCGAGGAAGAGCACCTCGGGTCCGTGCATCAGGCCGCAGGCCAGGTTCAGACGCCGCTTCATGCCGCCCGAGAACGAGGCCACCCGCTGCCGGGCGTGCGCCGCCAGGTCCACCACCTCGAGCATCTCCTCGGTGCGGCGGACCAGCTGCTTGCCCGACAGGCCGTAGAGCTTGCCCCAGAAGAGCAGGTTGTCGGTGGCATTGAGATCCTCGTAGACGGCGATCTCTTGCGGCACGACCCCGATGCGTCGCCGGACACCGCCTGGGTCGCGATCCACGTCGCAACCGGCGACCACGGCGCGGCCATCGGTGGCCGGCAGCAGCGTGCTGAGCACGGAGATGGTGGTGGTCTTGCCGGCACCGTTCGGCCCGAGCAGGCCGAAGAGCTCGCCGCGTTCGATGGTGAAGCTCACCCGATCGACCGCGGTGTGCGAACCGTATTTCTTGACCAGATCATGGACTTCGATCACGGCTTCTCCTCCGGAGGGCGGGTCTTCCAGCGGCGGTGGACCCAGAAGTAATGGTCCGGGTGCCTACGCACCATGGCCTCCAGTCGTTGCGTATGGATCCGGGTGATCTCGTTGATGGCGGTCTCCTCGTCCCAGTCCGGGTCGAGCCGCAGGGGCGGGCTCACCTCGAGCCGATGCCGGCCGTCGGGCAGGCGCACGCCGAAGCCGGTGAGCACCGGACAGCGCAGTCGCCAGGCGAGGCTGGCGGTGCCGCGGAACACGCTGGCCGGCCGGCCCAGGAAGTCGACGAACAGGCCGGCGTCGCCGGCGTCCTGGTCGCCCAAGAGGCCGATGAGCCCGCCGGCGCGCAGGGCCCGGACCATGGCCTTGATCGATGGACCGGCCCGGATGACGCCCACGCCGGCGCGGGCGCGTAGGTCGTTCTGGAGGCGGTCGACCCGTTCGTTGGACTGGGTCTTGGCCAGGAAGTTCACGTCGAAGCCCATGGCAGCCAGACGGGCGCCGATGAGCTCCCAGTTCCCGAAGTGGCCCGACACCAGGAGCGCGCCCTCGCCGGCGTCGCGCACCTCCTGCAGGTAGTGCTCGTCGGTCAGCTCCACGAGGTCGCAGACCTGCTCGGGCTTCAGGCGCCAGTACCCGCAGAACTCGAGCAGCGTGGTGCCGAGCTGGGCATAGGATTCCCGTCCGAGACGCTGCAGCGCGGCCTCGTCCAGCTCATGGCCGAACGCTGCGCGCAGATTGTCCAGGACCACGGCCTTGCGGAAGGGGATCACCGTCCAGCAGAACAGTCCCAGCGCGCGCCCCAGCTTCTGGAGCCAGCGCATGGGCAGCGGACTGGCCAGCAGGAAGACCAGCCGCAGCAGGAGATAGTCGCGCCAGTCGCGCATGGTGCGTCGCAGTGAGGCCAAGGAGGCTCCCGGGGCTGGGTCGAGCGGCGGCGGACGATCAGGACCGCCAGATTCTAGGGGCCAGACGGCCTCCCGACAAGCGGCGGATCAAACCGGCCAGCTCCAGCGCGAGCAGACCCTCGGCCCACATGGCGGTCGTGCCGGGCCAGCGAGCCATCAGCTCCTCGGCGTCGGTCCCCTCCAGGTCGAGGCGATCGAGGATCCAGCGCGCGGCGCTGCCGGACACCGGTAGAGGCGGCCCACAGACCGCGGCCGACGTCCCCGCCGGCGGCGCCAGCACCGGATCCACGTCGCCGCACCCGGTGCAAACCAGCGCTCCCTCGCGCAGGAGTTCGTGGCATCCCACACTCTGGGGGGCATCCACCGGGCCCGGCACGGCCCAGACGGGCCGGCCCAGATCGCTGGCCTGGCGGGCGGAGAGCAGGGCCCCGCTGCGCCGCGGCGCCTCGATCACGATCACCCCGGCGGCCAGGGCCGCGATGAGGCGGTTGCGGCGCGGAAAGCACCAGCGGCCGCCGCCGCCGAGCCCGGGCGCGATCTCGGTGACGCAGCAGCCGGACACCTCGAGCCGTGCGCGCAGGCTCCGGTGTTCGCCCGGATAGGTGCGCTCGGGTCCCGTCCCCATCACCGCCACCGTCCGGCCACCCGCATCGAGGGCCGCGCGATGCGCCTCGGCGTCGATGCCCTGGGCCAGGCCGCTGACGATGACCCAGCCGCGGCCTGCCAGCTCGCTGGCCAGCCGCCGCGCCACGGCCAGGCCGCGCGCCGTGCAGCGACGGGTCCCCACCAGCGCCAGGGCCGGGAAGGCCAGGGCGGCGGGATCTCCGGTGACGTAGACCATATCGGGTTCGTCGCGCAGGTCGTGCCAGCCCGCGGGCCAGTGCGGGGCACCGCGCAGCAGCCGACGCCAGGATCGTCCATCCATCGTGACATCGATTCCGGGAGGAGACGAAAGCGGCGGTCAGTCCAGGGGCGACCAGGGTCGGGCCGGTTCCTCGGGGTCGGCACGCCCCGCGTCGCGCAGTTCGCCGAGGATGCGCCGCAGTTCGGGCACCCCCTCCCCGCTGACCGCGGAAATGAGCAGGGTCTCTGTTCCTCCCTGCTCCCGACACCACCGGGCAGCGATCTCCTGCACCGTCTGGCGCTGTGCGTCGGTCAGCAGGTCCACCTTGGTCATGATCACCGCGAAGGGCAGCGCGGCCAGGCGCTCGGTGAAGCTGGCCAGTTCCTCGCGCAGCATGTCCAGAGCCACCGCGGGTTCGGGATCGCTGGCATCGGCCATCAGGAGCAGGGCGCCCGTGCGCTCGATGTGCCGCAGAAACTCGTGGCCCAGGCCCTTGCCCTCGCTGGCGCCCTCGATCAGACCGGGGATGTCGGCCAGGGTGCAGCTGGTATAGGAACCCAGATCGACGATGCCCAGGTTGGGCGAGAGCGTGGTGAAGGGATAGTCGGCTACCTTGGGTCGGGCGGCCGTGAGCACCGAAAGCAGGGTGCTCTTGCCGGCATTGGGCGCCCCCACGAGACCGACATCGGCGATCAGACGCAGTTCGAGTCGGATCTCCAGTGCCTGCCCCGGCTTACCCGGCTTGGCCTTCATGGGGGTCTGGTTGCGCGCGGTGCGGAATTCCCAGTTGCCCTTGCCCCCGGTCCCGCCCTCGGCGATGAGCAGACGCTGGCCGGGCACAACCAGGTCGCCGAGCAGGATATCGTCGTCGGTGCGGAACACGCTGGTGCCGCAGGGCACGGGGATCACCAGGTCGGAGCCGCCCGCGCCGGTCTTCTTGCGGCCCCCGCCGGGCTTGCCGTCCTCGGCCGCGTACTCGCGCCGGTAGCGGAAGTCCAGCAGGGTGCCCATGCCGTCGTCGGCCACGAGCCAGACGCTGCCGCCGCGCCCACCGTTGCCCCCGTCGGGGCCGCCGTGCGGCACGAACTTCTCGCGGCGGGTGGACACGCAGCCGTCGCCGCCCTTGCCGGCCTGGACCCGTATGGTGGCAACGTCGAGGAACACTTGCACCTACCCCGTGAACTCTCGGAGACCGACCTTGAGACGCTCGATGGCCTCGCTCATCTCCTGCTCGCTGCGACAGAAGCTGAGCCGCAGGCAGCCCGGCGCCCCGAAGGGCTGGCCGGGAATGGTGGCCAGCTTCTGGTTCTCGAGCAAGTGGCTGGCCAGACGCCAGCACCCGTCCTGCCGCCGCTCGGGGTCGATGACCTCGCGGCAATCGAGCATGAGATAGAAGGCGCCGTCGGGAACGTCGAAACGCACCCCGGGCACGTCGCGAAGCCCGGCCACCAGCACATCGCGGCGTCGGAGGAACGCCTGGCGCATGGTCTCGACCTGCGGCCGGCAGTCGAAGGCCGCCAGCGCCGCCTTCTGGGAGATGGTGCAGACATTGCTCGTGGAGTGGCTCTGCAACCGGGTCATGGCGTCGATGGTCTCCTTGGGCGCCAGCCCGAAGCCGACGCGCCAGCCGGTCATGGCGTAGCTCTTGGAGAGCCCGGTGATCCGCACGATGCGGTGCATCAGGTCGGGCGCCACCTGGACCATCGAGAGATGCCCCTCCTCGGTGTAGACCAGGTCCTCGTAGATCTCGTCGGTGAGGATGAAGAAGCTGCAGCGGCGACAGTACTCGGCGAGATCCTCGAGTTCCTGCCGGGAATAGACCGCGCCCGTGGGGTTGGACGGGCTGTTGAGGATGAGCGCGCGCGCGCGTTCGGCGCCCGCCCGTTCGAGGTCGGCCGGCGTCACCTTCCACCCCGCTTCGGGATGGACCTCGATGACCTGGCCGCGCAGCGCCGCCACCTGCGCCGGGTAGGTCACCCAGTAGGGCACCGGCACCGCCACCTGGTCGCCCTCGTTGAGCAGGATCGACAGCACGTTGTAGAGTACCTGCTTGGCGCCGTTGGAGACGATGACCTCCTGGGGCGAGATGTCGAGCCCGTCCTTGGCGCTGTAGAAATCGGCCACCCGCTTGCGCAACTCGGGGATGCCCGCGCTGGCGGTGTATCCGATCCGGCCATCGCCGAGGGCAGTCCGTGCCGCCTCGAGCACCGGCTCGGGGGTGGGGAAATCCGGCTCCCCGGCCGTGAGGTTGATCACCGGTTCGCCCGCCTGGATCAGCGCCTTCGCCTGGCTGCTGAGCTTGAGCGTCGGGGAGTCGCCGAGAACCTCCGCCAGCCATCCCAGTCGCAATTGCATCGCCGCCCACTCCTCTTGCTGGTTGGATCCTGTTCCACCCACATCCGGCAACCCAAAACAATTTCAGACACCAAAGAAGCACCGGATCCACGCACCGGGCAAGGAAATCCGGCGCTAACGCGGCGGATCCGCGGCCAGCGCCGTGGCCACCGGTCCAGGAACCAGCGCGGCCAGCGGTCCCCCGTGCCGCGCCACGTCACGGACCAGGCTGCTGGAGATGGCCGCCAGGTCCGGCCGCGCCGGCAGCCAGACCGTCTCGAACCCCGGCAGCAAGGTGGTGTTCACGCCGTGCAGGCTCCATTCGTGCTGGTAGTCGCTGGCGCTGCGCACGCCGCGGACCACCGCGGCGGCCCCGCGCTCGCGCACCTCGTCCACCAGCAGCCCCGTGAACGTCACGACCCGGCAGGCCGCCAGCACGGGCTCCTCGGCCAGGCTGGCCCGCAGTAGTTCGGCCCGGCGCTCGGCCGACCACCAGCCCGCCTTGCCGTGACCGGCCACCAGCACGTCGACCCGCTCGAAGAGCCGCAGCGCACGGCGGAGGATGTCGAGGTGGCCGAGCGTCACCGGATCGAAGGATCCGGGGTAGAGTGCCAGGCGATCAGGCATGAGGCGCCTCCGTTCAGTCCGGCGCCGGGGCCGGACGCAGCAGGGTCAGGGCCGTGCGGCCGTAGTGTCGCGTATCCAGGGACCAGACCGGCGCCAGGGACGCCGGCACGGGGTTCGTCTCCACGGGGTGCTCCAGGACCAGCGCCGAGACCAGGGCCGGCCCGGCTGCGAGCACGGTCCGCACCAGGTCCGCAGCAACCGGGCCGGCATAGGGCGGGTCGGCCAGGATCAGCGGTGCCGCCGCCTCCGGCGCGAGCCGGCGCGCCAGCCAGCGGGCGGCATCGGCGCGGTGCAGGCGCCAGCGATCGTCCGGACAACGGCAGCGCTCGAGGTTCTCGCGGACCGCTGCCAGTGATCGCGGCGACACATCGACGAAATCCACGTGGGCGGCGCCGCGGCTCAGCGCTTCCAGGCCCAGGGCGCCGCTGCCGCAGCAGAGATCCAGGACCGCCGCCCCGGCCACCGTCCGGCCGAGGATGTTGAAGATCGCCTCTCGCACCCGGTCGGTGGTGGGCCGCACGTCCAGACCGCGCACGCTCTCCAGACGTCGACCCCGCCAGTTCCCGCCCGTGATCCTCACGCCACGGCTCCGGCGCCGGCTGCTGCCAGGTGAATGGCGGCGCCCAGCAGGCGACGAGCCTCGGCAGCGGGCTCGCGATCAACCGCTTCCAGCCGCAAGCGTGCGGCCGCCGCGAAGAGCGGCCGCCGCCGGGCATACAGCGCGGCCAGGCCCGATTCGCCCAGATGCTCCCAGACCGGACGCGGCGCTTCGCCCCGGCGCGGCGCCAGCCGGCGGCGCAGCACGGGCCAGGAAGCGTCGAGCCAGACGACCAGGCCGCGGTCTGCCAGCAAGGTCATGGTCGCCCATTCTTCCACCGTACCGCCGCCGGTGGCCACGATCAGCGGCTGATCCGCGGGCAGACCCGCCAGCGCCTCGCGCTCCAGCGCCCGGAAGCGCGTGGGGCCCGACCCGGCGAAGATCTCCGGCAGCGGCCGGCCCGCCAGCGCGGCCACCGCCTGGTCCAGATCGACCACGCGCCGACCCGAGGCCTGGCCGAGCTGGATCGCCAGGGTGGTCTTGCCCACCGCATTGAAACCGATCAACGAGATCCACATGGCCCGATCATAGGCCAGAAGAAGGGCCGGAGCAAGCTGCTCCGGCCCTCGAGAGATCGTGGCGGGGTCCGGCTCATTCGCCGTAGGTCACATCGCCCTCGGGCGTCATGCTCACCTTGCTCTGCAACGAGAGCTGGTCGCGGGTTAGGTATTCATCGGTGACCACGCGCGGCGTGACGAAGATCACCAGCTCGCGCTCGTCCTCGGTGTCCGAGGTGTGGCGGAACAGGCCGCCCAGCAGCGGGATGTCCTTCAGCACCGGGATCCCCGACTCGAGCTTGCTCTCCACCGAACGGATCAGGCCGGCGATGATGGCGGTCTCGCCGTTGCGCACCATGACGCGCGTGTCGCTCTCGGAGGTGTTGATGATCACGCCGCCCTGCACCGTGGCCTGGCTCGAGAGGTCGCTGACCTCGTTGTGCACGTCCAGGGTGATGCGCTCGGGGCTGTTGATGTGCGGGGTGACCTTCAGGAGGATGCCGATGGTGGTCAGCTGCGTGATGGCGTTGCCCGCCTCGTCGGCCACGATCAGGGGGATCTTCTGGCCCACGAGGATGCTGGCCTCGCGGTTGTCGGTGGTGGTGATCACCGGATTGGAGATCAGGTGCGCCAGGTTGTCCGACTCGAGCGCGTCCAGCTGCGCCAGCACCTCGCCGTAGTCCTGCACGGTTCCCACCCGGAACGATCCCGAGGGCTCGGTCACGGGGTTGTTGATGGCGATGTCACCGATCATGTTGGAACCGTTGGGCTGGAAGTTGTTCAGCGACCAGCTCACGCCGAGTTCGCGCGTGGCGCGGCTGTTCAGGTCCACCAGACGGGCGTTGATCTCGACCTGCGGCGTCTGGGTGTCCAGCTGGCGGGCCGTTTCCTGGATGATCGCCACGCGATCCTCGATGTCGTTGATCAGGAGCGAGTTGGTGCGCACGTCGACATCGATGTTGCCGCGCTTGGTCAGCATCTGTTCGAGCGAGTCCTTGACCTCCTCGGCGTTGGCGTACTGCAGGGTCGCCAGGCCGAGGGTCAGCTTCTCGAGTTCGTCGATCTGCTTCTCCGCCATCTTCACCGCCACCTTCTCCTGACGGAGGTCGTCGGCGGTGTCGACACGGAGGATGCCGTTCTCCTCGATGAAATCGAAGCTGTGCGACTTGAGGATCACCGCCAGCGCTTCGCGCCAGGGCACCTCCTCCAGCTTCACGGTGACCTTGCCCATCACACGCGGCGAGGCCACGATGTTGGTCCCGGAGAAGCTGGCCAACGAACGCAGGACCGTGCCGATCTCGGCATCCTGCACGTCGAGCGACACCTTGGGGCCGTTGTCCGCGGCCACGGGTACGAGGTTGACCTGCGCCTCGTCCTGCCCCAGGGCAGGGGCCGACACGAGCAGCATCGCCGCCACGGTCAGCAGGGTCAGGTTGCGGATCCGTCCGGCCATCACTTCGCCTCCGGTTTGTCGAGTGTCAGGACCACCGTGTTGGAGATGCCGTAGAGAGTCAGTCTGGCAGTCAGGCGGTTCTTGCGGATGCTGACCACCCGCCCGTTGAGCACGCGGTCACCCACGCGCAGGATGTAGCCGAAGCCCTCGCCGTCCTCGACGAGGGCGAACTGGTCGTCCTGGCCCCACATGACGCCCACCAGCTTGGCGCTGTTGACGTCGACCAGCTCGCCGCCGGCGGTCTGTTCGTACTTGCCGTCGACCAGGGTCTTGAAGGGGTCGGACTTGCCGTAGGACTGGTAGAAGAACTCGTTGGAGCGCACCGCGTCGAGGCGGGCGCCCGACTCCTGGCTGGGCGAAGTGCCCCCGCCGTCCTCGGCCAGGGCTCCCGACAGCGGCAGCACCGCCACGAGGACGAGGGCCGCCAGGACGGGGGTCATCAGATTGCGATTCCGCGTCATGCTCGGCACCTCCTAGTGCGACGCCTTGGTGGCCGGCTTGCCCTTGGCATCGGCACTGGCCAGTTGCTTTTCCCCGTCATCGGTGGCGTCGCGCGGGCCGCCGCCGACCAGGGTGTAGGCGGTCAGGGTCAGCTCGGTCTCCACGGTGTAGGGCGAGTCGTCGGTCTGCTTGACGCCCTCCATGCGCACGTTCTCCACGTTGACGATCCGGTTCAGGTTGGCCAGCCGGCTGAGGAAGACCCCGGTCTGGTGGTAGCCGCCCTGGATCCGGACCGACACCGGATTGTCGGTGTAGAACTCGCGCGAGAGCGCCGGGTCGGGCCGGAACAGCTTGAAGTCCACTCCCGACTGCTTCCCCGCGGCGGTCACCTTGCGCAACAGCGCCGGCATCTCGTTCTGCTCGGGCAGCAGGGTGCTCGCCACGCGCCACTGCTCGTGAAGCGTCTCGTATTCGCGTTCGACCCGGGCCAGGTTCCGCACCAGCAGGCGCGCCTTCTCCAGATCGCGGCTCAACTCGTGATGCTTGGTCTCGAGCTGCTGCACCGTCTGCTGCCGCGCCGCGTAGGTGAACGGGTACATGGTCTGGGTGAACCACAGCGGCGTGATCACCACCACGACCACGATGGCGCCGGCCCAGCGGAGGAACTTCGGATCCTTGAAATCGATGTTGCCTGTCATGGGGTCAGCCTCCGTACCCGGCGCCGGCCGCGGGACGCACGGCCCGGGCCTGAAGCTCGAACTTGACGACGTTGACGTCCTCGATCAGACCCTTCTCGGTGATCTGAAGGTCGACGCCGTTGAAGTAGGGCGAACGGTCGAGATTCTGCAGCAGATCACTGACCAGGAAGTTGCTGAAGGTCACACCCTCCATGGTGTAGACGTCGCCACCGGTCTCCTCGAAGCGCGTCAGCCAGAGGTGATCGGGCAGCGCCCGGTTCACCTCGTCGAGGACGTGCACGCGGAAGTAGCGATCGCGGTCGAGCGCACTGATCACCTCGAGGCGCTGGTTCAGGCTGCTGCGCTGCTCGTCCAGCCGCTTGATCTTGGCGATCTCGGGCGCCAGCCGCCGGCTCTCGGCCTCTTCGGCGGCGATGGTCTGCTCGAGGTTGGCGATCTTCTGACCCTGGTACAGACCCAGCACGGTCATCACGCCGATGGCCACCACCACGAGGATCAGCGGCGCGAAGGTGCTGAGCTCGGGCAGCGCCAGGTTCCGTTTAACCTGGACCTCGTCCCGGGGCAGGAGGTTGATGCGGATCATCGCTCCACCGCCTTTCGCAGGGCCAGGCCGACGCTCACCGTGAGCATGGGACTGAGCTGCTCGGGATCCTCGTCGCCGAAGACCCCGCTCTCGTAATCGAGTTCGGCCAGCGGATCGGCGATCTCGCCGGGCACCCCGTAGCACTCGGCCAGATAGGCGACCAGGCCGGGCAGGCGCGCGCCGCCGCCGCTGACGACGATGCGGTCGATACCCTCGGCCTCGCCGCTGTTCTTCAGGTAGCTGAGCGAGGGCTCGAGACCCTGGAAGATCTCCTCCCCCACCGAGCGGACGATGTCGATGACCAGCTCGTGATCGACCTCGCCGGTCTCCCCGCGCGCCACGTCGCTGGCGGTCTCCCAGGTCAGCCCGAGCTGCTTCTGGAATTCCTCGACGAACTGGGTGGTGCCGATGGGCAGATCGCGGGTGAAGTAGGGCACGCCGTCCTTGACGATGTGCACGTTGGTCACGCCGCCGCCCACGTCCAGGAGCGCCACGAACTCGGAGTCGCCGGCGGGCTCGGGCGCGGATTCGGGGGCGAAATCCTCGAGGGGGGCGTCGGTCGGCGATTCCGCCTCGACCGCCTCCTCTGTCTCCGCCGCATCCAGCGCGGAACCGCCGTGCAGGTACTCCCAGGAGTTCTGGTTGGCGAAGGACGCCACCTCGATCACCATGGGCGAGTAGCCCGCATCGCGGATCAGCTCGGCGTGGGTCTGGACCATGTCCTTCTTGGCCGCGACCAGGAGCACTTCCATCTGGCCGGCGCCGATGTCCTCGTCGAGGATCTGGAAGTCCAGAGTGATGTCGTCGATGTCGAAGGGGACGTGCTGCTCGGCCTCCCAGTAGATGGCCTCGCGCGCATCCTCCTCGCTCATCTTGTCCATCACGATCTTCTTGACGATCACCGCGCGACCCGACACCGCGGTGGCCACGGGCTCCTTGGGGATCCCCGCCTTGTCCGCACATTCGAGCACGGCCTGGATCACCAGTTCGCGGTCCATGATCTCGCCGTCGACGATGGCCTCGGGAGCCAGGTCGACCATGGCAAAATGCGTGATCAGTGGACGCTCCTGGCTCAGATCCAGGCGGAGGCACTTGACCACGCTGGACCCGATGTCCATGCCGGTCAGCGTCTTCTGTTTACCTTTGAGGAATCCGAACATCTGTGGCCTACCTCATCGCTGGTGAATCGGGCCCCTTGCCCTCGCACAGGACGCGTCCCGGGCCAACGTCGCAACATGCATGCCACTTGCCTATTCGACCCGGAACGCCCGGCCTTGAGTCGTTATTTTGCGATCCGGCTCGCCACCGGGTGCCACCGGCGGCAATTCCTGCCGTCTCTGTCAGGTCAGGAGGCCGAGATACCACGTCCAGATCGCCGGACCGGCCATCAGGATGGCGGCGGCCGCGGCGGCCAGGAAGGTGCCAAAGGGCAGCTTGGCGGTGCCGGCAGGCCGACCGCCGCTGCGGATGACCACGAAGAGCGTGCCCAGCAACGCCCCGGCGCCGAGCACGGCCGCGGCGGCCCAGGGCCCCAGGAACGCACCGACCATGCCCATGAGCATTACATCGCCGCCGCCCATGCCGGCCTGCCCGCGCAGCAGGCGATAACCCTCCGACAGGGCCAAAACACTGCCCCCGCCGACCAGCAGGCCCAGGATCGACGCCCCCAGCCCGAGTCCCGTGGCCTCGGCGCTGGCCAGTCCCGCCGCCATGCCGATCACGGTCAGGGTGTGCGGGATGATCATGTGCTCCCAGTCGATGATGGCGATGACGCCCAGCAAGTAGAGAAAGACGAACGCCACTCCGGCGGCGAAGGTCGGCCCGGCCCAGAACACGCAGCCAGCGCCGAGCAGCGCGCCGGCCAGCTCCACCAGCGGGTAGCGCACCGAGATCCGCACCTGGCAGCGGCGACAACGCCCACGCAACACGAGCCAGCTCCAGAGCGGCAGGTTGTCGTACCAGGCGATCTGTGCCGCGCAGCCCGGGCAGTGTGAGCGACCGCGAACCACCTGCTGGTTCCTGGGCAGGCGGTGGATCAGGACGTTGGCGAAGCTGCCGAGGCAGGCGCCCACGACGGCGGCGGCGAGGACGGACACGGCGATCACGGCGACTCCTCGGGGCTCTGGGGACTGGGCGGTCCGATCTGACCGGGCAGCGGCTGCCCCGCCAGCGAGGTCTGGCACTTCTCGATCATCTGTTCGGCGAGCTGGCGCATGTCGGTACTCTCGGTGGTCCGGCGCAGGTTCTCCCACAGGATGAGCGATCCCTCCATGTCCCCGCCGCGCCGGCGCGCGAACGCGGCGAACCGCCGGCAGAAGTCGCTCGCTCCGGGCAGC
Source organism: Candidatus Latescibacter sp. IFSED24 (assembly GCF_058273205.1). Lineage (NCBI taxonomy): Bacteria > Pseudomonadati > Candidatus Latescibacterota > Candidatus Latescibacteria (ex Chuvochina et al. 2023) > Candidatus Latescibacterales > Candidatus Latescibacteraceae > Candidatus Latescibacter > Candidatus Latescibacter sp. IFSED24. Next base: position 1,156,035 of record NZ_CM177850.1, on the reverse strand, counting down.
ATGGCGGCGGCCTCGAACCAGAGCGAGGCGGCGGCGTAGTCGCGACGGAAGACGTAATGGACGAAGCCCACGTCGAAGTGGAGCTGCCAGTCGTCCGGGTTGGCGAGGATGCCCCGGCGCAGCATGGCGAGGGCGCCCGCGAAGTCGCCGTGGTCCATGGACAGCACCAGCGAGGCGAAGCGGTAGGCCTCGGTGAAGCCGGGATCGAGGGTGGTCACCGCGCCCACCAGCTCGGTGAAGTAGCGCAGATCGTGTTCGCCGCGGCGATAGCCGCCGTAATACTGGGTGGCTTGCAGCCAGACGTAGTCGGCTGCCGGGGCGTGGAAGCCGAGGCTGGCCTCGCGCAGGAACGTGCCCGAGGGGTAATACAGACGCTCGTCGTGATCGGCGGTGGCGGCGGCCTCGCGGATGTGGTCGGCCAGGCGCGGCGCACAGGCCAGCAGCCCGATCACCAGGAGCAGTCGTGCGGTGGCGACCAGACGCGCCATCACAGCTCCTTCCGCACGAAGACCCAGCGCGCCACCAGCAGCAGCACCGCCACCCAGGCCACGCCGTACACCGTGGCCAGGGCCAGGTGCTGAGCGGATACCGGTTCACCCTGCACCACCGCGGCGCGCACGTTGAAGACCTCGAGGTCGGGCAGGAGACGGTAGAGCACCGACACCACCAGGCCGCGGACGCCGCCGGCCATGGCCGCGAAATCCCGGAGCGATTGCAGGAGGTGTCCGATGGCGAAGAAGGCCAGGCTGAAGACCGCGGCCAGCGCCGGGCCCACCAGGGTCGAGAAGAGCACCGCGGCGGCGCAGAGCAGCAGCAGCTCGAGGAGGATCAGGTAGATCGCGGCCAGGTGTCCCCAGCCGATGGAGGCCGGAGTGATGGCCACGGCGCCCAGGTAGATCAGGCCCATGAGCAGCACCATGCAGCCCAGCGTCAGCGCCAGGCCGAGGTACTTGCCCGCCAGGTACTCGCCACGGCCCACGGGCTTGGTCAGGATGGTGGTGATGGTGCGGCGGTCCATCTCCTTGCGGACCATGTTGGCGCCCACCAGCAGCACGACCAGGAGGCCGAGGAGCGCCATGGCGGCCAGGCCGACATCGGCCACGATCTTGGCCTGGGCCCCCACGGTCAGCGGCGAGAGCACCGTGGTGGCGCCCAGCAGCGCCACGCCGAAGAACCCCACGAGGTAGAAGAGCTTGTCCCGCACCGCTTCGCGGAAGGTGCCGCCGGCCATGGCGGCGACGCGGTTCAGCATGACACCACCTCCCGGGATGTGGGGCGGGCCGCGGTGAGCGAGGCGAGGAACTGGTCCTCGAGCCTGCCCTGATTCTTGCCCAGTTCGTGGATCGTCACGCCGTCCTGGTGGCAAGCCGTCAGCAGGAGTCCCGCCAGGCCCGGATCGGCCGCCAGGACCTCGAGGTGATCGTCCTGGCTATGGTGCGAGGTGAACCCTGACGCTGCGAGCTGACGGGCCACGGCGCCGCCGCTGGGTGGCCGCGACAGGACGAGCCGGATCTCGCCGTCAGCACGTGCATACCGCAGGTCCTTGATCTCCTGCAGCTGGCCCTCGCGCAGGATGGCCACCCGGTCGGCCACAGCCTCCACATCGGGCACGATGTGCGAGGAGAAGACGATGGTGGTGCCGCGCCGTTTCTGATCGAGCAGGATGTCGCGCACCTCACGGCGCCCCACCGGATCGAGCCCCGATTGAGGCTCGTCCAGGATCAGCAACGTCGGCTCGGCCAGGAGTGCCTGCGCCAGGCCGATGCGCTGGCGCATACCCTTGGAGCAGGCGGCCAGACGGCGGTCCCGGGCCGCGGTCATGCCGACCAGATCGAGGCACTCGCTGGCGCGGAGGCGGCGCGTCTGCCCATCCAGGCCCAGCAGCTTGCCGTAGAAGTCGAGGAGTTCGCCGGCGGTGAGGTTCTCGTGGAAGTAGGGCGCTTCGGGCAGGTAACCGACGCGCTGCCTGGCTGCGGGCAAGCTGGCCGGAATGCCGCAGATGGTGATGTCTCCGGCATCGGGCCGGACCAGGCCGAGGATGGCCTTCAGGGTGGTGGTCTTGCCGGCGCCGTTGTGCCCCAGGAGCGCGAAGACCTCGCCGGGCTGGACCCGGAAGCTGAGGCCAGCGACCGCCGGCTGGCCGCGGCGACCCCAGAATCCGCGCCGGTAGGACTTCTGCAGCCCCTCGACCTGCAGGATGGGGTCCGGTGACTCGTTTCTGGTCAGGTGGCTCGTGTGCATGGCCAGACTGCAGCTCCTTCTGGCGCCAGGATGTCCACCAGAGCCCCCGGGGACTCGTTCGAGAGCGCCATGGCGATGAATTTGCAATCCTGGTGCCAGCCGGCAGCAAAAAGAAGCGGGCCCCCATCGGGGGGCCCGCTTCCCGCACTCGCGTTCGGGACTAGCTACCGCTGGTCAGGACGACGACCTCGCCGTTCTTACCCCAGCCGTTGATGGTGTAGCCGACGTTCACGCCAGCCTGCACGATACACACGATACCGACCTGGCCCTGGGTCGCAGCCGCGACGGCGAACTGGGGCTCGGTGGCCGCGCCGGTGAAGGCGTTGTCCAGCAGGTCGGGGTTACCGTCGCCGTCCACGTCGGGGAACAGCGGGGTGAGGTTCGCGTTGGTGTCGGAGTAGATGCCGTCGTTGCGCACGGCATAGTCCTCGGCGGCCAGCTGAACAGTGTGGGCCACGCTCTTGACCTTGGCTTCCTTGGCACGGTCCTGCATGGCGATGAAGTTGGGAACGGCGATCGCGGCCAGGATGCCGATGATGACGACCACGATCATGAGCTCGATCAGCGTGAAGCCCTTGTTGTTCACTGGGTTCCTCCTTGTTCCGGTCGCTACGACCACGGGTGTGGGCCCGGTTGGCCCGTGTACCTGCCGATGGCAAAGGATTCTTTGCAATGGACGTGCCAGATTGCCGTCAACAGTTTCCTTACCTTCAAGACGTTGTCGAAACGTCACTTAAAAATCTCGTGCTTCCGATCTGCGCTGGCACGGGCCGGAATTTCCGTGCAGCATGCACCCTCGAGGGGCGTTTGGTGCCGCGCTATTCCACGTTCACCGGTTCCGGACTGACCAGCTCCTCGACTGCGTCGGTCTCCTCGGCCGCGTCCTGGACCGCCGTCACGGCGGCGTACATCCGGTCGGCCTCGTCGAATTCCTCCTCCTCGCGCGCGTCCAGCTCGTCCTGTCCCACGCCGTAGCGCAGGAGCTTGCGATAGAGCGTCGAGGGATTGATCTCGAGGATCTCGGCCGCGCGCTTCTTGTGCCAGCCCACGGCCTCGAGCACCTGCAGGATGTGCGCCTTCTCCAGTTCCTCCAGCGAGACCATGCCTCCGACCAGGGTGGACGGCATGGTCGGTGTCCCCACGTGGCCGTGCAGCGTCGGCGGTAGATCGCCCAGGGTGATGCGGGTGCCGTCGCGCATGATGCTGGCGCGCTCGATGACGTTCTCCAGCTCGCGCACGTTGCCGGGCCACTCGTAGCCCTGCAGGCAGCGCATGGCGTCCTCGTCCACCAGGCTGTGCAGCCCGCCCTGGTAGTCGCTGGCGCAGAAGCGGCGCAGGAAGTGGTCGACCAGCAGCGGGACGTCCTCGGTCCGGTCGCGCAACGCCGGCAGCGCCAGCGGGATCACGTTGAGGCGGAAGTAGAGGTCGGTGCGGAAGCGGCCTTCCTGGACCTCGAGTTCGAGATCGCGGTTGGTGGCGGCGATCACGCGCAGGTCCACCTTCACCGGCTGGGCGCTGCCCACGGGAATCACCTCGCGCTCCTGCAGCATGCGCAGCAGCTTGACCTGGGTGCTCTGGGGCATCTCGCCGATCTCGTCGAGGAAGATGGTGCCGCCGTTGGCCTGCTGGCAGAAGCCGTCGTGCTCGCGGTCGGCGCCGGTGAACGAGCCCTTGGTGTGGCCGAAGAGCTGGCTCTCGAGGAGGGTCTCGGGGATGGCGCCGCAGTTGATCGCCACGAAGGGCCCCTGAGCGCGGTCGCTGCGGTCGTGGATCGCGCGGGCCACCAGCTCCTTGCCGGTGCCCGACTCGCCGTTGATCAGCACGGTGGCCGGCGTGGCGGCGATCTTGTCGATCATCTTGAAGACCGAGCGCATGCGCGGGCTCTGCCCGATCATGGTCTGCTTGCTCTTCTTCTTCTTCAGCTCGCTCTTGAGCTGCTTGTTCTCCGACTCCGCTCGCCTGAGCTGCAGGGCGTTCCGCACCACGATCTTGATCTCGTCGTTCTTGCTGTGCTTCTGCAGGTACGAGAACGCGCCGAGGTTGACCGCGTCGATGGCGGTCTGTTCGCTGGCGTAGGCGGTCATGATGATCACCGGGGTCTCCGGATCCACCGCCCGGACGCCCTTGAGCAGCTGGATACCGTCCATTCCGGGCATCTGGATATCGGTCATGACCACGTCGCAGGGAGCCTGCTCGAGGCGTTGCAGCGCCTCGGCCCCCGAGTTCGCGGTCTGGACCTCGTAGCCCTCCTTGCCCAGGAGGATGGAGAGGTACTGGCACATGGATTCTTCGTCGTCGACGACCAGGATCCGGCCAAGGGACATGGGTTCTCTCCTTAAGCAGCTGGGTAGCGGGGCGAATCGTCTATCCCATCGACCGCCATGGGCGGCGCTTGAACCATCAGTGCGACGCCACGGCCTCGGCACCGGCCAGGGCCGGCTGGAGGTCCGCAACGTCCGTTTCGGGGTCGGCCAGCGGCAGGCGCAGCACGAAGGCCGCCCCTCCCGCCGGGTTGTTGTGCGCCTCCACCGTGCCGCCGTGGCCGTGGACGATGCGGGCGACCATGGGCAGCCCCAGTCCGGTGCCATGCTGCTTGGTGGTGACGAACGGCGTGAAGATCTCCTCGACCCGTGCGGGATCGAGGCCCGGTCCGCTGTCGGCCATCTGCAGCTCGCACTCGCCATCGCGCACGGTGGCGCTCAGCTGCAGCCGGCCCTTGTAGTGCATCGCCTCGCAGGCGTTGATGCCCAGGTTCAGGATGGCCTGCACGAGCTGCTCGGGATCGGCGAAGAGCACGATGCCTGCGTCGACCTGCCGGCAGCCAACCGTCACCTGGTCGCCGTGAGCGCCGACGTGCTGACGCAGTTGCAGCACCACCTCGTCGAGGAAGCCGCCGAGGTGCAGGACCTGCCGGTGGGCCGGCCGCATGCGGGCGAAGGCCAGGAAATCGGTGATGATGGTGTTGAGCCGACCGCTCTCGCGCAGGATCAGCTGCATGAGCTGGGCCTGGTGGCCCTCCAGCTCGAGTTCTCCCGACAGGAGCTCGACGCTGCCACGGATGCTGGCCAGCGGGTTGCGGAGCTCGTGCGCGATGCTCGCCGCCAGCTCCCCCACGCCGGCCAGGCGGTCGCTGCGCCGCAGGTGCTCCTGCAGGCGGCGGACCTCGGTGAGGTCGGAGAAGACCGCCACCACGCCGTCGGTGGCGCCGCCTTCGCCGGTCAGGAAGTCCACGTTCACGCCGAGCGGAACGGGGACGCCGTGGCGCTGGACCATGACCGTCGACCGCTTGCGCGGGCGGCCGTCGCGCAGCGCCGTGAGGATCAACTCGCTGAGCTCGTCGCCGTCGTCGCCGAGCAGCTGTTCGATGTCGCGCTGCGTTCCGACTTGCTGGGCCAGGCCGAGAATGGTGCGCGCCATGGGATTGATGCGCGTGACCGCGCCGGCGGCGTCGACGGTCAACAGGCCCGAGCCCAGATTGTCGAGGATCATCTGGACCTCGTGGCCCGTCCGACGCGCGCGCAGCGCCGCGCGATATTCGGCGCGCCGCCGTCGCGACGCCAGCCTCACCAGTTCGCCGGCCGCGAGCCCGGCTGCGAGCAGGAGCACCGCGCCCAGGCCGGTGGTCGCGGGCATGGGTCCGGGCGTTCCGTTGCGCAGGAGAGCGGGTAGGAGCAGGGCCAGCGCCGCCAGCGCCGCCGCGGCGGTGGCGCCCTCGCGGCCCAGCCGCAGCGCCGCGGTGGCCACCGGTCCCAGGAAGAACACCGACAGGCCGGGCGCCTGGGGCACCGCGGCCACCACCAGGGCCACCGCGGACAGATCGCTCACCAGGCTGAGGGTGTCGCGCCACCGGCGGCCGAGCCACCGCAGTTCGGGCAAAGCCTCGAGCGCCAGGGCGCACCAGAGCAGGGCCAGGCCGCAGGTATACGCCGTCGCCGACATGCCCACCGGATCGCGCACCACCGCCAGCAGCGAGCCGCCCGTCAGCAGGATCGCCGTCAGCGTGCGCAGCACCAGGCCGCTGTCTCCGGGACGTCGTTCCACGGCCGTGTTCACTGGCTAGCCTCCGACCACGTTGGCCATCTTGAACATGGGCAGGTACATGGCCACCAGCATGCCGCCGACCATGGTGCCCATGACCACGATCATCAGGGGCTCGATGGCCGCGGTCAGCGCCTCGACCGCCGCGTCCACCTCGTCGTCGTAGAAGTCGGCCACCTTGGAGAGCATCTCGTCCAGGGCGCCGGTGGATTCGCCGATGCCGATCATCTGCACCACCATGGGCGGGAACACGCCGCTGGCCTTGAGCGGCTCGGCGATGGTGTCGCCCTGGCTGATCGAACGCGCGGTGGCCTCGATGGCGTTCTGGAGCACGCGGTTGCCCGCGGTCCGGGCGGTGATCTCCAGGCCCTGCAGGATGGGGACACCCGAGCTGATGAGCGTGCCGAGGGTGCGGGTGAAGCGCGAGACCGCGCCCTTGCGCACCACGGTGCCGATGATGGGGACCTTGAGGAAGAGCCGGTCGGTGAGCAGCTCGCCCTTCTTGGTCTTGCGCAGGCGCTTGTACCCGAAGGTCAGCGCGAACACGCCACCGAGCAGGAAGTACCAGTTGTTCCGCAGCAGATCCGACAGGCCCATGACCACGCGGGTGGGCGCGGGTAGTTCGCCGCCGAAGTCGGAGAACATCTTGGCGAACACCGGGATCACGCCCATGAGCATGAAGATGCACGCACCGAGCGCCACGAAGAGCACGATGGCCGGATAGGTCAGCGCACCCTTCACCTTGCGTTGCAGCGCGTCGTTCTTCTCGAGGAAGACGGCGAGCCGTTGCAGGATGACGTCGAGGATGCCGCCGGATTCGCCGGCGGCGATCATGTTGACGAAGAGGTCGCTGAAGATGTGCGGGTGCTTGGTCAGGCCCTCGCTCAGGGTCTGCCCGCCCTCGACGTCCATCATGACCTGCTGGATCGCCATCTTGAAGTGCGGCTTCGGCTGCTGGCGACCCAGCACCTCGAGACACTGCACCAGCGGCAGACCCGCGTTGATCATGGTGGCGAACTGGCGCGTGAAGACGCAGAGGTCCTTGATGCTCACGCCCTTCTTGCCGCCGATGTTGAACTGGATGTCCTTGGGCTTCTTGCGCACCGACTGGATCAGGATACGGCGCTTGCGCAAGTACTCGCCGACTTCGCGGCGGTCCTCGGCCTTGTACTCGCCGTTGATGATCTCGCCCTTGGCGGTCTTGCCCTTCCAGATGTATATGGTCGTGGCAGCCACGGTTCCTCCTTGGTCGCGCGCTACTTGGCGCCGACCGGCTCGCCCAGCATCTGCATGAGCTCCTGCGCATCGGGACTGCGGCCGACGGCCGTGTCCAGCGAGATCCAGCGGTTCTCCACTGCCTGGTAGAGCGACTGGTTCATGGTCTGCATGCCGTGCTTCTGCCCGGCCTGCATGTGTCCGTAGATCTGGTGGGTCTTGTTGTCGCGGATCATGGCCTTGATCGCCGGGGTGCAGACCATGATCTCCAGCGCCAGCACCCGGCCCCCGCCCTTGGCGCGCGGGATGAGCTGCTGGGTGATCACACCCGACAGCGAGAAGCTGAGCTGCGAACGCACCTGGTTCTGCTGCTCGGGCGGGAAGACGTCGATGATGCGGTTGATCGACTCGAACGTGCTGTTGGTGTGCAGCGTGGCCAGGGCGAGGTGGCCCGTCTCGGCGATGGTCAGGGCCGCGCCGATGGTCTCGCGGTCGCGCATCTCGCCGATGAGGATCACGTCGGGGTCCTGGCGCAGGACATACTTGAGCGCCTGGCCGAAGCTCTTGGTGTCGTTGTTGACCTCGCGCTGGTTCACGATGCACTTCTTGTGCTGATGCACGTACTCGATGGGATCCTCGATGGTGATGATGTGACCGCCCCGGGTCTGGTTGATGGTGTCGACCATGGTGGCCAGGGTGGTGCTCTTGCCGCTGCCGGTGGGACCGGTGACCAGGATCAGGCCCTGGCTCCGGTTGATCAGGTCGCGGCACACCTGGGGCAGCCCCAGCTCCTCGAAGGTGTGGATGGTGTAGGGGATCTGGCGGATGGCCATGCTGGTGACGCCGCGCTGCATGAAGACGTTGGCGCGGAAGCGGCTGATCCCCTGGACGCCGAACGAGAAGTCGAGTTCCTTCTCGTTCTCGAACCGCTTCTTCTGTTCCTCGTTGAGGATGCTGTAGGCCAGGCGGCGCGTCTCCTCGCCGGTCATGACGTCGAAGGCGCCGCTGGTCACGATGCCGTCGACGCGGTACTGGGGCGGCAGTCCTGCCGTCAGATGAAGATCGCTCGCACCCCGGGACACCATCTCTTCCAAGAGTTCACGCATTCCGGTCAAGATCGTTCCTCCTAGTCCTGCACGGTGGTCTCGCGCAGGACCTCTTCGATGGTGGTGATGCCCTTGATGATCTTCTTGAGGCCGTCCTGGCGGAGGGTGAGCATGCCCTCCTCCATGGCCTGCTTGCGCAGTTCGGCGGTGCTGGCACGGTCGAGGATCAGCTCGCGCAGGCGCGGCGAGATGGGCATGACCTCGTAGAGGCCCTGCCGTCCGGCGTAGCCGGTGCCGCCGCACTTGTCGCAGCCCTTGCCGTGCATGGGTTGGGTGTCGGGCGGCAAGCCGATGTCGACGAGCGCCTCGGCGGGGACCTCGGCGGGCGCCTTGCAGTTCTTGCAGATCCGGCGCACGAGGCGCTGCGCCATGATCAGGTTGGTGGACGAGGCCACCAGGAACGGCTCGATGCCCATGTCGACCATGCGGTTGACCGTGGCCGGCGCATCGTTGGTATGCAGGGTCGAGAGCACGAGGTGACCGGTGAGCGCGGCCTTGACCGCGATGCCACCGGTCTCCAGATCACGGATCTCACCGACCATGACGATGTTGGGGTCCTGGCGCAGGAACGCCTTCAGGGCGGCGGCGAAGGTCAGGCCCACGTCGTCGCGGACCTGGACCTGGTTGATGCCGTCGAGGTTGTACTCCACCGGATCCTCGGCGGTCATGATGTTCACGTCGGGGTTGTTGACCCGCGAGAGGCACGAGTAGAGCGTGGTCGTCTTGCCCGAGCCGGTGGGCCCGGTCACGAGCACCATGCCGTAGGGCTTGGCCACGGCCTCGTAGACGTCGGTCAGCGCCTTGTCCTCGAAGCCGTAGCTGCCCAGGTCGAGGGTCAGGTTCCCCTTGTCGAGGATACGCATCACGACCTTCTCGCCGAAGATGCACGGCAGGGTCGAGACGCGGAGGTCGACCTTCTTGTCGCCGACCTTGAGCTTGATGCGGCCGTCCTGCGGGATACGGCGCTCGGCGATGTCCAGCTCGGACATGATCTTCAGGCGGCTGGTGATGGCGGCCCTCAGCTTGACCGGCGGCTCCATCACTTCCTGGAGCACGCCGTCGATGCGGTAGCGCACCCGCATGTGCTTCTCGTAGGGCTCGATGTGGATGTCGCTGGCGCCGATCTTGACCGCCTCGGCGAGCAAGGTGTTGACCAGCTTGACCACCGGCGCGTTCTGCTCCTCACCGCCGCCGACATCGTCGTCCTCCTGCTCCTCCACCACCTCGATGTCGTCCTCGATGCCCTCCATGATCGAGGCCAGCGAATCGGTGGGGGCGTAGTACTTGTCGATGGCGCGCTTGATCGCCACCTCGCTGGCGACCACCGGCTGGACGTCGAGGCTGGTGATGAACTTGATGTCGTCGATGGCGAAGATGTTGGACGGGTTGGCCATGGCCACCGACAGCACGCGGCCCCGGCGTTCGAGCGGCAGGACCTGGAACTTAGTGGCCACGTCGGCGGGGATCAGATCGATGCAATCGGTGGCGATGCCGGCCTGGTCGAGATCCACCACGGGCAGGTTGTAGACCTTGCCCAGGAACTCGGTGTACGTCTTCTCGTCCACCGCCCCGATCCGCATCAGGGCCATGCCCAGCGATCCGCCCTCCGACTTCTGCAACTCCTTGGCCTGCTCGATCTGGTCACCGGTGATGACCTGGGCATCGAGCAGTCGAGCGGCAATCTTGTCCCGGACGACGACGGAGCTACCAGCATTCATGTAACAGCCTCTCAGGCCACCAGCCCCGGAGGACCAGCGCACATTCGGCGGGTGTTCAAGCTGGGCGGGATCCCTCCCGCGGGTCTCATGATTCAGAGTCCTTATCGGTCCCCGGCAGGCAAGCTTGAGGTTTTATGCCCGGACCAGGATCGTCTCCCGGTAATCATCTTGCAGGATGCCCGCCCACGGCTGGCGCGCTATCTCTTTCACTGAAAGCGAGATAGGGCTCCAGTCGGGCGACGGTCCGTGGACCGATCCCGCGGATAGCCTGCATGTCGCGTGCACAGGCGAAATGCAATCCCGCGGCGCGGGCCGCCACGATGCGGCTCGCAATGGCGGGACCGATGCCGGGCAGGAGCTGGAGCGAATCGGCGGGACAGGTGTTGGGATCGAGGGGAATGCTGGGCAGGCGGGGAGCGGTGCGGACCGGCTCGGGCGTGTCCACGGCCAAAGGCGGCAGGTTGGCCTCGAGCCAGCCGGGCTCGCGCCACCGGCCTGCCGGATCGCACAGGATGGCCTGTCGGATCAGTCGGCCGGCCAGGACCAGACCCAGGATGAGCAGGATCCCGGCGATCTCGCGGCGCGTCACGCCGCATCGCCCGCTAGTAGTGGAAGACCCAGTGGAGTCGCCAGCGCATCTCCAGGCCGTGGGAGACGGCACCCGCGGAGAGCTGGAGCTCCTCGCCGGTCAGGTTGAGGAATTCGAGCGAGAGGTTGGTGCCCACCAGCCGGAAGCCGGTGATCAGATCCATGCGGGTGATGGCCGGCAATTCCTCGTCGCTGGCCAGGAACCAGGGATCGTTCATGGCGCCCCGGTTGTTCAGGTACCAGGCCAGCTGCAGGATCCCGTCCTCCTTGAAGAAATGATTCTCCCAGAGCACGGAGAGCGCCCAGTCGAGACGGGGCGGCAGCGAGATCCGCAGGTCGTCGTCGCGCGACCAGCTGCGATAGGTGCCAGCGGCGCGCACGCGCAGCCATCCCAGGAACCTCCCCTCGCGTGCGATGGCGGCGCGGATGGTGGCCGAATCCATGGCGACCCCGTTGTCCCAGCGACCCGTGCTGGTCGCTCCGGATTCCACGCGCCAGCCGATGCCCTGGCGCAGCCGCCGCAGCGCCGCCTCCAGCGCAAGATCGAAGCCCGCCAGCCGTGAACGCGTCGTGGCGGCCAGCCGCCACTCGTCCTCGCGATCCAGAGTGGCGTTGGGCAGGGCCACGGTGTGTCGCCCGCCGGGGACGGCGAAGCGCCAGGCCGTCGCCAGCTCGTCGCTGCGCGGCGCCCGACCGCCGTGCTCGAGCCGCAGTGTCCAGCGCGGCTGCCCCCGATTCTCGGCCAGGCCCACGGCGCCGCCGAGCAGCCAGTCCCCGTGCTCGTCCCACCAGCCGCCCACCGTGAGATCGCTGCGCCACCAGCTCCCCCGCCAGTTGCGCGATGCGCGCAGGCTCGCTTGCTCCCCTCGGACCCGGGAGGTGTCGGCGTGGTCGGCAGCCCATGACGAGGGGGCGCCGCTGTCGACCAGCGTCCAGCGCCCCCAGGCCGCATCGAGTCGACCGTGGCCCGCGGCGTCGCCCCAGGCGGCGAGCAGACCGGTCCGTGCCGCCTCCTGCTTGCGGTAATCAGAGCTGTTGCGATCCCAGTCCACGTCGTTCTGGGTCCAGTGGAAGGCCAGGCGGGCAGGTTGCCCGCCCGCGGTGGTGTGCCAGTCCAGCGCGGCGCGGGTGGACCAGAGATCCTGGTGGTCGATGTCGTAGGCCGGCAGCGCCTTCTTGAGCTTGCGCACGTTCTCGAGGCTGAGCGCCAGATCGCCCGCCTCGCCCAGATCCCGGCGCAGGATACCGCGGCCCGAACGGAACTTGGCCTGCCCCCAGAACTCGTCGGACAGCTCGTCATCCAGCTCGGGATAGCGGGTCTCGCCGGGCGTACGGAAATCGTAGCCCTCGTTGTCGAGCTGTTCCTCGAAGTCGAACCCGATGCGCCATGGCGCATGCGCGGTCAGCACGTGCAGGTCGCGCAGATAGGTCTCGTGCTTGCCCTTGAACCAGCGTGTGTCGGCGAGGTCTCGATCGGGAACCGGATCGTATGGCAAGGCCCTGATCTCGCCCCCCAGGCCCCCGCCTTCCCCCAGGCCGTAGGTGTTGCTGGCGAGGACCTGCCCCACCACCGCCATGGCCTCCGGATCGTCGAGGTAGCGGTTGTTCACATCCAGCGGGATCCCGTCGCGCACCACGCTGGGCGTCACGCTCGTGCCGGGCTCGCCGAAGAACACCACCGCCGACCCCTGTCCGCCGTCGACCACGGGCAGCCAGGCGGTGCGGCGGAGCAGGTTGTCCCGGTAGGTGGCGAAGAAGGGATTCCAGAGCGGACGTTTCCATTCGCGCACGTACCGGTGCGGATCGTTCACCACGCTCGGCGGCAACTCGTTGCTGTCGACCGAGCGGGTGGCGGCCAGGGTATCGGTGGGCGCGGACAGGGAATCGGCAGCAGCGGCCAGGGAGTCTGGGCCCACCGTCGCCAGCGAGTCCACCGCCGCGGCGGACGCGATCGCCAGTCCCGACGAGTCCGCCGGCGCCGGACCGCTATCCTGGGCCTCGCCGATGCCCGTCCAGAGCAACACCAGCGGCAACAGGCAGACCGCGCGCACCGCGGGCCGCCGCAGCCGGGTCAGCCGCGCGGCCAGGGCCGGCAGCAGCAGGCCGAAACCGATCGCCGTGGTTCCCGCATGCAGCACGGCCAGGCCGGCCCCGGCGAGCAGCGTGCTCCACAGCGGCAACGAAATGCTCACAGCCATGGCCATGTTGGTGGCCAGGTCCAGGATCAGCGCACAACCCGCACCGGCCAGGGCGGCCAGACCGGCGCGCGGCCGCCAGGGCCAGCGGCGCAGCGGGACCGCCAGCCAGCCCCCGACCAGGCCCGCCAGCGCCATGCCCAGCAGCTGGGCGGCGAGGATCAAGGGGATCGGGGCACCCATGGGACTGGTCAGCGAGTAGACCGCCATGGCCAGTGCGCCCGCGGCGGCGCCGAGCAGGGGCCCGAGCGCCAGCCCAGCGAGCGCTGCATTGAGGCTCATCAGTTCGCAACCGGGAACCCCGGCCAGCAGGTAGCCGAGGCCCACTCCGGTGCCGGCAAAAAGGCCCAGCAAGACAGCTTGCCGGACCCGCAGATAGTCCTGTTGGGCGGTCACGGGATTCATGGCCCGCAGGGTAAGCGATCTGCTCCCCCCGGGCAAGGAGTGGTGATCAGCCGATGGCGGTGTGCAATCGGTGGGCGACGTCGGCGAAGCCGGCATCCACGGCGTGGATGCGCCGGTAATGTGCCTGGGCCTCCTCGGTCCGGTCCAGTTCCTCGAGGATGCGGCCGGCGTGGTAGCGCAGACCGAGCGCGGTGGCGCTCCCCTCGGCCTCGCCGGACAGGCCCTCCTGCAGGACCTCGAGTGCTTCCTCGGATCGGCCGTCCCGGTGCAGGGCGTGGCCCCACATCTCCCGGGCCTGCTGGGCGTGGGTCGGGTCCGCCGCGGCGGCGGCGAAGGCCAAGGCCGCCTGGTCGTAGAGTCCGAGCTCGAGATAGACCAGCCCCTGCTGGTACTGAGCTTCAGGGTCGGCATCCCCGGAGTCTCCCACGTTGCGTCCGATCTCGCTGGCGATGGTGGAGACCTGCTCGGTCTCGCTGCTGCGCAGGATGTCCTCGCCCTCCTCGGCGAGGATCTCGTCGAGGAGATTCACCGAGCCGCCGCGCGACGGCGCCGCCGGCTCCGGTGTCGTGCCCACGCTCTCTGCCGCGGCGTCGATCAGCGAGGCGAAGCTGGTGTCGTCATCCGCCTCGAGCTCGATGCTGATGCAACCGTCCTCGTCGGTCAATCCGGGTTCCGCCACCGCCACCGCCGGATCCTCCTCCTGGCCGGCGAATAGAGAACCCTCCGCCGGGACCTCCAGTTCCCCTCCGGCCGACAGGAATTCCTCGAAGGCCGAGGCGGTGGCGCTGGCCTCGTCGGCAGCCGCCGGAGGACCGGCAGTCTCGGGCTCGGGATCGTCCATGGCCATGGGCGCCGCTGCGGGTTCGTCCGGGACGGCATCCGCGGACGGCCCGGTTGCCAGATCGAGGGTGTTGAAATCGTTGAACCCGGTGGGTGCGGACTTCCGGCCCGTGACCTCTTGCCAGCGAGAATACTCGGCATAGTTGGCCAGTTCGGGGAAGTCGCCAGTGGCCTTGGCCACGGTGGCGGCGGCCTGGTCGGCCTGCCCCGCCTGATGCGCGAGACACGCCCGCAGGATGGCGGTGCGTGCCGCCTCCAGCGGCATGTCCCAGATCCGGAAGATCCCCTCGACCCGCTCGAGGATCGGGTCGCTGCTGGCGTAGAGCGTGAACAGTTCCAGGCACCGCTTGAGGAAGATCTCCTTGATCTCGCCGGAGACCTCCTCGGCGGCCGACAGGAACTTCAGGGCGTGCTGTTCGCCCTCGGCGATCAACCCCTGCGAGCTGCGGATCTCGGCCAGGAACCAGTGGGCGTTGATGTTGTTGTCGTCGTGCCGCAGGACCTTCTTGTAGACGGCCTGGGCGTTGTTCAAAAGGCCCGTCTGCTTGTAGCGCGACGCGGCGCTGAGGAACTGGCGCACGGCCTTGCTGATGTCGCCGGCCTTCAGACAGAGATCCCCGTACTCGTTCAGGAGCGACGGATTGGTCTTGTCCATGTCGAGGATCTGCGCGTAGGCCTCGGCCGCTCCGGACCAGTCGCGCTTCTTCCCGGCTTCATATGCTTGCTGCTTGAGCTTGCGCAATTTGGAGGACAAGGAGCCGCCCCCTGGGTGTCCTGAACCGTGATCTCGTCGTTGCCGGCCACCGGGATCTCATTCCGGCAGCGTCTCGTTCAGTATCATCGTTCGTATTGCCCGGCAGTTGAGCGGAAAAAAGCGAAGGCGGGCACCGTTCGCCGGAACCCGCCTTCAGACCCCGTCCATGGCACTCAAGCGGCCGGTCGACCGCTCCGGTAGACCGCGCCCACCATTCCCACACCGCCGTGGTAGGGCACCAGCCGGTAATCGTCCCCGTTCAGCAGCACGAAATCCGCCGCCTTGCCCGGCCCGAGCGAGCCGACCTCGCCGGCCAGTCCCAGAGCCCAGGCGGCATTGAGCGTGGCGGCGACCAGCGCCTCGGCCGGCAGCAGTCGCATCTGGCTGCAGGCGATGGACTGGATCAACGGGATCGACCCGATGGGGCAGCTGCCGGGGTTGAAATCCGAGGCCACGGCCACCGCGCAACCCGCCTCGATCATGCGGCGGGCCGGAGCGTAGTCACGGATCCCCAGGGAGAAGACCGTGCCCGGCAGCAGGGTCGCCACGGTCCGCGAAGCCGCCAGGGCGGCGATGCCAGCGTCGTCGATCCTGATCAGATGGTCGGCCGAATCGGCGCCCAGCCGAGCCGCCAACACCGACCCGCCCATGGGTTCCAGTTCGTCGGCATGCACCGTGCAGCGCAGGCCGAGGGCGGTGGCCCTGGTCAGGATGGTCTCGGTCTCGGCCAGGTCGAAGACCGAGGGTTCGCAGAACACGTCGCAACGCTGCGCGAGCCCCTCGGACGCCACCTGCGGCAGCACCTCCTCGCAGACCAGACGCACGTAGTCGGCGCGGCGGTCGCGGTACTCGTCCGGCACCTCGTGGGCCGCCAGGCAGGTCAGGACCGCCCGCAGGCCCACCGCCTCCGCGGCGCGGCGCGCCACGCGCAGCATCTTGATCTCGTCGGCCGGCGAGAGGCCGTAGCCGCTCTTGATCTCCACCGTGGTCGTGCCCCAGGACAGGAGCCGGCGCAACCGGCTCTCGGCCAGCGCCGCGAGGTCGTCCTCGCTCCGCTCGCGCAGGTCGCGCACCGAGGCCCGGATGCCTCCTCCGGCCGCCGCGATCTCGAGATAGCTCTCCCCGCGCAGCCGCCGCTCGTATTCATCCTGGCGCGTGCGTCCGAACACCGCGTGGGTGTGGGGATCCACCCAACCCGGCACCACCGCCCGGCCTCCAGCATCGACCACGGAGATCGTGGCGGGCGCCGCCGCCGCGCCGAACAGCTCGCGCCGCAACTCGGCCTCGGGTCCGGCTGCCACCACCTTTCCCGCGGCCACGGCCAGTGCCGCGGCGTCGAAGGCGCCGATCCTGGCGAGGTCCTCGCCGCGCCGCGGACCGTCCTTGTCGACCGCGGGATCGTGGACGGTGCAGAGCTGGCCGATGTTCACCACCAGCAGGTCGATCTCGTTGGGGTCGGGCAGCCGCTCCAGATAGTATCCCGTGCGGTTCAAGGGTGCCTCCTCTAGGCAAGGGTCGCCAGATGATCGTCGAGACCGGCCAACAGGTCACCGCGGCGCAGCAGGTCGCAGACCGCGGCCAGGTCCCCGGTGAGCGGTCGGTCGCCCGGCGAAGTGTCGACCTGACTGCGCAGCCGTTCCAGCACTCCAGCCAGCGGCGCCGCGGGCCGGAGGACCGGACGTCCCAGACGCCGGGCCGCCGGTTCCTGGGTGATGAACTCGAGGGCGCGGGCGGCGGTCAGGATCTCCAGCGCCACCACCGCCTCGCAGCGGTCGAGGCACGGGCCGAGCTTCAGGGCGCCCACGCTGCCCATGCTGACGTGGTCCTCCTGGCCATCGCTGGTGGGGATGGAATCCACGGCGGCGGGGAAGGCCTTGCTCCGGGTCTCCGAGACCAGCGCCGCCGCCAGGTACTGGGCGATCATCAGCCCCGATTCGAGGCCCGGATCCGCGGCCAGGAAGCGGGGCAGGCGCCCGCCGTTGCCCGAGAGCAGGAGGTTGACCCGTCGCTCGGCGATGTCGGCGATCTCGGCGCAGGCGGCGTAGAGCGCGTCGAGCTGCAACGCCAGCGGCTGGCCGTGGAAATGCCCGCCGGTGACCACCTCACCGGTCTCGGGGAAGAGCACGGGATTATCGGTGACCGCCGCCGATTCGCAGAGCAGCACGGCCTCGGCCCGCCGGATCTGGCCCAGGCTGGCGCCGACCACCTGGGGGCAGCAGCGCACCGAGTAGGGATCCTGCACGCGACCGCAGTCGCGATGGTGCTCCTGGACCTCGCTGCCGCGCAGCAGGCTCGTGAGCACCGCGGCGGCCTGACCGATCTCCGCGTGCGGTCGCAGGGCGTGGTACGCCGCGCCGAAGGGCCGCGTGCTGCCCTCGAGCGCCTCGACGGACAACGCGGCCGCCACCAGCGCGTGCGATACCAGCGACCGTGCCCGCGCCACGCCGTGCAGGCCCAGACTGGTCATGAGCTGGGTGCCGTTGATGAGCGCCAGCCCCTCCTTGGCCTCGAGCTGCAGCGGCTCGCGCCGGTGCGCGGCCAGCCGGGGCCCGGCCGGCTCGGGCCGACCATCGTCGGCCAGGACGTGCCCCTCGCCCATGAGCACCAGCGCCAGGTGGGACAGCGGCGCGAGGTCGCCGCTGGCGCCCACCGAACCCCGCGACGGGATCCAGGGCACCACGTCGCTCGCGAGCAGCCAGAGCAGCTGGTCGATGACCGTGGGGCGAACGCCCGAGTGCCCGCCGGCCAGGCTCATGGCGCGCAGCAGGATCAGGCCGCGGGTCTCGGGAGCCGAGAGCGCGGGTCCCCAGCCCACCGCGTGGCTACGGATCAGGTTGCGCTGCAGATCGGCGAGCTGGGCCGCCGGGATCACCGTGTCGGCGAGCTTGCCGAAGCCCGTGTTGACGCCGTAGACCCGTGCGTCGCCCGCTTCCAGCCCGCGCCGGAAGGCGAGGCAGGCGGCGACCCGTTCGCGGGCCTCCTCTCCCAGCTCCACCGGTCGGCCACGGTGGCACACCGCCACGAAAGTGGCGGTGTCGAGCTGATCCCGGCCGATGACGAAGGCGTTGCTGTCCATGGGCGACCTCGTTCAGGGACGATCCAGGAATTCTGCGGTGGCCGCGGCGAGCTGCCCGGTCTCCGGCAGCCAGCGCACGGGCACGGGCAGGCAGGACAGAAACGTAGCGCCGTAACGCCGGGTGATCAAACGGTTGTCCAGCAACAACACCACGCCGCGATCGCTGCGGCGGCGGATGAGTCGCCCGATGCCCTGGCGCAGGCGCAGCACCGCGTCGCGCACCATGAACTCGGTGAAGGGATTCTCTCCCGCGGCCTTGAGGCGCTCGCAGCGCGCGGCCACCCAGGGATCGCTGGGCACCAGGAAGGGCAGCTTGGTCACCACCAGGATCTCCAGGCTGTCGCCGGGGAAATCCACCCCCTCCCAGAAGGTGCTCGTCCCCAGGAGCAGCGCGGCGCGCGAGTTGCGGAAGCGATGGCGGAGTTCGGCCGGGCTGGTGCGCGGCGACTGCACCAGGATCTCGCCGCGCGAACCGGCGAAGAGGTCGTCCTGGACCTCCACAGCCATCAGCTGGTCGGCCACCGCCTGCAGGAGGCGGTAGGAGGTGAAGAGGGCGAGGGTCTGGCGCGGTATCGTCCGGCGCAGATCGGCCAGCACCGCGGCGATGGTGCCGGCGAACTCCGCCTGGTCAGGATCGGGCAGGTCCTCGGCGGCCAGGCAGAGCGCCTGCTCGGGCCAGTCGAACGGCGAGGGGACGCTCAGGGTGGCCGTGGCCGGTCGCCGACCAGTGAGGCCGAGCTCGCCGAGCATGAAGCCGAAATCGCCGTCCACGGCGAGGGTGGCGCTGGTGGCGACGGGAGCGCGTTGCCCCTCGAGCCAGAGATCGCGCAGCAGCGGACCGGACTCCAGGGGGGTGGCGCCCAGCGCCTGCACCCCACCGCGCCGCGCGGGCTCGAGCCACGTGACCCAGCGGTCGCTGGGGTCGGCGGTGACGAACCGCACGTCGCGCTCGAGCTGGCGGAGCAGCTGGCCCGCCGTGGCTGCCTTCAAAAGCAGATCCATGGTCCCGCTGGCCAGATCCTCCAGGGTCTCGGTGCCCTGGTTGAGCGCGCCGCTGGCGGTGGCGGCGGCCGCGGTGGCGGCCAGCAGTTCCTCTGTGGCCTCGGCCAGCGGCCGGAAGGCCAGATCCTTG
Organism: Candidatus Latescibacter sp. IFSED24; assembly: GCF_058273205.1. Lineage (NCBI taxonomy): Bacteria > Pseudomonadati > Candidatus Latescibacterota > Candidatus Latescibacteria (ex Chuvochina et al. 2023) > Candidatus Latescibacterales > Candidatus Latescibacteraceae > Candidatus Latescibacter > Candidatus Latescibacter sp. IFSED24. The sequence goes on along the minus strand of NZ_CM177850.1, from coordinate 1,136,727 downwards.
TCGGCGATGCGCTGGCGCTGCCCCGGCACCGCGTCGTCAGCCGCCACCAGCCGCCGACCCACCTCCCGCCACCAGTGCGCGTAGGCGCGCAGGCAGCGGTTGGCCGACCGGCCAAGAGCCTCGGCCACGCCCGCGGCCGCGGTGGCGCCGGGTAGTTCGCGGAGCTTGACCGCCAGCAGCGCCAGGGTCTCGGGCAGCTGGCCGGCCGGCCGCGTCTTGCCCAGGAGGTCCTCCAGGTCGGCCAGGCGATGGTGGTCCAGCCGCACGGTGGCCGCGTCGAGCATGGTCGCCGGCAGGCGGTGCGCCTCGTCCACCACCAGATCCTGGTAGGGACCGATGAGCGTGCCGCCGGCGTGCAGATCGCTGAGCAGCAGCGCGTGGTTGACCACCACCAGCCGAGCGTCGCGCGCCAGGCGGCGCGCCCTGGTGACGAAGCAGTCGTCGTGCTCGTAGCAATCGGGCGTGCAGGGCTGGCTGCCGTCGAAGAGCGCGGACAGGTCCGCCGCCAGCAGCGGATGGTCGACCAGTTCGTCGCGCATGCCCTCGGTGGTGGCCAGGAGCCAGAGCCGGAAGACCGCCGTCCGCAGCAGCTCGACCGCGTCCTCCGCCGGGCGCGTGAGGTAGGCCTTGCGCTGGCGCAGGCAGAGGTAGTTGCGCCGGCCCATGAGCAGCCGGGCCTGCCAGCCCTGGCGGTCGGCGGTCAGCAGCGGCAGATCGCCCGCGAGGATCTGGGTCTGCAGCGCGCGGCTGTAGGTGGAGATCACGGCCCGTTCGTGGCCGGCGTTCAGCCGGGCCACCAGCGGCGCCAGGTACGCCAGGGTCTTGCCCGTGCCGGTACCCGCCTCGGCGAGCAGAGCGCGGTCGGCAGCCAGCGCGCGCGCCACGCCGGTGGCCAGGTCGGCCTGTTCCTGGCGCGGGGTGAACGACTTGCCGTATCGCGAGCCCAGTCCGTCGGCGGCGAGCAGGAAGGCGGCCAGGTCGGCGGGATCGGTGGGGATCTTGGGTGCGGTGGCCGGCGGTGCCGGTGACGGCGCCACCGGCGCGGTGCCGAACGGACTGCCGGCAGCGGCCAGTCGGTCCAGAACGTCGAGGACGGCTCCGGCGCCGCTCACGGCGCGGTCGAACAGGCTCCGGCATGCCTGGCGCTCGGCGGGAGGCAGGTCCCGCCAGGTTGCGAGGCGCTGCCAGGTCCGGCGCAGCGGATCGCCGGAGCCGGTTCCGGCGGGTCGGGGACACAGCGGGTCCAGGAGCGACCAGAACAGTTCGGGACGGATCGCCCAGGCGCCTCCCGTCAGACGGTGGATCAGGGCGTCCCGGGGAGCGGTTTCGGTGACCAGGACGCTCCCCGCGCCCAGCTTGCGCGCCGGCGTCTCCGCCGTGGAGGCATGGCCCACGTCCCACTCGTGCCCGTCCTCGACGATGATCAGCCGTGCGTGGTCAGGACTCAAGGGCCGACTCCGCCGCCGCCAACCGCTCGCGCAACGCCGTCTCGTCCAGGATCTCGATGCCGAGCTGCTCGGCCTTGGCCAGCTTGCTGCCCGACTTCTCGCCGGCAACCAGCGCCGCGGTCTGCTTGCTCACGCTGCCGGCCACCTTGCCGCCGCAGCGCTCGATGGCGGCCTTGGCCTCGGCCCGGGTCAGGGAGGGCAGGGTGCCGGTCAGCACGAAGGTGCGGCCGGCGATGGGGTTGGCCGCCGAAGGCGCCGGCAGCGCCGGCGGCTGCTCCTCCCGCTCGAGGAAGAATCCCACCGCGCGTAGATCCGCGATGAGCGCGCGCGCGGCGGGGTCGGCGAACCAGCCGGTGATGGCCTCGGCGACCACGGGACCGATGTCCGACAGGTCGGCCAGGTCCCCGGCCGGCGCCGCCGCCAGGGCGTCCATGCCTGGGTACTCGCGGGCCAGGGTGGTGGCCGTGGTGATGCCCACCTGGGGAATGCCCAGCGCGAAGATCTTGTTGGCCCAGGGACGGGTCGGCGTGGCCGCCAGCGAGCGCAGCAGGTTGTCCGCCGACTTCTCGCCCCAGCCGGGAAGTTCGGCCAGCTGTTGGCGGTCCAGGCGGAAGAGGTCGGCCGGACTGCGAACCCAGTCCTGGGCGAGGAAGAGGTCGATCCAGCGCCCGCCCAGCCCCTCGATGTCGCAGGCCTGCCGGCTGGCGAAATGACGGAGCCGCCCCGCCAGCACCGCCGGACAGAAGGGATTCCCGCAGCGCAGGGCGACCTCGCCATCGCGCCGGACCACGGGCGCCTGGCAGACCGGGCACGCGGTGGGGACCGGCAGCGGCTGCTGGGTGCCGTCGCGCTCCTCGGGCAGCGCGCGCAGCACCTTGGGGATGATGTCGCCGCCCTTGGCCAACGCCACCCGGTCGCCCGGCCGGATGTCCTTGCGCTCGAGCTCCTCCCAGTTGTGCAGGGTGGCGCGGCTGACCGTGGTGCCGGCCAGCTGCACCGGCATGAGTTCGGCCACCGGAGTGATCACACCGGTGCGGCCGACCTGCAGCGTGATGGCCCGCAGCGTGGTCAGGGCCTCCTCGGCGGTGTACTTGAACGCCAGCCCCCAGCGCGGCGCCTTGGCGGTCAGGCCGAGGCGCCGCTGCTGGGCGGTCTGGTCGACCTTGATCACCGCGCCGTCGATCTGATAGTCGAGCTGGTCGCGCTGCTCCTCGATGGCGTCGAGGGCGACGGTCAGTTCCGCCAGGTCCGTGGCCAGGTGCAGGATGGGATTGACCGGCAGGCCGAGCGTGCGCAGCGCCGTCAGCTCGTCCTGGTGGCTGGCCAGATCCCGCGACTCGTCCCAGGCGTCCAGGTCGGACAGGGGGAAGAGCTGGTAGAAGAACACCGACAGGCCGCGCCGCTGGACCTCGGCGGGGTCCAGGGTCTTGAGCGTGCCGGCGGTGGCGTTGCGGGGGTTGGCCAGGGGTTCGACACCGCCAGCGAGGCGTTCGCGGTTCAGCTCGGCGAAGCGCGACAGCGCGAGGTAGGCCTCGCCGCGCGCCTCGAAGGCGGTCCAGCCGGCGGGCAGCGCTCCGGCCCAGCCGTCCGCCAGCTCGACGGGGATCTCCGCGAAAGTGGCGGCGTTGCGCGTGATGAGGTCGCCGTGCTGGCCGTCGCCCCGGGTGAGCGCCGCCGTGAGGCGACCGTCACGGTAGCGGACCGCGAGCGCCACGCCGTCCATCTTGGGCTCGACGGTGTAGGCCACGGGTTGAGCGGAGCCGAGGCCGCGCCGCACGCGCTGGTCGAAGGCGGCCACCTCGGCGGGATCGTAGCTGTTCTGGAGGCTGAGCATGGGGCGCGAGTGGGGCGCCGCCGCGAAGCGCTCGTCGTGGTCGTCGCCCACCAGGACCGTGGGGCTGGCGGCATCGGCCAGTTCGGGATGCGCCGCCTCCAGCGCCTGGAGTTCCTGCTCCAGGACGTCGTATTCGCTGTCGGTGATCTCGGGCGCGGCCTCGCGGTAGTAGAGCTCGCGGTGGCGCTGGATCTCGGCGCGCAGCGCGGCCAGACGACGCCGCGCCTCCTCCTTGTTCATGCCCACCTCCGGCCGCTGGCGCCCGCCGGGCTAGAAGCTGCCCAGCAGAGACACGTGCAGCTTGGCTGTCTCGAAATTCACGTCGCCCGGGAAGCCCACCGCCAGATCGAGCCGACCGGGGGCGGCCGAGGTCATCAGCCCCAGCCCGAATCCCACGTTGGTCCCGCTGCGTCGCGCCAGCGGTCCATCGGTCGCCTCACCCTCGCGGACGGAGAATTCAAAATATCCCACATCCACGAAGGTGTAAACCCGCGAGCGACGGGCGCGGCCGAGCCGGACCTCCACGCCGCCCCAGGCCACCGTCTCGCCGTGGAACTCGTCCTCCCGGTAGCCGCGCAGCGTCCTGGCGCCACCGAACCGGTACTGTTCGGAGAGCGATACGGGGCGCGTGTCCGCGTCGATCTGACGGAAGCTCGCGCGTCCCGCCAGACTCAGCGCGGTCTGCAGCCAGAGTTCGCCAGCCAGGTCGCCTTCCAGGAGCCGCTGGCTGTCCTGGGTGCCGAGCTGCCCGCCCACCGTGGGCGCGTCCTCCTCTTCGCCGACCGGGCGCAAGGTGGTGCTCCGGCTCGCGGTCTCGATGGCGAACGTTCCCGACCAGCCGTTGCGCGCGCGATCGCCGCGATGATGCAGGATCGCTACCCGGCCCCGCAGGCGCTTGGTGCGCTCGATGTCGCCGTCGGGATAGGTGGTGCGATCCCAGCCCCAGCCCAGTTCCAGACCCCAGAGGCTGACCAGCGGCAGCCGCCAGTTGTTCTTGAGGCTGAAGAGGGTGTACTGATCGCGCTGCACCTCGCTGGCCAGCGCGAGGTCCGTATCCAGCGGCGTGCCCAGGATCAGGGGTTCCAGGTACGAGAACCCGAACTGGGCCCGATCGAGGCCATCGTCGCGCCAGCCCGCCCGGAGCCGACGGCCCGTTCCGGCCAGGTTGGCGAAGTCCAGATCCACCTGCCCGCTCAACCGGGTCCCCCCTTCCTCCTTGCGGCTCAGCCCCAGCATCACGGTCACCAGGTTGGGGCGGGCCTCGGGCTCCACGCGCCAGAAGATCCCCACGGTGTCGCTGGCGGCTGTCAGGTGGACCACGGGCTCGTCCACTCGGGCGTACAGGTCGCGCGCCAGGAGCCGATCGCGACCGCGCTGGAGATCGGATTCCCGGTACCGGCGGCCCTGTCCCAGACCCGCGGCTCGGATCAGGAAATGCTCGCCGCGGCCGCCGGGCAGGTTGCTGCTCTGCGGCCCGATCACCGCCCACGGCCCCGGCACCAGCATGGCGGTCACCGCGACCTGCGCCGCGTCGGGGTCGATGGAAACCTCCCGGGTCAGCCAGACGGGGAACGGATAGCCGCGCTCGGCGCACCCGGCCACCACCCCGGCGGCGCCGTCGAGGTAGGCCCGCAGCTGGAACGGGTCCCCAGGGCGGGGCAGCCAGAGCGCGAGCAGCGCCGACCGCCCCTCGAAATCCTCGCCCTCCACCGCGAGCGCGCTCAGCCGGTACGCAGGGCCGGGTGTGACCAGCACGCTGGCCCCGCTATCGGGCAGGCTCACCGCGGCAGCGAGATGCCCGCGCTCGAGCCAGCGATCGCGGAGTTGCGACAGGAGATCGCGGTGGCCGCGCACCGGGCCCAACCCCTCGGTCCCGCGCCCGCTGGTATCGGCCACGGCCTGCCGCCCCTGCTGTCGCTCGGCGCGCCGCAACCACCCCGACACCGCCTCGCTGTCCGCGACCGCCGGCGCGACGAGCAGGAAGGACGGCTGGCGTGCGAGCCAGGCCCGGTCGGCAGCCAGGTAGTCGCGCAGCGCGGGATCGCTCACGTCGGCGCCCACCAGTTCCAGCCGAGGCGGCCAGGTGCGCGCATCCTGGCCGGACGTGGTCCCGGCCAGGCACAGCGCCGCCGCCAGCGCCGCCAGCAGGCGGCCGGCGACAGCACGCCTAGAATCGCGCCGTGCTCTCGAGCCGCAGATCATGTTGCCACTCCCGCTGACCGTATTTGCGCCCGAAATAGGCGAGCGCGAAGGTGAGGTACCGGCTCGGATCCCAGGAGAGCCGGGCCGAGTTCTCCAGGTTCGTCCCTGGAATCGAGAAGAAGAAGGGCCGGGTCGACCCTGCCGGTTCATCGCTCTTGACGTCGGCCACGCGCACGTCGGCCTGGATGCTCCATTCCTGCCCCAGCCGCCAGCGTACCGCGGGCTTGATGGCGGATTCGCGCTGGGACACCCCCGACACCGCGTCGCTGCGGGTCAGGTACTCCAGGGTCACGGCGGCCCGACTGCCCGCCACCGGCCGCCACGAGCCCTCCAGCTCGCCACGCTTGGTGATCGTCAGGTAGCCGAGCTGGGTCGGATTGAACTGGGCGTCGGTGGAGCGCTGGTCGTCGCCGTAGTTTCCGCGCAGCCGCAGGCTCACCCGCGGCCCGGGGTTCCAGGTCAGGGTGCCGGTGTGCTCGCGGCGCAAGCGGTCCTCGCGACCCTGGGCATACTGGCGGTCCTTGGCCTCGAGGAAGTCGAAACGGTAGCGCAGATCGTAGGCGCGGAGGTGGCGCAGCAGGGTCACCTCCTGGTTGAGGTCGACCCGGCCGAGCACCGCATCCTCGTCGTCGAAGATCACATCGCGCTGGAGCAGCAGCAGACCCCGGATGTCGTCGGTGCGGCTGCGCGCCTCCACGCCCAGCCGCGTCTGGGCGTTCCAGGCGCCCCACAGCTTGTCCTTGCCCAGGAACCCGAAGTCCTGACGCCAGGTGAGGTCGCTCTGCACCCGGGTGGTGGCCACCAGGCTGTCGGTGCCGGCCAGGATCAGGTCGTAGTCGCCGCGGCTGGGGCCCACGTAGTTGCCGTTCTCGTCGTAGTCGCCCTGCAGTTCGCCCACGTAGACGAGTTGCCGGGCGAGCACCTCGGTGCGGCTGTTGTCGAGGCTGTAGCCCAGGCTCCATTCGCTGCCCAGTCCCGGCCAGGTGCCCGCGAGTTCGAGGCGCCCCAGCCGCGTGGTCTCCTCGCCGCCACCGGGCAGCAGGACCTCGCGCCAGGTCCCGTCGACCACCGCCCGCAGACCCGCCACCCGGGGTGAGGTGAGCGATCCCTGCCAGGTGCGCGAGTCGCGCGCGTGCTCCCACTGCGGGCCGCGCAACGAATCGGCCAGCCCCCGGGTGAAGCCCAGGTCGGCCTGCCACGGCCGGCCCGGCGCGATGCTGATTCCCGCGGAGAGTTCCTCGCGGCGGTAGCCGCGTCCGGCCGGTCCGGTGGACGCATCATCGTACCAGGACTGCCGCGTGTAGCCACCGCGCGGTTCGAGTGCGCCCACGCGCCAGCGCAGATCGTGGGCCTGATCCCGGCGCACGATATCGAGCGGATCGGCGGTGTCCTCGCTGGTGGCCTCGCGCCACGAGTGCCGGCCGCGCCCGCCGAGCCATTCCCAGCGCCCGCCCGTGGCCACCCGACCGGCGCTCAGCGACGCGCCGTGGTCCAGGCGTCCCAGGCCGCCGTTGATCTCGAGCAGCTGGCCGGGCCTTCCGGCCAGCCAGCGCAGGTCGGCCCCCAGCTCGCGGTCGGACTCTTCGAAAAAGCCCGGCGCGCTGGCCCGTCCCCCCAGCCCCCAGCGCTCGTAGTCGTAGACGCTCTTCTGGATCAGGAACGGCGCGAAATCCTGGTCGCGGTCCTCCCAGCTGGCGTCGGCCCGCAGGGTACCCCCAGCCAGGCCCACGGCGCCGCTGCGCACCGCGACGTTGGCCGCCTGGCCGGCGTTGTCGTCGGCATCGAGGTCGCTGAGGGTGTTGCGGTCGTGGTCGCTGAGGTTCCACTCGGCGTGGATCCCGGCGCCGGTGCTGTCGCCCACATCGGCGGTGACCGTGAACATGCTGCGTGATTCGGGCAGCGGCAGCAGCCGGCCCACCCGGTAGCTTCCCAGCCCGGGTCCCGCGTACGTGAAGACGCGTGCGCCGGTCTCGGTGAGGTTGGACAGGTCGTAATCCCCGAGGCCGGGGCCGGCGTAGAAGAACGACACCGCCCAGTCGCCGCCGTCCTCGTTGTAGACGTAGTAGCTGATCGCGCCGTCGCTGACCTGGTCGTACTCGCCCTCGCCCGGTTCGGTGGCCACCGCGCCCGGCGCCACGGCGGCCAACTCGTCATCGCCGGCGGCTCGCAGGATGTCCTCGTCCTCGGGGCTCAATTCCCCGCTGCGCAGCCGGCCGGAATCGTCGGCCTCCCTGGTCAGGCGCGCCATGACCCGGCCAGGCGCCTCGCCCAGTTCGAAGTCGACGCCGCCGCCGCCACCCACCACCCCGCGGCTGTAGGGCCCCTCGCCCTCCTCGTACTCCACGACGATGATCGAATCGGCGGTGATCAGGCGACGGTACGTGAAGGTGACCGTCCCGCGCACGTAATCGATGACGTAGTCACGATCCGAGCCCCGCGTCAGGACCTCGCCGTCGAGGGTCACGCGCTCGGTGCCGGCCACGATGAAGAGGTTCTGGCTCGACTCGTTGGTGCCGAGGAAGTACGGCCCCTGGTTCGACTCCTCGCCGCGCAGCTCCACCGTGCGGTAGAGGCCGCGGGGCGAACCGAACAGCGCCTCGGCGCGCAGCCGGCCGGGGTAGGTCTCCAGCGAGAACCCCTGGAGTTTGCGCCGGTAACCGCCATAGAACGAGCCCGTGCGGCGCGCCTCGAAATCACCCAGGGTGGCTTTCCATTGCGAGGCTTGCAGCTCCACCAGCACCTTGTCGATGTCCTGGAGCTCCTCGGTGTTGCCCTCGGGCACCACGGGCAGGTTGTCGTCGGTGAGAGTGGCGCGCACGTAGATGTCGCGGGTCAGCTGTCCGGAGACGTTCAGGCGCAGGTTCTGGTCCACGGCCATCTCCTGGCGCGACCCCGAGGAGACGTAGACCGACTTGCTGCCGCGGACCTCGAGGCTGCCCACGTCGTCCAGGGTCCAGGTCTCCAGCGGTGTCGGCGCCACTGGCCGACCCGTTTCGTCGCGCGCCGGCGGTGGCGCCATGGTCCTCAGCCCGATGCGCCCTGACGAGAGCCCGGGGTGGTAGCGGTACTCGGCCACCGCCACCACGGTGCCCTCGGTGGACCACGGCCGCAAGGGGACGACCTCGCCGCCCCGCGCCCGCAGCCGGTAATCGGTGCCGAGCACCCAGGAGCGTCCCGCCACCCGCAGCGAGAAGCTGGCCGGGACGATGCCGCCGTGGGCCAGCACCAGCGCTCGCCTGTCGGCGCCCAGGAGGAAGAATTCGCGCTCGAGGACGGTGCCGTCGGTCTGGGCACGCGCCTCGGCGCAGGTCAGCACGCCGAACAGCAGCCAGAGCGCGATCCGGACCGCACCTGCGACGGTGCTGCGGCGCCCGCTCACCAGCCACCTCCTCGGCTGCGGATCACTCGTAGGTGATGCGGAAGACCAGGACGGCGCCGCGCAGCCGGTCGCTCACCGCCAGCTGCTGATCGGGGCCCACGGCCACGTCCACCGGTCCCAGCGGCGTGGCCTTGAGGTCGAGGCCCGGGCCGATGTCCAGCAACAGCCGCCCCCGGGCGTCGAGCACGTGCACCACTCCCGAGGCCGGATCGGCCACGAAGACGTTGCCCCAGCGGTCGGCGTCGGTGCCCTGCGGGGCCACGAAGGGGTTGTCGAGGTCGAACTCGCCGCCCCAGGTGGCTTCCCAGTAGCCCAGCCGGTTGAAGCGCTGCAGCCGACGGTTGCCCCGGTCGGCCACCACGAACCCGCCGTTGGGCAGGAAGGCCACTCCACTCGGCTCGTCGAATTGTTCGCGATGCGGTCCCGGGTTGCCCACCCGGCTCTGGAGCGCGAGGAAGCTGTCGAGAACCAGGACTTGCTCCTCGCCGCCGTCGGTCACCACCACACGCCCGTCCAGGTCGAGGTCGAAGGCGCTGGGCACGGTGTCGAACGCAGGATCGAGGGTCTCGAAGTTGACGATGCGGTCCTGGTAGACTCCGCCCAGGTCGTACCGGTAGAGCGCACGGCTGCCGATATCCAGCACCAGCACCTTGAACCCGTCGATGCGGGCGGCCACCGGCCGGAAGGGGCGCGACGGCGGCTGGTCGAACTCGTACCAGGTGCGCGAGCGCGGGTCGAGGCCATGGACCTTGCCGCGGCCCTCGTCGCAGACCACCAGGGTCCCGTCCTCGCCCCAGCCCACGCCCCCCAGACCCTCGAAGGGGAAATAGGGCGCCGAACGGACGTTCTCGAAGAGGTAGAGCAGTTCGACCGCCACGGGGGTGACGCCGGTGGGCGCCGCCTCAGTGGCTGCGGAACGCGCCGGCTGGTACTCGGCCTGGGGGGCGCAGCCCACCAGCCCTAGCAGAACCATGGCGACGACGATGCTGCGTGGCGCCATGTCAGAAGCTCCAGGAAGCCACGGCCCGGGCCTCGGGGCGCGGCAACGGCCGCGACATCTCCAGGGCGAGATCCATCCCCATGATCCGCGCGCCCATGGCCGGGGTTCCGGAGGGATCCTGGCCACCGTTGCGGACCGCGTCGAAGATCGAGATGGCGCGGTTGAGGATGGCGAAGAGGATCATCATGTCGCGCCGGTCATAGGCCTCGTTGGCATCGGCGCGCAGGTTCTGGTAGTCGCTGCGGTACCCCTCGCTGCGCCACTGCCATTCCTCGCTCGATCCCGGCGGCGGAGGAGCCGCCTCACCGAAGGCGCGCGCCTCGCGGAGCTGGGACTCGTACCAGGCATCGCTGTCCATGTACCGGCCCACCGACTGCCAGAAGCCGTCCTCGTGGTCGCCGATCGTGCCGGCGTACTGGCCGGCCCAGTTCTTGTAGTCGTCCTCCAGGCCCGAGGCATGCTTGTCGAAGCCGATGTAGGCTCCCCAGATCACGGCCTCCACACCGAGCATGATCAGGCCCTTGGACTTCTGACCGTTGTAGAGCTGCCCGGCGCCGGGCACCAGCAGCGACAGCGCGCCCGCCTTCACCCGCCGCCCCGTGTCCGAGGTCCCCTGTCCCTCGTCCAGGGCGGTCTCGAAGTCCTGCCGGCCACCGATCTCCTGTGCGCCCAGGCGACCGTCCCAGTCGCCGGGGTCGAGCCACCGCGCCATGCCCTCCTGAGCGGAGGCCGCCGACCCTGCCAGCAGGATCGCGACCAAGATCACAATGCTCGCTCGCTTCACGTCTGTCCCCTCTCAGAAGGATACGGTGGCGCCGATGACGCCCCGGGAATAGCCCACCGGTTCGACGAAGAAATCGACCTCGTGGCTGCCGACCCGCAGCTGTTGGGGCTCGTCGCCGCTGCTGCCGCCACCGAAGAGCAGCCCCTCGAGGTAGGCGACCTGCAACACGCTGAACACCCGGAAGGCGATGCTCAGGTAGATGAAGCGGTCGCGCTTGGCGTAGTAGTCGTTGCTTTCCTGACGCAGATCGCGGTAGGCCTCGCGATGCGCGCTGGTGCGGGGATCCTTGAGGTTGGCGATGTCCGCCTCCTCCACCCCCAGGAAGAGTCGCGGATCGGTGTAATCGTCCCAGCCGAACACGAACTGGTCCCACTTGCCGAGGTTCTCGTAGTACTCGCGCCGGTCGGCTTCCTTGCTCACCCAGAGCGGCAGGCTGGTGTAGCCGCCGGTGACGTCGGGAAAGTAGTCGAAGCCGTCGCCGGCCATGTAGTCGTAGTCCGGATTCCAGTAGGGGCGGTCCGGCCCCCATTCGGTGTCGTACGCGGCCTGCAGCTTGGGCTCGAACCAGTGGGCATCGGCGTAGGCGTAGTACTCGTCCTTCTTGTCGCTGCCATTGCTAGCGCTGGAGATGGCGCCGTACCAGGAGGCCGCGTCGAGGGCGATCTGCAGGAAGCCGCGCTTGTGGCCGAGGTACAGCTCGCCGGCACCGGGCAGGATCAGCGACATGAGCATGGGAACGGCTGGCGAACGGCCGCTGCTGGTGCCGATGGCCGCCTTCCCGCCGGCGAAATCGTCCTGATAGTCCCGTGTGTCGGTGGGAAGCTCGCCGGTCAGGCGCGCGACCTCGAGATCGGCCTGCCGCAGGAGCCAGTCCGAATCGCCCGCACTGGCCGGCAACGCGCCCAGGATCAGCATACCCAGCAGGGTCGCACAGACGAGGTGACGCAAGCGCATGGGTCGTCCTTTCACCGCGGCCATCAGCGGGCCACGGCCAGCGTTCGGACCTCGTCGGTCACCTTGCCAGAGCTCGTCTCGCAGGTCAGACGGGCGAGGTAGAGACCGGAGGCCACGTCGAGATCCAGGGTGTACTCGTTGATGCGGCCGGCCTCGGCGGCGAGCCGTCGTTCGAGGACCACCTGGCCTTCGAGGTTGTAGATCGTGAGCTCGGCATCCCGATCGGTGGCGCTGAAGAAGCGCACCGCGAGGTTGCGGCTGGTCAGGGGGTTCGGATAGAAGACCACGTTGTCCTGGCCGCGGGCCGCGGGGTCGGCGCCGCTGACGGCGCGCGGCTGGCCCACGGTGCCCGTGCGCGCCGGCCCGCCACCGAGGCCGAACCAGCCAGCCGACCGGGCCGCGGGGTCCTGGATCTGCTCGCCATAGAGGGCGATCCGGCCGTGGGTGAACCGCGTCTCCAGGGGCGCACCCACCAGGCCGCCCCGGCTCGCCAGAGCCAGGCTCAGCAGGTCCCCGTCGTGGGTCACGGCGATCAGGCTCGAACCGTCGTTGCCGCCGAAGCGGAAGGGGGTGCCCTCGAGGACCCGGCCGACGCCGTCGAGGCAGAAGAGATGCCCCTGGTCGGTGCTGAAGAGCAGTTCGTTGCGCGGGTCGCCGACGAGGTCAGCCACCAGGAGCGAACCCGTCACCCGGGTCGTGTCCGGGAGCGGGAAGATGTCGGCCAGATCGGCGGGGAAGCCGTTGAGCAGGGTCCCGTTGTCCTGCCAGGCGAACAGGCGCTGGGCGGTGGCGGCGACCACGTCGAGGTGGCCGTCGCCGTCGAGGTCGGCCACGGCCGGTTCGCCGATCAGTGCGGCGGCGGGATCGGGCCAGTCGACCAGGGCCACGCCGCCATCGTCGGCGACGAGCCAGCCCGCCTGGTAGCCATCATCCGCGAACGTGAGCAGCAGATTGCCTCCGTCACGGGGCACCACCGCCAGCTCGGTCTGGCTGGCGAGGTGACGGGATTCCACCACGCCGCCGTCGGTGAAGCCGCCGGCATCCAGGGGGACGAGGCGCCAACCATCGTGGCTGCAGACCAGGATCGCCGGATCGCCGTCGTGCACAACCACGCGGAGCGGGGCCACCGGTGCGGCGGGGGCCAGGCCGAGCAGGCTACGCGGCTCGCCAACGGTCTGCCCGTCCTCGTCGAGCAGGTGACCCATGCCCGCACCGTCGATGGCCAGGAAGAGCCAGGGGCCGCTCTCGTCCAGGGGGATCGGCTGGCAACCGGCGAGGAGCGTGTCCCCCAGGCTGACGCTCCACAACTCGGTGAAGGCGGCGCCGGGCGCGAAGGCCTGCACGGTACCGTCGCGGGTCCCCACCAGCAGGGCCGGCTGTCCTCCGGTCAGGGTGACCGCGGCCGGCGGTCCGGCCAGCTCGTCGGAGAGGGCGGTCACGGCGAAGCGCGGGGCCGAGCCGTCGGGCGGCGGGTAGGCCGCCTCTCCGTCGGCGGTCCAGGCGAAGAGCCAGGGGCTGTTCCCGGTCAGGGGATCGTCGCAGGCGACGATCAGGTCCCGACCGTCTGCTCCGGCGAGCGAAGTCACGCTGGCGGTGTCCAGCGCCCGGGCGGTGGCCGCGTCGTCGACCTGGGCGGCGGGCAATTCCACCGGCCAGCCCGGCAGCACCTGTTCCACCGTGGCCTGCAGCGCCATGACGGCGCCGTGGGCCTGGCCGTCGTCCACCATGTCCCAGAGGCGCAGGCCGGTCCAGGATCGGTCGTTGGCGCGGCTGGTGGGAACGCCGGCTCCCTGCGGGAACAGCTCGGTGTAACCCACGCCGTTCCAGGGCGAGAAGGGATCGCGGTCGCTGCCGTACCAGCCCAGGACGTAGGCGTCGAGCACACCGATGTCCTGGATGCCGTCGGCTTCCACCAGCTTGAGTCCGTCGCCGTACATGTTGATGGCGTTGTCGGCGAGGTTGGCCTCGATGCGGTCCATGTCCACGTGCCAGACCAGCAGGCCGCCCTCGGGCAGGAAGTAGTCGTAGTAGCCGGTGTTGTAGCCCTCGACGCCATCGATGTCGCCGCCGAGATAGAGCACCACGCCGGTCCGTTCGTCGGGCTCGCCGGTGGGATCGGTCTGGAAGTATAGGCCGCCCCAGCCAGTCTCGGGGTCGTAGGGGTCGTAAGGCGTGCCGTCCTCGGAGAGGGGCACCCAGCGGTTCTCCACCAGGAAGAACTCCCGCGAGGAGATCCCGCCGATGAGCACCTGGGGCTGACCCTCGTCGAAGGCGTTCCCGGCCACCCGGTCGTTATGGAAGCGGTACTGTGCCCGCGGGACGCCGACGGCGGGTAGCTTGTAGGTGGTGGCCTCGCCACCGGGCACGATCCCCACGTCCACCCAGCCCAGGAACCACTTGCACCAGGCCGAGAGCGAGGGCGGCAGGATCCCGGTGACTGGCAGGCCGATGATCTCGCCCGGGGCGTCGGGATCCTCCACCCCGATGGTCGCCGAGAGGTTGGTACCCGAATCCATGAGGTCCCAGACCCCCACGCTGGTCAGGCCGGTGGTGGCGTCGTAGACGTCGGGCAGGCCCAGCGCGTGGCCGAACTCGTGGTAGAGTGCGGCGGCGATGCTGCCGCGGTAGTCGTCCTGGTAGGTGGTCTCGGGGATCACCGAGCACTCGGAGAGCCGGCCGCCGCCGAGCAGATCGTGGGGCTCGCCGAGGGTGACGAAGAAGGTGGGGATGTCGTTGGGCGAGTCCTGGTTGATGTCGCTCTGCCAGTCGCTGCCGGCGTGGGCGAAGATGATGTAGGTCAGCGGGTGGTCGTCGTCGTAGTCGCCGAGATCGGCGGAGCCGTCGGCCTGGGTGCCGGCGTCGGCGGCGTCGATCATGTCGCGCACCAGGGTCTCGAGTCCCTGCAGCGTCCAGAAGCCGCCGGCGCCCGGGCCGTAGTCGGCCACGTCGGAGACCTTGTAGCTGTCCACGTCGCCCTCGGGCAGCACCCGTGATTCGATGGTCAGCAGCCCGCCGGACTGGTAGCGGTAGAACTCGCTCAGGCCACGCAGGTGCGACTCGAAGAACGCCCGGTTGTGAGGCGGCGGATCGATGGGCAGCGGATCGTCGGGGTCGGGCTGGCCGAGCATGAAATCGCCATCGGGCGCGATGGTGGTCAGATCGGGCTCGCGGTTGGTCTCGAACGCGATCCGCACCAGCAGGATGCGCAGGGTCACCGGCTCGGCCTTCTCCAGCCTGGCCAGCGGATCGGCGAGGCGCGCCGGGCCGAGCCCCTGCGCCGCGAGCCACTGGCGCGACTTGGCCGAGACATGGCGGCCGCCCAGCAGATCGTGCACCTCGTGCCAGCGCTGATGGTACACCTCCTGCCGGTGGAGTTCGCGGTCGAGGAGCTGCTGGCCGCCGGGCTGGGCCGCCAGTTCGTTCCACGACAGCTTCTGCACGGGAATCCGCCCGGCGTTGGCGGGAACGCCTGGCACCAGGGTGATCAGGACCAGCAGGCACGCGGCTCTGAGCAAGGACAGGATACCTTCACGACGCGGCACGGTGACTCCTTCCACCGCCCCCTGGTCGGTGACCAGGGGGCGCGGGATCGCGATGGGCGGCAGGGGACCGGCCCGGATGGCTCGCTACCAGCGGTAGCCCAGGGTGAAGCGGCTGACGCGGTCGAGGCCCTCGGCCTGCGGGACCGACGCGAAGTCGAAGATGATGGCCTGCTGCAGCCACTTCTTCATGTCCACGCCGAAGCCGAAGGTCCAGTCCTTGATCTCGCCGTAGTCGGCGTTCTTGTAGCCGGCGCGCAGGAACAGCGAACGGTCGTAGTTCCACTCGGCGCCCACACCCCACTCGTCCTGCGAGGACTCGAAGCCGAACTTGTACTCGTCGTCCTGCCACTTGTACAGGGGCAGCTGGTAATCGCCCACCAGCAGCAGGCCCATGTATTCGCTGTTGAACAGGCCGTAGGCCACGCCCAGCGCGAACTTGCGCGGCATGGGATCGGCCTGGTCGGCGTCCACGTGCTTGATGTCGGGACCGAGGTTGGCCACGTTCACACCCACGTTCAGGTTGACCGAGGGCACCTTCCAGAGCATGCCGAGGTCGACGCCGAAGCTGTCGCCCGAGCCGCCGGCGCGGTCCTGGAGCGAGCTGTCGGGAGCCAGCTTGTCGCGGAAGTACTTGATGCCGAAGCCCATGCCCAGGTTGGGCGAGAGCTTGAGCGCGTAGTTGCCCTGGATCACGTACTCGTACGAGGAGAACGTGCCGGTGGGGTTGCCAGCCTCGTCGGTGCCCTGCTGCTCGCCCATGTCGAGGTAGGTGAAGCTCACCCCGAAGGCGCCGCCGCCGAGCTCACCGGCGTAGCCGCCCCAGGTCAGGGCGATGTCGTCGGCCAGGCCGGCGGCCAGCTTGGAGTACATGAGCTGGAGGTCGTGCGTCTCGCGACGGTCGCCGAGGAAGGCCATGCCGCCGGGGTTGAACCAGGCCGCCGTGGCGTCCTGGGCCAGCGCTGTCCCTGCCTCGCCGAGCGCGTTGTAGCGCGCGCCGATCGGGAACGACAGCACGATGGCGCCGGCGCCGGAACCGGCCAGGGCGGGCATGGCGCCGCCGAGGACGATCAGGCCCAGCAGGGTGACGATTAGAGTGCGCTTCATCGGTCAGATACCTCCGTTGGCGATCATCAGGGACAGCGAGCGGCTGGCCCTATCTCATGATGACGAGCTGTCCCGTCTTGCGAAGTTCGTGGCCGTCACCGGACATGGTCCCGCGCAGCACGTAAAGATACGTTCCATTGGCGATCTGGTCGCCCTCGCCGTCGCGCCCGTCCCAGTGCAGGATGGCAGGCCCGGCGGCGGCGAAACTGGACCGGACCGTGCGCAGGCGCCGCCCGGACACGGTGTAGATGTCCCACTGCAGATCCATGGCGCTGGTCAGATCGCAGACCAGCCGGCAGGGGCCCGGCGTGGGATTGGGGAACACGGTGGCATCGCGCATGCCTGCAGCGCCCCCGGCCTCGACCACGAAGCCGAGGGTGTCGGTGCCCACGTTGCCGAACATGTCGCTGGCGGTCATGACCACGGTGTGCTCGCCCAGCGTGAGGTCGTTGGGCAGCGAGGTGACCAGCGAAGCCCGGCTGTAGCTGCCCGGCGTGAAGAGCACGTCGTCGGAGACGTTGTTGTAGATCCCGCTGCGGTCGAATTCGAGCAGCACGCTGTTGGCCGGATTGGTGGCGATGATGTTGATGCCGTTGGAATCCTCGAGGTCGGCGGTCAGCGGGTCGCCGAGGCGGACGCGGACGCGGCCTCCGGGGAAGCCGAGCCGGATATCGGGGCCGAAGACATCGCCGCCCGCATCGGCGCTGACCTGGACCACGGGCACCGTGTTCACCGCCACGCTGGCGGACCGGTCGTCGCTGACGAGGCAGCGCAGGCGTCCACCCTCGCCGGTGCGCAGGCTCAGCGGCGCGATGAACGAGGCCACCGCCTGGCCGCCGACGATGGGGCCGTTCCCCCGGAACACCGGCCGGCCGAGCCGCTGCCAGTACTGCACGGTGCCGTTGGAAATGACATAAGGCGCCGCGACATCGCTCTCCTGTGCCCACAGCTCGTACTCGGCATCGGCGCTCGGATCGAGACCGGCGGCGACGAGATCCACGTCCACCGCGTGCAAGCGCCCCGTGCGCAGGGTGTCGTCGGACGCCGCGCTGAATTCGAGGTTGCTCACCGGCTGGGCCAGGCGCAGCGCCGGATCGCCCATCAGGTTGTAGCGCCGCGCGTTGAGGATGGGCGTCGAGGGGAGGCTCTGGGACCACATCTGAGCCTTGCCCTGACGCAGGGCCTCTCCCAGGGTCCTGGTTGTCGACACGCTCCGGTCCGGCCAGTAGACCGCGGAGAACGCGTCGCTCAGCAAGTTGTTGTAATAGGAATAGCTGAGCCACGAGGCGGCGATGGAGGCGATGCCGCCACCCTGCGCCGCGGTCACGAAGTCCTCGCTCATGCACTGGCTGTTGGGCGAGGCGAACACGCCGACGTCGCAGCTGAAGGCCATGAACAGGAAGCGGCGGCCCCCGTTGGTGAGCGACTGGATGTCGTCGATGACCATGACCTGCTCGTCGGCCAGGACCTCGGCGGCGCCGTGCCCCACGTAATAGAAGACCGTGGTGCCCGCGCTCAGGCTGGCCAGCAGGTCCCGGCGGGCCTCGGGCTTGTAGGAGCCCACCAGCGTGTAATCGAGCAGATAGACCTTCTGCTGATCGAGCGAGGGAGGCATGTAGAGCCCCGATAGGACCTCGGCCTGTTCGGTGTGGGCCTCCTCGTTCCAGGCGGGATCGACACCCCGGTAGCGGAGATCGTCGGCGCAGAGCACCACCCGGTTGCGCCAGTTGCCCGCAGGTGGCTCCTCCTCGTAGGCCAGGATCCGGTCGACGAGATCGTTGGCTGACTGCACGCTGGTGGCGGGCAGGCGGCCGATGGCCAGGTCGGGTATGTCGTGGGCGATGTTCTCGGGCGGCAGATCGAAGGCCACCAGCGCCTCGTCCGTCGAATACGGGTTGGTGAGGGTGCCGACATAGGGGTTGCCGGGGAACGTCACATCCTCTTCGGTTGGCAGCCAGTCCACGAGTTGCGAGGACGGGTCGTGGTCCAGATAGTTGCGGTAGTCGCGGCTGGCATCGCCGAGCAGGCAGACCCAGGCCAGCCGCCGGCCGTATTGCAGCGAGTTCCAGCGCAGGAACTGGCGGATCGCGCGCCAGTCCTTCTGGCCGCCGCTGAAGTTGGCGTAGATGTCCTCGACGAAGACGGCCTGGGCCACCGGGCTCTCCACGCCGGGCAGCACGCGGCTGCGGAGATCGGCGAGGCGCTGGGCGGCGTCCGCGAACTCGGCGGGGTGGATCACGATGTAATCGACGGCGCCCACGGTCGCGCGCAGCGGGGCGACCTCCATCCTGAGCCCACGGTCGACGCCGAGCAGGTCGTCGTCGGTGAAGAGCAGGAGGTGCCGGGTCTCGCCAGGATCACGCAGGAGGCCCACGGTGAGCGTGCGGGGATCGCCTGCCTGCAGATCACCGGTTAGGCTGGCCACCGCTGTGGGCGTGGTCACGTCCCATAGCCGATGGTCGCCGCCGGCCGGCAGCGTGAACCGGACATCGGTGGCCGTGCCGGGCTCGGAAACCTCGTCGCCCCAGAAGGCGCAGGACAGCGCCTTGCCGTAGGCCCGTTTGTCCAGGTAGGCCGGGTACACCAGATCCAGGCTGTCGAACATCAGGGGCTTGCCGGTGTCCGCGTAGTTCGTGTTGGCCAGGTTGAGGCGATTGTTCCCGTTGACCAGCGCCGAAGACGTGCCCGCGATGATGATGCGCTCGAGATTCCGCTGGTCGTTGATGTTCCACTCGTGCGTGACCGCGCCGGCGGTGTCGTTGTTGAGCCAGCCGCGGGCGATGAAGCTGGACAGTGAGCCGCTGGTGCCGACCTGGGCGCGGATATCCATGAGCCAGTCGGCGCTGGATCCGGGCACAAGCCCCTCGACCGTGAAGTTCGCCGGCCAGTTGCCCGTGATCAGATACTCCCAGGCGAAGTTGTCGGCCAAGTAGCCGGTGACGTCGACGAAGCTCTTCTCGGCGTGCAGCCGGGCGGTGTGGGTGGTCACCGCGGGCAGGCCCGCAGGCTGGGACGAGACCGTGCCGATGCGCAGCGGCGATCCCGGCAGCGGGCTGGCCGTGGCGTAGTCCTCCCAGGTCAGCCAGTACACCCCCGTCGGGGCAAAGCGGTGGTCGAAGTGGTCGAGCCTGTCGGCGGCCGGATCGAGACGGTCGCGCCAAACCGAGGAGCCGAAGCCGTAGAAGAGGAGGCGATCGCCGAGGTTCCACTCGCCGTCATCGCCGTCGAGGACGGTGATGGCCACCTCGGTCAGGCCGGTGCGCTCGGCCTGCTCGTCGTCCGAGAGCTCGGGATTCTCGTCGAGGGGCAGCCCGCCGCCCTTGTAGAGGCGCAGCTTGGTGGGATCGACCCCGGCGAGCGAACCCAGGACCGTTTCCATCTCCTGGGCGCCGTAGGCATAGGCGCCGGTCTCGCTGACCTCGAGGCGGATCCAGCGATCGGTCAGACCGAAGTAGTCGGGCAGCGGCGCCTTGTCGGCGGGTGCCGGCAACGCCATGGCCGCGGCGAGCAGGCGTTCGTGCACCGCGGGGTTGACCACCGAGGGCGGCGCGCTCTCGGCGGCGACCCGGCGCGCCAGCCGCGGATCGTCCAGCGCCTTGGCCGCATCGCCCGGCAACGGGTGGACGACCTCGACGATGACGGCGTCCAGCACGCCGCCACCGGCAGCGGGCCGGATGGTGACGGGCGCCAGCGGAACCCCTCGCGAAGGCGAAGGCACGCCGACCTGCACCACCGGCTCGGTGGGATCCTGGGGCTCCTGATGCCACCGCAGGGCCGCGACCCGGTACGCGGGCGCGCTCCGGCCCGGCACCGCCACGTGGAAGCCGAAGGAGGGCTCGAAGTAGACCAGTTCGTCGGTGGCCGGTTCGCGGTCCACCGTGGGCAGCCCGGTCCACTCGATCCGGCCCGCCGTGGACCAGTCGGCTGGCGCCCGGTCGATGGGGAAGGTGATCTGAACCACGGTGCGCCCGTCATCGGCGGACAGCACCTTCAGCACGGGCCGGCTCATCACCGCACCGGGCGGTGGCGGAACGTCGGTGGCGGCCACCACCGTCATCGCCGGCAACAGAAGCAACGCAACGATCAACCAGGCGCCAGCCGGATTACGCATCATCCCGGTCCCCCTCCTCCAGACTCGTGGCTTCCTCGATGAGCATGATGGGAATGTCGTCCTCGACCCGGTAGCGCAGGCGGCAGGCCGGGCAGATCAGGGCCCCATGATCGGCCTCGGGCTCCACCGCCCCCTTGCATCGGGGACAGGCCAGGATTTCCAACAACTTCGGGTCGAGCATCGCTGCCTCCTGGGCTCCGCATCACCGGGTCAGTGGAAGACACGTGCATTCCGCAACGGGTCCTGCGAACCGGTCGAAAATGTAACCGAGGACGGGGAAGGATGACATGAAAAACCGTCGCACCGTGGTGGCGGTCCGGCGGAAGGTAGGATCCTCGCAGTGGTTGGCAAGGGAGATATTACCAAACCACAAGGCGTATGTCAATGCTTCTCCGACCATTCGCCCATCTTCAGGAACTTCTGCAAGCGCTGTTCCCGGAGCGCGGGCGGGTCCAGACCGTCGAGTTCGGCCAGGGCGTCCTGGAGTTGAGCCTTCACCGCGCGGGCGGTGCCCTCGTGGTCGCGGTGCGCGCCGCCGACGGGCTCGTCGACCACGCCGTCGATCAGGCCGTACCCCAGCGCATCGGCCGCGGTCAGCCGCATGGCCTTGGCCGCGTCGGCGGCCCGGGCCCCGTCGCGCCAGAGGATGGCCGCGCATCCCTCGGGACTGATCACGCTGTAGACCGCATTCTCGAGCATGTAGATCCGGTTGGTCACGCCCAGGGCCAGCGCCCCGCCCGAACCACCCTCCCCGGTGACCACCGCCACCGAGGGCACGCCCAGCGCCGCCATGTCGCGGAGATTGCGGGCGATGGCCTCGGCCTGGCCCCGTTCCTCGGCGCCCAGGCCCGGATAGGCCCCAGGCGTGTCGATGAAGGTGATCACGGGACGGTCGAAACGTTCGGCCAGCTGCATCAGTCGCAACGACTTGCGGTAGCCCTCGGGGTGGGCCATGCCGAAATTGCGCAGCACGTTGCTGCGGGTATCCCGACCCTTCTGGTGCCCCAGCACCAGCACCGACCGCCCGTCCAGTCGCGCCATGCCGCCCACGATGGCCGGATCGTCCCGGAACTGCCGATCGCCGTGCAGGGGCAGGTAATCGGTGAAGATGCGCTCGACCAGGTCGAGGGTAGTGGGCCGCCGCCCGTGGCGGGCCAGCTGGACCCGTTGCCAGGGCTCCAGCTTGGCGAAGATGTCCCGGCTGAGCCGGGAGGCCTTGCTGCGTAGATGCGACACCTCGTCCTGGACGTCGACCCCGCCCACGGCCGCCGAGTCCTCGAGGGTGCGGATCCGCTCCTCCAGCTCGACGATCGGTCGCTCGAAGTCCAGCCATGGTCCCCGACCCTGATCAGCCATGTCACCTGCCTCTACTAACGTGCCCGCCGTGATCGTCTCGCGGTCACAAGAATAATCATGATCGACAGCCGGCGCCTCAGCGCTGCTTGCCGTTCCAGCCGCCGTTGCGTCCGCCACGCTGCGGCGCCGCCGCCGGCAGGCCCACGTCCAGGCGGATGCCGCGGACTCCCGGCAGCTCGCGCAGCGCCCGCAGGCTCTCTAGGGTGAGCGCCAGCTGCCGGCCGCACTGCAGGAACCAGCGTCGCCCACCGCGCAGCGTGTCGACCAGGACCGGCACCGGCAGGGCCAGGTCCTCCTCGTCCACCATTCCGGCCACCGTGGCCGCCAGCCCTTCCGGCAACGGCTGGTCCGGCGCGGCCGCCGCCTGCAGCACCAGACCGGACGCAGCCACGTGCTCGAGCGCCGGCAACGCCTGCGGCCCGGCGAACCGCTCGAGCAGCGCGCCGAGCCGGTCGAGCCCCGCGGCACCCATGGCGTCGAGGTCCACCTCGAGATAGAGCTCACGCGTCCAGCGGCCCAGCACCTCGTCCACCCGCGTCAGCCGGTCGGCCACGATCTCGCGCGTGCCGTCGCCGCGCACCTGGACGCGGCCGCCGAGCACCAGGATCGAATCGCTGGCCACCAGGTCGGCCGCCGTCTCGTAGAGGCGGGCGTAGATCACCACCTCCACCATGCCGGTGCGGTCCTCGAAATGGGCGCGGGCATACAGCCGCTTGTGCTTGTCGCGGGCCTGACGGAAGCTGGTGATGACACCGGCCAGATCGACCCAGGCCCCCTCGCCGCGCCGGGCGGCCTCCCGCGTGGTGGTCGTGCGCAGCGAGGCCATGAGCTCGCGGTATTCCTGGAATGGGTGGCCCGAGAGGAAAAAGCCCACCGCCTTGCGCTCGAGCGAGAGTTCGACCAGCGCGTCGTAGGGCTCGGCGGGTTGCAGCACGGGCTTGAGCGCCGCGGCCGCGGCGGCGCCGCCGAACAGGCTGGCCTGCCCGCCCTCGCGATCGCGGGCCGACTTCTGCCCGTAAGCCAGGGCGCGGTCGAGGTTGGCGATGAGGGTGGCGCGGTCGCCCACCAGGCAATCGAGGGCGCCGGCGTGGATCAGGCTCTCGAGGACCTTGCGGTTGACCCGCTGCAGGTCGATGTGCTCGCAGAGGTCGAAGATGTCGGCGAACGGCCGCCCCAGTTCGCCGGCCGCGGCCATGACCGCCTCGATGGCCGACGAGCCCACGCCCTTCACGGCGCCCATGCCGAAGAGGATGGCGCCGGATTCGTCGACCCCGAACTCGGAGCGCGGCTGGTTGATGCTGGGCGGGTTGATCACCAGGCCCAGCATCTTGCACTCGTCGATGAGCTGGATGATGCGCTCGGCCTTGCGCATCTCGCTGGTCATGGTGGCGGCCATGAACTCGGCGGGGTGGTGCGCCTTGAGCCAGGCGGTCTGGATCGAGAGGAGCGCGTACGCCGCCGAGTGGCTCTTGTTGAAACCGTACTGCGCGAAGAACTCCATCTCCTCGAAGACCTCGGTGGCCATGGTCCGGTCGTAGCCCTTCTCCGCGGCGCCGGCGAGGAACTTGACCTTCATCTCGGCCATCATGTCGGCCTTCTTCTTGCCCATGGCCTTGCGCAGCTTGTCGGCCATGCCCAGGGTGAAGCCGCCCAGCTTGGACGCGATCTGCATGACCTGCTCCTGGTACAGGATCACGCCGTAGGTGTCGCGCAGGATGAGTTCGAGATCGGGGTGCTTGTACTCGATCTGCTTGCGGCCGTGCTTGCGCTCGACGAACACCTCGTCCATCCCCGCCCCCAGCGGTCCCGGCCGGTAGAGCGCGTTGATGGCGGTGATGTCGTCGTAGCAGGTGGGCTTCATCTTGCGCACCAGCTCCTGCATGCCGCTCGACTCGAGCTGGAAGACGCCCACGGTGCGGCCCTCCTGCAGGAGCTGGTAGGTCGCGGGGTCGTCGGTGGGGATCTCCTCGGCGCGCGGGGCCGCACCGCGGGTCTCGCGCACCAGCTTGAGCGCCTTGTCGATGACGGTCAGGGTGCGCAGGCCGAGGAAGTCCATCTTCAAGAGGCCCATTTCCTCGCTCATGCGCATGTCGAACTGGGTGGTGATGTCGCCCTTGGTGCTCTGGTAGAGCGGCAGGTGCTCCACCAGCGGCGAGGGGGTGATCAGCACGCCCGCCGCGTGGATGCCGGGGTTGCGGTTCAGCCCCTCCAGCACCTGGGCGTTGCGCAGCAGCTTGGCGTGGATCTCCGACTCCTCGGCCACCTCGCGCAGGCCCGGCGCCTCGGCGATGGCGCGCTCCAGCGTGATGCCGATCTCCTCCGGCACCAGCTTGGAGATGCGGTCGCTCTCGGCGAAGCCCAGATCCAGCACCCGCGCAACGTCCTTGATCACCGCGCGGGCGGCCATGGTGCCGAAAGTGATGATCTGCGAGACGTTCTCGCGGCCGTACTTCTGCTCGACGTAGCGGATGATCTCGGGGCGCTTCTCGAAGCAGAAGTCGACGTCGATGTCGGGCATGGAGATGCGTTCGGGGTTGAGGAACCGCTCGAACAGGAGCTGATGGCGGATGGGATCGATGTCGGTGATGCCCATGCAGTAGCACACCAGCGAGCCGGCCGCCGAGCCGCGTCCCGGTCCCACGGGGATGTCCATGCGCCGCGCCGCGTCGATGAAGTCCCAGACGATGAGGAAGTAGCCCGCGTAACCGGTCTTGCGGATGATGCCGAGCTCGTACTCGAGCCGGTCGGTCAGCTCGGGCGTGATCTCCTTGTAGCGCCGGTGCAGGCCCTCGTGGGCCAGGTGGACCACGTAGTCCTCGGGGGTTTCGAAGCCCGGCGGCAACGGGAACCGGGGCAGCAGCAGCTTGCCCAGCTCGAGCTCGAAATCGACCATGTCGGCGATGTGCACGGTGTTGGCCAGGGCCTGCGGCCAGTCGGCGAAGAGCGCGTGCATCTCGTCGGTGGTCTTGAAGTAGACCTCGGCGGTGGCCGATCGCCAGCGCCCCGGGTCGTCGAGGGTCTTGCCGGTCTGGATCGCCAGCAGGATGTCGTGGGCCTCGTGGTGATCCTTGTCGAGGAAATGGCAGTCGTTGGTGGCCACCAGCTCCAGGCCGACCTGGCGCGCCACGTCGGGCATGAGCCGGCGGACCTGCTCCTCCTCGGGCAGACCATGGTTCTGGATCTCGAGGAAGTAGCGGTCGGGACCGAAGATCTCGCGATACTCGCTGGCCGCGCGCACGGCTCCCGCCACGTCGCCGCGCATGAGCGCGCTGTTGGGCTCGCCGCCGAGGCAGGCGCTCAGGGCGATGATGCCCTCGGCGTGGTCGGCCAGCAGCTGCTTGTCGATGCGGGGCTTGTAGTAGAACCCCTCCATGTAGGCCTTGCTCGCGAGCTGGACCATGTTCCGCCAGCCGGTCTCGTTCTGGACCAGCAGCACGGTGTGGTTGCTGCGCGCGGCCTCCTTGCCCGACCGGTCGTGCATGTCGCGGGCGACATAGGCCTCCATGCCCAGGATGGGCTTGATCCCCGCCTTGCGGCACTCGAGATAGAATTCCACCGCGCCGAACATGTTGCCGTGGTCGGTGAGCGCCAGCGCCGGCTGGCCGCAGGCCACCGCCTTCTGGACCATGGCCCTGGTCTTCATGGCGCCGTCGAGGAGGCTGTAGTCGGAGTGGTTGTGCAGGTGGACGAACTGCTGCTCGGGCATGCCGCTCTTCCTTGCGGACGATGGTTTCCTGACTGGGCTGGCGTCCGTGGCGTCGCTCACAGTAGCAGGTGGGTGCCGGTTCGTAAACAAGACCGGCTACGAATTATGTGATTCGGCCGCGTAAATAACTTATCTACTTGGATTTGTCGACATCTCCTGAGGTCGCTTGTCAGGGATCGTCCGCCGAGTCGAGCGCCGGCTCGGTGGTCAATTCGAGGTCCAGGGCCGCGCGGGCACCGTGGCCGGCGAGATCGAAGGCCGCGACCTCCAGGCGGTGTCGGCCCGGCGCCAGACGGTCGGGCAGCTCCACCAGGATCCGGTCCCGCGGGGGATCGGGCTCGGCGATGAGCAGCTGGCCGTCCAGGTGCACGGCCAGCCGGGACCAGTCGACCCCGCTGCCGTGGTCGCCCACCGGGACGGTCACCACGGGCCAGCGCGGCAAGGCGATACCGTGACTCCGCGCGGGCGGCCTCTGCTCGAGGCGGGTGGCCACGGTGGCCGTGGCGATGACCGGGGCCGCCTGATCGCGCAACAGGGCGTAGGTCCCCGGCTGGTCGAGGGTGAAGCCCGGCTCTGGCCCATCCAGAACGAGGGGCGCCGCGTACGACCAGTGGTCACGGTCGAGCTGATAGACTCCTACCGTGGGGTCCCCGAGGGTCTCCGGTGTCAGGCTGCCGGCGTCGGGCCAGGCCAGGAAAACGGGGCTGATGGTCTCCTCCCAGGGCACCAGGAACTCCACCGGCGGCCCCAGTTCGACGAGTCCCGACAGCAACAGCAGCTGGCTGCCGACCGGCTCTCGCAGGGACCCGCTGCGCCAGCGTGGCGTGTGGCCAGCAGGCGAGGTCCGCAGCGCCCCCGGATCGTCGAGAGCCAGCGGTGACGCGGGCACGAGGGGCTCGGGAGCCTGCCCCCAGCCCGGGGCTTCCGGAACGATGCGCCAGGTCACCGAGGCCAGGTTGCCGGACCTGTCCTCGGCTTCCAGTTGCCAGCGCTGACCGGCGGTGAGCGTCAGACCCTCGGAACCGGACTCGGCCAGGAAGCGTCCCGAAAGGGTGTTCCGGGCAGGGTCGAACCAGAGCCAGCGTTCCTGGCCGTGCGGGCCGTGGCGGAACTCCACTCGCTGCTGCCGATTCCGCGACCAGGCCAGGCTGTCGTTGAGGCACTGGTAGACGAGCCGGTCGTCGCAGCGCAGGCTCACCCGCCAGGGTTCGAGGCGGTAACGCAGGTGATCGCTCCGGTCGATGATCAGCGCGGCGAAACGCCACGGGCCGGGGCGCGGCGCCAGATCGGGCAGCGCGCCGGAGAGCGGGGTCGCCCCATCGCCCACGAGCCGGCTCGCGCCGGTGCCCAGGTCGGCCGCCGGCACCGCCCGCACCAGCAGGATTTCCGGCGCCATGGTGTCGGGCACCGTGAATCCGTGAGCCTGCGGATCGCGCGGCTTGCCGCCGGGCCCGCGGACCTCGAAGTGCAGATGCGGACCCGAGGTGCCGCTCTGCCCCGAGAGCGCCAGGACCTCGCCCCGCGACCATGGCACTTCGCCGCGACGGAGATGGAGGTCGATGGCGTAGACCCCGCGCCGCGCCTGTTCGCGCCTCACCCGCTGGCGCAACGGATCGGCCAGGCGGCCCAGATGTCCGTAGACGTAGGTGGTCCCGTCGGCACAGGACAGGTAGATGGCCTTGCCGTACCCGTTGGGTGTCAGCTTGATCCGGCTGATCCAGCCGTCGGCCGCGGCCAGGACCGCGTAGCCGGTGCGGCTGTTGGTCTTCAGGTCCAGCCCCGTGTGGAAGCGGCCGCTACGGGGCTCGAGGAAATTGCCCGTGAGATAGCGGGACGCCAGGTCCAGCGGCCAGCGCGGGGGTTCGGCGGCGGTGGCCACCGAGAGCAGCAGCGTCACGATCAGGATCATTCTCAGCACGCCGATCGACCTCCTTGTCAGCGGCACCTTAGCCATGTCCGGGCGTTGCGGCAACACGCGATCTCACGAAGCGACAATTGTAGCGCACGATCGAATAAATAGGTGGTGACGGCGGTCAGTCCGGCGGTTAAGATCCTCGCAGTGGGGTCGATAACAAGGATGAACGACCCTCGCCCACGAACCGTAGGAGGCGGTATGGCGGCAGCATCCCCTCTCAATGGCGGACCTCTCCCCGCGATCGACGGACGCTCCTTCCTCCTGGACACCAACGTCCTGCTCCACGACGCCAACGCATTGAACGTCTTCTCCGAACACAACGTGATCCTGACCGTGGATGTCCTCGAGGAACTGGACAGGTTCAAGCGCGGGAACGACGAGCTGGCGCGCAACGCCCGCCGGGTGGTCCGCGCCATCGACAGCCTCCGCGACGGCAAGCCGCTGAGCCAGGGTGTGCCCCTGGACGGCGGCGGCAAGCTCTACGTGTTCGTCAAGAGCTTCACCGACCTGTTGCCCGCCGGCATGGACCGCAGCGTCATGGACAACCGCATCCTGAGCGCGGCGCTGGCGTTGCACGAGACCGGCCACGACGTGGTCTTCGTCTCCAAGGACATCAACGCCCGCTGCAAGGCCGACGCGCTGGGGATCCATGCCGAGGACTTCCTCAACCGCAAGGTCAACTTCGACGAGCTCTACACCGGCTGGTCCGAGCACGACGTCGACGACACGGTGATCGACGCCTTCTACGAGGGCGAGGCCATCGCCCTGGACGGCGAGTTCCGGCCCAACGAAGGTGTGCTGCTCAAGAGCTCCGCCCGCCCCAAGAAGTCGGCGCGCGGGATCTGGCGGGCCGACACCGGCAAGGTGGAAGCGCTCCAGTTCGGCGACGCCCATCCCTGGGGCCTGAGTGCACGCAACCTGCAGCAACAGTTCGCCCTCGAGCTGCTGCTGCGTCCGGACATCCAGCTGGTGACCATGCTCGGCCAGGCCGGCACCGGCAAGACGCTGCTCGCCCTGGCGGTGGCGCTCCAGCTGGTGGCCGAGGAGAAGCAGTTCCGCCGGGTCATGGTCTCGCGGCCCATCATGCCGCTGGGCAAGGATATCGGCTACCTGCCTGGCTCCAAGGAGGAGAAGCTGGAGAGCTGGATGGAACCCATCCTCGACAACCTCCAGTACCTGGTCGACCCCAAGCTCGAGCAGAGCGGCGACAAGGTCGACTACCTCTTCGACACGGGCATCCTCGAGATGGAAGCCGTCACCTACATCCGCGGCCGGAGCCTGCCCAAGCTCTTCATCGTCATCGACGAGGCGCAGAACCTCACACCGCACGAGGTCAAGACGGTGGTCAGCCGCGCGGGCGAGGGCGCCAAGGTGGTCCTCACCGGCGACGCCTACCAGATCGACAACCCCTATCTCGACGCCTCGAGCAACGGCCTGACCTACGTGGTCGACCGTTTCAAGGAGCAGGCCATCTACGGCCACATCACCCTGGCCAAGAGCGAGCGCAGCCAGCTGGCCAGCCTGGCGGCACAGCTGCTCTGACCTCGACCGGCCCGGCCTGGACAGGCAGAGGCGCGGCCCAGCACGGACCGCGCCTCTGCTCATGTCCTGAGCGGAGGGTCAGGGCTGCACGGACGCCCCGGCCGCGGACTCGGTCAACGCCTGGCGCAACTGCCCCAGCAGGCAGGCATTGCAACGCTTCACCGCCACGGTGAGGTACTCGTCCACCCACTCCTGATCCTTACGCGAGGTCATGCCCTCCCAGCGGTTCTTGGTGACCTCGCCGAGGCAGGTGCGGTCGTAGAAGAGCTCCTGCTCGTGGTCGTAGACGCGCAGGTTCACCTCGCAGGCAGCCTTCATCACCGTGGGCACCGGGACGGCGCCGAGCCCGATCACCGCGCCGATGGCCGCCGCGCCGCCGCTCTGGCCGATGAGGTAGCCGATACCGCCGCCCGCCAGGCCGGCCAGGGCGAAGCCCACGCCATTGCGCTTGACCTTGCAGCCCATGTGCAGCAGATCCACCTCGAGCACGTAGTCGGCCTGGCTGCGCAGGGGGACCACCTCCACCAGGTTGGTCTGCGTGAGGTCCTGGAGCAGCGCCTGGTAGTAGACCTGGCCCACCGACATGTCCCACTTCTCGTCCGCGGGGAAGTTGATGTCGAGCATGGATCCCTCACCCTCGCGCTGGGACCCGGGACGCAGGTCGTTGACCAGCGCGACGTACAGAGTCGGCGGCTGTCCCGCGTTGGGGAAGACCATGGACTCGGCCGGATAATGGAAGCTCACCTTGCTGCCGCCACAGCCGGCCAACACGACCAGCAGGCAGAGGGCAGCGCCCACGCGGACCATCGATCTCATGCCACACTCCTCTCGGGGCTCTCGCTGCCTCAAACTACGATGTGGGCAGGCGGAAGACCAGCCCCACCCGCGCCGCGAGCGCCGCCGCCGCGCTGGCGCCGTCCAGGGCGATCTCCAGCGTGTCGCCGCTGCCCCAGTACCAGACCAGTTCGCCCGCGGCGGCCTCGGCATACGCCTCGACGGGGCCGTGCACCGTCCGGCCGGCCACCGTCAGCACGGCGCCGGCGGCGAGCTGGCGCCCCACGGCGCCGGTACGCGGCACGTCGGTGATCAGGTTCCCGAAGCGGTCGATCCAGACCACGGTCGCCGCCGAGGTCGCCGCCGGCTGCCGGCCGAGATCGGCGGCCTGGCCCGGAACGCCGAGGCCGGCCAGCGGGCGGCCCGCGGCCAGGCGCGCGGCTGCCGGCGCGAAGAGGTCGCGGCCGTGGAAGGTGGTGGCGCCGGACTGCCCGGGCGGCGGGTCGAGCGCTCCGGGATCGAGCCGCACCACCTGCAGGCCCGGCGCGTCGGCGAGGAATCCCGCCAGACCGTTGCCGGGGCCGACGAAGCAGCGGTCGTCGGCCTGCACGGCCACAGCCGGCCGAGCGGTCCCGACGCCCGGATCGACCACGCCGAGGTGCACCGTGCCCGGCGGCGTCTGCCGCCAGATCCGCTGCAACGCCCAGGCGGCGGCCGCGATGTCGCCGGCCGGGACGTCGTGGGTGACATCGAGCAACCGCAGGTCCGGCGGACCGAGGCGCCACAGCACCAGTTTCAGCTCGGCGACGTAGGTGTCGCGCCAGCCGAAATCGGTGAGCAGCGCGACCAGTTTCATGACACCGACCCCGCCGTGGGGCGACGACCCAGGACCAGCACCGCCGCCGTCACCAGCACGGCTCCCAGCCCCAGTCCCAGCCAGGGCGGCCAACCCCAACCAGCAGGCAGATAGCCGCAGACCAGGGCCACGGTGCCCACGAGCAGGGCGTAGGGCAACTGGGTGCGCACGTGATCGACATGGTCGCTGCCGCTGGCCAGCGACGACATGATGGTGGTGTCGGAGATGGGCGAGCAATGGTCGCCGAAGACCGCCCCGGCCAGCACGGCGCTCACGGCCGCCAGGTGGATGCCGACCGCGGTGGGCGCCGGCAGCCCCTCGGCGCCGGGCAGCAGCGCGCCCAGCGGGAAGACCAGCGGCATGAGGATGGCCATGGTTCCCCAGCTGGTGCCGGTGGCGAAGCTGACCGCGGCGGCCAGCACGAAGGTGATCGCCGGCAGCAGCCGCGCCGACAGCGCTCCGCGGCAGATCTCCACCAGGTAGTTGGCGGTATGCAGCTCAGCGCAGACCGCGCTGAGGCTCCAGGCCAGGAGCAGGATCGTCACCGCGATGAGCATGGCCCGGCAACCGTCGACGAAGCCGTCCACCGCGTCGCGCAGTGCGAGTCGGCGGCCGACTACCACCACGAGCAAGGCCGCCAGGGTGCCCATGATCGCGGCCCACATCAGCACCGCGAAGCTGTCGGCGTTGCCGAGGATGACGCGCAGGCCCGGGTCGGGATCGCCAGCAGCCAGGGCGGTCTGGCGGCCGTCGAGGATCAGACCGAGCGCGGTGGTCGCGATGACCGTGACGATGGGCAGCACGCCCAGCAGGGGATGCACCACGGCGCGCTGCGGCGCGGCCGGATCGAGGGGCTCCCCGCCCAGGGTCTCGCTGGCCGGCCGCGCGCCGGGCCCCAGGACCTGCCCCGTGGACCGGGCGCGCTGCTCGGCCGCGCGCATGGGACCCCAGTCCCGGCCGGTGCCCGCCACGAGATAGACGCAAAGCAGGGTCAGCCAGGGGTAGAAGCTGTAGGGCAGCGAGCGCAGGAAGAAGGTATAGGCCGTCCCGGCCTCGTGGCCCAGGCCCGCCAGCGCATCCTGGATCAGGCCCACCTCGAAGCCCACCCAGGTTGAGATCACCGCCAGGGTGGCCACCGGCGCCGCGGTGGAGTCCACCAGGTAGCTGAGCTTCTCGCGGCTGATGCGCAGGCGGTCCGTGAGCGGGCGCATGGTGGTGCCCACCAGCAGGGTGTTGGCGTAGTCGTCGAAGAAGATGGCCGTGCCCATGGCCGCGGTGGCCAGCTGGCCGCCGCGGCGCCCCCCCACCCGGCTGGCCAGGGCGCGGACGAGACCCTCGGTCAGGCCGCCGCGCGCCATGACGCCCACCATGCCGCCGAGGATGGTGGTGAAGAGCACGATGCTGGCGTGATCCGGCTCGGCCAGCGCCTCGACGAGGAAGCGGTCGCCCAGGCGCAGGAGCGCTGCCAGCGGCTGCCAGCTCGTCAGGAGCAGGCAGCCGAACCAGCCGCCGAGAACCAGCGACACCAGGACCTGCCGCGTCAACAGCGCCAGGGCGATGGCCAGCAGCGGGGGCACCACGGCGGTCCAGCCGGGCAGGACGCGCGGCGTGCTGGAGGCCAGGAGGCGGCCGTCCATGGCGGTCAGGTCGATCGCGGCTCCCGGCTCGAGGCGGATGTCCGCGACCTCGCCGGCCGCCAGCAACGTGTCGCGGGCGGCGCCGGCCACGAGCAGGATCGGCCAGCCCTCCCCGGGACCCGTGACCGCCACCGAGAAGGGGATCCCCGAGAGCACCACGTCGGGAGCGTCGAGACGCCACTCGCCGGCCGTCGCCGCTGGGGCGAGCCAGAGGAACAGGAGCAGCCCGGCGCCGAATCTCAAGCACCACCCTCCCCGTAGGCCCAGGCCAGGTAGCCGGGATCGACGTAGGCCGCGGCCCAGGCCAGGATCTGCGGAATCTCGTAGGGATGCAGCGCTTGCAGGCGACCGATGCAGGCGTCCAGACGGTCGGCGCGCACCTTGAGGGTGAGCGTCACCTCCGGTCCCTCCTCGATCTCGCCCCGGTAGCGGTACCACGAGCGGATGCCGGTATCCACCTGGGCACACACGGCCAGGCTCTCGGCCACCAGCAGTCGGGCGGCCTTCTCCGCCTCCGGTCGGGCGGGCAGCGTGGTCACGACGATATGAATGCGGCGTTCCATGGTCATTCCTCCAGAAGGTTCAGCAGCGCCCGGTCCAGTCCGGGTGCGGCGGCGGTCACCGACTCCCACTGCAGGGGATGCTCGCGCCCCTGGAAATCGCAGACCCGGCAACCGGTCTCGCGGCAGACGAGGGTGCCGGCGGCCACGTCCCAGGGCCGTAGGGTCAGCTCGAAATAGCCGTCGAGGCGGCCGGCGCCCACGTGGGCGAGGTCGATGGCCGCGCTGCCGGCGCGGCGGATGCCGTGGCAGCCGGCCCGCAGGCAGCGCCGGACCAGATCACAGATCCGATCGATCCGGTCGTCGCGCGTATACGAGAAGCCGGTGGCCAGCAACGCCTGGTCGAAGGCGACCGGTTTGCGCCGCGGCAGCGCCCGCTCCTCGCCGCCCCGGGTCCGGAGCTGCACCGCTCCCCTGCCGCGGCCGGCGAGATAGAGTTCGTCGAGATAGGGTGCCCCCACGGCACCCAGGAGCGGCCCGTGCTCGTCGCAGCAGGCTATGGACACGGCGAAATGGCTGTAGCCGTGGACGAAGTTGGTGGTGCCGTCGAGGGGGTCGACGTACCAGATCCGGCCCGAGCCGCCGGTCTGGGCACCACCCTCCTCGGCCAGGATGGTGTCGTCGGGAAAGAGCCGCGAGAGCGCGGAGACCAGCTGCTCCTCGCTGCGGCGGTCGATGTCGGTGACCAGGTCCACCGCGCCCTTGCGGTCGACCCGCCCGACCCGCCCGAAGTTCTCCAGGAGGAACGCGCCGGCCTCCTCCGCCAGCCGGCGGACGGCCGCCAGTTCCTCGTCCCGTTGCTGTGGCATGCCGCCTCCCTTCGGGCGCATTGTAGGTCGGGGGCGCCCGGGCCACAAGGGCGGGCTTGACACGGAACCGCCGCTGGGTAACGTGTTTTCATGAACGTGATATTCCGGCTCCGTGGCCGGGGAAAGGATCCCAGCATGGAAGAGCGTATCAAGGCCGTCCTCGAGACGATCCGCCCGGCACTGCAGGCCGATGGCGGCGACGTCGAGTTCATCGACTTCGTCGACGGCATCGTGACCGTGCGCATGAAGGGCGCCTGCGGCAACTGCCCCATGAGCATGATGACGCTGAAGCAGGGCATCGAGAAGCGTCTGAAGGCCGAGATCCCCGAGGTGGTCTCGGTGGAGCAGATGTAGCTTTCACCGGTGCGAGCGGCCCCTCCCGACGGAGGGGCCGTTTTTATCGCGTCTGGTTCGTGGCGGCCCCCGGAGCCGGGCCTACCTTTTGTCGACATAGCCAGTGCGACTACCCGGAAAGGATCGATCCGACATGAAGCCATACCAGGGCGTCGACTTCTTCAAGAGCTCCCACCTCCTCAGCGAAGAGGAGCGCTCGGTGCAGGCCATGGTGCGCCGCTTCGTCGACCGCAGCTTCCTGCCCCTGATCAAGCAGCACCACGCCGCCGGCACGTTCCCCGCCGAGGTGATCCCCGAGCTGGGCGAGCTGGGCCTGCTCGGCCCCAGCGTGCGGGGCCCCGGCTGCCACGGCCTGAGCTACACCATCTATGGCCTGATCTGCGAGGAGCTCGAACGCGGCGACAGCGGCCTGCGCAGCTTCGCCAGCGTCCAGGGGTCGCTGGTCATGTGGCCCATCAGCGTCTACGGCACCGACCAGCAGCGCCAGCGCTACCTGCCAGAACTGGCCGCCGGCCGACAGATCGGCTGCTTCGGCCTGACCGAGGCGGACCACGGCTCCGACCCCGCGGGCATGGAGACGCGCTGCACACGCGACGGCGACGGCTGGGTGGTCACCGGCAACAAGATGTGGATCACCAACGCCACCGTGGCCGACCTGGCGGTGGTCTGGGCGCGCGACACCGACGACGGCAAGGTTCGCGGCTTCCTGCTCGAGAAGGGCGATCCCGGGTTCTCCGCCCAGGCGATCCACGGCAAGTTCAGCCTGCGGGCCTCGGACACCGGCGAGCTGATCATGGACGAGGTGCGTGTCGGCGACGAGCGCCGGCTACCGGGCGTCGAGGGCCTGAAGGGCCCCTTGAGCTGCCTCAACGAGGCGCGCTACGGCATCGCCTGGGGTGCGGTCGGCGCGGCCAGCGATTGCTACCACACGGCGCTCGGCTACGCCCTCGAACGCGAGCAGTTCGACAAGCCCATCGCCGGCTTCCAGCTCACCCAGGCCAAGCTGGTGCAGATGGTCACCGACATCACTCAGGGGCAGCTCCTCGCCCTGCAGCTCGGCCGGCTCAAGGATTCCGGAATCAACGAGTTCCCGCTGGTCTCGCTGGCCAAGCGCAACAACGTGGCCATGGCGCTCGAGGTGGCGCGCACCGCCCGGTCGATCCTCGGCGCGGCGGGCATCACCGACGAGCACTCCCCCGGCCGGCACATGAACAACCTGGAGTCGGTCTACACCTACGAGGGAACCCACGAGATCCACACGCTGATCGTGGGACAGGCGATCACGGGGCTGGCAGCCTACCGCTGAGGCAACGGGCCGAAGGCCTCCAGCAGGCGTCGCAGCGGTTCCAGATGCTTCCGGTAAGGCTGGGCGCGGCCCACGGAACGGCGCGTGAGCGGCTGTTTGACCTCGCGGTAGCTGGCCGTGGCCACGTACCGGCCGTCACGGTGGAAGTCGAGCATCGCCGGATCCCAGGCCAGGCTCGCGGCGGCCAGCACCGGTTCCAGGGCCGCCCGGGGATCGTCGGTCAGCTCCTCGTAGCGCACCGTCAGGATCGGCACCTCGAGGACCCGCCGCCAATGCGCCATGAGTTCGCGTTCGGCCCGCAGGAAGAGGCCGATGTTCTCCAGGTTGGTGGACCAGGCGAGCCCGTCGGTGAAGTTCTGGCGGAAGCACGACCAGCCCGTGTCCAGGGGATCCCGGACGGTGTGCACCACCACCGTGCCCGGCAAGGCCAGCGCCGCCAGCGGCAGCTGGAAGATGTTGTGGGGCATCTTGTCCACCACGAGCCGGCCTGGCGGTGCATGACGGTCCAGTTCAGCGAGATAGGCCGCGCCGAGCTGATCGAGCAGCGGCACGTCGAGCCGGTCGAGATCCTGATACCAGACACCCCCGGGTTCCTGACGCCAGGCACGGGTGAGTTCGTTGGCGAGCAGACGCCAGGTCGACAGTTCGCCGGCCCCGCTGATGGCGGGATGACTGGCCAGCATGCGCTCGGTGAGACTGGTGCCGGAGCGCGGCATTCCCACGACCAGCAACGACCGCCGCTTCTGGTGCGTTCCCCGGGGCAGCGCGGCCAGACGTTCGGCCGAGAAGATCTCCATCATCTGCCGCACCGCGACCAGATGCTGCTTGCCGTCGAATCGGGCCGTCCGCAGAGCGTTGGCGCGGGCGAAGGCGGCGAAGGCCTCGTCGGGGCGATCGAGCCGATCGAGGATGTCGCCACGCACGTGCTCGAGCTGCACCAGGCGGATGCGGCCTGGCCTGGCCGCCACGGCGCGGTCCACCACCGCCAGCGCGGCCTCGGGACGGCCAGCTGAGAGCAGGCAACGCGCCTGGACCGCGGCTACCGAGCCGTGCGGTTGCGGTCGCTCGACCGCAGGCGCGAGCAGGGCCACACCCTCGGCCGAGCGTCCCGTGCGTTCGAGGATCGAGCCCAGTCCCGCCAGGGCATCGGCATGGCCGGGATGGCGCTCCAGCGCCTGGCGCAGCCAGGTCTCGGCCTCCTCCCAGCGCCCCCGGCGCAACAGATCCACGCCCAGCAAGGTGGGCGGCACCGGATCGGCGGTGTGGACCTCGGCCGCCCGGGACCAGATCACCGCCGCATCGTCGTGCAAGGCCCGTCCCTG
This sequence comes from Candidatus Latescibacter sp. IFSED24, assembly GCF_058273205.1. Lineage (NCBI taxonomy): Bacteria > Pseudomonadati > Candidatus Latescibacterota > Candidatus Latescibacteria (ex Chuvochina et al. 2023) > Candidatus Latescibacterales > Candidatus Latescibacteraceae > Candidatus Latescibacter > Candidatus Latescibacter sp. IFSED24. Next base: position 1,100,232 of record NZ_CM177850.1, on the reverse strand, counting down.
CAGCACCAGGCCGGCTCCGATCAGGCCGTCGCGATGATCGGGTTCGAGTTCGAGCACGCGATGGAACGCGTCGCCGGCCCGATCCAGATCGCCGAGGGCCTGGGCGGACCGGCCCAGGATCGTCCAGGCATCGGGATCGTCAGGTGACACCGCCACCGCGGGTACGAGCAGGCGCAGCGCCAGGGCCGGCTGGCCCAGGCGTTCGAGCTCGGCGGCTCGCTGGACGACATCGGCGGCACAGGTGGCTGACTGCATGGCGGGCGCTCCGTAATCCCGAGAGGGGCGGGCGCCGGCAATCCTTGCCGCCGACGACCGCTGTCGATCGTGTTTCCGGGAACCCATGCAAGAGTGGGACCGACTCAGCGTGGCGGCGGGCGTCGGGCGATGAAACTCGGCTCAGGAATATCTATCCCCATAAAAGAAAGCCTCTTGCGGGCGATGCCGTAGAACTCACGTGAAGGGAAGCGGCGATACCCTAGCTCGATCTCGTGAACCGGCTGTCCGCTCAGGAACCGCCAGTGGTTCAGCAAGGTGGCCACCTTGCTGCCCTGCTCGGTCTGGATGAAGCGGCGGTGGCTCGAACTGAAGGGACAGGGCGGGCTGTTGAGTTTCGCCGCGACGCGGATCACCGCCAGGATCTCCTCGCCGCCCACCAGCGCCTCGCCATGGACCTGTCGCCAGCGCTCCTGGATCGTGGCGGCCAGCCGGCCGTCCACGCCCCCGGGTCGGAAGCGCCAGAGGAACTTGTCGTAGGTGTCCACCGCATCCATGACGAAGGCGCCCAGGAACGCAGCCCAGCCGTGGCGGGCGCCGATCCAGATCAGGGCCAGGTCGTCGCAGACGCCGTCCTGGTCGAGCAGGCGGAAGAAGGCCTGCTCGTGGCCGGGTCGCGTGTACTCGCGGTCTTCTGCCATGATCACGCCCAGATCCTGGAGACGCCGGATGTCCGCGGGGGTGAACTCGCCGCGCCCGGGATCGACGATGCCGACGGCGGCCAAAAGTTCGGGCTGCACCACGTAGTTGCGCCCGCCGCCGATCTCGAGCGGCTGGCCGGCGAAGGTGCGGCGATGATGCGCGACGCACATCCGGCGCTGATCCAGGTCGTCCATCCAGCCGGCCAGGAGCATGCCGCGCAGGAACCCCGCGGTCGCCACGCGCTGGCCGCGCAGCAACTCCACCCCCAGCAGGGGACGGCCGTCGTGTTCGAGGAGAAGTTCGTCGGTGTCGAGATTGGCCAGCAGGTACCCCGCGAGTTCGTCGAGGCGTCGCCCGCGTTCCTGCCGGACCAGGGGCGCCTTGAGGGCGGGGTCGAGGCGCTCGAGCGCGGTGAGGACCCGGTCGAAGGTGGCGTCGCGGAAGGCGAGGGGGTTGCCGCGCTCATCACGCCAGAACCCGTGTCCGTTCTGCGACCGCCCCAGCACCGACTGCGGCAGCAGCAGGCGCAACGTGTCGGGAGATGCGGCGAAATCCAGCGAGAGCAGGTACTCGAAGTCGAGGGCAGCCAGGCGGTCGAAGAGCTGGCCGTGGCGCTGGAGTTCGAGCAGGCGGGGCCGGGGACCGCGTTCCTGGTCGCGGCGGTCGAAGTCCTCTCGGCCGCGGCCGCGCACGGCGTCGAGGATGGCCTCGATGCGGCGAACGGCCTGGAAGCGGCTGGTCTTGTTGCGACGTCGGCGGACCATGGCTCATGCCTCGCAGAATGTTGCTCGCCCGGTGCGACGGAGTCCCATCACCTGGGACCCATTATGGTTTATATAAGTTTCATATCAACATATCTTTACGGGCTTCTTCCAGCATCTGGCAGCCGGTGCCTGCGTCGGGAGCGGGGTCCGCCGGCGGCGTCCAAAGTCCGCCAGACTCGTCACGACCCGGCGCCCGCTCATTTTTGGCGGTGACAAAAACACGTGCCTATGACCAACCCGGCACGGCGACCTATCTTGCCGGCAAAGACAGGCTCACAACCCAGCCCAGGAGGACGATCATGCCCGAGCTCAAGGGAACCCGCACCGAGCAGAATCTGCTGAAGGCCTTCGCCGGCGAGAGCCAGGCGCGCACGCGTTACACCTACTTCGCCGAGCAGGCCGCCGGCGAGGGCCTGGTCCGCATCGCCGAGGTCTTCCTGGAGACCGCCGAGAACGAGCTGGAGCACGCCCGGGTGTTCTTCTCGTTCCTCGAGGGCGGCATGGTCGAGATCACCGCCGCCTATCCTGCCGGCAAGGTCGGATCCACGGCCGAGAACCTGGCGGCCGCCGCCGCGGGCGAGAACGAGGAATGGACCGAGCTGTACCCCGAGTTCGCCCGGATCGCCGAGGAAGAGGGCTTCAAGGACGTGGCCCGGGCCTTCAAGCTGGTGGCCAAGGTCGAGGTCGAGCACGAGAAGCGGTATCGCGAGTTGCTGGCCATCGTCGAGGCGGACCAGGTGTTCGCGAAGGAGCAGGTCGTGCGCTGGAAGTGCCGTGTGTGCGGCCATATCCACGAGGCCGCCAAGGCGCCGGCCAAGTGCCCGTGCTGCGATGCCGAGCGCGAGGAGTACGAGGTCGAGGCCAGGAACTGGTAGCTGCCCGGCGCGCCGGTGTCGAGCAGAGGGGGCGCCCGGCGGCGCCCCTTCTCCTTGCCGGGTCGGCATGCTCAATCGTACAGGTTGAGGCCCTTGACGTTGGTGAACGCCCGCAGCCCGAACCAGGCCAGCTCGCGTCCCAGCCCGCTCTGCTTGATCCCGCCGAAGGGCAGGCGCGGGTCGCTCTTGACGATGCTGTTGACGAAGGCCGATCCGCACGCCAGCCGGCGGGCCAGATCCTCGCCCCTGTCGGGGTCGGCGGTCCAGACCGATCCGCCCAGGCCGAATTCGGTGTCGTTGGCCAGGCGCAGGGCGGTCTCGGCATCGGGCACCGACATCACCGGAGCCACCGGTCCGAAGACCTCCTCGCGCCAGACCCGCATGGCGGGTGTGACCTCGGCCAGCACCGTGGGCTGCAGGAAGCAGCCCGGCCGGTCGAGTCGCTGACCACCGCAGACCAGGCGGGCGCCAGCGGCGGTGGCGTCGGCGACCTGGTCGCATAGCCGCTGCAGCTCCTGCGCGTTGACGATGGCGCCGACCTCGGTGGCCGGATCGAGCGGATCGCCCAGCTTGCGGGCGGTCATGGCCGCGGCGAGCTTCTCGACGAAAGCCGTGTGGACCGGCTCCTCCACCATGAATCGCTTGGCCGCGATGCAGCTCTGTCCCGTGTTGAGCAGGCGGCCGGTGACGGCGCCGGCGACCGCGCGGTCGAGATCGCAGTCGGCCAGGACGATGAAGGGGTCGCTGCCGCCCAGCTCGAGAACGGCGGGCTTGAGCAGACGGCCGGCGACCGCCCCCACCTCCCTGCCCACCTCGGTGCTGCCGGTGAGCGAGACCGCCGCGGTGCGGGGATCGGTCAGCAAGGCCTCGGTGACCGCGTGGTCGGCCAGCACGGCGCCGAAGACATGGGACGGGAAACCGGCCTCGGCGAAGGCGGCCGCCAGGGCCAGCGCGCAGCCCGAGACGTTGCGGGCGTGCTTGAGCACGGTCGTGTTGCCGGCCAGCACCGTGGGGACCCCGAAGCGGAGAGCCTGCCAGAAGGGGAAATTCCAGGGCATGATGGACAGCACCACGCCCAGCGGCTGATACACGACTCGATGATCGCGGCCGTCGGCCGTCACGGGTTCGTCGGCGAGCCAGGCCGGGGCCTGCTCGGCGTAGACCTCGCAGAGCCAGGCGCACTTGTCGATCTCGGCACCGCTCTCCTGGATGGGCTTGCCCATCTCCAGGGTCATCAGCCGCGCCCACTCGGCCTTGTGCGCCCGCAGGACCGCGGCCAGGCGACCGGCCAGGGCGGCACGGTCGGCGAGCGGCGTCGCTGCCCAGGCAGGCTGGGCGTGGTGGGCCGCCGCCAGGGTGTCCAGCGCCTGCCGGCGCGTGGCGGTCTGGTATTCGTGCAGGACCTCGCCGGTGGCGGGGTTGGTGGTGTGGTAGGTGGCCATGGCGTCCTCCGGGTTGAGCCATGACAGGCAGACTAGCGCATGCCTGGTGGCGATGCCAGTGCCAGGAGCTTCTTGCCGCGAGCACGGCAAAGCGCCGGTGTGCTGGACACCGGCGCCAGGGGAGACCAGGGAGGATCCGGCTCAGCCGCCCAGGGTCCCGAAGGCCAGGGTGGTCACCCGGTGCAGCGCTTCCGGGAACACGCCCAGCGCGATGATCAGCACCGCGAGCAGCGCGGCCAGGGCGGTACTTTCCCAGTTGCGACCGTCGAAGGGCTCGGCTTCGCCGTCGCTCATGTACATGGCCACCACCACCCGCAGGTAGTAGTAGACCGACAGCAGCGAGTTGACCACGCCCCAGATCGCCAGCGGCACCAGGTCGGCGCGCACCACGGCCTCGAAGATGTAGAACTTGCCGAGGAAGCCCACGGTCCCAGGGATGCCCGCCAGCGAGAACATGGCCACGGCCATGGCGGCGGCGGCCCCCGGCTGGCGCCGGGCCAGGCCACGGAAGTGGTCGACCTGATCGGCTTCCGGACCCGATCCCCGGCCGAGCTGGCTGATGAGCCCGAAGGCGATGAGGTTCATCAGGCTGTAGCCGAGCAGGTAGAAGAGGATGCCGCTGCCGGCCGACTCCATGACCTCCCGGCCGCGCAGCTGGAGTTCGGGGCTGTCCGAACCCGCCGGGGCGATGATGGCGAGCACGCCGAGCATGAGGTAGCCGGCGTGGGCGATGCTCGAGTAGGCCAGCAGCCGCTTGATCGACGACTGGACCAGGGCCAGCAGGTTGCCGGCGGTCATGGTCAACACCGCGAGCACGGCGAGCAGCCCCGACCAGTAGGTGGCCAGACCGGGCAGCGCGAGTAGCACGAAGCGCACGAGCGCGGCGAAGGCCGCGGCCTTGACCGCCGTGGCCATGAAGCCCGTGACGTGGGCCGGGGCGCCGTCGTAGACATCCGGGGTCCACATGTGGAAGGGCACGACGGCCACCTTGAACGAGAAGCCCACCAGCATCAGGCCCAGCCCCACGGCGAAGAGCAGCTCGCTGCCGGTGCCGGCGGTACGCGCCGCGGCCAGGGCGGCATAGCCCGTGCCGCCGGCGTAGCCGTAGAGCAGCGCCATGCCCATGAGCAGGAACGCCGAGGCGAAGCTGCCCAGCAGCAAGTACTTCAGGGCAGCCTCGCTGGCCCGCGGCTGTCCGTGGCGCCCGGCGGCGAGCACGTAGACCGCCATGCTCATGGTCTCCAGGCCCAGAAACAGCGACAGCAGGTCGCTGGCAGCCACGAGCACCATCATGCCCAGCACGGAGAAGAGCACCAGTGGATAGAACTCGGGCTTGTAGTTGCCGTCGCGGCTGTAGAGCGCGCTGCCGAAGATGGTGGTCACCATGCCGATGCCCAGCAGCAGGAAGTCGAAGAACCGCGTGTAGAGCGAGGTGGTGAGCGAGCCGGCGAGCAACGAACCCGGCTCCGGCCGGACCGCCACCATGGCCACGCCCGCCCCCAGGAAGACCAGGATGTTGAGGAACGTCAGGTGATCCTTGCGCAGGGTGCGGACGAAGGCGTCGACCAGCAGGACCAGCAGACCGCCGCCACCGACCACGAGATAGGGCAGTAGGGCCGCCCAGTTGATGTCCTGAGTGATGCTCATCGCGCCACCTCCTCGTCACCGGCGTGAGCGGCAGGGTCCTCGTCGAGGCGCAGGGCGTGGTCGTCGTGATGCCCGGCTGCCGGCGCGGCGTGCACCGCCACGGGCTCGAGCACCCGGTCGAGGCTGGGGCCGATCTTGTCCAGGACCAGACCGGGCGCCACGCCCAGCCAGAACATGAACACCACCAGCGGCGCCAGCACCAGCCATTCGCGCACGCTCAGGTCGGGCAGCCCCTTGTTCTTCTCGTGGCGAAGCGATCCGTGGAAGACCTTCTGGTACATCCACAGCATGTAGACCGCGCCGAGCACCACGCCGGTGGCCGCGAGAATGGTCAGCAGACGCGCATGCGGCAGGAGTTCGCTGCCGAAGGTGCCCAGCAGGATCAGGAACTCGCCGACGAATCCGCAGAGGCCCGGCAGGCCGACGCTGGCCAGGGTCGTGATCAGGAAGATCGTGGCGTAGGCCGGCATCTGGTTGGCCAAGCCGCCGAATTCGGACATCTCGCGCGTATGACGGCGTTCATAGATCACGCCCACCAGGAGGAAGAGCGCGCCGGTGGAGAGGCCGTGTGCCAGCATCTGGAAGATGCCGCCGGCCGCGCCGCGCGCGGTCATGCTGAACAGCCCCAGAACCACGAACCCGAGATGGCTGACCGAGCTGTAGGCCACCAGCTTCTTGACGTCGGTCTGGACCCAGGCGACCAGCGCGCCGAAGATGATGCCGATCACCGCCAGGATGGCCAGGACCGGCGCTGCGGCCACGCTGGCCTCGGGGAACAAGGGGATGGCGAAGCGCAGCAGGCCGTAGGTGCCCATCTTCAGCAGCACACCCGCCAGCACCACTGAACCGGCCGTGGGCGCCTCGACGTGGGCGTCGGGCAACCAGGTGTGCAGCGGGAAGAGCGGCACCTTGATGGCGAAGGCCAGGGCAAAGGCCGTGAAGAGCCAGATCTGCTCGCTGAACGTGAGGTCGAGGGCGAGCCAGTCGGCCAGATCCATGCTGCCGGCCTTGAACCAGCAGAAGAGGATGGCCACCAGCATGAACACCGACCCGGCCATGGTGAAGATGAAGAACTTCACCGCGGCGTAGATGCGCCGCTGGCCGCCCCAGATCCCGATGATGAAGTACATCGGGATGAGCATGGCCTCCCAGAACACGTAGAACAGCAGCATGTCCCGGGCCAGGAAGGTGCCGATCATGGCGGTCTGCAGCACCAGGTACATGGCCATGAAGAGCGGCACCCGTTCGGCCAGGGCGCGCCTGGTCGACAGCAGCACCAGCGGCCCCAGCAACGTGGTCAGCATGATGAGGACCAGGCTGATGCCGTCGCAGGCCAGGTGGTACTGGACGCGCCCGCCGAGGAACCAAGCGACCTTCTCGACGAATTGGTCGGTGCCGGTGGTCGGGTCGTAGCCGAACCAGAGCACCAGGGAGAGCGCGAGGTCCAGCACGGCCACGCCCATGGCGGTCCAGAACGCCGCCGAGGCCTTGCGGGGCAGAGCCAGCAGGATCAGCAACGCGCCGAAGAGCGGCACGAAGGTGACCCAGGTCAGGATATGGTCGGTGACGAATGACAAACCCAGATCCTCCTAGCCCGTGCTAGCCGTTGAAAGTCAGATAGACGGTGAACACCGCCACGCCCAGGGCGAAGACCCAGGCGTAGAACCGGACCAGTCCGTTCTGGAAGAGTCGCAGCAACGAACCGGTGAGCATGGTCACCGCCGCCGAGCCGGTCACCAGCAGGCCGTCGATGACCCCGCGGTCGATCCAGCGGAAACAGAAGACCTCGGCCAGCTTCGCCAGCGGCCGGTAGATGACCAGGCCGTAGAACTCATCCACGTAGTACTTGTTGGCGAGCACGCGGTGGGGCAGGCCGCCCACCCAGGCGCGCGCCTGCTCGGCCAGCCGGGGCCGGCGGGCATAGACCAGGAAACCGAAGACCAGGCCGGCGATGGCCACCAGGCTGGAGGCCACCGCCAGGGTGATCTCGAGCGAGGCGCTGTGGTGGCCGCCCCCGTGGGCCGCGCCGTGCCCGCTGGCGAAGACCGGCGCCAGCCACTCCTGCAGCCAGGCGCCGCCACCCATGCCGTGAGGCCAGCCGATCCAGCCCCCCACCACCGAGAGCACCGCTAGGATCACCAGCGGCACGGTCATCGTCAGCGGCGACTCGTGGATGTGCGCCTGGACCTCGCTGCTCGCCCGGTTCTTCCCGAGGAAGGTCATGACCAGCAGACGCATCATGTAGAAAGCCGTGAGCGCCGCGGCCGCGAACCCGATGAGCCAGACCCAGGGGAACCCGCCGTGGGCGCCGAGGTAGGCCTCGAAGAGGATCTCGTCCTTGGAGACGAAGCCGGCCAGCGGCGGCACGCCGGCGATGGCGATGGTGGCGACCAGCATGGTCGGCCAGGTCAACGGCAGCTTCTGGCGCAGACCGCCCATGACCCGCATGTCCTGCTCGTGGCTCATGGCATGGATCACCGAGCCAGCGCCGAGGAAGAGCAGCGCCTTGAAGAAGGCGTGGGTCATGACGTGGAAGATGCCGGCGGCGAAGGCGCCCACACCGCAGGCGGTCACCATGTAGCCGAGCTGGCTGACCGTGGAGTAGGCCAGGACCTTCTTGATGTCGGTCTGGGCCAGCGCGATGGTCGCCGCCACGATGGCCGTGGCGATGCCCACGCCAGCGACCACCGACATGGCCAGCGGGCTCAGCACGAAGAGGAAGCTCATCCGCGCCATGAGGTAGACCCCGGCGGTCACCATGGTGGCGGCGTGGATCAACGCCGAGACCGGCGTCGGGCCGGCCATGGCGTCGGGCAACCAGATGTAGAGCGGGATCTGCGCCGACTTGCCCGTCACGCCCAGGAACAGCAGGAGCGCCGCCGCGGTGGCGATCCCCTCGAGCGCGTGGGCATGGTGCTTCAGCACGCCGAAGCTGAACAGACCCTCGCCTGCGCCCAGGTGCGGCAGCAGCGTGACGCCGAGCAGGAACATGGCCAGCAGCACGCCGAAGTCGCCCACCCGGTTGGTGAGGAAGGCCTTGCGGCCGGCGTCGGCATTGGCGTCATCCTCGAACCAGAAGGCGATCAGCAGGTAGCTGCAGAGTCCCACACCTTCCCAGCCCACGAAGAGCAGCGGCAGGTTCTCGCCCAGTACCAGCGTGAGCATGGCGAAGATGAAGAGGTTCAGGTAGGCGAAGAACCGCTGGAACCCCTTGTCGTGCGCCATGTAGCCCAGGCTGTAGATGTGGATCAGCAGGCCGACCCCGGTCACCACCAGGATCATCACCGCCGAGAGCGGATCCAGCAGGAAGCCGATATCCAGGCGGACCGGACCGAACTCGATCCAGCGCGCCATGGTATCGGTGAGGAGCCGCTCGTCGGCAGGCAGGCCGGCCAGACGGATCACCGCCCGCACCGAGAGCAGGAAGCTGACCGCCACCGTGGCGCAGCCGAGCAGGCCGGCCAGCTGCCGGGGCAGACGGCGGTTCAGCAGGCCGTTGAGGATCGCCCCCAGCAACGGGGTCAGCACGATCCAGCGGAGTGAGGTCTCGATCACGTTCTTCTCCCCTACTCCATGAGCGTGGTCAGGTCATCGGCATCGACGGTCCGGCGGTGGCGGAAGATCTCCACCAGGATCGCCAGACCGATGGCTACTTCGGCAGCAGCCACGGCGAAATTCATCAGGACGAACACGTGCCCGGCCTCGTTGCCCAGCTCGCGGCTGAAGGCGACGAAGACCAGATTGGCGCCCGAGAGCATGAGCTCCACGCACATGAGCATGATGATGGTGTTGCGACGGATCACGAACCCCACCATGCCCACGAGGAAGACCAGGGCCGCCAGGACCAGATGATGAAGCAGGCCTACTTCCACGGCTGGCTCCTCTCGCTCTTGCCCAGGGCCAGGGCGCCGATGATGCCCACCAGCAGCAGCACCGAGATCAACTCGAACGCCAGCAGGTAATCGCCCAGCAGCAAACCAGCCACCCGCAGGGGCTGACCGAACTGATCGGGCAGCGTCGCCGTGAAGGGTATGGTGCCGAGCGGGCGCAGCCAGAGCGCGAGGGCGGCCAGCATCACGGCGGCCGGGATCAGGCTCAGCACCGGCACCCACAGGCGCGGCCGCCGGGTCTCCGCCGGCATGACCGGACCCTCGAGCATCATGATCACGAACATGAACAGGACCATGATCGCGCCGGCGTAGACCAGGACCTGCAGCACCGCCAGGAACGGCGCATGCAGCCCGGCGTAGAGCCCCGCCGAGCCGAGGAACGCCAGGATCAGCCAGCACGCCGCGGCCACGGCGCTCCGGCTGGTGACCATGGCGATCCCTCCGAACAGGAGCAGGGCCCCGCCGAAGTAGAAGAGGAAGGCTTCCATCAGAGTGTCCCGTCCTTGTCGTTGTTGAGGAGGAACTCCTTGTCGACGACGAAGCTCTCGCGGTTGTCGGCGGCGATCTCGTAGATCCCCGTGTCCATGCGGATCGCGTCGCAGGGGCACGCCTCCTCGCAGAGGCCGCAATACACGCACCGCAGGAGGTCGATGGTGAACGTCCGCGGATACTTCTCGATGGTGGGATCGGGATGCTCGGCAGCCTCGATCTCGATGCAGTCGGCCGGGCAGACCGTGCTGCACATCTGGCAGGCCACGCAGCGCGGCGAACCGTCGTCGCGCTGCGTCAGCCGGTGACGACCCCGGAACCGCGGACCGTACTCCCTTTTCTGCTCGGGGTACTGGATGGTCGGCATCTCGTCGGTATGCAGGAGGTTCTTCACCAGGTGGCGGCCGGTGACCACCAGTCCCTTGAAGATCTCCACGAAATAGGCGCTCTCCCAGAAAGTGCGTCGGCGGTTTGTGACGACGTCGGGGAGTCCCTTGTAGCTCATCGCAACGTTCCCTTCCGGCGGCGTGGTCGCATCAGCGGTGCACGGCGGTCAACCAGAGCGCGGTGACCACCAGGTTCACGAGCCCCGCGGGCAACAGGATCTTCCAGCCCAGGCGCATGACCTGGTCGTAGCGGAAACTGGGCACCGTCCAGCGCACCCAGATGAAGAGCCAGGCGAAGAAGGCCAGCTTGGCCACGAAGAAACCGGTCTGCATCAGCGTGGCGAAGATGGAGGCGCCGCCGCTGGCGATGGACCATGGCTGCAGGACGAGGGCGCCCAGCATGCCCAGCCCACCCAGCGTGGTTAGCGTGCCGAGGAACGCGGGTTCGCGCTCGCGGCTGTCACGATACCAGCCCCGCTCGCGGCGAGCGCGCCGGAAATACGCGGCGGCGATGACGAACGACAGCAGGCTGCCGGCGATCAGCAACCCGGTCAACAGCGAGCCCGCGTGCTGCTCCAGGACCGGCCGCGGCAGCCAGGGGATCTGGTAGCCGCCGAAGTAGAGCGCTGCGATCAGGGCCGCGGCCACCACCATGTGGGCGTACTCGGCCATGAAGAAGAGCGCGAACTTCATGCTGCTGTACTCGGTATGATAGCCGGCCACGATCTCCGAGTCGCGTTCGGTCATGTCGAAAGGCGTGCGGTTGGTCTCGGCGTAGGTGGCGGCGATGAAGAGCAGGAAGCCGAGCGGCTGCACCACCACGCCCCACTTGGGCAGCCAGCCCCAGATCAGGTCGCCCTGGCCGGCGACCACGTCGGTGATGCGCAGGCTGCCGAAGACCAGGAAGAGCCCCATGAGCGCCAGGCCCATGGTGAGCTCGTAGCTGATCATCTGGGCGGTGGAGCGCATGGAGCCCAGGAAGGTGTATTTGCTGTTGCTGGCCCAGCCGCCCAGCGCCACGCCGTAGGTGGCCAGGCTGCTGATGGCCAGGATGTAGAGCATGCCGACCTGGAGGTCGGCCACCACCAGCGGGTAGACCTTGTCGCCGATCTGCAGGTAATCGCCGAAGGGGATGACCACGTAGGTCGCCAGGGCGATCACCATCACCAGCACCGGGGCGAAGGCATAGAGGAAGGGATGCCGTTGCGCAGGCACCACATCTTCCTTGAAGAGCAGTTTGAAGACGTCGGCCACCGGGTGGATCAGGCCAGCGAGGCGGATCCCCAGGACCCCGGCACGGTTGGGCCCGGTCCGGTCCTGGATGAAGGCCGACCCCTTGCGCTCGGCCCAGATCAGCACCACCACGAATCCCATGATCAGGGCGATCATGAAGACGATCTTCAGGAGGGCCTCGAGAATCACGGGCAGCATCATTCTCCTCCTGCGGGAGCCCGGGCCGGCAACTGCGGCACCAGTCCCTCGGCGGGCAGACGGTTCAAGGCGTCCTCGTCGGGCAGTCCCAGTTCGCGGGCTACCAGGCGGCGCAGGGCCGGCAGCCCTGCGATCTCGGGGTCGGTGTCGACCTGGGTCAGCAGGTCCACCAGCAGGCGCCAATCCTCGCGCGCCGAACCGGGCGCCGCGATGGCGCGCTGGCCGCGCTGGATCCGCCCCTGGCGGTTGACCCACAGTGCGTCCTTCTCGGCCCACATGCAGGTGGGGATCACCAGGTCGGCCAGCTCGGCGGTGGCGTTGCGGCGGCTGCCCAGGTAGACCACACGCAGGCGCTGCAACGCCGTGGCGATCTCGGGCTGCGCCGCCGGGTCCCCGCCGTAGATCAGCACCGTCCCGCGGCCCTCCGCGAGCGCGGCCACCAGGTCGGCGGGAGCGATCTCGGGCAGCCCCAGCCAGACCAGGGCCCTTCGGTTGGGGCGCCGGTCGGCATCGAGCAGGATCTCGTCGCCCTCGGCCATGCCGTCGCCAGCCAAACCGCCAGCCATCTGGGCCTCCCCCACCAGGCGCCCGGCCAGGCGCCGGAAGAGGGTCAGCTCCTCCAGCGATGCCGACGGATCAGCCAGGGCGAAGGCCAGGCTGCCTGGCTTGGCCAGCCCCAGCAGTTCCTCGCGGGCGTCGCGCCATGACGTGGACACGAGTCCACCGTCGCGGCGCACCAGCGCCGTGGTGAGCCGGTCCTCGGTGTGGAGTTCCTTGTAGACCATCCGGCCCAGATCGCACATCCAGGCGCCGTTGACCGCGTCGTTGCGGCGCGGCTTGAGCCGGTAGACCCGGCCGCCCTCGTGGTCGATGCGCACGTTGCAGCCGGTGGCGCAACCCGGGCAGATCGACGAAGTGGCGCGCAGCATCCAGACCCGCTTCTGGAACCGGAAATCACGGCTGGTGAGCGCGCCCACCGGGCAGATGTCCACGGTGTTGAGGCTGTAGTTGTTGGCCAGCTCCTTGCCGGGTGCCACGCCGATCTCGGCGCGATCGCCCCGGTTGAAGATCCCCAGCTCGCCGGTCTTGGTGACTTCCTCGCAGAAGCGCACGCAGCGGCTGCAGAGCACGCAGCGCTCCTTGTCGAGGATCACGTGGGGGCCGATGACCTGGGCCTTGTCCTTGTGGACCTTGTCGGCCTTCGGCACCTCGGACTCGTACAGACCGTAGTCCATGTACTGGTCCTGCAAGCCGCACTCACCGGCCTGGTCGCAGATCGGGCAGTCCACCGGGTGGTTGATCAGGTGCATCTCGAGGACCTGCTGGACCGCCGTGCGAACCCGCTCGCTGCGCGTGTGCACCACCATGCCGTCGCGCACGATGGTGTTGCACGCGATGGTCAGCTTGGGCATGCCCTCGATCTCCACCTGGCAGAGCCGGCAAACTCCAGCCACGCTCAGGTCTGGGTGAAAACAGAAATGGGGCAGATCCTCGCCCCGCACCTCGCGGCAGGCGTCGAAGAGGCGGGTCCCGTCGGGAACCTCGATCTCCACACCGTCGATGGTCAACTTGGCCATGTTGGGTCCCTCGTCACTCGCCACGGGCCCAGCGCGAAGCCGAACCCGGGGTGGCGGTCTCGTGGATACGGGCCTCGAATTCGGGGCGGAAGCGCTGCAAGAAGCTCTGCATGGGCATCACCGCGGCATCGGCCAGCGGGCAGATGGTCAGCCCGGCCATGCCGTTGCAGACCTTGTCGAGCAGATCCAGATCCTCGGGCACGCCCTCGCCCTTGAGCAACTTGCCCACCAGGCGATGCAGCCAGCCGGTGCCCTCGCGGCACGGGGTGCACTGGCCGCAGCTCTCGTCCCAGTAGAAGTGCATGAGCACCTTGATCAGCTCGACCATGTCGGCGCTCTTGGGGATGATGATCATGCCGCCGGAGCCCAGCATGGTGCCGGCCTCCTGCAACGACTCGTAGTCGAGCGTGCAGCCCATGATCTCCTCGGCGGTGAGCACCGGCACCGAGCTGCCGCCGACGATGCAGGCCTTCAATTCCTCGCCCTCGACCATCCCGCCCAGCATGTCGCGATAGAACTCGGCGAACGGCATGCCCAGCGGAATCTCGTAGACTCCGGGCTTCTGTACCGGACCGCTCACCGACCAGAGCTTGGTGCCCGTCGACTTCTCGGTCCCGAACTGCTTGTAGCTGCTCGCACCGTTGGTCATGATCCAGGGCACGGCGGCCACGGTCTCGACGTTGTTGACGATGGTGGGCTTGCCGAGGAAGCCGCTCACCGCGGGAAACGGCGGCTTGATGCTGGGCTGGCCCTTGGTGCCGGTCACCGAATTGATGAGCCCGGTCTCCTCGCCGCAGATGTAGGCGCCGGCGCCCTTGTGCACGATGAGGTCCAGGCTGTAGCCGCTGCCCAGGATGTCCTGTCCCAGATAACCCGCGGCATAAGCCTCGTCCACAGCCTTCTGGACCCGGTCGATGAGCCAGCCGAATTCGCCGCGGATGTAGATGAAGCCCAGGTTGGCCCGCACCGCGAAACAGCTGATGATGGTGCCCTCGATGGTCTGGTGCGGATCGTAGTCGAGGAGGTAACGGTCCTTGAAGGTCCCCGGCTCGGACTCGTCGGCATTGACGAAGAAATAGACCTGGTCGGCGTCCTTGGGCACGAAGCCCCACTTGACGCCGGTGGGAAAGCCTGCGCCCCCGCGGCCGCGCAGTCCCGACTCCTTGACCACGTCGATGACCTCGTCGGGCTGCATCCCCGCGAGCACCATGCGCAGCGCGCGATAGCCGCCTTCGGCCTCGTAGGTCCTGAGCAGGTGTCCGTCCTGGCGGCCGAAACGCGCCGAGAGGATGTTGCACTCGGGTCTGCTCATGCGTCCTCCTCCAGCTCGCGATCGGTGTCCGCGCGCGGCACGTCGCTCTTGCGCAGGCTCTCCAGCAGCGCATCGACCTTCGCGGTCGTCAGATGCTCGTAGAGATGCTTGCCCAGCTGCAGCACCGGACCGTGACCGCAGGCGCCCAGGCACTCCACTCCGTGCAGCGCGAACTTGCCGTCCGGCGTGGACTCGCCGAGCCGGATCCCCAGCCGCTTCTCGAGCTGGGCGATGACCTCGCGTGCGCCCATGATGTGGCAGCTGATGTTGTGGCAGACCTCGAGCACGTGCTCGGCCGGCGGCTCGGTGCGGAACATGGTGTAGAAGCTGAGCACTTCCTCGACCCGTGCTGGCGCCAGGTCCAGGGTCTCGGCGAGGAAGCCGACGCCCGCAGGCGACACGTAGCCCAGCTCTTCCTGGATCACCCAGATGCAGGGCATGAGCGCGCTCTGCCGCGTGGGATATCGGTCCAAGATGGCGGCGATGCGCTCGCGAGAGGCTTCGCTCAGCTGGAAGGCGGTGGCGGTGTCCGGATTCTCCATCCTCTGCTCCGTGTCGTGGGGTCGTGCCGCCTAGCGGTCCAGTTCCCCGGCGATGATGTTCAAGCTACCCAGAGTGGCGATGGCATCGCTGATCATGCCGCCGCGCGCGATCTCGGCGAAGGCTCCGAAGATGGGGAAGCACGGCGGCCGCACCTTCATCCGGTAGGGCCGGCCGCTGCCGTCGGAAACGCAATAGAATCCCAGCTCGCCGTTGCCGCCCTCGCCGAAGCCGTAGGCCCGGCCCGCCGGCACCTGGATCCCCTCGTACACCAGCTTGAACTGGTTCATGACGCCTTCGATGCTCCCGTAGACCTTTTCCTTGGGCGGCAGGATCACGCGGGCATCGTCCACGTTGACCGGACCGTCGGGAAGCCGCTGCAGCGCCTGCTCGATGATCCGCTTGCTCTGGATCATCTCGGCCATGCGCACCATGATGCGCGCGTGGGTGTCGCCGTCCTCCCCGGTGGGCACGTCGAAATCGTAGTCCTCGTAGCCCAGGTAAGGGTGCAGCTTGCGGGCGTCGTAGGCCGCACCGGTGGCGCGCAGGCACGGTCCGGTGAAGCCATAGCTGATGGCGTCCTCGCGGCTGATCACGCCGACATCGATGGTCCGGTCGAGGAAGATCCGGTTGCGCGCGGCCAGCTTGACCACGTCGGTGATGGACTCCTCGAGCATGCGCAGCTTCTCGCGCACTTCCTCCTCGAAGCCCGTATAGAGGTCGTGACTGAGGCCGCCGATCCGCGCGTAGTTCGTGGTCAGGCGGCTACCGCAGAGCTTCTCGATGATCTGGTACATCGCCTCGCGGACGTTGAAGGTGTACCAGTACATGGTCAGGGCGCCCATGTCCACGAGGTTGGTCCCCACGCAGACCAGGTGGTCGATGATGCGCGACAGCTCCGAGACGATGACCCGGATCACCTGACAGCGCTCGGGGACCTCGACCCCCAGCATCTTCTCCACCGCCTCCGCGTAGATCACGTTGTTGAGCATGGGCGAGCAGTAGTTCAGGCGGTCGGTGTAGGGCATCACCTGGGCCCAGGTGTGATCCTCGGCCTCCTTCTCGAAGCAGCGGTGCAGGTAGCCGATCTCGGCGCGGGCCTCGACGATGGTCTCGCCGTCGAGGAGGCACTCGGCGCGCAGGCAACCGTGCATGGCGGGATGGCTCGGCCCCAGGTTCACCGTGAGCAGATCCGAAGGATGCACCTCGTCGCCCATGCCGTCGGGGTTCTGCTCGAGACTGGCCCGGTGCGCTGCCCTGGCGATGTGATGGTCGGCCAGCAGCTTCTCGGGCTCGGTCAGCTCCTGCCCCAGCTCGATGGGATAGTCCTTGCGGAGCGCATGGCCCTCGAACTGGTGGTGCGTCAGGATGCGTCGCAGGTCGGGGTGGCCGTCGAAGGGCACCCCGAAGAGGTCGTAGACCTCGCGCTCGTGCCAGTCGGCCGACTTCCAGAGGCCGGTGGCCGTGGGCACGGCCTCGCCCTCCTCCACGTCGACCTGGACCCAGAGCTGCTCCGGTCGCTCCACCGAGCGCACGTAATAGACCACCTCGAAGCGCTGCTCTCGTTCGGGATGGTCGAGGCCGATCACGTCGGCCAGCATGGTACATCCCTCGCGGTTCTTCAGGTGCGCCAGGACCTCGGTCAACCGATCGCGGCTGACAGTCACGGCATGATCCCCGCAGTGGGAACCCGCCGCCAGAACCGTCTCGCCGAATTCCTGCCGCAGCGCCTGCACCAGCCTGTCGCTCATGTTCCCTTCCCGCTGCTTAACGGCCCACCTGGGCCGAGTCGCCGTGTCGCTCCGTGCTGGAGGCCAGCCCCTCTTGTTCGATCTTTTCCTGCAACTGGATCAGCCCGTGGAAGAGGTTCTCGGGCGTGGGCGGACAGCCCGCCACGTAGACGTCAACCGGGATGACCCGGTCGATTCCCTGCAGCGTGCCGTAATTCTTGTAGAAGCCGCCGCTACAGGCGCAGACCCCCATGGAGAGGACCCACTTCGGCTCGCACATCTGGGCGTAGATGGTCTTGAGGATGGGCGCCTGCTTGTAACTGATGGTCCCGGCCACGATCATCAGGTCGCTCTGGCGGGGCGAGAAGCGGACCAGCTCGGCGCCGTAGCGGCTCAGGTCGTGGTAGCTGGAGACGGCGGCCATGAACTCGATGGCGCAGCACGCGGTCCCGTAGGGGATGGGCCAGAGCGAGTACTTGCGTCCCCAGTTGACGGCCTGGCGCAGCCGGGTGGTCATGATGTTGGTGGGCTGGTTGAGATCTACTGCCATTCGAGGCCACCTTTCCGCCAGACATAGACCAGCCCCGTCACCAGGATGGCCAGGAAGACCCCCAGCTCGGCCAGCGCGAAGAGCCCGGCGCCACTCTCCAGGAGTCCCTGGAAGGCCACCACCCAGGGATAGAGGAACACGGCCTCGAGATCGAAGAGCAGGAAGAAGAGGGCCACCAGGAAGAAGCGGATGAAGAAGCGGATCTGGATGGTGCTCCGCGCCGGAATGCCGCATTCGTAGGGCGTTTCCTTAAGCGCGTCTCGCCGCCGGGGCCCCAGCCAGTAGCTCAAGCCGAGGAATGCGCCCGCGAAGACGACGGCGACAAGCAGCACGGTCAGCACTGGAAGGGCGTACGCGGTCATCTCAACTCCCCGGTTCGTCCAGCTTGGTGCTTGTGGGTGGGCAAATCTACGATACAACGGGTCCTATTGATAAGGGAAAACTCGCATAAATGCCATATGAATTGTTGCCGACTCGACATTTTCTGCGTCTGCGCTCACAACCTGGAGCAAAGTTGGCCCTTTTTTGATCAATACCAGCCCGAATGGCAGTATCCTGGCCACAGCTCGGCATCACGTCGGGTTCAGGGGTGAAAGATCGCGACCCTGTCGAAATATTATCTGCTTTATTCACTTTACTTTAAAGGCCTATCTCCTGGAAGGCACGTTGGTTGCAATGGATCGCCGCAAGGTCACCTGATGGTCAGGCGACCCCATGTTCCGAGGAGCGTATCATCATGTCCACCGACCAACGTGAAGAAGCCCGCCATGAAGAGTTCGTGGCCCTGGTGGCCGCCGGCCGGCAAGCCCTGGCCGACGGGGACCTGGACACTGCCAGAGCACGCTTCGAGGAAGCTGCCCGTCGCTTCTCCCAGGACCCCCTGAGCCACAACAATCTGGGCGCCTTCTACATCGGCCTCGGCGAGTACGAACTGGCCGAGGGGTGTTTCCTGCACGTGGTGGACCTGCTGCCCGACAACCCCAGCAGCCACTTCAACCTGGCCATGGCGCGCTACCGGCAGGGGCGCTTCGCCGAGGCCGCCGAGGGATTCGCGGCCGTGGCGGCCCGCACCCCCGAGGATCCCGAGGTCTTCAACAACCTGGGCGCCACGCGGTATCTCGTGGGTCAGGTGGAACAGGCTCGCCAGGATCTGGAGACGGCGCTCAGACTCCAGCCCAACTTCCCCAACGCGGTCCTGAATCTCTGCGATCTGGAGTACGGGACCGGCAATGTGGATGCCGCCATCGCCCTGTGCGAGGCCTACCTGGCCCACAACCAGGACCTCGGAGTCCTGCGTCGGTTGCTGGAGATCCTGGACGAACAGGCCACGGCCGTCGTGAACAGGGCCATCCCCCACGCCGAGGCCTGCGTGGCGGCCAACGCGCAGGACCAGCGAACCCGGCGCCACCTGGGCCGTCTCCTGGAGGCCCGGCAGGCGCTCACCGCGCGGGGCTGACCACCGGCATGGTTCCGAAAGACGGCCGGCCACCCGCTGAGCGGATGGCCGGCTTTCTCGTCACGTGCGACGATCAGAAATCGAAGGTCGTGTCCTGGACCTTGAAATCGTCGAAGCCATCGGCCGCCGTATCGATATCGTTGCGGATCTCCCGCTGCGGCGCCACGTTCAGCGCGACCTGATCCTTGAGGCTGGCCAGATCGATATAGCAATCCGCGGCCGCGATCAGGTCGGTGCTGGTCATCTCCCGCAGTCCGCAGACCTCGATGTGCTTGCCCCGCCGTGCCAGCGCGTCGACCAGCGGTCGGAAATCGCCATCGCCGGTGCAGATGACCACCGTGTCGAGCTGGGAGGAGAGCTCGATGATGTCCATGGCCATCTCCATGTCCAGCGAGTTGCGCACGCTGCGGGTGGCCCCGTCGCTGTCGGCGAAGGACTTGACCTCGCGGGTCACCACGGTGAACCCGTTCAGCTTCAGGAAGTTGATGAAATCGATCTTGCCCTCGGACTGCGAACTGACGGCGGTGTAGAAGTAGGACCGCACCAGCCGCCGCTCCCCGGCCAGGAGTCGGCAGAGCTTGAGGTAGTCCAGTCGCATGTTCAGGTGCTTGGCGCTGTAATGGATGTTCTCGCCATCGATGAAGATGGCCACGCGGTCGAGTGGGCTATGGGTATACATGGTCGTCTCCTGTCTTTCACGCGGCGCCCCGGTTCCGCGGCGCCCGGGAGCATCGACCGGCGGCAGCCCCCCAGGGCGCGTCGGAGATGCCTGTTCAATACGCCGCAGGCACGGCAGAGCCGGGCCCGGGCGGAATTCCCTCATGATTGCTGCTTGGCATCGATTAGGGTCGTGATAACCGCACCGATGGGTTTTTCATCAATCAATGGCCGCGTCAGGATGGGGCGGCGCCATGGGACCGGTCTGGATTGCCCCCCGGGCCAGTCCCGCCGCTCGTTCCAGCCAGCGCGATGTCAACCAATAATAGGCTGGTAGGACCAGCAGGGTCAAGAGCGTGCCTGCGGCCAGCCCGCCGCAGATGGCCCGGGCCATGGGATAGTACTCCAGCCCCGAGAGGTGCGTACCCTTCAGCAAGGCCAGGGGCAGCAGGCCCAGGATGGTGGTGCCCGCGGTCATGAGGATGGGGCGCAGGCGCTCCGAACAGGCCAGCAGGAGCGCCTCCTGGGGATCCAGTCCGCCGCGACGGCGCTGTCCGATATGGTCGATCAGGACGATTCCGTTGTTCACCACGATCCCGATGAGGATCACGATCCCGATCATGGCCATGAGGTTCATGGGAGTGCCGGTGGCCATGAGGGTCCAGAACACGCCCAGCGAGGCGAAGGGGATGCAGATGATGACGATCAGGGGCAAGGTCAGCGATTCGAAGAGGCTGGCCATGACGAAGAACACGCAGGCCAGGGCCAGCAGCATGTTCAAGCCCATCTCCGACTGCTGCTCCTGACTGCGCCGGATGTTCTCGCCGAACGACCAGCCGTAGCCCAGGGGCAGTTCGGTCTCATCCATCACCTGGCGTACCTGCCCCAGGAGCTGGTCGAAGTTCTCGGTCTCGGCGCTGGCGCGCAGGGTCAACCCCGATCGCTGGTCCCGGCGGAAGATCCGCTCGGGCCCGCCGCCGAACTCGAAGGACGCCACCTGCCCCAGCTGAACCGGCTGGCTGTCCTTCATCCCCACGGTCAGGAGCGCCAGGTTCTCCAGCGACTCACGATCGTCGGGCAGGAGCGAGACGATGACATCGATCTCGCGGTCGGCGGTCTGGAGCCGGGGCAAGGGCACGCCGCGGTAGGTCAAGCCCATGATCTCGGCCACGGCCGCCGGTTCGACCCCGAAGCGCGTGGCTTCTTCGGGCTGGACGCGCACCCGGATCTCGGCGTGGCCATCGTCGGCCTCGCTCAGAACGTCGCTGACGCCGGGCAGGCCGCCGAGGCGATGCCGGATGGTGGTGGAGAGGTCGCGCAGGACCTCGGTCTCGCGGCCGTAGATGGTCACCGCGAAGGTGCGCGCGCCCGAACCGCCCCCGTCATCCCGCCCGAAGCGGTAGGTCAGTCCCGGCTGCACCGGCAGGTTCTCGCGCAGGTCCTTGCGCATCTCGCGCAGGAATTCCTCCTGCAGCACTCCGCGCTCGAAGAAGAGGGTGACCCCGCCGGCATCGCCCGCGAAGAACGAGTAGATGTCGCGGATGCCCAGCTCCTCGCGGCGCGTCTCGAGGTATTCCTCGGCCTGGGCCACGTAGCGGCTGCTGAGCCGGTGGTCGACGGCATCGGCGAAGTCGAAGCCGATGTACAGGCTCTCGCGGCGCACCCCCTCGTCGCCGAACACGTCCATGTTCAGGTTGGTGGCCTTCATCAGGAAAATCGTCCCCGCCATCAGGACCGGCAGCAGCACCAGGGTGGTCAGCAGTGGATGCTTCAGCGCGGTCCAGCGCAGGATCTGCAGGTAGATCCGGCGCAGGGGCGGCAGCCAACCGGGTTCGCGGGGCGCCTCGTTGCCGGCCACCCGGGCGGCTAAAAGCGGGATCACGGTCAGGCTGATCAGCAGCGACACCAGCAGGGTCACGCTGATCGTGACGCCGACCTCGCCCAGCCAGACAGCCAGCTCGTCGTTGCTGCTGACCACCACCGGGGCGAAGACGATGATCGTGGTCAGGGTCGAGGCAGCCACCGCCTTGCCCACCTCGCGCGTTCCCCGCAGCGCCGCCACCAGCGGCGGTCGACCCGCGTGCAGGTGGCGGTGGATCGACTCCAGTACCACCACGGCATTGTCCACGAGCATGCCCACCCCGAGCATCAGCCCCATCATGGTCAGGATGTTCAGGGTCCGGCCCGTGAGGTAGAGGAAGATGCACGCGCCGAGGAGCGACAGCGGGATGGCCGCGGTGGTCACCAGCGTCAGGCTGACGCGCCGCAGGAAGAGCCAGAGGATGACCACGGCCAGCAGCGATCCCAGCGCCCCGGCCTGGAGCAGGCCCCGCAGCGAGTCGGTGATCTCGTCGGCCTGATTGAAGAAGGCGAAGCTGTGGATCCCGGCCAGCGCGGGATCCTGATTGATACGCGCCAGCTCGGCCTCCACCGCCCGACACACCTCGACCGTGTTGGCGCCCGAGCCCTTCTGGATCCAGAAGGCGATGGCGGGCTCCCCGTTGAGCCGGCGGCCGTAGGTCAGGCCCGGCACGCCGTAGACCACCTCGGCCACGTCCTTCAGGCGCAGGCCCCGGTCGTCGACTGGCAGTTCGGCAAGGTCCTCCACCGAATGGAGATTGCTCACTGAGCGCAGGTCGTAGCGCAGGCCGCGGTCAGTGACCCGGCCCACGGTGAGCTCGACGCTCGCGGCCTGCAGCTTGCGGAACAGCAGCGAGACGTCCACGCCGTACTCGAGGATGCGGTCGAAGCGGAGATAGACCGAGGCCTGGGTCGGCGCCACACCGTCGATGTTGACCCGGCCCACGCCGGGGATGCGCTGCAGGGGTGCGATGACGTGCTGTTCGAGGAGGTCCCAACTCGTTGATAGGTCACGACCGGTAGCTGCGATCCGACCCTCGATCACCGGGATGTCGCTGGAGTCGAAGGTCAGCAGCAGGATCTGGCGGATATCGTCGGGCAACTCGCCACGGATCTGGTCGAGCTTCTCCTTCACTTCCAGTCGCAGGAGGTTCACGTCGCGGCCCCAGTCGAACTGGACACCGACCTGGACCTGATCCGCATCGCTGTAGCTGTTGATGCTGCGCACTCCGCCCAGGGTCGCCAGGACCTCCTCCACCGGGCGGACGATCAGCCGCTCGTTCTCCTCGGGCAGGCCGCCGGGATACGGGATAAACACCGCGATGAAGGGGAAATCGACGCGCGGCAGGAAGTCCAGCCGCAGGCGACCGATGGAGACCACGCCCAGGACCAGGATGGTCACCAGGGCCATGGCCAGGGTCACCGGTCGGCGCAGCGCGAGGCGCGTCAGTTCCACGGCCCGACCTCCGGCTCGCCGGGCACGGCTCCAGCGGGCACGCCGGCGCCGCCCGCCGGTGCGGGAGCGGTCGCTGGTTGGCGGCGGACCGTCATGAGGGTGTAGAGCACGGGCACCGCCACCAGGGTCAGGCCCGTGGCGAGCAGGAGGCCGCCGATCACGGTGACCGCCAGGGGCGCGCGCAGCTCGGCGCCCTCACCCAGGCCCAACGCCATGGGCAAAAGGCCCAGAACGGTGGTGGCTGTGGTCATGAGGATGGGGCGCAACCGCTCCCGGCCCGCTTCCCTCGCCGCAGCGTGGACATCCCGACCGCCGCGTCGCAACTGGTTCATGCGATCGACCAGCACGATGCCGTTGTTGACCACGATGCCCGCCAGCATGATGGCCCCGATCACCGCGAAGACGCTGAGGGGTCGACCCACCAGGGCCAGCCCATAGATCGCGCCGGCCAGCGCCAGGGGCACGGTCACCATGATGATCAGCGGATAGACCACCGACTCGAACTGGGAGGCCATGACCAGGTAGACCAGGAACACGGCCAGCAGCACCGCCAGCTGGAGCGAACGGAAGCTGCGGGTCATCTCGCGGTTCTGGCCGCCGAGAGTGGCGGTCACGCCGGCCGGCAGGGTCAACGAGCGCAGCTGAGCCGCGATGTCCTGGCTCACCGAGCCCAGGTCGCGGCCGGCGAGGTCGGCCGTCACCAGCGCGGCGCGCCGACCGCCGAGACGGTGGATCTCGGCGGGGCCGCGAGCCTCGCTGAGGTCGGCCACCGCCGACAGCGGCACGGTGATGCCGTCGCGCTCGGCGACCACCAGGTCCTCCACGGCGGTCAGGGTCGATCGCTGGTCCACCTGCCCCTGGACGCGGATGTCGAGGTGCCGCTCGCCGTCGCGGAACCGGCCCGGAACCACACCGCCCACCTTGGCGCGCACGGTGTTGGCCACCTGCTCCTGATCGAGGCCGAGCAGCCCCAGCTTGTCACGGTCCAGGGCGATGCGGATCTCGGGCGACCCGGGCACCATGGCCTGACGCACGTCGCGCAGGCCGGCGATTCCCTGCAGACGCGCGGCCACGGCATCGGCGCCGCGCTGCAAGGCGTCCAGGTCCTGTCCGTAGACATCGACCTGGACCGGTGCGCTCAGGTTGAGGAGCGCCGGCCGCCGCACTTCCAGGCGCATCTGCGGTCCGGCGGCGGCCAGCTCGCGGGCGGCCGCCAGCACACGCGCCTCCACCTCGGGATCCGAAGACGCCAGCTGCAGGTGCACCTCGGCGCGGTTCTCCTTCTGCCGGGTGGCGCCGCCCCCGGCCTCGCGACTGATGCCGACCTCGGCCGCCACCCGCGTGATGCCCGGCGAGTCGGCGAGCTGCCGCTCGAGCTCGGCGCAGATCCGTTCGGTCCGATCCAGCGGCGTGCCCTCGGGCAGCTCCATCTGCAGGGTCAAGGATCCCTGGGCCAGCGGTGGCACCAGCTCGGTGCCCAGGCCGCCAACCAGCAGGAAAGCGCCACCTCCCGCCAGCACGACCACCAACAGGACCACGGCGCGGGCCCGCAGGGCGCTGGCGAGCAGACGGTCATAGCCCGCGGCCAGCCGGGTCCAGAGCCGGGCATGCGTGGCGGTCAGGGGGGTCATCATCATGGTGAACGCCCAGTGCAACCCCCGGCCGAGCAGCTTCAGCAGGCCGACCACCGCCAGCGGCAAGCCAAGCGCCAGGAAGTGCCCGGCCTCGGCGAGCATCCGGCGCCACCACCAGCGGTGTGGTCTGGTCGGGCGCCAGCGGGCCCGCCAGCCCACGCTGGCGGTCGCCGTGCGGCCGGCACCGAGCGACGCGGCCATGGGTGTGAAGGTCAGCGAGACGAGGAGGCTGACGAAGAGCGAGAAGGTCACGGTCAGGGCCTGGTCGCGGAAGACCTGGCCCGCCACCCCGACCACCACGAACACGATGGGCAGGAACACGGCCACCGTGGTGAGCGTCGACGCGGTGACGGCGCCGGCCACCTCGGCGGCGCCGGCGGCTGCGGTCTGTCGAGGATCGGCGTCGGGATTCGCTTCCCGGCGGCGCTGGATCGCCTCCAGCACCACGATGGAGTTGTCCACCAGCATGCCGACCCCCAGCGCCAGCCCGCCCAGGCTCATGACATTGAGCGACACCCCGCGCGAATGCATCAGGATGAAGGTGGCGACGATGCTCAGGGGAATGGCCAGGCCAATCACCAGCGTGCTGCGCACGTCGCGCAGGAACACGAAGAGGACCAGCACGGCGAGGATGCCGCCGATGAGCGCGTTGGAGCGGACCTCGTTCACCGCCTGGGAGATGTAGACCGACTGGTCGAAGAGGATGTCCTGCTGCAGCCCGGCAGGCAGGCGATCCTGGATCCGGTCCATGGCCTCGCGCACTCGGCGGGCCGTCTCCACCGCGTTGGCGTCGCCCTCCTTGAAGACGGCGACCTCGACGCTCTCGCGGCCGTCGACATGGGTGATATCCACCCGTTCCTTGTGGCTGCGCACCACCTCGGCCACCTCGCTCAGGGCCACCGGCCGCTCGCCGGCCTGCCCCACGGTGACCTCGCGCAGGTCATCCAGATCCTGGAAGCGCCGCAAGGTCCGCACGATGTATTCGGCGCCCCGATCGCGCAGCCGACCGCCCGAGGCGTTGACATTCTGCCGCGCGAGCGCCTGCTCGACCTGGCCGATGCTCAGCCCCAGGGCCGCCAGGCGCCCCTCGTCCACCAGGACCTGGATCTCCTCCTCCAGACCGCCGGACACGCGGGCGGCCGCCACTCCCTGGATCGCCTCGATCTCGGTCTTCACCACGTCCTCGGCCACGGTCCGCACCCGCGCCAGCGACGCCTCGCCCCAGAGGCCGATGCGCAGCACGGGATCCAGGGCCGGATCATACTTCAGGAGCACCGGCTGGGTCGCGTCGTCGGGGAGCCGGACCAGGTCCAGCTTCTCGCGCACGTCGAGGCCGGCGTAATCCATGGCCGTACCCCAGTCGAACTCGAGCGTGATCTGGCTGAGGCCCGCCTGGCTCACCGAGTGCACCTGGCGCAGTCCGGGAACCACGCCCACCGACTCCTCGAGCGGCCTGGTCACCAGGTTCTCCACGTCCACCGGCGCGGAGCCCGGCAACTCGGTCTGCACGGTGAGGGTCGGGTAGCGGATCTCGGGCAACAGGCCGACATCGAGGCGGCCGAGAGACACGAGACCGAAGACGACCGCGGCCACGGTGGCCATGCCGATGGTGACGGGACGGTTGACGGCAAACTGAACGATCTTCACGGGGCACTCCTCTGGTCGCGCTAACGGGAAGCCAGTTCGGCCAGGTCGCTGTCCGTGAGGATCTCGACGCGGCTGCCGGTGCGCAGGCCGCCACGACCGAGGGTGACCACGTTCCAGCCTTCATCCAGTCCGCCGGTGACCTCCACGTGCGTCTCGTCGTAGAGACCGGTGGTGATCTCCACCTTGCGCACGGTGTCGGCCTCGGCCACGAACACGCTGCGCAGGCCGCCCTCCTCCACGAGGGCCAGCTTGGGCACGGCCAGGACGTTGCGCTTCCGATCAGTGGTCAGGCGCGCCTTGACGAACCCGCCCACGCGCGCCAGCGCCCCATCGGGCAGACGCAGGGTGACGCACACGGTGCCGGTCTGCGGATCGACCACCGGGCTGATCCTCTCGACGGAAGCCACGAGATCGTCACCGGTCATCTCGGTCTCCACCATCACCGTCTCGCCGACGCCGATCTTGGCGGCCACCGGCTCGGGCAGGTGTACGCGCACGCGCAGCGGCGAGAAATCGGCGAGTGTGAACGCCTTCGCGCCCGGCTCGACTTGCTGGCCCGCCACCACGGTGCGGGCGGTGACCTGCCCCGCGAAGGGCGCCTTGACATAGGTCTCGTCGAGGACGATCTGGGCGAGGTCGCGCTCGGCTTCGGCCTGATCATTAGTGGACTGGGCCGTGTCGAACTCCTCCTGGCTGATCAGATCCTCGGCCACCATCTGCCGCGAACGTTCGAGCTTGCGTCGCTGTTCGGCGAGCTTGAGCTCGGCTCGGCGCAATTCCACCTTCTGGCGGTCGTTCTCGAGCTCAGCCAGCACCTGTCCGCGCTCGACCCAGGCGCCCTCCTCGCTGAGCACGGTGCGCACGCGGCCGGAGGCACGGCAGGGGACATCGACCAGGCGGTCGGCCTCGATGCTGCTGGCCGCGCGATGGAAGGCCGACACCGAGCGACGCTCGACGGTGGCGACCTCCACCGGCACCGCCGGCTTCTCGTCGGCCTCGGCTGCGGCATCCTCGGCCAGGGTGGCCGTGCTGTCGGCCGGCGCGCCGTTGGCGCTGGCCACGAAGGGCAGTTGCACGCCGGACTTGACCGCCAAGCCGACGGCGATCGCGAGAACGACCAGCGTCACGCTGGCTCCCGCGAGGACGATACGCATTCTCCTGATGGCCATGATCGTGTTCCTCGGGGCTGGGGAGTGGCTCCTGTGGCGTGGACATGGACATGACGCACCAGCGCCGCCCAAGGTTGCATATCGAGGCCGCGGGCTGGAAATCCCCGGGCTCGTCGTGTATTTTGGCGGTCCCGGCTGCGATCCCGCGCGCCGTGACGGTTGCGAACCCGAGCCCAGAGGTTTACGGCGATGAAGAAGCTCGTCGAATGCGTCCCCAATATCAGCGAGGGCCGCGATCAGGCCGTGATCGACGCGGTCACCAGCGTCATCGAGGAGGTCGAAGGGGTCAGCCTGCTGGACGTGGATCCCGGCGCCGACACCAACCGGACCGTGATCACCTTCATCGGCCCCCCCGCCGGCGTGGCCGAAGCAGCGTTCCGGGTGGTCAAGCGCGCCGGCGAGCTCATCGACATGCGACACCAGAAGGGCGCCCATCCCCGCCACGGCAGCACCGACGTCTGCCCCTTCGTGCCGGTGCGCGGCGTGACCATGGCCGAGTGCGTGGAGATCGCGCGCCAGGTGGGCCGCCGGATCGGCGAGGAGCTGCGGTTCCCGGTCTACCTCTACGAGGAGGCCGCCTCGCGTCCCGAACGCCGGAATCTGGCGCACGTCCGCAAGGGCGAGTACGAGGCCCTCGGCGACAAGCTCGGCACCGACGAATGGGCGCCCGACTTCGGCCCCAACGAGTGGAACGAGCACACCGCCCGCTCCGGCGCCATCAACGTCTCGGCCCGCGGCTTCCTGGTGGCCTACAACGTCAACCTGAACACCCGCTCCAAGAAGATCGCCAGCCAGATCGCCCTGGATATCAAGGAAGCCGGCCGCGCCCAGCGCGACGCCGACGGCAAGCTGCTCAAGGACGAGCACGGCCAGAACATCATGGGGCCCGGCCCCTACCGCCTCGAGGCCTGCAAGGCCGTGGGCTGGACCATCGACGAGTACGACAAGGCCCAGGTCTCCATCAACCTGGTCAACACCGCCATCACCAAGCCGCACCAGGCGTTCGAGGGTTGCCGCAAGAGCGCGGTCGACCGCGGCGTGCGCGTCACCGGCAGCGAGCTGGTGGGCCTGATCCCCGAGGGCGACCTCCTGGCCGCGGGCAAGTACTACCTCAAGCAGGCCGGACAGTCGGCCGGCATTCCCCGCCGCCAGATCATCGAGACGGCGATCCAGAGCCTCGGCCTCCGCGAGCTCGGCGAGTTCGATCCCGCCGAGAAGATCATCGAGTACCAGGCGGGACTGGTGGACGGTCCCCTTGTGAGCATGACCAACCGCGAATTCGTCGACGAGCTGTCCAGCGATTCCCCCGCCCCGGGCGGCGGTTCGGTGGCCGCTCTCTGCGCCGCCCAGGCCGCCGGCCTGACCGCCATGGTCGGCAACCTGACCGTGGGCAAGATGAGCTACCCCAAGGCCCAGGACCGGGTCAAGGAGATCGCCGAAGCGGCCCAGGCGCTCAAGGACTTCTTCCTCGACGCCATCGACCTTGACACCGACTCCTTCAACAAGGTCATGGATTGCTTCGGGATGCCCAAGAATACCGAGGCACAGATCCAGGCCAAGAACCTGGCCATCGCCGAGGCGACGCGCGGCGCCACCAGGATCCCGCTCTCGGTGCTCGAAAAGGTGCCGGCCGTGCTGGACCTGGCGGCCGAGATCGCCGAGATCGGCAACCAGAACAGCCTCTCCGACGCCGGGGTGGCGGTCCTGACCGCGCTCTGCGGCGCCGAGGGAGCCTATTACAACGTGCTGATCAACCTGGCCGGACTGGCCGAGATGGACCAGAGCGACGCTCCCGGTTTCCTCGCGGAAACCCGTCAGGCGGCGGTCCAGCTCATGGCGACCTGCGAAGAGAAGGCGACCACGGCCAGGCAACGGATCCGCCAGAAGCTCGAAAACGCCTTCTAGCCCCGGGCTGTCAACGGTGTTAACCTTGTGGCGAGGGCCGCTCCGGCGGCCCTTGACCGTCCCCTGATAAGGGCATTACCTTAGCCCGCAATACGACCCCCCGCTCGCCTTAGTCTCCAGGAAGGATGTCACCACATGGCAGTAGCGCCCGCCGGCGGACCCGAGCGCAAGGATCCGCTCAAGGAAATCGTCCAGCCCTTCATCGACCTGGTCCACGCCCCCCGGGCGCTCTGGGGCATCAACCTGGCCTACTTCCTCGAGGGCTGGGTCTACTTCGGAATGCTCGGCTACCTGGCCATGCATTTCTCGGACTTCGTCTTCGTGAACGAGGCGCACCCGGACGAGCTCTCGCACCCCATGGTGGGCTTCCTCACCGCGGGCATCACCATCTCCATGTTCTTCCTGGGGTCGGTGGCCGACAAGGTGGGCGTGCGCAAGACGCTGCTCACCGCCTTCACCTTCCTGCTCGCCGGTCGCATCATCTGGTCGCTGGCGCCGTCCATCTTCCCGGAACCGGGACTCTGGAGCCACCTCCACCTGATGACCATGCTGGGCATCTTCCTGGTCATCGTGGGCTACGGCATGTACCAGCCAGCAGCCTATGCAGGTGTCCGCAAGTTCACGAATCCCAAGACGGCTGCCATGGGCTACGCCATGCTCTATGCCCTGATGAACCTGGGTGGCTGGCTGCCCAGTTTCTTCACCTTCGTGCGCGAGCACGTGGGCATCACCGGCGCCTTCTGGGTCTACACCTGCATCACGGCGGTCGCCCTGGTGACGACCTGGCTGATCCTCTCGCGACGCACCGAGGAGGACGCCATCGCCCGCGCCGAGCGCGAGCGCAAGGAGCTGGAGGCGGCCGAGGGGACGGCCAAGACCGAAGCCGAGAAGGAGGCCGCCAAGGCCGAGGCGGACGTCCGCTACGCCACCCGCCGGGTTCCCATCCATCTCTGGGGCACCCTGGCCGCGGTGGTGGCCGCCGTCTATCTCGTCGCCGAGCCGTATCGCTACTACATCTGGGGCGTGTTCGCCCTGGCGCTCCTGGTCCTGGTCGGCGTGCGGCAGCTTGGTGCTCCCGCCTATCGCTGGCTGGCCAACCATCCTCTGTCCGATGGGAAATTCTTCTTCTTCATCTTCGCGCTCATCCCGGTGCAGACCCTGTTCACGTACAACTGGCTCGTGCTGCCCCAGTATCTCGAGCGGGCCTTCGAGGGCGGGTTCGTGAGCGAGCGTTTCGAGCTCTTCGCCAATCTCAATCCCATCCTGATCTTCGTGGCCGTGCCCATCGTGACGGCGTTGACCATGAAGAAGAAGGTCTACAACATGATGGTCATCGGGACCTTCATCATGGCCGCCCCGGCGTTCCTGCTGTCGCTGGGCACGAGCCTGTGGCTCCTGCTGGGCTACCTGCTGATCATGACCATCGGTGAGGCCATGTGGCAGCCGCGCTTCCTGCAGTACGCCGCCGAGATCGCGCCCGAGGGCCGCACCGGCGCCTACATGGGTGTGGCCCAGTTCCCCTGGTTCCTCACCAAGATGCTCGTGCCGCTCTACTCGGGCATCATGATGCAGCGCTTCTGCCCGGCATCCCCGCCCCGCAATCCCGAGACCATGTGGCTGATCTACGCCTGCATCGCCATGCTGTCCACGGTCTTCCTGCTCATGGCTCGCAACTGGGTCGGGAAGGACTTCAAGACCAAGGCGGCGTGAGGGACCGGTGACCGCGATGATTTTGGGGCCCCACCGCGAGGTGGGGCCCCTCTTCCATTAATTCCAGGGGAGGTGACCTAACGACGAGCCTTGCTGCGGTCGTAACCGTAGTATTTCCGGTCGTAGTAGTATGGCAGGACCTCGGCCAGGTTGTTGGCCACCACGCCGAGGATGTTGGCTCCGGCCGAGCGGAGGATCTCGATGCCGCGCTGCGACACGTCGCGGTGGGTCTGGCCGGCCATCACCAGGAAGAGCACGCCGTCCACCCCGTCGAGGTAGTGGAGCGGGTCGGAGACCGGCACCACCGGGGGCGAGTCGAAGAGCACGATGTCGAAGCGCTCGTAGAGCTTGCGCACCGTATCGCGGATGCGGGTCCCGCTGAACAGCCGGCTGGGGTTGCCGCCGCCGAGGCCCGCGGGCAGGAAGTGCAGGTTCTTGACCTTGGTCGGGCGCGGCGCCTCGGCGATGGAGACGTCGCCGGTGAGCAGTTCGGCGAAACCGGGCGAGAGCGGCACCTGGAACACCGTGTGCTGGACAGGCCGGCGTACGTCGGCGTCCACCAGAAGGATCTCTTTTTGGAGATGGTAGGCCAGCACCAGCGAGAAGTGCAGCGAGAACAGGCTCTTGCCCTCGCCGCGCTCGGCGCTGGTGATCATCAAGGCGCGCTTGCGCTCGAGGTCGAGCTGGCGCCCGAGCCGGATCATGATCCGGCGCAGCTCGATGGCCATGGGCGACTCGATGTCGAAGAGGCCGCCGCTCGTGCGTTTTCCCTTTTTTGCCATGCTAGACTCCGCCCTAGGTGATGCGGGGATAGACGTAGAGGAGGAACACCGCGGCCACCACCAGCACCGCCACCACGATGGAGATCCAGCGCAGGAGTCGCAGGCGGCGCTTGCGCTTGAAGTGTTCGTCGTTGATCACGGGGAGGGTGCCGATCACGTTCACGCCCAGGGCGCCCTCGATCTCCCCGACGGAGGTAAAAGTGCGGTCGAGCATGATGGAGAGCACGACCAGGCCGAAGCCGAGGGCCAGCGAGAGGACGAAGCCCATGAAATAGAGCTTGAGCTTGTCGGGCTCGACAGGGTATTTCGGCATGCTGGGATCGCGCCGCACCTCGATGCGGTACCCCACCTCGGACATGCTCGCCTCGAGGTTCATGGTCTGCTGCTGGATCTCGCGGTCGATGTTCTCAAGCATGTCACGGCGGTCAGCCACCGCCTCCTGCAGGTCGGCCAGGTGCGCCGACTGGACGGGTTGCCGCGTGGTGAAGTCTCGATAGTCCCTGATATAGCCAGCCAGTGTGTTCATGGCCCGTTCCTTACTCAGGCGAAAGACCATGAAGTAGAGGTACTGGGTCAGGCGGTTGCGGTCCATGATACCGAGCTGGCTGTACTGCTGACCGACCCGCTCATCCACCAGGTTGTTCAGGCGCAGACGCGCGCGCCCCAGATCGTTGGCCAGGTTCGTGTCGCTCTCACCCAGAAGACCTGCGAGTTGAAGTTCCTTCAGGTCGGTGATCAACGTTGCTGCCTGTGGATCCCGCGCGATGGCGTCGGTTCCGGGCAGGTTGCTGACCACGGTCTTGGCCTGCTGCTCGAGTCGGGCCATCTCGTTGACGTCGTTGTTATAGAACTGGTCCTGCAAGCGTAGGAGGCCCGATTCGGCGGAAGAGAGATTGGAGGCGTTGATGGGATTGCCGGCCAGCGAGGAACTCATGATGGTCCGCTGATAGGTGGCCAGGGTGTCCTCGGCGGCCTGCAACGCGGCGGCATAGGTCTGACGTTGCCGGTTGAGGAAATCACGCGTGGTCGTGCGCGGGGCCACGCGGGTGGCCCGTTCTTCTTCAAGGAACTTGTCCAGGACGACCCGGGACAGTACGAAGGCCTGGTGCGGATCGGTGTTCCGGACGGAGATATTGAAGATGTGATGGCCATCTTGAGCAACTCGAATAAAGCGGTGTAAGCGGGCCGAAGCACGCTCTACTGCCTCCAATTCATCCGGAGCCAACACCTCGGGCAGGGTTTCCCCACCAGTCTGTGGAACACGCACACGCCCGGTGTGCAGCTGGGTTTCGCGAACCACAGATTGAAGAAACTTCGGGCCAGTGACAATCGTCCAGAGTGTCGCCAGAGCTTCCCGGTCGAGATCTCTGGATCGCTGGTAACGTCCTCCCGAGTTCTCCAGCAGATCGCTATTGGTCACCTCGTATACGACCCGTATCTGACCGGTCGACTCGTAGATCGGAGTCATGGTCCGCACGGCCACGAAGGCCATGGCGAGGCAGAGCACGAACGGCACGAAGAACAGCACCTTGCGGCGCCAGAACATGCGCAGCAGGGTCAGCGGATCGAAGCGGCTCTGTTGGCCCTGCTCCTCGTCGAGGAATGGATCCATGAACGGTCACGTCCTCTCAGCTTCGAATGACACCCAGGCGAAGACCTCAGATTAAGGGTCTCCGGCGACCTCGGCAACCGGCGTTGTCCCATGCCCCGAACCTGACAGCGATGGGCGACACCCTTCCCTGAATCCTGCGGGGGAGGATATCCACCAGATGGCCTGGGGTCCATGCCTTTTCCGGCTTCGCTGCCGGGGGTCCGGATCGTGCTGCAAGCCGCCCGGCCCCCTCCCGCAGGCAGGTCGACATGGTTCCGCGCAACGCCGTTCTGCTGAGCGCACTGGTCTCAACCGCGTTGCTGGTCTACGGTTGCAGCCCAACCGAGGCACCATCGCCAGCACCCACCCTCCAGATCGGCACCGGACAGGCGATCCTGAAGGACCCCTTGCTGCTCCGGGAAGGCCACTGGCGCTGGTCCTGGTACAGCGAGGCGGGTCGTTCCGGTGAGGCCAGGCTCGAAGCTGCGGCTGGTCGCTACGTCTGGACCTTGAGTGGGGAGCCGGCAGAGACGACGCTGACCCTGGTCCCGGCGGACTCCTGCTGGCTGGCGATCCGGGTTCCCAGGCCCCTGGCGCTCGGCGAAACCCCGCCGCTGCCTCGACTGGCCACGGAATCGGCGGCCTACCCAGACCTGGTCAGCCTGCTCCGCTCGCTCACCCTGCCGCGCTTCGACGCCATGGTGGTGCACTGGCCGGAATCGCCGGTTCCGGTGAGCGCACCCGAGGCGATCAGCGGCGCGGTCGATCTTGCGGCCTGCCTGCGCGAGGCGGTCCAGCGCTGGAATGACGGAGAAGCGGCACCATTCTTCGTCTGGGATGCCGACGCGGCCTGGGGCGTGCGCCTGGCGCACTATTCAGGAACGCGGCGGTCTCCGCCGCTCATGGCCCAGCTCACCCGCCGCAATGCGAGCGGACAGCCGCTGCACGTGCGGATCGCGGCGGGCGATAATTACGACGGCCCCGAGGACCGCCCATATGCCGTGCGGGGGCTGGCTCACGAACTGGGTCACGCCCTGCTCCTCTGGGGACATACGTCAGACAGGATCCATCTCCTCTGGGGCGATGCGCCACCACTGGTGGATGGACCTTCGCCGGATGAACGCCGCGCGGCCAGGCTCTGGCAACGGTTGCCGGAAGGCCTCGACCTGAAGCGCTACGGGACCGTCACCCCACCTTGACGGGGCACGTCCCGCCAGGGCATGAGGGCCAGAGGGCGACCGTCGAGCAGGGGTGCCACGTCGGCCAGCCCCGTCCGGGCCAATGCTCGCGCTGATTCGGCCAGAGGCGCCGGCAACGACTGCAGAGGGTCCTGGGCCGCCACGGTGGCCAGACCGCCATGGGAACGCAGCGCATCCAGCATGGCCCGCTCGAGCCAGGAGAGCTTCTTACGATAGGTGTGGACGGCCACCTTCTCGTCCGGAGCGGCGCCCACCAGGGCCTTGACCGACTGCAGCGCGCGATCCAGGCCGCCGAGCCCGTCGACCAGTCCGTGCGCCATGGCCTGGCGGCCGGTCCATACCCGGCCCTGGGCCACGGCGTGAACCGCATCGCGGTCCAGGCCGCGTCCGGCCGAGACCTTGGCGAGGAAGCGCTCGTAGAACCGGTCGAGCTGGGCCTGGAAGAGCTGGCGCTGTGCCGGCGTGAAGCCATCGCTGTCGTGCCAGAGGAGGGCATTCTCGCCGCGCGTGATGAACTCGCGGTGGACGGCCAGCTTGTCGTAGAGGCCGGACCAGTTCATCTTGCCGGCGAAGACCCCGATGGACCCCGTGAGGGTGCCGGCGTCGGCGAAGATGGAGTCGGCACCACAGGAGATGTAATAACCCCCGCTGGCGGCGTAGCCGCCCATGCTGACCACCACCGGCTTCACCTCGCGCAGGCGCTCGACCTCGCGCCAGATGAGGTCGCTGGCAAGCGCACTGCCGCCGGGGCTGTGCACCCGGAACAGGACGGCCTCGATATCGTCATCCTCGCGGGCGGAAGCCAGCTGGTCGATCACCGTGTCGCTGCCGACCAGCTGACCCTGGAAGTTGTCGCGCCGGGATTCTCCGGAGACGATGGTCCCGGACGCCACCACCAGCGCGATACGGTGCGAAGCACCACCGCGACCGCCGCCACGGGCATAATCCTCGAGGTCGGCCACGTCCTCATCGGGCAGCAATCCGTCGAGCAGGTCGTCCACCGTGAGCAGGGTGTCCACCAGACCCGTGGCCAGCGCAGTCTCGGCGTCGAACATGCCGATATCGATCCAGCCGCGCACCGTGGCTGCGTCCACCCCGCGGCCCCGGGCGATGAGGTCCACCAGCAATTCGTAGCGCTCGTCGACCAGGGCCTTTGTCATTTCCCGGTTGGCCTCGCTGGCTTCCCGGCGCGTGAGTTGCTCGGGCGCGCTCTTGTACTTGCCCACGTGCACGAAATCAGCTTCCAGGCCGGCCTTGGCCAGGGTGTCCTTCAGGAACGCCAGCTCGGCGGAGACGCCCAGCACCATGAGCATCCCCTCGGGCGCCATGACGATGTGGTCGGCCGCCGCCGCCAGGGCGTAATCGGCATTGCCCCCGGCCTCGAGGCAAGCCCAGACCTCCTTGCCCCCTGTGCGCACGCCCTGCACCGCCGTGTAGAGCTCCCCGAGCTGCGCCCAGTTCAGAGCCAGCCCACGCAGGTCCAGGACCAGGGCCTTGACCTCGTTGTCAGCAGCGGCGCGCTTCAGGCCGAAGAGCAGCTCGCGGAAGCTGATCCCACTGCCATACTGCAACTGTTCCAAGAAATCGTCGGTGGACTGCTCGGGATAGGGACCGCTGGCATGCCAGTGCAGCACACCTCCCGAGCTGGTCGTGGCGGGTTCGAACGACGTGGCGGCACGCCACAACAATCCCAACCCCCCACCGATCACCAGGGCGATGATGGCGAAGACGATCCAGAACTTGCGCATGATGGCTGACCTCTCCGGACTGTGAGAATGTTTCGCACGC
The DNA here is from genome assembly GCF_058273205.1 of Candidatus Latescibacter sp. IFSED24. NCBI lineage: Bacteria > Pseudomonadati > Candidatus Latescibacterota > Candidatus Latescibacteria (ex Chuvochina et al. 2023) > Candidatus Latescibacterales > Candidatus Latescibacteraceae > Candidatus Latescibacter > Candidatus Latescibacter sp. IFSED24. Next base: position 1,063,830 of record NZ_CM177850.1, on the reverse strand, counting down.
GTTCCATGCTAGGCTAAACGACGGGAGGGGGCCAGTCGTTTCACCGCCCCCTCCCTCGCCTTGGCAATTCCGGATCAGCCACCGGCGCGGCAGAATGCCGCCAGGGCCCGGGCGGCCCGATCGATCTTGCGGAACACCGGCACACCCGCCGCTTCGAGCTGGCGGCAGAGCGGGTCGTAGAGGTCGCCGGCGTCCACCACCACCACTGCGGGCTTCACACTGGCAGCCATGATCTCGAGCCAGCGGTGTCCGAGCGCCTTTGGACGTGAAAGGTCCTCGCCATGACTTCCGTCACAGGCCGCGGCCAGTGTATCCAGGGCTCCCGTCACCGGCACCGCCGAGAGGATGGCCGCATCCACCTGCGGGCAATCTAGGATCGCCGCCGAGGTCGCCACGTAGGAATCGGTATTCGCCATGGGAGTGGCATCGATGGGGTTGTCACGGTGCGCGATGGGTGGCAGCGCTGCTGCCAGCCGCGCCAGGGTCGCTTCGTCGAAGGGGGCCAGTTCGAGTTCGCCGAGGGCATCCATCACCGTGCTGCACTCGAACCCGGCGTTGCTGAGGATGCCCACGCGCTGTCCCTTGGCCGGTCGTCCGGCCAACAGGGTGAAGGTCTTCAGCAGGTCCTCGAATTCGTCGAGTGTCTCGGCAACGTCGGCACCGGCCGCCTCGAGGCAGGCCCTCGCCACGGCGTAGTCCCCGGCCAGCGATGCCGTGTGACTGGCGGCAGCCTGGGCGCCCAGGGGCGTCTTGCCCGCCTTGAACACCACCACGCGCTTGCCGCTGTGTCGTGCCGCGGCGATCCCGTCCAGGAATCTCGCCCCATCGCCCGGCTTGAACCCCTCGATGTAGCAGGCGATCACATCGACCCGCTCGTCCTCGAGGAAGTGCGCCAGGAAGTCGGCCACCGTCAGATCCATCTGGTTTCCGTAGCTGATGCTGGCCCGGGGCTGGATGATGCCGTCGTAGTTGCTGGCGAAGGTCACCAGATAGGCACCCGACTGGCTGACGATGGCGAGGTTGCCGCCGCGTCCCGGATGGAAGGGAAGCTTGTACAGCGGGATGAAGAAGGTGTTGTAATGCTCGCGGCTGACGATGCCCAGACAGTTGCCACCGACCATCACCGGCCCCCCACCCGCACCGGCGTGGCCGCGCTCGAGCTGGGCCTCGATCTCCCGGGCCAGTCCGTGCTCGCCGGTCTCGGCGAACCCGCCCGGGATCAGGATGATGGACTCGGCACGATCGGTCTCCACCAGCTCGGTGATGGCCGCAAGAGCCCCCTCGGCCGGGATGGCCACCACGGCCAGGTCGACCTTGTCGGGGAGATCCGCACAGGTGGGGAAGCACGGGACTCCGGCAATCTCCTGCTCGCGTGGATGGATCACGGCCAGGTTGTCGCGGACCGGGCCCTCGCTCCGCTTGAGGTTGTCGAGTATGATGCGCCCCGGGTTGGCGCCCTTGCTGCTGACGCCCATGACCACGGCGCTGCGTGGTTCGAGCAACGGCCGGATCTTGGCAGTGGGGCGCAGGCTGTCGGGCCAGCGACGGTCCGAGACCATGCCGACACCATCCAGGGCGACGAGCCGTCCATCGCTGGCCACGGCAGGATTGATTTCGAGCTCTTCGATGGTCGGCCGGTCCTCCCGGTCGGGGCCGAAGGCCTTGCCCAGGGCCCCCAGGGCTATGATGGCCTCGATCAGGCGGCTGACGGCGATGGGCGGCTCCGCATACAGGCGCGAAGGCCAGGCGAGGATCGAGAGCAGGGGGTGAGCCTGCAGGACCTCGGCCAGGCGATCGCGGTCGAGATCCTGCGCCGGAAAGACCAGGGTGGACCGTCCCCCGCTGCCCTTCCCATACCATTCCGTCAGTGTCCCACCGATGCCGACCACGACGACCGGTCCGAAGGCCATGTCCTGCTTGAGGGTCAGCAGGACCTCTTGCCCGGGCGTGTTCGCTCGATGCGGGACGAAGCTACAGGCCAGCACGCCCTCGATCTCTTCCCCCATGCCGTGGGCCTCCACGGCCGCGATCATGGCCTCGGCCGCCCGGAGGATGCGATCGACCACCGCCGCTTCTCCGGCCAGGTACAGGATCTTCACGCCGCCGGCCTCGGTCTTGTGCAGGATCCGCCGTCCGCAGATCTTGATCAGCAGTCGTCCTTCCTCATCGGCAAGATCGGCTGCAGCGCTGGCCCATGCCTTGCGGTCCGTCTCTGGGGCATGCGAGGGCAGGTAGGCCGCCGGGCCGCGGTCCAACCCCAGCCGGTCGAGGATCTGATAGCATTCCCACTCGTTGAGACGCCGTGGCCCCTCGGCGAAGGGGGCGCTGGGGTCTGAGGTCAGGATCTCCTTCACGTCCTCGATCTGCTGTTCCTTCATGTCGCGACCATCCCGGACAGAGATTTTCACCGAACGATCCCGGCTAAGATAGGCGCCGATACCGCCTGGCACAAAGAAGAGGACCGCCGAATTTCGATGGTCCTCTCCTGATGGTTTAAAAGAGAAAGACCCCCGATTGCTCGGGGGTCTTTCTGGAGAATCCGGCGGCGTCCTACTCTCCCACAGGGGCTACCCTGCAGTACCATCGGCGCAACGAAGTTTCACTTCTGTGTTCGGAATGGGAACAGGTGGTTCCATCGTGCTATGGCCGCCGAAAGTCAAGCCGTTCACTTGACAACCAAATATAGAGGGCATCTACACGCGAGGAGGAATCTCTTCTCAGAAATGATTAAGCCGCACGGCTTATTAGTACTGCTCGGCTGAACACATCACTGCGCTTACACCTGCAGCCTATCAACCAGGTCGTCTACCTGGAGCCTTTAGAGACTTACGTCTGGGAGAACTTATCTTAGGAGGGGCTTCGCGCTTATATGCTTTCAGCGCTTATCCCGGCCGTACATAGCTACCCTGCGATGCCTCTGGCGAAACAACAGGTACACTAGAGGTACGTCCATCCCGGTCCTCTCGTACTAGGGACAGCTTCCTTCAATTCTCCTTCGCCCACAGCAGATAGGGACCGAACTGTCTCACGACGTTCTAAACCCAGCTCGCGTACCACTTTAATTGGCGAACAGCCAAACCCTTGGGACCTTCTTCAGCCCCAGGATGTGATGAGCCGACATCGAGGTGCCAAACCTCCCCGTCGATGTGGACTCTTGGGGGAGATCAGCCTGTTATCCCCGGAGTACCTTTTATCCGTTGAGCAACGGCCCTTCCATGCGGAACCGCCGGATCACTAAGACCAGCTTTCGCTCCTGCTCGACTTGTCGGTCTCGCAGTCAAGCTCCCTTATGCCTTTGCACTCGACGCGTGATTGCCAACCACGCTGAGGGAACCTTTGCGCGCCTCCGTTACTTTTTAGGAGGCGACCGCCCCAGTCAAACTACCCACCACGCACTGTTCCCGGCCCGGATTACGGAGTCGGGTTAGAGCCCAAGCATTACCAGGGTGGTATTTCAAGGTTGGCTCCACGAACACTGGCGTGCCCGCTTCACAGCCTCCCACCTATCCTACACAAGCAATACCTAAACCCAATGCGAAGCTGTAGTAAAGGTTCACGGGGTCTTTCCGTCTAGCTGCGGGTAGGCGGTATTTTCACCGCCACTCCAATTTCGCCGAGTCCCTGGTAGAGACAGTGCCTCGATCGTTACACCATTCGTGCAGGTCGGAACTTACCCGACAAGGAATTTCGCTACCTTAGGACCGTTATAGTTACGGCCGCCGTTTACCGAGGCTTCGGTTCAGAGCTTCGCGTAAAGCTAACCCCTCCCCTTAACAGATCGGCACCGGGCAGGTGTCAGTCCCTATACGTCGTCTTACGACTTGGCAGAGACCTGTGTTTTTAGTAAACAGTCGCCAAGGCCTTTTCACTGCGGCCACTTTTAGCTCCACGGGTAAACCGCTTCACTTACTTATGGCGCCCCTTCTCCCGAAGTTACGGGGCCATTTTGCCTAGTTCCTTTACCAGGGTTCTCTCGAGCGCCTTAGGATACTCTCCTCGCCTACCTGTGTCGGTTTACGGTACGGTCTGGCCAATCTCTCCTTAGAGGTTTTTCTCGGCAGCATGATTAGGTTCAGTTGGCTTGCCCGAAGGCTCGTTTCCCCATCAGATCTCGGGGTTAAGAAGATCCGGATTTACCTAGATCTTCCCCCTACATCCTTGGACGCACATCCATCAGTGCGCTGAACTTTCACTTCTGCGTCACCCCATCGTACAAACGAAATTGACCAGGTTCCGGAATTTTAACCGGATTCCCATCACCTACGCCTTTCGGCCTCGGCTTAGGGGCCGACTTACCCTGAGCGGATTAGCCTTCCTCAGGAAACCTTAGGCTTACGGCGAACAGGTTTCTCACCTGTTTTATCGCTACTCATGCCGGCATAGGCTCTTCCGATATGTCCACAATATCTCGCGATACTGCTTCAACCACCTACGGAATGCTCCCCTACCATCCGTTGCAAGCAACGGATCCCTGGCTTCGGTACCAACCTTAAGCCCCGAGTATTTTCGGCGCCGAACCACTTAACTAGTGAGCTGTTACGCTTTCTTTAAAGGATGGCTGCTTCTAAGCCAACCTCCTAGCTGTCTGGGCAGTTCAACTTCCTTCTATCACTTAGGTTGGATTTAGGGACCTTAGCCGAGGGTCTGGGCTGTTTCCCTCTCGGCTACGGATCTTATCACCCGCAGCCTGACTCCCGTGCATCATTTAACCGGCATTCGGAGTTTGATTGGGTTCGGTAAACCTTGTGGGGCCCCTAGCCCATTCAGTGCTCTACCTCCGGCAAACTAACACGAGGCTAGTCCTAAAACTATTTCGGGGAGAACCAGCTATCACCGAGTTTGATTGGCCTTTCACCCCTAGCCACAACTCATCCAAGCCGTTTTCAACCGACCCTGGTTCGGACTTCCACGTCATGTTACTGACGCTTCCTCCTGGTCATGGCTAGATCACTCGGCTTCGGGTCTACCGCATGCAACTCTTCGCCCTATTCAGACTCGCTTTCGCTACGGCTTCGCGCCTTCGACGCTTAACCTTGCTGCACACGATAACTCACCGGCTCATTATGCAAAAGGCACGCCGTCAGATCCGAAGATCCTCCGACCGCTTGTAGGCACTTGGTTTCAGGTACTATTTCACTCCCCTCCAGGGGTACTTTTCACCTTTCCCTCACGGTACTGGTTCACTATCGGTCGCTGTGTCATATTTAGCCTTAGCTGATGGTCCAGCTAGATTCCCGCAAGATTTCTCGTGTCCCGCGGTACTTGGGAAATCCACCAGGAGGTCCATGTCTTTCGCCTACAGGGCTATCACCTTCTGTGGCCAGACTTTCCAGACTGTTCGACTAGGCATGGACTTTGTAACTCCTTGGGAAAAAAACGGTTTTCCCAGGTGGCTCCCGCAACACCGACTACGCAACGCCCGTTCGCTTTAACACGAAGTCGGTTTAGGCTGTTTCCCGTTCGCTCGCCGCTACTTAGGAAATCACAATTGTTTTCTTTTCCTGGGGTTACTGAGATGTTTCAATTCACCCCGTTCGCCTCCCAAGACCTATGTGTTCAGTCAAGGGATACTGCAGGTTTACCCGCAGTGGGTTTCCCCATTCGGAAATCCCCGGATCAACGCGTGTTTGCCGCTCCCCGAGGCTTATCGCAGCTAACCACGTCCTTCATCGCTGCACAGCGCCAAGGCATCCGCCAAGTGCCCTTAGTAGCTTAATCAGTGTGAGAAGAGACGCTCTCCTCGACGATGTAGCTACCCTCTATATTTGGTTGTCAAAGAACGGACAAGGCATGTGAGCCTGGACGTTGGTGGAGATAGCCGGGATCGAACCGGCGACCTCCGGCTTGCAAAGCCGGCGCTCTCCCAACTGAGCTATATCCCCAGCGAACGACTGATCCTGGTGGGCCTAGCTAGATTTGAACTAGCGACCTCACGCTTATCAGGCGTGCGCTCTAACCAACTGAGCTATAGGCCCATCAAGCCGAGGACAGGATGACAATCCTGCCTTTGGCAAGGGAATAGCGTGCGCGACCCAGCAGTTCCGTTCTACCTGAGCTCCCGACGGACAGGCCGTCAGGACTCTAGGCTCCTTAGAAAGGAGGTGATCCAGCCGCACCTTCCGATACGGCTACCTTGTTACGACTTAGTCCCCCTCGCCAACCACACCTTGGGCACCTGCCTCCCTTACGGGTTAGCTCAGCGACTTGGGGTGCAGCCAACTCGGTTGACTTGACGGGCGGTGTGTACAAGGCCCGGGAACGTATTCACCGCGTCGTTCTGATACGCGATTACTAGCGATTCCGACTTCATGGAGTCGAGTTGCAGACTCCAATCCGAACTGAGGCCGGCTTTTTGGGATTCGCTCCACCTCGCGGTATCGCAGCCCATTGTACCGACCATTGTAGCACGTGTGTAGCCCTGGACGTAAGGGCCATGATGACTTGACGTCGTCCCCACCTTCCTCCGGTTTGTCACCGGCAGTCTCTCCAGAGTTCCCAGCATGACCTGATGGCAACTGAAGACAGGGGTTGCGCTCGTTGCGGGACTTAACCCAACATTTCACGACACGAGCTGACGACAGCCATGCAGCACCTGCACAGGGGTCCGAAGAAGGGTACATTTCTGCACCTGTCCCCTGCATGTCAAGTCCAGGTAAGGTTCTTCGCGTTGCATCGAATTAAACCACATGCTCCACCGCTTGTGCGGGCCCCCGTCAATTCCTTTGAGTTTCAACCTTGCGATCGTACTCCCCAGGTGGGGCACTTAATGCGTTAGCTGCGGCACTGAAGGGGTAGACTCCTCCAACACCTAGTGCCCATCGTTTACGGCTAGGACTACCAGGGTATCTAATCCTGTTCGCTCCCCTAGCTTTCGTGCCTGAGCGTCAGTACCGGGCCAGATGGCTGCCTTCGCCATTGGTGTTCCTCCTGATATTTACGCATTTCACCGCTACACCAGGAATTCCACCATCCTCTCCCGGACTCAAGCCTGGCAGTTTCAGGGGCCGTTTGCCGGTTGAGCCGACATATTTCACCTCTGACTTATCAGGCCGCCTGCGCACCCTTTATACCCAGTGAATCCGAACAACGCTTGCACCCTCCGTATTACCGCGGCTGCTGGCACGGAGTTAGCCGGTGCTTCCTCTGATGGTACCGTCAAGCTTCGCGGGTATTAACCACGAAGTTTTCTTCCCAATCTGACAGAGCTTTACAACCCATAGGGCCTTCATTCGCTCACGCGGCGTCGCTCGGTCAGGCTTTCGCCCATTGCCGAAGCTTCTCGACTGCTGCCTCCCGTAGGAGTCTGGGCCGTATCTCAGTCCCAGTGTGGCCGGACACCCTCTCAGGCCGGCTACCCATCGGAGCCTTGGTAGGCCGTTACCCCACCAACAAGCTAATGGGACGCGGGACCATCCTTAAGCGGCAGCTTCCAAGGAGAGGCCACCTTTCTTCCCAGGACCATGCGATCCTGGGGACACATGCGGTATTAGCAGGCCGTTAGGCCTGTTATCCCCCACTTAAGGGCAGGTTTCCCACGCGTTACTCACCCGTTCGCCACTATACTCATTCCCCGAAGGGAACTTTCCCGTTCGACTTGCATGCCTAATCCACGCCGCCAGTGTTCGTTCTGAGCCAGGATCAAACTCTCCGTTGTCAAAAAATATTTGAACAACAGAAGCGATTGCTCCCGTGTGTTCTCGCGTTCGCAAGGCCCCTCGGTCCAGGTGCCTAAGCACCCTCGCCTCGAGGCTCGGAACTGCGGTTAATCGGGCCGTCGCACGCTATTCCGTTGTCAAAGATCAGAACCGTCGATCTTGCCGCCGGTTGGGCCGGCCCGAGTTGACTCAGGCGCGGACCGGGTAAGTTAAGCGAGACTTGAAGTTCTGTCAACCTGGAAGTCGATTTTTTTTCAAGTCTCTCGGCGATTCCACCCGGTGGTCTCCTCGCCGGTCACCCGCTGGTGCTGCGTTCAGCAGCATGGGCAACGGGGGCGCAATCTATGCGCATCTCGTTCCCCTGTCAAACCGAAAAACACATTTCCTTCAAATTATTTTCAGGCCTGGCCTTTGCGTTTCTTTACGTGGTGTCGCCATTCTCCTAATGTAGTATCGGCAAGGACGCCCGTCGACATCTGGAGAGGGAACGAGGATCATGGCCAATATCCTGAATAAGTCCATTCCACAGCGATGGGTGAGGCGACTGCTCGCTCTCTTCCTGTTGCTATTCCTGGCGGCGGCGGCCAGCTCCCTCCTCTTGCTCGACCGGCTCTCACAGGACCTCCCCTCCCTCGACAACCTGCGCAACATCCAACCCTCCGAGAAGACCGTCATCTTCGCCGCTGACGGGGATACGCTGCAGGAATTCTTCACCCAGAACCGGACCGTCGTTCCGCTCGAACGCATCCCCACCCACCTCCAGCAAGCCGTGGTGTCCATCGAGGACCGCCGTTTCTATTCGCATTACGGCATCGACCTCAAGCGTCTGGTGGGTGTGGTCTGGATCAACCTCTCCAGCAGTAGCAGCCCGGGTGCCAGCACCCTGACCATGCAGCTGGCCCGCAATCTCTTTCCCCGGCTGCTGCCTAGCGAGAAGCTCATGACGCGCAAGCTGCGCGAGATGATCGTGGCGGTGCAGATCGAGCAGATCTACACCAAGGACGAGATCCTGGCCATGTACCTCAACCAGATCTACCTGGGCAAGGGGACCTATGGCGTGCAGGCCGCGGCCAACCTCTTCTTCGGCAAGGATGTCTGGGATCTCGAGCCCGCCGAGACCACCATGATCGCCGGCATGATCCAGCTCCCGGAACACTACTCCCCCCTGCGCCACCTGGACCGAGCCTATCGCCGCCGCGCGGTGGTCCTGCAGTCCATGGTCGCCGCCGGCAAGCTGACCCGCGCCCAAGCCGAGACCATCGGCGCCACCGAAGTGGTGGTCTTCGATCCCCAGAACGCCCCGGTGGAGGCGGGTTTCGCCGCCTATTTCGTCGAGGAAGTCCGCAAGGATCTGGAACAGAACTACGGCGCCGACAAGCTCTACACCGACGGCCTGCGGGTCTGGACAACCCTGATCCCCCGCTACCAGACCTGGCTCGAGGCGGCGGCGAGCGAGCACATGGCCACGCTCGAGGACGAATTCGACTACCCCATGACCAAGGCGCTCTTCGACAGCCTCAGCACCGCCGGTGAACGGCCAGAGACCGCCGACTACCTGCAGTGCGCCGGCCTGCTGCAGGATGTCCGCACCGGAGCGATCCTGGCCATGATGGGTGGCCGCGATTTCGCCGACACCCGCTGGAACAACGCCTGGCAAGCCTCCCGTCAGCCCGGCTCCATCTTCAAGCCCTTCGTCTACCTCACGGCCCTGCAGCAGGGCTACACTCCGGCGAGCATCCTGCTGGACACCCCCTTCGTCCTGGATACCGGTAGCAGCCTGTGGCGCCCCAAGAACTTCAGCAACCGCTTCCGGGGTCCCGTGACCCTGCGTTACGCCCTGAGCCGCTCGATCAACACGCCCACGGCGAAGCTGTACCTCGACTTCGGCCTGCAGCCGGTGCTCGACAACGTCCGCCGGCTGGGATTCACCAGCGAACTCCCCCACGTGCCCGCCCTCTTCCTCGGCGCCGGCGAGGTGACCCTGCGCGAGGTGGTGGGCGCCTACGCCACGTTCGCCAACCATGGCGTCCGGGTCGACCAGCACCTGATCACCCGGGTGGAGACCCTCGATGGCGAGGTCCTCTTCCAGGCACGGATCCGTCAGCACGAGGTGCTCGACCCCGCCGAGGCATACCTCATCACCGACCTGCTGCAGACGACCCTGCGGGAGGGCACGGGCAAGAGCGCGCGCTGGCGCGGCTTCACCAAGACCGGCGCCGGCAAGACCGGCACCACCAACGAGAGCACCAACGCCTGGTTCTGCGGTTACACGCCGAGCTTCTGCGGCGGCATCTGGGTCGGCTTCGACGCACCCAGGCCCATGGGGCGCAACGCCACGGGTGCGCACCAGGCGCTGCCCATCTGGGCGCGATTCATGGGTCAGATCACCGACGAGAAGGGCGACGAGCCCTTCGTGCGGCCACCGGCGATCATCGAGAAGCTGATCTGCCTCGAGTCGGGGCTGCTGGCCACCAGCAACTGCGACTCCACCGCCATGGAGGTCTTCCTGCCCGGGCGGTTCCCCCAGACCGTCTGCGACGTGCATGGTGGGGAATTGCACGACCTCTCGGGTGTGGACAAGGGTTTCGAGACCCTCGACAACCGCAACGAGGACGACGAGTTCTGAGCCTGGTGGCTCAGGAGAGGCGTTCCAGCACGATCGGCAGCGGGGTGCGGGGTTCCTCGTCCACGCGGAACGCCGCGCTCAGCCGCTGAATGCTGGCTGCGAGGTCGCGATCGGCGGGCGCTCGCAAGCGCGCCACCGGCTGCCCCGCCTGGACCCGGTCGCCGGTGCGGACGAGCCAGTCGATGCCCACGCTGTGATCGATGGCATCCTCCACCTGCAGGCGTGCGCCGCCCAGATCGGCCAGGGCCAGGCCCACCGCCCGGCAATCGGTGACCGTGAGCCAGCCGTCGCGCGGAGCGGTGACCTCTCCGGCCACTGGCGCGACCACGAGACCCAGGTCGTCGGCCTCCCAATCGAGCTGGCCGCGCTGGGCTTCGATCCAGCTCCGCAGGCATCCCCAGGCAGCACCGCCGTCCCAGGCGGTCCGCACCTGGGCCAGGGCCTCCGTGGCGTCTGACGCCAGACCGGCTGTGGCCACCATGGCCGCCGTGAGCTCCTCGGTGATCTCGACCAGATTCGCCGGCGCAGTGGCGCGCCCCCCCGGACGCAGGGCCGCCAGGGCCTCCAGCGTCTCGCTGGCGTGCCCCACCGCCACGCCCAGGGGCTGGGACATGTCCGTGAAGAGCACCGCCATGCGGCGATCGTAGGCCCGGCCCACGCCCACCAGGGCTCCGGCCAGCCGTCGCGCCTGTGCCAGGTCGGTCATGAAGGCGCCCGAACCGCATTTGAGGTCGATGACGATGGTCTCCGGCCCGGCTGCCAGCTTCTTGGACATGATCGAGGCGGTGATCAGCGGCACGCAATCCACGGTGGCGGTGACGTCCCGCAGCGCATAGATGCGCCCGTCGGCCGGGGCGATGTCGCCGCTCTGACCGACGATGGCGCAGCCGACTCGCCGGACCACGTCGAGGAACGCGTCGTTGTCGAGATGGATCCGGTAGCCGGGGATGGCCTCGAGCTTGTCGAGGGTGCCGCCGGTATGGCCCAGGCCGCGCCCCGAGAGCATGGGGACCCGCAGACCGCAGGCCGCCGCCAGCGGGGCCAGCAACAGCGAGACCTTGTCCCCCACGCCACCGGTGGAGTGCTTGTCGGCGCTCGGCCCGCCCAGGTCCGAGGTGTCGAGCTGGGCGCCGCTGCGCAGCATGCAGTCGGTCAACGCGGCGGTCTCCTCCGCGGTCATGTCGCGGAACCAGACCGCCATGAGGAACGCCGCCATCTGGTAGCGCGGTACCTGGTCGGCGGTGAAGCCGGTCACCAGCCTCGCGATCTGATCGGCGGTGAGTTCGCGACCGCGCTTCTTGGCCTCGATGATCTCCAGGATGTCCATGGCGCCCTCTCCTAGGCCAGGTTCTTGACGATGGCCACGCCGCTGCTGGTGCCCAGGCGGTTGGCGCCGGCGGCCAGCATGGCCTCGGCCGCGGCGCGGTCGCGGATGCCCCCGGCGGCCTTGACGCCCATGGCGCCTCCGACGATGCGCCGCATGAGTGTCACGTCGGCGATGGTGGCCCCGCCGCCGGCGAAGCCGGTGCTGGTCTTGACGAAGTCGGCGCCGGCGTCGAGGCAGAGCCGGCAGGCGGTCTCCTTCTCCTCGTCGGTCAGCAGCACGCACTCGATGATGACCTTGAGCACGGCCAGCCCCATGGTCTCGCGACGCACGGCGGCGATGTCGCGAAACACCGTCGCGTGGTCCCCGCCCTTGAGCGCTCCGATGGGGATCACGGTATCGATCTCGCCGGCGCCGAACTGCACGCAGCGCCGGGCCTCGAGCGCCTTGATCTCGGTGTCCGCGGCGCCCAGGGGGAAGCCGACCACAGTGCAGACCGCGACGGTACTTCCCTGCAGAATCTGGCTGCAGAGCGGTACGAAGCGCGGGTTCACGCAGACCGCGGCGAAGTTGTGCTGCTTGGCCTCATGGCAGAGGAGATCGATCTGGGCACGGGTGGCCTCGGGTTTGAGCAGGGTGTGGTCGATGCAGCGGGCCAGATCCTCCGGCGTATGCACGGCGGCGGGTTCCACGTCGCTCCGGCGGGCGCCCTCGCCGCCGTAGGCCCGCAGGAAGACTTCCTCGCGGCGAGCATTGCCACCGTGTGTCCAGGCTTCGCTCATGGCTGCTCCTTGCGCCCGGCGGCCTGACGGCCGCCCCGGTAGTCGATGAAGGCGTGTGGCACCAGTTCGCCGATGGTGGTCCGCAGGACCTCACCAGCCGGCCCCTGGTCCCCGGCCAGGATCACCTCCAGGTCGGGTGCGAACTCCAGCAGCACCTGGCGGCACGCTCCGCAGGGCGGGGTCGGGGAGACGCCGTCGGCGCAGATGGCGATGGCCTTGAACTGGCGGCGTCCCTCGGCCACCGCCCGCACCACCGCCGCCCGCTCCGCGCAGAGCGACAGCCCGAAGCTGGCGTTCTCCACGTTGGTGCCCGTGACCACCCGACCGTCGGCGCAGAGCAGCGCCGCGCCCACCCGGAATCCCGAATAGGGGCTGTAGCTCTCCTGGCGCGCCTCGCAGGCCGCCTGGATCAGCAAGTCGTAACTCTCACTCAATGGTCACCTCCTGGCTCCCGGCGCAGCTGGGCCAGGAAGCTGGTACCGGCCGCGGGCGGGGCGGCGGCGAAGAACTCGGCGACGGTGGCGCCGAGATCGGCGAAGCTGGCACGCAGACCGAGGTCGGGTCCCGGCTGGCGGTCACCCAGCACCGCCAGCAGCGGGACCTCCTCCCGCGAGTGATCGGTGCTCGGCGTGGTGGGGTCGTTGCCGTGATCGGCCGTCAGCAACAGCAGGTCGTCGGGGCGCAGCCGGTCAAGGAATCCGGCGAGCCAGCCATCGAATTCGACCAGGCCGCGGGCCATGCCCTCGGGGTCGTTGCGATGGCCCCAGAGCATGTCGAAATCCACCAGGTTGAGCATGAGGAACGCCGGGTCCGGCAGCGTCGCGTAGCGCTCGGCGAGCAGGTGCATGCCCTCGGTGTTGGACCGGCTCTTCCGGGTGGCGTCGATACCCGCACCGGCGTAGAGGTCGTAGATCTTGCCGATGGTCTCGACGTGGACCCCGGCCGCGCGCAGGGCATGGAGCGTGAGCCCGGGTCCTGGCGCCACCGAGTAGTCGTGCCGGTTGGGCGTGCGCTCGTAACTGCCCGCGGAGCCGCGGAACGGACGGGCGATAACGCGGCTGACCTCGTGAGGCGGCACGAGCATGGCGCGGGCCTCCTCGCAGACCCGATACAGCTCGTCGAGCGGGACGACCTCCTCGTGCGCCGCGATCTGGAAGACCGAGTCGGCCGAGGTGTAGACGATGAGCTTGCCGGTGCGCACGTGCTCCTCGCCCAGTTCGGCGATGATGGCGGTCCCGCTGGCGGCCTTGTTGCCCAGCCAGCCGTAGCCGGTGCGACGGGTGAACTCGGCCATGACCTCGGCGGGGAAACCGTCGGGATAGGTCGGCAGCGGCGTGGTGGTCACCAGGCCCATGAGCTCCCAGTGGCCGGTGGTGGAGTCCTTGCCCGCGGAGACCTCGCGCAGGCGACCGAATCCGGCGCGCGGGGACACCGCCGGCGGCACGCCCGGTATGTCGTGCAGGTTGCCCAGCCCCAGGCCGGCCAGGGTCGGCAGTTCGAGACCGCCGACCCGCCTGGCGAGGTTGCCGAGGGTGTCGCTCCCCTCGTCTCCGTAGCGGGCCGCATCGGGTGCTCGGCCCACGCCCACGCCGTCGAGGATGATGAGGATCGCTCGGGCCATGGCCCCTCCTGACTGGCACATTTCAGCCATCGCAGCGAAGAGAGCAGGTTAGCCATCCTGGCCGGCCAAGTCAACGACCCGCGCGGCAACCGCCCTTGCACCAATCCACAGACACGCTAGAATGCCCGGCATGCATGCCGACCTCTTCAACCCAGCCGGCGGCGAGCCCGCCCCGCGTCGCGTGGATGCAGACCACGCGAAGACCCGGCCGCTGGCCGATCGCCTGCGCCCCCGGACCCTCGCGGAGGTTGTGGGCCAGGCCGACCTCCTGACCAGCGATGGGCCGCTGCGACCGCTGCTCGAGGGGGACGCGCTGCCGTCGCTCCTGTTCTGGGGCCCGCCCGGCTGCGGCAAGACCACGCTGGCTCGCCTGGTGGCCAGCCACACCGAGGCACGGTTCCTCGAGTACAGCGCGGTGCGTGTGGGCGCCAAGGAGCTCAAGGCGGTGATGGCCGAGTCGGAACGCCTGCGCCGCGTGACCGGCCTGCGCACGGTGCTCTTCCTCGACGAGATCCATCGCTTCAACAAGGCCCAGCAGGACGCGCTGTTGCCCTGGGTCGAACGCGGGGACATCACGCTCATCGGCGCCACCACCGAGAACCCCAGCTTCGAGGTCAACGCCGCGCTGCTCTCGCGCATGCGCCTGTTCGTGCTCGAGCCGCTGGCGCCGGCCGACGTGGTCGAGTTGCTCCGCCGCGCCCTGGCCAGCCCCGAAGGCCTGGCCGAGCGGGACATCACGCTGACCGACGCGGCCCTGAGCGCCCTGGCCGAGCTCTCCGAGGGAGACGCGCGCCAGGCGCTGGGCCTGCTCGACAGCGTCACCGGGGCCGTGGCCGAACGCCGGCGGTCCGCCGCGGAGCGTGGCGAACCCTCCGCCGACGGTGCCGTGGATGTGGCCGACCTCGACCAGCTCATCCAGCATCGCGCCGTGCGCTACGACAAGGACGGCGACGAGCACTTCAACCTTATCAGCGCGCTGCACAAGAGCCTGCGCAACAGCGACGTCCAGGCCAGCCTCTACTGGTTGACCCGCATGCTCGAGGGCGGCGAGGATCCGCTCTACCTCGCGCGGCGCCTGGTCCGCTTCGCCAGCGAGGACGTGGGACTGGCCGACCCCCAGGCCCTGCCCCAGACCCTGGCGGCCCGCGATGCGGTGCACTTCATCGGACTGCCGGAAGGAGCCCTGGCCCTGGCCCAGGCCACCGTCTACCTGGCGCTGGCCCCCAAGAGCAACGCGCTCTACATCGGCTTCAAGTCTGCGCAGCACGAGGTGCAGCACGGGCACAACCCGCCGGTCCCCGTGCATCTGCGCAATGCCCCCACGCGCACCATGAAGGACCTGGGCTTCGGCCGCGACTACGTCTATGCTCACGACACCGAGGCGGGCATCGCCGCCATGAGCTGCCTACCCGAAGCTCTCGCCGGGCGCGAGTTCTACCGTCCGCGGGGCAAGGGCTGGGAGCGCGAGCTCGTCGAACGGATGGAGAGGATCGCGGCCTGGCATCGCCGCCGGGCCGCACCACAGGACCCAGAGCGGGAGCGGCCGACGCCGCCCACAGGAGGCACGACATGAAGCGGATCGGGGTCTTGACCGGTGGCGGTGACGCGGCCGGCATGAACGCAGCCGTCCGGGCCGCGGTGCGCACGATCTGGCATCACGACCTCGAGGCCATCGGCATCCGTCGCGGCTGGAAGGGGCTGGCCGAGGGTGACGCCGACGTGATGGAGCACGGCTCGGTCAGCGGTATCCTCCACCAGGGCGGCACCATCCTGCGCACGTTCCGCTACCCGGAGTTCGCCACCGACGAGGGCACCGCGCCGGTGGGCAAGGCGCTCAAGAAGCTCAAGCTCGACGGGCTGGTGGTGATCGGCGGCGACGGCAGTTTCCGCGGCGCCGACAAGCTCATGCGGACCTTCGACCTGCCAGTGATCGGCGTGCCGGCCACCATCGACAACGACATCAACGGCACCGACCGCAGCATCGGTTACGACACCGCGCTGAACATCGCCGTCGACGCGGTGGACAAGATCAAGGACACCGCCTCGAGCCACGGACGCATCTTCGTCATCGAGGTGATGGGCCGCAACTACGGCCTGCTCGCCGCGCAGGTGGCCATGGCCACGGGCGCCGAGGAGACGCTGGTACCCGAGATCCAGTACGACATCAACGAGATCTGCCACCGCATCGAGGCCGGCTACGACGACGGCAAGTATCACGCGCTGATCATCGTCGCCGAGGGTGCCGGCCGGGCGAGCCAGATCACCTACGAGATCAACCAGCGCCTCAACCGCCCCGTGCGCATGGTGGTGCTCGGCCACATCCAGCGGGGTGGCGCGCCCAGCGCCTTCGACCGCATCCTCGCCACCCGCATCACCCACCACGCCACCGAGCTGCTCATCAGCGGCAAGAGCGGCGTCATGGTGGGGATCATCGCCAACAAGTTCAAGACCAGCGCGCTGCGCAAACGCGCCGGCGCGGACAATGCGATCGTGCGCACGAACTGGGAGCTCGCCCAGCTGCTCGGCTGAGCTGGACCGGCGGCGTCCCACGCAGAAGCCCCCGGCCGCGCTGGCCGGGGGCTTCTCCTTGATCCTGCACCTCGAGCGACGGGCCGGGGCGGCTAGTCCTCGCGGGACCCCTGCACGAAGGTGTTGGCATACTTGAACCAGTTCAGGCGCAGCGTGCCGACCACGTGGCCCAGCACCTCGTGCTCGATCTTCCGGTTCTGGTACTCCAGGTCCATGCTGATCGGCGAGATCGAACCGATGATGGGCAGGTCCTTGTCGATCAGCATGTGCAGCATGTAATCCACGCCGGGCGCCAGGTCCACGAGCTGGAACGAGGCCTCGGGAAGCACGGCGTAGAACGCCATGTCATCCTCGCTGGGATTCTGCTTCACGCTGTCGGGCAGGTCGTGCTTGGGCACCCAGACGATCTTGTCGATGCCGAACTGGAAGCGCAGCGGCGGATCTTCCTCGTTCTCGGGGAGGAAGAGCTGCAGCGACTCGCGCTTGTTCCACTTGGCTTCCTTCAGGTTGTTGCCCGGCTCCTTGATGTCGATGGCGCTGGCGCGCAGCAGGCGCGGCAGGACGTAGGGCTCGGGCGCGGCCATGCTGTCGGCCTCGATGACGCCGTTGCGCTTGATCCGCTCGAGCACCACGTGCGTGGGCTGCGGGCTGAAGGTCTGCTTCACGCCGAGCAGCGCACCCTGCAGACGCGGGTAAAGATTCTCGAGATCCCTGGCCACGAAGAAGTGCAGCTGGTTGCCGTCACGCACGATACCGACCTGGCCGCGCACGTAGTCGAACTGCGGGGCGTCGATCTCGAAGGTGAAGTTGCGCGTGACCGTATCCTGGATGGCACCCTTCATGATGTCGTTCAGGGAGGCGTACAGGTAGGGGTCGACCTCTTCCTTCTCGCCGCAGCCGACCAGGCCGGCGAGGACCAGCAAGGTCAGCGAACCAAGCACGAACAAGGACGCCCAGCGACGCGACACCTTCATGAAATCAACCTCCCTATGGGTACTCGGATGGCGGCGCGAGCGGGCGCCGCAACAGCTGGCTCGAGGCGGAATGTAATCCGCTGGTCACCAGGCCGTCAACACTCTAACCGGCTTGGGGCGGCCGGTGTCATGAAAGTGGGGCCTCGACGTGAAAAATGCAAATGCCGATGGCTGGAAACCGCGTCACCAGCGCGGCCGACGCGACAGTGGCGGCAGCAGGCGGACCTTGGCCAGGACATCGGCCTGGTCGGCGATCCGTCCTTCCCAGAACCCGTTGAAGATGGTCCAGTGCCGCGGCGTGAGCACTCCGGCCGGCGAAAAAAGCCGCAGGAATCGCCGGCGGCGCTCGGCGGCGCTGAGGTGCGGCAGGCCTTCGCGCTGCAGCCGGCCGTCGATAGTGACGAGCCAGGCCTCCTGGAAGGCCTCGGCCAGCGAGAGGGGGATCTCGGCCGGAACGAGCTTGCCGTCGAGGATGTCGCCGACCAGGGTCAGCTGCTGGTAGAGGAAGCGCTGGGCGTTGGGGGCCGAGAACTCCGCCAGCGCCGGCGGCGCATCCTCCGCCGGCGCCGGCGCCAGCACCCAGTCGCGAGCCACGGGGCGCGCAGGGTCGTGGCCGGGACGGTCGCCCAGCACCTGATCGGGATGTAACCACAGGGTGAGCGCCGGAGCGTCCGCCGGTCCCTCGAGGCGGAGCCAGCCGCGATCGTCGGCGGCGATGGCGTCCACGACCACGGTCAGGCTACCGAGACGTCCGGTCAGCCCCAAGCGTTCCGCGGCGCCCCACACCAGCGGTGTAAGGGCGGCTTCCAGGGGCCAGTCAGCAGGAACCAGCAGCATCTTCACGTGCGTCGCATCCGACCTCAGGTGGTGATGAGTTCACCGTCCCCCACGGGGCGCAGCCGGCAGAGGAAGTGGCGCAGCGCCGGGGGCTGCCAGACGATCTCGAGACCCTGCAGCCTTTCGCCAAGGTCGCGGACCCGGGCGCAGGCATCGGCGACGTAGTCGAGCTGGGTGTGGGTGTAGACGCGCCGCGGGATGGCCAGGCGGACCAGCTCCATCTCGGGCGAGACCATCTCCCCCGTCTCGGGATCGGCATGTTCGAACATCAGGCTGCCGATCTCGCAGGCGCGGATGCCAGCTTCCAGGTAGAGCGCCGCGGTGAAGCTCACGCCGGGGAAGCGCGCCGGGGCGATGTGGGGCAGCATGGCCTTGGCGTCGAGGTAGATGGCGTGGCCGCCGGCGGGGCGCAGGTAGGGCACGCCGTGCTGGTCGAGCCGCTCGCCGATGCGGGCGACCTGCTCGATACGGTAGGTGAGGTACTCCTCGTCCAGCACCTCGCGCAGGCCCTCGGCCACCGCGGCCAGGTCGCGGCCGGCG
The DNA here is from genome assembly GCF_058273205.1 of Candidatus Latescibacter sp. IFSED24. Lineage (NCBI taxonomy): Bacteria > Pseudomonadati > Candidatus Latescibacterota > Candidatus Latescibacteria (ex Chuvochina et al. 2023) > Candidatus Latescibacterales > Candidatus Latescibacteraceae > Candidatus Latescibacter > Candidatus Latescibacter sp. IFSED24. The sequence goes on along the minus strand of NZ_CM177850.1, from coordinate 1,044,942 downwards.
AGGCCGCCGTAGGTGGGGAAGCCTTCCTGGATGATCAGCCGCGCGGCGAGTCGCTGGGCCAGGCCGCCGTCCTTGAGCGCGATGAACCCGCCGATGTTCACCAGCGCATCCTTCTTGGCGCTCATGGTGCAGCCGTCGGCGTGGCCGAAGAACTCGCGGGCGATCTCCTCGATGCTCCGGTCCTGCTGGCCGTCCTCGCGGCGCTTGATGAACCAGGCGTTCTCCGCGAAGCGGGCGCAGTCGAGATACAGGGGCACTCCCTGCTGCTTGCAGAACGCCGAGACCTCGCGGACGTTGGCCAGGCTCACCGGCTGGCCGCCGCCGCTGTTGTTGGTGATGGTCAGCATCACGAAGGGAATGCGGCCGGGATAGCGCTCGAACGCGGCGGCCAGCTTGGCCAGCGACATGTCGCCCTTGAACGGGGCCTCGAGGTTGGGGTCCAGGCCCTCGTCGCAGACGCAGTCCAGCGCCACGGCGCCGCGGAACTCCACGTTGGCCCGGGTGGTGTCGAAGTGGATGTTGTTGGGGATCACGTGTTGCTCGTTGACGAGCACGCCGAATAGCAGGTTCTCGGCGGCGCGTCCCTGGTGGCAGGGAATCACGTGCGGATAGCCGGTGACGCGCACGATGGTGCTCTGGAAATCGTCCCAGCTCCGACTCTGGGCGTAGGCCTCGTCGCCGGTGATCATGGCCGCCCACTGGCGGTCGCTCATGGCCGAAGTGCCGCTGTCGGTGAGCAGATCGATGTAGATGGCCGCCGAGGGGACCTTGAAGATGTTGTACTCCGCCTCGCGGAGCAGCCGTTCACGCTCGGGCCGCGGGACGCGGTGGATGCGTTCGACCATCTTGATGCGATAGGGCTCGAAGGGCAGATCCCGATCCATGTGCGGCTCCTTGTTGCCGGCGTCTTGTCATTCGGGACGCGGCACACCGGCGGCGTCCGATGAAACCAGAGCTCCGAAGTTAGCCCGCGCCGCCGGGCGAGTCCAGGAAAGCCGACTCCTGATCGAACGGTCCGCGGCCGGATCAATGACCTTGATCGCTGTCCCGTTCGCCCGGCAATGGCGAGTGCTCCTGATACAGCACCAGCAGCCGGTCGGTGGCGCGGGCCAGGACCGTCCGATGGACCGCCGGCGGCTCCGGACCAAAGCAGACGTACACCACCGATTCGGCCAGCAGCCCCTGTGGCTGGGTGGCCGAGGCCAGGCAGGCGGCAGCCGGGCCCACGGCCAGGTCGCCGCGGTCCAGCACCGACGCCAGTTGGCGGCGCCAGGCCTGCCAGAGATCGGCCGGGATGACGTCGCCGGGCGCACCGGATGCGGCGGCCAGGAACGCCGTCACGCGCCCGCGAGCCTGGGCGCGGACGCGCGCCAGCGGGCTCCAGGGCGTCCGCCTTAAACGCTCGGTGAAGACCGCCGTGTCCTCCAGCACCGCTTCCGGCAAGGAGCGCAACCAGGTACCCCAGTCGGCACCTTCGGCGGCCGGCAGCAGCGAAGCCAGCAGCCAGGGGCTGTCGGGCGCGAGAGCCCGGCCGGCGGCACCGGGCCAGTGGCCGTGCCGGCGGCGGTGCGCGTCGGCCAGGGCGGCCAGCCATTCGAGCATGCCGGGCATGAGCAGCGGCTCGAGGTCGGCGCGGGCCACGGCCGCCCAGCCGCGATCGGCCAGGGCCCGCAGCAGCAGTTGCACATCCTCGGCCAGAGGGGCCGTCAGGTGGATCAGCTCACCGATCCGTCCCGACCCCGCCGCCGCGGTCACCGCGGCCGCACACTCGTCCAGCGTGCCGGCCGGCCGGGATTCCACCTGCCCCTTCTCACGTCGCTGGCTGCGGGGTTCGCTGGACTCCTGGCCAAGGAGCGGACGCGTGACCCGCCAGGGCAACTGGGCCTGCAGCATCTGCACGCGAAGCCGCTGGACGTCGTCGCGGCGCGGCGTGGTCAGAAAGAGTTCCTCCCAGGGCCCGCCAGCCGCCGCCTCGTCCACATCCACGGTGAGCAGCAGGCTCCCCTGACGCGCCATGTCCTGCAGGCGATAGCGGTCCTCGCGAGCGAACCGCTGCAACTCGACGATGGCCACGGTATGCCGCTCGGCCGGCGCGGTGATCCGGCGCTGCGGGGCCGGCTCCTTCCCGGTCCAGACCTGCAGGTCGGGTACCCAGTCGGGATGGCGCCTGCGGATCTCCAGGTGGACCCGCACCGCCGTGGCCAGATCCGGGCACCAGATCTCGGCCAGCCGTCCGTGCTCGCTGGCCGCCAATCCGCTCACCAGGGCCTCGGTCCGACCGCTGCCGCAGGGCCCGGCCAGCACCAGCACGCCAGACGACGCGTCGAGGCGTGTCTTGATCTCCTCCAGGGTCGAGTTCAGCAGTTCCTGACCGCGACCGCGTCGCCACCAGGCGCTCGCGGCCGGACTCGCTTCCGGCGTGGCATCCGCGGCGTCCAGCACGGGCACGGCCCCGCCCGCGGGCGTGCCGGCCAGCCGAGCGCGCCAGGCATCCCGCTCGGCTGCCAGGTCGGCCAGCAGGCCGACGGCCGCGGACCCCCGTGCCAGGGCAGCCGACTCCTGCAGCCGCACCAGCAGCGCCCGCGGCACGTGGTCGGACCCCGCCGGCGCCGTGACGGCCCAGAAGCCCAGCTCCTGCCCCAGCAGGACGAAGCGCTGGGTGGCGGGCGAATGGTGGGCCGGCAAGGCCAGCAGGAAGCCCCGGTCCACCCGCGATGCCTCGGTGAAGACCTCGCGGATCCAGGCTGCGAAGCCGTCGAGTTCACCAACGAGCGCCGCGGTGAGCCGTTGGCGATCGCCCAGCCAGCCCACCTGCCGGCGCGCCGAGAACCAGGCGCCGCGCGGGGCGCGGTAGAGGAGGCGGTCGCCGGAGCTCAGGCCCCATCCGGCGGCCAGACCGAAGAACCGGTCGAGCGAGGCCGTGACCTCCTGGCCCGCTCCCGGCGCCATGGGCGGGTGGGCCACCTCGTGCCAGGCCCCGGCCACGTTGCCGGCGAGCAACGCCGCCAGCGCCGGTTCGACCTCTCCCGAGAGGGCCGCCAGCCGGAGCTTGATGTCCTGCAGCGGCGTGCTCACCAGGAGCCGGGTGCTGCTGGCCTCGCCACCGACGGCCACCTCGGTGGGCAGCAGCTGCCCCGCCAGGATCCCCGCCCAGCGCAGCAGCTGGAGCGCACGCCGGACGGCGTCCTCGTTCAACCCGGATTGCCAGGCCAGGCGGGCCAGGGGCAAGGCCACGGGAACCGGGACGCGCGGCAGATCCGCCACGGAGCTCTTCTCGAGCCAGGTCCCGGTGGCCAACAGGATCCGCAGGCGTTCCACCCCGGCCGCCAGGTCGCCCTTTTCGAGTTCAGCCCGGTCGTAGAGCATGCTCAGCGTGGCGGTCCCAGACAGCGGCGCCAGGGGTCGCAGGGAGGCGGGATCGCCCTGGGGGCGCAGGCACACGGCCTGCCCCGTCTCGGCCCGAGCGGTCAGCACGGTTTCACGGAGGCGCCAGCGCCGGCCGTCTGGCAGATTCAGGTCGCGGGAGTCGGCGGTGATGCCCGGCAGGCCGGCTTTCTGGACCTCGGTCGCCAGGCGCGTGAGATCGTCCGCCCTGCCCCAGATCTCCAGGACCTCCTCTCGTCCGAGATCCGTCTCGGCCAGCAGGTTGCGCGCGCGGACGGCGATGGTGTCCAGGGCCTCCCCCCTGGGTCCGGGGCCGGCAAGCCCGTAGCCGCAGGCTGCACACAGCAGGCCGTCCACCACTCCGGGACCCTGACGGCCGCACTGGGGACAATGCCGGGACACCGCCGGCGCGGTTCCCCGGCGCAACGAGCGCCAGCCACCGATCTCGGCGCCGCTGTCGAGTTCGGGACAATCCAGCCGGGACGCGAGCAGCTTCTGCCAGGCGGGCGTGAGTTCGCGGCCCACCAGGTCGAGCCGGCGCGCGCCGGCGTCGGCGAGCCAGCCCAGCAGGACCGCACCGCTCTCGGCAGCCTCGCCATCGGGAGGCAACATGGCATCGAGATCCTGGACGAGGACTCCCGTCGCCGCGGGCAACGCCCAGCCTCCGACCACCAGCCGGGCCAGGTCCACCGGCCGGACCCAGGCCACTGGTCCCATGGGCCGCCCCTGCTCTCCGGTGAGCACCGACGCGCCCGGTCCCGGCAGGGCCGCCAGCAGGGCTCGCAGTTCGGGCGGCGGCTCCGCGGCCACCACCAGCAGGCGTCGTGCTGCGTCGCCACGCTCGAACGCGGCGAGTAGATCGGCCGAGAGGTCGCGCCAGATCGTGGCCGCCGGCACGAGGTGGCGCTGGATGCCGCCCGACACCAGCGGTCGCGCCTCGCCGAGCGGCGGGCCCGTCCAGCCGGGTAGAAGCCCGGGCACAATCCCTTGCTCGGTGAGCCAGGCCGCCACGCCACGCCAGACGGCGACGGCGTCCGCGCCGGCAGGTTGGGCCGGCAGATCCACGAACGCCGCCGCGGACTGCGCCGCCGCGGTCAAGGCGGGCTCGGAATCGATCGCCAGGTCGAGCAGACAGCGCCACCAGCGGGCGTCGAGCACCTCGACCTGGGCCGCCGGTCCGGACAGCAAGGCCGCGGTCTCCAGGGCCACGAGCCGGCGGCGCGCCGCCACGCGGGCGGCCCGCTGATCGTCGCCCTGCTGCCAGGCAGCCACGTCGGCGCGACGGGGCAGGATCGGCTCGGCGGCATCGTCCAGGGCGGTCAGCCGCGGCACCACCAGCTTGATGGGCGGCTCACCGTCCTCGTTCGCCAGTGCCCAGGTCACCGCGCCGAAGCGTCCGCGCGCGGCATCCTGCCAGAGCGCTGCCGCCGCGTGTTCGCGGGGCAGCAGGACCTGTGTGCCGCCGGGGGCAGCCTGCAGGTAGATCAGCGGCGCCGCCGACGCGGCCACCGGGTCGAGCACCGCCGTCGGCAAGGGAGCGCGGTGCGCCAGGGTCAGCCGGGGCGCCGTGTGGTCCGTCAGGTTCAGATGGTATGGGCGGCCGTAAGCGGCCAGGGTCGTGTCGAACCAGGAGGCCAGGTCGTCGGCGAACAGACCGGTGGCGGCCAGCACCGAGAGGTGACGCCGCCCTCGCGTGGCGAGCAGGCCGTGCAGCGCCGCGCCGCCGGCATCGTCCCGGGCCTGCAGCTGCCAGTGGACCATGGCGCTGTCGAGGAACACCCAGCTGACGTCGCTGCCGTCGAACACGCCCCACAATGCATCGAGCATGGACGCCGACGCCGGCAGATCGCCGACCAGGCCGGCCACCAGACCCGAACGCCTGACACGCTGGGCGTACTGGTCTCCCCAGTCGCCGGCCGGACCGGTCTCCCTGACCGGTGACTGACGGGGCAGCACGGCGATGCGTGCGGCATAGCGGTCGAGAAGCGGACAGCTGCCGGGCGGTCGGGGCCGGAGCACGGCGTGGTCGAGCAGATCGCCGTTGTGGGTCTCCACCAGGCGGATCCAGTGACAGACCGCCAGCAGTCCCCCGTCCTCGGCAGCCTCGGCAGCCAGCTCGTCGAGCAGGGCCAGCGCCGCTGTCAGTTCGTGCACCGATCCGCCGGTGGGCACCACGGTGACCGGGCCGTAGGTCTCGCGGGCCTGCTGACGCAATTCGCTCAGTCGCTCGAGGCGGTCGAGCACGACCCGGAAGCGTCGGTCGCCGTCGCTCCAGGCCGCCAGCGCCCGGCTGGCCTGCCGGGTGGCGACCACCGCCACGGCCTGGCCAGCCAGGTCGGCTTGCTCCTGGGCGCCGGCACCCGCGCCACCACCGGCACTCAGGGGATCGGGTCGGGTCCATAGCAAGGGCAGGGTCCACGGCTGGCACGCGGCATCCATGGCGGCACGGTCGGCGGCCCCGAGCACCGCGCACTGGTGCAGGAACGCGGCGGCTGGATCGCCGCGGCGGCCGAGTTCGAGCAGTCCGGCCCGCAGGGCGGGATCGGCCTGGTTGACCCGGTGGAGTACCGCGAGCCACAGCAGCCCGGCCTGGAGTGCAGGCTCCAGTTCGCGCTGCCCCGGCGGCAGGACGCCGTCGGCGCCAGGGGGCGCGAGACGGGAGTCCCCCCTCGACGGCGACCACGCCTCGCGCCAGGCGCCGCTGCGGGCCAGGGCCAGGCGCCGCGCCAGATCCTCGGACCAGCCGTCGGCCGGCAGCAGCGGTTCGAGCACCGCCTCGAGAAAAGGGTCCAGGCTGTGGCCGGGATGTCCGGTCGGCCAGGCCTCGGCCACGACGGCGTCCGGACCGGCGCCGGCCCAGACCAGACGCCCGGCCGCAGGCAAGAGCCAGTCCGCCAGCGCCTCGGAGTCCTCGCCCGGGCGCCAGGTGGCCACGTCGCGCGGCTCCTCGCCCCACCAGGCCACGGCCTGGACCGTGCCCTCGGCGTCGCTGGCCGCCGAGATCCAGAACCGGGTCGGCTGGTCGCCGGGCTGGCGATGAGCCAGGAACGCCAGCACGGCATCGCGTCGCGCCGCCCCCTCCAGGTCGGCCACGTCGGCGAGCGCGGCGGCCAGGCGGCGCGCGGCGGCGTAACGCGGCACGGCCAGGCGACGCCGGGGGTGGCCCGCCAGGATCTCGAGGCGACGCAGACGCCCGAGCCGCTGGCGGTCCGCCGGCAGCATGGTCCGTTCGCATGCTTCCCAGCGGGTCAGCACCTCGTCGACATCGTCGAGGTGGGCATCGGCGAGTTCGGCGGCGAGCCAGCACCGGCGCGCGTCGGCGTCCGCGGACCAGGCGAGCGAATCCACGGCCAGCAGATCCAGCACGGCCCGGGTCCAGGCGAGGCGCGCCGCGGGATCGAGCCGGGGAAAGCCGCGGCCAGCCAGCTCGGCCAGTTCGAGACGGTCGGCTACCGTGAGGTCGAGGTCCGGATGCAGGACCGAGGCCTCGCCGAGACGCCCGGTGATGGGCAGCAGGCGGAAGAGGGCGAGCAGCAAGGGAGCCACCGGGAGGTGACGTTCGGCCAGCCGGCTGTCCACCGACAGGTACAGCGCGGCCTCGAGCAGTTCGCGCGACTGGTCGGGATCGTGTTCGGGGCCGAGGTCGAGCTGACGACGCGCGCGAACCACGGCGGCCTCGGCACGGCTGCGGAACTCGGCCACGAACTGCGATACGGCCTGTGCCCAGCGTCCCGGCGTCGCACCGTCGTTCTGACGCCCACGCACGCGTTGCCAGAGACGGCCGAGACCGTCGGGCAAGGTCTCGGACACGAAGACCCGTCGACCGTCCCGATCGCGCGCCGCCAGGGCGCGCGCGTGCGCTGCCTCGGCCGCCCGGAAATCTCCGGCGGCCAGCGCGCCCCGCGCCTCGTTCAAGATGTGCCAGTAGTTCATGTGCCGGGCGCCTCCTGCGTGCCGGCGAGATCGTCCTCGGGTTGCCTGGCGCATCATAGCGGAGGGTCCGGAGCGTGACCACCGCTTTCGGGAGGTCAGCCCGCGTCCGGATAGTGGCGCAACACCAGACCGCGCCCGGGCCCGGCGAAATCCACGGTGACCACGTCGAGCCGGAGTCGCACCGCGCCCGGCGGCTGTTCGTGGCACCAGCGCCCGACGAGCCGCCGCAGACGCCGGAGCTGGGACCGCTTGATGCACTCCCGGGCCCGGGCGTAGCTGCCCGGACCACGGGTCTTGACCTCCACGAAGACCAGGAGTCCAGGGCGCTCCACGACGAGATCGATCTCTCCCCCGCCACGACGCCAGCGGCGTTCGCGGCACACGAATCCGGCGGCCTCGTAGACGGTCAGGACGAGGGCTTCGCCGCAGCGGCCGAGGGTCGCGGCATCCATGGATTCTTATCCGGTCCGGGAGGAGGGAACGCGCCGGAGGTTCGAGGGCGGATCAGCGGGGTCGGATCAGCAGGAATCGTTCCACAGGCTGGTCTGGTCGAGTGCGGCGATGGGCTTGTACGTGCGGCGATGCAGCGCGCAGGGGCCGAGACGCTGGAGCGCCTCCCGATGCACCGGCGCTCCGTAGCCCTTGTGTGCGGCGAACCCGTAGCCGGGGTAGCGTCGGTCCCAGACCACCATCACCCGGTCACGCAGGACCTTGGCCAGCACCGAGGCTGCGGCCACCGCGGCGCTGGTGGCGTCGCCCTTGACCAGGGCCCGGGAGGCGCAGGCCATGGGCGGGGTCTGCAGACCGTCGACCAGCACCAGGTCTGGCGCCGGCCTGAGCCTGGCGACGGATCGGGCCATGGCCTGCAGCGTGGCGGCCAGGATGTTCTCGGCCTCGATGACGCGGGGTCCCACCGCGCAGGCGGCCCAGGCCACCGCCCGGGCACGGATCCGCACGGCCAGATCCTCGCGACGGGCAGGAGTGAGCTGCTTGGAATCGTCGAGATCGGTGGGCAGCCAGTCGGCGGGCAGGATCACCGCAGCAGCGACGACGGGGCCGGCCCAGCAGCCGCGCCCCGCCTCGTCCACGCCGGCCAGGAGCAGGGTTCCCCCACGGGAACACTCCCGGTCGAATTCGAACAGTCGCGTCGTCCGTCGGGTCACGGCGCTACTTGCGCCGGGCCTCGCGGATCCTGGCCTTGCGACCGCGCTTGTGTCGCAGGTAGTAGAGCTTGGCGCGCCGGACACGACCTCGCTTGACCACCAGGATGTTGGCCACGTTGGGCGACTCCAGCGGGAAGATCCTCTCCACCGCCACGCCGCTCGAGAGCTTGCGCACGGTGATGGACTTCTCCTGCCCGGTGCCCTGCATGGCGATGACCGCGCCCTCGAAGTTCTGCAGGCGTTCCTTGCCGCCTTCCTTGATGCGCACGGCGACCCGGATGGTGTCGCCGATGTTGAACTCGGGCAGGTCCTCCCGCAGTTCCTCGTAGCGCAGACTGTCGATCACGTTGCTCATGACTGCCTCCAGTATGGGCGCCCGGTCCGGTGGACCAGGCCTGGTCGGCCCCGTCGGGGGCTCGTTCGTTTCGTTTTCTAGCGTCCCTGGGCGGCTTCACGGTCGCGTTCGGCCAGCAGATCCGGCCGCCGCTCGCGCGTGCGCTCCTGCGCCTGTTCGCGCCGCCAGCTCTCGATATTCGCGTGGTGCCCGGTCAGCAGCACCTCGGGAACGGACAGACCCCGGTATTCGGGGGGCTTGGTGTACCATGGACAGTCGAGGCCACCGTCACGGTCGCGGGTAAAGCTGTCACTCGCGGCCGAAGCGGCGTCGTGCAGGACGCCCTCGATACGGCGCACCATGGCGTCGACGATGACCAGCGCCGGTAATTCGCCGCCGGTCAGCACGTAGTCGCCGATGGAGACCTCGCGCATGGTCAGCAGCTGACGCACGCGCTCGTCGATCCCCTTGTAGTGGCCGCAGACGAGGATGATCTCGCCAGCGTCCTGCGCTGCGGCGAGCAACTCGAGTACGAGTTGTTCGTCGAGCCGTTCTCCCTGCGGCGAGGTCAGCAGCACGGGAGCGTCCGCATCGGCGCGGACCGCCTCCACCGCTTCGACCACGCACGGCGCCATCATGATCATGCCGGCGCCGCCGCCGTAAGGCGAATCATCGACGGTGCGATGCTTGTCCACCGCGAAGTCCCGGATATCGGTGACCTCGTAGCGGACGAGCCCCTGCTTCGCCGCCCGGCCGCAGATGCTGGTCTCCAGCACCGTGCGGACCATGTCGGGAAACAGCGTGAGCACCTTGACCTCAAGCATCGAGCAATCCCTCCGGCGGATCGACGACCAGCGGGCCGTCCAGACCGGCGTCGGGCGCCATGATCGGCGCCACCGCGGGGATCATCACCTCGCGGCCTTCGTGCTCGATGACCAGCAGGACCTGCGCCGTGTAGCGACGCACCTCCTGCACCGTGCCCAGGATCTCGCCGTCGCGTCGCTGCACCGTCCGCCCCAGGTAACGGAAGGGCAGGCCCTCCGCCGGTCGGGGGAAGTCGGCGTCGAGGTAGCGTGCGCGCGGAAAGCCGAGCTGACGTCCGACCATGGCCTCGGCCTGGTCGCGATCGTCACACCCGGCGGGCTTGACCGCCACGCAGTTACCCGCCGGTCGGGCCTTCTCGAAGACGGCGGCCTGGCCGTCGTCCCAGAGCAGGTAGTCCGAACCGAGCAGCGGCGCGTGGAAATCGAGCAGCGGGTAGAGCTTCACCTCTCCCCGCAGCCCCACGGCCTTGACCACGTCGGCGATGGGCACGAATCCGTCCATGCTACTCTTCCACGATCTCCAGCGCGAACCGCTGATCGCTGCGGGCGTTGATCGCCGCCAGCAACGTGCGGACCGCCCGGGCGGTCTGACCATTCTTGCCGATGAACTGACCATGATCGTCGGGATGCAATCGGACCTTGAAAACCTCGCGGTCGTCCTGGGCCACCAGATCGACGCGCACGTCATCGGGATGGTCGACCAGATTGACGGTCAGGTAGGAGATCAGATCCAGGGCCCGTTCCTGGGCCGCATTCAACTGCTGGGCTCCACTCACGCTACTCATCCTCCGTGGCGGGTTCGGTCGCCTCGTCGGCGGCTTCCTCGGCGGGCGCAGCCGCGGCAGCGGCCTCGGCGGCCGCGGCGGCCGCGATGTCGTCCCGACGCTTCTGCTCGGCCTCGTTCACCTGACGCAGGTGGTCGTGCCGGGCCTTCTCTTCCCGCTCGACCCGCGCCTGCTGGCCGGGCTTCCAGGCCTCCATCTTGGCCTGGATCTCTTCGGGAGACAGGCCCTGCTTCATCAGGCTGAACTGGTAGAGGATGCCCTCGCGCTTGAGCAGCGACCGGGCGGTATCGCGCACCTCGGCGCCCTTTTCCAGCCAGGAGAGGATCTCGTCGTGGTGCAGGTCCACCTCGAGGGGCTCGACGAAAGGATTGTAGTAGCCCAGGTTCGCCAGGTAGGCACCGTCCCGCCGCTTGCGGCTATCGAGCACGACAAGGCGGTAGAACGGGCGCTTCTTCTTGCCCATACGGGTCAGTCGGATGGTTGTCGCCAACTTATCAGCCTCCCATTCGGGTGGTGTCGCGACGCGCACCATGCGCGCCGCGTGCGCGAGGCCCCGCGGGGCCTCCTAATGCGGACTGCCGCCCAGCACGCGCTGACCGAACTCCTGCAGGCCACCGGCGGCGTTGATCTGCTTCATCATGCGCCGCATGTCCCGGTACTGCTTGAGCAGCTTGTTCACCTGCGAGACGTTGGTCCCGCTGCCGCGGGCGATCCGCTTGCGTCGCGAGCCGTTGATCACATCCGGCTTGCGTCGCTCCTCGAGCGTCATGGAGTTGATGATCGCCTCCACGCGCGCGAACTGCTTGTCATCCACATCGATCTTGTCCAGGGCGCCACCGCCCATGCCGGGCAGCATCTTGAGCATGCCCTTGAACGATCCCATGCGCTTGATCTGCTTGATCTGGCGCTGGAAATCCTCGAGCGAGAATTCGCCCTGGCTGAAGCGGTCGGCCAGGTGCTGGGCCTCGTCGAGATCCATCTTGCTCTCGGCCTGCTCGATCAGCGTGAGCACGTCGCCCATGCCCAGGATCCGGCTGGCCATGCGGTCGGGGTGGAAGACCTCGAGATCGTCGAGCTTCTCGCCCACGCCCACCAGCTTGACCGGCTTGCCGGTGATCTCCTTGACCGACAGCGCCGCGCCGCCGCGGGCGTCGCCGTCGAGCTTGGTCAGGACCACGCCGTCGTAGCCCACCTGCGCGGCGAACTGCTCGGCGATGTTCACGGCCTCCTGGCCGGTCATGGCGTCCAGGACGAGGAGTTTCTCGTCCATGGCCACGGTCTTCTCGATATCGTTCAGCTCCTTGAGGAGCGTCTCGTCGATGTGCAGGCGGCCGGCGGTGTCGACGATCAGCACGTCACAGTTGTTGTCGCGGGCCTTGCGCTGGCCCAGCTTGACGATCTGCGGCGCGCTCTTCTTCACGCGGTCGCTGAACACCGGCACGCCCACCTGGCCGGCGATGGTCTCGAGCTGATCGATGGCCGCGGGGCGGTAGATGTCGGCCGCCACCAGGAGCGGCCGCCGACCTTGACCCAGCAGCTGCTTGGCCAGCTTGCCGCAGAAGGTGGTCTTGCCCGAGCCCTGCAGGCCCATGACCATGACCGTGGCCATGCCCTTCTCGGGCAGGAGGAGCTCGGCGGTCTCGCCACCCAGGAGGCCCTTCAGCTCCTCGTGGACGATCTTGACCACCTGCTGCGCCGGATCCAGGCCCTCGAGGACATCCTGCCCCAGCGCCTGTTCGCGGACGCGCGAGACGAGACCCTTGGCCACCTGGTAGTTGACGTCGGCCTCGAGGAGCGCCAGGCGCACCTCGCGCAGCGCTTCCTTGATGTTCTCCTCGGTCAGCTGCTTCTGGCCGGCCAGCTTGCGCATGGCCCCTTCGAGGCGTCGGGTCAGATCCTGGAACACGGTATCGCTCTCCGCGGTGCGCTGCGCTGCGCACGAAGGCGCACAAGCCAGTGCCGGCCGCCAGGATGGTGGCGGTCAGCGCTCGCTCGCGCTAAAACATTGCCAACATGACACTTGTCGAGCCATGCCAAAAGTCGGGGCGGGCCGCTGGGCCCACCCCGGGATGCTCGACGGGCTGGAAATATAGCAGAATCGCCCGATTGGGGCAAGATTCACCTGCTTGAGGCCAGGATCCGCCGGACGGCATACCGTCAGGCGTGCTCGCCGCGCAGGATTGCGGCCGCGGCGGTCCGGTCGTCCGCCTTGCAGAACCAGGACCCCGACACGAGGATGTCGGCCCCGGCCTGACGGCAGCCGGCGGCGGTCTGGTCGTTGACGCCCCCGTCGACGCTGATGGCGTAGGACCAGCCGCGCTCCTCGCGCCACCGTGCCAGCTGCGCAATCTTCTCGAGACCACGGGGATCGAAGGCCTGGCCGCCGAAGCCCGGCTGCACGGTCATCACCAGGACCAGATCGGCAGCCGTCAGCAGCGGTTCGAGCGCGGCCAGGTCGGTACTCGGGTTGAGCGACAGCCCCCGGCGCAGGCCCAGCTCGCCGATCCGCTCGAGCGTGGCGGGCAAGGGGCAGTCCGCCTCGACGTGCACGGTGATGGCGTCGACCCCGGCCGCAGCGAACGGCTCGAGATACTGCTCGGGGTTGGTCATCATCAGATGGGCGTCCAGCAGCAGATCGGTGCACCGCCGCACCGCGGCGCAGATGAACGGCCCGAAGGTCAGGTTGGGCACGAAGTGGGCGTCCATGACGTCGAGGTGGAGCAGGTCCACGCCGGCGTCCCTCATGCTGGCGATGTCACGGCGGATGTCGGTGAAGTCGGCCGACAGGAGCGAGGGGGCCACGGCCACGCCGTGGTCAGGGTGACGAAGCCACCAGCTCAATGCGTTCTCCCTTGCGGATGCGGCGCCCCGGCGCCGGTTCCTGGCGCAGGACCAGGTTGGCGGCGAGGCGATCGGTACGCTCGTAGGTCACCGGGCCCAGCACGCAACCCGCGTCGGCTACCTGCTGGCGCGCGCGGTAGAGCGGCACGCCGCGCAGATCGGGCATGCACAGCAGGCGCGGCGGTGCCGGTTCGCCCACCACAAGGCCCACCGCCAGCCCCTTGCGCAGGTCGCGGCCGGCGGGCGGATTCTGGAAGAGGACGGTGGGCGTGGTGATGTCCTCGCGGGTCAGGCGGATGACCCGGCCGAGGCGGAAGTTCTCCCGTTGCAGCGTGATCTCGGCCTGCCGGAAGCTGAGGCCGGCGAGACTGGGCACGCCACCCCGGGGCGGACCGTTGCTGGTGACCACGCGGATGGTGCGACCGCCCCGGATGGGACTGCCGGCGGCCGGGGTCTGCTCGAGGATCATGCCCGCGGGGATGGTGGGATGCGCGCGCTGGCGGGACTCGGTGACCTGCAGCTGCTTATCGGCCAGGACCAGGTTGGCGCCCGCGACGGTCATTCCCTGCAGGTCCGGGGTCACCACCACGGTGTTGCGATGGACGATGCGCGGCAACACCGTGAAATTCACCGCTACCAGCAGCACGCCGCCGATGACCATCAGGCCCAGCAAGAGCAGGAGGAATTCCCAGACTTTCATGCCGCGCGCTTCACTCATGGCCCTCGGTCGACTCCCGTCGGCGACGCAGCCGCGCCGCGAAGAAACCATCGCAATCGTGGCGCCAGGGCAACCAGGTGCGCTGGTAGCAGCCGTCCGGATCGGGGTCCGGCTCCAGCCCCAGCGGCGCCGCCAGCAGCGCGGCCACGACCTGCTCGTTCTCCTCCGGTTCCAGCGAGCACGTAGCATAGTACAGGCATCCGCCGGGGACCAGCAAATCCGTGGCGCTCGCCGCCAGCGCCCGCAGCCGTTCGGCGTTGCGAGGCAGGGTGTCCGGTCGCAGCCGCCAGCGACCTTCGGGATGATGGCGTCCCACGCCAGTCCCGGAGCAGGGGCCGTCGACCAGGACGGCGGCGCAGCTGCCCATGCGCAGCGGCGGCTGCAAGCCGTCGGCGGCCACGAGCGGCATCCCTGCCTGCCCGAGGCGATCCCGATTCTCGCGCACCCGACTCAGCCGGCGCGGCCGGAGATCCATGGCCACCACCAGACGCCGGGCGTCGAGCATGGCGCGCAGATGCGCGGCCTTGCCGCCGGGCGCGGCGCAGAGATCAACCACGGGGCCGTCCTCGATACCGGCGAGGTCGCTCCCCTCGCGAGTCAACCAATCCAGCGCAGCCTGCGCGCCGGCATCCTGGACGAGCAGCCGGGGAATCCGGTCGAGCAGCGCGCGCAGGCGTGTCCGATCCAGCCGCTCCGCGAGGCGCAGGGCCCGGGGAAAACCGGCGACCGGTGCGGCGCTGGTCCCGGCGGCGGCCAGGGCCCCCAGGGTAGCCGTCGGATCCTGTCCGGGCAAGACGTGCAGGGTGATGGGCGCGGGCTCGTTGGCGTGCTGCAGCAGCTGGGTGGTCTCCGCGTCGCCGAAGCGCTCGAGCCAGCGCGAGACCAGCCAGCGGGGATGCGACCACCAGGCCGCCAGGTAATCGGCAGCGGTCCGTTCTGGCCCCATGAAGAGCTCGTGGACCGCCTGCAAGGGAGTGCCGGACTCGGCCGCCTCCACGTGGCGGATCACGGACTGCAGCACCGCATTGGCATAACCCACGGCGCGCGGCTTTCGCTCTGCCCGTAGCAGCTCACCGGCCTGGTGCACGGCGGCGTACGCCGGCACGCCGGTGCTCGTCAGGAGCTGGTGCAGGGCCAGGTGGAGGACGCCGCGCACCACCGCATCCGGGCTGGCCTGCCGGCGACTGAAGCGCTCGACGATGAAGTCGTAGCGGCCCTGCCACTGCAGCGCCCCCTTGACAAGTTCCTCCAGGACCCCCGCCTCGGCGCCGAGCGTCCGCCGCGCGCGCGCCAGCTCGGCATCCAGCGGGCGTCCGCGCCGGACGGCGAGGAGCACCTTGAGGGCCAGCCGGCGGCGTGGGTCGACGCTCACGAGGTGAAGACCTGCCCGACCTGCACCGGAAAACCGCGCAGGAACTGGTCCACCGGCAGCATGCGCCGCCCCGGAGCCTGCAGTTCCAGGAGGCGCAGCACGCCCTCGCCGCACGCCACCAGCAGTCCATCGTCGGCCACGGCGAGGACCGTGCCCGGCGCGTCGCCGTCCTGCTGGAGTCCCGCCGGTTCGGCCCGACCGATCTTCAGCAGCTTGTCGCCGACGTAGCTGGTGGTGCCCGGGAAGGGATCGAGGGCGCGGATCTGGTTGTGCACGGTCACCACGTCGCGGTCCCAGCGGACGGGGGAAAGTCCCTTGGTGAGCTTGGGCGCGTAGACCGCGCCGCGGTCGTTCTGCTGACGGGGTACGATCTGCCCGGCGTCCAGCAGTGGCAACGTCTCCTGCAGGAGCGCCGCGCCGAGCTCGCCGAGACGAGCCAGCAGCGCGCCACCGGTCTCCTGCGCCGCGATGGGTGTGGGCCGGGTGGCGAGGACGGGACCGGTGTCGACCCCGGCATCCATCTGCATGATGGAGACCCCGCTCCAGGCATCGCCGTGGAGGATCGCCTGCTGAACCGGCGAGACGCCCCGCCAGCGCGGCAGCAGGCTGAAATGTACGTTGAGACACCCCAGCCGCGGCATGCTGAGCAAAGGCTCGCGCAGGATGTGTCCGAACGCGGTCACCACCACCGCGTCGCAGGCCAGGTCGCGCAACATGTCCGTGACCTTGGTGCGCTCGGCGCGGCCGCCGTCCTGGGTCAGCACCGCCAGGCCCCGCTCCAGCGCTGCGGCCTTGACCGCGGTGGGGGCCAGGTGACGGCCCCGCCCAGCGGGACGGTCGGGCTGGGAGACCACCAGCGGCACGTCGTGGCCCCCGTCGAGGAGGGCGTCGAGGCAGGGCACCGCGAAATCCGGCGAGCCCATGAAGACGATCTTCACGCCGCGACCTCCGCTTCCCGCGCCCGCAACCGCAGCAGACGCCAGCCCAGGAGCCAGCGCCGCCAGCGCGGCAGATGATCGATGAAGAGGACGCCATCGAGGTGGTCGACCTCGTGCTGGACGATGCGCGACAGGATGCCGTCGTCGCGCAAGGTCCGCTCGTTACCCTCCAGGTCGCGGTACCGGACACTGATCTCCCGGGGCCGTTGCAAGGTCACGAAGAGCTCGGGAAACGAGAGGCACCCCTCCTCGAATCCGACCAGAGGACCGGAGCGTTCGGTGATCACGGGGTTGACCAGGACCAGCGGCTGCAGCGGTCGCTGGGCCGGATCGGCCGCCAGGACCACGCGCCGCAGATCGCCCACCTGCGGCGCCGCGAGCCCCACGCCGTCGGCGGCGAGCATGGCCTCGGCCATGGCCCGGGCGAGGTCGGAAACATCCTCGTCGGCGGGAACCTCGGCACAGCGAGCACGGAGGCACGGTGCGCCGTATCGCCGCACGGGCAGGATGTCGGCTGCCGTCTGGTCCAAGATCAGGCCTTCTTCTGCACCACGGCGCCGACCGCGCTCTTGGCGATCTCCACCTTCACCCCGTCGGCGATGAACGCCACGACCTTGTCCTCATGCACGTCCTTGACCGTGGCGAAGAGGCCGCCGTTGGTCACGATGCGGTCGCCGTTCTTGAGCGCCGAGATCATGGCCTGCCGCTGCTTCTGCTGCTTCTGCTGCGGACGGATGATGAGGAACCAGAAGACGGCGATGATCATGGCCATCATGCCGAAGGTCCAGAGGGGGTTGGGGCCGCCCTGGGCACCGTCGGCGGGCGGAGCGGACATGGCGAGGAAGTTGAACAGGGACACGGGTCACTCCTTGTCGTCGATGGTTCGGTTGTCGAGATTCGGTTCCATAATGCGACCGCAGCGGCGAGGCGGCAACTTCTATCGGCGTTTTCGCCCCCCGGGCGGACGGCTCGCGATCCGGGCCAGCCGCTCCTCCTCGCCCGCGTTCCACCGCTGCGTCACCTCCTGCGCGTAGGCCATCATCCGGCCCTCGGCGATGGCGGCCCGGATGCCGCGCATCAGTTCCTGGTAGAACCAGAGGTTGTGCTGGGTCGCCAGCATGGAGGCCAGCAGTTCGCGCGCCTGGAACAGGTGGCGCAGGTAGGCGCGCGAGTGCCGCCGGCAGACCGGGCAGGGGCAGTCGGGGTCGAGGGGACGCTCGTCGCGGGCGTACTCGCTGTTCTTGACCACCAGGCGGCCGGACCAGGTCAGCACCGAGCCGGTGCGGGCCATGCGCGTGGGCAGCACGCAGTCGAACATGTCCACGCCGGCCGCGACCGCGGCCACGATGTCGTCGGGGTAGCCCACGCCCATGAGGTAGCGCGGCTTGTCCCGTGGCAGCAGGTCCGCCGCCACGGCGCTCAACTCGTGCAGCACGGGCTTCGGCTCGCCCACCGAGAGGCCGCCGATGGCGTAGCCCGGCAGGTCGAGGTCGATCATGTCCTCGGCCGACCGCCGGCGCTCGGCCGCGCTGGTGCCGCCCTGCATGATCCCGAAGAGCACGCGCTCATAGCCACCCTGGAACCGGCGCCCGCCGGGCCCGAAAGCCTCCAGGCAGCGGCGCAGCCAGCGGCCGGTGCGGTCCACCGCGCGCGACACCTCGGCGGGCTCGGCGGTGGCAGGCACGCAGTGGTCGAAGGCCATGACGATGTCCGCACCTAGGGCGAGCTGGATCTCCATGCTCCGCTCGGGCGAGAAGAACAGCGGCGACCCGTCGAGATGCGAGCGGAAGCGGACCCCTTCCTCGCTCACCTTGACCAGCTCGCTCAGCGAGAAGACCTGGAAACCCGCGCTGTCGGTGAGCAGCGCGCCGTCCCAGGACTCGAAACGATGCAGGCCACCGAGGCTGGCCACGAGCTCGTGGCCGGGCCGCAGATGCAGATGGTAAGTGTTGCCCAGGATGATCCGGGACCCGGAAGCGGCGACCTGGTCGAAGGTGACCGCCTTCACCGACCCCGCGGTGCCCACGGGCATGAACACCGGCGTCTTCACGTCGGCATGCGGGGTGGCGAGCCGCCCCAGGCGCGCGCTGGTCCCCGCGTCGCGGGCCAGCACCGAGAAACCGAAGGGGCGTTCCAGCAGATCGCTCACGATCCCTCCTGCGCGGCGGGGCGGACGAACATGGCATCCCCGTAGCTGTAGAAACGGAGTCGCCGGGCCACGGCCTCGTCGTAGGCGGCGCGCCAGGACGATTCGCCGGCGAACGCCGCCACGAGCATCAGCAGGCTCGACCCCGGCAGGTGGAAATTGGTGACCAGGGCATCGGCGGCGGTCACGGTGGCCGGCGGCTTGATGAACAGGCGCGTCGTGCCGGCGATCCGCCACCCTGCCGCCTCGCGCTCGGCAAGCCCGTGGAACACGGCCCCCGTCTCGTCGAAGCGGTGGACCGCGCCGGTCGGCGCCTCTTCGGCGAGGCCGAGTCCGGCCACGGTGGCCAGGACCCGCAGACTGGTGGTGCCCACGGCGACCACGCGCCCTCCACGCCGGCGGCAGGCGGCCACCGCCGCGCTGGTGGCCGCCGGCAGGCGGAAGAACTCCGGGTGCAGCCGACCGGCGGTGATCTGCTCGAGCGAAGGCGGCTGGAACGTGCCTGGCCCCACATGCAGCGTGACCCTGGCCAGCGCCACCCCGCGCCCTGCCAGGATCGCCAGCAGGTCGTCGGCGAAGTGCAGCCCGGCCGTGGGCGCGGCCACCGAAGCGCCGTCGGGATCGCACGCCGCACGGGCGTAGACGGTCTGGTAGCGTTCGCGATCGCGAGCCCGGCGCGCGGCGGCCGCCGGGTCGTCGGGATCGCGTCGGATATACGGCGGTAGCGGTACGTCGCCCCAACGCTCGGCGATGCTCACGAAATCGGTGCCGTCCGGTGCCGTCACCACCACGCCCAGGTCATCGCGCTCGTGCACGGTGAGCCGTGGGCCCGCAGGCAACGAGGACGACGCCCCCACCACCGTCAGCACCAGCCCCGGACGCAGCCGGCGTGCGGGGCGGGCCATGGCCTGCCAGGCGCCCGGTTCGGCAGCATGCGGCTGCACGAGCAGCAACTCCACCCGACCCCCGGTGTCCTCGCGCACGGTCCACAGGCGCGCCGGCAGGACCCGGCTGTCGTTGGCCACCAGCAGGTCCCCCGGTGCCAGCAGGTCGGGCAGGTCCCTGAAGTCCCGCACTCCCTGGACCGGCCCGTGACGGTCGAGGATCAGCAGCCGCGAGGCGCCGCGGATGGCCGGCGGATCCTGGGCCACCAGTTCCGGTGGCAGATCGAAATCGTATGTATCCGGGCGTGCCATGGTCAGAGCAACTCGCCCTGGGTCGAGGTCGCGCTGGCCGGTGGCTCCAGACCCAGGTGCCGCCAGCCGCCCGGGGTGACCTCGCGGCCGCGCGGCGTCCGTTTGAGCAGACCCGATTGAATGAGGAAAGGTTCGACCACGTCCTCGAGAGTGTCGCTCTCCTCGCCCAGCGAGACCGCCAGGTTCTGGATGCCGACCGGCCCGCCCTGGAAGTGCTCGCAGACGATCTGCAGGTAACGCCGATCCAGGGGTTCGAGGCCCAGCTGGTCGACGCCGAGCAAGGTGAGGCCGCGGTCCGCGGCCTCGCGGTCGATGATGCTGGTCCCGAACACCTGGGCGAAATCGCGGACCCGGCGCAGCAGCCGGTTGGCGGCGCGGGGCGTGCCCCGGCTGCGGCGGGCGATCTCCAGCGCACCTTCAGGTTCGATCGCCACATTCAAGAGGCCCGCCGAGCGGTTGACGATGGTGGCGAGATCCTCGGGAGGATAGAAATCGAGGTGGCAGACGATGCCGAAGCGGCTGCGCAGCGCCGGCGTGATGAGACCGGCGCGCGTGGTGGCGCCGATGAGTGTGAACGGTTCGAGCTGCAGGTTGAAATGCCGCGCCCCCGGCCCCTTGTCGATGACCAGCTCGACCCGCCAGTCCTCCATGGCCGGGTAGAGGTGCTCCTCGATGACCCGGTTGAGGCGGTGGATCTCGTCGACGAAGAGCGCGCGACGCTCGGCCTGCTCGGACAGGAGGGCGATGAGCTCGGCGCTGTTCTGGAACGCCGGACCGCTGGTCAGGCGGATCTCCAGTTCCATCTCCACGGCGAGGATCTGCGCCAGCGTCGTCTTACCCAGCCCCGGCGGCCCGTAGAGCAGCACGTGGTCGAGAACCTCGCCACGCTCGCGTGCGGCCTGCACGAACACACGCAGGTTGTCCTTGATCTTCTCCTGGCCGACGAACTCGGCGAAGCTCCGCGGCCGCAGGCTGCGGTCCAGCTCACGGTCCTCGGGGGTCTGGCCAGGGTCGGTCCAGCGGGTCTCGTCCACGGGGCTCCTCCACTCGCTCGTCGTGCGTCTCGCCGCCTAGCGCCCGGGGGCACCCATGCTGCCGAGGGCCGACCGGATCCATATCTGGACATCGTCCGCCACGGCGGGATTCGCCTGACGTGCCTGATGCAGGAGCGCCTCGGCCTGGGCCGGCGGCAACCCCATGGCCTGGAGCACCTCGAGCGCCTCGCCCAGGCTGCCCGCCGGGGCGGCGGCCGCCACCGGACCGTCGCCGCCGATCAGGGTCGCCGGGACACGCTGGCCCAGCTCGACCACCAGGCGGGCGGCGCTCTTCTTGCCGATTCCCGGCAGGCGGGCCAGGGTCTTCTCGTCGCCCGTGCGGAGGCAGCGCGCGATCTCCGCCGGTTCCGCCCCCGAGAGCATGCCCAGCGCCACCTTGGGCCCGATCCCCGAGACCGTGATCAGCAGGCGGAACATGGCCCGCTCCTCCTGCTCGGGGAATCCGTAGAGCGTCCAGCCATCCTCGCGGACCGACAGGTGGGTATGGAGCCGCACACGCTCGCCCACCGCGGGCAGGCGGCCGGCCCCGCGCTCGGACAGCAGCAGGTCCAGGCCCACGGCGCCGTCGGCCACGGCCACCACAGCCTCGCGCCCCGCGTGCACCAGCACGCCATCGACAAAGGCGATCAACGGCGACCTCCCGCACCCAGCGCGGCGAAGCGCCCCCGCCCCTGATGGGCCAGGGCCACCGCCAGCGCGTCACTCTCGTCGAGGGGCGGCTCGTCCACCAGCCCCAGCAGACGCATCACCATGAACCGCACCTGCTCCTTGCCGGCCTGTCCGTTGCCGGTGACCGCCTTCTTGACCTCGCCCGGCGTGTATTCGTGCACTATCAGCCCGGCCCGAGCGCCCGCAAGCATGGCCGCCCCGCGCGCGTGGCCCAGGACCAGGCTGCTGCGCGCGTTCTTGGCGTTGAACAGATCCTCGATGGCCATGACCTCGGGCGCATGCCCGGCGATCACCTGGGTCAGCTCGTCGTGGATGGCGAGCAGCCGCACCGGCAGCGACGCCTCGCGTCCGGGCCGGATCACCCCCGAGGCGATGCGGCGCACGGTGGGGACGACCTGCACCACGCCCCAGCCGGTGGCATGGGACCCGGGGTCGACGCCGAGGATGCGCGTGGCCGTGGACAAGGTCTCTCCTCGGGAGCGGACCGCCGGCGCAGCGGTCCAAAAAAATACCGGGGGGCGTCCGCTCGCCCCCCGGTCGCAAGCGATCCGGTCAGGAGTCTAGCTTGGCCATCAGGTCGTCGTCGATGTCGAAGTTGGCCGAGACCTTGGAGACGTCGTCGAGATCGTCGAGGAAACCGACCAGGCGCAGCACGCCCGCCGCTTCCTTCTCGTCCTCGATCTTGACCTCGGTGCTCGGTTCCATGATCAGTTCGGCGCTGCGCACCGGCAGCCCGGCCTCGGTCAGCGCCGTGACCACGGTGTGCATGTCCTCCATGGCCGTGGTCACCACCGCGTTGCCCTCGGCCTCCTCCACGTCCTCGGCCCCGTGCTCGATGGCCACCTCCATGGCCTTCTCCACGTCGATGTCCTGCTCGTCGTCACCGACGACGATCAGGCCCTTGCGCGTGAAGAGGTACGAGACGCAGCCGGTGGAGCCCAGCTTGCCCGCGTACTTGGTGAACACGTGCCGCACCTCGGCGGCGGTCCGGTTCTTGTTGTCGGTCTGCGTCTCCACGAGGATCGCCACCCCGGCGGGGCCGTAGCCCTCGTAGTTGATCTCCTCGTAGGTGACGCCATCGAGGTCGCCCGTGCCGCGCTTGATCGCCTTCTCGACCGTGTCGTTGGGCATATTCGCGGCGCGGGCCGTGGTCACGGCGGCGCGCAGCCGGGGATTGGCCTCGATGTCGCCGCCGCCCTCGCGGGCGGCGATGGTGACCTCGCGAATCAACCGGGTCCACACCTTGGCGCGCTTGGAGTCCTGCGCCGCCTTGCGATGCTTGATGTTGGCCCATTTCGAATGACCGGCCATGGACGTCCTCCCTACTCGCTCTTGTTCCGGCTGGCCTGGTACTCGTCCACCAGGCGCTTCTGGACGTCACCCGGCACCTCGGCGTAGTGCGAGAACTCCATGGTGAAGGTGCCGGTCCCCTGGGTCATGGCGCGCAGCGAGATGGCGTAATGATAGAGTTCATCCTCGGGCACCTGGGCGTTGACGATCTGGAACGGTCCGTCGGCTTCCGCCCCCTGGATCGACCCCCGGCGCGTGCTGATGTCGCCCATCACGTCGCCCATGTAGTCCTTGGGCACGACGATGCGCACGTTCATGATCGGCTCGAGGATCACCGGACGCAGCTGAGCCGCGTCCTCCTCCACGGCCTTCTGCAGGCCGATGCGCGCCGCGGTCTTGAACGCCGCCTCGCTCGAGTCCACGTTGTGGTAGCTACCGAAGTACAGCGCCACCTTGATGTCGACCATCTCGTAGCCGGCGAGCAGGCCGTCGGCCAGCGTCTCGCGGCAACCCTTCTCCACGGCGGGGATGAACTTTCCGGGCACCACACCGCCGACGATCTCGTCGAGGAACTCGAAGCCCGCCCCGCGCTCGTTCGCCTCGATCCGCAGGTGCACGTCGCCGAACTGGCCGCGGCCGCCGGACTGCTTCTTGTGCCGCCCCTGCTTCTCGGTCTTGCCCTTGACCGTCTCCTTGAAAGCCACCTTCGGCCGCGAACGCTCGACCTCGACGCCCGTGGTCTTCTTGAGCTTGTCGAGGATGTAGGCGGTATGGATGTCGCCCTGCGTGACGAGGAGCGTCTGGGAGAGCTCGCCCTGGTGGCGGAGCTCGAAGGTCGGATCCTCCTCGTGGATCTTGTTGAGGCCAGCGGACATCTTGTCCTCGTCGCCCGCCGTGATCGGCCGGATGGCCTCGGCGTTGGTGGGGACGGGGTAGGGAATGGGCTTGAGGCCGAAGTCCCCCTTGCTGATCAGGGTGGTCCCCGTGCCGGTCACCTTGAGCTTGGCGGCCTGCACGATGTCGCCGGTTGCGACCGCCTCCACCTTGTCCTTCTGCTTGCCCACCGCGGCGGACATCTGGCCCAGGCGCTCGCCGCCGGCGCCGCCGCTGCCGATGAGGTTGTCGCCGCTCTTGACCTGGCCGCTGAAGACACGCAGCCAGACCACGTCGCCACCCTGCGCCTCGTACTGCTTCTTGAACGCGTAGACCAGCGGCTCGCCGCCGGGACTGCAAGGCCAGACGGCATCCTCGCCGTCGCTATCGACGCCCTGGACCTCGGTGCGGATCGCGGGGCTGGGCAGCAGCCCGACCACCGTATCCAGCAGGGCGGCCACGCCGACCTCGGTGTCGGCCGCGGTGGCCAGCACCGGATAGATGTTCCCGGCCGCGATCCCCGCCTCCAGGCCGCGCATGAGCTCCTCGTCGCTGAGGGTCATCTCCTCGAGGTACTTCTCCATCAGCTCGTCGACCGCCTCGGCAGCCGGATCCATCAGCGCTTCCCGGGCTGCCTGGGCGGCGTCCTGCAACTCGGCAGGAATGTCCTGGATGGTCGCCTTGTCCCCGTCCATGACATAGGCCTTCATCTTGATGAGGTCGACCACGCCCCGGAAACCCTCCTTGCTGCCGATGGGCAGCTGGATGGGCACGGCGTTGACGCCCACGCGCTCGCGGATGCCGGCGAGGGCGTCCTCCCAGTCGGCGTGTTCCTTGTTCATGCGGTTGATCACGATCAGGCTCGGCACCTCGTGGGCGCGCAGCAGCCGCCAGAGGCTGTCCGAAGCCACCTCATAGCCGCCGTCGGCCTTGATCACGAACAGCGCGCCCTCGATGACGGCGAGACTGGCGTAGACATCGCCGCGGTAATCGTCCACCCCGGGGGTGTCGATGATGTTGACCTTGGTGCCCTGGACGTCGGCCCAGGCCAGCGAGGCGGAGATGGTCTGCTTCTTCTCGATCTCTTCATCGAGGAAATCGAAGACGGAGCTGCCGTCGTCGACGTTTCCGCGACGCCCGACCTTCCCGGTGGCGTGGAGCATGGCATCGGCCAGCGCGGTCTTGCCCACTCCGTGCGGCGCGATGAGGGCGATGTTACGGATCTTGTCCATGGGATAGGTCTTCAAGGATCGTCCTCCCGGGTCGGTCGTCTCTGTCCGGATCGGAGCACGTGATCGCCGCGTGGCGGGTCCGGATCGCCCGCTTGGCTGGCGATTTGGCCTGTTTTAGGCGAAGAGCAATAGTAGTCGCCGCCAGGGTGCCTGTCAATATGGCCCCAGACCCTTCCTGCACCGTGGCGCTTGTCCCGGTACCGGCCGTTTCCTACATTGATGGCAAGGAATTAGCGCGGCAATTCCGGCTGGACACCCCGCCGGGCAGACATTACCGTTAGTTGTCGCCTGACCATCCGGTGGTGAGCCTGTCACCGCCCCGGTTCGCCGGCATTCTGTCGCCGCCTGGTCGATCCGGTCCCCACATCCCTGGCGAGGTGCCCTGCATGAATTCGAGGCTCTTCCTGGCTGTGATCTGCACGCTGGTAATGGCCCTCTGGTCCGCCCTGGCTCTCGGCCAGGACGCTGCCTCCAGCGACCCGCTCGAGAGCGACACCGCGGCCGAACCGGAACAGACCTGGCGCGACTACAGCATCAAGGCCTACACCATCGAGATCTTCGGTGGCATGTTCGGGGGGGACACGTACCTCGAGTTGCCGGTCAAGGGTGACCGCACCTACGTCGAGCCCGAGAGCGACAGGATCATGTCGTTTTCCGGCGAGTGGTTCCAGGACGCCGAGCTCGACCGCGAACGTTACGACGGTCCGGTCAAGACCATGGAAGATGGCTACACCCTCGGCGTGAAGGTCGGCAGCTACCTCTCCGACCACTTCCACCTCGACCTCGTGTTCTCCTACAGCGCCAGCGAAGCCGTGCTCATGCTCACCGACAAGACACCCGACGGCGGCGGCGCGCCCACCCAGGTCGAGTGGGACCGGGACAACAGCGTCCAGATCTTCCGCGGCGCCCTCGAGATGATGTACGACTTCGACAACTACCGACTGCTGGGGATCTATCCCTACCTCGGCTTCGGCTTCGGCGGTGTGATCAACCGCTTCAGCGCGCTCGAGGACGTGAGCGGTCTGTTCCTCGTGGGGACCGGCGGCCTACGTCGCGAGATCGCGGGCAACGCCTCGGCCTTCGTGCAGTTCGACTTCACCAACTTCTCCATGGACCGTCACGAACTGAACTACACGAAGAGCGTCAGCTACACCGACATCACCTTCGGCATCTCGTTCTTCATCGATGTCGTCCCCCAGGACATCCGCGCCCTGCACGATGCGGAGGTCGCCGAGTCCCGCCGTCACCGCTGAGCCCTCGACCTTGCCGCTCAGCACTCCCGGGTGCTGAGCGTGGCCACGGAAAGAAGAAGCCGCCCGGGTCCGAATGACCCGGGCGGCTTCCTTTCACGGCCAGGGATGAGCCCCTAAGAGGGCCCCACCCCCAAAGCCACTAGGCCTTCTTGGCCACCTTCTTTTTGGCGACCTTCTTGGCCACCTTCTTCTTGGCGACCTTCTTGGCCACCTTCTTGGCCACCTTCTTGGCCACCTTCTTCTTGGCGACCTTCTTCTTGGCCACCTTCTTCTTGGCCACCTTCTTCTTGGCGACCTTCTTCTTGGCAGCCTTCTTGACGACCTTCTTGGCAGCCTTCTTGACCGTCTTCTTGGCAGCCTTCTTGGCGGCCTTCTTCACGGTCTTCTTCGCGGCCTTCTTGGCAGCCTTCTTGACCGTCTTCTTCGCGGCCTTCTTGACAGCCTTCTTGGTCGTCTTCTTGGCGACCTTCTTCTTGGCCTTCTTAGCGACCTTCGTTCCGGTAGCCGCTGCGAGCAGGGTTCTCTCCTCCATCCTTGGACCTCGCTTGTTGGATGATCCTCTTTCCGCAACGGTCCAGCACCCTTGGAACCGGCGGCACTTCTTTGCTTGCAGCAGCGATGACTACTGGAAGCAGATGCATTATCCAGACGTGATGAAAAATCGGTCAAGCATTTTTCTGGATTAACTTCGAAAAAACAATCGCGTCTTGCACACCCGATCGTGAACTCCGCACACCATCCGTGACGCGGAGCGAGACGGTCGACGCTCAGCGCAGCGTGCAATCACGTCGCCGATCGACGTGAGTTCATCAGCATGTTTTCGACGAAGCGTGACACCAAAAGAAGAAGGGCTCCCGTGAAGGAGCCCTTCATTCATCGTGGTGCCCGGGGCGGGATTCGAACCCGCACGGCTTGTGGCCACTACCCCCTCAAGATAGCGTGTCTACCAATTCCACCACCCGGGCAACCGAACATCATCACGTTCTACTGGTCTCCACCCTGGGGCTCGTCCTGCTGTCCGCCACCGGCCGGTTGCTCGGCGGGTGCGGCGGGAGGAAGGGTGCCATCCTCGATGGGCGGCGCGGGCGAATCGGCGTCGAAGTTTCCGCTCTGCTGGGCGTTCTCGAGCAGGCTGCCGGAACTGGTCGAACCGGAACCGGACATCATGAACAGCGCCAGCGAGGTCACCATGAAACCGATGCCGCACCAGATGGTCACCTTGTGCAGCAGGGTGGTCATGCCACGCGAGCCGAGGATCTGCTGCGGCGCGCCACCAGAGCCGCCGAAGGCGCCGGCCAGACCGCCACCCTTGCTCGACTGCAGCAGCACGGCGACGCAGAGAACGATGCTGACCAGGACGTGAACGATCACGAAGAGCATGTACATGCCGGAGTCTCCCACGGTCTTACCGTCAATACAGACAAAACCCTCGCCCACCCGTGGTGCCGAGGGGAGGGTAAGTTAATACGCCCCTCCCCCTTCTGTCAACCTCCGCGCCGTCTGCTTCAGGCGTCGCTCAACACGGTGACGCCGGGCAGTTCGCGGCCACCCATCAGCTCGAGCGAGGCGCCGCCGCCGGTTGAGATGTGGCTGATACCCTCGGCCAGGCCCAGCTGATTGATGGCGGCCACGCTATCGCCACCACCCACCACGCTGACGGCGCCCTCGCCGGTGACCGCCGCCACCGCCTCGCCCATGGCCCGGGTCCCCTTGGCGAAGATGGGGATCTCGAACACGCCCATGGGTCCGTTCCAGAAGACCGACCGCGAACCGGCCACCACCTCGCGGAACGCGCTGATCGACCGGGGACCGATGTCGAGTCCCTGCCAGTGGTCGGGGATGTCGGTGACCAGGACGTCCTTGTGCTCGCCGGTGTCGGAGAAGTCGGTGGAGACCACCACGTCGGTGGGCAGGAGCAGTTTGGCCCGGCTCGACTTGGCTTGCTCGAGGATCTCGCCGGCCACGGCCAGGCTATTCTCGTCGAGCAGGCTGTCGCCGATGTTCAGGTCCATCACCTTGAAGAAGGTGAAGATCATACCGCCGCCGAGGAGCAGGTGGTCCACGCGGTCGAGCAGGTTCCGGATCACGTCGACCTTGCCGTCGACCTTGGCGCCGCCGAGGATCGCCGTGAAGGGGCGTGCCGGTTTCTCGAGCATGCCGTACAGGTAGTCGAGCTCCTTCTCCATGAGCAGGCCGGCGAAGCGTCGTGCGAACTGCTCGGCCGCGCCGACGGTGGAGGCATGCGCCCGGTGCGCGGTCCCGAAAGCATCGTTGACGTAGACGTCGCCGAGTGCCGCCAGCGCCACGGCGAACGCGGGCTCGTTCTTGGTCTCGCCGGGATTGAACCGCAGATTCTCCAGGAGCAGGACCTCGCCCGCCGCCAGTCCGGCGGCGCGCCGCTGCGCGTCGGGCCCCACGGTGTCCACGGCGAACTTCACGGGGACCTCGAGCAGTTCGGCCAGCCGATCGGCCACCGGCCGCAAGGAGAACTCGGGCTTGATCTCGCCCTTGGGCCGTCCCAGGTGGCTCATGAGGATGAGGCTGCCGCCGCCAGCGGTGATGTGGCGGATCGACGGCAGTGCCGCGCGGATCCGCGTGTCGTCGGTGATGGCGCGATTCTGATCGAGGGGGACGTTGAAATCGACCCGCATCAGCACCTTGTGCCCGGCAGGGTCGAGTTGAGAGAGGCTGGCCTTCTTCATGGTCACTCCTGAGGCTCGCCGCGCGCACGGGCGCCGGCGTCCGACTCGAGGCTGGTATCGTCCTGGCCTGCGGAAGCTAGCGACGGTGGGCCAGTAGTGTCAAGAGCCTGCCGCACGCCGAGGCGTGGCGCCTGGCCGAGCGCCGCGAACCAGGCCACGCGCCAGCCGGCCGTTTCGAGCGCGTCCGCCGCCGCGCACAGGGTCGCCCCGGTGGTGGCCAGATCATCGACCACCGCCACGGTGCGCTCTTCTCCGGACGCCGGCGCCCGGGCCGCGAAGACCCGGGAGACATTGATCAGGCGGCTGTCTCCGGTCACCGGCTGGCTGGCCTGCTGCGGCGTGTAGCGCGGTCGTGTCAGCACATCCTGCGTCAGAGGGAGGCCGCCCGGCCGGCTCGCCAGCGTGGCCAGCACCCTGGTCTGGTCGAATCCGCGCTCGCGCAGCCGGCGCCGATGCAGAGGGATGGGTACGAGCAGGGCCGGGCCGTCGACCGCCTGCGCCCGGATCAACACCGGCGCCAGCAGGGCGGCGAAGGGATGGCTCAGCCCCCGCAGGCCCTGATACTTCCAGGCTCCCACCGCCCGGACCAGCCTGCCATGTTCGGGCAGCGCCGACCACAGCGCACGGCCGGCCACCTTTCCCTGGCGCGGCGGGCTGCACCACGATGCGAAGCACTCGGCGCAGAGGTGTGGCTGGTGCCAGCGAGTCAGGCCGACCGCCCTCGCGTCAGGCCCTCGCCCGGTCCAGGCCCCCTGCGCCCGGGAGCGTCCACAGACGACACAATGCTCCGGCGCCAACACCTCGAGCAGGGCGTCGCCCAATCGTTGCAGGAAGAGCATGTCTGCCGACCGCCACGGGCGGTCACCGGGGAGGCAGGACCGTCGGCTGACGCCGGGCGAGCTGGAGCATGACGACCAGCCCCACGCCGACCAGACACACGCTCAGCCACTGGTTGTTGCTCCAGCCGAAGAGCATGGTCTGCGAGGGTTCGTAGTAGCGGGTGAAATCGACGAGGAACCGGTGGATCCCGTAGAGCAGGAGGAAGCGGCCCATGGTCTCGCCACGACGCCAGCCATGGCGCTCCCAGAGCAGGAGGAGGCCGAAGACGAGGAAGCCCCCCAGCGAGCTGTAGAGCTGCGCCGGATGCACCGGGACGTGGCCGAAATGATTCACGGGCGGCGAGCCCGCGGGGAACTGCACCGCCCAGGGCAGATCGCAGGGCTCCCCGTAGCAGCAACCCGCGAGGAAGCAGCCGATGCGCGTGATGCCGATCCCCAAGGCCACCGAGGGGATCATCAGATCGGCGGCCAGCAGGAAGGGCAGGCCGCGGCGGCGGCAGAAGAACCAACCGGCCGCCAGGGCCAGGATGATGCCACCGTAAAGCGTCAAGCCGCCCTCGGTGATGGCGAAGATCTGCAGCCACTGGCCGGCGAACTGGTCGAGATGCGTGAGCACGTAGGACAGCCGGACGCCCACCAGGCTGGAGACCAGGATCACGAAGCTGAGATCATAGATGGTCTCGGTGGCGACCCCGACCCGGCGCCCCCGCCGGGTCGCCACCCAGATGCCCACCAGGAAGCTGAGCGCCAGCATGAAGCCGTAGCTCTTGATCGGACCCAGCAGCACCGGGTGCATGGTTGACTCCTCAGTCGTCGTAGCGGTGCACGCTCAGGTTGAGGATCAACCCCACCATGAGCGAGGACACCAGCAGGCTCGAACCGCCGTAGCTGATCAGGGGCAGCGGCAACCCGGTGACCGGAAGCAGCCCCGTGGTGATGGCCACGTTGACCACCACATGGAACGTGAAGTAGGACGCCACGCCGATGGCCAGCAGGCTCGCGAAGGGCCGGCGCACGGAGGTGGCCACGTCCACGGTCCGCAGCACCAGCAACATGAAGAGCACGAGCAAGGTTCCCGCGCCCAGCAGTCCCAGCTCCTCTCCCGCCACCGAAAAGATGAAGTCGGTATGCCGTTCGGGCAAGAAGGCCAAACCCTTCTGCGTTCCTTGCAGGTAGTGCGTGCCGAAGAGTCCGCCCGAGCCGATGGCCACCTTGGACTGGATCGCCTGGTAGCCGGTGCCCATCTCGTCGCGCGTCGGGTCGAAGAAGGTGAGGATGCGTTCCTGCTGGTAGGGCTTCAGACGCGCCCAGACCAGCGGGATGCCCAGCCCGGCCGCGATGTTCGAGAGCAGGATCAGGACGCTGGTGCTCATGCTCAGGCGCACCAGATAGAGGATCGCCATCAGGACGACCATGTAGACGCCCCAGGGCCAGGGCTGCTGCAGCACCCGTTCGGAATAGAACATGATGACCGCGCTGGCCGCCGCCGAGAGCGCGGTCATGAGCAGCAAGCCCGAGATGCCGTACCAGAAGATCATGCCCAGCCAGATCGCGATGAAGACGAGGCTGGTCCCGAGATCGGGCTCCCGCAGGATCAGCACCGTCGGGACCAGGGCCAGCACGAACGAGCTCAGGGTGGCCATGATCCGCGACCCGCTCTCCACCCGCCGTCCGAGCCAGGCGGCTAAAAGCAGCACCACGGCTACCTTGCTGAATTCCGAGGGTTGCAGGCGCAGCGAGCCCATCGCCAGCCAGCGCCGCGATCCAGCCACCTCCGGAGCCGCCAGCAACACCAGCAGCAGGAGCGCCACAACCCCCAGGTAAGAGGGCCAGGCCAGGTTCTCCAGGTGTCGCATGGGGATCCGGCTGACGACGCAGATGGCCAGCCACGAGACCACCACCCACATGACCTGTCGCCAGAAGATGCCCTTGGGCACGTCGACTCGGTTCTGCGAGTAGGGACCGTGCAGCGGTTCGGTCACCGACCACAGGAGTGCCAGGCTGAAGACGATGAGCGCGGCGTAGGTGATCAGCAGACGGCGGTCGCCGCGAGGCCAGAGCGCACCCAGGTGGATCATGGTCCAGCCTCCTCGTTCGCGGTGGCCGGGCTTCCGTACCGCCAGTCGAAATAGACATGCAGCCATTCGCCGGCCACGGGGGCGGCCTCGGCGCCGCCGTGACCCGCGTTCTCCAGGATCACGGCCACTGCCACCTCGGGCGCCGTGGCCGGAGCGTAGCACATGAACCAGGCGTGATCCTCGCCATGAGGGTTCTGCGCCGTGCCGGTCTTGCCGGCCACGGGCACGCCCGCGCGTCTGGCCGCTCCCCCGGTCCCCGCGTCCACAACCTGGCGCAGGGCCCGGCGGATCCAGGACAGGTGTGCGGCGGAGAAGGGCAGCGCCACCTCGGGACTCACCGGTGTCTGACCGCGCACGAAGGTGGGACCGGGCACCGCACCGCTGGCGGCGATGCGCGCCGAGAGCAGCGCCATCTGCAACGGTGTGACCAGGATCTCGCCCTGGCCGATGGCGTTGTTGAGCAGGACGCCGCGGGTCCAGCCGCCGCGGCCGAAGCGGCGGTCGTACCAGGCCGCCGTGGGGATATTGCCCGCCGCCTCGGCGGGATAGATCCCGGACACGGGGCTACCCAGTCCGAACGAGCGGGCCGCCGTCGCCAGTTCATCGATCTCCAGGCGCAGGCCGAGCTGGTAATAGAACACGTCGCAGGAGTGGGCCAGAGCGCCGGCATGATCGAGCGACCCGTGACCGTTGGTCTTCCAGCAGCGGAACCAGCGGTTGCCGAACTGGTAGCCGCCGGGGCAAGGCTCGAGGACGCTGAAGGTGTCCACCACGCCCTTGGCCAGACCCGCCAGCGAGGTCACCGCCTTGTAGAGCGATCCCGGCGGATAGGTGGCCTGGACGATGCGGTTGAAGAAGGGCTTGGCCGGATCCTCGATGAGCGCATGCCACTGATCCGGACTGATGGAGGTGGTCATGAGGTTGGCGTCGAACGAGGGCAGGCTCACCGCGGCGAGCACCTCCCCCGAGGGCACCGCCACAGCCACGCCACAGCCGCGCCGTCCGGCCAGGAGCGACGCCATGGCCTGCTGCAACGGCAGTGCCAGCGTCAGCGCCACGTCGCGCCCCGGTTGCACGGGTCGCAGCCACAGCGATTCGCGCCCCACGATGCGCCCCGAGGCGTTGACCTCCTCGAGCTTCAGCCCGGTGCGGCCACGCAGACCCGTCTCGAAGGCCGACTCGACCCCCTGCTTGCCGATGAAGTCGCCGATGCGATAGTCCAGGACGGGATCGGCCCCGTCAAGATCCTCCTGGTCGACCTCGCCGGTGTAGCCGATGACGTGGGCGAAGAGCTCTCCGTGCAGGTACCGCCGCCGCAGCCGCGACTCGATGCGGACCCCGGGCAGGCGCGGCCGCCGCTCCTCCACCGCGACCAGTTGCGGCATGCTCGCCCCGCGGATCAGCGTGACCCGACCGCGACCACGGCGCCGGCGTTCCGCCTCGAGGCTGGCCAGGGTCTCGGTGGGCGGCAGGTCGAACCAGGTCATGAGCTGCTGCAGGGTGGTGTCCGCTGCGCCCCCGGTGAAGCAGCTCGTGGCGATGGTGATGTCCGAGAGGAACATGTTGTCGGCGAGAGGCTCGCCGTCGCGATCGGTGATCCGCCCCCGGGGTGCGGGCACCCGGAACTGCACCTGGCTGTTCTTCAACGAGCGCTGTCGGTAATAGTCGTGCTGGATGACCATCAACCCGAACAGGTTCAGCAGCAGGATGCCGAAGAGGAGCATGGATAGCATCCGGAAGATGCGACCGCGGAAGGGCTGGGCGGACTTGAAGTCCATCTCAGTCCTCCCGGCGCAGGATACCCAGCAGGTCCGCCAGCCTGATCAGCGGCACCCCCACCAGCGCGGTGTAGATCGCCGTCGGCAGGGCGAGCATGAACCAGGGCCCCAGGAAGGCCTCGCTCTGCTGACGGCTCTGCACCAGGAGGAAGATCGTATCATGGCCGAGGCTGGACACCAGCACCAGCGCCCCCTCCACCAGCGGCAGGCCATACAGCAGGCGCCCCCGGGTGCGGCCGACCACGTAGCCGAGGATCGACTTGCAGAACGCGTGCAGCCCCAGCATGGTGGGCACCGAGAGATCCTGGACCAGGCCCAGGCAGAACCCGCCGACTGTGCCGGCCCGCGAACCCTCGCTCATGGCCAGGATCACCACGGCGATCACCGCGAAGTCGGGAGCCACGCCCTTGATGGCGATCATGGGTGCCAGGAAGTTCTCGCCCAGGAACGCCAGGGCGATCCAGGCCAGGGTCGTGCGCAGGAAGACCCTCATGAGCCGTCCTCCGCCGTCGGCGCCGCGGCGGGCTCCGCCCCCACCACGTACACCGTCTCGTTGTAGCGGAAGTCGGCCAGCGGGTGCACCAGGATCTCCTTGAAGATCTGGTCGTTGGGCGCGGTGACCTGGGCGACCTCGCCGACGATGAGGCCGCGCGGCACCGGATCGTGCACCGGCCCACCCTGCTCGTCGCGGATCTCGGCGATGCCCGAGGTGATCACCAGGTCGCCCTGGCGAACATCCTCGTCGCGTCCGACCAGTTCGATGACGAACACGCCGGCCCGCGGACGCAGCACCCCGAGCAGGCCGGTGCGCTCGAGTTCCACGCCCAGCGCCAGGTCCGGCGCCGTGAGCAGCTCAACCCACGCCGCCTGGGGATCGATGATGGTGTGCAGACGACCGAGGAAGCCGGCGCTGGAGATCACCGCCAGCCCGGGCCGCCAGATCGCCGGCTCGAGGCTATGGACCTGGATCATGGTGGCCAGTCGGGCGCGCTTGCGGGCCGTGACCTGGCACGGCAGCAGCGGATCATCGCACCCAGCCGGCAGGCTGGGCCCCGCGCCGCGCAACGTATCGTTGACCGCCCGCTCCTCCGCCTGCAGCCGCAGCTGCAGCGTCTGGACCTGGGCGGTGAGCCGGGCGTTGTCGGCGCGCACTCGCAGCACATCCTCGCCGAAGTTGCGCACCTCGAGCCAGGGGTTGACGATCACCGTGGACAGCGCGTGCGCCACCTGGATCTGCGCCGCATCGGGCAGCAGCAACAGGACCAGCGCGAGGGCGACACAGATGCCGCCGACGACCCCGTCGGTCCGGACGCCGGGTTGGGACGTGCGCGCCATGCCTGTTACCGGGCTCCTTCCACGCAGGCTGCGTCAGCGCATGATCACGGGGCGGTACTTCTCGAAGTCGTCGAGGATCTTGCCCGTGCCGAGCACGACGCAGAAGAGTGGGTCGTCCATGAGATTGATGGGCAGATCGGTCTGCTCGCGGAGCAGTTCGGGCAGCCCCTTGAGGAGCGCGCCGCCGCCGGTGAGCACGATGCCACGGTCCTTGATGTCGGCCGCCAGCTCGGGAGGGGTCTGCTCGAGGGCCTGCTTCAGCGCGTCCACGATCTGCTGCACCGGCTCGATCAATGCCTCGCGGATCTCGGACGAGGAGATCTTCATGGTCTTGGGCACGCCCGACACCTGGTAGAGGCCCTTGACCTCCATGTCCTCGTCGTCGCCGGCCTTGTGCGCCGAGCCGATGGTCTTCTTGATCATCTCGGCGGTCTGGTCGCCGATCAGCAGGTTGTGGTTCTTCTTGATGTAGCTGACGATGGCCTCGTCCATCTCGTCGCCGCCCACGCGGATCGAGGTGTCGCAGACGATGCCGTTGAGCGCGATCACCGCGATCTCGGTGGTCCCGCCGCCGATGTCGATGATCATGTTGCCCGACGGCTGGTCCACGGGCAGGCCCACGCCGATGGCCGCGGCCACGGGCTCGGCCACCAGATATACCTCGCGCGCGCCGGCGTGCTTGGCGCTGTCGCGCACGGCGCGCTTCTCCACCTCGGTGATGCCCGACGGCACGCAGATGATGATCCGCGGGGCCACGAAGTGACGCTTCTTCTGCGCCTGCTTGATGAACTCGCGCAGCATGTACTCGCAGACCTCGAAGTCCGCGATCACTCCGTCCTTGAGCGGTCGGATCGCCGCGATGGTGTCGGGGGTCTTGCCGAGCATGGCCTTGGCCTGGGCGCCCACGGCGTAGACCTTGTCGGTGGCCTTCTCCACCGCCACCACCGAGGGCTCGTTCAGCACGATCCCCTTGCCCTTGATGTAGACCAGGGTGTTGGCGGTGCCGAGATCGATGGCGATGTCGTTGACGAACATGCCCTGCAGGCGTTTCAGCATGATCCCTCGTTCCTTCGACGTGTGGCCGACCGTCAGGGCGGATCGGGCCAGCCGTATTCCCTGATGCTGACCAGTTCGCCGTCGCCGACGACGAGATGGTCGAGCAATTCGATGCCCAGGAGCCGTCCGCCGCGTGCCAGACGCCGCGTCAGTTCCAGATCATCCCCACTGGGCCGGGCCGACCCGGAAGGGTGGTTGTGGGCCACGATCACCGCCGCTGCCTGCAACCCCACCGCGGGCCGGTAGACTTCCCGCGGATGGACCAGCGATGCGTCGAGCGTCCCCACCGAGACGGTCCGCACCGCACGCAGCCGGTGGCGGGCGTCGAGATAGATCCCCAGGAAATGCTCACGGTCCAGGCCGCCGAGTTCCCTGCCGAGCAGGTCGGCAAGATCCTCGGGTCCCCGGATCCGCAGGCCGGGAGCCGTCGTCCCCGCGGTCAGGCGACGGCCCAGTTCGCAGGCCGCCTGCAACCGCGCGGTGCGTACCGGACCCATGCCCGGCAGTCCCTGGAGGCGCTCCACCGGTTCACGGGCCAGCAACGTCGGTTCCGGATACCGTTCTAGCAACCCGCGGGCCACCAGCGTTGCCGGCAGCTTGCCACCGGGTCCCAGCACCAGCGCCAGCAACTCCACGGTCCCCAGCAGCCGGGGTCCGTGTCGATGCAGGCGACGGTGTTCTTCCCGATCCAGGACGCCACGCCGAGCGGGCGCGAGGCGGCCGATTGCCGTCGCCTTTCCTCGTAAGCTATTATTTTTCAATGATATAACCTCAACAACGGCAATCTGAAGGTAACAGACCGGTCGGGGACCGGCAACTCTTTTTCACACCACGATTTGCAGCGCCACGGGTGGGTCGGTTGGCACCACGGTCGTTCTTGTCCGGAGAAGGGTTTTGGCCTATCCTGCGCGAAACCCCCAGCGTCGGAGGATGGAGCTTGAGCGACGCCGTCAGGAAATCCGACGGTCCCATCGTGGTCCGCAAGTACGGAGGCAGCAGCCTCGCCGACATCCCCCGCCTACGCGCGGTGGCCCGCGACCTGCGCCGCGCCCGCGAGGAGGGCCTCAGACTCGTGATCGTGGTCAGCGCCATGGGCGACCAGACCGACCAGCTGGCGTCCCTGGCACGTCAGGTCAACCCCGAGCCGCCACGCCGCGAACTGGACATGCTGCTCTCGGTCGGCGAGCGCATGAGCATGGCGCTGCTCTGCATGGCCCTGGCCGCCGAGGGTGTTCCGGCCATGTCGTTGACCGGCAGCCAGGCCGGCATCATCACCGACACTAGCCACACCGATGCGCGCATCCGGGCCGTGCGCCCCATCCGGGTCCCCGAAGCCCTGGCTGCCGGTCAGGTGGTGGTGGTGGCGGGGTTCCAGGGCGTGAGCGAAGAGACCAAGGAGATCACCACCCTCGGCCGTGGCGGCAGCGACACCTCGGCCGTGGCCCTGGCGCACGCCCTGGGCGCCGAGCGCTGCGAGATCCTCAAGGACGTGCCCGGTGTCATGACCGCCGATCCCGGACAGGTGCCCGACGCCGTGTGCTTGCAGGAGCTCTCCTACGAGGACATGCAGCGGATCGCCGATGCCGGCTGCGGCGTGGTGCACCCGCGCGCCGTGGATTACGCGCGCCGTCACGCCGTCAAGCTGGTGGTGGGGTCGAGCTTCACGGGACGGATCGGCACCGTGATCGGCGCGACCGCCGCGCCCGCACCCCCCACCCTGGGCGCCTACCAGCCCAGAGTGCTGATCGTGGCCGAACAACAGGCCCGCCTGATGCTCGGCTCGCCGGGGCCGCTGCCACACCCCGACCTGCCCACGCTGGCCCGCCGCGCCACGGCGGCCGGCCCCCTGACGGGCGAGTGGCTGGCCGCCGGCGACCGCTGGTTCTGGGAAGGCTGGGGCGCCGTGGCCAATCTGGCCCCGGTGGCCATGTCCGCCGGAGAGCTGGCCGAGGCCGAGCCCGACGAGGTGCTGTACCACTGGGAGGACGAGCTGGCAGTGGTGACACTGGCCGGCCGCCGCCCCGAGAACTGGTGCGGCGCGCTCATGGCCATCGGCGACGTCCTCCGCGAGCACGACTGTGCGGAGGCGCCGCTGCGCACCGATGGCGAGGCCGTCAGGATCCTGGTGCCGCAATCGGCCCTGCCCCAGCTGCCGCAGGCTCTCCACACGGCTTTTCTCGGGGGCTGAA
Organism: Candidatus Latescibacter sp. IFSED24; assembly: GCF_058273205.1. NCBI lineage: Bacteria > Pseudomonadati > Candidatus Latescibacterota > Candidatus Latescibacteria (ex Chuvochina et al. 2023) > Candidatus Latescibacterales > Candidatus Latescibacteraceae > Candidatus Latescibacter > Candidatus Latescibacter sp. IFSED24. The sequence continues at coordinate 1,006,959 of NZ_CM177850.1, read as the reverse complement.
TTCGCGTTCCAGATACTCGCGCCAGGCGCCAGGCGGCAGTTCGCGCCGGGCTTGCTCGAGCCAGCCAGCGGCCTCCTGCTGCCGGTTCGGATCGGCGTGCAGCAGCAGCACAAGGCGCACCCAGGCCCGCTGGCAGGCCGGATGGTCGGAACGCTGGGACACGAGGTCGCTGTAGATATGCGTGGCCAGGTCACGCTGTCCCACCTTGTCGGCATGATGGGCGGCCGTGGCCAGCTCTCCCGGCTCCAGGCCGAGTCCGGGCTGGCCACGACGCCCCTCGGCCAGGGTCGCCAGGGCCAGATCCCAGCGGCCAGCGCGCACCTGCCGCCGGTATACGGCGCGGTAATGAACCGCAGCTTCGCCGGCAGGCTCCACCAGGAGCAAAGCTCTGGCCAGTTCCACCCGCGCCTCGTCGTCGTGGTCGATCAGCTCGAAGTATTCGGTGAAGGCACCCACCGCCGCCCAGCCCTCGCCGCGTTCCAGATAGCGACGCGCCATGGCCAGCCGCGATTCGGCACGTCCTTCGCCGATCCCGCCCAGAGCGACCGCAAGAAGCAGGCCCATGGTGAAGCCGCCGAGGTGCGCGCCGTAGGAGACCATGCTCCCGCTCTCGGTGCTGACCAGCGCATTGACCACCTGCAGGAGCAGCCAGAGCAGGACCGCCGCCGGCAACGGTACATGGCTCCGGCCGGCGCGGTTCTGCCCCATGAAGGGCGCGAAGACCCAGTAGGCCACCGCCACCCGGGCGAAGGGCAGGCGCACCAGCGCGAAGCCCATCAGACCCGAGATGGCGCCCGAGATGCCCAGGATGCCCATTCCCCCCTGTCCGAACCACCCCTGCCAGGACACCAGGCCATGGGCCAGGTTGCCCCCGACTCCGGCGACCAGGACCAGCATGAAGAGCCCGACCCGGCCCAGGCGGTCCTCCAGGGCGGGCAAGAAGGCCCCCAGGTAAACGAGGTTGCCCAGCAGGTGCAGCCAGCTCCCGTGCAGGAAGAGCGCGGTGATGGCGGTCCAGGGCCGCCCGCCGCCCACGTAGAAGATCAGATCCCAGGGATGCACGGGCAGCAGATCCGGCAGCCAGCGTTGCCAGCAGAAGACCACCACCAGCAACCCGATCAGCGCCGCTGACAACCATGGCTGACGCCGTCGCCTGATATCCAGACCGGTGGGATAGAAGTAGCAGAAGTACATGCCGACCTCAGGTGGAGCCACACTCGTTCCCCGTATTGATCGGCCAGTCGGATAAGGGGTTTAGGGCCGGTCGGCCAGGGGTTCCTGGCGGCGCAGGCGGAAATCGCCCAGATCGTGGGCATCGTAGAAGAAGAAACGCAGGCCGAGCGAGGGATAGGTCCAGATCTCCCAGACCGCGCCCGGCGTCCGGTCGTCCGCGAAGGACTCCAGCTGGGCGGGTTCGCCGTACTTGATGAACACCCGACCGCGATCGCTCAGGGCTCCGCGCGTGTGGTTGCCGAAGCGGTCGTCGGCCGTCACGATGTGCAGCAGATGTTCCTGCTCGCAGATGGTGGGCTCGCGCTGGCTGGTGCCGGCGATCCTCTGCCAGAGGTCCGCCCAGGCCTGGTCCCGATCCGCCGGCGGCAGGGTGCCCAGCGAATCGCGAACGCTCTCCGGCAGCCGCCCATCGAGCCAGTCGAGGTGGCGCTGCCAGACCTCGTCGCTGGCCAGGTCGAGATGCAGGTTGAGCAGGGCGAGGGCCGGTTCTCGGGGCAGGCGCAGCGAGGCCCCCTCCACCGTGGTCTCCAACGCCACCTCGAGACGACAGCGTCCGAACGGCAGGTCCCGGGTCGACCAGGCCTGATGCATAATCAGGGAATCGGCGGACGCCGCCAGCGCGGGCACCGGCATGCGTTGCTGGCGTGCTGTTTCCAGTCCGGAACCCGTGACCTCGGTGAGCAGGTCGAGCTGGTCGAGGGGCCGGTCGGGGCCGCCCTGCCGCCGTGCCAGCACCGCCGTGATGATCAGGCTGTCGCGGGTGGCGGGCACCAGATGCTCGCCCGCGTGGTCGGGCGCGAGGTCGGCCTTGACCCTCGACAGCCACAGCGGCATGGCCTGGAACGCGCGCGGTGCGAAGCCGAGCTCGCGCTCCCAGCGCCGCGCCGTGTCGAGCACGCGCACCATGACGACCAGACGGACCGGCTCCTGGCCGCGGATGTGCAACGGCACCCTCACCGCCAGTTCGCCCTGGCCGCGAGTGGCGGCGACGTCCGGCAAGGTGATCCGTTCGCTGGCGACACCACCGCCCGCCGGGTCCTCGCCGCGCCAGGCGGTGACCTGCACCTCGAGCCCGCTGACCAGGCCGTCCGGCGTGTGTTGGAAGACCAGCGCCCGGTAGGGGACCACGGCGCGCACGCAGGGCTGGACCGTCCCCTGGGTATCCTGGTGGAAGGCCACCCAGGTCTGCAGGGGCAGTCGATTCAGGCGAGGGTCGGTGGTCCGGTACGCCGGCGGGTTGCAGCCGGACAGCAGGACCAGCAGGACCAGCAACGGGACCGGGACCGCCAGCGAGCGTCCGCGCTCAGGCGGTCGGAACATGGTGCTCGTCCGACGCGATGCAACCATCATGCAGGCGGATGATGCGGCGGGTATAGGCGGCGATGTCGGTCTCGTGGGTCACCAGGATCAGGGTGCGTCCCCCCCGGTCGAGTTCGCCCAGCAGCGCCATGATCTCCTCGCTGGTCCGCGAATCGAGGTTGCCGGTGGGCTCGTCGGCCAGCACGAGCGCGGGTTCGGTCACCAGCGCGCGGGCGATGGCCACGCGCTGGCGCTGGCCGCCGCTGAGCTCGTTGGGCTTGTGGTGCATGCGGTCGGCGAGCCCCACCTGGGTGAGGGCGGCCGTGGCGCGGTCGCGTCGTTCGACCACGTCGCAGCCGGCATAGACCAGGGGCAACTCGACGTTCTGCAGCGCCGTGCTGCGCGGCAGGAGGTTGAAGGTCTGGAAGACGAACCCCACCTGACGGTTGCGCACCGCCGCCAGCTCGTCCTCGCCCAGGCCCGACACGTCGCGGCCGTCGAGCTCGTAGGTCCCGGCGGTGGGCGTGTCGAGGCAGCCCAGCAGGTTCATCAGCGTCGACTTCCCCGAACCGCTGCTGCCCATGATCGCCAGATACTCGCCGCGCTCCACATCCAGATCCACGCCGCGCACGGCGGGCACCTCCTGGGTGCCCACCCGGTAGGTCTTCTCGATGCCGCGCAGGCGGATCAGGGGCGCGCCGTCGATCACTGCGATCGACCCATCTTGTTGAGGCGGCCCACCGCACGCCACAGGCGCGCCCGGCTGATGAGGTAGTCGCACACGGCCTGGACCTCCTCGGCCCGCGCCGACGCCAGGCTGACCTCGGCGTTGATGCGGTCGAGCTGGGTGCCGGCGCCCACACGGAAGCGCTCCTGGGCCAGCCGCAACTCCTCCTGGGCCTGCGTGATGGTCTCGGCGGCCACCTTCTGCTTCTCGATGGCCTCGCGCATGGCGTTGTGGTACTGGCGCACCTCGATCTGGGCGTCGAGCGCCGCCTGCTCGTGCTGGTACTCGGCGATGCGTGCCTGGGCCTTGGCCTTGCCCCGGTTGGTCCAGTTCTGGAAGCGGTTGAACACGTCCCAGGAGACCTGGCCGCCGTAGGCCCAGCTCTGCGACTCCTGCGAACCGAACTTGTAGGGCGACTCGTCGTACGAACGGCGGTACTGGGCGTAGAGATCGAGGCGCGGCCAGAAGTTGCCGCCGGCGGCGGACGCGCTGTAGTCGGCGGCCCGTGCCTGGGCCTCGGTGCCCAGCAGGTCGAGGCGATTCTCGAGCGCCTCGGTGTAGAGCTGCTGCACGTCCTCGAGCACCATCTCGGTCTGCAGCGGTGAGGTGTCGATGGCCACCCGGGCCGCCAGCGGCTGGTTCATGGCATAGGCCAGATCGGCGGCTGACTGCTCGACCCGGTTCTCGGCGACCACCAGGTCGTAGCGCGTCTGCTCGACGCGCACCCGCTGCTGGAGCACCTCGCTCTTCGCCGCGCTGCCGAGCCGGAAGTAGGTCTCGGTGCGTTCGAGCTGGGCCAGCGCCTCGTCGCGGGTATCGGTGGCTACCTCCTGGAGCTTCAGGTAGCGCAGGAGATCGTAGTAGGCCACGGCCACGTTCTGGATGACCTGCTCGCGCGTGTAGTCCACGCCGTACTCGGCCGCCTCGCGGTTGGCCTTGGACGACTTGATCCGGTTGATGTTGGCCATGCCGTCGAAGAGGTTGATGTTGGCCGAGGCGCCCCAGTTCTTGCTGGTGGCCTTGACCTTCACGTCCTCGATGTACGAGCCGATCTGCTGCTGGCCGGGCAACAGCACGTAACCCGGCCCACCCTGGACGTTCAGGGTGTCGAAGGCCGCACCGTAGACCGGATACTCGGAGTCGAAGTCGGTACGGTCGGATTTGTTGTACGACCCGTTGAGGTTGAGGTTGGGCAGCAGGGCGCCCCAGCTCTCGGTGACGTTCTCGTCGGCGATCTCGAGCTCGGCGGCCCGGATGCGCAGGTTGGCGCTGCTGTCGAGGGCGATCATCACGCAATCGCGGAGCGTCAGGACCCCACCGGCCGGGGTCGCCGGTTCGGCGTCCTGGGCGGCGACGGGCGACACCGTCCCGGAAAGGGTGACAGCCAGCAGCAGGACCAGCAGGAACGACAGGCGGCGATCGTGGCGGAACAACATGGGCGCTCTCTCCTCGCGGATGTCTACAGGGCCTGAGCCTCGGGGGCTCGCGGGCATTCTAAAGGCGACCGGGGCGGGCTGGCCAGCCTTGATTCGACCGGCGCATCAGCCATTCCTACGGACCAGAACTCGTGGGGTTGCCTGGTCCTGCGACGGCCTGGCCAGAAAAAGGGCCGCGTCAGATTGACGCGGCCCACGGCGTTCTGGTTGCCTCGGCGTCTACTTCAGCGTGAAGTTGTACGGCATGGCCATCCAGCACTTCACCGGGATGTTGCGCTGCTTGCCGGGGATCCACTTGGTCTTGCGCGCGGCCTTGATGGCCTCGCGGTCGAGCATGGGATGGATGCCCTTGAGGATCTGGGCGTCGAGCACGCTGCCGTCGGGCCCCACCAGGATCTTCACCACCACGGTGCCCTGCATCTGCGACAGCCGCGCCATCTCGGGGTACTCGGGCGGCACGTACCCGCCGGGCGCGAGCCGCGGCTTCTCCTGGCTCACCACGAAGCCCTCGTCGCCGCCGGTGCCGTACTGGGGCATGCCCGACATGATGGCCTGATCGAAGTCGATCATGGTGTCGGCGATGTCCACTTCCTCGGTGACCTCGTCGTCCGGCGCCGCCTCGATGACCTTGGGCGGTTCGGGCTGCTTGATCTCCGGCGGCGGCAGGTCGATGGCTTCCTGCTTGTCCTCGAGGTCCACGACCTCGAGCTCTTCCTGCCGCAGCTTGTAGGGCGTGAACCGGATCTCCGGCGAGATGATGAAGGCGATGACGGTGATCACCAGCGCGATGACCGCCGACCAGCGCAGCGTCTTCTGGTACTGCGCCTTGAACTCGGCGTTGGCCGACAGCGTATACTGCTGGGTTGCAGTCTCGGTCGTCATGGCGCTCCTAGTACTTCGGGCCGGGGTTGATCTCGAGGTCGTTGTTGAAGAAGACCCGCACCGCGTTGACCTCCTTCAACTCCTCCATGACGTCGCTGACCGTCCCGTATGGCGTGTACGTGTCGGTCTTGAACGCCACGATCATCTGCGGATTCTCGTTCATCTTCTGCCCGAAGAGGTCCGCGATGTGCTTGACCTGGACCAGGCGGTCGTCCACCGAGATCCGCCCCGCGCGATCGATGTAGATGTTGGAGATCATCTCGCGCTGGGCTTCCTCGCCCGCCTCGGCGCGCGGCAGCTCCACGGGCAAGCCGACCTCTTCGCGGAACACCGTGGTCACCATGAAGAAGATCAGCAGCAGGAACACGATGTCACCCATGGACGAGGTCGGGATGAACGGTTCCCGCTTCGTGCTGCGATTGAAATCCATGGCCATGCCGCTACCTCTTGCTCGTCTTGAGAGTCAGCTTCCTGGCGTTGGCCAGCTTCACCTCGTCGAGGCAGGCCACCATCATGCCGTAATGCGCGTCGGGGTGCGTTTCCAGGATGACCACGAGCTTATCGTTGGCGAGGATGCGTCCCTCGAGGATGTTCTTCACCTGGTTCAGCTCGATGGGCTTCTTGTCGAGGGTCAGGCTGTTGTCGTACGCGATGCGCAGGGTCGCGACGTTGGACTCCTTGACCTTCGCCACGTCCTGCTTGCTGTCCTGCTTCCCCGGCAGGAGCATGATGAGCCCCTGCTCCTCGGCGAAGATCGTCGAGACGATGAAGAAGATCAGCAGCAGGAACGAGATGTCACTGGTCGAGGCCATGGAGACCTCACCGAGCGCTTCCTTCTTCTTCTTGTTCTTGAAGACTGCCATGCCAGGCTCCCTGCGTCTGCCGACTGCTGACTACGACCTCAGGGTGTCCAGGGCCTCGATCAACTCCATGGCTGCTTCTTCCATCTCGATGGTGAAGCGGTCGATGGCCGACACGAAGTAGTTGTAGCCGATGGTCGCGGGGATGGCGATCACCAGACCGGTGGCCGTGGTGATCAGCGCCTCGGAGATACCAGACGCTACCAGCTTGGCGTTCACCTGGTCGCTGTTGGCGATGGCCTCGAAGGCGTTGATCATACCCGACACCGTACCGAGGAAGCCGACCAGCGGGGCGATGGTGGACACCGAAGAGACCCACACCAGACCGCGTTCGAGGAAGCTCATCTCGATGACGCCGGCGGTGCCGATCGCCTTCTCCACGGCTTCGTCGCCCTTGTCGGCCTTCTGCAGACCGCTGTAGAGGATGGCCGCGATGGGGCCGCGCCACTTCTGGCATTCCTCGGCCGCCGCCTGCACGCCCTCGGTCTTCAGCGTGGTGATCACCGTCCCGATGAGCTTGCGCGTATTGACCTTGGCGCGGCTCAGGGTGATCAGGCGCTCGATGATGAAGACCAGGCCGACCACGGCGATGGTCAAGAGCCACCACATGAAGTTGCCGCCCTTGAGGAAGAGCTTGCCGAAGCCGGTCTTGGCAATCGGGCTCTTCTCGACCAGGCCCATCAGGCCACCCCGGGGCTCGATGTAAACGGGCACCAGGCCGCTGGAATCGTTGGCGGTGACCCCGAAGCCGAGCGAGTCGGTGGGGGCCTCGATCTTCTCGTAACGCGCCCGCATGGCCTCCATCTCGGCGTCTTCATCCTGCGCGACTGCGGGCACGACGGTCGCCGCGGCCAGTACACCGAGGCAGAGGAACATGAAGCAGGCGTTTTTCAACGTAGCGTGACGAGCCATTGCCAAAGTCTCCCTTTCCAAATGGGACCCGGACGGGTTGGTCGCTCGGAGGTCCAGGCTGCAGGTGGGGCTCCTGCCTGGGCCTCCCTTTCGAGCGGGTTTGCGACCGGGCTTGAGCGTGCCCGAAGCGCCCTCTCGACCGCCGATTTTCGGCAGTATATCGACGTCAATTAAATAGTGTCAACAAGGGGTCTAAGTCAAACGTTTCTTCGCCGTTCGGCCCATTGAACCGCCTCGCATACGGGGTTCAATCGCCCATCATCCTCGCGTTCTGGCCTTCCAGGACGAAACGACCGGTGCCTGTTTGGTCGACGAACAGGAAGCGGAGACCGTCGCCCTGTCCGCTGTAGGAGTTGGGGAAGAGCTGATCTCCCCCGTTGTCGTAGCGCCAGAGCTGGAATACGCGGGAGTTGGCCGCGGTGTAATGCCGCTGCACATCCAGCTCGGCGGTGGACGAATAGGGCATGGGCACGCCGCCCACTTGCCGGTAGGGGCTGTAGCCCGCGCCGTCGTTGATGTTGAGGCCCTTGCTCATGGTGCCCTCGCGCTCGGGCGCATAGCGCTCGTAGAGCATGATCCGCGCGTCCTCGAGTTCGCGCTCGTTCATGGGCATGGCTTCCTCGCGAACGCTGTCGGGATCGCCCAGCAGGAGGTAGATGCGGCCTCGCGGGTCGGTGGCGCCCTGCTGATCCCAGCCACCCAGGTAATGCTGCACGTAGCTGACCCGACGGCGGAACTCGGCGTAGATCTCGTTGTAGCTGTCGAGCGGCGAGGGATCGAGGTCGTGCCAGAAGGCATCGAGCATGTTCTGCTGCTCGACCCGCGGCGCCTCCTCGAACCGGTCCAGATCGGCGCCGAAGAACACCGTCCGCCCCTCGGCGAGCAGGTCGTCGGTGGCGCGGGCCAGATTCGGCAGGCTCCAGACCATGTCGAACCCGGTGAGCAGGCCCTGGCCGACCGAATCCAGCGGGGCGATCCCCAGCCGGAAGGCTCCGGGCGGCAGGCCGCCGGCATCCATCTCCCAGTAGACCGCCGCCGGCCGACCGGACGTCAGTGCGCGGCGGACGCTGTCCTCCAGCCGCAGGGTGTCCACCAGGCTGAAGTCCAGATGATCGCTCTGGATCTCCAGGAAGACGTCACGGGCGGCGGCCCGCTGCCGATCCTCGGCGAGCGCGGGCGGTTCCAGCGTGAAATAGAGTTGCAGGAACTCGCTCTCGAGGCCGAAGCGGCGGGCGGGGTTGAGGTACTCCCAGGGACCGTCGGTGCCTGGCACCACGGGGCGGCCGTCGTGCTGCCAGGTCCGGATCGGTGCGTGCGCCATGAAGATGGCGTCGCCCACCGAGAGCCCGCGCGGTTGCCGCCGGGGCGGGGCGAACCAGTCGGCCGCCGCCAGGCTGGAGGCCCTGTTGTCGGTCCCCAGGTTCACCAGGCCAGGACGGCGTCGGTTCAGGTCCTCCAGGAGCAGGCTGAAGCGGCCGGCCGGGATGGTGACATCCTCGAGCACCACGCTGAAGACCTGCTGCAGGGTCGGTGAATCGGCCTCGCTGCGGTTGCGCGCAGCCACCCGGAGCGTGGTCTCGGTGTGCTGCTCGCGGCCGTCGAGGCCGACCAGGGTGGCCGTCACCCGCAGGCGGCCTCGCCAGCGGCCCGCGTCGTCCTCGAAGGTGATCTCGCGATGGGGCACCGCGACCATGGCCACTACATCGAGTCCACCGTCGCGCGTCGACAAGGTGGCCACATCGCAGACGAAGTGGAAATGCCCTTCACCCGTCACTGGCCGCAACCAGGCCGCCGCTGCCGGCGTGACTCCGGCCAGCAGCAGACCCACGATCAGGAACGACGAGGATGCCGCCAGCCTTGCTCCTCGCCAGTCGTGCAGGGACTTCATGTCGCCTCCCCGGACCGGGTCCACCTTGTCCGCAACGTCGAGCGGAACGTTCGCGTTCGTGACATTACGTTACAAAAAGCGACCCCGGTGGTAAAGCGACCCCGCCACCTCGGCTGGTGGCGGGGTCGGGAGGAAACGCGCAAGCCGCGGTCGGGATCAGTAGACCACGGTGAGCGAGAGCCGGTGCACGTACTGCAGCGGGCCCATGTCCACCGCGCTGTAGTCGAGCTGCAGCTTGCTCTTCTGCCCGGTCTTGAGGGCCGCACCGAAGCCGAAGGCCAGGCCGTCGGTGTCGTAGTTGATGTGGTAGCCGAGCCGGCCGTGGAAGGTCTCGTTCAGGCTGTATTCGCCACCCACGTTCGCCCGCTCCTTGTTGTCGGAGGGGTGGGCGAACTCGGCGGCGAAGAGCAGCTTGTGGTTGTCGCTGTGGATGGGCACGAAGCTGGCGCCAACCTTGAACTGGGTGGGCATCTTCGATTCGGTCTCGTCGAAGGTCATCTTGCCGCCCAGGTTCTGGATCACCATGCCCAGCTTGAGGTCCTTGACCCCGATGCGGTACATGATGCCGAAGTCGAAACCGACGGTGTTCACCGCGGTCTCGGCCAGGCCCTCGTGGATGTACTGCAGGGTGAAGCCGGCCGAGAACTTGTCGGTCCAGAACTTGGAGTAGCTGAAACCGAACGACGTCATGCCGGCATCGAAGTGCTGGCCGTTGCCATCGGGCTCGTAGGCGGTCCGCACCAGCATGGGATCCAGCCACACTGACCGCGCCGACAGCGCGATGGTGCCGGGGATCGAGCGCGGGTTGGTCGCCAGGACGATGCTCGTCAGGTTGATGTCGGCCGGCCAGCTGACGTGATTGATGGCCACTTCGTTGGTGACCACGTTGACCAGCCCGCCCGGGTTCCAGAAGACGCTGTTGGCGTCGTCGGCGACTCCGGTGAAGGCCGATCCCATCCCGGTCCCGCGGGCGCTGACGCCGATCTGCAAGAACTGGGCTCCGAACGTGCCGACCTTGGCGAACTGTTCGCCAAAGGCCGCTCCGGGCAGCGCCAGCAAGATGGCCATCAACAGGGCAATGCGCTTCATGGTTTCCTCCAGGTCCGTCTCGCGACGGGACGTCTAGTCTGATCCCTCGTAGCGGGTCTACCGCACCACCACGAACTTGCCGATGAAATCCTCGAACCCGCCGTCGTCCGAGTGGACGACGTACAGGTAGATGCCACTGACGACCTCCTGCCCGTTGCGGCTGATGAGGTTCCAGGACGCCTCACCATAACCCTGGGTGCCATCGTGCTCGATGGTCTCCACCAGGTCGCCGCTGAGCGTGAAGATCTTGATGGTATTGCGAGCCTCGGGCAGGTTCGCGAACCGCACCCTCACCCCCGTGGGATCGTCCCCGCTGGGGAACAGCTCCTGGAACTCGTTGAGCGCGTCCCGGGTGGCGGGGTTGGGATACACGTAAATGTTGGCGCCCTGCCCGTCGCGATCCGCGGCGCTCTGGGCCACCGAGGCCGGCGACGTGTTGTCGTAGCTGCTCGAGGGATCGCCCGAGAGGCCCTGGCCGACGATGCGGTAGGTACCGTCGGGCAGCACGTCGAGCTCGTGATCGGTGGCTGTCACCGAGTAGAAATAGATGAAACCGTTGTGCACGCTGGGATCGATATACTCGTAGAACTGGGTCGGATCCTTGCCGACCACCACGAGCTGTTCGTCGCCGCTATCGTCGACGAAGACGCTCTCGGCACGCGCGGTCACGGCCCAGAAGGTGTCCAGGGCGTCGGGTGCGTAGTACCAGTCCCAGACCGGCATCATCAGCTCGCTCCGCTCACCGTTGGCGTCGTAGAGCAACGGCAGGGAGGTGTAGAAACCATCCGTGTCGCGGTCGACCACCACCTGCATGGAGTCGTCCAGGTCGGCGAACTGCGGTTCCGAGAGGATCTTGGGCGTGTACATGACCGGTTCGAGGCCGGTGTTGGGCCCCAGCGGCAAGGTGTCGCTGACCACCTCGTTGGGCCCCACGTTGTAGTCGACGATGAACGAGTCCACCACGTCGTACTCGGCGATGAGCTGCCAGAGGTTCGACCCCGGACCGTTCTCCAGCGAGGAGCCGTAGGGACGGGTCCAGTTGTCCGCGCGCCAGATCCGGTAAGACTCGAAATCGATGGCGTTCAGGCGGATGTCCGCCGTGACCTCGCTCTTGTCATCCCAGTAGACGTGGACCCGGTTGTGCGTGGGCCACACCCGCATGCCCGGCGGCGGCGGGGCCATGCCCACCAGCCAGTGGACCTGGGTCTCGTTGCCGGCAATGCCGGTGCAGCCGGCCTTGGCCGCATCGGCCTCGGCGGGGTTGTTGCAGTTCCAGTAGTTCTCGATGTCGTACTGAGAACAGGCGGCATTCTCGGGCAACTCGCTGGGCGAGTGCGGCTTCTGGCGGAAGCACTCGAAGCAGTTGTCCATGTTGATCATGGCGCAGTGCTTCACCCGCGCGCCCTCGTACTCCTGGTACGTGAAGATGTCCTCTGGCGTCAGCGTGGGCTGGCCGATCAGGAAGGAGCCATCGACGCAGGTCACGTCGCCGAAGTCGGGGTACAGGTTGTCGAAATCGGCGGCGTTCTCGAAATCCTCGCGGCAGAGCATGGTCTCGCGACCAAGCTCACCGGTGATGATGGGGGTTCCGGCCTCGCTGATCTGGTCGTCGCCGATCAGATTGAAGAAGTTGCCGTGCCAGGTCAGGAAGGCCTCGGCGCAGTTGCGTAGGAGCCCATCCCGGCCCGGACCCACGACCATGCCCACCTGGAACTGGAGCGAGGCGTCGGGCTGCATGATCTCGAAGGGGCCGGCGGAGACCAGGAAGCGGAAGTCGTCCTGCTTGCCCGGCTGCACGTCGGGGTCACGATCCTCGAGCGAAGAACTCAGGAGCTCGTAGCGCTCCGCGTCGGTGCGCGGGTCGCCGCCCTGATCGAAGGGCGCCTGGCCACTGAACCGCTGGAAGGTCCGCAGGGCCACGGACCGCGGGGCCCGGATGCCCTGGGGATCGGTGTCGTGGCCGAGGAAGGCGATGCCGAAGTAGCCGTCGAGGCGATTCTCTTCGGCGGCGTCGAACATGTAGCCGACCTCGACGGGGACCCAGCTTCCGTCCGAGGCGCGCACCGCGCCCGAGAATGAGCCGGCCATGTCGTCGGCGGCGGTACCGCCCTGGTTGCGCGGGCCGATGTCGCTGTCGGCGAAGAAGCCGATGTAGATGTTGTTGAGGTCGGTGACGCCGACGTTGGTGATGGTGAACTGGAAGCCCACGAAATCATCGACCTGGTCGTTCTCCCACGCGAAGCTCTCCTGCACCACCTTCAGGTTGAGCGGCGTATGATCGGGGAAGCTCTCCGAGGCCAGCCGCGTGTTGTCGTACATCGTGGTGACCATCATCTGGTTGCCGATCTGGCCGAAATCCTCTTCGATCAGCCCGTCCTCATCGTCGTCGTAGCCGTTGAGGGTCTCCTCGTCGATCCGCTCGCGGCCGTTGTCGTCATAGTCCTCGTCGTCGTTGGGACCCGGCTCGGGGAACCGACGGCCGCTGGCGTCGGGGTAGTTGGGCGGGCGCACCAGCACGCCGCCGACCGCCTCGTAGATCGTGTCCTCGGGATTGTCCTGGGCCAGGAACTCGTTCTCGAACTGGCCGGTGGAGACCAGCCGTTCGCCCAGCAGCACGCCACCCACCCAGAGGCCGGCGGCGTAGAGGTACTCGTTGCCGGAACCGGCGGGCCACTGCGCCGAGGGCGCGTCGGAGTAGGTGGTCGCGTTGGAGAAATGCGATCCGATGAGGCCGAAGTTGGTGATGTTGATCTGGACCTCGCCCACGTTCATCACCATGGAGCCATCGTTCACGAAGGCTCCCCGGGGATTGCCCAGATCTCCGCCGCCGCCGATCTCGTCCAGATCGACCCAGGCTGCCGCTGGCGTGGTCGCCAGCAAGAGCGCCAGGCCGCCTACCATGGCGAGTCCGCGTCCCTGCTGCAGGAATCGACTCGAGCTGCCGTTGAGGGTCATCGCCATCCCTTTCCGGGGCGCCGGCCTGACCGGCGCCGTCCATCGCTATCCTAGAATCTCCAGCCAAGCCCGATGCGGAACAGCCGGTGCTGGGCGAAGGCCCGCGGGTCCTTGATCGGGATGAATTCCTCGAAGGTGTCGCCGTCCTGGTCCTGCAGGAAGGCGCCGCCGTACTTGCCCGTCTCCGTCAGATAGGAACGACCGCCGTTGCGGGCGTTGTTCATGCCGGGGAAGATACCCGGCTGGGTCGAGACCACCTGGTCCTGGTTCAGCAGGTTGAAGCCCTGCAGGTAGAGGGTCAGCCGCTGGCCGTAGACGTTGATCTGGCGCTGGAACTGCAGGTTCACGTCGATGGTCGAAGGCAAGCGCTCGCTGTTCTCCAGGAGCGGATCCTGACGCTTGGCGTAGCGGTCGAACGGGGTCCAGGGGAAGCCCGAGCCGTAGGTCACGTCGATGCCGCCGTTCCAGGCTCCGGGCTGCTCGACGAAGAGCTGGACCGAGAGCGTGTGCCGCTGGTCCCAGTCCAGCGGCAGCTCCTGGCTGGGCAGGAACTCGAGACCCTCGGGGTTGCCGCCGAACTCCGTGCTACTGGCCACGCCGTCGGCGTAAGCGAAGGTGTAGGCCACCTCGAACTGCCAGTGGTTGCTGAGCCGCTTCTCCAGCGAGACCTCCACGCCGCGCGCCGAGGCGTAGGCCTTGTTGATGTAGCGCTGGAGCGTGTTGCCGGTCTCGGCGTCGGTGACCTGGGTGGCGGCGATCAGGTCGTAGATGTCCTTGGAGTAGATGGCGAACGAACCCGCCAGGTAGTCGTTGAACTGGTGCTGCAGCGCGGCCTGGTAGCTGATGGTGGTCTCGGCGTCGAGGTTCGGGTTGCCGAGCGTGCCGATGTTGCCCACCACTTCCTGGCTGGCGAACAGGAACTGCCGGCTCGGGAACTGCACGAAGCGACCGTAGTGGAAGCTGAAGCCGTCGCGCTCGGTGATGGGGAACGCGAAGCCCAGGCGCGGCGAGAACTGGGTCTTGTACTTGATCACGTTGCGGTCGACATCGTCGTTCCGCAACTGGATCTCCGCGGCCGAACCGGGCGAGAACATGTCCCAGCGGAAACCGTAGTTCACCACCATGCCCTCGTACTCCCAGCGGTCCTGCAGGTACCACGAGGCCTCGGGGTTGTAGGTGTGGAACTGGTTCCGGTTGGCGCCCAGCGAGTAATCACCGGTGAAGCGGTTCTGGACCTCGAACGCCGGGTAGCTGATGTCGAGCTGTTCGAGGTCGTTGTACACCAGCTGCAGGCCCGTCTTGACCAGATGTCCCGACCAGCGCGCGCTGGTCAGGTCCCAGCGCATGGAATAGGTGCGGCTGTACTGGCGCGACCAGTACGGGTAGTCGCTGGTGGTGATGAACAGCGGATTCAGCTGGTCGGTATAGTAGTCGGTGGCCGCCTGGTAGACCTGGGCCTGGCCCGAGAAGAGGTTGGGCGACCACACGCCACCATGGTTGTACTGGTAGGGATCCTTGCCCTGCGAGTCCTGGTTGGTGTCGAAGGCCACCAGCGCCAGGGCGAGCGTATAGAAGGTGTCCTCGCTGAGGCGGTGCTTCCAGAAGAGCTTGGCGCTCTGGCTGAAGGTGCTCTGCTCGAGGTCGTTGTTGGCCGAGTTGAATTCGGTGTAGGACGAATCCTCGGCCACGGTGGAGAAATCCGAGTAGGGGTAGCGGTAGCCGTCGAAGGTGGGCTGGGCCGCCACCGTGTAGAGGCGGTTGTCGGCGGCGCTGCGCACCTCGAGGATGGGCACGCTGCGGCGGATGAGGCTGCTGTTGCGGTTGTCCAGAACGATGGCCGGGCGCGCGCGCTGCAGCATCTCCTCGTACCAGGGGCCGTAGTAGACCGGGATCTGGCTGCCCACGTAGAGGTACGCGTCCTGGAGGTCGCCCGAGTTGATGGGCTCGACGCGGGGCAGGTAGATCAGGCGCTGAGCGTATCCATCAATGCTCCAGTTCGGCGAGTAGCTCTGGTACCAGCCGCCCGAGTAGGTGTACTCGGCGGTGAGCTCCTTGGTGCCGGTGTCGTCGAAGAAGTAGGCCAGCTTGGCCGAGCCGCGCACCGTGTTGTTCTGGCGCCGGCGGAACTTCATGAGGTTGGTGTCGCCGACGTTGAGCGCATACTCGTCGCGATGGGCAACCGAGTAGTTCTCGCCGTCGTTCCAGCTCAGGTCGCCCGAGACGTAGTAGGTCAGGTTCTTGATGGGCGACGGGCCGCCGAAACCGTACTCGAAGCGGTCGAAGTTGGTGAAGGTGCGGTCCTGGCGACCGAAATCGTCGGTCAGGAAGCGCAGGCCGCCCTCGAACTTCTCGCGCGAGCCGGTCTTGGTGGTGATGTTGATGACGCCCGAGAGCGCGTTGCCGTACTCGGCGTCCAGGCCACCGGTCACCGCTTGCACGCTCTCCACGGCGAGGGTCGAGACCGACAGGGTCTGACCGCCGATGGGGTTGTCCACCGAGACGCCGTCGATCTGGGTCTGGACCTCGCCCGAACGGCCGCCGCGGACGTACAGCTGGCCGGCGCGCATGATGATGCCCGCCTCGCGGGAGAGCGCGTCCTCCACCGAGTCGATGGCGTAGCGCTCGAACTTCTCCGAGCCGATGTCGCGTTCGGTCGTGGCGTTCTTGACCTCGACCATGTACCGCGCCGCGTCGACATCGAAGGCCTGCAGCGTCTCGACGATGGTCACCTTCAGCACGAACTCGAATTCGTACGTCTGGCCGGCCTGCACCGTGAGGGTCTCTTCCGCCGGCTCGTAGCCGAGGTAGAGCACCTGGATGGTATAGGTGCCGGGCGCCAGGTTGCGGAAGTAGAACGCGCCGCCGCCGAGCGACATGGTCCCGCGGGTCGTGCCCTTGATGATCACGTTGGCGTAGTCGAGCAGGTCGCCCGTCTCACCGTCCTTGATGATACCCTTGATGGTGCCGCCTTGGGCCCAGGCGTCGCCGGTCGTCCAGAGGAGCGCGGCAACGATGATGGAAAAACCGAGGACGATCCGCGGAAGACGGAGACGCCGGAGCATGTGGGAGCTCCTTTCCGAGGGAACCAATCCGGTCGTACCCGTGGCCCATCTGGACCCGCGAGATGTTCGCGACGAACGTGGCACGAGCCTCAGCCCGGCTAGAGTGGGGAACCGGAGCGCGAAGGGCGGAAAGCCGCATAAGGCGCGGTGAATCAGCCGATTTCGCCTCCAAACCAGCAACCGATGGCTAAATGTAGAGATCGGGTAATGGCGTGTCAATAAATTGCTACCGTACATCACGATCCGTGACGGGACAGCGCACGAGATGGCCGTCGCCGCGGTCGACGAGTGCAGGCAGACCGGTGCGGCAGGAGGACTCCACGAGTCGGCACCGTTGCTGGTAGGGGCATCCGTCCGTGGGTGGTTGCTGATCCGGCTCCGGTTCCCCGGCCATGGGCCTTCCGGCTGCACGCAAGCGAGTCAGGCTGGCTGGGGCGGCGGCGGCGAGATCCCTCGCGAACGGATGCCGTGGCCCATCAACGATGGCGGGGCGATAAAGTTCCACGATGCGTCCCGCGAACATCACCGCCACCTCGTCGCAGAACGATTCGAGCAGCGACAGGTCATGCGAGACGAGGACCAGAGCCAGACCCCGCCGGAGCTGGATGGTGCGCAGGAGCGCCAGCAGGCGCTGACGCGCGGGGCCATCGAGCGAGCTGGTGGGCTCGTCGGCCAGCAGCACCCGGGGGCGCGCCGCCAGGGCTCGCGCCAGCTGCGCGCGTTGCCGCTGCCCGCCCGACAGCTGGCGCGGCTTCCGGGCCGCCAGTTCGATCGCGAGATCCACTTCCCGCAGCAACTCCTGCGTGCTGCGGGTCGCTGCCGCCCCGAGTCCCGCCGCCCGGGCCGCCTCGCCGATGGCGTCATGGATCGTCTGCTGCGGCGTCAGCGCGGCCGCCGCATCCTGGCTCACGAGCTGTACGGCGCGGCGGCGGGCGGGTTCTGGCCAGTCCTCGGTGCCGTGCACGCGGACCGATCCCGTGGCCGGTTCGAGCCAGCCAGCCACGGCCCGGACCAGGCTGGTCTTGCCGCACCCTGACTCGCCCACCAGCCCCAGGGTCCGACCCGCGGCCACCGTGAGGTCGACCTGGTGGACGACCCGCTGGGGAACCGGGGACGCTGGCACGTCCACGCTCAGCCCGCGGACCTCGAGGCAGGGGGTTACCGGCGACTGGGATGCCGGCGCGGACAGTTCCAACGCGGTCGTGGGCGCCGCGGCGGTGTCGCCCAGGTCGAGCACCGCGTCCGCCACCAGGGGCACCAGATCGCGGTCGTGCGTGACCAGGAGCAAGCCCAGCCGTCGGCGCTGGACCAGGTCGACCAGCAAGGCCATCAGGTCCCGCTGCACGGCCAGGTCCAGCGCGGTGGTGGGCTCATCGGCCAGCAGGATGCGCGGCGAGGCCGCCAGCGCCGCCGCCAGGCAGACCCGCTGCCGCTGCCCGCCGCTGAGCTGGTGCGGATAGCGGCGCGCCAGGGCGGCCGCCTCGGGCAAACGCACCTCGGAGAGCAGCGCCTGGACCGCGGCCGCACGCATCGCACGGCCGACCTCGGGGTGGTGCAGCGCCAGCACCTCGGCGACCTGGTCGCCCACGCGACGCACCGGATCCAGCGCGTGGCGATGGTCCTGCAGGACCAGGGCCAGCCCCCGCCCGCGGAGGGCGTGCCAGGCCTTGCGATCGGTGACCAGTTCCCGACCCTCCCAGCGGATGCTGCCGCTGCATTCGGTCCCCGGCGGCAGCAAATCCAGCAGCGACCGGCACAGCGTGCTCTTGCCACAGCCCGAAGGGCCGACCACCGCCAGGCAGCGGCCGGCCTGCAGGTCCAGGTCGAGACGGTCGAGAGCCGGCCACGGCGCGCCGGGGTAGCGCACGGTGAGGTCACGGACCGCGAGCAAGGCAGCCTCAGTCACGGCCCACCTCCTCCAGCGCGCCTACCGGGACCAGCCGGGACCGCAGACCGTCGGCCACCAGGTTGTAGGCGAGGACCGTGGTGGCGATGGCCACCCCTGGGAACGCCGTCAGCCACCAGCCATCGAGGAGGTGGGCCCGCCCCTGGGCGATCATGGCGCCCCACGTGACCAGCGGCTCCTGCGGACCGAGTCCGAGGAAGCTGAGGAAGCTCTCGAGCAGGATCGCCTCGCCGATGCGCAGGGCGCCGGACACCAGCACCAGCGGCAGCAGGCTGGGCAGCACGTGGCGCGTGGCCACCTGCCAGCCGCCGAGCCCCAGGCCGCGAGCCGCGGCCACGAATTCCCGGTCGCGCAGGGCCATGGCCTCGGCGCGGACCAGGCGCGCGGTCTCCATCCAGCTCGAGAGGGTCAGCACCGCGATCAGCAGCAACAGCGAGGGACGGCTCACCGCCACCAGCAGCAGCACCAGGTAGATGCGAGGAAAGGCGAGGAACAGATCGATCACCGCAGTCAACAGGCGCTGCAGCCAGCGCGGGCCCAGGCCGGCCGACAGGCCCACCAGCGTGCCCAGCAGGGTGGCCGCCAGCATGCTCGACCAGCCCACCAGGAGCGAGATGCGCCCGCCGTGCAGGAGCCGCGCGAGCAGATCGCGACCGAGCGGGTCGGTCCCCAGCAGATGGGCGCGGCCAGGCGCCTGCAGCGCGGTGCCCGTGGGTCCCAGCGCGGCGGGATCGCCGGGCACCAGCACCCCGGCCAGCACGGCGAGCAGCAGTCCGACCAGTGCGAGCGCCAGGCCGAGCCAGAGGTCGCCGGCGGCGGTGGTCATGGTCCAGCGTGGATCCCTCACCGCACCTCCCTCCCCCCGGCCTCCAGGCGCAGGCGGGGATCGGCCCAGCGGCAACCGAGGTCGGCCAGCAGCGAACCCAGCGTCACCAGCACCGCCACGCAGGCGGTGGCGGCCATGATCACCGGATAGTCCCGGGCGAGAAGCGCCTGCACCGCCACGCGCCCGAGCCCCGGCCAGGCGAACACCGTCTCCACCGCCACGGCGCCCCCCAGCAGACCCGGCAGGCTCAGCCCCACCAGGGTGATGATCGGCAGCAGCGCGCCGCGCAGCGCGTGACGCCAGACCAGGCGGCGCTCGGGAATGCCGCGGGCCCGCGAGCCCAGGACCCAGTCGCTGGCCAGGATTCCCGTCAGGCTGGTGCGCACGTAGCGCGCGGTCACCGCGAAGTTCCCCAGCCCCAGCACCAGGACCGGCAGGACCATGTGTTGCAGCACATCGAGCAGCCGGGCCGTGGGCGAAAGCCAGGCTGCATCGGGAGAGGCCATGCCCCCTGCGGGCAACCAGCCCAGATTCCTGGCGAAGACCATGATGGCCACCAGGCCGAGCCAGAAGCTGGGCAGCGAGTAGAGCACCAGTCCCGTCGTGTTGAGCAGGCGGGCGCGGCGACGGCCAGGACGACTGGCCACCACCACACCGGCCATCAGACCGGCCGCCAGCTCGACGAGCAGCGCGGTGACCGTCAACAGCAGCGTGTTGGGGATGGCCTCGCCGAGGATCGCCGCCACGGGGCGGCCCTGGCGCAGGCTCTGGCCGAAGTCTCCGTGCAGCGCACCGCCCAGCCAGGCGAGGTACTGCTGCAGCAACGGTCGATCCAGGCCCAGGCGCTGGCGAACCAGTTCGCGCCCCGGAGCATCGAGCTGCTGATCGGCGATCAGACCGACCGGATCGCCGGGCATGAGGTGGACCAGGAAGAAGACGGCCGTCAGCAGTCCCAGGACCAGCAGGATCGAATGGAGCGAGCGGCGCAGCAGGTATGACGGCACGGGGGGCCTTTCGGAGCGCAGTGCGGAGGGAAGCATCCGACACCTCGGGATACTAGGGACCCTGCACGGGAACGGTCAAGCCTCGGCACGGTCGTGCAAGGTGCAACGGGGAAGCCTGCGGATCGGGCATTAAAGATATCCCCTTGCCCGCGGGGCCCAGGCACGGCCTTCCCCATCGTTCCCCATGATGTCCCATCGCGGTCGATCATGCCCCAGCTTCTCCCGTGGTACGCCTCTTTCATCACCCGGACCGTTCCCGGAGGTCATTCACCCGCCGCGAAGGATCCGACCATGCGCCACCCTGCCCTCCCCCGCCTGTCCTGGAGCGTGCCGCTGCTGGGCCTGCTGCTGTCCGCCCTGTGGCTGACCGGCTGCGAGATCGCCGATCCGGAACTGCCCCGCTTCGACACGCGAGTGGCCCTGCCGCTGGGCGAGGAACGGCTCGACATCGCCGACACGATCGACGACGAGGACTACCTCGTGGCGCTGGCCGACGGCACGCTCGGGTTCACCGTCGACGGCGATCCCGACACCGTGGGCCTCGACCTGGACCTTGGCACCGACTTCGCGGCACAGACCGTCAGCGGCGACATCGGCAACTTCGCCCTGGACCTGGCCGCGCCCCCTCCGTTCGACTTCACGCTCGGCGACCTCTACCCCGCCGCCGCCAGCCTGCACGGATTGAGCGTCCCCGTGCCCGGGTTCACCTTCACCACCGCCAGCGATCCCGAGGACCTGGCCGACCTCGAGAGCGCCACCCTGGCTGGGGGCACCCTCGTGGTCACGGTGCTCAACGGTCTGCCTGTGCCCATCTCGGCCCTTGCGGGCCCCGAACGGCTCCTGCTCGAATTGATCGATCCGGTGAGCGGCGGCGTGATCGTCGCCCTCGACTTCGACCCCATCGCCGCCGGCACGCAGGCCCAGCGCCAGGCCGACCTCGCCGGCTTGACCCTGCCCGGAGCCATCGCCGTCCGGCTGACCGGCGGTTCGACCGGCTCCGGCGGCGCACCCGTCACCGTGGACGCCGGGGCCGCCATCGCGGTCAGCGCCGAGTTCCAAGACCTCGAGGTCTCGGCCGCCGAAGCCGTGGTCGAAGCCCAGACGTTCACCACCAGCTTCGTCACCGCGCTGCCGGCCGACTACGAGATCGAGCGCGCGGTGATCGGCAGCGGCGCGGTGGCGCTGACGGTGGACAACGAGATGGCCATCCCCTGCCAGGCCACGGTGACCTGGCCCCAGGTGGTGGACCTGGACGACCAGCCCATGCAGCTCGTGGTGGACCTGGACGGCGGCGGCAGCGCCTCGCGCGTGGCCGACTTCGCCGGCTACATCGTCAAGGCGCCCGGCGGCACCGTCCTGACCGAGCTGATCGCCGAGGTGGTGGTCACCAGCCCGGGTTCCGACGGACAGCCCGTCCTCCTGCAGGCCGACCAGGGCATCCAGGCCGACCTCGGCAGCGGACACATCGAGTTCACCAGCATCACGGGCACCGTGCCCGAGCTGAGCTTCGCCTTCGCGCCCATGAACGAGGAGATCGACCTGCCCGACGAGCTCGAGGGCCTGCTGTTGACCCGCGCCACCCTGGTGCTCGAGCTGACCAACAGCGCGGGCCTGGCGGCCGAGGCCGATTTCGACCTGGTCGGCGTCAACGACAGCGGCACCGAGCGCAGCCTCCAGGTCCAGGAGCAGATCGAGCCCGCGGAGGCCGGCCGCGCCGCGGTCACCCGCATCGTGCTCGACGAGACCAACAGCACCATCGTGGACTTCTTGAACAACCTGCCCACCGAGATCTCGCTCACCGGCGGCGTGAACCTGGGCGGCGACGGCCAGTCCGGCACCATCCGCGCCGGCGACTACGCCGTGGTGAACTGGGAGATCGTCTCGCCGGTGGAGGTCATCGTCGAGTCGTCGCACCTGTACGGCGATCCCGAAGACCTCGACCTCGACCAGGACGCGCGCGACCTGATCACCGACCACGTGGGGGCCGCCGAACTGCAGCTCGCGGTGCTCAACCACCTGCCGGTGGGCGTCGAGACGCGTCTGCTCTTCGGAACCGACAGCGAGACCATGAAGACCACGCCGCTTTTGGCCATCGGGCCGGTGACGGTGGACGCGGGCGTGGTCGACCCCATCGAGCACACCGTCCTCCAGCCGCGCACCAGCCATCCCGTGATCAACCTCACCGCCGCCGAGACCGCGGTGTTGGCCACCGAGGGCCTGCTGAGCATGCTCGAGGTGGTGCTGCCCAGTTCCGAGGGCGCGCCGGTGCGGGTCCTGACCACCGATTACGTCACCGTCCAGGGCCTGATCTACCTGGACGTCACGGTCCACGACGACTAGCCCCTACCCCGGCCTGGCCGGGATGCCCGAGAGGATCGAAGCCATGACGACCCCGCTGTTGAGCCGCCGCAGCCTCGCGACCTTGATCGGCGTGTTGCTGATCCTGGCCGCCGCCTGGCCGGTCCTCGCCGCCGGTGACGCCCGGTCGATGGCCATGGCCGGCGCGCACACCGCCGCTGCCCGGGGCCTCGACGCCGCCACCTGGAATCCGGCCAACCTGGCCTTCAGCCCGGGCACCGCGGTGGGCCTGGCCGGCATGTCGGCCGACCTGCACAACAACAGCTTCTCGCTGGGCCGCTACAACGAGGTCGCGGGACAGACGCTGTCGTATGCGGACAAGGAGCGCCTGCTGGCCGACATCCCCGCCGAGGGCTTCAGCCTCGACGCCACCGTGGGCGCCGGCGCGCTCGGCGTGAAGATCGGCAACTTCGCGCTCTCCACCGGCGTGGTCGGCGCCGGCCGGGGCAATCTCGACCGCGACTTCTTCGACCTGGTCCTCTTCGGCAATTCGCTGGGCCAGACCGTGGACTTCTCGGACACCGACGGCGAGGGCTACGCCATCGGGCGCGCGTCGCTGAGCTACGGCCGCGTGGTCTACGAGGGTGCCCTCGGCCGGGTGGCCGTGGGCCTGAGCGCCAGCTACCTCCACGGCATCTACGAGCTGCACGTCGAGGAGGCGTACGGTTCGGTCACCACCGGCATGACCGAGATCTCCGGCGAAGCGTTCGCCGCCGCGGTCACCGCCGAGGGCGGGTCGGGCTACGGCCTGGATTTGGGCGCCTCGTGGCAGGCGGCCGGCGGCTGGACCCTGGGCCTGGCGCTGGACAACCTGGCCAGCACCATCGCCTGGAACGGCACGGTGGAACGCACCGAATTCCGGGTGACCGCCACGGAGATCAACGCCATGAACGACGACCTCGACAACGCGGTCGCCGACACCGACACCACCTACGCCATCGACGGCTACTCCACCAGCTTGCCGCGGCGACTACGCCTGGGCGCGGCCCGCGACACCGGTCGCCTGCTGCTGGCCGCCGACTTCGTCCAGGGCCTCGAGGACAAGGCGGGCGCCAGCCTGACCCCCCAGCTCAACTTCGGCGCCGAGTGGCGCCCCCTCGGCTGGCTCGCGCCGCGCGCCGGCCTGTCCCTGGGCGGGGCCATGGGCACCGGGATCGCGGGTGGATTCGGCGTGCAGGTGGGCTTCTGGCAGGTGGATCTCGCGGTGATGAACCGCGGCGGGTTCAGCAGCGCCGACACCCGCGGCCTGGGCTTCGGGCTCAGCACGCAGCTGGTGTTCTAGCCGGCGTCGAGTTCCAGGTCCGCCCAGCTGAGGCGCTCCTGCTCCAGGCCCAGCGTCCGGCAGAAGACGGCCGCCAGGTGTTCCTCGAGCTCGTCGAGCTCCGCCGGACGGTACGGCGCCCCGCGCAGCCGCCCCAGATCCGTGGTGGCGGCCAGCAGCTGGTCGCGACCGAGCACGGCCCGCCGCCGCTCGTCGAGGCAGTCGAGCAGGTTCACGTGGTGCGGCCCCACCAGCAGCGACCCGTGCTGCAGGAACGCGCCCTCGGTGCGCCGCTGGGCCGACCCCACGATCTTCCGCCCCTGGACCCGGATCTCGTGCTGGCCCGCGCTCTTGAAGCACACGGCCTGGCGCATCTCGCTGCGGTCCTCGCCCCCGGAGATCTCCACGTCCAGCCCCAGATCCTTCAGGAACGCCACCAGCGCCTCGTTGATCTTCATGTAGCAGGTATGCAGCGTGTCGCCGAACAGCGGCGAGGGGCTGGGGCCGACCACGCTGTAGGTCAGCTCCTCGGCGTGCAGGATGGCCCGGCCGCCGGTGGGCCGGCGGACCAGGTCGTAGCCGAGGCGCGCGATGGCTGCCTGGTCGAAGTCCTCGGGCTTCTGGTGGAACCCGTAGCTCACGGCATAGGGCTGCCAGCGGTAGAGCCGCAGCACGGGCGCGTCCCCGGGACACCAGGCGGCGAGCAGGGCGGCGTCGCGCTGCATGTTGACGGCCCCCGTGCGGGGGCCGTCGACGATCACGCGCAGGTGGTCCATGTTCCCTCCGTCAGCAGTTGCAGGGACCGAGCCAGCGCAGGTCGGGCTGACGCGCGGCCAGGGCCTCGTCGAGCCGTCCGACCGGCGTGGCGTGCGGCGCGGTCTGCAGCAACTCGGGCCGCTCCTCGGCCTCGCGCCGGATCTGCGTGAGCGCGGCCACGAAGTGGTCGAGGCTCTCGCGCGGCTCGCACTCGGTGGGCTCGACCATGAAGGCCTCGTCCACGATGAGCGGGAAGTAGATGGTGGGCGCGTGCACACCGAAGTCCAGGAGCCGCTTGCCGATGTCCAGCGTGCGCACTCCGAACGCGTCCTTCCAGCTCGCGCCGCTGGCCACGAACTCGTGGAGGCACCCCTCGGGATGGTCCACCGGCAGCAGGTCCTTGAGCCGGGCCAGCAGGTAGTTGGCGTTGAGCACCGCCATGTCGCTGACCCGCTTCAGCCCGTCGCCGCCGCAGCGCAGGATGTACGCGAGCGCGCGCAGGCAGACCCCCACGTTGCCCATCCAGGCGTGGATCGCCGGACCATCGGCGTCGGGCACGCGGTCGAAGGCGAAGTCGCCGTCCACCTCCACCACGCGCGGACCGGGCAGGTAGGGCGCCAGCTCCTCGGTGACGCAGATGGGGCCGGCGCCGGGGCCGCCGCCGCCGTGCGGTGTGGAGAAGGTCTTGTGCAGGTTCAGGTGCACCACGTCGAAGCCCATGTCGCCCGGACGGGCCCGGCCCATGATGGCGTTCATGTTGGCGCCGTCCATGTAGAGCCGGCCGCCGGCCTGATGGACGATCTCGGCCACCGCCACGATGTCGGTCTCGAACAGACCCAGCGTGTTGGGATTGGTGATCATGATGCCGGCGGTCTGCGGGCCGCAAGCGGCGCGCAGCGCCTCGAGGTCGATCCGGCCGTCGGGCCGGCTCTTGATGGTCCGCGGCGTCATGCCGGCCACCACCACCGAGGCCGGGTTGGTGCCGTGGGCACTGTCGGGGATCAGGATCTCGGTGCGGTCGTGGTCGCCGTTGGCCACGTGCAGCGCCCGGATCACCAGCATGCCCAGGTACTCGCCCTGCGCGCCGGCGGCGGGAATCAGGCTGCAGGCCGCGAAACCGGTGATCTCGCAGAGGCTGTCCTCGAGCAGCTTCAGCGCGGCGAGCAGGCCCTGCATGTCGGCGGCGTCCTGCGCCGGATGCAGCGCGGCAAAACCGGGCATGGCCGCCACCTGCTCGTTGAGCCGCGGGTTGTACTTCATGGTGCAGCTGCCCAGGGGGTACATACCGCGCTCGATGTGGTGGTTGAGGCTGGAGATCTGGGTGAAGTGGCGCATGACCTCGGGCTCGCTGAGGTCGGGCAGGTCGGCCGGCTCGGCGCGCCGGCAGTCGTCCGGTAGCGCGGTGTCGAGCCGCTCGCCGTCCCAGCGAGGCATGCAGAGCGCCCGCCGTCCCTGGCGGCCCTTGGCGAAGAGGCTGGCCTCGCTGGCGCCGAGCCAGCGCTGGCACGAGGTCTCGGGCAGGATGCGATCGCTCACAGGTCCACCTCCTCGCCGCTCGTGAAGGCGTCGAGGGCCTCGGCGAACAGCTCGATGTCCTCGACGGTGCGCTTCTCGGTCACCGCCACCAGCAGGTCGTTCTCGGTGCAGCCGGCCACGCCGTCGAGCGGGATGCCGGCCAGGATGCCGAACTGCCGCGCGTAGTCGCGGAACTCGCGCGCCGACCGCGGTAGCCGGAGCACGGTCTCGTTGAACGCGGGACCGGGGAAAGGCAGCGTCACGCCCTCGATGTCGGCGACCTCGCGACGCAGCGTCTCCAGCCGGATGCGGTTGGCCTCGCCTAGTTCCTGCAGGCCCGTGCCGCCGAGCATGGCCAGGTAGACCGTGGCCCGCAGCGCGTTCAGGCCCTGGTTCGAGCAGATGTTGCTGGTGGCCTTCTCGCGCCGGATGTGCTGCTCGCGCGTCTGGAGCGTGAGCACGTAGGCCGGCCGGCCGTGGCGGTCGACGGTCCGGCCCACCACGCGGCCGGGGATCTTGCGCGTCAGCTGCTCGCTGACCGCGAAGAACCCGAGCAGCGGCCCGCCGGCGCACGTCGCGATGCCGAACGGCTGGGCCTCGCCCACGGCGATGTCCGCACCGTACTCGCCCGGCGCCTTGAGCAGGCTCAGGCTGACGGGGTTGACCGCCGCGATGAGCAGCGCGCCCTGGGCCTTGCCCGCGTCGGCCAGCGCCTGCACCGGCTCGATGAGTCCCAGGTAGTTGGGATTCTGGATCACCACCGCGGCGGTGTCCTTGTCGACCAGCGCCGCGAGGGCCCCGGGATCGGTGGTGCCCGCGGCGCTGACCGGCGCCTCCACGATCTCCACCGCGAACCCCTGCAGCATGGTCCGCGCCACCCGCCGCCAGCGCGGATTCAACGTGGCCGGCAGGACCACCCTGGACTTGCGCTTGCTCGTGACCGCCAGCACCAGCGCCTCGCCCAGAGCGGTGGCGCCGTCGTACATGCTGGCGTTGGCCACGGGCAGGCCGGTGAGGCGGCCGATGAAGGTCTGCCACTCGTAGATCACCTGCAGCGTGCCCTGGCTCACCTCGGCCTGGTAGGGCGTGTAGGCGGTGAGGAACTCGCTGCGCGAGGAGATGGCGTCGCAGGCGGCGGGCACGATGCTGTCGTACACGCCGCCGCCGAGGAAGGAGACCAGGTCGGCCTGGGTCACGTTCTCGGCGGCGAGGTCGCGCATGAACTGCCGCACCTCTTCCTCGCTGAGGCCGGGCGGCAGGTCCAGCTCGCCGGCGAGGCGCACGGCCTCGGGCAGGCTGGCGAACAGATCGTCGACCGAGTCGGCGCCGATGACATCGAGCATGGCGCGCACGTCCTCGGGCGTATGCGGGACGTAGGGCATGGTTCCTCCAGGCGGTGGCTGCTAGCTGCCGAGGAGCCCCTCGTAGGCGGCGGCGTCCAGGAGGCTGTCGAGCTCCGCGGGGTCGCTCAGACGGACCTTGAACATCCAGCCGTCGTCCAGGGGGCTGCTGTTGACCTGACCGGGATCGCCGTCGAGGGCCTCGTTGATCTCCACGATCTCGCCGCTGACGGGGATGTAGAGATCGGCCACGGCCTTCACCGATTCGATGGAGCCCACGGCGTCGCCGGCCGAAAACTCGGCCCCGACCTCGGGCAGATCGACGTAGACGATGTCGCCGAGCTCGCTGGCGGCGTGGTCGGTCACGCCCACGATGCCGATCTCACCCTCCAACTGGACCCACTCGTGTTCCTGGCTGTACTTGCGATCATCGGGAATCATGCTCGCTCCTCGGGTTGACTGTCCTCAGGACAGCGTACGATCGGCGCGCGGGTCACCCTTGACCCGCGCTGCCAGGAAAGGCAGATCGACCCGGGTGCAGTCCAGGCGCTTGCCACGGACCTCCACCGCCAGATCGGCGTCCTCGAAATCCTTGTCGATCAGCGCCAGCGCCAGCTTGCGCTGCAGGGTCGGCGCGAAGGTGCCGCTGGTCACGAACCCGACCTGTCGGTCGCCAACCAGGACCGGCGCCCCTTCGCGGGCGATGGGCCCACCGCTGACCGCCAGGCCCACCAGCGTGCGGGGCACGCCGGCCTCCTTCTGGGCGACGAGGGCGTCGCGGCCGATGAAGCCGTGCTTCTTCTTCAGCTTCACCGCCCAGCCGATCCCCGCCTCGAGCGGCGTCCAGTCCTCGCTCAGCTCGTGCCCGTAGAGGCAGTAGCACGCCTCGAAGCGCAGCGTGTCGCGCGCGGCCAGGCCGATGGGCTCGACCCCGAGGTCCTCGCCCAGGCTCAGCAGCTCCAGCCAGATCGGCAGCATGTCGGCGTTGGGCAGGTACAGCTCGTAGCCGTGCTCGCCGGTGTAGCCGGTGCGCGAGACGATCCACTCGCCGCCGGGACCGTCATGCAGGACGTGGGTGTAGAAATCGAGGGCGTCGATGTCGGCGCCACGGGCGGCGAGCTGCGTCAGCCGGCCCAGCAGTTCCCGGCTCTCCGGGCCCTGCACGGCGATCAGCGCCATGCGCTCGCTCGCGTCGTCCATGGTCACGCCCGACGCGGGCAAGTGCTGCGTCATCCAGGCCGCGATCTTGTCGTGATTGGCGGCGTTCATCACCACCAGCCAGCGCTCGGCCGCGAGCCGGTAGATCAGCATGTCGTCGAGGGTGCGGCCCTGCTCGTTGCACATGGTGGTGTAGACCACCTTGCCCGGCTCGCCCTTGAGGATGCTGTTGCTGACCAGGCCCGAGAGCCAGGTGCCGGCGTCGGGTCCCTCGAGGTAGACCTCGCCCATGTGGGTGATGTCGAAGAGGCCGACCCGCTCGCGGACGGCGGCGTGCTCGGCCAGGACGCCGGTGTACTGCACGGGCATCTCGAAGCCGGCGAACTCGACCATGCGGGCGCCGTGATCACGGTGCCACTGGCTCAGGGGGGTCTGCTTGAGATCGGTCACGCGAGGTCTCCTGCGGGTGTTGCGACCTGGTTCGATTGGCGGGTCGCCGAGCGCGCGCAGCGGCAGCGGCCAGCGCCCGGAAATCTAACGCCGCGGCCAGGCAAAGCCAAGCGGGTATTGGCGACCCGTCATCAGGAATCGCCCGTCGGGCCGCTTCCGGACCCGGCGAAGAATTCACGGAGCATGGCGCCGGTGTAGGACCGATCACAGCCGGCCACCTCCGCCAGCGGACCCGCCACCACCACCTCGCCCCCGGCCTGGCCGCCCTCGGGACCGAGATCGACGACCCAGTCGGCCCGGCGGATCACCTCGGGATTGTGCTCGATGACCAGCACGCTGTTGCCGTGGGCGATGAGCCGCGCGAGCACCTCGAGCAGCCGGTCGACGTCGCAGAAATGCAACCCCGTGGTGGGCTCGTCGAGGATATAGAGCGTGGGGCGCGAGCCGCCGCGCGACAGTTCCTTGACCAGCTTCAGGCGCTGGGCCTCGCCGCCGGAGAGGGTGGCTCCGGCCTGGCCCAGCCGCAGGTAGCCCAAGCCGACTCCCTGCATGGTCTCGAGGATCTTGCGGCAGGCCGGCACGGTCTCCAGGAGAACGAGCGCCTGGTCCACGCTCATGTCCAGGACCTGGGCGATGTCGTGCCCCTTGAAGTGCACCTCGAGGGTCTCGCG
Organism: Candidatus Latescibacter sp. IFSED24; assembly: GCF_058273205.1. Taxonomy (NCBI): domain Bacteria; kingdom Pseudomonadati; phylum Candidatus Latescibacterota; class Candidatus Latescibacteria (ex Chuvochina et al. 2023); order Candidatus Latescibacterales; family Candidatus Latescibacteraceae; genus Candidatus Latescibacter; species Candidatus Latescibacter sp. IFSED24. The sequence goes on along the minus strand of NZ_CM177850.1, from coordinate 977,371 downwards.
ATCGAAGCGCCGACCCTGGCAATCCTCGCAGAGCACCTCCACGTCGGGCAGGAAGTCCATGGTCAGCCGCCGCACGCCGGCGCCCTCGCAGGTCTGGCAGCGGCCGCCGGCGGTGTTGAAGCTGAACCGTCCGGCGCCGTAACCGCGGATGCGCGCCAGGTTGGTCTGGGCGAAGAGCTTGCGGATGTGGCCGTAGAGGCCGGTGTAGGTGGCCGGGGTCGAGCGCGGGGTGCGGCCGATGGGCGACTGGTCCACCAGCACCACCGCCTTGAGCCGGTCGAGTCCGTCGAGTTCGCCGCAAGGCTCGGGCCGCTTGCGGGCGCGATGCAGGCGGCCGGCCAGCACGCGGTAGAGCGTGTCGTGCACCGCCGTGCTCTTGCCCGACCCGGACACTCCGGTGATCACCGTCAGCCGCTCGAGCGGCAGCGCCAGTTCGATATCCTTGAGGTTGCGCCCGCGCAGGCCGGCCAGACGCAGCCAGTGCTCGGGGGCGCCGCCGGTCAGCGGTTCGGCCGCGCGGCTGCCGACCCGTCCCGCCAGGTAATCGCCGGTGGCGCTGCCCACTGTGGCCATGACCTCGGCCACCGTACCCTGTGCCACCAGTTCGCCGCCGTGCTCGCCTGCGCCGGGTCCGAGGTCGACGATGTGGTCGGCCGCGAGCATCACGTCGCGGTCGTGTTCGACCACGATCACGCTGTTGCCGCGGTCACGCAGAGCCTCCAGCGTGCCGATGAGCCGGCGGATGTCGCGGTGGTGCAGGCCGACGCTGGGCTCGTCGAGGATGTAGAGCACGCCGGTGAGCTGGCTGCCGACCTGCGTGGCCAGCCGCACGCGTTGCCCCTCGCCGCCGGACAGGGTGCGCGTGGCGCGCGAGAGCGACAGGTAGCTCACACCGACGCGGAGCAGGAAGCCCAGCCGGTGCGCGATCTGCTGGACGATGGGTCCGCCCACGGCCTGGTCGCGCGCGCCCGTGAAGCTCAGGCCGTCCACCCAGGCCGCCAGTTCGGTGAGGGTCAGGTCGTTGACCGCGCCGATGCTGCGACCGCCCACCTGGAACTGGAGCGCCTCGGGTCGCAGGCGCATGCCCCGGCAGGCCGGGCAGGACTCCTCGGCCATGATCTTCTCGAGGTTCTGGCGGATGCGTTCGCTCTTGGTCTCCCGATGCCGCCGGACCAGCTCGGGCACCATGCCGGGCCAGCCCTTGAGGAAGGCCGCGTAGTGCTTGTGGTCCTGCAGGGCGCGGTCGGTGGCGGGATCGAGACCGTGGAGCAGGACCTCACGCGTGGTCGGCTCGAGCTCGCCCCACGCGGTCTCGAGCGAGAAGCCCAGCGCGCCTGCGAGTGCCTCGATCTGGGTGTAGAGCCAGCTGCTCTCCTTGCCCTTGAGGAACTCCACCGCGCCGCCGGCCAGGCTCATGCCGGGATCGGGCACCAGCAGGTCGGCCGGGATCGTGCGCAGCGTGCCCAGGCCATTGCAGTCGGGACACGACCCCACCGGACTGTTGAAGCTGAACAGCCGGGGATCGGGTTCGGGGAAGCCACGGCCGCAGCCGGGACAGCTGCTGGTGCGGCTGTACCAGTGCTCCTGGCCGCCTGCCAGCACCAGCACCGACCCCTCGCCCAGCTCGGTGGCCGTGGTCAGGCCGGCGCGGAGACGGTCGCGCAGGCCCTCGCGCAGTACGAAGCCGTCGACCACCACGGCGATGTCGTGCCGCTTGCCCGCGGCGAGTTCTCCCGGCTCGTCGAGGTCGCACATCTCGCCGTCGATCAGCGCGCGCACGTAGCCGTCCATGAACAGCTTCTCGAGCAGCTTCTTGTGCTGCCCCTTGCGCCCGCGCACCACCGGCGCCAGCAGGTAGCAGCGCGTGCCCTGCGGCAGGCCGAGGAGCTCGTCCTCGATGTCGGCGAGCGGCCGGCTGGCCGCCGGCAGGTTGCAGTCGGGACAGTGCGGCACGCCGACGCGCGCGTAGAGCAGGCGCAGGAAATTGGTGATCTCGGTGGTGGTGCCCACGGTGGAGCGCGGGCTGGTGCCCAGGCCCTTCTGGTCGATGGCCAGCGCCGGCGAGAGGCCATCCACGCGGTCGACGTCGGGCTTGGGCAACTGGTCGAGGAACTGGTGCGCGTAGCTCGACAGGCTCTCGATGTAGCGGCGCTGGCCCTCGGCGTAGAGCGTGTCGAAGGCCAGCGACGACTTGCCCGAGCCGCTGGGGCCGGTCACCACGACCAGCCGTCGCCTGGGCAGGCTGAGGTCCAGGTCCTTCAGGTTGTGGACCCGTACGCCCTTGATGGTGATCTCACCGCGACTGCGGTCGCCCCCACGTTTCACACGTTGTTCTGACATGATCCTCGTTCACTGGTGGCGCGCAGGGTTACCAGGTGCTCCCGCCGGCGGCGAGGGTCTCGAGCATGGCCCGGTAGGCCGCCTGCTCGTCGGCCGACAGGCTGGCCACGCCGGTCAGGACGTCGCAGCGTGCGATATGGACCGGATTGGCCGGAGCCTCGCGGCCCTTGGCGGGGTCGGTGGGCGCCGAGACGATGCGGTCGGCCACGTCCATGCCGGTGACCACGTGGCCGAAGATTGTGTACTGGCGATCGAGGGCCGGCGTGGCATCGACGCAGACGAAGAACTGGCTGCCCGCCGAGTCCTGCGCCCGCGACCGGGCCATGCTCAGGGTGCCGCGCAGGTGCTTGGCGGTCTTGGAGAACTCGGCCTTGAGATTGGCGCGCGTGTCCAGGCTCACTCCGGCGTAGCCCTTGGCCTCGAGGATCTTGCCGGCCTCGGCCAGCTGGGCGAGCTCGTCTTCCGTCAGCACGTCGCTCAGGGCCGGCCCGCCCTGGCCGTCGTTGCGCGGATCGCGGTCCTTGCTGTTGGGATCCCCGCCCTGGATCACGAATCCGGGCACGATCCGGTGGAACGCGGTCCCGTCGAAGAACCCGGTGCTGGCCAGGTGCAGGAAGTTGGCGGCGTGGTGCGGCGCCAGGTCGGGGAACAGCGCCACCAGCATCTCGCCCTCGTCGGTCAGGATGCGGACGAAGGGCACCTCGTCGTCGGCCGGGACGGCCGCGACGGGCAGGGCGAGCAGGATCAGGGCGCAGGCGGTGAGCAGACGGACGGTCGACCGGAACATGGTCCCTCCTCGGGTGCTGGGCGGTTGGCGACTCGTTGACCGCGGGATGGTAGCCCCCCACGGCCAGGCTGGCAAGGGGGTCGGTCTTGCTTCCACCGTTTCAGTGGGCCATACTTGCGGTGTCTTTGAGTCACCCGCCTGCCGGGCCCCCGTACGTCGAGCCGAGGAGCGAGCATGAGCGACCTGATCTACCTGGACAACGCGGCCACTGCTTTCCCCAAGCCTCCCGAAGTCATCGACACCATGGCCGACTTCTACCGGAACTACGGGGTGAACCCCGGCCGGGCGGGTTACGACCTCGCCGTCGAGGCCGGTCTGATGCTCGATGGCGCCCGTTCGCTGCTCGACCGTTTCTTCAACAATCCCGCCCAGGATCGCGACCGGGTCTGCTTCGGCCTCAACGCCTCGGCCGGACTCAACATGATGATCCAGGGCGTCTGCCAGCCGGGCGACCATGTCGTGAGCACCATGCTCGAGCACAACTCGGTGCTGCGGCCGCTCTACGAGATGGAACAGGTCGGCATCATCACTCACGACCTGGTGCCCTTCGACGGCCAGGGCTTCGTCGATCCCGACGACATCGCCGCCGCCATCAAGCCCAACACCCGGCTGGTGATCATCAACCACGGCTCCAACGTCCTCGGCACCATCCAGGACGCTGCGGCCGTGGGCAGGATCTGCCGCGAGAAGGGCGTGCTCTTCGCCCTGGACACCGCCCAGACCGCCGGCATGATCCCCATCGACATGGCCGCCTGGCACGTGGACATGCTGGCGTTCACCGGCCACAAGTCGCTCATGGGCCCCACCGGCACCGGCGGCATGGTCATCGGCCCCGACGTGCCCATCCGCGCCACGCGCTGGGGCGGCACCGGCGTCAAGTCGGCGGTCAAGACCCACCTCGACTACTTCCCCTACATCGGCGAGGTCGGCACCGCCAACACCGTGGGCATCGCCGGCCTCAAGCGCGGCGTCGAGTGGGTGCAGGAGCAGGGCATGGACAAGATCCGCCGCCACGAGATGGACCTGGCCCGGCGCCTCATCGAGGGCCTGCGCGAGATCCCCAAGGTGACGCTCTACTGCGCCGACTCCGGCGAGCGCAACCTGCCGGTGGTCTGCTGCAACGTCGCGGGCTTCGAGTCGACCCAGACCGGCGAGATCCTCGACGTCGAGCACGACATCGCCACGCGCATCGGCCTGCACTGCGCCCCCCTGGCCCACGTCGGCATCGGCACCACCCCCAAGGGCACCGTCCGCTTCTCCGTGGGCCCCTTCAACACGGTCGAGCACATCGACGCCGCCATCGTCGGCATGCAGGACGTGGCCTCCATGCGCTAGGCGCCGCGCCTCCAGGCTGCACCGGCGGCCCGCCCGGGACACCCCGGGCGGGCCGCCGTCGTTGACAGCCCGTCCCCCCGCGGCCTATCGTCAAACTCAACGGAGGGATCCCCCATGCACGCAAGACACCGGCGCGGACTCGCCTGCCTCTGCCTGGCCGCCCTGCTGAGCACCACCGGCTGCAGTTCCTGGCGGACCGTCCACCGGGCGGGCCCCGCGAGTCCCGAAGCCGCCTCCACCCCGCGGCCCGGCGACAACGTCCAGCTCGTGCGCCGCGACGGCGCGGTCCGCGACGGCGTCCTCGCCACCATGGACGCCGACAGCCTCTACTGCCGGGAGTTCGCCACCGCCTGGACCGACATCGCCGAGGTCCTCCCCCAGGCGCCCGCCCCGACGTCAGAACTCGTGCTCAACCTCAAGACCCGCCTGACCACCACCGACGCCAAGCGCCACGAGGGCTATCTCACCGCCATGGATGCCACCACCCTGACCCTGGCCGACCACCCTGCCCGCAACGACTTCCGCCCCCCCGACCTGACCACCATCCCGCTAGCCACCATCGCCACCATCGAACAGCAAGCCCCCAGCGCCACCGCCACCCTCATGGCCGCCCTCGGCATCACCGCCGCCCTCACCCTCGTCGCCGCCATCATCTACGTCAGCACCGCCGGCGGCTGGAACCTGGGCAGCTAGCCTCTCCTCCCACCCAAGGAGAAGTAGTCGGCGTCATCACGAGCGTTACAAGAAACCGCCCGGCCATGAAGGCCGGGCGGTTTCGCAGTTCGCTCGAGCTGACGCCGACTACTTCTCCGGCTTGTGGAGCACGATCCGCACCCGCCGGTTCTGGCTCCGACCATCCGCCGTCCCGTTGTCCGCGATCGGCCGGTAGGGGCCGTAGCTGACCACGGCGAAGCGGTCGGTGCCCAGGCCCAGGTCGTTGGTCAGGTAGCGGGTGACCGCCGACGAACGGAAGGCGCCCAGCTCCCAGTTGCTCGGCCACTTCTCCTGGTACTCCTCGAGGATCTTCTTGTCGTCGGTGTGGCCCTCGACGAAGATGTCCCAGTCGGGGTAACGCTGGAGCGTGGTGGCGATGGCCTGCAGCGCGGGCACCATGGTCTCCAGGACCATGGCCTGGCCGGAGGCGAACTGGACGGTGTCGTCCAGGTCGATGATCACGACCTCGTTCATCTTCTCCACGAGGACCGCGTTCTCCATCTCGGCTTCCTTGATGTTCTTGCGCAGCTCATCGGTCAGGTCGTTGCACTCGGCCAGCGTGGCCTCGCGCTCGCCGAGCTGCTGCTGCAGGTCGGCGATCTGGGCATCCAGCGCCATGATCTGCTCCTCGTACTCCTTGCACGAGCAACCAGCCAGGGTGACGGCCGCCGCCAGCACGGCCAGCAGGACGAGATTCCGCATCTTCATCGTGTCCCTCCTCGGGCTTGCGGCGCCTAGTTGCCCTGGGGCAGGGCGGGATCGACGCGCCAACATGAGAAATCCTTTTCGAATCTTACAGCGAGCAGGTGGTGCCATCCTGACACCACCTCATCGGAACGGCCACAAGATACCCCGGCTGCGGCGGTGTGCAAAGCATAAATTCTATCCACCGAGGCTGTTCAGGCGGTCGCCAGGGCCGCGAGAACCTCGTTCTGTCCGATGACATCCATGAGATCACCGGGCTCGAACACGGTGGCTCCGTGCGGCAGTGGAATGAAGCGTTCCTCGCCGTCCCCGACCTCGGTGCGCACGATCTGCACCAGGTTGATCCGCTCGCTGCCCAGCAGCTCCAGATCGGCCAGACTCTTCCCCGACCAGGCCGCCGGCACCGGCAGGCGGCGCAGGCTGTAGCCGGCGGGAAGCTCCACGAAATCCACGATGTTCCCGCCTAGGATGTGGTCGGCCAGACGCTCGCCCATCTCCTCCTCGGGCATCACCACCTGATGGGCGCCGACCTCATGCAAGACCTTGCTCTGCATCGGGTTGATCGCCTTGGCCACCACCAGCGGCACCCCCAGTTCGCGGCAATGCAGTGTCACCAGGACCGAGGCCTCGAAGTTCGAGGCCATGGCCACGACCGCCACATCCATGTCGCCGACGTCGTAGGCGGTGAGGTTGGTGCGCTCGGTCGCGTCGCAGGCGATGGCCGCGGTGACCGTGTCGGTGGCCCGCTGGATCACCGCCTGGCTGCGGTCGATGGCCAGGACCTCGGCTCCCTGATCGTAGAATCGACGGGCGCAGGCCGACCCGAAGCGGCCCATCCCCATGACGACCACTCTGGTCATCGCGACCTCCTTTCGTTCGGTATCAGCCGATCATGATGCCGCTGCGCGGCAGACGTACCGTAGCATCCCTGGCGGGGCGGACCAGGACATAGGCGAAGGTCAGGACCCCCAGGCGCCCCACGAACATGAGCAGCATCACCACGATCTTCCCCACCACCGAGAGCGCCGGCGTGAGCCCCAGGCTGAGTCCGACCGTGCCCAGCGCCGACACCGCCTCGAAGGCCGTGACCAGGAACGGGGCCCGTTCGGTGATCAGCAGCACCAGGGTCCCCAGCGCGGCCAGCAGCGCCGCGGCGGTGAGCACGACCGTGGCGCGATGGCGATCCTGATCCTCGAGCTCGCGCCCGCCGATCCGCGCCTGGCGGCGGCCGGCGGCGATGGCCCGGATCTCGGCAGCCACCACCGCCACCGTGGAGATCTTCACGCCGCCAGCGGTGGATCCTGGTCCCGCGCCCACGAACATGAGCAAGATCATGGCGAAGAGCGAGGCGGGAGCCAGCGTGGTGAGGTCGAGACTGTTGAAGCCGGCGGTGCGGCACGTGGCCGCCTGGAAGAACGCGTGCAGCAGGCCGTCCCGCCAGCCGTACTTCACCAGCGCTCCGCCGCGCTCCAGCCCCAGCAGCACCACGGTGCCCACCAGCAACAAGCCGGCGGTCCAGCGGAGAACCACCCGGGTCTGGAGCGAGAGCCGGGGCTTCGACGATCGCGGCAAACCGCGGCCGGAAGCGTGGGCCACACGCAGCAGGTCCAGCGCCACCACGAAGCCCAATCCGCCGAGGATCAGGAGTCCAGCCACGGCCAGCACTCCGGTCGGTCGGGCCGACCAGCCCACCAGCGAGTCCGCGAAGGTGCTGAAGCCCGCGTTGCAGAAGGCGGACACCGCGTGGAAGACCGCGCAGAAGAGTCGGTCGCCGGGGTCGGCCACCAGTCCGTCCAGGCTCGAGTAGAGCACCACGGTGCCCAGCGTCTCGGTGCCCAGGGTCCAGAGCAGGATGAAACGCAGGATCGGTCGCACCTGCTGCAGCATGGGCACCTGGAACACCTCGCGCATGAGCCTGTTCTCGCGGACGCCGATCCCGCGGCCCAGCAACAGCGCCAGCGCCGCCGTGAGGCTCATGATCCCCAGTCCGCCCAGCTGCATGAGGATCAGGATCACCACGTGCCCGAACCGCGTGAACTCGCTGGCCGTGTCGCGCACGATCAACCCGGTGACACAGACCGCACTGGTGGCGGTGAACAGCGCGTCGACCAGACCGATGGGATCGCCAGCGGGCGTGGCCTCGGGCAAGCTCAGCAGACCGGCTCCGGCCACGATGACCACGGCGAAGACCAGCAGGAACGCCACGCCGGGACGGATCCGCAGCGACGCGAACCGGCCGTGCAGGCGCGGCAGATTGACCAGGACCAGGGCCGTGATGTGCAGCTGCAGGACGACCAGGAAGATCTGGGTCAGCGAAGTCGGTCGCAGCCAGTCGAAGGTCTGCCCGGCGAGCAGGCGCGTGCCGAGGACCCGTACCGCCACCAGCTCCAGCAGCAGCAGGAACGACAGCACCAGCCCCGGCCAGCGCTGGCGCAGGAACGCCCGGGCTCCCGTCCGCTGGCACCAGGCCACCACCAGCTCGACCAGGAAGAGCGACACGGCCAGGATTTCCAGGATCTGCGCCAGCCGGTCGTGGACCGGACTGGCGGGCAGACCGTGGGCCACCAGCAATCCCCCCAGCCCGCAGACGCCCGCCGCCAGCAGGATCAGGGCTCGCTGGACCGCGGCCCGGTCATCGAGCAGCCCCAGCCTCATCCGCGGCCCCAGGGTTGCAAAGTGCATGCATCCGTTCCCCCGACCGCCAGGGGAACCAGGGAAAACCGTAGGCCAGCCGGGTCGGCAGCAAAAAGGCCCGGTTTCGCGCGATCGAGGGCTGCGGACGCCTGGAACACGTCCGGCCCCCTACGGCCGACCGCCACGTGGAACCATGAGGAATCCTGGGAACGTCCCGGCACGAACATTGAACCTTCCCACCCGCAGAAGGAATGATGTGGCGTTTTGCCACCACCGGACCCGCGACCTGTTGCGGGTGGCCAGCCGTCGACCATACTCCGGCCGGGCCCCCGGAAATGCAACCTTCGAGAGGCAGCAGCGCCGTGACTCGACACCTTCGCCAGCAACCGAGCATCGCCCCATGCGAATCCTGGCGCCATCTGGCGGGATCGATCCTGATCACGGTCCTCTGTGCGATCTGGACGACACCGGCCGTGGCCGAGCAAGCCGCCCCGCTGGATACGCTGGAAACCACACCGCCGCCGGTCAGCGGCGCCAGCCTGGCCATCTCGCGCAACGTCCTGCCTGACGTCTCGACCACCGTCATCCCCCGGTCGGCCCCCCCCCGGGTGCCGCCGCGCCTGGACGACCCCACCACCGGCGACCGTCTCTTCCGGGCCGCCCGCCATGCCGCCGAGCAGGGACTCCCGCAGCAGGCGGACGTCAAGGTCCGGGCCGCCCTGAACGCCCGGCCTGGCGACAGCAGGATCCCCATCTGGCAAGTCACACAGGCCCTGCGCAATCGCGACCCTGGCGCCTTCGTCTGGCACCTGCCCGGCGCCCTCCGCAGCGTCATCGCCGACCCCCTGGCCATCCCCCGCCTCGCCATCCAGGCCCACCAGGCTGCGGTGCTCCTGCTCGCGGTCTTCTGGAGCCTCCTGGTGGCGGCCGGCCTGGCAGCCTGGTGGCGTCCCCTGGCCCACGACATCTCCGCCCTGCTCTTCCGGGATCCCAACCACCGACTCCGGAACTGGGTGCCCTGGATCCTGATCTTCGCCATCATCCTGGCCCGGCCGGGCTGGTTCGGCGGCCTGGCGCTGTTCTCGGTGATCCTGCTCCTGCAGGCCCGCGGCCGCAGCCGCACCATCTTCGTGACCACCTGGGTGCTGGCCCTGGTCCTGACCTTCCCCAACTGGCCCTGGATGCGCGATTGCGTCGCCGTGATCGACCCCTCCAGCGAGACCACGCTGCTGGTGCGGGCAGGGCAGGAATCTCCCTCGACCCAGCTGATCCAGGAACTGCGTGAACGCCTGGCCGGCGCCGAGGACCCCGCCCGCCAGCTCCGCCTGCGACAGGCCCTGGGCCTGCAAGAGGCCCGCCGCGGTCGCTTCAGCGCGAGCAACGAGCAGTTCCGGGCAGTCCTCGACCAGAGCAGCGGCAACCTCACCGCCCTGGTCGGTGTGGCCAACAACTCCTACTTCACCAGCCGCTACGACGAAGCCCTGGCCGGCTACCTCCACGCCCGCGAACTCGCACCGGACCGCGGCGAGATCCCCTACAACCAGGCCCAGGTCTACTTCAAGAAGCTCTTCGTGCCCGAGGCCGGGCGCGCCCTCGAGGACGCCCGCCGCCTCGGCTTCGATCCTCCCGTCGAACAGGAAGGGACCCAGGGCGCCCAGAACTACTCGCCCGCCGTTTACCTGTCCCTCTCGCGGGAAGACCTGAAGGCGAGCGCCCACAGCGAGGCCGCCAACTATCCGCCGCTGGCCTGGCTGGCATCATGGAACTACTTCCTCGGTTCGCCACCGCTGCCGCTGTTCATCGTCCTGGCCGGCCTCTTCACCGCAGGCGTGATCCTCGCCTACTGGGGCGGCGTCGTGGACGAGATCCGCACCTGTGAGAGTTGCGGCAACGAGATCTGTCGCAGCTGCTGTGTCGATCGTGGCGGCGCGCTGATCTGCCGCGAATGCAACGAGACCGCGGACCGATCGCGCAGCGAGATGGTCCTGGCGACCCTGCTGAAGAACCGCAGCCGCACCGTGGGACTGGCCACCACGGCCAGGCTGGCCTTGCTGGCCCGCCTCCTGCCCGGCGCCGCGCATCTGGCCATCGGCGAGAACATGCGGGCGTTGTCCCGGCTGACCCTGCTGGCCCTGGCCGTCTACCTCATCGGTTTCGGCTGGGCGTTCGATCCCGCCGCCGCCTGGGCTTCCCCGGGCCTGAGCCTGGCCGAGGAGACCGTGCATCCGGTCTGGCTGCCCCTGCCGGCCACCGGCTGGTGTGGTTTGCTGGGCTGGCCCGTCCTGGCCGGCTGGGTGCTCCTGGTCCTGGTCTACAGCACCGCGCTGATCGATGGCACCAAGCTCCGCCTCCGACTACCCGAACGATTCGTCCAGTGCCATGGTGGCCCGGCCACCAGCCAGTGACAGGCATGACCGTATCACGACGTAGACATCAGGGAGACAAGACATGGCACTGAAGGGACAGCTCCACGACTTCAATCTGGCGGAGATCCTCCAGCTCATCGCCAGCCAGCAGAAGAGTGGCTTCCTGGTGCTCGAGGGTCACCGGGAGATGGTCTTCATCTTCGACAAGGGTGTCCTCATCTCCACGCGCGACCGACGCAGCGAGGCCCCCGACCCCCTGGAGACGTTCCTGCGCAATTATGGCTTCTTCACCGAGAGCCAGTGGGCGCACATCGGCTACATCCGTCAGAACAGTTCGCTCGACCTCGCCGAGATCCTGGTCTCCGAGGAGCTGATGACCAAGGAAGCCCTGGATGCGGTGTTGATGAATGCGGCTCGCGAAGCCGCCCATCGCGGCATGAAGATGCGCCGCGGTCGCTACAACTTCACCGCCACCAAGGACACGCCGCCTGGAGTCCGCTGGCGTATCCAGATGGACGTGCAGGGACTTCTGATGGAGGCCGCCCGACGCGTGGACGAGGAAGCCGAACTCGGACGCCTGCTGCCCAGCCAATCCATCACCTTCGTGCAGGGCGAGACCCCACCGCCACCGGATGCACTATCCGCCACCGGCCGCCGCGTCATCAAGCTGGCCCTGGGCGGTCGACCGCTCGGCCGCATCATCCGCCTCGCCCGGACCGACAGCTTCACCACCCGCGAGATGCTCAAGACCTTCATTGATGAAGGTTGGATCGCGGCGGTGATCCCCGAGGACGAGCAGGAAGGCGAGCAGAGGGGCAAGCCGAAGAAGGATCGTGGACAACGGCTGGGCAATCTCCGCCAACCGCTTCTGAGCCTGCTGCTGTTCCTCTTGCTCCTGGGCTTCGGCGCGTTCCGCTGGACGCCCCTGGCCCTCGGTGAAACCGCACTGATCGGCCTGGCGGCCCCGGCCCCGGAACAGGGCGTACCCCTGGAGCAAGCCATGCTGGTCTCCTGGCTCGACGAGAGCCAGCAAGTATGCCGGATGCTCCGGTTGCGACAACTGCAGGACGAGGTCGGCGAGGCTGCACGCCACTATCGCGTCGAGCACGGCAGCTTTCCCGAGCAGTTGCAGGCGCTGGTCCAGGATGGGTTGTTGCAGCGGGGGACTTGGGAGACTATTGATCGGTTGGGGTGGCAGTATGCTCGCCTTGATGCCGGCAATGCCTACCGTCTCTCCCTCTAGATTCTGCCTGGCAGATTGTTGCTCGAACACAACGATTCCAATCCTGCACCATCTACCAAGGCGCTCACATCAACGCGCGTACTTCAACTCATGCCTTCGATTCACTCCCAGCACTGGCGTCTCCACACGTCTCCAATAGTAGTCATCCCACCGCGGCGGTAGCGTGACCAAACTCGGAAACAACCGTCGTTCCAGGATATCTTCAACCGTCAACACCCGATCCACTACGCCCCGCAACATCGCCGCCGACACCCGGCACCCGTTCTCCCACCGACGCTTGACGTAGTTCTTCCACAACGCGAACACTCCGAACCGATAACAGCCGTCCTGACGCCTCTTCGCCTGCGCGATCGTCTCTCGACGATGATTAGCACAACTGTGCCGGATGAACGCATCCAGCGCGTTGATCTCGAACATCTCGTTACGCCGGTCCCGACGCGCCCGCGAATCGGTCCGCCGATGTTCGATTTCACAGGCGATCCCCCGCAACGCCCGAGGATAAGCTTGATGCTTATCACTGTGCACGACCGCCCGCTCGGCTCCCCGCAAGCTAACCGCGAACAGTTCTTTCATGCCGATCTGCACAGCCCGCGGATCAGGCCGTCCAATTTGCGACTCGAGCTCGCGACGTCGCTTCCTCTGCCGGGCCGTCATGGTTCCTGACCGCCGCTTTGGGGCGTCGGTGAAATACTCGATGAAGCTGTCGTTGAAACCAACCCCGACCAAGAGTTCGAACGGGAAGAATTGGCTGTACTCGAAGGTCACCAGGCCATCAACAACGATGTCCACACAGGGAGACGCTTCTTGCATCAACTGTCGCTGGAAGAGCAAACTGTGCCGTCCCAGCCGTTGCAGCATGGCATCGACAGTGCCTGGAGCACAACGGAGGGCTCTGGCGATTTGTCGGTTGGCCATACCGCCAATGGTCATCATGAAGATCCTGGGGAGCAGTTCCGGCCGTTTGAGCCAATAGGTTGAGCGGAAGGTCTGAGTAGAGAACGATCGCCGGCAGCTCAGACAGATGTAGCGTTGAACCGAAAATGGGGCGGTTTGACGTAGGAATGTGCCATTGAGCTTATAGGGCCAAAGATCGTGCAAGCCATAGTGATAAGTGCATTTATGATTCGGGCAGTGAGGTGGTTTGAAAGCCTGCTGTGTGACTCTCTTGGGTTGCATAGGGCCACACCAGGCAATGTGTGGGCCCGCAACAATCTTCTAGGCAGAACAAGGGCGATGCGCGGCACAGACTAGTCGGTCGGGGTCGAACCACGCCCCCGCACACCCCTGAATCGTCTCCCGATCCACCGAGTCAATCATCGCCACCAGCTCCGTCACCGGCAGGAACCTGCCAAAATAGATCTCGTTCCTCGCAGCCCGGAACAACTGGTTGTGCCCGCCCTCCAGCGCGAAGACGATCTGTGACTTGATCTGGGCCTTGTTGCTCTCGAGTTCGTCGCTGGGAACGCCCTCCGCGAGGAGTCGACGGTACTCCTGTCGGACGACCTCCCGCACGCGGGCTTCCTTCTCGGGAGTGCAACTGCCAGCACAGCTGACCAGACCGGTGTCGAGCCCCATGTCGGTGTAAGTGTAGACCGTGTAGGCCAGGCCTTCACGTTCGCGGACCGCCTGGAAGATTCGGCTGCTCATGCCGCCGCCCAGCAGGTTGCTCAGCAGCAGCAGCGGCACCCGATCCGGGTGGCTGGTGGCCACGCCGAGATTGCCGATCTCGAAGTAGGTCTGCAGCACGGGGCTCTGGATCACCAGATCGGAAGGCTGGCGAAGCGCGGGGTCGGGTGCAGGTGGACCGATGGTGGCCGGCTCGGTGGGAACGGCCAGGCCGGAGAACTCGGTCGCGACCAGGTCGCGGAAGCCAGGTTCGAGATTGCCGGCGAGAACCAGGACCAGGTTGGATCCGGAGAAGAGCTGCCGGTGTTCGGCCACGAGCAGTTCGCGGTCGAAGCTGCGCACCGTCTCGGGAGTGCCCAGGATCGGCCGGCCGCGGTGGTGCCGCTGGTAGACGTGGGCCGCGTAGGCGTCGTGGAGCCGGTCCTCGGGGGTGTCGAGGGCTTCCTGGATCTCCTCGCAGACCACGTCCTGCTCGAGTGCGATGAGCTGTGGATCCAGCGCCGGGCGCAGCACCATGTCCGCCATGATGGACACGGCCTCTCCGAAGAATTCGGGCAGCACCTTGAGCGTGAACGCCACGTAGTCCTTGGTGGTGAAGGCATCGACCATGGCGCCGATGGCGTCGAAGGCCGTGGCGATGGCGTAGGCGTCGCGGGTCGGCGTGCCCTTGAAGACCATGTGCTCGAGAAAGTGGGTGATCCCCTCGCGCCCCGGGGCCTCGGCGGCGCTGCCGCGTCGTACCCAGAGCCCGAAGCTCACCGCATGCGCGGTGGGGACTGGCACTTCCAGGAACACCGCCCCGCCGGGCAAGATGCTCCGGCGGGGCGGCAGTTCACCATGATAACGTCCGAGGTTCACGCTAGCGGCGTCCCCGGCCGCCGCCGCCACTGCGGCCACCGCGGCTGCCGCCGCGACCGCCACGGTCGCCGCCGCGATCCCGGTCACCGCTGCGGCCACGGCCGCCGCGATCGTCCTGCTTCATCTCCTCGTAGCCTTCGGGCTTGGGCAGCAAGGCCTTGCGGCTGAGGCGGACCTTGCCCGAACGGCTGTCCACTTCGACCAGCTTGACCTCGACCTCCTCACCCTCCTGCAGCACGTCCGAGACATCGCCCACCCGGAACCATTCGAGCTCCGAGATGTGCAGCAGCCCCTCCTTGCCGGGCAGGTACTCGATGAAGGCGCCGAAGTCCACGATGGAGACCACGCGGCCGGTGTAGGTCTTGCCCACCTCGGGCTCGGCCATCATGCCGCGGATCCACTCGAGGGCCGCTTCGCCGCTGGCCTGGTCGATGCTCGAGACGAAGACCATGCCCTCGTCGTCGACCTCGATGGTGGCGCCGGTCTCCTCCTGGATCTTCTTGATGACCTTGCCGCCCGGGCCGATGAGCTGGCCGATGTTCTTCACCGGGATCTGGATGGTGTCGATCTTCGGAGCGAACTTCGACATCTCCTTGCGCGGCTCGGCCAGGCACTTGGCCATCTCGTCGAGGATGTGGAAGCGAGCGTTGCGCGCGTCGGTGAGCGCCTTGGTGAAGATCTCGCGGCTGATGCCGCCGATCTTGGTGTCCATCTGGAAGGCGGTGACGCCCTCGCGGGTGCCGGTGACCTTGAAGTCCATGTCGCCGAGGTGATCCTCGAGGCCGAGGATGTCGGTGAGCACCGCCACCTTCTCGTCCTCCTTGATCAGACCCATGGCCACGCCGGCCACCGGTCGCTTGATGGGCGCGCCGGCGTCCATGAGCGCGAGGCAGCAGGCGCAGACCGTGGCCATGCTGCTCGAACCGTTGGACTCGAGGATGTCGGAGACCAGGCGGATGGTGTAGGGGAAGTCCTCGAGGTCGGGCAGGATGGGCTGGATCGCCCGCTCGGCCAGCTTGCCGTGGCCGATCTCGCGCCGGCCGGTCCCGCTGTAGCGGCCGACCTCGCCCACCGAGAACGGCGGGAAGTTGTAGTGCAGGTAGTACTTGCTCCAGTACTGCTCGGCGTTGAGCGGCTCGATGCGCTGCTCGGCCTGCTTGCTGCCCACGGTGCAGGTGCCCAGCGCCTGGGTCTCGCCGCGGGTGAAGAGGCACGAGCCATGAGCGCGCGGCAGCACGCCGGCCTCGATGGTGATGGGCCGCACGGTGGTCAGATCCCGGCCGTCGCTGCGCACGCCCTCGTCGAGGATCATGGTCCGCAGGTACTGCTTCTCGAGCTTGCCGAACATCTCCACGGCCTCGCTGTCGACCACGCCGTCGGCGTCGGTGAAGGCGGCCTTGACCTTGTCCTTCAGCGCGGACATGGCGGCGGAGCGCTCGAACTTGCCACGGGTGACCATGGCGGTCTTCAGCTCGGCGCCGACGAGTTCCTCGACCTTGACGAGCTTGCTGTCGTCGGAGACGGGCGAAACGAAAGCCCACTTCTCCTTGGCGCCGGCGGCGGCCACGAGGTCGCGCTGCAGCGCGTTGAGCTTCTGGATCCAGCCGTGGCCGAACTCGATGGCATCGAGCAGGACGTCTTCGCTGACCTCGAGGCACTCGCCCTCGATCATGCAGACGATGTCGTCGGTGCCGGCGACGATCAGGTCCAGATCCGACTCCTCGAGCTGGCTTACCGAGGGGTTGATCACGAACTCGCCGTCGATACGGCCGACGCGCACGCCGGAGACGATCTCGTGGAACGGCACGTCGCTCAGGGCCAGCGCAGCGCTGGCGCCGGTGATGCTCAGGACGTCGGCGTGGAAATCGGTGTCGGCGGAGATGATGAAGGCGACGACCTGCGTCTCGTGGCGATAGCCGTCGGGGAACAGCGGCCGCAGGGGGCGGTCGATGAGCCGCGCCGACAGGGTCTCGCGCTCGGTGGGACGTGCTTCACGCTTGAAGAAGCCACCGGGAATCTTGCCCGCGGCATAGGTCTTGTTGCGATACTCCACGAAGAGCGGGAGGAAATCGCGGTCGCTGGGATTCTTGTCAGCCGTGACGGTCATCAGCGACATCGTGTCGCCCATACGCACCACGCAACTGCCATTGGCCTGCTTGGCCATGCGTCCGGTCTCGAGGCTGAAGGTGGTCCCGTTCATCTCCAGACTGACAACGTGCTTTTCCATGGTATTCAAGTTCCTTCCTCAACCAACTGCTTTTGACGATACCGCCCGCGGGCGGCGCACATCCGGTCGTGGGCATACTTAAGGGTCGTGGCGATCACGCGCCGCCACGACCACGCTGCAGCTCAAGCTTCGCGCTGGTGACCAGATGCCATGAAAATCCCGGTGCGGGAGATCAAGCCCGCCAACCAGTGACACCCACGCAGGCCGGAATTAGCCGCGTAGACCAAGCTCCTTGATCAGGGCGCGATAACCCTCCAGGTCCTTCTTCTTGAGGTAGTTCAGCAGGCGCTTGCGCTGCCCGACCATCTTCAGCAGACCACGCCGGGAATGGTGATCCTTGGCGTGCATCTTGAAGTGGGCGGACAGGGTGTTGATTCGCTCGGTGAGCAGCGCGATCTGAACCTCGGGAGACCCGGAATCGTTCTCGTGCTTCTTGTGCTTGGAAATGACCTGGTCCTTGTGATCCTTGCTGAGCGCCATCGTCGAGAACCTCCAGAAAAAACGAAACGCTTTACGCGTCACGATGGCCGCAGGCCGACCACCTGCCCGAGTCGCTGCCAATGGTTCACGCTCAGGGAGATTTGGGTATCGGTCGACCCGCTGTGGACTGTAGCGTGCCGTCAGGCACACTTACGACGCGGATCCTGGATCCGCGCCCGGGCCGAATATAGGCGATCAGCCCGAGCTTGGCAAGACAAGGTGCGCAGGTGAACGCGGACGCGGCCGCCCCTGCCGGAGGAACGGCCGCGTCCGCCACTCGCTGTCGTTGATGGAGCCTATTCGCCGGCCGTGATGACGCCCCGCTTGCGGAGCGCTTCCACCACCTGCTGCACGCACTCCTGGGGCGTGAATTTGTCGGTCTCCAGCACGATCTCGGCGTTTTCCGGCTCCTCGTAGGGTGCGCTGATGCCCGTGAACTCGGGGATCTCCCCCGCCCGGGCCTTCTTGTACAGCCCCTTGGGATCACGGCGCTCGCACTCCTCCAGGGCGCACTGGCAGTAGACCTCGATGAAATCGCCCTCGGGGCAGACGGCCCGGGCGCTGTCCCGGTCGGCCCGGTAGGGCGAGATGAAGGCGGTCAGGCAGATGGAGCCGCCGTCGCGGATGAGGTTGGCCACCTCGCCGATGCGGCGGATGTTCTCGGTCCGATCCTCGGGGCTGAAGCCCAGGTCGCGATTCAGGCCATGACGGACGTTGTCGCCGTCGAGGATGTAGCAATGGCAGCCGTGCTCGAAGAGTTCGCGCTCCACGAGCTGGGCCATGGTGGACTTGCCGGCCCCGGACAGGCCGGTGAACCACACCACGGCGCCCTGATGGCGGTTGCGCTCGATGCGCATCTCGTAGGTGACGTGGGAGTCGGACCAGGTGATGTTCTTGCTCTTGGGGGCTTCCATGAAATGCGACCCTTCCCGCGGATTGCCGACTAGAGATAGCCCAGCTTCCGCAACTTGTCCTTGATGTTCTCGAGTTCCTCGCCGCTGAAGCGGGCCTCCGGCTGGGCTCTGCCGCCCTGATAGACCAGGTCACGCAGCACGAAGACCACGAAATCGGTGACCGAATTGAAGCCGGACCCCTCGATGAGCGTCTGGATGTGCTCGTAGAGCGGCCGGGGGATCTTGAGGGTGACCTTGTCTGCCATGAGTCCTATCGCGCTCTCATTGGAGTGTTATAGGAGTATAGCCCATGCGGTTCGGTAAGGCAAGGCCCTCCCTGCACCAGCAGGAAGGGCCCCATGGGATCGATTCAGGCGCCCGCTTCGACCTTGAGCGGCCTCGGCGCTTCCGGCCAGATCCGCTCCTCCATCTCTGCACCCGCTGCGGCGGCCATCATGCCTCGTGGCCCCTCCGGCAAGGTGTAGAGGCTGGCCAGGGGTCGGAAATCCGGCAGCGGCGCCAGATTCCGCCAGACCGGCACGATGGTGGCAAGGATGATCCGCAGGTCGCGCCAGAAGTCCCGCCGCCAGCCTTCACGGATCGAGGCCGCGAGCTTGCGGGGCAGCAAACGCTCCACGTAGTACCGCTCGGGATCGTCGGCCTGGGCCAGGATCTGCTCCTCGTTCCGGAGCTGCAGGGTGCAGACGTCGGTGATCCCGGGTCGCTGCTGGAGCACCAGGCCGAAGAGTTGCGGGTAGTGCTGGACGTAGCACGGCACCTCGGGACGGGGCCCCACCAGGGACATGTCCCCGCGGAGCACGTTCCAGAGCTGCGGCAGCTCGTCCAGCTTGCTGCGACGCAGCAGGCGCCCGAGTGGCGTGATCCGACGATCACCACTGGCGGTGACCTGTGGCCCCTTGTCATGCGGACGGTCCACCATGCTACGGAACTTGATGAGGTCGAAAAGCCGCCCGAACTGGCCCAATCGGCGTTGCCGAAAGAAGACCGGTCCGGGACTGGTGAGCTTGACGAGAGCTGCGACGACCAGAAGCAAAGGTGACAGCAGTAGCAATCCGACACCGCAGAGAGCCACTTCCATGTGACGCGGCAATGTATTCCCTCCAGAGCTTTGGACTGACCCACGATACAAACGGGTCAGGATTTGGCAATCTAATTCACAACAAGAGCTTGTCACGTAGAATTCTTCTGCAGGATACGTGCCATCTTTAGGCAATCTTTCACTGGACGCCACCGTGGCCCGATCCCTATCCTTTGCGCATCATTCCAGCCGGAGGGTTTAAATCCATGCGCGACAGCTTCCTGCCGTTCTCTCCGCCCTGCCTCGACGAGGACGAGATCGCCGAGGTCACCGACAGTCTACGCTCCGGCTGGATCACCACCGGTCCCAAGTGCCGCGCCTTCGAAGAGGCCTTCGCCGCGAGGCTGCAAAGCCCCGCCGCCCTGGCGGTCAATTCCTGCACTGCGGCGCTACATACCGCGCTGGCCGTCCTGGGCGTGGGCCCCGGCGACGAGGTGATCACCTCCACCATGACCTTCTGCTCCACGGTGAGCGTGATCGAACATGTGGGGGCCACGCCGGTGCTGGTGGACGTGGAACCCGACACCCTGAATCTGGACCCGACTCTGGTCGCCGCGGCCGTGTCCGAGCGTACGAAGGTGATCCTGCCGGTACACTATGCCGGACATCCCTGCGACATGACGGCGTTGCGGCGGATCGCCGACCAGCACGGTTTGCAGATCGTCGAGGACGCCGCGCACGCCTTGCCGGCCCGCTACGGGGACCGCTGGATCGGCCAGGAGGACAATCCCACCTGCTTCAGCTTCTACGCCACCAAGAATCTGACCACGGCCGAGGGCGGCATGCTCACCGGATCGCCGGAGTTCATCGACAAGGCTCGCGTGGCAAGCCTGCACGGCATGAGCCGCGATGCCTGGAAGCGGTACGACAAGGGCGGCAGCTGGTACTACGAGGTGGTGATGCCAGGCTTCAAGTACAACCTGCCCGACGTGCTCGCGGCCATCGGGCTGGCACAGCTGCGGAAGCTGGACCGGATGCAGGCGCGGCGGCGGGAAATCGTCGCCCGGTATGGGGAGGAACTGTCCGGATTGCCCCTGATCTTGCCGGTGGAGCGTGTGGGAGTAACAAGCGCCTGGCATCTGTTTCCGGTCAGGTTGCGCGATGAGGCCCGCCTACCTCGGGACACCGTCATCACGGACCTGCATTCCGCCAACATCGGAACCTCGGTCCATTTCATTCCGATCCATCTGCATCCGTACTACCGTGACAAGTACGGCTGGCAGCCTGGTGTACACCCCGTGGCCGAGGATGCCTACGCCAGGTTGGTGAGCCTGCCGTTGCATGGGGGATTATCCGATCGCGACCTGGATGATATCATCGCTGCCGTGCGCCGCTTGCTTGGCTGAAGCCTCTGGCCACCAGCACCATCGTCCCCGAGGAGCCCAATGAGCACCCCCGGAATCGAAATCCGCCCAGCCTGTGCAACCGACCTCGCGGACGTGGCCGCCTTGCACACCATAATGTTCCATGACCATTTCCTCGGACGATTGCCTGCTCGCATCATCATCCTTTTCTACGCATCCTTCCTGCAGGACGCCCTCTTCCTCGTGGCCCGTGACGAGGCTCAGCAGCTGCTCGGATTCGTCATGGGTGGGCGCACCGAAGTGCTCGACCAGGCGCGCGAGAGATTTGTGCAGCGCGCCCGGCTCCGCCTCGCCTGGCACATCCTGGTGACCCCCAGACTCTGGTCTCAAGCCTGGCACAGGATTGCCGCCCGCTTCGCCTCTCCTGCCGAACGACCCGCCAGCGTTTCCACCACCACGCACCGACTGCTCAGCATCGCCGTCGCGGAAGCCAGCCAGGGCCAGGGCGTGGCGAAGAATCTCGTCGCCGCCTTCGAATCCGGCCTCGCGGGCGCCTCCGAATACGGTCTGTCCGTCGAGGCCGACAACGAACGAGCCATCGCGTTCTACAAGAAGACTGGCATGCAGGTCGATGGACAGTGGGGTGGCTCGGTGTTCTTCCGCAAGCACATCGGCCTCGCGCTCGATGCCGGCAGAGAAGATTCATGACCACGAATCCCATGCAGGTATCGGTGATCATCCCCTGCCGCAACGAGCGCGAGTTCATCGTCCCGTTCCTCGAAGACCTGCAGCGCCAGACCGGCATCATAGGCGATTGGGAGGTCATCATCGCCGATGGCCAGAGCGATGACGGCACCCGGGAGATCCTGGCCGAGCATTGCCGGCATCAGCCTCGCGTTCGTGTCATCGACAATCCGGCCAGGATCGTCCCGACCGGTCTGAACCTCGCCATCGCGGCCGCCCGCGGCGAGGTCATCGTCCGCATGGACGTTCACAGCCGCTATGCAACCAATTATGTCCAGGCCTGTCTCGAGACTCTGGACCGGACCGGAGCCGACAACGTGGGCGGTCCGGCCCGGACCCTCGCCGACGGGCGACGGCAACGCGCCATCGCCGCGGCCTACGCCTCCCCCTTCTCCGTGGGCAACGCGCAGTTTCACTTCGCCGATCACGAGGGACCGGTGGATACCGTGACCTACGGGTGCTGGCGAAGGCAGACACTGCTCGACCTCGGCGGCTTCGATGAGCAGTTGGTCCGCAACCAGGACGACGAGTTGAATCTCCGGATCATCAAGGCCGGCGGCATCGTCTGGCAATCCCCGAACATCCGCTCTTGGTATTCGCCCCGCCGCTGTTTTCGCGACCTATTCCGCCAGTACCACCAGTATGGTTTCTGGAAGGTCGCGGTCATCCGCAAGCACGGCCGGCCCGCGTCGTTGCGGCATCTGGTACCAGGGCTGTTCCTCTTGTTCCTGCTGATGACCGGCCTTGCTGGCTTCTGGTGGCGGCCGGCCTGGTATGCCGGTTGCCTGGGACTGGGAGCCTACGCGATCTTCCTGGCCGTCGGGAGCCTGACCATCGCGAGGCAAGCTGGCTGGAGCCTGTTGCCCCAGCTCCCCATCGCCATCGCCACGTTCCATTTCGCCTACGGATCCGGATTCCTGCGCGGCCTGCTGCACTGGCGAGGACGACGCCGGACTGCACTGATGAACCAGCTATCGCGCTGACCAACACGACGATGCGGAGAAAGGGATCACGTCATGTTCCGCAAGCTCCGTCTTGGCTTCATGCTCTGTCAGCACTGGTGGGCGATGTTCCGGGGACAGTCCTACTGGCACCATCCTCAGCCGCTCGGTAAGGCCTTCTCCCCCGACAAACTGGCCGGCTACTTCAGCGATATGACCCACAAGGCCCGCTGGGACGGTCCCGTCGATCCCCGCTACGGCATCCCCTTGATCACCAACGATGCCGGCGAGTCGGTGCTCTTCCCCATCACGGCGTTCCAGAAGGCGCTCGGCCACTGGGATCTCTGGCTGCTCTCGGATAGGCGCGATGACCGGCAGCTCGCGGACTTCCAGGCGATCGTCGCCTGGGCGCTCGCGAACCAGGACGACCGGGGCGCCTGGCCCACGTGGAACCTCCTCTCGGTGGACATGACGCGGCCATATTCGGCCATGACGCAGGGTGAGGCCCTGTCGGTGCTCACGCGCGCCTGGACCGTGACGGCGGATGATGAACTGCTGGAGGCGTCGGCCAGAGCTGAAGCGCTGATGTTGACCGACCTCGCCAGCGGTGGAGTCTCCTGGCGGAGCGGACAGGGGCTGGTACTGGAAGAGAAACCCCTGGATTCCCCGAGCACGATCCTGAACGGCTGGATCTACTCGCTCTTCGGCCTGCACGACCTGACCCTCGTCGCACCGACCGATCAGCGGATAGCCATCCTCGCCGACACCCTGGTGGCCCTGGCGGCCTGGCTCGAGAGGTACGACACTGGAACCTGGTCGCGCTACGACCTCCATGGCAACCTGGCCAGTCCGTTCTACCACGCGGTCCATGTCGCCCAGTTGCAAGCCCTGGAAATGGCTTATGGCCACCGGCATGCGGAATTCGCCCGCACCCGGGAGCGCTGGCAACGCTGGAACCGGTCCCGCCTTCATCGCTGGGGCGCCATCGGTCGCAAGGGGTGGCAGAAGCTGCGCCGACCCCCTGCTCATTTCATGCGCTGAGCTCGCGGCCGCCAGCGGCAGGAAAGGATCGACATGTGTGGCATCGTCGGATTCGTTGATACCCGCCGGCACATCGGATCACCGGATTCAGTCCTGCGGCAGATGACCGCCGCGCTGGCTCACCGTGGACCGGATGCCGACGGCCACTGGCACGACCCCGAGACTGGAGTCCACATCGGTCACCGGAGACTCTCGATCCTCGATCTGAGCCATGAAGGCTCCCAGCCCATGCATTCGGCCGATGGTCGCTACGTCCTATCCTATAACGGCGAGATCTACAACCATCTGGTCCTGCGCCAAGAACTGACGAAACGCGGGCATCGCTTTCGCGGTACATCCGATACTGAGACGCTCCTTGCCGGCATCGGAGAGTGGGGACTCCATGGCTGTCTGGAACGTTGCAACGGCATGTTCGCCATGGCTTTGTGGGATCGTCACGAGAAGCAGCTGAGCCTGGTCCGGGATCGTCTGGGCATCAAGCCGCTCTACCTGGGGACCTGGAATGGCTGCTGGTGCTTCGCCAGCGAACTGACACCTCTGCGCCTGATGCCGGGCTTCCCAGGGACCCTGGACGCCGAGGCCATCCGGCTGCTGCTGCAGCTCAACTTCATACCGGCGCCCTGGTCGATCTTCGCGGAGGTCCGGAAAGTCCGACCGGGTACCATCGTGACCCTCTCCCTGGCTGGCGAACCACGACAGCAAACCAGCCGCTTCTGGGATCTCGGCGAGCGGGCGCGCGCTGGTCGATCCCGGCAGGCAGCGGCGGATCTCCAGACGAGGGTGACCGAGCTGGACGAGTTGATCCGTCGTTGCGTGGGCGAGCGCATGATCAGCGATGTGCCGCTGGGCGCCTTCCTCTCGGGCGGGGTCGATTCCTCGTGCGTGGTCGCCGCCATGCAGGCTCAAGCCACTGGCCCGGTCAAGACCTTCAGCATCGGATTCGTCGATCCGGCCTATGACGAGTCGAGATTCGCGCGCCAGGTCGCGGAGCATCTCGGCACCGATCATACCGAGCTGATCGTCACCCCGGACGATTGCCTGGCCACCGTGCCCGAGCTGGCCGAGATCTTCGACGAGCCGTTCGCCGACTCCTCCCAGATCCCGACCCTGCTGGTCTCCCGCCTCGCCAGGCGCGAGGTCACCGTCGCCCTCTCCGGCGACGGGGGGGACGAATCCTTCTTCGGCTACCACCGCTATCTGTGGCAGCTCGCCTACCTGCAGCGACTGGCCGGCTGGCCGGACTGGCTCCTGGCGGTAGCGAGGAATACTCTTCGCCATCTACCCGTGTCGGCGGGCGACATCCTGGCGCCAGTCTTGCGGCGCTTCGCTCCGACGAGTCTGGGCCGCCGACCCGACGGCGATTTCCTGCGCAAACTCGCCGATTATCTCGTCAAGGACACGCCGGAGCGCATGATCCGGCGCCTCTCGACCAAGTGGCAGGATCCGGCAGCCGTGCTCTGCAGCGATGTGTCGGACTGCCTCGCCGTGCCCCAGCCCTTCGAACCCCTGACCAGCGAGCATGCGCTCGCCCACTACATGATGTTTGCCGACCAGGTCGAGTACCTGCCCGACGATCTGCTGGTCAAGGTGGACCGGACCTCCATGAGTACCAGCCTCGAGACACGCGTTCCGCTGCTGGACCACCGTCTGGTCGAGCTGGCCTGGCAGACGCCGTTCACGCTGAAGTATGCTCAGGGACAGACCAAATGGCTGCTCAAGGAGGTTCTGCGGCGATACCTGCCCGACCCCATCATCGACCGCCCGAAGATGGGCTTCCAGATCCCGGTCAAGGAGTGGTTGCGCGGCCCCCTGAAACCGTGGGCCGACGACCTCCTGGCCACCGACAGTATCGCCGCCACCGGCATCTTCGAACCACGGCGCGTCTCCCGCATGTGGGACGAGCACCGTTCGGGAAAGCGGCACTGGCACTACCGGCTCTGGAGCATCCTCATGTTCCAGGCCTGGTATCAGCGCTCTGTTTAGGCTGGTCGCTGAGCCTGAACCCGGGCCGGAACGGCCGCCAGGAACAGGCGATGGTGAGCAGTGCCAGGACCACATAGCTGGCCAGCGCGGCCCAGATCACGGCCCACATGGGGTCCGCCTGCCGTCTCAGCAGGGCCTCCAGCCCATAGAACGCCGCCAGCGCGACCACGATATTGATGGTGTTGACCGGTCTGCGGTAAGCCGCGTCGACGATGCTGCGCAAGCAGCCGTAAACCGCGATGGGAATCAACCCGAGCGTGAACACCCGGAAGACCGGCACGGCAGGCCCGTACTCGGGCCCGAGATACCAGGTCGTCAACCAGGCCATGGCGGGCACGGCGATGAGGGTAGCCACCGCCACTCCGCCCACTACCACCGTCAGGGTCCCGGCCGCCGTGCGGCGCATCAGGTATCCCTCGCCCCTGGCCGCAAGGCTCGTGAAACGGGGTAGCCAGGCCGTGCTGATGGGTGCCACCGCAGTGACCACCATGGACATCATCGTGCCACAGAACGCCACGTAGCCACCCTCGATGAGGCCGACCCGGTTGGCCACCAGCATGCTCGGCAAACCCAGCATCCCGCCCATGGCGAAGTCTCCCGGCACCCGGGGAATACCGAACTCGAGCATGTCCCGCCAGGGCAGTCGTCGCAGGACCGGCCAGCCATGGTGGATGAAGATCCAGGAACTGATCCCGACGGCGACCACGAGGGTCAGCAGGGCGATCCCCACCAGCACCCCGCCTGCCGATGGTGGCGCGAACCAGAATCCCACCAGCGGCACGATCCCTCCGCAGACCAGGCCGACCAGACCGAACGAACGGAAGGCGAGCCGGCCCTGATAGTAGGCATTGACCACGAAGAAGTGTGCCTGGGACAGCATGAAGACCGTCATCGGCAGCAGGAGTTCGCCGTGCTCAGCTCCGCCGAAGAACCAGGTCGCCAACCGGTCGGGCTGGCCCAGGGCGAGCCCCAGGAAAAGCAGAGTCGTGACCAGGACGATCAGGTGGGAAACCAGGAAGGTCGACTGGCGCCGCGAGCGATCGGAAAGATCGAGAGCGATGCTACGCGGCAGGGCGACGAGTTGCCCCGCCAGGAGAGCCGGCAGCACCAACGCGATACTCCGGCGAGCGAGCGAGTACTCGGCGAAACCATCGAGGCCGAGCTTGACGCTGGCGAGGCGGTAGAGCAGCACATTGGTGATCAGAGCCGAGAGCTTGGCCAGATAGAGCCAGCCGTAATCGGTGAGATGCCGCCTGTTCAACGCATGGTCTCCTCGACATGGGCCATCAGCGCTTCCAGATTGCGGTGCAGATCGCCGCATCGTTCCACCAGCTGGCGATTGTCCCGTAGCCAGGCGTCTCGCTGATCGCCGATCCCGAGGGCCTGCTCGATCTTACCCGCGAGCGCCTCGGCGTCGCCGGCCACGAAGAGGAATCCGTTCATGCCGTCCTTGATCAGAGCGCTGTTGGCCGGGATGTCGCTGACCACGGGCAGGATACCACAGGCCATGGCCTCGAGGAGCGACAGGCTGGTGCCGTCCCAGAGCGAGGTCGACACATAGAGATCGTGGTTAGCGAAGATCTCCCCCAACTCAGCGCGCCGGTATCCGCCGCCGAAGGTGACCGTGTCGCCGAGATCCAGGGTCGCGGCAAGACGTCGCAATTCGGGCTCGAGCGGCCCGGTGGCTGCCAGCGTGAGGTGGCACTGGCGACCTCTCGCCTTGAGCAGAGCGGTGGCGCGCAGCAGGGTCGGAATATCGTAGAGCGTGCTGTTGAACGTCCGCGTGCAGACCAGACGCACGGTCTGGCCGGGACCGGCCGGCGCCGGGTGGAAGGGGTGGTCTTCCAGCGCGATCCCATGTGTCATGCAGAAGATCCGGCTGGCGGGTACGCCGAGGCGTTGCAGGACGCTCTGCATGTGTTCCGCCACCGGATTGACCAGGACAGCCCGCGCGAGGATCCGGCGGAGCAGGAAGCGTCCCAGCGGTGTCCGGCTCCGCTCCAGAAGATCCGAGCCATGGATGGTGACACAATATCGCGGCCACCCGGACAGCCATGCCACCAGGCCACCGCTGGACACGTAGTGTGGCCAGACCAGGTCGGGCTGGAGGCGCCTCAGGAGGACCCTCGCGCGCCAGCCGGCGCGTAGATAGGCCAGCTTGCCGAACAAGCTGAGGGTCTGCTCCTCGGAATCGTACAGACGATGGACCGTGACGCCGGGCACAGTGTACTGGCCAGCAGCGATCTGCAGCCAGTGGACATCCCATCCGCGCTCGACCATGAACTGCAGTCGGGAGACCACGTGGAGCATGTTGCCATGGCTGATCAAGCAGGTCTTCATGGCGCCTCGGCAGCCTGCGGGGGTCCTTCCGCGCGGGCCCGTGGAAAGAGTTGCCAGCGGGCTAGGGTCACCGTGAGCCACGGCAGGAGTATGTTGTAGAGGAGCAGACTCTTGTAGGAAGCAATGCCCGCACGCACGAAATCGGCCAGGCCGCCGGTCATGAAGGCGAAGCCGACCAGCCCCAGGAGCGCCCCCCGCCCGGACCGCCCCATGCGGTTAAACAGGGCCACCCAGACCAGGCCCAGCAGTGCACCGCCGATGATCACACCAGGAACACCGAAGTTCAGATACCATCCTGCGGCATGGTGTAGCGTGAAGCCCTGGTCCTCGGGCAGGCCGAGCGAATCCGCGTAGTGGACGTAGGTAACCGGCGGGCGGTCGGGCCAGAGCAGCCGGGGCACGAACGCCGTGACGAGCGCGACGATCCCGCGACCGTGGATCAGCGGCACGTCGTAAGCAAGGATCCCATAGAGTGAAAAATGCGTAGCGAACGCCTCGTTGCTGTTGAAGATCTCCAGGGGCGCACGCAGGGCTTGAAGCGGATCCACCTGACCCGATAGGAGGTCGCCCAGAGGCACGGTCCGCACGTAGTCGACCAGGGCGATGGCCGCGAAGAAGACCAGACCGCCCAGCACCAGACCGCCGAGTCGTGCCTGCGGCGTGTTTGCCATGTAGATGAGCGTGCCGGTGAGGAGGCCGGCGAAAGCTTCCGCCTTGTTGCCCAGCAGGAAACCGTAGACGAGAACCGCCACGACCAGGACCAGGTAGCCGAGCCTGATCAACGAGGAGCTTTTGGCGACAAGGAAGCGTCCACGCTCGCCGCAGAACAGCAATGGCGCGCCGATGGCCAGTGGCATCACGGTCAGACGGTTGAAGACCTGATGGAGGGGGAACAGCGGAACCGTGGCGGCACCCTCGCTTGTGAGCGAATAGCCCGACCGGTTCATCAGGGCGACTTCGACCAGCTGGTCTCGCACGATCAGGAAGCTGCCGAGCAGCGAGA
This sequence comes from Candidatus Latescibacter sp. IFSED24, assembly GCF_058273205.1. Taxonomy (NCBI): domain Bacteria; kingdom Pseudomonadati; phylum Candidatus Latescibacterota; class Candidatus Latescibacteria (ex Chuvochina et al. 2023); order Candidatus Latescibacterales; family Candidatus Latescibacteraceae; genus Candidatus Latescibacter; species Candidatus Latescibacter sp. IFSED24. Next base: position 948,708 of record NZ_CM177850.1, on the reverse strand, counting down.
CGGCGGCCATGACCAGGAGCAGCCAGTGCTGGATTCTCACCGGTTCACCCCGACAGGCCCCCCGCACGGGTAGCGGTCTGGCCAAAAGCAAGCACGTCATGCCGACACTCAGGATGAAAATCCCGTAGAGGCCGATGGTCGCCAGATAGGCCGGATCGAGTTGAACGGGGAACATGCGTTCGAACAGGTACTGGTAGCGAGCCGATTCCTGGCCACGCCAGAGGTCGTGAATAACGATCCATGACCCATGCAGGCTCCAGAAGTAGAGCGCCATGAGGCCTAGCGGAAAGCCGAGACTGCCCGTGCGACGCCAAAGCCACCAGGCCAGGGCCAGGATGGCGATAACCAGCATGGTCTGCAACGCGAGGAATTCATGAGCCTCGTGCCAGACCACCACATCACGTCCCGCTGGTCGCGCGGTTCAGGAGTACGATGTTGTGCACCAGCACCGTCAGGGTGGCCACGACCCCTCCCAGCAGGATCCAGATCAGGACCAGCGAGAGCGGCTGGGGCGCCACCGGGCGCACGGGTGGATGACCGTGATCGAGGATGGCCAGGACAGGCAACTGCTTCTCCTGCTCGATGCCAGCGATCTCGAACTGCGTGTGCAGGGTCAAGAAGAGCTGCTGGTTCAGCTGGACTTCCCGCTCCAGACGCGCTTGCTCCAGCAAAAGAGGCGGCGATCCGACCACCGAGCGGTTTGCCTGCCGGAATTCGAGCAGGGCGTTCTCGGCGTCCGCCAGTGCCTCCTCCACATCCTGCAGCCGCTTAGCGATGAAACCGTACTCGCCTCCGGCCATGCTCGACTTGAGCGTCTGGTAGAAGGTGTCGAGTTCCTCGAGACAATTGTTGACCACGCTCGCGGCGAGGACCGGATCCGTCAACCGGACCTTGACCAGCGAGACGCCGCTGCGGCGATCCTTCTCGTAGCGCAGGATTCGCTGGTGCAGCACGATTCTGGCCCTGGCGAGACGACGGTCGAGATCGCCGTCGGGGTCGATGATCGTGTCGAGCAGTTGCACTTCGTGTCCATCGCTGTCGATATGCTTGGCCTGCAGGATCCGGCCGGATACCTCGCTGTTGCGGAGGATCCAGGGAAAGAGGAAGGTGGGGTCGCCCTGATCACCACCCAGGTTCACGCCGAAGCTGCTCGCCGCCGAGGCCAGTTGCCCCAGGTTACCGAGCGACTGATTCGATCCGAGCTGGCTGGCCGCGACCACCGTGGCCTCGGCCTCGTACTGCTTGGGCAGGACCAGCACGAGGGTCACCCCCAGGAGCGCCCCGCAGACCAGGCCGATGCAGAGCGGCAGCCAACGTCGGACCAGCAGAGTAACCAGGCCGGGGACCCCGGTGGCCACCAGATCCACACCCGCACCATCGTTGCGCACTGATGTCATGACTACTCCGTCGCCCGATCGATCACCAGCCACACCGTGGCCAGCGCCGCGAAGATCGCCGTGATCTCCTTGAGCGTCTCGAGCGTGGTCGGGCCCTCGGGCGGCGGCTCCACCGGCACCACGATGGTGGACCCCGGCAGCACCCGGTGCCCCCCCTTGTTGGGCTGCGACAGTCCGTTGGGATGGATCACCCGGGTGCGCCCCTTGTCGGCCTGCTCGAGGTAGCCGCCGGCGCGGTCGACGTACCAGTTGATGCTCTTGCCGTCCTCGAAGACCAGCGCCGTGGGGAAGCCCACCTCGCCGACCACCTTCACCGTGTATTGCCGCGGCGGCACCAGGATCTGGTCGCCACTTTCGAGGATGATGTCCTGGGGACCGCCGGGCGCAGCCATGGCCTGCACCAGGTCCACCGCCACGTTGCCCAGCCCCGGGCGAACGACGCGGCCGCCGGCGGCGTAGGCGTTGGGCTTGAGACCGCCGGCGCGCTCGATCACGCTGGACAGGCGTTCGTCCTCGTTCTCCAGGCTGAAGACCCCGTTGTAGAAGACCTCGCCGCGCACCTGGACCATGCGCTGCTTCTCGTACCAGGGCAGGCGGCGCACCACCACGTGGTCGTAGGGCTCGAGCAGGAACCCCGACCCCTGGCGCAGGTAGTCCGGGGCCAGATTCACCACGATCGTCTCCACGGTCTTGCCCGCGGGCGGCTCGGCGGCGGCCGAGAGGACCTTCTCCTCCTGCAGGCGCTGGATCTCCACGTGCTCGAGGTCGCCGGTGGCTGGGATGCCACCGGCGCGCACGATCAGGTCCTGCAGGGTCATGCCGCGGCGGAACTCGAACTGGCCCTCGCTGCGCACCTCGCCGCTGATGGAGACGGTCTCGCGGTCGAGCATCTCGCCCTTGGCGAACACCCGGAGCACGTCGCGTTCCTGGAGCGGCAGATCGGCCGTCTCGCCGCGGAGGACCTGGCCCAGCGGCAGGGTCACCGTGGAGAGGCGCTGCTGCTGGTCGATGCGATCGATCACGGCCACCTCGAGCAGCACGTCGGGCCAGGCGCCACCGGCCTGGGCCACCAGTTCGCGCACCGTGAGTCCCTCGTTGTACTGATAGCGTCCGGGCTGCTTGACGTGGCCCTGGATCTCCACCCAGCCCCAGACCTCGTCGCTGATGGCGTCGACGGTGACCCTGTCGCCGTCCAGCAGGATGCCGGTGGCCGGATCCTCGAGCGTGCCCGCGGGCGTGAGGTAGATGTCGATCCAGGTGCGGTCGGGCAGGTCCGGGCGCCGCTCGGCGGGCGGGATGATGCGGGCCACGTGGACCACGCCGGTGGCGGCCACGGGCGTGAAGCCGCCGCCGTAGCGCAGGAGGTCGGCCAGGGTCTCGGAGGCGGTGAGCTCGAAGTAGGCCGGGCGGCGGATCTCGCCGCGCAGCGTCACGGTCCGGCCGCGAGGGGGCACCAGGATCGTGTCGCCTTCGCGCAGGATCCGATCCTGCTCGCGCACGCCGCCGATGAGGTAACGGTAGAGGTCGAGGCTGGTGACGGTCTCGCCGTCGCGCTGCAGGCGGATGTCGCGGTAGCTGCCCGAGAGCGCGGGGCCGCCGGCGGCGTGGAGCGCGGTCATCACCGTGGCCACCGAGCTGACCTCGTAGGCGCCGGGCTGCTTCGCGTCGCCGATGACGAAGACCCGGATCGAGCGGAGCTGACCGAGGGTCACCGCGAGCTGGATCGACCCGTCGTCGATGCCGCTGTAGCTGCGGGCCAGCCGTTCGCGGATCACGGTGTCGATCTCGGCCAGCGTCCGGTTGTGGCAGACGATCTTGCCGCCACGGGGCAGGATGATGCTGCCGTCGCGGTCGACGATGCGCGTCACCCGCATCTCCACCTCGCCCCAGACGTCGATGACGACCTCGTCGCCCACGCCCAGCAGGTAATCGCCGGGCACGGGGCCGAAGCTGGGTGGACTGAAGAGCGCGGCATCGAGCTGGAAGAAATCCTGTCCGAAGAGCCGGAGCGAATCGGAGGGTGCCGCCAGGACATCCTGGAGCGAATCGAGCACCGCGTCGGCCATTTCCAGCTCGCTGAGCGGGAGCACCACGTCGGGCCGCTCGGCCCAGTAGGAGCTCTCGCTGCGGCTCGGGGGCGCGGCGGGAGCCTGCGGACCGCGATCGTCGAGACCCTCGAGGCTGGTCCGCCCCGGCGCCGCGGCGGTATCGGGGCCGGCGGTTCCCTGGCGCTGCTGGTACCGGCGCAGGATCTCTTCCTCGCTCAGTCCGGAACGCCGCGCGGCCTCCTCGAGCATCTCGGGCGTGAGCTCCTGGGCGACGGCCGCGCCCAGCGAGGTCACGAGCAGGAGCGTGGCGAGGACTGGACCCAGATGGCGCCGGAGCGCGGCCAGAACGCTGGCTGACGACAAGATGCTTCCTCCATGAATGGTCCCGGGAGCTTCGCGCCGGATTATGGGGGACCGCTGGCGAGGCTTCAACGGCTAATCGGTGTGCATGGGCGTGGTCGACACCACCATACGCGCCTGGCGCTCGTCCTGGCGCAGCTGAGTGATCAGGTCGCCGACCCCGGCGAACTGACGCTCGTCGCGCAACCGTTTCAGCCATTCCACCTTGACCGTCCGCCCGCGCAGGTCGCCGTAGAAGTCGAAGAGGTTGATCTCGATACGCGGCATGGCCAGGCCGCCCTCGTGGAACGTGGGCACGCGGCCGAAATTGAGCATGCCCCCGTACAGCCGCCAGCGACCGTGCCCCGGTGAGACCATGTCGCCCTGGCGGTCGATCTCCGGCAGCGGCTCGTGCACGAAGCCGAGCATGCCGTCGCCGCCGGCGGTGACCACGTCGCCCGACACCTGCACGCGGCAAGCGTACACGCCCGACGCCGGCAGGAGCTTGCGCGGATTGAGCGGCTCCACGTTGGCGGTGGGGTAGCCGATGGTCCGGCCGCGGCTGTCGCCAGGGACCACCTCGCCCCAGAGCGCGTAAGGCCGGCCGAGCATGGCGGCGGCCTGAGCGCAGTCGCCGGCGGCCAGCGCGTTGCGGATGGCCGAACTGCTGATGACCCGGCCGCCGAGGGTGGTGGGCGGCAACTCCTGAAGTTCGTAGCCCAGCTCCCGGCCCAGCGCGGTCAGCGTCGTGGTGTCTCCCCGGCGGTCGGCGCCCAGCCGGGCGTCGTGCCCCACCACCAGGTGGGTCATGCCGAGCCAGTCCACCAGGAAGCGCTGGACGAAGGTCCGGTAGTCGAGTCGGGCCAGGTTCAGCGAGAAATCGAAGGCCACCACCACGTCCAGATCGAGCTGCTCGAGCAGCGAGAGCTTCTCACGCCAGGTGGTCAGCAGGAAGGGGCCCTCATCGCCGCCCAGGACCCGGCGCGGATGATGGCGGAACGTGAGCATGACCGTGGACTGCAGGTCGTGCTCGCGCTTGGCGGTGCGCAGCGCCTGCACCAGTGCCTGGTGTCCGAGATGGAGCCCATCGAACGACCCCAGCGAGAGGGCGCACGGGCCGGTGTGGCGAGCGGTCAGGCTGGTCTCGCCGGCGAGCACCCCGTCGAGGTAGTCCTCGTTGAGCCGGATCATGCGCATGTCTCGTCCTTCGGGTCTGGGTCGCCTCCGACGCCATTCGCCGGCATCACGGCCGCGGTTCGGGCCAGCCCGGTTTCCGGGTCCCGGCGCCCCACGGCCACCAGGCCGCCATGCGTGTCCAGGAACCGCCAGAGGTCCGGCGGCGGCTGTGGCAGCCAGTCGGACGCGGGCTGTCCGCCCTGGCGCAGGCTCGCCGCCTGCTCCGGGTCGATGGTCACCGCCGGCAAGTGCGGCAAAGCCGCCGCCAGGGACCGTAACCATAACGCGGGTGCGGGGGCCTTGGCCAGTGTATCCGGGGTCACGGCCTCGTCCACAACGAAGGGCCCCACCGACAGTCGGCGCAGGGCCTGCACGTGGCCCTCGGTGCCCAGGGCGTGGGCCAGGTCGCGCGCCAGCGAACGCACGTAGGTGCCGCTGCTGCAGGTGATGTCGAGATCGATCTCGTAGACACGGCCGTCGGCTGCCGGAATCCCCGGCTCGTCGGGCGCCGGGTCCTCGCCCCAGCGGACCGTGCCGGCCGTCAGGCGGTGCACGGTCACCGGCCGTGGCGGCGGCGGCGGCGTGTCGGGGTCGCGACGCGCCAGGCGGTGCAGCGGCTGGCCATCTCGCTTGAGCGCCGACACCACCGGCGGCTCCTGCATGATGGTACCGGTCAACGCGGCCAGCGCGGGTGTCAGGTCGGGCATCGAGGCGGGGACGGGCGCGGTCCGGGTGACCTCGCCGTCGCGATCCAGGCTCATGGTGGCGGCCCCCAGGCGGACGGTGGCCACGTAGCGCTTGTCAAGCCCCATGAGGAACGGTTGCAGGCGCGTGCCCCTTCCCACCAGCACCAGCAGCAAGCCCGTGGCCAGCGGATCGAGCGTGCCGGCGTGTCCCGCCCGGAACCGAGGTCCGCCGCGCCGGCGCCGCGGAAGGTCCGGTGCGAAGAGCTTGCCGACGGCCTCGACGACACGGCGCGAGGTGACGCCCGCGGGCTTGTCCACCAGCACGATGCCGCAGGGTTCGCGCACGCCGGGCCTATTCCGCCGCGAGGAGCGCCTCGGTCACGGCAGCCATGACCTCGTCGGCGTCTCCCTCCAGGGTGCATCCGGCCGCGACCTTGTGGCCGCCGCCGCCGAAGGCCGCCGCCACGGCCTGCACGTCGCCGCCGTTGGTACGCAGCGACACGCGCCAGCCGCCCTCGGCCAGCTCCTTGACCAGGGCCGCGTACCGCACCCCCTCCACCGCGGTCAGGATGTTCACGAAACCCTCGGTCTCGGCCATCACCGCTCCGGTCTCGGCGAGCATGGCCTGGGTGATCGGCATCACCGCCACCCGACCGCCGCCGGGATAGGTGGTCGCCACCAGCGCGCGCTGAAGCAGGTCCAGCGCCTGCCGGCGGCGCTCGTGCAGGAGGACATGCTGCACGCCCGCCGTGTCGACTCCACGTTCGGCCAGATCGGCGGCGAGGCGGAAACTGAGCGGCGTGGTGTTGTCGAAGCGGAAACCGCCGGTGTCGCCCGCCAGGCCGGCGAAGATGTTGGTGGCCACATCGGTGGTGATGGGATCGTCGGCGCCGCCGCCGGCCAGCACCTCGATGAGTCGGTAGGCCAGGGTGCTGGTGGATTCGGCCCGCGACTCTAGCCAGCCCGCCACCGGAGCGCGCCGACCGGACACCAGATGGTGATCGATGCAGACGACGGCGGGGCAGCGATCGAGGGTGTCGCGCAGCGGTCCGGTGCGATCGGTCCGATGGCAATCCACCAGGACCACCAGATCGGGCGGTCCCGCGGCCAGCAATTCCTCCGCCCGGTCAGCCTCCTCGGTGAGCTCCCAACCGGGCAGCGTGGTCAATCCCGTGGCCGGATCGGGGAAGCGCAGCACGGTGACGTCCTTGTCGAGGCCACGCAGGACTTCGCCGAGGGCGAGCGCGGCGCCCATGCAATCGGGGTCGGGATTCCAGTGACCGGTGAGCCAGACCGTCCGGGCGGCGCGCAACGGTTCGACCAGCTCGCGTGGCGGTTCGAAATCGGCGAGGGTCAGCTGCCGCTTGCGCTCCTGCTCGTCCTGGAACTCGCCGCGAACCTCGAGTTCGCGAAGCATCTCCTCCACCCCGAAGCCGCGGTCCAGGCTGTCGTCGTACTCGAAGCGCAGCTCGGGGACGTTGCGCAGGCGCAGACCGCGGCCCACCTGGCCCTGCAGAAAACCGGCGGCCTTGCGCAGCCCGGCCATGCTCTTCTTGCGCTCATCCTCGTCGCCGGTCACCGCGACGAAGACCCGCGCCACGCTGTGGTCGCGATTCAGCTCGACCTGGGAGATGCACACCAGCCCCACCCGGGGATCCTTGACCTGGGTGGCGATGAGATCGCTGAGCGACCGCTGCAGCGCCGCGTTCAATCGATTGGTCTTGTAGGGATCCATGTCCTCGTTCCTCGCTATGGCTCCTGGGGACCCGACAGCATAAGCCGCGCCCGGGCCGCGGGCAATCACGCATCGACCGCCGGGAACGGTGCGGCGCGGCTACACAGGCCGTGCAACCGCGCCGCTCACGCCCTCTTGCGCGCCGGTTCGCGCCGCTCAGAGCTCGGTGCGCTTGATCTCCTCGATCTCGTAGGTCTCGATGAAGTCGCCTTCCTGGATCTCGTTGAAGTTCTCCAGGCCGATGCCGCACTCGAAGCCCTGCAGCACCTCCTTGGCGTCCTCCTTGAAGCGCTTCAGCGAATTGATCTTGCCCTCGAAGATCACCATCTCGTCGCGGACCAGACGGCCGCGGCTGTTGCGGGTGATCTTGCCGTCGAGCACCATGCAGCCGGCGATCTGGCCGATCTTCGGGATCCGGAAGACCTGGCGCACCTCGGCCTTGCCGGTGGAGACCTCGCGCTGGATCGAGCCGAGCAGGCCGGCCATGGCCTTCTTCAGCGTGTCGACGGCCTCGTAGATGATGTCGAAGACCTCGATCTCCACGTGGTGCTTCTTGGCCAGCTCCTTGATGGCGGAGCCCGGGCGCATGTGGAAGCCGATGATCAGCGCGCCGGTGTTGCCGGCCAGCAGCACGTCGGACTCGCTGATCGAGCCCACGGCCTTGTGGATGATCCGGACCTGGACCTCGCTGGTGCCCAGCTCGAGGAACTGGTCGGCCAGCGCCTCCACCGAACCCGCCACGTCGCCCTTGATGATGATGGGCAGTTCCTTGAGGTCGGCGGCGTCGATCAGGTCGGCCAGCGAGTCGAGGCTGAGCTTCTTCTTGGGCGCGGTGAGCTGCTGCACGCGCAGTTCCTGCTGGCGCCGGGCGGCGATGTCGCGCGCCTCGCGCTCGCTCTCCATGACGTAGAAGCGGTCGCCCGCCTCGGGCACGTCGTTGGCGCCGAGCACCTCGGCGGGCTGCCCGGGCAGGCACTCTTCCAGCTTCTCGCCGCGCTCGTTGACCAGCGCGCGCACCCGGCCGTCGCAGAGGCCGACCACGAAGATGTCGCCCTGCTTGAGGGTCCCCTTGTCGATGAGCACCGAGAAGACCACGCCGCGGCCGGGCTCCTTGCGGGCCTCCACCACGGTGCCGCGCGCAGCGCCCTTGGGGCTGGCCTGTAGCTCGAGCACCTCGGCCTGCAGATGCACCTGCTCGAGCAGCCTCTCGATGCCGATACCCTTCTTCGCCGAGATCTCGGCGCAGAGGATGTCGCCGCCGAACTCCTCGATGAGGATCTCGTGCTGCATGAGCTCCTGCTTGACGCGGCCGGGATTGGCGTCGGGCAGGTCGATCTTGTTGACGGCCACGATGATGGGCACGCCCGCGGCCTTGGCGTGGTTGATGGCCTCCACGGTCTGGGGCATGACGCCGTCGTTGGCCGCCACGATGAGGATCACGATGTCGGTGACCTGGGCGCCGCGGGCGCGCATGGCGGTGAACGCCGCGTGGCCCGGGGTATCCAGGAAGGTGATGGGGCCGCCGGCCGTTTCCACCTTGTAGGCGCCAATGTGCTGCGTGATGCCGCCGGCCTCGCCCGCGATCACGTTGGTGGCGCGGATCCGGTCGAGCAACGAGGTCTTGCCGTGGTCGACATGGCCCATGACCGTGACCACGGGGGGCCGGGTCTCCAGGTCCTCGGCGGGCACTTCCTCCTGCTCGTGCTCGAGCAGCTCCTCGCCGAACTCGCTGAGGAACTCGTAATCCCGCTCGTACTCGTCGGCGAGCAACTCGATCTGATCCTTCTCCAGGCGCTGGTTCATGGTCACCATGACCCCGAGCGAGAAGAGCTTGCCGATGATCTCACGCGCGGGGACCTCGAGCTTCTCGGCGAATTCCTGCACCGTGATGAACTCGGTGATCCGCAGCAGCTGGTCGTCGGTGACATCCTCGCGCTGGCCACCCTTGCGGCGCTTGCGCTTGCCGCCGCCGGTGGTCTCCATCTGCGCCATGGTCTGCTTGAGCTGTCGTTCCACTTCGGCCTCGTCCACCTTCTTCTTCTTGGAACGCGACCGCTTGCGCCGGCCGCCAGCAGCCTCCTTGGCCGCCTTCTCGTCCTGTCGCCGCCGAATCGCGGCCTGGATGGACTCCTTGACGCTCTGCGAGCTGGAACCGGGATCGCCGCCGCTGGGTTCGGCGGGCATGGGTGCGGGTGCGGGCTTCGCCGCGACCTTGGGTGCGGGCTTGATGATGTCGCCGACCTTGAAGCCGTCGTTCTTCACCACCGGTCGGCGTTCGGCGTCGTCCTCGGACTCGTCCGGCGCCTCGGCGGTCGTCTCCGCGGGCTCGGCGGTGGTCGTGTCCGCCTCCTCGCTCACCGGGGTGGTTGTCTCGTCGGCCACGGCGGGCTCCGCCTCGGCCGGCGTCTCGGTCACCGTCGCTTCCGTGGCAGCGGCTTCCGCAGCGACCTCCGTGCCGGCATCCACCGCTTCGTCGACCACGACCTCGCCGGCCTCTTCATCCACCACGGCCTTCTTGACCAGCTTGGGCTTCTTGATCAGACGCGCTTGCTGGTGCTTCTCCCGCTCGGCGGCCCGCTCGGCCTCCAGCTGCTCGCGCTCGAGGCGCGCGGCCTCCTCGCGCTCGGCCTTCTCCGCCTCCTCGGCCGCCCTCTGCGCCGCAGCGGCCTTGGCCACCTTGGTGGCCTGCCCCGCCTTCTTGATCACCACGACCTTGGACTTGGCCGGGACCTTCTTCTTCTTCTTGGCGGCCTTCTTCTTGGGCTTCGGCTCCTCCTCCGGCTCCTCGGGCGGTTGCGGCCGCGGCAGCGGCCGCAGGCTGGCGATGCTCTCGAGCTTGGAGGGCGGCAGCCCGTGGGCCTTGGCGTAGTTGTTGCGGGCCAGTTCGCGCTTGCGCTGGAACACCGCATGGACCTTGTCCACGGCGTCGTCCTCGACCACGCTCATGTGGCTCTTCGCCTCGACCTTCATCTTCTGGAGGAGGACCATGATCTGCTTGCTGTCGACACCGTAGTGCCGTGCCAGTTCATAAACTCGAAGCTTCCTCGCCAACGTAAACCTCCAGCCGCGAGCGTCGTCATTGCGACGTCGCGGTGTCCTCCTCGGGTCCGGTCACCACACCCAGCTTCTGTAACCCTCTGACGAAACCCATGTCCGCCACCGCGACCAGCACCAGATCGTTGCGGCCCAGCCGTCGGGCCAGGTCGTCCCGGGTCACCAGGTCAGCCACGCGGCCCCGCACGGGCCCGAGCGTGCTGGCCCGCCGCGTCATGGCGGCGCCGGCATCCCGGGCGACGATGATCACCGGCCTGGCGCCCTGGCGGACCATCTTCTCCACCGCGGTGGCGCCCACCGCGAGCTTGCCGGCGCGCCGGGCCAGCCCCAGCAGAGCCATCACCCGCTCGACGAGCTCTTCGCCGGCCGGCGGGTTCACGGGCTCCCGGTGTGGCATCTAGCCGTCCTGCCCGGCATCGGCGAGCGGATCGCGTCTGGTCTTCTCGTCGTCCTCGTCCGCGGTCTCGTCTTCGCCCTGGTCCTCGTCCTGACTCTCGGCCTCTTCGGCCTCTTCGGCCTCTTCGGCCTCTTCGGCCTCTTCGGCCTCATCGGCCTCCGCGGCCTCGCCCACGGGTTCGTCCTCATCCTGCTGGGCCTCTCCGGCCGCGGCGTCCGCCTCGACGACGTCCGTCTCGCTCTCGCCGGAGACCTTCTCCTCGAAATCGCTGAACGGGTCAGCGGCCGCCGCAGCGGAGACGGCCGCGGCCGTCTCCTCGGTGGCCGTCAGCTCGCCGTCCTCGAGCATGCTCTCGTCGAGCAGACCATCGCCCAGCTCCTTGTTCAGCTCGGCGTGGACGGTCTCCTCGATGATCTTCTCCAGCTCGGCCAAAGTCGCCTCGGCATTGGCCTTGAGCTGGGACGCCGTCTCCTCGCCCACGCCCTCGAGGCCGGCGAGGGCCTCGAAATCGATGCGGGCCAGGGCGGCGATGGTCTCGATCCCCACGTCCTGGAGCGCGGCCGTCAGCTCGGGCGTCATGCCGGACATCTCGTCCAGGGTCATGGTGACCTCCTCGGCCACGCGCTGGCGGATGCTGTATTCGCGGCTCGAGATGAGGTCGATCTTCCAGTTGGTCAGCTTGGCGGCCAGGCGGACGTTCTTGCCCTCCTTGCCGATGGCCTTGGAGAGCTGGTCCTCGGTCACCACCACGGTGGCCTCGCCGCGCGCTTCGTCGAGCATGACCTGGCTTACCTCGGCCGGGCTCAGGGCGCGGCTGATCAGCTGCACGGGGTCCGGGCTCCAGAGCACGATGTCCACCCGCTCGCCCTTGAGCTCGTGCGTCACGGCCTGCACGCGGCTGCCCTTCATGCCCACGCAGGACCCGATGGGATCCACGCGGTCGTCGCGGCTCACCACGGCGATCTTCGAGCGCGTGCCCGGCTCGCGGGCCACGGCCTTGATCTCCACAATGCCCTCCTGGATCTCGGGCACTTCCTGGGCGAACAGCGCCTTGAGGAACTCGGGATGGCTGCGCGAGAGGATGATCTGCGGACCCTTGGCGTTGTCGAGCACCTCGATGATGAAGGCGCGCACCGCGCTGCCCTGGCGCAGCGGCTCGGTGCGGATCTGCTCGCGATGCGGCAGCAGCGCCTCGACTCGGCCCAGGTTGACCAGGGCGTTGCCCCGTTCCATCTGCTGGACCTTGCCCTCGATGATGGTGTTGACCCGGTCCTTGTACTCCTCGAAGATCTGGGTGCGCTCGGCCTCGCGGACCTTCTGCACCAGGATCTGCTTGGCCACCAGGATGGCGTTGCGGCCGAAGTCCGCGAGCGGCAGCTCCCAGCGCACCTCGTCGCCCACCTCGACCTCGTCGCCGAACTCGATCTGGGCCTCCTCGAGGCTGATCTCCAGGTCCTCGTCGTCGAGATCCTCCACCACGGTCTTGACCTGCTCCACCAGCATCTCACCGGTCTCGGGGTTGACGCTGGCGATGATGTTGGCCTCGGCGCCGAGCTTCTTCTTGGCGGCGGATTGCAGGCCGGCCTCGAGCGACTCGAGGATGATCGATTGATCGAGTTGCTTCTCGCGCGTGATGGCCTGCAGGGCCTGGATCACATTGTGGTCCATGGTCGACGACCTTACCTCTCGTTCACTGAGCGTCCGGCTCTTGCCGGTCCGGCTTGCGGGATCGACCGCGCCGCGCGGCGCGTTCCTCCCGCTTCTCCTCTTTGCGCCGCCGGCGATCCTGGCGGATCACCTCCTGCGCGTCGAAATCGTGTTCCAGGTTCGCCTCCAGGACGCACGCCAGCGGTACCGTCACCGGCTCCGGCTGGCCGTCCGGGGCATCCTGGGGCGCCGGCGGCAGGACGATGATCGCGTCGCCGGTGCACTGCTCGAGGCGTCCCCGCAAGTTGAGCGGCTTACTGGTGGGATCGCTGGGCGGCCGCCACTTGAGCACCACCTCGCGCCCGACCACCGCCGCGAAATGCTCCGGCCGTCGCAACGGCCGGCGGATCCCGGGCGACGAGACCTCCAGCACCCAGGCGCCGGCGAAGATGTCGGCCTCTTCGAGGAACATGCCGGCGCTGCGGGAGGCCCGGGCGCAACCATCCAGATCGATGCGCTCCTCGCCCGGCAGGTCCACCGACAGGCGCACCTGCAAGCGGCCGCCGCCGCGGAAGATCCGGACGTCCACGAGGTCGAAGCCCTCGGCGGCCAGCTCGGGGCCGAGCAGATCGAACACGCGATCGGCCTGCGCGTACCTGTCCAGCTCCTGGGGCGTCACGGGCGACTCCTCATAGCACGAAAAGAAGTGGACTTGCGCCCACTTCCGGAACATCCCGGATACGGGGTCTACGATGCCCGCAGAATATAGACGCTGCCCGCGAACGGGGCAAGTGGAATCGGCGGCGGTAAACCCGCCCCTGGCATCAGAACCCGGGCAACGGCTGGTAGATGAGCGAGGTCACCAGGAGACCGACTTCGCCGAGGACGGCCGGGTCGCACTGGTCCGGGGTGTCGGCGGTGGTGTGCCAGGGAGGATAGTCGAAATCGATGAGATCGACCGCCGGGATGCCGACCTCGAGGAACGGCACGTGGTCGTCGTAGACCCCCACGGCCGGCTCGGCCGCGAAGACCGTCAGCGGCAGCGAACGCGCCCGGGCGAAGACCGCCCTGGTGAGGTCCGGCGCGTAGCGCAGCGAATAGCCCTCCATGCCCACGTGCAGGCCGCGGGCCCCCACCATGTCCAGAACCACCAGGCCCCGGGGCCGGCCGCCCGCCAGCGGGCTGCCGAAATCGTTCCAGGTTCGCGCCAGTTCCCGGCTGCCGAGGCAGAAACCGTCGACATCGCCGGCCGGGCCCGAATCCTCGCCGTCGAAGAACAGCAGGTCCAGTCCCTGCGGCGGCGGCGAGGCGGCGAGGAGCTCCATGAGATGCAGGAGGATGGCGGTGCCGCTGGCGCCGTCGTTGGCGCCCAGCAGCGGCTCTTGGCGCCGCGCCGGGTCGGGATCCTTGTCGCAGGCCGGCCGGGTGTCGTAGTGCGCACCGAACCAGAGGCGGTCGCCGCCCGGCGGTCCGGCGGACACCACCAGGTTGCAGACCTGCAGGGGTCCGCCGTGCCAGGGGTCGGTGGTCTCGAAGCAGAGGCGCGTCGAGGCGAGACCCAGGTCCGCGGCCTGGCGCTCGATCAGTTGCCGCAGTTCCTCGAGCGCGGCCGAACCGGGCGGCCGCGGGCCCAGATCGCACTGGACGGTGAGCCAGTGCATGGCCCGATCGCCCGAGAACTCGGGCGCCGGCGGCTGGGCCTGGGCCGTGGCAACGCCGACGATGACGAGGCCGGCGAGGATGGCGACCACGCCGTGGCGGTTGAGGCTAGAAGACAAAGGTCGCCTCCAGTCCGAGTCCGATGGTGGTGGTGGTCAGATCGGTGGCGATGTTCTTGTTCTGTGAGAAGTTCAAGCTGAAGGCCCCCGACAGGTTCCGGGTGATATTATAGCTGAAACGAGGCGCCAGCGAGATCTGACGCGTCCCGGTGGGTGGCGGATCGTAGGCGGCGCCGGGGACTTCGCGCTTGCTGGTGTTCTTGGCGTAGCGCAGGTCGATGGCCATGTTCACGGTGGGCTGGTTGCCGGGACGATAGAGCCCGAGCTTGGCCAGGATCTTCTGCGCCGAGATCTCGTGCTGGAGCTGCAGTCCGATCTGCATGCGCTTGCCCAGGGTGCGCGTGCCGTTGTTCAGCGAGTTCTCGTCGGACCAGCTGCCGTTCAGGGCCAGGGTCATGCCGCTGTGGAAGTTGAAATTCCAGCGCGGCGTGATGGTGGTGGTCAGGCGTGGAGCGTAATAGGTGTCGGTGTAGTTGGGCACGTTCTTGGAGTGCTTGTAGGCCACGTCGATGGACGAGGAGCGGAACCAGCCGGCGTCGCGGTCGTCGGGTTGACCGCCGAAGACGCGCCAGCGCTCCAGGCCGGCGATGTTCAGCCGCAGGTCGGGCCAGTCCTGCGTGTAGTTGTTGGTGATGTTCTCGCTCTGCAGATTCTGGCTCTCGGTCAACGCGTACTTGATGTCGATCTGCACCTCGCGGGTCAGGCGGGTCTTGGTGGAGACCGTGATGTTCTGGCTCTTGTCGTTGCGGCGGATGGTGTACGCGGAATCGGGCACGTCGAGCTCGGTGAGGAAGCCCAGCTTGTAGCGCCAGTCCGGATTGTAGCCGGTGATCCGGCCGTAGCCGCTGGTCCGGCGGTCGGTGTAGTTGAACGCGATGGGGTCGAACCCGCGCAGGATGTTGAGGAAGGGGTTCAGCAGATCGCCGGGCCTGATCCCCCCGCCCTCGTCGACGGGCTGCTGGCCCGCCTGCTCCTCTTCGAGTCGCAGCTCGGCCTGCTCGAGGAGCCAGCGCTGCTTGGCCTCCTCGCGCTGGTCGAGGGTCATCTCGTCCCAGCCCTCGATGACCGCGGGGTCGAACTGCTCCTCGGCCTGGCCGCGCGCCTGCTGCATGAGCCGCTGCTGCTCCTCGATCAGCCGCGTCTTCTCGGCCTCGCTGCGCTTGCGCTCGGGGAAGATGCTCTTGAACACCTCGCCCACGGGCAACTGGGTCCGGAACTGCCACTCGTTGCTGTTGCTGATGTTGCGCACGTCGGGCGGGTCGTCGGCCTGACGGACGCTGGGGTTGTGGTCGTTGACGTAGGAACCCTGATAGGTGAGCGACGGCTTGATGTCGTTGAGACCGCGCACCAGCGTGCGCAGCGGCGCGTAGAACTTGCCCTCGGGCATGCTCTTCTGCCGCGGCACGGTGAACGTCAGGCTCATGTCCTGCGAGTACTTGTTCTCCTCGCCGATGTTGACGCCGCCGACCTTCTGCTCGCGCAGCAGGTCGCGCTCGCTGCGGTTGTTGAACGCGGCGGTCACCACCGAAATCGGACGGTACTCGAGTCCGCCGGTGAGGGTCCCGGGCCGGGTCTCGGTGACCGTGGGCGGATAGGTGGTGCCGTCGAGGTCCTTGCGCTGGCTCTCGCGGTTGGTCGCGGTGAAACTGGCCGCGCCCTCGATGCGCCGGGGCAGAAAGCTGAGCGAGCCGAGGATGGGCACCGCGCCCAGCAACGGCACGCCGCCCAGGGTGTGCTCGCCGGTGATCTGCAGGTTGTAGTTGAGCGACCCCTGCAGCGACGACTGGGCCGATTCCTCGGTGGGCGACTGGCGGTCGGACTGGCTGCCCGAGAGCTGCGCGTTCCAGGGATCGATGAGGTAGCGGGGGATCGCCGACCGGCTCGGCGGACGGCTCAGCCGCACCGAGAAGCTCTCGCGCTCCTCGAGGGTCGACAGCTCGTTGCGCCGGTCCTGCTCGAGGATCTCGATGTCGCTGTTGATCTCGTACTTGGGCCGCTGGGTGGATTGTCGTCGGCTGAAGCTGACGGGCAGCTGGAACCCGAGCAGCGGCACGAAATCGTCGACCCTGAAATTGGTGGACAGGCTCCAGTTCTGGCTCAGATAGCCCTGCCCCGCGTCCTGGTCGAGCCCGTGGAATTCGGCGTCGCGCCGGTCCCAGTCGAAGTCCAGCTTGAAGACGTCGGCCATGTTCAGGCGCATGCCCACGCTCTCGGCCAGGCCGATGTCGCGCTTGGCGCCCAGGAGCATCACGTCGTTGATCCAGATGTCGCCGCTGATGGAGCGCCGGGTCTGGTTGGCCACCCCGAAGTAGTAGCGCGTCACGCGCCGCAGGTCGGGGTTGCCGCGGATCGTCACCCGGTAGCTGGTGCCGTCCTCCCGGTCGCGGACGGTGCCGCGAATGACCCCGTCGGGATCCGGCTCCAGGGTCTTGACGTTGGTCAGGTCCACCAGGTCGAGACCCACGCGCCGCCAGCCCACGCGCTGGTCGGTCTCGGCGAAGCGCAGGCTCACCTCGTAGTAGTTCAGGCTGTCGGCGCCCAGGCGATAGAACATGTCGAGATCGGCCACGTCGGCGGTGGGGCAGTGCCACCACCAGGTCAGGGCGTTGTAGCGCGTGTAGTCGTCGCCCTGGGCGGAGACCTGCTTGCCGATGCGGACAAGGTGGTCTGGCTGGAGGTTGGTGAAGTCCAGGACCAGCGACGACTCCTTCTCGGGGATGTTGTTCTGCTCGTGCACCGGGAACGGCGGCACGTAGATGTTGGAGTTCTCCTTGTTGTTGACCTCGCCGATGAAGAAGCCCTCGTCGGGGCCGAGGTCGGGACCGTCGAGCACCCGCTCGTCGCCGACCTTGCGGATGCCCTGCCGTTCCCAGCGGCTGCCCAGGAACTGCAGCTCCGAGAGCTGGATCGTCTTGCTGGTCGGCGCGCCGCCGTCCGGGTCCTCGTACCAGATGCGCACGTGGCGGATGGCGGCGATGTCGGCGATGGCGGTCTCCGAAACCTCGAGCACGTCGCTGAGCCGAATCCGGTACTTGCGCCAGGCTGTGCCCTCGAGGTCGCCGCGCGCCTCGGGATAGTCGTTGTAGACATCGACCAGCGGCGCGGTGTCGCGCAGGTCGATGATCGCGCTGAAGTACCCGTTCTGCTGGTCGAAGCGCGTGTTGCCGTCGAGATCCTCGCTGTCCTCGTAGTTGTTCTTGGCGGTGCGGTTGATGTACGGGTACTCCCCGGGCACGCCCGCCTCGGTCTGGTTGGCGCTGTAGGGGACGCCCTCCTGGATCACGTCCTGGCCTTCGACCACGGCGTCGAGGCCCACGTCCTCGGTGGCCACGTTGAAGACGCCGTCGGTGTTGAGGTCCTCGAGCTGCCAGGTCCCCGTCTCGAAGTCGCCGCGCACGTTCTCCCAGATGAAGTCCTCGCTGATGGTGCCGAAGTCGATGTGCAACCGGCCGCGACGTTCGTCGGACAGCTGCTTGGAGTCGTTGATCCAGATCTCGATGAACTGCGACTTGCTCAGGTCCAGGCCGGTGCGGCTGATGCCGCGCATGATCCCGCCCCAGCTGTCGGCGTTCCAGCCCGAATCCTGGCGGAGGTTCAGATCGATGGCCTGCTGGGTCTCGTTGCGCTCCTCGTTGATCAGATCGGGATTGAGCCACTTGCGCAGCACCCGCGTGGTGGGGACGTGCCAGCGGATGTCGTCGATCCGGTCCTCGTAGTCGAACGTGCGCGTGTCGTCGGAATCGACCGGCCTGCTCGCGGGATTCCAGCCCAGGCGGCCGAGGGTGATCAGGTCGGTGCTCGCGGCGCCCTCGAAATCCTCGAGGAAGACCTGGTCGCGGGTGTTGGGGTTGGGGATGGAGATGGCCGCCTCGCCGTTCAGCGCCAGGGTGCTCTCCTTGTCGCGATGGCCGCGCGCCAGGACGTTGGCCACACCGGTCAACAGATCGGTCTTGACCGTGTGGTTGAGGTTCAGGTTGCCCACCAGGTTGCGGCTCGGCTCCTCGCCCAGCTTGGCCTTGTGGCCGACGATGCTGTTGCTCTCGTAGAGCCAGGTGGTGTTGAGCTTGCTCTCGGGTCCCAGGTCGTAGCCGAGGTTGAAGCCCAGCAGGCTGCTCTGCCCGCCGCCGAAGAACGGCGCGTACTGGTAGGTCACCTGCACGTTGCTGTCGGGAGTGAGGTCGGCGGCCGCCTGACCCTTGAGCGAGACGGTGCCGAAGAGGTAATCGATGTCGTAGTCCACGCCGCTCTGCAGCGTACGACCGTCGAGGACCACCTGCTCCGAGCCCTCCTCGATGTTGGAGACCCCCAGGTTGAGGGTGCTGCTGGCAGCGGCGTGCCGCGCCACGAGCTTGAACTTGGCGTATTCGTCGTAGTCGCTGGGCCGGGTGTGCCAGTCGTAGATCTGCGGCGTGCGGTCGCTCTCGAGCCGGGTGCCCGCCCATTGCCATTCGCCCAGATCGGCGTCGATGGCGAACTGGGCATAGTCGCGGTAGGCGGCCTCTTCGGCGGCGAAGGGGAAGGGGAAGTCGAGGGGGAACTTGAGGAGCCCCGCCCCCAGGTCGATGAGTTCGGGGATGTGGGCGTCGACCACGCCGTCGGGAACCTTGACGCCCTGCGCGTTCTCGGTGTCCAGCCCGAACGCCTGCAGGTAGAGGATGCCGGTGGTGTCGTGGAGCGCGGGCTGGGTCACCGGCTCGGTGGTCTCGATGCGCAGTTCGAAGCTCTCGGCGTTGATGTTGGCGCCGCCCAGCGAGTAGATGTTGCGCAGGACGTACTGGAAGCTGAAGCGTTCGGGCTGCTCGGGCTTGAGCAGCTTCATGCGATAGTAGCCCTGGTCGTCGATCTCCAGCCCGCGTTCGGCGTTGTTGTTGGGATCCTCGCCCACGCGGTAGACCAGGTTGCGCTCGGCGTCGATCACGTCGTAGGTCACCGCCAGGATGGATTCATCGGACAACTCGGTGCGCAGGTCCACCGCGACGAGGTCGCCGTTGACGTCGTTGAGCAGGGTGAAATCCACCGGCCGCCAGGTCCAGGCGGAATTCCAGGCGTTCTCGGCGATGGCCTCGATGTGGGCCGGACTCCAGATGCCCGTGGTGTCCAGGGCCGCCGCCACGTACTGGACATCGCCTTCCTGGGGCTGCACGCCGCCCAGGTTCCGGTAGATCCGGATGGAGCCGGTGTCGATCCGGAACTGGCTGGCGTCGCGCCCCGGAACGTCCGGATAGAAGTAGCCCAGCACCTCGTGGTTGACGTAGTTGGGCAGGTCCAGCCGGAAGAATCGGTTGTTGAGGTAGTTCCACGAGTAGATCGAGTGCTCGGTGACCTCGCCGCCGGTGCTGGAGAAGGTCTTGGAATCGGACTCGGCCTTCTTCTTCGACGCCACCACGGTGAAATCGGCGGGTCCCACCTGGCCGGTGACCTTGATGCCGAAGAGCCCCGAGGCGTTGGAGCTGTAGCCGAGGAGGCGGCCGCCGGGCAGGGTCAGGCCCACGTCGCCGGTCTCGATGCTCTGGATGATCTCGTCCTCGTCGCCCTGGTAGCTCAGCTTGATCTTGGTGCCCTCGGGACCGATGGCCTCGCTGTTGTGGTCCACCTCGATGAAGATCTTCTCGCCGATCTGGCCGGTGAGGTTGACCTGGAGCTGCTGTTCCATGTCCAGGTCGGGGAACCAGCTCTGGTTCTGCACCCGCTCGGAGGGTGTGAACTGGTTGCTGCGGGTGGTCTCGCCGCGGATGGCGATGTGCTCGCGGCCGGTGATCTTGATCCGCGTCTTCTCGCCGCGGCCGATGATCATCTCCAGCGTGCGCGGCAGCTTGATCGGGATGGTGAAATTGATGAGATTCTGGTCCTGATTGGCGCGGCGGCCCCCGCCAGCGATGTCCAGGGCGCCGAGGCGGGCCAGGCGCCCGGTGGCGGCCCACTCGCGGGTCAAGGCCAGCGCCACGTCGTCCACGAAGAGATCGACCGCCGGATCGTCCACCGGCCGGGTCGGGTAATAGCTGAAACCGCCGGGCAAGGTCTTCTGGGTCTGGAACAGAAGCAGCCAATCGGGGTATCGGATGGTCGTGTAGAGGCCGGTGATCCCGCTGGCCTCGGAGACCTCGCTCTCGCGCTCGAGGTCCACGCCCACCCGGCGCTTCATGTTCGCGTAGATCATGGTGGAGACGTCGGGACGGCGCGGATCCTTGAGCGGGTCGATGCCCTGGGCCAGCAGGCGTTCGCGCAGGACCAGACGCTCGACGCCCAGGAGGCGGGGATCACGGGTGGTCTTGAGGACCGGATCGAGCCCGTAGAGGATGGGGCCGGGGTACTCGGGATCGGCCTGGGCCTCGCTGGCGGGGATCAGGAGCAGGCCAAGCAGGAGCAGGAGCGAGGGCCAGGCCTCATGCCAGGCCCGGCTGGGGCGCCTCTCGGGGCTCGTCGGCCGCCGGCGCGTGGTCAACCCTCGACACTCCTCGTCGATACGTTACACTGGCCCTTCCCGGAGCGGGGCCAGACCCGAGGTTCCGTCCTCCCAGGTGGTCGCACTGGCCCCCCGACAGGACGGCCCGCCGCCCCGGGGCGGCAGGTCGACCAGGAGTCTGGTCCGGGATCTCCGGCGGGGTCGAACGCCTGGTGCTGAATGTAGCCCGTTTCGACCAGGCGAACCAGAATGGATCCGCGGATGAACATGCTGGACAGGCACTTGTTGCGGGCGGCGGTGGGGCCCTTCTTCTTCGGGCTCTTCACCATCACCTTCCTGCTGATGATCGATGTCCTTTTCCGTTACGTGGACATGTTCGTCAGCAAGGGCGTGCCGTTCGCGGTGGCCACCAAGGTCCTGATCCTCAGCCTGGGCTACACGCTTGCATTATCCGTTCCAATGTCGGTCCTCATCGCGGTTCTCATGAGCATCGGTCAACTCGCTGGCGACAACGAGATTACGGCCATGAAGTCCAGCGGCGTCAGCCTCTGGGCCATCCTGCGCCCGCTGCTGCTGGGAGCGTCGCTGATCGGAGGCGGGCTGGTCGCCTTCAACCACTACGTCTACCCCGAATCGAACCACACCCTGGTCAACCTCCTCTACGACATCAAGCGCTCGCGCCCCATGCTCGAGATCCGCGAGCAGATGTTCACCGACCTTGACGACGCCACCACCATCTATGTGGCCACAAAGGACGACCTCACCGGCCGGATCACCGACGTCTCCATCATCGAGAAGGAGAAGCCCGGCGACCTGGGCCCGCGCGTGACCACGGCCCAGTGGGGCGAGATCCGCACCGATCCGGCCACCGACGCCATGATCCTCGAGCTGCACGACGGCGAGATCCACGAGATGCCCGATCCCGCCCAGCCGGACAAGTACCAGGTCATCCGCTTCGGCCGGCACGATATCCGCATGGACGGCATGAAGCGCGAGATCAGCGACAGCCAGCGACAGACCCGTGGCGACCGCGAGATGAACCTCACCGACCTGCGCGACGCCGCCCAGCGCCAGCGCGACCGCCGCGAGGACGTGGAGCAGCACGTGGCCAACCTCGGCCTCGACATCGTCCAGTGGCAGTACCGCCTGCTCGACCCCGACCAGCGCGCCACCATCGCCAAGCGCGAGCCGGCCAACCCGGCCGAACGCCGCACCCGCCTGGCGGCCACGCGGCGCAAGCTCGACCACGCCACCAGCCAGTCGCGCGCCCAGGCCACCGTCGACGCCGCCAACCAGCGCAAGGCCAACAAGTTCATGGTGGAGTACCACAAGAAGCTGGCCATCCCCTTCGCCTGCGTGGTGTTCGCGCTCCTGGGCATCCCCATGGCCGTGACCACCAGCCGCAGCGGCAAGGGCGTCTCGGTGAGCCTGGCCATGGCGGTCTACCTGGTGTACTACCTCTGCCTCGTCGGCGGCGAGAAGCTCTCGGACCGCGGCCTGGCACCCCCCGCCCTGTCCATGTGGTCGGGCAACCTGCTGCTGCTGGCCGTGGGCATCCCGCTCTTCCTGCGCAGCGTCCGCGAGACCAGCTACCTGCAGTTGCCTCGCCTGTTCGGTCGCCGCCGGCCCACCGGAGAGGTCGCATGAGGATCTACGAGCGCCTGGTCCTGGGCACCTTCCTGCGCTACCTCCTCTACACCATGGTCGGGTCGTTCATCCTGTTCACCATGGTCGACCTCTTCGACCACCTGGGCAGCCTCCTCGACAACCACGCCACCGTGTCCCAGACCCTGCGCTACTACATCTTCAAGGGCGCCTGGATCATCGACCAGGTGCTGCCCATCGCGGCGCTCATGGCCACGCTCTTCACCATCGGCAGCATGGCGCGCTACCTCGAACTGACCGCGCTCTACTCCAGCGGCCTCTCGCTCACCCGCATCGGCCGCCCGCTGTTCATCGCCGGGCTGCTCCTGACCGTGGCGGCCCTCGGTTGGCGCGAGTACGTGCTGCCCGAGGCCAACCTGCGCAAGTGGCGGGTCTGGGAGGTGGAGATCCACAAGAAGACCGAGAAGATGCGGCCCACCCGCCAGATCGCCGCCACCGGGCCCGACGGCCGGCTTTACTACGCCAAGAAGTACGACCCCAACACCCACACGGTGACCGGCCTGAAGGTCCTGGGCATGGACGGTGCGGTGATCCTCGAGAACCTCGATGCCGAGCGGGCCGAATGGGACGGCAAGCACTGGATCCTCCACCAGGGCACCCGCCGCGACTTCAGCGGCGAGAGCGAGGTGATCACCACCTTCGAGACCCTCAAGGCGTCCGACCTGGCCATCACGCCCGACGGCCTCTACCGCACCCGGGTCCGCCAGGAGAACATGAACATCCGCCAGCTGATCCAGCACCGCGACCTGATCCGCCAGACCGGCGGCGACCCCACCACGCTCGACGTGGACATCCAGTTCCAGCTGGCCTTCCCGCTGGTCAACTTCATCGTGGTCTGCCTCGGCCTGATCCTGGCCTCTGGCCCGCGCAAGACCACCGTCGCCTCGGGATTCGGCCTGACGCTGGCGGTGGGTTTCGGCTACTACCTGCTGATGATGTTCGGGCGCTCGTTCGGCCACAGCGGCGTCTTGCCGCCGGTGGTCGCGGGCTGGGCCGGCAATGGTCTCTACGCCCTGGGGACCTGGATCCTCTTCCTGCGCGCCAGACGCTGAAAAACCGGCTTTTCCCTGGACTCCTTGCCCGGCGAGGCCTAGGTTTATACATTGATGTGGCCGCGATTTACGCCCGATGTTGTTGCGGCGTCTGCGCCTGCCTCGGCGCGTCACGTCCCACCTGCACCCGGAGCCGGTGATGCCCATGAAGAAGCTCGGTCTGATCCTCCAGCTTACCACCCTGGCCGTCCTGACCGTGATCGCGATCAGCGGCTGCTCCGAAGACGACCCCAAGCCGGAAATCACGCGGTTCACCGCGAGCCAGACCTGCGGTGTCGTCCCCATGCGGGTGGATTTCCGCGCCGACGCCTCCGGGGGCACGCCCATGGCCGACCCCACCGGCGGCAACAACTGGCTGAAGATGTCTTGGGATTTCGGCGACGGCACGGTGATCGCCGATGGCACCTCCATCGCCTACCACCAGTACGAGGAGCCCGGCCAGTACACGGTCACCGTCACCGCCGAGGACGACAACGGCGACAAGGCCTCGAGCCAGCTCGAGATCGTCGCCACGGCCGACAGCCTCGGTCTGCGCAGCTTCACGGTGGTCGAGGCCGACACCACCGACGAGGTCATCGCCTGCCAGCCCATGGAGTTCGGGATCCGCGGCTACCTCTGCGGCTTCGATCCCGAGGAAGACAGCTACGAGCGCTTCATCTTCCGCTGGGAGATCGGCGACAGCATCTACGACGGCACCAATCCGCGCCACAGCTTCGCCCCCGTCGATGTCGGCGAGAACGTGGTGGTGCTGCATCTCGAGGATCCCACCCGCGCACTCTCCCGCGTCGACACCATCCAGGTCGAGGTGCTCGCCTCCAACGGCTCCGACCTCTGGATCGAGAACGACTGGCTCCTCTCGCCGCAGGGCGCGGCCCAGGACTCGCTCTTCCGCGACATCGTCGAGTTCCCCGACGCGCTGGCCTACACCACCACGCTGCACAACGACGGTCCCGACGAGGCGTACGCCATCACCATCACCGGCGACTTCCCCAGCAACAACCGCATCGTCTTCGACCGCACCGAGCCATCCGTCGGCTCGGCCGTCTGGTATCCCGGCGAGCGCGAATGGATCTGGAGCATCGAGTATCTGGCGCCCGGCGAGACCGCCACGCTGAGCGCCTTCTTCGACCTCGAGATCGGCGATGCCCGCTCCTACCACAGCTTCGATACGGTGATGAGCGATTACGCCTGCGACATCTCCGCCGATAACGATTCCTTACGAGCGGTGCTGAACATCGCCTCGGCGCCCGCGGATGTCATGCTGTTCAGCCACTGGTTCAACAACTCCAGCCAGCCGGTCTTCGCCGACAGCTTGCTCCGCGACGTCACCAGCTTCCCCGACACGCTGGTGGTCACGGTCGGCGTGTTCAATGCCGGCCCCAGCGCCGCCTTCGACCTCGTGGTGGACGGCGACCTGCCGGCCGACCCGCGGATCCAGTTCGTGCGCCAGAGCGTCGCGGACTCCGTGTTCACCTACGACGAGGTGACCAAGCACTACGTCTGGGACATCCTGCGGGTCACCCGCGACGGCTTCGCGAGTTGCAACCTGACCTTCTTCGTCGAGAGCGGGGACGTCGGGGATAGTTACTTCTTCGACGCGGTCATGGCCGAGTACCCCGACGATCCCAACCCCACCGACCATGAGACCCGCGCCACCTTGATCTTGAACTCGGTGCCCTAGCGCCACCGGGTTCCTGCCGCAGCAGACGAATAGAGCCCCACCGCCAGGCGGTGGGGCTCTTCATTCGTCTCGCATTCGCTACACCGGGCCGTCCATGGTCGTCAGCCCACCGCCCGCTGCAGCTCCTCCACCTTGTCGGTACGCTCCCAGGTGAACCCGCCCTCCTCGCGGCCGAAGTGCCCGTAGGCCGCCGTGCGGCGGAACACTGGCTTGCGCAGGTCGAGGTGGGTGATGATGCCGCGGGGCGTGAGGTCGAAGACCTTGCGCACCGCCTTGGTGAGCTGGCTGTCCGGCGCGGTGCCCGTGCCCATGCTGTCGACCATCACCGAGACCGGCTCGGCCACGCCGATGGCGTAGGCCAGCTGGACCTGGCAGCGTTCGGCGAGGCCGGCGGCCACCAGGTTCTTGGCCACCCAGCGCGCGGCATAGCTCGCCGAGCGGTCGACCTTGGTGGTGTCCTTGCCGCTGAACGCGCCGCCGCCGTGAGCGGCCATGCCGCCGTAGGTGTCGACGATGATCTTGCGGCCGGTGAGCCCGGCGTCGCCCTGGGGACCGCCGATGACGAACTTGCCGGTGGGATTGACGTGCGACTTGTAGCCCTCGTATGGCACGCCGAACTCCTCGAGCACCGGCTCGATGACGTGGCGGCGCATGGCCTGGGTGATGTCCTCGTGTTCGATGTCGGGATCGTGCTGGGTGGAGACCACCACGGTGTCCACGCGCACCGGGCGATGGTCCTCGTACTCCACCGTGACCTGGGTCTTGCCGTCGGGGCGCACCCAATCGAGCGTGCCGTTCTTGCGGACCTGCGCCAGGCGCATGGCCATGCGGTGGGCCAGGGTGATGGGCAGCGGCATCAGGACGTCGGTCTCGCGGGTGGCGTAGCCGAACATCAGGCCCTGGTCGCCGGCGCCGCCCGGGTCCACGCCCATGGCGATGTCGGGCGACTGCTCGTCGATGGCGGTGAGCACCGCGCAGGTGGTGGCGTCGAAGCCGTACTCGCAGCTGGTGTAGCCGATCTCGCGCAGGGTCTGGCGCACCAGCTTGGGAATATCGACGTAGGTCTGGGTGGTGATCTCGCCGGCGACCATGGCCATGCCGGTGGTCACCAGGGTCTCGCAGGCCACGCGACCGGTGGGGTCCTCGGCCATGATGGCGTCGACCACCGAATCGGAGATCTGGTCGGCGACCTTGTCGGGGTGGCCCTCGGTCACCGATTCGCTGGTGAACAGGAAACGCTCGCTCATCGTTGCTCCTTTGCCGTCAACTCGCAGAAGTCGCCGATATTGATCTCGCCATGGATGCCCGTCAGACGGCACTGCTCGCCCACCAGGCTCCCGGTGAGCCGGCAATCGTGCAGGACGCTGCCGGCGCTGATGACACAGTCGGCAAGGTCGCACCGTTCCAGCACCACGCCAGGGCCGATGGAGACATGCGGGCCGAGGCGGCAATCGGTGACGGTGGCACCGGGGTCGACATGGATCGGGCCATGCTCGCCTTCGGCGGCGTCCCTGTCAAGCAGGACGCGGTTGGTCTCGAGCCAGGTCTCGCGCTTGCCGCAGTCGTACCAGTCGCTCACGGGCACCGTGCGGAACACGCAGCCCTGCTCGAGCATGAGCTGCAGGCCGTCGGTGAGCTGGTACTCGCCGCGGGTGCGGCGGTCCTCGCGCACGATCCGGCCCATGGCGTCGAAGAGCGCGCCGCCGTCGCGGAAGAGGTAGGCGCCGACGATGGCCAGGTTGCTGGGCGGGACCTCGGGCTTCTCCACGAAGCCCGCGACCCGCTCGCCGTCCATGATGACCACGCCGAAACGGCGGGGATCGTCCACCTCTCGCACGCCGATCATGTTGTCGGGACACGCGAGCAGCGACTGATAATCCGCCTTCAGTATGGTGTCGCCGAGGATGCAGAAGAAGGGTTCCTGCCCCACGGCCTCGCGGGCGGTCCACACCGCGTGGCCCAGACCCAGGCGCTTGGTCTGCTCGACATACTGGATGTCGAGCTGGGGCCGCTCGGCGGCGAACCAGTCGCGCACCGCCTGTCCGTGGTAGCCCACGATCAGGACGAAACCGTCGATGCCCGCGGCGGCGAGATCGTCGACGATGTGCGCCAGGATGGGCCGGCCGGCCACCGGCAGCAGGGCCTTGGGGCGGTTGAGCGTGTGCGGTCTGAGCCGGGTGCCGATGCCGGCGGCGGGAATGACGGCCTTCATGGGTGTCCTTTCGGTTAGCGACCGGCCAGGCGCTGCTTCAGCGCGTCGATTCGCGCGATGGGCACCGGATCGACGTCGTTGAGCACGGCCAGCTGCGCACTCACCAGATCGCCGAACACGATCAGTCCCAGGATCCGGCTCAGCCGGTCGGGACCGCTGGCTTGGACCTCGTGCACGCGGCCGAACTGAGCCGCCAGGAGCTCACGGGTGGCCTCGACGCGCAAGGCGCCGTCGGTGGATTCGTCACCACCGCGCAGGATGAGCAGGGCGAAGCGGTCGCGTTGCAGGGCAGGCAGGTTCCAGCCCACGATCTCGTTGTGATCCAGTTCGGGAAAGGCGGCCAGATGCCCGGGCGCCTTGGCGTTCTCCTGGAGCTGCGCCAGCAGCCGCCGCCCCGCTCCGTGGGCCTCGTCGCCCGAGGTGAAGATGACGGTGAAACGGCCGGCCAGCGAACGGGCCAGCGTGGCCGCCTGGTCGGGCCCGTCCCCGGAAACGCCGTCCAGTCGCACGAGCTGACCGGCGGCGGCGTGCGCGCAGGCGCCGGCGATGGACGCGCTGGGGTCGGCCAGCAGGCCACAGCGATGCAGCAGGTGCAGGAGCCCGCCGAGCGCGGCGCCCAGCACGGTGCGCGGCGGCTGGCCGGTGGGCAGCACCACGGCGGGGAACGGCGCCTGGCCATCCTCGCCGCGCGCGGCGGCCAGCAGCGGCCCGCCTCCGGTGACGGCCGCGAGCCGGCAGCCCCGGGCGCGGGCCGCGGCCAGGGCGTCCAGGGTCTCGGCCGTGGTCCCGGAGTGGCTGCAGGCGACGACCAGGGTCTCGGGACCGGTCCAGGCGGGCAGGCCGGCATCGCGGTGCACCAGGACCGGCACCGGGAGGTCCGGCCAGCCGTCGGCGAGCAGGCTGGCGGGCATGGCCGAGCCGCCCATGCCGCAGCAGAGCACCTGGGCCGGAGCCGGCGCCAGCGGCTGGATGTCGGCGAGCCCCGGGAACCCGCCGCTGGCCGCGAGCTGGGCGGGCAGTCCCGCGATCCAGGCGAACATCTGCGCCTGGCCGGCGGCGCGGTCGGCGCTCATGTCGTCGTTCCCCCGTTGGCGCGGGCGTCCTTGCGGGCCGCCACGTAGTCGGCCAGCCAGCGGTCGGCCTCGTCGGCGGTGGTCATTTCCAGCAGGCTGGCCACGACCTGGCGCGCCTCGGCCAGTTCGGTCCAGCGGATCACCTGCTTGATCTTGGGCAAGGCCGCGCTGTGCATGCTGATCTCGTCGAGGCCCAGGCCGAGCAGCACCTCGGCCAGCCGGGTCTCCGAGCCCATCTCGCCGCAAAGTCCCACCCAGATGCCGGCCTCGTGGCCGGCGTCGATCACGTGCTTGATGGTGCGCAGGATCGCCGGATGCAGGGGTCGGTAGAGGTAGGACACGCGCCGGTTGCCCCGGTCCATGGCCAGGGTGTACTGGATCAGGTCGTTGGAGCCGATGCTCATGAAGTCGCACTCGCGGGCGAGCAGGTCGGCCACCGCGGCGGCCGAAGGAGTCTCGACCATGATGCCCAGCGGCATGTCCTGCCGGTAGGGCAGGCCCTCGCGCTCCAGCTCGTCGCGCACCTCGGCGCAGATCTCGAGCGTCGCGCGCAGCTCCTCCACCCCGCTGATCATGGGCACCATGAGGTGGGCGGGGCCGGCGGCGCCGGCACGGTAGATCGCGCGGATCTGGGTCTTGAAGAGGCCGCGGTTCGAGAGCGAGAACCGGATCCCCCGCCAGCCCAGGAAGGGGTTGTACTCGCGCTTGGCGCCCAGATAGTCGGAGACCTTGTCGCCACCGACATCCAGCGTGCGGAAGACCACCGGCCGGCCGGCCATGCGCTGCAGCACCTGGGTGTAGAGCTTGACCTGCTCCAGCTCGCTGGGGATGTCCCGGTGCTGGAAGTAGAGGTACTCGGTGCGCAGCAGGCCCACGCCATCGGCGCCGCGGGCCACGGCCTCCTCCAGCTCCACGGGCAGCTCGATGTTGGCGCCCAGGCGGACACGGTGCCCGTCCGGCGTCTCGGCGGGCAGGTCGCGCAGGTAATCCAGCTTGCGGCTGACGGTGATCTGATGCTGCTTCAGGGTCACGAGCCGGTCGTGGGTTTCCTGATCGGGATCGACGATCACGCGCCCCACCATGCCGTCGACCGCGACCATGGTGTTGTCGGCCAGGCTGGCCACGCTGCCCCCCACCCCACAGACCGCCGGCACGCCGAGACTCCGGGCGAGGATGGCCACGTGGCTGGTGGCGCCGCCCTCGTCGGTGATGAATCCCAGCACCTTGTTGCGATCGAGCGCCGCCGTCTCGCTGGGCACCAGATCGCGCGACGCCACCACCGCCGGCACGGTCCAGTCGTTCTCCAGGGCCTGCGGGTCGTCGTTGAACGCGCGCAGCACGCGGTCCTCGAGATCGCGCAGGTCGGCGATGCGTTCGCGCAGCGACTCCTCCTGCATGCCGTTGAACTGCAGCACGATGTCGCCGATGGAACGCGCGAAGGCGGCCTCGGCGTTGACGAGCTGGGTGCGGATCCGCGAGAGGGTGGTGTCCCAGACCAGCTCGTCCTCGAGCATGAGCAGCTGGCTGTCGATGATGGCCGCCTCGTCAACGCCCAGTTCGCGGGCCAGCTTGTCGCGCAGCGAGGCGAGTTCCTGTCTGGCCCGGGCCACCGCCGCCTCGAAGCGGTCGCGCTCCGTGCTCACCTCGGCGGTGGCGATGGAGCGACGCTGCACGCTGACGGTGGCGCGCCGGAGCTGCCGCACCGGGCCGACCGTATAACCTGGCGCCGCCGGGATGCCGCTCAGCTCACGCAACTCAACCCCCGTTCTCGCTATGGGCCAGCTCGACAGCGATCAACTGGACCAGGCGTTCGAGCGCCATGTCCTCGTCGGGGCCGCTGCATTCGATCTCGACCTCGGCGTCGAATTCCGCCGCGAGACTCGCCAGCCCCATGATGCTCTTGGCGTTGGCGGCCCGCCCCTGGTAGCGGATGATCACATCCGACTGGAAGAGCTTGGTCATCTTGACAATCCGCCCCGCTGCCCGCAGGTGGAAACCGACGGGGTCGGCGACTCTGGCCAATGCTGTCTTCAAGGTTCGGTTCCTCCAACCCGACGCCCGTGGTGCGGTCGGCGGGTACCAGATGCTATGTCGTCACCCCAGGACCAGTGCGAGGCCGGTGGTGACCACCAATCCGGCGAGCAACTGGGTCTCACCGGATGCTTTCTGACGAACGAGCAGAGGCAGGCCCAGGCCCGCCACCAGGCAGCCCAGGAGACGGCCATCGCCGAGCGATGGCCTCAGCGCGAGGCCGTCGACGAAGAAATACCCGAGCATCAGCCCCGTCAAGATCAGGGCCAGTCGGCGGAGCCAGGCAATGGCCCGGTGCCAGCCCGAATGGCCGATGATACGCAGGACCTCGGTGCCGAGTTCGAAACCGAGCCGCAGTCCCTGCCAGCGCAGCACCAGCTCGGCCACGGCGAAACCGGCGATCAACAGCAGGACCACCGGCCACCAGCCCGCCAAGGCCAGCAGGCAGCCCAGCAGCATCAGCGCTGGCCGCAACCCCATCCAGAATAACTGGTCGCCCAGCGATCCGCAGGCCCGCGCCAGGGTATCACGGAATCCGACGACCAGCCGCTCGGAGACCACCTCGCCCCTGGCCTGCTCGCGCTCCAGCCGCAACAGGCCGCCGATCACGAAGTTGGCCAGGTACGGATTCGTGTTGAAGAGTCCGAAATAGCGCCGGCAAGCGCGCCGCAACTGATCGCGGTCCAGCCCGAGGTGGCGCCACCAGGGCGAGAGGATCGCCAGGAGCCCGAGGTTCTGCATGCGCTGCTGGTTCCAGGACGCCTGCAGCGTGAGGCTCTGCCAGAACACGCGGCGCGCGACCGTCCCGGAGAGTTCCGGATCGTACATGTCGCTCCGGGGCATGGTCGACCTCCTCTCAGCCCTGTCAGGCCAGGAACCGGCGCATCAACACCATCACCAGCGCTGCCGTGGCCACCCAGGGCAACGCCCGCCGGTGCCCGAAGCGCTCGAGCAGGGTGCCCGCCGCCAGGGCGGGAACCAGGAGCGGTAGCAGAGCCAGGCCCCCGCGCAGCGGTGCGGGAGCCGCCTGCAGATCCAGCGGCCAGACGAGGCGCGCCACCAGGGCCCAGCCCACGGTCAGGACCGCCCCCCGCAGCGCCGTGGTCAGCAAGGCCCGCCGGTGCAGGCCCTCGAGCCGGCCGAGGTGGCCGTCGCGGACGCTCCGGTAGCCGTCGAGCATCCAGCCCAGGCGCCAGCGGTGCTCACGGGCGACCAGCTGGCCCCCGGCCAGGCTGGCCAGCGCCATCAGCGCCAGGAGCCAGCCCAGGCGTTCGGCGCTGTCGCCGGCAACGGTCAACTCCCCCATGGTGCCCGGGGAGAGCCGCCAACCCGCGGTGATGGCCCCCGCGGACACCCCCAGCACCGCACTGCCGGTGTCGAGGCAGAAGCTGGCACCCACGGGGAAATTGCCGATGGCCACCAGTTGCATCAGGAGTCCCAGCAACGCCCCGGAGGCCGGATCGCCGGCGAGAAGGCCGGCCAGGATGCCCGCGGGCAACGGCTGGCTCAGCCAGGTCTGGGCCAGGCTGTTCTCGTCCATGGCCAGCACCATGCCCAGCAACGCCAGCAGCGGCCAGAAACCCCAGCCTGCAGGCTCCGTCATCACAGCCGCGCCTCCATGGCCGAGAGCAGACCGTCGTCCAGTTCGACCTCGCGGCTGCCCGGCACCGCCTGGGCCGTCAGCCGCACCCCCCGCCGCAGGAGGGTGCGGAACACCGCCAGATCGTCGCGATCGACGTAGACCGAGGGCAGCATCTCCTGCTTGCCCCCGGCGAAGTGCATGCCGCCGATGTTCACCTGGGTGATGGCCACCCCCTGCACCATGAGCGCGTGCATGTCGGCCGGAGCGCCGGCCAGCAGGATGACCCGATCGTAGGGCGCCGCCTCGCCGTCGGGATCGCGCAGCGCCGCGGCGGCCGCGGCCACCGGGAGCACGGCCACCGCCACCTCGGGCTGGACGGTTGCGGCGTAGACTTGCGCCTGCCAGGGATCATCGGCGATCTCGTCGTTGGCCAGGACGATGAGGTCGGGCTGCAGCCGCTGCCCCCAGCCCACGGTCACCTGCCCGTGGATGAAGCGATCGTCGATCCGGGCGAGCACCAGCTTCATCGAGCTGCCCCGACCACGGTGACGGCCTGGCGGCCCTTGTCCACGATGCGCTGCACCAGTTCGGAACGCTCGAGTTCCTGGCGCCAGGTCACGAACGCCAGCAGCATGGTCAGGTTGACCCCGCTGATCACCGCCACCCGGGTCTGGTCGGCCAGGCCGAGCCGCGCCGCCGTGGCGCAACTGCCGCCGTAATCGTCGATGAAGACCACGCCCTCGGTGCCGACCTCGAGACCGGCGAGCCAGTCGCTCACCGCCTGCGCGGTGTCCTTGGCCGAGCGGCCCTGGTTCGACTCCGCCCGCAACCCCTCCACCGGCCCCATGATCAACTCGACAACCTTGACCAATTCGCGACCGATGCCCCCGTGAGTCAGGACAAGTCCCTGGATCATCGTCGTCATTCCTTTCGGTGCCGGTGGGCGCGCCGGCCGGCTGGCCGCTATTCCTGGTCCTGTTCGAGGTAGCGCTTGAGACGGCGGCTGTGCCGGATCGACTTGACGATCCGCTCGTTGAGGATCCGCGCCGCGTCATAACCGTAGATCTTCAGCATGAAGTCCAGGGCGATGACCTCGCTGATCACGGTGATGTTCTTGCCCGGATTCAGCGGCAGCACCACCTGCGGGATC
The DNA here is from genome assembly GCF_058273205.1 of Candidatus Latescibacter sp. IFSED24. Taxonomy (NCBI): domain Bacteria; kingdom Pseudomonadati; phylum Candidatus Latescibacterota; class Candidatus Latescibacteria (ex Chuvochina et al. 2023); order Candidatus Latescibacterales; family Candidatus Latescibacteraceae; genus Candidatus Latescibacter; species Candidatus Latescibacter sp. IFSED24. The sequence goes on along the minus strand of NZ_CM177850.1, from coordinate 915,602 downwards.
TCCACACCGAGGATCTCGGTGGTCTTGCGCTCCATGCCGATCCGTTCGTAGTCCACCTGGTCGTCCCAGTCCTGGAGCTCGACGGTCACCTCGATCCGCTTCTGCATGCGGATGGCGTGGATGCCGAAGATGGCCTGGACGTCGATGACGCCCACGCCGCGGATCTCGATGTTGTGCTGCAGGAGCGGCCGGAAGCGGCCGATCAGCACGCTCTCGCTGGTGCGCACCACCTCGACGATATCGTCGGCCACCAGCCGGTGGCCGCGTTCCACGAGGTCCAGGGCGCACTCGCTCTTGCCGATGCCGCTGCGACCGGTGAACAGGAGTCCCACGCCGTAGACGTCGACCAGGGTCCCATGCACCTCGCCCCCCGGCGCGAAGAGCCGCTCGAGATAGCGGTTGAGTTCCTGGGCGATGGTCACCGCCGATCGGCCCGAACGCAGCAGCGGGAAACCCCGCTCGCGCGCCACGGTCAGGACCGCCTCGGGCACCGGGAGCGCCCGCGTCACGATGATCGCCGGCGGATTCAAGGCCAGCACCCGGTCGAAGGCCTGGACCTGGCCCGCCGCCTCGAGCGTCGCCAGGAACGACATCTCCGACTCGCCCATGATCTGGATGCGTTCGCTGAGGAAATTCTCGGTGAATCCCATGACCGCCATGCCGGGCCGGTGCACATCCGGCGCCACGACGGGCACGGGCTGGTCGGGCAGGGGGGTCAGGGCCTCCAGGGCCAGAGGCTCCTGGAGGTCCTTGAAAAGCAGCTGGACGGTGGGCTGAGACATGCGACCTCCGCTGACACGCTAGTCGTTACGCTCTTCCATGAGGCCCAGTTCACCGTCGCTGCGACGGTAGACCACGCCGATCCGGCCCGTGGCCTCGTTGCGGAAGACCAGGAAGGGAGCATCGCTGTCGGTGAACGCGGCGCGGGCCGCCACCGCATCCAGGTCCCGGAGAATGAAATCCTCGTCCTGGCTCGTTGGCGGCTGATCGTCGGGCAGCATGGCCTTGCCCAGGCCCCCGGCCTCGCCGCGCTGCTTGGCGCTGACCTTGCCCTTGAACTTCTCGAGCTGGCGCTGGAGGTTCTCGACCACGCCCTGGGTGGCCAGCTCGGGCTCGGCCCCCTCGTTCTCGGCGCGGAACTCCTGGTTGCGCAGGTGCAGGACGCCGTCACAGGTAAAGATGTTCTTTTCGAGCACGATCTGCAGCTTGACCCCGGTGACGGGGCGCGGGCTGTAGCGCTCGAGCTTCTCGAACTGTCCTTCGATCACCTCGCGGGCATCGTCACCGAGCTGGAAATGGCGGGTCTTGATCTCCATGTCCATGCTTGCTCTCCTCGCCAGGGTTCACCGGTCGATCCGGTCGTGTGTGGTCGTCATGGTCGGGCGGCTGCCACGGCCGCCGCTAGAACTGCTTGCGCATGCGGGCGTTCAGGATGCCCAGTTGCTCGCGATACTTCGCCACGGTGCGGCGGGCGATCTTCAGGCCTTGCTCGCTGAGGATGTCCGCGATCTTCTTGTCCGAGAGCGGCCGGCTCGTGTTCTCGCCCTCGACGATCTCCTGGATCATCAGCTTCACGGCCTTGGCCGCCACCTCGTTGCCCTCGTCGGTGTCCAGCCCCGCGGAGAAGAAGTACTTCAGCGGAAACACCCCGCGCGGCGTCTGGACGTACTTCTGCCGGGTCACGCGCGAGACCGTGGACTCGTGCATGCCGATGGCGTTGGCGACCTGCTGCAGCGTCAGGGGGCGCAGCGCGATGGCGCCGCGCTCGAAGAACTCGCGCTGCTCGGCCACGATGGCCTCCATGACCTTGATCATGGTGCGCCGGCGCTGCTCGATGGTCTTGATGATCCACTCGGCGTATCGCCGCTTCTCGTCGATGAAGGTGGCGGCGTCGTCCTGGCGCGCCGACGGGTCCCGGAGCGCCTCGTCGTAGGCCCGGCTCACCCGCAGCCGCGGCAGGTTGCCGTCGTTGAGATAGACCACGAACTGGTCGCCCTCCTCGTCCACCTTCTCGACCACGAGGTCGGGCACCACGGCGCGCGCGCCTTCCCCCTCGCTGCTCAGGCCGGGGCGCGGATCGAGCTCGCCGATGATCGCCGCGATCTCCTGCACCTCGTGCGGCGTGATCTTCATGGCCCGCGCGATGTCGCTGAACTTGCGGTTCTTCAGCGCCTCGAAATGGTGCCGCACCACCTCGGCGGCCTGCGTGTCCTCTTCGCCGCGCGCCTTGAGCTGCAGGAGCAGGCACTCGGACAGGTCCCGCGCGCCCACGCCGGGCGGGTCGAAGCCCTGGATGATCGCCAGCACCTCCTCGATCTCGGCCTCGTCGGTCTCGAAGTACTGGGCGATCTCGGCCACCGGCGCGACCAGGAAGCCGTCCCCGTTGAGACAGCCCACGATGTACTCGCCGATCTCACGCTGCCGTTCGTCCCGCACGCCCAGATGCAGCTGATCCTCCAGGTGCTCCTGGCCCGAGGGGATGTAGACCGGCGGCCGCTCGAGCTGATCGTCGTCGTCGAAGCCCTGCTCGGTGGCGGCGCCGCGGAAGCCGTCCTTGAAGTACTCGTCCCAGTCGACGTCCTCGCCGGTGACCTCCACCGTGGTGTCGGCCGTGTCGGGAGCAGCGTCGTCCTCGGTGTTGGCCGCTTCCTCGTCGTGGTCGTCCTCCTGATCGACCTCCTCGAGCAGCGGGTTGGCCTGCAGCTCCCCGCGCAGGATCTGCTCGAGTTCCATGGTCGGCACCTGCAGCAGCTTGAGCGCCTGCTGCAGGCGCTGGGTCATGACGATCTGCTGCTTCAGGTGCAGGCCCTGGTGCATGCCCATCTTGATGTCCATACGGGATGCTCCTTGCCCCGGCCTCCTGCCGGCGGCGGTCCGGTCAGAGCCGGAAAGACTCTCCGAGGTAAATGGCCCTGGCCTTGTCCGAGGCCACGATCTCCGCGGCCGAACCCGCGAGCTCGATGCGTCCCTCGAACAGGATGAAGGCGCGGTCGGTGATGGTCAGGGTCTCGCGCACGTTGTGATCGGTGATCAGGATGCCCAGGCCCTGGTCCTTGAGCTGGGCGACGCAGAGCTGCAGGTCGGACACGGCGATGGGATCGATCCCGGCGAACGGCTCGTCGAGCAGGATGAAGTTGGGCTGGGTGACCAGGGCGCGGGCGATCTCCACCCGGCGCCGCTCGCCGCCCGAGAGCTGGTAGCCGAAGCTCTTGCGGATATGCGTGACGCCCATCAACTCCAGCAGCTCGTCGACGCGTTCCTGCCGCGCCTTGCGTCCCAGCTTCAGGGTCTCGGCGATGGCCATCAGGTTCTGTTCCACGGTGAGCTTGCGGAAGATGCTCGACTCCTGCGGCAGGTAGCCGATCCCCAGCCGCGCCCGCTTGTACATGGGCTTGCGGCTGATATCCTGGCCATCGAGGAAGATCTGGCCCTGATCGGGTCGGATGAAGCCAACGATGCAATAGAACGAGGTGGTCTTGCCGGCGCCGTTGGGCCCGAGCAGGCCCACGACCTCTCCCTGCTCCACGAACAGATCCACGCCGTCGACCACGGCGCGTCCGCGGTAGGTCTTGTGCAGACCGCGAGCCTCGAGGCGGTGCGGGGTCGCGGGCGAGGTCACGTCGGTCATGGTGTTTCTCCGGGATCCTCGGCGGTCCTGGCGGTCTCGTCGCCCACCTCGGCGGCGACCTCCTGCTTGATCTCAATGTAGTCGAGGTCCGGAGTGGCTTCCAGCCCGATGCCGGTGACCACGTCCTCGCCCCGATCGAACACGTTGTACACCTCGTTGCGGATCAGGCCGTCGGTGTTGGTGTAGGTGAGTTCGCTGGTCCGCAGGCGCCGGCCGTCCTGGGTGGTGATGGACACGTGTCCCCAGACGAACACGTCGCGCGTCTTGAGGTTGGCGGTCCCGCTGTCCGAGACGAGGGTCGAGAAGTAGGCGCCATCCTGGAAGAAGTCCATGTTGACCCGGACCAGTTCCACGTCCTCGCGGTCGGCATACTTGAGCATCTCGTCGCTGTCCAGGACCCACTGCCGCACCCCGGCCTGGCTCTCGATGAGCCGGTAGTCGTAGAATTTCTGCTGGGGTTCGGCGCGACCCGGTGTCGCGGCCTCCGGGGCCGTGCCGCCCTCGTCGGCGGGCTCCTTCTGCCCACAACCGCTGACGGCCAGCCCCACGCAGACCAGGACGACCGCCCAGATCGGCAGCGTCTGGCGGCGGCGAGGCTGTAAACGACGATGGACGCGCATGCTCTTGCCTATCTCCCGGGATCCACGTTCCAGCGGTCATGGAACCACACCCACTGGGCGATGTTCCGCAGGACCAGTTCTTCCAGGGCCCGGCTACAACGGGCTGTCAGTTCGCGAGCGTCGGCGGCGGCGTCCGGTTCGATGGGCGCCAGATGATGCACCGTCCAGCGCCCTCCTTCCAGCAACATGGCCGCGGGCACCAGGGGCACCCCGCGCCGGCGGGCGATGATCGCCGGTCCCAGCGGCGTGGGCGCCGGCCGGCCGAGGAACGGCACCGGCACGCTATGGACCCGCGTGTTCTGATCGAGCAGCACGCCCACCACCGCGCCGCGGTCCAGCGCCCGCAGCAGCGGTCGCGCACCCGCCTGGCGGGGCAGCGGCTCCAGGCCGAGGGCTCGCCGCCGGTCCTGCAGCAAGCGATCCACCGCCGGATTGCGCACCGTCCCGGTGATGACGGCTGGCCGCTCGAGATGAGCCGCGAGCCAACCGCCCAGCAGTTCCCAGCAGCCCAGATGCCCGGTCACCAGCAGGACCCCACGGCCCCGGGCCTCGAGTTCGTGCAGGACCGCCAGGAGGCCGCGCCCGTCGGGGCCCGGCGCCTCCACCACCTCCGGAAACCCCCGCGCCGCCGCGCGGTCGACCGTGAGGGCCGCGTAGAGGTTCTCCCCCAGCGCATGGACCGCCAGTTGCAGCACATGCTCCTGTTCGGACCGTGGGCGGTCGGGAAAGACCAGGGCCAGGTTGCGCCGCGCCCGCAGGGTGTCGGCACGCCGCAGCTTCAGGGCTCCCCAGGCCAGGTTCCGGCAGAGCCCGCGACCGGCCGGTGCCGGCAGGACCCGCATCCCGGCCAGGACCATCCGGGCCACCAGGTACCAGAACCGGCGCCGGAAGCGCCGCCAGCGCGGCAACTGCTCGGCCATGAGACCTCCGAATCCAGGCGACGATGAGCGTCCCGCAAGCAGGTTCGCGACTGGTGGAGCGTGCGTCAAGCACTTTGCGTGCCATTGCCGCGCCTCTCGAGGCGGACCACCTCGCGCAAAAGCTCAGGCGAGACCTTCAATACAATATGGATAAATAATTTAGAGCAGGCCAGCTCTCAAGACGTCGTGAATGTGCAGCAGCCCCAGCGGGCGACGATCCGCATCCACCACGATGAGCAGCGTGATGGGGCCGGCCTCGCGCTCCTCCATCAGTCGCAACGCCCTGGCCGCCAGCATGTCCGGGCCGATGGTGGTCGGCGCGGGATTCATGGTCTCGGCGATGGGCCGATCGAGGGCGTCTTCGTGATCGAGGAGGACGCGCTTGACGTCCCCGTCGACACAGACACCGGCCAGGCGCCCCTCGGCATCCACCACGCAGGTGCCGCCCAGACGCTTGCCGACGATCTCGGGCAGCGACTCCCGCAGCGTCATGTCGTCCCGGACCACCGGCAGCTCGTCGCCCCGATGCATGAGCTGCTCGACCCGCACCAGCAGGCTACGACCGAGCACGCCGCTGGGATGGAAGACCGCGAAGTCGTCGCGGCTGAAGCCCTTCAGGGTCAGGAGCGTCACCACCAGGGCGTCGCCCAGGACCATGGCCGCGGTGGAGCTGGTGGTCGGCGCCAGATTCAAGGGGTCGGCCTCGCGCTCTACCGGCACCGGCACCACGATGTTGCAGACCCGCGCCAGCTCGCTCTCGGGTGCGCCGGTCAGGGCGATGGTGGTGACGTCGAAGTGACGGCACGTCTGGACCAGCTGGCTGACCTCGGGGTTGTTGCCGCTGCGGCTGATGGCGATGAGCACGTCGCTGCCGCGCACGATGCCCAGATCGCCGTGCGCCGCCTCCACCGGGTGGATGAAGTGGCTGGGCGTGCCGGTGCTGGTGAGCGAGGCCGCGATCTTCCGCGCCACGATACCGCTCTTGCCGAGCCCCGTGACCAGGACCCGATCCCGGCAGGCCAGCAGCGCCTGGACCGCCGCCACGAACCCCTCGCCCAGCTCGGCGCCGACCCGCTCGAGAGCGGCGGCTTCCTGGACGAACGTGGCGCGTCCGAGCTCGAGGATGCGCTCGGGATCAACCGAGCCGGGCTGGATCACTGGGTCACCTCCGGATCGTCAGCGGGACACCCGCTCGCCGCCAGACGCTGGATCGCGGCCACGTACTCGCCCCGGGCCTTGAGCACCAGGTCGCAGACCTCGCGCACCGCGCCATGTCCGCCGGCGGCCCGGGTCTCCAGCGCGCAGAACTCGCGCACCTCGGCCGGCGCCCCCGGCACCGTCACCGGCAGCGCCGCCGCCGCCAGGGCCGGCAGATCGAGGATGTCGTCACCCATGTAGAGCGTGTGCTCGGCGTCGTGGCCGGTCTCCCGCCAGATCTCCGCCAGCGCCGCCACCTTGTCGAAGCGCCCCATCTTGATGGATTCGAACTTCAGATCGGTGCAGCGGCGGGCCACCATCTCGCTCCGGCGCCCGGTGAGAACGGCGCGGGCGATGCCCGCGGGTCGGAGCATCATCAGCCCCAGGCCGTCGCGCGCATCGAAGGCCTTGAGCGCCTCGCCGTCGGGGCCGTAGAGCAGGCTGCCGTCGGTCAGGATCCCGTCGCAATCCAGCACCAGCAACCGGACCGCCGCCAGCCGCTCGCTCAGTCCCTCGCCCACCTGCTCGAGGATCTCCACCCGGTAGGTCTCCTCGTCCCTGAGTGGCCAGCGTCCGGTCATGCCTCGTCCTCCAGGAACAGCTCGCGCAGCTGGGCCAGGCGGGACACCAGCGGGGCGAACCGGTCGAGCGGCAGCTGGCTGCCCGCGTCGCAGAGCGCCCGCGCCGGTTCGGGGTGCACTTCCAGGAACACCGCGTCGCTGCCGGCGGTGACGCCGCAGCGGGCCAGCATGGGGATGAGCTCGGGCTTGCCGCCGGTGGCGTTGCCGATGGACCCCGGCGTCTGCACCGAGTGGGTGGCGTCGAAGACCACCGGATGCCCGAGGCCGCGCATGATCTGGATCGAGCGGAAATCCACCACCAGATCGCGGTAGCCGAAGAAGCTGCCGCGCTCGGTCAGCAGGATCCGGTCGCCGCCGGCGGCCTGGACCTTGGCGGCCCCGTGAGCCATGTCGGCCGCGGCGAGGAACTGACCCTTCTTGATGTTCACCACCCGACCCGTCCTGCCGGCGGCCTCGAGCAGCGAACTCTGGCGGCAGAGGAAGGCCGGGATCTGCAGGACATCCACCACCTCGGCGGCCGTCGCGCATTCCTCGGGACCGTGGACGTCGGTGAGCACGGGCACGCCCACCTCGCGGCCGATCCGCGCGAGCAGCGGCAGCCCCACGTCGGGACCCGGCCCGCGGAAGCTGTCGCCGCTGGTCCGGTTGTCCTTGAGGTAGCTCGACTTGAAGCAGTAGCCCACGCCCAGGTCCCGGCACACACGGGCCAGCTCGGTCGCCACCATGAGCATCTCGTCGGGATCCTCGAGGACACAGGGACCGGCGATGATGAACAGCGGCTTTCCCCGCCCCAGGGACTGGTCGCCGATGCGCACGGTCGTGTTGCGGCTCATGGACACCCCCTCAGGCCTCGGCCTGCTGATCACGGGTCCGGGCCTGGTGCTCCACCGCCGCGCGCACGAACTCGCGGAACAGCGGATGCGGTCGGTTGGGTCGCGATTTCAGCTCGGGATGGAATTGTACCGCCAGGAAGAACGGATGGTCGGGCAGTTCCATGATCTCCACCAGCTGGCCGTCGGGCGAGAGGCCGGAGAACACCACGCCCGCCTTGGCCAGGGCCTCGCGGTACTCGTTGTTGACCTCGTAGCGATGGCGATGCCGTTCGCTGATCTCCTCGGCGCCGTAGCAGCGATGGGCCAGGGTCCCGGGCTGGATCAGGCAGGGCCAGGCTCCCAGACGCATGGTGCCGCCCATCATCTCGATGTACTTCTGGTGCTCCATCAGATGGATCACCGGATACGGGGTGGTCGGATCGAACTCGGCGCTGTTGGCCATCTCCAGGCCGGCCAGCTCGCGACCGATCTCGATCATGGCGCACTGCAGGCCGAGGCAGATCCCGAAGAAGGGGATGCCCTTCTCGCGGGCGTAGCGGATGGCGTTGATCTTGCCCTGGATGCCGCGGTCGCCGAAGCCGCCGGGCACCAGCACGCCGTGGCAGTCCCGGAAGGCCTCGGCCAGCTTGCCTTCGCCAACCTCGCGCCCCTCGAGGCTCTCGCTGTCCACCCAGACCAGATCGACGCCCACGTGGTTGGGGATGCCCGCGTGGACGAAGCTCTCGGTGATGCTCTTGTAGGCGTCCTTCAGCTCGATGTACTTGCCCACGATGGCCATGCGGACCCGGTCGGGCGGATCGAGGATGATCCGGGTCATGCGCTCCCAGGCCGAGAGGTCGGCCTCCTGGGGACATTCGAGCCGCAGCCGCGAGCAGACGTGGTCGTCCATGTGCTGCTGGTGGTAGATGAGCGGCACCTCGTAGATCGAGCGGACGTCCAGGCCGTCGAAGACGTACTCCTTGGGCAGGTTGCAGAAGAGCGCGATCTTGCGGCGGGCGTCTTCGCCGATGAGCTGGCGCGAGCGGCAGATGAGGAAGTCGGCCTGGATGCCGATGTTGCGCAGGGCGGCCACCGAGTGCTGGGTCGGCTTGGTCTTGATCTCGCCGGCGGCCTCGATGTAGGGCACCAGGGTGAGGTGGACCGAGCAGGTGTCCTCGGGCGGGGACTCCAGGCGCAGCTGACGGATCGCCTCCAGGAAGGGCAGCGACTCGATGTCGCCCACGGTGCCGCCGATCTCGGTGATGACCACGTCCAGCTCGGGGTCCTTCTCCGCGGGCAGCATGATCCGGCGCTTGATCTCGTCGGTGACATGAGGAATCGTCTGAACTGTTCTTCCTAAGTACTTGCCCTTGCGCTCGTTGTAGAGGATTGTCTCGTAGACCTTACCCGCCGTGAGGTTGTTCTCCTGGGAGAGGTTCACGTCGGTGAAACGCTCGTAGTGGCCCAGATCCAGGTCGCACTCGGCCCCGTCGTCCAGGACGAAGACCTCGCCGTGCTGGTAAGGGCTCATGGTGCCCGGATCCACGTTGAGGTAGGGGTCGAACTTCTGCAGGACGACCTTCAGGCCACGGGCGGCGAGGAGGTTGCCGAGGCTCGCGGCGGCGATGCCCTTGCCCAGGGCCGAGACCACACCGCCGGTGACGAACACGTACTTCGCCATCAATCGTTCCTTCTTTGCGGCCCCGCCGGGGGGCCGTTCTGGGTGCGCCAGATCGCACGCACCCGCTCCAGGTCGGCGGGCGTGTCCACCCCCACGGGCCCCTCCGCGATGGTCACCACCCCGATGGTCAGTCCATTCTCCAGCGCCCGCAACTGCTCGAGCCCTTCGATCTGCTCGAACTGTCCCCGTGGCCAGTCCAGGAACCGCCGCAGCGCGGGGGCCCGCCAGGCGTAGATGCCGACATGGCGCAGGGCGGCGGCGCGGGCGGTCGCCGGGTCGGCGCCGGGGAAGGAGCCGGGAATGGCGGCGCGACTAAAGTACAGGGCCCGTCCCCTCCGGTCCACCAGCACCTTCACGACGTTGGGATCGGCCCAATCGTCGGCGGGGCCGAAGGCGTGGGCGCAGGTGGCCAGGTCGAGGTCGGGATCCTGGCCGAGGGCCGCGACCAGGCGGTCGCCGATGGACGGGTCCAGCAGCGGCTCGTCGCCCTGCAGGTTCACCACCACCGCGGCCTCGTGGCTGGCCAGGACCTCGCCGATGCGGTCGGTGCCGGTGGCATGCTCACCGGTCATGACGCAGGACATTCCCGCGCCGGTGACCGCGGCCGCGATGCGGGGATCGTCGGTGGCCACCAGGACCCTGTGGGCGGAGGCCATGCCGAGGGCCTGTTCCACCGTCCGCACCACCAGCGGCCGGCCCTCCAGGTCGGCCAGCGCCTTGCCGGGGAACCGGCTCGACCCGTAGCGGGCCGGGATCACCACCAGGACCTCACCGCTCATGGCGCCTCCCCGGGATCGACGACCGGGCCGGTTGCGGTTCCCGGACAAAGAGAAACCCGCCCCTGGCGAGGGGCGGGTTCGGGTGTGACCAGGTGGTCACGGATGCTTCAGTTCGGCTGCACACTGACGCGCTTCCGATTCTTCCCGAAGCTCTCGAAGACCACCGTGCCATCCTCGAGGGCGAACAGGGTGTCGTCGCCGCCGCGGCCGACGTTGCGGCCGGGATGGATCTTGGTGCCGCGCTGCCGCACCAGGATGGTGCCGGCGGTGACGGCCTGGCCGCCAAAGCGCTTGACCCCGAGATACTGGGGGTTGGAATCGCGGCCGTTGCGTGTCGAGCCGCCTGCTTTCTTATGAGCCATGATGCTCTCCCTGTGGCTCCGCACCACGGGTGCGGACTCTGCCGGTCAGCGAGCCGTCAGCTGCTGATGCCGGTGATGTTGATCTCGGTGAAGGGCTGACGATGGCCCTTCTTCCGCCGGTAGTTCTTGCGCCGCTTGCGCTTGAAGACGACGATCTTGCGGCTACGGCCGTGCCGCAGCACCTCGGCGGCCACGCTGGCCCCCGCGACGATGGGGCTGCCCACCTGGACGTCCTCGCCATCGGACAGCATCAGGACCTCGTCGAAGGTCACGTTGGCGCCGATCTCATCCTCGAGCAACGGCACCTGCAGCTTGTTTCCAGGCTCGACCCGGAACTGCTGCCCCTTGATCTTGACAACCGCGTACATGCTTCTGTCTCTCCGCAAATGCTGCAAACCGGCACGCCGCCACCTGTCATAGCCAACCGGCTGGTGGCCGCGCGCCCAGGAACTAGATCACAAGCGGTTATAACTAATACCTCTCTGTCGATTAGTCAAGTCGCAATACCCTCGCGGCGACTCCGGTGACGATGCCCGCCAGTCGCCGATCCGAGAAGGTTGACAGCGCCCCGGATGTCCTATACCAATGGCCGGTGAATGTCCGCCCGAGACCCCTATTGACCCAGGAGGCGCCATGAGCGATCCCAAGCCCAAGGTCATCATCGCCGGCAGCGGCCCGGCCGGCTACACCGCCGCCATCTACCTCAGCCGCGCCAACATCCCCAACCTGATGTTCGAGGGCATGCAGCCCGGCGGGCAGCTCACCATCACCACCGACGTGGAGAACTTCCCGGGCTTCCCCGAGGGCATCATGGGACCCGAGCTCATGGAGAAGCTGCGCGCCCAGGCCGCGCGCTTCGGCACGGTGATCAAGGGCGGCAACGTCGACGCCATCGACTGCCAGGGCCCTCCGTTCAAGGTCACCGCCGGCGGCGAGACCTACGAGGTGCCCGCGGTCATCATCGCCACCGGGTCCACCGCGCGCTACCTGCACCTGCCGGGCGAGGACGCCTTCCACGGCAAGGGTCTGTCGGCCTGCGCCACCTGTGACGGATTCTTCTACCGCGAGCAGGACGTGGTGGTGGTCGGCGGCGGCGACACCGCCCTCGAGGAAGCCACCTACCTCTCCGGGATCTGCAAGAAGGTCACCTTGATCCACCGGCGCGACGAGCTGCGCGGGTCGGCCATCATGCAGCAGCGAGCCTTCGACAAGGAGAACATCGAGATCGCCTGGTCGCGGGTCATCAAGGAGTACCTGGCCGACGACGCCGGCATGCTCCGCGGCGTCCTGCTCGAGAGCACCAAGGGCGAGGACGACCTCGAGGTGCCCTGCACCGGCTGCTTCATCGCCATCGGCCACGACCCCAACACCGAGTTCCTCGCCGGCCAGATCGAGCTGGACAGCGAGCGTTACATCATCACCAAGCCCGACCACACCATGACCAGCGTCGAGGGCATCTTCGCCTGCGGCGACGTGCAGGATTCGGTCTGGCGCCAGGGCGTCACCGCCGCCGGCACCGGCTGCATGTCCGCCATCGAGTGCGAGCGCTGGCTGGGCGAGAAGGGACTCTAGGCCATCCCCTCATCGGGGAGGGCCGGCCCCGCAGCCGGCCCTCCCCACACCGGAGGCTCCCCCATGCGTGCTCGCCATCTGTCGCTTTCGATCCTCGCGTTGCTGCTCCTGTCGACCACTCCCGTCCACGCCGCCAACCCGCAGGATTTCCAGGAGATCGGCCCGCGCGGCGAGACCCCCATCCCCGCCGATGCCCGCTTCGCCGTGCTCAGCGGCGGTCCCGACGTGCTGCCCAGGCTGATCCGGCTCGACAAGATCACCGGCCGCACCTGGCAGCTCGACCGCAACGAGGCCGCCTGGGAGCCGCTGGCAGTGCGGGACTTCGGCCCGGCCATCGGCGGCAGCCAGATCCGCTTCCAGCTGCTCTGTCACGACCGGCGCTGGTACCTCCTGGACACCAAAGACGGCCGCTGCTGGCAGCTGCGGCCCGGTCCGGTGGCGGATTACACGCGCTGGCGATATCTACCTTCGACTGCGAGTGACAAGGTCCTGGGCTGGCTGCCCATCACCGATTGAAACACCCCCTGGAGTAGCATGAACGCGCTGATCATCGTGATTCCGGTCCTGGTCCTGTTGATGTTCTGCCTGGGCCTCGAACTGCGGCCGGCCGACTTCGCCCGCGTGATCCGACGCCCGCGCGCCGTGAGCGTGGGCCTGGCGGCTCAGCTCTTGGGCCTGCCCCTGGTGGCCTTCGCGGTCGCCCGGATCCTCGGCCTGGAGCCGGTGTTCGCCGTGGGTCTGGTGCTCCTGGCGGCCTGCCCCGGCGGCGCCAGCTCCAACGCCTTCACCATGCTCGCCCGCGGCGATGTGGCGCTGTCGGTCACCCTGACCGCGGTCACCAGCGTGGTCACGGTCTTCACCATCCCCCTGGTGGTGAACCTTGCCATGGGCTGGTGGCTGGGCGCCGACTCGACCCTGCGGCTTTCGTTGCCCCGGGTGCTGCTGCAGAACGGGGTGACCATTCTCGTGCCGGTGGCCCTGGGCATGGCGGTGCGCTGGTGGCGACCGCTTGCCGCGAGCCGGCTGCACGCCGTCCTGCGCAGGGTGTCGCTCCCCTTGCTGGTCCTGATGATCGCCGTGTTCGTGCTCCAGCAGCGGTCGGTGCTCGCAGCCCACGCCGGCAGCCTGGCGGCGGCCACGCTGCTGCTGATCCTGGGCACCATGGGACTGGGTGCCCTGCTCGGCCGCGGGTTCCGCCTGCCGGAGGTGGCACGGCGCGCCGTGCTCATCGAGGTGGGCATGCAGAACGCCGCGCAGGCCATCGCCATCGCCGCCAGCCCGTTCCTGCTCGGCGATTTCCGCTACGCCATCCCCGGCGTGCTCTACGCCGTGGTGATGAACGTGGTCCTCTTCGCCTACCTCGGATTCATCCGGGGCCGGGCCCTGCCCGCAGGCACGGCCGGCGAGACCGCGTGACCCGGCCCGGTTCCTCGCGGGCCTGGCTGCTGGCCTGCCGGCCCCGGACGCTGCCGGCCTCGACGGCCCCGGTGATACTCGGCACGGCGGTGGCCATCGTCGCCGGGCCGGTGCGGATCGACCTCGCCGCCGCCTGCCTCGCCGTGGCGGTGATCCTCCAGATCGCCGCCAACCTGGCCAACGACTACTTCGACGCGCGCAGCGGGGTCGACGGCAGCGATCGCCTGGGACCGCGCCGCGCCACCCAGACGGGACTCCTGCGCCCTGGGCAGGTCCTGGCCGGGCTGATCCTCTCCCTGGCGCTCGGGGCGGTGGCCGGGCTCTTCATCGCCTGGCAGGCCGGCTGGTGGGTGCTGGGCCTGGGCGTCGCCTGCCTGGTGGGCGCCGTGGCCTACACCGCCGGGCCCTGTTCCCTGGCCCGCCAGGGTCTGGGCGAGCTGGCGGCGCTCGTGTTCTTCGGTCCGGTGGCCTGCACCGGCACCTACGCCGTGCTGGCCGGTCCGCCCCCACCGGTGGCCTGGGCGGCGGGGCTGGTGCCGGGCCTGCACGCCGCGGCGTTGATGGGAGTCAACAATCTGCGCGACATGGCCAGTGACCGTCGCGCCGGCAAGCGGACCCTGGCTGTCCGGCTGGGCGAGCGACGGACCCGACTGCTGGTGGTGGCCCTGCTGCTCTCGGGCAACCTGGCCATCGTGCCGGTGGCGGTGGGCAGCCGCCAGCCGCTGGCGCTGGCGGCGCTGCTCCTGGTGCCGCTCTCGTCGCCCCTCCTGCAGAGCGTGCTGCGCACCCCCATCTCCCCCGCCCTCAACCGGATCCTGTCCCGCACGAGCCAATGGGAGCTGGTGACCTGCCTGGTGCTGGCGCTCGGCCTGGTGCTGGGCCGGGCCGCCTGAACCCATTCGTTGTCCCAGCGCCACACCAATCCGTGCTATGATCGCCAGGAGAACGCCACCTCGACTCGCCCGGAGGGAGCGACCATGAAGTCCACGATCTGCCGGCTCGCCATCCTCGCCGGCCTGCTCGGCCTGGCCCTGCCCGCCGCCGCCAACATCTCGGTCCAGGCCGCCTGCCAGGACGGCGCCATCACCATCGACATCCACCTGCAGGACGTCTCCAGCGGCGATGACGTCGTCGGCCTCCTGGTGACGCGCTACACGGTGGGGATCTGCGACAGCCACACGGTCCTGAATCCCGACGACCTCCTGTCTTGGCCCGAGGATGGCCAGGCGCTCGACCACCAGGTCATCGACGACCAGGTGGCGGAGGGCTGGGGCTACCTCTATCGCCTGGTCGCCGTCGACTCCTTCGGCGAGGAGCATCCGGTGGTATGGCCGCCGGAAGCCCGCGCCATCGCCGGCTGCGGCGTGTGGGGGCTGACCCGCGGCGTCCTGCCCGAGGCCGACGAGTACGGCTACTTCTGGGAGTTCCCCGCCTGCGATTGCTGGTACGGAGCCATGACCCTGGATGCCAGCGGGCTGGACCCGGCGGTCTGGCAGCCCTACGTGGGGCAGATGGTGGAGATCCGGGGCGAGCCCTTCTTCAGCTCCATGCCCGGCGGACCAAACGTGATCGTCACCGGGATCGTGCCGGTGGAGTCGTGCGACGGACCGGTGGCGGCGGTGCAGACCACCTGGCACACCCTGAAGTCGCACTTCCGGTGAGCTAGATCTTCTCGCCGATCAAGGTCAGGAACTCGCTCCGCGTCTTGGGATTGGCCTCGAAGGCGCCGAGCATCTCGCTCGTGACCGCGAACGAGTTCTGCTTCTGGATCCCCCGCATCATCATGCACAGATGCTGGGCATGCAGGACCACGGCCACGCCGAGGGCGTCGAGGTTGCGCATGAGGCAGCCGGCGATCTGGGCGGTCATGCGCTCCTGCACCTGCAGGCGTCGCGCGTAAGCCTCCACCACCCGGGCCACCTTGCTCAGGCCCACGATCTTGTCGTTGGGGATGTACGCCACGTGGGCCTTGCCGAAGAACGGCAGCATGTGGTGCTCGCACATGCTGTAGAAGTCGATGTCGTTGACCACGATCATCTCCTTGCCCTCGGCCTTGAAGAGCGCCTTCTGGACCATGGCGTCGGGTTCGGCCTGGTAGCCGGCGCAGATCTCGTCGTAGGCCCGGGCCACGCGCTCGGGGGTCTTCAGGAGGCCCTCGCGGTCGGGGTCCTCGCCGATGTTCACCAGGATCTGGCGGATCAGGTTCTCCATGGTCTCTCCTCTGGATGATGGCCGGTGGCGCCGTCCGATACGTTAGCATCGGCGCCCGCCGGCGCGCTAGTTTTTCTCCAGCTTGCTGCGCAGCGTGCTGCGCGGAAGGCCGAGCATGCGCGAGGCCACGGTGATGTTGCCCCGGGCGCGGGCCAGGGCCCGTTGCAGCAGCCGCTGTTCGCAGAGCTGCATGTAATGCCGGTAGCGCGGCACCGGCGCCGTGTCGTCGTCGGCCGGCAGGGGAGCGGGCTCCAGGTCGCCGGCTGCCTGCTGCTGGGGCGCATCGAAGAGGTCGGCGAGGGCCACGTCGGGCAGGGCCAGCATCCGTTCGACCACGTTCTGCAGTTCGCGAACGTTGCCCGGCCAGTGATACGACATCAGCGCCTGGTATTGGGCGGCCGAGAGCGAGAACGTGTCCTGGCGTCCGTGCTGGGCGATGAAGTGCTCGATCAGCGCCGGGATGTCTTCCTTGCGTTCGTCCAGGGTCGGCAGCTTCAGGAGGATCACGTTCAGCCGGTAGTAGAGATCCTCGCGCAGGCGCCCCTGCTCCACCAGCGACTTCAGGTCCTCCTTGGTGGCGGTGATCAGCCGGAACTCCACCGGAACCGGCTGGCTGCCGCCCACGGGCTCGACCTCGCGCTCCTGGATGACCCGCAGCAGCTTGACCTGGACCACCAGCGGCAGGTCGTCGATGTCGTCGAGGAAGAGGCTGCCGCCCTGGGCCCTGGCGATGTAGCCCGGGCGATCCTGCGCCGCGCCGGTGAACGCGCCCTTGCAGTAGCCGAACAGCTCGCTCTCGAAGAGGGTCTCGGGGATCGCGCTGCAGTTCACGGCGACGAAGGGGCCGTCGCGGCGATCGCTCGCGTCGTGGACGGCCCTGGCCACCAGTTCCTTGCCCGTGCCGCTGGGGCCCTGGATCAGCACGTTGTAGTCGCCCGGAGCCACCATCTCGATGGTCCTGATCAGCTGCTGCATGCCCGGTGAATTGCCCACGATCCGGCGGGACGGCGTGCTGTCGATCTGGCGCCGCAACAGGCGGTTCTCGGCCACCACGGCCTGCAGCTGGCGGATGTTCCCGAGCCGCTTGAGGATCTTGTCGGTCTCGAAGGGCTTGATGATGTAGTCGTAGGCTCCCTGCCGCAACGCCTCCACGGCCGTCTCGGTCGATGCGTACGCCGTCATGATGATGACCTTGGCCTCGGGACTGGTCTGCCGCGCGGAGGTGAGGATCTCCAGGCCGTCGGGCCCGGGCAGGTTGAGGTCGGTCAGGATCACGTCGAAGCGTTGAGACGCCAGGGCATCCAGGGCCACGTGGCCATCCGGGCAGGGGGTGATCTCGTACCCCGCCTTGCGCAGCGAACCGGTGAGCGCCACCCGCGTCATCTTCTCGTCCTCGACCAGCAGGATCTTCACTGGACGACCTCCTCTGCTCCGGCCTCGGTCATCGCCGGCAGGACGATGGTGAAGGTCGTGCCGTCGCCCGGCACGCTGGCCACCTCGATCTGTCCGCCGTGGGACTGCACGATGCCCAGGCAGATGGAGAGGCCGAGCCCGGTCCCCTCGCCGGTCTTCTTGGTGGTGAAGAAGGGATCGAAGATCTGGTCGAGATGCTCGGCCGCGATGCCGTGGCCGTCATCCTCGACCCGCAGCAGGAGCTGGTCGGCACGCGCCAGCGTCTCCACCCGGATCGCGCCCCCGTCCGCCACGGCGTCCCGGGCATTGAGCAACAGGTTCATTACCACCTCCTGGAGCAGCTGGCGGTCGGCCACCACCAGGGGCAGGTCCTCGGCGAGCTTCTCCTCCAGCTCGATCTGACTCCGTTCGAGGTCGAACGCCAGCAGGCGCACCACCGAGGAAACGGTCTCGTTCAGGTCCACCGGGCCCGGGCTGGTCTGCTGCTTGCGTGCGAACCCGAGCAGCTTGGCGATCACCCCCGAGGCATGGCCGAGCCCCTCGTCCATCATGGCCAGGTACTCGCGGGTCTGCTCGCGGTCATCCAGATCCGCGCGGATGGCGTAGATGCAGTTGCGGATCCCGTTGAGGGGGTTGTTGATCTCGTGCGCGAGGCCGGAAGCGAGGCGGCCGATGGCCGCCAGCCGCTCGGCGTGCCAGACCTGTCGCTGGGCCGCGAGCAGTTCCTGGCGGCTCTGCTCGAGACGACGTTGCATGCGCACGAAATGCTTGTAGAGGATGCCGATCTCGTCGCGCCGATAGGGCAGCACCGGAATGTTGGCGGCCTTGAAGTCGAGGTTGTCCATGGCGGTGACCAGGGTGCGCAGGGACCCGAGCAGGCGGCCGAGCAGCAGCCAGAGCAGCACGAGCATGATCGAGGTCACCGAGGTGGAGAAGAGCGCCAGCTGGATGAAGCTGCGCCGGATCTGCTGGCGGATGGAGTCGGCCTCCACCGCCAGGACGAGCACCCCCCAGCGGCGTGCGCCGGTGGTCATGGGCAGGATGGTCTCCAGGACCCAGGGGCCTTCCGGCGTCCTGGTGATCGTCGACCAGGGCGCCGACACTGCGAGCATGTCCTCCAGCGAGCCCGCGACCCAGGGCGGGTCGCGGCGATCCCAGCTGCGGGCGACCACCGCTCCTTCCGGATCGAGGATGGTGATGGCGCGCAGGCGTTCGTTCTGGCCCATGAACATCTTGACGTAGTTGTCGAGGAAGCCCTCGGACTGGTAGAGGTCCTGGTCGGCGAAGATCAGGGCGTCGATGACGGCCACGGCGAACGCCCGGCTCACGGCCAGCGCGTTGGACTTCTCCTGCTTCACCAGCGACCGGCGCCAGCTGTAGAGCATGCCCCAGGAGAGCACGAGCATGATCAGGGTCGCGGTCAAACCCACCGTGATGAGGATCCTGCCCCGCAGGCCATGGGGTCCCAGCGTCCGTCGTGTCATGGCTGCTCCGCCTCTTGCGCGAAGGCCTGGGTGTATGCCTCGCGGTCGGTGGTCGTGAAGCCGTAGGAGAATTCCGTGGTCCAGGAATCCAGGACCTCGCGATCATGCGGATCGGCGCGGTCGAGCGCGAGCAGCAGGCGCGTGAGTTCGTCGCGGACCGCAGGCGGGCAGAGGCGATGCCCCACCAGAGGCGGGCCGGGAATGGGCGCCGACCTCGCCACCTCGCGCAGCCCCTCGCGCTGGTAATGGCTGGCCACGGCCTCCTTCACCACGCCGGCCTCGAACGACCCGTTGAGGACCTGCCAGACCACGGTCTGGTGGTGGTCGAAGTGGTGCACCGAGTCCAGGTCCGCCTCGGTGAGACCGACCCGCGGCAGCGCGCGCGTGCGCAGCCAGTTCCCCGACCATGACTGGGCCGAGGGCAGGGCCACTCGCTTGCCCCGCAACTGGGCGACTCCGGCCAACGGGCTGCTCGATCGTGTCACCAGCACCGCCTGGAACGCCGAATCGCCATGGGCGTTCAGCGGCGCGACCAGAGGCACCAGTGCGCTGTCCGGGTCCACATGGCCGAACATCCACGCCCCCAGGAACGATGCTTCCACCTCGTGACGACGCAGGCGGTCCAGGGCATCCTGGTAACTGGTGCTCAGGCGCAGTTCATAACGGTGGGTCCCATGCTGATTCAGATAATCGACGATGGGCTGATAGCCGGTGTAGATGATGTTGGGGGCGAAGCGCGAGATCACGCCGATCCTCACCAGCGGGCGCTGAGCCAGATCGGTGGGCGACGGATGCGATGCGGGAGGACGGGGTTCCCGAGACTGGATGTCGGTGAGATCGAGCAGCACCAGCCAGCTGGCCACCAGGACGACGGCCACCAGTCCGCCACCCAGGATCATGGTCAGACGGTCATTCATCGGGCAATCATAGCGATCGCGGCGAGATTTCGCCAGAACAGCGGCGAAATTTCGCCTTTCTGCTTCGCCAATCCCCCGTGGAAATGGCTAACCAATTGCCATTGTACCTCTTGTGGAGGCGATCGGTTCGGGCATGCCGGTTGCTGTCCAGAATCGGAACCATCCCCAACCTGAGGAGCGAGCATGGGCAAGGAGATCGAGCGCAAGTTCCTGGTCACCGGTCAGGCCTGGCGAGACCTGGCGGCGGGCATCCTGTTCCGGCAGGGCTACCTCAGCGCGGTGAAGGAGCGGGTGGTGCGCGTGCGCACCATGGGCGAGACCGCCGCCCTGACCATCAAGGGGATCACCGTGGGCGCCACCCGCCTCGAGTTCGAGTACCCCATCCCCCTGGACGAGGCCCGCGAGCTCCTGGATCTCTGCGAGCAGCCGCTCATCGAGAAGACGCGCTACAAGATCTCGGTCGCTGGCCTGCTCTGGGAAGTGGACGAGTTCCACGGCGTCAACGAGGGGCTGGTGGTGGCGGAGTGCGAGCTCACGTCCGAGGACCAGGCCTTCACGCGGCCCGACTGGGTGGGCGAGGAAGTGACCGCCGACCCGCGCTACTTCAATTCCAACCTCATCGCCAACCCCTTCACCTCGTGGTAACGGCCGGCGCGGTCGCGGGAGACGCCAGATGACAGCAGCAGCCGCCTCGGCCCAGGCGAAAGCGGTCCTCGGCAAGATCGACGAGGTGCTCGACCTGAGCCGCCACAAGCTGAGCCAGGTGCCCGAGAAGGAGCTGAAGACCACCGACCGCTGGATGCGGTATCTCGGCTTCCCCGCGGGCATGCTCGTGTTCCTGGCCTTGCTCTACATGCCGACCCCGGCGGGGCTCTCCACCAGCGGCCAGGTGGTCATCGCGGTGTTCGCCGCCGCACTCGTCTGGTGGATCACCGAGCCGGTCCCCACCCACGTGACCAGTCTCATGCTCATGGGCATGCTGGTGTTCTTCCGGGGCTGGGGCGAGAGCAAGGTCCTGGGCGTCCTCGGCTACAGCGTCATCTGGCTCAACGTGCTGGCCTTCATCCTCTCGTCCATGCTGGTCAAGACCAACCTCGCCAAGCGCCTGGCGCTGGCGTTGATCGTCCGCTTCGGGCGGACGTCCCGCTGGATCCTGCTGGCGTTCTTCGGCCTCAACCTGGTGCTGGCCGCGTTCATCCCGGCCACCGCCGCGCGCGCCGCCATGCTCCTGCCGATCCTCATCGTCGTCGCCAGCATCTACGGCGCCAGCAACAAGCATCCGAACAACTTCGGCCGCAATCTCTTCCTGCAGAACCTCCAGGGCATCGACTTCGGGTCGAGCGCCTACATGACCGGATCGAACGCCAACCTCATCGCCGTGGCGTTCATCCTGTCCATGGGCGGCACGCGCGTCTACTACACCGACTGGCTCTTCGCCTCGCTGCCGGTGGTGGTGGTCGCCATGCTGATCAGCTGGTGGATCGGCCCCCGCCTGGTCTTCAAGCTCACGCCGGCCGAGCAGCAGCCCGTGGTCGAGGGCGGCCTGGAGATGATGGGGCGCAAGCTCGAGGAGATGGGACCGGTGACCGGCGGCGAGAAGAAGGCCACCGTCATCTTCGGCCTGGTCATCCTGCTCTGGGTCACCGACAAGCTGCACCTCTCCGTCCTGGGCTTCGAGATCTCGGCGGTGATGGCGGCGTTCATCGGCGCGGTGATCGCCCTCTTCCCGCGGATCGGCCTGCTCAAGTGGAGCGAGGCCGACATCCCCTGGCACCTCATGCTCTTCTCGTGCGGCGCCTACGCCGGCGGTCTGGCGCTCAACGACACCGGGGCCGCGCGCTGGCTCGTGGGATCGCTCTTCGACGAGCTGAACATCCAGCCCGGGGTGAACTTCTGGCTGGTCTACTGCCTGGTGATCGCCATCAACATGTTCAGCCACCTCTTCTTCACCAGCAAGACCATGCGCACGCTGATCTTCATCCCCTTCGTCATCGCCATCGCGCAGACCCTGGGCTACGACCCGCTCTGGCTCGCGCTGCCGTCGGCGTTCACCATCGACTGGGTCATCGGGCTGCCCATCAACGCCAAGCCCAACGTCATCCTCTTCTCCACGGGACAGTACTCGGTCCTGGACAACCTGAAGTACGGTCTGATCATGACCGCGGTGGGCACCGCCCTCCTGATCGTGGCCGGCTTCACCTGGTTCCGGGTCCTGGGCATCACGCCGGGATGGTAGCGATGCGCGCACGACGGGTCCTCATCCTGCTGATCATCATCGCCATCTCGGCGGTGACCCTGTTCCTGATCTCCCTGCTCGAGAGCGAGGCGGCGGCGGCGACGCTGCCGATCCCGGCATCACCCGATACCCTGCAGTACTACGGCGAGACCATCCTGGTCGGGCCGGATGGGGATGCATCCGTGATCCATGTCGCGGTCATCGATCAAGGCAGTCCTGGCGACCTCCTTCTGCCTTTCGGTTTCAAAGGCGGCACCACCTTCACGATCCTGTCCGGCCCGATCTCTTTCGCCACCGATTCCAGCGGCGTGGCGCAGCCCACCACCGCGGTCCTGGGCCATCGCGCCCTGAACCTGCGCCTGCTGCCCGGCGCCGCGCCCGGCGACACGGTCCGCGTGCGCACCGAACTTCCCGGCTGGTTCGATCCGGCCAAGGCCCGTCGGCCCCTGGGCGAGAAGGCCCTCGGGCGCCGGTTCGTCAACGTCTCGGCCCACGTGATCCGGGATTTCCGCCTGGAGCTCGTCCTGCCCGAGGGACAGCAGGTGCATGCCGTCACCAAGGTCGAACCGCCCCACGACCCGAAGCAGGATCCGGAGCCGCCCTTCTGGCTGGGCCGCCGCGGCGACCGGGTCTTCGCCGCGCTGCGGGCCCGGGACCTGGCGCCCGCGAGCGCGGTCGAGTTGCGCATCCACATGCGTCCGGCGCGGCGCGGCCTGCTGCCGCTCATCGGCGGGCTGATCGCCGTGGTGCTCTACCTGATCTTCTTCCGCGACGTCCTGAAGCCGCAGACCAAGGATTGATCATGCCGCTCTTCCGTTCCAACCGCACCATCGTCGCCCAGATCGACGAGTTCTTCGACACGGTGGCCGAGGGCGTTCTCGTCTACCGGGCCGGCATCCAGGCCTATCTGGGGCACGACGCCGACGACTTCGAGGCGTCCATCACCAAGATCGACGCCCTGGAGACCAAGGCCGACAACCTCAGCCACGACATCGAGTCGCACCTCTACAGCAACTCGCTGATCCCGGAGCACCGCGGCGACGTGCTCGGCCTGCTCGAGAACACCGACAACATCATCGATACCGCCAAGACCAGCCTGTACCAGTTCTCCGTGGAGCAGCCCACCATCCCCACCGAGTATCACGAGGGTTTCCTGCGCCTGGCCGAGGCCGGTCACGCCGCGGTGGAGGCGGTGATCGTCTCGGCCCGCGCCTTCTTCCGCGACGTCGAGACCGTGAAGGACAACCTCTACAAGGTCCACCACTACGAGAAGGAGGCCGACAACATCAGCGTCCGGCTCAAGCGCAGCATCTTCGCCAGCGACCTGGCGCACGCGCACAAGATCCACCTGCGCTACTTCGCGCTGAACGTCGAACTGGTTTCCGACCGGGCCGAGCAGGTGGCCGACCGGCTGGCCATCTACGCCATCAAGCGGACGATCTGAGGCGATAGGCATGGAGATCCTCCTCTTCCTCTCGAGCGGTCTGTTCCTGGGCTGGTCCCTGGGCGCCAACGACGCGGCCAACGTGTTCGGCACCGCCATCGGAACACGGATGATCCGCTTCCGCACCGCGGCCCTGGTCTGCTCGATCTTCGTGATCCTCGGCGCCACCATCAGCGGCGCCGGCGCCGCCCACACCCTCGGCCGGCTCGGCGCGGTCAACGCGCTGGCCGGCTCGTTCACCGTGGCGCTGGCCTCGGCGCTGACCACCTTCGTGATGACGCGTTTGAAGGTCCCGGTCTCCACCTCCCAGGCCATCGTCGGCGCCATCATCGGCTGGAACATCTACTCGGCCTCGGTGACAGACACCGCGTCGCTGTCCAGGATCACCGCCACCTGGGTCGCCTGCCCCCTGATCGCGGGCCTCATCGCCGTGGTGCTCTTCTGGGTACTGCGCGGATTGATCCGTCTCGGCAAGCCCCACCTGCTCGACCTCGATTCGGGCACCCGCTTCGGCCTGCTGGCCGTGGGCGCCTTCGGCTCGTACAGCCTGGGCGCCAACAACATCGCCAACGTCATGGGCGTCTTCGTGCCCGACAACCCGTTCCAGGATCTGACTCTCTTCGGCTCGCTGACCCTCTCCGGCACGCAGCAGCTCTTCTTTCTCGGCGCCGTGGCCATCGCGGTGGGCGTGTTCACCTACTCCGACCGGGTCATGAGCACCGTGGGCGGCGGACTGGCTCGCCTCTCGCCGCTGCCCGCGCTGGTGATCGTGCTGGCCCAGTCGATCACCCTGTTCCTCTTCGCCTCCGAGGGGCTGGAGCACCTGCTGGCGAGCCACGGCCTGCCCACCTTCCCCCTGGTCCCCGTCAGCAGCAGCCAGGCGGTGATCGGCGCCATCATCGGCATCAGCCTCATCAAGGGCGGCGGAATCCGATACCGGGTGCTCGGCGGCATCTCCCTCGGCTGGGTGGCCACCCCGGTCATGGCGGGCGTGATGTCGCTATTCTTGCTGTTCTTCGTGGACAACGTGTTCGACCAGCAGGTGCACCAGGTGGTCCGCCATCGCATCGATGGACCGGTGCTCGCCGAACTCGAACGCCGCGGTCTCGACCCCGCCGCGCTCACGGACCTCGCCGACCGCACCTACACCAACGCCGTGACCATGAAACAGGACCTCGAGCGCCAGACCGCACTCGACGGCGACCAGATCACCACCGTGCTCGACCTGTCGCGCCTCGGCCTCTGGCGCGTCGATGCCGGCATCATCGCCCGCAACGTGGACAGCCACTGGCTGACCCCGCAACAGCTGACGGCGCTGCGTTCGCTGACCGGGCAGGAGTACGATCATGCCTGGATGCTCCATCGCTCTCTGGCCGACGTCTCGCCGCAGTGGCGGCCTCGCCCCAAAACGAAAATCAACAAGATCTGGAATTCTGAGCTCGACAAGAAGCTGTCATACCTGGAACGTCTGTTCCAGGTGGACTCGATGAGCGAAGACGACCGTCTGGCCGGAAGTGCTCGTGCGGAATTCCCCGCAACGACCGGCCTTTCGGTGGTCCCGCTCGGTATCCCAAGCAAGGAGAGCCTGTCATGCGTAACTGGGTAATCACCCTTGGTCTGGTGGCACTGATCCTCACGGCCCTGGCCGCTCCGGTCTGTGCGGCCTCGACCCCCCTGAAGGCGACCAGCGAGGATGGAATCCTGGTCTTCAATTCGGACGACGGCGCCTTCAAGTGGTGGGTCGACGCCCGCGTGTATCTGGACGCCGCGATGTACATGGATGATTCTCCCTTGTACAACCCCGATAGCGGTGATTACGAAGACTACGAGGACTTCTGGGTCACGCACGACGGTCTGGCCGGGGGAGCAATCCTGCGCCGGGCTCGCTTCGCCCTGAAGTCGCAGCTCTGGAACAACTGGTACGGTGAGATCGACCTCGACTTCGCCGAGGAATCCGCCGCGGTGAAGGACGCCTACATCAGCTACCGGGGCCTCTTCAATGGCAACGGTCGCGTGCGCGTCGGCAACTTCCGCGTGCCCAACGGCCTCGAGGAAGTCACGACCAGCCGCAACCTGATGTTCCTGGAGCGCAGCCAGGGTACCGAGCCGTTCGTGGTCGGCCGCCGCATGGGTGTCGAGGTGACGGGGTGGCAGCCCAAGTACCGCTGGTCCGTGGCCATGTTCGGCGGGGATGTCGAGGACTTCGTGAAGGAAGGCAACGAGCAGATCAATTTCGCGGCCCGCGTGAACTGGGCGCCCATCGCCACCGACGAGAGCACGCTGATGATCGGTGCCTCCGGCACGCTGCAGAAGCCCACCTTCAAGGGTCCGCTCAATGAGGACGGTGACGGCTACGAAGGGTCCAGCGTCAAGTTCAACACCCGTCCCGAGACCAACGTTTCCGACACGAAGTTCCTCTACGCCAAGTACTCGGACGTCGACAACTTCAACACCTACGGCGCCGAGCTGGCCTATGTGAACAAGCGCCTCATGTTCCAGGGCGAGTACATCGGTGCCAGCGTCAGCCGCTACGAGGACGCGGGCCTGGATCATGTCGCCGACGGATACAAGTCCAAGATTTCCCACGGCGGCGGTTACGCGTTCGTCAGCTTCTTCCTGACCGACGACATGCACAAGTACGACCACAAGGATGCCGAGTTCGCGCGCGTCGTCCCCAACTCCGAGAAGGGCGCTTGGGAAGTGGCCGCCCGCTACTCGACGGTCGACCTGAACGACGCGGACGCCGGCGAGGAGAACGGCGGCTCGACGTCGTTCACGCTGGGCGTGAACTACTACCCGAACGCCAACGTGAAGCTCATGCTGAACTACGGGCACGTGAACAACGACGAGTTCGCGACCGGAGAGAAGGGCATCTACTTCGGCGACTACGACTTCGACTACGTGCAGATGCGGTTCCAGACCGCCTTCTAGTCTGCCCGCGCATCGATCACCGGGGCCGGTCCGACCGGCCCCGGTCTATCAAACCGAGGAGAGAGCCTGATGGGCAAGGAAGAGATGAAGATCGGGGAGATCAGCAAGCCCCGGTTCGAGTTCCGCACCTTCGGCCAGGATTTCGGCGAAGCCGCCTACCTGATGTCGCGCCTGTCGGTCCCCGTGCCCCGCAAGGTCTGGGAGCGCCAGTCCCAGGAGATCTACATCATGTCGCGGGCCAACGACATCAACAACACCAAGATCCGCGACGGCAAGATGGACATCAAGACCTTCGTCACCGAGCAGGAGGGGCTCGAGCAGTGGAACCCCCTGCTCAAGGGCGAATTCCCGCTCAGCGCCGAGATGCTGCGTGAATCGGTGTTCCCCGCGTTCCAGGTGGACGCGCCGGCCTTCGCTCAGGACAGCTACTCGCTGGCGGAATTCCTGGCCATGGTCCACGACCATCCCGACCTGCAGGCCGTCAAGGTGGTCAAGCAGCGCTTCGGCTACATGGTCAACGACACGATCTGCGAGGTGGCCAACGTGCTGATCAACGGCGCGAGTGTCATGTCCGTCAACTCCGAGTCCACCGAGATCGCCGACATCAAGCAGACCATCGACGACCTCGGGCTCGAGGGGGTCGAGAACATCAACTACCTGCAGGCCATCAAGCGGGTGATCGGCTGGATCGACAAGGACCTGGCGAACTAGCTCCGGTCGTCCGGCGTCGCCAGCGTCCGCGCCAGCTCGGCCAGCACCCGCGGATAGAGCACGCATTCGGCGGCGAAGACGCGGTCGGCCAGGGCGTGGACGTCGTCGCCGGGCAGTACCGGCACCCGGCTCTGGGCGATGATCCGGCCGTGATCGTACTGCTCGTCGACGTGGTGGATGGTGCAGCCGCTCTCGGACTCGCCGGCCGCCAGCACCGCAGCGTGCACCCGATCCCCGTACATGCCGCGCCCGCCGTGCTTCGGCAAGAGCGCCGGATGGATGTTCACCAGCGGACCGTGGAACCAGTCCGGGCGGATCACGAAGCAGAGATAGCCCGCCAGCGCGATGATCTGCGGCGCCAGCGGCTCGAGCCAGCGCGCGATCGCCGTGTTGTGCGCGGCCACGTCGGGATAATCCTTGCGCCGGAAGACCGCCACCGGCAGGCCCGCCTCGCGAGCGATGGCCACTCCGCGCACGTCGCCGCGGCTGCTGACCACGCCGACGATATCGAGGGGCAGCTCGCCGCCGGCGATGCGCTCCAGCAGGTTGGTGAGGGTCCGGCCGCTGCCCGACAGCAGCACCGCCAGCCTGACACGACGCTCGTTCATCTCAGCCCCCGATCTCGGCGCCCAGCGCCCGCAGCACCTTGCGGTGCGCGGCGAAGGCGATGGGTCCGGGCAACGCGTCCAGCGCGAAGAAGTCGGCGCGCGCGGCATCGTCGCCAGCTCGCAGTTCGCCGCCGATCTCCTCGGCGGTGTAGAAGACAACGACCACGGGTGTGTCGGGCGGCAGGATGCCGTTGTGCACCGCGAACAGGCCGGTGAGCCGCACCACCAGCCCGGTCTCCTCGCGCACCTCGCGCACCGCGGTCTGCTCGATGTCCTCGTCCCATTCCATGAAACCCGTGGGCACGGTCCACTGGCCCTGCTTGGGCGGATACTTCCGCTCGACCAGGCAGATCCGTTCACCGCGGCGCAGGACCACGCCGGCTCCCGGCGCCGGGTTCAGGTACTGCACGAAATCGCACGCCGGGCAGTGCGGCCGGGTGCGGCCGCCCACCAGACGGAAGGCCATGGGCGTACGGCAGCGCGGGCAGAACGGGTAGGCCTTGGCCAGGGCGTCGAGGCTGCTCATGCCGTCCCCTCGCTCCCGCCGTCGTCGCTCCGCCGGGCCAGCCAGAGGCCGAGCAGCGACCACAGGACGAGATAGGCCAGCGCCGGCCAGTAGCCGGCACGCACGTACCAGGTCTCGCGCGGGGCGGTGGCGATGGTCGCCTGCACGAGGCCGCGGCGATCGAGGTCGAGCTGGTCCAGGACCGCGCCGTCGGCGTCGCAGATCATGCTGATGCCGTTGTTGGCGCAGCGCACCAGCGGCACCCCGCACTCCACGGCGCGGATCCGCGCCAGCGCGGCGTGCTGGCGCGGGCCGGCGGTGCGGCCGAACCAGCCGTCGTTGGTGATATTCACCAGCACCGCGCCGCCGCGGCGCACGGCCTGCCGGGCCAGATCGCTGAAGACGGCCTCGTAGCAGATGAGCACGAAGATGGGGACCTCGCCGGCCGGGGTCGCCAGCGCCAGCGGACCGGGGGGCTCGCCCTGGGTCCACTCCGCCTGGCCGACGTCGAGGTCGCCCAGGATGGGGATCAGCCGCTGGAAGGGCATGGCCTCGCCCACGGGCACCAGGTGGTGCTTGCCGTAGGTGTCGACCAGCGTGCCATGGGCATTGAACAGGCCGGCGGCATTGAAGCGGAGATAGCGGCGGCCCTCGGTCCGGGTCTCGTCGCCGGCGACGAGCCGCGCATCGGGGAAACCGGCGACGATGGCCACGGCCTCGTCCCTGGCGAGGCCGCGCACCCAGTCGAGGAGCTCGCGCTCGTAGCGGACATAGGCGGGGATGGCGGTCTCGGCCCAGACCACCAGCTCGGCGCCGCCCCGGGCGGCCTGGCGGGTCAGGCGAGTGTAGGGGATCCGGGTGGAGTCGATCTTGGCGTCGTCCCACTTGTCGGCCTGGGCGACGTCGGCCTGGACACAGGCCACGCGGAGCGTCTGGTCCGGACGGTCGGACTCCCGGGCGGGCGACAGTGGCCCGCCGCCGAGCCAGAGTCCCAGCCAGAGCAGCGTGGCGGCGGCCACCAGGGCCCAGCGGTGCGCGCGGCGCCGGGGGGTGCGGCAGACCAGATCGGCCACCCCGACCAGGCCGGCGGCGGTCAGCGCCGTGGCCATCCCCACGCCCAGCTCGCCACAGGCCGCGTAGAGCGGTCTCAGCGGCGTCTCCAGCCACGCAGCGCCGGCCAGGCACCACGGGAACCCCAGCTCCCCCACGCTGCGCAGGAGCTCGGTGGCGGCCCACAGCAGCGGCAGCAGCACCAGGGTCCGTTCGCGACCCAGCCAGCGCCGGACCCGCCCCGCCACCAGCCCCAGCAGCGCGTAGTGTGCCGCCACGAAGGCCATGGCCAGGATGGCCTGCACGGGGACGAGCGCCCGCGTGGGGATGCTCTTGGCGGGGTCCAGGAAGAAGAGCCAGCTCATGAGCGGGACCGCGTACGCCAGGCCGAAATAGAAGCCGTGGCGCGCGGGCTGGTCGCTATGGCGCAGCAGGTGGAAGAGCAGGGCCAGTGCCAGCGGCGCCAGCAGCGCGGTGCCCCGCAACGGCGGCATGGCTGTGGTGAGCATCATGCCGGCCACGATGGCGATGCCGGAAGCGGCGCTGGGGCGCCAGCGGGCCGCTGGCGGGAGGGTCAGCAGGAGGTCGTTCATGGCCGGGAACATAGCCCGCACGCCGGGAGGTGTCGAGTCCTGGCTGTG
This sequence comes from Candidatus Latescibacter sp. IFSED24, assembly GCF_058273205.1. Taxonomy (NCBI): domain Bacteria; kingdom Pseudomonadati; phylum Candidatus Latescibacterota; class Candidatus Latescibacteria (ex Chuvochina et al. 2023); order Candidatus Latescibacterales; family Candidatus Latescibacteraceae; genus Candidatus Latescibacter; species Candidatus Latescibacter sp. IFSED24. Next base: position 885,883 of record NZ_CM177850.1, on the reverse strand, counting down.
ACGGCGGATCGGCTCCGGCGTTATCACACCGGGAACCCAATTCGGAGGTTGATGTCATGCTGCGCCTGTTGCTCGCCACCATCCTGACCGCACTCGCCTGCTCGCCGGCCTTGGCCGACCTGCCCGCCACGCCCGACGCCTGGACCGAATTCGCCACCGCCCAGGAGGCCGCCGACGCCGGCTGGTGGGTCCAGTGCGGCCTCTCCCAGCAGTTGATCGTCGACAGCGACCGCGACTGCGGCGAGTTCAGCGTGGGCTGCCGCACCACGCGGACCAACTGGGGCGACCGCTTCGGCCTGACCCGCAGCGTCCCGGTGCCCGGACTGCAGTCTGTGCGCTTCGCCCACAAGACCAGCTGGACCGGTTACGACCAAGTCGCTTGGCACTGCTTCCTGGTCATGGCTCCCACTCCCGCCGAAGCGGCCGCCGGCCTCGACGCCAAGCAGGTCCACTGGCAGTACGACAAGGCCGAGGACTGGACCGTGACCATCCTCGCGCTGGCCGACGGCGAATGGGCCTGGCGCGACGCCGAGTCGGGCATGTGGCGCTACGACGACTCCGACGGCACCACCGAGCCCACCACGCTGGTCTCGCTCGAATGGTATACCAACATCCTCTACGGCCTGACCATCGGCGACCACCTGCTCATCGATGCCCTGACCCTGGTCACCGAGGGCGGCGTTCCCGCGCCCGAGGTCGTCCCCGACTCCCCCTGGCTGGCCAGCCCCTACCCCAACCCGGCCAACCCGGCCGTGTCGCTGGACTTCACCTTGCCGCGGGCAGGCCAGGTGCGGCTCGACCTGCTCGACGCCGCTGGCCGCCGGGTGTGTCGCCTGCTGGACGGCTGGTGCGCGGCGGGCCCGCACCACCGTCGCTGGGACGGGCGCGACGCCCGGGGGCTTGCCGTGGCCTCCGGCGTGTACCTGGTGCGACTCGAAAGCGCCGCGGGCCAGCAGCTGCGGACCGTGACCATCGTGCGGTAGTCAGCCCTCGGCAGCCCCGATGAGGTCGGTCATGCCGTGCCGGGCGATCTTCTTGTAGAGGCCCTGACGACTCAACCCCAGCTTGCGCGCCGCCGCGGCCTTGCGCCCCTCGGAGGCGGCGAGGGCCTTGCGGATGAGGTAGCGCTCGAGCAGCGCGCTGGCGTCGTCCAGCCGGCGCAGCGTCCCCAGTTCCCGGGGGTCCTCCCTGGGTCCGACGTTCTCCTGGATCTCCCAGCTAAGGTGCGCGAACCGGATCGTGGGCTCGTCGCGGTGCAGGGCGGCGAAACGCGCCGCCTCGTTCTCGAGCTCGCGTACGTTGCCGGGCCACCGCCAGGCGTGCAGCGCGGCCGCGGCTCGGTCGGAGATGCGCAGGCGATCGGTGTCGCAACCCGCACGTGCCAGGAAATGGGCCAGCAACGGCAACACGTCCTCGGGCCGCTGGCGAAGCGGCGGGATCTCAAGGCAGACGACCTTGAGCCGGTAGTAGAGGTCGAGTCGGAAGCGGCCCAGCTCGATCTCGCGCGCCAGATCCTTGTGCGTGGCGGCCACGAAACGGATATCCACGGGCCGGCTGTCCAGCTCGCCCACCCTGCGCACCCGCCGTTCCTGCATGACGCGCAGCAGCTTGATCTGCAACGCCAGCGGCATGTCGCCGATCTCGTCCATGAAGAAAGTGCCGCCGTGGGCCGATTCCAGCAGTCCCGGCTTGTCGCGGGCCGCCCCGGTGAAGGCGCCGGCGCGATGCCCGAACAGCTCGCTCTCGAAGAGGTTCTCGGGCAGCGCGGCGCAGTTCAGGCCCACGAAGGGCCGCTCGACCCGTTCGCTCCCTTGATGCAGGGCCTGGGCGATGATCTCCTTGCCCGTTCCGCTCTCGCCATGCAGGAGCACGTTGACCCCGCTGCGGGCCACCGCCGTCAGCCGGGCGGCGAGCGAGCGCAATTCGCGGCTACGGCCCACCGCCCCGGGCAATCCCGGCACCGGGCAGGGCCTCGGCAACGGCAAGCCCCCGGCCGGGACGAGCCGGCGCGGCGGCGGCAGCTGCGACGGAGCGAACAGGCTGGGCTGCCAGGGCGCGGTCGCCGGTTCGGCGGACAGCCAGGTGCCGGGCCACGGGGGCAGTTGCCGCAGAAGCGGTCCCAGCCGGCTGGCGGCCCGTTCCGCCCACAGGCGGACCGCCTCACCCCAGGGCGGACGGTCGGTCCCTGCCACGGCCAGCACCCCCACCGGCGCCCCGCTCTCGCAGAGCGGCAGCGCCTGGCACAGCGGCGGACGCCGGCTACGGCTCTCCTCGTGCTGGACCTCCGTTCTGCCCGTCTGGAGCACCCTGAGCACCATGCCCAGCGGCAGCGGGGCCGGTTCGCCGGCCGCGGTCCAGCCGCAGAGCAGGCGCAGCGGACTGGTGGGCTCGGCGCCCTCGCGCCGCACCACCCAGAGCGCGGCGGGGCCGCCGTCGCGCGGCAGATCGCGGAGTTCTTCTTCCCAGATACTGGTGTGGGGCATGGTCATCCTCCGGCTCGGGACAGGGAGGCGACCGGAGTCATGCAGGAATGGGACCGCGGACGGCCTTTCTGCCATCCGGCGCGATCTGGCGCTAGGTATGGCGGTTCAGGAGGGCCGCATGGTCGCGCCCGGGAAGCGTCTCGTTGGAGCCGCGATTGCTCACCGGGGAGGCGATCCGCCAGCACCCGGGTCCTGGCCGGCTTTCCCGGGTGTTACCCTGGCGCCACACCCCCCGGACGACCGGACACTCAGGTCAGCCGGACGTCGACCCTGGCCTCGCCGGCGGTCAGCTCGCCGATGAGCCGGGCCTCCAGGCCCGCCACCGTGCCCAGGTCGAGCTCCGGCGGGGTCACCACGCAGAGCCCCATGCCCATGTTGAAGACCCGGTACATCTCGGCCGGCTCCACCCCGCCGTGCAGCGCGATGAGCGCGAAGAGCGGCGGCACGGTCCAGGCCGTGGTGTCGATGACGGCGCAGAGTCCGTCGGGGATCACCCGGGGCACGTTGTCGTAGAAACCGCCGCCGGTGATGTGCGCCAGCCCGTGCACCGCGGCGCGGCCGTGGGCCGCCCAGATGGCCCGGACCGCGGGCAGGTAGCTGCGGTGGACCGCCAGCAGGGCGTCCGCCACCGAAACACCGAGCTCGGCCGGAACGTCGTCCAGCGCGTAGCCGGCATCGTCGAGCAGCACCTTGCGGGCCAGCGAGTAGCCGTTGGTGTGCAGGCCCGTGGAGGGCAGGCCCCAGATCCGGTCGCCGGCCCGGATCGCCGACCCGTCGATCACGTCGGCCTCGTGGACGCGACCGACGATGGTGCCGGCCAGATCGAACTCGCCGGGCATGTAGACCCCCGGCATCTCGGCGGTCTCGCCGCCGAGCAGCGCGCAGCCGTTCTCGCGGCAGGCCGTGGCGAACCCGTCGAGGACGGCGGGGAGCACGTCCTCGGCGAGCTTGCCGGTGGCGAAATAGTCGAGGAAGAACAGCGGTTCGGCGCCCTGGACCAGGATGTCGTCGACGCAGTGATTGACCAGATCCTGACCCACGGTGTCGTAGCGGCCCGCCTGGACCGCCACCATGACCTTGGTTCCCACGCCGTCGACGCTGGCCACCAGCAGCGGCTCACCGGGCGCCGGCTGGTAGAGCCCGCCGAAGGCGCCCACGTCGCTCTTGACGCGTTGATCCCAGGTGGAGCGGACGGCGGACTTGGCGCGGGCCAGGGCCCGGGTGGCGGCATCGATATTCACACCGCTGTCGGCGTACTTCATGGCTTCCTCGTAGTCGGCAGGTGGCAGGGTGCGGCGCTCAGGAGACGAGCGTCTGCCTGGTGGCGCCGGCGGGGCGGGCGGGCTCCAGGTACGGAACGTTGGCGACCCGCATCTCCCGCATGGAGTCGAACTCGCCCTGATGATAGAGCCGCAGCATGGTCTCGACAACCCGTTCGTCGAACTGGCTGCCCTTGTAGCGCACCAGCTCCTCCATGGCCTGCTCCACGCTCAGCGCCTTGCGATACGGGCGATCGCTGGTCATGGCGTCGAAGGCGTCGCAGACGTTGAGGATGGCGCAGCCCAGGCTGATCTCCTCGCGGGCCAGCCCGTGGGGATAGCCGTGGCCGTCGGGGCGTTCGTGGTGATGACGCACCAGGTCGGTGGCCTCGGAGAGGAACTTGATCTGCTCGACGATGTCGGCCCCGATGGTGGGGTGGGTCTTGATGACCTCGAACTCGCTGTCGGTGAGGCGACCGGGCTTGCAGATGATCTCGTTGGTGATGGCGATCTTGCCGATGTCGTGGAGCAGGCCGCCGTACTCCAGGGTCTCGAGCTCGCGCTCCTTCATGCCCAGCGCCTTGCCGATGGACACCCCGTACTTGGCCACCCGGTAGCTGTGGCCGTGGGTATAGGGCTCGTCCGCCTCCAGCGCCGTGGTCAGCGCCGCGATGCTGTTGATGTGGGCTTCCTTGTTGCGCTGGTAGAGGCGGTCGCTCTGGTAGAGCGCCAGCACCGGGAACAGGAAGAGGATCAAGGTCCAGGCGCCGGCCTGCATGTAGAGCAGGGTGACCATGGCGGCGAACGGCAGGTCGAGCAGGCCCCGCAGGCGGACCCAGCTGAAGCTCCGGCGGTAGACGCGCTCGAACGGCGTCTGCGAATCCAGGCTGATGATGACCCCCAGCATGAGGTGGTTCACCAGCGAGTGGACGATCATGGCGGCCGAGAGGGGAATGAAGAAGAGCGGCCCCTGGAAGTTGTCGGACCAGGGCAGCGCATGGTAGACCAGGCCGCCAGCGCCGGCTGCCGCGCCGAGCATGGCGGCGTTGAAGACCGCCTTCCGGGGACTGCTCCGCCGCAGCACCAGCCCGCGCACCAGCGCCGAGACCGCCTCCATGATCGCCGCGGGAGCCGCCCCGAAGAGCGCGATCACCGACAGCACGATGCACTTGGAGGACATCACCCGGCCGCCCGAGGCCTGGGATTCGCCGAGCTTGGTGTCCGCACCCACGAGGAACACGAAGAACACGCCCAGCGAGGGCCACGAGAGCGTGCGGTAGGCCTGGATGTTCAGCAGGTAGTACAGCACGCCGAAGCCCGCGACCACGAAGCTCCAGTAGGCGATGTGGAATAGCCAGCCTGAACTGTTGCGTTGCTTGTCCAAGCCCACGCCTTCCTTGGCGAAGAAAGTTGTCCCTCGGATTATCGGCGGGCGAGAGGCCGAACTTGAGAGACCGAAGACTAGCGCCAGACGGGGGATGAAGCAAGTTCCGGGAATGGAGTCAAGGAGGGAACCGGCACGTGAGAATGGTCTTCTACCACTCGAACTTGGAGAACAAGCCCATCAGGAATTCAATCATGGTGCCACCTCCCGTTCTTACGAAATCTTGCTGCCTTGCTAGATTACAAGAAAGCAGAAGGCGCTCCGCTCGGCTTCTCCGCTTCGTGGTGTCGATCCAGACTCAGTGCCGGTCCAACCTCCCTATCCCGATTCGGCCTGGTCGGCCGATTTGAACAGCATCATCTCCAGGCGGCGGTTCAGTGCATCCAGGACCGCGTAGACCACGGCCTGGTACAAATTGTTGCCGGGCTGGCAAGTGCCGTAGAGCTGCTCGCACCGCCGGCCCTGGACCAGCTCGACCGCGGCCAGGAGGATCTCGCCGGCGCCGAGCCGCTCCCGACGCAGCTCGACCAGTTCCAGCCCCAGAGATTCCTGCATCAGCGACTCCACCGCATCGAGGGTGGCGGCCGCCACCAGCTGCAGGTCTCCGCCGCTGCGATTGGGGCCCTCGGCCACTCCGGACGCTTCCAGGTCGGCGGCCTGCAGGTCCACCTCCGCACGCAGCATGTTATCCGTGCTCAAGACTCCAACCCCGTTGCAGAGCAATCGGGGAGTCAATTCCTCGGCCAGGAGCACCGCATCCTGGGCCGTGAACTCCTTGCTTTCCAGCGTCGCACCCGGGCTGCTAGCCTGATCCGCGCGGTCCGCACCGGCATTCGGCTTGCCCGCGGGCGACTTGGCGGGCTCCAGGGGCGGTGCGACCGTGGCGGCCTTCGCTGGCTCTTCCACCAGTGGCGCCTCGGTTTCGACCACCTGCACGACGCCGATCTTCTTGTAAAAGACCGAGATACCCAAGCGGGCCTTGAGTAGTCCCTCCACGTCGCGAACGAGGTGTCGGGGTTCTCGATCCGATCTGGCCACCACGTGCACGCCGGAGATCTCCCCGTCCGACGCCAGATCGATCTTACACTGCAGCACGCCCTTGATCTGGGATATCCACTTCTCCGCATCCGCGACCCAGGCGTCCCGGTCCTCAGGCTGCCATTCCACCGCTCGAGCTCCTCTGTTTACCACCCGACGCATGTCCTGAGCTGCTGTTCCCCCTTGGCTCCATCCAGCGTCGATCATACCCCATGAATTGCCGTATGACAAGAAACATAAGCGATTAGAAAGCAGACACTTATAATCGAGTCACGAATCAAGGGATCATCATCCTCTCCAGCTCGTGATAGCGCTGGTCGACCGTCTCGGGCGTCCTCCTCAGAAGCCCGCCCACACTGAAATCCTCGGGCACGAAGCTCGCCGTCACCGTGGCCTGGAGCATGGCGCGTCGGAACGGCGCATCGCCGGCGTCGCGGTCGACTCCGTCGGCCGCCAGCGCCGCCATGAACCCGCCGGCGAAGCTGTCGCCGGCGCCGGTGGGGTCCACCACCCGGGGCAAAATCATCGCCGGCACCGCCAGCACCGAATCACGCCCGAAGAGGAGCGCGCCGTGCTCGCCCTTCTTGATCACCACGCGGGACGGTCCCAGGGCCTTGATGGCGGCCGCGGCCGCGGCCAGGCTGCGTTCTCCGCTGAGCAGGCGCGCCTCCGAATCGTTGACCATGAGCACGTCCACCCGGGGCAGGATCGCCAGCAGCTCGTCGTGGGTGGTGTTGATCCAGAGGTTCATGGTGTCCAGCACCACCAGGCGGGGACCGGTCACGGCCTCGAGCACGCCGCCCTGGAGCGCGGGATGGATGTTGGCCAGGAAGACATACTCGCTGCCGGTCCACGCGGCGGGGACCTGCGGCTGCCAGTCGGCGAAGACCCCGAGTTCGGTGGCCAGGGTGTCGCGCTCGATGAAATCGTCGTGATAACGGCCCGACCAGTGGAAACTGGGACCCACGGCGCGCTCCACGCCGCCGAGATCCACGCCGTGCTCGCGCAGCAGCTCGAGATCACCATCGCGGAAGTCGTCGCCCACCACCGCGACCACGCGCACCCCGGCGGCGGGCCCGGCGGCCAGGGCGAAGAAAGTGGCAGCACCGCCGAGCTGGCGCTCGCGGCGCTCCTGCGGTGTCTCGACGGTGTCGTAGGCCATGGACCCCACCAAGAGGATCGCCATCGTCACTCCTTGTCGCCCATGCTCTCGGGCGCGTCCACACCGATCAATTCGAGGACCTTGGCGAAGGTCAGGCGGGTCAGCTGGCAGAGCATCAGCCGCGACTCGCTGCGCTGGAGATCCTCGGGATCGATGATCTTGCACTGGTGGTAGAACTGGTGGTAGAGCCCGGCCAGCTCGCTGACGTAGCTGGTCAGACGGTGCGGCTCGCGGCTGCGCGCCGCCGCCACGATCACCTGCGGCAGGCGGATCAGCTCGCGGGCCAGGTTCTGCTCCGCCTCGGCGTCGAGTCGGGCCAGGCCGTCGGCCGTGGGCTCGGGAATTGGCAGCTTGAATTCGGTCGCCTTGCGCAGCACCGCGCAGATACGCGCGTGGGCGTACTTCACGTAGTAGACCGGGTTCTCGTTGGACTGCTCCCGCGCCAGGTCCAGATCGAAATCGAGGTGCGAGTTGGGCTTGCGCGTCAGGAAGATGAACTTGGCCACGTCGGCCCCCACCTCGTCCATGAGCGCGTCCATTGTCACGAACTGGCCCTTGCGCTTGCTCATGTTGATGGGCCGGCCGTCCTCCATGAAGGTGACGTGCTGGAGGATCTCCACCTCGAGCCAGTTCGCGGGCACGCCCAGCGCCTGCATGCCGCCCTGCATCCGGGCGATGTAGCCGTGGTGATCGGGTCCCCAGTAGTCGATGGCCCGCTCGAACCCGCGCTGGAACTTGTGGTGGTGGTAGGCCAGGTCGGCCAGGAAGTAGGTGGGGCGGCCGTCGGCGCGCATGAGCACCCGGTCCTTCTCGTCCCCGAAATCGGTGGACCGGAACCAGAGCGCGTCTTCCTCGGTGTAGACCGCCGCGGTCTTGCGCAGCGCCTCCAGGGTCCGTTCGACCCGCTTGGTCTCGTGCAGCTCCGACTCGAAGTACCAGGTGTCGAAACGCAGGCCGAACCGTGTGCAGGTCTCGCGCTGCCAGGCCAGGATCTTCATCAGCGCGTACTTGGCGAAACGCTGGATCGAGTCGGTCTCGGGCAGACCGCACCAGTCCTCGGCATTGCCCTCGGGCGGGGAGATCCGCTGGAAGCTCTCGTTGTCGAAGACCTTGGCGGCCTCCTTGACCGCCCCGCTGTCCTGGTCGAGCAATTCGCCGGCCATGATCTCGAGGTACCGCCCCTGGTAACCGTTCTCGGGGAATTCCACCGGCCGGCCGCGCAACTGCATGTAGTGCGCCCGTAGCGACGCGCCGAGGAGGGTGACCTGGCGACCCGCATCGTTGACGTAATACTCGCTGTGTGCGTCGAAGCCCACCGCGTCCAGGAGGCGGCACAGGGTCATGCCGAACGCACCCGCCCGCGCCGAGACCACGTTCAGCGGACCGGTGGGATTGGCGCTGATGAACTCCACGTTGATCCGCTTGCCGCCACCGGTCTGGATCTCCTCCAGGACCGCGCCTGTCCACAGTCCGAGCAGCTGCTGGATGAGATAGCCGCCGCCCAGGCGGAAGTTGATGAACCCGGGACCGGCGATCTCCACCGACTGGACCAGGTCGCGGTCGAACTTCAGGCCGGCCGCCAGCTCTCCCGCCAGTTCGCGGGGCTTGCGTCCGAGGCGCTTGGACAGCATGAGCGCCAGGCTCGTGCTCAGGTCGCCGTGGGTCCGGTCGCGGGGTTTCTCGAGGACGATGTCCACGTCCTCCTCGTAGATCCCCAGCTTCTCGAGGGGCGCCTTCAGGGCGTCCTTGATGATGGTCTCGATCATGGCATCAATCCGCGGCGGCCGGTGCCGGGGTTGTACCCGGAGGCGCCAGGTCGGGGTGGCGGTGGCGGAAACCTTCGCTCGCGAGATGCTCACGGTCGACCACCAGGGCCGTGGCATCGGCCCACAGACGCTCCAGCTGGTAGTAATCGCGCACCTCGGTCTTGAGCAGATGCACCACCACGTCCACGAAGTCCAGGAGGATCCAGCGGCCGTCGGCCTCGCCCTCCGAACCGACCACGCGCTGCTGCACCTTCAGCAGGCCGTCGCGCATGTTCCGGGCCATGGCCTTGATCTGGACATCGGCCTGGCCGGAAGCCAGGACGAAGAAGTCGCAGACATCGGAGAGCTCGCGCAGGTCGAGGATCACCACGTCCTCGCCCTTCAGCTCCAGGGCATACCAGGCTGCGCGTTCAGCCAGCAGGAAGCCCGGCGAATCGTCGGGCATGACCGGCTTCGGCTTGGTCTTCTTCTCGTCCACGTCTTGCTGCTTGTCCAGGGTCATGCTCCACCGTCGTCTAGCCTCAATTGAGGCGGTTGATAACGTACTCCACGGCCACGGTCAGGAGTTCCCGCCGCGAACCGTCGGCCAGCCCCTGCAGGGCCTCCTTGGCCTGGTCTCCATAGCGCCGGGCCCGCTCGTAGGCCTGGTCCACCCCGCCGTGCCGTTCCACGAACTCCTGCACCAGCGGCCAGCTTTCGGCCCGGACCGCCGGGTCGCGCGGTGCCGCCAGCGCGGTCAGTTCGCGGCGGGCGACGGCATCGGCCTGGCCCCAGGCTGCGATCAGGGGCAGGGTGATGCGCCCCTCCTCCCAGTCGCGGCCAGTGGGTTTGCCGAGCCGGCGGGGATCCCCGAGGTAATCGAAGATATCATCCGTGATCTGGAATACCAGGCCGGTTTGTCGACCGAACTGCTGAAAGACGGCATCCAGTTCGTGGCCGCCTTGCACGAACGAGCAGCCGATACGGCACGCGCATTCGATGAGTGACGCGGTCTTCTGGTAGATGATGCGCAGGTAGGTGTCCTCGTCGATCTCCAGGTCGTAGCGGGTCTGGACCTGCAGCATCTCCGCCTCGCTCATGTGGACCGCGGCATCGGTCATCAGGCGATAGGGGCGGACCAGGTCGAGGCGCGCCAGGTGTTGCAGCGCCCGGGTATAGAGCAGGTCGCCCATGATCAGCGCGGTGGCTGGCCCGTATTGCTCGTTGACCGAGGGCCGGCCACGCCGCGTCATGGCCTCGTCGATGAAGTCGTCGTGGACCAGCGTGGCGGTGTGGACCAGCTCCACGGCCGCGGCCGCCTCCACGGCGGCTGCGGGGATCGTGCCGTCGTCCATGGCGCAGAGCAGCAGCAGCGTCGGACGGAAGAGCTTGCCCTGCCCCTTACGGACGTGCCCGCCGACCTCGTCGGCCAGCGCGATGTCCGAGGACGTGAGGCGGTCCAGCGCGGTCTGCATGGCGTCCAGGTGCGGCCGGATGCGCTTCTGCAGCCGGGCCAGCTTGATGCGTTCGAAATCGGGCAGGGACATGCCTCTCCCAGGGGTCGGTGGCGGGCGAGATGCGATTCCATTATCGGAGCCTGGAACATGGTGTCAACGAGCAAGGTCCGCCGTCACGGTCACTCCGGCAGGTCGGGCTCATCTTCGGTCTCCGGGTTTCGCCGGCGCCGCGTGACGAGCATCGACACCAGCACCGAGGTGATATACAACAGCACCACCGGGATGGCCATAGCCAGCTGACTGAAGATGTCCGGAGGCGTGAGCACCGCGGCCGCCACCGCGATGATGATGACGGCGTAGCGCCAGGTCCGCAGCAAGAGGCGCGGATCGATGATGCCGGCCACCGAGAGGAAGAAGACCAGGACCGGCAGCTCGAAGACCAGCCCGAAGGCGAGGCTGAGCTGCGCCACGAAACCGAAATAGGGTCCGATGCCGATGAGCGGCTGCATGATGGCGGTCCCGAAGCTCAGCAGGAACCGGATCACCATGGGCGCGACCACCAGGAACGAGAACGACACCCCCAGGTAGAAGAGGAGCGTGCTCGTGATCAGGAGCGGCGTGACGACCTTGCGCTCCTTCCCGTAGAGGCCGGGCAGGATGAAGCTGTAGACCTTCCAGAGGATGAACGGCAGGACCAGGAAGAGACCGCAGATCGCGGCGAGCTTCAGGCGCGTCACGAAGGCCTCGTTGGGAGCCGTGAAGTAGACGCCCTGCTCCTGCAGCGGCCGCACCAGGATATCCAGTAGCTGGGCCGACCAGAACCAGCACAGGATCGCCGCCAACAGCGCCGCGACCAGGCTGTGGATCAGCACGCTGCGCAGCTCGTCGAGGTGGTCGAGGAACGACATGCCGTCGTCCTCGGCAGGCGGTTCGGGCGGCCCCGCCGGACCGTCCGTCACCGGCGGCACCGGCTGGCCTGCATCCCTGGGCACGGCGCCGGTGGGCTCGTCCTGCGGCAAATCGCTCACTGGCGACCTCCGCGATCGGCGAGCAGCTGGCGCAGCAGTTCGAGGAACTCCTCCACGTCCTGGAAGCTCCGGTAGACCGAGGCGAAGCGCACGTAGGCCACGTCGTCCACTTCGCGCAGGCGCTCGAGAACCATCTGGCCCAGGGTCTCGGTGGGCACCTCGCGCCGACCGCTCTTGGCCAGATCGTGTTCGAGCGCCTCGACGATGATCTCGATCTGCTCGAGCGAGACCGGGCGCTTCTCGCAGGCCTTGGCGATGCCGGTGGTGATCTTGGCGCGATCGTAGGCCACCCGCCGGCCGTCGCGCTTGACCACGAGCACGGGGCGGGTCTCCCAGCCCTCGTAGGTGGTGTAGCGCTCGCCGCAGGCCAGGCACTCCCGGCGGCGGCGCACGGCGCGGCCCTCGCGCACGGCGCGCGAGTCGATGACCTTGTCGTCGTCGTGGCCGCAGCGCGGGCACTTCATGGCCGGCCTCCGGGATCGGACTTGCCATGGCCGGGGCGCCCAGGCGCCCCGGCCGCGAGCGGATCTAGAACTCCGGGTACAGCGGGAACGCGCGGCCGAGCTCCTCGCTCTCGCCGCGCAACGTGGCGAGGGCCGCCTCGTCGTCGCGGCTGGCCACGGCCCGGTCCATGATGTCGGCGATGCGCCGCATCTCCTCGGCACCCATGCCACGCGTGGTGAGCGCGGGCGTGCCCAGGCGCACCCCGCTGGTCACGAAGGGGCTCTCCTCGTCGAAGGGCACGGTGTTCTTGTTGCAGGTGATGCCCACCAGCTCGAGCAGCTCCTCCATCTCCTTGCCCGTCAGACCCTTGGGCTTGCAGTTGACCAGGAGCAGATGGTTGTCGGTGCCGCCCGAGGCCAGCTTGAAGCCCTTCTCCAGCAGCGCGGCCGCCAGCACCTGGGCGTTGTCCAGGGTCTGCTGCGCGTAGGCCTTGAACGCGGGCTGCAGGCACTCGTGGTAGCACACCGCCTTGGCCGCGATCATGTGCATCAACGGACCGCCCTGGATGCCCGGGAAGTTCATCTTGTTGATGGCCTTGAGGTGTTCCTTCTTGCAGACGATCATGCCGCCGCGCGGACCACGCAGCGTCTTGTGCGTGGTGCTGGTCACGACGTCGGCGTAGGGCACCGGGCTGGGGTGCACCCCGCCGGCCACCAGGCCGGCGATGTGGGCCATGTCGAAGATGAACACGGCGCCCACTTCCTGGGCGATGCTCTGCATGGCCTCGTAATCCCAGGTTCGCGGGTAGGCGCTGGCGCCGCCCACCAGAAGCCGCGGCTGCTCGCGCTTGGCCTGCTCGCGCAGCTTGTCGTAGTCGATGGTCTCGTGGCCGGGCTCGACCTCGTAATGCACCGCCTCGAACATCAGTCCCGAGAAGTTCACCGGATGGCCGTGCGTCAGGTGGCCGCCGTGGCTGAGGCTGAGGCCCAGGATCTTGTCGCCCGGCTTGCAGAAGGCCAGGTAGGCGGTCATGTTGGCCGTCGAACCGCTGTGCGGCTGGACGTTGGCGCGCTCGGCGCCGAAGAGCTCGCAGGCACGCTGCTTGGCCAGGATCTCGGCCTCGTCCACATGGATGCAACCGCCGTAGTAACGCTTCTTGGGATAGCCCTCGGCGTACTTGTTGGTCAGCACGCTGCCCATGGTCTCCAGCACCGCACGGCTGGTGAAGTTCTCGCTGGCGATCATCTCGAGCTGAGTACGCTGGCGGCCGAGCTCGGCTTCGAGGATCCCGGCGATCTCGGGATCGGTCTGGCGCACGACGTCGTACATCACATACCTCTCTACTGGTGGTGCTGGTTCTCGTAATCAGTGATCTTGGCCACGCGCCTGGCGTGGCGACCTCCCTCGAACTCGGCGGCCAGATAGGCCCTGGCGATCTCTACGGCCTCGGCGGGCGTGGTCCGATCCCCACTGAGGCAGAGCACGTTGCTGTCGTTGTGGCGGCGGGTCATGACCGCGGCCTCAGCGTCGGTGCAGAGCGAGGCGCGGACACTGGCGACCTTGTTGGCGGCGATGGAGACGCCGATCCCCGACCCGCAGATCAGGATGCCAACACCCGCCCGGCCGTCACCAACCCGTTCGCCGACCGCGATGGCCGCGTCGGGATAGTCCGCCGACTCCTGCGAATGGCAGCCGCAGTCCTCGAGTTCGACCCCGGGACCGGCCAGCGCCTCGAGGAGCCGCTGCTTGTGGGGATAGCCCCGATGATCCGAACCGATGGCGATCTTCACGTGGTGCCTCCTCCGCGGGATCCGGTTCCCGCGGTCATGGTGGCGTCCCAGGCAGCCAGCAGGCGTTCGAGCTGGTCCGCCGTGGTCCGGTAGGTCTCGAGCGACGCGCCGAAGGGGTCGGCTACTTCCTCGTCGGCCGGGGTCGGCCGGCCGGCCAGATTCACGTTGGGCGTCCCGAGCAGGCCGACCCGGACGCTGGTGCCGCGCAGGGTGGCGTTGAGCTGGGCCACGTGGGACCGGGTCATGCCGATGATCCAGTCGGCCCGGGCCACCAGTTCGGCGTCCAGACGCCGGGCCCGGTGGCTGCCGAGATCCGTCCCACGTTCCCGAGCCACGGCCTGGGCCGTCTCGGCGGCAGGCTGGCATTCCAGCGCCTGCAGGCCGGCCGAAAGCACGGTGGCGCCTGGCCAGCGCTGCTTGGCCAGGGCCATGGCCAGTGGGCTGCGGCAGGTGTTGCCGGTGCAGACGAACACGACCGTGATGGCGGCCAACGCGGGTCCTCCTCGATCATCCGAAAAGTAGACCCCCCTTTCGGGGAGGTCAAGCAGCCCGGGCAGGGGCGGGACTCTTGCGGGAGGGTCGGTTACGCCCCACCGTCGGCGTCTGGAAGCGGCTGTGGGCCGGGCCGCAGCAGGCGAGGCCGGGGGCCCGTCAGGTCGACCAGGGCCGAGGCGGCGGTCCCGTGATCCGCGGCGGTGATCCGCCAGGCAGGCAAGGTCGGGAAACGGGTCCTGGCCGACTGGAGATCGGTGGCCGGAGCCTGACCGCTCAGGTTGGCGCTGGTGGAAACCAGCGGGCCGCTGCTCGCCAGCAGTTTGCGTAGCGGGGTCCAGTCGGGCACCCGGATGGCCACGGAGCCCGTGTCCGAGGTCACCGCCGCCGGCAGGTCGGCACGACCATGCAGGATCACGGTGAAGGGTCCCGGCCAGAGTCGGTCCAGGCGGTCGAGGACGGGGCGGTCCAGCGGCGTGGTCAGGGCCTGGGCCGCCGCGAGGTCGGCTGCCAGGACCAGCAGCGGCTTGCCCGGCGGTCGCCGCTTGAGCCGGTCGATGGCCGTCAGCGCGGCCGGGCGGTCGAGGCGGGCGTGCAGGCCGGGCAAGGTATCGGTGGGCAAGAGCATCACCGCCCCGTCAGCCAGGGCCGACAGCACCCCTGCCGTGTCTAGCCAGAGCGCCTGGCCGGTCACTTGCCCCCCTGGGCCAGCGCGTCGCGATAGGCGGCGAGGGCCTCGGCCACCGCGGGATCCTTGAGCGCGAGGATCCGGGCCGCGAGCACCACGGCGTTCCGCGCCCCGGCGCTGCCGATGGCCACCGTGGCCACGGGGACGCCGGGCGGCATCTGCACCATGGAGAGCATGGCATCGACTCCGGCGAGCGGACCGGCGGCCACGGGCACACCGATCACGGGCTTGGCCGTCAGCGACGCGGTGACGCCGGGCAGGTGGGCCGCCATGCCAGCCACCGCCACGAACACCTCGGTCCCGCTGGCCTCGCTGTCGCGGATCACCTGGTGCAGCTTCTCGGGCTGGCGATGCGCCGAGGCGATCTCCACGCGACAGCTGAAACCGAAGCGCTCGCAGAGCGGCGCCATGCCTTCCACCACGGGCAGATCGCTGGCGCTGCCCAGCAAGACCACGAGCCGGGCCGTATTCTGATCACTCACACCGTTGTCCTTTCGATACCGCCGGCAATGTCCTGCCGATAGAAAAGATTGTCGCAATCCACCTTCTTCAGGTGCGCATAGGCCTGCTGCCGGGCGGCAGCCAGGTCCCTGCCCTCACCCACGGCGCCCAGCACGCGACCGCCGGCGGTGACCAGGCCACCATCATGCAACGCCGTGCCGGCATGGATGATCCAGGCCGTGGCGGTGTCCTGGGGCAGTTGCAAGGCATGCCCCTTGGCGTAGGCGCCCGGGTAGCCCTTGCTGGCGCCCACCACCACCACCGCGCTACGGTGCCAGTCGGTCATGCCGCGACCGGGCCAGCCCTCGGGCCCACCGGTCTCGGCATCGGGCAACCCCTGCAGGAAATCGGCGAGGCGGCCCGCCGCGGTGGCCTCCACCAGGCTCAGGAAATCTCCCTGCAACAGCGGCAGCACGACCTGGGTCTCGGGATCGCCGAAGCGGCAATTGAATTCGAGCACCCGCGGCCCCTCGTCGGTGAGCATGAGTCCGGCGTAGAGGACGCCGCGGTAGGGGATGTCGCGCCGCACGAGTTCGGCCAGCAGCGGCGCCACCACCTCGGCGTCGATCCGGTGGCAGAGGTCCTCGCTCAGCGGTACCGGCGCGAAGGCGCCCATGCCGCCGGTATTGGGGCCGGTGCTGCCCTCCCCCACGCGCTTGTGGTCACGGCTGGGAGCGAGCAGGGCGTAGTCCTGGCCGTCGGTGACCACCAGAACCGACAGTTCGGGGCCGAAGAGGCAATCCTCGATGATCAGGCGCTGGCCCGCCTTGCCGAAGCCATGGTCCTCCAGGCACAGCCGGATGTGCTGCTCGGCCTCGTGGCGCGTGTCGCACACCGCCACGCCCTTGCCCTGCGCCGCGCCGCATGCCTTGACCACGCAAGGCATGTCCACGGTCTGCAGGTGGCGCAACGCGGCGTCCACCGTGCTGAAGGCATGGTAGCGCGCGGTGGGGATCCCGGCGGTGGCCATGACCTCTTTGGCGAACTCCTTGTCACCCTCGAGGCGCGCGCCGAGCTGTCCGGGCCCGAAGACCTCCACATCGACCAGGCGCAGCTGGTCAGCCAGACCGGCGATCAGCGGATCCTCCGGTCCGATGATGGCCAGATCGATCCCGTGCTCGCGGCAGGCCGCCATCACGGCGGCAGTGTCGGCAGGGTTCACGGGGAGATTGTGGGCCAGGCTGGCCGTGCCCGGATTCCCGGGTGCCACGAAGATCTCGGGCCGTCGTGGCGACGCTGCCAGTTGCCGGATCAGGGCGTGTTCGCGACCGCCGCTACCGATCACCAGGACCTTGCGTGTCATGAGCGAAGACCTCCAGTTTCGACCCAGACTAGACCACGGCTCTTGCTCTCACAATGGTAAAGGCGGAGCGTGCCGACCGCCTCAGGGTGAGCCTGGCTCACCGGGGGAATCCGCCACGATACGGGTCCCCGCTTCGCCGGCCACCGCCGCCAGGATCGAACCGGGATCGGTGATGATCACCTCTTGGCCGCCATGGTCGAGGAAGCCCAGGGCCGCCTCGATCTTGGGCCCCATGCTCCCCGGCGGAAACTCGCCCGAGGCGAGCAGCTGTCGCGCGCGGCTGGCCGGCAGGACATCCAGGGCCTCGGCGTCGGGCTGGCCGAAGCGCACGAAGACCTTGTCGATCTGGGTGACGATCATCAGCGTATCGGCGCCGACCAGGCGGCCCAGCAGATCGCTGGCGCGGTCCTTGTCGATCACCGCGTCGACCCCGCTCAGCTGCCCATCGGCCCCCTTCACCACCGGGATCCCGCCGCCGCCCACGGCGATGACGAGCACCCCGGCGTCGAGCAGCGCCTTGATCGCCGGCCACTCCACCACCTCGAGCGGACGCGGGCTGGGCACCACGCGGCGCCAGCCACGGCCGGAGTCCTGCACCACGGTCCAGCCGTTCTCCTGTTCGAGAAGTCGGGCCTGGGCCTCGTCGTAGAACGGACCGATGGGCTTGGTGGGCTTGGCGAAGGCCGGATCCTCGGGATCGACCAGCACCTGGGTCACCACGGCGGCCACCGCCCGGTCGATACCTGCCAGCAGCAGCGAGTTGCGCAACGCCTGCTGGAGCAGGAAACCGAGGCCACCCTGACTGTCGGCACCGCAGACGAACATGGGCATGGCCGGGATGCCGTGCAGTTGCTCGCCCGCGTCGCCCCGCAACACGATGTTGCCGACCACCGGCCCATTGCCGTGGCTCATGACCACTTCATGGCCTGCCAACGCCAGCTGGGCCACCTGGTCCATGGTCTGCCGGGTGACCTCGACCTGCTCGGCGAAGGTCCCGCGCTTGCCCACCGGCAGGATCGCGTTTCCGCCGAGAGCGATGACGAACCGCCGGCTTCGCGTACGGTCAGCCTGCATGACCCACCTCCGGAAAACGACGACCGGCCCCGTTGCAGGGACCGGCAATATTCAGGATTCGAAATTAGGCCGCTCGGAGAGCGGCGTCAAGGCGAGGCGCGCTCAGTTCAGTGATTCCAGATACTTCTCGATCTCCAGGCAGACCTCCTTGCGCAGCCTGGCCTTGTCCTTGGCCATGCGCTTGAGGTCGGTCTTCGAGACGTACTTCACGTGGATGAAACGGCGCAGGGTCTTGACCGGGACGTTCACTGGACTCTCGAGCAGCGCCCGCGGCACGTCCTTGTTGGCGTGTCCGCTGGTCAGCGTGCGCTCGCTGGCGATGACCTCGAGCACGCGGCCCGACCGGGTCCGCCTGGCCACGTCGGCCACCAGGCCGGGGATGGCCGTGACCTTGGGATTGCGCAGGAAGCCCAGCAGGATGCTCACGCTGCCGATGTTGTTCATCACCAGCTGCTTCACCGCGCTGGCCGACTTGTCCTCGTCGACCCGTTCCGGATCCTCGGCCGCCTCCATCTTGTCGTCGGCGTCGGTGGTCTCCGTCCGCGTGGACTGCATCTGCTCCAGGGTCGGCAGATCGTCGCGCCAGATTCGATCCCCGAGCCCCAGATCGGGTTCGCTCAGGATGAGGTCGTCGCCGCGAATGGCCAGGCCCACCAGGTCATCCAGGCCGCCGCGTTGGCTTGCCAGCAAGATCCGGTTCAACGCCTCTCGCAGCTCGGGCGTGAGCGCGAGCTCGAAGCGGCCCGCTGGGCAATGGGTGAGCACCAGCGACACAGCCGCCAGCAACCCCAGAGGCGCCTCGCGCAGACCCTCGCGCTGGAGGGCCCGCCCCAGGACGAGCATCCGCGCCACCGGCCCGGCGAGATGACGGATCGACAGCGGGCTGGCCAGCAGCGCCTGGTAGGCGGTGGCCAGACTGGCCAGTTGGGGATCCTCGCGCAGTGCGGCCGTCAACTGGGGGCGTTCCGATTCGTCGAGAACCTCGTGGAAACGGGGCACCCGGCGGCGGAAAGCAGCCTCCACGTCGCCGTCCGCGAGCCAGGATGCCAGCCGGCTCAGGTCCCGGACCTCGGCGTCGGCCCGGCTCAGCAGGGGCAGCGCGCGCATCACGGCGGAGACCCGGAAGGGGTCGATCGCACCCGCGAGCCTGCTCACGCGTTCCTGGTAGGCATCGCATTCGAGGCGGACCAGATCCGCAACCAGGGTGAGATCATCGCGACCGGGATCGGCCGCGGCGAGGCCCGCCGCGATCACCGAGAGGGTCTGCCGGAGCAAGGGCAAGGGATATTGGTCCACCGGCCGCGCGGGCGCTCCGGCCGCAGGGGCCGCCT
This sequence comes from Candidatus Latescibacter sp. IFSED24, assembly GCF_058273205.1. Classification (NCBI taxonomy): domain Bacteria; kingdom Pseudomonadati; phylum Candidatus Latescibacterota; class Candidatus Latescibacteria (ex Chuvochina et al. 2023); order Candidatus Latescibacterales; family Candidatus Latescibacteraceae; genus Candidatus Latescibacter; species Candidatus Latescibacter sp. IFSED24. The sequence goes on along the minus strand of NZ_CM177850.1, from coordinate 866,704 downwards.
CGGTCCCCAGCCTCTGCTGGCAAGCAGCGGCCAGATCGTGCAAGCGTTGCTGCCAATCAGCCAGGAAGGTCGCCCCCACCAGATCGGGATCGGCGTTCAGGAGGCGTCCGGTCGAGCGGAACCGACGGATACGCGGCAGGAGTTGCGAACCGGGGGTGTTGGCGTCGAGGAAGGCGGCGAGCAGGCGGGCTCCTGCCGGCTCCCCTTCCTCGGCGAGGCACTGGATGCCGCGCAGACAGGCGCCCAACCGCTCCTGGCCGAGCATCTTGCGCAACTGCTCGAAGAGCTGTCGCGAGCGGACGGGCAGGTGGTCGTGACGACGAGCGAGGTCCCGGAGTTCATCCAGCAACGCCTCGGGTAGCTCGGCGGCGACCGAGGGCGGTCCAGGCTCAAGCAGCGGATGGCATTCGGTGACGGTGCTCATGATCCCCGTATAGACTGGTGGTGGTGACCACGGGCCCCCGAGCCCGCTGGCCTCCCACTCATCGGCCGCTACCGACCGGAGTTGAGCGATCAGAACGCCCCTCCCCAGGCGACCCGCCCGGTGGCCACCAGCGCCCCGGTTTCGTGGTAGCGGAATGCCAGCCCCAGCCGCCAGCGGAGCGAGCCGGTTCCTTCGGCTCCGAGCAGCCAGCCACCACGCCAGTGGCCCCAGTGCTGCAAGGTCACCAGGCCGGACACCGGGGTGGCCACGGCGACCAGATCCAGCGGTGCTCCCCAGGCCACCTGGCCCGCCAAGAGCCAGCGCCAGCGCGGCTTTCGGTGTCGCCAGCGCCACGTCAGGAGCTGCCGTGTCCCGTCCTGCTCGTCGAGCCGCCGCCAGCCCAGCGACAGCTCGTTCGCACCGAGCGGGCGGGTGGCCCGGACCACGAGCCAGCTACGCCAGCGCTGCTTCGTGATCGCCGCGGGCAGCCACGGTTGATCCTGGTCCCAGCTTTGCCAGCTCTCACGGATACGGCGCCAGCCCACGTCCCAGCGCAGCCGGTCGGGATCCGACCTCTGCCACGCCACGGCCAGCAGGCCGCGGCCGTGGTCGGCGCTGGCCACATCGTCGGGATCGCGCTCCCGGGTATCGCCAGCGACGAGCTCGAGATCCGAGCGCTCGCCGGTGCGCAAGCGCAACCGGCCCGCCCAGCCGGTGGCCTGCCAGCCGGCCAGGCAAGCGGGCCGCACGGCCCCCGGCATGCCGAGGTGCGCCTGGCTGACCGCCGCCGTGATCTCGCCCTGCCAGCGCCGTCGGCGGTGAGTGGCCGCCAAGACCCACGCCCGCTGCCAGGCCGCCACGCCCCCGTCCTGGCGCCAGGCCGCAGCTTCGCCAGACAGCCGCCAGGGCCCCCGCTGCCAGGCGAGGGCGAGGCTCCCGCCCGTGTGGCCGGCACGATGCAGCCCCAGCAACGACAGCGTCACCAGGGGTGCCTGGAATGCCGTCCGGACCAGGGTCTGTCGACCACCCTGTTCGTCCCGCCCCATCATCCCGGCCACCGCCACCGGACCGGAGGCCAGGCCGAGGGCCAGACCACGTGGCATCTGATCGCCGACGCTGGCGATCCCGGGCCGCCAGCCGGGTTCCGCCGGCTGGAGCGAAGCGCCGGTGGCCAGCCGCGAACGCGCGCCCAGGGGCGCGGTCAGGATGCCGAAGCCATGGCGCCACCGGCCGCTGCCGGCGGCCGCGAACCACGGCCCCTGCTGCCAGCGACACCAGCCCGCGAGCCTCTCGCTGGCCTCGTCCTGTCGCCAGCGCAGCCGCCCCGCGACCGGGCCGCGCCGCTGCTGGAGGTCGCCTGTGAGCCTGCGACGACGTTCCTGGCTCCAGTCTACGGTCAGCGCCCACGTTCCTCGACTCTGCGCCGGCTCCACTGGCGAGCTGAGGATCGCCCGGTCCTCGGCGCTCAGGACCCCGCCGCTGGCCTCCAGATCCGCCAGCAGCGCCGCCAGTTCGGCGGGATCGAGGACGTCCTGCGCCAGGAGCGGCCCCGCGGCGGTCAGCTGCCACAGGAGTCGACACCCCAGCAGGCCGCCGGCCAGCCAGCGCCTCACGAGCCTCCCCCCAGTACCAGTCCCCAGCGATGGGTGGTGCCCAGGTCGGGATGCAGCAGATGGCTCGTCCGCAAGAGCAGCGCCCCCATGCGCCAGCCCGTCACCATCCCCACGGCGTGAGACCAGGGCTCGATCCGCATCCCGAGGGTGGCCGCTGGAGCCAGCTTGAGCTGGACCTCGCCCTGGAGCACCGGATGCCCCAGGACCGACCGGTCCGCGGCAACGGCCCAGGCCCAGTTCTCGTTGCCGCCGGCGAGGAGGAGCCAGCGCCGCAGCCCCTGCTGACCGAACCAGGACGGGCTGGGATCGAGGTGGAGCCAGGCCTCCAGGATCAGGTGGGCCGGCAGCGTCACACGCGCACGCAGGGCCCCCGTGAGGTGTCGCCGGAGGGGATCGCCCTCGAGGTCGAGCAAGTGAGCCCCCCCCGCCACGCCCAGCTGCAGCCGGTTCCCAACCAGCAGTTCGCCACGGATCTGGTCCTCGCCATAGAGGTCGGATCCGAGCCGCTGCCAGGACATGGTCGCCGACCAGCGTCGGCCATGCCGCGCGAGCAACAGTCCCCTCTGCGGCAGTTCTGGCAACCCGAACAGCGCACCCTGGGCCAGCATGACGCGCCAGCCACGAGCGGTCTCGTCATCGCCCAGGAGGGCCCGGGTCTGTGCGACCGGCACGAGCCAGGCATCCTCGAGATCATGCATCCCGCCGGCATGCAGTTCGCCAGCCAGGAGCAACACCAGGACGGGCCAGCAGACCCGGCAGCCACGCCTCAAGGCCGGCCCTCCCTGAGGACCAGCAACCGGCGCCCAGCCGACACGCGGCCGCCACCGGGCAGCCGCCAGTGCAACACCGCCACGTAGCCGGCGGCTGGCACCTGGTCGCCGGCCTCGTCGGCGCCATCCCAGCTCAAGTCCCGTTCTCCCGGGCCGAGGTCGTCGCCGCCGAGATCACGGACCAGGCGGCCCCAGAGATCGAAGATCCGGAGCTCCCAGCCCAGGGCTTCGTCCGGAACCCCGAGACGCAGGTGGAGCGTGCCGTCGGCCTGCCGGCGGGAGAAGGGATTGGGGAAGATCCGGAAGGTGCCGGCGGCCGCCAGGGGTTCCGCCGGTGGTGGACAGCCTGGCGTGGCTCCGGCCGGTGCGGTGGCGGCGCGCCAGCGGAGGTCCGCCCCGCGCTCGAGGCTGCGCCCCACGGGGGCCCGGCCATCGCCGAGGCCGATGGTCACGTGGTCGATCACGCTGGTGTCGGCGGTGGCGAGGTAGAGGCGATCGGCGAACGGACGTCCCGCGGGTGCCGAGTTGTTCAACGATGGCCAGCCGGACATTCCGATCACCGGCTGCGGATCACAGGTGCGCGGCGCTCCCGAGGCCACGCATTCGGCGAGCCAGGCCTCGAGAGCGGCGGCATCCTGCGCCACCAGACGACAGTCCCCCGGAGCCAGCACCTGTTCGGGCAAGTTGCGCCAGGATCCGTCCTCGTCGCGTACGACCAGTTCGGCGAGGCTCCGGGGAACCGTTCCCGTGTTGATGATCTCCAGCCACTCGCCACCGGCACGGGGAGCCGCCATCACCTCGCTCAACCGGATGTCGCCGGGTCCGACCTGCACGCGCCCCAGGCCGAGCGTGACGGTGTCCGGCGCCTGGAGCGCCACGATCTGCAGCGAGGCGGGCAGCGATCCGGCCACCGGCGGGTGCAAGGTCAAGGCCAACATGGTGTCCTGGTCCGGAGCCAGCGGCGGGAGCAGGAAGACCGTGTCGGCAGCACCCACGGCCAGGCGTCCCCGACTGCCGCCGAGGTCCTCGCAGCCCGCGTTGACCAGGCGGATGCTGGCCGTCAGCATCCCACCAGCCGCGACCAGGGTCGGCGGTTGCCAGGTCCACCCCGCCAGCCGAGGCCCGAATCGGGGCCAGTTCGCAGCGCCGGGCGTGGGCTCCGCCGGCTGGAAATCCTCGGCGTTGTCCTGGGTGTCGCGGCCGTCGGGTCGCCGGGCGAGCGCCAGCCCCGTCACGTCCACCGCCGGCTCGCCCTCGCTGAGTTCGGGCCAGGCGAGGTCGCCCCAGCCCACCACGTCGGTGCTGCCGTCGGCGCGGACCAGTCGCAGCGCATCGGGTCCATTCTGCAACGCCAGCGAGACCTCGGCCTGGGCTGGCGGCCCGACCCAACCACTGGCAGCCACCAGGAAACGTGCCCCGGCGGCGAGCGAATCGGCGGCGCCCCCAGTCCAGCGGGTCTGCCAGGCTGGTTCGACGGCGCCGTTGGCGAATTCGAGGCGCACTCCTGCCAGCCCCAAGGCCTGCGGGCCGGGATTCAGGAGTTCGACGAACTCGGCGCCCTCGTCGGAGCCAGCGGGGTCATAACAGATCTCGTTGATCACCAGCGGCGAGAGCAACACCAGCAGGGCGAATGGGCACACGGACCAGGCTCGCTGTCCGGGAGGCAGGAGATGACTTCACTCAGCAGGCAGGATCAAAGGAGGCCCTGGCGCCGACGCACCAGCCATTCGGCGCCCAGCAGACCCACCACCACACCCAGCCAGGCCCAGCCGGCCGCCGGTTCGCGCCGATCTTGACGCGTGGTGGTCACCGGCGCCAGGTCGAGGGCGGCCAGGTCGGCGACCAGACGCGCCCGGTCGGCGGCCTGGCTCGCATCCAGGTAGGTCGCGCCGCTGCGGGCCGCGATCTGCCGCAGGTTCCGGCGGTCCTGGCGCACCTGGGCCCGCTCACGCTCGGCCCTGGTGACCACGATCTCGCGCGGCGTCCCGACCACGACCGGATCGGCCTCGCCCCGGGGCGTCAGGCGCCAGCGCCCCGGCGGCAACGGTGGCAGCGATCCCTGGGCGATCCCCGGCCGGGCGGGATCCCAGCGTAGCGAGTGTTCGCGTGTCTCGCGCGAACCTGCGACCTCTTCCACGGTCACGGTGATGCTGCCACTGGTCACCGGCTCACCGCGGAGGTCGCGCCAGCGCGCCGCCACGGGAACCGGCTCGCCTTCCTCGTAGACCAGCTTGCGCCCCAGCAAGGCCACCCCGCCCGCTTCGTCGCCCAGAGCGGTCCAGAGCAGCATCTGCTGCAAAAGCCGGCGTTCGGGCGTGAGGGCCTCCGCCTGGCGGGCCGGCAGCTGCCAGAACGCCAGCTCCCACAGGCCTCGACCCGCGAACCAGAGGCTCCGGCCCTGGCCCGGTCGTGCGGCGGCCAGCAGCAGGCCCTCCCGGCCCGCGAAGAGCAGCGCCTCGGCTCCGGGCCGCAACTGCGATGGTTGCAGGAACGGCAACGGCAGTCGCTGGCCGGGATCACCCACCGCCCCCGGTCCGTGTGTCACCCCATCGAGGACCGGGTGCTGGGCGGCCGCCGCGGCCGGCTGCCAGACGAACTCGCCGGCCCGGGGCGGTCCTGCCGAAATGGTGGCCGGCAGCACTTCCTGCAACGCCGGAGGCCAGAACTGTCCGTGGTCACCCACCGCCGGGTGGCCGGCGATGGCGCAGAGCCCCAGCCCCTGGCGGACCGCCTCCGCCAGCGACGCCCCACCATCGGACAACAGGATCCCCGGCGATCCCGAGAGCACCACCGCGTCCCAGTCCGCCAACCAGCCGGCGGCCGTGGCTGGCGGCACCCAGGCCTGGAGGCTGTCTGCAAAGACCGGACCCTCGGGACCTGGCCTGATGATCCGCAATTGCAGCCGCGGTTGCCGCAGGGCGGCCTGGGCCAGGAAACGGACGTCCCAGCCAGGCACCGGCGCCAGGACCGCGACCCGCGACCGGTCCTTGTGGACGTCAACGGCCAGGGTCGCGCGGTTGTTGGCCAGGAAACGCTCGTTGTCGAGGGGCGTGACCTCCACGGCGAGCACGGCCAGCCCGATCTCCTGCGGGGTCCATGTGAGTTCCCAGCGACCGAGATCGTCGAGCGGTCCGGTCTGTTCGGCCACCACATCTTCACCGTGCAGCAGACGGATGGTGACCGGCACGCCTACCAGGGCGCCCCCGTGCTGACGCTGGCCCACGGCCACCTCCACGGTGAGCGGCTCCCCCCGGTGGACGGCCTCGGGGTAGCGCAGGTCGGCCAGGTAGCGGTCGGGCGGTCCCTGCGGATCCCCCATGCCCACCAGCCAGAGCGGAACGGCCGCCATGGCCGCCGGTCGTGATCCGGCCTCGGAATGGCCGTCGGCCAGCACCACCAGGCCCCGGAGCGGTTGCCCCAGCAGTTGCTGGCGTGCCTGGATCACGAGATGGGGCAGGTCGGTGCCCACGGCGCGCGGCGTGTCGGCCAGCGCCGAGGCCGGATCGGTGGGCACCAGAGGCTGGCGGCCGTTGCCGCGGAAGAAGATCACACGGGGCGGCTCGTCCATGGTCCGGGCGAGCGAGTCCACGGTGGTGGCCAGCCCCCAGGCTGCCGTCCAGCGGTCCGGACCCTCGCGATGATCCCGGAGCGCCATGCTGCCGGTGTCCTCCACCACCACGGCCAGGATGGCATCGGCGCGGACCGACAGGAGCCGGACCAGGAGCGGCCGGGCCACCGCGACCAGCACCAGGACACAGGTCACGGTCCGCAGCGTCACCAGCAGACGCTGCGCCCTGACGGTGGGCGCGGGCACGGTGGAGGCGTAGGTCCGGCGAGCCCAGAAGAAGCAGGCGAGCGCGGCGAACACGAGCAGAGGCCAGGCCCAGATCGGTGTCAGCCACTGCACGTGCACGACGGCTCCTCGGGTGGCGGTCGGCCGAATGCCGACCTGGAAAGCGGCGGCGGTCGCGGCCGGAGCCGGCGACCGCCGCGGCGGGTTCGGTCATCTACGTCGGAATCAGCCCGCGAGTTCCTCCTCGATGGCGATCTGGGCCGCCGCCAGCCGGGCGATGGGCACCCGGAACGGCGAGCAGCTGACGTAGTCGAGCCCGACCTTGTGGCAGAACGCGATGCTGCTGGGGTCGCCCCCGTGCTCGCCACAGATGCCGAGGTGCAGCTTGGGGTTGGTGGCGCGACCCTTCCTGGCCGCCATCTCCACCAGCTGGCCCACGCCGGTCTGGTCGAGCTGCTGGAACGGATCCGTGGGCAGGATGCCGTGCCGCAGGTAGATCGGCAGGAAGGTATTGATGTCGTCGCGGCTGAAGCCGTAGGTCATCTGGGTCAGGTCGTTGGTGCCGAAGCTGAAGAAGTCGGCCTGCTCGGCGATCTGGTCGGCGGTGAGCGCGGCGCGCGGGATCTCGATCATGGTGCCCACCAGGTAGTCGATCTCGGCGCCCTGCTCCTTCATCACGCGCTCGGCGGTGGCGATGCAGAGCTTGCGCAGGTCGGCCAGTTCGCGACGGGCGCCCACCAGCGGGATCATGATCTCGGGATGCACGTCGATACCCTTGGCCTTGTCCACCAGGGCGGCGCCGATGATGGCCTCGACCTGCACCTCGTAGATCTCGGGGAAGGTCAGGCCCAGCCGGCAGCCGCGGTGGCCCAGCATGGGGTTCTGCTCGTGCAGGCTCTCGATCTTGCGCTCGATGTCGGCCACCGAGACACCCAGGTCGTCGGCCAGCTCCGCGATCTCCTTCTCGCCCTGGGGCAGGAACTCGTGCAGCGGCGGATCGAGGAGGCGCACGGTCACCGGCAGGCCGTCCATGGCCGCGAAGATCCCCTCGAAATCAGCCTGCTGGAGCGGGCGGATGTGCTCGAGCGCGGCGCGGCGGGCGGTCTCGCCCTCGGCCAGGATCATCTGGCGCATGCGTCGGATGCGGTCCTCGCCGAAGAACATGTGCTCGGTGCGGCACAGGCCGATGCCCTGGGCGCCGAACTCGCGGGCCTGCCGGCTGTCGTGGGGCGTGTCGGCGTTGGTCCGCACCTTGAGGCGGCGGAACTCGTCGGCCCAGCCCATGACCTTGGCCAGATTGGGGTCGTCCATGCTCGGCGGCACCAGCGCCGGAGCACCGTCGATGACGTCGCCGTTGGTGCCGTTGAGCGTGATGATGTCGCCCTCGCCGTAAGTGCGGCCGGCGACGGTCATGGTCTTCTTCGCGGCGTCGACCTCGACATCACCGCAGCCGGCCACGCAGGGCTTGCCCATGCCGCGTGCCACCACGGCCGCATGGCTGGTCATGCCGCCGCGGCTGGTGAGGATGCCGCGGGCCTTGTTCATGCCGGCGATGTCCTCGGGGCTCGTCTCGCGCCGCACCAGGATCACGTTCTTGCCCTCGTCGGCCGCGGCCACCGCGTCCTCGGCGGAGAAACGGATCTCGCCCTGGGCAGCACCCGGCGAGGCGGGCAATCCGTGAGCCAGGACGGTCACCTCGGCCTTGGGGTCGATCTGGTCGTGGAGCAACTGGTCGAGGTGGTCGGGCTCGACGAGCATGACCGCCCCCTTGGCGTCGACCAGGCCCTCCTTCTCCATCTCGGCGGCGATGCGGATCGCGGCGGTGCCGGTGCGCTTGCCGTGGCGGGTCTGGAGCATCCAGAGGCGGCCTTCCTGGATGGTGAACTCGATATCCTGCATGTTCTTGTAATGCTTCTCGAGGCGCACCCGGATGGCATCCAGTTCCTCGTAGAGCTCGGGCATCAGCTCGTGCATGGTGGGCAGGTTCTTGGCCTCGTGACTCGCGGGTAGGGTCTCCCGACCGGCCTCGTTGATCTGCTGCGGGGTGCGGATGCCGGCCACCACGTCCTCGCCCTGGGCGTTGACCAGGAACTCGCCGTAGAACCGGTTCTCGCCGTTGGACGGATCCCGGGTGAAGGCCACGCCGGTGGCGCTGGTCTCGCCCAGATTGCCGTAGACCATGGTCTGCACGTTGACCGCGGTGCCCCACTCCTCGGGGATGCGGTTGATGCGCCGGTACTCCTTGGCCCGGGGCACGCCCCAGCTCTTGAACACGGCGGTGATGCCGCCCCAGAGCTGCTCCCAGGGATCGTCGGGGAACGGCTGGCCGGTGTCCTTCAGGACGATCTCCTTGAAGGTGGCGATGAGCTCCTTGAGGTCGGCGGTGGACAGCTCGGTGTCCAGCTTGACGCCGCGGTCGGCCTTGATCCGGTCGATGGCGTGCTCCAGGTGCTCGCCCTCCACGCCCATGACCACGTCGCCATACATCTGGACCAGGCGGCGGTAGCTGTCGTAGGCGAACCGCTCGTTGCCGCTCTTGTCGGCCAGACCCTGGACCGTCTCGTCGTTGAGTCCCAGGTTCAGGACGGTGTCCATCATCCCGGGCATGGAAACCCGCGCGCCGGAGCGCACCGAGAACAGCAACGGATCGGCGGCGTCGGCGAAGGTCTTGCCCATGATGGCCTCGACCTTCTGCATGGTCTGGCGCACCTGGTCCTTGAGCGCAGCGGACAGCTCGCCGCTCTGCTGGTAGGCGATGCATTCCGCGGTGGTGATGGTGAACCCGGGAGGCACCGGCACGCCCAGCAACGTCATCTCGGCCAGGTTGGCACCCTTGCCACCCAGCAGGTTCCTCATCTCGGTCTTGCCGTCGGCCTGACCGTCACCGAAGAAATAGACCTTCTTCTCGCTCATCATTCCTCCTCAAGGGCCGCACTCCGGCGGCCGTCAGGTGTCCCGGCTCGACTGCTCGAACCTCTCGGGGCGCACGGGGATCCAGTATAGCCACGGCTGGCTGTCAGACAAGTCCCTTCCGTCACAGGGACGGCGCCGGCCGGAGCCGGCGCCGCCTGGATGCCACGGGAACCAGGGGTCAGCGGATGATGACCAGCTTGCCCCAGAAGTCGCCCCGCTCCGGCATGATCACCCGCCACATGTAGATGCCGGAGGCTAGCAAACGGTTGTCATCGTTGCGGGTGATCCAGTAGATATTGCCACCCTCCTGGGGGCTGTCGGCCTTGGGCAGATCGGTGATCTTGTCGCCAGCGAGCGTGAAGATCTCGATCTTGCTCTCTGGCGGCAGGTTGGTCCAGATCACCTCTTCGCCCTCCCCGCCGGCGATGCCCACGCCCCGCCGCAACGGGTTGGGGTAGACGTAGATCTCCTTGCCGTCCGCGGCGGGCGCCGCAGCCAGGTTGACCTGGACGGCCTGCCGGTTGCCGGGGCCCTCCACCGCGGCATCGGGATCATCCGGGAAGCGCGCGGGGAAGATCATGGGCGTCGAGAGCGACACCGGGTCGACCACCAAGGAGACGTCGCCGTAGTCGAAGGGCGTCACCGAATAATAGTAGGAGAAGCCATTGAAGACGTCTCCGTCGTAGAAGCTGACCTGGCCGGGCACCGTCCTGTCGAAGCAGGCTGCGCGACGCTCGGAGAAGCAGTTGGGCAATAGCACGTAGTTATCATCGCCGCAGAAGCCCTCGATGCAGGTCTCGGGGTTGTTCTTATCGAGCCGACCGGCCATGATCATGGTGTCGGGATCGTTGAGATCGGAACGCCAGACGACCCAGCCCTGGAAGACCTGGCCGATGAGGTTGAAGATGAACGGCTCGCCGTTGGCGATGGTCACCGAGCCCTCGCCGAAGGTCATGGCGATCCCCAGCTCGAGGTCGCGATACGCGGGGTCGGTTGCCGTGTTGGTGATGGTGGCACTGATGTCCACCGTCGAGCCCTTCTCGAAGATGCCGCCCGAGTAGCTGGCCAGTTGCAAGCCTTCGGGCGTGCTGAGCACGCGCCGGGCGTAGCGGATGAACGGCTGGTCGGCCACCTCGGTCCAGGTCAGGCCCTGGTCAGCCGATTCGATCAGGCCGTAGCTGTCGGCCATGGCCAGCAAGGCGCCGTCGTGGTACAGCACGTTGTAGACCTTGGGCTTCTCGGGATACTCGACGGGGTCGTCGAAGGGCGTGGTGGCCTGGTCCCAGGTGCCGCCCCCATCGAGGGTGCGCCACAGAGTCTGGGTCACGGTGCCCACGCTCAGCCGCTCGCTGGCGCTCGGATCGATGGCGATGCTGAGCGCCGTGCGCCGCCAGGGTACGACATCATCGTCGGGATTGCTGTCGGGAGGGAGCCACGACGCCGAGATGGTGTGCCAGGTGCTCATGCCGTCGGTGGATTCCCAGACGCCATGCTCGTCCAGACCCACCAGGACCCGCTGCGCATCGTTGGGATCCTCGACGATCGTGTTGATCTTCGGCCGCCGGAGCGTCGGGTCATCCGGGCTGGTGGGCACCTGGATATCCGATCGGGTGAAGGAGGCGCCAGCATCGGTCGAGACGAAAAGCCCGAAGGCGTTGATGGCCACGCTGAGCCGGTTGTCCGTCCATTGCAGGGCCGTCACCTGGAAGGTGGTGGGTGGCGCGCTGGCGGGATCCAGGTTGCTGGTCCACTGGGTGAAGGACTGCCCACCGTCGCTGGAGACGAACAGGCCGCTGCTGTAGGTACCCACCGCGATCCGGTCGCTGTTGCCGGGATCGATGGCCACCGCGGATGCGCTGCGCATCCGGCCGAATACCTCGACCGCAATCTCGTCCCAGGTGCCGTTGGTGGACACGAAAACGCCCCGGGGATTGTTCTGGGTGTTGTTGGGATTGCCAGAGGTCAGGCCCAGGACTGCCGTCCCGTCGTCAGCCACGGCCAGATCGATCACGTTGGTGTAAGGCAGATAGGACGGGAGCCCGGCATTGTCCTGGTCCCAGTCGCCGTCAGCGGGCTTGACCCACAGGCCGCCCGTATTGCTGAGGTTGATCTCGCCGCCGATGCGACCGGTGCGCACCGAATTGCCGTTGTTCCAGATGCAGGTGAAGCGGTTCTGCAGGGTGTCGCCCACGGTGCCGGAGTTGATGAACTGGAAGATCAGGGTCCGGTCGAAATCATCGGCATAGCTGCCGGACAAAACCAGCGGAATGCCCAGACCGGCGGTGTCGGTGAGGGCGTAGCAGGTCGAGGCGTCCAGGTCGGGCACGGGCCAGGTCAGCAACAGGCCGGGGCCACGCACCGTGGGCTGCAGGGTGACCGTGACGTCGGCGGCATCCGGCACGGCCAGCGGCAGATCGCAGCTGGATTCGGGCTGGGCCTGAGCGGGCTGGAATCCCAGTGCCGCCAGGATCAGGAAGGTGGTCAGACCGGCCGTCCGCACGCGCCTCATCGTCCCAAAAAACATGCTCATTGCCTACCTTTGACTGCTTTGCGGAGTCCGTTGGTCGGGGGCGCCTCCAGGCGGCATCCCCGACCGACGGTCCAGCGGACTATTCGGTGACGGTCAGGCCGAAGTGGTGCCCCAGCACCCAGAGGATCGCCTTGGACATCTCGGTGTTGTCGAACCGATAGGGATCGAAGCCCCAGTTCACGTCCCCCACCTGGCTGGGCTTGTCGGGCGCGGTCTTGCGCGCGACGAACCCGACCACCAGGTTGTTGGTGATGGCGCTGCTCTGATCGGACTGCAAGGCCTTGGGCCCGCAGTAGGTGTCGAGCGTCAGTTCCTCGTCGTAGTAACCCGTGGGCCAGGTGGACTCGGGATCGTCCGCGAGCCGGCTGGCGCGGATCCAGTCGAAGCGCGTCCACGACCGGAACATGGGCTCCACGCAGTCGACGCCGTCGCACTGCTGGATGGTGATCTGCGAGTTGCGGGCCACGATGTCGCGGTCGTAGAACTCGTCGTTGCCCCAGGTGTAGGTCAGGGCGAGCACGTCGTCCAGCGGCGTCTGGTTCTGGGGAGTGACCGGTGTGTAGGGATCGTCGTACCAGTCGATCACCGGGTCGTTCAGGATGGTGTCGGCGAAGACCGATCCGCCGGGCAGGTAGTTCGCCTTGAAGGTGCTGTCCAGCACCAGCCCCTTCATGCCCACGCAGGTGGCCTTGCGGCGACGGTTGACCAGCGCACCGGTATTGTACTCGTAGTAGGCCGCATTGACGGACATCATGTCCAGTGCCGCGATGCCCATGGTGGCGTAGGGATAACGGGTGAGCCCGACCTGCACGGTGGTACCGTCAGGCAGGGTCCGGGTGCCGAAGGCGCGGCGCACGGTGATCCCGTTGACCTGCTCGTTGCCGTTGGAGACATTGCCCTCGCGCGACTCGAAGACGATGGGCACCTCGTAGGTCGATTCGGCCAGGAAGGCGTTCATGCCGCGGTTGCTGGCGTACAGCACGTTGCCGACGTTCTGCTGGTAGGGCGTCAGCCAGATGTACTTGTCCACATCGCCCTGGCCGGATGTGAGAGGCCGAAACTCCCGACCGATCGCGCTGTTGTTCTCCGCGACCCAGCGGCCGGTCCAGACCACGGTACGGTAACCGACCACGTCGCGGTATTCGACCTGCTCGTCCTCGGTATCGATGGAATGGAACACCGGGTTGAAGTTGGCGACGGCCTGCAGCGTCCCCTCCCAGAACGCGTCGCGATGGAAGTCTCGATCCAGCGGAGCTCCGTTCGGGTCCGGCCATTTGTTGCTGTCCTGGTCCTTGACATCGTCCACCAGCAGCACGGGCAGCTGATCCCCCGGGGCCGGCACCGGCACCACGCTCAGGTTGATCTGGATCTGAGTGAGCTGGTTCGAGTTGTCCCTCACCTGGATCGTGAGGGTATGCACGTTGCTGGGGAAGGAGATGGTCGGGGAGCGGCGGTGCTGCGCCGAGTTGCCCGGCAGGACCGCCCAACCAGGATCGTTGGCGTCAGCGACATCAGCCACGTCCCAGCCATAACGGTAGCTGACGATCTCGCCGGCATAGCCGCTGGCGCTGGCGGTCCAGGAGAAGTTGAGCTCCTGGCCGGCCGCGATGTCCAGGCTCCGCGCCAGGTTGGGGCCGGCGCCGGCGAACTCGCCAAGGTACTGCTCGAGCACCCGGAGCTGGGGCGCCAGGGCGTCGGTGATCCGGACGTTGGCCACCTGTTGGCCGTAGATGCGGTCGATGCTCACGGCGCCGGCGGTGTCCTGGGCCTGCAACGCGAAGAGGTAGTAGATATTGTCGCCATTCGCGTCGGTCTGCTGCCGATCGGGCAGGGTCACGCGACGGGTCTCGTCGTTGGTGTCGTAATCTTCCCAGTCGGTCCAGAGCGAATCGTCGAACGAGACCAGGTAGTCCATGTTCGCCCGGAAGTCGTTGCGTGTATCGGCGTAGTCGCCGTTGGGCAGGATGGCGCGCTTCCAGAGGTGACGCACCTTGGTGGGCAGCCCCACGTCGAAGTCGGGATCGATCCCGTAGTAGAGGAAGGTGACGGTCTTGGGCAGCGCCGAGGCCTCGATCTGGCCCACCACGCTGGTGGGGCCGTTGAGAGTGACCGAGGGCAGCAGCGTGGTGCTGGTGAAGCTGACGCTGGCCGGCGAGGGGTCGATCCCGCCATCCTCGTCCACCGCACGGACCCAGAAGCTGTGGGTCTGATAGCTGCGGTTGTAGCCCTCGGGATCGCCGGGGAAATCGGGGATGTCGGCGGAGACCAGGAAGGTCGAGTCGCTGGAGAGCGTGTCGAACCAGGGGTTCAGCGTGTCGCCGGTCACCGGATCGAAGGTCAGGGTGTCCTGCACGCTGATGCCGTCGGTGCCGTTGTTGCTGATCCGCCACTGGTACTTGTCGATGCGGCCGTCGGGATCGCTGGCCGTCCAGTAGAACTGGACCACGAACCCGGCCTCGATCACGTCGGGCGGACGCGCGGTGACCCGGGTGTCGGGCAAGGCGTTGGGGATGGGAGATCCGGTGAGGTCGGTGGACGGACCGCAGCCCGCCCCCAGCACCAGGGCCAGGAGGCTACCCAGCAGCAACCCCGTCACCGTGATTCGCTTCACCATTGCTTCGTCCTTTCACCGGACCGCCGGTCCGGCCGTGCTGTCTGTCTATCGCCAGCGTCGCTGCTTGTTCGTGTCGGGGATCCAGTACGGCGGATCCTCGTACCCGGTGAACGGGACATTGATATCTGGCCATTCCGGGGTAGGGGTTTGCAGGTACAGGCTCAGGTTGAAATCCTTGGTCACCGGGATCTGGTTGTTGCTGTAGGCGATGAAGTCCTGCAGATCGATGCTGCCCAGCTCCGGATGATCTTCATCCTCATAAGCCCCATCCTCACACCGTCTCCCGTTGGGAGTGGGGATCCGCGTCCCATCGTAGTAGTGATACGTGTTGGTGTTCTGGCGCCAATCGCACGTGGCATTGTCCGCTGCGATGACCTGCACGTTGCCCGGCGAGAACTGCATCAGGGTCAATTTCCAGGCCTTGTAGGCCTTCTGGACCGCAGGATCGGCCTGCCAGGCCAGAGTGTCGGCTTGCGACCCGGCGGGCAGCGGCGGACAGTTGTAGCCTGAGGAGCTGCGCAGGTAATTCCAGTAGAGACCCGGACCGATGAAAAGGAAGTTCGGCACAGCGACCGTGATCCGGTTGCCCCAGACGCCGGTCGTGGGGATCACGAAGAAATCACTGAGCTGCGGATCCGGGTTATTCTCGTTGATGTTGAACCCGCTCAGGAAGTTGATGTTGTCGGATCCGCCGCCATCGCTGATCGCCCCGCCCACATCGAGGTCGTAATCAACCTGATAGCGCCAGGCTTTGATGCGGTCCCTTGCCAGGGTACTGAACTCGCGGGGGTTATCCTTGCCGCTCATGTAGATCATGAAATGGTACTCGGTGGATTGTATCCCCAACCAGGCAGCTGGGTCGCCAGCGGGCCTCTCTGTCTGGAAAAGGATGGCCCCGGCACTGGCATTCACCCACATGAACCTGTTCGTGTTCGTCGCGAACGTGAGGCAATTCGGATCCGTTTCGGCGTCATACCTCGGATCGCCGCTGAAGCCATTCCATTGGTAGACCTCGAGCTCGGGCGTCCCCTCCAGACAGGCACTGTCGTAGCAGGGATCCTCGAAGGCGTTCTGCGGCTGGAATTCCCGGTTCATGATCTCCACGCACTGCACGCACGGCGGGTAGTTGCCCACGAAGCTGAACGTATCCGGCGTGCCGTCGCGCGTGCCCTGCTCGTCCACGGCGCGCATGACCACGCTGTAATTGAACGGACCGACCTCGAAGCCCAGGGTGTCGGCGCTGGGGTTATCCCAGTCCGCCGCGTCGGCGGCCTTCCACTCGCCGGTGGAGTGGGTGTCGCTGTAGGTGGTGGCGAACTCGAAGTAGATGCCGTTGATCCGGATGTTCTGGCCGGCGATGAACTGGCCCTGGAAGGTCAGGTTGTTCGCGCTGCCGAGCTGCTGGTCGCGAGGATCGTCCCAGCCCAGCGCCTTGAACCGGACGTAAGCGCGGTCAGGGACGGTGTCGCCCTCGGAGAAGCTGTAGATCCCCGGCTCGGGGCCGTTGAAGATTTCGTAGTACGGGTATGTGAAGTCATCGTTGTGGTCGTCCACGGGGTCCTGCTCGTTGCGCAGGATGTAGGTGTCGGGATCATAGTTGATGACGATGTTGAGCGTCTGGTCCAGGGCCGGCACCTGGACCCCGGCCACGTCGATGGTGTTGACCAGCACCTGCAGGATCTGGGCGGGCAGGACCTGACCGAAGCAGCCGGGGCCCGAGCCGTCGCTCCGGAAATCCAGGGCGGTGACGTTGCCGAAGTAGCTGAAGCTGTCGCCAGTGGCCTCGTCGAAGGCCTTGGGGTTCCAGCAGTCCTCCTGGGCGTCGTTGCAGTCGTCGCAATCGGGGACGCGCCACTTGAAGCCGAAGAGGCCATCGTCGTAGGGGAAGACGGTGTCGCGTTCGGCGAGCAGCTCGGGATCGTAGGCGTAGATGTTGGGCGTCGAGCCGGACCAGCGCAGGAACAACGGCGCGTGGTACGCCACGGTGTCGTAGTTGGCGAACTCGTTGCCGGGGGCGATCTCGTCGCGATAGAACTGAACCTGCGGCTGACCGAGGGCGTTGCTGAAGAAGTGCAGCCGCGCCGGCGTCCGGTCGAAGTCGCCGCGGTCGTCCATGGCCACCATGTGCAGCGTCATGTCGTACGTCAGGTTGGCGCCCTGGTCGATGCGGAAATCGAAAATGGAGTCGGTGCGCGTGGTATAGGTCCCGATCTCCAGAGTGTTGCTGTTGGTGGCGGGATTGAAGTTCAGGTCCTCCTCGTCGTCGTCGGTCTCGGGATCCTGGATCGAGGTGTCGGTCAGCGCCCAGACGAAGCGTTCGACGTAGCCGTCGGCATCGGTCCCGTACCAGAAGACGTGGAAGTGGAAGTAGGCCCCGCTGGTCTCGGCCGGCGAACCGATGATGTAGGTCTCGGGAGCGCGGTTGACGATGACCGCCTCGGGCTCGAAGGCCCGGCACCCGAAGAGCAGCGACACGGCGAGCAGGCAGAGGAAGAGGGTTACGAGGACGTGTCTCGGGCTCCACATAGGGTCAGCGCTCCCTCGTTCGTTGGGGCTTACTTGCCAGGATCCCGGGCCGTTCTCGGTGGGGGCAAACAGCTTGTAGACGAGACGCTGGCCGGGGCGCAGCCACCGTCTCCGGATCCCTCATGAATGCGTGTGAAATATAGGGATTACGTCTCGCCAGTGTCAACTTCGGGTTTCCCGAAAGGCCGCATGATTGCCGCGAGACCGTGTCCCTGGCTCAAAAAGAGCGGCGGTCCCCTGGGGGACCGCCGCCTGTCAGCGCGATGAGTCCGTGAATTACTTCACGAGCGCCATCTTGTTGACCTTCACCTGGCCGGCAGCGCGCGTCTCGTAGAAGTAGACGCCGCTGGCCGCCTGGTTGCCACGATCGGTCTTGCCGTCCCACACGATGTCGTGCGCACCGGCTTCCATCTGGCCATTGACCAGAGTACGGACCAGCTCACCACGGACGTTGAACACCTTGAGGCTGACATCGCCGGTACGCGGCAGATTCAGCTTGATGGTGGTCGTCGGGTTGAACGGGTTCGGGAAGTTGGTGACGCTCAACACGGCGTCGGGGGTGACACCGATCACGGGGGAGCCACCGGTCTTGCCGAAGAAGTTGAGGATATCCTCAAGCATCACGGTACGAGCCGGCATGCCCTGGTAACCCGGAGGCGGGGTCCAGCCCGGAGCGTTGTAGATGAACATGAAGTCATACGGCATCATGACGACACGAGCGTTGTCAGCGCCGTTGACGTTGTAGACACCAGCAGCATAGGTGTAGACACCCGTGTTGCCGTTCAGGTCGGTGAACTCGGCCAGACGGGTGGCAGTACCAGCAACCTCGACGGCATCGAAGGTGTTGATGGTGTTGCAACCGCCGTAGCAGACCCACTCGGAGGTCCGAGCGAGCACGCCATTGCCAGCCATGGGCTTGGCGATGGGCGCGGTCTGGTTGGCGATGTAGCCGAGGATGTTACGATCGATGAGGTTGACGCTGAAGTACGTGTTCACGAAGGCGCTGCCCTGGTCACCGGCATCGAGGATACCGTAAACCAGATCGTCACCGGTCATGAACGCATTCTTGTCACCACGACCGAGCCAGTTGGTGACCACGTTCAGGTCGTCCGACGGATCGTTCGTGAAGTCACCGTTCGCCAACAGGTTCACCGAGAGGTCGCCCGCGGTGTAGAGCATGGTGTCGTAGCCGTCCAGCAGCGCACTGGTGGCGCGGCCGCCGAGACCATTACCCACGCCCGAGGAGGGACCGTTGGTGTAGTAGATGTCGTAGTCGATACCCTCACGGAAGCCGAGCTGACCGAGAGCGTACAACCACTCGTTCTCACCGCCGCGATCGCCGAAGTCGTTCCACCAGAGGATCTCCGGCTGGTCGCCGGCAGTGGCGGAGAACAGGGTCGGCAGGGCGCGGACGATGAAGTCGCTATCGTACTGCAGACGGTGATCGAAGGTGGCGAAACCGGTGGTGTCGCCAGGCAGGATGGAGGTACCGATGGTACCGGCCAGGTTGTCCTTACCCTCGATGTAGTAGTGGATCACGTCGCCGGGGAAGAAGAAGGCGTCGCCTTCCTCGTCCGGCAGGTCGAAGTTCCAGCGATCCGCAACCACGGTACCGGCAGCGGTGAACGTGGTATCACCCTCGACGTAACCTTCGATGAGGTTGTCACCATCTTCGAAGAAGTCGTTGGTCCGGGTGAAGTTGGGAGGAAGGATACGGACACCCTCGAAGATGTCGTTGGCCTTCATCCGCACGTACATCCGGGGAGCACCATCCAGGACCGCACCGGCGACAACGGCCTTGACGTCGAAGAAGATCGAGTCGCCGGGGTCGTTCCGCTGGTCGTCCTCAGGAGAGATGTTCCGGGCCATATCGAAGCGGACCTTGTTGGCGGCCAGATCCGAGAAGTCGAAGTCGCCAGCTTCAGGGAAGTTGTCGTTGGCGATATCGATATCACGGGTGCTGATGCCAGGACCATCGTACGGATAGGCCAGGAACATGGCATTGTCGAAGTAGGGAGCAGGAGTACCGTCGGTACCGATCCAGCCCCAGTTGTAGCCGTACTCGATGCAGCGTAGGCTCAGCTGCACCTGGGTGCGACCGGCCACCATCAGGTCCGTCACGACTTCCCTCTGACGACCGTAATCCGGACCGCCGTACTGGACGAAGTTCCGGTTATCCCAGGCCGCGTTTTCGATGGGATCGGCGATGGGATCCGCGGTGGACCGCACGTGCCACTGATAGAACATGCCGGGCCAGGTGTTGCCCGCGCCGAGTTCCTCATGGCGGAAGAAGCCGTACTCGATCGTGGCGCCGTTGAGGCCGGCGGGCCAATCGAGCGGGGGGCTGATGATGATGTTGTTGATGTAGAAATCGGGGCCCATCAGACCACCGGTGTTGTTCACGATCCAGCCACCGGGTCCGTAGCACCAGGTCACGCAGGACGTGCCACCGGTACCGGGAACCACCACGCCGTCGTCGATGAAGGCGACCTGCGGCGAGAAGTTGGACCGGCAGGGATCGGCATCCTGCAGGTTGGAATACAGCTCCGCATAGTCACCCACGCCGGGATCCAGCACGGGGAACCACATGTCGCTGACCTGGTCCTCGAAGTCCTCGAAGTCCACCAGGGTGCCATTGACGGTCACGCTGATCAGGTCGACCTGGCAGGCGCCGTCGGTGGGCAGCAGACCATCTTCGTCGTCCGTGTTGCTGTCGGACGCGAAGCGGATCCGCAGCATGATCTCGTTGGCGCCGGAACCGACGTAGTCGGTGCTGGCGTACGAGAACGTCTGGTTGAACGAGTAGGTCCGGTTGCCGTCATAGGTGGCCAGCCCGGTCCAGATGCCGGCACGGTTGACTTCCATGTAAGTGAAGTCCCAGCCGACCTCCGAATCCTGCTGCACCGTGGCGCTCCAGTTGACCGTGCTGGGCAGTGTGTTGTCATCCACCTCGTAGGTGAAGACCAGGTTCACGTTCCAGTCGTGGCCATAGCCCGGAGGCGTCGCGTAGTTCTCGTCGTAGGTGCCACACCACATGGAGTAGTCACCCTCGGCGGGGTTGAAGTCGCTGACGTTCCAGTACGAAACCGGGCTGAACGTCAGATCTTCGTGAGTCCAGCCATTCCAGTTCTCATTGCCGAACTGGTCTTCAAAAGTGCCGTTGCCCTGCGGCGGCGAGCCGTTGAACCACTGATCAGTGTTCAGCGGGTTGCCGAGCAGGTAAACGGTATCACCAAGTGCCTTGGCGGTGTTGATCGACTCTCCGTGCAGGGTACCCCACCCACCGCGGACCATATGCAGCGGCTCGGAGGCAAACGCACTAAAGGCAAACAACAGTGCCAAGGACAGGGTGGCGAACAGAACAAATCGCTTCATGCTTTTCCCCCCATCGTTGACCAAATGTCAACACATGGATTGGCGAACAATCTCCTCGCGTCGGCAAACGAACTTCCCGACGCACGATTCGGAGCAGACAAGACGTTCCCTCTTGCGGCCGTCCAATGCGCACAACCGGAGTTGTGCACGGTGCGAGAGAGACCTCCTCTGATGTTTCGCAGACCTTAGGTGACGAGTGAACGTGTCAAGTGATGCTAACGAGCGGAAAGTCAGGACAGCGCACCTCACAGGGGTTGGGAACTCATTGCCCATGAGTCGCTGGGTAACCTTACAGGACGCTTTGGTGAGCGTCAATAGTCTACGTGCAAAAAAAAGTACGGTGTCCACTAAACAGGAACCCCCCGATCCTGGCCAGGGGGTTGAAGATCATGAGAATCATTCTTCGTCTGGGACGACCCGGGAAAAGTCGGCAAACCGCAGGAATAGCGCGTGAATCTCGCGCAAGAAAGCATGTCGCAAGGCGAGCAGGGCCGGATTCTCGGCATTGACCCTCACCTCGTCGAAGAAACGATCGATGGTGGGGCCCAGGCCCGATAGGAGCTGGAACACGGCACGATACTCCCCGCTGGATTCGGCCTGCAGGATATCGGCGATGGCCGCCACCACCGCATCGCGCAACGCCACCTCGGCGGACTCCTGCAAGGTGGTAAAATCCTCACCACTCGCCCCGCGGCCACCCTCGAGCCAGCGCTGACACGCCGCCTCGCGCTGATCGGAGGCCAGGGTCTCGCCCTTGAGAATATTGGTGCACCGTTTGAATCCCGTGGCCAGGAGCAGGAAATCCTCGCGACTCCGAAACTGCTCCAGGGCCTGAATCCAGGCTCGGGCATCGGCCGGATCGTGCCCCCTTACGGGCAGCACGGCGCGCACCACCGCCAGGTCGTGGCGCTCGCTGTCCACGAGCCAACCCTCGAGTCGGCGCTGGGTGAAATCGTAGATTTCGGTCAAAGCCTGGTCCAGATCACCTGTGGCCGGTAGTTCCGCATAGAGCGACAGGGCCTTGGCGAGCATCGCCGGCAGATCCACCCGCGCGTCGTAGTGAAGCAGGATCCGCAGGATCGCCAGGGCATGACGGCGCAGCGCGTAGGGATCCTTGGCCCCGGTGGGGGCGAATCCCGCCAACCAGCAGCCGGCCAGGGTGTCCAACCGCCAGGCGGTCGAGAGCACGCTGCTGGCCCGGTCGGCTGCCAGCTCCCCCGCGGCCGACCGCGGCAGCTGGCTCTGCTCGAGGATCGTGCAGACCTCGGGATCCTCGCCGGCGGCCGCGGCGTAACGCGCCGCGATCACCCCCTCGAGCTTGGTGAACTCCTTGCCGTCCTTGATCATCTCGGTGACCAGATCGAACCGGCTGATGGCCGCGGCCCGGGACAGCGCGGCGGGCACGTCCCCTTCACCCAGCCCCCCGGTCCAGAGCTCCCTGGCCAGGACAGCCGCGCGTCGGGTCTGGTCGGCCACGCTGCCGAAGCCCTCGAGCCAGGTCACCTGTGCCAGGGCTGCCGCATGCTCGTCGGGTGTCTTCTGCTGGTCGAACCGCCAGTAGAAGAGCGCGTCGGCGAGCCGTGCGCGCAGGACCCGCTCGTTGCCGGCCTGGACGCCGGCCAGGTGCTCCTCGCCGCCATCGCGCACGGCCACGAAGCAAGGCAGCAGGCCGCTGCCATCGGCCCGATCCACCACGAAATAGCGCTGGTGCGACTTGAGGGCGGTGACGATGACCTCGGCCGGCAGCTCGAAGAACTCGGGCTCGAAGCCGCCCACGAACACGGTGGGGTGTTCGCAGAGGTTCACGACCTCGTCCAGCAGCTCCTCGTCCCGGCGCAGGACACCGGGCTCGGCGAGCGTCTGCAGCCGGGTGGCGGTCTGGTCGAGGATCCGCTCCCGGCGCGCGGCCGGATCCGGCATGACGCACAGCTCGGCCATGATCGCGTCATAGCGGTCGCAATGGTCCACCTCCGCCCGGCGATCTCCGGTCAGGGTGCGGTGGCCGCGGGTCACGCGGTCGCTGGCGATGTCACCCACCGTCACCGGGATCACCTCCGCGCCCAGCAGGCAGACCAGCCATTGCAGCGGGCGGGCGTACTCGATATCGAGATCGCCCCAGCGCATGGTCTTGCGGAACGGCAACGACAGGATCAGGTCCCCCAGCCGCTCGCCGAGGACCTCTTCCGCGGGCCGGCCGCGGAGCGTGCGCCGGATCAGAAGGTGCTCGCCGCGCTGGTCGGTCCCCCGGCCGCAGTCGCTCAGCTCCACCCCCAGCTTGCGGGCGAAACCCAGGCCGGCCTTGGTGGGCTCGCCAGCGGCGTCGAAGGCCACCTGCACCGGCGGTCCCTTGATCTCTTCCTCGCGGTCGGGCTGTCTGACCGCGAGCCCCGACACCTGGGCGGTGAGCCGGCGCGGCGTCGCCACGACCCGCAGTTCGTCGTGTTCCAGATGCGACTCCTGCAGCAGCAGACGCAACCGCTCCGACAGCTCGGCCATGGCGGTGGGAATGAACCGGGCGGGGATCTCCTCGCTCCCGATCTCCAGCAGGAAGGGCTGGCGCTGGGCGGTGTTGGTCATGCGCTGGTACCGTCCTTCTTCAGCAAGGGGAATCCGAGCTGCTCGCGGCTGGCGACATAGGACTGGGCGGCCAGGCGCGCCAGGTTGCGCACCCGGGCGATGAAACCGGTCCGTTCGGTGACCGAGATGGCCCCGCGAGCTTCCAGCAGGTTGAACAGATGGCTGCACTTGATCACCGCGTCGTAGCCGGGATAGACCAGCCCCTTCTCCAGGAGTGTGCGGGCCTCGTGCTCCTTCTCGTCGAAGTGGCGCCGGTAGAGAGCAACGTCGGCGTGCTCGAAGTTGAAGGCGCTGTACTCCTTCTCGAACTGGCCCATGACCTCGCCCCAGGTCAGACCGCCGCCCCAGCGCAGATCCTTCACATGGTCGCAGCCCTGCAGGAACATGGCGATGCGCAGCAGGCCGTAGGTCAACTCCACCGCCACCGGCTGGCAGCGGACGCCCCCGACCTGCTGGAAGTAGGTGAACTGAGAGATCTCCATGCCGTCGAGCCAGACCTCCCAGCCCAGGCCCGCCGCGCCCAGGGTGGGCGACTCCCAGTCGTCCTCCACGAAGCGGATATCGTGCTTCTCGGGCTCGATCCCGATGGCGCGCAGCGACTCCAGGTACAGCTCCTGGCTGTTGCCGGGGTTGGGCTTGAGCACCACCTGGTACTGGAGGAACTGGTGCACCCGGTTGGGATTCTCCAGGTAGCGGCCGTCCTTGGGACGCTTGCTGGGCTCGACATAGGCCACGCGCCAGGGCTCGGGTCCCAGAGCGCGCAGGAAGGTGGCGGGATTGAACGTGCCCGCTCCCACCTCGGAGTTCCAGGGCTGGACGATGACGCAGCCCCGCGCGCGCCAGAAGTCCTGGAGTGCGGCGATCATGTCCTGGTAGTCCATCAAGAGCCTTCCTTTGGGGTCGGTTGTTCGGACGCCGCCGGGCGCCTGGTCCGCAGCAGATCGAGCGCCGCGGGCAGCCGGTATCCCGGCAGGTGGTATTCCAGAAACCGATGCAGCATGACGCCCCAGTCCCGGGCGACGGTGCGTGTCAGGCTCAGCCGCGGCCAGTCGCCGGGCGCGGCGGCCAGCGCGGGCCAGACCGCCAGGCTGGCCGGCGTCAGCGGCCGGGCGCCGCCGGCGCCCCCGCCCGCGGCGCAGGTGGCACAGACCAGCCCGCCGGCGGCGGGGTCGAGCCAGAGCGCGTTGTCCCGGAGGTGCGCCCGATCCTGGCCGCACCGGGTGCAGGCCTCCAGCAAGGGACGGACCCCCTGCAAGTCGAGCAGGGCCGCCTCGAAGGCATAATAGAGCGCCACCTCGTCACCGGTGTCCGCGCAGGATAGTACCTGGACGAAATCATGGCAAAGGGCGAAGAGACCCGCCTCGTGGCCGTCGCCCGGCCGGCAGCGGTCCACGATCTCCAGCGCCGCCTGCAGGTAGGCCGATTTCTCGAGCGAGGGCGCCCGGGCCAGAGGGTCGAGCACGAGGGCGCCGCCGCGGAGATACTGGAGCTCCCGGGCGGGGTCGAGCGAGAACTCGAGATCGGCCAGCCGTCCCGGCTGGACCAGTCCCCGCAGCCGCGAACGCGGTTGACGAGCGCCCTTGGCCAGCAACCGTACCAGACCGTGCTCGGCCACCAGGACCGAGGCCACCAGGCTGGTCTCGCCCGAGGGCCAGATCCGCAGCACCAGCGCCCGCCCGCTGGCGACCGGACGCGGCAGGATGCTCACGGCGTGCCGACGCCGTGCAGGCCCAGGATCAAGGTGGCCAGCCCCAGGTACACGAACAGTCCGAAGATATCGTTGGCGGTGGTGATGAACGGCCCGGTGGCCACCGCCGGATCGGCCCCGAAACGATGCAGGAGAATGGGGATGCCCGTGCCCACGGTGGCCGCGATGATGATGACGATCAGCATGGAGAGGAAGAGTACCGAGGCCAGGGTCAGGTTGCCCACCACCATGCTGGCGATGCCGAAGAGCGCCGCACCGATCACGCAGCCGATCATGAGATTGGTGAGCAGCTCGCGCATGAGATGGCGCCCGAGATGGAAGAAATCGACCTCGCCGGTGGCCAGGCCGCGCACCACCACCGAGCTGGTCTGGATGCCCACGTTGCCCGCCATGGCCATCATCACCGGGATGAAGAACGAGAGCGCCACCAGGCTGGTCAGGCTCTCTTCGAAGTGCTGCAGCAGCAGGATCGCGCCGATCTGGCCGCCGAGGCCCCCCAGCAGCCAGGGCAGGCGCGAGCGCGCCACCCGCAACGGCGACTGCTCGCCGAATTCGGCCACGCTCACGCCGGCCATGCGCGCGATGTCCTCGCTCGCCTCCTCCTCGATGACGTCGAGGATGTCGTCGGCCGTGATGCGGCCCGCCAGTCGGTGGCGGTGATCCACCACCGGCAACGAGATCAGGTCGTGGGTCATCATGAACTGCGCCACGTCCTCCTGATCGAGGTCGACCTCGACGTAAAGGGGGTCGCTCTCCATGACCGTGCGGATCTCGGTGGCCGGATCGGTGAGTAGCAGGCGGAACAGCGGCACCCGGCCCACCAGGTGCTCGCGCTCGTCGATGACGAAGACGAAGTGCATCTCCTCGAGCTCGTCCTGGTCGTACTGCCGCAGGCCGGCCACGGCCTCGCCGCAGGTCTGGTCCTCGCGGCAGGTGACCACCTCCTTGCCCATGATGCCGCCGGCGGACTCGGGCGGGTAGCGGAGCAGGTCGGCGACCTCCTCGCGCTCCTCCTCTTCCATGGCCTCGAGCACCGCCTGCTGCTGCTCGTCGTCCAGCTCGGCGATGAGGTCGGTGGCCTCGTCCGAGGGCATCTCCTCGAGGATGTCGGCGATGGCGTCATGGTCCAGGAGCGTGAAGAACGCCGAGGTGCTGCGGTTGTCGATCTCGGCGAGCACGTCGGCCAGCGGTTCGGCGGGCAGCTGGCCCAGCACCCGCACGGTGTCCTCGACGCTGAAGGGCCGCAGGATCTCGGACAGGTCGCCGGGGTTGAGTTCGGAGAGGAGCTGGGAGATCCCGTCCTCATCATCGGCGGCCAGCAGTTCGTTAAGGCGCTGCCCGTACTGGTGCCGCTCGACCTCGAGGTTCGAGGGATCGAGCACCACTTCCTGGTCACGAACCTCGCCGTTCTCGTCGGTGCGTTCGTCGCTCACGGATGCTCCTTGATCGCGTTCGAGAGGCCCTCCAGGTTCCGCGCGGCCTCGTGCAGCGGCACCGCGTGCTCCTGGGTCATGACCGAACCGCCCGAGATGATCAGCTTGATCCCCTCCTCCACGGTCAGGGGCAGGATGGCCACCTGTTCGCGGGGCAGCAGCAGCATGTACCCGCTGGTGGGGTTGGGCGTGGTCGGCAGGAAGATGTTGAGCAGGCGATTCTCGGGTTCGTCGTGCGTGACGAAGCCGATGCTGTAGCAGCCGGTCCGGGGATACTCGAACAAGGCGACCTTCTGGAACGCCGACCGCTTGTCCGAGAGGAAGACCGTGGCGATCTGCTTGGTGGCCATGAAGATGGTCTTGACCACGGGGATGCGGACGAAGAAGCGGTCGACCAGGTTGAGGATCGCCTTCCCCACCAGGCTGCGCGTGGTCAGGCCCACCAGCACGATCAAGAGCAGGAAGCTCAGGAACGCGATGAAGGTGAGCACGAAGTCGGGGTACGACTCGGTGAGGTGCGGCACCCGCTGCAGCCACGGCCGCAGGATATGGTCGATGAGCTCGTAGCTCTTGACCAGGATCCAGACCGTGAAGGCCAGCGGGGCCACCGCCAGCAGTCCGGTCAGGAAATGGCGCTGCACCGCCTTCCACATGTCAGCGCTCCTTTCACGGCGTTTCCTCGGTGGGCGGGGCGGACTCGTCGCCCGGACGCGGCCAGCCGGGCAGGGGTTCGGGCGCGTGGATCCGGGCCAGCAGGATCCGCTGGTCCTCCACCTTTTCCACGGTCACCTGAAGATCGGCCACAGCCACCGCATCGCCGGCATCGGGCACGTTGCCGGCGGCCTCGTAGATCAGCCCGCCCAGCGTCTCACTGCTCTCGCCCGAGGCGGCCAGCACCGGCCGGCCCAGGACGTCCTCGAGGTCCTCGAGGTCGATCTTGGGGTCGACACGCAGGGTATGCTCGTCGAGCCATTCGTAGAGGCTCTCTTCCTCGTCGAACTCATCCTCGATCTCGCCCACGATCTCCTCGATCACATCCTCGAGGGTGACCAGCCCGGCGGTGCCGCCGTACTCGTCGATGACCACCGCCATGTGGATGCGCTTGGCGCGGAACTCGTCGAGGACCTCGTCGATCTTCTTGCTCTCGGGGATGAAGTAGGTCGGCCTGACCAGGTCGGCCAGCGTGCGCCCGCCCGGATTCAGGCTCCCCTCCTGGACCAGGTCCAGCAAGTCCTTGGCGTAGAGCACCCCGACCACCTTGTCGATGCTGCCCTCGTAGACCGGCAGACGCGAGTGCCGGCACTCGTTGACCACGGCGATCACCTGGTCCAGCGACTCGGCCTGCTCGAAGGCCACCATGTCGATGCGCGGGACCATGATTTCGCGGACCGCGGTGTCGTGGAAGGTGAAGATGCTCCGGATCATCTCCCGCTCCTCCACGTCCAGGTCCACCTCGTCCTCGTGGTCCTGGATGAGGCTGCGGATCTCGCCGCTGGAGAGCAGCGGCTGCGCCTCGGCGGCCCAGAGCGTGTCGTCGAGCCGGTCCATGACCATGAGCAGCAGCGAGGCCCACGGACGCAGGAGCCAGGTCAGCGGCCAGGCCACCGCGCCCACCGAACGGACGTAGCCCACGGCGGTGCCGGCGGCCATCATCTTGAAGAGCAGGGCACCCAGGGTCCAGGCCAGCAGCACCAGCACCACGAAGACCAGGTGGAAACGCACGCCCAGCGGCCCCTGCCAGGCCACGGCCAGGAGGCGGCCGCAGGCGAAGACGCCCAGCACGGTGGCGGCCAGATAGAGGCTGCTCATGATCACCTGGGCATGGCGGAAGGCCGCCAGGTAATGCCGCACTACCCAGCCGACCTTGTCGCGTTCCAGGAGACCGTTGTGATCGAGGGCGCTGAGGCGATGGAACGCCGTCAGGAGCCCGGCCATGAGCATGGCCACGAGGTAGCAGCCCGCCGCCAGGGCCACGGTGCCGACCGCGGGCAACATGCTGTCGCCTTCTGCCATCAGTCCTGTGCCTCCTCCGCCGAGAGCGGGTGCGTGAAACCATGCCGCGCCAGCACCTCGGCCTCGCGCGCCCGCATGGCGAGTCTCTGTTCAGGCAGACCGTGCTCCCAGCCCAGCACATGGAGCGCACCATGCACCAGGAGCAAGGCCCATTCGTTGGTCAGATCCCAGCCCTCCTGCCGGCAACGTCGCGCCACGAAATCCGCGGCCAGCACCACCTCGCCGGCGGTCACCGCCGCCGGAGCTTCGCCCGGCGCCACCCAGAGGTCGCACGCCGCCTCGCCGACGCCGCTCGCCAGGTCGGGCTCCTCGCCGCCGGCATCCTCCAGGTAGGTGAAGGAAAGAACGTCGGTGACGCCGTGGCCACCGTACCAGCGCACGTTGAGATCGGCCATCACCGGATCATCGACCAGGACCAGGTTCAGCACCCAGTCCGGATGCCCCAGGGTCGTCACCAGATCGGCCAGCTGGACCGCATTGAGAGGCAGTGCCTCGGGTCGCGTCCGCTGCTCGACCAGCTCGAGTTTCATGATTCGCTGCTCCTGGGCTCGCGCCGTTCCTCGTGCTGGTCCCGCTGCCCAGGATAGGCGATGCGGGCGTGATGGATGCCGGTCAAGAGCGGGATGAAGGCCTCGCGCACGCGCGCCAGATCGCTCAACGTCAGCTGGGAGTCGTCGAGCTCGCCGCTGAGCATGCGCTTGTCGCAGATCTGCTTGGTGATCTCCTTGATCCGGCTCGGCGTGGGCTTGGCCAGCGAACGCGTCGCCGCCTCCACCGCGTCAGCCAGCATGAGGATCGCGGTCTCCCGCCGCCGCGGCTTTGGTCCCGGATAGCGGAAGTCGTCCACCTTCACGGTCTCCCCCACGTCCCCCTCGAGCGCCTTGTGATAGAAGTACTCCATGACCTGGGTGCCGTGATGCTCGGGAATGAAATCGATGACCTCGCGCGGCAGGCGCCAGCGGCGCGCCAGGTCGATGCCCTCCTTGACATGGGAGGCGATGATCAGCGAGCTCATGCTCGGGCTCAGCTCGTCGTGCTTGTTCCCGCCCTGCCCGGGTCGCTGGTTCTCCACGTAATATTCCGACTTGAGCATCTTGCCGATGTCGTGGAAGAGCGCGCCGACCCGGACCTGCAGCGCGTTGGCGTCGATGGCCCGCGCCGCCTGCTCGGCGAGCTGCCCCACGACCTGGCTGTGGTGATAGGTCCCGGGGGCCTCCAGCGCCATGCGCTTGAGCAGCGGGTGGTTCAGGTCGGAGAGCTCGAGCAGCGTCAGGTCGGAACAGATCCCCACCAGCGGTTCGACCAGCGGCAAGAGGAACAGGGCGAACGCCACGGCGATGGCCGGCGTGAGCAATGCCACCAGCAGTTCGGAACCCAGCCCGCCGAGGTCGGCCTCGCCCGCGAGACGCACCACCACCAGCAGGAGCAGCGAGGTCAGGGTCAAGAATCCGATGATCTGGTAGAACTGGCTGCGCTTCTGGATACGGCGCACCATCACCACGGTGGCCAGGCCCAGCAACGCCAGCGCGGTCAGGTCCAGGGAATGCGGCTCGGGCAGCACCAGGAGGCAAGCCACCAGCAGCAAGGTCGTGCCGAATCCGACCTTGTCCTTGAACAGCACCGTGACCAGCAACGCGACCAGCGCCACGGGCACGCCGAACGGACCCACTCCGGGCGTGGTCAGCGCGAAGGCGGCCGCGGCCAGCCCCAGGCCGAGGCAGATCTCGATGGCCAGCAGGCTGCGCCAGCCGAGCAAGGCCGCCGGGAAGTAGACATAGCCCAGCCAGCCGTAGAGCGCGAGCAGCAGCGCCAGCAACAGGAAGCGCATGACCACGGCGAGGAGGCGCTGGCCAGTCCCCGCGATGGTGCCCGGATCGTTGCGCAGGCGCTCGCGCAGTTCCGCCAGGAAGAGCCCCTGCTGCTCGGTGACGCGGTCGCCGCGCCCGACGATCTTCTCCCCGGGGATGAACTCGCGGGTGGCCGGTACCGAGGCGCGGATCCGATCCTGGCGACTGCGGGTCTCCTGCGCGTCGTAGATGAGGTTGGGCGTGATGAAGTTGCGCGCCAGGGAGCCGGCCCACACGATCTGCCCCGGCGTGAGGCCCGCGTCCCGCAGCGAATCGGTGAGCACCGCGAGGAGCTGGTCCTGGGGCGTGATCTCGTCGAGGTTGCGCAACGACTCGCTCTGGTCGTCCACCACCAGGACCCGGTTGTACTGGCCCGGTGGCAGCATGTCCGCCACGCCGCGCACCGTCACCTCCGAGAGCGCGGTGGCCAGCGCCGCCAGCAGGGCCTCGGCGTCGGGGGCGGTCAGGGCGCGTTCGATCTCCTGGGCCCCGAGGTGCGGGAACTGGAGCGCCAGGAGCTGGCGGCGCTCCTCGGCGGTCAGGTCGACCATGGCCCTGGTCTGACGCAGGGCCTCGGCGAACACCTGCAGCCGGGCCTCCGAGTTCTGCTGCCGCGCCGCCTCGAGCCGCCGCAGCACCGGCGGTTCCACCAGGACCTTCTGGATCCGGCGCAGTTCCACGTCCTGGGGCAGGAGGTCGGCGGTGAACGAGAACGGCGCACGCACGTCCTCCTCGGCGATGCTCCCCACATCCGGCAGCGCATCCTGCGACAGCCGTGGCACCGGCGGGAAGAGCAGCATGTGGAGCAGGATCAGCACCACGCCGCCGATCGCCGGCAGCCACCAGTTGCCGGACTGCCGCGTGCCGTCGCCGATGGCGAACAGCCGGGCCGGATTCCAGGCGCCGGGCCCGCTGCGGAGCATCCGGCGTTGCAGGCGTTGCAACCAGGCGATCACGGAACGTCCTTTCGGTGGTCCCCGGCGGGAGCCGGGTCCGTGGGCCGTGGGTCGTGCTGGTCCCGTTCGGCGACATCGAAGGCATCGACGATCCGCCGCACCAGCGGGTGCCGCTGGGTGTCGCGGCTGTCCAGGTCGACAAAGGCCACGCCCTCGGTGCCGGCCAGGATCTCCCGCACGTGAACCAGACCGGAGCGTTCGTCCGCGGCGAGGTCGATCTGAGTGACATCGCCGGTGATCACGGCCTTGGCCTCGTAGCCGAGGCGGGTCAGGAACATCTTCATCTGACCGATGGTGGTGTTCTGGGCCTCGTCCAGGATCACGAAGGCGTTGTTGAGCGTGCGACCGCGCATGTAGGCCAGCGGCGTGGCCTCGATGACGCCGGACGCCATGTACTTGCCGATGCGGGCCGGGCCGAGCACGTCCGAGAGCGCATCGTAGAGCGGCCGCAGGTAGGGGTTGATCTTCTCCTGGAGGTCGCCAGGCAGGAAGCCCAGCTGCTCGCCAGCCTCCACCGCCGGCCGCACCAGGATGATGCGGTCGACCAGGTTGCGCTTGAGGTAGTCCATGGCCAGCACCACGGCGAGGTAGGTCTTCCCCGTGCCGGCGGGGCCGACCGCGAAGACCACATCGTGTTCGCGCACGGCCTCCACGTACTGGCGCTGCCCCGCGGTCATGGCCCGGATCGCGCGGCGGGACCCGCTGGCATGCAGCAGCGGCTGGTCGGCCGGACCGTCGGGATCCTCGGCGGCCTCGCCCCGCCCGGCGCTGGCCAGCAGGTAGTCCACCGTCACCGTGTCGATGCGCTGTCCACGGCGGACCCGCTCGAGGATGTCCGCCACCACGTCACGGATCAGCGGCACCTGTTCGGCCGGACCACTGATGCGCAACTGGTCGCCCCGGGCGGAGACGGTCCCGTCGAAGCGTCGCTCGAGTCGGCGCAGATTCTGATCGGCCGGGCCGCACAGCGCCACCTGGTCGATCCCCCGCAGATCGAAGCGGACCTCCTCGGTCCCCCCACCGCCAACGGTGCTCATGACGCAGGTTCCTCCCGGGCGGGTGGGGTGATGGCCAGATTCAGCTCCACGAGCTGGGCGTCGCTGATCGGTCCCGGCGAACCATCGAGCGGGGAGGCGGCCAGCGTGGTCTTGGGGAAGGCGATGACCTCGCGCAAGCTGGGTGCACCGCAGAGCAGCATCACGATCCGGTCGAGACCCAGGGCGATCCCGCCGTGGGGCGGCGCCCCGTACCCCAGCGCCTCGAGGAAGAAGCCGAACTTGGCCTGGTACTCCGCGGGCTCCATGCCCACCAGCTTGAAGATCCGTTCCTGCAGATCGCGCTGGTGGATCCGGATGCTGCCCGATCCCAGCTCGACCCCGTTGCAGACCAGATCGTAGAGCTGGGCATGGACCGCGCCGGGATCCTCTTCGAGGGTGTCGACGAACTCGGGGCGCGGCATGGTGAACATGTGGTGGCAGGCGGTCCAGCCGCCGCTCTCCTCGTTGGGCTCGAAGAGCGGGAAGTCGTGGACCCACGCCAGGGCCCAGCGATCGGCGGGGATCCAGTCCTCGCGCCGGGCCAGTTCGCAGCGCAGGTCGCCCAGGGCGGGCAGGACCTTGCGCGCGGGGCCGGCGCCGAAGAGCACCAGGTCGCCGTCCTGGCAACCGAGTCGCCGGTGCAGCGCCTGCTGGAACTCGGGAGCGAGGAACTTGGCGATGCCGGTCTCGAATCCGTCGGCGGTGGCCTTGACCCGCGCCAGGCCGGCCAGTCCCCGCTTCTTGACGAAGGCCTCGAGCTCATCCACCTGCTTGCGGCTGTAGCTCGCCAGCTGCGGGCCGCGCAGGCACCGCACCGTGCCGCCCTGCGCGAGCGCATCCTCGAACACCGAGAAGCCGCAGCCGGGCACCAGGTCGTCCAGGTCGCAGAGCTGGTGGCCGAACCGCAGGTCGGGCTTGTCCGACCCGTACAGCGCCATGGCCTCGTCGTAGCCGATCCGCGGGAACGGCGTCTCCAGCTCGATGCCCACGGCCTCGCGGAAGATGGTGGCCATCATCTCCTCGATGAGCACGTAGATGTCCTGCTCCTGGATGAAGCTCATCTCCAGATCGATCTGGGTGTGCTCGGGCTGGCGGTCCTTGCGCAGGTCCTCGTCGCGCAGGCAGCGCGGCAGCTGGAAGTAGCGGTCGACGCCGCTGGCCATGAGGATCTGCTTGTAGAGCTGGGGTGACTGGGGCAGCGCGTAGAACTGCCCATGATGGATCCGGCTGGGCACCACGTAGTCGCGGGCGCCCTCGGGGGTGGTCTTGATCAACAGCGGCGTTTCGACCTCGAGGAAGTCGCGGTCCGAGAGGTAGCGCCGGGCCGCCATGGCCACCCGGTGCCGGACCTGGAGGTTGTGCGCCATCTCGGCGGTGCGCAGGTGGAGGTAGCGGTACTTCAACCGCATCTCCTCCTCGACGCGATCGGCCTGGTCGAGCTGGAAGGGCAGCGGAGCGCAGGAGTTGAGGATGACCACCTCGCGGGCCACCACCTCCACCGCCCCGGTGGCCTTGTTGACGTTGACCATTCCCTCGGGCCGGGGCCGGACCACGCCCGTGACCTGGAGCACGCACTCCAGCCGGAACTCGCGGGCCAGTTCCACGGGCTGGCCGTCCTCGCAGACCACCTGGATCTCGCCCCAGCGATCGCGCAGGTCGACGAAGGCCACCCCGCCCATGTCGCGGATGCTGGCGGCCCAGCCGGCGAGGCGCACGGTCTGGCCGACATGGCCGGTGTTGATGCTGCCGCAGTGGTGCGTGCGCAGAGCGGTGGCGTCGTTGTGGTTCACTGTCCCAGGACCTCCCTGACAGCGGTCAGGACCTCGTCGCGCGCCACGGGCCGCTGCTCCCCGGTGGCCAGGTTCTTCAGCTGGAAATTCTTGGCGGCGATCTCTTCCTCCCCCACGGTCAGCAGGACCCGGGCGAGACGCAGGTTGGCAGCCTTGGCCTGGGCCTTCATGCCCCGATCCGAACAATCGATCTCCACCCGGCAGATGTCGCGCAGGATGTCGGAGTTGGCCAGGGCATAGCGCTGGGCCTTCGCCCCCAGGCAGGCCACGTAGACGTCGACCACCGTCTGTCGGCTGCGTTGCAGATCGACAGGTTCGTCGTTCAGGTGGAGCAGCGTGCGCTCGATACCCACCGAGAAGCCGATGGCCGGAGTGGCGGGACCGCCGCACTGTTCGACCAGGCCGTCGTAGCGTCCGCCACCCGCGAGGCTGCTCTGCTTGCGTTCGCTGCGCGCGGTCACCTCGAAGGTGGTCCGTGTATAGTAGTCCAGACCCCGGACCAGAGTCGGATCCGCCTCGAAGACGATGCCCAGATCCGTCAGCGAATCTTGCACCGCGGCATGATGGTCGAGGCATCCCTGGCAGAGGTGCTCGGAGATGGGCGCGTGCTCGGCGATGACCGCGAGGACCGCCTCGTCCTTGGCGTCGTAAAGCCGCAGGGGGTTGCGCTCGATGCGATCGTGGAAGACGGGCGGGATGCGCTCCAGGTTGGCCTGCAGGAACTGGCTGAGGCTGGCCAGGAAACCCGGACGGCAGGCGGGACAGCCGATGCTGTTGAGCAGCAACGTCAGGCCGCGGGCATCCACCGCGTCGAAGAGCGCCAGCAGCGTCTGGATGACCTCGGCGTCGACGATGGGGCTGGCCGCGCCGATGGCCTCCACCCCGACCTGGTGGAACTGGCGGTAGCGGCCCGCCTGGGGCCGGTCATGACGGAACATGGGTGCCATGTACCAGAACTTCAGCGTCCCGGGCTGGCGGATGAGGCCGTTCTCCAGGTAGGCGCGCACCACCGAGGCGGTCATCTCCGGCCGCAGCACCAGGCTCTCGCCGCCCTTGGTCTCGAAGGCGTACATCTCCTTGTCCACCACGTCGGTGCCTTCCCCGATGGAACGCAGGAAGAGGTCGACCGGCTCGATGATCGGCGTGCGGATCTCGCCGTAGCCGTAGCGCGCCAGGGTCTCGATCCAGCGTTCCTCGCACCAGCGCCAGCGTTCGACCTCCTCGAGGAGGATATCGCGGGTGCCCTTCAGTCGGTGGTACTTCAGATTCATGCGGGTCGTCCTCTCATGCCAGCGAGCATACCGGGGCCGCAGCCTAGCACAGCCACCGCCCACCGGGCCACCTCGGGCCCGGGCGGCATAATATGGGTCAATCGCGGGACCGGGGCCAGCAGGGGCCTAGCTGACGGCGCAGACGATCGAGATCCGGTCCCAGCAGCAGGTTGAATCCATCGAGTCCCACCAGCGCCAACCCCGTCGCCAGGCGGCGGTGCTCGGCGGTGGTGCCGTCCGGCTCGCGACCGAGCACGGTCAGGGCCTGCTGCAGGTCGATGCGGACAGCCCGGGACAAGCGCCGTGAGGCCAGGAGCACCACGTCGGGCAGCGGCTCACTGAGCGTCTTCAAATGCCACTCGGCCGGATCGAGACGACCGTCGGCGAGAGCCGCCTGGGCATCCCACTGCCGCACCACCACGTGATCGAACGCGCCAAAGCCGGCGGCCGCCAGGATGGCCCCGTGGTCGAAAGGATCGCGCCCCCAGGCCACTCCGGTCGGAAGCGGCGAGACCTGATGCCCGGCGCAGAGCGGTGCCAGACACACCAGGGAGAGCGAGTCGCCGAAAGCCGTGCGTCCAGGGACCGCCCGCCAGGGGGTCTCGGCCCCCTGGGCTCCGACGCGGCTGAGCTGGATCGAGGCTGGCCGCAGGTTCCAGGGCACTCGCCGCCGTCCGGCTGCCAGCGGCTGCCAGGCCGCCGCAGGCAGGGTCAAGCCGGGGCCATCGGCGGTCAGGATAACCAGGGCCTCGGCCAGACCGGCGTCGAACCCGGCACGGTCGGCCACGACCAGGAGCTGCAGGTCGATCCGGGCCTCCTGTCCGAGGTAGTCGACGAGCTGCGCGTACACATCGCGCCGGTGGGCATTCGCCGCCGGGTCGAGGACCAGCAAGTAGCCATCGCCACGTTGCGCGGGTTCTTGTGGCCAGAAAAGCGCCCCCGCGGTCAACAGCAGCAGCACCAGGGCCGAGAACCGGGCAGCATAGGGAAGCCGTCGCGACGGATCGCTCAAGGGCCTTCCTCCGCGTCCGGGGCCTCGCCGATGATCACCATGAAGATGGCGGGCTCCAGCTGGACCGAGGTGACCCAGTCGGGATGGTGAGCGAAACCAGGCACCTGATGGACCCCCGGTCCGAGCCCGCCCAGGGCCACCGTCACCGTGAGCCTGGTCGGCGAGAGCGCGCTCACCGAGTCGGCGGGACCACGCACGAGCACGTCGCACACCGGGGGCGAAACACCGGTCTCGCCCAGGTGAGTCTCCGCCAGCGCGATCACCGGGATGTTGGCCAGGATGCGTTCCTCGAGCATGACGACCGGCACGGTGACCGCGACCGACGTGGCCCTGGCCTCCAGGGGCGCCGGAGGGCGCACCAGCGGCAGATCCTTCACCAGCGACTGCTGCAGGATCGTCAGGTCCACGGGCTCGGTCACCAGCGAATCGAGCCCCGCGAAGAAGCGCCGGGGACCGGTGACATCGACGCTGTCGGGCACCACGGTGACCGGTCCACCCAGCATGTGGTCCATGGGCAATTGGCCCTGCAGCGGCACCTTCACCGGCAACCGCTTGGTGTCCTGCCAGTCCAGGCGCAGCGGCAGGCGCACGGGCGGCAGCAGGCTCACCACCTCGGCCTCGGTCCGGACATCGGCCTCCTTCAGCTCGAAGAGGCGGGGCGCGCCGGGAACGGCATCGGCCAGGTTCAGCTGCACCTGACCGAGGGAAACGCCCAGATAGCGGTGCGCCATGACCGAGAGCTTGGGCGCCCTCAGGCGCACCGCAGCCATGTCGGGCAAGGTGCTCCCGGCCACGGTCATGCCCTCGCCCAGACCGACCACGACCATGGGCAGGCGCAGATCCTCTTCGACCATGGTTGTGGCCGCGACCAGGATCCAGGTCACGATGGCCACCAGGACACAGACGATTTTCAGGAACAGGTTCTTCACGATCCAGGCCGTCCCTCGGGTAAGCTCAGGTATTGCCCCGCCCGGATCCGATCGCTGCGCAGATTGTTGCGCTCCCGGATCGCGAGCACCGTCGTTCCGTGGCGCTGGGCCAGACGCCAGAGATTGTCGCCCCGCTGCACCTTGTAATGCCGCGACCAGTCGGGTTCCGCGACCACCACGGGACCCCCGTCGCCAAGATACGCCAGCAGGCCGTCGGCCACGGCCTGGGCCAGTTGCTGGCGGCCATCGGCGCTGAGCAACAGGCTGCGGTCTTCCCGGTTGGTCAGGTAGGCCAGTTCCACCAGCGCCGAGGGCATGGCCAGCGACCTCAACACCTGGAACCGTGCCTGCTTGACCCGGCGGGTGGCCAGACCCCGTTCGGCCGTGGCCGCCAGGATCTCCTCGGCCAGCCGGCTGGACCGGTGCAGCACCCTGGTCATGTGCAGGTCCATCAGGATGGAAACCACGGCATCATCGTGGTCGACACCCGGAGCCAGGCCCACGAGGTCGGCCGCGTTCTCCTTGTCCGCCAGTTCCTGGGCCTCGCGGTCGGTGGCTCCCTGCAATGACAGGAAGTAGACCTCCATTCCCCGCACCGAGGACCGGCGGTGAGTATTGCAATGGATGGAGACGAACAGGTCGCCATCCTGGGCGCTGGCCGTGGTGATCCTGTCGGCCAGGCTGGGGTACCAGTCGCGGTCGCGTGTCAGGATCGCCTCGTGTCCTGGCGTCGCGTTCAAGATATCACGCAAGCGGAGGCTCACGTCCAGGACGATATCCTTTTCCTGGCTGGAACCTCGCACCGCACCCGGATCGAGGCCACCATGGCCGGGATCGATGATCACACGGATGGACGTGCCCGGCACCGAGTTCCGCTCGGGAGCTGGTTTGGCCTGCTCCGGGGCCCTCAGGACATCCACCACCACCCGGTGGGGTCGGCCCTCGGCAGCCGGCAAGGCGAAGTGACGGAACTCCGCGGCCTGCTCCAGATCGATGACCACCTGGGCCTTGGTGCGCAGCGCATTGCGGCGCAGACCCTGGACCAGACCATCGGCGATGGCCACGGGATCCGTGGCGAGAAAGCTGGCGGCGGCCACATCCACGGCCAGGCGGGGCGGATCGGCGACCGTCCTTACCTGGTAATGGCCGGGACCGTCCAGATCCAGCACGACCCGTGTGTGATCCGGCGCCGAGAACCAGCGCAAGCCCACCACCTCAAGACCCTCGGCCGGCACGGCCAAGACGCCGAGCAGCAAAACGGCACTGAAGGCCAGATCTGCGGGCTGGATCCGGATGCGATCCGGGTGACTCGATTGGGTCCATCGCATGCCGTAGGCGATCCTCATCGCTGAGCCGATGGGTCCTTCCACCGGACGCAGAGGACCCTAGCACAGGCCCTGGAGGCTGCCAAGCGTCGCCGGCGGTTCAGTGTTGGTCCGCGTAAGTATCGAGAATGTAGGTGAGCGGGTTGACCGGCCGGTTCCCCACCCGCACCTCGTAATGTAGATGAGGTCCGGTGGAACGACCCGAATTGCCCGTCAGCGCGATGATGTCGCCGCGCGCAACGGCCTGCCCCTTCTTGACCGTTGCTTCCTGGAGATGGGCGTAGACGGTGACCAGGCCGCCACCGTGGTCGACCTTGACCAGGCGCCCGAGTCCGCGCTGCTTCTCCACCGACACGACCACGCCGTCGGCGGTCACCCGGACGGGCGTCCCCACCGGCAGGCTGAAATCGATGCCGCGATGGAAGGTCTGCTTCGAGGTGAAGGGGTCCTGGCGCATGCCGTAGCGCGAGCTGAGCCAGCCGATGTCGCAAGGGCGGATCGAGGGCAGATGATCACGGACCTCGTGGCGGCTGGCCAGGGTGTCCAGCAGCGCCGCCATGCCCTGACGCTGGATCCGGGCCTGCCGCAGCAGGCTCTGCAAATCCGGTTCGGGGGTCAGGCCGGGAATCTCCGCCATGACCTGAAGCGGCTCGCGACCACCGATACCGCCGGCGCGGGTCTCCGGGTCCAGGGGCTCGACATCCACCGCCGCCGCCACCAGCTGCTGGTACTCGAACACCGCGTCGAGATCCTGCTGCATCGAGGCGACGCGGGTCTCGAAACGATCCACCTCCAAATGCAAGCGCTGGTTCTCGCTGGCCAGCGGGGATCCGCCAGGCCGCCAGGCGGCCCCCACCGAGTAATCCACCACCCACAAGCCGGCCATGAGCAGCAACAGCACGACCAAGCCAACCGCCGCGAGGATCGACCAGCGCGGTACCCTCAATTCACGGGTCCGGCCGTCGTTCTCGGGCAAGAAGAGGAAGGAATAGTGCTTTTGCAGCTTCATTCGGCATCCTGTCGCATAGGCCGGCACTCCTCACCGGTCCGTGGGTATTGCCCAGCATGGTCATTCGGGCTGCATCTGTCAACCACCCAGGAGGGTGCGTGCAGACCGCGACGCATGGGATGCTACGATACGCAGGGAGCAAGAAGTACGCCATATGAACCACCGCCGACCCTCGCGAGGGCCGGCGGCGATCCTGGACCACCTCGTGCACCGGACGGGCCTAGAGGCCGCCCTGGTAGTAATCGAAGAGCAACTCGTGCCCCACCGACCCACGCATCTTGGCGAGGGCCCGTTCCTTGATCTGGCGGATCCGCTCGCGGGTCAAGCCCATGCGCTGACCGATGGTCTGCAGGGTCTGGGCATCCTCGAAGCTCAGGCCGAAATACTGGATGATGACCTCGGCCTCGCGCTTGCTCAGCACGGAGAGGGCTCGGCGCACATCATCCCGCAGGCCACGCATGAGGACGTCATAGTCCGGCGGCGACTGGTTGTCGTCGGCAAGGGTCTCGCCGAGTGGACGGTCGTCGCCATCGGTCCCCAGGTCATCCAGCCCCAGTTCCACGCGATCACTGGCCATGGCGTGGCGGACGTCGCCCTCCTCCACCTCCAGGCGCTGGGCGATCTGACCCGGGTCGGGGTTGATCACGCCCTCGGATTGCAGGGCCGCCCTGGTCCGGTTGATCTTGATGAGCAGGGCCGTCTGGTTCTGGGGCAGCCGGACGGTGCGCGACTTGTCGAGCAACGCCTGCATGATGGCCTGCCTGATCCACCAGACCGCATATGAAATGAACCGATAGCCCCGGGTCTCGTCGAAGCGGCTGGCCGCCTTCAGGAGCCCCAGGTTGCCCTCGTTGATGAGGTCGGACAACTGCAATCCCTGGCCCGAATACCGCTTGGCCACCGAGACCACGAACCGCAGGTTGGCCCTGACGAGATGCCGCAGGGCTTCCTCATCGTCCTGGTGGATGCGGACAGCTAGCGCCGCTTCCTCCTCCCGGCTCAGCAAGGGGTAGCGGTTGATATCGCGAAAATAGACTTCCAGCCCCTTCTCGTGAGTGGCCGGAAACATGTTGCGACGGCTGGCCATGGCTCTCTCTCCCAGCTGCGTGGGGCGTCGCCGCTCCGGAATCATTGGTCACGCTCATTGCAGGGTTCCTGCTTCACGAGGCGTCACCTGGACGAACCGTTCGTTCGCCCCCGTCCGGACCAGCAGGTTCAGGGATTCCCGTTGCCCGCCCAGGGCGGCGCGTGCCGCCTGCCAGGCCGACAGGTCAGGAAGCTCCCTGTCTTCTATGGCGACCAGGACATCACCAGGGCGGAGACCGGCCTCCGCGCCAGGACGCCCGGCCTCAACTGCCACGACCACGAGGCCGTCGGCAGACCGGATGCCTAAGGTTTCCTTTAACCGCTCGACCCGGGGATCGGTTCCAGCCAATTCTGCGACCTCGAGACCGAGCCAGGCTCCGCCAGAGGCCTTGTCCAGGAGCTTGGGATCGAGTTCGGTCAGGGAGACGCTCAGATCCAGCCGGCGTCCCTGACGGTCCACCCGACAGGACACGGGCTCACCGACTGGAGTCTCGGCCACCAGGAACTGGAATTGTCGGCTGCTGGTGACCTCCTGGTCGGCGAACCGAAGCACGACATCGCCGGGCTGGAGGCCGGCTGCGGCGGCGGGGGAGCCGGGCACCACGTCATCCAGGACCACCGCCGCGGGTCCATCGCCTTGCTTGGCGGATGCTCCGAGCCAGCCGCGAATGACCCGGCCGTGCTGCGCCAGCTGGTCGTGGATGTAGCGCACCATCCGGCTCGGCACCGCGAAACCGATACCTTGCCCCACGGTGTTGATGGCCGTATTGACGCCGATGACCCGCCCGTGAATATCCACCAGAGGACCGCCGCTGTTCCCGAAATTGATACTGGCGTCTGTTTGCAGGAAATCCTGATAGCGTGGCGTCAGGCCCTGGATGTTCAGGTTCCCCCGACCCTTGGCGCTGAGAATGCCCACGGTCATGGAGCCCTCGAGATTGCCGAAGGGATTGCCGATGGCGATGACCCAGTCGCCGACCTGCAAGGCCTCGCTGTCGCCGAATTCGAGGTAGGCCAGGTCCCGGTCCGCAGGATCGAAGCGGAGCAGGGCCAGATCCGTGAGGGGATCCGCGCCCACCAGCTCGGCGGGGTATTCCCGTCCTTCGCCCGCGAAACGGACGAAGATGCGATCCGCACCCGAGATGACATGGTGGTTGGTGAGGACTTCGCCTCCGGGGTCGACCACGAAACCCGAACCGGTTCCCGGATTCTCGAAGCGGCCGCCTTCACCCTCCCGGTCGGGGAAGAACTGCCGGTACATCTCCTGCAGCGGCGTCCGGTCGACCCCACCGGTGCCCACGGCCTTGATGATCCGGATCGAGACCACGGCGGGTCGGACGGCGGCCCCCACGGCGGTGAAGGGCGAGGGAGGCGCATCCACGTTGACCTGCACGGGAGCCGCATGAACGATTCTTGGCCCCAGCGACATGGCCAGGAGCAGGACAGAGAGTGCCGCCAGGAAGACTGGAGATCTTCCCGGATGCGGGCAGGATATGCTGCACGAACGCACACGCATGCGACACTTCTTCCAGGTTATGTGGGGGGACATCCGGACAGGATCGAGGCGGGCAGGGGATTCGCCTCAGCAGGGACAATCCCAGCATAGCCGAGTACAGATTTGGTGTCAACCGTTCTTAAAGAGAATATCAATCACGTTGCCGGTCGTTCTCAGAATCCTCGGAGGGGACCTCCGCGGCTGTCTCGGAGCTGCTCGCAGGCTCGGCAGATGGCGGGAAAGGCGCCTTCTCCGCCGACGCGCCCTCCTGCGCTTCCTCCGCCTGCAGGGGCTCTCCAGCCCCGACTCCCTCCTCCTCGGAGCGCTCCCGGGAGGCCTGCTTCTGCTGCCTGGCCACACGGATGTCGTCGATCTCCTCGACCTTGGCGGCGAGATCGATCTCCAGGGTCCGCACCCGATCGATC
Organism: Candidatus Latescibacter sp. IFSED24; assembly: GCF_058273205.1. Classification (NCBI taxonomy): domain Bacteria; kingdom Pseudomonadati; phylum Candidatus Latescibacterota; class Candidatus Latescibacteria (ex Chuvochina et al. 2023); order Candidatus Latescibacterales; family Candidatus Latescibacteraceae; genus Candidatus Latescibacter; species Candidatus Latescibacter sp. IFSED24. Next base: position 824,233 of record NZ_CM177850.1, on the reverse strand, counting down.
CAGGCCTGGAACTCCTGATCGCCGGCGAAATCGGTGCGGCCCTCCTCCACGGCGTGGTATATGTAGCTGCCGAGTTCGGAGAGCTGGCGCTCGATCTCGCGGCTGATGCCGTACTTGTCGTACATGCGCACACTGATCTTGGCCATCTCGCCGGTCCGGTCGGCGGCCAGCGAGTACCATTCGCGGAGGTTTTTCTTGACCTGGTCCATGATCGACATGACGACCTCTCTCGTCCGGGTCCAGGTTTGGGGTTGCCCTTGCTGGAGCCCTAACCTACAAATTGGGGACCATGAATAGCAACCTGAATGACGCATCGGCCCGGGCCTTGTTCCTAGCCGACAGCCACTTCCACGTCAAGCGCGGACCGGCGGAGAACCGTCGGCTCGACCTCTTCCTGGCCCTGCTCGACCACTGGGCCGGAATTCCAGAAGTCGTCCTGCTCGGGGATATCTTCGACTTCTGGTTCGACTATCCCCACTTCGCCATGAAGGGCTATGACCCGCTCCTGGCCGCCCTGGATCGGGTCCGCGACCGCGGTTCCCGGATCCATTTCATCGGCGGCAACCACGACATCTGGGCCGCCCGGTACCTCCACGAACGCTACGGCTCCGACCCTGCGGGCGGGCCCCTGACCCTGGAACTCGACGGCCAGAAGGTCCGCTGCATCCATGGCGACGGCCTGCTCGGTCGCGATCTCCTCTACAAGGCCTTCCGGACCGTGGTCCGCCATCCGGCCGGTGTGTGGCTGGGCAAGGCGATGCACCCCGAGGCGCTGTTCGCCTTCAGCAGCTGGCTCAGCGGGCACAGCCGGCATAGCAACCGCGACGAGGTGGCGGGAATCGAGGCCAAGGCGCGCCGCTGGCTTTCCCGTCACCAGGACGCCGGATGGGACCACCTGGTCATGGGGCATGTCCACCATGCCTTCACGGCCGAGGCGCGCGGCCGCCGCCTGACCACCCTGGGCGGCTGGCTCGATCCTCTCTACTACGGGCTATGGCGCGGGGAAGCGTTCGAACATCACCGTGGCGAGGAGACGGCCACGGGCGAACCGGCGCTGCCGGTTCGCCCGTGATCGCATCGTCTCGGACCTAGAAGAAGAACTCCAGCGAGAACCGGTGCCCCGGATCCAGCGCGGAATCGGTCACGTCCTCGAAAGCATAACCGAGGCCCACGGTGCGGTAGCGGAACCCGGCGCCGGCGGTGAAGCCCTGGTTGTCGTAATTGACCTTGTAGCCCAGACGCAGCGCCAGCTCGGGCACCACCTTGACCTCGCCGCCCAAGTGCGCCTTCTCGTTGCCGTCGTTGTAGAAGCCTACATCGCCGGTCAGGGTCAGCCGGTCGGCCAGCTTACCCGAGACGGGCGCCCAGGCCACGCCCACGGTCACCGCTTTGGCGGGATCGAAGGGCTCCTCGTTGACGGTCATCTGGCCGCCCAGGTTGGTGGCGCTGACTCCGAGCGAGAAGCCCGGCAGATGGCGCAGATTCCAGGTGCCGAAGAGGTCGAACAGTGCCATGGAGCCGCTGTAGATATCGATCTTCTCGTACACCCACTTCACCTGGGCGCCCAGGGCGATCTCCTCGCCCAGCCGCCGCGAGTAGCTGGCGCCGATGCTCAGATCGTAGTACTGGAAGGTGCCCTCGGGAATGCCCACCTGGTCGACGCCCTGGCGATCGAGGCGGTCGGAGAACAGGCCCGCGAAGGTCAGGCCCAGGACCCCGAAATCGCCATGGTGGGTCAAGCTGGCGGCCGTGTAGTCCAGGGTCTTCAGCCAGGTCTGGTTCTGGAGCAGGACCTCGGTGCCCTGGCCGGAGAAGGCCAGGCGCGAGGGATTCCAGTAGGCCGCGGCCGCGCCCTCGGTGCTGGCCACGCCCGAGCCGCCCATGGCCGCTTCGCGCGTGCCCATGCCCATGCGCAGGAAGAGCAGGCCGGCGTCTCCGGGCGTGCCGCCGGCGCTGGCGATGTTCGGCACGATGAGAGCGGCGAAGCAGAGCAGCCCGACGCCCGCGATGATGGTCTTGTTCCGCATGGGTACCCTTTCCTCTCGCGGCCGGCCGGTCGTTCGTGGCCGGCCCCCCTAGTTCGGTCCCTGACTGTAGCTCTTGAGTGCCGTGGCGGCAAGCACCAGGGCACCCGGCTGTCCGTGGCTACTGCGCCACAGCGATGGTCTTGATGCTGGTCTGGCCACCAGCTTCCAGCTTGCACAGGTAGAGGCCCGAGGCCACCCCCTGCATATCGATCACCAGATCGAAGGGCGATCCGGCCCGTACGGCCACGCGATCGGTGGTGCGCACGGTCTCCCCCTGGAGGTTGTAGATCACGGCCCTGGCGAAGCCATCGGTGTCGGTCCGGCCGCGGACGGTCAGGATCTCGGTCGTCAGAGGCTGGGGATAACAGACGTGCGTCGTCGCCAGCGGGACCTGGTCCTGGGAATCGATCAGCAAGGTCCGGACCCCGAGACCGCGCCAGGGTCCGCCGCCGTACATGGCCTGAAGCGGATCGGGAAGATAAGCGGCGGGCAGCGTCAGGCCGTAGGTCCGCAGACGGGCCACCGGGCGCGTCAGCAGCAGCTCATCCTGCGCATCGACCCCGGCGAGCTCCGGCGTCGTCCCGGCCACGACCAGCGTCAGGCTGGCCTCGCCGCCGGCGATTTCCTGTCCGGCCAACACCGGTGTGGCCGCCACATCGGCCGGCCCGGCCTTTGGCCAGCCCGGCTCGATCTGCCCCGCGGCATCGGTCAGGAAGAGGCGGCCGTCACGGCTTGTGAAGAGGAAGCCGGCAGGCTGATCCGCCGGTCCGAGGGCCAACGGTTGCGCCTGGGGCGATCGGATCTCGGGCAGCGGGCGCCGCGGCCAGCCGAGCATCCAGGCCCCCTCGTCGCCGATCCGGCCCAGCCGGCCGTCGCCCACGAAGACGCCCCCCGCGCCGAGCGGCGTTTCCACCACCACGCTGGCGTCCCAGAGCGGCTGCACGGCCGGCGAACCGCCCGCAACCAGCACGGTCTGGCCGTGGCCGTCGGCCGCGGTCACCAGCACCGCCTCCGCCGAGACCAGCGGTGGATGGGTTCCGGGTACGAGATCCAAGGCCACCGTCCAGAGGCTCTCCGGATCACCGCTCTCGGGCCAGGACACGGCCTGCAGGATCCCGGTGGCATCGGGAGCGACCACTGCGCAATACAGGATGTTCTCGTAGCGCACGGGATTGGAGCTCAGCCAGCCATCGAGGCTCACCGCGGCGCGGGCCTCGTCGCCCGCCGCGTCGAGGAAGCGCAGCACGGTGGGTGCGCCATCCACATCCGGCGCCGTCGTGCCCACGCAGACCAGGACCTCGCTCTCCGGGCCGCTCCCACCATGGCGTGGCAACAGGATGGCCGCGGAGGTCACCGGCAGGTCGGCGATCAGGCCAGAGCTGGTTCCCCCGGGGCCGGTCGCGAGCGGCGTGCCATCGCTACGGAAGGCATAGACCCCCGCCGGCGCCGCCACCACGATCTCCAGGCCGGCGTCATCGGTGGCGAGCTGGCCGGCGCAGGCCGGCAGGAGCCACTCCACCGGCTGCCCCAGATCGTCGGTCCCCACAGCGAGCGGGGCGAAGGTGTCGGAGTCGCCATCGTGATCGACCCACTCGGCGAGCGACGCATCGAACGCGAAGATGCGCCCCGAATCCGCCGCCGCCACATACACCAGGGCATCGTCGGTCCCGGCGGCCAGGTCGGCGGCGAGCAGATGGCCACCGGTCAGATCCACGCCGGGCAGGTCGCGGGAGGCCATGGGTACGAGGGCACCCTCATCCTCCAGCGAACAGCGGAAGGTCAGGGTGTCGGCGTAGAGGATGCCGACATACTCGTCCTCCGCGCCGGGATTGAAGGTATGGGACGAATCCACCACCACGCTGCTGATGGCATCGATGAGGATCCCGGTGCGCAGGCCGCCGTTGGTCCGCGTATCGGGCCGGCTGTCTGGTCCGAAGGTGTCGTTGTCCTCGCCGCGGTAGCTGTCGTCGTCGCCGCCCAGCCACCAGGCCGAAGGCTCACGGGTATCCAGATCCTGGATCCCGTCGGCCTCCTCCAGGTCCACCGACTTGCGCTGCGGGTCGGCGTTGAAGAGGTTGCGACGCTGGCCGAAGGCATCGCGCACCACGCCCTCGTCGATGTGCCAGATGTAGATCCCGCTGCCCGCGCCCTTGACGCCTTCCTCGCGGGCGGTGTTGTCGCTGAGGAAAAAATCCCACTCGGCACCGTCGAACCATTCGCGCTCATCCTCGTCTGGGTCGAAGAATTCACCCCAGACCGGGACGTGGGTGGGTGGATTGCTGGCATCCCAGAAGTCGGGCACGTTGTTGCCGTTGCGGTCGCCGGTGAAGCTGAAGATGCGGTTGCCGTCGGGATCCTGGAGGCGGTATTCGAGCAGGTAGTACTCGGCGCCCGTGAGATCCACCCGCGCCGCCGCCCGGGGATGGGTCGGAAATTCCGAGGGGTGCAGGACCCAGGTGTCCGCCGCACCACTGTCCACCGGCTGGGGAACGAGCCAGCCCATGAGCTGCTTGTTGAAGGCGCAGGGCTGGGGCGGCACGAAGCCGCCCGCCGAGAAGAGGCCGTACCCCATGAGGCCGAACTGGCCGATACCCTGGCTGTCCGGCGAGCCCGCGGGGGTGAAGTCGGTGAGCGAGAGCATGCCGAGGCGGAGCCCCACCTCGAAGCAGTAGGTGCCCAGGCTGCCGTAGAACCCGCTGTAGCCCTCGAAGGCGTCCTGGAACTGGTTCTCGGGCAGGATCAGCACGTGCCGAACGCCCTCGCCCTCCGGGAAATCCGCGGTGGGGATGTAGGGCTGGTCGAGGATCGAATCCTCCACGGCCTGGGCGAAATCCTCCGGCCCGAGATAGGTGCTGTAGATCTGCTCGGGCGAATCGTCCAGGACATCGGTCTCCTCGCCGGCGCCGGCGTGGATCAGGAAAACCGTGTCGTAGAGCGAGAAATCGACGGTGGCGTCGAGCAAGGCGATGGCATCGCGTGCCAGGATGATGGGCTGCTCCCCCTCCTCCGGATGATCGCCATAGAAGCCCATGCCCACATCCAGGCCCGCGACCTGACCGTGGACCACGTAGTTCAGCGAGAAGCGGCCGCCGCTGGTGGCGGCGTAGTAATCCGCGACGTCGCGCAGCAGGTGGTGGTAGTAGAGCGAGTCGTGCGCCGCATAGTAGAAATCGCTCTGGGTCGAGGTGGGCAGCGGACCGGGGAACTCGTCCTCGCGTCCGTAGAAGCAGGAGTCGGCGAAATCGACCATGATGGCGATGGCCTGGAGCGCGTCCGGAGCCCGCAGGCCGGCCAGCCGACGGGCCTGCAGCGAGGTCGAGCCATCCGCCAGCAGCGGCGCGAAGGCATGGGGAAGGCGGGCAGCGGCCCCGTGGGCCGTCTCCTGGTCGCGGGCCTTGTCGGGCGGCGCCGATCGCCAGGGATCCCAGCCCTCGGCGGCCGACACCTGGGCCACGAGAAGCAGGCTGAGCAGACAAAGGCTGAGTCGGATGCGGGGGGACCAGGAGAACATGAAGTCGGCCTTCCAGGGGATTGAAGGGGCGCCACCAGCGAACGACGGCGCATTATAGGTTCGGGCCGGACCCGGGTCAATCGCACCCCGCAGCCTGGCCTGGAAATTGGGAAGGGTCCCGGACTCCGTCATTGCCACCCCTGATCGACAACAGCTTCGTCCGAGACCCTTCCACAGTGTTGGTGGCCCCCGGCCTTCCGTGTCCTTCCTTCACCCGTCCTCTGGCTGCCAACCTTCTGCGAGGATCCGGAATTACCTTCCGGCCGGGAAGATGGGGGGAAAAGCCTCCAACACACTGCGATGTCTAACGGCGACCTCCCGAGCTGCGACCACCCTTGCTCCCGCTCTTGGTCCCGCCCGAGCTGTTGCTCCGGGGCGTGGCCGGCGGCGGGGTGGCCTTGGTCGGCGTCTGCTTGCTTGGCTGGCGGCCCACCGAGCTGCCGCTGTTCCTGTTCTGGCTCCCGCTGCTCCGGCCACTGCTGGATCCGGTGTTGCCGCGCTTGATCTCGGTGGAACGATTGCTGGTCTGCTCACGCGGCTGCACGGCGGGACGACTGGATCCTGAGTTCCGATTGGTGGGACTGGCCTGCGGTGTCCGGCGCGAACCGGTGTTGGTGTTGCTGCGGCGGCTGGTCCAGACCCTGCCGCCGTCTCCACGGGGCTCGACGGGGCGGATCGTCGTCCGGCCTGCATCGGAATCGCTCCGTGTGGGCGGCCGGCCGTCATCCCGCACCCGGGTCCGGCCCGTCCGCTCGACCGGCTGCTTGACCGCATCGCCACCGACGGCCTGGCCGGGAATCCGCAACCCTGGCGAAGTGCGGATGCGGCTCACCGGATCGTAGGATCGTTGCGAGCGGCTGGAGGGCGAGACGTTGCTGGCCTCTCCACCGGGCAACAGCCGGCGGTCGCGGTCGGCCGCCACGCTGGCGGCCCCCTCACGCCCGAGCACCGACTTGGTGCGCATGGCGCGGATCCGTTCATCTCCGGGCAGGTCGCCGACCACGAGCTCGTTCTTGGTGCGGACCATGGACTCGTTGCGATCCCGGCCGAGGGTGCTGCGGTCCAGTGGCGTGTAGCGCTCGCGCCCTTCGCGATGGGCGGTGTGGCTGTCGCCATGCCAGTAAGGCGAGTGGTGCCAGTCATAGCAGCCGTGAGGCCAGTGATAGGGCATCGGACGCGGCCAGCAGTACCAGGGCTGGTACCAGTAGTTCACCCAGCGCGAGCCGCACCAGGGATCCACGTAGTAGTACACGGGGTAGTAATAGACCGGATAGTACTGGTAGGTCCCCCACCACTCGTTCACCCAGCCATAGTCGTATTGGATGCTCACGGTGCAGCTCTGAGCGTAGGGGTCGTAACCCTCGTCGTGGCACTGGAAGCAGAGGTACCGCGGGTGATCCACCTGACGATGGACGTAGTAGCTTACATAGTTGCTCACGGCGTAGGCGTCGGGATCCTCGAGCCCGGTCACGGCATAGTTGACCTCGTTCATGGCCAGGAAGGGGTCGCCAGCGACGTAATAGGCGAAGTCCTGGCCGCCGTTCTCGTGGTGGAAATTCAGCTCCAGATCGCGCAGATCGAAGGGATAGCGCGAGACCAGGGCGTGGACATAGCCGAGGCCCTCGAGTTCGCCGACGCGCAGGCGATTGCCATCCCGGGACGGCAATCGATACTGGTGGCCGCCGAAGACGAAGCCATCGCTGTACCGTGTGGTCGGCCACAGCACCGACACATAGCCCTCGGGGTCGATGTGGTAGATCACGGCATAGGCGTCCTCGTTGGTCTGGAACGTGACCTTCAGCGGTTCACCACGCTGATAGACCTGGTCGGCATCCTTGTCGAGCCAGAGACTGACCCGGAGGGACTGCTCGTCGTAACGCGCGGCGACCTGCTCCTCGGTCAGCGCCTGATCCTGGGCCATGGCCCCACCAACCACACCCAGGAAAGTCCAGACGGCGAGCACAGGGGCCAGTGATACCAGGATCCGCGCCAGTCTGTTCGTGCTGTTCATGTCCGTCCTCCTTTCCTGATCCATCGCCTAGAGACGGAAGAGATCCTGCCTGAAATCGCCGGTGGGCTCGGGCTCGGGAGCCGCTAGCTCGGGCAGACCATTGACGAGCTGGTAGGCCCACATGACCCGCGCGGTGCGGGTCGCTGCGTCCACCGAGACCACGCCCAGCTTGGCGTAATGGATGTCGCCCACGGCCGGTTCGTCGAAGATCTCGACCACGTAGATGTGGCCGGCGATCAGTTCGAGGACGCCGCTCTCGGACCATCCGAACTCCGGTGCCCACGACACGCCCTCGAAGTAGAACTGATTGTTGCCATCGATGAAGGTGCCGTAATCCTGGACATGCACTTCCCCGCGCATGGTCTCCAGCCAGGGCACCCCGACCCCGTCGAAGCGGATCTTGATGTCGGCCGAGGTGCCCGGCGCCGTGGGATCGACGATACCGTCGGCCCCGTTGCCGCCGCCCTGGCCGTGCTCACCGGCCAGGCTGAAATCGAAGCCCGAGAGCTGGGCGTTGGCCCCGTTGACATCGAACAGCGTCAGCGGGGTCTCGCTCATGGGCAGGGGCGTGTCCACCACGAACTCGAAACTCAGATAACTCTCGAGATCACCAGCCACGGCGCTGACCGCATACTCGTAATCGACGGCATTGTCCACCTCGTCGTCCACGAAAAAATACTGGCCGCTCGAGGGGTTGTAGTTCTGCCCCACGGCGACCTCGCCGATGAGATAGAATTCGCGGCCGGGATCGTTCTGGTCGCCCTCGACGAAGTATCGGCTCCAGATCCTGTACCCCGTGAGGTCCTCGCTGTAGATCTCCGGATAATCGTTCCAGAAGACCGTGATCTCCTGATCCCCGCTGACGGAATAGACCTGGGTCGGCGCCACCGGAGCCAGTGGTTCCGGTTCGAGGCACGTGACGCAGTCATCTTCTTCACAACCACCGAGCCAGGACAGGACCAGCAGCACCAGGATGCTGGTGACTGTCAGGATCAATCGGTGGTGTCTCGTCTGCGTTGCCATGGTCGGTCGCTCCTTCCCGACGGGGGTCGTCTATCCTGGAAACGCACACTTCGTGCCAATGCGTTGTCGGCGTTCATGGGCCTCGGTAGTATCGAGTTCAATGCTTTGATTAAATATGACTTACAGAATCGAGGCAGGCCGCATCGGTCCGTCCGATCGGGCCGATGAGGAACGTCCTGGACCCAGGACAGATGTGTGGTCGGGAGGACACCGTCTCCGAATGGAGACGGCGGAATTGCGCGGTCAGCAAACAAGAAAATGAGAGAGCCCCGCCACCGAGTTGGCATCCTGATCTTGAATCTCGCCAGTTCAAGATCAGTGGGACTCTCTCAACATCATCAGAAAACTGCTGTCTTGCTCGTTCGAGACCGCGCCTGGAGGCCGGAACCGCTGTCTTTCCTCTCCCGCGGGCGAGTATCCATAAAGACCCCACCTCTTTACCAATCCCGCCACGGGCCTATCCGTGAAAGACTCCCTCGGTTTGCCGGTCAGCCCGAGGGTCAGTTCCGCACCCCCAAGCCACGATCTGTCCAAAGCATGAAGGGCTCGTTCCCTGCAACTCACCGCTTCATGCTCATATTCTGCAGCTAACGTGCCTAAGTTCAGACCCTTTTACATATTTTTAAATGACTTAATGACAAGGACTTACAGATCTTGCCGAACCGGTGTTCGGGATGCTCGGCCACCGGATTATTAAAGATTTTGATAACCCCCAGGCCGTGCAAGATAAGTAGCTATTCCAGAGTGGCTTACGCTGTCAATCGCCTTGACACCGCGGTAGGGATATAGCGCCCAGAAAGGGAAGTTCACGGCATGAAGAAACCGGGCACCCAGGCGCCCGGTTTCGCTCTCAACCCTGGACCTTTGTTCAGGTCCTCAATCCAGTCCGTAGATCTTGATCTTCTTCAGCAGGCTCGGGTAGCTGATCTGGAGCAGGCGAGCCGCTGCGGACTTGTTGCCTCGGCTGGCCTTGAGCGCCTGGGCGATCTCCCGGGATTCCACCGCCGCCAGGGTTTCGCGCAGCGGTGTCACCCCGCCACGGCCAGCCGCCGCCAGGTAGGGCGTCATCTCACGCGGCAGATGCTCGGGACGCAGACGACTTTCACCCTGCGCCAGCACCAGCGCCCGCTTCAGGCACTTCTCCAGTTCCCGGATATTGCCCGGCCAGTCGTGCTGGTTGAGGGCATCGAGCACATCGGATCCGAGCGTGGGTGTGGGGCCGGCGAAGTCGTCGCCATACTTCTGGATGAAGTGCTGGGCCAGCAGGGCGATGTCATCCGGGCGTTCGCGCAGCGGGGGAACCACCAGCGGGAAATCCAGCAACCGGAAGTAGAGATCCTCCAGGAACCGGTCCGACTCCACCAGCTGCTGCAACTCGCTCTTGCTGGCACAGACGATCCGCACATCGACCTGGCGCTCGGTGGCAGAGCCCACCGGACGCACCACCCGGGTGTCCAGGAAGTGGAGCAGCTTGCCCTGCATGGACAGGGGCATCTTCCCGATCTCGTCGAGGAAGACCGTCCCTCCCTCGGCCTCCATCAGCAGGCCCTTCTTGTCGGTGTCGGCACCGGTGAAGGAGCCCTTCACGTGACCGAAGAGCTCGCTCTCGAGCAAGGTCTCCGGGATGGCTGCACAGTTGATCGACTGGAAGCGCTGATTGGCGCGAGGACTCAGACGATGCAACGCATAGGCCAGCATGCCCTTGCCCGTGCCCGTCTCACCACGCAGCAGGACCGTGAGGTCGCTGGCGGCGACCTTGCGCACCAGGGCGAGGACCTCGAGCATACCCTCGTTGCAGGTGATGATGTTCCCCAGGCCCTCGTTTTCGGGCATTCCGTGCGAGTGGAGGACGTCCTCGTGGGATTTCTCGGCGAGGAAAAGGCCGAGGAACCCGAGGTAGTTGACCAGGAAGTCCAGCGTGGACTGATCGATGGCCGAGGCCTCTTCGGCGTCGCGCGGCAACCCCAGGAACAGCACACCCAGCGGACGCTGATGCACGGTGATGGGCAGGAACAGGCAGCCGCCGTACTTGCTGGCGGCCAGGGCCGGGATCTGCTTGACGAGGGGCGAGGCCTCGCTCAGGCGGCTGAAGTAGAGCGGCTGGACTCCGTCACGACCACGCTCGCAGTACCACTGGATCAGCTGGGAGGCCAGATTGGCATCGATCTCCTGGCGCGCCACCAGTTCGGCGCGCTCTGCATCGGTGGGATCGCCCAGCGCCAGGAACCCGCTGTCAGCCTTGGTGCGGCTGCAGGTCGCGGCCAGGACCGCATCGAGGTTGCGCGTGAGGGTGGAATCGCTGGCACGGAAGAGGCCGGGAATGCCCGACAGCGCACGGACTGGCGAGCCGGCGGCGTCGAGACCGCCCACCAGGCCGGCCTCCACCAGCTGGCGCAGCTGGGCCACCTCGCGCAAGCGTGCGTCGTCCTCGAGGCCGCGGGCCACGCGTTCGAGCTCGAACACGGTGAGCAGGGCGTCATCGCAGAGTCCCAGCCGGAGCTGGACCCTGGCCAGGCCGGCAAGGCAGGCTGTCAGCCAGGCATCACCCACGCTGGCCGCGGCCTGGTCCTGGACATCCAGGAGCAACCGCCGCAAGAGCAGCAACAGCGGCTTGTCCGCCGTGTCGAGGCGTGCGTCCAGGAAAGCGCAAACAGCTTCGCACCATTCACGCAAGAGGTTCTGGGACTGGAAGATATCCACAGCCTGGCGGAAGTGGGCGTCAGCCTGGGCCCAGTCGTCACCGGCGGCGAAAGCCTCGCCGAGCGTAAGGTGACAGAAGCCAAGCTCGTAGGACTCACCACATTCCTCGCAAACAGCCACGGCAGCATAGGCGTCGGCCACCGCCTCGGAGAGGCTGCCATCACGACGTCGGGCCTCGGCCTGACGTCGCAGCAGCTCGCCCTCCAGATCGCTGGCGCGGCCCAGTGACCGGGTCTTCTCCAGTCCCAGACGATAATTCAGCAGCGCCTTGTCCCACTCACCACGCGACAGGAGCACATCCCCCAGGTACTCGTCGGCGATGATGGACTCACGCCTCATCCGCTCGCGGTCGGCCAGGGTCTGGCCGGCGAGGATATGCTCCTCGGCCTTGGCCAGACGGCCGGACAGTAGTTCCAGGCGTCCCAGGGCCAGCAGGATCTTGGGCTCACGGATCCGGTCCCCGAGACTCTGGCTGAGGCGCAGGCTCTTCTCCAGAGCCAGGCGGGCCTCGGCGAAACGACTGATCTTGATCAGGATGATGCCCCGGTTGAGATGGAAGGCCGAGAGCAGCTGGGGAGCACCATGACGCTCCGCCAGGTCGACGGCCTTGTCCAGCAGATCCAGAGCCTTGTCCCAGCGGCAGCCGGCCTTGTGGAGCATGGCCAGCGCGTTGTGCAGCGTGGCCACGCCGACCTCGTCACCCACGCGACGGTACGTGCTGAGGCTGTCGAGATAGAACTCCTCGGCCTTGTCGAGACGGCCGAGGCGCTGGTGGCAGGCCCCCATGGTCAACTGGAGGTTGGCCACCTCCACGTGCTGATCGGTCAGGGCGAGGTAGGTGAAGGCATACTTGGCCACGTCCAGGGCCGTCTGGTACTCGCCACGCTGCATGAGCATCGCGGCTTCGCGCACCTGGAAACGGGCCCGTTCGCACTCGCGTTCGTCCGAGTCGACCAGGCCGTCGGTCTGGGCGAGCAGTTGCCGGGCACGGCCCAGCATCTCGTCGGCACGATCGCTCCAGCCCAGATGCAAACAGGCCGTCAACGCCTTCCGCAGCACCTGCAGCGCCCTGGTCGGCGGCAACTGGACGAGCATGTCAGGCGGAAGAACCCGGCCATAGTAGTCGAGTGCGGTGGTGTACGCCGCGGCATGAAAGTGCAGATCCCCGACCTCTTCCAGGCGCTCAAGCTCCTGCATGCGGTCGGGTCTCTCGACTCTGTCGCGCCCCTGCGGGGTCCTGTCGTACGCTTCAAATTCAGCCATGCATCTGCATCCCCTGGCGAGTTGGTGGATCGCAGATCTAACGTGTGACCGGGCGGCGATCTCGGGTCGCCGACCAGGTCAGATGAGTTGCATGATCAGCGCGAAAACCACTGGTGGGAACCAAGGGATGATACCATCGGCACCGGTGCCCGCCGGCGGAGCGCCGTGATTGCGGAAGCCGCCACCGAGGTCATCGGGATCACCATTGTTTTCCTGCTGGTCCGCTTCCTCCTGCCCTCCACCATCATCGGTGACCGGCGGCACGTAGATCCCCTGGACTTCCGTCGACGCAAGTTCTGCATCACGGATGTGTCCCCGGGTACTCGCTGCCGTGGGCAAGACGAGAACGATGCTGACCAATGCGAGGATGGCGAGAATTCGTTTCATGCCTTCCTCCCTAGGGGGTTGATGCGGCGGGTCAAGTCCCGACCGCTAGGGATGGTTCAAGGACGCGAGGGTCCATTCTGGCAAATCCTCTATACTTGAGGATACGGAATCGCGAGGGGCGCGTCAACTCCGGCAGTCTCTATTTTTTTTGATTTCGTCACAATGAATCCTCGACCTGGGTCTGCAGGCCATACCTGGTGATCTTCTTGTACAGATTGCTCCGTTGCATGCCCAGGATCTCGGCCGTGCGACTCACGTTATAACGATTTTCCCGCAACTTTTGTTGCAGGAAGATCGCCTCGGCCTGGGCCTTGAATTCCTGGAAATCGTCACAACGGAAGAGGTCGGGGGCATCCATGGCCTCGCTGACCGCGCCCGGCAACAGCGGCAGGTCCGCGGGCCTGACCACCGGTCCCGGCGCCAGGATCAGCAGGCGCTCCACCAGGTTGCGGAGCTCGCGCACGTTGCCCGGCCAGGAATACTCGTCGAGGAGAGCCAGGGTCTCGGGTGCGAAGGTCTTGATCTCCGTCTTCATGGCGTGGGCCAGCGATCGCATCAGATGCTCGAGCAGGAGCGGAATATCGCCAGGACGGTCACGCAGAGGTGGCAGGTGCACCGAGAGGACGTTGAGACGGAAGAAGAGGTCGCGCCGGAAACCCGAATCGGCGCTGGCGAGGTTCCGGTTGGTGGCGGCGACGATGCGCACATCCACCTTCATGCTCTCCCGTCCACCCACGCGCTGGATGGTGCCCTCCTCCACGGCCCGCAGGACCTTGGCCTGGGCGTGCTCCCCCATGTCGCCGATCTCGTCGAGGAAAAGGGTCCCGCCGTGGGCTTGCTCGAACTTGCCGATCCGCAGACGATCGGCGCCGGTGAACGCACCCTTCTCGTGACCGAAGAGTTCGCTCTCGACCAGTTCGCTGGGAATGGCTGCGCAGTTGACCTCGACCAGGGGGCCCTCGCGACGGGGACTGCCCGCGTGGAGGGCACCGACCACCAGCTCCTTGCCCGTCCCGTTCTCACCGGTCACCAGCACCGTGGAGTCGGTGGGCGCCACCTTGTCGATGAAGGCGCGGACGTCCTGGATGGCCGGGCATTCGCCGATCAGCGGCGACGTGCGCCCCGTCTTGGCGGCCAGGCGTTCGCGATCGGCCAAAGCGCGGCGATGGGCGAGGCAGTTCTGCAGGGTGACCAGCAGACGCGAGCGGTCCAGCGGCTTCTCGAGGAAGTCGTAAGCCCCCTGCTTGACCGCCTGGACCGCGGTCTGGATGTCGCCGTGCCCCGAGATCACGATGGCCGGTAGACCCTCGTGATCCTGCTGCAAGCGTGCCAGCAACTCGAATCCGTCCATGCCCGGCATCTTGATGTCGAGCAGCACCACATCCACGGCCTGCTCTTCCAGCAGGGCCAGGGCCTCGGGCCCCGACCCGGCGGTATGGACCCGATAATCCTCGTAGCCCAGGATCTGGGCCAGGGTTTCCCGGATGGCGACCTCGTCGTCCACGACCAGCACGGTTTGCAAAAACGGCCTCCTCTGCGATCTTGGCGGTTGTTCGCGGGACAGCTTGCGATCGGGCAGGGTCGCTGTCAACCCTGCACGCCACGTTCTCCAAACCGCCGGTCGGCGGATATCGGCCAAGCCATGAAACCCTTGCTGCGTGACATCGTTCCCGCGTCGTGGCCGGATCTCCTGAGGGCCCGGGGACATGCCGCCTACCGTGGCCGTCAGTTGACCCACTGGCTCTACGATCGTGGAGCCATGGACTGGGAGGCCATGCACAACCTCCCGCAGGATCTCCGCAACGACCTGGCCGGGGATCATGACCTCGTCGGCCTGACCCGGCGGGAACGTCTGATCGCCGACGACGGTACCCGCAAGTTCCTCTTCGACCTGCGTGACGGCCACACGGTGGAGAGCGTGATCATCCCCATGGAGAATCATGCCACGTTCTGCATCAGCAGCCAGGTCGGCTGCGCCATGGCCTGCCGATTCTGCGCCACTGCCCGCGGGGGCCTGATACGCGGACTGACGGCGGGTGAAATCGTCGAGCAGGTGCAGCGATTAGCGCTCGATCTGGTCGCCGACCCCTACCCCCAGCATGGCGATCGCGGATATAACGTGGTCTTCATGGGGATGGGTGAGCCGCTGGACAACTTCCCTGCGGTCCAGACGGCACTCGAGATCTTCACCGCCACCGCCGGCCTCGGCCTCTCACCGCGCCGGATTCAGATCTCCACCAGCGCACCGCCCCACGGCCTGCCACGACTGGCTGAGTTGTCGATCCCCGTGGGGCTGACCATCAGCCTCGGTGGATCCAGCGATGCCGACCGGCGCCAGGTCATGCCCGTCTCGGGGAAGGCCGGGGTCGACGAGGCCCTGGCGGCGGCGGAGGAATATGCGCACCGGGTCGGCCGTCGCGTCACCATCGCCTGGGTCCTCATCAACGACCGGACCGATCAGCCCGAACAGGCCGCCCGCCTCGCGCACCTCGCGGCGAACCGCCCCTTCAAGGTGAACCTCATCCCGCTCAACGAACTCGATGACGACAACCTGACGGCCACGGGCAGCGAACGCGTGCTCGCCTTCCAGCGCGTGCTCATGGATGCCGGCGTGCCCGCGTTCATCCGGGTCTCGGGCGGTCGCGATATCGGGGCCGCCTGCGGCCAGTTGCGGCGGCGGCGCCTGCGACAGGGCTGAAACGAACACGCCCCCGCCAGGACGACGGGGGCGCGTTCATCAACCGGGAACCGGATCGCGGTCAGAGCAGGTCGGAGAGGCGCGTCTCTTCCAGGGCACCGACCAGGGCGTGCTGGGCCTTGGCCCAGGCCTCGGTCATGTTGCAGTCGTCCGCGTTCTCGCAGCGATTGGCCTGACGCAGGCAATGGTTCAGGGCGATCCCACCCTCGCAGACTTCCACGATGTCCCGCAGGGAAATATCCTCGGGAGTGCGCCCCAGACTGAAACCGCCCTTGACGCCACGATGGCTCTTGACGATGTGCTGCTGGGAAAGCATCTGGAAGATCTTGGCCAGGAAGGCCTCGGAGACATCACAGTTCCGAGCGATGGACTTGAGCTGCACAGGAGCGTCGCCGTTGCGGCGGGCCAGTTCCTGCAGGCCACGAATGGCATATTCGGTCTGCCTGGTGATCTGGAGCATCGCGCTTCCTTCCGAGGGTGTCCTCAGAGCCTAAAGATTGCCACAGTTCGCAACAAAAGTGCGAGATCAACTCCGCATTGTCAAAGATCATTTGCACAGTATCGGCCGGTCGCCATGCGACAGCCGCCGGGTGATCCGCCGTTGGTCAATTCAGGGTCGCGAGAAGGAGGACAGACACCGACGTGCCAGGCTGGGCAACGCCAGGGACTCGGCCGGCCAGAGGGTCCAGATCGCGCCAGGGACCAGGGGCGCCGGGCTGTCCTGAGGCCAGCTGGCCGTTGCAACCTCAACGCGGAGTCTGTAAATGGTGATGGCATGCCGCTGCGAGGCTCCCGCCATCACCTCGGGAGCGTCCCAACCGAGGCGACGGAGCCAGGACTGCCAGCCAGTGGCGAAGAGGGTCCGTACCTCCCGGGAGGGCGCGGCGTACCAGGGTGTGGTCGGCCAGCAATTCATGCCGGCGAAGAGTCCGGTCAGATCGTCGCGGAGCGGGCGACCGAGACCACGCGATCGCGTCACCACCGCCTGGTCACATGGCAGAGCCAGGACCCGCGGACCATGCCGCAGCAGGAGCATGCCGAGCACCACGGAGCGGGCCGGTTCCCGCCGGGTTCGAGGCGGGATCTCAGCGCCGCGACCGGCCTGGCCTGCCGCACAGGCACCACGCATGGGGCACTGCTGACAGGCGGCGTGTTCGGCCCGGCAGATCGCCGACCCCAGATCCATGAGCGCCTGGTTCCAGTCACCCGGCCGGGCCCCGGCGACGTGCTGTGCCGCCAGCTGTCGAAGCCGGGCTGGTGTCAAGGTCGCGGCCGCGAGCGGATCGGCGCAGGTCCAGCGCGTGAGCACGCGCTTCACGTTGGCATCGACGGCGGCCACCGGCAGGCCGAGCCCGATGCTGGCGATGGCACCCGCGGCATAGTCCCCCACGCCCGGCAGCGCGCGCCAGCCCTCGTGGGTCCGGGGCAACGTCCCACCCGCCGCGGCCACCGACCGGGCCGCCCGGTGCAGGTGACGCGCGCGCCGGTAATAGCCCAGTCCGGACCAGGCCGCCAGGACCTCCTCCTCGCTGGCAGCGGCCAGGGCCTGCACGTCGGGGAAGCGGCGCAGGAAGGTCGACCAGCGCGGCAGGACGGCGCGGACCGTGGTCTGCTGCAGCATGATCTCGGCGATCCAGGTGGCGAAGAGCGTGGGCTCATGACGCCACGGCAGGTCGCGACCATGACGATCGTACCAGTCCAGCAGCTGCTGCTGGCGCGTGGCCACCAGCGCGGCCGGCACCGTGGTCACCCCAGCGTCGCTCCGAGAACGCGTTGACAAACCCTACCCCCACGTCTAAGCATGATGCCAATCGGCCAAAGCCCCGCACCAACTTGCCGGTGCGCCTCCCGGGAGACGCTGCCATGGCGACCACGACCTTGCCCGAACTCTTCCTCGATTCGGTCCGGAACCGTCCGCGGGGCGACTGCTTCCAGCGCTACGATCGCGCCCAGGGCTTCGTACCCGTCTCCAGCGGCGAGGCGCGGGACCGGGTCCACCGCCTGGCCCGCGGCCTGCGGGCGCTGGGAATCGCCAGGGGCGACCGGGTGGCCATCCTCGCTGAAAACCGGCTCGAATGGGCCCTGGCCGATCTGGCCATCGTCTGTAGCGGCGCCGTGTCGGTGCCCATGCATTCGATCCTGCTGGCCGACACGGTCGACTACATCATGCGCGACTGCGAGCCCAAGGCGATCTTCGTCTCGGGTCAGCGACAGGCCGACAAGATCCAGAGCCTGCACCACGGCCTACCCTGCCTGGGCACGGTCATCGCGTTCGACCCGGTCCAGACGCCCTCGGTGATCGACCTGGCCAAGCTCGAGGAGATCGGCGCCAACCTGGCCGATCACGAGGATCCGGACCAGACCCTGGTGCCACCCGATCTGGCGGCGACCGACCTGGCCAGCATCATCTACACGTCCGGGACTACTGGCAAGCCCAAGGGCGTGATGCTCAGTCACGCCAACATGGTGGCCAACGCCCAGCAGGCCCAGGAGATCCTCCGGTTCAAGACCACGGACCTGTCGCTGAGTTTCTTGCCGCTCAGCCATGTCTTCGAACGCACCTGCGGCCTGTACACCATGCTGCACGCCGGGGCTGGCATCGCCTACGCCGAACGCATGGAGACCGTGCCGCGCGATCTCAAGCTGGCACGACCCACCATCCTGATCTCGGTGCCGCGGCTCTTCGAGAAGATCCACGGCCGGGTGGTGAGCCAGGCGCTCGATGCCGGCGGCCTGAAACGATCCATCTTCCTGTGGGCCACCGCGGTGGGGAGCGCCATGGCCCGCTGCCGCATCGACGACCGCCGCCCTGGGCCCTGGCTGCTGTTGCGCTGGGCGGTGGCCGACCGGCTGGTGTTCTGCAAGCTCCGCGCGGCCCTCGGCGGCCGGGTCTCTTTCGCCGTCTCGGGCGCCGCCCCGCTGACTCCCAAGGTGAACGAGTTCTTCATCGGCGCCGGCGTGCCGCTCTGCGAAGGCTACGGCCTGACCGAATCGAGTCCCGTACTGACGGTGAACAACCCGGGTCGCCAGCGTCCGGGCAGCGTGGGCACCGCGCTGCCGCGCACCGAGATCCGCGTTGCCGACGACGGCGAGATCTGCGTCCGCGGACCGCAGGTCATGCAGGGGTATTGGAACGATCCCGCCGCCACCGCCGAGGCCATCGATGCCGACGGCTGGCTGCTGACCGGCGACATCGGTCGGCTCGACGACGAGGGCTATCTCTACATCACCGATCGCAAGAAGGACCTCATCGTCACCGCCGGCGGCAAGAACGTGGCCCCGCAACCGCTCGAGAGCATCCTGCGGCGGAGCGAGTTCATCCAGCAGGTCGTGGTCTTGGGTGACAAGCGCCCCTTCCTATGCGCGCTCATCGTCCCCGAGTTCGAGACCCTCGACACCTGGGCTCAGTCGCAAGGACTGGATACCGACGACCGCGCGGCGCTCCTCGCCTCGAGCGAGGTCTTCAAGCTCTACCAGGGACTCCTGACCGACCTCAACCGCGAATTGCCCGGCTTCAACCAGGTCAAGCGGCATATCCTGCTCGCGGAGGAACTGACGGTGGAAGCCGGCGAGTTGACTCCGACCCTGAAGGTCAAGCGTTTCGTGGTGGCGGCCAAGTTCAAGGACCGCATCGACGCCGTCTACCCGCCAGGAGCCGCCGAGCATGCCGGTTGACCCCCGCAGCCTGCCCCGGCTCTACCGCCCCAGCGAATGCACCGCCGTCGGCATGGCCGTCAACCTGGTCCTGACCCTGGGCAAGATCCTGGTCGGCTTCGCCGCCTCCTCCGCCGCTCTGGTGGCCGACGGCGTCCACAGCTTCGCCGACGTGGTCAGCGACCTGGGTGTCCTGCTGGCGCTGCGGGCCAGCCGACGCCCGCCCGATGCGAAGCACCCCTATGGCCACGATAGTTTCGAGACCCTGGGAGCCCTGGTCGTCTCGCTGTTCATGATCATCACGGGCGTGCTCATCGGTCGCGATGCGGTGATGCGCCTCCTGCGCGGCGAGAATCTGCACCCGGAGTTCATCGCGTTCCTGGTGGCGGTCGTCTCGGTGGGCATCAAGGAATGGATGGCCCGCTACACGCTCAAGGCCGCGCGCCTGAACCACAGCCCGGCGCTGCTCAGCAACGGCCTGATGCACCGCGCCGACGCCGTCACCTCGGGTGCCGCGGCGGCAGGCATCCTGGGCGCCATGCTGGGCATCGTCTGGCTCGACAGCGTCGGAGCGCTGATCATCTCGGTGTTCGTGCTGCGCGAGGGCTGGAAGCTGACCCAGCAGAACGTGCTGGCCTTGGTCGACACCATGCCCGACGAGGAGACCGTCCAGGCCATCCGTGCCACCGCCGCCCAGACCCCGGGCATCCTGGCGATCCACGACCTGCGCGTGCGCCAGCGCGGCTCGGTCTTCCACGCCGACCTCCGGGTGGCCGTGGATCCCGACCTGAGCGTGGCCACGGCCCACGACCTGGCCCACGAGGTGGAAGAAGCGCTCTGTGCCGAGTTCCGTGAGCTCTCGCGGGTGTTCGTCCACGTCGAACCGTGCGACACGAGTGCGGTCAACGAGACCGCTGGCTCCGATCACCCAGCGTGACCAGGAAACGCAATCGCCTCCCCTGACGGTCCACCGTCACCTCGACCACCTCGCCGGGATCGTGCCGGCGCATGGCCGTGGTGAAGGTGGCCAGATCGGTCACCGGCGCCCCTCCCAGTTCCACGAGCAGATCGCCAGCCAGCAGGCCGCCCACCGCGGCCGGCCCTTTCGCGGCCACGGCGCCGATGAGGTAGCCCGCCTGCTCGCTGCCGGCGAAATCCGGCACCGAACCGAACCAGGTCTGAGGGTTGCCGCTGTCGGTGTCGGTGTCGGGGTCGCGTTCTGGCAGATCCTGGAACTCGAACCGACCGGGATCGGCACGCAGGCGCTCGACGAGTCGCGTGGTCAGGTCGGCCACCCTGGCCAGTCCAGGCAGATCCACCGCAGCCAGGCTGTCCGCCGGCGAATTCATCTCGGGATAGGCGCCGGTGAAGAAGAAGACCGACGGGATCCGCTGGTCGAGGAAGTTGACATGGTCGCTGCGCAGGAGACCGGCGTCCTGGGCGCGATACGTCAGATCATGTCCCACCGAGGTCAACAGCTCCGGGAAACGGTCGCACGATTCGAGGCCTGCGACGTGGAGCGGCCCGTCACCGAGCCGTCCCACGGCGTCGAGATTGACCATGGCGTCGATCTGCTCGGCCGGCACCGGCAGATGCGCCACGAGATGGGCCGACCCCACCAGACCCACCTCCTCCGCACCGAAGGCGCAGATGAGCAGCGAGCGTCGCGCCGGCGGACCGCTGCTGAGCAGGGCCAGCGCCGGCGCCGTGTGTGCCACGTGCATCAGGGCCGCCACCCCGGCCGCGTTGTCGCCGGCGCCGGGATAGTACTCGCCCGCCACCGGGATCCCCGTCGCTCCAGTGTGGACGCGACCGAGGTGATCGAGGTGCGCGCCCACCACGATCCAGCGCTCGGCCAGCTCGCCACGACCCGGGATCATGCCCACCACGTTGACCGAGTGGCCCCCGGCCGGAGACGGCAGGGGCACGTCCTGATACCAGCCGGTGGGCAGGGCCGGTCGGACCGATTCCCGGGCGCTTTCGTGGCGAGGAGTGCTGAGCCAGGACACCACCAGTTCGGCCGCCAGCCGTTCCTCGGCGGTGCCGGCCCCGCGGCCGGCGAGTGCGGGCGCGGTGAGCGCCCGGATCATGGCCGCCAGTTCGTCGGTGTCGGCCTCCATGGCGGGCACCGTGGCGGACGCGGTCAGCAACAGGATCAGGCAAGCCAGTCGTCGCATGGATCTCCTAGTAGCCGCGCGCCAGGCCCATGCCGCGCGGGTCGCTGGCACCGGTCCACTCACCGTGCTCGCGATCGCGCACGATGACCTGCACGTTGCCCATGGGTTCGCGGGCGGTCAGCTGGTGGCCCAGAGCCTCGAGCCGGCGCTGGGTGTCCGGCGACATGCCGTACTCCTCGAAAAAGCCGGTGGCCGGCGACCACTGATGATGGATGCGCGGCACCGACACCGCCTGGCGCACGTCCATGCCGAAGTCGATGACGTGGACGATGGTCTGGAGCGTGGCGGTGATGATCTTCGCCCCGCCCGGTGACCCTGTCACCATGAAGACCTCGCCGTTCTCGAGCACGATGGTCGGCGTCATGCTCGACAGCGGACGGTGATGCGGCGCCACGGCGTTGGCCTCGCCCTGGATCAGTCCGAAGGCGTTGGGCACGCCCGGCGCCGCCGCGAAATCGTCCATCTCGTCGTTGAGGATCACCCCGGTCCCCCGGGCGATCATGCCGGCGCCGAAGCCCAGGTTGATGGTCAGGGTGGACGCGACGGCGTTGCCCTCGGCGTCGACCACCGAGAAGTGGGTCGTGTGTTCGGACTCGGGCGCGAGGGGGGCGCCCTGGATGGCGGCCGGGTCGAGCGCGCGCCCGGGATCGATCCGCGCACGCTGTTCGCGGGCGCGATCGCTGCCGATGAGCATGGCCACGGGGACCGCGTGGAAATCGGGATCGCCGAGAAAGCGGCTGCGGTCGGCGTAGGCGAACTTCATGGCCTCGAGCATGAGGTGCCAGGAGGCGGCCGCGCCATAGCCCGCGGCGGCGAGGTCGAACCCCTCGAGGATGTTGAGCATCTGGACCAGGTGGACGCCACCACTGCTCGGTGGCGCCATGCTGATGACGCGGCGGCCGCGGTACTCGCCCTCGACCGGGTCGCGCCAGACGCAGCGATAGGCGGCGAGGTCCTCGCGCGTGAGCAGGCCGCCGCCCGCTTGCACTGCGTCGACCAAGGCTGCGGCTGTCGCGCCGGCGTAGAAGGCCTCCGGGCCATGTTCGGCGATGGCGCCGAGCGTGCGCGCAAGGTCGGGCTGCGCCAGGATCTGGCCCGGGGCGGGCAACGACCCGCCGGGCAGGAAGACCTCGCACATGGCGGTGTCGAAGCGTCCGTTGGCATGGTGATACGCCAGCCGTTGCGCGAGCATCTCCTGCACCGGGAATCCCTGGCGCGCCAGATCGATGGCCGGCTGCAGCAGTCGTGCCCAGGGCAGCCGACCGTGCTCCTGGTGGAGGTCCCAGAGGCCGCGTACCAGCCCGGGAACCGCCACACTGAGTGCACCGGTCCGGCTGCGAGCAGGATCGGCGCGACCATCGGGGCCGAGGAACATGTCGCCGGTGGCGCCGGCGGGCGCGGTCTCGCGGCAATCCAGGGCGAAGGCCTCGCGCGTGGCGACCCGCCAACCCACCACGAAACCGCCGCCGCCGAGGCCGCTGCTGTAGGGCTCGGTCACGGCCAGGACCGTGGCCGCGGTGACGGCGGCATCGGCCGCCGAACCGCCCTCGCGCAGCACTGCCAGCGCGGCCTCGGTGGCGTGGGGCTCGGCGGTGACCACCATGGCCTCGGCGCCACGGGCCGGTTCGTCGATGGCCAGGATCGGCGAGGCCCAGATCAGGAGCAGGATGGCGGCGAGGAAGAAGCGGTGGCTCATGTCAGTCTCCGAGAATGCCGGTGAAGGCGACCTGGGCCTCGCAATGCCGCGAGAAGAGGTCGCCGAAATGCGCGGTGTGGGCAGCGAGGTCGTCGAATGGATAGCGGCCGGTGGCCATGATCACCGCCAGGATGCGCTCGGTTCCGGTCGTCACGCAGGTGCGTGCGCTGTCGCTGGTGGGCGAGCCGAACCCACCTTGCTTGTCGAAGAGGCCGAGGCGTCCTGCCAGGTGCACCGGCCCCTTGCGGATCCCGGCATACTCCTCGCCCGTCTCGCCGACGCGCAGGACGATGTCGCCGGCGACCCGGTCCAGATCGTACATGCCGATGGGCAGCAGGTAGGAGAGGCTGGCCAGGTTGCAGCAGTCGACGGCATTGTTGAGCCGGTACAGGCCCTTGCCCGACAGCACCCGGCGCAACAGCGCCTCGCTGCTCGGCCGGTGGCGCGAGGGATCCATGCCGAAGCTCTTGTAGAGGTCGCGGGCCTCCTGCAGCCCGGCGATCTCGCTGGGCAGCTTGCCGGCATGCCTGGCGACCAGCTCGGCGGCCAGCGCCGCGGTCTCGGTCCAGACCGCAGGTTCTTCGCGGACCTGGATCCCGGCGAGCTGGATGACGCCGGCGCGGACCAGGCTCCGGGTGGAGTCGTGGAGGCTGACCTGGCGGCCGGCGGGCAGCGCGAGGCATGGGGCAGCGGCGGGATGGTTCAAGTGGCCTGGTCCTCCCTCTCCGGATCGGGGTGCGAGGCCGAACCAGGCGATGCCGGTCGGGCCCCCGGTGCCGTTGCTGGTGCGGCACCGGCGATGGATCGACAGGTCCCTTTCCTAGATGTCGTCTCCCCCGGCGTACCGACCCTCCTTGCCGTACATCTCCTCGTAGTAGCGACTGTACTCGCCGCTGCGGATCTTCTCCCACCACGCGCGGTTCTCGCGGTACCAGCGCACCGTCTGCTCGAGACCGCTGGGGAAATCATACGCGGGCTGCCAGCCCAGTTCGCTGCGGATCTTGTCGGCCACGATGGCGTAGCGCCGGTCATGCCCCGGCCGGTCCGGCACGAACTGGATGAGGGACTCCGGCCGGTCCAGCTTCTCCAGCAGCAGCTTGACCAGGTCGAGGTTCCGCCATTCGTTGGCCCCGCCCACGTTGTAGACCTCGCCCGCGCGACCGCCGCGCATCACCAGGTCGATGGCCGCGCAGTGGTCGGCGACATGGAGCCAGTCGCGCACGTTCTGGCCGTCACCGTAGACGGGCAGCGGCTTGTTCTCCAGCGCGTTGGCCAGCATCAGCGGGATCAGCTTCTCGGGGAACTGGTAGGGTCCGTAATTATTGCTGCAGCGCGTGATGCAGACGTCGAGGCCGAAGGTGTGGTGGTAGGCCCGGCAGAGCAGGTCGGCGGCGGCCTTGCTCGCGGCATACGGCGAGTTGGGCGCGAGGGGCGTCTGCTCGGTGAAACCGGGCGCATCGGCGGCCAGCGAACCGTAGACCTCGTCGGTCGACACCATCACGAAGCGCCCGAGTCCGTGGGCCAGCGCCGCCTGCAAGAGCACCTGGGTGCCCCGGGTGTTGGTGTCCAGAAACACGCCGGGAGCATCGAGCGAGCGGTCGACGTGGCTCTCGGCCGCGAAGTGAACCACGCAGTCGATCTGTTCGTCGGCCAGCAGGCGCGCCACCAGATCGGCATCGCGCACGTCGCCGCGCACGAAGCGATAGCGCGGATGGTCCTCCAGGCCAGCCAGGTTCTCCAGATTACCGGCATAGGTCAGGAGATCCAGGTTGACGATCCGGTCCTCGGAATGCTCCACGAGGTAATGGATGTGATTGCTGCCGATGAAGCCCGCTCCACCGGTGACCAGGATGTTCAACGCATACTCCTAATCGGTCTTGTTGGCGCCGCTCTCGGCCACCAGGGTGCTTGCCCGCAGCAGCGAGGGGAAGGTCCCGGCGTCGGTCCACCAGCCCTCGAGCTCGCTCCACTCGAGCTGGTCGCGATCGATGTACATGTTGTTGACGTCGGAGATCTCGAGCTCGCCGCGGTCGCTGGGCTTGAGCTGGGCGATCATCTCGAAGACCTGATGATCGTAGAAGTAGATGCCCGTCACCGCGAAATCCGAGCGGGGCATCTTGGGCTTCTCCTCGACCCGCACGATGCGCCCGTCCTCGAACACCGGCACACCGAAGCGCTGGGGATCGGACACCTTCTTGAGCAGGATCCGCGCTCCGC
Organism: Candidatus Latescibacter sp. IFSED24; assembly: GCF_058273205.1. Classification (NCBI taxonomy): domain Bacteria; kingdom Pseudomonadati; phylum Candidatus Latescibacterota; class Candidatus Latescibacteria (ex Chuvochina et al. 2023); order Candidatus Latescibacterales; family Candidatus Latescibacteraceae; genus Candidatus Latescibacter; species Candidatus Latescibacter sp. IFSED24. The sequence continues at coordinate 798,869 of NZ_CM177850.1, read as the reverse complement.
TCCGCTGCGCCCGGTAGGCCTCCACGGCGCCGCGGATGCTCCGCTCGACGATGTTGTCGCCCAGGATGACGGCGATCTTGCCGCCGTCGGCGAAATCCTCGGCGAGGCGCAGGGCGTCGGCGATGCCGCCCTCGCCTTCCTGATAGGTATAGTGCAGATCCTTGAGACCGAATTCCTTGCCGTTGCCCAGCAATTGCAGGAAATCCCCGGCGAAGCTGCCGCCGGTGACCAGCAGGACCTCGTCGATCCCGGCACTCACCAGGCAGCGCAACGGATAGTGGATCATGGGGCGGTCGTAGACCGGCAGCAGGTGCTTGTTGGTGATCTTGGTGCAGGGCAAGAGCCGCGACCCGAGGCCGCCAGCCAGGATGACGCCTTTCATGCCGGTTCCTTTCCTTCGGGGAGCGCCGCCAGGAGGGCGCGGACGCGGTCGGAGTCGACCACATCCCGGGTCTTCAACGAGGTGCCGACGATGTAACCGTCGGCCAGGCCGGCGTAGACCGGCAGGTTCTCCCGGGTCACGCCGCTGCCCAGGAGCAGCGGACAGTCGGGCAGGGCCGCGCGCAGGGTGGCGAGCTGCTGCGGATCGGCCGCTGCGCCGGTGGCCTCGCCCGAGATCACCAGGGCATCGGCCAGTCCCCGCAGCCGCAGGTCGCGCGCCTCGGCGGCGAGGTCGCGCACCGCCAGCGGGGCGGCGTGCTTGACCCGGATGTCGGCGAAGATGCCCACGTGATCGAGGCCGAGTTCGCGGCGCTTGCGGAGCGTCCGGTGCGCCTGGCCCAGGAGCGTGCCCTGGTCGGTGACCATGGCGCCGGTATGCACGTTGATCCTGATGAAACCGGCCCCCGTGGCAGCCGCCACCCCGAGCGCGGCCGCCGCATCGTTGCGCAGGACGTTCACGCCCAGGCGCACGTCGGGGCGCTGCCGGTGCAACTCGGCGACCACCACGGCGAGGGCCGCCACCGTCTCGGGCGGGACGCGATCGGGCCAGAAGGGGATGTCGTGGAAGTTCTCCACCATGACGGTGGTGATGCCGCCACGGGCCAGCGCCTCGAGGTCGGCGTGGGCCCGTGACAGCACGTCGTCGAGATCACCGGCATAACCGGGTGCACCTGGCAGCGACCGCAGGTGGATCATGCCGATGAACGGGGGGCTGCAGAGGCCCTGGAAGTCGTTGCGCGTCCACATGGTCGCCAATGATAACACCCGGCACGCCGCCGTGCATCCGGGTTTTCGGCGACCCTGTCCGCGGCCTACTTGACCAGGGCCAGGCGGGTGCTCTGCCGGATGCCGCCCGCTTCCAGGCGAGCCAGGTACACTCCGGCAGCCACGGCCCGTCCCCCGTGATCGCGCCCCTCCCAGCGGAACCGGTGGGGTCCGGCCGCGAGCTCGCCGTCGTGCACCACGGCCACCCGTCGGCCCGCCACATCGTAGATCGTCAACCGGACGTCCGTGGCCACGGCCAGCTCCAGCTCCAGGTTGGTGCCCGGATTGAAGGGATTGGGATAGGCGGGCAGGAGTCGGGTGACACTGGGCAGTTCCACGGGTCCCGTACCGCCGGAGGCCGGCTGCTCCACCGCCAGGATCTGGTCCGCCGCCACCTCGCGGATCACCTGACGCTGACCGCTGGGCCACAGGATCACCAGGCTGTCGGCCTGGGTGGCCGCCCCGAGCCCGAAATGGATCCGGCGCGCGATGCCCGACGGTCCGCCGCGAGCAGCCACTTGCCGCAGCTGGTACTGATCGCCGAGATGCAGCTGCAGGACAGCCCCCACGGGTTCGCACAGGGTCCCCCGGCCCTCGGGGTCGACCTGGAGCCAGTGCCCGCGGTTCATGGTGTTGTGCAGGAGCATGGTGGGCGCGCCATCGCGATCGATGGCCAGATCGAGGCCGCCATCGCCATCGAGGTCGCCGGCCATCGCCGCGACGGAAGGACCGTCGAGTTCGGTCAGGAGCAGGGGCGCCTCTTGCCATTCCCCATCCCCGTCGTTCATGAGCAGGCGATCGGGTTGCTGGTAGCGGGCGAGGTAGAGGTCCAGATCCCCGTCGTTGTCGAAATCGCCCCAGACCACGTCCCGGCCCGAGCCGGTGGTGCTGGTATTGTCACCCGCCTCCATGACGAAGGTGCCGTTGTACTGGGTGAAGAGCACGTCGGAAGCACCGTCCTGGACGGTGTACAGATCGAAATCCCCGTCGTTGTCGTAATCGCCCCAGGCGGCGGAACCGCCGCGCCATGGCTGCCCCAGTCCGCCGTGGGTCGCATTGACGAAGCGAATGGGCAGGCGATTGTGGGCCAGCACGTTGTCGCCGTAGAGGTTGACGGTGTAGAGGTCGAGCAGGCCGTTGCTGTCGTAATCGCACCAGGCGGAGCAGACGCTGCGGGCGAAGCTGAGGCTGGGCAGGATGTCCTGGACGATGTATTCCCCCAGCAGCGGTCCGGACTTGTCGGGAGCACGCAGGAGCACGTTCGGTTGTCCATCGCGCACCAGGTGCAGATCCAGGCGGCCATCATCGTCGTAGTCGACCCAGATCGCGGCCTGCGTCCCCTCCAGCCCGGAGGGCGCCTCCTCGGCCGCGGCCGCGAAGATGCCGGGCTCGGTCTGCCGCAGCAGCAGACCGGGCTGGTCGCGCAGGACCACGTAGAGATCCCGGTCACCGTCACCATCCACGTCGGCCCAGGTCGCAGCCACCGTCGGCGAGGTTCCGGACAGGGCCGACGGGGTGGCCTCGGTGAACTGCCACCCGCCCTCGTTGCGCAGCAGCAGGTCGGCCTCGTTCTCGCGGCAGAGGAAGAGGTCGAGATCGCCATCCTCATCGTAATCGGCCAGGTGACCGCCGCGGCCGGTCACGGGTTGGGCCAGCACGGGCACGTCGGTCATGGTGAAGGGGGGATGGCTGTAGGTCCCCGACACCTCGGGCACCGGGCCAGCCTCGGGCACGAGCACCGTGGCCGCCGGCGGTGCCAGCCAGCCCGGCACCGGACGCCAGGAGACCACGTAGCTGCCTTCCGCCGGCACGTGCACCAGCCGGGTGCCCCGGCCGAGCTTGACATAGCCGTCGGCGCCGGAGATCTGCCAGGGCGCATCGAGGGCCTCGGGCTCGGAATAGACCTGCAACGGCAGGATGCCGATGCCGTCGCGGAAGTCGAAGGTCATGGTGTCGCCGGGCGCGCTGATGTTGTCGAGGTAGAGGTCGGCGAATTGCTGCCGCCACCAGCGAGCCTCCGGCCAGGTATGCGGGCCGAAGCTGGTGAACTCGGGAGCGCCGAAGAGGTCGGTGTCGTCGCCCCAGTTGGCATCGTTCTCGAGATCGTAATTCCCGTCGGCCTGGACCAGGCTGACCATGTAGTGGAAGTCGGGCAGCATCTCCTCGCGATTGTTGTCCCCACGCCAGTCGACGTGGTAGACCGCCAGCCCCTCGTCGGTCATCAGCAGATCGCGCCCGCTTCGTTGCCGGTTCTCCATCATGTAGAACTCGCTCTCCACCGAGGGATGCGGCACGATGAAGACGTGGTTGCCCGTGACGGGCGCCACCTGGTCGGGCATGAAGCCGTCCAGCAGCTGGGTCTGGGTCCAGCCGGAACTGTATTTCAGGGGCCCGCACGGCTGCAGCGGATTGCGATAGGCCGCAGGGTTGCTCATGAGGCAGAACAGCCCGACACCCCAGGAATCGCCACCGGTGTCGTAGAGGTCGGGCCACTGGCAGAGCGCATGCCCGATCTCGTGGCAGGCCACGCCCAGGGTCAGCTCGTCGCGCATGGGGGCGATGTGCCATTGCCGCACCAGCACGCCATCGGCGTGGAAGCCCGTCTCACCGGCCTGCGGCCAGAGACCGACACCCCAGCTCCAGCGCGGCTCTCCGGCGTAGAACACGCCCACGAGGTCGACGTAGCCGTCGCCGTTGGCGTCGTACTCGCTGAAGTCGAAACCCTGTCGCTCGAGCTCGTTGAGCGCTTCATCCACCAGCAGCCGCGCCCGCCAGCCCATGGAATAGGACGGATCCTCGTACCAGGTCTTGGGGTGGGCAGCACGATAATAGTACGGCGTGACGTAATGGGTCAGGTCGAGGTTGCCGGCGGAGATGTCGCGATAGTAATCGCGCACCGAGCCGTTGTTCCCGCCCACGCTGTAGCCCAGCTGATTGAGGAAGTCCTCGATCTCGGTGGGATCGAAAACCGCAGTTTCGTCGCCGAAATCCACGAGCAAGGCGATCCCGCGCACCTGCCCCGTCACCGCGGGGACCGGATAATCTGTCTTGTCGACGGCGCCATCGAACCGTCCTGCGGCCGCCCGACCGGCGGCCACCTTGGCCGCCACCACGTCCGCCGGCAGGCGTAGACCCCGTTCGAGACCGGCGGGGGCCGACTTGCCGGCCACGATGCCGGTGGAGACCAGGGACTCGCCCCCGGGTCCCAGCTCGGCATAGCAGATCCAGCCGGTGTCCGCCTCGCGGATCAGGGTATAACCCGCCTCGTCCTCCACCCGCTGGTGGTATTCGTCGCCCCAGACACGGACCGTCAAGTTCGTGCCGTCCGGTTGCGACAGGGTCTCGGTCTCACCGAAGATGGGAATGGCCTGGTTCACGCCTGGCAAGAAGATCACGCAGATGACCAGAGCCAGGGCGACCCTTCCGAATTGGGCGCGTCCGACCGTCATGGGCTGTCCTTGCTTTCTGGCGCCATCAGGGAGGGGCGCACGGTCCGTCTGGGGGATACCGGATCGTCAGCATGAGTTTACGGTCAGATTCGGGCCGAGGCAAGCCTGGCCGCCACTTATTTATATCTTTTTTGTCCACTTTTTGGCGAAGACGGCGGCGGGGGCCCGTCGAGCCCCCGCCTAGATCCAACGGTGTCAGGCGCTTACTTCACCAGAGTCAAGCGCCCGCTGAAGGGTCCATCCACCGTCTTCAGCCGGTAGAGATACGTCCCCGAGGCCACCGGTCGGCCCGTTGCGTCCCGCCCCTGCCAGGCGGCTTCGTGGGCGCCGGCCGGCAGGTTGTCGCTCACCAGCACCGCCACCCGGCGACCATCCAGGCCGTAGATCGCCAGCTCGACCGGACCGGGGCGGGCCAGATCGAAGGCGATGGTGGTGGCCGGATTGAAGGGGTTGGGATAGGCCCCACGCAGGCTGGTGGCCGCAGGCAGAACCTGGTCATCCACCGCCGTGGGATTGGGATCCTCGAAGATCACTTGCCGCTGGTCGACCGTCAGACCGGTCTGCACGGTCTGCGTGCCGCCCGGCCAGGTCACGATGACGCTGTCGACACTGGTCGCGGCGCCCAGACCGACATGGAGGATGCGGCTGGCCTGGCCCTGCCCATCGCCACCATGGACCTCGCGCAGGAAACTCCGACCACCCGCCACCACCCGCACCCGTGCGCCGACGGCGTCGCGGCCGGATTCGTCACCGCGCAGGTCGATGGCCACCCAGTGCCCGCGCTCCTCGATCTGGTTGTGCAGGATGACGTTCGCCGCCCCGGCGCGACCGATGTAGAGATCCACGCCCCCATCGTCATCGAGGTCCGCGCAGACCGCGGCCACGCAGTCGCCCAGGGTCTCGGCCAGCGCCACCGGAGTGCGCACGAAGTTGCCGGTGCCGTCACCGAAGAGCAACAGGTCGTCGACACCGTAACGCGCGACGTAGAGGTCGAGGTAGCCATCGTTGTCGAAGTCGGCGGCGGCCACCGAGCGTCCCGGACCGTTGTCGCTGACCACGGGCTGTATCACCTGCTGGAAATAGGAACCCATGTTGAAGAAGAACGCATCGGGCTGGCCGTCATTGACCAGGTAGAGATCCCAGCTCCCGTTGTTGTCGAAATCGCCCCAGACCGCGTCGGAACCGCTGCCGATGTTGGCCAGCGCGATCGAGCCGGCATCCTCGAACATGGTGCCGTCGTAGCTGCGCACCAGCATGTTGGCCGCCATGTCATTCACCAGGTAGACATCGCGGTCGCCGTCGAGGTCGTAGTCGCACCAGATCGCCGACCGGCCGGGACCGTCCTGAGCGAGCACGCCGCTCGATGAGCTGACCAGCAGATGATGATCCCCGCTGGCGGGACCATAGTTCTTGAACATGACATTGCCGCTGCCGCTCTGGACCAGGTAGAGGTCGAGGTAACCGTCCTGGTCCACGTCGCACCACGCGGCGTCCTGGCCCGAACCGGCGTCATCGAGGCCGTAGTTCAGGGCGGTGACATCGATGAAGCCGCCGTCTTCCTGCTCGAAGAGGCGATTGGCCTCGCCGTCGCGCACGAGGTAGAGATCACGGTCGCCGTCGTCGTCGAAATCGCTCCAGGCGGCGGCCCGACCGGCGCCAGTGTCGGCCAGCTCGGCGGGTGTGATGTCGGTGAAGACCAGTCCGCCGTCGTTGCGCAGGAGCAGGTCGGCGGCACCGGCATTGACCACGTGCAGATCGTCGTCACCATCACCGTCGACATCGACCAGGGCTACCGCAGCGGCGGGGCCGGCGTCGCTTGCCGGTCCGGCCTCGGCCAGGACGAACGGCGGATTGGTGTAGTAGCCGGTGATCACCGCGGGTTCGCCGTTCTCGGCCACCGCCACGGTCACGCTGAGGGGATCGGGTTCGGTCCAGCCGGGCACATCGCCCCAGGTGAGCGTGTAGTCGCCCTCGTCCCAGACCAGCACCGAGCGGAAACCCTCGCCGCTCAGCTCGTAGTCGTTGGGACCGATCAGCGTCCAGGGCGCCACCAGCTCGGCCGGCTGAGGATCCACGTTCACGGCCATGGTGCCCAGCGCTTCGCGGTAGTTGAAGGTGATGATCTCGCCGGGAACGCTCACGCCGTCGATGTACAGCGGCGCCTCGCGGCCGTCCCACCACAGCGCCGCAGGGATGGTCGTGGGCGTGAATTCGGTGTACCTGGGCGCGCACCAGAGGTCATCGGGGTCGCCGTTGTTGTTGCCTTGCTCCAGGTCCCAGAGGCCGTCGGCCTGCACGAGGGTGACCAGGTAGTGGAGCGTGGGCGTCTGCTGCTCGTTGTTGTTGCTGCCGAACTCGTCGACGTGCCAGATGGCCATGCCCTCGTCGGGAATCGCGTAGTCGCGACCGCTCTGGATCCGGTTCTCCATCAGGTAGTACTCGTTGGGCTCGCCCTCGTACGGCACCTTGAAGACGTTCATGGCGTCGTGCGAGACCTCCAGCCCGCCCTGCAGGCCTTCCAGCACCACGGGCTCGACCCAGCCGGCATCGGCGCGCAGGTACGCGCATGGACGCACCGGATTGGTGCCCGGACCGCTGCTGCACATGAGGCAGAAACCGCCGACGCCGCTGGACTCGTGGCCATAGTCGTAGAGGTCGGGCCAGAACATGATCATGTGGCCGTTCTCGTGGCAGAAGGTCGACAGGCGCAGGCTGCTGCCGATGTTGGTGATCTGGTAGCGGTAGGAGGAGACCCCATCGGCGAAGAAGTTGATCACGCTCGAATGCGGCCACAGGCCCACCGACCAGCCGCCGGTGGGCGATCCGGCGTAGAACACGTTGATGGCGTCGATGAAGCCGTCCCCGTTGGCGTCGTACTGGCTGAAGTCGTGCCCCTGGGCGTCCAGCGCGTTGAGCGCCCAGCTCACCAGCTGCCTCGCCCGCTGGCCGTACTGGATGCTGGGATCCTCGTAGTAGGTCTTGGGCTGGGGAGCCCGGAGGTAGGCGTCGGGGACCCAGTTGTTGTAGGTGAGGGCCCCGCCGGAGACATCGTGGAAGTAATCACGTACCGAACCATTGTTGTTGTAGCCGTTGTAGCCAGGCAGGTTCAGGTAGTCGTCGAAATCGGCAGCGGGCACCGTGCCGGGCTCGTCGGAGAAGTCGATGATCAGCGTCAGGCCGAGGACGTTGCCCAGGCTCGATGGCTGGGGGTCGCGATCCTTCTCCGCGAGCAGCGCCTGCTCCTCGGCCAGGAACTCGTTGCGCACCTTCCAGGCGGCGGCCGACCGCGCTGCGGTGGTCAGCCGCAAGCCCCGGGCGAGTCCCGCCGGAGCGGGCTGATCCGCGGAGATGCCGGTGGATTCGAACCGGTCGCCGGCGGCCGAGAGCCTGGCGTAGCAGATCACGCCAGTGGCGTCATCGCGCACCAGGGTGTAGCCGTCCAGGCTCTCCACGCGCTGGTAGAACTCATCGCCCCAGACCCTGACGTCCACCGTCGAGCCATCCGGCTGACCGAGACTGAACCGGTCGCCGTCGTGGGGAGCGGCCAGGCCACTGCTGGCGATCAGCAGGGCACCCAAGACCAGGAGCAGGGAAATGGAACGACACCGCGAACAGGAACGGTACATCATGATTGCTGACCTCGCCGATTTGGCATGGTGGCAGAGTGACCCAAGCTAGCAATTTGATCATTTATTATACGTCAGACCGACGTGAAGATCAACCGGTCTAAGCAAGAAACATGCAATTATGGCGAAAATTGAGCACCGATGGTCAGGTCAAGGAATCGGGAGACATCACGAGACACGCTGGGCTTTTTTGAGTTATTGTAATTGCCGACATTGGGTCATCCCGACTGCTCGTGGGCAGCCTCTCCGGCCTCATCCTCGTTCGGAATCTCGAAGTGGTGCCGGCAACGTGCCTCGTACATGCCCGTGGCGCCCACCTGGATCTGGTCACGGCTGCGGGTCAACCGCTGGGTGAATCCCGCCGGATCGCCGCAGACCATGCAGATGGCCAGCTGCTTCGTCAAGTATTCGGCGCGGCACATCAGGTCGGGCATGGGCCCGAAGGGCTGGCCGCGATAATCGAGGTCGAGGCCGGCCACGATGATCCGCTTGCCCTGGTTCGCCAGCTTGTCGCAGACCGCCACCAGCCCGGAACCGAAGAACTGGGCCTCGTCCACGGCCACCACCTCGGTCCGATCCGCCACGCGTTCGAGGATCTCCTCGGGATCCTCGATGGCCAGCGAGGGCAGGGTCTGCTGGCTGTGGCTGACGATGCTGGCGGAATCGTAGCGGGCATCGATGGCGTGCTTGAAGATCTGGACCCGCTGGCGCGCGATCTCGGCCCGGCGGATGCGTCGGATCAATTCCTCGCTCTTGCCCGAGAACATGGGTCCGCAGATGATCTCGATCCAACCTGTCTTGCCCTTGACGATCTGCATCAACGTTGCCACCTCGTGGTCTGGATTGACTGGGGGTGGACAACCTTAACGTGTTCGGGCCTGCAGATCAACGCTCGTGGACCAACGCCGCTCCGGTTCTGCTTCCCAAGGACCGTCGGCTGTGCTAGGATGCTCTCCGGTTACCGCGCGTTCCCACGACCCCCGCCCGATCAGCGAGCGGGGGTCGTGTTGCGTGTCGGGCCAGCATCGTGATCAGGAGAAGAGGCTCGCATCGATGCTCAGATCGCGGGCCTGATTGCGGAGGCGATGGAACAGGTCGCTGGCGATGCCCAGGGCGGGCGCCGCGCGGCTGTGGTCGAAATGCAGATCCTCGGTATCCGGGTCGACGCTGCCGGTGCAGGCTGCCACCTCCTCGCCCAGCGCGATCATGCCGGCCAGCTCGCGGCACTGGATGTCGGGATGGTCCAGCCGATGGTGCCAGCGCACACCCTGCTCCAGTTCCTCGCTGAGGTTCCACTCCTTGATGAGCAGGGCCCCCAGATCACCGTGGTCGAAGCCCAGCAGCTCCTGCTCCACGACGTGGTAGGGCAGTCCCTCCTCCGCCGAGATGGTCAGGACCTGCTGGAAGAGCTCGGGCTGGCTGCGCGCCAGGACCAGCTGGCCGATATTCTGCATCAGGCCGCCGATGAACACGGTCTCGGGTTCGGCGCGCCGCAGCGCCTGGGCCACGATCTGCGACGCCATGGCCGACAGCACCGACTGCCGCCAGATCTTGTGGAAGAGCAGCCCTGCGCCCGCACCCAGGAACACGGACTTGGTCGCCGTCACCAGGGTCCAGTTGCGGATGGTGACATAGCCTAGCCGGACGATGGCCTCGCTCACCGTGTTGATCTCACGGACGGCTCCGTAGAACGGACTGTTGGCGATGCGCAGGATCTTGGCGGTGAGCGCCTGGTCCATGGCCACGGCCTTCTCCAGCCGCGTGGCGGTCGTGCGCGGATCCTCGATCACCGACAGGATGTGCAGGGCGGCCTTGGGCATGGCGGGCAGATCCCCGCTCTGGTGGAGGATCTCCGCCGGATCGCGGGGAGCGCTCGACGGTCCCGCCAGGTCGGCCGGTTTCGGCTCGGCGTGGAGCGGCCCGCCGAGAACGGCATCTTCCCAGGCCTGGACGATGGCGTCCGCCTCGGCCTGGGCCTGGCTGGCGCGCAGCGCCGCCAGCGGCAGTTGCATGGCCATGGGCTCGGGATCGGCCGGGGAATCGGCCACGTCCGCCGGCAGCGGCGTATCGGGAAGCTTGTTCATGGTAGGCTCGTCCTCATCGCCCTGGTGAATCCATTCGAGTTGCACGTCGACCTCATCGGCCGGGTACCGCGGGGCGGCCTCACGCCGGCCCAGGCTCGGCGCCTGAGATTCGGCCTGCTGTTGATGACGGCTGCGACGGCGATGCAGCTCGGTCTTGAGCAGGGCCGCCACCTGGCCCTCCCCGGTCAGTTCACCCTTCTGGAGCAAGCGCAGCCGGTCCACCGCGTGGCGGGCCAGGAACTCGGCCACCGTCAGCGCTGCCTCGGTGGTGGTATCGCCGTCGAGATAGACGTACGTCGACCAGCGGTCGCGTGCCGGCAAGGGCAGCACCACGATACGCCGATCCCGGGTGCCCCGGCCGAGCAGCAGCGTCAGATCGAGAGGGAAGGCCTTCACTGGCACGGGGCCGGCATAGACCTGACGCTCCCGACCAACCACCGCGAAGAGGTCGTCATCCTCCACCGGGATGGGCGCCTTGCCATCGGGGCGGCGCTGCTTGGCCTCCTGAGGTAGGGAGACGTTCCGTTCGGCACAGACCTGCAGCCCGCTACGCCACCGCTTCAGCACTAGCATGCGCAGGCCGGCGCGGGCGGCGTAGCGGGCGAAGAAATTGGGGAAGTCGCTGGCCTGGGTCAGGCTGTCCAGCTGGGCCAGGCCAGCCCGCAGCTGCACGAGGGCGTCCCCGCCGAGGCTGGGTGCCTGCTCCTGGGCGACCGCAGCAGGGGCCTCGTCCGTGCTGTCCTTGAGCTCACGGACCCGGTCCTTGAGGCGTCCCAGGGTGTCCAGGATCTTGTGGATATCGTTGTTCTGGCCCGACACGACCGTCCCTCGCGCTGAAACATCGAACCATTCGCTGCCCCAGGAATCGGCAGATGGACCAGAGGATTTGACAGTTTTTTGTACTGGAACTTACCTTTCGTCACTCAGCTCGCCCCGGAACCACCCCCCACCGGCCCCTATTGCCGGGAGGAAGCATGCACGTGCGCATCACCAAGGCCTTCGCCTTCGACGCCGCTCACCATCTGCCCCACGTTCCCGCAGGGCACAAGTGCGGCCGGCTGCATGGACACAGCTACCGGGTCGTCCTGGGACTGGAAGGACCGCTGCACCCCGAACTGGGCTGGGTCCAGGACTATGGCGAGGTGAAGACGGCCTTCGCACCCCTGCTCGAACGCTTCGACCACCAGAACCTCAACGAACTGCCGGGGCTGGAGAACCCCACCGCCGAGATGCTGGCCATCTACATCTTCAACGAATTGAAGCCGGAACTGCCGCTGCTTGTCGACGTCACGGTCTGCGAGAGCCCCACCGCCGAGGCCGTCTACCGTCCCTGAATCCGGATCGGCTCGAGGACGCCGGCCGGCACCCAGCCGACCCAGTCGCCGCCCAGCCCGATCCGCACCCAGCCCTCGCGTTCACCCCGCATCACCAGGGTCAGACCGTCGTGGACACGGAAGACCACGGGGAAGCTGGTGGCCGGACCGCTGCGCACCTCCACCTCCTCGGCGATCACGACCGCGGTGTCCCGCACCTGCTCCTCGTACCAGCGCGTGCTGGCGACCACGCCGACCAGCAGGGTCACCGCTCCCAGCAGGATCAGGGCCCGCCGGGTGCTGGTGGCCAGGTAGCCACGCCGCCAGGACCAGGCCACCAGCGCCGCGGTCAGCCAGGACAGCACCGCCAGCACCATGGACCATTCGTCGAGCGAGAGCATGTGCGCCAGTCCATCGAGCTGCTGGATCACCGGCGGCAGCGCTCCCCCGGCGAGCTCGAGATCCCGGGTGTGCGAACGAACCCAGCTCAGGTTGGTGCGCACGTCCGCATCGCGCGGATCGCGACGCTGGGCGCGCAGGTAGCTGGCGATGGCCCGCCCCAGCTCGCCGCTGCGCGCATGGGCGTTGCCGAGGTTGTAGTGGAGGATCGCATCGTCGGCGCCCTGGCGGCGGGCTTCCCGGTAGCGGGCGATGGCCGTATCGAGATCGCCGTCGGTATAGGCCTGATTCCCCTCGGCCAGCAGGCGGGCCGGATCCACGCCGGGAGCCGCGGCCACGGCCGGCGGGATGTCCTGGGCCGGCAGCGGGGTCGCCAGCAGACCGGACCCGAGGCACAGCACCGCCAGCACCGCACCGGTCGCCCCGACACCGCCGGCGCGGGAGCGCTGCCGGATCAGCGCGGCAAGCAGGGTCCGCACCTCCACCGCCGCAGCCGCCACGTCGAGGGCGGCGCCGCCCCCGAACCGGGTCTGGTCGCACGCGTCCAGGATCGCCGCCAGCGCCTCGCCGCGCGAGCGGTCCCCGCGCTCGACGGCCCAGTCCAGCACATCGGCCGCGGTCAAGCCGGCGGCCGGACGACCGGTGCTGTCGGCCACGTAGCCCACCACCACACGGGCCAGATCCTCGGCCTCGCCACCGCCAGCCAGACGCTGCAAGGCCTTCTGGGTACGCGGCCAGGCGGTTCGCCGGCGCAGTCCCTCGGGATCGCGGCGATCGGCTGCCACACGGCGCAGGTGGACCCGGTAGAACCCGAGCAGACACCAGGGCATGAGCAGCACCGCCCACCAGAGAGGCTGACCGCCCAGCGGAGTCGACCCGCGTCGGAGCGGTCCGCTGGCGGCGTGGATGAAGGCCAGGTCGCGCCCGAGCCGGGCGATCTCGGTGCGGCGGAAACCAGACGGGTCGTCGCCCACGGCGGGCAGGTCGCTCGGCGTGATGATCAGCAACGGGGAGGGGGCGTTGGCGATGGCGTAGCGACCGGACTCGGTGTCGAAATAGACCACGGCCAGCGGCGGCAAGGTCAGGGAGCCCTCCGCGGTGGGGACCACCGCCTTCTCCTGGCGGAAGACCGCCCGGTAACGTGGTCCGGTCACATCCTCACGCAGATCCTCGGCGGCATCATGGATCTGAAGACCCGGCGGTTCGGGCAGCTCGAGCCCCTCGTAGCTCTTGAGGAAGCCGTCGGCCGCCACTTCCAGGGTGAGACCCACCGGTTCGCCACGGGGCACGGTGTCCCGGTCCACGGCGGCGGTGAAATCCAGCCGGCTGGCGACGATGCCGCTGAAACCCGCCGGTCGCGGCAACGGCAGATCCCGGACGGTGACCCGGATGGGATCGGTCACCAGGTTCCGGGGACCGCGACCCCGGCGCCCGAAGAGCCGTTCGAAGGGATCGCCGGCGATGGTCACCTTGGCCGGCTCGATGGTCATCGCGCCCGACTGGGTGGGAAAGAGCGCGTAGCGGATCTCGGTGACGTCGTAGACGTGGCCGGCGATGGAGCGACGGTAGTTGCGTTCGGGCGGCAGATCGACCCGCCAGAAACCCTCGGTGCGTGGCGGCGAGTAGGACGGACGGTCCCAGGAACTGGAACGACGGTGATAGCGGAACACCAGCACGACCTGTTCCCCCACCCAGACGTCGTCGTCGTCCACGGTCATGGTGACGAAGAAAGGATCACCGGGACGGCCGGCAGCCGGGCCGGATCCTTCAGGCACCACGGGTTCGGCGGCATCGGTGGGCGGCGCCGGCGCCGGCCGGCCACCGGTCTGATCGGGATTCACCGTTCCGGCCACCACCTCGATGGCGATGGGCTCGGTGGCGCAGGTCTCGCCGCCAGCGGTGAAGGTCACCGCCGGGATTTCGAAATCACTGCCGCGGTCCACGCGCAGGTAGTAGGTAGCCGAGACCGAGAGCCGTTGCCCGCTGGCATCCATGCTGAACTGCTGGCTGGTCCCCCCGGACACCACCTGGACACCCTCGATTCGCGGCTCCTGGTGCCGGGGCTGGCGGTTCAGGTCGCCCTCGGCGTTGAGGATCAGGACGACCTGTCCGCCCTGGACCACCTTAGCTCGGTCGACCTCGGCCCAGCAGCGCAAGCTCGCCCAGGCCGGCCCGGCCAGGGTGGCCATCACCAGGGTCGCCAGCAGGACAGCATGCCATCGTCGTTCACTACGGTTGCGCATCACCACCGCTTCCCGCTCTTGGTGTTCCCGCCGTGCAGCCGCCGCTGCACCGAACGCTTGAGTTCCTGCTCGTCACGATCCAGGGCCTTCAGCATCTGCAGGGCCTGTTCCCGATCCAGTTCCTCCTGGCTGGGTTGTTCCTGCTCATGCTGCTCCTGCTGCTCCTGCTGCTCCTGCTGCTCCTGCTGTTCCTGCTGGTCCTGCTGTTCCTGCTGGTCTTGCTGTTCCTGCTGGTCTTGCTGGTCTTGCTGGTCTTGTTGCTCCTGCTGTTCCTGCTGGTCCTGCTGCTGTTCTTGTTCTTGTTCCTGCTCTTGGTCCTGCTGCTGTTGCTGCTGTTGCTGTTGCATCATCTGCAACGCCGCTTCCAGGTTCCAGAGCGCATCCTCGCGTTGGGGTTCGAGGCGCAGACTCTCGCGCAGGTGGTCCATGGCCGCCTGGGCGTCGCCCTGGGCCAGGGCGTTGGTCCCGGCGTTGTAGAGGCTCTCGGCCACCAGAGAGGGCTCGGTGGCGAGCTGACGGGCGCGTGTGAACTCGCGATCGGCCTCCTCGAAGCGTTCGAGGCGGAACAGGGCCTCGCCCACGGCCAGGGCCAGCCGCGGGTCCTCCGGATCCAGGGCCCGGGCCGTCTCGAACTCCTGCAAGGCGTCCTCGTAGCGGCCCTCCACGTAGGCACGGCGGCCGCGATCGGCGGCGGCCGCACCGGCTGGCCGCACGACCTCGGCCTCGGCGCGCCCGACCCCGAAGGACAGGACCAGCCAGAGCGCCAGCGAGGCCGTACCCGCCAGGCGGCGGGGACGGATCACCAGCGCCAGCAGGAGACTGAAGATCGCCAGCGTCAGGGGCCAGTGGTAGCGGTCCTGCCAGGCGGTGATCTGACGCTGCTCGAAATCGCGCTGACCGAGCCGCTCGAGCACGGTGCGCAGCCGTTCGCCGGCCAGGCCATCGAGCCCCACGCGGAAGGTGGATCCGCCGCCCATGGCCGCCAGGCGTTCCAGCGAGGCCAGGTCGATCCGCGAGAGGACCAGCTGGCCTTCCTCGTCCTTCAGAAAACCGTCCGGGTTCCCCTGGGCGTCGGTCATGGGAATCAGGCCACCCGTCTCCTCACCGATACCCACCGGGATCACGCTGATCCCCTCACGGCGGCACGCCTGGGCTGCTTGCTCCCAGTCGCCCTCGAGATCCTCGCCGTCGGTCACCAGGAGGATGGCCTGGAAATCGGCCGGACCACCCGGATCGCGTCCCGTGAGCAGCAGGTCGCGGCTGACCTCGAGGGCCGTGGCCAGCGCGGTGCCCTGGGCGGAGATCATGTCGGGTGCCGCCATCTGCAGGAAGATCTCGGCCGTGCCGAAGTCGGCCGTCAGGGGACACTGGACGAAGGCCGCTCCGGCGAAGAGGACCAGGCCGATGCGGCTGTCCTCCTGGCGCCGCAGGAAGCTGGTCAGTTCGGCCTTCGCCCGCTCCAGGCGGTTGGGCGCCACATCCTCGGCCAGCATGGAATTGGAGATATCCAGGGCGATGACCACATCGCGACCGCGCTGGGTGACGGTGACCTCGCTGGCCCCCCACTGCGGTCGGGCCAGCGCCAGGACCAGCCAGAAGACCGACGCCAGGAAGAGGAATCGCTGCCAGCTGCGCACCCGGGGATTCCAGCCCTCGCGATGCGCGGCGGCCCGCTCGCCCAGGAGATCCCTGGCCCGGGCCTGCGCACGGCGGTCGGCGGCCTTGACCGCCAGCCAGAGCAGCGGCGGCAGGACCAGTCCCACGAGCCAGATGCCGGCGGCGAAATGCATGCGTCCTCCTCGCTGGGTGCGGTCAGGGCAGCCGACGCACCCAGACCTCGTGCAGCAGGCCCGCCAGGACCAGCAGGATCAGGGCGGGAGTGGCTAACCACCCCGCCAGTTCACGGTGCCAGGTGGAGAGGCGCGTCTCGTAGCGGCTGGTCTCCAGCTGGTCGATGGTGGCGAAGATCCGGGCCAGCGCCTCGGGATCGGTGGCCCGGTCCATGATGCCGCCGGTGTGGCTGGCGATCCGGCGCAGCAGGTCCTCGTCGATGTGGGTCTCGAGCTGCCGGATCCGCCGCCCCGCCGGAGTATCCACCGGGAACGGGGCCACGCCCTCGCGACCGATGGCCACGGTGTAGACCCGGACGTCGAGGGTGCGCGCCAGCTCGGCGGCGGTCTCCGGTTCGAGTGTCGGCACGTTGTTCATGCCGTCGGTCAGCAGGATGACGGTCCGGCTCTGGGCGTCGCTGTGCCGCAGCCGTCCCACCGCGGTGGCCAGGCCCAGGCCGATGGCGGTGCCGTCGTCGATCAGGCCCACCTGGATCTCGTCGAGGAAGCCGACGAGGACCTGGTGGTCGAGGGTCAACGGGCACTGGGTGAATGCGCGCGAGGCGAAGACCACCAGCCCGATGCGGTCGTGCGGGCGGCCGGCGATGAACTCGCGGATCACGTCCTTGGCCGCCTCGAGGCGATCCTTGGGCTCGAAATCCAGCGCCTGCATGCTGCCGCTGATATCGAGCGCGATCATGATGTCGATGCCCTCGCCCTCGATGGTCTGGCTCGTATAGCTGCGCCGCGGCTGGGCCAGCGCGACCACCATCAGCAGCAGCGCGATCGCCAGGAGCCAGGGCACCGACCGCGACAGGCGCACCCGCCAGCTGGTGGGCAGCGGACCGAAGAGCGCGGTGTGTGAGTGCCGCAACACCGCGACCGGCGCCGGCTGGCGGCGGCGCCACCACAGCAGCGCCAGCACCGGAATGGCCAGCAGGAGCAGCCAGGGATGAGCCAGGGTCAGCATGCCACGCCTCCCTGGTTGCGCAGATCGCGCCAGGCCGCCTCGGCGGCCGTCGTCGTCTCGGCAGCCACCGGCGTATAGCGCGGCCGGATCCGGACCGCCTCGATGAGATCCAGCGCCTCGTCGAGACCGGCCCGGCACCGATGCGCCGGGACCGGCTCGGGCGCGTACCGGTCATCGTCGCAGCGTTGCAGCAACCTCACGAAACCCTGGAGCGGCGTGGTGGGCCAGCCGGCCAGCTGGCCCGCCGCGCCGATCTCGGCGGGCGTCATCTCCTCGGCGGGCAGCTGGAAGCGCACGGCGAGGAAGCGGCGCAGGATGCCGGCGAGGCGGTCGAGAAAGGCACGGCCCGAGTCGGGCCCGGCAAGGGAAACCGCTGCGAGATCTTGCAAGGCCAACGCCGCCTCGACCCAGGCGAAGGCCGGCAAGGGCCTGTCCACCGGCCAGTCGCGAGACCCGCGACCCCGCAGCCGCAGCCCGAGCAGCACGATGGCCAGCAACAGGATCACGGCGCCCACCAGGATCAACACCCAGAGCGGGATTCCGCCCAGGCGGCGCGGGTCGCGCACCGGCGCCACCTGGTTCGGATCGGCCACGCGCCCCTGCACCGTGAGCACTGGCCCGGGCTCGCTCCGTGACCAGGCGGGTCGCCAGGGGCCCACGCGGTAGACGTGGAAGGGAAAGGTGAGGCGCGGTCCGGTGGCGGCGGGCAGACCGGCGAGGTCGACTGGCGGCATCACGCTGGCCGGCTCGAGCCAGGGGACATCCACGAGCAGGGAATCGGCCGGGAGATCCCCGGCATCGAGAGCCAGGTCGAGGACCAGGACCACCGGGTCCCCGAAGACGGCGGAGCGCGGCACCACGTGCAGCGCCACGGGTTCGTGACCGGCGTTGGCCCAGGCGAAGCGGACCACCGCCGTGTCGGGCGGCGTCACCGCAATACCGGGCGGCGCCCCGGGCTCCGGGGGCATGGTCTGGGCGCCGGCGAGGGTCGCCAAAAGCCCGAGCAGAATCAGCGACATGCCCAGAGGCGGTTTCAACGGCCACCTCCCGGTCGCCGCCGCCCCGCCCGCGCGGCGAAGAATCGTTGCAGAGGCTCGACGTAGCTGCCGGTGGCGTCCACATCCACCAGGTCGACGCCGGCGTTGCGCAGATCGCTCTCCAGACGCCGGTCGTGCCGCTGGGCCCGTTGTCGCAGTTGCTCGCGCACGGCCGCCGCTCCCGTGTCCACCAGGACGTCCTGGCCCGTCTCGGCGTCGCGCCATGTCACCAGCCCCACGTCCGGCAGTCCGGTCTCGCGCGGATCTCGCAGCCGGACCGCGACGCAATCGTGACGGCGCGCCACGGTGCGCAGGCTCGACGAGAAATCGCCGGTCCAGAAGTCGCTAACCAGGAAGACCGTGGCCTTGCGCTTGAGCACGCGGCCGACCAGTTGCAGCGGCTCGTCGAGATCGGTGCCCATGCCCTCGGGCCGGTAGGTCAGCAGTTCACGGATGATCCGCAGGACGTGGCTCCGTCCCTTGGCCGGCGGGATGTACTTCTCGACGTGATCGCTGAACAGCAGCAGCCCCACCTTGTCCTTGTTGGCGATGGCCGCGAAGGCCAGCACGCCGCAGAGCTCGGCCGCTGTCTCGGCCTTGGTGCGCTCGCCGCTGCCGAAGCGCCCGCTGCCGGAGACGTCGGCGGCGAGCACCACGGTGAGCTCACGTTCTTCCTCGAACTGCTTGACGTAGGGCGTGTCGGCGCGCGCGGTGACGTTCCAGTCGATGGTGCGCACATCGTCGCCGGGGGTGTATTCGCGGACCTCGCGGAACTCCACCCCCCGCCCCCGGAAGACCGAGTGGTACTCGCCGCTGAAGACCTCGTCCACCAGCCGCCGTGTACGGATCTCGATGCGCCGCACAGCCGCCAGGATCTCGGGCGGGATCGCGGTTGCGCCGGGATTGTTGCTGCTGGGCTCTCGCATCACGGCGGACAGCTCCAAGACGTCGGTTTAGGGAACCTCGATGCTGTCGAACAGGGTGCTGACGATGGCGTCGGCATCCATCTCGCGCGCCTCCGCCTCGTAGGACAGGAGCACGCGGTGGCGCAGCGCCCCGTGGCCCACCGCCTTCACGTCCTCGGGCACCACGTAGGCCCGACCCTGCAGCAGCGCCCGGGCCCGGGCCAGGCGGATCAGCGCCAGCGAGGCCCGCGGCGAGGCCCCGTAGGCCAGAAGCGGCCCGATGTCCAGGCCATACGTACGGGGCTCGCGGGTGGCGAAGACAAGGTCCAGGATGTAGGTCTTGATCTTCTCGTCCACGAAGACGCTCTCCGTGGCCAGCCGGAACCCGGCGATGTCGGCCGGGGTCAGGCAGGCGGAAGCCTGGGGCGGGGTGCCGCCGCCCATGCGCTCGAGGATGAGTCGCTCCTCGTCCTTCTGCGGATAGCCCACGCGGAGCTTGAGCAGGAAACGGTCGACCTGGGCCTCGGGTAGCGGATAGGTCCCCTCCTGCTCGATGGGGTTCTGGGTGGCCAGGACCAGGAAGGGGTCGGGCAGCGGGAACGTCGTCTCACCGATGGTGACCTGCCGCTCCTGCATGGCCTCCAGGAGCGCGCTCTGCACCTTGGCCGGGGCGCGGTTGATCTCGTCGGCCAGGATGATGCTGGCGAAGACCGGACCGTGCTTGACGGTGAATTCGCCGGTTTCCCGGTTGTAGATGGTGGTGCCGACGATGTCCGCCGGCAGCAGGTCCGGGGTGAACTGGATTCGCTGGAAACTGGCGTCCACCACCTGGCTGAGGGTACGCACCGCCAGGGTCTTGGCCAGGCCGGGGACGCCTTCGAGCAGGATGTGCCCGTCGGCCATCAGGCCGAGCATCAGCCCCTCGAGCATCTCCCGCTGGCCGACGATGACCCGGCCCGCCTCGCGCAGCACGCCGTCGAGGCGGCTGGCGATCTCCTCCGCATGGACCTTGTCCAGGGTGTTCTCCTGCATGAGCACCTCTCCGCTGACTGGTTCACTCTGGTAAGGGCTGCACCGGGCCGCCGAGGGCCCAGCCCCGTTCTACGCCGCAAGCGTCCGACGGTTCCCCATTCGCTGCCCCGGAAATCGGAGCCTCGGGGGCGGGCGGTAATGTACCGTGTGGCTTTTCACTTGCCAAGACCGGGTGATCACCGTTGAATTGTCGCCGAGGCCGTCGTCCACGGCGGTCGTCGGCCAAGGAGGCAACGTTGAGACTCTCTCCGAACAAGATCGAATATCTTGCCGATCGGATCCTGGTCATGCTGCAGGAAACCGGCCCGGTCCACCTGACGGCCAATCCGGAAACGGTCTGGAAGACCGTGGCCGACACCATCTTCGCCAACATGCGCGAGGAAGAGTCCATCGACGACGAGGTGGACGAACTGCTGGCCAAGCACCGGGCCGAGATCAGCGGCATGGAGATGGATGTGGGCGATCTCCGGCGGAAATTCAAGCGCGAGGTCGCCCGCAAGCGCGGCTTCACACTCTGACCAGGAAGGACGACCGTGCGACTGTCCGAGGAACGCATCGCCGTGATCGCTCGAGAGATCGCCGAGACCCTGCTGGACGAGGAACTGGTCGATCTGGAGATCGAGGAGGACAAGTTCCTCTTCCTGCTCGAGAGCCTGCTCCTGAAGGATCTGCGCATCGAGGACGAGATCGACGAGGAGGCCACGGCATGGCTCAGGAAGCACCGCTCGCGGCTCGAGGAAGGCAGCACCGAGTGGGAGGTCGAGATGGAGCGGACCAAGGAAGAGCTGGCCGTCACCCGCGGCTACGTGATCCGCTGACCGAGCCCACGCCCCGCCCGAAGGCCCATCCGTGCGCATCCTGATCGTCACTCCCTATCTACCCCACGCCAGCATCGGCCACGGCGGCGGCACCGCCATCCGTGGCCTGATCGGCGCCCTGGCGCGCCGGCACGAGGTGGGCGTGGTCAGCCTGCTGCGCCCCGGCGAGGACACGCTCACCGAAAGTGTCCGGGAGCTGGGTGTCGCCCTGACCACCGTGCCGTTCCTCGACACCGCCGCCAGCGGCCGGGCCCGACTGGGGCTGTGGGCCGCCCGGTCCCGCGCACTCGGCCGTGTTCTCGCCACCGGCTACCCTTTCTACGTCGCCAAGTACGAGAATGCCGCCCTGGTCGCGGCCACGCAGGCCGCCATCCGCGCATTCCGGCCTCACGTGGTCCAGATCGAGTACCTCCAGCTGGCGGGGCTCCTGCGCGAGCTGCGCCGCTGGCGCGACGCCCGCTCGCCCGGATCCCCGACGCCGCGCCTGGTCCTGGACAGTCACGAGCTGGGTTCGCTGCCCAGACGGCGCCGGGCCGGCGGCGCCCCCCTCCTCTTGCGGCCCTGGTTCCGGCGGCAGGCCGCCGCCTGGGACCGCCTGGCCCGCCATGCCAGCCTCTGGGCCGATGCCACACTGTGCGTCACCGAGCAGGACCGCCGGCTCTACGCCGATATCGGTGGTCGGAACCTGGTGACCGTGCCCCTGGGCATCGACACGCACAACCTGGCCTGCGAACGCGATCCCGAGCCGGTGCCGCGCGCGCTCTTCGTCGGCAGCTTCCAGCACCCGCCCAACCGGAGCGCCGCCCGCCTGCTCTGCGAGCGGATCTGGCCCCAGGTGGCGCCCCAGTTGCCGGATTGGGAACTGGTGCTGGCCGGCCCCGGCTCCGATGCCTTCCTCGCCTCCCGGCCCCAGACGCATCCGGGGATCCGGGCCACGGGATACGTGGACGACCTCACCCCGCTGTTCCGGTCGAGCCGCCTGTTCCTGGCTCCCCTCGTGGAGGGCGGCGGCATCAAGATCAAGATCCTGGAGGCCATGGCCCGCGGCATCCCCATCGTCACCACCCCCATCGGGGCCGAGGGCATCGCCAGCGAGGCGGAAGAGCTGGTCTGGTGGGCCCACTCGGCCGACGAGTTCGGGGCGGTGCTCCTGGCCGCCGCCAAGGATCCCGAGGGCGCCGCCAGGCGCGCGGCCCGGGCCAGGGAGCACGTGGAAGCCAGGTTCTCGTGGCAGGCCGTGGTCGAGTGGCTGGAAGACGTCTATGGCGGGGAACAGCCCGCCGCCGGGGCCTAGGCGGGCTCGCGGGTCAGGATCCGTCGCCGAGGCGTCGCAGCAGGTCGAGCGGCAAGCAGCGGGCGCCCCCGGCCAGTTCGGCCAGCAAGCTCACCTCCGCCAGCCGTTCCACGCTCTCCAGCCGGAAGAAGGCCTCCTGGAGGTCCCGGCCCCAGGCCACGGCTCCGTGTCCTCCCAGCAGCAGCGCCCGGGCGCCCGGGATCAGGGCCCGCACCGAGGCCGCCACCTCGGGTGTCCCCGCCGCGGCGGGGTCGGCCAGCGGCACCGGTCCCAGCAGGGCTGCGGTCTCGGTCAGGACGCGATGATCGAGAGCACGCCCGGCGACGGCGCAGGCCGTGGCGTAAGGAGGATGGCCGTGGCAGACGGCGCCGGCCTCGGCGCACTGCTGGTAGATCTCCCGGTGCAGACCCCACTCGCTGGTGACCCGCCCCCGTCCCCCAGTCACCGTGCCGGCCGCATCGACCTCGAGAAGATCCTCCGCCCGGAGCCATCCCTTGCAGACGCCGGAAGGCGTGACCAGAAAGCGATCGCCGCCGAGACGAACCGAGAGGTTGCCTTCGGCGGCGACGACGAGCCGACGCTGGTAGAGCTGTTCTCCGATCCGGACCAGGTCCTGGCGCGGATCACCCATCGGATCGGGACCGTCAGAAACCACGGTAGAGGAAGAGATGGGACATGACGTCCTCGAAGAACGCCAGTTCCTCGCGTTCGTCGGCGGCCCGTCGCTGGATCTCCACCTCGGTCAGCGGCACCTCCAGATCCTCGTTCTCGGCCCAGAGGCGGTCGATGGCCTTCTGTTCGAGGGCGTCGAGCATCTCGTCGGGGAAGCCCATCCGGCTGGCGACGAGGATGGTTCCCGTGGGCCAGTAGACCACCGGATCGACATCGTCCATCCGTGAGTAGAAGAGCAGTTCTGGCTCGAGCCGGCCGTCGGAGGGGATTCGCCAGAGATTGCGGCCGCGCTGCGTGGAGCCCGGCGCGCGGCGCGAGGAGGTGAAGTAGATCTCGGAACCCGTGGCGTTGAAGTAGGGCGCGTAGTTGTGCAACCCGACGATGGGGTCGCCTTCGGAGACGCTGGTCGTGGTCAGCCGCTGCAGGCTGTTGTCGATGGTCACCACACCGGTCTCCGCCTCCTCTGGATCGAAGCGGACCAGGAAGAGCTCGTTGGCGGAGCCGCTGTACTGCCCCACCAGATCGACCGAGGCGGAGAAGCAGATGGACCGCCCATCGGGGCTCCAGGCCGGATCCTCCAGGTCGGCCGCCTCGCTGGTGACCGGGAACGCGGTGACCGCCGCCGGATCGCCCAGGGTGTTCATGTCGAGCACCCACAGCGCCTCGCCGGTGCAGATGGCCTCCGGCTGGTTGGGCAGCGTGTTGCAGCCGTAGCGCGTGAACACCAGCCAGCGTCCGTCGGAGCTCAGCGCCGGATCGCCGTGGTAGTAGAACCAGAAGTTGGTGCCGCGGGTGTCGTCGTCCTCGATGAAGACCAGTTCGGGAACCACGTTGCCCGGGTTGGAGATATCCGCCATGAGCATGCGGTCGCGGTTGTCGAAGCGCATCAGGAACAGCAGCGTGGTGTCATCGATCCACACCGGACTGTCCTTGGTCAGCCGGTGCGCGTTCTCCACCACGTGGACGTTGGGGTAGTCGGCGCCGATGGGACTGTTGAAGGGGCCGACGTAGACCAGCTCCGCCCCCAGGTCCTGGATGTCGGCCACCGGGTCCCGGTAGATCATGGTGTCGGCCCAGATGTCGGCGGGGATGGGCATCAGGAGGATCTGGCGCGCCAGGACCGGTTCACTGGGATCCTCGCCTGGTACCGAGGGGATCACGCCCCAGTCGGCGGTGAAGGCGATCCGGGTGCCATCGGGCGAGAAGGTCGGATCCAGATACTGCCAACCGTCGCTGGAGGTGTCGATGGTCACCATGGCCAGGTCACCGCAGGAGTGGTTGCCGCAGATGACCAGTTCCTCCGCGGGATCTTCCTTGGTGGAACAACCAACGACGAACGCGGCGGCCAGCAGCAGGACGTAGGCCGCGGCCAGATAACGATTGCGGAACCCCTTCAAGATTCCGACCTCCCGTCGGGTGCGCAGATTGGCGGGCCGAGGCCCGGATGGCAACTCGTCCTGCCCGGCCGGAAGGCGCACAGGACGCATTAAAGTAAGGGCAGTCAGCCGAGCAAATCAACCTGTCAGTTCGTGAGGGTGAATCGGATCGGGACCCGGAGCCAGGACCAGATCGGGTAGTAGCCCACCTGGGCAGCCTGGTAGCCCCCCATGGGCAGTGCCTCCCGGGCCGCGGCCAGCAGGTCGCGGGGCGGCTCGCCCACGACCACGGATTCGACCGCCCGTCCCTGGGGATCGATGAGGATATCGAGCACCACCTCGCCCTGGATCCCCTCCCGGATGCAGTTCTCGGGATACGCGGGCACGATGGGCGCGATGACCTTGGCCGGCTTCCGACCCAGTTGCCGCAGACGCCGCAGCAGGTCGAGACTCTCCGGATGGCTGCACTTGCCGCGCCCCCGGAAATCGAACTCGGCGGCGGCGGACTGGTCGTCGCGGGCCCGGCGAGCGTCGGCGAGCAGGAAATCCACGATCGCGTCATCGGGCCAGTCGGCCGCCAGGCGGTTCAGGAGATCCTCGGCCCTGGCGAGCAGGCGCTGCTGGTCCCTGGTCCAGTCGCCGGACATGGCCGCCGGTCCGGAGGTCGGCTGGCAGTGCGGCTCCCCTTGCCCCGCGAGCAGATAGATCTGGGCGAGCAGGAGCAGCGACCAGGGGTCGCTCGCCCCCTCACTGAGGCCCAGTTCGAGCACCGAGACCGCGTCACCACCGTTGTGCAGCTCGAAGAGCTCGAGGGCCTCGGCGAACACCGGCCGGGCCAGACCGGACGGCGGGGCATGCTCCTGGCAACGCGACAGCAGATGCGGTCGCCAGGCTCCCTCCGGCGGCGGCGCTTCCTCGGCTGGCACCGGCGCCGTCAGGGCTGTCAACGCCGCCATGAGAGTCAGGCTCCAGATCCGCAGTCGATTCACGGTGATCCTCCCTGTGCGGGATCCAGCCGACGCGCCTCCGCCAGCGCTGCGCGGGCCTCGTCCTCACGACCCAGTGCCAGCAGGATCGCGGCGCGGTTGTGGTGGTAGACGGCCTGTCCCGGTTCCTGGGCCAGGGCGCGATCGATGGCCGCCAATGCTGCCTCGTGTTCCTCCGCCTGCAAACAGATCTCCGCGACGATGGCCCAGAAATCCGCACCTGGCCGCCAACCGGCGGGCAGTTCGGGCTGGTCCGAGCGAGCCCAGTCCACGGCCCGGCTGCTCGTTCCGAGCTGGCGGTCCGCCTGGATCAGGATCATGACCTCGGCACCGGTCAGCGCCGCAACGGGAACGGTGTCCAGCAACGCGGTCGCCGCCGCAACCTCGCCAGCCGAGGAGAGCACCAACGCCAGGAGTCGTCTCGTCTCCGGATCGGGCTGGCGTGCGTAGAGCAGGCCCAGCGGTTCGGCCGCGGCTGAGGCCTCGCCGCTGGCCAGGTAGTGGTTCACCTCGCCTCGCAGCGCCGCGTCGCAATCGGCACAGTCGCGACGTGCGCGACGGATCTGCTGCAGGGCATCGCGGCGGATGCCGAGAGCGTCGAGAGCCTCGGCGTACTCCAGGCGCCATGCGAACCGGCCCGGAGCCAGCGCCAGCGCCGCATCGAATTCGGCCACAGCCCGACCCTCCCGGCCCAGCGCCCGCAGCGCCCGGGCCAGATTGAGATGCGAGGCCGCATCGTCGGGCACCTCGCGGAGGACCGCCTCCAGGATCCCGACCGCCTCATCGGGTCGGCCGACAGCGGTCAAGGCGGCCCCCAACCGCTGGCGGACACGCCAGAGGTTCCGGGGTTCCACCGCTCCCGGCTTCAGCAACCCGGTGGCCAGGGCCACGGCCGCCTCGGCCTCTCCACCGGCGAGCAACTCGTCGAGCGCCGCCAGGCTGGACAGGTCGTCCGCCCCGGCCAGGCCCGCAACCAGGACACACACCAGACACGCTGCCCCTGGCCTCAGGTCCCTCGAGTTCATGGTGGCTCGATCCTCTTCATCGATGGCGGGGACAATTGACCCGACAACCTCATCCCTGGTATAATCCCCATGATTGAGGAAAAATTCCAGGACATCGTGACAACCGCAAGACAAGAGGCGGTTTAGATCGATGGACACGCCTGCATGGAGGACCAGACCAGCATGCCCATCCCCACGAGCGAGCGGTGTCGTCCCCGACGGGGCCGCCCAGGCCGTTCCATGCTGTACGTTATCCTGTCTCTGGCCCTGCTGTCAGGACAGGCCTCTGCGCTGCTGAACATCGATTTCGAATGCCCCTACTACGTCCACCCCGGCATGCAGGTCTGGGACTTCTGCCTGATCCAGGAGGGTGGGCTCTATCAGATCTTCTACCATGGGATCCTCGAGGAGCACAATCACCCGCGGTTCGCTCATCACATCTATCGCGCCACCAGCGAGGACCTGCGCCACTGGTCCCCGCCCGAGATCGTCCTCTCGATCTCCGACGAGGCCCACGAAGCCGAGGCCATCTGGGCACCCGACGTGGTCTTCGACGACGAGACCGGACTGTGGTGGATGGCCTACACCGGAGTCGACCACCAGTTCAACCAGCGGATCTGCATGGCCTGGTCCCGCGACCTCACGACCTGGTACAAGTCACGCGCCAACCCCGTGCTGGAGCCCGACCCTTCGCTCTTCTTCTACTATCCCAGTTCAGGCTGGGCCGAGTGCCGCGATCCCTTCCTCTACCGGCAGGACGGCCAGTGGCACATGCTCACCTCGGCCAAGATCCAGGGTATCCAGGGTGGGCAGGGCGTCCTGGCCCATGCCGCCAGCAGCGACCTCCTCCACTGGAGCCCCACCGACGTCTTCATGCTCAACGACGGGACCCAGCCCGGGCACACGCTCGAGAGTGGCCAGTATCACGAGCGCGAGGGCCGTCACCATGTCTTCTTCCTGGAATACGACGTCCAGGGCATCAGCTACATCGGAGCAGCCTCGGTTCCCGAATTGAGCTTCGAGCGGCGCACCATCATCGACCTGGGCATCGCCCCGGAGGTCGATAGTTTCGACGACGGCGCCAATTTCGTGTTCTCGCGCCTGGCTCCCTATCGCGAGACCGGCGCCTCGATCCTGAGCTACTGCGTCCGTCTCGACACCCTGCGCTTCCAGGACGGCAGCCTCGCCCCGGCCGTCTATCGGGCCAACCCCCTCGATCGCGACTGGGAAGTACATTCCGGGACCATGTGCCTCGGCAACCCCTGCTTCGGCGACAACCCGGCCCGCCGAGGCGAGGAACCCGCCGGACCGGTGGGCCAGTTCTACTTCGGCTCCAAGGAGTATTACCAGGGTCCCCTCTCGGGCCGTGGGGATCCGGGCCGCGACATCGGCGACTCGGCCATGGGACTCCTGAAGTCGCGGCCCTTCACCATCGAGGGCAACTCGATCTCGCTCCTGGTCGGGGGAACGTTCAACCCGGACAGCCTCTACGTGGCACTCGCAGACGCCGCCACCGACACCTTGCTCCGCGTCGCCACCGGCCTGGGCAGCGAGACCATGACCACCCGCTTCTGGGACGTCCAGGACCTCCAGGGCCAGGAGGTCTATGTTACGGTGGTCGACAACGACCCCTTCGGGCATATCAACGTCGATGAGATCGTCGAGAGCCATACCGAGTTCATCACCGGGATGGAGCCGACCACGCCCGCCTCCCCCATTCGCGATCTCGGCCCCATGCCAAACCCCTTCAATCCGGCCACGGACCTGCGTTTCGAGCTGGCCGCCCCTTCGGATTACCGGGTGACCATCCACGATCTGCGCGGACACCGCGTCTGGGACTCCGGGACGGTCGCGGGACGCGCAGGGCTGAACACGGTGCGCTGGAACGGTGCTGATCAGGCGGGGGTGCGGGCGGCAGGAGGACTGTACGTCTATCGCATCGAGGCGCCGGGGTCTTTCACCACCGGCGGCAAGCTCACGCTGGTTCCTTGAGTGGAGTACCGGAGAGAGCGCGGCAACCTGTCCTGACCACCGCGATGCCGAGCTCCGGTGCCGCGATCGCCATCAGCGGGACAGATAGATGAGACGCCCCGAGCCGACAGACGTGCCGTGAGTCAGCCGATACAGGTAGATCCCGGCCGCCGCCCGGCCGCCGCCGAGGCTCTCCCCGTCCCAGGCCAGGGTGACCCTGCCCGCCGAGACCCTGCCGCCACGCAGCCGCTGGACCAGATGTCCCCGCACGTCGAAGATCTCGAGCACCGACTCCCCGTCGTGCGACTTGGCGGCGCCATCCTCCAGGCTCATCTCCACCGTGGCCAGGTCGCGACAAGGATTGGGATAGACCCGGCTCGGCCGCAGGGATGGCATCTCCAGTCCTGGCTGGGCCAGGAATCCGGCGAGGAGGTCGGCCAGTCCAGGCACCCGGTTGGGCAGGGTCAGCGAGTCGTTCTCGATGGTGCCCGATTGTGTGGCGAGAGCGCCCCCGAAGAGGAAACGGAGGTCCTCGGCGATGATCTCACGATGGCGCTGGGCATGGGGGACATCGGGGCCACCTGTGGAGGCATCGAGGTCGCGCAGTTCGCGGTAGGCGGCCCAGCGCGATTCATGACCGTCGATGGCGGACCAGCAGAGCACGTGGCCCAGTTCATGGGTGGTCACGTAAGCCACGGTTTCGTCGGGCTGAGGCCCGAATCCTGGCGCGAGGAAGATGGCGTCGCGCCGGGCGAAGCTCGACAGGACCTCGGCGGGTAAACCAGGCAGCAGAAAGACGTCGACGTCCAGATCGGTGACGAATCCTTGCACGTCGCGGAGGGCCTCGGCCACGGGTCCCGGCGATACGGGCGTCAGCCCGGACCAGGGATGGCGTTCGGTATCGAGTTCCACCTCCCCCGCCGTGGGATGGTCCAGATAGACGCGACCGTCGCGGTAGGTCAGCAATTCGGCCTCGATCTCGGCCGGCGAATGGATGGTCACGTGCAGGCCGGTCGGCGTCTCCAGGGTCGTGGCCGACGCCGTGCCGACGCCGAAAAGACCGCACAGGACGAGGGTCAGGAGCAGGGGTCGGGAACCGATCCGACCAGCGCTATCGCGGTTTCCATGCTGAGACATTCCGGGGTCTCCTCGTCCGTTCCAGGGCCTCGCAGGCCATCCTCCACCATCATCGTCCATGCTCTGCGCCATATCGGAATATGACGCAGGGAGCATTCCAGATCCCCCGGATCCCGACGTGGTTCGCGACACCACGCCTGCGGCGATGTAAACCTCTTCCATGAAACAGCTTACATGAACAATTCGAGATCGTGACAATCATGGAGGGCAGGCGCCCCAAGGCGACGGCCACGAACATGCGCCAAATGGCTCAGAATGCTGGTGATTATAACACAGATAATATTTATTGAATATTGATAATTGCCGATTCCAGGTTGAACCCAGAAATCCGGCTCACCGGTCTAGCGCGAGGTAGGCAGGGAGGATCAGGCGCCGTGGGCGCCCGGAGTCGGATCGAGGGGCACGGTGAGGTCGCTGGCCCGGGAGCTGGCGCCGAGGCGGCCGAGAACCAGGGCTCCCAGGCCGAAACAGAACGCTGCGAATTTCAGGATACGACCGAGCCAGGAGATCAGGATGATCAGCACCAGGGGCAGTCCAGCCGGCCCCAGAAGCGCGGCCAGGAAGGCGGGCAGGTGCAGCAGGGCCATGCCCAGAAATGCCTCTCGCCAGGGATTGCCGCAGCCCAGACCGAGACGCGCACACAGGCGCTGGCCCACGACCAGGGCGGACAGGCCCACAGCGCCCAGATCGAGGAAGATCACCACCAGCAGGACCAGCAACGCCACGGGAATGCCGATGACCGTCAGCACCAGGATCGCACCCAGGCCGAGCAGGACCATGTGCCCCACCAGCGCCATGATCAGGCCCACGCCGAAGCACTCACCGGGGCGACGGAGCAGCGTGAGCGTCATGGTCTCGAGACGCCGCCGGGGCGTGAGGGCGACCATGAGGAGGACCAGGAAGAGCAGGAGCAGGAAGAGCGCCTGGTAGCCCCAGAACCCCAGCCAATTGCCCCGGATCTCGCGCATCCCCTCGGGCAGGAAGGACAGGCCCGGATCCACCACCGTCAGCGCCCCGTACTCGCTACCGGCCAGGAAGTCACGCTGGCCGAGGATGGAGATGATCTCCCCCTCGACCTCGGCATTTTCCCCCAGCTGCAAATCTCCGAGCACCACCACCAGATCTCCCTGGATCCGCCCCTCCACCAGCACGTCGCCCATCACGGCGATGACGTCGCCCAGCACCAGTTCGTCGGCGAAGATCTCCACATCGTCCTTGAACTTGACGATCCCGCCCTCGATCACCCGCTCTGGCTTGGGGGCCACGACGGGCACGATATCCAGACCCTTGCCATCGAAGCTCCAGGTGAAGCCGCGCTGATCGTCACCGAGGCGAAGAGTGTCCGGCATCTCGTCCAGGATCACGCGGGTGATGGAGCTGATACCCTCGCTGAACCGCTGGCCCAGATCCTCGGGGATCTCCAGGGTCACCTCACCGCCGCGGCCGTCCCGCAGGCTGACCTGTCGATCCTCGACGGCGACCTCCAGCTGCGAGAGCTGATCGGTGAGCATGCCGATGGCCTCGCTGAGCGCGGTGATGGACTCCTCCATGTCCTCGACCCGCTCCCGGCGCGGCGACGCCTGGCGATCGAGACCATCGAGCGAATCGCGCAAGGCGGCCACGATCTCGGCATAGCGCTGGATCTGAACCCGCAGCGTGTCGCGGCGGTCGGCCTGGCTCGGCTGCGAACGGGAAGACGAACGGGAGGCGGACTGAGCGCCCGCCTCTCCGGGAACCATGATCACTGCTGTCGCCACCAGACAGACCGCCACCAAGCAGGAGGCGAGACGGCCGAACTGGAGCGAGTGCCTCATGAAATCACGCCCCTTCCCGACCAGCGGTCAGGGCCAGGGCCAGACGGCGACCCATGCGTTGCAGTTGCACCGCGGCCTCGGGCAGGCAGCCCACAACCGCAGCGATCAGTGCAGGATCGGGAACCATGTCTGCGAACCGTCCGGCCACGACCGCCACGGCGATCATGATCCCGGCAAGGCGCGTGGCGCGTGCCCGCACCCAGGCCGGCAGGGTTTCCTGCTCCAGGAAGATCGGGACTCGCTGCTGGCGCAGGCCAGCCATGGCCCGGTAGGAATCATAGGGCACCGCGGCCAGGACCTTGGCGTCGAAATCAGCAGGAGGCTCGCGCTCGGGCAGGGTCTCCAGGAGGGTGACCAGTCTCTCGAGACGGGCCAATTCCTCGGTACACTGCTCGCAGGCGCGGACATGTAGGAACACGCGCATGGAATCGGGCTTGCTCAGCCCCCCGTCGCGATACTCCTGTAGCCATTGCTGGCATTCGGCGCAGGTCAGGTGGGGTGCCTGGCGAGAATGCTGGCCGCTCAAATCAATTCTCCTCGCTCGAAGCCGATCCTCGACTTCTTGCACGGTGGCCGGGACGGGAGAAGCCCGGAAACCGTCTGCGGACGGGAGCGAGCACGCTGGGCGTCCTCGCTCCCCCGACCGCGGCAAACGACGTATCCCCCGACAACGACATGTCCATTCGCCACGGTTTCGAAATGTCAACCCATTCACCAGAAGGCACTTGCGCTGCCCGCAGCGCCATCGGATCCGGGTCGACACCCATCTTACGGAATCCCCGTGGCCCAGGTTTCACCTAAATCTCGTAATTCCTGGCGGCCAGCAATTGCTGGATCATGTTCCGCGCCCGGTGGATCCTCGCCTTCACCGTGCCCAGGGGGAGCTGCAGGGTCTCGGCGATCTCCTCATAGGAGAGCTGCTCATCATGACGGAGCAGCGTGATGATCCGGTAATGCGGCGGCAACTCGGCGATCACTTCCTCCAGCTTCTCCAGCGCTTGCCGCCGCTGCATGACCACGTCGGGCTCGGGCCCTGTGGCCGGGATCTGCAACTCGGCTTCCTCGTCCTCGCTGCCGCCGTCACGCTCCACCGAGAGGAATCGGAGACGCTGGCGGCGCAGGTGGTCGATGCAGTGGTTGGTGGCGATGCGGAAGAGCCAGCTGCTGAAGGCATATTGCTCGTCGAACCGGTCCAGGAGGGTAAAGACCTTGATGAAGACCTCCTGAGCGAGATCGCGAGCGTCCTCGTCGTTGCGGACCATGCGCCAGCAGAGATTGTAGATTGCAGCGCGATAGCGGGTCAAGACCTCCTGGAAGGCGGCCTCTTCCCCCCGCTTGCAGCGGCGGATGAGCTTGAGATCGGCACGACGATCAAACATGGTAGGAACCTGGAGCTGCCTTATTCTGTCTGCGGTAAGCGGCAACATTGGCAGCTTGCCGGCGGCTGGTCAACAACGGTTTCCCATCCATTGACACCCGCGAACCAGGGGCCTAGACTGCCGCGCGCCACCAGATCGGATGCAGGGATCGCCAGGGAACCCACCCGTACGATCCACCCGACGCCTCAGGAGGAGTGAATTTGAGCGCCATTGAACTGATCCAGGCCCGGGAGATCCTCGATTCCCGTGGCAACCCCACCGTCGAGGTGGATGTGCTGCTGACCGATGGCTCGGCTGGCCGGGCCGCCGTCCCCAGTGGCGCCAGTACCGGTGAGCACGAGGCCCATGAGCTGCGTGATGGCGACAAGGATCGCTACCTCGGCCGGGGGGTGCTGAACGCCATCAAGAACATCCAGGGCATCGAGGACGAGTTGGTGGGGCTGGATGCCACCGACCAGATCCTCGTGGACCGTGTACTCATCGAGCTCGACGGCAGCCCGAACAAGTCCAAGCTGGGCGCCAACGCCATCCTCGGCGTGTCGCTGGCCGTGGCCAAGGCTGCCGCCGAATCGGTGGGGCTGCCGCTCTACCAGTACCTCGGCGGTGTGGCGGCCAGGACCCTGCCCGTGCCCATGATGAACGTCCTGAACGGGGGGTCCCACGCCGACAACAACGTCGACCTCCAGGAGTTCATGATCATGCCCCTGGGAGCGCCCAGCTTCTCGGAGGCGCTGCGTTACGGGGCCGAGACCTTCCACACGCTCAAGAAGCTCCTGAACGAGAAGGGCCTGGCCACCGGGGTGGGCGACGAGGGCGGCTTCGCCCCCAACCTGGGCAGCAACCGCGAGGCCCTCGACCTCCTGGTGCTGGCCATCGAAAAAGCCGGATACAAGCCCGGCGAGGAGATCGCCATCGCGCTGGATCCCGCCAGCAGCGAATTCTTCCGCGACGGCAAGTACGTGCTCGAAGCCGAGGGTGGTGAGCCCTGGGATTCCGACCGCATGATCGAGTTCTACGCCGATCTGGTGGACAACTATCCCATCGTCTCCATCGAGGATGGGCTCGCCGAGGACGACTGGGAAGGCTGGAGCAAGCTCTATGAGCGCCTCGGCAATCGCATCCAGCTCGTGGGTGACGACCTCTTCGTCACCAATCCGGAGCGGCTGACCCGTGGCATCGAGGTACGTTGCGCCAACAGCATCCTGATCAAGCTGAACCAGATCGGGTCGCTGAGCGAGACCCTCGAGACCATCGAGATCGCCAAGCGCGCCAGCTTCACCAACGTGGTCAGCCACCGCTCGGGTGAGACCGAGGACGCCTTCATCGCCAGCCTGGCCGTGGCCACCAACGCCGGCCAGATCAAGACCGGCTCGCTCTGCCGCAGCGATCGCGTCGCCAAGTACAACGAGCTGCTGCGCATCGAGGAAGAACTTGACGATCTGGCGGTCTTCCCCGGACACTCGTGTTTCTACAACCTGCGTTGATCCGATCGGGGGCCGGCTCGCGGCCGGCCCCGCCCCTACCGTGGAGGATCCGGCCGTGTCGGACAAGGATGTCCCCCAGCGCCGCTCACCATATTTGCGACCCCGGCCACCCGGTGCAAGCCTCGCCAGAGGGACCGTCGTGTGGTTGCTGGGCGCGGGCGTGCTGATACTCGCGCTTGTCTCCCTGGTCGGTGAGAATGGCCTGGGCGAATACCTGCGACTGCGCGCCGAACGGGACCGTCTCCAGCGGGACCTCGACAGCCTCACCGCCGAAGCCGCGACCTTGCAGGCCAGCCTCGACGCGCTGCAGCACGACCCCCTCGCCCTCGAGAAACTGGCCCGGGAACGCTACAACATGCGCCGCGAAGGCGAAGAAGTGATCCTGCTGATTCCCGAATCCGACCAAATACCATCCCATCCTTGACACTCCCAGGACCCCCACATACATTGGCCCAACGAACCTATTTGATGGGTGCGGGGTGGAGCAGTCTGGTAGCTCGTTGGGCTCATAACCCAAAGGTCGCAGGTTCAAATCCTGCCCCCGCTACCAACGATCGAGGCCCGACAGAGATGTCGGGCCTTTCTCGTGTCCGGAGGTCGGCGTGTCTGACGCGAACAAGACCTATGCCGCCATCGATGTGGGCAGCCATTCGGTGAAGCTGCGTCTGGCGCAACGCAGCAGCGCGGGTGCTTGGCGGACACGGTCGGACCAGGTCGTGATCACGGGCCTGGGCACTGGGCTCGCCGGATCCGCACACCTCGACCCCACCGGCGTGGAGCGGACCCTGGCCGCCCTGCAGGACTTCACGGCCCTCGCCCGCCAGCACCGGGTCGCGGGCATGGCCGCGGTGGGCACCATGGCGCTGCGCCTGGCTGTCGATGGTCAGGATTTCCGGGACAGGGCCACCGCGGTGCTGGGCATCCCGCTGGAGATCATCAGCGGAGACGAGGAGGCGAGGCTGACGTACCTCGGCGCCGTTTCCAGCCTGCCCCGCCCCCCGGGCGCGGCGGCGCAGCTGGTCTTCGACATCGGCGGCGCCAGCACCGAACTGGCCTGGGGCCACGATCGACAGCCAGCCGAGCGCCGCAGCCTCGCCCTCGGCACCATCACCCTGACCGAAAGCCATGGCCTCGCAGACCGGGTTGGCCCGACGACCTGCGAGGCGGCGCTGCAGGTGGTCAAGCAGGCGCTCGACACGCTGCCCGTCTTCGCGACGCCAGCACGGCTCGTGGGCATCGGCGCCACTCCGGCGAGTCTGGTGGCCCTGGCGCTGGCACGCGAGGTGGCCGACAGCGACGAGGTCCACGGCAAGACACTGGAGCCGGCTGTCCTGCAACACTGGCTGATGACACTGAGCGACCTGACGACCAGTGGCCGACGCAACCTGCCGGGGCTGCATCCCGACCGGGCCGCGGTGATCCTGGCCGGAGCCATCATCACCACCGCCGTGGCCCAACGTTGGCGCGGCGTACCGCTTCTCATCAGCGCCTGCGGACTGCGGCAGGGACTCCTGGTCGACCGCTTCGCCGACTGACTGCCGGTTGCCTAAAGGCTCCGCTTGCCATAATCTCGGCGGCATCGTCAGCACCAAGACCCTGCGGATCCTGATTCACGGGAAGGCGAGTCATGCAGCAACGAGGTCAGTGGAGCGGTCGGCTGGGCTTCATCCTGGCGGCCGCCGGGAGCGCCATCGGCCTGGGCAACCTCTGGAAGTTCCCCTACGTCACGCACCAGAACGAGGGCGGCGCGTTCGTCCTGGTCTACATCGCCGCCGTGATCCTCGTGGGCTTCCCCATCATGGTCGCCGAGGTGTTGCTAGGGCGCCGGACGCAGCGCAGCCCGGTGGGCGCCTTCGCCGCCCTCGGCCAGGGCCGACCGGGAGGCAAGGCCTGGACCGCCCTGGGATTCCTGGGGGTCAGCGCCGGCTTCATCATCCTCTCGTATTACAGCGTGGTGGCGGGCTGGACCGTCCACTACATCGTCCTGGCGATCCAGGGGAAACTGGCCACCCTCGCCCGCGACGCCACGGCGCTGCAGGACCATTTCCTGACGGGCTTCCTGGCCGACGGCACCCAGCAGGTCGGCTACCACCTGGCGTTCATGATGGCCACCGTCGGCGCGGTCTACTTCGGCGTCAAGGAGGGGATCGAACGGGTGGCCAAGATCCTGATGCCGCTGCTGTTCGCCATCCTCCTCTTCCTGGTGGTCTACTCGGCCACGACCAGCGGCTTCGGCGATGCCATGCGCTTCCTCTTCCGGCCCAACTTCGGCGACCTGACCGCCTCCTCCATCCTCGAGGCGGTGGGGCAGGCGTTCTTCTCGCTGAGCCTGGGCATGGGCGCCATGCTCACCTACGGCAGCTACATGCGCCGGGACAGCAGCATCCCCCGCTCGGTGGTGGAGATCTGCCTCCTGGATTCGCTCATGGGCATCCTGGCCTGCGTCATCATGTTCTCCATCATCTTCACCTTCGACCTCGAGGTGACCCAGAGCGCCACCATCCTCTTCACGACCCTGCCCACGGTCCTGGTCCAGCTGCCGCTGGGCGGCGTGGTCCTCGCGCTCTTCTTCGTGCTCGTGGCCTTCGCCGCGCTCACGTCCACGGTCAGCCTGATGGAGGTGGTCTCGAGCTACGCCATCGACGAACTGGGCTGGTCGCGCCAGCGCGCCACCTTGACCATGGGTGCGGCCATCACGCTGTTCGGCGTGCTCAGCGCGCTCAGCATGGGCAGCAACGCCACCCTGTCCAACCTCAACCTCTTCGGCAAGGAGTCGACCGAGGGAATGTTCTCCTCCCTGGACTACCTGGCCGCCAACTGGCTGCTCCCGGTGGGCGGGCTCCTGATCGCCCTGTTCGTCGGCTGGATCCTCAATCCACGCGACGTGCGCGACGAACTGGAGGCAGGACACGGGGCCATGGGCCGCAACTTCGGATTCCTGCGGTTCGCCCTGCGCTTCGTGGCGCCGCTCGCCGTGGGCGCCATCCTCTTCTCCATCATCTTCCTGGGCGCGGAGTACCAGTAGTTGCGGGGGCCCGCCGCACAGCCCGGCTCCAGAGCCCTGCAGGCCACGCTGCGAGGCTTCTTCCTGTCCGCCGCCGGCATGGACGGCGGCTTCTTCCTGATCATGGCCGCCATGCCCTTCAAGGTCCTCGCCCTGGGCGGCGACGCTCTCGCCCTGGGCCTGGTGCCGGCCATCGGCGCGGTGACCTACATCGTGTCCGCGCCGCTCTCCGGTCACTGGAGCGACCGGGTCAGCCGGACACTGCTCTGCCTGGCAGGCGGCTCCGTGCTCATCGTCTGCGCCGTCCTGGCCTGGCTCGTCCAGCGACTGGACCTGCTCCTGGCGCTGCAGGTCCTCATGGGCCTGGGCAAGGCGCTCTACTGGCCCACCGTCCAGGCGACCCTGGGTGACCTGAGTCCTGGTGACCGCCGCATCCCCGTGCTGGGTCGATTCAACGTGGCGTGGTCGGCGGGCAAGGCGCTGGGCTTCGCCCTGGGCGGTGTGCTCCTGGCCTGCTGCGGCTTCCGCACCGCCTATCTGGTGGGGGCGGTCAGCGTGGCCCTGGCCTTCGCGGCGCTGCCCAAGAGCGCGCTGGTGACTGCAGGACTGGCCGCCGTGAAGACGTCGGGACCGGCGACTGCGACCGACCAGCAGCACGATCCGGCCACGCTGCATGCTTTTCGCGCCATGGGTTGGATCGCCAACACCGCCGCCTACGGGGCGTTCGGCATCCTCACCGCACACCTGCCGCAATGGTTCGCCCAACACGGCTGGGCGGCCAGCCACTACGGCTGGTACCAGGGAGCGATCCTGGCGTGCCAGACCACGGTCTTCTTGCTGCTGACCGGTCCATTGAAGCTGGCCTACTCGGCCTGGCGGCTCTGGCTGCCCCAGGCAGCGAGCGTGGTCGCCGTGCTGCTGGTGCCCTGGCTGCCGGGGTTCGGCTCGTTGCTCCTGACCGCGCCCTTGATCGGGCTCGGTTGCGGGGTCTGCTACACCGCGAGCATCTTCTACAGCCTGGAGATTCCTGGCCAGCGCGGGCGCAACGCGGGAATCCACGAGGGGCTGGTGGGAGCCGGGGGATTCTTGCCGCCGGTGATCGCCGGCCTGCTCGTCCGGGCTGGTCTCGGCCTGGCCGCACCGTACTGGTTGGCGTCGGGACTGCTGCTGCTGGCCCTGCTGGCGCAGATCGCCCTGCACGCTCGCCGATCCCGCCCGGCTTGAACCCGAACCGCTCCGTGCCAAGGACGACCGGATTGGTTATCCTGGTAGGAATTCTGACGTTTCCCGAAAGGTAGTTACCATGCCCCAGACCTCTCTTGCCAGCTCGCCCTTTCTGACCGCCCTGCGCGGCGAGACACCGTCGCGCCGGCCCCTCTGGATCATGCGCCAGGCCGGCCGCTACCTGCCCGAGTACCGGGCGGTGCGCGAACGCGCCAGCTTCCACGAGCTGTGCACCACGCCCGAGCTGGCGTGCGAGGTCACCCTGCAGCCGTTGCGTCGGTTCGACCTCGACGCCATGATCATCTTCAGCGACATCCTCACGCCGCTGGGCCCCATGGGCGCCGAATTCGATTTCAGCCAGGGCTCGCCCAAGCTGGCGGCCCCGCTGCGCACCGAGGCCGACCTGGCCCGGTTGCGGGTGGTCGAGCCGCGCGAGGAGCTGGGCTTCGTGGCCGAGGCCATCGGGCTGGTCACCGGCGAGAAGCCCGGGACCCCGCTCATCGGCTTCGCCGGCGCCCCGCTGACCCTCGCGGCCTACCTGGTCGAGGGCGGCGGCAGTTCGGATTTCCGCCACTTCAAGGCGCTGCTCTACTCGCGTCCAGAGGTTGTCACGGGGCTGCTCGACACCCTGGCCGATCAGGTCACCCGCCACCTGACCATGCAGGTCGAGGCGGGCTGCTCGGCGGTCCAGATCTTCGATAGCTGGGCGTCGATCCTCCACCCCCACGACTACGCCCGCGTGGCCCTGCCCCCGATCAAGAAGATCATCGACGGCCTGGCCCACCTCGGCGTGCCGAGGATCCTCTTCAGCAAGGGCGGCGCGGGAAACCTGCCGTCGCTGGTCACGGTCGGCGCCGACTGCCTCTCGCTGGACTGGACCTGCGACCTGGCGGCGGTGGCCGCCCAGGCGCCGCAGCAGACCCTGCAGGGCAACCTCGATCCGGTGGTTCTCTTCGGCAGCGAGGACGAGATCGTGCGCCGCGCCCGCGCGGTCTGCCGCGCCGGCGACCACGCCCGTTCGCACGTCTTCAACCTGGGCCACGGCATCCTGCCCCCGACCCCGCCCGAAGCGGTGGCCCTGCTCGTCGAGACCGTTCACGCCCATGGCAGGGAGGCCTAGATGCGCGTCCACGTTCCCCAGGATCTGCTCCAGCGCATGGACCGACCGGGTCCGCGCTACACCAGCTATCCCACCGTGCCGGCCTGGACGAGCGACTTCGGGCCCGAGCAGTGGCAGGAGGCCCTGGTCGACCTGGCCGCCGCGCCCGAGCGCGAGATCAGCCTCTACGTCCACCTGCCCTACTGCGTGAAGCGCTGCCACTACTGCGGCTGCAACGCCGCGGTGCCCGACAGCCGCGGCGACGTCGATCGCTATCTCGATCATCTCGAGCGCGAACTGGACCTGACCGTGGACGTGCTCGGCAAGCGGCGCGTGGTCCAGATGCACTGGGGTGGCGGCACGCCCAACTACCAGACCGACGCGCAGATGCGCCGTACCTGGCAGCTGCTCGCCGACCGCTTCGAGCTGAGCGGCGAGCTCTCGCTGGAATGCGATCCCCGCGCCGCCAAGGCCGACCAGCCTCACCTGCTGCGCGAGCTGGGCTTCAACCGCATCAGCATGGGCGTGCAGGATTTCGATCCCCGGGTGCAGGAGGCCATCGGGCGGCGGCAGCCGGAGAAGGTGACACGGCGATTCGTGGAATCGTGTCGCGCCGCCGGATTCGAGAGCGTCAACCTCGACCTGGTCTACGGGCTGCCGCACCAGACCGCCGAGGTTCTCGCCGACTCGCTCGAGAAGGTGCTCGCCCTGGAACCCGACCGGCTCGCGGTCTTCGGCTACGCCCACGTGCCCTGGGCCAAGCCGCAGCAGCAGCTGATCGACGAGACCACGCTCCCCACGGCCGACGAGCGCTTCATCCTCTACCAGCAGGCGGTGGAGACCCTCACCGAGGCGGGCTACGTGTGGATCGGCCTGGACCACTTCGCCCGCCCCGACGACGAGCTCGCCGTGGCACTCGCCGCCAAGCAGCTGCACCGGAACTTCATGGGCTACACCACGCGTCCGGCGCTGGACATGCTGGCCTTCGGCAACAGTGCCATCGGCGACGTCTGCGAACGCTTTGCCCAGAACGCGCCGCTGGTGGGCGCCTACGAGGAGAGCGTGGCGGCCGGCCGGCTGCCCGTGGTGCGCGGCATGCGGCTCTCGGACGACGACCGCCTGCGGCGCGCCGTGATCCTGCACCTGATGTGCAACCAGGAACTGCCCTGGGACCTTACGGTCAGCGGATTCGGCGGCACGGTCACCGACCTGATCCCCGGGTGCATGGACCGACTGGCGCCCCTGGCCGTCGAGGGGCTGATCACCCTGGATGACGACGGCGTGAAGGTCACCGAGCTCGGCCGGTTCTTCCTGCGCAACGTGGCCATGGTCTTCGACGCCTACCTCGACGCCGGCGATGGCCAGCCCCGCTACTCGCGCACCGTCTAAGGAGGGACCGTGCGATACAGTCCGCCGCTCTGCCCCGCCCGCCGGCTCGACCCGGCTCGCCGGACCGGACTGCTCTACCTCGGCCTCGGCGGCCCCGACTCGCCGGAGTCCGTGGCGCCCTTCCTCTACAACCTCTTCGCCGACCCCATGGTGCTGCCGCTGCCCGCGTGGTTGTCGCGCCCGCTGGGCAGGATCATCGTCCGCCGCCGTCTCGACGAGGTGCGCGAGAAGTATCGTCGGCTGGGTTTCGGCGGCGGCTCCCCCCAGCTCGAATGGACCGCGAAGCAGGCCACGGCGCTCGCCGGCGACCTCACCGCGCGCGGGATCGACACCACGCCGGCGGTGGCCATGCGCTACTGGCATCCGCTGACCGGGGAAGCCCTGGCGATCTTGCGCGAGGCCGCGGTCGAGCAGCTCCTCGTGGTGCCCACCTATCCGCAGTACAGCGCCGCCACCACCGGTTCGAGCCTGATCGAGCTCGCGCGGGTGCTGGCGCACGAAGGCTGGGATCCGCCGCGACACGTCCTGC
Source organism: Candidatus Latescibacter sp. IFSED24 (assembly GCF_058273205.1). Lineage (NCBI taxonomy): Bacteria > Pseudomonadati > Candidatus Latescibacterota > Candidatus Latescibacteria (ex Chuvochina et al. 2023) > Candidatus Latescibacterales > Candidatus Latescibacteraceae > Candidatus Latescibacter > Candidatus Latescibacter sp. IFSED24. The sequence continues at coordinate 757,596 of NZ_CM177850.1, read as the reverse complement.
GCGAGTGGCCGCTGCTGCCGGGCTATGTCGACCTGCTCGCGCGGCAGGCCGCGGCTGTCCTCGACCGGTGGCGACGCGACGGCAAGGATCCCCACCGGACCGCCCTGGTCTTCACCGCCCACTCGCTGCCCGAACGTTTCCCCAGGCGTGGCGATGCCTACGTGCGGCAGACGCGCGCCACCGTGCGCGCGGTGCACCGGGAACTGGCCGGCCGGACCACGCTCGACGACCTCGCCGCCGGCGGCCGCGAGCCGCTGCTGGCGTTCCAGAGCAAGGTCGGACCGGTGAAGTGGATCGGGCCGCCCACCGAGGGCACCTGCCTCGAGCTGGTGCGTGGCGGCGTCCGTCACCTGCTGGTGGTGCCGGTGAGCTTCAACTGCGAGCACATCGAGACCATCGACGAGCTCGACAACGAACTGGGCGAGGACGTGCGCCACGCCGGCGTCACGGACTTCGCGCGGACCGCGGCCCTGAACCTGGACCCGGCCTGGTTGCGCTCGCTCGCCGACCGGCTGGCGACGCGCGCCTTCGGCCTGGCAACCACCGAGCAACAGGAGAATCGACGTGCCTGAGCTTCACGGATCCCGCGTGGCCATCATCGGCGGTGGCGTGGCCGGCCTGGCAGCAGCCTGGCGTCTGGAAAACCCGCCGGCGGACACTCGGGACACCGCACCTGTGAGCGTCACCGTGTTCGAGGCGGACCAGCGGGTGGGCGGCAATCTGCGCACCGAGGTCGACGGCCCGTTCCGGGTGGAATGGGGCCCCAACGGTTTCCTCGACAGCGAACCGGCGACACTGGAACTGGCCCGTGCCGCGGGCCTCGCTGACGACCTGCTCCGCAGCAGCGACGCGGCGCGCCGACGCTTCCTCTTCCTGCGCAGCAAGCTGCGCGAGATCCCCACCAGCCCCGGCGCCTTCCTGCGTTCGGATCTCTTCTCGACCGCCGCCAAGCTGCGGATCGCCGGCGAGCTGCTGGTGCCACGGCGGCACGGTCTGGGCGAGGCGGCCGCGCGTCCGGAAACCGACGAGACAGTCTGGGCGTTCGGCGCCCGCCGGCTCGGTCGCGAGTTCGCCGACACCATGCTCGACCCCATGGTGCGCGGCATCACCGGCGGCGAGTGCCGGCGGGTCTCGCTGGCGGCGGCCTTCCCGCGCATGGTCGAGCTGGAGAAGGATCACGGCGGACTCTTCCGCGCCATGGTGGCCCTCGGCCGGCAGCGCCGGCGCGAGAAGCGGTCGCGCGAGGGCGGCACCGGCGGCCCGACGGGTGTGCTCACCAGCTTCACCTGCGGCATGGAGCAGCTCCCGCGCGCGCTGGCCGCCGGCCTGCGCGGAAAGGTGCACACCGGTTGCGCCGTCACCGCGCTCGAGCCTGGTCCCGAGGGCTGGTTCCTCACCGCCGGCGGCGAGCGCCACGGCCCCTTCGCCGCGGTGGTCGACACCGCTCCCGCCCATGCGGCCGCCCACTACCATCCCGACCCCGAGGCGCGCCAGTTGCTCGGCGGCATCCGCTTCAACCCGCTGACGGTGATCGGCGTGGCGCTGCGTCGCGAGGACGTGAGGCACCCGCTCGACGGATTCGGCATGCTGACCCCGAGTACCGAGGGACGACCGTTGCTCGGCGTGCTCTGGACCAGCAGCATCTGGTCGGGCCGCGCTCCTGCGGATACCGTGTTGCTGCGGGCCATGTCCGGCGACCCGGAGTGGCTCGGGCTTGCCGAGGACGAGATCGTCGACCGGGCGGTGGCCGAACTCGACCGAATCTACGGTGTGCGCGGCGCGCCGCTGCGCCGGTGGGTCTTCCGCCATCCGCGGGCCATCGCCGAGTACGAGGTCGGACACCTGGCGCGGCTGGCGGCGCTCGAGCGTGCCCTGGCCCGGACGCCGGGGCTGCTCGTCGCGGGCGCCAGCTACCGCGGCATCGCGGTCAATGCCTGTTGCAAGGATGCGTCCCGGGTGGCCGCGCAGGTCCGGACGCACCTGGCCCTGGAGGTTCCGGCATGAGCGACAACCAGGAACTGTCCTCCCTGCTCCAGCGCTGGCTCGCCCAGGAGCCGGACCCCGGCCTCGCCGCCGCCGTGGCCGCGGCGGCCGCCCGCGCGGCCGCCGGCACCGAGAGCGACCCCGAACTCTGGCGGCGCTTCCTCGAGACCACCGGATCCCAGCCCTACCTGGCCGCCCTGGCCGACCGCTCCGCCCGTCATGCCTGGGCCGAGACCGCGTTCACGGCCATCCGTCGTGCGGAATTCGGCGTGGCCGCGCTCCTGGACTGGCGCGTGCGCGAACGGGGCGACACCATCTTCCTGCGCGATCTCGGCCGCACCGGCGAACCGGCTCTCACCTACCGGCAGGTCGCGCGTCGCACCCGGCGCATCGCGGCGCACCTGCTGGGTGCCGAACCCACTGCCGGCAACCGTCCGGTGGTGGGCATCCTCGCGGCCAACACCCTGGACGGCGCGCTCTGCGACCTGGCCTGCCTGGCGCACGACATCCCCGTGGTGCCGCTGAACATCCACGAGGACGTGGCCACCCTGGCCTGGATCTGCGACCGCCTCGCCATCAACGTGCTGATGGTCGACGGACCCGACCGCCTCCAGCGGGCGCTCGAGCTGCGCGACCGCACCAGCCGGCCACCGCAGATCAAGCTGCTGCAGGCCTGCGCCCACGGTTCGCCCGAGGCCATCAGCGTGCTCGACGAGGAGCTGTCCCACCTCGCCCAGGACGAGGTCGACGCACGGCTGGCACGCCGCCCGCGCTACGGCCTCGACGACCCCTGCACCGTGCTCTTCACCAGCGGCTCCACCGGCAAGCCCAAGGGCATCGTCTTCACGCCCTACAACCTGGTCAGCAAGCGTTTCGCCCGGGCGGCCGCGTTGCCCGCGGTGGGCCAGGACGAGGTCCTGCTCAGCTTCCTGCCGCTCTACCACACCTTCGGTCGCTACCTCGAACTCATGGGCATGCTCTACTGGGGCGGCACCTACGTCTTCGCCCGGGATCCGTCGGCCGACTCGCTGCTGGCCGGCCTGCCCCAGATACGCCCCACCGGCCTGATCTCGGTCCCGTTGCGCTGGCAGCAGATCCGCGAGCGCGCCCAACAGCTCGGCCACGACCCGTCCGTCCTGGGGCAGGTCACCGGCGGCCGCCTGCGCTGGGGCCTCTCGGCGGCCGGCTGGCTGGCGCCCGACACCTTCCGCTGGTTCCACTCACGCGGAGTGGAGCTGTGCAGCGGCTTCGGCATGACCGAGGGCACGGGTGGGCTGACCATGACGCCGCCCGGCGAGTACGTCGAGGAATCGGTGGGCCTGCCGCTGCCCGGTGTCCGCACCCGCCTGGGCGAGCTGGGCGAACTGCAGGTCTCCGGCCCCTACGTGGCGCGATACCTCACCGAGAACGCTCCGCCCGGCGACGTGAGCATGGAGCCACCGGTCGATCAGGAGTACTGGCTGGGCACGGGCGACCTCTTCCGCGAGCTGCCCGGGGGACACCTGCAGATCGTCGACCGCATCAAGGACATCTACAAGAACAACCGCGGCCAGACCGTGGCGCCGCGCAAGGTGGAGTCGCGCTTCACCGGGGTTCCCGGGATCAAGCGCACGTTCCTGGCCGGCGACGGTCGGGCCTACAACGTCCTGCTCATCGTGCCCGATCTGACCGACCCGGTGCTCGAGGAGCTCGGGCCCAAGGAACGCGAGGACTACCTGCGGCGCGTGATCCGGCAGGCCAACCTGGACCTGGCGCCCTACGAACGCGTGGTGGCCTTCACGCTCCTCGACCGCGACTTCAGCGCCGATGAGGGCGAGCTCACGCCCAAGGGTTCGTACCGCCGCAAGGCCATCGCCACCAACTTCAAGGACGTGCTCGAGGACCTCTACCGCCGCCGCACGCTGACCTGGCACGACCGGCGGCTCATCATCCACCGCTGGGTCATGCGCGATCTCGGGGTCCTGGGCGACGAGATCCAGCTCGAGGACGACACGCTGGTCAACCGCCGCACGGGCGCCCGACTCCTGCTGGCCGAGGGCAGCCGCCCCGGATTCGTCAGGATCGGGGACCTGGAGTACCACCACGCCGACGGCCAGGATCTCGACCTCGGCGTCTTCGCGCGTCAGCCGCTGCTCTGGGTGGGCAACGCCCAGCTGCAGACCTTCCTGCCCTGCCGCAGCGGCTGGGACACCTCGCTGGGCGGCCTCGCGGAACAGGTCCTGCTGCCCGACCGCCAGGGCGACGCCGCGGAAACGGTCTGCCCGGCCCGGCGGGGCGATCGGTTGGGGGAACTGGACAGCCTCTGCCAAGCGGCGCTCTTCGGCGAGATCGCCGACAGCCTCGCGGCCATCGGCGCGCTGGAGGAACGCCTCGAGCACGCGACGTCCCGGGAGGCGCTGCTGATCAGGCGGCGCCTGGAAGCCCTGGCCAATCATCCCCAGCTGGAGGTGCGCTGCGAGGCCTACCGCATCCTGGTCCTCGACGAGCCCGAACCGGATTACGGGCGCTACCTGGCGGCCTTCGTCGACTCGGGCCGTCCCTTCCTCTGCCCCGGCAGCATCGCCGCCATCGCCCGCGACGCCTCCGAACCCCGGCGCCTGTTCAGCTTCCGCCGGCGCCTGCACGCCTACCGCCAGCAGCTGGACTGGCCGGCCAGCCCGACCGTGCGCAACATCTTCACCGACCTGCTGAAGCTGCTCGCCGATTTCGGCCGTCACCAGCCGGAAAACCTGCCCACAGTGCGCCGCGAGCTCATCTGCTGGGCCACGTTCCAGGCCGACCCCGCGCTGGCGGCCCAGGCCGGCGCCCTGCTCGACGAACTCACGGCCTGGCATCGCGAGGAACTGGCCGACCGGGCGCCCGAGCGGGCCGCCTGGGACGACAAGATCGCCTACCAGGACGGCCTTGACGCCGAGGAGATCGCGCACATCGAATCGGTCCTTCTGGAAACCACGTTCCTCGCCGAGACGCTCGCCCTCATCTTCGATGCCGAGCTCGATCCCGGCGAGGTCGATCCCGGCGGGATCTGGATCAGCCGCACCCTCTCCCAGCCCTTCCCCTCGCGCTACCGGGTCAGCATCAATACCCGCAGCGGCCTGCACTTCGACTTCCTGCTCGTGCTCCGCGAGGACCTGAACGACCCGCACGTGCTGGAGACCTTCCACCGGGTGGCGGCGATCCGGGCCTGGCCCACCGCCACGCCGGTGCTGCCGCGCCTGGGCGCGCTGCGACCCGACCTGGGCGCGGCCAGCCTGGCGTTCGCCAGCGGGCTCACCGTGTGGGACCGCATCCGCCAGCACGCCGCCACCGGAGCCGACGCCGCCCAGGTGGGCCGCCAGGGCTGGCGGCGGCTGCTGGTCGCCGGCATGGCCGCCGTCATCACGGCCTGGAAGCATTCGGGACGGGAGATCGTCGCCGGCATGGTCACGCCCTCCAACGTGATCGTTCCCGACCGCGACTGGCAACGCGACCGCCTGGTGATCAGCCTCGCCGGCTGGCGGCCCTACACCGGTCCGCTCGACCTGGCCCGGCCGCTCCTGCAGAACTTCCTGCGCCTGCCGCCGAGCCATTACCCGGCGCTGCGCGGACTGGTGGACGACGGCTGGCTCGCCGAGGCGGTGGCCGAGGCCCTGGGCGCGGTGGAGGCGCGGCAGTTCCTGAGCGAACTGGCCGGCGCGCTCGAACAGGACCCCCGCCCCCAGGATGGCGCCGAGCTGGCGCCGCGCATTCGCCTCTTCGCCGACGATCTGGCCGTGCGGTACCGGCCGACCCTGACGGTGGAGGGCGCCTGCGAGCGCTTCGAGCGCTGGCGCGCCCTCAATCCCGACGCCTCCTCGCACGCCCGCAGCGACCAGATCGAATCGCTGATCCGCCTGTACCGGCTGGACCTCGAGGGCGAGCTGGCCTGCTTCACGCTCTTCCGCGAGGCCTACCTGCGCGAGGCCGACGTGGCCGCGCTGCATGCCTGCGACCAGCTCCTCGCCCGCCTGTTCCGGTTCCCGGACCTGCGCGCGGCCCGCACGGTGGAGATGAGCGACCTGCAGGCCGCGTTGACCGACCCCGAGGACCGCGAGGCGCTCAGCCGGCTGGCCTTCCCGCGCTCGGCCTTGGGGCACCGCCCGGCACTGCACGCCATCGGCGACCGCGCCCGCGGCCACGTGGTCCTGCAGACCGAGATCGTCGACGACCGTGGCACGCACCACATGGTGCGCGAGCCGCGCGACGCCGCCGAGATGGGCCGCCTCTACCGGTTGTTCCTGCAATCGGGATTTCCGCTGGACATCAGCGAGAACGACCGTCACCTGGTCCTGGTCGACGTCGACGGTCAGCTCTCCGGCGGGGTGGTCTGGCGGCTCGACGCCATCGGCGAACCGCACCTCGACGGCGTGGTCGTGGCCCGGCCTTTACGAGGCCGGGGACTGGCCAGGCTGCTGCTCGAGGATTTCGCCCGCCGGCTCAGCGACGATGGCCACCAGGTCCTGCGCACGCACTTCAGCCTCCAGGGCTTCTTCACGCGCCTGGGCTTCCACACCGACCGGCAACGCGGAGGTCTCGTGCGGCGGCTGGCCTGAGCGCCCGCCGGATCAGTCCCAGATCCCCAGCTCGGCCTTGGCATCGTCCGAGGCATCGACGCGCGGGTCCCAGAGCGGCGACCAAACCAGCTGGATCTCGGCCGCCTCGACGCCGGACACCTTTTCCGCCGCGTGCTTGGTGGCGGCCATGATCTCCGGCCCCAGCGGGCACATGGGACTGGTCAGGGTCAGGTCGATGTCCACCTGGCCCGAATCGTCGGCCACGGTGATGCCGCGCACCAGGCCGAGGTCGACGATGGAGATGTTCAGCTCGGGGTCGATCACCGGGCGCAGGCCCTCGAGCACGGCTTCCGGAGTGGGCTTGGTCATGAGCGTTCCTCGATCGTCACATCCATGGGCCGACCGTCGTCGGTCACGCCCTCGGTGCTGACAGGCTGGGGAGTGCGGCCCTGGCGATGAGCCAGGATGGCGTCGAGCAGGGTGACCCAGGGCAGGAGCGCGCACTTGACGCGCACGGGGAACTTCTTGACCCCCTCGAGAGCCTCCAGATCGCCGAGGTCGATATCGGTGGGGAATTCGCCACCGTGCATGACCGCCCGGAAGCGGTCGGCCAGGACCTGGGCCTGGTCCACGGTGAGGCCCTCCACGATCTCGGCCATCATCGAGCCGCTGCTGGTGGAGATGGCGCAGCCCTGGGAGAGGACGCCCACGGCGGCGATGCGATCGCCGTCGAAGCGCGCCTGCAGCGTGACCTCGTCGCCGCAGCTGGGGTTCTTGCCCGACGCCTGCACGTCGAACTCGGCGAGCGGGCTGGCGCCGCGCGGGTGCCGGTGGTGATCCAGGACCACCTCGCGGTAGAGCGAATCCAGGGGTCCTTCCGTCATGCTGCAAAGACCTTTCTGGCGGCCGTGATGCCGTCGATCAGCGCGTCGATGTCATCGCGCCTGGTGTAGAGACCGAAACTGGCGCGGGTGGTGGCGGGCACCCCCAGGCGACGGTGCAGCGGCTGCGCGCAGTGATGGCCGGCGCGCACCGCCACCCCGAACTGATCGAGCAGGGTACTCATGTCGTGCGGGTGCACCGCGGGGTCCCAGAATGCGATCAGGCCACCGCGCCGGTGAGCCTCCCGGGGCCCGTAGATGGTGAGCCCGCCCAGTTCCTCGAGACGGGCCAGCGCGTAGGCCGTCACCGCTTCCTCGTGCCGTCGGATCGTGTCGGCACCCAGTTCCTCGAGCAGGTCCAGGGCCGCGGGAAAGGCGGCGGCCGCCGCCACGTTGGGGGTCCCCGCCTCGAATCGATGCGGGACCTCGGCCCAGGTGGCGTTGTCCAGGTGCACCCATTCGATCATCTCGCCACCCCCCTCGAGGGGTTCGAGCTTATCGAGCAGGTCGCGCTCCGCAACCAGGAAGCCCAGTCCCATGGGACCATAGGCCTTGTGGGCGGAAAACACCACGGCGTCCGCGCCGAGGGCCGAGAAGTCCAGAGGCAGATGGCCGGCAGTCTGGGCAGCATCGACCACCGTGAGCGCGCCGCGCAGCCGCGCCTGACTGGCGACCTCGGCCACCGGATTGATGGTGCCCAGCACGTTGCTCGTGTGGACCAGCGAGACGATCCGGGTGCGACCGGTGAGCAGTTCGGGTAGGCGATCCAGGTCGAGCTGGCCGTCGTCGGCCAGGGGCAGGAAGCGCAACACCAGGTCGCGCCGCCGGGCGAGCATCTGCCACGGTACCAGGTTGGCGTGGTGCTCCATCTCGGTCAACAGGATCTCGTCGCCGGGTGCGAGCAGATGCTCGACCCCGTGCGCCAGCAGGTTCAGGGCCGAGGTGGCACCGCGAGTGATGACCACCGACTCGGCCGCCGGCGCCTTGACCCACGCCGCCACGCGGCGCCGGCACGCCTCGTAGGCCTCGGTGGCTTCGGCGGCCAGCGTGTTGAGGCTGCGGTGCACGTTGGCGTTGCTGTGGCGGTAGTAGTGATCGATGGCCTGCAACACCGCCTCGGGCTTCTGGCTCGTGGCCGCGGTGTCCAGGTAGTGCAGGGGTCGGCCGGCGACCTGTCTGGCCAGCAGGGGGAAGCGGTCACGCGCCAGCCCGGTCGCCAGGCTGCCGAGGTCCGGTCTGGTCGCGTCGGCGGTGGTGTGGTCGGCTCGCGCCAAGGCTCAATCCTCCAGGTCGGCCACCACCCAGTCGCCTTCGATGCGCGCCGGATAGGTGGCGATGCCCACCGGGGCGGGGCTGCGACGCACCTCCCCGGTGGCGATGTCGAAGCGAGCGCCGTGCCTGGGGCAGGACACGCATCCCTCGTGGATCTCCTGCGCGCCCAGCGACGCATCGTCGTGGCTGCAGACGTCCTCCAGCACGTGGACCGTGGCGCTGGCGGGTCTGCAGATCAGGAGATCATCCAGCCCGATCCGCACCGGCCGCGCTGTACCCACCGGCAGTTCGGCCAGCGCGATGACGCGCGTCCAGGCCACGTCAAGCCGCTCCGACCAGCCGCTGCAGACGCGCGTCGATCAGCTCTTCCAGCTCCTCGCGCAACCCGACGGGCACCAAGCGCAGGGTGGTCTCCACGAACCCGCGCACGATCTGGTGCAAGGCCTCGTCGGGGCTGAGGCCGCGGCTCTCCAGGTAGAACAGCTGTTCGGGATCCACGGGTGCCGCGGTGGCTCCGTGGCTGCAGCTGACGTCGTCGGTGAGGATCTCCAGCTCGGGAATCGTGTCCGCCCGGGCCCGTTCCGACAGCAGCAGATTGCGGTTCTCCTGGAACGCCTCGCTGCCCGCCGCATCCTTCTCGATCCGGATCAGCCCGGTATAGGCCGACCGCGCCCGGTCGGTGACCGCCGCCTTGAAGTCGATGTTGCTCCACGTGCGCCCGCTGAGGTGCTGGTGCAGAGTGTGGTGATCGAGGTGCTGGCGCCTCTCCGGCAGGGTCACACCCACCAGTTCGCTGCGCGCGCCGGGACCGGCGAGCACGCCACCCAGGTCGACCTTGACGAGCTGACCGCCGAGGCCGGCAGTGGCCCCGAGGAAGCGGGCATCGCGCTCGAGGCGCGCCCGCTGGGTGAGGTGGCCGCGCACGCCGTGGTTCCAGCGCTGGACCAGCACGTGCCGGACGTCGCTGTTGGCGCCGGCCAGGATCTCGGTCACCCCGATCACCAGCGCATCGGCACCACCCCCGACATGCTCCTCCACCACGGTCAGGGTCGCGCTCTCACCCGCGACGACCAAGAGGCGCGGCAGGCTCTGTCCGGCGAGGGGCGCGGGCACGATCACTCGCAACGGTCGCTCCAGAGCCAGACCTCGCGGCGCTCGCACCACCAGTCCGGCATCGAAGCCCACGGCGTTGAGCGCCTCGAAATAGCCGTGTCGTGGCGGAACGGCCCGCCCGAAGAGGTCCGTGTGGTCTGGCCGGGTGAAGGCCCGCTCGAGCGACAGACCACAGGCTTCGGCCGCCGGATTCAGCCGCAATTCGTCGGCGGCGGTGAGCACCACCGCCGGATCGTCCACCGGCGGATCGATCGGATCCCCGGCGTCCGCACGGGCTGTCAGCAGAGCCGGCGGCATCAGCAATCCGGGATCGGTGTAGCGCCAGAGGTGCTGGACACGATCCGGAATGGCCGTCTCGGCGAGGGCCAGGAGTGCCTGCTGGCGCCACTGGGCGCCGGCGGCGGTCTCCTGCCGGCGCTGGCTGAAGTCGTCCACAGCCGCCGCCGTGGGCAGCGGACAGGTGCTGGCGGCGGTCGCCGTGACGTTGCGGGTCATGGTGTTGCTGTCAGCCAACGGATCCCTCCATTTCAAGCTCGATGAGGCGGTTCATCTCCACGGCGTACTCCATGGGCAACTCGCGGACGAACGGTTCGATGAAGCCGTTGACGATCATCAACCGGGCCTGATCGGCGTCGAGGCCCCGGCTCTGTAGGTAGAAGAGCTGCTCGTCGGCGAGCTTGCTCACGCGAGCCTCGTGCTCGACCCGCACATCGTCCTCGGCGATCTCCATGGTCGGGTAGGTGTCGGTGCGCGACTTCTCGCCGATGAGCAGCGCGTCGCACTCCACGCTGGTGCGGCAGCCGGGGCAATCCTTGTGGACCTTGACCATGCCCCGATAGGTGCTGCGCCCCTCGTCCTTGCTGATGGACTTGCTGATGATGCGGCTGGAAGTGTTGGGCGCCGCGTGGATCATTTTGGCGCCGGCGTCCTGGTGCTGGCCAGTGCCCGCATAGGCGATGGAGAGCACCTCGCCGTGGGCCCGCTCGCCGAGCAGATGAATCGCCGGGTACTTCATGGTCAGCTTGGAGCCGATGTTCCCGTCGACCCACTCGACCACCGCGTCGCGGTGCGCGTGCGCCCGCTTGGTCACCAGGTTGTAGACGTTGTTCGACCAGTTCTGGATGGTGGTGTACCGGATGTGCGCACCCGGCAGCGCCACCAGCTCGACCACCGCCGAGTGCAGGCTGTCGGTGGAGTACACCGGCGCCGTGCAGCCCTCGATGTAGTGCACGCTGGCACCCTCGTCGGCGATGATCAGCGTGCGCTCGAACTGCCCCATGTTCTTGGCGTTGATCCGGAAGTAGGCCTGCAGCGGGATCTCCACCTTGGTGTTCTTGGGCACGTAGATGAACGAGCCACCCGACCACACGGCGCTGTTGAGCGCGGAGAACTTGTTGTCCTCGGGCGGGATCACGGTGGCCCAGTACTTCTTGACGATGTCCTCGTGCTTGGCGAGCCCGCTGTCCATGTCGGTGAAGATCACGCCCAGCTCGTCGAGTTCCTTGTTGATGGAGTGGTAGACCACCTCGGAATCGTACTGGGCCGTGACTCCGGCCAGGAACTTCTGCTCCGCCTCCGGGATGCCGAGCTTGTCGAAGGTCCGCTTGATGTTCTCCGGAACGTCGTCCCAGTCGTTGACCGAACCCTCGCTGGAGGCGAGGTAGTAGTGGATATCTGCGAAGTCGATGCTGCCGAGCAGTTCCTGGTTCCCCCACTTCGGCATGGGCTTGGCCAGGAACGTGTCCAGAGCCCGGTGGCGGAATTCGCGCATCCAGTCGGGCTCGTCCTTGAACCGCGAGATCATCTCCACGGTCTCGTGGTCGAGGCCCTTGGGTGCCTGGTGCAGGAACGCTTCGGGATCGGCGAATCCATATTTCTCGCGGTAGTCCGCGTTCAGATCGGCAATGCGCTCGGCGGACATGTCTATGCTCCCGCGTTGGCGGTGACGGTGTCGTTGAGCCAGTCGTAGCCGCGCTTCTCGAGCTCGTGCGCCAGCTCCGGGCCACCGGTCTTGACGATGCGGCCGTGCATGAAGACATGCACCACGTCGGGCTTGACGTAATCGAGGATCCGCTGGTAGTGAGTCACCAGCAGCACGCCGGTCTCGGGACTAGCAGACTGGTTGACACCCCTGGAAACGACCTTCAGGGCATCGATGTCGAGCCCGCTGTCGGTCTCGTCGAGCAGCGCGATCCTGGGTTCCAGCAGCAGCATCTGCATGATCTCCAGCCGCTTCTTCTCACCGCCGGAGAAGCCCTCGTTGAGGTAGCGGCCGGCGAATTCGCGCGGCACCTCGAGCACCTCGAAGGCCGCCTGCATCCTCTGCCGGAACTCCTTGACGGGAACATCCTGCCCGGTCCGCGCCGAGAGGGCGGCTCGCAGGAAGCTGGCCACGGTCACTCCGGGCACCGCCACGGGGTACTGGAAACCAAGGAACATGCCCCGGCGTGCGCGCTCGGAGGGCTCGAGCTCGGATACGTCCTGGCCGTCGAGCAGGATGGTGCCCTCGACGCGATAGGCGGGGTGCCCCATGAGCGCGGCCGCCAGCGTCGACTTGCCGGACCCGTTCGGCCCCATGAGCGCGTGTTTCTCACCAGCCCGGATGTCCAGATCGACACCCTTGACGATCTCCTTGTCCTCGACGTACACCCGCACGCCTCGGCAGGAGAACAGGCTCTGCTTCTCTGCGTTGTTAGTCATGAACCTTCAGGCTCCTTCGGAGAGGGCGCGTCCCACGCCCGTGTCTTGGTCGTCCATATCTTCCAGCGGCCAGAGCTGAGCGAGCTGGCCGTCCATGCTACGCTCGACCTGCAGGAGATCGGCGATGGAGGTCCTGTCCAGCAGTCCGGCCACCTGTTGCTGCAGATGCCGCCATACCGCGCGCAGTCCGCAATCCTCGGTGCGCGGGCAATCACCAGCCCCCTCGGGATTGGCCACGCAGGGGTGGTCGGGCGCCGGTTCGTTGCCCAGAGCCCGCAGCACGCTGGCCGTGGAGATGTCTTCGGGCCGGTGAGCCAGGGTGTAGCCGCCATGGCGTCCCCGCACGGCCTCGACCACTCCCCCGCGCCGCAACTGCCCCAGCAGCTTGGCCACCGTGGGCTCGGGCAGGCGCTCCAGCTGGGCCAGCTGGCCCAGGGTCTGCTGCTCGCCAGCCATGGCCAGCCGCATCACCAGTCGCACCGCCTGGTCCTCTGCCTTGGTGATTCTCAGCATGTCGACTGCTCTCGATCGAGTGAGAGGATGGTGGGCGGCACGTCTGGAACTTCGCTGGTGGGCGAGTTGCTCGCTCGCCGCTGGCCGCCCACGACCCTTTTCTACTAGATAACTTAAGTCCGATATTAAATACAATACCAATTTCGTCAATATATTTTTCTTGTGCCATCGAGATTGTGTCTGGCGGTCCACTGAGGCTTTTGAAAGCACCACGATGTAATAATGATGACAATTGGCATATTCTGTGGCCCCAGAACGGTCCGCCGATCGGCAGACACAATTTCCTTGGCACAAGTGGATGTTTCGATTGGGGGGTATTGGGTGTTATCTTGCGGCGTTCCCGGGCTTCCCCGGAAGCCCCGATCGCCGCCGACAACCCTGACCGCACCCAATCCCAGGGAGAGAATGGTTCATGTCCGCCGAACTGAACGCCACCGTCACCATGCGCTACGAGATCAACCACGGCCTACTCGTGTTGCAGGTCGCTCCCGACGAGGAGATGCAGCCGTTCACCGCCGGGCAATACACCATCCTGGGCTTGCCAGGGTCGGCGCCCCGCTATCACGTGGCCGATCCCGAGGACGCGCCGGCTGATCCGGACAAGGTCATCAAGCGGGCATACTCCATCGCTTCTTCCAGCCAGCAGGGGAAATTCTTCGAGTTCTTCGTGGCGCTGGTGCGATCCGGAGCCCTGACCCCGCGGCTCTTCGCACTGCAGCCCGGGGACCGGATCTTCCTGGGACGCCGGATCGTGGGCATGTTCACCCTCGAGGATGTGCCGCCGGAGAAGGACATCGTCTTCGTGGCCACGGGTACGGGCCTGGCCCCCTACATCAGCATGCTGCGCTCGCGCTACGCCTTCGATGCCGGAAACCGCACCGTGGTGGTGCACGGTAGCCGGGTCTCCTACGACCTGGGGTATCGCAGCGAGCTGGTGGGCCTCGCCTCGCGGTTCGAGAACCTCCACTACATGCCCATCATCGACCGCCCAGAGGCCGACCCCGGCTGGACCGGAAGCGTCGGTTTCGTGAACCGATTCTTCGAGGATGGCAGCGTCGCCGAGGCGCTGGGCCACGATCTCTCGCCGGAGAACAGCGTGGTCTTCCTCTGTGGAAATCCTCACATGGTCGACGGGATGATGAAGTATCTGGGGGACCGGGGGTTCCGCAAACACACGCGCAAGGAGCCCGGCGAGCTTTTCGTCGAGGAATTCTGGAAAGAGAGCTGATTCTGTCCGGCTCGAAAGATGAAGCTGGACATGGAAAAAACACACGCCATGCGCCCGGGGATGGGTTATGCTGTCTCCTCAGGCACCCGGAAACCAAGGATGCCCAGGTAACTTGCCCATCAAGGAGACCAGGACCGGATCATGCACGAAGAGCCCATCAATCAGGAATTCGACGACGAAAACGATAGTCGCGAATCCGAGGAGTTCGCCCAGCTCCTCGAGCAGAGTGAAGACAGTCAACCCGAACCCAAGCCTGGCGACAAGGTGACCGGCAAGGTCGTCCAGATCAGCCCCACCGAGGTGTTCATCGACGTGGGCTCGCGTCGCGAGTTGCCCATGGCGGCCGAGGAGCTCCAGGACCCCGAGGGCCAGCTCGCCGTGGCCGAGGGCGATGAAGTCACCGGCTACGTCGTCAAGGCCCAGGACGGTCTCGCCCTGACCAAGTCCATGAGCCCCGCCGACGCCGGCAAAGAGGCCATGCAGATGCTGCAGGACGCCCTGGCGGCTGGCGCACCGGTGACCGGCAAGGTCACCAGCACCAACAAGGGCGGATTCACCGTCGATCTCGGCGGACAGCGTGGCTTCTGCCCCTTCAGCCAGATGGACCTGCGACGCGTGGACGACCCCGACCCCTACGTCGGCACCAACCAGCAGTTCCGCATCCTCGAGATCTCGCCCGATGGCCGCAACATCGTGCTGAGCCGGCGGGCGCTGCTGCAGATGGAGCGCGAGGAGCAGGCGACCTCCACCCGGGAAGCCCTGGCTCCCGGCGCCGTGTTCCAGGGCGAGGTCACCCGTTTGATGCCCTATGGAGCGTTCGTCGACATCGGCGGAGTCGAGGGCCTGGTGCACATCTCCCAGATCAGCCACCAGCGGATCTCCGATCCTTCCGAGTTGCTCTCCGAGGGTCAGCAGGTGCGTGTCGAGGTGGTGGAGATCCAGAACCAGGGCGAGGGCCGGCGTGAGCGGATCAGCCTGTCCATGAAGACTCTGGCCGAGGATCCCTGGCCTGCCGATGCGGCGACCATGCCCGTCGGCGAGGACACCACCGGGACGGTGACGCGGCTGGTGGATTTCGGCGCCTTCGTCCAGCTCAAGCCTGGCATCGAGGGCCTGATCCACATCAGCGAGCTCTCCGAACGCCGTCTCGTCCATCCCCGCGAGGTGATCAACGAGGGTGACGAGATCTCGGTGCGCGTGCTCGAGGTCGACGTCAACCGTCGCCGGATCAGCCTCTCCCGCCGGCAGGCTGCCGATTACGCGGGCGACTAGACCGGAGACCGGGGCACGATCATAGCGAAGACCACGGCCGACCCTCTGGTTGGAGGGCCGGCCGTGTCCTTTGGAGGACCTGGGTGCGGATCAGACGCTGAGGTCGAGCATGCGCTGCAACGGCGCGAGGGCCCGGCGCGCCAGCTCGGGATCCAGGACCAGTTCGGGGCTGCGATCGCGCATGCAGGCGTGCAGCTTGGCCATGGTGTTCTTCCGCATGTGCGGGCAGAGGTTGCAGCTGCAGGTCTCGTCGGCGCCCGGAGCCGGGATCAGGACCTTGCCCGGGTTCTCCTTCTGCATCTGGTGCAGGATGCCCGGCTCGGTGACGACGATGATCTCGCGGGCCGGCGTCCGGCGGGCGAACGCGAGGATACTGCTGGTCGAGCCCACGTGGTCAGCCTGGTCCAGGATCACCCCCGGACACTCGGGATGCGCCGCCACCACCGCCTCGGGATGGGCCTCGCGCAGCTCTTCCAGCCGGATGGCGCTGAAGACCTCGTGGACCTCGCAGCTGCCATGCCACAGCACCAGGGGACGGCCGGTCTGCTCGCTGACCCAGCGGCCGAGGAATCGATCGGGGGCGAAGACCAGCGGCTGGTCGGCCGGGAAGCTCTCCACCATCTTGACCGCGTTGCTGCTGGTGCAGATGAGGTCGCTGAGGGCCTTGGTCGCCGCCGAGCAGTTGATGTAGCTGATCACCTTGTGGTCCGGGTACTGGGCCAGCCAGGCGGCGAACTCGTCGGCCGGACAGCCATCGGCCAGGCTGCAGCCAGCGGTGAGATCCGGCACCAGGACCTGCTTCTGGGGATTGAGGATCTTGGCGGTCTCGGCCATGAAGTGCACCCCGGCGAAGACGATCACCTCGCGGTCGGTCTCGGCGGCGCGCTGGGCGAGGTAGAGGCTGTCGCCGACATGGTCGGCGATGTCCTGGATGGCCGGCTCCTGGTAGAAATGGGCCAGGATCACCGCGTTGAGCTCTTCGCGCAGGCGTTCGATCTCGGCGACGTGGTCGACAGCCAACGCATCCTGGACAGGATTCCGGTTCATGGACTCGCCTTTCGGGTTGGGCTCCTGGCAGCAATTTCGTCACGGCGGCCGCCCACGGCAAGGTCGAAGCACCGCCGGTTGTCTGTGGACTTTCACCCTGCCAGTCATTACTTTTACCGAGATTGAAGCCATCGACCACGACGCGGCCGCCCCGCCCGGCGTGGTCTGAGGTCCGATCCTGCTGGAACGTTCCAAGCCAAGGGAGATGCCCACGATGACAGGTGTCCGGGCTTCCAACACCCGTCGCCCGCAAATGGTGGTCCTGGCCGTCCTGGCCCTGGGTCTGCTGCTGGCCGCTGGTTGCGGTGAAGACGACAAGAAACCCACCTACCCCCCCCAGCCCGAGCCTCCCGTGGGCAACTGGTTCAACGCGGTCTGGGGCAGCGGTGCCGACGACGTCTACGTCGTGGGTCGGCCTGGTCTGATCTACCACTGGAACGGCACCGACTGGGCACGTCAGGATAGCGGTACCGAGAGTACCCTGACCGACGTCTGGGGCGACGGCGCCGGAACGGTCTACATCACCGGTCACGGTGGCCTGATCCTGCGCAGCACCGGCGGCGGCTGGTCCAGCATGAACAGCGGCACCGACAAGGACCTCTACGCCATCGGCCGCTACCAGGACACCATCATGGCGACCGGCTTCAAGGGCACCTTGCGGCAGCTCAACGGCGGCACCTGGGGCCAGGGGCCCGACGAGGTCTACGTCCGGGACGAGAACCTCGCGGTCACCGACACCTTCAGCCTACGTACCGACGAGCGGGTCGAAAGCCTCACCGTGGTGACCGAGTATCACGTCGCCGGCTCCGATGGTTACATCCTCATGGAGGACCCCGAGACGGATTGGCTGCAGCGGCGGATCACCGGTGGTCTCGAGTGGATCACCAGCGGCACCTCGAGCGACCGTGTCTCCGGCAACTTCGTGGCCACCAGCGAGGGGCGGCTCTTCCAGATGCGGGCCGAGGACAACGGGCTCTACGCCTGGAGCGAGCGGTTCTCCCCCACGGCCAGCCTGGCCAGGATCGACTCGGTGAATTACGATCCGCCGCGGTACTTCTATACCAATTCACCAGCCCGGATCTATGGCCTCTACTCGGACGACGCGGACACCGTCTGGGCCGCGACCAACGATGGACGCATCAATCGCGTCGTCCCCGGCGCCACGCCGAACCTGGACGAATTCACCGAACTCTACAACGACGGCCTGGTGCTCTTCGACATCTGGGGGACCGACGGCACCAATCTCTATGCGGTCGGTATCGAGGGCCGCGTGTTGCACTTCCACGAGATCGCTCCCGGCGAGTACGGCTGGGAGCTCGAGGAAATGCCAGGCCTGCCCGAAGCCAAGAGCTATGCGGAAGTCTATGATAAATTCGGGGTGCTGGTCCAGTAGCCCCCCTGCTCTGTACCCCCGGCGAGCCCGGCCCCTGTGGCCGGGCTCCTTCCTGTCCCTACTCCCTGGAGGTCCCTCATGATTCAGCGCGCGAATGGTCGCTCGCTTCGACTCGCCATCCTGCTGGGTTGCCTGTTCATGGCGCTGCCCACCCTC
The DNA here is from genome assembly GCF_058273205.1 of Candidatus Latescibacter sp. IFSED24. NCBI lineage: Bacteria > Pseudomonadati > Candidatus Latescibacterota > Candidatus Latescibacteria (ex Chuvochina et al. 2023) > Candidatus Latescibacterales > Candidatus Latescibacteraceae > Candidatus Latescibacter > Candidatus Latescibacter sp. IFSED24. The sequence continues at coordinate 739,506 of NZ_CM177850.1, read as the reverse complement.
GCCTACACGCCCGACGCCTCCGCGCCGCGCAGCGAGGTCCCCACCGAGTACCAGTGGCAGTGGGAGCATATCTTCCCCACCCTGGAAGCCTGGGAAGCCGAGCTGGCTGCCTTCGATCAGGACATTCCCACCCTGACCGAGTACCAGGGCCACCTCGGCGAATCCAAGGAAACGCTGAAGGACGCGCAGGAAGCGGTCTACGCCATGCTCAACCGCTTCTACAAGCTCATGGTCTACGCGCAGCTGCGCTTCGACATCAACCAGGGCGACAACGAGGCCCGCACGCGCCAGGGCCGCGTGGGCCAGCTGGGCCCGAAGTTCGGCCAGGCCACGGCCTGGATGCAGCCCGAGCTGCTGACCATCCCCCGCGAGACCATCGAGGGCTGGATGGCCGCGGATCCCGAGCTGGCCCAGTGGGAGTACTCGTTCAGCGAGATGTGGCGGACAGCTGAGCACACGCTGGACGCCAGCGGCGAGGGCCTGATGGCCATCACCGGCCGCATGCGCGGGACCCCGGGCGACGCCCACGAGGCGCTGCTGGGCGTGGACATCGAGTTCCCCGAGATCATCGGCACCGACGGCGAGCCCAAGCAGCTGACCCTGAACAACTTCGGCACCCTGCGCGCCGCCCCCACCTACGCGGTGCGCAAGCAGGCCGCCGAGGGCTTTTTCGGCACCCTGCGCGGCTACGAGAACACCTTCAGCGTGCTGCTCGACGGCGTGGTCAAGAACCACATCGCCACCAAGGAAGCCCGCGGCTACGAGACCTGCCTGCAGGCCTCGCTCGACGGTGACAACATCACCGAGCAGACCTACAAGAACCTGGTCACCACCATCCGCGAGAACCTGCCGCGGACCCTGCACAAGTACGTGACCCTGCGCAAGCAGGTCCTGGGCCTCGACGGTCCGGTGGACTTCGCCAACCTCTACAACCCCATGCTCGAGGACGTCGAGAAGGAGTACACCTACGAGGAGGGCGTGGAACTCGTCGCGCGCGGCCTCGAGCCCCTGGGCAAGGAGTACGTCGAGCAGGCCAAGATCGGCATGGATCCCCAGAGCGGCTGGACCGACGTCTTCCCCAACGAGGACAAGCGCTCGGGCGCCTACAGCAACGGCGTGCTGGCCAACGAGATCCACCCCTTCGTGCTGCAGAACTTCGACAACACCCTGGACGCTGTCTACACCTGCGCCCACGAGTACGGCCACGCCATGCACAGCTGGTACAGCAGCCACAACCAGCCGCCGCAGTACCGGGGCTATACCACGTTCCTGGCCGAGATCGCCTCGACCTGCAACGAGGCCCTGGTCACCAACTACCTGCTCGAGAAGTACGAGAAGGACACGGCCATGAAGCTCCTGCTGCTGAACCAGCGGCTCGAGAGCATCCGGCTGACCATCTTCCGCCAGACGCTGTTCGCGGACTTCGAGCTGGCGTTCCACGAGCACGCCGAGGCCGGCAACCCGCTGACCGCCGAGTGGCTCAACGCCAAGTACAAGGAGCTCATCGAGCTGTACTACGGCCCCGATTTCGCCATGGCTGAGAACGACGAGTGCGAGTGGATGTTCATCCCCCACTTCTACTACAACTTCTACGTCTTCACCTACGCCACCGGCCTGACCAGCGGTCTGGCCCTGGCCGAGCGCATCGAGGAGAACGGCGACAAGGCCGCCCGTCAGTACATCGACAACATGCTCAAGGGCGGCTCGAGCGCCCCGCCGCTGGACATCCTCCGCGAGGCCGGTGTCGACCTCGAGACCCCCGCTCCCATCCAGAGCGCCATGGACCTCTTCGCCGAGACCCTGGCCGAGTTCGAGAAGACCTGGGTGAAGGCCAACAAGATGTAGCCGAGCCCGGATCCTGGTCCCACGAGAGAGCCCCCGTCCCGAAAGGGCCGGGGGCTCTCCCCATCCAACGCAAGACCCCCGTGGGTCAGCGGGTCGAAACTCCGCAGCGCCCGAAGGGCGCGAGGACATTCGGCACGCTGACCCACGGGGGTCGCACTGGTAGGCCGCCCGGGACTCGAACCCAGCACCCTCTGCTTAAAAGGCAGATGCTCTAACCTGATGAGCTAGCGGCCCACGATTCCTTCGAAAAAGTAATCTACTCGCCCACCCCCGCCAAAACAAGCCTCCCCCCCGCACCCACGCGTGACGACCTGATCGTCGGGCGGGCAACTCCGCAGGCCGCCGGCCCGGCCGCATGGCCGGACCGGCGCCGAGGAAATGCCCGCACGACGGTCAGGTCGTCACCCCGGTGGGTGTGAGGATCATCTGCTCGCGCTCCTTGCCCACCGACACCCCCACGATCAGCACGCCGAGCGACCGCTCCAGGTACTCGAGGTACTTCCGGGCGCCCGCCGGCAGGTCGGCGAGCTTGCGCGCCTTGCCCGTGGGCTTCTCCCAGCCGGGCATCTCCTTGAGGAGCGGCTTGAGGCGGCAGTTCTCGTCGGGACGGATGGGGAAATCCTCGCGGCGTTCGCCGTCCAGGTCGTAGGCCTCGGCCACCTTGATGGCGGGCAGGGTGTCGAGCACGTCCAGCTTGGTGATCACCACGCCGGTGAGCCCGTTCACGCCGACGGCATAGCGCGCGGCCACCATGTCGAACCAGCCGCACCGGCGAGGCCTGCCGGTGGTGGCGCCGTACTCGCCGCCCAGCGTCCGCAGCTGCTCGCCATCCTCGGCCAGCAGCTCGGTGGGGAAGGGACCGTTGCCCACCCGCGTGCAGTACGCCTTGAACACGCCCACGATCTCGCCCAGGCTCCGCGGCGGCAGACCGGTGCCGGTGAGCGCCCCGCCCACGGTGCAGTTGCTGCTGGTGACGAAGGGGAAGGTGCCGTGGTCGACGTCCAGCAGCGTACCCTGGGCGCCCTCGAAGAGCGCCGACTCGGTGCCATTGCGCACGCCGCGCAGCGCGGTGAACCCGTCGACGATCATGGGACGCAACGTCTGGGCCAGGACCACCAGTTCCTCGGCCAGGACCTTGGCCGGGAGCGGCTCGGCGTCGTACTGGCCGGCCAGGACCTCGTTGGCCTCGAGGATGTGCTCGATGGCGATCCGCTCGAGCTTCTCCAGCGGCATGGCCAGATCGCCCAGGCGCATGCCCGAGCGTTGCAGCTTGTCCTGATAGGCGGGACCGATCCCCCGGCCGGTGGTGCCGATGGACTTGCGCTTGCGCAGTTCCTCGCGCAGTTCGTCGAGGCGCTTGTGGTAGGGCATGAGCAGCGACGCGGCGCTCGAGACCATGAGCCGGTCGCGAACCTTGATGCCCTGCTCCTCCAGGCCGACGATCTCGTCGCGCAGCGCCCAGGGGTCGATGACCATGCCGTTGCCGAGGTAGCAGCGCACGCCCTCGCGGAAGATGCCCGAGGGCACCAGGTGCACCACGTGCTCGCGCGAGCCGATCTGGATGGTGTGGCCGGCGTTGGCGCCGCCCTGGTAGCGGATGACCCAGTCGAATCCCTCGCCGAAGGCATCGATGATCTTGCCCTTGCCCTCGTCTCCCCACTGCCCACCGATGATGGTGCGGTTCTCCACGGTTACTCCTCGTACCGGCGCTCAGGAATTCGCCGGACAGCAAAAAAACAGCCCGCCGACGGGGGCGTCGCAGCGTGCGTCAGGCGAGCGGCCCGACGGCTGCTAATTCCGGTCGAACAGGGCTTTCAATTCACCCCAGGTCTTGTTGTCCACCATGGACCCGCCACAATCGGCGGGATCGCCAGGGTTACTCTGCAAGGTGTCCACATTGCCGTCGGCCTGACCATCGCCGTCGGCATCGCCCAGCTCCACGCCATTGGTGCAGTTGTCACCGTCGGAATCGAGTCCCGCCAGCGTTGCGTTCCAGACTCGGGCGTTGGCCAGGAAATCGGCGCCGAAACCGTTGAGCGCGAAGCTGCCCGCCGAAGGCGCTTCATCCACGTGGCAGATCAGGCACTGGAAGGGGTCGGTCACCGGTAGCTGGGCCAGGTCCGACTCGGTGGCCACGGCAGGCAGAGTCCAGCAAATCATGATCGCAACGACCATGACCAGACCGTATCCCCGGTACCGTTCCACGCGTGTCATGACCCGGATGCTCCTCTCCTGGGTTTGCTCTTCGGTACCCATTATATCGACGATATGCCACGAAAGTCAAACACCATGATCATTGGCCGCCAGGACCGCGTCGATCCAGCCCAACACCTCGGGACGACCCCGCTTCTTGCTGCTGGACGTGGGCAGGAAGGCCACATCCGCCGGGAGGTCCAGGTCAGCGATGATCTGGCGATAATTCTTCATCTGCTCGTTCTGCTTCAATTTATCGATCTTGGTGGCCACCACGGCGAAGGGATGGCCCGAACGCGCCACCCAGCGGGCTACCTCCAGATCCTGGGCACTGGGCGCGTGTCGGGCGTCCAGGAGGTGCAGGATCGCCAGGGGGCGGTCCTGGGTGGCCAGGAAACGCTCGAAGAGCTTCCACCAGCGTTCGCGCTCGGTGCGGGCCACCTTGGCATAGCCGTAGCCGGGCAGATCCACCAGCAGGAAGCGGTCGTCCACCCGGAAATAGTTCCACAGCCTGGTCTTGCCCGGCTGGCGGCTGATCCGCGCCATGCCCTTGCGCTGGAGCAGGAAGTTGATCAGCGACGATTTCCCGCAGTTGCTACGGCCGAGGAAGGCGAACTCGGGCAGATCCGGTTCGGGCCGGCTGGCGAGATCGGGGAAGCTGCCGATGAACTCGACCTGCATGATCAGCCCTCGTCGACCAGGGCCAGATCCAGCACGGCGTCCATGGTCTCCACCAGGTGCACCGTCAGTTCCTTGCGGATCACCGGACTCAGCTCGCGGAACTCCTTCTCGTTGTCCCGGGGAATCACGAGATGCTTGGCCCCGGCCCGGACCGCCGCCACGGCCTTCTCGGGAAGGCCCCCGATGGGCAGCACCTTGCCGCGCAGGGTCACCTCGCCGGTCATGGCCACGTCCTTGCGCACCAGCTTTCCGGTGAGCAGCGAGACCATGGCCGTGGCCATGGCCACACCCGCCGACGGGCCGTCCTTGGGAATGGCGCCCTCGGGAACGTGGATGTGCACCTGGTGCTCCTTGAACCAGTCGCTGCCTGTCTCGCGGCAGCGGGTGCGCGCGTAGCTGAGCGCGGTCTCGGCCGATTCCTTCATCACGTCCTTGAGGTTGCCCGTGAGCGTCAGCTTGCCGGCACCGGGCAGCGCGGCGGCCTCGATCTCCAGGATCTCGCCGCCGGCCTCGGTCCAGGCCAGGCCCACCACCACGCCGACCTCGGGATCGCGGTCGACCTGCTGGCGCTTGTAGCGCGGCACCCCCAGATAGCGCGTGATGGTGCGGGCGGTGACCGCGGCGGGATAGCGATCCTTCTCGGCGCGCTCCTTGGCCACCTTGCGGCAGACGGCGCCGATCTCGCGCTCGAGGTTGCGCACGCCGGCCTCGCGGGTGTAGCCGTCGACGATGGTCTGCAACGCCTTGCGCCGGAAGCCACCCGACCAGTCCTTGATCCCGTTGCGCTCGAGCTGGCGGGGGACCAGGAAACGTTCGGCGATGGCCAGCTTCTCGTGCTCCAGATAGCCCGGCAGCCGGATGATCTCCATGCGGTCCTCCAGCGCGGGCGGGATCGAATGCAGGCTGTTGGCGGTGGTCACGAACAACACCTGGGAGAGGTCGAAATCCACTTCCAGGTAGTGGTCGGAGAAGTGCGAGTTCTGCTCGGGGTCCAGGACCTCGAGCAGCGCCGAGGCCGGATCGCCGCGGTAGTCGGCGCCCATCTTGTCGATCTCGTCGAGCAGGAACACCGGGTTCTTGGTGCCGGCCTTGCGCAGCGATTCGATGATCCGACCGGGCTTGCTGCCGATGTAGGTGCGCCGGTGGCCGCGGATCTCGGCCTCGTCGCGCACGCCGCCCAGGCTGATGCGCACGAAGCGTCGGCCGAGGCTGTCGGCGATGCTCCGTCCCAGGCTGGTCTTGCCCACGCCGGGCGGGCCCACCAGGCAGAGGATCGAGCCCTGCATCTTCCGGGTCAGCTTGTAGACCGCCAGGAACTCGATGATGCGGTCCTTGACCTTGCTCAGGCCGTAGTGGTCGGCATCGAGGCGCTCGCGGACCTTCACCGTGTCGATGCGATCGCGCGACCGCTTCTTCCAGGGCAGGTCGAGCAAGGTGTCGAGGTAGTTGCGCACCACCGTGGCCTCGGGCGACATTCCCGGCATGCGCGCCAGCCTTGTCAGCTCGCGCTGGGCGATCTCGCGCGCCTCGGCCGTGAGGTCGCTCTCCTCGATGCGCTGGGCGTACTCCTCGGCCTCGCCGTCGTCGTCGGCCTGGTAGCCGAGCTCCTTGCGGATCGCGCGGAGCTGCTCGTTGAGGTAGAATTCGCGCTGATTCTTCTGGACCTGGCTCTGCACCTCGCTGTCGATGCGCTGCTCGATCTCCAGGATCTCCAGTTCGTCGGCCAGGATCTGGTTGATGCGGCTGAGCCGACGGTGCAGGCTCGGCTCGGCGAGCAGCTCCTGCTTGAGCGAGGTCTTGCCCAGGATGTAGGCCGAGATGGAGTCGGCCATGCGGTCGATCTCCTCGAGGTTCAGCACCGAGAGCAGGACCTCGTCGGGGAGGCGCTTGTTGAGCCGCACGTAGTCCTTGAAGCGGTCCTTGATCGAGCGGGTCAGCGCCTCGATCCGCGGGCCTTCCTCGCCCTCCTCGGCCAGGGGCGCCACCGTGGCGACCAGGTGGTCGCCCAGATCCTCGAGGTCTTCGAGGTGGACCCGGGCCAGCCCCTCCACCAGGATCTTGAGGGTCTCGTCCGGGGTCCGGATCACCTGCAGGACCTTGATCACCGTGCCGACCTCGTGGAGATCGTCGCGACCAGGCTCATCGGTGTCGGCCTCGCGCTGGGCGACGACACAGATCAGCTTCTCGGCATCCATGGCGGCTTCCACCGCGGCCACCGAGGCGGCGCGCCCCACCAGCAGGGGCGTGACCATGAAGGGGAACACCACCACGTCGCGCAGCGGCAACATCGGCAGCCGGGCGGGCACCACGTGGTCCTCGTCCTCGCGGTGGATCACGAATTCGCTGTAACCCATGTCGTCGAACTCCGCTCCATTCAAGTCGAGCGAGCCGGGCTGGGCCACGGCTCGCTCCATTGGTTCTCGCTTCGTGGGACCGTCCCTAGGCTTCCTTGAGGTCGGCGTCGGAATCGCCGCCGATGACCTCGGGCGCGGCACCCTCGGTGAGGGTCTCGCGGGTGATCACCACCCGGCGCACATCGTCCTGGGAGGGGATCTCGAACATCACGTCGCGCATGGCCGCCTCGATGATCGAACGCAGCCCCCGCGCCCCGGTGCCGCGCGTGATGGCCTCGTCGGCGATGGCCTCGAGCGCGCCGGGCGCGAAGACCAGCTCGACACCCTCCATGTCCATCAGCTTCTGGTACTGGCGGGTCAGGGCGTTGCGCGGTTCGGTGAGGATGCGCACCATGGACTGGCGGTCCAGTTCCTCGGTATGCACGGACACCGGCAACCGGCCGATGAGCTCGGGGATCAAGCCGTACTTCATCAGATCCTGGGGCTCGACCTGGGCCAGGACCTCGCCGCGCTTGAGCCGCTTCTTCGGCGCCTCCTCCTCGCGGCCGAAGCCCAGGGCGCCCATGCCGATCCGTCGGGTGACGATCTTCTCCAGGCCCTCGAAGGCGCCACCGCAGATGAAGAGGATGTTCCGCGTGTTGACCTCGAGGTACTTCTGCTGGGGATGCTTGCGACCGCCCTGGGGCGGCACGTTGGCCACGGTCCCCTCGAGGATCTTCAGGAGCGCCTGCTGCACCCCCTCGCCCGAGACGTCACGGGTGATGGAGGGATTGCCGCTCTTGCGACCGACCTTGTCGATCTCGTCGATGTAGATGATGCCCTGCTCGGCCGCCGGGATGTTGTAGTCCGCGGCCTGGAGCAGGCGCACCAGGATGTTCTCCACGTCCTCGCCCACGTAGCCGGCCTCGGTCAGCGCGGTGGCGTCGGCGATGGCGAAGGGGACGTTCAGATACCGGGCGAGGGTCTGCGCCAGCAAGGTCTTGCCCGTGCCGGTGTTGCCGATGAGCAGGATGTTGCTCTTGTCGATCTCGATCCCGTCGCGTCCGGCCTTCTGGTGGATCCGCTTGTAGTGGTTATAGACGGCCACCGACAGCGAGATCTTGGCCTCTTCCTGACCGATGACGTACTGGTCCAGGTGGTCCTTGATCTCCAGCGGCTTGGGGAACTCGGGCGGCGCGAGCGCCGCCTCGTCCATGAGCTCTCCCTCGAGGATGTCGTTGCAGAGCTTGATGCACTCGTTGCAGATGTACACGCTGTTGGGCCCGGCCACGAGCTTGGCGACCTCGTCCTGGCCACGGGCGCAGAACGAGCACTTGATCATCTGGGGGCTGCCGTTCTGGCGGCGCTTCATGATTCCTCCAGCCAGCGTCGATGCACACCCTCGCGGGTGTCCCGGCGTCTATTTTTTCTTGGACTCGATCTCTTGCCGGTTCTCGATGACCTTGTCCACCAGACCATAATCCTTGGCCTCATCGGCGGACATGAAGAAATCGCGGTCACTATCCTTCTCGATCTTATCGTGGGTCTGGCCCGTGTGCTTGGCGAGGATGGCGTAGAGCTTGTCGCGGATCTTGAGGATTTCCTTGGTGTAGATCTCGATCATGCTGGCCTGGCCCTGGCTGCCTCCCAGCGGTTGATGGATCATCACCCGGGAGTTCTTCAGGGCCGAACGCTTGCCCGCGGCACCCGCCGCCAGGAGCACGGCACCCATGCTCGAAGCCTGTCCCATGCAAATAGTTACGACATCATTGGTAATGTATTGCATGGTGTCGTAGATAGCAAGACCGGCCGAGACGCTGCCGCCGGGGCTGTTGACGTAAAGATAGATGTCCCGCTCCGGATCCTCGGCCTGCAGATACAGCATCTGGGCGATGATCAGGTTGGCGACGTTATCGTCCACAGGCGAGCCCAGGAAGATGATCCGATCCTTCAGCAGCCGCGAATAGATGTCATATCCGCGCTCGCCGTGCCCGGTCTGCTCCACCACCATCGGAACCAGCATGGTCACTCCTTTGCCACTCGTGGGGTCGACACTGCGTCCCCGAGTCACTGGTTACCCCACGCACGGGGTCGGGTTCCCGATCATCATACAGCCTGACGGTCGTGCCGTCAGCCCTGGTCTCCATCCTCCGTCGATTCTCCGTCCTCGGCCGCGGGGGTCACCGCGGCGCGCGACAGCAGGAAATCGTAGGTCTTCCGCTCCTCGAGGCCACGCAGGATGCGATCGCGCTCCTCGCCATGGCTCAGATACTCGCGGAATTTCTCGAGGTCGAAGCCGTTCTCGGCGGCGACGGAGGCGATCTTCTCCTCGATCTCCTCCTCGCTCACCTCGAGCTTCTCCTGCTCCCGGACCGACTCGAGCAGGAACATGCCCTTGATCTGCCGCTCGGCCACCGGACGGGCCGCCTCGCGGTACTGCTGCTCGTCCTCCTCGGAGACCGGCCGCCCCATCTGCTGGCTGCGCTTGTGCATGTCCTGCAGTCCGGCCTGGATCCAGGCGTTCACCATGCTCGGCGGCACGGGAACCTCGTTGCGGGCGATGAGCTGGTCGAGCACCTGTTCGTCCATGTCCTGGACCGCTCGCTTCTCGGCTTCCTTCTCGAGGCCCTCGCGGATGCGACCCCGCAACTCGAGCAGGGTCTGCCCCTCCTCCAGCTGCGCGGCGAAGGCGTCGTCGGCCTCGGGCACCACCTTCTGGCGCACCGAATCGATCTGGCAGACGAACGTCACGGTGCGCCCCTTCATGTCCTCGTTGGGATACTCCTCGGGGTACTCCACCTCGACCTCGCGCTCCTGTCCGGCCTCGGCCCCGAGGAGCGCCTCGTTGAAGGCCGGCAGATTCTGCTCGCCTCCCACGATCAGCTTCTGTTCCTTGAGCCGCTTGTCCTCTTCCAGCGAGCCGTCGTCCAGTCGGGGCACCAGGTCGAGCACGACCTCGTCGCCCTCGGCCGCGGCGCGCTCCACCGGCTCGAAGAAGGACCGGCTGTCGCGCAGCCGCTCCAGCACCTGGTCGACCTCGGCGCTGGTGACTTCCACCTTCCGCTCCTCGACCGGCAGGTTCTCGTAATCCACCGCGGTCACCTCGGGGCGGATCTCCACCTTGAGGTCGAACGCCAGATCCTTGTCGTCGTCGAAGACGAGATTCTCCAGCGCGGGCTCGGTGATGGGGTACAGACCGTGTTCCACCACGGCCGCGCGGTAGGCCTGGGGCACGATGGCCTCGAAGGTCTCGGCGCGCAGCCGACCTCCCAGTTCCTTCTCGACGATGGCCAGCGGCGTCTTGCCCTTGCGGAACCCGGGACGCTGGTGGCTCTTGACGGCGGCGGCGAGGCGCTGCCGGTATTGACGGTCGTACTCGCTGCGTGGCACCTCCACCTTGATGACCCGCTGCCAGGGCTCGGGTGTCTCCACGGTGAGACGGAAGGGGGTGGTGGTGTTCTCGGACATGGATGACCTACCTCGTTGACGGGCCGGCGCCGCGGGCGCAGGCTGGCCTGGTGCGAGAGGGGGGACTCGAACCCCCACGGGTTGCCCCACAGGGACCTAAACCCTGCGCGTCTACCAGTTCCGCCACTCTCGCAAAAACGGTCCGAGAAGGCTCGGACCTGCAAAGACGCTGATGGGCAGTATTCTCGCCCTCGGACGCCCAATGTAGCCCGGCCGTCAAATGAGGTCAAGCAAGGTCGGCGCCCGCCGGACCGGTCATTTCAGCTTGCGGTAGATGGTGCGGGAGGTGATCCCCAGGATGCGCGCGGCGGTCTCCTTGTCGCCGTCGGTGCTCTGGAGCGTGGCCTCGATGAGTTGCATCTCGGCCTGGCGCAGGGGCGTGCCCACCGGGATCACCACCTGCTCGAACCGTGATTTGCCGGCGAGCACCGTGGGCGGCAGGGCATCGGCATCCACGAAGGGCCCCTTGCTCATGACCACGCACCGCTCGATGCAGTTCTCGAGCTCGCGGACGTTACCGGGCCAGGAATGGCGGCTGAGCGCGGCCACCGCCTGGCGCGTGAATCCGCCCAGGTTCTTGTTGTTCTTCTGGTTGTAGACCTGCAGGAAGTAGTTGGCCAGCAGCACCACGTCCTCGCCGCGATGGCGCAGGGGCGGCAGCTCGATGTTGATGACATTCAGCCGGTAGAAGAGGTCCTCGCGGAATTCTCCTCGCGCCACCTTGGCGGCGAGATCGGCGTTGGTGGCAGCCAGCAGGCGGACATCCGCCGAACGGGTCTCGCTGCTGCCCAGCCGCTCGAAGGTCCCCTCCTGGATCACCCGCAGCAGCTTGACCTGGGTCGTCGAGCTCATCTCCCCCACCTCGTCGAGGAAGAGGGTGCCGCCGTCGGCCATCTCGAACCGGCCCGTGCGCCGGCCTACCGCGCCCGTGAAGGCCCCCGGCTCGTAGCCGAAGAGCTCGGCCTCGAGCAGGGTCTCGGGCAGGGCCGCGCAGCTGACCTTCACCAGCGGCTGCTTCCGCCGCTCGCTCCAGCGGTGCACCGCATCGGCGAAGACCTCCTTGCCCGTCCCGCTCTCCCCGGTCAAAAGCACCGTGGCAGTGCTGGGCGCGACCTGCCGCGCCGTCTCCACCGCCTGCCGCATGACATCGCTGTTGCCGATGATGTCGTGACGGTCCTGGATCTCCTCCAGCTGGCGGCGCAGTTCGAGGTTCTCGGCGAGCAATTGCTGCTTTTCCAGCGCCTTGCGCACGGTCTTGAGCGTGATGGCCGAAGTGAAGGGCTTCTCCACGAAGTCGTAGGCCCCGAGCTTCATGGCGTCCACGGCCGCCTCGATGGTGCCGTGCCCCGTGATCACCACGAACTCGGTCTCGGGCGAGAGCACCTTGCCGGTCTTCAGGAGGTCCAGGCCACCCATGCGCGGCATGATCAGATCGGTGAGCACCAGATGGATCTCGTGCTGCCGCAACGCCTGCAGCGCCTGTTCGCCATCGCCGGCGGTGAGCACCTCGTACCCGTTGCGGGACAACAGCTTGTCCAGCGCACGACAGAGTTCGGGTTCGTCGTCCACCACCAGGACCCGGGCCGGCGGCCCGGCGGGTCTGGGGTCGGCGTTCTGGTCGGTCATGAAGCCCTCCACGGCCATGGGATCGCGAGCCAGGACAGAGTGTCGGTGCCGGCCGGCGGTGTCAAGACCCCTTCCGCCCAGATCCCCTGTTGACGGCGCTCCTGGACGCGTTACCTTCCTCTCTTCCCTCGAAACGCCCACCGCCCTGAAGAGGTTTCCAAGATGTGGCAGCGCAATAGATTCCTGACCTCTTTCCTGCTGGTCACCGGCCTGCTGGCCACCGCCGCACTGGCCGGCCCGCGCCCGCGCCTGGCACCCATCCGCCAGGCCGAGAACTGGGCCCCGCTGGCCGACCCTGCCCTGCGCACCGAACCCCTCGACGCGCTGAAATACATCGGCCTGGGCGCACCCGGCCGCTTCCTGACCCTGGGCGCCGAGGTCCGCCTGCTCCACGAGTACTACGAGAACGAGGACTGGGGCGACGGCGCCCAGCTCGCCGGTGGTTCGTGGCTGCTGCGCACCCTCGTCCACGCCGACACGCGCATTGGCCGCCATGTCCGCGTCTACGGTCAGCTAGGCAGTGGCCTGGAGAGCGGTCGTGTGGGCGGACCGCGGCCGGCCGACGAGGCGGACCTCTATCTCAACGCCCTCTTCCTCGAACTCGGCCACGACCTGGACGACGGCTCACGCCTCGACCTCCGTCTGGGACGCATGGAACTCAGCTACGGCTGGGGACGCCTGGTCTGCTTCCGCGGCCGCCCCACGCTCAAGCGCAGCCACGACGGCGGTCTGGTCCGCTGGGCCAAGGGCAAGCGCCGGACCGACTTGCTGCTGACCTGGGACGTCCGGCGCCAGGACGGCGTCTTCGCCAGCGAGCGTCTCGACGATTTCCGCCTGCTGGGCCTCTACCACACCCAGCCCCTGGGCGGCGGCCACAGCGCCGACCTGTACGTCTTGAACACCGACCGTGCCGCGCAGGCCTATTTCCTCGACCCCGCGAGTCCCGTCCCCACCAGCGCCGCCGAGGTCCGCACCTCGCTCGGTGCACGCTGGGAATATCGGCAGGGCATCTTCTACACCGATCTCGAGGCCACCTATCAGCTGGGCACCTACAAGCCGGCCGGCCAGCCGTCGCTGAACATCAGCGCGCTGGGCCTGGGCACCATGACCCGCCTGCGCTGGCAACATGGCTGGCGGCCCGAACTGGGCCTGGACCTGGGCTACACCACCGGCGATGATGACCCCGCCGACGGCACTCTCGGCACCTTCCGCTCCCCCGCGCCCGGCGCGTTCTTCCTGGGCGGCGGCCATTATCTCGGCTACGGGAACCTGGGCCTGGCGCATCTCCTCGGCGCGGTCCGCCCCACGGCTCCGGTCCGCGTCCAGGCCGGCGTGTTCCTGTTCTGGCGCGATCAGCCGAGCGACGGCAGCTATGCCCTGCCGGGCCGGCCGTACCTGCCGCCTGCCGACACCAGGGAGCTGGGCTGGACCCCCGAACTGATCGTCACCTGGCAAGCCGCCCCCTACACGACCCTCGAGGTCGAGGTCACGCCCTACGCTCCAGCAGCCTACCAGGACCTTGTCACTGCCGGCGAGGACATGCTCTTCGTCAGCTCCAAGGTGACCTTCCTGTTCTAGCCCGTGGTTGGACGTTCACGGTGCATGATGTAGATTCCGGGGAATGCGTCATCGCGGGCATGGCCCGCGCCCTAACCGAGCGAAGGACGACCCATGACCGAATCTTCCCAGACTTCCGGCCTGTCCTGGCGCTTCTCCAAGGCGTTCTGGATCGCCAACGGGGTCGAGCTGCTCGAGCGCGCCGCCTGGTACGGCGTGTTCGTGGCCATCACCCTCTACCTCAGCCGCATCCTGGCGTTCACCGACATCGAGGCCGCCATGATCAGCGGCACGTTCACCGCCGGCCTCTACTTCCTGCCCACCTTCAGCGGCGCCTTCGCCGACAAGATGGGATTCCGGGCGTCGCTCCTGCTGGCGTTCGGCCTCTTGACCATCGGCTACGCCAGCATGTGGCTCCTGCCGACCCTCTTCGAGAGCGCCGGGCTCGTGCAGTACGGGGTGGCCGCCCCCGATTCGGACCTGGCCGACTCGGTGGGCAACATCGTCGTCTTCAACGGACTGGACACCACCTGGCACCACTGGCTGTTCATCCCGGTGATGCTGGTGATCATGGTCGGCGGGTCGTTCATCAAGTCGGTGATCACCGGCACGGTGGCGCGCGAGACCACCGAGGCCAACCGCGCCCGCGGCTACTCGGTCTTCTACGCCATGGTCAACATCGGCGCATTCTCGGGCAAGACCATCGTCAAGCCGCTGCGAGATTCGCTGGGCAACGAGGGCTACATCGTCCTGAATCTCTTCGCCGCCGCCATGACCCTGATGGCGTTCATCCTGGTCCTCGTCTTCTACCGGAGCGCACGGCACGAGGGGAAGGTCAAGGACCTCGGCGAGATCGTCCAAGCGCTCGTCGCCGTGCTCACCCGTGCACGCCTGATCACCCTGATCCTGATCATCACCGGCTTCTGGATGGTCCAGCACCAGCTCTACGCCTCCATGCCCAAGTACATCCTGCGCATGGTGGGCGAGGGCGCCTCGCCGTCGTGGTACGCCAACGTCAATCCCGCCGTGGTGGTGCTCACCGTGGGCTGGGTGACCCAGCTGCTGCGCCGGCGGACCGCGCTGTTCTCCATGACCTTCGGCATGTTCATCATGCCGGTCTCGGCGCTGTGCATGGCGTCGGGCAACATGTTCGGCGCACCGATCCTGGGCATGCACCCCGTGGCGTTCATGATGATCGTGGGCATCGCCTTCCAGGGCCTGGCCGAGAGCTTCATCTCGCCGCGCTTCCTCGAGTACTTCTCGCTCCAAGCCCCCAAGGGCGAGGAGGGGCTGTACCTGGGCTTCAGCCACCTGCACTCGTTCATCTCGGCGATCCTGGGCTTCTTCCTCTCGGGCGTGCTGCTCGAGAACTTCTGCCCCGATCCCAAGACCCTCACCGCCGCCGAGCAGGCCCAGCGGTTGGCCGCGCTGGCCGGCGATGGCCCCATGCCGGCGGCCTATGCCCACGCCCACTACCTGTGGTTCGTCTTCGTGGGCATCGCGCTGTTCTCGGCCCTCGCGCTCATCGTCTTCGGACAGGTGACGCGGCGGATCGATGCGCGGCAGTCTGCTGCCGACCTGGACTGAGGCGGCGCCAGCACCGGACATGACAACGGCCCCGCCTGCGGAAGAGGCGGGGCCGTTGCTCTGGGGCGCCGGAGCGGACTAGGCGTTCTTGACGAAATCCCAGCCCTCGTCGAAGGCCTGCAGGTTCATGTCGATCAGACTCTTCTTCTTGATCACGACCTTCAGCGTGTCCTTGACGTAGTCTCGGTCGAAGATCCCGGTGGCCGCGCAGATGGCGCCCAGCATGACCACGTTGGCCACCTTGGGTGTGCCCACCTTGTCGGCGATCTCGGCCGCCGGGATCATGGTCACCTTCAGGCGCTCCTGGTCGGGCGTCGAGGTGCAGATCCCGCTGTCCACGAAGATCCAGCCGCCGTCGACCACGTCGTGCTCGAACATCTCCAGCGAGGGCTGGTTCATGGCCACCAGCACGTTGGGATGCTCGACGGTGGGCGCGCCGATCCGGTTCTTGCATACGTTCACCGAGCAGTTGGCAGTGCCGCCGCGCATCTCCGGACCGTAGGCCGGGAACCAGCTCACCTGGTGGCCGGCCTTCATGCCGACCTGGGCCAGGAAGAGCCCCAGGGTCAGGATGCCCTGACCGCCGAATCCGGCGAACTTGCAGTTGAGGTCGGTGGTCAGCTCGACGGGGTCCAGCTCGAGCGGCGTCTGCATGGCCTGCAGGTACTCGTGCCGCTTGGCGATGTCGAACGGCTCGCTGATGCGATCCCAGTACCCGGCCTCCTCCTCCTCGCTGGTGTCCTTGTAGACGCCGAGGGGGAAGATCTCCTCCATGGTCTTGACCAGGTGCTCGCGGGCATCGGGAGGATCCATCTTCCAGCCGGTGGGGCAGGGCGCCAGGATCTCGACGAAGCTGTAGCCCTTGCCTTCCTTCTGGATCTGCAGCGCCTTGCGGATGGCCTTGCGCGTCTGCATGATCTGCTTGCTGTTGCCCAGGCCGACCCGCGTGATGAACGTGGGTGCCGGCAGGGTGGCGAGCATCTCGCACACGCGGATCGGGTTGCCGTGGTCGACCTCGGTGCGGCCGAGCGGTGTGGTGGTGGAGCGCTGGCCGATCATGGTGGTCGGAGCCATCTGGCCGCCGGTCATGCCGTAGATGGCGTTGTTGATGAAGAACACCGTGATGTTCTCGCCGCGGTTGGCCGCGTGGATGGTCTCGGCGGTGCCGATGGCGGCCAGGTCGCCGTCGCCCTGGTAGCTGATCACGATGCTGTTCGGGTTGGTGCGCTTGACCGCGGTGGCCACGGCGGGCGCCCGTCCGTGCGCCGACTGGAAGTTGCCGCTGTTGAAGTAGTAGTAGCCAAAGACCGAGCAGCCCACGGGACTGACGAAGACGGCCCGCTCGGCCACCTCCAGGTCCTCGAGCGCCTCGGCGATCATCTTGTGCACGTTGCCGTGGCCGCAGCCCGGGCAGTAGTGTGTCGACTTCTTGCTGCCGGCGGTCTTGCGATCGAACTCGCTGTAGAGACTGGCAGGCTTCTCGTATACCTTGGCCATCAGTTCTCACCTCCCGCCATGATCTTCCGGTACTGCTCCATGATCTCCTTGCCGCCGGGCACCATACCGCCGGCACGGCCGTAGAAGTGCACCGGGCACCGGCCCTCCACCGCCAGGCGCACGTCCTCCACCATCTGACCGGTGGACAGCTCGATGGCCAGCACGTGCTTGACGCGCTGGGCGTGGGCGGCGATGGCCGCGGAGGGGAACGGCCAGACGGTGATCGGGCGCAACAGCCCCACCTTCAGGCCTTCCTCGCGGGCCTGGTCGATGGTCGAGTAGACCAGGCGGCTGACCACGCCGTAGGCCACCACCAGCAGCTCGGCGTCGTCCGTACGATACTCCTCGAAGCGTACCTCGTTCTTGGCGATCTCCTGGTACTTGCGGTCGAGCTTGAAGTTGTGCTCCTCGAGCTCTTCGGGCTCCAGGAAGATCGAGCTGACCAGGTTCGCCCGGGTCGCGGCGTCGCCGCGTACGGCCCACTCGGTGTGGTCGAAGGGCACGGGTGCTGGATCGGGGATCTCCACAACCTCCATCATCTGCCCGGTGATGCCGTCGGCCATGATGCAGGCGGGGTTGCGGTACTTGTCGGCCAGATCGAAGGCCAGCCGGGTCAGATCGCACATCTCCTGGGCGCTGTTGGGCGCCAGAGCGATGAGGCGATAGTTGCCGTGGCCGCCGCCCTTGGTGATCTGGAAGTAGTCGGCCTGCTCGGGAGCGATGTTGCCCAGTCCGGGGCCACCACGCACGATGTTGACCGCCACGCAGGGCAGCTCAGCACCGGCGATGTAGCTGAGGCCCTCCTGCTTGAGGCTGAAACCGGGCGACGACGACGCGGTCATGGTGCGGATGCCCATGCCGGCGGTGCCGTAGACCATGTTGATGGCCGCGATCTCGCTCTCGGCCTGGATGAAGACGCCACCGAGGGCGGGAAAATGAGTGGCGGCGGCGTGGGCGATCTCGCTGGCGGGCGTGATGGGGTAGCCGTAGTAGGCGCGGCAACCGGCCGCCAGGGCCCCCAGGATGATCGCGTCGTTGCCCTTCATGAACTGTCTGGCCATGGAGTAAACCCCCAGTCCTTAAGGTTTGACGACCCGGATGGCGCCCGGCTCGGGGCACGCGTAGAAGCAGAGACCGCAACCGGTGCAGCCTTCGCCGATGTAGTAAGCCGGGTGATAGCTGGAACTGTTGAGCTTGTCGCTGATGGCGATGACGCCCTTGGGACAGACATCGAGGCACAGCTGGCAGCCCTTACACAGCTCGGAGTCGACTTCCATGAACGGTTTCAGCTCTGTGGTCATGGGCATCACCTCGTTGTGCAGAAGGGTCGATGTTTGCTGTGCCCGTAACATAGTCAACGGACTGGTCCACTGGAAAAAGAAAGTTGGGCCGTCCCCTGGAGAACGGCCCGCTTCCTGCAGTTGGCTGGCATTCACCACACTCAGCAGTGCTTGAATTCGGGATCTCGCTTCTGCAGGAAGGCCTGGCAACCTTCGGCCGCGTCGGCGCTGGCCAGCGCCACGCCGAAGAGCGCCGCCTCCAGGCGAACCGAGGCATCCGGGGTCATGTTCGCACCCTCGGTCACGGCCTTCAGGGCGGCGCGGAGAGCCGGGGCCGGACGGGCGGCCAGGCGGGCGGCCAGCGCCTGCGCCTCGGGCAACAGTTCCTCCCGCGGCAGGACCCGCGTGACGAGCCCCCAGGCCAGCGCCTGCTCGGTGGTGATGGGCTCGCCGCCGAGGATCATCTCCAGCGCGCGGCCCCGTCCCACCAGGCGCGGCAACCGCTGGGTGCCGCCGAAGCCCGGGATGAGGCCCAGACCGGTCTCGGGCAGGCCGAGGCGGGCGCCAGCGGCAGCCCAGCGGATGGTGCAGGCCAGCGCCAGTTCCAGCCCGCCACCCAGGGCGAAACCGCCGATTGCTGCGATCACCGGCTTGCCCAGATTCTCCAGACGCCACATCAGGCCGTGACCGCGGGCCGCATATCGTTCCGCTCCGGCGGGGTCGAGAGCCGCCAGCTCGGAGATGTCCGCCCCCGCCACGAAGGCTTTCTCGCCCGCGCCGCAGAGCACCACCGCCCTGATGTCTTCATCGAACTGGAGATCGGCGAACGCCCGATCAAGCTCGCCGATGGTGGCGATATCCAGGGCATTGAGCCGTTTCGGGCGGTCGATCATCACCGTGGCCACCGCGCCCTCGCGCTGCAGAACCAAGCTTGTTGTGGACATGACCGATACTCTCCTGGTTGATTGAGGGAAGGATAACGTACGTCCCGGAGACAGGTTAGCTCCATGATCGCCGAACGGCAGCCCGTTGCTGGGCTTGCAGCTTGATTCATGTTATCCTTTTCGTGGAATGGAATGTCCGGAACCATGTCCCGAGCGGGAGTGATACCACCTCCATGAGCACGCTGGGCAACATCATCGTGTATGGTGGGACGGGGCTGGTCGTCGGGCTGGCCTTGGGGCTGGCCTTCACCCGGCTCCGCCGACGCCGTCATCACGATGACCAGGGTGAGAGCGCCTCGCTCCACAAGCAGCTCCAGCGCGCCCAGCGCATGGAAGCGCTCGGCATCCTCAGCGGCAGCATCATGCACAACTTGAACAACCTGCTGGCCGTGGTCCTGGGGCAGGCGCGTCTGGCCCGCGAGGACATGCCGCCCGGCTCATCCGCCTGGAGCAGCCTGGGCCAGGTCATCCAGGCCGGCGAGGCCGCGGCCGAGCTGAGCCGCGAGGTCGACAGCTACCAGAGCGAGTCCGACCAGGACCGCAGCCCCACCCGCCTGCAACCGGTGGTGCGCTCCACCGTCAAGCTGCTGCGCGACATCCTGCCGGATACCGTGACGATCGAGACCGACCTCGATCCCGCCTGCGGCTCGGTGCTGGCCAGCACCACCCAGGTCCAGCAGGTCCTCATGAGCCTCTGCAGCAACGCGTACCACGCCATGTACCGGCGCCACGGCCGCATCGCCATCACCATGAAGCCCATCGAGATCCATACCCCCCGCCAGGCCGTCCCACGCAGCCTCGAGCCGGGAGTTTACGTCCAGCTGACCGTGGCGGACAACGGCCGGGGCATGGACGACGCCACGCTCAAGCACATCTTCGAGCCTTACTTCAGCGCCCGCTCGCCCCGCCGCGGCGCCGGACTCGGCCTGACCATGGTCTCGCGCCTCCTGGCCGCCAACGAGGGCGTGACCATCCCCAGCAGCCTGCCTGGCCACGGAACCCGGTTCGACCTGTACTTCCCCATCATCGCCCGGGGCATCCAGTCGATCCCTGCGGCCGAGCAGCAGCCGCCCCATCTGGAGATCGTGGAATCCTCAGGCAGCGGCGCCGACGGCGGCGCCTACGAAGCACCGGCCGTGGCCGTGCTGAGCGAGTCCCCCCGCGCGGTACCCGACCGTGCCCACATCCTGCTCGTGGAGGATGACAACATGGTCGCCGAGACCGTCCGTTCCTGCCTGGTGCGGGCCGGATTCCGCGTCACCGTGCACGACGATGGCGCCTCGGCCGTCTCGGCGTTCGCCGAGGACCCTGGCGCCTTCGACCTGCTCCTGACCGACCAGTTCATGCGCGGGCTCGATGGCGGGGAAGTGGTCGCCGAGGTCCGGCGCTACCGACCGCGGATGCCGGTGATCCTCATGTCGGGCCATCCCGAAGGCATCCGTCAGGAGGAGGTGGCGCGCCTGCAGATCAGCGGGGCCATCGCCAAGCCCTTCACCCCGACGGCCCTGCTGGACCTGGTCAAGAAGGCGCTCGCCGGCGATGTCCGCGCCCAGGAAGGGAAAGCCTGACCGACCCCGCCCGCGTCACTTCAGCACGAAGGTCGACAGGAACACGCCCGCCGCCACCGCCGACCCGATCACCCCCGCCACGTTCGGCGCCATGGCATGCATGATCAGGAAGTTCTGCGGATCCTCCTTGGCGCCCACCATCTGGCAGACGCGGGCCGAATCGGGCACCGCCGAGACCCCGGCCGCGCCGATGATCGGATTGATCTTCTCCTTGGCGAACACGTTCATCAGCTTGGCGAAGAGCACGCCGCTGGCCGTGGCCACGCCGAAGCTGAGTGCGCCGAGGACGAAGATCAGCACCGATTCGGAGGTGAGGAACCGACTGGCATCGGTACTGGTCCCCACGCACAGCCCGAGCAGGATCGTCACGATGTCGATCATGGCGCTGCGGGCGGTCTTGGCCAGGCGTTCGGTGACCCCGCTCTCCTTCAACAGGTTGCCGAAGAACAGGAAGCCCAGCAGCGAGATGGCGCCCGGCGCGATGCTCGCGCAGAGCACGAAGGCGATGACCGGAAAGAGGATGCGCACCCGCTTGCTCACCGGCCGCGAGGGCTTCATGCGGATCAGCCGCTCGCGACGCGATGTGAGGAGCTTGATGATCGGGGGCTGGATCACCGGCACCAGGGCCATGTAGCTGTAGGCCGCCACGGCGATGGCCCCCAGCAGGTGCGGGGCCAGCTGGCTCGAGAGGAAGATGGCCGTGGGGCCATCGGCGCCGCCGATGATGCCGATGGCGGCGGCTTCCTTGATGGGGAAGCCCAGGGCCAGCGAGCCGAGGAAGGTCAGGAAGATCCCCGCCTGCGCCGCCGCGCCCAGCAGGATCAGGCGTGGATTCGAGAGCATGCACGAGAAGTCGGTCATGGCCCCGATGCCCAGGAAGATGAGCGAGGGGTACCAGCCCTGGGTCACGCCGTTGTAGAGGATGTTCAGGACGCTGCCCTGCTCGTAGATGCCGATGTTCATGCCGGGCGACAGCGGGATGTTGCCGACCAGCATCCCGAACCCGATGGGGACCAGCAGCAGCGGCTCGTAGTCCTTGGCGATGCCCAGGTAGATGAACACGCAACCCACCGCGAGCATGGCCATGTTGCCCCAGGAGAAGTTGCCGACGATGCCGACCTGGAGAAAGTCCAGAAATGCTTCCATGGTGATGGTCCCCTACTCGAACTCGACGAGCAGCTCGTTCTCACGCACGCTGTCGCCGGCAGCCACGGGGACAGCCTTGACCTTGCCGTCGCGGGGCGCGGAGATGGCGGTTTCCATCTTCATGGCCTCGATCACCAGGAGTTCCTGCCCGTTCTTCACCTCGTCGCCGGCCTTGCACTTGATCTCGAGCACGGTGCCGGCGATGGGGCTGATCACGCCGCCTTCGCCGCCACCTGTGCGAGCCGGGCCGGCGGGACGGGGCGCGGGCGCCGAAGCTGGCGCGGCCATGGGAGCGGCGCCTGCCGGCGGCGCCATGGCCGGCAGCGGGCTGGCCTGCAGGAAATCGTGCTCGGCGTCCAGCACCTCGACATCCACCTCGTAGGCGACGCCGTGGACGGTGATCTTCAGCTTCATCATGCTCTCCCGTTGAGATCAGTTCTGCTTGCGGCCGACAGCATGGGACCCCTGAAGAATCAGGCGTCCCTGGGCCGACCAGGGCGTGCGCTTGGTCTTGGGCGATAGCAGACGCCGGATCTTGCGGACCCGGTGCCGTCCCGTGATCACCGTGGCGCAGGCCGCGGCGATGAGCACCACGGTGGTATCGTCGATGGTGGGCTCTTTGCTAAGGGCGTCCACGGCCTGCTGCTTCTCCTGGACCTTCCAGCCGTCATCGAGCTTCCGGATGCCGCCGACGACCATGGAGATCAGGAACAGGACGAAGAACACCACGAGGATGCCGACCACCGAGAGGGTGAGCGACTGGGGCCCCACGCCCTCGGTCACGCCCAGGCCGTAGGCCAGATCGCTGGCCGTGGCCACCAGGCGGTCGCCCAGCTGCTTGGCCAGCAGGGCCCGGCGGCCCACGACCAGCCGCGCCTCTTCCGGGTCCGGGGGCAGTCCCTCGCGCCAGCTGCGGGCAACCAGCTCCTGCGCCACCGCGACCAGGCTGTCGGTGTCGGCACGTCGCTGCCGGAGCACGCCGCTGCGAACCGCCGGCTGGAAATCCGGCACGGCCTGGAGACGGTCGGCCTGCACTCGCAGCTCCGTCGCCTTGGCGGCCACCGCTGCGAGCGCCTCGTACAGCCCGTCCATGGCGTCCCAGCTCGTGGTGTCCGCGGGTGCCCCACGTCGCAGCGGCGCGAAACGACGCCCCGCCTGCTTGCCCAGCGCCGTCAACTCCACCATGGTGCCCTGGATGCCGGTACGCAGGACGTCAGGCGGGGTCGCGGTGTTCGCCTGGGCCGCGGCGAGCTGCGGGACGACCGTCACCAGGAACAGCGCCGCCAGGATGGCGGTGATGACCGAGCTGTGGAACCTGCGAACCATGCCTCGTCCTCGCTACAGGGGAATGAGCCCGTGCTTCTTCTGCGGGCGCATCTCCCGCTTGGCCTTGAGCACCTCGAGGGCCTGCGCCACGTAGAGCCGCGTTTCGGCCGGCTCGATGATGTCGTCGATCATGCCGCGACCGGCCGCCACGTAGGGATTGGCGAAGGTCTCGGTGTAGTCCTTGATCAACTCCTGGCGTTTCTCGGCCGGGTTTTCGGCTTCCTCGATCTCCTGGCGGTGCAGGACGTTGACCGCGCCCTCGGCGCCCATCACGGCGATCTCGCCGCTGGGCCAGGCCGCCACGCGGTCGGCGCCCATGCTCTTGCCGCACATGGCGAGGTAGGCGCCACCGTAGGCCTTGCGCGTCACCACGGTGATCTTGGGCACCGTGGCCGCGCCATAAGCGAAGAGCATCTTGGCGCCGTGGCGGATGATACCACCGTACTCCTGCTGCACACCCGGCAGGAAGCCCGGCACGTCCACGAAGGTCAAGAGCGGGATATTGAAAGCGTTGCAGAACCGGATGAAGCGCGCGCCCTTGCAGCTGCTGTCGATGTCGAGCACGCCCGCCTTGAACATGGGGTTGTTGGCGATCACCCCCACCGTGGAACCCTCGATGCGTCCGAATCCGATGAGGAGGTTGGGTGCGAAATCGCGCTGCACCTCGAGGAAATCGGCCCGGTCGACCACGCCCTGGATCACCTGGTGCATGTCGTAGGCTTCGCGGGGATTCTCGGGCACGATGGTGTTGAGCATGGCATTGGGACCGACCATGTCGTCGTGCAGTTCGCCGATGAACGGCGGGTCATCGGTGTTGTTGCTGGGCAGGAAGCTCAGCAGCCGGTGGCAGAGCTGAAACGCCTCCTCCTCGGTCTGAACCACGAAGTGGGTGACGCCGCTGTAGCGGGCGTGGCTCATGGCGCCGCCGAGTTCCTCGGCCGTGACCTTCTCGCCGGTCACCTGCTCGATGACCTTGGGGCCGGTGATGAACATCTGCCCGATGCCCTGCACCTGGATCACGAAATCGGTGAGCGCGGGCGAGTACACGGCCCCGCCAGCACACGGTCCGGCGATGATGCAGATCTGTGGGACCACCCCGGAGAGCATGATGTTCTTATGGAAGATGTGCCCGTAACCCGCCAGGGAATCGACACCTTCCTGAATCCTGGCCCCACCAGAATCGTTGATGAAGATGAACGGATCACCCGTCTTGAGCGCCTGGTCCTGGATTTCGCAGATCTTGTTGGCCGTGGCCTCGCCCACCGCGCCACCGGCCACGGTGAAGTCCTGGCTGGCCGCATAGACCGGCCGACCGTCCACCAGGCCGTAGCCCGTGACCACGCCCTCGCCGGGGAATTCCTTGCCTTGCAGCCCGAAGTGGGTGCACCGGTGCTTGATGAAAAGGTGCATCTCCTGGAAGGTATCGCCATCGAACATGAGGGCCAGCCGTTCGCGGGCGGTCAGCTTGCCCTTCTCGTGCTGCTTGGCGATACGCTTCTCGCCCCCGCCCTTGTACAGGCGGTCCTTTTCCTTCAGGAGCTTTTCGATCTTCTCCGAAGCCATGAGGTATTCCCTCCGCAATGGCCATGGGGCGCGTGAGTGATTGGCAGGATATGGTGTCCTGTTGAAGCTTTGTCAAATCAGTAATCACGCCGGCACGGAAATAACGAGGACACCGCGACCCATCAGAGAGGGTAACGGCGCCCAGGAGCGCTGGCCAGCGGTTCGTGAGTGGCTTGGATCTCTTTCTGCCGACGCCGGCTCAGAACCAGAAGACCAGGTTGAACATACCGAAGCTAGAGTTGCTGCTCGGACCGTAACGGACGAAGGAATGACCGTGGCTGCGCGACCAGGCCCTGCTCGCGGATTCCTGGTTGGGATTGATCCGCTCGGTCTCCTGATCGTAATTGTACCAGCCGTACCGGACCCCGAATTCGCACTCCAGCGCCACCCAGCTGCGGATCCGCCAGGTCGGGCGCAGCGCCAGCGTGAGGGAATAGGTGTTGGTGTAGATCTTGCGAACGTACGTGGACCAGCCCTGATCCGGTTCGTACCAGCTGCGCTGGCGCCACTGCTGGTCGCTCCAGGCATAGCTGAACGCCAGGAGCACGGGCAGCGTCACCTGGTCCCAGGTCGCCACGGGCCGGGCCACGTCCAGGCGGACCCAGCCCGACTCACGCTTGTCATCCTGGGGTACATCGCGAATCGAGTCCGGGAAGGCCTGCCCGTAGTCCTGCTCCCAGGATTCGACGTAGTCCAGATCGTCGTCGGGACGCGCCGCCAACCCGATCTGCCAGTCGCCCAGCCGGATCCGGGCCGTGGGCGCCTGATCGAGGCCCAGCCAGCCCACCGCCCAGCGCGGCGATTCCTCTCCATCCTGGGCGGCAGCCGTCACCGCCAGCGCCAGGGCCAGCCCCACCATCATCCCCCTCGTCATGATGTCGCTCCTACTTCAGGTTGTCGGGGTTCAGGCCCTCGAGCTCGGGCAGGACGAACAGGCCGTCCTTGCGGATCAGGTTGCCGTCGAAGTGGATCTCGCCACCGCCCCATTCGGGGGTCTGGATGCTGACGATATCCCAGTGCAACGCCGACTTGTTGCCGTTGAAGGCCGCCTCGTAGGCGTTGCCCGGCGTCAGGTGGAAGCTGCCGCCGATCTTCTCGTCGAACAGGGTATCGAGCATGGGCTTGGTGATGTAGGGGTTCACGCCCAGGGCGAACTCGCCGAAGTAGCGCGCCCCCTTGTCCACGTCGAGGGCTTCGTTGAGCTTCTCGTCGTCGCCGTCGCAGGTGGCGCCCACGATCTTGCCGTCCTGAACCTCGAAGCGGACGTTCTCGAACTTGATCCCCGCACGCATGGTGGCGGCGTTGTAGGTGATCACGCCGTTCATGCTGTCCTTCACCGGTGCGGTGTAGACCTCGCCGTCGGGAATGTTACGGCCGCCGTCGCACTTCACCGCGGGCAGGCCCTTGATGCTGAAGCGGAGGTCGGTGCCCGGACCGGTGATGTGGACCTGGTCGGTCTTCTCGAGGAGTTCGGCCAGCGGGTCCATGGCGCGGCTCATCTTCGCGTAATCGAGGCAGCAGACGTCGAAGTAGAAATCGGCGAAATCCTCGGTGGGACGCTCGGCGAGCTGGGCCATGGCGGGATTGGGATAGCGGAGCACGCACCACTTCTTCTTCAACCGCACCGGGATGTGGACCTCGTCCCAGTAGGCCTGGTCGTGCCACTTCATCCGCTCGGCGTCGACGCTGGCCAGGTCGAAGGGGTTGGTGGAGCCGCGGACGCCGATGTAAGCGTCGACCGACTCCATGATCGGCCGGTGGAAACGGCCCCAGGCCTGGAACTGCTCCTGGCCCGCATGGCGGATGAACTGGCTGCTGATCTCCTCGTCGTTGTAGTACCAGAAGGGTACGCCGCCGGCCTCGGTGGCTGCCCGGACCAGCGCCTTGCCCAGTTCCAGGGCGTGCAGGCCCTTGATCTCGAGGTAGATCTTCTCTCCTGGTTGCAACTTGACGCTGTAGCTGATGAGCTGTTCGGCGAGCCTGCGGTTGCGGGGATCCATGCGGTCCTCCTCACGAGGGATCGAGGGCGGCGGTCGATTCGATCCGCGATGATAAGACATGACCCGAAATCAGAGCAAGCTCGGCTTGCCGCAGCCCCCACCGCGGCCTTACTTTCCCGCGAACCAGAGCGCCAACCCGCGGAGGATCGCCATGACCCACATCGTCCCCGAGCTGCCTGCCGGCACTGCCGGCTTCGTCGATCACATCGGCATCGCCGTCAACGACCTCGACGAGGCCCTCGTGCTCTACCGCGACCTCCTGGGCCTCGAGCTCGAGCGCCTCGAGGAAGTGCCCAGCGAGCAGGTCAAGGTGGCCATGCTCAAGCTCGACCGCACCGGCGCCGTGGGACACGTCGAGCTGCTCGCTCCCATGAGCGAGGACTGCAACATCGCACGGTTCATCGCCAAGAAGGGGCCGGGCCTGCACCACATCGCCTTCGCCGCCGACGACATCGAGACCGTGATGCAGCGGTGCCGCGACGCCGGCCTGCGGCTGCTGGACGAGACGCCGCGCACCGGCGCCGGTGGCAAGCAGATCGTCTTCCTGCACCCCAAGAGTTCGGGTGGCGTGCTCATGGAGATCTGCCACGACCCCGGCCACTAGGCCCACGCGACTACTTGCGGAGCTTGCGCTCGGTGTAGATGCCGACCTCGCGGAAATCCACGTAGCACGGCTCGGCCAGGATGTCGGGCGTGCCGTCGGGATTGAGGTACGCCGGCACCTGCCCGGCGGCGAAGAGGTGGTTCTCCTGCCCGGCATCGATGGACCCCACATAGACCGCGGACGCCCCGGAACCGGCGCAATCCTCGATCCCGTCGCACGTAGGCATCCCCTCGGGATCGAGGGAGAAGCGAACGTTCCGGACCTCGCCCTTCAGCAGCACCGTCCAGTGGCAGAGCACCAGGCGTCCGTCCACGAAGGGCTCCCCCGGCACGGTGCCCACCCGGCACCGCGCCTTGCTCTCGGCGAAATCACGGAAGGGCATGTCGATGATCTTGTCGACCACGGTGGCGTCGGCACCCTGGACCAGCAGCCCGAGTTCGAAACCACCCAGCGCCAGGAAGGCTCCCAGGGGACCCTCCACCGGGACCAGCTCGTCGAGCACCGCCCACACCTGCACCGAGGTCACCCCGTCCGCAGCGGCCTCCACCTCGGCGACGGGCTGCAATTCGGGGCCGGCGGTGAACGACAGCTTGACCAGGCCATTGCCGCCGCAGAAGACGGTGGCGGTGGCCGACCCGCTGGTGAGCAGCAGGGTCGCCAGCAGGGCCACGCCCAGGATCCTCGTCCGCATGATCACACCTCTCAGCTGCCGGTGCTGGCGTAGCGCTTCAAGCCTGCCTGCCACACCGAGTGGGCCAGCGCGGCGACCAGCACCGCCACCAGCGGGGTCAAGAGCGCCCAGCGCTTGATGTCCGCTCCACCCACGAACCAGGTGGCGGGCATGTAGGCCACCCAGGCGAAGGGGAGCACGAAGGTCAGGAAAGCTTGCACCCCACGGCCATAGATGGTCAAGGGGTAGCGTGCGAAACGGATCACGTTGTAGACCGGCGGAGCCAGGCCCATGCGGTCCTCGAACCAGAACGAGACCGCGGTGAGGCCGAGGAAGACGGCGATGTAGACCGTGGCGGCCGAGGGGACCAGCAGCAGCAGGACCGCGAAGTCGAGCGGCGTGAGCGTCAGCTGCAGCCGCAGGGCGGCGGTGACCATGATCACCGTCCCCATGATCATCTCGTTCAGACCCGAGATGTTGAACGATTCGAAGAGGATCTGGGCCAGCGGATTGATCGGTCGCAGGAGCACCCGGTCCAGATTGCCCTCGGCGATGTAACGCTCGGAGAACCGGTAGATGTTGATGCTCACCAGGTTGAACAGGCCCAGCGGCAACAGGCTGAAACCGTAGATGAACAGGACCTGGTCGAAGCTCCACCCCTTGAGTTCCTGGACCTTGTCGAAGAGCACGGCCAGGGTGGCGAGCTGGACGCCGATGGCGAAGAGGTTGGCCGCCAGGTCGACCAGGAAATCCACGCGGTAGACCAGCCGCGACTTCAGGAACTGGGCGAAGTAGGCCGCCACGATGGTGCCCTGGCGCGCGGCGCGGGCGGCGCGGGTCCGGTGGGGGCCGGTGGCGAGGGTCACGGTCTGGTCGGTCGGCTTCATGGCGCCGCCTCCGCTACCCGCCAGGCCGCAGGCAGCAGGCTGGCCTCGACCACGCGGTAGTGCGGAGCGTGGCGTCGCCGGTAGCTCTCGCTATGATGGACGGCAGGCCAGCCGGTCCCGAGCTCGCGCTGGAAATGCTGCAGGTCGCTGGCGGCGATCCGTCCCCGCCAGAGTGCCGTGTCGGCCACTGCCCGCTGCCAGAGCTCCGCCAGCAGCTCTTGATCCTTGGGCCAGCGGCGGGCGGTCCTGGTGAAGGCCATGGCCAGGGTGTCGAGAGCCGCCGCCTCGGTCGCCGGACCGCTGGCCGCCAGCAGGGCGCGCAGGCGGACCAGGTCGATGCGCACCAGTTCGCCATCGGGCCGCAGCGGCAAGAGCAGTGGCGGTCGCGAGGCGGCAGGCAGGCCACGGGCCTCGGCCCACTCGCCGGTGAGCCACTGCCGGGCGTGCGCCACGTCGCTCACCGCATGCGCTGGGCCCATGACCCCCTGGAAGAGGAACTTGTAGAGATCATCCGGCCGATCGATCCCTGCCCGGGTCAGTTCGGCGGCCAGGAGCGGACGCCACTGGGCATAAGACGTATCAACCGGTCCAGCGGAGCGACGGCAACCGCCGGTGGCGACCAGCATCAGCGCGAGCGCCATCATGGCACGCACCATGGCTCAACCTCCCTGCGCGGTGACCTGGCGCACCGCCCTGGCGAAGAGCCAGCGCCCGACCAGGTAGAGCCCGAGCGCCCAGCACGCCTGGACCAGCAGCGCGCTGGCGAGGTCGGGGCCGGTTCGCTTGCCGAGATAGATGGTCACCGGCACGTAGCTGAGCCCCTGGAAGGGGAGCCAGGCCACCACGGTCTGCACCCAGCCGGGGAAGAAGCTGAACGGCACGAGCACGCCCGAGAGGAAGTCCATGCTGATGTGCTTGGCCCGGACCACTCCGGTGATGTTCTTGAGGTAGAAGGCCAGGCAGCCGGTGAGCCAGTTGAGCTGGCTACCGATCACCAGCGCGAGCACGAAGCTCAGCAGGGTCCAGCCGTAGAGCGCCGGATCCGGCGGGGCGAGGATGTCGAAGAGCGGCACCACGACCACCATGATGGGAACGGTGAACATGAGCAGCCGGAAGGCCGCCTCGCCCACCGCCTCGAACATCATGACGGTCTGGACGTGGAAGGGCTTGATGAGCTGCATGGCGATCTCGCCCTGCTGGATCTGGTGCGAGAGGGTGCGGTCGATGTTGTTGAAGGTGAAGCTGCGCCCGATCCAGGCCACCGCGATGTAGGTGATCATCTCGGGCAGGCTGAAGCCGCCGATCTCCACGGTCCCGCCGATTTCCGGGCGGCTCGCATAGAGCGCGCGATAGAGGTAGGCGTTGCCCGCCACGAAGATGGTGTAGCTGACGACGCCGGTGTAGTAGCGCAGGCGGTAGGCCAGGAACTTGAGGAAGGCCAGGCGCACGAACCCCAGGTAGAGGCGGAAGGTCGCCATGCGGTCGCGACGCCAGGGCGCCAACCCCACCACCAGCGGTGCGACGACCGTGCCGGCGCGATCATCCACCATCCACCTCCGGCAGCGGGGTGAGGCCCTCGCGATAGATGCGCCGCACCACGTCCTCGATCTGCGGCTCGGTGAGAACCATGTCGCGCAGGCGGTGCACGGCGAGCACGCGCGAGAGGATGGCGGCCGCGGAGGTCTCGGCGCGGGAAAAGAGCGCGCAGTGGCGGTGTCCGGGCTGGACGTCGTCCCAGGTCACCGGCAGCTCGCCGGTGGCGGCGGCCAGCTGCGCCGTGGTCACCGGCTCGGCCAGGTCCAGGCAGAGCCGCAGGCGGTGGCCCGGACCGCGGCGTAGATCCTCGAGCTGGCCGTCGTAGAGGACCTTGCCGTGGTCGATGATGATGATCCGGCGACAGAGCTGTTCGATGTCGCCGAGGTCGTGGGTGGTCAGGATCACGGTGACCTGCAGGTGGTCGCGGGCGGTGCGCAGGAACTCGCGCACGTTCTCCTTGGCCACCACGTCGAGGCCGATGGTGGGCTCGTCGAGGAAGAGCACGCGTGGTTCGTGCAGGAGCGCCGCCGCCAGGTCGCAACGCATGCGTTGGCCCAGGCTGAGCTTGCGGACCGGCTGGGAAAGGAACTCGCCGAGGCCGAGCAGGTCGTCGAAGAACGCCATCTGCTTGCGGTAGCGGTCCTCGGGCACCTCGTAGATCCGCTGCAGGAGGCGGAAGCTCTCCTGCACCGCCAGGTCCCACCAGAGCTGGGTCCGCTGGCCGAAGACCACGCCGATGTGCCGCGTGTAGCTCTGCCGCTGCCGGTAGGGGACCAGCCCGCCCACGCGGACCTCGCCGCCGGTGGGGGTCAGGATCCCCGTGAGCATCTTGATGGTGGTGCTCTTGCCCGCGCCGTTGGCGCCGATGTAACCCACCATCTCGCCCTGGTCGATGGAGAACGAGACGTCGTCCACCGCGCGCAGGGTTCGCTTGCGCGGGCGCACGAGATCGACAACGCCGCCGAGGACACCCTCGCGTCGTTGGGTCAGCTGGTAGTCCTTGGTCAGGCCCTCGACCTGGATCAGCGTCGCCATGTCAGAAGGGCGCGTCCTGATCCGGCTCCGGTGCGCGTGGAGGCTCGGCCGCTGTCGGCGGCGTGAGCTGGGCCACCAGTTCGCGTACCTCGCCATCGGTCTTCTCGAGACGCGCGCGGCAGGCCGTGATCAGTTCCACCGCCCGCTTCACCTCGCCCGCGAGCTCGTCCACATCGGTCTGCTCGCCCTCGAGCCGCGCCACGATGTCCTCCACCTCGGCCACCGCCTCGCTAAAAGAGAGCTTGCTGACCGGAGTCTTCTTCTCCACCACCTCGGCCTCCCTTCTTGGTCCGGCGACGCGGATTGCCGCCGCCCATTCTGGTCACGGTGCTGATGATCTCCCCGTCGACGAAACGGGTCCACAACGGCTGGCCAATCCTGGTCTCGGTAGCCCGGGTGATCAAGCGTCCCTCGGCGTCGCGAGTCAGGCTGAAGCCGCGTTCGAGCAGGCGCAGCGGATCGAGCAGACGCACCTTCTCGGCCAGCAGATCGAGTCGGGTCCCGTCCTCACGCAGCCTGGCCGTTGCCGGCACCGGGAGCGCCTCGGCGACCGCAGTCAACCGCCTTCCGGCCGGCGCAGTGGCCCGGACAGCCTCGCGAGCCAGTCGACGGGCAAGATAGTCGGTCTGTTGACGCGCCGCCGCCGTGCGCTGGCGCACCCCCCCCTCCAGGCGGCCCGCCGCGGCCTGGAGCCGACGGGCCTGTCCCGCCACGGCGCGTCCGGTGCGGACCTCGAGACCGGCGCCGAGCACGCGCAACCGCTCCTGCGAGGAGCGGAGCTTGTTGGTGACGAGCAGCGCCAGCGTCCGGGCGGCGTCCTCCAGCCGCTCGGCCTGATCGTCGATGCGGTCGGCCAGTAACGCCGCGGCCGCCGTGGGCGTCTTGCAACTCGTGTGCGCGCAGAGGTCCGCGAGACTGGTGTCGATCTCGTGGCCGATGGCGGTGATGACTGGCTTGCGGCAGCGGGCCACCGCGGCGCAGAGATCCTGCTGATCGAACCAGCTCAGATCGGCGCGCGAGCCGCCACCGCGGGTCAGGACGATGACGTCGAGATCCTGACGCGCCAGGTGGGCCAGCGCCGCGATCACCTGGGGCGTGGTCTGCTCGCCCTGCATGCGGCAGTCGGCGAGGGTCACGGTGAAGCGGTAGCCGCTGGCTTCCAGACCGGTGCGGAAATCCTTCTCGGCGGCGCTGCCCCGGCTGGTGATCAGGCCCACCCGCAGCGGCAGGTCCGCCAGGGGTACGAGCCGGTTGGCCTCGAGCAGGCCCTCCTGGCGCAGCCAGGCCAGCACCTGCCGGCGACGCGCCTCGAGTTGGCCCAGCGAGAACTCGGGGTCGATCCCCACCACCTTCAGTCCGAGCTTGCCGAAGGGCGGATAGAAGTCCACCCGGCAGAGCAGACAGACCTCGAGCTTGTCCTGGAGCCGGAACGAAGGGTCCGACCCGTCGAGGAAGCGGCCCAGGCCGAAGCGGTCGCGATCCCAGCCCATGAGGGACACCGGGATCTGGTAACGCGCCGTCCCCTGCCCCTGGCCGTCGTGAAGTTCGAAGTACACATGCTTGCGGCTGGCGGCATCATGGGGCAGCCGCTGGACCTCGCCCCGGACCCACACCGGTTCGGGGAACGCGGCCCCCAGCGCGGTCTGGATCGTCTCGTTGAGCTGCCGGATGCTCAGGATACGGCGCTGTTCCATTGCGGTTCCGGTCACGTTCACCTCCTAGAGGCG
Source organism: Candidatus Latescibacter sp. IFSED24 (assembly GCF_058273205.1). Taxonomy (NCBI): domain Bacteria; kingdom Pseudomonadati; phylum Candidatus Latescibacterota; class Candidatus Latescibacteria (ex Chuvochina et al. 2023); order Candidatus Latescibacterales; family Candidatus Latescibacteraceae; genus Candidatus Latescibacter; species Candidatus Latescibacter sp. IFSED24. The sequence goes on along the minus strand of NZ_CM177850.1, from coordinate 706,433 downwards.
GATGGAGAGCCAGCGTCGGTCGAGGAACAGGATCGTCATGATCACGGCGTGCAGGCCGAACCAGGCAGCCAGAGCCCACCAGGTCCCCAGGAGGCCACCACCGAGCACGACGCCCAGCAGCCAGGCCGCCGGCAGCATGAAGCCGGCGCTGGTGGCCACATCCACCAGCATCACCCGCCTGGTGTCGCCGGCGCCGCGCAGCACTCCGGCGAAGGTCAAGCCCACGGCGGCGAGGACCTGTCCCAGCGCGGTCAGGCGCAGGATCTGGCGGCCGGCCGCCAGCACGGCAGGATCGGGCGCGAAGACGCCGAGCAGCACCTCGGGAACCAGCAGGAACGGCAACCCCACCGCCGCCATCAGGCCGCTGCCCACCAGGACCCCGGCCAGACCGCTCCGCCAGGCGCCACGGGCATCGCGAGCACCGAGGCTCTGGCTGACCAGGGTCTGCACCGCCACGCCCACCCCGATGACGGGCATGATCGCCAGCGAGGCGGTGCGCATGACGATGTTGCCGGCCGCCATGGCCACCGTGGAGATCTGGGCGAGGATCGCATAGAAGACCACGATACCGCCGATCAGTCCGAAAGCCTGCACCGCTGGCGGCCAGCCCAGGCGCAGCAGTGGCCAGACCAGCTCCCGCCGCAGCGAACCGCGCCCGAACAGGCCGTGACGACGCCGCAAGCCAGGGCGCAGCACGACCAGGAGGATGAGCACCGCCCCCGTCAGGCTGGCGAGCGAACTGGCCAGCGCCGCCCCCCGCACTCCCAGGGCCGGCATGCCCAGATGCCCGAAGATCAGCCCCCAGTTCAGGGTCACGTTGACCAGATTCATGACCACGCCCACGACCAGTCCGATCCTGGTGCGGCCGAGACCGTCACAGCAGGCACGGATCTGGAAGAAGGCCAGGAAGGGCAGCAGGCCAGCCAGGCGCAGCGCATAGTACTGGCTTCCGAGCTGGATCACCTCGCTGTCGCGGCTGATCAGGCGCAGTCCCAGGTCGGGCCAGAGCAAGCCTGGCACCAGCACCACCGCCCCGGCGACGATCACCATCACGAGGCCTGTGCCCAGGACCGGCCCGACCTCGGTCGGCCGGCCGGCGCCGGCGCGTCGGGCGCAAAACGTCTGCACCGCCACATCGAGGGACTTGAGCGCCATGGCCAGCGCCGAGAACAGCAACGTGGCCACACCGACGGCGGCGATGGCGGCCGTGCCCAGTCGGCTGACCATGATCGTGTCGATGAGCCCCATGAAGGTCTGGGCGAGGTTGGCGACCACGACCGGAGCCGCCAGCGAGGCCACGTGGCCCAGCAAGCGACTCCGGGACAGGTCACCGAGGCGTTCAGCCGACAAGGATCTCCACCGTCCGGGCCAGGAGCCTGGCTCCGAATCCGGTGCCGCCCGGCGAGCCCAGCGGCCCATTCTTGTCGTTCCAGGCCGGGCCGGCCATATCGACATGAGCCCAGGCGATCTCCTCGGGCACGAAATGCGAGAGGAAGGCGGCGGCGGTCAAGGCGCCACCCTCGCGCGCGCCCAGGTTCTTGAGGTCGGCCACCTTGGATTTGAGCGCCTCGCGATGGGCGTCGATCAGCGGCAAGGGCCAGACACGCTCGCCAGTCTCGCCGCCGGCCTGCTCGAGCACCTCCATCAACTCGCCGCTGGTGCCCATGACGCCGGCGAATTCGTGACCCAGGGCGACGGCGCAGGCGCCGGTCAGGGTGGCGATGTCGATGATGTAATCCGGTTTGCGCGCGCTGACCCAGTGCAGGGCGTCGGCCAGGATCAGGCGACCCTCCGCATCGGTGTTCAGGACCTCCACGGTCTTGCCGCTGGCCATGGCCAGCACGTCGGCCGGTTTGATGGCGTTGCCGCCGGGCATGTTCTCGGCCGACGGTGCCACTGCCAGCAGCCGCACCGGCAGTTGCCGCGCGGCGATGATGGCGGCCGCACCGAGCACCGCGGCGGCGCCGGCCATGTCGCACTTCATGACGTCCATCTTCGCACCGGGCTTCAGGCTGATGCCCCCGGTGTCGAAGGTCACGCCCTTGCCCACCAGGGCCACGGTGGGCCAGTCGCGCTTGGCCGTGGCCGATTCGAGGCAGATCAGCCGGGGACCATTGCGGCTCCCCTGCCCCACGCCGAGCAGGCCGCCCATGCCCAGCTTCTTAAGCTGCGGCGGGGCCAGGATCGTGCATTTCAGGCCGTGGCGTCGGGCCAACTTGCGAGCCTCGGTCGCCAGCAGCGCGGGCGTGAGCTGGTTGGGCGGCAGGTTCACCAGGCGCCGGGCCTCCAGGCAACCCATGGCGGCCACCTCGCCCTGGGCGAGTCCGCGACGGAGCGCCGCCGCTTCCTCGGCCTGGCCTGGCAGGAGCTTCCAGACCTTGGGACCCTTGCTGCTGTTCTGCTTGGCATCGGCGGGTCCGGCGGGCGCCAGCCCCATGGCGACGCCCTCGACCCAGCATCGCGCCACGCATTCGGGGTCGAAGGCGCCGATCAGGGTCGGCATGGCCAGCACGGTGCCGGCAGCCATGCTGCGCGCCTGGCGAGCAGCGGTCGCCGCCGCCTTGCGCACGCCTTCCAACGAGAGCGACGCAACCGGGCCCAGTCCCACCAGCAAGACCCAGCCGGCCTTCAGACCACCGCAGTAGAGCGGCAACGTTGTGCCTGCTGCAGCCGTGAAGCCGCTGCGCTTGATGATCCGTTCCAGATCACCGTGGCCGCCGGCCACCGCCAGCACTCCGGTCAGGTCCGGGCCCTCCTTGGCTGCCGGCACGGGCAGCACCAGCAGGTCTGCGGCCAGCGAGGCCATCTCTCCCGTACTCACGGTCCAGCGCATGTCTTCTCCTCGGAAAATTCACGGTCGGTCGATCAGGATCCAGATGGCGAGGATGCCGGTTTGCCCGGACGAATTCAATGGAATCTTGTGTCCGCCGCCTCGTGATGCGTCTTGTGAGCGCGATTCGTCCGGACTAGAATGCTAGGCACGGGTGGCTGGATCATGCAACGCGCGCCCGTCGGCTGCGTAGGAGAGGTCAACCACGCCGCGAAAGGACGACCCTTGACTGAGAACCTCCCCAGCCCGGACACCCGGTCCCTGCGGCCTCCCCCGTGGGAAGAGCGTGATCGCTACGGTTTCCTCAACGCCCTGGTCCTGACCATCCGCCTGGTCCTGCTCGCTCCGGATCGGATGTTCCGGCGCATGCCCGTGGGCCTGGGCTACCTGCAGCCGTTGCTCTTCGCCGCGCTGCTGGCGCTCCTCGGCGCCCTCTTCGACTGGATGTGGGCCCTGTCCGCCGGCAACCTGCCGGCCATTCTCGGCGGCCCCACCTCACGCCTCTTCCATAGCCCCCTGACCGGCTTCAATTTCATCCTGAGTCCCCTGACCGCGGTGGTGCTGGTGTACCTGCGCGCCGCCATCTTCCACGCGCTGCTGGTGGTGACCGGCGGCAACCGGCTGGGCTTCGAGGCCACCTTCCGGGTCGTGGCCTACACGCGGGCCACGCGACTGCTCTCGGTCCTGCCCTTCTGCGGCTGGTTCGTCGGTCTGATCTGGGAACTGGTGGTGACGATCATCGGCCTGGCCCGGATCCACGAGTGCCAGGAATGGAAAGCCATCGTTGCCGTGGTGGCTCCCGTCATGCTGGGCCTCCTGGTGTGGAGTAGCTGGGCTCTCGCGCTCCTGGGCCTGGCCGCCATCCAGTGAAGCTGGTTCCGGGCGATCCGGGCCTGTCCCGGCGGCTGGCCCTGGCCACGCTCCTGCTCCTGCCCTGCGGCCTTTGGTGGTTGCAACGACATCCCCAGACCTTCCAGATGTGGTCCGGGCCCTGCCGGCTGGAGTCGTTGCTCGGAGTGCCGTGCCTCACTTGCGGTGGGACCATGGCCCTGGTCGAACTCGGCCGAGGCCGACTCCTGGCCGCTTTGCTGGCCAATCCCCTGGTGGCCCTCCTGACAGTGGCAGCGGCGGTATGGGCCCTGGGCGGACTGGCCATGACGCTGCGGCCACGCTGGCAGCGACGCATCGAGGCGGCGCCCGGTGACGGACGCCGCCTCGTGGTGGCCCTGGCGATCCTCGCGGTCGCCAGCTGGGCCTGGGTTCTGGTGGCCGACCGGCTCTAGCCCGTGCGGCCGGCCAGGGTCTGGCGGGCGATCACCAGTCGCTGGATCTCGCTGGTCCCCTCGTAGATCCGGGTGACCCGCACGTCCCGATAGTACCGCTCGACCGGGTACTCCTTGACGTAGCCATACCCGCCATGGATCTGAAGCGCCTCGTCGGCCGCCCGGCCGGCGGCCTCGGTGGCGAAGAGCTTGGCCATGGCCGCCTCGCGAGTGTAGGGACGCCCTTGATCCTTGAGCCACGAGGCGCGCAGGGCGAGCAGCCGCGCCGCATCGAGTTCGGTGGCCATGTCTGCCAGCTTGTGCTGGATCACCGGCTGCTCCGAGAGCGGCTTGCCGAAAGCCTCGCGCGCGCGGGCATACAGGAGCGCCTCCTCGAGACAAGCGCGCCCGATGCCGAGCGCCTGGAAGGCCACCCCGATCCGACCCCCGTCGAGGGCGGTCATGGCGATCCGGAACCCCTGGCCCTCGTCGCCGAGACGTTGCGCCACCGGGACACGCACACCATCGAGGCTGATCACCACGGTGTCGCTGGCGCGCAGGCCGAGCTTGTCCTCCTTCTTGGCCACCGCGAGTCCGGGACTGTCGCGCTCGACCAGGAAGGCGTGGATGCCGCGATGGCCCGTCGAGCCAGGCTCACGGGCGAGCACCACGAAGAACTGCGCACGCGAACCGTTGGTGACCCAGACCTTGGAGCCGTCCAGCACGTAGTGGTCGCCATCGTGGCGGGCGGTGGCGCCGAGCGCCGCGGCGTCGCTGCCGGCGTTGGGCTCGGAGACGCAGAAGCTGGCCAGCTCGCCGGCGGCCATGCGCGGCAGGAACGCCGCCTTGACCTGGTCGCTGCCGAAGCCCGCCACCGGATAGAAGCCCACGCTGTTGTGCACGGTGACCATGATGCAGATCCCGGCACTCTGCCGCGCCAGCTCCTCCACCACGAGCCCGTAGGAGATGGTGTCCAGTCCGAGCCCGCCGTACTCCTCGGGATAGCTGAGTCCGAAGAATCCCGACGCGCGCATCTTGTCCAGCAGCGATTCGGGGACCTCGCCGGTCACATCCATCTCGTGGGCCAGCGGGGCGATCTCCTGCGAGGCGAAGTCGCGGGTCATGTCCCGCAGCATGCGCTGGTTCTCGGTGAGTTCGAAATCCATGCGGCCCCCTATTCGTACTCGTAGAAGCCGCGACCGGACTTGCGACCGAGGAAGCCCGCGTCGACCATGCGCCGCAAGAGCGGACAGGGCCGGTACTTGCTGTCGCCGAAGCCCTCGTACAGCACGTTCATGATGTCGAGGCAGATGTCCAGCCCGATGAAGTCGGCCAGGGTCAAGGGGCCCATGGGATGGGCCATGCCCAGCTTCATCACGGTGTCGATGGCCTCGCGATCGGCCACGCCCTCCATCAGACAGTACACCGCCTCGTTGATCATGGGCATGAGCACGCGGTTGCTGATGAACCCGGGATAGTCCTGCACCGTCACCGGCACCTTGCCCAGCTGCTTGGCGACCTCGGTGACCAGCGCCAGGGTCTCCGGGCTGGTGGCCTGGCCGCAGATCACCTCGACCAGCTTCATCACCGGCACCGGGTTCATGAAGTGCATGCCGATGACGCGGTCGGCGCGTCCGGTGCAGCCGGCGATCTTGGTCAGGCTGATGCTGCTGGTGTTGCTGGCGAGAACCGTGTCGGCCGGGCAGATCTCGTCGAGCTTGGTGAAGATCTCCCGCTTCACCTCGAAACTCTCGAAGACCGCCTCGATCACCAGACTGCTGCCGGCGGCGTCCGTCAGGTCGCCGGACGTCGTGAGCCGCGCCAGGGTGGCCTTGGCGTCGGCCTCGCTGATGGCTTCCTTCTTCACCTGCCGTCCGAGATTCTTCTCGATGGTGGCCCGCGCGCGTTCCAGCGCCGCCGGCTGCGCGTCGATCAGGGTCACCTCGTGCCCGTTCTGGGCGAAGACGTGGGCAATGCCATTGCCCATGGTCCCGCCGCCGATAACCGCGACCTTCATCGTCGTCCTCCCTTCCCGCCTAGATGCGGCGGATGGTGAGCGCCACGGCGTCGCCGCCGCCGAGGCAGAGCGTGGCCAGTCCCTGCTCGCCGCCGGTGTCCTCCAGCGCGTGCAGCAGGGTCACGAGGATCCGCGCGCCGCTGCAGCCGATGGGATGGCCCAGGCTGATGCCGCCGCCGCGGATGTTGGTCTTCTCGGGATCCAGAGCGAGTTCGCGGCTCACCGCCACCGCCTGGGCGGCGAAGGCCTCGTTGACCTCGACCAGGTCGAAATCGCTCACCGCGCCGCCCGTCCGCTCGAGGAGCCGGCCGACCGCCGTCACGGGGGCCATCATGACCTCGTTGGGCGCCACGGCGCCGGTGCCGTAGGCCATGACCTCGGCGCGGACCTCCAGGCCGTGCGCCGCGGCGAAGTCGGCATCGCAGACCAGGAGCGCGGCAGCGCCGTCGTTGATGGTCGAGGCGTTGCCCGCGGTCACCGCCCCGCCGTCCCGCTTGAAGACCGGCCTGAGCCGGGCCAGGCCGTCGGCCGTGGTGTCGCCGCGCGGCCCCTCGTCGCGGTCGACGATCACGGGGTCGCCCTTGCGCTGGGGAATCTCCACCGGCACGACCTCGCGGGCGAAGTCGCCCCGCTCCCACGCCGCCACGGCCCGCTGATGGCTCAGCGCGGCGAAGGCGTCCTGGTCCTCGCGGCTGACCCGGTAGGTGTCCACCACCCACTCGGCGGTCAGCCCCATGTGGTAATCGTTGTAGACATCCCACAGGCCGTCGTGCACCAGGAGGTCGATGATCTCACCGTTGCCCAGCCGGTAGCCGTCGCGCGCCTTGGGCAGCGCGTAGGGAATGTTGCTCATGCTCTCGAAACCGCCGGCCAGGATGCAGCGGGCGTCGCCGGCCCGGATGGCCTGTGCGGCCAGGGCCACGGCCTTCAGGCCCGAGCCGCAGACCTTGTTGATGGTCATGGCGCTCACCGCGCTGGGTACGCCGCCGAAGATCGACGCCTGCCGGGCGGGGTTCTGGTGCAGCCCGGCCTGGACCACGTTGCCCAGGATCACCTCGTCCAGGGCCGCTGCGTCGAGGCCCGTGCGCTCGAGCAGCGCCTGGACCGCCTTGGCGCCCAGCTGGGGCGCCTTCAGGGGGGCGAGACCGCCCTGGAATTTGCCGATGGGGGTCCGGACCGCCCCACAGATCATCACTCGCTTGTTCACGACACGACCTCACTGCGCGTTGAAAGTCCAGGGTCGACAGCTCCCGATCGCAAGAGATCCGGCGCTGCGCCGCGGCAGCGCCGGACCCCAAAAAGAATACAGGAAGTCGACTCAGACCGCACCGCACAGCGCCGGTCTCACCGCCAGCGCGACTTGACCTCGCTCCAGGGTACGGCCTCGGTGGGCGTCTCGTCGCAGTCGTTGTTCAGACCCGGCGTGGGCTCGCAGCCGGTGCCCAGCGGCTCGAGGTCCCCCTCGTAGGGGTTGAGACTGTCGAAAAGGACCCAGGTGCCGCCATCGGGGGCCCGGCCGCAGGCACGGTCATCGGCCCCCTCGTGAGCCACGTAGACCTTCTCGTCCACCAGCAGGAGGTTGTCGGGATCATCGGGGTCCGTGCGCAGCAACTGCACCGTGTCGCCGCCGTTGTTCAGCGACAGGCCCGAGCTGCCGGCGCCGTTCTCGAGTTGCCAGGCCACGGCATGATACCCGTAGAAGACCGCCACCTCGCCCGGCGCCAGCACTCCGAACAGGTTCAGGTGCACCGCCTCGCCGAGCCCGTCGCGCAGCCAGTACTCGGTGAGGTGCACGTCTCCCGGTCCGGGATTGTAAACCTCCACCCACTCGTCGAGCTTGCTGTCGATCTCGCCGTCGCTGTCCCAGTCGCTGGCCGGATCTGCCAGCAGCTCGTTCAGGACCGGCTGCGACCGGGCCGGCCCAGCGGCCAGGACCAGCCCCAGCGAGAGGGCCAGCAGCAGGACTCCCAGTCCGGATCGCCAGATACCTTCGCGCATGCTGTTGCTCCAATCGGGAGGTCGTTCCAGATCGCCGGACGGATCGTCGTCCGGCGGGCGCCGGCCACTCGCAGGAAGCGGGCCGGTGGGACCGCCGGCGATGGATGCGGCCCTCCGGACGCCAGTGGCCGCCCGACGCCGGGAGCGTTCAGCAGGGCGTGGTGGGAATGGGTGTCCTCGAGCGGGGACGCTCGGCGCGGGTTCTGTCGACGTTCGCGTGCCTCGCAGCGGCTGATCTGCATGTGGTCTCGGCCACCGAGTCGGCACGCTGGAAGGCGATGGGGTGGTCCGCGAAACTGAAGTCGGCGGAGTCGAGCTAGCCTATGGACTCAGGACCGAGAGCCAGGGGCAGCGGGCTCCTGGGGATGCGGGATCGAGATGCGATACTGGGTGCCCTTGCCGGGTCGACTGGTGCAGGCGATGGTGCCGCCGAGATCGTGGGTGACCAGGCTGTAGACGATGTGCATGCCCAGCCCCATGCCGCCCTGGCCGCGGGCCGAGGTGAAGAACGGCTCGTAGAGGTGATGGACCTGCTCGGGAGTCATGCCGCGACCGTCATCGCGATAATCCAGCACGATGCCACGGTCGCAGCGGCTGACCGTGATCTGGATCTCGCCCACGAGCAAGCCATCGAAACCATGCTGCAACGAGTTCATGACGAGGTTGCTGACCACGCGGTAGAGCACGCCGGGGTCGGCCATCAGGACGAGGTCCTCGGGGCAGGTGAAGCGGACCTCCGCGTGCCGCTCGCGCAGCCGCGGGCCCAGGCTCAGGAGCACGTCGCCCAGGTACTCGCACAGCGGGATCCGACGCGGTCGCGAGACCACCTGGTCCACCGCCGCCTGGCGCATCCCGCTCACCAGGTCGGCCGCTCGCTGGAGGTTGTCGTTGATCAGTCGCGACGACTCGCGGGCCGAGGCGAGGAAGTCCTCGAATTCCGACCGGCGCATCAACCCGTCCTGGTACCGGCTGGCGATCTCCTGGGCGCGATCCCCCAGATGGTTGGCGGCGGTCAGCCCCACCCCCACGGGCGTGTTGATCTCGTGGGCGAGGCCGGTGACCATGCGCGCCACCGCCGCCATCTTCTCCGACTCCACCAGGTGGTCCTGCGCCTGCCGCAACTCGCCCTGCTGCTCGACCACTTCCTGCTCCAGCCGCTCGTTGCGCCTGGCGGCGGTCATGTCACAGAAATGCAGCAACCACCCCGACTCCTGGCCCAGAGGGCGCATTGTGAGTTGCACCCAGGTGCGTCGTCCCTGCGGGTCGATGATCTCGAAGAGCCCGCTGGAGCCGGGCAACGGGACCTTGTCGCCAGCTGCCAGACGCGTCGCGAGCCAGTCCTCGCTGCCGGGCAGCACCCGGGCCACGGCGTCACGGACGGACAGCCCCCGCATCTCGCTGGCCGGCCGGCCGGTGAGCTGCTCGAGCGCCTGATTCCAGATCACCAGGACCGCGGCGGAGTCGGTCATCGCCACCGGTTCGGGCAGGAGTTCGGCCAGATCGCCTGCGCGATCGTTGGCCTCGTCGAGACGCTGGCTGGTCTGATCGTGACACTGGACACGCTGGCAGATCTGGGCCATGGTCTCCAGGAGCTGCCGGTCCTTGCGACACCATCGCCGCTGACGGCCCAGGGTCTCGCACCCGAGCAGCCCGACCACCTCGCCCTGCACGCGGAGCGGGACGACCAGGAGCGAGGTGATGCCCTGGGCGAGCCAGCGAACCCGTTCCGGAACCTCTTCCGCCGCAAGACGTTCCACATCGGTGACCACCAGCGCGCCATCCTCGATCAAGCGTTCCCTGGTCCAGGGGTAGCTGGTCAGGCCGGGCAGACACTGATCATCGCGCAACGGCGAGACACCCGGCGCATACCATTGGCGATGACTGAGGAGGCTCGACCCATCAGGGCTCTGCATGTAGTGGTAGCAGCGATCGGCGCCGATCCGGCTGCCGATGAGGCTGAGTCCGCGGGCCAGGGCTCCGCCGTGTTCCTGGCGCGGCGTGACCTCGAAGTCCTGCAGGATCTCGCCCAGGATCTGCTCCGCCGAGTACGAGGGCCTGGCCACCGGATCCGCCGCCGACTCGGTGATCGCCTCCAGGAGACCGCGCCACCCGACCACACGTTCCTGGTCGACGATGGCCGACAGGCGCAGCGACACCGGAACCCGCGCTCCATCCCGGCAACGCAGCGAATAGGACCGGACCCTGACGTCGTCCGTCGAACGCAGGCTCTCCAGATCCTCCATGAGTTGCCCGCATTCGTCCGGGTCGAACAGGTCGCCCAGGTTCAGCCCGCTCCGGAGATCCCTCTCGCGGTAGCTGGTGAGGGCATGGAAGGCCCGGTTGGTATACGTCAGGGTCCGGGTCGCATCGGCCTCGATGAGGACGTCCTCGAGGAGTTCGCCCACGGCGGTGAAGCGCTGCGTGCTGCGCTGGTAGATCCGGCCGGTCTCGGCCCAGGCCGCCTGGACCTGGCGCCGCAGCTGGACGACGAAGAGCGTGGTGAGTCCGAGGAACGATCCGGCAGCCACGGCCACCAGCGCCGTGGGCCAGGTGGCGGGAGATTGAAACCAGAAGGCGGCCAGCAACATGATGCGGTTCGCTTCCCCGGGCGGGGCATCCTTGCCGTTGCTGGTTGGTTCCCTCCAACCATGTCGCTACTTGCGAGGCCGTAGTATGACTAAGGTTTCCCTTATGGTCAAGAAGATATTCCGGCACGGATGGCTCCTGTTTCTCTGCGCCCTGTGGGGGCTGGCCGGCTGCGGCTCGCAACCTTCCGGGAACGGGACCTCCTGGCGATCCCAGCCTTACGATCCCGGTCCACTGACCATGCCGGCGGCGGCTGTGGACTGCCCTGGCGGCCAGCGGCCGGAGATGAATGGGGCATTCCGACTCGCCCTTCCGGGCACCGTGGTGCCGTCCCGGGCTCCCCTGCCGGTCACCGAGGCCGAACGCCAGCTCTTCCGCAACCTGTACGAGCCGCTGGTCCGGGTGGGCTGTGACGGCGTGCCCGGACCGGGTCTGGCCGTCCGCTGGGAAGCTTTCGACGAGGGCCGCGTCTGGGTCTTGACCCTGCGTGACAGTGCCACCTTCTGGGATGGCACGCCGGCGGATGCCACGGCGGTGGTCGCGTCCTGGCGCCGCGCCGCGGCGCTCTGCCGTCTCCGCGGGGAACCCGACCCGTTCCTCCTCTTCTCCCCCACCGGAAGCGCCCTGCAGGTGATGGGACCGCAGGAACTGGTGATCCAGCTGTCCGCCGCCAGCGAACAGCTCCCGCTGCTGCTGGCACATCCGGCCCTGGCGATCACCGGCCCTCCTGATGGCCGCGGCTGGCTGGCCGGCAGCGGGCCACTGCAGCCCGCGGCCCCGCCCCGTGATCAGCGCCTCGAACTGCGACCTCGCCTGGATCATCCCCAGGCTCCGATCTGGGACCGTCTCGAGGTGTCGCTCGTGGTCGACGCCGACGAACGGAGCCTCCTGGATCTGGGCCACGACGCCCTGGTCACTCGCCAGCACGACGTGGTCGCGTATTACGAGGGCCGCCGCGCGACTCGCCTGGAGGCGTTACCCTGGGATCGCCGCTACTACCTGGTGGTCCCTGCGGCAGGGACGGGGGCCGAGGAGCGGGACCGCCGCCGCTGGACCGCGGGGTGGGATCGGGTCGAACTGGCGCGGGAGGTGACCAGCCAGGATGCGGAACCGGCCGACTTCTTCGCCTTCGAGCCGCCCAACCTGCTCTGTCCGGAGCTCGCCAATCCGGTGCCGGTGCTCGGGAATCCCGGCCTCACCGGCACCGAGACGCTGGCCTCGCGCGACACGGATCTCATCGTCTGGCCTGCCGACGACCCCGACGCCGGACGGCTGGCCGAGCGCCTGGCCGTCCTGGCAGCCCGCCCCCTGCGTCCCGGACCCGATCTGCCCAGCAGGGGACCGCTCACCCCACCGGATCCACCCGGTCCTGGCGTCGCGCCCGAAGCGGCCGCGGTGAGCCCGGCCGATCTGACGGCCCACCTCCAGGCCGGCAAGGCCGGGGCCCTGATCCTGCCCTGGCCCCGTCGTTTCCCGGCTCCCTGCCACGAGCTGGCACGGCTGCTCTCGCTGTCGGAATGGTTGCGCGAGGCGGCCCAGGATCCCACGGCCGACACCGGGCTCGTCCCCCCTGGCGCCACCGCCGCCCGCCCGGTGGATCAGGCCGAACCACCGCGCGTGCTGGCCATGGCCCGCCGGCTCGAGCAGACCCGGACCGTGCAGCCGCTGGTCCAGAGCCGCGCCTACCTGATCCGGGTACCCGGGCTGGTCGGTCTGAGCTGCGAGTACGATGGCTGCCTGCGCCTGTGGACCGGCGGCTGGCAAGCGCAAAGCTTTCGATAATTATTATGACAATATATCATTTTTTAACTAAAGGCATCTTATGCGATGTCGAAACCATATGCGTTCATATGAGGTGCTCGTAGACAATCTCCAAGGGGACAACCATGACGACGAGCCAAGACAGCACCGCCCTGCTGGAACCCACTACGATCCGTGACGACCTGGCCGGCAAGTACATGGGCTTCAAGCTGGACGAGGAGAACTTCGGACTCGAGATCCTGAAGGTCCAGGAGATCATCGGCTTGATGACCATCACGGCCGTACCGCGCACCCCCGATTTCGTACGCGGCGTGATCAATCTGCGCGGCAAGGTGATCCCGGTCATCGATCTGCGCCTGAAGTTCGGCATGGCGGCCAAGGAGAACACCGAATTGACCTGCATCATGGTGGTCCAGGTCAACATGAGCGATTGCCTGGTGACCATGGGCGTCATCGTCGACCAGGTCTCCGAGGTCATGGACATCAAGAGCGACCAGGTGGAGCCGCCCCCGTCGTTCGGCGATCCCGAGGCCGAGAAGTTCCTGCTGGGCATGGGCAAGTTCCAGGACAACGTGGTCATGCTCCTGGATGCCGACCGCATCCTCAGCGCCGGCGAAATGACCATGGTGGGTGCCATGAGTGACGAGTCGTAACCCCCCTGCTCCGAGCTCGGACGCCCCCGAAAGCCCCGCGACCTGGTCGCGGGGCTTTCATCGTTCCGCACGTGGCCGTATCATACCGGTATGCTCACGCTCATCCTCTCGGTCCTGCTGACGCTCTCGGCCGCGGCCTCCGTGCCGCCGCCGGACAAGACCGCGCCCCTGCCCGACCTGCCCTGGCCCGGTCGCATCCCGGCCGGCGACACGCGCGGCTACGACGTCCTCGCCTACCATCTCGAACTCGACCTCGCCGCCCTGCCCCCCCAGACCCCGCGCATCGAGGGCCGCACCACCATCGAGCTCGCGCTGCTGGCCGAACCTCCCGTCGAACTGCGCCTCGACCTGGTGGACGCGCTCGCCGTCAGCTCCGTCCTGCGCGACGGCGTACCGGCACCCTGGATCCAGGCCGGCGACAGCCTGCGCGTGGCCCTGCCTGATCCGCCCCAGGCCGGCGCCGCCCACACCATCATCGTGGAGTACGCCGGCCGGCCGCCGCGGCACGGCACGCTCTGGGCCGGACTGCTCCTGCGCGACCACGGCGACTGGACCCCCGACGACCCCAGCGACGACGGCCCCAGCGTGGGCAACGTCTCCCAGCCCTATTCGAGCCACAGCTGGTTCCCCTGCAAGGATCATCCCGCCGACAAGGCCACCCTGCGCTTCGACATCACGGCGCCCGACACCCTGACCGTGGTCGCCACCGGCGTCCTGCAGGACACCACCCCGCTGCCCGCGGGGCGTCGCCTCTGGCGCTGGGCCACCGACCATCCCGTGGCCACCTACCTGGTGGGCCTCGCCACGAGCAACTTCGCCTCCTGGGAGGAGACCTGTCCCTGCGCCGAGGGCCCCCTGCCGCTGCAGTATCACGTCTTCCCCGAGCACCGGACCGAGGCCGAGGCGGTCTTCGCGCCGACGTGCGCCATGATGCAGTTCCTCGAGGACCTGGCCGGCCCCTACCCCTTCGCCGGCGAGAAGTACGCCCAGGCCGAGATCGCCTGGGGCGGCGCCATGGAGAACCAGACCGTCACCGCGTTCGGCCAGGCCTCGCTGCTCCTGCCCACACGCTCGGCCCAGCTGGTCAACGTCCACGAGATGGCCCACCACTGGTTCGGAGACAGCCTGACGCCGCGGGTCTGGTCGGACATCTGGCTCAACGAGGGTTTCGCCCGCTATACCGAGGCGCTCTGGCTCGAACACGTCGAGGGACCGGCCGCCTACCTCGCCCACCTCGACCTCCTCCGCGACGACGACCTCTTCCAGGGCGACGGCCTGCTCGCCGACCCCGACCCCGTCCTGCCCAATCTGCTGGTCTACGACAAGGGCGCCTGGGTCCTGCACATGCTGCGCTGCCACCTGGGCGATCCGGCGTTCTTCGCCTTCCTCCACGACTATGCCACCGATCCGGCGCTCCGCCACGCCAGCACCGACCGTGCCGCCATGACCACCGCCTCCACCGCCGCCTCGGGCCTGGACGTGGCCGCTTTCCTCGCGCCCTGGCTCGACACCGAGGCGGTGCCCGAGCTGGGCGTGCGCTGGCGCCGTGTGGACGGCGGCACCCTGGTGGAGGTGACCCAGCACCAGGGCGCCCCGTTCTTCCCGCTGACGGTGCCGGTGCGCGTGCATGCCGGCCCCGAGCGCCTCGACCGGCGCCTGCGCATGGACGCGACCCTCGCGGGCACCGTGGTCCAGACCACGGCGCCGGTGGACAGCGTGGTCCTCGACCCCGACGGCTGGCTCCTCTTCCGCACCGCCGATTCGCCGCCACCGCGGCTGCTCGCCGCCCAGCCACGTCCCAACCCGGCCATCGGGTCGGTCAACCTGGCCTACTGGCTCGCGGCGGCCGACCGGGTCACCGCCGCTGTCTACGACGTGCGCGGCCGCCAGGTGCGGCGCGCCGATCTCGGCTTGCAGCCTGGCCTGGGACCGGAGGATCCGCTGCTCTGGACATGGGATGGTCGCGACGACCAGGGCCGCGGCGTGGCGGCGGGCGTCTACTGGCTCGAACTACGCACCCCCGACGACCGGACCGTGCGCAAGGTCACGTTCCTGCACTAACGGACGAGCGTCACCTTCAGTAGCGCCCGGCCGCCCGGGCCCTGCGCCCGGATGTAGTACACGCCGCTGGCGGCATGCCGCCCCTGATCATCCCGACCGTTCCAGACCACCCGCTGCACGCCCGCACCGCGGGGTTCGTCGAGCAGGCGGCGGACGAGGCGCCCGGCGGCGTCGTGGATCAGGAGCTGCACTCGACCGGCCCGGGGCAGCGAGAAGACGATCTCCGCGCGTGGATTGAAGGGGTTGGGCACGCACGGCCCCAGCGACAGCTGCTGGACATCGGGCACGTCGGTCGTGGTCGGCGAACCGAGGATGGCGAAGACCTCGCTCAGGGCCGTCCCCAGGTTGCCCGCGGCATCGCGCGCGGCGAGCCGCAGCCGCGCGGACGGGCAGGAGGGATCGGGAACGGTCCAGACGGTGCTGCCGTTGGCCGGCAGACCGGTGCCGGCCGGTTCCCAGGTGGCGCCGCCGTCACGGCTCAGCTCGAGCGCCATGGCGACCACGCCCACGTTGTCGGCGCTGACCCAGGCCAGCTCCACCGCGTCCTGGGGCGCCAGCTGGCTGCCCGCCGCGGGACCGAGGGTCAGGACCACGCCGGGCTCGTAACGGTCGATCAGGGCGAAGACGCCGCTCTGGGCGGTGCCCTCGTTGCCCTCGGCGTCGCGCGCGGCCACCCCGATCACCATTAGTTCACCCGGGGTCGGCCCCAGGCTGCCGGTCCAGACCCCGGTGTTGTCCAGGCCGGTGGCCAGACGCCGCGGATAGGTCATGCCGCCGTCGTAGCTG
The DNA here is from genome assembly GCF_058273205.1 of Candidatus Latescibacter sp. IFSED24. NCBI lineage: Bacteria > Pseudomonadati > Candidatus Latescibacterota > Candidatus Latescibacteria (ex Chuvochina et al. 2023) > Candidatus Latescibacterales > Candidatus Latescibacteraceae > Candidatus Latescibacter > Candidatus Latescibacter sp. IFSED24. Next base: position 690,479 of record NZ_CM177850.1, on the reverse strand, counting down.
AGGCGGAGGTCCACCGCGCCGACCCCGCCAGGGTCGCTGGCGGTCCAGACCACGGTCTGCATGTCGCCTAGGGTCCACTGCTCGTCGCCGGCAGGGACCAGGATGGAGACCAGCGGCAGATCGGTGTCGAGATAGGGAACGCCCACCTCCACGAAGAACTCGGCCAGTGGGCGTGGCGAGAGGATCCCCCGCACCAGCACGTCGGTCCGCCGGCCGGCGTTGTCCTTGCTGGAGGGCTGGGTGCCCGCGGCGAAGCGGGTGGCGCCCAACGTGCCGGGCCAGGGATCGCCGGCGTCGCCGCGGTTGCCGCCAGAGACCTGGAGCAGCTGGTCCAGGCCATCGGCCTCTTCCAGCGCCACACCGTAGGAGGTGCCCACGTTGACCTCGTTGAGTGGCCGCGTCCGGTCGATGATCTCCTCGTCGACATGCCAGATCAGCAGGCCTTCGCCGGGCAGCGACGTGTCGTAGCCGGTCCGCCGCCGGTTCTCGATCAGAAAGTACTCGCCCGCGGCCATGTCGGGATCGCGGACGGACAGGACGGCATCCGCGGCCAGGCTCACCATACCGTCCTGACGCACGTCCTGCGGCGTGACCCAACCCAGTTCGCAGCGGCTCCAGGCGCAGGGATGCGAGGGCGAGTCGGGACTCGCGCCATCACCGCCCCAGCTGCCCGAGCCCATCAGGCCCCAGCCCCCGATGCCGGCGCGGCTGCTCGCGGTGTCGTAGAGGTCGGGCAGGCCGAGCACGTGGCCGTACTCGTGGCAGATCACGCCGATCTCGATGACCCCGCCGTCGCACGACTGCTCGGGCACCAGAATGTAATCGTCCACGAGGAGGTAGCCGCCGCCGGTGCGCCGGGTCCCCGTGGTGTAGGTGCCATAGCCCCAGCCGGCGAGAAAGAAGCAGTGGCTCCAGAGGTCGGCGGTACCGCACTCGCCGCCGGGTCCGGCGTGCACGACCACCACGCAGTCCACGCGGCCGTCGTCGTCGCCGCTGTTGGGCACGCCGTCGGGGCCGTCGTTGTCGTAGGGACCCCAGTCGAAACCGGCCTGGTCGGCCAGGGTCACGAGGTCGCGCACGAAGCGGCCCGCGTTGTGGGGCGCGCCCCAGAGATCCATGCCGTTGTCGTCGCCCGCGTAGTACGACCGGGTCTGCGATACGCGCAGCCAGTCGCCGACCTGGCCCTGGACGTCGAGCCGCCCGCCGCTGGCCTCGTCGTAGTAGTCCTGGACCGAGTTCGTGCCGGTGAAGACCGCCTGCAGGGCGGCGACCGACACCGAACCGGCGCGGTCGCTGAAGCCGCCCGGCAGCACCGGCAGGCGGTGCAGCAAGGCGCTCTTGTCGGTGCCCAAGGCCAGCGCCGCGTGGGAGGCGAGGCCGGGCTTGGGGCCGGGCCAGTGCTGGAGCACGGTGGGGGTCTGGGCGGTGGAGCCGGGTCGGGGTGGGGCCACAGCCGAGGCGCGACCCGGGGCGAGGATCAGCAACACCAGCAGGGCGGCGTTGCAAAATGCACGGAGCTTCTGTCGCGGCAACCGTCGTGCTCCCTGATCAGGCCAGACGAGGGACGATCCTGCACGGGGCGGAACGTCGTTCCACCCCGAGATGCAGGGATCGGGCCGTCGGTCAGCGGCAGAGCAGGAGCTTGCAGGTGTCGTCGCCTTGGTCGGTCCGCAGCCGGATCAGGTAGGTTCCCGAAGGCAAGGCGCGCCCCCCGCCATCACGGCCCTCCCAGGACACGCGGTGGGTGCCCGCGGCGAGGAATCCGGAGGCCAGCGTGGCGAGGCGTCGTCCCGTCAGGTCGTAGGCCGCCACCTCCACCGGGCCGGCGGCCGGCAGGCGGAAGACCACCACGGTGCGCGGATTGCTCGGGTTGGGGAAGGCACCGGCCAGCGTCGCGAACCCATCGGCAGGCGGGACGGCGACGGTGCCACCGTCGACGTTGCCGCGGGCCGCGTTGTAGAGCTGCTTCGTGTTCTCGTCGCGGACCCAGGCCACCAGATGCAGGTTCTCCGCGACCCAGGCGGCGTCCAGGGGGGTCTCGATGACGACCTCGTGCAGGCCAGCGACGGTCGGCACCGCCAGTCCCAGCGTGTCGGGATACAGGCGGCGGAAGACCTGCTCGTGGATGGTCTCGCCGTTGCCGCCCGCCGCCTCCACCTGGTCCTCGGTCACCGCGAGGCGCAGCACGAGGTCGGTCCCCGGCGCGATGGGCTCACGCACATCCATGGTCACTCGGGCCCGGGCGCCCTCGTCCTCGCTCGCCACCACCAGGTCCAGCGGCGAGGGGATCTGGAGCCGCGCCGCGATGCGGTCGGCGAAGTCCGCACCGTCGCTACCCGCATCCACGGTGCCGTCGAGCCAGAGGTGGGGCGCGTAGTCGGGCCCCGTCGGGGTATCGAAGATCAGCCAGCGGCTCTGGGGCACGTTGGCGTGGTACATGGGATCGTCGTCGCCGCCCGGCCACCAGCCGTGCACCCGCACCATTGCCAGCTGTTCGGGATTAAGGGCCAGGTAGGCATCCAGCGCCTGGTTGGCCTGGGGACAGCCCGAGCAATCCCAGTTGGTGACCAGCAGGCCGTACGGCAGACGGTCGCGGGAGTAGGCGAAGCAGACGGTCGCCCCGTGGTCGTTGCCGGGGTCGGCATCGCCGTCCAGGGTGATGGTGGCGGTCAGGTCGTACCAGCCCGCGGTCGTGGCCTGGTAGGCGGGGAAGGCCACCACGCGCACCTCGCCCGGCGTCAGCCCCGCGGCGGTGAGCTGCTGGGTGTCCTCGAGCGTGCCGTTGACCGCCACCGCCAGCTCCACCAGGCAGTCCACCGCCTCGCCGCCGAAGTTCTCCAGCTCGACCGTGGGCGGGAAGGCCTCCCCCGCCCGGAACCAGCCGTGGTCCGGACCCACGGCGTTGATCCCGACGTCGCGCTCCTCGGGCTGGTAGCAGCGCACGTCGTCCACGTACCAGATGTCGCCCGCGGTGCCCACGTAGCGCAGCGCCAGGTAGAGCGTCTCGTGGCCGATGAGGTCAGCCAGGTCCAGAACCACCGGCTCACCGTCCATCCCGCCGATCACGTAGTCCTGGGGCGTCATGTGCAGGAGCGGGGTGAAGGCGACGGGATCGTCGGGCATGGTGGTGGAAAAGAGGACCTCGTGGTAGTCGGCGTAGAGCGGGTGCCAGTAGAGCGCGGCCTCCCACCACTCCAGCGTGAGCTCGGACAGGCCCCGGGTGTCCAGGGGAGGCGTGACCAGCCACTCGTCCTGGTACTGACTGGCCCCACCGTAGAACACCACCGCGCTCCAGGCGCCGCTGTGCGCCTGCGCCTCGGTGCGGTTCCACTGCGGGCCCTCGCCGCTGGTCAGCACGGTCCAGCCCGGGGGCGGGAAGGGCGCTTCGAAGCTCTCGTTGACCAGCTCGAGTGCCATGGCCGGAGCAGCCAGCACCGCAAGGGCGACCAGCAAGGTCGCAGCGTGGTGGCGGGTCATGTCCTCACCTCCAGCCTGGGTTGACTACCGGAACAGGCTCTTGACCTCGCTGAAGGTCACGGCTTCCACGGCCACGCCCGAGGGGGTGCCCCAGAACCTGGCCATCCACTGCTCGTCGTTGGCAGGATCCCAGTGGATCTGATCGCCCGAGAAGAGGGTGACCAGCGCCACGCCGTCGACCGCCGCGCTGTAATGCGACCAGGGCATGGCGAAGTAGAGCACCCAGTAGGTCTGGCCGGCCATGAGGTAGAGCGGCTCGGCGAAGTCGGTGCCCTGGAAGCCGGCCGGTTCCCCGTCCACCAGCGGGTGCACCGCGCTGGCCAGCACGTTGCCGTCGGGCAGACCGTCGAAGTCGCCCATGAGCTGGACCGTGAACTGGTCGTCGTCGAGATAGTCGCTGGCGCCGGCGTAGAACTCGACGCGCTCGAGGTTGTAATCCATGGCCGGCACGTACTGGATGGCGAAGTTGGAGGGATAGCCGAAGATGGAACCCGACTGGGGCGTCGCGTCGGCGTTCCAGTCGTCCATCAGTTCGGTGGCGGCGGCGGTGCCCACGAGGGCCAGGCACACCAGGGTGGTCAGCGTGATCATGGTTCTCATCGCGATACCTCCAGCTCGGACGTGGTCAGGCAGGATCGACCGCACGCGGTGGTGTGAACGGTGGTCAGGAACTTGGATCGGTGCCCGTGGTGTGACTGTGGCCGGATGTCGGTGAGCGCAGCAGAGCTGGTCAAGCATGGTCGCCTCCCAGGTCCGGGGTTGGCGTCCGTCGCGGGCCGGAATCCGTCATTCTTCGTAGAGCAGTATCCTGCCACGATGAAAGAGGTTGGTCAATGTCCGATTATGCCAACGCCGGCTGCTCTCAATCCAAGGGGACCAGCGGCGCGAACCGAGGCAGGATGTGCTTCCGACCGTGTTCGGGGAAATCCACCGTGACGGTGAGGTCGTCGCCCTGTCCCTCGAGGCGGACCACGGTACCGGCGCCGAAACTGGCGTGGCGGACCAGTTGCCCCGTGAAGTACGGAGCCGATTGCGCCACCTCCTCGTCCCAGCCGGCCGATCGTGCTGGCCGGTGGCGCGCCTGGCGACGGGCCTGGGCCTCGGCGGAATAGAGGTCGGGCGATGGCTTGCGCGGCCGCTGGTGCAGGCCGGCCTCGCCGAAGAGCGTGCGGCCGATGGGCTGCTGCCAGCCGTGGTCGAGCTGGCGACGTTCGCAGAGGTCGTCGGGGATCTCGCCGAGGAAGCGTGACGGCAGCGTGTCCTCGTACGAACCGAAGCGGCGGCGGCGCGAGGCGTGCAACAGGTAGAGCCGCCTCATGGCGCGGGTGATGGCGACGTAGAAGAGCCGCCGCTCCTCCTCGACGCCTTCCTCGGTGTCGCTGCTGGTGATGTGCGGCAGCAGCTCGTCCTCGCAACCGGTGAGCACGACCACGGGGAATTCGAGCCCCTTGGCGGTGTGCACCGTCATCAGCCGCACCGCGCCCTCGCCGTCCTCGATGGTGTCCTGGTCGGCCACCAGGGCGGTCTGCTCGAGGAACTGGCCCAGGGTGCCGCCGTCCGCGGCCTCGTGGAACGCGAAGGCGCCGTTGACCAGCTCGGCCACGTTCTCCATGCGCACGGCCGCGGTGTCGGGCTCGTCCTCGTGGAGGAATGTCTCGTAGTCGATGTCGGCGATGATGCGCTGGAGGAGCTCGGGCACGGGCAGGCCGTCGTAGGCGGCGCGGCGCCAGCCGGCGAGCCTGTTCAGGAAGCCGAGCACGCGCTGGCTCGCGGCGTGCCCCAGGGCGTCGCGCAGCAGGTCGGGTCGCGCCACGAGGTCGCCCACGGCGATCTCGTGCTGGTGGGCGCAGGCGAGGAGCCGGCCCACGGTGGTGGCGCCGATCTTGCGCTTGGGCTGGTTGATGATGCGCTGGAGCGAGACCTCGTCGGCAGGATTGGCGGTGAGCTTGAGATACGCCAGCAGGTCGCGGATCTCGCGCCGCTCGTAGAACTGGACGCTGCCCACCACCTGATGCGCGATGCGCGCGCGCCGCAGCGCGTCCTCCAGCAGCCGCGACTGGGCGTTGGTGCGGTAGAGCACGGTGATGTCGCCGCGCTGGCGGCCGGCGGCCAGCTCCTCGCGGACGATCTCCACCACCCGCGCCGACTCGTCCTCGGCGTCGAGCTGCTGCTCCACCGCGAGCGGCTCGCCGCGGCCCGCCTCGGTCCAGAGGTTCTTGCCCTTGCGGCGCCGGTTGTGCGCGATCACCGCGTTGGCGGCGTCGAGGATGTTGCCCAGCGAGCGGTAGTTCTGCTCGAGCCGGAAGGTCTGGGTCCCCGGAAATAGCTCGTCGAACTCGAGCATGTTCTCCACCCGCGCGCCGCGCCAACCGTAGATCGATTGGTCGTCGTCGCCGACCACGAACACGTTGTGGTGCTCGCAGCTCATGAGCCGGACCAGCAGCAGCTGCAGCTGGTTGGTGTCCTGGAACTCGTCCACCAGCACGTGGCGGAACTTGCCGGCGTAATGGGCGCGCACGTCGTCGTGGGTCTCGAGGAGGTGGACGGTCTCGAGGATGAGGTCGTCGAAGTCCACGGCCTGGCACTGCCGCAGCGCATCCTGGTAGCCCTGGTAGAGCTTGGCGTAGACCTCCTCGACGTAGGTCGTGGCCGCGGCCAGCGCCTGCTCGGCGGAGTCGTCCTCGTTCTTCCACTTGCTGATGGCTTGCCGGATGCCGGGGATGGCGAACTGCTTGGGATCGATCTTGAGGTCGGCCAGCACGTTCTTCAGCAGGCGCTTCTGGTCGTCGCTGTCGTAGATGGCGAAGTCGCGGGGCAGGCCGAGGCGGTCGGCGTGCTGGCGGAGGATCCTGGCGCCGGTGGCGTGGAAGGTGCCGATCCAGAACGGCGCCCTTTCCTCGCCAACCTGCCGGGCCACGCGCTCCTTCATCTGCTTGGCGGCCTTGTTGGTGAAGGTGTACGCGAGGATTTCACCGGGATGAACGCCCTGCTCGAGCAGCCAGGCGATGCGCGTGGTCAGCACGCGGGTCTTGCCGCTGCCGGCACCCGCCACCACGAGGACGGGACCGTCGCCGGCGGTGACGGCTTCGCGCTGGGCGGGGTTCAGGGCTTCGAGCAGGTCCATCCTTGGGGGTGCTCCTTGGCTGCGGCGCGGTCGATCAGGGTGCGGGGCGTCCGCCAAGGATAGTGATGGGAGCAGTGGCGTCAAATGGTGGCGGCGCACCGGCCGGAATGCGGTCATCTGCCTGGCTGTTTTTTCGCCTTGTGTTCGCCTTAATGCTGTGCGATAATTGCCTTCTCCATCCTCCCGGAATTGACGCGATTGCATGCCCTCCACAACCTTGGATTTCCGCCCCGGCCTCGCCCCCATCGAGGTCGACCGCGCCGAGGTCCCCTGGCCGCCATGGCTGCGTTTGCGGAGAACCCGCAGGGTGTGTGCCGGCATGCGCATGCCGCCGCGCCCGGCTAGAAATCGGGGCCGATTGAGAAGTGGAAGACGTTGCCGTCGGTGCGGCGCAGGTCGGTGCGCCAGGCCCAGTCGAACTTGGCGGGCAGGCCGAAGATATTGGCGCGCAGGCCGAGGCCGAAGTCGCCGCGGAGATCCTGCATGCCCCAGTCGCCGTTGGCGTCGTCGCCGAAGAAGTTGACGCGGTCGGTCCAGGCGCAGCCGGCGTCGAAGAACACCGCGCCGCCGATGCCCGCGAAGCCCCAGCGGCCGGGCCAGCCGAAGATCAGGTAGTCCACGAACGGGAGGCGGTATTCCAGGCTGAAGAGCGCCATCTTGGTGCCGGCCAGGTTCGGCAGGGTGCGGTAGTCGCGATAGCGGTAGCCGCGCAGGGTCCAGGGGCCGCCGATGATGAAGGCGCGCGGGTCCTCTCCGTCGCTGTGCGCGTAGGTCAGGTGCAGCGCGAGGCCGTTGCGGCGCCAGGGGAGCCAGTACTTGCGCAGGTCGGCCACGGCGGTCCAGCGGTTGAGACTGCTCTCCGAGATGGGGATGCCACGGCTCACGCTCAGTGACCAGCGGCTGCCGGCCAGCGGGCCGTGCAGGCCGTAGAGCGCGTTATCGTGGGTGATGCCCAGGGTGGGCTGCAGGAGGCGGTTGCGGCGCTTGGCGGCGGGGACGAGGTAGCCGTACTGGTCGTAGGCGTACTCGGTGCGGTCGCTGTTCAGGAGCTGGACGTCCAGGTCGATGCGGTCGAACGTGGACAGCGGGTAGCTGGCGCGGCCGAAGAAGCCGTAGTTCTTCTCCTTGAACAGGGTGTCGTCGGTGAGCAACTCGCCGACGCTGGTGATGATGGAGTTGTAGAAGTTGTTGAACAGGAAGGCGCCGGCGCTCAGGTCGATGCGGCGCTTGAGGTAGGTGTAGGTCATGGCCAGGTCGCTGTTCTCCAGCGAGCCGTAGAAGTTGAGCAGGAAGTCGAGACGGCGGTCGCCGAGGTCGTCGGTCAGGGTCAGCAGGTTGGCGAAGCCGAGGCCGCCGGCGCTGGTCCAGTAGACGCTGCCGCCGGCCAGGGCGCGCGAGGCGTCGAGGCGGAAGCGTGGGCGGTAGTCGCGGACCAGGCCGATCTCGCCCGGGTCCATGCGCAGGGTGTCGGCCGGACCGGCGCGGGTCACCAGCTGGGGCGGCTCCTCCACCACGGGGTCGGGAGTCTTGCCGCCGGGCGTGCGCCGCGACCACTCGGCCAGGAACGCGTCGGCGGCATAGAGGTCGTAGCCCGCGCTGTTGAACGCGCTGAAGACGAGGCGGTCGCTGACCGGAGCGTAGCTCAGGTGCTGGATGCCGCCGAGGACGTTGGTCAGGCGGCGCTGTTCACCGGTACCGAGGTGCACGATGGCCAGGTTGTCGATGCCGTCGCGTCCGTCGACCACGGCCAGGGTCTGCTGGTCGATCCAGATCGGATCCCGGCGGCGTTCATGGGGCTCGAAGAGCCGGCGGCGGGCGCCGGAGAGGTCGAGGATCTCCACCGCGGGCGGCGGGGCGATGCGGCTGGTGTCGGCCGCGCTGGCGTGCAGGAGCCGCTTCTCACCGCCGGTCAGCACCTCGAACTCGAATTCCACCTCGGCCAGCGGATTGAACGAGAAGGCGAGGCGGCGGCCGTCGGGGGACCAGGCGGGGGCGCCCTCGTCGCCGGCGTCGTCGGTCAGGCGCAGCAGCCGGGCGCCGCCGGGCAGGGTGCGCGGCGTCGCGGCGCCGCGGATCCAGGTCCGGTCCAGGGCGCCGGGAACCATCTCCAGGAGGTAGAGGTCGGTGCGGCCGCGCTCGGTGCCCACCAGGGCCACGAGGCCACCGTCTGGGGACCAGGCGGGATTGGCGGCCACGTCCAGTCCCAGGGCCCAGCTGCGCGTGACCTGGCCGTCGTCCACGCTGATCGTGTGGAGCGTCTCGCGGTTACCGCTCTTGGCCACCAGGATCACCTCGCGACCATCGGGGGACCAGTCCAGGCCCGAACGGAAACTATGGAAGCTCTCGAAACGGCTCGCGCGCATGCTGCGGCCGAGACGGCGGATCTCGCGACCGTCGATGGCGGACAGGAGGTAGAGGTCGATCAGGCCCTCGCGGTCGGTGAAGCAGACCAGCAGGTCGCCGTCGGGATTCAGCGCGGGGCGGCCGTGGAACGAGGCCTCGTCGGTGTCCAGGCCGGTGAGCGGGCGGGCGATCTCGGCCATGAGTTCGAGCGTGCTGTAGCCGGGCCAGTAGCGGCGGCGCAGGTCGCGGGCGTAGACGCGGTTGAGCTCGTCCATGGTCAGGCCATAGGTGTGCATGAGCGCGGCCTCGACGCTCCGCAGGCGACCCACAGCGGTCCAGAATTCGTTGAGCTTCTCCGGGCCGTAACGCTCCGAGAGCAGGCGCATGGCCGCCTGGCCCTGCTTGTAGACCATGTAGCCGCCCACGTATTCGAGCGGCTGCAGGTAATCGCTGATGGTGGCGTCGCGGATCATCATCTCGGCGCCGGCGTCCCACCCCGAGCTGAGCCACTCGGCCACGCCCTCGGCGAACCAGAGCGGGATGCGGAAGAACGTGTTGCGCCCGAGGTCGGTGGACCGCTTGCCGAAGGCCATGTCAAACATGAAGACGTGGACCAGCTCGTGGCGGATCACGTGAACGAAATCGGCGTGCGAGCCGTTGTAGGGCAGGACCATGCGGTTGCGGAACGGCTCGGAGAAGCCGCCGGTGCCCTCGCCGATGAGGTAGTCGGCGATGTTGGTCTGGGCGAAGTCGGCGTGGCTCGAGTAGAGGATGAACGGGACGCGGAAGGGCAGGTCGCGGTCGAGGCGGTCGGCGTACTCCTTGTAGGCGCGCTCGGCGATGATCGCGGCGCGGACCGCCAGCTCCTCGGCGCCGTCGTGGAAGTGCAGGTCGAAGTGCGGCGTGGTCATGACCCGCCACTGGAGACCGCGGGTCTGCACCTTGTTCTTGCCATAGCCCTGGCCGCTGGCCGGCAGGGCCACGAGCAGAAGCACGGCCAGCGCCGCGAGCAGGCTAGTACTCGAAGCGGTACTTGATGTCCAGGTTGTACGTCGCATCACCCTGGTATTCGTCGATCCGGCGGCGGATCTCGGTCTGCAGGAGGAGGTGGTTGGTGATCTGGTACTCGATCAAGAGGTCGCGGTCGTTCTGGTTGAGCCCCTGGGCGTACTTGATGTAGAGGTCCGAGCCGAGATACTTGCCCACCCCGATCAGCGGGTCCAGGCCGGTGCTGCCGGCCTGCTGGCGCTGGATCTGGTCGATCTCGATGGTGTCGAAGAGGTCGATCTCGCGGGCGATCTCGCGCTCGAGGATGTTCAGGCCCGCGCCGATGGAAGCGTTGGCCAGCGCGCCGGAATCGCCCTGCTCGTCGGGATAGGGCGACAGCCCGAGCAGCATGCGCTCGATGGCCTCGCGCGGATAGCCGCTCTCGCTCGAGTAGCTGATGGCCATGGCGTCGGCCGGCCCCGTGGCGTGGACGGTGATCCGCTCGACCACGCTGGTGCTGGAGGCCTGGCTGCGGATGCGCACCCTGGTCTCGGCGTCGATGTCCACGTTGGGCACCACGCCCACCGAGCGGCTGTAATCGAGGCGGCCGCGCACCACCTGGAAGGTGTTGTTGAACACCGGCAGCCGGCCGGTGTCGATGTTCATGCTGCCGTTGAGGATCATGCCGTCGGCGTCGCGAACCAGGTTGACGTCGCCGGAGAGGTCCAGCTCCATGGTGCGGTTCTGGATGCGCGCGGTACGGGGCGGACCGATGATGCGAACGTCGGCGAGCCAGTCGGGGGTGATGTTGCCCAGGGTGGGGTCGGCCCCGCCGGCCTCGCTGGAGAAGTTGCCGGTGTAGCGACCGCGGATCAGCTCGAAATCACCGGTGAACCTGGGCACCAGCAGGCTGTCCGGGCCCACGGGCACGCCCGTCAAGCGCCCGTTCTCGGTCCGTACCAGCGCGCGCAGCTCGGGGATCGACGCGAGCAGGAACCGGTCGGCGCGGAAGGTGATGTCCCAGGTCTTGAGCACCAGGCCCTCGAAGGTCACGGTGCCGGCGCCGGCGAAGGTGCCCTTGAGGCCCTCCTCGCCGCGCAGCTCCTGGATGATGAGCTGGTCGTCGCGGAACACGCCGCGGGCCGAGCAGTTGCGGTAGACCTCCTCGTTGCCCCGCAGCACGAAGCCCATGCCGTTGATGTCGAGCCAGCCCTGGTAGCGCGGATGCGAGAGCGGTCCGGAGACGATCATCTCGCCGTGGCCGCGGCCACGGCTCTCGATGAAGGCGTTGGTCGCGGTGTAGAGCGGAGCCAGGTCGGTGTTCTCGGGCAGGGCCAGCCGGGCGTAGAACGGGCCGTCGGGCGGAGAGATGGGCACCGAGTGCAGGTCGAAGACCAGCGGGATCTCGAGGCGCCCCTCCAGCATGAACTCGTCCTGGTGGCCGCGGAGCTGGCCCAGGGCCAGCATGCTGTGGTCGGCGCGGATCGACCCGGTGAGCCGGTCCAGGTGCAGCCAGTGGATGTGGAAGGGCGCGCTGTCCAGGTCGCCGGTGATCAGGGGATCGTCGGTGGTGCCGCTCAGATGGAGCTGGCCGTCGACCTGGCCGGCGAGCCGATCCAGCGCGGGCAGGGCGAACTGGTCGAGGAACGACCAGTCCCCGTCCTGGATCTGCAGGTCGAGGTCGAGCGATGCTCCCCGCCACCATTCCCGCAGGCCCACGCCCGGATGGCTCAGGGTGCCGCTGGTGGCGAGGCGGCCGAACTCGCTGAGCAGGTTCAGACTGTCCACCGTGACGGTGCCCGCCACGAAGGACGCGTCGATGGTGAGGGTGTCGATCCGCGCCAGCGGGAACGCCGCGCGGGCCAGACCGCCCTGGACCGTCACCTCCGGACGCTGCGGAGTGCCCGACACCTCGACCACCGCCGTGGCGTGGCCGCCCGTACGCCGATCCTCCTCCAGGAGCGGGTTGAGGAGGTTGAGGTCGAAGTTGATGAGCTCGAGGTAGCCGGAGAGCAGGCTGTCGGCTGTGCTGTACTCGACGCTGGCGGCCAGGTCGCCCTGCTCCGAGGACAGGTGGATGATGGGCAGTTGAAGCCGGCCCGGCCCGGCCGAGGCTTGCACCACGTCGGTGGTCTCCCAGGTGTTGCCCGCGAAATCGAGCCGGAGACGATCCAGGGTGAGTTCGGCGCCCGAGGGAACGATGTCGGCATGGCCGCGCAGGGTGGCCATGGTGTCGCCGCGGGCGGTCCAGAACGAATCGACGACCACGCTGGCGGGATCGGCCTGGGCCCAGATCAGATAAGGTCCCAGCGGCACCCCGCCCAGTCCGAAGCGTTCGCCCTCGGCGGCGGCGCTCAGGGTCCAGTCCTCGCCCAGCACGTTGGTGGCCACCACCGCCGCCCGGCCGGTCCTGGCGGTCACCAGGCCCAGCGCGAAATTCCGGAAAGCGAGGTTGCCGGCGGTCTCCAGGCTGTCCAGCGGGCCGCGCACCAGGAGCTGGCCGGCGAGGCTGCCCTGCAGTTCGGGCCACTGCCAATCCGACGGGAGATCACGCAGGTCGGCGATCTCCAGGTCCAGATCACCGTCGAAGATCTGCTGGCGGTCGCTGGCTCCGGACAGCTGGCCGCGCAGCGAGCCCCGGCGCAGATCGATGTGATGGAAGTGGAGCGAGTCGGCCACGGCCCAGATGTCGACCCGACAGGTGTCGAAGGGCATGATCTCGATCCCGCCGTCCCAGAGCAGGCCCCGGACCCGGGTCGCCTCGTCCGCGACGGTGTGCACGATCTCCAGACGACCGTGGCCCCAGGTGCGCGGAAGCTCGTCGTCGCCGGGAATCAGACCGGTCTGGAGATCGAGGTCGCGGCCCTCGCCCGTGAGGCTGACCACCACCCTCTCGGCGTCGCGCGCGTCGACGATCAGGTTGCCGTCGTAGTACGCCGAACCTGAGCCCACGCGGCTGCGCAGCACGTGGAACTCGGCGACATCGCCGGTGACCAGCGCCTCGCCATGGGCGTCCTGCAGGTCCCATTCCTCGACGCGGCCGGTGAAATCCAGGTTCAGGCGCAGGCTGTCCTGCTGGCTCGTTAGCTGCAGATCGACATCGCCGGCGGCATGGAAATCCAGAGCCAGACCCGTCAGATCGCTGACCTCCTCGGTGGAGAGGTTCCGCCCGGTGGCGGTCAGGTCGAAGCGCTCAGGCGCGTAGCTGCCGCTGACGGCGACCCGCCCCTCGTTCCAGAGCGCACCGAGACTCTCCACCCGCAGGCCGTCCCGCCCCACGACGACCACGCCGTAGGGACGGTCCAGGACCGCGCCGCGCGAGTACCATGCCAGGTGGCCGCCCTGGGACACGACGCGCAAGGTCTCGCCATCGGCGGCGATCTCGCCGCGCCAGGCGATCTCGGCGATCCCCTCGCGCGGCAGACCATCGCTGTCGGAAACCTCCACGCGACCGTCGCGGATGTCGACCAGATCGATGACGAGATGCGGTAGCGCGGTGCCACGGTCGGCGGCTGCCTCCGAAGGCGGCACCGGGGGATCCTGGTTGTGGTAGACCTCGATGCCCTGGGCCTCGAGCCGCCGCAGGTGGATGGTCCGGCCGATCACGTCGCGCAGGCGGAAATCCAGCGCCAGGGTGTCGACGGCCACCAGGGTCAGTCCGCCGCGCTCGCCGCGCAGGGTCAGGGTCACGTCGTAGGCGTCGAGTCCGCTGAAGGGGCGGATGTTGTAGGTCCCGACGCGCAGGTTGCCGTCGATGGTGGACTGCAGGTGGCGGTTGATCAGACGCGTGGCCGCCGGCGCCAGCAGCTCCGGGTTCCAGAGCAGCAGCACCATCCCCGCCAGGATCAGCAGGGCGGTGGAGATGGCGGGCCAGCGGATGCGTCGTTGCGCCACGCGCGTCCTCTTCCTCTAGAAGATGTGACCGAGCGAGAAGTGGATCCGCCACTTGTCGTCGACCACGGTCTTTTCCAGGCTCTGGTAGCGGGCCCGCTTCAGCGGGAACCCGATGTCGAGCCGGAACGGTCCGAAGGGGGTGTCCAGCCGCACGCCGGTCCCCACACTGTAACGATAGTCCCAGAGCTTGGTGCTGCTGGGATCCTCGGGCTCGCCGGGATACGAGCGGAAGCGGAAGCCCTTGAGCCGGATGTCGTCGAAATTCTCCCAGACGTTACCACCATCGAAGAACGCCACGCTGCTGAAGTTCCAGCGCGAGAGCAGGGGCAAGGGGAAACGCCATTCCAGGTTGGTGATCAGCTGGTAGCTGCCGCCCTTGGCCGGGTCGTCGGGCAAGGGGACGTCCGAACCCCAGCCGATCTCGTCGAGTTCGCTGCGGTCGAGGACCTGCGGGCCGAGGCCGTTGTCGCGATAGCCGCGCACGCTGTAGGCGCCGCCGGCGAAGAAACGATCGTCGTAGGGCACGCCGTCGGCGCCGAGTTCGCGCGACTTGCCGTAGGGCCGGACGGCGCCCACACGCAGGCGCGAGGCCAGGACGCCGCCGAGCAGCGGCCGATAATGCTGGTAGGAACCGCTCCACTTCAGGAAGCTGTTGTCGCCGCCGAGCAGCCCCCCGGCCAGCTCGAGCTGGCTGGTGAAGTACTGCCCGTGCAGCGGATTGAAGACGTTGTCGCGGCCCTCGAGGAAGAGCGAGTGGATGAGCGAACGGGTCTGGGTCGCGGTGACGCCGGCCTGCTCGAAGTCCTCCTGCAGATCGGCTGGCGCCAGCGGATGGATCTCGGGATCGACCACCTTGAAGCGGAAATCCAGGCGGTTGGTCCAGTTCAGGTCGTCGCGACGCTGGGTGCCAACGAGGAAACCGGCGGTGGTCTGGATCAGCGCCGACTCGCCGCGGGTCTCGCGCTTGCCGAAGAAGTTGATATCGAGTGGGTAGTCCCGCCCCAGCAGATGCGGATCGGTATAGAGCAGGTCGGCGCGGTAGTTGAGGTCGCCATCTTGGAAGTCCCGCGGTTCGCCGATGATCTCCTCCACGTTCCAGTAGAAGCGCAAACGGAGCGAAAGACGGCGCCCGGTGCCCCAGAGGTTGTTGTGCCCCCAGGCGGCCAGGGCGCGGATCCGCTCGCGGCTGCCGAACCCCACGCCCAGCTCGTAGAACGCCGGCTTGCGCTCGGTGACGCGGATCAGCATGGCCGCGGTATGCGCGGTAGTATCCCAGTCGGCGGCCACCACGCTCACGTCGCGGAAGAGGGCGGTCTGCAGCAACCGCTGGCGGGTGATCTCCACCTCGTTCCAGGTGAAGAGGTCGCCGGGATCCAGCCGCACTTCCCGGGTGATCAGATCCAGGCGCGTGGTGGGCTGGCCGAGGACCTCGATGCGGCTCACCGTGTAGGCCGGGCCGGGAACGATGGCGTACTCGATGATCGCCGAGCGCCGCGTGGGGTCGTCGGTCGCGGCGAGGCGCAGGCTGGGCGTGATCTCCACGCGCAGGTGGGCCATGTCCCAGTAGCGCCGGCGCATGCGGTAGATGTCCTCGCCGAAGCCCCGCACGTCGGCAGGAGCCGGCTGTCCTTCCACCAGGACCAGGATCTTGCGCAGCTCCGCCTCGCTCAGCGGCGCGACGCCCTTGAGGACCACCTGGTCGACATAGGTGCGTGGGCCTTCCACCACCGAGATGTAGAGGATGTCCCCCTGTTCGGTGGTGGTCCCCACCGAGTCCAGGCTCGCCGTCATGTCATGGAAGCCGCGGAGGCGGTACCAGCCGCGGAGCTGGCGCAGCTGCGTTTCCACCATGTCGGGCCGGTAGCTGGGGATGTTCAAGGGGCGGGTCCAGTCGCGCCCCTGCAGGCGCAGGACCCGGCTCAGGGTCTGGTCGGAGAAGGTCGCGTTGCCCGACAGCTCGATGCGGGCGAGCCGGTTCTGCTGGAGACCGTAATCGAGCTCCTCGTCGGCCCGGGCCCGGGGTGTCAGCGCCAGCACGAGCAGCATGCATGCCAGCACGCCACCCGCCGTGTACGGGTGGGAACCGGGCGCGAAGGCCGGTTGTTTGTCCGCTCGTTGCCGCACTTTCCCGTTGCCGCCCACCCGTCGGGCATGTTTGATTGGCTGGCCCGCAGCGATCACTCGCCTGGAGGTCCCTTTTGTCCCGTCGACTCGGTCTCGTGTCCTGGCTCGCCCTCCTCGTCCTCGGTGGCGGATGCGCGCAGGAACCTCAGAACCTCGCCCTGGCCGACCTCTCCGCAGCCGAGCGACAGTTCGTGGAGCGCTACGTGGTCCTCGAGCGCGCCCGGGCCGTGTCGCTGGCCGACCCCACGGTCGGGGTCACCATCCTGGACAGCCTGGCCAGCGCCTGGGGCGACACCGCCGACCTGCTCGCCGAGCGGAGCCTGCCCAGCGACCCCACCCGGGCCGCCGCCATGATGGACCTGGTCAGCCGGTTGCTCGAAGCGGAAGCGGATTCCCTGGTCCACGCCCCGGTGCCACGCCGCCTGACCGCCCCCCTGCCCACACCCGTGCCTCCATCCTGACGATTCTGCCGGTCCGGGCGCCTGGGCGCAACCATTAGCCGGTGAAGAGCCGCACGCCGTCCTGGACCAGGACCACCGTCATGAACAGCAGCAGGATGATCAGCCCCAGCTGGGTGGCGATGCCCTGCACCCGCTCGTCCACCGGTCGGCCACGCAGAACCTCCAGCAGGAGGAAGAGCACGTGGCCCCCGTCGAGCACGGGAATGGGCAGCATGTTCAGCAGGAAGAGATTCACCGAGAAGAAGGCAATGAAGGTCAGGAGCCGGTCGAAGCCCCAGCGCGCCATCTCGCCGGCTACCTGGGCGATGCGGATGGGACCGCCCACCGATTCGAGTCCCATGCGCTCGCGCACCCAGCGGCGCAACTCGCTGGCGATCTGGCGCGTCGTGAACCAGGTCCGCTGGTGACCCAGCACCAGCGCCTGTCCCAGCGAGAGCGGGCGGCGCTCGAGCAGCAACTCGTAGTGAATCCTGCCGACGGTGGAGTCGGGCATGACCTCGTACGCCTCGGGAGTCACCGTCCCTTCGTACTGCTGGCCATCACGCACCCAGGTCATAGCCAGGGGGACCCCGGCCGAGACCTGGACGATCTCGAGCACCTGACGATGGCTCCGGATCTCCTGGCCGTCGATGGCGACGATCCTGTCGCCGCGCTGGAGCCCCAGCTGGTCGGCGGGACCGTTGTGCTGGACGCGTCCGATGAGGTTGTCGTGGGCATCGCAGCCCAGGACCCAGTCGTCAGCGGGCGAGGGCCGTCGCAGGCCGACCTCCGTCCTCACCTCCTGGCCGGCGCGGCGCACCACCACGGGCACCGGCTGGGCCAGGGTGTCGGCGGTGGCGAGGCCGGAAGCGCCGCCGAGGGCCTCGAGCATCTCCGACCAGCTTGCCACGGGCTCGCCGGCCACCGTCAGGAAGACGTCGCCAGGCTCGAGGCCCGCCACGGCCGCCGGACTGCCCGGCGCCACGGTCCCGATCTCGGTGACCGGATTGACCGACAGTCCCGAGTGCATGAACAGCCCGGTGAAGATGACGTAGGCCAGGATCAGGTTGAACAGCGGCCCGGCCACGAACACCAGGAATCGCTGCCAGGCCGGCTTGTTGAGGAACTTGCGCTCGGCGGGGATGTCGTCGTCCTCGCCGGCGCGCTCCTTGTTGCCCTCCTCGGTGCCCAGCGGGTACTTGCGCTGGTCGAGGGTGCCGGTGTCCTGGATCTCCTCCATCATGCCCTCGCCGGCCATCTTGACGTAGCCGCCGAAGGGAATGAGCGACAGCGCGTACTCGGTCTCGCCCCAGCGCCGGGTCAGGATCTTGGGCCCCATGCCCACCGAGAAGGTCTTGACGTACACGCCGAAGACCTTGCAGGTCAGGAAGTGCCCCAGCTCGTGGACGATCACCACCAGGCCGAGGGTGAAGATGCTGGCGAGCAGCGTGATGAGGAGATCTCCGTTCAAGTCGTACCTCGCAGGGGGATGAGATCGGCCGTCAGGCGACGGGCCTCTTGGTCGGCGGCGAGCGCGGTCTCGAGATCGGGAACCGGACGGGCAGGCAGGCGACCGAGGGCGGCCTCGACCACACCAGGAAGGTCGACGAATCGGAGCCGACCCGCCAGCAGCGCCGCCACCGCCACCTCGTTGGCCGCGTTCAGCGTGATCGGCGCCGTGCCGCCGGCTTCGCCCGCACCCCGCGCCAGGGCGAGGCAGGGGAAACGTCGGGTGTCCGGGGCCTCGAACCGCAGGTGGCCGATGCGCAGCAGGTCGAGCCGCTCGCCGGGCAAGGCCCAGCGCTGTTCGCCGGTGATGGCATAGAGCAACGGCAACCGCATGTCCGGCGTTCCCAGTTGGGCCAGCAGCGCGCCGTCGCGCAACTGCACCAGCGAGTGGATCCACGACCCGGGATGCACCACCACGTCGATGTCCGCGTAAGGCATCCCGAAGAGGTGGTGGGCCTCGATGACCTCGAGCCCCTTGTTCATGAGCGTGGCGGAGTCAACCGTGATCTTGGGTCCCATGTTCCAGGTGGGATGGGCCAGCACCTGGTCCAGGGTGACCGCGGCCAGCTCGGCGGTGCCGGTCTCGCGGAAGGGGCCGCCCGAGGCGGTCAGGATCAACCGCTCCAGATCCTCGCGCCGCCGGCCGCAGAGGCACTGGGCCAGCGCCGAATGCTCCGAGTCCACCGGCAGCAGCTCGGCGCCGCCGGCCTCGACGGCCGCGTTCACCAGGCAGCCGCCCACCACCAGCGATTCCTTGTTGGCCAGCGCGATGCGCAGGCCCCGGCGGGCCGCGGCGAGAGTCGGCGCCAGGCCCGCCGCCCCCACGATGCCGTTGACCACCACGTTCCCCGGCGCCTCGGCCACGAGCGCGGCGGCATCCGCCGCCGGCAGCAGGCGCGGCCCGAAGACCCCGGCCGCGGCGGCGCGATCGCGCGCGGCCGGGTCGGTGATCGCCACCAGCGGCGCGGCCGGCGGCGGCAGCGCCGCCAGCTCCTCCCAGCGCCGATGGACCGACACGGCCTCGAGCCGGAGCCGGTCGGGAAACCGGCGGACCAGGTCGAGGGTCTGCTGGCCGATGCTGCCGGTGGCCCCGAGCACGATCAGGCCCAGGGGTTCGGGCAGGGTGCGGGGCACGGCGAATGGATAGAGGGCGGGGATCATAGCACCATGAACCGGAACCAGTAGTAGATCATGGGAATGGTGAACAGCAGCGAGTCGATCCGGTCCAGGATGCCGCCGTGCCCGGGAATGATCTGGGCCGAGTCCTTGATGCCCGCGTCGCGCTTGAGCAGCGATTCCACCAGGTCGCCGAGCTGCCCCAGCACCGCGCTGGCCAGGCCCAGGAGCGCACCGGCCAGCGGTGTGATGAAGGGCAGGAAGGTCTGCGCGCAGACCCAGCCAGCCACCGCCCCGCCGACCAGGCCGCCGATGGCGCCGGCCCAGGTCTTGCCGGGGCTGATGTGCGGGATCAGCTTGCGGCGTCCGATGGTGATGCCCACGACGTAGGCCGCCGTGTCGCATACCCAGATCACCAGCGCGGCGAAGAAGACCAGCTTGGCGCCCACGGCCGGGTCGGTGCCGATCTCGCGCAGCAGGATGAAGTGGCTGCCCAGCCAGCCCACGTACATCACGCCGAGGACGGTGACCGCGATGTTGGTCAGCGCCTCGGCCACCTGCGGGCGGAAGATCTCGCGGACCATGATCATGAGCAGGATCACGGTGACCAAGAGCGTGAGCGCCGGCCCGCCCCGGTAAGCGTGCAGGCTCACGGCCAGCGCCGCCGCGTAGCCGAGCAGCCTCGAGGGGTGGAAGCCCTTGGCCTCCATGAAGCGGAAGAATTCGGTGAGGCCGAGCACGATGAGCAGGTCGATGAGCAGGAGGAAGAAGACGCCGCCGCGCAGGGTGATCACGTAGAGGCAGGGTACGGCCACCAGGATCGCCGCCAACCGGGGTATTATGCCGGCGCTCAGGAATCTCTGGGTGATGGCCGTCACGACCTGTACCCCAGCAACCGCTTCCAGCGGGCGGGGTCCAGAAGGGCCGGGTCCCGCCGGGGCTCGGCCACCACTCCCGTGGCCGGCAGTCCACCGTAACGGCGCTCGCGACGCAGGAAGTCGTCGATGGCCAGCATGAGCTGCCGTTCGCGGAAGTCGGGCCAGAGCACGGGTGAGATGAGCAGTTCGGCGTACGCCGCCTGCCAGATCAGGAAATTGCTGAGTCGGCATTCGCCGCTGGTGCGGATCACCAGGTCGGGGTCGGGCAGCTCGGGATGGTAGAACTCGCGCCGCAGGGCGCTCTCGTCCACCGCCTCGGGCGTCAGCTCTCCGGCCGCCACCCGCGCCGCCACCCGCGCCGTGGCGCGCAGGATCTCCTGGCGCCCTCCGTAGGCCAAAGCCAGGTTCAGGGTCAGACCCGTGCCGCCGGCGAGTTCGTCCACCGTGCGCGCCAGGGCCTCGCGGGCCCGTTCCGGCAAGAGGTCGGTCTCGCCGCTGACCACGAGCCGGACGCCGCGCTGGGCCAGCTCCTCGCGTTCGACGACCAGCGCCTCCTCGAGGAAGCTCCACAGCGCGCGGACCTCGGCCTCGGGACGGCTGAAGTTCTCCTGGCTGAAGGTGTAGAGCGTGAGCACCTCGATATTCAGCCTGCTGCACACCGAGACCGCCGCCCGGACCGAATGACGTCCGGCCCGGTGGCCGGCGGCCCGGGGCAGGAAACGCTTGCGCGCCCAGCGGCCATTGCCGTCCATGATGATGGCGACATGCCGGGGCAGGCCAGCCTGGGCCGTGAGATACTCGGCCAGCTGATCGTCGTCGCGGTCGTGGTGCCGATCGGCGGACATGCGCCTAGATCTCCATGATTTCCGCTTCCTTCGCCTTGACGACCTCGTCGATATCGGCGCAGAAACGGTCGGTGAGCTTCTGGATCTCGTCACGCTCGCCGTGGAACTCGTCCTCGGTGATCGTGCTGTCCTTCTGCTCCTTCTTGAGCTGGTCGTTGCCATCCTGGCGGACGCGACGCACGGCGACCTTGCCCTCCTCGCCGATCTCCCGGGCCATCTTGCCGAACTCGCGGCGGCGCTCCTCGGTGAGTTCGGGGATCTGGATCCGGATCATCATGCCGTCGTTGGAGGGATTCAGGCCGAGGTTGCTGGCCTGGATGGCCTTTTCGATGGCGCCGATGGCGCTGCGGTCGAAGGGCTTCACGGTGAGCTGCCGGGCTTCCGGGGCCGCCACGGTGGCCAGCTGTTTCAGCGGTGTGGGCGCGCCGTAGTACTCCACCATCAGCCCGTCCAGCAGGGCGGGCGAGGCCTTGCCGGTCCTCAGCTTGCCGAGGCGGCGCTTGACCGAATCCAGGGCCGAGTCCATCTCGAGTTCTGCATTCTCCAGGACGTCCTTGCTCATCTCGGCGTCTCCTTTGTGATCCGGGTCCCCAGCGGCTCGCCGTCGAGGATCCGCAACAGATTCTCCGGGTCGGAGATATCGAAGACCGTCATCCCCAGGTTGCCCTCGGCGCAGAGGGTCACCGCGGTGAGATCCATGACACGGAGCTTGCGGGCCAGGACCTCGTCGTAGGTCAGGCTCTCGAAGCGCTGGGCATCAGGATACTGGTGCGGATCCTTGTCGTAAACCCCATCTACCTGGGTTCCTTTCAGGAGCACGTCGGCGCTGATCTCCAGGGCCCGCAGGGCGGCGGCCGAATCGGTGGTGAAGAAGGGGTTGCCGGTGCCGCCGGCGAAGACCAGAACATGCCCCGATTTGAGAAGCTCCTGGGCCCGGTCGCGCGCGAACGGCTGCGCGAGCGGCACCTGCTCGCGCGGAGCGAAGACCACGGCCTTCTGCCCCTCGGCGCGCAGGTATTCGCGCAGGACCGCGGCGTTCATCACCGTGGCCAGCATCCCCACCTGGTCAGCGGTGACCCGTCCCAGCACGTTCAGGTTGGCCTGGCGCGCCCGGAAGATGTTCCCCGCGCCGCACACGATGCCCACCTGCGTCCCGCGCTGGACCACCTGGTGCAGCACCTGGGCCAGCGCCGTGAGCTTGGGATGGGAGAATTGCTGGTCCCCGTCGGCGAGGGCCTCGCCGCTCAGCTTCAGCAGGACACGCGAGTAGCGCAAGCTCGACAAGATGGACCTCCCGGGGACCCCGGATACAGAAAAGCCCGGGCCGCGCGGAGTCGGCCCGGGCGGAGTCGGTCTAGGCGCCGATGGTGAACCGGGCGAAGCGCTTGACCTGCATGTTCTCGCCGAGCTTGCCGATCACGGACTTGATGTAGTCCTCCACGGTGAGGTCGGGATCCTTGACGTACTTCTGCTCGAGCAGGACGACGTCGCTGTAGAACTTGCCGATCTTGCCCTCGACGATCTTCTCGATCATCTGCTCGGGCTTGCCTTCCTCGCGCATCTGCGCCGCATAGATCTCCTTCTCCTTCTCGATGAGAGAGGAGTCGACCTCTTCGCGGGTCACGGCGGCGGGATCGGCGGCCGCGATGTGCATGGCGATGTTGTGCACCATCTCCTGGAAGTCATCGGTGCGCGCGACGAAATCGGTCTCGCAAGCGATCTCGACCAGCACGCCCACCTTGCCGCCCATGTGGATGTACGAGCCGATGAGGCCCTGGCTGGTGGCGCGGTCGGCCTTCTTGTCGGCCGAGGCGATGCCCTTCTTGCGCAGGAAGTCCTTGGCCTGCTCCAGGTCCCCGTCGCACTCGGCGAGGGCCTTCTTGCAGTCCATCATCCCGGCGTTGGTCGCGTCGCGGAGTTCCTTGACCATCTTGGCGGTGATTTCCATGTCCCAAATCTCCCGTTGTCTGGAGCCTGCAAGAGCCCGGCACCGCCGAGGGGCCGGGCTCGATGTCATCAGAAGAGTATCTAGGCCTCGGGCGTCTCGGCCGGAGCCTCGACCTTGCTGGCATCGCCTTCCAGGGTGGCGGTGGCCTGGGGCTCGGCGGGAGCCTCGGCGGCCATGTTCACCTGGTCGCGACCCTCGGCACGGGCCTGCTTGCCCTCCTCGATGGTCTGGGCGATGACCCGGGCGAAGAGGTTGATGCTGCGGATGGCGTCGTCGTTGCCGGGGATGGGATACTTGACCATGGTCGGATCGGCGTTGGTATCGACGATGCCGATGACCGGGATCCCCAGCTTGTTGGCCTCGCGCACCGCGGTCTCCTCCTCGGCGGTGTCCACGACGAACACGGCCTCGGGGACCTTCTTCATGTTGCGGATGCCACCGAGGTTCTTGTGGAGCTTCTCGTAGGAACGGTTGACCTCGAGCTGCTCCTTCTTCGAGAGCTTCTCCATGCGGCCGTCGCTCATCATGGCCTCGTAGTCTTCCATCTTCTCCACCCGCTGGTGGATGGTGCGGAAGTTGGTCAGCATGCCGCCGAGCCAGCGCTCGGTGATGTAGGGCATGTTGCACTTCTGCGCGTTCTCGCGGATGGCGATCTTGGCCTGCTTCTTCGTCCCCACGAAGAGCACGGTGCCGCCCTTGCTGGCCACCTCGTGCAGGAAGGCGGTGGCGCGGTTCAGCAGGCGCAGGGTCTTCTGGAGATCGATGATGTAGATGCCGCCGCGTGCGATGAAGATGTACGGCTTCATCTTGGGATTCCACTTGCGGGTCTGGTGCCCGAAGTGGACGCCGCTCTCGAGCAGATCGCGCAGTCCGACGTTGGCCATGATGATCCTCCGGTTCAGGTTGTTCCTCCCCGGTCTTCATCGGCACGGGATCAACGCCGCAGCGCCACCTGTCCCTGCCTCGAACCGGGTGTGTGATTCCGGCCGCGGCGAACCGCGGCCGGTGTGATCTCGATCGAAACGGTCTAGCGCTTAGAGAACTGGAAGCGCTTGCGAGCGCCCGGCTGACCGTACTTCTTGCGCTCGACCATGCGGGAATCCCGGGTCAGGAAGCCGCCCTTGCGCAGGGGCTTGCGGAATTCCTCGTTGGCGACCACGAGCGCCCGCGCCAGGCCGTGGCGCAGCGCGCCCGCCTGACCGCTGACGCCGCCGCCCTTGACCGTGCACCAGATATCGAAGTCGCTCTCGGCGCTCAAGGTCCGCAGCGGCTGCAGCGCGTGCAGGATCTGCATCTCGCTGAAGTAGTCGTTGACCTGACGCTTGTTCACCATGACCTTGCCGCTGCCCTGGGTGAGCCAGACGCGAGCGACAGAGGTCTTGCGGCGACCGGTGGCGTAATACCTCTCCTCCAACTCTTAACCTCCGAGCTCGACGGTCTTGGGCTGCTGCGCGAAGTGCGGATGCTCCGCACCGGAATACACGCGCAGGTGGGTCATCTGACGGCGTCCGAGGCGGGTCTTGGGCATCATGCCCCAGACGGCCTTGGTGATCACGCGGTCGGGGTATTTCTCCATCATCACCCGCATGGGGGTGGCCTTCTGGCCGCCCATCCAGCCGGTATGACGGAGGTAGACCTTCTTGTCCAGCTTCAGACCGGTGAGCTTGACGTCGCTCGCGTTGATCACGATGACGTTGTCTCCCATGTCCAGGTTGGGCTGGAAGGTGGGCTTGTGCTTGCCGCGCAGAAAGGTCGCCACGCGGGTCGCCAGGCGTCCCAGCGGGATGCCGGTGGCGTCGACGACGAGCCAATCCTTGGCGATCTCGCTCTGCTTCATGCTGTAGGTCTTCACGTTGGCCTCCGTTAGCCTGCCGGGCCACAACTCCAGCAGACACACCAATCAGCAAGCAAAAGTGCCGCACCTGCGGCACCCGCCTGCTCCGCATTAGGACTCGGGGGCAGGAAATCTAGCATTCCCCGCCAGTTGTGTCAAGGAACAGCGATTCGGCATACGGCGGACGCAGCACGCCCTGTTCGGTAATGATTGCCGAGATCAGTCCAGCCGGGGTCACATCGAAGGCGGGATTGAACGCGTCCACCCCTGCGGGAGTCAGCCGCTGGGCCCCGCAACCATGCACTTCGGCAGGATCGCGCTGCTCGATCTCGATCAGCTCGCCGCGGGGCGTGGCCGGGTCCACGGTGCTCGAGGGCGCCGCCACGTAGAACGGCACCCCATGACGCCGGGCCAGCACCGCCAGCGGGTAGGTGCCGATCTTGTTGGCCGCGTCGCCGTTGGCCGCGATGCGGTCAGCGCCGGTGATCACCGCGTCGACGCGGCCCTGGCGCAGGAGCGTGGCCGCAGCCGAATCCGGCAGCACGGTCACCGGGATACCCTGGCTCTGGAGCTCCCAGGCGGTGAGCCGGGCGCCCTGCAGCAGGGGGCGGGTCTCGTCGGCATAGACCTGGATCCGCTTGCCGGCCTCCCAGGCGGCGTAGATCACGCCCAGCGCGGTGCCGTAGCCGCCGGTGGCCAGGCCGCCGGCGTTGCAATGCGTGAGCACCGCGCCCGACTGCGGCAGCAGAGCCTGCCCCGCGCGCCCCAGCGCCCGTCCCATGGCCACGTCCTCCTCGTGGATGGTGCGAGCCTCGGTCAGCAGCACCTCGGCCACGGCCGTGGCGGAGGCGCCGGCGGCCAGCGCGGACTCGGTCGCCGCGCGCACGCGCCGCAGCGCCCAGAAGAGGTTGACCGCGGTGGGCCGGGTCGCCGCGAGCTGGCGCTGGTCGCGGTCCAGGCGGTCGCGCAGCGCGGGCAGCGCCTCGCCGACCGCCAGGCCCAGGTGCCACGAGAGCACCAGCCCGTAGGCGGCGGCAACGCCGATGGCCGGCGCACCGCGCACGGCCAGGACGCGGATGGCCTCGTCGAGCTGGTCGATGGTCCGGCAGTGGCGGAACGTCAGCTCGCCGGGCAACCGGGTCTGGTCGATGAGCTTGACCGCGTCGCCGGTCCACTCGGCCACGGGAAAGGGGAAGGCGATCACGTCTGCTCCTTGTGTCCGGTGAGGATCTCGCGCAGGGCCCGCCCCAGCAGTGCCAGCGGCAGCCCCATGACGTTGAAATAGCAACCCACCACCCCGCGGACCATGAGCGCCCCGAAACCCTGGATTCCATAGGCGCCAGCCTTGTCCATGGGTTCGCCGGTGTCCACGTAACGGCGGATGGTGTCCGCAGCCAGCGGCAGGAAATCGACCTCGGTCCGCTCGTGCCCCAGCCATTGCCGGTGCAGCCCGCCGCAGAGGGCGATGGCGCTGATCACCGTGTGCCGCTGTCCCGAAAGCCGCGCGAGCATCCGGCAGGCCTCGTCCTGGTCGACCGGCTTCTCCAGGACCTCGCCCCCGAGCACCACGATGGTGTCAGCGCCCAGGACCAGACGGCCGGGCAGCAGTTCGCACACCGCCAGGGCCTTCAGGCGAGCCAGCTCCTCGGCGTAGCGGTCGGGATCGTCGTGCAGCGCGGCCAGGCGCGCGGCGTGCTCGCCCTCCACGTCGCCGGCGGGACGGATCTCGAAGGGGATGCCCGCGGTGCGCAGCAACTCCGCGCGGCGGGGCGAGCGGCTGGCCAGCACCAGGGTCTCCCCCGCGGGCCAGGGTACGAAGGGACTGGTGGTCATGCGTCCTCCCGGTCGACGATCACGGTGACGGGACCCTCGTTGGTCAAGGTCACCGCCATCTCGGCACCGAAGCGGCCCTCGGCCACCTCGGGCCAGGCGGCGCGCAGCAGCTGGCCGAAGCGCCGGTAGAGCGCCGCGGCCTCGTCCGGCGCGGCCGACCCGACGAAGCTGGGCCGGTTCCCCTTGCGGCAGTTGCCGTAGAGCGTGAACTGGCTGATCAGCAGGATGCCTCCGCCCACGTCCGCCAGGCTGAGGTTCATCTTGCCCTCGTCGTCGTTGAACAGGCGCAGCGCCGGCAGCTTGCGCGCCATCCACGCCAGCTCGCGCTCGGTATCGCCGGGCGCGAACGCCGCCAGCACCACCAGACCGCGCGCGATGGCGCCCACCGTCTCGCCGTCGATCTGGACCCGGGCCGGCCCCGAGCGCTGAACCACGCATCGCATGTCGCCTACCCCACCTGGTAGCGGTCGATGCGCTCGATCCCGGGGATCCGCTGCACCGCCTTGAGGATCTTCTGCAGGTCGTTGAGATTGTGGACCTCCACGACCAGAGTGGCCTTGGCGATGCCCCCCTCGCCGCCGAACTCGCCGCTGTGGATGTTGGCGTTCTCATGGCCGATCACCTGGGTGACCTCGGCCAGCAGGTTCTTCCGGTCGCTGGCCTGGATCACCAGCTTGACCAGGAAGATCTGGTCGGGTGCGGCGTCCCAGGTCACCTCGATGAGGCGTTCGGCCAGCGCCGGATCGTGGAGGTTGGAGCAGCCCATGCGGTGGACCGTCACCCCGCGGCCGCGGGTGATCACGCCGGTGATCTCGTCGCCGGGGATGGGGTTGCAGCAGCGCGCGAAGCTGACCATGAGGTTGGCCTCGCCGGCCACGCGCACCCCGCCGTCCTTGCGGCGGAGGATCGAGTCGTAGAGGTCGCGGCCGCGGTCGATGACCCGGTCGGGCAGCGACCGCTCGGGCGGCTCGATCCGTTGCAGCACTCGTTGCCACGACAGCTCGCCGCGCCCGATGGCGGCCAGCAGCTTCTCGATCTCGGTGTAGCCCAGATCGGTGGCCACGTCGGCGAGGTCGTGATCGATGCTGAGGCGCAGCTTGCGCCGCTTCGCCTCGCGCTCGAGGATCTCCCGGCCCAGGCGCAGGCTCTCCTGCAGCTGGGTGTTCTTGATCCAGCGCCGGATGTGGTGCTTGGCCCGGCCGGTCTTGACGATCTCCAGCCAGCTGGTCGACGGCCGCGCGGTCTTGGCGGTGAGGATCTCCACGGTGGCGCGGTTGACCAGCGGCGTGCGCAGGCTGACGATGCGTCCGTTCATCTTGGCGCCCACGCAGTGCAGTCCGACCTCGCTGTGGATGGCGAACGCGAAGTCCAGCGGGGTCGCCCCGTTGGGCAGCTGAAAGAGGTCGCCGCCGGGGCTGAAGACGAACACCTCGTCCTGGAAGAAGTCGATGCGCAGCGTCTCCATGAACTCGCGCGGATCGTCCTCGTCCTGCTGCCATTCCATGATCTGGTTGAGCAGGCGCACCAGGTCGCTGAAATCGGTGCCCTCGCCCGACTCCTCCTTGTATCGCCAGTGCGCGGCGATGCCCAGCTCGCTGCGCTCGTGCATCTCGCGGGTGCGGATCTGGACCTCGATGAACTTGCCGCCGGGCAGCTGCACCGTGGTGTGCAGCGACTGGTACATGTTGGGCTTGGGCTTGGCGATGTAGTCCTTGATGCGGTCGGTCAGGGGCGGGTAGAGGCTGTGGATGATGCCCAGCGCGTGGTAGCAGTCGGCCTTGGTCTGGGTGATGACGCGCAGCGCCAGGAGGTCGAACATGCGATCGAGACCGATCTCCTGCTGGAGCATCTTGCGGTGGATCGAGTAGAACGCCTTGGGCCGGCCCGAGACCTCGCACTCCAGGCCGGCCTTGGTCAGGGCCTCGAGCAGCGGGGCGCGCAGGTTCTCGATGAACGTCTCGCGCTCGGTCCGGGTCTGCTTGATCCCGGCCTCGATGGCGAAGTAGCGCTCTGGCTGGAGGACCTTGAACGCCCGGTCTTCCAGCTCCCACTTCATCCTCGCGATGCCGAACCGATGCGCCAGGGGCGCGTAGACGTCCATGGTCTCCTGGGCGATGTCGCGCTGGCGCTCGGGCGCCATGTGCTCGAGGGTGCGCATGTTGTGCAGACGGTCGCCCAGCTTGATCAGCACCGTGCGCGGGTCGGCGGCCGTGGAGAGGATGAGCTTGCGGTAGGTCTCGGCCTTGCGGGCCTCGGGGTTGGCCATGCCCAGGGTGCTGATCTTGGTGACGCCGTCGACCATGTGCGCCACGTCGTCGCCGAACTGCTCCTGGACCTGCTCCAGCGTGACCGGAGTGTCCTCCACCACGTCGTGCAGGAGGGCGGCCGTGAGCGTGTCGTCGTCCAGGCGCAGCTCGACCATGATCTCGGCCACGCTCAGCAGGTGGGTGATGTAGGGCTCGCCGCTGCGCCGGCTCTGGCCGGCGTGGGCGCGGGCGGCGAAGAGATAGGCACGGCGCAGCCGCTCACCATCGCTGGCGGGGTTGTAGTCGGCGACCTGTCGGATCATGCCCTCGAGGCGCCCGAGCAGATCGTCCTGGTGGCTCATGGGATGTCGGCGGGGCGGATGTCCACCAGCAACTGCTGGACCGGATCATAAACGCCGCCGCGGGGCCGGAAGTTGCTGCGCCCGACCTGGAAGAGGACCTCCCAGTCGACGGTCAGCGGGTCGCGGCCCTGTTCGAGGAGTTGCGCCGATTCGCGACGCCAGGCCTCGCCGGCTCCGAAGGCCACGAACTCGCGGCTCAGCGCCGGGGTACCGCCCGGGTTGCGCTCGGGCGAGCGGAAGGCGAAGCGCAGGTGCGCGCCCCCGCCCATGGCGAAGGGCATCTGCTTGAGGCGCAGGCCGGGACAGCGGAACACCGGCTTGGGATTGCCCGAGCCGAAGGGTTCCATCTTGTCGAGTTCCCAGACCAGCTTGGCCACGTCCTGCGCCGTCATGGCGGTCAGCGGCAGGTCGAGGTCGTAGCTCACGGGCACCGGCCCCTGCTGGGGCTCGCGGCGCAGCGCGGCCAGGAACGCCTCGCGGAAATCCTGGATGTCGCGGCGGCGCAGCGTGAGCCCGGCGGCCTGGCTGTGGCCGCCGTAGCGCAGCAGGAAGCCGGCGCAGCGGTCGAGCACCGCCTTGACGTCCACATCGGCCACCGAGCGCGCCGAGCCGCGGGCCTCGTCGCCCTCCTCGGCGATGAGGATGGTGGGCAGCTGGTAGAGTTCCACCAGTCGCGCCGCGCCGATGCCGATGACACCCTTGTGCCAGGTGTGCGAGTGCAGGACCAGCCCCGGATCGCCACGTTCGACGTAGGGCCGCGCCATCTCCACGGCTTCTTCCTTGAGCGCGAGGTCGGCCTGCTTGCGCCGCGTGTTGGTTCGGTCGGCCTCCTGCGCCAGCCGCTCGGCCTGGGCGGGGTCGTCGGTCAGGAGCAGCTCCAGCGCCGCCATCACCCGACCGATCCGGCCGCAGGCGTTCAGGCGCGGAGCCACCTGGTACGCGAGGTCGCTGGCGGTCACGGGGAAACCCCGGTCGAGACCGCTGATCCGCAGCAGCGCCGAGAGGCCCGGCCGGATGTACTGGCGATCGGCCAGGCGGGCCAGCCCCTTGCGCACCAGGACCCGGTTCTCACCGGTCAGGCTCATCTGGTCGGCCACCAGACCGAGGGTCACCAGATCGGTGAGGCTCTCGAGGAAGCCGTCGGGCAGGCTGTCGGGGCATTCCTGGTGCAGGGCCTGGGCCAGCTTGAACGCCACGGCCACGCCACAGAGATCGGGGTTGGGGTAGCGTGCGTCGGGGCGGCGAGGATTGACCAGCGCCACGGCGCAGGGGCGTTCCTCGAAGATGTGATGGTCGAGGACGATCACGTCCATGCCCAGCTGCTTGGCGAGTTCGAGCTCGACCTGGGCGGCGGCGCCGGTGTCCACGGTGATCAGCAGGGTGACCCCGGCGGCGGCCCACTGGCGGACCATGCGGGCCGCCACTCCGTAGCCGTCGAGGGTGCGGTCGGGGATGAACGGATCCATGGTGCGGACCTGCTTGCCGTCCATCTGGAACGTGGTCAGCAGGCGGTGCAGGACCGCGCACCCGGTGATCCCGTCCACGTCGAAATCGCCGTGGATGGCCACGAGTTCGCCGGCGCGCGCGGCGCGCAGGATCCTGGCCACGGCCTTGTCCATCTCCACGAGCAGGAAGGGGTCGGAGAGGTGTTCGAGCGAGGGATAGAAGAAGCTCTCGAGATCGCGTCTGCTGGTCAGGCCCCGCCCGGCCAGCAGGGTCAACAGCCGCAGGCTGACCGGCTCCATGAGCGGCACCTCGCGGCGCAGGCGATCCACGGTCTCGTCGGCGGGCATCTCGCAGGCGCACCAGGGTCGACCGGTGAACCAGCCCACCGGTCCGGCGGCCTGCGCGGGGGGGCCTCCGGCCGTGGAGTCCGACTGGTCGTCGTCCGCGGAATCGGGAGGAAGTGGCAAATCGTACTGCACGCGGTGCTCCCCTGCTCGGACGATTCCAGGCATGGTGAAAGGGCCGGGAAACTTCGGCGAGGGAAGCCGGTTGTAATCCGGGTTCTGTTACCGCCGCGGCTCGCGCCGGGCAGCGACGACCATGTATCTGGGACCGCCGTCACCGACGGCCTCGTGCGACCGACCCGGGAGTCAAACGAGGCGGGCCACCTCATCCTCCCCTATTTGGTCTTGCTCCGGGGGGGTTTACCCTGCCACTCCTGTCACCAGGAGCGCGGTGAGCTCTTACCTCACCGTTTCACCCTTACCGCGTCCGGACGACCGAGGCCGCCGGACGAGGCGGTTTGTTTTCTGTGGCACTTTCCTAGGATCGCTCCTCCTGGGTGTTACCCAGGCGCCCTGCCCTGTGGAGCCCGGAATTTCCTCGAGCCAGAGGCCCGCGGTCATCTCTCCGACTTCCCTCGTGGTCCATGATAGGCCGGGTCTTGACACTTGTCACACAATAATGTGACTGAACATGCAGGTCATTGGCGGGAGTCGAGCGCCAGGTTGGCAAGATGGTCGGCGTGGGCGTTCTTGGCGCGCGGTATGTGCTGCACACGGAATTCGCGCAGCCGCTTGGCCAGGTAGATCGCCTGCTGGTAGATGGGCAGCAGATCCTGGCTCTTGACCCGGTAGGCGCCGGACAGCTGCCGGGCCACCAGTTCGCTATCCAGGTACAGATGCACCCGACCCACGCCCCAGCGGCTGCAATGCTCCAGCGCGGCCAGCACTGCGCGGTATTCGGCCTGGTTGTTGGTGGCCCGACCGATGGCCTCGCTGTGGACGCAGAGGTCGGGGCCATCCTGCTGCCGGAAGAGCACGCCGATGGAGGCGGGGCCCGGATTGCCGCGGCTGGCGCCGTCGGTGAAGACCTCGAGCACCGGGCGGCCCTCCTCGGGCAGCGGGCATTCGGCGAGATCGGCGGCTGCGGGCAGTTCCGGGTACGCACTGGCGGCGCTCCGCCCGCCCTTGCGCGCCGGCGTCTTGGCCGCGGGCGCGGCCACCACGTCCTCGGCCGGGCCGGGGACGTTCAGATCGCGGCGCCAGCGGGCCAGGCGCTTGCGCAGCTCGCGCACGGTCAGACCGCATTCCCGCGCCAGCGGGCGCAGGTCCTGGCTGCGCTCCAGGGTGCGCAGCAGGTCGGGCAGGGTCTCTGGGCTCTTGTTCTCGGGCATGTCCTTAACCTTCAGCCTCGGGTCCGGCGGCTGCTGCGCGCCACCACGAAACGACCGCAGCCCTGACAGGTGACGAGGGCCGTGCCACGATCGGCATCCACGGCCGACTGGGGCGGCAGGCTCTGGCCGCAAGTGCCGCAGGCCCCGCCGATGAGGTCGGCGATGGGATCGTCCAGGCGCTGGGCCAGGCGAGCCAGACGGCTGGCCACCCGCACCGGCAGCTGGCGGATCAGGTGTCCCAGTTCGCCCTCGATCTCGGGCAGGGCCCGGTCGGCCTGCGCGGCGCGACGGGCCAGATCCTCGCGGCGCTGGGCCAGGGTCTCGCGCTGCGCCGCCACCACACCGCGTTCCCCGACCAGATCGGCGGCGGACTGGTCGTTGCGCTGCCAGATCGACAGCAACTGCTGCTCGAGCTCGTCGCGCCGGTGGCGCAGGCTCGCGATCTCGCTGGTGAGGGCGAGGACGGTGGTCGCGTCGGTGGCCTGCCGGCGGCGCCGGTCCTGCAGCTTGGCCTCCAGGGCCTTGAGTTCGTCTTCGAGTCGCCGGGCCTCGCCATCCCGCGCACGCTGGTGCTTCTCCGCCTCGGCGAGATCGTCGACATACTCGGCATCGAGGGCGACCAGGTCGGCCTCGCGGCGCACGCCGTCGGCCTGGTGAAGCTGGGCCTGGGCCCGCTCGCGGTAGAGGTCGGCCAGGTCGCGCAGGCGGGCCAAGGTCAATTCGAGCTGCTGATCCACGACCTCTCCCTTTGTCTCCAAGAAGAAAGGGTGCCAGCGGCACCCCATCTCCTTCACTCGTCGGTCTGCTTCCGTACGGCGGTTGCGAACCCGCCAGACGGATCCCGGACCGGCCGGGGTCGATGGTGGGCGATACTGGACTCGAACCAGTGACCTCTCGCGTGTGAGGCGAGCGCTCTAGCCAGCTGAGCTAATCGCCCATCGAAGGACCTTTTCCCCGGTCCGTTGCCGGGGGGCCCTGGTGGGCCCACCAGGACTTGAACCTGGGACCAGCCGGTTATGAGCCGGCCGCTCTAACCACTGAGCTATGGGCCCAAAATCCGGGAGGCGGAAGATAACCCGTATCTCCAGCACGGTCAACCCGGTCCTGGATTTTTTACATCATCTCCCCGTAGCCCTTCAGCTTCCGGGACCGGCTCGGGTGTCGCAGCTTGCGCAACGCCTTGGCCTCGATCTGGCGGACCCGCTCGCGGGTGACCTTGAAGATGGTGCCAACCTCTTCCAGGGTCCGCGGCGTGCCGTCCCCCAGGCCGAAGCGCAGGCGGATGACCTTCTCCTCGCGCCGGGTGAGCGTGCTGAGGACCTTGGTCATCTGGACCTTGAGCATGCTCTGCACCGCTTCGCGGGCGGGCGACGGGGCGTTGTCGTCGGGAATGAAATCGCTGAGCGACGAGTCCTCGTCCTCGCCCAGGGGGCGGTCGATGGACACCGGCTCCATGCTCGCCTTCATCACGGCCTGCACCTTGTCCAGGGGCATGTCCAGGCGGTGGGCGATCTCGTCGGGCGTGGGGTCGCGACCCAGTTCCTGCAGCATGAGCCGACTCGTCTTGGTGACCTTGCTGATGGCTTCGATCATGTGGACCGGCACGCGGATGGTGCGCGCCTGGTCGGCGATGGCCCGGGTGATGGCCTGCCGGATCCACCAGGTGGCGTAGGTGGAGAACTTGTAGCCCTTGCGGTAATCGAACTTCTCGACCGCGCGCATGAGGCCGCTGTTGCCCTCCTGGATGAGGTCGAGGAATTCGAGGCCGCGATTGGTGTAGCGTTTGGCGATGGAGATGACCAGACGCACGTTGGCCTCGATCATCTCGCGCTGGGCGGCGGCCACCTCGGCCTCGCCGGCGGTGATCTCACCGGCCAGATGCGCCAGCTCGTCGCGGGTGAAGCCCACCTCGCGCTCGATCTCCTGGATGCGCTTGCGGTAGTTCTTGATCTGCCGGTAGGCCTCCTGGACCGTCTCGCGACGGTCAGCCGACAGCGCCTTGTCCTTCAGCGCGGCGGACATCTCGGAGAAGACCACGCCGGCCTCGGTCTCCGACTGGGCGATCCGGGACTCCAGCCCCTGGATCTTGGTCTCCACCAGCTGGACCTTGCTGGCCAGCGACTGCACCATCTCCGTCGAGAGGTTCAGCCCCAGGAAGGTCTCGAGGATCTTCTTCTCGCGGGCGGCGAGCATCCGCGTCAGGGTGGCCACGCGCGTGCTGTTCTGGCACGAGGCCAGTTCCTTCTTCTGGTCACCGATCTCCTCGCGCCACTTCTCGATGAGGTCGAGGCTGCGCAGGATCCGCTTGCCCTCGCGGCGCGCCGAATGGCCGGTGTTCCAGCTGCTGTTGTCGAGCTGCACCACACGCTCCAGCGCCATGGCCTCGCCCACCAGCTGGTTGGCGCAATGCCGCAGTTCCTTCATGGCGTGGTGCGAGTTCATGGTGGCGCGGATGACGCGGATGCGGCCATCCTCCATGCGGCGAGCCAGCTTCACTTCCCCTTGCCGGGTCAGCAGGGGGACCTTGCCCATCTCGCGCAGGTACATGCGCACCGGGTCGTCGTACTTGATGTTCGACCGGACGGCCTTCTTGGCCGTGGCGACCTTCTTCTTTTCCTTCTTCTGCCGCGTGGAGAGCCGCTTCTGGGCCTCCTCGCGGCTATCGTAATAATCGATCTGCAGTTCCTGGAGCTTGCCGTAGACGCGGTCGATGGCATCGATGTCCACCACGTCGTCGGCCAGCAGCTCGTTGATATCGTCGTTGAGGACCCAGCCGCCACGCTTGCTGGCGGTGCGGCGGATGGCCTCGATGAGCTTGTCGAAACGGTTCTTGTTCATCGACGTGCGGCTCCCTCTGATATGGCGCCGGCTGCGACCGGCGCGGGATATTCCGTTAGCCGTTCTGAATCCGTCGTGCGAGGCGCAATCTAGCCATGGATTCGCGCACCGCCCGTTCCGTCTCGCCTCCTTCGGGGATGTCCTGTTCGAGCAGATCGGTGACGAAGGCACGATAGCCGGCATCCTGGGCGTGCCAGCGCTGCTCGACGAACGCACGGGGCGGCACGTCGCCGCCCTCCTGCTGCCAGGCCGCCAGCTCGCGGGCCAGGCTCTCGCCGGCCGGCGTGCTGAATTCCAGATCCTCGCCCTCGGCCACGAACAGGCGGGCGGCCGCGCCGGTCCCGTCGCGCAGGACGTGGGCCAGCAGCACGGTCTCCACGTGGTCGCGGCGGACCCCGGTCATGGTCCGGAAGGTGGCCCTCCGGACCGTGGGCGTGGGCGACGGGTCGGCGGACACCGCCTCGGCGGGCGTCGCCTGCGGACGCGGTCGCGGGTGCTGGGACAGTTCGTTCAGGCTCTGGCGCAGCACCGATTCCTCCAGTCCGAAGAGATCCGCGGCCTCGCGCAGCATGTACTGCTGCCGGATGGCGTCGGGGACCTCGGCAATGGTCGTCAGGACCTGTCGCACGCCCTTCTCCAGGGCGTGTCGATCGTCTCCCGCCCGGGCCACCGCCTCGCGCACGAAGCGCAGGTAGGGCATGGCGCCCGCGAACACGTCCTGCAGCGCCGCGGCTCCCTGCTCGATGACCACGTCGGCAGGATCCTTGCCCTGCGGCAACGCGGCGATCTCCGCTTCCAGTCCCGCGGTCAGGCACACATGGCTCGTGCGCACGGCCGCCTTGCGTCCGGCCTGGTCGCCATCGAAGAGCACGACCACTTTCTGTGCACCACGGCGCAGCAACCGGGCCTGCTCGGGCGTGAAGGCCGTCCCGCAGGTGGCCACCACGTTGGCCACGCCGGCCTGGGCCAGCGCGATGAGATCCAGGTACCCTTCCACCAGCACGGCGACCTTGGCCCGCGCGATCACCATGCGCGCAGTGTCGAAGCCGTACAGCAGCTTCCCCTTGGTGAAGTGGGGACTATCGGCGGAGTTGAGGTACTTGGGCTCCCCCGGAACGATGAGCCGACCGCCGAATCCAGCGACCTGCCGGGCGATATTTCGGATGGGAAACATAATCCGTTCGCGAAAATAGGCAAACGTCCCGCCCGAGTCCCGCCGCCGGACGAGACCGGCGGCCAGGGCCAGGTCCTCGCTCACGCCCTGCTTGGCGAGCTGATGCAGGAACCAATCGCCGGGCGGGGCCCAGCCCACGTCGAACCGGTCGAGGGTCTCGATCAGGAAACCGCGGTCGGTGAGGTATTCGCGGGCGGCATGGCCCAGCTGCGGGTCCTGCCACGCCTCGCGGAACGCGGTGCAGGCCACCTCGCCCGCGCGGAAGAAGGCGCGCTTCTCGCCCTCGTCCTCGCCCGGCTGCAGGTACTGGGCCAGGTCGATGTCCAGCGAGCGGGCCAGGGTCTCCATGGCCTCGGGGAAGGTGAGGTTCTCGGTGGCCATGAGGAAGCTGATGGCGTCGCCGCCCTCGCCGCAGCCGAAGCACTTGTAGCTCTGGCGCACGGGGTTGACGTGGAAGCTGGGGGTCTTCTCCTGGTGGAACGGACAGAGTCCCTTCCAGCTCGACCCCGCCGGCTTCAGGCGTACGTAACGGCCGACGAGATCGACGATGTCGGTCTCATCCTTCACCCTGGCGATGATTTCAGGAGGGAGCGCGGCCACCTGGAACCCTTCTGCTGATCAGGTCCGGAGGACCCTCAAACGTACGGATCAATAGAGGATTTGTCAACATTGTTGCAACAATGTGCTCAACGGAGGTGGATGACCGTGGCGCCGAAATTGTTCTGACGCTCGCCCCCGGGGTGGAACGACGCCACGCGCTGATCGGTTCCCAGGCGTTGCAGCAGGTGGTCGCGCAGGCGGCCCTCCCCCATGCCGTGGATCACCGTCACGCTCGCCAGCCCCACTGGCACGGCACGGTCGAGCAGGCGGTCGAGACGTTCCCAGGCCTCCTCCACGCGCAGGCCGCGCAGGTCGAGTTCGGGCGGGATGCCGGGATCGTCGTGGTCCCAGGTCCAGGCGCCGGCGGTCTGGGTGGGTCCGGTGGTCGGATCCGGGGCCGCACGGTCGCCGGCTCCCTCCAGCCGCTCGACCGCGTCGCGCTCCACGCTCAGGCGCAAACCGTCGGCCAGCAGCCCCACCTTGTCGCCGCGGATCTCGGTGACCTGCCCCTTCAGCCCGAGGTGGGGCACGCGGACCCGCTCTCCCGGCGCCAGGTCGCTGGGCGCGCCCGCAGCGGGCCTACTGCCGGCGGGAAGCTGGTCGGCCACCTCGTCGAGGCGGTCGCGAGCCCGCTTGACCACCACCCGGTCGCCATGGGTGGTGCGCACCTCGCGCACCGCTTCTTCGAGGCGGCGGCGGGCCTGGCGCAGGAGCTCCTCGCCACGCCGGCGGACCTCCTCGCGTTCGCCGGCCAGTTCCTTCTTCATCCCGGCGAGCCGCGTCTCCAGCTCGGCCTGGTGCCGCTGGACCTCGGCCAGGTGGCGGCTGGCCTCGGCCTCGCGGTCGGCGAGATCGCGGGCGCGGCGGGCCAGATCCTGCAGCAGTTGCTCGAGCTGGTAGCGCTCCTCGCCCACCAGCCGGCGGGCACGGTCGAGCAGCGCGGGCTCCAGGCCCACCCGGGCAGCGATGTCGAAGGCGTGGCTCGCACCGGGATCCCCGAGGCGCAGGCTGAACAGCGGGGCCAGCGAGTCCTCGTCGTAATCCATGGCGGCGTTGATCATGGCGGGGTGGTCGTGGACCGCGGCCTTGAGCAGGCCGAAGTGGGTGCTGGCCAGGACCAGCGCTCCCCGCTCGGCCAGCCGCTCCAGCGCGGTCAGGGCCAGCGCCGTGCCTTCCTGGGGGTCGGTGCCCGAGCCCACCTCGTCGAGGATCAGCAGGCTGTGCTGGTCGGCCTCGGCGAGGTAGCGACGCAGGTGGGTCAGGTGCGCCGAGAAGCTGGACAGCGAGTCCTCGATGGACTGCTCGTCGCCCAGATCCACGAAGAGGCGCCGGACCAGCGGCAGCCGCGTATCCTCGCGCGCCGGCACGTCCCAGCCGCACTGGGCCAGCAGGACCAGCACGCCCACGGTCTTCATGGCCACCGACTTGCCGCCGGCGTTGGGCCCCGAGATCACCAGGACACGCCGGTCCGGCGGCAGGTCCAGGTCCAGAGGGATCACCGCTTTCGGTTCCTCGCCGCGGCGCCGGACGGACTCCTCGAGCAGCGGGTGCCGCCCCCGGCAGATCCGGGGCGTGGCGCCGGCGATCAGCTGCGGACGCTGGGCGTGGCGTTCCTCGCTCCAGAGCATGCTCGCGCGCACGCGGTCGGCCAGCAGCATCACGCCGGCGGCGGTCACGAGCGCCAGCGCCGCCCGGTCGACCTGCTGGTTCAGGGCGAGCAGGATGCGCGACTCCTCGGCGGCCATCTCGAAGCGGGTTTCGGCCAGGTCGTTGGCCAGCTGGACCGTCTCGGCTGGTTCGACGAAGACCGTCTGACCGGTCTGGCTGCGGTCGTGGACGATGCCGGAGACCTTGCGTCGGTCGCTGGCCTGCAGCGGTAGGCAGAAGCGGTCACCACGCATGGTGACCTCACCGGCGGTGGTCCAGCCGCGGCGGCTCGCCTCGCTCATGGCCCGGGCCACCGACTGCCGGACCTGCTGCTCGCGATCACGAGTGGTGCGGCGCAGACGCGCCAGGAGGGGGCTCGCGGTGTCGGCGAGCTGGCCGTCGCGATCGAGGCAGCGGCGGAGCTCGGCGGCGAGGGAGGCGAAATCGTTCATCTGGGCCGCGGCCTCGCCCCAGCCAGGCAGCTCCGCACGCGCCTTGAGGAACCAGCCGCGCAGCTGGTCGAGATCCTCGGCCAGACGCGCCACCGCCAGCAGATCCTGGCCCTCCAGAAGGCGTGGCGCGTCCTGCTCGAGGATGTCCAGCGCGCTCGAGACGTCGGTGATGGGCGGCCAGGCGCCGGCATCCGCCAGCGGCCGCAACTCGTCGGCGAGCGAGCGCACGAGGTCGATGACATCAGCGTCGGCGTAGGGTTGCTGGGCCTCGGTGGCGGCGACGGCGCGGGCGTTGTGGCAATGCCGCGCCACCTGCCGCGTGAGGTGGGGCCAGCCCAGGAGCTGGCGTGCCCGGCCCGAACAGACCGGACGCTCGCCAGCGATCCGGTCGGCGGCGGCCAGGCGTTCGAGGAGCGTGATCACGAGCCGTCTTCCGCCCGCTCCACCACCTCGCCGCCCAGGTCCACGGCCTTCTGCCAGAGTTCGTCGGCCCGGCCGCCCAGCAACTTGTTGGCGCCCTGGTAGAGCGTGGGGGCGGCGTGGAAGATTACGTCGCCCACGGGCTGGCTCGTGTAGGCCTCGCGGACGGCCTCGCCCCGGGGCGCCAGGCTCACCGCGATCAGGCCCACCGAGATCAGCAAGGCGCCCAGGGCGACCCCGCAGATCGCCCCGCCCACGCGGTCGAGCCAGCCGAGGGGGGTCCAGTGCACGAACGCCGCGATGGCCTTGGCCACGAAGCGCGTGCCCACCAGCGCGGCCACGAACACCAGGAAGTAGCTGGCCAGGAGCGCGGTGGTCTCGTCCATGGCCGAATGCTCACCCAGCCACGGCGCCACCAGCGAGGCCAGGCGGGCCGAGGCCAGGATGGCCAGGACCACGCCGGCGAGCTCGACCAGGCGCCGGACCACGCCGGCGCGCCAGCCGTAGACGCCGCAGATCACGAGCAGGGCCAGGGTCACCCAGACGATCATGTCAGCCCGCCAGCCGCGACTTGACCATGGCGCTGATCCGGCTGCCGTCGGCCCGGCCGGCCACCTTGGGCACGGCCACCTTCATCACCCCGCCCATGTCGCGCAGGCTGCTGGCGCCGGTCTCGGCGATGACCTCGTCCACCAGCGCCGCCAGCTCCTCGTCGCTCAGCTCGGCCGGCAGGTAGCCCTTGACCAGCGCGAGCTCGGCCGTGGCCTCGGCGGCCATCTCCTGGCGTCCGGCCTTCTCGGCGCTCTCCAGGGTGTCGCGGACCTTCTTGGCGTAGGCGTGCATGACCTTGATCACGCCACCGTCGTCGAGTTCCTCGCGGGTGTCGATCTCGACCTGCTTGATGGCGGCCTGCAGCTGGCGCAGGATCCCCAGCCGGTCCTTGTCCTTGGCCTTCATGGCGGTAATCACGTCCTGCTTCAGACGCGCCGCGATCTCGCTGGGCATGGCATGTTCCTTTCGCGGGAAGCCCGTTTCCGTGGCGGGGAGTCTACGTCGCGGGACCGGTGCGGTCAAGCCAGGCGCGCCGGATCTGCTGCAGCGCCGCCACGGCCACCACGGCGGCGGTCTCGGTGCGCAGCACGTGCGGCCCCAGCCCCAGCGGGATGGCGTCGCGTGCGGCCAGCAGCTGCAATTCAGGCGTGGTCCAGCCGCCTTCCGGGCCGATGGCCACCACCAGTTCGGCAGGCGGCTGCTGGCCGTCGAGGCGCCGGCGCACGGCCTGGGCCACCGCGGCCGCCGGTTGCAGCGGGGTCTCGGCCACCAGGTCGCCGGGCGCCGCGCCGAAGAGAACCGGCCCGGTGGCCTCGTCGAGGACCGTGACCAGCTCCTGCACCGGATGCAGCTCGGGCAGCCAGCAACGGCCCGATTGCTTGAGCGCCGCCACCAGGAGGCCGCGCCAGCGATCGTGCTTGCCGTCGCGCGGGTCGATGACCCCGTGGGTCGTGCGCAGCGGGGTGATGGCGTGGACGCCCAGCTCCACCGCCTTCTCCACCGCGAACTCGAAGCGCTTGCCCTTGACCACGGCGCACGCCAGGTGCAGGCGCGGCGGCGCCGCCTCCGGCTCGGCGCGGTCCACGGTGCGCAACTCGACCTCGGCTCCCCGCTTGTCCCCACCGGCGAGCACCGCGGTCAGCCGATGGCCGCGACCGTCGGTGAGCGCCAGCTCGTCGCCGTCGCTGGCCCGCAGCACGGTGCGCAGGTGCTTGGTCTGCTCGGCGTCGAGCACGACCCGCTCCCCCGCCCGGGGCACCCATTCCGCTGGCCTGTCGACGAAGAACCGCCGCATCGCTGCCCCTGTCAGTCGTAGATGCCGCGCCCCGGCCCGGGCACCTGGCTGGCCAGGCCGTCGCGCAGGTCCTGGAGCTGCTTGATCTGATCGGTGGACAGGTCGAGCGGCGTCCAGGCGATGACCCGGACCAGCTGGTCGCCGGCGCCGGAGCGATTCAGGTGCGGCATGCCCTTGCCGCGCAGCCGGAAGATCTTGTGGCTCTGGGTGCCCGCCGGCACCTTGAGCGCGACCTTGCCGTCGAGGGTGGGCACGGTGAGCTTGGCGCCGAGCATGAGGTCCAGCGGCGAGACCGGCATGTCGAGCAGGACGTCGTCGCCGTGCCGCTCGAAGAGCTCGTCGTCGGCCACGTCCATGATCACGCGCAGATCCCCCGCCGCGGCGCCCTGGTCGCCGGCGTCGCCCTTGCCGCGCAGCTCCATGTAGTTGCCGCTGGTCACCCCGGCGGGCACCTTGATCTCCAGGGTCTCCTCGCCGCGCACCGTGCCGGTGCCACGGCAATCGCCGCACGGGGTGCCGATGACCTGGCCACGCCCACCGCAATGCGGGCACGCGGTCTCGGTGACCATCTGGCCGAGCAGCGATTGACGGACCTGCCGCACCCGGCCCACGCCGTGGCAGGTCTGGCAGGTCTGCGGCTTGCTGCCGGCGGCCGCACCCGAGCCCGAGCAGGCCGGACAGGCCACCAGCCGCTTGACCTTGATCTTGCGGGTCACGCCCTGGGCGGCCTCGCGCAGGCTCAGCTTGAGGGTGACCTGGAGGTTGCGGCCCTGCCGGCGTCCGCCGTTCTCCATGCCGCCGCCGCCACCGAAGATGTCGCCCATGCCGAAATCCTGCATGAAGCGGCGGAGCGCCTCGTTGAGGTCCATCTCCATGCCCCCGGCGAAGCCGCCGGCGCCGAAGCCGCCCATGCCGGGCTGTTCGGTGCGATGGCCGAAGCGGTCGTATTGCGCCCGCTTCTCGGGGTCCTTGAGCATCTCGTAGGCCTCGGTGGCCTCACGGAACTTCTCGGCGGCACCGGGGTCGTCGGTGTTGCGATCGGGATGATACTTCACGGCCAGCTTGCGGTAGGCCTTCTTGATCTCACCCTCGCTGGCGTCCTTGCTCAGGCCGAGGATCTCGTAGTAGTCGCGTTTGCTCGCCATGTCTCCTCGTCTCTCGCGTCTTACTGGGCCACGATGACCCGGCTGGCACGCAGCACCAGGTCGTCGAGGGTGTATCCGGTCTGCACCTCGGCCAGGATGGTTCCGCTGTCGACCCCTGCGGGCGCCTCCTGCTGGCCCACGGCCTCGTGGCGGGCCGGGTCGAAGACCTCACCCTCGGCGACGATGGGCTGCACGCCGCGTTCGAGGAGCACCTGACGGAAGCTCTGGGCGATCATGGCCACGCCCTCGTGGAACGCCGCCTGATGGTCCTCGTCCTGGACCTCGGGCGCGTGGTCGAGTGCCCGGTCGAAGTTGTCGAGGATCTCCAGGAGCGGGCGCAGGAGGTCGGCCTGGGCGAAGCGGCGCGATTCGAGGACCTCGCGCCGGGTCCGCTTGCGCAGGTTGTCCATCTCGGCCACGGTCCGCAGCAGGCGGTCCTTCTGGTCAGCCAGCTCGTCCTGCAGGCGCAGGACCTCGGCCTGGAGCTGCTCCTCCACGGTCGGTTCGACCGCGGGCTCTGGCTCCGGCTCCGCAGCGGCCACGGATTCGCCGGCGTCCTCGGCCGGCGCCTCCGCCAGTTCGACCTCGTCTTCGATCTCGTGCTTCTTCTTGCTCAAGACTCGTCCTCTCAACTCAGGCTACGCAATCCCTCGCGCAGCGTGTGGATCCCGGTGACGGCTCTCTGGTACGGCATGCGCCGCGGGCCGAGCACCGCCAGGATGCCCTCGCGACCGGCGAGGGGGAAGCGGTGCGAGACCATGGTGAACTCGCGCAGGTCGTCCACGGGGTTCTCGTGGCCGATCCAGACGCCCAGGTCGCCGCCCGCCTCGCGGTCGAGCTGCTGCAGGGCCTCGCGGATCGAGCGCGGCGACTCGAGGAACCGAATCAGGTTGCGCAAGGTTCCCGGGGCGCCGAACTCGGGTTCGCCCAGCACGTTGGCCACGCCCTCGAGCTCGAGTTCGCCGAACTCGAAGTCCAGGAACAGGTCGCGCCCCTGGCTGGCCAGGGCGCTGGCGCAGCGGCTGGCGGCGGTCACGCCGGCGCGGAAGCTGTCGAGCACCCCGTCACGGACCTCGGCCACGGTGCGCCCGGCGATCCGCTCGCTCAGCAGGCGGCTCGCCTCCTCGAGGGTGCGCGGCGCCAGGTCGTGCCCCATGTCGGCCAGCGTGGTGCGGACCATGGCGTTCTCCAGCACCAGCACCATGAGCACGCGCCGTTCCTCGCGCGGGTAGAGCTCCACCCGCAGGCAGCGCACCTGTTCCCAGCTCGGACCCAGGATGATGCTCACGCTGGTGGTCAGGCGGCTCAGCAGGCCAGCCAGCGCCTTGACCATGGCGTGGCTGCCCGCGAAGCGCGACAGGTTGTCGGCCACGTCGCGGGCCAGCGGCCGCGGCAGATCCCAACGCGCGAGCGGCCAGGCCGCCAGCATGCGGTCGACGTACCGGCGGAATCCCAGATCGGTGGGCCGACGCCCCGCCGAGGTGTGCGGTTGCTCGAGCTCCCCGCCGTCCTCCAGCGCCTTCATCACGTTGCGGATGGTGGCGGCGCTGTAGGCGCGCTGCAGGTAGCGCTCGACCAGGCTGGAACTCACCGGACGGCCGGTCTCGATGTGGAGCCGGACCACGGCGTCCAGGATCTCGTCGGCACGCTCGCGGTTCTTGATCATGGATTCGTTGATCCCTCTCGTGGCACGAAAAACGGGACTCGGACCCCCGATTCCCGCGTGGAACGACAAGGTAATACCGGCGTTTTGGAGGTGTCAACCGACCACGGCCGCCAGCCGCTCCTCCACGGTGTCCAGATGCAGGTAGCCGCGGGCGGTGAGCCGCAACCGGCCGGCCTCCCTGGTCCAGAGCCGCTCCCGCTCCCCGCGCGCCAGATCCAGCACGCCAGGCGGCAGCCAGGCCGTGGGAACCCCCTCGGCGGTGCGCAGGCCCAGGATCAGCCGCTCGAGCCGGCGGGCCCGGAGCGTCAGCGGATCGACCAGCGCCTCGGGGATCCGTCCCGCCTCGACCTGCGCGAGATAGCGCTGGAGGTCCGCCACGTTGGTATAGCGGCGACGCCCCCAGAACCCGCTGGCCGACGGGCCGAGGCCGAGGTAGGGCACGCCCCGCCAGTACGCCTGGTTATGCCGCGATTCGGCGCCGGGCCGGGCGAAGTTGCTGACCTCGTACTGGCGCAGACCCCGGCGGTCCAGGTGCTCGACGCAAGCCAGGTAGAGCGCCTCGGTCTCGTGGTCGGGCGGCAGGGTCAGCGAACCGGCGGCCACGGCGCGCGCCAGGGCGGTCCCCTCGTGGAGCTCGAGGATGTAGAGCGAGAGGTGCTCGACGCCGAGGTCGCAAGCCTCGTCCAGCTCGTCCAGCAACCGCTGGCGTGCGATCCCGGGACCGAGGATCCAGTCGGCGGAGACGCGGGGGAAGTGCCGCCCGGCGCAGGCCAGGGCGCGGCGGGCAGTGGCCGGATCGCAGCGCCGGCCCAGCAGCCGGAGCACCGTGGGGTCCAGGCTCTGCACGCCCAGGGACACTCGCCCGATGCCCGCGTCGCGCCAGGCGCTGGCGGTGGCCTCGTCCAGGGTCTCGGGGTTGGCCTCGGCGGTCAGTTCCAGATCGGCGGCCCGGGGCAGGGCGCCCAC
This sequence comes from Candidatus Latescibacter sp. IFSED24, assembly GCF_058273205.1. Lineage (NCBI taxonomy): Bacteria > Pseudomonadati > Candidatus Latescibacterota > Candidatus Latescibacteria (ex Chuvochina et al. 2023) > Candidatus Latescibacterales > Candidatus Latescibacteraceae > Candidatus Latescibacter > Candidatus Latescibacter sp. IFSED24. The sequence continues at coordinate 645,644 of NZ_CM177850.1, read as the reverse complement.
GGTGCCGGCCAGCAGCACGGCCACCAGGTCGGGTGCGAGCTGCGAAGGCGTGCCGCCGCCGAGGTAGGCGGTGCGCAGACGGCGGCGCCCCTCACGCAGCGTGGGACAGCGCTCCCGGCGCAGGGCCAGCTCGCCGATCAGGGCCTGGACCGTGCGGCGGCGCAACGCGGCGTCGTGGTCGGCGGTACGCGCGAAATGGCAGTAGCTGCAGATGGCCCCGCAGAACGGGACGTGCAGGTAGAGGCCGCTCACTCCCGACCGCGATACCAGGACCAGACACTGCCGCCGACGATCAGCAGCAGCGCCAGGATCCGCACCACCGGCTGCAGCCAGCGGCGGTCTGGATCGAGGTCGATGATCTTCAGGAGACGGTCGAAACGCGGGATGAAGAACGTGTTCTCGTACGACCAGTAGATGATCTCGGCCTTGCCGCGCACGTGGTCCAGGGGCAGTTCGCCCCAGTAGCGGCTGTCCTGCGAGTTGTAGCGGTTGTCGCCCATCATGAAGATGTGGCCCGCCGAGATCACCCGGGGGCCGTAGTTCTTGTTGAAGGGGCCGCGGGGCAGGCTCACCGGATCGAGTCGCGAGTGGGGCTCGGGGCAGCGGCCGCGGTCGCGCCAGTCGGGGACGCAGGTGTGGTCGCCGTCGTGGTCGGCGAAGTTGGACTCGTAGACCACGCCGTTGACTCGCAGGATCCCGTCGCGCACCAGGACCGTGTCGCCGGCCACCGCGACGCAGCGCTTGATGTAGTCCTGGTTCCGGTCCTGGGGGAACTCGAAGACGATGATGTCGCCCTGCCGCGGCTGCCGGATCGCCGGCAGCTTGAGCTGGGGCACGTTCTCGGCCAGGGTCTTGTTCACGAAGGGGATGACCAGCCGGTCGGGGGTCTCGGCGCCGTAGATGAACTTGTTCACGAACAGGAAGTCGTGCACCAGGAGCGTGTCCTTCATGCTGCCGGTGGGGATGCGGAACGCCTGGAAGAGGAACTGGCGGATCAGGAGCGCCACCGCCAGCGCCCAGGCGATGGCCTTGAGCCACTCCCAGGCGGTCTGGCGGGCCGAGCGCTGGACCTTGACCTTGACCCCGGTCTCACGAGGCGCGGCCTCGTCCTTGTTGCCGGCGGCGGGATGGCGGCGGCGGGCGGAGGTGTCGCTCATTGGGTATCTCGTCTCTCCGGTTCGTGATGCTGGTCAGCGCTCCACCCGCAGGACCGCCAGGAAGGCCTCCTGCGGGATCTCCACCGACCCCACCTGCTTCATGCGTTTCTTGCCCTCCTTCTGCTTCTCCAGCAGCTTGCGCTTGCGGGAGATGTCGCCGCCGTAGCACTTGGCGGTGACGTTCTTGCGGAAGGGCTTGACCGTGGTCCGGGCCAGCACCCGGGTGCCGACGGCGGCCTGGATGGCCACCTGGAACATCTGGCGCGGGATGAGCTCCTTCAGTTTCTGGCAGAGCTTCAGCCCCCAGCTGTAGGCGTTGTCCCGGTGCACGATGCAGGTCAGGGCATCGACCGGGTCGCCGTTGATCAACAGGTCGAGGCGGGTGAGGTTGTCGGCCTGATGGCGCCGGTACTCGTAATCGAGCGAAGCGTAGCCGCGGCTCACCGACTTGAGCTTGTCGTAGTAGTCGACCACGAGCTCGGAGAGCGGGATGTCGAACTCCAGGTTCACCCGCTCGGTGTCGAGGTACTCCATCTTGGTCTGGACGCCGCGCCGGTCGAGCGTGATCTGGATCACCGCCCCCACGAATTCCTTGGGCGTGATCACCGCGGCGTGGACGATGGGCTCGCGGATCTCCTGGATCTCGCGCTCGCCCGGCAGGAGCGCCGGGTTCTCCACCTTGAAGACCTCGCCGTCCTTGGTCTTCACCTCGTACTCCACGTTGGGCAGCGTGCAGATCAGGTCCAGGTCGTACTCGCGCTCGAGGCGCTCCTGGATGATCTCCATGTGCAGCAGGCCGAGGAAGCCGCAGCGGAACCCGAAGCCCAGCGCGGCCGAGGTCTCCTTCTCCCAGGTCAGCGACGCGTCGTTGAGCTGGAGCTTCTGGAGCGCGTCCAGCAGGTCGTCGTAGTCGTCGTTGTTGGTGGGGTAGAGCCCGGAGAAGACCATGGGCTTGGCCTCGGCGTAGCCCGAGCACGCCTCGGCGCAGGGGCGGTCGCGCAGGGTGACCGTGTCGCCCACGCGCACGTGGCGCACGTCCTTGGCGCCGGTGGCGATGTAGCCGACCTCGCCCGCGGTGAGCGCCTTCTGCGCCAGCCGCGCCAGCCGGAAGTAGCCCAGCTCCTGGATCTCGAAGGTCTCGCCGCCGCGCACCAGCTTGATGACGTCACGGTGCTTGAGGCGGCCGTCGAGCATGCGGACGTAGGCCACGGCGCCGACGTAGGGGTCGAAGACCGAGTCGAAGATCAGTGCCTTGACCGGCGCCTCGGGGTCGCCCACCGGCGGCGCGATGCGGTCGCAGATCGCGGCCAGCAGCTCGGTGATGCCCTCGCCGGTCTTGGCCGAGACCATGAGGATGTCGTCGGGATCGCAGCCGATGAGGTCGATGAACTGCTCGGCCACGTAGTCGGGTCGCGCGGCGGGCAGGTCGATCTTGTTGATCACCGGGATGATCTCCAGATCGTGCTCGAGGGCGAGGTAGAGGTTGTTGATGGTCTGGGCCTGCACGCCCTGGACCGCGTCGACCACCAGGAGCGCGCCCTCGCACGCGGCCAGGCTGCGCGAGACCTCGTAGTTGAAGTCGACATGCCCCGGAGTGTCGATGAGGTTCAGGACGTAGGCCTGGCCGTCGGGGCGCCGGTAGTCCATGCGGATGGGGTGGCTCTTGATGGTGATGCCGCGTTCCTTCTCCAGGTCCATGGAGTCCAGCACCTGCTCCTTGAGCTCCTTGCCGCTGAGCGTGCCGGTGTGCTCGAGCAGGCGGTCGGCCAGCGTGCTCTTGCCGTGGTCGATATGCGCGATGATGCAGAAGTTGCGCGAGTGCTCCATGCTAGAACTTTTTACTCCACTGCCAGATCACCAGGTTCGGGGCGCCTCGCGAGCCGGGGGGCTCGGGCAGGCCCGTGTCGAAGAACTCGTCGAAGCGGTCGGGGACGGGCACCGGCTCCTCGTCGAAGCCGTAGAGGCCCGCCTCCACGTAGGAGTCCAGGGCCACCAGGAGCAGGACCGCGCCCGACCACCAGGCGAAATCGCGCATCTGCTCGTAGTACTCGTCGGCGTTGAAGTCCCAGACCGCGCGCACGTCCGAGCCGGGCGCCAGGGTCTTGGCGTAGTCGCGCGACCGCACCGCCTGACGGTCGCGCGTCAGCATGTTGCTCCAGAAGAACCACTGGGCCCCGAAGGCCACCATGGCCTGCCAGCTCCCCTCGGCGTAGAGCTGTCCCCAGCCCGGAAAGACCGGCGACATGAGCACGGCCGTGGTGGCGCTGACGCCGGTGTCGAAGAAATCGCGGACCTCGGGCATCTGCAGCGCCACCGGCACGGTGTCGGGGGGCGCGGCGGCCAGGCTCGTGTCGGCGCTGGCGGGCTCCTGGGCCATGGCCACCGTGGCCAGCATCGCCAGCACCGGGATCACCAGGACCCCGGCTCGCCCCTCACGCCCCTGCTGCCCTCGCCGTGCACGTCTCACGTGGTCCTCCGGTCGCCGTTGCCCTGGTGGGTGCGTCGCTAGGCTGCAACGCCGCCACCGGCAGCGGGTTCCGGGCAGAAAATGGCGGGAACGTGTGGGAATCGAACCCACCTCGGACGGTATGACGCGCCCGACAGAGGGATTTGAAGTCCCCGGGGCCCACCAGGACCCATTCGCTCCCGCACTCGTCGCCAATGTCGTGGCCGGCCACGCGGGCCGACCTCCTAACGGTAATCCACCCGGCGCCTTTTCACCAGCGCGAAACGCCTATTCCACCGTCACGGCCTTGGCCAGGTTCCGCGGCTGGTCCACGTCCTCGCCGCGCAAAACGGCGATGTGGTAGGCCAGCAGCTGCAGCGGCACCACCGACAGCAGTGGGGTCAGCATGCCGCGGCAGTGGGGGATCGTCAGCACGTGGTCGCTCAGCGCGGTGATCTCCTCGTCGCCCTCGGTGACCACGCTGATGATCTTGCCCTTGCGCGCCCGGACCTCCTGGACGTTGCCGCGGATCTTGTCGTAGCTGCTGTCGCGGGTCGAGATGACGACCACGGGCATGTCGGGGTCGATGAGCGCGATGGGGCCGTGCTTCATCTCGGCCGCGGGGTAGCCCTCGGCGTGGATGTAGCTGATCTCCTTGAGCTTGAGCGCGCCCTCCAGCGCGATGGGGAAGTTCACGCCACGCCCCAGATAAAGGCAGTTGGAGTGGTTGGCATAGACCTCGGCGATCTCCTTGATCTTGTCGGTCTGGTCGAGGACCTGGCGGATCTTGTCGGGGACCTTCTGCAGTTCCTCGATGATCTCCATGCCGTACTCGGCGTTGATGTGGTGCCGCCGGCCCAGCAGGATGGTCAGCAGGATCAGGATGGTGACCTGGCTGGTGAAGGCCTTGGTCGAGGCCACGCCGATCTCGGGGCCGGCGTGGATGTAGATGCCGCACTCGGTCTCGCGGGCGATGGTCGAACCCACCACGTTGGTGATGCCCACGACCTTGGCGCCGCGCCGCCGCGCCTCGCGCATGGCCTCGAGCGTGTCGATGGTCTCGCCCGACTGGCTGATCACCAGGCAGAGCGTGCCGGGATCGATGATGGGCGAGCGGTAGCGGAACTCGCTGGCGTACTCCACCTCCACCGGGATGCGTGCGTACTCCTCGATGAGGTACTCGCCCACCAGGCCGGCGTGGTAGCTGGTGCCGCAGGCCAGGATCACGATGCGGCGGATGTTGCGCAGCTCCCAGTCGGTGAGCTGCAGGCCGCCCAGCTTGACGTCGCCCGACGCGGGCAGGATGCGCCCGCGGAACGCGTCGCGGATGGTCTCGGGCTGCTCGAAGATCTCCTTGAGCATGTAGTGGGGGTAGCCGCCCTTCTGGATCTGGTCGAGGTCCCAGGTGATCTCCGAGATCTCCTTGTCCACCTCGTGGGCATCGATGTCGGTGGTCTGGACGCCCTCGGGGGTCAGGACCGCCATGTCCCAGTCGTCGAGGTAGATCACCTGGCGGGTGTGGCCCAGGATGGCGGCCACGTCGCTCGCCAGGACGTTGAAACCGTCGCCCACGCCGACCACTAGCGGGCTGCCCCGGCGGGCGCCCACGATCTTGCCCGGCTCGTCGGCGTGCATGACAGCGATGCCGTAGGTGCCCTCCACGAGCTTGAGCGCGCGGCGCACCGCGGTCTCCAGATTGCCGTCGTACTGGCTGCTGATCAGGTGGGCCAACACCTCGCTGTCGGTCTCGGAGAGGAACTCGTGCCCGTTCTCCTGGAGCTTCAGCTTGAGCGCCTGGAAGTTCTCGATGATCCCGTTGTGCACCAGCACGACCTTGCCGTGCTGATGCGGATGGGCGTTGATCTGGTTGGGCTCGCCGTGGGTGGCCCAGCGGGTGTGGGCGATGCCGCATTGGCCCTGCAGCTTGTCGAGGTCGATGCTGTTGACCAGATCCTGGATCTTGCCCTTGCTCTTGACGCAGATCATGCCGTCGGGCTGCTGGATGGCGATGCCCGAGGAGTCGTAGCCGCGGTACTCGAGGCGGCGCAGCCCCTCGATCAGGTTGACGGCGACGTTGGGGTCCCCGGTGATGCCGACGATTCCGCACATGGCAGGCTCCTTCAGGACTGGTGGCGGACGCGGGCGATGAGCGCCCGCGCCTCCTCCACGCTAGCCGCTTCGGCGATGATCCGCACCACCGGTTCGGTATTCGAGGGCCGCACGTGGACCCAGGCCTCCGGGCCGATCCACTTCAGGCCGTCACGATCGTCGAGGTCGCCCGGGCCGAGGTCGCGCAGGCGGGCGGCCAGCGCCGCGCCCGCGGGCAGATCCTCGGCGGCGACCTTCTCCTTGACCATGGCCACCGGCGGCAGGGCCGCCACCACGGTCGACAGGGGCTGCGCGCGCTCGGCGAGCAGCTGCAGGATCATGGCGATCCCCACCAGGGCGTCGCGGCCGGGGTGCAGGGTGGGGTAGATGACCCCGCCGTTGCCCTCGCCGCCGAGGACGCAGCCCTCGGCCAGCAGGGTGCCCACCACGTTGGCCTCACCCACCGGCGTGCGCCAGACGTTCGCGCCGTGGCGGGCCGCCGCCACCTCGATGAGCCCGGTAGTCGAAAGGTTCACCGCCACGTCGCCGGGCTGCCGGCCGAGCACGAAGTCCACGGCCAGCACCAGGGTCAGTTCCTCGCTGAGCGGCTCGCCGCCGTCGGCCACCAGCGCCAGGCGATCCACGTCGGGGTCCACGGCGAAGCCCACGTCGCAGCCCTGCTCGGCGACCAGGGCGCAGAGGTCGGCGAGGTGCGCCGGGGTGGGTTCGGGGTCGTGGGGGAAGCGGCCGCTGAGGCCGCAGCCCAGCGGGCTGCAGCGCACGCCCAGCCGCTCGAGCAGGGCCGGCACGATGCGGCCGCCGGCGCCCTCCACCGCGTCCACGGCGGCGTGCAGGCCGCGCGAGGCGATGAGGTCGCGGTCGAGCCAGGGCAGGGCGCAGATGGCGTCGAGGTGTCGCTCGTCGGCGCCGTCCTCGCCCGTGACCGTGCCGAGCTCGTCCCAGGGTCGGTGTCCGTCCTGGGCCTCGTAATGCGCCCGGACCTCGGCATTCTGGGCCGCGTCCAGGAAGAGGCCGCGCCCCTCCAGGAACTTGAGTGCGTTCCAGGGGGCCGGGTTGTGGCTGGCGGTGATGATGATCCCGCCCACGGCGTCGGTCTCCTGGACCGCCATCTCGGTGGTCGGCGTGGTGGCGATGCCGATATCGCGCACCGGGTGGCCGGTGCTGGCCAGTGCGGCCGCGACCGCGTCGCGGATCATGGGCCCGGAGATCCGGCTGTCGCGGCCCACCACCACCGGACCGGCGGGCAGCCAGGCGCCCAGCGCCGCCGCCCAGCGCGCCGCGGTGACGGCGTCCAGACCATCGCCGATGACGCCGCGCACACCCGAGACACTGACTCGCAAGACCAAGATATCTCCTCCGATAAGAGTCACGATGCCTGACCATGTAGCAAGCGGCGGGCCGATCCCACCACCGGCCAGGGATGGATTGTATTCAGCACCTCGATCCACCGCAACCAGGTTTCGTCCCACCCTCCTGATCGGCCACCCGGATGCGCATCCGTCAAATCCTTGCTTGCGGAAGCCTACCTGCCCGGATTAGCCTGATGGTCAGGAGGCAAGCCATGGACGGAACCAGGCCCTGCTTCGCGGCCACGCGCCCCACCCTCTGGCTCACGATCATCCTGATCCTGGCCGGTCTGGGGTGGCTGGAAACCGCCGCGGCCGCCAAGTTGCGCATCAGCGACCGCTACAGCCCGCTGAACCGTCAGCGACCGCTGCGCGAGCGCACCGACTACATCGTCCTGCACACCACCGAGGGCAGCGACCAGCCCAGTCTCGCCCGCATCCGCCGCGGCGGCCTGGCGCACTACGTGGTCCTGCGCAACGGGCGGGTCTACCGGATCATCTCGCGCCAGCGCGAAGCCCGCCACGCGGGTCGCAGCATGTGGAACGGCCGCCAGAACATCGACCAGGTCTCCCTCGGCATCGAGGTGGTGGGCTACCACAACCGCGACCTCACCGGCGCCCAGATCACCGCGCTCGCCGAACTGCTCCGCCAGCTCCAGTCGCTCTACGACATCCCCGACGAGAACGTGCTGACCCACAGCATGGTGGCCTACGGCAGCCGCAACCGCTGGCACCAGCACGCGCACCGCGGCCGCAAGCGCTGCGGCATGCTCTTCGCGCGGCCCGAGGTGCGCACGCAGCTCGGCCTCGACGAACAGCCGCACGCCGACCCCGACGTCCTCGCCGGCCGCCTCACCGTGGGCGACCCCTACCTGGCCACCGTCCTCTTCAGCGGCGACACCGGCGCCGCCCGTCAGGCCGAGGCCCAGTTCGCCGGCCCCGACGCCAACGTCATCACCCCCACCCGCACAGCCTGGTTCATCGCCCGCGACCAGTACGACGACCCGACCACGGTCTATGTCCTGCCGTCGGGGCAGCGGCGGCGCGGCAACGAGATCCGGGACTGGTCGCGGGTTCCCAGGGGCACGCTGGTGCTGCTGGACCAGGAGCCGCCGGCCGAACCCGCGGCGCCGACGCGGTCCTGGCGGGTCATCGGTCGGGACGGGACCACCGCGAGCGCGGTGGCGGGTGGGGCGCACCGGCACCGCACCACCCTCTATGTCGAACCCAACGGCCGCATCCGGCGCGGCGACCAGATGTCCGAGCGGGACTTCCGGCGGCTGGCGCCGGGGACCCGGGTGTTCCTGGGCTACGAGTATGCCGGGGAAGTGACCCCGCTGCGAACCGCCTACGACCTCTGCGGGCCCCACTTCCGGCGCGACACGACGCTCTACCTGCTGCCGGGGGGGCGGGTGCGGACGGGGTCGGAGATCCGGGAGAACCGGATTCCCGGGGGGACTTTGATCCTGGTGAGGTCTCTCACTACGTGATATGGTGCTTTCAACCTTTATGAGTCTGCTCCACTAAATAGAATTTATATCTCTTCCATTGCCAATCAGGAGGTTGTGCCATGTCGACGCGGTCCCCACGCTCGTCGAGCTTCTATTTCATTCCCGTTCTATTGCTGGCATTCCTGACCTTCAGCTCGCCGGCGGACGCCGATTGCATCGAGTACCCCGAGTATCTCCAACAGATTGCCACGTCTATCGACACGCCGGAGGCGGATTACTTCGGTGATATCGATATCGAGGGACAACATGCGTTCATCGCCGCCCTGGACTGGAGTCTCTGGCCATACAGCTCCTGGATCGTGGCCGTCGATATCAGCAGTCCCCAGCAGCCGCTTGTCGTCGGTGTCCTGGAGACACCCGGAGGGTTGGTTAGCGATTTCAGCATGGCGATCGACGTCGTCGGGGACCACGCTTTCGTCGCCGACGGTGTTGGTGGCCTCCAGATCCTGGATGTCTCCGATCCGAGCGCCATGCAGATCCTGGCGTCGGTTCCCGTAACCGGCGAGGCTAGAGATGTCCTCGTCGAGGATGGACTAGCCTACGTGACCTGCAGCGAGGATGTGCTGTTCATCGTCGATGTCTCACAGCCGACGGCGCCGATCCTGGTGGCCTCGGCCGCCATCGATACCGGCACCCGTGGCCTGGCCCTGACAAGCTCGGGTTCGGTCCTGATCTGTGGCCACTCTGGCTTGAGCATTCTGGATGTCAGTGACCCGCAAGAGCCCTCGGTCATCGGCGTGCTGGATTCCGTCAGCGGCGTCGATATGACGGTGGTGAACGATCACGTATACATCGGCGGCGGGACCTTGGCCGTGGTCGACATCACCGATCCTGCGCTGCCGCTACTGATCGCCGAGACGGAGTACTTCGACGTCAGAGGCGTGACGAGCCGTGATCACTTCGTCTATGCCGCCATTTTCGAAAACGGTCTCATCGTCTTCGACATCGCCGACCCGCAAGACCCCACGGTCAGTGGCCACTGTCCGACATACAATGCCTATTCTTACGATTTGGCTCTCGATGGCGGTTACGCCTTCCTTGCCGATGGTCCCGGCAAGTTGACGGTTTTTCAACTCGGCAACTCGCATGGCGCGCCAGTCGCCGGTTCGCTCGAGCTACCTGGAACGGCACTTCGGATGGCCGCCGCCGCCAACCATGCCTATATCGCCGCTGGAGTTGGCGGCCTGCAGGTACTCAGCCACACCAATCCCGAACAACCCGAGGCCATCGGCCAGTGGAGCTGGGAGCATGAAGTGCAGGATGTCGCTCTCATCGGCGACCGGGCGCTCCTGGCATGTGGTGTTGGTGGCGTGGTGCGCCTCGATGTCTCCGATCCGGCGCAGCCGATCAGCAATGGCGGAGTCGTCACCGAAGGTCCCGCCAGAGCGCTGGCGGCCTGGGAATCGTACGTGATCGTGGCCGAAGGCATAGCCGGCATCCAGATCATCGATGCCCTCGTTGGGCCCATGCCCGAGGTGGTCAGCAGCCTGGACCTGGCACATGACGTGGTCGACATCGCCTGGGATGGCACGAACGCCCTCGCCCTCACGGAGGATGATCGGCTACTCGTGATCGACACCTCTGATCCGACCACACCACATCTCCAGGCCACTCTCGATTGCCCTGGAACCCTGTTCGACGTGGCTCTGGGGGAGGGAATCGCTTATATCGCAAACGGCTCGGGGTTACTCATCGTGGGTTTCGATGATCCATTCCAGCCCACGATCCTGGGATCCCTGGATTGTCTGGGATTCAATCAAGGTATCGCCGTACGCGAAGGGATCGCCTACCTGGCTGCCGGACGGCGCGGGGCCACAGTCATCGACGTCTCCCTGCCGACACAGCCAACGCTGCTGGGCTGCCTAAATCCCCACCGGGTCTTCAACTGGACCGACGAATGCCTGGGTGTCCATGTCACCGAGGACTGGCTCTTCATCGCTGACGGCGTGTTCGGGATGCACCTCGCCCCGACCCAGTGCACCGGTACCGTTCCGGTCACCGTGACTTCTTTCAACGCATCTCCGGTCTCAAATGGTATCGCCATCAGCTGGTTCAGCGCCATTGAGAGCCATTGCCTGGATTTCGCCTTGACTGGCTCGCAGAGCAACGCCTCCTGGTCCATTCCGGTACAGGGCATAGATGACAGTGAGTACCTGGCGCTGGACGAATCCCCGAGAGCGCGAACAGCCGGGATGATCGAATACAGCCTGTACCTGCGGACCGTTGCCGGAGAGCAGAACCTAATCGCGAACCACACGGTCACACGTGGCAGTTCGGCAACGTCCGCTCTGGTCGCCAGCACCTATCCCAATCCGTTCAACGCGAACGTGTCGATAGCCTGGACACAATCGCAGTCAGGGCCGCTCACAATCTCGATCTTTGATGTCGAGGGGAAGCGAGTTCGAGAAATCTTCGACGTGGAGCAGTACCCTGCCGGGTCCCATTCACTGTTCTGGGACGGTCGGGACGAGAGTGGGCGAGTCGTCTCCTCAGGAGTCTATTTCGTACGAATCAGCATGGGTGAGAACCATGTGGCGCAAAAGGTCATTCTCGCCAAGTGATGTCCCGAATGACCCGAACGCAACCTTGCGGTTGAAGCAACCGGCGCTGAGGAGGATTCGAAAGGTTCGCGAGAGAGCTGGAGCTGGTGTGGGGACTCGAACCCCAGACCTGCTCATTACGAGTGAGCTGCTCTACCAGCTGAGCTACACCAGCTCCGGAAATTTGAGGGTGGTGCCTAGGGGCGGAGTTGAACCACCGACACCCGCATTTTCAGTGCGGTGCTCTACCAGCTGAGCTACCTAGGCACCAGAGCGGCCGGATCTCCGGCCGGGACGGGCAATTAAACATCCCCCACCCGCGATTGTCAAGTTCGGGGCCGCCGGAAATCTCAGGCCACAACGGCCCCGGCCAACTCCTCGATATGCCCGATGACGTCGTCGATGTCGAAGGGCTTGTAGAGCGTCCGGTCGGCCCGCGACCAGGTGGCGATGAAGCGCTCGCGCTCCGCCGAGTCCACCTTGCGCGCGGTGAGCAGGATCACCGGGAACGCCCGCGCGTGCGGGTCGTGGTCGATCCACTCCTTCAGCAGGCGGCTCACCTCGTAGCCGTTGCAGCCGGGCAGCATGACGTCCAGGAGCATGACGTCGGGCCGGACCCGCTTGGCCACCTCCAGCGCTTCCAGACCGTCGCTGGCGGTGACCACGTCGAAGCCGCGCAACGCCAGGCTGTAGTCCAGGGTCTCCAGGATGTCCTGCTCGTCGTCCACGACCAGGACCCGCAGGGCCTTGTCCATCACGGTCCTCCAGTGACGGGGGTGCTGCCCGTCCGCGTGGTCGCCTCGCTGTCGACCGCGGACGCGCTGTCTTCCAGGACCTGCCAGCTCGTACCGACCAGCAGGGGTGAACTCTCCGGAGCCGCGGCGGCCACCTGCCAGGCGGGCGCCAGACGGTCGGGATCGAGGGCCAGGCCGACCCAGAGGCCGGCGGCCAGTTGCCAGCAGATCTGGCCGGCCGCGCGCTGGACGCGGCTGGCCTCGGCCTGCCGGCTGCTACGGGCCAGGTCGGACAGGAACCTTTGCCCCTGTTCGCCGGCCGATTCCACTTCCCAGGGATGCGCCCGGGACAGGTGATGGCGGATGTCCAGCACCACCGCGGCGGCGTCCAGGCCGACCATCTGGGCTGCTTCGCGGAGCTGGTCGAGCTGCCGGCCCGCCGAGAGCACGTGGCCGCTGCCGGGCTCGCGGGGCAGCACCAGCCAGGCCGAGGTGCCCTGACCAGGCTGGCTGGTCAGGCGGATCTCGCCGCCGTGGGCCTCGGCCAGCCCCTTGGTGATGTGCAGCCCCAGTCCCGCTCCCGGCAACCGGCGGGTCTCCACGCGGTTGTCGCGGTGGAACGGCTGGAACAGGTGCTCGAGGAACTCCTCGCTCATGCCCATGCCGCTGTCCTCGACCACCAGGGTGAACACGTCGAGCGGCAGGTCGAAACGCCGGGCCAGCCGGGCCCCGGTGCCCGGCGTGCGCTCGGGGCGGTCCTGCAGCCAGACGCGCACCAGGCCGCCTTCGGCGGTGTACTTGATGGCGTTGCTGGCCAGGTTGTGGAGCATCTGCTGGACCTTGTCGGCGTCGATGCACGCCCGGAAGCTCTCGGGCACACCGTCGTAATCCAGGCTGATCCCCTTCTCGCGACAGGACACCGCGAACATCTGCAGGTCGTCGCGCAAGAGAGCGCCCAGATCCACGGTTTCGGGATTGATGGCCAGCCGCCCGGCCTCGGCGCGCTTGGCGTCGAGCAGGTCGCTGAGCAGCCGGTTCAATCGATCCAGGTTGCGCCTGGCCGTGCCCAGGAAGCGTTGCTGGTCGTCGGTGAGCGGCCCCGTGTCGCCACGCAGGACCAGGTCCAGACTCGTGCGCATGGCCGTCAGCGGGGTCCTCAATTCATGTCCCAGCACGCGCATGGTGGCCTCGTGCTCGGCCTCGTCGTGGTCGGCGGTGGACACCTCGTGCAAGCAGACCAGCCGTGGCTGCCGGGGACCCGCCTCGGCGGCCAGGGTCACCTCCAGACGGCGGCCCTTGCTCTGCGAGGCCGTGAGGATCTCGCGCTCCTGGCCCGCCAGGTCCAGTCGCTGCACCGCCCCCAGGAGCCAGGGTTCCCAGTGCTGGCCATCCCGACCGATGCTGGTCTCGAGGAGGGCCTGCGCCTTCTGGTTGACGGCCAGCACCCGGTCGTGGGACACCAGGGCCAGCGCCGCCGGCGCCGCCTCCCAGCCGGCCTGATCGGGCCAGATCGTGGCCGCGGAGGCGTCGGCGTCGGGCGCGTTGACCAGTCGGCTGCGCACCGCCAGCCAGACCAGCCGGGCGTCGCGGATCAGCGCGTGGCCCGGTTCCATCTCGGGGCGACGGCCCGCGAGCAGGACCACGCAGGAACGCGGCTGGTCGTCGATCTCGGCGAGGAAGGGCAGCGCCAGCGCCCACTTCAGGTCGAAGCGCCGCAGCAGCGGTGTTCCGGGCTGGAAAGGATCGGCGTCGAGATGGATCCAGCGCGGCTGCCCGAGCAGATCCTGGACCGGGCTGTGCCGCCCGGCCAGGGCCTCCAGCAACGCCCGCTCCTGACCACCCGGCACGCGGCCGGCGATCAGTTCGAGGTTCGTCGAGGCCGCCCCGTCCAGGGGCCAGGCCGCCACCAGGGCCAGGTCGCAGGGCGCGGTCCTCCGGGCCAGCCGGCAGGCGGCCTCGAGGACCCGTCGCGGCTGGCGGCTCTCCAGCAGACCGGCCGCCAGGCGCAGTCCATAGGCCCGATCGTCCCGTTGGGAGGAACGACCGCGAGCGAACAGACGGGCCAGCGTGGTCGGCATATTTTGCTCTCCGGTTGGTGCCGCCATGTTCCCCCTCCGCTCCCCAGCGGCCTGGCTGCCAACAACTTACGTTTCCTGGTGGGTGCCGGTGCGGGCGACCCACCAGGGAAGTTGCAACGGTTGTGCCAGGAAGAGCGCCCCGGTCAGCGGGCGTAGCCGTGGGGATGCTCGTGGTGCCAGGCCCAGGCGTCAGCGAGAAGCGAATCCACGCCGCTGCGCACCGGGCGCCAGCCCAGCAGGCTGCGGGCGCGGTCGTTGGCCGCCACCAGGCGCGCCGGATCGCCAGGGCGCCGGGGCTGCACCGGGGGCGCCACCTCGCGGCCGGTGACCCGGGCGGCCGCCTCGACGATCTCGTGGACCGAATGACCGTGGCCGGTGCCCAGGTTCATGGCCGTGAAGCCCGGATCCTGAGCCCAGGCCAGGGCCAGGGCATGGGCCTCGGCGAGGTCGCGCACGTGGATGTAATCGCGGATGCAGGTGCCGTCGGGCGTGGCGTAATCGTCGCCGAACACGGCAAATGTTTCCCCCGGCACCAGCAGCGAGCGCAACAGGCGCGGAATGAGGTGCGTCTCGGGATCGTGGTCCTCGCCATGGCCTTCCCAGGCGCCGGCTGCGTTGAAGTAGCGCAGCGCCACAGCGGCGAATCCGGCGGCCTGGGCGGCATCGGCCAGGGCCCACTCCATGGCCAGCTTGGTGTGGCCGTAGGGATTGACCGGACTGAGCGCGGCGTCCTCGGTGATGGGCACCTCTGCGGGTTCGCCGTAGACCGCCGCCGTGGACGAGAAGACGAAGCGGCCGGCGCCGCCGCGGGCCACGCGGTCGATGAGGGAGAGGGTCCCACCCACGTTGTTGCGGAAGTACTTGAGCGGGTCGCGCACCGATTCGCCCACCAGGCTGAATGCCGCGAAGTGGACCACGGCGTCGAACGGGCGGTGGAAGACCGTGTCGAGCACGGCGGGGTCGTGGAGGCTCCCCTCGTGCAGGAGGGTGCCCGCGGGCACGGCCTCACGGTGGCCGGTGGAGAGGTCGTCGAGGATCTCCACGGTGTGGTCCTGATCGCGCAGCAGGGCCGCCGTGACGCTGCCGATGTACCCGGCGCCGCCGGTGACGAGGATCCGCATGCTAGTTCCCTCCGTGGGCCTGCCGCACCGCGGCCAGCCTCTCGTTCAGGTAACGACCGGTGAGGCTGGTGGTGCAGGCCGCCACCTCGCGGGGCGTGCCCTGGGTCACCAGCCGCCCGCCGGCATCGCCGCCGCCGGGGCCCAGGTCGACGATCCAGTCGGCCTGGGCGATGAGGTCCAGGTTGTGCTCGATCACCAGCACGGTGTGGTCGCGGTCGACCAGCTCGTGCAGCACCGCCACCAGGGCCTGGACGTCGTCGGCGTGCAGGCCGGTGGTGGGCTCGTCGAGGAGGTAGAGGTTCCGCTTGCCCGAGGGCATGACCAGCTCGCGCGCCACCTTCAGGCGCTGACTCTCTCCCCCCGAGAGGGTCGGCGCCGGCTGGCCGAGCTTGAGATAGCCCAGGCCCACCTTCTTGAGCAGCCAGAGCTTGTCGGTGATGGTGGCCTGGCCACCGAAGAACTGCAGCGCCTCGGCCACGGTCATTTCCAGGACCTCGGCGATGTTCAGGCCGCGGTAGCGGATCTCCAGGGTCTGCGGGTTGAAGCGCCGGCCGCCGCAATCCTCGCACGGGACCTCGATGTCGGCCATGAACTGCATCTCGACCCGGTGGAATCCCAGCCCCTGGCAGGCCGGGCAGCGGCCGCCGGCGGTGTTGAAGCTGAAACGGCCGGCGGGGTAGCCGCGGACCAGCGCCTCCTTGGTGCCGGCGAAGAGGTCGCGCACTGCGGCGAGGATCTGCAGGTAGGTGGCGGGATTGGAACGGCTGGTCTTGCCGATGGGCGTCTGGTCGACCCGGATCACCTTGCCCACGGCGTGTCCGCCCTGGATCGCGGTGAACGGATGGGCGCGGCCGGGACCGCCGAGCACCTGCCCGGTGAGCCCGTCGTGGAGGCAGCCGTTCATCAGGCTGCTCTTGCCCGAACCCGAGACGCCGGTGAGCGCAGTGAAGCGCTGGAGCGGAACCTTCACGTCGAGATCGCGCAGGTTGTGCAGTCGGGCCCCCTTGACCGTGATTTCGGGGACGCGGCCATGGCGCGGCTGACGCTTGCGCGTGGGGTCGATGGAGCCGTTGAGGTAGCGCGCGGTGATGGTCTCGCCGCTCTCCAGCAGCGGCGCCAGGGCGCCCTGGTAGACCACGTGGCCGCCGTCGTGGCCCGCGCCCGGACCCAGTTCGACGAAATGCTCGGCGCGGCGCAGGACGTCGAGATCGTGCTCCACCACCACCACCGTGTTGCCGCCCTCGACCAGATCCTCGAGCGTGGCGATGAGGCGCTGGCAGTCGGCGGCGTGCAGGCCGCAGGTGGGCTCGTCGAGGACGTAGAGCGTGTCCACCAGGCGCGAGCCCAGGCTGTTGGCCAGGTGGATGCGCTGCGCCTCGCCTCCCGAGAGGGTGCGCGTGAGGCGGTCGAGCGTGAGGTAGCCCAGGCCGACCCGTTCGAGGAAGCTCAGCCGCGAGATCACCTCGTCGAGGACCTCGCCGGCGATGGCGCGGTTGTGCTTGGAGAGGCGCAGCCCGGCGACCTTCCGGAGCGCGTCGCTGACGGCCATCTGCCCCAGCTGCCCCAGATCCAGCCCGCCCAGCTTCACCGCCAGCGCCTCGGGCCGCAGGCGCGAACCGCGGCAGGTGCGGCACTCGGTGTCGCTCATGTAGCGGCGCGTGAAGAAGCGGTGATGAGCCTTCTTCATCTCGGCGCGCATCTGCTCGAGGTAGGGGATGATCCCGGTGTAGGCGCGGTCGGTCGACTCCAGCACCTGCAGCTGCTGCGCGCGGGTCAGCTTCTGCCACGGCTTGTCCATGGGGATCTTTTGGCGGGTGCAGAACCGGAACAGGCCCGACAGCTGGCGCGCGAAGCTCTCGGTGCTCCACGGCTTGATCGCCCCGCCGCGCAGCGTGAGCTGCGGATCGGGCACGATGCGCGCCTCGTCGAACTCGAGCTTGTTGCCGAAGCCGCGGCACGCGGGACACGCGCCTTCGGGCGAGTTGAAGCTGAACAGCCGCGGCGACAGTTCGGGATAGACCGTGCCGCAGGCGTTGCACACCAGCTTGCTCGAGAACTCCTGGCTCTCGCCGGTCTCGTGGTGCTGGACGGTGACCCAGCCGCCCGACTGCCGCAGCGCCAGCTCCACCGCCTCCACGAAGCGCGCCCGCGCCCGCGCCGCCAGCTTCAGCCGGTCGACCACCACCACGAAGGTCGCATCCTTGGGGGGCGCGGCCACCGCGCCCGCCGCCGCCTCCTCGAGCCGGACCACCTGCCCGTCGATCACCGCGCGCTGGAAGCCCTGGGCCAGCAGCGACTCGGTCCAGCCCGCCTGGCCCGTGGCTTCCTGGGGATACCCCACCAGCACCGGCGCCCCATCCTCCCACTGCTGCCGCACCTGCTTCCAGACGGTCTCGGGGGTCTCGCGCGTCACCGTCTCGCCGTCGTTGTGGCAGACGATCTTGCCCGTGCGCGCGAAGAGCACGCGCAGGTAGTCGTTGATCTCGGTCACCGTCCCCACGGTGGACCGGCCGCTGGTGACGGCGTTGCGCTGCTCGATGGCGATGGCCGGCGAGATGCCGTCGATCCAGTCGACGTCGGGCTTGGGCAGGCGCGCCAGGAACTGCCGCGCGTACGTGGACAGCGACTCGACGTAGCAGCGCTGCCCCTCGGCGTAGAGCGTGTCGAACACCAGCGACGACTTGCCGCTGCCCGACAGACCGCTCACGCAGGTGAGCCGGTTGCGGGGGATGTCCACGTCCACATTCTTGAGATTGTGCTGGCGTGCGCCCTTGATGCGGATCCAGTCGTCCATCCGTGGCCTCGTTGCTGGCGGTGGCTGCTACCCGAACGGAACAGGATAACAGGGAACGCGGGCGGGGGAAAGTTGAGGCTTTGGCCTGCGAGGCATTACCTTGTTCCGACCGAGTCCGTGCCCCTTCCCCACACCCCGAGGTCGTCCATGCTCCCCCACGTCCAGGCCCTCCTCGCCACCATCGACACCCTGCGCTCCCCCGGCGGCTGCCCCTGGGACCGCAAGCAGACCCTGGCCTCGGCGGCGCACCACCTCCAGGACGAGGCCGCCGAGGTCCTCGAGGCGGCGCTGGCCGGCGACCGCGAACACGTGCGCGAGGAGCTGGGCGACCTGCTGTTCATGGTCTGCTTCGTCACCCGCATCCTGAGCGAGGACCTGCCCACCGACCTCGACCAGGTGGCCCGCCAGGGCAACGAGAAGCTCATCCGCCGCCATCCCCACGTCTTCGGCGAGCACACCGCCGACGATGTCCAGGAGAGCCAGGAGCGCTGGAACCAGATCAAGGCCGAGGAGAAGCGGGGCCGGGGCCTGGATCCCGACCGGGAATCCATCCTCAAGGACCTGCCGGCGAGCCAGCCGCCGCTGAACCAGGCGTACCGGTACCAGAAGGACGCCGCGCGCGTGGGATTCGACTGGCCCACCATCGACGGCGTCTGGGACAAGCTGCGCGAGGAGGAGGCCGAGCTGCGCGAGGCCGCCACCGCGGGCGACCACGACGCCCTGGAGCACGAGCTGGGCGACGTGCTCTTCGCCTGGGCCAACCTGGCGCGCAAGCTGGGCGTGCACCCCGACATCGCGCTGCGCAAGGCCAACGCGCGGTTCCGTGGCCGCTTCCACCACGTGGAGGCCCTGTTCGGCAACGACCGCCAGGCCATGCAGGACGCTGGGCTCGACGGCCTGGAGGACGCCTGGCAGCAGGCCAAGGCGCGCGAGCGCGCCGAGTAGCCGGGTCAGTTCCCCTGCTTCGCCGCCTGCCGCGCCGCCTCCTGCTCGGGCGTCAGGTCCGGACAGCCGTCCTGGTCCCGATCGCCGTCGTAGTCCTCGGCCTGGTCGGGGCAGGCGTCGAGGCGGTCGTCGATGCCGTCGAGGTCGTTGTCGGGATCGGGACAGCCGTCCTGGTCCTGGAAGCCGTCGATGTCCTCGGGGCTGTCGGGACAGAGGTCGTCCTCGTCGGGGATGCCGTCGCGATCGCGATCCTGCAGCTCCTCGGGACAGCCGTCGGTGTCCTGGTAGCCGTCGTAATCCTCGGGCTCGTCGGGACAGAGGTCGTAGAGGTCGGGGATCCCGTCGCGGTCGTTGTCGGGATCGGGCTTGCCATCGTTATCCTGGAAGCCGTCGTAGTCCTCGGGGTCCAGGGGCGCATCGTCGTAGTCGTCGGGGATGCCGTCCTGGTCGTTGTCGTCCTCGGGACAGCCGTCCTCGTCCTCGAACCCGTCGTGGTCCTCGGCCTCGCCGGGACAGCGGTCGCGGCGGTCGAGGACGCCGTCGCCGTCGCGATCGCGGCCGCCGAAGGAGAACTGGCGCGATACTGCCAGGGCGTAGCCCTGGATCGGCAGCCGAGGATACCAGTCGGTGAAGTACAGCTCGTCCTTGTGGTAGCCCACCTGGTAGTCGGCGTGGAGCGCCCAGCCCTCCTCCAGGCCCCAGCGGAGACCCGCGGCCAGGATCTTCTGGTCCTCGCGCGGATAGACCTGCGCGGCCTTCCACAGCGAATACTCGGTGTACTCGAGCCAGAGCGCGGTGGTGCCGTTGCGGAATTCCACCCCCAGGCCCCAGATCAGGAAATCGTTGTTGCGGTCGCCGCCGCTGCTGGCGGCGTCGGGATACTGGGGGAACCAGGGCTGGGGCTGGGACACGGTAGGGTCGGCGTAGTCCTGGGCGCCGTAGCCCGCCGCCTCGTTGCCGTTGAACCGGGTCCCGAGGGTGGCGTGCAGCCGCAGCTCGGGTAGCTGGCTCTCGCGCCAGAGCGACAGACCCAGGGTGAGGCCCACTTCCGGCGAGAAGGCGCCCTCGCCGGTGGCCTCGGCACCCAGCGGGATGTTGCCGCCGCCCCAGCCAGTGAGGCCCAGCCAATCCGGCAGCCAGGGTGCCGCCGCCGCCACGCGCCACTGGCCGTCGGCGAGGCCGGACCCGCTGGCCTTGGCGCCCGGTGCCTGGTAGTTGGACCACATCCGCAGCGACTGGGACCACGACAGCGCCAGCCCCGGCATGGGTGTCCAGTCGGCGAACAGGCCGGTCTGCAGGACACGGTAGTTGGCGGGGCTGCCCGTGGGGTTGTAACCCACGCTGGTGGTGCCGCCGCGGAAGCCCACGGTGAGCAGGCCGTCGGGCGGCAGGAAGCCCGGGGTCAGCCAGGTCAGGCGGGGCGAATCCTGATGGACGCCCTGCAGACCGGGCGTCGCGCTCGCGGAGGCGGCGACCAGGAACAGGAGGATCAGCGGACGGAGCATCCTCACGCGTCGTCGTCCGTGGTGGGCCCGGTCGCGTCCTCTTCCTCGTTCTGGTCCCCGGCCGGCTCGGCCTGGTCACCGTCCGCGGTCGAGGCCTGGTCCTTCTTGACCTCGTCCAGGTAGTTCATCTGCAGGTCCATGACCGACTGGTCGAGGATCTGCAGGAGCGGCGCGGGCGTGTCGGTGCGGCACTTGACCTTGAGCATCTCCAGGAGGTCGATGGTCTGGCGGGCGCCCTCCAGATCCCGGGCCAGTTCGCCCGTGGCCGAACTGGTGACCTTGCCCAGCTGGATCATGGCCGAGTGCTGCAGGCTCATGACCAGCGACAACAGGACGCTGTCGTGCTTGCCGATCTGATCGCTCATCTGATCTCCTCCGGTTGATCGAACTCGTCGGCGATGGCGCCGGTGACCTTCTCGATGAGGTCCTCCAGCGTGACGATGCCCAGCGCCCGGCCGTCGCGGTCGACCACGGCGGCGAGCTGGGCGCGGCGCGCGTGCAGTTCCTCGAAAAGTTCGTACGGCGAGAGGCTCGCGTCCACCAGAAGCAGCGCCCGGATCAGGTCCACCGGCACGGGCTCGTCGGCCGCGGCCGTCGCCTCGGCCAGGAGCAGGTCGCGCGCCAGCAGGTAACCCTCCAGGTCGCCCCCGGTTCCCTGCACCGGCAGGCGGCTGAAGCCGCTGCTTGCCGCCGCGGTCAAGGCGTCGGCCATGGTCACGCCGCTGGGCACCGACCGCACGCTGGCCAGCGGGCGCATGAGGTCGGACACGCGCCGGTTGCTCAGGCGCAGGAAGCGGCCCATGGTCAGGCGGAACCGGCGATCACGGGCGTCCTCCGCGTTGGTGGACAGCAGCATGGCCAGGGCGCCGGCATCGAGACCGGGCGCCTGGCCCGAATCGTCACGCTGCAGGCGCTGCAGGAGCGCGGCGTAATGTCCCAGCAACCAGCGCACCGGCCAGACGGCGAACTGGAAGGCGCGCAGCGGCGGCAACGAGGGCAACATCAGCCGTTCGGGGTATTCGCGGTAGAGGATCTTGGGCACGATCTCGCCGAAGATCGCCAGCACCACCGAGACCGACAGCACGGCCACCCCTTCGCCGCGCCGGCCCAGCACCTCCACCAGCAGCACCGTGGCCACCGCGCTCGCCATGACGTTGCTCAGGTTGGTGCCCAGCAGGCAGGTCAAGATGGCGTCATCGAGGTTCTCGCGCAGACGGCTCAACCCGGTGACGCGGTGGTCGCCCGCCTGGTGGCGCCGCTGCAGGCGGACCCGGCTGACCGCCATCAGGCCGGTCTCGCAGCCCGAGAAGAATGCCGAGCCCACCACGGCGGTCACGAGCAGGACGAGGGCAAGGTCGCCGCTCATGACGGTTCCTCCGCGCCGCGGGCCGCGAGGTCCACGCCCAGGGTGAGGACCCGGTTGCCGTCCATGGCCAGCACCGTGATCGTGGCGCCCGGCACCGACAGCACGTCGCCGGACCGCGGGATGCGCCCCAGACGAGCCATGACGAAGCCGGCCACCGTGACGTAGTCGCGCGACGGCGGCAGCGAGAGCCCCGTCTCCTCGTGGAGCTGGCGCAGGTCCAGACCGCCGTCGATGGCGTAGTGGCCCGGGCCCAGGATCACCGTACCGCCGCCGCGGCCGGTGCCCGGGTCGCCCACGCGGCCGATGAGCGCCTGCAGACAGTCGGCCAGGGTGACGATGCCGGTGAAGTCGCCGTGCTCGTCGATCACGGCGGCGAGGTGGCCGGCACCCGCGCGCATCTCCACCAGTACCGCCGCCACGTCCTTGGTCTCGGGCACGTAGAGCAGCGGGCGCAGATCCCGGCGCAGCGGCTGCCGCTCGCGGCTGGCCAGAAGATCCTTGGTGTGGAAGAGGCCGAGCGGCATGGCGCCGGGCGTCTCCACCACGGGGAAGCGGTTGTAGCCGGCCTGCCGGATGGTGGCCAGCAGCCGGTCTCGATCCCAGTCGCGCTGGAGGGTGACCACGTCGGGCCGCGGGGTCATGACGTGCTGGACCTCAAGCTCGGAGAGCTGCAGCAGGCGCGCCAGGAAGTTGCCCTCGGTCTCGGTGAGCAGCCCGTCGCGCGCGGCGAGGTCGCAGGCGGTCTGCAGGTCGGCGGTGGTGAAGGGGCGGCTGCCGGTGCGCTCCCAGGGCAGCCGGCCCAGCAGATGCTCCAGCGAGCGGGTCAGGAGGCGGACCATGGGCCCCACCAGCGACACCCAGGCGCGCAGCGGCGCCTGCATCACCAGCGCGAGGCGGCGCCGGCCGCGCAGCGCAACCAGCTTGGGCGTGATCTCGCCGATCAACAGGAGCAGGATCGTGGCCGCCGGCACCGCCACCACGAGCCCCGACGGGCCGAAGTGGCGCAGGCAGACGCTGGTCGTGACCGCGCCGGTGGCGATGTTCACCACCAGGTTGCCGAGCAGGATCGACGAGAGCAGGTCGTTGGGGCGGTCGACCAGCTGGGCCGCCCGGCGGGCCGCCGCGTTGCCGGTGGCCAGGGCGTTGCGCTCGAGGGCGGTCAACGAGAAGAACGCCGTCTCCGAGCTGGAGAAGGCGGCTGACAGGAGCAACAGGACGGTCAGGAGCAGGATATCCAAGCAGGGCCTCCGCGGTGGACGGAGCATAGCCGGTTCCTTGACGCCTCGCAAGCCAAGGCCTAGCATCGCTTGGCCATGCAAGAAATCCTCGTCATCCGCTTCGGCGCCCTCGGCGACCTCTGCCTCGCGGGCTGGACCCTGTCCCGCCTCGCCGATGCCCCCGTGCGCGTCACGCTGGTGACCAAGGCCCGCTTCGCCGACCTCGCCGCGCGCTTCGAGGGGGTCGACGAGGTCATGGCGCTGCCCGAACCCGGGAGCCTGGCCGACCTGCGGCGGCTCGCCGCCCGGCTCCGCTCGCGGCGCTGGGACCTGGTTCTGGACCTCCACCGGGTGATTCGCAGCGGCCTGCTCGTGTTCCTCATGCGGCGCCGTGCCGACGCCACCCTGGCCAAGGACACCGTGGCCCGCCTGCGCCTGCTCCGCGGTGGCCAGGCCGATCCCGCGCTGGCGCAACACATGCGCCAGCGCCTCGACGCAGTCCTCGACCGGGCCGGCCTCACGGGCCTCGAACCCCGACCGCCCCTGGCCACCCTGGCGGCGGCGAACCCCCGCCCGGCGGTTCTCGGCCTCGCCCCCGGCGCCCAGTGGGAACCCAAGCGCTGGCCCACGGCGCACTGGGTCAGCCTGGTCCGGCGCTTCCGGGCCGGCCACCCGGCGCCCATCCGGGTGTTCCTCGGCCCGCGCGAGGCGGCCTGGTTCACGGGCAGCGAGCTGGCGGCGGAGCTGGCCCGGACCGCGGGCGTGGAGATCGTCCGCGACCGCCCACTGACCGCGGTGGCCGCCGCGCTGGCTGATTGCCGCCTGCTGGTGTGCAACGACAGCGGCCTGCTGCACCTGGCCGAAGCGGTGGGTACGCCGGTCACGGCGCTGTTCGGCCCCACGGTCCAGGCCTTCGGCTATGCCCCGCACCTGCCCGGCAGCGTGCTTCTGGAGGAGCAGGGTCTGGACTGCCGCCCCTGCTCACGCAACGGCAAGCGTCCCTGCCACCGCGGCGACCTGGCCTGCCTCGAGCGCCTCGACCCCGACCGCGTCCTGGCCGCCGTGGCCACCCACGGGCCCTGGAAGGAGTACTGATCTTGGGCCTCGCCCTCGGACTCTACCGCGCGCTCTCGCCCGCGCTCGCCGCGCTGGCGCCGCTCTCGCGGCCACTGGTGCCCAAGCTCCAGGAGAGCCTCGACGGCCGCCGCGGCGTCATGGACCGCCTGCTCGCCGCCGCCCCGCAGCTCGCCGGCTGCCTCTGGGTCCACGCCTCGAGCGTGGGCGAGTTCCTCCAGGGCATCCCCATCATCGACGCCGTCCGCGCCGAGCTGGGACCGGCGGCGCCCCCAGTGGCGGTCACCCACTTCTCGCCTTCGGGCTACCAGTTCGCCCGCCGGAAGCCGGTGGCCGACCTCCACGACTATCTCCCCCTCGACCGCCCCCGCGACATGACGCGCCTGGTGGCCGCCTGGCAGCCCCGCGCGCTGGTGTTCGTGAAGTTCGACGTCTGGCCCAACCTCGTGCTGGCCGCACAGCACGCCGAGGTCCCCACCTTCCTCATGGCCGGATCGCTGGCCCCCGGCTCGGAGCGCCTGCGCTGGCCGGGCAAGGCGCTCTATCGCGACGTGTTCGACCGCTTCACCCACCTGGGCGTGAGCACCGAGGAGGACCGCCGCCGCTTCACGGAGGACCTGGGCGTGCGGGCGCCGGTCTCGGTGACCGGCGACACCCGGGTCGAACAGGTCATCGTGCGCTACGAGCAGAGCCGGGGCGGCGCAGTGAGCGAACGCCTGCGCGCGGTGGGCGGTCGCCTCCTGGTGCTGGGCTCGACCTGGCCGCCCGACGAGCAGCTCTGGCTGCCCGTGCTGTCCGATCTGTTCGCGCGCCAGCCCGACCTGCGCGTGGTGCTCTGCCCCCACGAACCACTCCCCGAACGACTGGCCGCCATCGAGGCCGACCTGGACTCCCGACAGACGGCCTCCATCCGCCTGTCGGCCCTGCTCGACGGCGAGATCGGCCGGGCCCGGGTTGTGCTGGTGGACTCGGTGGGCGTGCTCGCCGAGATCTATCGCGCGGGCCATCTGGCCTACGTGGGCGGCAGCTTCACCACCGGCGTGCACAACACCATGGAGCCGGCCATCGCCAGCCTGCCCGTGCTCTTCGGCCCCCGGATCCAGAACGCCGAGGAGGCCGGTGTACTGGTGCGCGAGCGGGCGGGGTTCGTCTGCGCGGAGCCCGGTCAGGCCCTGGCCTGTGCCAACCGTCTCCTGGACGACCCGGAACTCCTGCGCCGCACCGGAGAAGCCGCCCGCCAGGTGGTGCTGGCCCAGCGCGGCGCCACGCGCAAGAGCCTGGCGGTGCTAGCCCCGGCGCTCACCCTCTAAGTTATTCCGCGAAGAATGTTCCCACCTCCCAAGTGAATTCGCGGCAACCACTTCACACCGCGTACGTCAAGTCATGCCGCCTGTTGATCTTCAGCGCCCGCGTCACCACCTCCTGCCAGTAGTACCGCCGCCACCGCACCGGCAACCCCACCTGATCCACGAATAATCGCCTGCCCAACACCTCCCCCACCGTCAACCGTCGACGACACACACCTAGCAGCTGCGCCGGCGTCTGCCCACAACCCCGCACCCGCTTCGTCTTCACGTAGTTCTTCACCACCAGGAAGATCGCCAGCTTGTAAGCCGCACTGTTCCGACGCTTCGTGTAAGCGATCGTCTCCCGCTTGTGCTCCGCCTCACCATGGCGGATCAGCAGATCCAGCAGGTTGATCTCGAACAGCTTGTTGATCCGGTTGCGGACCTCCTTCGAACTGGTCACGATATGGCGGATCCGGCAGCTAAGAGCCCGCAACGCCCTGGGATATGCCTTGTGCTCGTCGCTGTGGATGGTCATCGCACTCGCGCCCTCGGTCAGGTATTCCAGCAGCTCCTGCATGTCCTTACGCACGGCCTGCGGGTCTGGCCTGCCGCGGACCTGCTCGTAGACGGCGCGCCGCTCCTTCTGCTTCGGGGTCATCGTGCCCGACCGGCGTACCTCGCTGTCGGTGAAGTAGGGGAAGAAGGCGGTCTCCCTGTCCACGGCGACGTGGAAATGGAACGGGTGGAACTGGCTGTGCTCGAAGGAAACGAAGCCGTCGATGGCCAGGTCCTTGAAGACAGGCCTGTTCTGCATCATCCGGGTGTGGAAGAGCAGGGCATGCCGACCGAGACGGTAGATCTGGCGGTCGATGGTCGAGGGCGCAACGCCGAGGTCGAAGGCGATCTGGCTGTTGCAGGCGCCGCCGGTGACCTTGGTGGGCAGTTGGTCGAGGATGTCGGGCCGCTTGAGCCAGTAGGTGGTGCTGAAGGTCTGTGAACTGAAGGTGACGCCGCAGGCTTTGCAGCGGAACCTGCGGATACGGTTTGGGGGCACCTTTCGCCGGTAGTAGCCGGAGCGTTTCCAGCGCCATCCTTTGTTCAAGGGGTTGTGGAAGTGGCACTTGCGCGAGGGGCAGTGGGGTGGGACCCACGCGGGATTGTACAGATCGTGATTTTCCATGCAGAGGAAACTGCAAGATAGGAGCCGGCAACATTCTAAGCGGAATAACTAGGCCTCTGAACTGGCTACGCCGCCCGCCTGCTCCTATCTTGCCGGCTCACGCCCAACGGGAAAGGACCGCCATGCGCCCCCATCAGGCCGACCGTACCGACCTCGCCCCCAACCTGCCCAGCCGCGAGGATGCCGGCGCCCGCTGGCGCATGCCCTACGCCGAGCGGCCGCGCTACATCCAGCTCGAGACCGTGACCAAGTGCAACGCCGCCTGCCCGTTCTGCCCGCAGAACGAGCTGGATCGCGGCGTGCCCAAGATGCCCGACCGCACCTGGCAGGCCGTGGTCGACCAGACCCGCGGCTGGGGCCTGACCTACCGCCCCTTCCTGACCAACGAGCCGTTCGTGGACGTGCGCCAGCCCGAGATCTGCCGCTACATCAAGGAGCACGACCCCACCGCCAAGGTCGAGTACAACTCCAACGGCGAGCTGATGACCGAGAAGACCGCGCGCGCCATCCTCGCCGCCGGGGTCGACATCATCCGCTTCTCGGTGGATGGGCTTTCGCGCGAGACCTACGAGCCGAGCCGCGTCGGCGTGAGCTACGACCGCGTCTACGAGCGCGTGCCCGCGTTCCTGAAGATCTGGCGCGAGGAGGGGTACGAGGAGCGGGGCGTCTTCACCGAGGTCCGGGCCATCCGCGTCCCCGAGAACGAGCACGAGATCGAGGACTACCGGGCGTTCTGGTCGCCGCAGTGCAGCGACGTGGTGATCACCGAACTCTACCAGTGGCCCTGGACCGGCCAGCAGCCCCACGACGTGGTCAAGAAGCCGTGCCTGAAGGTCCTCGACGAGCTGTTCGTCTACGCCAACGGCAACGTGACCATGTGCTGCTGGGACGTGCACGAGCGCGCGGTGATCGGCAACGTCCACGAGCAGACCATCGAGGAGATCTGGACCGGCCACGCGGTCAATCACCTGCGCGCGCTGCTGGACGACGGGCGGCGCGACCTCATCCACCTCTGCTCGCGGTGCAACGCCTACAAGAACTACGATTTCTCGCGATTCTCGGTGCGGTAGACGATGGGGTCGGGGATGCCCGCCGCCGCGAAGCCCCGCAACCGGAGCCGGCAGCTCTCGCACTCGCCGCACGCCCGGTCCTCGGCGACGTAGCAGCTCCAGGTGAGCTGCAGCGGCGCCGCCAGGGCCAGGCCGCGCCGCACGATGGCCGCCTTGTCCAGGTGGATCAGCGGGGTCGCGAGGACGAGGTGCGTGTCGGGGCGCGTGCCCGCGGCGATGGCCTGGCCGAAGGCGCGGAAGAACGCCTCGCGGCAGTCGGGATAGCCCGAGCCGTCCTCTTCCACCGCCCCGATGAACAGCGCACGGGCGCCCAGGACCTCGGCCCAGCTCGTGGCGATGCAGAGGATGTGGGCGTTGCGGAACGGGACGTAGGTCGAGGGGATGGCCGCGCCGGCGGCGGGCAGGCCGGTCTCCACCTCCGCCTGGGGATCCAGGAGGCTCGAGCCGCCGATGCGGGCGAGATGGTCGAGGTCGCAGACCAGGCGGCGCTCCGCCGGAACCTCGTAGTGGTCGGCAATGGCCGTGAAGGATCGCAGTTCGCGATCCTGGGTGCGCTGGCCGTAGTTCACGTGGAGCAGGGCCAGGTCGTAGGCCCGGGCCGCCTCGGCCACGCACACGCAGCTGTCGAGGCCGCCGCTGGCGAGCACCACGGCGAGATCACGCATCAGACACCTCCCTCGGCCTCGGGCCAGACCACCTTGTGGAGCTGGATTTGAAAGCGGACCGGCAGGCGGTCGTGCAGGATCCAGGCGGCGAGATCGCGCGGTTGGAGCGCGCCCCAGCCGGGCGACATCGTCACCGGGACGCCGCGCGGCAGTCGGCGCAGGCGACCGCTCACGGCGAGGCCGGCGGTGACAAGCTCGCGGGCCCAGGCGTAGTCGGCGTGGTCGGTGATCACGATCTTGACCTCGTCCTCGGGTCCGAGCGCCGCCAGCCCGTCCCAGTCGATCTGGTCGGCCGCGATGCCGCTGCCCGGGGTCTTGACGTCGACCACGCGGCAGACTGCGGCCGGCACTTCGGCCAGCGCGATGGCCGCGCCCACGGTGCCGCTGGTCTCGAGCACCACGGCCAATCCGGCCGCGAGGGCACCGGTCATCAGAGGGTGGGCGTCGCGCTGCAGGAGCGGCTCGCCGCCGGTCAGCAGGAGCATGGGCTGCCCCAGCTCGCGGACGCGCGCCAGGACCTCGTCGGTGCTCATCCGCTCGCCACCCTGGAACGCATACGCGGTATCGCAGTACACACAGCGGCGGTGGCAGCCCGTCAGACGGACGATGACGCAGGGCCAGCCGCTATGACGTGACTCTCCCATCAACGCAGGGTATATTTCCCGGACCAGCAGCATGGATGGATCCTCCGGATCCGCAACCAGGAGCAGAGCTAGCGTGACGAAGATAACCCGACGGACGCGTGGGCACAATCACACCCGGCGGGCGGCGATCCTGGCCCTGATGGCCGCCGCCTCCCTGCTGGCCGCCTGCGGCGGCGGCGGTGACAGCCAGCCCGTCGCCGACGAGGCCGGGCACACCTACCTGGCGAAGAACTGCGCCCTGGTGGTGACCGACCATGCCCTGAACGATTTCTACTCGCTGGCCGACCGCGTCACGGCGGGGGAGGCTCCCTCCCTCGACGACATCGTGGCCCTCACCGCGGATCCGGTCTGGGAGCGCTGGCGCCGCAGCTTCGAGGTCAGCGTCCCCTCGGACATCAACCTGGCGCGCAACATCTTCATCGCCCAGGTCGGCCGGAACAAGCTGCCGCCCCGGCTGCGCGACAAGTCCTACCGCGTGGACATGGTCCGCAATTACGAGGTGAACCTGGACCTGCGCTCCGAGGTGGAGGCCTTCGTGGCCCGGTTCATCGCCGAGGAGTCCGCGTGCGGCATCGGCGCACACCTGGAAGGCTGGCTCCCGCCCGATCAGCTCCCCGACACGCTGCGGATCGACTTCCTCGCCGGCAACCCCGAGATCCGCCTCTACGAGGATCACTTCATGGTCGACGGCAGCCTGGCCTTCGCCGCGGGCCGCGAGCAGCTGGTGCGCTTCCTGGCCACCATGCTCTACCGCGACCGGGCGCTGATCCCCGGCCTGGCCCCCAACGAGGCCCATGGCCCCGACATCCTCCTGAACAGCCTCCGCATCGTGCGCAACGAGGCCGTCCCCACCTTCATCGATGAATTCGAGCGCATCACGTTCGACCCGCGCCATCCCATCCTGGGACCCTCGGCCGCCGTTCCCGACGAACTCTGCGGCCAGGCCGAACGGACCCTCCGCTCCCTCGACCGGAGCCTGACCCGCGTGCTCCAGAAGACCGATCCCACCGACGAGGACTGGCGCGCCCTCTACCGCCTCTTCGTGGGCGCGCAGAGCTGGCAGCCCACGGGCTGGTACATGGCCCGCGTCATCGTCGATCAGCTCGGCGTGCCGGCGCTCCAGGCAGCCCAGCACACGGTGGCCGACTTCTTCGCCGCCTACCAGGAAGCCTGCGCGCAGCTGCCGGCGGAGCCCACCGCCCCGACGGGCTCGCTGGAGTGGCACCTCCAGGCCGCCCCCGCGTTCAGCACCGCCAACGCCATGTGGATCGACGAGCAGCTGCGGAGGGCGTTCCCGTGAGTCCGAGCAACCGCGACCGTGGCGACATCAAGGAATTCTTCCCGGGCGACCGCTACGACACGCCCGCCGAAAACACGCGCGACCTCATGGACCGCCTCTGCCTCGGCGGCTCGCTGTGGTTCTACCTGTTGCACTCGCGGATCGTCCTGCAGTCGCGGTCGTACGCACTGCAGGACCACTACGACGACGCCACCTGGGCCCAGACCTCGTACGACATCCTGCGCAGCCTCGAGCGCTGCGGCGCCCGCTTCCACATCGCCGGCCTCGACAACATCCGCCGCGCCGCCGGCCCCGTGGTCTTCATCAGCAACCACATGAGCACCACCGAGACCCAGGTCTTCCCCTGCCTCATCTCCCCCATCATGCCGGTGACCTTCATCGTCAAGCGCAGTCTGACCACCATGCCGTTCTTCGGCCCGATCATGCGCTCGCGCGACCCCATCTGCGTCACCCGCGAGAACGCGCGCGAGGACATGGTGACGGTGATGACCGAGGGAGTGCGCAAGCTCCAGGAGGGCGTCTCGGTCATCGTCTTCCCCCAGGCCACCCGGCACCTCCGCTTCCAGACCGACCAGTTCAACTCGCTGGGCACCAAGCTCGCCGGACGCGCCGGCGTCCAGGCGCTGCCCGTGGCCATCAAGACCGACTTCTGGCAGCCGGGCCGCCTGCTCAAGGACTTCGGTCCGCTCGACCGCAAGCAGGAGATCCACATCGAGTTCGGGGAGCCGCTGGACATCGAGGGGAACGGGCGCGCGCAGCACCAGGCGGTGGTGGATTTCATCCGGACGCGACTGGTTGCGTGGGGGGCCGAGGTGGCGTGAAAAGGAAAGGGGCGGAACCCGCGGGTTCCGCCCTGGTTGGCTCGCCCCCTAGTCCCCGGGGTAGTGCACGAACTCCGGCTGGATGTCCACCGGGATCGCCTCCAGCCTGGCCAGCGCGTCGGCCAGCACCGGCGGCATGTGCGCATACTCGGCGATCAGGGCCTGGGCCGCGGCGTAGTCGCCCTCGGCCTCCATCACCAGCAACTCGTTGAGCAGCAGCTCCACCGTGGGCAGGAACCGCTCGAAGTTCACGCGGAACTTGCCGGTGACCGGATCGTGGGCGATGGCGCCCTTCTCCAGCAGGTAGTTGAACTGGATGGCGTTGGCCTGGCCGTGGGCCTCGTTGATCCCGAAGCGCACCGAGCGGAACAGGCCGGCCAGGAAGGTGACGGGCTGCTGCTCGGTGATGGCGGCGGGGAAGTAGTCGCGGCCGTCGGCGTGCAGCTTGAGGATATCCCATTCGCCCATGATGTCGGCCTTCGCCTCCTCGATGGTGGCGTAGGTGTCCTTCAGCTCGAGCCGGACCTCGGTCTCGCGGCCGTCGAGCACCAGTTTGCCCGGCCCCAGGCCGTGGCTCATCTCGTGCCACAGCGTGTGCAGGAAAAAGCTCTCGGCGGTGAGGTGGCCGAGCTGGTCATCGGCCACCAGCGTCTCGGCGATGGGGGTCAGGATCTTGTTGAACTTGGCGTCCATCATGTTGCGCAGCATGACCTTCTTGCTGCCCTTGGCCTCGCGCACGCGCTCGTCGTTGGGCAGGTTGAAGGCGATGGTCTGGATCCCGGCGCGGGTGTCGCCGCCCGAGTAGACCAGGTCGACCACGCGGATGGGCGACTCGCTGCCGCGGTCGAGGTTCTTGTGCTCGTCGGCAAGGGGCAGGTTGGCCTCGAGCCAGGGCAGGTCGTCCTTGAAGCGGGCCAGGCGCGCGGACTCGTCGGGGTCGGTCACGGTGATGAACGCCTCGAACGCAGCCTTGTAGC
Organism: Candidatus Latescibacter sp. IFSED24; assembly: GCF_058273205.1. NCBI lineage: Bacteria > Pseudomonadati > Candidatus Latescibacterota > Candidatus Latescibacteria (ex Chuvochina et al. 2023) > Candidatus Latescibacterales > Candidatus Latescibacteraceae > Candidatus Latescibacter > Candidatus Latescibacter sp. IFSED24. The sequence continues at coordinate 613,755 of NZ_CM177850.1, read as the reverse complement.
CGAAGAGACCATCCTCGTAGACCTCGTAGGGGCCGATGGTGGCCTCGACCCGGGCGTCGACGTCCATCCAGAGCATGTCCGACTCGAAGTAGTCGTCGCTCAGGAAGGCGGTGGCGCGGGCCTCGAGGTAGGCGGCGAGGCTCGGGTTCTCGGTGTGGGCGGCGGCCTGGCGCAGGTGCGCGGCGGCCTGCTCGAGGCCGGGACGGAAGAACGTGCTGTAGGGGATGGCCGCCAGCTCGCCGTCCGCGTCGCGGCGGACCATGGTGAACAGGCCGTCGAAGCCGCCGGCCGGGTCGGCGATGAGGTCGCGGTCGGCGCGGGTCAGGTCGCGCGGGTAGAAGTTGGCGCCCTCGGGATGCTCCCAGCCGCCGACGAAGGCCTCGTGGTGCATGCGGCGGTCCCAGGGGCCGGCGTTGATGGCGAAGTACCGGTGCAGCGCCGCGGCGCCCTGGCCGTCGTAGCCGGCGACCCGATCGTGCATGGCGTCGTAGCACGGGGTGGCCTGGACGCGGAACAGGTCGTTCATGATCCGGCCTGCGGCCACCAGCTCGTCAAGGACCGCGCGCTGGCTCGCCGAGAGGCCCGACAGGTCGGGGGCCACCTTGACCACGGCGTAGGCCTCGGTGCGCTCGGCCAGGTCGGCCAGCGGCGCCAGCGGGGCCTCGCCCAGCCAGTCGCATTCGTTGTCGGCGAATCCCTCGCCCACCCATCGGTTCACCGGTTCGACTCCTTGGTTGCCGCCACAGCCGACGAGCAGCAGGACGGCCGCGGTCAGCAGGACGAGGACGGACGTGCGCATCATGGGAGGCTCCTTGTGTGCGTTGGAGGGATCGGTTGCTTCGCGGGTACTGTGACGCATGGCCCGGCGCGGGTCAATATGCATGAAAAAACCGCCTGGTGGCGGTGTAAGGAGGTGGCGGGAGCGACGAGACTTGAACTCGCGACCTCCGGCTTGACAGGCCGGCGTTCTAACCAAACTGAACTACGCCCCCGCCAGGAAACGTAGGAGCGGCAATATAGCGCGCCCCACGCGGTCTGTCAAATGGTGACCGCGCAGTTTTTCAGGGGGCCAGCGGGGCGAAATCGGCGGCCGAGCAGTCGGCCACAGCGTCGATCTCCCACCCGGGTCCCAGCAGGCGTTCCAGATCGCCCGCCAGGCTGGGATGGCCCGCGGCCAGGGCGGTGCCCAGGGCGGCTGCGAGCGGCTCCAGGAGCTGCGCCAACGCCACGGTGAGGGGGCGGTGCGAGGTGACCAGGAGCGCCGCGTAGGGGTCTCCGGGGGCCAGTCTGGGCGTTAGGGGATCGAGACGGTCGAGGCGGGGCCACCAGGACCGGAGACGCGGCTCGAGGCCGCCCGCCTCCCCCAGGCGGTCGCCGCTGGTGGCGTCGAGCCAGAGCACGCGGTCGGGACCGGAACGCAGGCGAATCGGGGCGGCCGCCCGGCGACGGGCCTCGTCGTAGGACGCGGCCGCGGGGCCGCAGACGGCCAGGTCGAGGGCGGGCGGGTCCGTGGGCAGGCGGGGGCCGCCGTCGTCGGGCAGGGGCAGCGCGCGCCAGGGAATGCCGCGCAGGAGGACGCGGTCGCAGCCCCCCGTGGCCTCGAGCCAGCTCGCGGTGAGGATGGCGGGGTCGGCCAGGCCCTCGGTGCGGCCGTCGCCGGCGCCGAGCCCGCGCTCGGCCAGGGGGGCGCGCAACGCGCCCATGCTCACGTCGTCGCTCCAGATCTGGACGCCGGAGCCCAGCTCGCGGCGCAGCGCGGCCAGGCCCGCGGCGTCCACCGTCAGGGGCGGACGATCGGCGGCCACCGGCAAGTGCCCCACCATGATGGCGTCGGCGCCGGCGGCGAGCGCGGCGCGGAAGGGGGCGTCGCGGTCCGGGTTCGCGGCCGCGGCGGGATGGTCGTGGGTGTCGCGGCTGGTGGCGCCGTGTCCGGGCCAGTGCTTGGGGCAGCCGCGCAGGCCGGCGACCGCGAGGCCGGCCATGGCGGCGGCGGCGTGGCGCGCAGTGCGGTCCACGGTGGCGGCGAAGGCGCGGGCGCCGATCACCGGATTGTGGGGCTCGTCGAGGACGTCGCAGCAGGGGGCGAGCACGCGGCCAAGGCCCAGGTCGCGCAGGCGCCGGCCGGTCTCCTCGTGGACACGGCGGGTGAGGTCAGGATCGTCCAGGTCACCCAGAAGACGCGGCGCCGGCGGGCGGCCCGCGGCGGCCTGCAGGAACGACACCGCGCCACCCTCGTGGTCGGCGCAGATCTCGGCGCCGGCGGGCAGCACGGCGTGGAGCTCGGCGATGAGGCGGCGGCAGCCGGCCGTATCCAGGCAGTTGCGGGCGAACAGGATCACCCCGGCGGGGCGCCAGTGGGCGAGCCAGTCGCGCTCGCGCGGGTGCAACTCCGGACCGGCCAGGCCCACCACCAGACGTGTGGCCAGCTCGTTCACGGCATCGCCACCGTGCCCAGCGGCTCGATGCACGTGCCGGGATAGTAGTAGGACAGGATCCCGCGCGCATCCTGGCCAGCGCGCGCGCGGCCCACGGCGCCCATCTGGCACAGGCCCAGGCCGTGGCCCCAGCCGCGGCCCACGGCGGTCACCCCGCGGCCGGCGTCCACCTCCAGGTCGAACCAGGCGCTGCGCAGGAGCGCCGGGCTGCCGCTGGGGGGGCGCAGCACCCAGCGGGTGCGGTCGCCGCGGACGCGGTAGAGGCCGGCGTCGGTGGTGATCTCGAGGACGTCGACCCGGCCCTCGCTGGTGCGCGAGCGGATCTCCAGGTCGTGCAGCGCGCCGGGATCGCGGCCGTCGGCGCCGCCCACCGCGGGCGAGAAGGCGTCGGCAGCCCAGGCCGCGCGCGCCGGGGCGGCCACGATGTCGAGGTACGCGGGCAGCGTGCGCTGGAGCACGCGCGTCAGCTCGCTCCAGGTCCACTGCTGGCGCCACTGGAGGTACTTGCTCTCGGCGCACCAGGGATTGCCGTCGGGGCGCCGGTCGGCGCGGCCCTGGAGCACTGGGTCGGAATCCACGGGCCAGATCTCGTGAGCGCTGGCGGTGTGGCCGCCGCAGGTGGAGTGGTAGATGGTGTCGACCAGCTCGCCGTCGCGGCGCAGCACCAGCCCCGCGGTGGCGGCCACCGCGGCGGAACAGAGCGAGTCCTCCACCGCCACGCCGCCGTAGACCTGGTCGCGGGTGTCGGCGTAGACGTCGAAGCCGCGGTCGCCGCGGCCGTCGAGGTGGGCCGCGGTGTAGGTGCGCGCGGCGATGGCCTGGGCCTCCACCGCGGCCAGGTCGGTGGCCTGGCGGCCGCGGCCGATCTCGCCGGGCACCACCCCGGCCAGGTAGCTCTCGAGCTCGAGCACGTTGATCAGCGACATGCCCACCGAGTCCTGCGGGGTGGGCACGAAGTGCAGCTCGCCGCGCCACGGGCGGTCGTCCCAGCGCAGCACGTGGTCGGGGTCGTCGCTGGCCAGGATGATCCAGTCCATGATGCCGCCCTGCAGATCGCTGGCGTACATCACCTTGCTCTGCAGGTGCCAGGTGGAAACGGTGTCGCCCGGGGTGAGGTCGAGGACCTTGCGGCCGAGCTTGCCCGAGGCCAGGTGCCAGGGGCCATCGCAGGTGACGCGCTGCTTGGCGAGGTTCTCGGCCAGCCCCACCCGCACGAGCACGGGCCCGTCGGCGGGCGCCGGGGCGGGTCCGAGAGGCCGCGCGTCGGTGGTGACCTTCTTGGGGGCCATGCAGCCCGTGCTCAGCGCCAGGAGCAGTCCGAGCAGCGACAGCCGCGCCGCCACCCGCAGGCGACGGCGCGACCGATGATCAGAACGATGAGACATGCGCACCTCCGTGTCAGCGCATGATGACCAGCCTCTGCATGCCGCTGGAGACCAGGCCCGCGGCGCTGTCGATCTCCACGCGGTACAGGTACGTCCCGTTGGCAAGCTGGTCGCCCTCGCGGTCGCGACCGTTCCAGGATACGACCTCCTGGCCCGTTCCGGCCAGCGCGAAAGGCACCTCGGCCACGTAGCGACCGCTCACCGTCCACACGCGAACCTTGCCGCGCCCGCCGTGCAGGCCGGTGCCGAACACGAACTTCGTGCCCTCGCGCATGGGGTTGGGGAAGTTCACCAGCCCGGTGATGTCGATCTCCGTGGGCGGCGCCTCGGTGGTCTCCAGCTCGATGTAGCTGGTGAACCCGTCGATCGTCAGGTCCACGCCCCGTTCGGCCTTGCTGGCCGAGGCGGTGGCGGTGAAGGCGACCTGCAGGGTGTGGGCATCCAGGACGGAGTGGCTCACCGCCGAGAGCGCGAGGTTCTGGCCGGTCAGGGTGACCACGGTCTCCTCGTCGAACCAGGCCGCGCTGCTGACGGTGGTCTCGAAGTCCACCGGCTCGCCCGGCGTGAACGTGAAGGATGCGGGATCCAGCGGCTCGCTGTCCGCCACGAAGATCGTGGCCGCCTCCTGGACCACGTGCAGCGTGAGCACCACGCCGTCGGTGGCCGACGGCGGCGCCGCGCTGTCGTACAGGTGCACCAGCAGGTCGTGATCGAAGGGCCGCACCGGCAGGGTCAGTTGGTAGTCCATGACCTGGCGGCTGCCGTTGTCGTAGTACGGCGTCTCCACCACGGTCTGGCCGGTGAGGTCCTGGCCCGTGCTGTCGAGCACCAGCAGGCGGTCGATCCCCGCCTCGTCGCGCGCCTGCAACGTGATCGTGCGCTGGCCGGAGGCGTCGATGGCGGGCAGGTCGGCCTCGCCCGAGATGGCCCCGCCACCCTCGCCCTCGAGCACGGCGTCGAACTCGGGGGGACCGCAGTCCAGCACCATCAGCGGATCGCCCAGGATGGCGTACTGGTAGACCATGCGGCGGTTGGTGGAGCTCTGGGAGAGGCTCAGCACCGACGCCTCGGCGGCCCACATCAGCTCGCCCAGCAGCCAGCGGCTGGTCACCTCGGCGCCGTCGATCGCGACGTGCGGCGGCTCCTGGGTCATGATCCTGATGGTCTCGCGGCTGAGGATCTCGTTGCTGTTGAGGTACTCGTAGCCGCTGCTGCCGTAGACCGCGGAGGCGCCGCCCTGGGTGTTGAAGAGGAACTTCTCGCCCATGTTGGGATCGATGTTCCCCGAGGGGTGCCCCACGTTCTGGATGAAATCGCCCAGGTGGCAGCCCATGCCGAAGAAGACCCACGGCCGGCCCGAGTTCTGCAGGAGATCGACATCGTCGCGGTTCGCCGTCGATCGATCGTCATCCTGGAACCAGATCTCGTGGCAGAGCAGCCAGTGGTTGGCGTGGCCCTGGTAGTGGGCGATGAGGCCGCCGTTGCTCAACGCTGCGATCAAGGCCCCTGGCGCCCCGCTGGCCACGCACCAGTTGCGCGCCTCATCCAGCTCGACGGTGTCGCCGATGTCCGGGTGCAGCGGATCCATGAAGGGACGCAGCAGCACGGTATCCGCCTCGAGCGACACCAGTCCGGCATTCTCGACCCAGAGGCCGCCCATGTAAGACTCACTGTTCTCGAAGGCCACTTCCGATGGTTGATAGGTCACGATGGTGCCCTCGACCGCCAGCGTGCTGCTCGACCACGCATCATCGGCGATGAAGATCCCGCGCCGCCGCCAGCTCTGGCCGTCGCTGGCGTTCTCCACCTGCTGGATCTTGGTGAGCATCAGCTCCACATCGGCGCCGCTGTTGCAGCTGATCCGGCCGACGTACAGATCGGCGGGTTCGGAAATGGTCTCCGGGAAGCCGGAATCGCCCGCGTCGGGGTTGCCGTACCACTTGTCCGAGGCCAGGACCTCGGGCGCCAGGTTGCTGCTGGCGGTCTGGATATGGTGATGGGTCGGCACCCAGTCGCGGGCCCAGTCCTGGCCGTTGCCGGTCACGCCCAGCATGCGCGGGTTTTCGTTGGCGTCGCCGAAGATCACCAGCGCCCAGGTGCCCCAGGTGGGGCTGGCCAGCGCGTGATTGGCCAGGCGCTTGATGGCCCAGGGGGACTTGAGGCCGCCCGAGTACCAGTCGTAGAGGTCCTGTGGCTCGACCACCTGGAAGGTCAGGCCGCCGCCCGCACGCTGCCGCCGGTACTCCACCCACTGGTCCGCGCCCTCGCGGAACTCGGGGTGCGTCACCACGATCACCTCAGCGTCGCTCTCGAGCAGCTGGGTGGGGATCACCGGATCGGCGACCGCCTCGGCCTCGGTGTAGCGGATGTCTGGCACGCCGTTGCTGGTCATGCGGGCTGCGGTGTAGAACTCACGCTGGCCGCTCGTCTGGTCGACCTGCAGCGACAGCAGGTAGCCGTCGCCGTCGGCGGTCACGTTGCTGCGCGTCAGGGCGACGAATCTGGGCCGGCGTGGGTCGGTCACCTCGACGAGCCCCACGTCGTCGGTGGTGAAGCCGGGGATCTCCAGGTTCATGATCGCCGTCTCGTCGCCGCCGGGGAAATGAAGCCGTTCGAGGGGCGCCTCGTAGTGCGCGTCGTACTCCACGCGCACCCAGTCGAGGAACGAGAACAGGTTGAGCGAGGTGATGGCGTTGCGCATGCGGAAGGTCAGGTTCTCCTCGAAGAGAACGCTCGCCGGCAGCGCGGTCTCGTAGATGCGCTCGTAGCGCGTGGCGATGAGGAAGCCGGGCAGCGTGTGGACCACCGAGCCGTCGTTGAGGAGGTCCAGCAGGAGGTTCCGGTTGCTGTTGGAATTCCCCGAGATCCCCGCTTGCAGCACCGCGCCGGTCTGGTCGGGCTGCGGCGATTTGAAATCCAGCGCGACCTCGGCCGTGTAGTCGAGGACGGTATTGTAGTAGTACCGGTCCATGGTGATGCCCGGGATGTTCTCGCGGTAGCCCAGCGCCGCCTCGTAGTAGTCGATCCGGCGGTAGGTCTCCTCCGGCGTCCCATCCGACGGCGGCAGGCTCACCTGCTCCATGCGCGCCCAGGTCTCGCCGGGCGTGGGCGTGGCCAGCTGCAGCCAGTAGACATTGTACTCGTTGGCGATCTCCCGGTCGTCGCCAGCCGAGTCCAGCGCGTAGGTCTGGTCGCCGACGGTGTAGCTGAAGGGGCCGTCGTCGCGGGGTCGCTGGGCCCAGAAGAGGAACAGGTCGTCCCCGTCGAAGCCGTCGCCCTCGCCCACCATGTGGATGGGCACCTCCACCTCCACGTAGGGACGCGAGAGATCGTCGGCGGGATCGTCCAGGTCCGCGGAATAGCGCCGCTGGTAGAGCCGGATCGCGCTCTCGGCCACCGCCTCGCCCGGCAGCAGGTTGTTGGCCAGCAACTCGCTCGCGCGCACCCGGTAGAGTTGCGTCCGGTTGACCAGGATCCGCACCTGGGGATGGCCCAGGTCCTGGGCCTTGTCGCGCGGCCGCAGCGGCCGCGGCGGCAGGCTGCCCAGGTGGGTCGATTCCAGCGGCAGCCGGGTCACCTGGTCGGCGTTGAGGAAGAAGCCCGCGAAGCGGTCGTCGCCCTTGGCGGTGCGACGCTGACGGGCGCTCGGCGGTGCATCCTTGCCTGCGGCCGGATCGTCGACGAAGCGGATGCGCCACTCGCCTCCGGCGAGCACGCGCTGGGCCCGGGCGTCGCTGCTCGCGCGCACGGCCTGCACCGAGTAGGACACGATGCGGCGGCCGCGCCACCAGGACACCTCGCCCAGGGTCACCGCGGGGCCCGCCGCCAGCGCGGGATCGGGACGCCGCATGTCCTCCTGCACCGAGGCCGGCACCTGATCCAGCGGCGGCGCAAAGCCCGGCCGCGGCAGCCACGGCTGCTCGAACACCTCGTCGGTGGCGGGGTCGCGCTGCATCACCGGGACCGACGCCCGCATCAGACGCCGTCCATCCAGCGGCTGCCAATCCTCCTTGACCACCTCGAGACGCGGCGTGGTCCCGGGCGGGATCACCAGCCAGCCACCCTGGCGCGGCGTGCGGATCTGCCCGGGCAGGGCCATGCTCACGCAGCCGTCGATCCGGAGCTCCCAGGTGGGATCGCCGTCGATCCGGGGGCCGGCCTGCCATTGCGGCTGGGCCAGGTCCAGAGAGAAGTGGATCTCCTCGCGCGTGCTCGAAAGCACTGTCGGCTCGCCGGCAGCGAGGATGGGGGTCGCCAGGGCCATCAGCAGGACGACCGGTCCCAGGGTGCGGACCTGCCATGTCCTGTCCACAGACAGGTCAACGGACATGGATCGCGGCTCCATTCTCAGGGGGTTCAGCGGAATCGATCAGGGGTGGGCTCGATTTCACGACATAGGGAAGTATACCAAGGCATTCGGCGGGGGTCAAACGACGACGGGGCGGGTCGGCCCGCCCCGTCTCACGATACGTCGCCAGTCCAGACTCTACTGGAAGAGGCCCTTGACCTCGGACCAGCTCTTGGCCTCGACGGAAACCGAAGTTCCCCAGCCGAAGACGGGCAGAGACAGGTCCCCATCCACACTGTTGGGGTACATGGCGAAGAAGATGTCGGGGTTGCCGTTGTCGTTGTAGGTCATCTGGCCCGGGACCGTCGGCGGGCTGGCAGGACCGAACCGCATGAACACAGGCTCTCCCGGAGTCGGCACGTTCAGGAAGAGGATCGAACCATCGAAGATCACCACCGGCTCACCGAAATGGGGCACGGGGGTGTTCACACCGGCCAGGTACATGAAGCTGCCGCTGCCGAAGTTGGTGATGCCGCCCTGGCCAGGAACCCAGTTCTCGACCGCGAAGCTGACGTTGGTGCCCTGCACCAGGTTGGTGCCAGCATTATCGAACAGGATCTGGAACTCGAAGCCACCCAGCGTCTGGGACACACCCTCAGGATAGTACAGGACGATCTTGATGGGGTACGGCGTGAAAAGGCCGTACGCCGGGATGAAGTTGTCGCCCGGCCCATCGGTTTCGTCCCAAGTCGTGTAGACGCAGAGCATGCTGAAGCCGTTGTCCACCGGCGGGTCCATGGCCATGGAGGCCGCAGGCAGGATCATGGCCACCAGAGCCATTCCCAACAGAGCGTTGACCGTCTTGCGCATGAGTCTTCCCCTTTCCATTTCGGCTAGCGAATCAGCCCAGGATTTCTTTCGAGCGCCGGCCTGAGGCATCGCGCCTCTGCAACGGGCCAGGTCAGACTAGATATCAGCCTGCTGCACCCGACCCGACCGAGCCTCCTGCCCGGTCTAGATGGGCCGTTGCGGGCAGCCTTACCCTGAGCTCCGTGCCCAAGTTGACCGGAGTCCGGCGCTTCCACCGGTCTTCTGCTGCATGAATATCCCCGCAAAGATCGGTCCTGTCAAGCAACGATACCACACCTGAAGCCATCGTAAACAAAAGGAAACACGGGGAAACCCCCGGATTAAACTCCTGTTTGGTCCCTGGTGCAGGTTGCACGGATCGAGGGCATCAGAACGTAAAAAGAGCCCCGGACCGAAGTCCAGGGCTCTCGGGAAAAGACGCCTGATCGAGATTAGTCGAACAGAGCCTTCACGCCAGTCCAGCTGTGGTTCTCAACAGCGGTCGGGCCACTCTCAGCATTGAAGGTGAAGACGTGGGGCTGACCGGTGATGAATCCGCAGGGGATCAGGTCATCGGGGTTGGCGCCGTTGGAGATCACCGGACCGTTGTGGCCGGGGATGCTCGGAGGATCGGCAGCCATCATCATGGCCTCGAAAACCTCAGCCGGGGGGGTGAGGGAAATGACACCGATGGTGGCGCAGATGAAGATCTCGCCATCCACAGGCTGCGGAGTCGGGTAGCCGACCAGGTGGTTGGTATCGCCACCGAAGTTGTTGCCACCGTAGATATCCAGGTTCTGAATGGTCAGCGGGGGCATGGTCCAACCGACCTCGTAGCCACCGACGGAGCTCACGCTAGCGTTGTGCAGCGTGATGTAGAGGTTGAACGGCTGGTACTGCTCGATCAGCTTGAAGTTCTCGTAGCCGCCAGCACCATCGGTCCAGAGACCGAATTCGTTCTCTTCCTGGGCGAGGGCGCCGCTGGCCATCAGGGCCACCAGAGCCAGAACTAGCAATTTCTTCATGGTTGCTCTCCTGAAGCAGCGCAGGTCTGATGAAGATGCCGGAGGGGGCTGGTTCCCTGCTGCCCCGCCGCCTGCATCGGCGGGGCAGCTTCCGGCACGTTTGTGATGGTCTACAGCCTAGTTGGACTAGTTGCAGCCCGCGCCAATGCCACCGGTCATGCGGACGATGTCCGCCAGGTTGATGGCATTGTCGTTGTTGAAATCGGCACAGTAAGAATAGTCACCGTTCAGAACCTGCGTGAAGGTCACGATATCAGCCAGGTTCACGGCGAGATCACCGTTCAGATCGGCGCTGTTGAAGGTAATGTCCAGGCCACCACCGCTGAGGGGGCTGCCCGCGACAATGATCTCCACCGTCTCCCCTTCGGAGCAGCCGCCACCATTGACCGGGTTGGTCCAGGTGGTCTGACCGTTCTCGTCAGTGGAGGCATCAGCGTCGGTACCGCCGTTGCAGTACGCCAGGCCATCGTCGCTGGTCTCGAGCCACAGATCCTGGAAAGGATACAGGAAGATGCCATCACCGTTGCTGTCGACCAGCGTCAGGGTGATGGTGGCATCCACGGTGGCGCCGCCATCGGCGAAGGCCTCATCCAGACTCGATCCCAGACCATTGGGCAGTGCAAACACCGAAGCGCCAGCAGCACCATCGGGAATAACAGCAGTCGACAGGCCTAGGTCAGGAACGCCAGCCCAAGCCAAATTAGCCAGGCTCACGACCAGGATGCCGAGCAAGAACCTACGAAGCATTAGGTCACCTCCAAAAGTGATCCGTTCAAGCGAGGGTGGCTAACCCAGGCGGAGTACGTGTGAGAACCGCGTAGAGTCCTCCTTCCCACTCGGAGTCCATCACTTGACGTGTATTAGACTACCACAGGGGAGCGCCGCAAGCAACTATCTTTTTTCCCAGCATACCAATAATTTGCAATACCGTATCTGTCGCGATGACGGCAAGATTCGTCATTCGCCACCAGATGCCAGCGAGAGCCCATTGGTTCAAATTTAAGCATTGTAGATCAATCGTGGTGGGCGAAACAGGATTCGAACCTGTGACCCCCTGCTTGTAAGGCAGGTGCTCTAACCAGCTGAGCTATTCGCCCACCCCGCTGCGGAACTGGCGCCAGATGAAGACGGGTAGCGCCACGCAGTAACCACCGACGAGGAGCAAAGGGCCCCAGGAGAGTCGCTGAGCGTCGAGCAGGACGTAACCGAGGCCGATGGCGGCCAGGCCCAGCAGGAGGATCCAGTATTGGCGCATGAAACTCACGGTGTGCCTTCCTCGTTGGCAGGTGTCCGCCGCAAGGTTACGGCCTGGGTGCGGTGGCGTCAACGTCGGCGCTGACGCATGAGGCGGCGATAACGCTCGACGGCTTCCTGATGCTCGGCGAGCGTCCGCGAGAAGACGTGCCCGCCCTCGCCGTCGGCCACGAAGTAGAGCGCCCGGCACGAGGTGTCCGGTGCCGCGGCGGCCGCCAGGGCCGCGGTCCCGGGGCAGCCGATGGGTCCCGCGGGCAGACCCCCGCGGCGGTACGTGTTGTACGGCGAGTCCACCTCGAGATCCTTGTAGAGGAGCCGCTGGCCGCGCTTGCTTAACCAGAAGGCCACGGTGGGGTCGGCCTCCAGGCGCATGCCGTTGGCGAGCCGGTTATGATAGACCGCCGCCACCCTGGGGCGCTCCTCGGCAAGCTGGGCCTCGGCCTCGACGATGGCCGCGAGGGTCACCAGCGCGTGGGGCGAGAAGGGCTGGCCGGTGGCGAGACTGTCGAGCCGCGCCAGTTGCAGCCCGACCACGCTCCGGGCCACCGTGGCCGCGTCGCTGCCCTCGGCGAAGTGGTACGTGTCAGGCGCCAGATACCCCTCGCACCAGTGGATCTCGCGGTCGCCGCCGGTCGCTTCGATGACCTCGGTCAGCCGGCGGCGCTCGACCGCGGTCATGAGCGTGTCCGCGCCGCGCCGGATCATGGTGTCGGCCGCGGCCAGGATGGCCGCGGGATCCAGGTCGAGACTGTCGGCGAGGCTGCGAGCGAGGGCGGCCGCCTCCAGGCCCTCGGTCAGTTGCACCACCACCGGCAGGGGACGCCCGGCCAGCAGCAGCGCCAGGATCCGGCGCGGCGAGGCGCCGGTCGGGATCTCGTACCGTCCGACCTGCAAGGTGTGGTCGCGTCCGCTGAGGCGGGCTCCCAGCAGGAAGATCCGGGGATGGCGCAGGAGACCCTGCTGCTGCAGCTGCCCGGCCACGTGGTGCAGCGTGGCGCCGGGTGCGACCCGCACGATGGTGACCGGCGGCTGGGCGGACCGTGGGGCGGGGCCCGTGGTCCAGGCCCGCCAGGCGATGATTCCCAGGATGACCCCCGCGACCAGGAACGCCAGGGTCGTCGCCACCAGCAGACGAAGCCAGCGACGTCCCCTCATGACGAGTCCGCCGCGAGTCGGTCCAGATGGTTCTGGAGGATGATCTGGGCCGCCACGTCGTCCACCTCGCCCCGCCGGGCGGGGCGCCCCCGCAGGGCGATGGCGCGCGCGGCCTCCTGGCTGGTGTAGCGTTCGTCGAGCAGGACGATGGGCAGTCCCAGCGCCTCCTCGACCCTGCTGGCGAATCGCCGGACCCGGGCCGCCATGTCGGTCTCGCGGCCGTCGGCGGTCAGCGGCAGCCCCATGACCACGCCCGTGGCGCCGCGCTCGGCGGCCAGGTCGCGCAACCGCTGCAGGATGGAGCCGTCACGGCCTTCCACGTGGACCCCCACGGACAGAGCCAACCGCGTCTCGGGATCGCTGACGGCGATACCGATGCGACGCAGGCCGTAGTCGAGTCCGATGAGGACAGGCATGAGCGGCGGGTCAATCCGAATGGTTCAGGTTCTTGGTGAGCCGGACGCGGAAGCGGCCGTCGCTGGCTCGGCCATAGGTGAGTTCGTCGGTGAACTCGCGCATGATGAGGATGCCGCGCCCGCGTTCGCGCATGAGATCCTCGGCCGGTTGCCAGGACGAGTAGTCGAATCCCGGCCCATCATCCATGACGGCCACGTGGATCTGGTTCTCGCCCACCTCGATATGGACCTCGATGGGGCGCTCCTCGGCAAGCTGATTGCCGTGCTCCATGGCGTTGGTGCAGGCCTCGATGACCGCCGTGCCGAGTTCCTCGAGAAGCTGACGGGGACAGTCCAGATCGCTCCCCACCTCGAGTAGCACCGCGTCGGGCACGCCGAGGAAGGCCATCTGACTGGGCAGCTTAAGTTCGATGCGGGAGTTCACGTCGGTCCCCCGTCCAAGGTTAGGCAAAACTCCGGACTGCCTCGTCCTCATCCTCGAAGGAGTGGAAGACGGTGGACAGCTTGGACACGATGAAGATGTTCTCGATACGCTCGGTGACCTTCAGCAGTTTCAACTCCCCGCCCGCTCTGTTGACCGTGGTGTACCCCGAGATGAGGATCCCGAGTCCCGTGCTGTTGACCCACTTCACCTTCTCCATGTTGACGATGAAGTTGACCACACCCTCGTGCATGATGGTCCGCAGCACTTCGTTGAAGGCTTCGGCGTCGGGCCCCCCCATGAGCTTGCCGCTCATGTCCAGGATGGCGATCCCGTCGCGCCGCCGTTCCTTGATCTTCACGCGTCGTCACTCCTCTGGTCGGTGGAGGCTCACTCCTGCGGCACGTCACGGCAGGATAGTTCAGCCGACCTTTCCTGTCCAGCCTCAGGGCCACCTTCGCTGCGACCGAGTTCGCGCCGCAGTCCCGACAGGGCGTTGTCGAAATCTTCGGGCAGGGGGGCCGTGAACGAGAGCCGGCGGCCGTCCGCCGGGTGCTCGAGATGCAATTCGGCGGCGTGCAGCAGTTGCCGAGGCGCCGCCGCCACCAGCCGGGCGGCCGCCTGGCGGTCCACGGGGCGCACGTTGTGGGCGCGCCGATCATCGCCGTAGACCGGGTCGCCGACCACCGGGTGGCCGTGATGGGCGAAGTGCACACGGATCTGATGGGTCCGTCCGGTCTCCAGGCGCACGCGGCAGAGCTGGACGAACTCCAGGTCCTCGCAGACCTCGACATGGGTGATCGCCTCGCGTCCCCCACGCGGGACCACGGCCATCCGCTGCCGATCGGTCGGGTGGCGACCGAGATTCCCGCGGAGCTCGCAGGTCGCCTCGGGCCACAGGCCCCAGCTCAACGCGAGGTAGACCCGGCCCAGGGTGCGGTCGCGCAGCTGGGCAGCGAGGGTGCGGTGGGCCACCGCGCTGAGGGCCACCACCAGGAGCCCGCTGGTCTCACGGTCGAGGCGGTGCACGATGCCCGGGCGGAGCGGGTCGCCGGTGTCGGCCAGGGCGCGCTGATGATGGAGCAGGGCGTTGACCAGGGTGCCGTCGGCATGTCCCGGGGCCGGATGCACCACCAGTCCCACCGGCTTGTTGATCACCAGCAGGTCCGCGTCCTCGTAGACGATGTCCAGCGGGATGTCCTGGGGGCTGGCAGTGGGAGGCTCCGGTGCCGTGATGCTCACCGCGATCTCGTCGCCGGCGGCGGGGCGGAACGACTTGGGGCGCAGCCGTCCCCCCACGGTGACCGCCTCGGCGGCGAAGGCTTTCTGGATGTGGCTGCGGCTGAGCCCGGGCAGGCGCTCGGCCAGGATGCGATCGAGGCGCTGGCCGGCCTCCTCGGCGGTGACGACGAAATGGAGGGGCTGTTCAGTCATGGCCGAGACGCCGGGCCCGCCGTTCGCGGCGCTCCTCGGCCAGCAGGCAGAAGAGGAGCAGGGCGCCACCGCACGTCACCCCGATGTCGGCCACGTTGAAGGTCCAGAACCGGTGCGGCCCGATACCGAAATCGAGGAAGTCCACGACCAGCCCGTCGTAGAACACCCGGTCGACCAGGTTGCCCAGAGCGCCGCCGAGGATCAGGCCCATGGCCAGGCGGCGCCAGCGCTGGACGGCGGGAGTCGCCAGCAGGAACCAGATCAGCAGGACGGCCGCACTGGCACTGATCGCCACCAGCATCCAGCGGCCGAAGGGAGTCAGGCCCATGGCGGCGCCGGGGTTGCGCACGTAGGCCAGACGGAAGAAGTCGCCCAGCACCTCGACCCGGTCGAAGCGCAGGGTCTCGGCATGGGCCAGCACCAGGCGCTTGCTGACGAAGTCCACGATCAACAGTCCGACGGCCCAGAGCCAGGCAGAGGAGCGCCGCATCAAAGGCGTCCTTCCTCTTCCTTCTCCTTGCACTCGATGCAGAGGCGGGCGTGCGGCAGGGCGCGCAGGCGCTCCATGCTGATCTTGCCGCCGCATTCGTCGCACTTGCCGTAGCTGCCATCCTCGATGCGATTGAGCGCTTCCTCGATGTGGTAGAGGTACCGCCCCTCGGTGCTGGCGAACTGGATGGTGGCCTCGTACTGGTACTCGTCGGTCCCCTGGTCGGCGAGGTGATTGGAATGCGCCTTGCCGGTGCCACCGCCGTCCTGGCCGTCGAGGCCACGGATGACCTTGTGGTGGTCGGCCATGGAGTGCATGACCCGCTCCTTCTCGGCCATCAGGAGCTTGCGGAACCGCTGCAGTTCGGTCTTGCGCATGCGTGTCCCCTTCCGCTGCGCTCAGATCTTGGCGAGCTTGACGGTGATTTCCGAATCCTCGATCCGGAAGGTATCGCCATGCGGCATGTCGCCTGCTGCCGCGAGCGATTCGGCCAGGGTCTCCTGGCAGATACGATCGGCATGGACGGCCACGGTCGCCTGCACCGCATCGGGGCCGGCCACCACGAGGCGGATACGGTCGCTCACCTCGAGGCCGCTCTTCTTGCGCAGATTCTGCACCTTGTTGATGATCTCGCGGGCCAGGCCCTCGGCGCGCAGCGCGTCGTCGAGGGTGGTATCGAGCGCCACCGTGAGCCCGCCCTGCCCGGTGGCGGCGAACGGCGCGATCCCCTCCTGGCGTACCTGGATCTCCTCGAAACCCAGGGTTTCCTGCCGCCCGTCGGCCTCGACATCGATCTGCCCATGCTCGCGCAGGTGCATCACCTGGTTGGGCGTCAGGGCGTCGATGGCCTTGGCCCAGACCGGCGACTGCTTGCCGAAGCGCGGTCCCAGCGCCCGGAAGTTCGCCTTGGCGGCGAGGGTGGCCACCTCGCGGGGATCGGCCACGGCCTCGAGCCGCTTCACGTTCAGTTCGCTGGCCACGTAGCTCGTCAGGGTCGCGTCGCCCAGCAGCCCCGCGGCACGATCGTCGGTGCTGTGCACGAGGAGCCGCCCCAGCGGCTGTCGCACCTTGAGCTGGGTCTCCTGGCGCAGACTGCGCCCGAGGCCCACCACGTCCTGGGCCGCCTGCATGCGCCGCTCGAGATCCACGTCCTGCAACGTCGGGTCGACCGCCGGGAAGTCCTGCAGGTGGACCGAGAGGTCGGCCTGCTCGTGACCGCGCAGGCCGCGGTAGAGTTCCTCGGCGGTGAAGGGCACGAAGGGCGCCAGGAGGCGCAGCACCGTCTCGAGCACGGTGAAGAGGGTGGTGTAGGCGGTGTGCTTGTCGGTGTCGACCTCGCCGTGCCAGAACCGCTTTCGCGAGAGCCGGACGTACCAGTTGCTCACGTCGTCGAGGACGAAGGCGGCGAGGGTCTTGCCCGCGCGGGTGAGGTTCATGTCCTCGAGGTCGTCGTGGACCGAGCGCGTGACCGACTGCAGGCGGCTGATGATCCAGCGGTCGAGCAGATCGGGCGCGGTGGCACGCGCCGGATCGGGCGTCCAGCGGTCGAGGTTGGCGTAGGTGGCGAAGAACCTGTAGGTGTTCTCGAGCGTGCCCAGCAGCTTGCTGCGCGCCTCGTCCACGCCCGACTCCTCGAACTTGGTGGGGATCCACACCGGATTGACGGTGATCATGTACCAGCGCAGGGGGTCGGCGCCGTGCTGGCGCATGATGGCCATGGGGTCGACGGTGTTGCCCACCGACTTGGACATCTTCTTGCCCTTGCGGTCGAGGATCAGCTCGTTGACCAGGCAGCGCTTGTAGCTGCTGCGGCCGGTGAGGAAGGTGCCGATCACCAGCATGGTGTAGAACCAGCCGCGGGTCTGGTCGATACCCTCGGAGATGAAGTCGGCGGGATACTGGTTCTGGAAGAGCTCCTCGTTCTCGAACGGCCAGTGGTACTGGGCGAAGGGCATGGAGCCCGAGTCGAACCAGCAGTCGATGACCTCGGGCGTGCGGCGCATGGTGCCCTGGCAGCCCTCGTGGGTGCAGCCGAAGGTGAGGTCGTCCACGTGCGGCCGGTGCAGATCGAGGCCGCTCTGGTCCCGGCCGGTGAGCTCGCTCAGTTCGGCGCGGCTGATGGGCAGGTGCAGCCCGCCGCATGCCTGGCAGACCCAGACGTTGAGCGGCGTGCCCCAGAAGCGGTTGCGGCTGAGCGACCAGTCGATGTTGCCGGCGAGCCAGTTGCCGAACCGGCCCGACCCCACCTCGGGCGGCGCCCAGACGATGTCCTTGTTGGCGGCCACCAGTTGCTCGCGCATCCTGCTGGTGGCGATGAACCAGCTCGGCGTGGCGTAGTAGATGAGCGCGTTGCCGCAGCGGTCGTGGAACGGGTACTCGTGGGTGTAGGTGGCCTTGGCGTAGAGCTGGCCGTGCTCCTGGAGATGCTCGACGATCCTGGGGTCGGCCTTCTTGACGTGCAGGCCCTGCCAGGGCGCGACCTCGGCGGTGAACTGGCCGTTCTGGTCCACCGGCTTGAAGAACGCCAGGTCCTCGCGCTGGCCCACCTGGAAGTCGTCCTCGCCGAAGGCCGGCGCCATGTGGACGATGCCGGTGCCCGAATCGAGGGTCACGAAGTCGGCGGCCACCACCTTGAACGCTTCCTTGCCCTCGGGTACCGCGCAGAACGGCAGCAGCTGCTCGTAGTGCCGGCCCAGCAGGTCGCGGCCCTTGAAGGTCTCGAGCACCTCGATGCCCCGTTCGGCGTCGAGCACCGAGAGGCGGGCCTCGGCCAGGATCAGCACCTCGTCGCCGTGGCGGACGCGGACGTAGTCGAAGTCCTCGCCCACGGCGAGCGCCACGTTGCTGGGCAGGGTCCATGGTGTGGTGGTCCAGGTCAGGAACGACTCGTCGGCATCGGAGGCCTTGAGGCGGACGAAGACCGAGGGGTCGCTGACGGTCTGGTAGCTGTTGGCCATCTCGTGGCTCGACAGCGGAGTGGCGCACACCGGGCAGTAGGGCACCACCTTGTGGCCGCGGTAGAGGAGGTCGGCGGCGTGGAAGCGCTGCAGGATCGCCCACACCGACTCGATGTACTCGTTGGTGTAGGTGATGTAGGGGTCGTCCAGGTCGACCCAGTAGCCGAGCAGCTCGGTGAACTCGTCCCACTCGGCCTTGCACGACCAGACGCTCTCGCGGCACTTGTCGTTGAAGGCCGCCAGGCCGTAGTCGAGGATCTCCTGCGCCCCCTGGATGCCCAGGGTCTTCTCCACCGACCGTTCCACCGGCAGGCCGTGGGTGTCCCAGCCCGCCTTGCGCACCACGCGGTGGCCGGTCATGGTCTTGAAGCGACAGATGATGTCCTTGCACAGCCGCGCCATGACGTGGTGCACGCCCGGCTTGCCGTTGGCCGTGGGCGGCCCCTCGTAGAAGACCCAGTCGGGCGCCCCCTCGCGCTGCGCGATGCTGCGGCGGAAGGTGTCGTGCTCGCGCCAGAACGCACTGATGCCATGCTCGGATTCGGCATCGTGGAAGGGTCGCGACGGGGATGGGTACAGCTCGGCCATGTCCGCGAACGTCCTCGCAGGTTGGCGGCTGGCGCGGCGTGCTAAGGGCGCGGCGCCTTCCGCAGGAATCCGGTGACGAGGGCCTCCAGCTTGGGCTGGGCCTCGTTCGCCGTCTTGAGAATGTCTTCGACCCGGGCCGGGTGCAGGTTGTCCGGCAGGCAGGCGTCGGTGATCACCGAGATGCCCAGGACCTTCAGGCCGCCGTGCACGGCCACCAGGTTCTCGGGCACGCTCGACATGCCCACCGTGTCGGCTCCCAGCAGGCGCAGGAAGCGGTACTCGGCGGCGGTCTCGAGATTGGGCCCCGCCACGGCCACGTAGACGAAGTGCCGCAGCGCCAGCCGCTGCTCCAGGGCGACCTCGTCGCAGAGCGCGATATAGCCGCGGTCGTAGGGCTCGCTCATGTCCGGGAAGCGCGGCCCCAGTCGCTCGTCGTTGGGCCCGATGAGCGGGTTGTCGCCCATGAAGTTGATGTGATCGACGATCACACCGATGTCGCCAGGGCGATGCTTGGGGTTCATGCCGCCCACGGCGTTGCTCATGATCAGCGAATGCGCGCCCAGCGCCTTCATCACGCGCACCGGCAGGGTGATCTCCTCCATGGAGTACCCCTCGTAGTAGTGCGTGCGCCCCTGCATCACGCAGACGGCCCGGCCTTCCAGGGTCCCCAGCACCAGGTTGCCATCGTGGCTGGTGGCGGTGGATTCCACGAAATGCGGCACCTCGCCGTAGGGGATGGACACCGGGTTCTCGATCCGGCCGGCCAGCTTGCCCAGACCCGTCCCCAGGATCAACCCGTATTCGGGGCGGATCGATGCGCGGGCGCCGATGAACTCGGCCGCTTCCTGGATGCGGGAGTAGAGATCGCTCAAGCCCAACCTCCGGAGCATGTTATGCGCATCCCGGCCTTGTGGGCCGGGCGATAGAGGGCATGGTAAATTAACACGCCGCCAGTCGCCAAAAAAGCAGAAAGAGCGGGAATCGGTCGATCCCCGCCCTTCCTGGTGTTGCGCGCGGCTGTCAGGAGCGGTGAGCCTCCTCGGCCGCCGGCGTCTGGTCCATCGGCTCGACCGTGGGCTTCAGGGTCTGCTCGGCGTCCTGGACCAGGCCCGCGACCTGATCGACCTCCGGACTCGCGTCCTGCGGTGCGGCTTCGGGCCTGACCTCGGGCCTGGACTCCGCCGCCGCGGCGGCGGACTTCTCGGCCTCGATGGCGTAGTCGCGCCACTGGTCGTTGGCGCTGTCGAGATGGGCGCTGGGCGCCGGGGCCGGACCGTACGCCACCGGCGGCGCGGTCGGCGTGTCCGATCCGGTCCTGCCGGACGCCTCGGGCAGCACGTCGATGTGGTCGAGCAAGCGTCCGTCGAAGTCCTTGAAATCGGTGCGATGCTGCTCGGTGAACTGGATCTGGGCCTCGGCCAGGCTGCGGAAGCGACCGAGGTAGGTCTCCTTCTCGCGGTGCACGGCCAGGGCCTCACGCCGCAGCTCGTCGAGCTGGGCCCGCCCCTCGGCCAGCACCTGCTGGACCCTGTTTCGCGCCTCCTGCAGCAGGACCTCGCCCTCCTTGCGCGCGGTCTCGCGCGCCTCCTGGGTGACCTTCTCGGCGGTCATCAGGGTGTCGCGCAGGGTCCGCTCGAGGTTCCGGTACTCGGAGAGCTTCTCGTCCTGCTCGAGGACGCGCTCGCGGAGCTGCTTGTTGTCCACCAGCACGGCCTCGTACTCGTCGGCGAGGGTGGTCAGGAAGGCCCGCACCTCATCGCTGTCGAAGCCCCGCATGCCGCGCTTGAATTCCTGCTTGCGAACGTCCAGGGGCGTGATCCTCATCTGTCTCTCCTTCAGGAGCGGCCAACCCGCGGGCGCGACCGGCCAGTTTTCGACCACCTGGGCCGAAGAATCGGTGTCTACCGGCTGAACGCATCAAGACCGGTGCCAGCGTCAGTCCGCACGCGGTCCGAACACCGCCGTCCCGACGCGCACCAGCGTGGACCCCTCGGCGATGGCCGCCTCGAAATCCCCGCTCATGCCCATGCTCAGCTCGGGGAGCGGCCGGCCACAGGCCCGGGCCGCCTCGTCTCGCAACTCGCGGACGGCGGCGAAGCTGCGCCGCAGTTCCGCCTCCGGCGCGCCGGCCCGGCCCATGGCCATCAGGCCGCGCAGGTCCAGGTGCGCCAGGTCCGCCACCGCACAGGCTAGAGCCTCCACCCCCCGGGGGGCAACCCCGTCTTTCTGCGGCTCCTCGGTGACGTTGACCTGCAGGAGCACCGGCTGGACCACGCCCAGCTCGCCAGCCTGACGGTCCAGCCGGCGGGCCAGGTCGGCCGAATGGACCCCGTGGATGAGGGTGAAGCGTCCGGCCGCACGGGCCGCCTTGTTGCGCTGCAGGTGGCCGATGAAGTGCCAGCGGACCGGTGGCGCGGGCGCCGGCATGGCCGCCGCGAGCTCGTCCTGGCGCAGCAGGGCATCCTGGATACGGTTCTCGCCCAGATCCCGCTGGCCGGCCGTCACCGCGGCCACGACCAGGTCCAGCGGGATGCGCTTGGTCACCGCCACCAGGCGGACCGCATCCTCGGCGCGGCCGGCACCGCGGCAGGCGGCGGCCAGGCGCTCGCGCAGTCGCGCCAGGTTGGCGGCCACATCGATGTCGGGCACGTTCGCCCCTCCAGTCGGCCCGGCTAGCGCCAGCGGAGCACCCGCGTCTCGGGATCCAGCTCGAGCGAGACGGTGGCCGGCTGCTCGCTGTCGTGCTCCTTGAGGATCTGGACGCGGATGTGGTCGCCCTGGGGCTGCAAGCTGAGGATCACCGCCAGGTTCTCCTCGTGCCAGGCCACCTCGCGCGGGATGCCGCGGTCGTCCAGCTCCTGACCCTCGCGGTGCAGGTTGCTGCCGGTCCAGATCTCGGCGTCCATCTCCCGGGCCAGGTCGCAGATGCCCTGGATCTCCCAGTCCTCGCTGTACTCGAAACGCGGGGTTCCGTCCATGATCACCATGTCGGGGCGGAAATCGGCGCCGTCGCGCAGGAAGGCGATGGACTGCCGCAGCTTCTCGAGCGTGAAAGTCTCGGGGTTGTAGACCAGGATGTGCCGGCCGCGCTCGACGTCGAGCTGTCGCTCGAGCATGCGGTCCAGGTGGAGCTGCTCGGCGTAGGCCTGCAGGACCTGGTCGTAATAGGCCTGCAGGCGCTCCACGGGCTCCTTGGTGGAGATGTGCAGCACCTTGCGCCCCTGCAGCAGATGGTCCAGGGCCAGGCCGATCAGGAAGCCGGTCTTGCCCACGCCGGTCCGCGACACCACGACCCCGAAGTTGCCGCGGCCCAGCCCACCACCCAGGGCCTTCTCCAGGACCCGCACCGGGCTCTTCTCGAAGACATTCATGCTCATGCTCCTGCTCCTGCCAGTCTAGTTGCCCTGGGACCGCTTTTCCAGGTAATCCTTGCGCAGCTGCTCGGCCGTGTCGGCCGGCGCCGGCGCATAGCGCGCGAACTCCATGGTGAACTCGGCCTTGCCCGCGGTGGCCGAGCGCAAGACGCTGGCATAGCCGAACATCTCGCCCAGGGGAACGTGGGCATCGATGCGCACGAAACCGGTGTCCTCGGTGGTACCGACGATGATGCCGCGCCGCTGCATGAGGGTCTTCAGAACCTCACCCTGCAACTCGCCCGGCCCCTCCACCGAGACCATCATCAGGGGCTCCAGCGCCACCGGATTGCCCTTGACGTAGGACTCCCGGAACGCCATGCGGCAGGCGGTGGCGAAGGCCATGTCCGACGAGTCCACCGCGTGGCTGTCGCCGTCCTCGAGGACCACCTTCAGGCCCTGGACCGGCGCCCCGATGAACGCGCCCTCCTCCATGCAGCTCGCGAAGCCCTTCTCGCAGGCGCCGATGTACTCGGTGGGGATGTTGCCGCCGACAACCGCGCTCTCGAAGTGGAACTCGCCATCCTCGCTGGGCTCGATGCGGCCGATGACCTTGGCGTACTGGCCCGAGCCGCCGGTCTGCTTGCGATGGATGTAGTTGAACGCCACCGCGCCGGTCATGGTCTCGCGGTAGGCCACCTTGGGCTGCCCCGTGGTGACCTCGGCGCCGAACTCGCGCTTCATCCGCTCGACGTAGACGTCGAGGTGCAGCTCACCCATGCCCCGGATCAGGGTATCGCCGGTCTCGGCGTCCACCGCGGTCCGGAAGGTGGGGTCCTCGCGGGTGAACCGATGCAACGCCTTGGACATCTTGGCCTGGGCCTTGCCGTCGCTGGGAATGATCGCCAGCGAGACCACCGGTTCGGGCACGTGCATGCTGGTCAGCGAGATCTGGCTGCCGGCGGTGAAGGTGTCGCCGCTGGCGCAATCGATGCCGAAGAGCGCGACGATGTCGCCGGCCGCCGCCGATTCGATGTCCTCCATCTGATCGGCGTGCATCCGGCCCAGGCGGCCCACCTTGACCTTCTTGCCGGTGCGCGTGTTGACGATGTCGCTGCCCTTGCGCACCTCGCCCTGGTAGAGACGGATGTAGGTGAGCTGGCCGTAGGGCCCGTCCTCCAGCTTGAACGCATGGGCGATGAGCTCGCCCGCGGGATCGTTGCTCAGGACGAAGCTGCGCTCCTCGCCGCCCCTGAGGATCTCGATGGCCTCGTTCTGGACCTCGGTGGGGTCGGGCAGGTAGCGGATCACCGCGTCGAGCAGCAGCTGGACGCCACGGTTCTTGTAGGCGCTGCCCAGGAAGACCGGGGTCAGCTCGTTGGCCAGCACGCCCTTGCGCACCGCGTCGTGGATCAGGTCCGCGGTCACGGCCTCCTCGAGGATGGCCTCGGTGAGGTCGTCGCTGAACATGCTCACGGCGTCGAGCATGACCTCGCGCCGGGCCTCGGCCTCCACGCGCAGCGGTTCGGGGATGTCGCCCCAGACCACGGTCTCGCCGTTGGGCCCCTCGAAATGCGCCGCCTGCATCCGCACCAGGTCGATGACGCCGTTGTGGGCGGCCTCGAGCCCGAGCGGCAGCTGCATCATCACCGCGTTGTGGCCGAGCTTCTCGCGCAGCTGGTCGGTGACGCGCATGGGGTTGGCGCCCGAGCGGTCGCACTTGTTGACGAAGGCCAGCCGCGGCACCTTGTACCGCTTCATCTGCCGGTCGACCGTGATCGACTGCGACTGCACCCCCGCCACCGAGCAGAGCACCAGCACCGCGCCGTCGAGCACCCGCAGCGCGCGTTCCACCTCGATGGTGAAGTCGACGTGCCCCGGGGTGTCGATGATGTTGATGTTGTGGCCGTCCCAGTCGCAGTTAGTGGCCGCGGACTGGATGGTGATCCCGCGCTCGCGCTCGAGGTCCATGGAGTCCATGGTGGCGCCCACGCCGTCCTTGCCCTTGACCTCGTGGATGGCACGGATACGGCCGGTGTAGAAGAGGATCCGCTCGGTCAGCGTGGTCTTGCCCGAATCGATGTGGGCGCTGATGCCGATGTTCCGGACCCTGGTGAGGTCGCTCGTCATGATCGTCGTCCCGGTTTCAGCCCATGAAAGAAGAGGTCGGCCGCAGCCAACCTCTGGTGTTGCGCACTGCTGTGGCGCGAAAGTCGGCGGGAAGGTAAGCGCAGGGGGCCCCGGCGGCAAGTTCCGAACCGAAAACTGGTCAACCGGCCGTCCGGCGCAGGTAGTGCGGACTGGTCCCCGGCTGCAGGTACCCGATGCGCTCGCCGATGGCTGCCACCGACCGCTCGAGCGCCCGGCAGCTCTCCTCTGAACCCTCGTCCAGTCCGGGCTTGCCGTCGTAGAGCTGGTAGCCGCGGCGGAACCGGGTGTCGGTGACGTTGGGCATGAGGATGTTGGCGCCCGCCAGCAACCCCCGCTCGCGGCCATCCTCGCCCAGGGCCTGCAGCGCGGTGGTGGCGGCGATGTTCACGTCGCGCAGCACAAGCCGCACGCAGGCGATCATCTTCAGGCCCAGCTCGAGCTGGCGCGCCCGGACCGCGGCGAAATCGCCGAGGCTTTCGGCCAGCGGCGTGTCGTGGTGCGGGATGAAGGGGCCCATGCCCACCATGTCCACGTCCTGGTCGCGCATGAACAGCACGTCGCGGGCCAGGTCCTCGGCGGTCTGGCCGGGCAGGCCGATCATCACGCCGGTGCCCACCTGATAGCCGCAGCGGCGCAGGCGGTCGAGGCAGGCCAGCCGCTGGTCGAAGCTCTGCTCGTCGGCGTGGATGGCGGCGAAGAGGTCGCGGTTGGTGGTCTCGACGCGCAGGAGGTAGCGGTGGGCGCCCGCCTCGCGCCAGCGCCGATACGTCTCCTCGCGCTGTTCGCCCAGCGAGAGGGTGACCCCCATGGCGCGGCCCGAGATCTCCTGCATGCCCCGGAGCAGGCGCTCGACGTAGGCGAGGAAGGCGGCGTCACTGCGCTCGCCGCCCTGCAGCACGGCCGAGCCGAAGCCCTGCTCCCAGGCCCAGCGGGCGGCGGCCAGCACCTCGTCCTCGTCGATGGTGTAGCGCTCGAGGCCGGGATTGCCCCGGCGGATCCCGCAGTACAGGCAGTCGCAGGCGCAGACGTTGGTGATCTCCATCAGTCCGCGCAGGTAGACCACCGGGCCGACCTCGGCCAGCTTGACCGCGTAGGCCGCTGCGTAGAGACGCTGCAGTTCGACCGGATCCTCCAGCGACAGCAGGGTCGTGAGGTCGGCCAGCTCCAGCCGCTTCCTGGCGAGGATGGTCTCCAGCGCGGTCATGCGCAGCTCCTAGATGGCCCCGTGCTGCCTGCCGACCTTGGCGAAGGCCGCGAGCAGCCGGTCGATGTGTTCGGGCGTGTGGGCCGCCGAGGCCTGCAAGCGGATCCGAGCCTGCCCGTTGGGCACCACGGGGAAGCTGAAGCCGATGCAGTAGATCCCCTCGGCGAGGAGGTCGCGCGAGACGTTCTGGGCCATGATGGCGTCGTTGTCGAACCGGCGGAAATGGACCGGCACGATGGGGTGGTCGCCGGGATCGATGTCGAAGCCCAGGTTGGTCAAGCCCTGGCGGATGGCCTTCTGGTTGGCGTCGAGGGTGCGCAGCGGCTCAGGGTCCTCGCGCAGGATCCGCAGGACCTCGAGCGAGGCGCCGCAGACCACCGGCGGGATCGAGTTGCTGAACAGGTAGGGGCGCGACTTCTGGCGCAGCCATTCGACGACCTCGCCCGGCCCGCAGGTGGCGCCGCCCAGGCCGCCGCCCAGGGCCTTGCCCAGGGTGGTGGTGATGATGTCCACCCGGCCCATGACCCCGAACTTCTCGTGGGTGCCGCGGCCGGTGGGGCCGGTGAAGCCGGTGGCGTGGCTCTCGTCCACCAGGACCAGCGCGTCGTAGCGATCGGCCAGGTCGCAGATGTCGGGCAGGTTGGCGAAGTCGCCGTCCATGGAGAAGACGCCGTCGGTGACGATCACGCGGTAGCGCGCCTCCTGGGCCTCGCGGAGCCGGTTCTCCAGCGACTCCATGTCGGCGTGGCGGTAGATGTAGCGGCGGGCCTTGCAGAGGCGGACCCCGTCGATGATCGAGGCGTGGTTGAGCTGGTCGGTGATGATGGCCGAGTACTCGCCCAGCAGCGGCTCGAACACCCCGCCGTTGGCGTCGAAGCAGGCGGCGTAGAGGATGGTGTCCTCCAGGCCCAGGAAGTCGGCCAGCTCGCGCTCGAGCTGGCGGTGCAGCTCGGTGGTGCCGCAGATGAAACGGACCGAGCTGAGTCCGTAGGCCCAGCGCGCCAGGGTCTCCTGCGCCGCCGCCACCACGCGCGGATCCGACGCCAGTCCCAGGTAGTTGTTGGCGCAGAAGTTCAGGACGGTGCGGCCGCCCACGGTGACCTCGGCGCCCTGGGGCCCCTGGAGGACCCGCTCATCCTTGTAGAGGCCCTGCTCGCGGATGGTGGCCAGTTCGCCCGCCAGCAGGTCCTTGATCGCTCCGTACACGCTGGTGCCTCCATGAGAGCGGCGGCCACCCCGAGGGCGACCGCCGGCTCCTGATCGGGTTTCGCACCCGCAATCTAATCACTGACCAGGCCGAAATGAAGCGCCTACTTGTAGCGGGCGGCCATGTCCACCAGGCTGATGCACTTGATCTTGTCGGCCCAGCCCGCCTGGCCGAAGGCGACCATGCGGTCCTCCACCACCACGGCCATGGCCTCGCGGGCGGGCTTCATGTAGTCGCGGGGGTCGAACTTGCCGGGCGTCTCGGCGAAGACCTTGCGGATGGCGCCGGTGATGGCCAGGCGGTTGTCGGTGTCGACATTGATCTTGCGCACGCCGTGCTTGATGCCGCGCTGGATGTTCTCCACCGGCACGCCGTAGGTCTCGGGCATGTCGCCGCCGAACTCGTTGATGATGTCCACCAGGTGCTTGGGCACCGAGCTCGACCCGTGCATCACCAGATGGCAGTTGGGCAGCTTGGCGTGGATCTTCTCGATCACGTCCATCTTCAGCACGTCGCCGGTGGGCTTCTTCTTGAACTTGTAGGCGCCGTGGCTCGTGCCGATGGCCACCGCGAGGGCGTCGCAGCCGGTGGCCGCGACGAACTCGCCGGCCTGGTCGGGGTCGGTCAGGTGGGCCAGCGCCTCGTCGCCCGTGAGGCCCGCGCCGTGGCCGTCCTCGATGCCGCCCAGGCAACCCAGTTCGGCCTCCACGGTGACCCCCAGGGTGTGCGCCACGTCGACCACCTTCCGGGTGACCTCGACGTTGTACTCGTAGCTCGCCGGCGTCTTGCCGTCGGCTTCCAGCGACCCGTCCATCATCACCGACGTGAAGCCCTGCTGGATCGCGCTGAAGCACGTGGCGGGGCTATTGCCGTGGTCCTGGTGCATGGCGATGGGGATCTGCGGGTTGAGTTCGGCGGCCGCGAGCATCAAATGCCGCAGGTAGTTGTCGTTGGAATAGGACCGGGCGCCGCGGCTGGCCTGGACGATGACCGGGCTGTTGGTCTTGGTGGCCGCCATCATGATGGCCTGGATCTGTTCCATGTTGTTGACGTTGAAGGCGCCCACGCCGTAGTCGTGTTCGGCGGCGTGGTCCAGCAGGATGCGCATGGGTACCAGTGGCATGACGATCTCCTCCACTTCTGGCTGCGAGGAAGGACGGAATTCTGCGCAAAAGCTACACCCGGCGCGGGGTTGCAGCCAATCGATATCTCGAAATACCGCGAACCTCAGGTCTGGAACACCGCCGCCAGCGCCTGGCTCAGCGCCGCCTGCCGGTAAGGCTTGGCGATGAAGCCCACGCCTTCGTGGCCCTGCAGGTCTTCGAGGGCGCCCTCGGGGTCGAAGCCCGAGGAGAAGACGACGCGCACGTCGGGATCGAGCTCGCGCAGTCGCACGAACGTCTCGCGTCCGCCGAGACGCGGCATCACCAGGTCCAGAAGCACCGCGACGATGGCGCTGTGCTGGCGCGTGTAGATCTCGATGGCCTCGAGACCGTCGCGGGCCATCAGCACGTCGTAACCCAGGGCACGCAGCTGGGCCCGAGCCATGCTGCGCACCAGCTCCTCGTCGTCCACCACCAGGACCAGGCCGTGGCCGCGGACCACCGCGGGCGCCGGGCCGTCGGTGAGGGTCAGGGCGCTCGTGTCCTGCGGCAGCAGGATGCGTACCGTGGTCCCCTCCCCCGGCTGGCTATCGATGCGGATCGTCCCCTGATGCTCCTTCACCGTGCCGTAGACCGTGGCCAGGCCCAGGCCCGTGCCCTGCCCCAGCGGCTTGGTGGTGTAGAACGGTTCGAAGACCTTGTCCTTGATGGCGACCGGCATGCCGGTGCCGGTATCGGCCACCGCCACCTCGATATAGCGCCCCGGCTCCAGGTCGGGCGGCAGGTCCATACCGGCCTGCTTGGTGAGGTCGACGTTGGCCGTGGTGAAGGTCAGGGTCCCGCCGTCCGGCATGGCGTCGCGGGCGTTGATGCCCAGGTTCAGGAAGGCGTTCTGCAGCAGGGTGGGGTCGCCGACGACCTTGTTGGCCTCGGCGGTGAAGCGGGTCTCGATCCGGATCTGGCGGTCGAGGCTGCGCTGCAGCAGACCGATGGCCTCGCGGATGGGCTCGTGGATGTCGAGCGGGGTGGACAGGGTCTTGCCCTTGCGCGAGAAGGTGAGCAGCTTCTCGGTGAGGTCGGCGGCGCGGCGCGAGCCGTTGATGATCATGGCGAGCTGCGGGCGGAGCGGCGAGTCGGCGGGCAGCTCCATCTCCAGGAGTTCGGCGCTGCCCATGATGGCGGCGAGCATGTTGTTGAAGTCGTGGGCCACGCCGCCGGCGAGCTGGCCGATCACCTCCATCTTCTGCACCTGGCGCAACTGCTCCTGCAGCGCATGCTCCTCGGTGACGTCGCGGAACACCAGCACCACGCCCACGATCCGGCCGTCGCGGTCGCGGATGGGCGCCCCGCTGTCGGCGATGCGCCGCCGCAGCCCCTCCCGCGTGACCAGCACCGTGTGGTTGGCGAGGGTGACCACCTCGCCGGTGGTCAGCACCTGGTCCACGGGACTGGGCACCACCTTGCCGGTGGTCTCGTCGACGATCTGGAAGATCTCGACCAGGCGCCGACCGGCCGCATCGTCCTGCGGATATCCGGTGAGTTCCTCGGCCACGGCGTTCATCTGCCGCACCCGGCCCGCGGTGTCGGTGGCGATCACCGCATCGCCGATGGACTGCAGCGTGATGCGCAGGTTCTCCTCGCTGTCGGCCAGCCGCGCGTGGGCCTCGGCCTCCCGCCGCTGCGAGCGCACCATGCGTACCGAAAGGATGAGCGCCAGGCCGCAGGCCAGGGTGGTCAGCACCAGGCCCGCCAGGATCAGCCGGCGGCGCAGGCTCGCCAGGTCCTGCTCCATATCATCGGTGTACACGCCGGTGCCCACGATCCAGCCCCAGGGCTCGAAGCGGTCGACGTAGGAGATCTTGTCGACCAGGCGCTGCAGATCGTCCTTCCAGTGCCAGCGGTACTCGAGGAAGCCGTCGCCGTCGGGGCTGACGGCCAGGTTCATCTGGTCGATGAGCACCTGCAGGTCCTCGCCATCGGGCCCCTTCACCACATGGGGGTCGGCCCCCTCGAGGTCCGGGCGGTAGGGATGCATGACGAAGCGGCCGTCGGGCCCGATGATCCAGAAATAGTCCTTGCCTTCCTCGCCGAAGCGGAGCGCGCGCAGCCTCATGATCGCGCGCTTCTGGGCCTCCTGGCGCGACATGAGTCCGGCCTGGACCTCGCTCTCGCGCGAGTCGAGGTTGCTGACCGCCGACTCCACGAGCCGGCGGCACAGGTCGCGCTTCTCGCCGAGATAGGTGCGTTCGAACAGCGGTACCAGCAGAACGAAGACGATGACCACCGACAGGAGCAACAGGACCAGGGCCGGCGCCAGGACGGGCAGGAAGGTGCGCAGGAACAGACCGGTTCCACGATTTGGCATCCGCATGCAGCCAGACCTCCGTGCCGACCCCTTCTCCACGGGCAAGGGTTAGCACAGAGCAGGCCGTTGCGTCATGCAGTTTCTCGATGGAGTGGTGGAGGCGGCGGGAATCGAACCCGCGTCCGTAACCGGTACCCCGTAGGCGTCTACATGCTTAGCCGTCTGTTGATCTCGCCCGCCGGAAGGTCAGTCGGCATACCAACCGGTGGGCCAGTCTCACTTAAATTTCGCCCTTTGCCAGAGACCTGCGACGGGCTAGTCATCGGATTACGTCGCCCCTGCGAGCCGAGCCGATGACACCCCAGCTCGCGGGACGAGCGGCTACTTAAGCCGCCAGTGCGAAGTTAGCTTCGTCACTTATTGGTTTTTCCACTGTTTAGCGGGATGAGTGGGATCCCGGCATGCAGCCCACGGTCCCCCGACCACGTCGAAGCCATGTCGCCCCCACCGTAGCGGTCGGACCGTCTGTCACAAGGTAGTCTACCCGACCGGCGAGTGCCAATTCACAAAAAAGGGGAAGCGGCCCCGGAGGACCGCTTCCCATGCCAGCGAACCGATGGTTCGTGAGGCCTACCAGTGACCCTGGTTTGCCTACCAGTGACCCTGGGCCATCATGGCGTCGGCGACCTTGAGGAAGCCGCCGATGTTGGCGCCGTTGACGTAGTTGCC
This sequence comes from Candidatus Latescibacter sp. IFSED24, assembly GCF_058273205.1. Classification (NCBI taxonomy): domain Bacteria; kingdom Pseudomonadati; phylum Candidatus Latescibacterota; class Candidatus Latescibacteria (ex Chuvochina et al. 2023); order Candidatus Latescibacterales; family Candidatus Latescibacteraceae; genus Candidatus Latescibacter; species Candidatus Latescibacter sp. IFSED24. The sequence continues at coordinate 583,006 of NZ_CM177850.1, read as the reverse complement.
GGGGGTCCCGAACTCCTCGGAGGCCTCGACGCACGTCTTGTGGATCGACTTCATGATGCCGGCCAGGCGCTGGTCGACCTCTTCGCGGGTCCAGCTCAGGCGCAGGCTGTTCTGGCTCATCTCCAGACCGGAGACGGCCACGCCACCGGCGTTGGCGGCCTTGCCCGGACCGTAGAGGATGCCCTTGTCCAGGAAGAGGTTCACGCCGTCGGGGGTGGTGGGCATGTTGGCGCCCTCGCTCACCACGTAGACGCCGTTGTTCAGCAGGTTCTGGGCGTCCTTGGCGTTGATCTCGTTCTGGGTGGCCGAGGGGTAGGCGCAGTCGGCCTTGTGGTTCCACAGCGGGTTGTGGTCGAGGCTGGGATCCGCGGGAGTGTACACCGCGCTGGAGAACTTCTCGGCGTACTCCTTGATGCGGCCGCGCTTGACGTTCTTGAGCTCCATGATGAAGGCCAGCTTCTCGCGATCGATGCCGGCCTCGTCGTAGATGTAGCCCGAGCTGTCGCTGGCGGTCAGCGGCTTGGCGCCCAGGTCGAGCAGCTTCTCGGTGGTGTACTGGTACACGTTGCCGGAGCCGGAGACCAGGGCGGTCTTGCCCTCGAGGGTCTCGCCGCGGGTGGCGAGCATCTCGGCGGAGAAGTAGACCGAGCCGTAGCCGGTGGCCTCGGGACGGATGAGGCTGCCGCCCCAGCCCAGGCCCTTGCCGGTCAGCACGCCGACGAACTCGTTCTTGATCTTCTTGTACTGGCCGAACAGGAAGCCGATCTCGCGGCCGCCGACGCCGATGTCACCGGCAGGCACGTCGGTGAACTGGCCGATGTGGCGGTTCAGCTCGGTCATGAAGGCCTGGCAGAAGGACATGACCTCGTTGTCGCTCTTGCCCTTGGGGTCGAAGTCGCTACCGCCCTTGCCACCGCCCATGGGCAGGGTGGTCAGGCTGTTCTTGAAGACCTGCTCGAAGGCCAGGAACTTGAGGATGCCGAGGTTCACCGAGGGGTGGAAGCGCAGGCCGCCCTTGTAGGGACCGATGGCGCTGTTCATCTCGATGCGGAAGCCGCGGTTGACGTGGATCTCGCCGCTGTCATCGACCCAGGGCACACGGAACATGATCACGCGCTCGGGCTCGACGATCCGCTCGAGGATCTTGGCAGTCCGGTACTCGGGACGCTTGTCCAGCACCGGCCACAGGGATTCGACAACTTCCTCGACGGCCTGATGGAACTCGGGCTGAGCCGCGTTCTTGGCCTTGACCTCGTCCATAAACTGAGCAACGTTCTGGGCCATTTTCGATTCTCCTTGTGTGGAGCACCTGAGAGCGATCACTGGCGCGCTGGCCAGTTTCCGTGCGTGCCGCAAAAGTAGGGCGCGTCCCCGTTAAAGCAAAAAAAAACGCCGCCCAGCACCGATTTCGCGGCGTTCCCGCCCTCGGATCCGGCAAATGACTAACTCTTAACAACTTCCAGGGCCAGCCGGACCGACCAGCCCATCACGAGCGCAGCCGGCCCGTGCCGAAGATCCAGTCCCAGAGAGGCACGCTCACACCGAAGCGGCTGTCCATGTCCTGGTAGTGATGCGCCAGGTGGTAGCGTTTCAGATACCGCAACCAGCCCGTCTTGAACGTCAGGTGGTGCCAGGCGTAGTGCCCCATGTCGTAGGCCAGATAGCCGAGCAGGAGGCCCGACATCACGGCCAGCGCCAGCGGCAGGGGCAACGCGAGACGCAGCAGACCGAAGAGCACGAGCGCGATGGCGACGCCCGCCAGGATCGGGAACACCAGCCGCGTCCCGTCCCAGGGGTCCTTGTGGTGGATCCCGTGGGCCAGGAAGTGCAGCTTGCGTTCGAATCCGTTCTGCGGCCGCTTGTGGAAGAGCACCCGGTGCAGGCCGTACTCCACCAGGGTCCAGACGAGGAACCCGCACAGGAAGGCGACGCCGGCCCGGTCGACGGGCAGCCCCAGCCCCAGCGCGGTCGCCAGGCACGCCACCACCACCGCGCCCCAGAGACCCAGCACCACCTGCCAGCGGATATGCGTCTGGGACTCGAGCCACGGGTTGGCGAAGATGGGGAACGAGCCGGGCCAGCGGGCGGCGGGCTGGGCCGCGGCGAGCTGGCGCGAGAAGCTCGGCGTCAGATGGATGTGGACCCAGTCCCAGTAGCGATCGCCGAGATCGTCGAGCTGGGCGAAGACGGGACGGGTGTAGTCGATCCCGAATTCATCGACATGGTTCGTCGCGGGAGCGCCGGGGCGATTCAAGGCGTGCCTCCTGGGGATCGGGAAGCTATCTTCGAGATCCGGAAACCGGAACAATATACCACCGCCACACGGGAACGAAAGTGCTCTGGTTCTTCACCTCCGACCTGCACGGCCAGCCCGGCCGCTACGCCGCCCTGTTCGCCGCCATCCGCGCCGAACGGCCGGCGGCGGTGCTGCTGGGGGGCGACCTCACGCCGCACCCCTGGGCCCCCGGCGAGGTCGACTTCTGGACCGGCTTCCTCCGGCCGCAGCTCGCCGCGCTGCGCGACCATCTGGGCGACCAGTATCCCGAGATCGTCGCCATTCCCGGCAACGACGATCCGCGCGCCCAGGAGGCCTCGTGGGTCGAGATGGAGCAGGCCGGACTCTGGCGCTACGCGCCGGGGCGCTGGGTCGAGGTCGGCGGCGTGCCGGTGCTGGGCTACCCCTGGGTTCCCCCCACGCCGTTCCTGCTCAAGGACTGGGAGCGCTACGACGTGAGCCGGTTCACCGATCCGGGCTGCGTCGCTCCCGAGGACGGCCGGCACAGCACGCCGGTGGAACGCCGCGAAGTGGTGCTTGCCACTATCGCCGGTGACCTGGAGCGGTTGACCGCGGAGCGCGATCCCGCGGCGGCGGTCCTGCTCTGCCACACCCCGCCGTACCAGACGGTCCTCGACCGCGCCGCCCTCGACGGACGCATGGTCGACCACGTCCCGCTCGACGTCCACGTGGGCAGCATCGCCCTGCGCCGTTTCCTTGAGCGCTGGCAGCCCGCCCTGAGCCTGCACGGCCATGTCCACGAATCGGCGCGGCTGACCGGCGCCTGGCGTCAGCAGCTGGGCCGGACCTGGTGCCTCTCGGCCTGCACCGACAGCCCCCGGCTCGGCCTGGTCAGCCTCGATCCCGCCGCGCCGGACCAGGCCCGTCGCCGGCTCATGGGCCCGCCTGCGGCCTGACGCTGCCACCGAGGGGCAACGGGCGCGCCGCGTCGGTCAGGGCGCCGATCTTGGCGGCCCAGCTCGTGCGGCGCTCGATGTCCTCGTCGGTCAAGAGGTGCACGTCGAGCAGTTCCTCGCGCCGCACGCCGGTCTCGAGGTAGTTCATCTCGGCAAGGCAGCGGCTCCAGCCGTCGAGCCAGGCCAGCAGCTCGGCGCGCTGCCGCGGATTGTGCCGCACGTGGATCAGCAGGTCGATGTCGCTGCCGGGACCGGCGGTGGCGTTCTTGGCCGAGCCGAAGACGTAGAGCGCGACCACGCCGAAGCGCTCGGCATCCAGTTCGGCGGCGATCTTCTCGGCCATGCGCAACCGCCAGAACCAGTACTGCTCCTGGGGCCGCTCGGCCTGGCCGCCCGGATGGACGGCCGGTTTTTCCACCGAACCGTCGGGCGCGGCCAGCATGCCCACCGCCCGTTCGAGATCGGCGTTGAGCAGCACCCGCAGGATGCGCCCGTCGCAGGAGCGCGGCACGTCCAGGACCCGCACGCAATCCGCCCGATGCGCGAACTCGGGCACCAGCTCGGCCAGCAGGTTGTCGCTCTCCGCGAAGAGGTCGGCCCGGAAGACCGTCTGGCCGTCCTCGGGATAGAGCGGCAGATAGCGGATCCGCGACTCCACCAGATCCTGGAAGAAGTGCGTGCCGAAGCTGAGGTCGGGCATGGACTTGCCCTTGCCGTAGGCGACCTCGACGAGCAGGGCGGTGTTGCAGATGTCGGCGTAGGTCACGTTGACGCCGAGCTTCAGATCCCCCCGGCTGCCCCAGCGCCCGGGACCCATGAGCGCGAACTGGCGCTTGGGCAGGATCTCGTTGAGCCGGCCGACCACCCGGCCGATCTCGCGCAGGCTCGCCTCGTCCGGCAGGGCGGCATAGGCGGCCGGATCGACGTACACCACGTGGGTCAGGTCGGGCACGTACCCGTTGGAGACGTGGCGACTGGAATCGAAGACCAGGCTCTCGGCGGCGATGTCCTGGGGAATGGGCGCGGGCGCCACGTCGAAGGCCTGGCTCTGGGGCCGGCATTGCAGCAGGTAGAAGTGCCGGCCGTCGTGGGCGAATTCCACGTCCACCGGCGTGTGCATCGCCTCCTCGAGCACCGCCAGCAACCGGCGCATGACCTCCAGGAACGGAGTGTCCTCCACCAGACCGTTGAACGTGGTGATCACGTCGGACTCCTCGGGGTCGAAGAGCAGCGGCACCGGCTTGCGCAGCATGTCGCGCGAGAGCACGGAGAATACTTGGTCGAGGCCGGGATAGTCGCCGCCGCAGGCGCGCAGCAGATCCTTGATGTCGACCGTCTCGAAACGGTTGGTCTCCAGGTCGAGGACGTCGGCCTTGCTCGCGCTGTAGCGTATCACCTCCTCGGTGATCACGTTGGCCCGCAACCGCGGCTGACCGGGAACCAGCAGCGTCGGGTAGTCCTCGCCGACCCGGTCGACCGCCCGGGTGCCCAGGCCCGGCACCAGGCGCACCAGGCCGTCCTCGCGCTGGATCCGCGGCGACCAGCGGAACTCGTTGCGGCTGAAGGCGACGCCGGCGTAGGCCGGCAGCCAGTAGCGGCCCACCCGCTGGCCCACCACCTCCTGGATGAGGATGCCCATCTGCTCGTCGAACTCGAGCAGGCCGCGGTCGCGCCGGTACTCGATGGGGTCGGGCGCGAGCAGCGAGGCGTAGATCTCGGCGATGGCGTCGAGCAGCGCGGCGAGCCGCTCCTCCTTGGTCCCCTGGTTGGCCAAAAAGAGGCTCTTGTACTTGCCCGAGAAGGCGGTGCCCAGCCGGTCCTCGAGGAGCGACGAGCTGCGGATCACCAGCGGCACCGGGCCCAGATCCTCCAGGGCCAGCGCCAGCTCCTTGACCAGTTCGGGCGGGAAGGTGGAGTTCTTGAAGAGCTGGATGATGTTGGGATATTCGCGCCGGATGGTGGCGATGTCCTTGAACTTCTGCTCCCAGACGTCCTCGAGGTCGTTGTAGCTGACGAAGTCGAGGACCGCGTCGGAGGGGACGAACCAGGTCCGGGGCACCTTCAGCGCGACCAGGTCCTCGTCGCCGCTGCGCTGGAGGATCCACTGGGCCAGGAGCAGACCCGCGGCCTTGCCGCCGAGCTTGCCGTGGGCGTCGGCCGACATCACCACGTGCTGCAGCACGTTGCGGAACTCGGCGATGGACGCCACGTCGCGGGCCACCTGGTTGAACTCGAGCTGCTCGGTCAAGAGCCGGTGGGTGAGCATGACCCGCAGGCTCTTCCGCGAACTCTCCGACAGGGTCAGGCCGTCCTGGAGGACGTGGTGCAGACGGTGCATGGCGTCGGCGATGTCGCCGATCGAGGAGCGCGGGTTGTTGATGACCTTGAACAGGAAGCTGGCCCGATCCTCCTGCATCCACTTCTGGATCTGGTCGAGGATCTCCGCGTCGGGCATGTGGGCCGACGCCAGCTCGAAGGGACGTTCGGGCGCAGTGAGGTCGTCCATCTCCATGCGCAGCACCGGGATGTTCTCGCGCGTGGAGTCCGGCGCCGGTTCCATGCGCTGCAGCAGCTTCTGGGCCTCGGCCAGGCCCATGGCGCAGAGATGGTTCAGCATCCGGCGCCCCACGCGCCGGGCCAGCTGCGGATCGGTGTCCTGCAGCATCTGCAGCACCACACGCCAGCCCGGCTCGCTGCGCGGCGCGTTCTCCTCGCTCATGGCGTCCATACGCTGCCAGAGCGCCTGCACGCGGCGGTAGAGCAGGAAGTGGCCGAGGCGGTCGGCGATGCTCCGCAGCAGGCGCTCCTCCTCGTGGAGGAACGGGCCATGCTCGGCCTGCGGCACCTCCTCCAGGTAGCAGACGAGCAACCGGCCGACCTGCTCTTCCTGGACCAGGATCGGGGCCGAGAGCTGCCAGTCGGTGTTGCGGAAGTCCGCGCCGTGGCAAGCCTGCCCGGCGAGTTCCACCGACGCGGCGCAGATGTCGACGTACTGCATGCCGGCGGGGATCACGTCGGCCACGGCCTGCATGGTCTCCGTGAGCGGCCGTTCCTCGTCGCTGAGGATGCCCTCGATCTCGTAGACACAGCTGAGTTCCTTGGCCCGCTCACGCAGTTCGTGGATCAAGGGGTTCGCATCGCGTTCAGGCGTCATGCAGCTTCACCACCCCACGACCGCCACGACCGTCGACCACCACCGTGCAGGGACGCGGCAGGCGGACGTGGCGGACCAGTTCGGACTCGGACTCGGCCGGGAGCGCCTCGAGACGCTCCCACGCGATGGCGTGGGTGCCGCGATGCGGCACCGACAGGTACAGGATACGCAAACCCACCAGGTTGTGGAAGAAATGCGATCCCTGGCTCAACTCGGGTTCGAGACCGGGCAGCGTGGCCTCGACGATGGCGCGGGCGCCCCCGATCTGGGACCAGGTGACCGGCACTCCCAGCCAGGGATCGCTGCTGCCCCAGCGCCCGAATCCGATGAGGAGGTACGGCCGGCCGGCCGCCACCAGGTCCCGGTTCACCGCGGCCAGTTCGTCGGCGATGCGCCGGGTATGCCGCGCCTCGAACGCCTGCGGCCGCAGGTAGACGCAGTCCTGCAGGTCCTCGCGCACCCCGTTGCCCATGACGTGCTCGCTGGCCAGCAGGACCTCGACGCCGGTGAGTTCCTCGGCTCCCAGCTCGACCGCGCCCTCGGCCACGGCCATGGGACGCATCTGGAGCAGGCCGAGCCGGGGTGCGGCGCCGGGCGCCAGAGTGACCGCGAACTCCAGCTCCACGGCCTGGCCGGCGCACGCCTCGGCGCGGGCCAGGACCCGGCGCAGGACGGTATTCAGCGGCGGCAGGCGGTGCTGCAGAATGGGCGCGAAATCCAGGAGCCGCGGCCCGGCGCCCTGGACGCCCGGGCGGAGGCGGCCCGACTGGGCATCGAAGGTGGAGACCAGCGGGCCGAGCACCCCGTCGTCCTCGGCCACGGCGAGGTCGGACTGGATCAGGAACTCGTCTTCCACCAGCGGATCGGGTCGCGCGGGGCCCGCCATGTTCACGGCCCAGAAGCGCGTCTGGCTGTTGCGCAGCAGGTCGGCCGGGCCGGCGGCCGGTGGCGGAGCGGTTGGCCGCCGCGGCACGTAGGTCCAGGTCAGGCCGCCGTCGACGATCTGCTTGCCCAGCCCCAGCGCCAGGTTGATCACCCCGTCTTCGGGACGGCCGCCGCCCAGCGGATACGGGTTCCACGAGCGCGCCACGCCGGCGATGTCGGGATAGAAACGTGCGCCGTGCCGGCGACCGAGCACCTCCTGCACCACCACGGCCATGGCCTCGGGCCGGTCGCTGAGACCCAGCGAGCGGCGGTAGTCACGAGCGCCGGCGAAGAACGTGGAGGCGTAGACGAACTTGATGGCGGTGTCGAGCTGGGCGAAGCGCTGGTCGGGGTCGAGGCGGCGGTTGGGGATCATCTTGGTGGCGTAGACCCCGGCGAAAGGGTGCGCCAGGGCGTCCTCGAGCAGGCTCGACGAGCGTACCGCCAGCGGCTGGTGGATGCCCTCGGTGAGCGAGCGCAGATCGCCGAGCCAGACCGCCGGCAGGTGGCCCTGCTGGAAGCGGGCCGCGATGCGGTGGTCGGACATTCCGTCCCAGTCCACCTGGCGCAGGCCGTTGAGGTCGAGGAACGACTCGAAGAGGTCGGTGGCGAGAACCGTCAGGCGGGGCACGTCCACGGTGAAGCCGGCGGCCTCGTCCGGGGTCAGCTGGCCGGCCACCTCGTCGCGGAGCTCGACCAGGCCGACGGCCTTGCCGCCGAGGGCGCCGTGGCCGATCTGCGAGGGCACGCCCGCCTCGGCCAGGAGACGGCGCCGATAAGGAGGAAGCTTGCTGGTCGCCAAGGGGCTACCTCCCGGGAAGGGGCCGGACCGGAGCCCGGCCCCGTTTCAGCCGCTGCGTCAGACCCAACCACGTTCGTGACAGGCCTCGGCCACCCGGTTGATGGCCACGACGTACGCCGCGTCGCGCATGTAGAGCTTGCGCTTGGCGGCGAGGTCGCTGATGGCCTGGTAGGCCGCGGTCATCTTGAGGTCGAGCTTGCCCAGGACCTCGTCCATCTCCCAGAAGTAGTTCATGTTGCACTGCACCTGTTCGAAGTAGCTGCAGGTCACCCCGCCGGCGTTGGCCAGGAAATCGGGGATCATGAACACGCCGCGCTCCTCGAGCACCGCGTCGGCGGCGGGAGTGGTGGGACCGTTGGCGCCCTCGGCGACGATCTTCACCCGGTCGCTGATCTTGCCGACGTTGTCGCCGGTGATCTGGTTCTCTAGCGCGGCGGGGATCAGGATGTCCACGTCCTGCTCGAGCCAGGCCTCGCCCTCGAGCACCTCGTACCCCAGCTCGCGGGCGCGCGCCTTGTCGATGCCGCCGAAGCGGTCGGCGATGGCGCGCAGTTCGGCCAGGTCGATACCGCTTTCGCGCTGGAACGAATAGGAGGTCTGATCCTCCTGGTCCCAGCACGAGACACAGACCACACGGCCGCCGAGCTGCTGGTACAGCTCGATGGCGTACTGGCTGACGTTGCCGAAGCCCTGGACGCTGGCGGTGGTGGCCTCGGGCGCCAGGTCGAGCTCGCGCAGCGCCTCGCGCAGGCAGTAGACCACGCCGTAACCCGTGGCCTGGGTGCGGCCCAGCGAACCGCCCATGCCCACCGGCTTGCCGGTGATCACGCCGGGGTAGTGGCCGCCGTGGATGGTCTCGTACTCGTCCATCATCCAGAGCATGTGCTGGGGGCTGGTCATGACGTCGGGCGCCGGGATGTCGGCCACCGGGCCGACGTTCTTGGCCATCTGCCGCATGTAGCCGCGGCAGATCGCCTCCTGCTCGCGCGGGCTCAGGTGGTGCGGATCGCAGATCACGCCGCCCTTGCCGCCGCCCAGCGGGATGTCGACCACGGCGCACTTCCAGGTCATCCACATCGAGAGTGCCCGGACGGTGTCGACGGTCTCTTGCGGGTGGAAACGGATGCCGCCCTTGGCGGGGCCGCGCGCATCGTTGTGCTGGATGCGGAAGCCCTGGAAGACCTTCACCTTCCCGTCGTCCATGCGCACGGGAATGGAGAAATGGAACTCGCGCAGCGGGCTGCGCAGGAGGTCGCGGGTGCCCCCATCCAGTCCGATCAGATCGGCGATCTTGTCGAACTGGGTGCGGGCCATCTCGAATGGATTGTAACTGGTGCTGGACGCCATGACGGCCCCCTTTCGGTTAAGGTCAGGCGAAACAACCGACCCCGGGACCGTCCCAGTCAAGCTAATCTATATATTTTGCCGGCGGTGGATTACGAATTATCTTTCTTGCTTGTGCCGGAATCAAACCGGACGATCCCCCGCCGACTCTTGCCGTCGATCAGGACCTCCAGCGTCCGGTCCAGCCGGACGTGGCGCACGAACTCCTCCCCGTTGCTCGTGGCCCGTTCATCCAGCAGCTCCCAGTGGCAGCGCGTGCGTGGCCGGCCGTGGTTCACCGTGAGATAGCCGACCTGGAAGCTGGTCAGGTTCTGGAAGAAGTGGGTCCCCTCGCTGGGGGTGACCTTGAAGTCGGGCAGGTCGGTCTCGACGATGACCTGGGCCCCGGAGATCTGCTCCCAGCGCACGGGAATGCCGAGCCAGCGGTCGCTGCTGCCCCAGCGGCCGGGGCCGATCAGCAGGTAAGGCCGGCCGGCGGTGCGCAGCTTGGTATTCATGGCCGCCACCTCGGCGGCGATGGCCACGGTCTGGCCGCGGTCGAAGTTGGCCGGTGGCACGTAGACGATGTCCGCGATCTCGTCGTAGCGGCCGTTGCCCAGGGCAATCTCGGTGGTGATCAGGGCGTCCTCGTCCGCCAGGTCCTCGGCGGTCAGGGTGGTGCTGGTGCTGGTCAGGGCCAGCGGCCTGATCTGCAGGAAGCCGAAGCGGTGCGGCAGGCCGGGCTCGGTGGCCAGGGTCACGGCCCACTCGATTTCGACCGGGGCGCTCATACAGTTGCGGCCGAGGTCGAGCAGGAACGCCATGATGTCGGCCAGCGGAAAGAGCCGGGACTTGAGCACGTGGGCGAAACTCACCAGCCGCGGCCCCGACCGGCTGATGCCGTCGTAGATCGCGCGGTTCTCCACCGAATATGTGCTGCCCACCGAAGCCAGGGTGCCGTGGCGCTCGGCGGCGGCGAGGTCCAGCGACACCATGTTGTAGTTCTCGTTGGCCTGGGGATAGGCGTCGGCCTGCGAGAGGTCGACCGCGAAGAACTCGCGCTGGCTGCCCTTGAGCCAGTCGTCGATGGTCCCGAACTGCGGCAGCTTGCCCGGGCTGCGCGGATTGAAGCGCAGCACGTTGCCGCCCTCGACCACCATGCGGCCCAGGCCCAGCGCGGCGCACACCACGCCGTCCTCGGAGCGCGTGCCCGGCGCGGGATAGAAATCCGTGGAGTGCCCCACGCCTGCGAAGTCGGGATAGACGTAGATCTCGTGCTTGCGCCCCACCACTTCCTGGAGCACCACCGCCATCTTCTCCTCCTCCACCCGGCTGCCCGAAGCCTCGAGGTAAGCGCGGGCGGAACGGTGGAAGACCGAGGCGTAGACCAGCTTGATGGCGTCGCAGAGCTGGTCCAGGCGCACGGTCATGTCGGGATGGCTGTTGGGCAGCATGTAGGTGGCGTAGACGCCCGCGAACGGCTGGAACTGGCTGTCCTCCAGCAGGCTCGAGGAACGCACCGCGATGGGATAGTGCACCGCCTCGAGGAAGGCGCGGAGATCCTCGATCACCCCGGCCGGCAGCTTCTGGTCGAGGAAGAGGCGCACCACCTCCTCGTCGGCGAGGTCGCCGCCGAGCACCCGTTCACGCAGGCCGTTCTGGTCGAGGAACGCGTCGAAGATGTCGGTGGAGACCACCGCGGTGGGCGGGACCTCGATGACCACGCCCTCGAAGCGGTCGGTGACAGCATAGCGGTTCAGGAGCGAGTTCATGAACGCCAGCCCCCGCGCCTTGCCGCCCAGCGAACCGTTGCCGATGCGCGTGAAGGCGGTGCTGGCATCGAAATGCTGGCGCTGGAAATCGGCGACCACGCCGCGCTGCGACTCGGTGCGGAAGCGTTGCAGGCTGGTGAGCAGCCAGTCCCGCAGGTCGTCCACCGAGTCGAAGTCATCGGCCTTGCGCGGGCGCAGCATGGCCGCCAGTGCGAACTCGGTGCGGGCGCGCATCCAGGTCGAGAAGTGATCATGGGTGGCGTGGTGGTAGATCGATTCGGCGGGCACCTCCTGCAGCTTCATCACCATGTCGCGCAGGTCGCGGGCGCGCGCCACCTCGCGGCCGTTGGGCAGGCGGAAGACGAAGTCGCCGAAGCCGAAGTTGATGGCCATGAAGCGGCGCAGATCCTGGAGCAGGCGCGGCGAGTTCTTGTTGATGAAGCCGGCGCCCACGGCCTCCGCCTCGCCCTGGAGGGCCTGGTTGGTCGACTGCAGCACGGTGGGCATGTGCGGGTCGGCGGCCTTGACCTGCTTGATGAACGACACCCCCGCGCTCTCCACCGATTCGCCCGCCCAGGGGAAGCGGCCGTCGGAGATCACCCCGAGCAGCGAGTTCTGGTACCGCTCGAACCAGCTCCAGGCCTCCTCGAAGGTGGTGGCGAGCAGGATCTTGGGCCGGGCGCGCATGCGCAGCAGACGGTGGCTGAGGTTGATGCCCTCGTCCATGAGGTTCTGGGTCTGCCGCACGATCTCGGTGTAGAGCATGGGCAGGTAGATCGAGTAGAAGCGGACCGAATCCTCGATGAGCAGGATGGTGCGCACGTCGCCGTAGCGTGTGTCGTGGGGCAGGTTGCGCTGGTCCTCCCAGCTCTTGATCCCCGCCAGCAGCAGGCGGACGTCGCCGTTCCAGAGGAAGACCCGGTTGATGTGGCCCGCCTCGCACTGGGTCTGCACGTGCTGCAGTTCGCGCGGGTTGAGCACCAACACGTAGACCGGCAGGTCGGGGGCGCGGTCCTTGACCTTGCAGGCCAGCTCGGCCGCCTGCAGGTCGCCGAGCCGGGACATGGTGATCACCAGGTCGAAGCGGCGCGCTTCGAGCAGCTCGATGGCCTCGCGGCCGCTGCTCGCCTTGGTGATTCGCGGCGCGAAGCTGAGGTTCAGCTCGCGGTACTCCGAGAGCAGCAGCTCGGTCAGGCGGCCGCCCTCCTCGAGGGTGAAGGCGTCGTACATCGAGGCGACCAGGAGGATCTCCTGGACACGGAAGGGCATGAGGTGCCCGAAACCGCTGAAGCGCTCCTCCGCGCCCTCGCGGAGCTGATTCCAGAAGGAGTCGTTCATGATGCCTCGGGGCGGGCCAGGAGCAGGGCCACCGCGTAGACCGTGAGCGATTCGCCGCGTCCCTCGGGCCCGAGCCCCTCGCCGCGGGTGGCCTTGACCGAGACCGCGTCGGGGGTCACCGCCAGCGCCGCGGCCAGATTGGCCGCCATGATGGGCTTGGCCTCGGCCAGGTGCGGCCGCTCGGTCATGACGGTGAGGTCGACGTTGCCCACCTGCCAGCCGGCGGCGTGGACCTTGGCGCAGGTCTGCCGCAGCAGATCCACGCTGTCGGCGCCGGCGTAACGGGGATCGGTGTCGGGGAAGTGGGTGCCGATGTCGCCGAGGCCGGCCGCGCCGAGGATGGCGTCGGCCACGGCGTGGCAGACGGCGTCGCCGTCGGAATGGCCGTGGGGGCCGACGGGGCACTCGGGGAAGTCCACCCCGCCGAGCACGCAGCGCTGGCCGGGAACGAGGCGATGGCGGTCGAGGCCGAAGCCGATGCGCATGGCAGGTCCTTTCGAGGCGGTCCGGTGCGACAGCTTAGTGCAAGGCGCGCACCGACGAAAGTCGCGAATGAAGATTCCCCGCTGGCCTGGCGGCCTCGGCCCGGCTAGTCTGGCCCCATGCAACTCGACAACCTCGACCTCCTGGTCATCCTCCTCTGCCTCACCGCCGCCTTCGCGCCGGCGCTGCTGTTCGCCCGCAAGGCCGGACGCGGCACCACCGAGTTCTTCGCCTCGGGCCGCGCCGCGCCGTGGTGGCTCATCGGCACCTCCATGGTGGCCACCACCTTCTCCACCGACACCCCCAACCTGGTGACCGACCTGGTCCGCACCGGCGGCGTCGCCGCCAACTGGGTCTGGTGGGCGTTCCTGCTCACTGGCATGTCCACGGTGTTCTTCTTCGCCCGCCTGTGGCGCCGCTCGGGCGTGCTCACCGACCTCGAGTTCTACGAGGTCCGCTATGGCGGCCGCCCCGCCGCCTGGGTCCGCGGTTTCCGCGCGGTGTACCTGGGCCTGGTCTTCAACGGCGTGATCATGGGCACCGTAACGCTGGCCGCGGTCAAGATCGCCAACGTCATGCTCGGCTGGCAGCGCCTGGAGACCGTGGTCTTCTGCGCCGTCCTGTGCATCGGCTTCTCGGTGCTCTCGGGGCTCTGGGGCGTGATGGTGGCCGACATCGTCCAGTTCGCCATCGCCATGGCCGGCGTGCTGGTGGCCGCGGTGGTGTCGCTGCGCCATCCCGCCGTGGGCGGCCTCGACGGGCTCCTCGCGCGGCTCGACCCCGCCACCTTGAACCTCCTGCCCGCCTGGGACGACGGTCAGGCCGTGGCCACGCTGCTCCTAGTGCCGCTACTGGTCCAGTGGTGGGCGGTGTGGTATCCGGGTTCCGAACCCGGCGGCGGCAGCTACGTCGCCCAGCGCATGCTCGCCGCGCGCGACGAGCGCCACGCCCTGGGCGCCACCCTCTGGTACAACGTGGCCCACTACGCGCTGCGGCCCTGGCCCTGGATCATCGTGGCGCTCTGCTCGCTGCTGGTCTTCCCCCGCCTCACCGACATCCAGACCGCGCTACCGGGCCTCGACCCCGCGCTCCTCGGCCACGACATCGCCTACCCCGCCATGCTCACGCTCCTGCCCCACGGCCTGCTCGGCCTCCTGGTGGCCTCGCTCCTATCTGCCTACATCTCCACCATGTCGACCCACCTGAACTGGGGCGCCAGCTACCTGGTCCACGACCTCTACCGCCGCTTCCTGCGCCCCGGCCGCGCCGAGCGCCATTACGTCCGCGTCTCGCGCTGGACCACGGCGCTGTTGATGCTGGTGGCCGGCGCCGTGGTCTTCGTGGTCGACACCGCGAGCCAGGGCTTCCAGCTCCTGCTCTCCATCGGCGCCGGCACCGGGCTGATCTACCTGCTGCGCTGGTACTGGTGGCGGATCAACGCCTGGAGCGAGATCGCGGCCATGGCGGCCTCGTTCGCCACCGCGCTGGTGCTGCGGCCGCTGGACCTGCCGTCGCACCAGGCGCTGCTGCTCACCGTGGCGGTCACCACGGCGGTGTGGCTGCTGGTGACGCTGTTGACCCCGCCGGCCGGCGCCGCGCGTCTGGACGCCTTCTACCGGCTGGTGCGCCCGGCCGGTCCGGGCTGGCGGCCGGTCCGGGCCCGGAACAGCGACGCGGGGCCGGCGGACGACCTGCCCCGGGCCCTCCTGGGCATGAGCCTGGGCTGTGTCCTGGTCTACGGGGTGCTCTTCGGCACCGGCAGCCTGCTCTACGGGCGCCTGATGCTGGGCGGGATCCTCATGGCCGCCGCGGCGGTCGCGGGCCTGGCACTGGCCCGCCTGCTCAGATCGCTGCTGCGCTGACCAGCTCCTGCAACCGCTTCACCGCCGCCAGCAGGTTCTCCAGCAGCCGGAGCTGGTTGCGCGCGCGGTCGAGGTTGTGGCCCGGACGCGTCACCGGATAGTAGGCGTCGCCGGCGAGGTGGTCGGCGAGGAATCGCGTCGCCTGCTCCCAGGTGATCGCCAGCCCCGCCAAAACCAGGTGTTCGCGCTCCATCTCGGTGAGCAGGCCGCCGCAGCCGCGCAGGTAGCCGCGGACCAGCTCCGCGAAGCAATCCTCGTCCACCGTCACCCGCGCCAGGTCGACCTCGTCCTCGGGCGCACGCGTGGCCAGCGTGCGCATCAGGTCGCCGAAGTCGTGCAGCACGGTGCCGGCCATCACCGTGTCGAGGTCGACGACGGCGACCGGCTCGCTGGTGCGGGCGTCGAGCAGAACGTTGGCCAGCTTGGCGTCGTTGTGCGCCACGCGCACCGGCAGCTCGTCCACCGGCAGCGCGGTGGCGAGCCAGCCCAGGCGCTGCAGGCGGTCGACCTCGTCGCGGCAACCCGCCAGCCGCCCCACCGGATCGAGCACCCGCGCGCCCACCAGCGCGGTCAGGCGCAGGCTGCCGTCGTGGAAGCCGGGCAGCGTGGTGAGCAGTTCGCTCGCCGGGTAGTCGGCCAGCGCGGCGGCGAAGCGCCCGAAGGCCAGGCCCGCCATGCGCGCGTCGGCCGGCGTGCGTGGGCTCGTGAGACCCAGGGCGCCGGGGATGAAGTCGCAGAGCCGCCACACCGAGCCGTCGGGCTCGCGGTGGAGCCAGTTCGCGTCGTGGGTCGGCCGGAAACGCAGGACGCGGTGCGCCGGGTCGGCGAGGCGGCGGCGCAGGTGATCGGTCACCGCCAGCGCGTTGGCCATGACCGCGTCGGGATCGGGGAAGACGCCGGTGTTCAGCCGCTGCAGCAGGAAGAGTCCGCCGTCGACCGTGGTCACCTGCCACGCCCCGTGGATATGGCCCCCCGGGTGGCGGCGCACCGCCACCGGCGGCGTGGGCAGTTCGAACTGCGCGGCGACGGCTAGGCTCATGGCGCGACGGACTCCGCCGCCAGCTGCCGCGCGCCCTGCAGCGCCTCGCGCACCCCGGGGTTCTCGGGTGCGAGGTTCGCCGCCTGTTCGAGATCGGCCAGCGCGGCCGCGGCATCGCCCTGGTGCAGGCTCAGGACCCCGCGGTTGTACCAGGCCTCCACCAGTTCGGGGTCGATGACCAGGGCCCGATCCAGCAACCCGCGCGCCTCGTCCTCGCGCCCCACGGCCACCAGGGCGATGGCGAGGTGGGTCGAGGCCAGCGGCGCGCGGTAGCCCAGGGCGTGGGCGCGTTCGAGCGTCGCCACGGCCTGTTCGTGACGACCGGCCAGCACCTCGAGCCGGCCGAGGCTCGCCAGGATCTCCGGGTCCTCCACCCGGTCGGCGGTGAGCAGGCGCCGGGCCAGGTCCAGCTCGGCGCCGGACCAGAGCGGCTCGTCCTGCGCGAGCGGCGACAGCCAGCGGCTGCGCAGCCCTTCGCTGGTGGCCAGCCGCCGTTGGAGGCAGCGCTGCGACGCCGCCAGCGCTTGCCGGCGCCAATGGCCGCGTTCCTCGGGGTCGGCAGCCCTTCGCAATTCCTGGAACGACAGATCGAGCCAGGCGGCGAGCGAGCCGGTGACGTAATACCGCTCCTGGGCGAGCCAGACCGGCTTCTGCCCGCCGACCAGACCCACCTGGCGCACCGCCTCTCCGTCGGCCCAGGGCATGGCCTCGGCCGCCATCTCGTAGGCGAGCAGGGCCTCGGCGGTCTGCCCGTAGGCCTCGTGGATGAGACCCATGTCGCGCAGGTAGCGCGCGCGGTGGGGGCGCAGGAAGGCGCGATCGAAGTCGTCGGGCGGGATCCGACAGGCGTCCTGCATGGGATACAGGCTGATGTAATGCTCCTGCTTGATCACCCCGTGCAGCAGGATGTCGGGATGCTGGTTGGGCAAGAGGACGCGGAAGCGTCGGCCCGCGAGCCAATGGTCGACCCAGCAGGCCCAGCGTGTGGTTTCGTCCGCCATGCCCTCGCCGGAGCCGGCGCGCAGCAGCGAGCGGACGAGCGCCACGGTCGGCGTCTCTGCGGCCCGCTCGGCCGCCGCCAGCCCCAGGGCCCATTCGCCCTGGTCGTAGCGCCACCAGGCCTCCAGCAGATCCTCCTGGCCGTGCCAGCCGCCGGCGGCCCGGCAGCCGGCCAGGGCCGCGGCCGTCTGGACGTCGTCGCCGAACCAGACCCGCTGTTCGGCGAGCCGGTACCAGGCCTGAGCGTTGGCGGGAGCGAGGCCCACGGCGGCCTGGAGTTCGGCGAGGCGCGTGGCGAGGTCCGCGGCGGCGGCGGCGCGCTCGTAGGCGGCGCGGGAGAGCTCGTGCCGCCGGGCCTGCTCGCCGGGGTCGAGGAAGTCGAAGGCCGAGAGGCTGAGCGGCGGGTAGACGACCTCGTCCGCCGTGGTCGCGGCCGGCGGGGTCGATCCGCAGCCGCCCAGGATCCAGCAGATCGCGAACAGGATCGCCGGCGGCATGATCCGGTGGGTCATCGGCGGCACCTCCATGGTTGCCCTTGAATCTAGGGTTCCGCGCGCCCCGTTCCAACAGGAAAGCCCCGCCGGCCACCTGGCCGACGGGGCTCGCCGTGAACCGCGTGAACGTCCTAGACGTCGAACTTCACGCCCTGGGCCAGGTGGACCTCCCCGCCCCAGTTGATGGTGTTGGTCTGCCGGCGCATGTAGGCCTTCCAGGCGTCCGAACCGCTCTCGCGGCCGCCGCCAGTCTCCTTCTCGCCACCGAAGGCGCCGCCGATCTCGGCGCCCGAGGTGCCGATGTTCACGTTGGCGATGCCGCAGTCCGATCCCTTGTAGCTGAGGAAGGTCTCACCCTCGCCCACGCTGTCGGTGTAGATGGCCGAGCTGAGGCCCTGGGGCACGTCGTTGTGCAGCGCCAGCGCCTGCTCGAGCTTCTTGTACTTCATGACGTAGAGGATCGGCGCGAAGGTCTCGTTCTGGACGATCTCGGCCTTGTTGTCGATCTCGATGATCGTGGGCTCGACGAAGGTGCGCCGGCCGAACGGGGGCTTCTTCACCTTGCCGCCGCAGAGGATCTTGCCGCCCTGGGCCACCGCGGCCTGGATGGCGTTCTCGTAGTCCTGCACCGCGCCCTCGTCGATCAGGGGACCCATGAGGGTCTTGCCGTCGAGGGGATCGCCGATGTTCACCTTCTTGTACAGCCCGATCATCTTCTTGAGGTAGGTGTCGTAGATCGACTCGTGGATGATCAGGCGGCGCGTCGAGGTGCAGCGCTGGCCCGCGGTGCCCACGGCGCCGAAGAACGCGCTGGCGAGCGCGCCCTTCAGGTCGCACTTCTCGCTGATGATCAGCGCGTTGTTGCCGCCCAGCTCGAGGATGGTCCGGCCCAGGCGTGCGCCCACGACCCCACCGATGCGCTTGCCCATGCGGGTCGAGCCGG
This sequence comes from Candidatus Latescibacter sp. IFSED24, assembly GCF_058273205.1. NCBI lineage: Bacteria > Pseudomonadati > Candidatus Latescibacterota > Candidatus Latescibacteria (ex Chuvochina et al. 2023) > Candidatus Latescibacterales > Candidatus Latescibacteraceae > Candidatus Latescibacter > Candidatus Latescibacter sp. IFSED24. The sequence continues at coordinate 564,681 of NZ_CM177850.1, read as the reverse complement.
TGGCCGACACCAGCGGGATGCGCGTGTCGGCGATCAGGCGCTCGCCGATGGTCGAGCCGCGGCCCACCACCACGCCGCTGATGCCCTCGGGCAGGCCGTTGGCCTTGAAGACCTGGTTGACGATGTTCTGGCAGGCGATGGCGCAGTACGGCGTCTTGCTCGACGGCTTCCACACGCAGGTGTCGCCGCAGATCCAGGCCAGCGCGGTGTTCCAGGCCCACACGGCCACCGGGAAGTTGAAGGCGCTGATGATGCCGATGGTGCCCAGCGGGTGCCACTGCTCCATCATGCGGTGGCCCGGGCGCTCGCTCTGCAGCGTGGGGCCCGAGAGAAAGCGGCTCTGGCCCACGGCGAAGTCGCAGATGTCGATCATCTCCTGCACCTCGCCCAGACCCTCGGTGAGGATCTTGCCCATCTCCAGCGAGACCAGGGCGCCCAGGGCGTCCTTCTTCTCGCGCAGCGCCACGCCGATCTGCCGCACGATCTCGCCGCGCTGGGGCGCAGGCAACGCGCGGAACGCCACGAAGGCCTTCTGGCTCGCCTTCATGACCTTCTCGTAGTCGGCCGCCGTGGCCTGGGTCACCTTGCCCAGCAGCTCGCCCGTGGTGGGGCTGTGGACCTCGATCACGTCCTTGCCCGTCGCGAACCATTCGCCGCCGCAGTTGGCGCCGGCCATCCTGGCCTTCAGGCCCAGTTCCTTGAAGATCTTCGCCTTGGTCATCTTGGCCATGGGTCGGTGCCTCCTAGTAGGTCTCGGTGGACTCTTTGCATTCGATGTTCAGGGTGGCGAGCTCGTCCAGGACCGGGTTGTAGATACCCGGCAGCACCGGACGCAGGACGCCGGTCTCGGTGATCTCGCCCTCGAGGATCATGTGCGCGCCGATGGCCGCGGGCAGCGATACGGTGCGGCTCATGGAGCTGTCCCCGCCCTCGATGCCGAAATCGATGAGCTGCGAGGTGATGTGCTCCTTGTGGCCGTCGGGGAAGCTGGCCTGGAAGTCGTGGAACAGGACGATGAGGTCGAGCTCGCCCGGGGCGAAGGCCAGCTTCTCGAACATCAGGTCGCCCATGGCGTCGAGCATGGTGGTCTTCTCGCCCTTGACCTTCTGGTCGGAGAACATGCCCAGCCAGTGGAGATTCCAGGCCGGCAGGCTGTCGGCGGGGATGCCGGCCTTCTTCGCGAAGGCCACGCGCAGGTCCTCGTCGGGGCCGCAGCCCAGGTGCGCGCGCATGATCTCGGCGTAGGTGCGGCCCTCGACCGCGAACTCGTCGAGGTCCAGCAGGCCCTGGGTGCGGTAGTTGTAGAGGCAGTCGCACCAGCCCATGTTGCGTAGCGTGCCCCGGAACAGCGTGGGGATGCCCTGGAGCCCGTAGACCTCCTGGTAGCTGACGCTGTCGCGGTTGGGGTAGGCCTCGAAATCGCCGAAGCCCGGGACCTGCAGCACGTGCATGTCGCGGAACAGGCGCTCGGGTGCCACGGTCACCTGGCGGCCGTTCTCGAGGTACTGGGCGCCGTTGCGGCTCGCGACGAGCACGCCGCGCGGGGCCCAGCTGAACTTGTAGCCGAAGGGATTGTCGTTGTGCTGGGGCGCGGGCAGGCCGCCGCAGTAGCTCTTGAACGCCACGACCTCGCCGCCGCGGTTCTTCACGTCGTCGATGATCCGCATGGCCGACATGTGGTCGATGCCCGGGTCCACGCCGATCTCGTTGAGGATGGTCAGGCCCTTGGCCTTGGCCTCGGCGTCGAGCGCCGCCATCTCGGAGGAGACGTAGCTGGTGGTGACCATGTTCTTGCCCTGGGCCAGGCAGTGCCGGGCCACCACGGGGTGGAACGGGGGCGGGACGAGGCTGATGGCCAGGTCGGTGCCGGCGATGAACTCGGCCAGCTTGCCCTCGTCGGAGAGGTCGAGCGCGAACGCCTTGCCGTGGGCGTGACCGTCGACGAGCGCCTCGGCCTTGGCCACGGTGCGGCTGGCGCAGGTCACCTCGTAACCCTTGTCCAGCAGGTAGCGCACTAGCGGCCGCGCGACCAGGCCGGCACCGAGAACCAGAACCTTCTTCATGTGGTCATCCTCCAGTGTTACTGATCCAGGTACTTCTCGATGTACTGGTAGTCCGGTGTCAGGGCGCCCTGATGGACGATGACCGCGGTCTTCAGTTCGGGCGGCAGATCCAGCTCGGCGAACGGGACCGACCAGTCGCACGCCGCCAGCGCCGGGACCATGGTCCGCAGCACCTGGCTGAAGTGCTCGCTGCTCTCGCGGGAGACCTCGCAGGGCAGGTTGTCCACGGCCATGACCGCCGGGCCCGGGCCGTCGACGCCGGCGGTCACCTGGTCGGTGTCCGGGTCGTAGACGAAGCTCGGCTGGTCGGGCATGGTCGAATGCAGCGTGATCTCGACGGAGCCCTCGTAGTCGCAGCTGATGTCGCCGATGACCTGCAGGCGCGCCTCGCGATTCTGGCGCACCCACTCGCGGGTCACGAGCCGCGGATAGCGGGGCTCCCAGTAGATGGTGTTCATCAGCAGGTCGAGGTGGGCGAGCTTCGCGTCGAAGTCCGCCCGGTAGCGCTCGGGATGCCGGTAGTACTCCTGGAGCGCGAACGGCTGTCCCTGGGCGGGCGTCACCATGTGCTCCTCGCGGAATTCCACGCAGCGGATCACCGGCGCCTGCGGATCGCGGGCGGCGCTCACGGCCAGGTCGGCCGGATCCACCCACTCGACGGGCAGGCACTCGAGCACCTCGCGGCAGCCACGGGCCACGTTGCCATAGCCGGCCACGCCGATGGTCAGCGGCCGCAGCGCGGCGGGCAGCTCGGCCTCGAGACGCGCACCCACCTCGCGCAGGTGCGCCTTGGCCGCGGCGAAGCTCGGGTACTGGTAGGTCTGCTTGATCTCGGCCAGCGGGGTCGTGATGCCGCGGGCCTGGAGCCGCTGCCCCAGGGTCCACAGCGAGTCGATCATGCCCGCGTAGCCGGCGTGGATCGAGAAGAAGATGAGCCGCCGGCCGTCCCGGTCGACGATCCTCTCGTAGTCCAGCAGGCTGCAGCCCAGCTCGAGGAGCCGGCGCAGCATGGGCATGTTGTAGTCCTGACCCTTGATGACGTGGGAGAAGTAGAGGTAGGCCTTGTTCGGCTCCAGGAGTTCCTTGGGGATCTCCTTCACCGCCAGGATCAGCGCGCAGGGCCCCAGATCCTCGGCGACCTCGATGCCCAGGTCCCGGTAGTCGCTGTCGGGGAAGATGCGGTTGTCGGCAGGCTGGACCCGGAAAACGAGTCCCTGTTGCTGCAGCTCCGCGAGGTCGGCGGGCACCAGCGGCACCCGTCGTTCCCAGCGGTTCTTGTCCTCGCGTCGGATGCCGATCATCACGGCTCGGACCCCTCTCGCTCCGGTTGCATGGTCGGACCAGGCAGCAAAGCTAGGTGGGGTGAAAACGCGAGTCAAGAAACGGCTTAGAGGTACTTCTCGAAGACCACGTAAAACACGGGCAGCAGCAGGCCCAGGGTCATGAGCACGCCCCCGCGGCCGGCCAGTCCCTTGCGCCCCTTGACCAGGAAGATGCCCGACAGCGCCAGGATGGCCAGGACCCCCGCATAGACGTCGGCGATCCAGGTCCAGGCGCCCTTGCCCTGGTTCAGGTGCATGAAGTTGACGTCGCGCAGGAGCGGCCGCGGCGAGAGGATCCGCGATTCCACCGCGCCGGTGACCAGGTCCACGTCGACCGTGCCGCTGGGTACGATCACCCGGAGCTGGGTCTGGGTGGCCCGCCAGACGTTGCGCACCGGCTCGGCGAGGGCGAGCTGCTCGAGCACCAGGGGCGCCACCTGGTCGGTGGGCCCGTCGCCGGGCGCCTCGATGGTCCAGTGGCGGACCGTCTGCTCGTAGCTGGGATTCCATTCCTCGGTGTGGTTGACGGCGACGCCGCTGATGGCGTAGGCCAGGGTCAGGCCCACGGCCAGGAAGCCCAGTTCACGGTGCAGGAAGCGGCAGACTTTGCGCAGACGGGTCACGGAAGGCCTCCGGAGCGGATGCAGGCGGGCCCGGCCGACACGGTCCGGGCCCGCTCGGTGCGTGCTGTCTTACTCGGCCGAAGCCAGGACCACGGCGCCGGTCCCCTTGATGCGATAGAAGGTGATGCCCTCGGCGGGCACGGTGCTCTGGTCGAAGGCCTCGCCCTGGCAGCTGGCCTCCTGCTCGAGGTAGGCGCAGGCCTGCTCGTGGGTCAGGGGGATGCCCTCGAGCACGCCCTCGACGATGGCGGTCTCGCCGATGATCTCGGGCGGGAAGACGATCTCGCCGTCGTTGACCTTGAGCTGGATCTTCTGCTGCTCCTGGTCGCTGGCGATCTCGATCCAGCAGCCGCGGTGCTTGCACACGTTGACCACGGGGCCCTGGACGCGCACGGTCTTGCCGAGGAAGGGCTCGGGGTCGGCCAGCAGCTTGCTGACGGGCATGGTGGCGGCCGAGGCCACTCCGGCGCCGTAGACCTTTCCCTCGGGGGCCTTGGTCACGGCGTTCATGGGGTCGCAGTCACCGTCTTGCGAGTGGCCGGCGGCGGCATGGTCGTGCCCCTCGGCGTGCTGGTCGGTGTCGCCGCCACCGCAGGCAGCGAGCGAGAGGAGGGCCACGAGGCCCAGGATGGCGATCATCAAGCGCATGGTCAGCCTACCTTGGTTCGGGGTCGGGGTCGGTCGATCGTCTGGTGAAAAGGTGGCCCTTCGCGGCCCGATTTTCAAGGAACCGGCGGCAGAGCGAAGCGAAATCCCTCGGCGAGGCCGTTCCGCCAGGTCGTCCAGTTGTGCCCCGAGGGGCGTTCGCTGTATACAACGTCGTAGTCGGCGGATTCCAGCGCGGCGGCGAGATTTTTGTTGGGCTCGTGCAGCCACTCCAGGGTGCCGGTCTGCAACTGCCAGCGGAGCGGCCGCCAGGCCTCCTGGCCGACGCGCTCGGCCCACCACTCGCGTCCGCCGTGGGGATCGGCGCCGATTCGCTGGCCCGGATGGAAGAGGAAGGCGCCCGACTGGGCCACCACGGTCTGGAAGCGCAGGGGGTGGCGCCAGCCCAGTTCGGCGCTGCAGAACGCGCCCATGCTCGCGCCCCAGGCGGTGCGCTGGCCGTTGCACGGCGCGGACTCCTCCACGCCGGGCATGGCCTCCTCGAGGAGGAACGCCAGGTAGCGGTCGTTGAGGTGGTACTCGCGGGAACGGTCGACCGGGGGCACGAAGACAAGGTGGGCCGGGGCACAGACGCCGGCGGCCAGGAGACGGTCGTATACCTGGGGCGCCCTGCCCCAGCCGTAGTAGGCCTTGCCGTCCTGGAACCAGACGTGCGGCAGGCTCGCGCCCTGGTGGCCGGCCGGGGAGTAGACCAGGACGTGGCGCTGCTGCTGCAGGTGGGCGCTGTCGAACCGCAGACGCGCGGTCGCACCCTGCGGCGCGGTCCGGGCCGCGATGACCGACCAGGGGTCGGGCTCGTAGCGCGGGCCGGCCAGGTAGCGGGCGTATTCCCACCAGGGGTTGTTGGGCGGGTTGGGATTGTCGGGATCGGGGCGTTTCTCGCCCCGGGCATCGAGCCAGGCGTACTCGAAGTAGGCGTCGTCGGGCAGCGTGATGGGGACGAGCTGCGCCACCGGACGCGGGGCGCGGAGCCAGTCGTCCTGGTCGCTGATGAGGTGGGTGGCCCAGGGTGGCGGTGTCAGGCGGATCTCCATGGGTGGAGATGGTAGGCGCTCGGCAGGCGGGGCGCCAGGCCGGATGGCCGCCCGCCGCGCCATCAGGTCCGCAGATCCCGACCGGTCTTGGCCTTCACCGTGGCGACCTTGCTCTCGAGCCGCCCGCCCGAGCCGTCGCGGTAGTCGACCTTGAGGTTCACGGCGATGCGGCCGCAGTCGGTCTGCATGCGCTCGAAGCAGCGGGTGACCACGCCCAGGACCTCGTCCCACTCGCCCTCGATGGTGGTGCCCATGGGGCCGAGCCGGTAAGGCAGGCCGCTGTCGTCGATGATCTCGAGCGAGCGCTTCACGTAGTCGCTGACCGAGGCGCCCTTGTCCGTGGGGTACATGGAGAACTCGAGCAGGACCATGGCGTCTCCTTGCGGTTCAGTCGTTGAGCTGGCGGCGCTTCGCCTCGCGCTTGCGGTCGTGCTCGTCGAGCAGGAGCTTGCGCAGGCGCAGCGACTTGGGCGTGACCTCCACGCACTCGTCGCCAGCGATGTACTCGAGCAGCTCCTCGAGCGACATCTTCAACGGCGGCGCCAGCTGCGCCTTCTTATCCGAGCCCGAGGCACGGATATTGGTGAGCTGCTTGGCCTTCTGCGCGTTGACCAGCAGGTCCTCGTCGCGTGGACTCTCGCCGATAATCTGACCGGTGTAGAGGTTCTCGCCCGGTGCGATGAAGAAGCGGCCGCGATCCTGCAGCGCATCGAGCGCGTAGGCCACCGCCGGCCCCGCGTGCATGCTGATGATGCTGCCGGCCTGCCGCTGGGGGACCGAGCCCTTGAACAGCTCGTACTGGTAGAAGCGGTGGTGCATGACGACCTCGCCGGCGGTGGCGCGCAGCATGTGCGAGCGGAAGCCGATGAGGCCGCGGCTGGGGATGTGGAAGAGCAGGCGCGTGCGGCCGTCGCGCGGGACCATCTCGATCATCTCGGCCTTGCGCTGCGCCGCGTATTCGATCACGGTGCCGGTGTACTCGTCGGGCACATCGACGTTGAGCTCCTCCACCGGCTCGGCCTTCTTGCCGTCGATCTCGCGGTAGATCACCTGGGGCTGCCCCACCATGAACTCGTAGCCCTCGCGGCGCATGGTCTCCATGAGGATAGAGAGGTGCAGGATGCCCCGGCCCGACACCCGGAAGGTGTCCGACTGCGCGGTGTCCTCCACGCGCAGCGCCACGTCGCGCTCTAGCTCGCGCAGCAGGCGCTCGCGGAGCTGGCGGTTGGTGGCGTAGCGGCCCTCGGTGCCGTAGCCCGGGCTGTTGTTCGCCATGAAGTTCATGCTCAGCGTGGGCTCGTCCACGGCGATCAGGGGCAGCGGCTCGGGGTGCTCGGGATCGGCCAGGGTGTCGCCGATGTCCACGTTCTCCAGACCGACGATGGCGCAGATGTCGCCGCACCCCACGCGCTCGGCCTCGGCGCGGCCGAGGTTCTCGAAGGTGTAGACCTGGGCCGCGCGCGTCTTGATGCGCCGGCCGTCGCGCTTCAGCAGCATCACCGGCTGCTTGGCCTTCAGCTCGCCGCGCACGATGCGGCCGATGCCGATGCGGCCCACGTACTCGCTGTGATCCATGGCCGCGATCAGCATCTGCAACGGGCCCTCGCGATACTCGGGCGCCGGGATGTGCGCCACGATCTTCTCGAGCAGAGGCTGCAGGTCGCGGCGCTCGTCCGCGAGCTCGTCCACGGCCCAGCCGTCGCGGCCCGAGGCGTAGACCCCGCGGAAGTCGAGCTGCTTGTCGCTGGCGCCGAGGTCGACGAAGAGGTCGAAGATCTCGTCGAGCACCTCCTGCGGCCGCGCGGCGGGACGGTCGACCTTGTTGATCACCACCAGCGGCGTCAGCTCGAGCTGCAGCGCCTTCTGCAGCACGAAGCGCGTCTGGGGCATGGGCCCCTCGAAGGCGTCCACCAGGAGCAGCACGCCGTCGGCCATCTTCAGCACGCGCTCCACCTCGCCGCCGAAATCGGCGTGGCCCGGCGTGTCGATGATGTTGACGCGCGTCTGCCCGTAGGTGATCGCGAAGTTCTTGCTGGTGATCGTGATCCCGCGTTCGCGCTCGAGGTCTCCCGAATCGAGAAACCGCTCGCGGACCTGCTGGCCCTCACGGAAGACGCGACACTGCTGGAGGATCTGATCCACCAGCGTGGTCTTGCCGTGATCAACGTGGGCAATGATGGCGATATTTCTGATGTCCATGGTGCCGCCATGATAAGCGGCCGCGGGCTGGCGTCAAATGACTGCTTTCTTGGCACTTGACAGGAAGGCCGGCCAGGACAAGCATATCCGTGTAGTCGCCCGACAACAAGGAGGGTCCCATGGACCGGGAACTGGCGTCCGCGCTGAAGGACCTGGGTCTGACCGCCACCGAGGCCGCCATCTACGTGGCCCTGCTCGAGCACTGTGGCGATGGCCCCATCTCGGCTTACAAGCTGGCCCAGATCATGGGGCGCGACCCTGCCAACATGACCAAGGTCCTGTCCACCATGGTCAAGGGTGGCGCCGTCCGCATGTCCGGGCGACGTCCCAAGCTCTACGCGCCGGTGGCCCCTGCCGACTTCACCGGAGCACTCATCGGGCGGCTGCAGAGCACCCAGACGGTGGCGGTCAAGCTGCTCGAGGAGATCGGACGCCCGCCGGACGACGAGAGCTTCCGCCCGCTGGAGACCCGCCAGCAGATGGCGTCGGTGGCACGGCAGCTCCTGCGGGACGCCGGTCGGGTCGTGCTCCTGGACGCCTCGCCCGAGATCCTGGGTGAACTCGCGGCGGACCTGGCGCGCGTGGCGGCCGAACAGGGCGCCAGCGTGCTGGCCCGGAGCACCGTGGCCTTGAACATTCCCGGCGTGCGCGTGTGGGCCGAACCCGGCGACGACATCCTGGCCAGCGCCGCCCCCGGGCCATGGCTGCGCATGACCGTGGATGGGCAGGCGTGCCTCGAGGCGGCCTGCCATCCCGGTGATCCCGACCGCCTGCTGCACGGACTCTGGAGCCGTAGTCCGAGCCAGGCCTTCCTGGCGCATCGCCAGCTGGGCGCCGAGCTGATCCTGGCCGATGTGCTCGAACTCCTGCGCGAGGGGGCCGGCCCGGAGCTGATCCGGCGCCGCGCCGAGGACCAGTCCGCCCTCATCCTGCGCCAGGTTGGCTGGCGGCGACGCTGGCGCGAGGCGGGGCTGCCAGACTGGGAGCCCGCCACCGAGGTGGCCGACGAGGTGGCGCCCGAGGAGGTGGCCCAGGCCCTGGCCGAGCTCGCGGCCGAGAGCGCGCCGGCGCGCTTCGAGCCCGAACCGCCGGGCAAGACGGTCACCTCGACCAGCGCCGAACCGGCAGCGGAGGATGACACCGAGGACGCGAGCGGGCCGCTCAAGTTCATCTTCCGGCGCCGCAAGAAGGGCGACGATCAGGAACGGTAGCGGGGCCCCACCACCAGCTTCACCGCCCGGGGCTTGACCGAGGCCTTGACCGGCGTGTCGCCCAGCATCTCGCCGTCGATCTGCACGGGCAGCATGGGGTCGGCCTCGATGGTGACCCGTTCGGCCTTGAAGTGCTTCATGCGCGGAACCTTGGGGCTGCGCCAGGTGAGCATGCGGAAGAGGATGGCGATGATGTCCCAGAGCGAGCGGCTGGAGATCATGGTCACGTCGAGCAGGCCGTCGTGGGGGTCGGTGTCCGGGGTCACGCGCAGGTTGATGTCGGGCAACAGTCCGATGTTGGTCAGCAGGACCGTGTTGGCCTTGCGCCGGTGGCGGACACCGTCGGCTTCCACCGTGACGAACGCGCTCTGGCGGCGGAACAGGTTGCTGATGGCGGCCCAGACATACGTTCCCAGGCCGAAGAGGTTCTTCAGCTTGCGGGGACTGTCCTTGATGATGTTGGCGGGGTAGCCCACGGCCGTCATGAGCACGAAGTGGCGGTCGCGAGCCTCGAGGTAGCCCACGTCGAAATCGAGGACCTTGCCCTGGAAGACCGCGCTGACCGCTGGTCCCGGGAACCAGGGAATGGCCAGGGTCAGGGGGATCACGTTGGCCGTGCCGCCCGAGATGTGCGCCAGCGGGACCTTGTCCGCGGTCGAGACCTGGCCGACCACGGCCTCCTGGAGCGAGCCGTCCCCCCCCATGATGCAGACCAGATCGAACCCCTCGCCACCCGCGGCGCGGGACCAGCGCTCGATATCGCCGGGGCCCTCGCTATCGCGCTGGGTGACCTGCAGACCGCGCCGCTCGAGGTCGCGCACCACGCGGCGGGCATACCGCGGGGCGAGGCCGGGCCCGGAGACCGGATTGACGATAACAAGGGCGTTCTTGAAGTCTGGCATGGCGCCATACTAGCCCATGGACCGGATTCACGGAAGGTCGCAATCCCAGGTCCCCTTCCAGGACCGGATCCGCAGGCTGACGCCCTCTTCCCGTTCCTGCTCGGGTACGCCCTCGTCGGTGATCCGGACGGTCCAGGCGCCGAGCCACTGCTCGCCCTCGTACGCGGTCACCAGCACCAGCTGCTCGTCCACGAAGTCGTGGATGAAGGCCAGCGCCGGGCCGTGGAAGTCTTCCACCTGATCCTGGCCGCTGACACCGAACCGGGTGTGGAAGTTCTCGCCGAAGCCCACCGAGACCTCCCACTCGCTGGTGGTGATGAACAGGCCGTTCTTGCCGTCGCCGGCCGGACGCGGGACCTCCACCAGCAGGGCCTCCCGCTCGAACTCCTCGTAAGGATCGTAGCGGGCGTGGCGGATCCAGTCGGGGAACTCCCGGAACAGGCGCTGGGCGAAGAGCCGGGAATGATCGTTCAGACGGGACACATCGAGCATGAGAGCCTCGCAGGACACGCAGGGGGACCGGCCTGGAGCTCTACGCCCAGACCGGTCGATGAGTTCCGGCACCAATCCCCTGGACTGAAGAAACAGCAAACGGGGACGGGCTGCCAGACCTAATCAGCGTGCTCGATGATCACCGCGACGGTGCCGTCCATCTCGGCCCGCAGATCGGGTTTCTGGACCGCCTCGGTCTCGATCTGCTCGCGGGGCACGATCATGCTCGCCGCGAGGTGATCCGCGACCAGCGCGGCACGGCGCTCCGCCAGGGTCATGGTCTCGGCGGTCACCACCACGCGCACCGGCGAATAGGGATGGCGCCGGATCTCGTCGGCGGCCCGGACGAGCCAGTCCTCACCGCCGGCGGTCAGCTCGCTGACCTGGCGGGGAAAAACCTCGCCGCCGGCGATCTCCAGCACCCGATGGCCGTCGCGGCGATAGTCCAGCGCCGGCAGCCGGAAGCTCTCGCCGGCGTAGTTGTAGGTGTTGGTGCCCTTGTCGGTGGTGGTGAAGACGTAGCTGTACGGATAGCCCACGCGCAGCATGTCGCCGTGGTCGGTGCGGCCGTCCCAGCTCACGTTCTTCGGCGGCTTGCCCTTGCCCTCGTAGTTCCGGCAGGGGCTACCCCGGAAATCGGTGATGGTCAGCTGCCAGCGGTGGGCCTTGTGTCCCTCGGGCTCCTCGGTGTAGAACCGGGCCACCGGCGTGGTGGGAATCTCGGGCAGCCAGTAGTGTGGCGGCTGGCTGCTGCTGAGCGGCTCGAGGTTGTTGAGGTGCGGCTGCAGGCCCGAGACCGGACTGACGGCCAGGGCCTCCTCGTCCATGCTCGAATAGAAGGAATCCACGGTGGCGGCGTCGAGCTGGATCTCGAAGGTGCCCTTCTCGATGGCCTGCCGCACCTGGTTCTGGGCCTCGACCACCATCTCGGGCAGCGCGGCCCCGGACTCGCCGTCCTCGGTCCACTGCTCGCCCTCCTGGGCCAGGGCCCCGGTGGTTAACAAGATGATCAGCAAGAATGCGAGCTTCTGCATGGTTTCCCTCGCCTAGTTCAACCGGAACACGATGGTGATGACACCCCACTGTTCGACGGCCGCCTGGTCGGTCGGCAGCGGGGCGAACTTGAACTTCCGGATCGCCGCCATGGCGGCCTTGTTGAGGTCGCGGTGCACCGAGGTCTGGTCGAAGAACACGTTGTCCTTGACCCGTCCGTCGGGCAGCACGGTGAAGCGCACGGCGACCACGCCTTCCCAGCCCTTGCGCCGGGCCTGGTCGGTGTAGACCGGCGGCTCGCTGTGCAGGATCTTGCGGCCGGAGATCTGGCCCGAGATCGTCATGCCCACGCCCTTGCCAGAATCCAGATTGGCCACGGCCTCCTGGACCTTCGGCTCGGACTGGTCCGCCTTCTCGCTGGCGTCGGCGACGATGCCGCGGCTGGTGGGCGCCTCGGCCAGACGACCGCGCCGGCCGCTGAGGCCGCCACCACCGCCACCGCTGCCGGTGCCGTAGTCCAGGATGGTCTTGCGGCCGCCCTTGGCCGTGCTCGGCCCGGCCACGTCGACGACCCCGCCGCCGCTGCCGCCGCGGGCGACGTTGGCCGGAGCCAGACCGGATTTCGGCGGCTGGTACGACCCGGCCTGCGGCGTGCGGCCGCTCAGGCTGCCGCCACCCAGGTTCGCCGGGGCCTCGGCCACCGCTCCGCCCTTGCGGCTCGTGGTGCCGGCGGCGGCCACCACGGGACCACTGCCCACGGTGGCGCGGCCGCCCCGGTCCTTCAATCCGCCGCTGGAGGGCTTGAATGCCTCCCGGGTCTTCGGCGCGGCCGGCCGGGGCACAGCGTCCTTCTTTTCGGTGAGCTTGCCGGCGAGGCTGTCCTCGAGCTTGTCGGTGTCGATGACCTGACGCTGGGGCAATGGCGCCGCCTGCGCCACCAGCTGATCGGCCTGCGCCAGCTCCTTGCGCGGAGCGGTGACCGGCGCGATCTCGGGGACCGTGACGGCCGCCAGATCCTGCTTCCGGGGCTCCTGCCGCTGCGGCTCCAGCTTGGGCGCCGGCGCCAGCGGCTTGGTCTCCTGGACCAGCTCGGGCATGGGCGCCGGCTCGGGGGTCGCCACCACCGCGGGCTCGGCCTTCTTCTTCATGGCCGAGTCGGTGGTGATGCCGGGTCCCGGCGGACCCGGAGGCGCCAGTTTCTTGAGCTTGACCTTCTCCGCCACGTCCTCGCCGTAGCGGGCCTCGATGTAGGCGATCTCGGTGAGCTCGTCGTTGGCCCAGTTCTCCACCGCCTGCCGACCGGCCAGGAAGGCCAGCAACAGGAGAGCCAGCACGTGCACCACCGCGCTGACAGCGAACGACCCGCCGGTCTGCGACGACCGATCGATGGCCTGCTGCATCATCGCGCGCCCTCCTTCGGCCGGGTGGCCAGGGCGATGCGCGGGGCGCCGGCGCCCTCGATGGCCGCGATCAGCACCTCGACCTCGCCGTAGGGCAGGTTCTGGTCGGCCTTGACCACGGCCACGCCGTGGGACATGGCCGCGAAGACCCCGCCCAGCGCCGCCGGCAATTCGTCGAGCGCCAGTTCGGTCTCCTCGACGATGATCCGGCGATCGGCGGTGTAGACGATCTCGATGTTGTCGGTGTCGTCGGCCTGGCTGGCCATGGCCTCGGGCAGGTCGACGTCGACTTCCTCGCCGGTCAGGAAGGGAGCGATCATCATCAAGGTGAGCACCACCACCAGCGAGACGTTGATGATGGGCACCACGTTGACCTTGGTATCCACGTTGAGGACTTGCTTGCGCCGCGCCACGTCTATCCCCCGATGCGGTTGAGCAGGGCCAGGTTGTCGGCCCCGCTGGCCTTGGCGATGTCCAGGGCGGTGACCACGCGACCGAGCGCCACCAGGTCATCGGGCACGATGACCACGGTGCGGTCGCTCCGCGTGGCGAGTTCACGATCCAGCGTGGCCGCGATCTCCTCGTCGGGTAGCAGCTTGCCGTTGAGCTTGAATCCCTCGGGCGTGACCGCCAGGGTCAACAGGTCCTCCTGGAGCTCCTCCACGGGCTGGACCTCGGGATTCTCGCCGCCGGTCTCGGCCTGATTCACGTCGAAGCCGTTCCACATCAACGCCGGCATGGTGATCAGGAAGACCACGATGAGCGTGGTGGTCACATCCGCCAGCGGCGTGATGTTGGCGTCGTTCAGACCTGCATTGACTTGCTTGCGCGCCATGTTCGACTCCTACGTCCTAGGCCAGGACCGGCTGTTCGGCCGCCGGCTGACGACGTGCTGCGGGGGTAGGCTGGCCGCTGGCCGCCCGGCGACGCTGGTACTGGCTGGCCAGGGCGAACCAGGTCTCCCGCGCGTCTTCGAGCTGCGCCACCCGCGAGCGGATGCGACGGACGTAGACGTTGAAGAACACGGTGGCCACCACGGCCACGATGATGCCCGCGGCGGTGGTCAGCAGCGCCTCGGAGACGCCCATGGCCACCACGGCGCCGCCGCCGGAGCCCGTGCGGGCGATGTCGGCGAAGGCGCGAATGATACCGACCACGGTACCGAACAGACCGAGCAGGGGCGCGATGTTGGCCATGGTGCCGAGCACGCCGATGTTGCGTTCCATCTCGACCTGCTCGAGTTCGATGGCGGTGTCCACGCGCTGGACCTGCTCCTCGTGCGGGCGGTTCATGTTCATGACCGCCTGGGCCATGACCCGGGCCACCGGCTTGTTGAGCCGCTGGCAGTGGTCCAGAGCCGCGCGGGGGTTGCCCGCCTTGAGGTGGTTCGCCAGCTCGTTCAAGAACCGGCGGTTGTCGACGCTGGAAGCCTGGAAGTACAGGAGGCGCTCCACCGCGAACGCGAGGGTCACGATGGAACAGACCAGCAGGACCACCATGGTGGGAGAGGACTGGAAGACCTGGATGATTGACATGTCGCCGAACATGGGCTGCACACCTTCCTGATGGGGATCCCGCCTCGGTGCGTTCTGCACGGGATCGGTCTTGCAATTCGCCACCGGGAGTCGGGGTCTACTGCCGCCAGTTCCCGGATAGCGCCGGAATGCTTGCTACCGTGCTGGAACTCGGCAAGGAGTGTGCCACCGCTCGCGCCGTCCTCGGCAGCCGTGAGGAAGCCTCGGAAACGCCACGACCCCGGGCTGGCGGCGCCAACCCGGGGTCGCGGAGTCGCGGAGAAAGGCCGCCTAGCCGCCCGAGGTGACCCCCGACTCGCGGATGGCTCCGATGCGCTGCTCGGCCATGGCGGTCCACTCGGGCTTGCCGCCGGCGGCGATGATGCGCTCGTAGGCGCCGATGGCGCCGGGCCAGTCGCCCCGCTCCTCGGCGATGCGACCGATCTCGGCGAGCGCGGCGATCTTGAACGGATCGGACCCGCCGCCATCGGCCGCCTGCCCGTACCGCGCCAGCGAGCCCTCGACGTCCCCGGCCTTGCCCAGGCATTCACCCTGCCGGTAGCGGATCTCCGCCAGCGGCGAACCGGCCTGGGCCGCGGCGCGCTCGTAGGCGTCCACCGCGCGGGGCCAGTCCCCCAGCTCCTCCTGGTAGAGCGCCGCGATCTGGAGCCAGATGCCCTCGGCGTTCTCGTGATCGGGGTAATCGGCGGCGAAGCGCTCGAGGCTGCCGATGGCCGCGTGCCACTCCTCCACCTCCTGGTAGCTGATGGCCGCGTTGTACGCCGCCAGCGGCGCGTACTCGCCGTCGGGGAAGAGGTCGGTGAGGTTCTCGTACGTGGCGGCCGACTCCTCGTAGCGTTCGAGCTTGAAGAGCACCGTGGCCGCGCGCAGGTACGACAACTCGGCGAGGTCGTGATCGGGATGCGTGGTGGCGAAGTTGCGGAAGCCCGCCAGCGCCTGGTCGAGCGACTCGGCGCGGTAGTAGCTCTCGGCGAGATAGAAGAGCGCCCCGGGAGCCGACTCGCTCTCGGGGTAGTCCAGGGTCACGCGTTCGAAGGCCTCGGCCGCCTCGCCGTAGCGTTCGGCGGCGAAGGCTTCCTGGCCCTTGTTCCAGTAGACGTCGGCGGCCAGCGCGCTCTCGGGGTGGCGCTGCAGGTACTCGGTCATGTCCTTCTCGCTGCGGTAGTAGCAGCTCTGGATGCCGAGCTCGGCGTCCTCGACGCGCTCATCGACGGGGTAGGTCTCCACGAACGCCGTGAAGCGGCTGATGGCCAGGTCGTCCTGGCCCTGGTTGTAGGCGCAGTTGGCCAGGCCGAACGCGGCGTCGGCGGCGTAGCGGCTCTTGGGGAATTGCGACTGCAACCGGCTGTAGCTGCGCGCCGCATCGTCGAACCGGCCCAGGCCGAACTGGGTGTCGGCGATGCGGTAGAGCGATTCCTGGGCCTCGGGCGCCTTGGGGAAGCGCGCCAGCAGGCTGCTCCAGGCCTCCACCGCCTGCTCGTAGTACTGCAGGCGGTAGTAGCAGTCGGCCTGGTTGGCGAGCGCGGTGGCCGCGGCCGGATCCTCGGGGTTGGTCTCGAGGAACTCGCTGAACTGCTGCAGCGCCTCCTCGTACTTGTGCTGGTTGAAGAAGATCGACCCCACCGCCAGGCTGTTGGTCCCGCTCTCGCTCTCGGCGTTGGCCAGCACCAGCAGGAAGCGCTCCTGCTCGGCCAGCGCCTCCTCGTACTGCCCCGACCGGCTCAGCGCGGCCACCAGACCCTGCAATGAGGGCGCCGCCACGTTGGCCCGGGGATAGCCGGTGAGCACCAGACGGTACATCCCCGCCGCCTCGCGGTAGAGGTCCTGGGCGAAGTAGGCCTCACCGAGATGGTAGTAGGTGCGCGCGCGCCAGTGGCTCGGTGTCGGCAGCAGCTTGCTGGCGATGTAGTTGTAATTGGTCAGCACGCGGTCGAGCTGGCCGAGGCGCTTGTAGGCCAGGGTCGACAGGAAGAGAGCGCGCTCGGCGACGTCGGTGTTGACGTGCTTGTCGGTGACGTTCTGGAACGCCAGGAGCGCCTTCTTGTACTCCTCGAGCTGGAAGTGGCTGAAGCCCTTCAGCACGCGGACCCGCGGCGCCAGGGGGTCGCCCGGATAACGGTCGAGAAACTCGTCGGCCAGCACGATGGCCTGGCCGTGGTTGCCCTCCTGGGCGTAGGCGTAGACCACCTTGTGCAGCGCGGCCGAGGCCACGGTGCTCTCGGGGAAGCGCTTGATCACGTCGGTCCAGGCGAAGATCGCCTCGCTGGGACGGCCCAGCTGCAGACAGCAGTCGCCGATGAGGTACTGGGCGTAGGCGCAGACCTGGTTGTCGGGGAAGCCGGTGACGATCTGCTCGAGCTGACGCATGGACTCGTCGTAGCGACCCTCGCGGAAGGTCACGCAGGCGATCTTGTAGCGCGCGTTGGGCTCGAACGGGCTCTGCGGATACTGCTCGAGGAAGTCGCGGTAGCTGCGCACCGCCACGGTGTTCTGACCCGAGTGGTAGAACGCCTCGGCGATGGAGAAGGCCACGTCGTCGGCCAGCGGGCTCTGGGCGTACTGCCGCAGCACCTGCTTGTAGCGCTGGATCGCCAGGATGTACTGGCCGTTTTCCTCGAGGGTGCGCCCCAGGAAGTAGAGGCCGCGGTCGCTGGGCACCTGCTCGAAGAACTCGCGTGCCTCGTCGTAGCGGCCGTCGTGGAAAGCGAACAGGCCCAGCGCGAACTTGACCTCCTGCAGGTCGCTGTACCCCGGCCGCCGCTCGAGCAGCTCGCGGTAGGCTTCCTCGAGGCGCAGCCAGGTCCCGGTCACGATGTACGCCTGGCCCAGTTCGTAGAGGCCCTCGGCGAGCAGGAAGGTGTCGTCGTAGCGGTTCACCAACCGCTTGTACTTCTCGATGGCCTCGTCGTAGCGCGCGAGGTTGAAGAGGCATTCGCCCTGGCGCAGCAGCACCGAGGCCTCGAGGTAGCCGTCACGGCCGTTGCGACCGTCGACCTCGGCATACTCGCGCAGCGCCCCTTCCCAGTCGCCCATGGCCTGGTAGCATTCACCGAGCATGAACTGGGCGGCCGCCGCCCGTTCACTGCCGCCGTAGCTCTTGACGAACAGCCGGTACTGCTGCATGGCTGCCGACTTGTCCTCGCCGGCGGCGTAGGCCTTGCCGGCGGCTTCCCAGAGCGCGTCCTCGGGCGGGACGAGCGAGGGCTCGTCGGCCAGCGCCACGCCCACCGTTAACAGCGCCAGCAGGATCAGGATGACTCGCACGTTGCTCATCGTTCACTCCCCTCGGCAGCGCCCGCGGCGCTGCCGCCGATCTCCATACGGATGGGGGTCCGGGTCCGCTCACGGAAGCCCATCACCTCCACTTCGCTCTCGTAATCCCACAGCTGTCCCAGCTCGTCGACGATGCCGATGCTGGCGGTGTAGATCCCGTCGGCCACCAGACGACCATCGGTGTCCTCACCGTCCCAGGTCACCGCATCGGGCGGGTTGCCCGCGCCCTCGAGACGTCGGACCTCGCGGCCCTGCTGGTCTTGGATCACCACTTCCCAGCGATCGACATCGCCGCGGACGGCGGTCCGGATGCCGAACGTCACGTTGCGGTCGGCGCCCGAGGGACTGAAGAGCGCACGGTTGCGGTCCATCTTCACGCCGTAGGGCACGCCGAAGCGCAGGGTCGCCGAGACGATGTTCTGGCTGCCGAGCTCGGTGTTGACCATGGCGTAGTCGAACTGCCAGTTCTCCCAGCGCAGGCCGGCGCCCGCCGACCACTGCTCCTTCTCGCCGTCGTAGCCGCCGCGCAGCGCCAGCATCCGCAGCGGCCACACCTCGAGGCCGGCGCGATAGCTGGCGTCCATGTAGCGCGTGCGCACCAGGTCGCTGGTCATCTGCAGGCGTCCCTGGAAGAAGTTGAGGGCCAGACCCGCGCGGACGCTCTGCGGCAGCTCCTCCTCGTCCTCGATCAGGGTGATCTTGGGGGCGACGGCGTTCTGGATGGCCACGCCCAGTCCCAGGGTGCGGTGCGGCCGGTAGTGGAGGCCGACGTCGAACCCGGTGCCCGAGGCGCTGACGCCGCCGATGTCCTGGTGGACCGACTTGATCGCCAGGCCGAACGAGAGCCGGCCGAGCGCCTTGGCCCAGCTCAGCGAGAAGATCCCCTCGTCCTCGCTGAAGGTCTCGTCGAGGTCCTGGAAGACGTCGGTCCGCTGGAAGTCGCCGCTGGTGGTGTAGGTGCCGCTGAGGGCGAAGGTGCCGTAGGTGGCCGTGGGCAGGCCCAGGGTCATGAACCCGTACTGAGTGTCCATGCCCAGCGAGGCGCCCATCGCGGCCAGCTCCATGGTCCGCAGCGAGGCGTAGCCCGCGGGGTTCCAGTAGCTGGTGGCGGCGTCGTCGGCCAGGCCGGCCACGGCGTTGCCCAGCGCCAGGCTGCGCGCGCTGGCGCCGTAGCGGAGATAGCCGCCCGGCACGCCGGCGTCGTTGGCGGCACTCGCGGCGCCGGCCAGCAGCACCGTCAGCAGGGCGATCCTCAGGATGGTGTTCATCGTGCCTCCGGTCGTGGTGCGCATCACTTCACCACCGCGATCTTGCGGCGCAGGTCGAGGCCCGCACCATGGATGCGACAGATGTAGCCGCCGTTGCCGACCACCCGGCCCTTGCCGTTGCGGCCGTCCCATTCGTATTGCTCGGTGACCCCGGCGGAGACGTTCATCTGATCGCTGTGCACGATGTCCCCGTAGAGGTCGAAGAAGGTGATGTTGACCGGGCCCGTGGCCGCGGCGCGGAAGAGGACCACGGTGGTCTCGCGGCCGGCGCGGAACGGGTTGGGCCGGTTGGTCACGTCCTGGCTGCTGGCCATGGCCGCCGCGGTGTACAGCGTGACGGACTTGACCGCCTCGCTGACGCCGCCGGTCTCCTCGGCGTAGAACCGGATCGTGTGGATCCCGGGCGTGAGGTACTCCTCGCCCAGGTCGGCGAGCGTGAAGGGCCCGGTGTAGAGCGTGCGCGGCCGCGGGTCGTCGGTGACGTCGAGGTCGAACCAGACGCCCTGCACCGGATCGGGACCCTCGACCATCGCCTCGAGGCTGAGCTCGGTGCCCGGCAGGACGTAGTAGCCCTCGCCGTAGGTGGCCGCCTCGGGGAAGAGTTCGAGCGTGGTGACCGGCGGGCCCTGCAGCGTGAGGGCCACCGGCGCGGAGAACGCGTCGCCGGCGGCGGCCTGCAGCAGAATGTCCTGCGAGCCGTGGTCGTCGACGTGCAACTCGCAGGTGGCGCCGCCGTCGACGTCGGCCACCAGTTCGTTGGTGACGCCGCGCAGCGAACCCAGCCCCGCATCGCCCTCGAGCAGCCAGACCGTGATCGGCGTGCCGGCCACGGCGTTGCCCGAGGCGTCGCGGGCGGCGACGCGCAGGGTGATCCGATCGGCAGGCCGCAGCGGGTGGTCCAGCTCCTGTCCCGGCAGGTCCTCGGCCACCAGGGTGCAGACCGACACGGGCGCCGGCCGGACCACGATGACGTCGCTGAAGAACTGCTCGCCGGTGCTGTCGGAGACCCGGATGTAGATCGACTCGGCGCGGTCGTAGTTCTGGAACGGGAAGGCCCGCTCGCCCTCGAGGGTGGTGCCCACGGTGTCGGCCAGCACGCCGGCCGGCGACAGCGAGAAGTCGGGACGCGGCGTGTTGCCGCTGTAGGCCCGCAGCACGAACGAGCGGTCGTCGCTGGTGACGATCTGGCCGGTGACGATGTCGATGCGACGCACGGTCATGGCGAACGGCTCGCCAGCCACCGCCGAGTCGGGCACGTCGATGGCGTAGCGCACGCCTTCGGGCACCACGGTCAGCACGTCGCTGTAGGTGGTGCGGCCGCGGCTGTCGCGGACGCGGATGACGATGTCCTCGCTCGCGGCGTAGTGCTGGCCGCTGACCACGCACTCGCCGGCGGTGAGGGTTCCGCTGGCGATGCCCAGCTCGGCCGAGCCGGCGCTGCGGTCGGGCCGCAGCGCGGTCATCTCGAAGGCACCGCCGGCATTGATGCGCGCTCCGGTCTCGGGATTGACCAGTCGGACGGTCACCGTGAAGGTGGCCGGCGGGCCGGCGGTGACCACCGCCGGATCGGGCAGGACCACGCGGTATTCGGCCTCGTTCACCGGCACGTCGACCCGGCCCGAGCTCACCTCGGGATGGCCGGGATCCACCGCGAATACCGAGATCAGGCCCGGATTGCCTAGGACGATCTCGATGTCGCGGCTGCCGCCGATGAACGGACAGCCGGCCAGGTCGGAGTCGACGAGGTCGAGCGCGCCGCCGCTGCTCGAGAGCTGGATCTGGCCGTCGTCGATGGTGCGCACCAGGTTCCAGTACTGGTCCACCGCGCGCACCGTCAGCGTGAACGGCACCTCGGCCTGCTGGGTCAGCACCTCGCCGGATTTACCGGTGCCGGTCAGGCCGCCGGGGTCCGGCGTCTCGCCGGGCGCCACGATCTGGATCCGCTTGAACCCGTCGGCGAGCATGCGGCAGGTGTTGCTGATGCCGATGATGCCGGTGGTGTCGGAGACCTGGATGAAGATGTCCTCGGCCTTGCTGTAGGCCTGGGCGATGTTCCGGAAGCCTGCCTGCAGGATGCCCTGCTGCACCTCGAGGTGCCCGGTGCCGGCCAGGCCGGTCTGGGCGCTCATGATCTGGATGTCGAAGAGCCGGTCCTGCGTGGTGACGCGTTCGCCGGTGTTGCTGTCGATGAGCTCCACCGTGAGCGGGAACGTCTCGGGCGGACCCACGGTGGCGCTGTCGGGCAGGGTCACCGCGTAGTAGAGGCCGCCCGAATCCATCTCGATGACGGTGCTGAAGGCCTCGCGGCCGTAGTCGTCGTCGACGCGGATGATGATGTCCTCGACCGTGCTGTAGCTCTGGTTGTTGATCACGCAGACGCCGCCGATGAGCTGCGCCTCGGTCTGGCCCAGCTCGCCGTTTGCCGCGCCCTGGTTGGGCAGCAGCGGCGTCATCCGGAACCGGTTCTGTGCCGTGGGCACCACGTTGCCGGTGACCGGATCGATGAGCTTGACGGTGATCTGGAAGCCCGGCACGGGCCCCGTGGACGCGGTGGCCGGCACGGTGATCTCGTACTCGAAGGGCGGATCCACCGGGATGTAGGTGGTCTGGGCCGGCTTGGTCAGGTCCTGCTCGTCGTAGACCGTGACGTTCACCGTGCCCTCGTCGGTGAGGAAGCCGTTGAACGTGCGCCGACCGTTGACGAAGGGGACGTAGTTCTCCTCGGGATTGCCGTCCTCGGCGAACGACCCGTCGCTCGCCACCAGGCGCAGGATGCCCACGCTGGTGGTGTCGGCCAGGTTCCAGTACTGGTCGACCGCGCGGACGGTCATGGGGAACGGCTCGCCCGAGCGTTGCGTCACCGGCGTGCCGCTCTTGCCGGTGCCGTCGAATTCGGGCCGGCCGGCCTCCACCACCTCGCCGGGTGCCACGATCTGCAGCCGCTTGTAGCCGTCGGCCGCCAGGGTGAAGACCGGGCTCGCGCCGCTCAGGCCGGTGGTGTCGGTCACCGTCACGTAGATGTTCTGGGCACGGGTGTAGCTCTGCTGGAACGTCACCGTGCCGTGGTCCAATCGCTGGCTGGTCACGCCGACCACGCCGAGGCCCACGCCGCCGGCGGCGGCGTTGATCCCCACGGTGAAGCGGCGGTCCTCGGTGATGATGGTGTGGGTGTCGACGTCGCGCAGCGTGACCGACACCGGGAAGGTGGCCGGCGGCCCCACGCGGTGCGTCTCCGCAGCGTCCACGCCCACCACGTACTCCAGACCGTTGGGCAGCATCTGGATGGTGGAACTGTAGCTCTGGCGTCCCGAAATGTCGGTGATCCGCAGGACGATGTCCTCCACCGTGTTGTAAGCCTGGTTGGCGATGGTCACGGTGCCGGCGGCGAGCTGGGCGCTGGTCACCTGCAGCGTGCTGCTGGCCGGCTCGAGGTTGGCCTTCAGCGCCTCGATGGCGATCCAGTTGTTGGCCGCGGGCAGCGGGTCGCCGTTCTCGTCGACCAGGCTGATGGTGATGCTGAAGGTGGAAGGCGGTCCCACGAAGGCGGTCGGCGGAGTGTCGATCCGGTAGGTCGCGCCCTGCTCCACCTCGAGGGTGGCCGACTGGCCGGTGATGTCGGTGTGATCGAGGGCCGACGCCCCCAGGGTCACGTACCCGGGCGTGGTCAGGTACAGCGGCATGACGATCTCGCCGTTGACGAGCGGCTGGTCGTTGTTCAGCGGGTTGGTCGGCGTGAGCGAACCGTCATCGCTGGCGAGGTGGACCCGTTCGTCCACGTTGTCGACCAGGTTCCAGAACTGGTCGGTGGCGCGGATCCGGGCGTCGAACTCGAGGCTCGCGGTCTGCGGATCCGGGGTGCCGACCTTGCCGTCGGCCTCGGGGCCGCCGGGTTCGGGGGTCTCGCCGGGCAACAGCAGCATCAGGCGATCGAAGTCGCCGGCGGTGATCGCGATGCTGGACGTGTCGTTCACCGCGGGATCGATGAGGTCGGCGATGGCCAGCTGGTGGCTCTCGGCGGCCTTGAAGTAGAGGTCGAAGGTGCCGGTGCCGTCGACATCCAGCGCCTGGTCGTTGGGCGTGATCATCTGGAAGTAGCCGCTGCTGGTGAAGTGGACCTGCGGCCGCGCGGGCACCGGGTTGAACCAGGCGTCGGTGGCCAGCACGGACGCCTGCACAGGATCGCCGGCCTGGAGCGGCACCGGGGTGCCCACCTTGCCCGGCGGGATGCCCGGCGTATGCGTCTCGCCGGGCAGGAGCACCACCAGGTCGGCGTAGTCCTGGGCGTCGGCGAACACGTCGAAGGTGTTCGAGCTGTCGGTGAGCGCGTAGGTCTCCTCGCGCACGAAGAGGCGCACGTCCACGCCGGCTCGGGTGATCTGGATCTGGCCGCGCCATGCGCCCTGGAAGCCGCCGCCGCCCATGCCGGCGCCGAGGTCGACGCTGGTGGGGGTCAGGATGCCGGTGCCGTGGCTGACGAAGAGCGTGACCTCTTCGGCGTAGTCGGTGATGTGGTTGTCGAAGATGTCGCGGGCGATCACCGTCAGGTTGGGCAGCCAGCTGCCGGCCTGGTGGTCGGGCACCAGCTCGAGCACGTCGTTGGGCGTGGGGTTCGAGCGGTTGTTGATGCCGATGTCGAAGTGGTCGATCACGCCGGCGCGCACCGGGATGGTGGTGAACGCGTTGCGGCCCGAGATGACGTCGGACACCTCGATGGTCTGCCGGTTCGGGTCGGCCAGCGTCACCAGCGCCACCTGGAAGTCGCCCAGGTTGTCGTTGAGCTGCTGCGGGTTGACGGGCAGGTTCGCCGCCGCGTCGCTGCTCGAGAAGTTGATGTTCATGGGCAGCACCGGCGAGCTGTCGCTCACCGGGTTCCAGTACTGGTCGGTGGCGAAGACGCGCACGTCGAAGGGCACGCCGGCGTCCTGGGTCCCCGGCTCACCGAGCTTGCCGTCGTCCTCCACGCCGTCGAAGATGCCCGGCGCCAGGGTCTCGCCCGGGGCCTGCACCACGAGGCGGTCGAACACGTCGGGCGACACGCCGACGCCGGCCGAGTTGTTGGCATCGAGACCGCTGCTCTGCGCCTGGAGCATCTGGGCGTCCGAGGCGGTGCGGAAGATCAGGCGGATGTCGGTGGGGTTGCTGATCTGGACGATGTTGCCAGGATAGTCGGGCAGCTCGAAATAGCCGGAGGGGCAGCTCAGGGTGACGTTGCGCGTGCCCGGGGCCAGGTTGTTGTAGCGGTCGACCGGGCGCAGCGTCACGGGATTGATGATCGTCCCGGCGGTGACCGGGTTGGGCGTGCCCCAGTTGCCGCTGAAGTCCGGATCGTTGAGGCCGTTGACCCAGGTCTCGCCCGGGAAGGTCACCAGGATCTTCTCGCAGGGACCGTTGTTCACCTGGAACGACGGCGACGCGCCCACCACCCCGCTGTCGACGATGATGTAGGCGGAGAAGCCGCGCTTGGTGACCTGGACCATGGCGTCGAGCTGGCCGTTCACGAAGGTGCTGTTGCTGGTGATGATGTAGTCGGCGCTCTCGTCGGCGACGCCGATGCGCGCGCGCAGCGACACCTGGCCGTTGAGCGGGAAGACGTTGCCGTTGCTGTCGCGGGCGATGATCCGGATGTTGAACGGGATGGTGGTGACCTGCACGTCGCCGGGATTCCAGATCCCGGTGTCGAACTCGAAATGGTCGAGACCCTCGGGGTTGATCACGACGTCGCTGCGGCTGGTCCCCGTCACGGCGCCAGAAGCGGTGGTGGTCACGCGGGTGGTGCCCGACCGGATCAGCGTCAGGTTGTAGCTCGTCTCGGGGTTGCCGCCCATGACCGCGGCCCCGGGCAGCACCACGCCGCCGTCGGGATCGTCGCTGGTCCACGTGACCGTGGGGTACGGCCCGGCCATGACGGGATTCCAGTGCTGGTCGGTGGCGTAGACCTGCAGGCCGCCGAAGCTCGAGCCCGAGGTCTGGCTGTTGGGCACGCCGCTCTTGCCCGGGCTCACGCCCGGGGTGAGGGTCTCGCCCGGCAGGAGCAGGACGATGCCGTCGAGCGGACCGGGCAACAGCGGCGCCACGGTCCCCTGGCCCTGGGCGGGCGACACCTGGCCCTCGTAGACCACGGTGTTCAGCGCATGGAGCGTGTTCTCGCGGGTGACGGGATCGGTGCCCCAGAAGGTGACCGCCTGGGTGGTGGTGCCGCCCGTGAACGAGCCGCCGGCCACCACGATGCTGGCGCCGGTCGAGAAGTGTCCGATAGCCGCGGTCAGCACCACGTCGTCGCGGAAGTTGGGCACGGGATTGCCGCTGCCGTCGCGCGCGGTGAGGGTGACGTCCACCGCCTGGTCGACGTACTTGGTGCCCGCCGGCACACTCACCGAGAAGGTGTGCACCGGATTGTAGCAGTTGATCAGGACCTCGGCCGTGGGCACCGAGGCGTCGTCGGCGTCGGAGACGCGCAGCCGCACCGGCTGTCCCGCGGCGAGGAAACTCACGCCGTCGAACTGGCGCTCGCCGTTCTGCAGGTAGGCGTTCGCGGGCAGATCGGCCGCCACGTCGGGCGAGGCCAGGGTGGCGTTGATGAAATCAGCGGCCGTATCGGTGGACCCGTCGGCGTTGACGGCGCGCACCTGCACGCTGAAATCGGTCCGGACGGTGACCGCGGGATGGCCCGCCACCAGGTGGGGGTTGACCACCGTGATCTCGAGGTGGTCGAAGGCCGCCGCGGACCCGGTCAAGGCCATCAACAGGGCCATCATGAAGACGGCTTGCAAGATCCGGTTGCTGTGCATCATCGGTCCCATCGGTCCCTTGTCAGGTTGCGATTTGCATCGGCGGTGGCCCGGAGGTTCGCAACCTGCCCGGCTCGCCGCGGCCATCGTGGAGGATGAGGGTGATTGACGTCGCCTTCATCCGTTCGCCAGGGAAGGGATCAAGTCCCATGCCATCCCCCTCAGGGTGGGTCGTTCCTCAGGATGTCCCGTGATGGCGCCTCAGACCGCTTGTGGTTCCGCGCTGCGCTCGGCCAGCATGGCGCGCTGGCGGGCCATGACATACTGCCGGACCGCCTGGGTCCCCTGCCGATCGCTGGGGCCGCGCACCACGAACTCCAGGCCGATGCTCGTCTCGCTGCGCCCGCGTCCGCGCGGGGCGGTGGAGAGCCGGCGGACCAGCCCGGTCAGCACGATGGGCTGACGCAGCTCGCGGCCCTTGATCCATACGCGGATCAGACCGTCGCGAGTCAGGCCGTCGCCAGGAACCTCGTCCGTCATCAGGCCCGCGCCGGAGAAGCTGAGGTCGGCGACGCGGCCACGGGTCGCCCCCGTCGGGGCCTCGGCCGGGGGTTCCGGTCCCCGGGCCAGCGGATCCTCGCCGCCTTCGGACGCAGCCGAGGCGGGCAGGACCTCGAAGGACGCCTCGAGCTCGTCGCCGGGACGCACCCGGAAATACCGGCGCCGCTGGTCCAGGCTGAAACGGCGCGGCATCTCGAACTGGAAGCAGGGCAGGGCGGCGCCCTGCTCCAGCATCAAGGGTTCCTCGCCGGCGCAGATGGTGCGGAAGCGAAGCACGCGGCCGGCGGCGCCGAACGACCCCTCGAGCTCCAGCCCGGGCCGCAGCACCGAACGCAGATCCCGGTCGAGGTCCAGACTCAGCAGCAGGATCTCGCGGTCCTGATTCTTGTCGCGCTTGACGACCACCGCGTTGCTGGCGTGCACGTGGTCGTCCTCGCCGGGGATCAGCAGTTCGAGGTCGTGTTCGCAACGGCTGAGGTAGGTAGCGAGGCGGCCGATGGCCACCGGCTGGTCGATCGTATCGAGCCGGGCGATGTCGCGAGGCAGGAGGCGCAGCGCCAGCTCCTCCTCCCACTGCGGCAGCTTGATGCTCTCGTACTCGGCCCGCGAGGTGACGTCGGCCATGAGATAGAGATTGCCGGCGGCGGTCTGCTGGCGCACGATGAAGCTGCGCACTCCGCGCAGGACCTGCGGTTCGCCGTTCGGTGGCAGGATCTCGTAGGTCCCGATGGGCCGCTTGGCGGGGACCCGCGCCACCAGCGCAGACTTGAAGTTCTCCACCAGCGCCTGGAAGCCCGCGGGCTCGCGCTCGGCGCGCTCCTCCAGGTAGCGGGCCAGCGGACTGGACAGCCCCAAGTAGATCTGGTGCACCGGGCTGTTGGCCACGGTCACCCGGGCCAGTTGCGGCATGGCGAAGGACCACTCGCGGACCTGGGTGATCTGGGTGCGGATCTTTCCCTGGGGAGCGATCCCTTGCAGGGCCTGGCGACCGGCACCGTAGACTGCTGTCAAGGTTTCACGAATCATGTATCCTCTCCGGGGCGAACATTCAGGCCGATTCGTCCCTCGTGGTATCGACGGTAAGCGACGTGCCTTGACAGGATTCCCATCCAGAAGGATCTGACGCCATGACCGACCCGATCCGTCCCGGCGATCCGTCTCCCCTGGGCGCCACCCCCACTCCCGACGGTGTGAATTTCTCGGTCTACGCCCGCCACGCCGAGGCCCTGGAACTGCTGCTCTTCGACAACGAGGACGCCGCCAATCCCGATCGCGTCTTCGCGCTGACGGCCGACCGGCACCGCACGGCCGACTACTGGCACGCCTTCGTGCCCGGTCTGCGCCCCGGCCAGCTCTACGCCTACCGTGCCCACGGCCCCGCCCAGCCCGAGGTCGGCCACCGCTTCGACCCCGCCAAGGTGCTGCTCGACCCCTACGGACGCGCCGTGGCCGGCTACGACCGCTACGATCGCCGCGCCGCCGCCGCCCCCGGCGACAACGCAGCCGCCTCGTTGCGCTCGGTGGTGGTGGCCGCGAACGATTTCGACTGGGAAGGGGACCGCCCCCTGCGCCCCGACGGTCGTCGGGAGCTGATCTACGAGGTGCACGTCAAGGGATTCACCTGCGGTGCCGGCTCCGGTGTAGACGATTCCATCAAGGGAACTTACGCCGGCATGGTGGCGAAGATACCCTACCTCCAGGAGCTGGGCGTCACCGCCGTGGAGCTGCTCCCGGTCCACGCCTTCGACCCCCAGGACGCTCCGCACGGCCGCACCAACTACTGGGGCTACAGCACCGTGGGCTTCTTCGCCCCGCATCCGCTCTACAGCAGCGACCGCAGCGGCCAGGGGTCGGTGAACGAGTTCCGGGAGATGGTCAAGGCCTTCCATCGCGCCGGCATTCGCGTCTATCTCGACGTGGTCTACAACCACACGGCCGAGGGCAACCAGGACGGCCCCACGCTCAGCTTCCGCGGGCTGGCCAACCGGTCGTACTACATCCTCGAGCGCGACCGGCGCCGCTTCGCCAACTACTCGGGCTGCGGCAACACCTTCAACGCCAACCACCCGGTGGGACTGCGCCTGATCCTCGACTCGCTGCGCTACTGGGTGGAGGAGATGCACGTCGACGGGTTCCGCTTCGACCTGGCGAGCATCCTCACCCGCGACACCCGCGGTACGTCGCTCCTGCGGCCGCCGCTCTGGCTGGGCATCGAGACCGAACCGGCGCTGGCGGGCACCGAGCTCATCGCCGAGGCCTGGGACGCCGCCGGCCTCTACCAGGTGGGTTCCTTCCCCGGCCAGCGCTGCGCCGAGTGGAACGGCCCGTTCCGCGACGACGTCCGCCGCTTCCTGCGCGGCGACGACGCCGCCATCGAGGCCCTGATGGCCCGCCTCGTGGGCAGCCCCGACCTGTTCTCCGGACCGCGCGACCGGCCCTCGCGCAGCGTCAACTTCGTCACCTGCCACGACGGCTTCACCCTGGCCGACCTGGTGACCTACAACCGCAAGCACAACGAGGCCAACGGCGAGGACAACCGCGACGGCGGCGACCACAACCTCTCCTGGAACTCCGGCGTCGAGGGCCCCACGCCCGCGCCGGCGGTGAACGAGGTGCGGCGACGCCAGGTGCGCAACTTCATGACACTGCTCCTCTTGAGCCACGGCCGGCCCATGATCTGGATGGGCGACGAGGTCCTGCGCTCCCAGCAGGGCAACAACAACGCCTACTCCCAGGACAATCCGCTGGGCTGGTTCCGCTGGGAGGACACCACGGAGAACGCCGACATGTTGCGCTTCACCCGCGAGATGGTGCGCCTGGCCGCCGGCATCGAACAACTCGCGGTCGACCGCTTCTGGCGGGTCACCGACCACCTGAAGAAGGGCGACCTCAGCTGGCACGGCGTGGTGGCCGGCAAGCCCGACTGGACGCCGCTCTCGCACAGCCTGGCCTGGACCCTCGAGGGCAGCCGCTTGCACATCATGGCCAACGCCTGGTGGCGCGCGCTGGATTTCGAGCTGCCCGCCCTGCCCGTGAACCTGCGCTGGCACCGGGTGGTGGACACGTCGCTGGCCTCGCCCGCCGACATCGAGCCGGGGTCCGACGCGCCCGCGGTGGACACCGAGAGCTACCGGGTGTCCTGGCATTCGGTGGTGGTGCTGCAGGCGCGGTGACGGGTCGTTGACGGGACAGGTGCTGGACCGGAGCTCGGGTGAATGCTGACCACCGCCGAGGTGAGCCATGCCGCGCGACTGATCCTGGCTTTCGGCCCGCGACTTGGTTACGATCCCTCCGGCACCATCACCGGAGGCTCGCCATGGATCCCGTCTATCTCGACTACAACGCCACCACGCCCCTGGATCCCCGGGTCGTCGACGCCATGCTGCCCTGGCTCCGCGACGGAGCCGGCAATCCCAGCAGCAGCCACACCTGGGGCCGCGAGGCGCGGGCCGCCGTGGACGAGGCGCGGGCCCAGGTCGCCGCCCTGCTCGGCTGCGACGACGACGAGATCATCTTCACCAGCGGCGGCAGCGAGGCCAACAACCACGCGCTCAAGGGCACGGCCTGGGCACGGCGCGCGCAGGGGCGCCACCTGGTGATCTCGGCGGTGGAGCATCCCGCGGTCACGGTTCCGGCCGCCTGGCTCGAGCGCGAGGGCTGGCGCGTCTCGGTCGTGACGGTGGACCAAGACGGCGTGGTGGAGCCGGCCGCCGTGGCCGGGGCGCTGACCGAGGAGACGGTCCTGGTCAGCGTGATGCACGCCAACAACGAGACCGGCGTCGTGCAGCCGCTGGCCGGCATCACCGCGGGCCTCCGCGACCACGCCGCCTGGTTTCATGCGGATTGTGCCCAGTCCGTGGGCAAGGTCCCCGTCGATGTCCGCGACCTCGGCCTGGATCTGGCCAGCCTGGCGGGCCACAAGCTCTATGCGCCCAAAGGCATCGGCGCCCTCTACGTACGGCGGGGATTGGAGCTCGAGAACCTGATTCACGGCGCGGGTCACGAGGCGGGCCGACGCGCCGGCACCGAGGCCGTGGCCCAGATCGTGGCGCTCGGCACGGCCTGCCAGCTCGCGGGCGAGGATCTGAACAGCGAGATGCCGCGCCTGGTCGCGCTCCGCGACACACTGGCCGCTCGACTCCGCGAACTGCGACCCGAGGCGGTGATCCACGGCGAGCTGGTACCGCGCCTGCCCAACACGCTGAGCATCGCGCTGCCCGGAGTGTCCGCACCCGATCTCCTGGGACGGGTCGGGCAACGGCTGGCCGCCTCGGCCGGCGCCGCCTGCCATGGCTCGGGCGGCGAGGTCTCCGGTGTTCTGGCGGCCATGGGTGTGGCTGACGAGACGGCGCGCGGAACCATCCGCCTGACGGTGGGGCGTTTCACCACCGAGAGCGAGATCGCCCGGGCCGCCGAGATCCTCGCCACGGCCCTGACCGGCTAGAAGGCCAGTCCGGCGCGCACCGAGAGGTAGCTCCAGTCGTAAGTGGCGTCGCTCAGACCGTCGGCCTGGGCCAGCGCGCGCTTCTCGGCCTCGCAATACGTGTAGACCACGCTCAGCTCCACCGGCCCCATGGCCAGCCCGCCCCCAGCACCAAAGGCCAGATCGTTGGTGCTGTTCTGATATGTGCCCAGATCCTGGGCCCAGTCCTCGTAGCGGTTGGTGCAGAGCGCCACCCCGAGCGTGAGGTACGGCCGGACCACCGTCCGCCGCGGGGTCAGGAACTGCTGGATGTCCAGGCCCCAGCGGTAGGTCGAGGTCTTGATGTGGTAGGGCACGCCATCCTGGCTCAGGCCATCCCACTGGCCGAAGCGCGCATAGTGGAAGGCCGGCCCCACCGCGGTGGTCGGTCCGAGATAGTAGCGCAGGCGAGCGCCGAGTTCGTAGCCGGTGGCCGCGCCCAGGCCCTTCTCCGTCCCGATGTAATCGTCACCGAGGTCGCCGAACGGCAGGACCGCACCACCCTCGAACACGAGCTGGAAGGGTGAGGGACGGGTCGCGACCGGGGTGGGCCGCGGTTGATGCACGATGACCGTTCCGCGCCGGGGCTGGGCCTGGACCTCGGTCACGAGGATGGAGCCGAACGCCAGGGCCGTCAGCAGCAGGGTCATGATGAGTGGCTTGCGCATGGCCGGCCTCCTTTCATCCCGTGAGGGACAGCTCCTCCAAAGCATGACCGGTGCCAGGCTGCGGCTAGACCACTAATTGCATATTTCACATTGTCTTGAGGCGATCAACTCGAGAGAAGTCAAGCGCTCGACCTGTCTCCGGACGGAGACAGGTATGGCCCGGTAGGAACACCGGCGGCATCAACCCGTCGCCTCGCGATCCAGCATGGTCCGGACCCGCTGGAGCAGCTCGGCCGCCCGATATGGCTTGCCCAGCAAGCTGCCCCCCACCTGCAGCATGTATTCCGACTCGAGGATGTCGGCGCTGTAGCTGCTGCAGAAGAGCACGGGCACCCCGGGCCGTAGTTCGCTGATGTTGTCGTAGAGCAGCCGGCCGTCCATCCGGGGCATCACCACGTCGAGCACCAGCAGCTGGATCTCGGCGGCGTGCGCCATGAAGACCTCGAGCGCGTCCTCGCCGTCACGCGCCTCGAGCACCTTGTAGCCCGCCTTCTCCAGGATCTGGCGCGTGAGGCTGCGGACCATGTCGTCGTCCTCCACCAGCAGGAGCAGCTCCCCGTGGCCGCCGGTGTCGGCAACCACCTGCGCCGCTTCCGGCCCCACCAGTTCATCGGTACTGGGCACCGGCAGGAAGACGTGGAACGAGGTGCCCACGTCGAGTTCGCTCTCGAAGTCGATGTAGCCCTGGTGCTGCTTGCAGATGTTGTAGGTGGTGGCTAGCCCCAGCCCCGTACCCTGGCCGAATCCCTTGGTGGTGTAGAACGGCTCATACACGTGGTCCCGGGCGTCTGGGGGAATGCCGCAGCCATTGTCCCGGACCGTGACCTGGAGGTAGCGCCCCGCCTTGGCCCAGGGTCGCGTGGCAGTGAACTCGCGCCCCAGCTGGCAGCTGGCGGTCTCGATCTCGATCCGACCCTCTCCCGGCAACGAATCGCGGGCGTTCAGCACCAAGTTCAAGAGCGCCTGCTCGATCTGCTGGGGATCGACGTAGATCCGCGGCAGATCCGGTTCCTGGCGCACCACCAGTTCCACCTGCTCGGGCAGGAATCCACGGCTCATGCCGACGATCTGGTCGGTGAGCCGATTCAGGTCGAGCATCTCGGGCTGGAGCGAGTCGTACCGGCTGTAGGACAGCAGCCGCTGCACCAGTTCCCGGGCGCGCCCCACGGCGGTCAGGACCATGGCGATCTGGTCCTGCTCGGTGAAATCACTCGGCACGGCCTGCTGGATGGTCTCGGTGTAGCCCTGCACCACCTGGAGCAGGTTGTTGAAGTCGTGGGCCACCGCCCCGGCGAGGCGGCCCACCGCTTCCATCTTGCGCGACTGCTGCAGGCGAGCCTGCAGTTGCTTCTGGCGCGTGACGTTCTCCACCAGGCTGAACACGCGTACGACCCGGCCCTCGGTATCGCGGATCGGCACCTTGACCACGTGCAGGTCGAGGTGGCGGTCGGCCAGCTGCAGGCTCAGCTCGCCCAGGTCCTGGGGCAGGCCACGCCCTGCGGCCAGGCGGTCCTGCCGGCGCAATTCCTCGGCCACGGGCGCGGGAAAGATGTCGCGGTCGCAGCGCCCGAGGACTTCCGCCTTGGTCAGGCCCAGCTCCTCCTCCATGTACCTGTTCCAGACCACGTAGTTCAGGTCCTGGTCGAGATCCTTGGCCAGGATGCCCAGCGGCATGGTCTCGATGAGCGAGACCAGCAGCTCCTGCTGCATGGCGATCTCCTGGCCGGCCCGCTGCAGGCTGGTCAGGTCCTTGATCACCGTCAGGGTGCTCGGGCCGGTGATGTCGGTCAGGGGCAGGCTGGTCACCGCGGCAGGGAAGAGCCGGCCGTCGCGGTGCCGGAGCGAGGTCTCCCGGCCGGCCTCGGGTTTGGCGCCCTCGCTGGCGGCGAACACATCCCGGCTGCCAGGCGGCAAGAGGGAGGAGAGTTCGCAGCCGACGAGATCGTCGAGCTCGGCCCCGAAGAGCCGCGCGCTGGCGGGATTGGCGAAAATGACCTGCCTGCCGTCGTGGATCAGGATGCCGTCGGGCAGGAACTCGACCAGGCGCCGGTAGCGTTCCTCGCTGCGGCGCAGCTCGCTCTCGGCGCGCAGGCGCTCGGTGACCTCCTCGATGATGGCGAAGATCTCGGTCTTGCCGCTCTCGGGATTGAGGGTCAGGCCGCAGGAGACGTGGACCTTCATGTCGCGACCGTCGTGGCGGCGCAGGTCGAGGACCCGCGAGAGACGCCCGCGGAGATCGGCCCGCAGGTCGACGATGAAGCGATCGCGATCGGTCGGTCGCTGGAAGAAGGTGCGCACGCCGTCGTGCTGTCGGGCATGGGCGAGCATGTCCTTCACGGAGGAGAAACCGTAGAGCTCGGCCGCCGCCGGATTGGCGAAGAGGATGGTCCCGGAAAGATCGGTGACGGTGATGCCGACGTGGGCGGCCTCGTAGAGCGTCTGGTACCTGGCGGCGGTGAAGCGCACCGCTTCCTCGGCCCGGCGGCGACTGGTGATGTCGGCCGCCACGCCCACGGCGACCGGCTTGCCCTCGGTCCCCGCCTCGACGTGGACCGTGCGCGCGTGGAGCCAGCGCACCTGCCCATCGGTGCGGCAGATCCGGAACTCCTCGTCCAGGGGCTCGTGGTGGTTGACGGCCTGGTCGATGGCCAGGCGCATGCGGTCCCGGTCCTCGGCATGGATCCAGGGCAGCCAGGCCTTCAGCCCGAGCCCCTCGAGCGTGTGGTGGGGCACACCGAAGATCCGCTCGAACGCCGGATTGATGTAGGTGATGTCCTGCCCCTCGCGCAGGTAAAGGATCTCCTGCATGGATTCGGTGATCAGCCGCAGGCGGCGCTCGTTCTCGGCGAGGGCGGCCTCCGTGCGGCGTCGCTCGCTGACATCGCGCGAGATGATCACCAGTTCCGGCTCGCCGCCACGCACCGGCGCGACCCGCCTGCCCACCGATTCGAGCCAGATCACGCGCCCGTCGGCGTGGTGCAGGCGGGCGGTCACGGGCAACGGCTGTTCGCTCGTGCCCAACCGTTGCAGCGTCTCGGCCAGATCGGCGCGGTTCAGAACCTGCCAGCCCTCCAGGTCGCGCCGTCCCGGCAGCGTGTCGGGATCGACCCCGAAGATCTCCTGGAATCCCGAGCTGGCGTAAAGGAACGAGCCGTCGAGACGGTGGCGCGAAAAGAGGTCCCCGGCGCTCTCGAGCTGGCTGAGCAGGCCGGATTCGCGACGTCCCACCCGGCGCAGATAAGCCACCGCGAGCCAGGCGACCACCAGCATGGCCGACAGGAACGTGAGACGCCCCAGCAACGTATGGCTCGGGATCTCGGTCAGGAGGGTTCCGGTCAGCGAGGGCCCGGCGGCGCCCGGCAGCAGGACCTCGCCCGCGTGGAAGCTCGAATAGAGATAGACCGAATCGAGGACCCAGTAGAGGACGCCGAGGATCAGGACCAGGATCAGGGCACGTCGGGAAAGGGTATCCATGGGGCCTCCGCCGGGACTGTCATCGCTGCTCCCGCCAGAGATAGGCCTCTTTCATTGAAGCGGCAACGTCGATTCTCTGGGCTCACCCCCTGATTTCCTGGAATTCCGGGAACTCGTCTTGACAACGGGATGTTCGAATGCAGATTTATAAAATGAACCATAATTCATTTCGCATCCGTGAACCGAGGAGTCCGCTCATGAGTCACACCTTCAACAAGACCTTGGCCCGCAAGGAACGACGCCGGGCCCGGGACCGCGAAGAGGTCCTGAACGCGGCCGCGCGCCTGTTCGCGGCGAACGGATTCAACGAGACCGGCATGGTGGAGATTGCCGAGGCCTCGGACTGCTCGGTCGGCAAGCTCTACACCCTGTTCGCCAACAAGGAAGACCTGTTCGTCTCGCTGGTGAGCGACCGCATGCGGCAGATCAACGAGGCCAGCGCCACGGCGGTCCAGCCCGGTTCCACCCCGCTGGATCAGCTGCGCGAGCGTCTGGTCGCCGCTCTCGACTTCTTCGTCAGCGACCCCCACTTCTCGCAGATCTTCCTGAACGAGTACCCCACCGTGGCCGACGGAGTGCTCCAGCAGGAGAGCCTCCGGCACCTGAACCAGATCAAGGAATACCTCGGCCGGGCCATGGCGACGGGTCAGATCCAGCCGGAGGACCCGGAACCCATCGCCGCCATGATCTCCGCCACCCTCTCCGGCCTGATCGACCTCGCCGAGGCGCGGGGCGAGGCCGTGACCACGGGCTGGATCATGGATTACATCGAACGATTCTTCCTGACGCCGCTCGAAACCAGGGT
This sequence comes from Candidatus Latescibacter sp. IFSED24, assembly GCF_058273205.1. Lineage (NCBI taxonomy): Bacteria > Pseudomonadati > Candidatus Latescibacterota > Candidatus Latescibacteria (ex Chuvochina et al. 2023) > Candidatus Latescibacterales > Candidatus Latescibacteraceae > Candidatus Latescibacter > Candidatus Latescibacter sp. IFSED24. Next base: position 529,002 of record NZ_CM177850.1, on the reverse strand, counting down.
CTCGCAACGCCAGAACTCAGCAACACCGGGAGATGCCTGACCATGCGATTCTTCACCAGGGGCCGTTTCGCCCTCTTGGCCATGATCCTGATCCTGTTCGTGGTCATCGGCTGGCGACTGCGCGTCCAGGCCAACCAGACCGTCCCCGAGAGCATCGAGAGCGTGCAGGCCGAGCGCGGCCTGCCCGTGGAGACCGTGGTCGCCGCGCCGGGCGAGCTGTCGCTCTGGCGGATCCTGGCCGGTACGGTCGAGGGCCTGCGGCAGTCGCCCATCGTCTCCACCAACACCCTGGAGATCGTGGCGGTGCCGCATACCGAGGGCGACCGGGTCGAGGCCGGCGACACCATCGTCCTGCTCGCCGAGACCGCCCCCAACCCGATGCTGCACAGTCTGGCCCGCTCGCGGGCGCTCTACGAGGACGCGCAGCGCGATGTCGAGCGCCTGCGCAACCTCTACGCGGAGGGGGCGGTCTCACGACAGGAACTGGACAAGGCCGAGACGCAGCTCCAGGTGGCCCTGGCCGACCTGCGCAGCGCCCGCGACGGGGTGGAGTTGAAGGCGCCGCACGCGGGGATCGTCACCAGCATCGTGGTGGAGACCGGGGATATGGCCAACGCCGGGAAGCCCCTGGCCTGGGTGGCCCAGACCGATTCGGTGCGCATCTGCTTCGAGGCGGGTAGCCGCCAAGCACTCAGCCTGGAACGGAATCAGCTCTGTCGCTGGGAAGATCCCGACACCGGCAAGCAGCACGAGGGCCGGATCACCCAGCTCGATCTGGCCGCCGATCCCAAGACACACCTGCTGAGCGGGGAAACCACCTTCGCCAACCCCGATGGTCGGTTGCTGCCTGGCCTCCTGATCTCCATGGCCGTGCGCATCGGTCGGACCACCGACCTGCCGATCCTCCCCGCCAACTGCCTGGTCTCACGCGACCAGGGACCGCATCTCTTCGTGGTGGCGGCCGACACCGCACAGCTCGTTCCGGCGAGCGTGGCGCTGCGCAGCGGCGATCTCGTGGCCGTCGACGGTCTGGCCCCCGGCACCCAGGTCGTCCACCACGGACAGGGCCGACTCGTCGGTGGTGAACGGGTGTGGGTCGTGGCGGCCGGGGAGGTGCAGCCGTGAACCTCATGCGTACCCTGGTCCAGCGACCCGTCCTGACCACCATGTTCACGGTGGTGCTGGTGGTGCTCGGACTCTTCAGCTACCTGCGCCTGACCACCGAGCTCTTCCCGAACATCGAGGTGCCGGTGATCACCGTCACCACGATCTATCCCGGCGCCTCGCCGTCCGAGGTCGAGTCCCAGGTGACCAAGCGCATCGAGGACGAGGTGGCGGCCCTGGCCAACGTGAAGAAGCTCGAGTCCACGTCCATGGACGGCGTCTCGTCGGTGGTGGTGGAGTTCGAACTGGAGACGAGCCAGGACCAGGACGCCATCGACGTCAAGGACAAGGTCGACGCCATCCGCGGCGAGCTGCCCGATGACGCCGAGGATCCCGTGATCCAGAAGTTCGACCTGGCCGCCAGCCCCGTGCTGCAGATCGCCATGTACGGCGACTTGCCCCTGGCCGAGATCTACCGCTATGCCGACGAGGTCCTCTCCGATCGTCTGAGCCGGGTCGAGGGCGTCTCCGAGGTGGAGATCATCGGCAGCCGCGAGCGCGAGATCCGGGTGGTGGTCCAGCCCGAGCTGCTCCGGCCCTACGGCCTGAGCCTGCTCGACGTGCTCGGCGTGGTCGCGGCCAGCAACCTCAACGTGCCGGTGGGCCAGATCACGCGGGGAGCGCTGGAGTCGTCGATCCGGATGCTGGGCGAGGTCCAGGATCCGCACGAACTGGCCGATCTCCGCCTGCCGCTCGCCAACGGAGGCGAGATCCCGCTCTCGGAGGTGGCCCAGATCCTGGACACCACCGAGGAACTGCGCGAGGGCTCGGAATACCAGGGACAGCCGGCCATCACCATGGCGATCAAGAAGCGCTCGGACGGCAACACCCTGCACGTGTACGACGGCGCCATGGCGATCATCGAGGAGGTCCGCCCCGACCTGCCCGAGGGCATGCGGCTCGAGGTGGTCAAGGAGGACGCCTCGTTCGTGGCGAGTTCGGTGGGTGACGTGCTGGTGAACATCGCGCTGGGCATCGTGCTGACCGGCATCCTCCTCTACCTCTTCCTGCACAACCTACGCCTGACCTTCATCGCCGCGGTGGCCATGCCGGTCTCGGTGGTCGCCACCTTCCTGCCGATCCAGGCCAGCGGTTTCAGCCTCAACGTCATGACCATGATGGCGCTCGGCATCTGCATCGGCACCCTGGTGACCAACGCCATCGTGGTGCTCCAGAACATCGACCGCCTGGCCAAGCAGGGTCACAGTCCCGAGGACGCCGCGGTGCTGGGCACCGCCCAGGTGGCCATCGCGGTGGTGGCCTCCACCCTGACCAACGTGGTGGTCTTCACGCCCATCGCGTTCATGAGCGGCATCGTGGGCCGGTTCTTCATGCAGTTCGGCCTGACCGTGGTCTATGCCACAGTGTTCTCGCTGGTCGTGAGCTTCACCCTCGTGCCCATGCTCGCCGCACGCATGGTCGGCAGGTCCACGGAGTCGCGAAACCCGGTGATCGGATTCGTCTTCGGCGCCTGGGACCGCCTCTACGCGACCATCGAGCGCGGCTATCGCGACGCCCTGGCGACCGCACTGCAGCGCCGGGCCCTGACCCTCGGCCTGACCGCCCTGGCCTTCTGCGGCGCCCTGGTGCTGCTGGGACGTCTCGGCGGCAGCTTCACCCCCACGGCCGACCAGGCCGCGTTCACCGTGCGCGTCGAGCTGCCGCCCGGCGCCAGCCTGGACCGCAGCCTCGCCGTCGGCCGGGACATCGCCCGCATCCTGGGCGATCAGCCCGAGGTCACCGGCGTGCTCATCAAGGCCGGTGGCGAGAACCGAGGCGTGGAGGACGTGGACATCCTGGCCACGCTGGTCGACAAGACCGAGCGCGAGACCGGACTGACCGACATCATGAATCGCATCCGACCGTTGCTGGCGGGCATCGCCGACGCCAAGATCATGGTGGCCATCGAGGATGCCGCCGGCCAGACCGAGTCCGATCTCCTCATCAACCTCATGGCCGACGACCCCGCGGTCCTGGCCGCCGCCAACGCACGCTTGCTCGAGATCATGACTGCGGTTCCCGGACTCGTGGAGATCCAGAGCAGCTTCGAGGCGGGCAAGCCCGAGCTGCAGATCGTGCCCCAGCGAGTGAGAATGGCCAGCACCGGCCTGACCGCGGCCCAGCTCGGGCGGACGCTGCGCGTGGCCTATGCCGGCGACGAGGCCGGTGTCTATCGTGATCATGGCGAGGAGTACGACGTGGTCGTCCAGCTCCCGGCGACGGTCCGCGCTAATCCGAGCGAGCTGGCCGACCTGCCGCTGATCACGCCAGCCGGCTACACGGTGTCTGTGGACGAAGTGGCGCGTGTCGTCGAGGCCCGCGGCGACGCCGAGATCCTGCATCGCGGCAAGGTGCGCATGGCGGAGATGGGCGCCAACATCTCCGCGGGATCGCTTTCCGGGGCCCGGCGGGCCATCGACCAGGCGCTGGCCGAACAGGGTCTGCCGGCCGGGGTGACCATGCTCTGGGCCGGCGACGCGGAACATCAGGACGAGAGCTTCGCGGCCATCCTCGAAGCGCTGATCCTGGCCATCGTGCTGCTCTACATCGTGCTCGCCGCCATCCTCGAGAGCTTCATCCATCCGCTGACGGTGATGATCACCCTGCCGCTGGGGCTGATCGGCATGGCCCTGACCCTCTTCCTCGTCGGACAGGACCTGAACATCATGTCGCTCATGGCCTTCGTCATGCTCCTGGGCATCGTGGTGAACAACGCGATCCTGCTGCTCGACCGCACGGCCCAGCTGCGCACCGAGGGCCAGGACATCCGCGCAGCGCTGCTGGCTGCCTGTCCCGAGCGGCTGCAGCCCATCCTCATGGCCAACCTGGCCATCGCCGTGGGCATGGTGCCGCAGATCGTCCTCGGCAGCGCCGGCAGCGAGTACCGCCTGCCCATGGCCTGGGTCCAGCTTGGCGGCGTGCTGGTCTCCATGGTGTTGACGCTGTTCGTGGTGCCGGTGGTCTACCTGCTGCTGGACAGGTTCACCTTCGCCGCGCGCCGTCCGGCCCGGCTGGCGCCGGCGGCCACGGCGCTCTGCCTGGCCCTGCTGCTGCCCCAGGCGACCACCGCGCGCGATCTCGCGCTGGCCGAGGCCGTGGACCTGGGCCTGGCCAACAGCGAGTTGCTGCAGCAAGCTCGCCAGCAGGTCCTCAAGGCGGCCGGAACCGTGGAGGAGGCCACCAGCGGCAAGCTGCCCCAGCTCACACTTTCGGGGCAGTACGGCCGCAACCTCAAGAAGCCCTCCATGTTCATCCCGCCCGACATGCAGGCCGGAGGCTTGCCGCCCGTCATCGAGATCGGCGAGGACAACGACCTGCAGGCCATGGCCAGCATGACGGTGAACCTATGGACGGCTGGACGGCTGTCGGCCGCGCGGGGAACGGCTCAGGCCCTGCTGGCGAGCACCGACTACCAGGAGCGTACCGCTGCCGACGGCATCCGCTACCAGGTGATCGCGGCCTACAACGAGGTCCTGCTGGCACACGCCGAGCTGGCCATCCAGGAAGCTGCCCGCGACATGGCCGCCGAGGCCGCCCGGGTCGCCAGCGCCGGACTGGCCGAGGGAACCGTCAGCCGGTTCGACAAGCTGCGCGCCGACGTCGAGGTGGCCAACCGGCGGCCCCAGCTCATCGCCGCCCAGAACGACCTGGACACCGCCCTGCTGCGGCTGCGTCGACTCTGTGGCCTGCCCGCCGACACCGCGCTGACCCTGACCGACGGCCTGCAGCGGGTATCGCCGCCGGCAGAGATCGGACCGCTGCTGGAGACCATGCACGGAGACAGTCCCGAATTGCTGGCCCTGCGCGCTCAGGTCCGCGCCGCCGAGCAGCAGCTGCGCTTCCAGAAGGCGGGCCGCGATCCCGTGGTGCAGGCCGGCCTCAATTATGCCTACCAGGGACAGTGGGCCGACCAATGGTGGCCCGACGGCGATCAGGACGCCACCAGCTCGGCCGCCACGCTGGCGTTCAGCTGGCCGGTGTTCGACGGATTCGCGACGCGCGGTCGCATCAGCCAGGCTCGCGCCGACCAGCGCACGGCCGCCCTCGAACTCGAACGTATCGAGCAAGACAAGACCCTCGCCGTCCGCACCGCGCGACTGACTCTGCTCAACTCGCTGGCCATCCTCGATGGGGCCGAGGAAGCCGTGGACCTGGCCGAAGAAGCCTATCGGCTCGCCGAAGTGCGCCTGCGCAACGGCCTGGCCACACCGCTGGAGCGGCTGGATGCGGAGCTGGCTCTGTCCACGAGCCGCGGCCAGCTGGCCCGCGCCCTCTATGCCTGCCGGATCGCCCAGGCGGTGCTGGAGCTGGCGGTCGGCGGTACGGTACCCGAGGCCCAGCTCGACGCACTGCTGGCCGACGAGGGCTGATCCCAGGCGGGACGGTCGCTGGAGCCGGCGGGAGCGGTCCCACCGGCTCCATTCATCACGAAATCGTGATCTTGCGTCCGTGGAACCCCTCTGCCGGGTGTGCTATGATTGGCGGTGATGTCCTTGCTGCCACCGTCGCTGGTCCTTTCCCGGGAGTCTTCCATGCGCCGCCTGTCCTCGCTGATCCTCGTCCTGGTCCTGGCCGCAACCATGAGCCAGGCCGCCGACCGTTCGCTGGTCTACATCCACACGGCCGGCGAGCAGGGCCCTGCCTTCACCGGTGCCGGACTCGAGCTCGCAGCCGAGATCCCCGGCGGCTTCCTCGCCTTCCTGGCTCCTGACGGCCTCGCGCGCCTGCAGGCCTGGGGAACCGAATATCAGGTCCTCGGCCCCGACGACCCGGACACCGACATCCTGGTCCAGTACGATGTCCTCGGTGGCGACCGCCATACCGAATTGCCCGGCGAGGCCGAGATCCTGCTGCGCACCGAAACCTTCACCATCGTGCGCCTGCCGCACGACGAGAACCGCATCCTCTCGTGCCTGCCCGACATCCAGCGGATCTTCCGCCGCCCGCTGCGCTTCGTGACCCGCCCCTGGGACGCACCGCCGGCCGCCGCCACCCGCGACGCCGACCCCGACATCCAGGCCATGGTCGACACCGTCGACGAGGCCTGGCTCCAAGAGAAGGTCCAGGCGCTGGAAGACTTCGGGACCCGCCACAGCCAGTACCCGGGCGGTGAACAGGCCAGCTACTGGATCCGCGACGAGTTCTTCTCGTACGGCTACTGGGACGTCACCCTGCAGGATTACAACAGCTGGAACGACAACGTGGTCTGCGTCAAGCCGGGCACGGCATACCCCGACCGGTACGTGGTCATCGGCGGCCACTACGATTCGACCAGCAACGACGGCTACCTCAACGCCCCCGGCGCCGACGACAACGCCACCGGCACCGTGGGTGTCCTCGCCGCGGCCCGCGCCCTGGCACCCTACGATTTCGAGTTCACCATCGTCTTCATCGCCTTCAGCGGCGAGGAGCAGGGCCTCTACGGCAGCGAGGCCTGGGCCGACCAGGCCGCGGATCAGGGCCTCGACGTGGTGGGCGCCATCGCCCTCGACATGCTCGGCTACCGCCAGGCCGGCGACACCGCCGACATCGACATCATCAGCAACGCCTCCAGCCAGCCGCTGCGCGACCTGGTCGACCAGGCCGTCTCGCTCTACGTCCCCGACCACCTCGCCGTCACCGGCTCGCTCCCCGGCGGCGCCAGCAGCGACCACGCCAGCTTCTGGAGCGCCGGCTACCGCGCGATCCTCTTCTTCGAGGACAGCGGCAGCTACTCGCCCTACATCCACTCGGCCCAGGACCTCATCGGCCCCAGCGTCAACGACTTCGCGTTCATGGACCGCAACGTGCGCACCGCCATCGCCACCCTGGCCCTGATGGCGCGACCGTTCCACATCGCCATCGAGCACACGCCACTCGCGCACACCGAAGCAACCGGGCCGTTCGTGGTGACCTGCCGGATCCTCTCGCAGGCCACGCTCGACCCCGCCGGCCTCCAGCTGCATTACCGCACCGACGGCGGCGCCTTCACCACGGTGGCCCTGGCTCCCGCGGAGGACGCCCACACCTACACGGCCGCCATCTCGGCCCAGGCCCCCGGCACGCTGGTCGAATACTACCTCTCCGCCGCCGATCAGGAGGATCACGTGATGTTCCATCCAGACGGGGCCCCGGCGGAGCTGCATTCCTTCCGCGCCGGCGTCGACCTGGTGCTGGTCGACGACGTGGAGACAAACCTGGGCTGGTCGCTTATGGCTCCCGGCGACGACGCCAGCACCGGCCGCTGGGAGCGGGCCGATCCGGTCGGCACCTCGTATCAGCCCGAGAACGACCATACCCCCGACCCCGGCCACATCTGCTTCGTCACCGGCAACGGCGCCCCTGGCGAACCGGCCGGCGCCCAGGATGTGGACGGCGGCCACACCACCCTCACGAGTCCGGTGTTCGACCTCGCCGGCGCGACCTGGGCCGAGATCAGCTACTGGCGCTACTACGTGTTGGAGACGACCTACGACGAGGTCTTCACGGTGGACATCAGCAACGACGGCGGCGCCTCGTGGACCAACCTGGAGACGGTCCCGGCCACCACCGCCTGGGTCCAGGCCACCTTCGAGCTCGACGGCGGCAGCCTGCCGCTCACCGACAGCATGCAGCTGCGCTTCATCGCCGAGGACACCGGTGGCGGCAGCCTGGTCGAGGCCCTGATCGACGACGTGCAGATCGCCGCGGTCGTCAACGGCACCACCGCGGCACCGGACACTCCGGCCATCGCCGCCAGCCTGCAGGGTCACCCCAACCCCTTCAATCCCATGACGACCCTGGGCTATGCGCTACCGCGCGCGGGCTTCGCCGAACTCCGCGTCTTCGATGCCCGGGGGCGTCAGGTGGCGCGGCCGCTGGCAGTGGCCCACCCCGCCGGCGCCGGCGAGGTGGTCTGGAACGCGGCGGGCCTGGCCAGCGGCGTCTACCTGGTCCAGCTGCGTCTGGATGGGGATCTGCTGCGGTCGACCAAGCTGATGCTGGTCCGCTGATATGGAACGGCTAGTCAAGCATTGATCTTTTCTCCCCTGGCCCCGGGCTCTGCTCGGGGCCCTTTTTTCGCGGGGAAGCGGCTTCAACGACGGTTGATCAGACTGGTATCCGCGGGTTTGTTACTGCATACCGCAATCGAGGATTACCCACTCCGCGTGCCACTTCCCCGGCTTCGTGATTCAGATGTCTTGCGCCTGGACCATCAACGCCGACCAGATGAGCCAGGCCGCTTCGATCAGCACCCGCCGCAATTCGTCCGACCCGGTCTTGGTGATCGACCCTCGTCGCCTGACGTTGCCACTGCTACGCTCGCTCGGCACCAGCCCGGCGTAGGCCATCAGACCGGTTGGACGAGCGAAGCGCCGGATATCTCCCAGCTCGGTCAGGATGATCATCGCCGTCAGGGTCTTGATGCCCCGGAAGCAGCACAGCGCCTCGACCTGAACACGAAACGGATCCCGGCGGGCATAGCGGTCGATCTGTGCCTCGAGCGAGTGCTTCTGCGCTTCGAGATACTCCACGTGATCCAGGCAATCGCTCGACCCGCGGCTGCTGGTCATCATCGAAGAGAATGGCCGCGGTGATAGAATCCTGGTGAACATCCATCCCCACCCACACGCAATCAGTGCTATGCTCGGACATGGCTGGGCTCCTTTGCGGAACGAGAGCGGTAACTCTCGTGTGGTCCTTGGTTTTGGTGACCGAAGTCACTTTATACCGTTGGGCCCAGCCGTTTCATTTTGTCTAGCTCGTGGACGAGGACACCCATGCGAACGGGCCCCGGACCGCAGTCCGGGGCCCTTTGTCTTGCCATGCTCTCAGGCGATCACTTCAGGAGCGTCAAGGAGCGCGATTCGACGCCGCGCTCGGTCTCCAGACGGCAGAGATAATGGCCGGACGGCAGGCTCCGGCCCGCGCGATCGCGTCCCTGCCAGGTCACCTCGTGCCAGCCGGCAGTGAAACGACCACTGGCCAGCTCGCTCACCAAGCGGCCACGACTGTCGTGGATCGTCAACCGCGCGGTCATGTCGCCGGGCAGCGAGAAGGCGATGGTCGTGCTGGGGTTGAACGGGTTGGGCCAGTTCGGCGCCAGGGCAGGGCGATCGGGCAGGACAGTCGGCGTCGACACCGTCGGCTGCTGCCAGCCGGCCACTCGCGCCATCATCCACCAGAAGGCGCGGCCCTTGCGGTAGCAGTTGAAACAACGCGAGTGAGCACAGCTGCTGCAGCCGGGACAGGGGTGATCGTCGCACCATTCCAGACACCAGTTGCAGCTGTCATCATCGTCCGGATACCAGGTCCCGTCGGGGTCGAAGCTCTCGATGTCGGCGAAATCGAAGAGGACCTTGTCGTTGGCCTGGCAATAGTCGCGGATCTGATCGTTGCGCTGGTAGAGGTTCCCCTCGGGGCCCGTGCCGTCGAGATGGCCGGTCATGTAGACGAAGACCACGCCGGGGTAATCGACTTCGAGCTGGTTCAAGGCGGCGAGGTAGATGTCAATGCCCTCTTCCGTGTTGTCGCTGCAGCCACCGCACCAGGACCACAGCACGACGTTGCAATCGGGATGTTCGTCGAGGTAGCTGCGCGTGGGCGCGACCCAGCTCGTGTCGCCGTTGTGACCGAGATCGTCGGAGATCTCGTGCATCGTCACATCGGCATAGAGGTCGCCATCCTCGTCCTCGAGGATCGCGATGCCGGAGGTGATCTGGCTCCCGTGCGAGGTATGGCCGTAGAAGAACCGGTACTGACCCCGGATGGTGTCGAAATAGCTGACCGGGATCGAATCGAACTGGTTGGCGGCATCGTGATCTGCAACGATGGGTTGAGCCTGGACCGCGACGGTGCCGGCCATGATCAGCAGCGCCAGGAAACCAAGGGGCAGTGGGCGAGACATGGTTCCTCCTCGAGGCTAGAGATCACGGCGGATTCCAGGTGATGGAAGAAAGAAGCATGCCGCCAATTATAGCACATTCTGCAATTCGATTTGCATCTTCACCGCTGCGCTCCCGTAAATATCCTGATTCGCCTTCAAACCAGAACGGTGGTCGAGACGTCCAAGAACAGACCCGAACAACGACCGTCCGAGGTGAACCGATGCCGTCCGCAGCTCTCAGCAAGCTCGAAGCTCCCTGCACCGACGCCGACCTGGTCCAGGCGGCCAGGAACGGTCAGCGCGCAGCCTTCGAGCCGCTCTACCGCCAGCATGTGGGCCGGGTCTACGCGCTCTGCCTGCGGCTGACGGCGGACGTGGATCTGGCCGAACAGCTGACCCAGGATGCCTTCGTGCAGGCCTGGCGCAAGCTGCCCGGTTTTCGCGGCGACAGTGCTTTCGGCACCTGGCTCCACCGATTGACGGTCAACGTGGTCCTGGACTGGCGGCGGGCCCGATCCCGCCGCTGGCGTCACGAAACCACCCTGGATCCCCTGGATCAGGGAGACCAGATCGCCGCTGCCAGGCCGGCGCCGCCGACACGGGTGGGTGAGCGTCTGGATCTGGAGCGGGCCCTGGCCGCGCTGCCCGAAGGGGCCCGGACGGTGTTCGTGCTGCACGAGGTGGAGGGCTACCTGGTCCGGGAGGTCGCCGACCTCCTCCAGGTAGCCGAGGGCACGGTGAAGGCCCAGCTTTTCCGGGCCCGCCAGCTGCTCAAGGAGGCTCTGGCATGACGATTCACGATCCACTGCGCGACGCCCTCGAGGGCCTGCCGCGCGAGATCCAGCCCCGCCGCGATCTCTGGCCTGACATCGAGGCGCGGCTGGCCGAAGAGACCAGCGATCGGCGTGATCCCGGGATCGTCGCCTGGCGGCGCCTGCTCCGGCAAAGGCACCTGCCGACCGTGAGCATGGTGGTGGCCGCCTCGCTGGCGGTCCTGCTGATCGCGGGGCCGGATCGCGTGCCTCTGCCGGCCTCCGAACCTGGCAACCTCGCCACCCTCGACGAGAGCTACGCCTCGGTCCGGTCCGACGTCCTGGAAGTCCTGGACGACCGCTGCAGCCAGCTGCCACAAGCCGCCTGTGACGGTCTGCGTTCGGGTCTCGACGATCTGGATCACTGCGCCACCGACCTTCGCCAGGCCCTGCGCGTCACACCGGCAGGTTCGGCGGAGGCCCGGCGGCTCACGATCCGTTATCACCGCACACTGGAGAAGGCACGCGGCCTCGCAGGTCACGCCGCCAGACTCTGAACCGGAGGTCCCGAACATGACACGGCACATGCGCATCGCGGGTCTGGCACTCCTGGCCCTGGCTCTCATCTGGGTGTTGCCCGCGCTGGCAGGCAGTCCCATCGACGAGACGCGCCAGGTCGACAAGGATGCCACCATAAGCATCGAGAACATCGCCGGCGAGGTGATCGTCAAGGGCTGGAACCGCAACGAGGTCCACATCACCGGCACGCTCGACGACAAGGCCGAGGAGCTGAAGATCACCGGCGACGGCAGCCGTCTGGACATCGAGGTCAAGTATCCCGACAGGGTCAAGAACATCGATGAGGGCACGCAACTGGAGGTCATGGTTCCCAGCGGCTGCGACCTCGAGGTCAGCGTGGTCTCGGCCGACATCCAGGTCGACGAGGTCCGCGGCAAGGTGGAGATCGAGTCGGTCAGTGGCGAGGTCATGCTCCGCGGCGAACCGGCCGACCTCGATGTGGAGACCGTCAGCGGCAACCTCGACATCGACGTCGAGACCGACACCGCCGACGTGGCCTGCGTCTCGGGCGACATCGAGATCAAGGGCGTGCGCAAGGAGCTCGAGTGCGCGGTGGTCAGCGGCAACATCACCGTCGATGCCGGCAAGCAGATGGAAGCGCTGGAATGCGAGACCGTCTCGGGCGACGTCACCGTGAGCGGCACCCTGCCCCGCAAGGCCGAATGGAGCCTGGCCGCCCATAGCGGCGACATCCTCCTCGAGCTGTCGGGCGAGGTCGACGCCGAGTTCAGCATCGAGACCTTCTCGGGCGAGATCCACGACGCGTTCGGCCACCAGGCCCATCGCACCAGCAAGTACGCCCCCGGCAGCGAGCTGGAATTCACCGAGGGCGACGGCAGTGCCTCGGTCGATATCGAGGCGTTCTCGGGCGACGTGAGGATCAAGCAGCGGTAGCCGCCGCAGACGTGGCGACGACGAAGGACCCCCGACCGCGTGGCCGGGGGTCCTCGTGTCTGCGATCATTTGACCAGCATCATGCGCTTGATCACGGTCCGTGTACCCGCATCGAGGCGGTACAGATAGACACCGGAGGAGAGCGATCCTCCGCGCTGATCGGTCCCGTGCCACGGGATGTCATGATAACCGGCCGGCAGGTCACCGTCGATCAGGGTGGCCACGAGCGCCCCCCTGAGGTCGTAGATGCGCAGCAGGACCCGGACGGGCCTGGTCAGGTCGAATCTGATCCGCGTGGCGGCATTGAAGGGGTTGGGCTGGTTCTGGTGGACCGCGAAACGCGTGGGCAGCTGCTCTCCGAGGCCGGGATCCGCCACGTCGGTGATGGCGCCGTCGTGGGTCGCGTTGAGATAGGGTACGTAACGGACCCGTCCCAGCCCCTCGTCATCCAGCTCGTCCCAGATCCCGTCCTCGATCTCCTGCCAGTCCATGGTTCCCCAGTAGACGCAGTAGGCGTTGATATCGGTCGGGCCGTTGCGCAGGTTCCGCCCGGGCTGGCCATCGCCGTTGTCATAGATGTCGTTCCATTCGGCGAGGCTCATGCCGAACGTGGGTGTGGCACCGTCGAGCCAGATCCCATGGGAAGAATTGTCCACGATGACGTCGTTGCGGAAGCTCACCTGACCGTTGGTGGCGTAGACTCCGTAGGTGTTGTCCTGCAGCGTGCAGGCGTCGAGCACCACCGATCCGGACGAGCGCAGATCGATGGCGTAGGTGGCCCGGTCGATCAGGCAGTGGGAGAGTTGACCGCTGCCCGCGGTGAGGAAGCGCAGGCCATACCAGTTGGACGTGGCGTCGCGGGTGAAGACGATCTCCGATCCCGGAGTGCCCACCGCGGTCAGCGTGCCGTAGACGTTGAGCCGGTCGCTGGCGCCGAAACGGATCTCCTGCCCCGCCGCGATGGTCAGGCCGCCGCCGGCCGAGATGCCCACCGTGCCGTTCACCACGTACTGCAGCCCCGGGAACACGCGCCAGGTGCCGGTGCGCGCGCTCGAGCCGCCGACCACCTGGATGTTGTTGTTCACGTTGCCCGTGGTGGGGATCACGCACCCGGCGGCGGGATACGAGCCGGCGGTGATCGACACCGGCCAGGTGTTGCCGGTGATGGTGTTGCCGCCGCCGAGGGTGAACTCGCCAACGTCGTCGAGGTAGATGGCGCCGTTGGCGCCCGAACTACCGGTGATCGTCAAGTTGTCCAGGCTCGGCGACTCGCAATCGGTCAGCGTCACCCCCGTCGTCGTGTTGTCCCGGATGGTGAGCGGCGAGGTCCAATCCAGCCCCGGCAGATTCACCAGGTTGAGACCCTGGTTGCTGTTCTCGAGCACCGAATCGCTATCGAGCAACGTGGGCGCCACGCCGTTGCCGTAGAACGCGCTGGTGGAATGGTTGGACAAGGTCACGCTCGTCAATTCCACGGTCCCGTCGAGGGCGTAGATGCCGTAAGCGCCGTCGTCGATCACGGTGCTGGTCACCGACAGCGTGGCGCTGGAACGCATGTCCAGGCCGTAGGTGGCGTGCTCGAGACGGCAGTGGGCGAGAGTGCCGCTGCCCGCGGTGAGGAAGCGCAGGCCGTACCAGTCGGACGTGGCGTCGCGGGTGAAGACGATCTCCGATCCCGGGGCGCCCATCGCGGTCAGCGTGCCGTAGACGTTGAGCCGGTCGCTGGCGCCGAAACGGATCTCCTGCCCCGCCGCGATGGTCAGGCCGCCGCCGGCCGAGATGCCCACGGCACCGTTCACCACGTACTGCAGCCCCGGGAACACCCGCCAGGTGCCGGTGCGCACGCTCGAGCCGGCGACCACCTGGATGTCGTCGTTGTCGTTCCCGGACGTGGGGATCACGCACCCGGCGGCGGGATACGAGCCGGCGGTGATCGACACCGGCCAGGTGTTGCCGGTGATGGTGTTGCCGCCGCCGAGGGTGAACTCGCCAACGTCGTCGAGGTAGATGGCGCCGTTGGCGCCCGAACTACCGGTGATCGTCAGGTTGTCCAGGCTCGGCGACTCGCAGTCACTCAGCGTCACCCCCGTCGTCGTGTTGTCCCGGATGGTGAGCGGCGAGGTCCAGATCAGACCCGGCAGGTTCACCAGGTTGAGCCCCTGGTTGCTGCTCTCGAGCACCGAGCCGCTATCGAGCAGCGTGGGCGCCACGCCGTTGCCGTAGAACGCGCTGGTGGAATGGTTGGACAGGGTCACGCTCGCGAGCTCGACCGTACCGTCGGTGGCGTAGATGCCGTAGGCGCCGTCGTCGACCACGGTGCTGGTCACCGACAGCGTGGCATTGGCGCGCATGTCCAGGCCGTAGGTGGCGTGCTCGAGACGGCAGTGGGCGAGGGTGCCGCCGCCCGCAGTGAGGAAGCGCAGGCCGTACCAGTCGGACGTGGCGTCGCGGGTGAAGACGATCTCCGATCCCGGGGCGCCCATCGCGGTCAGCGTGCCGTAGACGTTGAGCCGGTCGCTGGCGCCGAAACGGATCTCCTGCCCCGCCGCGATGGTCAGGCCGCCGCCGGCCGAGATGCCCACGGCACCGTTCACCACGTATTGCAGCCCCGGGAACACCCGCCAGGTGCCGGTGCGCACGCTCGAGCCGGCGACCACCTGGATGTCGTCGTTGTCGTTCCCGGACGTGGGGATCACGCACCCGACGGCGGGATACGAGCCGGCGGTGATCGACACCGGCCAGGTATTGCCGGTGATGGTGTTACCGCCGCCGAGGGTGAACTCGCCAACGTCGTCGAGGTAGATGGCGCCGTTGGCGCCCGAACTACCGGTGATCGTCAGGTTGTCCAGGCTCGGCGACTCGCAGTCACTCAGCGTCACCCCCGTCGTCGTGTTGTCCCGGATGGTGAGCGGCGAGGTCCAGGCCAGGCCCGTCAGGTTCACCAGGTTGAGCCCCTGGTTGCTGCTCTCGAGCACCGAGCCGCTATCGAGCAGCGTGGGCGCCACGCCGTTGCCGTAGAACGCGCTGGTGGAATGGTTGGACAGGGTCACGCTCGCGAGCTCGACCGTGCCGTCGGTGGCGTAGATGCCGTAGGCGCCGTCGTCGACCACGGTGCTGGTCACCGACAGCGTGGCATTGGCGCGCATGTCCAGTCCGTAGGTGGCGTGCTCGAGACGGCAGTGGGTCAGGGTACCGCCGCCCGCGGTGAGGAACCGCAGGCCGTACCAGTCGCTCGACGTGTTCCGGCTGAAGAGGATCCCGTTGCCAGAGGTGCCCAAGGCCTGCAACGATCCGTAGACATTGATGCGCTGGCTCGCGTTGAACAGGACCTCGGCGCCATCCTCGATGGTCAGGGTCACGCCGGCATTGACATTCACGGCGCCGACGACCGTATGGGGATTGTCGGCCGCGAACCAGGTCTCGTTGGAGGCGAGGGTGCCGGAGTGGTCGACCGCGTGGGCTGGCGGGATGCCCAAGCCCAGGACGACCAGGGCGAGGCAGGCAGCCGTTATTCGGCATCCGCATCGCGAATGCCCATCGGGGTACAGCATGGGGTCACCTCCTGGATTCAGGGGTAGGCAACGAAGGCGACCCTGGCGATGCTGTTCAGGACCTGACTGGAATCTGGTCCGCTGCGGTGTGGCGAACAAGCGGGGTCGACGATCGCGCACGTGATCTCATCGTTCATCTCGGCCTGTACAGCCATATCAACGATGCGCCCCCCGCGTTGACACACGCTGTCTACCAGATACACGAAAAAGGGGCCGCGTCTGAGACGCAACCCCTTCTCGAAGCTGGTACGCCACCAGGGACTCGAACCCCGAACCCGCTGATTAAGAGTCAGCTGCTCTGCCAGTTGAGCTAGTGGCGCACCGAATGCTCGAAACTTGTGCCAGAACGGGGCCAGGGCTATCCTGACCCCGTCCTGGGACGCGGAATCTAGTACCAGGGCCCACCGTTGTCAAGATCCCGTGAAACGACCCGGGCCCCGGTTTGCCTCCGTGCAACCCGACTTCAACCGGACGAGGGGACCCAGGTTCCCGTTCCGAGACCTCCTCGCGAAAGGATGGGACATGCGCACCCTCCGCACCCGAAAAATCCGCGCCGAGAAGGTCTTCCAGACCTTGCGCGAGGAATTCCCCCGGAGCCGATGCAGCCTCGAACACGGCGATGCGTGGCAACTCCTGGTGGCCACCATCCTCTCGGCGCAATGCACCGATGCCCGCGTCAACCAGGTCACGCCCGATCTCTTCCGCGCCTTTCCCGCGGTGGAGGATTTCGCCGAGGCGCCCCTGGGAGCCATCGAGGAGGCCATCCGCAGCACGGGCTTCTACCGCAACAAGGCCAAGAGTTTGCAGGGGGCCGCGCGCGCCATCATCGAACGGCATGAGGGCGAGGTCCCCTCGGTGCTGGCGGATCTGGTGAAGCTGCCCGGGGTGGGCCGCAAGACCGCCAACGTGGTCCTGGGCGAGATCTGGAACCGCCCCGAAGGCGTGGTTGTGGACACTCATGTCAGCCGGATCGCGCTCAAGCTCGGCCTGACCGATACCAAGGACCCGGTGAAGGCCGAGCAGCAGCTCAACGCGGTGCTGCCCCGCGAGTCGTGGCGCGATTTCACTCACCTGATCATCGATCACGGCCGCAAGACCTGCCGGGCACGCAGCCCCCTGTGCGATGGCTGCTCCCTGTATCGGTGGTGTGAAGCTCGGTCATGATAACGACTTGCGCCGTTCACGGGCCCGTGCTACGGTGATGGTGTCGGCATGCTTATGTGCGACCGTCCCGGGGGGCGACGGTTTCCGGTCCGCGATGGTCCTGGCGACCATCGACGAAACGGCCAGAACTTGCTTCCAGGGAGGGACCATGAGTTCGGCAATGGAACCGCAAGCCGGCTCTCAGGTGCAGGCAGGTGGGCTGGCCGACCCCAACCTCAGGCGGATCGTCCAGGGTCTCGCCCACGTGGCCATCTGGGGTTGCAGTCCGGATGGCAAGATCATCTTCTGGAACCGCGGCTGCGAGCGATTGATCGGGCACTCCGCGACCGCGGTCCTCGGCTGCGATTTCGCGGACATCCTCCTGCCCGCCGAGGATCGCCACCGGATCCGCGCGCATCTCACCGCGCGTGAACACACCAGCCCCAGCACCAATTGCCGGATCTTGCACCAGGATGGGCGACCCTTCGAGGTCCTGCTCCATCACGAGGTCGTGCGCACGCCCCCCTCCTCCAGCGCCCAGTCCTTCGTGATGGTCACCCCGTTGCGTGCCGGTGTGCTGCCGCCCGACGAGCAATTGCTGCATGCCCAGAAGCTCGAGAGTCTCGGCGTGCTGGCTGGCGGCATCGCGCACGATTTCAACAACCTCCTGCTGGGTGTGGTCGGCAACGCCGACCTGGTCCTCATGGAACTGCCCGGAGACCACGCCCTGCGCGACGCGGTGGAGCAGATCGCCCAGGCCGGTCTGCGGGCGGCCGATCTCTGCCGCCAGCTCCTGGCCTTCAGCGGCAAGGGCAAGGTCCTGGTGGAGAAGCTGGACCTGTCGCGGCTGGTCCAGGACATGGCTCCGCTCATGCACATGAGCCTGGGCGGAATGCGCCTGTGCCTCGACCTGGCCGAGGATCTACCCGCCATCGAGGGCGACGCCGCGCAGATCCGACAGGTGGTCATGAACCTGGCCACCAACGCCGCTGAAGCCATGAGCGAACAGCCCGGAGTGCTCGTGATCCAGACCCGGCTGCATGATGCGGCCCGCAGACCCTTGCGGGACGAGTTCACGGGGCGGAATCTGCCCGGCGGAACCTATGTGGTGCTCACGGTGCAGGACGAGGGTCCGGGACTGACCTCCGAGCAGCTGGCGCGTGTCTTCGACCCCTTCTTCACCACCAAGTTCATGGGCCGGGGCCTGGGCCTGGCCGCGGTCCAGGGGATCGTCCGCGCCCACCACGGCACCGTGACCGTGGAGACGCAGCTCGATTCAGGCGCCGCCTTCTCGGTATTCCTGCCGGCCCTCGGAGTGCGGGCCGCCACGGCAACCGCACCGATCGAACCGGCTCAGGACCTGGTCACGGCCCAGAGCGAGGTGGCCCACATCCTGGTCGTCGACGATGAGCAGCATGTGCGCGACGTGGCCGGACACCTCCTGGCATCGGCCGGTTACGAGGTCAGTCGGGTCGAGGACGGCACCGAGGCGCTGGCGATCCTCGCCCGCGATCCCGGGGCCATCGGTCTGGTGCTGCTGGATATGACCATGCCGGGCCTCGACGGTCTCGAGGTCCTCGAGCGGATCCGGCGCTTGCGCCGTGACTTGCCGGTGCTGCTGTCCAGTGGCTACGGGCGCGAGAAGGTGGGGCACGTGCTGGCTACCGACGAGCATTGCGCCTTCATCCAGAAGCCCTACCGCCGCCGCGAATTGATCGCCAGCACCAAGGCCCTGCTCGGCGAACCGGACGCCAGCTGATCGCGATGGTCCCGATGCAAAGGCCGCCCCAAGCCGGGGCGGCCTGCTTCACGGGACCGAGGTCGGCAAGGATCAGAACGGCAGATCGTCGTCCTCCACCGGACCGCCGGACTGCATGGGTGGCGGATTGAAGTCGCCGCTGTCCTGCCCCCCGCCGCTGTAGGACTGGCTCTCCCCGCCCGGTGCGCGGTCCTCGCCCTCCTCGCGGCGGCCGAGGATCATCAGCTCCCGCGCCACGATCTCGGTGGTGTAACGGTCATTGCCGTCACGGTCCTGCCATTTGCGGGTCTCGAGCCGCCCCTCGATGTAGACCTGCTTGCCCTTGCGCAGGAAACGCTGGGCCCGTTCGGCCAGGTGGCGCCAGGCCACCACGCGGTGCCACTCGGTGCGTTCCTGCCACTCGCCAGTGCTCTTGTCCTGCCAGCGCTCCCCGGTGGCGACCCGCAGGTTGGCCACCGGCACATTGCCCTGGGACGTGTACTTGATCTCGGGGTCGGCCCCCAGGTTCCCGACGAGGATGACCTTGTTCACACCAGCCATCGGATCCTCCTGATTGGAATTCAGCGGCCACGAGGACCGCCCGTATGCATGGGAGGCACCATAACAGAAACGGCCTGCCGGGTGAACAGGCCGTTACACAGGTCGCGGCACGGATGCCGCAAAAAAATGGGGTGGATGATGGGACTCGAACCCACGACCACCTGGACCACAACCAGGGGCTCTGCCAGCTGAGCTACATCCACCACCATGAATCTGCCGGTGGCACGCCCGGCAGGATTCGAACCTGCGACCTGTGGATTAGAAGTCCACTGCTCTATCCAACTGAGCTACGGGCGCACCGTTCTCGTTCCTGTCCAGGCGGAGGGGTATAATGGCGACGATCGGCCCGGGTGTCAAGGACCAGCGTGCCCAGGGCGACCTCTCCGCGATGAACTGGTCGGGGCGACAGGATTTGAACCTGCGACCCACGGCTCCCAAAGCCGTTGCGCTACCGGACTGCGCCACGCCCCGACCGAAGGCAAACCTCGTACCCGTCCCGGTTGCGACCGTGTCCGGGTAGGAATTGATAGATCGCGCCACCGCCCATGTCAATGACGGGTGACGGCCAGCACGCGTTCGCCGCCGGAGCGCGACGCCATGCGGTCAGCAGCCATAGATGCGGCGCACGGAGGCCAGCAGCCGCATCAGGGCCTTGCCCCGGTGGCTGATCGCGTTCTTGTGCGCCGGATCGATCTCGGACAGGGTCAGGTCCAGTCCCACGGGCTCGAATACGGGATCATAACCGAAACCGCCGGTGCCGACCGGCTGACGGCCGAGCCGGCCGAGCAGGCGCCCCGTGGCGGCCAGTTCGAGCCAGATGGGCTTGCCGGCTCCCCGCCCGGGAGCGTCGGCGGGCAGGCCGGCCGGAGCCACCGCCGTCGGAGGCGGTTCCCGATCCGTTGGCCCGGTCGCGGTCCAGATCCGGGAGTCCGGGAGCCGCATGGCATCGGCAGGCGCGTCCTCGGGACGGCGGCCGGCCAGCAGGGGCGCCAGCAACCCGTCGACGATCCCGATCAGACGCGTCCGATCCGCTCCCCAGGCCACCGGCAGGCTACGGACCCGTGCTGCGTAATCCGCCCAGCAGCGCCGGCGATCGCTCAGGGCGTTCCAGAACGTGTCGGCATCCTGACCAGCAGGCAGCGCGCGTCCCAGCGCCCAGGGGTCGTGCAACCAGCGCCCGGTGCCGGCGACCGCCGCCGCCGGGATCTCGGTCGGCGGCGTGGGATCCACCCAGACCATGCTCGTCTCGAAGCGGGCCTCGCGGGCATCGTCCGGGACTCCGGCCATCAGCTCGAGCGCCAGCTGGGCGTTGTCGTCGTAGGTGGCGGCGGGGCCGGCGAAGCGCGAGGCGAAGATGTCGGGCATTCCTCCGAGCGCGCGCAGCTGGAACGACGTGTCATCGGCGATGGCGATCTCGCCGGTGAACGCCGCGGTGATGAGCGCCTTGCGCGTGGCGTTGCCGAGTGCGGTGGTGCCGTCCTCGATGACCTCGGGCAATCCCGGATAGTCGAGGCTCGAGGTCACCTGGAACGGCAGGTCGGCGCAGATCTGGCGCAGTTCGCGCAGCTTGTCGACGTTGCGACTGGCCAGAACGACGGTCCGGGACTCTGTAGGCATGGTTGGCTCCTCCGCGGATCAGGCCGAAAGGACCTGACGTTGCAGGCCGTTGATCTTGGCGATGGCCGCTGCCGAGAGGTCGAGCATCCGATCCAGTTCCTCGCGTCCGAAGGGCGTGCGCTCGGCGGTGCCCTGGATCTCGATCAGCCCGCCGCCCTCGGCCATGATCACGTTCATGTCGGTCTCCGCGGTGGAATCCTCGCGATAGTCGAGGTCCATCAGGATCGAACCTTCGACCACGCCCAGGCTGATGGCACCCACCAGGCAGCGCATGGGATGCTTGCGCAGCCGCAGCCGCTCGAGCGCGTCGTAGAGCGCCACCGCGGCGCCGTTGATGGCGGCGCAGCGAGTGCCGCCGTCGGCGCGGATGACGTCGCAATCCAGGGTCACGGTGAGCTCGCCGAGGGCGTGCAGGTCGGTGATCGTGCGCAGGGCCCGACCGATGAGGCGCTGGATCTCCATGGTCCGCCCACCCTGGCCGCCGCTGGCCGCCTCGCGCCGCATGCGCTCGTTGGTGCTGCGGGGCAGCATGCCGTACTCGGCGGTGACCCAGCCCTGGCCCGCGCCCTTGAGCCAGCGCGGCACGCCGTGGTTGATGGTCGCCGAGCAGATGACATGGGTGTTGCCCATCTCCACCAGGCACGACCCCTCGGCGTGGGGCAGGTAGTCGCGGGTGATCCGGGTGGGGCGGAGCTGGGTCTCGCCGCGGCCGTCGCTGCGTTCACTCATGTCTTGTCAACCTTCCTTGCCAGAGGACAGCCGCCCCTGGTCCTCGAGTTCGTCCAGGTTCACGGTCTTCACGCCGGTGATGGGCTGCCCCAGGCAGCGGGCGCCAACCTCGGTGAAGGTCCAGGGGATATCGCTGAGGTAGAATTCCAGGTTCCCGGCACCGCTGGCCGGGCAGAGGAGGTCGGTCTCCTGCAGACGGGTGGCCGCCGCCGCGGCCAGCGTCTCGGCCGAGTCCACCAGTTGCACGGCCTCGCCCATGAAACGGGCAATGGCCGGCTTGAGCAAGGGATAGTGCGTGCAGCCCAGGATGAGGGTGTCGATGGCGGCCTCGCGCAACTCGGTGAGGTACTCCGCGCAGGCCAGGTCGGTGAGCCGATGGTCGACCAGCCCCTCCTCCACCAGCGAGACGAACAGCGGGCACGGCCTGGCCAGAATGGCCTCGGCCGGCAGTCGCCGCGAAAGGCCCGCCTGATAGCGGCCCGAGGTGATGGTGCCACGGGTGCCGATCACGCCCACAGGCCCCTTGGCGCTGAGCGCCAGCGCCCGGTCGACCCCGGGGTCGATCACGCCGAGGACAGGAACCGGCAACCGTTCGGCCAGGAAATCGAGGGCGAAGGCGCTGGCGGTGTTGCAGGCCACCACCACCATCTTGACGCCCAAGGAGACGAGGAAGCGCGCATCCTGCCAGGCGAACTTCTGGACCGTACCAGCGCCCTTGGTGCCGTAGGGCACCCGCGCGGTGTCGCCGAAGTAGACCAGGTCTTCCGCCGGCAAGCGCTGGTGCAGCGCGCGCAGCACGGTCAGGCCGCCCAGCCCCGAATCGAAGACACCGATGGGACGCTGGCGATCGGCCACGGTCATCAGAGCCACCGCCGGGGATCGAAATCGCGATCGAGGGAGAGGTGGCCGCCCAGGGTCTCGGCCTCGTCGCCCCCGATGAGGATCCGGCAGTTGCGGACGTCCGGGAAATTGAGCGCCACGGTCCGCAGGATCGAGGTGAGCGTCGCGGCCTCGGCGGCGCTGCCTCCGGGATGACGGACCACCAGCTCGGCGCTGAAATCGAGCACCGCCTGCCGGCCCTCGTCGTCGAGGAAGGCCGCCAGGACCTGCGTCCGCTCGGGCAGTGCGCTGACGGCGCCGCTACGCTGAGGCCCGGCACAGAGTTCCTGGATCAGCGCGAGCAGATCCTCCTCGGGCCGACCCCGGCTGGGGATCCGCCTTCGTTCGGACACGTACCCGGCCGCATCCCACTCGGGGAAGACCAGAATCACCGCGCGGTCGCCCGCCGCCGGCCCCTGGTCCTCCTGGATCACCTCGCCAATCAGGTCGTCCGTGCCGACCCCGCGGTCGGTACCCAGATGCCACAGGAAGAAACCGCTGCCGGCGGCCAGCAGGACCAGCGCCAGCCAGAAGGGCCAGCGCAACGCACCGCTCTGGCGCTGGCGGCGGCGGCGGTCGGTCTCGGTGGACGGCGGTCGGCGCGAGGAACCCGGCATCATTCCTCCTCCTGCCCGATCGCGGCCGTGCGCGCCACCCGGTCCCGGTAATGGAGGATGGCGTCGCCCAGCGCGCGCGCCAGCCGCTGCTGGTAGGCGCTGGTGACGAGCTGGTGCCCCTCCTCGGGATGGGTCAGGAAGCCCATCTCCACCAGGACCGCCGGCATCCAGGCTCCCACCAGGACCCGGAAGCCTGCCTGCCGCACTCCGCGGTCGGGCAGACCGAGATCGCGACAGACCTCGGCCTGGACCACCTCGGCCAGGTCGCTGCTGCTGGAGATGTACTGGTTCTGCACCAGGTCCCAGACGATGAATTCCACATCGCCGGGTTCGTCGTGCTCCAGGTTCTCCACCGCCTCGACGCTCTTGCTCCAGTCGCTGCGCGCCGGCGAGAGGAAGTAGGTCTCCAGGCCGTGAGCCCCCTCGTTGAACCAGCCGTTGCAGTGCAGCGAGATGAAGAGGTCGCCATCGGCGGCGTTGGCGATCTCGGCGCGCTCGGCCAGGCCCAGGTGGTCATCCCCGTCGCGGGTCAGCACCACCGCCAGTCCGGCACGCTCGAGATAGCGGGCCAATTTCTGCCCCACGGCCAGGTTGACTTCCTTCTCCAGGATCCCACCGATGCCCTCGACCCCGGGATCGGAACCGCCGTGCCCCGGATCGATGACCACGGTCCGGATCTCCAGACGCCGGGTCATGTCGACCGGACCTTCCTCGAGGGCGAGTTCGGCCTGACCGCGCGGCACGGGCTCGGGCAGCGCCGACACCTGCTCCTCCTCCACCACCAGCACCACCTCGCGTCCGTCCTGGGCGGTGTAGGTCCGGTAGCGGGTCACCAGATCGTCCACCCGCACCGAGACCACGGCATGGCCCTCGTACTGGCGGGTCTGCACCCCCAGGACCAGGCCGCGCGGCGTGTCCAGACGCAGGCGGCCCAGATCGGCCTCGGCGCCGTAGAGCTTCAATTCGATGAGCCCGGGTTCGGGGCTGCTGGCGCGGAAGCTCAGGACCTCGCGACAGAGCACGTGCACGCTGGTCGCCCGGGTCAACTGGGTCACGCGCAGCTGGGTCACATTGACCTCGGCCTGGCCCAGGACCAGCCGCTGCGCGTCATCCTGCCAGCGGATGAACAGGCCGGCTTCGGGCGCCAGGATCTGGGTCAGGAAGACCATGGGCAGCCAGAGGTCGCCATCGGTGTAGAGCGCGGGCACCGGCAGGAGGATCTCCCGGTCGTCCATGGCCACGAGCCGGCTGCCGTCGGAGAAACGGAAGTTACGATCGGCGATCTGGAGCGTGAGCCGGCGGCTGACACCCTGCCAGAGCCGGCTGGCCTGCAGGATGTCGGCAGCCACGGCCGAGCGGACATAAAGCTCCTGCGAACCCTGCAGAAGTTGCCGTCCCGCCGCCTGCCGGGTCCGCTGGGTGGCCCGATCCTCCACCGTGATGGAGAGATCCCGGGCCTGGGGATCGACCCGGCGCCAGGCCAGCGGATCGGAGGACTCGTCGCCGGGAGCGGCATCCTGGGCCCGGATCGGCGCCACGATCGATCCGGCCAGGATCAGCACCAAGAGGACGAGCCCACTCGTGCCGACCCCGCGGCGGGGTTGCCTGTTGCCTGCTGCCATGGCTCTCCTTCGCCAGCTGCGCGCTCAGCCGCGACGGCCCAGGATCTTGGCCATCTGCCGATCGGCGTCGCGCTGCGCCTTGTCGTGTCGCTTGTCGTAGAGCTTCTTGCCGCGGGCCAGGGCGATCTCGACCTTCACCCGCCCGTGCTTGAAATAGATCTTCAGCGGGATCAGCGTGCGGCCGCCCTCCTCGAGCTTGAGCAGCAGCTTGCGGATCTCGCGTCGGTTCAGGAGCAGCTTGCGGCGGCGGAACGGCTCGTGATTCATGCGGTTGCCCATCTCGTAGGGCCCGATGTGCATCTTCACGAGCCAGACCTCGCCGTGCTTGATCTCGGCATAGCTGTCGCCAAGATTGACCCGACCGCCGCGCAGGGCCTTGACCTCGGTCCCCAGCAGGACGATGCCGGCCTCCCACGTGTCGAGGATCTCGTACTCGTGACGGGCCTTGCGATTCTGGGCGATGATCTTGATACCGGACGGTGTCTTGGCGGCCATGATCCCTCGGCTTGAATACGAATGAAGACGGACCAGAACCTAGCACGCAACACCGCCGTCCTCAAGCTCGTCCCTCATCCCGCCAGGCGAGCATTTCCCGGTTGACAGCCCCCCGGGCCGAGCTTAAGTTTCTCGCCCGTCGGCAGGACGGTCGTTCTGACGGCGACATCGCGAATATGGTGCCCAGGTGGCGGAATTGGTAGACGCGCTACGTTCAGGTCGTAGTGGGGGTAACCTCGTGGGAGTTCGAGTCTCCCCCTGGGCACCACAGCACCCGTGATACGGGCTTTTTTTTTGCCCCCCGACCGTCACACATTCCCCTCCCTCCCATCCGGCACGCCTCCTGCATGGTCTGGACCCGGAAGTCCACGGATCAGCGCCCAGATCCCTGTATTCCGCCGCCAGCCCACTTGCACGCTCTGGAGGCCCCCATGCGCTGGATCGACATCGCGTTGCCCACACCTGGAAGCTGTTCGGATTTCGACCGCCAGCTGGACGAGGCCCGGACCATCTGCGATTCCGTGCCGGATCTCCAGGCCCGGCTCGGGCTGGACACCCCAGCGCTGACGCGCTGCATGGAACAGGTCGGGCGTCTACTCTTCGGCGCCGTGACGGGACAGGACGGCAGCGCCTTCGATCCCACCGCCGACCGCCCGGGCGCCATCACGCCCGACCGGGGCCAGGCCATCCACGACCAGCTCATCGGCTATCACATCATCGGCGACGCCGCCCAGACGGCCCTGCCCTGGCACTGGCTGCACAACGGCGTGGAGTTCCTGCTCGAGAAGTCCCCGGTGACCGCGGGCAACCGGACCTCGCGCATCCCCGAGATCGATCCCGACCGTCTCTGGATGCAGCGCCAGAGCGACGCCCTGTTCGCGGGCCAGGAGCCCTGTCCGCGTGACCGACCGGAGATCCTCTTCGTGCCCGGCCACAGCCGCGACGAGATCCGGCGCCTCATGTTCCGCGAAGCCGACGGCATCGATCAGGCCCTGACGGCGGGCAGCCCGGTCCAGGCCCGGTTGCGCATCCCCGGCGCCGTGACCCCAGGCCTGCTGGCCTCGCGCGCCATGCTCTACCAGGCGCTGCATTTCGCCGCTCCCACCAGCCAGCCGCCCGAGATCTCGGGGGCCGGCGAGAACCGCTGGCTGGCCGGACTGATGGCGGCGGCCGGGCAACCGGACGCCAGCACCGTGGACGACCTCGTCGGACTGGATCTCGAGATCGTGGGCGTGGATCCGGTGGAAGCCGCCCTCGATCAGGCCCTCGAGGCCTACACCAGGCGCGGTGTCCCGGCCCCGGTGGGTGGCCGGGCCGACGGGGCGATCCCGAGCGCCGCGCCGGGCTGGATGCTCGACGACGGCCCCGTGGTTCCCGAGGATCTCGGCCGGACGAGTTGCCTGCCGCCGCTGGTGTTCTCCAACAGCTGGTGCAGCCTGGGCTGGCTCGGCCAACGCTTCCTCGACTCGGGCGCCTCCACCTTCGTGGGGACGGCCGTCCCCCTCTTCAGCCGCCCGGCCAGACTGTTCGCCGCCTTCTACTACGGAGCCCTCGGCCAGGGAGTCTGCGCCGGAGCGTCGCTCCGTCAGGCCGCCCTCGCCCTGCGCGAACGGCTCGGACCGGAACACCCCGCCTGGCTGTCCTACGGCCTGCAAGGGTATGGCTGCCTGCGCCTTATCGACCTGTAGAAACAGGACCCGGTCGGGCTGAAAATCCGCTTCCAGCGCAGAAGGTTGCAACCCTCCTGGCTCGCCGTGCGTCTAACTTGAGACTGCGGCCAGAACCGTATCATTGATTCCGGGCAGGTCCGTCGCTAATCTGCACCTGGGCGCCGCCAACCCGCGACGGGCCCGCGCCATCGACGTTCCCGAACGGACAGGTCATGCCACCGGTCGTTTCCACCGAGAACTTGCTGGATAGCCTGCTGAGGCTCCTGTTCTCGCGTCAGGTCTTCCTGATGCTGGGAGTCCTCGCCGTGGTGTTCTGCGTTTTCGCCGCGGTGGACGCCACCAAGGTGCGGCCCAACGATGGCACGATCTGGCTGCTCGGCCGACCGAACCTGACGGTCCTGGAAGTCACCGCCCGCACCAGCGGCCCTCCATCGCCCCTCCGTCGCGGCGACGAGATCCAGGGGATCGCCCACCGGGTAGTCCGTTCGCCCCGTCAGGCGGCCGAGGTCCTCGAACAGCAGCGACCTGGCACCTCGGTCCCCTACCTGATCGAACGCGACGGCCGGCCCCTGGTGGTGCAGGTCCCCTTGAGCGGATTCCGGGCGGCCGACCGCAATTATGCCCTCAACGTGGTGCTGGCAGCGATCTATCTGACCATCGGCTGCCTCGTCTACCTGAAGAGCAACAACGACCGTCCCGCCCGGTTGTTCTTCCTGCTCTGCCTGAGCTTCGCCATCTACTTCATGACCAACCTGGAACGGTCGAGCTATTTCTGGGGCGACATCATCACGCGCAACGGCGGCGCCTTCGCCCGGTTCATGCTGCCCGCGTTCTTCCTGCAGTTCTTCCTCGTCTTCCCCGAGAAGAAGCAGGCCCTGGCCCGGCATCCCTACCTCTCGCCCCTGCTCTACCTCCTGCCGCTGATGTTCTACGTGCGCTTCACGCTGGACCAGTTCTTCGGCGACCAGGGAGCCCGCATCGACGCCGTGACCTGGATGATCCTGGGCCTGTTCTACCTGGCCGGCCTGGCCGCGCTCATCCACAGCTATCTGAGCTATCGCGATCCCCTGCTCCGCGAGCGGGTCCGGATCCTGACCTGGGGCACGCTGGTGGGCGTGACCCCGTTCCTGGTCTTCAAGATCGGCCTCGAGGAGATCACCGCGCACAGCGAGCTGGCCGACCTGGGCGTGATCCCCCTGGTGGCCATTCCCGTGAGCTTCGGCTACTGCGTGGCGCGCTACCAGGTGCTGCAGATCGACTTCCTGGTCAAGCGGAGCCTGCTCTACAGCGTGATGACGGGATTGCTGCTCCTGGGCTGGGCCGGCGGCGTGTTCTGGCTCGGCAGCCAGGCCGTGTCGCTCATCGGTTCGAACAATCCGTTCCTGGCCGTGGGTCTGACCCTGGCGGCCGCCGCGCTCCTCTGGCCCGTGCGCAACCGCCTGCAGGCCGCGCTCGAGGCCCGGCTCTATCGCTCGCGCGCCAACCTGGCGGCCGTCATCGAGAAATTCAGTCGCGAGATTCCCGGCCTGATCCAGCAGCAGACGCTGCTCGACCGGATCGGAAAGGGGCTGGTGGAAGCCCTCGAGGTCCATGACCTCTGGTTCTTCGTCCCCGCTACCGGCGAGGAGGTCGACGTCTGGGCCCGCGTCTGGCCCGAGGGCGACGAGCGCACCAGCGCCGGTCCTGCCCCCGGCCGGCCCATCCCCCCCAGCCGGATCGACCTGCGCGCCACGCTCAAGACCATCGGCGAACGGCTCGAACCGTTCTGGATCGACCCCGCCGAGGCCCAGATGCTCGAGGAGCACCAGGCCATCACCCGCGAGCAGCTCGAACTGGCCGCGCGCCGCCGTGAGATGCGTCAGCTCGCCGCCGGCGGCATCAATCTCCTGGTGCCGCTCACCGCCTCGGGCAGGGTCATCGGCCTCGTGGCCCTGCCCCCGAAACCGGGCAGCGAGCCCTATCAGCTCCATGAGATCCAGCTTTTGACCATCGTGGCGGGACAGACCGCGGTGCAGCTCGAGAACGCCCGCCTCCTCGAGGAAGAGGTGACCAAGCAGAAGCTCGAAGAGGAGATGCGGCTGGCCAGGGCCATCCAGAGCCGGCTGCTGCCCGCCGAGATCCCCAGCTACAAGGGGATTCAGATCGACGCGGTGAACCTCTCGAGCAAGGCCGTCAGCGGCGACTACTACGACATGATCCCACGGCAGGACGACCAGCTCGCCCTGATCATCGCCGACGTCAGCGGCAAGGGCATGCCGGCCTCGCTGCTCGCCTCCAACCTGCAGGCCAGCCTGCGGGCGCAGTGCGACATCTGGGACTCGCCCGGCGACATCCTGGCCCGGGTCAACCATCAGCTGCATGCCGCCACCGACAGCATGCACTTCGCCACGGTCTGGCTCGGCTTCTTCGACCCCAAGACCAGGCGCCTGCTCTACAGCTCGGGCGGCCACGACTCGCCGGTCCTCCTGAGCCGCGACGGCCAGATCCGGCATCTCGAGGAAGGCGGCCTCCCCCTCGGCGCCTTCGACTTCGGCGACTACACCGAGGGCGAGGTCGTGCTCGAAGAGGGCGATCTCCTGCTGCTCTACACCGATGGGCTGACCGAGACCAAGAGCCCCGACGGCGAGGACGAGTACGGCGTGGAGCGTCTGGACAGCTTCCTGCGCGAACACCACCACCTGGATGTAGGCAAGCTCCTGCCACGCATCGACCAGGAGCTGCAGCTCTTCCGGGGTCGCCGCGACGCCGAGGACGACATCACGCTCATCGCCCTGAAGATCGCCCCGGCCACCACGGCCGGCCTCAACGCCGCCGCCGCGGCCGACACCGGGTATACTGCCACCCCCAAGGAGGCGTCATGAAGCGCATCGCACCCATCATCCTGATCGCCGCCCTGGTCCTCGTGGCGGTGGGGCTGTTCCTGGCGAAGCGCGACCCGGCCACGCCCCATACCCAGAACCAGGCTGCCTGGGACGCCTACATCGAGGGTGAATTCGCCCTGGCCAGCTTCCGCTACACCGACGCCGCCGCCAAGCTCCAGGAGGCGCTCGATCTGGATCCCCAGCTCGCCGTGGCCCACGCGGCCCTGAGCGAGCTGTACGGCCGCATGGGCAAGGGCGACCTCTTCAAGGAGCACATCGCCATCGCCGACAGCCTCTGCGACGGCATCACCGACGACCAGGCCAAGCTGCTCCTGCAGGTGCGCCTGTCCAACGCCGGATCGAGCAAGTTCCACAGCCAGCAGGACTCGTTGCTCGCGGCGGCCGAGAAGGTGGCCCCCAACGATCTGACCGTGCTGCTGACGCGCACCATGAGGGCCACCGAAGCCGAGGACCTGGCCACCGCCGAGGAGATCTACAACCACATCCTGGAGATCAATCCCAACTACGCCGCCGCCTACAACTTCCTGGGCTACCTCTACCTCAACCAGGGACGCTACGAGGACGCGGAGACCGCCATGCGCCGCTACGCCTTCGTGGCCCCCGACCTCGCCAATCCTCACGATTCGCTCGGCGAGGTGCTGATGACCATCGGTCGTTACGAGGAAGCAGAGGTCGAATTCCGCACGGCGCTGGCCAAGCAGCCGGATTTCTTCTACTCGCTCATCAACATCGGCGCCATCTACATCTCCCGCGGCGAGGTCGACCGGGCACTGACCCTCTTCGATCGCGTGCGCGGCGAGGTCATCGACACGAGCTGGGAGCGGCACCTGGACAATCGCCTGCTGGACGGGCTCTTCGTCCATCGCCTGGCCGACGAATACGACCACTACGCCAGCGAATACATCGCCAACAATCCGGACCGGGAGGGCATCCCCTACCTGCGCATGAGACGTCTGCTGCTCACCGGGCAGGCCACCGCGGCGATCAGCGTCCTGGACTCGCTCATGGCCGATATCCATGCCCAGGAATGGTACGAGACCAAGGAGGATGCCAGGCGGAGCATCGACATCAACGAGCTGCGCACGCGCGGCCTGGCGGCCGAGAGTCTCGGCAACCACGGGGAGGCGGCCCGCTTCTTCAAGGACGCCCTCGACCTCGAGGCCAATTTGCCGCCGCATTACAGCCTGTTCGAGCGGATCCATCTGGCCTACAACCTGATCCCGCTGCGGGCCTTCGACGAGGCGCGCATCCACATCCGCGATGCGCTGTCGATCAATCCGCGCATCGCCGAGGGAATCCTCGTGGCGGCCAGCATCGAGGCCGCCGCCGGCCAGACCACCGAGGCGCTGCGCCTCCTGGACACGGTCGAACGGATCCTGGAACGCGCGGACCGTGACTTCCCGGCGCTCGTGGACGCCCAGCAACTACGGGAGCAGCTGCCCGATCCAGACCGGATCTGAGCGGAATCAATTCTGAGGCTGGAGCGACTCGAGAACGCTGGCGACGGCCTCGGGGAAGTGTTCGTGCACCTTGGCCCGCCAGCTCTCGGCGTTGTCGTGAAATCCCAGTTCATCCATGAGGCTGCAGCCGCGTTGCCAGGCCAGCACGCTCCATTCGCTGGCCGTGACGGCGCGCAGGTACAGGCGCAGGGCGCGCTTGCGATCTCCTGCCAGCCGGGCGCACTCGGCCAGTCCGACCCAGGCCGCCGCGTATTCCTGATGACAGCTCAGCGCTCGTTCGAACGCCTCCGCCGCCACCGCCACCTTGCCCTCGAGCAGCGCCAGTTCGCCCGCGCAACGTTCGCCATGGACCCGGGCGAGCCCTTCGGCCGGAGCGGCTGCCAATCGCTCCAGGTCGCCCTGGAGCTGCGCCAGGATCTCGGACCGGCGGGCCTCCTCGCCGGCGGCCGCCAGCGCCGCCAGCGCCGCGCGGGCCGACTGATAGCTGAGTTCGTTGCTGGCGCCCCAATCGCGATACGCCGCGCGGGTCACCTCCGCCGCCTCCTCGTGGCGCGCCACGGCGAGCAGGGCGGCCGCGAAGTCGGTGGCCAGGGCCGCGCCGAAGGAGACCAGCCGCCGCATCTCCGGCGGCAGCGAGGCGACCTTGCGCCAGGCCGCCTCCAGGTGCTTGAGGCTCGCACGAAGGCCGGCCACGGGCAGCGCCTCGCCATCGAGCTGGAGCAGGGTCTCGCTGCCCAGCTGATACTCGAAGTAGGGATCCTCGGGATAGTCCAGGACCGCCTGGCGCAGCAACCGCAGGTTGCGGTCGCGCTTGCGCGAACGCTGGTCAGCACCGCCACCGTCGTGGACGATCACCAGCGGCGAGTCCGCCAGCACCAGACCGGTGGTCTCCGCATGCACCAGCAGGCTCGGCACCACCTGCTCGTGCACCGGATAGCGATAGCGGATGTCGGGATGGCTCCGGAACAAGCGCACCTCGGGGAAGGCTCCAGGGCGGTCGCTGCCGCCGTTTCCGGTCAGGCGGACGCGGTAGCCGGCGATCCCTGGATCCCCCAGCAGACGCTGGAATTCCACCGGACGGATCCCCTGCAACTGCTCGTCGCAATCCAGGACGAGCACCCAGTCGCAGGAGGCCGCCGCCAGCGCGGCGTTGCGGGCAGCGGCGAAATCGTCGTGCCAGGCGTAGTCCACCACGCGGGCGCCATAGCCTTCGGCGATGATCCGCGTGTTGTCACGCGAGCCGGTATCCACCACGATGATCTCGTCCACCAGCGCGAGGACCGACTTGATGGCCTTGCCGATGAAGGCTTCCTCGTCACGCGCGATGATGCAGAGACTGACTGTCTTGCGTTTCATGAGCCAGTGGGATTCCTTTGCGAGAGCCCGTTGTTGATTGCGATATCGGCCTGTGGGCGCGCGAGTTTAGCCCCGTCGCGCCGGTCGGGAGGGATCATGGCATCCAAGCGCTTCCAGACCCCTGAATGCCCCATCTACGGGCTGCTGGACAACGTCCGCAGCGCCTGGAACGTGGGATCCATGTTCCGCACCGCGGATGCCGCCGGCCTCGGCGGACTCTATCTCTGCGGCATGACTCCCACACCGCCTCGCCCGGATCTGGAAAAGACCGCGCTGGGCGCCAGCAGCACCCTCCCCTGGGACTACTGGCCCCGGACCGCCGATGCCATCGCGGCCGCCCGCCAGCAGGGGCTCCAGGTCGTCGCCCTGGAGTGCTCGCCCACCGCCGAGACCTACGACAGCTTCGCTTACCGCTATCCCCTCTGCTTCGTGGTGGGGCACGAGGTCCGGGGCGTGCAGTCCGAGATCCTCACGGCCTGCGACGCGGTGGTCGCCATCCCCATGCACGGCGCCAAGGAGTCGCTGAACGTGGCGGTGAGTTTCGGAATCATGGCTTATGCGGCCAGGCGGGAGTGGGAACGTCAGCTCACGGCTTCCAGGCGCCAGGCGTAGGCCCGCAGCAGGTGGTTGCTCGCGGCGCAGACCCGGGCGGCCGTCACCGTCCGGTACACCACCGACCGCCCGACCTTGACGCGCTGGCCGGCCGCGGGGTACTCCGCATCCTGCTCGAGGGCCCGCAGCGTGCGCAGGGCGAGGTAGTAGGGGATCAGGCAGAAGAGGCGCAGCTGATACTCGGCGCGGGGCACCAGCAGGCAGTATTCACGGGCCCGACGGAGCCTGGCGTGCGCACGGTCGGCCAGCCGCGCGAGCACGGCCTGGGCCTGCTGGCGCTGGTCAGGTCGCAGGAGATCGGCGGCGTCCAGCCCCTCGGCCTCGCACACCGCCCGGGGCACGTAGCTGACCCCGCGCTGCCGGTCACGCGCCACATCGGCCAGGATGTTCACCATCTGCAGGCCGGCTCCGAAATCCTCGGCCAGCGCGTCGAGCCGCTGGGCGGCCTCGGCGGTGATGCGAGGACGGAGCGTGGTGAAGAGAGCGGTCAACAGATGTCCGACCGTGCCCGCCACGAAGTAGCAATAGCGGTCGAGGTCAGCCTCGGTCTCCAGCCCGCGCAGGGTGCCGCCGGCCACCGGACGCGGCAGGCGCGTGGCGAACTCGGCCATGCCGGCGCACATCTCCTTCACCCAGGGGATGACCGCCTGGCGCACGGCGGCGGGTTGAGCGCGCAGGAGCGCCGTCACCGCCGCGGCCTGGGTGGTCAGCCGGGCATCCGCGTCGTCGCGGTGCGCCATGGCCGAGGCCAGTGGCGACAGATCGACAGTCGCCGACTCGAGCCCGCAGGCGAAGAGTTCGAGCAGCTCGCGCTTGGCTTGAGGCGCCAGTTCGGGATCATCCTCCACCGTGTCGGCGACCCGGCAGAGCAGGTAGCTGAGCAGCACCGGCCGCCGGACATCCACGGGCAGGAAACGGATGCAGAGCGCGAAGGTTCGCGAGACCCGGGGCAACATGGTCTCGCACCAATCCCAGGAACCCGGAACGACACCGGTCATGCCAGCTTCTTCCGCCATCAGATCAGGATCCGGCGCCGGCGCGAGATCTCCCCGGAGAACGTGGCGCCCAGGGCGTCGAACTCGGCCAGGACCTGCTCGATGAGCCGCCGCTTCTCGGCCAGGGGCAGGAACGCGGCCTTGAAACCGTTGAGGACCAGGCCGAGGACGGCATCCTGGTCCAGATCGAAGGCCTCCACGGCCAGCGCATACTCGTCGGTCATGGTGGTGGCGGAGACCAGGCGGTTGTCCGTGTTCAGGGTCACCCGCAGCCCTTCGGCGAGGTAACGGGCGATGGGATGCTCCTGCAGCGTCCGCACCGCGCGGGTCTGGACGTTGCTGACCAGGCACACCTCCACGGCGACCCGGAAATCGTTGACCCAGGCCATGAGGTCGGGGTCCTCCACCAGGCGGGTGCCGTGGCCCAGGCGGCGGGCGCCGGCGAAGTGGAGCGCCTGGTGGATCGAGGTGGGACCGAAGGCCTCGCCGGCATGGACGGTCACCGACACGTTGGCGGCCCGCACGATGTCGAAGGCCTCGAGGTGCTCCTTGGCCGGGTTGTCGCGCTCGGCGCCGGCAAGGTCGAATCCCACCACGCCACGACCGTGCCAGCGGGCGGCCAGACGGGCGAGGTCCACGCTGGCCGCGGGTTCGAGGTGCCGGATGCCGCAGATGATCTGCCCGCTGCGGATCCCGTACCGGCGCCGGGCCTGGTCCAGTCCTCGCTGGACCGCGGCCACGGCCTGATCCCCCTGGAGCCCCTGGCGCGTGTGCAGCACCGGCGCGTAGCGCACCTCGAGCCAGCGCACGTTCTCGCGATGGGCGTCCTCGGCCAGCTCGAACGCCACCCGCTCGAGGGCCGCCTCATCCTGCATGACCGTCAGGGTGATGTCGAAAGCCTCGAGGTAGTGCTCCAGGCTCGAGCACTCGGCAGGAGCGCGGCAGACGGCCAGCACGTCCTCCTCGCTGCGCAGGTCGGGCAGGACGTCGCGCTCGCGCGCCAGCGCCAGGACCGTGGCCGGACGCAGCGAACCATCCAGATGGACATGCAGGTCGGTCTTGGGCAGGGCGTGCAGGAAATCCCAGGACGGGCGGGTCATGCTGCTCCTTCCCCGGGCGCCCCGCTCCGGGCGCCACCAGGAGACAATAAAATATCGATGCGGGCGACGTCGGCCAGTAACCTCGGGGTGCGACTCAAGCCCGTCGGTACCGGCGCGACCTCGATGTCCCCCCGGCGACTAGCCAAGAAGCCGGGAGAAACCCGCATCGAACCAGCCACGCACAACGCACGCGAAGCGACATGGCTGGATAAGTATACAGATGTCGACGGTCATTAACAAGGCGTCCAATACATTGGACAAGGCTTTTTCCAACCCATATATTCCATTCAGGTTTCCGGGTCGCCCCACCCGGAAATCGGCCCCGGATCCCCCTCGATCCGGCGGTCGGAACGGTGGCGGTCCCGGTTGGGTCCGGGATCCATTCGCCCTATTCCGAGAATGACGAGGAGAACGGGAATGAACGTGGGTATGCGCCCCGGGACCAGGTCCATCCAGCCGTTGACCGTGCTCGCTGTGATCATCCTGATGGCAGCGGCTTCTTTTGCCCACGCCCAGGACGACATCGCCGGCAAGTGGCGGACCGAGCAGCAGACGCCCTCCGGCAAGATCGTCGTCATCATCCAGTTCCAGCAGGACGCCACCGGCCGCTGGACCGGCACCGTCAAGAACAGCCGGAATCCCGAGGAGATCGGGGAGCTGAAGTCGGTGCAGGTGGACGGCAGCATGGTGACCTTCCACATGCTGACCGACATGCCGGGCACCGACAACCAGGTGCGCTCCAATTACATGCTGCGACTGCGCCCCGCCGAGAACAAGCTCAAGGGCAACGTCAACATCATTATTCCCGGAATGGGTGAGCGTGATGTCCCCATCGAGTTGACCCGCATGGTCGAGCAGGCCGGCGCCGAGGGCATCAGCTTCCAGCAGAATCGACCGGTGATCGGGGCCTGGAGTGCGCGTCCCGACGACGACGACAAGCAGCGCGAGGTCCAGATCGAGGTCCTGGCCGACGGTGACGGTTACCGGGGCACCCTCACCGACACCGGTGTCGACGAGACCGTGGCGCTGCGCGATCTGCTGGTCAAGGACTCCACGGTGTCGTTCAACTTCCGCTTCGAGGGCGCGCCGTTCATGTCCTCGTTCTGGGGCCGCTACGACAGCGAGCGGGACCGCCTGCGCGGCAGCATGTCCATCGGCGGCCAGAGCCAGCCCATGACCTTCGAGCGCACCAGCGCCGGGCCGGAGTCGCTGCTCGACGAGTTCGAAACCGAGAAGACGCCGCTGCCCAAGAAGCACGAGAGCCAGTTCGCCGCGGTGGGTCACCTGAGCTACTGGGTGCCGCTGTACGTGATGAAGGACAACGTGCGCAACATCAACGACATCACCTCCCCGCAGCTGGCCTTCGACGTCGGCGCGCGCTGGTACTTCATCGACTACATCTCCATCGGCGTCCGCTACGCCCGGGGCGGGCTGGGCTTCGACACCAACGAGCAGAACCTCGCACTCTTCGACCCCGTGGACGGCCCCCAGGGCGACGGCCTCTCGGCCGCACTGAACAAGGACTCGAACCTCAAGATGGATGGTGTCGAGTTCACGCTCAACGGCTACCTGGGTCAGAGCCTCTTCCCCACCAGCCGCTTCAACCCCTACCTGACCTTCCTGGCCGGCCGGACCAGCTGGGAGCTGACCGAGGGCGGGCGCGGCACCGACATCATCGACATCTTCGGCGAGCCGATCGAGGGCTCGAGCTGGACCTTCGGCGGCGGGCTCGGCACCGAGTACGCGCTGGGCAAGCGGTTCGGACTCGAGTTCGAATGGCTCTGGGCCTACACCATGACCGGCGACGAGAAGAAGTGGGAGGACACCACCTTCCAGTGGACCAACCAGCATGTCTATCGCCTCAGTCTCGGCCTCGTCTGGTGGTTCTGAGCCCTCGCTGACGCCAGCCGACCAAGAACAGCCGCCTCCCCGGGGAGGCGGCTGTTTGTTCCTGTGGATCAGGGACAGGCGGCGATCTACGTCCCGGCGGCGTAGTCGGTGAGGTAGATCATCTGCTCGGGCGACAGGGCGTCGAGTGACGCTCCCACCGTGGCGAGCTTGATGCGGGCGATGTCCTGGTCCTGGTCCTCGGGGATGTCGTGGACCGTCACCTCCAGGTCCTTGCCCTCGGACGCCAGCCTCACCATGCTCAGGAACTGGTTGGCGAAGCTCATGTCCATGACCTCGGAGGGATGCCCCTCGGCCGCGGCCAGGTTCACCAGGCGACCCTGGGCGAGCAGGTAGATCCGCCGACCGTCGGCCAGGGTGTACTCCTCGCAATTGGTCCGGATCTCGCGCTTGCTCTTGGCCAGCGCCTCGAGATCGGTGATGTTGATCTCGCAGTCGTAGTGGCCGGTGTTGCAGACCACGGCACCGTCCTTCATCACCTCGAAGTGCCGTCTGGTGATGACGTCCTTGCAACCGGTGGCGGTGATGAACACATCGCCGTGACGCGCGGCCTCGTCCATGGTCATCACGCGGTAGCCGTTGAGGACGGCCTTGAGCGCGGCGGTGGGCTTGACCTCGGTGGCGATGACGTTGGCGCCCAGGCCGTCGGCGCGCATGGCGCAGCCGCTGCCGCAGTGGCCGAAGCCGGCGACCACGAAGTTCTTGCCCGCCAGCAGCACGCTGGTGGCGCGCAGGATCCCGTCGATGCTGCTCTGGCCGGTGCCGAAGACGTTGTCGAAGTCCCACTTGGTCTCGGCGTCGTTCACCGCGATCACCGGGTACTTGAGCGCCCCATCGGCCGCCATGGCCCGCAGCCGGTGCACGCCGGTGGTGGTCTCCTCGGTGCCGCCGATGATCCCCTGGATCAGTTCCGGATGGTCGTTGTGGACCCGGAAGATGAGATCGGCGCCGTCATCGAGGGTGAGGTGGGGCTTGAAGTCCAGGGTGCGGTCGATGCACCAGTAGAACTCCTCGACGTTCATCCCGTGCCAGGCGTAGATGCTGATGTCGTTCTCGGCCAGGGCCGCGGCCACCTCGTCCTGGGTCGACAGCGGATTGCAGCCAGACCAGCTGATCTCCGCCCCGGCGGCCTTGAGGGTCTCCACCAGGACCGCGGTCTCCTTGGTCACGTGCAGGCAGCCGGCGATCCGCACGCCCTTGAGGCTCTGCAGCTTGGCATGCTCGGCGCGCAGCTTCATCATCACCGGCATGCGCGACTCGGCCCAGTCGATCTTCATGCGCCCCTTGGCGGCCAGGCTCAGGTCGCGGACCTTGAAACGGTCGCCGGTGCTGTAGGTCTCGGACATTCCATCTCTCCTTGTCGTTGTTACCCCGCAGGGTGGAAGGCGCCCTTCGGCGGGCCGCCAGGTTCCATCGTTCAGGTTCGGGTCGCCACGGCCAGCAGGACATCCGGCCAGGTGAAGCCCTCACGGCCGGCCTCGGGGCCGATCTCGTCGTGGTCACGCTGGGTGCGCCGGCGGACCAGCCAGCGGCGCGGTTCGAGCCCGGCTTCCTCGAGCCAGGCTGCGATCTGTTCGCGGTCGAAGCCGAGCCACTGGTGGGCCAGGTCCTCGCGCATCCAGTTCAGGTTGTGGCGGGTGAAGTCGAGCAGGACCACCTGGCCGCCGGGCTTGACCACCCGGGATAGCTCGGCCACCGCGGTCGCCGGTCGCGCCACGTGGTGCAGGACCATGGAACAGGTCACGGCATCGAGCTCGCCGTCAGCGAACGGCAGCGCGCTCACGTCGGCCAGCTCGAAGCTGACATTATCGTACCCGGCGTCGCGGCAACGGCGACGCGCCCGCTGGAGCATGGCCTCGCTATGGTCCACGGCGATGACCTCGTCGGCGGCCGCGGCCAGAACCGGCAAGAGGGCTCCGGTGCCCGTGCCCACGTCGGCCACGCGCAGGCCGGCGGGCACCAGGGCGGCCACCACCCCGCTCTGCAGGTCGGGATGCTCATATTGGCGGCGGATCCGGTCCCAGTGGTCGGCGACGCCAGCGAAGAACTCCTGGCCCCGGGCCTGACGCGCTGCCAGGACCTCGGCCAGGCGCTCGTCGTCGCTGCGGGCCTGGTCGAGACCGTCGGCCGCGGCGACCACGGCGCGCCAGAGTTCGGCCCCGCCGGCGAACTCGCGGGCCGTCACGGCCCGGTACCAGCTCCAGGTCCCCTCCTTGCGCTGCTGTACGTAACCGGCATCGCGCAGCACCGCCAGATGGCGGGAGATGCTGGGCTGGCGCATCTCGAGGATGCTCACCAGTTCCTGGACGTTGAGCTCCTCGTGCGCCAGCAGACGCAACAGACGCAGGCGTGTGGGGTCGCTCACCGCATGGAACAGGGTCGTGGGCTGGCTGACGGCAATATTCATGGATACGAATATAAGAATAATGACCCCACCGTCAAGGGGCCTCCATCACCCCAGGCGATGGTCAGGGCGTCCGCGCCACCCGGAAGCCGAGATCGTTGCAGACGAAGCCGGGATCGATGCGGCAGAAATTGGTGGTGCGACAGGCCTTGGCGTCGGTGTACCAGCTGCCGCCGCGGATGGTGCGGTCGGGACCGATCCCGGGCGACTCCACGTTGTCCGGGCTGAGGTCGGGAAGGCTGGCGTAGAGGTCCCAGATCCATTCCCAGACGTTGCCGTGCATGTCGTGGAAGCCCCAGGCGTTGGCCTGGCGCGTGCCCACTTCATGGGTTCGCCCCTTGGCATTGCGGTCGAACCAGGCCGTGCGCTCGAGATCGCGCCAGCGGCCGCCGGCGGCGAACATGGTCAGCGATCCCGCCCGGCAGGCGTATTCCCACTCCGCGTCCGTGGGCAGCCGATAACCGTCTGCTTCGCGGTTCCAGGTGGCCGAACCCTCGGCGATGTCGTAGACCGGCGCGAAGCCCTCGCGTTGGCTCAACGCGTTGCAGAATTCCACGGCATCGAGCCAGGTCACGGTCTCCACCGGCAGGTCCGGCCCCGGGAAATGGCTGCCACAGCCGCCCAGGACCTCTTCCCACTGGGCCTGGGTCACCTCGGTGGCGGCCAGCAGGAAGGGCTCCTGTGGCTCGGGCAAGGGGCGCGCCTGGATGTAGCGCTGGTCCTCGGGCGGCTCGTGGAACGGCCGGCCGGGTTCGACCAGGATCATGTCCATGCCCAGCGAGTTCGGACCGGCCGACGCGAGGATGCGCGCACGAAGGGCGACCGCGGCCAGGCTGTCGGCGCGGACATCGACCAGGGTCGGCGCCTCGACGGCGTCGGATTCGCCGGCGATCACCCGGGCCAGTTCGCCGGCCGCCCGCCCCGCCAGATCCACCAGCACCTCATGATCGCCGGCCTGGACGCGA
Source organism: Candidatus Latescibacter sp. IFSED24 (assembly GCF_058273205.1). NCBI lineage: Bacteria > Pseudomonadati > Candidatus Latescibacterota > Candidatus Latescibacteria (ex Chuvochina et al. 2023) > Candidatus Latescibacterales > Candidatus Latescibacteraceae > Candidatus Latescibacter > Candidatus Latescibacter sp. IFSED24. Next base: position 488,464 of record NZ_CM177850.1, on the reverse strand, counting down.
CGCACGGCCAGGACCGCCCCGTCGGGCGCGATGTAGACCGTCAGGCGGAGCGTGGCCGGCTCGACCTCGACATCCAGGCGCGCCGCCACCGCCATGGACGCCCCGTACTCGGCGGCCCGATCCACGGCACACCGTCCGGTGCAGCCAGGCGCCGCACGGCCGGCCATCAAGGTGCTGAAACCTTCCGGGGGCAGGGTCAGCAGCAGACCCCGCCGTACCGCGGCGTCGATGCGTCCGGTGAGCTCGGCCGAGGGCCGTCCCGGCCCGGCGGTCTCGAAGACGGCGATGCGCTGGTCGGCGCTGGCCGCGAGCGCCAGCGTGAGGATTCCCAGGCAGAGAACGGACATCAACCTCATGGCTTCTCCTCGCGAGCCCGGTGCCAGGCATACCAGACCAGGTCGCTGAGTGGCAGGATGGGAACCTCGAAAGCGGTCAAGGCCAGGCCGTCGGCGATCTGACCGAGGCAGCCCGGATTGGTGGTGACAACCAGGTCGCAACCGGTGGCGGCCAGGATGCCGGCCTTGCGGCGACCCATGGCGGCCGAGAGATCGACATGGCGCAGGCCGTAGACGCCGGCGCCGCCGCAGCAGACCTCGGCCTCCGGCGGTTCGAGCAATTCGATTCCAGGGATCCTTCGCAACAGTCGCCGTGGCTCGATCAGGATCCCCTGGCCGTGTCGCGCGTGGCAAGGGTCATGGAGAGCCACGCGGAGCGGCACGGCGGCCAGGCCGGTCGGCGCCAGGCGGTCGAGCAGGACGACCGCATCGATCACCCGTGCCGCCATGGGGGCGGGATAACGCTGCAATTCGCGGCCACAGCCGGCCGCCGCCACCACCACGTGGTCGCAGGTGTCGAGCGCGCGGGCGAAGGCCTCCAGATTGTGCTGATGCAGGCGCTCGGCCCGCTCCTGACCACCGGTGTGGGTGGCCAGGGCGCCACAGCATTCCTGGCCCTCGGGTTCGATGATCCGGCAGTCCAGGCCTTCGAGGAGCTGGCGCAAGCGCCGGGCGGTCCCGGGCAACAGGCTGCTATCGGCGCAACCCCGGAACCAGGCCAGTCGGCAGCCGGAATCGGCCATCGCCGCCGACGGAGTCGGGACCGCCGCCTCAGGAACCCGACGGCTGCCCGCGAGATCGTCGAGCAGCGTGATCAGCTGATGGTCTTCCTCGGGGGCCAGCGGCATGCTCCCGAGCTGGCGGGCCAGGCGGGACAGCGGCCGGGGTGCGGAATCCAGTCTCTGCCGCCAGAGCGGCCCCAGGGTCCGCTGGAGCGTGGCGCGAGCCACCTGGACGATCTGTCGCAGCGGGCGGAGGACCGAGCCGCGGTCCAGTGTCGACACGGGCACGGGGCCAGCCCAGCCTGGTGCTCGACCGCCGAGGTCCTGCAGATGCTCGATCAGGTCGAAATCGACGCCGCTGGGACAGGCGCTGGTGCACGCCATGCAGCCGAGACAGAGGTCGAAGGCCTCACGCACCGAGTCCTCGTCGGCAGGCAGGCGGCCGCCCAGCACCTCGCCCAGGAGCAGCAGGCGGCCCCGTGGCGAGAGGGTCTCGTTGCCGGTGGCCAGATAGGTGGCGCAATGGGGCAGGCAGAGCCCGCACTCCACGCACGAACGCAGCAGGGTGTCGAGGCGTTCGTTCAAGAGGTCGCCTCCCCCAGGGCCTGCGTGAGCCAGTCGGGGCACGGGAGCCGGTTGGCCGGATCGAAGAGACGCTTGAGACCAGCCAGCAGGTGGCGAGGCACATCCGCCGGCGGCGGCAGCGGCGGCTGCAATCGACCGTCCCGGAAGACGGGGTCCGCGAGCCACCCCACGGGCTCCTCGCCGAAACGATCGGGCGTCCAGATCATGCTCGGCCGGTTCTGCCAGACCAGGCGGCTGGGTCGCGGCCAGTCGGGATTGCCCTCTCGCAGACTGAGCAGCGTCCAGTCCGGAGAGCCCCAGGCCCAGGCGGGCAGGCCGGCCAGGATCTCGCTGCGGTCCAGCTCCGGCATGCCTACCCGTTCGGCGCGGGGACGGCGCAGGCCGTGGTCCTCGCTCCAGGCCAGCAGGTCGGCATCGAGCACGCCCAGGTCCCAGTCGCGGTCGCGGCCGGCAGCCAGGATCCAGAGCGCCGGCGTGTCCGCGAGGCGCTCGCGAATGGCCACGGCTGTCCGGTGGTGGCGGCGCAGCACGCGCATGAGATCGTGGCGTGCCTCGTTCGTGAACACGGACGGCACATCTGGCCAGACCCACGCGCCCACGCACGGCGGGGCGGGTTTGAGCTGCAGGGTGGCCGCCAGGGGTCGGGCCAGGATGCCGCCGCTGCCCACCAGAAGCCGCACCAGGTCGTATCCAGCCACGTTCTTGAGCACCGGCGCGCCGGTATGCAGCAGATCGCCGGCGCCGGTCTCGGCCCAGAGCTCGAGCACCGCGTCCGCGGGGCGCAGGTCCCCCAGCAGCGACGGGCCGGAGGTGCCCGCATCCACCAGCTCGCCCACGGTCATCAGCCCGGCCAGGCCCGGTCCGTGTGCCTGGCGCTGCAGGGCGGCTCCCACCGGGATCCAGAATCCCCGGGCCATGGCCACGGCTTGCAGATCGACCAGCGAGGTCGCCGCCGGCGCGGTCACCGTCAGACTGTCCCAGCGGAATTCTGGGCGGTCAGGAACGGTCGTCGTCCTGGTGGCGGCCACCGCCGGATCGGGCAGGACCTTGCCTGGATTGCAGATGCCGGCGGGGTCGAAGAGATCCTTGATGCCCCGGAGCAGCTGCAGGGCGGTGGCGTCGAGCTGACGGTGGATGAGGTGGCGCTTCTCCAGACCCACGCCATGCTCCCCGGTGCAGCTGCCGCCCAGGTCGAGCGCTCGCTGGACGATGGCGTCGGCGGCGCGATGGGCGCGCTGGACCAGGTCCGGGTCGCGTTCGTCGTAATGCACGCCGGGATGCAGGTTGCCGTCGCCGGCGTGGAACGCCGTGGCCACCTCCACCCGGTGCTCGTCCCTGATGGTTTGGATGTCGCGCACCAGCGTGGTCAGCTGGCCCAGCGGCACCACCACGTCCATGGAGATGTAGGCCGGAGCCAGCCGCCCCACCGCGCCGAAGGCCTTCTTCCGGCACGTCCAGAGCTCGAGCCGTTCGGCCTCGTCACCGGCGGCACGCACCGCGCGGGCGCCCGCCTCCCGCAGCACCGCCTTGGCGAGTTCTGCGTCCTCGGCCGCTGCGGGCGCGTTGCCCGCCACCTCGCAGATCATCACTGCGTCGACATCGGTGGGGAAACCGAACGCGAAGGCCTCTTCCACGGCCTGCAACATGACCCGGTCCACCAGCTCGCAGGCCTCGGGAACCACGCCCGAGCCCATGATCTTCACCACGGCGCGGGTCGCATCCTCGAGCCGCGGGAACTCGGCCAGCAGGGTCACGGTGGCCTCGGGGATGGGCAGGAGGTCGAGATCGGCAGCGGTCACCACGCCCAGGGTGCCTTCGCTGCCGATGAGCAGACCGCGCAGGCCGATCCCGCGATCGAGCACCCCGCCGCGGCCGGTGGTCCAGGCCCGGCCCCGCGAGTCGAGCCAGTCGAGCCGCCGCACGTGCTGGGCCGTGCCCCCCACCTTCAGGCAGTGGGGACCGCCGGCATTCTCGGCGATGTTGCCGCCGATGGTGGCGGCGGACTGGCTGCTGGGATCGGGGGCGAAATGCAGGCCGGCAGGGGCCGCGTGGCGGCTGACCGCGTCGTTGAGCACGCCGGGTTCGGCCAGGACCCGCCGCCGCTCGCGATCCACCGGCGCGAGCCGCGTCAGGCGGCAGGTGCTGAGCACCACCGCACCCTCTTGCGGGAGCGCGCCGCCCGAGAGGCCCGTACCGCCGCCGCGCACCACGAACGGGAGGCCATGCGCCGCGCACAGAGCCACCGCCCGCTGGAGTTGCGCCACCGATTCCGGCAGGACCACGCAGAGCGGGCGTCCCAGCACCTCGTGGGAAGCGTCGCGCGCGTAGACCATCCGGCTGGCAACGTCGGCGAGCACGGCCCGGGGGCCGAGATCGCGGCGCAGTTCGCGGATCAGGTCGACGGTGGACACGGTCACGCTCCGGTCTGGGGTTCGGCGGCGGCCGCATGCACGGCCGCGCCCACCGCCTCGCTCAGGGTCGGGTACGGGAGGACGATGTCGGACCAGCGGGTCAGGTCGGCGTCGAGGCCCAGCGCGGTGGCCGCGGCGGCGATGAGTTCGGTGACCCGGGCGCCCACCAGGTGCACGCCCACCGGCCGGCCGGTCTCGCGGTCGGCCACCACCTTCACGAATCCCCGGGGATCGCCCAGGATCGCGGCCTGGTCCAGCGTCTCCAGATCGCAACGCCCCACCCGGACCAGACGCCCCTCGGCCTCGGCCGCGGCCTCGGTCAAGCCCACCGCAGCCAGCTCGGGATGGCCGTATACGCAGCGGGGGATCTGCTGGTGGCGGATCGGGGGTCGGGCGTGGCCGGCGGCGTGGTCGATCGCCTGGAGCGCCTCGCGGCGGGCCAGGTGCGCCAGCCGTGGCGTGGGCGTGACGTCGCCGATGGCGTAGAGGCCCTCGGTGGCGGTCCGCTGGTGGCAATCGGTGAGCAGGCGTCCCCGGCGATCGGTCTGTGCGGTGACCGTCTCCAGGCCCAGCTCCCTGGTGTCGGCGCGCCAGCCCGCCGCCACCACCAGCCTCTCGGCCGTGAGGACTTCCTCGGACCGGCTGGCGATGTCGAGCAGCGTGCAGGTCACGGCCTGGTCCACAGCCGTGGCCGCGATGGCTCGGTTGGCCGTGCGCACCGCCACCCCTTGCTGCCGCAACGAGGCCTGCAGCAACGCGGCGGCCTCGGAATCTTCCCGGGGCAGGATCCGGTCGCCCATCTCCACCAGGGTGACCTGGCTACCGAAGGCGGCGAAGACCGTGGCCACCTCCACGCCCACCGGGCCGGCCCCCACCACGAGGAGCGACGCGGGAACGCGGTCGATCCGCTGGAGGTGATCGCTGGCCAGGATCCGCACACCGTCCACCGCGACCCCGGGGACGGTCACGGGGTCTGCACCGGCAGCCAGCACGATCCTGCCTGCGGCGATCTCCTCGGTGGCTCCCGTGGGCCGCGTCACCAGCAGGCGGCCCGGCCCCGCGAGGCGGCCCTGGCCTGCCACCCGGCGCACTCCGGCCCGGATCAGCGACTGGCGCCGGACTCGGCCGAGGTCCCTGGCAACGGCCTGGCCATGACCAAGGACCTGCGCCCAGTCGCAGGTCGACCCGCCCGCGGCGATGCCGAGCCGGCGGGCATCGTGCTGGCAGGTCCGCCAGACCGCGGCGGCCTGGACCAGCGCCCCGAGGGAGACCCCGCCGTCCTGCGGACCGGTCGCGGCCAGGTCTCTCTCCGGCGCGACGAGGATGGTCTGCAGGCCATGATGAGCCGCCCGCAAGGCCGCCTCGTGGCCGCCAGGGCCGTCACCGAGCACGGCGAGGTCGCAGGAAAGGGACATGCAGACGCTCCAGGGATGCGATGGAGTGCAGAGCTGGCCGCTAACATAGCGATGCAAGCGCCTCCCCTCAAGCTCGCGGGCGCCGGTCAGCGCCATGAGTTGACTCCTGTCACCTCCATTCCTAACGTGTCAGGAGCCACCGTGACCCGCACCGCATCCTGCTGCGGATGTGATAGGATTGTCCTGACGAATCCCGACACGGAGGCTGCCATGCGCGACCAACTGCTCCCCATCCGCCTGATCTGCCTGATCTGTCTGATCTGCCTGCTACCGGTCCTCGCGGCCAGCGCCGCGGAGACCGATGGACAGCGGCTCGACACCATCCGCATCCGGGCGCTCGCCGAATCCGCGGCACTGCGCGGCCCGGCCTATCGGGCCCTCCTGGGCAAGGTCGTGGGCCCCCAGGCCAGCCTGAACGCCGATCCACGGCTCGAGCTGATGGGCGTGCGGCCCGACGGCCGACCGCTGTTCTACGCCATCGAGAACCTGGATGCCGCGATCACCGTGAGCACCGACGCGGCCTGGCCCGGCGGCTGGACCGGCCTCGCCCTCGATGGCGCCAACCAGGCCGGCGAGCTGGCGGTGTGGGATGCGGGCGCGGCCCTCGCCACGCACCAGGAATTCCAGGGACGGGTCGCGGTGCCCGAGGGCGCCATCCCCACCCATTACCACTCGACCCACGTGGCGGGCACCATGGTGGCCGCCGGCATCGATCCCCAGGCCCGCGGCATGTCCCCCGCGGCCCGGCTGGACAGCTATCGCTGGGACGACGACGTGGCCGAGATGGCCGCCGCCGCAGCCGCCGGTTTGCGCCTCAGCAACCACAGCTACGGCGGCGTGGTGGGCTGGCGCTTCGGCTGGGGCGAGGACGACGAGAACTGGTACTGGTTCGGCGATCCCACCGTCAGCGAGGTCGAGGACCCCGGGTTCGGCTTCTATGGCAGCGGCGCCGCCGACTGGGACGCCATCGCCCACGCCGCCCCCTACTACCTGATCTGCAAGAGCGCGGGCAACGACCGCAACGACTACGGTCCCAAACCGGGCGGCGGACACCTGGTCTGGCAGGACGGCGGCTGGGTCTGGTCCACCACCGTCCGCGACCCCGACGGCGGTCTCGACGGCTTCGACACCATCGGCTACCGCGGCAACGCCAAGAACATCCTCACCGTGGGCGCCGTCCACGACATCGCCGGCGGCTGGTCCGGTCCTGCCGACGTCCTGGCCAGCGACTTCACCAACTGGGGGCCCACCGATGACGGCCGGATCAAGCCGGACCTGGTGACCAACGGCGTCGAGCTCTACAGCACCCACAACAGCGCCGATGACGCCTACGCCACGTACTCGGGGACGAGCATGGCCAGCCCCAGCGCTTGCGGCTCGCTCAACCTGCTGGTCCAGCAGTACGAGACGCTCCACGGCGGCGCCCCGCTCCTGGCCAGCACGCTCAAGGCCCTGGCGCTGCATACCGCCAGCGAGGCCGGCCCGGCGCCCGGCCCCGACTACATGCACGGCTGGGGCCTGCTCAACACGGCCGCGGCCGCGCTCCTGATCCAGGACGATGCGGCGGGCGGGCGGCGGCTCCTGGAGGAGTCCCTGGTCGAGGGCAGTACGCACGTCTCCCGCTGGTACCACAACGGCGGCGGGGAGCTGGCGGTCACCCTAGCCTGGACCGATCCCGCCGGCACGCCCCCGGGCTGGTCCCTCGATCCGCCCGACCCCATGCTCGTCAACGATCTCGACCTCCGGCTGGTCCGCGAGGACGACGGGGCGATCTTCCTGCCCTGGTCGCTGGATCCAGCCAACCCCTCCGCCCCGGCCGCCACGGGCGAGAACCATCGCGACAACGTGGAGCAGGTCCGGGTCGCGGGCGCGGCGGCCGGCACCTACCAGGTCCTCGTGGCTCACACCGGAGACCTCCAGGGCGACCAGGTCTTCTCGCTGGTCCAGACCGGTCTGCAACGGATCTCGCTCACCGCCGCCGGCGACGTGGCGGCAGCGCCCCGGCTCCATCGCGCCACCCCCAACCCGTTCAATCCTCGCACCGAGATCTCCTTCGCCCTCGACCGCACTCGGGCGGTGGGACTCACGGTCTACGATGCCCGCGGCCGGCGCGTGGCCGAGCTGGTCCGCGGCGAGCTGGAGGCCGGGAATCATGCCGTGACCTGGGATGGACGTGATGCTGGCGGGCGGGCGGTGGCGGCCGGCGTCTACCTGGTGCAACTCCGCGCCGGCGATCGCATCGATCACCTGCGCGTGACCATGGTGAAGTGAGTTTTCGCGGCGACGCCCGTCAGGCCGGGGTCCCGGCGGGCAGCACCGAGGCGATGGCCTGGGCCAGCTCCGCCACGCGCAAAGGTTTGCTCAGGTGCAGGTCCATGCCGGCCTCGAGCGATTTGCGGATATCGGCACGCGTGGCGTCCGCCGTCACGGCGAGGATGGGGATCTGCGCCAGTCCGTCGGTGCGCGCGCGGATGCGACGCGTTGTCTCGTAGCCGTTCAGGATGGGCATGCGCACGTCCATGAAGATCACGTCGAACGGCTCGGCCTCCAGCATGGCCAGGGCTTCCTCCCCGTTCTCCACGATGACCGGCGTCACCCCCAGCCGCCGCAACAGCTTGCCCACCACCATCTGATTGATCCGGTTGTCCTCGGCCACCAGGGCCCGGATCCCGAACTGAGGCAGGTCCCGCTCCGTGGCCTGCTGGGGGGTCTCAGCCGGCGCCTGGCACCTGGCGAGGGGCAGCGTCACCGTGAAGACCGAACCCTCGCCCTCGGTCGATTCCACGGCGACGTCTCCGTCCATGAGCCGGGCCAACTGCTGGCTGATGGCGAGCCCGAGTCCGGTGCCGCCGTAGCGACGGCTGGTGGAATTGTCGGCCTGTTCGAATTGATCGAAGATGGCCGCGATCCGCTCGGGTGCAATGCCGATGCCGGTGTCCGTCACGGTGATCGCCACCATCGCCGGCTCCGCTCCCTCGAGGCAACGGCAACGGAGGGACACCGACCCCTGCTCGGTGAACTTGATCGCGTTGCCCACCAGGTTCAGGGCGATCTGCCGGATCCGTCCGGCATCGCCGCGGAACCAGCGATGCATCGCGTCCGGATAGTCGAAGCTCAGCGCGAGTCCCTGGGCCGACGCCGTCGACCGCAAGAGGAGATGGACATCCTCGAGGACCTGGGCCAGATCGAACGGCTCCTTCTCGAGGGTCATCCTGCCCGCGGTGATCTTGGCGTGGTCGAGGATGTCGTTGATGATGTTGAGCAGCGACTCGACCGAGCGAGTGATGATGTTCAGCTGGTCGCGCTGGTCGCCGTCGAGATCGGTCTCCGCGAGCGACTCGGCCATGCCCAGCACCCCGTTCATGGGCGTGCGGATCTCGTGGCTCATGGTGGCCAGGAACTCGTCCTTGGCCTTCTCCGCCAGCTGCGACTCGGCCAGGGCCATCTCCAGGCCCTGCATCTTGCGCAGACGCCGCAGCACGCTCTGGTAGAAGATCGGCAGCACCACGACCCCGACCAGCAGCCCGATGCCGGTCTCGATCTGATCGTGCCAGTGATCGCTCAACCCAACCACCGACCCCAGGCCCAGGAACCCCATCAAGATCCCGGTGATCAGGAAGCGTTCGCCGAAACGGATCCCGTTGCCGATGATGATCCACAGGAACAGCGGATAGAACATGGCACCGTAGCGGCCCGAGAGGTGCAGGTAGAGGGTCATCACCCCCAGATCGGCGAACATGGACACGTAGCGGCGCCAGGGATGACGGCCGGGCAGGTTGCGGACCATGGTGAGCCAGATCGTCGAGAAGACCGTGTAGCCGGCGATGGTGGTCATGGCCCGGTAGAACAGCGCCGTCCCGTAGAGGTCGTTGAATACGCTGATGACCAGGAATGCCACCAGCGAGGCCAGGCAATTGAAGAGCCGGGCCAGACTCTGGGAGCGTTCCTCGTCGACATTGTGGAACGGGATCATCGGGCGGCATCCATTCGCTCGACGGCGTGCGCTGCTGGGTCCTCCTGCTCTCATGATCGGACAGGAACGTGAGGAATTGAGTCAGAAATGCCCGCCCGGACGTGCCGGGTGATTGACGCCGCTGGCCTGCCCGCCTATCATGCCCCGTTGAGCAACCTGCGGCGCCCTGTTCGGGGCGCTGCGATCAATCCGCCACCGCCCGACGCGGCAGCGTGCGATCCCCCGTACGCATAGGAGGAGCCATGAAGATCGCGGTCTGCGTGAAGCAGGTGCCCGATTCCGAGACCCGGATCAACTTGCCGGGCCCGGTGCCGGAGCTGGACCGGTCGTCCTTCACCATGGTCGTCAACCCCTACGACCAGTTCGCCGTGGAGGAAGCCGTCCTCATCAAGGAGAAACTCGGCGACGGCGAGATCACCGCCATCACCGTGGGGCCCGAGGCCAAGGTCCGCGAGATGATCAAGAAGGACTGCCTCGCCGTGGGCTGCGACAAGGCCGTCGTGGTCGACGACCCGGCGCTGGCTGCGGCCGACCCCTTCGCCATCGCCCAGGTGCTGGCCGCCGTCTTGAAGCGCGATGCTTACGACCTGGTGCTCTTCGGCATCAAGGCCATCGACGACGACGCCAGCCAGGTGGGCGTGATGGTGGCCGAGTTGCTGGGCATGCCCCATGTCGGCTACATCGGCCATCTCGAGCTGAAGGACGGCGCGCTCACCGCCAGGCGCGAGATCGAGGGCGGCGTGGAGGTGGTGGACAGCCCGCTGCCCGCGGTGCTCACCTGCAGCAAGGGTCTGAACGAACCGCGCCTGCCGAGCCTGCCCAACATCATGAAGGCCGGCATGAAGCCGGTGGAAGTGGTCGACTGCGCCGGTCTGGGGCTGGCGCCCCCCGCCGCGCTGACCGAGATCAAGCAGTATTCCCCGCCGCCGCCCCGTGGCGCCTGCACCATGATCACCGCCGACGATCCCCAGGCCGCCGCCCGCGAACTGGCGCGCGCGCTGCACGAGGACGCCAAGATCATCTGACCCGACCCGAAGGAGGCAGGACATGCCGAACATCGCCGTTTTCATCGAGCAGCGGGCCGGTCAGATCAAGAAGGTCTCCTGGCAGATGCTCAGCGAGGCCCGCAAGCTGGCCGAGGCCCAGGGTGGCGAGGTCTGGGGTGTGCATCTGCACGCCGCCGGCTGCGACGTGGCCGCCCAGGCCGGCAACTACGGCGCGCACAAGGTCTTCACGGCCGAGGCGCCGGAATTCGAACGTTATGACAGCGAGCTCTGGACCCAGGCCATGGCCACGTTCGTGGCCGCGCACCAGCCCGATGTGGTGCTCGTGGGCTCCACCGCCATGGGCAAGGACCTGGCGCCCAAGCTGGCCGCCCGCCTGGGTGCGGCCTGCATCAGCGACGCCGTGGGCCTGTCCTGGGACGGCGGGCTGGTGGTGCGCCGCCCGGTATTCGCCGGCAAGTGCTACGCCGAGGTGGTCGCCAAATCAGCCGTGGCCGTGGTGGGGATCCGTCCCAACGCCTTCGCCCTGGCCGAGACCGGCGGCACGGCCGAGGCCCTGAGCTTCGCTCCCGGCCTGGATGCCGGGGCGGCCAAGGCCCGGGTCACCGCCGAGGAGAACGCCGCGGCCGGACAGGTCTCGCTGACCGAGGCCGAGATCGTGGTCTCGGGCGGTCGGGGAATCAAGGGTCCCGAGAACTACGAGCTGATCGAGAAGCTAGCGGAGGCGTTCGGCGCCGCGGCCGGCGCCAGCCGCGCCATCGTCGACGCCGGCTGGGTCGACTACAGCCATCAGGTGGGCCAGACCGGCAAGACCGTCGCCCCCAACCTGTACGTGGCCTGCGGCATCTCGGGCGCCATCCAGCACCTGGCGGGCATGAGCTCGTCCAAGTGCATCGTGGCCATCAACAAGGACGACAACGCGCCCATCTTCAAGGTGGCCGATTACGGCATCGCGGCCGACCTCTTCGCGGTGCTGCCGACGTTGACCGAGGCGGTGCAGGAGATCAAGAAGTAGCCGCTTCTGGCAGGCAACGACAGAGGGGCCGTCTCGCGAGACGGCCCCTCTTCCGTGTCATGGGGTGCTCAGTTCTGCCGCTGTAGCAACGACCACACCTCGGACATGTCCACACCAGCGTTCTGCGCCTTCACCGCGTGGCTGTAGGCACCCATGTAATCCTCCCGGTGGGCGCTGGCCAGCCCCAGCCAGCCGTGGGCCGCGGCGTGATCGGGATGGATCTCGAGCGCCCTGCGGCTCGCCACCATGGCTGCCTCGTATTGCCCGAGCTGGCAGAGGAGACCGGCCCGATGGCTGTGGGCGTCGGCACAACGTTGGTCCAGTTCGATGGCACGGTCATAAGCCGCCATGGCTTCCTGGCTCCGCTGCTGCTTCTGCAGGATCTCACCGAGCGCCACGCACAGCGCCGGCGTCTCGTCTGCGGTCAGGAACTCGCGGCATTCCTTCTCGGCGGCGCGCAAGCTCCCCGCCTCGGCCAGGCAGTTCACCAGGCGGTAGCGGCCGGCCGCGGCGTGTTCGTCGGCCTGCAACGAGGCCCGATAGCTCTCGGCGGCGGAATCGAGCCAGCCCATATCCATGTAGAGATCCCCCAGGCTCAGATGAGCCGGCGCATAGGTCGGTTCCAGGGCCAGGGCCTCCTCCAGGGCGTTGGTGGCCTCATTCAGCCGGCCCTGACGCCGGTAGATGTCGCCGAGCAGGGTCAGGAGTTCGGGGGTGGCCGTGGAACGTTCGAGCCCCTCTTCGAGAATCTCGGCGGCCTCGACCAGATCACCGGCCTGCATGGGTGCGGCCGCCGCCTGCAGGTAATTGGCGGCAGCCTGGGAACGGAGGGACTCGTCCGCCATGGCCGGGGCGGCCAGGTGCACGAGGCCCAGGGAGAGGGCGAAAAAGGCAAGACAACGGCAAAGCTGGGCCATGGTGCATCTCCCCGAAGCAGGACCACTGCGGGCATCTTGCATGCCCGCCGCTGATTCGAGGGAAGATGATCAAGAAGCGTACCGCATCAGGCCTGGCCGGCCACCGCACCCCCGCCCAGCCGCTGTTCCACCTGCCCGAGCGCCCGGTCCGCCCCCTCCACCAGCTCCACCAGGATCTCGCGCAGTGGCTGCACCTTCTTCACCAGGCCCACCGACTGTCCGGCCATGAGCGAACCGATGTCGACCCGACCCTCGATGGCGCCCTCGCGCAGGCTTCCCACCCAGTACTTCTCGACCTCGTACTGCGCTTCCTGACGGTTGATCTCGCCGTTCTCGAGTTGCTTGAGCAGCTTGAGCTGGAGCTTGCCGAACTCGTCCATGGCCGGGTTGTTGAGCGCGCGGACGGCCACCACCGGCAGCTTGGAGCTGTACTGGGGCGTGGCGATGGCCTCGCGGGCGCGGGCCTTGATGAAGACATCCTTGAAGTTCTGATGGACCGCGCACTCCTCGGCCACCACGAAGCGCGTGCCGAGCTGGGCACCGGCAGCGCCCATGAGTCCCAGATGGCCGATCATCTCGCCGGTGGCGATGCCGCCCGCGATGAAGATGGGCACGGTGTCACCGTACTCGAAGAGGACGTTCTGGAGCAGCACCACCGTGGAGACGTGGCCGATGTGGCCACCCGCCTCGCTACCCTCGAGGATGAGGGCGTCGGCGCCGTAGTCGAGCATGCGCCGGGCGATGCTGGTGTTGGAGGCGAAGCAGAGCACCTTGGCGCCGCTGCGCTTGGCCTTCTCGACCTCGGTGCGCCGCGGGATGGACCCCGCGAAAACGATGTGGCTGAGCCCGGCCGAGCAGAGGATCTCCAGATGCGCCTGGTAGTTCGGCGCGATGGTGATGAGGTTGGCGGCGAAGGGCCGGTCGGTGAGTTCCTGGGTCTTCTTCACCTCCGCCTCGAACAGTTCGGGCGGCATGTTGCCGGCGGCCAGGCTGCCGAAGGCGCCCAGGTTGCCCATGAGCGAGACCAGGTTGGCCTCGCTGATCCAGGTCATGGCGCCGCACATGATGGGAACGTCGACGCCGAGGAACTCCTTGCCGCGGGCGAAGACTCTGTCGAGGCGTGGGGTCATGGCCACCGGTGGCTGCATAGTCATGTCAGGTCGCTCCTTGAAGCTGGAATTGACCCAGGAATACCCCGATCAGGCTTCCGACGCAAGGGGCTCGGTGCCTGGGAAGAACTCGTCGACCGTGGGGAAGTCCTTCAGACGTCGCTGCAGCGCGGCATGGAGGAACCGGTCGACCCACCAGAACACATCCTGCTTGCGGACGTTCCGCTGCAGGCCCCGCATGCGCCGCTGACGCTCCTCCTCGGACATGTTCAGTCCCTGATGGATGGACTCGGCCATGCCCACGATGTCGTGGGGATTGAACATGAGCGCGTGGCGATGCATCTGGGCCGCCGCCCCGGCGAACTCGCTCAGCAGCAGCACGCCCTTGCCCTCGAGATCGCAGGCGCAGTACTCCTTGGCCACCAGGTTCATGCCGTCCTTCCAGGGCGAGGCGATGAGCATCTCCGCGGTGCGGTAGTAGGCCAGCAGCTCGACACGGTCGAGGTGGCGGTAGTGGTAGTGGACAGGAACCCAGCCGGGGCGGGAGAACTCGCCATTGATCTCGCCCACCAGGCGTTCGATCTCCTGCTTGAGCTGATCGTACTCGGCGATGTCCCAGCGGCTGGGGACCACGACCTGGACCAGCGTCACCCTGGTTCTCAGTTCGGGCCAGTGACGCAGCATGTGCCGGAAAGCCTGGAGCTTCTCGGGAACGCCCTTGGTGTAGTCGAGCCGGTCGACGCCCAGGATGATCTGGCGTTCCGGATAGTTCTCGTGCAGGTACCAGGCGCGCTCGGCCACCTCCTCGGCGGCGGCGTCGCGGGCGAATCCTGCGGCGTCGATCCCGATGGGGAAGACCCCGATCAGGGTCTGACGTTCCTCGAAATCGATGGTGGTGCGGCCACCCTTGGTCTGGGCGCGGGCGCGCTCAGGCAACAGCGTCCGCACGCAGCGCACGAAATTCCGCCGGTCGCGCTGGGTCTGGAAGCCGACGAGGTCGTACTGGAGAAGATCCTCCAGGATCTGCAGCCGCCAGGGCAGCTTGAGGAAGACGTCCGCCGGCGGGAAGGGGATGTGCAGGAAGAAGCCCAGGCGCTGCTGGACTCCCGACCGACGCAGGTGCTGGGCGACCTGGATCAGGTGATAGTCGTGGATCCAGACGAAGTCGCCCTCCTGGACCTGCTGCTCGATGGCCTGGGCGAAGCGGCCGTTGATCTCCTGGTAGACGTGCCAGGCCTCGGGCATGAAGTGGCTCCGCGAGGGCAGGTCGTGGAAGAGCGGCCAGATCGCGCCGTTGGCCAGGACCGTGTAGAAGAGGTGCTTCTCGCGGGCGTCCATGAACACCGGGGCCAGATCGTAGCCGAAATCGGTGGCGGCCTCGGTGATGGCTCGCCGGAGGTCCTCGCTCTCCAGCTCGGTGGTCCCGGGCCAGCCGACCCACAGGCCCCGGCGATTCTTGAGCACCGGCTCCATGGCCGTCACCAGGCCGCCCGAGCTCGCATGGACCTCCCAGCGCCCCTCGTGCTGGTCCATCACCAGCGGCAAGCGGTTCGAGACGATGAGCAGACGTCTGGCTTCGGTCATGATGGGGTCCTCCTGCAGGTGGCGAGCCAGCGTTCGAAAAACGCGATCAGCTCAGCCGGCGGTGTCAGCCGCGCCCGGGCTGCGGTGGGCCGGTCGTCCGCATTCACCAGCAGGGGCAGTCCCCGCGCTTCGGCGGCCAGCACGGCGAAGGCATCCTCGTCGGTGCGGTCGTCCCCCAGGTAGGCGACCACCGTCCCGGGATCCATGCCGGCCATGATGCTCGTCAGGGCGCGGCCCTTGTCCCACAACGTACAGCGCAATTCCAGCCCGGCGGCGAACTCGAGCAGCGCCAGGTCCTCGCCCTCGGCATAGGACGCGAGCAAGGCCCTCGCCTCGGCGGCCAGGCGCTCGGGGTGGTCGGCGCCGCGCCAGTGCAGCGCCAGGCTGGCGTGCTTACGCTCGACCAGTTCCCCTGGCCAACCGGCCGCGTCGATGGCCTGCTGGGCCGAGTCCAGGGCCACGGCGGCCTTCCGCGGCAAGGGATGCTGGTGCAATCGGCCCCGGGCGTCGATGCTCTCCCAGCCGTGATTGCCCCAGGCCTCCAGCGGAGGCTGAAGGCCAAGCAGACCCGACACCTCCGCCGGCGGACGTCCTGAGAGCAGGACCAGCCGGGTTCCGGTCTCGTCGCGGATCCTGGCCAGGAGCGCGGCGACTCCGGGATAGGGCACGGCCTCGTCGCGCTGGCGCCGGAATGGCGCCAGCGTGCCATCGTAATCCAGCGCCAGCAGCGTGGCCGGCGCCGCACCGAGACCGGTCCAGAACTCCGCCGGCACCACCATCAGGCCACCTCGATGCGCTCGGCCCGGCCCTTGAGGAGGCAATGGAACAGCGTCAAGTACTCCACCAGGTGTCGGGTGAGCAGGTAGTGCTCCTGGACGAACGCGTGGGCACGGCGCCCCATGCGTTCGCGCTCCCCGGCATGGGACAGCAGGTAGCGCATGCGCAGGGCCGCCCCCTCGGGAGTGTCGACCAGGAAGCCGGTCTGGTGGTCATGGACCTGGAGCCTGATCCCGCCCACGTTGCCTCCGATCACCGGCTTGCCCTTCCAGAGACCCTCGGTGACGGTCAGTCCGAAACCCTCGCGGATGGATTTCTGCAGGATCAGATCGCTGGCCCGCTGGAGCGCGTTGATGGTGCGGTGGGCGTCGCCGGGCAACAGCAGGATGCGGATATCCGGATCCTGACCCGCCGCCGCCTGGACCTCGCGCAGCATGGCGGCGCCCTCGGGGTCGTCACTGGCCTCGCCGCCGGCGAGCACCAGCTGCAGACCGGGCACATATTCGCGCACCAGATGGAACGCCTGGATCACGCCCACCGGGTCCTTGAACCGGTCGAAGCGGCTGACCTGGGTGACGAGGAAGCGCTCGGGGTCGAGGTTGAACTGCTGACGCACGGCCGTGATCTCGGACTCGTCGAGGTCGATGTTCTTCTCGGCCAGCGGGTCGATGCTCGGCGGGATCAGGTAGCACGGGTGCGGCAGCCGCCGGGCGAACGACGGCAGCGAGAAGATGCTGGCGTCGTAACCGGCCACGTGGGGCAACAGGTACTTCCAGACCGGTCGGTGCGGACGACTGAGGTCGATGTGGCAGCGCCAGACCCAGCGGCCCCGACGATCGGGGACATGCCCCAGCAACGGGGCCGGCTGCGGATCGTGGATCACCACGAGGTCGGCGTCCTGGAGCGTGGGTCGCAGGATCTCCGCGTTGTGCGTGTTGATGTCCTCGTACGCGCGCAGCTGGACCTCTGTCGGTTCCACGGGGAAACCCTGCAGGGCGTTGTGGAAGGTCTTGGTGCACGCGAAGAACGGTTCGTCCCCGGTGATCACCTCCCAGGAGGTCTCCAGGCCCAGTTCCTGCATGAACGGCACGAGCTTGTTGAGGATCTCGGCCACGCCGCCCCCGACCCGGGTCGAATTGACATGGACGACCTTGAGTCCGGCCAGCGGTCGGGCCAGACCGCGCAGCTGCTCGATGACATCCTCGCCCACCACGCCGGCATACTGCTCGAGAAGGCTGCTCATCCGGTCACCTCCTGCAGTCCGGCCGACACCGCGTCCAGCACCTGTTGCTTGAGCTTGACGAGCGAGCCCTGGAAGGGGTCGACCATGGCCAGCCGGTCGGCCACCGGGCGATAGCGACCGCCATCGAGGCCGGCGACCCAGGCGCGCAGATCGTCGAGGCCATCCTCGCGACGCCGCCGGGCATCGACGAAGTGGTAGAAGATGGAGCTGCGGCTGAAGCGGGGCAGCGCCGTGGGCAGATCGGCAGGATCGGCGATCTTCTGGCCGGTGGGCAGCACCACGATCCGGGCCGAGAGGAAATTGAATTGCCGGTCGCGCTCCACCCAGAGAGGGCGATCGAGGGCGTCCAGCCGTTCCTCGCAGAGCTCCACGAGTTCCTCGCGCAGGTCCTCGATGGTGGCGTAGCTCACCGGATCCACCATGGCCAGCCGTTCGGCGAGGATGCCATCGCGCAGTTCTCGCCCCACCCAGACGGCGAAATCGTTCAGATATTCGGGATCGTCCAGCGCGGGCCGCAAGAGCCCGCCCCAGAAGTGGTAGTAGATGCTGGCCGCGTCCACCTCGAGCAGGGCATCGCACAGCTCGCGCAGGCTCTGCACCGCATGGCCGGTGGTCCTTGCCAGGATGGCGCATTCCATCACGCCGAATGGGTCGGTTCTGGTCTCGAGGGGTGTCATGGGTCTCCCTTCGTTGCATAGATACGGGCGCTTGCCCTCCCAACTTAGTCAAAATACGTAACTTGACAAACGAAGACGGCCACCCCCGGCGGGGCGGCCGTCCAGATCGGAACCGGTCCAGGTCAGCTCGTCACGGGTGGATCCCCGTCCTCTTCGGGTGCGGGCCCGGCGTCCTCGACACGGTCCGGCGCGGTGTCCGCCGCCGGCGACGGCGGCTCGACCGGCACGGCAGGATCCCCGTCCTCGACCAGGTTGTCGGCGATCACCTCGGCGATATCGCGCACCCGCATGCTCTCCTGCCGGTCGGTCTCCTTGACCGCATCCTCGAGCATGGTCAGGCAGAACGGGCAGCTCGCACAGACCTCGCTGGCCCCGGTCTGCGCCGCCTCCTCGATGCGGTTGTGGTTGATGCGGGTGCCCAGATCCTCCTCCATGAACATGCGCGCGCCGCCGGCGCCGCAGCAGAAGCCGCTGCGGCGCGACCGCGGCATCTCGGTCTGGCTGAGCCCGGGCACCGCGGCCAGGACCTGGCGCGGCGCGTCGTATTCCTCGTTGTGGCGGCCCAGGTAGCACGAGTCGTGGAAGGTGATCTCGTGAGCGGCCTCGGCCGACACCTGCAGACGGCCCTCTGCGAGGAGGTCGCGCAGGAGCTGGCTGTGGTGCACCACCTCCACGCCCTCGAGGCCGAAATCGGGGTACTCGTTCTTGATGGTGTTGAATCCGTGGGGGCAGGCGGTGAGCACCTTGCGGACCGCGTACTTCTGCAGCTGCTGGATGTTGTGCTGGGCCTGCATCTGGAAGAGGTACTCGTTGCCCGCGCGCCGGGTGGCGTCGCCGCAGCAGCCCTCCTCCAGGCCCAGGATGGCGTAGTCGATCCCGGCCGCCCGCAGGCAGCGGACGAGGGCCTTCATGACCTTCTGGTTGCGGTCGTCGAAGCTGCCGGCGCAGCCCACGAAGAGCAGCCACTCGGCCTCGCCCTTGTCGCGGAGTCGGGGCACGTCCAGCCCCTCGCACCAGTCCTCGCGGGCCTGGCTGCTGACGTTCCAGGGGTTGCTGTTGGTCTCCATGCCGCGCATGGCGTTCTGGAGCGCGGCGGGCATCTTGGCCTCGGTCATGGCCAGGTAGCGGCGCTGGTCGACGATGTTGGGCACGTGGTCGATCTGCACCGGGCAGTGCGCCATGCAGTAGCCGCAGGTGGTGCAGGCCCAGAGCACATCCTCCTCGATGACCCCTCCGGGCAGGGTCGCACGCTCGATGGAACCCGCCAGCGCCTTGACCTCGGCGTCGTTGCCCTTGCTCTTGAGGCGGCCCATGGCGGCCAGCTGGTCGGCGATGCCGTAGACATGGTCGCGCTCGTCGCAGATCAGCTCGCGCGGATGCAACGGCTTGTCGGTGGTGTGCGTGGGGCAGCCGGTGTTGCAGCGCCCGCACTCGGTGCAGGTGTACATGTCCAGCAGGCGGCGCCAGCTGAAATCCTCGACCTTGCCCACGCCGAAGCTCTCGGCACCCTCCGCCATGAGCTTCTCCAGGTCCAGCTTGTCGAGCTTGCCGGACGGAGTGAGCCGCTCGGTGAACACCGCGGGCAGCGCAGTCAGCACGTGGAAGTGCTTGCCGAAGGGCAGGTAGTTCAGGAAGGCCAGCACCAGCCCCACGTGCAGCCAGAAGTTGAGGTGGTGCCAGAAATGGAGCGCTCCCTCGGACTGGCCCGCGAACAGGGGCATCAGCGCCGTGGCCACCCAGGCCCAGCCCTGCTCGACGTGGTCGCCGGGCAGGTTGAACTTGGCGGCATCGCCCAGGAGGTCGGTCAGCATCAAGAGGCCGATCCAGCCCAGGATCAGCACCGCCTCTCCGCTCTGCTTGAGCCGGGCCGGGCGGGTGACCAGACGCCGGGCCAGTCCGTAGACGACGGCCGCCAGCACCAGCACCTCGAAGAGGTTCTGCACCACCAGGTAGCCCTCATTGAAGCCAGGAATCCGCCAGTCGGCGTCGAAGCCGCGGAAGATGAGGGTCAGCGTGCGGAAGGCCACCACCAGGAAGCCGGCGAAGATGGCCGCGTGCATCCAGCCTGCGCCCTTTTCGTAGAGCAGCTTGCGCTGGCCGAAGCCGACCTCGAGCAGCGCTTGCAGACGCCGGCCCAGGTGGTCGAGCCGGTTGTCGGGCTGGGCCGCCCGCAGGACATCGAGACGACGGATCATGGTGGCGGTGAACAGCGCCAGCGCCGCCACCAGCAGGATGAGCATGGCCAACGGACCCATGGAATGAACCCTCCGGAGAATTAGGGTCAGGAACGGTTCGAAACCGTGTCGACCACTATAGCATGGGATCCACAGGCCGGAAGATCAAAGGCTAGCTCGCCGCACCCACCCGTTCGCGCTCGGCGAGCAGCGCCCGGCAGACCGCCAGTCCGGCCGAGCCGTCGGCGACCACCGCCTCGGCGGGTTCGGTCTCCAGGGGGGCGATGCGACCGCCGTGCCGGCTGCCGGTCCGCAGGAAGGTGGCAGCGCTGAGCAGGTAGAAGCCGCCATCTTCCACCAGCCAGGGGACGTCGCCCTCACGGGCATCCAGGCCGGGCCGGCGGGCGGGGTCGAAGTACGGTACCAGGCCCATGTCGGAACGCTGCCACAGGAGCGCCGACTCGCGGTGGCAGCTGAAGACGCAATCGGCCCCCTCGCGCAGGACCAGGGTCAGGGCCTGGGCCAGGCGCCCGGGCCGGCGCAAGGGCAGCAGGGGATCGATGGCCAGGACATGGTCGCAGGTGCCGCCATCTTCCGAAAGGGCCTGTTCGATGGCCGCCTCGAGGGTCGTGGCGTCAGCCGGACGCAGCAGGTGATCGCAACCCAGAGCCTTCAAGGCGCCGTCGGGCGCGCTCGCGGGCAGGCTGACCACGGTCCGTTCGGGACCCGCCTCGCGCACCGTCCGCACCGCCCGCTGCAGCAGGGTCTCCCCCCCCAGGGCCTGCCGCGCCGCCTTCGTCGATCGTCCATCGCACCCCACGGTGATCAGCGCCATCAGTGTCCGCACGCTCTCGCCTCTCTCCGGGCTGTGGCACGGCCTGTGCCGTCCCGCGATCATTCTGGACAATGCTCATCCGGACCGGTACATTGGCGCGGTTCGGCCATGTTTGCGGCAGATTCTGCCTGCCGTCCCGGATGTCATCGCGATGTCTGAAATCTGGCCTTCCGGATCCTGGCCGCGTTCCGTGCCCGTTGGCGGCCTCCCAGCCGACCCGACTCGCCCACGTGGGCCGACCAAGGGTCCGGCCCTGACGAGAATCTTTGCAAGAACGGGCCCAGCCCCGAGGAACACCCATGGACGATGGTCAGCTCAAGGCACTCCTCACGGACATGAAGCGCGTGGCGGTGGTGGGGATCTCCCCCAAGGAAGACCGCGCCAGCCATGGCATCGCCCGCTGGCTCATCGGCCTGGGCGTCGAGGTCGTGGGGGTCAACCCGGCCCACGACGAGATCCTGGGCGTGCCGGTCTATCCCGACCTCGCAGCCGTGCCTGGACCGGTGGACATCGTCGACATCTTCCGCCGCAGCGAGACCGTGGGGCCCATCGTGACCGCCGCATTGGCTCGCGGCGACGGCACGATCTGGATGCAGGAAGAGGTGGTCAACGAGGAGGCCGCAGCCGAGGCCGCCGCGGCCGGGGTTCCCGTGGTCATGGACCGCTGCCTCTACAAGGAATGGTTGCGGCTGCTCAACGGCTGAGCCGCGGCCCGTCGGAGGGGATCCCACCCGCATGTCCGAATCTCCTGTCCTGGTAACGGGGGCCTGTGGCTTCGCCGGCCGGCATCTGGTGGCCGACCTCCTGGCCGCCGGACGGACCGTCCACGGTCTCGACCGGCCAGGAGCCGGCGACGGCCAGCGCGCGCCGGACTGGCTCCGGCACCGGCGCGAACTGGGCACCGGCGTCCCCGGGCAGGCGACCGAACTGGCCGACCTGCTCGCCGACGAGCGGATCGCCGCGGTCTACCACCTCGCGGGCCAGAGCTCGGCCGGCGCCAGCTTCGCCGACCCCGTCGGCACGATCCACGCCAACCTGCTGGGCACGCTCGAGTTGCTCGAAGCCCTGCGCCTGCTCGCCGATCGGGCCGCCGCTGTGCCGCGGCTTTTGGTGGTGGGATCGGGCGAGGAGTACGGCCGGGCGGCCTCCGGACGCCCCTGCCGCGAGGACGATCCGCTCCTGCCCGTGTCGCCCTACGGCACCAGCAAGGCCGCGGCGACCCAGCTCTGCCTCCAGTACCATCGCAGCTTCGGGCTGCCGGTCCTGCCGGTCCGGGCCTTCAACCACACCGGTCCGGGACAGGACCAGCGGTTCGCCTTTCCCTCGTTCGCGGCCCAGATCGCCGCCATCGAGGCCGGTCGCGCCGAGCCCGTGCTGCGCACCGGCGACCTCTCACCCCGCCGCGATTTCCTCGACGTCCGCGACGTCGCGACCGCATACCGGACCCTGGTCGAGGAGGCCGAGCCCGGGATTTTGTTCAATGTCTGTTCGGGCTCGGCATTGACGATCGAGGGCGGACTGAAGATACTTCTGGGGTTGTCCAGCGCCCGGATCGAGGTGGTCCGGGACCGGACCCGCCTGCGACCGGTGGAGGTCCCCTGCCTGGTGGGGGACCCCACGCGCCTTCGTGATGCAACCGGCTGGCAGCCACGCCACGCCATCGAGGATACGCTGCGCGACCTCCTGGAGGCCGCGAGGAAGGAATTGTCTTGAGCCGTATCTGCATGATCGGAACCGGATACGTGGGGCTGGTCTCCGGCGCCTGCATGGCCGACTTCGGCCACCAGGTCACCTGCGTCGACATCCTGCCCGAGCGCATCGCCGCCATCGAGGCCGGCGAGATGCCGTTCTACGAGCCCGGGCTCGACACCCTCGTGGCCAAGAACGTGGATGACGGGCACCTGAGCTTCACCACCGACCTGAAAGCCGGCATGGACGCCGCCGACGTGGTGTTCATCGCGGTCCAGACCCCGCAGAGCGAGGGCAGCGGCGAGGCGGACCTGAGCTACATCTGGCAGGTCGGCCAGCAGATCGGCGAACGCCTGGACAGCTACAAGGTCATCGTGACCAAGAGCACCGTCCCGGTGGGCACCGCCCGCAAGCTCAAGCAGATCATCACCGACGCGCTCCCCGCGCCCGTGGCCTTCGACATGGCCAGCAATCCGGAGTTCCTGCGCGAGGGGTCGAGCATCGAGGACTTCATGCGCCCCGACCGCGTGGTCATCGGCACCGAGAGCGAGCGGGCCGAGCAGCTGATGCGCGAGATCTACCGGCCGCTCTTCCTGCTCGACACGCCCATCGTCCACTGCCCGCGCATCGAGACCGCCGAGCTGATCAAGTACGCCAGCAACAGCTTCCTCGCGGTGAAGATCAGCTTCATCAACGAGATCGCCACCCTGGCCGACAAGGTGGGCGCCGACGTCTCCCAGGTGGCCAAGGCCATGGGCCTGGACCGGCGGATCGGCGGCAAGTTCCTCCACGCCGGCCTCGGTTTCGGCGGCAGCTGCTTCCCCAAGGACACCCACGCGCTGTGCCACATCGCCCGCCAGCACGGCGAGCACGCCTCCATCGTCGAGGCCGCCATCGCGGTCAACAGCGGCCTGCCCGCCCGCGCCGTGGCCAAGGCCAGCGAGATGCTGCCCGACTTCGCCGGCAAGACCGTGGCGCTGCTCGGGCTCGCCTTCAAGCCCAACACCGACGACATCCGCTGCGCCGGCAGCCGGCAGATCGTCGCCATGCTCGAGGAGCGTGGCGCCAGCCTGCGCGTCCACGACCCCGTGGCCATGGACAACTTCCGCCGGGTCTATCCCGACCTCACCTACTGCAAGAATGCCTACGAAGCCTGCGAGGGGGCCGACCTGGTCATCCTGGTCACGGAGTGGAACCAGTACCGCCAGCTCGATTTCAACCACCTCGGCGAGATCATGAACGGTCGTCGCTTCCTCGATTGCCGCAACGTGTATTCCCACGCCTACGCCCAGGGCTTCGACTTCGACTACCGCAGCTTCGGCCGCCCCCACCTGGGCTGAGAGGACCAAGTCATGATCGACGGCGCGCAGATCAAGCAGCTCAAGGTGATCCCGGACGAACGGGGCTTCCTCTACGAGATGCTGCGCAGCGACGACCCCTTCTTCCAGCAGTTCGGCCAGTGCTACCTCACCGCGGTCTACCCCGGCGTGGTCAAGGGCTGGCACTGGCACAAGCTGCAGACCGACCACTTCGTGTGCGTCAAGGGCATGGCCAAGGTCGTGCTCTACGATCGCCGCGAGGATTCCCCCACCCGGGGCGAGGTCAACGAGTTCTTCATGGGCGAGCGCAACCCCATCCTGCTGGTGATCCCCAAGGGGGTCCTCCACGGCATGAAGGGCATCGGCACCGAGACCGCCATGATCGTCAACCTGCCCACCCATCCGTACAACCACGACGAACCCGACGAGTTTCGTGTCGACCCCCACGACACCGCCATTCCCTACGACTGGGACCAGAAGGATTTCTGAACCGTCGTGGATTGAAAGGATCCCATGTCTACCCAGAAGAAGCAGCGCATTTCCCGCTATGACCTCGTGACGCCCATGCAACCGCTCAAGGACCAGATCATGGCCGACTTCGAGCGGATCCTCATGTCGGGCCAGTATATCCTGGGCGAAGAGGTCCATGCGCTGGAGCGCGAGATGGCCGACCAGTGCGGCGTGGCCGACGCCGTGGGCGTGGCCAGCGGCTCGGAGGCCCTCTACCTGGCGCTGGCCATGGCCGGCGTGCGTCCGGGCACCGAGGTGATCACCACGCCTTACACCTTCGAGGCCACCATCGAGGCCGTGATCATGCTCCACGCCCGGCCGGTCCTGGTGGACATCAAGCCGGACGACCTGAACATCGACCCGGCCAAGATCGAGGCCGCCATCACGCCGCGCACCCGGGCCATCCTGCCGGTGCACATCTTCGGCGCGCCGGCCGACATGGACCCGATCATGGACATCGCGGCCAAGAACGACCTGCAGGTCATCGTGGACATGGCCCAGGCCTGGGGTACGCTCTACAAGGGCCGCCCCTGCGGCAGCATCGGCCGCATGAGCACCCTCAGCTTCTACCCCACCAAGAACCTGCCGGGCATCGGCGACGGCGGCCTGATCTTCTGCCGCGAGCAGGCCGACGCCGACCGGATCCGCCAGCTCCGCGGCCACAAGGCGCTCTGGATCAACAAGAACCTCTATTGCGGCTGGAACAGCCGGCTCGACGAGATCCAGGCCATGGTCGTCCGGCACCGCCTCGCCAATTTCCACGACGAGCAGCGCGACCGCGACCAGGTCGCCGCCGCCTACGACGCGGTGATCCCCAAGCAGAACCGCCTCGCCGTGGAGGACCTGGGCCAGGGCACCAAGGTCACCTACCATCAGTACTGGGTCCGCTGCAAGGCACGCGACCGGCTCCAGCACCGCCTCGACAGCGAGGGCATCGACACGGGCATCTACTACGACCCGCCCTTGAACCATCATCCCCTCATGGAGTACTGTCGCATCGCCGGCAGCCTGGAAGTGGCCGAAGTCGCGGGGCGCGAGATCCTGACCCTGCCCATTCACGCGGCTTTACCCTTTGCCCAGGCCGAGAGAATCGGTAAGCTGGTGGCGGAGTTCCTCGGACGTCAGGAAGAGGCCGCGGACTGAAGGTCGCGGCCTCGCCCCACCCCCCATGTGGAGGCTAGGCAGTGACCGCCAAGGTCGTCAGTTTCGGATGCCTGAACACCCAGCTTTCCAAGGACCAGACCCAGGTCCTGATGGATCGCCTGAACGAGGCCAACCCACGCCTCGAGACTCGCCTGCAGGTGGTGCCGTCGCCGGTCACCGAGGAGCAACTCGAGAGCGAGTCGTTCCTCGCCGCCAGCACGGCGGAGATCGAGCACCTCGAGGACCAGTTGCTGGCCGGTGAATTCCGCCTCGCCGTGGTCCGAGCCCTCGACATGGTGCTGCCGCTGCGCGAGGGGCTGGCCTACGCCGCCATCCCGGCGCGCGACACGCCCTTCGACGCCTTCCTCACCCGCCAGAACGCCATCATCGACGACATGCCCGAGGGATCGGTCATCGGCGTGCTGAACCTGCGCTCGCGCACCCAGATGCAGGCGCTCTGGCCCGAGCTCGACGTGCAGCTGCTGCGCGGCGGCATGCAGGCCGCGCTGGAGGCGCTCCTGCGGCGCTGCGACCTGGATGGCCTGGTCGCCCCCGCCGCCGTGGCCGAGCACCTCGGCCTGCAGAGCATCGTGGCGGAGATCTTCAATCCCGAGATGATCCTGCCCAGCGGCGGCCAGGGTGTCCTGGTGGTGCTGGGTCGGGCGGACGACGTCGAGGCGCGGGAACTCCTGGCGCCCCTGCACAGCGAGGCCACGCAGCGCGAGATGGAGGCCGAGCACGCGTTCCTGCAACGCTTCGCCAGCGATCTGGAACTGCCGGTGGGCGTGCTGGCCCGCTGCACCGGCGGCCGCCTGATCATCTCCGGCTCGGTGGGTTCCTCCAACGCCGCAGCCGCGGCGCTCCAGGTACGCGAGGGCCCCGCCGACCAGGCCATGGCTCTGGGCACCGAGCTGGCCGAATCGATCCTCCAGAGCGACCAGGCGCTGATCGGCCTGCTCGAGGCCGAGTTCCCCGAGGGGTTGCCCGCGGACGTGGACGAGGAGGAAGAGGTCGACCCCGACGTGGCGCTGCTGCGCGAGTTCCCCGAGCTGGAGGACGATTAGCCCTGGCCCGACGCGACCAGCGTGGCCAGTTCCGCGGCCACCCGGGCCGCCGCGAACGGATCGCACATCTGCGCCGTCCCCACCTGGACCGCCGCGCACCCGAGCGCGAAGAACTTGAGCGCATCGCTGGCGTCGGCGATGCCACCCACACCCACCACCGGCACCCCCACCTCGCGCACGATCTCGTCGACCTTGGCCAGGGCGATGGGCTGGATCGCCGGTCCCGAGTAGCCGCCGAAGCGGCGCGGCAACGCGGGCTGGCCCGTTTCGAGGTCCACATCCAGGCCGACCACGGTGTTAATGGCCGCCACGGCATCGCAGCCCGCCTCGGCGGCGGCGGCGGCCAGCGGCGCGATGCGCGCCACGTTGGGGGTGAGCTTGGCGATGAGCGCCCGGTCTGGCAAGTGCGGCCGTGCGGCGGCCACGCAGGCCGCCACGGTCTCGGGGCTGCTGCCGAAATCGTGCCCGCCCTCGGCCACGTTGGGGCAGCTCAGATTCAGTTCGACGCCGTGCCAATGCGTCATGTTCCGGCCCAGGGCGTGCAATTCCGCCACCATGGGGCCGAACTCCTCGGGCCGGGTGGCGGCCAGGCTGACCACCGTGGGCACCTCCAGCCGCTCCAGCTCGGGCAGCACCTCGGCCAGGAACGCGGCGAAGCCCACGTTTTCCAGACCGATGCTGTTGATGGCGCCGTGCTGCAGTTCCACCAGGCGCGGCATGGGGTTGCCCGACCGCGGCTGGGGCGTGACGGTCTTGGTGACCACGGCCCCGATCCCCTGGTAGGGCGTGGGCAGATCCTCGGCGGCGATCTCGTGACCGCTGAGCCCGTAGGCGAAGCAGCCCGACGCGGTCCAGATCCGTCCCGGCAGCTCACGGGGCCCCAGGGTGAACGGACGACACACCGGTGTCTGGAACCAGGCGGGACGGTTCACGACGCACCTCCGGGGTGGGAAGCGCTGAAGCGGTCCCAATCGAGTTCGTCGGCCGAGAACACCGGCCCCTCGGTGCAGCTGGTGGCGTTGCGCCAGCCGGCGAGGTCGTCGCTGAGGACGGGCACCACGCAGCCCTTGCACACGCCGTAGCCGCAACCCATGTGTTCCTCGAGCGAGATGTGGCACGGCCAGCCGCGCTCCCGGGCCAGGGCGGCCGCGGCGCGCAGGAGCGGAGTCGGGCCGCACGACAGCACGTGGCGCGGCCGGGGGTCGTTCTCGGCCGCGAGCAGGGTGCGCGCGAGGTCGGTGACCAGGCCGTGGAACGCGACGCGATCGGCGGGCATGTCGTCCGGCCGATCCACGCTCACCTGCCAGGGCTCGGGCAGCAATCTCCAGGGCACGTCGCCGCCGTCACGACCACCGAAACAGGCCATGTCACCCGGGCGTCCATGCCGCTCCCACCAGGCCTGCAGCGGCGGCAGGCCCACACCGCCAGCGAGCAGGAGCATGGGCGTGTCGGTGGTCGGAGCGGGGAAGGGCCGGCCCAGCGGGGCCAGGCACTCCACGGTCGCGCCCACCGCGAGGTCGGCCAAAAGCGCCGTACCCCGGCCCACCACCCGGTAGAGAAACGAGATGAGCTTGCCCTCCACCGCGAGGACGCTGAAGGGTCGCCGGAACACCAGGCGTCCCGGTCCGGTGAGGTTGAGCATAGCGAACTGGCCCGGGGCGAAGTCGATGGCCCGGGGTAGTTCGAGGTCGAGGCGCAGGAGGCCACGGGACACGGGCGCGTTCGCGGACACGCGGCCAGTGAGGTCCCAGGTGGCGGTTTCTAGAAGTCCCACCGTTGCGGCTTCTCCTTCTTGGGCTCCTCCTCCGGCTCGGGCTCCGGTGGAAGCGCAGTGGTATCGCTGACAGTCGGTGCGGGTTCGGTCTCTGGTGGCAGCGTCAAGGTATCGAGCACCGCCGGGCGTGTGGTCATGGTCTCGGGAGCGGTACTGAAATCGGCCACGGTGTCGCGGGGTGCGTCGCCCGCCGCGAAGCTCAGAGTCTCTCCGGGGGCCACCGCCGGGCTGACCTCGGCCGCCACCGCGGCGCGGGCGGCAGCCTCCGCGGCCTGACGCTGTTCGAGCCGGAGCCTGGCGGCCGGCGGCGGTGGATAGATCAGGGGATCTCGCCTTTGCAGATAGATCAGCCGGCGGCGGAGGCCGAACCTGGTGGGACTCTCCTCCGTGGTCTGGGCGCCGAGCAGGTCGCTGGCCGATGCCACCAGACCCTGGTCGGCTCGCTGGGCGGCCAGGCGCGCCGACTCCTGGGCCAGCAGGAACGCGAGCAAGTCGCTGTCCTCGCCGCTGCGCGCCTCGTAGGCCTGCGGCGAATCCGGGAAACGCCGGTCAAGCTCGGCTGCGAAAACCGCCGCCGAGTCGGGATTGTCCAGGTAGGCCGCCTGGACCAGCATGGCGCCATAGAGGGCCCGCGGCGCGATGGTGCTGTCGGCGGCGGTGTCGGCGGCCACGGCGGTGTAGAGGTCGTAGGCCTGGTGCACGCGGTCGAAGCCGAAGAGCAGCGAGTTGGCCTGCAGCAACCGCAACCGGGCGGCCCGAGGTGGCTCGGCGTCGGGCAACTGACCCGCCGCGGCCAGATAGTCCCGGATGGTGCCCAGGAGCCGGCGCGTCACCTCGGGTTCCTCGAGCAGGTTGGACCCGGTCACCGCCTCCTGGAAGTATTCCTTGGCCTTCTCCAGGTCCTCGCGTTCGAGGTAGGCATAGCCCAGCATCTCGGCGCGCACCGGCTTGACCTCACGCGTGAGCTGCTCATCGGGCATACGCTCGAGCATGGCCATGGCGTCGCCATCGCGCCCCTGGGCGAAGAGGCTCTCCGCTTCGATGAGCTGCACATCCCCCTGCTTCTGATAGATCTCCGCCTCCATCTTGAGGGTGCGGATCAGCGCGTCGGCCCCCTCGTGATCGCCCAGCTGGACCAGGCAGCGCGCCAGCAGCATGCGCGCCCGGAACACGCGGTCGGCCTTGCTGGAACGGTCGAGGACGTTCTGCAGCACCGGCACCGCCTCCTGGTAGCGCTCGAGTTCCCAGTAAGCCTCGCCCAGGCGGATGCTGCTGTCGTCCCAGTTCTCGGAGTCGGGGAAGCGTTCGAGGTAGCGGTGATAGGCCGTGATCGCGTCTTCCCAGTCCTCCAGGGTATAGGCGTTGTCCCCGCTGGCCTGGAGGGCATCGGACTGGAAACGGCTCTCGGGGTACTGCCGCTCGAGGCGGTCGAGCAGATCCTGGCTGCGGCTGGCGTCGCCGAGCATGAGAAAGTTGACCGCCTGCAGGAAGAGCGCCTCCTCGAGGAACGGGGTCTGGGGGAAGTTCACGAAGAGCAGGTCGAGCTTGCGGATCGACATGCGGTAGCTCGCGAGCCGCTGGTAAGACTTCCCCTGCAGAAAGAGCGCGTCGTCGGTGAGGCTGTTGCCGGGATAGCGGTCGAGGATCTTCTGGGCCTTCTGGATGGCCCGCTGGTACTTCTGCTTCTGATCGCCGGAGACCTTGGCCACGTCCTCGCCGGATTTGAGCTTCTCCTCGCGCTGACGTTCGGCGTCGTCGAACGCCTTCTCGGCGTTGTAGAACGTGTTGTACTTGGCGCAGCCGCTGGCCAGGATCAGCGCTAGGGGAATCAGCAGCGCCAGCGTCTTGACCAGGCGGCGGGCGGCTCCCCTGAAAGCAGCCGCCGGTCCCGAAGTGTCTTGCATCGTGCTCAAACCGCGCTGCCTTTCGCCCACAGGATTCAGGGGGGTCCTGCAGCGTCGTTTCGTGGACTGAGGCGTGGAACCGCTGGGTCGTCCCGGAGTTCCGGGCCGCTAATCAAGGCTAGGGTCCTCCTCGCGCCAGGTCAACCGACCGCGCATGAAGGTGGCCAGCACGCGCCCCTTGAGCGTCTCGCCCAGGAAGCTGCTGTTCTGGCTTCGCGACCGCAGCTTGTCCGCGGTCACCACCCACTCGCGCTCGGGATCCAGAAGCACGAAATCGGCCTCGCTGCCTTCCTCGAGACGGCCGATGGCCAGACCCATGACGTCGGCGGGCCGCTCGGCCATGCAGGCGACCAGCTGGCCCAGGTCCATCTTGCCCGTATCCACCAGGTAGGTCACCCCCACCGCGAAGGCAGTCTCCAACCCGATGACGCCGAAGGGCGCCTGGTCGAACTGCAGTTCCTTCTCGGTGGCCGTGTGCGGCGCATGGTCGGTGGCGATGCAGTCGATGGTGCCGTCGGCCAGGCCGTCGGCGATGGCGGCCACATCGTCGGGTTCGCGCAGCGGGGGGTTCATCTTGAAGCGGGGCGAGTAGTCGCGGCAACGGCTGTGGTCGAGGCTGAAGTGATGCGGGGTGGCCTCGGCCGTCACGTGCACCCCGTCGGCCTTGGCCCGACGGATGATCTCCACGGCGCCCTTGGTGGACACGTGGGCGATGTGCAGATGGCCGCCGGCCGCGCGCGCCAGCTCGATGTCGCGGAAGGTGGCGGAATCCTCGCTGGCCCGCGCCATGCCCGACAGGCCCAGGCGGGTCGACCAGTAGCCCGCGTGCATGCAGCCGCCTGCCACGATGCTCAGGTCCTCGGCGTGGCTCATGATGGGCACGCCCAGCACCTTGGCGTACTTCAGGGCGTTGCTCATGAGCTTGCCGCTCTGCACCGGCGAACCATCGTCGGTGAAGGCCACGGCGCCGGCGGCGACCATGGCGCCCATCTCGGCCATGGCCTCGCCCTGGCGGCCCACCGAGATGGCGCCGGTGGGCAAGACCCTGCAGAGGCCCGCTTCCACGCCTCGGTCGATGACGTAACGGACCAGGCCCGCGTTGTCGATGGTCGGGTCGGTGTTGGGCATGGTCACCACCGCGGTGTAGCCGCCGGCCGCGGCGGCGCGGCAGCCGGTGGCCACGGTCTCCTTCTCCTCCTGGCCCGGCTCGCGGAAATGCACGTGGGTGTCGATGAACCCGGGCGCCAGGACCAGGCCTTCGGCGTCGAGCACCGGCAGGCCCTCGGCGGTGGGTTTGCCCACCCCGATGGCCTCGATCCGCCCCTTCTTCACGTGCAGGAAGCCCTTGCGGTTGGACACCTTGCCACCGCGAGCGAGCTTGACGCCGGTCACCAGGTACTCGGCGGGGATGCGCTGCCAGCTCCACTCCATGTCGTGTCTCCTTGTGCGGTCAGGCCGCTTCGTCGGACGCCAGGGCGCCCGGATCGCCGCCGGACAGCAGGTAGATGAGGGCCATGCGCACAGCCACGCCGTTGGCCACCTGGTCGAGGATCACCTGGCGCGGGCCGTCGGCCACCTCGCTGGCGATCTCCACGTTCCGGTTCATGGGGCCGGGGTGCATGATGAAGGCCTCGGGCTTGAGCCCGCGGACCACGTCCTCGGTCACCCCGTAGAGCCGATGGTACTCGCGGTTGCTGGGGAAGCCGGTGCCCGCGCCGCGCTCGAGCTGGATGCGCAGGATGTTCAGCACGTCGGCCTGGGCCACCGCCCGCTTCAGGTCGTATTCCACCTTGACGCCCAGCCGCGCGATGTTGCCCGGCACCATGGTCGGCGGACCGCAGACCGTGACCTCGGCGCCCAGCTTCTCGAGACCCCAGATGTTCGAGCGGGCCACCCGGCTGTGGGCGATGTCGCCGATGATGGTGACCTTCTTGCCGCGCAGGTCGCCCAGCCGCTGACGCATGGTCATGATGTCCAGCAGCCCCTGGGTGGGATGCTCGTGGCAGCCGTCCCCGGCGTTGATCACCGGGCACCTCAGAACCCGGGACAGGTACTGCGCCGATCCGCTGCTCTTGTGGCGGACCACCAGCATGTCGATCTTCATGGCCGCCAGGTTCTCGGCGGTGTCGCGCAGGGTCTCGCCCTTGCTGAAGCTGCTGGTGGCCACCGAGAAGTTCACGATGTCGGCCGACAGCCGCTTCTCCGCCAGCTCGAAGCTGATGCGGGTGCGCGTGCTGGGCTCGTGGAAGAAGTTCACCACCGTGCGGCCGCGCATGATGGGCACCGACCGGACCGGCCGGTCGAACACCGCGCGGAACCGCGAGGCGATGTCGAGGATCAGGAGGATCTCCTCGGCGGACATGTCCTCCAGACCCAGGACGTCCTTACGCTTGAGGCTCATCAGTCCTGCACCTCCCCCACCACCACTTGCTGCTTCCCGTCGATCTCGGCGACCTTCACCTTGATCACTTCCTTCTGCGAGGTGGGCACGTTCTTGCCGACGTAGTCGGGACGGATGGGCAGCTCGCGGTGGCCGCGGTCCACCAGCACCGCCAGCTGGATCGCCCGGGGCCGGCCCCAGTCCATGATCACGTCGAGGGCCGCGCGCACCGTGCGCCCGGTGTAGAGCACGTCGTCCACCAGGATCACCACCTTGTCGGTGACGTCCAGCGGCATCTCGGTGGTGGCCACCCGCGGCGACGGTCCCAGCTTGGAGAGGTCGTCGCGGTAGAAGGTGATGTCGATGGCGCCCATGGGCAGGTCCTCGCCCTCGACCCCCTTGATGGCCTCGCGCAGCAGGCCCGCGAGCGGCACGCCGCGGCGCTGGATGCCCAGCACGACCAGGTCGCTGGTGCCCCCGTTGGCCTCGAGGATCTCGTGAGCCATGCGCTTGATGGCGCGCGTGACCTCTTCCTGGTTCATGATGACCGCTTTTTCGGTGAAGCTCATGATTCTCCTCGCCGGTTGAGGGCCGGGCACAAAAAAACGGCCCGCGCGCCGGTGCGCATGAGGCCGCTCTGTTTCCTGCCGCCTCCTCTTCGGGCCTCGCGGGACCGCGTTAAAAAGGACCTGGAACTCCCCGAAGATAGCAGGGCCGAGGCGCCGGTGCAAGCGCCTCGCCCGCGCCCGCTCAGCCGGGCCGTGGCCGCTGGTAATATCCCGCGCTTTCCAGGTCCAGAATCCGGCAGCCGCATGCCTGCAGGAAGGACCGATCGTGGGACGCCACCACCAGCGCCCCAGCCGGTGGAGCGTCCGCCACCAACGTCGCCACCAGGGCCCGTCCGCGCGCATCGAGGGCGGCGGTGGGTTCGTCGAGGAGGGTCAGGGAACGCCGGGAGTGCAGGGCCAGCGCCAGGGCCAACCGGCGCTTCTGTCCGCCGGAGAGGTCGTGGGGGTGCCGGCGCAGCAGATGCGCTGGCAGGCCGAGTTCGGCGAGGAATGCCTCGGGGGCGGTGGATGCGAGCCGGGGATCGAGCCGGATCTCGGCCGCCACGTCCGGCCGCGTGAAGCAGTACTCGGGGAACTGTGGCGCCAGGGTGGCCAGTCCATGATCCAGATCCTGGTCGCCGCGGCCATAGAGCCGGCGCCCGTCGAGTCGCACCCCGCCAGTGTCGGGACGCCGCAGTCCGGCCATCACGGTCAACAGCGTGCTCTTACCGCAGCCGTTGGGACCGGTCAGCCCCAGGCGCTCTCCCGGGCGCAGCGCCAGGTCGACGTCGGCCAGCCCGGTGCCATCAGGGAAGCGGCAACCCACCGCCGAAAGTGCGAGCACCGGCTCGCCTGTGGCCGACTCCGAGGGCGCCGGCGGCGCGTAGGGAGGCTCGAGGAGCGCCACCACCCCGGGATGTGTGAGCAGTGTCGCCACCTCGCCCCTGGCCAGGACCGCGCCCTGGTCGAGAGCCAGGGCCTGGTGGCAGAGCGCCACCTCTTCCCGCGACTGGCTCGCCCAGATCATGGTGCCGGGCCAGGCCGCGAGGCGTTCGCGGAGCCAGCCCGCCTGGGCGGCATCCTGGAGGCTGGTGGGCTCGTCGAGCAGCAACACGTCGGGCTGGCCGGCAAGCACCTGGGCCAGCTGGAGGCGCTGTTTCTGACCCGCCGACAGCAGGCGCGGGTCTTCGCCCTCGCGGCCGGTCAGGCCGAATTCGGCCAGCACCGGCCCGGGGTCGAGTCCAGGATGGCCCAGGGTGAGTTCCTCGACCACGGTCCGCGCCACGAATTGCTCGTCGGGATCCTGGAAGACCAGTCCCGGGCGGCATCCCGGCAAGACCCCGGGCGTGGCCAGGTGACGCAGCAGCGAGGACTTGCCCGAGCCGTTGCCGCCGATCACCGCCAGGCGCTGCCCCGGCAGCAGGATCAGCTCGAGATCGTGGAGTACCGGGAAGGGGCCATCCGGGCCATCGCGCTCCAGGGTGAGCCCCCGCAGGACGATGGGGTCAGCCACCTTGCAGCTCGCGGAGATGACGGCGGGCCTCGGCCGCCCAGCTGCTGTCGGGATCCAGTTCGAGGTACCGCTGCCAGGCCTGGAGGGCTTCCTGACGGCTACCCGATTCCTGGAGCGCTCGCGCGTGGCCGAAGGCCGCCCGGCGGTGGTCGGGATGGGCAGCCAGAACCTGTCCGAAGGCTTGGGCGGCCTCGATGTACCGGGTCTGCTTGAAGAGGGCGTTGCCGTAGGCGAAGCCGAAGTCCGCATCGCCCGGCCTGGCCGCCACCAGATCGGCGAGCAGGTCGGCCGCAGCCTCGGACCGGCCGCGCTTCAGCAGCACCAGCGCCAGGTTGTACCGCGCGTCGGTGAGATCTGGTTCGGTCCGTAGGGCCAGGCGGAACTGGCGCTCGGCCTCGTCCAGGTCCCCGCGCGAGAACGCCGTCACGCCACGGTTGTACGGTTCGAGGGCGGCGGCGCGGCGGCGCGCCTGGTCGTACTCGGCCTGGGCGAAGCTGAGCCGCAGGACCGATCCGGCGGCCAGGCGCGAGGGGTCGGTGACCCCGTTCTCCTGGGCGATGTCGGCGGCGCGGGCAGGGTCGCCGTAGTAGAGGTCGGCGATCCGCGCGAGCGTCTCGCCCTCGCCGATGGTGTGCTCGAGGGTGTACGGGCCGATCGGGTGTGGCGGCGCCGTCTCGACCGCGGGGCCCGCCTGCTTGCTGCAGGCCGCCAGGCCAGCGACGAGGCCGACCGC
Organism: Candidatus Latescibacter sp. IFSED24; assembly: GCF_058273205.1. NCBI lineage: Bacteria > Pseudomonadati > Candidatus Latescibacterota > Candidatus Latescibacteria (ex Chuvochina et al. 2023) > Candidatus Latescibacterales > Candidatus Latescibacteraceae > Candidatus Latescibacter > Candidatus Latescibacter sp. IFSED24. The sequence goes on along the minus strand of NZ_CM177850.1, from coordinate 453,111 downwards.
CAGGGCGAGGCGCACGATTTTCACGAAGCCAGATCCTCCCGGTCGCTGGAGACCTCCCCGGCCTGGCGCGGATCGCCGGCGCGGGCAGCCTCCTCGAGGACCGCGATCATACCAGCGCTGCTGTCCTCCGCATAGAGTCGCCTGCGCATGCCGGCGGCTCCGGGATAGCCCCGGAAGCACTTGGCGATGTGCTTGCGCACCACCAGACAGCCGGTCTTCTCGCCGCGCTGGGCCACCTCGAGCCGGACGTGCCGCGCGATGACCTCGCACATGGCCGCGAAGCTCGGCGGTTCCCAGGCGCGGCCCTCCTCCTCGGCCTTCATCTGGTCGAAGATCCAGGGGTTGCCGATGGCGCCGCGCGCCACCATGACCCCGTGGCAGCGCGTGTGCCCGGTCAACGCCCGGAAGCTCTCCCCGTCGACCACGTCGCCGTTGCCGACCACCGGGATCTCCAGCACCTCCACCAGCCGGGCGATGGTATCCCAGTCGGCCTGGCCGCGGTACTTCTGGTTGCGCGTGCGTCCGTGGAGCGTGACCCAGACACAGCCCGCCTCCTGCAGCAGCAGGCCGATCTCCTCGTAGTTGAGACTGGTCTCGTCCCAGCCCGTGCGGAATTTGGCCGAGACGGGCAGCGGCGCCGCCGCCTCGACCACCGCCCGGACGATCTGCTCGAGGAGCGGCACGTTGGCCAGGAGCGCCGACCCGCCGCACTTCTTGACCACCTTCTTGGCCGGGCAGCCGAAGTTGAGGTCGAGCACGTCCATGTGGCGGCGCTTGAGCAGGCGGGTGGCCGCGGCCATGTGGTCGGGATCCTGGCCGAAGATCTGGATGCCCACGCGCCCTTCTTCCCCCTCTGTGTCGATCAGTTTCCAGGTCTGTTCGTTCTCGTAGTAGAGGCCGCTGGCCGAGGTGAATTCGCAGAAGCCCATGTCGGCGCCGTGGTCGCGGCAGATGGTGCGGAAGGGGCGGTCGGTCACGCCGGCCATGGGCGACAGCAGATGGTGGACCTGGTCGAACCAGGACACGCGGGGATCGATGCGGGCGGGTTTGCGGTCGAACAACGGGGACTCCTTGGCGGTCGAGGCGGCGATGCGGGCAAGATAATCAATGCGGATGGGTCGCGGCCAGCCGCCAGCACCGGGGCCGGCCCGAGGAACGGGGCGGCGACCCACTGCCGCTCTTCCAGGAGGCGAGGGCCCCGGTCGGCTGACCGGGGCCCTGTTCCGGCATCACGAACGCGGTTCCGGACTACTTGTACTTGGCCAGCAGATCCGGCAAGCCGTCGTAGCGCCCCACCCGCTCCTCGATGGAGTCCAGACGCTCGTGGATGGTGTCGCGCTCCTGCTGGTACACGAGACCGGTCCAGAACGTGGATGTGTCGAGCGCCTTCTCCATGGCCGCGAGCCGATTGCTGGGATCCCAGTCCTCGGGCAGCGGCTTGACGATCTCGTTCATGGTCTTAAACGTAATCTGCTTGTTCATGGAGACGCACGGCGAGAAGATGTGCAGCACCGAGAAGCCCTTGTGCCGCAGCGCCGCGGTGAACAGGCCCTTCAGGTCCTTGGGCTTGCCGCTGTAGCCGCGGGCGACGAAGCTGGCGTTGTAGCTCAGGAACATCAGCAGCGGGTTGAGCGGGTCCTCGATGTAGGCGTACGGCGCGGTCTTGGAGGTCATGTCCAGGGGCGAGGTCGGCGAACTCTGCCCCTTGGTCAGGCCGTAGATCGAGTTGTCGATGAGGATGTAGGTCATGTCCACGTTCTTGCGCGCCACGTGGGGGATATGACCGCCACCGATGCCCAGGCCGTCGCCGTCGCCGCCGACGGCGATCACGGTCAGTTCGGGGTTGGCGATCTTCACGCCGGCGGCGGTGGGCAGGGCCCGACCGTGCACGCCGTGGAAACCATACGTGTTGCAGAAGTACGGGAACCGGCCCGAGCAGCCGATGCCCGAGACGATGACCGTATCCTTGGGCACGGCCTGGACCTCGGCGAGGGCCTGGTAGAACGGCGTGATCACGCCGAAGTCACCGCAGCCCGCGCACCAGATCGGCTTGAGGTCGGACTTGAAGTCGGCAACCTTGAGGGCGGTGTCGCTCATCACAGCTCCTCCTTGATGGCCGCGTAGAGCTCCTCGGCGGTGAAGGGCACGCCGTGAGCCTTGTGGATCTCGATGGGTTTGATGCCGAACTTCCCCTTGAGGAAGTGGGCGTACTGCCCGGTGTAGTTCTCCTCGGGGACGATCAGTTTCTTCAGCGGCCCCAGGAACTGACGGATCCGCCACTCGTTCAGCGGCGAGAGGATCCGTGGGTGCAGGTGGGCCACCCGCACGCCGGTGTCACGCTCGATGTTCTCGAGCGCCTCGGTGATCGCGCCGTAGGTGCTGCCCCAGCCGATCACGCCGATCTCGCAACCCTCGGGCTCGTCCTCTTCCACCTGGGCCTGCTGGACCACGCGCTGGCCGAGGACCTGCAGCTTGCGGAAGCGTTTCTCGGTCATGAGCTCGTGGTTGGCCGGTGTGTAGTTGGGCGCACCCTTGGGAGTGTGCTCGAGGCCCGTGCCCATGTACATGAGGTTGTGCACGCCGGGGATCGGCATGGGGCTGACCCCGGTGTCGGTGATGGCGTAGCGCTCGAAGGTCTCGGGGTCGGTGTCCAGTGCCGGGGTCAGGCGCTCGCCCAGTTCCACTCCGGTCAGGTCGGGCGTGGGGATGTTCTGGCTCGTGTAGGCCAGGGCCTGGTCGGTGAGCACGATCACCGGGATCTGGTACTTCTCGGCGATGCGCACCGCGCGCACCGTCTGCCAGAAGCAGTCGTAGATGTCGAGCGGCGCCATGATGCAGCGCGGCGACTCGCCGCTGGTGCCGTAGATGGCGAACTTGAGATCCGACTGCTCCGTCTTGGTGGGCAGGCCGGTGCTGGGTCCGCCGCGCATCACGTTGATGATGGTCAGCGGGCACTCGGTCATGGCCGCCAGGTTGAGCGCCTCGCTCATCAGCGAGAGGCCGGGGCCGCTGGTCGGAGTCAGCACCCGCTTGCCCGCGTAGCTGGCGCCGATGCCGGCGGCCAGCGTGGCGATCTCGTCCTCGAACTGCACCGCGCGGCCGCCGAACTTGGGCAGTTCGCGGCAGAGGAACTCGAAGATCGGGGTGGCCGGGGTGATGGGGTAGCCCGGCACGAAGTTCACGCCCGCGGCGATGGCGCCGAGGGCCACGGCCTCGTTGCCGGTGACCAGGATGTGGTCGCGCTCGGGTTGACGCTTGAACGGCTTGCGGATCTCCACGAGGTTTTTGTCGGCGAACTCGTACCCGGCCTCCACGGCGTCCTGGTTCATCTTGATGACCTCGGCGCCCTTCTTGCCGAAGTGCTGGGCCACCAGTTCCTTGCCATAATCAACGGGTACGTCGAACACCGAGAGGAGCGCCCCCATGGCCACCATGTTCTTGCCCCGGCTCGTGCCGGTGACCTCGTTGCTGATGGCGTCGAGGGGCAGTTCGATGCGATGGCGGCCGCCGAGACGGTCGTCGAGCTTGACGAAAGCGGGGTCGTAGACCAGCACTCCGTCGTCCTTGATGTTTCCCACGTACGCGTCGTAGGCGTTGTGGTTGATGGCGCAAAGCACATCCACGGACTGACTCAACGAGCGTGCGGGACCATCACTGCCGCGGAGCTGGAACATGGCCAGACCGCCGCGAATTTCCGCCGGGAACGTGCGAAACGCGTGGATGTTGAGACCCCCACGCGCCACGGCCTTGGACAGAATTTCGCCACAGGAAATGACGCCCTCGCCACCCTCGCCGCCGATCCTGACGACCAGATCCTGGGTAGCCAACGTGAACCTCCAACGTGGTCCAGGTGACCCAGGGGAACGGTGGAACCGGCCGGTTTCGCCACCATTTCTTCCCCTGGCTGCCGAATGGGGCTAAAGTAAACACTCTTTGTACACGCACACAAAGTAAAACCCTGAACAAAAGGTCATTTTCATTTGCAACAGCGCCACGTCTGCTTCGTGAACTCGCTCCGCGGGCTGGGCGGCGCCGAACTCTGGTTCCTCGACGCCGCCGCCGGGCTGCGCGATCGCGGTCTCAGGACCAGCGTGGTGGCCCAGCCGGGCAGTGCGCTCCTGCAACGCGCTCAGACCCGTGGCCTCGACACCGCCGCCATCCCCATCCGCTTCGACGGCGCCCCCTGGACCCTCGCCGCGCTCTACTGTTACTTCCGGCGCCAGAACGTCACCGCGCTCGTCTGCAACCTGACCAAGGATCTGAAGGCCGCCGGCCTGGCCGGTCGCTGGGCCGGCGTGCCGGTGCGCCTGGCCAGCCGCGAGAGCGATTTCCCGCTCAAGAACAAGCGCTACTATCGCTGGTACTTCCAGCGCGCCGCCACCGGGGTGCTGATCAACAGCGAGGCCACCCGCCGCACGGTCCTCGCCAGCGTCCCCTGGCTCGACCCCCACCGCGTCCATCTGCTCTACAAGGGCATCGACCTCGACCGATTCCAGCCCGCCGGACACGATCTGCAGCAACGCCCTCCGGTGGTGGGGTTTCTGGGCCAGCTCATCGCACGCAAGGGCCTGGACGCCCTCATGGCGGCCTGGCAGATCGTCGAGGCCGCCGAATGGTCCGAGGCACCGCAACTCCACCTGGCCGGGGTCGGTCCCCTGCAGGACGAACTCCTGGCCTGGCAGCGGCAGCTGCGACGGCCCGGTGCCGTGCGCCTCACGGGCTTCGTGGAGGATGTCCCTCGCTTCTGGGCCGGTTGCCGCTGCGCCGTCCTGCCCTCGCGCGCCGAGGGCTTCGGCCTGGCCGCCGCCGAGGCCGCCGCCTGCGGTCTGCCCGTGGTGGCGACGCGGACGAGCAGCCTGCCCGAGGTAGTCCTGGACGGACGGACGGGCCTGCTGGTGCCGCCGGACGATCCCGTGGCGCTGGCCGCGGCCCTCCAACGCCTCTTGCGCGACCAACCCTGGAGCGCCAGACTGGGTGCCGCCGGGCGCCACCATATCGCCACTCGCTTCGATCACCAGCGGTGCCTGGACCAGTTGCAGCGCCTCACCTGCCCGGGAGTGGAACCATGACCGTGATCCGCGCCGCCGTCGTCCAGACCGATCCTGCCTTCGGCGAGGTCGCGGCCAACCGGGACAGTGCGCTGGCCCTGGTCCCGGCCGGCTGCGACCTGGCCGTCCTGCCCGAGCTCTTCGCCACCGGCTACCAGTTCACCGACCGCGCCGAGCTGGCCGGCCTGGCCGAGCCGGTCCCCGACGGCCCGACCTGCCAGGCGCTCGCCGCCCACGCCGCCCGCAGCGGCACCACCCTGGTGGCGGGCCTCGCCGAGCTGGCCGGCGACCGGCTGTTCAACACCGCGGTGCTGGTCCGTCCCGACGGCACGGTCGAGCGTTATCGCAAGACGCACCTCTTCTGGGACGAGAAGCTGATCTTCGACCCCGGCGACCTGGGCTTCCCGGTGTTTGCGGCCTGCGGCACCACGATCGGCCTCATGGTCTGCTTCGACTGGCTCTTCCCCGAGGCCGCCGGCACCCTGGCCCGCCGCGGCGCGCGCATCGTCTGCCACCCGTCCAACCTGGTTCTGCCCCATTGCCCCGACGCCATGCCCGTCCGCGCTTTGGAGAACCGCGTCTTCACCATCACCGCCAACCGGGTGGGCCGGGAGCACCGCACCACGAGCCGACTGCGGTTCATCGGCCGCAGCACCATCGCCTCGCCGCGCGCCGAGCGCCTCGCCGAATGTGGTACCGAGGCGGCCGAGGCCCGCGTCGTCGATCTCGACCTCGCGCTCTGCGACCCCTGGCTCACGCCGCGCAACCATGTGATCGAGGATCGTCGACCCGAGTTCTACGATCGATGAGCGTAAACGGGCGCCCTTCCCGCCCCGTCTTTGCCGGTAACCCCCGGAGGAGGTGACGGCGATGGCAACCTCAGCGAATCGGCAGGATCTGGACCTCACGCGGCGCGCCGCCCAGGGCGATGAACGAGCCTGGCGCGCCATCTACGAGGACACCTGCCAGCAACTCTTCAACTTCCTCTGCTTCCAGACCGGTGACCGCGAGACCGCCCGGGACCTGCTGCAGGACACCTACCTGAAGGCCTGGCGCCACCTCGACAGCTTCCGTGGCGACGGCTCGCTGCTCTCGTGGCTGCGCGGCATCGCCCTGCGGCTGGCGCTGGACTGGCGCCGCGGCCTGGGCCGGAAACTCCGGCAGATGGTGAGCCTGCACCAGGAAGAGGGCGACCTCGACCTGCCGGCCCCGGAGCGCCGCGAGGCGCACGAGGCCGGACTGAGCGTGCGCAGCCAGGCGTTCCAGGCCGCGCTGCAGCGGCTTTCGGCCCGGCAGCGGGCAAGCCTGGTCCTCCACGAGCTGGAGGATCTGCCGTTCGCCGAGGTGGCCCGCGAGATCGGGTGCGCCGAGGCCACGGCCAGGGTCCACCATCACCGGGCGACACAGAGGATGCGAGAGCTGCTGGCGCAGCCCGTCGACGCAATGGGAGGGCAGCAGACATGACGAAGAAAGAGTACCGCGAGGCCTACCGGCTGACCGACCGCGAGAAGGCCCAGGTCTGGAACGAGGTCCGCGCCCCGCTGGCGCGTCATCCGCAACGCCCGCGCCGCTGGCTGCCGGCGCTCGGCGGCCTGGCCGCCGCTGCCTGCGCCGTGGCCATCGCCCTGATCCTCACCACCGATGACGATGGCCGGGGGCCCCTGCCGGCGACCCAGGACGTCGCCGTCCGCTCCTCCGAGCAGCCGGCGGCGGCGCCCCCGGCCCCCACGAACGAGAGTCCCGTGACCATCCATCCTGGCAAGATGGCCACGGAATCGGGGGAGAAGACGCTGGACGAGGCGGCCAGGGCGCCCCGGCAGCTCGTGGCTTCTCGTGCCGCCGCCGACCTGGCAGCGCCTGGCGCCGGCGTGATCAGGGGCCAGGTCCGCGACCAGGAGACGGGCGAACCCCTGGCCTTCGCCGCGATCTCGATCCAGGGCACCCCCATCGGCACCATGGCCGACAGCCTCGGTGCCTTCACGCTGGCCGAGCTCTCGCCCGGCGCCTACACCCTGGAAGTCCGCTACCTCGGTTACGATCCTGCCGCGCTGACCCTCGCGGTGGCCGCTGGCGACACGGTCGTTCACGACATCGCCATGCCGGCCGTGGTGGTGGCCACGCTCGAACCCTACGACGTGGACGCGGCGCGCTACATGGTGGAAGTGAAACAGGCGACCGGCGCGAAGGCCGGTGGGGCCAAGCGCGAGGGTGAGCGCCAGGTCCGGGGCGGTCGGTCCGGCGAGGTCGGCACCATGGTCGACCAGTCCGTCTCCTCGCCCGCCCCCACCGTCGGCGCCGAATCCGGCGGCCGGCGCAACCCCAACGACCGCCCCTACGACCTGGTCTACCACCAGCACACCGGGGTCAACCCGTTCGTGGCCACCGAGGAGGATGCGCTCTCGACCTTCGCCATCGAGGTGGACGATGCGAGCTGGACCGTGGCCCGCCGCTACCTCACCGACGGTCACCGGCCGCCGCCCGAGGCGATCCGGCTCGAGGAGATCGTCAACCGCCTCGATCCCGGCTTCGGCCACACCGGCCGCGAGGACTTCTCGCTCCACGTCGATGGCCTGCCCAGCCGCTTCGGCGCGGGCTACCAGCTCGTGCGCATCGGCGTGCGCGCCCGCGACATCGCGGCCTCGGAACGCCGCCCCGCCCATCTGGTGTTCGTCATCGACATCTCCGGCAGCATGGCCCGCGAGGACCGGCTCGAACTAGTGAAGCGGGCGCTGCGCGTGCTGGTGGACGAGCTCCGGGAAGGCGACCGCGTGGGCATCGTGGTCTACGGTAGCACGGCCCGCACCGTGCTCGAGCCCACCGGCATCGAGGACCGCGCCCGCATCCTGGACGCCATCGACGGCCTGCAGTCGGGCGGCTCCACCAACGCCGAGGCCGGCCTGCGCCTGGCCTACGCCATGGCCCGCGAGCACGCCGCCGCGGGCGCCATCAACCGGCTCATCCTCTGCAGCGACGGCGTGGCCAACGTCGGCCACACCGGCCCCGGTTCCATCCTCGAGGCCGTGCGCCACGAGGCCGACCAGGGCACTGGCCTGACCGCCATCGGCTTCGGCATGGGCAACTACAACGACGTCATGATGGAGCAGCTGGCCAACCAGGGCGACGGCACCTACCACTACGTCCAGCAGCTCGCCGACGCCGAGCGCGTGTTCCGCCAGAACCTCACCGGCACCCTCCAGTACGTGGGCGCCGAGGTGAAGACCCAGGTGGAGTTCGACCCCGCCAGCGTGGTGCGCTGGCGCCTGCTCGGCTACGAGAACCGCGACGTGGCCGACGAGGACTTCCGCAACGACGCGGTCGACGCCGGCGAGATCGGCGCCGGCCACGCCGCGGTCGCCCTCTACGAGGTCAAGCTCACCGCCGAGGCCGCCCGGGATCTCGAGCGCGGCCGCCCCCGCGAGCTGGGCACCTTGCGCCTGCGCTGGGCCAAGCCGCGGTATCACGAAAAGGCGGGCGAGGTCACCGAGATCGACCGCGCCATCTCCACCGGCGACCTGGCCCGCACCTGGGACGCCGCGAACCCGCGTCTGCGCGCCGCCGCGGTGGCCGCCGAGTTCGCCGAGATCCTGCGCGAGAGCTACTGGGCACGCGGTAGCGAGATGAGCGCCCTGATCGATCCGGTCACCACCCTGGTCAGCGAACTGCCCGCCGACCAGGACGTGATGGAACTGGCCCAGATGATCCGCCGCACCGCCGCTCTGGAATCCGAGGAGGAAGACGGCCCGCCCCCGATCACCGACGAAGAGTAGCGAGCCGCGGCGGCGGCTTGGCGCGAAACTCCGCAGCAGAAGGCCGGCCATTCAGGCCGGCCTTCGCGAGGACCTTCGCGTCATGCCGCCGCCGAGACACCTAATGGAGAGTCGGGGGGGCGTCGTCGCCGTTCTCGCCGGCTTCCAGGCTCTCGGTCTCGCCGCGGAACTCGGGGAAGGGCTCGGATTCGGGATCGAGCTCGAGGCAGTGCTCCCAGATGCGCAGGAGACCGTCGAAACCCAGGCGCTGGGCCAGGGCCACCACCTCGTCCTCGAGGTAGGCCGTGAGATACTCGGTCCGGCGGTCCCGATCGCGGAGCTGTTCAACGATGGGCAGATCGCGGCGACGCTGGTCGTCGGTGACGCGCGACCCCTGGAGGTAGTCGATGTACATGTTCCAGTCGCCGCGGAAGTAGCGCAGGCAGATCAGGCTCACCTCGACCTCGGACTCGCTGAGCGAGGCGCCGTCACCGGGGGGTTCGTTGTCGAGGCGGTCGGTGGATTTCTTGCTGTCGGCCATGGTTCCTCCGGAAGCATGGGGCCGACGACTGGGGCCGGCCCTCTCCCGACAATGTGGTGCCGACCAGTCGCGCGGTCAACCGGTCTCGAGGCCCGAGAGGTCCATCTCCTTGGGAATGACCACGATGCCGTTCTGAGTCACCGTGAACAGGTTGCGGTCCTTGTCCAGGTCGCGGCCGATGACAAGCCCCTCGGGGATGATCACGTTCTTGTCGCAGATCACGCGGTGCAGTTCGGCATAGCGCCCCACCTGCACGCCGTCCATGAGGATGGACTCCGATACCTTGGCGAACGAGTTCACCTTGACGCCGCGGTGGAGGATCGACTTCTGCACGTGGGCGCCCGAGACGATGGAGCCGCCGCCGATGATGGAGTTGGCCAGGATACCCGGCTGGGGCTCGTCCTCGTTGAAGCTGTGCACCGACTTGGCCGGCGGCACCGGCGGCTGCCACGCGCGGAAAGGCCATTCGCGATCGTAGAGGTCGAGCGGCGGCTTGCGCGAGAGTAAGTCCATGGCCGCCTCGTAGAAGCTGTCGAGGGTCCCGATGTCGCGCCAGTAGAGCGGCTCGCGGGTGTCTTCGTTGCGGAAGGGATAGGCGAAGACCTCGCCTTGCTGGACCAGACGCGGGATGATGTCCTTGCCGAAGTCGTGGTGGCTGTCGCTGCGCTTGGCGTCGTGGCAGAGCTCCTTCACCAGGCACTGGGTATCCACGAGGTAGATGCCCATGTTGACCAGGCAGTGATCGGGGTCGCCGGGGATGGTCTTGGGGTTGGGCGGCTTCTCCTCGAAGCCGATCACCTGCCAGGACTCGTCCACCTCGAGGATGCCGAAATGTTGCGCGCCCTCCTTGGGCACCACTGCGGCGCCGAGGGAGAACGTACCGCCATGATCGAGATGGAAGCCCATGAGGTCGCCGTAGTCCATCTTGTAGACATGGTCGCCCGAGAGCAGAAGGCAGTACTCTGGCTTGTCCTTCTCGAGCAGGTAGACATTGTGGTAGACCGCATCGGCCGTCCCCTCGTACCACTTGGTGCCGACGCGGTGTTGCGGCGGGATGCGGTAGAGGAATTCGTCGGCCTCGTAGTTGAAGATGTTCCAGCCGCGCTGCAGGTGCTTGTCCAGCGAGTAGCTCTTGTACTGGGTCAGCACATAGAGCCGGCGCAGGCCGCTGTTGAAGCAGTTGGAGAGGGTGAAGTCGATGATGCGGTAATTACCGCCGAAGGGGACCGACGGTTTGGAGCGGTCCTTGGTCAGGGGATAGAGTCGTTCGCCTTGCCCGCCCGCCAGGACGATGGTCAGCGTCCGCCGCATGCGCTCGAGGATGTCCACCGATTCCCGCTCCCTCGGCCCCAGCCAGCATCCGCTGGAGCCACGAGAACCGGGGCTCAGCTCTCGATCATCTTGGCATCCAGCAGTTCCTTCACCTTACCGAGCAGTTCCGTGGTGTCCGACGACTTGGTGATGTAGGCGTCAGCCGACCAGGTCAGGTAGTTCTCACGGTAGCTCGAATAGGCGGTGTTCAGGATCACCGGAATGGTATTATCCATATCCAGGATCCGCTGCAAAGCTTCAATTCCATCCATGCCCGCCATGCGGATGTCCAGGATCACCAGATCCGGGTGCATGGTCTCGACGTATTCGAGGCCCTGCTCGGCATTGTTGGCGGTCATGGTCTCGTAGCCGGCTCGTCTGAGTTCCGTCTCGTAGAGCAAGCGCAGATGGGGTTCGTCGTCGACGATCAGAACCTTGGCCATGTCCTCAGACCTCCCTTGTCTGGAGCCCTCCACGTCCCAGCGCCCAGCCTAAACGATACCCCGGACCCAAATCCAGGAAAAGTCTACTCTTCAGAGACATTTTCCACCTTGGGCCGCGGGAGGATGAAGCTGAAACAGGCCCCGCCCTCGGTCAGATTCTCACCCCGAAGGACTCCCCCGTGGGCCTTGATGATCTGGGCGCAGATGGTGAGCCCCAATCCTGACCCCGTGGTCTTGGTAGTAAAGAAGGGCGAGAACATCTTTTCAGCCACATCTTTCGCAAGACCCGGGCCGTCGTCGGCGACCTGGAGAAGCACCCCCCCTTCCAGCGCCTTGCTGCTGAGGCGAACGCGGCCCCCGTCCGGCTGGGCCTGAATGGCATTAAACACAAGATTGTGAAGAACTTGCTGGATTTCTCCAGGATGGCAATTCACGCTGGAATCGCCAGCCTGCAGATCCAGCTCCAGGACCACGGATCGGTGGTCCAGGGTGGGCTGCATCTTGCGTGCCACCTCCAGGGCGATCTGGTCGGGTGGCATGATCCTGCGCATCATTTTTTGCGGTCGGATGAAATCCAGCAGGTCGTGGATGATGCGTTCGAGCCGGCTGGTCTCCTCGGTGATGATCTGGGCATACTGACGATTGGGATCGTCCTCGGCGAGGTTGCGCAGGAGCGCCCGGGCGAACCCGCCGATGGCCACCAGCGGGTTGCGCAGTTCGTGGGCCACGATGGCCGACGTCTCACCCATGACCGAGAGCCGCTCCATGCGCAGCAGAGTCTGCTGGTCCTCCTTCTGCTTCTGCTGCGCCTTGCGCAGGTCCAGGACCTTGCGGGCCAGCTCCTCGGTGAGCCGCGAGGACTCGATGGCGTTGGCCGAATGGTTGGCGAAGAGCTGCAGGAATTCCAGATCGAGTTCGGTGATCTCCAGGCCGCTGATGGCGTTGTCGGCGATCAGCACGCCGATGGCGCCGCGGCGCGTGGCCAGGGGCGCCACCGCGAACTCGCCCACGCCGAGCCAGCCGCGCACCACCTCGAGTCCCGGGCTGTCGTTGTCCCCGTTCACCATGAGCACCCGTCGCGAGTACATGGCGCGGATCAGGATGTGGTCCTCGTCGGCGAGGTCGACCACCATGTGGCGCACGATGTTGTTGACCGCCACGTCGGTCTGCCGCAGCGAGGAATCGTAGCTGGTCATCATCTCGTAGAGGTCGGTGGGCTGGTCGGCCAGGTCCCGCCAGATGCGGTCGGCCTCCTCGCGGCTGCTGGGCCCGATGGCGATCTCGCCGCGCAGCGTGCGCGAGCGTTCATCCACCAGCAGCAGGAACGCGCGGTTGAATCGCAGCCCCTGTCCGGCGGTCATGGCGATGAGCACCGACTCCAGCACCTGGGGCAGGCTGAGCTGGGCTCCATAGAGCGCCTCGCTCACCTGGTTGAGGAGGTTCAGCTTGGCCAGCCGGGCGGCACGCATGGCGTCGCGCGCTTCCATCTCGCTGGCGTCGTGCAGGACCAGGTTGTAGTAGCGCTGGCCCGCCGGCGTGGTGAACTGCTCGCAGTGGATCTCGGCAGGCAGGAGCGCCTCTCCCACCTTGAGATCGAGCTGGCGGAAGCAGCCATCCTCAGGACAGGCTCGGTCGCGGCACCCGGTGAAGACGGCGAGGCTGGTGGTCAGGTCCTCCAGCGGGCGGTCCACGATTTCCTCGCGCGGCAGCTGCAACATGCGGCAGGCGCCGGCGCTGGCGGCGGCCACGTTCCAGTCGGCGTCGACGATGAGCTGCGCCACCCGGCTGGCCGCCAGGCCGAGGGCGACCAGGGATTCCTGCGAGGGTGTGGCTGGCTGGTCGTTCATGTCAGCTCCGTGACGATCGAGGATCGGTTGCAAGGAGTCGCCGGTAAAGACGCTCGTAACCGGCGGCCGCGGCATCCCAGCTGAAATCGCAGGCCATCCCGCGGCGCTGCAACCGGCGCCAGGCCTCGCGGTCGGCGAAGAGGGCCCGGGCACGTTCGAGGGCGCCCCAGAACGCCTCGGCGGTGGCCTCGGCGAAGACGAAGCCGGTTCCAACGGCAGCCGTCGCCTCCTCGACGGTATCGGCCAGGCCACCGGTCCGGCGGACCAGGGGCGGGGTACCGTAGCGCAGGGCGTAGAGCTGGGACAGTCCACAGGGTTCGAACCGGCTGGGCATGAGGAAGATATCGCTGCCGGCATAGATGGCGTGGGCGCGCGCCTCGCTGAACTCGGCCAGGAAGACCACGCGCCCTGGATGCCTGGCGGCGGCCGCGCTCAACGCCTGCTGGATCACCGGATCGCCGGTACCCAGGACCACCAGCGAGAAGCCACCGGCCACCAGGCGGTCGACCAGCGGCAGGAGCAGATCGAGACCCTTTTGCGGCACCAGGCGGCCCACCATGCCCAGGAGCGGCCGATCGCCGGCCTCCAGGCCCACATCGGCCAGGAGTCGGGAGCGACAAATGGCCTTGCCGGCCAGGTCGTCGGCGTCGTAGGTCTGGGCGAGGTGGGGGTCGTGGGTGGGGTCCCAGGTTTGGTAATCCGCGCCGTTGAGAATGCCCGAGAACGCCTCACCGCGCTCGGCGAGGACCCCCTCGAGGCCACAGCCGAGGTCCGGATCCGACACCACTTCCCGGGCATAGGTCGGGCTGACCGTGTTGACCAGGTCGCTATCGATGATGCCCCCCTTCAGGAGATTCAAGTAGCCGAAGAACTCGAAGGGGCCGGGAAAGCGAGCCAGGGCTTCCGGCAGGCAAGCCCGCAGCAGCCATTCGGTCCCGTGGATCTCCTGGTGCGCGAGGTTGTGGATCGTCAGCAAGGTGGCCCCCGGTCCGGGCAGGTCGCGTCCCGCGTACCAGCGGCGGCGATAGACCGGCGCGAGTGCCGCCTGCACATCATGCGCATGGACCACGTCCACGGGCCAGTTCATCAATTCGGGCAAGACCAGCGCAGCCTGGGCCAGGAGGCTTGCGCGCTCGACGCTGTCGCTGAATCCCTTGCCCGCGTCATCGGCATAGACCCCGTCGCGGCCATAGAGCGGCGCACACTCGACCAGATCCACCGCGACGTTCTCCGGAGCCCCGCTCCAGCGCCAGAAGCGGACCGAGAGCATGCGCTGGCCCACTCGCAAGGGGATCGGATCGGGGCGTTTGCCGGGCACCAACCCCAGTGCCTGGCGATCCAGATGTCCATAGAGCGGGAGCACCACCCGCACACGATGCCCCCGGGCAGCCAGGGCCGCGGGCAAGACCCCTGTCACGTCGGCCAGGCCTCCCACCTTCACGAGGGGGCTCATCTCCGCTGCGACCATCAAGATATTCATGCCAGATCCTCGGTCGTGGTTAGGTCGGCCTGCCTCAGCGCCGCCGCCGCCGCCTCGGGGCGGACCGGATTGATGTGGAATCCGGTGCCTGTCTCGAAGCCGGCCAGGGGAGCCAGCCTGGGCAGAAGTTCCAGGTGCCAGTGGAAATCCTCCACGCCCACCGGGGTCGAGTGCAACACCAGATTGTAGGCTGGGTCGCCGGCCGCCACCCGCAAGGCGCGACAGGCCCGCCCGAGCAGCGCGGCCATCTCGGTGATTTCGGGCGCCGTTGCGGCGGTGAACCGGGCCGTGTGACGCCGGGGTACGAGGGTCAATTCCCAGGCGAAACGGCTGGCATGGGGCGCGAAGGCCAGCGCCTCCGGGGATTCCAGGACCATGCGATCGGCAGCGACAGCCTCGCGGGCGAGATGGCAGAGCAGGCAGTCGCCCCCTTGCCGGCGCCAGTCGGATTGGGCCGTGATCTCCGCCTGAAGGACGGTGGGGACCACCGGCGTGGCCAGGATCTGCCCATGGGGGTGGCTGAGGCTCGCCCCTGCGCCAGCGCCCGCGTTGAGGAAGAACAATGCCGAGACGATGCCCTCGCGGGCTTCCAGATCGGCGACCCGGGCCTGCACCACGGTGAGCAGATCGGCCAGATGGTCCGCCGGCAACCGCGACAGATCGGCCGCATGGTCCGGACTCAGGACCACCACCTCGTGGCGTCCCGCGGCCGCGGTCACCGCCGGATAGCGGTTCTCGAACACGCGCACCCGCCAGGGCGGTCGATCCTCCGGCAGGCCTGCCGGCCGTCCGGTGACCATGATCTCGGGAGGGGTCTCGGTCTCATGGCCCGGACAGAAGGGACAGGCGACGTGGGCCTGCGGCCTGGTCTCCAGCCGCACGTCGTGGGGGCGCGTCCCGCGGTCGGGCGCCAGGATGGTCCAGGTCGCATGCAGGAGATCGCGCCGGAGTTCGGACATGGTGTTTCCCGGAAATTAGGCCACGATCCTTGGGAACCATTCCCCCGGACCGGCGTAAGAGAAGCTGTATCCAGGAGCGTGCGAGAGCTTACCCCCCCTTCAGCTCCATGGATCAGGCGACAGGCACGAGCGGGGCCCTTGCGAGCGGGGCCCCGCTTCTTCTATCCCAGACTAGCGGATCAGGGTCATTTTGCCCAGGCTGCTACCCGCCCCGGACCGCAATTCGTGCAGGTAGATCCCGGAGGCACACGCGCGGCCGCTGCCGTCGGTCCCATCCCAGACCACAGCACCCGGACCCGCTGGACGTTCCTCGTCGAGGAGCTGCCGCACCAGGCGTCCCCGGAGGTCGTAGACCTTCAGGGTCACCCGGCCGGAGGCCGGCACCACGAAGGCGATGGTCGCCCGGGGATTGAAGGGATTGGGCTGGCAGGTCACCGTCTGGACCAGGGGCGACGGGGCGGCCACGAAGGGGTCCAGGGACTGCCCGAACGCCATCAAGATATCGGCCAGCAGCAGGACGCGCGCGGGGACTCCGCTCACCGCGCCACCGCCGTCGGCACGGTCGAACACCGCGCCCAGGGTGGTGGGCAGGGTCACCACGTCGTGGACGGGATCTCCGGCGATGTGACGCAACAGCGCGGCCTGGGCATAAACGCCGCCGCTGCCGTCAGGTGCGAGGTATTCGGCCAGCCGCTCGGCCGTGGCCGAGGGGTCGAGCAGGTCGATGGTCCGCACCGTGGGGCAGCCGCCCCGGATCCACCAGCCGCCCAGCGACGAGACCACCGAGTTCCCGGCGAGCGCCGCCACCGACGGCGAGAGCTGTCCGGCCAGCACGGTGCTCGCGTCGCGGGCCACCACCTCCGCGCCCAGGATCTCGGCGAGGAAGCTGGTGCCGGCGATGCCGGCCGTGGCCACGTCGCTGGCCAGGTTGTCGCCACAGAAGAAGGCTCGCCGCATGTCCTGCTGGAGCCAGCTGTCCAGCAGCGGGAGGTCGGCCGAGGGGTCGCCAGCCGTATCGCCGTTGCTGAGAGTATGCCGGCTCACATCGCCACACTCGTAGAGCAGCGTGGTATAGGCGGCGATCTGGTCGGGCGCCGCCCGGCCACCCAGACCGTTGCCCACGCCTTCGGCCGCCGCCCTGGTGCGGAAGAGGTCGTAGTCCACGCCGCACGCGAGGTCGAGCATGCCCAGCGCGTGTCGCCAGGGATCATCGGTGGCCACGGCGGGCAGCGGGTCATCTCGCCAGACCAGGATTCCAGGCTGGTCGTCCGCGTTGGCCGAGTGGACGCTGGGCAGGGCGCGCATGACCGCCGCTGCGGGCCAGGCGGTGGTGGCGGTGAAGTCGGCGAAGCCCGTGGTGTCGGCGGGCCAGCTGACGGTCACGGGAACGCCCCCGGCCTCGGTGGTCGCCTGGAACTGGAAGTGCAGCACGTCGCCGGGATAGATCAGCCCCGTGTCGGGCAGATCGAAGGACCAGCGGCTCGGCACGACCTGGCCGTCCGGAGCGCGGCACGAATCGCCCTCGACGGTGACGGCCACCACACCGTCGGCATCGGGCGCCTGGATCCGGACATCGTCGAAGAGCGGGTTGGCGGCGATCAGGACCTGCAGCCGCGGCAGCTCCACGAGCTGGCTGCCGGCTCGGAGCTGGTGGACCGCCACCACCACCGAATCGCCCGGATCGTTGCGGTCGTGATCGGGAGGACTGATGTTGCGGGCCATGTCGAACCGGCACGAGTTGCTGGCCAGGTCCGCGAGGTCCAGACCGCCATTGGCCGGGAACACGTCCTGCGGCAGGTGCGCATCGTCCACCATCAGGCGTGGGCCCGCCGCGGAGAAGGCGCGCACCGCCACGTTGTCGAAGTAGGGTGCCGGTGTGGCGTCGTTGCCCTGCAGACCCCAGAGCCAGCCCGCCTCCAGCACCTGCAGTTCGACCTGGATCCAGCGCCGGTCCGGCACGAGCAGATCACCGGCCAGTTCGTGGTGCCGCCGGTAGGTCGGTCCGCCATGGAAGACCACGTCCCGGCTGCGCCAGGGTGCGTCCGCGAGCGCGGTCGGGTCCTCGCTGACTGTGGAGCGCACCCGCCAGCGGTAGACCACTCCGGGCGACTGCCCGGTCAAGGGTTCGTGGACATAGGCCTCGAACTCGAGCAGGAGATCGTCGGTGTCGGGCGGCCAGGCCAGCGCCGGCGAGACGACGCCGTTGTCGAGATGGTAGAGGTCGCCCAGCAGGCCGCCCGTGGTGTTCACCACGTAACCACCCGGACCGTAGCACCAGGTCACGCAACTCGAACCGCCGGTGCCGGGAACCACCAACCCGTCATCCACGAAGACAACCTGGGACGAGCTGTTGCGCCGGCATGGATCCAGCTCCTGCAGATTCACCGCCAGCCCCGCGAAACAGCCGACCTGCCCCTCGTAGATGGGATACCATGAGTTCCCGCTGCCCGGCTCGAAATCGTCGAAGGTCGCCTCCAAACCATCGACCAGCACCTGGATGTCGTCCACCTGGCACGCACCGTCGGTGTCGTAGATGCCATCCTCGTCGGACCACTCCTCGTCCGACTGGAAGAACCAGCGCAGGCGGATCTCATCCCCCTCGGGTCCCGTGAGATCCGCGGGTGTCAGCACCACCGTCTCGTCCACCTCGCGGTCGATGCGCCAGCCGCTCCAGCTCACCAGGTCCTGCCACTCCTCGGCTCGGGCCACCTGCAGCGTCAGGAAGTCGAAACCCGGTTCGGTGTCGTGGTTGAGGCGGGCACGGATCTGCACGCTGATGGTCTCGCCCACCTGGTCCGGTCGCCACGCCCATTCGAGCCGTTCCTGCCAGTCGTTGCCATAACCCGCATCGCCGCTGGGAAACACGGTGCCGCACCACATGGCATGGTTGCCGGGCCCGTGGCCGCCGAGGGCTTCGGCATGGAAGGTCGAGACGTTCCAGAGGTTGCCGACACCGATGGTGTGGTCCTGTCCCGTCCACCCGTGCCACGCCGGTTCGTTCCCGGCATCCTGGAAGCGACCGTCCAGCCGCTCTGGTCCGCCCAGCAAGACGACCGTATCTCGCGATGCCGTCGCGGGACCGCTACCGGCGATGAAGGCGTACTGACTCGTGGTCACGGGGCGTTCTTGCTGGGGCCAGGGACGAGGCCGGGCACTTGCAGGCATGGCCACGCCCAGCAGCACCAGGCCCAGCACGATCTGAAACGAGAACCGGGCTACCATGCGAACCTCGAGATGATGGATGGAGTCTGCTTGATATTTCGTCGTTAATCTTACCGCATGAAGTAACTTGAGGTCAAATACCATGGATCATGAAATCAGCAACCAGACTCCTGGCGACAAGCCGGGAAACCCTCCGGCGACAGACAAGAAAATTGACCGCATAATTCATTGATTTCATTGAAATTAAAATCTATGTGTCGGCACTATAAACACATTTGACAGCATGGGTGTGGCCAGGCCTCGTCACCAGACGGGCGCATCCATGTAACCTGTTGTATTTAATTATCTTAATCAATCTTTGCTCGACAATTGATCCCGGCACTCCGATTGCAAGGACTGGAGTGGCGAACAATCTGAACAGAACGGATCGCTTCTGCGACCGGGTTCCGCGTCTCGGAGGTCCGTGAGGCCATCGCGGCCACGATCGCCCCACGGCCTCCAGACGCAAACCTGGCATCCCCTCCCCCCACCCTCATCCGCTTCCAGCCGCGACCAGACCGTCGGGGACGACTGGCCTGATCGTCGGACTCGAACAGGCCCATCCTGCGCGAGAAGCAGGCCCCGGATCCGCAGATCCGGGGCCCGTCCGTCGCGAGAACGGTTTGCTGGTTACTTGATCAACGCCATGCGCGTGACCTTGGTCTGGCCGACCGCCCTCGTCTCGGCGAAGTAGACGCCGGACGCACTGCGGGCGCCATCGCGGTCGGTTCCGTCCCAGGTCAGCTGGTGCACACCGGCCTGGAGATTGCCATTGACCAGGGTCTTGATCAACTCGCCACGGACGTTGAAGATCTTCACGCTGACCTGCCCGGCGCGCGGCAGGCTCAGCTCGAGCGTGGTCTTGGGGTTGAAGGGGTTGGGATAGGCATGCATGTCGAGGTTCTGCACGGCGGGGGTATCGCCCACGCCGATGGGAGCCTCGAGCTGCAATCCGAAGTGATTCAGGATGTCCCGTAGCATGACCGTGCGAACGCTCAGGCCCGTCATGCCCGGAGGCGGCTCGTACCCCGGCGCGTTCTGCGCCCACATGAAGTCGTAGGGCATGGTGATGACTTCGGTGTCGGTGGTGGTGTTGTAGTGGTAGAGCGCGGCGGCGTAGGTGTAGACACCGCTGTTGCCGTGCTCGTCGGTGAACTCGGCCAGGCGGATGCCGTTGGCGATGGGCTCCACGGCGTCGAAGGCATTGATGCCAGGGCAGCCGCCATAGGCGACCCAGTAATCCGCCGACTCGAAGATGCCATTGGCGCTCTCGGCCTGCACGATGGGCGCCGTCTGACCGCCGATGTAGTTCCGCACCTCGTTGTTGATGAACTGGGCGCCGAGGTAGTTGTTGGTGAAGGCCTGCCCGAGCGCCCCCTGGTTCTGGAGGTCGAAGAACAGGTTGTCGCCGGTCATGAACGCCTTCTTGTCGCCGCGCAGGAACCAGGCGTCGACCACCTGGATGTCCTGCGAGGGGTCGGAGGCGAAGACACCGCTGCTGAGCAGGTTATTGAGCAGGTTGCCGGCGGTGTAGAGCAGGATGTCGTAGCCGTCGAGCACCGCGCTGGTGGCTCGGCCGCCCAGACCGTTGCCCTCGCTGGCGTCGGGCGCATTGGTGTGGTAGATGTCGTAATCCACGCCTTCGATCAGCCCGCAACCCTGCAAGGCGAAGAACCACTCGTTCTCGCCGCCGCGAGACCCGAAATCGTTCCAGAGCAATATCTTGGGCTGCTCCCCGGCCACGTCGGTGAACACGGAAGGCAGACCACGGCAGATGAAGTCGCTGTGGTAATGCAGATCGTGCTGGAAGCTGGCGTAACCGGTGGTGTCGCCGGGCAGCATGGTGTGACCGATGTCGCCGGCGAGGTTGTCGAACGCCTCGTAGTAGTAGTGGATCACGTCACCGGGATAGAAGAAACCCGTGTCCGGCAGATCGAAGTGGTAACGATCCTCGACCAGAGCTCCCAGGTTGTTGTACGTGCTGTCGCCGTACACCACGCCCTCGATGAGGTCCGCCCCGTCCTCGAAGAAGTCCTCGGTGGTGTTGAACCCCGCGGGTAGCGAACGGTACGGACGGAACAGTTCGTTGGCCTTCATCCGTACCACCATCCGCGGTTTCTCGTCCATGGTCGACCCCGCCCGCACCGGCACCACGTCCACGAAGAGCGAATCGCCGGGGTCGTTACGGTTGTCCGCGGTGGGACTGATGTTGCGGGCCATGTCGAAGCGGATGTGGTTCGAGCCCAGGTTGCCGAAGTCCAGGTCGCCCTGCTCGGGGAAGTTGTCCTGGGCGTTGAACAGCGGGTCGTAGTTGATGGCCGGGCCGCCGTACGGGTAGGCCAGGACGCGGATGTTGTCGAAGTAGGGGTGCGGCGTCCCGTCGAAGCCGAACACGTTGAAGAACCGGCCGGCCTCCCAGACCTCGAGCCGGATCTGGAACCAGCGCCGGCCGGGCGTCAGGTAGGTGTTCAGGTTGATTGGGTGGTTCTGGTACACCGGCGGGCCGAACCAGACGGTGTTGTCCCACTGCCAGTCCTCGAACTTGAGGTCGTAGGGATCCTCGGACGTCGTGCTGCGCACCCACCAGACGTACATGGTGCCGCCCGACGAGGGCGTCATGGGCTCGTGCATGTAGACGCCGAAGATCATCTGGGCCGCGTCGGCGTTCTCTGGCCACGCGATGGGCGGCGAGAGGATGCCGTTCTCGATGTAGTAATCGGGTCCCAGCATGCCACCGGTGTTGTTGACGATGTAGCCACCGGGGCCATAGCACCAGGTGGTGCACTGGGTGCCGCCAGTGCCGGGGACCGCGAGGCCGTCGTCGACGAAGGCCACCTGCACCGAGGTGTTGCTGCGGCAGGGGTCCAGATCCTGCAGACCGGAGTAAAGCTGGGCGAAGTCGCCCACGCCGCCGACCACTTCCTCGAACCAGTGGTCGGAGACACCGTCCTCGAAGTCCTCGTAATCGACCTGGGTCCCATCGACGATCACCGCGATGTTGTCCAGCCAGCAAGGTCCGTCGGATTCGAAATCGCCGTCCTCATCCGACCAGCCACCGTCCGACTCGAAGTACCAGCGGACCCAGAGTTCATCGTAGCTGGAACCGGTATAATCGTTGGGATCGATGGTGGCGGTGAAGTCGACGTTGTAGGTGCGGGAACCGTCCCAGACGGCCGCCTCGTTGATGTTCGTCCAGCCTTCGGCCCGGTAGACCTGCAGGTAGATGTAATCGTACTCAGGTTCGGTGTCGACCCGCAGATGCGCGGTGATCCGCACCGTGGAGGCCACGCCGGGATCGGCCACCTCGTGCTTGTAGACCAGGGGATTGCGCCAGAGGTTTCCGTAGCCGAAGTTGTATCCGCCGGGGACCTCGACGTTGACGCCGCAAACCATGGAATACGAGCCATCGAGCACTCGATCGCTGGAGACGTTCCATGCCTCGACGCCGTTGAAGGTGAAGTCTTTCGACTCCCAGCCCTGCCATTCGGGAACCCCGTAGAGGTTCTCGAACTTGCCATCCTGGCGTTCGGTGCCACCTATCAGGTAGATGGTGTCCACATCCGCCTTGGCCATGCCTACTGGAACCGCCCTGGCTTGGTTGCTGCCAAGGGAGTTCATGATCGGATCGATGGTGTTGTCTTCGTTGTCAGCAACCGCCGCGCCGGCCAGGGCGAAGGTCGCCAGAATCATAACGGTCAAGAGCTTGCGCGCCATGATACCCTCCAGTTCCTACAGAGAGTTCACGGTCAACGCGGGGGGTGCATGAATGTACGGATCCGACGGGAAAAGTTCCAACCCCGGGCGATTGTTTTTCTAGCTGGTGGTCAACGGCAGGTCGCGCACGGGCAGTCCGGTCGCCAGGAGATCGTCGACGTATGCTCCGAGAGTCCGGAACCGGCCGCACTTCAGAAGGTCCGAGAACTTGCCCGCCACGGTCCCCTGCCCCACCTGGCTGCGCCAGCGCAGGAAAGCGCCCTGGCCGGTGGCGGGACGGAAATCGTCGAACTCCCAGGGATGCAGATAGATCACGCAGGGCTGCCCTTGACGACGGGCAGCCGCACGGATCATGCGGTAGCTCCAGCCCGGCAGCAGACGCAGGTAGCCACCGCCGCTGAACGGCAGGTTCACCCCGGCGACCCGCCAGGTGGGCATGGGCACGACCACGAAGGGTGGCTCGGCGGTCTGCCCGGAACCGAGGATGAACGGCTCGCGCGGCGAGCGGGGCTGGCCGTAGCGCGGATGCCGCACCGGAAAGAGCGAACAGTCGTAGGCGAAGCCGCGTTCGCGCAGGATCTCCAGGTAGTCGTGCACCGGCGGGGTGATGGTGAAGCTCGGCGCCCGATATCCCCGGGGTTGGACCCCGCAGGCCGCGAGCGCGGACAGCGCCCGGTCCAGGTCCGACCGGAAGGCGTCCGGTGTCTGCTCGTAGACCACCGGATGGGCGAAGGAATGGCAGCCGATCTCGTGGCCGGCCGCGGCGATCCGGCGAACGAGGTCGGGGTAGCGGTCCGCGGTCCAGCCGAGCACGAAGAACGTGGCGCGGACCTGCTGATCCGCGAGGAGACGCAGAACGAGATCCGTGTTGGCCTCGACCCGGCATTCCTGAGCGGCCCACTGCGAGGGCGGAACCTGGCCCAGGTAGTTGTGCCCGTGGAACCACTCCTCCACGTCGATGGTCAGGATGTCCGGCGCTGGCGTCACGACGCATCCTCCGGGCTGGGCACGGCCACGCAGGCGAACTGGAGCCAGCGGGCATCGGCCAGCCGCCCCAGGGCCATCAGGTTGCACAGGCGAAAGCGCCACGACCGCGTGGGGTTGATGCCCTCCTGCCGGACGAGGCGATAACCGGATCGAGCGAAGAGCCCGTGCATGCTGGAACGAGTATAGAACCGCAGGTGGGTGCGGTCGAGGATCCCCTCGTCGGTGTATTCCCAGGCTCCTCGGGTCACCAGGTCCCAGAGATGCGGAAAATGCTGCACGTTGGGAATGCTGGCCACCAGGCAGCCTCCCGGAGCCAGCGTGCGCCGCAACGCACGCAGGAGATCCTCCGGCCAGGCCAGATGTTCGAGCACGTCGTTGAGGACGATGCAGTCGAAGCGGGCCTCCGGCAGCTGGGTGACGTTCTCCTCGGCGGGGCCAACCAGGACGCGATCGAGGAAGGTGGCGGCGTCGGCCGCTGCCGCGGCGTCCAGTTCCAGGCCCCAGATCTCGAGGTCCTGCCCGTGTTCTCGCCGCTCCTGGCGAAGCCCCTGAGCGAAGGCGCCGTCACCGCAACCGACATCGAGGATGACACCGGCGACGGCTGGCACGAACGCTCTCATCTGCGGCCGGGGATGGCTGTGATAACCAGGCGCGCTCACGTGACCTCTCTGGGGGCAGGGGCCGGGTGTAGTCCGTATAATGCGGTGCAGAATAACACGGATGGGCACCGGTTGCACCCTATCGTCAGCTCGGCGACAGGGGGCCGCCGTAACCCTCGAGCCGTGTGTCCTCGAGCAGGCGCTCGAGATCGTCGACCTGTCCCACGATGATCAGACGGTCGCCGGCCTCCAGGGGCTGGTCCGGATCGGGCAGCTCGTTCTGGGCCCCGCCCAGCAGGCGGCGATGCTTCACCGCCAGCACCGAGATGCGATAGCGGGGTCGCAGTTCGAGATCCAGGAGCGAGAGCCCGAGCCAGCTCGCGGGTGGAACCAGAACCTGGACCTTGTAGGCTTCGGGCAGGTCGACGCAGTCGCGCATGCGCGCCTCGCCGTGGACCAGCTTGATGCCCATGTCCTCCTGATGCAGGACTTCGCGGTTGTAGACCTCGAAGATGGCCTTGCGCGTCACCACGCCCACGAGGACGGGCTGTGCGCGCGACATCAGGACCGGCAGGTCGCCGGTGTCCTCGGCCCCCAGGCTCAGCAGGCAGTCCTCGAGGGTGTCGTCACGGAAGACCATGGCCGGCGCCTCCTCCACCAGGTCGGCGGCGATGAGGACCTGCCCCAGGCTCTCCTCGTGCAGGATGTCCTTGACGTCGTGGATCGTGATGCGCCCGGCGAGTCCGCCGGTCTCGTCGGTGACGTAGTAGTGCTCCTCGTCGCCTGCGAGGAAGAGCTTGAGGATGTGGTCGAAGCTGGCGTCGTGGGGTACGGTCACCGGGTTGGCGTCCATGATGTCGGCCACGTGGTACTGCTTGAGGATCGCGCTCTCGCGGCCGAACTCGAGCCGGCGCCCCTCCCGGGTGAACTTCAGGGTGAAGATGCTGTCGGAGATGAGCGTGCGGTAGGCCACGTTCGCCGCCACGCTGGCCAGCATCAGGGGCAGCATGACCCGGTACTCGCCTGTCATCTCGAAAAGGATCAGGATGGCGGTCAAAGGCCCGCCCGTGGCCGCCCCCACCATGGCGGCCATGCCCACCATGGCGAAGGCCCCCACCGGAACGTCGAGGCCGGGCCAGATCACGTTCAGGAGCGCCCCACAGGCGCCGCCCGTCATGCCTCCAAGGAACAGCGCCGGAGCGAAGATCCCGCCCGAGAAACCCGAGCCCAGGGTGAGGCAGACAGCCACCAGCTTCACCACGATCAGGGTGGCCATGAGCGTCAGGTCCATGTTCCCCTCGAGGGCCTTGACCATGGAGCCGTAGCCCACGCCATAGACCTGGGGGAACCAGAGGAAGAGCACGCCGAGCGGGATGGCGCCCAGGAGGGGCTTCAGCGGGGCCGGGAAGCGCAGGCGGTCGAACTTCTCCTCGGCGAAGTAGAGCGTGCGCACGTAGAGCATGGCCACCAGGCCCACCACCAACCCCATCAGCAGGTAGAGCGGGAACTCCACGTGGCTGTTCATCTGGAAGCCGGGCACCGGGAATGCCGGCGTGTCCCCCAGGAAATGGCGGCTGACCGCGGTGGCCAGCACGCTGGCCACGATGATCGGGCTGAAGGTGACCACGGCGAAATCGCGCAGCAGGATCTCCAGCGCGAAGAAGGCGCCGGCGATGGGAGCGTTGAAGGTGGCCGCGATCCCGGCCGCCGCGCCGCAGCCGATCATGGTCCGCAGCCGCTGCGGCGAGAAGTGGAGCCACTGGCCGATGGTCGAGGCCATGGCCGCACCGATCTGCACGATGGGCCCCTCGCGGCCCACCGAACCGCCGAATCCGATGGTCACGGCGCTGGCCAGGATCTTCACGCCGGCGACGATGGGGCGGATGATCCCGTTCTTGAAGACGATGGCGCCGATCACCTCGGGCACGCCGTGGCCCTTGGCCTCGCGGGCCAGGTAGTGCACCAGCGGCCCCACGATGATGGCGCCAATGACCGGCAGCATCAGCTTGCGCCACCAAGGCAGCGGCAGCAGGAGTTCGGCGGTGTGCTCGCCATGACCGATGGCGAAGCCCTGGAAGAAATCGACGAGGAGTCGGAAGATGATGGCGCCGAAGCCGCCCACCAGACCGATGACCACGGCGATCGCCATCATCTGAGTGGTCTCGTCTGGTGAGATCCTGTCCTGCAAGGTGAGCAGGGCGTGGCGGAGACGCTGCCGCCCGCCTTGGCGCTGGGTCATGGAATCGCCTCTAGACCTTCTCCTGGAAGTGATCGTCCGCTGACTGCGAGATCGTCGCTGCGGTCCACAAACTGGTCAATGCCAGGTCTGGCGTCAAAGAAGAGGCCGGCTCAGGTGCCGGCCTCCCATCAAGAACTTCGGTGACCAGGCGGTCAACCGAGCACCGCGAAACGATCGGGTGCATCGGACATGTCCACCAGGACGGTGCGCTGGCTGAAGCTGGTCCGGTGGTTGACTCCCTCTGGCACGTGATAATGATCGCCCGTCTGGTAGTAGTTGGTGCGTCCCTCGATCTCGAGCACCATCTCGCCGGAGATCACCGTGCCGCGCTGGGCGCAGTGCGAGTGATCAGGAAAAGAAACGCCTTCTTCGAACACGAAGAAGACCACCTGTTTTTCGTCGTCATGGAGCGCAAAGCCCGTCACGCCGTCGATCGGCATCTCCACTTTGGGCAGGGCGAGGACTTCCCGGGGCAGCAAACCTTCGAATGCATCGGTCCGGGTGGATTCCATAGGACGTCCTCCAGGCTGGGGTTCAGGTGGGGCCCGGCGCGCGGACCGCTCATGACCCCATTTTAGCGGACTGGGAACGACTTGCAACCCCGCACGATCAACTGGCCAGGCTGAACTCCGCGAAGACCGGGTAGTGATCCGAGGGGGGCACGTCCGACTGGGCCAGCAAACGGTCGAAATCGACCCGATCCACGGTTTGGACCTCGAGCTGGGGTCGGAAGAACACGTAGTCGATCCGGCGATGTCCCAGTAGCCAGTTCCCGATCCGATCACGCAGATCCAGGCCCCGGAAGGTTGCCGACTGGCGGTCCTCCCCGTGGCCGGCGTGCTGCCAGGCGTCGATGAGACCGGCGCGTTCGCCAGTCTGGCGGCCGAGATCGCGGATCTCCGCCGAGGCCGACGACGCGTTGAAGTCGCCGGTGAGGAAGACGGGCATGTCCTCGCCGAACTCGGCGAGCTTCTGCTGGACGTATTCCTGGATCAGCCGAGCGCCGTGGCGTCGGTGGCCGGGCATGAAGGCCTCGAGGTGGGTGGTGCCGAAGAGGAAGGGCCGGCCGGTGGCCTGATGCTCGAAGAGCGACCACACCGCCACCCGCGGCCGCGAGGCCAGGGCGAACCGCGACGCCGGCTGCTGCGGGCTGGGCGACAGCCAGAACGCATCGCCGGGCAGCGGCATGCGCCGCACCGAATCACGGCGATAGAAGATGGCGCTGTACCAGCTCTCGTGGCTGTGCGAACGCGCCGGGCCGAGGTTGCCCTCGCCATAGAAGTCGTAGTCGGTGAGCCGGTCGCTGAGATCGTTCAGCTGCTCGAGATTCGCTTCCTGGGTGCCGACCACGTCGGGCTTCAGGGATTCGAAGACCTCGACGATACCATCACGCCGCTGCTCCCAGGGGAACCTCTTCCGCTTCTTGGAGGCCGAAAGCAGGTTGAACGTCATCACACGCAGATTGTCTTGGATCAAAGCTCTCTCCGCAGGATCTATGCTTAGTGACCGGGGGAGCGGTCACCTGGCAGCGAGTTCGGTTACCCGTCCGGATCTCCCGTACATACTCCGGAATCGCATAAAGGTTCCATCTAGAGATGCAAATCCGGTACCGGTGGGTCTGAGACAATATGTGTCTGAAATGTTTTCGGGGCAAGTCATGATTTCTTGACCGAAAAATTAAGAGAAGGTGGCGCTCAGAAGAGGTCGAGCTGGGGGGCGTGGGCGGGCAGCTGGAGGGCACGGAGGACCATGGCGACCCATTCCGTGCGGTCGTCAGCCGGTAATTGCAGGCAGGAAAGCCCGTATTCGGCGAGCAGCGTGTCGATGATGCGGTCGATGGCCAGCTGGAAGGTCACCGAGACGTCTCGGGTCCCGTCGAACCGTGGCGGGGCCACCACGGGCACCTTGACCAGCAGGTGGTAGGTCGCCATCCAGGCCCGGACCAGCGCCTCCATGGCCGGCTGGCGTCCAGCGGCGTTGACCAGATACGCGTAATTGTCTAGAATGGCACGATCGCAAACGATGATCTCGAAGGCCGATGCGAGCTCGATCTCCTCGGCGATCTGCGTGTGCAGGATCCACCGCTGCGCGTCATTGGTGGTGTCCTGATTGATGGGCAAGGGACAGCGTCGCGCCACCTCCTTGACGAGGTCGACGCTCCGGTCCAGCCGCTTGAGAGCGGCGGCCAGTTCGTAACACAGCGTGGTCTTGCCCACGCCGTGGGTCCCGATGAAGGCGATCTTCATGCCCGGGAGCTTAACGCCAAGGGACGGCCAAGTCCAGGGAGAGCAGCATGAATACCACCGGCACCAAGGACAGCTGGCGCGAGATCCGTGGCGGCTTGCGCCCCAGCCTCATCCTCATTCTGGGCGCGGTCCTGATGCCGCTCAGCCCCATCCTCGCCCTGTTCGACCCGCTGGCCACGGCGGCCTGGTACATCTGGGCCATCGCCCTGGCGATCACGGGTGCGGGCCTGGCCCTCAGCAGCGCGCGGCCGTGGCTGAGCTGGTTCGGCATGATCCCCGCCGGCCTCTTCCTGCTGCAGGCCATCATGCTGATGCTGGTGATCTACGGGCTGGAGCCCCTGTCCCTCGGCTACCACCTGCTGCCGCTGCCCCGTGACCTGTCGTTGATCGCGCTGGCGGCCGCCGAGCGCAAGAACCTGGCCCCCTGGCGGCGCCAGTTCCTGACCGGCGCCGCGCTCCTGGCCGGCCTGAAGATCGTGGCCAACAACGTCCTCACCCTGCCCGAGAACCTGCTGATCATGGCCGACATCACGACGCTGCTGGTCATGGGCGCCGCCCTGGTGGCCGTCGCCATCGGTCTGCGGCATCGCGAGAACGAGTGGGCCGGGCGGCGGCTCGCCGAGATGGAATCCGGGATCCGGTTCGGCGGTGTGGTCCAGTCTTCGGGTCAGTAGGCTCAGTCCTGCTCAGGTGTCAGCTGCACCAGGAGATAGGACTGGCCCAGGATGAAGCCGGCCGGCCGCCAGTCGCTGATGGCGCCCTCCTCCCCCACGGCGAGCCCGGTCAGCTCGGCGCCGGAGATCAGGTCCTGTGCGGTGTAGGTCCCGGGTGCGAGCTGGCTGCTGGGCACCGACAGGCTGAAGCCGCCGATGGTGCCAGAGGCCAGGTTGTGCACCGCAACCACCCCGTCGCCCTCGTGGTGGCGCAGGAAGGCGAGGAGCGCGCCGTTGCTCACGTCGAGCCGATGGTAGGTCCCGCGCTGCAGGGTGGTCGAGCGCGCGCGGGCCTGGACGAGCGTGCGGTAGTGGTTCCAGAGCGAGTTCTCGTCGGCCCGCATGACCGCGACGTTGTTGGTGGCGTAGTTGCTGCCCACGGCGTACCAGGGCGAACCGCTGGTGAAGCCGGCGTTGGGACCGTCGGTCCACTGCATGGGCCGGCGCTTGTCCTCGTCGGGGCTCCAGGCGCTCTGCATCCCCACCTCCTCGCCGTAGTAGAGGAAGGGCACCCCGGGCAGGGTGAGCAGCATGGCCGCGGCCACCTTGTTGCGGCCGACGTTGTTGCCGAGCTGGGAGTACAGCCGCCGCTGGTCGTGGTTGGTCAGGAAGGTGGCGTACTGGTGGTAGGGGAAGAGGCTGATGAGCTGGCGGAGCTGGGCGACGACCGCGCCCGGACTGCCGGCGTTGGCCGCGGCAATCATGCCCTCGGCGAGGTCGAAGTCGAAGCAGGTCTGCAGGCCGGCGTCGATGTACTGCAGGACGATGCTGGTCTCGTCGTAGACCTCGCCCACGAGGTACGCGTCCGGGTGGCTGGCCGTGATCTGCTGGCTGAAATCGGTCCAGAACGCCAGGGTGGCCGGGGTGTCCTCCAGCGTGCTGCCGTCCTCGATGAGGTACTTGATGGCGTCCAGCCGGAAGCCGTCGGCGCCCATGTCCTGGAGCCAGAAGTCGGCGATGTCGGTCATCTCCTGGACCACGGCCGGGTTGGTGTAGTTCAGATCGGGCATGCCGCTCCAGAACACGCCGTAGTAGTAGCCGCGGCTGCCGCCGTTGTGCCAGACCGGACCGCCGCCCCAGGGCTGGGTCCAGCCAGGGTTGTCGCCGCGCCAGAGGAACCAGTCGGCATAGGTCGCGTCACCGGCCGCCGAGGCGGTGAACCAGGGATGCTGGTTGCTGCAGTGGTTCATGACGTAATCGACGATGATCTTCATGCCGCGCGCGTGGGCCTCGCTCACGAGCTGCTGGAAGTCGGCGTTGGTGCCGTAGTCGCTCTCGACCGTGTCATAGTCGGTGGTGTCGTAGCCGTGGTAGCTGGGCGACTGGGCGATGGGCATGAGCCAGAGCGCGGTGACGCCCAGGTCGGTGTCGGTATCGGGATTGCCGTCGTTGAGGTAGTCGAGGCGTGAGATGAGGCCCTGGAGGTCGCCGTTGCCGTCGCCGTCGCTGTCGGCGAAGCTGCGCACGAACACCTCGTAGAACACCTGGTCGTTCCACCAGAAGGTGGTCCCCGGCTCCTGGGGCGTCTCGCCGCTGCCCGGCGGGACGGTGGGAACATGGGGTTCGTCGTCGCTGGAACAGCCGGCCAGCCAGGCCGCGGCGACCAGGACCAGCGCCAGGATCACGAGGCGTCGCATGGGTATCCTCCGGTAGGGACGAGGGGCGGCAGCCGGTCGGGCCGCCGCCCCGGGTCACGTCAGCTCGCGAGGGCCTCGATCCGCGCCGCTAGCGCGGCTCGACCCTCGACGGTATCCACGTCGGCATCGAAGCCCGCATCCAGCTGCTGGACGAACGCCAGGCTCTGGTCGAACTGGCCTAGCAGGTAGTGGGCCACCGCCTGCAGCAGCACGATGTCGTCGTGGTCGATGGTGTCATCATGGGCGAAGACCCAACCGGCCGCGACCTCGCCGGCGGCAGTGAGGCAGTCGGCGTGGTCGCCCGATGCGTCGAGGGCGAAGGCCAATCCGGCGTACATCTGGTCGGCGATGGACAGGGTGTCGCCGCGCAGGGTCAGGGCCTGCTGATGGTGCGCCAGCGCCGAATCGGCCGCGCTCTGGCGAGCGAAGGTCCAGCCCAGCCCGTCGTGAGCCTGGGCCAGCAGCTTGCCGCGGCCGAGCAGCTCGCGGAACTGGGCCTCGGCCTCGGCCAGGTCGTCGGCCTCGAAGGCGGTCCAGCCCGCCGCGAGCACGGCCTCGTCGGTGGCCGGCGGCGGCGGCGTGGTGCCGTCATCGTCGTCGCCGCCGCAGCCGAGGGCCAGGACCAGCGGCAAGGCCACCATCAGGATGAGGATCAGCTTCTTCATGGCGACCTCCTACTTCACCATCAGCATGCGCCCGGTGAGCGCCTGCCGGTGGGTTGCGAGCCGGTAGAAGTAGACCCCGGACGGCTGGGTGCGACCGCTCCGGTCGCGGCCGTCCCAGATCACCGCTTGCAGACCCGCCGTCAGCGGGCCGGCGACCAGGGTCCGCACCAGCTGCCCGCGCACGTCGTAGACGCGCAGGCTCACCGGCTGGGCAGCCTCGCCGGCCGACAGCTCGAAGCGGATCTCGGTCTCGGGGTTGAAAGGATTGGGCGCGTTGCCCAGCAGACGCGTGGCCGCTGGCAGCACGGCGCCCGGCGCCAGGCGGAACAGGCCCAGGCGGGTGATCTCGGCCTCGACCATGCCGTCGGCCACCGCCGACGTGGGCAGGGTGAGCCAGGCGTCGCCGTCGCGGAGCTGGATCACCTGGCCGGGCTCCCCGGTGCGCAGGCGGAGGCAGGCCGGACGCTCCAGCCGCGCGCCCTCCACACCCAACAGGTAGCTGCCGACCGGCAGTTCGGGACGGCCCTCGCGGCCGGCGATCACGAGCCACCCGCCGGGACGGGCGCCGTCGGGCACCGTCAGCTCACACCGGCCATCCACCGAGCTGGCCACGGCCCCACCCTGGAGATCCCAGGCGGTGACCCGCCGCCACAGCGTGCTGGTCTGGCCGCTCACCGCGATGTTCAGCTCGCCCGATTCGCTCAGCACGTACCGGCCGATCCAGCTGCCGGCAGTCTGCTCGGTCATGGCCACGTCCTCGCCGTTGACCGTGACGGTGACCGCGGTGGAGCCGTCCAGGGCGTTGACGGCCAGGTGCAGGTAGCGGTCGAGCGACTGGTTCTGGAAGATGTTCAGCTGCACGCCCGGCGCCGACTCCCGGTACAGCACCATGGTGCTGCGGGCCGGCACCGCCACGGAGGCCGGCGCGCCCTCGGGGCTGACGTAGCTGGCCAGCACCTCGGTCCCCGCGTGGTCGGCGTCCACCACCAGCGCCCACTGGCCGGCGGGCAGGATGATGTCCGCGGCCGCGGCGTCGGGGTTGTGCGCCACCAGCAGGTCGCCCCAGTCGTCCTCGGGCGTGACGTCGGCCAGGGTGTAGGCGATGGCGCCGCCCGGCTGGTCGTCGAGGAACGTCTGGTTGGCCAGGATGTCGGCCTTGGTCTCGAGGCGCAGCTCGGGCCGCGCCAGCCGCAACGCGATGAGGCCCTTGTAGTACTCCACCACGTCGTCGTATTCCACGCGGCGCGCCCAGTCGAGCTGGTTGACGTCGTCGCCCTGGTTGTAGCTGTTGCGGATCGCCTCCTCGGCCTGTCCCGGATCGCCGGTGCGCTTGGTCCTGAGGAACTCGCTGCCGGCGTGGATGAAGGGGAGGCCCTGGGCGGTGAGCACCATGCTGATGCCGAACCTGTTCATCCCGATCAGCGCGGCCTCGTCGTAGCCCGGCGGCGGGTTGGTGGGGTTCCAGCGGTAGTCCAGCTTGTCCCACCAGGTGTAGTTGTCGTGGGCGGAGATGTAGTTGATGGTCTCGGTGGGGCCGTCGGTGAAGTCGTTGACGGCGCCCTCGAGCCCGTTGACCACGTTCTGCCGGCGGTTCACGTCGCCGGTGGCGAAGCCGCCGTCGGTACCGTCGGTGGAGCCGCGGATGGCGTTGCGGATGTTGTCGTTGAAGCAGCCGAAGCCCAGGCCGCGCTGATCGCCCTTGCCGGTGAGGATCTCGGCGCCGTAGCCGCCCCAGGGCTCGCCGTAGACGATGGCCTGCGGATAGAGCTGCTTGGCCCGGAAGGCGATCTCGGTCATCAGGTCGGTGTCGATCAGCCCCATGAGGTCGAAGCGGAACCCGTCGACGTGGAACTCCTCCATCCAGTAGAGGCAGCTCTCCAGGATGAACTTGCGCGCCATGAGCTTCTCGGTGGCCACCTCGTTGCCCACGCCCGAGCCGTTGCTGTAGCTGCCGTCGCTCTCGAGGCGGTAGTAGTACTTGGGCACCATGGCGTCGTAGAGCGACCCCTGCGGACCCACGTTGTGCGTGTGGTTGTAGACCACGTCCATGACGACCTTGATGCCGGCGTCGTGGAAGCCCTGGACCATCTCCTTCATCTCGCGGATGCGGACCTTGCCGTCGTCCGGGTCGGTGGCGTACGACCCCTCGGGCGTGTTGTAGGCGTAGGGATCGTAGCCCCAGTTGCGGCTCTCGGGGTTGTTCTCGTCCACCGAGGTGAAGTCGTACATGGGCAGGATCTGCACCGTGTTGACCCCGAGGTCCACGATGTGGTCGAACCCGGTGGGCTTGCCCTCGAGGCTCGTGCCGGGCTCGACCACGCCGCGGAACTTGTGCTGGTTGGCGGGCGTGCCGTCCCAGTCCTCGCTGGCGGTGACGTCGCGGACGTGCAGCTCGTAGATCACGCTCTCGGAGACCGGGAAGGTGGGGCGCGTGTCGTCGGCCCAGCCCTCGGGGTCGGTCTCGTCCAGATCGATGATCATGGAGCGCTGGCTGTTGCTGCTCAGCGCGATGGAGTAGAGGTCGGGCGTGAGGTAGGTTTCGCCGTAGACCGTCATCTCGTAGAGGTAGTAGCGGTCCTCGAGGTCGCCGGCCACGGTGGCGGTGCGGACGCCGGGGTGGTCGGGATCGGGGGCGAGCTCGTACGTCGCCACCGGCTCGTCCTCGACGGGATACGGGTTCTCGTAGACGAGGACCGACGCCGCGGCGGCCACCGGACTCCAGAGCTTGAAGGTGGTGGCTGCGGGCGTGTAGGTGAAGCCGAGGTCGTTGCCCTGGTAGACGTAGGCATCGTCGTCGAACTCGTGCTGGACGGGCACGTCGTTGCCGCCCACGTCGTCGTGGACCGTGTAGAGCAGCGAGATGTCCAGGGGCTCGGCCATGTTCAGGATCACCACGCGAGGCGAGGTGGCCGTGCGGCTGGATACCGTGAGCTCGGTCTCGCCCTGCTGGACGTGGAAGGCGTCGAGCTGGCTGGCGTCCTGGGCCAGCCGCAGGGTGATGGTCTGGTCGCCGTCGCTGATGGCCGACAGGAGCCGCACGTCGGGATTGGGCTCCTCGGTGAAGATCTGGGTGAAGCCCGAGAGGATCCAGATCTCGGGGTGGGTGTCGTAGTCGCTCCAGAACATGTCCGGGCCCGGGTCCTTGTTGTCCCCGTTGTGGATGATGAAGCCCAGATCGCTCTCGGGCGAGGCGATGGGGATGTCCCAGTAGACGCCGTAGTCGTCGGTGTCGGTGGGCGGCAGAGGGTTCTGCCAGGTGTAGGGGACCCCGTTGATGTAGAAGGTGCCGCCATCCTCCTGGATGGCGCCCCAGAGGTGGATCCCCCAGCCGCTGTAGTTGTCGTCGAAGCGGTGGTAGTGGATCCGGAGCGTGGTCTCGTCCTGGGCCAGCAGCGGGGTGGCCAGGGCGACCATGAGAAGGAGCAAGCAGAGCCTGCGCATGGGAAGACCTCCGTCTGCAGGATGCGGCCGGGATGGCCGGAACCGGTCGAGTGCCGGGATTCTAGACGAACTCGTACGGAAAAGAAAGGGACAGCCCCTGGGGGGCTGTCCCCGAACGACCGATCTGCGCGATTACTTGCCCGCCGGACAGGCGCCGAACACGGCCGTGTAGGTCATGGCCGTGGTGCCGGTGGTGAGAACCCGGTTGAACCCGCCGTTGTTGTTGTCAACACCGCACTCCGACGGCACGCCCTCCTGGCCGTCCCAGGTGGTGCCGTTGATGTAGACGAACTCGTACTCCGTGTCCGAGCTGAGCGTCAAGGTGACCTCGTAGACGTTGTCCTCGTTCTCGTCGGTCATGATGATGGCGCCGGGCGTCCATTCGGCATACCCATCGCCGCCGAAGCTGCCGGCGATACGCATGCCATCGCCCGAGACGGTCTCGGCGGACATGTCCACCATGAAGGTCACCTCCACCGGCGGGGTGGCCGCCTCGATCTCGAAGGTCGTGGTGCCGGTCACCATGCCATCGGCTGCCACCGTGAACGGGATGTCCGATTCCGGCAGCCAGATGCCCCACTCCGAACCATCGTCGTGGATGGCGCCCCAGGCGTAGTCGCCGGCTTCCAGGCCGGCCGCGATGTTCCGGTAGACGTACATCCCGTCGGCGCTCTGACCATCGCGTTGGACCGTGGCCCAGCCGTCGTAGCTGCCTTTGATCTTGATGTTGTCGTACTCCTCGGCCCGGTGGTTGATCACCAGCAGCCGGAAGCCGGTGCCGGCCTCGGGATCCAGCTCCACATCGGTGTCGCCGGAGATGGCATAGGCGTCGTCGACCACGATCTCCAGGCCCTCGCGGACCGCCACCATGGCCTTGCTGCCGTCCTCGTAGTAGAGCCCGTACTCGTAGGTGCCGGTACCGAGGCCGCTGATGGTGGCCGACCAGATGATGCCGTCGGCGGTCATGGCCACGGGGCTGTCGCCCGTCAGCGCGCCGTTGACGTGCAGGTTGTCCCAGTCGCCCACCATGTCGTCCACCATGATGGTGGCGGCGACGGTGACGTTGCCGGGCACGTAGGGGTCGCCGACGTCGGTGCAGGCCGAGAAGACGAGAGCGACCGCAGCGAGAGTCAGCGCTAGCAGCGCGAGCTTCTTCATCTGATTCTCCTTTCGGATTCCCGGCGCCGTCGTCCGTTGCGGGCATGAGGCGCCACCAGTGGCGATTCGGAGCGTTTCCGCAGGCCGAGCCTAGACCAGGAATCATGAAACCGTCAACAGGACAGATTCGGTGATCAGGATTCCGCGAGAACCCGCCGCCGGCGCCAGGCCCGGTGCGCCAGCGCGGGCAAGGTGAGGCTCGCCACCGCCAGCGTCAACAGGACCAGGCGCGCCGGCAGGCCATGCTGTTCGGCGACGTCCAGATAATGGGGGCGCAGCAGTAGCTGCAGCACCGATTGCCAGGCGAAGACCTGCAGCGAATGGCGTCCCAGCAGTTCCAGCCAGGACACGTGCAGCAGACCGGGCCGACGCGCCCCGACCTGGACCAGCACCCAGGCCAGCAACCCCACGTTCACCAGACGCAGCCAGCCCAGGTTGACCCGGCCGACCTCGAGGCGCGTGCCGGCGAGTTCGGGGATCCCGATCCCGTGGCGCAGCGCCATGCCTGCGGCCAGCGCGCCCAGGGCCAGCCCCACCAGCGGCCAGGGAGCAGGCCGCAGCAGGCGCCGGCCGCCGCCGCGGTAGCGCCAGCCACTCCAAACTCCCAGCACGAACAGGAACTGCCAGGCCAGCAGGTGGAAATGATTGGGCTGCCAGTCCACCGGCACGCCGGCCAGGACGAAGCGCAGGTGCCACGGGTAGCCCTCGGTCATGGTCAGCGCCTGGTCCAGGGCCCAGAGCGCGGCGCTGAAGCCGAGGACGCGCGCCGTGAGCCCGCGACGCAACCCGCCGAGGACGAGCGGCAGGGCGGCCACGAAGAGCAAGTAGAGCGGCAGGATGTCCAGCGGCGGTTCCTGGTTGAGCAGGAGCGCGCCGCCGAGAGCGTTCAGCCCCGCCGCGGGCAGGCCGCCCTCGGGCCGCAGCGACGGATGCAGCAGCCAGTAGGCCAGCAGGCCGGCCACCACCAGCAGGTGGTAGCGGTAGATGGAGGCCAGCCGGCGCCGCACCCGCGGTCCCAGCTCGCCCGGCACCTCGGCATAGCGCGTGTAGACCAGGCCCGCCACGATCCCCGACAGCAGCACGAAGGCCTCGGCGGCCGAGGCGAAGCCCAGGGTCTCGTAGCTGAAGCGGTAGACCGGGCCGTAGAGGTCGAGGTGATCGATGGTCATGATCACCAGCATGAGGCCGCGGAGCGTGTCGAGGGAGCGGATGCGCTGTGTCGGCATGGGGTGCTGCGAGTCCTCCGGCCGGTGGTTCACGGGTTGACCCGGGAAGCAAACCACGTCGCACCCGCGAGAGCCACCCGAGATTGGTCCCTCGGCACGGGCAAGGCTATATCCAGGTGTATAACCACCTATACAACATGGTTGAACGGACCACGGCACCACGAGCAGGGCAATTACTATAAGTTGTTTTAATGCAATTTATTATAAAATTTTTCCACCTGGCCCGCAGTTTGCTTTACCCCCGGGTTCGCCCCGAGTCCGCATCCCAGGAGGAATCCATGCAAGTCCGCACGTCCCTGAGCATCCTGCTGCTCGGCGTGGCCCTCTGCGCCACCGCCGCCGCCCAGACCGACCACCACGAATTCGACGAGCTGAAGCAAGATTTCCAGTCCGGTGAAGAGGTCACCCGGGCGTGCCTCGGCTGCCACGAGAACGAGGCCAAGGAAGTCCACGCCACCCTGCACTGGACCTGGCGCCAGCCCGGCGACGAGACCGGCACCATCGGCAAGGCCGCCATCACCGCGAACAACTTCTGCATCAACGTCCAGAGCAACTGGCCGCGCTGCACCTCGTGCCACGTGGGCTACGGCTGGAAGGACGCCAGCTTCGACTTCACCGCCGAGGACAAGGTGGACTGCCTCATCTGCCACGAGCAGACCGGCACCTACAAGAAGTTCCCCAAGGGTGCGGGCTACCCCGCCAAGGAACCCACCAAGTTCAACGGCAAGATGTTCAACCCGCCCGAGTGGTCGACCGTGGCCCAGAGCGTGGGCGTGCCCGACCGCCAGAACTGCGGCGTGTGCCACTACTACGGCGGCGGCGGCGACGCCGTGAAGCACGGCGACCTCGACAGCTCGCTGCAGGAGCCCAGCCGCGACCTCGACGTGCACATGAGCGCCGACGGCGCGGGCTTCTCGTGCCAGGAATGCCACACCACGCTGAACCACCAGATCGCCGGCCGCCAGTACGGACTGCCGGCGTCGCTGATGACCGCCGAGTTCGCCGAGGCCGGCGTCGACGCGCAGATCAGCTGCGAGTCCTGCCACGACGCCGAGCCCCACGCCAAGAAGCTGCTGAACAAGCACCTCGCGCGGGTGTCCTGCCAGGCCTGCCACATCCCGGCCTACGGGCGCGGCCAGTCCACCAAGGTGTGGTGGGACTGGTCCGAGGCCGGCCAGCTCGACGACCAGGGCAAGCCCAGGGTGGTCAAGGGCGAGGACGGCAAGGACGTCTACAACGGCAAGAAGGGCAGCTTCCGCTGGGCGAGCGACGTCACCCCCGAGTACTACTGGTACGACGGCACCATGAGCACCGTGAAACTCACCGACACGATCGACCCCGCGCACGAGGTCTG
Organism: Candidatus Latescibacter sp. IFSED24; assembly: GCF_058273205.1. Lineage (NCBI taxonomy): Bacteria > Pseudomonadati > Candidatus Latescibacterota > Candidatus Latescibacteria (ex Chuvochina et al. 2023) > Candidatus Latescibacterales > Candidatus Latescibacteraceae > Candidatus Latescibacter > Candidatus Latescibacter sp. IFSED24. The sequence goes on along the minus strand of NZ_CM177850.1, from coordinate 414,556 downwards.
GGTCCAGGCTCCCAACGGCAGCGCCGACGACGACGCCTCCAAGCTCTGGCCGTTCAAGATCCACCGCGGCAAGACGCCTTACGACGCGGGCAACAACACCATGGTGGTGCCCAAGCTGCTGGGCAAGCCGGGTAGCGGCGCCTACTGGGGCGACTATGACTGGAACACCGCCATCGCCAAGGGCATGCAGACCGCCGGCCTGCCCTACAGCGGCGAGTTCGGGTTCGTGGAGACGGCCTACGCCTACCCCGTCACCCACATGGTGGCGCCCAAGGAGAACACCACCGCCTGCGCCACCTGCCACGTGAAGAAGGGTCGCAAGGAACTGAAGCCGGGATTGGGCGAGTTCTAGCCTCCGGGCTGGACGCGCCCAGGGGGCCCGGGTCATGCGGACGCTCGGGCCCCGACCATTTTCCCACGCTGGATCCGCAGACGAAAGGCCCGGTGACGCTGGTCACCGGGCCTTCGTGTCTCCACCGTGAGCGGGCCTACTTGGCCAGGACCATGGTCCGGCTGAGCACCAGGTCGTCGGTGACCAGGCGGTAGATGTAGGTGCCGCTGGCGGCGCGCCGACCGTCGGCGGTGTCGCCCCGCCAGGTCGCCGTGTGCCGGCCCGCGCCGCGGACGCCGTCGACCAGGGTCCGCACCAGATGCCCCTGCACGTCGTAGACGTCCAGGCGCACGTGCTGGTGGCGCGGCAGAGCGAAGGCGATCACGGTGCTGGGGTTGAACGGGTTGGGAGCGTTCTGCGCCAGGGTCAAGGCGGCGACGGGCAGGTCGCCGGCCGGCTGGTCCGGATCCTCGATGGACACCGAGCCGCCGCCGAGCGTGCCGTCGATGTTCAGACTCTTGGCGGCCAGGTCGATGGTGCCCGAACGCTCGTCGGTCCACACCAGCCGCGTGCAGCCGTCGGCCACGCCCTTGGCCACCAGGCGACCCTTGTCGCTCAGCGTGGTGGCGGCGTCCACGGGCGACGGATCCCACATCACGTTGCCGTCGACATCGACCATCATGGCGGTGATCAGGTCCTCGGCATAGACACCCGAGGGGTTGGCGATCCAGGCCAGGGTGATGCCGGCGGGGTTGGCGGCGGCGTTGAGGAAGTCGATGGCCGCCGGCGAGACGGCCACGAACGTACGGCCGGCGTCACCCCAGAGGCGATCGCCCTCGGGGGAGAACTTCTGTCCCAGCAGGCCGAACATGTTCTGGTTGCCGTTGGTCTTGCGCCAGAAGGCCAGCACGCAGCCGCTGTCCTGGTCGTAGCACGCCTGGGGATAGACCTCGGAGTAGCTGTCATCGGTGCTCAGGCGCTGGCCGCCGTAGGGGAAGAGCCACTGGCCGTCGCTGTCGAGGTGCTGGACGAAGGAGTAGATCATCAGGCCGGAGCCGCCCTCCCAGCAGAACACGGCCCCGCCGGCGCCGTCGGACTGCATGGCGAAGTCGTGGCCGAAGGGCAGCGAGCCCTCGGAGAAGATGGTGATGGGCACGACCCAGACCGGCGCACCGGCCGCGTCGAACTTCTGGGCGGCCACCTGGCGGTTGGACATGTAGCCGTCGTTGGGCACCCAGGCCACGATCACGTCGCTGGCGCCGGCGGCGATGACCTGCGGACGGCCGGGCATCTCGGTGGCGCTGGCGAGGACCACCAGGCCGCCGGCGGCGTAGCGGAGCGTGCCGTCGGGAGCGATGCGCTGCATGCGGATGGCGTCGTCGCCGGCGTCGGGGTGCTCTTCCCAGACCACGATCACGTCACCGTCATTGGCCACCGCCAGCTCGGGCGGACCGACGAACGCGCTGGTCGCGGCGACCTCGATGCCCGCGGGCCCCCAGGGGAAATCGCCGGCCGGGGTGATGCGGTTGACGCTGACGGTGGGATCGCCGGTGCGGATGTCGGTGACGGCGGTGACGGCGTCGTCACCGGCCAGGGCCAGCGCCCAGTCCATGACCCAGGAATTCTGGGGCTGGTCCGAGGCCAGCAGGCCGTTGTGCACCCAGACCTCGTTGCCCTGGGCGTCGAGGCGCTGGACGGCGAGGTCGTAGTTGCCGGAGCGGTTGTCGTACCAGCCGGCGTAGCAGCTGCCGTCGGGCGCGACGACGAGGTGCGGCACGGTCTGCTCGCCGGGACCGTCGCCGATGAAGAGGTCGACGGCGGGGTCCTCGGGCCAGGCGGCCAGCGCGGCGGCGGGCAGGATCAGCGCGGCCAGCACGAGTGCCATGACCGCGCGACCGGGAGACGTTCGCAAGGTTCTCATGGGTTCTCTCCTCGGAGGGGGTGGGGCAGATCGGCGTGAGTATACTCCTTTTTGAAGAGTGAAGTCAGTCAAGTTTGCAATACCATGTGCTTGGCGCATGAACCCACAAACAGAAGGGCGGACCACCTGGTCCGCCCTTCCTCACGAACGATCGAGAACCGCGGCCCTAGGCCGTGGCCTCCTCCTGCTTCAGCAATTCGGCCCACTGGCTGTCGACCCACTCCTGGCAGTGCTCGAGGATGCCCTCGTTGCCCGGCTTGAAGAGGTGTCGGAACCGCGCCTGCGTCTTCATCCATTCGGCGATGGGCAGCCGCTCCTTGGGCTTCTTGTTGATGGTGTAGTGGCCGTTCTCCACCTCGAACAGCGGCCAGAAGTTGGCTTCCACCGCGTGCTTGGCCACCTGCATGGCCTGCTCCTGGGGGAAGCCCCAGCCCACGGTGCAGGGCATGAGGATGTTCAGGAACGCCGGACCGCCGCACGAGAGCGCCTTCTCCACCTTGGTGGCCAGGTCCTTCCAGTGGAAGGGCGTGGTCTGGGCCACGTAGGGGATGTTGTGGGCCACCAGGATCTTGGTGAGATCCTTGCGGTCCTGCTCCTTGCCCTGCTTGACCGTGCCCGCGGGCGCGGTCGAGGTGTGGGCGCCGAACGGGGTGGCGCTCGACCGCTGGATGCCGGTGTTCATGTAGGCGCCGTTGTCGTAGCACACGTACACCATGTTGTGGCCGCGTTCCATGGCGCCGGACAGCGACTGCAGGCCGATGTCGTAGGTGCCGCCGTCGCCGCCGAAGGCGATGAAGTTCATCCGCTCGGCCTTGGCGGCCGCGTCGGGAAGATCTCCGTGCTTCTTGAGCGAGCGGTACGCGGTCTCCACGCCGCTGATGGTGGCGGCGCAGTTCTCGAACGCGCTGTGGATGAACGAGGTCTTCCAGGCGGTGTACGGGTAGATGGTGGTGACCACCTCCATGCACCCCGTGGCGCCGCCGACGACGGTGTTCTGCCCCGCGGTCAGCATGATCTGCCGCAGGATGTTCGAGCCGGTACAACCGGCACAGGCGCGGTGGCCTCCGGTCAGGAGGTCGTCGTTATGGACCAGCTGCTTCAGACTGACAGCCATGATCTCCTCCTTTCCTTAGGCCCGGATCCCGAGCAGGTTGTGGATGGGCACGTCGTGGCCGGCAGCGATCTTCTGCATGGCCTCGATGACCTCGGCCGCGTGGCCGAGCTCGAAGTCGCGTCCACCCAGCCCATAGAGCCAGTTGTGGATCGGCGTGGCGCTCTTGTCGCCGTACATGGCGCTGCGGATCTCGGTGAACACCGGACCGCCCCAGCCGCCGAAGCTCGCCGAACGGTCGCAGATCGCGATGGCCTTGCGACCGGCCAGGACCGGGCGCAGCTGCTCGGCGGGGAAGGGCCGGAACAGGCGCAGCTTCAACAGGCCGACCTTCACGCCCTTCTCGCGGTACTCGTCGATCACGTCCTTGGCGGTGCCGGCGCTCGAACCGAGGATCACCATGACCAGCTCGGCGTCGTCCATCTTGTACTCTTCCCACATCCCGTAACGGCGGCCGGTGAGTTCGGCGTACTCGTCGAACACCTGCTGCGCCACGTCGAAGACCCTGGGATAGGCCTCGAGCTGGCTCCACTTGTGCTCGAAGTAGTAGTCGGTCAGGTCCAGCGGGCCGACGGTGACCGGGTTGGCGGGATCGAGCAGCGTGTACTTGTGCTTGTAGGGACCGATGAAGTCGTAGGCCGCATCGTCGTCCAGCATGTACAGCGCGTCTTCCTTGTGGCTGACGATGAAGCCGTCGTAGTTGACCATGGCGGGCAACCGGACGTCCATGTGCTCGCCGATGCGGAAGTTCATCAGCCCCGTGTCGTAGGCCTCCTGGGCGTTCTCGCAGAAGTGGTGGATCCACCCCGCGTCGCGGCCGCCCATGGAGTCCGAGTGGTCGCAGTGGATGTTGATGTTGCCCGACAGCGCGCGGTTCACCAGCGCCATCTGGATGGGCAGCCGCAGCGAAGCGGCGATGTAGACGATCTCCCACATCAGCGCGAAGCCGGCCGAGCTGGTGGCGGTGATGGTGCGGGCGCCGGCTGCCGCCGACCCCACGGCCGCCGACATGGCCGAGTGCTCGCTCTCGACGAGGATCATCTCGGCGGTCGACTCACCGTTCGCCACGAACTCGGCGAACTTGTGCATCATCTCGGTCTGCGGCGTGATGGGGAAGGCGGAGGCGACGTGAGGGCGGGCCTGCTTGAAAGCATAGGCCACGGCCTCGTTGCCGCTCAGCGCCGTGAGCTGTTGATCCACGGTCTTGGTCATCTCAGGCGCCTCCTACTTCTCTTCGCGGATCATCACCAGCGCGGCCTTGCCCTTGGCGGCAGGCGGACACTCGGTGGCGCAGATTCCGCAACCCTTGCAGTGGTCCAGCTCGATTCCGACGACCTGCGGCTTCTCGCCGCTGAGGTCCACCTTGATGGCGGTGTCGGGACAGTAGATCCAGCAGAACATGCAGTGAATGCAATTCTCGGGATAGAACTGGGGCACGAAGGTGCGCCAGTCACCGGTCTTGAAGTCCGCAGCGTTGCCGGCCTCGGGGATGATGCCGGCCTCGGGCAGATCCTGTGCTCGCTTCAGGCTCATTCCGACACCACCTCGTTGTAGGCCTTCTCCACGGCCCGGAGGTTGCCCTCGACCACGGCCTGGGAGAACTTCTTGCTGAACTTCGCCTTCATGGCGCTCATCATCTCGTCCAGTTCCATGATGGGCTTGGCGGCGAGGAGCGCACCGGTCATGGGCATGTTGGGGATGGGCTTGCCGAAGCTGTCCAGCGCGATCTGGGTGGCGTCCACGGTGAACACCTTGGCGCCTTCCACCTTCAGCTTCTTCTTGATCTCCGCCGGCGTCAGCGAGGTGTTGATCAGGAAGACGGTGTCCTGGTCGGTGCCCGCGGTCACGCCCGCCGCCGGAGAATCCAGCAGCGAGGGATCCAGCACGATCACGATCTGGGGGTGCTCGATGCCGCAGTGCCTGCGGATCGGTTCGTCGGAAATGCGGGTGAACCCGCGCATGGGAGCGCCGCGGCGTTCCGGACCGTACTCGGGGAATCCCTGCCCGTACTTGCCCTTGGCGAGCACGGCCTGGGCCACGAACATGGCCGCGGTCTTGGCGCCCTGCCCGCCGCGCGCATGCCAGCGGATCTCGACCATCTGAGCAGCCATCCTTCACCTTCCTTGTGGCTGAAAGTGGCGAAAATGGAAAGACATCTCGCGGATGTGAAAATTCGCTCGGGTCCAAATTAGTGACTCATACCGGACGAAACAAGAATAAAGGGGCGCCAGATACCTGACGCCCCTCATCCAGTTATGGCCACCTGCTACTTGGCCAGGACCACCTTGACCGTCCTGCTGGTGCGGCCGTCATCCAGGCGCACGAAATATAGGCCCGTGGCCGCGCCGCGGCCCGACTGGTCGGTGCCGTTCCAGATCACGGTGTGATGCCCGGCCGCCAAGGTCCCGTCCTGCAGCGTCTGCACCAGCCGGCCGCGCAGGTCGTAGACGCAGAGCCGCACGTGGGCGCTGGCGGGGACAGCGAAGGCGATGGCCGTGCGCGGGTTGAAGGGGTTGGGCGCCACGGCGGTGATGGCCAGGGCCTGCGGCACGCCGGCGTCGGGAACCGGCACGCCGCCACCGGAGGTGTAGACCCGGTTGCTGAAGCCACCGGCGTGCCCGGCCGCGTCGATGGCGCCGACCACGTAGTACCACGACCCGGCGGGTGCGACCTCGTTGAATTCGCACTCGGGATGGGTCACCTGGCCGCAGAGGTTCTCCACTGCGGGCAGGAAGACCTCGGCGCTATCGCGGTAGACCGCATAGCTCGCCGCACCCTCCACCGCGGTCCAGCTGAGATCGGCCTGGCCCGCGTTCAGGTCGAGCACGAGTCCCGTGACCCGGTGCGGAGTCATGGCGACGGCGGCCGCGCCGCCGGAGAGGCCGCGGTCGGTGGTCGAGCCGTCCCAGTCCTCGCCCGCCGCAGTGGAACCGCTGTCGATGGCCGGCGAGTGCAGGCCCGGAGCGAAGTCGCCGACCTCGGCATCGGCATAACGCGGGTCAGCCACCAGATCGTGGGGGCTGCCGCCGCCGGGCAGGTCGTCGCCCAGGTTGCCGAAGGCCAGGTTCCAGTCGTGGCTGGCCGACGGACCGCCAACCAGGAGGCCGCCACCGTCGTTGGCGGTGACGATGTTGTTGAACACGTCCAGTTCGCCGTCGGCGATGATGAAGCCCGCACCGCCGTTGCCGCCGCTGTTGGCGTGCCAGACGCAGTTGCTGACAGTGCCCGCGGTGAGCGCCTGCGCGTAGCAGCCACCGCCGAGTCCGACCGCGGCGTTGCCGGCCACCAGCACGTTGCGAAGCTCGAGCGACCCGCCGGTGGCGAAGATTCCGCCGCCGTTGCCGGTCCAGAGCGTGTTGTCCTCGAGCGAGCCCCGCTCGACGACGAGATCGGCGTTCGCGACGTGGATCCCGCCGCCCGCGTTCAGGGCCCGGTTGGCGACGATCGCCGTCTCCCGCACCGTGACCTGCGCATCGGCGGCCATGGCCAGCGCACCACCGACGCCCGCGCCACCCCCGCGGATCTCGCAGCCGGCGACGGTGGCCTGTCCCCCGTGGACATAGATGGCCGCACCGGGGTTGGCCGCGGTGCTGTCGCTGGTGGCGTTGGCGAGGAACGTGCAATCCTCGATCAGGGCCCCTTCGCTGGCCGACAGCGCCACCGCACCGCCGTGGCTGCCCACGTTGCCGGAGAAGGTGCAGTTGCGCACGGTGGGCGCCCCGCCATGCGCCATGATGGCCCCGCCCCAGCCGGCAGCGCTGCCCGGATCGGCCCGGTTATCCTCGAAGCGGCAGTTCTCGATGAGCGGCGAGGCGTCCACCGAGATGATGGCCGCCCCGTGACGACCGTTCACGGGCACCGAGCCGAGCGGAGCCTGGCAATCGTGGAAGATGACGCCGTCGACGCCGCAGAACGTGCGCGCATTGTAGTTGAACCGCACCGCGCCGTTGACCCCACGGATCCGGGTCTCGTAGACCTCGGGGTCCCGCACGGTGAAGTCCTCGTTCCAGCCGCCCAGGATGTGCAGCTGGGAGTTGATGGTGATGCCGCTCTCGAGGTAATCGCCAGCGGTGACCAGGATCGAGTCGCGGCCCGCACCGGCGATCACCGCGTCGGCGATACTGTGGGCCGCCTTGGCCGGGGTGTCGTATGGCGGCTGGTTTGAGCCGGCAGACGAGACGTAGCGGGTCTGGTGCCCGATGATGGTGAACTCGTCGGCCGTGAAGCCGAACCCGCGGTAAGTTCCCTCGCTGGGGAAGACTACGACGGTGGCCCGATCGGTGGAGACGTTGGGCAGGAGCCACTCGTAGCTGCCGGTGTTGGGCACGTTCTCGGCGATCAATTCGCTCTGGCACGCCCCGTTGGTCCCGTAGTAGAGGTCGACCGCATCGACGGGTTCGTTGAGGGCGAACCAGTTGATGGTGACCGGGAAGTCGCCGTAGTAGAGCAGATCGGGCTCGGGCGAGGAGATGCCCATCCGCACCGGCGGCGGCGTATAGTTCAGCGCCGTCACCCCGTAACCGATGTTGCAGGCGCCGTAGGCCACGTAGCAATAGCCGCCCATGCCCCAGCCCGCACCCCAGCTGTTCTTGACGATCCAGGCCCCGTTGTCGCCCAGGCGGTCTTCCCAGCCCACGATGAGGACCAGGTGGTTGGTGCCGTTGCCGGGGGAATCGATGACGCCGCCCGAGTAGCCGTCCCAGTCGTCGTTGGCGTCCACCGACGTGCAGACAGGACCGTTCTGCATCACGCTCGTCTTGATCTGGTCGATGTCGTTGTCGATGTTCACCCAGGTGTCCAGATCGGCGAACTTGAGATACTCGTCCTGGCGGCAGGCGACATCGTCGGAGGCCTGGTAGGGCATGCAGCCCTCGAGGATCGCGCCGTGATGGCGGAAGACGTAGTAGGCCGAACCGGCCCAGCCGCCGTCGCAGCCCGAGCCGTAGGGATTGCACGAAACGATCTGCTGCTCGGAGAGGTCGAGCTTCTCGTGGTAGTAGATCCGGACCTTGGCCTCCAGCTCGCCCACCGCGGCGAAGGCCCAGCACGAGCCGCAGTCGCCCTGGTTCTTGGCCGGCGTCATGGCGTCGAGGTCGCGCCAGTCCCAGCCCTCGGGCAGGGGATCCTTGTCCGTGGGGATCAGCACCCGATGTTCCTCGAGAATGCGTTCGTAATCCGGTGGCGGCACGAAACCGCGCTGGTAGGTCTGAGCCAGCGTGGAACCGGCGGCCAGGACCAGCACGGCGGCGAGGCCAGCGATCAGCAGGATTCGAGGGGTCGGGGGTCCGCAGCGGGACATGGATCTGCCTCCCGGAAACGAGGAACGGCGCGGGCGGATTCGGGCAACATGCAAACGAATCGGGGCCCGATGGGGCATCCGGCACCCATCAGTATACAATGTGAACATCACAAAACTGTAGATCAACTTTCATGCCGAAATGCAATTTGGTTTTCAGAACAGCCCCACCGGGTCCACGTCCAGGATCAGATCCAGGCCGCGATGCGCATCGCGCAGGGCGCGGCAACAATCCGCCACCCAGGCCTTCTCGCCCCGCGAGAGGTCGCCCTTGATCAGGAGTTGGTGCCGGTATCGGCCCTGCAAGCGGGCGAAGACCGCGGGCGCCGGGCCCAGGATCTGGCGGTCGTCGCCCGCGAGCTGACGGCGGAGTGCGCCGGCGAGCTGGGCAGCGGCGTGTTCGGTGACCCCCTGGCGGATCCCGCTCACTCCGAGCCGGACAAGACGCCGGAAAGGCGGGTAGCCGGCGACGCGGCGCTGGGCCGACTCGAGCAGCGCGAAGGTGTCGTAATCGTGGTCGGCGGCGGCGAGGATCACCGGGTGTTCGGGCTGCCAGGTCTGCAGCAGCACCCGGCCGGCGCCGGTGCGGCCCGCCCGGCCCGCCACCTGGGTCAGGAGCTGGAAGACACGCTCGGCGGCGCGGTAGTCGGGGAGCGAGAGGCTGTCGTCGGCGGCCAGCACCCCCACCAGGGCGACGCCGGGGAAATGATGCCCCTTGGCCACCATCTGGGTGCCCACCAGGATGTCGGCCTCCCCCGCGGCGAAGGCCGAGAGGATGCGGGCGTGGCTGCCACGGCGCCGGGTGGTGTCATGGTCCAGGCGCAGGAGGCGCGCCTCGGGGAACGTGGCCTGCAGGACCAGTTCGGTCTTCTCGGTCCCGCCGCCTCCGGGAATGAAGGCCATCGACCGGCAGGCCGGACAGGTGTCGGGTACGGGATCCTGGTGGCCGCAGTAGTGGCAGAGCAGCCGGCGCGGCCGCAGGTGCATGGTCAGGCCGATGTCGCAGTGGGGGCACATGACCACCTCGCCGCAATCGCTGCACTGGAGCTGGCGCGCGAACCCCCGGCGGTTGTGGTAGAGGATGATCTGCTTCCGCGCGGCGAGGGTCTCGCCCACGGCGGCGAGCAGGGGTTCGCTGAATCCGTCCTGGGGACAGTCGCCGCGCAGATCCACCAGTTCGACCGCGGGCAGCGGACCGCCCACCCGGTCAGGGAGGCGATAGAGGGCGTGGCGGCCCTCGCCGGCGCGATGCCAGCTGCCGAGATCGGGAGTGGCCGATCCCAGGAGCACCACGGCCCCGGCCTCGCGGCCGCGGACCAGCGCCAGGTCGCGGGCGTGGTAACGCGGCTTCTCGTCCTGCTTGTAGCTCGTGTCGTGTTCCTCGTCCACCACCACCACCCCGAGGTCCCGCACCGGGGCGAAGAGCGCCGAACGCGGGCCCACCACCACGCGGATCTCCCCGCGGGCCGCCGCCTCGTGGACCCGACAGCGCTCGCCGCTGGACAGACCGCTGTGGATGGCCGCCACGGTCTCGCCGAACCGGGCAGTGATGCGGGCCAGCGTCTGGGGTGTGAGCGCGATCTCGGGCAGCAGGTACAGCGCACTGCGACCGCGGTCCAGCGCGTCCTGGATCACGCGCAGGAAGACCTCGGTCTTGCCGCTGCCGGTCACCCCATGCAGGAGCAGCGAGCCGAACTCGCCGCGCGCCAGCTGCGCCCCCGCCGCATCCACCACGACCTGCTGGTGGTCGGTGAGGGTGACGGAGGCCGCCTCGTCCAGCGGGAAGGCCGGGCTCTCGCTCCGTGAGCGACGGCTCCGGGTCCCCGGCCGCGGCGGATGGAAGAGCGGGACCACCTCGCCCAGGGGCAGGGCGTAGTAGCCCGCGAGCCAGACGGCCAGCCGCAGCCGGTCGGGTTGCAGACGGTAGGTCTCGGGGAGCACCTCGGCGAGATCGCGCAGCGGGTAGCCATCGATCTCGCCGAGATCCTCGGGGTTGGGCCGCGTATCGGTGACCAGGCCGATCAGACCGCGCCGACGTCCGAACGGCGCGCGCACCAGGTCGCCGGATACCGGCGCCGGGCCGGGCACCTCGGCGGGCCAGCGGTACGTGAAAGTGCCCGGCAAGGGGACGGGCAGGGCGACATCGACGAGCAGGCGGTCCAAGAGAACCTCGCTGGGGCGGGCCAGGGATCAATTGACGCCATGGTAGTCGCCGACAGCGTGTCTCACAAGACAGACGAAGACGCCGCCTCCTCGGCGGCGTCCCATCGCTGAACAGGGAGCAGTCCGCTAGTGCCGGACGCCCAGCATCTCGTTGACCTTGTCCACCAGCCGTTGCGGGCTGAAGGGTTTGGTCACGTAGTCGTTGGCGCCGGCAGCCAGACCGGATTCGCGATCGCCCTTGCCGGCGCGGGCGGTGAGCATGAGCACCGGAATGTGGCTGGTGCGCGGATTCTGCTTGAGTTCGCGGCATACCGTCAGGCCGTCGTGACCGGGCATCATCACGTCGAGGATGATCAGATCGGGCTCCTCGCTCATGGCCAGTTGCAGGGCCTGGTCGCCATCGGTGGCGGCCACCACCAGGAACCCCTCCGCCTCGAGGCTGAAATCCATGATGTTGAGGATGTTGGCCTCGTCGTCGCAGACCAGGATCTTCTGCAAAGCATTGCCTCCATGGCTGGCTTCCGGACGATTTCTCCTGTCCGGATGATCGGCCCGCGGGCCGGATTTCTTTAGCCGCGAATGAGCTGCACCGGGTGCAGCGGCGCGGGCCGCTTCAGATCTTCGCCGTCGTCGGCGCGCTGTCGGAGCTCCTCGATGAGCGACTGCCGCCGTTCAGCCTCCTCGAGGAAGACGGCGGCCAGGCGCGGGCAGTAGCGGGTGCCGGCGAGGGCCTGGATCTCGGCCAGGGCCTCACGCAGCGGCACGGCCGGCCGCCAGGGACGTCTCTGGAGCAGCGCGCGCAGGCTGTCGGTCAGGGCGATCAGGCGCGAACCCAGCGGGATGGCCTCGCCAGCCAGCCCCTTGGGATACCCCGAACCGTCGTAGTTCTCGTGATGGTGCAGGATGATCTGCCGCACCTTGGGCGGCGGCTGCAGCGGCGCCAGGGTGACCAGGCCGACCTGGACATGACGCTCGATCAGCGCGCGCTCGGCCTCGTCCAGCCGGCCTTCCTTGTTCAGCAGATACGGTGGCACCGAGCCCAGCCCCACGTCGTAGTACTGCAGCGCGAAGGCGAGGTGGCGGATATCCGTCTCGGGCAGGCTCAGGCGGCGGGCAGTGGCCAGGCAGATCTCCTGGCAGACCGCCGAGACGTCGGCGTGGGGCAGCGTGCCCACGCGGGTGGTCACACGGAGCGACGACTGGATCGCCGCGAAGTCACGCACCAGCTCCTCGTGACCAGTGAAGCGCCCGAGCAGCTGGACCAGCCGCGGTGCCATGGCTTCCAAGAGCAGGCGGTCGTCGTCGGTGAGCGGGCGGTCGTCCAGACGCTCGCGCACGGCGACCACGCCCACGACCTCGCCGTCGTCCAGCAACGGCACCACCAGCACCGGTGTCTCGCCGGCGAGCAGGACGTCCCCCGACTCGGGCCGGGTCAGCTGGCTCTGTCCTTGCTGCCAGACCTGGCCGGCCAGGCCCACGCCCGCCGCGAGCCGCAGGTCCTGGAGCTGGCCGGCGGGCAGGCCCGTCGCGGCGAGGACCGAGAGGTGGTCCTGGTTGTGATCGGCCACCAGCAGCACCACGGTGCGGACCCCGAGATTCTCGCCGACCCAGTGCACCAGCCGTTGCACGAAGAGCTTGGGCTCGTGGAACACCGGGTTCACCGGCAGCGGCGGCTCGGGGATCACGACCTGGGGACGGCGCGGCAGGAGCACGGTCAGACGCGCCCCCCCGCTGGGTACGTTCTCCGCCCAGATCCGACCGTCGTGCCACGAGACGATGTCCTGGCAGATGGCCAGCCCCACGCCCTGGCCACCGACCTCGCGGGTGCTGGACGCGTCGACCTGGTAGAACTGCTCGAAGATGGTGTGCAGCCTCTCCTCGGGGATGCCGATGCCCGAGTCCTCCACCTCCAGGCGGACGGCGGTACCCTGCTCGATCATCCGCACCAGGACGCGGCCGCCCTCGGGCGTGAACTTGAGCGCGTTGTCCACCAGGTGCCCCACAAGCTGCTGGCAGAGCACCGGATCGGCCTCGAGCACCACGCGCGAGGCGGTCTCGAGCACGAGGCTCTGGCCTGCCGCCTCGGCGCGCTGTCGCCAGTCCTCGGCCAGGCGGCGGATCAGCGCGGCCAGGTCGCACTCGGTGCGCTCGACGCGGGTGGTCTCGTCCTCCATGCGGTCGAGGTCGAGCAGATCGTTGATGATCTCCTTGAACTGCTGACCCTGGTCGTGGATCACGTCGAGGAATTCTCGCCGCATGTCGGGCGACATGTCCTCGCCACGCTCGCGCAGCATCTCGGCATAACCGATGATCGACGTGAGCGGGGTGCGCAGCTCGTGGCTGACGTTGGATACGAAGTTGCTGCGCAGATCGCCCAGGGCCTGCAGACGTTCGCTGGCCTGGGCCAGCTCGGCGCGGCTGCCCGCCAGGTGGTCGCGCAACGCCAGTACCTCGAGCACCGCAGCGACCTGACGCGCCAGCAGCTCGAGGTAACGGATACGCAGCAGGTCCGGAGCCTTGCCGGTCTCCGGCTGGTTCATCTCCAGGAAACCGTGGACCGTGCCGGTGTGGTCGGCCAGGGGCACCACCAGGCGCTGGCCCTCGGGCCAGGCCACCTCGTCGGCCGGCCGCGTGGGCGTCCAGGAATTGGTCGAGGGCAACGGCACGAGGAAGCTGTCGGACACGCGGAAGCGCGGATGCACGAGCTGCTCGTACTCGCTGCGGGCGGTGTGCAGGCTGCTCAGACGCTGCTTCTCTTCCTCACCGCAGCCGATCACCGCCTGGACCTCGAAGGCCTCCAGCGACTCGGACCAGCGATGGAGCACCACGTAGTGGAAGCCGAACAGGACCCCCACCAGTTCCACCGCGTGCTGCAGGAGATCCTGCTGGCCGCGGCGCCCGTGCAGGTCGACCGCACCCGCCATGAGATGTTCGAGCAGGCGCGCGCGGCGACCCGCGTCGCGGGCCAGTTCCAGCCCATGGTCCGCCCGCGCCAGGGCCTCGTCGCGATCCGCCTCGGCCTTGGCCGCCGCCTGCTTGACGGTCTCACGTTCGTGGATCAAGGCCAGGCTGCGCGACTCGGCCGCGTCCCAGGCCCGCTGCAAACCGAGGACCAGTTCGCGCAGGAGCAGCACGGCCAGCAGCGTCAGGGTGAAGAGGTGCGCCACCGCCGCCGTGGCGTTGCGCGCGAGCAGCGGTCGCGAGGCGTCGCCGCCGAGCAACCCCAGGAAGACCGCCAGGATCAGCGGCGTGATCAGCATGACCTTGCAGCGCCGGCGCGCCGGCGAGCAGAACAGCGAGAGGCAGGCGCCCACCGCCAGCACGAGCAGCCCCACGTCGAGCAGCGAGAACGCCGCCGCCAGGACCGGCCGCGACGCGGCGGCGTAGCCGTTGACCAGGGCGCGCAACAGCGCCGTGGGGGCCAGCACCACCCCCAGGAATCGCAGGCGGCGCCAGGCCTCGATCCCGCTGGAGACATAGGCCAGATGCGCGAGCATGGCGATGACTCCGCCCAGCACCCCGCTGGCGGCCAGATAGACCGAGGCCTGGCGCTCGCTCAGCAGCGGCAGCAGGACGTCGGTCAAGGCCGGGATGCTCGTCGGCAGATCCATGCTCAGCTTCCTGTCCTGGCCCTAGTATCCAGGAGTTCGCGCACGTGTTCGACCAGGCGCGAGATGGTGAATGGTTTGCGCATGTACAGGTTCGCCCCGGCATCGCGCATGGCGTCCCGGGCGGCCTGGTCGGTGCGCGCCGACAACGCGATGATCACGGTGTCGGCGTACGAACGGTTCTTGCGCAGCAGTCGGGTGGTCTGCACCCCGTCCAGCCGCGGCATCATGATGTCCATGATCACCACGTCGGGGCGGAACGAATGGAGCCGGTTCATGGCCTCCATGCCGTCCTCGGCACGAGCCACGTCGTACCCCTCGTGGCGCAGCGCCTGCTCGAGCAGCTTGGCCACCGGGGCCTCGTCGTCGACGATCAGGATGCGTTCGTTCAAGTCTTGACCTCCGGTGTCCATTGTCCGCGGGAGCCGGATTCCGCCGATCCCGAGAGCAGACCCTCCTCGAGCAGGACGCCGAGGAACGACACCACCACCCGCTGGTCGAACTGGGTGCCGGCGTGGCGCTGGATCTCGTCCACCGCGGCCGCCACCGACAAACCCTCGCGCCAGGGTCGCGACCGGATCATGGCGAAGAAGGCGTCGACCACCGCCAGGATGCGCGCGCCCAGCGGGATGGCCTCGCCGCGCCGTCCCTCGGGGTAGCCGCGGCCGTCGACGCGTTCGTGGTGGTGACGGATCACGGCCTGCAGCTCGGGCAACTGGACCAGGGGGCCCAGCAGATCGAGGCTGCGCTGGGGATGGCGGTCGATGTGGTCGCGTTCGTCCAGGTCCAGCTGCTCGGGCTTCTGGATCACGTCGGGATCCAGGACCACCATGCCGGCGTCGTGCAGCGCGCCGGCGTATTGCAGGAGACGGATCTCGTAAGATGACAGGCCGAGCCGGCGGCCGGTTCGCGTCAGCAGGCGCAACGCCAGCGGATCGGCCGTGGGAACGCCGCTGCGGCGCAGGCCGGTCAGCGCCGCCAGCGCCTCGGTGACCGTCTCCAGATCGCGGCGATCGACGCCGGGGTCGAGGGTGGCGCTCCAGGCCTTGCCCAGGATGTCGGCCAGGACCCGCATGAGACCGAGGTCGTCGGCGCCGAACGCGCCGCCGGTCAGGCGGCGGGCCACGAGGATCAGGCCCTTCGGCTGCCCGTCGCCCAGATTCAGGGGCGCGAGCATGGTGTGGCCGGGCTCGCCGGCCAGGACGGACAGTGCCTCGGGCAGCATGGTCGGGCCGGGCACCAGGGCCGGCGGCCCCTCCAGCGTGTTCTCGAGCCAGTGGCCGGACGGAACCAGCAGGCCCACCGTATCGGGGAGCAACCCCATGGCGGCGGTCACCACCAGGCCTCCGTCCGCCGCGGGGAGCAGGACCGCCACGGTGCGGGCCGCGGCCAGTTCGGCCACCAGGCGCAGGGTGTGTGCGCCGAGGCGTCGTTGCAGGATGGGGTCGAAGCCGCCATTCGTCAGCGCGGTGTCGCCGCTCAGGTGTTGCTGCTCCTTGGGCAGCAGCACCGAGAAGGTGGTGCCGCGACCGAAACGGCTGTGCACGTCGAGATGACCGCCGTGCAGGGCCACGATGTCCTTGACGATGCTCAGGCCCAGCCCCACGCCCTCGGTCTGCGCGGCGGCACGGGTCCGGTAGAAGCTCTGGAAGATGGCGCGCAGTTCGTGCGGCGCGATGCCGGGTCCGGTGTCGCTGACGGCCAGACGCACCATGGAGGCGTCCTCGCGGATTCCCAGCACCACGCGGCCGCCCGGCGGGGTGAACTTGAGCGCGTTGCCCAGGAGGTTCACCAGCACCTGGCGTATCAGGTCGCCATCGCCGTCGATGCAGGGCAGATCGGTGGACACCCGCCCGACGAGCTGCAGGTCGCGGTTCGAGGCCTGGGGCGCCAGCGACCGCAGGACGTCGTCCACCAGTGGCCCGATCTCCACCGGCGCCGGGTCGGCGAGCGCCGGACCGCGGCCGCGGCGGGAGGAGTCGAGCAATCGGTCCACCAGCCGCAGGAGGCGGTCGGCCTCGCTGCGGATCACGCGCAGGAATTCGGCCGAATGAGCGAAATCGGGATCGCCGGACTGCTGTTCCAGCACCTCGGCGTAGGCGGTGATCGAGGTCAACGGGGTCTTCAGCTCGTGGGCCGTGACCGCAGCCAGCCGGGCCCGCAGCTCGCCTAGCCGCGAGAGGGCTTCGCATTCCGAGCGCACGGTGGCGGCCTCGGTGGCCAGGTCGGACAGGCGCCGGCGCTGGCCCAGCATGGCTGTCAGGAGTTCGGAAACATCGCTCAGCTCGCCGGCCAGCTCGTCGGCGACCGCCGGGTCGGCCACGGGGCGGGACAGCCCCAGCACCAGCGCCAGGCCATGGCCGCGACCCGCAGGCACGCCACGCGCCAGCCAGCCGGTGAGGGCGGGACCCGTGGCCAGGGGGCATTCGCCGCTGCCGGCGAGCAGGCCGTCGGCGGCGGCGTCGAGGGCGGCCCAGGTCTGTGGGGCCGACGGTCGGTCACGCCAGATGACGCGACCGTCGGCGGTCCAGATCACCGCGCGATCGCAATCCTCGGTCTCCGGCGCCACCGGTCCCAGCTCGCTCCGGGGCACGATCAGCGCCCAGCCGACCTGGGGCCGGGAGCGCCACACGGACACCGCTTCCTCGCAGAGCACCCGCCAGGCCGCAGGCGCGTCCCAGCGGCCCTCGAGCCGCTTTCGCGCCGAGGTGAGGATCCGGTGCGCCAGGGTGTGGCGCGGGTCGAGGTTGCCGGGGCCGTCGCTCATGGTCCTCCGGGGGCTCAGGGCTGGGGATCGCCGTTGGTCTGATCGAGGATCTGCAGCTTGTTCTCGTGTCCGGGCAGGCGGCGCTCCTTGACCACCACCGACCCGGCCTGACGCTTGCCGTGACCCTTGAGTTCGGACAGGGCATCGGCCATCTCCGCCGGATGGGCGAAGCGGGCCTGGATATCGGTGATCAGCGCCACGGTGAGGGATGTCAGCGGGATCCGGGCCACCTCTCCGGTCCGGGTCCTGGTCTCCAGGTAGCCGTTGGCCAGATCCGCGGCGTCGTGCAGGTCGGCCATGCCCGCGTCGAAACGCTCGACCACGGTCTGGGCCAAGAGATCGGCACGGTCGTTGCCGCAGATCAGGACGAAGTCGTCGCCGCCGACATGGCCCACGAAATCGCCATCGGCGCCGAGCTCGTCCACGGTCTCGCAGAGCAGGTGCGCCAGGAAGCTGATGGCACGGTCGCCGCGGGCATAGCCGTACGAATCGTTGAAGCCCTTGAAGCCGTCGATGTCGAGGTACATGGCGGCGAAGGGCAGTCCGGCGTTGAGCCGCCAATAGACCTGGCGCTCGATGGCCAGGTTTCCCGGCAGGCCGGTCAGCGGGTTGGCCTCGCGCTGGGCCTGGCAGGTCTCGAGCATGTTGGCCACCCGGGCCAGCAGCTCCTCGTGGTCGAAGGGCTTGGCCACGTAGTCGTTGGCGCCGCTCTTGAGGCCCTTGATCCGGGCCGTGCTCTCGCCGCGCGCGGTGAGCATGATCACCGGCAGGCGCGAGGTCTCGCGGTTCTGGCGCATCTGCTCCAGGACGGCAAATCCGTCCAGGTGTGGCATCATCACGTCCAGGAGTACCAGGTCCGGCGATTCCTGTGCCAGAAGCGCCAGCGCCTGCCGACCGTCGGCCGCGGTGACGACCTGATAACCCGCCTGCTCCAGCAGGAACTGCAGAATACGGCGGATATGCGGCTCATCGTCCGCAATGAGGATTTTCGTAGCTTCGACCATCACCACGTCCTCGCCCCACAGTGCAGAATGACACCTGGAGGCCGCACAGGGCGGCCCATGGGGTTTCAGGGCAAGGGTCGTGCCACCATGAGGCATCCCGGGGTGCGGACGTGGAAACAGGGGAATCGTGGGCCGGTACCGGAAACCGCCATTGAAGACGCCAGATCAACGCCAGGACGAAAGCGAGGCCCTGGCGAAGCTGTCCAGATCGAGCCCATCCCGGCGACCCGCGGCGATGTGGCACCACCCGGCATAGGCGATCATGGCGGCGTTGTCGGTGCAATATACCCGCTCCGGCGGCAGGAAATGGAGACCGCGCCGGTCGGCCTCGCGGGCCACCGCCGCGCGCAGGCCGCCGTTGGCCGCCACGCCACCAGCCAGGTATACCGCCCCGACCCGGCGCTCGGCCGCCGCCTGGAAGAGCCGCTGGCAGAGGATGTCGACGATGGCGTCCTGGACCCCGCGGCAGAGGTCAGCCACGTCCTGGTCGCGGAACGGGCGCGGCAGTTCCTCGATGGCCAGGCGGACCGCGGTCTTCAGGCCGCTGAAGCTGAAGACCAGGCGCGGATCACGGGCCAGCGGGCGGGGGAAGGCGAAGCGGTCGGGGTCACCGGCGGCCGCGAGGCGGTCGATGTGCGGGCCGCCGGGATAGGGCAGACCCAGCAGCTTGGCGCTCTTGTCGAACGCCTCGCCCGCGGCGTCGTCGAGGGTGCCGCCCAGCCGCTCGTAGCGGCCGACCTCGGGCACGTGGATCAGCTCGGTGTGTCCGCCCGAGACCACCAGCACCACCGCCGGCAGGACCAGCTCGGCCGACAGGGCATTGGCCAGGATGTGCCCCTCGAGGTGGTGTACGCCCACCAGCGGCAGATCCGCGGCGCGGGCCAGGGCCTTGGCCGTGCTCAGTCCCACCAGGAGCGCGCCGATGAGGCCGGGGCCGTTGGTGACGGCGACGCCGTCGAGGTCGCGCGGCCGGAGCTCCTGGCGCCGCAGGAGGTGGTCCACCAGCGGCAGCAGGTTCACCAGGTGGGCGCGGCTGGCCAGCTCGGGCACCACGCCGCCGAACTGGTCGTGGAGGTCGACCTGGCTCGACAGCAGGTTCTCGGCCACGCCCTGCTCGCTGTCGAACAGCGCCACCGATGTGTCGTCGCAGCTGGTCTCGATGCCCAGGATCCTCATGCGTCGTCCCCTTGCGGCCAGGCGCCGTCCAGACCCGCCAGGACCGTGGCCACCGCGGCCGCGATCTCGCGCGTCAACACGCCCCGCCGACCGTGCTCGTGCGCGGCCACCTCGCCGGCCAGTCCGTGGACCACCGCGCCCAGCAGCGCGGCCTCGGCCGCCGGACACCCCTGGGCCAGCAGCCCGCCGATCAGTCCGGTCAGCACGTCCCCCGACCCGCCGCGCGCCAGGGCGTCGTCGCCGCCGGGATTGAAGAACAGCCGTCCATCGGGCAGGCCGATCACCGTGGGCGACCCCTTCAGCAGCAGCACCACCCGCCACCGCGCCGCCAGCTCGGGCACCAGCTCGAGGCGTCGTGCGGCGATCTCCTCGCTGGCCAGGCCGGTCAGCCGCGCCAGCTCGCCCGGGTGCGGGGTCAGCACCACCTGGTCGCCGCCGAAGCGCGGCGTGCGGTTCAGGCGGCCGAAGGCCGACAGTCCGTCGGCGTCGAGGACCAGCGGCCGGTCGAGGTCCTGCACCAGGTCGCAGACCCAGTGGTCGGTCTCCGGATCGGCGCCCAGGCCCGGCCCCAGGGCCACCGCGCCCTGGCGGTGCAGGAGGTCGGCCAGGGCCGCACCCGCCAGGGGCGCCAGCGTGCCCTGATCGGTGGTGGCCAGCGGTCGCAAGATGGCCTCGGGCAGGCCCACGCGCAACGCGGTCTCCAGCTCGCGTGGTGCGGCCATGGTCACCAGGCCCACGCCCGAACGCAGCGCGCCCAGGCCGGTGAGGTGCGCCGCACCGCCGTAGGCGCGGGACCCCGCCAGCACCAGCAGGCAGCCCACCGCGTACTTGTGGGTGTCCGTGGGGCGGGAGGGCAGCATGGCGGCATAGTCGGCCAGGGTGGCCAGGTGCCAGTCCGGCGCATGACGGGCGCAGACCGCAGGATCGAAGCCGATGTCCACCACCGAGAGCACGCCCACGTGGTCGCGGCCCGGCGGCTGGAGCAGGCCCAGCTTGGGCAGGCCGATGGTGATGGTGGCGTCGGCCGCCACGGCGTCGGGGTCGGCCGTGCCGTCGTCGCCCGACACCCCCGAGGGGATGTCCACCGCCACGATCGGCACCCCGGCGGCGTTGATGGCGGCGCAGGCCTCGGTGTAGGGCGCGCGCAGCGGCGGCGCGATGCCGGTGCCGAACACCGCGTCGACCAGGAGCCCGGCACCCGCGGCGGTCTCGGCCACCCGCGCGGCCCAGCGTCCCGGTTCGGCGGCGAACACCGACACCGAACGCGGCAGCCGATCGTAATTGGCGCGCGCGTCGGCCGACAGCTCGTCGCGCGGCGCCAGGAGCAGGACGCGCACCGGGAGGCCGGCCTCGCTCAACAGCCGCGCCATGACCAGGCCGTCGCCGCCGTTGTTGCCCTTGCCGCAGACGATGGCCACCGGCGCGTCCGTGCCCAGCCAGCCGCCGGCGTCGAGGGCGTCGCAGAGCGCCGCGCCGGCGCGCTCCATGAGCTCCAGGCCGGGCGTGCCGGCGGCGATGGTCTCGCGGTCGATGGCGCTCATCTGCCGGGCGTTGCAAACGCGCAT
Source organism: Candidatus Latescibacter sp. IFSED24 (assembly GCF_058273205.1). Lineage (NCBI taxonomy): Bacteria > Pseudomonadati > Candidatus Latescibacterota > Candidatus Latescibacteria (ex Chuvochina et al. 2023) > Candidatus Latescibacterales > Candidatus Latescibacteraceae > Candidatus Latescibacter > Candidatus Latescibacter sp. IFSED24. The sequence goes on along the minus strand of NZ_CM177850.1, from coordinate 393,614 downwards.
GGTCAGCTCTCCGCTCGGTTGAGCCGGTCCAGGACCTCGAGGAGCTGGGCCAGATCGTCCACGATGAAATCGGCCTCCCGGCCGGCGGCGGTCTCGCTCGCGGTGAGCGCGGGATCCTTGTAGGGCGGCGCCTTGTCACCATAGCGCGCCCAGACCGTGTACAGTCCCAGATCCTTGGCGCCGCGGATGTCGCGGGTCGGCCAGTCGCCGATCATGACGGCCTGGTCGGGGCGGACCTCGAACTCGTCGAGCGCCATCTGGAACGGCAGGGGATCGGGCTTGCGGGCGCCGGTGTCGTCGTAGGTGAAGACGCGGTCGAAGGTGTGGTGCAGGCCGAGCTGGCAGAGCCGCAGCCAGGCCTCGAACCGCGGTGCGTCGCTGACCACGGCCAGCCGGTAACCATCCCGGAGCAGACGGTTGAGGACCATCTTGGCGTGGGGATAGAGCACCAGCGAGCCGTCCCGCGCGCGGCGATAGGCGATCACCGCCGCGGCCAGGATGCGGTCCTCCACCTCGCCCGCCACGTCCTGCAGGAAGCTGTTGAAGACGCGCTGGTACTCGATGCCCTCGCGGAGGTAGATGTCGTAGATGCGCCGGTGCGCCTCGGCGGCGGACATGTCCAGTCCGGCGTCGATCATCGCCGCGATGGCCGCGTGGATGGCGACGTCCTTGGCCTGGATGAAATCGGTGAGCGTGTTGTCGAGGTCGAAGATGACCGCCCGGATGGGTCGCTCGTGCACGCGTGTCCCCTTTCTTGCCGCCGCGTCCCGGAGGCGATATTAATGGCTGAGTCTCGACGCGTACAGGAGGATCGCGTGTCGCTCGCACCTGCTCCGCCCCGCCGACCCCGCCTATGGGAAGCCTGGACCTCGACGCAGCTGGCACTGTTCGCCCTGCTGCTCCTGGCCGCCGACTTCTTCTGGCAGGCCGTCATCTACCAGCTGACCCAGGACGCCTTCGCCCCCGTCCTCGTGGCGGCGCTGCTGGCGGTGGCCGTGCCGTGCGGCCTGGCGGCTTGGTGGCACGGCGAATCGCTGTGGCGGGCCTTCGAACTGCGCGCGGGCCTGGTGCCGCTGGGCGCCGGGGCCGCGGCGGGCCTGCTGGCCTGGGCGCCGGTCTCGCTGCTGGCCGGCCTCTCCGCCCGGCTCAGCCCCCCCACGCCCGAGTACCTCGAGTTCCTCGCCGAGAGCCTGCCGCACGGGGCGCCCGCCACCGTCCTGGCCTTCGCCGCGGTGATCGTGGGCGCGCCGCTGGCCGAGGAGCTGATCTTCCGCGGCCTGCTCTTCCGTCTCGCCCGCCGCTGGTGGGGGCCGGTCGGGGCCGCCGTCCTGACCGCGCTCTTCTTCGGCATCGTCCACTGGCAGCTCTGGAGCCTTTTCGGCCTGGTGGCGCTGGGCCTCCTGCTGGCGGCGCTCTACCATCTCACCGGCTCGCTGCTCGCCGCCGTGACCGCCCACGCGGTGCACAACGCCCTCTCGCTGGCGCTCCTGATCCTTTGGGACAGCGACCCCATGGCCGACACGACCACCGGCACCGGGGAATGGCTCCTGCTCGCCACGAGTACGGCGCTGCTGCTGGCGCTCTTGCGCTGGTTGCAGCGACGGCGACGGCACGCGGCGGCCGACTAGGGCTCCAGCCGCCCCATGGAGATCTCGCCATTATCGATGCGCAGGGTGTGCCCGCAGGCCGGATTGTGGCAGAGCCAGGCCTTGTAGCGGATGGCCGCGCCGTCCCGGCCATAGTCGGAAAGCGGCACCATGAGTCCGTTGCCGCACTTCATGCAGGGGGGAAACTCCATCACGATCCCTTTCCGAGCGGCCGCGCCGCCCCGCCGACCAGGCGGTCGACCCCACGTGACACCCCTATCCGATCCCGTCAACCGGGATGGTCGGACCGGCCCCTCGAGCGGAGGCCAAGACAGGGTAAACACATCCGGTTTCCACTACCACCAGCCGGAGCTTGGCCGCTTCCGCGATCGCATGTACCATGAGACAAGACACACTCGACTGGAAGGAGAACCCGTGAAGATCCGTCACAGCCTCGTCCTCGCCGGCCTCGCCTTCGCCGTGCTGGCCTGCGGTTGCTCGTCGTTGAGCGTCCAGCACGACTGGAACGAGAACACCGACTTCAACCGGTTCCGCAGCTTCCGGATTCTCGATCGCCCCGCCAGCTTCGCGGGCGACCCCCTGGTCTGGAACCGCCTGCACGACGCCTTGCGCGCAGAACTGGAGAGCCGCGCCTACACCGAGGACACCGCCGACCCCGACTTCCTGGTGGCCGTCCACATCAACGTCGAGGATCGGGTGAACGTGCAGACGTACAATTACGGGTACGGTGTCTACTCCGACTGGCACGGTCGCGACATCACCGTGAGCCAGTACCAGGAGGGGACCCTGGTCATCGACTTCGTCGACGCCAGCGACAACGAGGTCTTCTGGCGCGGCTGGGGAACCAAGATCCTCGACGGCAGGACCCGCGAGCCCGAGGCGATCCGGGCCGTCGTCGGCAAGATCATCGCCCAGTACCCGCCCAAGTAGACGGACACGCCGGAGGCCCCGGCTGGCCGCACGGCTCGCCGGGGCCTCGCGGTTGGCGCCGTGGTTGCGATCTAGGGGCCTTCTTCCCCCGTGTCGGCCAGTTGCCGCGGCTCGGCGTTCTTGACATAGGTCTCGAGCCAGCGGTCGGTCTCCCATAGCAGATGCAGCACCGACTCGCGCGCGCGATAGCCATGGCTCTCGTGCGGCAGCATCACCAGCCGCGCCGTGGCGCCGTGGCCCTTGAGCGCGCCGTACATGCGCTCGCTCTGCATGGGATAGGTGCCGGCGTTGTTGTCGGCCTCGCCGTGCACGAGGAGGATGGGCTCGTCGATCTTCTCGGCGTGCATGAACGGCGACATGGTGAAGTAGACCTCGGGCGCCTCCCAGAGCGAACGCTCCTCGGCCTGGAAGCCGAAGGGCGTGAGCGTGCGGTTGTAGGCGCCGGAACGCGGCAGGCCCGCGCGGAAGAGGTCGCTGTGCGCCAGCAGGTTGGCGGTCATGAAGGCGCCGTAGCTGTGCCCGCCGATGGCCATGCGCTGCGGGTCGCCCACGCCGCGCTCCACCAGCACGTCGACCGCGGCCTGGGCGCTGGCCACGAGCTGGTCGACGAAGGTGTCGTTGGGCTCGGTGTCGTCCTCGCCGATGATGGGCATGGTGGGATCGTCGAAGACCGCGTAGCCGCGGGTCAGGAAGAGCATGGGCGACCACCAGCCCACGCGGGTGAAGCGGTAGGGGCTGTCGGTGACCTGGCCGGCGTCCTGCTTGCTCTTGAACTCGGTGGGGTAGGCCCACATCAGGACGGGCAGGGGGCCGTCGCGTTGCTTGTCGTAGCCGGCGGGCAGGTAGAGCGTGCCGGTGAGCTGGACGCCGTCCTGACGCTCGTAGGTGACGAGCTCCTTGGTGATGCCCGTGAGCTGCGGGGTGGGATCGGGGAAGAAGGTCTTCTGCTGGAGATCGCCGCCGGCGAGGTCGCGGACGAAGTAGTTGGGGGGTTCGGTCTGCGACTCGCGGCGGGTCAGCAGCCGGCGGCCATCCGCGTCGAGGAGGTCGACCGGGTTCTCGTAGTAGGGCGCCTCGGAGCGGAAGAGGCGCGTGGTCTCGTCGGTCTCGAGGTTCCAGGCATCGAGGAACGGACGGTCGCCCTCGTCGCTGGCGCCGTCGCCGCTCAGGAAGAGGGTGCGGCCGCCGTCGGCGGTCAGCATGACACGGCGGCCCCACCGGTTGCGCACGGTGAGCGGCTGGCCGGGGTCGGCGTAACGGTCCTGGAACGAGCGGTCCTGGACGAGGCGCGGGGCTGTGTCGCGGTCTCCGGGCACGACGTGCCAGACCTTCAGGTTGCGGGTCTTCCACCACCACGAGACCACGAAGGCCAGGTTCTCATCGCCCCACTGGACACCACCGTAGCGCTGGGCCAGGGTGATCAGTTCGCGGGGCTCGCCGGCGAACGGCGCCGCCAGGGTGACCACGCGGTCGCGCAGTTCGGCCTCGGCGCCGCCGTCGCCGCCGTCGAGGGCCTCGGTCCAGACCAGCTCGGCGGGCGCGTCGTCTCGCCAGGCCACCGAGCGCGGACCCGTGGGCACCGAACCGAAGGAGATGGGCACCTGGTCCTGCAGCGGCAGGTCCGCCACCAGGTGGACCAGGTCGCCGTCCTCCAGGTCCCAGACCTCGATCCGTCGCGGGAACGAGTCCTGCTGCAGCGAGTAGCTGTAAGGCCGCTGCAGTGCCTGGACCAGCAGGTACTCGCCGTCGGGCGAGGGATCCATGCCGGCGACCACGGCGGGGGCGCCGAGCGTGCGCACCTTGCCCTTCAGGTCGACCACGGCGATCTGGCTGGTGGTGTAGTGGTCGAAGAGCGCCTCGTCGTGGGGATTCTGGAGCAGGTCCTGCAGGGTCCGGGCCGGCGCCTTCTTGCCCAGGTTCTCCTGCACCACCGGGCCGGTCGGGACGAAGGATTCCTCGGGCGCGGGACCACGATCGGCCGGGATGGCGCGCACCACGAAGCTCTTGCTGCCCATGAGCCAGTCGTAGGGCCGGCCGTAGACCGCGTTGAGCGCGAGTCCAGGCGGCGTGACCTGGCGGGCTTCCCCGTTCTTCAGCTCGGCCGACCAGAGGCTGAGCCGGTCGTCGATCTGGGCCACGAAGGCGATGCGCTTGCCATCGGGCGACCAGCTCACCCCGGTGAGCCGGGCACCATCCGGCAGCCCCGTCACCGGAACCTCCTTGCCGTCGCGCAACCGCTGGAAGGTCAGGCCGTCGAGGGGTCGTTCGCGGCTCGGGCCATTGGTGCGCGGATTGATGCGCAGACCGGCCAGGCGCAGTTCGGGGGCGGCGACCTCGCTGATCGGCGGCAATCCGGGCCGTTCGAGCAGGAGCAGCCACTGGTGATCGGGGCTGAGCGCCACCATCGGCGTGGGCGCAGCGTCGATCATGTCGGCCAGGACCTGGGGCGGCATCTGGTAGCTGAGGGAACTGTCCTGGGCTCCGGCTGTCAGCGGAAAGAGCATCACGGCGAGCAGGATCGCGCACGGCAAGAGGCGGGTCGGGGTCATGATCATCTCCAGGGGAAAGCGATGGTTCCTCGGAATCCGCAGCGGATGGTGGCCATTACGAGGCTGGCGTAAGGCGTGTTTCAGAATCCGGACCGTGGGCGTTCACGAAATGGTCTCAAGCCCAGGTCCCACCGCGACGATAGAACAAGGGCACCGAGTTCGCACTCGCCCGTTCCGTGCGTCCCCGGTGACGTGCACGCGGATGTCGCCCATCCGCTCGCCCAGCAGGAGTGTCACCGTGGCCGTATCGCCAACCACACCGCTGGACCTGGTCCTGAACTCGGACCGTCTGCCCTCCCCCTCGGGGGTGGCCCTGAAGATCCTGCAGCTGACCCGCGACGCCGAGACCTCACTCGATGACCTGACCCGCGTCCTCGAGCTCGACCCCGCCCTCGCCGGCCAGATCCTCAAGTATGCCAACGCCGCCAACGTCGGCGGCGGTCGCGAGTCGCGCACCGTGGGCGATGCCGTGGTGCGCCTGGGCATGGCCACCGTGCGCCGTCTGTCGCTGGGCTTCTCGCTCCTGGCCAGCGCCCGCAGCGGCCCCTGCCCCGCCTTCGACTACAACCGCTTCTGGTCGCACTCGCTGGCCACCGCCGTGGCCGCCCAGACCCTCACCGCCCACATCGGCAAGGTTCCCGCCGACGAGGCGTTCACCTGCGGCCTGCTCGGCCAGGTCGGCCAGCTCTGCCTGGCCAGCGTCCATCCCCAGGAATATGCACGCGTTCTCGCCAGCAGCATGGGCGGCGACCAGCGGCCGCTGAGCGAGCGCGAGCGCGAGGTCCTCGAGGTGGACAGCGTCGAGGTTACCGAGGCGCTCTTCGAGAACTGGGGACTGCCCACGGAATACAGCCAGGCCGTGGCCGCGCTCGAACGCGAGGCCGCCCCGGGAACGGTCGACCTGTCCGCCATCCTGCGCACGGCACTGGAGCTGGCCACCGTCTGCGTGGTGAACGACGACGAACGCGCCGGCCTGACCGCCGGCGTGGTGGCCCACGGTCGTATCCTCGGTCTGGAGGAGGCCACATTGCTGGCTGCCTGCGACCAGGCCGTGGACGAGTGGCGCCACATGGGCGAGGTGCTCGACATCATCACCGAGGAGATGCCCGCCCTCGAGGAACTGATCGCCCGTGCGAACCAGCAGGCCGCCAACGCCAGCGCCGATTCGCCAAGCGCGCAGCCGGACGCCGACAATCAGGCGGTCAGCAACGCCGAGCCCGGCGAGGAGAACCTGCGCATCCTGGTTGTCGACGACTCGCCGCTCGACCAGAAGCTGGTCTCGGCCATGATCAAGAAGACCGGCCACCACATCAAGACCGCGGGCGATGGCGAGGACGCACTGCGCGTGGCGCTGCAGTGGAATCCGCAACTCATCGTCTCGGACTGGATGATGCCGCGCATGGATGGTCTGGAACTGGTGCGCGCGCTGCGCCGCAGCGAGCAGATCAACCGGGTCTACGTGATCATGATGACCGCCAACGATCAGTCGCAGGATCTGGTCACCGCGCTGGAGAACGGTGCCGACGACTACGTCCCCAAGCCCATCAACAAGGCCGTGCTTTTGGCGCGGTTGCGCGCCGCCGAGCGGGTGATCCGTCTGCAGGAGCGAGCCGAGCACGACCGCGACCAGATCCGCCGCATCGCCGCCGACCTGAGCGTGGCCAACCGCAAACTCAAGCACATGGCGCTCTTCGACGCGCTCACCGGCCTGCCCAACCGCCGCTACGCCATGGACCGTCTGGCCAAGGAATGGCAACGCGCCCAGCGGCAGGATGCCCCGCTGCTCTGCATGATCCTGGACATCGATCATTTCAAGAAGGTCAACGACACCTACGGCCACGACATCGGCGATGTGGTCTTGCGCGAGACGGCCCAGGTGATGAAGAACTGCCTGCGCGCCAGCGACGAGGTCTGCCGTTTCGGTGGCGAGGAATTCCTGGCCATCTGTCCCGACGCCGACATGGCCGTGGCCTATGAGCTCGGCGACCGCCTGCGCGAGGCCGTGGCCCAGCACCGCATCGACGTGCCCGGCTACCAGGGGTCGATCACCGTCTCGGTGGGCGTGGCTTGCTACAACGAGACCCTGGCCTCCACCGCCGAGATGCTGAAGCTGGCCGACGAGGCGCTGTACGCCGCCAAGGAGGCCGGGCGCAACAAGGTGTGCATCGTCGATCCGGTGGGGGTGGGGTGAGCGAGTCCCACCGGTGCGCCTCCCCGCCTGGTGCCATCCTCCTCGCCAGAAGCAGGATCGACCCTGGATGCCTATCCAGGTGGCGATGGACGCTGCTCACTGGACAATGACCAGACTCATTCACCTTCAACCCCCGGGGGCAGCTGATATCGTAAACAAATCAATGGCAATGTATTAGCAAGAATCTGGTTCTCCTCTCATCCTCCGATTCGCTGAACACCACCAATCTCCGCACCCAACGTCCAGACCGCACTTCCCGGCGGCCTCCCGATGAGGCATGATCTCCGGAACCAGGTACAGGAGGTCGCCATGCAGCACCAGCCCACCGCTCCCATCGTCCTCGTCATCGTCCTCGTGTGCGCCGCCGCGGCGCTCGCCGCACCCGAGGCGGCCAGGATCCGCGCCCAGGTGGACACGGTGGGCTTCGCCACGAACTGGACCGACATGGAAGCCGTGGTGACCGCGAGCCTGGCCGCCGAAGGCCTGCCTCCCGGTGCCGGGCCTGCACCTGTCCCCTGCGTGGCCGCCATCCTCCCGCACGACGATTACCTCTACGCCGGCCGCACGGCGATCCACACGCTATCCTACCTGCAGGCTCCGCGCTGGGTGATCATCGGCGTGTGCCACGCCTGCAGGCGGGTGGGCGTGCGCGACCGTGTGCTCCTCGACGACAGCGAGGCGTGGCGCGTGGCCGGTCGCCAGTGGACCGTGGACACCGAGCTGCGCGCGACCCTGGAAAGGGAGCTGGGCGACCTGGCCGCCGTGGCGCCCGAACGTCACGCGGTGGAGCACTCCATCGAGTCGTTGCTGCCGTGGCTGGGGTCGGCGGTGGACGAGCCGCTGTTCGTGCCGGTGCTGGTGTCGGGCATGGAACCGCCGGCTCTTAGGGCAGCAGCCGAGCGGATGGCCACGGCGCTGGCGGTGGTCTGCCGCGCCCGCGGCTGGCAGCCGGGTCGCGACCTGGGCATCCTCATCTCCGCCGACGCCGTGCACTACGGCTGCGAAGGCTGGGGCGGCGGCGGATACGCGCCGTTCGGCTGCGATGCGGCGGGACACGCGGCCGGCCGCCAGCAGGACGTGACGCTGGCCGAGGCCACCCTAGCCGGACCGCTCGACGACGACGGGGTCGACCGCTTCGTGCGGCTGGTCTGGGATCCCGCCCACCCCGACTACCCCGATTATCCCTACCGGATCACCTGGTGCGGCCTCTACTCCATCCCGTTCGGATTGACGGTGGCGACGCGGCTGCAGGAGGCGATGAACCAGCCGCCGCTGGTGGGATCGCTGTTGAGGTACGGCGACAGCGTGCGCGATGGTCGGCTGGCGGTGGCCGGGACAGCGCTCGGGGTCACCGCGCCGAACACGCTGGCGCACTGGGTGGGGTATCCGGCTGTGGTGTATCTGCCGGAGCCTTGACAGTAACCCGACCTCGTTGATATACTCGATTCATCGCCACCCCTCCCCTGGTCGATCGACATGCTGCATGCACGGAACGTCGTCGCTTTGCCGTCGCATGATTCTGCACGGCCCAGGAGAAAGAGGGGATCGACCATGCATTCCGCCCATCGCTACCGTCCGCAGTTGCCCATCATCGCCGCCCTGCTTTTCGGCGGCCTCGCCATGCTCCCGACCACGGCCCTGACCGACAACCGTCCCGACTGCGACTACCTCATCGTCACCACCGAGGAGCTGGCGTCCGCATTCAGCGACCTGGCAGATTTCCGCGCCGCCCAAGGCTATCAGGTAGAGGTCGTCACCCTCGAGAGCGTGCTCGCGGAGACCGAGCCCCTGGAGGACGACGCTGCCACCCTGCGATCCTACCTCGCGATGCGGCACGCTGCGTCGGGCACGCAGTTCGTGCTGCTGGGCGGGAATGCCGAGCGCATCCCGGTTCGGTTCTGCCACCACACCAGCAACCTGGACGAGTACGACTTCCCCGCCGACCTCTACTTCGCCTGCTACGAAGGCGACTGGAACGCCGACGGCGACGACCTGTACGCCGAGCTAGAGGACGAGCCGGACATCGATCCCGTGGTGGCGCTGGGCCGGGCCCCCGTGGGCGATCTGGCCTCGGCCACCGCGTTCGTCGCCAAGACCATGGCCTTCGACACGTCGACCGAAGCGTACCGCCACCAGGCCTTGTTCCTGGGCGCGGTCCTGTATCCATACCCCTGGTCGCCGGGCGAGCCGGTCATCATCGACGGTGCCCAGTACTGCGAGCTGGTGCGCGCGCAGATCGAGGCGTACGAGCAGCCGTTCGCCACCACCAGCTACTACCAGAACCACACCGCCTACGAGGGTGCCTTGCCTCTGACCGGCGACGCCGCCATGGCGGCGCTCGCCACCGGGCAGCATGGCCTGACCCTGGTGTCGAGCCACGCCAATATCAATGCCATCGACCTGGGCGATCGAACCGTCTTGGCCGACGAGTTCGCCGCCCTGGCCAATGCCCCCAATTACAGCGTGGCTGTCATGCTCTACGGCCGCCTCGCCGCCTTCGATCTCGAGGACTGCCTACTGGCCAGCGGCATCACCAACCCCGACGGGGGCTTCGTTGCCGGCTTCGGGTACACGCTCCCGCCCTACATCACGATCCTGAACCTCTATCAGGAAGACCTCTTCGCCACGTTCGCCGCCACCGGCGACCCGCGGCTGGGCCGAGCCTGGCAGGCCTGCCTGCACAACCAGGCCGAAATGGCAGCCTCCGGTTCGCAGGCGCGGCTCATGATCCACATCGCCCTGGCCTACCTCGGCGACCCGGCGCTCACGCTCTGGCCCGGCGGCCCCACCGAGGTCGAGGATCCGGACGTGCCCACGGACCAGCCGCTGGCGTCGGCCGCGCTCACCGTCGAGCCGTGCTATCCCAACCCGTTCAACCCGCGGACCACCATCGCCTATACGCTGGCGCGCGGCAGTAACGTGTCGCTCGGCGTGTACGACCTCCGGGGTCGTCTGGTCAAGCAGCTGGTGGCGAACGAGGCGCGCGTCGCCGGGCGGCACGCCATAGCCTGGGACGGGATGGATGAGACGGGGCAGGCGGTGCCGTCGGGGACCTACGTGTTCCGCGTGCAGAGCGGCGATGCGGTGCGCGGAGGCAGGATGGTGCTGGTCCAGTAGTCGGCGGGGGATGGAGGGACGGGGCAGTCCGGGGAGGACTGCCCCGCATGCCGACGGGCCGGTGACCGGTCAGGCGAGGCAGAGCCAGCGGATCGCTTCGGCCACCGCGATGGCCACGAGCACGCTCGCCAGGGTCCCCACCAGGAAGTATTCCGCGAACTCGGGATCGGTCTCGAACCGCTTGTGCCGGGCCAGCGCCTTGGCGGCCAGGATGAAGCCCATGGCCGTGTACTCCCCCTTGACCAGCACGATGAGCACGATCCAGCGCTCGAGGACACCGATGGCCTCGCCACGGCCCAGGGCCTCGGGGTTGGTGGTCGACGGCTTGCCCACCAGACCCATGCCCCAGACCAGCAGCCGGGTGCTGGGTTCGGCGAGCAGCAGGAAGGCGCTGAACCAGATCCAGGCAGCGGCAAGGTCGGGATGCGCCACCGGCAGCAGGACGAACTGCCCCGCGCAGCCCAGCGTGAAGACGAGCAGTCCCAGCAGCAGGCGGCGCCGCCGGTCGTCGAGGCACCAGCGATGCCAGGCCAGGATGACCAGCCCCGTCACGATCACCGACACCACCCGCGGGAGCCATTGGACATCCGGAACCCAGCCGAAGACCGCGGCCAGGACGAGTCCGGCCATGGCGGCCTGGGCCACCAGGAATCCACGCCCCGTCAGGCGAACCAGGTTCACACCCAGCAGCGTCACGACCAACGTGATGTAGGGATTCATGACGGATCTCCCTCCTGGCTGACGATCGTCACCAGTCCAGATCCGAGGGCCGACCAGGCGTGGCGATAGAGAGGCCACCCGGCAGCCCGCTGGCGCAGGCTCACCGCACCGCCGGTGACTTGCAAGGCGTCGGCCACCTTGTTCCAGGCCCCTAGCTGCTCGTACAGTCTGATGGCCTCGCGCTGCGGGTCGGTCCAGCCGATCCGCTCGCGCAGGGCATACGAAGCCAGGCCGCCCCAGAGGGCATCCAGGGTCTCCGCGCCCGAGATGATCTGGCAGGACAGGTCCAGGTTGCGCGCCTGGTCGAGGGCCCGGCGGGCCCGGTGGAAACAGGGCCCGTCCATGCCCAGGGCGCGTGGCTGTAGCGCCGTGCTGAGCTCGCCGACGCCCAGGCCGAAGCGCACGGCCGCCGGGTGGGCCAGTTCCACGAGCGTCTGGATCTGGGTCATGATCGCCTGCGCACCGGGACGGTCGGCCGTGAACAGCGCCTGGAACTCGTCGCCGAGGGTGATCAGCGGCTCCGTGGCGACGCCGGCCGTCCCGGCCGGCCGGACACCGGTGAAATGCGTGGTCAGGCGTTCCTGGATGGAGCGCCGCTCGGCCACGTCGATCTGGCGGGATGCGACGAGATCACCGATGAGGGCGATATAGCCTGGAGACGGCATCAGCAGCTTTAGCCTCCAAAATCAAATGATGATTGTTTAGCTTCTTGGCTCAACTTAAATCAAGAGAATTGATCAGTCAAGCTAAATATTCGATTATTTAGCTTTAAAAATAAATACTGACACCAGATCCGGGCATGGGAATGGACGGGGAGACTCCCCGGTCCTGGCCTCGTCCGATCGTTCCTACCTGATCAGCATGCCCTTCAGCGACGTCTCCCCCGCTCCGGTGTCCAGGGGCATGATGTACTGCCCCGAGGGGATGGCCCGCCCGTCCTGTTGAGCTGGAGAGGATCGAACCATGGTCCGGGCGTGGCGGACAAGCTGCCTGGTAGCGTACGTCCGTATCGACGTCGACAGGTCTCTTTCGCCTGTCACCCGCTATTCCGCCAGCTCCACCACCACCGTCACCCCGTGCAGTGCGAGTTCGAGCGGTGCCCGGGCCATCAGGTCCCGGCCGGCGTTGCTCTCGCCGGCCTGGACCTCGTCGTAACGGCGCGTCCGGATGGTCATGTCGCCCCGGAACAGGTCGTGCCGACGGTGGTCCCCCCTCACTCACTTAAAACCTCCGAACCGCGCAGACGGTCAGGCCCCGGGCAACCGGAACGCCAGCGTCAGCCCGGGCCCCTCGTTGCGCTGCGCCGTCAGCTTGCCGCCATGCGCCTCGATGATGGTGCGGCAGATCGCCAGCCCCATCCCCAGGCCGCTTGGGCGCGTGGTGAAGAAGGGCTCGAACATGTCGTCGAAGACCTCGTCGGGAATGGGCGGTCCCTGATCCGTCACCGACACCTCCACGCAGCCATCCGCCGTGTTCGCCACCCGCACGGCGACGGCGGGCGCGGATTGTCCAGCGTCGGCCATGGCGGCGGCGGCGTTGTTCACCAGGTTGAGGACCACCTGCTGCAGCTGCACGCGGTCGCCGATCACCCGGGGCAGAACCGAGTCGGCCGCGAAATCCAGCGTCACTCCCTGGCGCTTGCAGTCCGACGAGATGATCCGCAGCGCGTCGGAGACCATGGCGGCGGGGTCCACGGGCTCGCGGCGGATCTCGCCCTTGCGCATCAGGCGGCGGAGGTTGGCGATGATCTCCTGCGAGCGGCCGGCGTCGTCGCCGATATCGGCGAGCGCGCTGTCCACCTCCTCCCGGGCATCACCGGGCCGGGCCAGGTAGTTGCGTCCGGCCTTGGCGTTGGCCTGGATGGCGGCCAGCGGCTGGTTCAGCTCGTGGGCGAACGCCGCGGCCAGCTCGCCGAGCGTCGCCACCCTTGCGACGTGCGCCAGCTCGTCGCGCGCGGCCCGTTCCAGCTCATCGTGCGCCCGGCGTAGCGCCTCGTTGGCGCGACGGATCTCGTCGGCCGTCCGTTTCTGGAAACGATAGCGCTGGAACAGCAGCACGATGACCAGCACCGAGAGGACCGCGCCAACCAGCAGGGCGTTGCGACGCGAGCGCTCGATCTCCTTGTCCTTGCGAAGCACCTCGATCTCGCGGTCCTTCAGGTCCACTTCGTAGCGGGTCTGGGCGGCGATGACCTCGCGACCGCGCTCCTGGGTGCGCAGGGTGTCGTCGACGGCCTTGTACTCCTTGTAGGTCGCCAGCGCCCGATCGGTCTCGCCGGCGCCCTCGAGCGCCAGGGCCAGGCTCTCCAGGGCGTCGCGCTCCAGCTCCCGGACCTCCAGGGCGCGCGCTTCGGACACCGCGCCCTCCAGGTTCGCCAGCGCCTCGGCATGCCGTCCCTGCGTCGACTGGACCACGCCGATGTTGTGGCGGCACACCATCATGCCCTGGCGGTCGTCGATCTCCTCGCGGATGGCCAGCGATTCGCGATAGCGGGCCAGCGCCTGTTCGAGATCGCCGCGCTGTTCCCAGACCATGCCCATGTTGTTGAGGCTCAGTGCGGCTTGTTGCTGGTTTCCGACGCGCTCGGAGTATTCGAGAGCCCGCTCGTAGGCCGCCATGGCCGCGTCGTAGTCCTGCCGATCGTATTGCAGGAGGCCGATGTTGTTGAGCGTGCCCCCCTGCCGGCCGACGTCGCCGACCTCCTCGTACAGGACCAGCGAGCGGCGATAATATTCGAGGGCCTGCTCCAGGTCCCCGGCCGTCTGCAGGATGCCGGCGACGTTGTTGTAGGCCCCGGCCAGGCCGTCCCGGTCGCCCAGGCGCTCGTTGATCCGCGCCGTCCGCAGATAGTAGTCCACGGCGACGTCGTGCTCGCCCAGGTAGAAATGGATGACGCCGATGTTGTTGATGGCGTTCGCCATGTTGCTGCTGTCCCCGGCGGCCTCGGCGCTGTCGAGGGCGCGGCGGCTGGCCTCCATGGACTCGCGATAGTCGCCGAGGAAGAGACGGCACACGCCGATGCCGAGATCGGCGCGGCAGAGCAGCCTGGGATCGTCCAGGTCCAGCGCCTCGGTCCGGGCGCGTTCCACGAGCGCCAGCGCGGAGCGCGGATCGTTGCCGCGGATCGCTGCCGCGCGATCGAGGAGCGCGGTGACCCTGGCCGCCGGCTCGAGGCGGGCCAGAGCGCTGTCGGCCGCCGCGGAATCCGGCAGCGCGCCGGCCGTGACCGTTCCCAGCGAAAGCGTGATGATCAGCGAGGCGAGCATGGCCCGATCCTAGCCGATGTTGGACCAATGGCCAATTGCAGAACCCGTTCGTGCCGCCGAAAATGGACCTCGCCCCATCTCGGCATCACCTGGAACCGCTGGCACCCGGGGAATGGCAGTGAAACCATCCGCCGAACGCATCACGTCTCCGCTGACCTTGCTGCGGGACGCCACGAACTGGATCTCGGCCACGGCGGCCCTCGATCTCCAGCCCGCCCTGCGGGCCCTGCGCGCCAATGCTCAGGCGGCACGGCGATCGCTGGGCGGGGATCGGCCAGGCCAGTCGGTGGCGGCCCGGTCCCTGGCGGATCTCATGACGGCCCTGGATGGTCTCGAGGAACGACTCGAAAGGCTACGGGAACCGATCGTCGGACAGGGACCGCGGGTCCGGTTCCGGCCCGAGCGCGAGGTGCAGACGGCCGTGTCCATGCTCGCGGGACCGGACGCGCCCGCACTCGTCGATCTCGACGGACGGGCGCCTCACGTGACGGGACAGCCGGGCCTGATCGGCATCGCCACGCTGCACCTGCTGCTAACTCTCGGGGAATCCCGACCCCGGACGGTCCATGTCTCCAGGCCGCGGCCGGAGCGCTTGCGGGTCGAGGTCTCCGGGTTGCGTTCGCACCTCGTAGATCCGACGAGGTCCATCCATACCGCCGTCCTGGCGGCCACGGTCGAGGCCCTGGGCGGCCGGCTCGATCTGCAGGGAGGCAGCGGACCGTCTTTCGAGGTACCCTTGGAGTTGTGACGCCGGGAGGGCCAGCCATGCTCGTGCATATCATCGACGACAACGCCTCGGTGCGCCGCGCCCTGAAGCGGCTCCTGGGCTCGGTCGGCATCGAGGCCGAGACCCACCATTCGGCGAAGCAGTTCCTCGATGCGGAGCTCGCCGACGTGCCCTGCTGCCTTGTCCTCGACGTGCGCATGCCCCGCATGAGCGGACTCGAGCTGCAGGACCGTCTCCTCGCGTCGGGCCGCGGGCTGCCCATCGTCTTCATCACGGGCCATGGCGACATCGCCATGGCCGTGGAGGCCATGAAGAAGGGCGCCGTGGATTTCCTGCCCAAACCCTTCAACGACCAGGATCTCATCGACGCCATCCACCGCGCCCTGGCCCAGCACGAGCGACTGCGCAACGAACGGGCGGAGCGCGAGGAGGTGCTGGCGCGCCTGGAACGCCTGACCCCGCGTGAACGGGAGGTCATGGAACTCGTGATCACCGGCCTGCTCAACAAGCAGATCGCCGGCGAACTGGGCACGGTCGAGAAGACCATCAAGGTCCATCGCGCCCGGGTGATGGAGAAGATGGAAGCGGAGTCGCTGGCGGAACTGGTGCGTCTGGCAGCCCGGGTCGACATCCACGGCCCGGGAGACTGACCGGTTTCTGGCACTCCAGGTCCACCAGGGAATGGACCAAGGTCCACTATCCTCGCCAACCTCGATCCGGGAACATGAGGAATCGCGATCCGGGTTTTTCCACCGTCCGGATCGCTGGCAGACGGCTCCGCATCGTCAGACCTGAACCGTTCCTGCCGACGGTTATTCGCCCGGATCCAGTGAGACGATGCCTCCCCGTCGATTGCCTGCCAACCGGAAACCAAGGAGAGGAAAAATGAAGAAGCTGATAGCTATCGCCACTCTGGCGGCCATCGCGGTCCTGCCGCTGGCTGCCTCGGCCGAGATCGTCGTTGGCGACGCCTCGGCCGACATGCTCCTGATCGTCGACACGGCCACCGGCGAGCTCACCGATCTGGCGCCCGTCGGGACACCGCACATCGTCTCGCTCGCCTACGACGCCGGTTCCGGCATCCTGTACTGCTCGGACACGTCCGAAGGGGTCAACCAGATCCTGGAGATCGACCCGGAGACCGGCGCCACCACCCTGGTCTGCCAGGTCCCGGACTTCTGGATCGTGATCCACAGCCTGGCGGTCGATCCCACGACCGGCACCCTCTACGCCATCGATCAGGAGCACGGGGAGCTCTACGTCGTGAACACCGCGGCCGGCACCCTCGAAATCGTGGGCGCGCTCGGCGTGTACTGGATCACCGGTGCCGATTTCGACCCCGTCTCGGGCGAGCTCTACGCCTGCGTCGGCGGCCTCGACAGCAGCGGGGCGCTCTACACCGTGGACACCGAGACGGGCGCGGCCACGCTCGTCACCAGCACCCACCGGCTGATGGGCATCGGCTTCGATCTCGACGGCACGCTCTACGGCGTGAACAACTACTGGTACCCCGACGACCCCGGCCTGTACCGGATCGACAAGTCCACCGGCAGCTGGGAGGAGATCGGCACCTATTCGGGCCGGAATCTCATGAGCATCGAGTACGTCGACCTGGACGTCGTCTCGGTGGAGAACTGGAGCCTGTCGAAGGTGAAGGACCTCTTCAGGTAGGCTTGCCGTCCTCGTTCCGCGGCGAGTTTCACGGCGTGGGCGTCCGGTCCCCGAACCGGGCGCCCGCCCGGATTGGACCAAGGTCCAATTTCCTCCGCGCTCGAGATCCCGGATCCTTGGTACCAGCGATCCGACCATCACCGGCCCGAACCATAAGGAGACCCCCATGCACAGGCTACTGACACTCGCAATCATCCTGACCCTGGCCGTCGCCGTGCAGGCGCAGACCACCGTCGCCGACTTCGAGGGCGGCGTGAACAACGGCGACTGGACCTTCGGCATTCCCGCCGCGGAGGTCATCGAGACCGACGGCGGCAATCCCGGCGGGTACCTCCACAACCAGTATCTCGACGTCCCCTTCCCGGTCCTGACCTGCGGCTGGGATGCCGACGGCTTCACCGGCGACTACGTCACCCAGGGCGTCCATCGCATCGCCGCCGATTTCCAGTGCTTCGCCTCCAGCAACCAGTACATCGGCGAGTTCTACTTCTGCGTCCTGCTCCGCAACAACATGGGCACGCCGGACGACATCGAGGACGACATCTTCGTCTACCCGAACCCCGAGAACTGGACCTGCCCCGACATCGGCGAGGGCTGGGTCCACTACGACTTCGAGATCCCCTACAGCTTCGTCGGCGCCCCCGGCGAGGTCCCCGCGGGCTGGCTGGGCGGGTCGTACTACTCCGGCAACGCCACCTTCCCGGCCGACGCGCTCTGGCAGGACGTCATCGCCAACGTCAGCCGCGTCGAGTTCTGGTGGAACCATCCGGATTGGTTCGCCATCTTCGCGAGCTTCGACGTGGGCGCGGACAACATCATCGTCGAGCGCGAGGGCGGCGTGGCGGTGGAGCAGAAGTCGCTCAGCTACGTCAAGAGCCTGTTCCAGTAGGCCTCGCGACACCGTTCCTGGAAGCCCAGGAAGACAGCACCGGCCTCGTGTCCCGTTGACACGAGGCCGGCCTTCATGTCGGCCCGGTCTACTCGGCCCGCAACGCCTCCACCGGATCCAGCCGCGCCGCCCGGTTCGCCGGGTAGATCCCGCAGACCACCCCGATCCCCGCCGAGAACAGCACCGCGATCACCGTCGTCAGCGGATCCACCCGGAACGGGAATGCCAGCAACTTCGTCATCCCGTAGGACAGCACGTAGCCCAGCACGATCCCCACCAGCCCGCCGAACAGCGTCAGCGTCCCCGACTCCACCAGCACCTGCAGCAGCACGTCGCGCCGCCGCGCGCCCAGCGCCATCCGCACGCCGATCTCCTTGGTCCGCTCGGTCACCGAGATCAGCATGATGTTCATCACCCCGATGCCGCCCACCAGGAGCCCGATCGAGGCCAGCACCGTCAGCACCACCGCGATGGCGCCGGTGATCCCGTCCACCATCTCGCCGTAGGTCTCGCTGGTGGTGATGTCGAAGTCGTCGGGCTGGCTCGGGCGCAGGCGGCGGCCGGCGCGCAGCGCGCCCACCAGGCCCTCGCGCACCTCGTCCAGGGTGTAGCCGGGGGCCACCGTGGCGGCCAGCGCCCGGTCCTCCATGCCGCGGTCGAGGAAGTCCTTCTCGTAGGTGGTCCAGGGCACCACGACGTAGTTCTCGCCCATGGAGCCGAAGATGCTCTTGCGCTCGGCCATGGTCCCGACCACGCGGTACGGTCGGCCGCGGATATTCAGGGTCCGGCCGATGGGGTCGAGCACGGGGAAGAGGTCCTTGCGCGGGCCGTAGCCCAGGACGCAGACGCGCTCGCGGGCCTCCAGCTCGGGTCCGGTGAAGAAGCGGCCCTCGCCCACATCGTAGCTGTACATCACGGCGAAGTGCTCGCTCGCACCGAAGACCTGGACGAACTGGGTGCGTTCCTCGCGGTAGTTGAGCACGTCGTTGATGTGCGACTGGATCATGTAGTCCACGCGGTCGACGCCCTCGACGCCGCGGACGAACTCGATCAGCTCGGGGTCGAGCTGGCGGCGGCGGAGCTTGGCGTCCACGTCCTCGCCGCCCAGGCCGGTGTAGCGCGCGACGTAGAGGTAGGGGCGGCTGGCCGAGACGATGTCCTGGCGAATGCGGCCGCTCAGACCCGAGACGATGGTCACGATCCCCAGCAAGGTGGCCACGCCGATGGCCACGCCCAGGATCAACAGACCGCTGCGCATCTTGTGGCCGCGCACGGTGTGCCAGGCCTGGGCCATCGCCTCGCGGATCGACAGCGCGTGCCGCTCATTCATTGCGCAGCGCCTCCACCGGATCGAGTCCCGCGGCCTTCCAGGCGGGCCAGGCGCCGAAGAAGGCGCCGATGACGAAGGTCGAGCCCAGACCCAGCGCCACCGACCACAGCGGGATCGCGAAGTTGAGGTCGGTGATCTGGCAGATCACGAAGGTGATCAGGCCGCCCACGAAGAGACCGATCAGTCCTCCCGACAGCGACAAGGTGATGGCTTCCACCAGGAACTGCCAGGCGATGGACCGGCGGGTGGCGCCCAGCGCCTTGCGCACGCCCACCTCGCGGGTGCGCTCGGTCACCGACACCAGCATCACGTTCATCAGCACGATGCCGCCGATCACCAGGCTGATCCCCACCAGCGGGGTCATGGCGGCGTAGATGGCGCCGGTGATGCCCTTCCAGATCTGGAGGAGCTGGTCGGCGGTCATGATGCCGAAGTCGTCGTTCTGGAGTGGACGCAGGCGATGGCGCACCCGCATCTGGAACGTGGCCTCGTCCTTGGCGTCCTCGAAGCGTTCGAGATCCGCCACCGCCACCTTGATCGACACCGACTGGCGCGAACCGAAGACCTTCTGCCACGCGGTGATGGGCACCACGGCGAACAGGTTGCGGTTGCTGCCGAGCACCGTCCCCATGTCCTCCACCACGCCCACCACCGTGAAGTGACGGCCGCGCATACGGAACTCCTTGCCCAGCGGCGAGACCGCGCGCGGGAAGAGGTCGCGGGCCACGTCCCAGCCCAGGACCGCCACGGGGCGGCTGGCCTCGATGTCGGCGCGCATGAGGTGGCGGCCCATGGCCAGCGGCAGGTCCTCGAGCAGCGCGTAGTCCTCGGTCTTGCCGCGGACCTCGCAGCCGCGGTAGTTGGCGCGGCCGGCGCGCAGGTCGGCGCTGCCCTCCACCGAGGCGCCCACGGCGCGCGCCAGCTCGAGCCGCTGCTGGAGCCAGTCGCGGTCCTCGAGGGTGAGGTCGGGGTTGTTGAGCGACTCGAGGAAGGCGTCGAAGTCGGTGAGGAAGCTCACCGGGTTGACGCGGGTGATGGTGAAGACGTCGGTGCCCTCGTCGAGGACCTTGCGGCGAGCGTACTGGTCGGCGCCGTAGATCAGCGACACCACGGCGATCACCGACATGGTGCCCACGATGTTGCCGAGCAGGGTCAGGAACGTGCGCAGCTTGTGGCTGCTCAGGTTCTCCATGGCGATGCGCACCCCGGCGAGGTGGTCGCGGCTCATGGTCTAACCTTCCTCGTCCTCGTCCGCGTCCTGGCCCTTGCCCACCCGCACCTTGGCGCCGTCCTTCAGCTCGCGCAGCACGCGGAACGGGCCGCTGATCACCTCGTCGTCCGCGTCCAGGCCCGCCACGATCTCGAAGTGCTCCTTGCCCGCGATGCCCAGCTCCACCGGCACGAACTTGGCGAAGCCCTCGCGCACCACGAACACGCCCTCCATCTCCTCGCGTTCGACCTCCTTGCCCGGGGCCTCGGCGGCGAAGTCCAGGCCTTCGAGCGCGCGCTCGCGGGCCCGCGCGTCCTTGCCCTTGAGCCTGGCGATGTCGTCCTGGCGCAGCGGCCAGTTGCGCGCGGTCACCGCGCCCAGCGGGACGGCCACCGCCTGGTCGCGCTCGGCCACGGTGATCCGCGCCTTGGCCGAAAGGCCCGGCCGGATGGTGGCGGGCGCCTCATCCAGCGTCACCTTCACCTCGAAGTCCACCGCCTGCTGGCTGCCGCCCGACCGGATGGGGCTGTTGCCGATCTCGGTGACGTGGCCGGGGAACTCCGCGCCGGGGAAGGCGTCGATCTCCACGATGGCCGGCTGGCCCAGCGCCACCTGCACCACCTCGGTCTCGTCCACCTCCACCACCGCCTCCATGGTGCCCATGTCGGCGATCGTGAGCAGCACGGTGCCCGGGTTGTTCAGGGTGCCCATGATGGCGTTCTCGCCCTCCTCCACGTTGAGGCGCGTGATCAGCCCCGACATGGGGGCGGTGATGGTGACCTTCTGCAGGTCGTGGCGCGCCTTGTCCAGGTTGGCCTGGGTCTGGGCCAGGCGATGGCGCGCCGCCTCCACCCGCGCCGTCTCCACCCGCTCGGTGGTGCGGGCGGCCATGAGCTGCTCCTCGCTGCTGAGCCCCTCGCTGAACAGCTCGCGTTGCCGGGCGTGGTCCTGCGCAGCCTTGTCGAGCGACGCCTCGGCCAGCCGCAGATCGGCCTCGCCGGTCTGCACCGACGCTTCGAGCGCCGTCACCGCCGAGCGGTACTCGGTGGGGTCGATCTCCAGGAGCAGGTCGCCCAGGGCGACCACCTGCCCCTCGGCCACGGCCAGCGTGGTGACCGTGCCCATGGCGTTGGCCGACACGTCCACCTTCTTCTGGGGCTGGATGGTGCCCGAGGCGCGCACCATGGCGGTGAGTGTGCGCTGCTCCGCCTTGGCCACGTCGACCCGCTGCGAGGTGTCGCGCCGGCTCAGGCTCAGCCCCACCAGCACCCCGACCACGACCACCACCAGCACGATGGGAAACCACTTCTTCACCTTGCACCTCCGGCGGCCCGCGGGACCGCCTCGTGGGAAACCGTTAGCTGCCGCTCATGGCCCTGCCGAGCAGGGTGGCCGCGATGGGGATGGCCGACAGGAGCACGTAGGTGGCCACCGTGACCAGGGCCACGCGGCCCAGGGTCAGACGATGCACCATGGCCAGGCCGACCACCGCGACGGCCAGCGTCCAGTACATGAAGGGATCGCCGTAGAGCTGGGCCAGGGTCATGGGCAGCGACTGCGGGTCCACGTCGGCCAGGAAGCCCGTGACCGTGAGGTTGGCCCACTGCGACGAACCGGTGATTACGAGGATGATCCAGCTCACCAGCGTCCGCCAGCCGTAGGCGATGAGGCTGGCCCAGAACACCACGCCCAGCGACTGCTTGAGCTGGCCCTGGCCTTCGCTCAGCTTGAGGAACAGGTGCAGCACCAGCGTGGGCAAGAGGATGGTGAGGATGCCGCCGAACAGACCGGCGCCCAGGCCCACCAGCACGCGCAGCCACACCGCCGGGTCGGAGAACATCTCGAGCTGCTGCTCGATCACGGCGACCTGGTCGCCCGACGCGAACTCGAGCTGCCGCTCGAAGGTCTCGGGCATGATGATGTGCATGTTGACCGCGGTGTAGAGCGCCAGGATCAGCGCGATGGCCAGCGCCGGCACCCACCACACCGGCTGGTCGACCGCTGCGGCCATGGCCCGGCGGGGATCGGTGATCACCAGCACGAAGCGTTCGCCCAGCGACGGGGCCGCAGACTGGGCCGGGGCGGGCGGCGTGGGCTCGACGGGGGCGGTGTCGGGCTCGAAGGTCATGTCGGGCTCTCCTTGTCGGCTCCGGGTTCGCCCGGGCCGCCGAGGGCGTCCAGGCGCTTCTGCAGTGCGCGGCCGGCGGCCGCCAGGGGCGTGGCCGCCTCGCGGTCGGCCAGCGCGCGGGTGCCGGTCTGCGGGTCGTCGTGACCGGCGAGGAACTCGTTGGCGAAGCGGCCGTCCTCGATCTCGTCGAGGAGGTCGGCCATGCGGGCGCGAACGCTCGCGTCGATCAGACGCGGCCCCCGCGTCAGGCCGCCGTAGGCCGCGGTGGGGCTGATGCGCCGGCGCATGCCTTCGACACCGTAGCGGTGCACCAGGTCGGTGATCAACTTCAACTCGTGCACGCACTCGAAGTAGGCGTTGGCGGGATCGTGTCCGCGCGCAACCAGCGTCTGGAACGCCGCCTGCAGCAGCTCGATCACGCCGCCGCAGAGCACGGCCTGTTCGCCGAACTGGTCGGCCACGCACTCGGCGCGGAAGGTGGTGCGCCAGCCGCCCCCGCGCAGGCAGCCCACGGCGCGGGCGTACGCGGCGCAGAGCGCCCAGGTTCCCGGCGGCGATTGATCGGTGACTGCCAGCAGGCCAGGCACGCCGCCGCCGCGCTGGAACGATTCGCGCAGCAGGTCGCCCTGGGCCTTGGGCGCCACCAGGAAGCAGGGGCGCGCGCCGGGGTCGATCTGCGCGAAGGCCACCGCGAAGCCGTGGGCGAAGCCCAGCGCGGTATCGGGTGCCAGGTGCGGGACGAGATCCTGGGCGTAGGCCGTGGCCATGGCCTCGTCGGGCAGCATGAGCATGACCACCTGGGCGGCCGCCGCGGCGGTGGCCGGATCGTCCACCGGCAGGCCTTCCCGGCGGGCCAGCTCTCCACGCGGCGATCCCGGCCGTGCACCCACCCGGACCGTGATCCCGCTGTCGCACAGGTTCAGCGCGTGGGCCCGGCCCATGGTGCCGTAGCCGATGATCGCCACGGTGCACCCGGCCAGGACGGCGGCGGGAACGTCAGCCTCCTCGAGGGGGCGGTCGTCGGGGGGTTGCCAGTCGGCGGACACGAAGACTCCTCGTTGCGTGGTCACCGGCGGCCGGACCACCGGTTTCCGCGGACACTAGGGCCCAGCAGCCTCCTTGACAAGCTCCTGGCCAGCATCTAATTTCTGCTCCCTGCCCTGAGAGGGGTGGCGGGCTCGGCCCGCCGGTCAGTTCAGGTGCCGCCTTAGCTCAGTTGGTTAGAGCAGCGGAATCATAATCCGCGTGTCCGGGGTTCGAATCCCTGAGGCGGCACCAGCACTACCCTCCCGCCGAGCCGCGTATGCGGCCTTTTTTTTGCCGTGGTGCCAGCGAGAGCAGTCCGCATGCCTGCCCAGAGCCTGCCCGCCCGGATCGTACCCCACCTCGACACCCTCGTGGCCGCGGTGGCCCGCGCCCACCAGGAAGATCCCGCCACCGGCCTCCTGGTGGCGCTCTCTGGCGGGCCCGACTCGGTGGCGTTGCTCCACCTCGCCACCGGCTGGGCGCAGCAGCACCGGCAGCCCCTGATGGCGGCCCACTTCGACCATCGCCTGCGCGGCGCGGACTCGCAGCGCGACGCGGCGTTCTGCCAGGAGCTGTGCGACCGCCTCGGCGTCGCCCTCGTCACCGGCCACGGCGACCCGCGCGGCCTCGCCCGCCAGCGCGGCCGCGGACTCGAGGAAGCCGCCCGCCACCTGCGCCACGATTTCCTCGAACGCACACGCCAGGCGCAGGGCCTGACCGCCGTGGCCCTGGGCCACCACCAGGACGACCAGGCCGAGACCGTGGTCATGCGGTTGTTCCGGGGCACCGGTCTCGACGGGTTGCGCGGCATGCGCCCGCGGCATGGCCGCCTGATCCGCCCGCTGCTCACGACCCCCCGCGCCGACCTTCTCGACCACCTCGCCGACACCGGCCTGCCCTGGCGCGAGGACGCCACCAATCTGGATGGCAGCAACCTGCGCAGCCGGCTGCGCCGTGAGTTGCTGCCGTTGGTGCGCCAGCTCTTCGGCGACGGGGCCGCCCTCGCCCCCGCCCGCCTGGCCGACCTCGCCGACACCGATCTCGATTACCTGGACCACCTCGCCGACGCTGCCTGGAGCGAACTGGCCGGCCCGCCGCTCGCGGGGAGCGAGGGTCCCAGCCTGGCCGTGGCCGCCGCCGATCTGCCCCGGGCCCTGGCCCGGCGCGTGCTCCGACGCTGGCTCCACCATTTCCTGCCCGTGGACCTGGCCCGCCAGCATGTGGACGATGTCCACCGGTGGCTCGCCGCCGGCCAGTCGGGCACCGGCCTGGACCTGCCCGGCCCCCTCCGTCTCGAGCGCGTCTTCGACCGCGTGGGCGCCGCCCTGACGCCGCCGCCGGGCGAGGACGCCGCCCGCTGGCGCGTGCGCCTCGAGCCCCTCGCGGCGGTTCCGCAACCCGTGCCCCCCGCCGGGCGTCATGGAGATGGCTGGCGCCTGATCTGCCCCGCCGAAGCGCTCCGGGGCAGCCTGCGGCTCCGACACCCACGTCCAGGTGATCGCCTGGAACCGTTGGGGCTCGCCGGAAGTAAGAAGCTGAGCGATCTTATGCAGGAAAAACGTATTCCGGCGCCGCTGCGCGAGCAGGTACTCGTGGCCGAGGACGACGCCGGCATTCTCTGGGTGGTCGGCCTGGCCCAGGCCGAGCGGACCCGGCTGTTGCAGTCGACCCGACAGGCAGTTACCATCCACCTGGATCGGCGGCGTCCAGCCGGGGACGAGTGACCCGGCCAGCTGCCGTTTTTTGCCACGCCGCGAAAGGGATTCGATGTCGAACAAGTCCCCGAAGGACAACAAGCGTCCGCCCCAGGGCCCGCGCCCCGGTTTCACCGGCCGTGGAGTGGCCTTCTGGCTGCTGCTCTTGCTGCTGCTCCTGGTGGTCGTGCGGTGGTACGCCGGCGAGCAGACCACCAGCAGCACCATCAGCTTCAGCGCCTTCGCCGAGCAGGTGGAGAAGAGCAACCTCCAGGAACTGACCATCGTCGGCAACAAGGCCCGCGGCCGGCTCACCGAGCAGGTCTCCATCACGCTCCTGGACGGCAACATCCGGCCGGTGCGCGACTTCGAGGTGGGTCTGCTCCAGAAGAAGGACTTCTTCGACTGGCTCCGCGAGTACAACCCCGACGTGCGCGTCGTGGTCGAGGAGCCGCGCGAACCGTGGCTCACCCAGTTCCTGACCATCTACATGCTGCCGATCCTGCTCTTGATCGCGGTCTGGGTGTTCTTCTTCCGCCAGATGCAATCGGGCAGCAACCGCGCGTTCTCGTTCGGCAAGAGCAAGGCCAAGCTGGTGAACATGGACCGTCCCGAGGTCACGTTCGAGGACGTGGCGGGCTGCGACGAGGCCAAGGTCGAGCTCCAGGAAGTGATCGACTTCCTCCGCTCGCCCAAGAAGTTCCAGCGCCTCGGCGGCCGCATCCCCAAGGGCGCGCTGCTGGTGGGGCCTCCGGGCACGGGCAAGACCCTGCTCGGCCGCGCGGTGGCCGGCGAGGCCGCCGTACCGTTCTTCTCCATGTCGGGCTCCGACTTCGTGGAGATGTTCGTGGGCGTGGGCGCGAGCCGCGTGCGCGACCTCTTCGAGCAGGGCAAGAAGAACGCGCCGTGCATCATCTTCATCGACGAGATCGACGCCGTGGGCCGCCATCGCGGCGCCGGCCTCGGCGGCGGCCACGACGAGCGCGAGCAGACGCTCAATCAGCTCCTGGTGGAGATGGACGGCTTCGAGTCCAACGAGGGCGTGATCCTGCTGGCGGCCACCAACCGCCCCGACGTCCTCGACCCCGCGCTCCTGCGTCCCGGTCGCTTCGACCGCCAGGTCGTGGTCGACCTGCCCGACCTCAACGGCCGCGAGGCCATCCTCAAGGTGCACATGAAGAAGGTGCGCCACGACGAGTCGGTCTCGCCCAAGGTCCTGGCCGCCGGCACCCCCGGCCTGGCCGGCGCCGACCTCGAGAACCTGGTCAACGAGGCCGCGCTGCTGGCCTCGCGCCGCAACCGCGACAGCGTGATCATGGAGGACTTCGTCGAGGCGCGCGAGAAGGTCATGATGGGCCCCGAGCGCCGCAGCCGCGTGCTGACCGAGGAGGTCAAGCGGATCGTGGCCTACCACGAGTCCGGGCACGCCATCGTGGCCGAGCACTGCGAGCATGCCGACCACGCCCAGAAGGTCACCATCATCCCCCGCGGCCAGGCGCTGGGCGTGACGTTCACGCCGCCCGCGGAGGACGTCTTCCTGCACTCGTCGGAAAAGCTGCTGGCCCAGATCTGCAAGGGCCTGGGCGGCCGGGTCGCCGAGGAGATGTTCCTGGGCGGGATCACCGACGGCGCCGGCGGCGACATCCGCCAGGTCACCGGCGTGGCCCGCTACATGGTCACCCGCGCCGGCATGAGCGCCACGCTGGGCCCGGTGGCCTACGAGGAGAGCAGCGAGCAGGTGTTCCTGGGTCGCGACTACTCGCGGCGCCAGTCGCACAGCGAGCGCACGCTCCAGGAGATCGACGCCGAGGTGCAGCGGATCATCGAGGAGCAGTACCAGCGCGCGCGCCGGATCCTCGAGAACCACCGCAGCGAGGTGGAGGCCATGGCCGCGGCGCTGCTCGAGCGCGAGACCGTCGACCGCGAGGAGGTCGAGCTCATCGTCAACGGCGAGCCGCTGCCCGAGCGCACTATCCTGCACGACTCCCCCGCCGCCACCCAGGAGCACCCCGCGGACCTGCCCCTCGACCTCGAGGAGTTGGCCGAGAGCGTGCGTCGCCAGCGCGAGGAAGAGAAGAAGGCCGAGCGCGAACTCCAGGAGGAGGATGAGGAGAACGAGGACCGGCCCTCGCCATGAGCGAGGGTCGGCGTCCGCGCCTGCCCCACCCCTATCCCGCCCCGGCCTGGGACCTCGGCCGCTGCACCGTCCACGCGGAGCAGCGGCCGTTGCTCATGGGCATCGTCAACCTGACCCCCGATAGCTTCTACCCGGCCTCGCGCGCCACAGGGACCACGGCCGCCGTGGCGGCCGCCCTGTCGCTCGTCGACGCGGGCGCCGACCTCCTCGACCTGGGCGCCGAGAGTTCGCGTCCCGGCAGCGAGCCCGTCTCGGCCGCCGCCGAGCAGGACCGCCTGCTACCGGTGCTCACGGCGCTGCGACGCGAGATCGACCGACCGCTCACCGTGGACACCTACCGCGCCGAGACCGCCCGTCTCGCCCTGGACGCCGGCGCCGACGCGATCAACGACATCGCCGGCGGCCGCGACCCCGACATGCTGCCGCTGGTGGCCGTGCGCGGCTGCGGTCTGATCCTCATGCACATGCAGGGCGAGCCGCGCACCATGCAGGACCAGCCGCACTACGACGACCCCGTGGCCGAGGTGGGCGCCTGGCTCGCCGAGCGGGCCCGCCTGGCCGAGGCCGCCGGCGTCGCCGCCGGGCGCCTCCTGGTGGACCCCGGCATCGGCTTCGGCAAGCTGCTCGGGCACAACCTGGCGTTGCTGGGTCGGCTCGCCGACGTCGCCGGCCAGCGCGCCCTGCTGCTGGGCGCCTCGCGCAAGAGCTTCATCGGTCAGGCCACCGGCGCCGCGGTGGACGATCGTCTCGGCGGCAGCCTGGCCGCCCTGGCCGCCGCCCACGCCGCCGGCGCCACCGTGGTCCGGGTCCACGACGTGGCGGCCTCCCGCCAGTTCCTCGACGTGCTCGCGGCCATTGCCCAGGCCGGCCAGACCGGACAACCCGGGATTGAGCCCACCGGGTGAGCGTGCTAACTTGGGCCACGGTGCCCAGTTCCTCAGCCACGGGATAAACCCATGTGGGAAGCCATCACCAAGAGTCCGGTCATCGACCTGCTCGACATCCTGATCGTCGCCTGGCTGCTCTACCGCCTCCTGCGCTTCGTGCGCAAGACCCGGGCGGTCCAGATGGTGGCCGGTCTGGCGATCCTGCTGGTCCTGAGCTTCGTGGCCAGCAGCCTCGGCATGATCGTGGTCGGCCGGATCATCGGCTCGCTGCAGACCGTGTGGGTGGTGGCGTTCATCATCCTGTTCCAGCCCGAACTGCGCTCAGCGCTGGCCAACCTGGGCATGCAGCGGCACCTGCACGTGCTGCGCGACCAGGACGAGTTGCCGGCCGAGGACGAGATCCTCAAGGCGGTGGAACGGCTAGCCCGGCGCGGACTGGGCGCCCTGATCGTGCTCGAACGCGAGATCAGCCTCGACCGCTGGCTGAAGACCGGCACCATGCTGCAGGCCGAGATCACGGCCGCCACCCTGGAGACCCTCTTCACGGTGCCCGCCCCGCTGCACGACGGCGCGGTCATCATCCGCGACGGCAAGATCGCCGCTGCCGGCTGCACCTTGCCGCCCACCGAGAGCGAGAAGATCGGGTACATCCTGGGCCTGCGGCATCGCGCCGCCATCGGTCTGAGCGAGGTCTCCGACGCCATCGTCATCGTGGTCAGCGAGGAGACCCGCGCCATCTCGCTGGTCCATGACGGCGAGATCAAGCGCGGCCTGAGCCTGGACGATCTGCGGACCGAGATCGGCCGCGTCCTGGTGGCCAGCGGGCGTCGCCGTCGCCCTGTCCCCAAGGAACCCACCCCCGCCTGAGCGATTCCGAGCGGGAGGGCCGCCGGACGGCGTTTGCGCCCGACCGTCGCGGCGGCCCTGCCCGGTCCGCAGCCGCAGCCTCCCATTCCGCGACCCCGGACCGCCCCAGCTATCGCAAGCGCCCTGCCAGCCCTGCGCACCGCCTCCTGATCCGGCAATTGGCGCCGCCAGTGGCACAGAACGGGCGCCGTCAGCCCTGTTCGCGGTGGATCGTTCGACCTGTCTCGCATCGGCGCCACGTCATGAGGGTTGGCACACCCACCCCTGGGCACGGCGCAGAAGCGGGACACGACCTGTTACCGGCGTGTCGACAGCGGAGACAGTGAGACAGGATCAGGCGGGGACGGGCGTCTTGCCGGGCTGCCGCTTGACGGCCTTGCTGAAGATCTCCACCAGGTCCGGATCCAGACCCTTGCCGGCCTCCTCCTGGACCGCCTGGAGCGCGGTGTCGGCGTCGTGGCGCGCGAGGTTCAACGCATAGTGCTGGGCCACCGCCACCAGTCGTGCCACCAGGGGGATGTCGCGGCCCTTGAGGCCCAGGGGAAAGCCCCGTCCATCGAAGCGCTCGTGGTGATGGCGGACCGCGTCGCGCACCGCGGCGGGCGCGTTGAGCGCGGCCATGCGCTGGTCGCCCGCGTCGGGATGCGCGCGGAAGGTCTCCCAGTCCTGGCCGGTGAGCTGGTCGGCGACCAGATCGTCGAAATCGTCCCGGCTGAGACCATGGTTGCGCACCAGCGCTCCGAGCACCAGGTCCCGCTCCTGATCGGGGGGCAGCCCCAGCTCCCGTGCGAGTAGGCGCACCGCCTCGGCGGTGTGGCAGGTCACCGGATCGTCGGTGTGGCCATCCTGCTCCTCGCCCACCAGCAGGGTCTCGAGCAGGCCCAGGCTCATGTCGGCGCGGCGCTGGTTCTCGCGCAGTCGCAGCAGCGCTTCGCCCGTGATCTCCATGAGTTCGAGGATCTCGTCGGTGGGTTCCCCCGAACGACAGCGCCAGCGCAGCCCCAGGGCCACCATCCCGAGGAAAGTCTGGTCGTCGGCGCGCAGGCCCACCAGGTACTGGGCGCCGCGTTCGAGCAGCGCGTCGCGCACCTCCTGGAAGCTGGCCGGCATGTTGGCCACCTCCACGGGGCGTTCGAGGGTCCGGAAGAAGGTGGTGATGCGCTCGCTGCGCAGGCCCTCGGCGTCCAGGCCCCGGCGCGCCTCGCCCGCCAGGAACGGCGCGCAACCGGGCTCCTCGGTATCGAGGAAGACCAGGCTGCTGACCTCGGCCGCCAGGCGCAACCGCGCGATGAAGACCTGCCAGAAGTGGGGAATGTCCTGCGCGTCCTGCAGCCCTCGCGCCAGCTCGAGCTTGACGTGCAGCATGGTCTCCGAACCGCTTCCGGGGACCGGCATCGAGACCCGCGGAGTGGCCGCGGCCGGTGCCGCTTCCGGCTGGGTCAGGGGCACGGAGAGGAGCCGCTGGAGCAGTTCCAGGGCGAAGACCTCGCTGAGGCCGTACTCGTGGCTATCACCCCCGCGTTGCAGGAACGCCACCCCGGTCAGCACCCCTTCGCGGATGAGCGGCAGGATGAGGTCGGGCTGGAGATCCTCCAGGAGCTGGGTCTCCTCGTCCCAGAGCGCATTGTCCTCGATATCGAGCATGGTCAACGGGCGGCGTGTGCGGACCAGCGAGGCGACGATGCCGCCATCGGCCGGCAGTCGCCACCGTCCGTCCGCGGAGACATAATGGTCGTCTCGGGGCGCGCAGTAGATGGTCTCGGCGGCAAGGTCGTGGCTATCCAGGAGCACGGCCAGAGCCTCGCCCAGGAGCGTCTGGTTGCCTCCCGCGTTGGCGGCCTGCAGCGTGTCGTCCAGCGAGACATAGGCCGCGGTGACCAGGTCGGCCGTCCGCCGGGCCTGGTCACTGGCCTGATTGTCTCCGGGCTCGTAGTCGTCGAGCATGGCGTCGAGGCCGCTGTCGGCCGCCGCGGCGTCCGGTACCATGTCGACCCCGAATGCCGACTGTGCCCCGGCCAGGTCGGCGAAAAACCGCAGCGGTAGATCCGTGAACTTCTTGGTCAGGAACTTGCGGACCACCGACCCCGGCCCCACGAACACCGCTTCTCCGCCCAGTTCCACGAGCTGACGCTGCAGGTCGGCCAGGACGCCGGCCCCGCCGCCACCGAGCGAATCGAGCTCGGTGCAATCGAAGACGAGCCGGATCTTGTCGTTCTTCAGGCACTTGCTGGCTAGCTCCAGCAGACGCTGGCGATCACCACGCCCGAAGGCGCCCTGGAGCTTGACGCCGAAGAGGCTGTCGTCGGTCAGCTTGATCGGTTCGAAACGGGTGGCCAAGACGATCCTCCTGTAGGGCTCAGACCACCGCTTCGGCGAGCCAGCTGTCCAGGACCGAGCGCAGGAAGCGCCATTCGCTGCCGACCTTCTTGGCGGGGATCTTCCCCTCCTTGGCCAACCGGCAGACGGTCTTGACGTGCATCTTGAGGTAGTCGGCCGCCTCCACCGAGGTCATCACCTGGCTGGTGGATTCCTCGGCCCCGATGAAGATGTTCGGGCGGTCCTTCTGGTCGAGCATGGGCTGAACTCCTCATCCGCGCTTGCAAAGCATGTTTGTGCCACAGGTGCGATGTCCAATTCAGCAACTCCCATGCCCCGAGCTGTCAGGACGGGTTTGACGCGGTAAAACGGCCCCTCTGAAGGAATCACGCACCCTTCGACGGATGATTCGGTCGTGCTGGGAACGTCTGGGGATTGCAATTAGCACGCGCGAATCGGTCCGATCAGCGGACAGTCGCAACATGCGTGGTCTGCTAGCGGGTCAAACGCGACAGCAGATCCTCGGTGCGATAGGGAGGCAGCCAGACCGGCACCGTCCCCTGCTCCAGGCCCGTATCCCGGCTCCGGACCAGGATCAGCGGCGGGGAATCGGCGGGCAGGATACGACGGAGATGGCTGCCATGACGAGTGGGCACGGCATCGTCGCAGACGAGGGCGGCCGGCAGCTCGTGATCGAGACGGGAGGCCGCGGATGTGGCGTCCTCCAGGCAATCCACCTGGAGACCGGCCAGCTCGAGCCGTTGACAGAGGATCTGGCGCCGCACGACCCCGCCGATGAGCAACCAGATCGGGCCCAGCGGGGCGGGAACCGCAGACTCCGCCGGCGATGCGGGCACCGGTGCCGGTTCCGACGCCGCGGGTGCCGGCGAGCCGACCGGCGCGGCCCAGAGGTGATCGCCGGCCCGCTTGAGCGCTGTCCAGGCCTGCACCTGGGCGGCGCCATCGTCCTGATCCCACGCGGCCGCCAGGGACTCGAACTGGCTGGCCAGGGCCCGCAGGTCGGTTTCCCAGGTACTGCCCGGAAGCGGGGCGGACGCCTGGTCCAGGGACTTGGCCAGGTCCTGCAACGCCCTGGCGACGCGGGCGGCCTGCCGCCCCTGACGCCCCTGGAGCACCACCGCCAGCAGCCTCGAGGCCAGAGCAGCCCGGCCAGCCACCGTCAGCGGACCCGGTTCGGTATTCGCCGCCGCCTGCCCCGGAGGGCCCGACGCAAAGCGGCGGAGCCGCTCGCGCAGCTCCGCCACCAGGTCGGTCAGGCTGGATTCGCTCAGGTCCATGGCGTCCAGTTCAGTCGATGCGAACGGCGCCCAGCTCCTGGAGTTCGTAGATGCGGTCGGCCTTGTCCAGATCGGCGCCGGACCCAGCAGTGACCGGAACCGCATCGAATTCGCTCAGATCATAGACCTTTTCGGACTCCAGCGGAAGAGGCTCTTCCACGGACACCGGCTCCGCGTCGGCGTTCTCGACCTCCGCCGCCGGTGCCACCGGCGCCGCCGGAGCGGACAGTGGCGGATCGAGGACCAGGGCCTCCGGCTCCTCGCTCACGGGTTCCCGGGACTCGACCAGCGAGTTCTCCTCGCCCGGCAGGATGGTCTGGGTGAACTCGCCGCCACCCGCGTTCCCGGCATCGAAGATCGACCCACCGGAGCTGGCGAACGGATCGGCCACCAGGCCGCCTTCGGGTTGAGCGCCCGACGCGAAGGGGTCGAAGCGATCGACCAGCATGCCGCCCGGAGCCGCCTGCGGATCGCCGAGGTCGGCGAGCTCGATGCCGGTGAGTTCGCTGGCCAGGCTCGATAGCTGCCCCAGCCGGTCGGTCTGGTTGTTGAAGTCCTTGCCGATCTTGGCCAGTGTTGACGCCACCTGCCCGGCCGCCGGCGCCAGCTCGATCACCGCCCGAGCCGCGCTGTCCTCGCCAGCGTCCTGCAGCACGTCGGGATCCAGTTCGGCCAGACGACCGCGGACGTTCTCCAGCGCCCGGTCGCGCGGATCCTCACCGTCCTGCTGGGGCTTGCCGTGATCGGCCACGGCCCGCAGCTCGGTGGTCAGCTCTTCCAGGTCCTGGGTCAACGGGAGCAGGCGTTCGCCCTTGGCTCCGAGCCGCGCCACCTCCATGGCGATCTGGAAGGCCAGGCGGCTGGCGCGCTCGATCAGCGCGGTGAAGCCGGCGTCGCCGGTCTCGCCCGCGGCGGCCGACCGCGCCGGCAGGCTCTCGATGGTCTGCTTGACCGCTTCGAGGGCCTGGCGGAGCCGGTCCCGGCGCCGGGAATGATCGGCGTCCTGGGGCATGGTCTCGGCCAGCTTGTTCAGGCGGCGGGCCAGGCGTTCGAGCGAGGCGCCCTGCACGTTGAGCTGGTCGTGGGTCGCACTGTTCCAGCCGCGAGCATCGCGCAGCCCGGCCACCAGGTCGGGGCCCTGCGCGTCGAGATTCTGCTGCTGGGCCGAGTTGTTGCGCGTCGCCTCCTCGCGGTCGCGGATCAGCCGCAGGGCCTGATCGGCCAGGCTGCCCACCGCCGGATTCTCCCAGCTGCCGCTCAGATCGGTCTGGCTGTCCTCGGCCATGGCCTTCTCCAGGCGATGCAACTCGCCCTCGAGGCCGACATACCGGTTCAGCTTGGCCTGCTGGAGGCTGGCGTGCCCCATCAGACCGGTGGTGACCGCCACCAGATCGGGATCCGACTGCAGCTCTTCGCGTTGCCACGACTCGGCATCCTCGGGATCCAGCGTGCGCAGGGCGTCGAGCAGACGGTCCTGTTCGGCAAGCGTGGCCTCGAGCCCTTGCAGGCGCTTGCCCACCGCCACTGCCGCCAGGACGGCCGCCAACAGGGTCACCGCCGCGGCCAGCCAGAACGCGTTGATGGGATTCGCCCGGAAGTCGCCCATGGTCAACGGGTCACGGAAGCCCGAGAAGTCCAGCAGCTGCTCGGGAGCGGCCCCCGTGGCGGTCAACAGACCGGCGCCCAGGGTGAGCCCCGCCAGCAGCACCAGCAGGAAGAAATAGAAGCCCGAGGCGGACAGACGCCGGCCCTGAGGGGCGCGGGGCTTCTTGGCCTTCTTGGCGGCCTTCTTGGCGGCCTTCTTCTCGGTCGGCTTGGACTCCCCCTTGGTCGGTGCAGGCACCGCCGCGTTGCCCAGTTCCTGGGCCGCCGGGTCGTCCGCCGGGAAGTCATCCATGAGGTCGTCGTCCCACTCCCCGACCGGGGAATCGGCGCTCTCCTCCACCAGGTCCTCGTCCAGATCCAGGAACTCCCGCTCACTCATGCCGCATACCTCTCTGGCACGGGGTTCGAAGCATGTCTCCTGAGGGGTATCGGCCGTCGCCAGGGGAACCGTAGCAGGAAATGTGGCGGCGGCGGCGGAGAACCGACCGCCCCCGGTCCGGAATGAGACCTGAAAGATCAAGAGGTCTCTCCGGGTCCCAAAAGCGTGCGGGCATGGGGACTGCAAGGTCGAGCTGTCGCCACCCTGGACCTGGAGGCTCGCCATGCCCGCCGTCGCGCTCCCTGCGGACACTACATCCTACCACAGCCTCTTCCCGTCCTGGGAAGGCCCCCGGCCGCTCGGGTGGTTCTTCGCCGAGCACTGGCTCGAAGCCCGGAGCGAGGCCGGGTTCGCCACCAACAGCCGCGGCCCCGACGAGGACGTGAACATCTACGTCATCCACCTCCTCTGCCAGTGGGCGGCCGGCGATCCGCGCCCTGGCATCCAGCCCGGCATCGCCCCGCTCCTGCGACCGGACCTGGCGCCCGAACAGCGGCGGCCGCGTCGTCACCACTACCGCCGGCAGGCCGACCACCGTTTCCTGGCTCTGGGGCTGCTGGACCGGGGAGACCTGGTACGCCGCCGTCGGGTCGGCTGGCGCCTGACCGAGGCCGAAACCCGGGCGCGCGACATGGCCGTGGCCCGGCACGGTTACGAGATCGCCGGCTGTCTGGTCGGAGGACCCGGGTCGCCCGACAGCGCCCTCGCCGTCATCTGGCGAAAGATGGCCCGGCACCTGCCTGATTACGTCCAGGCCCTGCAGACCATGGCGCGCCGGCACCTGGGACTGGGCGCCCGTCTCGACGACAGCACGCTCCAGCGCCTCCTGGCCGAGGGCTGATCCGGTTACGGCTTGACTCGTGCTTCCTGGGTGATGAAGCGGGCGATGTCGCGTTCGAGCCCCTTGCCACCATGGGCAGCCAGGACGTCGTGCCCCCCCTCGGGGAACGCCTGGAACCGGCTCTGATGGTTGCGTGCCTTCTTCTGCAGCAACCGCAGCGATGCGGGCGGCACCAGCGGATCGTCGTCGCAATGCACCCCGAAGATGGGCACATCCAGATGACCGACCAGGTCCTCGGCCTGGCTCATGCACTCGAGCGCGTCGACCACGTGGACGAGGCGCCGCCGCACGAAGGGCACGCGCAACAGCTTGAGCCGCTGGATCAGGCGCACCCAGAAGCCCACCCGGGCCACCAGTTCAGGCGCCACCAGCACCAGCGAGGCCACCTTCTCGCGCTTGGCCAGGTGCAGGGCCAGCGCGGCCCCGAAGCCCACTCCCACCACGGCCACGCCGGGGCAGCTGCGCTCGAGCAGCGTGTATCCCTGCCGGATCTGCTGCAGACTGGCCCGCCAGCGGGCTTCCGGATCGTCGGTCACCCCGTGACCATAGTCCACCAGCAGCACGCCGTGAACCGTCAGGCCGGCCTCGTTGAGCGTCCGCGCCAGCGGCACCAGGTTCGCCGGCGACTGGTCCGCGCCGTGCACCAGCAGGACTCCCAGCTGTCCCGCCTCGCCCACCTTGAGGAACGACCGCTTGTGCTTCTCGACCCCGCGCTCGGCCTCTGCCAGCAAGCTGAGCCGCTCGTGAGTCTTGAGCACCATGAGCCGGGTCCGCGTCTCGCGATCGTCCGCACGCAACCGTTCCAGGTCCCAGGCCGTCAAGGCGATGGTGAGCAGTCGCTCGCGGCGCTGGTCGTTGCGGGGATTCTCGACGGCGACGTTGTTCTTCAAGGGCGCCCGATCCTTCTAGAGCTGGTCGGCCCGATCCAGAACCAGGTCCGGTCGGAGCTCGGGGGGTAGGGAGGCGAGCACCCCGTCGTCGGGATACTTGCCACTGGTAACGAAGACGGTGGCCATGCCCAGCCGGCGCGCGCCGACCAGATCGGTCAAAGGGTCATCGCTGATAAATAGCGCCTCTTCGGGTTTTACGCCAAGAGATTCGAGCGCCAGCTTGTACACCACCGGCTCGGGCTTGCCCGCGGTGACCACCCTCGCCGTGGGAACGGCCGCCGTCAGGGCCGCGGCCCAGGCTCCCGGTCCCAGGCGGGGTCGCCCGTTGGCATCGAGCCACAGACCGTTGCGATGCAGGCAGAGCAGGTCGGCGCCGTTTTGGAGCCAGCCGAGCGCGCGATCCAGGTCGCCCAGGACCTGGTCCGGCGCCACGCCCAGGACCACGGCATCGCAGCGAGTCGCCTCGTCCGCCGCGATGACGAACCCCTCCTCCTGCAGATAGGGCCGCAGCGAGGCCGCGCCCAGCCAGCCCAGGCGCCGGTGTCCCTGCTCGCGCAACCAGGCGAGCCCGGCCCCCAGCGCACCGATCAGATGATCGGCCGGAACCGTGAAGCCCGCCTGCCGCAGCGCCGCGATCAGGTCGGCCGGCCGATGCGTCGTGTTGTTGCTGACCAGCCGCCAGGCGATGCCGCGCGCCGCGAGGCCGTCGAGCCAGGCCACCGAACCGGTCACCGGGCGGTAGCTCTTGTCCCGGACGAGGACCCCCTCCACGTCGATCAGGTAGAAGCGTCGGTCCATGGTCCCTCCTTGCCGCCGTGCTCGGCGACGTCACGCAGCAGCGCGTCGTAGCGGGGCGCCAGGCGCTCCCAGCAGAATTCGTCGAGGTCGCGGGAGAGCGAACAGACATGGCCGCAGCTGTCGCCGCGGATCAGCGCCGCCAGGAGCGCCACGAGTTCGTCCGCGGTCTCGTAGAAGTGCCGGCCCCGGCAGCGGCTCCCGTAGAGCGACGGGTAGACCTGGCGGCGGGGCAGCACCGGATAGCAACCGGCATGCACCGCCTCGGCCACGGCGATCCCGAAGTATTCCTGCTCGGCGCAGCTGACCACGATGTCCGCCCGGGAGATCAGTTCCTCGTAGCGCGATCGCTCGGCGGCGAATCCGAACTGAAGGCAACGGTCGCCGAGCCGCTGGACCAGCGGCTGGAACACCTCGCCGCGATGGCGCTCCTCGCCCAGGAGGATGACCCCGAAATCGAGCCCCGCGTCGAGCAGTCTCATCAGGGCGTCGGCGAAGAGGTCGGGCCGCTTGTCGAACTCCCAGCGGTGATTCCAGAGCAGGACCGGCCGCCGGCCATCGCGCGGCCAGGGCGGACCCGCCTCCGGCGTGCAGGCGCTGCCCCGCCACACGGCCGCGCCGAGCCCCGTGGCCGGCGTGCGCGGCAATCCCACCGGCAGGACGGTGCACCGCGCCTCGAGACGGCCGCGCATCCCCGCCGGCACATTCTCGGGCATGCGGCCGAGGTAGCTGGGCAAGGCGTCGAGGAAGAGGTCGCGGTGGAAAGCGGAATTGAAGACCACCCGGTCGGCCGCCAGCAAGCTGATGATGTTGGTGAACCCGAAATGGAAGTCGAACTCCTCGTCGGGCGACAGCGGGTAGGTGAGCTGGTTCTCGTGCATGTAGAGCACCAGGGGCCGCCGGTCCAGCGGCGGCGGCAGGAGTCCGCGCAGGTCGGCGAGGTTGAGCAGGCTGGTGGCGAAGATCAGGTCGCAGGGCTCGGGCGCCGCGGCGAGCTCGTCGGCGAACCACAGCGCCCCGCCGCGCATGCGCCATTTCCAGAACCGCGGCGGGAGGGTCAGCGAGCGGTAGCGATGGCTGGAATGCTGGATCAGGCCCTCCCGGAACTCGCGGTGGGAGCCGCCATCGTGGGATTCGATGAAGACGATGTCGAGGGGACCGTGTGCCAAGAAACCCTCCCTAGAACCCCCGAGGGGGGCCTTGTCTTGTGCCATCGAGAGTGTGTCCGGTGCTCCAGATGGGGTTCGTTCACCAGTTTCTTTGTGAAAATATCAGAATCGCGGCAGGAATCATACGGCCAGATCCCACTCGATTCCGCCGGACACAATTTCGATGGCACCATATGGGCGATACGTTGAGGAATTGATACGGGGTGCGAATTCCGTTATTCTTATGTGTACTGGTACGCTTTCCCCGGAGCACGCCCGCCACCGTCCGCGTGTTCCCCCGTTTTGCCACCGAGGAGTGGAGCCCATGCAGAAGTATGCCCTCGTCCTCGTCGCCCTGCTCGCCCTGAGCGCGCTCGCGACGGCGGCCACTTACGAGAACGCCTCCGTGGTCGGCCAGGTCCCCGACCGCGTCGTGATCACGGTCCAGTCCGGCGTCAAGCTCTCCGTCGAGAAGAGCGCCGGATTCGCCCTGACCGGCATCGAGTCGCTGGACGCCGTGTCGCTCAAGCACGGGGTCAGCGAGATCCAGCCGCTGTACGGCGACATGGTCGACAGGATCAAGAACGACGAGCTCCGTGACGAGCTCTCGCGCGTCTACACCGTGGACTTCCCGGCCGCGGCCGGCCTGCAGAACGTGCTGGCCGACTACGCCAAGGTCGGCGTGGTCGTCAAGACCGAGGCGGTGGACATCTGCCGCACTTACGGCAACGCCTACATGCCCAACGATCTGAACCCGGCGCAGTACTACCTGCGGAACGCGGCGCTGGGCGGCGGCGACGTCCGCGCGCTCGGCGGCTGGGCCGAATCCCTGGGCGATTCCAACATCGTGGTCGCGGTCATGGACTCGGGCGTGGACTGGCACCACCCCGACCTCGGCGGCAGCCACCCCGACCGGGTCAACGGCGCGATCTGGACCAACTGGGACGAGTACTACGGGACACCGGGCGTGGACGACGACGCCAACGGCAAGATCGACGACATCCGCGGCTGGGACTTCGTCAACCTGCCCAGCCAGCTGCCCCCGCCCTACGACGATCAGGACGTGACAGACCAGGACAACGATCCCATGGACTACGAGAGCCACGGCACCAACTGCGCCGGCGTGGTGGCGCCCATCACCGACAACGGCATCGGCATCGCCGGCACGGCCCCCGGCTGCAAGATCATGGCGCTCCGGGTGGGCTGGCTCCCGGTGCCCGATCCGGGCGAGCCCGAGCAGGGCGTGGTGCGCATGGACTTCGCCGCCTCGGCCATCGTCTACGCGGCCGTCAACGGCGCCAACATCCTCAACGCGTCCTGGGGCAACAGCGAATTCCTCTCCGGAGCGGTCCGCACGGCGCTCGACGCCGGCTGCCTGATCTTCACCTCCGCTGGCAACGATAGCGACGACGAGCCCGACTACCTCGGTGGTTACAACGACGACGCGGTGCTCGCCGTGGCCGCCACCAACGCCGACGATGGCAAGGCCGAGTTCTCCGACTTCGGCGATTGGGTCGACCTCTGCGCCCCGGGCGTCAACATCTACACCACCGCCTACGACCGCTCCACCCAGTCGCACACCTACACCTCCACCCAGGGCACCAGCTTCTCCTCGCCGCTGGCAGCCGGCGCAGCGGCCCTGATCTGGTCCACCGATCCCACCATGACCGCGTACGACGTCTCGGCGATCCTCCTCGCCTCGTGCGACGACATCGACGACATCAACCCCGGTTACGCGGGCCTGCTGGGTGCGGGACGGGTCAACCTGCTCAAGGCGCTGGGCGACAACATCCAGCTCGTGCCGCAGGAGTTCGTCCTGCTGCGCGACGCCATCAACTCCGCCGCCCAGGCCGACACCATCAAGGTGCTCGGCAGCGAGACCCTGGGCGTGACCACCTTCCTGGGCAAGGGCATGCAGATCCGCGGCGGCTACGACCCCGGCTACGAGACCCGCGACCCCATGGGCAACCCGACCGTGATCAGCGGCAACCCCAACAACCCCGCGGTCCAGTTCTCCGGCACCATCGGCAACGACACCGTCATCGACGGCTTCCAGGTGCAGAACGGCGGCGGCCGCTTCTTCGCCGACATCCCCTTCGCGGCCAAGTACGGCGGCGGCATGGTGCTCAGCGGCACCTCGCCCACGCTGCGCAACCTCACCATCACCGGCAACAACGCGGGCAGCAGCTCCGAGCTCGGTCTCGGTGGCGGCATCGCCCTGAACAACAGCAACGCCGTGCTGGAGAACGTCGTGATCACCGGCAACACCTCCGTCCACGGCGCCGGCGTCTACATCTACCGTGGCGCGCCCTCGCTGACCGACGTGACCATCGCCGACAACACGGTGATCACCGACAACCTCAGCAATCCCGCGCTGGGTGGCGGACTGCGCATCATCGATGCCGACGTGACCCTGAACAACGTGACCATCTCCGGCCACCTCGCGGCGGAGAACGGCGGCGGCCTCCATGCCGCGGGCGTCAACGACGTGACCAACCTCGTCTACAACGGCGGCGCGGTCTCCGGCAACACGGCCAAGACCAACGGTGGCGGCATCTTCATCGAGGGCGGCAGCCTCGAGCTCGTGGATGTCGAGGTGAGCGGCAACAGCAAGACCGACGCCTCGACCTTCATGGCCGGCGGCGGCCTCTTCGCCCAGAACACGGGCGTCACCCTGGACGGCGCCGTCATCGCCGACAACCTGGGCCAGACCGGCGGCGGCCTGCAGCTGAACAACTGCACCGACGTGCAGGTGCTCAACACGGTGATCACCGGCAACACGGGCGAGTACTTCGCCGGCACGTTCTACCTCAACAACTGCACCAGCGCCACGGTCCAGAACGTCACCATCGCCGACAACAGCTGTCCCGCCGGCGGCGCGGGCCTCTACTCGTCCAACACGGTGCTGACGCTGGAGAACACCATCAGCGCGTTCAACACCGGCGGCACCGGCACCGCCAACGGCATCTACGTGGCCAGCGGCTCGGGCACCTTCGCGTGCAACGACGTCTTCGGCAACGACGGCACCGGCTGGGGCGGCGTTACCGATCCCACCGGCACCAACGGCAACATCGCCGCCGACCCGCTGTTCTGCGACGTGGCCCAGGGCGACTACCGGGTCGACCCCGACGGCCCCTGCGCTCCCGACAACAGCGGTGGCTGCGGCCTGATCGGCGCACTCGAGGCCGACTGTGGCACCGCCAACGCCGTGGAGGATCCCGCGGTCCCGATGGCCTTCCGGGTCGACCAGAACTATCCCAACCCGTTCAACCCCATCACCACCATCCGCTTCGCCCTGCCGACCACCGCCCGCACCACCGTGGTGGTGTACGACGTCAAGGGCCGGCTGGTGAAGACGCTGGTGGACGCCGATCTGGTGGCCGCCACCCACTCCGTGCAGTGGAAGGGCGACGACGACCGCGGCCGCAGCGCGGCGGCGGGCATCTACTTCTACAAGGTGACCAGCGGCAGCCATTCGGCGGTGGGGCGCATGGCCCTGATCAAGTAGCGCAACCCATCACCACACGCGAAGAGCCCCGGCCGTCGACGGCCGGGGCTCTTTCTTGCGGATCGCGGTCGGCGTTCCGTAGCCAGTCTACTTGACCAGGGTCAGTCGCCTGGTCAGCACCTCGCCGCCCGCCTGCAACCGGTAGACGTAGGTGCCCGACGCCAGCCGCCGGCCATCCTCCCCGGTCCCATCGAACACCACCTGGTGACTGCCCGCCGGCAGCGTGGCGCTGCGCAGCGTCCGCACCAGCCGGCCGCGCAGGTCGTGCACCGTGAGGCGGACGTTGCTGTCGCGGGGCAGGGCGAAGTCGATCACCGTCCGGGGGTTGAACGGGTTGGGCGCGTTCTGCGCCAGCCCCAGCGAGGACGGCGGGGCGTCGGGCGTGGCCGAGATCTCGTCCACCACCACCGACAGCGGCACGATCACCGGAGCGCCGCCGCTGCTGAGGACCACCAGCTCGATCTCGTGGGTGCCCATCGGCAGCTCGCTCGCATCCACGGTCACCGAGACCACGGCCGTCTCGCCGCCCGTGATCTGGCCCGCCGCCGGTTCGACGCTGACCCAGGACAGGTCCGGCGTGATGGTGAAGACCTGGTCACTGGTGTCGGAGACCAGGACATCCTCGAGGTCGGTCACCCGGATGCGGCAGCTCTGGCTGGCCGGCCCGCTGGTCGTCCAGGAATACGCGCCCAGGGAAGCGTCCACCATCATCTCCAGGGTCTGCCAACCGTCGCCCAGGCCGCGGTCGATCTGCAGGCGCACGGCGTCGAGCTCGCTGCTGGCATCCCAGGTGATCTGGTTGGTTTCGCCGATCAGCCAGGTCTCACCACCGTCGGGAGCCGTCAGCGTCACCCAGCGGTCGCGCGAGCCCGGCTCGTCGGTGACCGCCGCGGCCGGCACCATGGTCTGCGGCTCGCGCACGCCCACCTGCCAGTTCAGGATCGACCCCATCACGCCATCGCTCGTGATCTCCAGGGTCACCTGGGTGGAGCCGCCGGGCGGCACCTGGAGGTCGAACGCATCGGGGGTCACCGCGATCGCGGC
Organism: Candidatus Latescibacter sp. IFSED24; assembly: GCF_058273205.1. Lineage (NCBI taxonomy): Bacteria > Pseudomonadati > Candidatus Latescibacterota > Candidatus Latescibacteria (ex Chuvochina et al. 2023) > Candidatus Latescibacterales > Candidatus Latescibacteraceae > Candidatus Latescibacter > Candidatus Latescibacter sp. IFSED24. Next base: position 350,844 of record NZ_CM177850.1, on the reverse strand, counting down.
CGGCGCCGCCGGTGGCGTGGGCACGAAGGCGATGGCCCGGCCGGTGCCCAGGGTGCGCGCACCAGGCGCGTACCGGTTGTAGTAGGTCCAGGTCAGGCCGTCCTCGCCGTTCTGGATGCCCACCGTGGCGTACCCTCGGGACGTGTCGTTGTTGGTCGCCTGCTGGTACTGGAAAACGATGAGGCCGTCACCGGTGGCGGTCTCGTGGACCGCCGGGTCGTACAGCACCAGCTCGCAGTTCTGGCTGCCGTTGTGGCGGTTGCGCATGCGGCTCCACTGCACCACGTAGATGCCCTCTTCGGGGAAGTAGGCGTGGTAGACGCTGTTGCTGCCGTTCTGGACCAGGTCGTCCCAGAACACCGCGAGCATGGTCTCGGGGGCGCCGGCGGCGGGCAGACCCCAGTTGCGGTAGTGCACCAGATAGGTCTGGCCGAAGGACGCCCAGCCGTTGGAGCAGATCGAGAGCTGGTCGTAGGCCTCGCCGTGGTACGTGAAGCTGAAGGGCAGCTCCACCGTGCGGGTGTCGTCCTGCTCGTAGGCGAAGTCGGTCAGGCCCACGTCGGTGCCGACGCCCCCGAAGGTGGGGTCGAGTTCGCGCCACCAGTAGGCCGGAGCGTCGGGCGAGGGGTCCTCGTCGTCCCAGGCCACGTAGGCGCCCGAACTGTCCACCACGGGACTGTTGTTACTGGGCGAGCCGAGCGCCAGGGGCAGCGGCAGCTCCTGGCGCGTGCCGGCGATGGTGGTCACGGTGAGGGTGCAGTCGGCGAGGTGTCCGCCCCAGGCGTCGGCGCTCACGGCCAGGCTGAAGCTGGCCGAGGCGGACAGGCCGGCGGCCACATCGCCCAGCGGGACGGTCACCGGGCCGGCGGGCAGGAGGAACGGGCTGGTCGAGGCGAAGCTCACGCTGGCGCCCGTGGCGCCGGCCGAGCCCTCGTTGGCCAGGGTGATCTCCAGGAGGCTGGTCTGTCCGGGCAGGGCCGACCAGCTCGTGCCGATCACCATGAAGGCCGGGGCGGCGATGGGCAGATCGACCAATGACGACCAGTTGTCCCCGGCGGCCGTGGCGTCCAGACGGAGCGCCACCGGCGTGGCGTCGGGCAGGTCATCGGGCAGGGTCACGGTCCAGGTTCCCGCCATGGCGGTTCCGCCGGCCGGGATGTCGCCCAGGACCACCTGCTGATCGCTCACGTCGACCCCCACAGTCTGGGAATCCAGTCCCACCACGACTCCGAGCGCAGCCTGGTCGCCCAGGTTGCGCACGATCACCGACAGCTCGCCGGTCTCGCCGGGGTCGGGCATGCCGTTGCCGCCGTCGTCCCAGGTCCAGCCGTCGGCCGTGCACCAGGCATCCACGGCGCCGAGCTGGGCCGTGCCCTGGTACGGGACCAGGTCGTCGCCCGTGACGGTGACCTGGAGCGCGCCGGGGACCGCGCCCGCCGGCAACGGCAGCAGGACCTGACCGGCCTGATCGGTATAGCCGGCGACGGGGTCGCGATCGGTCTGGTACAGCGCCACCCGCTGGCCGACCAGCGGGACCCCCAGCGCATTGGTGACCGACAGGGCCAGGCCGCCGGCATCGGCGGGCAGCAGCCCGGCATGGGTCACCTGGGGCACGGTGGGCAGGGCCTGGCGCATCTCGGTGGCGGGGTCGCCCATGAGGTTGTTCCACGTCGCCCAGATCTCGACGATGTTGGGCTCGTTGACGCTGTACTGGCGATAGAGCTCGATCTTGCCGCGGGTGTGCGCATAGCCGAGATGGCGGTCGCGCTCGCCCAGGGCGCCCTCCCAGGTGCCGTGGAAGTAGCAGTTGTTGTAACGCGTATGGGTGCCCGTGGTGGCGGTGCCAACGGCGCCGATGGCGCCACCGTTGGGGTTGCGCAGCATGGCCTCGGTGTAGGTGTGCGTGTTGCTGGCGAAGCTGCCCGAGGCACAGGTGGGCATCACCGCGAACGGCATCTCGCCGCCGTTGCTCAGGTTGTCGATGTAGCCGGTGCTGAAACCGCTGCAGCCCAGGTAGCCGCGGTACGAGTAGACCGAGGTCCCCTGGTTCAGACTGGAGAAGATCCGGCTGGCGAAGGGCGCGGTCCAGATGGTGTCGATCTGGGTGTAGCCCAGCGGCTGCAGGAACTGCTCCTTGACCCACTGATTGACATAGATGGTGGTGGCGCCCGAGGCACTGGGGTCACCCACCAGGGTGGCACGGCTGTACCAGCTCGGGTCGGTGAAGGAATCGGGCGTGCGTTCGTAGGCCAGGATCTTGGCGACGATCCCCTCGAGCTCGCTCACCGTGCGCGTGCTGAGCCGGCCGATGTGCGCGTCGGCCAGGACGTCGTCGCCCTCGAGCGTGGTGTAGTAGTGATCGCCCTCGCCGTGGTAGCCCGAGAGCCCCTCGAACCACGTGGCCAGCGCCACCGACCCGTTGGCGTCGCCGACGAGGGTGATGTAGGCCAGCGGCGAGGTCGCCGTGTCGTGGACCTGCTGGATGAAGGCCTTGATCTGGGCGTTGCTGGTACCGGTCTGCAGCGTGGTGGCGATCTGGACCTGATAACCCTGGCGGCGGCGCCACTCGAGCAGCGGCGCCACAGCCTCGAGGACGCCCGGAACCTCGGGGACGATCATCAGGTAAGTGCCCGGCACCTCCTCGTATTGCCCTCGCACCGCGGCTCCGCCCAGGGCCGTGGACTCGAGCAGCCTGGCGAACGTGGCGGCCAGACGCGGTCGGGCCACGACTGATCGGGACGGGTCGGTGGCGAAGGCGATGGTCACCTCGCGCTCGCGCTGGCCGTCGTCGGCCAGTCCCACGCTCAGGGGCACCAGCCGGATCCCGTGCATGGTCGCGGCCGGTCCCAGATCGATGCTCGCCGCCGTGGTGAGCAGGGAGGCGCTCTTGCCTGCCGGCACGGCCACCAGGCCATGCCACTGATCCTCGTCCGCGGGGATCGTCACGCGCAGGCGCAACTCCTCGGTGTCGCTGGCGAGGGTGGTCACCCCCGAGGGATCCTTGGCCAGCGCCGAGGCGGACATGAGTATCAGGAGCGGAAACAGCAGCAGGCGGAACACAGCGATGGAGTGGCTGCGAGACATGAGTACCTCCGGTGGATCTTGGCGATAAATACAACCCTTATTGTAACGCACCTGGGCTCATCTGGGGTGCTGAAAAGTAGAATTCGACCCCGAATGCCGGGGCGATCGGGATCGAACGGTCGCCGGGAGAACGACTTATTCGAGTGGCCAAAATTTCCGGATCTGGACCACGCCTCCGTCACGGGGCCGGGCGGCCAGGATCCTCGAACTGGCGCCAACGCGCTCCAGGCACTAGCATGGCCCCCGAACCCACCGTTGAAAGGACCGGCCATGGCCACCCAGCCCAGCAAGGATCTCGAGGTCTTCGCCAACCCGGCGCCCGAGCGCGATTACGAGATCGAGTTCGACTGTCCCGAGTTCACCTGCCTCTGCCCGCTGACCGGACAGCCTGATTTCGCGCACTTCCACATCACCTACGTGCCGGACCAGCAGTGCCTCGAGCTCAAGGCGCTCAAGCTCTACCTGTGGAGCTACCGCGACGAGGGCGCCTTCCACGAGAAGGTCACCAATCAGATCCTCGACGACCTGGTGGCCGCCTGCCGGCCGCGCATGATGGAGGTCGTCGGCGAGTGGTTCGTCCGCGGCGGGATCACCACCAACGTGCGCTGCACGCACATCGATCCGGGCTGGGGCGGCGCGGAGGGCTGACTCGCCGCCGGCTTCCCGGGCCTCAGCTTTCGGTCACCACCGGCAGGGCCAGCCCGCAATCGGGACAGGCGGGCGTGGCGAGCCGCGACTCGGTAGTGTAACCGCGCCGGGCGATGACCACGGCCCCGCAGCCCGGACAGCGCGTATCCGACCAGTCCGCCAGGTGCACGTTCCCCGCATAGACGTAGGGCAGCCTCCGCGCACAGATCTCCGCGGCACGGGCGAGGGTGGCGGGCGGCGTGGCCGGCGCCTCGAAGCGCCACTCGGGACGGTAGGCCGACAGGTGCAGCGGGATGTCCGGCGAGAGGTCGGCCACGAAATCGCGCAGTGCGGCGATCTCTCCGTCGCCGTCGTTGTGGCCGGGGATCACCAGGTTGGTCACCTCCAGGTGGACGCCCGCGGCGTGCAGCATGGTGATGGTCCGCAGCACCGGCGCGAGGCTGGCCTTGCAGATCTCGCGATAGAACCGGTCGTCCATGCTCTTCAGATCGATGTTGGCCGCGTCCAGCAGCGGGACCAGTTCGGCCAGGGGCGCCGCCTCGATGTAGCCGTTGCTGACGATGACGTTGACCAGGCCCGCGTCATGGGCGAGCCGGGCGGTGTCGCGCACGAATTCGAACCAGACCAGCGGCTCGCTGTAGGTGTAGGCGATGCCCACCGAGCGGTGCGCGCGCGCCAGGGCCACCACGTCGGCCGGCGACAGGTCCTCGGTGCGACCGGCCGGAGCCTCCCCCAGCTGGCTGATCCGCCAGTTCTGGCAGAAGGCGCAGTGCAGGTTGCAGCCCTGAGCGGCCACCGAGAGAATGGGCGCGCCGGGCAGGAAATGGTAGAGCGGCTTCTTCTCCATGGGGTCGACCCCGGCCGCCACCACCTTGCCGTACTGCAGTGGCACCATGGCGCCGGCGCGGTTGCCGCGCGAGCCGCAGGGACCATCCTGTCCGGGACGGAGCTGGCAGCCCACCGGGCACAGCCGGCACTGCACGCGCTGGTCGGCGAGGGCTTCCCAGTGTGCTGCCGTCACGGTCATGACTGCTCCTCCAGGCGCGCCGTGGCCCAGGCCGCCACCGCGCGGACGTCGGGGTCGGGATCGTCGGCGGCCAGGCTGCGTGCCACCTCCAGAAGATCGCGCCGGCCGGTGTTGGCGGCCACCACCAGCGCGTTGCGGCGGAGGCCCTGGGGGTGGGCGCGCCACAACGGAGTGCGGCGGAAGCGGCGGCGGAATTCGTCGGCCCCGAGCGTGAGCAGATCGGCCAGGTCGAGTTCGGCGTGGACAGGCAGCGGGGCGTAGGCGGGAACCGGCAGCGGCACGTCCGCGGCCCGCAGCGCCCGGTCGTTCCAGGGGCAGACCTGCTGACAGATGTCGCAACCGAAGAGGTGATCGGCCTGCTGCTCGCGCTGGCCAGGGGGCGTCTGGCCGCGCCACTCGATGGTCCAGGTCGACAGGCAACGGCCCGCATCCAGGACCCGGGGGGCGGTGATGGCGCCCGTGGGGCAGGCCTCGAGGCAGCGGGTGCAGCGGCCGCAGCGATCGGTGGCGGCACGCGGCAGGCGGCCTCGCGGGGCCACGGCGAACAGCGGTCGGGGAGCCGTCGCAAGGCCGCTGATTACCAGGTTCGTGGGCGCCACGGCCAGCACCAGCCCCGAGCCGAGGGTCTCGTGGATGAGGCAGGTGTTCTTGCCGACGAAACCCAATCCCGCCGCCTCGGCCCAGTCCCGCTCGAGGTACGGCCCCGTATCCACTGCCGGGAAGGCCGCGAGGCCGGGCCAGACCGTGCGCAGCTCCGCGAACACCGTCTTGACCGCAGCCAGGAGCACATCGTGGTAGTCCTGGCCACGGGCATAGCGGGCCACGCCGTCGAGCCACGAACCGTTGGCCGTGTCGGACCAGCCCTGGGTGTAGCGCTGGGCGAAGACCAGGAGCGACCGGGCCCAGGGGTTGTGGTGCCGGGGGTCGGCACGCTCCTCGCGGGTGCGGACGAGGTAGTCGAGGTCGCCGTGCTGCTGGTTGTCGAGCCAGGCTCGCCAGGCGTCGGCGTGGGGCGCCGGACCGTCCAGCGCTGCGGCGCCGGCCAGGTCGATCCCCAGCGGCGGGCAGAGTTCAGCCAGGTGCGCCGCCAGATCGTCCGCGGCCACCGCCGTCGGCGCGGTCACCGCGCCCCCAGCCGCCGGACCGCCTCGTCGTAACCGGCCTCGAGGCGGGACACAACCTCGGCCACGGTGGGGATGTCGTCGATGAGTCCGGAGACCTGGCCAATCTCGAGCTCGCCCGTCTCGAGATCACCCTCGAGCATGCCACGGCGAGCTCGCCCCTGACCCAGGAGTTCGGCCAGTTCGTCGCGCGAGGCGCCGCGGGCCTCGAGCTGCGCCACCTGCTCGGCGAAGGCGTTCTGCAGCAGCCGCACCGGCACGTGCTTCTTGAGCATGAGCATGGTGGCGTCAGGCCCGGCGTCCACCACCTTCTGCTTGAACGCCGCATGGCCGCTCGATTCCTGGGTGACTGCGAACCGCGACCCGATCTGCACGCCGTCGGCGCCCAGCGCCATGCACGCCGCCCACTGTGCGCCGGTGGCCACGCCGCCCGCCGCCACCACCGGGATGTCCACCGCGGCCACGCACTCGGGCACCAGCACCAGCGTGGTCAGTTCCTCGCGACCGTTGTGCCCCCCGGCCTCGAAACCCTCGCACACCACCCCGTCGCAGCCCGCCTCCTCGCACTTGCGGGCGAGGATCGGGCTGGCCACCACGTGCAGGACCGTGCAGCCGTGGTCCTTGAGCCTGCCCACCACTCGCCTGGGCGAGCCCGCGCTGGTGACGAAGAGCTTGACCCCCTCGGCCAGCGCGATGTCGAGCACCTCGCCCGAGTGCGGATAGAGCAGTGGCACGTTCACGCCGAAGGGCCGGGTGGTGAGCGCGCGGCACTTCTGGAGTTGCTCGCGGAAGAGGTCGGGACGCATGCTGCCCGAGCCCAGGAGCCCCAGGCCCCCGGCCTCGCTGACCGCGGCGGCGAGCCGGGCGCCGCTCATGTACACCATGCCGCCCTGGATCACGGGCAGGCGAATTCCGAGCAGCTGGCAGAGGCGATTGTTGGACCAGTCCATGACGACTCCTTCGTGGCGTGCCGATCGCGGACCTTGGCGGGCGCAATTCCTTGCCGGGAAGGGGGCCGGAGTCCCGCCGACACGGTCGGCTACGTGCTGCACAGGGTAGCGGATCCGGCATGGTGGCGGAACGGGGAATCCGTGCAAGACTCCGCCGGAGGCCTGGATTCGTGTCGGATAAATACAAAACTTGATCCGTCCTGTTGTTAAATTGTCGTCCGGATCCGTTAAAACACTCTTTGAAGTTAACACCGTTCCTCGACTATGGTTGTCGCGCTAGCGGTCCCGTTCCCGAGCGTCTGGAGGTTCTCATGCGGAGTCTCATCTGCCTGGTCATCTGTCTGGCGGTCCTATTGCCGTTGCAGGTCGCCGCGGGCGAGAAGTACCTCGAGCGGTTCGACGTGCCGGCGGATGCCGAGTACGTCGGAGCCGAGGAATGCACCATGTGCCACGAGGACGTGGGTGAGTTCTACACCCATTCCCCCCACGCCTGGGAGCGCGGGCTCGCCGTGCCGGGCACCGACATCGTCGGCTGCGAGGCCTGCCACGGTCCCGGCAGCCTCCATGTCGACGAGGGCGGCGACGGCTGGATCCTCGGCGTCGAGCAGCTCGGCCAGCTCGAGGCCGCCGGCCGCGCCGACATGTGCACCCAGTGCCACATCAGCATGGACCTGCACTTCGCCGGCAGCCCCCACGCGGGCAGCGAGGTCTCGTGCGCCGATTGCCACACCGACCAGGTCCACTTCCCCGGTCTGGCGCGGCCGGCGGCGGAATTCCGCAACCGCAGCGAGTTCTGCCTGCAGTGCCACACCGAGGTGGTCGCAGCGTTCCGGCTGCCGTTCCGCCACCGGGTGCTCGAGGGACAGATGTCGTGCAGCGACTGCCACGACCACCACGCGGGCAACGATCTCGCCAGCTGGGAAGGTCTCAACGCCGGCTGCCTGAGCTGCCACCCGCAGATCGGCGGCCCCTTCGTCTTCGAGCACGAGGGCGTCGACGGCGAGGAATGCCTGAGCTGCCACCTGCCCCACGGCTCGCAGCACGACAAGATGCTCACCCAGGACGGCAACGGGCTCTGCCTGCAGTGCCACTTCGAGGCCGGCTTCAACAACGACATCATTGACCCAGAAACAGGCGAGAGAAACAGCTGGGCCATCGGCGACGTCAACCACGGCGGCCTGATCGCGGGCGAGGCGCGCTGCTACGACTGCCACCGCGAGGTCCACGGCTCGAACATCAACCCCAACTTCCTGGACCAGTAAAGGAGGCAAGGTCATGAAGAACACGCACCTGACCACCGCGCTCATGCTGGTCCTGCTGCTGGCCGCGTTGCCCGCAGCGGCCACCGAGCTCCCCGCCCAGTCCATGCGGATCTGGGCCCCGGCCGGCGACCTGATCAGCCTCGACAACCACGCCACAGCGTCGCTCGTCATGGCCGACCGCCATGGCGACCGCGCCAAGGGCGCCGAGGACACCCAGCTCTACGGCAAGACCATGGGCACCGGCCTGTTCGGCTACCATCGCACCAGCGAGAGCAGCCACCAGATCGACGCCAGCGGCTACTTCGGCAACCTCGAGGGCGGCGGCCTCAGCGGCGACTTCGGTGTCTGGAGCTCGACGCCCGGCAAGTACAGCGCCACCCTGACCTACCACCGCCACCACACCTTCGCCGACACCGACAGCGAGATGCGCAACCCCAACTTCCCCTATCCCCCGCCGCCGGCGTCGCTCGACTTCGACCCGCGCCTGCGCTGGGCCCAGGGCAAGCTCGACCTGCGCTTCCACCTGTCGGATTCGTTCGACCTCACCGGCGGCGTGGTCGACATGCGCCGCGAGGGACGCAAGGGCAGCCTGCTGCGTGGCGGCGCGCTCTCCACGCCTCCCGCGGTCCAGACCATGGACACCTCGCTGTACGAGGTCTGGATCGGCGGCGCCATGGCCCTGGGCCGGTTCAAAGGCGACCTGCGCCTGGCCTTCCGCGGCAGCGACGGCGACCGCGGATACACCACCGGCCACGTCTACACCGACGACCGCCAGGACTTCCGCGGCAGCCTGGACGTGGCCTACGACCTCAACGCTAGGCACCGGCTGCAGTTCTACGGCCTGGTGGGCGACCTCACCAGCAAGGGCGGCGAGACCTGGGGCGCGAGCGACGTCGGCAACCTCGACAACGAATCGCACATCGCCACCGGCCGGCTGGCCTGGCTGGGCCGGTTGTCCCGGAACACCATGGTCCGCCTGAGCGGCGGACTGTCGAGCCAGGACACCGACGGCAACCTCGCCGACCCCGACGGCGTGCTCCTGGGCTCGGACCGCCAGCGCGACTACGTCGACGCCATGGCCGCGGTGGACAACACCAGCCTGGGCAAGACCCGGATCCACCTGCACTACAAGTACCGCCAGACCGAGCTCACCGAGCAGACCGCCGAGGGCGCGTTGCCCGGCGAGGTCGCCGCGACCCGCAGCCGGTCCCTCGACCAGAAGAAACGCAACCAGGAGCTCGCCCTGCGGATAAGGTCGCGGCTGAGCCGCCAGACCAAGCTGCGCGTGGGGCTGCTTTACCAGGACCGCAACGTTGAGCACGCGGTGTCGGACAACGACTGGTACGGGGTCATGGGCGACTACCAGCGCCAGCGTCTCGGCTGGGAGCTGGCGCTGCAGGCCCGGCCCAGGCCCAAGCTGCCGCTGGACTTCGGCTACCAGGGCCGCGACCAGTCGCTCGAGCGCAAGGACCAGGACACCGAGACCAGCTGGCAGGCCCATCGGCTGTTCGCCAACCTGAACTGGCTGGCCAGCCCCATGCTCTCGTTCTACGGCATGGTCTCCTACGGCACCGAGAAGTACGAACTGAAGGACGGCACCACCCCCACGCCCGGCATGGGCGCCTTCAACTACGACGGCACCACGCTCCGCTTCACGCCCGGCGCCACCGTCCGCCTGACGCCCAAGCTCTCGTTCGAGGCCATGTACGAGGGCATCTACTTCGAGAACAAGGGCGACGAATCCACCAGCCTGAACCCGGTCCAGAGCGACCACGACCGGGCCATGGTCCGGGCGCGGTGGCAGGCCAGCGAGAAGCTCGCCGTCAGCGCCACCTACCGGCGCAACGAGTTCGACGAGAATCGCTGGGACGACTACATCCAGGACCTCTACGCCATCTCCGTGAGCGGTCTGTTCTAGACCACTCCTCTCGATGCGGGGCTCCGTGCAAACGGAGCCCCTTTCTTTTGTTGAAATCTCAATTCCGACAGTTTTGGTTGTTAATAGATAATCTATTGTTGACAAGGAAATCACAGGGCCTATCTTCGAGTTGGTAAACGTTCGCTTACTGAAATGGTAGGACAAGCGCCTTGCCCCACGGAAACGGCTCCAGCAACCGCCGCGACCAGATCCTGTCCCGGGCCACCGACCTCTTCGCCCGGCATGGATACGTGGGCACGTCCGTGCGCCAGATCGCGCGCAGCTGCAGCATCACCGAGGCCGCCATCTACCGTCACTTCGACAGCAAGCGCCATCTCTACGAAGAGGTGATCCGGCGCAAGGCCGCCGAGCACGATATCGCGGGCTATCTGGCTCAGCGCGCGGATCGCGGCTCCATCCGCGACGCGCTGATCGCCGTCAGCAGCCACGTCATGACGCTGACCCGCGAGGACCCGGCGCTCATGCGCCTGATGTTCAACAACAGCCTCGACAGCGGCGACGTCTCCACGGTCCTTTTCCAGGAGATCCGCCTGCCCTACATCGACTTCCTGACCCGCGAGCTGGAGATTCGCGCGGAGAAGGGCGAGATCCTCGCGGTCGAGCCGTTCCTCACCGGTCGCTGCTTCGTGGGCATGGTCATGGACTGCGCCCTCAACCTCGGGATCTGGGACACCCTGTTCCCGAGCCGGAACCAACCCGTCGACATCTACACCAACACCGCCACCATCTTCGCCCTTGGCCTCAGCAAGGAAAGGGATGCCATCACCATCGAGGTGGCATCCAAACCAGGGAGAACCCCATGAAGCAGCTCACCGCACTCGGCCTGCTGCCGCTACTGATCCTGGTCGTCCTCTGGGGGTGTGACAACGACACCTCCAACGACGTGTCCGGACCGGGCGGCGGCACCACCGACAAGACCTGTATCGGCTGCCACTCCAGCGAGAGCGAACTGAAGGCCGCGCTGGGCGTCGAGGAAAAGGGTCAGGACTTCGTCCTGCGGATCCCCAACAAGGACGACGGCTGAGGCGGCGACGTCCCCGAGCTGGAAGCTTGGGAAAAGGTCATCATCACCGGCTCCAACGGCGATCGGTTCCTGGAGAGCGTCCACGGCCCCAACTACACGGGCGACGACGAACGCATTCCCCACGTGCTGACGTGTCAGCACTGCCACGGCGGCGCCGCGGACTTCACCTTCGCCTCCATGGACGAGGCCCACGCGGGCATGTTCGCCGATCCCAGCGAGCCCGGCGCGAGCGGCTGCACGGCCTGCCACGACCAGACCGAGGTGCGGTCCGCCTGCGACCAGTGCCACGCCGAGGCCGTGACCAACACCGCCAACAGCCTGCACACCACGCTCAACGGCTACTACACCGCCATCAACCAGCGCTGCGGCTGCGAGTTCTCCGAACAGGGCATGGACACCCAGTTCAACCAGCGCTGTGCCGGCTGCCACACCACCTGCGGCCAGTGCCACATCTCGCGGCCCCAGAGCGTGGGCGGCGGCTTCCCGCGGATCGGGGCGCTCTACTCGCACCGCTTCCGCGAGACCCCCGACATGAACGAGCAGTGCACCGCTTGCCACGGCAGCCGCGTCGGCCACGACTTCAGGGGCGAGGGCGAGGGCAACGAGGCCGACGTGCACCGCCAGGGCGGCATGCAGTGTGTCGGTTGCCACACCAAGGAAGAGATCCACGGCGACGGCACCGAGTACAACCACCGGTACGAGGTGGCCAACATGCCGCGCTGCAGCAACGCGGAGTGTCATCCGGCGGCCAACCTGTCGAACACCTACGGCCACATCCACCACACCGGCCAGGATCCCGACTGCGGCCAGTGCCACCACAACGGCGACAGCAACTGCAACGAATGCCACGACGGCGGCGGCGTCTTCGCCTTCGCCTACCCGCTGCCCACCATGCAGTGCCAGGTCTGCCACTCGCAGCCTTATAAGAACTGCACGAACTGCCACAACCTCACCGAGGCGGGCTACGACATCGACCCCAGCGTCCTGCAGCTGAAGATCGCCCGCAACCCGAGCCCGCACCGCACCGAGTTCGACTACTCGCTGGTGCGGCACACGCCCATCGACCCGGGCACCTTCGCCAACTGGGGCCTGGACCTGCCCGACTACCTGAGCAAGTCGACCTGGCAGTACACCAGCCCCCACAACATCCTGCGCGAGACGCCCCAGACCGCCGTGGTCGACGGCAGCTGCTCCTACAGCTGCCACCAGTCGGCCACCGGTCCTCAGGGCTTCTTGCTGCGGGAAGCCGACCTGTACGAGGCCGACGGGGTCACCCCGTTGCCCGACTACAACGCCAACATCGATTACGTGATTCCGGAATCCTTCCCCGCGGGGAAGTAGCATACCCGTGAAGGCCGGGCCCCGAGCGGGGTCCGGCCCCAACCCCGAGGAACGGTGACCAGCTGTTCCCTCGACCAGGCCTCCGGGCCGCTTAAAGGAGCGACAATGCAGTACCGCAAGACCTGGCTCATTCTTCTCATGGTGGCCCTGATGGCTCTCTGGGGCTGCTCCGACGACGACGACGACGGGCCCACCACGCCCACCGGCACGGCCTTCGAGGTCATGGCCGAGGCCGGCGCCGGCTACATCAACGTCTCCGCCCAGTGCCCCGGTGTCCTGAGCGCCGAGGCCCTCCACGACAATCTGGATGATTACACGGTCATCGACATCCGGCGGGAAGATGCTTACCTGGCCGGCCACATCCCCGGCGCCTACCACAGCAGCCTGGGCACCCTGCTCGACGACCTGGCCAACACCATCCCCAGCGACAAGCCCTACGTGGTGGCATGCTACAGCGGCCAGAGCGCCGGCCACGCCAAGATCGCCATGGAGCTCGTGGGCTACGACGACGTCTACAGCCTGCTCTTCGGCATGTCCTCGTGGAACAACAGCCTCGACGTCTGGACCGCCAAGTGCGACGACGCGCTGCCGGCCGGCATGATCGAGCAGGAGAATCAGAACGGCAACCTCACCGAGCACGACTTCCCCGTGCTGAGCGAGGACGCCGGCTCGGTGGTGGCCGATCGCGTGGCCCTGATGCTCACCAACGGTTTCAAGGGCCTGCCCTTCACCGGCAACGACGGCAACAACCTGATCGATCACCTGGACGAGTACTTCATCATCAACTACTTCGGCGAGGCCGACTACGAGGGCACCGGCACCTCCGGCGTCCCCGGCCACATCCAGGGCGCCTTCCAGTTCACGCCCTACGAGAGCCTGGGCATGGATCAGATGCTCAACAACCTGCCCACCGACATGCCCATCGTGGTCTACTGCTGGACCGGCCAGCACAGCTCGCAGATCACGGCCTACCTGAACATGCTCGGCTACGAGGCCTACAGCCTCAGCAACGGCTCGAACAACCTGTTCTACGGCTCGTTGACCGCGCACAAATGGAACGTGGACACCGCGTCCCACGACTACGACCTCGAAGTCGGCGCCATGCCCGAAGAGCCCTTCGCCACCATCGCCGCGGCCATGGCCGAGTACGTCAACGATTCGGCACAGTGCCCGGGCACCATCAGCGCCTTGGACCTGCATGACAACCTCGACGACTACACCGTCATCGACATCCGCCGGGAAGACGCCTACAACGCGGGCCACATCCCCGGCGCCTATCACAGCGGCCTGGCCACCATCCTCGACGACCTCGACGGGACCATCCCCAACGACAAGCCCTACGTGGTGGCCTGCTACAGCGGCCAGAGCGCGGGCCACGTCAAGATCGCCATGGAGCTCATGGGCTACGACGACGTCTACACCCTGCTCTTCGGCATGTCCTCCTGGAACACCTCCCTCGACGTCTGGACCGGCAAGTGCGCCGACAACCTGCCGGCCGGCATGATCGAGGTGGAGAACCAGAACGAGAACCTGGTGGCCTACAGCTACCCGACCCTCGACGCCGGCGCCACCGTGGCGAGCCAGGTCGAGGCCATGCTCGCCGCCGGCTTCAAGGGCCTGCCCTTCACCGGCAACGACGGCAACAACCTGATCGACCACATGGACGAGTACTTCGTCATCAACTACTTCGGCGTGGACGACTACGAGGGCAACGGCACCTCCGGCGTCCCCGGCCACATCCAGGGCGCCTTCCAGTTCACCCCCTACCAGAGCATGGGTGTGGACCAGATGCTGGCCTACATCCCCACCGACATGCCGGTGGTGGTCTACTGCTGGACCGGCCAGCACAGCTCGCAGATCACGGCCTACCTGAACATGCTCGGCTACGAGGCCTACAGCCTCAGCAACGGCTCGAACAACCTGTTCTACAGCTCGTTGACCGCGCACAAGTGGAACGTGGACACCCAGTCCCACGACTACGAGCTGACCGATCCCATCACCTTCTAGTTCCGTTCCGCACACACGAAGGGAGGGCCTCAGGGCCCTCCCTTCTCTCGTAATTGTCAGGACCGTGGCCTACAATCCGAGGTCGTCCGCCACCGGCACCAGCGCCCCGAGCACGTGCGCGATCACCTCGTCCACCTCGAGCCCCAGGTCGGCCGCACCCTCGGCGATCTCCTCGCGGTTGACCTTGGCGGCGAAGTCCTTCTTCTTCAGCTTCTTCCGCACCGACTTCACCTGCACCTGGGCGATCTTCTTGTCGGGCTGCACCATGGCGCAGGCCATGCAGAACCCGCACAGCTCGTCCACGGCGAACAGCCAGCGCGCGCAGTCGTCCTCGCGCGGGAGGCCGGTGTGGCTGGCGTGGGACATGACCGTGCGCACGAAGCGGTCGTCGTAGCCGCGCTCGCGCAGGATCTCGCCGCCCCGGAACGGATGGTCCTCCATGGTGGGGAAACGCTCGTAATCGAAGTCGTGGAGCAGGCCCACGGCGCCCCAGTACTCGGGGTCCTGGCCGGTGCGCTCGGCCGCGGCGCGCATGGCGGCCTCCACGGCGTAGCCATGGCGTCGCAGCGCCTCCGACTCGGTGTATTCGTGCAACAGGGCGAGGACCTGCTCGCGGCGGTAGAGGTCGGACATGGTGGTTCCTCCAGGCTCGGGTTCCGGCCGAGGATGATGCCATGGAACGACCCCGACGCCAAGAGAGCCGTTGCGGTCAGGAGCGTTTCTCTGTATCAAGATGAAAGAGTCTCAGTATCCGAATTCGCGCCCGGACCGATCGCCATCATGGCAGATCGGCCGCCGCCAGCGGATCTCGCCCCGAGACGATACACCGGCTGCGGCGACCGACACACAAGGAGGTTGCCATGTCAGATCATTTCATCCTCATGACCCGATATCCCCAGATCGGGCGCAGCAAGACCCGCTTCATCCCCACCCTGGGCGCCGAGGGCGCCGCCCGCCTGCATCGCAAGCTCGTCGAGCACAGCCTGGCCGAGGCACGTCTCTGGCGGCAGCGTGGCGAGAATCGCCACATCACCGTGGCCTGCGAGGGAGCCTCGATCACCGAGTACCGCGAGTGGCTGGGCGAAGACGTCACCTTCGCCGATCAGACCGGCGGCAGTCCCGGCGCGCGCATGGCGGTGGCCTCGGTCCGCGCCTTCACCCACGGCGCCGACCGCGTCGTCCTGTCCTGCGCCCGCTGTCCCGACCTCGACGCGGTCCAGATCGCCCGGGCGTTCTTCGGCCTCGACCATGCCGACTGCGTCATCGGCCCGAGCCGGGCCGGCGGCTACTACCTCATCGGCCTGGTCACCCCCACGCCGGCGCTCTTCGCGGGCATCCCCTGGGGCACCGGCGCGGTCCTGGCCCGCACCATGGCCACGGCGCACCAGCGCGACCTGCGCGTGGGCGTCCTGCCGACCCTGCCCACCATCAACGGCCCCGGCGACCTGATCAACGCCGCCCGCCTGCTGGAGGTCCACCCGCTGGCCGACACCGTCGGCTGAGCCGGCTCACAGCTCGAGTTCGCCGCCGTGCCGGCGCAACCATGCCATGTGTTCATCGTGGGCGGGGCAGTGTGCCGCCACCAGTTCGTGGAACCGCGGCCCGTGGTCCAGGTGCGCCAGATGGCAGAGCTCGTGGATCACCACCGCATCCACCACCGCGAACGGTGCCATCACCAGCCGATAGCAGAACGACACGGTGCCCCGCCGGGAGCAACTGCCCCAGCGGCTGGTCCGCTCGCCCACCATGACCCGCCGGGGAACCAGGCCGGTGCGCTCGGCCAGCGCATTGGTGCGCGCGCGCAGGTGACGGCCGGCGAAGGTCCGGAGCCAGCGCTCCAGCGCCGGCCGCGGATCGAGCAGGTCTGCCGGCGGCAGTTCCAGGCGCAGGCGATCGTCCTGCTGGTCGACTCGTGGGCGCGATCGTCCCGCGGGCAGGGCCGCGAACTCCAGCCGGAGCGGCTGGCCGAGGACGCAGAGCTCGCTGCCCGTGGCCCAGGAGCGGCGACGCGGGCCATCCCATACCTGGTGCAGGTCGGCCTGTCGCGATAGCCAGGCCTCGCTGGCGGCGAGTAGCTCCTCCACGTCGCGATAGGTGGCCCGACGGGGCATCACCACCTCCACGCCCCCGCGGTGACTCACCCGCACGGTGAGGCGGCGGGCCCGCTGGCTGCGACGCAGGCGCAGGCGGAGCGGGCGGCCTCCGATCAGGCGGATCTCCTGACGATCGGTCACGACGGCACCCGGACCTCATCTGTACAGGACAACTTTGGTATGGTATTATCGCACTGTTCTTGTCGGATATACGTCAGGAACATCCCAGTCACCCCGGGTGCTGCGGCGCCCTTACACTCGCGAAAGGATCGCCCATGAAACGTCATCTAACGACCCTGATCGCCTGCGGCCTGCTGGCCGCCGTTCTGGCTGGCCCGTCCGCGGCCACCGATCATACCGTCAACCAGGTCGGACTGCTCTTCGAACCCGCCGAGCTGGTCATCCAGGCCGGCGACACCGTCAACTGGGTCTGGTCCAGCGGCTTCCACACCGTGACCAACGGTTCGGACCCCGAGGCCGACGATGCCGGTTCCCTGTTCGACGCACCGCTGAACAGCGACAACCCGACCTTCAGCTTCACCTTCGACACCGAAGGCGTCTACCCCTACTTCTGCCGGCCCCACTTCTCGCTAGACATGGTGGGCACCATCACCGTGGAGAACGGTACGCCCGTGGAGAGCGCCACGCTCGGAGCCGTGAAGAACCTGTTCCGCTAGCCTCGTCGCTCGCGGTCGACACCAGGCGGCGGCCCCTGCGGGCCGTCGCCTGCGCCATGTCCGGCCTTGCCAGCGGGGCGCGATACGGGCACCATGGAGCATCGCGACCCTGGACCGGGAGGCCACCCGTTGTTCTTCCTGCGCGGCCGCCGCCGCAAGAAGCTCCTGCAGACGCCGCTGAGCGAGGCGCAGCGCCGCCTCCTGCACGCATCATGCCCGCTGTGCGCCGCGGTTCCGTCCGACCTGCGCCCGCGCCACGAGGGCGTCATCCAGATCCTGCTGGCCGAGAAGCATTTCGAGGGCGCCGGCGGCCTCGCGGTGGACGAGTCCATGCGCCTGACGGTGGCCGGGCAGGCCGCGCTCCTGCAGCTGCGCGCCGGCGCCGACTACTACCCCGGCCTCGACACCATCCTCTTCTACCCCGACGCCTTCGTGGTCGCCCACGAGGAATGGGACGAGGACGGGCTGGTCCACGCCGGTCCCGACGAACGCGCGGGCGAGTCCTGGCAGCGCGGCGCCGTGGTCCTGAGCTGGCGGGACGCGGCCCAGGAGGCCGCTCGCCGCGACGGCTACAACGTGGTGCTCCACGAGTTCGCCCACCAGCTCGACGACCAGTCGGGCGAGGCCGACGGCACTCCCATCCTGCACACCGGCGATCAGGCGGGCCGCTGGGCCGAGGGTTTCCAGGCTGCCTTCGAGCGCCACCAGCGCGCGCTGCGCCGCCGCCGCGAGATCCTCTTCGATCGCGACAGCGCCGAGAGCCCCGCCGAGTTCTTCGCCACCGCGGTCGAGCTGTTCTTCGAGTATCCTCGCGACCTGCAGCGGGAATTCCCCGCCGTGCATTCCTTGTTGGCCGAGTACCTGGAGCTCGACCCGGCCGCCTGGCCGGCCCGCTGACGACCCCTTCGCCCCGGAGGCCCCGCACCATGCGCCACTTCGCCCTGTTCGCCCTCGCCTGCACGCTGGTGCTCGCCGGCTGCGCCTCGGTCCAGGACCTCGACCTCGACGACCTGGCCGGCTCCTCCGGCGCCCTCGACGAGGCCACCGTCGCCGCCGGCCTCAAGGAGGCGCTCACCGTGGGCACCGAGCGCACGGTGCGGCAGGTGAGCCAGGCCGGCGGGTACCTCGACGACGCCTCCCTGCACATCCCGCTGCCCGAGGAAGTGGCCGGGATCGGCGACGCGCTGCGCGGCCTGGGCCTGGGCCACTATCCCGACGAGATCGAGATCGCCATGAACCGCGCGGCCGAGCAGGCCGCGAGCGAGGCCACCGCCGTGTTCGGCGACGCCATCGCCAAGCTGACCATCCCGCGCGCGCTGCAGATCCTGAAGGGGCCCGACACCGCCGCCACCGACTACTTCCACGAGCGCACCGGCCCGGCCCTCTCGCTGCGCTACCGGCCCATCATCGAGGAGAACCTGCGCCAGGTCGGCGGCTACGACACCTACCGCGACATGATCGAGAAGGTCCAGAAGGCGCCGTTCATCACGGTGCCCCAGCTCGACATCGTCGAGTACGTCAACGCGCAGGCGCTGGACGGCCTCTTCCGGGTGCTGGCCAGCGAGGAGAAACGGATCCGCGAGGACCCGCTCGCCCGGACCACCGCGCTGCTCCAGCAGGTCTTCGCGACCCGGCCGGCGCGCTAGCGCCCCTTGCCGTAGTTCGGCGCTTCCTTGGTGATGTGCACGTCGTGGGGATGCGACTCCTGGACCCCGGCCGCGGTGGTGCGCACCAGACGGGCGCGCGCGTGCAGCTCGGCGATGGTCTGGCAGCCGCTGTAGCCCATGCCCGAGCGCAGGCCGCCCACCATCTGGTAGAGGATGTCGCCGGCGCGGCCCTTGTAGGGCACGCGGCCCTCGATGCCCTCGGGCACCAGCTTGGCGGCGTCCTCGACGTCGCCCTGGAAGTAGCGGTCCTTGCTGCCCTTCTGCATGGCCGCCAGCGAGCCCATGCCCCGGTAGGTCTTGTAGACCCGGCCCTCGAACAGGACCTTCTCGCCGGGAGACTCGTCGGTGCCGGCGAGCAGGCCGCCCATCATGACGCAGTCGGCGCCCACGGCGATGGCCTTGACCGCATCGCCGCTGTAGCGGACGCCGCCGTCGGCCACCAGCGGGATCTTCGCCGGACGGGCCACCGCGGCCACGTCCATGATGGCCGTGATCTGGGGCACGCCCACGCCGGCCACCACCCGCGTGGTGCAGATCGATCCCGGCCCGATGCCCACCTTCAGCGCGTCCACTCCGACGTCGACCAGCGCGCGGGCGGCCTCGCCGGTGGCGATGTTGCCCGCCATGACCTGCTGGTCGGGATAGGTCTCCTTGAGCGTGCGCACGGTGTCGATGACGTTCTTCGAGTGGCCGTGGGCGGTGTCGACGCAGAGCAGGTCGACTCCGGCCTCCACGAGCAGTTCGGCGCGCAGGAGCGTCTCGGCGCCCACGCCCACCGCGGCGGCCACACGCAGCCGGCCGAGGTGATCCTTGCTGGCCAGCGGGTAGTCGAGCTTCTTCTGGATGTCCTTGACCGTGATCAGGCCGCGCAGCTCACCCGCCTTGTTGACCACCAGCAGCTTCTCGATGCGGTGCGCGTGGAGCTTCTCGGCGGCCTGCTCGAGGGTGGTGCCCTCGGGCACGGTGACCAGGTTCTCGCTGGTCATGACCTCGTGCACCGGCCGCGTCGTGTCGCGGACGAAGCGCAGGTCGCGGTTGGTGAGGATGCCCACCAGCTTCTCGCCGCGGGTGATGGGCACGCCCGAGATCTTGTAGTGCGCCATCAGGCCCATGGCATCGGCGATGGGTTCGTCGGGGCCCATGGTGATGGGCCTGGTGATCATCCCCGACTCGCTGCGCTTGACCCGCTCGACCTCGCCCGCCTGCTGCCGCGGCTCGAGGTTCTTGTGGATCACGCCGATCCCGCCGGCGCGGGCCATGGCGATGGCCATGTCCGATTCGGTGACCGTGTCCATGGCCGCCGAGAGGAAGGGGATGTGCAGGCTGATGGCGCGGGTGAGGTTGGTGGTGGTGTCGATCTCCGATGGCACGACCTCGCTGTAGGCGGGCACCAGCAGCACGTCGTCGAAGGTCAGTCCCTCGCGGAAGCCGCCGCTGGCGGCCGTCTGATCGTTGCTCGTGTCCATCCGTCTCACCTTCGCGTTGAAACCCGTGTCGCTAGCCCTTCAGAACGCCGATGAACGGTAGGTTCCGGTGCTTCTCCTCGTAATCCAGGCCGTAGCCCACTACGAACTCCTTGGGGATCTCGAACCCCCGATAATCCACATGCACATCCTTCTGACGAGCCGCGGTCTTGTCGAGCAGGGCGCAGATGCGGACGCTGCGTGGCGAGCGGGTGCTCAGCAGCTCGACGAGGTGGCTGAGGGTCAGGCCGCTGTCGACGATATCCTCGACGATGATGATGTCGCGGTCGGTGATGTTGGTGCGCAGGTCCTTCTCGATCTTCACCACGCCGGTGGACTGGGTCCCGCCCTCGTAGCTGGAGACCGCCATGAAGTCCACCTCGTGGTCGATCCCGATGCAGCGCGTCAGGTCGGCGAGGAAGACGTAGGCTCCCTTGAGGATGCAGACCAGGATCGGCACCGAGCCCTGGTAATCGCGGGTGATCTCGTTGCCGAGTTCCTGGATGCGCAGGCCCAGCTCCTCGGAGCCGATGAGGATGCGGTCCAGGAGCTTGGTGCGGCGCAGATAATCCTGATCGTCGAAGGTCACGGCTAGTCTCCATTCGCTCCCGCGGCGGAGGTCGGGCGATTCTCGCGCCATTGCCGCCGCATCTGGATGATCTCGTTGATCTTGCTGGTGATCAGGTCGATGGCGACCTGGTTGTGCCCGCCCTCGGGGATGATCAGGTGCGCGTGCCGCTTGCTGGGCTCGACGAACTGCAGATGCATGGGCCGGACCACGCCGCGGTACTGCGCGAGCACCGAGTCGAGGGAGCGCCCACGGTCGAGGATGTCGCGCTTGAGTCGCCGGGCCAGCCGTTCGTCGGCGTCGACGTCGACGTAGAGCCGGATGTCCATGAGCTCGCGCAGCTGCTCGTGTTCCAGCACCAGGATCCCCTCGACGAACACGATGTCCGCCGGTTCGACCCGCTTCGTCGCCCCGGTACGGCTGTGGGTGGCGTAGTCGTAGATCGGAACGTGCACCACCTCGCCGGCGCGCAGCGCGGCCAGATGGCGGACCAGCAGGTCGGTCTCGAAGGCGTCGGGATGGTCGTAGTTGATGCGCGCCCGATCGGCCGGGGCGAGGTGCGAGTTGTCGCGATAATAGGAATCGTGGTGCAAGACGGCCACCGTACGTCCCGGGGCCTTCTCGCGTACGCGCACCGCCACGGTGGTCTTGCCGGAGCCTGAGCCTCCGGCTACCCCGATGATGACCGGGGGCAACGGCTGTGTGTGCTGGTGCGGCATGGCCGAAATCTATCCGGGAGGTGCCTCCGTGTCAACGATCCCCGGCGATGGGGCACGATCCGGGGTGGCGCCGGGACCGGTCCGGCCCTTAAGATTGGCGCCACTGTCTGCTCCCTCAAGCCGCCGGAGGCCGCCGCACGTGACCGCCAACCTCATCTCGCTCCTGGGCATCGTGGTCCTGCTAGGGCTGGCCTGGATCCTCAGCAGCAACCGCCGGGCCTTCCCCCGCCGGACGGTCCTCTGGGGCCTCGGGCTGCAGTTCGTCTTCGCCCTGGTCCTGCTGCGCACCGGCTGGGGCCAGGCCGCCTTCCAGGGGCTCCGCGGCGCCGTGGTCCAGCTCCTGGCGTTCACCGACCCCGGCGCTGAGTTCGTCTTCGGGCCACTGTTCCGCACGGCGCCCCAGTACGTCGAGCATCTGGGACCGGGCAAGAGCTGGTGGCAGGCCGTCGACCCCGCCACGGGCGGCCCCGTGACCCTGGGCATCGTGTTCGCCATCCACGTCCTGCCCATCATCATCTTCTTCTGCAGCCTCATGGCCATCCTCTACCACCTGGGCGTGATGCAGCGGCTGATCCAGGGCGTGGCCTGGATCATGCGCAAGACCATGAAGACCAGCGGCGCCGAGACCCTGTCGGTGGCCGCCAACATCTTCGTGGGCCAGACCGAGGCGCCGGTGGTGATCCGGCCCTACCTGCGGGGTCTGACCATGAGCGAGCTGATGGCCGTGATGGTGGGCGGCTTCGCCACCGTGGCGGGCAGCGTCATGGCGGCCTATGTGCGCTTCGGCGTGGACGCCGGGCACCTGCTCACCGCCAGCGTGCTCTCGGCGCCGGCGGCGCTGGTCATGGCCAAGATCATCCTGCCGGAAACCGAACGCTCGGAGACGGCCGACGACGCCTCGGTCAGCTTCGAGAAGGAACACGCCAACGTGCTCGAGGCCGCCGCGGCCGGCGCCACCGACGGCGTCAAGCTGGCCCTGAACGTGGGCGGCATGCTCATCGCCTTCATCGCGCTGGTGGCCATGGTCAACTTCGCGCTGGGCTGGGTGGGCACCTCGCTGCAGGAGATCTTCGGCTGGGTGTTCTCGCCGCTGGCCTGGACCATGGGTGTGCCCTGGGACGAGGCCCGCACCTTCGGCAACCTGCTGGGCACCAAGCTCGCGATCAACGAGTTCGTGGGCTACATCGAGCTGATGCAGGCCCAGCACGACGGCTCGCTCTCGCCGCGGAGCGTGGTCCTGGGCACCTACGCGCTCTGCGGCTTCGCCAACTTCTCGAGCCTGGCGATCCAGATCGGCGGCATCGGCGCCATGGCCCCCGAACGCCGGGCCGACCTGGCGCGCCTGGGTTTGAAGGCCATGTTCGCCGGGGCGTTTGCGTCGTGGCTGACGGCATGTATGGTAGGGGTGCTGCTGACCTAGACCGACACCCGACCGCGAAAGGACCGAGACCCTTGCGCTCCCCGCTGATCACCGGCATCGCCCTGTGCACCACCCTGGCCCTGGCCCTGCTGCCCGGCTGCGGTCAGCCCGATCCGCCGCTCAACCTGGTCATCGTCCTGGTGGACACTCTCCGGGCCGACCACCTCCAGCACCACGGCTATCAACGCCAGACCTCGCCGCGCATCGCCGCCGAGGCCGCGCGCGGCCAGGTCTTCCTGCAGCATTTCTCCACCGCCTCGCGCACTGGCCCCTCGGTGGCCAGCATCTTCACCGGCCTGTTCCCCCGCAGCCACGGCGTGGTCAACCCGCTCAACAAGATCGACGCCAAGGGTCTTTTGGTCGAGGCCCAGACCACGCTGGCCGAGATCCTGGCACTCCAGGGCTATCGTTGCTACGGCTACACCGCCAACCTCAACGTGGGCCCGCGCTTCGGCTTCGCCCAGGGCTTCACGGACTATGAGCTCTGCCGCACCGGCAAGGCGCCCGAACTGCGCCAGCGCGCGTTCGAGGTGATCGACGGCGCCGGCGCCGAGCCGTTCTTCCTCTACCTGCACTACATGGAGCCACACAGCTCGTACGCCGCGCCGCCGGCATACCGCCAGCTCTACGTCGACCCGGATTATGCCGGCGTGTTCGACGGTTCGCACCAGCAGCTCAACGACATCGTCGGCAACAAGCTCCAGCCCAGCGCGGCCGACGGCGCCCACCTCGAGGCGCTCTACGACCAGGAGATCCGCTACATCGACGACGAGTTCGGGCTGCTCATGGACCACCTCGCTGCGAGCGGGCGGCTCGAGAACACGCTGGTGGTGTTCATCGCCGACCACGGCGAGGAGTTCCTCGAGCACGGGTCGGCACTCCATGGGTACACGCTCTACGAGGACCAGCTGCACGTGCCGTTCTTCGTGCTCGACCCGCGCCGGCCCGAGCCCGGCCGCCACGAGACCATCACCCGCCACGTCGACGTCCTGCCCACCCTGCTCGACCTGCTCCACATCCCGTACGACGGGCTGGTGCAGGGACGGTCGCTGGTGCCGTTGATCGACGGCGACAACGAAACGCTCCCCGACGGCGAGGTCCTGGCCGAAGCCAGCCTCAAGGCGGTCAAGACCGTGCGCAAGCGGTCGCTGCGCGCGGGCGACTGGAAGATCATCGAGGGGCTTCTGAATCCCCGCACCCTCGAGCTCTACAACCTGGCCGACGACCCCGGCGAGCAGGTCGACCTGCTGGAGAGCCGGCCCGACATGGCGCAGAAGCTGCGCCTGCGGCTCGACGAGATGATGGACGCCCTGCCCGAGGCCGCCACCGTCACCACGCCGCTCACCGACGAGGAGCGCCGCAAGCTGCGGTCGCTGGGGTACGTCAAGTAGCGCCGATCCGGTGCTGCAGCCAGCGCGCGGCCAGCCAGCAGGTGGCCGCCCAGGCGGCTCCAGCCGCCCAGCCCGCCGCCACGTCCGTGGGCCAGTGCACCCCGAGGTAGATCCGGCTCACACCCACCAGGACCACCAGGAGCATCGCCACGAGCATGAGGTAGATCCGCTGTCGCCGGCTGTCCTGCAACCGCGCCAGCAAGGCGCCGAGGGTGAGATAGACCACGGCCGACATCATGGAGTGGCCGCTGGGGAAGCTGGACTGGTAGGCCCGCATGCCGTGGGCGACGAGGTCGGGACGGGGGCGGTCGAAGCCGAGCTTGAGCAGGGCGCTCATCGCGGCCCCGCCGGCCACGGCCACGAGCACGAAGAGGGCGAGGCTGCGCCGGCGGGCGATCAGCAGGTAGCCGCAGACTGCCGCCGTGACCAGGGACACCACCCCCAGGCCGCCCAGCGCGGTGACGTCGCGGACGAGTTCCTCGAACCAGGCCGGACCGATGGGGTCGTCCGGGGCGCCGGGCGTGCGCAACGCCAGCAGCAGCGTCTCGTCCAGCCAGCGCCATTCGCCCTCGAGCACCTCCTCGGCGATCTCCACGAAGCCCATCAGGCCCAGACCGAGCAGGGCCAGGGCGAGCAGCGTGGTGGCGTCGCGGCGCCTGATCCAGCGGATGAGCGGCCATTCGCGCCAGGACGGTCGGTCATGACGGATCGGTTCCTGCTGCCTCGTCACTGCGCGCCAACCTCCTGGCTACCGGCCCGGGCTCCAGGCTACCCCGTCGGCACCGTGCTGGAAAGCCAAACTCGGGCTCACGCGGATATGCTATGATCCCCTTGATCCGGCCACCGGCACCGAGCTGCCGGGGCGTTCCGCCGAAGAGGGGGTCCTCATGTCCGCCATCGCCCGATTCCTCACGATGCCGGCGCTGCTCGGCCTCGCCCTGGTCCTGCCCGCAGCCGCCGAATGCACCGACTGGGACCAGGTCCTGCCCCTGGTGGGCTCCGCCGACGGGGCCACCAACCTCCAGCGCGTCGCCGTGACAGGCTCCTGGGCGTTGGCCATCGACGAGACCGGCTACGTGCAGCGGGCCCTGCTCGTCTACTCCCTCCACGACCCCGAGGCCCCCGAGCTGGTCAACTCGCTGCCCTTGCCCGACTGGACCGGCGTGATTGTCTGCCGCGGCGACCTGGCGTTCCTCGCCGGCCGCGGCACGCTGGGCGCCTACGACATCAGTTCGCCCGCCACTCCGCAGCTGATCAGCCAGATCGCCGTGCCCGGCGAGGTCTGCGACCTCGACCTCGACGGCAACCTCTGCGCGCTCGCGGCCGACGAGGCGGGCCTGGTCCTGATCGACGTGTCCGACCCCCAGTTCCTGACGATCCGCGGCAGCTTCGTGCCGCCCTCGTGGCAGGGGGATTCCCGGGGCGTCGACCTGCGGGGCGACCGCGTCCTTTTGAGCCTGGACGACGTCAACGACGGCTATCTCTACTGGTGTGACGTCAGCGACCCCGCGGCGCCCACGGTCCTCCAGTCGCTCCTGTTCGATCGGATGATTCAACAGGTGCAGCTGCTCGACGACGGCCTGGCGCTGGCCACCTCTCACTCGACCCTGCACACCCTCGCGGTGAGCGACACCGAGCCCATCACGCTCCTCGGCAGCAGCTACGCGGCCGGCCTCCGCCTGCTGCGCTTCGACAATCTCGCCCTCAGCATGTACAGCCACGACGGCGACGCCCTGCTCATGGACCTCACCGATCCGGTGGCACCCCGCTGGCTCGCGCCCCTAGAGTCCTTCGCCTTCGACGCCGTCCGCAAATCCCAGTACCTGGTCCTGGCGCGCGGCCCCGCCGGCCTCGGCGTGGCGCGGATCACGGACCCCGACGCGGTTCCCATCCTGGGCGTCGAGCCCACACCCATGCCCAGCGCCCAGCTCTTCGTCACCGACGATCCCGACCTCGTCCTCGCGCTCGATCCCACCAACGACCGCGTGAGCCTCCTCGACGTGAGCGCTCCGGACCAGCCGACGGTCCGCAGCACGCTGCCCCTCGAGGGTCCATCCTGGGCCGCCATCCAGGGCTCGCAGGCCGTGGTCCTGGCCGAAGACGGCGCGCAGCTGCTCTATCTCGCTTACCCCGACAACATCGCCACCATGGGCCCGGTCGCCCTGCCCGCAAACACCGAACGGGTCACCTGGACCGGCGACCTCTACTACGTCGCCGCCGGCGCCGACGGCCTGGTGATCATGGACGCCACCGTGCCGCGGCAGCCCGTGGAGCTGGGCCGCCTGAACACCAGCGGGTCGGTGCGCAACACGGTCCTCACGGCCGGCGTGGCCGTGATCGGCGACAACGCGTCCGGCATCCGGACCGTCGACGTGAGCGACCCGACCGCGCCGGTGGAACTGGGCCACGTCAGCGGCGTGCACGGCGATCTCCTGATCGCCCGCGGCCAGCGGTGCTTCACCGGCGGCTGGCTGGCCGACGTCGTGGCGGAGGTGGACGTCACCGACCCGACCGCCCCCGTCGTCGCGGCCACGATCCCGTTGCCCGCCAGGCCCGACGGCATCCTCCTGAACGGCGACCTCCTCTGGGCGGTCAGCTACGCCGGCGTCGACGTCTTCGACATCGCCGATCCCGGCTCACCCGCTCCGGTCGACCACCTCGGCGGCCGCCCGCGGGCGTACGGCCTGGCGCCGGTGGCCGATGGGGTGGCCACCTGCCTTTGGCAGTTCGTGACCCTCCGACCGCCATGCATCACCCTGACCGCGGTCACCGGGCCCACCCCGACCCCCGACCCGTTCCTCGCCGCGGCGCCCAACCCCTGCAATCCCCTCACCCGCCTCTCCTTCACCCTGCCCCGTGCCGGCACCTGCCGGCTCGATATCCACGACCTGGCCGGCCGCCGCCTCCGCACCCTGTGGCGCGGCCACCTCGACGCCGGCCCGCACTCCTTCGCCTGGGACGGCCGCGACGGCTCGCGGCGGCTCGCCGCGAGCGGCGTCTACGTGGCCAGGCTGGCCGCCGCCGGGCTCACGGCCACCACGCGGGTGGTACTCGTCCGGTGAGCTGAGCGCACCTGCTTCCAGACCCGAACTTTCCGGTCCCCTCTGCCGGCTCGGTCGCGATGTCCGATCATTGTGGATTATTGTGGTCTTGTTTACAGTGTTCCATCATCTCGTCCCAGGCTCGCCCCGCATCGGATGCCGCACAGCAGGGAACGCGCGGGCCCACCACCGAGCCGAAGCTCGTCCGACCCGAACCAGGGAGCGCCCGTCCATGAGGACCACGCCCAAGATCCTGTGCCTGCTCGTCGGCCTGACCATCCTGGCGAGCTGCTCTAGCGACTCGCCCACGGGACCGTCCGGCCCCGAGTCGGACAAAGCCGATGACACGGTGATCAACGAGTACATCGTCCGCTACCTCGGCCGGAACTACGACGCATCCGCCGACGCCACCACCTTCCGCTACACGATCCACGGCCGCGGCGTCGGGCCGTCGCTCGACCGCTTCGCCATCGAGCTTGCCGACTGCCTGCCCGCACTGGCCTCCTGGTCGCCCGGCGACGGCGTTTCCTACGACCCGGAGAACCCCGTCACGATCGCCTGGTCCCTCCCGATCGAACCCTATGCAGCCAGCGGCAACCAGTACGCGATCACCCTGCCCGGCGACATCCCGGAGGGTACGGTCCCGGGCACAGTGGAGGCTGGCGGCGGCAGCCAGGTCCGCGCGATCCCCGGTCCCGCCTGTCCCGAGTACGAGATCGCCGGCGCCGTCTTCATCGACGCCGACGAGGAGGGCGACCGCGATCCCGACGAGCTGGGCATCGCCGACGTGGCGGTGGAACTGGTGCATCCGGACCAGACGGTGACCGTGCTCGTGACCGACACGGACGGCAACTTCAGCACCCTCGTCGGCGAGGGCGCCTACACGCTGCGCATCGACCTCGAGGCCTACCCCGAGGCCTTCAACGCCCAGCTCGCCGCCTCGTTCGATGCGACCCTGCCCCTGGAGATCGCGGTCACCGTGGGGCCCGACGCCACCGACAACCTATTCGGCTTCGCGCCGCGCACCGACCAGATCATCGCGGAGCTGGAGTCGGGCGAACTGGCCAGCAACGGCTGGAGCGCCAAGTTCTGGCGACAGCAGATCGAGTGGGCCCTCGCCGATCCCGACCACCCGGAGGCGGAATTCGACCGGGAGGAGCTCGAAGCCTTCCTGGCTCAGATCCAGGAGCTCTATCTGACGGAGATCTTCCAGTTCACGCCGGGCAACGAGCTCCAGGACGCGTACGACATCCTCGAGCGGCAGGTCCTGACTCCCGGTGATGCCCAGTCGCTGCAGAGGAGCCTGGCCCGGCAGCTCCTGGCCACCGAGTTCAACGAGGTCAGCGGTCGCGGCCTGGTGGACGACCCAGAACTCCAGGGCGTGCTCCTGGCCTGGGGCGAGACGGTCTGGGTGGAGAACCAGGAACTCCTGCGCCGGCTGGCCATCGGCCACGTTCAGGATCCGGAGGAGGTCTGGGCGGCCCTCAACGAGCTCATCCCGCCGGCGCTGCAGATCTTCACCCTGATCAACACCGGCGGCGGCGGTGGTGTCGACGAGTAGCGGCGGGACCTGGCCTTGACACGAGAGGCGCTCCCTCCGGAGCGCCTCTCTTCGTTCGCGGGTCGGATGTCAAGCTCCGATCGCCAGCCTGAAGAACCGGTCCCCCTCGAGCAGACCCAGCGCTCCCGCCCGTACCGCCTCCTCGTCGTAGCGCTCCACGGCGTCGGCCGCCACTCCCGGCGTCCAGATCGCCACCGGCACCGGATCGCTGGCGTGCGCCCCGGTCTCCACCGGCGTCGGGTGATCGGGCAGCACCGCCACGGTGGCCGCCAGCCCGCGCGCCGCGATGCCCTCGAGGATCGGCCGCGTGAGGCGTTCGTCCAGGTACTCGATGCAGCGGATCTTCAGCGCGAGGTTGCGCTCGTGCCCCGCCTCGTCGGTGGCCTCGACGTGGACGTAGACCACGTCGTGACGTTCGAGCGCCGCCAGCGCCGCCGCGGCCTTGCCCTCGTAGTTGGTGTCGTGCAGGCCGGTGGCGCCCTCGACCAGGATCTTCTCCATCCCGGCGTACACCCCCAACCCCTGCACCAGGTCCACCGCCGAGATCACCGCGCCCGACTTGCCGTACAGTTCCTGCAGGGTCTGCATGGTGGGCCGCTTGCCCGGCGACCACACCCACATGGCGTTGGCGGGGTCCTGGCCGCGCTCGCGGCGGGCGCGGTTGACGGGATGGTCGGCGAGCAGTTCGCGGGCCGCGCGGTGGAGCTCGATGAGCCGGGCGACCGTCTCGGCGGCGCCGTCGTTCCTCGCGGTCGGCAGGAGGTCCGCCTCGCGCTCGCCCACGTGGTCGTGCGGCGGCGCGCAGTCGAAGTCCGCCGAGGCCCAGCCGCCGGGCAGCGCCAGCACGTGGCGGAAGCTCACGCCCGGATGGAACTTCGCGGGGCGGTCGCCCCGGGCGTCGCCCAGCTCGCGGTCGAGGTCCGCGATGAGTTGGTGCGATTCGGCGGTGGAGATGTGCCCGGCCGAGTGGTTCTTGATGGTGCCGTCGTCGTTGATGCAGAGCAGGTTGCAGCGCATGGCCACGTCCTGCGGACCCAGGTCCACGCCCATGCTGGCGGCCTCGAGGGTGCCGCGGCCCGAGAAGCACACGCGCGGGTCGTAGCCCAGCACCGAGAGGTTGGCCACCGCCGAGCCGTTGGGCATGCCGTCGGGGATGGTCTTGAACAGGCCGCAGCGTCCCTCGCGCGCGATGCGATCGATGTGCGGCTTCTTCGCCACCATCAGCGGCGTCTTGCCGTCGAGCGCGGCCACCGGGTGGTCCGACATCCCATCGCCCAGGATGATCAGCGACTTCATGCCCCGTACTCCTGCTGCAGGTGGTTCTTGAAGGCGTCGTAGTCCACGTCGAGGTGTCCGAAGCTCTCCGGGCGGTCGTCGAGTCCCTGGAGGCTGGGCGGCAGGGCCGGATCGACCCCGGTGATGGCCTGGACCTCCTCGGGGAACTTGGCCGGGTGCGCGGTCTCCAGCGAGATGGCCGTGGTCTCGTGGTGCTCGGGATGGTCGGCCAGGAACCTGGTGAGGCCGGCCCAGCCCACCGCGCCGTGGGGTTCGAGGACCGTGCCGTGGTCGCGGTGGACGCGGCCGATGGTCCGGCGGGTCTCCTCGTCGTCGATGCTCACGGCGAAGAAGTCGCGCCGGATCGCCGCCATGTCGGGCACGGCGGCCATGGCGCCGGTCTCGTCCATGCGACCGCCGTAGAGCGCCACCAGCCGCGCCAGGTTGGACGGGTGCCCCACGTTCATGGCGTTGGAGATGCAGACGCGCGAGGGCTCGATCTTGTGGTACTCGCCGGTGGCCACGAAGCGCGGCACCTCGTCGTTGGCGTTGGTGGCCACCACGAAGCGCGCCACCGGCAGGCCGCCCTTGCAGGCGAGGATCCCGCCCATGAGATCGCCGAAGTTGCCCGAGGGCACGGCGAAGACCACCTGCTCGCCGGATGCGAGGTCGGCCAGCCGGGCCGCGGCGTGCACGTAGTACACCGACTGCGGCAGGAGCCGGCCGATGTTGATCGAGTTGGCCGACGAGAGGTTGAGGCCGGCGAGGTCGGCATCGGCGAAGGCGCGCTTCACGAGCGCCTGGCAGTCGTCGAACTTCCCCTCCACCGAGATGGTCGCCACGTTGTCGCCGAGCGTGGTCATCTGCTTGCGCTGGCGGTCGGAGACCTCGGTGCGCGGGAACAGCACCAGCACGCGGATCCCGGCCACGCCGAGGAACGCGTGGGCCACGGCCGACCCGGTGTCGCCCGAGGTGGCGGTCAGGATGAGCAGTTCCTGGCCGCGGTCGCGGACGAGCTTGCCCAGGGCGCGGCCCATGAAGCGCGCGGCGAAGTCCTTGAACGAGGCGGTGGGACCCTGGTCGAGGCGCAGCACGTGCTGCCGGCCGGTGACGTGCTCCAGGGGCACCGGGAAGTCGTAGGCGTCGTGGCAGATCGCGGCCAGTTCCGCCGGCGTGAACACGCCCTCGGCGTAGGGCGCGAGCATGGCCGCGGCCAGTTCGGGATAGGGCAGATCGCGGGCGCGGGCCAGCAGCGCGGGGTCGAGGCGCGGGATCTCCCGCGGCAGGAACAGCCCCCGATCGCCGGCCTGCCCCTGCAGGAGAGCCTGGGCCAGGTCGACCTCGCCGACCCGGCCGTTGGTGCTGTAATACGCGGTCATGACTCTTCCCTGGCGATGGACGCGCTGGAGGCGCCGCCGGTGGAGAATTCGTAGGGCACCTGGACCGCGATCTTGCCGCCGATCGCCTGCAGCGCCTGGTCGAGGTCGGCGATGACGTCGTCGGGATGCTCGCCGCCCACGCAGAGCCGCACCATGTTGGGCGGGATCGCCGCCATGCTGCGTCCCTCCTCGCCCTGCTGCGAGTGGGTGCTGATGGCCGGGATGGTGGCCACCGACTTGACCCGGCCGAGATCGGTGGCGCGCCAGATCCGTTGCAGGCCGTCGAACATGTCGCGCGCAGCCTGGGCGCCGCCGGCCACGTTGAACGACATCAGGTGTCCGTAGCGGTTCACCGGCTCACCGTACTGCGCGTCGTGCTCGGCGTCCGCCAGCCACAGGTACTTGGCGGCCAGCTCGTGCAGCGGATGGTCCGCCAGACCGAGGTAGTTCACCGTCTCCACCTTCGGGTGGCCGTTCAGGAATTCGGCCACCGCCATGGTGTTGCGGCTGAACATGTCCATCTTCGAGCGCAGGGTGCGCATGTCGTTGAGCGAGAGGATGGCGTTCATGGGCGAGAGGTTCTGCCCGTTGTCGCGGTTGGGCAGGGTCTTGAGGTACATGGCGAAGTTGGCCTTCATCTCGTCCGAGCCGAACTTGCTCGTGATGTTGGCCCGGCTGATCACCGCGCCGGCGATGCCGAAGCCCGACGAGGTCAGCGTCTTGGTCACCGACTGGACGACGATGTCGGCGCCGCGGGCCAGCGGTCGCAGCAGCGCCGGCGAACCCACGGTGTTGTCGATGATCACCGGCACGCCGTGGCCGTGGGCCAGCGCGATCACCGCGTCGAGGTCGAAGAACGCCTGGCCGGGATTGGACGGCAGCTCGCCGTAGACGAAGCGGGTGTTCGCGTCGATCTTGCTCGCCCACTCGTCGAGGTCGGCCGAGTTGATGATCCACCGCACCTCGATGCCCCGCTCCTTGGCCTTGCGCTCGGCGAACTGCTGGAAGGTGCCGCCGTAGACCTGGCAGGTGGTGACGAAGTTGATCTTCTGGCCGGGCTTGGCGGGATCGACCGCCAGGAACGGGTCGGTGGCCGAGGCGATGGCGGCCATGCCCGAGCTGGTGGCGCAGCAGGCGGTGTCGATGTCCGCGCCGTAGCCCTCGAGCAGCGCCATGGTCTGCTCGAAGTAGTACATGGACGGGTTGCCGATGCGCGAGTAGCACCAGGTGGGGATCTGGTAGGAGAGCGCCGCCTCCATCTCGTCGCTGTCGCGGTAGCCCTGGGACGAGCACATGTACATGGGCTCGATGATGGCGCCCTGGTTGAAGTTCAGCGCCTCGTTCATGCTATAGAGGCCGTGCACCGCGATGGTGTCGAAGCGGCAGTTCTTGATCGCGGCCAGATCGGCCGCCCGGCGCGCAGCGGCCTGCTCGGCCAGGGCGATGTACTTGTCGACTCCGGTACGTGTCAGCATGGGGCACCTCGCGGGTTAGTCTTCCGACAGCAATGGTTCCAGCGAATAGCCGCGGTCCTCCTTGACCGTGGAGAGGACCAGGAAGGTCTCCTGCTTCTCGACCCCGCCGATGGCGCCGAGCCGGTGCTTGACCAGCTGGCTCAGGTGGTCGATGTCGCGGGCGACGACGTGCAGCATGTAGTCGTAGCGGCCGGCCACGTGGTAGCACGCCACGACCTCGGGGATCTCGGCCACCCCCGACTCGAAGATGTCGATGCCCGAGACCTGGTGGCGGTCGAGCACGACCATCACCTGGGCCTGGATCTGATAGCCGAGCTGCTGGGGATCGAGCACCGCGCGGTAGCCGCGGATGACGCCGCGGTCCTCCAGGCGACGCACTCGCTCGAGCATGGACGACGGCGCCAGATCGTTGAGCCGGGCCAGTTCCACGTTGGTGGTCCGCCCCTGTTCCTGGAGCGTGGCGAGGATCTTCAGGTCGGTGGGATTCATGCGAATGCTCCTGTCTCTATCCGGCATAGTGACAAATCCCAGACCTGCAGTCTACTATTAATTCGCTTTTTTAGCCACAATGCCGCTTCTTATTCGGTAGATGTGTCTGTTTCCCGGACATGATACCGAGCAGCACTTTCAATGGAGCACCGCCCCATGCCTGTGCGCTACCCACACCGCGAGCTTGCCCCTGGCCGGCCCTTTCGGCGCAAGGCCCTTGACGCGCCGCCCGGCGGTCCGGTAGCATGCCGGGCCGAGGTTTGATCGTGGCTGTATCTCCATGCAAACAAACCAACAAGACTCTTTCTGGCCGCGATCGCTCGCCGCGGTCCGCGGGCCGGCTCCTCGGCCTCGGCACCGACCTCTGCGCCGTGCCGCGCCTCGCTCGCCAGATCGCCCGGCCGGAGGCAGGATTCCTCGCGGCGGTGTTCCGGCCAGAAGAGATCGCACGGTGCACGGCGCACCGGCACCCCGAACGCGCCTTCGCCGCGTGCTTCGCGGCCAAGGAAGCGGTGGTCAAGGCCCTCGCCGAGGCGAAGCAGCCGGGCACGTACTGGCAGGAGATCGAGATCGGAGACGACGGTGACGGCCGGCCGGCCGTGACCTTGCACGGCAGGATCGCGGGCCTGGCGCGAGCGCTGGGCGTGCGCCGGATCCTGCTGTCTCATGCGCACTGCCGCGATTACGCCACGGCATGCGCCATCGCGTCGGGCTAGCGGCCTGCCAAACGGTCGCCGCCCGACCTCAACCCGAGTCGCCTGGGGCCGCCCGGGCCCCCATCCGGAGGTCGAGAGAATCGTGACCCCCACCTACGAGGAACGCTGCCAGGGCTTCGAGTGGTCGCTGGTGGAGAAGGAACTGGGCTACACGCCCGGTCAGCCGCTCAACATCGGCTGGTACTGCTCCGACCGCATCTGCGAACTGGGCCACGCCCAGAAGCCCGCGCTCATCTGGGAAGACAACGCCGGCAACGAACGCACCTACACCTTCGACGACATCCGGGTGCACTCCGACGCCATCGCCGCCCACCTGCTCTCGCTGGGCCTGAAGCCCGGCGACCGCATCTGCCTGTTCATGGACCGCCTCGCCGAGCTGTACATCGGCTTCCTCGGCGTGCTCAAGATGGGCGGGATCGTGCAGCCCCTGTTCTCGGCCTTCGGCGAGGACTCGCTGTGGACGCGCCTCGACAACGCCGAGACCAACGCCGTGATCACGCAGATGAAGCACGTGCGCAAGGTCCGGCGCATCCGCGAGAAGCTGCCGTCGCTGCGCAACATCGTGGTGGTCGACGGCCAGGACAAGCCGCTCAAGGAGCTCGAGTCGCCCATGTCCATGCACGACCTGGAGCGGCCCACCGACTTCCAGGTGGCCCGGACCGGCCCCGAGGACTTCTCGGTCCTGCACTACACCTCGGGCACCACGGGCCAGCCCAAGGGCGCGCAGCACGTCCAATATTCGCTCATCTCGCAGTACATCACCGCCAAGTGGGTTCTCGACCTGCAGCCCGACGACATCTACTGGTGCAACGCCGACCCCGGCTGGGTCACCGGCACCAGCTACGGCATCATCGGGCCGTGGGCCAACGGCGTCACCCAGGTGGTGCTCGACGCCGGCTTCAACAGCGAGGCCTGGTACCGCTTCATGGCCAAGCACAAGGTCACCGTCTGGTACTCGGCCCCCACGGCGATCCGCCTCTTGATGCGCGACGGCGAGGAATTGGTGGGCAAGTACGACCTCTCCGCCCTGCGCCACCTCTGCTCGGTGGGCGAGCCGCTCAATGCCGAGGCCGTGATCTGGTCGGAGAAGACCTACGGCAAGCCGTTCCACGACACCTTCTGGCAGACCGAGACCGGCTGCATGGTCATCACCAACTTCCCGGGCATGAAGGTCAAGCCGGGCAGCATGGGCAAGCCGTTCCCCGGCATCACCGCGGGGATCGTCGACCCGCGCAGCGGCGAACAGATCACCGAGCCCGGCAAGGTGGGCGTGATCGCACTGCGCCCCGGCTGGCCCTCGCAGATCCGCGGCTACCGCAACAACGAGGCGGGCTACCAGAAGAAATTCGTGGGTGGCTGGTACCTCTGCGGCGACCAGGGCAGCGTCGACCCCGACGGCTACTTCTGGTTCAGCGGCCGCGACGACGACGTCATCAACACCGGCGGGCACCTGGTGGGCCCGTTCGAGATCGAGTCGGCGCTGCTCGAGCACGAGGCCGTGGCCGAGTCGGCCGCCGTGGCCACCCCCGACAAGGTGAACATGGAGGTGGTCAAGGCGTTCGTGACCCTGAAGCCGGGCTACGAGCCCAGCGACGACCTCGATCTCGAGATCATGAACTTCATCCGCAAGAAGCTCTCGCCGCTGGCCATGCCCCAGCAGATCGAGTTCGTGGATTCGCTGCCCAAGACCCGCAGCGGCAAGATCATCCGCCGCATCCTGCGCGCGCAGGAGTTCGGCGAGGATCTGGGCGACGTCTCCACCCTCATGAGCGACGACGACTAGACACGACCATCACCCGGCCGGGCCCGCGGGCCCGGCCCAACCACGGGAGACCGCACATGGACGAGCAGAAGAAGATGATCCTGGACTACGTGATCCGCGAATACGTCGAGGAAGACGACGACATCGAGGTCGATCTGGACACCGAGCTGATCTCCGGCGGTATCGTCGACTCGTTCTCCATGGTGTCGCTCAAGCGCTTCCTCGAGAAGAAGTACGACATCCAGATCCCCGACGCCGACGCCTCCCCCGAGGCCTTCGACAGCGTGAACAAGATCTCGGCGCTGGTCGACCGCTTCCGCAACGCCTGACCGAACGCAGCAAGGGGTTATCATGGTCTATTCCGCTGAAATCCGCGCGGCGTACCAGGCCGAACTGGACACGCTGAAGGAGCAGGGCCTCTTCAAGGAAGAGCGCTACATCCACGGTCCGCAGGAGGCCGACATCCACGTCGAGTTCCCCGCGGGCGCCGATGACAAGCCGGTCATCAATTTCTGCGCCAACAACTACCTGGGTCTCAGCAACCACCCCGAGGTGGTGGCCGCCGCCCGCCAGGGCCTCGACGATCACGGCTACGGCATGTCGTCGGTCCGCTTCATCTGCGGTACCCAGGACATCCACCGGACTCTCGAGGCGCGGCTCACCGAGTTCCTGGGCACCGAGGACACCATCCTCTTCCCCTCGTGCATGGACGCCAACGCCGGCGTCTTCGAGGCCGTGCTCGGCGCCGACGACGTGATGATCGCCGACCGCCTGGTCCACGCCTCGATCATCGACGGCATGCGGCTGTGCTCGGCCATGCGCGACTCCTACAAGCACTCGGACATGGGCCACCTGGAGTCCAAGCTCCAGGAGCACCAGGACCGGCGCGTGCGCATGATCATCACCGACGGCGTCTTCTCCATGGACGGCGACCTCGCCAAGCTCGACGAGATCGTGGCCCTGGCCAGGAAGTACGACGCCATGGTCTTCGTCGACGACTCGCACGCCTCGGGCTTCATCGGCAAGACCGGCCGCGGCGTCCACGAGCATTGCGGAGTCATGGGCGAGATTGACATCGTCACCACCACGCTGGGCAAGGGCCTGGGCGGCGCCTCGGGCGGCTGCGTCTCCGGGCGCAAGGAACTGGTGGCCATGTGCCGGCAGAAGGCCCGGCCCTACCTGTTCTCCAACACGGTGGCGCCCCCGATCGTGGCCGGCGCGCTCAAGGTGCTGGATCTGATCATGGACAACACCGAGCGCCGCGACACCCTGGAGTGGAACACCAGCTACTGGCGCGAGGGCCTCAGCAAGATCGGGCTCGACCTCAAGCAGGGCGACAGCCCCATCGTGCCGGTGATGCTCTACAACGCCAAGCTGGCCCAGGACATGGCCCGCGACATGTACGCCGAGGGCATCTACGTGGTGGGCTTCTTCTTCCCGGTGGTGCCCAACGGCGCCGCGCGGATCCGGACCCAGATCTCGGCCGCGCACACCAAGGAGCACCTGGACCGCGGGATCGAGGCCTTCCGCAAGGTCGGCGAGAAGTATGGGATCCTCGGCCTGGGCAAGAAGGAGATCATCGCCAAGTACGGGAAGTGATCCGGGACCGGAGACGTTCCGCACCGCCGCGGCCCGACCGCGAAAGGACGGCGAGACCATGACCAATCCACGCACCATCGAGGTGGCCCTGCCGGACTGCCTCCAGATGAACGAGGACGACATCGGCGTCCTGCGGACCACCTTCGAGACCATCATCACCCTGGCCTCGGGCGGCTGCGGCGGTGCCGAACAGCACCTCGCCCGCATGCGGCAGGAGGAATGGGCGGTGAACTGGGGGCTGACCTGGATCGCGCGCGCGCGGCGAGGGTCTGCCTACGAGGAGGCCATCGGCGGGACCAAGCAGGAGGTCCTGACGCAGCTGGGCCGCCTGACCAGCCTGCACGAGGTGGAGGGCACGCCCTAGCGCGTCCTTCTTCACCGACGAGAAACGGCCCGGGTCTCGCTCGAGACCCGGGCCGCTCCGTCTCCGACCCCGCGATCAGCGGACCAGGACCATCTTCCCGGCCTGCTCCTGCCCGGCGCTGCGCACGCGGTACAGGTAGGTGCCGGTGGGCAGGTCGCGGCCGCCGTCATCGCGGCCGTCCCAGGCCAGCCGGTGCTCGCCGGCGGCCTGCAGCCCCGCCTCGAGCCGGCGCACCCGCCGCCCGAGCAGGTCGTAGACCGCCACCTCCACCGGCGCGGCGCTGCCGAGGCGGTAGACGATGTCGGTCTGTGGGTTGAACGGGTTGGGCACGTTGCCCAGCAGGACCAGCGGCTGCGGCGTGGCCCCGCCGGCGCCGGTGGTCCCGGGCGCGAGCCACTCGATGATCCGCTGCATCACAACGCCGCGGTCGTCGGCGTTGTCGATGGCCTCGTAGCCGAAGGCGAAGTAGACCACCTTGTACACCCCGGTGTCCGCCTTGATGGCGCCGTTGCGGCTGGCGTCGTAAGTGAAGACCACCGAGGCGTCGGCGCCGCGCGGGTCGATGTCGCTGGGATACTCCTGGTTGTCGGCGCCGTCGCCGCCTGAGATCCGCAACGTCAGGCCGTCGCCGATGGGATCCTCGGGCACACCGTTGAGCACCAGCATGTTGGTGTCGTCGCCGATATAGCTGGCGTGCAGGTACTGCTGATACCAGGCGATGGCGGCGCCGCCCTGGTCGTTCATCTCCCAGCCGATGTCCTGGCCGGTGATGAAGAGGCTGCCGCCGCCGTCGAGGTACGCCGCCAGCGCGGCGCGGTCGTCGGCATCGACGGTGGGGAACGCCCAGCCGCACTGCCAGACGACCACGTCGAAGTTCTCGAGGACCGCGCTGGTCACGCCGGTGGCGTTGCGGTCCCAGATGGCGTAGCTCTTGCCGGTGAGGTCGAGCGCCGGCGCGAAGTACTCGGTCTCGTAGTCGAACGCGCCGTCGTCGTCCACCAGCAGGACCTCGGTGTCTGAAGTGATCAGCGAGTAGACCAGGTGCTTGTCGGCGACCTCGCCGCTCTCGGAGTGGAACACCAGCGTGACCGTGCCCTGGCCGGCGCCGCCGGGCGTGATGGTCACCGCCATGCCCAGCGGCTCGCCGGGCACCAGGGTCATGTTGAAGCTGGTGTAGTCGTCGCTGCCGATGCGGAACGAGGCGTCCCAGCCATCGGGCAACTGGCTCAGGTCCAGGCTCACGGTGACGTCGTCGACCTCGGTGCCGTGGTTGAAGACCTTGGCCTCGCCGTAGGTGTGCGCCCCGTCGGCGATGACCGAGCGCTCGCCCAGCGCGTAGTAGCGCAGCGAATAGGGCGGCGTGGGCCGGCTGTTGCACGACTGGAGGACGTCCTTGGTGGTGTCGTCCTGGGTCCAGGCGATCAGGCGCAGGTTGTCGGTGTTCCAGCTCGGATCCAGGGGGAAGGTCTCGTCGACGAGCTGGGATTCGAACGCTTCGTCGATGGTCAGCGGGATCGTGGGCAGGATGTCGCGCAGGACGTTGTCGTACACCTCGCTCCCGTAGCTCAGGCCGTCCTCGACGATGGCGATCCGGATGACCGTGTGGGAGATATCGGCCAGGTCCTGGACGAGGCCGAGGTTGAGTTCGATGAATCCATCGGTGGCGCCGAACCCATGGTCGTAGATCTCCATGCGCAGCGGCGTGGGATCGTCCAGCATGCTCTGGACGATGGGATCGTACTGGCTGCCGTCCACCGCATCCGGGCCGGCGCCCACCACCATGGTGGTCCCGTTGAAGAGGAGGTGCGGATAGCCGTTGTTGCCGTAGAAGGCGATGCGGGCATCGCTGTCGGGGCAGCTGATGCCGCCAGAGGAGGCGTAGTAGCCGACGTTCTCGAACTCGTTACTGTCGTATCGGTCCAGCATGACCGCCAGACCCGCGTAAGCACGCGGACAGTAGCTTCACCAGGTGGCCGTGCCGAACTCGACGAAGACCGAGCGAGGCAGCTGGGCCGCGGCCGGTACGGCCACGAGCAGGATCAGAAGACAGAAGATCAACTTGCGGGCGGGAATCATGGGTGGATCCTCCGGGGAGGGCTGGCAGGCTACGGCCACGCGCTGCGTGACCAGGACCTCCCTAGCATACCAGCTCCAGGAGGCGAGCAGGGGATTTTACGGTGTCTTTTTGCCACACGGCGTGCCATCATCCCGAATGCCGCCCCTGGCCGGGCAACTGCCCTCGCGCTGGAATGGCCGCACCCCCACCTCGCGACAAGCCCACGATTCCGGAGTTGTTTCGCATGCCGCGCTTGCAATTGACCCCCTGTTCAGCTTACCCTTTCTGTACCGGTCTGGCCGTCAGGGTCACCGACCTCAACTATGGCGGCCATCTCGGCAACGACCGGATCCTAGCCCTGCTGCAAGAAGCGCGCGTCGCTTTCCTGGCCGAGCATGCCTGGAGCGAGAAGGATTGCGCCGGCACGGGCTTGATCATGACCGATGCCGCGGTCCAGTACCGCGGCGAAGCCTTCGCCGGCGACCACCTCCTGATCGAGGTCGCCATGGGGGAGGCAGCCCGTACGGGCTTCCGCTTCTTCTACCGGATCACCCGCCGCGGCGACCAGGCACTGATCGCCGTGGCCGAGACTGGCATGGCCTGCTTCGACTATGAACGTCGGCGCGTGGTGGCCCTGCCCGAGACGGTCCGCAGGCTCTGCGAGGAAAACTGATGGCCTTCAGCCACTCTGGCGACGAACTCGAGAAGGAACTGGCTCACAGCGACGGCGGTGTGGGCAACGACACGGACACCGGCACTGGCAACGGCACGGGCACCGGTCGAGGCCGCGGCAGCCGCCGCGGCAGCAAGACCGGCCGCGGAGGCAAGGGTGGCCCCCGCAACCCCAGGAACAACAACCAGCGCCGGCGCAAGGGCAGCCCGGGCGGGCAGAACGGCCAGGGCAACCAGAATGGCCAGGGTAACGCCAAAGCGGCCCCGGCCGACAAGCTCTCGAGCCCCCAGAACCCCCAGGTCAAGGCGCTGGTCCGCCTCCGCCACCGCCGGACCCGCGATCAGCTCGGCCAGACCGTGATCGAGGAGCCGCTGGTCCTGCGCCGCGCCTGGGAGGCCGGCTACCCGCTGGAGACGGTCTACT
Source organism: Candidatus Latescibacter sp. IFSED24 (assembly GCF_058273205.1). Classification (NCBI taxonomy): domain Bacteria; kingdom Pseudomonadati; phylum Candidatus Latescibacterota; class Candidatus Latescibacteria (ex Chuvochina et al. 2023); order Candidatus Latescibacterales; family Candidatus Latescibacteraceae; genus Candidatus Latescibacter; species Candidatus Latescibacter sp. IFSED24. Next base: position 309,630 of record NZ_CM177850.1, on the reverse strand, counting down.
TCTGCAACGACATGATGTCGCCCACCGCGCGCGAACTGCTCGAGGACCTGCGCGCCGCCGTGGCCGTGGGCCAGACCAGCGTCGCCCTGGTGGAGCTGGCCCCCTCGCTCATGCGCAAGTCGGCCTACCGCGACCAGCCCGAGGGCATCCTGGCGGTGGCCCCCCAGCAGCGGCGCACCCTCGAAGATCTCGTCCTGCGCGAGAACGCGCTCCTGATCGTGCTGGAGAACGTGGAGAAGCCCGGCAACCTGGGCGCCGTGCTCCGCATCGCCGACGGCGTGGGCGCCGACGCGGTTCTGGTCACCGGCGAGGGCACCGACATCTTCAACCCCAACGTCCTGCGCGCCAGCCGCGGCGCCTTCTTCGCGGTGCCCGCGATCCATTGCCAGATCGGCGAGGCCCGCGACTACCTCCACGAGAACGGCCTGAAGGTTTTGGCCACCACCCCCAAGGCCGACACCGACTACACCCAGGCCGACCTCACCGGCTCGGTGGCGGTGGTCCTGGGCTGCGAGCACGACGGGCTGAGCGAGGCCTGGCTCAAGGACGAGGGTGCCCAGGCGGTGCGCATCCCCATGCGCGGCCGGGGCGACTCGTTGAACGTGGCCACCACCGCCGCGGTCCTGCTGTACGAGGCTCTGCGCCAGCGCGGCCTCGGCTAGTGTCCATGCAGAACACGTTCTACAACGCCTGGGACATGGAGCAGCCGGAGCCGGCGTCCCGCGACTACCGCACGCCGTTCCGCCGCAACCGCGACCGCCTGATCCACAACGCCGCCTTCCGGCGCCTGCAGGCCAAGACCCAGGTGTTCCTCAGCGGCGAGTACGACTTCTACCGCACCCGCCTGACCCACAGCATCGAGGTGGCCCAGATCGCCGGCTCGATCAGCCAGTACCTGAACCACTCCTCGCCGCTGCTCGAGCCCGGCTTCCACATCGACCCCGACCTCTGCGAGGCCATCTCGCTCGCCCACGACATCGGGCACCCGCCGTTCGGCCACGCCGGCGAGAGCACGCTGCACCGGTTGATGGCCGACCACGGCGGCTTCGAGGGCAACGCCCAGACCCTGCGCCTGATCGGCTCCACCATCTACACCAGCGGCGGCGACCGGCGCGGCCTCAACCCGACCCGCGCCCTGGTCGACGGCGTCCTCAAGTACAAGACGCTCTGGAGCGAGCTGCCCGACCAGCGCAAGCACTTCCTCTACGACGACCAGGAGAGGTTCCTCCGCTTCGTCACCGACGGCCGTCCCTGGCCCGAGGACCTCGCCCCGGGCAAGCCGCGCAACGCGTTCCGCAGCCTCGAGTGCCAGATCATGGACTGGGCCGACGACACGGCCTACTCGCTCAACGACATCGTCGACGGCGCCCACGCCGGCTTCATCACCCAGAGCCGCGTGGAGCGCTGGGCCGAACAGTATGCCGGCCCGGAGGATCAGGAATCGGTGGCCTACCTGGTGGAGGCGCTGCGCACCGGCAGCATCGAGCGCGCCATGAACCGGCGCATCGGCCGCTTCGTCGAGAGCGTCGAGCTCTGCGAGCGCCGCTGCTTCCTCACCGACCTCAGCAACCGCTGGCGCTTCGAACTGCGGCTCGACGACGACGTCCGCCGCGAGCAGTCGCTCTTCAACCGCATCGCCGTGGACCTGGTCTTCCGCTCGCCCCAGGTCTGCCAGCTCGAACACAAGGGCGACTTCATGCTCACCCGGCTCTGGGACACGCTCAGCAGCCACTACCTGCCTGGCGGCCGGCCGCAGCTGGCGCTCCTCTCGGACGACTTCGAGCGCGAGATCGCCCGCGAGGACCTCGACGAGCGCGGGCGGGCCCGGGTGTTGTGCGACTACCTGGCCGGGATGACCGACGGGTTCGCGAGCCGGATCTACAAGCGGCTCTTCGACGCGGACTTCGGGAGCATCGTCGATCTGGTCTGAACCAACCGCACCGTCACGATCGTGCCGGCCGGACAAGGCCTCCACCCACGGCGCCCCCTCACTGCCTCATCGCCGCCTGGATCCGCATGAACTCGCCCATGTTCTCCATGGTCACCAGTCCCACCAGCGCGCCCAGATGATCGGTCACCGGCAAGGTCCGGCAGTTGCATGTGCCCAGCCGCTTGAAGACCGTCTCGACCATCTCGCCAAGGTGCGCCGTCTGGTAGTCGCGCTGCATCACGCTCTCCACCTTGGCGCCGGGCCCCAACTCGTGCAGCCCCCGCAACATGTCCTCCTGGCGCAGCACCCCCACCAGGCGACCGCCCGCCAGCACCGGGAAGTCCTTCTGGCTGCCGTCGATGGTCAGGCGCACCGCGGTCAGGAGCTGGTCGTCGGCGTCGAGGGTCTCGAACTGGGTCTGCATCACCCGCTGCAGCGGGATCCCACCGAGGGCGCCCTTCATCTGGACCATGGCGTTCTCCTGCGCCGCGCCGATCCACACGAAGAACGCGATGAACAGCAGGAACGGGTTCCAGATCAGCCCCACCAGACCGAAGACCAGCGCCAGCGCCTGCCCCACCATGGCCGCGATCTGGGTGGCGCGGGTGTACTCGAGCCGCATGGCCAGCGCCGCGCGCAGCACGCGGCCACCGTCCATGGGGAACGCGGGGATCAGGTTGAAGAGCACGAGGAAGATGTTCACCACCATCAGGCGCTCGACCAGCGGACCGCGCGTCCAGTCCAGCGCCTCCACCGGGGCCAGCGCCCCCGACATGTGCAACCAGACGTAGAGCCCCGCCGCGATGACCACGTTGACCAGCGGCCCGGCCAGCGCCACCACGAGTTCCTGGCGCGGGTTGGTGGGCATGCGTTCGAGCCGCGCCACCCCGCCGATGGGATAGAGCACGATGTCGCGGGTGCGGATGCCGTAGCGGGCCGCGGTCAGGGCGTGGCCGAATTCGTGCAGGAGCACGCAGAGGAAGAGCAGCAGGAAGAAGCCGACACCGACCAGGGCGGCCGTCACCGAACGCGTGGCGCCCCAGGCGTTGAGCGCCAGGAAGCCCAGCAGGATCAGGAAGGTGACGTGCAGGTAGACGTCGATGCCACGGTAAGCACCCAGACGAAGGGTCCAGCGCATGCCCAAGCCTCCAGGAAGGTCGCAAGTTTGGGTCGCCCTCGGCGACCGCCCGCTCGGCCCACATGAATACATGCATCCGAGACGATGTCCACGACTGGCGGCGACACACCGGCCGCCTATAATGTAGACCATGTTTGTACGCTTTTTATTGAACCACGGCTGGAGCCTCTGGTTCCTGATCCTCGCCGGCGATCTGGCGGCCGCTCCCGTGCCGAAGCCCGTGACCGTGCAGGCGCATCTGGCCGCCACGAGTTCCGATTCGGCCGTGGTGGTCTGGCGCTTCCAGTTGAGCGAGGGCTGGCACCTGTACGGGCCATTCCGCAACGACTCGGGCTTTCCCCCCGAGATCCGCCTGGACCTGCCCGACGGCTGGTCGGCCGGACCGCTCCGGTGGCCCGTTCCCCGGCGCTACCTGAGCGCCGGCATCATCCTCGATCACGTCTACGAGCACGAGCTACTGCTCCCCCAGACCCTGCGCTGGCCCAGAGGCGACGACCCCGCCACCATCACCGCCAGGCTCCGCTGGCTCGCCTGCCAGGAGGCGTGCGTGCCCGGCGATACCACCCTCACGTTCACCTTGCCGGCCCCGGCGACACCGGACGCCGCTGCTCTCTTGCAGGAGGCGGCCAGGCGCCTGCCCGGCACCCTGCCGCCCGGGCTGGTCACCGTCCGCCGAGAGGGAACGGTCATCACCCTGGAGGTTCCGGGCGCCGAGGGATTGACCTTCATCCCCGATCCCGACGGGCCGTTCCTGGTCGATATGCTGGCCGATGGCCACGTCGACGATTCCCGCCTGGTCTTGCGCCTACGCCCCGATCAGGGTCCGCAGACCGCGCTCTCCGGCTTGTTAATCATTCACCACAACAATGGCGCTCGAACCACGGGACCGATTGTCATCCCGTGATTTGCAGCAGATCCCGAACCCAAGGAGCATCCACCATGCGATCCCTCGTCTCCACAGCCCTCCTCCTCGTGGCCGTCTCCGCCCAAGCCGGTGTCGTGCCCGGCGACAAGGCCCCCGATTTCACCCTCACCGACACCGACGGCCGTGCCCATTCGCTGCACGAGTACCTCGAGTCCGGCCACACGGTGGTGCTGGAGTGGTTCAACGCCGACTGCCCGTTCATCAAGAAGCACCACCACGACCACCGCACCATGAACGAGACCTACGCCGCCTTCGTCGACGAGGGCGTCGTCTGGCTGGCGATCAACTCGAGCGCCGAGGGCAAGCAGGGCGCCGGTCTCGCGCGCAATCGCCGCGCGCGGGCCGAGTACGAGATGCCCATGCCCGTGCTCCTGGACGCTGACGGCAAGGTGGGCAAGGCCTACGGCGCGCGAACCACGCCGCACATGTTCGTGATCGCCGCCGACGGCACCGTGGCCTACGCCGGGGCCATCGATGACGACTCCTCCGCCAGCGATCTCGGCCAGACCAACTACGTGGCCGCGGCGCTCACCGCGGTCCTCCAGGGCGCCAAACCGGCGGTGGCCGAGACGAAGGCCTACGGCTGCAGCGTGAAGTACTAGGCAGAAAAGACGACGCCGGCCCAGGAGGGTCGGCGTCGTCTGCGGATCGGTCGTCGGGCGCCGGTCAGACCAGTTCCACCAGCACCGCCCCCTTGGGCACGTTCTGCCCCTCCTCCACCAGCACGGCCTTGACCGTGCCCTCCCACGGCGACTGCACCTCGTTCTTCATCTTCATGGCCTCGAGTTCGATCACGCCCTCGCCACGCTGCACGCGTTGTCCGGGCCGCACGAGGATGCGCGTGATCAGGCCGGGGATCAGGGTGGTGATCCGGGTGCGGTCGACGGGAGCCCACGGCTGGCGCTCGCGGAACTTGCGCGTGGTGTGGGTCTCGTAGTCGGTGCCGTCGATGTGGAACTTGACCAGCTTGGCGTCCTCGGGGGTCCCGGGAATGTCGGCCATGTCCTCTCCTTCGCTCGTCCTAGAACGGCGGAATGCCGTGCTTGCGGTGCGGTCGGGTCTCCTGCTTGGTGGCCGAGACGTGGATGGCGTGGACCAGGAAGTCGCGGGTCTCGTCGGGCTGGATCACCGCGTCGACGTGCCCGTCGCGCGCGGCGATGTACGGGTTGGCGAACTTGTCCTGGTACTCCTTGATCTTCTCCTGACGCATGGCCTCGGGATCCTCGGCGCCGGTGATCTCCTTGCGGAAGATGATGTTCGCCGCGCCCTCGGGGCCCATGACCGCGATCTCGGCGCAGGGCCAGGCGAAGACGAAGTCGGCGCCCAGGTGCCGCGAGCACATGGCGATGTAGCCGCCGCCGTAGGCCTTGCGCAGGATCAGGGTGATCTTGGGGACCGTGGCCTCGCTGTAGGCGTAGAGGATCTTGGCGCCGTGGCGGATCACGCCGGCGTGCTCCTGGTCCACGCCGGGCAGGTACCCGGGCAGATCGACGAAGCTGATCAGCGGGATGTTGAAGGCGTCGCAGAAGCGGATGAAGCGGGCGGCCTTGTCCGAGGCGTCGACGTCGAGCACGCCGGCCAGGTACGCCGGCTGGTTGCCCACGACGCCCACGGTCTTGCCGTCGAGCCGGGCGAAGCCGATGACGATGTTCTTGGCCCAGTGCGCCTGGATCTCGAGGAAATCGCTGTCGTCGCACACGGCCCGCACCACGTCGCGCACGTCGTAGGGCTTGCGCGGATCGTCGGGCATGATGGCGTCGATGTTGTACTCGGGCCGCGGCGGCTTGGCGGGGAACGGCTCGCTCTGCTTGCGGTTGTTCCAGGGGATGAAGGTGACCAGCCGCTTGATCTGCTCGAAGCACTCCTGCTCGCTCTCGGCGAAGAAGTGCGCGTTGCCCGAGATCTCGGACTGGACGCGGGCACCGCCCAGGTCCTCCATGGAGATCTCCTCGCCGAGCACGGTCTTGATGACCTCGGGCCCGGTGATGAACATCTTGGAGATCTTGTCGACCACGAACACGAAGTCGGTCAGGGCCGGCGAGTACACGGCGCCCCCGGCGCAGGGGCCGAGGATCACCGAGATCTGCGGGATCACGCCCGAGGCCAGGGTGTTGCGGAAGAAGATCTCGCCGTAGCCCGCCAGCGAGTTCACGCCCTCCTGGATGCGCGCGCCGCCCGAATCGTTGATCCCGATCAGCGGCACACCCATCTTCATGGCGTGGTCCATGATCTTGGTGATCTTGCGCGCGTGCGCCAGGCCGAGCGAGCCGCCGGCCACGGTGAAGTCCTGGGCGAAGCAGCACACCGGGAAGCCCTGCACGGTCCCGGTGCCGGAGACCACGCCGTCGCCGGGCAGCCGCTTCTGGTCCATGCCGAAATCGTGGCAGTTGTGCTCGACGAAGAGGTCGTACTCGTGAAACGAGCCCTCGTCGCAGAGCGAGGCCACGCGGTCGCGGGCGGTGAGCTTGCCCTGGGCCTGCTGCTTCTGGACGGCCTTCTCGCCGCCACCCTGCATGAGCGTGCGGGTGCGGCTGACGAAATCGTTGATCTTCTGGCCGAGCGACATGGTCTGGATCCTCCTGCGCACGACTCGTTCTAGACAAAACGACCGGGCCAGGGGGCAGCCCGGAAACCTGTCGAAACATTAACCGGAGCCAAACCTTGCAACAACCATGACGCGGGGTCAAGTCAATCTGCGCCCGATCTCCTCCCTGGCCAGGGGGTGATCGAAGTAAAACCCTTGCACCAGCGGGCACTCCAGTTCCGCGAGCAATTCGGCCTGCTCGGCGGTTTCGACCCCTTCGGCGATGATTTCCAGGCCGAGCCGCTTGCCCAGGCCGATGATCGCCGCGGCGATGGCCGCGTTGCGGGGGTCGCGGGCGATGTCGCTGATGAAGTCCTGGGCGATCTTCAGCCTAGTCACGGGCAGGTGCTTGAGGTAGACCAGCGAGGAGTAGCCGGTGCCGAAATCGTCGATGGCCAGGCTCACCCCGTCGGCGCGCAGGGCGCCCAGGGTCTCGGTGGCCTCCTCGGCGTCCTGCATCAACACGCTCTCGGTGATCTCCAGTTCGAGGTGGCGGGGCGCGAGCCCGGTCTCCTGGAGGATGCGCTGGACCAGGTCGACCAGGCCGGGTTCGGCGAACTGCCGGCCCGAGAGGTTCACCGCCACGCGCAGGTCGGGATAGCCGGCCGTGAGCCATTCCTGGACCTGTGTGCAGGCCGAGCGCAGGACCCACTCGCCGATGGCGTGGATCAGGCCGGTCTCCTCGGCGAGCGGAATGAACGCCGCCGGCAGGATGGTGCCCTGCTCGGGATGGATCCAGCGCAGCAACGCCTCCACGCCCACCAGCCGCCCGGACTTCAGCTCGTACTGCGGCTGGTACACGAGCCGGAATTCCTCGCGCTCCACCGCCTGACGCAGCCCCGCCTCCAGCTGCATGCGCTGGACCGCCCGGGCGTGCATCTCGTCGCTGAAGAACTGGTAGCGGTTCCGCCCCTTGGCCTTGGCCGCGTACATCGCCATGTCGGCGTGCTTGAGCAGGCTGCTGACCGTGTCGCCGTCCTCGGGATAGAAGGCGATGCCGATGCTCGGCGATGTATAGACCTCGTGGCCGTCGAGATCGAAGGGCAGCGCGAGCTGCTCCTTGATCTTGCGCGCCACCATGACCGCGTCGCGACTGGCGGTCACCGCCGGCAGCAGGAGCACGAACTCGTCGCCGCCCAGCCGGCTCAGGGTGTCGCCCTTGCGGATGCACGACGACAGGCGCTCGGCGATGCCCTGCAGGAGGAGGTCGCCCTTGTCGTGGCCGAGCGAGTCGTTGACGTCCTTGAAGTTGTCGAGATCGCAGAACAGGAGCGCGGCCCGGCGGTCGCTGCGCTTGGCCGAGGCCAGGGCGCGGGCGAGCTGCTCGAGAAAGAAGGCGCGGTTGGGCAGCTTGGTCAGCGCGTCGTAGTAGGCGATGCGGCGGATCTCCTCCTCGTTGCGCTTGCGGTCGGAGATGTCGGTGACCGAGCCGATGTAGCCCGAGAGCTGCTGGCGCGTGTCGAACACCGGTTCGGCCTGGACGAACACCCAGGTGGTCATGCCGCGTGGCCGGCGGAAGCGGCACTCGGTCCGGAAGACCTGCCCCTCCATCACCGCCAGCTGCCAGTTCTGGGTCACGGCCTGGGTGTCGTCGGGGTGGACCGCCGCGAGCCAGCCCTCATCGGCGGCCTGGGCGGTGGTCAGCCCGGTGATCTCGCGCCAGCGGCGATTCACGTAGCGGCAGCGGCTGTTGCGGTCGCAGCGGAAGATGCCCACCGGCGACGACTCGGCCATGATCTGGTACCGGCGTTCGCTCTCGCGCAGCGCGTCCTCCGCGAGCTTGCGGTCGGTCACGTCCTGGACCGTGGAGATCATCAGCCCCTGTTCGGGCAACGGCGTGTTGACCGCGCTGATGATGCGCATGTTGCCGTCGCGGCCGCGCACGCGGATGTCGTCCCACTGCATGCGCTGGAGGCTGCCCTGGCCCAGATCCTGGAGGAAGCGCTTCTGGAATTCACGGCGCTGTTCGGGGTCGGGGCAGAGGCGGTCGAGGAAACCGGCGAGGTCGGCGACGCCCTGACTGTTCCAGGTGCCGTAGATGTCCTGGAACCGGCCGTTCACGTAACCCACGGCCGACATGTCCAGCGAGTTGATCGCCATGCCGATGGGCAGGTTCTCCAGCACCGTCTCGATGAACTCGTTGCGGCGGCGCAGCTCGGCCTGCAGCGCGTTGGCGGTGTGGTCCACCGGCACCACGAAGCCGATGATCCCGCCGCCAGTCGCGTCCGGTCCCTGCTGCAGGGCGGCGAAGCGGCAGGCGAAGGTGGCACGCCCACCCCCGGGCAAGGTCACCTCGAATTGACGGTAGATTCCCTGCTGCTGCGGATCCGTCTCCCGCAAGAGGCCGCGCAGCGAAGCCTGGTCCATGCCGTCGAGGCCGGGCAGCGACCGCCCCAGCAGGGCCTCGCGTTCGGTCTCGAGCAGGCGGGCGAACTCCTGGTTGGCCTCCACCACCAGACCCTCGCGGTCCAGCGCCACCACGCCCAGAGGCAGGCTCCGCAGCAGCGCCGTGGCGAGGTCGGCCCCCAGGGGGTTCGCAGCAGCATCCGTGCGCGGTTGCTTCTTGGGATCCAAGTCGGGAGCCTCCTTGCCTGGACAATCAGCAGCGACCGTTGCCCCGATCTTGGGGACACGATAGATCCTCTATTGCAAAGTCGCATCCGTTATCAAGATAGCATCGGGCGCGCGGCTTGAGAAACCGCACGCCCGGAACCCCTCCCCAGGACGGTCAATAGGCGGCTTCGGCCCGGCGCGGACGGGGTCGGGGGGCCTGCCGCGCCTGCTCGGCTGCCTCGATCATCAGGTTCACCGCCCGGACGAGCTGGGGATCCTCGCCGGCGAGGATCTGCGGCGGCCCCAGCGGCACCAGGTGGTCGGGCACGCAGCCACCGTGCTCCTGGTTGCGGTTGTTGCGTTCGGGGTGCCGATCGTCGCCCCAGACGTACCAGCCGCGGAAGGGCAAACGCACCCAGCCGCCGTCGAGGGTGGTCCAGCCGCCGGTGGAGATCACGTTGCCGCCGGTGGTCTGTCCGATCACCGGCCCCCGTCCGATGGTCTTGATGGCATGGCTGAAGATCTCGGCGTTGGAGTAGCTGGCCTCGTTGCAGATCACGGCGATGGGCTTGTTCCAGCGCTGCATGGGCAGGCGCTCGCTATCGGGATAGCCGACCTCGCCCCCGCGCGGGACGGTGTAGGCGTGCACCGGCTGGGTGAGGATGGTCAGCAGGAGATCGGTGGTCCAGCCGCCGCCGTTCCAGCGCACGTCGATGACCAGCGCCTCCTTGTCGTGGGCGGCGGCATAGAGGTCGCGCTCGAAGAGTTCGACCTCGCGGCGGCCCATGCCCTGGATGTGGACGTAGCCCACGCGGCCGTCGGAGAGGTCCTCCACGCGCTGGCGCATGGCGCGGACGTCGGCCGCGTAGATGCGTTGCCGGATCTCGCCCCAGCGGGCCGGGCGGAGCGCCACCTCCTGCCGGTCGCCATCGCGCACGAAGGTCACCAGCACCGGATCGCCGCCGGCGGCCACGATGGGGGCGAAGACGTTGTCCTCGCGGCCCACCGGCACGCCGTCGATGGCCTCGATCACGTCGCCGGCCTGCAGGCCGCCCACGGCCAGGTCGGCCGGACCGTGGGGCACCACGCGCGCGAGGCGCAGCCCCCGGCCGCGATGGTCGGGATCGAATTCGAGCCCGAGCCAGCCGGCGCCGCTGCGATCACCACGGCCACCCGGGTAGTAGCCCAGGTGCGAGGCGTTGAGGCTGCGGATCATGATGTTCATGACGTCGGCGAAGTCCGCGTCGTGGTCGATGCCCGCCGCCAGGCGCAGGGCCTTCTCGCGCTGCCGCGCCCAGTCGACGCCGTGCATGTCCTCGGCGTAGAACGACTGGCGTAGGCGGCGCCAGGCCTCCTCCACCACCTGCCGCCGCTGGCCGTCCCGGTCCACCGTCAGGCGGGCGCGGAACGACGTGGTCTCCAGATCCCCGCCCTTCAGCGGCACCCGGGCGGGGCGACCGTCCTTCAACAGCCAGACGGTCTTGCCGTCGCGGCCCAGATGCGCGGCACGGTCGCCGGCGCCGCCCTTGGTCAGGGCCTCGCGTTCCTCGCCGAAACGATCGACCGTGTAGAGGTCGCGCTTGCCGCCGATGGTGGCGGCGAAGGCGATGCGGTCGCCTTGCGGATGGAGCGCCACCACCCGCTCGTCGCCCGGCAGGCTGGTCAGACGGTGCAGGCGCAGGTGGATGTCCTCGAGGTCGATGACGATGGGCGTGGGCTCCTCGGGCGTGGTGTCCTCGGCTTCATCCTCGTCCTTGGTCTCGTCCTTGGTCTCGTCCTTCTTCTTGTCCCGCGTCTTCTCCCAGATCTGCCACTCCTCGCGCGACCGTTCGTGGTCGGCGCGGGTCAGGTAGCAGAAGACCACGTCGCTCTGGTTGCCGTAGCGGCGGCTGGTCCAGGCCAGCATGCTGCCGCTCTCGTTCCAGACCGGCCCGCGGTCCACGTCGGGATGCTGGCTCACGTTGACGGCCTCGCCGCCGGTGGCCGCGACCAGCCAGATGTCGGTGTTGAAATCGCTCCCGCTGGCCACGGCATAGGCGAGCCAGTTGCCGTCGGGCGACCAGGCGAACTCGGGGTCGTCCCAGCCCTCGTAGAGGATGCGGCGACCGCCGCCGTCGGCATCCATCACCGCCAGCTTGCCCGGACCATGGAGATAGGCGATGCGCCCGCCGTCGGGCGACCAGACCGGAGCCGTGCACTCGACTCCCGCGGGCGTCAGCCACTCGATCCGGTGGCGCCGGGCCGTACGCAGCGACGTCGCGTCGGGATCGTCGGCCAACGCCAGGCCGATGCGGCTGTAGGGGATGCCGCCCTTCTCCTCGCGGTCGCTGACGAACACCAGGGTATCCGCCGACCCTGGCCGGAAACCGACACCGCTCTCGCGCCACGACGAGGGCAGCACCACCGTGGCCCGGCCCTCGAGCTCGCGGTTGACCAGCACGATCTCGCCCTCGACGATCATGGCGATCTCCTCGCCGTCGCTGGCCACGTCCAGCTCGCCGGCATCGCCCGTGTAGTCCTTCACGGTCACCGGCTCGGTCAGCTGGTCGGCCGCGATCTCGATCTCGAGCCGCCTGGCCTCGCCGCCGCCGGTTTCCAGGAGCCAGAGCCCGTCGCCGGCCTCGAACACCAGGCGTGATCCGTCGCGGCTCAGACGGGCATTGCGCACGCCTTCCTCGCGGAAGTCGGTGAGACGCTCGCGGCCGCTGCCGTCGAGGTTCTGGCGCCAGATGTTGAACGCCCGGGTATCGTCGTCCTCGGCCCGCCAGTAGACCGCATCGTCCGGTCCCCACATGGGATCGGTGTCGTACCAGGGACCGTCGGTGAGCTGCACGGGAACCTGGCCGGGCGTGTAGAGCCAGAGGTCGGACTGATACGTCCCGCGGTAGCCGAGCTTCCCGAAGCGCTGCGAACCCACGGCCAGCAGGTGGCGCCTGCCGTCGGGATGGACCGCCACCTCCTGGGCGAAGAGGTCGACCAGGCGCAGGGGGGTGCCGCCGGAGGCGGCCACGCGCTGGATCTGCGCCGAGACCGGATATCGCCACGGGCGCACGCTCGAGAACAGGACCTCGCGGCCATCGGCCGACCAGGCCTGGGGGATGTCGGTGGCGGGGGCGTAGGTCAGGCGCGTGGGCCGGCCGCCATCGGCGGGCATGACGTAGACGTCGAAGCTGCCCTCGCGGTCCGAGGCGAAGGCGAGCTGCGTGCCGTCCGGCGAGAATACGGGGTCGCGGTCGTAGGCGGAGTGCGCGGTCAACCGCTCGGCCCGGCCGCCGGTGGCGGCCACGCGCCAGAGGTCGCCCTGACAGGTGAAGATCACGGTCTGTCCGTCAGGTGAGATCCCCGGCCGACGCGGGAGGAAAGCATCCTCGGCCACGGCCAGTGACGACGTCAGCACCAGGAGCGACAGCAGGGTCATGGCAAGCAGCAAACGCATGGATTCTCCTTCACAAGAGGACGCGCAGGACGGCCTACGGTCGAGACAATGGCATGTCCGCCATCATACGGGAACAGGGTGCATTTGTGTCACGAAGAAGCGGCCAGCACCTCGCGGACGCGGCGGAGCAGATCACGACGCGTGAAGGGCTTGTGCACGAGATGGTCGGCGCCCAGATCGACCAGGTCATGGGGCAAGGTCCCGACATCGTGGCCGGTGATGAAGAGCATGGGCACATCCGGACGCAGGGTCTGCATGCGGTCCCGGGCCTCCCGTCCCGAAAGCCGGGGCATGACCACATCCATGATCACCAGCGCGATGGTCGCCGCCTGCCGCACGAAGACCGCCACCGCCGCCTCGCCATCGGCCTCGGCCAGGACACGATAGCCCGCCGCTCCCAGGACCAGCCGGGCGAAATCGCGCACCGATTCATCATCCTCCACCAGCAGGATGGTCTCCCCTCGTCCCTGGATCTCGCCCACGTCCTCGGTCTCGGCCTGAGGCTCGAGGATCGTCTCGTGCAGCGGGAGGTAGACATTGAAGCGGGCGCCCTGCCCCTTGCTGCTGCGCAGTTCGACCAGGCCCTCGAACCGCTTGACGATGGCGTAGACCGTGGCCAGTCCCAGTCCGGTGCCCTTGCCCACGTCCTTGGTGGTGAAGAAGGGCTCGAACACGCGATCCTGGTGCTCGACCGGGATGCCGCACCCGGTGTCGCTCACCGTCAGACAGGCATAGCGGCCCGGACGCGCCCAGGGATGGGCTTCGCAGAACGCATCGTCGAACGAGGCCACGGAGGTGCCGAGCACGAGGCTCCCCCCGCTGGGCATGGCGTCGCGGGCGTTGACGCAGAGGTTCATCACCACCTGATCGAGCTGCCCCTTGTCCGCCCGCACCGGCAAGGCCCCCGCGGCGAGATCGAGCTCGAACGTGATGTGGTCGCCGATGACCCGCTCCACCATGCGGCTCAGCCCGGTCATGAGCTCGTTGAGATCGTAGGTCGCCAGGTTCACGGCCTCCCGCCGGCTGAACAGCAGGAGCTGCTCGACCAGGTCGCGGGCCCGGGCGCCGGCCACCTTGACCCGCTCGAGATAGGCGCGGTGAGGATGATCGGCCGCGAGCTCCTCGTAGACCAGGTCGGTGTAGCCGTTGATCACCTGCAACAGGTTGTTGAAGTCGTGCGCCACGCCTCCGGCGAGCTGGCCCACCGCCTCCATCTTCTGCGCGTGACGGAGCTGGCCTTCCAGCTCGTCACGCTGCTGCGCCAGGCTCGCGGTGAGCAGCCGACCGGCCAGCACCGGCGCCATGCGATCGGCGACCGCCTCGAGGAGCTCCTGCTGCGCCCGATCGTAGCCGCCGGTGCGGTCGGCGACCAGGAACAGGCCCACGGGCTCGCCATGATGCAGCAGCGGGACCGCCAGGGCGTCATGCAGATGCTGGTGCCCTGCGGGGACCTGCAGATCACCTGAGGCGATCTGGGTCTCCTGCCGGGCCAGCGCTCGGCCCCAGACACCGCCCCATTGCTCGCGCGGGAAGCGGATGGGCCCCTCGACCGGTGGGCCATCGCGCCACATCTCCCCCACCAGGGTGGGGCACACGAGTCCGCCGGCCGCGTCGATGTAGCCGAAGAAGCCGGACTGGCTCCCGGTGGCGGCGATCAGGACATCGAGGACCTGGTGGTAGAGCTGATCCCCCTCGGCGATGAGGAAGATCTGGGCGATCTGGTTGAGGGTGTGCAGTCGCGTGGAGGTGCGGGCCAGGTCGGACTCGGTCCGCTTGACCTGGGTGATGTCGATGATGTGGATGATCACGCTGGCGGGCGAACCGTCCCTGGCCGCGACGGGATGAATGGAGAAGGCGCTCCAGACACCGTCGCGGCAGTCCTCGGCGTGCACGACCTCTCCCGTGGCGAAGGCCTGCTCGGCGAGGGCCCGACGCGATGCCGCGAGGTCGGGCGGATAGGGATCGAAGACGCATGTGCCCAGCAGCTCCCGGCGTGTCTTGCCGAACCTGGCCGCATAGTGGGCGTTGGCATCGAGGATCGCCCCTTCACGGTCAACCATCAGCACGGAGGCCGGCGCCACGTCCAGCTGGAGGCGGGCCAGCCGTTCGCGTTCGCGCAGCTCGTCCAGCGATGGGGAGCGCTCGTTCATGGCATCCGCTCGGCTTTCGGACCGTCAGGCTCGCTGCCGGATGAGGTTCAGCGCCGACCCTGCCCGGAACCAGCCGATCTGCTCGTCGGTCAGGGTATGCTTCAGGGGGACCTCCTCCACCGCGCCGTCGGCATGGCGCAGCACCAGGGTGACCGTGCTGCCGGGCGCGAGCCCGTCGAGTCCGGCGAGGTCGACGGTATCGTCTTCCCGCACCTTGTCGTAGTCGGCCGGGTCGGCGAAGACGAGCGGCAGGATGCCCTGCTTCTTGAGGTTGGTCTCGTGGATGCGGGCGAAGCTGCGGACGATCACCGCCGCACCGCCCAGATGGCGCGGACTCATGGCGGCGTGCTCGCGGCTGCTGCCCTCGCCGTAATTCTCGTCGCCGACGATGATCCAGTGCCGGCCGGCCGCCTTCAAGGCGCGCGCCACGTCGGGGACCCGGCCGAGGCTGCCGTCGAGGGGATTGCGGGTCTGGCCGGTCTCGCCGTTGAAGGCGTTGATGCCGCCGATGAGCATGTTGTCGCTGATGCGGTCGAGGTGGCCGCGGAACTTGAGCCAGGGGCCGGCCATGGAGATGTGGTCGGTGGTGCACTTTCCCTGGACCTTGATCAGGAGATCCAGCCCGCGGAAATCGTCGGCCTGCCACTTGGTGAAGGGCTCGAGCAGCGCGAGGCGCTCGCTGTCGGGCGCCACGATCACCGCGACCCGGTCCTTGTCCGCGGCCGGGGCCTGGTAGCCCTCCTCGGCGAAGACGAAACCGTCGCGGGGCACCTCGTCGGCCACCGCCGGCGCCCGGAGCTTGACCGCCTCGCCGTCGGCGTTGGTCAGCGAGTCGGTGAGCGGGTTGAAGTCGAGCCGACCGGCCAGGCCGTAGGCCATGACGATCTCGGGGCTGCCGATGAACGCGTTGGTCTCGGCGTTGCCGTCGTTGCGCTTGCGGAAGTTGCGGTTGAACGAGGTGATGATGCTGTTGCGCTCGCCCTCGGCGATGTCGTCGCGCTTCCACTGGCCGATGCACGGACCGCAGGCGTTGGTCAGCACGGTGGCGCCGAGCTGCTCGAGCACCGCCAGCTGGCCGTCGCGCTTCACCGTCTCGTAGATCTGGTCCGACCCCGGCGAGATCAACAGCGGGGTCTTCATGGTCAGGCCCTGGTCGAGGGCCTGGCGCGCCACGTCGGCCGCACGGCCGATGTCCTCGTAGCTGCTGTTGGTGCAGGAGCCGATCAGGGCCGCGGACAGCTCCACCGGGTAGCCTTCACGCTCGCAGTCGTCCTTCATCTGCCCCACCGGGTGGGCGACATCGGGGCTGTGCGGGCCGACCAGGTGCGGCTCCAGGGTGGACAGGTCGATGGTGACCACGCGGTCGAAATGGGCGGCGGGATCGGCGAGCACCTCGGGGTCGGCCTCGAGCAGGTCGGCATGGGCGCCGGCCAGCTCGGCCAGCTCGGCGCGGCGGGTGGCCCGCAGGTAGCCCTGGATGCGGTCGTCGCAGGGGAAGATGCTCGTGGTGGCGCCGAGCTCGGCCCCCATGTTGGTGATGGTGGCCTTGCCGGTGCAGCTGATCGCCTCGCAGCCGGGGCCGAAGTACTCGATGACGTGGTTGGTCCCGCCCTTGGTGGTCAGCAGGCCGCAAAGCTTGAGGATCACGTCCTTGGGCGCGGTCCAGCCACTGGGCGCCCCGATGAGCTCGACACCGGTGATCCGTGGATGCAGGACCTCCCAGGGCATGCCCACCATCACGTCCACCGCGTCGGCGCCGCCGACGCCGCAGGCCGCCATGCCCAGGCCGCCGGCGTTGGGCGTGTGGCTGTCGGTCCCGATCATCAGGCCGCCGGGAAAGGCGTAATTCTCCAGCACCACCTGGTGGATGATGCCCGACCCCGGTTTCCAGAAGCCCATGCCGTAGCGCGAGGAGGCGCTGCTGAGGAAATCGTAGACCTCGCGGTTCAGGTCGAGCGCCGCGGCTTTGTCCTTCTCGGCGCCCTGGTAGGCCAGTAGCAGATGATCGCAGTGGACCGTGGTCGGCACCGCGGTCTCGTCGCGTCCCGCCATCATGAACTGGAGGATGGCCATCTGGGCGGTGGCATCCTGCATGGCCACGCGATCGGGCGACAGCTGCAGGGTGGCCTCGCCGCGGGCCAGCTTCTGGCCGGCCGGGTCGACCAGGTGGCCCAGGAAGATCTTCTCCGTCAGGGTCAAGGGCCGGCCGAGGCGCTCGCGGACGATGTCCAGGTTGCGGCGGGTACGGTCATACACGTGGCGAACCAGTTCCGGGGTGGTCTCGATGGCCATGGGGATCTCCTTGGCGGCTGGGTCGGGTCGATCATCGCAATCGGCATTCAAAATACACGTATTCGGGGGTTCCGCACGCGTGAGATGGCCGAGCGTGCCGGTCGGCAGAGCCTCTCCAGGTCCTGGAGGACAAAGAATCATACGCACAATGAATGTGGTTTTTCCTTAAGCCTCAACAGTGACACCCGATCCATACGGGAGAAAGCGCCGTAAAGGTCACCGGAGCAAGAGGCCGCGCCAATGCGCCTGGACTCCGCCGCTACCGGCCGAGCAAGCACCCAACGCCTTGGAGAACAGTCATGAAGATGAATCTGCGCAACCGGTTCCTGGTCCCGACCGCGGTGGCCCTGCTGCTTGCATTCGGGCTCTATCTCGGCATCACGACCCACAAGACCGGGGAAGCCCTGGAGACCGCCGTCCACCAGGAGATGGGCAACCTCAACACGCTGGTCCTGACCCAGGTCGACAGCTGGATGAGCCACCGTGATCAGGATGTGGCGCGCTGGGCCGAACTGCCCCAGATCCGCAAGGCGGTGGGTTCCGCGGGTTCGGGAGCCGCCATGGAAGCCGAGATCCTGCTCAAGAAGATCGAGGCCAACACCAGCGACTACGAGGGCATCCACCTCGTCGGCCCCGACGGGCTGGCCGTGGCCTCGAGCGTCCAGGGCATGACCGGCACCCTGAACATCAAGGACCGGGACTACTTCCAGGAATGCATGCGGACCGGCCAGGTCTCGGTCTCCAAGGCGCTCAAGAGCAAGGTCACCGGCAACCCCATCATCGTGATCTGCTACCCGGTGCGCAGTGCCCTGGCCAGCGGCGCCATCATCGGCGTGGTGGACCTGGGCAAGTTCACCGCCAATGTGGTCGACCCCATCAAGGTGGGCGAGACCGGCTACGTCTACATCGTGGACGAGGACGGCACCTTCCTGGCGCATCCCAAGAAGGAACTCATCCTCGAGCACAAGTTGACCGAGTTCGACTTCGGCCAGAAGGTCCTGGCGCAGAAGTCCGGCATCCTGGAGTACGACTTCGGAGGCAAGCGGCGCCAGTCCGCCTTCGCCACCAACGAGCGCCTGGGCTGGCTCTGCGCCGTGGCCCTCGACAACTCCCAGGTCTACGCCGCCAGCAACGAGCTGCGTAACTTCGGCATCCTGATCACCCTGATCTCGGTGCTCGTCGTGGCCGGCGTGGTCTTCTTCGTGGCGCGCTCGGTCACCGGCCCCGTCAACGCCATGATCGCCGACCTCAACTCCGGCAGCGAGCAGACCTCGTCCGCCGCCGCCCAGATCTCCAACGCCAGCGTCGCCCTCGCCGAGCAGTCGAGCGAGCAGGCCGCCGCGGTGGAGGAGACCTCGGCCAGCCTCGAGGAGATGACCGCCAACGTCCGCAACACCACCACCGCCGCCGACCGCTGCCAGGAGCTGATGCAGCAGGCCAAGGCCGTGGTCGAGCAGGGCATGGGTTCGATGCAGGCCACCGTCCAGGCCATCAGCACCATCAAGTCCAGCGCCGACCAGACCGCCAAGATCGTCTCCACTATCGACGAGATCGCCTTCCAGACCAACCTGCTGGCGCTCAACGCCGCGGTGGAGGCCGCGCGGGCCGGCGAGGCCGGCAAGGGCTTCGCCGTGGTGGCCGAGGAGGTGCGCAACCTGGCGCAGCGCGCCGCCGAGGCGGCCAAGGAGACCAGCGCGCTGATCGAGGAGTCGGTCACCCACGCCGAGAAGGGCGTCCAGGTCACCGAGCAGACCCGCGAGGCGTTCGAGCAGACCGCCGAGAACTCGAACCAGGTCGCCATGCAGGTCGACAGCATCGCCACCGCGGCGCGCGAGCAGGCCCAGGGCATCGACCAGATCAACAAGGCCGTGGGCCAGCTCGACCAGACCACGCAGGGCGCCGCGGCCAACGCCGAGGAGTCGGCGTCGGCGGCCGAGGAGCTCTCGGCCCAGGCCAGCCAGCTCCGCTCGGTGGTGGCCCGGCTGCACGCCCTGGTCTCGGGCGACACCCACGCCGCCGAGCGCGGCCTCGACGCCCATGACCAGCGCCTGCACGCGCTGGCCGACAGCGGCGCGAGTTACGAACCCGAGCGGGTCGGCGTCTGACCCGATCACCAGCTTGACCGGCGTGCTCCGCCACGCCAACTTGGACGCCGCCCGGACCACCGGGCGGCGTTCCTCTGCCGTGGAGGCTGACCAATGAAACCACAGATCCTGGCCCTGATCACCGCGGCCGCCTGGGGCCTGGGCGGGTATTTCGAGAAGAAGGGGCTGCACCTGGGCAACCTGCCGCCGCAGGTGGGCATCACGCTGCGCACCGCCGTGGCGCTGGTGGTGCTGGGGGCGGTGAGCTGGCCGCAGCTGCGGCTGATCCCCCAGGCCGGCGGCAAGGCCCTGCTCTACCTCGTGGTCGGCGGCGGCGTGGTGGCGGGTTCGGTGGGCATGCTGTGCTTCTATGCCGCGCTCAAGGGCGCTCCGCTGAACCGGGTCATGCCCGTGGCCTTCACCTCGCCGCTGTTCGGGGTGCTGGCGGCCATGATCCTGGGCGGCGAGCCCCTGACGATCAAGACGGGGCTGGGCATCCTGATGACCGTGGGCGGAATCGTCCTACTGACCCTCTGAGGCCCGGCCGGCCAGCGCCGGTGGACGGACCGGCAGCTCCACGGTGAAGACGCTGCCCCGGCCGACCGTGCTCTCGGCGTCGATCCGCCCGCCGTGCTCCTGGACGATGCGCGCCGCGGTGACCAGCCCCCAGCCCAGGTGGACCCGATCGCGGTCGGTCTGGAAGCCGGGTTCGAAGAGCCCCGCCAGCTTGTCCGCCGGGATCCCCCGGCCCGTGTCGCCGACCGTGACGCGCACCCAGCCGGAGCGCGGCACCGACGTCGTGATGGTCAACGTCCCCTGCTCGCCCATGGCCTCCACCGCGTTGCGGATCAGCGCCAGGAAGAGCTGATTGAGCTGGTCGGGATAGCAGAGGATGCGCGGCAGGTCGGCGAAGTCGCGCTCCACCGAAATCCCCTCCCGGACGCCCCGACACATCACCGTCAGGGTGGTGTCCACGAGGTCCTGCATGTCGGCTTCCTGCAGCTGGGCCCGGTCCAGGGCGGTGAACCGCTTCAGGCCGCCCAGCAGTTCCTCCAGGCGCCCGGCCGCCTCGGTGGTGCTGCGGCTGCTCCGCTCGAGGGCGTCGAGCGCGTGGCCGAGGCGAGCCGCCGCCGCGTCCTGGTCGACATGCAACGCCACCTGCTGGCGCAGGATCTCGGTGCTGCGCTGCGTTAAGTCGCTGCCCGAGACCAGCACCCCGAGGGGCGAGTTCAGCTCGTGGGCCAGGCCGGCCACGAGGCGGCCCAGGCTGGCCATCTTCTCGGACTGGATGATCCGGTCCTGCGCCAGCCGCAGCTGCTCCTCGGCCTCCTTGCGCGCGGAGATGTCGCTGATGGTGCCCACCATGCGCCTGGGACGGTGGTGGTCGTCCCACTCCACTGTCCGCCCCTTGATCTGGACCCAGGCGAAGGTGCCGTCGTGACGGCGCAAGCGCGCCTCGAACGAGGCCTCCTTGCCGTCGGGCAGATCCTCGTTGAACATCCGCCGCACCGCATCCTGGTTGGCCAGCTCCATCATGCCTTCCATCTCGGCCATGGTGGTGGGCTTCTCGTCGACGGTGTAGCCGAGGATCGCCGCGAAACGGTCGCTGCAGTAGAACTGGCCGCCGGGCAGGTGGATGTCCCAGATCCCGTCATTGGCCGCGTCCAGCGCCAGCGCCAGCCGCTCCTCGCTCTCGCGCAGCGCGTGCTCGATCTCCTCGCGGCGCGCGATGTCGGCCTCGAGCGCGTGCTGCATCTCGCGGAAGCTGTCGGCCAGCATGCCCAGATCGTCGTCGGAACGGTAGTCGATGTCCTGGTCCAGCTCTCCGCGCGCGATGGCCCCCGCCGCCTCGCGGAGCTTGCGCAGCGGATTGACGATGGAGACGATCACGCCGGTGGCCATGAGCAGCAGCAGGACCACGGTGCCCACGGCCAGGACCGTCACCTGCCGCACCCGGCTGGACAGGCGCGTCCGCGTGTCCATGAGCGCCGACCGCATGTTGCTGACCTGGGCGCTGGTCAGCTGGTTGAGCTGAGCGCGCAGATCCTCGAACGAACGGTTCATCTCCGCGGCCTCGGCGAGCAGGTCCGGCGGCGTCGCGGCGATGTCCTCCTGGGCGATGAGCTGGTAGGTCACCCGGTGGGCCTGGGCATAGTATCGCTCGAAGGTGGCGGTCAACCGGGCGAGCGCCGCGGGTTCCACCGTCTCGATCCTTCTGCCGGCCTCGAGCAGCTCGCGGAAGCGGTCGGCCATGCGGTCGGTCTCGGCCACGAGATCGGGATCGCTGAGGCTGACGGCGGTGTCGAGGGCATGGCCGATGCGCAGCGATTCGGTCTCCAGGCCGTGGCTCAGGTTCACCGCGGTGAAGAAGTCCGATTGCAGGCGCTGGATCAGGCGGTTGCCCTCGCGGAAGTTGGCGAAGGCGATGGCGAACACCACCACGAAGACCACGGCCGTCAGAACGGGCAAGGCCAGGATGCGGTAGGTGAAGCGCACGAGGATCCTCCGGGTGGTCGCGGGGTCAGTCGAGGGTCAGGATCTTCAGGCCGGTCAGATCGCTTTCCGGCGGCAGGAACCCGATGGCGCCGGGCGTCTCGCGCAGAAACGCCGCCAGTTCGGCGGCGCCGGCGAAGGCCCTGGGCGGCTGCCCCTTGCCCGTGAACACCATCCGCTTCCAGTACACGCTGAAGTTCTCCGCCGATCGCTCGAGCATGTCGTTGATGAAGACGTCGTCCACGTCGTGCTCCTGCAGCAGCACCGGCCGGATCATCAGCCCGCCCGACCAGCGCGTCGCCTTGCCGAGGTAGATCCGCTGGAGCTGGCGCAGGGTCAGCGTATCCTCCGGCACCTCCGCGTTGGCGACCACCACCAGCGAGGCCGCAGGGTCGGCGACGACGGCCGGCCCGGCGGCCAGCAGGATGGTGATCAGCAGGAGTGTCGAACGTCGCAGCATGCCTTCGCCCTAGAAGTGGAAGGTGGTCTTGGCGGTCCAGACCCGCCAGCGCTCGGACGCGGTCTCGCCCGCGGCCAGATCGTCCCGGTCGGCCAGTGCGGCGCCGTTCATGTGATGGTACTCGAACTTGATCAGCCAGTGTCGGTTGAGGTCGCAGCGCACCGCCAGCGCCAGATCGTGCTGCCAGGCGTAGTACTTGGGCAGTCCCCGGTCCTCGAATTCCTTGCCGTCGCGCGCATCGTGGTCGGGATAGTAGGTGGACCAGTAGGTCTGGAAGGCCCAGCGCTGGTCGAGCTGGAAATCGGCGCTGGCGTACCAGCCGGCGCTCGTCACCTCCCCCATGCGCATGTGCGAGACTTCCGAGGTCAACGTCCAGCGGTCACGGTGGTATTCGAGCGAGGCGGTGGTCACCTCGCGGAGGTCCAGGTCCGCCACCACGGTCTCGGTGTAAGGAACGTAGGCGGGGACCGGTGTGCCCTGCTGGAGCATCACGTCGTAGCGGAGGCGACCGGTCGCCTCGGCGTCGCCCTCCATGTAGGTGCCGCCGACCCGCAGTCCGCTGACCGGTGTGTTCCAGATCACGGCGCCGCCGAGGATCCAGGGCACCGCCAGTTCGAGATCGTCCACCGTGGCGAGGGCCGCGCTGGCGCTGTCGGCCGGCAACCCGTACATGGCGGCGACCTGGCTGGCCACCGCGTCCGCGTAGTTCGCGCCGGCCTCGCGGTAGGCGCGCTCGGTGTCCCGATGGCCCGCTTCCGGCACGTTCAGGCTGCCGAACGAGACCTCGTAATCGAGGTCGCCCCAGCCGCCCAGCGCGATGTTGCCGTAGAGCCCGATCCCCTCGTAGGCGATGAGCAGTTCGCGGTCGATCTCCGAGTAGACGCTCTGGGGCAGCAGCACCGAGGTGCGCGCCATGTCCACGTCCCGGGACTGGTTGTAGAAACCGTAGGGCAGCTTGATCTTGCCGGCGCGGACGCCGAGCTGGTCGCGCCAGCGGAAATCGCCGTAGGCCCAGTCCACGACCACCGCGCTCCGCTCGCGCGTGCCGAAATCGCGTCCCAGCAGCTGGATGCCCACCCGCACCCGTTCCAGCGGTTCGGCCGAGACGATGAGCGCCGCCTCGTTGAACTCGCCCGAGCCTTCACTGGCCCGCGGCATGAGGTAATCGTTGTCCTCGGAATTGAGATAGCCCTGGCTCACGAAACCGCCGAGATAGACCGACGAGCCGAGGTCGGCGGCCGGCGCCGTGGCCGCGGCGGCCGCCATGACGAGGATCACTGCCAGTCTGCTCCGCACACCCGCCCTCCCGTGGCTAGATGAAGGCCCGCAAGATGTCCTGCTGCAGATCGTCGAGCCGGCCCGCGGCCTGATCGGCCTCGGCGATCTTCTCTTGCAACACCCTCAGCAGATGTCGGCGCTCGATGGCGTTGCGGATCACCAGCAACAGGTTGGCGTTGTCCCATGGTTTCTCCAGGTACTGGAAGAGTCCCACCTCGTTGATGGCGCGGATGGCGTTCTCCTTGTCGGCGTAACCGGTCAGGAGGACCCGGGGCGCCCAGGGCTGGACCTCCTTGAAGCGTGCCAGCAGATCGATGCCGTTCATGGCCGGCATGAGGTAATCGGTGATCACCAGGTCGAAATCGACCTCGCCGGCCCGGGCCAGGGCCTCCTCGCCGCTGCTGGCGGTCTGCAGCCGGTACTCGGTCTCCAGCTCGAGGAGCGACGACAGGCTGGCCAGGACCATGGCGTCGTCGTCCACCAGGAGGATCCGGTTGTCGCGTTCGTTGAACTCCATGCGGGCGATCTCCGGTTCAGGCAGCGCGCGAGGCCAGCTGGCGCAGGCGACGGGCCACCGATTTCAACAGGCTCTGGGCCACGTCCACGTCCTCGGCCATCAGGTCGGCGAAATCCTCACGGTCGACGCGCAGCAAGCGGCACGGGGCCACGGCCACGGCGTCGACCATGCGCGATTCCGCCTCGAAGAGCGCCCAGGCCCCGAAGGCCTGCGGCGACTCGGCCCGGGTGATCTCGTCGCCACCGCGGCGCAGGGAAACCCGGCCGTCGACCACCAGGTACATGGCATCGCCCGGGTCGCCCGCGCGATAGATCACCTCGTCCTCCGCGGCCGTCACCTCCTCGGCGATCAGGGCGATGGCCGCCAGGTGTTCACTGTCCACGGCGTCGAAGTGGTCGACACCTTCGAGCAGGATGGCCTTCTCGATGGTCGTGAGCATTGTACTCCTTCTTCCGTCGGCGTCCAGGACCATGGCGGCGGTCTCGGCCGCCAGCGGCGGCCCCTCCCGTCTGATGATCTCGAGACGGTCATGCAGTCGATCGGCCGGACTGACCGCCTGGATGGCGCAGCAGCGCAACCAGAGTTCCTCGCTACGGACCAGCTCGTCCAGCGCCGCCTTCCGATCGGCGCGCCGCCAGCGAGGATCGATGTCGAAAAGCGTGAGCAGCAGGATCTTGTGGCGGGGAGCCAGGATGTTCTCCAGGAATTCCTCGGCATCGGCGCGACGGCGGCGATCGTCGCCGGCGAAACGCAACCAGGCGCCCATGATGTCGCGGTGGTCGTAGCGCAACGCCAGGAGCTGGAAGATCCGCTCGTGATGCCGGTGCCGCGTCTCTTGCAGGCAGCGCCGCAACAGTCGGTCGGCGGGGTCCTGGCGGGCCGGTCCGAGGCGGGTGGCCAGTTCGAGAAGGCGCCGGGAAGCCGTCACCTCGACCCGGATCAGGCGGTCGACGATCCGGCCCGAGAACCGGAGCCCCGACTTCCGCTCACGCAGCCGCAGCAGGACCGACAGCATGAGGCCTCGTCGATCAGAGCTGGCCGATTCGATCCGGGCCAGCAGCGCTTCCACGGTCCGCTGGTACGGCAGGCGGGTCAACGCCCGCACGGCCGCCAGCCGCACGGGCATGGCATGATCTCCGGTGGTCAGGATGGGGACGAGGGTGGGGATGGCCACCGGGCCATAACTGGTGAGGGCTCGCCTCGCCCAGGAGCGCAATTCGCGCCGCTCGAGCAGGTGGGCGAGGGGCTCGAGGTGGCGGCGGTCGCCCCGCCGCGCCAGTCCCATGATCGCCGCACCGAGCACCCGTGCTTCCTGTTCCGACAGCAATGCGCAGAGAGCGGTCAGTTCTCCCGCCCAGATCCGCCCCATGTACTCGGCGATGGCGACCCGGTACCGGCTGGGCTGAGGCGGCGCGGCGTGGAGCTGCTGCTCGAGATCGGCCAGGAGTAGTGGCGCCGGCAGCGGGGCATCGTGGGGAAGACGGGCCAGGTAGAGCAAGCCGCTGCTGCGCGCGGCCAGATCGCCGGCGAGCACGCGTCGCAGTGCGGGCTCGCCGCCCTGGCCATGGAGGTAGGCAGCGGCCAGACGGCCCGTCTCGGGATCGGGATCGTCGAGGAGGGCGGCCACCCGCTCGGTGTGGCCGCCGGTGTTCTGATCGACCAGCAGGCCCAGCGCCCGCTGCCGCACCTCCGAGGCGGGATGATCGAGGAGGTCGCCTACACCCGCCGGCAGATCGGCGGGCGCCACGCTGCGCAGAACCGACAACGCATAGCTCACCTCGCGCGCGCCATCCGCACCCAGCGAGGCCTCGAGGGTCGCCAGCACCTCGGGCCCGCGCAACCGTTGCCGCAGATCGTCGCGTCCGATGTCCCGCCGCGCCACGGCCTGCCGGAAGGCCTCGATGTACTGCCGGCGCATGCTCACCGCAAGGCCGAGCCAGACGACCAGCAGGACCAGGACCACCACCGTCGTCCCACGCGACGAGAACCCCAGCACCGAGGTGGTCAAGAGCAGGAGCAATCCGGCGACGCCCCGGCTGCCGCGCTCGACGAAGGTGTCGATGAAGACCTTCACGCGCCGCTTCAGCCCCAGGGGCAGCGGCAGGTAGAGCAGCTCACGACTGGTCTTGTCGAGCGAGTACTTCAGGCCCATCTCGCTGCCCCTCAGGATGGCGGCGGCCGCGAGGCCCGGAGCCACCAGCAAGGCACCGGCGCCGATGGTCAACAGGCCGGGCAGCACCAGGAGCGAGGTCCCCACTCCGATCCCCCGCATGAGTCGCGTGGTCAACAGCAGCTGCAGCAGGAGGCTGGCCAGGTTCATGCGCGCGTAGAAGGTCCCCAGATAGGCCAGGAGCTGGTCGGATCCCGGGTGCGACGCCACGGCCGCCGACTTGAACAGGAAGTCCACGAAGGTCGACACCAGCATGGACACCGAGACGATCCCCATGATCAGCAGCAGGTGGCGCGACCCCGCGATCTCGCGCCACATCAGGCGGTCGGGATGATCCTGGTCGCGGGTGCGCCGGGAGGGTGTCGGGTCGGGCCGCCGTTGCCTCAGGGCCAGTCCGGCGAGGGCGAGGGCGACGGTCCAGACCCCGGCACACAGCAGGATCAGGTCCAGCGAATCGAGACCGGCCGTGCGGGCCAGACGGCTGGCCACCCAGCCGCCCAGGGCCGCGCCCGCGATGCCGCCCAGGCTGAGCAGCGGGAACAATCGCTTGGCTTGCTGCGCATCGCAGAGCGCACCGCCCAGCAGCCAGAACTGGCTGGCCACCAGGCCGCCCGCGATGCCCGCGAAGGCATAGAAGAGGTAGTTGGCCGCGACCGAGGGCATGGTCAGCAGGAACCGCCAGGCCACCAGGCCGAGCACCAGGAAGACGAACGAACCCGTGAACAGGGTCCCCAGCCCCCAGCGCCGGCTCGCCCGCCCGTAGACCAGCGACACGGGAACGGCCACCACGGCGGTGAGGATGAAGGCGAAAGGCAATTCAGAGGAAGAGAAGGTCGACAGGAAGAGGCTGTCGCGTGCCGGCTTGAGCAGATAGACCCCGAAGAGCGTGAGCGCGTAGGTTCCCGACAGCAGGATCGTGAGCGGCAGATCGCCATGTCGCAGGCCACGGAGAGTGCGTGCCAGATCGCGCATGGCTCAGGCCAGGGGCAAGGTCACGGTGAAGACCGCGCCGCCGGCGGGCCCGTTGGCCGCGGTGATCCGGCCGCCATGCTTCTCCACCGTTCTCTGACAGATCATCAGCCCCACGCCGGTGCCGGTCTCCACGCACTTGGTGGTGACCTGCTCGGCGAAGAGTCGCGGCAGGACATCGGCCGGGATGCCGGGGCCGTCATCGGCCACCTCGACAACCGCGTGACCGTCGTGTTCGCGCACGGAGAGCGTGATCGTACCCTGGCCGTCGAGGGCCTGGATGGCGTTGCGCAGGAGGTTGAGGAAGACCTGCCCCAGCATCACGCCATGGCCGCGCACCGTGGGCTGGGCGTCGAAGCGCCTCGTGACCGTGATCTGCTGCTTGAGCTGGTGGTCCAGCAGCAGCAGATCAGCCTCGAGCACCGCGATCAGGTCCACCGGCTCCACCGGCTCCATCAACTCGGGTCGGCCTGCGATCCGGAGCACCCGCACCAGTGCCTGGACCCGTTCCAGGCCGACCTGCAGCACGGGACGCCCCGCCTCCAGGTGGCTGACGAGGGTCCGCAATTCTTCGTGATCACTGCTGGAAAGCGTGGGTCTGGCCACCAGTTCGGCCAGCTTCTGCTGACACCGGAGCATGCTGTCGCATACGCTGGCCACGACGCCGACCGGCGTGTTCAACTCGTGGGCGATGCCCAGCAACAGGCGCCCCATGGTCTGCAGGTGTTCGTCCTGGATCTGCTGGTCGTCGGCTCCCACCGGCGGTTGGGATGGGTGTCCGGGGTCCTGCATCGTCTCAGCCTTTCTTGCTCAGCCCGGCCAGGTCTCGCACCTCCGCCGGCTCCAGATCACGATACCGGCCCGGGGCCAGTTCGCCCAGGTTTACCGGACCGAGTCCGGAACGCACCATGCCCAGGACCTCGTGTCGCAGCGTGGTCAGAACCGCACGGATCTGGCGCGTATGGCCGGCCTTGAGGGTCAGGGCGAGCCTGCTGCGGTCCGGGAACTGTTCCAGCAGGCGCACGCGATCGGGCTTGAACATCCCCACGCCCTGCAGATTCATGCCGGTCTGGATCACGTCGATCTCGAGTTCGGTGACCTTGCCTGATACAAGCACCTCGTAGCGGCGTTCCAGCCGGTGGCTCTCGGACACGAGACTGTTCCACCAGATGTCGTTGGAAAGCAGCAGCATTCCCCGCGACCGGGCATCCATGCGTCCGGCCGGCTCGAGACCGATCTTCAGCGGCGGCAGCAGGTCGCCGATGCAGATGACCCCGGCCCGGGCCTGGCATTCCACGCCGAGCGGTTTGTGGAGCATGAGGTAGGTCCGTGGCGCTTCGGCCAGCGGCTTGCCGTCGAGGGTGACCTCGTTCGCCGCCGAGACGGCCCGTGCGGGATCGGTTTCGACCTTGCCGTCCACCGCCAACCGACCCGAGCGCACCAGGGCCTCGGCACGCGGACGGGCGCCGTAGCCGGCACGGGCCAGCACCCTGGCGAGCCCCTCGGGTCGGGCCGGGCGCCACGAACCATCGGCACGAATGTAATCGCGTCGCCAGGGCGCAACGACCGGTGGGCTGAGATCCGTCAATGGTCCTCCTCCTGGGGCCGGTGTCCGGCCGTTCAGAGGCTCGAGAAGGAATCCTGGTGCAGTTCACGGCGAATGTCCGCCACCTCGAACTCGCTGGCGAAGAGGACTCTCTCGGCCGCCGCGAGTTGCTCGTCGAGCCCGCTGCTCGTGCCGGACACCGCGCTGATGGCGAGGAAGGCCCGTTGCCACAGGTCGGTAGGACCGATCTGGGCCACGGCCAGCCGGCGGTTCAGCAGGCGCTGGACCAGCGCTTGCAAGGCCTGGCGCCGGTCCTTGATGCTCCGCGCGTGGGGCAGCCGCAGATCGGCGATCAGGGTTCCGGTGTGGATCCGTACGTCGTCCATGGCCTCTCCCGTCGACTGCGAAGGTTAGCGCACCACGGCGTCGATGTCACGAAATCGGAGGGAAACAGCGAGGGCCCCGGTGCTCGACCGAGGCCCTCGTCGCAGCAAACCTGCGATCAGTCGATCACTTGGCCAGCACCAGCTTGTGGCTGGCGACGTGGTTGCCGCTGGTCAGACGCGCGAAGTAGGTGCCCGAGGCCAGCCCGCGGCCGGCGTCGTCGTTGCCGTCCCAGATCACGGTATGGGTGCCCGCGCCCAGGTTGGCGTTCAGCAGGGTGCGCACCTTGCGGCCGGAGATGTCGTAGACGTCCAGCCGGGTGGCCGCCGCGCCGTCGAGGCTGAACTTGATGTTGGTGACCGGGTTGAACGGGTTCGGATAGTTGCCCGTGAAGGCGAACTGCGGCACCTCGTCGCCCACGGCCGAGCTGGTGGCGTCGACCTTCTCGACGGTGATCGAGTAGGGCATGCTGCCGCCGATCTTGTTGGCGTTGCCCACCTGGAAGCCCGCAGTGTAGGCGTCGCCGAGATCGTAAGGCACGTCGAAGACGCAATCGTTGTTGGCATCCAGCTCGATGAAGTAGATGGCGCCGTTGCCCGTGTTGTAGGCCTCGGTGACCACGCAGGCCAGGGTCATGCGGGCGGTGTCGTCACCATCGAAGGTCACGCGCAGGAACTTGCCTTCCTCGTTGATGGAGTTGCAGCGGATGGAGTTGGCGGCCAGATGGGCCACCGTGCCGCTGCGCGAGTTCGGGTAGGAGGTGAACGTCTGCGTGGACGCGCCCGTGGGATAACGGTCGCTCTCCTCGTAGCCGGGGGCGATCTGCCAGCGCACGCCGGTGGCGAAGTTCCAGGCCGTGAACTGGTTCCAGCCCTCGGTCAGGCTGCTGCCATAGTCGATGAAGATCTGCTCGTAGGAATCCAGGACGGTCTGGCCCATGTGGGTCTTGCGCCAGTTCCAGAAATCGACCACGAACTGGACGTCGAAGTTCTGGCTCATGTAGTGGTGCCAGATGGCGTCCTCGTAGCCGCCGGGGCCCAGGGTGAAGTTGTCCAGCGAAGTCTGCGGGCTGGTGATGGCGCTGTAGCTGCCCATGTACCAGAGGTAGTCGTTGACGTAGGGGTAGGCGATATCCTCCATCCAGGTGGCGTCGATCTCCTCCCAGGCGCCCTCGGTCCAGCGGCTGCCGGCGTACTGCGTGGAGTGCTTGAACTCGTGCGCCGCGGTCACCTTGGCCGCGCCGATGGCGTCGCCCTCGGGGTCGTCGTTGGGAGCATAGCCGATGAAGTCGTTGTCCATGACGATGCGCGTCATGCCCGGCGGGTTGGACACGGGCTGGGTGTAGCCGTAGACGCCCGACAGGTTGGTCAGGGTGATGCTCATGGTGGGATAGGACGCGCTGAACGGCGGCGACTGGAAGCCCAGGGTGTTGCACTCGTACTCGAAGGAGTAATCGAGGAACTCGCCGATGCGCTCGACGTAGTCGGGCACGCCGTTGCCGTTGCTGTCCGTCAGCGGCACCGTGTTCGGATTGCCGGCTTGGGCGGTGTAGTTGATGCTGAACTTGCCGCTGAGGCTCACCCAGTTATCCCGCGTTCCACCATCGGGCGGGGCGAGGTAACTCTCGATGGCCTCGGCGATGTCGCCGCGCAGGTCACGCTGGACCGCCAGGTACTCCCTGACCAGGGGCGTGGCGCACTTCATGGGCGCCTTCCAGGTGGGTTGCAGGTCCTCGGGGAGCTTGGCACGATCGAAGCAATACTGGAACTTGAGGAGGAGGGCCTCCTCACTGGACAGCTCGCCACGATCGACGCGCTGCTGGACCTGGAGGAGGAATTCCTCGACACTGTCGACTGCCGCGTGGGCCAGGCCGGCAGAAAGCAGGATGACCGCCAGGGTCCCGAGCAAGAACCTGAACTTCATGGCTACTCCTTGTGATCACGTGTTTTAGACGATCCGCGCGACCGCTGGGCGAGGCACGAGCAGGGAGCTTGACGCAAGGGTGCCCCTCGGTACACGATTTCCTCTCCAGGGAATTATATCAAAATTGTGAGGCCTTTTCACCCCTCGAAATTTCGGAGCGATCCTCGTTCTTTCCAGGCAGGGCAGGTTGTGGTAGAGGATTGACAGTCACTGGAGAGAGTTCACCTCCAGAAAGATGCACATGATTCCTGATAATCGCCACATCGCTAGGCCCTGGTATCGACCGGGCTGGTTGGTGTCGATCGTCGTCCTGGCCGCACTGACAGCCTGCGAGCGCATCGAGGATTTCGGCCGTTACCAGGGTCCGGCCAGCCAGGGCCCCGCAGTTCCCCACCCCGCCCTCGATCGCGACCTGCCCGAGATCCGCGCCGGCGGCACCATCCGCATGCTCACGCGCTACAACGCCACCAGCTACTTCGTCCACCGGGGCGGCCAGGCCGGCTTCGACTACGAGCTCTTCCTGCGCTTCGCCCGCCGCCAAGGCCTGGCCGTGGAGGTGGTGATCCCCGAGCCCGGCGAGGATCTGGTCAGCCTGCTCAACAGCGGACGCGGCGACGTGATCTGCGCCGGCCTGACCCGCACCGCCGACCTCGACCAGTTCGTCGAGGCGACCCGCCCGGTGACGTTCGTCCACAAGGTCGTCGTCCTGCCGCCGGAGGATCAGCGCCCCGCTACCCTGGACGCCATGGCTGGCCTGACGATCACCGTCCCGGCCCACGATCCTTTCCTCGGCGAACTGCTGCGCCTGCGCGACCGCAGCGGCCTGGACATCACGATCCAGGCCGGCCTGCCGCTGGTGGAGATGGAGGAGCTCATCGCCCGCGTGTCGCGCAACGAATTGCCGGCCACCGTGGCCGACGACGTGGTGGTGGACGCCGTACGCTCCTACCTCGATGGCGACGTGCGTCTGGGCCCGGTCCTGGGCGACCGCCAGCCGGTGGTCTGGCTGGTCCGCCGCAACAGTCCCGAGCTGCGCGCGGCGCTCAACGAGTATCTCAAGGAGAACTTCCGCCTGATCCCCGGCGGCGCCGAACGGCGCAGCCAGGACTACGGCATCATCTACGACCGTTACTTCCGCAACCCCCGCTCGATCCGCAGCTTCCAGCAGGAGGCCGACCGTCCCGATCTGAGCGGCCGCATCTCGCGCTTCGACGAGCTCGTCCGCAGCCAGGCCGCGGCGCAGGACCTGGACTGGCGCCTGGTCACCGCGCTCATCTACCAGGAGTCGCGATTCTATCCGCGCGCCGTGAGCAAGGCCGGCGCCCGCGGCCTGATGCAGGTGATGCCCGATTTCTCCGGACCGCAGGTCGACAGCCTCTTCGTGCCCGCCGCCAACGTCCGCGCCGGACTGCGCCTGCTCAAGGGGACCTGGGACGGCTTCGCCTACCTCGACAGCCTCGAGCAGATCCGCTTCACCCTGGCCACCTACCACGCGGGCATCGGCCACGTCACCGACGCCCGCCGCATGGCCATGGACCTGGAGCTGGACCCCAACCGCTGGGAGGGGTCGCTCACCGAGACCCTCCCCCGCCTGGCGCAGCGCCGCTGGTACAGCCAGACCCGCCACGGCTACTACCGCGGCCACGAGACCGTCCGTTACGTCGAGGAGATCCTCAATCGCTACCGCATGTACATGCGCCTGGTCCCCCTGGACCCCGACGCGGCGGCACCGGCCGATTCGCTGAGCACCGCGGCCGCCGACAGCGCCGCGTTCGCGGCGCTCCGGGACACCGAGCCGCCGGACGAGGAAGACTAGCCTGCGGCGCCCAGCAGCTCGTCGAGCAGCTCGCGGCCCCGCCGGATGTGCGGGATCACGATGCTGCCGCCGACGATCAGGCCGATGTCGAACGTCTCCATGATGGCCGCCTCGTCCGCCCCCTCCTCCAGCGCCTGGATCACGTGGTAGGCGATGCAGTCGTCGCAACGCAGGACGAGGCTCGCCGCGAGCCCGAGCAGTTCCTTGGTGCGCGCGTCGAGGGCGCCGTCCTTGTAGGCGGCGGTGTCCAGGTTGAAGAAGCGCTTGGTGGTGGTGGTGCCGGTCTCGAGCAGACGCTCGTTCATCTTCTCACGATAGGCGCGGAAAGCCTCCAGACGGCCCATGGCTCGACCTCCCATGATCCGGGGAACGCGTGGATTCGATCCCCGGCATGATAGCCGACCGTGCCGCCACGACCAGCCTGGTATTGTGCAGAAGCTCCGGCGTGACCATCTTGGCGCCATGCCCGAACTCGTCTTCACATCCTGGCTCCAGTTCTCCGTGACCTGCGCCGTCATCCTGGTGGCGCAGATCATCTACGTGGTGTTCGGCTTCGGCTCGGGGCTCATCGCCGTGGGCACCCTGGCCCTGGTCTTCCCCGAGATCCGCGACGTGGTGGTGCTCCTGCTGCTGGTGGTCCTGCCCGCCGAGGTGGGCGTGATGGCGGGGTCGTGGCGCCGCATCCGCTGGCGCGAGGCCGGCGGCCTGCTCTGCGGCGTGGTCCCCGGCGTGCTCCTGGGCGCGCGCGTGCTCAAGACCGGCTCTCCCACCCTGGTGCTCACGGTGCTGGGCGCGTTCCTGGTGCTGGTCTCGGTGGTCTTCCTCGTCATGCGCGACGGCGCCCGCGTGCGCTGGCCGCGCTGGATCATCCCGCCCACCGGACTGGTCTCGGGCGTCCTGACCGGCCTGTTCGGCACCGGCGGCCCCCCGCTCATCGTGTATTACCATCTGGCGGGGCTGGACAAGAGCGGCTTCCGCGGCAACCTCATGGCCGTGTTCGTGGCCATGACCCTGCTGCGCGTGGTCAGCTACACGGCCCAGGGCATGATCACGCTGCCCCGGCTCTGGTCGGGACTGGCGCTGCTGCCCATCTCGCTGCTGGGGGTCTGGATCGGGCAGCGCATCCACGTGGAGGTGCCCGAGCGGCTGTTCCGCCAGATGGTCAGCGGCCTGCTGGGAGCCATCGGTCTGCTGCTGCTGGTGCGCAACCTGGGGATCCTGTCCTAGCGGCTTGCCATTGACGTCCCCACGCCGGCGGCGCACCATCCGGGGAACCCTGTACCGGAGGTCCCCCATGCCCCGCCTGATCCTCTGCATCCTCATCCTGTTCCTGCCGGCGGCGACCCTGGCATCCACTCCGCCGACCCTCGCGTCGGGCCCCGTGGACGGGCTCGTGGTGGTCACCCATGGCGGCGTGGGCTCGCCGCCGGAGTGGTCGGACGACTGCCAGCGCGCCGCCGTGGCCGGCGCCTCGGGCCTGGGCTCGCCGCTGGATGCGGCCTGCGCCGCGGTGGTGGCCCTGGAGGACATCTGCCGCTTCAACGCCGGCACCGGGGCCAACGTCCGGCTCGACGGCCGGACCGTCCAGATGGATGCGGCGGTCATGACCGGCGACGGCGACTTCGCCGCGGTCGCCGCGCTCGAGCGCGTGCGCAATCCGGTGCTGGTGGCGCGCGAGGTCCTGACCACGCCGCACCGCCTGCTGGCGGGCGACGGCGCCACCCGCTTCGCCCACGCCCGCGGATTCGCCGACGAGGTGCCCCTCTGCGACGAGGCGCTGGCCAAGTACCGCCGGCGCGTGGCGAAGCTGCTGGCCGGCGAGGCCGGCGGCGGCTACGACACCTTTGACTGGCGCGCCGCCTGGAACTATCCCTCGCCGCCGCCGGCTGCCGCACCCGAGTCCGGCAGCGAGGATCGCACCCCGGGAGACACCGTGGGCGCGGTCTGCCGCGGCCGCGACGGGAGCTTCGCCGCGGCGCTGTCCACCGGCGGCACCAGCATCACGCTCTACGGTCGCGTGGGCGACGTGCCCATCTACGGCTGCGGCTGCTACGCGGGCCCGGCCGGCGCGGTGGCCTGCACCGGCTTCGGCGAGGAGATCATCCGCCACGCCATGGCCCGCCTGGTGTACGACCGCATGGCCGCGGGCGCCACGGCGCGCGAGGCGGTTCTGGCCGGTTGTGCGGTCTTCGGTGAAGAGTGGTCGCTGGGGTTGATCGCCGTGGGCGCCGGCGACTGGGCGGTGGCGGCCAACCGGGACATGGCCTGGGGACAGGCCGGAAGCCAGCCCTAACCGGCCGGATACGTGGCCTGTAGGATCAGGAAGATCATGATCAGGCCCACCGCGTGCTTGAAGACGATGGCCAGGATACGGCCCACGAAGGCGTGGCTGCCGATGCGCAGGCTGGGCTCGAGGCGGCGCTGGCCGTAGTACTCGCCCAGCACGCAGCCAAGGAACGCGCCGAGGAAGCTCCCGATCACCGCACCGATCACGGGCACGACCCCGTTGCCGAGGAACGCCCCGGCCAGGCCGCCCGCGAAGCCGCCGAAGGTACCCAGGCCGCTGGCGCCCTTCTTGAGCACGTAGAAATTGCCCAGCACGAACTCCACCAGCTCGCCCAGGAGCGCCAGGCCCAGCAGCACCCCCAGCAGCGGCCAGCCGATGGGGTCGAAGCCGGTGACCAGGGCATGGATCAGCGCCAGGCCGATCAGGATGAAGTTGCCGCCGAGACCGAGGTAGACCAGGAGCGACGTCACGAGCAGGAGCACGGCCCAGACCACGTACCAGGTCCAGCCGCCGATGGCCTGCAGGATCTCGCTCACCTCGGCTCCTTCGCGGTCATGGTCAGTGTCCCGTGCCGGCGAGCAGCTTCTCGCCAGCCTCCACCCCGATCGGCAAGGTGTTGCTCGCCGGGGGCAGGGTGCAGTTCCAGCGCGGGTCGCCGTAGGCGCAGAGCGGGTTGTAGGCCTTGTTGAAGTCCACCTCGACCGTGCCGTCATCCGCCAACTCGAGATCGAGGTAGCGGCCGCCGGAGTAGGTGGTCTCGCCGTTGGTCCGGTCGTAGAACGGCAGGAAGAGGTAGTCCTGGCCGGGGTCGGTGGGACCGAACACCGCCAGCTCGCAATCCTGGTCGCCGTGGCGGAAACGCAGCTTGCCGCGCACCGCGTAGGTCACGTCCTCGCCCTTGGCCTTGCTCAGGCTGACCGTCTCGTCGCCCGCGGTCTCGGCCAGGGTCAGGCGATAGCGGAAGGATTCCTCGGGGAAGTAGTAGTCCAGCCCCTCGAAGCCCTCGCGGACCGCCGCCGGTAGCGGGCTCTGCGCCGGGTCCATGAAGGCCTCGTTCTTCTCGATGCGCCATTCCACCAGCGCGATCTCCCAGCGCTCGGTCTCGGCGGCATCCATGGCCATGGGGCCCGGGGCCGGCTCACTGCTACAGCCGGTCAGGACCAGCATCGCCAGCACCATCATCGACAGGACTCTTTGCTGCATGGACCAGTACCTCGTCGGCGCCCGGGCGAACGGGCCGTTGGGTTAGAGTTTGCATCGCCGGGACCATGGCCTAACATGGTCGGCGGCCGGCGGAGGCCGCCGGCCGGATCACGAGATCGACCAGGATGACAGTCATGGATGATAACAAAATTCCCGGCGAGCCTGCAGTCAAAATGTCCCCGGCCCCGGTCGACGCCGTCCTGACCCCGGCCGTGGCGGCCGCCACGGTGGGCCTGATGGCTGTCCTGGCGCGCCTGCCGGCGCTGGGCGCCTGGTGGAACCAGGACGACTGGGGACTCCTGGGCCGGGCGGCCGGATTGGTCCCCGCAGCGCAGGTGCCGGTCCGCTGGCTCTCCCAGTCCCTCTACTGGGACGTGCTGTGGCCACTGGCCGGTCTCGACCCCGTACCGTATGCCTGGACCCGGCTCCTCCTGCACGCCGCCGCCGCCGCCGGCCTGGTCCGCCTCGCCGCCCGTCTCGGGCTGACCCCGCTGCAGGGCTGGCTGGCGGGCCTGGTGCTGGCCGCGTCGCCGCTGGCGTTCCTCCCGCTCTACTGGGCGGCCGGGGTCCAGGATCTGCTGGCGGTGGTCCTGGCGGTCTGGGCGCTGGAGCGCTGGCTCGCCCGCGGCCGCTTCGCTCCGCTCCTCGCCACCCTGCTCGCCGTGGGCGCCCTCGCCGCCAAGGAGACGGTGGTGGGGCTGCCGATCCTGCTGGCGGCCTTGCTGCTCCTCGATCCCCGGCGGCGGCACAACCGTCTCGCCTGGAGTCTCGTGATCTTTTTGCTGCTGGTGGCGGCCACGGCCAGCGTGCTGGCCCTGCGGCATTTCGACACCGCCGCCCTCGACCCCTACGCCCTGGGCGACCCGGCGAGCGCCCTCAACCACCTTCTCGTCTACGGCTGGTGGCTCCTGCTGCCGGGCCCCGTCTTCCCGCCCGACCCCGGCCTGGCCCAGTTCCTGGCCGGAGGCTGCGTCTGGCTGGCCTGGAGCGGCTGGAGCGTCCACCAGTGGCGGGCTGGCCGCAAGGTGCCGGCCTTCGCGCTGCTCGGCGCCCTGGTCACCCTGGCGCCGCTCTTGCCCCTGCGCCAGCATCTGGCGCCCGACCTGGCCTATCCCGTCGAACCCTTCGGCTGCCTGGCGCTGGCCAGCCTGATACCCGGCCGCTGGCAGCTGCGCCAGGCGCTGGTGGTCTTGCTCTGCGTGGGCGCCGTGCTCTGGGGCTTCCTGGGCATGCGCGCGCGGCTGGGGCTGCGCGCCGGCGATGGCCTGCCCGCCGACCCGCTGGTCCGCCGCACCGCGGTGAGCTGGTCGGTCTGCCAGCGTCTGCCGGGGCTGCCCCTGAACGACGACGGGCTGGTGATCGTCCAGCCGCCGCTGCTGCTGGAGACCGCCACCAGCGCCGCGGAACTGGGCGAGCGCTGGGTCACCGGTTCGCTCCTCTACCACAGCCTGGGCGGCGCCCTCGGCCCCCGCCTCGCACTCGACGAGCGCAGGCCCGTGATCTGGGCCAACGGTCTGCGCGAGACGCCGGCCGACGCGTTCGTGATCCTCGACGCCGGCGGCGACTTCAAGCCCTGGGGTCCGACACGGCAGGCGCTCCTCTACCAGGCGCTCACCGACGTCGGCCTGGGCCTCTATCCGCGCGCACAGAAGCACCTGCTGCGCGCCGGCCTGCTGGGCGGCGAGACCCTGGTCTTCGGCTACGACCCCTCCCTCCTGCCGGTCCCCCTGGAGCAGATCCTCGGGCACAAGGAGGGCTTCATCGACTACCTGGCCGCCAGCCGGCGCCAGGGCCGTCCGCTTCACGAGATCGCCGGTCTGCAGGAGAACTTCTTCAGCCTGCTGAGCATCTGCACCGGCCTGGATGTTGACACCCTCAAGCAACCCGGCCCCGATGCTCCCGCAGCCCCGGGGCCCGAGGAGGACCGGTGAACGAATTGCACGCCTTCCTGGACGGGGCCGTGGGCCCCTTCACCTGGGGCCAGCTGCTCTCGGCCCTCGGCATCGTCCTGGCCGCCTACATCCTGCGCACCCTGGTCAATCGCTGGATCGCCCGGCGCCTGGTGGCATTGGCCGACCGCACGGAGACCGCGAGCGACGACCTCGCCGCACGCGCGCTGATCATGCCGCTGGGCTGGGTCCTGCCGCTGCTGGGGATCTACCTCGCCTTCCGCATCCTGGCCACCGATTATCCCGACCTGATCGACCTCGCCGCCAAGGTCTTCCTGGTGGCCATGACCCTGGTGGTGACCTGGACCGTGTTCAAGTTCATCGACGCCTGGGCCATCTTCGCCCTCGAGCGTAGCGGCAGCACCGCGTCGCCCATCGACGACTCGCTGGTGCCGACCCTGCGCAAGGCGCTGAAGGTCTTCGTGGCGGTGGTGGTCTTCGTGGTGGTGGTCCAGAACCTGGGCTACTCGGTGAGCGGGCTGCTGGGGGCCCTGGGCGTGGGCGGCCTGGCCATGGCGCTGGCCGCCAAGGACACCCTGGCCAACCTCTTCGGCGGGGTCACCATCCTCATCGACCGTCCCTTCAAGGTTGGCGACTGGATCACGCTCTCGGGCGCCGACGGCGTGGTCGAGGAGATCGGCCTGCGCTCCACGCGCATCCGCACCTTCGCCAAGACGCTGGTGTCGATCCCCAACTCGGTGCTGGCCAACGCCACGGTGGAGAACCATTCGCTCATGCCCAAACGGCGGATAAAGATGTCCGTCGGCGTGACTTACGACACCTCCGGCGACCAGATGCGCGAGGCGGTGCGGCGCATCGAGCAGATGCTCCACGACAACCCGGACATCCACCAGGAATTCCTCATGGTGAAGTTCACCGCGTTCGGCGCGAGCAGCCTGGACATCCTGGTCTACTGCTTCTCGGTGACCACCGACTGGGTCCAGCACCTGCAGGTGCGCCAGGACGTGCAGCTGTCCATCATGGATATCCTGGAGGATCTGGGGCTGGCGATCGCCTTCCCCACGCAGACGGTGCACCTGGCCGGCGGCGAGCCCGACACGGTGATCGCCTCGCCGCAGGCCTGACGGTCGCGGGGCCGGTCACCGTGGTGGCCGGCCCCATGAGACGCGCGAGCGCTCAGTGGCTGCAGTCGTTCCCGTGGCTGTGCCCGCTACAGGCACCTTCCTGCGACAGCTCCAGGAGCTCGCCGCGCTGGTGGGCGGCCAGCGCGTCGGCCACCGTGCCGCCGACCATCCGGTAGACTTTCATCCCGGCCTCGTTGAGCAGCATGACGGCCCGGCGTCCCATGCCGCCGGTGACCACGGCGTCCACGTTCAGGGCGGCCAGTTCCACCACCGGCTGGCACTGCCCGTGGGCATGCTGGCTGGCGTCGATTGCCACCGAACGCACGTCGCCGCTCTCGGTGTCGCAGATGGTGAAGTAGGCCGCGTTGCCGAAGTGGCCGTGCAGCGGCTCGATCAGTCCGGCATCGCCCATGGTGGGCAGGCAGAGCTTCATGATTCGTCCCTCTCTGGTTCGTCGCGTATCACCAGCGCCTGCCGGTGCAGCAGGGCGCCGATCACCTTCTTGCGGCCACGCTTGAGCAACCGCTGGACCGTACCGCGCGAGACGCCCATGGCCATCCCCGCGGCCTCCTGGTCGTGATCTTCGAGGTCGCAGAGCCGCAGGGCCTCGAACTCGTCGAGCCCGAGGCGGACCTCCTCCAGTTCGTCGAAGGGCACGGCGCGCGGCTTGAAGACGCGGCCACCGTGTCCCAGCTCGCGACAGCAGCGTTTCTTGCGACAGCGTGGCATGCAAGCCTCCCATGTGCATATGCACAAGATGGTATCAGAGGGACGACCGGACAAGCATAATCCGACGGCGATACCGTCGTCATCAATTTCAGTTGTGATTCTCGGAGACCGTCGGCGACCAATACCCTAATCATTGCATAGCAAAATGCTCTGCTTTTACCCGCGCTCAAGGAGAATCGCCATGATGTTCCTGCCTCGATACAAGCGCCTCGCCTCGCTGCTTCCCGTGGCCCTCGTGATCCTCGGCCTCGGCCTCGCCGGCTGTGGCGGCGACGATGACGACGACAGCAACCCGGCCAGCCCCGGCACCACCGAATTCGACCAGGGGATCGCCCAGGCCCAGGCCCAGGTGGCCGCCCCCATGGCCATCGCCATGGTGCAGAACCTGCCGCTGTTCAGCCAGGGCTTCGGCGGCAAGGCCCAGGACGACAAGGACTACGACTACACCTTCGGCTGGAATGCCGAGACCGAGCAATGGGAAGCCCACGCCACTTACGACGACGAGGGCTACGACTTCGACTTTCTGTACGCCGTCCAGTACCGCGACGCCCTGGGCGAACCGCAGCAGGCGGCCGCCGGTGCGGTCAGCATGCGCTACCTCGAGGACGGCACCGCCGACTACAGCTACAGCGGCGACGGCACCTCGGTGGTGATTCACCAGGAGTACGACAGCAACGTCTCCGTCACGGGACTCCAGCTGGAGACCATGCTGATGAACGGGTCGGGCGGGTACCTCATGGAATACGACGTCGAAAACGGCGGCCAGCAGTACTCCGCCGACCTGGAGGCCCGCTGGGAGACCCTGGGACTCGGCATCGCCATCACCCCGGGCAGCTGTCCGGTGGGCGCGCTCCGATACGACTTCCCGCCCTTCCACGTCATCGTCGAGTTCGATGGATCCAGCACCGTCACCTTCACCATGTACGACGCCAACGATACCGTGATCCCCGGCGGCTCGGGTACCGAGACCATCAGCTGCGGCAGCTGAGTGGTGCCCGCGACCCTGGAAAAGGCCCCCTGCTCCGGGGGGCCCTTTCGTATTTGTTTCGCCATCGTGCATGTCGTAGATTGGAGAGCCTACGACCCCCAGCCCACCACCAGCCCGAGAGGTTCGCCCATGTATCACACGATGGCTGAATTCCAGGCCGACTACGCCCAGCTCACCGAGGGTACCGCCAAGCTCCTGGACCTGCTCACCGACCGCACCCTGGACCAGGCCGTGACCCCCGGCCACCGCACCATCGGCCAGCTGTCCTGGCACCTGGTGACCACCGTGCCGGAGATGGTCCAGCGCACGGGCCTGCCCCTGTCCTCGCTCGACCCCCACGCCCCGCCCCCGGCCGCGGCCGTCACCATCGCCACCGCCTACCGCACCGTCACCGCCGAACTGGTGGCCGCGCTGGGCGAGCACTGGACCGACGCCGACCTGGCCAAGGTGGACGAGATGTACGGCCAGCAGTGGCCTCGGGGCCTGACCCTCACCGCGCTGGTCCACCACGAGATCCACCACCGCGGCCAGCTCACCGTGCTGATGCGCCAGGCGGGCATCCGCGTGCCCGGACTCTATGGGCCGGCCAAGGAGGAGTGGGGCGAATACGGGATGGAAGCGCCGCCGTACTAGCGATCAGCGCAGGAAGAGGATGGCCCCGCCGGCCACGGCGATGACCACCCCGACCACCGCCACCGGCGACGGCCGATCGCGATACACCAGCCAGGCCGGGCCCAGGACGAAGATCGGCACCGCGCCGAGCAGCACCTGGGCCACGCCGGCCTCGGCGTAGCGGATGGCCAGGATCGAGATGTAGACCGAGACGTAGGGACCGAGGAAGGTGGCCGCGCCCAGGCTCAAGGTCCCCCGGCGGTCGCGCAGGGGGCGCAGGAGCGCGCGCAGGTCGTGGCGCGGCACCACGCAGAGCCAGTAGGCCGCCCAGGCGAAGACCATGCGCACGAAGGTGGCCGACAGCGGGTGTACCTCCACGGCGCCGCCCGCCATGCCGATCTTCACGAACGCCGAACCGAGACCCTGGCCCGCCGCCGCCACCAGGGCCAGGAGGTAGCCGCGGCGCAGGAGGGCGCGGTCGGGATGGGCGAACTGGCCGCCGCCGGGATCCTTGCCCGTCACCGCGAGCATCACGCCGCCCATGACCACCGCGATGCCCACCATGGCCTGCAGGTCGAGGGACTCGCCCAGGACGAGCCAAGCCACTACCACGGTGAACACCGGGGCCGAGGCCATGGCCAGCATGCCGCGGCGCGGTCCGATGAGGGTGAACGCGCGGAAGAGTGCGCTGTCGCCGATGGCCAGGCCCACGATGCCGCTGGCGCCGATCCACAGGATGCT
This sequence comes from Candidatus Latescibacter sp. IFSED24, assembly GCF_058273205.1. Lineage (NCBI taxonomy): Bacteria > Pseudomonadati > Candidatus Latescibacterota > Candidatus Latescibacteria (ex Chuvochina et al. 2023) > Candidatus Latescibacterales > Candidatus Latescibacteraceae > Candidatus Latescibacter > Candidatus Latescibacter sp. IFSED24. Next base: position 267,388 of record NZ_CM177850.1, on the reverse strand, counting down.
GGCGAGCGGCGCCTCGGGCCAGAGCTTGCCGAAGAGGACCAGGTGCGTGGTCCCGAGCAGGATCACCGCGCCCAGGAGCCGCAGGAGGTTGAGCGTGGTCACGCCCAGGCGCTGCCCGGCGGTGGTGAAGAAGACCGAGGTCCAGGCGAAGATCAACGCGGCGAGCACGCCCATGATCTCGCCGAAGTGGGGCGTGCTGGTCACGCGCCGGACTCCTTCTCCTGGTGCTCCTTGGCGGTGAGCCGATCGACGGTGACGCACCAGACCATGGTCTGCTCGAGCATCTTGTCGGGATAGCGCCACTGGTCGCGGCCGGCGTGGTGGCGCATGAGCATGTCGAGGCCGTGGCGCGCCTCGTCGCGGTCGGCGGCGATGCGCGCCTCGCCCCAGGCCATGACCGACCGGTAGGCCAGGGTCCAGGCGCAGGCCGTCCGGGGATGGGTGACCAGCCGGGTGTCGGTCTCGAGCTGGACGCAGACCCGGGGTCGCGCCGCGATCAGCCCGACCTTGCGGCCGGCGGTGGCCGAGTGGAACCAGAACCGTCCCCAGGGCGCCGGAGCCCCCTCCCAGCCGAAGCTCACCGGCAGCACGTAGGGCTCGCCGTCGTCCACGAAACCGACCCGGCAGATGTTGGTCGACCGGATCAGGACGGCGATCTGGTCCGGATCGCTGACGGCCCGCTCGCCGCGACGCATCCCGCGTTCGCTCATGCTTCCGCCTCCGGTCGCAGCAGTCGCACGCTGCGCGGTGGCAGGGTCAGGCTGAGGCGCCCCTCGCGCACCACGCCGCCGGTGTCCGAGAGGAGATCGCCGACCTCGCCGTCGGGCCAGCCCAGCGCAGCCACCGGCAGGGTGACGCTGCGGCGTCGGCCCGCCCGGTTCAACACGGCCAGGCGCAAGTCGCGGCCCAGGATCCGGACGAACGCGAACACGTCGCCCTGCGCGTGCAGCACCACCACCCCGCCCTTGCCCAGCACCGGATCGCGGCGCCGCAGGTCGATGAGCGCGCGGTGCCAGGCCAGCAGCTCCTGATTCCAGCTCCGCGGGTCCCAGCTCATGGCGCGCCGGTTCTCGGGATCGCGCCCTCCCTCCTGGCCGACCTCGTCGCCGTAATAGACGCAGGGCACGCCGGGCCAGGTCAGCAGCAGGAACACAGCGAGCCGTGCCAGGTCGACCTCGCCGTCGAGCAGGCTCAGGAAACGCGGCGTGTCGTGGCTGCCCAGCTGCAGGAACTGGGCCTGGGCCAGGGCGAAGGGGATGCGCGCCCGCGTCTCCAGCAGGGCCTCGGCCAGGTGCTCGGCGCCGCCGTCGTCGACGGCGCCGAGCGGCACGTCCGGGGCGCCCTTGGGCACCTGGAGCTCGCGTCCCGTGAGCCACCGCAGCACGGGATAGTAGAACCCCTGGTAGGCCTGGACGCCGTCGAGCTGGTCACCCTGGAGCTGGGCCGTCGCATCGAAGAAGTTCTCGCCCAGAAGATAAGCCTCGGCGCGGGTCTCCTTGACCGCCTGGCGGAGCTCGCGCAGGACCTCGGCGTTGAGCTGCACGTCACCGCAGCGGCCGAGCATGTTGCCCACGTCGAGGCGCCAGCCGTCGATGGCGTAGGGCGGCCGGAGCCAGCGGCGGACCACGCTCCGCGGCCCGCCGTAGATCTCCTGGCGCAGGTTGCGGCTACGGTAGTCGAGCTTGACCAGTTCCTTGATGCCGAGCCAGCACTCGTAGCGGTCGGGATGGCGGTGGAAGTAGAAGAACTCGGCGAACGGCGAGTCGCGGTCCTGCCAGGCGCCGGGCTCGGCGAAGGCCCGGCGGCGGTTGAACCAGCGGTGGCCCGCGCCGACGTGGTTGAACACGCCGTCGAGGATGATGCGTAGGCCGGCTTCGTGGAGATCGCGGCACAGCGCGGCCAGGTCCTGGGCCGACCCCAGGCGCGGGTCGACGGCGTGGTAGTCCCAGGTGTCGTAGCGGTGGTAGGTGCCGGCGAGGAAGATGGGCGTGAGGTAGAGCGCGCCCACACCCAGCTCGCGCAGATGATCGAGCCGGCCGCGGATCCCGCGGAGGTTGCCGCCCATGAACGCCTGGTCGCCGCCGTCGCGGTAGCCTGGCTGCGCCTGGCCCCAGGCCAGCTCGACGTTGGCGCGGGGCAGCGGCAAGCCGGCGGCGGCCGCGCGCTGGGCCGCGGACTGTTCGCTGTCGGCGCGGGCGAACCGATCGGGAAAGATCTGGTAGAAGGTGGTGCCGGCGAGCCAGGCCGGGGGCGGTTCCTGGAGGTGGACGAAGTCGGCGTCGTCCAGCGGCGGAGCCGGGTGCAGGCCGCGCTGGTTCAGGTGCCAGAGCCGCCCCTCGTGGTCCTGCAGCACGAAGCGGTAGGGAAGGTGCGGGCCACGGAGCGTGACCGCACCTTCCCAGCGCTCACCGCGACCATCGGCGATCCGGCGCATCTCGCGGTACTCGGCCTCGCCGTCGGGGTGGCAGCGCAGCCAGGCCGCGCGCAGCCCCGACGACCCGGCCACCCGGAACGTGGCCCGCAGGCGACGGCGTCCGCCCCGTGTCTCCACGGTGGCGTAGTGCTCGGTGCCGTCGCTGTAGGGGCGCACATGCATATGGTCGGCGGGCTCAGACGGCCCGCGTGGCCTGGCGCAGCCAGCTCCGGTGTGCCGCGTCGAGATGCGGGCTCAGCTCCTTGAAGACGCGCTTGTGGTAGCTGTTGAGCCATACCCGCTGGTCGGCGGTCAGGAGCTTGGGCTCGACGAGGGAGAGGTCGAAAGGGCAGAGCGTGATGGTGTCGAACCGCAGCCAGTCGCGATCGGCGGTGCTCAGCTTCTCGTCCTTGACCACGAAGGCCAGGTTCTCGCAGCGGATGCCGAACTTGCCGTCCTCGTAGTAACCCGGCTCGATGGAGAACAGGTTGCCCGCGACCACCGGCGGGGTGTCCAGGTCCTTGAGCGAGTGCGGCCCCTCGTGCACGCCGAGGTACTGGCCCACGCCGTGGCCGGTGCCGTGGTTGTAGTCGAGGCCGGCGAGCCAGAGCTGACGGCGCGCCGAGATCTCGATGCGGCGGCCGGTGGTGCCGGCGGGGAAGGGGGTCATGGTGCAGTCGATGGTGCCGGTTAGCACGCGGGTGAAGCACTCCTTCATCCGCTTCGACGGCGCGCTCAGCGCCACGGTGCGCGTGATGTCGGTGGTGCCGTCGGGATACTGGCCGCCGCTGTCGATGAGGTACAGGCCGCGCGGCTTGAGCTTGGCGTTGCTCTTCTCGTCGGCCGAGTAGTGGATGATCGACCCGTTGCCGGCGTAGCCGCTGATGGTGTCGAAGCTCAGGTCCCGGAACTCGCGGGCCTCGGCGCGGAACGCGCGCAGCTGTTCGGCGGCCGAGATCTCGGTCACGCCGCCCCGGGGCACCGCCTCCGCGAGCCACTTCAGGAACTTGACCATGGCCACGCCGTCGCGCACGTGGGCGGCCTGGAAGCCCGCCACCTGCTTCTCGTTCTTCACGGCCTTCATGGCCATGACCGGCGAGGGCGCCAGGTGGCAGGGGCAGCCCTTGAGCTGGTTGACCACCCAGCGGTTGGTGGTGGCAGGGTCGAGCCAGATCGTGGGCTTCTTCTTGACGGCGGCCAGCGCCTTGAGGTCGGGCCCGACCTGCTTGTATTCCTTGATGACGCAGTGCTTGGCGAGCTGCTTGAGAACCTGGTCGGTGACCTTGCGCGGATCGACGTAGAGCGTGCAACCCTTCTGGGTGAGCACCACGTAGGCGATGGCCACGGGCGTGTAGAGGATGTCCTGGCTGCGGATGTTGAGCAGCCAGGCCACGGCGTCGAGCGCGCCGATCACGTGGACCGTGCAGCCCTCGTCGGCCATGGCGGCGCGGACCCGCTTGAGCTTGGACGCCACGGTCTCCCCCGCGAACTTGGTCGGGTGCACCTCCAGCGGCGCCAGCGAGGCCTCGGGACGGTCGGTCCAGATCTGCGAGACCAGATTGCGGGCGATGTACTTGACCTTGATCCCGCGCGGCGCCAGCTCGCGCTCGAAGCGCTCGGCCTGCGCCATGGACATGACGCCGGGATCCACGCCCACCGCCTCGCCCTTCTTGAGCTGCGCGGCGATCCAGCCGGTCATGCTCGGCGTCTCGGGCCGTCCCATCTTCATGAGCTCGATGCCGCTGCCCTCCAGCTCGAGCGAGGCCTGGTAGAAGTAGCGGCCGTCGGTCCAGAGCCCGGCCTGGCGGCGCCCCACCAGCAGTTCGCCCGCCGAGCCGGTGAAGCCGCTCAGCCAGGCGCGGTGTTTCCAGCTCTCGGGCAGGTACTCGCTCATGTGGGGATCGGCGCTGGGGACGTAGTAGGCGGCGACCTGGTTCTTCTTCATCAGGTCGCGCAGGGCCTTGAGCTTCTGCGGCGTGGTCATCGCATCCTCCGGGGCATGATGGTTCGCGTCGTCATCGCGCGCGGCATCATAGCACCGGGCCGGAGGATCGCCAAGGGTCGACGGGGCGGCCGACGTGGCCGCCTTGAGTCGCCATGGTCATCTCTGCTAGAATGCCATGGTCCTCCTCCCCTGCCCACCCTCTCCGGAGGCACCCGTCATGCGATTCCTGCTATCGATCCTGCTGGTCGCCTGGGCGGCCTCGCTCGCGACAGCCCAAGCGCCCACCGTGCTCTGGCAGTTCCAGGGCATCGAGAACATCTGCACCCTGGCCACGCTGCCCGACGCCGACGGCGACGGCGTCCCGGACGTGGTGGTGGAGACCTACGACGCCGGCGCCGACGGCGACCACCTCTACCTGCTGTCGGGCGCTAGCGAGGGCACGGCCCAGGTGCTCTGGTCGATCCGTCCCGAGAGCGGCGCCAGCAATGGCGGCGGCTACGGCGACGAGTGCGTCGCGGTGTGCGACGACCTCTCGGGCGACGGTTTTCCCGACGTGCTGCTTGGCACCGCCTGGGGCAACCGCTCGGTCCACGCGGTCGACGGCCTGGCGGGCACCGTGCTCTGGACCTTCGACACCTACCAGGAGCCCGACTCGGGCTGGATCTACTGCGTACGCCCGCTGGCCGACCGCACCGGCGACGGCCTCCCCGAGGTGGTCTTCGGCGCGGGCAGCGACAACGACCGCGGCTACCTCCTGGACGGCGCCGACGGCTCGGTGATCTGGCGCTTCATCCAGAGCGGCGACGCGCTGGGCTATACCCTGCCGCTGCCCGACGTGAACGACGACGGCATCCAGGACGTCCTGTTCTGCGGCTGGGACAACGAGGACCGCGTGTTCTGCGTCTCGGGCGCGGGCAGCGGCGCAGCCTCGCTGATCTGGTCGCACGACAACGGCGCCAGCAACCACTGCGCCACGCTGATCGACGACGTGGACGGCGACGGCATCGCCGACGTGGTGGTCGGCACCTGGCAGGCCGCGAACCAGGTGGTCTGCCTCAGCGGCGCCGACGGCCATCAGCTCTGGAGCTTCCACAACGGCTCCTACAACTACATCATGCGTCTGGTGACCGTGGACGACCTCGACGGCGACGGCCTGCGCGACGTGGCCGTGGGCTCGTTCGGCCGCGGTCTGCCCGTGGTCAGCGCGGCCGACGGCACCGCCATCTGGACCTCTTACGCCGGCACGCTCAACGGCGGCGACTTCTGGGCGGTGGACACCGTGGGGGACCTCGACGGCGACGGCCTCGGCGAGGTGATCGGCGGCTCGTTCGACTACCAGATCTACCTCTTCGCCGGCGCCGACGGCGACACGCTCTGGACCTACGACACCGGCAACCGCCTCTACACCGTGCGCGGGGCGGCCGACCTCTCCGGCAACGGCGCGGCCGACGTGCTCGGCGGCACCCAGTACCTCAGCAGCGGCGGCCGGACCTACGCGCTGGAGGGCGACGACCAGGTGACCGGCGTCCCGGACCTGCCTACCGCCAGCGGACTCGCACGGCTCACCGGCGGCGGGGTCGCGCTGCGCTGGCATTGCTCCGACCCCGTTCCCTGCGTGGTCGACCGTGTGCGCGACGACGGCGCCAAGCAGGCCGCACGGCGGCGGGCACTGGCCGAGGCCTTCGCCCGCGGCGAGCGGACCACGCGCGAGGTGCTGGACGCGATCCGCACCGAGAAGGGCCAGGCCCTCGAGCGCTTGACCGAAACGCCGTTGATGCCCGAGGAAGCGGCCGGCGGCGGCTGGGCTTACCGGTTCGACGATCCCGCGGTCGGCCAGAGCTACCGCATCTCGGCCGTCCTCGCCGACGGCAGCGAGCACCTGCTGCTGGCCCTGGCGCCCGCGGCGACGGAGACTCCGCAGCCGCTCCTGCAGTCGGCCTCGGTGGCGCCCAACCCGTTCAACCCGCGCGCCGAGATCCGCTTCCGCCTCGACCGCGCGGCCACGGTCTCGGCCACGATCCTGGACGCCCGCGGCCGGCGCGTGGCGGCCATCGCACCGGCACCCTTCACCGCCGGCGCGGGCGTGCTGCGCTGGGACGGCACCGGCCTGGACGGTCGCGCGCTGTCCGCCGGGATCTACATGGTGCACCTCGAGGCCGGCGGCGAATCGCGCACCCTCAAGGCGGCGCTGGTCCGCTGACCGCGCCTACACACCGGGCGCCGGCTGATGTATATTGCAGCCGGCGCCCTTTTTCCGGCGTCCCACTGCCGCCAAGCCGCCTCACCGGAAGGTACGTGCCATGGCCCTGGCCACCCGTCTGACCGCCGCGCTGCTCGCCCTCTGCGTCCTGTCCTCGTGCGGCGGCGGCGACCAGGCCGGCAGCGATCTGCCGCCCCCCGACCTCAACGTGGTCCTCATCGTGGTCGACACCATGGGCGCGCGCTACCTCGGCTGCCAGACGCCCGGCCTCACCAACAGCCCGGTGATCGACCGCCTCGCCGCCGAGGGCGCCCAGTTCACGCGCACCTACTCCACCGCGCCGTGGACCCAGCCCGCCGTGGCCTCGCTCATGACCTCGCGCGCGCCGTCGGTCCACGGGGTCCGCCGCATCTTCGACGGCCTGGACCGCCGCTGGCAGACCCTGGCCGAGCACTTGAAGGGCCGCGGCTACCGCACCGCCGGCGTGATCAGCCACTTCGTCATCGGCGACGAGTTCGGCTTCGGCCAGGGCTTCGACCACTACGACGACTCTCCCGTGGGCAACCACCGCGCCGTGACCTCGCACAAGGTCACCGACCAGGCCATCGCCAGCGTGGACCGCCTCGGCGACGCCCCGTTCTTCCTCTTCGTCCACTACTTCGATCCCCACTGGTACTTCAATCACCACCCCGACTTCGACCAGACCGGCGACTACCGCGGCGACCTCCTGCCCGGCATGGAGATCGGCGAGCTGCGCGCCCGGCGCGACCGGCTCACCGCCGCCGACGTCGCCTACCTCGAGGGCCTCTACCGCGAGGAGATCGCCTACACCGACCACCACATCGGTCGGCTCCTGGACCACCTCCGTGCACGCGGCCTCGCCGAGAACACCCTGATCATCGTCACCGCCGACCACGGCGAGGAATTCATGCAGCACGGCTGGATCGGCCATACCGCCACGCTCCACGACGAGCTGATCCAGGTGCCCCTGATCTTCCATGCCCCGGGCCGCATCGCCCCGCGCCGGATCGACACCCCCGTGAGCATCCTCGACATCACGCCCACGATCCTCGACCTCGTGGGCCGCCCCGCCGCCGATCCCGACTGGCAGGGCGCCTCCCTCGCCACCACCCTCGCCACGGGCGCCATGCCGCCGGTCCGCCCGCTCTTCGCCGAGGTCTCCTATGTCTCGCCATCGGGCTGGCCCTCGGGCGACGGTCACGTCAAGCGTTACTTCAAGACAGCCATCGTCCAGGACCAGCAGAAGCTGATCCACGACCACCTCACCGGCACCTGGTCGTATTACGACCTCGCCGCCGACCCCCTCGAGGCCGCCGACCGCTGGGATCCCGACGACCCCGCCCAGCGCGCCCTCCTCGACCAGCTCCACGCCTGGGACCTGGCCCACACCGCCGCCTGGCCCGAGGAGATGCAGCAGCAAGCCGACCTCGACGCCGAGGCGGTCAAGAGGCTACGCTCGCTGGGCTATGTCCACTGAACCCGCGACCGATGAGAGGAACCGCCCCATGAAGCCCAGGGATCCGGCGATCATGTTCGTGAGCGTCACCGCGCTGGCGCTGATCCTGCGCGTGATCCAGGTGCTCCTGATGTCCGACGCCACGGTGAACCCGCACTGGCTGCGCCCAGTGCAGGACGCCGCGGTCCTCGACGCCATGGCGCGCGGCCTCTCCACCGGCGCCTGGCCCGGCGACGCCCCGTTCTTCACCGCGCCGCTCTACCCGCTGGTCCTCGGCGTGCTCTACGCCGTGCTGGGCACCGCGCCGCTGCCGGTGCTGCTGGTCCAGGCGCTGATCTCGGCGCTGGGCGCCGGCCTGGCCGCGCTGGCGGCCCGCCGCCTCTGGGGCGCGCGCGCCGGCTGGCTCGCGGGCATCCTCTACGCCACGCTCTGGACGAGCATCTTCTTCGCCGCCGAGTTGCTCGCCGTGAGCCTGACCGCCACCCTGCTCATGCTCCTGCTCTGGCTGCTGTTGCGCCTGGACCACGCCCCCGAAGCGCCGCCGGCCGGCCGGTCGCTCGTGATCTGCGGCGTGGTGTGGGGTCTGGCCGTGGTGGCGCGCCCGACCCTGCTGGTGCTGGCACCCGCGGTCATCTGGTACCTGTGGCGATATCGCGGACTGGGGCGGCGGCCGCTGCCCTGGCTGCTGCTCGCGGTCGGGCTCGTGCTGCCGATCCTGCCGGTGACCCTCCACAACGTGGTCCGCGGCGGCGACACGGTTCTCATCGCCACGTCGGGCGGCCCCAACTTCTACGCCGGCAACAACGCCGAGGCCGACGGCGCCACCGTGATCATCCCCGGCATCCCGCCCACGCGCCAGAGCATGGCCGAGAACCTGCAGCGGCTGGCCGAGCGCGAGACCGGCCGCTCGCTGCGCCCGAGCCAGGTCGACCGCTGGTTCCTGGGCCAGGGGCTCGGCTTCTGGTTGCACGAGCCGGGCCAGGCGCTCCGCCTGCAGCTGACCAAGCTGCGCTTTCTGGTGGCCATGCACGAGCGGTCGAATAACAAGAACCTGTATTTCTGGCGCGATCGTTCGCTGCTCTTGAAGTGGCCCATCTGGCCCGGCATGGTGGTGCTCTTGCCGCTGGCGGTGCTGGGCTTGTGGCGTCGCGACCTCGACCCCGGTGCGCGGGCCCTCCTGCTCGGCTCGGTGGCGCTCTTCGCGGCGGTGCTCCTGCTCTTCTTCGTCAACGGCCGCTTCCGCCTGCCGCTCCTGGCCATGATGACCATCCCGGCCGCCGGCGGACTGGAACAGGCCTGGCTCGCCTGGCGCGCCCGTAACCGGGAGATGTCCGGCAACGCGCTGCTCGTGGCGTCGGTGCTGCTGGTGGCCTCGGTCCTGCCCGATCTGGCCACCTACAAGCCCGGCGACACCTACGCCGACCCCAACATCTGGTACGCGCTGGGCAACAGCTACCTCGCCGCCGGCGACGACAACAACGCCCGCCACGCCTTCAACAACGCGGTCGCCCGGTATCGCGCCAACCCGCAGGCGGCGCAGCCGGGTCTGGAGGAATCGCTCTTCGTCACCTTCGGCGACCTGCTCTCGCGCCGGCACCTGACCCACGAAGCGCTGCAGCTCTACGCCGGCTGGGTCCAGACCAACCCGCGCACCGTGGAGGGACGGGTGCGCCTCGGCGACGCGCTGCTCGAGGCCGGACGCCGCGACGAGGCCGCCCGGCAGTTCGCCCAGGTCCAGCGGCTGGATCCCGAGAACGTGGGTGCGCGCATCGGCCTGGCCTGGATCGCCTATTACCGGGGCGACTGGACCGCCGCCCACGCCGCGTTCGAGGAGGCGCACCGCCGCGAACCCAACGCCCACGCGCTCTTCGGCGCGGGGCTGTCGCTCATCCAGCTCCAGCGCTTCGACGAGGCCGAGCGCGCCTTCCGCGAGGTCCTGGTGCTGGATCCCGACTACTGGCAGGCCTGGGGCAACCTGGCGGGGATCTACGAGCAACAGGGGGAAGTGGCGAAGGCCACCGAGGCGTACCGGCACGTGCTTGAACAGAATCCGCGGGACGAGCGGGCGCAGGCGTGGATGCGGAAGTACGGGAGTCCGTGAGCGGGCGGGCGCCGCTGCCGATTAAAACAAAGCCCCGGCACGATGCGGCCGGGGCTTCCTTATCGTCGATCGCCCCTGCAATGTCCCCGAGAGGCTAGACTTTCTCACCCCACGCCTTCGCCACGCACTCCCGCGGCGCCGGCCTGCCCACCAGCGTCCCCACCAGGATCACCACCAGCCCCACCGCGGTCCCCACCACGAACCCGTGCACCCCGGCCAGCGCCGGCGGCAAGGCCGGCAGCCCCAGCTTGGGCCACGCCTGCCAGACGAGCGCCGCCGTGACGCCGGCGATCATGCTCGCCAGGGTCGCCCGCGCGCTGGTGCGCTTCCAGTAGACCCCGAAGAGCAGCGGCCAGAGGTTGGTCGAGGCGATCACCGCCCAGGAGAACGCCGTGAGCACCAGCACCAGCGCCGGCGGCTTGAGCGCGATCAGCAGCGAGATCACGCCCACCGCCAGGCTCATCAGGCGGTTGGCCCGCAGCTCCGCGGCGGGCGACAGCGTGCGGCCCAGGCCCTGGATCCACACGTCGCGCACCATGGAGCTGGAGATGATGATCAGGACGCCCGCGAAGGTGCTCATGCCCGCGGCGACCACGCCGGCCAGGAAGAGCGCGCCGCCCCAGTCGTTGAGCACCAGCGCCGTGAGCGCGGGGATGGCCTGGTCGGCGCTGTCGAGCTCGGGCACGAGGACGCGGGCCACCGCGCCGGTGAGGTAGGGCAACAGCGCGATGCTCGCCCCCAGGGTCACGATCACCGTGCCCAGGCGGAGCATCCTGTCGTTCTTGATCGAGTAGAAGCGGACGATGAGCTGGGGCATGCCCCAGGTGCCCAGCGACACGATGAGGGTGAACGAGATCAGGCCCGCCCAGCCCCAGGTGCCCGGGGTCTCGACCAGACCGGGGTCGATGCTGTTGAGCCGGGCGACCAGCTCGCCCATGCCACCCACGTGCTGCAGCGACATGAACGTGAGCAGGGTCAGGGCGGCGATCATGACCAGGGCCTGCACCATGGAGGTCCAGACCACGGCGAGGTAGCCGCCGACGGCGGTGTAGAAGAGGATCACCACGCCCGAGATCACCACGCCCGCCCAGTAGGGCAGGTCCATGAGCACCTCGAAGGCGTTGGCCATGCCCTTGAGCACCGACACGTTGTAGACGATCAGGAAGAGCCCGGTGACCGCGGCCGAGAAGATGCGCGTCGAGGGGCAGCCGTAGCGGCCGGCGAAGAAGCCGGGCAGCGTCATGGCGTCGAGGTTCTCGGTGAAGCGGCGGATGCGCCGGCCCAGGACGATCCACGCCAGGGTGGTGCCGATGAGCACGTTGCCCGCCCCCACCCAGAGGGTCGACAGGCCGAAGCGCCAGCCGAAGGCGCCGCCGCCGATGATCACCACGCTCGAGTAGTACGCCGCCACGAACGACAGCGCCGTCACCCAGGGGCCCACCGAGCGGCCGCCGATGGCGAAGTCACCCGCGCTCTTGCTGCGGCTGCTCATGATCATGCCGATGACCGCGAGCGAGCCCAGGTAGACGGTCAGGACCACGATGTAGATGGTCATCGGCGGTCCTCCTTCGTCTCGCGACGCTTGTCCCAGGCGGCCCAGACCAGGGCCAGCACGATGGTTCCCGCCAGCACCAGGAAGGCGCCGAAGGTGGACCAGGGCAATCCGAAGGGGGGCATGGCGATCCTCTCCTCAGGGTCGCGCGGTCAGGGCCCGGTCACAGCGACCAGACGACCTGCCAGCGCAGGAAATGCACGGTCTCGGTCAGGGGCGGCAGGCCGTGGCGGCCGTCGTGGAACGAACCGGGATCGAGCATTTCCCAGAGGAGATGCCCGGAGAGGCCGTGGCCGAGCGTGGCCTTCAGCTCGACCTGGGTCAGCAGGCCGCGCGCCTCCCACGAGGTGGACGGCGCCAGCAGGTAGTTGGCGTTCAGGCGCAGCGTGAGCTGGTCGTTCAGGGGGCGCGTGGCGGTCAGGCGCGGCGCGGCGATGTTCTCCCACGCCGCCACGTCCACGCGGCCGGGGGTGCTCTCGCCGATGAGCGTGTAGATGTACAGCTCGCTCCACCTGGGCCAGCGGCCCCAGGGCGTACGGAAGGGGCGCAGGTCGCCGCCACCGCCCGAGTAGTAGAAGCCGCCGCCCTCGACGGTCCAGCCGGCGCCGACCGCGTCCTCGAGGAACGCCTCGCCGGCCACAGCCCAGCCGCCGCCGGTGATGGGCTCCGGCGAGGTGGCCACGCGCACGTCGCCGTCCTGGTACTGGAGCGCCAGCTCGGCGTGCCACCGGCCCGTCTCGCCGAGGCCGCTCTCGTGTCGCAGCGAGCCGGTGACCGTGGTCAGGTCTGGCAGGACCTCGTCGGGGTCGTCCTCGCGCTTGTAGATCAGGGCGCCCGCCCAGCGCTCGCCGGCCAGGCGCAGCGCGACGCCGTTCTCGTCGGCGTCGGTGAGGCGGCGGTCGTCGTCGCCCGCGAGGACGATGCCGTCGCGCTTGGGGTTGTGGATCAGCGCCAGGTCGAGCTTGCCCAGAGGGGGCGTCGCCTCCAGGCGCACGGCGTTCTGGTAGATGCTGCGGCTGCCGTCGTAGGGGTGGCCCTCGAGCATGAGCAGGCCGCCGGGCCAGATGATGTCCTGGCGGCCAAAGGTGAGCCGCGTGGCCGGGTCGACCTGCCAGGCGTAGAAGGCGCGGTCGACGATCAGCTCGTCCCAGTCGAACGACTGGTCGGGCACGATATAGTGGCGATGCTCGTTGGCCAGGCGCACCTCGAAGCGGTGCGCGCCCGCGTCGAGCCGACCGCCGCCGCGGGTGCGCACGCGCAGCCAGTTGCGGTCGGGATCGGGGGCGGCGAAGTGGTAGACGCCGTCGAGGATCTCCTGGCGGACGCGCAGGTCCAGCAGCGGAGTGACGGTGACCTCGGCGGCGGCGGGACGCGGGGCGAGGCCGCCGAGGACGGTCAAGAGGGCGAGAACGGGCAGAACGCGGCGCATGGCCTTCCTTTCGCTGGCCACCAATAGTGGGCCAGCGAGAGGATCCAGGCAAGAAGCGAACGGGCCGTATCAACGACCCGTTCGCGGCGGAGCATGGCGGATGGCGGCGGTCAGGCTTCCTGCTTGGGCCGCTTCTTGAACGCGGTCCGGTTCTCCTCGCTGCGCTTGTTGAACGTCAGGTCGGTGATCAGCTCGCTGTTGCGGAAGCGGAAGTCGTCGCGGTGCAGGCCGTGGTTGTGCGCCGACTCGTTCTTGCAGCCGTGCCGCATGGCGCAGTGCTTGCAGTACGGGAAGAACGGCTCGTCGCTCTCCATGGTCGTGCGGATCTTGCGGTAGATGTCGCCCTGCCAGATCTGGCGGAAACCGTCGGCGAAGTTGCCCACGGTCTGGATCCAGGCCATGTAGCAGAAGCGGACCGAGCCGTCGGCCTCGATCTGCACGAACTCCCACGGCGCGTCGCAGCGCAGGCCGCCCTCGTCGTCGCGGGGCAGCGGGGGCAGGTCCATCTTGACGCCGTACTTCTCGGCCTCGGCGCGGGTGCGCTCGAGGATCTCGGCGGCGTAGTCCTGGTGGAAGTAGAGCGAGTCGTCGGGAGTCATGTCGTTGGCGAAGTTCACGTAGCGCACCAGGACGTCCTCGACGCCCATCTGCCGCGCCAGGGCGGGCACGCCCACCAGGTCCTCGGCGTTGGACTTCATGGCCGAGAAGCGCAGGCCGAGACGCGGGTACTTGGCGCCGCGGGCGTCGCGCAGCTTGGCCAGCTCGGTCACGTTCTCGACGATGGTCTCGAACTTGGCGCCGCGCCGGATCTTCTCCAGCACCTCCTTGGTGCTACCGTCGAACGAGACGAGGTACTGGCCGAGGGTCTGATCCTCCACCATCCACTCGCGCACGTCCTCCTTCATGAGCATGCCGTTGCTCACCATCAGGGTGCGCACGCCGTAGTCGTGGGCGATCTGCAGCACCTCGCGGATCTGCGGGTACAGGAGCGGTTCGCCGCCCGAGCAGATCGACAGCCGCGTGGCGTGCGGGAACAGCTCGGCGGCGATCTCCTTGTAGAGGTCGAACTCGAGCCAGCGCGCGTTCTCCAGCGACGACGAGATGCAGAAGGTGCAGTTCAGGTTGCAGGCCTTGGTCAGGACGATGTCCAGCTGGCGCGGGTAGCTGCGGGGCGAGCCCACGCGCTGCCTGGTCTCCAGGCGATTGAGAGCGACGTTCGCCAGCCGCTGCGGTGTGTAGACTCGGTGCACGATCCAATCCCTTCTATGCTGCGACCGGGTGATCCCGGGCATGGACACGAAAAACTTCCCCCATGATAGTATCGCGTGGGGAAATCGGCGGGGAAGTGGTCGACGTTCCCGACCGTGACTCCATCATACCCCATTGATCAGTTCAAGACAATGTGTTAAAATATATTCTCAATGATAAACTCTTATCCACTCTCACGAGGTTGGACCATGACGTCTGTGCGGACTGGCATCTTGTTGTCGCTGCTACTGTTGACCCTGGCCATGCCGGCCAGCGCGGAGCGTTTCCACGTCGCCATCGGTGGCCTGCGCACCGAGGGGCCCAGCGCGCCCGGCCTCTGGGGCCCGACCAATTGCTACCCGGACCTCGTGTCGGCCCTGGCCCAGGCCGCGCCGGCCGACTCGGTGCTGCTGGCCGACCAGATCCATCAGCTCGACACCGTGGTCACCCCGACCGCCTTCCTCGGCAACCACCTCCTGTCCGCCGCCCCCGGCGACGCCCAGCTCCGGTTCACCGCCGGCGGCAGCCTGACCCCGGCCGGACCGGTGCGCCTGCAGGGCGTGACCTTCCGCGGCGGCGAGCCGCTCGACCAGCCGGCGCTGCTCGTGACCAACGGCACGCTCGCGCTCGAGCTGGTCGGCTGCGATTTCCTGGACTTCGAGGCGCCCACCGACGGCTACATCGGCGGCTCGGTCCTGCGCGTGCTCGTGGGCGGCACCCTCACCGCCAGCGACAGCCGCTTCGTCGGCAACCACACCGAGCGGCGCGGCGGCGCCTTCTACCTCACCGACGACCTGGTGGGCGAGTTCGACCACTGCCTCTGGCGCGACAACTCCGCGGTCGGCGGAGCCAACGCCCGCGGCGGCGCCATCATGGTGCGGTCGCCGCTGGTCGCCAGCGCGCTCACCTTCCGCGACTGCGAGTTCCGCGACAACCGGAGCGGCGGCCCCGGCGGCGCGCTCAGCTCGATCAGCGCCTCGTTCGTCTACGAGGACTGCCGCGTGGTCGGCAGCCGCAGCGCGCTCGACCCCGCCATCGACTGGGGCGAGGGCGCCGGCCTGCACATGCGCCACGACACCTTCGCCCACACCGACACCATGCGCGCGGTGGCCCGGCGTTGCTACTTCGAGAACAACCAGTGCACCGACCCCGCCAACCGCAGCTCTTGCGACGGCGGCGCGTTCTACGTGCGCGGCGGCGACGACGACCACCATTTCGTGGGCATCGTGGAGGACTGCATCTTCCGCGACAACTACTCGATCTGGGGCGCCGGCGCCTACATCAGCCGCTTCGCCTCGGGCGCGGTCCGCCGCTGCCAGTTTTTCGACAACGCCGCCTACAACCAGGGCGGCGCCGCGCTGAAGGGCGGCCGCGACCCGGAGAACGATGGCGAGACCATGATCATCGAGAACTGCCTCTTCGTGCGCAACAAGGCGGGCTTCCTGCCCGACGGCACACCGCTGGACATCTACTGCCGCGGCGGCGCCGTGGTCTGCCGCATGCACCCGCGCATGGAGGTGCGCTACTGCACCTTCATCGACAACCGCATCTCGAGCGAGTCGGGCTACCGCTTCGGCGACGGCTTCGCCCACTACTTCGAGTACGGCGCCTGGAACGAGGACAACCTCTGCGTCCTGCAGAACTGCGCGTTCTGGGGCGACGACGGCGTCCACTTCCAGGCCTGGAGCGACGACGGCGGCATGAGCGCCGTGGACAACATCGCGGTCCAGCCCGGCGAGTACGACTTCGGCACCTTCGACCCCAGCGGCCTGATCGAGATCATCGCCTCCCCGTTCTCCAGCCTGGACACGGGCTTCCCCCTCGAGGGCGGCGTACTCATCGACAATGCGCTCGATATCGGCCTCGACCACGACCTCGCCGGCCGCACCCGCCCCGCCGGCAGCGGCCCCGACATCGGCTGCTACGAGTGGTACGACATCACCCCGGTGGTCGACACCCCCGCGGCGGATCCGCACTTGACGGTGGGCCCCAACCCGTTCAACCCTCGCACCACCCTGTCCTGCCGGCTCGCGGCGCCGGGCGAGGCGTCGCTGGTGCTCTACGACGCGGCGGGCCGACGGATCCGCACCGTCTGGCGCGGCGGTCTGGCCGCCGGCACCCACCGGTGGACCTGGGACGGGCGCGACGACGGCGGGCGCGGCTGCGCCACCGGCGTCTACCTGGCGCGGCTCGTCGTGGACGGTCGCGAGGCGGCGGTCACCAAGCTCACCCTCGTCCGCTGACGAGGCCGGAGAAACCATGTCCCGACCCCTGGTGGCGTTCCTGCACCTGGCCAAGACCGGCGGCCGGACCGTGGATACGGTCCTGCGCTCGACCTACGGCCCGGGCTACGTCCAGGCCGAGCCCTGGCGCCCGCTGGCGGAGATCGGCGCCGCGGTGGACGACTTCATGGCGCCCACCTACGGCCCCGATGACCTGCGGCGCCTGCGCCGCCTCTGCCCCTGGCTGCGCGCCGTGGGCGGCCACACCATCACGCTCTGGTCGGGCCTGCACCGGGTCGAGCCCGTGCGCTACGTCGCCTTCCTCCGCGAACCCATCGCCCGCGGCGCCTCGCACTACCAGTACCACGTCGCCACCCACGAAGAGCCCCTGGACTGGGACCGTTGGTGCGCCTGGACCGAGCACCACCAGCACCAGGTCCGCTACTTCGACCGCGCCGGCGACCCGCAGGCCGCCATCGCGGCCATCGAGGAGCACGGCGTGTTCGTGGGCCTGCTCGAGCGGTTCGAGGAATCGCTGCTGTTGATGCGGAAGCTGGCGATCCCGGAATTGCAATGCGGCTACGAGCGCCGCAACACCGCCTCGACCAACAACCTGGCGCGCGAGCTGCGCGCCGATCCGGCCAAGGTCGAACGGCTGCGGGAGATGTACGCGGGCGAGTTCCCGCTCTACGAGTGGGTGCGCGACGTGCTCTGGCCGCGCTACGAGGCGGCCTACGGCCCCGGCCTCGCCGAGGACGCCGCCCGGCTCAAGGCCGACCCCGCCCGCGGCTTCCGTCGCTGGCACGACCGCGCCGGCCGGGTCCAGCACCGGTTCTGGATCGAGCCGTGGAAGCGCGCCGCCTGGCGCCGCGCGGGATCCCCCGATTCCTAGGATTCACCGCCGCCCGCCACCGCGGCGTCGGGCTGCTCGGGCGTGATGGCGCGGATGTCGAGCCGGCTCGTCTCGGCGGCCTGGGCCGGCGGCACGGCCGCCGCCGCGCTCTCGTCGGACCACGCCTGCAGCTGCGCCTCGAGCTCGGTGAGCCGCGTCTGCAGCCGCTCCTTCTCGGTCAGCAAGTTGTGGTGGTGCACCCGCATGGCCTCGCGGCTCAGCAGCTGCGCCCCCTCGGCCTGCGCCGACACCAGCCCCATGCCCTCGCGGACCTGGGCCACGTCGCGCTCCACCAGCGCGAACTCGGTGCGCAGACTGTCGAGGTGGGTCACCAGTACGCCCTGCATGGCGCGCCACTGCTGCGTGGCCTCGGCGAGCTCGGCGTCGTGGCGGTCGAGGGTCTCGTCCATGGCCGCGAGTTGCGGCGTGAGGCGCTGGTCCATGGCGTCGAGCTCGGCGCGGGCGGTCTGCAGCCGGTCCTCCAGCGCGAAGAGGCGGTTCTCCAGGGTGGCCTGGTCGGCGTTCTCCTGGTCGATGGCCGCCTGCAGCTCGCTCTTGGTGGCGACGCCGAACACCGAGCAGCCGCCCAGCGCGATCGCGAAGATTGTCAACAGGATCGAGGCGAAGATGAGTCTCATGCGGAAACCTCCCGCCGGGGCGAGGCCCCGGTCGCGTGGTCGCGACTGGTGACGATTCGGGCGGGGTGGCCGAATGACGGATCGGTCGTCGAGAGGTGGATAGTATATCACGATCGGGAAGCGGGCGGTGGTAGGCAATACCCTTTTCCCGCGGTCGCCGTCCGGTTAGGATCATCGCCCGATCCGAACCCTCGACCCCAGCCGCCGGGAGCGCCCGTCATGCCGCGATCGATCCTGCTGCTCTCCATCCTGCTCGTGGTGGCCGCCTGCGGGCCCGCCGATGATCCCGAGGCCGAGATCCGGGCGGTGATGCAGGCCGCCGAGGACGGCTGGAACGCCGGCGACCTCGAGGCCTACATGGATTGCTACCGGCGCTCCGACTCGCTGCGCTTCGCCGGCGGCGACCGGGTCCGCAAGGGCTGGGACGCCGTGCTCGAGACCTACCGGCAGACCTATCCCGACCGCGCCGCCATGGGCCGCCTCGAGTTCAGCAAGCTCGACGTGAAGGTGCTGGCCCCCGACGCCGCGCTGGTCTTCGGCCGCTGGCGCCTGACGCGGGACGGCGAGGCGGCCGACGCCGCGCCGCGCGGCCTGTTCACCCTGCTGCTGCGCCGCTTCCCCGAGGGCTGGCGCATCGTCCACGACCACACGTCCACGGCGCGGCGCGACCCGACCTGAGCCAGGGGGATCGACGCCGCCCCCGCCGATGCGCTATACTCGGCCCCCGGCCCTCCCGCGCCCCCCTGTCGAAAGGCTGCACCATGCGCCAGGTCCACGTCATCGCCCGCCGGCTGAGCGTCGCGGCCATCGTGCTCGCCGCGGCCCTGCCCGCCCTCGCCACCGTCCCCGCTCCCGATCCCGGCCAGCCCTCCGCCGCCGCGTACGAGCTGTGGCTGCAGGGCGGCCCCGAGACGAGCCGCGAGGTGCCCCCCTACCTCGGCCCGTTCAACTACCTGCGCGAGTTCGTCCAGATGACCGACTTCTTCGCGCGCTGGCAGGTGAGCGACCCAGACTCGTCCGACTACGGCGGCATGATCGAGGCCGAGAGCGGCTACCTCGGCGACGTCATCCAGACCGACAACACCCTCGAGGCCATCTGGTGCTGGTCGCGCTACCGCGAGTTCTCGGGCCGCGACACCTACGACGAGAACGTCGCCGCCGCCTGGGTCTACTGCGAGCGCTACCCCGCCTGGGAGGAGGAGGGCGCCGCGGGCGACGACTACTACCGCGCCCACAACTCGGCCTGGGGCCTGACCGCCGTCCTGCGCTACAAGGCCGCCACCGGCGACGACAGCTACGACCGCTACGCCGGCAGCTGCGCCCAGTTCATCGTCGACCACCCCCTCGACCTCGGCCAGGGCGACGTCTACCACCAGCGCCTGAACGCCTTCGTCAAGGGCTGGTGCGCCGGCAACCTCTACCTCTACGGCGAGGCCACCGACAACCAGATCCTCATGGACGCCGCCGTGGCCCAGGGCCAGGACGTGCTCGACTGGCTCAGCATCAGCCCCCGCTACTACCTGGGCTACGAGTACTGGGCCATGAGCAGCGGCACCAGCCTGTGGGGCGTCTGCAACTCGGTCTTCCGCGCCGACCCCGCGGCGGGCCAGGCCTGGCTCGCCGCCAACGCCGAGCACCTGGACATCTGGCAGGACTACTACACCGTGCCGGGCTACGTCTGGGACAGCGCCTGGAACGTGGCCTACGCCAACGCCCACTTCGCGGTCTGGGACGTGACCGGCGACCAGACCTTCTGGGACAACGGCGTCTACGTCACGGGCAACCTGCTCAGCTACGACACCGACGACGACGGCGGCATCGTGGCCACCAGCACCGACCCGGTGACCGAGGACATGTCGTGGGTGAGCTGCTACCTGGTGAAGTTCGGGGTCGACCGGCTCATGGGCGAGCCCCTGGCCCACGACACCGGCATGCTGCGGTTCCTCGACCTCGAGGACGGCATGGAGTTCGAGAGCGGCGAGACGATTCC
The DNA here is from genome assembly GCF_058273205.1 of Candidatus Latescibacter sp. IFSED24. Taxonomy (NCBI): domain Bacteria; kingdom Pseudomonadati; phylum Candidatus Latescibacterota; class Candidatus Latescibacteria (ex Chuvochina et al. 2023); order Candidatus Latescibacterales; family Candidatus Latescibacteraceae; genus Candidatus Latescibacter; species Candidatus Latescibacter sp. IFSED24. The sequence goes on along the minus strand of NZ_CM177850.1, from coordinate 247,281 downwards.
CCTGCGCGTGGTGGCCACCAACTACGGGCTCGAGGACGAGACCTCGGTCACGGTGACCTTCACCGGCGCCGGCGACGAGATCACCACCACGGTGGACCTGGACTTCGCCCGCCAGGACACCCTGATCCTGGCCGCGGATTGGCTGCCCCCGCAGAGCGGCGACCTGGTGCTCACCGTGCGCACCGACCTGCCCGGCGACGAGGACCCCGCCAACGACGCGGTCTCGGTGGCGATCTCCGTGGACGGCACCACCGGCGTCGGCGACCGCACCCACGTGGCCTTCGCGCCCGAGCCCACGCTCAACCCCTTCCATGCCGCCACCGGCCTGCGCTTCGAGCTGGCCCGACGCGCCGACGTGACCGTGGGGATCTACGACCTGCGCGGCCGACGGATCGCCGAGCTCCGCGGCGCGGACCTGCCCGCGGGCCCGCACACCCTGCACTGGGACGGCCACGACACGCAGGGCCGGCTGGTGCCCGCCGGGGTCTACCTCTACCGGGCCCGGGCCGGCGCGGAGACGGTGAGCGGGAAGCTGATGCGGGTGCGGTGAGCGGGTGCCGCCATGCGCTGGAGAAAGAGAGCCGCGCACTTCCGTGCGCGGCTCCTCTACGTCAGCGAACTCAGACCAGCCGGTTCAACCCGTTGAGCGCCGCCACCCGGTAGGCCTCGGCCATGGTGGGATAGTTGAAGGTGGTGTTCATGAAGTAGTCGAGGGTGTTGGCCTCGCCGGGCTGGGCCATGATGGCCTGGCCGATGTGGATGATCTCGGCGGCGCCGTCGCCGAAGCAGTGGATGCCCAGGATCTCGCGCGTCTCGCGGTGGAAGAGGATCTTGAGCATGCCCGTGGTGCGGCCGGTGATCTGGGCGCGCGCCAGGTGCTTGAACATGGCGTGGCCCACCTCGTAGGGGACCTTCTCGGCGGTGAGCTCGCGCTCGTTCAGGCCCACCGAGCTGATCTCGGGGATGGTGTAGATGCCGGTGGGGATGTCCTTGGCCAGCTTGTAGTTGCACTTGCCGTCGACCAGGTGGGTGGCGGCGATGCGGCCCTGGTCGTAGGCCGCGCTGGCCAGGCTCGGGAAGCCCACCAGGTCGCCCACGGCGTAGACGTGCGGCTGCGGGGTCTGGAACTGCTCGTTGACCGGGATCGACCCGCGGGCGTCGGGTGTGATGTTCAGGACCTCGAGCCCGAGCTTGTCGCTGTTGCCGGTGCGGCCGTTGGCCCAGAGCAGGTAGTCGCTGCGGATCTGCTTGTTCGACTCCAGGTGCAACGTCACGCCCCGGTCGTCGGCCTCCACGGCGGTGTACTTCTCGCTGTGGTCGAGGCGGACCCCCATCTCGCGCAGGTGGTAGGAAAGGGCGTCGATGATCTCGTCGTCGAGGAACGAGAGCAGCTGCGCCCGCGTGTTGATCAGGTTCACCTTCATGCCCAGGCCGCGGAAGATCGAGGCGTACTCGCAGCCGATCACCCCGGCGCCGTAGATGGTCAGCGACTTGGGCGTGTCCTTGAGCTTGAGGATGGTGTCGCTGTCGCAGATGCGCGGGTGCGTGAAGTTCACGTTTTCGGGCCGGTAGGGCCGCGAACCGGTGGCCAGGACGAAGTGGTCGGCCGAGAAGCTGCGCTTCTGCCCGCCGGCCCTGGTCACCTCCACGGTGTGGGGATGGGTGAAGCGGGCGAAGCCCTCGATGATGTCGACGTCGTTGCTCTCGTAGAAGCCGCGGCGCAACTTGACCTGGGCTTCGATCACGGTTTGCGAGTGGCGCAGCAGCGTCTGGTAGTCGGCGTCCTGGAACTTGAGCCAGTTGGGCCTGCGCTGGATGATCTGGCGCAGCGCCTTGCTCGGGATCGTCCCCTTGTGCGTGCAGTTGCCGCCCACCTCGAAGAAGGCCTCGATGACCGCCACGCGCTTGCCCGCCTTGGCGCACTTCATGGCGGCGCCCTCACCGCCGGGGCCGCTGCCGATCACGATGACGTCGTAGTCCCGCTCCATGTCGCTCGCTTCCTGGTCGCTCGTCCGCTGGTGGCTTGCCGACCCTGCCGCGGGGCCGGGCCGGTGTTTGCCAAAGGTAAAGGCACCGTGCCGGATCCGAAACCGGGGAATCATGCGCCCTCACCAGCCATCGTGGGGAAGCGCGGTCCCGGGCGCCCGGCGCGCCCCGTGCCGACCTGCGTCCAGTATGCTAAACTATTGCCTGATCGACCACGTTCCTGGCCACCATCCGGGACGGTTGCCATGCCGCGTTTCCTGCGCCCCCTGCTCTTCGTGCTCGCCGTGATCCTGCTGGTCGCCGCCAGCCGCGCCGGCGACCTGCCCACGCTGCAGACCGCCGCGCCCACCGGCACCGTGGTCCTGAAGTTCATGCCCGCCGCCACCACCGCCGACCAGGCCCGTATCTCCCGCCTCGCCGGCCGGGACCTTTCCCCCCGCCTGACCGCGACCAGCCTGGCGGCTCTCGCGAGCAAGAGCCGCCGCCCGTCGCCGCGGCTGGCCGACCTCGCCCGCTACGCGCAATTCACTCCGCCGGGCGCGAGCCGCGACGAGCTGGTCCGCCTGGCCGCGCGCCTCGCCGCCGACCCCGCGGTGGAGACCGCGTTCCTCGAGCCGCGTGCCGTGCCGGCCGCCCTGGGCTTCGACGCCTTCACCGGCGCCGGCCCGCAGCCGATCGCCGCCGGCGCGGGCACGCCGCTGCCCACCCCCGACTTCACCGACCAGCAGGGCTACCTCGATGCGGCCCCCGGCGGCATCGGCGCCCGCCAGGTCTGGGCCAACCCGGGCGCGCGCGGCGCCACCGTCCGCATCGTCGACGTGGAGGGCGCCTGGCTCTGGGCCCACGAGGACCTGCCCGAGCCGTTCCTCGACCTGGGCGGACACTTCGACGACCTCAGCTGGCGCAACCACGGCACCGCGGTGATGGGCGAGATGCGCGGCATCGACAACGAGTACGGCGTGGAGGGCATCGTGCCCGAATGCCAGGTGGGTAACAGCGGCATCGCCACCCAGTCGGTGTCCGAGGCGCTGATCAACGCCGCGGCCAACCTCGAACCGGGCGACCTGATCCTCATCGAGCTGCACGCCCCCGGCCCCAACAGCGACGACAGCGGCAGCCAGTTCGGCTACCTGCCCATGGAGTTCTGGCAGGACAACTTCGACGCCATCCGCGCCATCACCGACCTGGGCGTCATCGTGGTCGAGGCCGCCGGCAACGGCCAGCAGGACCTGGACGACCCGCTCTACGGCGACCTGTTCGACCGCCAGGTGCGCGACAGCGGCGCCATCATGATCGGCGCCACCGACGGCGAGGATCTCTGGCCCGCCTGGTTCACCAACTTCGGCCAGCGCGTCGACCTCAACGGCTGGGGCCAGAACGTGGTGACCTGCGCCTACGGCGACCTGCAGGACGGCGACGAGACCGCATGGTACACCGCGTTCTTCGCGGGCACGAGCAGCGCCTCGCCCATCGTCACCGGCGCGGTGGCCTCGCTGCAGGGCATGGTCGAGGCTGAATTCGGATTCAGCCTGGACGCCAACCTGGCCCGCAGCATCCTCGTCGCCACCGGCACCCCGGTCGCCGGCGACCAGCAGATCGGCCCGCGGCCCGACCTCGCGGCAGCCTGGACGCTGGCCTCGGCCGGAGTCGGCATGATCGCGGGCACGGTGATCGAGACGCCCGGCGGCGCCCCCATCGCCGGCGCCACGGTCCGTGTCCTGCCCGATGGGCCCCGGACCACCACCTCCACCGACGGCACCTACCGCCTCGGCCTCTTGCCCGGCGATTACCAGCTCCATTTCGCGTCGTATCTCCACGGCGAGCTCACCACCACGATCACCGTGACCAGCGGCGAGAACCCGCTGGTCACCGAGCTCGCGCCGCTGCCGCTGGAGATCGTCACGGGCACGGTCTACGACCCCGCCTTCGCCCCCCTGGCCGGCGCGCAGCTCACGCTGATCGACGAGCCGGTGCGCGCGGTGGAATCGGGTGCCGACGGAACGTTCGCCTTCGCTCCGGTCCCCCAGGGCTACGAGCACCGCCTGCTCGCGGGCGGCGTGCCCGGCTTCGGCGGCCGATACCTCGAACCGATGGTGGGCCCGGCGCGCCTCGAGTTCACCGTGGTGCTGCCCGCGGCCGACCACACCTTCGAGGTCGATCAGGAGGGCTTCCAGGCGCTCGGCGGCCTCTGGCAGCGCGGCCGCCCCGCCGACACCGGCATGGGCCCCGGCGCGGCCTTCGACGGCCAGTGGTGCTGGGGCGTGGGCCTCGACGGCGAGAACTATCCCGACGACGCCGAGGACCAGCTCTGGAGCCCGTTCTACCAGCCCGACGACTTCGACGGCGACCGGCTCTACCTCAGCTTCCACTACTGGGCCGGCACCGAGCCCGGCTTCGACGGCGTCCAGGTGATCCTCGATCCCGCCACCGACGCCACGCTGGTCCATCCCGTGGATGGCTACACCGACCTCTTCCTCGGCGGCCTCGGCCACACCCCGGGCTGGTCGGGCCATTCCGACGGCTGGCAGGTGGCGCTCCTCGATCTGACCTCGCAACTGGACGCCGAGACCTGGAATTACGCGCTGCGCTTCGGGTCGGACGGGGGCCTCAACGACACGGGCTTCCTCGTCGACGGCATCACGCTGGAGGCGGTCCACGTCGCCACGGCGGCGCCCGACGGTCCGCCGCCGGCTGTGGCGGCGCCGGTGCTCGCCGCCTGGCCCAACCCCTTCAACCCGCGGCTCAACGTGGCCTGGGAACTGCCGGCCGCCGGCCGGCTCGACCTGGCGGTGTACGACCTGCGCGGTCGCCTGGTGCGCCAGCTCGTGCGGGGCGCCGTGGTGGCCGAGCGCGGCCACGTGCAGTGGGACGGGGCGGACCAACGCGGTCATGCCCTGCCCAGCGGGGTCTACCTGGTGCAGGCCCGCGCCGCGGACGGCCCCGCCACCGTGCAGCGCGTCACGCTGGCCCGCTGATTCTGCCGCTTGCCGGTGGGGGCGATCCTCGCTAGGATCGCCCCATGTTCAATCCCCTAGCCTGGCTCAGCGAGGATCAGGTCCTCCGGCTGCAGAAGCGGCAGCTCGCCCCGGCCATCGTCTTGACGGTGGTCCTCTTCCTGCGGGTCTTCATGGCGCCCCTGGCCGCCGAGACCGGGTCGATCATGACCCCCGTCAATCATCTGTTCGTGGTCTGCGCGCTGATCTACATGGCAGCCACCACGCGCCGCCACCTCCTGATCGCCGGTGTCCTCGGCTTGGCGAGCATCGCCACGGAGGTGCTGTCGCTGCTGTTGCCGGATCTGGCGACCTTGGAATGGTTGCAGGCCGTCTTTTCGGTCGCGCTCTACCTCTACGTCTTCTGGCTCATGCTCCGGGAGCTGTTCACCGCCCGCCGCGTCGAAGCCTCGACACTGCTGCTGGCCGTGAACTGCTACCTGCTCATCGGACTGGTTTGGACCCTGGCCTACATGCTGGTCGAGAACCTGTCCCCCGGTTCGTTCCTGCTCGCCGGGGATCCTGACCTGGCGGTCTGGAAGCACCTCTACTACTTCAGCTACGTCACCCTGACCACCCTGGGCTACGGCGACATCCAGCCGGTCACGCCGCTGGCCCGGTCGCTGGCGGTCTTCGAGGCCATCAGCGGCGTGCTCTTCACCGGCATCCTGATGGCGCGCCTGGTGAGCCTGTACAGCACGGAGCAGAAGTGAAGCGCCCCGCGCTTTTCTGCCTGCCCTTGCTGGCGGCCGGCCTGCTTCTCGGTTGCGGCGGGGACGAGACAAAGCAGGCGGCGCTTCCAGGACGCGCCGACACCCTCACGGTGGTCTTCACGCCCAGCGCCCGCCAGTTCCGCGGCGTGGTCGTTCTCGGCCACGAGATGAGGAGTTTCCGCGACGCCGAGACCGGCCGGGACTTCTGGCTCGCCGATCCCGGCGGCGACCTCACCGCCGCGTACCGAGACCTGGCCGTCGAACCGTATCAGTCGCTCTGGGCGGAGGTCGCCGGTGTGGTCTCCGGCCAGCCGGAGGCCGCCCTGGCGGCGGGTTTCGACAGCCTGCTGACGGTGCGGTCCGTGCTGGTCCTGCGCGGACCCGACACCGGCTCGGTCCCCGCCTTCCGGACCGCGGGCAACGAACCGTTCTGGTCGGTGACCACCGCACCCGGCATCCTGACCATGACCAGGCTCGGCGCGCCCGAACCGCTGGTCTTCGCCGCGCCGCCGCCCCTCGCCGCCCCGGGCGTCTGGGTCTTCAGCGGTCGGCGTACGGGCAGCGGTCCGCGCGCGCTGCAGCTCTTTCTCGTCGCAGGGCCCTGCCCCGACACCATGGCCGACAAGGAGTGGACCTGGTCGGCGCTCGTGGTGCTGGACGACCGCGAGGTGCTGCGCGGATGCGGGGAGCCACGACCGGCGGGCGAGCGCTAGCCGCCGGCGCCTACCACCGGAACCCCCGGAAGCTGACCCGGAAGAACAGCGAGTACAGCAGCGGCACCACCCCCAGGGTCAACAGGGTGGCGAACAGCAGGCCGAAGATGATGGTCACCGCCATGGGCGCCCACAGCGGCCCGCCGAAGAACCAGAGCGGTAGCAGGCCACCCACCGTGGTGGTCGTGGTCAGCAGGATCGGCCGCAGCCGCTGCTGCGCCGCCGAGATCACCGCGCGGTCGGGGGCGAGGCCGTTCTCCTCGATCTCGATGCGGATGCGGTCGATGAGCACGATGGCGTTGTTGATGATGATCCCCGCCAGCGAGTAGATCCCCAGGATGGCGAAGAAGGTGAAGTTGTAGCGCGCGAGGAGCAGGCCCACGGTGGCGCCGATCAGGCCGAGCGGGATGGTGAGCATGATGATGCCCATGCGGCGGATGCTGTTGAACTGCATGACCAGCAGGATGATCATGATGGCCAGCACCACCGGCACCAGCGAGAACAGCGCCTCGTTGGCCTCGTTGCTGCTCTCGAGCTCGCCGCCCACCTCGTAGTAGGCGCCGGCGGGCCAGGTTGCCGCCTGGTCGTCGAGCCAGGGGATCAACGCCTGGGTGGTGGCGAAGGCGTTGACGCCTCGATCGAGGTTGCACGAGACCGTCACGGCCTTCAGGCGGTCGCGGCGCAGGATCTTGGAGGCCTCCCAGACCAGGTCGGCGTCGGCGATCTGCTTCAGCGGCACCGACTGGCCGGTGGCCTGGGCGTAGACGTTGAGCGACTCGAGCTTGCCGATGTCCTGGCGGTCGCCGGCCACCGAGCGCAGCACCACCGGGATCACCTTGTCGCCCTCGCGGTACTCGGTGACCTCGATGCCGCTGATGCCGGACTGGAGCGAGACCGCCACGTCCTGGCTGGTCAAGCCGGCGCGGCGGGCGCGGGCCTGGTCGATGCGGATCACGAGCTTCTTGGTCCACGGCCCCCAGTCGTCGTCGATGTTGTAGGTGCCGGGCAGCTGGGTCATGTGCGCCTTGAGCGCCTCGACCCGCTCGAAGAGCGCCACCGGATCGCGGCCGTAGAGCCGGAACGCCACGGGGTCGCCCCCGCCGGGGCCCAGCGATTCCATCTCCATGTTGAGCGTCATGTCGGGAAACTCGACCGTGCAGAAACGCTCGAGTTCGGGCATGAGGTGATGGAGGTACGCGGCATCGGTGGTGTTGAGGATGAGCGAGATGTGCTCGGCGCCCTCGTTGGCCGGGGCGTAGGCCAGGCGGTAGCGCGGACCGCCCGACGAGCCCACGTAGGCGGTCCAGTCCACCACGCCGTGGGCGTCTTCGCCCTCGCCGGCCAGGTGCCCGGCCAGGAATCCCTCCACCCGCCGCAGCGCGTCGCGGGTCTCGTAGATCGAGGTGCCCAGCGGGAGATCCAGTGCCGCGAGCAACCGCCCCGAGTCGCTCTCGGGCATGTAGACCTTGGGTACGAAGCCGAGTCCCCAGATCGCGAGCATGAACACGCCCACCACGCCGGCCAGGCTGAGCAGCCGGAAGCGCAGGAAGCCCACGAGCAGGGCGCGGTAGGCGCGGTAGAACCGGCTCTCGGCACTCGCGGTGGCCTGGCGTTGCTTCACCTTCAGGAAGAGCATGCAGAGCATGGGCATCATCACCAGCGACAGCGCCCAGCTCGTCAGCAGGCTCAGGGTGATCACCTGCCACAGCGCTCCGGTGTACTCGCCCATGTCGGACGGCGAGAAGTACATGGGGATGAACGCGGCCGAGGTGGTCAGCGACGAGGTCAGCAGCGGGATCATCAGCTCGCGCGCCGAATCCACCGCGGCCTGCCGGCGCTCCATTCCCTGCTGCATCCGCACCATGATCGACTCGCTCATCACGATGGCGTTGTCCACCAGCATGCCCAGCGCGATGATCAGGGCGGCGATGGAGATCTGGTTGAGGCCCACGCCCACGAACGTCATCAGCAGCAGCGTGATCACCATGGTCACGGGGATCAGCGTCACCACCACCAGCCCGGTGCGCGGTCCCAGCGTCAGCACCATGACCAGCAGCACGATGACCATGGCCTGCAGCAGGTTCTCGACGAAGTCGTCCACCTTCTGGTCGACGAAGCGGGGCTGGAAGATGGTGGGGGTGAAATCGATCCCGTGGGGATAGTCCGCCGGTAGACGGTCGAGCAGCTCGGCGATCCGGTGGCCCATCTCGGTGACGTTGCCGCCCTCGATCATGGAGACGGCCAGGCCCAGGCTGCGCTGGCCGCTGGTGTGCATGAGGCTGCCGGGCGGGTCGACCGTCCCGCGGTGGATATCGGCCAGGTCGCCGAGGTAGAGCACCGAACCGGTGCCCGGCACCTCGATGAGCGTGCGCCGCAGTTCCTCCACCGATTCGAACGATCCCGACGGCTCGATGGCGATGTCCTCGCCGCCGACGGTGACCGTCCCGCCCGAGAGGATGATGTTCTGGCCGGCGAGGATCTGCTCGAGCTGCGACGGCGAGAGGCCGACCTCGGCGAGCCGGGCGTTGTCGTACTCGACGAAGATCCGCTCCTCCTGCTCGCCGTAGAGCACGACCTTGGCCACCGAATCGATGCGCAGGAGCTCGTCCCGCACCTCGTCGGCCACGTCCTTGAGCTCGGCGTAGGTAAAGCCGTCGCCGGTGAGCGAGATCATCACCGGGAAGACGTCGCCGAACTCGTCGTCCACGAAGGGCCCCACCACGCCGCCGGGCAGGTCGGCCCGGACCCGGTCGACCTTGCGGCGCAGGTTGTCCCAGATCGGCCGCATGACCTTGAACTCGGACTTGATGTTGACGAACACCAGCGAGACGCCGGTGCGCGAGTCGCTGTTGACGAAGTCGAGCTCGGGGATCTCCTGGACCACCCGCTCGATCTTGTCGGTGACCAGCTCCTCCACCCGCTCCGGGCTGGCTCCGGGCAGGTAGGTGGTCACCAGCGCCACCTTGATGACGAAGCCCGGATCCTCGGCGCGCGGCAGCTCGCGGAAGGCGCCCACGCCGGCGAGGACCAGCGCCACGAGCGCCATGATGGTCACGCGGTTGTAGCGGATGGCCGCCTCGGTGATGGTCATGACCACTCCTACTGCTGCGGGACCTTGACCCGTTGCCCGTCCATGATGCGATGCACGCCGGCGGTGACCAGGTAGTCGCCGTCGCTGAGACCGTCGACCACCTCGAGGCCCAGGTTGGTGAGCTCGCCGGTGGTCACGGCCACCCGGGTGGCCACGCCCAAGCCGTCGGCGATCTCGCGCACCACGAAGGCGTAGCGGCCATGGTCGTCCTGGCCCACGGCGGAGGCCGGCACCAGGAAACGCGGTTCCTGGTCGCGGCCGCCGAAGACCAGGCTCACCTCGGCGGCCATGCCCGAGAGCACCTCCTGGTGCTCGTCCTCGAGCCGCACGATCACCGGGAAGGTGTTGCCGCCGCCGGTGGCGGCCACGCCCACCTCGGTGACCCGGGCAGGGAAGGCCTGCCCCGGCAAAGCGCTCACCGTGACCGTGGCGGCATCACCCACCGCGAGCTGGCCGATGAGCTGGCCCGGCAGGAAGATCTTCACCTCGGCGCGACTCCCCGCGGTCAGCAACGCCACCTCCTGGCCCACCTGGACGTTCTCGTTCTCCTCCACCGAACGGCGGGCGATGGCTCCCGCCACCGGAGCGGTCAGGCTGGTGTAGCCCAGCCGGCGCCGGGCCAGCTGCAGGTTCTTCTCGGCGGAACGGACGCTGGCCTGGGCGGTCTCGAAGCCGGCCCTGGCCGCATCCAGCTCGGAGAGGCTGGCGTTGTTGGCCTCGTAGAGCGCCTCGGCCCGCTGATAGCTGGCGCGGGCGTTGCGCAGCTCGGCCTCCACGCGGCGCAGCGCCGCCTCGGCCTCCTCGGTCTCCAGGCGGTAGTCGCGGTCGTCGATCGTGGCGATCAGATCGCCGGCCGCGACGCGCGCGCCCACCGACACGGCGAGCTTCTCCACCGTGCCGCCCACCTTGAAGCTGAGCTCGATCTCCTGGCCGGCGCGGGTCACGCCGGCGAAGATGCGGGTGCGCCCGCCGCCGGTCTGGTAGACCTGCTCCCAGCGCACGGGGCGCAGGTGTTCGGTGATCTCGGCCTGCTCGGATCCGCAGCCGGCGAGACCGGCCACGAGGGAGACGAGCACAAAGACCAGCGGCAGGATCCAGCGTCTGGATGATGCAAACATGATCAATTCTCCTGGGTCGCGAACCAGGCCTCGAGATCGGCCAGCCAGGCCTCTCGCTGCGGGATGGTGGCGAAGTAGGTGAAGCGCCCCACCGACCGTTCCAGCTCCATGAGATCGAGCAGGAAGCCGTAGATCGCATCGGCGGCGGCGAGTTCGGCGTTGAGGTAGGCGTTCTGGGCGTCGAGCAGGGTGATCAGGTCGATGGCGCCGCGACTGTAGCTGTCGGAGACCAGCTCGAAGTTCTGGCGCGAGGCCACCGACGCCTCGTGCGAGAGGTCGATGGCCGCCTTGGACGCGCTGGCGCGGTGCACGGCGCTGCGCACCCGCTGCTCGATGCGCGCGTCGGTGGCCTGGTACTGCAGGCGCAGGGTCAGGAGGTCCTGGCCCGCCTGGCGGGTCTCCGCGAATCGCCGCGCACCCTGGAACAGCGGCAGGCTCACCGCCAGCGAGGCGTTCCATTCCTCGTCGTCGGGGAAGCCGTCCGGGCGTCCTTCGCTGCCCGCGCCCTTCTCCTCGAGGTAGGTCCGCCAACCCAGGTTCAGGCCGATGTCGGGCAGGAAGAACGACCGCTTCCGCCCGGTGAGCACGCGTTCCTGGGCCCCGATCCCGGCGGTGATCTGGAGCAGTTCGGGCGAGACCCGGCGGGCGTAATCCGCCACGTACCGGCGCAGCAGGCGCAGGTGCCAGGCGTCGCCGAGATAGTGGGCGATGCGCGGATCGAGCATGAGCGAGAGCTGGGCGTCGAGATCGGGTTCGGAGAGCAGGATCGGTTCCTCGAGCGGCTGGTTCAGCGTGCGGTTGAGCTCCATCTCGGCCACGTTGCGCGCGGCGATGGACGCGATGAGCTCGGCCTTCTCGTTGGCGATCTTCGCGGTCCAGCGATACTCCTCGCTGCGGTTGGCGTCGCCGAGCTGGACGCGCACGCGGGCGCGCTCGAGGTTCTGCCGGCTGAGCTGGAGATTCGCCTTCTGGAGCCGTTCGCTGGTCTTGGCGCGCAGGACCTGGAAGTACGCGTTGGCAGCGCTCAGGGCCACGTCGAGGCGGTCCTGCTCGTACGCGGCCTCGCGCTGCTCGAGCAGGCGTTTCTCCGCGGTGTAGGCGGTCCAGGCCGCTTCCGAGTAGATCACCTGGTTCAGCTCGGCCCCGGCGGTGATCGACCGCTCCGGAGGACGCATGGCCGCCAGGGCCCGGTCCTCGTCGAGGATCGTGCCGGTGGCCGAGAGGTCGATCTGGGGCAGCAGGCTGGCGCGGGCGATGGCCAGCTCCTCCCGATCCGCCTCCAGGCGCGCCGCCGACGCGGCCAGATCGCGATTCTCGGTCATGGCCTCGTCCATGACCTGCCACAGGTCGAGCTGGCGGCCGGTTTCGCGTTCCTGGTCCATGAGGATGGCGTCGACCGTCACCGCGAAGGGCGGGTAGACGCCGATGGCGCGGGCGGTCGCCATGTTGAGGTAGAGGGCGCCTTCCCGCTCGATGGCCACCGGCAGCGTGCCGGCGTCCTGGCCGGCGAGGATCCGGCGCGCGTTGAGCGCCACCCGTCGCGACAGCCGCTCCAGCCAGTCCTTGCTCGTGGTCCCCACCAGCGCGCCACGCTCGACGAGCGACTCGCCGACCAGCGCCACCGAGGGCAGCTTGCGGTCGATCAATCCCTGGAGCAGGGCATCCACCTCGGTCAGGTCGTAGCCGGGCAGCGGCAGCAACATGACGCCGTCGGCCCGCTCGGGCAGGTTGTCCAGCGCGGTCTCCGCGCGCCGGCCCGCCGACCGGACGAGGAGACGCTCTCCGGAGGGCAGGGTGTAGTCGCCGCCGGGCTCGAAATCGGGCAAGGCCAGGAAGAACGCGTCGCTGCCCAGCAGCACCAGTTCCTCCAGCTCACCCGCGACGCTGGTGAGGGCGCGGGCATCGTCGAGGAAGGAAACGGAGCCGAGGATGTAGTTGAGGTTGGCGACGCCGCTGGTGCCGTCGCGCGTCAACGGCAGCGCCTGCTCCTCCGCGCTCAGGGTCGCCGCCGCGATCACCGGTCGCGGCAGGTCCCGGCGCTGCGTCGCCACCAGCGAACCCAGGGCGCCGGCACAGACCACGAGATCGACCCCGGGGTCGGCCAGGGCGCGGTCGAGCACGGCCGCGGCGCCGGCGAGGGTGTAATCGCCGCGGAAGCTCTCGTCGGGATCGATGGTCACGGTGTAGTCGCTGACCAGCACCTTGCGCAGTTCGAGCCGCAGGTGTTTCGCCAGGAATTCGCCGTCGAGCCCGGGACCATCGAGAATCAGGGCCACGCGCACCATGCCAGTTTGTTGGGCCGTGGCCAGTCCAGCCAGCAACAGACACATCAGGAGCAGGCAGATGCGGCGTCGGTGAAGCATCGGATCGGCATCCTCTCACGGGATCGGGACGGGATTCCTGCACGTCGATCCCTGGACCATATATCGGATGAGCGAGCGGCAAAACAGTTTTCAGCGCCCACGAACTCGCCCGGAAGCCCTCTAATGGCTATCATTGGCAGGATTCGTAGCCTGCCCACTCCTTCCCGGAGGTCCGTCGTGTTGCGTCGCTTCCTGCTCCTGCTCGTGCTTTCCGCGTCGCTGTCCAGCCTCGTCCTGGCCGCCGACCCGCACCCCTTCTCGGTCCACGACATGCTCGCCATGCAGCGCATCGGCGATCCCCAGGCCTCGCCCGACGGCAAGCTCGTGGTCTTTACCGTCCGCGAGACCGACCTCGAGGCCAACCGCGGTCGCACCGACCTCTGGCTGGTGGAGCCCGACGGCGAGCACGCGCGCCCCTTGACCCGCAGCGAGGCCGGCGAGTGGAACCCCCGCTGGTGCGTCCGCAACGGCGACGTTCACTTCCTGTCGACGCGTTCGGGCAGCGCCCAGATCTGGGCCATCAGCCCCGGCGGCGGCGAGGCCACCCAGATCACCGACGCGCCGCTGGACATCGCCGCCTTCGAGCACGCCCCCGCGCTGGGCGGCTTCCTGGTGGCCATGGAGGTCTATCCGGGCCTCTCGCCCGAGGAGACCGTGGCCCGCGACGAGGAACTGGCCGCCGACCCGCGCACCGGCATGGTCTACGACGAGCTCATGTTCCGCCACTGGGACACCTGGGAGGACGGCAAGCGCAGCCACCTCTTCCTGCTCAAGCCCGACGGCGCGCTCACCGACCTCATGCCCGACCTCGACGCCGACGTCCCCACCCGCCCCTGGGGCGGCATGGAGGAGGTCCAGGTGGCGCCCGACGGCAGCGAGGTCCTGTTCACCGCCAAGATCCTGCCCGGCAGCGAGCCCGCCTGGAGCACCGACTGGAACATCTACGCGGTGAAGGCCGACGGCTCGGGCGAGATGCGCAACCTCACCGAGGCCAATCCCGCCTGGGACACCACCCCGCTCTTCTCACCCGACGGCGAGACCCTGGCCTGGCTCGCCATGGACCGCCCCGGCTTCGAGGCCGACCGCTACCACGTGGAGCTGCGCTCGTGGCCAGACCTCGGCGACCCGCGCCGCCTCGAGCTGACGTTCGACGACCTCGCCCTCAGCCCCCACTCGCTGCTCTTCGACCAGAAGGGCCGCACGCTCTACGTCACCGCCGATTACCTGGGCCAGGGGTCGATCTTCGCCATCGACGTGCGCAAGAACGAGAGCGAGCTGGTGGTGCGCGACGGCAGCAACGGCTCGGTGTCCTGGGTGGGTAAGCGCCTGCTCTACACCAAGCACCACCTGCGCTCGCCCAGCGAGATCCACACCGTCAAGGCCAACGGCAAGAGCGAGGAGCGGATCACCGGCCTCAACGACGAGGCGCTCGCGGCCTGCCAGATGGGCGAGCCCGAGCAGTTCACCTTCACCGGCTGGAACGGCGAGACCGTGTACGCCTACGTGGTCAAGCCCTACGACTGGACCGAGGCCGCGGCCGCCGCGGGCCGCACCTGGCCGGTGGCCTTCCTGGTGCACGGCGGCCCCCAGGGCAGCTTCGGCAACGACTTCCACTACCGCTGGAACCCGCAGGCCTACGTGGGCGCCGGCTTCTGCACCGTGGCCGTGGACTTCCACGGTTCCACTGGCTACGGCCAGGAATTCACCGACAGCATCAGCGGCCACTGGGGCGATCGTCCGCTCGAGGACCTGGAGAAGGGCCTGGCCGCGGCGCTGGAGCGCTACGCGTGGATGGACGGCGACAGGGTGGTGGCCGCGGGCGCGAGCTACGGCGGCTACATGATCAACTGGATGCACGGCCAGGAGTTCGGCAAGCGGTTCAAGGCCTTCGTCTGCCACGACGGCAACCTCTGCGAGCAGATGGCCTACTACGACACCGAGGAGCTGTGGTTCCCCGAGTGGGAGCACGGCCGGCCGTGGGAGGACCAGGCCGCCTACCAGAAGCACAACCCCATCAACCACGTCCAGAACTGGCACGTGCCCACCCTGGTGGTGCACGGCGCGCTGGACTACCGCGTGGTCGACACCCAGGGCCTGAGCGCGTTCACCGCGCTGCGACGCCAGGGCGTGCCGGCGCGGCTGCTCTACTTCCCCGACGAGAACCACTGGGTGCTCAAGCCGCAGAACTCGATCCAGTGGCACGAGGAAGTGATGGGGTGGCTGACGCGCTGGACGCAGTAGGCGCCTCTTGATCCTGATCTCCACAGAGCGGCCGCCCCCGTGGGCGGCCGCTCTGTCAGGGCGCTGCCCCCCGCCGCATCGCCCACAGCTCCGACACCGTCACCACCCGAAAACCCCGCTCCTGCAGCCGGGGCAGCACCGCCTCCAGCGTGGCGATGGTGCCCGCGCGCTTGGGGCCGCCGTCGTGGAGCACGAGGATGGCGCCGGGGCGCGCGTTGGCCACGAAGTGCCACTGGTTGAACCAGGGGGGCGTGGACAGGTCGAGCGGATAGACGCTGGCCAGGCAGGGGTGGTAGTCGTGGTCGGCCAAGAGCGCGATCATGCGCTGGTCGATCCAGCCCGACCCGGGCCGGCACCACTTGCGCGGGCCGGCGGGCCGGATCAGCGCGTCGGTCTTCAGGAGCATGGCCACCAGCTCGTCGTCGTCGAGGGCGATACTGGGGCGGTCGAGGTAGAAGTGGTTGCCCAGCTCGTGGCCGCCGGCGCGGATGGCCTCGACCAGCTCGGGATGCTGTTCGGCGTGGGACCCGATGACGAAGAAGGTGGCGTGGGCCCGGTGGGCGCGCAGCACCGCCAGGATACCCGGTGTGACGTCGGGGTGCGGGGCGTCGTCGATGGTCAGAGCCACCGCCATGGAGTCCGTGTCCACCTGGATGAGCACCGCGGGCAGGGCGCGTTCGAGGGTGTCGTGCATCCAGGGGTCGGGCTGGACCACGAGACGGCCGGTGAGGATCAGCAGCAGCACCACCAGCACGGCCGCGAGGACCAGAACGATCAGTCGTTTGCGGATCTTCCGGCGCATGTCAGCGGATCAGCAGCTGGTTACGATGTCCCCAGGGCGTGGTGGTCGCCAGCGAGTAGAACCGCTTCACCGGCTGGCCGTCCTCGTGCACCAGCAGACCGGCCTTGTCGAGCAGGCCGGGGATCTTGCCGGGGATCACCCAGGGCCGGGCGCGCACGAAGCCGAGCGCCCGCGGCGCGTTGAGCAGGACCTGCCCCCAGCCCGCGGTGGAGAGGTCCACCAACCACTGGGGATCGGACTCGAGCTCCGGCATGCGCGTGGGACGCATGCCATCGGCCGGTGCGCCCTGCTCCATCATGCGGGCCACCGCCACATCCACCGAGTAGAGCGCCATGGTGGCACACGACCGCATGAGCGACTGGTAGCCGGTCTGCTCGCCCTCCAGCCTGATCCGGGAATCCTTGAGCCGCGCCAGCTCCTGCTCCATGCCGGCCTGGAGCCGGAGCCAGGCCTCGGCCAGGTCCAGGTCCTCCTGGGTCGGATCGGTGACCGCGGCACGCCAGGTCTCCTCGGCCTCGGTCAGCATGCGGCCGATGACCTGCCGCGCCACGCCGTCGCCCATGGCCAGGTTCACGCGGAGGATCTCGGCGAGCCCGGCCTGGCCTCCCGGCACCTTCAAGGTGAATGCGGTCCAGGGACGCTGGGACAGGGTGTCCTCGAGGAAACGCTGCTGGCCGCTGTAGCCGCGCATGCTGAGCTCGTAGACCGTGGGATCCATGCCGCGCATGATGTCGTAGTCGACACCGGGCGCGCGCCACGCTTCCCACGACAGGACGAGGTCCTGGATCTGGTCGGGCTCGCCCACCGCCTCGGGATTGTCGCCCAGCAGTTCGATCCCGCCGGGAGCGAAGAGGAAGCGGAGCTGGCCGTGAACCACCTCCTTGTGGCCGCCCAGGGGCACGGTGATGAACTGGACCTCGGTCAGTTGCTCGGGATAGAGCCGCGCAGCCCGCAGGACGGTGACGCCGGAGAGCGGGTTGCCGCCGTGGTTCAGGTTGCCCACCACGATGCCGCCGCCGGTGCGGACGTCGCTGTGCTTCCAGTCGATCATCAGGGGCGCCATAGCCGCCGACAGGCCGCCGGGCAGCACGTCGCGGGTGGAGCGGACGCGGAAGGTGCCGGCGCGGCCCTCGGCGTAGCGGGTGACGTCGTGGACGTCGAGGAGGCGGGGTTCGGGCATGGGGGGCGCCTCCACGGTTTCGGACGGGCGGGTGCAGCGGCGGGCCAGGAAGAGGCTGGCCAGGACCAGGAGCAGGAGGGCGATGATCAGGCGCAGGCGCATGCCGGAAAACCTTTCACCGGAGTGGTCGCGGGACTATTTGATAGTAAAACCATTGCATGGTGCCTGGCCAGTCTGGAAACACCAGGCCCTGGATCCCTGTCGCCTATCGGAATATTTTTGACTTCAGGTATCATTTTTATCACCCATGGGCAGTGATACTTGCAATTCTTCCTATCAAAATGGTATAACTGGAGTCGTCCGCACCCGAAATCGCGAGTTCCCCACCCGATCCGGAGGTGCCGCCATGGGTGCTGCCTTCAGGCTGCACATGCTGGTCCTGGTCGCTGTGACCACTCTCGTCTTGTCCACCGCCCAGGCCCGCAACCCCATCCGCCGCACCTTCTTCCAGGTCTATCCGCAGGCCGAGGGTTCGCGCCTGGACGACCTGCCCAGCGCACCGGGCCACTGCGGCGTGTGCCATTTCGCCTTTGGCGGCGCCGGACCGCGCAACGCCTACGGTCTGGCCGTGGAGGTGGCGCTGGGACAGCTCGGTGACGATCAGGCCGCCATCGAGGCGGTCGCCGGCGAGGATTCGGACAACGATGGCTTCACCAACCTGGTGGAGATCACCGACCTGCAGAACTTCACCAACACGCCCACCTTCCCCGGCCTGCGCCCCGACCAGCTCGACCAGGTGCTCGAGGTCGACCCCGCCGATCTGGAGGGCTACCTCGTCCCCGGCGGCGCCACCGACCTCGACCCGCCCGTGGTCACGGTGACCCAGCCCACGGGTGGCCTCCTCCTGGCACCGAACACCCAGCAGACCGTGGCCTGGCTCGCCGAGGACCCGGCGGGCATCGCCAGCATCGCGATCCTCGCCAGCTACGACGGCGGTGCCACCTGGAAACCCGTGGCGCGCAACCTGCCCGACACCGGCCTCTACGACTGGTTCGTGCCCAACCGCCCCGGCCCCACCGCCATCCGCGTGGCCGCGCGTGACGGCGCCGGCAACGTGGGCACCGCCGACAGCGACGGCTTCACCATCGACCAGTTCGCGGGCGGTCTGGTCCCCACCACCCTGCGCGACTTCGACCTGCCGGGCACCCAGCCCCTGGAGGCCGGAATCCTCGACGACCCGTCGGTGTCCTGCATCACCTGCCACGGCGGCTACGACGCCCAGGTGGAGCCCTACCACAACTGGGTCGGCGGCATGATGGCCCAGGCCATGCGCGACCCCGTCTACCTGGCCACCCTGACCATCGCCGAGCAGGACGCCCCCGGCGTGGGCGACCTCTGCCTGCGCTGCCACACGCCCGGCGGCTGGCAGGAAGGCCGCAGCGACGACTCCAGCGGCGGCATGATGACCGCCAAGGACCGCCAGAGCGTCCAGTGCGATTTCTGCCACCGCATGGTCGACCCGCACTACGTCGACGGCGTGAGCCCCGCCCGCGACGAGGCCATCCTCGCCGGTCTCTCCAATCCGCCCGCCGCCACGGCCAACGGCATGTTCGTCACCGATGCCGACCCCATCCGCCGCGGGCCCTACGACGACGCCGAGTCGAGCCACGAGTTCCTCGCCTCGCCGTTCCACCGCGCGGCTGCGCTCTGCGGCACCTGCCACGACGTCTCCAACCCGGTCTTCGTCCAGGCCGGCGATCCGGCCACCTACGTCCCCGGCGACCTCGATGCGCCCCACCCCGACGCCGACCTGCGCAACATGTTCCCCATCGAGCGCACCTACAGCGAGTGGACCCTGAGCGCCTACGCCAACGGCGGCGTCTACGCGCCCCAGTTCGCCGGTAACCGACCCGACGGCATGGTCGCCACCTGCCAGGACTGCCACATGCCCGACGTCCACGGCGCCGGCGCCAGCGAGCCCGGCAGCCCCAGCCGCACCGACCTGGCGCTCCACGACTTCACCGGCGGCAACCACTTCGTGCCCGACATCCTCCCCGATTGGAACGCCGACGAGGTGGACCCGGCCGCGCTCCAGGACGGCAAGGCCCGCGCCATCTCCATGCTCCAGCGCGCGGCCACCCTCGAGGCCGAGCTGGTCCAGGCGGGCAGCCAGACCAGCGTCCTGGTCACCGTCACCAACGAGACCGGCCACAAGCTACCCTCGGGCTACCCCGAGGGCCGGCGCATCTGGCTGCACGTCCGCGGCCTCGACGGTGCAGGCACCATGCTCTACGAGTCGGGCGCCTACGACCCGGCCACCGGCATCCTCACCCACGACGACGACGCGGTGATCTACGAGGCCGAGCCCGGCATCAGCCACCGGCTGGGCGCCGCGGTGGGCCTGCCGGCGGGACCCTCGTTCCACTTCGCGCTCAACGACACCATCTGGAAGGACAACCGCATCCCGCCGCGCGGCTTCGCCAACGCCGCCTTCGCCGCGGCCCAGTGCGCCCCCGTGGGCCACGCCTACGCCGACGGCCAGTACCACGATCTCGCCAGCTTCGCCGTGCCCGACGGCGTGGTCACAGCCGAGGTCACCCTCTACTACCAGTCCACCTCGAAGGAGTACATCGAGTTCCTCCGCGACGAGAACCACACCAACGACCTCGGCCAGCGGCTCCACGATTCGTGGGTGGCGCAGGGCCGGGCCGCACCGGTGGTCATGGCCACCGCCACGGCCGAACTGACCGCCACCGCGGCCGAGGTGCCCACGCCGGCCACCGCGCTCCTGCCGCCGGCGCCCAACCCGTTCAATCCCGCCACCACGCTGCGCTTCCGGCTGGCGACGGCGGGGCCGGCGGAGCTGGCGATCTTCGACCAGCGCGGACGGCGCGTGGCCATCCTGGCGGCGGGGCCGTGGGCCGCGGGAGAGCATGAGGTGCGGTGGGATGGTCGCGACGGACGGGGACGGAGCGTGGCGGCCGGTGGGTATCTGGCGGTGCTCGAGGCCGGAGGATCGCGTCAGGTGAGGAAGCTGACCCTGGTCAAATGACCAGATTCGGCTATGGCGACGATGAGCCCGTTGGCTCCATGGCCAGCGGGCTCATCACCATGAGATAGGTTTAGCGGAGCAACATCACCTTTCTTGACTGCACCCGTTCATCAGTTTCCAACTGGACGAAATAGACCCCCGACGGCATGGTGTGTCCACGCTCGTTCCGCCCGTTCCAGACGAGAGCATGCCGACCGGCATCAAACGTGTGGTCGGCCAGGATTGCCACCTGGCGACCGCTCAAGCCGATGACGCTGACCTGGGCCCGGCCTGGTTTCTCAAGCGTGAATGACACAGTTGTGCGGGGATTGAAGGGATTCGGGTAGACCGAGATCTGTGGCCCAGCATGGGGCAGGCCCGCGACAGGATCGTCACCGTCCCAATCGTCATCAATGACCACAGATCCCTCACACTGCACGGGTAGAAAACGCACGCCGCCTGAGCCGTCTGCAATCCAGACCTGGTTATCCTTGATGAACACTCCGAGGCCCTCTCCCGGCGTGTCGACATGACCCACGAATTGCGGGTAGAGGGGGTCCAGGACATCCAGAACTGACATGCCAGCGTCCCCATTCATGACGTAGGCAAAGCTCCCCGATAGGGCCACCGCGCAGGCATCGTTCATCATATCCAGTCCGGCAACGATAACTGGGCTTTCCGGAACATGGATATCAACGACCTGCACGCCGGATTCGCCATCCGCGACAAAAGCGTAGCTGTCGGAGATAGCCAGATCCCTGGCGATGCCCGGCGTCTGCAGAGTGTTGACCAGGGTAGGATTGTGGGGATCTTCGATGTCGACAACGTGCAATCCGAACCAGGCTCCCGCGATGTAGGCAAAATGGTCCTCGATCACCACGCGCCTAGCGTAGCCTGGCAGGTCTATGCAGCTCGCAAGCAGCGGACTTTCTGGATCGGATATCTGGACGATGCGCAGGCCGAATCCACCATCCGCGATGTATGCGAAGCTCCCCCTTATGGCCACGTTCCAGGCCTGGCTCGGGGTATCCACCTCGCCCACGATATGCGGATTCCAGGGATCGGATATGTCGACGATCTGGAGACCAGAAGCAGAATCCGCGACGTAGGCATGACTGCCGGACACGGTCACGCTTCGGGCAAGATCGGGCGTATCAACGGCGGAGACGAATTCAGGATTTTCGGGAACAGATACGTCCAGAATCTGCAAACCGGCATACGCGGTCGCAATATACGCCAAGCTGTCCACCACGCTCAGATCATGAGCGCTGTCAGACAGCTCCATACAGCCGGAAAACTGTGGATCCTCGGGATGCGTGACATCCATCACTTGCAGACCAGTCCCGCTGCCCGTGACATAGGCATGGTTGCCCGAGAGAGCCACCTCCCAGGCGCTGCCCTCCACCAATGAGCCGCCTACGATCTGCGCATCTGCGGGATTCGAGATATCGACGAACAGCAGACCATTGTTGCCATCGGCAACAATGGCGTAGTCCTCCCATAGGGCTACTCCATGCACGATGCCCGGAGTTTCTACACCACCGATGAGCAGAGGATCGCCAGGTGCCGTGACATCGAATATCTGCACACCTGAACAGCCGTTCGCGACGTAGGCGAGGTCATCGCGAACCACCACTGCCCAGGCATTATCTGAGGTGCTGATACTCCCTTCGAGGTGAGGATTCTCTGGGTCGGAAATGGCGATCACCTGCAGTCCCTGCCCCAGATCCGCGACGAAGGCGTGATCGCCCGAGAGCGCCACCCCGTGAGCATCACCTGGGGTGTCCACCATGCCAATGATCTGGGGATCTTCGGGGTTGCTGATATCAACCACGACCAGACCACCGCTGGCGCTGGCCCCGACAAAGGCGTAACCATCTTGCACGGCCACGCCATAGGCCGGCCCGGGCATATCCATGCTCCCGACGATCTCGGGATCTTCAGGGTCCGTGATATCGATGATCTGGAGACCGGCCACTCCGCAGGCGACGTAAGCTTCGTTCATCAAGACAGCCACGCAATGGGAATTGCCCGGCGTGTCTACACTGCTGACGATCTCGGGGTTCTCGGGATCCTCGATGTCGATCACCTGCAAGCCAATCAGGTAGTCTGCAACATAGGCATAGTTCCCTGAGATTTCGAGGCCACGGGTCATGCCAGGTGTCGTCACTCCCCCCACCAGATGCGGAAAATCCCTATAATCGATGCAATCCTGTGCCGCTGCGCACGAGACCAGCAGCATGGCCAGTGACAGGACAATTGGTTTGAAATCCATCATACGACCTCCCGGCATGCGTCCTGGATCGCCCGCAAAGGATGTCGTACAGAAGGATGGTTTTGCTGGCAGGCGGATCGCACCCTTGCAGCGCGATCATCGTGGTTGCAGCGATATCAAGGCGGCTCTGACAGCGATCTGATTGCCCGGTTGAAAGAGCCCTGAATGAGGTCCAAGATGTGAGCTGTTACGCAAGTCTAGCACGGCTTGATTTAAGGATTTCAGCAAAGAGGGCAATAATTGGCATAATTAAGAAGAATGGGCACCGGTAAGACGCATCGACGCCGGCGAAAATCGTCCGATCCTCGCGCTGGATTTACATGACCTGACCAGAAGAAGGAACTGGTAGCGAACACTCCGCGTCTAACGCCCCCACAGCCCCTCCCCCACGACCTGTCCCCCCAGCAGCACCCCGAACACGCAGACGATGGCCGCCCCCGTCGGCAGATCCAGCCAGTAGCTCGCCGCCGCCCCCAGCACCACCGCCAGCACACCGACGATGAGCACGAAGCCCAGGTGCCGCAGCCCGCCCGCGCAGCCGCGGCGACAGGCCATCACCGTGGGCACCACCAGCAGCGTGAACACCAAAAGCACGCCGGCGATCTGGACGCTGCTGGTCACCACCGTGCCCAGGACGATGTAGAACAGAAGGTCCCAGCGTCGCAGGTTCCGACCGCGCGCCCGGGCTGCCTCGGGATCCTCGCTGATCTCGGTCAGCGGTCCGTGCGCGCGCCAGAGCACCACGCCGAGCACCGCGTACAGCAGCGCCGTCTTGATCACCTGCGGCCAGGTCACCCAGAGGATCGACCCCACCAGCAGGTGCCGGATCTCCTCGCCGCCGTGGGGCACCTGGGTCAGCACCAGGATCATGGCGGCCGAGAACACCGCATAGATGATGCCGATGTAGGCCTCCTGGGGGATGCGCTGGTGGTGGGCGCGCGTGCTCGCAATGAGCAGCGCGCCCAGGAAGGTGGCGCCGAGGCCGGCGAACCAGGAGACGTCGCTGCCCACCTCGCCGCCGAAGAAGAGCGAGAGCGCCACGCCGAACGCGGCCACCTGGGCCAGGGCGATATCCACGAAGATCACGCCGCGCCGGACCACGTGTCCGCCCAGGTAGCCGTGCATCAACACCAGGACCAGGGCCACCACGACCGGCGCCGTCATCATGCCGAAGAATCCACCCATGCTATTGCTCCGCGGCGGCACGCAGCTCCGCCAGGATGAGGTCGAACATCGCGGAATAGGTCTCCGCGCCCGGTCGCGAATCCACCGCCGCCGGCAGCACCACCAGCGCCGCCGGGATGTGGTCGGCCGCCTTCCCGGCCACGTCCAGGTGGTTCCAGGGCGCGGCCACCAGCTCGCGCACTCCGGCCTGGCGCGCCCGGTCGATCAGCTCGTCCACGTGGCGCGGCGACGGTTCGATGCCCGGACGGTGCTCCACCGCGCCGAGCAGCTCGAGACCGAGCCAGTCGGCCAGGTACTCCCATTGCTTGGTGTAGACCACCAGCGGCCGCTCGCGCACCGGTCCGGCGAGCTCGGCCCAGGCCGCGACGCGCGGGGCGAGGTCGGCGGCGAACCGCTCGGCGCGGGCGGTGAAGGCGGCGGCCTCGGCGGGGCGCAGCTCGCCGAGGCGCTCGGCCATGAGCCGCGCCACCTTCACGCCGTTGCGCGGGTCCAGCAGGTAGTGGGGGTTGCCCTCGGGGTGGACGTCGCCCTGCGACCGGTCGACCGGTCCGGTGGGCACCTCGAGGATGCGGTCCAGCGCCTGGGCGCAGTCCAGATCGCCGGACTGGCCGGGGCGCAGGCGCGGGTTGCGGGCCTTGTCCAGGAGCACCGGCAGCCAGCCCACCTCCAGCTCGAGGCCGTTGTAGCAGAGGAGGTCGGCCCGGCCGAGCTTGCGCGCGAGCGAGGGCTTGGCGGGCAGGAAGTGGGGGTCGCGCTCGCCGGGGCAGAGCACGGTGACCTTGACCTCGGGGCCGCCCACCTCGGCGGCGAGCCAGCCGAGATCGGTGACGGTGCAGACCACCTCGAGGGGGTCGGCCGCGGCGGAGAGCGCCACGACGAGGAGCGCCAGGATCGTCAGGATGCGCGTCATGGCGTCCTCCTAGTAGAGGTGGGCCGGATGCGACCCGATGGTGAAGTTGACCTGCAGCGAGACGAGCCAGTCGTCCTGGTCGCCCACCTGGTCGAGGTAGCGCGCGGCCTCGAGACGGACCGCCGAGAACTCGCTGGGAGTCCAGGTGAGGTTGGCCTTGTACTCGTAGACCTCCTGCCAAGACCAGAGGCCGCCGTGGTCGTGGTCGTCCGCCTCCTCCTCGCCTGCCTCCTCCTCGGCGGGCAGGTCGCGGTCGAGCCAGCCCATGCCCACGCCGAGCCACCAGGTGCGCGCGAAGCGGTACTGGGCCAGCGCGTACCAGCCCAGCGGATCCTGGGCGCCCTCGGCGGGGCGCGGGATGATGATCTCTCCGGTGACGTTCAGCGCGGGCCCCTGGCTGCGCGAGGCGGAGACCCACTTGTAGGTGAGGTCGGCGCCCCAGACGTCGAGGTCGCCGCGCAGGGGATCCTCGGCGTGCAGCAGGAGGTAGCTGGGCGATAGGGGGCCGTGGAGCCACGAGCCCGAGGCCTCGAGGGTGGCCGACTCGGAGAGGTCGAAGAGGTTGATCAGGCGGGCGCCGTAGGCCAGGTCGCGCGAATCGCCGGCGAAGATGGCGGACTTGCCGTCCACCGCGTAGGCCGACAGGTCCAGGTACCAGGGCGCGGGCAAGGCGTGGGCGACGCGGGCGCCGACCTCGCTGAGCGAGTGGTCGCCCAGGAAGGTGCGCACGGCCACCGGCGCGTCGACGAACGGGAACTGGTGGGTGTGCAGCGGCACGTGCTTGCCGAACGGCAGGTAGTCCTTGCCCAGGCGCAGCGCGAACCCGCCGGGCAGCGCGGTGCCGTCGACATAGGCCACCTCGAGGTCGCCGGCATAGCCGCCGTGGGCCTCCTCGCCTTCCTCGGCGTGGTCGTGGCCGTGCTGCGGGTGGACGGCGAAGACCAGGTTGGCCTTCCAGAACGGATCGACGATGGCGGTGAACTGGACCTCGGCCTCCTGGATGTCGACGCCGTTGACCGAGGGATCGGTGCTCTGGTCGGCCACGCGACCGAGCAGCAGGGTGTTGACGCTGATGGCGGGGTTGAACTTGCTGGACACGCCGGTGGCGGTGCTGGACTGGGCGGCAGCCAGGGCGGGCAGCAGGATGGCCAGGACCAGCGCCGTGGCGCACGGGATACGGACGGGATGCATGGTTGCCTCCTCGGGAACACGTGGGCTAGGGTGACAGAAATCGGTGTCAGATGCTAGCGAAGCGTGTTCCGGGAGGAGCGCGGCACGTGGTGACGGGCGGGGTCTGCCAACCCGGCTCGCAGGCGGCGGGCGGGGCGGTCAACCAGGCGATGGCCGGCGCGGGCGGCGACCACACCGCCACCGGCGCGGTGGGGTTGGCCTCCAGGTGCAGGCAGACCAGGCAGGGTTCGGCCTGGCCGTGGGCCTCGCCCGCGTGGGCACACGACACGTGCACGCCATACGGAAGACCGGTGGTTGCCAGGGCGATCGCGGCCAGGAGCAGGCCGGCGCGCCGTCCGATGCCGTCGTGCTGGATCATGGTCGGACACGGTACATCCGTCCGGCACAATCGCAACCCTGTTGCAGGAGAGTCCGCGATGCAGAGTTACCGCCAGGAACTGTGGCTGGACATCCCCACCCGCCGCGCCTTCCTCAACCTCACCCCCCGGATCGAGGCGTGCCTGGCCGAGAGTGGGATCCGCGAGGGGCTTTGCCTGGTCAACGCCATGCACATCACCGCCTCGGTCTTCATCAACGACGACGAGACCGGCCTGCACCACGACTACGAGGAGTGGCTCGAGGGCCTGGCCCCCCATGCCCCCATCGACCGCTACCGCCACAACCTCACCGGCGAGGACAACGGCGACGCCCACCTCAAGCGCCAGGTCATGGGCCGCGAGGTGGTGGTCGCGGTCACCGATGGGCGGCTGGATTTCGGGCCGTGGGAGCAGATCTTCTACGGCGAATTCGACGGCCGGCGCCGCAAGCGGGTGCTGGTGAAGATCATCGGCGAGTAAGCCTAGCCGCCGCTGCCGGTCCCGCCGCTGCCCGGGGGCGGCTTGATCTCCCCGCCGCCGTGGCCTCCGCCGCCGTGCTGCTCGGGCACGTTGCCGTCGGGGGTCTCCTCGGGAACTTGGTCGGGCTTGTTCCGCTTGTCGTCGTTCTTGGCGGTCATGGCGGGTCTCCAGGGGGCGACGCGGCCGGGACATCCGACCGATATGGCCAGGATAGAGGTCGCCGGGGCACCAGGCTATGGGATATTGCCGCCAAATCCGTCCCCCGGGGGTTGCTGCCTCATAAGCCTTTACAAAAGAGTGGTTTGAACGTCCTCTCCGCTGGAACGGTGCGTTGATATCAGATCGTGCTGCAGGGCCAGAAAAGTCGAAGACCCCGCCTCCTTCCGGAAGCGGGGTCTCCTCGTCGGGGGATCGGACCGGGCGTTACCGCACCAGCACCATGGACTTCACGCTGGTCAGGCCACCGGCCTCGAGCCGCGCGAAGTAGGTGCCGCTGGCCACGCCGTGACCACTGTCGTCACGACCGTCCCAGAGCACCTGGTTGGCGCCCGCGGGGCGCACGCCGTCCACCAGCGAACGGACCAGGCGGCCCTGCACGTCGTACAGGCGCAGGCGCACGCTCAGGCTCGCGGGCAGGCTGAAGTGCACCGTGGTCTGCGGGTTGAACGGATTGGGCACCGCGCCCTGCAGGGCGAACGCCTGCGGGGTGCCGTCACCCACGGCGGTAGTCGTGCCCACCTGCAGCAGGACCTGCACCGGCAGCACGGGGTTGTCGGGATCGTCGCTGACCAGGGTCAGCTCGGTGCTGTGGCTGCCCTCGGCCAGGCCGTAAGTGTCGATGGCCAGGGTCACCGCCTCGTAGCCGGCAGGCAGGATGGTGCCCGTGGCCGGATCCAGATCCAGCCAGCCGGCGCTGGTGCTCAGCGACCAGCCCAGGTTCTCCACGCCCTGGTTCAGCACCAGCAGCGTGGTCTCGGTGATGGAGCTGGGCGCGGCCTCGACCGACACGGTCCAGGGGCTGACCACAGCGCGGGGTGCCGGCGCGTCGCCGCCCGGCAGGACCACGAGGTCGATCAGACCACGGTCGCCCGAACCGCCCTCGCTGGTGGTGTTGAAGCGCCAGCGGAAGGTGTGCTCGCCCGCGGTGACGGGGTAGCTGTACAGCGTCCAGTCCGCGGTCTCCCACGACTGGATGGTGGCCAGGCCGTCCCAGAAGGCCAGCGTGCCGTTGCCGCCGATGACCTTGTACCAGAAGGTCAGCTCGCCGTCGACGGGCACGTCCACGTCCAGGCGCAGGATCGAGGTCTGGCTCGAACCCAGGGCACCCGACTGGGCGGCGAAGTTGCCCTCGTAGGCGTCGCCGGACTCCACGGACCAGTAGGCGTTGCCGGCGTCGGACCAGTTCATGCCGGCCAGGTCGCCCGACTCGAAGCCGTCCTCGGCGCTCGCACGCAGGTAGAGGTCGCACTCGCGGTCCATGTCGGCGGGCAGGGTCTGCGCCACCGAGCCCTGGCCCGAGAGCGACGCGCGCACCGTGTAATCGGTGCCGCTGGGAACGGCGATCTCCCACCGGCCGTCGCTGCCGGTGGTCACGCCGGCCAGCGGCGTGCCGTCGATCACCACGTTGACGCCCTCCTGGGGCGCCTGCCCCGGAGCCGAAGTGCCGGGCGCGTGAACCGTACCGCTGAAGGTGACCTGCGGCAACAGCACCAGGGCCAGCTCGGGATTGATCTCTTCACCGGCCGGCACCTCGAAGGTCTCCGCGAAGTCCTCGTAGCCGAAGAACGAGATCTGCAGCGTGGCCGGACCGGCGGGCAGGCTCAGCCGGAAATCGCCGTTCTCGTCGGTGACCTGCCGCTGCTGGCTGCCGCTGACGGTGACCTCGGCGCCGACGATGGGCAGGTTCGTGCTCTCGTCGATCACGGTACCGGCCACCAGGCCGTAACCCTCCATGGCCGCCAGGACCGCCTCGTACGCATCGATGAAGCCGTGGCCGTAGATGTTATCCTCGCCATCGGCACCCCGATCGAGGGCGGTGTCCATGATGATCTGCTTGATGGTGATGGTGTCGAGCTCGGGGTTGGCCGAGCGCATCAGCGCCACCACGCCCGCCACATGCGGCGTGGCCATGCTGGTGCCGCCCATGTAGGTGTAGCCGCCGCCGGGGATCGAGCTGTAGATGTTGCCGCCGGGGGCGACGATCTCGGGCTTGATGCGCAGTTCCTCGGGCCCGCAGTTGGGGCCGGCGGGGCCGCGGCTCGAGAAGCTGCTGATGTTGAAGGGCGGGTAGGCCGAGGTGCTGCCCACGCTGAAGCTGTCGTACGCGGTGGTGGCGCGGTCGGCCGGGGAGCGCACGGTGCCGCCGTAGGGGCCCTCGTTGCCGGTGGCCCAGCAGTGGACCATGCCGGCGGCCTCGGCGGCGTCGATGGTCTCCCACCAGGCGCTGTAGCAGTCGGGGTAGCCGAAGCTCTCGTTGACGCCCCAGCTGTGGTTGACCACGTCGGGCACGTCGTCGGTGGTGGTGGGATCGCCGTCGGGATCCATGAGCCACTGCATGGAGGTCAGGAACTTGGAGTTGAGGCTGCCGCCGATGATGGTGTTGGCGGCGATCCACTGGGCGCCGGGAGCCACGCCGATGGTGTCGTTGCTGGCCAGGCCCACCATGGTCCCCATGGTGTGCGTCCCGTGCATGTCGGCATCGTAGGGGAACGAGCTGCCGCCGCTGAGGTCGAGCCAGCACTCCGAGGCCGGATTGTTGCGGCCGCGCCAGCTGGCGAAGAGCGCCGGGTGGTTGCCGTCGACGCCGGTGTCGAAGTTGCAGACCAGCGCGCCGGAGCCGTTGATGCCCAGGTCGCTCCACACGCGACGCGCGCCGACGTTGACCACGCCGGGAGTGATCCCGATGGCCAGGGTGAGGTCGTCGCCGCCGGCGGTCACGGGTTCGATGAGCTCGATGGGCAGGGTGCGCTCGACCACGTCGATGTCGTCACGCGCGGCCAGCTCGCGGATGGCGTCCTCGCGACCGACCACCGACACGGCGTTGATGATCCAGAACGACTCGTAGGACTCGATCTCGCCGAGCTGGAGCCGGACCTCGAGGTCGGCCAGCAGCGACGACTGGGTGGCCGCGGCGCGATCCTGGAGCGAGGCGAGGACCGTGGCGTGGCGGTCGGCCCGCGGCGCCTTGGCGGAATGGAGCTGCAGGTCGAGCGACTTCACGTCGACCCGATCCTTGAGGACCAGCAGGACCTCGATGTTGTCGTCGGGAGCCTTCTCGGCCAGGAGCGCCTCCAGGCCGGGGGTCAACTGACCCGCAAGGACGGGACCGGCCAGCACAAGGGCGAGCAGACCGGTCAGCAGGATTCGTGAGGTGAAAGGCATGGCATCCTCTTCGATGGGGGATGGAGGGTGCGGGCGCGGGAAGTCCGTCTGGTTTGGTTGGAAATAATACCGCGGCTACGCGATTTCTGCAAAAACCTCCTGAAATCCTCGACATTGTCGCGGTCCGATATCGAGGTCCAGGAGGCAACAGAATCTTGATCTACCATGATACCACAGACAGGGATGGTAACGCAAATCATGCTATGATAAGCCCCGCGTCCACCGTCGCCACTCAGGGATAAATAACGCCACCGCCGGTGGTTGGACCACCGGCGGTGTGCGAGGTATCGCTGACTCCAGCGCGTCAACGCACCAGAACCAGCGATTTCACACGCTGCTCGTGACCAGCCTGCAGACGTGCGAAATAGGTGCCCGAGGCCACGGCGCGACCGGCGTCGTCGCGGCCGTCCCAGCGGGCTTCGTTGAGACCGCCCGGCCGGACGCCGGCGATCAGCGTACGCACCAACCGGCCCTGCACATCGTAGAGGCGCAGGTCGACGTGGCCGCTCACCGGCAGCGAGAAGCGCACGGTGGTCTGGGGGTTGAAGGGGTTGGGCACGGCGCCGAGCAGCGTGAACGCCTGGGGCGCGTCACCCACCGCGGTGGTGCTGCCGGTCACCTCGAGTTGCACCGGCACCTGGAGGGTCGGATTCGCCGGGTCGTTACTGGCCAACGTCACGTCGACACTGTGGTAGCCGGCCTGCAGACCGTCGCTGTCCAGGGTGACCGGGACCAGGTGATAGCCGCTGGGCGCCAGGGTGCCGCTGGCATCGCTGACCGAGGCAAAGCCGTCACCGCTCGCGGTGAACTCCAGATCCTCCTGGCCCTGGTTCAGGACCAGCAAGGGCAGGGTCACCGACTGGCCCGGATCGAGCACGGCGGCGAGTTCCCAGGGCGCCAGGATGCACACGGGGTTCGGCGCGGCGCCGCCGGGGAAGGTCACGTTGTCGATCCAGCCACAGTCCTGGCCGTCGTAGACGTAAGCATCCTTGTCGTAGGTCCAGCGGAAGATGTGGCTGCCGGCGGACACCAGGGTGGTGTACTCGGCCCAGCCGGCCTCGCCCGCCCACTCCGCGCGGAGCGAGCCGTCGACGTAGAACTGCAGGTAATCGTAGCTGGCCTCCGAGGAGACCTTGTACATGAAGCTCATCTCGCCGCCGGCGCCGCAGTCCAGGGTCACCTGCAGCGTGGAGCTGGCATAGTTGCCGATGCTGCCCGACCGTGCGGCATAGCTGCCCTCGTAGACCTCGCTGGACTGGACGTACCAGTCAGCGTTGCCGCTGGTGGTCCAGGGCATGGCGCTCAGATCGCCGGTCTCGAAGCCGTCCTGGGTCAGGGCGGCGAGGTAGAGGTCCAGATCGAGGTCGCCGTCCAGGGGCACCGACTGGATCAGGGCGCCCTGGCCGCCGAGTCCGGCCCGCAGGACGTACTCCTCGCCCACGGGCAGCGTGAACGCGAAGCGGCCGTCGGCGCCGGTGGTCACCGCGGCGAGCGGCGTGTCGGCCACCAGCACCACCGCGCCCGCGGCGGGCGCCTGGTCGGGAGGCAGGTAGCCCGGCAGATGCACGGTGCCGCTGATCATGGCCGACGGCAGCAGGGCCATGGCCAGGTCCTGGTCGACCGTCTCGTCCTCGACCACGGTCACCGTGAGGGACAGGTCGTCGTACCCGAAGGCCTCCGCCTGCAGGGTGGCGTCGCCCACCGGCAGGATCAGGCGGTAGAAGCCGTCGGCCTCGGTGGTGAAGCTCTGGAAGCCCTCGGCCACGGTGACCTGGGCGCCGGCGATGGGCAGGTTGGAGGTCTCGTCGCGCACCGTGCCCTCCACGTAGCCGAGGCCGCCCATGACCGCCATGACGGCCTCGTAGGCGTCGAGGAAGCCGTGGCCGTAGGTGTTGTCGTCACCGGCCTGGCCGAGGTCGTTGGCGGTCTCCATGAGCACCTGCTTGATGGTGATCACGTCGACGTTGGGGTTGGCGGCGCGCATCAGCGCGATCACGCCGGCCACGTGGGGCCCGGCCATGGAGGTGCCGCTCATGTACTGGTAGCCGCCGCCGGGCGCGGCGCTGTAGATGTCGCTGCCCGGGGCCGAGATCTCGGGCTTGGTGCGGTTCTCCGCGGGGCCGCAGTTGGGGCCGGCGGGGCCGCGGCTCGAGAAGCTGCTGATGGTGTAAGGCGCGTAGTACTGGGTCGAGCCCACGCTGAAGCAGTTGTAGAGCGTGGTGGCGCGGTCGGCGGGCGAGCGCAGCGACTGGCTCGAGGGGCCCTCGTTGCCGGCGGACCAGCAGAGGACCACGCCGGCGGCCTCGCAGGCGTCGATGGCGGCCCACCAGCGGCTGTCGCAGTCGACATAGCCCGAGAAGTTCTCGTTCACGCCCCAGGAGTTCTGCACCACGTCGGGGACGTCGTCCAGGGTGCCGGGGTCGCCGTCGGGGTCGGTGAAGAACTCGAGGCAGTCGAGGATATCGTTGTCGAACCCGGGGTTGGCGCCCTGGTCGATGGCGTTGGCGGCGATCCATTCGGCACCGGGGGCGATGCCGATGGTGTCGTTGGCGGCCAGTCCGGTCATGGTGCCGGTGGTGTGGGTGCCGTGCCCGTGCTGGTCGGCGGGAGTGGTGGTGCCGCCGTAGACCACGTCGAGCCAGCACTCGGCGGCCGGGGCGTGGTTGCCGCGCCAGCGAGCGGCGAGGGCGGGATGGTTGCCGTCGACACCGGTGTCGAGCGAGCCGATCAGGGCGCCCGCACCGTCGATGCCCAGCTCGCTCCAGACCCGGCGCGCGCCCGAGGCGACGATGCCCGGGGCGATGCCGATGGCCCGCGACTTCTCGCTGAGCGGTTCGACCTTCACCGGCTCGATGAGCTCGGGCATGAGATCGATCTCGGCCACGGCCACATCCTGGCGAGCGGCCAGTTCGCGCACGGCGTCCTCGGTGCCCACCACCAGGACGGCGTTGATCAGCCAGTAGGGCTTGTAGCCGTCGATGCCGGCGCCGCGGCGCGCGGCCAGGTCGGCCAGGAGGTCGGCCTGCGTCAGGCGGGCCTTCTCCTGGAGCGCGGTCACCACGCGGAAGTGGCGCTGGGCGAGGTCGGCACGCTGGTAGTGCAGGTCGAGGTCCATGGCCATGACGTCGACCTGGTCCTCGAGGACCAGCAGCGCGCGGACGGCACCGCCGTCGTGCTTCTCGGCCAGGTAGGCCTCGAGGCCGGGCGCCAGCTCGCCGGCCACGGCGGATCCGGCCAGCAAGAGGAGCAGCAGACAGGCGAGATTCTTGGCAAGACTCATGGAAGGCCCTCCAGGTGGGGGGGAATGGCCACACGACCTCGCGCCGCGGATGGCGAGCAGGCGGCGGAGCACGACTGTTTGTGAGGAATTATCCCAGGATAAAGTTGCGAAAGGATCACATTATCGCAGAACTCCGGACCCGGCGTCGCTCAGAGGTCCACCGGATGCGGACGGTAGACCACGCCCGAGGTGAGGAAATGCGCCAGGACGGTCTCGGCCTGCCCGGCATTCACTCCCTCCTTGGCCAGCGCCTGGACGAATTCCTTGCCGGTGAACGGCACCGCCTGGCCGGCCAGCAGGAGGCCGCCCCGGGCCTCGGGGCCCGGCCGCAGCGCCCGGGGTTCGCGGGCGCGGATCCTGACGCGCAGGCTCTCGGTTCGCTGGGCGGCCCGCAGGTTGCGGACCTCGCGGGAGAACGTCACGTCGGGATTGACCACGAAGGTGGTGCGTTGCAGGTCCTCGGTCCGCGGCGGCTTGCGGGCGGGGTTGGCGGCGTGGGCCAGCAGGCACTCCAGCTTGGGCCGCTGGGTCAGGAGCTCCACCAGCCGGAAACGCTCCCGTGACGGCAGGGCCCGCAACCGCGTTTTCAGCTCGGGCTCGTCCACCAGCAGCGCGGGATCCCAGTCCGCCGGCTCGTTCCAGCCCACCACGTGCAGGCCCGCCCCCGCGGCCAGATCCCAGAGGTCGGGCACGTCGTAGTCGGTCTCGTTCACGTTGAGGAAGCGGTCGACGAACTCCACGTCGCTCACCTGGTCGCTGTCCGCCCACGGCGTGCCGGGAAAGAGGTGGCGTTCGGCGGCGGCGCAGAGGCGTCGCGCGGGCGCCACCTGCTCGGCCAGCGGCAGGTCGGCGGGCAGCAGGATCTTCAGCGCGGTGGCGAAGCGCTTCAGGGCCTCGCGACCGTGCCGGCCGTAGACCATGAACTGGATCACCCCGTGGGGCGCCAGCGTCTCAGCCAGGCGGGCCAGCCCGGCGGCGGGGTCGACCAGATGGTGCAGGACCCCGCTCGAGTAGATCACGTCGAAACCGTCCGCGGGCACCTCGACGCCGACGAGGGTCATGAGGTCCGCCTCGGCGAAGCGGACGTTGTCGAGCCCGAGCTGAGCGGCATGGCGACGGGCGTGATCGAGGGCGGTGGTGGAGATGTCGACCCCGAGGAACGACACGTCGGGCTGGGTGACCGCGGCGCCGCAGAGGCCCAGGCCGCGACCGCAGCCGGCGTCCAGCGCACGTAGACCACGCTTGCCGTCCGGACGCGGCTGCTGGACCCGCGACAGGAGATAGCGCACGTCCCAGCACACGCGCAGGACCGGGCTGCCGTCGGGATAAGGGAACAGGTCGTACTGGTCGCGGACGGCGGCGGTGATGGGGTCCATGGCTACCTCCGGAGGTGGTCGGGGAGAAGGCGCACCCACTCTACCACGGCGCTGGTCGGTATGCTATCGTGCCGGACGGAACAACGCTCGAGAACATCGTCCCGGAGGACACCATGCTCAAGGAGAAGATCGTGCTGGTCACCGGCGCCAGCAGCGGCATCGGCCGCGCCTGCTGCGAGGCCTTCGCCGATCAGGGCTGCCGCCTGATCCTGGCCGCGCGGCGCGACGAGAAGCTCGCGGCGCTGGCCGCCGACCTGCCCGTCGAGACCCACACCCTCGTGCTCGACGTCCGCGATCGCGAGGCCGTGGACCGCGCCATGGCGGACCTGCCCGCCGCCTGGGCCGACATCGACATCCTGGTCAACAACGCCGGCCTCTCGCGCGGGCTCGAGCCGGTGCACGAGGGCCTGTGGTCCGACTGGGAGGAGATGATCGACACCAACATCAAGGGGCTGCTGTGGGTGACCCGCGCGGTGCTGCCGGGCATGGTGGCGCGCGACCGCGGCCACGTCATCAACATCGGCTCCATCTCGGGCCACCAGGTCTACCGGGGCGGCGCCGTCTACTGCGCCACCAAGCACGCCGTGGCCGCCATCACCCAGGGCCTGCGCCTGGACCTGCTCGGCACCCGGGTGCGGGCCTCGAGCGTGGATCCCGGCATGGTCGAGACCGACTTCTCACTGGTCCGCTTCCACGGCGACCAGGCTCGCAGCGACCAGGTCTACCGGCAGTTCCCGCCGCTTGCTGCGAGCGACGTCGCCGACTGCGTGGTCTACTGCGCCACCCGACCCGACCACGTGGCCGTCATGGACATGGTGGTCATGCCCCAGGACCAGGCCGCGGTGTACGGGAGCTTCGACCGCGGCGTCGATTGACAGCCAGCCGCGTTGTCGGAGAGGGGGATTCCAGGGCAACGTCTCATCCTGTCGAACGGCCTGCTGCTGGCGGCGACCGTCGTGGTCAACGCAGACGTGCCCACCGTCGACCGAGGCGGCGGCTACTCGATGGCCGGCTCCACCGCCAGCACTTCCCACTCGCGGCGATCGTCGTTGTCGCCGTAGACCACGGTCTCGCCCACCTTCTTGCCCATGAACGCCAGGGCCAGCGGGGCGCGGTAATTGAGGATGCCCTGCTCGCTGTCGGTGTCCCAGGGACCCAGGAACGTGAAGCGGTGTTCCTCGCCGGTGGCCTGCTCGCGGGCCCGCACCCGGGTGCCGATGTTCACGTAGCTCGAGTCGGCCATGTCCAGATCGATGACCTTGGCCTGCTTGAGCTCCCCCTCCAGCGTGGTGGCGCGGCTGGCCAGCTGGTCGCGCTTCTCCAGCGCGGCGGTCCACTCGCTGTTCTCGGAGAGGTCGCCGTGGCTGGCGGCCTCGCCGATCTGCTTGGCCACCTCGGGGATATCCACCTCGATGATGTGGTTGAGCTGATCCTGCGTGCGGCGCAGTCCGGCCTCGGTGGTGTAGATCAGGGTCTCGTCGGCCCAGGGCAGGGTCTGCTCGGTGAACAGCAGGGGGTGTTCCGCGCGCAGCATCAGCTTGAGGCGTGAACGCAGGGCTGGATTGAGGCCGTCGTTGTCGCTCATCAGCGGGCGCAGCGCCTGGAGCTGCTCGTGATCGGCCTCGCGGATCACCTCGAGCAGGGGCTGGGCCTTGAGGCAGGTCAGATCGGTCCGGGCCGATTCGAGCACCTTGAGGTGGCGCTCCTCGCCGCTGACGGCATAGAGGTGGCCCACGGCGTTGGTCATGACCAGCAGGGCCTCGAGGCAGCGGTAGGGAGTCAGCTCGGTGTAGTCGCGGAGCGCGCGGCCCAGCGGGCCCGTGCCGTTGCGCCCCCGCCACAGCCAGATGATCAGGTCGGGGCTCGCGGTGGGCCGGGTCACCGCCTGGCCCATGGTGGCGCGCAGTTCGGCCGACTTGCCACCCTCGAGGAGGCCGCGGCCGAGCATGTCGCACAGGCGCTTGCCGGCGCGGAGCATCACGGCGCACCAGACCTCGGCCCAGTGGTCGGGCTGCGACTCGCGCAGGTAGTCGAGGGTCCGGTTCAGGAGCTGCTCGGGCAGGTCGCTCACCAGCGCCCCCTTGTCGGGGATGCGGCCGAGGACCTGGAGCGCGGCGCGGGGATTCGGCTTGGCCACCTCGACCCCGCGGGCGGCCACCCGCGCGTGGGTGGCCAGGCCGGCCAGGGCCAGGGCCGGCTGCTCCGCGAGCACCGAGACCGCCACCTTGGCGGCGCCGTTGCCGTAGTGCACCAGGAGCTCCGGGTCGGCGTCGAACTTGGCGCCCTTGCGCGAGGTCTCGTCGAGGTAGGACTGCACCAGCTTGAGCTTCTCGACGGGATCCTTCTCGCGGTCGAAACGGCGGCGCAGGCGGTCCTCGTAGCGGTCGGCCTGGCGCATGATCCGGAAGGTGGGCTGCGAGCCGGCGCCCATGCCCATGAGCGGGTCGTGGCGCAGCACCTCGCGCGCGTTGGGCCACCAGGCTTTCCAGCCCTTATCGCCCTGGAGCGTGGTCACGTGCTTCTTGAGGTTCTTGTACGAGAGCACGCCGTCGAGGTCGGCCTTGATGGCGAGCTTGACGAACTCGGAGGGATCCTCGTCGGCGAGGTTGCGCAGGCGGTCGGGGTCGTAGAGCACCAGCGCCGGGAAGTAGTCGGCGGGCTTGGGGTAGGCCTTCTCGATGGTGGCCGGGCCGTACTCGTTGCGGCGCTCCTCGAAGCGGACGATCAGCAGACCGGTGTCGGCGTCGACCGATTCCACCAGGCCGGGCATCACGAAGCTGTAGTCCACCAGGAAGCTGCCGGGCTGGAGGTCGCAGTATCGATCGAGCTTGGCCAGGGCTTGCGCCTGGTCCTCGTCCTCGCCGGCCAGGAGCGCGATCAGGCCGGGGAGTTCGACGAAGTCGGCGTGCACGGCGAGGTAGAGGCGGTGCAGATGCTGGCGCACGCCGGGGGCCTTGGTGGGCATCTGGCGCGCACCCTCGCGGGCGGCGTCCAGCGCCGCCGCGGCGCCGTCGCGGCTCTCCACCTGCTCGATCACCGCGCTGGCGAAGGTGTCGGCCTGCACGCGCTCGCCCAGGCGGAACACCTGGCCGGACAGGGCCAGCAGGTCCTCCACCGGGTACTCGGGATTGGCCACGGCCTCGGGCCAGTGTTCCTCGAGCTGGTCGAACTTCTTGGTGTTGGCGAGTTTGCCGAGCTTGATGAGACTGGGGGGCTTGGGAGCGGAGGCGTCCTGCATGTGCCATCCTCGCGATAACGTGGTCGCCGGGGGTCCGGTAGTCAAAAAGGCGCGCCCCAAGATAGTCTCTCGGGGCGCGATGCGAAAGCCGGTGCGTGCGGAGCCGGGTGCTTACTTCACCATGGTCATCTTGGTGACTTCCACCTTGTCGCCGCAGATGTAGCGCGTGACGTAGGTCCCGGTGGCCTGCATGCGGCCAAAATCGTCGCGGCCGTCCCAGGTGACCTCGTGCCAGCCGGGTTCGGGATCCACCTCGAAATGACGCAGGCGCTGGCCGCGCAGGTTGAAGATCTCCAGCGCCATGCGGGTGCCGGTCTCGGCGCCCTCGGGCACGCCGTAGGCGATGCGCGTCTCAGGATTGAACGGGTTCGGATAGTTGGGGTTGAGCATGGGCTCGACCGGCGGCAGCTCGCCCGGATTCTCGCCCGTCCGTTCGACGTCGAAGTAGATGGGGTCGGACCACTCGCTGGGGACCGAGGGACGGCCCAGGCTGTCGTAGCCAATCACGCGGATGCGCTGCACCACGCCGCGCTCGGCGGCCAGGGTGAAGAGGGTGTCGGCGTCCACGGTGGCCACCAGTTCCTCGGCGCTGCCGCCCTTCTGCAGGAAGACCTCGTAGCGCACGGCAAGGGCGCAGGGATTGCCGTCCTCGTCGGCGGCCGGACACGACGCCCAGCCGAAGGTCACTTCCACCAGTTCGTCGGCGCTGGCGGCGCCCGCCACCAGCAGCAGGATCGCCACCAGCAGGATCTGTCCGGTCTTGCGGATGCGGTTCACGTGCTCCACCTCTGCCGTTGAATGCCCGGTCCGGCCCCCGCGGGCCGCCATCAGCCGGCAGTTGCAAGCCCGGGACCAGGCGATCCAACCGCCCGAATTCCACGCAAAATCCTGTCTGAAAGGGGGTTACCATTTCAGGATCGCGAAAGTCTTATATGGCAAGTAATCGGACCGAACGGCAGATCGGGCAGCCGGCAAAACCTGCCTGTCCGCGGTCGTGCGGATTGCAAGGACGCGCGAGGAGCCAGGAGGACGTCCGGGGAAGCCTCGGATCAGGCGGGATCCGTCCGGTCATCATCGAGATCGCGGCGGCGGCCGAGAATGATCTTGCGCAACGCCCCTGCGGTGAACACCACCGCCATGATCACGAACAGCGTGGGCCAGCGGAAGATCAGGAGCACCCAGCCGAAGCGCAGCCGCATGGCGCCGGCGAAGCGGTTCTCGAACTGGTCGGGCTGCTCGCCCGTGGCGGCGGTGAAGCCGG
Source organism: Candidatus Latescibacter sp. IFSED24 (assembly GCF_058273205.1). Lineage (NCBI taxonomy): Bacteria > Pseudomonadati > Candidatus Latescibacterota > Candidatus Latescibacteria (ex Chuvochina et al. 2023) > Candidatus Latescibacterales > Candidatus Latescibacteraceae > Candidatus Latescibacter > Candidatus Latescibacter sp. IFSED24. The sequence goes on along the minus strand of NZ_CM177850.1, from coordinate 208,177 downwards.
CATCGAAATCACCGAGGCGCCGCGAGGCCTCCACCACCCGCCGGACCGCCTGCGGGCCGTGCTGTCCCTCGAGCCAGTTCACGGCGAGCAGGCTGGTGCGGTAGGCCCGGTCGGCCGCGCCCGCGTGGCGGGGAAACGGCCCATCCAGGCTGGCCAGCGAGGGCAGGTGCCCCTCCAGGATCACGCCGACCGTGTCGCTGAAGCGCCACTCGCCGCTGGCCTGCATGGCCACGCCCTCGTGCAGCCAGGTGGGCAGGCGAGCCTCGCCCGCCGCCTGGAACAGGAGCGCGTGGGCCATCTCGTGCATGAACACCGCCTCGGGGCCCGGCCCGGTGGTGGGCAGGCGTTCATGATCGAGAGCGATGACGCGACCGCCCGGCATGGCCACGCCCACGCCCCAGTCGGGAATGCTGTGCTGGAAGAAACCCGCGAACTCCGCGCTGCGCAGCACCAGGCAGAACACGGTGTCGACCGGCGCTCCCGCGGGGAAGATCGCCTCGGCCAGGGCCGTGCCACGCTCCTGCCAGACCCGCTCGCAGAGCCGGGCCACCGGCAGCGCCGCCTCGTCGCCAAGCCGGAAATGGACCGGCGGCGGCGACGCTCCCGCCGCCAGCGCGGTGGTCAGCAGGCACAGGACGAGCAGGATCGGACGGCGCATCGTGGCATTCTCCCGGTTGCATGACGGGCGGGTTGGGTCGATCATGGCCCACGGGATCCGCCGGGGCAAGCGCGGGGAATGACGCCCGCAGCCAGGAGCCGCCATGAACGACCATCATCACGAGCAGTTCGCCGACCTGCGCGACCGCCTGGGCCCGGTCACTCCGGTCTGCGTCCTCAGCGGCGCGGGAATCTCCGCCGCCAGCGGCATCCCCACCTTCCGCGGCGCCCAGGACAGCCTCTGGTCGCAGTACCGGCCCGAGGAGCTGGCCACCCCCGAGGCCTTCGCCCGCGACCCCGAACTGGTCTGGCGCTGGTACGACTGGCGCCGGGGCCTCATCGCCGCCAGCGAGCCCAACGCCGCCCACCATGCGCTGGCCGAACTCGCCGGCCGCACGCGCCTGACCCTGGTGACCCAGAACGTCGACGGCTACCACCAGCAGGCCGGCAGCAGCGGCGTGGTCGAGTTCCACGGCAGCATCTGGCAACTGCGCTGCACCCGCTGTCACCACACGGCCGAGGACCGCCGCGTCCCCTTGCCCATCCCCCCGCGCTGCCCCGAGTGCCAGGCCCTGCTGCGCCCGGGCGTGGTGTGGTTCGGCGAGGGGATCCCGCCGCAGGCCATGGAGGACGCCACCGTGGCGGCCGCGCATTGCCGCGTCCTCCTGGTCATCGGCACCGCGGGCGCCGTCTATCCCGCCGCCGGTCTGGTCGACATCGCCCGCTCGGCCGGCGCCTTCGTCGCCGAGTTCAACCTCGAACCCAGCGGCATCACCGCCCGCGCGGATGCCTTCTTCGCCGGCAGCGCCGCCGACACCGTGCCCCTGCTCGTGCAGGCTTGAAAGGACACCCCATGCTCGTCGACCTGCACAGCCACAGCGACCAGTCCGACGGCTCGCTGACCCCCGAGGAACTCGTCGACCACGCCGCCGGTCTCGGCCTCTCCGTGCTCGCCTTGACCGACCACGACACCACCGCCGGCCATCGGCGTTTCCGCGAACGCGCCGCAGCGGTCGGCCTGCGCCCGGTCTGCGGGGTGGAGATCTCCTGTACCTGGGACGACGGCAACTGCCACCTGGTCGGCCTGGACGTGCCCGACGACGACGGCCCCCTCGAAGCGGCGCTGCTCGAGATTCGCGGCGGGCGTCACCGGCGCAACGAGAAGATCATCGCCCGCCTCAACGAGCTGGGCTATCTGGTGACCCTGGACGAGGTGAGCGCGCTCGCCGGCGGCGACGTGGTGGCCCGCCCCCACATGGCGCGCACCCTGGCCGCCAAGGGGCTGGTCCCCAGCTACCAGGAAGCCTTCGACGACCTGCTCGGCAAGGGCGGTCCCGCCTACGTCGACCGCTTCCGACTCGGTCCCGAGGACGCCGTGGCGCTGGTGCTCCAGGCCGGCGGCAAGCCCATCCTCGCCCACCCGGGCCAGCTCAAGCTCGACGCGCAAGGCGTGCGCGACCTGGCCGCCCGGCTCAAGGACCACGGGCTGTACGGCCTCGAGGTCTATTACACCGGAGTGACCGAAGAGCGGCTCGCGGCCTACGGCGCCATCGCCGACGAGCTCGGCCTGCACCGCGGCGGCGGCAGCGACTTCCACGGTGCCGCCAAGCCCCACGTGGTCATGGGCTGCTACGGCCCCGGCAAGCTCATCCCCACCGAAGTGGCCAGCGACTACATGTAGCCCAGGTCCTTCAGCTCCTGCTCGATGCGCGCCTTCTCGTCGGCGTCGATCTCGGCGGCGCTCTGGGGCGGCGTGGCGTGGAGCTCGCGGATGAGGCGCCGCAGCGGCTCGCGCCGGCGGCGGTCGCCGGCCAGGTTGGTCTGCTCGTGAGGGTCGGCTGCCAGGTCGTAGAGCTCCTCGCGGTACTGGCCGAGCTGGATCATGCGCGCCACCAGCTTGAGCCGCGCCAGGCGCGACAGGCCCGGGAACGGCACCGGTCGGATGAGCTTGAGATCGCCCTGGCGCACCGCGGTCTTGAACTTGCCCTGGCAATGCACTGCCTGCGTGGGCGGCGCGCCGCCGCGCAGCGCGGCGCGGAACGAGTGTCGGGCCAGCCGCTGGGGCAGGGGCAGCCCCGCCAGCTCCAGCAACGTGGGCCACAGCCCGACGTGGCTCAGCGGCGCGGCGATCCGGCGCCCGGCGAGCACGCCGTCCGGCTCGCGCACCACCCCCACCGTGCGGATGATCTCCTCGTTGAGCGTGATCTGGCCGTGGGTGAACTGGCCGTGTTCGAGGAACTCCTCGCCGTGGTCGCTCATCACCGCGATCACGGTGTCGCCGGCGAGGTCGAGCTCGGTCAGGGTGTCGAGCAGTTCGGCGATGGCCTCGTCGTTGTAGCGGATCGAGGCGTCGTACTTGTCGCGCAGCCACTGCAGCGTAGCGGGGTCGAGCGAGCGACGGCCGCGGTTCACGCGCATGATCAGGTCGGTGATGGTGTCGTCGGTGACCGCCTGGCCCGGGTCGAGGCGCTCGAGGTCCTGGGGGAACATGATGCGGCGAACCTCGCTGTCGACGCGCTCGGCAGCGACCGAATCGAAGCGGTCGGCGAACTCGGCGGGCAGGCGGTACGGCGCGTGCGGGCCGTCGTAGTGCACGAAGAGGCACCAGGGCTGCGGGCCGCGGCCGTGCTCGCGCAGCCATTCGCTCGCGCCGGCGCTCACGGCGCGGGGCAGCTCCTTGGCGAAGTCGAAGCTGCGCGTTTCGGTGACCAGCTCGCTCGGACCCCAGATGTCGCGCAGGAGGCTCTTGAAGAAGCGGAAAGTCACCACGCCGCCGGTGCGATAGCCGGCGGCATCGAGGAGGCTCTTGACCGGCGAGGTGCGCACGCGCTGGTGGAACTCGAGGACGCCGTGCTGCTGGGGATACGACGCGGTGAAGAGCGAGGTGAACGCCGGCGCCGTGAAGTTGGAGGCCGACCAGAACGCGTCGAGGACCGCGCCCTCGGCGGCCAGCGCGTCGAGGCGCGGCGAGGTCGGTCGCGCGTAGCCGTAGCAACCCAGATGGTCGGCACGCAGGGTGTCGACGGCGATGAGCAGAACGTTGCGCAAGGGGACTCCTCTGGATGGGAAGGCGAGGGGAGCGCTGGACATTCTACACCAGGCGGGACGGCCCCAGCAAGAGCGAGGCTCGCGGCGCCGGCGCCGCGGGCCTCCTGGCCGGATCCGGGACCGTGGCTACTCGACCGCGATGGGCACCGAGAGCACCAGGCGGCCGCCCCGGTCGCCCGGACGCTTGTCGCTGGTGTCCTCGTCGCGGAACTCCACCGCGCCGAAGTAGCCCATGCCGTCGGGAGCCGCGGGCCACTCGCCCGCGAAGGCGAGTTCCAGCTCGGTGGGCACCCCGCAGTACAGCCGGAGCGGTCCGCGCCCTGGGCCGTCCACCGACGCCGTGACCGGGGCCGCGAAGTAGTAGCGCTCCTCGACGTCGAAGCCCCAGTCCTTCATGTCGGCCGCGATGGCGAACGCACCCACCACCTGCAGCGTGAAGCGCGCCTCGCTCTGGCCCGCCGGCAGCGACACGCCCAGATCCACCTCGGTGCCGTCGAAGCCGGTCTGGCGCACCGCGCGACCGCTGGCGTCGAGAATGTTCACGGCACAGTCGGTGTGCAGGTTGGCCACCTGTTCGGTCATCTCCAGGTGGAACTCGGCGCGCGGCGTGGCGGCGTCCAGGGTGAACGGCAACGACCACTCGTCGGTCTTCTCCAGCTCGACCGTGTGCTCCTTGAGCCAGCCCGCGACCTCGGCGTTGGCGGCGCCGCGGAACACGCCGGGGAAGCTGCGGGTCACGCTCAACGTGGCCTTGGCATCCTTGCCGGCGCCCGGCCGCTTGAGCTTGCTGATGGTGGCGGGCTCGGCATCGTAGCCGTCGCAGCTCACGGTCAGCCGGTAGTCGCTGTCCTCCATGGCCATGATCGAGGCGACCACGTTGATCTCCCAGGTTCCGGGAAAGAGCTCGGGCTCGAGGACGGTCATGTCCTTGATGGGATCGCCGTCGCGGCTGGCGTAGCCGGCGAAGCCGCCGCGGACCCGGCCCTCGGGGTCGCAGATCTCGGTGAGCACGCGGGCGCCCTTGCCGGCGCCGGTGTCCTTGCTCGCCTCCAGACGCACGCGCATGGCGCTGGCGCCGGCGGGCACGTCCACGTAGTAACGGTGGACCCAGCTGGCGGGCAAGTCCTTGCCGTCCCAGCTCACCGAGAAGCCGTTCTCGGGCGAGAGCGGCGTGCCCACGACCACGGTGTTCCAGAGGTAGAACTCGCGGCCGGCCAGGCCCGAGAGGTCGCCGCCGTCGAGGCTGCCGATGACCCGCGCGGCGTAGTGGCCGGGCTCCTCGAGCTTGCCGCCGTCGTACTGGAGCGAGACGGTCATGGCGCGCTCGCCGCGGACGTAGTCCTTGCCGGTGACGACCTTCAGCCAGTCGGCCTCGCTCTTGAACGAGAAGCTGCGCAGGAAGCTGTCGCGCTCGTCGGGGCCGAGGTCGGGGTGGAAGACGGGCTCGATCGAGAAATCGACGCGGTCGGGCGCCGTGGGCACGCCGCCCGGCACGCGCCAGTAGGCGGCCGACGCCAGGCCGTCGCTCTGGAACGGGCAGCGCGTCTCCACGTGGTACCAGAGCACCTGGTGGGCCGACTCGCTCGCAGCCAGTTCGCGCAGCACCGGCCAGCTCGCCGGCACGTTCACCAGACCGCCGCCCTGGTCGTTCAGGGTCAAACCCTCGATGCGGCTGGCGCCGGCGATGACCGCGCGCTTGACCAGGCCCCAGTGGGTCACGAGGCCCTCCTGGCGCGCCGCCGAGAGCAGCAGCGCCACGGCGCCGGCGCACTCGGGGCTGGCCATGCTGGTGCCGTTGTAGCGCGCCGAGCCGTCGTCGAAGCCGGGCACCGTGGACAGCGCCGAGCCGGGGGCCACCACGTCGGGCTTGGGCGTCTCGCCGCCGCGGCTCGAGAAGGCGAACATGGTGTTGCGGGGCAGGTCGGCGTCGTAGAGGTCGCGGGCGGTGGTGGACGAGAGGTAGGCGCCCACCGAGATGAGGCTCTCGCTGGTGGCGGGCAGGCCCACGGTGGACAGGCCCGGCCCCTCGTTGCCGGCGCTGGTGCAGACGTAGAAGTCGGGGTTCTCGGCCATGAGCTCGTCGAGCCAGCGGCCCATGGCGTCGTCGCCCTCCTCCACGGCGCCGATGCCGAAGCTCATGTTCACCACCACCGGCAGGCCCCAGCGCTTGCCGAACTCCACTGCGTGCTCGTAGGCCTTCTTCATGCTGGAGGTGCGCGTGGCGCCGCCGGCGAGGCGGTTGTCGCCCAGCTTGCAGCTGATCACGAACGCGCCGGGGGCGGCGCCGTCCATGGTCTCCTGGTTCCAGACCTGGTGGCCGGCGGCGATGCCGGCGCAGTGGCTGCCGTGGCCGCCGTCGTCGAAGTGGAACTCGGCGACCGGCGCCTCGGGGGCGCCCAGGAAGTCCTCGTCCTGACGCACGTTCACCGACCAGGCCATGAGCGTGCGGCTCTCCGGCGCGCTGTCGCTGCCGAGGCCGAAGCTGTCGAAGTTAACGTGGTAGTCGCGCAGGACCCGCTCGCCAGCCAGGTCGCCGTCGGCGTTGGTGTCCACGGCCACGAGCCAGACGCGCTGCGAGGCGCGCTCGGTAGCCACGCGCGCGGCGGCGGTCTCGTTGAGCGCGGCCAGCTGCGCGTAGCCGGCGCCCTCGCCCAGCGCCGCCTCGGCCTGGGCACGGTCGGCCTGCCAGACCAGGAACCCGAAGACGTCGCCGGTGTCGCCGTCGTCGTTGAGGTCGTGGACGTCGGGATTGTTGAGGAACTCGGGTTCGCGGATGGCGCCGATGAACACCTTGCCGTCGGCGGCCGGCACCACCTTCAAGGAGCCGGCACCCTTGAGCTGCAGACCGTCCTCGGCGCGCCAGACACCGGCGTCGGCGTCCCAGGTCGCGGCCTCGGTGGACCAGTCGCCCTCGGTGGAGAAGTCGCGCACGTCGAGCACCTTGACCAGGCCCTGGCTCGTGGTCTGCAGGCCCGGCGCGAAGAGGTCGACCCCGGTGTCGAGGATGGCCACCACCACGCCGCGGCCGTCCCATTCAGGGTGGTCCTGGCGCCAGGTCACGGCACCCATGTCGTTGTTAGGCATGAAATTCCAGGCCTGCTGGGCCTGGCCGGCCAGGGCTGCGCAGAGCACTGCGGCCAGCACGATGGCGCGCAGCAGCGGCCGGGTCGGACGGATGGCGAACATGGCGGACCTCCGGGGATGGCGTCGGGGCGGACTGGAACAACCCAGCTATGATAAATGGCGGGCCGGACCGGAACAAGCTGCGCCCTGCCGCGCGGGAGTTGACGCCGGCGACGGATGTGACCACCCTAAGGTGGCCGGCGTGGTCCGCGCCGCCGGCCGTACTCCAGCATTCACCGTCTCGAGGAAGGACAGATCCGCCATGCATGAGATCGAGAAGCTGGGCCGTCTGACCCAGGTCATCCACGCCGGCCAGCACACCGATCCGGCCACTGGTGCCGTCTCGGTGCCCATCTACCAGAGCAGCACGTTTGCCTTCAAGAACGCCGACCACGGAGCGGCCTCGTTCCGCGGCGACGCCGATGGTGGGCTCATCTACACCCGCCTGGGCAATCCCACGATCATGGCGCTCGAAGAGAGCGTGTCGATCCTGGAGAAGGGTCACGGCGGCATGGCCTGTGCCACGGGCATGGCCGCGGTGAACCTGGTCTACTACGCGCTGCTCTCGCAGAACGACCACATCGTCTGCACCGAGTCGCTCTACGGCCCCAGCCGCATGGTGCTCGAGACCGAGTATCCGCGCTTCGGCATCTCGGCCAGCTTCGTCGACTCCGCCGACCCGGCCAACGTGGCCGCCGCCATGCGCCCGGAGACCAAGCTGGTCTTCCTGGAGACCCCGGCCAACCCCACGCTGAAGCTCGCCGACATCGCCGCCATCGCCGAGATCGCCCACGACCACGGCGCGCTGCTCTGCGTGGACAACACCTTCTGCAGCCCGCTCCTGCAGAACCCGCTGGAACTCGGCGCCGACATCGTCCTTCACAGCATGACCAAGTTCATCAACGGCCACTCCGACGTCGTCGCCGGCATGGTCGTGGCCAAGGAGCCCGAGCTGTACGCCCGGCTGCTCAAGGTCCACAAGAACCTGGGCGGCACCATGGATCCCCACCAGGCCTGGCTGGTGCTGCGCGGCATCAGGAGCCTGGGGTTGCGCATGGAACGGGCGCAGGAGAACAGCGTGAAGCTGGCGCATTTCCTGGAGAATCACCCCAAGATCGACTGGGTGCGCTATCCTTACCTGGAGAGCCACCCCCAGCACGAGCTGGCGCGCCGGCAGATGCGCGGCGGTGGGGCGGTGATCAGCTTCGGGGTCAAGGGCGGCCTCGTGGCAGGCAAGCAGCTCATGGACAACCTCGAACTGCCCACCCTGGCGGTGAGCCTGGGCGGCATCGAGACCCTGATCGAACACCCGGCCAGCATGACCCACGCCGGGATCCCCGCGGATGAGCGCCTGGCGGCCGCCATCACCGACGACCTGGTGCGCATCGCCGTGGGCTGCGAGGACTACGCCGACCTGGAGGCCGACCTGGCCCGGGTCCTCGATACCATCTGAGCACGGCGGGGGTCGGGCCCGGCCCGGCCCCCCACCACAGGAGGAAGATGAACGAGCAGTGGATCCGCGCCGACCGGATCATGGATTCGTGGCATGACATCCGCTGGGAGGTGGATTTCTCCGCGCATCCGCTGCTGCATCCCCACTTCCTCGACAGCCCCTCGCGGATCCGCCGCTTCCTCCAGCTGACCCACGAACGCATCCAGCGCGACGAGACCGCCTACCACCGCGAGGCCGCGCGCCTGGTGCGCCCGTTGCGCCAGGCGCACGGCGAGATCCCCCCCGGTCCCGACGACGTGCTCATCGTGGCCGAATTCCTGGGCGAGGCCGACGTCTATCTGCAGTCGACCATCTCGTTGCTCCCCGAATCCGTGGGACGCCACGTGACCATCCTGCCCGAGGTCGCCGCCTGCCACGACCTCCGCGAACTGATGGGCCTGGCCTTCGCCGAGGGCGACCCGCGCCGCAGCTTCGAGGCGCGGCGCAAGCTCCACCTGGCCAATCTGCTGCTGGACATCGATCACTCGCGCCACATCCAGGACGGCCCGCTGCACCTCGCCTACTTCGAGGAGCTCCTCGACCACTGCCTCTGGCGGCACAAGACCCAGCACTACGGGGTCAACGTGGGCTTCCACGCCGACGAGGACGGCGAGACCATCCACTACTCGGTCCGGCCGCGCCCCGAGGATCAGATCTGGCACTTCGACACCACCTTCATCGAGGCTCGCGACGGCGCCCGCAAAATCGGCCTGGACATCCTCTACTACAACTGCCGATTCAAGCGCTCGGTGGATCGGGTGAGCTACGAGGTGGTCGACGGCCAGCACCGGGTGATGGAGCGCATGCGCTGGCAGGAGATGCGCCAGCACCGCAGCGGCTCGCTGCTCTCCAAGATGCTGCGCAAGGGGATCAACAATCCCGACGAGATCGGCGACATCCTCGGCGCCATGTTCATCGTCCACGACGAGGACTCCCTGGACGACCTGATCTCGCTGCTGGATGGCGGGATGGGCAACCCGTTCGTCTGGCGCAACATCACTGACACCCTGGGCCCCACCCCCAGCGGCATGAGTCTCAACCTCCACAGCGGCAGGGGATTCCGGGTATTCAAGGGCGACATGGACATCCTGTTCCCGGGCCGTTACCCCGGCCAGGCGCCCTACCGGTTCACCGTGGAGATCCAGGTCCATACCCTGGAGAGCTTCCTGCGCACGGTCTGTGGCGTGCACCACGCCAACCACCTGGCACTGAAGCTCCGGCAGTTCCTGCTGGGATTGGTGCCGGTGATCTTCCCCGCCGAGATCTACGGGACCGACTGGCTGCTGCGCAGCTAGTCGCGGACCACGCCCACACCCAGCGCCAGCCGGGCCAGGGCCGTGGCGTGCCGGCGGTCGGTGTCGGCCACGGTGGGCCGTGCCGCGGCGACAACCTCCGGCAGCTGCGGATCGGTCGCCGGCAGGGTGGCGGGATCGGCCAGCGCCACCGTCAGCACCAGTCGCCCGCCGTTGTCGGCCGCCCGACGGCTCAGATCGCGCAGCCGCATGAGATGCTCCACGCGTTCGGGGAAGGTCTCCAGGTGGCCCACGAACATGGTCACGCCCACGGTGGCGCCGGCCAGGAGCGCCGCCTCGAGCAGCCGCAGATGCTCCGCCAGCGGCGGTGACCAGGCCAGAGCCTCCCAGATTCGAGGGCTCAGCAGCCGGGGTGCGGACAACGCGGCCAGCGGCGGCTCGTCCGCCACCGCGAGGTCGGCGTCCGCCAGCGCGATCTCCGCGGCAGCCTGCTCCAGGTCGGCCAGGCTGGCCTCCTCGCTCAGCAGGAGCAGTTCGCCGCTCTCCAGCGGACGGGCCGCGGCCTCGGCCAGGAGTTCCCTGGCCAGCTCGCTGGTGGAGGGCGCCGGCTGTCGCGGCGGCACGGGTTGCACCGCGGAAGGGCGTGGTTCGGCTTCGCGACGGCGCACCAGCTCGGCATAGCGGTCCGGGGGCATGGGCAGATCGGCAGGGTCGGGTCCTCGGCGGAACATGCGGCGATGTCCTTTCGTGGCGATGACAGGAGCGTTGCGGACCATGATAGGGCCGCGTTCTCAACCCCGCCCGTGCGCCACTCGCCGGTAGAGATCGTCGAGGGTGTCGACCACGCGGTTGAACGCGTAGCGCTCGCGCACCAGTGCCTGGCCGGCGGCCCCGCAATCGCGCCGCAGGCCAGGATCGGCCAGCAGGCGGGCGACGGCCCCTGCCAGGGCGGCCGGCTGCCCGGCTTCGGCCAGCAGCCCCTCGCGCCCGTGAGTGATCACGTCGGTGGTGCCGGCGATGGCGTAGCCCGCCACCGGGCACCCTGCGGCCATGGCCTCGAGCAGGACCAGCGGCAGGCCCTCCCAGAGCGAGGAGAGCACGAAGCAATCGGCCGCCTGCATGAGCGCGCCTAGATCGTGACGCGGGCCGAGGAGTCGCACATGGTCGACGAGGTTGCGGCGGCGGATCTCGGCCGACAGCTCGGCCTGCAGTTCGCCCTCGCCGGCGATCACCGTGCAGGCCGCCACGCCCTGGTCGCGCAGGAGAGCCGCCACGGCGACCAGATCGCCGAAATTCTTCTGCGCCGTGAGGCGTCCCGCGCCCAGGACCAGCGGCACCTGATCGGGGACGCCCAGCTCGCGGCGCAGCTCGGCCCGGGCGGCAGGAGCCAGCACGGCCGGCTGATCCACCCCATTGGGTATCACCACGATGCGGTCGGCCAGGCGGTCCTCGAGTCCGAGATCAGCCACCAGCGAGTCGCGCACCGCCGCGCTCACCGCCACGGTGGCCTGGCAGCGCTTCAGGATCTGCCGATAAGCCTGGCGCCGCAGCGAACGGCGCACGGCGCCATCGGTCTCGCCGTAGTGGAACTCCTGGTTGTTGTGGATGGTGGCCACCACCGCCGTCCGACCCTTCAGGGCGGCCAGCAAGGCCCAGAAATTGGCCTCGGGCAGATGCGACTGGATCACGTCGATGCGGTCGCAGGCCAGCTGGGCCAGCAAGCGCCGGCGACCGGCGAGCACGCTGGCGGCGAACCGCCAGGGCCGACGCACCGACTCCCGCGTCACCGCGAGCTCGCGCAGGACGGTTCCCGGCGCCAGCCGATCGGACAGCTCTCCCCCGGCCTGCAAGGCGAACACGTACGACGGCGCACCCTGCGCGGCGCGGGCGTTGGCGATGCGCACCGCCAGGTTCTCGGCACCGCCAATGCTCAGGCGCTCGAGAAGCTGGACGACGCGCACCTCGGTGCTCACGACGAGCTCACTCTTGCAGCAGACGATGGAAGGAGATCAGCCCCGTGCTCTCGAGGCGTCCCGCCTCCGCCTCGGCCTCGTCGGCCACGACGTAGGGTCCGATCAAGACGCGGTGCCAGGGCTCGCCATCGGTCAGGACCACCCGCCGCAGATGCGAGGGTGTCCCTGCCTTCTCGAGAAGGCCCTGGTAACGGTCGGCCCGCAGGCTGTCGCGGAAGCTGGCCACGTGCAACCAGATGGGCGGCGGTACGGCGGCTGGCGCCGCGGTCGATTCCGTTTCCGGTTCGGTGATGGCTGGCTCGACCTCTTGGGACACGACCGGATCCACCTGGACCTCGGCCGGCGGCGGACTGGTGGGGGGAACCAGCGCCGTCTCCTGACCGCTGAGGCCCAGGTCGATCTGGTCCCGCAGCAGGAGCCAGGCGCCGGCGGCGCCGAGCAGGATGATGAACATCCAGATCCAGACCCAGCCGAACGATCGGCGCCGCGGCGTCTCGGCTGCGGGGGATCCGGTGGAACGAGGCCGTGCCGGGGCCGGCGCAGGACCGCCCTTGGACCGGGACTTCGACGCCCGGGAGGGCATGTCGGTCGCAGGCGTGGCGTGATCCAGCGGCGGCAGTTCGGGACCGGCAGGTTCCGGGGCCGGTGGCGGCGTGGGAGGCTCGACTGCCTTCACCTCGGGGGCCGGTATCGCCGGCGCCGGCACCTCGGGGATCGTGGCCCCGGGCGTCGGCTTCTCGATAGGGATCACCTCGGGCCCGCCCGGGTGCTTCTTGGGCAAGGCCGAACCATCGACCGGTGCCGGCGCCTCGGGCAGTCCCTCGGCGGCCACATGCTTGTCGTCGATCCGCCGGTCCTTGTCCACGAAGGCCGCGAGCAGGGCATGCCCCGCGAGGTGGTTGACCAGGCGCGGCACTCCGGCGCTCAGCTGGTGGATCTTCTCGATGGCCCGGGCCGTGAACAGCGGCTCGGGACAGCCGGCCACCCGGGTCCGGTGCGCGATGTACTCGCCGGTCTCCACCACCGTCATGGGCTCCAGCCGGTAGTGGATGCGGATCCGCTGCCGCAGCTGCGAAAGTTCGGGGCGATCGACGAGACGGTCGAGCGCGGGCTGGCCGGACAGCACGATCTGGAAGATCTGCGCGTCCGGCTGCCCGATGTTGGTCAAGAGGCGGATGCCCTCGAGAGTCTCGGGATCGAGGTTCTGGGCCTCGTCCACCACGAGCAGGATCTTGCGGCCCTCGGCCTTGATGGCCAGCGCGCGGTCCTTGAGCAGGCAGAGGAGGTCGGCGGTGTCGGCACCCTGAGGATAGGCGACGCCGAGTTCGTGCAGCACCAGCTTGAGGAATTCGGTGAAGCTGACCTGGGTGACGTTGATCAGGACCTGGTGGAAGAGCTTGGAGACCTTGGCCAGCAGGTTCTGCAGGGCCAGGGTCTTGCCGGTGCCGATGGCCCCCGAGATCAGGATGAAGTCCTCGCCCTGCTCGAGGCCATAGCCCAGATGGGCCATGGTCTCGGCGTGAGCCGCGGAGCGGTAGAGGAACTTGAGGTTCGGCCCCAGGGCGAAGGGGTCGGCGTGCATGCCAAAATGGTCCTGATACATGGTCACCTGCCAGGGAGCGGGAGCCGGTTGGGTGGTCCACAGGACCCCGCCCGCGATGATGCGTCATCGCAGTGGAAAACACAATCGCCTATACGGATCCCTCGCATCACCACTGGCCTACTCGTCCTGCTGTGCGTAATAGGGCGGCGTCCAGAGCGGATACTGTGGCGGCGGCGGCGGCAGTTCCGGCGGCCGGAAGCCGAAGAGCATTCCGATCAGGAAGTAGGGAATGACGTTGACCAGATCGAAGTACCGATAATCGATGGCCATGCCGCCCACCAGATAAGTGACGAAGATCCCGACGATGACCGCCAGTGCGTCCCGATTCAGGAATGCGGTGTCGGCGACCCGGTTCCAGAGGTACTTGATACGGAAGAACGTCATGGTGGCAGCCGCGCCGAGCAGCGCCATGCCCACGACCCCCTCTTCCGCCATGCGGCCCCAGAAGATGTCGTGGATCTCGACTCCCTTGCCTACCCGCCAGGATATGTAGCCATAGAATGGGATGTACTCTCCGCGATGATATTCCGGATAGATCAAATCCCAGTTGAAGTACCCGATGCCGAAGAGCGGATGGTCACGCCACATGCGGAAGGCCGCCGACATCGCAGCCAGGCGGTTCTCGAAGGTCAGCGAGTTCGCCACCCGGTCCTGCAGGAAGCTGCTGTTGATCGCCTGCAAGAGGCCCACCACCGCCGCCAGGGCGCAGAGAGCTCCGATGCCTATGGTGAGCTGTCGGAAGCGGGGCCGCAGGACGGCCAGAGTCAGGATCCCGGCTGCACCGGCGATCCAGGGCGCACGGGTGTAGGTGAACAGCAAGCCCAGGCCACTGGCGATGATGGCCAGCAGGATCAGGCTCCGCCCCATGACGTTCTTGACACGGTAAAAGAAGTAGTACTGCACCAGCATCAGCATGGCGATGATCTGGCCGAAGAGCGGCGGATGCAGGAACGGACCACGCGAACGGTCTTGCTGCCAGAAGCCCGAGACGCGGTGCAGGATCGCCTTGGGCCAGACCAGGAAATCCAGGCCGTACCTCTGCGCGATGCTCTGGACGCTGTAATAGACCATGATGACGAAGATGAAGGCGAAGAAGAGCTTCTGGTCCCGCTCGCGATACATGATGTGCTTGCCGATGAGAAAACCCAGGAAAGGGGACAGCGAGCTGAGGGTCCACTCGTGCGTATAGGCTCGGTATCCGATGAAGGTCACGTTCAACAAGATGTAGACCATGTGGGCCAGCATCACCAAGTCGATGACATACGGACCGCGCAGGTGGTCCTTGCCCATGATCAGGCGCAGAACGTAGAGAACCAGGATCCAGATGATGAGGATGCGCTCGAGCGAGACGTCCGGCAGCACCGGCATGTAGATCATGGCATAGGTGCGGAATCCGGACATCGAGAAGAACCAGACCGCGACCAGCAGCACGAGGCTGCGCCAGGACACATAATTCAGGACGATGCTGGTGAGGGTGAGCGCCAGCAGGGTCATCACCGAGAAAACACCCATGCGGCCGAGCAGGAACCAGGATCCTGCACCGAAGAGCACGGAGAAGATGATCGCCAGCACGACACTCAGGTTGGACCCGCCACCGCCCATGGTGGCGGGGACTGCCGAGAGCTGATGCCGCGAGGTCTCCTGCATCAGATGCGCGACTTACCCGTGGCGTCGGGCAGGCTGCCCAGAACCGGCACTTCGAGATACATCTCGGCCCGCCGCCGGTCGTAGATCCGGTGGTCATTGCCCTCGACGAAGAAGGCCACCACCAGGCCCATGGCCAGGGCCAGGATCACCGCGATCACGAGATAGAGGATCTTGCGACCGCGGCCGACGGGAATGTCGAGCTGCGGTTCTTCGAGGAGCAGGATATCGCTGATACGCATGTCGCTGTCAGCCGCCATGCGCACCTCGCCACGCTTGATCTGCAAGCTCGACAGAAGCTTGCGCATACCGCTCAGTCGGTCATCGACGGTCTCGATCTGCCCCCGGATCTCGGGATAGGTGGCCAGCTCATCGGTCTTGGCCTGATAAGCCTGACGCAGCGATCGCTCCATGCTCTGCGCCTGGGCCAGATCGATCTGCAGGCCCTCGATGAAGCGCCGGCGTTCCTTGAACAGTTCGCTCCGGATGGCCTCCAGCTGCTCGACCTCGCGCTGGATCCAGGTGGAATCCTCCTGGTACCGCTGGCGCAATTCCGTCAAGCGCGCTTGACGCTCGTCGAGTTCGCTCTTGAGCCGATAGAGACTGGAGGATTCGGAGTACGAGGTCGCCGGAATGAAATCCGGATCCAGCTCGATGGCCAGCTTGAGCTGATTGATCTTGGCCTCGATCCCTTCACGGCGCGACCGCGCATTGAAATACTGCGTCTCCAGGTCCCGGATCTGGGTGAAGCTGGTCCTCAGATCGACCTGCATCCCCACGAGCCCGGTCGAGTCGAGAATCGCGACCCGGATGGCCATCAGGCTGTCGATCTCGGCGATGGTCGTGTTGATCTGGTCGGTATAGTACTCGACCGCCGGCGAGTTCTGACGCGAGGAGATCTGGAAGTCGATGAACGCGCTCGACAGAGCCTTGGCGCCCAGCAGGCTGAATCCTGCGTTGGGGTGCGCGAAGCTCAGGCTCAACAGGTTGCTCTCGCCGACGTGGCTGCACTCCACACCATCGTGGATCACCTTCTTCATATCCTCGACAGTCTGGATCTCACCGAAGAGATCCGGGTCCCGCTGCTGGAACATGGGCAGCGAGTCCATGAGCGCCGTGGCGGCCAGTGCCGACACGGGCGCGCTCATGCCGATCTCCGCGGCCGAGCTGAGCACCACGTTCTGGTCGACCCGGGGTGTGTAGAAGGTGGGGTTGCTGGGCCCGGCCGTCTCGATGATCAGGGTGGTGCGGGCGCGGAAGAGCTGGGTGCTGCGCATGGTCCCGATGGCCGCCACCAGGATCACCGGCAAAGCCACCAGCAGGACGATCCAGCGACGGCGGATGAGGACCTCCAGCAGCGAGCGCATGTCCATGCGCTGCTCGTTGGTCCGCTGAATGGGATTTCTGACTTCGGTCATGACCGTTCGCTCCCTAGCGCCAGATATTGGTGACCTTGTTGATGTTGGCGATGGCGTAAACGTCCCAGAAGAGTTCGCCGACGTTCAGCATGGCCCTGAGCACCGTGTCCGAGAAGTAGTCGAGATCGCCGATGGCCGACCGCGGCACGTAGATGATGTCGTACGGCTGCAGATCCATGGCGGCGATGTCGGGAATGCCACGCACCTCGAGGTGCGAGAGGTCGATCTGCCGCAGCAGGAAGCCCTCGGGAGTCGCCCGCATGACCACCGTCTCCTGGGGCCGGGCGTGTTCATCGAATCCACCGGCCGAGGCGATGGCTTGCATCACGCCCATGCCGGCCGCCGGCAGGACGACCTCGCCTGGCCGCTGGACATTGCCGAAGACGTAGACCTGGAGATCGGCCAGGGACTCGACGATGACCGACAGATCCGGATACTGGTAATCGAGGGCGAAGGTCGAGGTGAGGGTGCTGTCCAGCTCGCTGATGGTCAGCCCCCTCGCCGGCACCGGATCGACACCGCCAGGCAAGGTCAAATGGCCGTCGGGCAGGACCAGCAGATTGCTCCGGTCGAGATCGTTCTCATACTTGAAATCCACGGCCAGACGATCACCGGGCCGCAGGCGATACTCGGCCCCCTGCGCGCTGGCCAGTTGCGCTTGTTCCTCGGGTGTGAAGGGCACCATCTCGGTGCGCACGGCCTGAGGTGCCCGCGTGCTGCACCCGGCGACCAGGACCAGCGAGAGCAGGCACAGGCAACACAGCGTGCGTGGCAGTGTGGACAGCTTGGTGAAGGTCAGGATTCCATTCATGTGGCAACCGTCCCGGCGACTTGTACGCAGACCTTGAACATTAGAGCTTCCTGTAGAGGAAGCTGGGAATCTGATAAGTACGCTTGTTCAGCACCGTGCCGACGATGCGTCCCCCTTGCGAACGCAGTTGCTCGAGACCGTGGCGGACGACCTCGTACTTGAGGCCACGCGTCTCGACCACGAAGACCGAACCCCCGACGTAGCGGGCCATGTGAGCGGTCTCCATGGCGTTGAGTACGGGCGGTGCGTCGATGATGGTGAAGAAGAACTTCCGGTTCAGCCGTTCGAGCATCCGTTCGTAGTTCCCACAGGTCAAGAGCTCCGTCAACTTGATGTCATCATCACCATGCCCGATCACCGCCAGGCTGGTTCCCGCCGAGAGTTCGTCGACGCGCTCGGGATTCTGCAACAGTGTGCGGTAGCTGGGCTCCTTGCCCAGGATACGCTGCTGGGGCGATTGGCTATTGGCATCGATCCAGGCCACCTTGCCTCCCAGCAGATAAGCCAGATGACGGGCCACGCTGTAGGAGACGAAGCTCACCCCTTCGCCGCTGGACGCGGCCGTGAACACCAGCGCCATCCCGTTGTCGGAGGTGCGGCGGCTGATCAACGAGCCGGTGATCTGATCGAGTTCGAGCAGCAGATCTTCGGGAGGAGGCGGGAAGAGCTGGCTCTGATCGATGGTCCCGAGCTGATAGTTGGTACGCTCGGGATCGCGCTCGTCGCGATCACCAGCCCCGTCTTTCATGGCGTCGAGGATTTTGCTCATCGAATCCAACCTGTCTCTCGAGCAGCGAACCCACATGACCACTGCACGCGGCCGGCGCTACTGCTCATTCCTGGGTGGTGAGCGGGGAGAATTAAAGGCGATCGAATGACCCTGCGATCACCCTTGGCCAGCGTTTCTCCCGACATCGAATTGAATCGGTTCAAAGCCTCATAACTTTAACAATGATTCAGATTCCGACCTCGGCGAGGAGTGCTGTACCTCTGGTTGCTGCTGGAGCTCTTATGAGCCAGGCCATTATACAACTCCGCGGCTGAAAGTGTCAACGGTGCGATCAGTAGCAACAGGCTATCACCCGAATCTTTGGGATGCTACAGGTTGAATATTCAGACCAGGTTGGCGCTGGTTGTGGTCATGACATTGTAGTATCGTGCCCCAGGTTGTCGCGTGCCCGATCCGGACTGGAGTCTGCACGACATGGACAAGATCAAGGTCTGCCAGGTCCTGAACGCCTATCAGGTCGGCGGCGCCGAGACCGTCGCCCTCAACCTCGCCAGCAACCTGCCCTCCGATCGTTTCACCTCGCTCGCGCTCGCGGTGATGGAGCCGAGCAATGCAGGATTGCCCGAGATGCGTCGTCGTTTCGTCGAGGCCGGTGTGCCCACCCACGGCCTGCACCACCGCACGTTCCGGAACCCCTGGACGCTCTGGAGCCTCGTGCGCTTCTTCCGCCGCGAACGGCCGGACGTGGTCCACGGTCACAACCGATTCTCCGACTTCTGGGCCTGCCGTGCAGCACACTGGGCCGGTGTCCCGGTGACGCTCCTGACCCGACATCTGGTCTATCAGGACCTCCTGCCCCGTCACGCCGATCGTTACCGCAAGCTCTCGAGACAGCTCGGGCGTGTGATCGCCGTCTCCGATGCGGTCCGCCAGCACTGCCTGACGACCGAGGGCATGGCCGGCGGGAAGGTTGACGTCATCGTCAACGGGATCGACACCGATTGCTTCCGTCCCCTCGCCAGCGAGGAACGCGCGGCCGTGCGGCGAGAACTTGGCCTCGCCGATCAGGCAGCCATGCTGCTGTTCGTCGGCCGCCTGACCACCCAGAAGGCGCCCGAAGCCTTCATCGACCTGGTGATCACACTGCGCCGCCGGGGCCTGAACCTGCACGGCTTCCTCTGCGGACAAGGCGAGAAGGCAGCCGAACTCGAGGCCCGGTGCACCCGGAACGAGGGGGTGTCGATGCTGGGTCTCCGCCAGGACGTCCCCGCCCTGCTCGGGGCCTGCGATCTATTCGTCTCGACCTCTCGCAACGAGGGCCTGCCCCTGAATTTCATGGAGGCCATGGCTGCTGGAGCAGCCTGTGTCGGACCGGACCTGCCGCAGGTCGTCCAACTCGTCCAGGGAGAGCCCGAACTGAATGCTGCGTTGTTCTCCCATCCGCCACGGACCGACCCGGTGCCCAGCAGCCAGATCGACAGCTGGGCGGACCTGGTCGCTGCATTCCTCGAGGACCCGCAGCGCCGGAAACGGTGCGGCAGCCTGGGGCGCCGGATCATCGAGAGCAGGTTCTCTCTCGACCGCATGATCCAGGCGCATGCCGACCTCTATACCGAGCTCGTCGCCCGATCCAGGGAATCGACCTAGCGGTCCGCGGGTTCCCGTTCCAGGATCCAGGCGAAGAAATCGCGCAGGCGTTCCGCCTCGCCGGCGATGTCGAACGATTCCTCGATGCGACGCCGACCGGCCAGAGATAGCGTCGCCACCAGATCCGCCGAGATGGCGAGCCGTCCCAGAGCCGCGGCAAGGGCCGCAGGATCTGCAGGGGGCACCAGCAGGCCGGCACGGCCATCATCCAGCAGTTCCGGTATGCCGGACACCGTGGTGGAGATGACCGGGCAACCGCAGGCCATGGCTTCCATCAGGGAAACCGGAATACCGTCCACGTCCCCATCGGCCGCCGTCACACATGGCAGTACGAAGACATCAGCCTCATCGAGCAGGTTCCGGATCTCCCGTTGCTGGAGTGCGCCGGTGATCGTCAATCCCGGCAACTGCAGATCCTCCTGCCGGCGCTTCAGGTGATCGATCAGCGGTCCGCCACCGACGAGATGACACGTCCATGGCCGCTCCAGTCGGGCCAGGGCCTCCAGAAGGTACTCGAATCCCTTCTTGGGGACCGCGCGGCCCACGGCAAGGATCTTCATGGGCGAGGACACAGCTAGCCGCTGCCGATACTGGAAATCGCTGAGTCGGACCCCGCAATGGATGACCCTGGCGTAGGCGAGGTCGGGCACGAGTTCTCGGTAGTGGCGCAGGTTGTACTCGGAGATGGCCACCACGCCAGCCGCCTGCCTCAGCTTGGTCTCCGTGGCCACCGGGAAGCGATACAGGTCCGCAGCGTGGGCCGTGAAGCTGAAAGGAATGCCGGTCAGCAACGATAGGAACATGGCGTAGGATGTGGGTGGATTGGCCAGATGGGCATGCATGAGGCCAGGGGATAGCTGCTCGACCCTGGGCACGGCGGTCGTCGAGACCAGAAGCTGCCCCAGGAGCTTGAACCGATTGCGCCAGCTCTCTCGCGGCGCGGAGAGGGCGATGCGCAGGGCGTGCAGGTAGCGCCCGGGCCGCGTGACCAGGAACCGTGCATTCTCGGCAACCAGCTGCCACCAGGACACCGGATAGATGTACTGGCAGCCACTCAGGTCGCATTCGGGGTGTTCGGCCATGGTAGTACTCTCTGGCCGCAGGGCCAGGAGCTGGACACGGACCCCCAGGTTGCGCAGAGCGGTGACTTCCCGGGCGATGAAGGTATGAGTCAGTGTGCCGAAACTCGTGGCGATGTACAGCACCGCGGGTGCCATGGACATTGTGTTCGCCCCATTTGCGGAGATGGATTCCTCAGTATTTCGCACAACAACTCCACCGGGTGCAAGAATAGTGCGCCCAAACGAGAAATCGAGACCGCGGACACGATTTCGCTGGCACCGGAAGCCAAAAAGGACCGATCAGGTTCATGACCGCCGCCGCCACACCAGCACCAGCACCCCATAGACCCCGAAGATCACTGCCGCCTTCACCAGCACGATCGCCCCCGCCCCCAGCATCCCGGCGGCGTCGATCCGGCCGAACCACCCCTCCACGGGCAACCACCAGTAGACCACCGCGGCCAGCAGTCCCATGACATAAGCCCGGCCGACCACGAAGAGGAACTCACCGGAGTACAGCCCCGAGCGCCGGTGATGCAGCAACCACAACGACAGCAGCAGATGCAGGTTGATGGCCACCGTGGAGGCCAGGGCCAGGCCCCGGACCTGCATCGGTCCCACCAGCAGCACGTTCAGGAGCGCGTTGGTCCCCAGGTACTGGACCGAGAGCCAGACCTTGTCGCGCAGCAACTGCAGCGAGTGGTAGATCCTGGCCACCAGGCCGTTGATGATCAGGGCCGGCAGTCCCAGCATGTACATGGTCATGGTGCCCGAGGTTCGCAGGGCGTCGGCGGCGTCGAAGGCGCCGCGCTGGAACAGGATGCGGACGATCTCGGGAGCAGCGAGCGCCACCACCAGCGCCGCCGGCACCACGAGGTTGGCCAGGCGGACCAGGTTGCCGCGGATGTACTCGCTGCAGCCGGCCAGGTCGCCGGTGGCGATGGCCTCGCTCATGCGCGGGTACATCACCGTCACCAGGCTGGTGGCGAAGAGCATGACACCGAAATTGGTGATGGTCAGGGCGTAGTGGATCGACGAGATGCTGCCGGGCTCGAGTCCAGTGGCGAACCACTTGTCCAGGAAGACATTCACCGTCAGCAGGACCTGGGAGATCAGGACCAGGCTGGCGAGGGCGCGGACCTGGGCCAGATCTCGCTGGCGCAGCACCGGCCGCAGCGGTCGCCAGGCACGGGTCAGCAGGGCTCTCCCCTGGATCAGCGGCCACTGCAGCAGCTGTGAGATCGCGAATCCCAGGGGCAGCGCCCAGATCCCCAGCTGCTCGTGCCACAGCAGGAGCGCTCCCAGCATGGCCAGCGAGTTGACCACCGGCATGGCCCCGGCCACCCGGAAATACTGGTGCAGCTGCAACAGCGAGATCCCGAGATTGTTGGCCACCAGGAGCAAGCCCGGCACCGCCATGATCAGGCACATGCGGGCGGTCAGGTCGCCGGTGGCCGATGGCAGGCTCGGTCCGACCAGGGCGACCACCGCGGGCGCCGTGCCCGCCAGGATCGCCAGCCAGGCCGCGCCAGCGCCGAGGAAGAGCCCGACCACGCCGTTCTGATACCGGGCGAAGGTGTCGGCGTCGAGGACCCGCTTGAGCTTGATCAGGTGCGGAGCCATGGAGGCCTTGAAGACGCGCGAGAACGTGCCGTCGCCGAAGGTGACCAGGAAGAACGCCAGGGCATAAGCGTCCAGGCTCTCGCCAGCGCCGAAATAGCGGGCGATGAGGACCTGGTTGAAGAGGCCGATGGGTTTGACCAGCAGGCCCAGGCCCATCAGGCCCAGGACCTCGCGGTCGAAGAGCAGGCGGCGCGGAATGAAGCGTTTCATGGCCGGCATCATGGGACAGCGTCGGGCCCCTGTCAACGCGCCCCTGGTGGTTGATGCCGCTGCGCCGACGCGTTACTATGATGGCAACACCCCCCTGGTCGACCGCAGCCGATTCCCGCCCTGGAGGCTCGTCTTGTCCACGCGCAACGCCTGCTGTGTCGCCGCCATCGCCCTCGCGCTGACCATCCTGCCGGCCCTGGCTGCGGCCCGGCCCGCTCTCTTCGCTCCGGACAAGCATCCCCACCCGCAGTCGCCGGACCTCCGCTACCGCGGGGTGACCGGCTTCTGCGACGATCCCGTCCTGATCCTCGAGGTGGCCCCCCTGTTCACCCTGGTGAACCAGGACTCCACCACTGGCGACAGCCAGGTGGACGCCTACGCGTGCCAGTCCTGGCCCGAGACCGGCCCCGAGGATGTCTACGAGCTGCACATCACCGCCGACTGCATCCTCGATGCCTGGCTCGATGGCGGCGGCGCGGACCATGACCTGATCCTGCTCTCGGCTTGCGACTCGGACAGCTGCCTCGTCCAGGCCAACACCGAGTTGAGCGCCGTGCTCGGCGGTTCGGCCGGCGAACCGACGACCTACTACCTGGTGGTCGACGGCTACGACGGCGCCGCCGGCGACTACACCCTCAACCTGGAAGCCAGGCACCAGGGCATCGCCCCGGAGATCTGCGAGGAGGATGGGCCCGGCGTGATCCTGCCCGCCTTCAGCCAGCTCTACGAGAGCCGGACCGAGACCCTCGCCAACGAGGGCGACCTCTTCGGCGCGACCAACTACGTGTCGATCTACGACTGCAGTCCCATCACGGTCCAGGGCGGCGAGGTCTGGTACGCCGTCAGCGTCAGCGCCGATTCCGCCGACGTCGATTATGCCCGCAGCCTCTCGCTCACCCTGGAAGCGGTCCCCGTGGCCACCACCCTCGACCTGGTCCTCTGGGTCTTCGCCGACTGCGGACCCGAGGCCCAGTGCCTGTTTTTCGTGGACGAGGCCAACGCCGGCGGGACCGAATCCCTCGACCTGCTCAACCTGCCTCTGGAGGACCAAACCCTGTACCTCGCCGTGGACAGCGTCCAGCCCGCCACCGAGTTCACGGGCGGTTTCTCCCTGGAGATCCTGGCCGTAGTGCCGGTGGAGCAGCGGACCCTCGGCGGTATCAAGAACCTCTTCCGCTGAGCGCCCCTGGACCGTGGATTTGCCCGCTGCAATCCTCCGAATCGGGCGACTTGCAAGGCATTGCGGACTGCACGACCCCGACCTCGGACCGCGGCCCAGAGTTTCGCGGAATCCTGAGCAACCCTGGTGCCCGCCACGGTTCGGGGCCCATGTCCTGCATGGTGTAGCCTGACGCCTCCCGGGCCCCATTGCCCGATGGAACCTGCCGTCCATCCTGGTTGTCCGGTCGCTCCCGGGAGGCGTCGCCACCCCCCTCAGGTTTCGCCCTTTGTTCTGTCGGACTTGATTCCGGCGCGTCCGCACCTATAATCGGGTGAGATCGCAAGGACGCTCCTCCCGGAAGGAACCCCGGCATGCCCCCGCGTACGCGCACCAACGGAACCGCCCAGTCGCTCGCCCAGAAGCAACGCGAGATCTCGATCAGCGAGTTCTTCACCAAGAACCGCCACCTGCTCGGCTTCGACTCCCCCGCCAAGGCCCTCCTGACCACCATCAAGGAAGCCGTGGACAACAGCCTCGACGCCTGCGAGGAAGCCGGCCACCTGCCGCGCCTCCTGGTGGAGATCAGGCCCGAGGAGGACAAGTTCAAGGGCCTGGACCTGCCCAGCCTGGCCGACACGCAGGGTAACGGCAAGAAGACGGCGGCCAAGAACGCCCCCGTCCGCGAGGAGCGCTATCGCCTGATCATCGAGGACAACGGACCGGGCATCGTGGCCGAGCAGGTCCCGCGCATCTTCGGCAAGCTGCTCTACGGATCCAAGTTCCACTCGCTGAAGCAGAGCCGCGGCCAGCAGGGCATCGGCATCTCGGCGGCCGGCATGTACGGCCAGCTGACCACTGGCAAGCCCGTGACGATCTACACGCGCACCGGCCCCGACAGCCCAGCCCGTCGCGTGCAGCTGCACCTGGACATGAAGAAGAACGAGCCGGTGGTCCTCTGCGACGACGAGACCGTCTGGGAGAAGGATCACGGCACGCGGGTGGAGATCATCCTGACCGGCAGCTACAAGCGCGGCCAGCATTCGGTGGACACCTATCTCGAGCAGACCGCCATCGCCAACCCGCACCTGCATCTGACCTATGTCAACCCCAAGGGCGAGAAGAGGGTCTACGCCAACGCCGCCGATGTGCTGCCCGCCGAGAGCCGCGAGATCAAGCCCCATCCCTACGGTGTGGAGCTGGGCCTGCTGGCGCGCATGCTCAAGGACACCAGCTGCCGCAATCTGAGCAGCTTCCTCAAGGACGAGTTCTGCCGGGTCGGCCCCAAGACCTGCGAACAGATCCTGACCGCGGCCGACCTGCCCATGCGCAAGAATCCCAAGCGGCTGGTGCAGGACGACATCCGCCACCTGCTGGACGCCATCGCCGCCACCCGGATCCCCGCTCCGCCCACCGACTGCCTCTCGCCCATCGGCGAGGAGCTGGTGATGGCCGGGCTCAAGAGCGGCGTGGAGGCCGACTTCTACACCAGCGTCACCCGCCCCGCCGCGGTGTACCGGGGCAACCCCTTCCAGGTGGAAGTGGGCCTGGCTTACGGCGGCCAGCTGCCCGGCGACGAACTGGCCAAGGTCATGCGCTTCGCCAACCGCGTCCCGTTGCTCTACCAGAACTCGGCCTGTGCCGTGACCAAGTCGGTTCTCACCAGCAACTGGCGCAGCTACGGCCTGCAGCAGAGCAAGGGCGCGCTGCCCTCGGGCCCGCTGGTGATCCTGGTGCACATCGCCTCGGTCTGGGTGCCCTTCACCAGCGAGAGCAAGGAAGCGGTGGCCCATTACCCGGAGATCATCAAGGAGTTCAAGCTGGCGCTGCAGGAAGCGGGCCGTCAGCTGCAGCGCTTCATCCGCCGGCGCCAGCGCGAGAAGGAAGCGCACCAGAAGCAGAGCTACATCCAGAAGTACATCCCCCACATCGGGGACGCCCTGCAGGAGATCCTGGCCCTCGACGACCCCGGCCGCGCCGACGTCATCGCCACCCTGACCGATACGCTCGAACGAAGCCGCAAGTTCTGACCACACGCAGCGCGGAGTAGGCATGCCCAACACGTATGAAGAGTTCGTCTCCCACCTGGCGACCCTCCACCGCCTCGGCGGCATCATGGGCCTGCTGAGCTGGGACCAGGAAGTGACCATGCCGTCGGGCGCCGCACGCACGCGGGCGAACCAGCGCGCCGCCCTGGCCACGGTGATCCACGCCAAGCTGGTGTCACCCGAGCTGGGCTCGCTCCTCGACGATCTCGGCGACGGCCAGCAACTCGACGCCACCGCCCGCGCCAACATCCGCGAGACGCGCCGGGTGCGCGACCGTGCCGTGCGGCTGCCGGCGGCGCTGGTCACCGAGCTGGCCCAGACCGCAGCACTGTCCCAGGGCGAGTGGATCCAGGCCCGCGAGCAGAACGACTGGGAACGCTTCGCCCCCCATCTCGAGCACCTGGTGGCCCTCAAGCGTCGGGAGGCCGCCGCCGTCGGCATCGGCGACGAGCCCTACGACGCCCTCCTCGACGAATTCGAACCCGGGGCCCGCTGCGCCGAGATCCTGCCGATCTTCACCCGGCTGCGCGCCGCCCTGGGCGATCTGCTGACCAGGATCGACGCCACCATCCAGGGCCCCCCGCTGGCGGGCTCGTTCCCGCTGGACCGCCAGGAAGCGCTCTGTCGCCGGGTCCTGGACCTGATGGGCTTCGATCCGGCCAAGGGCCGCCTGGATCGTTCCACCCATCCCTTCACCGAGTCGCTCGGGCGCGGTGACATCCGCCTGACCACCCGCTACGACGAGGCCGATCTGCTCTCGGGCCTGTCCTCGGTCATGCACGAGGCCGGGCACGCGCTCTACGAGCAGGGGCTGCCCGCCGACTGCGCCGAGGCCCCGGCCGGCCAGGCCACCAGCCTGGGCATCCACGAATCGCAATCGCGGCTCTGGGAGAACCACGTGGGCCGCAGCCTGCCCTTCTGCCGCTGGCTGGCCCCCGTCCTGCGCGAGACCTTCGCCGAGATCCTGACCGACCTCGATGCCGAGGCGCTCTACCGCGCGGTCAACATCGTCCGCCCCTCGCCCATCCGCACCGAGGCCGACGAGGTCACCTACAACCTGCACATCGTGTTGCGGCTCGAGATCGAGCGCGGGCTGATCAACGGCGAGATCGAGGCCGCCGACGTCCCCGAGAGGTGGCGCCGCCTCGCCGCCGAGTATCTCGGGCTCGAGATCGTCGACCATCGCCGCGGCGCCCTGCAGGACATCCACTGGTCCACCGGCAGCTTCGGCTACTTCCCCACCTACACCCTGGGCAACCTCTACGCGGCCATGTTCTGGAGCACGGCCAGCGCCACCTTGCCCGGACTCGCAGCCCAGCTGGCAGCCGGCGATTTCCAGCCGCTCTTGAGCTGGCTGCGCGAGCACATCCACCGTCGTGGCAGTATCGTCACGGCGGGCGAGCTCTGCCGCGAGGCCACCGGTCACGACCTCCACGCCGAACCCTTCGTGACCTACCTGGAAACCAAGTTCGGCACGCTCTACGACCTCTAGCCGGCGGCGCAATCCGCCCGAGGACGGACCCTTGGCCAAACGCAAGACCACCAAGAAGACGGGCAAGACCACCAGCAAGCGCGCTTCCGGGCGCGAGAATGTGCCTGCCCAGGGCGAGCTGAGCTTCGGTGCCCCGCGCCAGGACTCGGTTCCGGCCCCGACCCCGGCGGCCCCGGCGGCCCCGGCAGCCTCGAAGCCCCCGACCGAGGCTGCCGCCACGCCCGCGCGCCGCGAATCCTCCCCGCCGTCCTTCCGGCCGGTGGCGCGCAAGATCCGCAGCGAGGCAGGCCTGATCCACCAGAGCATCCTGCTGGGCGAGAAGCCCTGCATGAAGTTCCCGCTGCGCTCGCTCAACAACGTGAGCTACGACCCGCGCACCGGGTATTTCAAGCTCAAGGGCAAGCGCAAGGAGCGCACGCTCACGGTCTCGACGGTCAAGACCTTCGCCCAGACCCTGAAGATGATGGCGCTCGCCAAGGAACTGGTGGAGACCGACGACATCGCCACCAAGCGAGAGGCCTACTACGTCTCCAAGAACTGGCAGGACGCCCGCTTCAAGGAGCAGCCGGAATCGGACACGGTGATGGAGGACGTGGAGGCCTTCTTCGGCGTCAATCGCGAGCAGCTGGGCTTCGTGCCCGAGGAGAAGGGCGGCGACGTCGCGGGTCAGCTCGTGGTCATCGACAAGGACCAGGAGACCGGCGACCCCCTGGAGATCGACTGCACCAAGTTCGGCAGCGGCGCCTACTCGGTGCCGGTGTCGGTGGAGGAGCTGGGCTTCGAGACCGACGCCCAGTTCATCCTCTGCATCGAGACCGCCGGCATGTTCCAGCGCCTGGTCAAGCACAAGTACTGGAAGACGGCGGGCTGCATCCTGGTGAGCATGGGCGGCGTGCCCACGCGCTCGTGCCGGCGCTTCGTCCGGCGGCTGGCCGACGACAAGGGGCTGCCGGTCTACGTCTTCGTCGACGGCGACCCCTACGGCTACTCCAACATCTACCGCACGCTGAAGGTCGGTTCGGGCAACGCGGCGCACCTCAACGAGTTCTTCTGCGTGCCCCAGGCCCACCTGCTGGGCATCACGCCCCAGGACATCATCGAGTACGAGTTGCCCACGCACCCTTTGAAGGAGGTCGACATCAAGCGCGCCAAGGACGCGCTCAAGAACGACCCCTTCATCCTGCACTACAAGGCCTGGCAGAAGGCCCTCGAGCAGATGATCAAGATGGGAGTGCGCGCCGAGCAGCAGGCCCTGGCCAAGCACGGGCTCAACTACGTGATCGACGAGTACCTGCCGCGGAAACTTTCGCAGGTCGGCGCGTTCCTGCCCTGATCCCGGGTCGCCAGGCCTGGACAGAAAGAAGCCGCGCTCCCGAGGGAGCGCGGCTTTCATTCCGGGGCGGAATGTCGACTAGTCGAAGAGGTTCTTCACGCCGGTCCAGCTGGTGTTCTCGGTGGACACGGTGGCCTCGTTGAGCTCGATCACCGTGCCGTCGGCCAGAGCCACGTAGAGACCGAAACCGGGCAGGGTGGGACGGCTGTCGCCGGCGAGGAACCCGCTGGCGAAGACCACGGCACCGGCACCATCGAGGGCCGAGAGCGGCGCGTCGTAAGCCGCGACCACGGCGTCGTTGTCGTTGCCCAGGGTGACCTCGATGACGAGATCCACCGCGGGAGCGCTGAGGTAACCGTCAGAGAACATGCTGTAGGTCAGATCGTCGACGAGAATATCCCCACCCATGACCTGGACATCCACCGTGGGCGCATCCGGAGCGCCGTGGTAGGCCAGCAGCGCGACCCAGCCAGCGGACGCGGAGGTGGTCAAGGGGGAGAAGATCTTCAGGGTGAACGCGGTGTCCTCGCCCTCGGGATTGCCGGGCAGGCTCATGTCCAGCACGCCCGTGGCCATGACCAGGTAGCTGCCGCCATCCTCGAGCACGACGGGGAAGGTGGCGAGGATGTCATCGGGACCGGAGCTGTTGCCGGGAGCCACGCCGATGCGCAGCTCGACGCCGGCGGGGAGCTCGAGAACGGGCGTGGCGGCCCGGAAGGCGAAGTCGGGAATGGCCGGGTCCATGCCCTCGTTGATGTAGATGTCCACGCTGGCGGCAGCGGGATCGGGAGAGTTGTGGATGACCTGGACGCTGGCGGTCTGGGCCATGGCGAGGCCGGAGAAGGCCATCAGGGCCACGGCGATGGTCGTTAGCTTGCGCATTTCGGATCCCCTTTATGCTGTCGGTCTCCAGGACCTTGGTTTCTCATTCTTGCGGCAACGCCAGTGTCGTGGCTGCCACATCTCGCTGTCGACAAGAGGTAGGATAACCTAGATCCGATTTATGTCAAGGACAAATCATGGACAATAATGTAAATAATGGACAAAAAAACGAGCCCCCCGACGGGGACCCGTAAAATCGGCCTCAACGTCCATTGAAAGTCAAGTCTGCTTCACCGCCAGGATGCCCGCCAATTCATCGAGGTCCCTGGCGAATCGGACCCCCGAGGCCGCCAGTTCCTCGTGGATCCCGGCCACCGCCCGGCCGCCGGCCACCAGCGGGAGGTCCGGCCCCACCAGTTGACGCAGGCGCCGGATCTCGTCCAGCAGCTTCACGTCCCCCAGCGGATAGACCAGGCTCAGGAGCACCGTGGTCGCCCCGGAGGCCTCGACCGCCGCGGCGATCTCCTCGGCCGGCAGGTCCGCGCCGAGATAGACCACCTGCCAGCCGACATCGGCCGCGACACCGGCCGCCAGCAGCGCCCCCAGTTCATGATGCTGCCCCGCCGGGGTGGCGACCACCAGGGAGGGGGCGCCGGGCCCCAGCTCGGAGCGCCGCCACATGGACCAGAGGAAGGAACGCAGCACGGCCGTACCCAGATGCTCGTGCACCACCCGCCAGACACCCTCCTGCCAGCGCTGCCCCATCATCACGATGAGCGGCACGATCACCTCGTTCCGCAGGCGCGGTCGGCTGAGGGCCACGGAAGCCGCGTCCAGGGCCCGCTCGAGCTCCCGACGATCGAGGCGTTCCAGGGCGGCCACGCAGGCGGCCAGGTGCCCGCCTCCCGCCAGCTTCGGCGAGACCCGCGCCGGCGCCACCGCCTCGCTGGCATCCTCGTCGGCCAAGTTCTGCAGCTCGGCCAGCTCCAGCCGGGCCACGTCGCTGATGCGGCGCCCGCCATCGACCAGCTGCTTCAGGACACGGAGCTTGGCCACGTGATCCTCGGTGTAGAGGCGTCGCCCGGTGGCCGTCCGCAGCGGCACCACCGCCTCGTAGCGCTTCTCCCAGGCCCGGAGGATGTCCTGGGTCAATCCGGTCCGGCGCACCACCACGCTGATCGGCAGACCGTCGCTGGGTTTCTCGATTCCTCGCTGCACTGTTCAACCTCTTCCGGTGGCAACCGACACCGCTTCCCAGAACTGGGCACCAGCACCCGGACAACGGTAATTCTGATTCATCTATATATCTTTTGTCCAGGCTTTGTCAATATAAAATCGCGGTCGCCAGGGTGTGCTTGGGTCTCGGGCCCTCGCGTGCTAACTTCCCCGGACCACCTGCAGCCCCAAGAGGAGAGACCATGCGCGCCATCCTGGTCATCGATCGTCGACACCTGTTCCCCGGCCTCAGTCCCCAGGGCTTCCTGCCACCTGCGACGGTGGACCTCGGCGAACTGGCACCTCACCTCTTCTTCGCCGAACGCGAATTCATGGAGCACTGTTCGCACTACAAGCAGATCATCCCCTATCTGGTGTTGACCCGTGGCCAGGATGCCGAGCGACGCGTCCTGGCCTACCAGCGCCGGGCGAAGCATACCGAGCAGCGCCTGGGGAGCCTCTGGTCCGTGGGTTTCGGTGGCCATATCGAGCCCCTGGACCGTGAGGACCGCGACGTGGCAGTGCACGGTCTGATCCAGGCCTCGGCCCGCCGGGAACTCGCAGAGGAGACCGGCCTGGATCCCGCGCGGATCACGCTCGAGGCTGCCGGATTCATCAATAGCGACCGGGAGGACGTGTCCAGCGTCCACTTCGGGGTGGTGTTCCGGGTGAACCTGGACGCCTTGCCGGGATCCGACGAGGAACTGCTGCACACGGTCAGTGACCAGGCCGAGCCCCATCAGGCACGCTGGCTGGCCGCGCAGGACCTGCCCCGGCAACTCGGTGCCGAACGAGGACCGGACGGAGGCACGTTCGAGGACTGGTCGCGGATCGCCATCGAGGGCGGCGCGGTCTGAGGCCACCGCCAGCGCGCCCCCCGCACTCCGGTTGCCGGCATTCAAAACCGCCTTACATTGCTCTGGATGCCCGGTTACGCTGGTCCCTGGCGCTGGTCTTCGGCGCCAAGTCGCGGAGGAGTTTCACATGATCAACAAGATTGCCATCATCGGCGGCGGCAACATCGGAGGCGTGTGTGCGGCCGAGGCCGCCTCGCGGAGGCTGGCTCGCGAGGTCGCGCTGGTCGACGTGAAGCCCCCGGAGTTCGCCAAGGGCAAGTGCCTGGACATCGCCGAGGGTACGCCCGTCATCGGGGTCGACACGGTGCTCGAGGGCAGCAAGGGCTACGAGGTCATGGCCGGGGCCGATTTCGTCATCAATACCGCCGGGGTCCCCCGCACCATGCGCCCGGACGGCACCTTCCCCAGTCGCGAGGAACTGCTGGCCACGAACCTGAAGATCACCGACGCCGTGGCCGGCGGCATCCGCGAATATTGCCCCGGCGCCTTCGTGGTCTCGGTGGCCAACCCCCTCGACGCCATCGTCTACCGCCTGCATCAGCAGCTCAAGGACCTCATCCCAACCAAGAAGATCATGGGCATGGCTGGGGTCCTGGATTCGGCGCGGTACAAGTACTTCGTCGCCCAGGCCGCGGGCGTGTCGGTGGAGAATGTCGAGGCCGTGGTGCTCGGCGGACATGGCGACACCATGGTGCCCATCCGCAGCGCCTGCCGGATCTACGGGCTGCCGGTCACCGAGTTCATCGACGAGGGAGACCTCGAGGCCATCGAGACCCGGGTCCGCAAGGCGGGCGGCGAGGTGGTCAGCCTGCTCGGTAGCGGCTCGGCGTTCGTCTCGCCGGCCTGGTCGGCGCTGGACATGATCGAGTGCATCGCCTACGACAAGCGCAAGATCACCCCGGTCTGCGCGCTCCTCGAGGGCCAGTACGGAGTCGACAACCTCTTCGTGGGCGTCCCGGTCATCCTGGGCAAGAACGGCATCGAGAAGATCATCGAGATCGAGTTGACCGGCGCCGAGAAGGATGCGCTGAGCAATTCCGTCGCCGCCGTGGCCAAGACCTGCGGCGAGGTGGACAAGATGTCCGCCGAGGCCTGACCCGGACCACACGGTTTCCGGACGCAGGAGGCCCCCGTCGCCGGACGGGGGCCTCGCTGATACAGGGGGACCGCGCGATTATCCCGCCGCGGACTCAGAATCCGATCACGACACTGATCTCGGGATAGACCTGATCCTTGTCGGCGAATCCTTCGCTATTGAGGCGATGCTCGTAGACGCCGCCGACGCCGAGCCAGGTCCGCCCCTGGGCCAGGTACACGCCGAAACGGCCGCCGATGTGCTGGACATCGTCGTAGCCGTCGCCGATCCAGGTCTGGCGATAGAAACCCGAGACGTAGGGCTTGACCTTGGGCACCTGCCAGAACACGTAGCCCAGCCAGGGGCTCAGCTTGTTGTACGAAGGACTGCCGCCGAGCCAGGTCTCGTAGTCGAGGCCGGCACCCAGGCCGTCGATGAAGTAGTAGCCGGCCCCGATGCCCAGCAGGAAGTAGCTCTCGCCGCCGCTGCTGGCGTAGCCGCCGACGACCTTGCCGTTCACCTTGCCCTTGCCGAAGATGCCCTTGCTGGCCGTGACGCTCCCGGCGCTGGCGGCCCCGGCCGCGAGCAAGGACAGAGCCAGCACCAGGACCAGGAATCGCTGTCCGTTTGCAAACCGAGTCATGGAGATCCCTCCGGGATGTTGAGTGGTTGCCCGCCACCATACTGACACCTGCTGCATCTGCCAACCGGGGAATGACCCATTATGTCACAAAAGCGGGATTCTTGCGCATTTGAGTCTGATCCCGATTCCTGGTAAGATTATCGGTGCTCTGACATCCACGGCGAACATGTCGCCGCTTCTTGGTCCCATCCGGAGGATCCCATGCGTTTCATCCAGCGCCTCACCGTCGGCCTCGCACTGCTGGCCGTCATCCTGGTCGGTACGGCTGCCGCTGGCGACTACTCCCTGACCCGGGTCTGGTTCGACGGCGCCGACGGCGCCGCCTTCCTGCGCGCCCACCCCGAACTCGACGTGGTCCAGGTCAAACCCGGACTCGGCGCCGACATCGTGACCACCCCCAAGACCCTGGCGATCCTCGAGGAGAGCGGGCTGCGGCTGGAGAAGGTCCACGAGGACCTCGAGGCCCATTACGCCTCCCGGGTGGTCAACAAGGACACCAACTTCGGCGGCTGGCACACCTACAGCGAGAACATCGCCTACCTGGACAGCCTGCGCACCGAGTACCCCACGCTGATCAGCGAGAAGTTCTCCATCGGCACCACGCACGAGATGCGCCACATCTGGTGCGTGCGCCTGTCCGACAACCCGGACGTGGACGAGAGCGGCGAGCCCGAGATCCTGCTCGACACCATGCACCACGCCCGCGAGATCATGTCGGGCGAATTCGGCATCCTCTGGGCCGACTACCTCTGCTCGAACTACGGCACCGACCCCGTGGTGACCTGGCTCATGGACAACCGCGAGCTGTACCTCGTCTCCATCGTCAATCCCGACGGCGTGGTCTACAACGAGCAGACCAACCCCAACGGCGGCGGCATGTGGCGGAAGAACCGGCGCTACAACAGCCCCGGCGTCTACGGCGTCGACCCCAACCGCAACTACCCCTACGAGTGGGGCGGCTCGGGCAGCAGCCCCGACCCCAACAGCGAGACCTACCGCGGTCCTTCCCCCGGCAGCGAGCCCGAGGTCACGGCGCTGATGAACTTCGTCAACAGCCGCGAGTTCGTCACGCATCAGACGCTGCACACCTACAGCAACGTGACCATCCACCCCTGGGGCTACACCGAGGCGCCGAGTCCGGATCATGACCTCTTCCAGCACATGGGCGAGATGATGACCCGCTACAACGGCTACGATTACGGCTACGTGGGCGACATGCTGGGCTACACGGTGGACGGCGTGACCTTCGACTGGACGTACGGCGCCACCGACGAGCATGCCAAGATCTACACCGTGAGCAACGAGATCGGCGGCGGCAGCGACGGCTTCTGGCCCAGCTTCAGCCGTCGCGACGAGCTCTTCGCCGACAACATCTGGCCCATGCTCTACCTGATGATGGCCGCCGGAGCGTTCCCGGACGTGCAGTTCGGCGCCGTGGCCGACGCCGCCGGCGAACTGCTCGAGCCCGGCGATGCCGGCCGCCTCTCGCTGGCCGTGATCAACCAGGGTCTGACCGAGGCCCTGGACGGCCTCAGCCTGACCGTCTCCTGCAACGACCCCTACATCCAGTTCACCGACGCGGTGCGCAACATCGGCACCCTGGCCCCCATGGCCGACGTCGCGGTGGAGCCCGACCTGCCCTTCCTCGTCGATGCGGCGTGCCCCGACGGCCACCTGGTCAACGTCACGGTCACCGCCAGCTTCGATGGCGGCAGCTTCGACTACCCCGTGAGCTTCATGGTGGGCCAGCCCAACGCACTGTTCTTCGACGACTTCTCGGCGGGTCTCGGCAACTGGACCTTCGACGGCGGCCAGTGGGGCCTGACCTCCACCGCCCACTCGGCCCCCTACGCGCTCACCGACTCCCCCAGCGGCGAGTACGGCGACTACTGGAACGCCACCGCCACCATCAACGGTTCCTTCACCGCCAGCCGGCTCGTCTTCTGGCATCGCTACGACATCGAGGACGGTTACGACTACGGCCGCGTCCAGGTGTCGACCAACGGCAGTACCTGGCAGACCCTGGTGAGCTACGACGGCACCCAGAACTCATGGCAGGAGGTGGAGCTGGACCTGAGCCAGTTCGCCGGCCAGAACCTGCAGGTGCGCTTCCTCCTCGACACCGACACCTATGTCACCGAGGACGGCTGGTACATCGACGACGTCATGCTCCTCGGCGCCGGCACCGACAACCTGACCCCCGACGCGCCCCCGCTGCTGGCTCCGGCCGACGGCGCCACCATCAACGGCGCGGTGGCCCTCACCGTGGGCAACGTCACCGACCCCGAGGGCGACGAGGTGACCTACGGCTTCCGCATCTACGCCGACGAGCTGCTGACCCAGGTCGCCGCCGGCGCCGACGGCGTGCCCGCCGGCGACGCCGAGGAGACCACCTGGACCGCCCCCGCCCTCGCCGAGGGCACCTACTGGTGGCGCGCCTACGCCGCCGACAGCGAGGAGCGCGGCGAGCTGGGCGAAGTGCGCAGCTTCACCGTGGGCACCACCACCGGCGTGGACGACGTGGTCCTCGGCGGTCCCCGCCTGCTGGTGCTGGGCCAGGGCAACGACCACGCCGAGCTGCAGCTCTCGGTCCCCCGCGCCAGCGACGTGACCGTGAAGATCTACAACGCCCGTGGCCAGCTGGTGCGCGACCTCTTCGGCGGCAGCGTCGCAGCCGGCGACCGGGTCCTGGTCTGGGACGGCCGCGACGGCGCCGGCCGCCGCACCGCCTCGGGCGTGTATTTCGTCCGCGCCGAGACCGGCCACGAGATCCTCAACAGCCGCGTGGTGATGGTGCGCTAGGCAGCGCCACCTGGTATGACAGCGAAGGCCCCGTCCACCCGAGGACGGGGCCTTCGTTCGGCACAGCAGCGCCGGCACCGCTGTTACATGGTCCGCCAGTCCGCCGCCTGCCCCGGCTTGTTGTCCAGGATTTCCTCGATGCGGGCCATGACCTCGTCGGTGAGCTTGGGCAGGACCGCGAGCGCCCCCATGTTCTCGGTCACCTGCTCGGGCCGCGAGGCGCCGGTGATGGCCGTGGAGACGTGGGGGTTCTTCAGGCACCAGGCCAGCGCCAGCTGGGAGGCCGTGCAACCCAGATCCCCCGCCAGCGCACCGATCTGCCCGGCCACCTTGAGCTTCCACTGCCCCTTCTCGCCCTCGAGGATCCGCTTGAGCCAGGTGTACTTCTCGTGGCCCAGGCGACTGTCGGCCGGCACGCCGTCGTTGTACTTGCCGCTGAGGATGCCGCTGGCCAGGGGCGACCAGATGGTGGTGCCCAGGCCGAGATCGCGGTACAGCGGCGCATACTCGGCCTCCACCCGCTCGCGGGTCAGCATGTTGTACTGTGGCTGCTCCATGACCGGTCGGACGAGGTTCAGGCGGCGGGCGATCTCGTCGGCGTGGCGGATCTGCTCGGCCGACCATTCGCTGGTTCCCCAGTAGAAGGCCATGCCGCTGGTGACCACGTCGCTCATGGCGCGCACGGTCTCCTCGATGGGCGTGTGCAGGTCGGGTCGATGGCAGAAGACCAGGTCGACGTAGTCGAGGTCGAGGCGCTCGAGCGACGCGGCCATGCCCTCGAAGATGTGCTTGCGCGAGAGGCCGCGGTCGTTGGGTCCGCTGCCGCCCCAGAAGATCTTGGTGGAGATCACCAGGTCGCTCCGCTGCCAGCCGGCGCGCTGCAGGACCTTGCCCATGATGACCTCCGACTCGCCCTGGGCGTAGGCCTCGGCGTTGTCGAAGAAATTGACCCCGGCGTCGTAGGCCGCGGTCATGCAAGCATAGGCCGTGTCCTCGTCGAACTGATCGCCGAAGGTGACCCAGCTGCCGTAGCTCAGCGCCGAGACACGCAGGCCGCTGCGGCCCAGATGACGGTACTCCATCGTGATTCCTCCTGCCTCGAATGATGACGGCCCCGCAGCGACGGGGCCGTCTGGATTGCTTGGTCGCGGCCCCTACTGCTGCAGGATGCCCTCGATCTCCAGCTCGATCTCGATCTTGTCGCCCACCACCAGGCCACCGTTGTCCATGGCCTTGGACCATTCCATGCCGAAATCCTTGCGGTTGATCTCGCCGCGCGCCTCCCAGCCAACCCGGGTGTTGCCCCAGGGGTCGGTCACCTGGCCGTTGAACTCGAGTTCGAGCTCCACGGTTTTGGTCACTCCGAGCATGGTCAGGTCGCCGACCAGGATGTAATCGTCGCCATCGGCGCGGACCGCCGTGGAGGTGAAGGTCATGGTGGGATGCTGGGCGACCGCGAAGAAGTCGTCGCTGCGCAGATGCTCGTCGCGCTTCTCGTCCGCGGTGAACACCGAGGCTGTCTGGATCTCGGCCTGCACCGACCACGCCGCGGGCTTGCCCTCTGCGTACTCGAAGGTCCCGCCGAACTCGCCGAAGCTCCCGCGAACGTTGCTGACCATCATGTGCTTGACCTTGAAACCGACGGAACTGTGACTCTGATCGATACTGAAGGTGGCTGCCTGGGCGCTGGCCACGAGGGCCAGGCTCAGGACCAGCGACAACGTCTTGCGCATGGTTTCAACACTCCTGGATTCTAGAGATCGCGATGGGATCCATCGCAACTCGGTTGGGAGCCGCTCCGCTTGCACTGGCAGAACGCCAGCTTGCAATCCTCGGCCACCTCTACCTTTTCCGGTCGGAACTCTGTGCCCTTGTGCGAACCGTCGCAGAAGGGCTGGCCGGCCGAGGCCCCACAGGTGCAATACCAGTAGGTACCGGCCGCGACTTCGAGCACGATCGGCTTCTTGGCGGCGATCCTCGGTTCGGACATCACGACTCTCCCATCGTCCAAAGGGCTGCTCGCCGGCCGTTCTCGGAACACCCGGCATTACTTGACTCAATTTGTCAATATAGCGGGAAAGGCGTGATCCGCATCAGTCGTGGGCTGCTGGTGGTCAGAAGCCGCTAGGCGAGAGCCACCGGCCGCGCCGCCGAGGCCACCACCCTGGCCAGCTCGGCCTTGCGGATGGGCTTGGTCAGGAACCCGTCCATGCCGGCCGCCAGGCACTCCTGCTGGTGCCGATCCATGGCGTTGGCGGTGAGCGCCACCACCGGCAGGTCGGCCAGCCAGCCGCCCATCCGGCGCAAGCGTCGCGTGGTCTCGGGGCCATCCATGCCCGGCATCATGTAGTCCATGAGCACCAGATCGACCTCGATCTCCCCGAGCATGTCCAGCGCCTGCTGGCCGTGGTCGGCCATGAAGATCTCGCAGTCCAGCGACGCGAGCAGCCGTCGGGCCACGGCCTGGTTCATGAGGTTGTCCTCCACCACCAGCACGCGGCAGCCCGCCGGCACCTCGGGCAGCGGCGTCTCGGCCAGCTGCGGCCTGGCCACCACCTCGCGGGCGACCTGGCAATCGGTGACGGTCATGGGGACCTCGAGGGTGAACACCGATCCGGCGCCCGGTTCGCTGGCCGCCGTGAGCGTTCCGCCCATGAGGTCTGCCAGACTCCGACAGATGGCCAGTCCCAGGCCCGTGCCGCCGTAGTTGCGCGTGGTCGAGGCATCGGCCTGGGTGAAGCTCTCGAAGACGGTCTCGAGCTTGTCCCGGGCGATGCCGATCCCCGTGTCCTGGACCGCGAAACGGATCCAGAGCCTGGGATCGCCACCCGAGGGCCCCACGGGCTGGACGCGGAGGGTCACCGTCCCTTCCGCCGTGAACTTGAGGGCGTTGCCCAGCAGGTTGGTGAGGATCTGGCTCAACCGGATCTCGTCGCCCAGGACCTCCTGCGGCAGGTC
Organism: Candidatus Latescibacter sp. IFSED24; assembly: GCF_058273205.1. Lineage (NCBI taxonomy): Bacteria > Pseudomonadati > Candidatus Latescibacterota > Candidatus Latescibacteria (ex Chuvochina et al. 2023) > Candidatus Latescibacterales > Candidatus Latescibacteraceae > Candidatus Latescibacter > Candidatus Latescibacter sp. IFSED24. Next base: position 169,480 of record NZ_CM177850.1, on the reverse strand, counting down.
GGGATCCAGATCCAGGACCAGGTCCAGCCCCTTCTCCTGCGCCCTGGTGCGGAACATCCCGAGGGTGTTGGTGAGCAGGGACGGCAGGTCCAGGTCCAGCTCCTGGATCTGGACCTTGCCCGACTCGATGCGCGCGAGGTCGAGGACATCGTTGATCACGTTGAGCAGGACGTCGCCCGAGTGGCGGATCATGTTGAGGCACTCGCGCTGCTCGGCGGAGGGGTCGAGATCGAAGAGGTGCTCCGAGAGGCCCATGACGCAGTTGAGCGGGGTGCGGATCTCGTGGCTCATGTTGGCCAGGAACTGGCTCTTGGCCTCGCTGCTCGCCCGGGCTTCGGCCATGGCCTCCTGGAGCGACGTCTCGGCCCGATAGCGTCCATAGGCGGCGGACATGACCTCGGCCACCACCCGCAGGAGGTGGATCTCCAGGTTGTCCCAGACCTTGTGCGGCCGACGGCTGTGGACGCCGATACAGCCCCAGAGCTCACCCTGGTCGAACACGGGCACCAGGATCAGCGAACTGAGCTCCACCGAGTTCCAGACGAAGGTCTGTCCCTGGGTGCCCTGCAGGTCCTGGCGCAGGTTGTTGATGAACACCGGCTGATCCTGCTCGAGGCGGGGGATGGCATCGCCGAACACCGATTCGGTCACCATCTCCGGCACCCGCGGCCCGCCCGGTCGGGCCGCGAAAGCGATGATCCGGACCACGCCCTGGCCCTCGCGACGACAGAGCAGGCCGGCGTCGGCCCGGCAGAAGTCCGCCACCTGTCCCAGGGCCTTCTCGAGATCGGAACCGAACTTTTCGTGCCGGCCGCGGGCGAGCATGCGCAGGATGCTGGTCTGGGTGCGCTCTGCCACCAGGCCCCGGGCCAGGTTGAGCTCCGCCTGGTGCTGCTCGGTCATGTCCTGGCCCATGGTCAAGCGCTGGACCGGACCACCGGACATGGAGCGGAACAGTCGATGATTCACCAGGAGCGCGCGCTTCTCACCGTGACGGTCGGTGACCTCGACGCAATGTTCACCCGCCGGGACCGCCTGGCCAACCTCGGGTCGTGTGTCCAGGTCCTGCTGGTAGCCCTCGTTGAGCCAGGCCGGTAGCGCGGATCCGCAGGTCGCGGTGCCCTGCTCCAGTTCGCCGACGGTCGTGTTGCAGAAGCGCGCCAGCGTGGCATTGACCAGGTCCACCCGATCGTTCTCGTCGCGGACGGCCACCAGGAAGGGGATGTTGTCGATGATGGCGTGCAGGAACCGCTTCTCGCGTTCCTGCCCCACGGCGAAGGCGCCCAGGACCAGATCGAGACACAGGCCGAGCAAGGGCATGGTCGATGCCAGCCAGCGGAGCAGGTCGCCGATCTCCTCGCCGCCGGCGAGAGATCCCTGACGGCCGGATTCCACGTAGAGCACGCTGGCGAGATACAGTCCCAGCGCCGTGACCACGGAGAGGCCCAGGAATCGGGGCTGCCCGTCCTCGTTCCGGCCCGACCAGCCCACCACCGCGAGCAGGCAAACCCACGCCCCGACCAGCGGCGCCAGCGAATGGATCCCCTGGGGAGGGGTCAGATCGCTGCGCGAAGTCAGGTACTGCGACATCATCAGCAGTAGTCCGATAACGTTGAGCGCACAGAGCGCACGGCGTGCACCAAGGCGACGACGCCCATGCGCGACCATGACCCCCACGACCACCATCAGCGCCAGATGGACCCGCGACCAGGAATCGGTCTGAGCCCGGAACGTCATCGGGTTGCCGGGCAGATCCAGGCCGGTCGCCGGGACCCAGGAGATGGCGACCAGCATGGTGGCCCAGGCGATGGTCAAGCTGAGCAGGAGCGTGAAGCGCGAGCCGATGGCGCGGTAACCGGCTGTCGCCAGCAACGCCAGCGAGAGCCCGACACCGACCAGGGGCAGGTCGAGGCGCAGCAACCCCGGCCCGGTGTGCAAGGCGGCCAGATGAGCACCTGCGCCCCCTTCGGCCACGGACGCGAAGACGAACCCGAGGCGCGTCAATCCCAGGGGGACGAGCGCCGCCACCAGGGGCATCAGGAGGAGGAACCATTCCGGGCGCCAACGACGTTCGTTCATGGAGTACGCGATCCCGATCAGTGCTTCGCGGACCGATCCCGATCCGCTCCGATCCTCTCGCTGATTCTATCGTCACCTCGGGAGCGTACCTGAGCCTCTAAAACCAATTAAGTAAAACCCTTGCAGCTTTCTGCGGTCACGTCCGGTCATCCCGGATGCCACCCCCAGCCGGGATACCACCGGTTGGCGATCCAGTAGAACAGGATGGTGTCGATCAGGAGGTGCAGGATCACCACGTAGAGCAGCGAGCGCGTGCTGTGGTAGGTGAAACCCTGGATGATGGCGAAGACGAAGATGACCACGGGACCCCAGCCCACGAAGGCCATCTCGTGCAGGAAGCTCGTGAAGAAGACCGCCTGCGCCACCACCGCCTCGCGAAAACCGACGCGCCGGGCCAGCAGCACGAAGACGAAGTTCACGAAGCAGAGCTCGTCCCAGAACCCGACGAAGTTGCAACCCCAGAACAATCGCCACATCTCGGCAGGGCGCGCGGGGTCGTCCACGGGCGGCAGCGGCCAGCTCTGGTGCAGCGTGGGCGTCCAGGAGTTGAAGTACCAGCCCAGGATCACGTAGGCCAGCGTGAACCCCCCCAGCAGCCACGCCCACATCCGCAGCGACCAGCGTCCGCTCACCCACTGGTAATCGAGCGGTTCGCCCAGCCAGTGCCGGGCGGCCAGCGCCGGCACGACCAGCGCTCCGATCCCGAGCTTGACCACCAGTTCGACGACATGCGCGTCGCCCGTGTCGCCGTCGATGCGCGTGAAGAACAGCAGGATGATCAGGTAGGCCAGCAGCACGCTGGTCTTCCACCAGCGCCGATCCGGATCGCCGTGGGCCAGGATCAGACCTGGCAGCATGGTGGCCAGGGCGAGCCAGGGCCAGGGGATACCCAGGTAATAGGGATGCGATTTCAGGCCGATGGCCAGGACCATGCTGGCCGCCAGCAACCAGAGCGACCACCGGCGCGGCGCGGGCACCGGTGCCTCGGGACTCGTGGGCGCCCGCCAGCGGGACGCTCGCTCAGTCATGCGCCGCCGCCTCCAGCACGTAGCGTTCGAACCAGATCAGCAACTGCTCGAGGTAGAACACCTGGTTCGCCCGGCCGCGCAGGCCGTGGCCCTCGTCGTGGAACCGCAGCAAGCGTGCTGGGACCCCCTGGGCCCGCAGGGCCGAGTACCAGGCTACCGAGCCGTCCTGAGGGCAGCGGAAATCCTGCAGCCCATGACTGATCAAGGTCGGCGTCCGCACCTTGGCCACGTCGCGGAAGGGATTGTTGCGGCGGTAGACCGCGGCGGCGTCGGGATCGAAGGGGCGGCCACCGAACTCCCATTCGGGAAACCATTTCTCGTCGGTGGCGCCCCAGAACATCTCGGTCTGCGGGTACATGCGATCCACCGCTGCGGCACGGAAACGGTCGCCCTGCGTGGTGAGCGCCGCAGCCAGGTGTCCACCATAGCTGCCCCCCATCACCGCGAGCATCCGGTCGTCGCTCCAGCCCTCGGCCACGGCGTGGTCGATCACGGCGAGCAGTTCCCGACCAGGCCGCCCCGTCCAGTCGCCCCGGACGGCGTCCATGAATGCCTGGCCATAGCCCGTGGACCCCGTGGGGTTGGCGGCCAGCACGGCATAGCCGAAGGCGGGCAGGACATGGAATTCCGGTAGGAAGTAGCCGCCGTACATCCACTTGGGCCCGCCGTGGATCGAGAGCACCGTGGGCAGGCGCTGGCCCGGCACATGGTCCTCGGGCAGGAAGGCCCAGCCCTCGATCAGGAGCCCCTCTACCTCGACCTCGAAGTGCTCGGGCTCCACCAGCCCCACTCGCGCCGACCAGCGCGCATTGGGATCGAACAGCGTGGTGATCTCGCCGGACGCCAGATCGAGCTCGAAGAGCGCCCCGGGCGAGGTCTGGCTGTTGGCCCAGAACACAGCTCGCTCGCCGCCGAAGCGGATATCCCAGCAATTCCAGCCCGGCGGGGTCAGCTGACGGCCCCCGTTCTGCTCGGTCAGGAAGATGGCCGCCGTTCCACGCCGGGCGCCGCGGAAGTACTGGTGACCGGCATGGAACCAGGCGCCCCAGACGCAGTTGTCGAAATCCTGCAGCAGCCGCCCACGTTCCTCGCCGGACTCGGCGTCACGGACCACGAGGTGGGCCGGCTCGCTCTCGTGCAGGCTGTCGGCATGGCTCTGGCAGACGATGGTATCCGGGTCGAACCAGAGCGGGTTGGTGTCCGGGCCGGGATTCCGCGTCAGGCGCCGCGCCCTGCCTCCCGTGCGATCCAGCACGTACAGCTCGGTGTTCAGCGTACGACCCAGATGGCGCTGTGGCTTGGCGCTGACCACGAGCCGGGTCCCGGCCGGCGACCAGGCCACCTCGCGGACATCGAGCTCGGGCGTGGGCAGCGCTCGATCCTCGCCGGTCCGCAGATCGACGATGTGGAGCTGTCGTAGCATCCCCTCGCGCTCGCCCAGCCCGAGGTGCCGCCACCCGAGATCGTCGGCCACGGTCACCACTCCAGGGATGCCGGCGTACTCGGGGGCCCGGTCGCTGATGATGTGGGCCAGTTCGCCGCCGGCGGGCGACCAGACCAGCTCACCGAACCGTCCGGGCCCGGCCACGCGCCGCCGCCGGGTACCGTCGGCGGCCATGAGCCAGACCTCGGTCCCCGCGTCGGTGCGCCGTGTGAAGGCCAGTTCGCGACCATCGGGGGCGAACACGAACCCGGCGGCCTGATCGTCCGGCGTGAAGAGCACCTGTTGCGTTCCCGTCTCCAGGTCGCGCAGATGGACGGTTGTCCGCTCCCCACCGCTTTCACGATCGTGGATGCTCACGGTGTAGACGAGGAGGCGACCGTCCGGCGAGAGGGCACCGAGGCCGCAGGTGCGCATGTCGAGCAGGTCGGCGGGGACCAGCGCCGGCGCCGGAGCCACCATCGTCAGGATGAGCAGGGCCAGACTGGAGGTGACGAACAGACGCATGGTGTGGTTGTCCTCCGACGGCATGGCGGCGGTTCCGCCCACGGGATGAAGCAGGTCGTCGGTCATGTTAGAGCCGACCGCCGTCCGCTGGCAAGTCAGGCTTCGGTTGCCGCGACCGTGGCCGCCACGGCAGACTGGATCGCTGCCACTCCATCGGTCAGAGCTGCAGGTCCTGGTTGCAGGATGATCTCCGAGGGGATCTCCACGAGCCGATCCTCGCGGACGCAGGTCACCGAGTCCCAGCCGGAACGCCGGCGCACCGTGCCGGCGTTGAACCTGGCTCCGCACCAGGAAGCCAGCATGAGTTCGGGGTCGCGGCTGCGGACCGTGTCCCAGTCGGTGGTGCGGTCCTGGGCACGCACTCCGCCGCGGTGCTCGGGGAACAGCTCCTGGCCGCCCGCCAGCTCCACCAGCTCGGCCACCCAGCCGATGGCCGTGATGCACGGCTTGGGCCACTCCTCGAAGTAGACCCGCGGCCGGCGCACCAGGGTGCGGGCACGCTGACGCACGGCTTCGAGATTGGCCGCCAGTTCATCGGCATAGGCCCTGCCGTCGACATCGCGGCCCACCAGACGGGCGGTGCTCTCGACCACCGCGAGGATGTCGGCCACCGAACGCTGGTTGAAGACCGCCACGTTCAGGCCGCGACGCAGAAGATCCGCGGCCAGGTCTGCCTGCAGGTCGCTGAACCCGAGGACCAGGTCGGGCCGGAGCTCCTCGATCCGGGAGGTGTCGGCGCGCAGGAACTGGGAGACCTGTTCCTTCTCGTCGCGGGCCCGGGGCGGTCGGCAGGTGTACTCGGTGATGCCGACGATGCGGTCCTCCTCGCCGAGGTGGTAGAGGATCTCGGTGTATTCCTCGCTGAGGCAGACGATGCGTTCAGGAAGCCGGCCCATTCCATTCTCCTGGTTGTGCCATCGAGATTGTGTCCGGTCCGCGGTTTGCAGATCACCATCAACAGCGGTCGCGAAACACGATAACAGGGGACGCACGGAGCCCCGCAAGGTCAGGATGTCAACCCTGGTTCACATGACAACAAACCCTCATGATGAGATACGGCCACCAGCAGGATCGAGGAATGCGACGCGTTCCTCTCGCGTCAGGGAAAGGAGCCCGAAAACCACGTAAACCGTCCCGGATCGACCGCATTCGCCGGCCAGGCCGGAGACACAATCTCCCGGGCACAAGCTTCGGCTTTACGATGGGGGGGCTGGGCGGTAGCCTCCTGCCATGAGACAGACACGCGCATTCCCCCGCCTCGCCACCCTCCTGCTAGCAGGATTGCTGGCAGGGTGCAGCGGAGAGAAGCCCCCGGCCAGCAGCGACCCCGACCTCGCCAGCGGCCCCTCCCGGCCTGGCGTCACGCCGCAAGCCGGCTGGCCCACGCTGGCCGCCTGCAGCCCCCTGGCCGGATCGGCGCTGCCCGGGGGCGACCTGGTGCTCGTCCTGGGCGGGGCCGTGTCGCCGGAGCACGCCCCGTTGCCGGTGAACGAGAGCGAACGGACCGTCTTCGCCAACCTCTACGAGACCCTCACCACCGTGGCCTGCACCGGTGAGTTGCTGCCCGCCCTGGCGCTGGACTGGGAGCGCCTCGACCACGGTCGCCGCTGGCGTCTGCGTCTGCGTGACGATGCCGTGTTCTGGGATGGCTCGCCGGTGACCGCGTTCGCCGTGGTCCAAGCCTGGCGACGCAACGAACGTCTGGCCAGCGCCCTGGGCCAGCCTTGCCCCGGGCTCTGGCTCGCCACGGGCAGTCGCGGTCTGCTGGCGGTGGACGCCAGAACCCTGGAGATCCGCCTCGCCGAGCCCCAGGATGATCTCCCGCGGCTGCTGGCGCATCCAGCCCTGGCGGTGGCGGCGCTGCGGGAAGGCTGGCTCTGGCCCGTGGGCAGCGGCCCCTGCCGGCTGGCGGCCGACACCGATCGACCGCTGCCGGACCTGGTGTGTCAGCCCAACCTGCACCATCCCGACCGACCGGCCTGGCGCTCGTTCACCTTCCGCGTCAAGGCGAACCACGATCCGCGCGATCTGCTCGATCCCCACAGCGATGTGGCACTGATCAGGGACCAGCGCGCCGGGCTCTACTATGCCCGGTTGCCCGGCGTCTTCACGGCTCCCCTGCCCTGGAACCGGCTCTATGCCCTGCTCCTGCCGCCAGAGACCGACATCGCCATCGATCCTGGCGGCTTGCTGACTCCCGAAGGGGTCACCCCCGCCGAGAGCAGGGCCACCGACAGCCTCCTGATGCACGGGTGCTCGTCCGCACCCTGTCCCCAGCTCCAGGGCCCCACCGTGGGTCTGATGGCGCCCCCCCAGGACGTCGACCCCGCCCTCGAGGCCATGCGACGACGCCGTCTCTTCTTCCCGGTCGGCGACCCCGATGCCGCCGCCCTCGCGCAGCGGATCGCGGTCTTCCTGCAGCCCGACATCGAGGCGTACGGCGCCGGCCAGCTCGAACTCGCCCAGGCCCTGCAACAAGGCTCGGCCAGCGGCTTCGTGGTCGGTCTGGATGCCGGGCATCCCACGGCGTGCCACGCCCTGGCCACCCTGCTGGCGCGGGCGGACTGGCTCCAGCACGAGGTCGCCGAAGAGCGCGATCCCTGTCGAGCCGCGACCTGGCTGGTGCAGGAGGAGCTGGCGATGCCGCTGGTGGAAACGCGTGCGCGGCTGGTCTGGCGCGGCGAACTGGCGGGCCTGCGTCTGGCTCATGACGGAGCCCTGCTGGTGTCGCAGCTGGGTGTCGCTGCGCCGGCGGTCGCGCCGTGAGCACGCGCTGGCGCATCTTCCTGGCCGCGGTGGTCTTGATCGTCTTGCCGCTGGGCGGGACCAGCTGGGTGTTGCGGCAGCGCGTGACCCGGCAGTACGAGCACGAGTACACGCGTCGGGCCAGTGGCCAGCTCACCGCCGCGATCAGCAGCCTGCAGTCGCGCGGGCAAAGGATCGCGGGCACCCTGCAGGGCGTCGTCGAAGCCATGGTCGACGACAACCGGCTGCGCTGGGCCATCGTCGACGAACGCGAGGACCAGAAGCCCTATCTCAGAGACGTCGCCGGTCATGCCAGGCGCCTCGGCGGCCTCGACATCCTCCAGCTCCAGGACGGTGACGGGGTCATCCTCAGCTCGGGACATTACCGCAACGAGTTCGGCCGGCGGGAACCCGAACTGCCCGGGCTGCTCGCCCAGGCCACCTGGTCCCGGGCCTTCACCATGAGCGGCGACCTGGCTCTGGTGCGCGACCAGTTGCCCGCAGCCGGAGTGCTGGCCCTCGAAGTGGTGGTCCCCTTCTCCCTGGGCAACCGGCCGTTCACGCTCGTCGGCGGCGAGCTGCTGGCGTTCCCGGATCTGGCGGACCTGGGCACCGGACAGGCCGACCTGGACATCATCACCGCCACCGGACCACTGGGCAACACCGCCTGGTATCGGCAGCACCTGCCCGCCTTCGACGCCTGGAGCGACACGCCTGGTCTGACCGCGGCGCTCACCGCTGGCGGCTTCCTGGTGCGCACCGAGACCGTGCCCCTGATCGACGGCGGCGAGCTGCTGGCGGCCACCCTGGTCGCCAGGGTGAGCACCGCCCCGCTGGAACGCACGCTCCAGGAACTGGAGCTCACCCTGACCGTCGCCTTCGTGGTGGCGCTGGCCGGCGCCTTCCTGCTGGCGGCCTGGCTGAGCGCCCGCCTCTCCCGACCCCTGAGCGACCTCGCCGCCGGGGCCGCCCGCGTCGACCTCGACGACCCCGCCGCCGACTTCCCCACCGACCGTCGCGACGAGGTCGGCCAGCTTTCGCGCATCCTCGCCGCCATGGTGGCCCGCTTGCGCCAGGATGCCCGCCGCCTCGCCGACGCCGAACACCGGGCCACCCTGGGCGAGGTGGCCCGGCAGGTGAACCACGACCTGCGCAACGGCATCACCCCGGTCCGCAACGTCCTGCGCCACCTGGGCGAGACCGCGCGACGGGAGCCTGATCGCCTGGTCGAGATCTTCCAGGGGCGCGAGGCCACCCTCACCGATAGCCTCGCTTTCCTCGAGGAACTGGCCGGCCGCTACGCTCGCCTGGCGCCGCCACCGAGACACAGCCGCTGCGATGTGGCCGCCATCGCACGCGAACTCGCTCAGACCCTGGCCGAAGCCACCGTCACCGCCGACCCCGACGCCCCCGCGGTGCTCATCGACCCCCTCAGCCTGCGCCGCATCCTCGGCAACCTCCTGCGCAATGCCCGGGAAGCCTTGCCTCCCACCGGCAGTCGCATCATCGTGAGGGTCAGCGGTGAAGACGATCCCGACCTCGGCCGCCAGTGCGTCCTGGCCATCGAAGACGACGGCTGCGGCATGCCTGCCGAGGTCCAGGCCAGGATCTTCGAGGACTTCTTCACCACCAAGGAAGGCGGGACCGGGCTGGGCCTCAGCAATGTGCGCCGCCTGGCCGGCGACGCCGGCGGCCGGCTGCACGTGGATAGCGCCCCGGGCCGCGGCACCACCATCACTCTGACCTTCCCCGCAGCGGAGGCCGACGCATGAGCCTGGTCCTGATCGTCGACGACATCGCCGCCATGCGCGAGCAGTACGCCTACGACCTGCAACGGCTGGGGGGCCACGAGACCCTCACCGCCGAGGGCGGCACCACCGCCCTCGACCTGCTCGCCGCCGAGCCGGTGGACTGCGTGATCCTGGACCTGGAGATGCCCGACCTCGACGGCTTCCAGGTCCTGGCCGAGATGAAGCGCCGTGCCGACCGGACGCCGGTGATCGTCTACACCGGCACCGGCTCCTACGACCGCTGCGTGCGCGCGGTGAAGCTGGGCGCCTACACCTTCCTCGCCAAGGACGAACCGCTCGAGCGTGTGGTCCAGGAGGTGGACAACGCCATCCAGTGGGCGCGGCTGCGCGACGAGGTCCGCAAGCTCCGCCGCGACGCGGGCCAGGACTCGCCGCTGATCGGCGACAGCCGCGCCATGTGCGACCTGCGCGAGGGGATCGATCAGCTCGCCGCCATCCCCAGCGCCGTCCTCGTCCTGGGCGAGAGCGGCACGGGCAAGGAACTGGTGGCGCGCCAGCTCCACGACCGCGGCCCCCGCGCCCGCCAGCCGTTCGTGACGGTCAACGGCGCCGCGCTGCCCGAGAACCTGGCAGAGAGCGAGCTCTTCGGCCACGAGAAGGGCGCCTTCACCGGTGCCGACCGCACGCGCCGCGGCGCCTTCGAGGCCGCGCACCGGGGCACGCTCTTCCTGGACGAGGTGGGCGAGCTGCCCCTGCCGGCGCAGGCCAAGCTGCTGCGCGTGCTGGAGACGGGCACGGTCACCCGCGTGGGCAGTACCCGTGAGCTGCCCGTGGACGTGCGCATGGTTGCCGCCACCAATCGCGACCTCGACGCCGAGGTCGCCGCTGGACGCTTCCGCGAGGATCTGCTCTATCGCCTCAACGTCCACGTCCTGCGCGTGCCGCCGTTGCGTGAGCGGCTGAGCGACATCCCGCTCCTGGTCCAGCATTTCCTGGTGCTCGTGGCCGAGCGCTTCGGCCAGCGGCCGCGCTCGGCGTCGCCGGACGTCCTCGAGTGCCTCGGCGGCTACGATTGGCGACGCAACAACGTGCGCGAGCTGCGCAACGTGGTCGAGCGCATGGTCATCGCGTCCCGCTGCGAGGTCATCGGCCCGGACGCCGTGCCCGCGGACATCGGTCCGGTCGCGGCGCTCCCCGCCGCCGACCGCTGGCAACCCAGCGCCGGCACCCTCAAGGACCAGAAGGCAGCGGCCGAACGCGCCATCGTGCTGGCCGCGCTGGAGCGCCAGGACTGGCACATCACCCGCACCGCTCAGGATCTGGGCCTCGCCGACCACAGCTCGCTGCTCAAGGTCATGCGGCGCCACGGACTGAAGAGGTGAGCGCATGAACGGCCGCGGACCGGGAATCCTGGCGGTGGTGGTGATCGTGGCCACGGGGCTGGTCTGCGCCTGGCCGCTCGTCGGCTCGGGTGGCTGGCAGACCTACCAGGACAACCCCTGCCATCTCGCCGAGCTGCACGACCTCGTCCGCGGCGAGGGCGGCTGGAGCGATGCCGCCTTCCTGGGCTTCCCGGTCACCCGGACGCACTCGCCGCTGTGGTACGGCCTGCTGGGCCGGCTCGCGGGGATGGGCCTGCCGGCGGGCCTATTGCTGACCATCTTCGGTCTGGCCGGTTTCCTGGCGCCGGCGCTGGCGGTGCTGGCTGTCACCCGGCGGCACGCCCCGCTCTGGGCTGCCGCCCTGACCGGCTGGCTGGTCCTGGTGCAGCGCCCCTGGCTCGAGGGCTTCGAATCACCGATGGGCGGCATGGCGCCGTTCGGTGTGGCCGCCGCCTGCCTGGTCCTGATCGTGGGGGAACTCGCCCGACCGCGGCTGGACCAGCGCGGCCTGGCGCGCCTCGGCGCCCTGTACGGTCTGCTCGGCCTGACGCACCTGTTCCTGATCTGGCCGGCCGTCATCGCCTTCCTGCTGGCGGCCATCCTCCATCGACAACGGACCGAACTCGCGGCCCGCCTGGGCGCCGCCGCCCTGGGTGCCCTCGCCGCGGCGCCCTACTGGCTGCCCGCGTTCCTGGATCGCGCGCACCTGGTGATCCACGACCAGCCGCTGGCGCCGCACCTTGGTCTGCTCTACCTGCTGCTGCCGCTACATCCGCTCGACCTGGCGCAGGGAGCCCTCTCCTGGCAGACCGAACTGGTCTTCACCGACACCATCCCCATGATCGGCCTGGTGGCCCTCGGACTGCTCGGCCTGCGCCGGGCCTGGCACGATCCTGCGGCCCGGCTGGGTCTGCTGCTGGCCGGCGTGCTCCTCGTGCTGGTACTGCTGGTGGTTCCCTGGACCGGCACGCCCCTGCTGGGCCCGCACTCGTGGCGCCGGCTCTTCCTCGTCCGCCTCGGCCTGGCGCTGGCGGCCGCGCCGGTCCTGGCCTCGCTCGCCCCGCTGGCGGCGGCCGGCCGTGGGCGCCGTCCGGTGGCCACCGCGGCCGTGTTGCTGGTCCTCTCGGGTCTCTGGTGGCAGCGTCCGCTGGCGCTCGCCGTGCCGCCCGGCGACTCGCCGGAAATCGTCCAGCTCGGTGACGTCTGGCGCTGGCTCCGCGATCACCGGCCCCCGCAGCGAGGTCGGCTCTTCGTGCAGGACACGTTCTACCTTCGCGGCGATTCCACCGACCTCTACCACTCCCACTTGCCGGCGCTCACGGCACGGGAGACGGGCTGGGAACAGGTCGGCGCGTTCTACGGCGGCATGCCCTACCCCACCGAGGGATGGACCAGCGGCCAGTTCGGACTGGTCCTCGGCAGCCCGCTGCTGGACACCGCGGACCTGCTCCGCGTCGGCGAACATCTGCCCCGCGCCGGCGTCACCCGCCTCCTGCTGGCCAACCCCGTCCTGGCGCGCAAGCTCGCCGATACCGGGTTCTACCGTCAGGTGTTCCGGCGCGGACGGTTCACGGTCCTCGATCCCCGCGACACCACCCCCAATTGGGCCGAGTCCCCCGACTCCCGCTCGCTGGTGGTCCGCCGCCCGCATCCCGGTCGCATCGAACTCGAGGCCGACCTGGCGCGGGGGGGACCCGCCACCATCACGGTGAGCGAAGCCCACGCCACGTCCTGGACCGTGAGCGGGCCCGATGGGGTCGCGGTACGCCCCCATCAGGATGGGCGGCTGGAGCTGACGGGAGTCCCTCGCGGGACGTCCGCCCTGACGCTCCGGCATCGCCCCGAGCGCTGGCCCTGGCTCCTGTCGAGCCTGGGCTGGCTCGGCTTGCTGTCGCTCGCCGTGCTGCCCGGACGCTCCCCTCGCAACGTGTGACGACGGACACGCCCGCCCGTGTCGGATTGGACACAGCGCGTGACAGCGCTCCCTCCAGGTGAACTACAATACTTTGAATCACAACGACTTGAGCCCATTCACGGGCCTGGCCTCCCCCTTGCGGTATCCGGGTGACCGAGCCACACCCCCGCGCCCTCGGGCGCTCTGCCAAGGAGGATCACCATGTCCCGCCAGGAATACACCGACAACGCCGCCAGCGAGATCCGCGACCGCAAGGTCAAGCTCATGGAAGGCGCCATCGTCTTCGTGCTGGTCCTGAGCCTCTGCGTCTACCTGGGCATCCGCTTCGCCCAGGATCCCGTCGCGCCCGAGGAGCCCGTGGCCACGACCATGATCGAGGCCGACCAGACCACCACCCCGATCACCACCGAGCCCGCCGGCGCCGAGCCGGCCGCGGCGGTCACCGACGGGGGGACGGAGCCCGCCGTGGTGGCCGAGACCGAACCGTCCATCGCCACTCCCGACGAGAGGGGCCTGCAGCCCGAGGTCCCCTTGCTCGCCACCTACTCCAACGCGGAAGAGACCTACCTGGCCGGCCGCTACGACGAGGCCGCCGAGCTCTTCACCAGCTACTGCGACCAGCATCCCGAGAACGCCTGGGGCCACTACATGCACGGGCTCTCGCTGTGGAAGGCCGACCGTGACGAGGAGGCCGGCGCGGCCTTCGCCGCGGCGCTGCAACGCAAGCCCGACCACCTCAAGAGCCTGGTCAACCTGGCCCGCGTCCAGCTCGAACTGGACCAGGCCGAGGCCGCCCTCGCCTCCATCGAACAGGCCGTGGCCATCGCCCCCGACGATGTGGCGGTGCGCCGCGTCCAGGGACGGGTCTACCACAATCTGTCGCGGAATGAAGAGGCCATTGCGGCCTATCAGCAAGCTCTCGAGCGGAAGGCCGACGATGCCTGGACCCTCAACAACCTGGCGCTGATCTTCATCGAGAACGAACAGTTCGACCGGGCGCTGGCGCCGCTGGCCCGCGCCGCGGAACTCGCTCCCGAGGTGGCGGTGATCCGCAACAACCTGGGCACTGCCCTCGAGCGTTCTGGCCATCTGACCCAGGCGCGCGAGCAGTACCTGCTGGCCAGCGATCTCGGGCACGGTCGGGGCGAGGAGAACCACGCCCGCCTCGCGCTGGTGACCATCGCCGACGACGATCCCCAGGCCGACCTCACCGCGCTCGCCGCAGCGTGGTCCCGGTCCGATGACGCGGAGGGCCGTGACCCTGCCGGTCCCGGCCTGGACGCCGTGGCCGCGATCTCGTTGGAGGAGGCCGAGGCGAAGCCCGAGCAGGAGTGACCGATCCACCCTTCATGAGAAGCCGCCGGGTCCAGTCGGACCCGGCGGCATTCCTCTGCGGTCGAGAATCTAGCTCAGGGAGTTCCAGTCCAGCTGGGGCAGCGCGGCCTGCAGTTCGGCGAACTCGGCGACGAGGCTGGTGCACAGCGCCTCGGCACCCTCGAGGCCACCGCCCTTGGCCAGCATCTCGAGCTCCTTCGCCACCGCCGCCATGCGCACCGCGCCCACGTTGGCGGCGCCGCCCTTCATGGCGTGAGCCTGGAGATCGACCGCCGCCACGTCGCCGGCCGCGACCACCGCCTGGAGGTCGGCCAGTTGCTGGGGAACCATCTCCATGAAGAATTCCAGAAGCTCCTGGAGCAGCTCGGGGTCACCGCCGAGGTTGTCCAGGGTTCCGTCCAGGTCGAGGACTCGAGCGATCTCGGGTGCGACATCCACGGGGGCCATGGTCCCATCCTCCGATTTCTTGCATGAGGGCACTCGCCAGCCGCCCGGCGGCACCACACGTCGTCTCCCCATCTGGTTCGGCCGGGATGTCGCCGAACTTTAGGCCCCTTACCCTCCCGCAGCATTCCCGCCGCCCGACCCCGTCTTCTTGGCGGTCTTCTTGGTCGTCTTCTTGGCGGTCTTCTTGGTCGTCTTCTTGGCGGCCTTCTTGGCGGTCTTCTTGGCGGTCTTCTTGGCCGCCTTCTCGGCTGGCTTCTCCGCCTGAGCCTCGGCGCTGCCTGCCTCCGCCGCCTTCTTCTCGTCCTGGACCGCCTTCTTCTTCTTGGCCGAACGTCGCGAGGACTTCTTGGTGGTCCGGCGGGACGTCGTTGCACCCGTCTGCTCGGTGGAGGCGGCGTCACCGGGCGCGTCGCCGGCCGGAACGGAATCGGGACTGGTCGACTTCGCCGTCTCCTGGCCCGCGGTGGACTCGGCGGCGGTCTGCTCCTCGTGGTCCTCCCGCGGACGGCTCCGATCGCGTCGGCGGCGGCGTGATTTACCGGTGCGCCCCTCGGCGGCGGGTTCGCCCTTGCCCAGGCCCAGGACCACCAGGGTTCCGCCGGCCCGGCTGTCGCGCTCCACCTCGAGCAGGCCGCGGTCGCGGGCGTCTTCCAGGAGGTCGCCGAAGGTGGAGTAGCCGTAGTTGGCCTCGTTGAACTCGGGCTGCTTGCGCTTCATGGTGTCCTTGACCAGCGACGAGTAGAGCACGCCCCGGCTCTCCTGCAGCAGGCTCTGCGAGGTCTGGAGCAGGAAGTCGAAGAGTTCGCGCTTGTCGTGCGGCACCGACGACACCTTCTCGGAGACCTTGTTCACTGCCGAGTGGTAAATGTCGTCGTAGAACATGAACTCGTCGCAGTTGCCGATGAGCAGGTGGCTCGAGCTGCTGCGCACCCCGATGCCGATGACGCCCTTGTCGTTCTCCCGCAGCTTGGAGACCAGGGGCGAGAAATCAGAATCACCGGACACGATGACGAAGGTGTCGATGTGGCTCTTGGAGTAGCAGAGGTCGATGGCGTCGACCACCAGGCGGATGTCCGCGCTGTTCTTGCCGCCGATCTTGGGCGAGGGCACCTCGATGAGCTCGATGGCCGCCTCGTGCAGCGGCTTCATGTGCTCCTTGTAGTAGTGCCAGTCGGCATAGGCCCGCTTGACCACCACCTTGCCCTTCTCCAGCACCCGCTGCATCAGCAGCCGCACGTCGAAGCGCATGCGCGAGTCCCGCGCCCCCAGAGCCACGTTGTCGAAATCGATGAAGAGCGCGAGATTCCGTTCGCTCGATTGACTCATGAGACACTCCTTGTCAGAGTCGCTGGCAGGACCGACCTTGCCGTCTCCTGCCGTCTGGTGCCACAATACGGGAACACGCCCCGTGCGCCTACAACCATTGTGGCGGCTCCGCCGCCCCGCCCCGGAGTTCAACATGAGCGAGATCCTCACCGGCGAGGACCTACGACTACTGATCCAGCGCGTCTTCCAACCCACGGCCGAGGACCGCGGCCTGCTGATCATGTCGGACCTGCCCGACGACAAGCGGCCCGATCATCCCGACTGGCAGCGCCGCCGCGCCCTGGCCGCTGACTGGGCCGGCAAGCTCCACCAGGAGAAGACGGCTCTGAACCTGGACCGGGTCACCCTTGCCTGGTATCCCAACGCCGGCAGCAACAACGCCGACCTGCCCGCAAGCGCGGTCTGCAGCGATCCCGCCTGGGTTCCGGCCGACGCCGGGGAACTGGCCGGCCACGCCACCACCAGCTTCGCCGACCTCTTCGCCGACCACTCCCTGGTCCTGGCTCCCACCGAGCTCTCGGCCACGGCGCCGCTGAAGGTCGCCACCCGCGGCGGCGGTTTCCGTGCCGCCACCATGCCCGGCTTCCTGTCCACCATGATCCCGGCGCTGAAGCTGGATTACGGCGAGATCAACCGCCGGGTGAACCTGCTGAAGGATCTCTGCGACGCCTCCGAGCGCTGTGTCGTGGTCACCGCCACCTCGGCCGGCCGCCACGAGCTGGTCCTGGACCTCCGCTACCGCCAGGGACACGCCTCGGGCGGACTGTTCCCCGTCAACGGCATTGCGGGCAACCTCCCCAGCGGCGAGGCCTACATCGTGCCTTACGAGGGGGAGAATCCCGGCGAGCCCAGCCTGACCGCCGGCATCCTGCCGGTGCAGCTGGGCGACGAGGTGGCGCTGCTCGAGATCGCCGGCAACCGGGTCCAGGCGGTCCATGGCGACGGTCCGCTCACCACGGACGAGCGCGATCATTTCCAGCGTGAACCGGCGTACGCCAACCTGGCCGAACTGGGTCTGGGCGTGCTGGGCGATTTCGGCCTGCACCCCACGGGCAGCATCCTGCTCGACGAGAAGCTGGGCCTGCACATCGCGTTCGGCCGGAGCGACCACTTCGGCGGCATGGTGGGTCCGAACGACTTCTCCAGCCCCGAGGCCGTGATCCATCTCGACCGGGTCTACATTCCCGAGACCCAGCCGCTCGTGAAGGTCCGGGAAGTCCGCCTGGAAGGCTCGGAGGACTCGCGGACCATCATCGTCGACGGCCATTTCGCCGGAGTCTTCTGAGAGGGTCAGCAAAAAGCGAGGCGGTCCTGTTCAGGACCGCCTCACGCCCCCTGCCGATATCTCCGGATCGCATTCGACCCCGAAAAGGGGCCGGGGTCCCACCCCGACAGCTCTCGCCCAAAGCTATCGAGAACCCGCGGACCCCGGCCTTGAGAGGGTGGCCGGGCCCCATCCGTGTCGGCTCTCGCCCAAAGCCTTCACGAATGATAATTGGTCCCGGCCCGGTGTTCTTTCCATATACAGATAACCCAATTCTCGGTTCCGGTAAAGATATATTTAGCTAGTTTTTTTATTTTGTCCAGGGTGAGCCGTGGGCCTCGTTTTTCGCCACCAAGATCCTAGGCCCGACATTGTCGATTCTCTTCATCTCTCAACTGTTAACTTCGAAATTGGAGCTTGGCTCACCTCATTCCACACCCCCCCTTCTCGCCCTGCACGAGCCGCATTGCCACTAGCTCACTCCTTTAACAACCTTCCCGCAGAGCCCCGTACTGTCGGCACCATTTCCCATCGTGGTCGCGCATCAAAGACTCAAAAACACAGATCCAATCCAGGAGCCGCTCTCGACATCCGAGATCGAGGACCTATTCGTCTCCGTCCAGCACCAGATGAATCGTCTCATCGAGATCGTTATCGATACCAACCCGCAGCAAGACGCACTCCCCTTCCCGGCTCCATAGGGCCACCACGGGCCCCTGCCGGGCGGGACCGTCCAGGAACTCCGCCAGGGCCGGGTTGCCCTCCGCCAGGAACACCAACGGAATCCCCGCTGCCGACATGGCCTCCTGCAGCGGCGCCAACGCCGTCGCCCCGACCGGGCACACGGCCACCGTACGTCCCTCGGCCTGCAGCCGCGGCCAGACCCGCCCGAGGGCCGTGACCATGCGCTGCAGGTCCTCACCGGCATGGCCGAGCAGCAGGACGTCCGGCTGCGCCGGCCGCACCGCGTCGCGGTCGCCGCCACCCAGCGCCTGTGCCAGTGCCGCGACCAGTGACTCGTCCACGAGCACGGAGGCATCCCATCGTCCAGCATCGATGTCCAGAGCCAGCGCCACACGGGTCGTCTCGGCTGCCGCCACGTCGAACGAGCGCAGACGCCCGCAGGCGCTGCCGCCAGGGACCCTGGTCACGGCCCCCAGCACGTACTCGCCGGCATCCCACGGCTGCAATCCGGTCTGGACGTCCCACCAGCGGTGTTCCAGAACGCCCACACCCCGTCCGGCCACCATGAACCGGCGGTAAGGTTCGGCATCGAACGAGGGCAGTCCCCCCCGCGTCAGTTGCACCGCGAGCCAGCCCTGTCCCGTTGGCTCCTGAGACGAGGGGGATGAGTCCTCCGCCTCGGGGACGGGCCGGACCTCTCGCCAGTCCCCAGTCCAGACCTCGACCCTGCCGTGTCGCCAGCGCGCCGGTAGTCCGGCCCGCCGGCAGAGGCCGACGAAACATACCTGCCAGTCGCTGCGACGCGCCCGGCCGAGTCGCCAGGTCTGGTGGGGCGCCAGGGGTTGCCCGAGCATCCCGTCGGGGACCAGTTCGACACCGGCAGCGAAGCGCTGGCACCAGTCGGCGATGGTGGTCTGGGCGGCCTGGCCCAGGGGCCACTCCGGCAGCGGCGTGCGCCAATCGCAACCGGGTTCGCGGGCGATCCGTCCCTGCAGGACTCCCTCCCGCCAGACGGAGTCGGGCACGCTCAGCCCCCACACCTCCGCCAGCCGGTGACGCAC
Organism: Candidatus Latescibacter sp. IFSED24; assembly: GCF_058273205.1. NCBI lineage: Bacteria > Pseudomonadati > Candidatus Latescibacterota > Candidatus Latescibacteria (ex Chuvochina et al. 2023) > Candidatus Latescibacterales > Candidatus Latescibacteraceae > Candidatus Latescibacter > Candidatus Latescibacter sp. IFSED24. The sequence goes on along the minus strand of NZ_CM177850.1, from coordinate 150,515 downwards.
CGCCAGCGCACCGGCGACATGGACGCGAACGTCCTGTTCGGTCCACTCCAGCAGATCCTTGTCGTCGGCGGCGGACAGGAAATCGGTCAGGGCAGTGCGCCGTAGGGGATCCTCGGCCCAGGACAGCAGCCCGATCCAGACCGACGAGGAACTCATGGGCTTGGCCAGGATCTCGTCCCAGCGCTGGCGGAGGTCGTCCGGCAGCGAATCCAGCACGGCCTGCTCGGAGGAGTCGAGGGCCCGGAGCTTGCGGCGCTCCTGGTCGCGGCTGAGGACAAGCTGGCGATGGCGTGCCTGCACCCCGGCCGGCACCAGCTCGAGCTGGCGCAAGGGAGGAGCGTCGTGTTCGGGATAGTGCAGCCAGAACGGCGGTGAAGCGACGAGATCGTACCGGTCGGCCGATCCCAGTTCGACGGCCACCCTTCCCCCCGGCTGGCCCTGCACCACGCGGAGCAGCAGCGCACCCGACCGGGGATCGTCCGCCGTGAGCGCGTACCCGCCGGGCCCGAGCGCGAGCGATCGCCCGGGCTCCAGTCTGGCGATGGCGCGCAGCGTGCCGTAGTTGAGCACGTTGACGTGGACGGCGGCGTCGGGAGCGTCGGCCACCGTGGCCGTCAGGGTGAAGGGACGGGTATAGACGCCCGTGCTGTTGATCACCGTGACGCCCTCGACGGCGCGATAGAGCGGCTCGGGCGAGGGGTCGAACTCTCCGTAGGCCAGGCTGCGCACGAAGCCCGCGCGGCTGGCGGGGCCGCTGAACCAGGCGTTGTCGAGGCAGCGACGGTCGTCGCAGCTCTCGGCGTAGTGCCAGCGTCCGTCGGCCCAGACCTCGACCCAGGCGTGGTTGTCGTCGGTGAAGGTCCAGTAGGGCGTGGAACACGACCTTGCCGGCAGGCCGGCGGCGCGCAGCGCGCAGATGGTGAGGATCATCTCCTCCTCACAACGTCCGAGGCCCCGGGCCATGGTGGTGAAGGGGCCCATGTCACGGCCGCTGGTGGGCGTGTAGGTGGCCTGCTGGCGGCACCAGCGATTCACGGCCAGTGCCGCCTCCTCCATGGTGGCGCAGTCGGCCACCAGGGGGCGGAGTTGACGGGCCAGCGTCGCGCGCCAGGGCTGGACCGGCTCCTGGGACACGCGATGGGGCACGACGTAGTGCAGCCAGAGGTCGTGGGGCAGGTCGGCGGCCCAGGGCGCCTCGCGACGGACCGCGCAGGCGTACTGGACGTGCTCCTGCAAGGTGGACAGATCGAGCGCCACCAGATCCGAGGGCGGCAGCCAGGCCAGCAGCCAGCGAGCCGCCTCGTGTGCGGGCGAACCGGCGCGCAGCGTCGCGTACCAGCGGGCCATGGCCTCGCCATCGACGTGGTCCGCGATGGTCCGGGCCGCCAGCGTGTCGAGGTCGGTGGACGCGGCTGTGGGCGCTGGTCCCGGGGTCGGCACCGTGGCGCAGGACATGACCAGGACCAGGCCGAGAATGATGGGCATGATACGGCGCACTGCGGACATCCTTCCACCGGAGGCAATCCCCGTGGCAAGGATGGCGCCGATGACCGGCCTGGACAATGACAATCCCGCGCGCGGCGATCCCGGCGGTTCAGGATCCCGCCAGCTCCTCTGGATAGGCGCACACGTGGATCAGCGACGACGCGCCGTCCAGCAGCACGAGCCGACCCTCGGGATCCTGGTAGATGCGGAATCCCACCACCTCGTCGGGAAGCTGGAACTCGGCCACCGGCTCGAGGTCCCGGCCGCGCACCACCAGGGTGATCGGATCCTCCTCGCCGGCGCCGGGAGGCAGGGGCACGGTCCAAAATCTCCCTGCACGGTCGACCCCTCCGGTGCCCATGACCAGATTGAAGCTCATGCTCACCGAATCGTCGTCGTGCTCCTCGAACGACGACTGTCCCGCCGTGCCCATGAGATCCAGTTCGCGCACGATCTCGCCGTGGTCGTCCAGAGCGTAGAGATGACCGTCGAACGGGTTGAGCAGGAGACAGAGGTAGTCCGGGTGCGGCAGGGCGCGCACGAAACCGCAGGTCTTGTACTGGACCATGAAGTCGCCATCCGAGGGGCAATGGGGGCCCAGCTTTGTCACCAGTTCGAGCTGGTCGTCGAGCAAGGCAGCCAGGCGCTCGTTGCTGCCGAGACGCACCACCAGCCCCCGCGGCGTCACCACCGGCTCGTGCATCTGGAGCTGGCTGGTGCGGGTCTCCAGATACTCGCCGTCCAGGCCGAACAGCGTGGCGCGCATCATCTCGAAGACCCAGAGCTTGCCCTGGTAGAGCACCAGCCCCGTGGCGCTGGTGAACTCGCCCGGCCCCTCGCCTTGCCGGCCGAAGGCCCGTACCAGGTTCCATTCGCGGTCGAACTGCAGGACCTGGCTGTCGCCGTCATTGAGCACGTAACGAGAGCCGTCGGGGCCGAAGACCAGGAAGGACGGACGGAAGAGCATGGTATCGCCGTCGCCATCGATGGTCTCGAGGACCTCCAGCACGGCGGGACTCGCCGTGGTGGCCAGGGTCAGGACACCGAGTATGAGCAGCAGCCAGGATGGACGCATCTTCGCATCTCCCGATGATGGATTGTTCAGCCCACGATCCGACAGCAGATGACCTCGATGGACCAGGCCCCGTCGTCCTCCTCGGTGACCTGGCCGCCGTTGCCGCTGGCGGTCAAGCGCGCCAGTTGCAGTCCGCGCACCAGCAACACCCGGCCGTCATCGAGGAAGATCAGTCCGTCGTGGTCGGCGTTGGCGTCGCAGCGGACGTGGAGTTCCTGGCGCCAGCGGCCCTCCTGGTCGAACACGTCGTAGCGCGAGAAGACCCCTGCGGGCAGATCCCGGCCGCTGGCGGCGTGCGCCACCAGGAGCTGATTGTCGGCGGTCACGACCAGCTCGGCGACCGCCTGGTCGCAGGGTTCCACGTCCCAGGTGATACGGAAAGGCAGCGCCCGATCCTGCTCCTCGAACAGGGCGTTCATGCGATCGAGAGCCTGCTGGTCGCGCGGTGGATTGTCGAAATCGCGTTCGATGGTGCGGAGCAACTCACCGCCGGGCGTGTAGACCTCGATGCGATAGTCGTTGCGCTCGGGCGCCAGATAGACCCGGCCATCGGGGCCCACGGTGTGCGCCAGCAGGAACGGCGCCCCCATCTCGCGCTCGGAGAAATGGGCCTTCTGGAAATCGAGGTAGGTGCTGTGCGCGGCGTAGCGCACGGTCTCTTCGCCGGTGTCGGCCAGCCGCGAGAGATAGGTATGGCGACTGGTGCCGCCCTCGCTGGGTACCTGATGCAGGGTCCCGACCAGCAGCGTCCCGCCCCGGTTGCGGCCCGTGACCAGCAAGGTGAAGCCGTCCCGCGACGCGTCGGCGCCACCGATGTCCAGAGACCCGGCCGGCTCCCCCGTGGGAGTCACCTTGATGAAGCGGCCCGGAAACCGCTGGCCGAGTCCCACGGTCCCGTCGGACAGCATGGCCATGGTCTGCGGCATCCGGCATTCGCCCGGGCCGTCGCCCTCGCCGCCGAGTTCGGCCAGATACTCGCCGGACGGCGAGACCACGGTGACCCGGCTCAGCTGCTGGTCGAGGAGATAGACGTTGCCCTCGGTGTCACAGCGCGCGTCGATCAAGAGGCCGAAGATGTGCTCGTCGTCCTCGCCGCCCACGCGCCAGAGCTCCTCCAGGCTCACCGTCCGCGGCGGTTGCGCCGGTTCGTTGCTGCGGACCACCGCGGGCTGGCCGGCGCTGGCGAGCCCGGCGATCAGGGCGACCAGCAGGACGGCCAGTCCCCGCCGGTAGCGGTATGCAAGTTCACGGATGATCATGACCTCTCCTGTTCTGCTCGGCTCCGGACCGTCCGTCGCGTACCCTACGCGGCGACCGCCGGCCAGGTTGCTCCTCGGCAGCCATCGGCGAGGCGATCGAGGGTCGTCGAAAACAGGCGGCAATGCTATGCTGAGCGCCTACCCGCTCCAGGAGGATGCCATGAGCAGCATCGTCGACCAGCTCACCCGGGTCCTGCCCTTCCTGCCTGCCGTGTTGGTGCTGTTGCTGGCCATGGTGGCCAGCCGCCTGGCGCGCCGACTGCTGACCGGTCGCCCCGGAACCAGCGGCCGCGGCGAGTTCCGCCTGCAGATCGCCCACCTGATCATCGGCCTCTCGACCACCCTGATCGTGCTGGTGGTGCTGCCCGCGGGCCCCGAACTGCGCGGCCAGCTGCTGAGCCTGTTCGGCATCATGCTGTCGGCGGCCATCGCCTTCGCCTCGACTACCTTCGTGGGCAACGTCATGGCCGGCATGATGCTCAAGGCGGTCCGCAACTTCCGCACCGGCGACTTCGTCAGCGTGGGCGACGAGTTCGGCCGGGTCACCGAGCGGGGCCTCCTCAGCACCGAGATCCAGACCGAGGATCGCGACCTGGTCACCCTGCCCAACCTCTTCCTGGTGACCAACCCGGTGAAGGTGGTCCGGGCCTCGGGCACGGTCATCACCGGTGAGGTCTCCCTTGGTTACGACATCCCCCACACCCGCATCGAGCCGCTGCTCGAAGCCGCCGCCACCGAGGCCGGCCTGGCCGACGCCTTCGTCCTGATCACCAGGCTGGGCGACTTCTCGGTCACCTACCGAGTGGCCGGACTGCTCGAGGAGGTCAAGCAGCTGCTGACCGTGCGTTCACGGCTGCACGCCTGCATGCTCGATCATCTGCATCGGGGCGGCGTGGAGATCGTCTCGCCGAATTTCATGAACCAGCGCGTCCTCGCCCTCGAGGCGCGCATCATTCCCCAGACCGTGGTGGAGCAGGCGACCACGTCCCCCCAGGTGGAAGGCAAGGCCGAGAAGGTCGCGTTCGACAAGGCGGAAGAGGCCGAGAGCCTCGAGCAGCTGGAACGCGCCCACACCAAGACCCGCGAGGCCATCGCCGCCCTGGCCGATCCTCCCGAGGGTTCCGATCCCGAGATGGTGAAACAGCAGCAGGAGCAGCTCACTCGCAAACTCGCCCGACTCGAGACGGCCATCGCGGCCAAGGTCGAGAAGGTCGATGATGAGAGCAAGGCCGATCATTGAGGGCCTGGCCGTCGCCGGCGTCCTTCACTCGTCCAGCAACGCCAGGATCGCCGCGGTCTTCTCGCGCATCAATTCCACGTCGGCGCGGCTCTCGACATTGAGGCGCAGGAGCGGCTCGGTATTGCTCTGGCGCAGGTTGAAGCGCCAGCGCGCGAATTCGCAGGAGAGGCCGTCGGTACAGTCGACGTTCAACGCGCGGCTCACGTAGCGCTCCTCGACTCTGGCCAGGGCGCCGTCGGGATCGGCCAGGCGCCGGTTGATCTCGCCGCTGGCGGGATACGCCGCCTGCATGTCCCCGACCAGCGAGGACAGGGTGCGCCCGCTGGCCGACATCTCCTGCCACACGTAGAGCCAGGGCAGCATGCCGCTGTCGCAGTAGGCGAAGCTGCGGAAGTAGTGGTGGGCGGACATCTCGCCGCCGTACACGGCGTCCTCGCGGCGCATCCGCTCCTTCATGAAGGCATGGCCGGTCTTGTTCATCAACGGACGGCCACCCGCGGCCTCCACCACCTCGACGGTGTTCCAGGTCAGGCGAGGATCGTGGACGATGCGGCCACCGGACTCCTGGCGCAACGCCGCCCGCGCCAGCAGCCCCACCAGGTAGTAGCCCTCGACGAACTCGCCGTTCTCGTCGAAGAAGAAGCACCGGTCGAAGTCGCCGTCCCAGGCCAGGCCGAGATCGGCCCCGTGTCGCCGCACCGCGTCCTGGGTGGCCGCGCGATTCTCGGGCAAGAGCGGGTTGGGAATTCCGTTGGGGAAGGTACCGTCGGGTTGCTCGTGGACCATGAGCCAGCGTCCGGGGAGTCGCTCGGCGAAGGCCTGCGCCACCGGCCCGGCACAACCGTTGCCGCCGTTGGCCACGATGGTCAGGGGCTGCAAGCTGGACGGGTCGACGATATGCAGGAGGTCGTCCACGAACGCAGCCAGGACATCCTCGCTGGCCAGGCCGCCCACACGACCCGCCGGCGCCGGCGGCGTCCCCACGGCCAGGGCACCGATCTCGTGCAGACCGGTGTCGCCGCTGATGGGCCGCGCGCCCTGCCGGACCAGCTTCATGCCGTTGTAGTCCATGGGGTTGTGGCTCGCCGTGACCATGATGCCGCCGTCGAGTCCGCGGCGGTCGGTGGTCCAGTACACCATCTCGGTCCCGCAGACGCCGAGGTCCAGGACGTCGCCACCGGCGTCGCGCACACCCTGGATCACCGCCGCGGCGAGTTCGCCGCTGCTGAGCCGGCAATCGCGGCCCACACAGAAGGTGCGCGCCCCGAGGTAGGCGGCCGTGGCCTGGCCCACCCGGTAGGCCAGATCGGCGTTCAGCTCGTCGGGTACGCGACCCCGGATGTCGTAGGCTTTGAAGCAGCTGGGGATCGGATCAGACATGAAGGCTCCTTGCGGCGCTGTCGACGCCTGGGTATGGGATTTTCCGAGACACAGTCTGCCACAAACGCTAGATTCGGGCCACCAGACATCCACGGGGCCGACCCGTCGTCCCCGATCCCCCGACGGAAGGACGCGCCATGCGCAAGATCATCCTGGCCACTCTCGCTGTCGCTGTGTTCCTGCTCGGCGGCTGCATCAAGATGCACATGGAAACCGACATCGCGAGCGATGGTTCCGGCACCTGCACCATCAGCTACGGCATGCCGCGCGACGTGGCCGATGCGGTGCAGAAGCTCTCGGCCATGGACAACAGCGGCATGGGCAACGAGGACATGCCGTCGCTGGAGGACATGCGGCGCGATGAGGTCGAGAAGGCCTGCAAGGACGCCGGCGTCAAGCTGGTCAAGCACGAGTTCGTCGATGACGAGACCGGCGTCCACCTGACCATGACCATGGGATTCGAGAGCGTCGACAATCTCTCCGCGGTCCTCGAATCCGTGGTCGGCGGATCTTCCAGCGAGCGGCTGGGGATCTTCCGCAACGCCGAGGGGCAGTACGTGCTGAAGTCCGTGGCTGTGCCGGGGGACGACGAGGAGGAGGCCGAGGAGACCGAGATGCCAGAGTCGCAGGACCCGGCCCAGATGGGTGAAGCCATGCAGGTCATGGGCGTCCTGATGCAACACATGGCCGAGCTGGACATCCGCATGGCCATCACCGTGCCGGGCGAGGTGATCAGCTCCAACGCCATGGAGGTCGAGGGGCGCACCTCGATCTGGGCGATCAACGCCTCCAACATGATGCAGGCCGAGGACACCGACATGGATCCGGTGATCATCTTCGCCAGTGACGGGGTGAAGATCGACGCGGAGAAGCTGCCAGAATAGCTGCCGAGACCCAGCCCCGGCCCGAATCGCGCGCCCTGCTCGTCCGTGGGGCGCGCTTCTCATGCCTGCCTGATTTCACATAATGATTTCACGCAAGGATTAACGGTAAAGATCGAGGAATCCCTCCCGATAACGGCTCGGTACAAGGGAGCTGTTCGGCCACCACCGACGCGCCCGGAGGGCTCTGGCCAGCCAGCGACCCGCCACCATAGTTCCGGCCCAAGGGGCCAAGATCGCACGCAGGAGGCGAACTTTGATGAGGAACCCGACCCAGAACATGATGCTGGCCCTGATGGCGCTGGCACTGACCACCGGCCTGGCGACGGCGGCCAGCGTGAACGTCCACGGCACCGTCAGCCAGGGCTACCTCAAGTCCAGCGAGTACAACTACCTCACGCCGAACACCAAGGATGGGACCTTCTCGTTCAACGAGATGATCCTGAACACCTCGGCCAACGTGAGCGACAACCTGCGCATCGGCATGCAGTTGCTCGGCAGGGACCTCGGCCCCGAGGGCAACAACGAGGTCTTGCTGGACTGGGCCTTCGGCGACTACCGCTGGCGCGATTACCTGGGCTTCCGGGTCGGCAAGGTCAAGACCCCGCTGGGGTTCTACAACAAGACCCGTGACGTGGACATGGTCCGCAACGCCATCCTGATGCCCCAGAGCGTCTACACCGAGCAGTTCCGCACCGTGGCCACCGCTTTCCAGGGCGCCAGCGTCTACGGCAACCTGCCCGTGGCCGAGACCAGCAGCTTCGAATACGAGGTCTTCTACGGCAACATCGAGCTGAACTCCTCGGATTTCCTGGCCTACCTGCTGCAGGGGTCCATGGGCGGTACCCCCATGCTGTCCTACGACGCCGAATGCGAGTACGCCGGCGGCGGGGCGCTGATCTGGAACACGCCGCTGGAAGGCCTGCGCGTGGGCGGGTCCATCCTGACCACCAAGATGAACACTCGCGCCAACTTCTCGGGGCCCGTGCCCGACGGCGGGATGCTCCCCTCGGTGATGAGCCTCGAACTGATGCTCGACATGAAGAGCACCTACGTCCTGTCGGCGGAGTACGTCCGCGACGCGCTGACCCTGGCCGTGGAGTACGAGCGCTTCGATGTCGATATGGACATCAAGACCCCGTTCGGTGAGCAGAAGGACGACGACCAGCGCGGCGGCTACTACGCCCAGGGCGCCTACCGCTTCAGCCCGCTCTTCGAGTTCGGCGCCTATTACTCGGTCTTCCATCCCGACTGGCGCAACCGCGACGGCGAGGGTCTCGACCCCGACTACGCCGCCTGGCAGAAGGATATCGCGCTGACCGGCCGCTTCGACGTGACCGACAACTGGATCCTCAAGCTCGAGGGCCACTTCCTCAACGGCGTCGGCGATGTGGACGGCAGCTGGAATCCCGAGGGCTTCGCCGAGAAGTCCTGGACCATGTTCGCCGCCAAGTCGACCTTCTACTTCTAGAGGACCGGAGGAGCGCCATGATGATCAAGAACCTGACCAAGCTCGCCCTCTGCACCGTCCTCGTCGCCGCCGGCCTGGCCCTGGCCGCCCCGGCCACCGCCGGCGTGGTCGTGGTGGCCAACCCGGCGGTCAGCGGCGACAGCGTCACCGCCGCGGACCTGCAGAAATTCTTCCTCGGCAAGAGCACCAGCTGGAGTGACGGCGCCGCCGTCAAGCCCGCGGTGCTCGCGGGCGGCCCGGCCGCCGACGAGTTCCTCAAGACCTACGTCAAGAAATCGGAAAGCCAGTTCAAGACCTTCTGGAAGAAGGCCGTGTTCTCGGGCACCGGCACGCCGCCCGAGGAATTCGCCAGCGAGGCCGACCTGATCAAATACATCGCCGCCACTCCCGGCGCCATCGGCTTCGTGGCCGAGGGCACCGACACCAGTGGCACCAAGGTCCTGACTGTGCAGTAAGAGCTAGCGCCGGGGCGGCTCCCGCCGTCCCGGCGCCCAGCAAAGGAAAGCACCGATGCACGGAATCTCCTCCGACAGCAAGGCTCCCACCAGCGGCGGACCCTCCCTGGGCCTCGCCGCCAAGATCTGGCTGGGCGTCTCCATCCTGATCCTGGGCTACGTCTTCACCGTGGGCCTGGACCTGGCCGGAGCCTCGAGCCAGGGCAAGCAGATCACGGCCACGGCCGACCATATCTTCCCCGCCACCCAGGCCTCCGCCGCCGCGGTGGTGGCGTTCGACAAGCAGACCACCAAGTACCTGGACGCCGTGATGATGGGCGAGGAGGATGGCGTGGGCGAGGCGGGCGCCTTCGCCGCCGAGGTCCAGTCCTCGCTCCTGAAGACCGTCGACCTCTGCGCCGACGATCCCCAGCTGGCCCAGCAAGCCCAGCAGCTGGTCGAGGAATGCCGCCGCTACGCCGGCGATGCGGACCAGGTCTATCGGGCACTCTGCGGCTTCGACGCCAGCGATGCCGATCAGGCCCGGGCCCGTGACCTGGCCGGTCGCCAGCAGCAGCTCCGCGCCGGGCTCGCCGCGCTCGCCGATGCCGCCGCCGACGAACTGCGCGGTCGCCTCGCCCAGATGCAGTCCGCGGCCGAATCCCGTCAGCGCACCAACATGATCGTCTGCGTAGTGGTCCTGCTGATGGCCGGCGCGGTGATCTCGCTGATCATCCAGCGCCTGGTCATGGGTCCGGTCCGCGCGGCCATCGCCGCGCTGATGGCGCACTCGGGCCAGGTCCAGGGCTCGGCCGACCAACTCGCCAGCAGCAGCCAGCAGATCGCCGACAGCACCAGCGAGCAGGCCGCCGGCCTGCAGGAGACCTCGGCGTCGCTCGAACAGCTCGCCAGCCGCACCACCCAGAACGCCTCCAATGCGCGGCAGGCCAACCAGGTCTCCACCGAGGTGTTCCGGGCGTCGCAATCGAGCCAGGAGGCCATGGTCCGCATGTCCGAGGCCATCCAGCGCATCAAGGACTCGGCCGACAGCACCGCCAAGATCATCCAGACCATCGACGAGATCGCCTTCCAGACCAACCTGCTCGCGCTGAACGCGGCGGTGGAGGCCGCCCGGGCCGGCGAAGCCGGCAAGGGCTTCGCCGTGGTGGCCGAAGAGGTACGCAACCTGGCGCAGCGGTCCGCCGAGGCGGCCCGCAACACCGCGGGGCTGCTCGAGGAGTCGCGCCGCAATTCCGACCATGGAGTCGAGGTCGTGGTCGAGGTGGGCAAGACTCTCGAGGAGATCGTCTCGGGCATCGGGGACGTGAGCAGCCTGATCGACAGCGTGGCCACGGCCAGCGACGAGCAGGCCGAGGGCGTGGCCGAGATCAACCGGGCGGTCACCCAGATGGACCAGCTCACGCAGAACAACGCGGCCATCGCCGAGGAATCGGCCTCGGCCAGCCAGGTCCTCAATGATCAGGCCCAGCGGCTCAGCGAGGTGGCCACCGATCTGGAACGGGTGATGGAGGGTCGCTCGCACGGTCGTCCGGCGCCGGTCGGTCCGGTCGGTCGCGGGCCCGCCCGCACGGCCAAAGCGTCGCCCATGCCGCGTCCCGCAGCCCCCCGGACCAGGCCGCAGGCCGCCAGGGCCACGACTCCATGCGAGGTGCTCCCGCTGGACGAGGAAGAACTGATCGACCTCTAGGCGGACGCCAGACCGACACGAAGAGAGCCCCGGCCGCACTGGCCGGGGCTCTGCTCTGTTGGGCCACGGGATCCAGGTCAGGCCTGGGTCTCGTCCACGAAGGTGCGGCCCTTCATCTCGCGGTCGATCATGAACAGGCCGTTGCCCTGGCCGCCAACCAGCTTGAGCTGGTTGACGATGCCGTCGACATTCGCCTCCTCCTCCACCTGTTCGGAGATGAACCACTGCAGCATGTTATGGGTCGCGTGGTCCTTCTCCTCCATGGCGAGGTTCGCCAGATCGTTGATCCGGCCCGAGATCATGCGCTCGTGGGCGAGCGCCGCCTCGAAGGCCGCCACGGGATCGGCCCACTCCTTGGTCGGCTTCTCCAGCGCCTCCAGCTCCACGCGGCCGCCGCGCTCGGTGATGTACTTGTAGAACTTGAGCGCGTGCGACTGTTCCTCCTGGAACTGGATGGTCATCCAGTTCGACATGCCCTCGAGGCCCTTGTCCTCGAAGTAGGCCGCCATGGCGAGGTAGAGGTAGGCGGAGAAGAACTCGGCCTGGAGCTGGTCGTTGAGCGCCTTGTGCATGCGATCGGTGAGCACGTCGTGCCTCCTTGGGGTGTTGTGGGCGGCCGTGGTGCCGCCGCTACGGGGTCGGCTGGCTAGTGGTCCTGGTCCTGGCCAGAGCCCAGGTAGGTGTCAAGGGCCGACAGCAGATCGCGGTGCTTCTCCTCGTCCCGCCGCAGGAAGTCCATGAGGAACTCCTGGATCACGAACTGCTTCCCGGCCAGGGCCTCCAGGCTCTCCTGGGCCAGCCGCACGGTCTCCTTCTCCATCTCCAGATGCGAATGGAGCTTCTCCCGCACCAGATCGACGTCGGCGGGGTCGAGCCCCACGACCGCGGACTCCAGGCTGTCGATGATGAGCTGCTGCACCCGGTGGTGCATCTCGCTGTCGCGCTGGATGATCTCCATCACCATGGCCACGATGCGATTATGGGTGGTCTCGCGCACGCTCCCCGTCAGGGTGATCTGTGCGTTCTCCAGCTTCTGCCACTCCCGCAGGTTCTCGATCAACTGCTGCTGTAGTTCCCTGGTCGACATGGCCTTCCTTTCGCCGCGCCGATTCCGAGCGGTTCTCTCGTGCTAAACAGTAGGAACATCCCGGCGGTCTGCAAGCCCCGATCCCCAGGTCCATCTTGACATGACTGCTCTAGATTTGCGACGTCTTTTCATCTCCTTATCATGTACGGACCGGTCGGGCCCGCACCGCCTCGGGGCGGGCTCCCCGTTTGTCCGCCCGCGGCTCCAGAAAAGGAAGATTCATCCATGCCCAGGACAACCCTCGCCGAGTTCAGCGTCGAGCACCTGCAGATCCTCGATGCCGAAGGCACCGTCGACACCAAACTGGCGCCGGATCTGGCGCCCGCGGATCTGCTTCGCCTCTATCGCGGCATGGTCCGGGCCCGCGAACTCGACCAGCGCATGCTCAAGCTGCAGCGGCAGGGTCGTATCGGCACCTTCGGCCCCTGCACCGGCCAGGAAGCCCCCAGCACCGCGGCCGCCCTCGCCATGGCCGAGGACGACTGGTTCGTCGGTTCGTTCCGCGAGCTCGGCGGACGCCTGCTGCGCGGCGAACCGCTGACCAACACCCTCTTCTTCCACAACGGCTGGGAAGAGGGCAACCTCCTGCCCGCCGAGGTCGGACGCCGCATGCTGCCCTTGGCCGTGGTGGTGGCCAGCCAGGTGCTCCACGCCACGGGTCTGGGCTTCGCGGCCAAGCGCGCCGGCAAGGGCGAGGCCGTGGTCTGCTTCATGGGCGACGGCGCCACCAGCGAGGGTGACTTCCACGAGGGCCTGAACTTCGCCGCCGTCTGGAAGGCGCCGGTGGTGTTCGTGAGCCAGAACAACCAGTGGGCCATCTCCATCCCCCGCGAGAAGCAGACCGCGTCGCAAACCATCGCGCAGAAGGGCCTGGCCTACGGCATGCCCTGCCTGCAGGTCGACGGCAACGACGCGCTGGCCTGCTACGTCGCGGTGAAGGAGGCGCTCGACCGCGCCCGCCGCGGCGAGGGCCCCACGCTCATCGAGGCCGTCACTTACCGCCTGATGATGCACACCACCGCCGACGACCCGCGCAAGTATCGCGACGAGGAGCAGGAGCAGGAATGGTGGGCCAAGGAGCCCCTGATCCGCTTCCAGAAGTACCTGCAGGGCGCGGGACTCTGGGACGACGCCAAGGAGGAGGCGCTGCGCGCCGAGCTGCGCGCCGAGGTGGACGAGGCGGTCAAGACCCTCGAGGAGACCGATCCCTATCCGGCGGACCGCCCCTTCGAGCACGTCTTCGGCGACCCGCACCCCAGCATCGAGAAGCAGCACCAGGACTTCCTGGCCAGCCTGAAGGAGGAGTCCGATGCCTAAGCTCACCATGGTGCAGGCCATCAACCTCGCGTTGCGCCAGGAGATGGCCAAGGACGAGCGGGTGCTGGTCATGGGCGAGGACGTCGGGGTCGACGGCGGCGTGTTCCGCGTCACCGACGGCCTCCACGAGAAATTCGGCGAGGACCGCGCCCTCGACACGCCCCTGGCCGAGAGCGGGATCCTGGGCACCGCCATCGGCATGGCCGTGGCCGGACTGCGGCCCGTGGCCGAGATGCAGTTCTCGGGTTTCAGCTACCTCATGTTCGGCCAGTGGGAAGGCAACGCCACGCGCCTGCGCAGCCGCACGCAGGGCCAGCACACCTGTCCGCTGGTGGTGCGCATGCCCTACGGCGGCGGCGTCCGCGCCCTCGAGCACCACAGCGAGAGCCGCGAGGCCACCTACGCCCACATCCCCGGCGGCAAGGTCGTCATCCCCAGCGGCCCGCGGAACGCCCGCGCGCTCATGCTGGCGGCGATCCGCGATCCCGACCCCGTGGTCTTCATGGAGCCCAAGCATAGCTACCGCAGCTTCCGCGAGGAGGTGCCCGACACCGAGGAGGTGCTGCCGCTGGGCCAGGCGCAGATCGAACGCGAGGGTGACCAGTTGACCGTGATCGCCTGGGGCGCCATGATGCGGCCGACCCTCAAGGCGGTGGACCAGGTGCAGCAGGAGACGGGCGCGTCCATCGAGGTGGTCGATCTCTTGACCATCAGTCCGCTGGACAGCGACACCATCTGCGCCTCGGTACGCAAGACCGGCCGCTGCGTCATCGTCCAGGAGGCGCCGCGCAGCTTCGGGGTCGCCAGCGAGATCATCGCGCGGATCAACGACGAGGCGCTGCTCTATCTCGAGGCGCCGGTCAAGCGTCTCACCGGTTACGACGTGGTCACGCCCTACTTCGGGCGTGAGAAGAACTACATCCCGCCGGTCGGCCGCATCGTGCGGGGACTGCGCGAGACCCTCGATTTCTAGGAGGCCGCCGTGTTCGAGTTCAAGCTGCCCGACCTGGGCGAGGGCATCGCCGAGGGCGAGATCCTGAAGTGGCACGTGGAGGTGGGCCAGGAGGTGGCCGAGGACGCCCCGCTGGTCGATGTGGAGACCGACAAGGCCGCCGTCACCATCCCGTCGCCGCGCGGCGGCCGGGTGAGCACGCTCAGCGGCAAGGCTGGCGACGTGGTCAACGTCGGGGACGTGGTGGCGGTGATCGATGACGGCACGGGCGCCGCGGTCGCTCCGGCCGCCGTCGCCGAGCCTGCCGCGGCCTCCGCCACCACCGCGGACGCCTCTTTCGCCGAGCCGGGACGCCGCCGTCCCGTGCCCGCCGCCCCGGCCACCCGACGCCTGGCGCGGGAACTGGGCGTGGACATCAACGTGGTGCCCGCCAGCGGTCCCGCCGGCCGGGTCACTCCCGACGACGTGCGCGCCTTCGCCGCGACCGAACCCTTCGCGCCCTCGGCCGAGGTCGGTGGCCCGGCGCACACGCCGGCGCGCGAGGTGCCCGGCGACGACCAGGCGTTCGCCGAGTTCGCCGCCCACGCCGCGTCCACCATCCCGTTCCTCGAACTCGAGCCGCTGCCCGACTTCTCCAGCGACGGCCCCGTCGACATCGAGCCGCTGCGGTCGATCCGCCGCAAGGTCGCGCGCAAGATGGTCACCAGCATGACGCTGGTCCCCCACGTCGCGCACATGGACGAGGCCGACGTCACCGCGCTGGAGGAGTTCCGCCGCACGCAGAAGGCCGCGCGCGGCGAGGACCCCGGCATCGGCCAGCTCACCCTCCTCTCGTTCGTGATCAAGGCCATCACCGCGGGCCTGCGCGCGGCGCCGGCGTTCAACGCCAGCCTCGATCCGTTCAAGGAAGAGATCGTCTACAAGAAGTTCTACAACATCGGTTTCGCCGCCGACACCGGCCGCGGCCTGGTGGTGCCCGTGATCAAGGGCACTGACCGCAAGAGCATCCGCGAGATCTCGGCCGAGATCGCCGCCAAGGCCGGCCAGGCACGTGAGGGCAAGCTGCCCGCCGAGGACATGCGCGGCGGCACCTTCACCATCACCAACGTCGGCCCGCTGGGCGGCACCGCCATGCTGCCCACCATCAACTACCCCGAGGTGGCGATCCTGGGCATGGGCAAGGTCCAGGAGAAGCCGGTGGTCCGCGACGGCGAGATCGTGATCCGCAAGATCCTGCCGCTGACCCTGGCCTTCGACCACCGCATCGCCGACGGCGCCGACGCCGCCCGATTCGTGGGCGAGCTCATCCGGCAGCTGTCCGACCCCAATCTCCTGCTCTTGGAGACCTAGGAGGAGCCGACATGGTCATGGGAAGCCTGCGCCAGGAGACCCAGGTCGCGGTGATCGGCAGCGGCCCGGGCGGTTACGTCGCCGCGCTGCGCCTGGCCGACCTGGGCAAGGAGGTCGTGCTGATCGAGGAGCGCGAGCGCCACGGCGGCACCTGCCTGCTCGAGGGCTGCATCCCCTCCAAGACGCTGATCCACGCGGTCGAGGTGAAGGAGAACGCGCTGGCGGCGGCCCGCTACGGGCTGGGCTGCACCGGCACGAGCATCGACCTCGACAAGCTCCGCGCCCACACCGACCAGGTGGTGGGCACGCTCTCGGGCGGGATCGACGGCCTGCTCAAGCGCCGCGGCGTGACCACCCTGCGCGGTCGCGCGCGATTCAGCTCGAACAAGAGCCTCGAGATCGAGGACGGCGAGATCAGCGGCGTCGACTTCGAGCAGTGCATCATCGCCACGGGGTCGAGCCTGAACCGGCTGCCGGCCGGCATGAGCAGCAAGGTCTGGTCGAGCGCCGACGCCCTGAAGCTGGACCACGTTCCCGATTCGTTGCTCGTGGTGGGCGGCGGCTACATCGGCCTCGAGCTGGGACTGGTCTACCAGGGCCTGGGTTCGCAGGTCTCGGTCGTGGAGTTCTTCCCGCGCCTGTTGCCCGGCGCCGACCACGACCTCGTGGACGTCATGGTCAAATCGGTGACCAACCGCCTCGACAAGGTGATGCTCGAGGCCAAGGTCCGCAGCATCGAGGAGAAGCCCGACGGCGGCTTCGCGGTGACCATCGAACACGAGGGCCAGGAGACCACCCAGGAGTACGGCATGGTGCTGGTGGCCATCGGCCGGCGGCCCAACACCGACGACCTCGGCCTGGAGAAGACCAAGGTCTACGTCGGGGAGCGCGGGACGATCCGCACCGACAAGGAGTGCCGCACCGACGAGCCCAACATCTTCGCCATCGGCGACATCACCGCCGGCCCCATGCTCGCGCACAAGGCCAGCCGCGAGGCCAAGATCGCCGCCGAGGTGATCTGCGGCCACAAGGCCGAGTTCGACAACCGCGCCATCCCCGCGGTGGTCTACACCGACCCCGAGATCGCCTGGACCGGCCTCACCGAGCGCGAGGCCGAGGCCGAGAAGATCCCCATCAAGGTGGGCCGTTTCCCGCTGAGCGCCCTGGGCCGCGCCCGCACCATGGACCGCATCGACGGCCTGGTGAAGATCATCTGCGACCCCGAGGACGAGCTGATCCTGGGCATGGGCATCGTGGGCCCCCACGCCAGCGAGCTCATCGCCGAGGGCACGCTGGCCATCGAGATGGGCGCCACCATCGAGGACCTGGTGGCCACCATCCACCCCCATCCCACGCTGTCGGAAGCCGTGATGGAAGCCGCCGAGGCCGCCCAGGGCGCCGCGGTGCACATCCATCCGCCGCGCAAGCCGTGACCGGCGAACGACCCGATCCGGTCCAGGGACTCTGGGACCTGGACCAGGACCTCATCGCCACCGCGCTGGCCACCCAGCGGCCCCTCTGCGCGGTCTATCCTCACCCCGACCTCTGCGCGGTCATCGGCCATGGCGGCGATCCCTGGATCGAGACCCGTCCCGATCTGCTCGCGGCCGACGGCGTTCCCCTGCGCCGTCGGCGCGGCGGCGGCTGTGCGGTGGTGGTCGACCCCGGCAACGTGATCTGCTCGGTGGTCTGGCCGCTCGACGGCATCGCCGGCATCACGGGCGCCTTCACCACCCTGAGCCGGATCGTCGCAGCCGCCCTGGCCGAGCTGGGAATCCCCGACGTCACCCAGGAAGGCACCAGCGACCTGGCGCACCAGGGCCGCAAGCTCGGCGGTTCGTGCATCTGGCGCACGCGCGGCGTGCTCTACTATTCCACCACCCTGCTGGTCGACCCGGACTGGGAGCTCATCGAGAGATACTTACCGCATCCACCCCGGGAGCCCGATTACCGTCAGGGACGCCCTCACAGGGATTTCCTTACCTCTTTGCGACAACTCGGCCATGCCGCCTCCCTAAAATCACTTACCGGCGACCTCTCTGTGATTCTCGCCCCTCATATCGCGTCACTACCATTGAATCACGCCTGAGAAACCTTCATCTCTGGCTATTGATTCGCTGTCCATTGTCTGTATACTGGATCCGGGAATCGCGGTTTCACCTGCGGAACCGCCGCGTGGGGACCCATCAAGAGGCGTGTATCATGGACTCCTATCGCATTCTGATCATCGATGACCACCCACTGGTCCGCTCGGGCATCACCGCCATGCTCTCCCTCGACGACGACCTCATGGTCTGCGCCGAGGCCGAGGACATGAAGTCGGCCATGTTCGCCATCCAGGAGCATCGCCCCGACCTCGCCCTGGTCGACATCTCGCTCAAAGGCGGTGCCAGCGGTATCGAACTCTTGAAGAACATTCGTCAGAAGCACCCCTCCCTCAAGACCCTGGCCGTGAGCATGCACGACGAGGAGACGTATGCCTTGCGCGCCCTCAAGGCCGGCGCCCAGGGCTACGTCATGAAGCAGGAAGGCACGGAGAAGATCCGCGAGGCCATCCGCTGCGTGCTCGAGGGCCGGACCTACCTCTCCGAGGCCATGACCCAGACCGCCGTCGACCATCTCGGCGCCGGCGGCATCCCCCGGGACAACTCGCCCTCCTCGGTGCTCAGCGACCGCGAACTCGAGCTCTTCGAGCTCACCGGCAGCGGCAAGGAGATCGCCGAGATCGCGCGCATCATGAACATCAGCCCGCGCACCGTCGAGGTGCACCGCTCGCATATCAAGAAGAAGCTGGGCCTGAAGACCGCCACCGAGATCTTCCAGTGCGCCTACGAGTGGCTGCGGGAGCGCGGGATGAAGCCCTGAGGGGGCTGGGAGCCGGCATCGGCTGACGGGACGGCGGGCGGTCCATCCTTGGACCGCCCGCCTTGCGCTCCACCCCTTCCGCCATCCGTGGCTCCAGGGGCTCCGCGACACCCCTCAACCGATGCCGGCTCCCAGCCCCCTCAGGGCTTCATCCCTCCTGGCTTGGTCTCCCCACGTAGATCAGGCTCCCAGCGGAAGGCCCTCTGAACTCCAGGCGCTGAGCGGGTCGGCCGGCGACTGTCATGAAGGGGGCCCCAGGCCCCCGGAGTGCAGTCGCCGGCCGACCCGCTCAGCGCCCCATTTGGTCGAGCAGGATGGCCGCCACCAGCTCCATCCCCACCCGGACACTCCGCTCGTCGGGGTCGAAGCTCGGCGAATGGAGCGACATGGGCCGGTCGGGACGGCCGACGCCGAGGCGGAACTGGACACCTGGCACCTGCGAACTGAAGCGGCCGAAATCCTCACCGCCCATGCCAGGAGGATAGTCCACGGCGTTGGTCTCGCCGAGAACGTCGCGGATCACGGCCATGACCTCGCGGGAGAGGTCGGGATCGTTGAAGCCGGCGGGTGTGCCTAGATAATATTCGAGTTCGGGATCCGGGGCGCCGGCAGCCAGGGCCAGACCCGTGACGGTGCGCTGGATCTTTTCCTGGATGAGCTGGCGGGTCTCGGGATCGCGGGTGCGGACCGTGGCCTCGAGCACCACTTCGGCCGGCATGACGTTGCTCTTCTGGCCGCCCTGGATCTTGCCGAACGAGACGACGGCCGGGTGGTTGGGATCGATCTCGCGGGCCACCACGTCGTTGATCGCCAGCACCATGCGGCACGCCAGCGAGACGGCGTCGATTGTGCGATGGGGGTAGGCGCCGTGACCGCCCTCGCCGTGCACCGTCAGCCGGAAACCGTCGACATTGGCCGTGGCCGGACCGGGACAGACGCCGGCTTGCCCCGCCAGAATCGTGGGGTGGTCGTGCAGGGCGAAGACTCGGTCCGGCGCGAGGTCGCCGGCGAGCACCCCGGCCTCGATCATGGCCAGGGCACCGGCGCCGGTTTCCTCGGCCGACTGGAACACCAAGATCACCCGACCGGAAATCCGGTCTCGGATCGCGGCGAGGATGCGCATGGCTCCCAGGGTCACCGACATGTGGATATCGTGCCCGCAGGCGTGCATCACCCCGGTCTGGCCTCCCCCGGCGAGCGTGTCGCGACGCGTGGAGGCGTAAGGCAGGTCGGTGCATTCCTCGAGGGGCAGCGCATCCATGTCCGCGCGCCAGAGCACGGTGGGACCGGGCTGTCCGCCCTGCAAGCTGTAGACCAGGCCCAGGCCCCAGTCCCCCGCCACGGGCTCGAAGCCGGCGATCTCCGCCACCCGTGCGCTCAGGTAGGCGCTGGTCTCCACCTCGCGTCCGCTGAGTTCGGGATGCTCGTGGAGCCAGCGCCGGTCGGTCAGCGTGGCGGCGAGATGGTCGTCCGCGAGGGCGGCCAGTTCGGTGGCGGTGGCGGTGGCGGCCAGGGTACCGGAGGCCAGGGCGAACAGGAGCAGGGCGGTCACAGGGGAGAGGCGGCGAGCTGAGCGCAAGGGATGACCTCCGGAAGAAAGATCCCCCAGGATAGCGCTCCGCCGACCCACACTCAACCAGGCATGTTCCCGGAAAGACGCCGCGCCCGGAACCCCCCAATCCCCCAGGAGGTATCCGGGCGCAAGGCGCGCGAGTGAAAAGATTGTTCGACTTGTTCTCGGCACCCCTCTCGAGGTGCACTCCCTGTCCGATTGTCCCTGCTCATCATTTTGCAAGCGATATGCCGTCGACCCAGGGACTGCCTGCAAATTTTAAAAAAATCATAAGCAATTGCCGCGAAACACCTTAGCAGGAAATCAATGCGGTTGTCACCCGAATCAATTATTGCCAATCCCGACCTGAGTCTCCTGGAGGTGACCCCCGAGCCGCAGAATCCATGTCCGGGAATCAACAAACCTCATGATCCTGAGGTAACCTCAAGATCATGGGGGTCACCTGTGGGTGACCGCAGGTGACGGCCCGTGTCTGCAGAATGAGGACGCGCTCAGCGCCGGCCGAGCCCGAGCTTGCGCACCATGTTGCGGAAACTGCTCGGCGAGAGCTGGGCGAGGCGCGCGGCCTGGTTCACCACGCCGTCGGCCTGGCGCAGGGCGTCCTGGAGATAATCGCGCTGCCAGCCGGTGAGGAAGCGCTGGCGCGCGTCATGATAAGGCAGGAAGACCTCCTCGGTCCCGGTGGTGGACGGCGTCGGTCCCGCGCTGCCCGGCCCGAGGATCTGGTCGAGCAGGTCGGTCTCGAGAGCGCGGCCCCGGCTGCGGATGAGCGCCTCCTGCAGGGTGTGCTCGAGGTCGCGGATGTTGCCGGGCCAGTGGTGCTCCTGCAACCGCGTCATGGCGGCCGGGGAGACCGTCTCCACCGAGGTCCCGGTGGTGATCTTGTGCTTGGCGAGGAAGTGCAGGACCAGATGGGGAATGTCCTCGCGGCGCTCGCGCAGCGGGGGCACCCGTACGGTGAGCACGCGCAGCCGGTAGTAGAGGTCCTGTCGGAAATCGCCGTCGGCCACCATGCGTTCGAGGTCGCGGTGGGTGGCGGCGATGACGCGCACGTCGCAGCGGATGCTGCTCTGCGGGTGAGCGCCGAGCCGCTGGATCTCGCGGTTCTGCAGCACGCGCAGCAGGGAGGCCTGGGTCCCGAGGGGGATCTCGCCGATCTCGTCGAGCATGAGCGTGCCGTCGCGCGCGGCCTCGAAGGCGCCGATCCGGCGACTCACCGCGCCGGTGAACGACCCCTTCTCGTGACCGAACAGCGCGCTGCCCAGCAGGGTCTCCGGGGTGGAGCAGAGGTCCTCGGCTACGAAGGCGCCGCCCTGGCGGCGGCTATTCTGATGGATCCAGCGGGCGGCGAGTTCCTTGCCCGTCCCGGTCTCCCCCAGCAGCAGCACATCCACGTCGGCCTGGGCCGCGGTCTCCAGCTCCTCATGGAACCGGCGGCTGGCCTCGCTCTCGCCCAGCACCTGGGTGTGTCCGGTGCCGGTGATGTCGTCGAGGCGGTCCTCCAGGTAGGTGAGGCGGCGGCTCGTGCCCGAGTGGCGCATGGCCTGGCGGACGGTCTCCATGACGATCTCTGGCGGGTTCTGGCTCTTGGCGATGAAGTTCTCGGCCCCGGCCCGCATGGCAGCCACTACCAGGGGAATGCCGCTGTGCGAGGTGAGCATGATCACCGGGATGGAGATGTCCATGTCCTGGAGTTCGTGCAGCACCTCGATGCCGTCGTGCTCCGGAAACTCGATGTCCAGGAGGACGGCGTCGGGCCAGCCGTCGCGGTAGAGCTGCTTGGCCGCCTCGGGATTGGTCAGGGTCCGGACCTCGAACTCGCGGCCGACGACCATGGCGATGTCGGCGGCGAAATCCTCGTCATCGTCGACGATGAGGATCCGGGGGCGGGAGCGGGTCTCTTCGGGCACGGTCATGTGGATTCACCTCCGGCCGCGCCGCGGGCGTGCAGCGGGCGCATGAGACTGATCGACACCTCCAGGCCGCCTGCGGCACGGTCCTGCAGGTGCAAGGTCCCGCGATAGATCCCGAGGGTCTTGCGGGCATGAAACAATCCGTATCCGGAGCCGCGTTCCTTGGTGGTGTGGCCCGCCTGGCAGAGCTGCTCCGGATCGCGCCCCTGCAGTCCAGGACCGTTGTCCTGGATCGCCAGGTGGACCCGCCGCAGGTCGGCTCGGCCGGTGAGCCGCACCTCGGGGGACGGCGTGGTCTCGGCCGCCTCGGCGGCATTGCGCAGCAGGTCCTGCAGCACCATGACCAGTTCGTGGTCGCGAATGCGCGCCCGGACCCCCGCGAGTCCCTCGAGCTCGAGGATGGGGTCGACTCCGTGGTCCCTGAACTCCTGCAGCATGGCGCGCCAGGCCATGGTCACGGCCGGTTCCACGCGGCAACTGAGCCGATCCTCCACCACCGCGGCCAGCCGATCCGCGGTCTGGCGCAAGGCGCGGGCACCGGCGGCGATCTCCCCCGGTTCGCCTTTGCGGACGCGCTTCATGCGCCGCAAGCCGCTGGCGAGGTCCCGACCCGCGGTCCGCGTGGCCTCGAGCAGGCTACCGAGCTCGGCGATGTTGCCCAGCTTGGGCAGCACGGCGGTGTAGAACTGGTCGAGAGCCACCAGCCAGCGTTCCTCCAGGACGCGGCGCTCGTCGGGACCCAGGTTGCCGGCCAGCAGCCCCCCCTGGCGGATCAGGGTCTCCAGGTTCTTGCACCAGCCCGAATGGGTATAGGAGATGAACTCCTCGTTGAGGCGGTCCCAGATGGTCAAGGGCGCACGCTGGCGGCGGACGTAGCGCACCGCCATGGGCAGCACCAGGCCCATCGCCATGCCCATGGGCAACGAGAGGGTCAGGCCCCAGGCCTCCACACGATGCCAGCCCACGTGATGGCGGATCCCTAGGACCAGGAGCGCCAGCAGCACGATGCCCAGCGGCGGTGGCAGGGGGCGCCGCACATCCGGTCGCCAGCGATGCAGGGCAGGCCGCCAGGCCAGCAGGGTGAGCGCGGCGATCCCCGCCAGCAGGACATGCTGGGCCAGCAGTGGCCAGCCGGCGATCCGGGCCGCATAACGCGGCAGGACCACGCGACCCAAACGGTGTAGGGAGCTGGTCCAGACGCTCTCGCTCTCCACCACCACCGGACGGTCGCCCGGCATCAGGTTCTCCTGCACCACCGTGATGCCCGAGGGGAAGGTCACCGTGAGGCGGAAAGGACCGGGACCGGGCAGACCGAAGTGCAACTCGCGCGGGCCCGAGAGCTGGTAGCCCTCGCCGGCCCGCAGCTCGCGCAGGGCGAAGAAGCTGTCGTCCGACGCATCCTGGTAGGTGAGCGCGGCGCGGGCGCCGATGGCGTCCCAGTTCCCGACCACGCCGAGCAGGCGGACCTTGAGGAAGGTCGGCTGGTCGGTGTGGTTGATCAGGAAGAGAGGGTCGTTGTGCTTGCGGATGACGAAGAGGTCCTGATCGCCATCGTCGTCCTTGTCCACGGCGCAGAGGCCGTAGAGGTCGGTGATTTCGAGGTTGCCGAAGACAACGCCCTGGTCGGGGCGGAAATAGCCGCCGCCGGTGCCCAGCAGGCAGAGCGAAGGTCCCGAGCGGTTGCCGATGAACAGGTCGAGCAGACCATCGTTGTCGAAATCGGCGGCGGCGGCGCCCTCGCAATGGCCGGCATCGGCCACCGCCGTGTCGCTGCGTCGATCGCGGCGCAGGCCATCGCGGGCGTCGCCCCAGAACAGGAGATTGCGGCCCGAATAGGGTCGGCGACAGGAGTCCTGGTCGATCCCGAGGTACAGGTCCCAGAGCCCGTCGCCATCGAGGTCGGCCACGGTGACGCCCTCGATCATGGGACGGCGGCCGCGCGTCATGGCCGGGCCCATGACCTGGAAACCGTCGGGGCCGTCGTTGCGCAGGATCCCCGCGCCGGCGACCACCAGGTCCTGGTCGCCGTCCAGGTCCGTGTCGCACCAGACGACACCGGTGGAGACCCGGCGCTCGCCCAGCGGTTCGGCGAGTCCCGGGCGGGCCTCGCGGAATCCGCCCTGGCCGTCGCCCAGCATGAGGACATCGGCCTCGCCGTGGATCGTGAGGTAGACGTCCAGCCAGCCGTCACCGTCGCCGTCGCCGGCGGCCATGGCGGTGACGCTCTGCAGCACGGACCGGGTGGGGTAGACCCGAGGCACCGCGGCGAAACGGTTGTATCCCTCGTTCTCGAGCACGTACAGGCCCGACTGCTCGATCTTGGCCAGGACCAGATCCTGGTCGCCGTCGTTGTCCACGTCCAGGAACAGGCAGACATCGCCGAGATAGCCGGTCAGCCCCTCGGGTGGGCTGACCTCGGTGAGGGCCTCCTGGCAGCCCGGCCAGAACTGGGAGCGGCGGCCCAGGAACCCCGGCAGGAGCACTTCCCAGCAGCCATCGTGGTCGAGGTCGGCCATGCTGGCGCTGTAGCTCTGCAGCTTCTGGACCACGAACCCCGGCGCACGCGCCTCGCTGCAATCCTCCACGCCGACCCGGGACCCGAGGTAGATGTTGTCCAGACGCAGCTCCTGGCTCACCGGGCCGCGCAGTTCGAATTCCAGCGCCTCGAGCTCGATGCATTCCTGGTGGGGGTCCTCGCAGGGCGTGTGCAGATCGTTCAGTTCGAGGCGGTGGCAGTCCCAGACCAGAACGGGGTCGAAGCCGTTGCTCGGGGTATAGAACGGCGTGTTCCAGTGCTCGCGCGTCTCGAGCTCGTTGCCGTGCCGATAGATCAGGCGCAGACCCACGGCCTCGGACTGGCGGTTGTCGCGGAACCACCAGTCCCACTGGAGCACGGCGTCTTCGGGCACCAGGTAGCGCTCGTCCGGGCCTGGCCCCGACAATTCGAGGCGCAGACGCACCGCGGCGTCGGTCATGCCGGGGTCGACCGTGCTCGCGCGCAGGATCAGGCAGACCGAGCTGTCGGGGCCCTGGGCCGAGAAGCTCACATCGTACCAGACGTGGCCGTCCACCTGCACCGACCACTCGGGATAGGGATGGACCTGATCGGTGACCCGCGGCAGGCGCACCGAGTTCCAGTCCTGCGAGAAGGTGACGGCTGCGGCGTCGGCCGTCAGCACCAGCGCCACCAGCAGCGCCGGCAGGGCGGCGGCGGTTTCACGTTTGCACGGCATCGTGGGCAAGTCCATCCCCGGGGGCCTCGAGCCAGCGGCCGTCAGCTTGCTAACATCAAGCAAGACAATCAGGTCCTCTCATGTGAGAATACCAGAACGGGACCGCCGAGCCAATGCCCCAATCCAGCCAGGACAAGCGTTGACGCCCCGGGGAACGGCCTTATCCATGGGGTTATGTGATTTTGAGAAAGATTTCGCCCGAGAGCCTTGAAGGGAGGCCGACCATGGCCGAGAACCCGGCCCAGGATCGGGACCAGCTGCGCCGCATCGAGGACCGCGAGTGGCGGGACTCCATCGACTACGTCCTCAAGGAGCAGGGCGGCGACCGCGTCCGTGAACTGCTGCGCCAGTTGCAGACCCGCGCGCAGGAGCAAGGCGTCAGCATCCCCTTCACCGCCAACACGCCCTACCTGAACACCATCCCGCGTCATCAGCAGCCGGTGTTCCCGGGCAACCGCGAGATCGAGCGCCGCATCAAGAGCCTGATCCGCTGGAACGCCATGGCCATGGTGGTGCGCGCCAACAAGGCCAGCGCCGGCATCGGCGGCCACATCTCCACCTTCGCCTCGGCGGCCACGCTCTGGGAAATCGGCTTCAACCACTTCTGG
This sequence comes from Candidatus Latescibacter sp. IFSED24, assembly GCF_058273205.1. Taxonomy (NCBI): domain Bacteria; kingdom Pseudomonadati; phylum Candidatus Latescibacterota; class Candidatus Latescibacteria (ex Chuvochina et al. 2023); order Candidatus Latescibacterales; family Candidatus Latescibacteraceae; genus Candidatus Latescibacter; species Candidatus Latescibacter sp. IFSED24. The sequence continues at coordinate 124,684 of NZ_CM177850.1, read as the reverse complement.
CGCGGACCCGACCACGAGTGCCTGGGCGACATGGTCTTCTTCCAGGGCCACGCCTCGCCGGGACTCTACGCGCGCGCCTTCCTCGAGGGCCGCCTCGACGAGAAGGACCTGCAGAACTTCCGTCGCGAGCTCGACCCCCAGGGCGGCCTCTCCAGCTACCCCCACCCGTTCCTCATGCCCGAGTTCTGGGAGTTCCCCACCGTCAGCATGGGACTGACCGCGATCCAGGCCATCTACCTCGCTCGCTTCAACCACTACCTGGTGGACCGCGGGCTGCGCAAGCGGTCGGGCCGCAAGGTCTGGGCGCTGCTGGGCGACGGCGAGATGGACGAGCCCGAGAGCCTGGGCGCCATCACCCTGGCCTCGCGGGAGCAGCTGGGCAACCTCATCTTCGTCATCAACTGCAACCTCCAGCGCCTCGACGGACCGGTCCGCGGCAACGGCAAGATCATCCAGGAGCTGGAAGCGGCGTTCCGGGGCGCGGGCTGGCACGTGATCAAGGTGATCTGGGGCAGCGAGTGGGACGACCTGCTCGAACGCGACGAATCGGGCCTCCTGCAGAAACGCATGGAGGAGATCCTCGACGGCGAGATGCAGCGCTACACCATCAGCGACGGCGCCTACATCCGGCAGCACTTCTTCGGCAAGTACCCGGCGCTGCTCGAACTGGTGGCCGACTACAGCGACGAGCAGATCCGCAAGCTCACCCGCGGCGGCCACGACCCCGAGAAGGTCTATGCCGCCTACCGCGAAGCCACCACCCACGGCCGGCCGCAGCCCACGGTGATCCTGGCCCAGACCATCAAGGGCTACGGCCTGGGCGAGGGCGGCGAGGGACGCAACGTCACGCATAGCCAGAAGAAGATGAACCACGAGGAGCTGCGCGAATTCCGCACCCGCTTCAACATCCCGGTGGCGGACGAGGATCTGGACGAGACGCCGTTCTACCGGCCTGCTAGCGACAGTCCCGAGATGCAGTACCTGCAGAAGCGGCGCAGCGAACTGGGCGGCAACCTGCCCCAGCGGCGGGTCGAGGTGCGGCCGCAGGCCTGCGAGACCGAGGCCATGTTCGACGAGCTCTACGCCGGCAGCGGCGACCGCGAGGTGGCCACCACGATGAGCTTCGTCCACCTGCTCTCGAAGCTGCTCAAGGACGAGGAGATCGGCCAGCACATCGTGCCCATCGTGCCCGACGAGGCGCGCACCTTCGGCATGGAGTCGCTCTTCCGGCAGGCCGGCATCTACAGCCACGTGGGGCAGCTCTACGAACCGGTCGACAAGGGCAACCTGCTGTTCTACAACGAGAAGAAGACCGGCGCCATCCTCGAGGAGGGGCTCTCCGAGGCGGGCAGCATGGCCAGCTTCATCGCCGCCGGCACCGCCTACGCCAACAACCACGTGCCCACCATCCCCTTCTACACCTTCTACTCCATGTTCGGCTTCCAGCGCGTGGGCGATCTGATCTGGGCCGCCTGCGACATGCAGGCCAAGGGCTTCCTCATCGGCGCCACCGCCGGCCGCACCACGCTGGCCGGCGAGGGCCTGCAGCACCAGGACGGGCACAGCCACGTGCTGGCGCTGCCGCCCACCACGGTCAAGGCCTACGACCCGGCCTTCGCCTACGAGCTGGGCGTGATCATCCACGACGGCATCACCCGCATGTACTGCAACGACGAGACGTGGATCTACTACCTGACCGTGATGAACGAGACCTACAAGCAGCCGCCCATGCCCAGCGACCCGCTGGTGCGCGAGGGCATCCTGCGCGGCCTGTACCGCTACCGCAAGTCGCCGCTGAAGGGCGCCAAGGCGAAGAAGCGCGCGCACCTGCTGGGGTCGGGCGCCATCCTCAACGAGGCCATCGCGGCGCAGGAGATCCTGCAGGAGAAGTACGGCGTGGCTGCCGACGTGTGGTCGGTGACCAGCTACAAGGAACTGTACCGCGACGCGGTGGCGGCCGAGCGCCGGCACCTGCTCGAGCCGGGCGCCAAGGAGCGGCCGTGGGTCGAGGAGACCCTCGGCAAGGAACAGGGCGTGTTCGTGGCGGCCAGCGACTACATGAAGATCATGCCGGCGACCATCGCGCGCTGGATCCCCGGCCGGCTGCACATGCTGGGCACCGACGGCTTCGGCCGCAGCGACGACCGCGCCCGCCTGCGTGATTTCTTCGAGGTCGATCGGCGCTACATCGTCCTGGCCGCGCTGCACGAGCTGGCGCTCGACGGCGACCTGGACCTGAAGGTGGCGCGCCAGGCCATCAAGGATCTGGACATCGACCCGGGCAAGCTGAACCCCCACGTCGACTAGTACCGGCGTGAAGGAGTGGACATGAAGCACGAGATCCGCGTACCCGAGGTGAGCGACGGCGTGACCAAGGGCAAGATCATCGGCCTCTCGGTGGCCGTGGGCGACCGGGTCGAGGAGGACCAGACGCTCCTGGAGATGGAGACCGACAAGGCCGTGGTGGCGGTCCCTTCGCCGATCACCGGCAAGATCACCGCGATCCTGGTGGACGAGGGCGACGAGGTCGAGGTGGGCCAGGTGGTGATGGCGGGCGAGCCCGAGGGAGCCGTGGCGGCTGAAGAAGCAGCGAGTGCGCCGGAGCCGGCGGCCGAGGAGACCGCTCCGGAGCCCGCCGCGGCGCCGGCCGAGGCCGCGCCGCCGGAGGCGCCTCCCGCACCCGAGCCGGAGCCCGTCAGCGCCGAGATGCCGCCGCCTCGTACGGAGACCACTCCTCCCGGCGAGGTGGCCCCCGCCTCGCCCATCGTGCGCCGCTTCGCCCGCGAGCTGGGCGTCGACATCCACGCCGTCGCCGGCAGCGGCCCCGGCGGCCGCATCTCCGAGGAGGACGTGCGCGCGTTCGTCAAGCGGGCCATGGCCGGACAGCGGTCCGCCACGGCCGGCGGCGGCGGGGCCGCGGCTCGCCCCCTGCCCGACTTCGCCAGGTGGGGCGAGATCGAGCGCCAGCCGCTGTCGCAGGTGCGCAGGATCACCGCCGACGCCATGGCCTACGCCTGGGCCACCGCCCCGCGCGTGACCCAGGACGACAAGGCCGACATCACCGCGGTGGAGAGCTTCCGCCAGGAATACAACCGCAAGGCGCCATCCGAGGGCAAGCTCACCATGACCGCCATCCTGGTCAAGGTGGTGGCCCGGGCGCTGCGCGCCTTCCCCCAGCTCAACAGCAGCCTCGACCTGGCCGCGGACGAGCTCGTGCTCAAGAAGTACGTGCACATCGGTGTGGCCGTCGACACCCCGGGCGGCCTGCTGGTCCCGGTGATCCGCGACGCCGACCGCAAGGGCATCGCCACGCTGGCCGGCGAGCTCAACGAGACCGCCGCCAAGACCCGCGAGCGCAAGATCTCGCCCGCCGACATGGAGGGCGGCTCGTTCACCATCTCCAACCTCGGCGGCATCGGCGGCACCGCGTTCACCCCCATCGTCTACGCGCCGCAGGTGGCGATTCTGGGCGTTTCGCGCGCCGAGATGGAACCCGTCTGGGACGGCCGGGAATTCCAGCCGCGCCTGCGCATGCCGCTGTCGTTGAGCTACGACCACCGCGTGGTCGACGGCGCCGACGGCGCCCGTTTCCTGCGCTGGATCTGCGCCGCCCTCGAACAACCGCTGCTGCTGGCCATGGAGGACGGATCATGAGCAAGACCCTGGACAAGGCCCAGCTGGTGGTGATCGGCGCCGGTCCCGGCGGCTACGCCGCGGCGTTCAAGGCCGCCGATCTGGGCCTCTCGGTGACCATCGTCGAACCCGAGGCGAACCCGGGCGGCGTCTGCCTGCACCGTGGCTGTATCCCCAGCAAGGCGTTCCTGCACGCGGCCAAGCTGCTGCGCGAGGCCGAGGAAGCCGGCGCCATGGGCGTCGTCTTCGGCAAGCCCGCTGTGGATATCGACAAGCTCCGCGACTGGAAAGACGGGATCGTCGAGACCCTCACCGGCGGACTCGGCGGCAAGGCCAAGCACAAGAAGGTCCGCCACGTGCGCGGACGCGCCCGCTTCACCGGACCGCACGAACTGATGGTCGAGCTGGTCGAGGGCGGCGAGGCCAGCCTCGCGTTCGACCAGGCCATCCTGGCCACGGGTTCGCGGCCGGCGCTGCCACCGTTCGTGGACGAGCTCGGCGCGCGGGTGATCGACAGCACCGGCGCGCTCGATCCCGTGGCGATCCCGAAGTCGTTGCTGGTGATCGGCGGCGGGTACATCGGCCTGGAGCTTGGCACGGTCTACGCCGCGCTGGGCACCCGGGTCACCGTGGTGGAGATGCTGCCGCAGCTCATGACCGGCGTCGACAAGGATCTGGTCAGCCAGGTCAAGCGACGGCTCGACAAGCAGTTCGAGGCGATCCTGCTGAGCACCAAGGTGCTAGCGCTGAAGGAGCAGAAGAACGGCGTCAAGGTCACCCTGGAGGACAAGAAGGGCGAACAGTCGAGCAAACTCTTCGATCAGGTGCTGGTCTCGGTGGGACGCCGGCCCAACCTGGAGGACCTGGGCCTGGACAGCGCCGGCATCGACCTGGCCGAGGGCTTCGTGAAGGTGGACGCCCTGCGCCGCACCACCGCCGGGCACATCTTCGCCATCGGCGACATCACCGGCCAGCCCATGCTCGCCCACAAGGCCACGCACGAGGGCTACGTGGCGGCGGAAGTGGCCGCCGGCCAGACCGCCGCCTTCGAGCCTCGCGCCATCCCCGCGGTCTGCTTCACCGATCCCGAGGTGGCCTGGGTCGGCCTCACCGAAACCGAGGCCCGCGAACAGAAACGGTCGGTCAAGACCGCCAAGATCCCCTGGCGCAGTATCGGCCGCACCCTCACCCTGGGTCGCGACGACGGCCTCACCAAGGTGATCATCGACCCGGAGACCGACCTCGTGCTGGGCGTGGGCCTGGCGGGCCCGGGCGCGGGCGAGCTGATCGCCGAGGCGGCGCTGGCTGTGGAGATGGCCGCACGGTGGCAGGACCTGGCGCTGACGATCCACCCGCATCCGACCCTGTCGGAATCGATCATGGAGGCGGCGGAGACCTTCTTCGCCTAGCGGCGACGCTGGACGGCCCCGAACGGTTTCGAGGGTGCATTATAATTGTTGCAACGATTAGTGAAGCAACATATATTGTCGCCTGTCAGTGCGGACGTATTCACACCCGACCCGGAGAGGCACCATGCCCGGACCCGACCTCCGCCAGGCCGAAAAGGTCGCCCTGAAGCTGATGCAGGTGCACGAGCACCTCGAAGGCGATCACGCCGCGCTCTTCAAGTTGCACGGGCTCTCCGGTCCCCAGTACAACGTGCTGCGGATCCTCCGGGGTGCCCGCGACGAGGACCTCTGCTGTCAGGAGGTGGGTCAGCGCATGCTGAAGCGCGTCCCCGACGTGACGCGTCTGCTCGACAGGCTCGAGCAGCGCGCCCTGATCACACGCTGGCGCAGCGAGGAGGACCGGCGTGTGGTGCGCACCCGCATCACCAAGGAGGGCCTCGCCCTGCTGGCGGAGATCGACGGCCCGCTCGACCAACAGATCCGTCGCGAGTTCCAGGCCTTCGACGACCGCAAGCTCAAGCAACTGGACCGCCTGCTCGACACCCTGTTGAGAGGTTGATTTTTTCGGCAAATAATCGTTTCAACAAAAAATGAGACAACACGAAAGGAACCCGTCATGAACAGCTCCACCACCAACATCGGCCTCCTCCTGATCCGGGTGATGCTGGCCGTGGTCTTCATCTATCACGGCCAGGGCAAGCTCTTCGGCGGCCTCGACGGCTTCGCCGGCTACCTCGGTTCGCTCGGCATCCCCGCGCCCAAGCTGGCCGCCGTCCTGGCTGCGGTGAGCGAGTTCGCCGGCGGCCTCCTGCTTCTCGGCGGGATCGGTTTCCGCTACGCGCTCTGGCCCCTGGTCTTCACCATGCTCGTGGCGGCCTTCACGGCGCACGCCGGCGCCTTCAACATCCAGAACGGCGGCATGGAATACGCGCTGACCCTGGGCGTGATGGTGGCCGGTCTGGCGCTGGTCGGCCCGGGCGAGTTCACGGTGCGCAAGCTGATGGTCCGCGGCGACGATGCCGTTGCGCAGGAGGCTTGAGCGCATGAGCAACGTCAAGCACGCCGTGCCCGATCATCCGATCCACGAGGCCCTGGCCACGCGCTGGAGCCCGTATGGCTTCGATCCGCGCCCGCTGCCCGCTTCGGATCTGCGCAGCCTCTTCGAGGCCGCGCGCTGGGCGCCGTCGGCGTTCAACGAGCAGCCCTGGCGCTACCTGGTGGCCCGGCGCGAGGATGAACAGGCCTTCGCCACCCTGCTGTCGTGCCTGGTGGAGGCGAACCAGCAGTGGGCCCGACAGGCCTCGGTGCTGGTGATCACCGTGGCCAGGCTGACCTACACCGCCAACGGCAAGCCCAACGGCACGGCCCTACACGACGTGGGCCTGGCCTCGGCCAACATCACGATGGAGGCCACCAGCCGTGGGCTGGTCGTGCACCAGATGGGCGGTATCTTGCCCGACCGTGCCCGCGAGCTCTACGGCATCCCCGAGGGCTATGCGGCCATCACCGCGCTGGCCATCGGCTACGCCGCCGACCCGGCCGGCCTGCCGGAGCCGTTGCAGGAACGGGACACGAAGCCCCGTCCCCGGCGGACCCAGGACGAATTCGTGTTCGGCGGGGCCTGGGGCGAGGCCGCGCGGCTGGATTGACCATCCGCGCGGCCGGCCTGCGCACGACGACCTACGTCGTGAGCACCTTCACCAGCTCCACCTCCGACCCGGACGCGTCGTATTTCAGGCTGAAGCCTCGCTTTTCGAAGATGGCGAGCATGCGGCCGTTGTCGCGCGTGGTCTGGGCCACCACGCGCGACAGGCCCCAGCGCCGCGAGACCTCGAGGCAGAAATCGGTGAGCCGGCCGCCGAGGCCGTGCTCCTGCCAGGGGTCGCCCACGAGCAAGGCGAACTCCACGGTCTCCACGTCGGGATCGGCGATCAGCCGGCCGATGCCCAGGAGCTTCCTCGCACCGTCGATGTCGGCCTCGGCCACGATGGCGATCTCACGGTCGTAGTCGTTGAAGCAGTAGCGCGTGGCGGTCTCGTGGGTCTCCCAGTGGAAGAGGTAGCGGAACCGTTGGTACAGCGACTCCTTCGAACACGACCGCAGGAGGTCGAACCACAACGGCTCATCCTCGGGCTTGATGGGACGGAAGGTCACCCGCAGGCCGTCTTCCAGGGCGACCTCGCGGATGTATTCCTCGGGATAGGGACGCAGGGCGAGGTGGGCGTAGCGATCGCCCGCGGTCCCGGCCTCAGGCGGCGCGGTCATGACCCGGGCATCGAGGGCCGTCACCCCGCTCTCCGTCACCAGCAATGGGTTCACATCCAGTTCGGAGATCTCCGGGAAATCCGCCACCAGATAGGACAACCGGAAGAGGACCTCGAGCAGCGCGTCCACCGCCAACCGTGCCCGGCCACGGTAGCCGTTGAGCAGCGGCCAGATCTTGAGCGACTCGAGCATGCGTCGGGCCAGTCGCTCGTTGAGCGGCGGGAATCCGATGGCCCGGTCCTCGAAGAGCTCGGCGGTGGTCCCGCCCAACCCCACCATGAGCACCGAACCGAACACCGGATCGCGCCGCGCACCGAGGATCAGCTCGACCCCCTCGCGGGACCGGACCATGGGCTGGACCGTGACTCCGGCGAGATTGGCGTCGGGTGCGTGCCGGCACGCCGAGGCCATGATGCGTTCGAAGGCGGAACGGACGGCCCCGGCATCCTCCAGGTCCAAGGCCACGCCGCCCACGTCGGATTTGTGCGTGATGTCCGGCGAATGGATCTTCAGCACCACGGGATAGCCCATGGTCTCGGCCAGCGTCACGGCGTCGTCCGCGGTGGCCGCGGGCCTGGCCGTGGCCACGGGGATGCCGTAGCCGGCCAGCAGGTCCTTGGCGGCGTCCTCCGCGAGGCAGTGCTCGCCAGCGCCGAGCAGCGGCGCGAACCGCGACCGCAGCTCCGCCCGGTCCATGGGGAACCGCACCGGGATCTCGCGCGGCGTCTCGTAGAGGATCTCGAGGTTGCGGTTGTAGTCCATGAGCGTCATGAACGCCTGGACCGCCTGCTCCGGCGTGGGGAAGGTGGCCACGCCGGCCTCGTTGAGGATCGCCACCCCTTCGCTCATGCTGCGCCCGCCGAGCCAGTTGGCCAGGATGGGCTTCTGGACCGTGGCGGCGAGCCGGCTGACAGCCTTGGCGATGTTGGTGGGATTGGTCATGGCCTGGGGCGTGACGATGACCAGGATGGCGTCCACGCCCCGATCGGCGGCCGTGATCTCGATGGCCCTGGCGAAACGCTTGGAGCGCGCGTCGCCGAGCACGTCCACCGGATTGCGGTGCGACCACTGCGGCGGCAGGTTCTCGTCGAGCGCCGCCATGGTCTCGTCGCCCAGCTTGGCGAGCATGCCGCCTGCGGCGATCAGCGCGTCGATGGCCATCACCCCCGGTCCGCCAGCATTGGTGACCACCGCGAGGCGCGGCCCGCGCGGCTTGCGCTGACGGCCGATGAGGTCGACCACGTCGAAGATGTCGCCGATGCGCTCGACACGCGCGATACCGGCTCGCTGGAAGGCGGCGGCGTAGACGTCGTCGGACGAGGCCATGGCGCCGGTGTGCGAGGCCGCGGCCGCCGCCGACTCGGGGAAGCGCCCCGCCTTGTAGGCCACGATGGGCTTGGTGCGGGCGAACGCGCGCGCGGCGGTCATGAACTTGCGCGCATCGCTCACCGACTCGAGGTAGAGCACGATGGACCGGGTGCGCTCGTCCTCGCCGAAGAAGTCGATGAGATCGCCGAAGTCGACGTCCAGCGCGTTGCCCACCGACACGAAGTGCGAGAAACCCACGTTCTCGGCGAGCGCCCAGTCGAGGATCGACGAGCAGAGCGCGCCCGACTGGGAGATGAAGGCGATATCGCCGTCGCGGGGCCGGCCCCCGGCGAAGCTCACGTTGAGGTTCAGACGCGGCACGATGAAGCCCATGCAGTTGGGACCGAGGATCCGCATGCCGGGGAAGCGCCGCCGTTCGGCCGCGATCCGCTCCTCGAGCCGGCGCCCCTCGGGACCGACCTCGCGGAAGCCGGCCGAGACGATGACCAGGCCGAGGATGCCCGCCTCGCCGCACTGGCGCACCAGGTCGGGCACCTGCTCGGCCGCGGTACAGATCACGCCGAGATCGGGCGTGTGGGGCAGCGCGGCGAGGTCGGGAAAACAGGGGATGCCCAGGACCGCCTCGCAGGTCGGGTTGACGGGGTAGACCACGCCGCGGAAGCCGCCGATGAGGTTGGTCAGCAGCTTGCCGCCCACGCTCTCTGGATTGGGGGTGACGCCGATGAGCGCGATGCGCCGGGGATCGAAGAGCTGGGCAAGGTGGTGGATGGCCATGGCGGGACCTCGGGTTGCAGGCCGGCCCCCCGGGCTGGAACGGCGTGGGCGCACCCGAGCGACAGGGTCCGTCGTTCCCCTCTGGCCCGCGGCGGGGCCACTCGATGGTAATATCCGGAACGGACCGGCACCAGGAACTGCTATCGTGTTTTCAACGCGAAGCGGAAAGGCACCGCCACCCAGCAGGGAACCGGCATGTCGCGCTGCGTCCCCGGCGTGAAGACGAGCTGACGCGCTGCCGCCAGGGCCGGACGATCGAGCAGCGGATGGACGCCTTTGAGGAGCACCACCTGCGAGACCCGTCCGTCGCGATCCACCAGCACCTTGACCAGGACCAGGCCCTGCATGCCGGCCAGGCGGGCCATCTCGGGATAGTCGGCCACCGCGCCCCGGAGGAGTCTGGGCTTGGTCGAGGAGGCCAGGAAGGGTGGATCCGTCAGGGGCTCCGGATCGGTTGTCGGCGACACATCCAGAAGGAATTCGGGCCAGGGGATGTCGTCCCGGATACCGGGATCGTCGGGTGCCGCCGGGACGATATCAGGCACCGCCAGCTGCCGCCGCTCCGGCGGCGGCGGCAGGACCGTGGCCTCGAGGACATCGAGATCCTCCACGACCAGCGCCTCGCTGGTCAGCGTGTAGGGCACGGGCCGGTATTCGGGTAGCAGCCAGACCGCCAGGGTCAACGCCGTGAGCGCACCCAGGAGCGACCAGCGCAGGGTGCGCGCGTACTGCTGCTTGAAGTGATCGTTGGCCGTGGACGGGTGGATCAAGAGAGCGGCGGCGTTCACGGCAGCCTCCCCGGGCTGCGTGGGGTACGGGGGCCCGCGACACCGGCAGGGAAACGCGACCAGCTCGGGAGGCGACGGTGCGCGGGCCTTGGGTGATGATCGGGAATCTGTGTCGGCCGGTCAAGACGAGTGTTATTCCGCGAAGAATGTTCCCACCTACCAAGTGAATTCGCGGCAACCACTTCACACCGCGTACGTCAAGTCATGCCGTCGGTTGATCTTCAGCGCCCGCGTCACCACCTCCTGCCAGTAGTACTGCCGCCATCGCCCCGGCAACCCCGCCTGATCCACAAATAACCGCCGACCCAACACCTCCCCCACCGTCAACCGACGACGACACACACCTAGCAGCTGCGCCGGCGTCTGCCCACAACCCCGCACACGCTTCGTCTTCACGTAGTTCTTCACCACCAGGAAGATCGACAGCTTGTAAGCCGCACTGTTCCGACGCTTCGTGTAAGCGATCGTCTCCCGCTTGTGCTCCGCCTCACCATGGCGGATCAGCAGATCCAGCAGGTTGATCTCGAACAGCTTGTTGATCCGGTTGCGGACCTCCTTCGAACTGGTCACGATATGGCGGATCCGGCAGCTAAGAGCCCGCAACGCCCTGGGATATGCCTTGTGCTCGTCGCTGTGGATGGTCATCGCACTCGCGCCCTCGGTCAGGTATTCCAGCAGCTCCTGCATGTCCTTACGCACGGCCTGCGGGTCTGGCCTGCCGCGGACCTGCTCGTAGACGGCGCGCCGCTCCTTCTGCTTCGGGGTCATCGTGCCCGACCGGCGTACCTCGCTGTCGGTGAAGTAGGGGAAGAAGGCGGTCTCCCTGTCCACGGCGACGTGGAAATGGAACGGGTGGAACTGGCTGTGCTCGAAGGAAACGAAGCCGTCGATGGCCAGGTCCTTGAAGACAGGCCTGTTCTGCATCATCCGGGTGTGGAAGAGCAGGGCATGCCGACCGAGACGGTAGATCTGGCGGTCGATGGTCGAGGGCGCAACGCCGAGGTCGAAGGCGATCTGGCTGTTGCAGGCGCCGCCGGTGACCTTGGTGGGCAGTTGGTCGAGGATGTCGGGCCGCTTGAGCCAGTAGGTGGTGCTGAAGGTCTGTGAACTGAAGGTGACGCCGCAGGCTTTGCAGCGGAACCTGCGGATACGGTTTGGGGGCACCTTTCGCCGGTAGTAGCCGGAGCGTTTCCAGCGCCATCCTTTGTTCAAGGGGTTGTGGAAGTGGCACTTGCGCGAGGGGCAGTGGGGTGGGACCCACGCGGGATTGTACAGATCGTGATTTTCCATGCAGAGGAAACTGCAAGGATGGGGCCGGCAACATTTTGCGCGGAATTACTCATACCGTGGAATCTCGGGGCAGCCGCGTCCAGAGTCCCGGCAGTCGTCTCCAGAGGATGTGCTGCCAGGAAACCCATGCAATACATTGACGGAGGAGGGCTGCGGGTGTGTTCTCATGACCGGTGAGGGCGAGCAGCCCCGCCGGACGCCCAGGCTCAGCCCCAGGAGAGGATCATGACCACGGCACGCTGGGAGGTCACCGCCGTCCTGCTGACCGGCCTGGGCAACACCCTGCTGGCCGACTGGCTCGGGTGGCGTCTGGCCTTCATCGCCGGAGCCTGCCTGTTCTGGACGGGCTTCGTGGTCGTGCGCGCGGCCAGGAACTCCTCGGTCCTGGCGCAGTGGGGCTTCACCACGCGAGGTTTCGGCCGGAGCGTCAGACTGCTGCTGCCGGCCCTGGTGGTGTCCGTGGTCGGCTTCGCCACCTTCGGACTGCTCACCGACCGCCTGGTCATGAACTCGCACCTGTTCTTGATCTGCCTGCTCTACCCGATCTGGGGTCTCGTCCAGCAGTTCCTCGTGGTGGCACTGGTGGCGGACAACATCAAGAAGCATATACGGCTCCCGGATCCGGCGATCGTCTGCCTGACCGCGCTGGCCTTCGCCGCGGTCCACAATCCGTCGCCGCCGCTCGTGGTGGCCTCATTCGTCCTGGCCCTCATCACCACCTCGGTCTTTTTCCGGACCCGCAACCTCTATGCCCTGGGCTTGTTCCACGGCTTGTTCGCCACCGCTCTCTATTACTTTGCTCTCGGCCAGGATCTCTGGAGGGAGGTGATCGGTGCTCCTCTGTGGCCATGATCCCATGCGAAACGATGGACAGCAGGAATGGTTGACGCTCGACAATGCCGCGAGGATCTACCCAGCATCGCTCGCCGATTGGTCTCCCGATGTCTACCGCGTTTCCGTGACGTTCAAGGCTCCCATCCGTGTCTCGCTGCTCCAGGACGCACTGCGGACGGTGTTCCCGCGGTTTCCCTATTTCCAGGTCCATCTCGAGCGCGGTCTTTTCTGGTACTACCTGCAACGGGATGACGAGATTCCCCGCCTGCATCCCATGAGCGGCGTGCCGGTCTCCGTGATGCCGGTTCACTGGGGCAGCCGCCATCTCCTGCGGGTGCAGGCACGCGACGCCACGATCGCCGTGGATTTCTCGCACGTCCTGACCGACGGCGCCGGCGCCATCCGCTTCCTCGGAACCCTGGCCACCGAGTACCTGCGCCTGCAGGGCGTGCGTGTCACCAGCTGGGAACCCTTTCTCGATCCGTCTACAACGCCGTCTCCCGGCGAGTACGAGGACGCCTACAAGCGGTATTGCGACCCCCGCCTGCCCGCGCCGACCAGTCTGTCGAGGGCCCGCCACCTTCCCGACGCGGCCCAATCCCGATCCCGGGTCATCACCGGGCGCTTGCCGGTGGGCGACGCTCTCGACCTGGCCCGCCGACACGGCGTCAGCCTCACCGAGTATCTGGTCGCGCTCTACATGCACGCGCTGGTGCAGGTCTGCGCGTCCACGGGTGGTGACGAGACCATCGTGCGGCTCGAGGTACCCGTGGATATGCGCCGGCACCACCCCTCGGAGACCATGCGGAACTTCTCCCTGTTCGCGTCTCCCGAGATCGACATGCGCCTTGCGCCCTATGACTTCGACGACATCGTCCAGAGGGTGCATCACAGCCTGAAGCTGCTGACGGACCGTCGCGAACTCGACCGGCAGATCGCCCGCAACGTGCGCGTCGAACAGAACCCGCTCGTCCGGATCCTGCCCCTGTTCCTGAAGGATCTGCTGTTCTCGTACGTGCGCGAACGGTTCGGCGAAGCACCCTATTCCGGCGTGCTCTCGAATCTCGGCCGGATCGCCGTGCCGGAGGAGATCGATGACCACATCGAGTCCTTCGGTGTCATGCTGGGACCGAATCCAAGAATGAAGAAGAATTGCGCGGTCCTCAGCTTCCGCGACGACCTGTTCATCAACTTCGGCAGCGTCGTCGAGAGTCGGGAACTCGAGAGGATCTTCTTCACGCACCTGGCCCGGGCCGGGATCCGGGTCATCCTGGCCGAGAGGAGCAGCGAACCATGATCCTATGCAGTCATTGCGGCGTGGAGGTCGAGGACGGCCTGCAACGCTGTCCGCTGTGCCGCCGTTCGCTCGAGCCCGGGCTGGACCATGAGGAATCGCCTCCGGCGCCGCCCAGGCGCGACGTCCAGGCAACCAACCGACGCCTCCACCGCTGGCTGCTGGAGGTGGTCTCCCTCTTCGCTCTGACCAGTATCCTGGTGGTCTTTGCGGCCGACCTCGCCACCGGTTTCGACATCACCTGGTCGCGCTATCCGCTGACATCCATCGGGTTCACCTGGCTCTCGGCAATCCTGCTCATCCTCTGGGTGCACCGCACCTGGATCTTCCTGCCAGCCGAGATCATCACCACCGGACTGTTCCTCTTCATCCTGGATCGCTTCACTCCCGGCACGACCTGGTTCCTGCCCCTGGCCTTCCCGCTGACGGTCCTGATCGGCACGGTGCTCGCATTGACCCTCGTGGTCGTCAGGAAACGGCGCCTGTCGCCCTTCGCCAACATCGCCACCGTGCTGTTGGCCTGCGGCGTGTTCGTCATGGGGCTCGAACTGCTGCTCAACCGCTATGCGGATGGCCACTGGCAGCTCAGGTGGTCGGCGGTGGTGTTCGCCTCGCTATTGCCCATCGTCGCGCTATTGCTCTACCTCCGCAGATGGCTCGGGCAGAGACAGCAGGAACTGCGCAAGCTCCTGCACCTCTAGGCTGGAACATCTCTGGATCAAAATCCGTGCGGCCAAGATTCCCGGAGCGGTGCGGTTTGCTCAGCGCACCTGGGCCACTGTCCAGCCCGCCTCGGCCAGGAGCGCCGGCACCCCGTCGTCGCCGCAGAGGTGCATGGCGCCGACGACCACGAACCAGCGTCCCCGCCGATTCGCCAGGCGGTCCGCCATGCCGCGATTGCGCTTGACCAGCAACTCCTCGTGGAAATCCACCAGCCGCGGATCGTCGCCGAAATCCTCGCGGTAGACCGCCTCCATGGCCTCCGGATCGCCCTCGCGCCAGGCCTGCAGCAAACGATCCAGCATGGCCTTCATCTCGTCGGTGCTCTCGGTGAGAGCCTCCTCCAGTAGCAGGGCGTCGATCACCGAATCGGGCCCGAAGATCAGCGCCACCTGCTGCTCCGGAGTCTCCAGCGACACCACCGGACGGTCGGCCTCCATGGCGCGCGTCAGGAGATGCATGTCCACGCCCTGCAGCGCGTCCAGACCCAGCTCGCCCATCACCGACTGCATCATCGTCACCGCCGCGAGCCCCGGCCGCATCCGCGGCAACATGGCGGCCATGGTCGAGCCGGCCACGCGTTCCTGGAGGATCGCCCACGTCTCGGCCGAGACGTGGTCCTGGAGCGACTCGTCCGCCGGATACATACCTTCCTTCATGACCAGCAGCGAGGTCCGCATGGCGACCCGGGGATCGGCCACGTTGATCTCGCAGGCGATGGTGTCGGCGCCGGTGAAGGCCGCCTCCAGGCGGTCGTCCAGCGGATACCAGTCGGCCTGTCCGGCGTGGATGCTGCCCAGGAGATGGAGCGTGGCCCCTTCGCGGGTGGCGGTCCAGCAGAAGAGCGGATCGTCGGCGGCCCAGCCCGTCAGCGGCGTCAGCGTGAGCAGCAGGATCAGCAGCAGGATCGGACGGGGCATGGCACAGGCCTCCGGCTCGAGGTTGTGGAATCACGGGAACACCCTATCATACACCCTTCGCGGCGCCCATCTTCTTGCCGAGACGGCTCGCCGGCGTCATCTTTCCCGTTCGCATCGTCTGCTGGACACCGGCCAAAGGATCATGACGTGACCGACCCCGCCTTCCGCTTCCAGCGCTGCCTCGTCACCGGCGGCGCCGGCTTCCTCGGCATCAACCTGGTGCGCTACCTCCTCGACCGCGGCCACGAGGTCGTCACCCTCGACCTGGCGCCCTTCGACTATCCCGAACGCGACCGCATCACCGAGGTGATCGGCGACATCCGCGACCGGGCCGCCGTCGATCGCGCCGTCCAGGGCTGCGACCTGGTGGTGCACTGCGCCGCCGCGCTGCCTCTCTATTCCGCCGAGGAGATCCGCACCACCGACGTGGAGGGCACGCGGACCGTGCTGGCGGCCGCGCTCGCCGCGGGCATCCAGCGCGTGGTCCACGTCTCGAGCACCGCGGTCTACGGCATCCCCGACCACCATCCGTTGCTCGAGGACGATCCGCTCGAAGGCGTTGGCCCTTACGGCGAGGCCAAGGTCGCCGCCGAGGAAGTGTGTCTGGAGTTCCGGCCCCGCGGCCTGACCGTGCCCATCATCCGGCCCAAGTCGTTCATCGGGCCCGAGCGTCTGGGCGTCTTCGCGCTCTTCTACGACTGGGCCATGAGCGGCCGCGGCTTCCCCATGATCGGCAGCGGCGACAATCGCTACCAGCTCTGCGACGTCGAGGACGTCTGCCAGGGGATCTACCTCGCCGCCACCGGGCCGGTCGAGGCCGTGGACGACGTCTTCAACATCGGCGCCCGCGAGTTCACCACCATGAAGGAAGACTACCAGGCGGTGCTCGACGAGGCCGGCTTCGGCAAGCGGATCCGCGGCTTCCCCGCCGCGCCGGTGATCTGGACGCTGCGACTGCTCGAGGCGCTCAAGCTCTCGCCGCTCTACAAATGGGTCTACGAGACCGCCTCGGAGGACTCGTTCGTCTCCATCGAGAAGGCCGAGCGCGTGCTGGGCTTCGATCCACAGTACTCGAACAAGCAGGCGCTGGTGCGTAATTACCGCTGGTACCTCGAGCACGTGGACGACTTCGCGGGCGCGTCGGGAGTCTCGCACCGCGTGCCGTGGAAGCAGGGGATCCTGCAGGTGGCCAAGCTCTTCTTCTAGGCCCGGCGGTCCGCAAACAGCGCGGCCCGTCCCCCGGGGGACGGGCCGCGCTCTCTTGCCGATGCGGTCCGGACTACTTGCTCGACTTCAGGTATCGATAGTAATCCGAATCGGTGGACAGCACCAGACGGCTACCCTTGTCGATGGTCGCCGGATAGCTCTCCATGGTCATCAGGAACCCGTAGAAATCGCGCGCCTCGGGGGAGCGGTTGTAGGCCGCGGCATAGATGCTGGTGGCCTCGGCATCGGCGCGACCCTTGATCTCCTCGGCGGTCTTGTAGGCGCCGGACTGGATGCGCAGGAGCTCGCGCTCCTTCTCGCCAGAGATGCGGCTGGCCTCGCCCTCGCCCTCGCTGCGGAAACGATCGGCGATGCGCTTGCGCTCGGCGACCATGCGCTCGTAGACCTTGCGCTGGACTTCCTCCACGTAATTGATGCGCTTGAACTGAATGTCGAGGATCTCGATGCCCAGGTCGCCGGTGCGCGTCTGGGCGTTGCTCAGGATCTCCTCGCGGATGTCGCCCCGACCGGCCGCGATGGGCACCAGGGTGACCTCATCCTCGGCCTCGGCCTCGCTGCGCTGGGCGGTGCGGTTGGTCGAACGCACCACCTCGACCACGTCGTACTTGGCGATGGCGTTGCGGGTCTCGCCGTCGAGGATGTCGTCGAGGCGAGTCTGGGCGCCGCGCTCGTCGCGCAGGCGCTGGAAGTAGAGCAGCGGATCGGTGATGCGCCAGCGCGCGTAGGTGTCGACCCAGATGAAGCGCTTGTCCTTGGTGGGCAGCTGGTTGGGATCGCCGTCCCACTCGAGGAAGCGCTTCTCGAAACGGTTGACCTTCTGGATCATGGGAATCTTGAACTTGAGGCCCGGAGTGTCGACGGGATCACCCACGGGTCGGCCGAACTGGGTGATGATCACCTGCTCGTATTCGCTCACCACGTAGAGCGACCCGAAGACGGCGATCAGGCCCACCAGCACCACGAGGATCAACAGGATGCGGTTCATCGCTCACCTCCCTGGCTGCTCGGGGCATCGAGATTGAGCAGTGGCAGCACGCTCCGCAGCTCGCCGTCCACCACGACCTTGCTGTCGACCTGGGGCAGAACCTGCGCCATGGTCTCGAGGTAGATGCGCTTGCGGGTGACCTCGGGAGCCTTGCGGTATTCCTCGAAGAGCGCCACGAAGCGGGCCGAGTCGCCACGCGCCCGGTTCACGCGCTCGAGCGCGTAGCCCTCGGCCGCCTGGATCGTCTGCTGCGCCTCGCCCAGCGCGCGCGGAATCACCTTGTTGTACTCGGACTGCGCCTGGTTGATGAGCTTCTCGCGCTCCTGCTGCGCCTCGTTGACCTCGTTGAAGCTGGGCTTCACCGGGTCGGGGGGATTCACGTCCTGCAGCACGACCTGGTCCACCGAGATTCCGATCTCGTACTGGACGCAGAGTTCCTGGAGCGCCACCTGGACCTCGCTGGCCACCTCGGCGCGGCCCACGGTGAGCACCTCGTTGACGGTGCGGTCGCCGATGACCGAACGCATCACCGCCTCGCTCATGTAGCGGAACGTGGCCTCGGGGTTGCGTACCCGGAAGCTGAACTGGTAGGGGTCGACCACCCGGTACTGGACCACCCATTCCACGAGGGCGGCGTTGAGATCGCCGGTGAGCATGTTGGCTTCCTCTGCGTATGCGCGGGTGGCGTACTGGGAGCGGACGCCGGCCTTCACGGTCCGGAAGCCGAACTCCTCCTTCCACTGCCGCTGCACCTGGACCTTGCGGACCTGCTCGATGCCGAAGGGCAGCTTGAAGGCCAGACCGGGGTCCGTGCTGCGGACATAGCGGCCGAAACGGAGCACCAGGGCGGTCTCCTCGGGTTCGACGGTGTAGAAACTGGTGAAGGCCAGGATCAGCACCAGCACGCCCACCAGCACGTTGCGAATCAGTTTCTTGTTGGGCTGTGGCAGCCTGATCTCCGGCCCCTGAGGCGAGTCGTCGAAACGACCTGGGTCGCTCATCGCAATCCTCCGCGTTGGGGAATACTCTCTCTCTGGGCGCACCATACACCGCGTCTGGCAGGAGAGCCAACCCCAATCGGACACTGGAGCCTGGCGGTGTCGGGGGCCCCTCCTATCATGTGCATGTCGGAGGTAACCGCAACCCACGGGGTTTATTCGCCCCGGTAATTCCAGAGGAGGCTGACCATGGCTTTTGAGCTGCCCGACCTGCCCTACGCCCACGACGCCCTCGCGCCGCACATCTCCCGGGAAACCCTCGAGTACCACCACGACAAGCACCATGCGGCCTACGTCAACAATCTCAACGGGCTGGTTCCTGGCACCGAGTTCGAAGCCAAGTCCCTCGAGGACATCGTCAAGACCGCGCCCGCCGGCGGCATCTTCAACAACGCCGCCCAGGTCTGGAACCACACGTTCTACTTCAACGGCCTGAAGCCCGGCGGCGGCGGCCCGGCCACCGGCGCTGCGGCCGGGGCCATCGAGGCCAAATTCGGCAGCTTCGACGCGTTCAAGGAGGCGTTCACCAAGTCCGCCGTCACCAATTTCGGCAGCGGCTGGACCTGGCTCGTGCGCACCGCCGGTGGCGATCTGGAGATCGTCAACACTCAGAACGCCGGCTGCCCGCTCACCGACGGCCACACCCCGCTCCTGTGCATCGACGTCTGGGAGCACGCCTACTACGTGGACACGCGCAACGCGCGGCCCAAGTACATCGAGAACTGGTGGAACCTGGTGAACTGGGACTTCGTGAACAAGAATCTCGGCTAGCGCCCGGGCCCTGCTTTATCATCGCGAACCCCCGCGGACTTCGGCCCCGGGGGTTCGTCTTGTCATGAACCCAGGTCCCCCGCTGGGAACACCACGGTGAAGACCGCGGTCCCGCCGCCGCCGTTCTCCAGCGAGAAATCGCAACCATGGCCCAGCAGGATCTCCTGGACCAGCGTCAGGCCGATCCCCTGTCCCCCGCTCTTGGTAGTGTAGAACGGCGTGAAGAGCTGGTCCAGGACCTCGGCTGGCACACCGCCGCCGGAATCGATCAAACGCAACCGCGGCCGGCCGTCCTGGCGGTCGAGCCGCACGGTGACCCGGCCGTCTCGCCCCACGGCCTCCAGGGCGTTCTTGGCCACGTTCAGGAGTGCCTGTTCGAGCTGGACCGCGTCGGCGAGCACCGGAAGGTGTTCGTCCGTCACCGACCAGCGCCACGTCACGTGCCGGCGCACGCTCTCATGATCCAGCAGGGCGACGGTCCGCTCCACGATCTCACGGAGATCACACGGCGCCAAGTTGGGTGCCGGCAGACGGATCACGTCGGCGAATCCCTGGACGAAGCGGTGGAGGTTGCCCGTCCGCGTCAGCGCCACCGCCACCGCCTCGGCGAAATCGTCGCGGTCGGCGGCGCGGAGCTGTTCGCGGTACTGCAGGCACGACTCGAGAAGCGAGCCCACGGCACCGGCCGTGTTGCCGACCTCGTGGCTCACCATGCGGATGAGCTTCTCGTAGGCCGCCTTCTCGGTCCGGTGCAGTTCGTCGGTGAGTTCGTCGACCAGCAGGAACCGCCGCGCGAAGCCGCGATCCATGAAGGTCAGGACCTGGCAGCGGACCCGGCGCCGCCCTTGCAGGCGGATCAGTTCGGTCTGGCCCTCCTCGAGTCGCGACAGCGCCGCCGCCAGCGGGGAGCCCAGCTCGGCGAGCCGCTGGCCCCGTACGTCGCGGGCGCCGTCGCCCAGCAGCGCGCGGGCCGCCGGGTTGGCCATGGAGATGCGTCCGTCCAGGTCCAGCGTCAGGATGCCCGCGGGCGACGCGCCGACGATGCGTTGCAGGAAGTGCTCCTGCTCCTCGCTGCGGATGCGCTCCTCGCGCAGGTGGTCGGCCATCTGGTTGTAGACGCGGATCAAGGGATCCAGCTCGACGTGACCCACCTCGCGGAAGCGGGTGGTGAAGTCGCTCTCACGCAACAGGTCGACCCCGCTGCGCACCACGCGCAGGGGACCGAAGAGGCGCTGCAGCAGGGACAGGCCCACGACCAGGCTGACCACCACGCCGACCTCGAGCGCCAGCAGCGACGGGCCGCTCGAGCGCAGCAGCCAGCCCGCGATCCCGCCCAGGACCACATGCACCAGGACGAGATGGACCGTCAGGCCGCGCCGCAGGCTCACGACCGCATCCCGTATTTCTCGAGCCGGCGGTAGAACGCCGCGCGGCTCAGGCCCAGCGCCTCGGCGGCGCGGCTGACGTTGCCCTGATGGTGCTCGAGGCTGCGGGTGATCATGGCGCGTTCGAGGTCGTCCAGGGTCATGCTACCCACCGGAGGCAGCTGGGCGTCGGCGGGCGGTGCGGCCGGTTCCATGGTCTCGGTGCTCGTGAACGCGGCCGCGGTCAGGACGTCGCCGCCGGCGATCAACAGGGTGCGCTCGACCAGGTGCTTGAGCTGGCGTACGTTGCCCTGCCAGCGCTGGCGTTGCAACCAGGCCACGGCGTCGGCCGACAGCGCCGGCAGCGGCACACCGTGGGCCGCCGCCGCACGGGCGGTGAAGTGCGTGGCCAGCCGGGGAATGTCGTCGCGCCGCTCGGCCAGCGGCGGCAGCGCCATGGTGATCAAGTTCAGGCGGTAGAGCAGGTCCTCGCGAAAAAGGCCGCGGCCGACCTCGGCGGCGAGATCGCGGTTGGTGGCCGCGATCACGCGCACGTCCACGGTGCGGGTCTCGCTGCTGCCCAGGACCTCGAAGCTGCGGTCCTGCAGCACCCGCAGCAGCTTGACCTGGCAGCGCGGGTCCAGCTCGCCGATCTCGTCGAGAAAGATGGTGCCGCCGTCGGCCTTGCTGAAGCGGCCCTCCCGGTCGCGGTGGGCGTCGGTGAAGGCGCCGCGCACGTGGCCGAACATCTCGCTCTCGAAGAGCGTGGGCGCCACGCCGCCCAGGTTGACCTTCACGAAAGGTCCGCCGGCGCGGCGGCTGTTGCGGTGGATGGCCTCGGCCAGCACCTCCTTACCGGTGCCGCTCTGGCCGGTGATGAGGATCGAGGCGTCGGTGGGCGCCACGCGGCCCGCCAGCGCCAGGATCCGGCACAGCGCGGGGTCGGCGCCCACGAGGCCCGACAGGTCCAGCGCGGCATCGAGTTCCTCGCGGGTGGGATCGGCCGGTGTCTCGTCCGCGGCCAGTTCCAGCGCCGTGCGCACCGCCTGGATCAGCCGCTCGTTGCTCCAGGGCTTGGTCAGGAAATCCACCGCGCCGGCCTTCATGCCGGCCACGGCCAGGTCGATGTTGCCCCAGGCGGTCATCAGCAGGATGGGCAGGTGCGGCCAGCCGGCGTGGATCCGCGCCAGCAAGTCGAGCCCCTCCTCGCCGGTGGTGGCGCGGGAGAAGTTCATGTCCTGCAGGACCAGCGCCACCGGCCGGCGCTCGAGAACCGCCAGAGCCTCGGCGGGTCCCGGCGCCCGGAGCGGGGTATAGCCGTGCTGCTTGAGCAGCAGCGCCAGCGAGGTGGTCACCGCGTGGTCGTCGTCGACGACGAGCACCGAGGGTCCGCTCATGGCTACTCGCACTGCAGGGCCCGCGCGGGTTCGATCCGCGTGGCCAGCCAGCTGGGGTACAGGCCGCAAACGATCACGAAGACGGACAGCAACACCGCCGACGCCACCGCCGCCAGGACCAGGACAGGATACCCGATGGAGCCGGTCATGCCCAGCAACGGTGCCTGGAAGAAGAGGAGCGTCCCCAGGGCCACCGCCACCGCGGTGAGCCCCAGCAGCTCGGCGATGATCTGCCCGCGCACCCCTTCGTTGGTGGCGCCCAGCGCACGGCGCAGGCCCATCTCGCGGGTGCGGCGGATCACCGCCTGCCAGAGCACACCCACTAGGCCCAGGCCGACCATGACGATCAGGAAGCCGGCCACGATGCTCGCCAGCAGGAGCGGCATGAGGGTCTGGGTGCGTGCCTCGTCCTGGCGGTCGGCGTAGCTCTCCACGGTGTAGTTCCAGTCGGGCCCGATACCGCGCAACGTGACCAGGAGCGTCTCCTCGAAGGCCCGCGGAGTGCCCGGCGCCACGGTGAAGACGATGTTGCTCCAGGTGGTGTAGTCGCGACCGGGTCGATTGACCGAGAAGGCCGCATGGATGACCGGGTCCCCCAGGCGTCCGTCCCGCCGGTAGGCCGAGACCAGGCCGACGATGCGGCGGATGTCCTCCGGCCCGTCCACTTCGCGCGGCGTGCCGTCATGCTCGGTGACGGGCATGAGTTGACCCAGGGGATCCTCATCGCCGAAGAGGTTGCGGGCCAGGTCGCGCGTGATGACCACGGGTGTGAAGTCGAGCAGCTCGTCGCCCTCCTCGAGCCAGCGGCCGGCCACCAGCTCGAGCGCCAGCACCTCGCGCGCCGCCGGGTCGACCACGACCTGGTCCATGCTGACGGTCCGGCCCGCGATGGTCGTGGCGGTGATGGACCGGGACCCCGCGAGCGGCGAGTTGAAGACCAGGGCCGCCTGCTCGACCTCGGGCCGGTCGGCCACCGCGCGCCGCATGTCGCGGACCATCTCGCCCAGGCGCGCCTCCTCCTCGTCGGAGACGTCCAAGAACGGGATGCCGTCGATCTCCACCTCCCAGCGCCGCTCCACCGCAAAGCCAAGCGGCTGCCGCCAGCGGTGCAGCGCGTCCAGGCCCATGGTCGTCACGGCGCAGAGGACCACGAAGCAGGCTAACAGCTCCACCAGGATCAGGCCGTTGGCGCGCTTGCGGTTCCAGATCAGCTTCAGCACGTGCCGGGTCATCGCAGACCTCCTCGCAGGGCGTCCACCGGGTGCTGCATGGCCATGCGCCAGGCCGGCCAGACGCCGGACATCAGGCCGAAGAACACCGCCAGCAGCAGCGCCCAGCCGAAGAGGCGCCAGTTCAGGCTCATCTTCACCACCACGTGATCGGGCACCAGGGCGGGCATGACCGCCATCACCGCGCCGGCCAGCAGGAGCCCCAGCAGGCCGCCCAGCAGCGACAGGAACACGTTCTCCACCACGAACTGTCCCACCAGATCGCCCGACGAGGCGCCGAACGCCTTGCGCACCCCGATCTCGGTGCTCCGGTCCCAGATGCGGCTGAGGTTGATGTTGACCAGGTTGACCGCCGGCAAGCTCATGAACAGCACAGCCAGGCCGGCGACGATGGCCAGGAAGCGGGCCACCGCCACGGGTGCGTCCTGATCGACGCCGGCCATGGTCTGGACCGTGCGCTCGAGGCGGGTCAGGAGCCGGGACTCGGCCTGGTCGTAGCGATCGGGGTCGGGGTACTCGATCCGCTGGAGCCGCTCCTGGAACGCGGCCTTGACCGCGTCGAAGTGGGCGGGGTCGTCCACCAGGAAGGCGGCCGAGAAGCCGGAGAGCAACGAGTCGCGCCAGTCGTCCGCCGGGATGGCCGACAGCGGCGCCCAGATGTTGGCCCGCGCCATCTCCAGGTAGATGGGCACCGTGGGCACCACGCCGACCACCTGGAAGGTGCGCGCGCCCAGGGTCAGGGACCGCCCCACGGCGGGTTCCCCGCCGAAGAAGCGATGCCGAGTGCGCTCATCGATGACCACGACCCGGCGGCCGGCGGCGTCATCGGCCGCGTCGAAGGCATGGCCTTCGAGGAACTGGAAGTCGAGCACGCGCCAGTAGGCGGCGTCGACGTAACAGAGGTCCGAGGCGATCTTCTGGCCACCCAAGAAGCTGGTCACGGTCTCACCGCTATTCTTGACCGCCATCGCCTGGACGTGCGGGAGATCGCGGCAGTAGCGGTCGAGCAGGAGATAACCGGCGCTCGAGGAGATGTCGGTCTTCTTGCCCCACATGTGGACGCGCCGGAGCATGAGCACGTGGTCGAACCGGCCCTCGGGCGTACGCGGCACCACGGTGTGGTCGAACTGGGCGGCCACCAGCAGCAGCACCGCCAGGGTGACGCTGATGCCGAAGAGGCTGACGAACGTGAAGAACTTGCGCCGCGCCAGCACCCTCAGGGTGATCTTCAGGTAGTTGCTCAGCATGGCTCCTCCTGGTGCACCTGGCGACCGTCGAAGAGGCGCAGGGTGCGCCGGGTGCGGTCGGCCTGGCGCTGGTCGTGGGTCACCATGACCACGGTGACGCCGGCGTCGCGGTTGTACTCCTCGAGCAGGTCCAGGATCTCGTCGCCCATCCGGCTGTCGAGGTTGCCGGTGGGCTCGTCGGCTAGCAGGACGGCCGGAGTGCCGACGATGGCGCGGGCCACCGCGACGCGCTGCTGCTGGCCGCCGGAGAGCTGGCCGGGGAAGTGGTGGCGGCGGCTGTCCAGACCAACCCGGGCGAGGGCCACCTCGGCCATGCCGCGGCGGTCGTGTCCCGGCAACCGGCGGTACAGCAGGGGGAGCTGGACGTTGTCCAGGACGTCGAGATCGGGGATGAGCTGGAAGGTCTGGAAGATGAAGCCGATGGTCTCGTTGCGCAGCCGGGCGCGCTCGCGATCGCCGAGGTGGGCGGTATCGCGGTCGCCGATCACGACCCGACCGCCGCTGGGCGCGTCGAGCAGGCCGAGGATGTTGAGCAGGGTGCTCTTGCCCGAACCGCTGGGGCCCATGATCGAGACGAACTCGCCGGCAGCGATGGACAGGTTCACGTCGCTCAGGGCGATGGTCTCCACGCGGTCGGTCCGGTAGACCTTGCGCACGTCCCTGAGCTGGAGGCCCTGGCCGATGCCGACGGGCGTGCGGTCGATGGCGGCGCTGGCGATGGAATCGTTCATGTCTGGTCGCTCCTTTGGAAACTCGGCTCAGCGGAGCCGCACCTCGGCGCGGTGCAGGTGATCGCTCATGTCGGAGAGGATGACCTCTTCGTGCTCGCGCAGGCCGGAGAGCACCTCGAAGTACTCGTAACTCACCAGGCCCAGCTCCAGATCGCGGCGTACGGCGTGCTCGCCTTCGATGACGTAGGCCTTGTAGCTGCCGTCGCGGGCCAGGAACTGGCCGCGCTTGATGCGCAGCGCGTCGGTGCGCGAGGCGGTGACCACGTGCACCTCCACGCGCAGATTCGGGCGCAGGCTGGGATGGTCGGGCTGGTCCAGCTCGATTTCCAGGACCAGGGCGCCGTCCTGGACGGTGGGCCGCACGCCGGCCACGTGGCCGGTGAGGCGCTGCTCACCGCTGGCGACCACCACCGGCTGGCCGGTCTGGACGCGGCTGACGTGGACGTCGGCGACCTGGGCGTCGACGCGATAGTCACTCAGATCGCTGACCCGGGCCAGGACATCGCCCTCGCGGACAGTGGCGCCCTCCTCGCTCAGGACCCAGGTGACCACGCCGTCGCGGTTGCTGGCGGCGCCGGCCAGGTCGAGGCGGCGGGCGGCGTCGTCGCGATCGCGGGCCAGGATGGCAATCTCCAGATCCAGGCCCTGCAGCTCGGCCGCCAGGGTGGAATCGGCACTGACCAGGGCGGTCTGCAACTGCCGCTCCTCCATCTCGGCGCGGCGGGCCTCGGTGCGCGAGCGGCGCAGCTCGTCGTCGCTGATCAGGCCCAGCTCGAAGTACTGCTCGTTGCGGCTGGCCTCGTAGTAGCTGGCCTCGCGCGCGAGTTCCTGCAACGCCAGCCGACCCGCCAATCCCTGTCGCTCGCGGCGCAGGACCAGCTCGCGGCGGGTGCGTTCGTTGCGCTTGAGGGCGAGCTGGTCGTCGCGGCGCTCGAGGTCGAGGCGGGCGCCGGCCAGGTCCAGCTCCACCAGGCTCTGACCGGTGGTCACCGCCTCGCCCGGGCGCACCAGGATCCGCGCCACCCGGCTGTCGATGCTGCTGGTGACCACGGTCTCGCGGCGCGGAACCACGGTGCCGCTGGCGGTGAGCGTCTCGCTCACGGGACCGCGCTCGACGCGGGCGGTGCGAATGCGGCTGCGGTCGACGCCGGGAGTGATCCAGGAACCCAGAACCAGGGCGGCGGCGACAACGGCAGCGATGACGACGGCGCCCAGGCCCAGGCGGCGGAGCCGGCGATTGCGACGATGCTCGGGTGCGACCGGTCGATCCATGCTTGACCTCCGCGCCAGGTCGAGCAACCGGAATGCCACGATTCAAGTCGTTGTCATGGAGTCACTTGAGATGAAGAGCCTCGGCTGCGAACGTCCGTTTGCGAACGTCAGTGTCCGGATCCGGACAGCATCCCCAGCGCCTCCGCGGCCAGGGCGTACCCGAACATTCCGGGCAGCATCATATTGCTGGGTTGCCGCCGCTGGATGCGCGGCTCGTCGGCCGGCTCCTGCCCGGGCGCCACGGCCACCGGCCCCACCGGCGTCTCCAGTGACCAGATCGCGCGCACCTGCCCCGCTGCGAGACCACGCAGCCGGAGCTTCTGCCGCACCTTCTTGGCCAGGGGGCAGACCCGCGAGTCGAAGACGTCCCCGGCGCGCAGTTGCCCCGGGTCGCGTTTGCCCGCGGCGCCCAGACTGCACAGCACCCGCCAGCCGTGTTCGACGCCGTGCGCGAGGAGCGAGACCTTGGCCTCGACGCTGTCGATGCAATCGACGAGCACGGGATAGAGCTCGCGCTCGTTGGTGGGCACCAGCTCGGTGACGTTCTCGGGATCGACGCAGGCCGCCACACCTTCCACCTCCGTATCGGGGCAGACCTGTCCGGCCCAGGCGGCCAGGACCTCGGTCTTGAGCCGGCCAAGATCCGCGGGCCCGGCCACCGGATGGCGATTCAGCGAACTGACGGTGACGCGGTCGAAGTCGATGAGCTTCAGGCGGCCGACACCCGACCGGGCCAGCGCGGTCACGCAATGGGCCCCCACCCCGCCCAGGCCCACCACGAGGATGCCACCGTGGCGGATCCGCTGGAAGCCGTCGGCACCGTAGAGATCGACGGTGCGGGTGAAACGTGGCGGATAGCGATGCGGCATGAGAGGCCTCCGGGCGATCAGGACTCGTCGAGAACGCTGGTCGCCGCTAAGATGCCAGAGGAGCCCCGCCACGGCCAGCGCGATTCGCGCCGGCTCACCGCAGCGCCGGAGGTCCCGTGATGCCGTTCCGCCTCCCCCTCACCGCCCTCGTGCTCGCCTTCTGTTGCCTGGTCGCCGCCTGCGATCGAGCGGATCAAGAGTCGCCCGTCCCGGACGACCAGACCATCCAGGCCGCCGCCACGGTGATCGGCCTCGAACTGACCCGCAGCGAGCGCGATTCCCTCGCCGAGAATCTGCATGACCAGCGCGCCGACTTCGCCGCCCTGCGCGCCGACCCGGTCGACAACGCCGTCGCCCCCGCGCTCCGCTTCGACCCGCTGTTCTGGCATCCGGGCGCCGCCGACAGCCTGGCCCGGGCAGCGCTCGTCCCCGGCACCGATCCGGTGTGGCGGCAGCACCCCGGCCTGCAGCGTCCGGACGACGATGGCGAACTGGCCTGGCTCTCGGTGGGCGAACTGGCCGAGCTGCTGCGTACGCGCCAGGTCACCAGCGAGCAGCTCACTCGCCTCGCCCTGCAACGCCTGCGCGACCACGACCCGCAGCTACACTGCGTCATCACCCTGCTCGAGGACCGCGCCCTCGCCCGCGCCCGCCTAGCCGACCGCGAGCTGGCGGCCGGCCGCTGGCGCGGCCCGCTACACGGCGTTCCCTGCGGCGTGAAGGACCTGCTCGCGCTCCCCGGCCATCCCACCACCTGGGGCGCCGCACCTTTCCGCGAGCAGGAGCGCCCCGAGCTGGCCACCGTGGTCGCCAGACTCGACACCGCCGGTGCCGTGATCGTGGCCAAGCTCACCCTGGGCGCCCTGGCCTGGGGCGACGTCTGGTTCGGCGACATGACCCGCAATCCCTGGAACCTCGAGCAGGGCAGCAGCGGCTCGTCGGCGGGGTCGGCAGCGGCGGTGTCGGCAGGACTCGTGCCGTTCGCCATCGGCACCGAGACCTGGGGCTCCATCGTCTCGCCGTGCACGCGCTGCGGCGTGACCGGTCTGCGCCCCACCTTCGGC
The DNA here is from genome assembly GCF_058273205.1 of Candidatus Latescibacter sp. IFSED24. NCBI lineage: Bacteria > Pseudomonadati > Candidatus Latescibacterota > Candidatus Latescibacteria (ex Chuvochina et al. 2023) > Candidatus Latescibacterales > Candidatus Latescibacteraceae > Candidatus Latescibacter > Candidatus Latescibacter sp. IFSED24. Next base: position 96,274 of record NZ_CM177850.1, on the reverse strand, counting down.
CGCGTCAGTCGCCACGGCGCCATGGCGCTGAGCTGGTCCATGGACAAGATCGGCCCCATCGCCCGCAGCGTGGAGGATTGCGCGCTGGTGCTGGACGCCATCCGGGGACCCGATGCCCACGACCCCACCGTGGTGGCCGCGCCGCTGCCCATCCGCCCCGAGTTCGATCCGGGCTCGATCTGCCTGGGCTACACCGAGGAGTTGTTCGAAGACGCCCTGGACCACGACGTCCTCGGCGTGCTGCGCGACGCGGGCTTCGAGCTCGTCTCCATCCCGCTGCCCGAACGCGACCCTTACCCGCTGGCATGCATCCTCTCGGCCGAGGCGGGTGCCGCGTTCCAGGAACTCATGCTCTCGGGGCGCGACGACGAGCTGGTTCGCCAGATCCGCGACGCCTGGCCCAACGTCTTCCGCGCCGCCCAGTTCATCCCCGCCGTGGAATACCTCCAGGCCAACCGCCAGCGCCTGCTCCTGATGCAAGATTACGCGGAGATCTTCGCCCACGTCGACGTGCTGGTGACGCCGTCGTTCGCTGGCGGCGGCCTGCTCATGACCAACCTCACCGGCCACCCGCAGATCGTGGTGCCCAACGGCCACGGCGAGGACGGCCCCCGCTCGGTGAGCTTCGTGGGCGACCTCTTCGACGAGGCCACCCTGGTCATGGTGGCGCGGGCTTACCAGGACGCCACCCGCTGGCACGAACAGCGACCGCCGGGATTCTGAGCGCGGGATCAGATGCCGAAGAGCCGGCCGGCATTGGCGGAGGAGGCCGCCGCGATCGCCGCCGGCTCCACCTCCCGCAACGTGGCGATGGCCGCGGCCACGTCGCGCACGTGGCACGGCTCGGCGGCCACGGGATCGATCCCCTCGAGCCCGATGGACGGCGCGTCGGTCTCCAACAGCAGCCGCTCCAGCGGCATGGATGCCACCGACTCGTGGAGCCTGACGGCACGCGGTCGCGTCACCGCTCCCCCGATGCCCAGGTACAGGCCCAGACGCAGGAACTGCCGCGCCAGCTCGGGTGCGCGCGAGAACGCGTGCACCACGCCGCTCAGTCGCGGCGTGAAACGGTCGAGGATCTCGATGGTCTCGGCGAACGCGCCCCGGCAGTGCAGGATCACCGGCAGGCCCAGATCGCAGGCCAGCTCGAGCTGCTTCTCCAGCACGGGGATCTGCACCGCCAGAGGCGGTGTGTCGACCTTGCCGTCGAGGCCGATCTCGCCCACGGCCACGGCGCTTGAATCCTGGAGATGGCGCGCGAGGTGGTCGAGGTCCAGCGGCTGGTCGGCGACCCAGGGATGCAGGCCGATGGCAGGGAAGACCACGCCGGGGTAGGTGCGGGCCAGGGCGGCGACCTGGTCCCAGGACCGCGGATCGTAGGCCGGCACGACGATGCGGGTCACGCCGGCCTCCTGGGCACGGTCGAGGACGGCGGAGAGGTCTTCGCTGAGGGGCGGGAAGGTGAGGTGGCAATGGGTGTCGACGAGCATCATTCCCCCCGTCCCGTCGCCAGCGCCTGCAGGTGCCCGATCATGGTCTCCAGCTCGGCCCCGAACACCTCCTCCAGCACCGGATTGCTGCTCATCTCCTGGGCGAGTTGCTGCACCGTGGCCAGGTGCCCGGTCGCCAGCTTACCCAGCTCGATCTGACCTTCTGGCGACAGGCGCGGGGCGTTGTAGACCAGGTCGTCGAGATCCTGGTTCACCTCGCCGAGGCGTTGGGCTGCGGCCTCGGCCGAGGGCATGTCGCGTACCCCGGCCAGCGCCTTCTGAGCTCGCTCCATCTGTCCGTCGAGGAGTTCGCCGTAGTTGAAGTTGGGCATCTGCAGCGACTCGTGGTAGCGCTTGCCGCCGCAGCCGACCAGGACCAAAAGCAGCGACAGAAGAGCGATGGTGACGAGGGTGCGGGACATGAGGACTCCTTGCTAGTACCAGTCGAGGATGCGGACCTCGGTGATCTGTTCGGCCGCGAGTTCGGCGGTGAGCGCCTCGAGGTCGGCCATGGTGCCGCCTCGATTGCGGAAATGATAGGGGTAGAGCACGCGCGGGGCGACGAGGCGCGCGGCAGTCGCCGCCTGCTTCACCGACATGGTCCAGGGCAGGTTCATGCAGAGGAACGCGGCGTCGATGCTGCCGAGTCCGGCCAGTTCGGGCACGTCCTCGGTGTCGCCGCTGATGTAGACGCGGAAGCCGGCCAGGTCGAGGACGTAGCCGTTGTCCCGACCCCGGGGATGGTACTCGAGGCGGTCCTGGGTCCGGTTGTAGGCCGGCACCGCGGTCACCGTCACGCCATGGGCGACAGTGGCCTCGCCGTTGGCCAGGGCCACCGGATCGTTGGCCGGAATCGACTCGGCCACGTCGGCCGGCGTGATCACCACGGTGTGTTCGCCGGCGAGGTCGCGGAGGGTGTCGATATCGAAGTGGTCGCCGTGACGGTGGGTGATCAGGATCAGCTGCGGCCGGGGCAGGCCGGCATAGCGCGCGGCTCCACCCACCGGATCGACGGCGATGCTGAGGCCGTTCCACTGGAGGAAGAACGAGGCGTGGCCGAAGGGGTGGACGAGGAGCTCGCCCTGCGAAGTGGGGAGCCGATCGCCGGGCGCGGGCGGCTCGGCGGCCGCGGCGAGCAGCGCGGACAGCGACAGGAAACCGAACAGGACGGCGCGAGCGGGCATGCATGCTCCTGGGCTGGCTCATGGGTCCGGTCGACGTCATTGAACACGAAAGTACCGCCAGAGCGCAAGGGCCAGGGCGGTCTTCCATTAGAAACGGCAGAGCCCCCGATCCGGGGGCTCCGTCGTACTCAGGCGAAAAGCGGTGGACTTACTCGAAGAGAGTCTTGACCTGCGTCCAGCTCTGGGCCTCAACGCCAACCGTCACGAAGACGAAGTTGCCGCGGATGGCGCCATTGGGGCAGGCCTCACTGGCGATCTGCACCGCCAGCATCTCGTTCTCGACGGCCGCAGCCAGCTCGGGGGTGTACTCGACGGTCATGGCCAGGGGCGAGCCCAGGGGCAGTTCCATCAGCACGGTGCCGGCCTCATCGGCGGCGCCAGCCAGCAGCACGGCTCCGGTCTGGGGAGTATCCAGACCAGCGAAGTTCAGAGTCAGATAGGCGAATGTCCGGTCGGTGTTGACGATCATCGTCGCCTGACCATAGCCATCGCAGTCACTCGGGGGAACGACATACCCGCTCATGAGCTCGGCGTCGTAGACGACGTCGGCCATGGCCGAGCCAGCACCGATAATGAGCGCGACAAGAAGGAAAGCCAGCGTTCGCATGCGCACCATATCTTATACCTCCGTTAACAAGGGTTGCGCCGAAGTGAGAGTAGTATACCACAACAGCCATGACAGGTCTACCAAAAAGATCGTACGATCCCTAAAAAGCGCTGATTTCACATCAACCCCAGTAATTCTTTGATTTCAATAGAGTTACTGGTTGGTTTCTGGCACGATCCACGCTCACAGATGTAGACCTGAGCAGCATTTTCGGTGGCGATCTTGAATCTAAGCACGGGAGCCAGTTCCAGCAACGCCTCCGCGGCTCCGATTCCGGGAACAGGGGTCACCACCAGTCCGGGCGAGAGCGAACCCGCCACCAGTTCATAGAGCGCCACGGTGTCCTCGTTGCCGGCATCGCCGGCCACCACCACCTCGCGCAGGGAGCCGTGCAACCGCAGGGCCGCGTCGAGCCACCCCGCCATCTCCAGCCCCGCCCGCCGCATGAGATCGCCCTGGCTCGCCAGCTGCTCGGCCACCGTCGCGGCGGCCTCCAGGTCCCCCGTGAGCGCGCCATGGGTCAATCTGGCCAGCAGCGTGACGGCGCTGCCGCTGGGAATGACGCTGTCGAAGGGATCGCGGCGGCGCCCCAGCGGGGTGTCCGCCGTGACCGCGGTGTCGTACCAGCCGCCGCCGTCGCGGCCGAACTCGTTGTCGATGGTGGCGAGCAACTCCCCGGCCCAAGCCAGGTGCTCGGCTTTGCCGGTGATCTGGAAGAGGTCGAGCAGGCCCATGGCCAGCAGGGCATGATCCTCGAGGACGCCCTGGCCCACCGCCTGGCCCGCGTTGCTGGCGCGCAGGAGCCGGCCCTCATGATCGTGGTGCACGCGGGCGAGGTAGTCGGCGATGGCCTCGGCGCGCCGGCGAAACGACTGGTCGCCGGTCACCCGATAGCCGTGGGCGAAGGCCGACATGGCCAGCCCGTTCCAGGCCGTCACCACCTTGCGATCCAGGCCGGGTGCGGGGCGCTGGGCGCGGACCTGGCGCAGGGTCTCGCGATGGCGGGTGAAGAGGTCGGCCACCTCGGCGGCGCTGAGTCCGTGGCGTGCGGCCACCGCGTCCGGATCCTGGCGCCGGGTCACCACGCTGGCGGCGTTTTCGAAATTGCCCGCGGGGGTCACGCCCAGCAGGTCGGCCAGGATCGGACCGTCGTCGGGGCCCACGGCCGCGGTCAACTGCGCCGGCGTCCAGACGTAGTAGGTGCCTTCCTCGCCGCCGCTGTCGGCGTCGAAGCTCGCGTAGCAGGCGCCCTCGTCACCGCACATCTCGCGATCGAGGAAGCGCAGCACGTCGACGCCGGCGGCGGTGAAATCGGGGCGGTCGAGCGCCACGCCGGCTTCCAGGAGCAGCGAGGCGAGCTGGGCGTTGTCGTAGAGCATCTTCTCGAAATGGGGCACGGTCCAGCCGGCGTCCACGGTGTAGCGGTGGAAGCCGCCGCCGACATGGTCCTGCAGGCCGCCTCGCACCATGGCCTCGCAGGTGCGCTCCACCAGCCGCCGTGCCTCGGGAGCGCCGGTGCGGCGCCAGTGATGCAGGAGATAGGACCAGCGCACCGGGACCGGGAACTTCATGGGGCCGGCGAAGCCGCCGTGGCGCTCGTCGAACCGCTCCACCGCTCCACCCACCACCGCGGCCAGGAATGCCTCGTCCACGGCCAGCGTCACCACGTCGCTCGCCGCCGGCTCGGCCTGGATCTGCCTGGCGACCTCGCCCGCCTGGCGCTGCAGCTCGCCGCGCCGGGTCCGCCAAAGTTCGTCGATGCGCGCGAGCAGCTCCAGGAAGCGGTCGTGCGGGATGTAGGTGCCCCCGAAGAACGGCTCGAGGTCCGGGGTCATGAACACCGACATGGGCCAGCCCCCACCGCCGGTCATCATCTGCACCGCCTGCATGTAGGTGGCGTCGATGTCGGGCCGCTCCTCGCGGTCGACCTTGATGCAGATGAAGTGCTCGTTGAGCGCCGCGGCCACGTCGTCGTGCTCGAAGACCTCGTGCTCCATGACGTGGCACCAGTGGCAGGAGGAGTAGCCGCTGCTCAGGAAGATGGGCTTGTCCTCGGCCCGCGCGCGCGACAGCGCCTCCTCGCCCCAGGGATACCAGTCCACCGGATTGCGGGCATGCTGCTGCAGGTAGAGCGACGATTCGGCACGCAGCCGGTTGCCGGTGCGGCGCACTTCGTCGGGGGTGCGGACGCTACTGGTGATATCCATGCCATCTCCCTGGCAACCGCTCCCGAGCACCGAGGCGAGGATCACCACGATCGGAAGGCGTCGCCCGAATAGGAATCGCTTGCGTATCCCGGAAAAATACATTCTTTATGTATACCTTTTTAGTATTGATTCAGCCACCCCGTCTCCTGCGACGGGGTGTTCCAGAGAAACGGGAGACAGCGCGACATGATCAATCTCACCGAAAACGCCGCCGCCGAGTTCCGCCGCCTCATGGACGAGCAGGGGCTCGACGCGGCCGTCGTTCGCATCGACGTGGAATCCGGCGGCTGTTCCGGCCTGCAGTACAACATGGACTTCGACGAGCAGGCCCGGGCCAACGACGTGGTCTTCGCGCAGGAGAACGGCCTGCAGGTGGTCTGCGACAAGGGGTCGCTGGTCTACCTGGACGGTCTGCAGGTGGATTTCACCAAGAAGCTCATGGGCGGCGGTTTCCGCTTCGAGAACCCCAACGCGGCCAAGAGCTGCGGTTGCGGCACCTCGTTCCGCATCTGATAATCGTCCGGATACCCGACAAAAGGGGCTGGCGTTCGCGGAAAAAAGGTTGTTAACTGGTTGGCTGACCGGGCAATTTCTCCTGCCCGGTCGGCCTGACAGGACCCGGCCCCAGGGTTCTGCGCATCCAGAACGACCTTTCAGCCCACCGGGAGGACGCCCCCCTTGGCTGACGACCACGAGAAGGGCCCCCAGGCTCCGTCGCCGGAGCCCGCCACGCGCGAGAAACGATTCCTGTTCCCCCGCTGGACCAACCTCCTGGCCCCGGCCTCGGCCGTGATCGCCATCGGTGGCCTGGTCTACATGACGGTCCTGGTGACCGCGGTCTTCCATCCCCGCAACTCGGCCATCGGCTACGCTCCCGAGCAGCCGGTCCCCTACAGCCATGCGCTGCACGTGGGCGAGCTGGGTCTGGATTGCCGCTACTGCCACACCACCGTGGAGAGCTCCGCCCATGCGAGCATCCCCACCGCCCAGGTCTGCATGAACTGCCACAAGACCGTGCACACCGAGAGCGCCAAGCTGCTGCCGGTGCGCGAGTCCTATGCCTCGGGCAAGACCATTCCCTGGGTGCGGGTCCACGATCTGGCTGATTACGCCTATTTCAACCACAGCGCACACATCACCGCCGGGGTGGGTTGCGTGAGCTGCCACGGGCGCGTCGACCGCATGGAAGTGGTCTCCCAGCAGGAGAAGCTGACCATGAGCTGGTGCCTGGATTGCCACCGCAATCCCGAGCCCCACCTGCGTCCGGTCGAGTTCGTCACCAGCATGGACTGGGTGCCCGACGAGGACCCCACGGTGCTGGGAGCGCGGCTGCGCCAGGTTCACGACATCAACCCGTCCACCGACTGCACGACCTGTCATCGCTAGGTGCCACGACCGCCGGGAGCGACGACGGAGGGAAGCATGACCACGACGAGCAAGGCCGGACTCAGCGGCCGCGGATACTGGCGCAGCCTGCAGGAACTGTCCCAGAGCGACGAGTTCCGCCAGCACCTGGAGAACGAGTTCCCCACCGGCATCCAGCCGCCCGACAGCGGCCTGAGCAGGCGGCGCTTCCTGCAGATCATGGCCGCGTCCACCGCCATGGCCGGCCTCGCGGGCTGCCGCTGGCCCGAGGAGAAGATCGTCCCCTTCGCCAAGCGCCCCGAGGGCTACATCCCGGGCGAGACGCGCCAGTTCGCCACCGCCATCGAGACGGGCGGCGTGGGCGCCGCGCTGCTCGCGACCAGCTTCGACGGCCGACCCATCAAGGTCGACGGAAATCCCGACCACGCCTGGAGCCTGGGCGCCACCACCGCCCAGCAGCAGGCCAGCGTCCTCGACGTCTGGAACGTGGACCGCAGCCGCACCGTGGTGCGCCGCGAGCGCGGCCAGGAGGTCAAGGCCGGCTGGGAGGAGTTCGCCGCCTTCGCCGCCGACCATTTCCCCAAGCTGACCAGCAGCCGCGGCCAGGGCCTCGCCTTCCTCGCCGGCGTTTCCGGATCGCCCACGCGCGCGCGCCTGCGCCGCCAGTTGCAGCAGCAGTTCGCCGCCGCGCGCTGGTACAGGCACGAGCCCATTTCCGACCGCACCCGCATCGAGGGCGCCGCCCGCGCCTTCGGCCGACCGCTGCGCGACGTGCCACTGCTCGAGCACGCCCGCATCGTGGCCGACTTCGACTGCGACCTGCTCCACGCCCACCAGGGCGGCCTGCGCAACGCGCGCATGTTCGCCCGGCACCGGCGGCCCGACCGCGACGTCATGAACCGGCTCTACGTCTTCGAGACCACCATCAGTCAGACCGGCACCCTGGCCGACCATCGCGTGCCGCTGGCGCGCACCCAGGTGCCCGCCGCGCTGGCCGCGCTGGCCGCCGAGATCTTCCTCGGCCACCATGTCGCCATCCCCGCCGGCGCCGGATTCGACGGCGGCGACCTCACGGCCTGGCGCGGCAAGGCCGCCCGGCCCGAGGTGATCGCGGCCCTGGCCGACGATCTGGTCCGCCATCGCGGCGCCGGCCTGGTCGCCGTGGGCGACCGCCAACCCGCCGCCGCCCATCAGCTCGCCCACGTGCTGAACGCGGCGCTGGGCAACCTGGGCCGCACGGTGGCGCTGCGCCCGGCCGCCGCCCTGGATCCCGACCTGCGCGCCCTCGTCGACGACATCACCGCCGGCCGCATCGACACGCTGGTGATCCTCGACGGCAACCCGGTGGCCACCGCCCCGGCCGACCTCGACCTGGCGGCCGCCCTCGGCAAGGTCGGCGTGACCATCCACCTGGCCGGCCACCAGGACGCCACCAGCCACCGCTCTTCCTGGCACCTGCCGCGCGCCCACTATCTCGAGAGCTGGGGCGACACCGTGGCCGCCGATGGCAGCGTGCTGGCGATCCAGCCGCTCATCGAGCCGCTCTACGGCGCCCGCAGCGACCTCGAGCTGCTGGCCATGATCCTGGGCGAGCCCGCCCCCCGCGGCCACGACCTGGTGCGCACCACGTTCCACCGCCACGGTGGCGGCACCGGCGAGGCGCCGCGGAACAACCCGCGCTTCGAGGAACGCTGGCGCCGCTTCCTGCACGACGGCTTCCTGCCCGCCCCGGACGCCCCCGCGGTGCCCGCCCTCGCGGGCAACCGGCTCGAGCTGGCCAGCGTGCCGGCGCCCGGTCAGGACCGACTGGAACTGGTGATCGCCGCCGACCCGTGCCTCTATGACGGCCGCTACGCCGACAACGCCTGGCTCCAGGAGATGCCCGACTTCGCCACCAAGGTGGTCTGGGACAACGTGGCCAGCCTGAGCCCGGCCACCGCCGCCGAGCTGGGCGTCGGCCACGGCGACCTGCTCGAGCTGGAATTCCACGGCCGCAAGCAGCACATGCCCGCCTACGTCCTGCCCGGCCACGCCGCGCACACCGTGACCGTGACCCTGGGCTACGGTCGCCAGGACTGCGGCCGCGTGGGCCAGGGCGTGGGCCACGACGCCTACGCGCTGCGCCCCAACGCCGCGCTGCACGGCGGCCCCGGCCTCACCGTCCGCAAGACCGGCCGCAGCTACCCCCTGAGCTGCACCCAGGACCACCACGCCATCGACCCCAAGGGTTACCAGGAGCGCGAACGCCGCACCGGCTCGCTGGTGCGCGAGGCCGATCTAAACCACTACATCGAGCACCCCGAGTTCGTCGACCACCAGGGCATCCACCATCCGCCGCTGGTGTCGCTGTGGACCGAGAAGGACTACACCGGCCACAAGTGGGGCATGTCCATCGACCTGTCGATCTGCACCGGCTGCAACGCCTGCGCCGTGGCCTGCCAGGCCGAGAATAACATCCCCGTGGTCGGCAAGGAGGAGGTGGGCCGCAGCCGCGAGATGCACTGGCTGCGCGTGGACCGCTACTTCCAGGGCGACCCCGAGAGCCCCGACATCGCCGCCCAGCCGGTGGCCTGCGCCCATTGCGAGATGGCGCCCTGCGAGGGAGTCTGCCCGGTGGCGGCCACCGTCCACACCGAGGAGGGGCTCAACGCCATGGCCTACAACCGCTGCGTCGGCACGCGGTACTGCGCCAACAACTGCCCCTACAAGGTCCGCCGCTTCAACTTCTTCAACAACATCGACGAGATCACCGAGACCGAGAAGATGCGCCTGAACCCCGAGGTCACCGTGCGCGCCCGCGGCGTCATGGAGAAGTGCACCTACTGCGTGCAGCGCATCCAGAACGGGAAGATCAAGGCCAAGAACGAGCGGCGGCCGTTGCGCGACGGCGAGATCCTCCCCGCGTGCGCCCAGACCTGCCCCACCGAGGCCATCACCTTCGGCGACCTCAACGACCCCGAGAGCCGCGTGGCGAAGGCCCGCGCCGACAAGCGCAGCTACGACATGCTGGCGTTCCTGAACATCAAGCCGCGCACCAGCTACATGGCGCGCATCCGCAACCCGCACCCGAGTCTGGCGATGCACGCCGACCACGGTGCCGACCATGCCGCCCCCGCCGGCCACGGCCAGGGCGACCACGACGATCACGGCCACGGCGGACATTAGCCGCCACGGACCGCGGCGCTCACCCCGCCGCCAGAGGGAAACCGGAGCCTGACGCATGAATCGCGCCACCGCTGCGCCCGAGATCGACAACACCATCAACGATCCCGGCACCCCCACCGACCTCGTCCTGGGCGGCGAGACCTTCACCACGGTGACCGACCGGGTCTGCGGCATCGTCGAGAAGCCCAAACCGCCCCGGGCCTGGTACATCGCCATCACCTGCTCGGCCGCCCTGACCGGCGTGCTGTTCGCCATGCTGGGCTACCTGATCACCACCGGCGTGGGCGTCTGGGGCGTCAACAGCACCGTGGGCTGGGGCTGGGCCATCGTGAACTTCGTGTTCTGGGTGGGCATCGGCCACGCCGGCACGCTGATCTCGGCGATCCTCTTCCTGCTGCGCCAGAAGTGGCGCACCTCGATCAACCGCTTCGCCGAGGCCATGACCATCTTCGCGGTGGTCTGCGCCGGCATCTTCCCCGCGGTCCACGTCGGCCGCATCTGGGTGGTGCACTGGCTCTTCCCCATCCCCAACTACCAGGCCATGTGGCCCAACTTCCGCAGCCCGCTCCTGTGGGACGTGTTCGCCGTGGGCACCTACGCCACGGTCTCGCTGCTCTTCTGGTTCACCGGCATGGTCCCCGACCTGGCCACGCTGCGCGACCGCGCCAAGACCAAGGGCCGCAAGCTGGCCTACGGGTTCTTCGCCATCGGCTGGCGCGGCAGCCACCGCCACTGGCACCGCTTCGAGAAGGCGTATCTGCTGCTCGCCGGCCTGGCCACGCCGCTGGTCCTCTCGGTGCACTCGGTGGTGTCGTTCGACTTCGCCGTCAGCCAGATCCCCGGCTGGCACACCACCATCTTCCCGCCCTACTTCGTGGCCGGCGCCGTGTTCTCCGGCTTCGCCATGGTGGGCACCCTGCTGGTGCCGGCGCGGCAGTGGTTCGGCCTGAAGCACTTCATCACCAAGCATCACCTCGACAACATGAACAAGATCATCCTGGCCACCGGCAGCATGGTGGGCTACGCCTACGCCATGGAGTTCTTCATCGCCTGGTACGGCGGCAATCCCCTCGAGCAGTTCGCCTTCGTCAACCGCGCCTTCGGCCCCTACGCCTGGGCGTACTGGATCATGGTCAGCTGCAACGTGATCTCGCCGCAGCTCTTCTGGTTCAAGAAGATCCGGCACTCGCTGCCCGCCATGTGGATCATCTACATCTTCGTGAACATCGGCATGTGGTTCGAGCGCTTCGTGATCACCGTGACCTCGCTGAGCCGCGACTTCCTGCCGTCGAGCTGGGCCTACTATCAGCCCACCATGGTGGACATCCTCACCTTCGTGGGCAGCTTCGGCCTCTTCTTCACCCTGGTGCTGCTGTTCATCCGCTTCCTGCCCATGGTGGCCATGGCCGAGGTCAAGACGGTGATGCCCGCCGCGAGCGTGCACGGCGGCCCGGCGCACCCGGTGGGCGACTACCACGGCGACATCCCCCGCGGCGATCACGGTCCCATGGGCAAGGAGGTGCGGCCATGACCGACAGCCGTCATGATCGTTTCTACGGCCTGCTGGTCGAATTCGACGACGCCCACGACCTGGTCGCCGGCTGCGAGAAGGTCCGCGACGCCGGCTACCGGAAGTGGGACGCCCACACTCCGTTCCCCATCCACGGCATGGACGCCGCCATGGGCATCCGCGGCACCAAGCTGCCCTTCCTGGTGCTGGGCGGCGGCCTGACCGGCCTGACCGCGGCGCTCCTGATGATCTGGTGGATGAATGCGGTGGACTATCCCTTCATCATCTCGGGCAAGCCGCTCTTCGGCTGGCCCGCCGCCGCGCCGGTGACTTTCGAGCTGACCGTGCTCTTCAGCGCGTTCGCCACGTTCTTCGGCATGTGGACCATGAACGGCCTGCCGCGCCTGCACCACCCGCTCTTCAGCAACCAGCGGTTCCAGCGCGCCACCAGCGACCGCTTCTTCATCGTCATCGAGAAGGACGACCCCCGGTTCGACCCCGCCCGCACCCGCGCGCTCCTCGAATCCCTCGGCGGCCTGGCGGTGGAAGAGGTCCATGACGAGGCGGAGGATTGAGATGCCACGTCCACTGATCTACATCGGGCTCATCCTGCTGGCCCTGTCGCTGGTCCCCATGGCCTGCGTGGTGAAGAACTGGAACGACCCCAACAAGACCGCGGGCCGCATCCAGGTCATCCCCGACATGGACAGCCAGGTCAAGTTCAAGGCCCAGACCGTCAACCCGTTCTTCGCCGACGGGCGCGCCATGCGCCAGTGGTCCGAGGGCACCGTGGCCCGCGGCCTGCTTCGCGAGGACTCGCGGCTCTACCGCGGCCTCGAGCCCGACAGCACCGAGACCGCGGCGTTCCCGCTGCCCGTGACCGAGGCGCTGATGGCCCGCGGCCAGGAGCGTTTCGAGATCTTCTGCGCCACCTGCCACGGCCTCGGCGGCGCCGGCGACGGCATGACCCACCGCCGCGCCGAGTCGCTCGAGCAGGGCACCTGGACGCCCCCCACCGACCTGGCCACCGAGACGGTGGTGGCGCGGTCCCACGGCTACCTGTTCAACGTCATCACCAACGGCATCCGCAACATGCCGGCCTACAACCACCAGATCTCGCCGGAGGATCGCTGGGCCATCGTGGCCTACGTCCGCGCACTGCAGCGGGCCCGCAACGCCACCCTCGAAGACGTGCCCGAGGAGAACCGGCGCACACTGCGTTGACCGATAACCTTGGCTGACCCAGGAGACGAACCGTGACCGAACGTCCGATCCCCAAGCTGAGCGACACCCTCATCGAGATGGGCAACCTGGGTCCGCGCGTCTGCCGCATCGCCGGCGCCGTGGGCGTGCTCGCCCTGGCCGGCGCGCTGCTGCTTGGCGTGACCGAGGGCGATCACCTCCGCCACTTCTCGTTCAGCTGGCTGGTGAGCTTCGCGCTGTTTTTGGGCATCAGCCTGGGCGCGCTGATCTTCCTGCCCATCCAGTTCGTGACCCGCGCGAGCTGGTCGGTGGTGATCCGTCGTCTGGCCGAGGTCATGGCCATGGCGCTGCCCTTCCTGGCGCTGCTGAGCCTGCCGGTGGTGCTGAACCTTAGCCAGGTCTACGACTGGGCCAGCGCCGCGCCCCAGCACATCACCCCCGAGCTGGCCGCACACAAGGCACCGCTCTTGAACGCGCCGTTCTTCTACATCCGCTGGGCGTTCTACTTCGTGGTCTGGACCTGGCTCGCGCTGTTCTACTGGCGCACCAGCCGCGCCCAGGACGCGAGCAAGGACAAGGCGCTCACCCTGCGCCTGGAGAACCGCTCGGGCCCCGCGATCCTGATCTTCGCCTTGACCTGCTCGTTCGCCGCCATGGACCTTTTGATGTCGCTGGACGCCGCCTGGTTCAGCACCATCTTCGGCATCTACTACTTCGCCGGCAGCTTCGTGGCGTTCTACGCGGTGCTCACCCTGGTGACCATGGGCCTGCAGAACTCGGGCCGGCTCGAGCGCCTGGTCTCGGCCGAGCACTTCCACGACTACGGCAAGCTCATGTTCGCCTTCACGTTCTTCTGGGCGTACATCGCCTTCAGCCAGTACCTGCTCTACTGGTACGGCAACATCCCCGAGGAGACCGCCTGGTACCTGATCCGCCAGAACTCGGGCTGGGGCCAGCTCGGCCTGCTGCTCGCGGTGGGCGCGTTCCTCTTGCCGTTCGCCGGCCTGATCTCGCGCTTCGCCAAGCGCAGTCGCAAGCTGCTGGCGTTCTGGGCGGTGTGGATCCTGGTCATGCAGTACTGCAACCTTTACTGGGTGGCCATGCCCGTCTTCAGCCCCGAGCGCGTGCCGCTCAGCCTGCTCGACCTCCTGTGCCTGCTCGCCGTGGGCGGGATCTGGCTCGCGCTGGTGGCCCGCCTCGCCGGCACCGGCCACCTGGTGCCCGTGGGCGATCCGCGCCTCGACGAATCGCTGGCCTTCGAGAACGCCTGATCCGAAAGGAAACGACCGCATGGCAGCCGCCAAGGACAACCTCGAGACCGGCATGATCGTGACCATCGGCCTGCTGCTGGTGATCCTGGTCTTCGCCCTCATCCTCCTGGTCCAGGGCTGGTTCTACAAGGCCCAGAACGACGAGTACGTGCGCAAGGTCATCGAGCCCCGCAGCGAGGAGTTGGCCTCGGCCACCGCCGCCCAGCAGGAGGCGCTGCACAGCTACCGACTGCTCGACCAGGAACAGGGCAAGGTGGCCATCCCCGTCGAGCGCGCCATGGAACTGGTGGTCCGCGAGGGTCTGTAGTTACGTGTCGGACAGGGCCCGGCTCCGGCCGGGCCTTTTTTGCTGATCGCCGCCGAAGGAGAGGGATATGCGGCTGTTTGTTTTCGCAGCGCTGGTGCTGGCGCTCGTCGCCGGACCGCTCGCCGCCCAGACCGACCTCAAGGACACCGACGCCCGCGGCGAGCCGCTGCCCGCCGAACTCGAGGGCGTGGGCGTGACCGAGAAGCTCGCCGACCAGGTCCCGCTGGACCTCCGGTTCCAGGACGAGAACGGCCAGGACGTGACCCTGGCCAAGTACTTCGACGGCGCCCGCCCGGTGATCCTCAACCTGGGCTACATGGGCTGCCCCATGCTCTGCGGCCTGGTGGCCAACGGCATGGTCGACGCCATGAACGGCATGAAGCAGACCGCCGGCGAGGAATACGTGGTGCTCTCGGTGAGCATCGACCACACCGAGACCGCCACCCTGGCCAGGGCCAAGAAGCAGGGCTACCTGCAGCAGTACCAGCGCCCGGCCGCCGCCCAGGGCTGGCACTGGCTCACCGGCCGCGAGGACCAGATCCGGGCGCTCACCGACGCGGTGGGCTTCGGCTTCAAGTGGAACGACAAGCGCCAGGAGTACGCCCACGCCGCGGTGCTCATCGTGCTGTCCCCCGACGGCCGCGTCATGCGCTACCTCTACGGCATCCAGTTCGACCCCAAGACGCTCCAGCTCAGCCTGGTGGAGGCCGCCGACGGCCACACCGGCAGCAGCCTCGACAAGTTCCTGCTCTTCTGCTTCCACTACGACGCCGAGACCGGCCGCTACGGACCGGCGGCGCGGAACATCATGAAGGCCGGAGGAATAGTCACGGTGGTGGTCATCGTGGGGGTGGTGCTGGGATTCCGGCGACGGGAGCGGCGAATCCAGCGGACCAGCGTTGGCAGCTGATTTTCGCTGCGGATAGTCCTTATTCGCCACCGTATCCCGGTTTACCACCCGTGCTTGGTCTTTTTTTGCACGGCAGGTTGCAACTCCGACAATTCAGGTCGATATTCAAGACCAGTTTCGGCGCCTGACCCGATACCCATCGGGCCGAACCTGCCCGCCCCCTCGTGGTGGCGGTCGACGCCACCGAGGAGACACGAGCCCTTGAGCGACCTATCCCATGCTGCCGCGGCCGCGCCGCTGGCCGCCCTGCGCCCGTTCCTGGCCCAGCTACCCGACTCGTTCTGGATGCCGGCCCAGGCCTCGTCCAACGCCGGCGAGGTCGACACCGTCTTCTACGTGATCTACTGGATCTCGGTGTTCTTCTTCGCGCTGATCGTGGGCCTGATGGCCTGGTTCGTGGTGCGCTACCGGCGCCGCAGCCCCGGCGAGGAGGCCGGCCGCTCGGCCACCCACAGCACCGCGCTGGAAGTGACCTGGACCGCGATCCCGGTCATCGTCTCGCTGATCCTCTTCGTGGTGGGCTTCAAGAGCTTCATGAACATCGCCACCCCGCCGCGCAACGCCTACGAGATCACGGTCACCGGCCAGAAGTGGCAATGGTTCTTCACCTACCCCAACGGCTACGTCAGCGACGAACTGCACGTGCCCGTGGACCGCCCGGTGAAGCTGACCATGACCAGCGAGGACGTCATCCACTCGCTGTGGATCCCCGCCTTCCGCGTGAAGAAGGACGTGGTGCCCGGCCGCTACACCCGCACCTGGTTCGAGGCCAACGAGGCCGGCACCTACCCGCTGCTCTGCACCGAGTACTGCGGCACCGGCCACTCGGACATGTTGTCAATGGTGACGGTGCACGAGTCGGGTCGCTTCGAGACCTGGCTCGAGAAGGCCGCCAACCTCTACGACACCATGCCGCCGGCCGAGGCGGGCGAGATGCTGGTGCGGCGCAAGGGCTGCGTCCAGTGCCACAGCCTCGACGGCACCGGTGGCATCGGCCCCAGCTTCAAGGAGCTCTACGGCCACACCTTCGCCACCCGCGAGGGTCGGCAGATCGTGGCCGACGACAACTATATCCGCGAGTCCATCCTCGAGCCCATGGCGTCGGTCGTCGCCGGCTTCGATCCGGTCATGCCCACCTACGCGGGCAAGCTCAAGGACAAGGAAATCACCTACATCATCGCCTACCTCAAGTCCAACTCCAGCCTCGGCGGCACCGACGAGGAGTCCGCCACCGACGAAGCCGCCGCCGAAGCCACGGAGGAGCAGTAGCCATGAACACGGGCGCCACGACCACCGCCGGCCACCTCGCCGGCACCGCCGACCACGACCACGGCGGCAACTACCTGACCTGCGACCGCGGCTGGCGCAGCTGGCTCTTCACCCTCGACCACAAGCGCATCGGGGTGATGTACCTGGCCGCCATCCTCTTCTCGTTCCTGCTCGGCGGGATCTTCGCGCTGCTGGTGCGCACCGAGCTGCTCACCCCCACGCGCACCATCATGGACGCCGACGACTACAACCGGCTGTTCACGCTCCACGGCGCGGTGATGACCTTCCTGTTCATCATTCCGGGCATCCCCGCCGCGCTGGGCAACTTCATCCTGCCGTTGATGCTCGGCGCCAAGGACGTGGCGCTGCCGCGGCTCAATCTGGCCAGCTTCCACATCTACATGGTCGGCGCGATCATGGCGGTGTGCTCGATCCTGGCCGGCGGGGTCGACACCGGCTGGACGTTCTACACGCCCTACAGCACCACGACCAACGGCGCGGTGATCCTGGTCACCCTGTCGGTGTTCGTGCTCGGCTTCAGCAGCATCTTCACCGGCATCAACTTCATCGTCACCATCCACAAGATGCGCCCCGCCGGCATGGGCTGGTTCCGCATGCCGCTCATGCTGTGGGCGCTCTACAGCACGGCGATCATCCAGGTGCTGGCCACCCCGGTGCTCGCCATCACGGTGCTGCTGCTGATCGCCGAGCGCGCGCTGGGCATCGGCATCTTCGACCCCGCCCTGGGCGGCGACCCCGTGCTCTTCCAGCACTTCTTCTGGTTCTACAGCCACCCCGCGGTCTACATCATGATCCTGCCCGCCATGGGCGTGATCTCGGAGCTGGTGTCGATCTACAGCCGCAAGCCCATCTTCGGCTACCGCGCCATCGCCTACTCGAGCATCGCCATCGCCATCTTCAGCTTCCTGGTCTGGGGGCACCACATGTTCGTCTCGGGTCAGAGCGAGCTGGCGGCGGTGATCTTCTCGGCGCTCACCTTCTCGGTGTCGATCCCCTCGGCGGTGAAGGTCTTCAACTGGTTGAGCACCATGTACAAGGGCGCCATCAAGCTCGAGACCGCCATGGTCTACACGCTGTCGTTCATCTTTCTGTTCGGCATCGGCGGCCTGACGGGCCTCTTCCTGGCCACCCTCGCCACCGACGTCCACCTGCACGACACCTACTTCATCGTCGCCCACTTCCACTACACCATGATGGGCGGCGTGATGATCGCCTTCCTCGCGGGCATCTACCACTGGTGGCCCAAGATGTTCGGCCGCGAGTTCTCGCAGAAGTGGGGCAACATCGGCGCGGTCCTGGTGTTCATCGGCTTCAACCTGACGTTCTTCGTCCAGTTCGTCATGGGCGCCAAGGGCATGCCGCGGCGGTACTTCAACTACCCGCCCGAGTTCGAGATCTACCACCAGCTCTCCACCCTGGGCAGCTACGTCCTGGCGATCGGCCTGTTCATGGCCGCCGGCGTGCTCCTGCACAGCCTGATCGCCGGCCGGCGCGCCGCCGCCAACCCGTGGGGCGGCGCCTCGCTCGAGTGGCAGGCCGCGTCGCCGCCGATCCACCACAACTTCGACGGCCCGCTGCTCTTGACCGACCCCTACGACTTCACGGGTCTCGAGTGGGACGACGCCGAGCGCGGCTTCGTCCGCCGCCAGAGCCACAAGGAGACGCCGAGCACATGAACGCCGCCGCCACCCCCACGTACGAGGGCAAGCACCACCTGGCGCACCACTTCGACACGCGCGCCCAGCAGTTCGGCAGCCACAAGCTCGGCATGTGGCTGTTCCTGGTGACCGAGATCCTGATGTTCGGCGGCCTGTTCTGCGCCTACGCCATCTACCGCGCCAACCATCCCGAGATCTTCCTCTACGCCCACACCCTGCTCGACAAGAACCTGGGCGCCATCAACACCATCGTCCTGCTGTTCAGCTCGTTCACCATGGCCTGGGCGGTGCGCGCGGCCATGCTGGGCCAGCGCCGCCTGCTGGTGGGCCTGCTCGCGGTGACCCTGCTCTGCGGCTTCGGCTTCCTCGGCATCAAGGCCGTCGAGTACCACCACAAGTGGCAGCACGGCCTCCTGTGGGGCGAGCGGTTCGACTACGCCGCCTTGCAGGAGCACGCGGGCGGGCACGACACCGAGCATGGCACCGTGGTGATCGACGAGCATGCCACCGAACCCGGGGCGGCCCACGACACCGAGGCCGACGCCGTGATGACCGAGCTCGACCAGGCCGCCGAGGTCACCGTGGCCCACGGCCATGCCCCCGAGGACATCCCCCGCAACCTCCACATCTTCTTCGGCATCTACTTCGTGATGACCGGCCTGCACGGGGTCCACGTCATCGCCGGCATGATCATGATCAGCTGGCTGCTGGCGCGCGCCGTCCGCGGCGATTTCGGCTCGCGCAACTACACCGCCGTCGACCTGGGCGGCCTCTACTGGCACCTGGTCGACCTGATCTGGATCTTCCTGTTCCCCCTGCTCTACCTGATCCACTGACGGAGGACGCCATGAACGAGCCCGGCTACATTCTCCAGCCCCAGGACACCGGTTCCGTCCACGACGAACCGGACGGCGGCGACCTCCACCCCCATCCCGTGCCGTTGTGGATGCTGGCGGGCGTGTTCGGCGCGCTCATCGTGCTGACCGTGCTGACGGTGGCCGTGACCTACGTCGACCTCGGCAAGTGGAACATCTACGTCGCCCTGATCATCGCCACGGTGAAGGCCGGCCTGGTGGCCGAGATCTTCATGCACCTGCGCTGGGACAAGCCGTTCCACCGCGTGGCGTTCCTCGGCGCCGTGGCGTTCGTGGCGCTGTTCATCGGGATCTCCATGCTGGACACCGAGAGCTACTCCGCGGACATCATCCCGGGCTACGCGCCGGAGATCACGCAGTAGCCCTCCGGCACGACCCCACCCTCACGGCGTCTCGCGGGCCAGTAACCCATACATGGCGAACGTCCCCAGCCAGTGCCCGCCCTCGTAATGGCCGGCGGCCAGGCCCTCGTGGCCGGCCGCCACGTGCCGCACGCCGGCCCCCTGCAACACTTCGCGCCGCGGATCGTCGGCTGGCAGCCCCCGCCGGATCCCCGCCAGCATCCAGCCGCGGCTCAGGTTGAGGCCGTCGAGATGCGCCAGCTTGCCGTCGCTGCGGTCGGAGACCACCGCCACGGGCAGCCACTCCGGACCTGAGACCGACGGGATCTGCGGCAAGAACCCGTCGAGCCACTCGGCGAACTCGACCGGCGGCAGCACCCGGCGCATGAGGTCGGCCTCGGCCAGCGCGGGCGAGAGGAAATCCTGCCCCGAGGGCTCGAACGCCAGATCCACGCCGCGGTCGTCGGTGTAGAGGCGGCGCGTGGTCTCCTCCAGCAGAGCCGCGAAGCTCGTGTCGCCCACCGACCTCGTGTAATCCAGGGCCAGACCGAACGCGAACGCGGTCTGGCTGTGTTCACCGGTGCGGATGGGGTAGGTGAGCTTGGGCAACCAGACGGCCAGGCGGTCCTTGCAGGCAAGTTCGAGAGGGCGCAGCGCGGCGGCCCAGCGCCGGGCGTCGGGATCTTCCCAGGCGTGGAGCGTGCCGGCGAGCTGCAGGAGCCAGGCCAGGCCGTAGGGGCGCTCCCACGAGGCGCGGCCCTCGGCCTGCAAGTAGGCGACCTCGGCGGCCATGGCGTCGGGCTGCAGGTGCGCGTCGAGGATGCGGCGGGCCTCGGACGCCAGCTCGTGCTCCGGATACCGCCGCGCGAACGCCGCCAGCAGCCAGTGGCCGTGCACCGACGAGTGCCAGTCGAAGCAGCCGTAGAACGCCGGATGGAGCGAGCGCGGCGTGCCCTGGTCGGCGTCCGACTGCATGGTGTGGGCGATCTTGTTGGGGTATTCCTGCTCGGCACAGTCGATGGCGAGCTGGACGTAAGGGGCGGCGTCCACCGCTGCCCGCGGATCGCCGGCGAACGCGGCCACCGCCGCGAACAGGACGAGAATCGCCAGGGACCTTCCCTGATGCATGGGCCACTCCTCCGTCAGGAATACCGAGACGCCGTTGCACACCCATGATCCCGGTCAGCGGGAAGTTTGTAAACGCAGGAGGTTGACCGCCGGCCGGCTGCCTCGGCCATCAGCAGCCCGCATGCAGCCGAGGCATCGGACCTGCCTCACCCGCCATCGGTATCGGGGGCATCCTCTCCACCCGGCAACCAGGCCAGGATCCCGCCCGCCACCGTGGCCGGCCGCCAGCCATTCGTGCGGGCCCATTCCGAGAACGGTCCGTCCCACGGCGAGGTGGCCACGACCACCATCGCCGACGGATCCAGCCGGGCCACCGCCCGGTCCAGGTTCCCGGGCGTCACCAGTTCCAGCGCCGACACCACCGGTTCCGGCACCCACCCGCCCAGTCGCCAGAGGAAGGGGCCGGCGGCCAGGGCATGGGCCGGCGGTCGACCTGCTTCCAGGGCATAGAGCGGATGGGTCGTGAGGATGGGCGCCTGCGGGTCGTCGACCGTGAGGGCGGCCAGCGCTCGACCGGCCAGCCGCACATCCAGCGGTGTCCAGTGCTCTCCGGCCAGCAGTCGCCTGGTCAGTTGCATGTCGCGACCCGCGTGATGGCCGACACTCACCAGGCAGGCCAATACGACCAGGACCTGCAGAGCGCGGGCCGAGCGTCCCTCGAGGCGGCACGAGGCGGCAGCGGTCACCACGGCGGCCCCCAGGATCAGCAGCAAGTAGTAGTGGTCCTGGATCGGGTTCGGCACCAGCACCAGCACGAGTCCGGCCACGAGCAGCAGCCACGCCAGCCGCCATGTGGTGGGCCAGGCCCGCCGCCCTCGCCAGCAGGCCAGCCCTGTCGCCAGGAGCGCCAGCCCCGCCACGCATGCGTGATCGGTTTCCCGGTACAGGCGCCTCAGGTCGTGGAGCTTGGCGGCCGGAGCGGCATGGTGACGCAGACCGGATTCGGCATGGAAGCGGGCGTTGAGCAGATGGTAGTCCAGGACGTTGAAGCGCAGCAGCGTCGGGTCCACACGCGCCGCCACCACGAGCAGGGGCACCAGGCCGATCAGCAGGCCGGACAACGTGAAGCGCAGGTCGCGCCGACCGTCGGTCAGGGTCTGTGGCGCCAGCAACGGCCAGCCCACCACCAGCAGCGCCGGCACGGCATAGGTGAGCTTCAGACCCACCGCCACGCCGGCCAGGGAGCCGGCCGCCACGAGACGCCAGCCCTGTTCCTCGTCACCCGGCCGCAACGGCAGCAGGAGCAGGCCGCCCAGCGTCGCCAGCAGGGCCAGGTCGTCGCTGCGGGCCAGCGGCAAGGCGCCACGCCAGACACCGTCGTGCATCAGGAGCACGACCAGCACCGCGGCCAGCCACCCCGGAGCCCCGAAGCGGCGCAGCAGCAGCCAGACGCAGAACAACAGGCCCGATCCGGCCACCGCCTTGAAGAGCCGCGCCGGTAGCAGGACCTCTCCCCCCGGCACGAGCCAGACCACCCCGGCGTAGAGCCAGGCCGAGTAGGGAGTCTGCAGGAAGGGGATCTCGGCATAGAGCGTTCCCTCGCCGAGCAGTGCGGCGGCCGTCAAGTACATGTTCTCGTCGATGTTCAGCGGTGCGGTGAGAGCCAGGGCCAGGCACAGGCAGCAGGACCAGGCCAGCAGGACGGCCACCAGCCACCGTTGATGCATCACGTGCCGGGTCCAGCCGCGAGATCGGCATAGAGCTCGCAGAAGCGGTCGACCTGGCGGTCGAGGGTGTAGCGGTCGGCGTGCTGGCGGGCATGGCGGCCCTGGACCAGGATCAGGTCGCGATCGCCGGCGTAGCGAAGCAGGGCGGCGGCCAGGGTCCCGGCCTCGGGCTCGATGATCGTCCCGGTCTCGCCCTCGACCACGACCTCGGGGATGCCGCCGCGGTCGGCCCCGATCACCGGCCGGCCGTGCATGTAGGCGTCGAGCATGGTGCGCGGAAAGTTGTCGTGCCACACCGAGGGCACGGTCACGAACGAGCACTCGCGCAGCAACGCCGTCTTGGCCTCGCCCTGGACCATGCCGTGGAACGCGACGCGACCCGGATGCCGCGCGCAGAACGCCTCGACTTCCGCCTGCAGGGGACCGTGGCCGGCGAGGTCGAAGCCGAATCCGGGCGGGGCCTCGGGCAACACGCGCTCCAGGGCCTCGAGCAGCACGCCCACGCCCTTGTGATGATCGAGCTGGCCGAGGTAGAGGCCGCGCGTGCGCTCGGCGGGCGGCTCCCGGTAGGCCGGCGGATCGCCCTCGCAGGCGTTGGGCACCACCTCGCGGCGGATGTCGGCGAAGAAGCCGAAGCCGGCGTGACGCTCGAGCACGAACCGCGAGGGCGCCGTTGCCAGGACGACCCCTTCGGTGTGCCGCCGCTTCAACCAGCGCAGCACCTGGCAGGGCAGCGGCCCGCCAGCGCACTGGGCGCCGCTGGAGCGTTGCAGGGTGGTGCGCGGGCAGAGCAGATGGTAGTCGCGCAGGGTGTGCAGCACCGGGATCCCGCGCAAGTGGGCCGCCTCCCAGACCGCGGTGGAGAGTCCGACGATGGTGTTGGTGTGGATCACGTCGGGCCGCGAGCGGTCGAGCGCCTGCAACGCCAGCCGCCGCCAGCGCGCGTCGTGGACCTGGGCGAAATGGTGGCGGCCGCGAGTGACCAGGCCCGTCGCGGGTTCATCCTCGCGGACGAGCAGGTGCTGGTGGCCGCAGCTCGCAGCCTCGAGGATCTCGCCGCCGATGCCCTCGAGCTCGCGCGCCGCCAGCTCGTCGCGCGGCCCCTCGTCGAGGTAACCGGTGCTCGCCAGGGCGTCGACGTGCCACCCACGCGCGGTCAGCTCGCGCGCCAGCAGCCAGCTCGACATCTCGGCGCCGCCGACCACCTGGGGATAGAAGGTGCTGTTGACGATCAGGATGCGATGGCTCACCTGCAGGCCTCCGGGTCGACGACGATGACGGCGGCCCCATCGAAACGCCCGGCGCGCAGGTCGTCAAGCGCGGTGTTGACGTCGGCCAGCGCGTAGGGCGTCACGGTGGTGCTCACGGGGATCCGCGGCGCGAGCTGGAGGAACTCCTCGCCGTCCCGGCGGGTGAGGTTGGCCACCGAGACGATGCGACGCTCGTGCCAGAGATCGGCGTAGGGGAACGAGGGGATGTCACTCATGTGGATCCCCGCGCAGACCACCCGCCCGCCGCGGTCGGTCGCACGCAACGCGGAGGGCAACAGCGCGCCCACCGGCGCGAAGATGATGGCAGCACCCAGCGGTACGGGGCCCGGCTCGTCGCTGGGACCCGCCCAGACGCAACCCAGGCTCCGGGCGAACTCCATGCCGCGTTCGTCGCCGCGGCGGCAGAATCCGTACACCTCGGCGCCCTCGTGCCGGGCCACCTGGACCAGGATGTGGGCGGCGGCACCGAAACCGTAGAAGCCCACGCGGCGCGGCTGCTCGCAGAAGCGCCAGGCGCGGTAGCCGATGAGCCCGGCGCAGAGCAGCGGCGCCACCTGCAGATCGGGATAGCCCGCAGGCAGGGGGAAGCAGAAGCGGGCGTCGGCCACGGCATACTCGGCGAAGCCGCCATGGCGCTGATAGCCGGTGTAGATGGCGTGCTCGCAGAGGTTCTCGTGACCGTCCGCGCAGTAGCGACAGGTCCCGCAGGAGCCGCCGAGCCAGGGTACGCCTACACGCTGGCCCGCAGCGAACCCCTGCACACCCTCCCCCACCGCCAGCACCGAGCCCACGATCTGATGGCCGGGCACCAGCGGCAGGAGCGGCTCGGCGAGGTCGCCATCGACCACATGCAGATCGGTGCGGCAGAGGCCGCAGCAATGGACCTTCAGGAGGACCTGGCCCGGTCCCGGCACGGGATCAGGAAGCGTGGCGGGTTCGAGCGGAGCGCCCTGCCGGGGGAGGATCATGGCGTGCATGGGTCGGCTCCAGGCTGAAGAACGGCAACAGATCCGGATACCTGGCGCGGATCTCCGCCAGGATATCCAGGCAGGGCCACCCGGACCACCGCCGATCCCGCCGATCGTAGACCCTGGCCGGACCAGGAGCAAGGATGGCCGCCTCCTAACCTGGAGTCCTGGGCCTGGACCCAGGCCGATCCTGGCCGGCCGATTCGCACCGCGCGAACCACCCCGGCCGCCCCCGCTCGTGCCACAGCCGGTGGCAGGCGCTGCACAGCGTGATCAGGTTCGCCGCCGCGTTGGTGCCTCCCCGGTTGCGCGGCACGATGTGATGGACCTCCAGGAACCGCGTGTGCGTGCAGCCCGGCGTCCGGCAGCGATGGCGATCGCGCGCCAGCACCGCGCGCCGCGTACCGGGCGGAATCGTGGTGGTGTTCCGCCCGCCGGGCTCGGCCAGCGCCGCATCGCATTCCACGCGGGCAGCGTCGGCATTGTCCAGTCGCCGCCCGGCCGCCTCCATGGCCCCGCACTCGGGGCAGCGATGGACGTGGATCTGGACCGGAGGACGCGTCCCCCGGGGGCTGGCTCCAGCGCATCTGCTTTCATCGCTGTCACTTACGCCTTTCGATGTTCCCCGCGCCTCCACCAGCTCCGCCAGCGCCGCCAGCAGGTCCTCCGCGTTCGGCGCCCGACCCAGCTCCTGCCACAGCGCCTCGTACCGCGCCGCCTGCTCGGCCGTCAGCCGCAGGCCGACCTGGACCGGAGCGGCCGCCGCCAGCCGGGTCTCGGACGCGGACTCGGTGCTCGGCAGCAACTCCCCCTGCCCCACCCGCGCCGCCCGACGCGCCTGCGCCTTCCGCCGCACCCGCTGGACCTTGGCCTCCAGCTCGCGGCGCGAGGAGGATGCCGCCGTCTGCAGCCATTCCGCCTCGGTGCGCGGGCTCGCAACCTTGACGATCTCCCGCGCCTTGGTGTAGCCCAGCTCGCCGCTGGCCACCGAGGCCCGCAGGCGCGGCAGCTCGTCGAGGCGCGCGGCCAGGCGGTCGAGGTCGGCGGCACGAGTGGTAGAGAAGCCCAGCCGCGTCACGGCGTACTGGCGCATGGAGGCGCAGTCGAAGGCGCGGTAGAGCCGGCGGCGGCGCACCTCGGCGAACCAGACGATCACGTGGTGCTCGGCCTGGTTCAAGGAACGAACGGCTTCCACCAGGCGCGCGTGGACGGCGCCGGCGGGCAGATCCGGTTGGAAGGACATGGGAAGACCAGCGATCCGGGAGGAGGTGGCTAGGAAGAATTATACGAAAATAAGGCGAAAATATCACGAAGAATTTCGGGTAAGATGGAATTATTTCGTTTGTCGACAAATGATTGAGATATTGGGAAAAGGTTATGAATTATATTTTCACCGACCAGACGACCAGACGACCAGACGACCAGACGGCCATGACGGCTACGCGACCACGCGGCCGCGCGACCAGCCCCCCCTCACTCCCCCACCACCTCCTTCACGAACCGATACCCATGCCCCCGCGCGAACGCCACTCCCGACCGTCGCGACAGCCCCCACGCCAGCTGATCCTTCGACCGCCCCCCCTCCGGCACCGCGAACGACGCCACCGGGAACCGCAACAGATCGCTGCTCGCATAGCTCCCATAGGGGTCGCGCTTGTAGGCCGCCCGCATGTCGGGGTCGGGCCACGGCACGGTCGTTGCGGGGAATGCGGCGCGCCATTCCGCCCATCGCACCAGCGCCGAGGGAATCACCGCCAGCGTGTCACCCAACGCCTGCCCCGCCACCGCCTCGCCCAGCAGCGGCAGCCACAACGACCCGGCGCCATCGTGCAACAGATGGTGCGAGTTCCAGACCAGCCCGCTCACGCTCAGCGAGACCACGCCATCGCCCAGCCGCCGGTCGAGCACCACCGCCGACCCGCTCAACGGATGCCGGCAAACGGCCACCGGCACGCCGCCGAGGGTGTCGTTGGCCACCTCGTGCCAGTCGAGGACGCGCACCGGGTAGGCGCGGGCGGTGGTGCCCACCACGACCCCGATCACCAGGTCGTCCGGGACCAGGTACTTGCCGCGCTCGGCGTGATTGAGCGAATCCACCTGGGCCGCGCCGAGCAGCGGGGGCCGGTCCAGGGGAATGAGCGTGTCGCGGGGCATGCCGGCGGCGAGCCACTGGCGGGAGATGGAGAGCGCCGACAGATCGAAACCGTAAGTCGCGGGATCCCTGCCGTCGCCGACGTGGGCGTGTTCACGGCTGCGCCGGACCTCGCCGAGCTGCAACACCGCCACCGCCACGAAGAACACGCCGACCACCGCAACCACCCACCAGGCGCCGCGCAGGCTCCGGCGGGGAGCAGCTGAAGGATCGAGGCGGCTCAACGGAGGGCCTCCTCGACCACCGGGGACGGAGTCGCCGCCACCGTGTCCGGTCGCGGTCTGGTCTCGAGCCACACGTCCTCGGCGCGGCCCGGGCCGCGGTCGGCCACCATCAGGAGCAGGGCCAGCGGCAGGTAGGCCAGGCTGGCGAGAAAGACGCGGCGGGCATCGCGGTCGCTGTGGCTGCGGTACAGCCGCAAGCCGAGCCAGCCCCACCACATCCCGAGCAGCAGCGACCCCACCGCGAACCACGGTCCGGCCACCCCGGCCAGCGTCACGAGGAGGCCCAGCGGCAGGTGCAGCGCGGCGAAGAGCACGGTGACCGGGAAGGTGATGCGACCCTCAGGGTCGACCACCGGCAGCATGCGCAGGCCGCCGCGGGCGTAGTCCTCGCGGTACATCCAGGCCAGCGCCAGGAAGTGAGGCATCTGCCAGACGAAGAGCAGCGCGAAGAGCAGCCAGCCGCCCAGGGCGAAGCCGCCGGTGGCGGCGGTCCAGCCGATCAGCGGCGGGATGGCGCCACAGATCGCGCCCACCAGCGTGTTGAGCGTGCTGCTGCGCTTGAGCGGGGTGTAGACCAGGACGTAGAGCAGGATCGTGGCCGCGGCGAGGACGGCGGGCCATACGCCGCTCCAGGCCAGGAGCACGAAGGTGCCGAGCATGCTCACGGCCACGCCGTAGGTCAGGGCGGCCAGCGGCGAGAGGCGTCCCGCGGGAAGCGGCCGGTGTCGCGTGCGGTGCATGTGGGCGTCGATGTCGCGCTCGCGGAACTGGTTGAGAGCGTTGGCGCCGAACGCGGTGAGCATGGTGCCCGCGAGAGTGGCCGCGAACACCGTCCAGTCCAGGCGCGGGACAGCGAGCAGATAGCCCACGAGGGTGGTGATCAGGACCATGCCGCAGAGGCGGGCCTTGGAGAGTTCAAGATAGTCGCGCAGCATGGTGATGGCGGTCCCCCGGTCGGTCGGACTTTGCAGAAGTGGACTGGTTGAATTCCGATATCAATGGTAATGTATTATTGAACACGGATTTCGCCGGAGCTTTTTTCACCCAGGAGGAACGCCCTCGATGTCCGACCCCTCCACCGCCCCCGCGGTGCGCTATCACCACGGGAGCGACCTGCTGGCCCTGGGCTTCGGCACCACGGTGACCATGTGGGCCGTGGGCTACGTGTCCCGGTTCCCCGGTGTGAACGCGCCGGCCTGGCTGCTCATGGTCCTGCTGCTCTTCTGCCTGGCCGCCGGCGGCTGGGCGGCCGTCCGGTTCACCGACCGCGGCCTGCTCGGCGGGCTGCAGGTCGGCCTCCTGGTGGGACTGTTGAATCTCCTGGTCCTGGGCAGCCTGCTGACCAGCGCCGAATCGCCCAACAGCCTGACCCCATCGGCGCTCTGGTGGGTGCCCGGCTCGCTGCTCTTGGGCGGTGCGCTGGGGCTGCTGGGCGCCGCCGTGAGCCGGCGGCCGGAGACCGGCCAGCCACCGCTGCTGTCGCGGCACGGGCTGCCGGGATTCGCGGTGGTGGCCGCCGCCGCCACCTTCCTGCTGCTCGTGGCCGGCGGCATCGTCACCGGCAGCGAGGCCGGCCTCGCGGTGATCGACTGGCCCAACAGCTACGGCTACAACATGTTCCTCTACCCGCTGTCGCGCATGACCGGCGGGATCTATTACGAGCACGTGCACCGGCTCCTCGGCTCGCTGGTGGGGCTGACCACGCTGGTGCTGGCG
Organism: Candidatus Latescibacter sp. IFSED24; assembly: GCF_058273205.1. Classification (NCBI taxonomy): domain Bacteria; kingdom Pseudomonadati; phylum Candidatus Latescibacterota; class Candidatus Latescibacteria (ex Chuvochina et al. 2023); order Candidatus Latescibacterales; family Candidatus Latescibacteraceae; genus Candidatus Latescibacter; species Candidatus Latescibacter sp. IFSED24. Next base: position 67,765 of record NZ_CM177850.1, on the reverse strand, counting down.
ATCCACCTGTGGCGCGTGGAGGATCGCGGCTGGCTGAAGCGGCTGGGTCTGGTGGCGCTGGTGCTGGTGATCGTCCAGGGACTGCTCGGCGGCCTGCGGGTCACCGGCCACTTCACGCTCAGCGACGACCCCGCCATCACGCGGCCCAACCTCATCCTGGCCGTGGTCCACGGGGTCACCGGCCAGGTCTTCTTCGGAACCATGGTGGCGCTGGCCGCTGTCAGCACCCGGCGCTGGCGCGAGGCCACGGCGGTCGCCACCCCCGCCGCCGGGCTCGAGCGCAAGCTGGCGCTCTGGCTCCTGGGCGGCCTCGTGGTTCAGCTGACCCTGGGCGCGCTGCTGCGCCACACCGACACCGCGCTGCACGCCCACATCACCGTGGCCGTGCTGGTGCTGGCGGTGGGTGTGGTGCTGGGCAGCCGGCTCGCGCTGCGGCACAAGCAGCAGCCCGAGCTCAGGCGGCTCGGACACGGGCTCATGCACGGCCTCGCCGTCCAGCTGATCCTGGGCTTCGTGGCGCTCTTCGTGCGCAACCTCTCCGGCCCCGTCGGCGGCCCACACACCGCCGACGTGGTCGTCACCACCGTTCATCAGGCCGTGGGAGCGCTCCTGCTCGCCACGGCGGTCCTGACGGTCCTCTGGACGCGGCGGTTGCTGCGCCCCGAGACCGCCTGAAGCCCTCGAAAGGAGACGCCAGATGCAAGTCAAGGAACTGCTGGCCCGGAAAGAGACCACGGCCCTCTACACCGTGACCCCCGACCAGACGGTCTTCGAGGCGGTCACCAAGATGGTCCAGTGCAACGTGGGCGCCATGCTGGTGACCCAGAACGAGCAGCTCGTGGGCATCATCACCGAGCGCGACTACCTGCGCCTGGTGACGGTGCAGGGCCGCACGGCCCGCGACACTCCGGTCAGCGAGGTCATGACCCGCGCGGTGATCTACCTCACCCCCGACACCTCGCTCGAGGAGGCCATGGCCACCATGACCGAGAAACGCATCCGACACCTGCCAGTGCTCGACGGCGACACCATCCTGGGCGTGCTCTCCATCGGCGATCTGGTCAAGGCCAAGTCCCAGAAGACCGAGCTGCACCTGCGCACCCTCGAGGCCTACATCTCCGACGGCTATCCCGGTCCGTCGCGGTCGGCCAAGAGCTGAGCGAACGATCGGCCCGGCCGGCCTCTCGCGCCGACCGGGCCGACCTTGCCCCCCCGACCCTCGTTGACCACCTTATTCCTCTCGAAATCATCGACCACCGCGAGGGAGAGGTCCGCCGGAATGCTCATCACCAATCTCAGCGACGCCGACAAGGCCTGGGTCCAGGAACGCACCGAGCTGCTCTTCGGCGGCAACTTCCTGGTCAGCCGCGACGTGGTCCACGACCCCACCAGGCTGCCCGGCTTCATCGCGGTGCAGGACGGTGAGCGCGTGGGTCTGGCCACCTACGACATCCAGGGCGACCGCTGCGAGGTGGTAAGCATCGACGCGCTGTGCCAGTACATGGGCATCGGCACCGAGCTGCTGCAGGCGGTGGAGGCCGCCGCCCGCGCCGAGGGCTGCCGCTGCCTGTGGGCCATCACCACCAACGACAACCTGGACAGCCTCCGCTTCTTCCAGCGCCGCGGCTTCGTGATCACCGACTTCCGCATCGGCGGCATGGAGAAGATCCGCATGCTCAAGCCCAACATCCCGCACGTTGGCCAGTACGGCATCCCCATCCGCGACGAGGTCGAGCTGGAGAAGCCCATCGAGGTCGGCAAGGGCTGGCGGGTCGTCTGATCGCGGGAACACATCCGGCCGATCCACTGTATATTGCCTCTGATATTGGATCGCATGTTCCGGCGGGTCGCCCCGCCATACCCGGGAGAGATCCTGATGATGGATGATCGTCTTCGCAGTCCTGGCGGCGAACAGGCCCTGGGCGTGGAGCAGCTCGCTGCCATGCGCGCCACCTTCCTGCGCCGCGTCTACGGCCACCTCGCCGCGGCCATCGCGCTCTTCGTGCTGCTCGAGGTGCTGCTCTTCACCAGCGGCGTCGCCGTGTCCATCGCCCGCGCGCTCACCGGCACGAGCTGGCTGCTGGTGCTCGGCGGCTTCATGCTCTCGGGCTTCCTGGCACGCAACTTCGCCTACCGCGCCGGCAGCATCGGCAGCCAGTACCTGGGCCTGGCGCTCTACGTGGTGGCCAACGCCATCATCTTCGTGCCGCTCCTGTTCATGGCCAACTACTACGCGCCGGGCGCCATCGAGAGCGCGGCCCTGATCACGCTCATCGGCTTCACCCTGCTGACCATGGTGGCGCTGTCCATGCGCCGGGACTTCTCGTTCCTCGGCGGGCTGTTGCGCTGGGCGGGAATCGTGGCGCTCCTGGCCATCGTGGGCGGCGTGATCTTCGGCTTCGAGCTGGGCACGTGGTTCTCGGTGGGCATGGTGGCCCTGGCCGGCGCCGCCGTGCTCTACGACACGCAGAAGATCCTGGTCTCGTTCCCCGACGACCGCTTCGTGGGCGCCGCGCTCGAGCTCTTCGCCAGCATCGCTCTGATGTTCTGGTACGTGCTGCGGCTGTTGATCGGCTCCCGCCGGTAGGTATTCCCGCACCGACCCTGCCAGCCCCCGCTCCGCGCAGTGGGGGCTGGACAGGCGAGAAACTGTCCTGCCATTATCTTCTCCTGACAAGTCGATCCCGACCTCCCCCAGCAGGATGGCCAACATGCTGAACGAGAACCTGGTCGAGAGTTTCGCCGCCAGCCTCCGCGATCACTGGGATCGCCCGTGCTACAGCGACTGGCAGGGCGCCACCCTGAAGTACGGCGACGTCGCCAACCGCATCCTCCAGCTGCACTACATCTTCGCCGAGGCCGGCGTGGAGCGCGGCGACAAGATCGCGGTCTGCGGCCGCAACAGCGCGCACTGGGCGGTCACCTTCTTCGCCACCATCACCTACGGCGCGGTGATCGTGCCCATCCTGCCCGACTTCACCCCGGAGGAGATCCACCACTGCGTCTCCCACTCCGACTCGGTGCTCCTCTTCGTGGCCGACCCCATCTACGATAGCCTCGACGACAAGCGCATGAAGAACCTCAAGGGCATCTTCCGCCTCGAGGACTTCTCGCTGCGCACCCACGAGCAGAAGCAGCTGCCGGCCATCGTCGCCGGCGCGCCCACGGGCTACGTCGAGCGTTACCGCACGGTCCTCTCGCGCACCGACCTGAAGTTCGACCCCACCCCGGGCCCCGACCTCGCCACCATCGTCTACACCAGCGGCACCACCGGCTTCAGCAAGGGCGTGATGCTCAGCCATCATTCGCTCATCGTGAACGCGCGCTACTACCTGGACAGCCTGGACCTCTCGGTGAACCAGAACGTGGTGAGCTTCCTGCCGCTGGCCCACAGCTACGGCTGCGCCTTCGACCTCATCTCGCCGTCCATCGGCGGCGGCCACGTCACCTTCATCAGCCGCATGCCAACGCCCAAGGTGCTGCTCGAGGCCTTCGCCAAGGTCAAGCCCGTGGTGGTGCTGTCGGTGCCCCTGATCATCGAGAAGATCTACCGCAACAAGATCAAGCCCCAGCTCGAGACCCCCGCCATGAAGGCGGCGCTCAAGATCCCCGGGGTCAATCTGCTGCTGCGCCGCAAGATCAAGCAGCGGATCAGCGAGAACTTCGGCGGTGCGTTCCAGGAGGTCGTCATCGGCGGCGCGGCGTTCAACAAGGAGGCCGACGCCTTCTTCCGCAGCATCGATTTCGACCTGGCCAACGGCTACGGCATGACCGAGTGCGGCCCGCTGATCAGCTACTCGGTGGTCAAGGACGGCCCGCCGCTGGGGTCGGTGGGCAGGGTCATCCCCTACCTCGAGTGCAAGATCGACCTCACCGATCCCGAGCACGGCGTGGGCGAGGTTTTGGTCCGCGGCGAGAACGTTATGATGGGCTACTACAAGGACCCCGAGACCACGGCCGCCTGCATCGACCAGGACGGCTGGCTGCACACCGGCGACCTGGGCCACCTCGACGAGAACGGCTACCTCTTCCTCACCGGCCGCAGCAAGAACATGATCCTCACCGCCTCGGGCCAGAACGTGTACCCCGAGGAGGTGGAGGCACGGCTGAACGACCTGCCCTACGTCATGGAGTCGGTGGTCCTGGACTGCAACGGCAAGATCTGCGCGCTGGTCCACCCCGACGTCGAGCGCGCCGACCAGGACGGGGTCGACGAGAAGAAGCTCGAGGAGATCATGGAGGAGAACCGCCAGGCGCTGAACAAGCTGGTGCCCGGCTACGCGGCCGTGGTGCGGTTCAAGCTGGTGTGGACCGAGTTCGAGAAGACGCCGACCAAGAAGATCAAGCGGCGGCTGTACGACGTGTTCCATTGAGCGAACGGGAGCCACGCTTGAAGATCCGCCGCATCATCTCCGTCAACATGCTCCTCTCCTTCGTGGTCATGTCGCTCACCGGCCTCGTGCTCTGGATCGTCCCCCAGGGCCGCGTGGCCCACTGGGCCGACTGGCGTCTGCTGGGCCTGGACAAGGACCAGTGGGGGGCGCTGCACACCACGTTCATGGTCCTCTTCCTGGTGGGCGGGATCTGGCACCTGGTGCTGAACTGGCGCGCGCTCACCCTCTACCTCAAGGACCGCACTCGCCGGCTGCGCGTGTTCACCGGCGAGTTCAACGTGGCGCTGGTCCTGTGCGTGTTCTTCGCCGCGGGCACCCTCGCCGCCTGGCCGCCCCTGACCTGGATCACCGACCTGGGCGGCTGGGCCAAGACGAGCTGGGAGCGCACGCTGGGTTCGCCGCCCTGGGGCCACGCCGAGCTGACCCCGCTGGGCCGCTTCGTGGGCGGGCTCGAGAACTGGGCGCGCTGGGAGGGCCGAACCCTCCGCACCAGCGACCCGGAGGCCGCCGCCGCCATCCTGCGCGAAGCCGGCTACCACGAGGCCACGCCCGAGCGCACGGTGCTGGAGATCGCCCACGCCGCCGGCCGCAGCCCGCAACAGCTGCTCGAGGCCTTGCTCGAACCGGCAGCCGCCTCGGCCGCCGCTCCCACCGAGGCGTTCCCCCACCCGGCATCGGGCCTGGGCCGGCTGACCCTGAGCCAGTACGCCGAACGGTCGACCCTGGACGTGGCCACGCTCCAGGCGCTGGGCATGCGGCGAGGCTGGTCCCTGGATCCCGACACCAGGTTCAAGGACCTTGCCGAGGGGCTGGGTCTGAACCCCGGGGCGCTCCTCGACAGCCTCGAGGTCACCTGGCAACAGCCGTGACACCCGCGAGCCGGAATCGAGTGGCCTGAAGCCCGGTCCCACGCGCGGCCCACGCCCGGAAGCCATCGAAAAGGGGCCCGGATTCCAGCAGAACCCGGACCCCGGACGAGCGCCGCGATCCCGGAGCAACGCAACATCCTGTCGGCGTTCGTGCCCTGAACGCCACCACAGCCAGCGCAAGAACCAAGCCAGGTTTTGTGTTTTATTATCTCATTCTCTTACAACATGTTACGATTGTATTCGAGCAGGAGTGTTGACGGACCCCGAACAAGGGGATATACAGTCGCATAGACACGACTATAGCCCCAAGGAGTCCGCATGCCCCTCCCAGCCCTGCCTCCCGTGCTGACCGATGTCATCGACAGCATGCACGACGGTCTGTTCCTGGTCGCCCCCGACGGCAAGATCCTCATGGTCAACGACGCGTTGCTCGAACTCACCGGCTATGCCCGCGAGGAACTGGAGGGCAAGCCCTGCACCATTCTGGGCTGCGACCAGTGCTCGCAGAACCGCCTGCAATGCGGCGACCACTGGTGTCAGCTCTTCGCGGTCGGCGGCAAGATCCGCCAGCACTGTCACATCTTCACCAAGGACGGCGCCTGCCTGAAGGTGCTCAAGAGCAGCCAGCTCGTGCACGACGACCAGGGCGAGGTCATCGCCACGGTGGAGAACGTCACCGACATCGGCGACCTGCTCGCCGCCGAGCAGCGCATCGTCCAGCTCCAGGAACGCCTCGACGGCAGCGACGACTTCTGCGGCATGGTGGGCCGCTCGTCGGCCATGCGCGCGGTCTTCAACCTGGCGGAGAAGGCAGCGCAGAGCGACGTCACGGTGATCATCCACGGCGAGTCGGGCACCGGCAAGGAGCTGGTGGCCGAGGCCATCCACCGCCTCGGACCGCGCCGCGACAAGCCTTTCGTGCAGATCAACTGCGCGGCGTTCAACGAGTCGCTCCTGGAGAGCGAGCTGTTCGGCCACGTGCGCGGCGCGTTCACCGGCGCGCACCGCCACCGCATCGGTCGCTTCGAGGAAGCCGGCGCGGGCGACCTCTTCCTCGACGAGGTCGGCGACATCCCCCTGCCCACCCAGGTCAAGCTCCTGCGCGTCCTGGAGACCCGGGAGTTCGAGCGCGTGGGCGACAACCAGCCGCTGCCCATGGACGCCCGCCTCATCTCCGCCACCAACCAGGACCTCGAGCGCCTCATCGCCGAGGGTCGTTTCCGCCGCGACTTCTTCTTCCGCATCAACGTGATCCCGCTGCACGTACCGCCGCTACGCGAGCGACGCGAGGACATCCCGCTCCTGGCCGACCACTTCATCCGCCAGCTCCGCCGGCGCACCGAACGCGACATCCCCGGCCTCGCCCCCGAGGCCCTGGACCGGCTGATCCAGCACGATTGGCCCGGCAACGTCCGCGAGCTGCGCAGCGTGCTCGAGTACGCGTTCGTGGTGTGCCAGGAGGGTCCGCTGATGGTGGCGCATCTGCCGCGGCTGGAAGCGGGCGCGGCGACGGCCGGCCCAGCGACCGGAGCAGCGGCGGCCAGCCTGCCGTCCCGGCTCTCGGCCGCCGAGACCGAGCAGCGCGACGCCCTGATCGCGGCGTTGCGCGAGGCCGGAGGCAACAAGTCGCAGGCCGCGCGGCTGCTCGGCGTCACCCGCGTGACGGTGCTCAACCGGATGCGCAAGTACGGGGTGGATCTGCGGCAGGTGCTGGTGACCTAGCGAAACACGGGCGGGGGCGTGTTAAGCACCCCCCCACCCGTGATCGGTCTTCCTACTCCGACTCGAAGATCATCTTGAGCTTGACCTTGGCCTTGATCGGTTCGCCGTTGCTTGTCCCCGGCGCGAACTCGCTGGCCGTCACCGCCTTGACGGCGGCCTTCTCCAGCTCGGGATAACCCGGTACTCCCTGCTTGACCTGGACGTCCAGAACCGAGCCATCAGCATCGACCACGGCGACCACGACCACCGTTCCCCCGACCCCATCCTGCTTGGCGCGTTCCGGGTACTCCGGTTCCACCTTCTTCATACACTTCGGCGGGACGTAGAGATCCTCGCCCGCCGGCTCCGCCTGGGGTGCGACGGCGGGCTCCGGAGCCTCGGCCGGGACGGGCGCCTCGGCTGGTGCCGGCGCCTCTGCGGTGGCCGGACTCTCAGCGGGCGCGGCTTCCTTGGGTGGCGCCGGCGGCACCGGCGCCACCTGCGCGCTCAGGTCCAGGGGCACGAAGACCGCGGCGCCCACCACGAGGATCGCCGCCAGCATCACCAACTGTCCGTACTTCATGGTCGGTCCTTTCGGCGCGCCCAGGCGGGCGAGGCGCCTGTGCAGGAGATTGCCGCCGCGGCCCACCGTGGCCACGAGCGGGGGAGCGGGGTCCAGACCCCGGCGAATGGCCCGGGCCATGGCCCGGATGTAATCCTCGGCGCGGGCGCCGCCGGCGAGCGCCGCCTCGTCGCAGGCATACTCGCTGCACTCGTGGAGGCGCCCCAGCAGCCAGAACAACGGGGGATAGAACCAGAAGACCGTGGCCACCAGCCGACCGATCAGCAGGCGCAACGGATCGCGGCGCCGGCGGTGGCGGTCCTCGTGGCGGAGCAGCGCCTCCAGCTCCGTCGGGCAGAGCACGGTCACCAGATGGGGCGGCACGAGGATCCGAGGCCGCCACCAGCCCTGCACCAGCGGCAGCCCCGCGCGCGGCGCCACGAGCAGGCTCGACCGGGGGATGCCGGCCCGGGCGGCGGCGGCGAGCAGCGGGCCCTCGGTGGCCGGATGCGCGTGGCGGGCGAGCCGGCCCTGACCGACCAGGTCGCGGCCGAGGCGCCAGAGTTGGCGGGACACCCCCACGACCCAGATCCCGGTCGCCGCCAGCAGCAACGGGCCCCACCAGCCGGCGGCGGCGGGTTCGCCCGACACCGGGGCGAGGACGTCGATCACTATCGCGGACACGGGCAGCTCGGCGGGCAGTCGCGGCGCGAAGGCGGCCAGCGCCGCGGCGCCCAGGGCCGCGGGTGCCGCGACCTTGACCACGGCCAGCGACCAGAGGTCGGCGCGATAGGCGGCGGGGGCGCGGCGCAGGGCGAGGTCGAGCACGAGGAGCACCACGCCGACCAGGGTGCACTGCCAGAGATGGTTGGCCATGCCGAGCCAGAAGGCAGCCAGCGGCTCGTACCAGGCGGTCATGGCGTGTCCTTTCGGTCGGGATCGTCGAGGTGGCGTTCGAGGGCGCGCAGGTCCTCGAGGCTGAGGGCGTCCATGTCGGCGAGGGTGGAGACCAGGCCGTCGGCGTGGCCGCCGAAGAGGGTCTCCAGGAAGCGGCCCACCTCGCGGCGGCGGACGGCGGCGGGGTCGAGCAGGCTGCGGTAGAGCCAGGCCTTGCCGTCGCGGGCGGTGCGTTCGATGGCGCCCTTCTCCTCCAGGCGGGTGAGGATGGTGCGGACGGTGGAGTAGCTGGGCGGGTCGGAGAGGGCCTGGTGGATGTCGCGGGCCGAGGTCTCGCCGCGCTCCCAGACCAGGCGCAGGCACTGCAGCTCGAAGCGGGAGAGGTCTGGCAGGTTCGGGGTCATGGCGGCCTCCAAGTGTGACAGGTGTCGCACTCAATGTGCGACAATTGTCGCGGGTTGTCAAGGGGGCCCCTGACCTGCCGGCGCCCACGCCTGCCCGGCGGCAGGTCGTGGGCGCCGGTTGCGGGCACGAGTCACTTGAGGAGCGTCAACTTCCGCGCCACCACCTGCGCGGCGGTCACCAGCCGGCAGGTATAGGTTCCCGAGGGCAGGTCGCGCGGCTCCCAGGCCACCGCGTGCCGTCCCGCCGACCGTGGGCCGTGGTCGAGGCAGGCCACCCGGCGGCCCGCGACGTCCCAGACCTCCAGGGTGACCGCCGCGGCGCGGTCGAGGGTGTAGGTGATGGTGGTGCGGGGATTGAACGGATTGGGCGCTGCGGACACCGTCAGGCCGCGCGGCAAGGTCGCCGGCCCCTCGCCCTGGCCGGGGCCGTCCGCCACGCCCACCATGGTGAGGTTCTCGCACCAGTTCACGCGGTTGCGGGAGCGGGCGCACGCGACCACGTCGAGGTCGCCGTCGCCGTCGATGTCGCCGGCGCGGGCGCAGAACGCGTTGGAGAAAATCTCGTCGACGTTGCGCTGGGTGAAGTTCATGGCCCCGTCGTTGTCGAACCAGGTGATGCCGCCGATGTTGGACGCGCCGAGCAGGTCGACGTCGCCGTCCTGGTCCAGATCGGTGGGCTCGATCCAGAAGTTGTAGAACGCGGTGGAGCCGATGACGTGGCGGGTGAAACCCTGCGCGCCGTCGTTCTCCCACCAGGAGTAGTCGCTGGGGCTCCAGGAGCAGGTGGCCAGGTCGAGATCGCCGTCCTGGTCGAGGTCGCCGGCGAAGCCGGTGTGGGCGTTGTTGTAGGCGGCGGAGACGACGTGTTGGGAGAACTGGCCCGTGCCGTCATTCTCGTACCAGAGCAGGTTGGCGCCGGTGCCCTGGACCGTGACGAAGAGGTCGAGGTCGCCGTCCTGATCGAGGTCGATCGCCTGGATGCAGCAGCCCATGTCGTCGGGATCGGGCAGGTCGTGGCGGGTGAAGGCCATGGCGCCGTCGTTCTCGAACCAGGCGAGCTCGTAGCCGGTGGCGGCGAGGTCGAGGTCGCCGTCCTGATCGAGGTCGCCGGACACCAGGGTGTGGGCGCCGTCGAAGTCGGCGTCCACGACATGTTCGGTGAAACTCATGGCGCCGTCGTTCTCGTACCAGAGGAGCTGATCGCCCATGAAGGCGGTGACGAGCACGTCGCCGTCTCCGTCCTGGTCGAGGTCGAGGGTCTGGCCGTCGGGGCCCACCATGACGATGGAGCGTGGGCCGTCGGGGGTGCCGAGCACATGGGTGGTCCAGTTCTGGTCGCCGTCGTTCTCGAGCCAGATCGCCTGGTCGCCGTCGTAGCCCACGGCGCCCAGGTCCATGTCGCCGTCGAGATCGAGGTCGGCCAGGGCGCACTCCATGGCACCTTGGAGCCCGATGGCCGCCGCGTGGGCCTCGAAGTTCAGCTCGTGCGCCGTGGCCACGGATGTCCCCCCCGGGAACGCGGTCACAGCCAGCGCCACGATGGCGGCCACCGGGCCGATCGAATGGTGGCGGAGATCGGTCGTACGGTTCATGATGGAACTCCTCGGTTCGGGTGCCGGTTCCCGGCGGCGGGCCGGGAACGCCTCACCTGAAGAGTCTGGCCCGCGCCGCCTCGCGGGGCCTGATGAGGAGCTGATGAAATGGTCCGGAACGGCGGAAGATTGCCGGCCGACCCCTTCCGGCTGGGCGACTGGACGGTCCAGCCCACGCTGAACCGCCTCGAACGCGACGGCCGCACCGAGCAGCTCGAACCTCGGGTCATGCAGGTCCTGCTCTGCCTGGCCGCCGCCGGTGGCGAGGTCGTCTCGCGCGAGGAGATCCTGGAGACCGTCTGGCCCGACACCATCATCGGCGAGGAAGGCCTGACCCGTCGCGTCTCCCAGCTCCGCAAGGTCCTGGGCGACGACCGCGACCAGCCGCGTTACATCGAGACCATCCGCAAGGGCGGCTACCGGCTGGTGGCGGCGGTCGAGCCGCTGACCGGCAGTCCGTCCGCCGCGGGTCTTCCGCCGGAGGCGCCGCGCCGCCGCTGGCCGGGAGTGGTCCTGGTCGCGGTCCTCGGCCTGGCCCTGCTCTGGGTGGCCTGGTGGCGCCAGCTCGACACCACCGGCACCCCGGCGCCCACGGTCGACCTGCTGGCCTCCCGCCCTCTGACCAGCCATACCGGCCGCGAGCTCATGCCCGCCGTCTCCCCCGACGGCACCCGCGTGGCCTACGCCTGGAATCCCGACGACCGCGGCCGCTACGCCATCTACGTCCAGCAGATCGGCTCGGAGAATCCGCTGCAGCTGACCAACGGCCCCGGCCATCAGCTCCATCCCGCGTGGTCGGCCGACGGCGCCCGCCTCGCCTACGTCCAGACCGCGCGCGGCCGGTCCACCATCCGCTCGGTGGCCGCGCTGGGCGGCAACCACCGCCTGCTGCACCAGCCCGACGGCCGCCTCTACAGCCTGGCCTGGCTCGCCGACGGCTCGCTGGTCTACAGCCAGCCCGACACCGCCACCGGCACCGTGCGCCTCTACCGCGTGGATCCGGCCGACAGCACGGTGACCGCGCTGACCAGTCCCGAGGCGCGCCACAGCGGCGACTACAGCCCGTGCCAGCAACCCGGCGGCGACCTGCTCGCCTTCGTCCGCGACGACGGCAACGGCTACCGCGACATCCACCTGCTGGCGCCCGAGGGCGAGGTCCGGCGGCTCACCCACCAGAACGCCGAGCTCGCGGGCCTGGCCTGGTGGCCCGACGGCACGTCGCTCCTGGTCAGTTCCAAGCTCCGCGGCCGCTTCGAGCTCTGGCGCATCGACGCCCACAGCGGCGAGGGCGAGCCGCTGCCCGCCACCAGCCACGCGGCGATCTCGCCGGCGGTGGCCCGGGACGTGCCGGTGGTGGTGTTCGAGGAGTTCCGCTCGGATCTGGATGTCTGGCGGCTCGATCTGACCGACGCGGCCACGGCCGCGGGTCCCCCACGTCCCGCGGTGGTCTCCACACGCCAGGATTACGGCGGCGCCCTCTCTCCCGACGGTTCCCAGCTGGCCTTCCTTTCCGACCGATCGGGCTTCCTCGAAGTGTGGTTGCAAGACGACAATACTGGAGAAGTTACTCAATTGACGCGACTTGGAGGCGCCGACGTCCGCCACCCCCACTGGTCGCCCGATGGCCGCCTCCTGGCCTTCGGCGCGCGCCACGAGGGGACCCAGGCCGTGTTCCTGCTCGATCGCGAGACGGGGAGCCTGCGGCGCCTCGGCGGCGAGGGGCACCATGACCGCCTGCACGGCTGGAGCGCCGACGGCCAGCGCCTGCTCGTCAGCAGCGACCGCGGCGGCCGCTGGGCCATCTGGGCGCTGGATGCGACCACCGCCGCGGCCACGCTGCTGACCGACCGCGGCGTCATGCTCCTGGGCGCGCGCGACCACGAGCGGGTGCTCTTCTACCGCAAGACCAACCGCGCCGCCATCCACCGCCTGGACACCGCCACGGGCGAGGAGACCGTGCTGGTGGACGAGGCCGCAGGCCGGACGCTCCGCGGTCTGCACATCGCCGCCGAGGGATACTACGCCACGGTGGCGCAGGGCGATTCGGTGGCGGTGCAATGGCGGCCCCGCGACACCGGTGAACCCGTGGTCCTCGGCCAGCTGGCATGGCGCGCGGGGGCCGAGCTCGAGCTCTCCGCCGACGGGCGCACCCTGCTGATGGATCATGTCCAGGGGGTGCACAACGATCTGCGGGTGGCTGGGCCCTGACGGCTGCCGGCGCCACCACCGTGCCGGTGGCCGACAGGAGGGCACCGGGATTATGGTAGGAGCGACGGTCCCGTGGAACTCCAGCCCCCCGACTGCGTAGACCCTGGACCCACTCCCACGAAAGGCCCCTCCGGCATGAGATCTCGCAGCCTGCAGTCGCTCATCCAGATGACCACGGTGCTGGTGATCGTGGTGGCCGCCGTGCTCCTGGTGGCGGTCTGGCGCTGGCCCGTGGTGCGCGACGTGTTCCTGGCCGACTGGAAGAGCATCCTGCTCAACGGCGTCATCGTCCTGGTCTTCGCCCTCGGCCTCTTCCAGCTCTACCGCGGCTTCACCCACTACGCCCTCGAGGAACAGCGCCTCGCGCGCTTCGAGTCGCTGCGCGCCGAGGGCCGCCGCACCGCCGACATCCTCGCCGACCCCGCCGACGAGTCGCTGCTCGCCACCCGCTACCGCACCATCCAGTCGCTCTTCGACCGCGGGGTGCCCATCGACCACGGCGCCATCGCGGCGATCTCGGTGGCCGAGGAATCGCTGCACCAGAGCTTCCCGCGGTTCGTCAACAACGTGCTCATCCTCACCGGCGTCTTCGGCACGGTCAGTTCCTTGATCTTCGCGTTGATCGGCGCCAGCGACGTGCTGCGCTCGGCGCTGCCCGGCGAGGGCATGGGCCTGATGTTGCTGGGCATGAACACGGCGTTGACCACCACCGCCACGGCCATCGTCTGCTTCTTCCTGTTCACCTACTTCTACCAGAAGCTCACCGACGTGCAGACCTTCGTCATGAGTCGGGTCGAGCGTGCGGTGCTGCTGCACGTGGTCCCCGAGTTCTCGTTCGAATCCGAGACGGTCGACCACCAGTCCAAGCTCCTGTTGAACCAGCTCGGCCTGATGGTGGACGAGATCCGCAGCGGCGTGGCCACCGTGCGCCAGACCATGCAGGAGCTGGAATCGCGGCAGGCCGACCACGCCGTCCAGTGGCAGGCCGCGCTGACCGGCCAGCAGGAGCAGCAGCGCCGCCTCGACGGTCTGCAGTCTGCGCTGGAAGAACTGCGGCGGGTGCTGCTCGAGGGCTTCCGCCTGCGCCCGTGACCGGGTCCGGAGGACCAGATGCACCGCTTCCACGGCTTCGCCGACCTGAGACTGAACGCCCGCGAGCGCCAGAGCGAGGCGAGCATGTGGCCGTCGTTCACCGACATCATGACGGTGATCCTGATGGTGTTCATGCTGACGATGATCGTGGTCATCGTGAAGAACTCGCAGCTCGCCGAGCGCATCCGCCTTAGCCAGGAGCTGCAGGCCGCCGCCGAGCTGGAGGCCGCGACCGCGCGCGACGATCTGGCCGCCCTCGCCGCACGCAACACCGACCTCGAGGACAGCATGCGCGGCTACAACATGCAGATCATCCTGCTGAACGACGAGGTCGACCGGTTGCAGGAGGTCATGGACGCCAAGCTGGCGGTGATCGAGGGGCTGGCCGAACAGAACGAGGAGCTGCTGGCGCGGATCCGCATGATCGAGCTGCAGCTCGCCGACAAGGACGAGGAGCTCGAAGCCGCGACCCTGACCATGGAGGAGATCCGTGCCGCGAGCAGCGAGGCCGAGCGCGACCTGCGGCGCGAGATCACCGCACTCCTGGCGCAGCTCCAGGACAAGGAGGCCGCGCTGGTCACGCTGTCGGACGAGAAGACCGACCTGGAGCTGGCGCTGGCGCGCAACCGGCAGGACCTCTCCTCGCTCGAGGACAAGTACCTCAAGCTGATCCGCCCGGCGCGGTCGGCGGCGGGCAAGGTGGTCGTCGCGGTGTACATCGCCCGGGTCGGCGACCGGCTGCGCTACCAGTTTCAGGGGGCGGCGGTGGGGTCGGAGCCGCAGACCGTCTCGCTGGACGAGCTGCACCGGCGGCTGCAGGCGGCCAAGGAGCGGTTCGGAGCCGAGCTGTATGTCAAGGTGGTGATCCCCGACGACAGCGGACTGTCCTACAACGAGGCGTGGCAGTTCACCAAGGAGATCCTGACGCGGTACGACTATTACTACAAGGACGGGTGGTAGCCGCCGAGCGAAGCTCAGTCCTGATCGTCGACATCCACGGCATCCCCATCCGCCGCCAGGAACCGGCGCACCGACTCCTCGGGGATCACGTGATATCCGTTTTGCGGGGTGAGGGTCTCGGGCTCGTCCGTGGGTTCGAGCCAGACGTGGAGGCCCGCCACCGCGCCGATCTTTAGGCAGTCGTCCACGTCGTAGAGATCATCGGTATGGACCGATTCCAGGCCCACCAGGAGGTTCTCCTTGGCGCGGCGCTTGGCCGTCCGCGGGTCGGTGGCGACCAGGAAGGCCACGGCGTGCAGCTCCCCGAACAGCCCTGGCCGGTAGGCGCCCAGGTTCACGAAGAAGAGGCGCGGCCCGTCCGGCGGCGTCTCGGGGCGCAGCTCGACACGATGCCCGTCGACCACGGTCAGCTCGAGCCAGGAATCGACGTGCATCTCGGTCGGCGTGCCGAACCATCGCGCCAGCAGGTCGTCGTAGGTGTCCTCGAGGCGGTCGCCCGCCGTGAAGACGATGTCGTGGAGCTCGATGCTGGCGCCGGGAGCGCGGCCACCGAGGTAGACGGCGAGGAGCTTGGTCATGGGAGATATCCTTTCCGGTCGCGTCCAGCCCATTCCGAGCGCAGGATCGCGAACACCAGGTCGTCGACCCAGGCGCCCTTGAACCACAGGCTGGCGCGGAAATGCGCCTCCTGCCGCATGCCCACCCGCTGCAGCAGGGCGATGCTGGGCCGGTTCCGCGGATCGACCGAGGCGATGACGCGATGCTTCGCCAGGTCGCCCAGAAGATGGTCGAGCAGGCCGGTCACGGATTCGGTGCCGAAGCCGCGTCCCTGGTGTCGGGGCGCCACGGTGAAGCCGATCTCCACCTGACGCGGATCCTCGGCGAGGAAATGGGATCCGATGTCGCCGATGAGCAGACCGGACTCGCGGAGACGGATGGCGAACTGGAACCACGTCCCGGCGGTAGCGAAGACGTTGGCCTCGAGGCTGCCGATGAACGCCTCCACGTCGGCCAGCGTCCCGGGCTCGAAGGTCTGGTACCGGCACACTTCGGGGTCGGAGCGATACTCGTACATCGCCGGCGCGTCGCCGGCGGCGAGTTGCGAGAGCCGCAAGCGCGGGGTCAGGATCTCGGGTCCGGACACGAACCATCTCCCGCATCGGGGTCGAACTCGACCGTGGACAGCCGCCGCCGGTCCACCACCAGCCGCGTCACGTCCGGACGCGCATAGTGCCCCGCCGGATCGAAGTTCTGACGCTCCTCGCGCACGCGGCGATGGTCGATGGTCGCCAACACCAGCGCCTCCTGGCCCACCACGGGTTCGCTGACCCACTGGCCATCGGGACCGGCCAGGCAGGAGCCGCCGTCGGCGAGGACCTCGGGACAGCGTGCCAGCAGCGCGTCGCGGTGCGGCGTGCCCTCGGGGATGTCGCTGCGCCGCATCAGGCCCGAGGTCGAGATCACGAACGACCGGCCTTCCTTGGCCAGGAAGCGCGTGATGTCCGACGTGTTGTGCACCCCGCCGGGCCAGATCGCCACGTGCAGGTCCTCGCCCAGGCCGTAGAGCGCGGCGCGCGGCAGCGGCATCCAGTTCTCCCAGCAGTTCAGGGCGCCCAGGGTGAACGGACCCAGGCGATGGACGCGCAGGCCGTGGCCGTCGCCCGGCGACCAGGTCAGGCGCTCGTCATAGGTGGGCATGAGCTTGCGATGGACGGTGCCGATACGACCGGCGGGGTCGAGATAGACGAGCGAGCAGTAGAGGCTGTGGCCGCCGCGGTCGAGGGGGCGTTCGATGGTGCCCACCACCACCGCGATCCCGTGGTCGGCGGCGCACTCGGCGAGCCGGTCCAGGTGGCCGGCTTCGAGTTGCACCGCCTGGTCGAGGTAGTGGGCGTGGAAGTCCTTCTGCACGGGCGAGTCGAAGACCGCGCCGTCGGTGAGTCCGATCCAGAACGGGTAGCCGGGCAGGAGCGCCTCGCCGAAGGTGACGAGCTGGCAACCGACGCGGCCGGCCTCCTCGACGCGGGCGATGATCCGGTCCAGGGTCCGCCTTCGGTCGAGCCAGACCGGGGCGATCTGGGCCAGGGCGACGGTGAGCTGGTCGGTGGACATGGCGAGTGGCTCCCGGAAAGAGGCCCGGCGGCCAGCGCCGGGCCCGGTCGACACGAGGGGCGCCTGCTAACGGTCGCGCGCGCCGATGAACTTGTAGATCACGGCGCCGATCACCGCACCCACGATGGGCGCCAGCCAGAACAGCCAGAGCTGCCCCAGCGCCCAGTCGCCCACGAAGACCGCCACGCCGGTGCTCCGCGCGGGGTTCACCGAGGTGTTGGTCACGGGGATGCTGATCAGGTGGATCAGGGTCAGGCAGAGGCCGATGGCGATGGGTGCGAAGCCGGCGGGGGCGCGGTCGTCGGTGGCGCCCAGGATCACCAGCAGGAACATGGCGGTCATCACGACCTCGCACACCAGCGCCGCCAGCAGCGAGTAGCCCCCGGGCGAGTGGGCGCCGTAACCGTTGCTGGCGAAGCCGGCCGAGACGTCGAAGCCCGCCTGGCCGCTGGCGATGACGAAGAGGATCCCGCCGGCGGCGATGCCGCCGAGGACCTGCGCCACGATGTAGGGCAGCAGCTTGCCCGCCGGGAAGCGGCCCCCGGCCCACAGCCCCACCGACACCGCGGGGTTGAGGTGGCAGCCCGAGATGTGGCCGATGGCGAAGGCCATGGTTAGCACCGTCAGGCCGAAGGCCAGCGACACGCCGAGCAGGCCGATGCCCACCTGGGGGAAGGCGGCGGCCAGAACCGCGCTGCCGCAACCGCCGAGGACGAGCCAGAAGGTGCCGAAGAATTCCGCGCCGTATTGCTTCATGAATGGTTCTCCCTGGTCAGACGAGGTTCCGGGCAGGGCATGGATCGCGATCATCAAACAATGCATCCGGAGCAATGACAACCGTTTTGGTGCCCTACGACCCGGCCGGACAGGCAACGACGCCCGATTTCCCACCAAAACCCCATTCAGGCCTGCTAGAATGCGAATACCCCTGTCCAGGAGGAACGCCATGCTCCGCCTCGCCCTCGTCCTCGCCCTGACGATCTGCGCCTCCATCGCCACCGCCCAGATCGTCTCCATCCACGACATCCAGTACACCACCGACCCCTCGGGCGACTCGCCTTACGACGGCCAGGTCGTCGCCTGCGAGGGGGTGGTCACGGCCGTCCATTACGACGGGTTCGTCATCTATGCCGGCGCCGGCCCCTGGCAGGCGGTCTTCGTCTACGATTTCATGGTGGGCCCCGCCGTGGGCGACGGGATCGTCCTCACCGGCACGGTGCAGGAGTACTACGGCATGACCGAGATCACCGACCTCCAGGCCTGGGAGATCACCTCGCACGACAACCCGGTCATCCCCCTGGTGGTGCCGAGCGCCGAGGTGAGCCAGGAGCAGTACGAGTCGGTGCTGATCACCGTGACGGAACCCACGGTCACGGCGCTCTTGACCTACGGCGAATGGACCCTCGACGGCACGCTGGTCTGCGACGACCTCAACGACTATCTCTACTTCCCCCGACTCGACGACCAGCTCGATGCGGTCACCGGCACCCTCTTCTACAGCTTCAGCGTCTTCAAGCTCGAACCGCGCGACACCGGCGACATCGTCGGCGATGTGATCGCGCACTACGCTCTCGGGGGCGACGTGGTCACCATGAACGCGAACCGCGAGGTCCTGCCCGGCCACTGGGTGGAGGTGCTGGGTGACCGGATCGTGGCCGTCCACGCCGCCGCGCCCGCCGGCCTGCCCGCCGTCGCCACCGGCGGCCTGATCTTCCCCGGCCTCATCGACGCCCACAATCACCCGGCGTACAACGTGCTAGGACCGATCCCCTTCACCCAACTCTACGAGCACCGCGACGAGTGGCGCAACGACCCCCTCTACGACGACTTCAACGCCCAGTACCAGGCCATCCTCGACAATCCCGATTCCGACCTGCAACGCGTCAACATCGTCAAACTGGCCGAAGTCCGGGCCATGGCCAGCGGCACCACCACCATCCAGGGCCCCAACAGCTACGGCCACGGCTATGACGAGTACGCGCATCAGGGGATCGGCATCAACAACGCCCACCGCTGGCCCCCGCGCATCTTCCACAGCACGTTCCCGCTGTGGGACTCGGCCAGCGAATGGCAGGAGCGGGCAGACGAGAACTGGCGCCGCTTCGTGGTCCATGTGGCCGAAGGCACCAACCAGACCGCGCGCGACGAGTTCGCCCAGTGGCAGGCGCTGATCCCGCTCGACGAGCGCACCACCATCATCCACGGCACCGCGCTGCAAGCGGCCGAGTGGTCGGCCATGGCGGCGGCGGGAGCACACCTGGTCTGGTCGCCGCAATCCAACATCGCGCTCTACGGCACCACCACCGACGTGCCCGGCGCCCTGGCCGCCGGCGTGAACGTGGCGCTGGCGCCCGACTGGACCGAAAGCGGCTCCAACGACCTGCTCGCCGAGATGAAGGTGGCCCGCGACTGGTCCGACAGCGAGTGGGGCGGCCTGCTCACGGCCGAGCTGCTCACCGAGATGGTCACCGTGAACGCGGCCGAGGCCCTGGGCATGAGCGACCTGCGCGGCCGTATCGAACCCGGCCTGCGGGCCGACCTCATGGTCATCGACGGCGATCCGGCCCAGCCCTATCAGACGTTGCTCGCAACCGAGCCCGCCGACGTCAAGCTCACCGTCATCAGCGGGCGCCCCGGCTACGGCGACCCGACGCTCATGGACCAGTTCCCCACGCTCGACCTGACCGAGGACATCACCATCGCCGAGCAGCCCAAGCGGCTGGCCCTCGCCGTGGAGTCCCACGCCATCGACCTCTCCGACATGCCGTTCAGCGAGGTGCTGGCCATGCTCGAGTCCGCGTACGAGGTGGCCACGCCGGAACTCTGCTGCTTCCGCGGACTCGAGGTGAGCGAATGCGACCTCACCGACGTGCCCGAGTTCGGACCGTCGCTGGTGCAGATGCAGGCTCATCCCAATCCGTTCAACCCGCAGCTGGCGGTGACGTTCACGCTCCAGCGGCCGGAGCCGGTGACGGTGGCCGTCTACGGCCTCGACGGCCGCCGCGTGGTCGATCTCGCCCAGGGAAGATTCGCGGCCGGTGCCCATGTGCTGCGCTGGGATGGTCGCGGCCAGCAAGGGCAGGCCATGCCGGCGGGAGTGTATCTGGTGCGGCTGGCAGCCGGGACCACCACGCTCAGCGAGAAGGTGGCGCTGGTGCGGTGAATTCTCTTCCGATCGTGAGCCGGCACTCGGGGTGGATGGGTGTCGGTTCACGGTATCGGCGATGACCAGATTTCGCGCAGGATCCCGCGATTGTCCCGGCTCGCGGCGCCGGATCCACCCGGTTCAACCCCAGCTGATTTCCTCGAATCGCTCGTCGCGCTGGAGCCGGTCGAGAACCGCGAGACCCTGGTTCAGGCCGCGCCTGCGCAGCCCCAGGGTCACCTTGCAATACCCGGCGCCCGGATGACGGACAACGCTGCGGCTCTTGACCTGCACCCGCTCCTCGCTCAACTGGTCGATGACCTCGTCGATCAGACCGAGTTCGCCGTTCCACTTCAGATGCAGCGAGAAGTAATGGTCACCCCTGATCGGCAGGCGATGCAGCACGTAGAGCGCCACCAGGACCAGCAGGGTCAGGCAGGCGGCGATGATGTACTCCCCGAGCCCCACCGTCACGCCGATCGCCGCGACGACCCAGATGGAAGCCGCGGTGGTCAACCCGCGCACGAAGTTGCTGCTCTTGACGATGGTGCCGGCGCCGAGGAAACCGATGCCGGTGATCACCCCCGCGGCGGCCCGGGCCGGATCCATGCGGATGGCCGATTCGGCCCCGACGTTGAACTCGAGGGACAGCTTCTGGAACGCGACGATGATGGCGGCCGAACCCAGACAGACCAGGATGTTCGTCCGCAGGCCGGCGGCTCTCCCGCGGGTCTGGCGCTCCATGCCGACGAGTCCGCCGAGGACCATGGCCACCAGAAGCCGCAGCATGAAAACCCCGTCACTGCTGACGGCGTCGAGAAGATGATCCATGGCATTCTCCCGTTCGAATGATCCGCCGGACGCCGCCGCCCCTAGAACTCCGCCAGCTTGGGCGCCCGCGGGAAGGGGATCACGTCGCGGATGTTCTTGATCCCCGTGACGTAGTTGACCGCGCGGTCGAAACCCAGGCCGAAGCCCGCGTGGGGGCAGGTGCCGTACCGCCGCAGGTCGCGGTACCACCAGTACGATTCCTTGTCCAGCCCCAGCCCCTCGATCCTGGCGTCGAGCACGTCGAGGCGCTCCTCGCGCTGCGAGCCGCCGATGATCTCGCCGATGCCCGGGGCCAGCACGTCCATGGCGGCCACGGTCTTGCCGTCGTCGTTCAGCCGCATGTAGAACGCCTTGATCTCCTTGGGGTAGTCCATGACCACCACCGGCACCGAGCACAGCTCCTCGCAGAGGTAGCGCTCGTGCTCGCTCTGCAGGTCGCTGCCCCACTCGGTGGCGTACTCGAACGACTTGCCCGACTTCTGCAGCTGGGTGACCGCCTCGGTGTAGGTCATGCGCTCGAAGCTGGAATCCACGAAGCGCTCGAGCCGCTCGATGCAGTCCTTCTGGATGTGCTGGGCGAAGAACGCCATGTCGTCGGCGCGCTCGTCGAGGACGGCCTTGAAGATGTACTTGAGGTAGGCCTCGGCCAGATCGGCGTCGGCGCTCAGATCGGCGAACGCGATCTCAGGCTCGATCATCCAGAACTCCGACAGGTGCCGGCTGGTGTTGCTGTTCTCGGCGCGGAAGGTGGGCCCGAAGGTGTAGACCCGGGTGAGCGCCTGGCAGTAGGTCTCCACATTGAGCTGGCCCGACACCGAGAGGAACGCCTGCTTGCCGAAGAAGTCCTCCGACCAGTCGACCGCACCCTGGTCGTTGCGCGGCGGGTTCACCGCGTCCAGGGTCGACACGCGGAACAGCTCGCCGGCGCCCTCGGCGTCGCTGGCGGTGATGATGGGCGTGTGGATCCAGTAGAAGCTGTTCTCGTGGAAGAAGCGGTGCGTGGCCTGGGCCAGGCAGTTGCGCACGCGGGCCACGGCGCCGAAGGTGTTGGTCCGCGGCCGCAGGTGCGCCACCTCGCGCAGGAACTCCATGGTGTGGCGCTTGGGCTGGACGGGGTAGGTCTCGGGGTCGTCGACCCAGCCGATCACGCGGATAGCCTCGGCCTTCAGCTCCACCGACTGCCCCTTGCCCTGGCTCTCCACCAGCTCGCCGTCGCATTCCACCGCGCAGCCAGCCGACAGCCTGGCGACGTCGTCCGCGTAGTTCGGGAGCTCGCCCGGTGCCACCACCTGCACCGCGTCGAAGCAGGTCCCGTCATGGACCTGGATGAAGCTCAGGCCAGCCTTGGAGTCGCGGCGTGTGCGCACCCAACCCTTGACGGTGACAGCGGATCCGACTGGAACCTTTCCAGCCAGCAGGTCGGCAATCTTTTCCCAGGCCATGGTCGTTCCTCGCATTCTGCAACGGCTATTCGCGGGTTACGGGCAGGGAAGATAGCATGCCCGGCTGGTACAAACAATGCAGGGGGAGGGGACGGTGAAAGGCGCCCGATCGGAAATCCAGGCTCAAGTCCCTGGCGAAACGGTCGAATACCCCACCAGGCAATGGCTTTTCTTCGTCCGGGAGGACCTCAAATGCGCAAGTTCATGATCATGCTCGCCGCCGCCTGCCTGCTCACCGTTCCGGTGATGGCGGCCCAGACCTACACCTACGACTGGGCCGATGGCGATGCCGACTACCTCGGCTGCTTCGACAACGACACCGGTTGCCTGGTCTCGACGCTCTGCAACCGCACCGGCAGCGCCGGCAGCGGCCTGGCCCTCGAGAAGCAGACCTACCTCTACGCCGACGGCGTGGCCGAGGGCTTCCTGGCCACCGTCTGGAACCTGGTCGAAGGCGACGAGGTCACCGTCAGCGTGTGGCGTTACGACTCCAACGCCAACATGCCCTACTTCCGCCTCTGGGCGCACTACAACGACCACCTCGAGGAAGCCGCCGATGCTCGCGGCCAGGACATGCTGGCCAACGACGGCGACATGCAGGGCAACAACAGCTTCGGCAACCAGACCGGCTGGGAGCAGTTCTCCCACACCTGGACCGTCGAGGCCGGCCACACCGGCATGGTGATCGACGCCGCGGTCTTCGGCGACTACCTGGCCACGGTCTACATCGACGATCTCGAGATCACGGTGCCCGACCACGCCAGCGTGCGTCTGCCCAACGCCATCTACGCCGCCGGTGGCGAGGTCACCCCGGTGCAGATGGAGACCTGGACCTCAGTCAAGAACCTCTTCGACTAGGTTCGCCCGGTCCGAGCAACACTTGCGCAAGGAGCGGAGGCTGCGCCCCTCCGCTCCTTGCACATCCAGCGGTCAGGCTCAGAACGGCGGGCGGCCGGCCGGGCCGTAGCCCGTCAGCTCCATGTAGCCGCGCCCGCCCACCCCGCGGGCAGACCGCGCCCGCACCGCACCCTCCCAGTAAACCACGCCACTGCGCCGGCCCACGTTCTCCTGCCCCTCGATCAGCGCCTCGACCGTCAACTCCAGGTCGGCCGCGGGCACAGCCACGGTCCAGGCGACCGGGTAGCGCGCGCCGGTCTCCGGGCTGGTCCACCAGCGCTGCGGGCGGATCGCGTCGGGCGCCGGCTCGAGCCAGCGTACCGTGCCGTCGGCGGCCACCAGCGTGGCGCGAGCCACGTCGGGCGCTCCGGTGGTGTCGCGCAGCGCGAAGACCATGAGGTCGCGGCCGTCGTCGAGTTGCAGGCTGAGCCAGTCCCAGCCCTGGTGCCGGGCGGCGAGCTGGCTGGTGAAGATCTCACGGTCGAGCCAGGCGCGGCCCTGCACCGTGAAGGTGTCGGCGCCCGCGGCCGCACGCCCCTGCGCCGCGAGGCGCGTGAAGCTGTAGTAGAGGCTGCCGGCGCCGGCGGCGGGATCCTTCTCGCTGTAGCCGCCGGGTCCCTGGAAGACCAGCGGCCGCTCCGGGACGAGCCGCAGGTCGAGCAAAAGGCCGCGCCGGGCGTCGGTGGCGGCAACGGCGAACGCCTCGCCATCGTGCTGCACCGACCAGCGGCCGGCGGTACCGGCCGGGGCGCGGCACCATGCGAGCACCGAATCGCCGGGAGCCGGGAAGCCCCCGCGCCCGGGTCCGGTCCTGGTCAGGACCTCGCTGAACAGATGCTTGCCCGTGGCGAGGTCGGTGACCGCGGCGTGGCCCAGGACCAGATCGCGCGCGGTCCAGGCGCTGTCCCAGGACGGGCGATCGGGCACGAGGCCGAGGCGGAAGATGGTCAGCTGGAATCCCAGGCGCGGCGGCGTGTCGGACGCGGCGGCGAGCTGTCCCGTGACGTACCACCACTCGCTGCGGTAGTCGGGATGGGCGTGATGGTCGCGCGGGAACGACCAGTCGTGGCCAGGCGCGGCTGGTCGCCATTCGGTGGCGCCGACCGCCAGGGCCAGCAGCAGCCCGAGCATCAGCATGGCCGCCCTCACAGCAGATCCTCCCGGGTCAGTTCGGCCACCGGCGTGCGGCTCGCCCGCAGCGCCGGATAGACCGCCGCCGCCAGCGCGCCGCCCAGGATCCACACCGCCTGCCAGGCCAGGGCGCCCGCCGGCAGGGCGAAGCGGATGGTCCAGCCGAACCAGTCGCGGTTGATCAGCAGGATGAGGATGGCCGCCAGCGCCGCGCCCCCGGCCAACCCCAGCACCAACCCCAGCGCGCCCAGCCCCGCACCCTCGCTGAGGCCGAGTCGGAAGAGCTGGCGGCGGGTGGCGCCCAGCGAGCGGTAGAGCGCCAGTTCGGTGGCGCGTTCGCGGCCCATGATCAGCAGGGTCAGCGACACGCCGCACACGGCGATCACCAGCGCCATCACCTGCAGGATGCGGGTCACGGCGAAGGTCTGGTCGAAGATGCCCATGACCTCGGCGCGGAGCCGCTGGTTGCTCCGCAGCTCCACCGCCGTGCCGGCCAGGGCGGCGCGCATCCGATCGAGCACCTCCTCCACGTCGCGCCCCTCGGCGAGGGTGAGCGCCAGCGCCACGGTGCCGCCGGGGCCATAGATCCGGGCCATGGTCTCGCGGGTCAGGAACACCACTCCGTTCTCGCTGGCGTAGTCGTAGCCCACGCCGGCGACCGGCAGCGGCGCCGGCCCCCGCGGTCCGGCGATCCACAGCGTGTCGTTCACCGCGAGCTGCGCGCGCCGGGCCAGCGGCTCGCTGATCAGCACCGCGCCCTCGTGGCGCAGGCGCCGCTCCACCTGATCGGGGTCGCCGGCCAGGAGCGGCACCCGCGTCACCCAGCGTCCGGGCGCCTCGCCCACCCGCGAGAACGCCACCAGCCGCACCGGCTGGTCGTCCACCGTGCGCGCGTCGAGACGGCGCTGCAAGTCGGCGGCCCGCACCCCGTCGAAATGCACCAGCGTGTCGACCACCTCGTCCGAGAGCCACGCCCGCCCGTGGTCGCGCTGCCAGCTGGCGCCGGTGACGAAGATGTCGGCCACCAGGCTGCGCTGGATCCAGGTGTCGAGGGTGGCGCGGAAGCTGCCCACCAGGAGCGTGATGCCCACGAGCATGGACACCGTCACCGCCAGCGCCGCCACCGCGAAGCTGGTCGATTGCAGGCGCGAGGCGAGGCCGCGCAGGCCCAGGCGCCAGCCGAAGCCCGACGGCGGCACGCGGCCGCAGGTCTCGCGGAGCAGGAGCGGGGTCAACAGCGGCAGCACCACCATGAGAAAGAACGCGAGCACGAAACCGCTCTCGCGCAGCGCCCGACCACCCAGGATGTACCAGCTTAGCACCGCCACCCCGATCACCACCGCGAGCCCGGCCAGGCCCGGCGCCAGGCGCGACAGGCGCTCGGGCAGCCCCGCCGCGCCGAGCAGGGTCACCGGGTCGCGGCGGGCGATGTCGATCGCGGGCAGCAGCGAACCCAGCAGCGCGCCGCCGGCACCCACGGCCACCGCCAGCAGCACCAGCGTCAGCGGCAGCCGGAGCTGCTCGATCTCGCTCAGGAGGTAGATGTTGGTCAGCGTGGTGCTCACGGCCGCCACGTTCTGGCGCGCGGCGAGGTAGCCGAGCGGGATGCCCAGCGCGGTGCCAGCCAAGCCGAGGAGGCTGGACTCCAGGAGGATCACGCCGAGGACCTGGCCGCGCGTGGCGCCGAGGGAGCGCAGGAGGCCGAAGTGGCGGCGTCGGCGGACCAGCGAGGCGTGCACCGCGCTGAAGATCAGGAACACGCCCACCAGTACCGAGATCAGGCTGAGGGCGGTGAGGTTGAGGCTGAACGCGGCGAGGAGGCCGGCGGCGCTCTGCTCGCGCTGGTCGGGCGTCAGCACGCGGACGCCGGGGCCGAGGGCGGCCTGCAGGCTGGCGGCGGTGGTGGTGGGATCAAGGTCGGGGACGAGCCGCACGTCGATCTGCTGGATCTGACCGCGGCGGCCGAGCAGGTGCTGCGCCTGGGCGATGTCCATGAGCGCGAGCTTGCGGCTGGCCAGGGGTGCGTGGCGGCGGAAGTCCACCAGCGCCCCCACCTCCAGGCCGACCCGGCGGTCGGCCACCGCCACGGTGAAGGTGTCGCCGCGGGCCAGTCCGAGTTCGGCGGCGAATTCGGGCGTCAGCGCGATCCAGCCGGGCCGCGCCAGCAGATCGGCGAAGCGGCTGAAACCCGTCTCACCGCCGGCGTCCAGCCGCACGGGGAAGCTCACCGGCGCGAACACGTCGATACCGATGATCTCGAGATAGGTGTCGGCGCTGCCCGCGAGCCGGCCCCAGGCGCGGACCAGCGGCCAGGCGGCCGCAACCTCGGGCCGGGCGAGCACCTGCGGGTAGAGCGCCTCGTCGAGATCGGGGGCCTGGCCCAGGATCACCAGGTCGGCGTCGCCCGAGACGGCCTTCACCCCGCCGCCGAACGCCGCCATGGCGCTGGAGGCCAGGGTCTGGATGCAGACCACCGAGGCCACGCCCAGCGCCACGCCCAGCACGGTCAGGAGCGTGAGCGTGCGGGCCTGGTGCCAGTGCGCCAGCATGCTGCCCAGCAGGCGGCCATTCATGGCGCCACGGGTTCGCTGGCGAGGCGGCCGTCGCGCAGTTGCAGGACCCGGTCGGCGCGGGCGGCCTGCTCACGGCTGTGGGTGACGTAGAGCAGGCCGGCGCCCTCCTGGGCGGCGAGTTCGAGGAGATGGTCCATGATGCGGGCACCGGCGGCCTCGTCGAGGTTGCCGGTGGGTTCGTCGGCCAGGATCAGCGGCGGCCGGCGCAACAGCGCACGGCACAGCGCCACGCGCTGCATCTCGCCGCCGCTGAGCTTGCCCGCGGTGTCGCTGGAGCGGTCGGCCAGTTCGACGCGGGCCAGCAGTTCGCGGGCGCGACCGCGGACCTGGTCCGCCGGATCGCCGGCCACCCAGCCGGGCAGGCAGACGTTGTCGAGCACCGACAGGTGCGGCAGCAGGTGGAAGAACTGGAAGACCAGGCCCACGCAGCGGCGGCGCAGGAGCGAGCGGTCCACGTCCGAGAGGTCGGCCAGGGACGCACCGTCGAGGACGACGGCACCGGTGGTGGGCTGGTCGATGCCCGCAGCCAGATGCAGCAGCGTGGACTTGCCGCTGCCGCTGCGGCCCACCATGGCCAGCGACGACCCGCGCTCGAGCCGGAAGCTGACCCCGTGCAGAACGTCACGCCGGCGGCCCCCGGGCAAGTCGAAGGCCCGCCCGACCCCTTCGAAACTGAGCAAGTTGCCTGTCATGACCACTCCTTCTCGATGGCCCATGGTAGCACCGACCGCGCCGGACGGCACACCACCGAGTAAACGAGAGCATTTTCTGGACAATAGTTGGACATAAACATCAAAAGTGAAAATCACCAAGCGAACCCACGGCAGGCAGTTAGCGGATCAGCAACACGGAGTCTTGACCAATTTTGGCCATTAATGCAGACATTTGTCCGAATGTGGACGACACGGCGACACGAAGGAGCAAAAAATATACACTTGCAAGGTCTTGTTTTACGTCCAAAAAATGTCTAGATTCAACCTGTACCCAGACATCGCCATGCAGGGAGCGCAGGAGTCATGATCATGACCAGAAGGATTCCGGACATCGCGGTCGTTGGCGGAGGTGTGGCCGGACTGGCCTGCGCTGCGCGGCTGGCCGAGAGTGGTCTCCAGGTCCAGGTCTTCGACAAGGGGCGGCATCCTGGAGGCCGGGTGGCGAAGCGTCAGCGCGGCAACCTGGTCTTCGCCCACGGGGCGCCCGGCCTGCAGCACGTTGTCGACCGGCTGCTCGAGCGCGTGGCGGTGGCCAGCACCAGCCGGGTCACCCGGATCGAGCGTCTCGGCGACGGCAACTGGCGCCTGCACGTGGAGGGGCATCCGCTGGGGAGCTCGTACGCAGGTCTGATCCTGGCCCTGCCCGCCCCCCAGGCCGCCGGTCTGCTCGGCGATCACCCCCACCTGGTCTCACGTCTGGACACCGTGACCATGCGCCCCACGCTGGTGGCCATGGTTGGTCTGCCCGGTCCCCTGGGGCGTTCCTGGGACACCGTCCGCTTCAACGACCCGAGCCTGGCGGAGGCGCGCCGTCAGCCCGGTCAGTTCCGCGAGGGACCCGAGGGCTGGGTTCTCGAGGCCACCCGCTGCTTCAGCGAGGATAATCTCGAGTGCGACCCCGACGCGGTCGCCCGCCACCTCTGGCAGCGCTTCCGTGTCCTGCTGGATCTGTCCACACCCGCGCCCATCTACCTGCGGGGCCACCGCTGGCGCTACGCCCGCACCAAGCAGGCGCTGGGCCAGGACTGTCTGCACGACGTCGACCTCGGGCTCGGCCTCTGCGGCGACTGGTGCCTGGGCGATGGGGTCGAACTGGCCCAGGCCAGCGGCCAGAGCCTCGCCGCCCGGATCCTCGGGATTCCCGAGCGGCCCAGTGGACGGCGGCTCGCCACCAGGGAGGAGCAGGCGTGACGCGCGCTGGCTGCTTGCCGGCAAGTCGCAATGGATCAGCGGGCCGATCGTGCCCGTGAACGGGGATCTGCGGCTGGCGCGGCCGATGGGGCGGAGGGGCGCCCCGCTCTGCTAGGCCGCCCGGCGAATCAGTTCAGCGCCTGCTTCTTGGAACGGGCCCGCAGCGCGGGCCGGTGCAAGAGTCGACCCATCAGCGCGAATCCATCCTCGCTGATCATGGCCGTGGTCGGCAGCAGCACCGTGGTCAGGAACGTGGAGACCGCCAGACCGCCCATGATCACCAGCGCCATGGAGTAGTAGTAGACCCCGCCCAGGCTGGGCTTCTGCACCGCGATGGGCACCAGCCCGATCACGGTGGTCAGCGCGGTCATGATCACCGGACGCAGGCGTTCGCGCCCGCCGCGCAGCATGGCGTGCAGGCGGCCAGCGCCCTGGCGGCGGTGGAAGTTGATGTGCTCGAGCATGACGATGCCGTTGTTGACGACGATGCCGATCAGCAACAACAGCCCGATGCTCGCGGGCTGGTCGAAATCGGTGCCGGTGAGGTAGAGCACCCAGAACGCACCCGCCAGCGCGAAGGGCAGCGCCACCATGAGCGCGATGGCCTGGGGCACCGACTCGAAGAGGCCGGCCATGACCGCGAAGACCAGCAGCAGAGCCAGCAGCAGGTTGGCGAGCATTTCGCGCGACTGCTCGGCCTGCATCTCCTGCCAGCGCCCGAAGGTCCACGAGTAGCCCAGAGGCCAGTCGAAGCTGTCGAGGATCGTCGCCACCCGCTGGTTCCACTCGTCGCTGGTGCCCTCCTCGTAGCGGGCGAAGACGCGCACGTTGGTCATCCGGTTGTTGCGCTGGATCCGCAACGCGCCGGGCACCCGGTCCAGCGAGGCCACGGCGGCCAGCGGCACCTGCGCGCCGTCATCGGTGAACAGCGGCAGGTTGCGCAGGTCCTCCACCGAACGTTCCTCCTGCTCGTCCAGGGCCAGCCGCATCTCGCGTTCGCCATCGGGGGTGCGGAACCGGGGCAGCCGCCGCCCCCGGAAGGTCAGGCCGACCATCTGCCCGATCTGATCGGGCCGCATGCCGTAGCGCGTTGCCAGCTCGCGGTCCACGGACACGTGCAACTCCTCGGCGGCGTCCTGTCCGCCCGAGTTGATGTCGAGTAACCCCGGCACCTGCTGCAGCTCTGCGACCACCTTCTCGGCCAGCTCGTTGAGCACCGCGGTGTCCTCACCCACCAGGTTGAACATGATCCGGTTGCGCCCGCCCTGGTGGCGCCAGCCCTGGGTGTTCTCCTGGATCGTGAGTTCGACCCCGGGGATCTCGGGCAGCAGGCCGCGCAAGGTGTCGCGGACCTGACCCAGGGTGGCGTCGTCGGTGGCGCCCTCGTGGGGATAGATCCGCAGCAGCGACCAGCGGTCCGACCAGAACGCGTAGATGGCGCGGGCCTGCAACTCGTCGCGATGCGGTTCGAGATGCTGTTCCAGCTGGGTGATCAGCGCCTCCTTGCGCTCCAGGCTCACCTCTTCGGTGAAGAGGATCCGCAGCTGGATGAACATCTCGGGATTGGAGGTCCCGAAGTTCTTGTCGATGTGCGTGAACGGATACCAGGTGGACACCAAAATGCCCAGGCCGATGAGGGGCGTGAGCCAGCGGTGCCGGAGATTGAAGGCCAGGAGCCGCTGGTAGCCGCGCTCGAGCGCGCGCATGAGGCGCAGCTTGCCCCGCGGCTGGGAGCGGATGAAGCGCGTCATGGCCAGCGGGATCAGGGTCTGGGAGACGAAGAGCGAGGCGAGCAGGGTGAGGCAGACCGTCACGCCCAGTTCGCGGAGGATCAGGTTCATCTCGCTGGGCTTGTTGAAGATCAAGGGCAGGATCACGATGACCGAGGTCAGGGTGGCGGCGGTCACGGCCACGGCAACCTCGCCGGCGCCGCGCCGCGCCGATTCGCGCCGGTCGAGCCCCTTCTCGCGATAGCGGAAGATGTTCTCCATGATCACCACGGCGTTGTCCACGAGCATGCCCACGCCCACGATCAAGCCGAGCAGGACCAGCGTGTTGAGCGTGCCCCCACGGGCCCAGACCACGCCCAGCGCCACCACCAGCGAGAGCGGGATGCAGAGCACGGCGAAGAAGGTGCTGGCCAGGCGGCGCAGGAAGACGAAGAGCACGAGCGACGCCAGCAGCGAGCCGAAGATGCCGGTGAACATGAGATCGCGCAGCGCGTTGTTGATCTCGTCACCCTGACTGAACCAGGTGATGAAGTTGACCCCCTCCAGCTCGGGGTCCTCGTTCATCGCGGCGATCCGCTCCTGGAGCGCGGCGCAGACGGCCACCGTGTTGGCCTTGCTCTCCTGGGCCACCGAGACGCCGATGGCGAAGTCGCCGTCGAGGTGGCGGCCGTACTCCAGGGGCGGCTCGGTGTACTGGACGTCGGCCACGTCGCGCAGCTTGAGTCCGTCGGCGCGTAGCGGCAGCATGGCGATCTCGTCGGCGGTGCGGAAGGCCCCCACGGTGCGCAGCGAGAACTCGCGCTCGCCGGTGTCGATGCGCCCCAGCGACTGGTCGAAGTTGCTGGTGCGGAGGATCCGGCTGACCTCGCGCACATCGATGTTGTGCCGCTGCATGTCGGCCGGCCGCAGGTTGATCCGCACCTCGCGCGGATTGACCCCGTCGAGGCTCACGGCGGCCACCCCGGCCACGCGCTCGAGCGGCCGGATGATCTTGCGTTCGAGCAGATCGTAACTCTCGGAGAGGTTGCGCTTGCTCGACAGACGCCCCTCGAGGATGGGCTCGGTCTCCTCATCGCCCGACCACGAGCGGCTGACCTGGATGTCGCCGATATCCTCGGGCAGGTCGCCGCGTATGCGGTCGATGCGTTCCCAGATCTCGACCCGCGCCAGGTGCAGGTCGGCGCCCCAGTCGAAGCCCAGCCGCAGGCGCGCACCGTCGGGTCCGCAGCGCGCCCACATGTCCTTGAGCCCCTTCACCGAACCCAGCGCGTCTTCCAGCGGCCGCGCGATCATGCGCTCGACCTGCTCGGGCGCGGCGCTGGGATAATCCACCTGGACGAAGAGCTCGGGCTCGACGATGTCGGGCATGAACGCCAGCGGCAGGCGCGTCAGCGCCACCGCGCCCATGGTCAGCAGGCTGACCAGGACCATGAGCGTGGTCACGGGGCGCTTGATGGCGAGATTGGGTAGCGACATGGTTGCTCCGGATGCTGATGGGTGGGCAGAACATAGCCAGGAATCTGGTCCGCGTCACGCTCGCGGTCCGTGTCTCCGGTGCATCGGATCCTTGCTGGTGCCCGCCGCCAGGATCCTCTATCCTGCCATTCCATGTTGACCTATTGGCTTCTCGCCGCCCTGGCGCCCCTGCTGGTCGCCATGGGGCTGCTCGTCCTGCACGACGTCGCCTTCGTGTTCGTGACCTATCACCTGATGCTCTGCCTCGGCGTACCTGCGGTCCTGACCCGGCGCCGGGGCGGATCCTGGCAGGAACACTGGCGTCGCCTAGGGATCACCGGCCCCGGCACCCGGACCGGCCTCTGGATCGGCATCCCCCTCGGCCTGGCCCTGTCGGCGTTGCCGCCCCTGGCCCTGGTCCTCCTGCCAGACCTCTTCCCCGACGCGGACCAGCTCCGGACGGTCCTGCACGGCTGGGGCATGGACCCCGCCGCTCCGGGCCCCGTGCTGCTGTTCCTGGCCCTGGTCAACGCACCCGCAGAGGAAATGTTCTGGCGCGGCTTCCTGCAGGATCGCCTGCTGTCCGGGACTGCCGCCACCGCGCCACGCGGCACCGTGCTGGTGGTTCTTTTCGTCAGCTACCACATCCTCACGGTCGGCGCGCTGGCGCCCGGCACGTGGGGACTGGCGGTGATGCTGGCCGGAGTGACGGGCGCGAGCTTCTTCTGGGTCTGGAGCCGCCACCGCTGGCGATCGCTCTGGCCCGCCCTGCTCTCTCATACCGGTGCCACCCTGGGTTACCTGGGCGTTTGCTGGCGGCTCCTGCAGTAGTCCTTCGCAAATCGAGGCCGGAGCGACTATCATACCCCTGCGGCTCGCTTGAGATCGATCCCGAACCAGGCAAGAGGAACGCCATGCCCAAGAGCAAGGTCGCCATCCTGCGCACCACCCCCGCCACGGTCCGCCGCGACTACCACGAGTTGATGAACCTGGCCGACTACCAGGACACGCTGGGCAAAGACGCCGACACCGCGTTGAAGATCAACATCAGCTGGCACTTCTTCTTCCCCAGCAGCTCGACCACGCCGTGGCAGCTCGACGGCGTGATCAACGCCATGCTCCAGGACGGCTACCAGCGCGACCTCATCCACGGCTGCCACAACCGCACCGTGGTCATCGACTCGCACCTCGGCGAGCGCGAGAACAAACAGATCGACGTGGTCGACCACTACGGCCTGCGCAACGTCCACCTCTACGAGGGCGAGGAGTGGCTCGACATCAAGGACGCCGTCGGCGACCTCACGCAGAAGTTCCTCTGCCTCAACGAGGTCTACCCCAAGGGCTTCTCGGTGCCCAAGCGGTTCATCGGCGAGAACATCATCCACCTGCCGACCGTGAAGACCCACGTCTTCACCACCACCACCGGCGCCATGAAGAACGCGTTCGGCGGCCTGCTGAACGAGCATCGCCACTGGACGCACCCGGTGATCCACGAGACGCTGGTGGATCTCCTGATGATCCAGAAGAAGATCCATCCCGGCATCTTCGCGGTGATGGACGGCACCTTCGCCGGCGACGGCCCCGGCCCCCGCTGCATGACCCCCCACGCCAAGAACGTGATCCTCGCCAGCAGCGACCAGGTGGCCATCGACGCGGTGGCCGCCGCGCTCATGGGCTTCGATCCGCTACGCGACTGCCGGTTCATCCGCCTCGCCCACGAGGCGGGCCTGGGCTGCGGCGACATCCGCGAGATCGAGATCGCCGGCGACCTGTCCGCGGCGCAGGAGCGCTGGAACTTCACCGGCCCGTTCAAGAAGATGACCTTCGCCAGCAAGATGCAGCACAAGATCTACTGGGGCCCCCTGAAGCGGCCCATCGAGTGGTCGCTGAAGACCTGGCTCGCCCCGTGGTCGTACATCGCCAGCGTGCTCTACCACGACCTCTACTGGTACCCGCGCTTCAGCCGGCCCAACATGGAGCAGGTCCTGGCCAGCCCGTGGGGGAGGCTGTTTCAGAACTGGACCGAGGCGATGGAGCGGGCCGATGCGCAGGGCTTCCCCTGGGTGGGCGAGATGCAGCCCGAGTTCCAGCGCAACATCTCGGCCATGCTCAAGCAGGGCACCCGGGTGCTGGGCACCTGCATCAAGGAAGCGCCGGAGACCCAGACCCGGAAGCGGCGCCAGCGCCTGACCCAGCTGCAGGACGTGCCGCCGCGGTGAGGATTCGGAACAACGATGAATGAGCCCCGCCAGCACGACGACAAGGGAATCCGCCGCGCTCTCGCCGCGGGCATCTTCGCCAACCTCGGCGTGGCCGTGGCCAAGTTCGCGGCGTTCCTCGCCACGCGGTCGGCCGCCATGCTCGCCGAGTCGGTGCACTCGGTGGCCGACAGCAGCAACCAGCTCCTGCTCTTGGTGGGTCTGATCCGCAGCAAGAAGGCCGCCGACCGGCTCCACCCGCTGGGCTACAACGTCGAGCGCTACTTCTGGAGCTTCGTGGTGGCGGTGAACATCTTCGTGCTGGGCGCGGTGGTGGCGATCTACGAGGGGGTCCACAAGATCCTCGACCCGCACCCGCCCACCGACCCGATCTGGAACTTCCTGGCGCTGGGACTGGCGGCGATCTTCGAGAGCGCCGCGCTGCGGGTGGCCTGGCGCGAGTTCCAGCACTTCCGGCGCGAGAATCCTGGCTCGCTCTGGCGCAACCTCCGCGACGCCAAGGATCTGGCCCTGCCCACGGTGCTGTTCGAGGACACCGCGGCGCTGCTCGGCCTGCTGCTGGCGGCGGTGGGTGTGGGACTGGCGGTGGTCACGCACAACGGCGTGTGGGACGGCGCCGCCTCCATCGCCATCGGGGTGGTGCTCCTGAGCGTGGCCTACTTTTTGGCCAGCGAGAGCCACAGCCTGCTCATCGGCGAGGGCGCCACGCGGAAGGACAATCAGATCATCCGTCGCGTGGTGCTGGCCGACAACGCGGTCGAGGCCATCGTCGAACTGGCGACGCTTCAGCGTGGCCCCCGGCGCATCATGGTACTCATGGACATCGACTTCGCAGACCAGCTCGACACCGCGGGTCTCGAGGCGACCATCGCCCGCCTGCGCACGGACATCCAGGCGGCGGTGCCCGCGGCCCGGGACATCTACCTCTCGGCCAGGCGGCGGCCCGACGCTGTCAAACCCGCTTGACGCGTCGCGCCAGCACCGCCGAGCTGAGCCCCGCGGAAAGAAAGAGCCCGGCCGCCGCCAGGAACACCTCGCGGTAGCCCAGGAAGGTCAGGATCAGGTAGCCCAGCACCGGCGCCAGCACGCCGCGCAGTCCCACCATGGCCACGTGGATCCCCTGGTAATGTCCGCCGCGGCCCGGCGGCGCGAAGGCGATGCTGCCCACGTTCCATGTGACGTTGACCCCCGCCATGCCCACCGAGTAGATGACGAAGGCGGCGTAGGCCGTCTGAGTGGCGGTCAGGCCCAGCAGGGTCGGGCCCAGCGCCAGGGTCAGCGGGAAGAGGGTCACCCAGCCGAAGGCCAGCGCGCACAGTCGCACCGGGTGGAGGCGGTCCATGAGCTGCCCCGCCAGCGGGCCCAGCAGCGCGATGCCCAGCGAGCCGATGAGGATGCGCGCGCGGGCGATGTCCTGGTAATCGAGGGCCAGCTCGCCGGTGAAGTACAGCGGCACCACCGGCACCAGCATGATGAACGCCACGCCGTAGATGGTGAAGTTGATCTGGTACCAGAGGTAGGCGCGGTCGCGGCGGAAGGTGTCGCGGGCGTCGAGGAACGGCTGCCAGAGCACCGCGGCGAGGGGCCGGGCCGCGGGCGGCGCCGGTGGACCCGTGGTGACCTCGCGCGGCGGCGCGACCGGCCGGGGCAGCCGCGACAGCACCAGAGGGTAGCCGAAGCCCAGCACGCCGAGGAGCGGGTAGATCCAGCGGAAGGCCAGGGGGTCGCGGTCCAGGAGCAGGCCCACGATGAGGCTGCACAGCGCCGCGGTCCCGTGCTGGACCAGGGTGCCGCGTCCGAAGACCTGGCCGCGGCGTTCGGCGGGGATGTTCTCCTGGAGGATGCTGTTCTGCGCCGGATAGACCAGCGCGATGAACAGGTAGACCACCGCGAGCATGGCCACGAACGCGCCGGGCGTGGTCACCAGCAGCGCCGACACCAGGATCCCGCGCCCCAGGAGGCCGCCCCAGAACAGCGCGCGCCGCCGCCCGCCCGAGGCCATGAGCTCGCCCCAGTAGAGGCCCATGACCATGCCCGAGGTCTCCATCATCACCGAGAGGGTGACGAGCCAGCCGGGCGCCGCCAGCGACTTGGCCAGCACGAAGGGGAAGAGGTACTGGCCCGTGGTCCAGATCCCCTGGAAGATGGTGCCGACGTAGTAGCGTCGGGTGGTGGTGCGTTCGAGGTCCGGTGTCATGGCCCGAAGATGGTCGACCTGCCAGAGCGGGGCAACCGCCGCGGGCCCGACATTGACAACCCCCGGCCTCAACCGCGAGATTTCAGGACCGGAAACCTCCACTCCCCCGAGCCCGAGGCCAGCCCATGTCTTCCCGGCCCGCGCCGACCGCCACGCCCGCACCCTTCCTGCCCATAAGCCGGCAGGAGATGGACGTGCTTGGCTGGGACCGGTGCGACGTCGTCCTGGTGACCGGCGACGCGTACGTGGACCACCCCGCGTTCGGCACCGCCATGATCGGCCGGCTGCTCGAGCGCCACGGCTGGCGCGTGGGGATCATCGCCCAGCCCGACTGGCAGGGCCCCGAGGCGTTCGCCGCCC
Source organism: Candidatus Latescibacter sp. IFSED24 (assembly GCF_058273205.1). Taxonomy (NCBI): domain Bacteria; kingdom Pseudomonadati; phylum Candidatus Latescibacterota; class Candidatus Latescibacteria (ex Chuvochina et al. 2023); order Candidatus Latescibacterales; family Candidatus Latescibacteraceae; genus Candidatus Latescibacter; species Candidatus Latescibacter sp. IFSED24. The sequence goes on along the minus strand of NZ_CM177850.1, from coordinate 31,090 downwards.
TGGGAGTGCCCCGGCTGTTCTTCGGCGTCACCGGCGGCAACGTGGACTCGTTGATCGCCAACCTCTCGGCCAACAAGCAGCGGCGGCGCCAGGACGACTTCAGCCCCGGCGGCCGGCCCGGCCGGCGCCCCGACCGCGCCACCCTGGTCTACGCCAACCGCGTGCGCGAGGCCTGTCCCGGCGTGCCCGTGGTGCTGGGCGGCCTCGAGGCGAGCCTGCGGCGCCTGGCGCATTACGACTACTGGGACGACAAGGTGCGCCGCTCGCTGCTGCTCGACACACGCGCCGATCTCCTGGTCTATGGCATGGGCGAACAGCAGATTTTGACCGTCTGCGAACGGCTTGCCGCCGGCGAAGCCCTCGACGGCATCCCCGGCACGGTGACCGTGCGGCCCGCCGAAGAGGTCCCGCCGGATGCCGTCCGCCTGCCCTCTTTCGAGGAGGTGGCCGCCGACCGGGAGCGCTACGGGCAGGCGTTCCAGCTGGCCGACCAGGAGCTCAGTCCCACCGACGCCCACCCCCTGGTCCAGGCCCACGGCGACCGCGTGGTCGTGCAGTGGCCACCGGCGGCGCCGCTGCCCCGCGCCGAGCTCGACGCGCTCTACGAGCTGCCCTTCCGCCGCGCCTGGCACCCCAGCTACGACCAGCAGGGCGGCGTGCCCGCCCTCGAAACGGTCCGCACCTCCATCACCGCGCACCGCGGCTGCTGCGGCGACTGCTCGTTCTGCGCCATCACCTCGCATCAGGGCCGCATCGTGCAATCGCGCAGCGAGGCCTCGATCCTGGCCGAAACGCGCCGGATCGCCGCCGACCCCGATTTCAAGGGCACCATCACCGACATCGGCGGCCCCACCGCCAACCTCTACGGCGCGCGCTGCCGGCGGTGGGACCAGGGCCGCTTCTGCCGCGATCGCCACTGCCTGCTGCCCGAGCCCTGCCCGCATCTGAAGCTGGGCTACGACGCGGCGGTCCGGATCTACCGCAAGGCCGCCCGCGTGCCGGGGGTCAAGCACGTGTTCCTCGGCAGCGGCCTGCGCTTCGACCTGCTCGTCGACGACGCCGCCCGCCCCTACCTCGAACAGGTCGCCGCCCACCAGGTGAGCGGTTTGCTCAAGGTGGCGCCCGAGCACTGCGACGACCGCGTCCTCGAGCTCATGAACAAGCCGCGCTTCGCGGTCTACGAGGAGTTCCTCAAGCGCTTCCGCGAGGCCTCGCGCCGCGCTGGCAAGCAGCAGTACGTGGTCAACTACTTCATCGCCTCGCATCCGGGCAGCTCGCTGCGCGAGACCCTGAAGCTGGCGCTCTATCTGGCCAAGCGGCGCATCAAGCCCGAGCAGATCCAGGACTTCATCCCCTCGCCCATGACCCGCGCCACCTGCATGTACCACACCGGCCGCGACCCGCTCACGCGCAAGCGCGTCCACGTGCCGCGGACCCTCCACGAGCGCCGCATGCAGCGCGCGCTCCTGCAGTACGACCGTCCCGCCAACCGCAAGCTCCTCGAGGCGGCGCTCACCGAGCTGAACAGCCTGCACGTGCTGCCCAAGTTCCTGGCCGCCACGGCGCGCGCGCCGGCCGCCGGCGCCGGCTCCCGATCCACACCCCGCCCCGGAGGGAAGGCCAAGCCGCCGGCCCGTCGCCTCCCCAGGGGCCGGGGCAAACCACGCTCCCGCCGAGGACGGTCATGAGCCACCAGCGTCCCCAGGAATTGACCCAGCGCGAACAGGCCACGCTGCTGCCCGACCTCTTCGCGCTCTGGTCGCGCTACGTCGCCGACACCGCGCCGCCTTACCTCGACCGCTGGCTCGCGCGGGCGCTGTCGGCGCTCGATGGCCTGCCGCGCCAGAAGCGCCTCTGGCTCGGCGCCCGGCTCACCGACGGCGTGCGCTTCGCCTGGCTGGCACTACTCTGCCAGGAGGCCAGCGGCCAGGCGCCCTGGATCGCCCTGGACCACGTCCAGCAGGGCATCGACGATCCCCGCGAGGCGTGGCCGCGCCTGCAGGCCGTGCCGCCGGCCGACCTCTTCTTCTGGATCTTCCTGCGCCTGCGCGAACAGGCCGAGCACCCGCCGCGCCTCGACGAGCCCCGCCCGGGCGCGGTGAACGACTGGCACCGTATCCGCACCGGCCTGAACACCGACCCCGACCTGCTGGCGCGGCTGATCTGGCACGGTCTGCCGGCGTCGCTGGCGCCCTACCTCGACCGCCGCGCCACCGACTCCGCCTGGTCGCGCGAAGCGCGCCGCCTCTTCCTGGACCGCCAGGTCCTGCGGCCGCCGCTCTGGCTGAGGCTCGCCGACCCCGCCCAGGCCGCCCCGGTCCTCGCCGAACTACGCCAGGCAGGCTTCCGGGTCGACCGGACCGACGACGCGCTCGCCGTGCGGGGCGAACGCGGCATCCACACCCTCGACTGCGTGCGTCAGGGCAGGGTCGAGATCCAGGATCTGGCGAGCCAGGCCATCGGGCAGGCGGTGGCGGCGACGCCCGGGCAGTTCATCTGGGATTGCTGTGCCGGCGGCGGCGGCAAGAGCCTGCAGCTGGCGGCGGCCATGCGCGGCACCGGCGCGGTCTACGCCACCGACAAGAACGAGAAGGCGCTGGCCGACCTGCGCCAGCGCGCCAGACGTGCCGGCGCCACCAACGTGCGCGCCTATCCCTGGGATGGCACGGACTTGCCCGACTTCGGCAAGTCCGTGGCACGACGCGGCGGCTTCGACCAGGTCCTGGTGGATGCCCCCTGCTCGGGCAGCGGCACCTGGCGTCGCAATGCCGACGGCCGTCTGCGCAGCGTGGTCGGCAGCCTGGACGAATTGACCGCGACCCAGGCCAGCCTGCTGGCCGTGGCCGGCGGCGGCGTGAAACCGGGCGGCCGGTTGATCTACGCCACCTGCTCGTGGCTGGTGGAAGAGAACGAGGACGTGGTGGCCGACTTCCTGGCCGCGCACCCCGGGTTCGCCCTGGTGGCGCAGGCGATCCACGGCAACCCCAACCAGGATGCCGACACCACGTTCAGCGCGGTGCTGCAGCGCGCGGAAGCCTGACCGACCGCCGAGGAGGGTGGTGCCGCCGCGACGGCACCACCCCCCACTCCACTCAGACCATGATCTTCTCGTAAGGCCAGTTCAGCACCCCGCCGTCCATGACCAGGACCCGCTCCAGCCCCGCCTCCTTCAGGATCAGCGCGGCCTCGTAGCCGCGGAGGCTGATCTTGCAGAAGGTCACCACTTCCCGGTCGCGCGGCACCTCGGTGAGACGGTCGCGGAGCTGGCCCAGCGGGATGTTCACCGCGCCCGGCAGGCCTACCGCGGCCACCTCGTCGGGATTGCGGACATCGAGGAAGAAGAACTCCTCGCCGGCACGCTGCCGCTTCTGCACCTCGCCCGGCGCGATCCCGTCGAAGAGACCATCCAGCTTGTTGCGCGCCACGTTGCAGGCGGTGATCAGGTTGTCCATCGCCGGCGAGTAGGGCGGTGCGTACGTGAGGTCGGCATTGGCCAGCTGGTCCACCGTCATGCCCGTGGTCAGCGCCATGGCGGCCACGTCCACGCGACGGTCGGCCTCGCCCGGACCCACGGCCTGGGCGCCCAGCAGGCGGCGTGTGTTCCGCTCTACCACCAGCTTCAGCATCAGCGGCATGGACCCCGGCATGAAGTGCGGCCGGTCCGGGCCCGGCGCCAGCACGCTGATGACGTCGAACTGCCGGCGACGCGCCTCGATCTCGGTGAGGCCGGTCCGGGCCACGTTGAAGTCGAAGACCTTGCAGATGGCGCTGCCGGTCACCCCGGGGAAATGATCGGCCACGCCGCAGATGGCGTTGGCCACCACGCGGCCCATCTTGTTGGCGGTCGACCCCATGGGCGCGAAGGTCGGCCGTCCGGTGACCAGGTCGTGGGTCTCGACACAATCGCCCGCGGCATAGATGTCATGATCCCCGGTGCGCATCACCTCGTTGACCACGATGCCCCCGGTCTCGCCGATGGCCAGGCCCGCCTCGGCAGCCAGCCGCGCGTTGGGCCGCACGCCGCAGGCCAGGATCACCATGTCGGCCGGCACGATCTGGCCGTCGACGGTGTTGACGGCCGCCACCCGTCCGTCCTCGGCCTCGATGCTGTGGGCCTGCACTCCGGTGAGGATCCGCACGCCCTTGCTCTGCATGTGCTGCGCCACCAGCGCCGCCATCTCCGCGTCGATCAGGCCCAGGATCTGATCGGTCGCCTCGAGGATGGTCACCCGGCAGCCCTTGCTGACCAGCGCCTCGGTGACCTCGACCCCGATGAGGCCCCCGCCGATGATGACCGCATCCCGGGCCTGCTCGCCGGCCAGGACCTCGCGTACGCCCTCGGCGTCCTCCACGCCGTGGAGCTGGAAGACCTGGGGCAGGTCGCGGCCCGGCAACGGCCGCGGCACCACGGGCGTGCCGCCGGTGCAGAGCACGAGCTTGTCGTAGTCGAGCCAGCGTTCCTCGCCATCCTCGAGGTTGCGGACCAGCAGACGGTTCGCCCGGCGATCGATCCGCAGCCCCTCGTGATGGTTCAGGACCTCCAGACGCTTGCTCTGCCGGAAATAGTCGGGATCGCGCACCACGCCCAGGGGCGTGCACATGAGTTCGGCCTGGCTGCCCACCTGGCCCGAGATGTAGTAAGGCAGCCCGCAGCCGGCGTAGGAAACGAAGATGCCCTTCTCCACCACGGTGACCTGAGCGCTGGGTTCCAGCCGCATGATCCGTGCCGCGACCTTGGGTCCAGCGGCGACACCACCCACGATGACCACCCTCTTCGACACCGCCATGTCACACCTCCTCGATATCCTATAAATCACTGTCATTTCGCCAGATAGGCGACCTGAAGCAAACAACGTGTCTGGTAATTTGAAAAGCAATATCAAAATAATCCCACCACCCTGGAGGGAGGTGGTGGGATGGAGGCAAGTCGTGGGCAGGTGGCTACTTCGCGGCCTCGATCACCGGCGGCAATTCCTCGCCGTCGGCCACGAAGACCAGCGAGATGGAGTTGACGCAGTGCCGCGTGTCCTTGGTCGTGAACCCCTCGCCGCGGAACACGTGGCCCAGGTGGCCGCCGCAGTTGGCGCAGAGGATCTCGGTGCGCCGGCCGTCGGCGTCGACCTCGCGCCGCACCGCCCCGGCGATCTCGTCGTCGAAGCTGGGCCAGCCGCACCGGGCGTCGAACTTGTCGTCCGAGCGGTAGAGCGGCGCGTTGCAGCGCTTGCAGAGGTACTGGCCCGCCTGCCAGTGATGCTCGTACTCGCCGGAGAAGGGCCGTTCGGTGCCCTTGTGTTCGATCACGCGCGCCTCCTCGGCGGCCAGTTCGTTGTACTTCACGGGGGGCGCCTCCTGGGGCTGGGGACCGGCGCTGGCCACCACGGCCAGCAGGACGATCGAGCAGATGGGAACGAGGGTGCGCATCGGGTTGCCTCCTCACCAGGGTCGAGTCTCGGAGCTGAGTCGTCCAACACCATCTTTATCAGATTAGTTTCATCCTTCTTCAATCGCCCGCATGGCCGCCCATTGCCGTCCGAGCCGCCTGAGCCTAGAATGAGGACAATAATTTTCCTCTTTCAACGAAGGGTCCCTCATGCTCGGCGAGACCATCGGTCCCTACCACGTGGAATCCCTGCTCGGACGCGGCGGCATGGGCGAGGTCTACCGCGCTCGGGACAGCCGGCTAGAACGCGACGTCGCCCTGAAGATCCTGCCCGCCGACCTCTCCGGCAACCGCGACCGCCTCGGCCGTTTCGAGCGCGAGGCACGGCTCCTGGCGTCGCTCCAGCACCAGAACATCGCCAGCATCTACGGCATCGAGGAATGCGAGGGCCAGCCGGTGCTGGTCATGGAACTCGCCGAGGGCGAGGACCTCAGCCGGCGCCTGGAGGCCGGCCCGCTCGACGTGGACGAGGTCGAGCGGATCGCGCGGCAGCTCGCCCGCGGCCTGGAGTTCGCCCACGAGCGGGGCATCGTGCACCGCGACCTCAAGCCGGCCAACATCAAGGTGGGCCCCGACGGCCGGGTGAAGATCCTGGACTTCGGCCTGGCCCGCGCCTACACCGGCATCACCGAGGGGTCGGGTCTCGGGTCGAGTCCCGCCATGACCCAGGCCACCCGCCCCCAGGAGCTGACCATGGCGGGCACGGTGCTGGGTACCGCGGCCTACATGAGCCCCGAACAGGCCCGCGGCTACGAGGTCGACCGGCGCACCGACATCTGGGCCTTCGGGGTGATCCTCTTCGAGATGCTCACCGGCCGCCGGCTCTTCACCGGCGAGACCGGCTCGGACGTGCTGGCCGCGATCCTGCGCCAGGAGCCCGACTTCGCCGAGCTGCCCGCCGAGACGCCGCCGGTGCTGGTGCAGCTCATCCGCCGCTGCCTGCAGAAGGACCCGCAGCTACGGCTGCGCGACGTGGGCGAGGTGCGGATCGCGCTGGAGGACGGCTCGTCGTCGGTGCTGGCGGTGGGCTCCGGCTCGGGCATCGCGCCGGCTCCGCCGCCGCGGCCTTCCCGCCACCAGCCGCTGCCCTGGATCCTGGTGGCCGTACTGGCGGTATTGCTGGGCGGCGTGCTGACCATGGGCATGAGCGGCCACCTCGGCCCCCGACCGGCCCCGCCGCCGCTGGTGCGGGCCCAGATCCCGCTGCCGGAGAAGACCACCTTCCATCTCAACCCGGCGCGCCCGGGCCCCCCGGTCATCTCCCCCGACGGCCGCACCCTGGCCTATTCCGGGCTCGACTCCACCGGGCGGATCATGCTGTTCGTCCAGAACCTGGGCGAGACCGAGGCCCACGGCATCGCCGGGACCCAGGGCGCGGCCTACCCGTTCTGGGCGCCGAACAGCCGCGAGATCGCCTTCTTCGCCGACAACGACCTCAACCGCGTCGACATCGCCGGCGGGCCGGTGGTCCCCATCTGCCCGGCCGAGAACGGCAAGGGCGGCTCGTGGCACCGGAACGACATCATCCTCCTGGCGCCCACCCACGTCAGCCCGATCCTGCGGGTCGACGCCAGCGGCGGCGAGGCCATGCCCGTGACCTCGCTCGAGGCCGACTCGCTGGCGCGGTCGCATCGTTTCCCCTGCTGGCTCCCCGACGGCGAGCACTTCGTCTACCTCTCCTGGCGGCACGCCAACGCCGCGCGCGAGTCGGGCAACGAGACCGTGCTGCGCCTCGGCAGCCTCGACGGTTCGGTGGACCGCGAGCTGATGCCCTCGCAGACCAACGCCATCTACACCGAGGACCTCCTGCTGCACATCCACGAGGGCAACCTCATGAGCCGTCCGTTCTCCTGGGAATCGCTGGAGTTCACCGGCCCGCCGCGCCCCCTGCTGGGCGGCGTGCTGGCGCTGCAGTCGGCGCACGTGGGCGTGTTCTCGGCCACGGCGGCCGGCGTGCTGACCTACGTGGCCGGCGGGGGGGTCTTCGGCCTCTCGCAGCTGCTGTGGCTCGATCCCGACGGCCAGGAGCTCGGCAAACTGGGCAGCACGGTCATCAGCCCCCAGGGCATGAGCGTCTCCCCCACCGGCTCGCGCGTGGCCGTCTCCCAGGCCGACGAACGCGCGGGCACCTTCGACATCTGGACCTACGAACCCGACCGCGACGTGGGCGCGCGCTTCACCTTCGAGGCCGAGTCCGAGATGACCCCGATCTGGTCGGCCGACGGCCGCTGGATCACCTACTCGGCCTCCTCGCCCAACTCGGCGGGCGCCATCTTCCACAAGCAGGCCAGCGGCGCCGGCCGGGCCGAGATCCTGGTGGAGCGCAGGAACGGCTGCTTCCCCTCGTCCTGGTCCTTCGACGACCGCCAGCTCCTGTTCACCACCAGCGACGACTCGGGCGATTTCGACATCTGGGTGTACGACCGCGACGGTCCCGACTCGATCCAGGTCTTCCGCGACACGCCCTTCAACGAGGGGCAGGCGGTGTTCTCGCCCGACGGCGCGTGGCTGGCCTATGTCTCCGACGAGACCGGTGAGATCGAAGTCTTCGTCGAGTCGCTGACCGCCGGCGGCGGCCGCTACCGGATCTCCAGCGCCACCGGGTCGCATCCCACCTGGGCACCGGACGCCGAACGGATCTACTACCTCGATTCCACCGGCAATCTCCTGGCCACCCGGCTCACGGCGGTGGGGACCAGTCTGGTCATCGGCGAGACCGCGACCATCACCAGCGGCCTGGAGGTGGACCTGCAACGGACCTTCGACGTGGACCCGGCCACGGGCAACCTGCTCCTGCAGCGCCCGCTCCAGGATCGGGTGAGCGATCGGCTGCAACTGGTCACCGGCTGGCAGAACCTGCTGGCCGCCACCAACGGTCGCTAAAGGCTCTCAGGCCGTGGTCAAGGCGCGAGGAACGTCGCCGTATCGGTGACCTCTGCGTACGCCCGCAGGGTGGCCAGGGTGGAAGCGTGCACGTCGGCCGCCGTCACGGTACGTCCGTTCTCGGTGAGGTCGCGCGTGGCACAGGCGTCGCCCACCACCACGCACGCGAAGCCCAGATCGGCGGCGGCCCGCACCGCAGCCTCCAGGCACATGTGGGTCTGCATCCCCGCCAGCACCAGCCGCGTTACACCGGCTTCTTGCAGGACCAAGAGCAGCTCGGTGTCGCGGAATGCGTTCACCTGGCGCTTGGTGATCACTGTCTCACCGGCGCGCGGGGCCACCTCCGCATGGATCGCCATGCCGGACTGCGCCTGGTGGCAGACGTGGACCACGAGATCGCCCTGCTCGCGAAAGCGGGCGAGCAGCCGCGCGGCGTTGCCGCTGGCCAGCTCGGGGTCGACCAGCGGCAGCGATCCGTCGGCGAAGTAGAAATCCTGCACGTCGATGATCACCAGCGCGGTGACCGGAGTCGTCTCGGCGCCGGCCGCCAAGGTCAGCGCCAGGGCGACTCCCAGGCAAATCCAGAACCTGAGCATGCTCCCTCCCGTGATCAGAGCGCCGCCAGCAGCGCCTTCTTGAGCCCGCCGTCAGCCGGCTTCTCGCCGAACCACACCGTCCAGAGCGCCTCCATGAAGGCGGTGCCGGCGATGGTCCCCTTGACCTCGCCGTTGAGCGTGGTGGTGACACCCATCGTGGGCGCGTAGTCGAAGACGATGCGGTCGCCCTCCTGGGCGTCGCGATCGAAGTAGGCCATGAAGGTCTCGAGCTCGGCGGCGAAGGGCGCGGTGTCATCGTAGTTCTTGTCGATGACGTTCTTGAACGAGTCCACCAGCTTCTCGCGGCTGAACCCGCGGCGCAGGTCCATCTGGATGCGCTTGGGCACGTCGAGGGCCCGCAGCTGCGCGCCGGGATCGTCGCCCAGAGCGGCACCCGCCTGCACGTAGGAGACGATGGTGTAGACATCGACCTTCATGATGGTCTTCTCGCGCAGCCCCACGCCGGTGGCCGTGAGCGCCGCCTCCTGGCCGCCCAGATCCACGCTCAGCTGGTCCGGATACTCGGTCTCGGTCTTGGGCTCGACCACGGCGCCGGCCACCAGGGGCAAGAGGAGCAGACAGGCAGCGACGAGCGCGACGGCGTTTCTCTTCATGGCGAAACTCCCGGGACGGGGTCCTCACGGCATGGTGGTTCGATGCCGCTGCGCCGATCCTACAAGCAGGAACGGGCCGGGACAACCGTTAGCCGTCCCGGCCCGCAAGTCGCTCGTCCGCAGCCGTCTAGAGCGCCGGCCGCTCGTCGATGGGAGTATCGACCCCGATGCGCGCCTCGGTGAGCTGGTCGAAATGCCGCTGCTCCTCGGCGGCCAGCTCCTCGCAGAACTCGCGCAGCTCGCCGTCTTCGACCCGCTGGCCCAGCGCCAGGTAGTTGTCGCGCGCCTGGGCTTCCATCTGGATGGCGAAGTCGATCACCGGCCGCAGGTCGGCGTCCTCGAGCAGCTTGACCTCCTCGGCGCCGAGCGTCTTCTCGGTGTCGGTCTCGAGATCGGCTAGGAACGCCTCGGCGTCCACGCCGTCGCGCCGCATGAGCTCGCCGAAGTTGTCGACGAGCCGCCGGGCGTGCTGGTCCTCCATCTCCACCAGCTCCATGAAGACCATCTGGGCTTCCCCGTCGCTGGCCAGCTCGCCGGCCTTGCCGTAGAAGACCTTGGCCTTCACCTCGTTCTCGATGGCGATCTTGATGATGTCGACGATGGACTCCATGGTCGGACCTTTCGCGATTTCGTTCCTGGGTGCGCCGGCCGTGGTCTCCACACCGGCGTGATCGTACGCCGGGGAAGATAACCAATTCCCCGCCATCTGCACAGGTCAGCGGTCGCCGCCGGCCTGGACCCGCGAGGGCACCAGCGCATAGGCCGCCGGGATCACCACCAGGGTCAGCAGGGTCGACAGCAGCAGGCCGCCCGCCACGGTGATCGCCAGCGGCGAACGCAGTTCGCTGCCCTGACCGAAGCTGAGCGCCATGGGCAAGAGACCGAGCACGGTGGTCGCCGTGGTCATGAGGATCGGGCGCAGGCGCGCGTGGCCGGCGCGGATCACCGCCTCGCGCTTCGGCAGGCCGCCGCGGCGATAGCGGTTGATGGTGTCGATGAGCACGATGGCGTTGTTGACCACGATGCCCACCAGCATCACCGCCCCGATGAGCACGATCACCGTCACGGTGGTGCCGGTCGCCACCAGCGCGACCACCACGCCCACCAGCGCCAGCGGGATGGTGAAGAGCACGATGAACGGATGCAGGAAGCTCTCGAAGGTGGCGGCCATGACCAGGTAGACCAGGAACACGGCCAGGGTCAACGCGAAGCGGAGGCTGCGGAAGCTCACCTCCATCTCCTCGTTCTGGCCGCCCAGCTCCACGGTGATGCCGTCGGGAGGCGGCGTGTCGGCCAGCGCGGCGCGCACGTCGGCCACCGCGCCGCCCAGGCTGCGGCCCTCGAGGTTGGCGCCCACCACGGCGGCGCGCTGCTGCTGCAGGCGGTGGACCTCGGCGGGACCGCGGTCGAGCCGCGCGTCGGCCACGCTGACCAGGCGCAGGGGTGCGCCGTCGGGGCCGGGCACCACCAGCGCGCGCACGTCCTCGAGGCTGCGGCGATCGGCCTCGCGATTGCGCACGCGGATGTCGATCTGCCGGTCCTGCTCCTTGAAACGGGTGGGCACCGCGCCCTGGACCCGGTCCTGCAGCGCCTGCGAGAGCGACGCCATATCCAGGCCCAGCGAGGCCAGGCGGTCGCGGTCGAAGATCACCTGGAGCTCGGGATTGCCGGCCTCGAGACTCGAGCGCACGTCGACCAGGCCGGGCACGCGTTCGAGGCGCCTGGCCACGTCGAGCGAGTATTCGCGCAGGAGCTCGAGGTCCTCGCCGAAGAGCTGGACCTCCACCGGCGTCTTGAGCGTGAAGTAGGCGGGACGGCCGAACTCGATCTCGAGGTCGGGGATGGAGGCGTAAGCACGGCGGAGCTCCTCGCTCACAGCCAGCTCGAGCGCCGGGTCGGTCCGGTCGGTCAGGACCACGTTGAGCTGGCCCAGGTTCTCGGCCCGCGTGTTGGTGGTCACGCCGCCGGCCCCCGAGCGGCTACCCACGGTGGCGTAGTCGAGCGCGACCCCCTCGGTCTGCGAGGCGGTGGCCTCCATGCGCTGCAGCACGCGATCGGTGGCGGCGAGGCTGGTGCCCTCGGGCAAGAGGACCTCGAAGAAGAACTCGCCCTCGCTCAACTCGGGGATCAGTTCCACGCCCAGGCCGCCGGCGCCCCAGACGCTGACGGCGAAGAGGCCCGCCGCCACCAGCAGGGTCAGCACGCGGCGGTGGACGGCGCTCTCGAGCAGGTGGTCGTAGAGCCGGCTCATGGCCCCCAGCGTGAAGAGGCCGCGTCGGTCCCCGGCGGTCAGGGCCTCGTCGTCGGCGGGTTCGGCGGCGCTCTGGCGATCCTCGCGGCCACCGCCCAGCGCGCTGAGCATGGGAATGAGCGACACCGCCACCAGCAGCGAGGCCAGGAGCGAGAAGGTGACCGTGAGCGCCTGGTCGCGGAAGAGCTGGCCGGCGATGCCCTCGACGAAGACGATGGGCAGGAACACGGCCACCGTGGTCAGCGTCGAGGCGGTCACCGCAGCGCCCACTTCGCTGGCGCCCTCCACCGCGGCGCGCGCCAGCGAGAGGCCTTGCTGACGTCGCCGGGCCACGGCCTCCAGCACCACGATGGAGTTGTCCACGAGCATGCCGATGCCCAGGGTCAGGCCGCCGAGCGACATGAGGTTCAGCGAGATGTCGAGCTGGTAGAGCAGGATGAAGGTGGCCACAACCGACAGCGGGATCGACAGCGCGATGATCAACGTCGAGCGCACGTGGCGCAGGAACAGGAAGAGCACGATCACCGCGAGCAGACCGCCCAGCAGCGCGGCGTTGCGCACCTCCGCGATGGCCTGGGCGATGAAGACCGACTGGTCGAAGAGCACGTCCAGGCTCATGCCCTCGGGCAGCTTGCCCTGGCGCCAGGTCTCGAGGCGGCGGTGCAGGTCGCGCGCCACGGCCACGGTGTTGGCGTCGCCCTCGCGGTAGATGGCGATCTCCACCGACTCGCGACCGTCGACGCGGGTGATCTCCTCGCGCTCCTTGGCGCCCCAGTAGACCTCGGCCACGTCGCGCACGCGCACCGCGCGGCCATCCTGGTGGTTGACCACGATGTCGGCGATCTCGTCCACGTCCTGATACTCGTTGATGGTGCGCACCAGGAATTGCTCGTCGCGGCCGCGGAGCGCGCCGCCGGGCAGGTTCAGGTTGCCCGCGCCCACGGCGTCGCGCACCTGGCTGAGGGGGATGCCGAGCGCCGCCAGCCGCCCCTGGTCCACCGCCACCTCGATCTCCTCCTCTAGGCCGCCCTTGATCTGGGCCGAGGCGACACCGGGCACGGTCTCCAGGTCGGGCTTGAGCTGGCGGTCGGCGATGCGGCGCAGGACGGTGAGGTCCTCGTCGCCCGAGAAGGCCAGGCGCACGATGGGGTCGAGGCTCGGGTCGTATCGCAGGACCAGCGGATCCAGCGCGCCGTCGGGCAGCAGCAGGCGGTCGAGCTTCTCGCGCACCTCGAGCGAGAGCATGCCCATGTCGCTGCCCCAGTCGAATTCCAGGGTCACCTCGGACATGCCGGCGCGGCTCACCGAGTGGATGGTGGTCAGTCCGCGCAGCACGCCCACCACTTCCTCGATGGGCCGCGTGACGAGGTTCTCCACTTCCTGGGGTGCGGTGTCGGGGAACTCGGTCTGGATCACCAGCGAGGGGTAGCTGATGTCGGGCAGCAACTCGATGGAGAGGCGCTCGAGGGCGACCCAGCCGAAGGCCACCACGGCGATGGCCGCCATGGTCACCGAGACGGGCCGGCGGACCGAGAGGTCGATGATCGCGCGCATCAGGCGTCCTGCCCCTGGCCGCGATGGTCGACCGTCGCCTCGGCGCCCGGCCCCTCGAGGATCTTGAGCGGCTGCCCCGGCTTGAGCGAACGCTGCCCCTTGACCACCACCCGCTCTCCGGCGGTGACGCCGTCGAGGATCTGGGCATGGTCGCGGTCGGTGAAGCCCACCTCCACCACGCGACGCGCGGCGATGGTCCCCTCGTCCTCCGCCACCACGTAGACCACGCTCTCGCCCTTCTCGGAGACCACCGCGGTGCGCGGCACCAGCACCGCCTCGGGACGCAGTTCGGTGACGATGCGCACCTCGGCGAAGTCGCCGGGCCGGGTGTCTGCGGGATGGTCGGGTACCTCCACGGTCACCTTGATGGTGCCGCTGGCGGGGTCGATGATCGGGCTGATGAGCGTGATGCGGCCCTGGAGGCGATCGCGCGAGCTGTCGAGCACCAGCTCCACGGTCTGGTCCAGGGCGAGTTCGCGGAACTCGCGGCTGGGCACGTGGACCCGGGCCAGGAGGGGGTCCACGTCGACCACCGTGTAGAGCGGCGTGCCCACGCTGACGTTCTGGCCGGCGTCGACCAGCCGCTGGGTCACCACGCCGGCGAAGGGAGCGGTGACGGTGGTGTAGGAGAGGTCGAGGCGCGCCAGGCCCTCGTCGGCCTGCGCGCTGGCCAGGTCGGCGCGGGCGGTCTCGTATTCCGCCTCGGTGGCGAGTTCCTCCTGGCGCATCTCCTGGATGCGGTCGAACGCCGCGGCGAGTTGCTGGGTCCTGGACTCGGCCTGCTCGAGCCGATAGCGGTACTGGTCGTTCTCGATGCGCAGCAGCAGCCCGCCGGCGGGCACGCGGTCGCCCTCCTCGGCCACGATCTCGCGGACCAGACCCTCGGCGCGCGCCAGCACCTCGGCCTCCTTCTCGGCCTCGAGGCTGGCGGTGGCGCGGTAGTAGCTGGCGATGGATCCGACCTCGGCTACGGCCACGGCCACGGGCGCCGGGGGCAGCTGGGGACGGCCCTGGGGGCCGGGTCCCTGGGCTTGGGCGGTCTCGCCGCCGCCGTCCTGGCAGCCGGTCGCCAGGATCAGGAGCATGAGCAGGGCCAGGGTGGTCGTGAGCCGCATGGGTCGCCTCTCGCTGCGTACGGGTGTCATGGGAGCCGGGGGGCCAGCGCCAAGGATATCGTCTACGGAGGAAGCTCGCCAAGGTTCTCTGCAGTGTGGATCGCCGGGGCCGCCTCCGCTATGCTCCCCAGGCAGAACACCAACACGCCCCGGAGGTCCCGTCATGATCCGCTCCGCCGTCGTCGTCTTGCTGCTGCTGGCAGCCGTCCCGCCCGCCGTCGCCCAGGAGACCATCACCCTCCAGGACCTTTCCGACCAGCTCACCGGCGTCCAGGGCACTCTCGAGTCGCGTGGCCATGATCTCGACGTCCTGCAGAAGAAGATCGACGACGTCCTCTGGTTCGAGCGGGTGGGCGACGTGGCCGCCATCGACAAGGTCCGCCTCTGGGGCCCGCCGCGCTGGAAGGAAGCGAGCGAGACCGCCATCGGCGCCGGCCAGCCGCTCAAGTTCTGGGCCTACGTGTTCATCCCCCACCGGCTCGACCGTTCGCGCCAGGCGCCCCTGCTGGTCTTCCCCCACGGCGGTGTCCATGGCGACTTCACCACCTACTACACCCACATCGTGCGCGAACTGGTCGCCCAGGGCTACGTGATCGTGGCTCCCGAGTACCGCGGCTCCACCGGCTACGGCCGCGGCTTCTACGAGAACATCGACTACGGCGGGCGCGAGACCGAGGACGCCCACGCCTGCCGCCGGTACATGCTCGAGAATTACGACTTCATCGACGCCGACCGCGTGGGCATGATCGGCTGGTCCCACGGCGGCCTCATCGGACTGATGAACGTCTTCCGCCACCCCGAAGACTACGCCTGCTGCTACGCCGGCGTGCCCGTCTCCGACCTCATCGCCCGCCTCGGCTACCTGGGCGAGGACTACGCCGCGCTCTACTCGGCGGAATACCACATCGGCCAGACCATCGAGGAGAACATCGAGGAGTACAAGCGCCGCTCACCGGCCTGGAACGCCGAGAAGCTCGAGACCCCGCTGCTGATCTTCACCAACCGGGGCGACGAGGACGTGAACGTCCTGGAGGTCGAGCACCTGATCAAATCGCTCAAGGCCGAGGGCAAGGACTTCGAGTACGAGATCTTCGACATCGCCGGTGGCCACAGCTTCGATCGGCTGGACACGCGCGAGGCCCAGACCATCCGCCTGCGGATCTACCGCTTCCTGGCGCGGTATCTGAAGCCCGCCGGCCCGTTCGAGAACGTCACGGAGCTGCATGCCGCGGGGTACCGATGAACCGTACCGACGGGCGGCGGCGGCCCTTCGTGTTACCTTGGTCGCCATCATGAGGAAACCACCGAGACCCCGTCCGCCCCACCTGCTGGCCGCCGCGCTCATCGTGCTGCTGGTGCCCCTGTTCGTGGGCATCCCCATCGAGCTGCGCAAGAACGTGCTCATCGACTCGCTGGGCGACCGTTACCACACGGTCCTGTTCCTGACCCTCACGCTCCTGCTCCACCGCTGGGGCCCCCTGGCCGGGAAGCTCTGGCGCGTGATCGCGGTCCTGCTCGCCCTCGGCCTCGCCACCGAGGGGCTGCAGATCCTCGCCGACCGCTCGTTCGCGCTCTTCGACTGGTACCAGGACGCCCAGGGGGTGGCCCTTGGCGCCTGCCTCGTCCTGGCCCGCCGCCCCCGCCTGCGCTGGCCCGCCATCCTGGCCGCCATCGCCCTGGTGGCGGCGGTGGTCTGGCCGCTCCGCCAGTTGCCGCGCCTCGCCCACGAGGTCGAACTCCAGCACGGCGAGTTCCCCGTGCTGGCCGATTTCGAGCGCCCCGGATCGCTGATCCTCTGGCGCGAGCACAAGGGCGGCCTGCTCTCCCTGGTGACGGTGTCCACCGGCAGCCAGGTGCTGCAGATCGACCACGACGGCAAGGGCGAGGACCCGGGCGCCATGAGCCGTCGCCTGCCCTACGACTGGCGGGGTTACGACCGGCTCCGCTTCGAATGCCGCCTGGTGCCGCCCGCACCCGCCGAGCTCCGCCTCGGCGTATGGATCGAGGACCGGGCCGGCCGGTACGCCCGGGACTACACCATCAAGCTCTTCACCGTCGACCACGCCTGGCAGACCATCGAGCTCGACCTGGCCACGCTGGCCACCCACCGCGATCCCCGCCCCCTCGCCCGCCAGGAGATCCTGGGCCTCGCCATCTACCTCCGCCGCCCCGACGGTCCGGCCGCGTTCCAGATCGACAACGTCCGCCTGGTCCCCGAAGGTTGACGGATCCGCCCGCTCCTGTTAATGTCCCCCTGTTCCTTTAAGCGCGGCCCGTGAGCCCGGAAGGAAGAACGTGACCGATCCGCGACGCGCACCGACAACCACCCCACGCATCGCCACGATGCGACGGGGTCTTTTTTTGCCCGACAGCACCCTTTAATTGGCGACAGCGAGCGCCAGAAGGAGTGGTCCCCATGCACTGCACCAGCGATTCCATCCCCCGCAGCGGCCTCGACCGCGCCCCCGGTTCCGCTCCCACGCCCCGGCGGCTCCGTCAGGTTCGTCAGGCCCTGACCGACGAACTGGAGGCCATGGCCGCCGACCACGGGTTCCAGCTCGAGACCGGCGCCGACCCCGACGAGCGCATCCTGCGCAGCACGGACCTGGACCTCACCTGGTTCTGCGACTTCATCGAGGCCGGCCTCAAGCGGGTGGTCCGGCGTCTGTCGGCCGACCTGATCGGCGGCACCAACGTCACCCGTCTCGACGGAGCCCTCACCCACGGGCACCCGCGCCTGCCCTACCGGCGGGCGCTGCGCATCGTCGGCAACCGCGGCTGGCGACTGCCCCTGGGCGAAGACCTCCCCCCGGCCGCCCAGGCCTCGCTGGTACGGTTCTGCGGCCTCCTACCGGTGCAGGTCATGTTCCTGGCGGGGCAGCCTGCTCCGGACAGCTTGCCCGACGGCTGCCAGGGCGTATCCTACGTGCTGCCTTTCGCGGGAGAGGCGCTGCGCGGCGAGTTGCCCGCGGCCGGTCAACCCGGCGGCGCCGTCTGCCGCTTCCGCATCGACCGCCTGCTGCAGTTCGTCCTCGCGGTGGGCGAGACCGAGCCGCTGCAGACGCGGGCGGCGGGGGACTGACGGGCCCCTGATCGGCGTTTCCGCTAAATCCGGGCGCCTTCCTGCCGAACCGGACTGAGAAACCCCAGGTTCCTCAAGCCCGGAGTCGTCATGACCGAGATCGTCGACAAGGCCCCCACCGCCGGCACCCTGATCGCCGACCTGCTCGTGCAGGAGGGCCAGATCACGCCGGAACAGCTCGCGTATGCCCTGCGCGTCCAGGCCAAGCTCACGGGCCAGCGGCCACTGGTCGCAGTGCTACAGGAACTGGGGCTCGTCGATCAGCAACAGGTCCGGCAGACCCTCCAGGCCCGCCGCCTCGACATCCGCCTCGGCGACCTGCTGTACGAGCTGGGGGTGCTCAAGGAGAGCGATCTGCAGGCCGCCCTGGCGCTGCACCGGACCCAACCGGACCAGCGGTTCGGCCAGGTCCTCGTGGACAACGCGTTCCTGGGCGAGGACACGCTGCTCGAGATCATCGCCGTCCAGCTCGGCCTGCCCTACCTCCGCAACGACCGCCTGCTCTACGACGAGCAGCTGGTGAAACGGCTGCGGCCGGCCACCCTGCGCAAGCTGCGCTGCGTCCCGGTCCGCGACGACGGCGGCGGTCTGCTGCTGGTCTTCGAGGACCCGCTGGTCGCGCCGCCGCACGCCGAGCTCCAGGTCCTGGTCCGCGGCAGCTTCACGCTGGCCATCGCGCGCCGCCAGGCCGTGGAGGACGCGCTGGGCAGCATGGTCGCCGAGGGTCCGGCGCGTCCCCAGATCAACGAGAATCTGGTGGTGCGCAAGGTCGACGCGCTGATCCAGACCGCCCTCGACGACGGGGTCAGCGACATCCACATCGAGCCATTGAAGGACCGCCTGCGCGTCCGCATGCGCCAGGATGGCGTGCTGATCCCCCGCGAGGATCTGCCGCTGGACATGGCCCGCCCGCTCACCAGCCGCATCAAGATCATGGCCGGCGCCGACATCGCCGAGCGCCGCCGTCATCAGGACGGCCGGATCCTGTACGAGAAGGACGCGAACAAGGTCGACCTGCGCGTGTCGTTCTACGCCACGGTCTTCGGCGAGAAGGTGGTGCTGCGCCTCCTGAACAACCGCAGCCGCCTGCTCGACGTCTCCGAGGTGGGCATGCAGCCCCGCACGCTGCAGCGTTTCAAGGACGACGTGCTCGACGTGCCCAGCGGCGTGACCCTGGTCACCGGCCCCACCGGCTCGGGCAAGACCACCACACTCTACGGGGCGATCAACTACCTCAATAGCCCCAACACCAGCATCATCACCGCCGAGGACCCGGTGGAATACGTGATCGAGGGCATCAACCAGTGCTCGATCAACGCCAAGATCGGCATCACCTACGAGGAGACGCTGCGCCACATCGTGCGGCAGGATCCCGACGTGATCGTCATCGGCGAGATCCGCGACAAGTTCTCGGCCGACACCGCCATCCAGGCCGCGCTCACCGGACACAAGGTCCTGACCACCTTCCACACCGAGGACTCCATCGGCGGCCTGCTGCGCCTGCTGCACATGGACATCGAGGCGTTCCTCATCTCCTCGACCGTGGTCTGCGTGGTCGCCCAGCGCCTGCTGCGACGGGTGTGCGGCGAATGCGGCGTCGAGCATCGTCTGGCCGCCGACGAGATCCGGCGCCTCGGCTACAACCCCGCCGAGACCCGCGACCTCGCGTTCCGCCGCGGGACCGGCTGCCCTCATTGCAACTTCCTCGGCTACAAGGGGCGGGTCGGGGTCTTCGAGATCCTCATCCTCAACGAACCGGTGCGCGACGCGTTGATCAACCGCCGGACCAGCTTCGAGATCCGGCGCATCTGCGCCGAGAGCACCGGTCTGGTCTCGCTGCTCGAGGACGGGATCGTCAAGGCCGCCCAGGGGCAGACCTCGTTCGAGGAGATCATCCGCACCCTGCCGCGGCTCGACAAGCCTCGCCCCGTGGCCGAATTGCACCGTCTCTTGGGAGTCCGCACATGAGCGAGAAGCTATCCCTCCTGGACATGATCGAGCAGGCCATCGCCGCGGACGAGGTATCCCTGCCCCCGCGCAGTCAGACCGCCCAGCAACTCCAGCAGATCCTGGGCTGCGACGACTGGGACATCCAGGAGATCCTGGACCTCATCGAATCCGACCAGGCCCTCACCGCCGAGGTCCTGCGCGTTGCCAACAGCGCGTTCTACGGCGGCCTCTCCGAGGTGGCCACGGTGCGCAAGGCCGTGGTCCGCATCGGCGGGCCCGAGGTGGTCCGCCTGGCCATCGCCGCCACCGAGAAACAGAACTACCTGGTCCGTGACGAGGATCTCGCCCGCTACATGCCCGACCTCTGGCAGCATTCGCTGGGCGTGGCGCTGGCCTCGCGCTGGCTGGCGCGCAAGCTGGGCTATCGCGAACTCGAGAGCGAATGCTTCATCGCCGGGTTGCTCCACGATGTGGGCAAGCTCCTGCTCGTCCGGGTCTGCGACGACCTGATCCAGGCCGGCCGGATCGACCGCGCCATCCCTGCACCGGTGATCCGGGAGATCCTCGAGGCCGGCCACTGTGAGCACGGTGCCGCCCTGCTCGCTCACTGGGGACTGCCCACGGCCTACCAGGCGGTGGTCCTGCACCATCACGACGAGGTCGTCGATCCCCACCACACCCTGGGCCTGATCATCCGCATGTCCGACCTGGCCTGCCGGCATCTCGGTGTGGGGATGAACAAGGATGCCTCGCTGAACCTCGCGGGGACCGAGGAAGCCAACCTCCTCGACGTCCGCGACATCATGCTGGCCGAGCTGACCATCATGCTCGAGGACAGCTTCGCGCTGGCCTGAACGGCCGCTGCCCCCTGATCCGCCCCCTGATCCGGGAGTGATTTTTTCAAACCGACATGCAACCATTTGCCGCCCCGGACGTTCTATACCCGGTTGATTTTATCCCCCGCTGGGTTCCGCGGAGCGAAAGGCAGCATCATGAGCGACCTCTGCAAGCGCCTCACGGCCATGGCCTTCGCCATGGTACTGACTACCGGAATTGCTTGTGCAGGCGACACTTACCTGGGCATCACCATGTCCAGCCTGAGCCCCAGCATGGCCAAGGCCCTGCAGCTCGACGAGGGCCAGGGCGTGCTGATCGACGAGGTCGTGGCCGACTCGCCCGCCGACGAGGCCGGCCTCCAGGCCGGCGACGTGATCATCGCCATCGCCAGCGAGCAGATCGAGGGCCTCAAGGGGCTCTCCCGGGCGATCCACAATCACGAGCCCGGCGACGAGGTGGCGATCACCGTGCTACGTCAGGGGGAACGCCGCGACCTGATGGTCACCCTCGGCGAGCGCAAGAAGCGCAGCTTCACGGTCTGGACCGACAAGAACAGCGACAAGAACGTCCAGGCCTGGTCCAAGGCCGAGAGCGAGGGCAAGGTCTTCCACTGGCAGGACGAGGACGGCAATCACCAGATCACCATCGACGGTCTGGGGCTGGCCGCCATGGACCGCGGCTTCCTGGGCATCGTCCCCACCGAGGATGAGGACGAACCCGGGGTGGTGATCGACGAGCTGGTGGACGATGGCCCGGCCGAGAAGGCCGGCCTGCGCGCCGGCGATCGCATCGTGGCGCTCGACGACGAGCGTATCGCCAGCGGTAGCGACCTCCACGAATTCCTCGAGGACACCGATCCGGGCGAGACCATCCAGGTGAAGGTCGTGCGCGACGGCCGCAAGAAGGAATACGAGGTCACCCTCAGCGAGATGCCCAGCAAGCTGAAGATCGCCGAGAACCTCCACCTCTTCATGCCGCGCGACCCCAGCGACCCCTCGCACCCCCGGTTCTACGAGTTCCACAGCGGCACCGTGCCGCCCACCCTCGAGCTGCAGGAGCTGCGCAAGCTGAAGGACGAGGAGCGCCAGGAGGTCGAGGAGATGCAGAAGGAACTGCAGGCCCTCAAGGAAGAGCTCGCCAAGATGCGCGAGGAACTCGAGAAGAAGAAGTAGACCGGCGCCCCGGAGCGAAAGATCCGGCCCCGCGACCCCAGGGTGGCGGGGCCGCTCGTTTTCCGCCTTCAGGCCACCCCGTCGCGGGTCTCCAGTCCGGCGAGCCAGCGACGCAGACCGGCATGGAAACGGGGGCCGCCCTCGAGGCAGGCCCGGGCGTGGGTGCCGCGGATCTTGAGCAGGTCGCGCGGCGGTGCCGCCCGACGCTCGAGCCGGCGCGCCAGGGTGAACGGCACCGTGCGGTCGTCGATGCTGTGGATGAGGAGCTTGGGGCAGCGGATGCGGCCGATCCGATCCTCGCTGGCGAGCTGGATGCGGATCAGCTGGCGCACCGGCAGCCAGGGGTAGCGGCGCGCCGCCACGTCGGCCGCGCGGGTGAAGCCGGCCTCGAGCACCAGGCCGGCCGGCTGCACCTGCGCGGCCAGGTGGGTGGCCAGGCTCGCCCCCATGCTCTCGGCCACCACCAGGACGTGGTCGGCGGGCACGTCGCGGCGGTTCGTCAGCCAGTGCCAGGCCGTCTCCACATCGGTGTAGAGCCCGGTCTCGCTGGGCCGGCCGTTGCTGCGGCCGTACCCGCGATAGTCGAGCGCCAGGATCTCGAACCCCAGGTCGTGCCAGTAGCGCAGCGCGTCCACCCGGTCGCCCAGGTTGGTGTTGGCCCCGTGCAGGTAGAGGACGGTGAGCGCGGTGCCGGGAAGGTCGGGCGCCGGCACCGCGGGGCGCGGCAACCACCAGGCGTGGAGGCTGACCCCGTCGGGGGTGGTCAGGGCCAGGTCCTCGAAAACCAGGCCGTCGGTGTCGGGCGTCGCCGCCAGGCCACGCTTCGGCTGGAAGAAGAGCTGGTCCTGACGCATGGCGAACCACAACGCCACCGCCAGGTATCCGAAGCCGACCACGAAGAGGATCGCCAGGCCGGTGGTCACAGCATCACCTCCGTGAGGGCCTCAGGTCGACCCGCCGCGGCCAGCTGGGTCCAGAGCAGCCAGCACCGCACACGGCGATCCGGATAGAGCAGGGCGAGGGCCTCGCCGTAGGCCGCCAGTTGCGGCCGGTAATGGTCGACCAGGGCGGCCAGCTCGCCGTCGTCCAGTCGGTTCGACTTGTAATCGACAATGTCCACGCGTTCGGGTCGGATGACCAGTCGATCGATGAAGCCGGTGACCCGGCGCTCGGGCCCGGCGCCCGGCAGGCGATGCAGCACCGGCACCTCGCTGAGACCGGTGCCGCCATGGACCGTGGAATGGAAGATCCAGGCCAGCTGGTCGTTCTGGAAGGTGGTCTCGGCCTCGCGCCACTCCTCGTGGGCGACGGGGTCGCGGGGCGCGGCGGGCATTCGACCCAGCCGACAGGCGTGCTCGAGCCAGCGGTGGATCCGCGTGCCGCGGCGCGTGGCCGGCGTGTCCCGGTCGACCGGCAACGGCGCAATCGCGGCGCCGTCATCGCGTCGCTCGGCCGAGCGCCGGCGATCGTCGTCGAGCTGGGAGGGCTTGACCTGCTGGAAGCGCGGAGCCAGCACCGGAGGCGTCCAGGCGCGCAGCCGGGCCAGGCTGCGGGCTGCCCGGTCGCGCGGCGCCTCCGCCATGGCGCTGGCGACCGCAACCAGGCCCGCAGCCGCCACCTCGGCGGCGAAATCGTCCGGGGATCGCCAGCGCACAGCGCGGTCAACCGGCTCGGAATCGGCCTGATCGAGCCAGCCCAGGTAGCTGCGCCCGGACCGGTCGGCGCCCTGACGGTCGTTGAGGCCGCCGATCACGTAGAGACGGTCTCGCGCGCGGGTCAGGGCCACGTACAGGATGTGCGCTTCCTCGGCATGGAGCCGGGCCAGCGCCTCGTCACGCGGGGCGGCCAGCGGTCCCGGCAGCCGCGAGCCGTCGGGGAGTTGTGGCCCCTCGTAGAACGCGCGCTGCACGTCGTGGACCCAGGGGCCGTCGGCGGTGGCCTCGGCCAGCAGCAGCTCCTCGGTGGCATCCCGCAGGGGGACCGCCGCGTCGACCACGATCACCATCGGCGCCTCGAGCCCCTTGGACCCGTGCACCGTCATCACGCGCACCCGGCCCGTGCCCATCTCCCCCGGCAGCGCCCCCTCCTCCTCGCCGCCGAGCCGGTCGGCCTGGTCGAGCTCGGCCACGAAGTCGCGCAGGCTGCCCCCGCGCGCCTCGGCGGCCAGGGCCAGATCGAGCAGGCGAAGCAGGTTGTAGCGCGCCTGCTCGCCGCCGGCGGTCTCGAAGCGTTCGAGCAGCTCGCCCTCGCGGAAGATCCGGCGCAGGAGGTCGTGCAGGGGCAACAGGCCCGCCAGGCGGAACCAGCCCTCGAATCGCTCGACCAGCTCCTGGAGCCCGTGCGCGACACCCTCGCGGCGCAGGACCTCGCGCAGGTCGCGGCGAGGGCGCTGCAGCCGGGCCTGCAGCAGGGTCTGCACCGTGCCCTCGTCCAGCCGGCAGCAGGGCGAACGCAGGACCGTGGCGGCGGCGATGTCGTCGGCCGGATAGCTGAGCCAGCGCAGCAGCGCCAGCACGTCCTGGACCTCGCGGCTGCGCGCCAGCAACCCCCGACCCGCCGGCGTGAAGGGGATGCTCGCCCGGCGCAAGGCCGCCTCGTAGCTGGCGAGGTGAGTCTTGTTGCGGGCGAGGATCAGGATGTCGTCATGGCGCAGGGGGCGCGGGCGGTCCCGGCCCATGGCGGGGTCCCAATCCCAGGTCTCCACCGCGCCGTCGAACAGGCTCTGGACCAGGGCCACGGCGGCGGCGGCGGCGCGGTCATGGCCCCCGGCGTTGGCGTCGCGGGCGAAGGGCTCGACGAACACCACCCGGCCCGGATCCACCATGCGCGCCGTGTCCTGGCGGGCGCCCGCCGCCTCGGCGCCGAGAAAACCCCGGAGCGGCTCCCGCTGGTAGAGGTCGGCCACCGTGGTGACGATGGCGGGCAGGCTGCGGAAATTGGTGGGCAGGCGCAGCAGCGCCTCGGAGCCGGCCTGCCGGGCGAGGAGCGCGGCGGCGGCGCCGAACACCGCGGGGTCGGCGCCGCGGAAGCCGTAGATCGATTGCTTGACGTCGCCCACCACGAACGCGGTGCGCGCCGCCTCGCCGCCGGCGAGGATCTCCACGAGGAGCGGCAGCAGCAGGTCCCACTGGTTGCGGTTGGTGTCCTGGAACTCGTCGAGCAGAAGGTGGTCGAGGCGCGCGTCGAGGCGGAAGTGGACCTGTGGGCCGGTGCGGGGATCGCTGAGCAGCCGCAAGGCCAGGTACTCCAGATCCTGGAAGTCGACCACGCGGTCGCGGCGCTTGGCCGCGGCGTAGAGGTCGAGGGTGCGCAGGGTGCAGCCGAGCAGGATCCGGTTACGGTCGAGCAGCTCGAGGAGCGGCGGCAGCGCCACCAGCTGTAGGACCGGCCGGCTGGCGGTGGCGAAGGCCTGCTGGCGGTCGTCCTTGGTCTCCTTACGGCCGTGGAAGGTGCGCAGCTTCTTGCGGTCGCTGGTGAGCAGGCTGGTCGCGATGGCGTCGGCCTGGGCGGTCAGCGTGGCCGGGTCGCGGTCGAGCTGGTCCGCCGTCGCCAGGAGGTCGGCCTGGAGCTGGTCGTGCTGCTTGCGGAATCCCGCGGTGAGGCCGAGCCCGGCGTCCACCGCGGCGACGGCGGCCAGCCCAGGGCCGGCCAGTTCGCGCAACGCATCGGCGAGCGGCGGCGCCAGGGCGGCCGGATCGGGCGGGTCCGTGTCCTGCCACGGCGTGCCGGTGAGCAGGGCACGCCGCAGATCGGCCAGCAGACGTGCGGTGAGTGGCGTCAGCTCGCGGGCGAGGGCGCCGGCCGCCGACGCGGCCGGCGGCGCCACGCGGTCGAGCCAGCGCTGCAGGTGGACCCGGCGACCGAAGAGGCCCGCGATCTTCTGCCGGGCTCCGGCCACCGAACCGGTCATGGTGGCGTAGGCCGCGGCGGTTTCCGGTTCGGCGCCGAGTTCGAGCTCGAGACGGTCGAGGGCCTCGGCGCGGTACTCGACCTCCTGCCGCTCGTCGAGCACCGCGAAGCGCGGGTCGAGTCCCGCCTCGGCGGCGAACCGGCCCAGGACCTTCTGGCAGAACGCGTGCAGCGTGTCCACCCCCAGGCCCGCGGGATCCTCGAGCAGGCTCTCGTGGAACCAGGCCGCCCGCGCGAGCTCGCCGGATGCTGGGGCACGGCCCAGGATGTCGGCGAGCGCCGTCTCGAGATCTTCCCCCGACCGCGTGGCCAGCCGCCGCGCCTGGGCCTGCAGCCGCGCCATGATCTCCACGGTGGCCTTGCGCGTGAAGGTGATGGCCAGCACCGCACGCGGGTCGACCCCCGGTCCGGTCAGGCACAGCCGCAGGAAGCGGTCCACCAGCACCTTGGTCTTGCCCGACCCCGCCGCCGCCTCGAGCACCACCGACCGTCCGGGGTCGGCTGCCGCGTGCTGGATCGCCCGGGCGCGCTGCACGGCCTCGCTCATGACACGCTCCGCGGGCTCTCGGCGAGCAGCGCGGCCACCCGCGCGGCCAGCGCCGGCGTGGCGTCGCGTTCCTCGAGGCGGCAGATGCCGCGGAATTCACAGGTGCGGCAGGGCAGGCTGCCGGCGGCGTCCTCGACCTGCCAGTCGGGGACCAGGGCGAAGGGCACGTCGGGGTCGAGAATCGCCAGGGCTTGCGCGAGGATCAGGCGCACCCCGATCGCGAGGTCGGCCCGGTCCTGGAGCAGGGGCTTGAGGCCGAGATCGCGGGCGCGCAGGATGTAGAAGCCACCGTTGTCGAGCTGCCACGCGCCGACTGTGGATGGTGGCGCGAGGCCCGCCACCTCGCCCGCCTCCACGGCCAGGGCGTAGAGGGTGAGCTGGAGCTGGCGGCCGTCGTGGACACTCGCCCGGGTGGGCGCCTGTCCGGTCTTGTAGTCGATCACCGCGGCCAGCGGCGTGCCGTCGCGCCGGACATCGATGCGGTCGATGGCGCCCTGGAGCGGCACCTCGGCCAGGTGGTCCGGCAACGGTGGCGGGTCCTCGCCCGCCGCGATCAGCCAGGCGCGGGCGGCGGCGAGGCTGATGGTGAACGACGCCTCCAGCGCGGCCGGCCGCCAGAGCGCCGCGCGCTCGACCTCGGCGTCCGCCAGCGCCGGCGCCAGGGCCAGCAGGCCGCGGAGGGCCACCGCGCTGCCCGGCAGGTCGCGGCCGCGCTCGGCGAAGACCGTCTCGGCGATCTCCTCCAGCAGCCGCCGGGCGGTGGCGACATCGCCTTCCCGCAGCGCCGGGAGCGCCGGACCGGCGGGGTCCAGCCAGCGCTGCATGACCGTGTGGGCCAGGTTGCCCAGGTCCTGGGGCGTGAAGGCGGCGTCGAGGGGATCGGGGCGACGCAGTCCGAGGACGTTGGCCAGCAGGAAGCGGTAGGGGCAGTCGCGGTAGCGCTGCATGGCCGTGTGACTCAGGCGCGAGGGCCGGGGCACCGCGGGCGCCGGCACGGGCTCGGGCTCGGCGCGATGGGCCGCTTCTCCGGCGGCCAGCGCATCGGCTGCCGGCAAGCGCCGGCGGTAGAGCACCGACTCGTCGGCCACCGCGGGCTCCTCGGGCGCCGTCATGGCCAGGCGCTGGACCAGCGGCGAGGGCAGGCTGGGCCGGCCTTCGCGCTCCCTGGGCCAGGTGAACGTGACGCGGGGCGCCGCGTGGAGCAGGCGCAGGAAGAGCTCGGCGTCGCGGCCGGCTCGCTCACGCCAGTGCGGCAGGCCCAGGCCGCGGCGAACGCGGTCGGCCAGGAAGAGCGGGCGCGCCAGGCTGCCGGGGAACACGTCCTGGGCGAGACCGGCGAGGAACACCTGGTCGGCATCCTCGAGCCGCGCCTCCACCAGGCCCATGAGACGCACCGGCAGGTGGCGCTGACGGTGCGGGCGGACCTCGTGGGCCGGATCGGCGGCCAGGTCGTTCAGCGCGGCGGTGATGGTCGCCAGCGGCGCGTCGGGCAGCCGGGGCGCCGCCTGTTCGAGTGCCCCGAGCAGGCCGTCGACCGCGCCCAGATCGTCGTGGTCGCCACGCGGATCGGCCACGCCGCCCAGCGGGCGGTCCGGCGCCAGATTGGACCAGACCAAGCGCACCGCGGCGAGCACCGCGGCCCAGTCCGGTTCGCCGTGGGCCAGGCGCGTCAGCGGCGCGAAGGCGCCCTCGAGGTGTTGCTGGACGAACGGATCGAGCCAGGCCTGGCCGCGCACGCGGTCGTCCTCGGCGGCCGCGGCTCGCAGCGCGGCGAGCCCCCCGCGCGCCCGGCCCGCCCGCCGCACCGCCGCCTCGAGCAGTTGAACCAACACGGCGTGGCTCGGCCGCGCATCGCGTTCGGCCAGGCGCACGTACGGATGCGTGAGCACCTCGAAGAGCGGGCCGAAGGGCCAGCCCGCCACCACGGTGCGCAGGAGGTCGCGGAGCAGGCGGCCGGCGGGCAGGCTGGCCAGGGGTCGGCCGCGGGTGTCATCCACGTCGATGCCGGCGTCGCGGAGCTGGGCGGCCAGGCGCGCGGCCAGGTCGCGATCGGGCGTGGCGACCACGATGGCCGGCGCGGTCTCGGCGCCTGCCAGTGCCTGGCAGACCGCGGCGGCCACCACCCGGCTCTCGTGCTCGGGGTCGTGGCAGGCCAGCAGGCGGAGCGGACCTCCGGGCGCGAGCTGCGCGCGGGCGCCGGCCAGGTCGGCCAGGCGTGATGGCAGGTCGCTCCCGGGAGGGATTTCCATCGGCGGGACCTCGGCGCAGAGCTTCTGGGCGAGGGCGCGCACCCCGGCCAGGGGGTGCGACGGCGCGCCCGGGTCGCGGTAGGTGGCCAGGAGCAACGGCGCACGATCATCGTCCGCCGCCACGGTCAGCCAGTGCGCGGGCACGCCGCTGGCTGACAGGCCGGCCAGCAGGTCGGCCGTGACCTGGTCCAGCCGGCCCAGGTGCGCCGCGGCCAACAGGCTGGGCGGCTCGCCGGGCCACTGGTGGGTTGCCGCGGCCATGGCCGCCACCCGATGGTCGATCTGGTCGGCGGGCAGGATCTCGCGATAGAGCTGCCAGGCCTGGCGGATGCGCTCGAGGTCGGTCTGCAGCACCTCCTCGCCCCCCGTTTCGGCGTGGCCGAGGAGGATCGTGTCGTCCTCGCCGGCCAGGACCAGCGACGCGAGACCGGCCAGCCGCGCCTCGTCGAAGAGCGCCACCAGCTCGGCGGCGAGCCCGGCCGCCGCCTCGGGGCGCTGGCGGAGCCAGTCCAGAGCGGCGAGCCGTGGGGCGAGCAAGGTCGGGCGCAGGGCGAGGTCGGGCAGGGTGTCGTCGGCCAGGCCCAGGGCCGCGGCCAGTTCGTCGGCCAGGCGCCCCGGGGTGGTGATCCGCGGCAGGAGGATGGCGGCCTCGCCCGAGGCCTCGAGAAGGGCGTGGCCGAGCTGGCCGCAGGCGCGGGTCGAGGGCAGCAGGACCAGCGCAGCGGCCAGGGCTTCGGGCGCGGGATCCGGCCGGTGCGACAGGAGCCAGCGGGCCACCGCGGGCAGGGTGGGTTCGCAGAGGGGCAGCGGGTGCAAGGCCAGCGACATATCGGTCGTTCCCGGGGTTCGGCGTGGTGTGCCGCCGAGCCTAGCACGCACGATCGCCGAGGACATCTGTTGAATCACCGCCGGGGCCACGATAGAATCCTGACTTCAACCGAGGGGGAATGGCCCGCATGACCTGGATCCGCGCCCTGTCACTCTTGTTCGTCATCCTCGCCATCGCCGTCGCCGCCCGGGCCCAGGACACGCCCGTCCACGAGATCGGCTGCGAGACCGTTTGGGAAGTCTCCGGCGAGACCGCCGACTACCTCCTGGGCGGCCTGCTGGTGGCCGCCGGCTGGGATCACGAGGGCCGGCTCTGCGTGGTCGACTACAAGAACAAGGACCTCAAGGTCTTCGGCGCCGATGGCCGCTACCTGCGCACCCTCGGCCGCGAAGGCGAGGGCCCCGGCGAGTCGCGCGACGCCCGCGGCCTACTCCTGGCCGACGACGGCCGCGTGGGTCTGATCCAGATGTTCCCGGCCTGCGTGGTCTGGCTCCAGCCCGACGGCGACCCCGGCGGCAAGCTCACCATGGAGAACACCCTGGGCGCGCGCGGCGGCTACGTCGGCATGCCCCACACGGTCCAGTACCCCGGCGGCGTCATGGCCTACGTGACGGTGATGGCGCTGGAGCAGGGCGGCATCACCGAGAACCACTGGATCGCCCCGGCCGACCTCGACGGCACGTTCGGCACGCCGGTCTGGCACCAGATCCACCAGGAGCCGCCGCGCGACGGCCAGGGCCGCCTCGCCGAGGGCGACCTCTACTTCGTCTGGGCCGCCCGCTGGGCCCCCGACGGCCGCGGCGGCGTCTGGGTCGCCGAGGAGCGCGACCGCTACCGTATCGCCCACTACGGCCACGACGGCACCCGCCTGCCCGACTTCGGCCGCGACGACTACCCGCTCGTCCGGCGCGACGATCTCGGCCGCCGGCAGGCGCTCGAGCAGCTCACCCGCCGCCGCTACGCCGGCGACGAGGTCGTCCTGCGCGACACCGCCCCGGTGGTGGCGCGCCTCCGCCTGGCCGACAACGGCAACCTCTGGGTGGACCTCGACCTGGGCGGCCGTGGCCCCGCCGAGGGCACCATCGCCCACGTCGACGTCTACGACCCCGAGGGGCTTCGCCTCCGCCAGCTGGTGATCCGTGGCGAGTTCGACCCCGAGCTGGACCAGCGCCTCTTCGTGGACGACCGCCACCTGGTGGTGCTCCACGCCGACCGCGACGAGGTCTCGTTGCGCCTGCTCCGCCTCCTGGAGGCCGTGCCGTAGCGGCAAACTCTTCCGGGCGGCAATTTTTTCCTCAAGGTTCCGCATGCGGGTGCCGATATCCTGGGTGGGTTCAGGGCACGAACCATCCAGCGAGAAGAGCAGCACATGCGCACCTTTCTTGCGTTCCTATGTCTCGGCCTGGTCTTCGCCCTTCCGGCCGCCGCCGTCGATCTGGTGACCAATGGTGTCGTCGACATCATCGAGGGCATCACGCTCACCCAGACGACCTCCCTCAACTTCGGCGTCATCGTGCTGAACAACGGCGTGCTCGTCATCTCGGCCGCCGACGGCACCTACACCGACGCCAGCAACCTGGTTTACGACAACACCAACATCAGCCAGGCCATCCTGCAGGTGGATTCGAACACCGGCGTGGACATCACCGTCAACTGCGCCGCCGGCGCCATGCCCACCGGCCTGCTCCTGGGTTCGTTCACCGCCGACTGGGCCGACGCCGGCGCCGAGGGCGCCGTCCCCCAGGCCCGCACCATGGCCGCCAATACCGAAGCCCTCGAGATCGGGGCCAGCCTCACGGTCGACCGGACCACCGCCGTGCCCACCGGCGGCACCCCGGCCTCTCTGCCCTACACGATCTCGGTGACTTTCCAGTAATCCCCGGGGTTGGGCGACCCTGGGCGATACCGGTCCACGAGGATCGGGAACGCGAGGCCGGATCCGGCCGCTCCTGTGGGAGCTGGTCGGATCCGGTTTTTTATCGCCGCCGGCGAATTCCGGCTTGGCCCCCGGGGTAGGGGCGGTATCCTGTGCACAGGACCCTCCAACCTCGCGAGGAACGAA